>NZ_AUAX01000072.1 GCF_000428945.1 Hamadaea tsunoensis DSM 44101 | reverse complement strand
TCCACATTGGATGCCGCGTTCAGGTAGTACGAGTAGTAGATCGTCGAACACTTGCCCGCCGACCGGTCCTGGCACGACTGCTCCGAGACCGTGTTACCCCGCGCGTCGTACTCGTTGGTCGTCACATTCCCGTTCGGATCCGTCGTCGTACGCAGGTAACCGTCCTTGTAGCCGTACGTCGTCTGCCGCGGCTGACCACCGTCGGACCAGATCTCCGCCACCTGCCGGTTGCCGTTGTCCACATCGAACAGGTAGGTGGTGGTGGCGTTGCCGGGATCGGTGACCACGACCTTCTTCGCCAGCGCCGCACCCGCGGAGGTGGCGGTGGCGGACTTGCTCGCGGTGAAGGCGTCGGAGACCTGCGCGGCGGTCAGCTGCGTCTTGTAGAACGCGAACTCACCGATCGAACCCGGGAAGTAACCCGCGGTCGGCGTACCGTGCGACGGCCAACTGCCTGTCCACTTCCCCGCCCCGAGGTACGCGTACGTCGCACCCGTTGCCACCAAAGCCTTGGCCAGGGTGCCGGCCGGATCGCCGTCCAAGTACAGGGTCTGCGTACCGGTGCCCGCCGACAAGACAGCGTGATGCCACTTGCCGTCCGCGACCGACGCCGCACTGGTGATCACATTCGTGGACGCGCCGGTCCAGAACCCGCCCCGCAGCTTGCCGTCGATGCCGACGTAGAGCGCCGGGGTCCACCAGGCGGCGGTGCCGTCGACGTCGCTCATCGGCATGCCCTGGTAGCCGTACAGCACACCGCCGGCGGTCGAACCGGACGGCATCTTGAACCACACGCTCACGCTCGCCGGACCCGTGGTCGTCATGTCCGCCGCCGGCAACTGCACGTATGAGGTGGCACCGTCGAAACCACCCGCGGTCGCGTCCGCGAACGGTCCGGTCTGCCCCAACGTCACCGCGTTGTACGCGCCGACGCCGCCGTTGACCTCGTTGACCGCTTCGGTCACACCGGTCTCGTTGAGCCGGAAGTAGTCCGCCGGACCACCCGACAGCACCGACGCGGCGTACACCTGGGAGGAGCCGGAGACCTGCGGGGCGGAGATCTTCCACACCCCGTTGTTCTCATCGGTCACCTGCGTCACGACACCCGACACCGGGTCGTAGACGACCTGCGCACCGACCGCCCCCGA
>NZ_AUAX01000071.1 GCF_000428945.1 Hamadaea tsunoensis DSM 44101 | reverse complement strand
TCCACATTGGATGCCGCGTTCAGGTAGTACGAGTAGTAGATCGTCGAACACTTGCCCGCCGACCGGTCCTGGCACGACTGCTCCGAGACCGTGTTGCCCCGCGCGTCGTACTCGTTGGTCGTCACGTTCCCGTTCGGATCCGTCGTCGTACGCAGATACCCGTCCTTGTACCCGTACGTCGTCTGCCGCTCGGCACCACCGTCCGACCAGATCTCGGCGACCTGCCGGTTGCCGTTGTCGACGTCGAACAGATACGTCGTCGTGGCGTTACCCGGATCGGTGACGACCACCTTCTTCGCCAGGGCAGCACCCGCCGACGTCGCCGTGGCGGACTTGCTCGCCGTGAACGCATCCGACACCTGGGACGCCGACAGCTGCGTCTTGTAGAACGCGAACTCCCCGATCGAACCCGGGAAATAGCCAGCGGTCGGCGTACCGTGCGACGGCCAGCCGCCCGACCACTTGCCCGCGCCCAGGTACGCGTACGTCGCGCCGGTGGCGACGAGCGCCTTGGCCAGGGTGCCGGCCGGATCGCCGTCGAGGTACAGGGTCTGCGTACCGGTCCCGGCGGACAGGACGGCATGGTGCCACTTGCCGTCGGCCACGGACGCGGCACTGGTGATGACGTTCGCCGTCGCGCCGGTCCAGAATCCGCCTCGCAGCTTGCCGTCGATGCCGACGTAGAGGGCCGGGGTCCACCAGGCGGCGGTGCCGTCGACGTCGCTCATCGGCATGCCCTGGTAGCCGTACAGCACACCGCCGGCGGTCGAGCCGGACGGCATCTTGAACCAGACGCTCACGCTCGCCGGTCCCGTGGTGGGCATGTCGGCGGCGGGCAGTTGCACGAAGGAACTCGTGCCGTTGAACGCTCCGGCCGTGGCGTCCGCGAACGGTCCCGCCTGCCCCAACGTCACCGCGTTGTACGCGCCGACGCCGCCGTTGACCTCGTTGACCGCCTCGGTCACACCGGTCTCGTTGAGCCGGAAGTAATCCGCCGGACCACCCGACAGGACACTCGCCGCGTAGACCTGCGACGAGCCGGAGACCTGCGGCGCGGAGATCTTCCACACCCCGTTGTTCTCATCGGTCACCTGCGTCACGACACCCGACACCGGGTCGTAGACGACCTGCGCACCGACCGCCCCCGA
>NZ_AUAX01000070.1 GCF_000428945.1 Hamadaea tsunoensis DSM 44101 | reverse complement strand
CCCTTGGGACCTGCTACAGCCCCAGGATGCGACGAGCCGACATCGAGGTGCCAAACCATCCCGTCGATATGGACTCTTGGGGAAGATCAGCCTGTTATCCCCGGGGTACCTTTTATCCGTTGAGCGACACCGCTTCCACAAGCCAGTGCCGGATCACTAGTCCCGACTTTCGTCCCTGCTCGACCTGTCAGTCTCACAGTCAAGCTCCCTTGTGCACTTGCACTCAACACCTGATTGCCAACCAGGCTGAGGGAACCTTTGGGCGCCTCCGTTACCTTTTAGGAGGCAACCGCCCCAGTTAAACTACCCACCAGACACTGTCCCTGAACCGGATAACGGTCCGAAGTTAGATACCCAAACACAACAGAGTGGTATTTCAACGTTGCCTCCACCCGAACTGGCGTCCGAGCTTCACAGGCTCCCACCTATCCTACACAATCGAATTCGGATACCAATGTCAAGCTATAGTAAAGGTCCCGGGGTCTTTCCGTCCTGCCGCGCGTAACGAGCATCTTTACTCGTACTGCAATTTCGCCGGGCCTGTGGTTGAGACAGTGGGGAAGTCGTTACGCCATTCGTGCAGGTCGGAACTTACCCGACAAGGAATTTCGCTACCTTAGGATGGTTATAGTTACCACCGCCGTTTACTGGCGCTTAAGTTCTCAGCTTCGCCCTCACGGACTAACCGGTCCCCTTAACGTTCCAGCACCGGGCAGGCGTCAGTCCATATACAGCGTCTTACGACTTCGCATGGACCTGTGTTTTTAGTAAACAGTCGCTTCCCCCTGCTCTCTGCGACCCCCACCAGCTCCAGCAGCAAGTGCCATCACCAGCAGAGGCCCCCCTTCTCCCTAAGTTACGGGGGCAATTTGCCGAGTTCCTTAACCACAGTTCGCCCGTCGCCTCGGTATTCTCTACCTGACCACCTGTGTCGGTTTCGGGTACGGGCCGCTAACAACTCGCTAGAGGCTTTTCTCGGCAGCATAGGATCACTGACTTCACCTGAAACGGCTCGGCATCACGTCTCACCCTCATGTGGTGCGGATTTGCCTACACCACGGGCTACACGCTTACCCCGGCACAACCACCGGCCGGGCTCAGCTACCTTCCTGCGTCACCCCATCGCTCACCTACTACCCACCAAGATCCCAA
>NZ_AUAX01000069.1 GCF_000428945.1 Hamadaea tsunoensis DSM 44101 | reverse complement strand
TGTGGGATACCGCGTGTCGATCTGACAGTCGACGACACAGTGAGAAAGTTGCATGTTAGCCGAATCGTTTGGGAAAGCGAACCGTAGCGGGTGAGAGTCCTGTAGGCGAAAATGTGTGACCTGTGGTGGTGTGTCCCGAGTAGCAGCGGACCCCTGTAATCTGCTGTGAATCTGCCAGGACCACCTGGTAAGGCTGAATACTCCCTGGTGACCGATAGCGGACGAGTACCGTGAGGGAATGGTGAAAAGTACCCCGGGAGGGGAGTGAAATAGTACCTGAAACCGTTCGCCTACAATCCGTCAGAGCCTTTAGGGGTGATGGCGTGCCTTTTGAAGAATGAGCCTGCGAGTTAGTGGTATGTGGCGAGGTTAACCCGGGTGGGGTAGCCGTAGCGAAAGCGAGTCTGAATAGGGCGCTGTAGTCGCATGCTCTAGACCCGAAGCGGGGTGATCTAGCCATGGGCAGGCTGAAGCGAAGGTAAGACTTCGTGGAGGGCCGAACCCACCAACGTTGAAAAGTTGGGGGATGACCTGTGGTTAGGGGTGAAAGGCCAATCAAACTCCGTGATAGCTGGTTCTCCCCGAAATGCATTTAGGTGCAGCGTCACGTGTTTCTTGCCGGAGGTAGAGCTACTGGATGGCCTAGGGGGCCTACAAGCTTACCGAAGTCAGCTAAACTCCGAATGCCGGTAAGTGAGAGCGTGGCAGTGAGACTGCGGGGGATAAGCTTCGTAGTCGAGAGGGAAACAGCCCAGATCGCCGGCTAAGGCCCCTAAGCGTGTGCTAAGTGGAAAAGGATGTGGGATCGCGCAGACAACCAGGAGGTTGGCTTAGAAGCAGCCACCCTTGAAAGAGTGCGTAATAGCTCACTGGTCAAGTGGTTCCGCGCCGACAATGTAGCGGGGCTCAAGCACACCGCCGAAGCCGTGGCATTCACACTTTGCTCGGCTTGGATGACTGAGGTCTCCAGGTCTAGGCGTGTGGATGGGTAGGGGAGCGTCGTGCGTGCGGGGAAGCGGCAGAGTGATCTAGCCGTGGAGTGCGTACGAGTGAGAATGCAGGCATGAGTAGCGATAGCAGGGTGAGAAACCCTGCCGCCGGATGACCAAGGGTTCCAGAGTCAAGCTTATCTGCTCTGGGTGAGTCGGGACCTAAGGCGAGGCCGAGAGGCGTAGTCGATGGACAACGGGTTGATATTCCCGTACCCGCGAAACAGCGTCAACGCTGAACCTCACTGTACTAACCTC
>NZ_AUAX01000068.1 GCF_000428945.1 Hamadaea tsunoensis DSM 44101 | reverse complement strand
GAGTACTGCAGGTAGAACCCGGCGTTCGTGCCCGCGTCCTGCGACACGACCGTCTGCGAGGCGGTGGTGTTGTTGACCTTCGCCCACGCCGAGATCGTGAAACTCTGCGTCGTGTCCAGGACCGGACCGGCGGTGGTCGCCGCGCCCGTCGTGCCGTTGAAAACGCCGGCACCGCCACTCCAGGTGACCCCGCTCGTCGCGGTCGCCGGCAGGTCGGCCCCCGAGGAGTCGACCACCGCCGTCCCGCTCAGGGCGTTCAACCGCCACCAGCCGTTCGGCTTGCCCACGCCGAGCGTCCGCGCCCAGTCACTCGTGGTACGCCCCGCGGTGTCGTAGTTGCTGCCGACACCGGCCGTGTAGCCGGTGTTGTCGGAGTAGTACTTCGCGGTGACCAGGTCGTCGTTGTTGTAGGTGTAACTCGTCCGCCGGGCCACCCCGTTCGGGTCGACGACCTCGCTCGACACCCGGCTCGCCGCGTCCAGTGTGTACTTGGTCTCGGTCGTGCCATTGTTCTCGACCTCGCGGATCTCATTACCGGCCGCGTCGTACTCGGTCGTCTGAGCCGCATAGGTCTGCGTACCGTCGATGTTCTTCTTCACCACACCGACCTGGAGATTGTTGTCGGTGTACGTGAACGCGGTGACGTAACCCATCGCATCGGTGATCGACGCCAACCGGCCCGCCGGATCGTACGCTCGCGACTCCGTCACCAGATTCGTCGCCGTCGCCGGATTGTCCGGGTCGCCACCCTTCCACCCGATCAACGTGTTGGTCAGCATGTGACCATTCGCGTCGTACGCGTAATCGGTCTCCGCGCCGGTCTCGTCGATCTCCTTGGTCATGTTCCCGTACACGTCGTACCCGTACGTCGTCGTGCCCCCGTACGCGTCGACCGAGGTGAGCACCTGACCCAACGCGTTGTACGTGTTCGACAACACCCGCGACGCGTCACCGCCGGTGGTGTCCGCGACGGTCTGCTTGGTGACCTGACCGTCGTAGTTGTACTCCGTCGTCGTCACCGGCGTGTGCTTCGCACCCGTCACCCGGTCGGTCGACGCCGGGTCCGCCTGCGACACGATCCGCGACAACCGGTCGTAGCCGACCGTCGTCACCACACCGGCCGGGAACCCGTCGGAGATCTCCGTACTCGACACCGCCCGGCCGAGCCCGTCATAGGTGAACTTCGTGACCAGCCCGGCCGCGTCGGTCACCTGCGCCACGTCACCATTCTTGAAATACGTGGTCGTCGCCGTCGCACCGCCCGGTGACGTCGACCTGTACGGCAACCCTGGTGGTGCGAAACCACCATCGGCCGCCGCGATCGTGGTGCCGTCGGTGTAGGCCGTCGTGGTGACCCGGCCCAGCGGATCGGTGGACTTCGTCTTGTTGCCGAAGGCGTCGTACTCGTACTTGGTCAGGTAGGTGTTGTCGGTCGCGGACGCCGACCGGCCGTCGCGGGTCTCGGTCACCTGGTCATTACGCGGATCCACATTGGATGCCGCGTTCAGGTAGTACGAGTAGTAGATCGTCGAACACTTGCCCGCCGACCGGTCCTGGCACGACTGCTC
>NZ_AUAX01000067.1 GCF_000428945.1 Hamadaea tsunoensis DSM 44101 | reverse complement strand
GAGCAGTCGTGCCAGGACCGGTCGGCGGGCAAGTGTTCGACGATCTACTACTCGTACTACCTGAACGCGGCATCCAATGTGGATCCGCGTAATGATCAGGTGACCGAGACCCGCGACGGCCGTTCGGCGTCCGCGACCGACAACACCTACCTGACCAAGTACGAGTACGACACCTTCGGCAACAAGACCAAGATCACCGATCCGCTGGGCCGGGTGACGACCAGCAGCTATACGGACGGGACGACCGTGGCCGCGGCCGACGGCGGCTTCGCGCCACCAGGCTTGCCGTACAAGGCCACCGCGCCCGGCGGGGCGACGCAGACGACCACGTATTTCAAGAACGGCGACATCGCGCAGGTGACGGATGCGGCGGGACTCGTCACGAAGTTCACCTACGACGGGCTCGGGCGTGTCCTGAGCCGGACAGAGATCTCGGACGGTTTCCCCAGCGGCGTGGTCACGACGGTCGGTTACGACAAGCTGTCGCGCATCGTGTCGCAGGCGGACCCGGCCAACACGAACCGTGTGACGGGCGCCAAGCACACGCCGACGACGACCACCGAGTACAACTACGACGGTCAGGTCACCAAACAGACCGTCGCGGACACCACCGGCGGCGACGCATCCCGGGTCCTCGGCACGACCTACAACGCGCTGGGCCAGGTGCTCACCTCGACGGACGCCGACGGCAGCACGACGACGTACGGCTACGACCTCTACGGCAACATGATCAAAGAGGTCGATGAGACCGGGGCCGAGACCGACTACGTCTACGACGCGAACGGGCACATGCTCACCACGACGTTGATCGGGTGGAAGGGCGGCGACCCGGACAATCCGACGACTCCGACGAACCTGGTGACGGAGTCCCGGGCGTACGACCCGGCCGGCCGGTTGGCGTCGATCACCGACGCGATGGGTTACGTCACCGCGTTCACCTACACCGACAACAACCTCCAGGTCGGTGTGGTCAAGAAGAACATCGACGGTACGCAGACCTACGCTGCCGAGACGACCGAGTATGACGCGGCCGGCAACGAGATCCGGCAGCTGGACAACAACGGGGTCTCGGACACGCGATACACGCTCGACGCGGCGAGCCGGGTGACCAGCGAGGTCGTCGACCCCAACGGTGTCGCCCGCCGGACGAGCTACTCGTACAACAACGACGACCTGGTCACCGCCAAGTACTACTCCGACAACACCGGCTACACGGCCGGTGTGGGGAGCAATTACGACACCGCGGGGCGTACCACGAGTGAATGGGTGCGGACGCTCGGAGCGGGCAAGCCTGATGGCTGGTGGCGGCTGAACGCCAGCGCGGGCACGGCCGTCGTGGACTCGTCCGGCGGGGATCTGCCGGCGACGGCCACCAGCGGTGTGACCTGGAGTGGCGGGGCCGGTGTCTTCAACGGAACCACCGGAGCCGCGACGACCGCGGGCCCGGTGCTGAACACCACGCAGAGTTTCACGGTGTCGGCGTGGGTGAAGGTCAACAACACCACCGCCTCGCAGACGGTCGTGTCGCAGGACGCGGGCACGAACGCCGGGTTCTACCTGCAGTACTC
>NZ_AUAX01000065.1 GCF_000428945.1 Hamadaea tsunoensis DSM 44101 | reverse complement strand
TCTGGGCCAGGGCGTGCACGACGAACGCGTCCGGGGCGTCCGGGTGGGTGGTGATCTGTGCGCGAGCGCGCGTGACCGCATCGGGGTCGGGAGAGTGGTCGGCGGCCGCAGACAGGGCCTGATTTTGGGTAGGGTGCATCACACAGCTCCCCTTCGGGGGTGGTTGAGCCGTCCAGGCCAGAGACTTCTTGGCGGTTGTTACTGGCCTGGGCGGTGCTAGTGGTGCTGGACGCCTTCGTGGCGGCCACCACCCGTTCCGAGCGTTGCGGTCTCGGAGCGGATGGAAGCGGTCAGAAGGCTTGGCGTTACTTGGTTCCGCCGCTGTACGGCGTGCGACGGGAGACCGTCATCTGGAGTGCTACGTGGGGTTCGTCGACCGGGATCAGGTGTGTGAGGTCGTTGATCGTGAGCAGCTCACGCAGGATGTCCAGCAGGCGGGTGACGTCGATGTCGCGGCCGATGAGCTGTACTCGCACGTCGGTGATGTGGTGGGTGCGGCTCATCAGACCGTCACCGCCCGGCGTGAGCGGATCGGCTCGGCGGTGACAAGGACGCCTTGACGTCCGCCAGTCATCGGACGGTTGGTGAACCGGGTGTACGCGTCGGCCGGGGCGCAGGTCTTGCACAGGTAGACGTTGTGCTCGTAGTTGCGGGGGCTGACCCACCGGCCGCAGCCGGGGCATTCGATCGCAACGACCTTCGGCCGGTACGCCCATGTGGTCAGGCCGTAGGTGGTCTTGAGGGTCGCGGTCCGGACGGCCCGCATGGGGACCGTGGCCAGGCGCCGGATTCGAAAGGTACGCATGATTCGGTCCCCTTTCAGGCCGTCAGGGAGTAGTCAGGGCGACGGATCCGGGCAGCGAACGCGGCGAGGTGCCGAATGTCCTGATCGGACAAATAGGCGGCCTTGACCAGACGCGGCACGCCGCCCTCGGCCAGCAGCAACCCGGTGCCTTGGTTGAGGGGGTCGATGCTGGTCGCGGTGTAGCCACGACCGGCCCAGCCGTGCCCAAGGATGATGTCGCTGGACGAGTCGGTGGTGGTCCGGCCGGCGAACCGCCACGCGAACAGATCCCGCAGGCTCGTGGGGATGATGTCGCTGGAGGGCCGTTGGGTGGCGGCGACGACGATGATGCCGACCGCCCGGCCCCGGGCCACCAGGTCCCGTAGGAGCCGGGAGAACGTCTCCTGGCTCTTCTTGTCGCCGGCGGTGGCTGAGAAGTACGCCAGCTCGTCGATCACGATCATGATCGCGGAGAACGCGTCGTCACGCTGGATCTTGCGGCGGCCGTGGTAGCGCAGCCACGCGTACCGGTTGTCCATCACCGTCTGGACGCGCAGGATGGTGCGGTTGGCGTGGTCGGGGTCGGGGCCGACGAAGCAGTCCGCGACCTCCTCCCACAACCCCAACTCGACCTGCTTGCCGTCGATCAACACGAGGCGGCAGTCCGTTGCGAGGGCGCCGTGGGCGACGAAGTTCGCCACTGCGCCCGACTTGCCGGCACCGGGCTCGCCCGCGAGGGCGATGTTGCGGAACATGATCGGCACGTCGACCCGGCGTCCGTACTCGTCTGCGCCGAACACCACCGGGTCGAAGATCGACAGGGAGGAGGCGACCGGGACCCGGCCCGGCAGAAACTCTGTCGTCGTCATCTCAGGCCTGCCCCTCGGTCGGGCGACGGCCGCCCCGACGCTCCTGCGGCGGGTTGTACGGCTCGGGAACGCCGGGCAGGTCCAGACCGCCGACCGGCGGCAGACCCGGCGACGTGGGGATGATCGTTTCGTCGAAATCGACCAGGTCCATCAGCGGGGACAGGACGAGGGACCGCAGCGGATCGCGGCGGGCGATGTCGACGTAGACATACGCCGCCCGCGCCTCACTCACCCGACCGACCCGGACCTGCGACGCACCCAGTTCCTCGGCCAGCGCACCCGTGCGCCCCTCCAGATCGGCGAGGGTGAGACCCGGGCGCAGCCACAGCCAGACCCGCTCACCCGACGGGGTCGGACGAGCGATCAGGATCAGCGGCAGACAGCCGGCCTTCGTCGACGACGCCCGCAGCGCCCGAGCACAGAAACTGCGGACCCGGTGCCGGTCGATGGCACACCACACCACCGCGATGACCGCCCGGCGAGTAGCCGGCACCGCCGCCACGACGGCGACCGGGACACCGATGATGAACACCGCCGCGACCGCCGGGACCGTGTGGACCAGCGTGGTCCAGCCGAACACGACCGCCAGGAACACGGTGATCTCCGGCAGCCAGTGCCAGACCGCGCGCAGGACCGGCCAGATCCGCACCAGCACCGCACACACCAGACCGACCGCCAGACCGCCGGCGACGCCGAGGATTCCGCCGACGATCGGCCACGGCATCGTGTAGCCGAGGGACACCGCCCCGAGCACCGACGCCGACAGGCCTACCACCCAGAACGTCAACCGCGCCTTGCGGGCGTACGTCGTGGCAAGCGGGGCCTCTACAAGAGTGACCTGACCCGGCGAAGATGACGGGAACAGGCTAAATTTGGACACGAGTCCTCCCAGACATGGGTTGGGCTTCACCAGATCCGGGGTCGCGACTGACGCCAATCACACCGCGACCCCGGGC
>NZ_AUAX01000064.1 GCF_000428945.1 Hamadaea tsunoensis DSM 44101 | reverse complement strand
CAGCGCACAAGATCCGCGACGAAGTCGAGGATCTCTGAAGCTGACGGGCGGTGCATAAGGGGTCCGGAGCGCCGACCGCACCAGCAGCAACCTTCCCCGCCACCACCAAAGACCCCAACCACCAAAGACCCCAAGACCCCAAAGCCCCCAAGACCCCACCCGCAAACAGTCCAGCCCGCCGAGTACCCCGCGGAGGTGGGGCACACGACGAGCTGGACTGTTATCCGGCAATACCGCTCAGGGGAGAGTGCAAACCGGAGTCTCATGGGGATCGCTGCGCGCGACGGCAGCCCTGGAAGCCGCCGCGCGCAGCATCGCCCCGATCGGCGGGTGGTCCTCGGAAGATCCCGCCGGGGGTCTGTGGTGTGTGGACGCTACCGCCCCGCGATCCCTTCAGGACGCTGGTCGGGGTGAAGTCCCAGCTCGGCCTGCACCAGGTCGATGAACTGCCCGGCCGCCCGCAGCAGGTCGTCCGCCTCTCGCGGGGTGACCCGCGCGATCCCCGCCTCGGCGGCGGACCGCTTGGCCGCGCCGGCGGCGAAGAACGCCGCCCATTCGCCGAGTTCGGGGGCGACCTTGGTGAGCAGGAGCCAGGCGCTGGTGACCCGGGCGCCACGGCGGCGGCCGGCGGTGACCGGCCGGGCCCGGACGGCCAGCACGGCGGCGGCGGCCCGGAGGGCGGCGAGGTGGGCGGTGGCGTAGCGCTGCGAGGAGGCCATGGTGAGAGCGGCTTCGCCGAGGCCGCGCCGGGCGAGCAGGACCAGTTCGACGGGGGTGCGGTGCGGCAGGAGGTGCGCGGCGACGCCGACGGGCGAGCCGGGGGTCGCGTACGCCGCATCGGACGTGGCGGATCCGGTGACGGGTCCGGTGGCCGTGCTGATGGTCGTGGCGGTCATGCGCTTCTCCTCGGCGGTCGACGGGGTCAACACGCCGCTGCGGGGGAAGCGCAGCAGCTACTGCTCTCGTGCAGGCGGGTACCGGATGGCCGGGGGGTGTGGAGCTTCCCCACACCACACCCGACCGGCCAACCGATCGGGTACGTCATCCGCCACCCGGGGGTCGGGTTGGGCGGCGGATGACGATCCCGCCTGTCGGAGCCGTAGCGGGCACCGCGAATGCCCACCGGCTCGGTCGGCGCGATTGCGCTCGCGCCTCGGGGTCACGTCGCGAACCGTGGCCCCATCGACAGTCTATGAGAACAGCAGTCGAAAGTCTAGAACATCCGTTCGAACTTCTGGCCTGGGCGAGTCGCGCCGACCGCTCCCAGCTGGCCTAAACTCTAGGCCACAGGTACGACGATGTCGTACGTAAGGAACGACTAGCCTCACACCCGTGACCCCTCTCCGTCCGTACGCCGCCGGCCGTCCCGGTGTCGGCGTCGCCATGGTGCTCGCCGCGGGAACACTGTTCGCCGTCAACGGCACCGCCGCCAAGCTCATCCTGCAATCCGGATTGGACGCTCAGCAACTCACCCTGCTCAGGGCGGTGGGGGCGGCCGCCGGACTGCTCGTCGTGGCCGCCGCGCTGCCGAGTGCCCGGCTCCGGCTCTCCGCGCGCGAGGTGCCGATGCTGATCGCGTACGGGCTGACGGGGTTCTTCCTGGTGCCGATGCTGTACTTCGTGGCCATCGCCCGCATCCCGGTCAGCATCGGGCTGCTGTTCGAGTTCACGGCGCCGCTGTTCGTCGCCGTGTGGGCGCGGTTCGGGCAGGGCCAACGGGTACGCCCCCGGTTGTGGGTGGGGCTCGGGTTGTGCCTGCTCGGCCTGGCCGGCGTCGCCAACATCGGGGGTGACCTGCGGTTGGACGTCATCGGCGTGGCGGCGGCGCTGACCTGTGCGGTACTGCTGGCCGCCTACTACGTTCTCGGCGCGCACAGCGTACGCAATCGCGACGCGGTCTCGCTCACCGGCTGGGCGTTCACGGTGTCGGCGCTGGCCGGGCTCGCGTACAGGCTGGTGGTGGGGGTCGGGGACTGGAGCGCGCTGGGCGGCACGGCGAAGGGGCTGCCGGTGTGGCTGCTCGCGGCGTATCTGGTGATCTTCGGGTCGATCGTGCCCTACTGCCTGGTGGCCGCGGCGATGCGGCACCTGCCCGCGACGAGCGTGGGCATCATCGGCATGATCGAACCGGTCGTGGCCGGCGCCTTCGCGTGGGTGACGCTGGGCGAGAAACTGACCCCCGCGCAGCTCGCGGGCGGCGCCGTGCTGCTGGCCGGGGTCGGACTCGCCGAAACCGCCCGCATCGCCAAGCCCGTCCCGGAGCAGGTGCGAGAATCCGTTCATGCATGACCACCCCAACGTCCGCGCGGTGGCCGAGGCGCTCGCCCTCGCCGACGCGGTGGACGGCCACGGTCGGCCCAGCGAGATCCGCGTCCTCCCGGCGGCGGTGCACACCGCCCCGCTCGCGGCCGAGGCGGTCGGCGTCGAGGTCGGCGCCATCGCCAACTCCCTGATCTTCGCCGCCGACGGGCAGCCGCTGCTCGTGCTCACCTCCGGCGCGCACCGCGTCGACACCCGCAAGGTCGCCGCCGCCCTCGGGGTGGCCCGGCTCGACCGCGCGACCCCCGACTTCGTCCGCGAACACACCGGCCAGGCGATCGGCGGGGTCGCGCCGCTCGGTCACCCGAAACCGGTCCGCACGCTCGTGGACTCCGATCTCTCGGCGTACGCGGAGATCTGGGCGGCCGGCGGCGTACCGCAGACCGTCTTCCCCACCACGTACGCGGAACTGCTCCGCATCACCGGCGGCAGCCCGGCCGAGGTGGCGTGACGTGAACATCCGCATCGTCGCGTGGACCCCGGAAGACCTGCAGCGCCGGCTCGACGAAGTGATCGAGGTGTACGGCGAGGCGATGGGCCATCACGGCAACGACCTGCAGGCCCGGGCCGGCCGCTTCCATTCCCACGTACGCCGTCCCGACGTCCGCGGCGTCGCCACGCTGACCAGCGAGGGGCGGCTGCTCGGCTTCGGCTACGGCTACCCCGGCGGCCCCGGCCAGTGGTGGCACGACCAGGTGAACTCCGGCCTCACCGAGGAGGGCCGCCGGCGCTGGCTGGCCAAGCCCTTCGAGGTCGTCGAACTGCACGTACGCCCGACCGCCCAGGGTCACGGGCTCGGCGCCCAGCAGCTGGCCGGCCTGCTGCGGATGGCGACCGGCAGCACGGTCGTGCTGTCCACACCCGAGGTGCCCGAGGAGCAGCGATCCCGCGCGTGGCGGCTCTACCGCCGGTTCGGGTTCGAGGACGTGCTGCGCCACTTCATCTTCCCCGGCGACCTGAGGCCGTTCGCAGTCCTGGGACGGGATCTCCCCTACACCTGATCTTAAATTCGTTTTGTCCCGGGTTCGTCGATCTCACCTCCGCTCCTCCCGCGGGAGACCGTTGCGCCCCTGTCGCTGCGCTCCGGGGACTCCACTGCCACCTGAGT
>NZ_AUAX01000063.1 GCF_000428945.1 Hamadaea tsunoensis DSM 44101 | reverse complement strand
GCGATCCAGAACGGTCTGACCCGGGTCGAGCAGGGCAAGCAGACCCCGGACCAGGCGTGGGAACAGTCCATGAAGGACGTCAAGGCGCTCCTGTAGCACCACGACTCCGGCCTCGGCGCGTACCCCTGGACACGTGGACCTCTCACTCCGCGTCTTGCCGCGCGGTTTTCCACGGCCCAGGGTGTACGCGCTGGGGCCGGTCATTCGCCCCCTCAGTCGTGCCCGTTCGCAGGAGTCCACCGTGAAAGCCTGGCTGCACAAGGCGGACGTCAAGGCGTCGCCGTACCTCTACATCGCACCGTTCTTCCTTCTCTTCGGCGTCCTCGGCGCGTACCCGCTGGTCTATACGGCCTGGGTTTCGCTGCACGACTGGAGCCTGCTGTCCGACACCCACACCTACATCGGCCTGCAGAACTATTCCGACCTGCTGCAGGACGACCACTTCTGGAACGCGCTGCGCAACACCGCGCAGATCTGGGTCCTGTCGACCGTTCCGCAGCTGGTCTTCGCGCTGGTGCTGGCACACATCCTGAACAACCGGCTGCGCGGCCAGACGCTCTTCCGGATCGGCCTGCTGCTGCCCAACGTCACCAGCGTCGCGGCGGTGGCGATCATCTTCGGCCAGCTGTTCGGCCGGGACTACGGCATGGTCAACTGGGTGCTGGGCTTCTTCGGCATCGGGCACATCGACTGGCAGGCCGGCACGGCCTCGTCCCAGATCGCGATCTCGGCGATGATCATCTGGCGGTGGACGGGCTACAACGCCCTGATCTACCTGGCCGCCATGCAGGCGGTGCCGGAATCGCTCTACGAGGCCGCGACCCTCGACGGCGCCAGCTCGCTGCAGAAGCTGACCCGCATCACGATCCCGTCGATCCGGCCGACCATCATCTTCACGGTCATCGTCTCGACGATCGGCGGCATGCAGGTGCTCGCCGAGCCGCTGCTGTTCGGCAACGGCGGCAACACCGGCGGCTCCGACCGGCAGTTCCAGACGCTCGCCGAGTACCTCTACGAGAAGGGCTTCGGCAGCCAGTACGACTTCGGCTACGCCTCCGCGACGGCCTGGATGATGTTCCTGGTCATCGTGTTGATCGCCGCCCTCAACTTCCTGCTGATCCGCCGCATCCGGAGGGCCTGATGTCCACGACCGTGACCCCGTCGGGGACGAGCCACCGGGCGCCCGCCCAGCCCGCCCTCAAGCGCAACCGCCGCAAGGTACGCCCGATCAACATCGCGCGGCGCGTATCGCCGTTCACGTATCTCGTGCTGAGCGCGTTCCTCTTCTTCTCGGCCTTCCCGCTCTACTGGAGCGTGGTGGTCGCGTCGAAGGACAACGGCGCCATCGGCCAGATCCCGCCGCCGCTCACCATCGGGCCGCACCTGTTCGAGAACGCCAAGCGGGTCTTCGACACCGTGCCGTTCGCCAAGGCCATGTGGAACTCGCTGCTGGTGGCGGCGATCGTGACGCTGAGCGTCGTGCTCTTCTCGACGCTGGCCGGGTTCGCCTTCGCGAAGCTGAGCTTCCGCGGCCGGCCGGGCTTCTACGTCGGCATCATCGCGACCATGATGGTCCCGACCCAGCTCGGCATCATCCCGCTCTACATCCTGATGGCGAAGTGGCAGCTCATCAACACGCTGTACGCCGTCATCGCCCCCAACCTGGTGAGCGCGTTCGGCGTGTTCTTCATGGCGCAGTTCCTGTCGACGGCCGTGCCGACGGAACTGCTGGAGGCCGGCCGGGTCGACGGATGCAGCACGATCGGCCTGTTCTGGCACGTCGTCATGCCGATCGCCCGGCCCGCCGCGGCCGTGCTCGGCATGCTCACCTTCATGAACACCTGGAACGACTTCTTCTGGCCGCTCGTCGCGCTGCCGCCGGAGAACCCCACGGTCCAGGTGGCCCTGTCCGCCGTCGCCAGCGGCCGCATCACGGACTTCTCGCTGACGCTGACCGCGACGTGTATCGCCACCATCCCCTTGATCCTGGTCTTCATCGTGCTCGGCAAGCAGATCATCGGGGGCATCATGCAAGGAGCCATCAAGGGATGACCACCCAGACCGAAACCTCCGTCGAGACCCCGGCGACCACCTTCCCCGCCGGTTTCCGCTGGGGGGTCGCCACCGCGTCCTACCAGATCGAGGGAGCGGCCCAGGAGGACGGTCGCGCACCGTCCATCTGGGACACGTTCTCGCGTACGCCGGGGCGGGTCGCCGACGGGCACACCGGCCAGGTCGCCTGCGACCACTACCACCGGTACGCCGAGGACATCGCCATCATGCGCGGGCTGGGCGTGGGGACCTACCGGTTCTCGCTCGCCTGGCCCAGGATCCAGCCGGACGGCAGCGGCCCGATCAATCCGAAGGGGCTGGACTTCTACGACCGGCTCGTCGACGGGCTGCTCGAAGCCGGCATCGCGCCGATGGCGACCCTGTACCACTGGGACCTCCCGCAGACCCTGGAGGACGCGGGCGGCTGGCCGAACCGGGACCTCGCGAGCCGCTTCGCCGACTACGCCCTGGCCGCGTACGCCCGGCTGGGGGATCGCGTACCGACGTGGACGACCCTCAACGAGCCGTGGTGCTCGGCCTTCCTCGGCTACTGCTCGGGCCGGCACGCGCCGGGCCGGATCGAGCCGGCGAACTCCTTCCGGGCCGCGCACACCCTGATGCTCGGTCACGGTCTCGCGGCCCGGGCCCTGCGCGCGGCAGGCGCCCAGGAGGTTTCGGTCACGGTCAACCTGAGCCCGGCGATTCCGCGTACGCTCAGCGACCCGCACGATCAGGCCGCCGCCCGGCTCCTCGACGGCCTGCACAACCGGATCTTCCTCGATCCGCTGTTGCTCGGCCGCTACCCGACCGACATGCTCGCGCACATGGAACGCTTCTGCGGGCTGGACCACATCCGCACCGGCGACGAGGAGACCATCGCGGCGCCGATCGACTTCCTCGGCGTCAACTACTACATGCCGACGATGGTGGCGGCACAGGTCGGCCAGCCCTCCTCGGACCAGTTCCCGGGCACCGAGGGCGTCCTGTTCCTCGATCCCGACGTGCCGCAGACCGGCATGGGCTGGCCCATCGACGCCGACAGCTTCCACACCCTGCTCGTCCGCCTCCACCGCGACTACCCCGGCACGCCCATCATGATCACCGAGAACGGCTCCTCGTTCCCGGACGTCGTGGTCGGGGACACCGTGCAGGACGCGGACCGGATCGGCTACTTCGACGGCCACCTGCGGGCGGTCGCCGGCGCCATCGCGGACGGGGTGGACCTGCGGGGCTACCTCGCCTGGTCGCTTCTGGACAACTTCGAGTGGGGCTACGGCTACGACAAGCGCTTCGGCCTCGTCCACGTGGACTACGCGACGCAGCAGCGGCGGCTGAAGGCCAGCGCCCACTGGTACAAGGACGTCATCGCCAACAACTCCCTGTAGCACCCCCGTCGTCCGACGATCTTGCGCGAATGTCCCGATTTTCGTCCTTCCTCTCAACCGGTCGGTGCAAGTGGGTCGTTGACCTTCTTGGTGCTGGCTGGTTGAGAGGGGTCGCGGGTGGCGAGGGCTCATGTGCTGA
>NZ_AUAX01000062.1 GCF_000428945.1 Hamadaea tsunoensis DSM 44101 | reverse complement strand
AGCCCGCCCCGGCCCCGGCGCTCCCACCGATCGCACCGACGCCGCCTGCCACCGTGACCGCACCGGTCGTGGTCAGTACCCCGGTCCCTGTCGTCACGCCCGACCAGCCCGCGACACCTACGCCGCCGGCCGCCGCCTCCGCCACCGACACCCCCGTCACCGTGGCCGACGCCGCCGCCACCCGGCCCCAGGTCACCCCGGAGCTCCTCGCGCGTGCCCGCCAGCTCGCCCGCGTGCACCTGTCCACCACCGGCACCCCGATCACCGTGCCCCAGCTCGCCGTCCGGCTGCGCATCTCCAGCGACACCGCCCACGCCGTCCGAGCAGCGCTCAACCCCGTCACGTCGTCCGGCCCGGCCGTGCACAACGGCGTCCGCGTTCTGGAGACCACCCGGTGACCGTCTCGACCCCGACCGTCGCACCCAGCAGCACCATGCCGCTGGGTGCGGCCCCGGCCGCCGAGCCCGAGCCGTGGCAGACCTTCCGGCCGTTGTCCACGCGCGATCACATCGCCGTCCGCGCCGCGTCGACCGACATGGACCGGTGGCTGCACCACATCGCCCCCGCCGCCGCGTGTACGCGCCCGATCCGTCTGGCCGGCTACCGGGCCGAGGTCGAGGCCAGCACCGGCCGGATCCTGTCCAGCTACGACACCGCCGCCATGCCCGACGGCGTCATCTACAAAGCCTGCGGCTCCCGGCTCGCCAGCGTCTGCCCGTCCTGCTCCCGGCTGTACCAGCAGGACGCCTTTCAGCTCCTACGCGCCGGACTCGTCGGCGGCAAAGGCATCCCCGAAACCGTCGCGTCGCACCCGGCCGTGTTCGCGACGTTCACCGCACCCTCGTTCGGGACCGTGCACACCCGGGTCGTCCGCAAACACACCTGCGCCCGGCGGTCCCGCTGCGACTGCCGGGCCGAGCCCTGCCACGCCCGCACCGGCCCCCGCGACCCCCGCACCTGCGAACACGACACGTCGGCGGTGTGCTTCGCCCGCCACGAGTCCGGCGACCGGCGCATCGGAAAGCCGCTGTGCCTGGACTGCTACGACCACAACGCCCACGTGATGTGGAACAGCTTCAGCGGAGAACTGTGGCGGCGGACCAAGCAAGCCGCGGACCGCCACCTAGCGGCCGTCGCGCGGGAGCGAGGCATTGCCCGCGTCGTGATCGGCTACACCCCCGCGAACAAACCGCGGACTGTACCGGCCGTGCGGCTCACCCACGGCAAGGCAGCGGAATTCCAGGCACGCGGTTCTGTGCACTTTCACGTCCTGGTCCGCCTCGACGGCGTCGCCACCCTCAACCCGACCGCAGTCGTGCCCCCACCCCCTGGCTTCACCGCCGACGACATCGTCACCGCCCTGCAGCACGCCTCCGCCATCGCCTTCGTCACCCCGGCCCACCCCGACCAGCCCGAAGGCTGGCCCATCGCCTGGGGACCACAACTCGACCTGCGACCCCTGAACCTGTCCGGCAACGACCCGATCACCGACGGACAAGTCGCCGGCTACCTGTCCAAGTACGCGACCAAAGGATCCGAGCCCGCCGGACACGCATCCGCCCGGATCACCGACCAGACCATCGACGCGTACGCCGACCCTGCCGGCGACCACATCGACAGGCTCATCGCCGCCTGCTGGCACCTCGGCCGCCCCACCACCGAACCCGACACCTACGACCGACTACCCCCACCGTGGCGGGCAACCCGACTCCGCCCGCCATGGACCTGCCCCGAATGCGGCCACAACACCCGACTGACGGTCTGCGTCCGCTGCCACCCCAGCAGTCAAGCACTGCTTGACACCCAACGCGCCCAATACGAACCCCCAGACGAAGACAACCCCTACAGCAAACTTCGCCGCTGGGCGCACCTGTTGGGCTTCGGCGGCCATTGCTTCACCACCGCCCGCCGCTACTCCACGACCTTCACAGCCCTACGCAACGCCCGCCGCGACTACCACCGCACACCCACACCCGTCGAGCCCATCCGGACCGCCGACCACACCGACGAAGAAACCATCCTCATCGTCGGCGGCCTCACCTACGCCGGCATCGGCTGGCACAACACCGGAGACGCCATCCTCGCCAACACCAGCGCTGCCATGGCCCGAGCCCGACGCGAAGCCGCCCGCGACGCCCTCACCAACCACTGACCACCCCGTGACCACCGGACAGACCCACAAGGATGCCCGACCACGCGAACCTGCTCCTTGAAAACTCCACAGTGGACATGAACCTAGAGGGGCGACCTTCGCATGCCCAGAAGACCAGATAGCAACGGAAATAGCCAGATCCGAGAGGAGAACCCTTGTCAGACAACGCTATCGGCGTCCGTCCTCGTACGGGCGCCTCCGCTACGGAGGAAGGAGCAAAGGCGCTCTACAAGATCCCCGAAGCGATGAACCTACTCAGCCTGTCCCGCACCGTCATCTACGAACAGATCCGGGCACACAGGCTCCGCACCGTCAAAGTCGGCAAGAGCCGCCGCGTACCCGCCGGCGCCATCACCGACTTCGTAGCCCTGCTCGAACGAGAGAACGGAGTCACCGCATGACCTCGCGCCGCAGCAAAGGCGACGGCGGACTGCACTGGGACGACGACCGCAAACGGTGGATCGCCTCCGTCACCATCGGCTACACCCCGGCCGGCAAGCGCATCGTCCGGAAGGGCAGCGGCAAGACCAAGACCGAAGCCAAGAACAAGCTCAAGGAAGTCCTCCGCGACCACGAGGACGGTCTTACGATCGCGCCGCACAACTACACCGTCGCAAACGCCGTCTCCGACTGGCTCGCCTACGGGCTCGCCGGACGTGCGGAGTCTACGAAGACCAAGAACCGGCTCCTCGCGGAGCGGCATGTGATTCCGGACCTCGGAGCGCGCAAGCTGCGGGAACTGACAGCTACCGACATAGACCGTTGGATGGAACGCAAGGCGCGAGATCTCAGTGACAGCACCCTCGGCAACCTGCACAGCATCATGAACCGATCGGTGATGCGTGCGATGGCCAGGGACAAGGTCAAACGCAATGTCGTCGTCCTCGCGCAGGTGCCGACCGGGCAGCCAGGCCGGCCGTCCAAGGCGCTCTCTTTCGAGCAGGCGAAAAGCCTTCTTGACGCGGCCGAAGGCACCAAGCTGGAGGCGTATTTGGTGCTGTCGCTTCTCATCGGCGCCAGGACCGAAGAGCTGCGGGCGTTGAGGTGGGATCACGTCGATCTCGAAGGTCGCCCGGACGGCGACTCGCCACAACCACCCTCGATCAACGTGTGGCGGTCGGTCCGGGATGGCGGGGACACGAAGACAAGGAAGTCCCGCCGGAGCCTCGCTATGCCGCTACGTTGCGTCTACGCGCTTCGCGCTCTGCGCAGCCGGCAAGAGCTGCAGCGTGACCGGGCGGGCGGCACTTGGGATGCGGACGGACTCGTGTTCGCCTCTCGAACGGGTGCGGCGCTGGACGCGGCGAATGTCCGCCGCTCGTTTCGGCAGATCGTCAAAGTGGCG
This sequence comes from Hamadaea tsunoensis DSM 44101, assembly GCF_000428945.1. GTDB lineage: Bacteria > Actinomycetota > Actinomycetes > Mycobacteriales > Micromonosporaceae > Hamadaea > Hamadaea tsunoensis. The sequence continues at coordinate 360 of NZ_AUAX01000062.1, read as the reverse complement.
GGACTGGATCCGAAGGAATGGACCCCTCGGGAGCTCCGCCACAGCTTCGTCTCGATCCTGTCGGCCGAGGGCATGACCATCGAGAGGATTGCCGAGCTGTGCGGTCACGCAGGTACTCGGGTGACCGAGGCGGTCTATCGTCATCAGTTGCGACCCGTCCTGCTGGGAGCGGCGCAGGAGATGGACCGCATCTTCCGCCGGCCGAAGGAGGCGTCGCGCGATGGGGGAGAGGCCCCGAGACCGTAGTCACCCAGTTAGTCACTCGGGATACGAAAGAGGCCACATCCATCGATCGGATGTGGCCTCTGACCTGGTGGGCGATACTGGGTTTGAACCAGTGACCTCTTCCGTGTCAAGGAA
>NZ_AUAX01000061.1 GCF_000428945.1 Hamadaea tsunoensis DSM 44101 | reverse complement strand
GGGTCGGCGTGCTTGGCGACCAACTGCTCGACCCACTCCGACGTCCCGACCGGAACCGTCGACTTCCCCACGATCAGGGCCTTACGCGTCAGATGCTGAGCCAGCGGCGTCACCGACGACTCGACATACCGCAGATCGGCGCCCATACCATCCGAACGCTGCGGCGTACCGACACAGATGAAATGAATGTCACCGAAATCCGCCGCCTCCTGCGACGACGTCGTGAACCGCAACCGGCCCGCCGCCAGATTCCGCTTCAGCAGTTCGTCCAGCCCAGGCTCGTGGAAAGGCATCTCGCCCCTCGAAAAGTCCTCGACCTTACGCGCGTCCACATCCACCGCGAGCACTTCATAACCCAGCTCGGCATAGCAGATCGCATACGTGGCACCCAGATAACCGGCACCGATGAACGTCAGGCGGGGCCGTTGGGCACCCGAGGGAGGAGTCACGGTGACGGTGGTCACGGTCGGACTCGGGTACGGGGTCGTCACGCCTAAATTCTCCAGTCTTCAGCGTGCTGATGCGTGTCCCGGCCAGGGGATACACCAGGGAACGGCGAGCGTACGCCCACCGCCAGGCCGCCGAAAGCCTACGCGACCGGCGGGATGGCAGAAAACCTGAGCCCTCGTTTAGTCTGGACCCGTTGGCTACTCATGGGTAACACCGCTCGTCCCTGTACGGAGGCATCGTGTCGTTCGATCTCTACCAGTTGTCCGAGGACCACGTCGCCATCCGTGAGGCCGTCCGCGACCTGTGCGCCGACAAGGTCGCGCCGCACGCCGCGGCGGCCGACGAGACCGGCGAGTTCCCGCAGGCCAGCTACGACGCCCTCCGGGCCGCCGACTTCCACGCCCCGCACATCCCCGCCGAGTACGCGGGGGCCGGCGCCGACGCGCTCGCGACCGCGATCGTGATCGAGGAAGTCGCCCGGGCCTGCGCCAGCAGCTCCCTCATCCCGGCGGTGAACAAGCTCGGCAGCCTGCCGCTGATCCTGGCCGGCTCGGCCGAGCTGAAGGAGCGCTACCTCCCGCCGGTCGCCCGCGGCGAGGCCATGTTCTCCTACTGCCTCTCCGAGCCCGAGGCGGGCAGCGACGCGGCCGGAATGACGACGCGCGCCGAGCGGGACGGGGACGCGTACGTGCTCAACGGCGTCAAGCGCTGGATCACCAACGCCGGCGTCTCCGAGTACTACACCGTCTTCGCGAAGACCTCCGCCGACACCGGTACGCGCGGCATCTCCGCCTTCGTCGTCGAGAAGTCCGACCCCGGCGTCAACTTCGGCGCGCCCGAGAAGAAACTCGGCATCAAGGGATCGCCGACCCGCGAGGTCTACTTCGACAACGTCCGCATCCCGGCGAGCCGGATCATCGGCGAGGAGGGCACCGGCTTCCGCACCGCGATGCAGACCCTCGACCACACCCGGGTCACGATCGCCGCCCAGGCACTCGGGATCGCCCAGGGCGCCCTCGACGCCGCGCTCGCGTACGCCCAGGAACGCAAGCAGTTCGGCAAGCCGATCGCGGACTTCCAGGGCCTGCAGTTCATGCTGGCCGACATGGGCATGAAGCTGACCGCGGCGCGGGAGCTGACGTACGCCGCCGCGGCCCGGTCCGAGCGCAACGCGGCCGACCTCACCTACTACGGCGCCGCGGCGAAGTGCTTCGCGTCGGACGCGGCCATGCAGATCACCACCGACGCCGTCCAGATCCTCGGCGGCTACGGGTACACGAAGGACTTCCCGGTCGAGCGCATGATGCGGGACGCGAAGATCACGCAGATCTACGAGGGGACCAACCAGGTCCAGCGCATCGTCATGGCCCGCCAACTCCTCAAGGGCGTCATCTGACGCGTACGCGCACAGAAGAGAGCGTCCCGCCGGGGCGCTCTCTTCTTCTTTCCGCATGGTTCGCGAGGCCCATGCGCATCAGTCGTCGGCCGAGTCCGAGTCGCGATTGATGATCTGCATCAGGCGCCGGGCGGCCGAGCGGCGGTTCTCCTTGCGGGAGTAGACGCTGATCGTCGCGGCGGCGAGGAACACCAGCGACTTCACGATCGGCCAGACGAACAGGCTGATGACCGGCAGTGCCGCATTCACGTACGCTGACACTCGAGGACTCCTTCGGGTGGGCCGCCTCTCGTGGAGGGGGGACGCTCGGGGGCTTGTGACGAGCTTCACCCAGGCCGCGACCGGGGATAAGGACCGCTGACGGTTCGGCCACACGTCTTGACGATTCCTGATGGCGCACCGGTTCGGCCGCGTATTCACTCACGCGGTCCGCGGTCGGCGCCCATGTGGACAGTGATCTTGCCGGGGGCGGGCGCGTCCACTCGCGACCTCGCGATCTTCCACCAACCGGTGAACTTGGTCGCGCCGCCTGTCCGATACCTCGCAAACACCTCGCCGAATCGCGAGTCGGTTCGATAGTTGTAGCGGTATCACAGCACGTGCAATCCTGAGTTTCCTTAGACCTCGACGGACTTCTTCGGCGGACTTCAGCGCAGGTTCGGAGCGTGTCACGTGGCGATCGCACTACCGGGCCTGGATCAGCTGCCGCCAGGTCCGCGCCGTGCGTTCGTCGAGGCGTTGCACGTGCTCTACGACGCGGCCGGGCGGCCCGGCGCACGGGTGATCAGTACCGCCATCCGGCAGGATCGCAGCCTGCGCGAGACCGTCTCGCACGAGACGGTGAGCGCCACCCTGCGCGGGGGCAGCGTGCCCGCCTCGTTCGCCAAGGTCGTCTCGATCGTCATCGTGCTGAACCGGATGTCGCACCGGCCGCGCGACGAGGCCGCGCTGCTCGACGAGTTCAATGTGCTCTGGCTGGCGACGCAGTCCAGCACCGAGTCGGAGCCCCGCGAGACCGCCGGTGAGCAGCCGGGCATCCCGTCGAGGCCACGGGTGGAGCGGATGCCGCCGCCGATCGGGTTCACCGTGCCCGAGGTGCGCACGGTCCGGATCGACACCGACACCACGCCGCTGATCGTGCCGCGGCAGCCGATGCCGACCGATGTGATCACCGGCGGGCTGCCGGAGCGCAACGCCCATTTCACCGGGCGGGAGGTGCTGCTGGACACGATGCGCGACCGGCTGCAGGCGCATCCGCACACCCCGCTCGTGCTGTACGGCATCGGCGGGGTCGGCAAGACCCAGCTCGCCCGCGAGTACATCGAGCGGTACGCCGGCGACTACTCCCTGGTCTGGTGGATCCCGTCGGATCGGGCGGAGCGGGCCCGGGCGGCGCTCGTCGACCTGGCGGAGCGGCTGGAGGTGCCGAGCCGGTTCTATGCCGACCAGACCGTCGCGGCGGTGATCAACGCGCTGGAGTCGCAGCGGCACCGCTACATCCTGATCTTCGACGGGGTCGAGGACGACGAGATCCACGATCTCGTGCCGTCGTTCGGCGGTCACGTGATCATCACGACCCGCGACCCGTCCTGGGCCCACGACAACTCCACCATCGGCATCGAGATCTCCGACTTCGACCGCGCCGAGGCGTTCCAGTTCCTGCGGCGGCGCGGCTCCGACCTGCCGGCCACCGAGGCCGAGGAGCTGATCCGGGCGGTCGGCCGGCTGCCGCTGGTCCTGGAGCAGATCGTGGCCGTACGCATGGCGCGCGGCTGGTCGTGGGCGGAGCTGGTGCAGCAGATCTCCAAGCCGGACCAGACGATCCTGTCGGCCGGGCAGCCGGCGCACTACGCGCACAACGTCGAGGTCACGCTGGACCTGGCGATGACGCAGCTGGGTACCGACAACGCGATCGCGGCCGTGGCGTTCGAGATGTTCGCCTGGTTCGGCTCCGAGCCCGTGTCGATCGCCCTGATGAAGTCCGGCGTACGCGGTGAGGTGTCGGCCGCGCTGCTGCGCGTACTGCGGGATCCGGTGCAGTTCCCCAAGACGCTGGCCGACATCAGCCGCTACGGTCTGGCCCGGCTGAACTCGAACACGCAACGCGTCGAGGTCCAGCCCTTCGTACGCCTGACCCTGCGCGACATCCTCTCCCCGGAAGCCCGGGAACGGGCGCGGCAGAACGTGCACGAGATCCTGATGGCCGCCGACCCCGGCTGGCCGGACGACTTGACGTATTTGGGCATGCACCGGGAACTGGCCCCGCACGTGCTGCCGTCGGAGCTGATCAGCTCCCGCAAGGAGGCCGCCCAGCAGACGGTCGTCAACCAGATCCGCTACCGCTACCTCGTCGGCGACCACGAGAACGCCGCCCGGCTGGCCGAGGAGGCCGTCACCACCTGGAAGCAACAGGGGCTGCTCGGGCCCGATCACGCGTACGTGCTGCAGGCGACCCGGGAATGGGCGAACGCGCTGCGGGCGATCGGCCGCTACCGCGAGGCCCGCGACCTGACCGCCGACGCCATGGAACGCCTGCACGGCCGTGCCGAGTTCGGCGAGCACCATCCGCACACTCTCGCCCAGGCCATGGGGTACGCGGCGGATCTGCGCATCGTCGGGCGGTACCGGGAGGCGCTGGAGGTCGACAACGACAACCACCGCCGGCATGTGCTCGTCTACGGCGAGGAGCACGGCCGGACCGCGACGAGCCGGCACAACGT
>NZ_AUAX01000060.1 GCF_000428945.1 Hamadaea tsunoensis DSM 44101 | reverse complement strand
GCCGGGATGACGGAGACGATGACGCCGAAGATGGTCGGGCGGGCGACGGCGACCTGTGCGGTGACCGAGACGATCAGCGCGCAGACGAGCAGGAAGATGGGGTAGCCGACGGCCTGTCCGGCTTTCTTGCGGCGGCGCATGACGAGCATTGAGGCGATCGGGACCAGCTCGGAGATGACTGCGTTGGCCCAGCCGAACCAGGATCCGGTGCCGGCGGGACTGTTGCTCATGGTCCAGTCGTGGACGTGGCGGAACGAGGCTGCTCCGGCGAACAGTCCGACGGTCAGCAGGATGCAGATCAGGATGAAGCCCTCGAATGCTTCAGCGCGGCGGGGGCGGTTGGTGGTCACGGCGCCTCCTGCTGGATGTGGGAGATGGCGGCGACGTCGAGGACGGCGTATTCGCCGGTGGCGTCGGTGAGGGCGATGGTGCCGGTGCGGTCGGCGGTGATCATGTCGAGGAGCTGCCGGTAGGTGTCCGGGCTGAGCTGGATGGGCAGGGTGCCACCGGCGGTGTCGTGGATGGTGATCCGCAGCGGCGTGTTCGGTGTGGTCACGGCTGGTGTCCTTTCTGGATACGACTGGAGGTGTGAGCCCAGGTGGGGCCGGGACCGGTCGGGCGGTGGGTCATCGCAGACCTCCGGACCGTCGGTAGGGTGCGGCGTCGAACAGGTCGGCTGGCGGCCTGAACGGCATGGAACGGTTGGCGCGCACGGGGTTCGGGGTGCGGCGCTGCTGCGGGATGTCGGTGCCCCATCGCTGTTGGGCGGCCTGGCGGGTGATGCCGAGGCGGTCGGCGATGTCGGCCCAGGAGTAGCGGTAGGGCTCGGCGCGAAGGCCGGCGACGGCGTCGCTGATGGCGGTGTCGAGGGTTTCGGAGAGTCCGACGAGGTCGGCGAGGGCTTCGATGTCACCGGCGGCGACACGTTTGGCGTAGGCGCGCACGATCCGGCGGGCGAACGCGGAGAACTCTGGGTTTTCCACCACGTCACGTCGGGGCGTCAAGGTGGTGTTGTCGTCGGTCATCGCTGGCCACCGTTGTTCCAGTCGGCGGCAGCGCGCAGGGTGTGGATGACGTGTGCGGCATCGGTGGCGTCGTGGTCGTTCCAGCCGATGAGGTCGTCGGCGTCGATGCTGGCCGGTAGGCCCAGGTAGTCGGTGAGGATCAGGATGGCGGCCTGCAAGAGGCTGTGCCCGGGTCGGTGGGTGTCCAGCGGGGTCGCGAAGGGCTTGCCGTGAACGGTCATGCCGATGGCGCCTACGACGCAGGCGGGCGGGAACGGCGTGTTGCCGGTCGGGTAGTAGTTGTCTCGGGTCCAGCCGTGCTGTTCGAGGTAGAGCGCGGCAGCGCGCAGCACACCGGCAGGAGTGTCAGGCTTGGTGAAGGTCGGTTTGTGGGTCATCGGGCGTACCTCCCAAGGGCGAAGCCGGCCACGCCCGTCGGCAGGGCGGTCGGCGTGGTGGTGAAGGGATCGGGCTCGGGCTCGCGGGCGTACGCGAAGCCGGCCAGGTGGTCGCGCCGCAGTTCGTCGCGGGCGGTCAGGTATGCGTGCGCACGGCTGATCTGCTCGGCGCCGTAGACGGTGGTGACCTCGGTGGCGAGGTTGTCGAGGATCTGGGCCAGGGCGTGCACGACGAACGCGTCCGGGGCGTCCGGGTGGGTGGTGATCTGTGCGCGAGCGCGCGTGACCGCATCGGGGTCGGGAGAGAGGTCGACGGCCGCAGACGGGGCCTGATTTTGGGTAGGGTGCATCACACAGCTCCCTTTCGGGGGTGTTGTGGGCCGTCCAGACCAGGGGCTTTCCTAGGGCTTTGCCTGGTCTGGGCGGTGCTGGTCGCCTTCGTGGCGGCCACCACCCGTTCCGAGCGTTGCGGTCTCGGAGCGGATGGAAGCGGTCAGAAGGCTTGGGTTACTTGGTTCCGCCCGCGTACGGGGTACGCCGGGAGAGGGTCATGGACACGGCGACGTGGGTTTCGCCGGTCGGGATCAGGTGGGTAACGTCGGCGAGGGTGAACACCTCGCGGAGCACGTCGAGGCTGCGAGCCACGTCGATGTCACGGCCGATGAGCTGGATGCGAACTGCCTTGATGTGCGCGCTCATCGGACTGCCACCACCTTCCGGGTACGGATCGGCAGGCGACTGACAAGGACTCCCTGACGGCCCCCGGCCATGGGCGGGATCGCGGTAGCGGCGGGCCGGTCGACGAACCGGGCGTGCGCCACGTGTGGAGCGCAGTTCTTGCACAGGTAGGCGTTGCGCTCGTAGTTACGCGGGCGGACCCACTTGCCGCAGTGCGGGCATTCGATCGAGACGACCTTGGGTCGGTAGGCCCAGGCGGTCAGCCGGGCGGTGCCGGTGCGGGTGGCGGTGCGGACCGCCCGCATCGGGACCCGGGCGAGGCTGCTGATCCGGAATGAGGGCATGATCGGTCTCCTTTCAAGCGGGCAGGGTCAGGTGGGGGCGGCGGGTGTACGCGGCCCACGACGCGAGGTGCCGAATGTCCTCATCGGACAAGTAGGCGGATTTGACGAGGCGAGCGGTGCCGGACTCGGCGACCAGGTAGCCGGTGCCGGGGTTGTCCGGGTCGAGCTGCTCGGCGTTGAACCCACGCTGCGCCCAGCCGCGCCCCAGGACGATGTCGGAGGACGACTCGGTGGAGCAGTAGCCGGCCAACCGCCAGGCGAACAAGTCCCTGAGCGACGTGGGAATGATGTCGGAGGAGGGCCGCTGGGTGGCGGCGACGACGATCAGGCCGATCGCCCGGCCCCGGGCGACCAGGTCCCGTAGCAGCGCGGAGAACAGGTCCTGCGACTTCTTGTCGCCGACCGTGGCGGAGAAGTAGGCGATCTCGTCGATCGCGATCAGGATCGGGTCGAACGGATCCGCTGGGGTGATCTTGCGCCGGTCGACGGCCCGCAGGTACGTGTATCGGTTGTCCGTCAGGGTTTGCAGCCGCTGGAGGGTGCGGATCGCGTGGCCCTGGTCCGGGCCGACGAACACGTCCGCGCAGTCCGCCCACAGACCCAACTCGACCTGCTTGCCGTCGATGAGGACCAGGCCGCAGTCATACGACAGCGCCGCGTGCGCGACCAGGTTCGACAACGCCACGGACTTGCCGGAGCCGGGGGTGCCGCCGATGAGCAGGTTGCGCCACATCAGCGACAAGTCCACTCGACGGCCGCTCTCGTCCGCGCCGAGGAACGCAGGCTCGAAGATCGACAGGCCGGGGCCGACCGGCACGGTTGACGTAGCCGGGAGGGTTGCGATGCTCATGCTCACGCCTCCTCATCCGAGGGGCGGCGGCCGCCACGACGCGGCGCCGGCGGGAGGGGTTCGGGGACCTCGTGCAGGCTCAGGCCACCGATCGGCGGCATCCCCGGCGACGTCGGCACGATCGACGCGTCGAACGCGACCAGGTCCGGCAGGTGCGACAGGACCGTCGCGCGCAGCGGATCCCGGCGCACGACATCCACGTAGACGTACGCGGCCCGGGTACGGCTGGCCCGCCCGATGCGGACCTGGTGGGCGCCGAACTCCTCCGCCAGAGCGCCGGTGCGACCCTCCAGATCGGCGAGGGTCAGACCGGGGCGGAGCCACATCCAGACCCGCTCACCCGACGGGGTCGGGCGGGCGATCAGGATCAGCGGCAGGGTGCCGCCCTTCGCCGACGACGAGCGCAGCAACCGGGCGCAGAACGACCGCAGTCGGTGCCGGTCGACAGTGCACCAGAACACCGTCAGCACGAACCGGCGCGACGCCGGCAGCGCGGCGACGACCGCGACCGGGACACCGAACACCGCGAGGGCGACCACGAACGGCACGGTGTGCACCAGAGCGGTGCCGCCGACGACGACCACCAGGAACAGGCAGATCTCCGCCAGCCAATGCCAGACCGCACGCAGGACCGGCCAGATCCGCACCACGACGGCGCACACGAACCCGACCACGAACCCGGCGGCAGTGCCGAGGACCATGCCGACGATCGGCCACGGCATCGTGTAGGCGAGGGACAGCGCGCCGATCACCGCCGACGACAGCCCCACCACCCAGAACACGATCCGGGCCTTGCGGGCATACGTCGCGGCGGCCGGGGCCTCCACAAGAGTGACCTGACCCGGGTTCGACGACGGGAACAGGCTAAATTTGGACACGACAAGTCCTCCCAGATGGGTTGGGCTTTCACCAGATCCGGGGTCGCGACTGACGCCAATCACACCGCGACCCCGGGCATAAGACCTTGTTTGTTGCCGCGATCTCAGGCCGACGCGTCGACCAGGACGACGTCCTCGGCGCTGTCGAGGTCGGCCAGCAGCGGCCGGATCGCCTGCGCCCGATACGCCACACCCTGGCTGAGCTGCGGCTGGCCCCGGTCGTCCATCTTGACCTGCGCCCACGGGAACGCGACCAGACCGACCACCTCGACCGCCGACCGCCACGCCAGAACCGGCAGCGACGGCGACGCCAACGTCACCGCGAGCGTCTCGGCACCCTCGTTCTCACCCCGGTACGCGACCAGCTCCACCACGAACTGCGTCCACCCGGTCTCCCGATCCGTACGCGGAGCGTTATTCCGACCCAGACGCGGAACCGGCGACTTCGCCACCTC
>NZ_AUAX01000059.1 GCF_000428945.1 Hamadaea tsunoensis DSM 44101 | reverse complement strand
GACTGTCCGACTTGTGGGCGGTCGCAGTGGGCTGGATCTTGACGGATGTCGGGAAAGAAACATCATTCTGGCCGGTTTGACGTTGCTTTCTAGACATCCGTCAAGATCCACATTTACGAAGCCGTTCAGGGGTGCTGCGGGTCGCTGAAGCGTGGCCGTGCCCGGCCTTTGTCGTGACTGTCCGAAATGGTGGTTGGGTGGGTCGGCTTGCTGGTGATTGTTCGCGGCTGGGATGTAGTTTTCGGGGCTGTTCTCTTGATCCATTGCGGCTGGTATGTCGATTCGGGCTGGTTTTCTACATCCGCCCGCTGTGGATCTTGGGTGCGGGGTGCGTTTTTACATCTCGGCCGCTGTGGATCATGCCCAAGCCGTCGGGCCGTCCCGGGTGGTCCGGGATGCGGGAACGGTCTTCCGTCATGCGGACGCCGGGCCGGGTTTTCTTGATCGTTTGCGGCAGGGGTGTAATTCCGGGCCGATCTGCATGATTGTTTACGGGTCAGGTGTAGTAATAGCCGGTCAGTGCGCTCCGGAACCGTAAACGATCATGCATCGGGTGGCCGTTCTGCACCTCAGCCGTAATCGATCACCCGCCCGACAGGGCGGGCGCACAAGTCGGATAGTCGGGACAAAGTCCGGTCGGGGGTTGGGGTGAAACGGTGACCGAACCGCGGTGGACGATGCGTCGCCCCACAAACCTGGCAGTGGAGGTCCCGCCCGGGTTTGGCGGGGCCGGAGCGGTCTCCCGCGCGAGGAGCGGAGGTGAGATCGGCGAACCCGGGACCCCATGAATTTGATCTTGGCTGATGGAAGATCTGGACCGGCTGCACACGATCTTGAATTTGGCGCGAACTTGGGCGGGATTGAAGGGCATCCGGGATCCGCACGGACTAGGGTCGACGCTATGCCTATCCGCTCATCTTCTGCCCGCTGGCAGGGCAATCTCACCGAGGGTTCCGGCACCATCCGCACCGGCAAGGGCGGTGTGGAGGGTAACTACTCGTTCAAGTCCAGGTTCGAGGAGGGCGAGGGGACCAACCCCGAGGAGCTCATCGCGGCCGCCCACGCGGGCTGCTTCTCGATGGCCTTCTCGAAGGCGCTCGCGGACGCCGGGTTCACGCCGACGTCGGTGGAGACCACCGCCAAGGTCCACCTCGACAAGACCGACGCGGGCATGACCGTGACGCGTATCGACCTGGAGACGGTCGGGGACGTTCCGGGCGTGGACGCCGAGCAGTTCCAGAAGCTGGCCGCCGCGGCCAAGGAGGGCTGCCCGATCTCGCGGCTGCTCTCGCCGGGCGCGGAGATCACTTTGGACGCCAAGCTCGCCTAGGACGAGCAGCGACCGTAGCGCAAGCGATGAACGGCCCGCCACCCGCGAGGGCGGCGGGCCGTTCGGTGTCAGGACTTGCGGCGGCGGCTGATGAAGACGACCGCCCCGACGATGGCGGCCACGACCACGAGGCAGCACACGATGCTGCACGCGCCGCCGAAGCCGCGGCGCAGCACCTGCGCGCCGGAGTCGGAGGCGGCGAAGGCCATGCCCGGCAGGGCGAACACGGACAGGAAAGCGGCGGCGAGGGCGGTCCAGAGGCGCGTGATGCGGTTCATGGTCATCAGCGTAGGCCGGAGGTTCAACCCGGGCGGCCGATACAGTCAAGCCTGTGCTGATCCGTGAAGCGACCGCTGCCGACGTACCCGCCCTGGTCGAACTGTTGCGTGACGACACTCTCGGCGCTCTGCGGGAGAGTACGCCCGACGACCCCGTGTACGCCGAGGCGTTCGCCGCGATCGCCGGGGATCCGAACCAGACACTGGCGGTCGCGGAGCTGGACGGCGAGGTCGTCGGAACCCTGCAGCTCACGATCATCGCGGGGCTGGGCCGCAAGGGTGCCCGCCGGGCGCTGATCGAGGCCGTACGCGTCCGGTCCGACCTGCGCAGCCGCGGGTTCGGCCGGCAGCTGGTGGTGTGGGCCGTGGAGCGGGCGCGTACGGCGGGGTGCGCGATGGTCCAGCTCACGAGCGACAAGTCGCGGGTGGACGCGCACCGGTTCTACACAGGTCTGGGGTTCTCCGATTCCCACGTCGGATTCAAGCTAATGCTGTAGCGGCACGGCTCGCAGCAGGCCCGTGAGACGTGGGAGATTCGCCGTGCCCTGGACCGCGCCGGTGCCGGGGTCGAGCCACGCCACGGATTCCGGGAAGCCGGCGTAGAGGCGGGTGCCGTCGGGCGCGGCCAGGAGGCCGCGTACCGGGGCGGTGGCCGTGAACCCGCCGTGCGCCGTGCCGGAGAAGTCGAGGATGCGGACCTCCGTCCCGGCCGCGACGTAGAGGCGGCTGCCGAGCGCGAGGGCGTACGCCGCACCTCCGGCGAGCGGGGCGATCGAGGCCACGGCGTCCACCGTCAGCGTGGACGTGTCGATGATCGCGACGCGTCCGGCGGCCGTGTCGGCCACGAACAGCCGCGAGCCGTCGGGGGAGAGCGCGGCGGCGTACGCGCCGGCGTCGGCGGTCCCGAACGGCAGCGGCAGGTCGACGCAGTACGCCCAGCCGACCTCCATGTCCAGTGTGTGGACGAAGGCGTGGACGGACGGGTTGTGCACGCCCGCGACGAGATCCCGGGTGTGCTGGTGGCCCGGCTGGTGCGTGTAGAGCGTGTACAGGACCTTGCGGTCGGGGGCGAGGACGCCGCGATGGGCCTCGCCCCGCATCTGCTCCTCGTCGGCCGGGGGGATGGGCGCCTTTGCCCTGGTCAGAAGCGGTGAGAGAGCACCGGTCGCGAGGTCGAGCAGGCGTACCTTGTAGAACTCGGGGGCGCCGTCGGGCTTCCATTCGAGGACGAACAGGCCCGTCCCGTCGAGCGTGAACGCGTCCGGCTCCACGAGGCCGGCGAAGGTGAAGCTGCGGCGTTCCCGCGTACGGTCGGTAATCATGATCTTGTTGGGCGCGGTGAGCGCGACCAGGCCGCCGTCCGCCGAGGTCACGCGGGGTCGCCACCCCGCGGGGAGGTCGTCCTGCGCGAGGACCTTGCCGCCCGCGGTGGACAGCAGCGTGAGCCGGTCACCCGCCGTGTAGATCGCGGCGCCGTCCGGGGTGGTCACCGCCGCGCCGACCGGCGCGAGGCCGTCAGGTCGCAGCACGGCCAGGCCGTCGGTGGTCTCCGCCACGATCACATCGGGTACGCCGACCGCGGCGACCGGTCGGGCGGGCCGGCAGCCGGCGAGCCCGGTCGCGAGGCCGAGCCCGGCGGCGGTGAGCAGGGAACGTCGAGTCGTCATGCCCAGGTGACACCGAGGGAACCTGGCGGGTTCCACCGGTGTCAGGCACAGTGGGAACGCGGAACGGGGAGGCACCACTGGACGAGGACGAGGCGCTCGTCGCGCGGGCGATGGAGGGCGACCGGCAGGCGTACGCGACGCTGGTGGCCCGGCACGCCGTGCTCGCGAGGCGCACGGCGGGACTGCTCGGGGCGGGGGACGACGCCGAGGACGTGGTGCAGGAGGCGTTCGTCAAGGCGTACCGGAAGCTGCCGACGTTCCGGGGCGAGTCGTCGTTCCGGTCCTGGCTGATGACGATCGTCGCCAACGAGACCCGCAACCTGCACCGGACCCGTCAGCGCCGGGCCGGCCTCGCCGAACGGGCGGCCACCGCCACCCTCGCCGAGACGGCCCCCGACGCGGCCGACGTCGTGCTCTCCACCGAACTGCGTACCGAGTTGGTGGCGGCGCTGAGGAAGCTGAGCCCGGCCGACCGCGACGTGCTCGTCTACCGGTACCTGCTCGATCTGCCCGAGGCCGAGGTCGCGACCCTGCTCGACCGGCCGAAGGGCACGGTCAAGTCCAGGACCGCCCGGGCGCTGGCGAAACTGCGTACGCAGCTGACGGTCGCGGCGGTCATCGCGATCGCGGTCGTCACGGTCGTCTTCGTCCCGCCCGTACGCACGGCCGTCGCCGACGCGGTCACGAGCATCCTGCGGTTCGCCGGCGTCGAGGTGCACCGCGGTGCCGCTCCGCCGCTGCCGTCCGGGTCGCCGAGCGCCCTGCCCATGACGGCCGTCGTCGGACTGGACGAGGCGAAACGGTCGGCGAGGTTCACGGTCGGCGTACCGGCGGTGCTGGGCGCTCCGGACCGGGTGGAGGTCGCCGACCCGGACGCGTCCGGCGCGCCCAGAGTCGTCACCCTGTTCTACCGCAACGGTTCCGTACGCCTCGACGAGTTCGACGGCCACCTGTCGCCCGGCTTCGCCAAGACCGACGCCGGTGCCGAAGCCGAATGGCTGTCCCTCGGCGACGGCAGCTGGTACGCGCTGTGGTTCGCCGCCCCGCATCCGCTGGTCTACATCGACCGGACGGGTGCGGAGCGTACCGAGACGGCCCGGCTGTCCGGACCCTGCCTGGTCTGGGAACACCAGGGCGTCACGTACCGGCTGGAGGGGATCACCACGACCGCCGAGGCGACCGGCGTCGCGCTGGACGTGGGCGGCCCGTGAGACGGGGGCATCCGGGAGGAGGCCGTTCTGCTTCAATACGGCCATGCCCCCCGCCCTGAGAGCGCTCTTTCTCGTACCCGTCCTCGTTGTCGGCACCGTGCTGAGCAGTGCGGCCTCGTGTGGCAAGGACGCCACCGACGCCAGTGCGGAGAAGTACCCGTACCAGGACGCCTCCCTGAGCGTCAGCGTGCGTGTCGACGATCTGCTGAAGCGGATGACGCTGGAGCAGAAGATCGCCCAGATGACCCAGGCGGAGCGGGCCAACGCCGACGCCGACGACCTGGCGCACTACGGCCTCGGCTCGATCCTGTCCGGCGGCGGCTCGGTGCCCGCCTCCAACACTCCGGCCGGCTGGGCCGACATGTATGACGAGCTGCAGAAAGGCGCCCTGAAGGCACCGCTGCACATTCCGATGATCTACGGCGTGGACGCGGTCCACGGCCACAACAACGTACGCGGCGCGACGATCTTCCCGCACAACATCGCGATCGGGGCGACCCGGGATCCCGCGCTCAACGAGAAGATCGGCCGGGCCGTCGCCGAGGAGGTCACCGGTACCGGCCTGGACTGGGACTTCGGTCCGTGCCTGTGCGTCGCGCGCGACGACCGCTGGGGGCGTACCTACGAGTCCTACGGCGAGGTGCCGGAGATCCCCGGTTCGATGACGACGATCATCGACGGCCTGCAGGGTACGCCCGGCGGCCCCGCGTCGGTCCTGGCCACCGCCAAGCACTACATCGGCGACGGCGGCACGACCGGCGGCAAGGACCAGGGCGACACCGAGATCAGCGAGGCGCAGCTGCGCGCGGTCCACCTGCCCCCGTTCCAGGAAGCGGTCAAGCGCAACGTCGCGACCGTGATGGTCTCGTTCAGCAGCTGGAACGGCGCCAAGATGCACGCGAACAAGTACCTGATCACCGACGTGCTCAAGGGCGAGCTGAAGTTCTCCGGATTCGTGGTCTCCGACTGGAACGCGATCGACAAGATCGACAACCAGGACGGCTTCACGCCGGAGGAGGTCGGCAAGGCGATCAACGCGGGCATCGACATGGTCATGGTGCCCGAGCAGTGGAAGCTGTTCATGGACGTGCTCAAGGGCGAGGTCGACAACGGCCACGTCCCGGTGAGCCGGATCGACGACGCCAACCGCCGCATCCTCACGAAGAAGTTCGAGTACGGCCTCTTCGAGCACCCCATGGCCGACCGCTCCTTCGCGGGCACGGTCGGCAGCGCCGAGCACCGGACCCTCGCCCGCCAGGCCGTACGCGAGTCGCAGGTGCTGCTGAAGAACGAGAACAAGGTGCTGCCGCTGGCCAAGACCGGCAAGATCTTCGTGGCCGGCAAGAACGCCGACGACATCGGCAACCAGTCCGGCGGCTGGACGCTGACCTGGCAGGGCTCGTCCGGCGCGATCACCGACGGCACGACGATCCTGTCGGGCATCAAGGCCGCCGCGCCGGGTGCCACGGTCACGTACGACCAGGGCGGCCAGGGGCTCGACTCGTCGTACAAGGTGGCGATCGCGGTCCTCGGCGAGAAGCCGTACGCCGAGTACCAGGGCGACCGGCCCGACGGCCTCTCCCTCGACGCGGAGGACCTGGCGACGCTGGACGCGTTGCGCGGCAAGGGCGTACCGGTGGTGGTCGTGCTGGTGTCCGGGCGGCCGCTCGACATCGCGACCCAGCTGCCCGGCTGGGCGGGTCTCGTCGAGGCGTGGCTGCCCGGCACGGAGGGCGCCGGCGTCGCGGACGTCCTGTTCGGCGACTACAAGCCGACCGGCAAGCTGCCCGACACCTGGATGAAGTCGTTCTCCCAGCAGCCCATCAACGACAAGGACGGCAAGACGCCCCTCTTCCCCTTGGGGTTTGGCCTGACGTATTAGAACCTTTCAAGATCTTTTTGGCCCGGGTTCGTCGATCTCACCTCCGCTCCTCCCGCGGGAGACCGTTGCGCCCCTATCGCTTCGCTCCGGGGACTCCACTGCCAGGTTTCCG
Organism: Hamadaea tsunoensis DSM 44101; assembly: GCF_000428945.1. Lineage (GTDB taxonomy): Bacteria > Actinomycetota > Actinomycetes > Mycobacteriales > Micromonosporaceae > Hamadaea > Hamadaea tsunoensis. The sequence continues at coordinate 406 of NZ_AUAX01000059.1, read as the reverse complement.
GGGCGAAGCATCCTTCACCGCGGTCCGGTCGCCGTTTCACCCTTCACCCCGGCCTTTGTCGCGACTGTCCGACTTGTGTCCCGGGGTGGTGGGCGATTGTCCGGCGTGCCCCCGAGGTGCTCGACGATCTTGCGCGAATGCCCCGAATTTCGTCCGGTGTACCCGGAATGCCCGAACACTCGGCTCTCCGTCTGCATGTGTGGGTATGCCCCTTCGGTGATCGTGTGGATCAGGATCGCGGCGACTGATCCATCGCGTCGGATCCTCGCAGGTAGCCTGGACCTGGGCTTTGTCGCGGCTGTCCGGTATGGAGGCTGTCCGACGCGTCCGGGGTGTGGCTCTCTCATGGGTCGGGGCGTCGCTGGGCCTCGATCCAGTACCCGGATGCTGTAGTAGTGGATCTCTG
>NZ_AUAX01000058.1 GCF_000428945.1 Hamadaea tsunoensis DSM 44101 | reverse complement strand
TCGCTGCGCTCCGGGGACTCCACTGCCACCTGAGTGGGGCGACGCATCATCCACCGCGGTTCGGTCACCGTTCCAACCTCAACCCCGCCCGGTCTGTGCCAGCCCTGACTTTGTCGCGACTGTCCGAGATGGCGGTTGGGGCGGGCCGGCTTGCCGGTGATCGTTCGCGGCTGGGATGTATTTTCGGGCCTGTTCCCTCGATCCATTGCGGTTGAGATGTCATTACAGGCCGATCTTCTACATCCCTACCGCTGTGGATCATGCCAAGCCGTCCGGCCATCACCGGTGGCTCGGGATGTGGGAACGATCTTCCGCCATGTGGACGCAAGGCCTGGGTTTCTTGATCGATGACGGCTGAGGTGTAAATCCGGCCCGATCTGCATGATCGATGACGCGTCAGGTGCAGCAAACGCCGGTCAGTGCGCTCCAGAACCGTAAACGATCATGCGGCAGGTAGCCGTTCTTACACCTCAGCCGTGAACGATCACCCCGTCGGCCGCCGACTGGGCCCACAAGGCGGACAGTCGGGACAAAGGCCGGGCCGACACCAGCCGGGCCGGGTTGGGTCGGGTTGGGGGTAGACGGTGACCGGGCGACGGTGGACGATGCGTCGCCCCACTCACCTGGCAGTGGAGGCCCCCCAGGGCCGGAGCGGTCTCCCGCGCGAGGAGCGGAAGTGAGATCGACGGACCCGGGACAAAATCTCTCAAAGACCTTGAATTCATCTCTAAAAAGATCTTGAACTACCGGTCAGGTGTTGCGCTGGGTGGCGACCGCGGCGAGGCGGAGCAGCATCGTGCGGCCCTCCCCGGTGAGGTCGGCCTCGCCGAGGGCGGCCAGCGCGGTCGAGGTCAGTTCCTCGATCCGCTCCTCGGTACGCCGCAGCGCCCCCGAGCGTTCGAACACCTCGCGCAGGTCGTGGACGTCGGCGGCGGTGAGGTGCGGGTCGCCGAGACGGTCGGCGAGCACCTGGCGGCCGCGGTCGTCGGCGGCCTGGAACGCGGCCGCGACGAGGTAGGTGCGCTTGCCCTCGCGCAGGTCGTCCCCGGCCGGCTTGCCCGTGACCAGCGGATCGCCGAACACTCCGAGGACGTCGTCGCGCAGCTGGAACGCCTCGCCGATCGGCAGCCCGAAGGCCGAGTACGCGTCGCGTACGCCGGCCGGCGCGTCGGCGATCGCGGCCCCGAGCAGCAGCGGCCGCTCGACGGTGTACTTGGCGGACTTGAACCGGGCCACGGTCGAGGCACGCCGCAGGGAGGTGTCCCCGGTCGCCTGGGTGAGCACGTCGAGGTACTGCCCGGCCGTCACCTCGGTACGCATCGCGTCGAACACCGGCCGCGCCCGGGCCAGGGTCACCGGGTCGAGGCCGCTGGCGTGCAGCATCTCGTCGGACCAGACCAGGCAGGCGTCGCCGAGCAGGATGGCCGCGGCCGCGCCGAACTCGCCGCCGTCGCCGTGCCAGTCGGACTTGCCGTGCAGTTCGGTGAAGCGTACGTGGGCGGAGGGCTCGCCCCGGCGGGTGTCGGAGCGGTCGATCAGGTCGTCGTGGATCAGGGCGCTCGCCTGGACCAGCTCCAGCGCGCTCGCGGCCGTCACGACGGCGTCGGAATCGGTGCCGCCGGCGGCCCGGTAACCCCAGTACGCGAAGGCCGGCCGCAGCCGCTTGCCGCCGCCGAGCACGAGCGCGTCGATGGCCTCCGACACCGGGGCCAGTTCGGGATCGATCGAGGTCAGCTGGGTTCGCCGGGCGGCCAGGAAGGCCCGCAACGACCGGTCGACCCGCCGGCGCAGGTCGACCTCTTCGGTCGGGGGCACAAGGCCCGGCGCTTCGATCACGCTGTGAACCTATCGGTTCATGGTCACGAGTACGCGACCGGCGTCGACGGCCGTGGTGGACATCGCAGCCTCAGCGTGCCTACGACGCCGCACCACGTCATGGGTCCGCACCTCCTCATCATAAGTGGTTAAGGAAGCAAACTTTGTGCCGAGAACGGCCGCCGGGGCCGAAGTCCCGGCGGCCGCTCTGCTCACTCAGGCCGGCTGTTTGCGCGTACCCCGGAAGAAGAACGCGTTGAGCAGGGCGCCGACGGCGATCACGGCAGCGACGGTGAAGGCGGTCGTCATCCCGGTGACCAGCGCGGCGGTGCCGCCGCCCGGACCCCCCGCGTGCCGGTACGCGGTCCCGAAGACGGTGACCAGCACGGCGAGCCCGAGGGTCGCTCCGGTCTGCTGCATCGTCTGCAGTACGCCGCCCGCGGCGCCCGCGTCCCGCGGCGGGACGCTGCCCATGATGGTCGGCGTGAGCGGCACGAAGCTGAGGCCGCCGCCGACACCCATGAGCACCATCGGGCCGAACAGGCTGGACCAGTAGCCGCTGTCCGGCGTCAGCTGGGTGAGCCAGACCAGGCCGCTCAGCATGATCGTCACACCGGCGACCGCCAGCGGACGCGGGCCGAAGCGGGGCAGCGCGTGCGGGACGATCCGGGTCATGCCGAACATGCCCGCCGCCATCGGCAGGAACGCGAAGCCGGTGGCCAGCGCGCCGAAGCCGCGGACGTCCTGCAGGAACTGGGTGAGGAAGAAGAACATCGACATCATCGCGGCCGGGCCGAGCAGGAACGCGAGGTAGCCGGTGGCCCGGTCGCGGTGGGCGAACAGCCGCAGCGGCATGAGCGGCTGCTTCGTGCGCGCCTCGACCGTGACGAACACGCCCAGCAGCAGTACGCCGCCGGCCAGGCAGCCCAGGGTCAGGCCGTCGGACCAGCCGTCGGCCGCGGCGCGGATGAAGCCGTAGACGAGCGCGGCGATGCCGGCGCTGCCCAGCACCGCGCCGCCGAGGTCGAGCCGGGCCGGATGGCGTTCGGGCTCGCGGACGAAGCGCGGCGCGAGGAAGGCCGCGGCCAGGCCGAACGGCACGTTGATGAACAGCACCCAGCGCCACGAGGCCAGTTCGGTCAGCAGGCCGCCGAGGATCAGGCCGATCGCGAAGCCGCCGCTGGCGATCGCGCTGAGCAGGGCGAGCGCCCGGATGCGCTCCCGTGCCTCGGTGAACGTGGTCGTGATCAGGGCGATCGTGCTCGGGCCGGCCATGGCCGCGCCGACGCCCTGCAGGATCCGGGCGGCGATCAGCCAGGCGGCGGTGGTGGCGAAGCCGCCGAACAGGGACGCGAGCGTGAAGACCACGATGCCGCCGACGAACAGCCGCCGCCGGCCGAAGATGTCGCCGGCCCGGCCGCCGAGCAGCAGCAGCCCGCCGAACGTCAGCGTGTACGCGTTCATCACCCAGGCCAGGCTCGTCGGCGTGAAGTGCAGGCCGGACTGGATCCGGGGGAGCGCGACGTTCATGACGGTCGCGTCCAGGATGAGCATGAGCTGGCAGGTCACGATGATCGCCAGGGCGAGCCCGCGCCGGTGCGGCGGCCCTTCGACGCGGGTGTTGGCTTGCGGTGCGTGAACGGGCATGGTTTGTTGCGACACGAGGGACTCCCCTTGTGGTACACATAAGTGGAGTCGTTCTCCACTTTGCCGGACGTGAACAGAATATGGAGAGCGTCTCCGTTTCCGCAAGGGTAAACGGAGATATTCTCCGTTTATGGAGGTGGCAGGGCGTGTCGACGGTCGACGAGGTTTCGGCGGACGGTGCCGCCGCGGGCAAGCCGCTGCGGGCGGACGCACGGCGCAACCGCGAGCGGCTGATGGCCGCCGCGCAAGCCGCGTTCACGGAGAACGGCGAGGCCGCCTCGATGGACGACATCGCGAAGCGGGCCGGGGTCGGACCGGGCACGCTCTACCGGCATTTCCCGTCCCGCGAGGCGCTGCTCGCCGAGGTCTACCGGGAGGGCATCGCCGGACTGGCCGCGCGGGCCGTCGAGCTCGGCGCGACCGAGCCCCCGATGACCGCCCTGGTCACCTTCCTCCGCGAGCAGGTCGAGTACGGCCGCAGCAAGCGTGGCCTCGGCGTGGCCGTCAAGGCGATGATCAACGAGTCGGAGACGATGGACTGGTGCCGGGAGACCCTCCGCACGGCCGTCGGCGACCTGCTCGACCGGGCCAAGGCCGACGGCTCCGTACGCCCCGACGCCGATCGCCTCGTCGTCCTGCGCCTGGTGCACGCCGTCGCGTACGCGAGCGAGAACGCGCCCGAGATGTCCGACCGCATGCTCGACGTGGTCATCGACGGGCTGCGTCCCTGACAGCTGCGCCCCTGACCGCTGCGACGGCCGGTTTCGTCGGTGGTGGGCGGTAGCCTCGGGCCCATGAGCACTGCCGCCGTGCGTACCGACCTCGAAGACCGTGACCTGGAGCGATACCGCCGGGAGCTGACCGGCTACTGCTACCGGATGCTGGGCTCGTCGTTCGAGGCCGAGGACGCCGTGCAGGAGACCTTCGTCCGCGCCTGGCGCAACCAGGACACCTTCGAGGGCCGGTCGTCGGCGCGTACCTGGCTCTACCGCATCGCCACCAACGTCTGCCTCGACATGCTGGGCGCGGTCCAGCGCCGGGCCCGGCCGATGGACCTCGGGCCGGCCTCGACCGCCGCGTCCCTGCCGGCCGCCCCGCTGCCCGAGCCGGTCTGGCTGATGCCGGTGCCGGACAGCAGCGTACTGCCGGGGAGCGGGGATCCGGCCGACGTCGCGGTGGCGCGGGAATCCATCCGGCTCGCCTTCGTCGCCGCGCTGCAGCGACTCGCCCCGCGCCAGCGGGCCGTGCTCATCCTGCGCGAGGTGCTGGCCTGGTCCGCACAGGAGGCCGCCGACCTGCTCGGCACCTCGGTGGCCTCGGTCAACAGCGCGCTGCAGCGGGCCCGGGCGACCCTGGCCGAGCGGCCGGCCACCGACGCCGCCGTCCTCGAACCGCTCGACGCGGAGCAGGCCGAGTTCCTCGGGCGCTACGTCGCGGCGTTCGAGGCGTACGACCTGGACGCGCTGGCCGAGCTCCTGCACGAGGACGTCGTGCTGTCGATGCCGCCGCTGGCCATGTGGCTGCGCGGGCCGGAGGAGATCCGGTCCTGGATGCTCGGCACCGGTTCGGGCTGCCGGGGTTCGCGGCTGCTGCCGACCGCCGCCAACGGTCTGCCCGCGTTCGGGCAGTACCGGCCGAGCGGCCCCGCCGGCGAGCACCGGCCGTGGGCGCTCATCGTCCTGGAGATCGTCGACGGGAAGATCATGGGAGTCAACTCGTTCCTGGACACCGAACACCTGTTCCCGCTGTTCGGCCTGCCGTTGGAGCTCGACTCGCGGGGGCCGGTGAGCTAGCCGGGCGCCTCCACCGGGATCACCTCGGCCAGGCCGGTGAAGGCGAGCAGGCGGAGCAGGCCCGGACCGGCACCGCGGACGCGTATGGCGCCGCCGTGGTGCCGCGCGGTCAGTTGCAGGCGGGCCAGCACCTCGACCAGCCGGGCGTCGACCCGCTCGACGGCCGAGACGTCGCAGACGACCGCCGTCGCGTCCGCGAGCGCCGCCACGACGAGGGCGTACAGCACCGGGACGTCCGTCGGGTCGAGCGCCGGCCTGAGGATGAGGACCGGCTCCGGGCCCGCCTCCGCGCCTATATCCATGTCCATGAGGACGACGCCGGCGGCCGGAACTCATCGGAGCGGGGCGCCAGGTGATTTCCGGGAGCGGTGCGGCGTGCGTCACGATCCGGCGAAGCCGTCTCCATCATGGGACGAGCAGGCATTTCCCGCACCCCGGCCGATACAGTGGCCGGTATGACACTCGGCGAAGCTTCGACGCTCCCCGGCGACCGGCCGACGGTGGCCGGCCTGCTCGCCTCACCCGAGCCGACGATCTCGTTCGAGTTCTTCGCGCCGCGGACACCCGACGGCGACACCCTGCTCTGGCAGGCCGTGCGCGAGCTGGAGGCGCTGCGGCCGGCGTACGTGTCGATCACCTACGGGGCCGGCGGGACCACCCGCGACACCACCATCGCCTGGACCGAGCGGATCGCCGGGCAGACCACCCTGGTGCCGATGGGCCACCTCACCGCCGTCAACCACTCCGTCGCCGAACTGCGCAATGTCATCGGCAACTACGCCGAGTCCGGCGTACGCAACGTCCTCGCCGTGCGCGGCGACCCGACGGGCGATCCGCAGGGCGAATGGATCAAACACCCCCAGGGCCTGCTGTACGCCGAGGAGCTCGTCCGCCTCGTGAAGGAGAGCGGGGACTTCTGCGTCGGTGTCGGCGCGTTCCCCGACAAGCACCCGCGCGCGGTCGATTTCGACTCCGATGTGGACAATCTGGTCCGCAAGGACCGGGCCGGCGCCGACTTCGCCATCACGCAGATCTTCTTCCACTGGGAGAACTACGTGCGCCTGCGCGACGCGGCGGCCGCCCGCGGCTGCGACATGCCGATCGTGCCCGGGATCATGCCCATCACCAACGTCTCCCAGATCGAGCGGTTCGCCGTCCTCACCGGAATGATCTTCCCGGCGCCGCTGGCCGACCGGCTGCGCGCGGTGGCCGACGACCCGGCCGCGATCCGGGCGATCGGCGTCGAGGTCGCCACCGAACTGTCCGACCGGCTCCTCGCCGAGGGCGCACCCGGACTGCACTTCATCACGTTGAACAGGTCGACGTCCAGCCGCGAGGTGTGGCAGAACCTGCGTACGGGCGCACTGGTGTAGACGGGTCGCCGGGCGGCCCGCGGAAACGTGGCGGGGGCCGATGACCGGGGACGGGGCTACAGAATGGACGGCGGAGGAACCGGCCGCACCGGTGGAGGCCGTCGACGTCGACCCTAGGGCGATCATGGACTGGGCCCGGTTCGTCCGCGCCTGGGCGTACGCCCACGACGGCTTCGACCTGCGCCACGCCAGCCAGTTCGCGCGCTGGTGGGCGCGGGTCGCGTACCGCTGCGGCAGCTGGCTGATCCGGGTCGGGGCGGGCCCCACGGCAGTGACCGTGGCCGGCCTGCTGGCCGCCGTGTTCGTGCCGCTGATCGCCGTGGGCGGTGGCCGCTGGCCCCTGCTGGCCGCGTTCCTGCTGCTGATCGGCCTGTTGGCGGAAGCGTCCAGCCGGGCGGTGAGCGTTCTGCTCGCGCGTACGCCGCACCTCGACGGCTTCTACCGCGCGCTCGCCGAACGCGCCGCCGAACTGTGCTGGCTGCTCGCGGCGGCCCTGCTCGGCGCGTCGACCGTCCTCGTCGTCGGCTGCGGCATTCTGGCCGCCGTCCACGAGTACGTCCGCTCCCGCGCGATCATCGGCGGCCTGCGCGCGGCCGGCACGGGCACGATCGGCGACCGGCCGCTGCGCATCGTGTCGGCGCTGGCCCTGCTCGCGCTCGCGGCGCTGTTCGGGCCGGTCGCGGCGGATCTGCCGGCGGGAATCAGCACGCTGGTGCTGGCGCTGTGGGCGCTGCTCGGGCTGTTCGGACTCTTTCAGCTGATCGCCGTCACCCGCAAAGCCCTCGCGTCCCGATAATCAAGATCCTTTTATGGGCATTTTGTCCCGGGTTCGTCGATCTCACTTCCGCTCCTCGCGCGGGAGACCGTTCCGGCCCCGCCAAACCCGGGCGGGGCCTCCACTGCCAGGTGAGTGGGGCGACGCATCGTCCACCGTCGCCCGGTCACCGTCTACCCCCAACCCGACCCAACCCGGCCCGGCTGGTGTCGGCCCGGACTTTGTCCCGACTGTCCGCCTTGTGGGCCCAGTCGACGGCCGACGGGGTGATCGTTCACGGCCGAGGTGTAAGAACGGCTACCTGCCGCATGATCGTTTACGGTTCTGGGTCGCGTTGACCGGCGTTTGCTGCACCTGACGCGTCATCGATCATGCAGATCGGGCCGGATTGACACCTCAGCCGTCATCGATCAAGAAATCCGGGCCTTGCGTCC
>NZ_AUAX01000057.1 GCF_000428945.1 Hamadaea tsunoensis DSM 44101 | reverse complement strand
TGAGGTTTCCCACCACTTTTGTGGGTAAGGCCCCCAGATAGACGACTGGGTTGATAGGCCGGAGATGTAAGCCCGGTAACGGGTTCAGTCGACCGGTACTAATAGGCCGAGGACTTAACTAACATTCAAACGACTTTGATGTCTCGCGTCCACTTTTCACATCACGGCATACAAACAGCCTCGACCCGATCTCGGATCGGTGTGTTCAGGGTGGTTTGACATGTTGATAGTGTTACGGCGGTCATGGCGGAGGGGAAACGCCCGGTCACATTCCGAACCCGGAAGCTAAGCCCTCCAGCGCCGATGGTACTGCACCGGGGACGGTGTGGGAGAGTAGGACACCGCCGGACAAATCTTCCAGTAGGCCCCCCGCATCAGCGGGGGGCCTACTGCATTTCCACGCCCTTTTCAGGTGTTCGGCAAGCCTTGTTCAGCGCTTCTCGATGGCGCTGCGCAGGTCCCGGAGAAGGCGTGCCGAATCGCTCTCGTCGCGGTCGGGGAACATGGCCATGGCGAGGCTGCCGTAGTCCGCCCAGCCGCAGACGGTCAGATCGCCGTCGGAGCTCTTCGCCGAACCGCATTTCATGGTGCCGCCCAGCGGGCCGGCGTCCACTGCGTGCACGTCGCCGACCGTACCGCCCTGGTCGTTGAGGAGGCTGAAGAGCGCCGTCAGCTCCCGGTCGGGGCGGCTGAGGAAGCCTGTGCCGCCGACGAAGAGGACGGAACGATTCGCGTTCTCGGGATCGCCGTACACCGCCGCGACGGAGCCCTTCACGGTGAAACCGGCGTCCAGCACGGTACGCAGATCGTCCGCCGTGGACTGGGCGTGGTCGGTGGTGTCCAATGTCAACCCCGCGGCCTGAGGCGGCGTGGTGAGCGTCGCGTCCTTCTGGGTCAGCATGCGGTAGGAGGTCGGCCCGAGGGTGACGGCCGCGGCCAGGACGCCGCAACCGACGACCGAACCGGTCATCGCGAGCCACCAGCGGCGTGACCGGCGGGCGCGGCCGGGCTCGGGGGCCTCGACGGGCTCGGGGATCAGCGGCGGGGCGGCCGGATCCGGGGCGCTGCGCGCTGCCGGGACCTGCTCTACGCGTACTGCTGGATGGTTGTCCACCTGCGGGAGGGTAGCAAGACGGGGCGCCGCGGGCCGGGACCCGCGCGGGCCCCGGCCTGATTGTCCTTGGGCCTAGCGGTGCTGGATCGCCTGGCGGAAGTCGAGCAGGAGCTTGGCCGACTCGGGCACGGTGCGGTCGAAGAAGTAGACGAAGCCGACGGAGCCGTGGTCGGCCCAGCCGCAGACGGCGACCTTGATGCCGCCGGTGACCGAGGTGCCGCACTCGGCGGTGCCGCCCAGCGGGCCGGCGGCCACGCCCTTGACCCCGACCACGGTCAGGCCGCTCGACGCGGTGCCGGTGAAGGCCTTGTCGAGTTCCTTCTGGGGGGTGAGGACCAGCGCGGCGCCGGCGGCGACGATGACCAGCTTCTCCGCTGCCTCGCCGTCCTTGTGGTAGACGCCCGCGGCCGAGCTGCTCAGCTTGGCGGACGCCTTGAGCTCGCTGGACAGCTGCTCGCTCAGGGCGACGAGCTGCGGGGAGTTCGAGCGGCCGAAGCCGGCGACGGAGTCCGCGGCCGTGACGGTGGCGGGGTACTGGTCGACGAAGGGCTTGCCGACGATCACACCGCCGACGGCGCAGGCGACCGCGAGCACGGCCAGGACACCGAGAGTGATCTTCAGCCCACGACGCCGGCCTCTGGGCCGGTCGAAGGCGTTGGCGTAGCCGGGCGGCGGCGTGGCCGGCTGAGCGGGCGCACCCGACGACGCCGGCTCGAAAAGGGACGACGGTGCCGGCTCGAAAGACGGTGCCGGCTCGAAAGACGGTGCCGGCTCGAAAGACGGTGCCGGCTCGAAAGACGGTGCCGGCTTGAAAGACGATGCCGGCTCGAAAAGGGATCCGGAACCGGCTGATGCCGAGGGCGCCGGCTGGGAGTGGACCGACTGGGAGCGGGCGGGCTCCGGGTGGGCGAGGTCGGCGGGCGGGGCCGGCGTCGGCTCGGGCCGGGAGTGGCGGCCGTACGCGTCGGCGGAGTGGCTCACGGTGAGGGCTCCTTCGGTCACCGCGCGGCCGGGGTGCGGGTGGCGCGGCGTGGGGCAGGGGTCGCGCGCGATGCTAATCGGTGACCACGGCCGGCGGCCACCACGCCGGGTTCGCCGGGCCCCGCCGCGCGGCACCCCGTCCGGCGCGTACGCGGCCGGTCCGTAGACTGGCGAGGTGACCGAGACCGAGCAGCCGACTACTTCGCCCGTGGAACTCGCCGCCGCGTACCAGCCCGGTGAGGTCGAGGTACGCCGCTACGAGCAATGGGTGGACAGCGGCGCCTTCTCGGCCGATCCGGCGAGCGACCGGCCGCCGTTCAGCATCGTGATCCCGCCGCCCAACGTGACCGGATCGTTGCACATCGGCCATGCCCTCGATCACACCATTCAGGACTCCATCATCCGGCGCAAGCGGATGCAGGGCTTCGAGACGCTGTGGCTGCCGGGCATGGACCACGCCGGCATCGCGACCCAGAACGTGGTGGAGCGCCAGCTGGCCGCCACCGGCACCTCGCGCCACGACCTCGGCCGCGAGGCCTTCGTCCAGAAGGTCTGGGAGTGGAAGGCCGAATCGGGGGGCACGATCCTCGGCCAGATGCGCCGGCTCGGCGACTCGGTCGACTGGTCGCGCGAGCGGTTCACCATGGACGAGGGCCTGTCGAAGGCCGTACAGACGATCTTCAAGCGGCTCTACGACGACGGTCTGATCTACCGGGCCGAGCGGATCATCAACTGGTGCCCGCGCTGCCTGACCGCGCTGTCCGACATCGAGGTCGAGCACTCCGACGACGACGGCGAGCTGGTCTCGATCCGGTACGGCGACGGTGACGACGCGATCGTGGTGGCCACGACCCGGGTGGAGACGATGCTCGGCGACACCGCCGTGGCCGTGCACCCCGACGACGAGCGCTACAAGCACCTGGTGGGCACCGAGGTCGAGCTGCCGTTCACCGGCCGGCGCATCCCGGTGGTCGCGGACGAGCACGTCGATCCGAGCTTCGGCACCGGCGCGGTCAAGGTGACCCCGGCGCACGACCCCAACGACTTCGAGATCGGCCAGCGGCACGGGCTGCCCTCGCTGGTGATCCTCGACGAGCGCGGCGTCGTCACCGCGCACGGCCCCTTCGAGGGGCTCGACCGCTTCGAGGCCCGCCCGGCGATCGTCGCCGCGCTGCGGGCCCAGGGCCGGATCGTGGCGGAGAAGCGGCCGTACGTGCACGCGGTCGGGCACTGCTCGCGCTGCAAGACCACGGTCGAGCCGCGGCTGTCGCTGCAGTGGTTCGTCAACACCGCGCCGCTGGCCAAGGCCGCCGGGGACGCCGTCCGCGACGGCCGGGTCCGGATCGAGCCGGTCGAGCTGGCCAAGCGCTACTTCGCGTGGGTCGACAACATGCACGACTGGTGCATCTCGCGTCAGCTGTGGTGGGGCCACCGGATCCCGGTCTGGTACGGCCCGGCGGGCGAGGTCGTCTGCGTCGGACCGGACGAGCAGCCGCCGGCCGGCGAGGGCTGGCGCCAGGACGAGGACGTGCTCGACACGTGGTTCTCCAGCGCGCTGTGGCCGTTCTCCACGCTCGGCTGGCCGGCCGACACCCCCGACCTGCAGAAGTTCTACCCGACCGGGGTCCTGGTCACCGGGTACGACATCCTCTTCTTCTGGGTCGCCCGGATGATGATGTTCGGCCTGTACGCGATGGACGGCCGCCAGCCGTTCGACGTCGTGGCGCTGCACGGCATGGTCCGCGACCAGTACGGCAAGAAGATGTCGAAGTCGTTCGGCAACGTGGTCGACCCGCTCGACTGGATGGACCGCTTCGGCGCCGACGCCACCCGCTTCGCGCTCGCCCGCGGCTCCAACCCGGGCTCCGACGTGGCCGTCAGCGAGGAGTGGGTGCAGGGCGCCCGCAACTTCTGCAACAAGCTCTGGAACGCCACGCGGTTCGCGCTCCTCAACGGGGCCACCGTCGGATCGCCAGAGGAACGCAGTGAGGCGCAGCGATCCGACCGCGGCGGCTCAGCCGAGGGCCCGCTCCCGACGGAACTGTCCGCTGTGGACAAGTGGATCCTGTCCCGGCTGCAGCACACCGTCGCCGAGGTCGACGAGTACTTCGAGAACTTCGAGTTCGCGAAGGCCTGCGACGCGCTCTACCACTTCGCCTGGGACGACGTCTGCGACTGGTACGTCGAGCTGGCCAAGCCGGTCCTCGCCGCGGGCGGCGCCGGCGCCGCGGCCGGCCGCCGGGTCCTCGGCCACGTCCTCGACCAGCTCCTGCGCCTGCTCCACCCGGTCATCCCGTTCGTCACCGACGAGCTGTGGTCGGCCCTCACCCAGCAGACCTCGGTGGTACGCGAGGCGTGGCCGGTCGTCGACCGCGCACTCGTCGACGACGCGGCCGAGGCCGAACTGGCGTCCCTGCAGCGCGTGGTGACCGAGGTCCGGCGGTTCCGCGCCGACCAGGGTCTCAAGCCGGGCCAGCGGGTCGCGGCGACGCTGTCCGGCCTGGCCGAGGCGTCGATCGCGGCACACGAGTCCCTGATCCGCTCGCTGGTACGCCTCGACGAGGCCGCCGACGACTTCGCCGCCACCGCCACGGTGACCGTGTCCGGCGGCGTGACCGTGGCGCTCGACACCCGCGGCAGCATCGACGTCGCGGCCGAGCGCGCCCGGCTGACCAAGGACCGCGCCGCCGCCGAGAAGGAGGCCGCCGGCTGCCGGGCCAAGCTGGGCAACGAGGCGTTCACCGCGAAGGCGCCGGCCGACGTGGTCGCGAAGATCAACGACCGGCTGACAGCCGCCGAGGCCGAGCTGGTACGCATCGACGCGGCCCTGGCGGCGCTGCCCGCGTAATGGGGGGACCTTGTGACTGAATTCCAAGAGGCCGAGGCCGAACTCGACGCGCGCGGCTTCACGCGGATGGTGTTCGACCTCGGGCGCATCGAGGAGCTGCTGGACGTGCTCGGCACGCCGCAGAAGGCGTACCCGAGCATCCATCTGACGGGCACCAACGGCAAGACGTCGACGGCCCGGATGATCGACGCGTTGCTGCTCGCGTACGGGCTGCACACCGGGCGCTACACCAGCCCGCACCTCGAGACCGTCCGGGAGCGCATCAGCCTCGACGGCCTTCCGGTCGACGAGGAACGCTTCGTCCAGATCTACGACGAGGTCGCCCCGGTGGCGAAGCTGCTGGACGCGCGGCGTACCGAGTCGCTGACGTACTTCGACATGACGACCGCGCTGGCCTTCGCGACCTTCGCCGACGCGCCGGTCGACGTGGCCGTCGTGGAGGTCGGTCTCGGCGGCGCCGACGACGCGACCAACGTGCTGCAGGCCGGCGTCACCGTCATCACCCCGATCGGCCTCGACCACACCGAGTGGCTCGGCGACACGGTCGAGGACATCGCGCTCGCCAAGGCCGGCATCGTCCACACGGGATCGACCCTGATCTGCGCGGCGCAGCCGGAGGAGGCCATGGTCCCCATCCTCGAACGCTGTGCCGAGGTCGGCGCGACGATCGCCCGGGAGGGCCTCGAATTCGGCGTGGTCGACCGGCAGGTGGCGCTGGGCGGCCAGGTGCTGACCCTCCAGGGGCTCGGCGGCGTCTACGACGAGGTGTTCATCCCGCTGCACGGCGCCCACCAGGCCCAGAACGCGGCGGTCGCGCTGGCGGCCGTCGAGGCGTTCCTCGGGGCCGGCAAGGGCAAGCAGCTCGACGTCGAACTGCTCCGGGAGGGCTTCGCCCGCGTCGACTCGCCCGGCCGGCTGGAACGCGTACGCGTGGCGCCGACGATCCTGCTCGACGCCGCGCACAACCCGCACGGCATGACCGCCACCGTCACCGCCCTGCAGGAGGAGTTCGCGTTCAGCCGGCTCGTCGGCGTCGTGGCGGCCTTCGCCGACAAGGACGTGCACGGCGTACTGGACCTGCTGGAGCCGGTGCTCGACGAGATCGTGGTCACCCGCAACTCGTCGCCGCGCTCGATGGCGGCCGCCGACCTCGGCGCCATCGCGGTCGAGGTCTTCGGGGAGGACCGCGTACACGTCATGGAGGAACTGCCCGACGCCATCGAGACCGCGGTCGCGCTCGCCGAGTCCGATCAGGACGGTGCGCTGAGCGGGGTCGGCGTCATCATCACCGGCTCGGTCGTGACCGTCGCCGACGCCAGGAAGCTGCTGAAGCGATGAGCCAGGAACAGTCGATCATCTCCGGCCTCAAGAACCCCGAACGCGCCGTACGCTCCCTCGGGGCGGCGGGGCTGACCCTCGAAGGGCTCACGCTGCTGCTCGCGATCCAGCCGATCCGCGTACTCGGGAGTGGGCTGACGGCGACGGCGATGTGGATCATCGTGGTCGCGGCGGTCGCGGCCTTCTGCCTCGCGGGCATGATGAAGCGGGCGTGGGCCTGGCACGCGGCCTCGGTTCTCCAGGTGGGCCTGCTGGCCGGCGGGTTCGCCCACTGGGCGATCGCGGCCATCGGCGTGATGTTCGGCCTGGCCTGGGTGTACGCGTTGCGCGTCCGCAGGCGCATCCTGCACTCGCCGCCCACGCCGCCCGCCGAGGCTTAGCTCTCAGGAGCGGGTACGCCACTGGGTGAGGTTGACGGCATGCCCGTCCGGGTCGCGGAAGGCGGCCGCCCAGAGTTCCAGGCGTTCGCCGCGGTTGACCACCCGGGGCGCGTAGGTGAAGACGATTCCCTTGTCGAGCAGTTCCCGGTAGACCCCGTCGAGGTCGCCCACCTCCAGGTTGAGGTGGGTGAGGCGGCGGTTGCCGGCGGTCAGGTCCTCGGCCATGCGCAGAACGATGCGGGTGTCGCCGGACGCGAGGACGGCGTTGCCGCGGCCGCTGTCGATCTCGTGGAAGCCGAGCAGGTCGCGGTAGAAGGCGACCGAGCGGCCGACGTCGGCGACCAGCATGGTGATGCCGACTCCGTGGACCGAACCGGTTCCGGCGGTGGCCGGTGGCATGAGGTCCAGGGGCTCGTCATGGGCGAGCGGGCCGAAATCGTCCTCGTCCTCGTCGGCCTGCGCCTCGACCTCGGGCTCCTCCGCCGTCGCCTCGGGTCGTACAGCCTCGGTCCGCGCGGGCGGTTCGGGCTCGCTGAGCGGTTCGGGCCGGGACGGCGTCTCGGGCTTGGCGGCCGGTGCGGCCGCCGGGCCGGCCCCGACGCTCGTGGGCGCGTCGCCCGCGGTGTCGGGAGTGGACGGTTCGTCGGAGAAGTCGATGGCGTCGACGCGGAGGGGCTCGCGGACGAGTTCGCCTTCCAGGACGCCCACACCGGGATCGGCGAAGCCGAGCGGCTCGCGGTCGGGCTCGGCGGGGGCTTCATCGGCGGCGGGCCGCGGGCGCGGGCGGGGCCGCGGGCGGCTGCGCTGCGGCAGCGGCGGGCCCTCGTCCTCCTCCTCGGTCAGTACGCCGCCCGCGTATCCGGCGTCGCCGGAGTAGGCCGCGTCGGGGGAGTAGGAGGCGTCCGGGGAGTAGCCGGCGCCGGCGGAGTACGCGGGGCCGGAGCCGCCCGGGTCGAACTCGTCGTCGTCGTAGCCGTCGAAGTCGCCGCGCTCGTCGACGTAGACCCGGCGCCGGCCCGGCTGCTGGTCGTCGTAGAGCGGCTCGTCATCGGTCACGCCGTCGTACGCCGGATCGCCGTAGGACTGGTAGCGCTGCGTCCGGGTGAGGATCTCGTCCCAGAGCACGCGTACGCGGCGGATGTCGTCGGTGGCGACGCGGACCGGTACGACGTCGCCGACATCCGGCCACTTGGCGACCGGGATGCGGGGGTCGCGTACGCGTACCGAAGCGGGCGGGTGGCCGGGCGCCTCGATCTGCAGGTGCATCTCGCCGCGGCCGTGGGTGAGGCTGGCCGGCGGATCGTTGATCTCCAGCACGTGGGCGGTGCCGACGACGAAAGCCCGGTCGGCCCCGCGGAAGGTGGAGCTGAACAGCAGCGCGACGGCGAGGACGACCATGGCGGCGCCGAGACCGCCGAACGGCCAGCTCTGCATGCCGAGTCCGGCCATGGCCATGAAGACGCCGACCGAGCCGAGCACCGCCGCGCCGGTGGAACGGAGTGCACCGACTTTCTTGCGTTGCCCGTTTGCCACGGTTTGTTCCTCCCCGGGTGACCCGTGCCCCACGGCGCCGGCGTGTGCCGTTCGCGTACCTTCCTCCAGCCAACATAGGCGGCGGACGCGAGTACGCGAAAGGGGCCTTTCGGCTGTGGCGAAAGCGGTCAAGACCCGTTTCCGGCCCGGTTAAGCTGCCCCGGTAGGCTCCTTCACGCCACATGGCGATCGCGCCCACCGACCCTGCAGGAGGTAAGCCCGTGTCCGAGCGGACGCTCGTTCTGATCAAGCCCGACGCCGTACGCCGGGGCCTGGCCGGAGAGGTCATCGGCCGGCTGGAGCGCAAGGGGCTCACGATCAACGCGCTGGAACTGCGGACGATGGACGCCGACCTGGCCGACGCGCACTACGCCGAGCACGTCGAGAAGCCGTTCTACCCGCCGCTGAAGGCGTTCATGACCTCCGGCCCGCTGCTGGCCGCGATCATCTCCGGTGACGAGGCGATCGCCGTGGTACGCCTGCTCGTCGGGGCCACGGACGGCCGCGCGGCCGCCGCCGGCACGATTCGCGGCGACTTCTCGCTGTCCAACCGGGAGAACCTGGTGCACGCGTCGGACTCGACCGAATCGGCCGAGCGCGAGATCAAGCTCTGGTTCCCCGAGCACGCCTGACGTCGCTCGGCTCACCCGCAGGCCGCCCGTCGCAGCCCCGCGACCGGCGGCCCGCAGGACATTTCCCGGTGTGATGGGCTAGGCTTCGCGGTCTCTGTCGGCAGAACTGCTGCTCGGCGCGTACCAGCCTCGCACAGACGGGAGATTCCTCTCCGTGACCACTCCTCATTCGACGATCCCCGCGGGCTTCGCCGTGACTCCCCCCTCGGGTGCTCAGCGCCCGCGTCTGACGTTCATCGGTGCCGGTTATCTGGGTGCCACGTATGCGATCTGCTATGCCGAGCTGGGTTATGAAGTGCTCGCGGTGGATGTGGACGCGCGTAAGGTCGAGGACTTTTCGAGGGGCGAGATGCCTTTCCACGAGCCTGGGCTGGACGAACTGCTGAAGCGGAATCTGGCGGCGGGCCGGTTGCGGTTCACGACGTCGTCGCAGGAGGCGGCGGATTTCGGTGACATTCATTTCATCTGTGTCGGTACGCCGCAGCGTTCGGATGGTATGGGCGCCGATCTGCGGTATGTCGAGTCGTCGGTGACGCCGCTGGCTCAGCATCTGACGCGTAAGGCCCTGATCGTGGGGAAGTCGACGGTTCCGGTCGGGACGTCGGAGTGGGTCGAGCAGTTGGTCGCCAAGCACGCCGACCC
>NZ_AUAX01000056.1 GCF_000428945.1 Hamadaea tsunoensis DSM 44101 | reverse complement strand
CGCTGGGCTTCGCGGCCAGCAACGACCTGGACTCCAACTACGAGCGGATGAAGCAGAAGGTCAACGACGAGCTGAAGAACCACTTCCGCCCGGAGTTCCTGAACCGTATCGACGACACGATCGTCTTCCACCAGCTCGGTGAGGAAGACATCCTGCAGATCGTCGACATCATGCTCGCCCGGATCGAGTCGCAGCTGCGTAACAAGGACATGACGCTGACGCTGACCGACAACGCGAAGCGCTGGCTGGCGAAGAAGGGCTGGGACCCGGTCATGGGTGCCCGTCCGCTGCGCCGGACCATCCAGCGCGAGATCGAGGACGCGCTCTCCGAGCGGATCCTGTTCAACGAGCTCAAGCCCGGCCAGACCGTGGCCGTGGACTGCGAAGGCGACCCGACCGACATCGAGAACGCGAAGCTGGTGTTCCGCGGCGCCAACCGCGAGACCCCGGCCGAGGACGCGCCCGCCGTCGAGGCGGCACCGGTGGAGGCCGCCTAAGCGGTAGGAACGGCAGAAGGGCGGACCCGATCGGGTCCGCCCTTCTTCGTGTCCGCGCGGCTGTCGGCCGCGGCTGCCGCTATTCGTTGCAGGAGTCGTCGCAGGCGCCCTTGATGTAGTCCTCCAGCAGGGCCGGCTGGACGCCTGAGGCCTTCATCCGGGTCAGGGCGGCCAGGAAGTCGTCCCCGTACGCCGGCCGGAAGTGCATCAGCACGATGTGCCCGGGCAGGATCCGGTGATCGGCGATCTGGTAGCGCACGATCCCCTTGTCGACGGTCTCGCTCCAGTAGAGGACGACCTTCTGCCCGCAGCTGTGCGCGATCTTGAGCGTGTTGTCGTCGTAGTCGCCGAACGGCGGCCGGAACAGGGTCGGCCGGCGGCCGAAGATCTGGCCGAGCCGGTCGGCCGCGTCGCAGATCTCGTGGTGCTGGAAGGCCACCGACTTGCCCCGCAGGTCGGTATGCGTGAACGTGTGGTTCTCGATCACCGCGCCGGCAGCCTGGAGCGCCTTGAAGTAGTCGGGGTACTTCTGCACGTAGTTGATCGTCAGGAACAACGTCACGCGTACGCCGGACGCCTTGAGCAGCGGCAGCGCCATCGGGTGCCGCAGCGCGCCGTCGTCGATCGTGAGGAAGGCGACGTTCTGGTCGGTGGGCACCTTCTTCCACACCGGCGACTCGGGACCGTGGTCCACGTCGACGGGTTCGGGCTCGGGCAGCGGCCCGAAGACCGGCAGCCGGCTCGTGTACCAGTCGACGTCCTTCACGTTGCCCGGCTTGGGCGTACGCGTCGGCGAGGCGGGCGCCGACGGCGACGAGCCGGCCACGGGCTCCGCTGTGGAGCTCGGCCCGGGGGATACGCCGACCGACGGGGAGCCGGTCGCGGACCCTGACGCCACCGGGGATGTCTGGGTAGGACCGCAGCCTGAGAGCGCGAAGAGCAGCGCGAGGGCGAGCGCGGACCTTCTCCGATGAGGGTTCACGGCGCGAGCCTATTCCCAGCCGACCCTGATCCGCCATGCGCCGGGCCATGACGTTTTTACCACCTACGCGGTGTAGAAGTCCTGGCCGGAGCCTTTACCTCGCGTTCATGCATCCAGAATGGACGATGCCTCGACACGCCCGGGGAGGGCGTACCGGGTGCCGGCGCGGTGCACGAGACCGTCGGCGAGAAGGCTTTCCAGCGCCCGCTGCCGCTGCTCGGGCAGGTGCCAGACCGCCGCGATCCGGTCGGCTGCCACGGGTTCGGGGCTGTGCCGCAGTTCAGCCATGATCAATCCGCGGACCTGCCGGTCGGTGCCCGCGTACCCCTGGGGTTTGCGGCGGGGGCCGGCGGACTCGGGCCGCCCGGCGGCGATCCACTTGCACTCCGCCTGGAGTGGACAGACCGTGCAGTCCTGGTTACGCGCCGTGCAGACGAGCGCGCCCAGCTCCATGAAGGCCGCGCTGGCCCGGGCCGCCGTGGGTGCGTCGGCCGGGAGCAGTTCCGCCACCCGGTCAAGATCGGCCGCGGTCGTCGCCGGACCGGGTTCGGCGTCGCCCAGAACCGCGCGGGCGACGAGCCGGCGTACGTTGACGTCGACGACCGGATGCCGCTGCCCGTACGCGAACGCGGCCACCGCCCGGGCCGTGTAGTCGCCGATCCCGGGCAGCGCCAGCAACTGCTCGACCTGGTCCGGTACGCGTCCGCCGTGCCGCTCGACGAGCGCTTCCGCACAGGCGTGCAGCCGCATCGCGCGCCGCGGGTAGCCCAACCGTCCCCACGCCCGGATCGCGTCCGCCGGCGTGTCGTCGGCCAGACGCGCCGGTTCGGGCCATCGGGCGACCCATTCGCGCCAGACCGGCAGCACGCGTACCACCGGGGTCTGCTGCAGCATCACCTCGCTGACCAGCACCGGCCACGCGCCCGCCGACGGGTCGCGCCAGGGCAGGTCGCGGGCGTGGTCGGCGTACCAGTCGAGGGCGGCCTGCGCGATCGGCATGCGTACCAGCCTAGAGGTCGCGTGCGCCCGGAAGCCGCCCGGCGTCGGTAGAGTACGGCGATGACCGAGCTCGCCGTCACCGTGATCGGGCCCGACCGCCCGGGGATCGTCGCCGATGTCGCGGAGGCCCTCGCGGCCCTGGGGGCCAACCTCACCGACTCGACCATGACCCGCCTGCGCGGTCACTTCACCATGACCCTCATCTGCGCCGGCGAGCTACGGGTCGAGCAGGTCGAGGCGGCCCTGGCACCGCTCGGCCTTCCTTTCGCCGTACGCGACGTCGGCGCCGACGAGCCCGTCCGGCAGGCCGGCGAGACCTACCTGGTCAGCGTGCACGGCGCGGACCGGCTGGGAATCGTGGCGGCGGTGACCCGGGAGCTGGCCGGGGCCGGGGCCAACATCACCGACCTGTCGACCCGGCTGACCGGACCGCTGTACGTGCTGCTGGCCGAGGTCGAGCTGCCGGCGGCGGACGCCGCGACACTGGCCGAGCGGCTGGCCGTGGTCGCCGCCGAGCTGGACGTCGGCATCACGTTCCGCCCGACGCAGGCGGATCTGCTGTGAGCCTGCCCTTCGACCCGGCCGATCTGGGCGAGGGCACGGTCCTTCCGGTCGTGTACGCGCCCGCGCCGGTGCTCGGCGTACCCGGGGAGGCCGTCGATCCCACCGACCCGGCCGTCGTACGCCTCGCAGCCGACCTGTTCGCGACCATGCGCGTCTCGCCGGGCTGTGTCGGGCTGGCCGCCCCGCAGGTCGGCGCCGGGTTGCGGCTGTTCGTCGTCGACGTGACCGGTCACCCCAAGGCATCCACTGTGCACGGTGCGTACGCGCTGGCCAACGCCGAGATCCTGGAGGCGAGCCGATGGCGGCCGGGGCGCGAGGGGTGCATGTCGGTGCCGGACCTGACCGGCGACGTGAAGCGGGCCGGGCGTATCGTCGTGTCCGGCGAGCTTCCCGGTTCGGGCCGGAAGATCACGATCACCACGGACGCCTTCGAGGCGCGGGCGCTGCAACACGAGATCGATCATTGCGCCGGACGTCTCTTCCTGGACCGGGTCAGCGGAGCGCACGCCGTCTACCAGCGAAAGGTCTATCTGTGATCGCCTTTGCGGTGTGTCGTCGCTTTGCCGAAGTGCGGCCTGGCATTAGCGTGTGGGCATTATGAGACTCACGGTGGGTCCGCTGCCGGCGTCCGTCTACTGGCGCCGCCGAGCGGTGGTGCTGGGTTCGTTGCTCGTCGCGATCCTGGCCGTCTCATACACGTGCTCGGGGCAGCAGGGCGACGCCTCGAAATCCGGCGTGCCCGCGTCCCCGAAGGCGTCGGCCACGACCGCGCTCGCACCGGCGAACCTGACCTCGCCGTCCGCGTCGCCGTCCGCGTCCGCCAGTCCCGCGCAGGTCGCGGTCTCGGCGAGCGCCTCGGCGGCGGGCGATGAGGTCGTCGACCCGAAGGCGTGCACCGACGCCGAGCTCAAGGTGACGGCGAGTCCGGTGAAGACGACGCTGAACTCCGGGCAGGATCTGCTGATCTACCTGCTGATCAAGAACACGTCGAACCGGACCTGCACCCGCGACATCGGGCCGGACCTGCAGGAGCTGCGCATCGTCCAGGGCGCCGACAAGATCTGGTCGTCCGACGACTGCGACGCTCCCCGGGGCAACAACGTCCAGAGCTTCCGGCCGGGCCTCGAAGTCTCGTTCAACGTGGACTGGAACGGCCACCTGAGCACGTCCTGCAGCACGACCGCGAAGCGTACGCCGACCGGGCCGTTGCCGGAGGCGGGCAAGTATCAGGTCATCGCCCGGGTCGGGACGAAGCTCAGCCCGGCCGTGACGATCACCGTCAAGTAGCGCCCCGGCCGCGCGACGGCTCAGACGTAGCGTTCGAGGATCGACGCCTCCGCCAGCCGGGACAGTCCCTCGCGGACACCCCGGGCCCGGGCGTCGCCGACGCCGTCGACGGCCTGCAGATCCTCCACGGTCGCCCCGAGCAGCCGCTGAAGGCTGCCGAAGTGGTCGACGAGCCGTTCCACGATCGCCCCCGGCAACCGGGGCACCTTCGCCAGCAGCCGGAACCCGCGCGGGCTGACGGCCGCGTCGAGCGCCTCGGACGAGGCCGGGTAGCCCATCGCCTTGGCGACCGAGACCAGGTCGATGAGTTCGGTGGCGCTCAGCATGTCCAGCTCGACCAGCGCCTCGTCGGACGTACGCGCCTTGCGCCCGATGGGCAGATAGTCCCGGATCACCAGCGTCCGGTCGGCGTCGACCCCGGCCATCAGCTCGTCCAGCTGCAGCGACAGCAGGCGGCCGTCGGTACCCAGCTCGACCACGTAACCGGCGATCTCGTCGGAGATGCGGCGGACCATCTCGAGCCGCTGCACCACGGCGAGCGCGTCGCGTACGGTGACGAGGTCCTCGATCTCCAGGGCCGAGAGCGTGCCGCTGACCTCGTCGAGCCGCAGCTTGTAGCGCTCGAGGGTGGCCAGCGCCTGGTTGGCGCGCGACAGGATGGCGGCGGAGTCGTCGAGCACGTGCCGCTGGTTGTTCATGTAGAGGCCGATGATGTGCATCGACTGGCTGACCGAGATCACCGGGAAGCCGGTCTGCTTGGCCACCCGCTCGGCCGTGCGGTGCCGGGTGCCGGATTCCTCGGACGGGATCGACGGGTCGGGCATGAGGTGCACCGCGGCGCGCAGGATGCGGGCGCCGTCGGTCGACATGACCACGGCGCCGTCCATCTTGCACAGCTCGCGCAGGCGGGTCGCGGAGAACTCGACGTCGAGCGGGAAGCCGCCGGTGCACAGCGCTTCGACCGTCTTGTCGTGGCCCAGCACGATCAGGGCACCGGTGCGGCCCCGCAGAATGCGTTCCAGGCTGTCGCGTAGCGGAGTCCCCGGAGCCATCCGGGCGAGGGCCGATCGCAGCGGGTCGCCACCCACGGCGTTCCAGCTCGGTTCGCGTTCGCTCGGCACGGCCACAGTCTACGGTGTGTCACTCGACGGCCAGGAGCGCAGACAGCTGCAATGCCTCCGGCAGGTCCGCGACTTCCCTCACACGTAGTCCTTCCGGGCCCGGTGCGGCCTTGGTGGGGCCGCAGCCGACCGGCACCATCGCCACCTTGAAGCCGAGGCGGGCGGCCTCGGCCAGGCGCTGGGGCACCGCGCCCACCCGGCGGATCTCGCCGGTCAGCCCGACCTCGCCGATGGCGATCAGGGCCGGCACGGTGGGCAGGTTGACCTTGGCCGACGCGATCGCCAGGGCCAGGGCGAGATCCACGGCAGGCTCTGTGATCTTGATGCCGCCGACGGTCGCCGCGAAGACCTCGCGCTCGTGCAGCCCCTGACCGGGGCCGCGTCGCTGGAGCACGGCCAGCAGCATCGCGAGCCGGGCGGAGTCGAGCCCCGAGACCGTACGCCGCGGCGAACCGGCCACCGTCGCCCCGATGAGCGCCTGGACCTCGGTGACCAGCGCCCGCCGGCCCTCCATGGTGACCGTGCAGCAGGTGCCCGGGACGGGCTCGGCGTGCCTGGTCATGAACAGCCCGGACGGGTCGGGCAGCGAACTGATCCCGGACTCGTGCATCTCGAAGCAGCCGACCTCGTCGACGCTGCCGAACCGGTTCTTCAGCCCGCGGACCAGCCGCAGCGAGGAGTGCTTGTCCCCCTCGAACTGCAGGACGACGTCGACCAGGTGCTCCAGTACGCGTGGCCCCGCGACGTTGCCGTCCTTGGTGACGTGGCCCACCAGGACCGCCGCGATCCCGCGTTCCTTGGCGACCGCGATCAGGGCCGCCGTGACCGCCCGCACCTGCGTGACCCCACCCGGTACGCCTTCCGACGATCCCGAGGAGATGGTCTGGATGCTGTCCACCACGAGCAGGCCGGGCTGGACCGCGTCGACGTGGCCGAGCAGAGCGCTCAGGTCCGTCTCGGCGGCGAGGTAGATGTTCTGGTGGAGGGTCTGCATCCGCTCCGCGCGCAGCCGGACCTGGCTGATCGACTCCTCACCGCTGACGATGAGCGCCTTGCTGCCCGCGTGCGACGCCCACTGCTGGGCCACGTCGAGCAGGAGGGTGGACTTGCCGACACCGGGCTCGCCGGCGAGCAGGACGACGCCGCCCGGCACCAGTCCCCCGCCGAGCACCCGGTCCAGCTCGCTGACCATCGTCGGGACCGCCTTGGCGGGGGCCGCGCTGATCTCGGCGATCGGACGGGCCGGCGCGCCGGGCTGCCGGGGCGCGACCGACCGCAGGCTGCCGAAGCTGGGCGCGGCGGCCGACTCGACCACGGAACCCCATTCACCGCACTCGGGGCAGCGTCCGACCCATTTGGGCGGCTGGAAACCGCACGCGTCGCACAGGTACGCCGGCCGGGCGGCCTTCTGGGTCGACTTCAGGGGTGCCTTCGTCACGTTCGCAACCTAGCGCGTACCTGTGACAGAAGGGCGGACCCCCACCGGGGATCCGCCCTTCTGCTAGTCGATGTCCGGGATCGCCGGATCATTCCTCGGGGTTGGCCACCGCGATCGGGCTGCGCGGCAGGGGCGACGCCGGCGGCGCCATCGGCGCGTCGACCGGGGTGCTCTGCGTGGACAGGCCGCCCTCGAACTGGAACTGGAAGCTCAGGCTTTCCGCGGCCTGGCCCGGTGTGAGGGGCTGGGTCAGCCCGGACAGGACCAGGTGGCTCTTGCCGGCCGGGTCGAGGACCGCGTAGTCCCCGGCGGGGATCGTGATGGTCGCCGGGCCCGCGGGCGCCGCCGCGCTGGGCGACTCGCTCGCCTCGGCCGAAGCGCTCGTCGAGGCTGCCGCACTCGTCGAGGCCGCCGCGCTCTTCGAAGCGGCCGCGCTGGTGCTCGCCTTCGCGGCCGCCGAGCCGCTGACGGACGGGCTCGCCGCCGGCGACGGCTGGGACTGGGCCACGGTGACCCCGCTGCCGGCCAGCTTCACGGCCGACGCGACGCCGGTCGCGGTGATCGTGACCTTCACGGTCGCCGGGGTGTCGTTGAAGATGCGGACCTCGAGCGGCGCGTCGGCGCCGGCCTTGTAGCCCTGGGGGCCGGGGTAGGCCACCAGCAGGTTGCGGATCGAGACGCTGCCCTGGCTCTTGACGCCGTCGGAGACGGACCAGGTCTGGCTGACGCCCGGCACCGCCGCCTGGATGTACGCCGTCTGGTTCGCCTGCCCGGCGCTGCACGCGCTCAGGGCGGCGACCGCCGCCGCGGCCGCTCCCGCGGCCAGCGCGATCCGCAGGGCCGGCTTGCGTCCGGCGCGGGCGGTCCTCTCGGTGGACGTCACGTCGGTCCTCCTGGTAATTCAAGATCGTCGCGTGCTGTGTGGTCGTGGCACGACCGTGATCGGCCCACGCCGCGACTCAGACTAGTTGGCGGTGATCCGCGCTCGGAGCCGACCCGACCCGTTCCGGCGACGAGGGTTAGAGCAGCGCGAATACGGCGAGGCCGGTGAGGGCGGCGGCCAGTGCGCGCGATCGGCTGGGCCCCAGGATCTGCGGCAGGCCGCGTACGCCGGTCGCCTCGTCGGCCGCCAGATCGGGGACGGCGTTGAGCAGATGGGCCGCACCGCCGAAGAACGCGGCCGCGAACACCAGCGGCAACGGCGGATCGGCCGGTACCGCGGCGATGATGAAGGCCGGAATGGCGGCGAACGAGATGACGTACGGCACGATCGAGAACACCGTCGACTTCAGCGGCCAGTTGTAGAGCTGGGCGCTGACCAGGCCCACCACCGCGAGCAGTCCCGGTCGCAGGCCGCTGGACAGGGCGATCACGCACATGAGGACGGACGCCCCGACCGCCGCGATCGCCACCGCCGTACGCCCCTGCGGCCACTCGACGGCGAGCGGCTTGTCCTGACGGCGTACGGCCCGGTCGCGGGGGGCGTCGATGGCGTCGTTGGCCCATGCCACGGCCAGTTGGCTGGTTCCGATGACCGCGGCGACCAGCAGCACTCCCCCGGTGCCGTGGCCGACCATCCCGGCTATCAGTCCACTGAGGATGGTGACCGCGGCCGCGGGCGCGGGGTGCCCGCAGCGCAGCAGCGCGCCGACTCGGTTCACGCGACGGCTCCCGTCAGGTCGGCGCCCCGACGGGCGAGGCGACGATGCTCGTTTCGATGCCGGACGACGCGGGTGCGGGCGATGCCGGCTCGCTCGTCGACGGTACCGGTGCGGGCGTCGGCGACTGGCGCGGGTGCATGACACCGGACCACGTGACGGCGATGAGCCCGATGAGGGTGATCAATACGGCGACGGCGAGGACGATCAACGGCAGCACGGCGGACGGTTCGTCCGGATCGTCGAGGTGCTCGGGCAGGTGCAGGCGGCGCCGCCAGACGCGCAACCGCCGCGCGCGGCGCGCCCTGCGGGCGGCCCGGCGCAGTTCCCTACGGACGATCGCGGCCTCTTCGTCGAGCTCTGCGGGGTCGTCCGGGATGACGACCTCGCCCCACTCGGGTGGCAGGTCGGGAAGCCCGTTCCCCAGCGTGCCCATCGCCCCGGACTCCTCCTACGGTGACCTTCAGTCTGCCGCCGCCGGGCGCCGAGCGCCAGATGCAGACGTCACCGAACAATCAGACTTTCAGTCAACGACGAGGTACGCTCAGTGAGCAACGGGTACGGATAAGCCCTCGGAATACCCGGCTAAAACGGTCGTCATGCACGTCGCGGGCCATCCCGCAACCTGCAGTGCCACGCATTACAGCCGCTGTGAGCTGCGCTAACGGTGAGACGCGGGGTAGGACATCGGTGCGGTCGCGTGTTACCCTAGACACAGCGAAAGGGGTTTCGTACCTATGGTTTTCAGTGTCGGCGAGACCGTTGTCTACCCCCACCACGGGGCCGCACTCATCGAGGCTATCGAGACTCGCATCATCAAGGGCGAGGAGAAGCAGTACCTCGTTCTTCGTGTCGCTCAGGGCGATCTGACGGTGCGCGTCCCTGCCGAGAACGCCGAGATCGTCGGCGTGCGCGAAGTCGTTGGCGAGGAAGGCCTGACCAAGGTCTTCGACGTCCTCCGCGCTCCGCACACCGAGGAGCCGACCAACTGGTCGCGGCGTTACAAGGCGAACCTGGAGAAGCTGGCTTCCGGCAATCCCCTCAAGGTCGCCGAGGTCGTGCGGGACCTCTGGCGGCGCGAGCGCGAGCGTGGCCTCTCGGCGGGCGAGAAGCGCATGCTGGCGAAGGCTCGTGACATCCTCGTCGGTGAGGTGGCCCTCGCCGAGCGGAGCACCAAGGACGAGGCTGAGGTTCTCCTCGACAAGGTGCTGCACGAGGCGTAACCGCACTTGAATCGCAAAATCGTCAACCGCGACATCGCTACGTTCCGTGGTGATGTCGCGGTTCTCGTTCCCGCCGCGGGCTCAGGCCTCCGGCTCGGTGGCGGCGTACCCAAGGCGCTGCGTGAACTCGACGGCCGGTCGCTGCTCAGCCACGCGATCAGCCGGCTGACCGCCGCGCCCAGCGTGGGCCTGATCGTCGTCGCCGCGCCGCCCCATCTCGTGGCCGAGACGGCCCAGATGATCACCGCCGAGACCGCGGCGGATGCCGGGACCGCCGCCGGTGCCGAGGTGGAGATCGTCGTCGTCGCGGGCGGCGCGACCCGGCAGGAGTCCGTCGCGCTCGCGCTCGCCGCCGTCCCCGAGGGCCTCGACATCATCCTGGTCCACGACGCCGCACGTGCCCTGACCCCGTCCGGCCTGGTCGAGTCCGTCGCCGCGGCGGTACGCGAAGGCCACGGCGCGGTGATCCCGGCGCTGGCCGTGGTCGACACCGTCAAGCGCGTCTCGGCGGCCGACGCGGTGCTCGGCACGGTCGACCGGAGCGAATTGCGGGCGGTGCAGACCCCGCAGGGATTCCGGCGCTCGATCCTGGTCAAAGCCCACGCCGACGCGGTCGACCAGCACACCGACGACGCCGGGATGGTGGAGCGGCTGGGACTGGCGGTGCACTGCGTACCCGGCTCCGAATACGCTTTGAAGATCACCCGCCCGATCGACCTGATCCTGGCGGAGGCGTTGCTGCGGGCGGAGACGGCATGAGAGTCGGCATCGGTACGGACGTGCACGCTTTCGGCGAGGATGCCGAATGCTGGGTGGCCGGCCTGCACTGGCCCGGCGAGCGCGGCCTGTCCGGGCACTCCGACGGCGACGTCGCCGCCCATGCCGCCTGCGACGCGCTGTTCAGCGCGGCCGGTCTCGGCGATCTCGGGGCCAACTTCGGCACCGACCGCCCCGAGTACGCGGGCGCGTCCGGCGTACGGCTGCTGACGGAGGCCGCCCGGCTGGTCAGAGCGGCCGGCTTCACCATCGGCAACGTGTCCATCCAGGTCATCGGGATCGCCCCGAAGATCGGCAAGCGGCGGGACGAGGCGCAACGCGTCCTGTCCGAGGCGGTCGGCGCGCCCGTGACCGTCGCCGGGACGACGACCGACGGCCTCGGGCTGACCGGACGGGCCGAGGGGCTCGCGGCGATCGCAGTGGCGCTCGTCAGTGACTGAGCGACTACTGTTCCACCCGTGACGATCAAGCTCAGTGAGGGTGCTCGAACCCTCTTCTCCGCACCCGTCTTCGCGGTCCTCAGCACGTCCGACCCGGCCGGCGCGGTGCAGTCCAGCGTCATCTGGGTGCGTACCGACGGCGACGACGTGGTCTTCTCGACGATCCGCGGCCGCCTGAAGACCCGCAACATGCAACGCAATCCGCGCGTCAGCCTGATCGCGTACGACCCCCGGGATCCGTACGTCTACGTCGAGGTACGCGGCACGGTCACGCTCACCGAGGAGGGCGGCGACGCGCTCATCGACGAGCTGTCGCGCGCGTACGACGGTGTGGGCTGGGAACCCAAACCCGACCAGGTACGCGTCGTCGCCCGGATCACCCCCACGAAGATCATCGAGCGCGGTACGCCGAAGTAGCCGCTACGCGGTCCCGTCCAGCCGCCGGCGGTTGTCGGCCGGCCGCGCCCAGGTCCACGCGTACGCGGTGTCCTCGCACTCCAGTCCTGGACCGCACAGGTCGAGCGGGCGGAAGGTGTCCACCATGACGGCGAGTTCGTCGAAGTAGTCGACGCCGATCGCCCGCTCCGCCGCACCCGGCTGGGGTCCGTGCGTGAAGCCGGACGGGTGCAGGGAGATCGAGCCCTGCCCGATGCCGGAACCGCGCCGGGCCTCGTAGTTGCCGCCGGTGTAGAAGAGCATCTCGTCCGAGTCGACGTTGTGGTGGTTGTACGGCACCGGGATCGACAGCGGGTGGTAGTCCACTTTCCGCGGGACGAACGAGCAGATCACGAAGTTCGGGCCCTGGAAGGTCTGGTGCACCGGCGGCGGCTGGTGCACCCGCCCGGTGATCGGCTCGAAGTCGTGGATCGAGAACGCCCAGGGGTAGAGGTGGCCGTCCCAGCCGACGACGTCGAAGGGGTGGTGGGCGTAGGTGAACTTGGTCCAGCCGCGCCGGTGCTGCACGAGGACGTCCACGTCCTCCCCGTCGACCAGGAACGGCTCCTCCGGCCCGCGGATGTCGCGTTCGCAGTAGGGCGAGTGCTCCAGGAACTGGCCGCGGACGGACAGGTAGCGCTTGGGCGGTCCGATGTGGCCGGTCGCCTCGATCGCGAGCAGGCGTACCTGCCCGACGGGTACGACACGGTGGATCACCGAGGTCGGGATGATCACGTAGTCGCCCTCGCCGACCGTCAGCACGCCGAACGCGCTCTCGATCCGGGCCTGCCCGGCCTCGATGTACAGGCACTCGTCGCCGACCGCGTTCCGGTAGAGCGGAGAGGGCGTATCGGCGAGTACGTAAGAGATGCGGACGTCGTCGTTGGCGAGCAGGTGTTGTCTTCCCAAAACCGCGTCCGCGCCCGTAGTGTCCAGTTTGTGGGTTTGCATATGGCGCGGCTTCAGCGGCCGGTTCGCCTGGCGCGCCGCATCAGACGCACGGCCGGCCGGCGGATCGAAAGCCTCGGCCGCCGTGATCGCTGTCGGGAGGTAACGGTGGTAGAGCAGCGACGAGTCCGACGAGAAGCCCTCCTGGCCCATGAGCTCCTCGGCGTAGAGGCTGCCGTCGGGTTGGCGGAACTGGGTGTGCCGTTTGGGCGGGACCTCCCCGATCCTCCGGTAGTACGCCATCGTTACCTCCCGAGAGCCGCTGTGCATTCACGGCCGTCCGATTATCGGACGCACTTGTCCGCTCCGCAAAGCATCCGCTAGATTGCCTGATCATGTCAACGGCGGCCGTTGCGCCCATTCCCCCGCTCTTCACGCGGTTGCTCGACGACGCCGCCGTGTTCCCTCCGGGGAACGCGACGCTGGCGCAGGCCTTCGCCGGCCATCGCGAGCACCGCGCGGCCTGGTACGCCGATCTCGTCGGCGTGCTCCTGCTCCCGGCCTCCGCGCTCAAGGAGGCCGCGGCGTACCTCACACCGGACGAGGAGATCTCGATCGGTGTGGTCGGCGACCTGCCGCTCGGGCGGTTGACCGATGCCCTCCGCGCGATCGATCCACGCCTGCGGGTCGCTCAGATCGAGGCCGCCGTCGCCAAGCGCGGCGAGGATCCGAGACCTGGTCTCGGCGTACTCCTGGATGTTCTGACCGACAACGACCTGCTCGGATACGCGGAGATCCCGCTCACGTGGGGCCTGCTCGACGCGCTGGACCGCGTCGCGGAGGCGCGGGCCGACGGCGTACGCGTCGCGGCGAAATTCCGGACCGGCGGCCTCGCGGCGGAGTTGTTCCCGACCCCGATGGAGCTGGCCGCGGTGATCTGCGCGTGCCGCGACCGGGCGCTGCCCTTCAAGCTGACCGCGGGCCTGCACCACGGCGTGCGGCACACGGATCCGGAGACCGGTTTCGTGCATCACGGTTTTCTGAACGTGCTGGCCGGCGCATGTGCGGCGGCCGAGGGCGGCGAAGTGGCGGACGTCGCCGCGGTGATCGGCACCACGCAGCCGCTGACGCTCATGGAAGCCGCGCGCACGCGCCGCGACCGGCCCCGCCCGCTGTGGGTGGGGTACGGCACATGTTCCATCGCCGAGCCGCTCGACGACCTCGCGCAGCTCGGCCTCCTGGGGAGAACCGAGTGATCGACCACCTGCCGCTCGGCGTGTTCCGGCACGCGGGCACCACCCGCTGCGCCGCGCGCTGGGGCGACGACCTCATCGACCTGCACGAGGCCGGGTTGCTCACCGCGCCGACCTTGCGCGAGTTCCTGGCCGCCGGATCCCAGACCTGGTCACGTGTACGCGAGGAGCTGCTGAACCTGGTCGGTCAGGACTCGCTCAGCCGTTTCCTCGTCCCGCTGGCCGAGGTCGAGCTGGTGCTCCCCTTCGAGGTCGCCGACTACGTGGACTTCTACTCGTCGGAGCACCACGCGGCGAACGTGGGGAAGATCTTCCGCCCCGGCCAGCCGCCGATCCTGCCGAACTGGCGGCACCTGCCCATCGGCTATCACGGCCGGGCCGGCACGGTCGTCACCTCCGGTACGCCCGTCGTCCGGCCGTCCGGTCTGCTCGGCGCGGATGCCGTCGGCCCGTGCCGGCGACTGGACATCGAGGCCGAGGTCGGGTTCGTGGTCGGCGTACCGTCGCGGATGGGCGTACCGGTGCCGGTCTCGGACTTCGCCGAGCACGTCTTCGGCGTGGTCCTCCTCAACGACTGGTCGGCCCGGGACATTCAGGCGTTTGAGTATCAGCCGCTCGGTCCGTTCCTCGGCAAGTCGTTCGCGACATCGATCTCCCCGTGGATCACACCGCTCTCCGCCCTGTCCGCAGCGTGGGTACCCGCGCCGGTCCAGGACCCGCCGGTCGCCGGGCACCTCGCCGACGATCCGCACCTCGGTCTCGATCTCCGGATAACGGTCACATGGAACGGCGTCGAGGTCAGCCGGCCGCCCTTCGCCCAGATGTACTGGACGCCCGCCCAGCAGCTCGCGCACATGACGAGCAACGGGGCGAGTCTGCGTACCGGGGATCTCTTCGCGTCCGGGACGGTCTCCGGGCCCGATCGCGACCAGGTCGGATCTTTCCTGGAACTGACGTGGGGCGGCGCCGAGCCGATTACGCTGAACGGCACCGGGAGGACCTTCCTGGAGGACGGCGACACCGTCGTCCTGAGCGCTCGCGCACCGGGCCCGGACGGCACGATCGTCGAGCTGGGGACCGTCTCAGGAACCATCGTCGGACGCTGATTTGCTTCTGGCGCAGGCCTTTGCGTAATGTTCTCCCTGCCGGTGCGGAACGGACAAACGAACCGAAAGAACTCGGTTCGGATGGCCGGAGCAGCGGAGCCCAGAACGGGTGGTGCGGAGTTGACTTCGCGAAACCGACCGGGTAGGGTGGCTAAGCCAGCAACGAGCCGGGCAGTTGTGCGCCGCAGGGCAGCACGGAGCCGACCGGTTAGCTGGAACCCCGAGAAATGACAAACGCCAGAGATGGTGTGTGTTCTCTTGGGTCGGGCGAAGCGGGTTTGACACCGCGAACACGACCGAGTAAGCTAGGCAAGTTGCCCCGAGCTAGATCCCACGATGTGGGAAGCGGCCGGTGTGTGCTTGTTCTTTGAGAACTCAACAGGGTGCTTGTAATGCCAGTGCCAAGTTATTGCATCCCTCGTGGATGATTCCTTTGGTGATACCTCTTTGGAGGTTTGCCGGGATTTTTGAATTCTTTTTTGGAGAGTTTGATCCTGGCTCAGGACGAACGCTGGCGGCGTGCTTAACACATGCAAGTCGAGCGGAAAGGCCCTTCGGGGTACTCGAGCGGCGAACGGGTGAGTAACACGTGAGTAACCTGCCCCTGGCTCTGGGATAACTGTCGGAAACGATGGCTAATACCGGATATTCACTTGGGATCGCATGATTCTGTGTGGAAAGTTTTTCGGCTGGGGATGGGCTC
>NZ_AUAX01000055.1 GCF_000428945.1 Hamadaea tsunoensis DSM 44101 | reverse complement strand
GAGCCCATCCCCAGCCGAAAAACTTTCCACACAGAATCATGCGATCCCAAGTGAATATCCGGTATTAGCCATCGTTTCCGACAGTTATCCCAGAGCCAGGGGCAGGTTACTCACGTGTTACTCACCCGTTCGCCGCTCGAGTACCCCGAAGGGCCTTTCCGCTCGACTTGCATGTGTTAAGCACGCCGCCAGCGTTCGTCCTGAGCCAGGATCAAACTCTCCAAAAAAGAATTCAAAAATCCCGGCAAACCTCCAAAGAGGTATCACCAAAGGAATCATCCACGAGGGATGCAATAACTTGGCACTGGCATTACAAGCACCCTGTTGAGTTCTCAAAGAACAAGCACACACCGTCAACCGCCCGACTTTCGCCGGGTTGGCATCAGGGGCTACTCGTCCAGCTTACCCGATCGGTTTCGCGTTTCCCTTGGGGGGTCCCGCACCGCTCGTTTCGCGGCCGTGCCGCGCTGGCAGAGAGAACATTACGCGACGCTTGACGGCCGGTGCAAATCGGGGGTGGTTGTCCCGCGTCACACTTGCGTTTGGGCAGTTCCAGAGGCTGCGGACGCGAGGACACTGTGGATTCTCATGGCTGTGCGGTGAGTACCAATGCCGCGGCCGCGAGGCCGAGTCCGGCGATCTGTACGGCCCGCATCCGTTCCTTCTGCACGATCAACGCGAGAAGGACCGTGCTGACCGGGTACAGAGCCGCTATCGGGGCCACGACCGCCAACTCGCCGTGCTGGACGGCGAGCAGATAGAGCCCGTTCGCCAAGGTGTCGCCCAGCCCCGCCCCGGCCATCAGGAGCAGCGTGCTGCCGCCGGGCGGCCGCAGTGCGGCCCGGGCGCGCACCGCCAGGAAGATTCCCAGCGGGATGGACGAGGCGCGTACGCCGACCATCGGCCACATCCCCGCACCTTCTCCGGCGAAATGCAGGATCACGAAGAAGGCGCCGAAGCCCGCGCCGGCGAGCAGGGCCAGCCCGATGGTCTTGTGCCGCGGGGTACGCGGACCCGCATCGCCACCGGACTCGCCCGGTGCGAGGCTGACGAGGGCGATGGCGGCCACCGCGCACAGCGCCCCCACGAGAGCACCGGTTCCGGGGCGCTCGCCGACGAGAAGTCCACCCGCGAGTGGGACGAGTGCGGAGGTGACCGCTGTGGTGGGGGCCACGACCGCCATGGAGCCCTGCGCCAGTCCCCGGTACAGCAGCAGAATTCCCAGGACGCCGGCGATCCCCGCCGCCGCCCCGATCAGCACGTCGCTCCAGCGTGGCGTACCGGGGAGGACCACCAGGAGCAATGCGATCATCGGAAGGCCGAGCACCTGGGAGAGCACCGTCACCGACTGCGGTCGCGACCGGGTGGTCGCCTTGCCGCCGCAGAAGTCCGACACCCCCCAGACGAGGGCGCAGGCGGCGGCCAGAGTGATGGCGTACACAGGGCATTCGTAGCACAATATTGACCGTGGAGGACAGTGTGGTGACCGACACAGGCACACACCCGATGGCGGGCACGGCCGACGAACTGAACGCCTCGGTGGCCCTGCACGTCCGCGCGCTGCGTACCGGCCGCGGGTGGTCCCTCGACGAACTGGCCGGCCGGTCCGGCGTCAGCAAGGGCATGCTCGTGCAGATCGAGGGCGCCCGGACCAACCCCAGCATCGGTACGCTCGCCCGCGTCGCCGACGCCTTCGGGGTGACCGTCGCCCGGCTGCTGGAGCCGGCGGCCGACCGGAGCACCCACGTGACCGACTTCGACGAGGCCCCGGTGCTGTGGCGGGGCGGCCGGGGTGGAACCGCCCGGCTGTTACGGGGGCTCGGCGAGGCGGAGCTGTGGGACTGGCGGCTGGCCCCCCACGAGCAGCACACCTCCGACGACCACCAGCCCGGTACGCGCGAAGTCGTCTACGTTCTCGCCGGATCCCTCATGGTGACGGTGGCCGGCGAGGAGTTCACCGTCTACGCGGGACAGACGATCGATCTGGTGGCCGACCGGGCGCACGCGTACGAGAACCCGGGCGACACACCGGCCCGGTTCATGATGCTGGTGACGACGCCGCCCCGGGAGTTCGACCGCCGCGTGGTCCGGCCCCGCTGATTCATACACCGAGTCAGACCCGGTCGACGCCGGTGACCCCGGCGGCCGCCAGTTCCTCCTGGGCCCGGAGGTCCGCCGCGTTGCCCGCCTTGAGCACCGGCGCACACAGCGCTGTCACGAGCACGAGTACCGCGACGAGTGCGAAGGAGACGCTCAGGGACGTGAAGGAGGCGACGCCGCCCACGATGCCCGGTGCCGCCAACCCCGCCCCGTACGCGACCGTCGCCACGGCCGCGATCGCATGTGCCCGTCCGGCGGGCGTTTCCGCCGAGTGCCCCGCGGCCGCGAAGGCCAGCGGCACGACGACGGCGATGCCGAGGCCGACGAGCGCGAAACCGGCGATCGCCGTGACCCGGGCGGCCGTCGGGGCGTCGTTGCCGCCCAGAGCTCCGGACACGGACACGAGCACCGCTCCGACCACACCGACCGCACCGGCGACGCGGACCGTGCCGACCGGCCCCCAGCGGCGTACGACGAGGTCGCCGGTGAGCCGGGAGAGCGTCATGGCCCCGGCGAACGACGCGTACGCGATCGCGCCGACGGCATCCGGGGCGCCCATCTGCCGGACGAGGTACACCGCGCTCCAGTCGGCGGACGCGGCCTCCGCGCAGATCGACGCGAACCCGACCAGCCCGATGACCAGGACCAGCCCCCGCGGGAAGGCGAAGCTCGGAGCCTTCTCGCCTTCCTCGTCGGCCTCGGGTTCGCGTACGGGAAGCTGGTAGGAAGCCCAGACGCCCACGGCGATGAGGACGGCCGCGACGCCGAGATAATGGGCGCGTGCGTCGACGGCCCAGTGGGCCATGAGCCAGCCGAGCCCGCCGGCGGCGAACCCGCCGACGCTCCACATGCCGTGCAGGCTCGACATGACCGAGCGACCGAGCTCGCGCTCGACGGCGATGCCCTCGGCGTTCATGGCCATGTCGGAGGTGCAGGCGAAGACGCCGGACAGGAACATGACCGCGGCGAGCGTGACGAGATTCGGAGCCAGCGAGATCAGCACGAGCGACGCCGCCCACCCGCCGATGAGCAGCGCGGTCGCCCGGCGGCCGCCGAGCGCGTGCACGATCCGCCCGGCGAACGGCATGGTCAGAATGCCGCCGATGGCGGGCATGACCAGCGCGAAGCCCAGCCGCCCCACCGACCCGCCCACGCCGACATGCTCGGCGATCCACGGCATGCGAGCCGCGACGCTGCCGCTGACGGCGCCGTGCACGGCGAAAATGGTGGCCACAGCCCAACGCGGAGCAATCACGGCAAGATCTCTTTCGGCAGGGGTCCCCCGACGCTACACCACAGGTTCCCCACTCGGAGAGCGCTCTCCGCACCAAGATCTAAACCAAGGATCGAAGCCGGACCCACCCAACCCGACGACGGCGGTCTTGGCCCCGCACTCGGCCCGCGACGTCCGGCAGTGCAAGATCAACAAATACGAAGTAATTGTTGATCTCTGTGCTGACGGACGTTGCACTATGGGGCCGAGTGCCCGGCACCGCCCGAAGGGCGGGCCCAGCAGCAACCTTCCAGGCCGACCCGCGCGGTTCGGACCACTACGCGGAGCGCTCTTCCCCGCGGTGGCGCGCCCGGCGCCCCACGAAGTCACGGGGCACGATGGTCGGGTAGACCTTCTCCAGCACCGTCGCCCGCGTGATCTGGACCTTCTCCGCGTTGGGGTCGCTGGGTACCTCGTACATGACCGAGAGCAGGACCTCTTCGAGGATCGCGCGCAGGCCTCGGGCGCCCGTTCCGCGCAGCATCGCCTGGTCCGCGATGGCCTCCAGGGCCGCCGGCTCGAACTCCAGGGCGACGTTGTCCAGTTCGAAGAGCCGCTGGTACTGCTTCACGAGCGCGTTGCGCGGCTCGGAGAGGATCCGCACGAGCGCGGTCCGGTCGAGGCTGCGGACGTTGGTGAGCACGGGCAGGCGGCCGATGAACTCCGGGATCATGCCGAACTTCAGCAGGTCCTCGGGCATCACGCCGGCGAGCACGTCGTCGGTCTTGCGCTCGGAGACGGCCCGCAGGTGCGAGCCGAAGCCCAGGCCGCTGCGGCCGGTACGCGTCTCGATGATGTCCTCGACGCCGGCGAACGCGCCACCGCAGATGAACAGGATGTTGGTCGTGTCGATCGACACGAACTCCTGGTTCGGGTGCTTGCGACCGCCCTGCGGGGGCACGTTGGCGACGGTGCCCTCGAGGATCTTCAGCAGCGCCTGCTGTACGCCTTCCCCGGAGACGTCCCGGGTGATCGACGGGCTGTCCGACTTGCGGGAGATCTTGTCGATCTCGTCGATGTAGACGATGCCGGTCTCGGCCCGCTTGATGTCCCAGTCGGCCGCCTGGATCAGTTTGAGCAGGATGTTCTCGACGTCCTCGCCGACGTAGCCGGCCTCCGTCAACGCGGTCGCGTCGGCGATCGCGAAGGGGACGTTGAGCATCCGGGCGAGCGTCTGCGCCAGGTGCGTCTTGCCGCTGCCGGTCGGGCCGATCATGAGGATGTTCGACTTGGCCAGCTCGACCTGCTCACCGTCGCGGTGCGGCGGCCCGCCGGTGTCGGCCTGGATGCGCTTGTAGTGGTTGTAGACCGCCACCGACAGCGTCTTCTTGGCCTGCTCCTGGCCGATCACATACTGGTCGAGGAACTGGCAGATCTCGACCGGCTTGGGCAGCTCCTCGAAGCGGACCTGGTCCTCGCCGGCCAGCTCCTCCTCGATGATCTCGTTGCAGAGATCTATGCATTCGTCGCAGATGTAGACGCCCGGTCCCGCGATGAGCTTCTTCACCTGGCGCTGCGACTTGCCGCAGAACGAGCACTTCAGCAGGTCGCCGCCGTCGCCGATTCGTGCCACCTACGACTCTCCCTCGCCCGTCCGACCCCGTGCCGCCCGTCGCACCCGGGTCACACCCGTTGCGAGGAACGATGTCACTGCCGCCTCGACGTTACCCGTTGGCGACCGGATTCACCGACTCAGGGAGCGCTCGCGCGTGTCGCCACGCCGAACGCTCCCTGAGAAGAGACTACTTGACCGCGGCCAGGCCCGTCTTCTTGCGGTTTGCCAGCACATTGTCCACCAGACCGTACTCCTTGGCCTCATCGGCCGTCAGGATCTTGTCACGGTCGATGTCGCGCTTCACCTGGTCGACCGCCCGTCCGGAGTGGCGGGACAGCAGTTCCTCCAGGTTGCTGCGCATGCGCATGATCTCGCGAGCCTGGATCTCGATGTCCGAGCCCTGACCGTAGCCGCCCTCGGTGGCCGGCTGGTGAATGATGATCCGCGAATTCGTGAGCGCCAGCCGCTTGCCGGGCGTACCGGCCGCGAGCAGGACCGCCGCCGCGCTCGCCGCCTGACCCAGACAGACCGTCTGAATGTCCGGGCGGATGTACTGCATGGTGTCGTAGATCGCCGTCATGGCCGTGAACGAGCCACCGGGCGAGTTGATGTACATGGTGATGTCACGGTCGGGGTCGGCCGCCTCCAGCACCAGCAGCTGCGCCATGATGTCGTTCGCCGAGGCGTCGTCCACCTGTACGCCGAGGAAGATGATCCGGTCCTCGAACAGCTTGTTGTACGGGTTGGACTCCTTGACGCCGTAGGACGTCTTCTCCACGAAGGACGGCAGCACGTACCGGTTGGTCACCGGAGCGAAGTCGGACATGTTCTTCCCCCTCAGTTTCCGACCGGGACCGGCGAGACACCGGTGATGACGTGGTCGATGAAGCCGTACTCCTGCGCCGCTTCCGCGGTGAACCAGCGGTCACGGTCGGAGTCGGCCTCCACCTGCTCCGACGACTGTCCGGTGTGCTGCGCGATCAGGTCGATCAGCAGCCGCTTCGTGTGGATCATCTGCTCGGCCTGGATGGCGATGTCGGCCGCGGTACCGCCGATGCCGCCGGAGGCCTGGTGCATCATGATGCGCGCGTGCTTCAGGGCGTACCGTTTGCCGGACGCGCCCGCGCACAGCAGCATCTGGCCCATGCTGGCGGCCATGCCGAGCGCGATGGTGGAGACGTCGTTCGTGACGAACTGCATGGTGTCGTAGATCGCCATGCCGTCGTAGACCGAGCCGCCGGGCGAGTTGATGTAGAGCGTGATGTCGCGCTCCGGGTCCTCGGCGCTCAGCAGCAGCAGCTGCGCGCAGATCCGGTTCGCCACCTGGGTGTTGACCTCACTTCCCAGGAAGATGATCCGCTCCTTCAGCAACCGGTTGTACACGGAGTCGTCGAGACCTCCGGCGAGTTGCTCTGATCCCCGCAACTGCGGTGGGAGGTGAAGCTCGCTCATGCCAACCCTTCTGTTCAGTAGGCACTCAGTAAGCACAGTGTCTTACGCCGACCCTAACCCGCTGCCGAGGGGTTACCTTCCCCGTAAGGCCCGCTGTTCGCTGGCGGCGTACGCGCCCGGCGGTATGTCGGCTTGATCAACGCATGAGGGCGGCGCCGGGTGTGCCCCGGTTCGCCGCCCTCATGCCTCGTGTCATCGCGATCTCATCGCATCACGCGTGCAGGTGACCCTCGTGACCCGGCTCGGTGCTGCGCAGCTCGTCCAGGCTGAGCACGCTGCCGTCGGTGTCCTTCATGATCACGTTCTCGAGGATGACGGTGAGGGCCTTGCCGCGGCGTACGTCGCCGTAGACCGAGCCGGCCAGGCCCGCCTGGACCAGCCGGTCGTAGTACGCC
Source organism: Hamadaea tsunoensis DSM 44101 (assembly GCF_000428945.1). GTDB lineage: Bacteria > Actinomycetota > Actinomycetes > Mycobacteriales > Micromonosporaceae > Hamadaea > Hamadaea tsunoensis. The sequence continues at coordinate 14,146 of NZ_AUAX01000055.1, read as the reverse complement.
TGCGGAGCCATGCCGGCCCGCTGGGCACGGTGGACGATCTCCTGGCCGAACTCGTCGTCGGTCACCTGGATCTCGTTCTTGTCCGCGAGCGCGTCCAGCACGAGCTGGATCTTGACGCCCTCGGTGGCCGCCTCGGCCAGCTCGGTGTCGACCTGCTCCTCGGTCTTCTCCTCGGCCTCGAGGTACTCGGCCAGGGAGGCGCCGACCCGCTCCAGCTCCTCGGACATCGACTGCTTGCGCTGGTTGACCTCGTCGCGGACGACGCCCTCGGGCGCGGGCACGGCGGCGACCTTCACGATCTCGGTCAGCGCCTTGTCGCGCGCCGCGTACAGCTGCTCGACCTTCTTGACCCGGGTCAGCCGCTCGCGCAGGTTGCCGCGCAGCTCCTCCAGGGTGTCGAACTCGCTGGCCAGGCCGGCGAACTCGTCGTCCAGCTCGGGCAGCTCCTTCTCCTTGACCGTACGCACGACGACCTTGACGTCCGCGTCCTTGCCGGCGTGGTCGCCGCCGACGAGCTGGGTCGTGAAGGTGGTCTCGTCGCCGGCGGACAGGCCGACCAGGGTCTCGTCCAGGCCGGGCAGCAGCTGGCCGGAGCCGACCTCGTGCGAGATGTTGCTCGCCTGGCCGCCCTCGACCTCTTCCTCGTCGACCGTCGCGGAGAGGTCGATCTGGACGAAGTCGCCGTTCTGCGCGGCGCGCTCGACGGTCTTGAGCGTGGCGAACCGCTGGCGCAGCGCGTCGACCTGGGACTCGATCTCGCTGTCGTCGATCGCGATCGGGTCGACCTCCACCGCGATGGTGGTCAGGTCGGGCAGCTCGACCTCGGGACGCACGTCGACCTCGGCCGTGAACTTCAGCGGCTGGCCGTCGGCGAACTCCTGGATGTCGACCTCGGGCCGGCCGAGCAGCTTGACGTCGTGCTCCTGGACCGCCGCGAAGATCTGCTGCGGGATGGCCTCGTCGACCGCCTCCTGCAGGACCGCGCCCCGGCCGACCCGCTGGTCGATGACCTGCGTGGGGACCTTGCCCTTGCGGAAGCCGGGGATGACGACCTGAGCGCCGATCTCCCGGTACGCCTTGTTCAGGTTGGGCGCGAGCTCGTCGAACGGCACCTCGATGGCGAGCCGCACGCGAGTCGGGCTCAGAGTCTCGACGGTGCTCTTCACAGACGTACTCCTTGAAACTTGGAAGCGGACGTGGAAGTCATAGGTTGGCCGGGCCCACGAAGAGCCCGGTCGAGTGTAGGCGAAAGACCAGCCCCGCGCCCGCATCGGGCCGGGCGTTCCCGGCAGATGTCACACCGGGTGTCGTCCGGGGCACCCCGCTGACCGGGCAAAACGCCCACCCCGGGCAGCCGGCCGCGCACACGGTAAGCCCGGTGGAACCCTGTCCGGCTGCTACGGACTGAGCCCCACCGGGGATCGAGAACGAGATACACGGGCCCGCCGGAACGGGCCCACGTACATCGTGGTATTCGCAATCTTCGACGGTATGGCCTGCGGCCGCACTTCCGCCGCCTGTCACACAGGCGACAGCACCCGCCCGTGCACTACGGACGGGTACGCCGGACCAGGTCGCCTGGTTGCGCCGGGCGATATCCCGGAGGTGCCACGTGGCGGCCCGGATAGGGGCTGGCCACGGGACGACGACGGACGACGGTGGCCGGCCTGAGCGTGGGCACCGCCGCGCGTACTCCGAGAATGAGGCCGAACGCGACGAGGGCGACCAGGAACGGGACGTACCACGCGCCGTCGATGGTCTCGGCGACGGTGGCTAGCCACGAAGAGTTACTGGTCACTAACACATGGTGAACCCGGTGGACGGGGCATGCGCAGCATTCGCGAAAAAAGTCCGCAATAGCGGGCCCGTCCCACCTCGACCCCGCCGCCACACCGACCGCACCCCGACGCTCGCGGCGGCGGACCCTTATGCTTGCGGGGCGCGGCCGGGCGGCACATCGGCGCGCATCGGGGTGTGGCGCAGTTTGGTAGCGCGTCCGCTTTGGGAGCGGAAGGCCGTCGGTTCAAATCCGGCCACCCCGACCAGCACCGCCCGCGCGCGGCTGGAAGACTGGCGAGCATGCGCGTCTACCTGGGTTCCGACCACGCCGGCTACGAGCTGAAGACCCACCTCGTCAGCCACCTGGCCAGCCTCGGTTACGAGGTCGTCGACATCGGCCCGGCCGTCTTCGACCCCGACGACGACTACCCGGCGTTCTGCCTCGCCACCGGCGCGGCCGTCGTCCGCGACCCGGGCAGCCTCGGCGTGGTCGTCGGCGGCTCGGGCAACGGCGAGCAGATCGCGGCCAACAAGATCGACGGCGTACGCGCCGCGCTGGCCTGGAACGTCGACACGGCCCGGCTCTGCCGCGAGCACAACGACGCGAACGTGGTCGGCATCGGCGCCCGGCAGCACACGCTCGACGAGGCGACCACGCTCGTCGAGACGTTCCTGGCCACACCGTTCTCGCGGAACGCCCGCCACCAGCGGCGCATCGACCAGGTCAGCGCGTACGAGAAGACGCGGGAGCTGCCGCCGCTGCCCTGAGGTCCCCGCTCAGCGGCCGGGGCGGGCTCAGCGGCGGGGCAACTCGTCGCGGGGCACCCAGCCGCGCCGGACGATCTGCAGCGACTCCTCGGCCCGCGCGAGATCTTCCTCGGTCGGCCGGGCCGCGTCCCGTGCCCGCATCGCGGCCGTCACGCTGACCTGGGACGAGCCCGCTCCCACGAGGCTGCGCAGGCCCCGTTCGACGTCGGATTCCATACTCGGCGACCCTACGCGGTGAAGGCTGTCGCAGGGAAGAACTACGCTGTGGGCGTCGATGACCGCGTACTGGGGAGGACGCAGATCGTGAGCGAGAAGCAGCCGCCGCGCCTGGACAAGACGATGGACATGTCGGCCGAGCAGCCGACGCTGGCCATGCAGCAGCGCGGGCAGGCGCCGGCCGATCCCTCCTTCGCCGCGGGCAAGGCCTCGGTCGACCGCGCCGCCGCGGGGGGCTACTCCGAACCGACCCTCACCTTCGAGGAGCAGACCGCGGGCTACGGCGGTCCCGGCATCGTCACGCGCGGCCCGCTCAAGCAGCCGTCGGTCCCGCTGCGCCAACGCGTACGCATGCTGCGGCGGGGCGGCAAGTGGAGCGCGATCGGCGCCGGCATCCTGGTCGGGTGCTGGGGCCTGTTCGCCCTCTCGGCCAGCAACGGCGACCAGGTCAGCGCCTTCGTGGCCCTGCTGGTCATCCTCGTGATCGGCGCGTTCTTCTTCGGCCTGTGCCGCCTCATCGGGCTGGTCGTGCTGGAGCGGACGATGAACCGCGTCCGCCGGTCCGCCTGGGTGTCGCACGCGGTCATCGGGCTGTTCTGGGCGGCCTGCGGCGTGAGCTACCTGTCGCGGATCACCTGGATCATCGACGCGTGGAACTGGATCCGAGGCGTCGGCTGACCCGCCCGGCGGCTCGCGGCATACTGGCAACGTGACGACCGCTCGACCTATCACCCATTACGGCGAGACCGTCCTGCACCGGCCGACCGCGCCGGTCACACGGTTCGACGCCGAGCTCGCGGACCTCGTCGAGGTCATGTTCGCCAGCATGTACGCCGCCCAGGGCTGCGGACTCGCGGCCAACCAGATCGGCGTGGACCGGCAGGTGTTCGTCTACGACTGCACGGACGCGGACGGCAAGGCGTACAAGGGCCATGTCGTGAACCCGGAGCTGCACCTGCCGGAAGGCGCCGACCGGGGGCTGGTCGAGGAGGACGAGGGCTGCCTGTCGGTGCCCGGACAGACCGCTCCGATGGCGCGGCCGGGCTGGGCGTCGGTGACCGGTGTGGACAAGGACGGCCGGCCGGTGACGGTCGAGGGCACCGGGCAGCTGGCGCGATGCCTCCAGCACGAATGGGATCACCTGCAGGGGCGCGTGTACGTCGACCGGCTGCCGGCCAAGCGGCGCAAGCAGGTGCTGACCGCGGCGAACCTCCCCACCGCCCGCCCCTCCTGACCCGCCGCGCCCCCTGCCCCCACCCGCCGCTCCCCCGCCCCACCCGCCGCGGCGATCTTGCGCGAATGTCCCGCTTTCTGCCTGGAATGCCCGGATAGCCCGAACATTCGCGCAAGATCGCCGGAAATTCAAGATCGCCGGCGATCGGGGCGGGGCCATCCGGGAGGGGGACGGCTCCGAATACGGGGTGTGGCAGATGAGAACCGTCAGAAACGCGTCGCCGTCGTCGGCGCCGGCATCTCCGGGCTGACCGCGGCGTACATCCTGCGCAACGGCGCCGACGTGACCCTCTACGAGGCCGACGACCGGCTGGGCGGCCACGCCCACACCCATGACGTGGCGGCCGGCGACACCACCCTCGCCGTCGACTCCGGCTTCATCGTGCACAACGACCGCACCTATCCCCTCCTCCGGCGGCTCTTCCGCGAGCTCGGCGTGGCCACCCAGGCGACGGAGATGAGCATGTCCGTCTCCTGTCGTGGCTGCGGCCTGGAGTACGCGGGAGCCCGGCGGCTGCGCGGCTTGTTCGCGCGCCCCGCGAACGCCGCCGATCCCCGGTTCCTGCGACTGCTGGCGCAGGTCCCGGCCTTCCACCGGGCGGCGCGGGCGCTGCTGGCGACCGAGCCGGCCGAGCGGGAGCCGACGCTCGGCGAGTTCCTGCGGCGGCACCGGTTCAGCGACTACTTCGTCCGGCATTTCGTGGTGCCGCTCGTCTCGGCCGTCTGGTCGTGCGGGCCGCATCTGGTCGAGGCGTACCCGGCGCGGTATCTGTTCACCTTCCTCGACCATCACGGGATGCTGTCGGTGCAGGGTTCGCCGGTGTGGCGTACGGTGACCGGCGGTTCTCGGTCCTATGTGGACCTGGTTGCGAAGCGGCTGGCCGACGTGCGTACGCTCAGCACGGTCCGCTCGATCCGCCGGCACCACGACGCCGTCGAGGTACGCGACGCGGACGGCACGGCCGCCGAGTTCGACTCCGTCGTCGTGGCCACGCACGCCGACCAGGCGCTCGCCCTGCTGGCCGATCCGACGCCGGCCGAGCGGTCGGTCCTGGGCGCGTTCGCGTACTCGGCGAACGAGACGCTGCTGCACACCGACGCCCGCGTCCTGCCCCGGCACCGGGCGGCCGTGGCGAGCTGGAACTACCTGCTGCCCGCCTGCGCTCCCGAGCCCGGCGCGGTACGCGTCAGCTACCACATGAACACGCTCCAGAACCTGGAGTCGGACACGGATTTCGTGGTGACCCTCGGCAGCTCGCAGGAGATCGCGCCGGAACGGGTACTGGCTCGCATGGCCTACCGGCACCCGGTCTACACGACCGACACGATTCGGGCGCAGCGCCGCCTGTCCCAGCTCAACACCGACCGGATCGCGTACGCCGGCGCGTACCACGGCTGGGGTTTTCACGAGGACGGCTGCCGGGCCGGGGTCGCGGCGGCCGCGGCGCTGGGGGTGACCTGGTGAACGGCACGGTGACCGGCGCGGTGAACGGCGCGCTCTACGAGGCGGTGGTACGCCATGAGCGCAGCCGCCCCCTGCGCTACGGCTTCGGGCACCGGACGTATTTCTGGCTGATCGACCCGGACGATCCGCCGCGGCTGCCGTGGGCGCTGCGGCCGCTGGCCCGGTTCCGCGCGCGCGACCACGTCGGCGATCCGGGCCGCAGCCTGCGGGCGAACCTCGACGCGGTCCTCGCCGAGGCGGGCGTGGATCTCGGCGGCGGCCGGGTGAGCATGCTGACCCAGGCCCGGGTGCTCGGCTACGTCTTCAATCCCATCACCGTCTACTGGTGCCACGACGCCGCCGGCGAGCTGGTACGCGTCGTCGCCGAGGTGCACAACACCTACGGCGGCCGGCACACCTACGTACTCCGGCCGGACGAGGACGGCGATCCGCGCCGGATGATCACCCGCAAGGAGTTCTACGTTTCCCCGTTCTTCGATGTCAGCGGCGACTATCGGATGCGCCTGCCCGAGCCCGGCGAGCGTCTCCACCTGGTGATCCACCTGGTCCGGCCGGACGGGAAGGCGTTCAGCGCGTCCCTGACCGGCAGGCGGCGCCCGGCGACCACGGCGAACCTGCTGCGGCTGTCGGTACGCCATCCGCTCGGTCCGCTCGTGAACACCATCCGCATCCGTTGGCATGGCGTACGCCTGTATCTGCGCGGGCTGCCCGTGATTCCGCGAAAGGCCGCACCATGACCGGGCTCCTCGAAGCGACCGTCGTCGACTCCCACCGCTGGCCGGACGTCGCGGCCGTCCCGAACGCGCCGCTCAAGGCGCGGGCCGTCCGCCTGCTCCTGCGCCGGCTCACCCGGCGGCTGCCGATCTCCGTCGTCTATCCCGGTGCGGAAGCCGGTCGCGACGAGGGAAGGCCGGTGCTGCGCGTACTGCGGCCGGACGCGTTCCACCACCGGATCGCGGTCGGCGGGCTGATCGGGTTCGGGGAGGCGTACCAGGCCGGCGACTGGACCGCCGACGACCTGCCGGGGCTGCTGACCGTCCTCGCCACCGACATGGCCGGGCTCGTGCCGGGCTGGCTGCAGCGGCTGCGCCGCTTCCACGGTGCCGAGGCCCCGTCGGCCGAGCTGGGCACGGTCGGCAACGCCCGGCGCAACATCGAGCGGCACTACGACCTGTCCAACGAGCTGTTCGCGCTGTTCCTCGACGAGACGATGACGTACTCGGCGGCGCTGTTCGACCGGGCCTTCCCCGCTTTCCGGGCCGCGGGCGGCGCGCCCGGCACGCCGCAGTGGAGTGATCTCGCCCCCGCGCAGCACCGGAAGATCGACCGTCTGCTGGACCAGATCCGCGTCCGCCCCGGCACCCGGCTGCTGGAGATCGGCACCGGCTGGGGCGAGCTCGCGATCCGCGCCGCCCGCCGCGGCGCGACCGTCCACAGTGTCACGCTCTCCGCCGAGCAGCTGCGGCTGGCCCGCGAGCGCGCCGGCGCCGCCGGGGTCGGCGACCGCGTCACCGTCCAGCTCTGCGACTACCGCGACATCCCCGGCACCGCCCGCTTCGACGCCGTGGCCAGCGTCGAGATGGTCGAGGCCGTCGGGGAGCGCTTCTGGCCCGCGTACTTCGGCACGCTGCGGCGGCTGGTCGTGCCGGGCGGCCGGATCGGCCTGCAGGCCATCACCATGCCGCACGAGCGCTACCTGGCCACCCGCAACACCTACACGTGGATGCAGAAGTACATCTTCCCCGGCGGGCTGCTCCCCTCGCCCCACATCATCGAGTACGCGCCGGGGCTGCGCACGGTCGACCGGCTCAGCTTCGGCCGGGACTACGCCGAGACGCTGCGGCTGTGGCGGCAGCGGTTCACCGCCCGGGCCGCCGAGGTCGCGGCGCTCGGCTTCGACGAGGTGTTCCGGCGTACGTGGGAGTTCTACCTCGCGTACTGCCAGGCCGGGTTCGCCGCCGGATACATAGACGTTCACCAGTACACCCTGGAGGCAGCATGAGCACGATCGCGGAGGAACTCGTCGCGCTCGTCGAGGAGGCGACCGGCGCGCCGCTGCCGATCGGCCTCATCGCGTGGGACGGCAGCGAGGCCGGCGCCGCCACCCGGCCCACGCTGGTCATCGCCGATCGCACCGCCGTACGCCGGCTCCTGTGGTATCCGCCGGAACTGGCGCTCGCCCAGGCGTACATCCTGGGGGAGGTGGACGTGCTGGGCGATCTCGGCGAGGGGCTGAGCCGGGTGTGGCAGGCGTTCCGGGGCCGGCGGCCGAAGCCGAACTACGTGCGGGCGCTGCGGTTCGCCGCCAAGCACCGCCTGATCGGCCCGAAGCCGAAGGCGCCGGCGTTGCAGGCCGCCCTGTCCGGCGACCGGCACAGCCGCGCCCGCGACAGAGCCGCCATCAGCTACCACTACGACCTGTCGAACGAGTTCTACGAGCTGCTGCTGGATCCGCGGATGGCGTACTCGTGCGGCTATTGGACCCGGACCGGCGACCCGCTGTACGGGCTCGCGGAGGCCCAGGCCGACAAGCTCGATCTGATCTGCGGCAAGCTCGGCCTGCACCCGGGCGCACGGCTGCTCGACGTCGGCTGCGGGTGGGGTTCGCTGAGCCTGCACGCGGCGCGGGAGTACGGCGCGCACGTGACGGCGGTGACCCTGTCCGCGCAGCAGTACGCGTTCGTCCGCGAGCGGGCCGACGAACACGGCCTCGACGTGGACGTACGCCTGCTCGACTACCGGGATCTCGACGCGGAGCCGTTCGACGCGGTGGCCACGGTCGAGATGGGCGAGCACGTCGGCGAGCACACGTATCCGGCGTTCGCCGGGCGGCTGCACGAGTTGGTGAAGCCGGGCGGCCGGGTGCTCGTCCAGCAGATGTCGCGGGGCGGGACGGCACCGGGCGGCGGGGCGTTCATCGAGTCCTACATCGCGCCCGACATGCACATGCGCCCGGTCGGCGACACGGTCTCCCTGCTCGAACGGGCCGGCCTGGAGGTACGCGACGTCCACGCGCTGCGCGAGCACTACGTGCTGACGGCCCGGGCCTGGCTGTCCGCACTGGAGGAACGCTGGACCGAGGTGGTGGCCATGATCGGCGAACCGACCGCCCGGGTCTGGCGGCTCTACCTCGTGGGCGGCGCGCTCGCGTTCGCCGAGCGGCGGATGGGCGTCGACCAGATCCTCGCCGTACGCCCGACCGGCCTCGGCGAGACCGGCCTGCCCCTGGTCCGCGACGCGCGCTGGAGCACGGCATGCTGACGAACCTCTGGGTCACGGCGCTCGTCGCGCTCGGTGTCGTCTCGGTGACCTTCGTGATCGGGACCGTCCGGCACCGCGACCGCTACATCGACGTCGCCTGGGGACTCGGGTTCGCCGGGATCGCGGTCGCCACGGGCCTGCTGGCCGACGGGGACGCGGTCCGGCGCGTACTGGTCACGGGGCTGACGGTCGTGTGGGGCGTGCGGTTGGCGGCGCACATCGCGTACCGGGGGCGGGGGCACGGCGAGGATCCCCGATACGCCAAGCTGCTCGCCGGCAAGCCCCGCCTGTACGCGTTCGGCATGGTGTACCTGCTCCAGGCGGCGATCATGTGGTTCGTGTCGCTGCCGGTGCAGGTCGCCCAGTACGACCGGAGCGCACCGGACTGGTGGCTGCTGCCCGGCGTCGCGCTGTGGGCCGTCGGCTTCTACTTCGAGGCCGTCGGCGACCGCCAGCTCGTACGCTTCACCCGGGATCCGGCCAACAAGGGCAAGGTACTGGACACCGGCCTCTGGCGCTACACGAGGCATCCCAACTACTTCGGCGACGCCACGGTGTGGTGGGGCCTCTACCTGCTCGCCTGCGGCACCTGGGCGGGCGCGGCGACGATCCTCTCCCCGATCGTCATGACCTACTTCCTCGCCGGGAAGACCGGCAAGCCGCTCCTGGAGCAGGGCATGGCCGAACGCCGCCCCGGGTACGCCGATTACGTCGCCCGGACGAGTGGCTTCGTGCCGCGCAGGCCGCGCAAGCGGGAGAGATGACGGTATCGGCCCTGGTGACGGGGTTAACCTGAAGATGGAGAGTTGGGAGGTGTCCCCCATGAGCACACCGAGCTACGGGCAGTTCGTGGCGGCCCACCGGCGGGAGCTGACGGCCACCCATGTCAACGGCGAGCGCGTCGCGGTGCCCGACCCGGACTGGATCGACATCATGATCCGTTCGGGCGTGGACGCGGTGCTCGCACCGTTCCGCTGGGTCGGCCGGATGCGCACCGGACACTAGGAATACGCCGGACTACTGCTTGCGGGTCGCCGTCCGCGCGTCGGTGACCGCCGCGGTCATCGCGCGGACGACCTCGGCCGCCGTCTGCAGGTCGGCCGTGGAGCGCTCCGCGACCTTGGCCGCCATCCGCACGCCGAGCGGCTGGAAGAACGCGACCGCCATGGCCATCGCCGTGTCCTCCATCGTGACGGTGACGCGGCGGCGGTCGGCGGGGTCGCGCTTGCGGCGTACGTGGCCGGCGTTCTCCAGCCGGTCGATCAACGAGGTCGCCGCCGACGCGCCCAGGCCCAGCTTGGCCGCGAGTTCCCCGGCCGTGATCGGCTCGCCGGCCGACGCGCTGCGCGCGGTCCACATGATCGCGTTCAGATCGCTGCGGCCCAGGCCGTGCGCGCGGGCGAACACGTCCACGAAGACGTCCGCCTCGACGGAGAACAGCTGCAGCGCCTCCCGCAGCTCCAGGAGGGCGGCGGCCCGCTCCTCCGAGTGCGGTTCCGTGCCCTGGTGGGCTTCCTCGATTTGCTCCGGCACGGCGCTCATCGTATCATTTCGACGATCAAACTTTTCGGTCGTCGAAATATATGAGGAGCGGACATGCCGGTCGCCCGCGGAGTCACCAGCCGGTTCGGATCGATACTCGTCCTTCTGTTCGCCCTCGGGATCGCGGCCCTCGCCGTCCTCACATCCCCCGGCCAGCCCGCCGCGCAACCCGGCGACGGCCTGCCCGCGGGCAAGCAGTCGACCCGCGTCGCCCAGCTGCTCGGCTCCTTCCCCAGCGGTACGCGGGGAACCGCGCTCGTGGTGTTCGAGCGTACCGACGGGCCGCTGACGCAGGCCGACCACGCCGCCATCGACGCGTTGCGGACCGGGCTGCACATCGCGATCCCGGCTCAGACCGCGCCGGACGGGCAGGCCGCGCTCGTGACCGTGACGCTGCCGGAGGGCGCCGGCGACACGGCCGTCGAGGAACTGCGTACGACCGTCCACGAAGGACTGCCCGCCGGGTTGACCGGTCAGGTCACCGGCGGACCGGCCTTCGCCCGGGACATCGCGGCCGCCTTCGACGGAGCCGACTTCACGCTGCTCGCCGCGACCGCCGCCGTCGTCGCGCTGCTGCTGCTCGTCACGTACCGCAGTCCCGTGCTCTGGCTGATCCCGCTGCTCGTCATCGGGGTCGCCGACCAGGTCGTCGCCAAGCTGCTGCCGTGGATCGCGCACCTGACCGGCGAGCGTACGGACGCGTCGATCAGCGGGATCGTGTCCGTCCTCGTGTTCGGCGCCGGCACCGACTACGCGCTGCTGCTGATCTCGCGCTACCGGGAGGAGCTGCGGCGTACGCCGGACCGGCGCGAAGCCCTCGCGAAGGCCGTCCGGGCCGCGGGTCCCGCCGTGCTGGCCAGCGCCGCCACCGTGATCCTGGCCGTGCTGACCCTGCTCGCCGCCGACCTGGTCAGCAATCGGACCCTGGGATTGTCGGCCGCCCTCGGCGTCGCCGTGGCGCTCCTGTTCGGCCTCGTCGTGCTGCCGGCGGCGCTGGCCTGCGTACCCCGCGCGGTGTTCTGGCCCTTCACCCCCCACCCCGGTACGCGTGACCGCCACGGTCTCTGGGGCCGCATCGCGGCGCTGGTCGGGCGCCGGCCCGGTGCCGTCCTGATCGCCGGCACGCTGCTGCTGCTCGCCGTCACCACCGGACTCGGCCAGGCGAAGATCGGCCTGAAGCAGACCGAGGTGTTCCGCACGAAGGTCGAGTCCGTGACCGCCTCGGAGGCCCTGGCCCGGCATTTCTCCGCCGGGGCGGCCCAGCCGCTGGTCGTCGTGGTGCCCGCCGCGTCCGCGCCGTCCGATGCGGCCGCCCTGTCGTCCGTCGAGGGCGTCGACCAGGTCGGGCGCCCCGAGCTGTCCACCGACGGGAGCCTCGCCCAGGTACGCGTACAGGTGAAGGGCGAAGCAGGCAGCGCGGAGGCCGACGCGACGGTGAAGCGCGTGCGGGACCGGCTTCCCGGCGCGCTCGTGGGCGGGGCGCCGGCCGAGGACCTGGACCAGCGGGACACCGCCCTGCGCGACGCGCGGGTGGTGGGGCCGCTCGTGCTCGCGGTGGTGCTGGTGGTGCTGATCCTGCTGCTGCGCGCGCTGGTCGCGCCGGTCCTGCTGCTGCTCACGGTGATCCTGAGCTACGCCGCGAGCCTCGGCGCCGCGACCTACGTGTTCCGGCTCGTGGGCATCCCGGCGCTCGACACCGCGGTCCCGCTGCTGTCGTTCCTGTTCCTGGTCGCACTCGGCGTGGACTACAACATCTTCCTGGTCACCCGGGCGCGGGAGGAGACTCTCTCCCGGGGCGGGACCCCGGCGGGCATGGCCCGCGCGCTGACCGCCACCGGCGGCGTCATCACCTCCGCCGGCATCCTGCTCGCCGCGGTCTTCACCGTGCTCGGCGTGCTTCCCGTCATCGCCCTCACGCAGATCGGCATCATCGTCGGCATCGGGGTCCTGCTCGACACCCTTCTCGTACGCACAGCCCTGGTCCCGGCCATCGGCACGCTCCTCGGCGACCGGTTCTGGTGGCCGGGCGGCATGCGCTCTTCCGGTGGCGGTTCCGTCCGCGACATCGAAGGTTCACGGGTTCCGGCCGAGGTTGTCCGATCATCCGATCGGCCGTGACCGCGGCGGCGGGGACGATGACCGTGTGGCGCACGACCTGGTGGTGGTGGTCCCCGGGTTCCTGGGCAGCGTCCTCGAACGGCGCGGGCGCGAGATCTGGAACACGACGATGGCGGCGGCCTGGACCTCCGTCACGTCCACGACCGACCTGCTGAACTCGTTGCGGCTGCCCGAGGGCCTGGGCGACGAGCCGGCCGACGGCGCGTACGCGGCCGACGCGACGCGGCTGGTCACCGGCTGGCACGTCCTGCCCGGACTGTGGGCGGGGGCGGGATACCACCGGCTGCTCGCCCGGCTGCAACGGCTCGACCGGCCCGAACGCGTCCTCACGTTCCCGTACGACTGGCGGCTGTCGGTCCCCTACAACGCCCGCGAACTGGGCCGCCGCATCGAGTTGACGCTCGAACGCTGGCGGTCGCAGCCCGGCGAGCAGGACGCCCGGGTCGTCTTCATCGGACACTCGATGGGCGGCCTGATCGCCGCCGCGTACGTGGCCGCCTACGGGGGTGCCGAGGTCACCCGGCGGATCATCACGGTCGGCACCCCGTTCGCCGGCGCGGTCAGGACCGTCAAGGCGTACGCGGGCGGCCTCACCCCCGCCGCCGAACGGCTGGACACGGCCCTGACCCGGCTGACGCGTACGCTGCCGGCGGTCGCGAACCTCCTGCCGTCCTACCGCTTCGCGACACACTCCGGCGTCCCGGCCGACCTGCGCGAGGTGACCCTGCCCGGCGTTCCGCGTACCGCCGCCGAGGCCGCGTTCGCCGTACCCGACCTGCTGCTCAAAGGCGACCTCACCGACGCCGTCCATCTCGGCGGGCGCCGCCAGCCGACCGAACTGTCCGCGGAGGTGGCGGGGGACGGGATCGCGTACCGGCGGCGGCTGGCGGACGGCACCGACTTCCCCGCCCACGGCGACGGCATCGTGCCCGCGTTCGCCTGCCTGCCCGCGCACCCGGCCGTCGGCACGCGCACGATGCACTTCGCCGTACGCCACGCCACCCTCCAGAACGACGACCACGTCCTCGAACACACCGTCGACGCCGTCGACGGCAGCGGAGTGGACCTGCCGTCGGGGCCGGAACTGACGGCGTACCTGCCGGAGGTGATCCGCGCCGGCGAACCCGCCCGCGTCTGGATCAGCAGCGACAACGCCACGCTGCCGTTGACCTTGCGGATCACCCATGTGGACGGCCGGGTTCTGGAACCGGCACTGCCGTTGCGGCCGCTCGGCGACGGCAACCAGGGGGCGATCCTGCGCCTGCCCGCGGGGGCGTGGGAGGTGCGGGCGACGACCGTCACCGGGCCGCCCGCGACGGTCGCCGACATCGTCATAGCCATCAGCTGACGATCTCCATTCGCCTTCCCTTCGTCGCGGCGCCCCGAGCACCCCGACGATCTTGCGCGAATGTCTCGAATTTCGTCGGTGGTTTCAACCGGTGGGTGCAAGTAGGAGTTGGTTGAGGCGTTCGGTGGGGGTGTCCCAGTCGAGGGTTTGGCGTGGTCGCCGGTTGAGTTGGTCGGCGATCACGTCGAGGCCGGCTTGGTCGATGGTGCGGAAGTCGAAGCGGCCGCGGGGGAAGTAGTCGCGTAGTAGGCCGTTGGTGTTTTCGTTGGTGCCGCGTTGCCAGGGTGAGTGCGGGTCGCAGATGTAGACCCGGCAGTCGGTGGCGAGTTGGATGTGGTGGTGTTCGGCCATTTCGACGCCTTGGTCCCAGGTCACTGTTTTGGTCAGGTGTTCGGGCAGGCGGCGGAACAGGTCGC
>NZ_AUAX01000054.1 GCF_000428945.1 Hamadaea tsunoensis DSM 44101 | reverse complement strand
GGGCGGCGGTCGGTGGGGTGATCGTTTACGGCTGTGGTGTGGAAACGGCCACCCGATGCATGATCGTTTACGGTTCTGGAGCGCGCTGACCGGGTTCTGTTACACCTGACGCGTCATTGATCATGCAGATCGGGCCGGATTTACACCTCGGCCGTAAACGATCAAGGAATCAGCGCACTGCGCCCATCTGACGGAAGATCGTTCCCGCATCACGGGCAACGGCCGGGGACAGGACGGCGTGGACGTGATCCACAGCGGCTGAGATGTCAAAACGCACCCCATCTCCAAGATCCACAACGGTCGGGATGCAGGAAAACGGCCCCTACCTACATCTCGGCCGCAATGGATCGAGGGGATGGGCCCGGAAACTACATCCCAGCCGCGAACGATCACCGACCAGCCGATCCACCCGGCCACCATATCGGACAGTCGCGACAAAGTCCGGGCATGGGCACGCCGTCGGCGGTCCGCCGCGCCCCTGACCGGCCACCGCGAGTGTGGATCGTGACGGAAGTCGAGAAGGCAACGTCAAACCGGCCGGAATGATGTTCCTTTCCCGACATCCGTCAAGATCCAACCCGCCGCGACCGCCCACAAGTCGGACAGTCGCGACGAAGGCCAGGGGTGAAGGGTGCAACGGTTGACCGGACTTTGTCGCGACCGTCCGATATGGAGGAGGAGGCGGCCTAGTCGCTCGGCTTGCTCAGGATGATCGAATACCGCTATAGCGGCACCGCGATGCCGATTCTCTTGATCGAATACCGCTATTACGGCGGGAAAGCGCTTTCTTGCCGTAATAGCGGTATTCGATCACGTCCAGGCGGCCGTAACTGCCGTAATAGTGGTAAATGATCACCAGTCGCAGGGCGTGCGCCGGCCCGCAAGTGGCAGGCCACCCACGCAAGGGCGGGGAGCCGAATAGGGCAACAGATCAAGGAAGTTGCCGTGAACATGCTAAGCCGTGGCCGGATCCGCCGGCCTTTGTCCCGACTGTCCGATACGAGGTCAGCCCGCCTATCGCCCGTCCACCAGCCGCACAAGTGGGACAGTCGCGACAAAAGCGGGGGTCGACGGGTGAAACGGTGCCCAGACGGCGGTGGACGATGCGTCGCCCCACCAACCTGGCAGTGGAGTCCCCGGAGCGCAGCGATAGGGGCGGAACGGTCTCCCGCGGGAGGAGCGGAAGTGAGATCGACGAACCCGGGACAAAAGCTTATGAAAGATATTGAAGAGTGGAAGGGGCCGGCGGAGAGGATCCCCCGCCGGCCCCGGCCTTCTGCGATGGAGAGATCACATCTCTTCGTCGAGAAGGGCATCGCGCAGCCGATGCAGGGACTGCGTCAGCAGCCGGGAGACGTGCATCTGCGACACGCCCACCGTCTTGGCGATCTCCGCCTGCGTGAGGTTGCCGAAGAACCTCAGGATCAGGATCTTCTGCTCCCGCGCCGGCAGCTTGCCGACCGCCTGCCAGAGGGCCTGCCGTTCGGGCACCGATTCGAGATCGGTGTCGACGCCGCCCACGAGCTCGCCCAGCTCCACATCGGCATCACCCGTCCGCACCGGAGCGTTCAAGGAGAACGCGCGGTACGCGCGGGCGCAATCCATCCCGGCGCCGACCTGGGCGACACTGACGCCCAGGTGCTCCGAGAGATCCGCAGCGGTGGGCACGCGGCCCAGCTGCTGCGTCAACCCAGGTACTGCCCGACTGATCTGCAGGTGCAGCTCCTGCAATTGGCGCTGCACGCGCATCATCCACCCACGGTCGCGGAAGTGCCGCTTGACCTCACCGGTCATCGTGGGCAGAACGTAGTGCAGGAAGGATCCGCCGCGTTCGGAGTCGAACCGGTCGACCGCCTTGATGGCCGCGACCAGCGCGACCTGCGTGAGATCTTCGAGTTCCTCGCCACGGTGGGCGAACCGGGACGCGACGCGACGGGCCAGCGGCACGCACGCCTCGATCACCCGCTCCCGCAGCTGAACTCGCCGGGGGTCATCGGCCCCCAGGTCCTGCATCTCCGTCAGGGCCTGCGACGTGATCGTTTCGAAGTCGTCGCCGGGCGTGTCGTACGTACGGCGCTCCGCCTGTCGCGGAGTCGCCAGCTGGGTCATAGACATGACTGTTCACCTGCGCCGATTCGCACACGCAGCAACGTGGCCACGTGCCGAACCTCGGTGTATCCAGGGTGGCACCCGTCTGCTTGAGTGCCGTGCGGAGGTGGTGCGTCGCACCTGACTCCACGTGCGTCCGGCGTGAGACGCAGAAGTCAGCCTAGACTCATCCGAGCGGAGGACGCAACCCGGGATGATCGGGTCGATACGCGGGCATTTCCGGCCGCATACGCGTGGCCATGAGGCCGGCGACCCCGGTCACCTCCAGCATCCGGGCCACCCAGTCGCGGGCGCCGCTGATCGACACGAACAACCCCCGCCGGCGCCCGGCCCGGTACGCGTCGACCAGCGTACGCACGCCGGTGGAGTCGAGGAAAGTGACGCCGGCCAGATCGACGACGACGTCCCGGTCCTCCTCCGCGGCGGCTTCGAGCTGCCGCCCGAGCTGATCGGCGGTGGTGAGGTCGACGTCGCCGCGTACCGTCACGAGGACGTGCTCCGGCTCGGCGACGCGGGCGATCTCGAAGTCCTCCGGCGAATCCATAGTAGACATCATTGCCGCTCCACGCGGAACACGCTGTAGGCCTGACGGATGACGGGATGCGCCACATTGCGGACGCGTACGCCGCCGGGGGTCGTGCCGCGTTCGCAGCCGGCGTGCGCGTGCCCGTGCACGGCCAGATCGGTGCCGGTGGCGTCGATCGCCTCGCCGAGCAGGTGCGAACCGAGGAACGGGTAGATCTCCAGCGGCTCGCCGTGCAGCGTGTCGGGCACCGGCGCGTAGTGGGTGAGCGCGACGCGTACGTCGCAGTCCAAGGCCCGCAACGCTTTCGCGAGGCTGTCGGCGCTTCGCTCGGCCGTGTGGACGAACGCCTTCGTCTCCGGCTCGCCGAACGCGGTGGCGCACCGGCCGGCGAAGCCGCCGCCGAACCCCTTCACCCCGGCGACGCCGATCCGGCCGCGGCCGGTCGACACGACCGTGCCGGCGCCCTCCAGTACCTCGATGCCGGCTTCCTTCAAGATCGCCGTTACGTCCGCCTCGGCGTCGCTGTGGTAGTCGTGGTTGCCGAGAACAGCGATCACCGGTACGTCCAAGCCGCCGAACTCCGTCGCCACGCAGCGCGCTTCGTCCGGCGTACCGTGGCGGGTCAGGTCGCCCGCGAGCAGCAGGACGTCCGCGCGCTCGGCCAGGCTCGCCAGCGCCGGGCGGTAGCGGCCCACCACGTCCTGGTCCATGTGCACGTCGCCCACAGCCGCCACGCGCAGCGCGCCGTCGGGCACCTCCGCCGGTTCGGTCATCCGGGCGACGACGATCTCATTGAGTACGCGTACCGACGGGAACTGCCGGGTGATGCGCTCCTCGACGGCCTGCCGGCGGGCCTCGCTCTCGACCTCGCCGGCCACGATGATGACCTCGTCCCGCCGGAACGCCTCGATGCCCAGTTCGGCGGCTTCCTCGGCGAGCGCGCGCTGCGTCTCGGCTTCCCAGTATTCGTGTGTCATGCCGTCTCCTCCCCCGGAATGATGTCGAGCAGTTCGCCGAGGTAGAGGAAGGCCATGGCGTACGGGGAAACCGCCGTCTCCTCGCGTACGCGCGCCCAGTCGATCTTCTCGCGCAGCGATCGGGCGAGCGGCAGCCCCCGGGAGTAGTCGCAGTAGTGCTGCCCGAAGGTGAGCAGCTTGTGCACCATCAACTCGGTCGCCGACAGCACCTGCATGCCGATGGCCTCGACCTTCATGAACTCGGCGTCGCCGAGCACGGCGTCGGTCACCGGGCGCTCGACCGGCCGGAAGATCAAGTCGATCAGCGTCCCCTCGTGGTACGCCTTGACCAGCCAGTCCTCCGGCGGGCGCTCGACCTTGAGGCCGGCGTCCAGCATCGCTGTCAGGGACCGCTCGGCGTCCTGCGGTTTGATCAGGAAATCGACGTCGTGGTCGCTCGACGCGCCACCATGGGCGTACACGGCGAAACCGCCGGCGAGCGCGAAGGGGATGTCGGCCGCCTTCAGGACGCTCGCACCTCGCTTGAGCGCCTCGATCAGGTCCTGGTCATCGGCTCGGGTCACGATCGAAGGCGTACCCCGTTCGGCGGGGGTGTACACACGCCGCCGAAATCCGTGGCCGCCCGGGGCCGCGACTGCCTAGCATCACCCTCGATGACTGACTTGACGGAACGTACCGACCTGCCGACCGAGCCCGACGAGCGCTCGGTGCTCATGACCATGCTGCGCTACGTACGCGAGACGGTGCACTTCAAGTGCATCGGCGTCAGCGCGGCGGACGCCGTCCGGGCGCCCTTGGACACATCGCCGTTGATGACGGTCAACGGCCTGGTGAACCACCTGCTGTGGGTGGAGAAGCACTGGATCGAGGGCGTCTTCCTCGGCCGCGACATCGGCGGCGAGTTCACCGACGAGGATCCCGACTGGGAGATGCGGACCGCCGTGGAGCACCCGCTCGACGAGCTGCTGGCCGCGTACGCGGCGCAGGCGGCCGCCAACGACGAGGTGATCGCCGCCGGTGACCTCGATCGGATGTCGGTGAAGAAGCGCCGGGGCGGCGACCCGTTCCCGATGCGCTGGATCGTGCTGCACCTGATCGAGGAGACGGCCCGGCACAACGGGCACCTCGACGTCATCCGCGAGATCGTCGACGGCTCCACCGGCGCCTGACCCCGCTCCCAAGATCCCGCTTGGATCACGGTTCTCCCCCGAATCTTGAGCCATGATTCGGGGGATTTCCCTGATCCAAGCGGGATCTTGAGGCGAGCCCCCAAGCGGGATCTTGAGGGCGACCTCCCCAGGTCGAGTACTGCTAGGCGACCGCTGCTTCGGTCGGCGCGACCGAGCCGCTCGGCTCGTCCTCGTCGGTGAAGTAGTCGGCGCGCTGCGTGGCGTCCTGCCCCTCCGGCGCCTTGAGGGCCCGGAGAAGGAACGTCCCCAGCACGGCGATCACCAGGTTGGCGAGCACCGCCACGAATCCGGCATAGATCGTCATCTTCGTGTCGAAGCCGAGCTTCGACAGCGAGAAGGCGGACCCGGCCCAGTGCGGCCGCGTCGCGCTCGACACCGTGTAGACCATCCACAGGCCCAGGCCCATGCCGACGGCCCAGCCCGCGATCAACGCTCCCTTGTGGAACCAGCGGGTGAACAGGCCCAGCGCCACCGCCGGCAGCGTCTGCAGGATGATCACCCCGCCGATCAGTTGCAGGTCGATCGAGAACTGCGGGTCGAGCAGCACGATGCAGAGCAGCGCGCCGACCTTCACCACCAGCGACGCGATCTTGCTGACCTTGGCCTCCTGCGCCGGGGTCGCGTCCTTGTTCAGGTACTCGCGGTAGATGTTGCGGGTGAACAGGTTCGCCGCCGCGATCGACATGATCGCCGCCGGCACCAGCGCCCCGATCCCGATCGCCGCGAACGCCACGCCCGCGAACCACGACGGGAACTGCGAGTGGAACAGCAGCGGCACGACCGTGTTGTTGTCGGCCGTACCCGGCTTGGCGCCGGGCAGCGGAGTGATCTTGGCTGCGATCGCCGCGTACCCCAGCAGGGCCAGCAGGCCCAGCATCAGCGAGTACGCGGGCAGCGCCGACATGTTCCGCTTGATGACCGACCGGTTCTTCGACGCGAGTACGCCGGTCACCGAGTGCGGGTAGAGGAACAGCGCGAGGGCCGAGCCGAGGGCCAGCGTGATGTACTGCAGCTGGTTGTTGGCGTTGAGCAGGATGCCGTCGGTGACCGCGGGCGACTTGTCGAACTTCGCCTGCGCCGCACCGAAGATCGCGTCCCAGCCGCCCAGCTTGGCCGGCAGGGCGATGATCGCCACGAGGATGACGATGTAGATGAGCGCGTCCTTGACGAACGCGATCAGGGCCGGTGCCCGCAACCCCGACTGGTACGTGTACGCGGCCAGGATGGCGAACGCGATGATGATCGGCAGGTGCCGGGCGAGGGTCGAGTCGCCGGTGAGGCCGACGGTCTTGAGCACGGACTCGATGCCGACCAGCTGCAGCGCGATGTAGGGCATGGTCGCGACGATGCCGGTGACGGCGATCAGCAGGGCCAGGGTCGGCGAGCCGAACCGGGCCCGGACGAAATCGGCCGGGGTGACCAGGCCGTGCTTCTTCGAGACCGACCAGAGCCGGACCAGGATCAGGAAGACCATCGGGTAGATGATCACCGTGTAGGGCACGGCGAAGAAGCCCGTGGCGCCGGCCCCGAAGATGAGGGCGGGCACGGCCACGAACGTGTACGCGGTGTACAGGTCGCCGCCGACCAGGAACCAGGTGATCCACGAGCCGAAGCTGCGGCCGCCGAGACCCCACTCGTCGAGGTGTTCCATGGTGGTCGGCCGGCGCCACTTGGCGGCGACGAAGCCCATGACGCTGACCGCGACGAACAGGACGGCGAAGACCGTGAACTCGACGCCGTTGACGTTCTTCCACATGTCAGCGCCCCCGTTTCTTCGTCAGCTGGTAGACGAGCGTGGTGGCGCCGACGCCGAGGACGATGAACGCCAGCTGCAGCCAGTAGAACAGCGGGAACCCGAACAGCTTCGGGGTGCTGTGGTTGAACAGAACCGTGATCAGGGGAACCACGACCGGGATGATCAGCAGCCAGTTCCAGGGGCTGCGATCCGGATTCTCGGCGCGGTCTCCGTCCGGGCTGGACGGTGTGGGAGCAGGTTCACCCATCGTGAGTGCCTCCTTGCGGAACGGCAGAATGTGGGCGAAGGAGACCAGACCCGGACCGGCAAAATCCCGCATCGAGCGCCTGGCAGCGCCGAACGGCAGCGTCCGTGCGCCGAACGGCTGAGGGTCGGTCTCCCGGATCATTCGCGGCCCGTTGGCGGCCTCAGACGACGAGATCCGGGAGACAGACCCTAGACCAGATGGGCCGTCTCGTTGACGGTACGCACCGCGACGCCGCCGTCGGCGTACACGTCGACGACCGAGATGCCGGCCGGATCCAGGTAGAGCCGGTGCAGCAGCGCGTCCGAGGCGCCGAGCGCGTCCCGGAGGATCAGTTTGATGGGCGACACGTGCGACACGACCACCACCGTCTCCCCCGCGTACGCGTCCCGCAACGTCGTCATCGCCCGGCGTACGCGCTGGGCGACCTGCTGAAACGACTCGCCTCCGGGCGGGGCGGCGGCGGTCGAGGCGAGCCACGCCTGCAACTGGGCCGGGTCCTGCTCGCGGACCTCGGCAAACGTCAGCCCCTCCCAGCGGCCGAAGTCGCACTCGATGAGGTCTTCCACGATCGCGACGCGCGGTGGGGGGTCGAAGGCCGCGGCGAGATGCTCGGCGGTACGCGTACACCGGGAAAGTGGTGAGGACAGCATGACCGCGACCGGGCCGAACTTCGCGACGCGCGCGGCGGCCGCCTGGGCCTGCTCCTCGCCCGTGGCCGACAGGGGGACGTCGCCGCGGCCGCTGTAGCGACGTTCGGCGGTGAGCTGGGTCTGCCCGTGGCGGACGAGGACGATCCGGGTCGGCTTGTCCGTACGCGGTTCCCAGTTCTGGGTACGCGGCTGGGCGTTCTCGTCCATGGCCTGGTTGGCGAGCGCGTCGGCGCTGGTGTTGCGCTCGCGCGGCACCCACACGTAGCGGACGGTCCCGAAGGCGTGCACGAGCGCGGCGGCCTGGGCCGCGAGCGGGCGCAGGGCCGGGTGCTTGATCTGCCAGCGGCCGGCCATCTGCTCGATGACCAGCTTGGAGTCCATCCGGACCTCGACCTCGGTCGCGCCCAGCTCGGACGCCGCCTGCAGTCCCGCGATCAGGCCCGAGTACTCGGCGACGTTGTTGGTCGCGACGCCGAGGCCGCCCGACCGCTCCGCGAGCACCGCTCCGGTGGCGGCGTCGCGGACGAGCGCGCCGAAACCGGCCGGACCGGGGTTGCCCCGGGAGCCGCCGTCGGCCTCGACGATGACGACCTTGCGGGTCACAGTCCGCTCTCGGCGGTCCGCACCATGATCCGGCGGCACTCCTCGCACCGCACGACCTCGTCGGCCGGGGCCGACTTCACGCGTACGCGGTCGGCGCCGGCCAGCTCGATCCGGCAGCCACCGCACCGGCCGTGCTGCACGAGGGCCGCACCGAGGCCGCCGGACGACTCGCGGATCTTGTCGTAGAGCGTCACCAGATCGGTCGGGAGGTCGGCGGCCAGCGGCTTGCGGGCGGTCGCCTTCCACTCCTCCTCCTTGGCGATCTCGGCCAGGGCGGCGTCGCGGGCGGCTTCCGTCTCCTCGCGCCTGGTACGCGTCGCGGCCAGCCTGCCCTCGATGGATTCGAGCAGGGTCTGGGCGGTCTCGCGGCGTTCCATGATCTCGATCTCGACGTCCTCGAGATCGGCCTGACGCCGTCCGAGAGCACCGATCTCGTGTTCGATCGCGGTCAGCTCCCGGGCCGGCAGCCGGCCCTCGTCGAGCCGCTGGCGGTCCTTGGCCAGGCGCTGGCGTACGGTGTCGACCTCGCGCTCCTGCTTGGCGATGTCCCGGTCGAGGTCGTCGACGTCGACCTGGGCGCGGACGCGCTCGTCGGACAGCGCCGAGATCTCGCGGGCCAGCTTGTCGAGCTCGGCCAGCTCGGGCAGGGTCCGCCGGCGGTGGGCCAGCTGCGCCAGGGTCGTGTCGATCGCCTGCAGGTCGAGCAGGCGGCGCTGGGCTTCCGGTTCGGCCTTCACGATGTCATCTCCCTGGGCTGGATGGTCCGGCGCTCAATGATCTCACTCCGCGCGGAGCGCCGGGGCATCCCGTGCGCGCCCGCCGTACGCGGAGTCCGCTGAGTCGGCAGCCTCATTCTGCGCCGGTGCTGTGCAGTGTCCACGGGTCGGTACGCACGGTCGAGACGAACGTCTCCACGTCCAGCTTCGCGGCCAGCAGGCCGGCCACCCGCGGCAGCCAGGGCCATTCGGTCGCCCAGTGGGCCGCCTCGATGACGGCCGGTCCGCCCGCGGCCACGTGCTCACTCGCGTAATGGTGCTTCACGTCCGAGGTGAGGATCGCGTCGGCCCCGGCGCCGGCGGCCATCGGCAGGCAGTCGGACCCGGAACCGGAGGCCACGGCGAGCGTCGTGACGATCTGCTCGGGGTCGCCGGTCGCGCGTACGCCCCACGCGGTGGCGGGCAGCGTCGCGGCCACGTGCCGGACGAGGTCGGCCAGGCGCAGCGGGGCGGGCAGGGTGCCGACCCGGCCGAGCCCGTCCGGCCGGAACGGGCGCAGGAAGCCGAGTCCGAGCAGGTCGGCGAGCGCCTCGTTCACCCCGTCGACCGCGACGTCGGCGTTGGTGTGCGCCACGTGCAGCGCGATCCCGGCCCGGATGAGGTCGTGCACGATCCGGCCGGCGTACGTGGTGGGGGCCACCGAGGACACGCCCCGCAACAGCAGCGGGTGGTGCGACACGATCATGTCGACGCCCCGGTCGGCCGCCTCCGCCACGGTCTCGGGCACCACGTCGACCACGCAGAGGATCGAGCGTACGGGCGCGGCGGGCTCGCCGAGGACCAGGCCGACCTTGTCCCAGGCGGCGGCGGTCGCGGGCGGGTACAACTCGTCGAGGACGGCGACGACGCCGGCGACCGTGGGGCTCATCCCGTCGACGCTACCCGAGCATCCCCGCGACGTCCGCCAGACGGTGGGCGAAACCCCATTCGTTGTCGTACCAGGCGATGATCTTCACGCAGTCGCCGACCACCGTGGTGAACTGTCCATCGACGACACTCGACTCGGCGGCGCCGATGATGTCCGAGGAGACGATCGGCTCCTCGGTGTAGCCGAGCACTCCCTTGAAATGCCCGGCCGCCGCCGCGGCCAGCGCCTGATTGATCACCTGCGCCGGTGGCGGCGTCTCCATCCGGATGACCAGGTCGGCCACGCAGCCGATGATCGCCGGTACGCGTACGTGCAGGCCGTCGAGGCGTCCGTCGAGTTCCGGAACGGCCGTCGCGATGGCGCTCAGGGTGCCCGCCTTGAGCCGGGCGGGCACGAGATTCGTGGCCGCGGCCCGGCCCATCCGGGGATTCCAGTGCGGCGAATCCGTGAGATTGCTCTTCGTCGCGTCGTACGCGTGCACGGTCGTCAGCGTGCCCTCGACCAGCGTGCCGAGCTGCCGCAGGACGGCCAGGATCGGGGTGACCGCGCTGCTCGTGCAGCAGGCCGGCGAGACGACGGTGTGCCGGGCCGGGTCGAGCCGCTCCTCGTTGATTCCCATGAGGACGGTCATGTCGGCGTCGACCGTGGCCGTCGAGACGAGGACCCGCCTGGCCCCCGCCGCCAGGTGCCGGGCGGCCGAGGCGCGGTCGTAGTAGCGGCCCGTCGCTTCGAGGACCACGTCCACGCCGTGCTCACCCCATGGGACGGCCCCCGCCTCCGCCTGCTGGTACGCCGCGATCGGCGCGCCGTCGACCGTGATCGTGCCGGACCGGACGTCGATGGACTGCGGCAGCCGCCCGCGTACGCTGTCGTACTTCATCAGGTAGGCGACGGACTCGCCCGGCGCGACGTCGTTGACCGCCACGACGTCGAGCTGCGGGCGCGACAACGCGACGCGCCAGAAGTTCCGTCCGATGCGGCCCATGCCGTTGATGCCGACCCTGACGGCCACACGCGTCTCCTTCAGTTGTGCCGCGGCCCGCGCCGCGCCCGGTCCCCTGCCGGCGCCCGGACCGCACCCCCGCGCGGCCGCCGGATCACACCGGGCGGACCCGCCCCGCCCGGCTCGCCCCGGGACGCAACCGCAGGCGGCGGCCCCGGGAGGTTGTCAGCCTACTCTTCATCGAGGTGTTTGCGTACCTCGATCAATGCGGCCTCCCAGGGCATCGCGGCCGCGAGGCCTTCACCCTGACCGGGCGCGAACTGGGGAATGACCCCCTCGCCCCACAATATCGTGACGCCCCAACGGCGCAGCCGGTCCAGTGCCTCCACAAAGGCCGGAAAGGCGGCCATCGCCGAATTGGTCCACGGCACCGCCACGATCGGCAGGCCCTTGCCGAAGCCCTCGACGAGCAGGCCGAGCACCAGCGTGTCGGCGATGCCGGCCGCCCATTTGCAGATCGTGTTGACCGTCGCCGGGGCCACGATCATCGCGTCCGCGGGCGGCAGCAGATCCGGCTCGCCGGGGTTCTTGAAGGTGCTGCGCACGGCGTACCCGGTCTGCTCGATGAGCGCAGGCACGTCGACGAACTTGCGGCCGTCCGGGGTGGTGATGACGCAGACCGTCCAGCCGATCTCCTGCGCCGCCGTGACGAGCCGGCCGACCTGTTGCGCCGCGGGCGAACCGCAGATCAGCACATAGAGGACGGTCAAACGCCGACTCCCATGTGCTCGGCCAGCTCGGAGATGGGCAGCGTCGGCGAACCCTTCGTCCGGCGGAGCACGTCGGACATGACCTCGTGGGCGATCGGCCGGCAGCGGATCTCGGCGGCGGCCAGGCGGTCGCCCTCCAGCAGCATCTCGCCGGCCCGCTCCAGATCGCCGATCTGGGCGAAGCCCCGCGCCATGTCCAGGAAGTGGTGGGCCCGCCGCTCCGGCATCATCGCCGTGAAGGCGGGACTCAGCAACGCCTCCTCGTGCGTCGGCAGCGCCGCGGCGCCCTCTCCCAGCTCCACGCACGCGGCCGTGCGGTGCAGCAGGACGTTGGTCGGGCCGAACGAGGTCCAGTAGTGGTTCTGGTCCTCGCCCACGTGCTGGCTCGCCTCGGTCGCGCCGTCCAGCAGGTCGCGCATGGTCGCGCTGTCACCGATCCGCGCGGCCGCCATCGCGCCCTGCAACAGCAGCATCCCGTACACCGAAAGGCTTTCGACCGAGGTCGGCTCGTCGCCCGGGGCCAGCCGGTTGGCGATGTTGACGTTGATCTCCAGCGCCGGCCGCGCCCGGCCCAGCGCCAGCAGCGCCGAGCCCACCCGGTAGGTCGCCGTGCCGGCCAGCAGCTTGTCGCCGGCCCGTTGCGCCACCGCGATCCCCCGGTCCGCGGCCAGCCAGGCCAGCTCCAGCTCGCCGAGCTTGCGCAGCACCGAGGACGAGATCTGGTACACCTGCCCGAGCAGGTTCGCCACGGCCCTCGCGTCGTTCGATCCGGCGTACGCGGTGTCGGCCGCCTGCGCGTCCCGCAGCAGTTTCGGCAGGCTCCGCGCCAGTACGCCGTACCGCGCGTGCTGGAACGTCAGCCAGGCGTGGTTGACGGCCTTGCGCATCTCGAAGATGGCCGGCGGTTCCGGACCTATGGTATCGAACGCACTGAATGCATCATAGCGCTCCAGGGCGGCGCGAATCTCCGCCACCTCGACTGCGTCGACGCAATTAATGGATTCCGGACGGCGCTCCGGCGCACGGCCGAGGAGCAATTGGACATCCAATTGCAGAACGTCCGCGATCTCATGTACGACCGAGAACTTGTCGAGCCTGCGCACCCCGCGCTCGACCTTGTCGACCCAGCTCTTCGACTTTCCGAGCCGGTCGGCGAAGACCTGCTGGGACATCTTCCGCCGGTTGCGCCAGTACGCGACGCGGCGTCCGATGGGCAACTCGTCCACGTGCTCGACCTCCCCTTGAGGCTTGTCGCACACCCTGTGCGCTGACCGTACCCCCGTCGCTCGTAATTTTCGATGCAAGTTGCAGTGCAGCTGCGTGATCCAACGAGAAATCCGCCATACCGGTGACGTGCCAACCGCATTGAAGACATGCCATTCGCGACACCGGCGGAGCGACCCGCGCCTTCCATCGACAGGGGGTCAACGAGATGCACTGGGGCATCGACCGATGGGTGTCTCACTTCCGACTCAAGCGGGCAGCGCTGCGCTTCGGCGACGAGGGCTGGACGGTCACGCCGGGTGCCTGGCTGGAGAGCCCGGGCGACGAGCCGGCTCGCTTCGCGTGTGGACGGCCGGACTGCCACACCAGTTCGTGCCATCCGGCCCTCGCCCATTGGGACGAGGACGCCACCAGCGACGCCGCACAGATCGAGGAGTGGTGGCAGGACGCCCCGTACTCGCTGCTCCTGGCGACCGGGCACGGCATCGGCGTGATCGAGGTCCCCGGACTCCTCGGCGCCCGGGCGGTACGCGGACCGGTCAGCGGGCCCGGCCGGCCGTCGGTCACCGGCGTGCTGCGCGGCCCGGTCGCGGTCACTCCGCAGGACCGCTGGATGTTCTTCGTCCGCGAGCCGGGCGTACCCGCGATCATGCGGCCCGAGCTGAAGCGCGAGGACATCCTGTGGCACACGCGCGGATCGTGGGTCCCCCTGCCGCCGACCCGCCTGCGCAGCGGCCCGGTGCGCTGGGAGGTCTCGCCGGAGGACGTGCAGTGGCACGTGCCCACCCTCGAACAGGCGCAGCGGGCGCTCGTCGACGCGGCGGTCTGGCTGGACGCGTCCCTGCTGGAGAGCCGGCTGAGCGGCCGGATGACGACCACGGCTCCGCGTACCGGGAACGCGACCACACAGCCGCTGGCCGCCCGCCGACCCGGCCGCGGGTACGGACGCTCCATTGCGGACGGACCGATGGAAGTTCTACGCCGGGCCGCCTGACCGTCCGGACCTCGTCACGTTATGTCCGATTCCTAGGCATAGGCCAGTGTCCACCCGCGAGTGCACTCGTTGGGGTGGATATCGAAGGAGTCAGACATGGCACATCACAGCGTTTCCACGAGTGACACCCGATCGATGGGCTGGGCCGGTACCCGCCCGACGGGGTCCCGGCCGGTCGGTTCACGCCCGACCGGAACCCGCCCGAACTCCTGCGGTTCGTCCCGCCGCTGAAACGGCGGTCAGGACAGCCGCGTCATCCAGCCGTGCCGGTCGGTCGTCCGGCCCCACTGGATGTCCATCAGCGCCGTACGCAGAGCCGCCGTCACCGGACCGGTCTGCCCGTCGCCGATGGTGAACTCCTCCTCGCGCGAGCGCACCGTCCCGATCGGAGTGAGGACGGCGGCGGTGCCGCACGCGAACGACTCGGCGATCCGGCCGCTGCGGGCGCCCTCCCGCCATTCATCGAGGCTGATGAGCCGCTCCTGCACCGGCCGGCCCTCCGCCGCCGCCATGGTCAGCAGCGAATCACGGGTGATGCCCGGCAGGATCGTGCCGGTGAGCGGGGGCGTGACGAGCGTACCGTCGTCGAGGACGAGGAAGACGTTCATGCCGCCGAGCTCGTCGATGTACTTCAGCTCGACCGCGTCCAGGAAGACGACCTGGTCGCAGCCGTGCTCGATCGCCTCGGCCTGGGCCACGAGGGAGGTGGCGTAGTTGCCGCCGCACTTGGCCGCGCCCGTGCCGCCCGGCGCCGCGCGCGTGTAGTCGCGGGTCACCCAGATCGACACCGGCTTCACTCCACCGCTGAAGTACGCGCCCACCGGCGAGGCGATGACGCCGAAGAGGTATTCCTTGGCCGGGCGTACCCCGAGGAAGACCTCGCTGGCGAACTGGAACGGGCGCAGGTAGAGCGAACCCTCGGGCAGGCTGGGGATCCACTGGCCGTCGATCGCGACCAGTTCCCTGACCGCACCGATGAACAGGTCGGCCGGCAGCGGGGCCATCGCCATCCGCACGGCCGAGTCCTGGAAGCGGGCGGCGTTGGCGTCGATGCGGAACAGCCCCACGCCCCCGTCCGCCAGCCGGTACGCCTTGAGCCCCTCGAAGATCTCCTGCGCGTAGTGCAGTACGGCGGTCGCCGGGTCCATCGGGATCGGCGCGCGGGCCTCCACGCGGGCGTCGTACCAGCCTTTGCCCTCGGCGTACTTGATGGTCACCATGTGGTCGGTGAAGACCCGGCCGAAGCCCGGGTTGGCCAGCAGTGCCTCGCGCTCGGCCGGAGCGACCGGCTGCGGATGGGGATGAATCTCGAACTGCTCTCCCATGGCGGGTGCCCCTCCATCTCGTGCCAGCGGCGGCAAAAGGGCGGGCTGCATCGCCTGGCGCCCTGCCGCGTGGTCTGGCTGAAACTTACCTCTAAACGGTCGTTCAAGCCGACTCGGGCCGCACGGCCGGGAGAGAAGGGAACTCGCTGCCCGGCCGTCCACGGCCGGGCCGTGGATCAAGCTACGGTCTGTGCTACTCGGTCGCCTACGGCGGCGGTGACCAGGGGCGCGCCGGTACGCTGCGTCAGTTCGACGGCGACGGCGTCGTTGATCTTGCTGGCCAGCTCGGGGTGGCCGAGGTGGTCCAGGCACAGGGCGACCGACAGGATGGCGGCGGCCGGGTCGGCGATCCCCTTGCCGGCGATGTCGGGCGCGGAGCCGTGCACCGGCTCGAACATCGACGGGTACGCGCGCTCGGGGTTGATGCAGCCGCTCGCGGCCAGCCCGATGCCGCCCGTGACGGCGGCGGCGATGTCGGTCAGGATGTCGCCGAACAGGTTGTCCGTGACGATGACGTCGTAGCGCTGGGGGTTCGTCACCATGAACATCGCGGCGGCGTCGACGTGCTGGTATTCGGTCGTCACGGCCGGGAACTCCGCCTTGACCGCCTCGAACGTCCGCGCCCAGAGCCCGCCGGAGTGGCTGAGCACGTTGGTCTTGTGGACCATCGTCAGCTTCTTGCGCGGGCGCGCGGCCGCCCGGGCGAACGCGTCACGGATGACCCGCTCCACGCCGTGGCGGGTGTTCAGGCTCTCCTCCGTGGCGACCTCGGCCGGCGTACCGCGGTGCATGGTGCCGCCCGCGCCCGTGTAGAGACCCTCGGTGCCCTCGCGGACCACGACGAAGTCGATCTCGCCGGGCTTCACCCCGGCCAGCGGGCCGGTCGTGGCCGGCCACAGCCGACTGGGGCGCAGGTTCACGTACTGGTCGAAGTCGAAGCGCAGCTTGAGCAGCAGGCCGCGCTCCAGCACGCCCGGCGGGACGCTCGGGTCGCCGACCGCGCCGAGGAGGATCGCGTCGTACCCCGCCAGCTCGTCGCGCACGCTGTCGGGCAGCACCTCGCCGGTCCGGTTGTACCGCGCCGCGCCCAGGTCGTACTCGGCGGTCTCGACGTCCGGCACGAGAACGCGCAGAACCTTGAGCCCCTCGGCGACGACCTCGGTCCCGATGCCGTCCCCGGCCACGACTGCGATGCGCACGGTGCAACCTCCTTGGTTTGTCTAACGAACACTAAGGGGATCGTCCCGCTTTCCGGTAATCATGTCCCGCATACTGGGCGGTAGCTCGGGTGTGGCGGAATGCCCCCACAATGGCGGCCATGACACCCACGGGGACCCCGCCGGCCTGGTCCGCCCTCCCGCCCGCCGTGCGCGCCCAGGTCGTCGCCCGCGCTCGGCAAGGCCTTCCCCACCCCGATCCAGGCGTACGCGCGGCGGTCGTCGTCGAAAGGCGGCGGCGCCGGGAGTTCGCCTTCCGCCTCGCCTCGGCCGCCATGCTGTCGTTCGCGGCCGTGGCGGTGGCGGCCTCGGTGCTCATTGGGCTCTTCGGGCTCTTCGCGGACGACCGGACGCCGGGCGTGGTGGTGTTCGGCGCGATGCTGGTCTTCGTGGTGATCTGCCTGCCGGCGGCCGTGCTGATGTTCTGGTCGGCGGGCTACAACCTCGTCCTGCACGGCACGCGGCGGATCGAGTCCGCGAACGTCGTCCAGGCGCTCGCCGACCGGCGGCAGCCGGGCACCGCACCGGTCGCCGGGCACGCCCGCGGGTTCCGGCAGCCGGGTGCGGTGTCGCTCGCCTTGCTGGTATTGATCCCGATCCCGGTCTGCCTCGGCCTGGCCCGCTTCACCTCCGTCTACGAGGAGGGCGGGGCCGCCTGGGTGATACCCGTCGTCACCGGCGTCCTCATCACGATCCCGCTGCTGCTGATCGCGTACGCGCAGGCGCAGCTCACGCCGTTCCGGGGCGTCGTCGCCGAGTTCACGACGGACGGCGTACGCCTGCCGGCGCTGGGGCTGGACCTCGGCTGGGCCGAAGTGGCGCGGATCGAGGCGGTCGACTTCCAGCAGACGCTGTGCTGCACGGTCGTGCCACGCGACCCGGCGGCCGTCGCCGCGCGGTCGACCGCTCCCTGGCTCCGCCGGGCGATCCTGCGCTGGCAACTGCGCAACAAGGGGGCGGCGTACCTGCCGGCGGCGTGGATGCGCGGACCAGTCGACGAGATCGTGGCCGGTGCGCAGGCGCTCCACCTGACCGTGCTGGCCGGTACGACCGCCTGAAGATACGAATGTGGCCGGGACGCGGCATCGTCCCGGCCACACACGTCGAAACACTTTGAGCACATCACCCGAAGATGTCCTCAATCGTCCACTGGGGACCTCAGCAGGCTAACCGCCCACGCAACGCAATGCAAGCAGGCGGTCACTCTTCGGTGAGATCCACCGTCGCGGCCGCGGTCGCCCCGATGGAAGCGGCGGCCTGCTGCAGCAGCTCGGCGGCGATCCCGGTGTCGACCGTCAGGGTCATCAGCGCCTCGCCACCGGCGGCGCGCCGCGCGACCTGCATCGCCGCGATGTTGACCCCGGCCTGGCCGAGGAACGTGCCGATCGTGCCGACGATGCCGGGCCGGTCGGCGTACCGGAAGAAGACCAGGACGCCGGTCGCGTCCAGCTCCAGGTCGAAGTCGTCGACCGCGGTCAGCTTGACCTGGTCGCGGGTGCCCGTCGAGACGACCGTGCCCGAGACCGTGACGACGCGGCCGTCCGGCGTGGCTCCGCGTACCGTGATGATGTTCTTGTGGCCCACGGCCTCCGGCGCGGTGACCAGCTCGACCTCGACGCCCCGGTCCGCCGCCAGCAGCGGCGCGTTGACGTAGGTGACCTGCTCTTCCACGACGGCGCTGAACAGGCCCTTGGTCGCGGCGAGCTTGAGGACCGACACGTCGTGGGCGATGATCTCGCCGCGCACGTCGACGGTCACGCTGGCCGCGACGCCGCCGGCGACGGCGGTGAAGACGCGGCCGAGCTTCTCGGCGAGCGGCAGCAGCGGGCGGACCTGCTCGGCCACGACCCCGCCGGCCTGGACGTTGACGGCGTCCGGCACGAACTCGCCCTGCAGCGCGAGCTTGACGCTCTTCGCGACGGCGAGGCCGGCCTTGTCCTGAGCCTCCACCGTGGACGCGCCCAGGTGCGGGACGGCCACGACGTTGTCGAAGGCGAACAGCGGCGAGTCGGTGCACGGCTCCTTGGCGTAGACGTCGAGGCCGACACCCGCGACCCGGCCGTCGGCGACCGCGTCGGCCAGCGCGGCCTCGTCGATCAGGCCACCGCGCGCGGCGTTGACGATGCGTACGCCGGGCTTGACCATCTTCAGCTCGTTGACGCCGATGAGGCCGACGGTCTCCGGGGTCTTCGGCAGGTGGATCGAGATGAAGTCCGACTCGCGGAGCAGCTCCTCCAGGCCGACCAGGCGTACGCCGAGCTGCGCGGCCCGGGCGGGCTGCACGTAGGGGTCGTACGCGATCAGGCGGGTGCCGAAGGCGGCGATGCGCTGGGCGAACAGCACGCCGATGCGGCCGAGGCCGACGACGCCGACGGTCTTGCCCTGGATCTCCACGCCGGTGAACTTCGAGCGCTTCCACTCGCCCTTCTTCAGCGAGGCGCTCGCGACGGCGGTGTGCCGGGCGACGGCCAGCAGCAGGGCCAGCGCCTGCTCGGCGGCCGAGACGATGTTGGAGGTCGGTGCGTTGACGACCATGACGCCACGGGCGGTGGCGGCGGCGGAATCGACGTTGTCGAGGCCGACTCCGGCGCGGGCGACGACCTTGAGCCGCTTGCCCGCGGCGATCGCCTCGGCGTCGATCTGCGTGGCGCTCCGGACGATCACCGCGTCGGCCTCGGCGAGCGCGGACAGCAGCGCGGGCCGGTCGGTGCCGTCGACGTGCCGGACGTCGAAATCGTTGGCGAGGACATCCAGAGCCGCGGGAGCGAGCTCTTCTGCGATGAGTACGACGGGAGTCACTTCTTGCCTCACGGGATTCTCGTGATTCCATGCCGGGCAGATCCGGCCGGGCCGCCGGAACGCAACGCCGCGTTTCGGGCTCTACCAGGGGGATCGTACGGCGTTCAGCTGAGGATTAACCCAGCCGCCACGACGTGACGGTCGTCACGTCGGGCAGCTGATCAGGTCAATGACCACCTATGCGAGCACCGTCGGCTCGTGTACGCGGTCGCGTGCGAGAGGCGTCACGGTGCGCGGGGTCACAACCATGCGATACCCGAAAGTGCGGAACGAGTGCGCCTCGGATTCCAGCCCACCCAGCAGCCGGTCGAGGGCCAGCGAGCCGACCGGTGCGTAGATGCGCTCGCGATGCGGCTCCTGGCCGGGCTCCAGCGCACCCTGCAGGATCATGAAGTCCATGATCTCCGTACGCAGTCCCGGCGGGCACACCGGCGAGTGGTAGAGCACGTTGAGCGCCTGGAAGCGCATCGACTGCACGTGCTCGTCGCCCTTGTTGTCGTGGAAGTGCGGGTTGATCGTGCCGATCTGCAGCAGCGGCACCCCGACCTCCGACGGGATCGGCGCCGCCCCCGGCAGTACGCCCCCGAACTGCTCGAACAGCTCCACGAACTGGAACGGTTCGACCGCGAACCCGCCCGCCATCCGCATCCGCAGCCCGAGGTCCAGGCTGAGCGCGTGCTCGCCGGCGTTGCCGGTCACGATGGCGTCGGTGCCGAACCCCGAGTACTCCGCCAGCAGGCGGTTGAGGAAGTCGTTGGTCACCTCCGAGGTCCGGCCGCGCTTGGAGAAGAACAGCTTCCCGTCGCGTACCTTCGGCTTGGAATCCCAGGCGATGCGGACCATCGAGTACGGACTGTCGGCGATGGCCAGGCCGGCGGCATAGACCTTGCAGTACTCGTGCACCGAGCCGGGCACGTAGTTGTCCGCGTCCACATAGCCCACGTAACGCCGCCCCGTCATCGCGGCCAACGCCATCGCGAGCACCATCGCCTCGCCCTTGCCCCGGCGTACGCCGCCGTCGATCTCGTCGACGATGTCGGGCAGCCCGGCCGCCTTCATCGCGGCACCCACGCCCGGATCCTGCTGGTGGACCGCGATCGCCGGCCGGTTCGCCAGCCGGCAGAACTCCTCCAGCGACCGCAGCTCGATGTCGTACCGGTCCACCGGCGTCCGGTCGCTGTTGGAGACCAGCAGGATGAGGCAGTCGTGCGGAATCCCCGCGAGCACGCCTTCGATGACGCGGCGCGGTTCATTCATGCACGGAACCACGATGACGAGATCGCGTTCGACCTCCCGCAGCCGGTCGCGACTGACTGTCCGTGTTGCACTGTCGCCGTGAATTGACTCAGCGTCACTGTCGCTCGCGGAGCTGTCGATCTCCACGACCTTCTGCAGCGGGCCGATTCGGACGGCGCCGAATCGCTCTGTTCGGTACGAATACTCCAACCGCATGGCCGAACGGTACCCGAAAGGCCCATGAATGGCTGCCCCCGCGCGGCTGTGAATTGGCTAGATGGGTGAACTCTGTGTTACATAGCAGTGATTACACAGAGTAATGCGCAGCCGGGACGGGCGGTATACCCATAGGGGTCACCGCTGTAAACATGGACGCCCGATTCACCCATTAGGTTGCTTACCGCCCCCTGGGAATTTCCCGACCATGCACGCATGCCAGTCCGGTGATCTCACTTCCGCTCCTCACACGGGAGACCGTTCCGCCCAATCGCTTCACTCCGGGGACTCCACTGCCAGCCGAGTGGGGCGAAGCATCATCCACCGCGGTTCGGTCACGACTTCACCCCACCCCCGCCCGACTTGGGTCGGCCCGGCTTTTGTCGCGACTGTCCGGCTTGTGGGTCCAGTCGACGGCCGGCGGGGTGATCGTTTGCGGCTGAGGTGCAGAAAAGGCCGCCCGATGCATGATCGTTTACGGTTCTGGAGCGCGTTGACCGGCTTTTGCTACACCTGACGCGTAAATGATCATGCAGATCGGGCCGGATTCACACCCCAGCCGTAAATGATCACGAAAACAGGCCCCGAAACTACATCGGAACCGCGAACGATCACCGCCGAACCCGAGCAGCCCAACCGCGTATCGGACAGTCGGGACAAAGTCCGGGTGGGGGTTGGGGGTAAACGGTGACCGGACGACGGTGGACGATGCTTCGCCCCACCAACCTGGCAGTGGAGTCCCCGGAGCGCAGCGATAGGGGCGCAACGGTCTCCCGCGGGAGGAGCGGAAGCGAGATCGACGAACCCGGGACAAAAAGATCTTGAACTTGATCTAAAAAAGATCTTGAGCCGGCAAAGAAAGACCGGGCTGCCCACAAGGGATCGCCTTGAGGGCAGCCCGGTACGTCCCGCTCCTCGGTTGTGGAGGGCAGGCAGCCTTACAGGGATGTCACGCGGTCTCGGTGATCGGCCGGTCCACCCAGCTCATCATTCCGCGGAGCTGCGCGCCCACCTTCTCGATCGGGTGCTCGGCGCCCTGCTGCTGGAGCTTGGTGAAGTTGGGCCG
>NZ_AUAX01000053.1 GCF_000428945.1 Hamadaea tsunoensis DSM 44101 | reverse complement strand
GGGGACTCCACTGCCAGGTTTCCGGGGCGAAGCATCATCCACCGTCGCCCGGTCACCGTTCACCCCCAACCCCCACCCGGACTTTGTCCCGACTATCCGACTTGCACCCGAAATGGTCGAGGATCTTGCGCGAATGTCTCGAATTTCGTCCGGTACACCCGGAATGCCCGGACATTCGTGCAAGATCGTCGACCATGGTGAGATCGGAGCCACCGTCCGACCCGGGCCGCTTCTGACTTTGTCGCGACTGTCCGATATGGGCGCCGGGGCGGCGGTCGGTGGGGTGATCGTTTACGGCTGTGGTGTGGAAACGGCCACCCGATGCATGATCGTTTACGGTTCTGGAGCGCGTTGACCGGGTTCTGCTGCACCTGACGCGTCATTGATCATGCAGATCGGGCCGGATTTACACCTCGGCCGTAAACGATCAAAGAATCAGTGCACCGGGTCCACCTATCGGAAGATCGTTCCCGCATAACGGGCAACGGCCGACCGCGGGACGGCGTGGACGTGATCCACAGCGGCTGAGATGTAAATACGCACCCTGTCCCCTCGATCCACAGCCGTCGGGATGTAGGAAAACGGCCTCTACCTACATCTCGGCTGCTGTGGATCGAGGGGACAGGGTCGGAAACTACATCCCAGCCGCGAACGATCGCCGACCAGCCGATCCACCCGGCCGCATATCGGACAGTCGGGACAAGGCCCGGATGGGAGGAGCGGAGGCGAGATCGACGAACCCGGGACGAAATCCTATGAAAGAACGTGAATCTAAAGCGCGCGGAAGCCTACGCGTTCGTAGACGCGGCGGGCACCGGCGTCCTCCGTGGAAAGCAGGACGAGGTCGGCGCCCAGAGTGAAGGCGATGCGGGCCAGGGTTGCCGTGGTGAGGGCGCCGAAGCCCTGACGGCGGTGGTCGGCGAGGGTGGCGACGCCGACGATCTCGGTCAGGCCTTCCCGGACCGGCAGGACCATGCCGGCGGCGACGCCCGTGCCGTGGTGGCGGATCGTGATCGCGCAGGCGTCGGTCAGCTGGGTGCGGAAGTCCTCGGCGATGGTGGCGGAGACCGGTTCGGCGTACGGGTCGAAGCCGCGTTCGTTGACGTCCAGGGTCTCGCGGATCAGGTCGACCGGCGAGTCGGCGTACACCTCGATGATCGTGACGTCGGCTGTGGCGAGCGGTTCGCGCAGGTCAGCCGGTGAGCAGCCGAGGTAGTCGTCCACCGCGTCCTCGCCCCGACGGCGGCGGAAGTCTTCGAGGCGGGCGGCGAGATCCATGCGGGCACTATCGCGTACGCGTCAAGTGGTTAAAGGGGCGCGCCTCTGATCCCCGGGAGGCGCGCCCCGGCCTGTCAGCCCGCGTACGCCGCGAAGATCTTGCTGAACTCGTACGGCGCCTGGGCGATGTTGGTGCACATGTAGAGCGCGCCGTTGCAGGCGTTCTTGTCGCGGCCTTCCTCCCAGAAGGCGAGCATGCCCAGGTGCTTGCCGTTGGCGAAGGTCACCATCTGGCGGGCGTCGTTCTGGTCGTAGATGTGGCCGTCGTCGTTCGCGCCGAGCATCGGCGTGACGCCGACCATCCGCCACAGCTGGGCGTCGGTCTTGCTCGGGTAGAGGGTCTTGAGCTGGCTGAAGGTGGAGTTGGCGGCCTGGACGGCGAGGTCGCCGTAGTCGCCGGTGCGGTAGTAGTCCATCGCCATGACGTTGACGATGTCGAGGGTGACCCCGGCGTCGCGGGCGGACTGGACGATGGCGACGCCCTCCGCGGTGAGGCCCTCGGGCAGGACCGGCAGGGTGAGCGAGACCTTGAGGCCGGGGTTGGCGGCCTGCAGGTTCTTCAGCGCCTGCGAGCGGCGGGTGTTGGCGGCCGTGTCGGCGACCGCGGCGCCCTCGATGTCGAAGTCCACGTAGTGCAGCCCGTACGCCGTGACGACGGCCTGGTACTCGGCCTGCAGCGCGGCGACGGAGGTGCACGCCTGGGCGAGTTCCTGGCCGGACGCGCCGCCGAAGGAGATCTTCACGTCGCCGCCGCGGGCGCGGATGGCGTCGATCTGGTCCTTGGCCCACGCGGCCCGCGGGTCGTACGCGTTGAACCACGAGGCCTTGCAGCCGACGGCGGTGACGAACGCGAGGGTGAAGTTCTTGAGGTTGCCGCCGGTGGCCATGTCGGTGAGGACCGGCGACGGCCAGGCTCCCATGTCCACGTAGGGCGCCACCGGCAGACTGGCCGGCGGGGGCGGCGTCGAGGTGGACGGGCTCGGGCTGGGGCTCGTCGTCCGCGAGGCGGTGGGGGAGGCCGAGGGGGACGAGGTGCCGCCGGCGCAGGAAGCGCCGTTGACGGTGCAGTTGGTCGGAGCGCCCGAGCCGCCGTTGACGAGGAAGCCGAACGTCACCGACGCGCCGGGGGCGACCGTCCCGTTGTAGGTCCGGTTGGTGGCGGTGACGTGCTGGCCGCTGGTGGACACGAGCGCGTCCCAGTAGGAGCCCATCGTCAGGCCCGCGCCCAGGTCCCACTGGACGTTCCAGCTGGAGATCGTGCTGGACGAGCCGTTGGTGATCGTGAACTTGCCCTGGTAGCCGGTGCCCCAGTCGGAATCCTTGGAGAAGCTGGCGGTGACGCCGGCCGCGTACGCCGGTGACGCGGCGACGACGGCGAGGCCGCTCGTCGCCACCCCGACG
Source organism: Hamadaea tsunoensis DSM 44101 (assembly GCF_000428945.1). Classification (GTDB taxonomy): domain Bacteria; phylum Actinomycetota; class Actinomycetes; order Mycobacteriales; family Micromonosporaceae; genus Hamadaea; species Hamadaea tsunoensis. The sequence goes on along the minus strand of NZ_AUAX01000053.1, from coordinate 21,327 downwards.
GCCAGGGCGACGAGCGCGAGGTGCATGCGCCTCACAGTAAACCTCCTTAAGTATTTCGATCGGTAACAGTTAAGACTCCTTCCATTAATCGCGCAAGGGTGCGAGCATGACAAAAAGGCCGCCCGCGGGCGGCCTGTCTACTACGGACGATCAGAGGTCAGGGAGATCAGAGGTCGGGGATGGGCAGCGGCCAGGCGGCCTCGGTCGGCTCGTACGCGGCCGACGCCGGCATGACGATCGAGGAATCGGGTACGCCGATGGCCTCGTGGTCCTTGCCGGCGTACTCGAACCGGGAGAGCACCCAGCGCATCGCCTCGATCCGGGCGCGCTTCTTGTCGTTGCTCTTCACCACCGTCCAGGGCGCGTCGGCCGTGTCGGTGTAGAAGAACACCGCCCGCTTCGCCTGCGTGTACGCGTCCCACCGGTCCAGCGACGCCACGTCCATCGGCGACAGTTTCCAGCGGCGTACGGGGTCGAGCTGGCGGATGGCGAAACGGGCCCGCTGCTCCGAACGGGACACCGAGAACCAGAATTTGATCAGCCGCAGTCCGGACCGGACGAGCATCCGCTCCAGTTCCGGGACCTCGCGCATGAATTCGAGGTACTCGCGCGGCGTACAGAAGCCCATGACCCGTTCGACCCCGGCGCGGTTGTACCAGGACCGGTCGAACAGCACCATCTCCCCGGCCGCGGGCAGATGGGCGATGTAGCGCTGGAAGTACCACTGCGACTGTTCGCGGGGCGTCGGCCGGTCGAGCGCGACGACTCGCGTACCCCGGGGGTTGAGGTGCTGGGTGAACCGCTTGATCGTGCTGCCCTTCCCAGCGGCGTCGCGGCCCTCGAAGAGGATGACGATCCGCTCGCCCTTCTTCTTCACCCAGCTCTGCAACTTGAGCAGCTCGATCTGCTGCTGCCGCTTCACCCGGTCGTACTCCGGCCGTGACATCCGCGCCGGGTAAGGGAAGCCCTCCCGCCAGGTCTCCAGCCGGTGACCGTCGGGCCCGACGAGGTCGGGCTCGCCGTCCAGGTCGTACTCGACGCGGTAGTCACCCAGATGCTCGAACACCTCCGGGTACGCGCCGGAGGTCATCTCTCGGCCGCCAGCAGGGCCGCGACCCGGCCGATCAACGCGTACGGGACGGGTTTCGACAGCGGGAACCGCAGCGTGCCCTTGGCCGCCTTGTAGGGCTCGATCTCGGCCTGGAAGGCGGCGTCGCCGGCCGGCACCGGGTACACCGAGACGTGCTGCTTCCAGCCGGCGAAGTAGGCGAGGGCGCGGCCGTCGACGGTCAGCGCCGGTATGCCGTAGCTGATCTTCTCCTCGGCGCCCGGAACGGCGTCGTGCATGCTCTTGCGGACCGCCGCCAGCACGGTACGCGTCGCGTCCGGAAACCCGGCGAGGTACTCGTCGACGGTGGTCGCCACGCTTCGACCCTAGCCGCCCACGCGTCGCGGCGTTGCCAAGATCCCGCTTGGATCACGGTTGTCACCCGGATCAAGGCCCAAGATTCGGGTGACTTCCCTGATCCAAACGGGATCATGGGGGTCAGATCGTGTCGGGGAGGTGCAGGCGCCACTCGGGGGCCAGGACCGACCAGATCTCCAGGTCCGCCCGTTCGCTGCGGCCCGGACGCGGCGGGATCGCCTCCCGCAGTACGCCGTCCCGGGTCATCCCGAGCCGCTGGGCGACCTTGATGCTCGGCTCGTTGGCGGCGAGGGTCTGCCACTCCACGCGGTGGATGCCCCGGGCGCGGACGAGCCAGTCGATGAGGCGGGTCGCCGCCTGGGTGATCAGCCCCCGGCCGGTCGCCGACGGTTCCAGCCAGCAGCCGACCTCGCAGGTGCCGGCGGCCGCGTCCATCGCCACGACCATGACCCCGCCGACCAGCCGGTCGGCCAGCCAGATGCCCAGGATCAGGCCGGTGTCGCGGGCTTGGCTGTCGGCGTACCGCTGCAGGACGGCGCGGGCGGAGGCGAGGTCGGTGGCGACGAAACTCGGCCCGACCCAGGGCGCGATGTAGTCGCGGCACCGGTCGAGATTGGTCAGGAACTCCTCGGCACGCCAGGGTTCGAGGGGGCGAAGGACGGCACCGGGCTGCAGGTCTACGGCGAACACGACCCCATCATGCCGGTCAGGAGTTCGGGCGGCGCCGGGCAGGGTCGGCCATCCGACCGACAAACGGCCCCCGGGGGCGAGAAGATCGGAGGTCACGATCATCCCTCGTCGCCGGGAGCCACCGATGTCCTTTCTCCAGCCGTCCGCCGAGCAGCTCGGTACGCCCGAGGCCGTCCAGATCCGCGCGGCCGACCTGGCCAACTGGGGCTTCCCCACGAACTACAGCGAGCTGTTCGCGCTGGCCCCGGCGGCGTACGCGGCGTGGGCGGAGCTGAACAAGAGCATCAAGGCCGGCATGGACCCGCGCCGGTACGAGCTGGCCACGCTGGCGGTCGCGATGCGCCGGGGCTCCACGTACTGCTCGGTCGCCCACGGTGTCCAGCTCCAGAGCCGGTTCTACGACACCGAGACGGTACGCCGCATCGCGGCCGACTACCACGACGCCGGCCTCGACGAGGCCGATGTGGCGATCATGGACTTCGCCGTCAAGGCGGCCGACGGGCCCGCGTCGATCACGGCGGCGGACGTGGCCGGGCTGCGGGAGCACGGGCTGGACGACCGGGACGTCTTCCAGGTCCTGCTGGCGGTCGGTGCGCGGTGCTTCTTCACGACCGTCCTGGAAGGCGCCGGCGCCCAGGCCGACCCGGAGTACCTCGACCGGCTCGGGGCGGACACGGCCGCCGCGCTCACGGTCGGCCGCCCCATCGCGGTGTCGTAAAGCCCGTCGCCGTGTCCGCAAGCCCGCCGAGTCCGGCGGATCAGGCCGCGGCGAGGGTCAGCGCCGGTACCGGCCGAGCATGGTGATCGCCTGCTCGGTCAGTTCGGCGATGACCTCCGCCGCCGGGCGTACCGCGTCGACGAGGCCGACGCCCTGCCCCGAGAGCAGGGCCATCTCCTCGAGGTCGCCGGTCGTCAGGCCCGCCATCGGGACGATGTTCGAGAACTTGTGCATCTCGAGGACGTCCGGCCCGCCGAGGAAGCCGCCGAGCTGTGTCCGGCCGATCACCGGCAGGTCCGAGGTGTCCGCCGGGATCTCGCCGGTCCGGTCCGCCCATTCGCGGACGACGCGGTTGCGCAGGACCCGCATCGGGTTGAACTGCGGCATGTCCGGCCCGAACAGCCCGGTACGCGTCGTCCCGGTGGCGTCGGCGGCCACGAGCCGCGCCTTGTACCCGTCGTGGGCCAGGGACTCCGTGGTGGCCACGAATCGCGTACCGACCCAGACGCCGTCCGCCCCGAGCATCAGCGCGGCCGCGAGTCCCCGGCCGTCCGCGACTCCGCCGGATGCCAGCACCAGGACCGGCGCGACGGCGTCGACCACCAGCGGAACGAGGGCGAACGTGGGCAGCGTGCCGTAGTTGTGGCCGCCGGCCTCCTCGCCCTGCGCGACGATGACGTCCACGCCGCCGTCCGCCGCGGCGATCGCCGTCTCGACCGAGCCGACCTGCTCGAAGACGCGTACGCCGGCCGCGTGGAGGCGTTCGATCCAGGCGCTCTTCGGGTGTCCCCAGTGGAAGGACGCGACCGCGGGCGCGGCGGCGCACACCGCGTCGATCTGCGCGTCGTCGGTGAGCGGGGTGATGAAGTTGACGTTGAACGGGTGCGGGGTGTTCCGCTGGATCGCGCCGATCGTGTCGGCCAGCGCGGGCGCGGGCATCAGGCCGACGCCGAGCGATCCGAGGGCGCCGGCGTTGCTCACGGCGACGGCGAGCGCGGGGGTCATCCCGACGAACGCCATGCCGGCCTGCGCGATCGGCGTCCGCAGCCCGTACGCCTCGGTGAAGCGGGTGTGCAGTGTGTCCATGCCTCGAATGTGCGCCGCCGCGGCGGCCGGGAGGACGCACCGGACGCAGCCGCGGTGGCATTCCGTGCGACTGTCGGGAATCAGCCTGGCCGTCCGGTTCGTCGCGCGCCAGTGTGGGTGCGGGGCACGGAAACTGGGGGAAGGACATGGCGACGACGTGGACCACGGCGGTCGCGCCGCCCGGCGGGCGGTTCGCGTACTGGCGGGAGGTCATCTGCGAGGCGTTCCTCGACCTGAGCCCGGAGTCGGACCGCCGCGACGGGTTCGCCGGCGCCGTCCGGCAGGTCGGACTCGGCCGCCTCGACCTGGCCCGGATCGACTCCCGCCGGCAGCTCGTGCGGCGTACCGAGGCGGACATCGAGCACGCGCCGCGGGCCGGGTTCTACGCGAACCTCCAGGTCCGCGGGGCGGGGCAGGCGGTGCAGGACGGCCGGTCGGCGTACCAGCGCCCGGGTGACCTCGCCCTGGTCGACACGACCCGGCCCTTCGAGCTGATCTTCCCGGCCGACTTCCGGCAGTACTCCCTCTTCGTGCCGCGCGAGCTGCTTCCCTCCGGCGTACGCACGGCGGTCCGGCTCGACACCACGAGCGGGATCGGCGCGGCGTTCCGGCACATCCTGTCCGCCCTGGACCGGGAGTCGGCCGCCCCGCCGCACGCGGCCCGGCTGGCCCAGCACGCGAACGGCCTGCTGGCGCTCCTGCTCGACGACGCCGAACCCGCTCGGCCGCTGCGCGCACCCCGGACCTACGCGGCGGCCGTCGCCGACATCGAGGAGCACCTGACCGACGAGGACCTCTCCCCGGCCGGCACCGCCCGGCGGCTCGGCTGCTCCGTGCGTACGCTGCACGCGCTGTTCGCCGGCGCGGACCGCACCTATGCCGCGACCGTGCGCCGCCTGCGCCTGGAGTACGCCCGCCGGGCGCTGGCCGACCCCGCACGGGCCCATCTGCGGATCATCGACATCGCCGCCGACGCGGGCTTCGCCGACGTGAGCAGTTTCCACCGGGCGTTCCGCCGCGAGTTCGGCCGAAGCCCCGGCGCGGTCAGAAATTCCTCCACCGGAAGTGTCGATCCGGCCCTCCGCCGCTCGTATAGGAGGTAGACCAGCACTTTCAGGAGGTACGCGATGGGCAAGATCAGTGCGTTCGAGAGCATCACCCTGGACGGCGTCATGCAGGGGCCGGCCCATCCCGAGGAGGACACCCGCGACGGGTTCCGCCTCGGCGGCTGGGCGGCCCCCTATGCCGACCACGTGCTCGGGGCGAAGGCCGCCGAGGGCATGTCCCACGAGGGCGCCCTGCTGTTCGGGCGGCGTACGTACGAGCACTTCTTCTCGGTCTGGCCGGCCCGGGCCGGTGACGGCAACCCGTTCAGCGACAAGCTCAACCGGACCCCGAAGTACGTCCTGTCCCAGACTCTCACCGAGCAGACCGAACTCCCGGCGGCTCGCGCAAGCACTCCCCGGCTTCCGTGGGAGAACTCGATCCTGCTGAGCGGCGACCCGGAGAAGGCGCTGCGCGAGTTCAAGGAGACCGGCCCGGACGCGACCGTGCTCGGCAGCGGCGAACTCGTCCGCGGACTGCTCGCGTGGGGGCTGCTCGACGAGATGGTCCTCATCATCCACCCGCTCGTGCTCGGCGCCGGCTTCCGGATCTTCCCCGACGCCGGCCCGCTGTCCGAGTTGACCCTGGTCGAAGCGCTGCCGACCACCACCGGAGCGATCATCGCGACCTATCGCGCGGCGTAACGTGACCACCATGCAGCGGTACCTGCTCAGCATCTACCAGCCCGACGGGCCGCCACCGCCGCCGGCGGAGCTGGCGAAGATCATGGCCGACATCGGGGCGCTGGCCGACGAGATGAAGAAGGCGGGGGCCTGGGTGTTCTCGGCCGGGCTGCACCCGCCGACGACCGCGACGGTCGTCCGGGACCGCGACGGCGAGCAGTTGCTCACCGACGGGCCGTTCATCGAGGGCAAGGAGCACCTCGGCGGGTTCACCGTGATCTCCGCACCCGACCTCGACGCCGCCCTGGCGTGGGCGGGCCGGATGGCCGCGGCGACCACCCTGCCCGTGGAAGTCGTGCCCTGCCAGACCGAATGAGCGCCGAGGAGATAGAAGCCGCCTTCCGGAGCGGGTACGGCCGGGCGGTGGCGGTCCTCATCCGGGCCTTCGGCGACATCGACCTCGCGGAGGAGTCCGTCCAGGACGCCTTCGCCGAGGCCGTGCGCCGCTGGCCGGAGTCGGGGCCGCCACCGAGCCCGGCCGGGTGGATCATCACGACCGCGCGGAACCGTGCGATCGACCGCCTGCGCCGGGAGTCCGCCCGGGACGCCAAACAGATCGAGGCGACGCTTCTGTCCACCCAGGAACAGGCGGCCGACCGGCTGAGCCTGATCTTCACGTGCTGCCATCCGGCGCTCGCCCCGGCCGCCCGGGTCGCCCTGACGCTGCGGCTGCTCGGCGGCCTGACCACGGCCGAGATCGCCCGGGCGTTCCTGGTGCCCGAGGCGACCATGGCACAGCGCCTGGTCCGGGCGAAGGGCAAGATCCGCGACGCGCGGATCCCGTATCGCGTACCGGGGGCGGCGGAGTTGCCGGGGCGGTTGACCGGGGTGCTCGCGGTCGTCTACCTGATCTTCAACGAGGGCTACACGAACCTGCGCCCCGAACTCTGCGCCGAGGCCGTCCGGCTCGGCCGCATGCTCGTCGAGCTGATGCCGGACGAGCCCGAGGCCGTGGGGCTGCTCGCCCTCATGCTGCTCACCGACGCGCGGCGGGCGGCGCGTACCGGGCCGGAAGGGCTGGTGCTGCTGGCCGACCAGGACCGGGCACTGTGGAACCGCGAGCTCATCGCCGAGGGGCACGCCCTCGTCCGCCGCTGCCTGCGCCGTGACCGGCCCGGCCCCTACCAGATCCAGGCCGCGATCGCCGCCGTGCACACCGACGGCCCCGCGACCGACTGGCCGCAGATCCTCCAGCTCTACGACCACCTTCTCGTGTACGCGGAGAGCCCCGTGGTCCGGCTGCACCGCTCGGTCGCCGTGGCCGAGGTCGACGGACCCGCGCCCGCACTGGCCATAGTGGACGGACTGGACCTGCCGGCGTACCCCGCCTATCACGCGGTCCGCGCCGACCTGCTGCGCCGCCTGGGCCGGGACGAGGAAGCGGCGGCCGCCTACGAGGCAGCCGCCGCCCTCACTCAGAACCCCGCCGAGCGGGATTTCCTGCTGAGCCGAATCACACGAGCGTGATCGGGACCGTCACCACCTGGTTCGGGGCGCCCGGGTAGGTCACGGTGACCGAGACGGTCGCCGCGCCGGCCGGCCGCCGCGAGGTGAGCCAGGCGAGGATGAAGGTCTTCGACACCGGCTCGTAGAGCGGCGTCGTCGAGCCCAGCGTCTGCGCACCGGCCGCCGAGACCTTCACCCGGCCGGTGAGCAGCAGCGCGGCCGCGTCCAGCAGCGGGATCGGCTTCCCCGCCGCGTCGGTCAGCTGGAACGCGACCGGCACCGGCAGCCCGGCCGCGAACTTCGCACCGGCGACCGGCGTGATCATCTTGATCGCGTACCGGATGATCTGGGTGGTGGTGGCCGACGAGCCCGCGAAGGCCGATTCGCCGGAGTAGGTCGCGGTCACGGTGTGCGCGCCCACCCCGAGGGTGCTGACGGCGGGGCTAGTGGCCCGGCCGCCGCTCAGGGTGACCGGGCCGCCGACCGGCGAGCCGTCCACCGCGAACTGGACGGTGCCCTGGGGCGTGAAGCCCGCGGGTCCGGCCACGACGGCGGTGAACGTCAGCGCGGCGCCGACCGTGGACGGGCTGGCCGGGCTCGTGGTGAGCGTGACCGTGGTGGCGGCCTTGGCCACCGTGAGGGTGTACGCCGCCGCGACCGTGCTCACCGGGTTGGTGGCCGTGATCGTGAAGGTGTACGCGCCGCCGTCGGTCGGCGTGCCGCTCACCGTGCCGGAGGGCGACAGGGTCAGGCCGGGCGGCAGGGTGCCGCCGGTGACGCTGAACGTCGCCGATCCGGTGTGCGCAACCACCGCCGAGTACGCCGATCCGACCGTGCCGCCGGGCAGCGTGCCGCCGAGGGTGGCCGGGTCGATGACGGCGACGGAGACCGTGTCCGACGTGGACGGCTTCAGGTCGGCGCTGCCGCCGAAGGCCGCCGTGACGGCGTGCTCACCGGCCGCGAGGGCGCTCGTGGTGAGCGTGGCCGAGCCGTCGGCCGCCACCGGGGCGGTGCCGAGCACGGTCGAGCCGTCGCTGAACGTGACCGAGCCGGTGGCCGCCACGGCCGCCGCCACGTGGGCGGTCAGCGTCAGCGTCGCGCCGGTCGCGACCGGGTTCGGGCCCGCCGTCAGCGTGGTGGCGCTGACTCCCTGTCCGATCTGGACGGTCACCGGCAGCTCGGCCGAGCCGTACGGGTTCTCGGCCTTGACCGTGAACGCGTACGAGCCGGCCTTGGTGGGAGAGCCCGACAGCTGACCGTTGGCGGCGAGCGACAGGCCCGGCGGCAGGTCGCCCGCGGACACCGAGACCGTCGCCGGCGCGGTGCCCGACACCGTGAAGGTGTACGCGTACGGGTCGCCGACCGTGCCGGCCGGCGCCGTTCCGGAGATCCCCGCGGGTACGCCCGGCTCGATGCCGACCAGGACCGGATCGTGGTCGCTGGTGCGGAAGCGGTCCGGCGCGTACAGGGAGGCGATCTGGCCCGCCGTCTTGAAATCGGTGTTGTAGTCGAGGACCGACGGCTCGTCGCTGTTGTGGTGCGCGTCGCCGGCCCCGGTCACCTGCGGCACCAGCGACGACGAGGCGAGCACGTAGTCGAGGTAGCCCCACTGGCCGTCGAACACGTACGAGTACGCCTCGTCCCCGTGGTACGCCTTCACCAGGTTCGTGAACCCGGCCGCTTCGAGGGCGGCGATCGGGTCCTCACCCGCGTACGAGTTGAGGTCGCCGACGATCAGGACGTCCGGGTCGCCGGTCGACGGGACGACCGTGTTGGCGATCCACGACGACAGCTCGTGCGCCTGCTCGGTGCGGTGGGCGTTCCAGCAGCTCTGGCCGTCGCCCTGGTCCGTGTCCGGGCCGGAGGTCGGGCAGGAGCCCTTGGACTTGAAGTGGTTGGCGATGACCGTGAAGCGGGCCCCCGCGGCGGTCTCGAACTCCTGGGCGACCGGCCGCCGCTCGAAGAGGTCGTTCACGTCCACGAAGGTCTTGCCCGCGATCGGGTGCACCTTGGCGGTCTTGTAGAGGATGCCCGCCTTGATGGCGTCGTCCCCGGCCACGTCGGTGATCCCGGTGGCCGCGTCCGGGTTGATGAACGCCCAGGTCCCCGGCCCGTCGGCGGCGTTGAGCGCGTTGGTCAGCGCCTGGACGGCACTGGCCGAACCGTAGCCGTCGTTCTCCATCTCCATGTAGCCGATGACGTCCGCGCCCAGGAACCGCAGGGACGCGACCTCCTTGGCCAGCTGCCGGTTGTACTCGACGTCGCTGGTGGCGCCCCGGCAGTCGGTCGGGCCGCCCTGCGAGCCGAGCGTGCAGCCGGTGTAGGTGTTGAAGAAGTTGAGCAGGTTGGCGCTGGCCACCTTGACCGATCCGGTGCCCACTTCGGGAGCGGCGGTCGGTCGCGGGTTGCCCTCATTGAAGATCGCCGTGCCGCCGAGCGCGTTGATCGGCCGCAGCCGGTACGCGTTCCCGCTCGCCGCGTTGCCCGCCCACGTGTAGGTCAGGACGCCGACCGGGTCCGTTACGGTGTCGCCGCCGCGCAGGGTGTTCGCCGCGGAGAGCGGCTGACCGTTGCGCCCGAACACGATCGGATCGGGGTTCTGGCTCTGGTCGGCGTCGTCCAGGATCAGGCGGTTCAGGTTGTTCGCCTGCTGTGCCGCCGCGACCGCCGCGGTGTCGGTGGCCCGGATGTCGGCCGTGGGCTGGCGCAACCGGCCGCCCGAGGAGAGCACGACCTGCCCGAAGCGGCCGAGCTGGAAGTGCTCGGTGACGCTCAGGGTCTGGTGGAACCGGACCAGCATGCCTTCGTAGGGCTCCAGGTCGGTGGCCGTTGCCCGGGGCAGGGTCACGTCCGTCGGGGTGACCGTGTTCTGCGTACCGCAGGGGACGACGTTGGCGCCCGTGGCCGTGATCTGGGTCTGGCCCTGGAACTCCGACACCGCGCCGGTCACCTCGACGACGTTGCCGTTCGACACCAGGTTCGCCCCGTTGTCGAAGACGAAGACCCCATCCGAAGTGGACGGATTACCGTCACCGGCGTCCTGGAGGTAGAAGCCCCGCAGCGCCGGGCTGGCTCCCTCGTAGTCGCCGACGACCGTGCCGCGTACGGTGACCGTCTGGCCGGCCACCGGGCTGACGTCGCCGGTGCCCTCGACCGAGCCGATCGTCGCGACCGAGCCCGTGCACGGCGGCGGCGAGCCGACCGGCACGGTGACCGTGGTCGCCTTGCGCAGCACGAGCGGCAGGTCCTTGGCGATGCTTCCGTCGCCGTAGAACACCGTGTCGCCGGAGTCGGTGACCACCTGCGCCGAGGACGTGTTCAGCAACGGGTTCGGCACGGAGACGATCGCCTCCGGCTTGCCCGGCAGCGCGACGGTGTCCAGCGACCCGGTACGCAGCACCGGCTGGTGAGCCGCGTCGCCGTCCCAGCTGTAGAACCGGTACTCGCCGGCGGCACCGGTCCCGGCGTCGCTCGGCCCGGCGATGATCAGGTACTGGTTGGCGGCGTTCTTGCGGATCTCGCGTACGCCCTTGCCGGCGAGGTCCCAGAGGAGCGGCGTACCGAACTGGGCGGTGACGCCGGTGGTCGGGTTGGCCGCGACGAGGGCGGCGATGTTCGTCACCGGGACGACGATCGCCTTGCCGCCCGCGATCGGACCCCGGAAGGCGATCAGCAGCGTCGTGCCGTCGTTGGCGAACTCGGCGCCCTCGATGTTGAAGCCGGTCGCCGTGCCGCCGTCGCCCTCGGGCGCCCGCGTCGCGGCGTCGGCCAGGCCGAGCACGTTGCCGTTGGCCTGGTCCCACGCGACGAGATCGTCCCGCAGGTGCTGGTAGCTGCCGCCGAGGGCCAGCGTCGCGCCGGTCCCGGTGCCGCTCACGGTGGTGGTGAACAGCTCCTGCCGGTTGAGCCGGGTCTTGGCCGACGAGTTCTGGCCCTGCGAGCCGAGCCAGTAGATCGTGTCGCCGGACCGGGCCGACGCCTCGATGTCGATCTCCCGCGTCACGTCCGAGTCCCGCAGGGCCAGGCCGGCCGCGCGGACGTCGAACGTCGACGCCGGGTACCGCGAGTGGTCGCGGTCGTAGATCCGCAGCACGTTCGTCTCGTCGTCGCCGACGACCGTCGCGCCGCCGCCGAGGTCGATCGCCGTGCTGGCGTCGCTCGCGCCGTAGAGGTCGTGCGTACCGGCGGGCAGCGCGGCGGAGACGGCCACCGGGAAGGTGGTGCTCGCGCTCAGGCTGCCGTCCGACACGGTCACCGTCAACGTCGTGCGGCCCACGCCGACCGGGTTCACGCCCAGCGTCCGGGTCGCGCCCGAGCCCGCGGCGCTACCGGTGGCCACCGCACTGTCCGCGCTGGTCACGGTCACCGTCAGGGCGGCCGGGTCCGACTCGGCGTCGCCGACCGTCACCGTACGCACAGCCGGCGGATTGTCCGGGTCGCCGACGGTCAGGGCCAGATCCTCCACAGGGGACGGTCCGATGGTCGGGGCCGTGTTGGTCACCGCCGACACGGTCACGGTCGCCGTGCGGCTGTCCGCGGCGCCGGCCGGGCCGGTCACGCGTACCCAGTAGGAGGTGGTCGCCGCGAGGGCGGGAGTGGTGAAGGAATCGCCGGTGCCGACCGGCGTACCGGTGTCGCCCGCGGTTCCGGCGTACCACTGGTAGGTCAGCGGGCCGGTGCCGGTGGCCGCGACGGTGAGGGTCGCGACGCCGCCGGTCGGCACGGTCGCGTCCTGCGGCTGCGTCGTGATGGACGGCGCGGTGGCGGCCGCCGCCGGCGCGAGCGCGACGCCCCGGAGAGCGGTGTTCGCGGGCGTGGTGAACAGGGTCGTGGCGGTGACGGAGATCGGCGCGTCGAACGCCGCCGAGTCCTCCAGCTTCACCAGTGCGGCGGCGGTCGCGCTCGTGGTGGCGAACAGGGTCGCCGTCGAGCCGGTGACCGTCCCGGTCACCCCGCGGGCGCCGCTCGACGCCGGGCGGGAGGAGCCGCGCGCCGTCCAGGTCGTCCCGTCGAAGGAGAACTTGAGCACGCCGCCGTTCGGGCTGGCCGAGTCGTCCGCCACGTACAGCGTGTCCACGCCGGGCACCGCCGGGTCGCGGTCGAGCGCCGTGAACGCGTACGGGCTGGGGACGGCGGTCGTCAGCGCGGGGGTCTGGCCGCCCGTCGTGGGCAGGCCGGTGCCGACCGCGTACACGCCGGTGGTGCCGCTGCCGGTGGAGATGTAGAGGCGGCCACCCGCGATGCCGACCGCGCGGATGTTCGTGGGCGCGGCCGAGTTGATCGCGGTCGAGGTGCCGGCCGAACCGAGCGCGGCCAGGCGTACGCCGCCGTTGGCCCCGACGGCCCAGAAGCGCGACCCGTCGTCGGTCACGGCACCGCGGATGTTGTTGCCGCTGAACGTGTCCGTGATGGCGGTCGAGGTGTCCACGGTGCCGGCGCCGTCGACGCGGCCGACCACGCGGGCCACGGCGGTCGTCGTGGTACCCGCGACGGCGGCGAGGCCCGGATCGGCGTCGTAGCCGCCGAGGGTCAGGTAGCGGCCGTCGGCCGACAGCGCGAGGGCGCCCTCGGACGTGGCCGAGCCGCTGACCGTCAGTCGGCGGTTCGCGCCGGCGGCGGCCGTCGGCAGCGCGGTGGTACGCACGAGCGTGCCGGACGGCGTGTACTCGTCGAGGAAGACGGCGGTGGCGGCGTTCGACAACGCGGCGCTGCCGTCGCCCACGCGGAGAACGACGACGTCCCCCGGAGCGGGGTCGGCCGACGCCGACGTGGGTGGGCCGAGGGTCGCGGCCGCCGGGATCACCAGCGACGCGGCGACCAGGCGGACGAGATTTCGGCGGAGCGGTGATCGCACGGCGATTCCTCCGGAGGATTAGGGGGTCGCCGGTAAACCTATGTGAACGGTGGCGTACCGCAGAAGAGCGGTACGCCACCGTTCATCAGCCCGTCAGCGGGGCGTCATTGACTCAGTCGGCTCGATGGGGGCCCGTCAGGCGTACGCGTTGAACTCCGCGATCGACCACCAGGACGTGGAGCTGCCGGTCTGGGTCACGCGGATGTACCGGGCCGTCGCCGTCGGGAACGTGACAGTCACGAGAGCCGATGTTCCGGTGCCCGTGGCGACCGGCGTACCCCAGTTCACCCCATCGGTGGACAGGCTGACCGAGTAGCCGTGCGCGTAGTCGTTCGCGCTGCCCGCCGAGTCCATCGTGATCTTGCTGATCGACTTCGACGCCCCCATGTCGACGGTCGCGGTCTGGCCGTTGGCCATCGGCGTACCGGAGCTCCAGCGCGTGGCCGTGTTCCCGTCGAGCATCTGCGCGGGGACGTCGGTGGCGCTGGTCGGGTTCGCCGTCGCGGTCCAGCCCGTCCGCGGCAGCGGCCCCGGATCGGTCACCACCCCGTTCGTGTACGCGTTGAACTCCGCGATCGACCACCACGACGTGCTGCTTCCGGTCTGCGTGACCCGGATGTAGCGGGCGTTGGCCGGGGTGAAGCCGACGGTGAGCAGTGCGCTCGCGCCGGTCCCGGTGGCCACCGGGGACCCCCAGTTCGTGCCGTCCGTGGACAGGCTGACCGAGTAGCCCCGGGCGTAGTCGGCCGTGCTTCCCGCCGAGTCCATCGTGATCTGGTCGACGTTGCGTACCGCTCCCATGTCGACGGTCACGGTCTGGCCGTTGGCCATCGGCGTACCGGAGCTCCAGCGGGTCGCGGTGTTCCCGTCCAGCATCCGCGCGGGGACGTCGGTGGCGCTGCTCGGGTTCGCCGTCGCGGTCCAGCCGGTACGCGGCAGCACCGTCTGCGTCGGCGGCGTGGTGCCGCCGATGACGACCGAGCCGGTGAGCCGGATGTCGCGCGACGAGGAGCCGACGTAGATCTGGTGCGTCCCGCCGGTGCTGGCCCAGCCGCCCGTCCAGGTCTGGAAGCTGCGGGCGTCCAGCACGGTCGTCACGTGCTGCGTCTGCCCGGCGTTGAGGGTCAGCCGCTGGAAGCCGCGCAGGTTCTTCGGCGGCTCACCGCTGCTCGCGGGCTGGCCGACGTAGACCTGGGCCACCTCGGACCCCGCCCGGGTGCCGGAGTTCGTGACGTCGTACCCGACCGACACGTTCCCGTTGGCGTCCGGAGTGGACACGGTCAGGTTCGCGTACGCGAACGTCGTGTAGCTCAGCCCGTGCCCGAACGCGAAGAGCGGCGTCTTGCCCTGGGCGTCGTACCAGCGGTAGCCGACCTTGAGACCCTCGCTGTACTGCACGGTGTTGTTCTGCCCCGGCCACTGCGCGGCGGTGTTCGCCGGCACGTCGGCCAGCGACTGCGGGAACGTCACGGGCAGCTTGCCGGAGAAGTTGGTGTCGCCGAACAGCAGGCTCGCGATCGCGTTGCCCGCCTCCTGACCGGGGTACCACCCGGCGATGACGCCCTTGACCGAGTTCGCCCACGGCATCGTGACGGCCGAACCGGTGTTCACCACGACCACCGTGTTGGGGTTGGCCGCGGCCACGTCCGTCACGAGCGTGTTCTGGTCGGCGGACAGGTCGATGTTGGCGATGTCGGAGCCCTCCGACTCGTCCTTGCTGACGAACACGACCGCGAGGTTGGCGTTGCGGGCGGCCGTGACGGCCTGGTCGTGCAGGGTCTGGCCGGGCACCTGCCAGCCGAGGCTGACGTTCGAGCCACCGCCGGCCTGGTAGTAGTCGACCTCGACGGGCACGTTCTGCCCGGCGGTCAGGCTCACCGTCCCCGTACGCGTCGTCGGCCCCTGGTTGACCCAGCCGTTGATGATCTGCGTGCCGTTGACGTACAGGCGGCTGCCGTCGTCGCTGTTCAGCGAGAACGTGTACGTGCCGGTGGTGGGCGCGTGCAGCGTACCGGTCCACTTCACCGACCAGTTGGTGCCGTTGACCCCGCTCTGCGGCGAGGAGCCGCCCCAGACGTAGTCGATGGAACCGTCCACGCGGGACGCGACCGGCGTACCGGAAAGGGTGGTGTTGTTGAAGAACTGGCCGTAGAGCCCGGGGCCGGAACCGGTCGACGGCGTGAGGGCGCTGGAGTCGACGGGCGGGAGCTGGCCGCTCGGCGAGGCGACGCCCTGCGCGAACGTGACCGTGGCGCCGGTGCCGGCCCGGTTCTTGATGCCCTGGTAGGGCGTGACCGTGTAGGGCGGGTTGACCCACGCGGAGCCGCCGCCCTGCGTCATCACGTCCGGTCCGGCGTCGTCGCCGATGACGGCGATGGAGGCGCCCGATCCGATCGGCAGCACGTTCCCGCTGTTCTTCAGCAGTACGCTGCCCTCCAGCGCGACCTGCTTGGCGACGTTGGCGTGGGCGGTCGAGGTGACGACGGCGTTGACGTTGCCCGTGTTCGCGTGGTCGAACAGGCCCCGCTTGAACATCGACAGCAGGATGCGGCGGGCGTGGTCGTTGATCGTCGCCGACGACACCTGCCCGTTGCCGACGGCCGTGGTGAGCGCCGAGCCGAAGTAGGTGCTGCCCGGCATCTCCATGTCGAGGCCGTTGTTGGCGCTGGCCACGGTCGAGTGGGTCGCACCCCAGTCCGACGTGATGAAGCCGGTGAAACCCATGTCGCCCTTGAGGATCGTGTTCTGGAGCGGGCCGTTCTCGCAGGCGTACGGGCCGTTGATCAGGGAGTAGGAGCACATCGCCGAGTCGGCGTCGCCCTGCTTGACCGACGTCTCGAAGGCGGGCAGGTAGATCTCCCGCTGGGTGCGGTCGGCGACGACCGCGTTGTCGGCGGGGGAGTTGCGGTTGGTCTCCTGGTTGTAGACCGCGTAGTGCTTCACCTGCGCCATCGGGCCCTGGCTCTGGATGCCGCGGATGTCGGCGGCGCCGATCTGCCCGGCGAGGTAGGGATCCTCGCCGAACGACTCGAACGCCCGGCCCCAGCGCGGGTCGCGGACGATGTTGATGGTCGGGGCGAGCACGACGTTGGTCCCCTTGCCCCACTGCTCGGAGCCGAGGACCTCGCCGTACTGCTGCATCAGCGCGGTGTCCCAGGTGGCGGCGCCCGCGACGGGCGCGGCCAGCTGCGTGACGCCGGTGAAGCCGTCGCCGGCGCCGGCCGGGCCGTCTTGCAGGTGGATGGCCGGGATGCCCAGCCGGGTGTTGGCGTCCACGCAGCCGACGTAGCCGCAACCGGCCCCGCCGTGCAGCATGGTGAGCTTCTCGGCCTGCGTCATCGCGGCCAGGAGCAGGTCGGCGCGCTGAGCGGGGGTCAGCGCGGTGTTCATCCAGGGGTCGGCGGCGTGCGCGGGCAGCGCGGTCACGCCGGTGGACAGGGCCGACACCAGGGCGGCGGCCAGGAAGGTACGCAGCAGTCGTCTGTGGACGGGCATGGTGATCTCTCCCGAGGACGGGTACGAGTGATCCGGGACGGGTCGCGATGCCGGCGTACGCGGGGCCCGGATATAGAGGCTTGTCGTGTCCTCGGGAGGTGTCAAGACTGGCGGGGAGGATTTTTCAGTACCTGTTTCAAAGCCTGGTTCAGGTTGCGAAAAAACTGGCGCGTGGACCCTGGCCGGTCCACGCGCGACGGACGGGGGCTAGCAGGACCGGTAGACGTGGTCCGCGACGTTCCGGTACGGGCTGACGTCCGAGAGGTACCGGCTGGTGGTGCTGACGGTGAACAGGACCGTGTCGTCGGAGTGGTCGGCGTACCGGCCGTGGTTGATGAAGGAGACGGATCCGCTGGACATGTTGTAGTGCACGGACTCCGTCATGTCGTTCCAGCCCCACCAGGCCAGGTCCTGCCAGCCGCAGCTGGACAGCTTGCCGCGGGGGTAGCCGTAGTTGGTGCGGTCGTAGAAGCAGAACCAGCCCGACGGGCAGTCGGCGCCGGTGGGGCTGGTGCCGAAGGCCGCGAAGGTCACGACGAACACGCCCCCGTCGTAACTGATCTCGTTGGCGTTGATCTGCTTTCCGCCCGGCGCCTTGGCCAGGTACTGGTCGATCTGAGCCTGGACGCCCTGCGCGCCGGGCGAGGGCGTCGCGGCGAGCGCGGGGGTGGCGGTGAGCGCCATGGCGGTACCGAGCAGAATCGTCCATAGCAGACGGATGGGCCGGGCGCGGGTTCGGGTCGTCATCTCAGGCCTCCTGACGGGGCCGCACCATTCAGGCAACGGCGAAGGGTAGGGTTACCGTGACGCTACTCAATGTGATGATGATCGATGGTTAGCTGACCGATTCCAGTCAGTGAATGAACTGTCAGGTCGTTTTCATCTCATCTGCCGGCGACCCGCCCGACTGCGTGACCGATCCGTGATGTCAGAACCCTCCGCGTACGCGGGTCATCTCCGTGGCAACGCAAATGCGGTGACGACCGCGGGGACGGAGAGGGGCGACGAATATGTGCGGTCACATGTCTGCCGAATGGGTGGAAAGAGGGGACTCGGTTGTCGGACACGGATCCACGCGGGGGCACACGCGACGACGCGTGGTTCGAGAAGTTCTGCCTCCGGTGGCGGAGCGACGTGTGGCGCTGGTCGGTCCGGCGGATGGGGCCCGGCCCCGACGCCGAGGACCTGATGACCGAGGTTTTCCTGCGGGCCCGGCGCTACCGCAGGGCGATCCCAGATGACGACCCCGCGGTCAACCGGTACCTCTACGCGATGGTGTACAACCACGGCGCCCGGCTGTGGCGCCGGCGGCGGACCGAGCAGCTGATGCCGGCCACCGACGTCGACCAGCTGCGGCCGCCGGCCGGCGACTTCACCGAGCGCGTGGCCGAGCACATCGACCTGGAACGCGCGTTCCCGCGACTGTCCTATCGGGACCGGCACCTGCTGCTGCGGACCTACCGCGACGAGGTCTCGGGCGAGGATCTGGCGGCCGAGCTGGGGATCAAGGTCGACGCGCTCTACAAGCGGCTGGAGCGGGCGCGCAAACGGCTCAAGGAGGGCATGCGCAAGAGCGGCACCGACGGCCGGGCGACCGGCCGTGATCTGAGAGTCTGGGGGGACTGATGGATCGGCTGGACGACGACGCGTACTTCGACCGGATGCTGCGCGACGGCATCTCGGCCGTCGATCCATGGTCCCCCGGGGACGAACCACCCGACCCGCTCGACCTTCTCGACCGGGCGGACGCCCGGCACGCCGGACGCGGGCCGGCCGGCCGGCTCTGGCAGCGCCTGCGCCCGGCCCGGCCCGGTTTCACCCTGGTCGCCGCGGCGGCCGCGGTCGCCGTCGTGTTCGTGATCGCCGTGCCGGTCACCCTGCTGCGGGGCCGTACCCCCGCCACGGCGCCCTACGACGCGCCCGGCCTGCTCCGGTACGCCGACGGCGCGGCCGAGCCACCGGCGCGTACCACGCTGGCGGCCCTGTCGGCGGCGGTCGGCCGGCTCACCGACGAACCGCCGGCCGGGGCCTACACGCGCGTGCGTACGCAGACGTGGGCGGCCGACCTGACCGGCGGTCCGGCCGCCGCGCCGTTCCGCGAAGAGCTCTGGTGGCAGGCCGACGGCTCCGGTACGCGGCTGCGCGTACCCCTGCCCGGTCAGGCGCCCGGCTCGACGCGCGGGGTCGACCCGGGCTGGGCCGCGGCCGCCGTTCAGCCGACCGTGTTCGGCGTGGGCGAACTGCGCATTCCCGTGCCGAGAGTGGACCTGCGGCCGGAGATCCTGGCGGGCGAGCTGATCGCCGAGAACCCCGACGCCGCCCATGACCCGGCGGCGATGCTGCGCGTGGTCGAGACGCTGTTCGGCTGGCACGATCTGGGCGCACCGCAGCGGTCCGCCGTCCTGCGGGTGCTCGCCGACACCGACGGCCTGGTCGACCGGGGCACCGTCGTGGACCGCGCCGGGCGTACCGGGACCGCGGTCTCCGCCGACGGGACCGACGCCGGAGTGTCCAAACGCGACATCCTGGTGTTCGACCCCGTCGACGGGCGGCTGCTCGCGTACGAGCAGATCCTGCTGTCCCGGCCGGCCCGGTCGAGCGTGCCGGTGCCCTCCCTCGCCGCGTACACGGTGTTCCTGGGCAGCACCCGCGCGCCCGCGCCCACGGCCTAAGGCGTGACCGCGATGTTCGTCAGGCCGGTCGTCGCGTTCGTCACCGTGTTGGAGGCGTAGACGACGTTCAGGTTCCCCGCGCACTTCGAGGTCGAGGTGATCCTGATGGCGTACGTGCCGACACCGCCGAGGTCGGACGTGTTGCCCCGCCACACGTTCCCGCAGCCGTTGAGGAACGACGGCGTGGTGGCCGGGTTGTGCGTCTCGTACCCGTCGGCGAACGTGCCCGGCGCCGTGAACGTGCCGGTGTTGTTCTCGATGAGGTAGCCGATGCCCTTCACGTCGATCCACGAGTCGGCCGAGTTCTGCCCGGAGATGCCCTGGCCGTTGAAGATGTTGCCGCGGATCACCCCGTCGAACGTGCCCTCCTTGACGTCGATGAGCTCGGCGGCGACATTCGGCCCGATCCGGTTGCCCAGCACCTGTACGCGGTCCGACCGGTCGACGCCGCCGGTGTTGCCGTGGCAGGCCCAGTTGGATCCGGCCGAGCCGAGGTAGAGGCCCTCGCCGTAGCCGGGCTGGACGAGACCGGTGCTCTCGATGACCGAGTTCCGGATGATCCCGTCCGCCGAGGACCGCCGGAAGTGCACGCCCTCGTCCTCGGTGTCGTGGACGTAGACCCCGTCGATGGTCACGTGCTGCGCGTTGTCGAGCACGATCCCCTTCTTCGAGTCCGCCACCGTGAACCCGGTCAGGTTCCAGTACGCCGCCCCGAACAGCCACAACCCGTAGCCGGAATCCCAGCCGGCGGTGGGCACGGGGCACGACGGTCCGTCGCCGCTCGGCCCGTCGTTGACCAGGACCGCCGTCCGCGGCCCCGTCAGCGTGATCGGCGCGGCGGCGGTGCCGGGCTGCTGGGCGACGAACGAACCGTGGTACGTCCCGGCGGCCAGCCGGATCGTCTGCCCGGGAGCGGCCGCGGCCAGCGCACTGCTCAGCTGCGCGGCGGTGGCGACGTCGACGACCGGCCCGGCGGGGCTCGGACTGCTACTCGGGCTCGCGCTGCGGCTCGGACTGGTACTGGGGCTCGCGCTGGCCGACGCGCTGGGGGATGCGCTCGGGCTCGCGCTGGGAGAAGCGCTGCGGCTCGGCGAGGTGCTGGGCGACGGTGACCCGCCCGCGCACGGAGCGCCGTTGACCGTGCAGTTCACCGGCAGCCCCACGCCCGCCGCGTTGAACCCGAACGTCTGCGAAGCGCCTGGATTCACCGTCGCGTTCCAGCTCAGGTTGACGAACTTGTAGTGCTGCCCGGTCTGCGTACGCGTCGCGCTCCAGGAGGAGCTGACGGTGGTCCCGGCCGGCAGGTCGAACTCGACCGTCCAGCCGGTCGCGGCGGCGTCGCCGGAGTTGGCGACGGCCACGTCGGCGCCGTAGCCGGTGCTCCAGACGCTCGCCTGGGTGATCGTCGCGGTCAGCTTCGGCGCGGCGGCGTGGGCGGGGACGGCGGCGTAGACCGCGAGGGCGGTGGCCACACCCGCCGCGAGTGCGATCGGCAGACGCATCGGCGGACCTTCCCGAATAGTGGTTGGTCTATTGTTAAAGAAACCTAACTATGAATGAATGCGGGCGACCGCGCAACTCATCGACCAAGTCCGGATCGGTCCGGAATCGTTGAAGGAGAATACATGCGTCGCATCGCCACCGTCCTCGCCGCCGCCACCCTGGCCGTCGTCGGCCTCGCCGGCCCGGCTCACGCCGCCACCGTCGACCTGCCCGAAGGCCCGCTGTCCATCGGCGACTACTGCCACGCCCAGGTCTCCTCGGCCGCCTGGATCGGCTTCTACGAGTCGAGCGGCCTGCGCTGCTACAGCTCCGGCACGGGCGGGTCGCTCGTGTACCAGGGGACCGGGGACGCGTACCTGGCCTGCAAGTACCTCACGACGGACGTGGTCATGGCGGCCCTGCACGGCGCGTCCAACTCCCTCATCTGCCGGGTCATTCGTTAGGAGCTTCCTTCACAGAATCAAGATCATGTGTCCCGGGTTCGTCGATCTCACCTCCGCTCCTCCCGCGGGAGACCGTTGCGCCCCTATCGCTCCGCTCCGGGGACTCCACTGCCAGGTGAGTGGGGCGACGCATCATCCACCGTCGCCCGGTCACCGTTTACCCCCAACCCCCACCCGGACTTTGTCCCGACTATCCGACTTGCACCC
>NZ_AUAX01000052.1 GCF_000428945.1 Hamadaea tsunoensis DSM 44101 | reverse complement strand
CGACTGTCCGACTTGTGGGCGCGTCCGGCGGCCGATGGGGTGATCGTTTACGGCTGAGGTGCGAAAACGGCCACCCAATGCATGATCGTTTACGGTTATGGAGCGCGTTGACCGGGTTCTGCTGCACCTGACGCGTCATCGATCATGTAGATCGGGCCGGATATGCACCTCGGCCGTCATCGATCAAGAAATCCGAGCCTGGCGTCCGCATGGCGGAAGATTGTTCCCGCATCTTGGGCCGCAGTGGTTGGCTGGACGGCTTGGACATGATCCACAGCGGCTGAGATGTGAAAACACATCCCTCGCCCATGATCCATAGCGGTGGAGACGGAGGAAATCGGCCTGTAGTGACATCTCGGCCGTATTGGATCGAGGGAACAGCGCCCCGAAACTACGTCGGAACCGCGACCGATCACCGTCGAAACCGGCAGCAGAACCCATATCGGACAGTCGCGACAAAGGCCGGGGTGAGGGGGTAAACGGTGACCGGGCCGCGGTGATGGATGCGTCGCCCCACTGTGCTGGCAGTGGAGTCCCCGGAGCGCAGCGATAGGGGCGCAACGGTCTCCCGCGGGAGGAGCGGAGGTGAGATCGACGAACCCGGGAAATAAAGATCTTGATATTGAATTTGGGTTAGACAACAGCCCCGTCGTCGGGCAGATCGGGGTCGTCGGGGCCGCCGGGGCGCAGGCGCATGATCAGGGCGACCGCGCCGCCGATGATTCCCATGAGCCCCAGAACCATGCTGCCCTGGCCGCCGATCGGGAGCAGGTTGGTGTCGAAGAAGAGCCAGAGTCCGCCGATGATCGCCAGAACGCCGAACACCGCCTGGGCCGAGATGCGCGGCAGCGGGGGCGGCGGCGGCGGGACGAAGCGGTCGTCCTCGTCGTCGGGGAGGTCGGCGCCGAAGGTGTCGAGGCCGTCGAGCAGCGACGGTTCGTTGAGCACGGGCCCGTTGGCGGGCCAGACCGGGCCGCTCGGGCGCGGCGGCGGCACGGGCTCGGGCAGTTCCTCGGTGTCGGCCTGCGCGGCGCTGGGCAGATCCTCGCTCGCCGGCCAGCTCGCCTCGGCCGCCGGCTGGTCGTAGCCCGCGACTATCTGCGCGAACGCGGCGTCCACCGAGTCGGAGGATCGGCCGTCCGGGTCGCCGAGCACCGACATCATCTCCTCCCCTGGATGGCGTCCATGCACCTCCGCCGATCTTGCCGGGGGCGCGGACATTTCAGTGTGACACGGGCAGGGGGACATTGTGCAGTGCGTTGTGGTGTGCCGCATCCGCTCATAGGCTCTCACTGCACTTTACGGCGATCACGTCGGCGTACCGGAACCGTCCCCGCCGGGCGCGTCGTGCCATCCCCGGCGGGAGCTACACGGAGAGGACCTCGGTGTTCTACTGGCTGCTCAAGTACGTGGTGCTCGGCCCCCTGCTACGGCTGATCTTCCGGCCGCAGATCGAGGGGCTGGACAACGTCCCCGACGAGGGTGCCGCGATTCTCGCGAGCAACCACCTGTCCTTCTCGGATTCGATCTTCATGCCGCTGGTGGTCCACCGGAAAGTCACATTCGTGGCGAAGGCGGAATATTTCACCGGCAAGGGGATCAAGGGCCGGCTGAAGAAGGCGTTCTTCGTCGGCACCGGGACCATCCCGGTCGACCGGTCGGGTGGCCGGGCGGCGCAGGCGGCGCTGGACACCCAGTTGCGCGTACTGCGGGCGGGTGATCTGGCGGGGATCTATCCCGAGGGCACCCGGTCGCCGGACGGCCGGCTGTACCGCGGCAAGACCGGGGTCGCCCGGCTCGCCCTGGAGAGCGGGGCGCCGGTCATCCCGGTCGCCATGCTCAACGCCGACGAGGTCCAGCCGCCCGGCAAGGTGCTGCCGAAGATCATGCGCGTGAAGATCCGTTTCGGTACGCCGCTCGACTTCTCGCGTTACGAGGGCATGGCGGGAGACCGGTTCGTCGAACGGGCCGTCACGGACGAGATCATGTATGAGCTGATGGAGCTGACCGGCCGCGAATACGTGGACGTCTACGCGGCCAAGGTGAAGGCTCAGCCCGTCCGGGAGCCCGTCGCCGCGTGAGGGTCGACGAGCAGGTGCGCGCGCGTACGCTCGGCGAACTCCCGCACCTGCCGTTCGATGTCCGGCCGGCGCTCGTCGTCGGCCGGCAGTACACGTAGCGCCGCGGCCAGCGCCAGGATCTCGTCGCTGGGCGTACCGATGCCGGCGTAGATGTCGGCGGCGGCCAGGTAGTGCTCGGCGGCCGTCAGCGGGTCTTCGGCGAGCGAGCCTTGGGTCGTCTCCTCGGCGGCCACCACCCACGGCGTACGCCGGGTCGACCGCTCGAACATGGACAGTGCCCGCACGGCGGCGTCCCCGCCGAGGAGGGCAGCCGCGTGCCCGGCCCCGGCCAGCCACTCGCCGAAGCCGATCATCGAGGTGCTCGACCAGTCGGTGTCGAGTTCGTCGAGCAGTTCCCGGGCGTCGTCCGTACGCCCCTGCAGCGCCCGGCAGAACGCGGCGTGGGCCACGGTCGAGCGCAGGACGCGATGGAACCCCGACCGGCGGGCGGCCGCGATCACGGTCTCGATCGGGTCCTCGCCGTCCACCTCGACCGCCTCGCCGCGCAGGACGCGCATCCAGCCGGCGATGGCGATGGTGTGCAGGTCCCACTCGTCGGTCGGGCGGCGCATGGCGGCGGCCGTCGCGTCGATCGCCCCGGCCCAGTCCCCGGCCAGGTACGCGTTCTGCGCCCGCTCGTTCGCGCTGGTCGACAGGGCGTGGTTGCCGCCGGCGGCGGTCGCGCGGACCTCGTGCAGGAGCTGGTTGCCGCCCGCGGCGTCGCCTTCCTCCATCATCGCCCAGCCGAGGTTGAGCCCGGCCCGCCGCCAGCTCGACAACTGGTTTACCCGGCAGAACTCGGCGATCCGCTGGAGTTCCTCCAGGCCGCTGTCCTCGCCGTCGATGTACTGCGACAGGCCGATCGTGATGCGCGCGTTGGCCTGCACCTCGATCAGGTTGAGGTGGGTCGCGATGACCTCGGCCTGCTGCGCCGCGACCACGGCGGCCTGCGTCTCGTAGTCCATCATGTGCGCCCGCGCCAGCTCCAGCAGCGCGTCCGCCTTCGCCGCGCTGTCGGGCAGGCCCGCGAACTCGACCGCCGCGCGGTTGAGCCAGTGCAGCGCGCCCGGCCGGTCGGCCCGGATCCAGGCCGCGGTGCCCAGCAGCGTGCACGCCCGGGCCGCCGCCTCCCGCTCGCCCTCCGCGATCAACCGCGCCAGCAGCTTCTCCAGCCGGTCGGTCCCGTCGTTGCTGAGGAACGAGTCGCTGTCGCGGTAGAAGGCCAGCTCCATCGCGAACAGTTCGAGCGGCCGGTCCGGCTCCAGCTTCAGGCTCAGCGCGCGGTCCACCAGGTGCGCGGCCGTGTCCAAGGCACTCAGGGCGTACGCGCGGCGGGCGGCCACGTGCAGCGCGGACCGGGCCCCCGGGGCCATCGGCGTCACGTCCATGCCCAGGGTCCGGGCGATCTCGTGGGCGGCCCACCGGTGGTTGGCGACGACCTCGGCCATGTCGTGCGGGCGGGCCTCGGTGACCTGTTCGAGCCAGTCGGCGGTCTGCTGGTGGCACACGACCCGCTCGGCGCGGGGCAGCCGCTGGTAGCAGACGTCGCGGACGAGGATGTGCCGGAACGCGAACTCGGGCTCGTCGGCCATCGCCGAGGACGGGCTCTCCAGCACCAGGTCGCGCTGTTCCAGCCGGTGCAGGGCGCGGGTGACGGACTCGGTCGCGATGCCGGTCGCCGCCGCGATCGCGCCGGGCCAGAACTGCGTACCGACGACGGAGGCGGCCTGCAGGACGGCCCGGTCGGTGCTCTCCAGCAGGTCGAGGCGGTTGGCGATGACGGCCTGCACGGTCTGCGGCATCGGGGTCGACTCGTCGGCCTCCAGCGTCCACGTGGGACCGACGGCCCGCAGCTCGCCCCGGTCCACGAGCATCCGCACGTACTCGTGGGCGTACAGCGGGTTGCCGCCGGCCAGCTCCACCAATGGTTCCAGGCCGGACGACGGGAACGCCGCCTGCCCGAACATCTGCGCGTACATGGTCGAGATGTCGGAGTCGCGCATCGGGCCGACCGACAGCGAGATGGCGCCGGTGATCGCGCTCGTCCAGGCGGGCTGGCGCTCGCGCAGCTCCGGCCGG
This sequence comes from Hamadaea tsunoensis DSM 44101, assembly GCF_000428945.1. Classification (GTDB taxonomy): domain Bacteria; phylum Actinomycetota; class Actinomycetes; order Mycobacteriales; family Micromonosporaceae; genus Hamadaea; species Hamadaea tsunoensis. The sequence continues at coordinate 20,133 of NZ_AUAX01000052.1, read as the reverse complement.
GCGGTGGTGACGACCATGAGCGGCAGGCCCTTGCCCGCGCCGCAGAGCATCTCGACGAAGCGCAGCATCGCGTCGTCGGCCCAGTGCATGTCCTCGAAGACGATCACGGTCGGGTTGGACGCGGCGAGCAGCTGGAGGAACCGCCGCCAGGCCGACTCCGCCTCGGCGGGCGCCATCCGCGTACCGGGCAGGCCGAGCAGCGGTCCCATGGCGTCGGCCAGCCGCGCGGACTCGGGCGACTTCGTGAGCGTCTGGAGGGTCTGCGTCAGCCGCGCCCGCACGGTCGGGTCGTCGTCGGTGTCGAGCGCGCCGACCTCCGCCTTGACGATCTCGGCGAGGGCCGCGTAGGTGACGTTCTCCCCGAACGGCGGACAGTGCCCGATGAGCCAGCGGACGGGCTGTCCGGGCAGCCGGGCGCCGTAGCGGGACAGCTCCCGCAGCAGCCGGCTCTTGCCGATGCCGGCCGAACCGAAGATCGACACGAGCTGCGGCGAACGCTCGGCGATCATCCGGTGCAGCGCGGTCGTCAGGATGCCCCGCTCATGATCGCGGTCCACCATGGGCGTCGACTCGTCGCGCTCGCCCGGCCGCGCGCGCAGGGCCGCGGTCGCCAGCCAGACCCGGCTGGGCGCGCGCTTGCCCTTGAGGAGCGCGGGCGGCTGCTGCGCGTACGCGATCTCGTCCCGGGTCGCGTCGAAGGTGAGCTCGTCGACGAGGACCCCGCCGGCGGGGCAGACGGACTGCAGCCGGGCCGAGGTGTTGACCACGTCGCCGGCGACGATGGCCTGCCCGCCGTCGCGGGCCGCGGCGATGTCCACGAGGGCCTGGCCGGTCGCGACGCCGACCCGGAAGGACAGGTCGGCGATCGAGCCGACCTGCTTGGCGAGCGCGCGCTGCACCTCCAGGCCGGCGCGGACCGCGCGGAGAGCGTCGTTCTCGGTGGCGACCGGGGCGCCGAAGATGGCCATGACGGCGTCGCCGATGTACTTCTCCAGGACGCCGCCGTACTGGCGCACCACGTGCCGGACGGCCGCGAAGTACTCGTGCTGGGCCGTGCGGACCAGCTCGGGGTCGAGCTGCTCGGCGAACGGCGTGAAGTCGATGACGTCCACGAACAGCACGCTGACCAGGCGGCGGTCCTCCCGCGGCGCGGCGACGGCGAGGGTCAGCCGGGTGCCGCAGCCGGTGCAGAAGGACGCGCCCGGGGTGGCCGGACGTCCACACTGGAGACAGGAACGGGCCAGGCTGGAGCCGCAGCCGCCGCAGAAACTGTCCTCCGGTCCGGCCGCTCGCTGGCAGTTGGGGCAGGTGAGAGAAATCGCCGTCTCCAAAAGGGGTGGAGCTTCAGTATCCGCGACCGATGCCTGGTCGCATAGCCACGTTGTAGGGAACCCGACTTTGAGTGAACCCCGACAGGCTGGGCTGGCACGTCCCGCGGGAGGTTAAAGTTCTGCCAGCCTGACGGGCATAAAGTCGCGAGGAGGACGGCGCGGTGCTGGTACGACTGGCGGCCGGGTGGGTCGATCCGTTCGGGATCGCCCACGACGCCGGTGATGTCATTGACATCGACGCTATAACCCTCGCTGAGCTGGAGGAGCAGGGAGTGGTAGAGAACGTGGACGGCGGCCCCGAGGAGTGGGGTGCCGAAGAGGTCGAGCCGGAGAGCGAGAACTGGCAGGGCCCCGGTTGGCAGGGTCCCGGCGAGGACGACTCCGCCGAGTCCGGCGAGACCGAGGACGCGACCGAAGAGGAATGAGTTCAGCCCCGGCCGGCGTCGCGTACGCCGGCCGCCGAGGCGTGAGCCGATACACGAAGGGCGCCGGGATCGTCCCGGCGCCCTGATCGTCTGCTCGGCCGGCCGGTCAGCGGTCGGCCATGCCCGCCCGGCGGCGCAGCGACGGCAGGTCGGTCACCACGATCCGCCGGCCCTCGGTACGCAGCCAGCCGCGGCTGGCGAACGAGCCGATGGCCTGGTTGACGCTCTGCCGGGAGCCGCCCGCCATCTCGGCCAGCTGGCTCTGGTTCAACTCGATGGTGATCATCGGTGCCTGGCTCTCGCCGGCCAGGCGTACCAGCGTCTTGGCGACGCGGCCCGGCAGGTCGAGGAAGACGTGGTCGGCGTTCTGCTCGGTCAGGCGCCGGATCAGGGCACCGAGCGACCGCATGACGGCGTCGAGGATACGCGGATGCGTGTGCACCAGCTCCATGAACGCGCCCCGGCTCAGGGCCAGCGCCGAACAGTCCTCCAGCGCCTCGGCCGAGGCAGAGCGGGCGGAACCGTCCAACAGGGACACCTCGCCGAAGACGTCCGGCGGGCGCAGCACCGACAGCACGGCGCGCTCCCCCGTGGGCGCGGTACGGAACACCGCCACGCTGCCGCGCTTCAGCACGATCAGCGATTCACCCGGGTCGTTCTCCACGAACAGCAGCTGACCTCTGCGGTAGCTGCGCGGCACGGCCGCGGCGATCAACCGCTGGCGTGCCTCGGACTCGAGGCCCGCGAACATCTCCACGCCGGTAAGGGCGTCAGCAGGCTCCGGAAGCCGCATCTCCACGGCGCCACCCCTCCCCGCCGGCGACTGCGATAGCCGGTTTCATCCACATCACGGGCCGGCTGGACGCCGACCGCCCCCCAGATCATCGTCTGCTCACAGAGCGTTGTACACCCCCGGTCGCCCGGGCACGCTGGTCCGTCGCTGACGATACGGCGTACGCGCACCCGTGGCGGCGCCGCATCTTCAGCCGGACGGACTCACTCGCCCGACCGGAGGTATGACCGATTCGGACCGATGAGCCGCACTCCGCCTGTCCGCGAGAGGTTCTCGCGTCAGAGGGATCTTAGATGGGCGAGGACCAACGGATCGATGCGGCCCGGTGTGATGCGCTCTTCCAGGTTCTCGATGCCCGCCCAGTCCGCCAGCGCGGCGTCCACATCGTCCTGCGTGTGGCCCAGACCGGCGAGCTTGGCGGCGACCTCCGCGCTCAGATCGCCGTCCAGATCGAGCAGGGTGTCCGGGTCGGCCTTCTCGAAGAGCAGCGCGTGCAGGCCGAGCAGCCGCTCCAGTTCGGCGCAGGGATCGGTGTGATCGTCCGTCCGGAGGTCCACCGCGACGTCGCTGGTGCCGCCGTACCCGGCCCCCGGCGCCACCACGAAGACGGCCGCGCTCTGCCGCCCGCGCCGGTCGCCGCCGGCCGCGTCGCCGGCCCGCAGCGCCGCCACCAGCCGCCGGGCCAGCCGCATCGCCGAGTCCCCGGTCGCGGTGTCGTCGCTGGCCAGGAACGCGTCCTTCATCGCCTCGACGACCTGTGGCCCGGCGAGGATGTTGCCCTGGATGGCGTACCCGTCGCCGGCCAGGCCGCCGGCCCAGTCGTGGCACTCCGCACCGGTGAACGTCGCGCCCTCGCCGAACCGGCCGACCACGCCGAGCTGGCGCTGCGCCCGCCCGGGGTCCGCCGCCGTCAGACCGGCGACCACGTCCGCCGCGCTCACCTGCGTACGCAGTAAGGTGAGCCCTTGCGGCCGGTAGGCCACGTTGGCGTAGGACTGGGTGGCGAGCGCCCCGACGCCCGCCTCGGCGGCCGGGACGACCGCGCCGACCGACAGGAACTTGCTGGCGACCGCGACACCGTGCGCGAGACCGTCGGCGGAGCGGGCAACGATCGAGAAGGTCATGCCGGGAACAGTAAGGGGACTCATGCCGTACCGCTACTTCTATGACTGCGAGTTCATCGAGGACGGCGTCACGATCGACCTCGTCTCGATCGGGGTCGTGGACGAGCACGGACGCGAGTTCTACGCGATCTCCAGCCAGTTCGACGAGAGCAAGGCCATCCCCTGGGTACGCCGTAACGTGCTGGACAAGCTCCCCTCGCCGGGCGACCCGGCGTGGCGCTCGCGGGAGCGGCTGCGCGACGAGTTGCTGGCCTTCCTGGCCGAGCCGCTCGGCCCGGACGACGAGATGGAGCTCTGGGCCTGGTACGCCGCGTACGACCACGTCGCCCTCGCCCAGCTGTGGGGGCCGATGCAGGCGCTGCCCCGGGTGATCCCGCGGTTCACCAAGGACCTGCGGCAGCTCTGGGACGACGCGGGCCGCCCGCCGCTGCCCGACGCCGCGGCCGCCCGGCACGACGCGCTCGTGGACGCCCGGCACAACCTCGCCCGCTGGGACGCGATGGCCGGCCGCCGCTGACGGTGTCCCATCATGTGGGACAGCGATCACCGGCTACGACGCCTTGTCGCAGCGCGTTACCGCCGAGTTAAGCGGACTTTTCGCCGGGCCGACTGGAAACGCCCCAGGTGGGAGCGCTATTGTGCGCAGTTGCGGCCCGCCCCGGGCCGGCAGCGTGGCCGATCAGGTTGTTCCGGGGCACGCGTACACGGGCCGGGACAAATGCTCCCTCGAAAGGGATCGAGATGCGTATCGGTGTTCTCACCGGCGGGGGCGACTGCCCCGGTCTCAACGCGGTCATCCGCGCGGTCGTCCGCAAGGGCGTCGGAACCTACGGCCACGAGTTCGTCGGGTTCAAGGACGGCTGGAAGGGCCCGCTGGAGGGCCTGACGAAGCCGCTCGGTGTCCAGGAGGTGCGGGGCATCCTGCCGCGCGGCGGCACGATCCTCGGCTCCTCGCGGACCAACCCCTTCAAGATCGAGGGCGGCGTCGAGCGGATCAAGGAGAACCTCGCCTCGATGGGCGTCGACGCGCTCGTCGCCATCGGCGGTGAGGACACCCTCGGTGTGGCCACCAAGCTGCACGAGCTCGGCGTCCAGGTCGTCGGCGTACCGAAGACGATCGACAACGACCTCAACGCCACCGACTACACGTTCGGCTTCGACACCGCGGTGAACATCGCGATGGAGGCGATCGACCGGCTGCACACCACCGCCGAGTCGCACCACCGTACGGTCGTCGTCGAGGTCATGGGCCGGCACGCCGGCTGGATCGCGCTGCACTCCGGCCTCGCCGGCGGCGCGAACGTGATCCTCGTCCCCGAGCGCCCGTTCGACCTGGAGAAGGTCGTCGACCACGTCGAGAGCCGGTTCCGCCAGAGCTACTCGCCGATCATCGTGGTCGCCGAGGGCGCGCTGCCCGCCGACGGCGACATGCACACCTCCAACGGTGAGCTGGACGCGTTCGGCCACGTCCGGCTGGGTGGCATCGGCACCTGGCTGGCCGGCCAGATCGAGAAGCGGACCGGCAAGGAGGCGCGCGCCGTCGTCCTCGGCCACACCCAGCGCGGCGGTACGCCGACCGCCTTCGACCGCGTCCTCGCGACCCGGTTCGGCCTGCACGCCATCGACGCCGTGAACGACGGCGACTGGGGCAAGATGGTCGCGCTGCAGGGCACCGACATCGTGCGGGTACCGCTGATCGAGGCGACCAAGGAGCTCAAGACCGTCCCGGTCGAGAAGTACTCCGAGGCCGAGGTCCTCTTCGGGTAGATCGTTCGACCAGATCGTTCGGCGACGTCCGGGGCAGTGCGGATCCGCGCTGCCCCGCTTCGGATGTTCAGGGGTGGAAATGAGTACCGTTGCCGTCATCGGAGCGGGCAAGATCGGCGAAGTGCTGCTCGCGGGCCTGGTCAAGGCGGGCTGGCCGGTCGACCGGCTGATCGCCACCGCCCGCCGCCCGGAGCGCGCGGACGAACTGCGGACCCGGTACGGCATCCGCGTCCTGACCAACGAGGAGGCCGTCGAGCAGGCCGACGTGCTGGCCATCGCCGTGAAGCCGCAGGACGCCGGTACGCTGCTCGCCGAGCTCGGCCCGCGCATCCCGGCCGACCGGCTGGTCGTCTCGCTCTGCGCGGGCCTGCCGACCGGCTTCTTCGCCAAGTTCCTCGCCGAGGGCACGCCGGTGGTCCGGGTCATGACCAACACCCCGGCCCTGGTCGACGAGGCGATGACGGCGATCTCCGCGGGCGCGCACGCCAGCGCCGCCCACCTCGCCCTCACCGAGGAGATGTTCCGCCCGCTGGGGCGGACCATCCGGCTGCCCGAGAGCCAGCAGGACGCGGTCACCGCGCTGTCCGGCTCGGGTCCCGCGTACTTCTACTTCCTGGTCGAGGCCATGGTCGACGCCGGCATCCTGCTCGGCCTGCCCCGCCAGGTCGCCCACGACCTCATCGTCCAGACCGCCATCGGCTCCGCCGTCATGCTGCGCGACTCGGGCGAGCACCCGGTCAAGCTCCGCGAGGCCGTCACCTCGCCCGCCGGCACCACCATCTCCGCGATCCGCGAGCTGGAGAACCACGGCGTACGCGCCGCGATGCTGGCCGCCCTGGAAGCCGCCCGCGACCGGGCCCGGGAGATCGCCGCGCAGTCCAGCTAGCGGCTGTCGGTCCTCGGCCGTCAGTCCTCCAGCAGGCCGTTGGCGCGCAGGAGGTCCTCGCCGAGCCGGCTGGTGCTGTAGTAGACCTCGCGGCCCTCGCGGGCGCGTTCGGCGAGCCCCGCGTTGACCAGCGCGGTCAGGTGCTGGGACACCCCGGCGGGGGACAGCCCGGTCTGCCGGGACAGGACCGTCGTCGTGGCGGGCCCGGTGATCAGCCCGAGCAGGTGCGACCGCGCCGGTCCGAGGATCTTCGCGAGGCTGCCCGGCCGGGGTGCCGTCATGCCGTGCCAGAGCGAACCGGCCGACCGCGCGGGATAGATCGCGCTCGGCGGATTGTCGGCCCAGGCGTTCCACAGCACGTGGCGGTCGACGAAGACGGCGGGCATGAGGGCGAACGCCTGGCCGCTGATACGGTACTCGATGTCGTGCCAGGGGTCGTCGCAGACCAGCTTGTCGCCCGACCAGGACAGGCTCGGGTGCAGCGTCGTGAACAGCCGCGGTACGCCGCCCTCGGCCAGCTGCCGGGCGCGGAAGTCGAGGTCCTCGGCGAGCAGTGCCCGCCAGCGGGTCCAGTGCGGGGCGATGGCCGCCTCGTGCCAGGCGTACACGGCGGAGACCAGTTCGGGCAGGTGGGTGGCGGGGTCCCGGCCGAGCGCCACGACGGTGTCGGCGTACGGCTGCCGGGCGTGGATCTCGCTGATCTCCCGGCGTACGCGAGTGTGCGGCGTGGCCGCCAGGACGGCGAGCTCCTCGGCGAGCTCGACGCACGGGCCGGGGGAGGGCGGGCTGAGGAAGTCGGGAATGGTGCCGTTGTGCCCCATGACCGCCTTGAGCAGGCGGACGTGCGGCGCGAGGTCGGGCCGCCGGGTCAGCGGCCGCGCGCGTTCGATCCACGCCTGGTGCACCGCGTGCCGGCCCGGCCGCAGCAGCGCCCACATGCTGGTGAGCGTCTCCCACAACGGGGAGACGCCGAGCCGCACCTCGGCCTGCCGGCCGGGCTCGAACAGGAACTGGCTCATGATTCACTTGAGGGTAGAGGATGGCGCGGGCGGTCGGGTGCCCGCGGGCGGCGATTACTCCCATCGTTACTCATGTGGCACACGACGGCCACTCGAACCGGTGACACCCGTCCTGCGCGGTGAGCGTGGGATGACCGGTTAGGCGTGAATGAACCCGGTTCAGCCTTCCCCGAGCCGTGAGCACGGGCCTACCGTCGGTGACAGGAACAGCCAGGCCAAACCCCCCTGGAGGCGGTCATGCGACGCGCTGCCATCTTCGCCGGCACGGTCTTCGCCGTGCTCGCGGTCTCGTCACCCTCCTACGCTTTCGCCCACAACAACGTCAAGAGCCCGCTCTGGCACGCCGTCCTCGACGTGCTCACCCTCGCCGTGGTGAGCGCTCCACTGTGGACGGCGTACGCGTGGGGCGGCCGGCGCCGCGGTCTCCTGCTGGCCCTGATCGGCTTCGTGCAGATCCCGGTCGGCATCATCGGCTTCGTGCCGATCAGCAACCCGCTGCTGCACGCGATCCTGCTGCCGCTGGCCCTGACCATCACGATCACCTCGATCGTCGCCGTCCGCCGGTTGACCCGGCCGGCCGAGACCCCCGCCGAGGTGCCCGTACGCGCCGGTCGCTGACCGACGCCCGCGTGTCGGCCGCGATTGTGTGAGGGGCGATCATGGCCGACACTTCAGCCCGCCCGCTGACGGACGAGGGACAGGACGTACGGGACGTCGGGGCAGCCTTCGCGGGGCTCGCCCCAGACGCCGTCCTGGTGGTACGCCGTCCACCGGCAGTGCGCCTCGTCGGCGTACCCCCAGGACATGAAGACCTCGGCCTCGGCGAAGCGGTAGACGCCGACGGTGGCGACCCGCGACTGCTCGGGGCGCGAATGATAGGTGGCGCAAAGGCCCGGGACCGTGACGCCCTCGAGCGTCACGTCCCGGGCCGCGCGGTGCTGCCGGTAGAGCGAGAGATCCGGCCTCACGGGCACGTGGACCCCGCGCAGGAGCGGGCGGCGGTGAGCTGGTCGTGCAGCTGGTTCGCCAGTTGCTGGTCGGCCGCGGAGACCTGGCCGTGCAGGACGTTGGTGAGCTCGCCCGGGTCGGTGTCCGTGTGGTACAGCTCCTTGAAGGTGAGCTTGCCCTGGTCGTAGTTCTCGATGTACTGCACCGAGCCGTTCCAGAGCATCCCCCAGTCCGGAACCCGGGAGTTCTTCGTGTCCAGCCAGTACTCCGACAGGATGTAACCGGTCCGCGCCGGGCCGAGCAGCGACCGGCCGTCGAGGTGGTTCTTCGGCAGCGTCACGCCCGCGGCCGCCAGCAGGGTCGCCGTGATGTCGAGCTGGTTGGTCATCCGGTGGTCGACGCCGGCCGTCACGTGCCCGTCCCACCGCAGCAGCAGCGGTACGCGCAGCGACGGCAGGTATCCGACGAACTTCTCGATCCGGTTGTGCTCGCCCCACAGGTAGCCGTTGTCGCTGGTGAAGGCGACGAGCGTGTGCGACAGCTCGCCGCGCTTGTCGAGGTCGGACAGGAGCAGGTCCACCGAGTCGTCGACCGACAGCAGCGTACGCAGCTGGTCGTGGCAGACCTGGTCGGCGAGCTTGGTGTCGGGCTTGGTCCACTTCAGCCAGGCCGGCTTGTCGTTGACGTCCGCCTCGCCGGGCTGCAGGCACGAGCCCACGCTCGCGTTCTTGTACTTCGCCTCCGGCGTCGAGGGCCGGTGCGGGGCGTACGGGGCGTAGTAGGCGAACCACGGCTTCGTGTCCGCCGCGTCGAAGCCGGAGATCCAGCCCTTGAGCCGGTTGGCGTACCAGGTGGTGGAGTACGCGTTGACCCACTCCAGCTTGTTGTCGGTGAAGGTCTTGAAGCCCTGGTAGCCGCCGTGCATGGCGCTGTAGTGGTCGAATCCGGGGGGCGGCGAGTCCAGCGGCCACGAGTTGAGGAACTTGCCGGCCATGGCCGTGTGGTAGCCCGCCTTGCGCAGCAGCACCGGCATCGTCGTGCTCATGTCCATGTTGGGCGCGTCGTCCTGGTGGCGCACCTTGTTGTTGTGCGGGTAGCGGCCGGAGATGAGGCCCGAGCGGCTCGGGCAGCAGGACGGGATCGAGACGGTCGCCCGGTCGAAGCCGCGGGCGTTCTTCAGCCACTTCATCGTCTTGGGCATCACGCGCATGGTGTCCCAGCGCTGGTCGTCCGTGTTGATCAGCAGGATGTTGGGCTTCGGGGCGGACGCCTCGAAGCTCACGGGCACGTCGGCGGCGGTCGCGTTCGCGGTCACGGGCCCGGCCGGCAGCAGGGCCGCGGGGACCGGAGCCGCCTGGGCCGGGGCGGCCAGGAGGCTCGCCGTCACCGCCCCGGCGAGCAGGAAGGTTCGAATATGCACAAAAAGGATGTTTACCCCGTAAATCTGAAATCCCGGCATTGCCTGGTGGCGTGTCCTGCGATGTTCGCAGATGGGTCGGGCGATGACGTTCGATTACCGGGCCGCCACTAGGCTGCTACCCATGCGGACCGCTTCCCGTCAGGAATGGCACCAGCTGCGGCACCCGGGCTTCGAGTCGAAGGTCTCGATCGGGCGGCCGTCCACGGATCTCGTCGAATCCGAGGCGCTCGGCCTCGACGTGTGGCGCGGCCTGCCGCGCGCGCAGATGCCGCCGTGGGCGGACTACGCCGAGGTCCAGTCGGTCGCCAAGGTGCTCGAGAACGTGCCCTCCATCGTGGCCCCCTACGAGGTCGACCAGCTGCGCGCCCGGCTCGCCGAGGTCTGCGAGGGGCGGGCCTTCCTGCTGCAGGGCGGCGACTGCGCGGAGACCTTCAACGACAACACCGAGGCCCACCTGCTGGCCAACGCGCGTACGTTGCTGCAGATGGCCGTGGTCCTCACCTACGGCGCCTCGCTGCCCGTGGTCAAGGTCGCCCGGGTCGCCGGCCAGTACACCAAGCCGCGCTCGTCGGACACCGACGCCCTCGGCCTGCCGGCCTACCGCGGCGACATGATCAACTCGCTCGAGGCCACCGAAGAGGCGCGCGTCTCCGATCCCCAGCGCATGATCCGGGCGTACGCGAACGCGGCGGCGGCCATGAACATGCTGCGCGCGTACCTGGGCGGGGGACTGGCCGACCTGCACGCCGTGCACGACTGGAACCGCGACTTCGTGCGCACCTCCGCGTTCGGCGAGCGGTACGAGGCCATCGCCCGCGAGATCGACCGGGCGCTCGCCTTCATCAACGCCTGCGGCATGACCGACGACGAGCAGCTGCGTACCGTCACCCTGTACGCGTCGCACGAGGCGCTCGCCCTCGAATACGACCGGGCGCTGACCCGGATCGCCGACGGGAAGGCGTACGGGCTGTCGGGGCACCTGCTGTGGGTCGGCAACCGCACCCGGCAGATGGACGGCGCCCACCTGGACTTCATCTCCCGGATCGCGAACCCGATCGGCGTGAAGATCGACCACAAGATCCCGCTCGGCGAGGTCCTGGAGCTGTGCGAGCGGCTGAACCCGGAGAACATCCCGGGCCGTCTCCTGCTGACCTGTCGCATGGGCAACCAGCACGTACGCGACGCGCTGCCCGGCATCGTCGAGGCCGTACGCGACGCGGGCGCCAAGGTCGTCTGGCAGTGCGACCCGATGCACGGCAACACGCACGAGTCCTCGAACGGCTACAAGACCCGGCACTTCGACCGGATCGTCGACGAGGTGCTCGGCTACTTCGAGGTGCACAAGATGCTCGGCACCCACCCGGGCGGCATCCACATCGAGCTGACCGGCGAGGACGTCACCGAGTGCCTCGGCGGCGCGCAGGCGATCGAGGACGCCGACCTGCCCGACCGGTACGAGACCGCGTGCGACCCGCGCCTGAACACCCAGCAGTCCCTCGAACTCGCCTTCCTCGTCGCCGAGATGCTGCGAGGCTGAGCTGCCTTGCGGAATGCGGGCATCCGCAATCACGTTCGGCGCACACACGTGTGGCCGAGCCGATAGCGGTTGAGCTGCCTTGCGGAATGCGGGCATCCGCAATCACGTTCGGCGCACACACGTGTGGCCGAGCCGATAGCGGTTGAGGTTTTGCGCAAGTGATCGAGATGGCAGGCTAGCTGCCATGCACATCGTCGACATGCGCTCGGACACGGTCACCAAGCCGTCGCCGGAGATGCGCGCCGCCATGGCCTCGGCCGAGGTCGGCGACGACGTCTTCGGCGACGACCCGACCGTCCTGGAGCTGGAACGCCGGGTCGCCGAACGGTTCGGCCACGAGGCGGCCCTGTTCGCCCCCTCCGGCACCATGGCCAACCAGATCTGCCTGCAGGTGCTCGTGCCGCCGGGCAACGAGGTCCTCTGCGACGGCGAGGCCCACATCGTCCTGTACGAGATGGGGGCGGCGGCCGCGTACGGGGGGATCTCGTCGCGTACCTGGTCGCCGGCGGACGGCGCGCTCGATCCGGCGCTGATCGGCTCGATGATCACTCCGGCCGGCGGTTTCACCGTGCCGACGAAGGCCATCGCCGTCGAGCAGACCCACAACAAGGCGGGCGGCGTGATCCTCCCGTACGCCGACCTCCAGGCCCTGCGCGGCATCGCCGACGACGCCGGGATCGCACTGCACTGCGACGGCGCCCGGATCTGGCACGCGAGCGTGGCCGAGGGGATCTCCCTGCGTACCTATGGGCAGCTGTTCGACACGCTGAGCGTGTGCCTCTCGAAGGGGCTGGGCGCGCCGGTCGGGTCGCTGGTCGTCGGGTCGGCCGAGAAGATCGCGCGGGCCCGCGTCGTCCGCAAGCGGCTCGGCGGCGGCATGCGCCAGGTCGGCATCCTCGCGGCGGCCGGCCTCTACGCGCTGGAGCACAACATCGACCGCCTGGCCGACGACCACGTACGCGCGAAGCGGATCGCCGAGCGGCTTGCCCCTCTGGGCGTCGTGGATCCCGGCCGGGTGCGGACCAATCTCGTCCTGCTGGACCTGACGAAGACCGCGTACGACGCCGCCGGGCTGGCCAAGGCCGCCGCCGAGCAGGGGCTGCTGGCCTCGCCGATGGGGGCCCGGAAGCTGCGCCTGATCACGCACCTGGACCTGGACGACGACGGCGCCGACCGCGCCGCCGACGTCCTGGAAGGGCTTCTCTCGTAGAAGCTCTTTACTCGTCCGCCTCGGGGTGCTCGGTGACGTTCTGCAGGTAGAGCTGCTCGCCGAGCTTCTCGATGAGGTCGAGCTGGGTCTCCAGGTAGTCGATGTGGTGCTCCTCGTCCTTGAGGATCTCCTCGAAGATGTTGGCCGAGGTCACGTCGCCGACCGAGCGCATGTACTCGATCCCCCGGCGCAGCCGGTCGATCGCCTCCTGCTCGATCTTCATGTCGCAGCGGAACTGCTCCGGCACCGTCTCGCCGATGCGCAGCGGGCTCAGCTTCTGGAAGTTGGGCAGCCCCTCCAGGAAGAGGATGCGCTCGGCGAGGCGGTCGGCGTGCTTCATCTCGTCGATCGACTCGTACCGGGTGTACTTCGCCAGCTTGGTGAAGCCCCAGTTCTCCTGCATGCGGTAGTGCAGCCAGTACTGGTTGATGGCCGTCAGCTCGGCCGTGAGCTGCTCGTTGAGGAATTCGATGACGCGGGCGTCGCCTTGCATGGCGGGAGACCTCCGAAACGATGGATGACGGAGGCAATGTACGCCGAATGTCCGAAATTTCGGCCCGACTAAGGCTCGACTAACGCGCGTGTCACGGGGCCTTGCATGCTGAGCCCTGTGTGCTGGGCCGGGAAGCCTCAGAGGGCCGGAGCGAAGTGTTCCTCGATGATCTCGCGAAGGCGGTCGTGGCAGGTGAAGCAGTTGGTCCCCGCTTCACAGGCATCGCCGATCTGCTCGAGATCGTGCGCGCCGCAGCGGATCGCCGTGTGGACTTCGTCCTCACTCACCCGGTTGCAGATGCACGCGTACACGTGGAGGGGTCCTTCCCGAGGGGGCGGCTGGTTAGCCATGCCTCAGTAAGGTTGCCCTAAATCAGCAGCTCACGCAAGGTGTGTGACCGGTACAACAGCCACCTGGCGGAGAGCGAGAAGATCATCCGCGTGCCCGTCGCCCGGCGTCTCGACGATCACCGGCTTGCCCGTGACCGCCGGGTGCGCCAGCATCTCGCCGAACGCCGCCAGCCCGATCGTGCCCTTGCCGAGATTCTCGTGGCGGTCCCGGGTCGAGCCCGCGGGGTCCTTGGAATCGTTGGCGTGCACCAGCAGCAGCCGATCCGCGCCGACCGCCGCGACGAGCGCGTCGAGGGTCTCGGTCATGCCGCCGGGGCGGCCGAGATCGTGCCCCGCGGACATGGCGTGGCAGGTGTCGAAGCAGACCCCCAGCCAGGGGTGCTCGTCGACGGCCGTGAAGTAGTCGGCCAGGTGCTCCACCCGGGAGGCCAGCGAACGCCCGCCCCCGGCCGAGGGCTCCACCAGCAGCCGCGGGCCGCCGGCCCGCTGCGCCTCGTCGAGGACCGGCAGCAGGGCCTCGCGTACCTGGCGCCAGGCCTGGTCGGTGTGGGCGGCGTCGACGGCGCTGCCGGCGTGGAACACCACGCCCTCGGCGCCGATCTCCCGGCCCCGGTTCAGGCAGTGCGCCAGCGCCTGGGCCGAGTTCTCGACCGTCTCCGGGGTGGGGGAGCCGAGGTTGGTCAGCAGCGGGGCGTGGACGAACGCCGGGATGCCCCGCTCGGCGCAGCCGGCCGCGAACGCCTCGTCCTGCCGCGGATCGCCCGCCGTACGCGCCCAGCCGCGCGGATTGCCGATGTACACCTGGACCGAGCGGGCCCCCACCCGGTCGGCGTACGCGAGGGCGCCCTTGGCCAGGCCCCCCGCCGCCGGAGCGTGGCCCCCGAAGAAGTCGCCCATCAGAAGACGCCGCACTTGATCACGACGACCTGGCCGGGCGTGACCGGCTGGCCGGCCTTCGGGTTCTGGTCGCGGACCCAGCCGTTCTCGCCGATCTGCGAGTCGATCTGGACCTGGTAGCCCAGGCTCTGCAGGTAGTTCTTGCCGTCGGTGCAGCCCCGGTTGTTGACGTCGGGCATCTGCTGGGTGTTGGGGTTCTCGCTCACCGTCAGGGTGATCGTCTGGTTCTTCTCCGCGCCCGCGCCGTTGGCCGGATCCTGGTCGATGACCTGGCCGTTCGGCTTGTCGGACTGCTTGTAGACGATCGCCACCACCAGGCCCATGCCCTCCAGCTGCGCCCGGGCCGTGGCCTGGTCGATGCCGGTCACGTTGGGTACGGTCAGCGGCGCCTTGCCCTTGCTGAGGATGACCGTGACGGTCTCGCCCGGCTTGAGCTCGGTGTCCTTCGGCGGCGTCGTGGCGAGCACGGTGTTGACCGGTGCGTTGTCGTCGTAGCGGGACGTGCCCTTGACCGCCTTCAGCTTCAGCGCGGTGATGTCGGCGCTGGCCAGTTCCCAGCTCTTGCCGACGACGTCGGGCACGAGGTAGCGCTCCGGCCCCAGGGACAGGGTCACGGTCACGTCGCTGCCCTTGACGATCCGGTTGCCGGCCGGCGGGTTCTGGTCGAGCACGATGTCCCGGCCGACCGTCTCGCTGTTGCGGCCCGGCCCGAAGTGGATGGTGAAGCCGGCGTCCTGCGCGCGCGCCGTCGCCGACGCGCGGTCGAGGCCGGCCAGGTTGGGGGCCGGTGCGTACCGGCCGAAGCCGAACCACCACACGGCGACCACCGCGACCAGGCCGAGGACGACCAGTCCGGCGGTGAGCGCCATGCGCCCCCGGGGATCGGCCTTCGTCCGCCGGTACGCGAGGCGGGCCTTGTCGACGAGGGTCGGCTCCTCCTCGTACGCGGGCTGCTGCGGCACCCGGCCGCGGCCGCCGGCGGGGGCGCCCGGTGAGGGCAGCCGCGCCCAGGACGGGCGGGCCGACGGCGTCACCTGTCCGACGACGACCGTCGGCTGGGCGGACGGCCGGGCCCGGGCGGCCGCGGCGGCGAGCGCCTCGCGGGACTGCTGCACCTCGGTGAGGAAGGCGCCCGCGTCGGTGGGGCGGCCGGCCGGATCGCGCCGGGTGGCCCGGCCGACCAGTTCGTCGAGGGCCGGCGGCAGCCCCGCCTGTACGCGGGACGGCGCCGGCACGTCCCGGTCGACGTGCTGCCAGGCGATGTCCACCGGGCGGTCGCCGTCGTAGGGCACCCGGCCGGTGAGCATCTCGAACAGCACGATGCCGGCGGCGTACACGTCGGAACGGGGGTCGGCGTAGCCGGTGGTGACCAGCTCCGGCGCCACGTAAGCGACGGTCGCCATGAGCTGCCCGCCGTCCTCGGCGCTGGCCTCGACGGCCCGGGCGAGCCCGAAGTCGGCCACCTTGACGACGGCGTCGACGAGTTCGGCGGAGCCGCCGGGCGCCTCGGCGATGAGCACGTTCTCCGGCTTGACGTCCCGGTGCACCAGGCCGGCCCGGTGGGCGGTGGCGATCGCGGCGAGCATCTGCTCCAGCACGGCGAGCGCCTCGGTCGGGGTGAGCCGGCGCCGTTCGGCCAGGATGTCGCGCAGCGTACGCCCGCGCACGTACTCCATGACGAGGTACGGCAGGCCGTTGTGCAGGCCCTGGTCGTAGACGGCCACCACGTTCGGGTGGGTCAGCCGGGCGATAGTCTTCGCCTCGTCGGTGAAGCGCTCGACGAAGTGCGGGTCGCGCTTCTGCCCCGGGTGAATGATCTTGAGCGCGACCGTGCGCTCCAGGCGCTCGTCGACCGCCGTGTAGACGGTCGCCATTCCGCCACGCGCGATCCGACCGCGGATGCGGTAGCGCCCGTCGACGAGTGAGCCGAGCAGATTGTCGGCGACCTGAGTGTCCATCGGCGTGCAGTCTAAGTCAGCGACCGGGGTATCGGGCAGTCGGCGGGCCGGATCATGGCGTACCGCCCAGGTCCGTGCCGCCACGCAGGCCCGTGGCCGGTCCGTTCGTCGGTCCCGGGGTCGGCTCGTCGGACGAGGTCGGGCTCGGTGACGGGGACGGCGACGGGGAGGCCGACGGCGTCGCCGACGTACGCGGACTCGGCGGCGTGGCGCAGCCGCACGTCGGTCCGGGCGCCGGGGTCGGCACCGGCGGGCGCGTCGACCGGCTCGGTCCCGGGTGCGCCGTGGCCGACGGTGTGCCCGAACGGCGGACGACCGCCGAGTTGGGGGACGGCGGCGCGGCGCTGGCCGGCAGGAGCACCGTCACCGTGGTGGGCGACGGCACCGGGGCGGCATGCGCGGGCAGGGCGGCGGGCGGCGTACCGGGTTCGAGCAGCGCGTGCAGGCCGGCCACCATCGCGGTCACCCCGCCGGCGGCGAGGACCAGCAGGACGAGGCCGGCCGCGCCGAGCACGAGCCGCTGGCGCGTACGCGAGCCGGGCCGGGGCGGCGCCACCGCGTTCGGGGCCCGCCGGGCGACCTCGGCGTGATCGGGATCGGCCGGCCGCCGGCCGCCCCGCTGCGACAGGTCGTAGCGCAGGGAACGCCAGGCGCCGGCCACTTCTCGCAACACTGCCCGCACGGGGTTCACTTCAGCTCCTCACGTTCTCGACGGACGGAAATGTGCGATCGTGGTACCCGTGACTGACTACGTCTCCGACACCGCGGCCGCCGTCGAGCCCGCCGTCGCCGACTGGGTGACCCTGCCGGACCTGGCCGAGCGCCTCGGCGTACCGATCACGAAGGTGCACCAGTGGCGCAAGGAAGGCGGCCTGCTCGCGGTCCGCCGGGACGGCGTCCTGCGGGTGCCCGCCGAACTCGTGGCGAACGACATCGTGCTCAAGCACCTCCCCGGCGTCCTGACGTTGCTGCGCGACGCCGGGTACAACGACGAAGAGGCGCTGCGGTGGCTGTACACCGCCGACGACACCCTTCCGGGCACGCCCGCCCGCGCGCTGGGCGGCGACCTGGCCCGCGAGGTCAAGCGCCGCGCGCAGGCGCTCGCGTTCTAGGTGGCCCGGTTCACCTACCTCGCGGTGCTGGCCGGCTGCCTGCTCTGCGCGGTGTGGCTGGAACCGGTGCTCAAGGTCGGCGTGCTGCGCCAGGTCCGCCGTCTGGCGCTCACCGTCGCGCCCGTCGCGGCCGTCTTCCTGGTGTGGGACCTCTTCGCGGTCCACTCCGGCTGGTGGACCTTCGACGCCGCGCGGATCCTGGGCGTACGCGTCGCGGGCCTGCCGATCGAGGAAGTCCTCTTCTTCGTGGTGGTGCCGGTGTGCGCGATCCTCGGCTACGAGGCCGTCCGCACGGTGCTACGCCGGTGAGCTACACCTTCACGGCGGCCGCCGCCGTCCTGGCAGCCGTCGTGCTCGACGTGTTCGTGCTGCGTACGCGGCTGGTGCTGGGGGTCGTCTTCTGGGCGGCGTACCCGATCGTGTTCGTGTTCCAGCTGCTGTCGAACGGGATCCTGACCGGGTGGAACGTCGTCGTCTACGATCCCGCCCGGATCCTCGGCCTGCGCATCGCGTACGCGCCGGTGGAGGATCTGCTGTTCGGTTTCGCGCTCGTGCTGGTCACGCTGGTGCTCTGGACCCGGCTGCGGCCGAGCGGACCGCCCAGACGGCCAGGCCGATGACGATCGCGAGGTCGAGGAACGCCCCCGGCCCCTTGGTCAGGACGGCGATCCCGAGGCCGTTCGGCAGCACCAGGAAGGTCAGCACCACGACCAGCAGGGCCAGCGGGCGCGCCCACGAACTGACCGCGCAGGCGAGCACGGCCAGCGCCGTCAGCGCGTACCACGGGTAGAAGACGGGGCCGAGCAGGGCCAGGGCCAGCAGTACCCAGCCGCAGGCCGCCACGATCAGGCGCGGCGGGCCGAACCAGGCGCGCCGCAGGGCGTACAGGCCGATGACGGCGATGGCGGCGAAGCCGAGCGCGCGGGCGGTGGTGACGCACGCGGACATCGCGCCGGGGTGCCCGAGCGCGCGCAGCAGGTAGCCGACGGCCATCCCGACGCCGGTCGGGATCGAGGTCCATTGCTGCAACTCGCCGGTGCCTCGCAGGGCGGCGAGCCAGCCGAAGCCGAGGCCGGTGGCGGCGGTGAGGCCGGCGAAGGCGGCGAGCGCGCCGACCGCGGAGATCAGCCGCAGCCGCCAGTAGGGCAGCAGGAGCAGGGCGAACGCGAGCACGGG
Organism: Hamadaea tsunoensis DSM 44101; assembly: GCF_000428945.1. GTDB lineage: Bacteria > Actinomycetota > Actinomycetes > Mycobacteriales > Micromonosporaceae > Hamadaea > Hamadaea tsunoensis. The sequence continues at coordinate 1,687 of NZ_AUAX01000052.1, read as the reverse complement.
CAGCGCGGTGATCTTGACCGCGCAGGCCGCCGCGACGAGGGCGCCGGCGCCGAGCGCGCGCAGCACCGTCGGCCGGGTGGTCGTCGAACGCGCGACCGCGAGCCCCGCCACCACCAGGCCCGCCATCAGCGCGTCGTTGTGCGCGCCCGAGATCACGTGCACCGCGACCAGTGGCGACGCCACTCCCAGCCAGAGCGCGCCGCGCGCGTCGCGGGCGAGGCGTACGGCGCCCCAGACCACGAGGCCCAGGCCGGCCGCGGCGGCCAGGCGCAGGGCCGCCAGCGCGACCGCGAGCTGCGCCGCCTGATCCGAGGTCACCGCGCGCGCCAGGGCGACGGCCGCGCCGCTCACCGCGATCGCCAGCGGCCCGTACGGCGCCGGGTTGTGCCACCACAGCTCCGGCACCGAGGACACCCAGGCGCAGCCGCCGTCGGCGACCCCCGTGCTGTACGGGTCCCGGCCGTCGAGCCAGATCGCACCCTGGCACGCGTACGCGTAGACGTCCCGGCTGGCCAGCGGGGGAGCGAACCACAGCGGGACCGCCCACAGCGGGCCGAGCAGGATCGCCGCCCGGGTACGCCCGCGCCGCCACCAGAAGAACGCCAGCGCCGCCCCGGCCAGGAACCACAGCAGCAGCCCGATCCGGAAGGCGGTGCTGGTCGAACCGAGCCCGTCCGTCCGCAGCGTGGGCGCCGGATCCCCGCTGACCAGGGCGCCCGCCAGGTACGCCGAGCCGGCCAGCGCCAGGGTGGCGGCGAAGACGGCATAGCGCAGGCGGATGCTCACCGCGACATTCTGTCGTGGACGGTCGACCCCGCGGTCCGCAGGGCCGGGCATGGCACACTGCGCGGATGGCGAACCGCACCCGGCAGCAACTGATGATCCTGGCGGCGGCCGGGGCGGTGGTGATCGTCGTGCTGGCCACGCTTCTCGGCCTGTACGCGGGCAGCCGGCACGCGGCCTCCCCGGCTTCGTCCCCGTCGGTCGCGGCGTCCACCTCGGCCGGGGCGGCGACGCCGGTGTCCGGACTGCGTACCGTGCGGGAGACGGAACTGCCCGCGGAGGCCCGCCAGACGCTCGCCCTGATCGACAAGGGCGGCCCGTACCCGTACTCGCGGGACGGGATCGTGTTCTCCAACAACGAGAAGCTGCTGCCCCAGCGGCCGCGCGGCTACTACCACGAGTACACGGTGGTGACCCCGGGCTCCAAGGACCGCGGCGCCCGCCGCCTCATCACCGGCACCGCCGGCGACATCTACTACACCGACGACCACTACGCGTCCTTCCGCCAGGTGGTCCGGGGGTAGCCCGCTAAATTCAAGGTCTTTAAAGTCCTTTGTCCCGGGTTCGTCGATCTCACCTCCGCTCCTCCCGCGGGAGACCGTTGCGCCCCTGTCGCTGCGCTCCGGGGACTCCACTGCCACCTGAGTGGGGCGACGCATCATCCACCGCGGTTCGGTCACCGTTCCAACCTCAACCCCGCCCGGTCTGTGCCAGCCCTGACTTTGTCGCGACTGTCCGAGATGGCGGTTGGGGCGGGCCGGCTTGCCGGTGATCGTTCGCGGCTGGGATGTATTTTCGGGCCTGTTCCCTCGATCCATTGCGGTTGAGATGTCATTACAGGCCGATCTTCTACATCCCTACCGCTGTGGATCATGCCAAGCCGTCCGGCCATCACCGGTGGCTC
>NZ_AUAX01000051.1 GCF_000428945.1 Hamadaea tsunoensis DSM 44101 | reverse complement strand
GTCGTGAAGTCACCCGACTTGGCGTCGAAGTGCGAGTCGTGCATCAAACCCGGCGGGATCCGCCCCTGCACCTTCCCCGCAGCATCCTTCAACAGGACACCGCCGCTCGCGTCGAGCGAAGGCGTCAAACCGTTGAGGTTGAGGGAGAACGTCCACTCATGCGCCGCCGACGGACGCTGAAGGATCAACGACTCCTCGATACCCGTATCCCGCGACCGAACCACCAGATCCGTATCCGCCAGAGCCTGCGGGTACCGCACCGAATAGTCACCGTCTGACTGACCAGCGACCGGCGAAGCGCCGTTGAGGGAGTAGCCGAACCCGGCACCACCCACCGTCGCCGACACCAACGACGCATCATCCGCCCGCGAGGCGAGCGACAAACCCAGACCGTTGGCCTTCTGCTTCAACCGGCCCTTGTCCGACACCAGGGCCGCATCGATCGGCTGCCACGAACCATCCGAAGCCTGAAAGTTCACCGCCGACTGCGACACCTGCCGCGTATAGGTCCCGTCCGGGTTCTTGAACACATCCGACGTGGCTGAGGACGCACTCGCCACTCGGGTGCTCTTACCCGCGGAGAAGCTTCCATCGCCGCGAGCGGCGCCCGTCGTGGTCTCCTTCTTCCGCGTACGCGACGGATCAGCAACCGCAACCGACGAAGACGGAGCCCGGCCCGCGCCACCCGACGCCTTCGTCTGCTCATAACCCACATAATGCGACCGGCCCGCCGCCGAACCCGCCTCCTGCACCGGACCACTCGGATGCCCACCACCCGCAAACGCCGGCGCCGGCAACCACGACCACAACCAGGAGAGAGACACCGGCCCGGGGTCGCCGAACACCGTCACCGGATCCGGCGTGGCCGTCATCAGGAGCAGGAGCACGGCCGTGGCGAGCACCGTGAAGCGCACCCGGCGACCTGGCCCGATGGCTGGTCGGGGCATGCTGGAAACGTTTGCAGCATTGAGCGTACGAGGCATGGGGGGACCCCTCTCACCCGCGACCGTCCATTGGGGATGTGCGAGTGAGTGTGCGGCCTGAAGGTGGGACGTCGCAATCGGTCAATGTAACGATTTAACAGCTGATCTTCAGGGACCGAGACGGTGTTGCAACAACGTTCACTACGTCGATGTTGACGGCGCCGCCGTCGTGCGGCCTCACCGGCGGCCGACGCCGTTCTTCATGATCTTGTGCGCGCCCGGCGACACCTGGACCGACTACTGCCCATAAACCGGTTCGGGCGGCCCTGTAATCTCCTTATTGGCCGCCGGAACAGGGGAAATGATTGTGACGCAGAGCACCGAGCAGCAGGGCGACTGGGTCTCCCGCTTCGCCGACGAGGTCATCGCCGAGGCCGAGCGACGGGCACCCGGCAAGACGATCGTGTGCGCCTCGGGGCTCAGCCCCTCGGGCCCGATCCACCTCGGCAACCTTCGCGAGGTCATGACCCCGCACCTGGTCGCGGACGAGATCCGCCGGCGCGGGTACGACTGCGTACACGTGCTGTCGTGGGATGACTTCGACCGGTACCGGAAGGTCCCGGTGGGCGCCGGCGTCGACGACCTGGGCTGGGAAGAGCACATCGGCAAGCCGCTCACCAGCGTCCCCGCCCCGCCCGGCAGCGCGTACGCGAGCTGGGCCGAGCACTTCAAGCAGCCGATGATCGAGGCGATGGCCCGGCTCGGCATCGAGGTGCACGCGATCAGCCAGACGGAGAAGTACACCGCCGGCGCGTACCGCGAGCAGGTCCTGCTGGCCATGCGCGAGCGCGCCAAGATCGACGAGGTGCTGGGCCGCTACCGGACCAAGGTCGCGGCGGCCGAGACCGAGGACGCCGACGAGGCGGCCGCTGCGGAGGGCTCCGGCGCGGCGGACGAGGACGACGGCGGGTCGGCGGCCGGCTACTTCCCCTACAAGCCGTACTGCGCGAACTGCGACAAGGACCTCACGACCGTCACGGCGTACGACGACGAGACGACGGCGCTGAGCTACACCTGCACCGCCTGCGGGCACACCGAGACCGTGCTGCTCAGCGAGCACACACGCGGCAAGCTGGTCTGGAAGGTCGACTGGCCGATGCGGTGGGCGTACGAGGGCGTGGTGTTCGAGCCGTCCGGCGTCGACCATTCCTCGCCGGGCTCGTCGTTCGTCGTGGGCGGTCAGATCGTGCGCGAGGTGTTCGACGCCGAGCCGCCGATCGGCCCCATGTACGCCTTCGTCGGCATCGCCGGCATGGCCAAGATGTCCAGCTCGAAGGGCGGCGTACCGACGGCGTCCGACGCGTTGGAGATCATGGAGCCGCCCCTGCTCCGCTGGCTGTACGCGCGCCGCCGCCCGAACCAGTCGTTCAAGGTGGCCTTCGACGCCGAGATCCAGCGCATGTACGACGAGTGGGACGCGCTGTCGCGCCGGGTCGCCGACGGCTCGGTCAACGCCGCCGACGGTTTCGCGTACCAGCGGGCGACCGAGACCGTGAGCGCCGGGAAGCTGCCGCTGACCCCGCATCCGCTGCCCTACCGGACACTGGCGTCCATCGTGGACATCACGGCCGGCAACGAGGTGCAGACCTACCGGATCCTCAGCGACCTCGACCCCGCCGACCCGCTCGCCTCGCTGGACGAGGCCCGGCCGCGCCTGGACTGCGCCGAGCGCTGGATCCTGACGCAGGTGCCGGCCGAGCAGCGTACGCAGGTGCGCGCCGAGCCGGACGCCGAGCTGCTGTCCACGCTGGACGACCACCGCCGGGAATCGTTGCGGATGCTGGCCGAGGGCCTCGACGACCACTGGTCGCTGGAGGGTCTGACCTCGCTCGTCTACGGCGTACCCAAGCGGCAGCTCGGGCTGCCCCTCGACGTCAAGCCGACGCCGGAGCTGAAGGTGGCGCAGCGGGAGTTCTTCGCCCTGCTCTACCACCTGATCGTCGGCCGGGACACAGGCCCCCGCCTGCCCACCCTGCTGCTCGCCGTGGGCGCCGACCGCATCCGTACGCTACTCGGCCAGTAGCGTCATGCGGGCGGTGGTCTTCGACTACTTCGCCACGCTCACCGATCCCGCCGCCGAGGACGAGCGGCGGGACACGTTCACGGCGACGGCCGCCGCGCTCGGCGTACCGGCGGCGGCGTTCTGGACGGCCATGAGCGGCAGCTTCGGCGAGCGGATCGTCGGCGCGCTCGGCGACACGCGTTCGACGCTGGCCGTGATGGCGGCCCGGTGCGGCGTCACGCCGTCGCCCGAGGCGCTCGACGCCGCGGTGGCGGTCCACTACGCCGGCGCGCGCCGCGTCCAGCGACCCCGGCCGGGTGCGGTCGAGACGCTGGAGACGTTGCGCAGCAAGGGTTTCCGGATCGGTCTCATCAGCGACTGCTCCAGCGAACTGGTCGAGAACTGGCCGGCCAACGCCTTCTGCGCGTACATCGACGCCCCGGTCTTCTCGTGGAGCGAACGGCGCCGCAAGCCGGACGCGCACCTGTACGCGACGGTGGCCGCCCGGCTCGGCGTCGCGGCGGGCGAGTGCTGGTACGTGGGTGACGGCGGCGGGCACGAGCATCAGGGCGCGCGGGCCGCGGGGATGCGGCCGGTGCTGGTCACGAACGCCGGCTGGCCCGGCAGCGGGCGCCACCGGGTGAACGCGGACCCGGAGATCCCTGCGGACGTGGTCGACGACCTGCCGGACGTGCTGCGCCTCATCCGCTGAACCGAGCAGGCCTCATCTGCTGACAGAGAAAAAAGTTGGCCGTCCGGGGGCCCGGTGATTGAGTGACCGCATGGACATTCTGGTACTGGGCGGAACCGCGTTCGTCGGTCGTGAGGTCGCCACCCAAGCCCTCGCGCAGGGGCACACCGTGACCTGCCTGGCCCGCGGCGAGAGCGGGGCCGTGGCGCCGGGTGCCACCCTGATCGCCGCGGATCGCACCGATCCCGCCGCCTACGACGCGGTGAAGGACCGCGAGTGGGACACCGTCGTCGAGGTCAGCTGGCAGCCGCGCTTCGTCCGCGACGCCCTGGCCGCGCTCGGCTCGCGCGCGAAGCACTGGAGCTACGTGTCCTCCGTGAACGCGTACGCGGACTATTCGCAGGTGGGTGCCGACGAGTCCACGCCGCTGTTCGCGCCGTTCACCGGGGACGAGGCCGGCCGCGAGGACTACGGCCCGGCCAAGGTCGCGTGCGAGCAGGCGTCGGCCGAGGTGCTCGGCGACCGGCTGCTCATCGCACGCGCCGGCCTGATCGGCGGCCCCGGCGACACCAGCGACCGTTCGGGCGCCTGGGTCGCGCGGGCGGCCCGCTCGCCGGAGACGCCGATGCTCGTCCCCGACACCCCTGACGCGCCTTCGCAGGTCATCGACGTCCGGGATCTCGCCCTCTTCCTGATCAACTCCGGCCGGGACGGCGTGGCCGGCACGTTCGACACGGTCGGCCCGACGTTCCCGTTCGACGAATGGATCGACCTGGCCCGCGAGCTCGGCGGCCACACCGGCGAAGTGGTACGCGTACCGGCGGAGTGGCTCGTCGAGAAGAAGGTCGGCCAGTACATGGGGGCCGACTCGATCGCCATGTGGGTGTGGGAGCCGGGCTACGAGGGCTGGTCGGCGCGTACCGGGCGGGCCGCCGTGGAGGCCGGGATGCGCCACCGGCCCCGGTCGGACGTCGCCGCGGACGTGCTCGCATGGGAGCACGCGACCGGGCTGGACCGCGTACGCAAGGCGGGCCTGTCGCCCGAGCGCGAGGCGGCCCTCATCGCGGAGTTCCGCGGCTGAGCCGTCGCCGCTGTTTCGGGGGTCGATGTCGTACCTGTTTGGGACGATGACCGCATGTTGTTCGCGGATGTGGCGGCGACCTCGGCCGCGGTGGCGGCGACCTCCGGCCGGAAGGCCAAGATCGACCTGCTCGCCGCCACGCTGCGCGGCTTCTCCCCGGCCGAGGCCGAGCCCGGCGCCGCTTTCCTGGCCGGGGAGCTGCGCCGGCGGCAGACCGGGGTCGGCTGGGCGAGCCTGACGCAGGTGCCCCCGCCGGCCGAGCAGCCGACGCTGACGGTCACGGACGTCGCCGAGGCCGTCGACCGGCTGGCGGCTGTCTCGGGCGCCGGTTCGCAGGCCCGCCGCAGACAGGAGCTGCACGCCCTGTTCGGCGCGGCGACCGCGGCGGAGCAGTTGCTCCTGCGCGGCCTGTTCACCGGCGAGGTACGCCAGGGCGCGCTCGCGGGCATCCTCGCCGACGCGGTCGCGAAGGCCGCCGGGATCGAGCCCGCCACCGTCCGCCGGGCCCTGCTGCTCTCCGGCGACCTGGCCGTGGTGGCGGCCGCCGCCCTGACCGGCGGTGCCCCGGCCCTGGCGGAGTTCTCGGTCCAGGTCGGCCGGCCACTGGCCCCGATGCTGGCCCAGGCCGCCGCCACGGTGGAGGAGGCGCTCGCCGTCACCGGGACGCCCGCCATGGCCGACGTGAAGCTCGACGGCGTACGCGTACAGGTGCACAAGTCCGGGGACGAGGTGGCGATCTTCAGCCGCAGCCTCGACGACATCACCGGACGGCTGCCGGACATCGTGACGGTCGTGCGGGCGCTCCCCCAGGCCGAACTCGTCCTCGACGGGGAGGCGATCGCGTTCGACCCCGCCGGGCGGCCCATGCCCTTCCAGGTGACGGCCAGCCTGGCGGCTACGCGTACCGGCGCGGACAGCGGGCTGTCGGCGTACTTCTTCGATCTGCTGCGGGTCGACGGCGAGAATCTGATCGACGAACCCGGGCACCGGCGCTGGCACGCCCTGGCGGAGACCGTGCCGGCCCCGATGGTGATCGGCCGGACCCCCGTCGGCTCGGCCGAGGCGGCGACGGACGCGTTCGCCCAGGCGGTTCGGGCGGGACACGAGGGTCTCGTGCTCAAGGCCGTCGACGCGCCCTACGACGTGGGCCGGCGGGGCGGGGCCTGGGTCAAGGTCAAGCCGCGGCACACCCTGGACCTCGTCGTGCTGGCCGTCGAATGGGGCCACGGCCGGCGCAAGGGCTGGCTGTCCAATCTCCACCTGGGCGCGCGCGATCCGCGTACGGGCGGATTCGTGATGCTGGGCAAGACGTTCAAGGGACTCACCGACGAGATGCTGCGCTGGCAGACCGAGCGTTTCCAGCGACTCGCGGTGGACAAAGGCGATTGGGTCGTCACCGTGCGCCCGGAACAGGTCGTCGAGATCGCCTTCGACGGGGTGCAGACGAGTCCCCGCTATCCGGGCGGAGTGGCACTGCGTTTCGCCCGCGTCCTGCGCTATCGGGACGACAAGAAAGCCGGCGAGGCCGACACCATCGATGACGTGTTGCGCATCAAGGACGGTGCCGGCCCGAACGGCTGAGTGTTACTCAGGGGGATTACCAGTAATGGCGGCGTCCGGCGAGCGGGCGGCCGACCGCGCCGAGGACCCAGAGCACGGCGCCGATGATGAGCAGAATGACGCCGATGGTCTCCAGAATGGAGATGTGGACGAGCCAGCCCACGATCAACAGAATCAGGCCCAGGATAATCATCGTTCCTCCTTGTACGGCTGACCCCGGCATACCCAGACCGTGGGAGCGCTAATCACGGCGGCGGGCCGGCAAGATCGTTGGGTATCGTGAGTTCCATGACGTTTCCGCCTTCCGTGACCCCGATCTCCGACGCCCAGCGCGTGTTGTGTGTCTTCGCCCACCCCGACGACGTCGACTTCGGCTCGGCCGGGACCGTGGCGAGCTGGGTCGCGGCCGGCATCGAGGTCTCCTACGTGCTCGTCACGCGCGGCGACGCCGGCGGCTTCGACCAGACGCCGCGTGACCAGATGCCGGTGCTGCGCGAGGCCGAGCAGCGCGCCGCGGCCGCGGCGGTGGGCGTGACCCGGGTGGAGTTCCTTGAGGGCTACTTCGACGGTTCGGTGACGCCGTCCCTGGAGCTGCGCAAGGAGATCGTCGCCGCGATCCGGCGGTACCGGCCCGACCGCATCCTGACCAGTTCGCCGCTGCGGCGCTGGGACCGTTTCGCCGGCCCGAACCACCCCGACCACCTGGCCGTGGGCGAGGCGACGACCTGCGCGATCTACCCGGACGCCCGCAACGAGTTCGCGCACATGGATCTCGGCCTCGACCCCTGGGTGGTACGCGAGGTCTGGTACTCCGGCGGGCCGAACCCGGATCACGCGGTGGACATCACCGACAGCTACGACCGCAAGCTGGCCGCGTTGCGGGCGCACGCCACGCAGACGACGCACATGGCCGAGCTGGACAAGTTCATGCGGGAACGCCTCGGCGAGACCGCCCGCAATCTCGGCCTGCCCGACGGCCGCCTGGCCGAGGCGTTCACCGTCCTGCGTACCGAGTAGGGCTAACGGGACAGCGCGCCCGCCACCTCCGTACGCGACGAAACCCCCAGCTTGTGCAGGATGTTCGACACGTGCACGGCGGCCGTCTTCGGTGAGATGTACAGCCGCCGGGCCAGTTCGGCGTTGGTCAGCCCCTCCGCGACGAGCAGGGCGACCTCGCGTTCCCGCGGGGTCAACGCACCCGCACCCGTGACCTCGTCCCGTTCGTGAGCCGGGGCGAGACCGAGCTGTGCGCGGACCTGGTCGAGCTGGGCCACCCGCCAGCCGCCCCATCGGCGCAGCAGCTGCGCGCCGGCATCGGCCGCCTCGGCCGCCGGTCCGGTCCGGCCGAGCGCGAGCAGGCACCGGGCCGCCAGCGTGTACGCCGTCCCCCGCACGCTGGGCGGCAGCACGACGGAGTCGCGGACGGCCTGGTAGCCGCGCAGGGCGGTGTCGGTGTGCCCGGCCACCTCGGCCAGCTGCGCCTGCACCAACGTGCGCCAGTCGTCGAAGATCTGGCCGTCGAGCAGCGCGGTCGCGAGCTTCTTGACGTCGTCGAGGGGCAGGCCCGCGTACAGGGCGGCGGACAGCAGATCGTGTGCCTGGTCGCCGCTGCGCCACGGCTGCCGCGCGAGGACGTCGATCACCTCGGAGAGCAGGGCCGCCGCCCGGGTCCGGTCGTCGCTGCGGCAGGCCAGGTGGAACGCGATACCGGGCACGGTCAGCGGGGACAGCCGCGACTGCGCCCGCAGCTCGGTCAGCAGCGCGGTCACCCGGCGCAGCTCCCCCGCCTCCAACGACAGTCCGGCGAGGAACACCGAGTGGTAGTCGGCGCGCCGGCCGCGCAACGCGTACCCCCGGTCGCGGGACCGGCCGTCGTCGAGCGCGGTCATCGCCGCCGCGAGGTCGCCCTCCCGCATCGCCAGGCGCGCGCGGCCCTGGAAGTACGCGGCCACGGCGAGCGACTCGAACCCGGCGCGCTCGGCGTCGACCCGCATCCGTTCGAGCACCTCGGCCTGCTCGGCGAGGGCATCGGAGGACGGCAGCTGGGACAGGTTGTACAGGGCCCGGGCGGCGAGCACCCACTCGCCGCGCTTCTCCGCCTCGTCGACGAGCCCGGCCAGGATGACCCGGCCCTCCTCGACCGTCGGCGGCGAGTCGGCGAGCGTGGAACCCTTCTCCACCAACGCCGCCAGCCGGATCTGCGGCAGGTCGAACTCCGCCGCCAGCTCCAGCGCCCGGTCCGACCACACGATCGCCTCGGCCGCCAGGTCGCGCAGCATCATCGACTGCGCCACCGCCGTCATCGCCCGGGCCTGGTCCGCGCCCGGCGGCAGCTCCGCGATGAGCGCCTCGACCTCCTCGGTCACCGTCTGCATGCCGGTCCGGTCGTCGGACTCCCAGGCCAGCCGGATCAGCAGGTACAGCGCGTCCGCCCGGTCCGTGGAGGTCACCGCGTGCCGGCGCCAGCGGTGCGCGTACTCCGCGGCGTCGTCGAGGAGGCCCGCCAGCCACGCGGCGCGCGCGGCCGCGGCGAGCAGGACCAGGTCGTCGCCGTCCTCCTCCAGGCCCATCTCCGCCAGCTGCAACGCCTGGTACGCCGAACCGATGGACAGGTAGAGCGCGGCGCCCCGGCGGGCGGCGCCGACCATGTCCTCGTAGCGGCCGGCCGCCTCGGCGTGGTGGGCGACCAGCGCGGGGTCGACCTCCTTGGCGGCGAGCAGTGCTTCCAGCGCGGCCTCGTGCAGGCGGCGGCGCTGGCGGCCGAGCATCTGGCCGGTGAGCGCCTCGCGGAGCAGGGCGTGCCGGAAGCTGAATTCGTCCTCTCCCGACTCCACCAGTACGCCGCGCGCGACCAGCTCGCGCAGGACGGCGATCAGATCGTCCTCGCCGGCCGACAGGACGGCGGCGAGCAGGTCGAACGGGATGCGGTGGCCGAGCACGGCGGCCGCCTCGACGACGCGCTGTGCGGCGGGGTCGAGCCCGGCGACCTGGCGGCGCAGGACCTCGGCGAGGCTCCACGGCAGCGGCTGGTCGCACGCGGCGTCCAGATCGGCGCCCTGGTACGAGCGCAGCAGCTCCTCCAGGAAGAAAGGGTTGCCGCCGGTGCGGTTGTGGAAGGTCACGGCGGTCCGGTAGGAGACCGGCTTGCCCCGTGAGGCGGCGAGCATCGCGGCGGTCTCGGCCGTCGTCAGGCGCTCCAGCCGCAGGTGGGTCAGCGAGTGCCGGCGCTCCATGCGCTCCAGCATCGCCGCGACGGGGTGCCGGTTGGTCACCTCGTCGGGCCGGTAGGTGCCGATCAGCAGGTGCTGCCCGGGGCGGTCGGCGAGGCGCTCGAACAGAGCGGCGCTCTCGGAGTCGGCCCAGTGCAGGTCTTCGAAGACGAGGACGGAGGGCGCGTCGCCGACCAGCCGGTCGACGATCGCCAGGCCCGCGTGCAGTCGCTCGACGGGGCTGCGGCCCGGGTCGACGAGCGCGGCGACCTCCGCGTCCGCTCCGGTCCCGGCCATCCGCCCGGATTTGTCGATCGCGTCGAGGAGCAGCTCGTAGGGCCGGGCCAGCGAGCCCGGTTCGGCGTGGCCGACCAGCAGAACGGTGGCCTCGGGGAGGGTGGGCAGGAACTCCTGGATCAGCCTGGTCTTGCCGATGCCGGGCTCGCCGCCGACGATCGCCACCTCGGGGCGGCGCGCGGCCACCAGGCGGGTCAGCCGGCGCAGCTCCTGATCCCGGCCGATCATGCTGGGGCTCGCACCGTCTCGCAGGGTTCGCACGCCGCCAGGGTACCGGCGGCGGCGGACACTCTGAACTCGAAAAACCGGTGAGAAAAAGGAAAGCGGGCCACTTCCGGAAGGAAGAGGCCCGCATCGCTACGGTCGGTGGTCATCGGTGACCACCCGTCACTTGTTGGTGTCGCGTGCCGACCGTCCCCGACGGTGCCGCCGAGCGGAGCTGAGGACGCGGGACCGCTCGGCCTCCGCGATGAGCTCGCGCTGGTGCAGCTTGGCCAGATCGAAGACCGTCTCGGGCGAGGTGTACATGTTCTGCTCCTTGGGAAGTTCCTGTCTCGCTGTCGAGATCTATCTTCCGCCGGTAAGGAGCACATTCCATCGGTAGCGGTTACCTATCTTGACGGCCGCGGCATACCTAGGGATGCGGAGAGGGGCCTAGGTATACCTAGACCCCTCATCACGTCATGCGTCAGATCGTCACGTCGGCCGACAGCCCACCCGCCGTCACCCGGTACGCACCCGCTCGCCTGCGCCAGCCTTTGTTCCCGTTGTCCCAGCTGGAGAACGTGCGCTCGGGCAGCTCGACCTCCACCGTAACCGATTCTCCGGATTCCGCCACCACCGAGGCGAACCCCGCGAGCCAGCGGCCCGGCCGGTCGCCGGGCTCCACGGGGGCCAGGTACACCTGAACCACCTCGCGTCCCGGCCGGGATCCGGTGTTGCGCAACGTGACCGTGGCCACATCGTCCACAACGGACAGACTCTCGTACGCCCACGTCGTGTAGCCGAGACCGTGGCCGAACGAGTACCGGGGGGCGGTGCCGGCGCGGTCCCAGGCGCGGTAGCCGATGAACAGCCCCTCCGCATAGGACAGCCGGCCGTCGACCGGGGTGGTCGACAGGACGGGGCAGTCCTCGGCGCGTACGGGCCACGTGGTGGGCAGGCGCCCGCCGGGCTCGGCCGCGCCCAGCAGGACGTCGGCGAGGGCGTGGCCCGCTTCCTGACCCGGGAACCACGTCAGCAGCACGGCCGACACGGAGTCCGCCCAGGGCAGCTCGACCGGCGACCCGGCGTTCACGACCACGACCGTACGCGGCTGGACGGCCACGACCGCGCGTACGAGATCGTCCTGGCGGCCCGGCAGCGCGAGGCTGGTGCGGTCGAAGCCCTCGGACTCGACCTCCTCGGTCGTGCCGACGACCACCACGGCGACGTCGGCCTCCGCGGCGAGCCGCACCGCCTCGGCGATGAGCTCGTCCTCGGTGCCGGTCGGGGCCGCGTGGCCGAGCGCGAGCGCCACCACGGCGAGGCCGCCCTCGGGCAGGTTGACCTGCTGGGTGAGGCTGACCGCGACGGTCTCGCCGGCCGCCAGCGTGACCGGGACCCGCTGCTCCGGCGGGTTGAGGAAGGCTGCCGCGAGGTCTTCCGAATCCGGCAGCAGTACGCCCTCGAACACGCTCTGGCCACCGCACGACAGCTCGAACGCACCGAGGCCGCGGACCGACAGCACATGCTCGCCGCCGACCTCGGGTGTGAGGTTGCCGCCGATCTCCACGCTCGCGAGACGGGCCGGGTCGACGCCGTCGGGCAGTCCCATCCACATGCCCGCGCCCGTCTGCAGCGGAACGGCGGCCAGGGTGGCGCCCGCCGCGTCGCGGAAGGTGGCCGTGATGGCGGCCCACTGCGTACCGGCGGCGACGGGGACCTTGCGGCGCGGGTCGGCACCGATCGCGTACGCGACCTCGACGCCGGGCAGCGCGGCCGTCAGCCCGTCCAGCGGCGACACGACGTGCGGCGGGAACACCTGGGCACTGCCGCCGCCGAGGATCCGGGCGTCCTTCGCCAGTACGCCCAGCACCGCCACCTTGGTCAGGCTCGCGGACGCCAGCGGCAGGGTGCCGTCGTTGGCCGCCAGGACGAACGAGCGGGCGGCGATCTCGCGGGCGAGCGCGTCCCCATCGATCCATTCAGGACGGTCCTGCTCCGGCACCGCGGGCTCGACGCCGTCCAGCGCACCGACCCGGGCGGCGAGGCGGAGGATCCGGCGTACATGGTCGTCGACGGTCTCCTCGCTGACCCGCCCGGCCCGCACGGCCGCCACGAGCCGCTCGCCCCACGGGCTGCCGGCCGCCGGCATCGCCAGGTCCAGGCCGCCGTTCGCCGCGCGATCGGTGTCCCGGGCGGCGAACCAGTCCGACACGATGACCCCGTCGAACCCCCACTCCCCCTTCAGCACGCCGTTCTGCAGCTCGTCGTGCTCGGTCATGGTGGTCCCGTTGACCGAGTTGTACGCGGCCATCACGCCCCACGCGCCCGCCTGGACGATGGTCTCGAACGGGGCCAGGTAGACCTCGCGCAGCGTACGCTCGTCCACCTCGGCGTCGACGGTGAAGCGTTCGGTCTCGGAGTCGTTGGCGACGAAGTGCTTCACGGTCGTGCCGACGCTCTGATCCTGGACACCGCCGACATACTGGGCACCGATCGCCCCTGTCAGCAGCGGATCCTCCGAGTACGCCTCGAAGTGCCGGCCGCCGAGCGGGCTGCGGTGCAGATTGACCGTCGGCGCCAGCAGCACGTGTACGCCCTTGCGCCGCGCCTCCTGCCCGAGCAGCTGTCCCGCCCGCCGGGCCAGGGCCGGATCCCAGGTGGCCGCCAGCGCGGTCGGGCTCGGCAGGGCGATGGACGGGTCCTCGGCCGTCCACTGCGTGCCGCGTACGCCGATCGGCCCGTCGGACACGACGAGCGACGCGAGTCCGATCTCGGGTACGCCGGGCACGGACCACATGTCCTGGCCGGCCAGGATCATCACCTTGGTCTCGAGGTCGAGCTGGGCGAGCGCGGCCTCGACGGCCGCCTCGGTCCGCGGGGAGTCAGTCATGACCGCCATCCTGCCACTACCTACCGAGTACTCGGTAGGTAGACTTCCGGCGTGCCTCCCCGCAAACGCGCCCACCCCGCCGAGCGCCGCGCCGAGATCCTCGCCGCCGCGCTCGACCTCTTCGCCGAACGCGGCTACCGCGGCACCTCGCTCGCGGCCGTCGCCGACCGCATCGGCCTCACCCAGCAGGGTGTACTGCACTACTTCCCGAGCAAGGACGCGCTGCTCACCGAGGTCCTGCGCCGCCGCGACGAGATCGACGAGCAGACGTTCGCCGGTGCCGCTCGCGAAGACGCGCTGGCGACCATGGAGCGGCTGGTCGCGTACAACGCCACGCGGCCGGGGCTGGTGCAGTCGTTCACGGTCCTGTCAGCGGACAGCGTCACGGAGGACCACCCCGCGAAGGAGTTCTTCGTCGAGCGCTACCGGCGCATGCGGGAGATGGCGACCGTCCCGGCCGCGGGGCTCACCGCGGAGCAGACCGCAGCACTGCTGATCGCGGTGATGGACGGGCTGCAGCTCCAATGGCTCCTCGACCCGTCCGTCGACATGGTCGAGATCTTCCACGGCTTTGCGGCCCTTCTCCGGAACAATCAAAATCCCTGATCTTCTCAAGATCTTTTTTGTCCCGGGTTCGTCGATCTCACCTCCGCTCCTCACGCGGGAGACCGTTCCGCCCCTATCGCTGCGCTCCGGGGACTCCACTGCCAGCTTTCCGGGGGCGACGCATCGTTCACCGTCGTCCGGTCACCGTCTCACCCCAACCCTCGCCCGGTCTCACCTCACCCTCCGCCCGACCTTTGTCCCGACTGTCTGGCTTGCACCCGTCATGGCCGACGATCTTGAAGATCCGGCTACCATCCAGCTCCGGCTGGTTCTGGCTTTGTCGCGACTGTCCGATATGGGTGCCGGGGCGGCGGTCGGCAGGGTGATCGTTTACGGCTGTGGTGCGGAAACGGCCACCCAGTGCATGATCGTTTACGGTTCTGGAGCACGCTGACCGGGTCCTGCTACACCTGACACGTAATTGATCATGCAAATCGGGCCGGATTTACACCTCAACCGTAAACGATCAAGAAATCAGGGCGCCGTGTCCACCTGGCGGAAGATCGCTCCCGCATCACGGACCACGGCCCTCGACGGGTCGGCATGGGCGTGATCCACAGCGGCTGAGATGTCGAAACGCGCCTCGCCTCCAAGATCCACAGCGGTCGGGATGTCGGAAAACGGCCCCTACCTACATCTCAGCCGTAATGGATCGAGAAGGATGAGCCCGGAAACTACATCCCAACCGCTAACGATCACCGGCCAGCCAACCCGCCCGGCGCCCATATCGGACAGTCGCGACAAAGGCCAGGGTGACACGGGACGCGCACAGGACGGGTGGGGGATGGGTGCGGGACGGGGCGAAGATTACGTGCGAACCCCTGATCCAAACCGGATCTTGGGGAAGTCCGGCCGGTTAGTGGATCAGGGCGAGGAGGGCGTCGGCGACGCGTACCCGGCCGTCACCGTCCACAGTGGCCAGAGCGCGAGCGGACAGCTCGGAGCGGTAGGCGGGCGAGGTCAGCAGCCGCGTCAGCTCCGCGACAGCCGCGCCAGCGGCCGAGGACGACGGGTCCACGAGGTCCGACAGCAGTCCCAGGCCGCCGGCGAGCTGCCGGATCATCACCCGTTCGTAGCCGAGCCACTGGTTGTCGACGACCCAGACCATGCCGGCCGCCGCGCCCAGGCAGAGCAGCTCCCAGGTCGACGTGCCCGACGCGCTGACCACCACGTCGGACGCGGCGATCAGGGACGGCAGGCCGTCCGTGGGGTCGATGACGGAAGCGTCGGGCGCCAAGGCTTCGAGCGAGGATCGCAGCGCCGGGCTGCCGGCCACCACGGTCAGGTCGCACGGGACGCCGGTCGCGAGCAGCAGCCGGGTCAGCACCGGTGCCGCGCCGAACGCGTCGGTGCCGCCGAAGAAGGCCAGCACCGACGGGCGGTCGGCGGTCGAGCTGCGCGGGGCGGCGGGGCGCAGCGCGCGTACCGCGTCGCGGAGCAGGACGTAGCGCAGCCCGGCCAGGCGTACGGCGCCGTCGGGCACCTTCACGTCGGCCAGCTCGGCGTCGAGGTTCTGGTCCAGGTAGAGGTCCGCCTCCTGGCCGCGCGTCTCACCGTCCACAATGGCCATCACGGGTACGCCGATCGCGCGTACCGCCCCCGCGCAGTCCGGATCCAGCGTGTACGAGTCGACGACGAGGGCCGCCAGCCCCAGATCCGCAACGGCGGCGACGAGTCCGGCCGGCGTACCCGGGCCTGGGAGGAGGGGGAGGCCGCGGACCGCGAGTTCGCGTTCGGCCCAGGCCACCCCGCCGACGTCGCCGAGGAAGACGACCTCGGCGCCGCGCGACCGGAGTTCCTCGGCCAGGGCGACGCAGCGCACGAGATGCCCGACGCCGGTCGTGGGACCGGCGTCGCAGCGAAGCCCGATCCTCACCCCTGGTTCAGGGCCTTCTGCTCGATGTGCTGGTTGAGCGCGGCGATCCCGGGGTGGGCGTCGAGCCACTCGGCGAGCTTGGGCAGCGCGATGGTGCCGTCGCCGAAGTGGGCGACGATGGCCTCCATCAGTTCCAGGTCCGCCGGGGTGTCCAGGGTGAGCCGCAGGTGCGCGCGGTTCGGCGGCAGCGCGAGGCCGAGCACGCGGAACTTCTCCGGGTGCGAGTAGACGTACGACGTGACGTGCGTGCGGTGGTACGTCTCGGCCATGGTGTCGAGGGCCCGCAGCGTGTCGGCCCGGATGATCTCGACGTCGAGGCCGCGCGGGAGCGTGCGGTTGAGCGACGTGTTGAGGTAGTCCGTGCCGGGGACCGCGTGGAAGACCCGCGCGGCGGTGGCGATGATGTCGGGGTCGAGCAGCGGGCAGTCGGCGGTGAACCGCATGACCTCCTCGGCCGGGTGCTCGGCGAGCGCACCGAGGAACCGGCTGAGCACGTCGTCCACCGAACCCCGGAAGACCGGTACGCCCAGCCGGCCGGCCTCGGTCACGACGTCGTCGTCGACGGCGTCGGTGGTGGTGGCCACGACGATCTCCTCGACCGCACCGCTCTCCCGGGCGGAGCGGACGACCCGTTCGAGCACCGTGCGGCCGGCGAGCGGGCGGAGCACTTTGCCAGGCAGGCGCTCCGACCCCATTCGGGCCTGGACGATGCCGAGCGTACGCATGTGCGACCTCTTCCTGAGGGGGCAGGATCAGTCGGCCGACTTTTCCTGCTTCTTGAGGACCTTCATGAGGAGAAGCTTGATCTTACGCAGGGGCCACATCACCAGTCGGCCGGTGCGGTAGCTGAGCGACCCGTTGAGGATCTCCAGCTTCTGCTCGGCCCAGCGCAGCGCCTTTTCGCGGGAGAGTAGCAGCTCCTCGGCCCACGCCGTGCGCGCCTGGGCATGGGTGAGATCGTCGCGCATCCGCTCCAGCGCCATCCGCAACTCCCGGTGGCTGTCCAGGTCCAGCGGCGGCGTGCCGGAGACGACCGATGCCAGCTGCGTACGCAGGGCCTCGGTGGCCGCCTCGTCGAGACCGTTGCGGGCCGCCGACAGCCGCACCTCGACCGAGACCGCCTCGGTGAGCTGGGGACGCTCCAGGGCGTACCCGGCCAGGCCGCCGAGGATCACGGTCAGCGAGTCGGCGTCGGCCGTCATCGGCCACGGGTGCGAGTAGCCGCCGGTGATGAGCTTGACGGCGAACTCCCGCAACGCCCGGGCCAGCGCGACGTCGACCGGCGTACGCAGATCCGCCGACCAGGTCGCGTCCAGGTACGCGAAGTCGTCACCGGACACGAGGATCTCGTCCGGTGTGGCGCACAGAGCCGTTCCGGTCAACTCGCCGGACTGGCCGGCCGCGGCGGCGAGCCATCCGGCGTACCGCGTGAGGAGCCGGGCGAGCTCGGGCAGATCGCGGCGCAGGCACAGCTCCAGCAGCCGCTCCTCGAGCACCTGGCCGGTCGGCAGCGGCCCGGCCAGCGCGGCCGGGTCGCGGCGCAGCACGTCCCGGCTCACCGGCGCGGGATCGCCGAGCAGCCGACGGGCCCAGCCGGCGGACGAGCGGACGACCTCGTAGCGCAGGTTCCACGACGCGGTGCCGGGCTCGCTGACGATCACCCGGGAACCCGACGGCACGGCCGCTCCCGGCTTGGTCGCCACGGCGAACCAGACCGGCGCGAACGTCGCGGCGGCCCCGTTGCGTACGGCGCTGGCGGCCAGGGCCCGCGGGTCGCTCAGGACCGGCACGCCGGCGTACTGGGCGCCGGCCGCGGCCGACACCGCCGCCCGCAGGAAGCCGCCGAGCGCCACGTCCTGGGCGAGGTCGTCGGTGAACAGGACGACCGGCTCACCGGGCGTCGCGAAGCCGAGCAGCCGGTCGTGCACGGTCAAGCCGAGCTCGGTCAGCCTGCGGTCCAGGTCGGCCGGGGAGTCCGGGCGCGTCTCGTCGTACTCGCCGAGCGGGGTCCAGTCGCCGTCGGTGCGGTCGGCGTACCAGGGTGCCATCCGGACCAGCCGCTGCACGCCGAGCAGGTTCTCCTGGCCGAAGACCAGCGCCCCGCCGGCCGCGACGGAGCGGGCCAGCACCGCGGCCACCTCGCCCCACGACATCGTGACGCCCTCGACGGAGACCAGCCGCTCGGCGCCGTCGAGCGCGACGACGAGGTCGTACGGGTCCTCGGTCTCGACCTTGGCGACACTGCCGCACAGCACCTGGACACCCGGGTGCCGGGCGGCCAGCTCGGCCGCGTCCGGGTACGCCCGCAACAGGCACGTGATCTGCATGTCCGCCCGGTCGAGCAGCTCGATGACGCCGGGCGCGTGCGGACCGGCGACGAGAACCCGGCCGCCGGGGCGGGCCAGCCCGCGCAGCAGCTCCTCCAGCGCGCCGCCACCGGCGGGCCGACGCTCGCGCCGCGGCTCGTTGTCGGTCCAGACGAGCATCTCTCCTCCGATGAGGCGGAGATTGTGGGGCATCGTGGCCGCGGAGAGCGTCATCGGTGGGCTCCTGTGTGCTCGACGCCCGCCAGCGGCTGGGCAGATGGTATGTCATCGGCGAGGCCGGCGGCCTGCTCGGCGAGACGGTCGCGGACCGCCGTCCAGCCGAACAGCTCCATGACGACCTCCGGGCTGAACACGTAGTCCATACCCAGTTCCTCGTTCGCGATATGCCGGGCCACGGCGAGATCCACCTGCGCACCGTGCATCTCCGGCCACTGCCGCCGGATGCGGGCCTGGCCGCCGAAGGTCGGGTCCTCCGCGTGCAGGACCATCGGGTCGCCGTAGACGGCCGGCTCGCACCCAGCCACGGTCCCATAGAACACCGCGCTGGTGAGCCGGTTCGACGCCACCCGCTTGTGCCGCCTCAGCTCGGCGAGCTGGTTGTACAGGAACTGCTTGTCCGTCTTGCGCCACCACTGACCGCGGTACCCGTGGCAGATCACGCGGAACCCGGCCCGCTCGTAGACCCGGCGTACGCGCGCGGTCTGGAACTCCTGCCAGTAGAGGCAGATGGTGACGGGGCCGTCCTCGACGTCGCGGATCTGCTCGATCAGCCGCCGGTGGTCACCCTTCACCTCCTGGGCCTCCCAGCCGTGGAAGGGGTACCAGATCGTCCCCTCGCGGGGCGGCGTGTCCTCGGGTTCGGGCTCGATCCGCAGCAGGTACGCGAACGGCGCCCCGGTCACGACGGTGTTCCGCCGCCCGAGGGACCAGGCCCGCCGGCGCGTCTGGTCGGACCAGAGGAACAGCGGGCTGCCCTCCGCGTACGGAGTGCCCGGAGCGAGGCCGTCACCGATGTTCCAGCCGTGCTGCAGGTAGCCGAGGATTCGCGGTGCGGGGTCCACATCCAGACCGCAGTACTGGGCCATCACATGCGCATGACCGTAGAAGTGGTTGGCGTGATGCACGGACTCAATCCTCAAATGGTGGGGATCAACCTAAAACGGATCATATCCGACGAAGGTTAGGACAGGATCTGCCTCAGTGCCTCGATGACACGATCCTGTTCGTCATACGTCAGAGTCGGGAACAGCGGCAGCGAGAGTTCCTCGCTGTAGAACTGCTCCGCCTTCGGGCACATCCCCCGCCGGTAGCCCATGTCCTCGAAGACCGGATGCCAGTAGACCGGTATGTAGTTCACCTGTACGCCGATGCCCTCGGCGCGCAGCTTGTCGTAGACCTCCCGGCGGCGGCCGTCCAGCACGCGCAGCGCGTACAGGTGCCAGGCCGGGTCGACGTACTCCCGCTGCACCGGCAGGCGCAGGCCGGGCACGTCGGCCAGGAACTCGTTGTACCGCGCGACCAGCTCGGTGCGGCGCGCCTTGAAGTCGCCGAGCCGGCGCAGCTGGCTGCGGCCGAGCGTGCACAGCACGTCGGGCAGCCGGTAGTTCACGCCGAACGCGGGCACCTCGTAGAACCAGCCGCCCTCGTCCGGGCGGCGCAGGTCCTCGGGCTCGCGCACCATGCCGATCTTGCTGAACCGCCGGGCCCGCTTCATGACTTCGGGGTCGAGCGCGGCAACCCCGCCGCCCTCCGCGGTCGTCAGGTTCTTCGTGGGGAAGAACGAGAAGGTCGTGAGGTCGGCGAGCGACCCGACCGGCCGGCCGCGGTACGTCGAGCCGATCGCGTGGGCGGCGTCGGCGAGCAGCAGCGCGCCCGCGTCGTCGGCGACCTTGCGCAGCTCGTCGTACTCGATCGGATGGCCGGCGTAGTCCACCCCGGCGATGACCTTGGTACGCGACGTGACCGCCGCCCGCGCCGCCTCGGGATCGAGGTTGGCGGTGTCCTCCTCGACGTCGGCGAAGACGACCGTGGCTCCCAGGATCGAGGCCATCGACGCCGTCGCCACGAAGGTCATCGGCGTCGTGACGACCTCGTCGCCCGGCCCGACCTGCGCGGCCGCGTACGCGACGTGCAGCGCGGCGGTGCCGTTGCTGACCGTCGCGACCGGTACGCCGTCGGTCCACCCGGCCAGGTCCGCCTCGAACGCGGCGACCTCGGGGCCGGTGGTCAGCCAGTCGCTGCGCAGGGACGCCGCGACCGCGTCCACGTCCTCGTCAGTGATCGTTTGGCGTCCGTACGGCAGCACGGTTCCTCCTCGCGCGGGCGGCTCGGTGCGGGCGGCTCGGTGCGAGCCGCCCTGCGGGAGAACAGCTCGGTCAGACCGGCATTCTCTCAGACGCCGGACATCGACGTGTCAGGCCGTCGTGCGTGTCCGGCCCTTTCCGCGCCCTGTCCGGCGGACCGGGTCAGGCCGTGATGCCCAGCATCTCGCGGAGCTTCTCCACCGACAGCCACTGGTCGTTGTTGTCCGACCGGTAGTTGAAGTCCTCGGCGACCACCTCGGCGTCGGTCGGCGGCACGTAGCCCCACTCGGCGATCGTCGGCTGGACGACGTAGCGGTCGGCGAGGCGTACCGTGCGGTGCGCGTCGTCGATCGCGATCATCTCCTCGTGCAGCTTCTCGCCGGGGCGGATGCCGATCTCGTGCGTGGCGCTGCCCGGCGCGACGGCCTCGACCAGGTCGAGGATGCGCATGCTCGGGATCCGCGGCACGTACAGCTCGCCGCCGTTCATCAGGTCGAACGAGTCGATGACGAACTGCACGGCCTGCTCCAGGGTGATCCAGAAGCGGGTCATGCGCTTGTCGGTGATCGGCAGGCTCTCGCCGTCGGCGTGCAGCTTGCGGAACAGCGGGACGACCGAGCCCCGGCTGCCCATCACGTTGCCGTAGCGCACCACCGAGAACCGCGTCGGGTACGCCGCCGCGTAGTGGTTCGCCGACACGAAGAGCTTGTCGGCGACGAGCTTGGTCGCGCCGTACAGGTTGATCGGGCTGGACGCCTTGTCGGTCGAGAGCGCCACGACCTTCTGCACGTTGTTGTCGATGGCCGCCTCGACCACGTTCTGCGAGCCCGCGACGTTGGTACGCACGAACTCGAAGGGGTTGTACTCGGCGGTGTCGACCTGCTTGAGGGCGGCCGCGTGCACAACGTAGTCAATCTTGTGCATGGCGCGGGTGAGCCGCTCGCGGTCGCGGACGTCGCCGATGAACCAGCGGATGCGCTCGTCGTTGTTGAACATCTGCCGAACTTCGTATTGCTTCAGCTCGTCCCGCGAGAACACCACGATCCGGCGCGGGTCCAGGTTGTCCAGCGCGTGCCGCAGGAACGCCTTGCCGAACGATCCGGTGCCACCGGTGATGAGAATGGACGAACCCCGCAGCACACTCACAAGCTTGCTCCTCGTACAGATGTCCGGTATCGCTCGGCCATATCAACCCGAGACTGGGCGGGCGCACGCCAGCGGCAGCCAACATACACGCCGTCACCCGGCCCGGCGGTCACCGCCCCGGCGCTGGTCACGGCGTAAAGAGATCGGTATCACAACAATGCTGCGCCCGTCCACCTCACGGGTTTCCGGATCGGCTTCCACGAATCGGAAACGGCGGTTCATCTGGCGTACCACGGCGTTGTGCTCCAGCACCTCGCCGTGCAGTTCGTGCAGGCCGAGGTGGTCGAACGCGTACGCCTCGGCGTCCTTCATGACCTCGATCCATGCGGGCAGTGTCGCACCGCGCTCGGCGAGGCCCTCGGCATCCAGGAAAAATCCCCAGAATCCCGACGGCTGCGGCACATCGAGGGCCAAGTCGAAAAAGTTGACGACCCCGGCACCCGCACCGTCCCGCTCGTAGATCAACACCCGCCGGGTGGGGTCCACGCTCGCCCGCGCCCACCAGCCGGCGTGCTCGGCCGGGGTGATCTCGTGCGAGGTGATGCTCACCTCACGGTTCGCGCGCTGGTTGCGCCAGCGCAGGATGTCGTCGACGTCCTCGTCGGTCGCCGTACGGAGCATGACCGGCCCCTTTCCTGCCCGTGCCGCCGCCACCGATCATCGCCGACCGCGCGACGTGGATCAAACGGGCCCGTCCGGGCGAGGTCAGCGGGCATGTAATCTCCTCCCCATGACCCGACTCTCGCGCGATCAGGTCCGTGACCTCATGGGCCAGGTGATGAAGAACCAGGACAAGACGTTGCCCGAGGGCGACGCTGCGGACCTGCGGGAGATCGGCTTCCGGTCGCTGGACTTCTCCGAGCTCGCGCTGCGGGTCGAGGACGAGATCGGCGAGGAGCTCAACTTCGACGCCCCCGGCCTGCGGCAGATCACCACCGTCGGCGACGTCCTCGACTTCATCGAGCAGCTTCAGACGTCATGAGCGGCCTTCCCCGCGGCGCCGCGAACCGGATCGTCGTCGGCGGCACCACGCTGACCTGGGCCGAGCTGCCCGCTCTCGACCTGCCGTCGCCCGCCGTCGTGGTCGCGGCCACCGCCACCGAGGCCCTGGCCGCCGCCTGGCACCAGGCCACGCACGGCGGCGAGCTGCTGATCACCACTCCCGGCCGGATCGAGCTGCTGCGCGACGAACTGCTCGCGGCCGGCTTCAGCATCGTCGAGGGTGACAAGGTCCAGAGCCCTTCCGCCGTACGCGACGCGGAGCCGGACCGCCTCTGGCTGCTGACCTCGGGTTCGACCGGCCGGCCGAAGCGGATCGGGCACACGCTGGCCTCCCTGACCACGGTCAAGGGCGACCAGGCCGCCCGGACCTGGCTGTGCCCCTACCTGCCCGGCACGTACGCGTGGTGGCAGGTCGTGACCCTCGGCCTGACCCAGCCCGGCCAGGACGTCGCGGTCGTGGAGCAGTCGGAGCTGGAGACCTGGCCGGTCGTGGCCGCCGAGCACGGTGTGACCGCGGTCAGCGGTACGCCGACGTTCTGGCGCCAGACCCTCTACCGGGGCACCGAGGAGCTGGCCAAGGTCCCGCTGACCCAGATCACGCTCGGCGGCGAGCCGGTCGACCAGGCCATCATCGACCAGCTGCGGGCGGTCTTCCCGGACACCCGCATCTCCTGGATCTACGCCTCCTCGGAGGTCGGCGCGGCCATCGTCGTGCACGACGGCCGGGCCGGGTTCCCGATCGCGTGGCTCGGCAAGGAAAGCCCGGACCGGCCCACGCTGGCGGTCGACGGCGACGAGCTCGTGATCGCCTCGCCGCATCACGGTGCCGGCCTCGAAGGCGCCGTGCGTACGGGCGACCGGGTCGAGATCGTCGACGACCGCGTCCTCGTGGTGGGGCGGCTGAACTCCGACGAGATCAACGTCGGCGGCTCCAAGATCTCCGCGGGCATCGTCCGCAACGTCCTGTCCGCCCATCCCGGGGTCGCCTGGGCGCGCGTGTTCGGCCGCCGGTCGCCGGTCGTCTCGACGATCGTCGCCGCCGAGGTCGTCCTGCGTACGCCGGGCGCCGCCGACGAGGGCGACCTCATGCGCTGGTGTGCCGCGCGGCTGCCGGAGTACGGCGTACCGCGGCGCATCCGGTTCCTCGACGCGATCCCCGTGAAAGAGACTTTGAAGAGCGATGTCTGAAGTCACCGTCGTACCGCCGTCCACCGCCGTCCTCGTCTCGGGCGGCTCCCGGGGTCTCGGCCTCGCGATCGTCACCGACCTGCTCGACGCCGGGCTGAAGGTCGCCGCGTTCGCGCGTACGGTCACGCCGGAGCTGACCAAGCTGGCCGAGGAGAACCCCGCCCGGGTCTACGTGGGCTCGGTCGACGTGACCGACGAGAAGGCCGCCCAGGCGTTCGTCCGCGAAGCCGAGAAGGTGCTCGGCCCGATCGACGGGCTGGTCAACAACGCCGCGATCGGCCAGGACTCGCTGCACGTGCACACCTCGGCGGACCAGATCTCGAAGATCATCGAGACCAACCTGACCGCTCCCCTGGTCCTGACCCGGTTCGTCGTACGCCGGATGCTCGCCCAGGGCGTACGCGGCCGGATCGTGAACGTCACCTCGATCTGCGCCCAGCGCGGCTACCCGGGGCTGGTCGCGTACTCGGCGACGAAGGGCGGCATGGACGCGGCGACCCGGTCGCTGGCGCGGGAGCTGGGCGGGCGGGTGCTGGCCAACGCCGTCGCGCCGGGCTTCTTCGCCTCCGAGATGTCGGCCGTGCTCGGTCAGACGCAGCTGGACGCGATCGTCCGGCGTACGCCCACCGGCCACCTCACCGAACCCGACGAGGTCGTCCCGGTGGTACGCATGCTGCTCTGCGACAACACCAACATCAACGGCCAGGTGCTCGTGATCGACGGTGCCGCCTCCATCTGATCCGCCGGCCGACGCCCTCCTCGCCGGCGCCGGGTCCTGGCTGCGCATCGACCAGCCGGACGCGGTGACGCACAGTCACCTCCCGGACGGCCGTCGGCTCGGCTGGCACGGCCCGGTCCCGTCCGGATCGGTGCTCGCGATCGACGCCGAGATCTCGGCGGCTCCGGTGCCGCCGGCCCTCGCCCGCCGGTTCGGCACCGACCGCTTCTGGGAACGCTGGACCAGGTCCGAGGCGCTGTGCAAGCTGGCCGGCGTACCCATCCTGGTGTGGCTGGAGACGCACGGCCTGGACGCGACCGGCGGGCCGGGGGTGCGATGGCGCACGCTGGCTCTGGGCGATCTGACGGTGACCGTCGCGCTGGGTAGTATCGGGCAGGACGAACGGAGATCAACGTGACGCAGTCGATCAGGATCGGCGACCATCTCGTGGGGCCGGAGCACCGGCCGTTCATCATCGCGGAGATGTCGGGCAACCACAACGGTTCCCTGGAGCGCGCGCTGCGCATCGTCGACGCGGTCGCCGAGACCGGCGTGCAGGCGCTCAAGCTGCAGACCTACACCCCCGACACGATCACCATCGATCACGACGGCCCGGAGTTCCGGATCTCGTCGGGCCACGACCTGTGGGGCGGCGAGAACCTCTACAAGCTCTACCAGAAGGCGCACACGCCGTACGAGTGGCACAAGCCGATCTTCGAGCGCGCCCGCGAGCACGGGCTGACCGTCTTCTCCGCCCCGTTCGACCCGACCGCGATCGAGCTGCTGGAGTCGCTGGACGCGCCGGCGTACAAGATCGCGTCCTCGGAGCTCGTCGACCTGCCGCTGATCAAGCTGGCCGCCGCCACCGGCAAGCCGCTCATCATGTCGACCGGCATGGCTTCCACTGTGGACATCGCGCTGGCCGTCGAGGCCGCCCGCGGCGCCGGTGCCACCGACATCATCCTGCTCGCCTGCACGGCCTCCTACCCGTCGCCGCCCGAGCACACCAACCTGCGCCGCATCCCGGTCCTCGCGGCCGCCTTCGAGACCCAGGTCGGCCTGTCGGACCACACGCTCGGGATCGGCGTACCGATCGCCGCCGTGTCGTTCGGCGCCACGGTCATCGAGAAGCACGTCACGATCGACCCCGAGGAGGGCGGCGTCGACTCGGCGTTCTCGCTCACCCCGCAGCAGTTCACCGCGCTCTACGAGGAGACCGGCCGGGCCTGGCAGGCGCTGGGCACCACGCACATCGGCCCGACCGAGAGCGAGAAGGAAGGGCTCCGGTTCCGCCGGTCGCTCTACGTCGTGGCGGACGTCAAGGCCGGCGACGTGGTCTCTGCCGAGAACGTCCGCTCGATCCGGCCGGCCAACGGGCTGCCGCCCATCGAGATCGAGCGGGTGGTGGGGCGTACGTTCCGCACGGACGTCGCCAAGGGGACCGCGCTCAGCTGGGACCTCATCTAGAAGATCCTTCAGGGACCTTTGTCCCGGGGTGGCCCGCCCGGCCTTTGTCGCGACTGTCCGACTTATGAACCCGGTTGCCCGGCGATCTTGCGCGAGTGTCTCGAATTTCGTCCGGAGTGCCGGAAATGCCCGGACATTCGCGCAAGATCGCCGAACGCCTCGACGATCCGGGGCGCCGTCCGACCTCGGCCCTGTCCGACCCCGGCCCCGTCGGGCTTTGTCGCGACCGTCCGGCCCCGGCCCGGCAGATCCCGGCCCGGCTGGTCCCGGCCCCGGCCCGGCAGATCCCGGCTCGGCTGATCCCGGCCCCGGTCGGCTCCGGCTTGGCCGGCTCCAGTCCAGCTGGCCTTTGTCGCGACTGTCCGATATGGGTGCTCAGTGATGGCTCGTGGGGGTGATCGTTTACGGCTCAGGTGTAAAACGGCCACCGATCGCATGATCGTTTACGGTTCTGGAGCACGCTGACCGCACCTGGCTACACCTGACACGCAAACGATCATGCAGATCGGGCCGGATTTACACCCCACCCGTCATCGATCAAGAAAACGGCGACCCCGGCCCACCCACCGGAAGATCCTTCCCACACCCCGGGAGAAAGCCGCCGATCAAGCAGCTCACCCAAGATCCACAGCGCCCCACATGTAGCAGATCGCCCCCTACCCACATCCCAGCCGCAAACGATCACCGACGAACCGGCCCACCCCACCCCCGTACCGGACAGTCACGACAAAGCCCGGGGTAGGCCGACCACAGCCGCGGCATGACCGCGACCCGAG
>NZ_AUAX01000050.1 GCF_000428945.1 Hamadaea tsunoensis DSM 44101 | reverse complement strand
CTCGGGTTTTAAGGTCGGATTAGTTCTTTGGGGATCTTGACTTTGGTTGTGCGGGTGGGTTCGTAGCGGGGTGCGGGTTCGCTGGTGCGGCCTTTGGGTCGTCCGGGTCCGGGTTTGGTGGGTTTTGGCCATCTAGCTGGTGTGTCGATTGTGGCTAGCAGGTGGGTGAAACCTTGCCGGACCCGGCCCGGGGTCATTTGCTGGCTGGTGAGGGGTTTCTGCCAGGGCAGGCGGTGGTCGGCGACGAGGGGGCGGGCCAGGCGTAGCTGGGTGGCGGTGATGGCGGTGAGTTGGCTGAACCGGTCGGCTTGTTGTGGGTGGCGTAGTCGTGGGGTGGCCCAGCCGAGGTTTTGGCGGGCGAAGCGGAAGAAGTGTTCGACGTCGAACCGGCGTAGGTAGGCGCGCCAGCAGCGGTCGGGGTCGAAGGTGTCGGCGGGGCCGTTGAACCAGAGCCAGATCGGGCCGGGTTGGCGGTGGCGGGGTGTCTTGTCGACGGTGAGCCGGAGGATGGTGGCTTCGATGATGCTGGGCCGCCCGTCGGGGTCGCGGTAGTGGGTTTGGGTTTCGGGGTGTAGTTGGTGCCATGCGGTGACGTGGACGTTTCCGTAGACCGGGTCGTGCAGGGCGAGTTCGTGGTCGGGTGGGGTGTGGCTTTCGGGGTGGGCGAAGTGGAATCGTCGTCCGTGTCGGCGGGGTGTGCCGGGGCCGCGTTTGCCGGTCGGTGGTTGGGGGCGGGTCCACATGACCCGGTCGTTGCGCAGCCGGATCAGGGTTTGCACGGGTTGGTCGGCGAGTTCGACGCCCAGGGTGACCGCGTCGTAGCCGGCGTCGCAGACGAACAGTGGCAGGGGTTGCGACCGGGGGTGCTCGAGCAGGGGAAGCAGGAGGAGGATCTGCCCGATCGCGGTTTCGGTGCAGGTCTGGGAGGTGTTCACCCGGGAGACGTCCAGGGGCGCGACCCAGCTACCGGGTTCGGTCGACAGGTTCACCAGCCATGAGTATGACCATCCCGCGGTGATCGGTTTCCCGTTGGTGATCTGTGCTTGGGCGTGGTTGTACTTGTGCAGGCCACGTTCGGGTGAGCATTGCGCGGCCGGACGTGCCCACAGGGTGGTGTCGACGGCGAACGTCGGTTCCCATTCGGCGGGCCGGAACCCGGCCAGGGTCTCGCGCAGCATGCCGGTGTCGATCGCTCCGTCGGCGATCGCCCGGTAGGCGCTGCCGTGCCCGCGCCGTGCGCCCGGCGCGAGCGTCAGATGCGCCAGGCCGTCCACCGCGACCGCCGACGCTTGCGCGTCGACCAGGTCGAACAATGCGTCCGGCCAACGGTCCAGGCAGTCGTACACCTGATGGCGGAACTCTCGCAGCGCCTGCTGCGCGCCGGCCAACTCATGCGCGACACTGCTGGAAGTGGTCATCGCGACCTCCGAGAGGGTTTGTCAGGCCTTTACTCGAAGATCCGCGATGACCACTTCTATGTCACTACCCGACAAGAAGGACAAACAGCACTTCACGTTAAAACCCGAGTCAGGGTTTCGCACGTAATCATGGCCCAAGATTCGGGTGATATCCCTGATCCAAACGGGATCTTGCGGCAGTCCACGGCGGATCCCCTTGATCAAGTACCGTTTACCCGGCAGGGAAGCGCTCTCTTGCCGGACAGGCGGTACTTGATCAAGGAGATCTTCAGAGGGTGATCGTCCAGGTGTCGAGGACGCCGGTGTCGCCCGGGCCGTAGTCCGTCACCCGCAGCTTCCACGTTCCCGCCGCCTGGCTCAGGACGTTGGGCACGGAGAACGTTCGCACGCCGCTCCACGCCGTGCAGCTGTAGTTGCCCGAGCCCGAGTACTTCACCGGGTAGCTGAAGCCGTTGGGCGCGTACAGGGTGATGCCGAGGTCCTCCGCGCAGGTGTGGTTGATGGTGATCGAGAGCGCCACGGCCGAGGCCGCGTTGCCGGTCGCCGTCGACGTGATCGGGCTGTAGAACTGCTGGTAGTCCAGGATCTGGTAGTCGGTGCCGTTGGTGAAGGTCCGCCCGCCGCCGGTGCCCGGCTGCGTACGCGCGTTCACGGCGGCCGAGGCCGGTGAGAGGTTGCCCGCCGCGTCGTGCGCCTTGACCGTGAACGTGTACGCGGTGTCCGCGCTCAGCCCGGTCACGGTGGCCGACGTGCCGGTGCCGCCGCCGACCCGGGACGATCCGTTGTAGACGTCGTAGCCGGTGACGCCGACGTTGTCGGTCGAGGCATCCCAGGCCAGCGACACCGAACTGGACGTCGCCGCGGTGGCACGGGGGTTGCCGGGCGCGGTCGGCGGGGTCGTGTCGCCCGGGGTCGGCGTACCGGTGACG
Organism: Hamadaea tsunoensis DSM 44101; assembly: GCF_000428945.1. Taxonomy (GTDB): domain Bacteria; phylum Actinomycetota; class Actinomycetes; order Mycobacteriales; family Micromonosporaceae; genus Hamadaea; species Hamadaea tsunoensis. The sequence continues at coordinate 25,558 of NZ_AUAX01000050.1, read as the reverse complement.
AGGGTCAGGTTCCACTTCTGCAGCGCCTCGTTCACCGGCTGGAACAGCGACATGTCCCCGTCGCTCGGGTTCTGTACGCACTGCGAGGGCCCGCCGTCGTGCAGCCCGGTCGCCTTGTCGCCGACGAGCCAGCCGCCGCCCGAGTCGCCGCCGAGCGAGCAGGCGGTCGTCCAGGTGAGGTCGCCGATCACCAGGCCGCCGCCGTAGTCGACGGACTTGTGCGTGTACTTGACCACGCCGCACTGCCAGTGCGAGGTGTTGCCGGAGTGGCAGACCGCGTCGCCGACCAGCGCCTCGACCGAACCGCTCACCGTGACGGCCGGCTGGCCCCAGGTGTTCACGGCCGCCGACAGGTTCCAGTTCGGCTCGGTGACCGACACCAGGCCCATGTCGCCTTCCTGGCCGTTGACGCTGTGCGTACCGCCGGTGTTCGAGGTGCCGATCTTGTTGGCCTGCCCCGACTGCCCGTACGCGGCCTGGTTGGCGTCGTTGGTGCAGTGCCCGGCGGTGAGGAAGTGCTGGGCGCCGGACGAGTCGGTGACCGGGAAGCCGACCGAGCAGTTGCTCTCGCTGCCCGGCCACCACGGGTTGCCGGTGCTGATGGTGCCGCCCTGCTGGTGCTGCTGGGTGGTGGTGGACACGACGCGTACGCCCGGACCGAGGGCCCGCAGCCGGGCGAGGGCCGCGTCCGTCGCGGCGGTACGCCGGCTGGTGTTGACGTCGACGGTGACGACGTCGGCGGTGACGTCGACGCCCCAGCCGAAGACACCGGGCACCCCGGCGCCGACCACGTTCCCGACGGCCGACCGCAGCCGGGCGAGTTCGGCCGGGCCGCGCGGCACCAGATGCGGATCGGCGCCGGCCGCGCGGGCCTGGGTGGCCGCGGCGTCCGAGGTGACCGCGACGGCGAGGCGGCCGGTGGCCGGGTCGAACCACTGCCCGGCCAGCTGACCGCGCAGGGCGGCCGGCAGCCCGGCGGCGACCCGGTGCGCGTCGTCCTGGGCGATCAGCCGGGCGCGGGCGGCGGCGCTGTCGATGCCGAGGGCGCGGGCCAGCCCGGCGACCATCGCGGGCGGTGCCGCCGCGGCCCGGCCGCCGGCCGCGACGCCCGGCGGGACACTCGCGGCCACGCCGGAGACGACCGACCCGGGAGCGACCGGTGCCGGGGCCGCGAAACCGGCCGAGGCCGGGAGGGCGGCGGCGAGCACCGCCAGGGTCAGCCCCGCGCCGAACGGCCCGAACCGCCGTACGCGGCCACCCACGGGGGTGAACGAGCGCATGGAACTCTCCTTCCACAGTGGATACAAGAAGCGAAGAAGTGACGGAAATGAATGGCACCGACGGTAGGGCGCGCGGGACCGGCGCGGATACGGCTGCCGCCGGACGCAAGGGGAAGCTCCGGCAGCCCCGGTGCGGGACCCGCCCGGCCGACAAGGGTTTCCCCGGTAGCGCGGGCCGCCCGCGGGATTAGATTGAGCATCGTGCTGGTCGGCCGCGAGGAAGTCCTGGACCGCGTGCGTACGCTGCTGGGCGCCGGGCAGAGCGTGACGATCACCGGCCCGGCCGGATCGGGGCGGTCCGCGGTGCTGTCGGCGGTCGCCGCTGAGCTTCGTCCGGTGTGGACGATCCTGCCCGCGGCCGGCGTACCCGATCCGCCGTACGCCGGGCTGGCCGATCTCCTGCTGCGGCTGGAGCAGTCCGGGCAGTCCCGATTCGCCCGGCTGCCGGCCCCGCAGCGCGAGGCGCTCGACATCCTGCTGAGCCGCCGGGAAGGCGTACCGGATCCGCTGGCCGTCCGGCTGGCCGTGCTGGGCCTGGGCGTCGAGGGCACGGTGGTGACCGACGACGCGTACCGGCTCGACGAGGCGACCCGCGACGTGCTCGCGTACGCGCTGCCGCGAACCCGGTTGCGCCTGCTGGCCACCGTCCGCAGCGGGTACGCCGTCCCGCCCGGCACGGCCGTGGTCGCCCTGCCGCCGCTGGACGCCGAGCAGATGGCCCGGCTCCTCGAAGCACGCGGGTACGCCGGAGCCGACCCCGGACGCATCCGGTCGGCCAGCGGCGGGCACCCCGGACTCGCGCTGGCGCTGGCCGAGTCGCCCGTGATCGCGTACTCGCGCCTGGATCTGCTCGAACCGCTGACGCCGGACCAGCGCACGACCCTGCTGTACGCGGTGCTGGCGGGCCGGCCGACGCTGCGGGTGCTACGGCGCGCGGGCCGCGACGGCGCGGTCGCGGACATCGCGGCGGCGGTGCGGGCCGGGCTGGCCGAGTTGGAGGCGGAACGGGTGCTCGTGCCCGCGGCGGCGGTCGCGGACGCGCTCGCGGCGGCGGCCGGGCCGGAGGCGGTGGCCGCGGCCCACGCGGCCCTGGAGGAGGCGGCCGACGACGAGGTCGAGCGGGTCTGGCAGCGCAGCGCCCGCGACGGCCGGCCGGACGAGGCGCTCGCCGCCGAACTGGCGGAACTGTCCACTGTGGCCCGCGAGCGGGGCGAACCGGCCCGGGCGGCGCAGCTCGCCCTGCAGGCAGCGGCCCGGGCCGCCGCGAGCACCCCGCGTGAACACGTCACCGGCTGGCTCATCGCGGCCGCGGACGCCGCCGGCGCGGCCGGGCGGCTCGATCTCGCGCAGGCGGCGCTCGCGCTGCTGGAGGAGCTCGGCGCCGACCGCCGCGACCTGGCCCGGGCCCGGCTGGCCGTGGCCGACGCGGCCGGGCAGGCCCTCGACGGCCTGGACGACCTGCTCGTGCGGGCCGTCGCCGAGGCCGCCGGCGACGACCGCCTGCTCGCCGCGATCCACCTGCGCCGCGCGTGGCGGGCCAACCTCGCCGACGGTTCCCCGCGCGCCGCCGCCGAACTGGCCGCGCGGGCCGCCGAACACGCCCGGGCCGCCGGCGACGGGGCCGGCGAGGCGCTCGCGCTGACCATGCTCGCGCGGATGCGCCGCGTCCTCGGCGACGCGACCGCCGGCCCGACCCTCGACCGGGCGCTGGCGCTGCCCGCGACCCCGCCGCAGTACGGCCGGCACAACTCCCCGCGCTACCTCGCGCTGCGCCACGCCGCCTTCGACGACCGGCTCGCCGAGGCGCGTACCGGGCTGCTGGCGATGCTGCCCGAGGCCGAGGCCGCCGGGATCGCCGAAGACCTGGTCGACCTGCTGCGCAATCTCGCCGAGGTGGAGGTGCGCACGGGACGCTGCGCCGCCGCGCGCGAGCACGCCCACCGCGCCCGCGTCCTGAGCGAGCACGCCGGTCTCTGCCCCGGCCCGTCGCTCTACACCGCCGCCGTGGTCGAGCTGGCGGGCGGCACGTTCGGCCGGGCCCGCGCGCTCGCCGAGCGCGCGGTACGGGCCTCCCGGGCCGAGCGGGACAAGGTCTATCTCGCCCGCGCCTTCCACGTCGCGGGCCAGACCCATTTGGCGGTACGCGACGCGGCCCGCGCGGCCGAATGCCTGCACCATGTCCGCGAGCTCGAAGAAGCCCACGAGGTACGCGATCCCTCCGTGCTGCGCTGGCACGGCGACCTGGCGGAGGCGCTCGTCGGGGCCGGCCGGGGCGCGGAGGCGTACGACCTGATCGCGGCGGCCCGCTCGGCGGCGGCCGGGCACGCCGGAGTTCTCGCCGCCCTCGACCGGGCCGACGGCGTCCACCGGTCCGACGCGGGCGACCCGGCCGCCGGCGCCGTCCTGTTGCGACGGTCCGCCGACGCCTTCGCCGGCCTCGACCTGCCGCTCGAACGCGGCCGCAGCCTCATCGCGCTGGCCGCCGCCGAGCGCCGCGCCCGGCACCGGGCCGCCGCCCGGGCCGCCCAGGACCTCGCGGTGGAGATCTTCACGGCGGCCGGCGCGCCGAGCTGGGCGGCCCTGGCCCGGCTCGGCCACGACAGCTCCCCGGCCGCCCCGGCCCTGCCCGCCCTGACCGACGCCGAGGCGCGGATCGTGGCGATGCTCGACCGCGGCGCGTCCAACCGGGAGATCGCCACCGCCCTGTTCCTCAGCGTGAAGACAGTCGAGTCGGCGCTCACCCGGATCTACCGCCGGGCCGGCGTCCGCTCCCGGGCCCAGTTGCAGAGCCTTCTGCGAGGCTGACGCGCCTTCCATGGTGGACGGTCCAGCCGGAAGGCCCGGAAAGGTCGGGACTTTGGGACCGGTCCACACGTGTCCTCCGGCCGCGGCGCGCCGGTGCCCCGGAGGCGGAACCTATGGGTGTCAGCGGATCCCAACCCCCGCGATCCGCGTACCGAGGAGGCACGAACATCATGCGCAAGTCCAGCATCGCCGGTCTGCTCCTGGCCACCGCCGCGGCCGCCCTCGTCGTCGCGGGCCCCGTCATGATCTACGAGGGCGTGCACGGCCAGAACCAGGTCCGCGCCGAGCTCACCGCTCAGAAGATCACCTTCCCGGCCCAGGGCAGCGAGAGCCTCCCGGCGAACCTCGCGGACTACGCCGGGGTCACCGTCACCACCGGCCCGCAGGCCAAGGCGTACGCGGACATGGTCGAGACGCACGTCCAGGCGAGCACCGGCGGCAAGACGTACTCGGAGGTCTCGGGCGCGTGGATCGCCGGCGGGATGAAGGACGCGACCCTGGCCCAGCAGCGGCAGACCGCGTTCATGGGCGAGTCGCTGCGGGCGTCGCTGATGTCGGCGTACCAGGCGTGGATGCTGGGCTACCTGGCGATCGGCCTCGGCGCGCTGCTCACCTTCCTCAGCGCGGTCTTCGGCTTCACCGCGTACGCCCTCCAGCCCGCCCGGATCAAGGTCCCGGCGTCGCCGGAGGTCCTCGAGCACGAGAAGCAGAAGATCTGAACCGCGGCAGAGCAAGGGGCCGCCCGCCGAACCCGGCGGGCGGCCCCTTGCCACCGTCCTCTTTAGATGTTCACGCTGGTGTTCGCGCGTACCTCGGTGATGACCGGCTCGCGGCGTTCGAGGGCCGCGCCCTCGACGTCGAGCACCGGCAGCCAGCGCAGCCAGCGGGGCAGCTTCCAGGCGGACTCGCCGAGCAGCGCGAGCGCGGCCGGTACCACGATCATCCGGACGATCACCGCGTCGAACAGGATGCCCGCCGCCAGCGCGAACGCGATCGGTTTGATCGTGGCGTCGCCGGCCGGGACGAAGCCGCCGAAGACGCCGAACATGATGGTCGCCGCGGCGAGCACGACCGGGGCGGCCTGCCGGAAGCCGGTGACCACCGCGATCCGGGCCGGCGCGCCGTGCGCGTGCGCCTCGTGCATCCGCGACACCAGGAACACCTGGTAGTCCATGGCCAGTCCGAACAGGATGCCGACGATGATGATCGGCGCGAGGCTCATCATCGGGCCGGTCGAGTCCACCCCGAAGGCACTGGCGAGCCAGCCCCACTGGAAGACCGCCGTGGTGGCGCCGAGCGCCGCCCCGATCGTCAGCAGGAAGCCCAGTACGCCGACCACCGGCACCAGGATCGACCGGAACACCAGGACCAGCAGGAGGAACGCGAGCCCGACCACGAGAGCCAGGTAGATCGGCAGGGCTTCGGACAGCTTCTGCGAGACGTCGATGCCGATCGCGGTCGTACCGGTCACGTAGACCTTCGCGCCCTCGGTGTCGGCGAGGTCGTCGCGCAGCGTGTGCACGAGCGTGGTGGTCGCCTCGTCCTCCGGGCCGGTCTTCGGGATCACCGTGATCAGCGCGGCCGAGTTGTCCTTGTCCGGCTGGGCCGGAGCGGCGAAGGCGACGCCCGGCAGGGTAGCGATCTGCTTCTGCAGGTCGGCCGAGCGGCTCACCGAGTCCGGGCCGTCGACGAGCACGACGAGCGGGCCCTCGAAGCCGGGACCGAACCGGTCGTTGATGATCTGCTGCGCCCGTGCCTGGGTGCTGTCGGTGGCCGGCCGCTGGTTCAGCGACGTACGCATCGCGAAGAACGGGATCGCCACGACGGCCAAGGCGGCCACGGTCACCAGCAGGCTGACCCAGCGGTGGCGGGTGACGAGGTTCGCCCAGCCGGCGAAGAACCCCCGCTGCGGTGCCGCGGCCGGTTCGGCGGTCGCCTCGGCGGCCAGCGCTGCGGCGGCCTCGGCAGCGTCCTTGCCCTTCAACCCCAACGTCTTGCGTACGCGGCGGGGCAGAGCCCGGTGACCCAGGAAGCCGAGGATCGCGGGCACCAGGGTGACCGCCACGAGGACCGCGATGAAGATGGTCCCGGCCGCCGCCAGGCCCATCTGGGTAAGGAACGGGATGCCCGCGACGGCGAGGCCGGCGAGCGCGATGATCACGGTGAGACCGGCGGTGACGACCGCGGAGCCGGCGGTGCCGACGGCCAGCGCCGCGGCCTCGGGCACCGAGCGGCCGGCGCGCAACTCGTGCCGGTGACGCGTGATGATGAACAGCGCGTAGTCGATGCCGACGGCGAGGCCGAGCATCGTCGCGAGCACCGGGGTGGTGGATTGCAGGTCCATGAACCCGGTCATGGTCGTGATGGCGAGCGCTCCGATGCCGACGCCGAGCAGGGCGGTCAGCAGGTTCATGCCGGCGACCAGCAGCGAGCCGAGGGTCAGCGCGAGCACGATGAGGGCGACGATGATACCGATCCCCTCACTCGCGCCGGCCGGCGGTCCGGCCTTGTTGAAGGCCTCGCCCATCGCCTCGACGGTCAGCCCGTCGGTGCCCGCGTGCGTCACCGCGTCGGTCAGGGCGTCGCGCTGCTCGGTGGTGACCTCCTGCGCGACCGTCCCGTAGGTCACCGTGCTGTACGCCGCGCGCTGATCCTGCGAGACCGCCGGCCGCTGCGGGTCGAGCGGGTCGCTGGCGTTGACGACGCCGGGCAGCTTGCCGAGATCGGCGACGATCTTCTTCACTTGGGCGGCGGTGGCCGGGTCGGTCACCTTGGCGCCGTCGGGCACCTGCATGACCACCTTCGCGGTGCCGCCCGTCGAAGCGGTGCCGAAGCGGTCGTTCATCACCTCCAGCGCGGTGGTCGACTCCTGCCCGGGGATCTTGAACGAGTTGACGGTGCTGCCGGAGAGCGTGGCCGCGCCGACGCCGACGGCGACGAGCACCGCGAGCCAGACGAAGGTGACGACGAGACGATGCCGGACGGACCCGAGCCCGAGCCGGTAGAGCAGACGAGCCATGAGAGGAGTGCCCCTTGGACTTGTGCCGCGTGCGGCGGATTACTGGCGCGCCGGATGCCCCAGCGCGTCGTAGCTGACGTCGATCAGATCGGCCGCGGCCATGTCGGTGAGGTGCTCACCGAGAGCGGTACGCGCTACGGCCAGCGCCCCCACGGCCCCGGCGACGCGCACGATGCGCCGCACGTCGATGGGGCGGTCGGGGCGCTTGTCGTGATCAGGATGCTTCTCTTGATCAGGACGCTTGTCGTGATCGAGATGGAAGAGCTCGGCGACGACGATCGTGATGGGCTGCACGCCCGCGTTCTCCGGCTCGGACAACCCCCGGGCGAGGGCCGACAGCAGCAGTGCGAGGAAGCCCGGCCGGCGCAGCGCCCAGTGGGCGAGCCCGGTCAGGGCGGCCAGGTCCCGGTCGGGGCCTGGAGCCAGGTCGGCGACCTCGCCCGCGATCTCCTCCAGTTCCGTCAGGCAGCGGCTGAGCACCGCCTCCTGGAGGGCTTCCTTGGACGGGTAGTGCCGCAGCAGACCACCTTTGGAGTAGCCGACGGCGTCCGCGATACGCTGCACCGAGGTTTCCGCAATGCCGTGCCGCGCGAACAGGCGGGCGGCGGTGTCGACGATCTCGTCGTCGATCTCCTGCCGGGTCTGACGTGGCATGAGACCACCCTAGTCGCCCTGCGACCAATCTGGTCGCACAACGACTATGACGGTCGCCACCCTCCCGCTGAAAGCCCCCTGACTCCCCGCTGAACCGCCCCCCGCACGGCTTCGCGCGATGCTCCCCGGCGCGGCTTCAAGATCCGGTTTGGATCAGGTTTTCCCCCCGGATCATGGCCCATGATTCGGGTGATTTCCCTGATCCAAGCGGGATCTTGGCGCCCAGCGATCTTGAGCCCGCGATCCCGCGCGATCTTGAGCCGACGTGGTCAGTCCGCGCGACGGCGGAGGAAGAGCAGGAGTCCGGCGCCGGCACCGATGAGCAGCAGGCCGACGAGCGTCCCCGGGACGAGGATCGACATGCCGGTCGCCGGCAGCGGCCGGGCCGGGCTCGCCGGACCCGAAGGCCGGGCCGCGGACGCCGAACCCGACGGCGCCGCCGACGAGCCGGACGGCGACGGCACCGGCGAGGCGCTGGGCGAGACACTGGGCGAGGGCTGCACCACCAGGGTCTGCGTACCGGTGTTGTTGTCCGGGTCGGGGTCCTGCGGATCGGTGGCCGCGCCGGTCGCCGTGTTGACCATCTCCCCCGGCGTCACCGCCTTCACCGTGATCACGATCGTCTCGTGCGCGCCGGGATCCAGGTCGCCCACAGTCCAGACGCCGTCGGCGTACGCGCCGCGGGTGGGTTCGGCCGACACGAGGGCCAGGCCGTCGGGCAGCGGGTCGACGACGGTCACTCCGCGCGCGGTGTCGGGACCGAGGTTGCCCACCTCCACCGTGAACACCGCCGTCGCCCCGGCCGGGACCGGAGACGTGTTGAGCCGCTTGGCCACCACGACGTCCGCGATCGGGATGGTGAGCACGGCCTGGGCGCGGTTGTCGGTCAGGTTCGGGTCCGGCAGCTTCGACTGCGTGATCTCGACCGTGTTCACGATGCGGCCGCCGTAGGTGAGGTGGATGCGGACCTCCAGGGTGGCCGAGGCGCCCGAGGCCAGATCCCCCACGTCCCAGGTACGCCGGACCGCGTCCACCGTGCCCTGGCTGGGCGTCACGCCGACGATGTCGGCCCGCAGGTTGGTCGGCTCGGCGGCCCAGACGTCGGTGGTGTCGTTGGGCCCGTTGTTGGTGACGGTGATCGTGTAGGTGACCGTGTCGCCGACCTTCGCCGTGGACGGGGTGACCGACTTCGTGATCGCCATGTCGGTCTCGACGATGACGGCCACCGTGGCCGACTCCGAGTTGTTCGCGTTGTCGGAGTCGTTCTGGTCCAGCGTCTGCAGGCCCGCCAGGTTGAGCCAGGTCCCTTGCGCGACGGCGCGGGCGACGATCGTCCGCGTCACGGCCGCCCCGTTCGCCAGGGCACCGATCGTCCATACGCCGGTGCCCGCGTCGTAGGTCCCGGGCCCGGCCGAGGAGACGAAGGCGAAGCCGGCCGGCAGCTTGTCGCCGACGGTGACGCCGGTGGCGCCGACCGGGCCGAGGTTCGCGGCCGTCACCGTGAAGGTCGTGGTGCCGCCGAGATCGACCTGGCCGGGCACCGCCGACTTGCCGACCGCGATGTCCAGCGACGGCTGGTTGGAGTGCAGCGTGACGGTCGCCTGGTTGTTGTCGAGGTTCGGATCGGTCACCGTGGGATCGCTGACGACGACCGAGTTCACCGTCGCGCCCGTGCGCTGCGCGCGGATCGTGACGGTCAGCACGGCGGGCTGCGCGCCGGGATCGAGGTGGCCCACCGTCCAGGTGAGGGCGACCGGATCGAAGGTCCCCTGGCTGGCCGTAATGTCCACGATGTTGGGAACGGTGGGCAGCGGGCTGAACTCCGCCACCGACACGGAGGTCGCGGGGTCCGGGCCGAGGTTCGACGCCGTGATGGTGTAGGTCACCAGATCGCCGACGGTCACCGGATCGACGGGCCCGGCCTTGGTGACCACCAGGTCCGCCTCCGGCTGCGTGATGACCACGGTCGCCGAGTCGTGGTCGTTGAGCTGGTTGATGTCGTTGGGGCTGGAGGAGAACAGCGTCGCGGTGTTGGTCGTCGTGCCGACTGCGGTCGCCTGCGCGAAGACGGTCAGCCGCACCGCGTCGCCGACGGCCAGCGCTCCGACGGTCCAGTGCGCGTCGGCGGGCGTGTACGTGCCCTGCTCCGCCGAGGAGCTGACGTACTGCAGCAGCGGCGGAAGCGAGTCGAGCAGCGTCACGCCGGTCGCCGGGAACGGCCCGTTGTTCTTCGCCGTGACGGTGTAGGCGACCGTCTGGCCGACCCGGATGCTCGGCTGCGACGCCGTCTTGGTCACCGCGATGTCGACCGTCGGGGTCACCGGGTTGATGCCCGCGGACGCGGAGTTGTTGTCCGGGTTGGGGTCCGGCTGGCCGACGGTCGTCACGCTCGCGCCGTTGACCACCGCCGACGCGGTGTCCACCCGGCAGGTCAGGGTCAGCGTCCGCGACTGTCCCACCGCGAGGGTGGGCACCGTCCACCGGCCGCCCGTGTAGGTTCCGGCCGCCGGCACGGCCGACAGCAGCGTCAGGCCCGGCGGCACCTGGTCGGTGACCACGATTCCGCCGCCCAGCCCCGGCCCGAGGTTCGACACCGTCACCGTGAACGCGATCGTGTCGCCGACGATCGGCGTACCGTCGGACACCGTCTTGGTGATCGCGATGTCGGCGGCGACGTTGATGGTGGCCTGCGCGTTGGCCGACCGTACGCTCTGCCCGAACGTGGTGACCGCCTGGGCGAAGGCGGTGTTGGTCAGCAGCCCCGAGACCGTGAGCGGGCTGGGGCTGAGGGCGATGGTGTAGGTGCCGGTGCAGGTGGTGGACTGGCCCGGGTCGAGCGCGTTGGCCGCGCAGACCACCTTGCCCGCGCCGACCCGGTCGTCGGTGACCGCGATCTGGTCCACATGCGTGCCCCCGCTGTTCGTGACCACGTACTGGTACGCGATCACCTGCCCGATCGAGTACGGACCCGGGGTCGTGACCGACTTGGCGACCGACAGCGCCGACGTGATCGGCAGCGTGACGCTCGCGGGGTCGGAATCGACGGTCGCGGAGCCCGCAGCGATCGCGTGCGCCTGCGCGGTGTTGACGATGCTGCCGGCCGCCACCTCCGCGGCGGTGACGGTGTGGCTGCCGGTGCAGACGACCGTTCCGTTGGGATCGGGCTCGGGTGGCAGGGTCGTGATCGGGCAGGTGATCGTCGCGACCTTGTCGTCCGTGACGGTCAGGCTGCTGAGGGCCTCGGTTCCCGCATTGGTGACGATGTACTGGTACGGGATCACCGTGCCGGCCGTGAGCACCGCCGGCAGCGCCGCGCCCGCGCGGCTGATCTGCTTGACCAGTTGCAGGTTGTCGAGCTGGTTGATGGTACGCACCACCACGTTGCGGATCAGGTGCACGTCGTTGTTGCCGCCGGTGGAGCCGAGGAAGCCGAACTTGTAGGTGCTCGGCACCGGCGAGGGGGCGGCGACGTTGAGCACCTGCTGGTAGTTGGCGCCGGTTCCGCCGAAATCGATCTGCACGATCACCCGCGGGTTCGGCGCCGGCGTGATCTGCACGTTCACCAGCCGCTTCGCCGGCGGCGGGGTGGTCGTACCGGCCGGGCCGCGCAGGGAGCCGGGCAGCGTACTGGTCGGGTGCGTGCCGTCGTTCGTCGTCGTGGATGCGAGGTAGCAGTAGCCGTTGAGGCCGTTGCCCGGACCGCGCAGCGTCACCACGTTGGGCGCGACCCGGCCGGTGGCGCTGCCGGCGGGGGAACGCTGGTCGGCGGGACAGTTCGCGCCGCGGCCCTCGCCGTCGTCGTAGTAGTTGCCGTACGCGTCGAGCCCGACCCCGATGTACCCGCCCGGTACGCCCGGCGCGCCGCTCTTGGGCGCGTATCCCAGGCTGCCGCCGGTGCCGCCGACCGCGCCGGCCGTCGTCGCGCCGTCGACGAGGAAGAAGCCGATGCCGTCGGCCTCGTTGCCGCCGTACTGGTACTGCTCGAACACGACCGACAGCCCGGCCGTGGACGGGATCGGCCGCTGGTACAGGATGTCGCCCGCGACGTTGCCGGCGGTGTCGGTCAGCTGCAGGTAGCCGGGCGTCACACCGGGTGTGGGCACCGGGCCGGACGTGCGCCCCTGGCACGAGGGGATCGGCGCGCCGCCCGGCGGCGGCGAGGCGCCCGGTGCGGTCCCGGTCAGGCAGGTCCGGCCGTCGACGCGCCAGGCCGGGTCGGGCACGCTCGCGCCGCTGAAAGTCTCGCTCACGATCACCGTGCCACCGGCCGGCGGCGGCGCAGCCAAGGCCGGAATCGTCCGGCCGGCAAGGACGGCGGTACCGACGACCGCCAGCGCGCCTGCGACTATCGCACTAAAAGTCCTTTTTGCCCACACTTGCGCCACGCTAGCGCATCGACCATCACAAGACTGTCAGGCACACGGTGTCATACCGGCACTTCGCGAGGCTCCAAATCGGAACCCGCCGGCTCGTCCCCGTCATCGGCGGCCCGCCGCCCGTTGCGGTCGATCGCCGCGCAGGCCAGGCCGACCGGGATGATGAGCCACGCCGACAGCAGGCGGTAGACGATGACCGCCGCGGCCACCGGCGCCTCGGCGGCACCGGCCGCGGTCAGCGAAATGATCAGGCTGGCCTCGATCACCCCGATGCCGCCCGGCGTCAGCGGGATCTGGCGTACGAGCTGGGTGGCGAAGTAGGCGGTGGCGACCGTGCGCGCCGGAACGTCCACCCCGACCGCGTGCAGCGCCATCACCAGGCACGCCAGGTCCGCCAGCCAGTTCAGCGCGGCCATCAGCAGGACCTGCCCCCAGCGGCGTACCGGGACGGCCGCGGCGAGCAGCAGCGTGTGCCGCACCGCCGCGAGCACGCGCCGCCACCAGGGCCCTTCGGCCGCCGGCGGCTCCAGGTCCACCGCCGGATCGCGCTTGCGCTGCCACAACGCGAGCGCCCACATACCGGCCACCGCGCCGGCCGCCAAGACATAGATCAATCTCGTGTACGCGAGCACGTTGCCGGCGTACAGCAGCATCAGGCCGGTGATCGAGGCGACGCCGGACAGCACCATGACCGCCGCCGCGACCGGTTGGCTGGCCCCGTGCGTACGGAAGCGGCGGAAGGCGTACCCGGCGGAGATGGCGGCGCCGGCCGGCAGCGCGGTGGCGATCGCGGAACGCGCGTAGGTCATCGCGACCGAGACCCCGGCGGTCATCCGTACGCCGAAAGCGGCCAGCAGCCGCCGCTGCTGCTCGGAGAACGCGCACATCGAGGCGGTCTCCAGCAGCGCGGCCGCGATCAGCCAGCCGGGGCGGGCGTCGCGCAGCTGGGCCGCCGTCGCGACCGGGTCGGGCAGCCGGCCGCGCAGCGTCCAGGCGGCCACGCCGAGCCCGACGACCAGCAGGCCCAGCCGCCACCAACGGCGGCGGGGGCGCGGGGTCGGCTCGGTCACGGTTACACGATCCACCTCGTTCGTGAGAGAACCGGCGGCGGGCGGTTAAGAAATGCGTGAGAACCTAGTCCAGGACCGGCAGGGAGATGGTGATGACCGTGCCGTGCGGGGCGTTCGGTCCCGTGCTGACCGTTCCGCCGTGCTGTGCAACGGTTTGCGCCACAATCGCCAGGCCCAGTCCCGAGCCGGGCATGGCCCGCGCGCCCAGCGCCCGGTAGAACCGGTCGAAGACGTACGGCCGGTCGGCCTCGTCGATACCGGGCCCGTCGTCGGCGACGGTCAGCGTGCACCGGCCCTCGTCGTCGACCGTCAGTCGCGTGTGGACGACGCCGGTCGGCGGACTCCACTTGGCCGCGTTGTCCAGCACGTTGACGATCATGCGCTCCAGCTCGCCGGGGCGGCCGTCGACGGTCACCGGGGCCAGGTCGGTCACGATGGCCACGCCCGGCGCCCGGGTGCGTACGCGGTCCGCCGACACGGTCACGACGGCCGCGAGGTCGACCGGCTCGATGCGTTCCCGGGAGGACTCCTCGCGGGCCAGCTCGACCAGCTCGGTCGTCACCGTCGCCAGCTCGCTGACCTGGGCTTCGAGGTCGCGCAGCAGCTTGGTGCGCTCCTCGGGCGGCAGCCGGTGGGCCAGTTCCGGGCGGCTCTCCACCGCCAGCAGCAGCTCGATGTTGGTCCGGATGCTCGTCAGCGGCGTACGCAGCTCGTGGCTCGCGTCCTCGATGAGCGCCCGCTGCGCCCGGCGGGAATTGTCCAGCGCGGCCAGCATCATGTTGACCGACCGGCCCAGCCGGGCGATCTCGTCGACGCCGCGTACCGGGACGGGCTCGGTCAGGTCCATGGTCACGGCGACCCGTTCGACCGACTGGCTCAGCTGCTGCACGGGAACCAGGCCCGCCCGGGCCACCGTCCGCCCCAGCAGCGCCGCCCCGCCGATGCCGACGGCCGCCCCGATCAGCAGCAGCCCGCCGAGCAGGCCCAGCGTACGGTTCGCGGACTCCAGGCTCATCGCGATCTGGGCCGCGCCGCCGCCGTTGGCCCGCACGGTCAGCATCAGGTAGCTGTTGCCGTCGAGAGTGATGCGTTCCTGCACCCGGTCGAGGCGGCCCTCGGCGACCTGCTCGGCGGCCGGGGTCACCGGAACGGGGCTGGTCGAGCCGCTCACCACCCGCCCGTCGGCGGCCAGCACCTGCCAGCGCGGCCCGAGATCGTGCGGCCGCTTGTCGTCCTCCGCGTACGCCCCCGGCAGCCGGTACTCCGTCGTCGAGCGCCACTGGTCCGGTGCGGCGGCCACCGCGGCCGCCGCCGAGTTCAGCTGCGACTGCAACTGGCGGCGCTGGATCTCGGCGACGGCCGCGAACGCCAGGCAGGCGAAGAGCACCACCGCGATCGCCACCGCGCCGGTGACCAGCAACGACAGGCGGGTGTGCAGGGTTCGGTGACGCCACCAGCGGATCACAGCGGTTCCTCCCGCAGAACGAATCCGACGCCGCGCACGGTGTGCAGCAGCCGCGTACCGCCGTCGTCCTCCAGCTTGCGGCGCAGATAGCCGAGGTAGACATGGATGCTGTTCGACGTCTCGCCGAAATCGTAGCCCCACACGTGCTCGAACAGAGTGCCGCGGGTGAGTACCTGCCGTGGATGTTTGAGGAACACCTCCAGCAGCGAGAACTCCGTACGCGTCAGCCGCAGCGCCCGGTCGCCCCGGCGGACCTCGCGGGTGCCCGGATGCAGGCGTACATCCTCGAAACACAGCCAGCCCTCGGTGCCGCCGGCCGCCGGTTCGCGCTGCGTCACGAGCACCGACCGGCGCAGCAGCGCCCGCAGCCGGGCCAGCAGCTCCTGCATGGCGAACGGTTTGACGAGGTAGTCGTCGGCGCCCGCGTCGAGCCCGGCCACCCGGTCGCCGACGCCGTCGCGGGCGGTGAGCATGAGCACCGGCACGAAGACGCCCTCGGATCGCAGGTGGCGGCACGCGCTCAGGCCGTCGAGGGCCGGCATGCTCACATCCAGGACGAGCGCGTCGGGTTCACCGCCGGCGACCGCCGTCAGGGCCTGCTGCCCGTCGTCGGCGGTCGCGACCTCGTACCCCTCGAACCGCAGCGTACGCGCCAGCGAATCGCGTACGGCCGCGTCGTCGTCCACCACCAGGATGCGCATGTGCTTCCTTCCCTTGCCCGGTCTGATCCAAGCGGGCGTACCGGGTGCGCGGCAAGCTCGGGGCTGGATTTGTCGGCCCGTCGGCATAGTCTCGGGCCGTGACCCCGCACCAGCTCACCCGCGAGCAGGCCCGCCGCATCGCCGTACGCGCCCAGCTGCTGGCCGCCGACCGCCCCGCCGACCTGTTGACGGTCGTCCGCCGGCTCACCCTGCTGCAGCTCGACCCGACGGCCGCGATCGCGCCGAACGCCGACCTGGTGCTGTTCAGCCGGCTGGGGTCGGCGTACCGGACGGCGGAGCTGGCGGATCATCTGCGCGACCGGCGGCTGGTCGAGCTGAACGCGCTGATCCGGCCGGCCGAGGACATCACGCTCTACCGGGCGGAGATGGCCGCCTTCCCGGAGCCCGGCCTGTCCTGGCAGGCGTTCCGGGCAGAGTGGATCAGGTCGAACGACGCCTGCCGCCGCGACATCCTCGACCGGCTCGCGCGCTCCGGCCCGCTGCCGTCGCGCGCGCTGCCCGACACCTGCGTCGTGCCGTGGGAGTCGACCGGCTGGACCAACGACCGCAACGTGACCCAGATGCTGGAGTTCCTGAGCACCATGGGCCAGGTCGCGATCGCCGGCCGGCAGGGTCGGCAGCGGCTCTGGGACCTGGCCGCCAAGGTCTACCCCGACGATCCGGTCGTCCCGGCCGGGGAGGCGCTGGCCCGGCGCAACGAGCGGCGGCTGCGGGCGCTCGGCATCGCCCGGGCGAAGACCGCCCAGATGCCCGTCGAGCCGGCCGACGTCGGCGACGCGGGCGAACCGGCCGTCGTGGAAGGCGTCAAGGGACAGTGGCGGGTCGACCCCGAGCAGCTGGGACAGCCTTTCACCGGCCGGGCCGCCCTGCTCTCGCCGTTCGACCGGCTGGTCCACGAGCGCAGGCGGCTGGCCGAGATCTTCGCATTCGAGTACCAGCTGGAGATGTACAAGCCCGCGGCCCAGCGCCGGTGGGGCTACTTCGCGCTGCCGATCCTGTTCGGCGACCGGCTGGTCGGCAAGCTCGACGCCGCCGCCGACCGCAAGGCCGGCGTCCTGCGCGTGACGGCCGTCCACGAGGACGAGAAGTTCACCCGGCAGATGCGGGCCGAGATCGGCGCCGAGATCAAGGATCTGGCCCGCTGGCTGGAGCTCGACCTGCGGCTGCCCGACTGACCGACCGGCCGGCTCCCGGCTGATTCCCGGGCTGATTCCCGGCTGATTTCCGGCTCAGCGGAAAACTCCCGGATCGCGGGCAACCGGCGACGGCCGACCGCCGTGGAAGGACCGTGACAGAACGAACCAAGGCGACGACGACCGCGGACGCGGCGTACGTGGCCTTCGTCGAGCACGCCTGGCAACGGCACTTCCGCCTGGCGCTGCTGCTCACGGGTGACCGCCACCTCGCCGAAGAGCTGCTCCAGGACGCCCTGGTACGCATCTACGAACGCTGGCGGCGGCTCTCGCGTACCGACGATCTCCATGCGTACCTGCGCAAGGTTCTGGTCAACAACCACACCTCGCACTGGCGGCGCCGCCGCCGGGAGAGCCTCGTGGCCGACCTGCCCGACCGGCCCGGCGACGACACCGTCAGCGCCGAAGCCCTGGTGGTACGCGACGCCCTGCGCGCCCTGCCGCCCCGGCAGCGGGCGGTGGTGGTGCTGCGGCACTACGAGGACCTCTCCGAACGCGACATCGCCCGCGCGCTCGGGTGCACCCAAGGAACCGTGAAGAGCCAGCACGCCAAGGCGATGGCCCGGCTCCGTCACGTCATCACCGAACCAGCCTGGGAGACGGCATCATGACCGAGAACGACTTCTTCTCCCGCCACCTGCGGGAACTCGCGCACCACGAAGACCCGGCCGGGCCGGACACCCGTCAACTGCTGCAACGGGGCAGGCGGGCCCGGCGTCGGCGTACCGTCATCGCGGGCACGTCGCTGGCCGTCCTCGCGGCCGGAGCGCTGACCGCGGTGGGCGTGGCCGCCCAGCCGTCGGCACCCGGCGACCGGCCCGCGATCACGGCCGATGCGGCCGACGCGCGTACGCAACTGGTGGCGGCGATCACCGCGAGCCGGTCGACCAGCTACCGCCTCACCATCCGGGACAACCTCGCTCCGGCCGCGACCGGGGCGTACGACCCGGTGACCAAGCAGGGATTCCTGCACCGCGACTACAGCGAAGGCCCCGGATACGAGGATCAGCGGGTGGTCGACGGCGCCCTGTACGTCGGCGACGCGGGCCTCGACGGCGTCGAGCACTGGCGGCTGGTGCCCGGCGTACACGACACCTTCCAGTACGACGCCTCGCTGGGCGACCGGCTGAGCGGCTCGGCCGACCCGGACGCGCTCCTGGACGAACTGCGCAAGGACGGGGTGACGATCACCCAGATCGACAAGAAGACCTTCGGCTTCGAGTTCTCCCCCGCCCTCGACGAATACCGCGCCTCCGACCACTACTCCGGCGAGGTCGTCGTCGACGGCAAGGGCCGTATCGCGAAGGTCGAGTTCAAGCGGGCCGTGAGGTGGCAGAAGCCCGGTTACACGCCGCCCAGCGCGCAGCCGCCGGCAATCATCACCGCGGGCCTGACCTTCTCCGACTACGGGACGCCGGTGCAGGTGACGGCCCCCACGCTCGGCTGATCCTCCGCACGGCGGCCCTGCTCCCGGACGTGACGGGTTCCCCGGAACCCGCCCGGGAGCAGGGCTCGCCTTCTTAGACTCGGCTGGGTCGCCCACCGGCGTTTCGCCGCCGCTCCCCCGGGTAGGCGTACCAGGGTTCGCATGCCTACCCAGGGGGAGACGATCGTGACGACCGAGTACTGGGGTTCGGGTTCCTTCGGCCAGGATCCGCTGGAGCAGTTCCTGCAGCGCTTCCTCGGCGGCGCGAGCGGGTCGAGCGGTCCGCGCCGCGTCGACCTCGGGCGCATGATGAGCCAGGACGCCCGCGAGCTGGTCACCGACGCGTCCCGGATGGCCGCCGCGTGGGGCAGCCACGACCTCGACACCGAGCACCTGCTCTGGGCGGCCACCCAGCGCGAGCCCCTGCGCGGGCTGCTCGGCCGGGCCGGCGCCGACCCGCAGGCGCTCGCCGACGAGATCGAACGCGACGGCAAGCGCGGCGAGCCGGTGGACGAGCCGCCCGCGCTCACGCCGGGCACGAAGCGCGTACTGCTGCAGGCGCATCAGATCTCGCAGACCATGGGCGCGTCCTACCTCGGCCCCGAGCACATCCTGCTGTCGCTCATCGTCAACCGGCAGACCACCGCCGGCCGCCTGCTCGCCGCGCGCGGGGTCACCATCGACTCCCTGCGCGACGCCGACGCGCGCTCCTCGTCCCCGTCCACCCGCGATTCGAGTACGCCGACCCTCGACCGCTACGGCCGTGACCTCACCGCGTTGGCGCGGGCCGGCGAGATCGACCCGGTGATCGGGCGGGCTTCCGAGATCGAGCAGTGCGTCGAGGTGCTGGCCCGGCGTACGAAGAACAATCCGGTGCTCATCGGGGAGGCCGGGGTCGGCAAGACCGCCATCGCCGAGGGCCTCGCGCAGCGCATCGTCGACGGCGACGTCCCGCGTACGCTGGCCGGAAAGCGCCTGGTGCAGCTGGACGTGACCGCGCTGGTCGCCGGTACGCGCTACCGCGGCGACTTCGAGGAGCGGCTGACCACGCTGATCGACGAGATCCGCAAGCACTCCGATGAGCTCGTCATCTTCATCGACGAGCTGCACACCGTGGTCGGCGCGGGATCCGGCGAGGGCTCGACCGACGCGGCCAACATGCTCAAGCCGGCCCTGGCCCGCGGTGAGCTCCACGTCGCGGGGGCCACGACGCTCGACGAGTACCGCCGCTACATCGAGAAGGACGCTGCCCTCGAACGCCGGTTCCAGCCGATCCTGGTCCCCGAGCCGAGCGTCGAGGACACCGTCGAGATCCTGCGCGGCCTGCGCGACCGGTACGAGGCGCACCACGGCGTACGGTTCACCGACGAGGCGCTCGTGGCCGCGGCCCAGCTCTCCGACCGGTACGTGACCGACCGGTTCCTGCCGGACAAGGCGATCGACCTCATCGACCAGGCCGGCGCGCGGGTGCAGCTGCGCAGCCACTCCCCCGGCGGGGACGCGAAAAAGCTCGAACAGCGCCTGGAGATGCTGGCCCGGGACAAGGACCAGGCGGTCGCCGACGAGCAGTACGAGCGCGCGAGCGACCTGCGCGACCAGATCACCGCCGTCCGCGCCCAGATCGCCGCGCTCAACGAGGGCGGCGGCGCGCCGCGGGGCGTGGCCGAGGTGACCTCCGACGACATCGCCGAGGTCGTGGCCCGGCTGACCGGCATCCCCGCGCACCAGCTCAGCGAGGAGGAGAAGGAGCGCCTGACGAACCTCGAAGGCCGCCTGCACGAGCGGATGGTCGGCCAGGACGAGGCCGTACAGGTCGTCGCCCAGGCCATCCGCCGGTCGCGGACCGGCCTGGCCGACCCGGACCGCCCGGTCGGCAGCTTCCTGTTCCTCGGCCCGACCGGCGTCGGCAAGACCGAACTCGCCCGCGCTTTGGCCGACGTGCTCTTCGGTGAGCAGGACCGGATGATCCGCTTCGACATGAGCGAGTTCCAGGAGCGGCACACGGTCAGCCGGCTGATCGGCGCCCCGCCCGGCTACGTCGGCTACGAGGAGGCCGGCCAGCTCACCGAGGCCGTACGCCGCCACCCGTACTCGGTGGTCCTGCTCGACGAGATCGAGAAGGCCAGCCCGGACGTGTTCAACCTGCTCCTGCAGGTCCTCGACGACGGGCGGCTGACCGACGGCCAGGGGCGTACCGTCAACTTCCGCAACGCCGTGATCATCATGACCAGCAACCTCGGCTCGGAGCTGATCACCGACGAGCCGGGCCTCGGCTTCAACGCCGACGCCGGCGCCGGGGCCGACATGCGCGACCGGATCATGCGGCGGCTGCGCGAGGAGCTGCGACCGGAGTTCCTCAACCGGATCGACGAGATCGTCATCTTCAGCCGCCTCGACGCGCGCGAGGTCGCCCAGATCACCGATCTCATGCTGGAGCAGACCCGCCGGCGCATGCACGCCCAGAACGTCACCGTCGAGTTCAGCCCGGCCGCGATCGACTGGCTGGTCGCGCACGGCTACGACCGCGCGTACGGGGCGAGGCCGATGCGGCGCACGATCCAGCGCGAGGTGGACAACCACCTCTCGGAGATGCTCCTCGCCGGAAGCGTGACCTCGGGCCAGACCTTGCGGGTGGACGCGACCGAAGGCCACCTGACCTTCACGCCCCATCAGAGTCAGCACCTCGAAGGCGCCCGACCCTAGACAATGAACTGCTCAACGGATCGGAGCGGCACTCCGGCCGCGACCGGGGTGCCGCTCCGTCTGCGATCCGCAACAAGGGCGGAGAGTTCCACCGGGATGATGCTGACGGGCGCCATCCGACGCGTCCTGCCACGAACGTGTCACGGTCTCATTCTCCGGAGCTCCGGGGAAACGCAGAGAATACGGGCGGCTAGAGAATCGTCATCCGCATGAGCTCGCCTCCGGCGTTCTCGTCACGGACGTAAATCACGATGTCCCCGCCGGATTGCGTGGCGTAAAGGACGTCCAGGGCCGTCAACGCACGGTTGATGGTCTCCGTTTTGGATGCGCCATTGCGTGCGGCGATGCGCGCCAGCGCCTCCGACGCACGCGGGCTCAGGTTGACGGTTACCCGCTCCGCCGTGCTGCCGGCCGACTCGGTGACCTGTCCCCCGGCAGTTCCGGTCTTGGCCGTCATAATAAGTTCGCCTCCGTAGATCTACACGCTTCGCAGTCGAATGGGTCTATCCGATTGCGCTGGTGAACCCTTTGCTCAACCATCGTCACCGGCCGACGGGCAGCCGGCCTGCTTGCGCGGAGCCTGGTCGGACTCGCCTTCCGTACGGTACCCAGCTTCCGTTCCGGCATTCGGCGATCCCATGCCGCCGGCCCCATGAAGGACGGGTTCTCCGTCCGTTGGCATTGTCTTCTTTCACCACTCGACGCAAGCATCGACGATGCCGAGACCGGACACGGAGCCCCTCCCGGAAGGCGACATCGAGGAACTGCTTGCGCCCCAGGGGCCGCTCGACATACCCGCCGTACCCGTCAGCCCCGGCAATCGCCTTCACCCCGGCCCAAGCCAGCATCTGCAGTGCCGGCTCCAACAACTCCGGATCGGCCCACATCGCCCGAGCAAGCCAGTGCGGGATACGGGGATGCGGCAAGGCCCACCGCTGCCAACGGCGGCAACCGTGAAGGTCGGCCAACGTCGCCGCCAAGTCGTCCTGGAACCAGTCGAGGCGGTCCGGCCGCAGCGGCGTCATGACCGGAGCCGAGTGGGCATGGCTCCCGTAGCGTGCCTCGGCGCTCCTCGTCACCGCGGCATACACGACCGGGGAGAGGAATGCGTAAAGCTCGATCAACAGTCGGCGCCGGTCGTCCCGTCCGGCGTTCACGAAGTACCTGGCGAGACTTCCGCTCGTTGCCAGTTCCCTTGTGCCACATAGCAAGTACGCGCCAAATTGCGGATCAGACGCGTACGACCGGGCATCCTCGCGGCTCGCGTCGACCGGCCAGGAACAG
This sequence comes from Hamadaea tsunoensis DSM 44101, assembly GCF_000428945.1. Taxonomy (GTDB): domain Bacteria; phylum Actinomycetota; class Actinomycetes; order Mycobacteriales; family Micromonosporaceae; genus Hamadaea; species Hamadaea tsunoensis. The sequence goes on along the minus strand of NZ_AUAX01000050.1, from coordinate 3,561 downwards.
CCGGCGATCGCTTCCTCTCGCCGAGCAGCCGTTGCGGCGCGCACGAGCATGTAGAAATGCAACGTCTTCCCCGTGCCGGGAGCGTCCCACAGGTGCACGACGTTCGGCGCAGCGAGACCGATGATCGCTGAAACTCCACCGCCGAGACGCCACGGGTGCGCGCCCGGGTCGGCACCCTCGGACAAGGCGTCCTGGACATGCAGAAGGGCGTCCGCCCACGACTGTGCATGGGCAGTACGGAGCTCTTCCGAGGGGCGCATGGAGACCGAGGCGTCGATCAGGAGCACGATGAGAAACGGCGCACTGACGGTTCGCTGCGTGCACATCCCGTACTCCTCTGCTCCGCGGTAGGTCTGCTCGGATACCGCCGCCGGCGGCGATCGCCCCGGGTGGTTCCCGAACGGCCCTGATTCACAGCCTCACCTTGACATCGCCCCCCGCCGAGGGGTGCGCGCGTCCGCGCGTTTCGTGGACAACGGTCAGGCGTGACTACCAGGATGCGCCGGGGTACAGCTCCCGTCAAGCGGAAGGGCGGGTTTGGGGCAGCCTTCGTCATGTGAGAAGATTCACAGAAGCTTGATCAAAAGCAGCCCGATGCTGCATCAGACGCATACAAGTCGTACCGTGAGACCTCGACGGGCACCATCCGGCGCGTCCCGTCCGGGGCGCGCCACAACCTCTATCCCCCGGAGCGAGGATGGATACTAAGTACACAAAGGAGGCAGAGGCCCCGGTCGCTTACAGCGACCTCAGCCTCGAAACGCCTCCTGGCGATCTCGACGTGATCGAGTTGACGCAGCTCACCACGGTCGCGATCGACGCGGAAAGTACGGCGAGTGACGATTCCCTCGCCGTCCGCGTCAAGACCCACGGAGTAACCCAGACGGGTTCCCCGCTCGCCATGGCGTATGCCCTGATGCTGGGCGCGATGGCAGCCGTCATCGTCGGCGGATTCCTCAAGATCGTCGGCGCCCCCGCGCTGGTCGTCTGGCTGACCCCGGTGATCATGGTGGTCTGCGTCTCAGCGACCGCGGGGGCCTGGGCCACCGTAACCTTGATCAATATTTGGCGAAGAGGGGCGGCCCGACAGCGCTGATCACCAGCCGACAGGCGGAATGCGCGACATAACGAGACGGCGACGTACGGCCGGCGCGACTCACCACGAGTGCGCCGGCCATCGTCCTGTGCCACGCCATGCCCAGATGCGCACATGGATCATGGCTGCAAAAAGGGCTCTCGGTTGCATGTGGACTGGTGAGGCTGCCGCCGAAGCGAAAAGGCTCCCGCGATTCGCCTGGCGGAAGATCCATCCCTGCGGCGCTGACGCCATTCGCCTTGATCAAGTACCGCTATTACGGCACCGCGGCGCCGATTCCCTTGATCAAGTACCGTCATTACGGCGGGAGAGCGCTCCCCTGCCGAATAGACGGTACTTGATCAAGGCTGTCCGCCATGGACTGCCGTAATAGTGGTAAGTGATCACTCCACGGCGGACCGCTCGACAGGGACCACTCGACGGAGTTGATCGATGACGGCGAGAAAGCATGATCAAGTTCCCAAGTCATGCAGAAAGCGGGCCGATTCCGCAGCTCCAGGGAACTTGATCATGCTATGGAGATCCACTACTACAGAATCCGGGCACTCGATCGAGGCCCAGACCGATCCGGACGGACCCGGGACAGAAAGATCTTGAACTTGATCTTCCTAGAAGCCGGTGGGCTGGCGCGGGGTGTAGGGCGCTTCGAGGATCGCGGCCTCCTCGTCGGTCAGCGTGACGTCGAGGGCGGCGATCGCGTCGGACAGGTGATGCGGTTTGGTCGGGCCGACGATCGGCGCCACCACGACCGGGTTGCGCAGCACCCAGGCCAGCGCCACCTGCGCCATCGGGATCCCCTTGGCCGCGGCGACCTGCTCGACCGCGTCCGCGATCGGCCGGTTGAGCTCCTCCGGGTAGCGCGCGTGCAGCGGGTCGGTGGCCGCCCGCTGGGTGCCCTGGTCCGACCAGGGCCGGGCCAGCTTGCCCTTGCCGAGCGGGCTCCACGGGATGCTGCCCACGCCCTGGTCGGCGAGCAGCCCGAACATCTCCCGCTCCTCCTCGCGCATCATGAGGCTGTACTGGTTCTGCATGGAGACGAACTTCGTCCAGCCGTGCGTCTCGGCGGCGTGCTGCATCGCGGCGAACTGCCAGGCCCACATCGACGAGGCGCCGAGGTAGCGGACCTTGCCGGCCTTCACCACATCGTGCAGCGCCTCCATGGTCTCCTCGACCGGCGTCTCGGGGTCGAACCGGTGGATCTGGTACAGGTCGACGTAGTCGGTGTCGAGGCGGCCGAGCGACGCGTCGATCTGCTCGAAGATCGCCTTGCGGGACAGCCCGGAGCCGCCCGGGCCGTCGTGCATCTTGAAGAACACCTTGGTCGCCAGCACGATCTCGTCACGCGACGTGTACTTGCGGACGGCCCGGCCGACGATCTCCTCCGAGGAGCCCTTGCCGTAGACGTTCGCCGTGTCCCAGAAGGTGATCCCGGCCTCGACGGCCTGGCGGAACACCGGCTCGGCGGCCTCGTCGCCGAGAGCCCATTCGTTGAAACCCCGGGACGTGTCGCCGAAGCTCATGCAGCCCAGCGAGATCCGGCTGACCTTCAGACCCGAGCTGCCCAGGCGCGCGTACTGCATGGAGTGTCTCCTTCTTCGAGATGGTTCGACTCCATGTCTATCCCAGTCCCGCGGACTTATCCGGGTATCAGTTCCACCCGGCAGCGCGGCCGCCCGCGCCGTAACGTCGGGACCATGGAACTTCGCAAGAAGGAACCCACCGTGAAGGCGCCCGCCGAGACGTTCACCGGCGATGCCTGGTTCGACGTGGTCGCGCGTACCGAGCGGTTGCGGGTCAACGTCGTCCGCTTCGCGCCGGGCGCGCGCAACGCCTGGCACAGCCACGCCGTCGGGCAGACCGTCCACGTCACCGAGGGCCGCGGCCGGATCCAGTCCCGCGGCGGCGAGATCCTGGAGATCGGGGCCGGCGACACGGTCTACACCCCGCCCGGCGAGTGGCACTGGCACGGCGCGGCGCCCGACCACTTCATGACCCACCTGGCGATCTGGGAAGCCCCCGAGTCCGGCCCCGAGTCCGAATGGGGCGACCTCGTCACCGACGCCGAGTACTCCTGACCGTCGCCCCCGACGATCTTGCGCGAATGTCCCGAATTCCGTCTGGAATGCCCGCTTCCTCTCAACCGGTCGGTGCAAGTGGGTCGTTGACCTTCTTGGTGCTGGCTGGTTGAGAGGGGTCGCGGGTGGCGAGGGCTCATGTGCTGACGGCGGATTTGCGGTTGGTGATCGAGAATCTGTGGCGGCAGGGTGCGACGTTCGAGGAGATCGCGGTAGCGGTCGGTACCGACTTTTCGACGGTGTGGCGGGAGTTGGATCGTCATAACTCGCATCGGCACGGGGTGAAGAATCCGCTGGGCTCGACGCGGGGCGGGTTGTATCGGTGGGGGTACACCGCACAGTGGGCACAGGAGAAGGCACAAACGGCTCGGGCGCGGCCCAAGCCGGCCA
>NZ_AUAX01000049.1 GCF_000428945.1 Hamadaea tsunoensis DSM 44101 | reverse complement strand
CGCCGGCGAAGAAGAGGTACATGTTGGTGCCGTCGCCGATCAGGGTCTGGTCGATCGGGCCGGTGCCGGAGTTGGCGATGCTGCCGGTGAACAGTGCTTGGGGTGCGGACCAGCCGTTGGCGTTGGTGGGGTCGCTGGATGTGCGGTAGATGAAGGGCCATGCGCCCCATTGGTAGGCGAGGACCCAGGTGTTCTTGGGTGCGAAGTAGAACAGGGTCGGTGCGACGGTGCCTTGGCTCATTCCGTTCTGGCTGGCTGATGCCATGTCGGACCAGTTGGTGAAGGGTGTGAAGTTCATCGAGCCGTACGAGGAGCCTGACACGTTGGATGCGTAGACGAGGTGTTTGCCGTTGTAGACGACGTTGGTGAAGTCCTTGAGCGACACCCAGCCGTGCTGCGGTGAGGCCAGGGCACCCGACGACGTCCAGCGATACGTCGACGGAAGAGCGCAGCCGCTGCCCCCGGTACCGGTCGGCGTCGGGCTGGGCGACGTCCCGGACAGGCCGGTCCACTTCTGGTTGCTGCCCCCGTTGCAGGTCCAGATCTCCACCGCGGTGCCGTTGGCCGTGCCCGCACCGGTCACGTCCAGGCACAGCCCGGACTCCACCCCGACGATCGTTCCGTCGGAGTTCACCCGCCACTGCTGGTTGGCGCCGCCGCTGCAGGTCCAGATCTGCACGCGGGTACCGGCGCCGGTCGCGTGGTTGGGCACGTCCAGGCATTTGCTGCCGTAGACGACCAGCGCGTTGCCGGAGGTCAACGTCCACTGCTGGTTCGCGCCGCCCCAGCAGTCATAGATCTGCACGCCGGTGCCGTCGGTCTGGCTCTGACCCGTCACGTCCAGGCAGCGGCCGGACCCGACACCCCGCAGGGTGCCGGTGACGTCGGCCTGCGCCGGGTTGGCCACCACCGTCAGCATCATCGCCACGATGACCACGGCCGCGCTCGCAAGCGCCGCGATCAGCGCTCTGCTTCGTCGAATGCCCGTTCCTTCACGCATGACAAGCTCCTCTCCGGTCAGCTTCGGGTCCATCGCTGGTTGCTGCCGCCGTTGCAGGTCCAGATCTCCACCGCGGTGCCGTTGGCCGTGCCGGCGCCGGTCACGTCCAGGCACAGCCCGGACTCGACCGCGGCGATCGTTCCGTCCGAATTGAGCCGCCACTGCTGGTTGGTGCCCCCGTTGCAGGTCCAGATCTGTACGCGCGTACCGGCGCTGGTCGCGTGGTTGGGCACGTCCAGGCACTTGCCGCCGTACACGGTCAACTGGTTGGCGGAGGTCTGCGTCCATTGCTGGTTGCTGCCGCTCCAGCAGTCGTAGATCTGCAGGCTGGTGCCGTCGGTCTGGCTCTGGCCCGGTACGTCCAGGCAGCGGCCCGAACCGACACCCCGCAGCAGGCCCACCGAACCGCCGCCCGTACTCGGTGACGGGCTGCTGGGCGTTCCATTGCCGAGCGCGGTGAGCACGGCGCCGTACGCGGCCTTCTTGTTGCCGCCGCCGTCGAAGAGCAGGGGACTGTCGCTGCTGCGCCAGGAGTCGCTGTCGCGGATGCCCCATACGGTGATGCCTGCGCAGCGGGCGACGTTCATGCAGGCCTTGACGGTGTTGGTGTACTGGGTGGTGCCCGCCTGGGCGATGTCGAGTTCGGTGAGTTGGACGTCGACGCCGAGGGCGGCGAAATTCGTCAGCGTGGTCTGGAAGTTCGACGGCGGGCCGCCGTTGCCGAAGTGGGACTGGAACCCGACGCAGTCGATCGGTACGCCGCGGGACTTGAAGTCCTTGACCATGGCGTACACGCCCTGGGTCTTGGCGGCGTTCCAGTCCTCGATGTTGTAGTCGTTGTAGCACAGCTTCGCGGCGGGATCGGCGGTCCGCGCGGTGCGGAACGCCTCCTCGATGAATCCGTTGCCCAGAACGTTCTGGAACACGGAGCTGCGATGCTGGGTCGAACCGTCGGCGAAGGCTTCGTTGACGACGTCCCAGGCGTAGATCTTGCCTTTGAAGTGGCTGATCTCGGTGGTGATGTGATTGTCCATGACCGACCGCAGGGTGTTGGCGTCGGTGATGGAGCTGACCCAGCCCGGCAACTGGCCGTGCCACACCGTCGTGTGGCCGCGCATACGCTGCCCGTGGGCCAGCGCGTGGTTGACGATCTGATCGGCGGAGCCGAAGTTGAAGTTGCCGCGAGAAGGTTCGGTGGTGTCCCACTTCATCTCGTTCTCCGGCGTGATCATGTTGAACTCGCGGTCGAGGATCGACACATAGGTGCCGTCCCCGAGCCTGCCGGCGGCGACGGCGGTACCGAAGTACCGGCCGGACGTCGCGGCCTGAGCACCCAGCGTGCTCGCAGCCTGGGCTGTGCCGGTCAGTAGCGTGGCCATGGTGGCTCCCGCGAGCGCTGCGGCAGCGACGAAACCCAGGGCCACCTTCCTCCGCGGGACGGTGCGGATCGGAGAGTTCACGGCATTCCTTGGGGTGAGAGGGAGTTGGTGGGGGAACGGTGACGTGGCGGGGGCTGTACGCCGGGCAGGAAGCACGGCCGGCCGCCGATGACCCGTTCTCGCCGGCAGACCTGCCGGTGGGACCGGGGCGAGAGCGAAGGTTGCAGGATTGTTACCGTTAACATTGGGCGCAAGAGTGAACTCGCCCGGTGACGGTTGTCAATCCATCGACTCAGTCGGCGTTCCGTGAAGGTGAAGCCGAGGCTGCCGCTCCTGAAGTACGCAGCCCCGTGTTGGCCACGCCGTGCCGGGGCACGGGCCGTCTCACCCGTCAGGCGCGAAGTGCGGGTGAAAGTTCCACGCAGGACACCGATGAGCCCCGACGGGGCTTCGTTCGTGGTCGATGCGATCCTCTTGCGAAGTCATCATTCGTATGATGAACTGAGCCCGGTTCGCGCGGGCGTGAAGCATCCCAAATCATGAATATTGTCCGATCCGTGTTAGGCGTTGCTCCGCCTTCCAGCGCACCGGATCCGCCCCGTTCGAGGGCAGCTCGACCGCCGGACCCCGGGGCGGCACGCCCTCGGCCGCGGCTGCCGGGCGACCTCTCCGGCAAGCGCGGCAGAACCCTCCCGCACGAACAACGAAGGCCCTGGTCGCTCCCCTTAGGAGATCCCGTGTCCGCATTCTCCGTCCCAGCTCGGCGCAGGCTGCTGCCCGCAGCCGCCGCGGCGGCACTGACCGCCGCGGTCGCCGTGATCATCACCACCGGCCCGGCTCTCGCCGCCACCACCACCGTGTACGCGTCCCCGTCCGGCACGGGAACCGCCTGCTCCGCAACCCAGCCCTGCTCCCTGCCCACCGCGCAGACGACGGTTCGCGGGATGGTGGGTTCGATGTCCGGAGACATCGCGGTGCAGCTCGCCGACGGCGTGTACCGGCTGTCGTCGCCGTTGCGGCTGACCGACGCGGACTCCGGCACCGGTGGCCACGCCGTGATCTGGCAGGCCGCCCCCTCGGCCCACCCCGTCCTCACCGGAGCCCGGCAGGTCACCGGCTGGACCCTGACCGACTCGGCGAAGAACATCTGGCAGGCGAACGTCGGAGCAGGCGTCGACGCCCGGCAGCTCACCGTCGCCGGCGTACAGGCCACGCGGGCCCGGGCGGCCGTGAGCCGGTCGGACTTCACCGCCAGCGGCACCGGGCTGCGCTTCACCAACAGCGCCTTGAACTATCTCAACAACCTGACCAACCAGAGCCGGGTCGAGTTCGAGGCGATCAACTCCTTCACCGACCGGTACTCGCCGGTGCAGAGCATCAGCGGTGGCGTCATCACGATGCAGCAACCGGCCTGGAACAACAACAACTTCGGCTACGACACGTCCGCCAGCCCGTTCCGTGCCGGCCCGCTGTACGTGGAGAACGCCTACGAACTCCTCGACGCGCCGGGGGAGTGGTATCTCAACCCGTCGTCCGGCGTGCTGTCGTACATCCCGACCTCAGGTCAGAACATGAGCACCGTCGACGTCGAACTGCCGTTGCTGCAGTCCCTGGTCGACATCGGCGGCAGCTACGCCGCCCCGGCCCATCACATCTCGTTCACAGGCGTCACGTTCACCGGTACGAGCTGGCTGGGACCCAGCAGCAGTCAGGGCTTCGTCGACCAGCAGACCGGCGCGTACATCGCCGGCAACTGGTCGTGGCCGAATTTCGGCTCCTGCTCGTCCGGCTGCCAGCAGTTCGAGGCGACCCGGCCGAACTGGCTGCAGATGCCGGCCGCGGTACAGGTGTCGGCGGCCAACACGATCACCTTCAGCGGTGATCAGTTCGTCAACCTGGGGCAGACCGCTCTCGGCATCGGCAACGACGCCAACGCCCATGCCTCGGGGGTCGGGCTGGGCGCGAGTGCCATCACCGTCACCGGCTCGACCTTCGCCCGCGGTGCCGCCGGCGCCGTCGTGGCCGGCGGTGTGCGCGCCGACGCCCATCATCCCAGCGACTCGCGCATGATCAACCGAGACATCACGATCAGCAACAACGTCGTGCACGACATGGGCCTGGACTACCGGGGAATCTCCTCCTTCCTGCCCACGTACGTCACCAACGCCACCATCACGCACAACGAGATCTACAACATGCCCTACTCCGGCCTCACGATCGGATACGGCTGGGGCTCCAACGACGCCGGCGGCAGCAACGAGTACGCCAACCGCGGCCTGTACAACTACCAGCCCCGCTACACCACCGCGACGACGGCGTCCAACAACCAGATCACCGGCAACTACATCCATGACGTGATGCAGCAGATGAACGACGGCAGCTGCATCTACACGCTCTCGGCCAACCCGAGCGGCCGGATCAGCGGCAACTATTGCCTGCGGACCAACGGCTACTTCGGTCTGTACTTCGACGAGGGGTCCCGTTACTTCACCGCCAGCGGCAACGTCGTCTCCGCGACCGGCGGGACCTGGGCCACCGTCAACTACAGCAGCGGCAACAACAACACCGGAACGCTCACGCTCACCAACAACTGGAGCAGCAGCAGCGGCACCAATCTCGTCAACGGCGACCGCAGCAACACCGTCTCGGGCAACGTCGTCGTCAGCAACGGCAACTGGCCGTCGGGCGCGCAGGCGGTGATCAGCTCGGCCGGCGTGCAGTCCGGTGGCGGCCCGAGCCCCACCTCCACCGGCTCCGGAACAGGTCAGCAGCTGGTCGGCGGGCAGTCGGGCCGGTGCGTGGACGTACCGAACGCGACGACCACCAACGGCACCCAGGTGCAGCTGTGGGACTGCAGCGGGCAGGCCAACCAGCGCTTCACCTACACCTCCGGCAAACAGCTGATGGTGTACGGCGCCAAGTGCCTGGACGCCAACAACCAGGGAACCGCCAACGGCACCGCGGTGATCATCTGGGACTGCAACGGCCAGGCGAACCAGCAGTGGAACGTCAACGCCAACGGCACCGTCAGCGGCGTTCAGTCGGGACTGTGCATAGACGCCAACGGCGCGGCCACCGCCAATGGAACCAAGATCATTCTGTGGTCGTGCAACGGCGGCACCAACCAGCAGTGGAGCCTTCGCAGCTGAACTTCGGCGGCGATACGGCGCCTGATGCCGGCGTGACGGGCTTCTGCCGGGAGGAAGCCCGTCACGCGCCGGCCGGCGGTGCGGTCCGCGGTGCTCACCTGTCCGACGAGAAGATGCGCTGCTGGATCGCCCGCCGGTACTCGTCCAGTGTGTTGTCGATGTGCGTGGCCGCAGCCTGGGCTGCCGCCTCGGGATCGCCGGCCCGGATCGCCTGGTGGATGGCCTCGTGCTCGGCGACCGCCTTGCCGGCATGGCCGCCGATCGTGCCGCGCATCCCGAAGAGGTTGGACTGGGCCTGCAAGCGGCGCGCTTCGGCGACGGCCACCTGCAGGAACATGTTGTGGGAGGCGATGGAGACGCTCCGGTGGAACAGGTCGTCACCTTCGGTGAAGACGTCCTCGGATCCGATGTCGAATCCGTGGCGGCAGAGGTCGGCGGCTCGTTGGATGGCCGCCATCTCCGCCGGGGTGGCCCGGTGCGCGGCTAGCCGGCTGGTCTCCATCTCCTGTGCCCGCCGGAACTCGAAGAGCATGTAGACGTGGTCGAGGTCGTCGGGGACGAAGAACGACGCCCAGCGGCCGGTGCCGAGCATTCCCTCGTCGTCGGCCACGAACAGGCCCCGGCCCTTGTGGGCGCGGATCCGGCCCAGCGCAGAAAGGATCTTCACGGCCTCGCGTACCACCGTGCGGCTGGTGCCCAGCTGCATCGCCAGCTCGTTCTCGGTGGGCAGGCGATCGCCGGGGCGCAGACCCGCCCGGGCGATGAGCTCCAGCAGCTGCTCGGCGGCCACCTCGTAGCCGGGCCGGTAGACCTCGTCGGATTGCTGGTCGTGCGTTCGTCTCGCCTGCGTCATTCATGCCCTCCTCGCACCCGAAAAGAGTATGACTTATGTGTTATCTGCTGGCCACCGCCTGCGCCGCTGATCCCGAACAGGGCGATGAGGAATGTACATTGCTCGCTAAACCGGCCAGAATGGATGCGGTCCCGAAGTAAGTAGGCTTAGAGCCTTGACTCGGAGCCGTTTCGAGGGAAGTAATTAGTACTCAAGCGGGATGGGTGACCGCCCTCGCCACCCCGCAGCCATCGATGTGACGCAACTCGTCGATGCCTGGTTCTACCGACGTCCCGAACACCGCCCCTTGCCCCCGCCCCCTCCGCACGACTGCGAGCCGCTCCGTCGGCGGCTTGCCGCCCTGTGCGCCCATCCTCCGATCCCGAGGAGCTGTCATGGTCAATCCCCGTCCTGGGCTCACCGGCCGTCTGCCCGCGCTCGGCGCCGTGTGCGCGCTGGCCCTCGTCGTCGCCGGTGCCGTCACCATCGGTCTGCAGGCCGGCGTCGCCCTGGCGGCGGTCGTCGGTTCACCCACCCCGATCGTCGGCGGACAGTCCGGCCGGTGCCTCGACGTCCCCGACGGCAGTACCTCGAACGGTACGCAGATGCAGTTGTGGGACTGTAGCGGCCAGTCGAACCAGTCGTGGACGCTGACGTCCGGCCGGCAACTGCAGGTATCGGGCAGCAAATGCCTGGACGCCAGCAATCAGGGCACCGCCAACGGCACGGCGGTGATCATCTGGGACTGCAACGGCCAGGCCAACCAGCAATGGAACGTCAACGCCAACGGCACCGTCACCGGTGTCCAGTCGGGGCTCTGCCTGGACGCCAGCGGCGCGGCCACCGCCAACGGAACAAAGATCATTCTGTGGTCCTGCAACGGTGGCACCAATCAGCAGTGGCATCAGGCGGGGACGGCTTCGCCCTCACCTTCGGCGTCCACGGCCCCGCCGGGCTCTGGTCCGTGCGACATTTACGCTGCCGGCGGCACTCCGTGCGTCGCGGCGCACAGCACCACCCGGGCGCTCTACCGCGCCTACGGCGGCAACCTCTACCAGGTTCGGCGTTCCTCGGACAACGCGACCCGCGACGTCGCGGCCGTGGGTGCCGGCGGGCCGGCCAACGCGGCGACGCAGGACGGGTTCTGCGCCGGTACGACCTGCGTCATCACCGTGGTGTACGACCAGTCGGGCCACGGAAACGACCTGTGGTACCAGGGATCCAGCGCTGTTCCCGGCTCGACGTCCAGCAGCCCGGCCCGGGCGACCACCGAATCGCTGACGGTGGCGGGCAGCAAGGCCTACTCGCTGTACATCAACCCCGGCAACAGCTACTGGCGCGACGGCCACCTGACGGGCATCCCGACGGGCACCGCTCCGGAAGGCATGTACATGGTCACGTCCGGTACCCATGTCAACAGCGGCTGCTGCTTCGACTACGGCAACAGCGAAACCACGCGGAAGGCCGACGCCGCCGGCGCGATGGACGCCATCAACTTCAGCACCAGCTGCTGGTTCGGCGGCTGCTCCGGCTCCGGTCCCTGGGTCCAGGCCGACCTGGAATGGGGCCTGTTCCCCGGTGGCAGCACTGCATGGAACCCCAACCAGCGGGCGTTCACCAGTAAATTCGTCACCGCGACGCTGAAGAACAACGGCACCACGCGGTTCGCCATCAAGGGCAGCAGCGCCCAGTCCGGCAGCCTGTTCACGCTTTACGACGGCGGCCTGCCGAACGGGTACAACCCGATGAAGAAGCAGGGCGCCATCGTCCTCGGCAGCGGGGGCGACTGCTGCAAGCCTGGCGGCGGTGCCAACCTCAGCGCCGGCACCTTCTACGAGGGCGCCATGGTCGCCGGATACCCGTCGGACGCCACGGAGAGCGCCGTACAGGCGAACATCGTCGCCGCCGGCTACCGCTGAGCCACGCGGCATCGCGCATCACAACGCTCCTGAACCGCCGGCCATCGCCATCCACGGTGGACCGACCACCGCCGGCGCCACGAACGCACTCCGGCATCGATTGTTAACGTTCACATCCAGCTGTGGCGATCACATGCACTGATTCCGCCATGGACTCACCCGCCCACGCACCCGCTCTCAACCACTGTCGCGCCACGTCCGGTGGCGCCCCAGCAAAGGAGCCGACAAGCAATGAAACGTCAGGTCAGTCGCCGGTTCATCGCGACCGCCTCCGCCACGGTCGCAATGATCGCGGCCGTGGTGATCGCTCTGATCAATCCGCCCGCGCCGGCATACGCCGCCACCTCGTTGGCGTGCGACATCTACGCGGCCGGCGGGACGCCGTGCATCGGCGCCCACAGCACCACCCGTGCGCTGTTCGCCTCGTACAACGGTCCGCTGTACCAGGTGCAACGCACCTCCGACAAGGCGTACGCCGACGTCGGCGTGCTGGCCGCCGGAGGGTACGCCAACGCCGCCACCCAGGACTCCTTCTGCGCCAGCAGCGCCTGCACCATCACCAAGATCTACGATCAGACCGCCAACCACAACGACATGCCCATCTCGTGGGGCGGTTACTGGAAGGGCCCGGGCGCCAACGGCGCCGACATCGGCGCGGACGCGAAGGCGCTGCCGTTGACCGTCGCCGGGCACAAGGCGTACGGCATCAAGGTGAACCAGGGCGTCGGCTACCGGGTCGACAACGCCCGTAACGCGCCGACCGGCTCCCACCCGGCCGGCGTCTACATGGTGACCTCGTCGAACTACGTCAACAAGTACTGCTGCTTCGACTACGGCCTTGGTGAGAACTCGCACACCGACACCGGCAATGCCACCATGAACGCGATCGAGTGGGGTACCGCCTGCTGGTTCGGGGACTGGGCGAACAACCCGTGTGTCGGCGCCGGCCCGTGGGTCGAGGCCGACCTGGAGAACGGCATGTTCCACACCAACACCGGCTCCAACAAAGACCCCAACAACTCCGGTGTGCACTTCCCGTTCGTCACCGCGGTGGAGAAGAACAACGGCACGACGAACTTCACCCTCAAGTACGGCAACGCCAACAGCGGCGGCCTCACGACCACCTTCTCCGGTCCGCTGCCCAACGGGTACTCGCCGATGAAGGTGGACAGCTCGTTGCTGCTCGGCACCGGCGGCGACAACAGCGTGAGCGGTGTCGGCTACTTCTTCGAAGGCGCGGTGATCTCCGGCTTCCCCTCGGACGCCACCGAGAACGCGGTGCAGGCCGACATCACCGCCGCGGCGTACTCCTTCTCCGGCGGCAGCAGCGGCGGCGGCCAGCAGATCGTCGGCACCCAGTCGGGCCGGTGCGTGGACGTGCCGGGCGCGACGACCGCCAACGGCACGCAGGTGGCCTTGTGGGACTGCAACGGCCAGACCAACCAGAGCTTCACGCTCACGGCCGGCAAGCAGCTCCAGGTCTACGGCAACAAGTGCCTGGACGCGAGCAACCGCGGCACGGCCAACGGCACCGCGGTGATCATCTGGGACTGCAACGGCCAGACCAACCAGCAGTGGAACGCCAACGCCGACGGCACCATCACCAGCGTGCAATCCGGCCTGTGCCTGGACGCCAGCGCGTACGGGACGGCCAACGGCACGAAGATCCAGCTCTGGCAGTGCCTCAACGGCGCCAACCAGAAGTGGGCGCTGCGGTAGCGAAACGCCGTCCGGGGCCGGGCGCGACGACCGCCCGGCCCCGGAATGTCATCGCCCCGCTCTGAGCACATCCAGGTTCGGCAGCGAAGGAGACTGAAGATGCGAATGCGCACCCGGTGGCTCACCACCACCGTTCTCGCGGCCGCGCTGGCCGTCACCGGCGCCGTGATGAATGCGAGTGCCGCCACCGCCGAGTCGAACGGCGGCGTACGGGTCATGCCGCTCGGCGACTCGATCACCGAAGGCACCCAGGTACCCGGGGGCTACCGGATCGGCCTGTGGCAGCGGATGGCCGCCGCAGGCTATCGGGTCGATCTCGTGGGTTCGCAGTTCAACGGGCCGGCCGGTCTCGGCGACCACGACCACGAGGGGCACCCCGGCTGGCGGATCGACCAGATCGACGCGAACATCGTCGGCTGGCTGAACACCTACCAGCCGCACAGCGTGCTGTTGCACATCGGAACCAACGACGTCCTGCAGAACTACAACCTCTCCGGAGCGCCGGGGCGACTGTCGGCTCTCATAGACCACATCACGGCCGCCGCCCCCGCTGCCGAGGTCTTCGTGGCCACCATCATCCCGCTCTCCAATTCCGGGCAGGAGGCCGCGGGCCGCACCTTCAACGCGGCCATCCCCGCGATCGTCCAGGGCAAGGTGAACGCGGGCAAGCACGTCCACCTCGTCGACATGCACAGCGCATTGACGACGGGCGACCTCACCGACGGGATCCATCCGACCGCGACCGGCTACGACAAGATGGCCGCGGCCTGGTACGCCGCGCTGCTGTCGGTGCCCGGCAGCATCGGCACCGGTTCGAGCGCCTCGGAACTGGTCGGCGTGGCGTCCGGCCGGTGTCTGGATGTTCCGGGTGGGAACACCGCGAACGGAACACAGCCGGTCATCTGGGACTGCCACGGCGCGACCAACCAGCAGTGGACGTTCACCGGCCAAACCGTGCAGGCCCTGGGCAAGTGCCTGGACGCGCCGCTGGGCGCGAGCGCGGGATCGAAGGTGCAGATCTGGGACTGCAACGGTGGATCGAACCAGCGATGGAATCTCAACGCCAACGCGACGGTCAGCAGCGTCTCGTCGGGGCTGTGCCTGGACGTGTCCGGGGCCGCGACCGCCAACGGGACCGCGACGATCCTGTGGACCTGCACCGCCGCGGCCAACCAGCGCTGGAACCGGCTATAGGCTCCTCAGGGAAACGGTGTGCCCCTGGCCCTGATGATGCCCGCGCCACCGGACCGGGTACGCCACGACAGCGTGCCCGGTCCGGTCGCAGCCGAGGTCGCGGCGCTGATCTTGCACATCCGTCTGCCTATACTGAGTCTCCATTCTGTGTTATCGGAGGCGACATGGCGGCATCGCAGCGATCCAGCGCGAGCCCCCTGCCGCCCCCCGCCTGGTCACGACGACCGGCCAATCTGACCACCGCGCTGACCGCGGAGCTCGTGCAGCGTGTCGTACGCGGTGTCTACCGGCCCGGCACCCTGTTGCCGCCCGAACCTTCCCTGTGCGAGACGTTCTCGGTCAGCCGGACGGTCGTCAGGGAAGCCGTGAAGATGCTTCAGGAGAAGGGCCTGGTGCAGGTCCGGCACGGGGCGGGCACCATGGTCAGCGCCTCGACCGCCTGGAACATGCTCGACGAGATGGTGCTCGCGGCCGCGGTCGCCGAGGACGAAGGCCTGGCGATACTGGACGACCTCGTGGTCACCCGCCGCCTGCTGGAGTCCGACATGGCCGACGTGGCCGCCCGCCAGGCGGATGCCGATCTCATCGAGCGGCTGCGGGCCGAGGTCGACCGGATGGACGAACTTGTCGGCGATCATGTCAGCTACGCCGACCACGATCGCATCTTCCACGATCTGATCATGCAGGCATCCGGCAACCGGCTGGCTCGCGCCGTGGTACGCGCGCTGGAGAGCCAGGTCATCAACACCGCCCGGTACATGGGCCGGCGCGAGCGCGCCTTGTGTGTGGCGTCCAACCAGGGCCACCGCCGGGTCTACGAGCGGATCGCTGCGCACGATCCGGCCGGTGCCGCCCAGGCGATGTTCGATCACATCACCGAGGCCTGGCTGGTCCGCCGCGGGAGCTCGGGCAACTCGGCACGACTCGAGCGCTGACCCCCGCCGTCCGCCGACCGGGTTCATCGCCTGAACCGCGGCGGACGGACCGGCGCGGCCGATCAGCTTGGTACGCGTCGCCTGTACGCATGTCGGCGCCGCGTCGTCGCGTGAAGCACCCTCGGTTTCCGCCACCACGATGTGTCGTGGCCGTCCATTCGACATGCAGGCATCTACTGCGGCTGTGTGCGGTGCGACCCGTGGCACGCATCGACGGACTGCCCCTGCTAGATGAGGCCGTTGACATCACACATCATATGACCTAACTTTGGCGTCACTCTGTGGACGGCAGTCCCGCCCTTCTCAAGAAGTGAGCGACCATGAAGCAGCGAGCACTGTGGTCAGTCGCCGTCGTGGCGGCGTTGGCCTTGACGGGCTGTGGAAGTGCGGCGGGAGGCGACAAGACCTCCAACTCCGGTGGCAAGCTCGTCGTCTGGGATTGGAAATCCGGCGACAAGACCGCGGCCAATTACATCGCGAAGGCGAAGGCGGACTTCGCCCGCAAGCACCCCGGCGTCACCGTCGAGTTCGTGAATCAACCGTTCGACCAGTACTACACCCTCCTGGGCACCGCCATCCAGTCAGGCAAGGGCCCCGACGTGATGATGTTCAACGGCGGCGGGCAGATCCGCGACCGGGTGAACGCGCTCGTACCACTGGACGCCTACGTCGCACAGGACCGGCAGCGGCTCGCGGGCTGGGACGCGTTCAGCAAGGACGGCAAGATATACGGTGCGCCGGTCACCCTGCAGGGGCACCCGATCTACTACAACAAGTCCCTCTACAAGCAGGCCGGCCTCGACCCGGAGCATCCGGCCACGACGTGGGACGGGTTCGTCAAGGACTGCGGGACCATCACGAAGGCGACCAAGGCCACCTGCTTCGCGCTGGGTAACAAGGAAGGCATCGGAATCCAGTTCTGGCTGTCCGGCATGGGTTCGGGCATCCTCTCGCCGCAGGAGTACGACGACTGGATCGCCGGCAAGCGCGATTGGACCTCACCCGACGTCAAGAAGATCTTCGACCTGTGGAAGCAGGCCAACGACGCCGGACTCAACAACAAGGGCGCCAACTCCACCGCCATGTTCACCGACATCTTCTCGGTCTTCGACGCGGGCAAGGCCGCCGACATCATCGGCCTGATGTCCGACATCGGGCACTGGAAGGACTTCGGTGACTTCCTCAAGCCGGAGAACGTGGGCGTGATGACGGCGCCCGTGGTGACCGCCGGCGCACAACCCAGCCTCCCGTACGACGGCGGTATCGGCTACGCCGTCGCCAACTGGACGAAGGACCCCGCCGTCGCGGCCGACCTTGTCCGTTCGCTGACCTCGACCGACGCGCTCTCGGCGTTCTATGTCGACGCCGGTGCGATCGCGTCCGACACCACGATCTCCACCGCGTCCGCCGGACCGGCGGTCGGCACGATCGTCTCGGAGCTCAAGGCAGGCAAGCCGGCACTGCACGTGGCGCTGTCGTCCAAGACCCTGGACCTGATGGGCAAACTCTCCCAGCAGATCCTCGACGGCTCGGTCGGCGTCGACGACGCGCTCCGGCAGCTCGCCGCATCGGACAAGGCCTGACACGGTGCCCACCGGTGAATCGCCGCTGTTGGTCCGCCCGCAACCAGCCGGGCGGACCAACGCAGCAGGCATGACGCCCCGGCGGGCGGCCGACGACCGACGGCCGCTGGGCGACCGACTCGCCGCCTACGTCCTGATCGCTCCGGCAGCCGTCGTCCTGGTGGTGTTCCGGCTCTGGCCGCTGCTGCTCGGAGTCGACTTCTCCTTCACCGGCGACGGTGACCAGGACGGAACCCCGGTGGGGTTCGGCAACTACAGCGAACTGCTGCACGATCCGTACTTCCGCATCGCTCTGCGCAACGTGGGCTGGCTGGTCGTGCTGCTGCCGGTGGCGGTCGCGATCCCAGGACTGCTGGCGACCTTCATCTTCCTCAAGGTCCCCGGCCACCGGCTCTACCGGAGCGTCTACTTCTTCCCGGCCGTGCTGTCCCCGGTGATCGTCGGCTCGATCTTCAACCTGCTGCTGAGCTACGACGGTCCGCTGAACAAGCTGCTCGCCGCGGTGGGGATGGCACCGGTCGACTGGCTGGGCGACTCGAAGACCGCGCTGTTCACCGTCGTCGGCGTCCACATCTGGGCGACCTTCGGGATGGCCCTGGTGGTCTTCCTGGCCGGCTTCGCGACGCTGGACCCGTCGCTGCTGGACGCCGCCCGATCGGACGGCGCGTCCCTCGTCCAGCTGATCCGGCACGTCATCGTGCCAGGCCTGTCGCGCACCATCCAATTCGTCTTCGTCACCACCATGATCGGACTGCTGACCTCGATGTTCGGCCTGCTCTACGTCATGACCAGCGGCGGTCCGGGCGGATCCACCACCCTGCCGGAGTATTACGTGTGGATCCAGCAGGGGCAGATGAACCGTCCCGCGCTGGCGTCGGCCGCCTCCACGGTGCTCTTCCTGATCATGCTCGTCGTCGGACTCGGGCAGATCGCGATCCTGCGTCGTTCGGGCCGGGAGGACTGATGCGGACCGCCCGGCTGGGCCGATGGGTCCTCGCCCTGCTGATGACCACGCTGGCGCTGGCGACGGTGTATCCGCTGCTGTTCACCGCCAACGCCGCCATGAAGACCCGGCGCGAATACATCCTCGACCGCTTCTCGGCTACCACCACGCTGCGCGGGGACAACATCGCCAACGCCTGGAACAGCGCGGGTATGGCCGGCTACTTCGTCAATTCGCTCATCGTGGTCGGCGGCGCGGTGATCCTCCTGCTGCTGTTCGGTTCGATGGCCGGCTTCGCGCTCAGCCACCTGAAGTTCCGGGGCTCACGGACGCTGTTTCTCGGCTGCCTCGCCGGACTGTTCATACCGTTCCAAGTGATCATGGTTCCGCTGGTGCGCACCATGACCGCCGTCGGCCTCATCGACACCTACCCCGGCCTCGTCGTGGCTTACGTCGCCCAGTTCCTGCCGTTCACCATCTACCTGATGACCAGCTACTACAGTGCCATTCCGAAGGACATCGTGGACGCCGCCCGGCTGGACGGCAACTCCTTCTACGGCGTCTACCGGCGCATCATGCTGCCCATCGGCCTGCCGGCGCTGCTGTCCGTGGGCGTCCTGGACGCACTGTTCTGCTGGAACGACGTGCTCATCGCTCTGCTGATGATGCCGTCGGCCGAGCACCGCACCCTGATGGTCGGCGTCACCGCACTGCGCGGGCAGTACTCCTCCGACATCCCGACCTTCGCCTCCGGCGTCATCATCGCCGCGGTGCCGGTGCTCGCGGTCTACCTCGTCTTCCAACGCCGCATCGCGGACGCCGTCACCGCTGGTTCAACGAAAGGCTGACATGCGTATCACCGGGTATCGCGCCCTCACGACCTTCCAGGACTGGGGGCGCCCCGTCGGCGACGCGAACGGGGTGTTCGCCGACGGCATCACCGAGGTGCCGCTGGTGGTCGTCACCACGGACGAGGGGATCACCGGCGTCGGACTGGGCTCGCATGCAGGACTGGAGGCCACCTTCAGCGCGATCGACGGCGAAGATCCCCGGGCCGTGACCGCCCTCTACGACCGGATGCTGCGGCAGACCTTCAAGGCCGGTCACGCCGGCGCCGCCTTCGGCGGCATCGGCGCATTGGACACGGCGCTGTGGGACATCAAGGCCAAGGCGGCCGGTGAGCCGCTGTGGCGTCTGCTGGGCGGTCGCGACCCGCGGCTGCCCGCGTACGCCTCGGGGCTGGACATCGGACTGTCCGATGACGAGCTGGTGACGCTGTACCGGCAATATGCGGAGTACGGCTTACGGGCCGCCAAGCTCAAAGGCGGCCTCAACGTGGAACGGGACCGGAAACGGCTGACACTGGTACGAGACGTGCTCACCGAGGCGGGCGGCGGAATGCAGCCCAGCCTGATGCTCGACGCCAACGAGTCGTGGAGCCGCAAGCAGGCGGTACGGCACATCTGCGAACTGGAGCGCTCGGTCGACCTCACGTGGGTCGAGGAGCCGGTCCGCCGCTGGGACGCGGAAGGCCATGCGATGGTCGGCCGGGGAGTCCGGGCCGCGATCGCCACCGGGGAGAACCTCACCGGGCTGGAGCAGTACCGCTCGCTGCTGGCGGCCGGGGCGGTCGACATCGTCCAAGCCGCGGCGGTGTGGGGCGTGACCCACTTCCTGCGGGTCGCAGCCCTGGCCCACGCCCACGACCTCCCGGTCAGCCCCATCGGCACCATGCCCGTGGGCCTGCTGCACGCCGCCACGTCGATACCCAACCACATCACCAGCGAGCTGCAGATCATCGAACCGCCGGTCGGTGTCAGCGTCGACCTGCGCGTCGAGAACGGGGCCTTCGTGCTCGGCGAGTCCGCGGGGCTCGGATTCGACGTCGACGAGGAGGTCATCAGAGCCTGGAAGCCCCGGCCGGGCACCTCGCCCGCCGACGGTCCGGGCGTGCGGCCCGAGCGGGCCGGACACCGGCTGTTCCCGGTGACGGCGGAACATTCGTACTGGATGAGCGAGGAGCCGGCGGCGTCCTGAACAGGGCGCGACCAGGCCATGTCAATAAGGAGCGAACAGATGCAACGGTTCGGCAGCGTGATCGGCGTGGCCCCGGAGCGGCGAGAGGAGTACCTGGCCCTGCACCGGGAAGTCTGGCCGGCGGTGGAGGAGAGGCTGCGCCAGAGCCACTTCACCAACTACACCATCTTCGTCTTCGGCGATCTGCTGTTCGCCTACTACGAATACACCGGCGCGGACTACGCGGCGGACAGTGCCGCGATCGCGGCGGATCCGGTCACCCGGCAGTGGTGGACCCTGACCGACCCGTGCCAGGTACGCCTGCCCGGCACGCCGGACGGCCAGCAGTGGGCCGTCATGACCGAGGCCTGGCACCTCGACTGAGAACGGGAAACGTCATGCGCCAAGTGGTCTACACCGGTACGCGGAGCATCGGCCTCGTCGAGACCGACCATGTCCCGCCCGGCCCGGACGAGGTGCAGGTGCTGGTCGCGTACACCGGTATCTGCGGAACCGATCTGCACATCCTGCAGGGGGACATGGACGCCCGGGTGGGGCCGCGGGCTGTGCTCGGGCACGAGATGTCGGGCACGGTGGCGGCGGTGGGCGCGCGGGTCGGCGGCTGGTCCGCTGGAGACCCGGTGACCGTGCTGCCCGTCCGCTCCTGTGCCACGTGCCCGACGTGCGCGGCGGGCAACGGGCATGTCTGCCCCAGCCTGACGTTCCTCGGTATCGACGCGGCCGGTTCCATGCAGGAACGCTGGAATGTGCCGGCCGATCTGCTGGTGTCCTTGCCGGCCGGGCTGGATCTGGCGCACGCGGCGCTGGTCGAGCCAACCGCCGTGGCGGTACACGACGTGGGCCGGGCGGGCGTCCGGCCGGGCGAGCGGGTCCTCGTCGTCGGCGGCGGCCCGATCGGCCAGCTCATCGCGCTGGTCGCCCGGCAGGCGGGCGGTGACGTACTGGTGCTCGAGCTCGACGCGTACCGCCGTGAGCTGGCCGCCGGCCTCGGCCTGGCCTGCATCGACCCGCGTACGCCGGGGGCGTTGGAGCAGTGGAACGGCGGGCAGGCGGACGTGGCGTTCGAGGTTTCCGGCGCAGCCGCCGGGGTGACCACGGCGGTGGACGCGCTCGCCCCGCGCGGACGCCTCGTCATGGTGGCCATCCACCCGCACCCGCGCGAGGTGAACCTGCACCGCTTCTTCTGGCGCGAACTCACCCTTCTCGGCGCTCGGCTCTACACCCGCGCGGATGTGGCGGCAGCCGTGGAGCTGATCGCCACCGGTGCCATCCCGGCCGCGCGGCTCATCTCGCGGATCGAGCCGATGGAGCGGGTGGAAGCGGCGTTCGAGGCGCTGAAGTCCGGGGCCGGCGAGATGAAGATCCTGCTCGACTGCCGGGAGAGCCGATGAGCGGCCCCTTCGACCTTGCCGGCCGGCTGGCGGTGGTCACCGGCGCCCGCCGGGGGATCGGCATGGCAGTGGCCGAGGCGCTCGCGGTTGCCGGTGCCGACATCGTGGCGGTCAGCGCGCACCTCGACGCCGACGGCGGGGAGGTGGCTCGGCGGGTGCGATCGCACGGCCGGCAGTGCGAGAGCTTCGCGGTGGACTTCGCCGACCGCGCGGCCGTGAAAGCGCTCGCGGCCCGGCTCAACGCGGCAGACCGGCCGGTGGACATCCTCGTCAACAACGCCGGCACGATCGCGCGCGCTCCGGCCGCCGAGCACTCCGACGCCGACTGGGACCATGTGCTGACCGTCGACCTCACCTCGCAGTTCATCTTCACGCGGGAGATCGCCGCGCGGATGCTCAGCCGAGGACAAGGGAAGATCGTTTTCACCGCCTCGCTCCTGAGCTTCCAGGGCGGCGTCACCGTACCCGGATACGCGGCCGCGAAGTCCGGCATCGCCGGTCTCACCCGCGCGCTGGCCAACGAATGGGCGCAGCGCGGTGTCAACGTCAACGCCATCGTGCCCGGCTACATCGCCACGGACAACACCCGGCCGCTGCGCGAAGACCCCGCCCGCAACGCGGCCATCCTCAGCCGGATCCCGGCCGGCCGCTGGGGGAGACCGGAGGATCTCGGCGGCGTGGCGGTCTTCCTCGCGTCGGCCGCATCGGATTACGTCCACGGCACCCTGGTGGCCGTGGACGGCGGCTGGCTGGGCCGGTGAACAGCCGGCCGCGTACCGCATCGGAGGACAGTCCATGATCGACGCCCACATGCACTTCTGGGATCCGGCCCGATGGCACTACCCGTGGCTGGACGACGTCGTGCCGCTGCGCCGGCGATTCGTCCCGGCAGATCTCGATCCGTCCGGCCCGCTCCCGGACGCGGTCGTGTTCGTCGAGGCCGGCGGCGGGAACGGCGACCCGTTCGCCGAGGTTTCCTGGGCCGAACAGCTGGCTGGACCGCCTGTGGTGGCCGGGATCGTCGCCCAGGTCGCCTTGGAGCTCGGCGCCGCCGCCCGCCCCGCCGTACGCCGGCTGGCCGACCGCCCGCTGGTCAAGGGAGTACGCCGCAACCTGCAGGACGAGGCCGACGGATTCGCGCTGGGACAAGGGTTCCGGGCCGGCGTACGCCTGCTGGCCGAGCACGGGCTCGTCGCCGACCTCTGCGTCCGCGATCGCCAGCTGGCCGAGGTGACCGAGCTGGTACGCGCCACGCCGGAGGTGAGCTTCGTGCTCGACCACGTCGGCAAACCCGGGATCCGGACCGGCCGGTGGCAGCCGTGGGCCGACGACCTCGCCCGGCTGGCGGAGCGGCCGAACGTCACCGTGAAGCTGTCCGGGCTGGCCACCGAGGCTGACTGGAGCGCCTGGACCGCCGAGCAGATCGCGGCGTATCTCGAACACGCGCTCGCCGTGTTCGGCGCGGAGCGCTGCATGTTCGGCAGCGATTGGCCGGTCAGTACGCTGGCCACCAGCTACGCCGACTGGTACGCCACGGTGGCCGGAGTGCTCGCCGGCCGCTCGTCCGCGGACCGGGCGCTCGTGCTCGGCGGTGTGGCGGCCCGGGTGTACCGGTTGACCGTCGGCCCACCACCGGCCGCGTACTGAGCGGAAGCCTCTACGGATGGACAGCCCGCTCGGCGCGACCCTCGCCGGGCCGAGCGGGCTGGATGGATGCGTGACCGCAAGGGTTTGCCGCCCGGGAGCGCGGATGCGTCCTCCCGGGCGGTCACATCAGTTGCGAAGGCTCCACTGCTGGTTCGACCCGCCGTTGCACGACCACAGAATGATCTTCGTGCCGTTGGCCGTACCCGCACCGTTCGCATCCACGCACAAACCCGATTGCACCCCCGTGACGGTGCCGTTCGCATTCAGGACCCACTGCTGATTGGTCTGCCCGTTACAGTCCCAGATCACCAGCGCGGTTCCGTTGCTCGTACCGTTCCCACTCGCATCCAGGCACTTGCTTCCGTACACCGTCAGCTGCCTGCCCGCCGTGTAGGTCCATCGCTGGTTCGACCCGCCCCAGCAGTCGTACAGTTGCACCGCGGTGCCGTTGGCGGTGCTCTGCCCCGTCACGTCGACGCAGCGGCCCGACGGGCTGCCCACGATCTGCGCGTTGGCCGTCGTTCCGCCGGTGGGAGACGGGCCGGCGGACGGTGAGGTGCTCGGCGGCGGGCCCTGGAACTGGGTGAAGAAGCTCCAGACGACATCCTTGGTCCAGGTCATCCAGCCGTCGCAGGTGCAGCCGTCGATCGGGCCTGGGTCGTGGCCCGCGCCGTCGAACGCGGCCCAGACGACCGGATACCCGGCCCGGCAACCGGCGTACGCGGTCACGATGTGCGTCAGGCTGCCGTTGGCCGGCTCCGGCGGGTTCTGCGGTGTGCACCCATTGGCGCGCACGAAGGTGTCGCGCAGGCCTCGCCCGGAGGCGATGGGCAGCACGTTGTCCCGGAGGCCGTGCAGTCCGATGTACGCGACGGGCTGGGTGCCCCCGCTGCAGCCGCTGAGGTTTCCGCCGGAGTAGACGGCGACCGCGCGGAACACGGTGGGCCGCGCGCAGGCGAGCGCGTAGCTCATCGCGCCGCCGTAGCTGAAACCGCTGGAGAAGACCTGCGTCGTGTCGATGCACAGGCCCGACTCGACCTGCCGGAGCAGGTCGTCGACGAAGGTCAGGTCCTGGCCGCCGGAGTTGGCCCAGCCGTTGTTGATGCCCTGGGGCGCGACGAAGACCGTGCTGTTGTTCGCGTTGTCCGCCAGCCGGCGCAGCCCGTAGTAGGACCAGTTGTACCCGTCGGTGCCACCGGAATCGACGTCGTTGGCGGTTCCTCCGTTCCAGTGGAAGCCGAAGATCAGGCGGTACGCGCGGTTGGCGTCGTAGTTGGCCGGGACCCGAAGAATGTAGCTGCGGTTCTGCCCGCTGCTCTGGATCGAGTGCGCACCGCTGGTCAGGGTGGGAGCGTGTCCGCAGCCCGCGGTCGCGGTGAGCGGATGGGTGTCCGCGGCGGCGGTGGTACCGATGCCGGCGCTCATCGACAATCCGACGACTGCGAGGGCTGCGAGCATCGCCATGGCGACAGGCCCGAGGAGCTTTCGTGGGCGCGTTTTCACTGCGGACCTCCTTGATGTTGCTTCCGTCCGGCACACACGGTGCGGGCTCTGTAGATGAATGTCGATCGCTCGACATCATACATCAGACGACACATGCCTCAAGGGGGCGCCGGCCGGACGGAGCGGGCCGGGCCCTCGTTGCTTGACAGCGGCGGACGGCCGCGAACATCATCGTCAGCGTGACGGGTCAGGGGGATGCCGTACGGGGCGTACCGACGGGCTCGGCGAGCATCCGCGACGTGGCCAGGGTGGCAGGCGTATCGCACATGACCGTCTCGCGCGTGATCAACGGCAACCCGAGCGTCAGCACGCCGACCCGGCAGCGGGTACTGGCCGCGATCGGGCAGCTGGAGTACCGGCCGAGCCGCTCCGCGCGCGACCTTTCGCGGGGCAGGAGCCGGTCGGTGACGGTGATGACCTCCGACACCGGCCTCTACGGCCGGGCGGCCCTGCTGAGCGGCGTGGAGGAGGCCGCCCGTGCCGCTGGATACCACGTCAACATAGGTGTTCTGGATTCACCGGACCCGGCCGCGATCCGGGCCGCGATCGACCACTCCTGCGACCCGTCCTCCGGCGGTGTCGTGGTGATCGCCTTCGATGCGGCCGGCGTCCATGCCCTGCGGGCGATCCCGCCTGGCATACCGTGCGTGGCGGCACTGGAGGTCAACAACGTCGAGGACGGCCGGGCGTACCCGTCGGTCGCGCTCGACGACCGGACGGCCGCCGCCACCGCGACCCGGCACCTGCTGGATCTCGGTCACCGGACGGTCCACCATGTCGCCATCCCGTCGTCGTCGAGGACGTCGAGCGCACGGATGCAGGGCTGGCGCTCCGCCCTGCGGAAGGCCGGGATCCAGCCGCCGCCGCCGGTTCTGGCCGAGTGGGGCCCGGAGTCGGCGTACCGCGCGGCCCGGCATCTCGCGGTCGATCCCGAGGTGAGCGCGGTGCTGTGCGGCAACGACGACCTGGCGCTGGGAGTGATCCATGCACTGCGTGAAGCGGGCCGGGCGATCCCCGGCGACGTCAGCGTGATCGGATTCGACGACACGCCGCTGGCGGCGTTCTACGCCCCGCCGCTGACCACCGTCCGGCTCGATTTCGCCGGGCTCGGCCGGGACTGCTTCGCCCTGCTGCAGTACGTGGTGGACCCCGGCGGCCCGCGGCCGGCGCGACTGGCCGACCCGCCGCGGCTGATCATCCGGGAGACCACTGCGGCACCCGGCCGGCACCGGCGAGCCTGAGGCCCGCTCCGGAAGGGAATCTGGACGGGCCCGGTTCGCAAGGGGCACAGCGGAGTCAGGCCGGAGAGGCCGCCCTTGAGCCTCGTCCCGCGGAGAAGTGGGGATTGACAAAATTCGCTGTGCGGGTGACGCTGGGCGGCGCCTGTTACCGGTAACAAACGAGCTGTCGAGCCGACCGATGACGATCCGACCTGCCGGCGACGCCCACTGCCCGGTCGCCTGCTCCAGGTGAAGACCTGGACGCGCGAGTCCGGACCCGGCCGAAGGGGTCGCATCGTAGGCGCGACGCCGACATTCCCGTGGCGCGACGCCCGGCCCACGGGATCGCCTCACACCATCCCCGGGCGGACCCGTGCCTCCACAACGGACTCCGAAGGGACGTCACCCATGAACCGACCGCATGCCCCTGTCGCTCCGCGACGACCGCGCCTGGTCAGATCGCTGGCGAGCAGTATGGTGCTGGCCACGGTCTGCGCCGTGCTGGCATGGCCGACGGCCGCTCAGGCCGCCACGGCGATCACCTTGAACGGCTCCTCGGCCGGTCGCGTCTTCGAGGGCGTCGGCGCGGTCAGCGGCGGCGGCGGCAACTCCCGCCTGCTGATCGACTACCCCGAACCCCAGCGCGGCCAGATCCTGGACTACCTGTTCAAGCCCGGCTACGGCGCCTCCTTGCAGGTCCTCAAGGTCGAGATCGGCGGCGACACCAACTCGACCAGCGGCGCCGAGCCCAGCCACGCGCACTCGCGCAGCGATCTGAACTGCGACCGCGGCTACGAGTGGTGGATCATGGAACAGGCGAAGGCCCGCAACCCCAACATCAAGCTGGTCGGCCTGCCCTGGGGAGCGCCGGGCTGGATCGGCAACGGCACCTTCCTCTCCAGCGACCTGGCGGGCTACCTGGTGTCCTGGCTGAACTGCGCGCGGCAGCACAATCTGAGCATCGACTATCTGGTGCCCGCCCAGAACGAGAAGCAGTGGAACGCCACCACCACGATCAACGTACGCAACGCGCTCAACGCCAACGGCTACAGCGGCACGAAGATAGAGATAGCCGAGGACTGGACCTATTCGCCCGCCGACCAGATGGTCTCCAACACGGCCCTGCGCGACGCGGTCGACGCGGTCGGCGTGCACTACTCCTGCGGGTACCTCGCCGATCAGAAGACCTGCAACGCGTCCAGTAACGCCGTCAACTCCGGGAAGTCGCTGTGGTCCAGCGAGAACGGGTCGCAGGACTACAACGGCGGTGCCAAGCAGCTGGCCCGCGGCATCAACCGGGTCTACATCGACGCCAAGATGACCAGCTACCTCAACTGGGATCTCGTCGCGTCCACCACGCCGAACAACCTGTGGTCCACGGTGGGCCTGGTCCTGGCCAACCAGCCGTGGTCGGGGTCGTACTCGGTGGGCAAGGACGTCTGGGCGATCGCCCACACCACCCAGTTCTCCGCGCCCGGCTGGCGCTACCTGGACTCCTCCACCGGCTATCTCGGCGGCAACCGCGCCAACGGCAGCTTCGTCACCCTGAAATCGCCCAACAACACCGACTACAGCACCGTCATCGAGACGATGGACGCGTCCGCGGCGCAGACCCTGGACTTCACGCTCACCGGCGGACTGTCCACGGGAACGGCACATGTCTGGGCAACCAACCTGAACGCCAACGACAGCGCCAGCTTCCTGGTCCACGCCGCCGACCTCACCCCGAGCGGCGGCCGGTACTCCCTCACCGTCCAGCCCGGCTACCTCTACACCATCACCACCACGACCGGGCAGGGCAAGGGGACCGCCACCGGCCCGAGCCCGGCCAACCTCGGGCTGCCCTACACCGACGACTTCGACGGTGCCACCGCCGGCCACGAAGCCAGGTACCTCATGGACATGCAGGGCGCCTTCGAGGCGGCGACCTGCGGCGCGGGACGCGCCGGCCTGTGCGTACGCCAGGCCAGTCCCCAGGCGCCGATCACCTGGAAGCAGCTCAGCGACCCGTACGCCGAGCTCGGCAGCACCACGTGGAGCAACTACGCGGTGCAGACCGACACCCTGCTGGAAAAATCCGGGTACGTCGAGGTCATGGGGCGCATCGGCAGCCAGGACCTCAACAATCCGGCCGCGGTGAACGCGTACCACCTGCGCGTCAGCGACACCGGCGCCTGGTCGATCCTGCGGACCAACACGTCGGCGCAGACGGCGACGTTGCGCAGCGGCACCACCACCGCACTGGGCACCGGCCGCTGGCACTCCGTCGCGTTGTCGTTCACGGGCAGCACCCTCACCGCCACGATCGACGGCGCGGTCGTCGGCACGGCGACCGACTCCACCTTCGGCGGCGGACTGGCCGGCATCGCCACCAGCCAGGGCGAGACCGCGCAGTTCGACAACCTGTCGATCACCGCCACCACGGGAGGCGGCGGTGGCTCGACCGGAGTGGTGCGAGGGGTCGCCGCCAACCGTTGTCTCGACGTGCCGAACAGCAGCCAGTCCGACGGGACCGCGCTGCAGATCTGGGACTGCGGCACCGGCGCCAACCAGCAGTGGACCTCGACGGCGAGCAGCCAGCTGACGGTGTACGGGACCAAGTGCCTCGACGTTCCGGGTCATGCGACCGCCGCGGGTACGCGAGTGCAGATCTGGACCTGCAACGGCGGCGCCAACCAGAAGTGGCAGTGGAACTCCGACGGCACGATCGTCGGCGTCGAGTCCGGCCTGTGCCTCGACGTCACCGGTCAGGGCACCGCCAACGGCACCGCGGTCGAGATCTGGACCTGCAACGGCGGCGGCAACCAGCAGTGGACCCATTCCTGAGCCCTGCCCTCGAACAGTTGCGTCGCCGCCCGGGGCGCGAAGGCGCGGACGTGCCCGGACGCTGAAGCCCGGGCGGCCGACCAAAGCAATTCCTGTGCATCAATGATCGCGCCGCGCGAGAGTACGGCGCGCGAACGGAAGAAGAAGAGCATGACGAAGAGAACATGGCGCAGAACGGCAGCCGCGATCCTGTCGGCGCTGGCTCTGGCCGTGCCGCTGGCCGTCGCCGAGCCGAGTCAGGCGGCCACCATCGCCCTGAGTGTCGACCTGGCGTCGACGCGCGGCCCGGCGACCGGTGTGGGCGAGGGCTTCCTCTACGGCGTCAACCAGGACGGCACCCAGCCGGCCGACCAGCTCCTGCAACCCCTGCGGATCAACGCGTTCCGCGGGGGAGGGCACGTGAGCCGAGGCTGGATCGGTGACGGCTACCGATACGGTTCCGGCACCCAGGCCGACGTCAACTCGATCATCGCCCAGGCCCGCAGACTGACCCGATCTCCGTACGCCGCCCAGTACCAGGTGATCCTGAGCGACATCTACGGCAACGACGGCGGTCAGCCGTCCAACACCGTCTATCCCTGCGCCAACGGTGACTGCTCGGGCTGGATCGCCTTCATCGACGCGGTCGTGGGAGCGTTGCAGAACTCCGGGCTCACCTTCGCGTACGACATCTACAACGAGCCGGACATCTCGGTGTTCTGGCCCGGCGGCAGCGTGAACAGCACGCAGTACTTCCAGATGTGGGACTCGGCGTTCCGGGAACTGCGGCGCATCGCGCCGAGCGCCGTCATCGTCGGCCCCTCGTTCGCGTACACGCCGCTGGCCCGGTCGCAGCAGTGGCAGACGTGGGTGAGCCACGTCAAGGCGGCCGCGACGGTGCCGGACTGGATCACCAACCACGACGAGGGCGACGTCGACGATCCGGTCGCGGTGTCCCAGTCGCTCAACAACGTCCTGACGTCCAACGGCGTCCCGCTGCGTCCGCTGTCGGCCAACGAGTACCAGCCGGCCGACCGTCAGACCGCCGGCGTGACGGCCTGGTACCTCGCCCGCTTCGCCCAGTCCGGGTACGCCAACGCCATGCGCGGCAACTGGGTGTGCTGCCTGACGCCCAACCTGACCGGCGTCCTGACGCAGAGCGGCGGCAGCTGGACGACGACGGGCAACTGGTGGGCGATGCGCACCTACGCGGACATGACCGGCACGCTGGTCGCCACCTCGGGACAGGTCGGCTCCACCGCGATCTCGGCCGCCGAGGACAGCACGGCCAAGCGCGCCGTGGCCGTCATCGGCGACAGCAACGGCTACACGGGTACCGCGACGGTCACCTTCAACGGGCTGTCGGCGGTGCCGTGGCTGGCCAACAACGGCTCGGTCAACGTGACGGTCGACCGGATCCCCGAACAGGCGCCGCTCGCGGCACCGCAGGTGGTCTTCAACCAGAACCTGAGCGCGGCCGGCGGTTCGCTCAGCGTCTCGCTGACCTTCCAGTCCGCCCACGACGCGTTCGCCGTCTACCTGACGCCGGCGCAGTCCGGGGGCGGTGGCTTCCCCAGCGGCAACCACCAGCTCGTCGTCGCCAACGACAACCTGTGCCTCGACGTCTACGGCAACAGCGGCAGCGCCGGTGCGGCCATCGACCAGTGGACCTGCAACGGACAGACCAACCAGCAGTTCCAGTTCGTGCCCGCCTCGGGCGGCTACGGCGAGTTGCGGGCCCTGAATTCCGGACAGGACGTGGCGGTGTCCGGCAGCTCCACGACCGCCGGCGTCCCCGACATCGTGCAGCAGGCGGCCGGCGGTGCGGCGAACGCCCTGTGGCTGCCGATCGCGCAGTCCGACGGCTCGTACGCGTTCCAGAACAAGAACAGCGGCCTGTGCCTGGACGTCTACGGCGCGGGCAGCAACCTCGGCCAGCAACTCGACCAGTGGTCGTGCAAGAACGCACCCGGCACCAACCAGGACTTCTTCGTGCGCTGATCCCGGACGACCCATCCACGGACTTAGGAGGTTCAGCATGTCAACGCCCGTCACATCCCTGCGACCCCGCAGGAGAGCCATCTTCACCGCCGCCGCGCTGCTCCTGGCCGCCGGCTTCCTCAGCGCACCGACCACCGTGCAGGCCGCGACGTCCGGCCCGTGCGACATCTACGCCGCCGGTGGTACGCCGTGCGTGGCCGCGCACAGCACGACCCGGGCGTTGTACGCCGCCTACGGCGGTGCCCTGTACCAGATACGCCGGTCGTCGGACAACACCACGCGCGACATCGGCGTACTGAGCACCGGCGGGGTGGCCAACGCCGCCGCGCAGGACTCGTTCTGCGCGAACACGACGTGCCTGATCACGATCATCTACGACCAGTCCGGCCGGGGCAACCACCTCACCCAGGCCCCGCCGGGCGGGTTCAGCGGCCCGGCCGCAGGCGGCTACGACAACCTCGCCAACGCCACCGCCGCACCCACCACCCTCAACGGCCAGAAGGCGTACGGCGTCTACGTCGCGGCCGGCACCGGCTACCGCAACAACAACACCAACGGCATCGCCAAAGGCGACCAGCCCGAAGGCATGTACGCCATCTTCGACGGCACCCACTACAACGGCGGCTGCTGCTTCGACTACGGCAACGCCGAGACCAACAGCCGCGACAACGGCAACGGCACCATGGAAGCCATCTACTTCGGCAACATCAAAGTCTGGGGCTACGGCACCGGCAACGGCCCATGGATCATGGCCGACCTGGAAAACGGCCTCTACTCCGGCGTCAACGCCGGCTACAACGCCAACGACCCGACCGTCAACTACCGCTACACCACCGCGATCGTCAAAGGCGAAGCCAACCACTGGTCGATCCGCGGCGGCAACTCCCAGTCCGGCAACCTGTCCACCTTCTACAACGGTGCGCGTCCGAACGTCTCGGGCTACAACCCGATGAAGAAGGAAGGCGCCATCATCCTCGGCATCGGCGGCGACAACAGCCACGGCGCCACCGGCACCTTCTACGAAGGCGTCATGACCTCCGGCTACCCCACCGACACCACCGAAAACGCCGTCCAAGCCAACATCGTCGCCGC
>NZ_AUAX01000048.1 GCF_000428945.1 Hamadaea tsunoensis DSM 44101 | reverse complement strand
AACGATCACCCCACCGACCTCCGCCCCGGCGCCCATATCGGACAGTCGCGACAAAGTCAGAAGAGGCCCGGGTCGGACGGTGGCCCCGATCTTCACCATGGTCGACGATCTTGCGCGAATGCCCCGAATTTCGTCCGACGCACCCGAAATGCCCGGACACTCGCGCAAGATCGTCGAACGCCTCGGGCACGTGTCGGACAGTCGGGACAAAGGCCGGGCGGGGGTGGGGTGAAACGGTGACCGGGCGACGGTGGACGATGCGTCGCCCCACCAACCTGGCAGTGGAGGCCTCGGAGCGCAGCGGAGAGGCCGGAGCGGTCTCCCGCGCGAGGAGCGGAGGTGAGATCGACGAACCCGGGACAAAAAGATCTTGAACTTGGCCTAGAAGGATCTTCGTAGTGAGACATGGAGTGCGTAGAGCCAGAACCCCAGGACGATCGGGGTGGTGACCGGGATGACCAGGCCGAGCAGGAGCGCGAGCAGACCGATGCCGCCGGCGATGAGCAGGCGGCCGGGCTGACGCCAGGCGGGGGCGAGCGCCGACTTCGCGGCGCCCCACCAGGGAAGCGATCCGGTCGCGACGACCACGAGGCCGAGCAGGCCGAGGGCGAGGAAGACGACGATCGCCGTCGCCAAGGCGAGGAAGCCGCCGCCCGGGACCGTGCCTCTGGTGACCGCCCGGATGTCCGTGAGCAGCAGGGCGGTGACCACGATCAGGACCGCGGTGACCGCGACGCCCGGTAGCAGGGATCGGAGGAACCTGCGGAATAGATCGGACATCCGGGGCAGGCCGCCGTCCTCCAGACGGCGGCCCACCCCCCAGCTGGCCGTGGCGAGGGCGCCGCCGAACGGGAGGACGAGGAAGGCGCAGATCAGCAGGAAGATCCCGAGGAGCGCCAGGTCCGCCGCGTCGGACAGCGCGTCCCGCCAGGACAGCCGGAAGGTCATCCCTTGAGCCCCGTCGTGTTGATGCCGTCGACCAGCATGCGCTGGAAGGCGAGGAAGAACAGGAAGACGGGCAGCAGCGACAGCAGCGACATCGCGAACATCGGGCCGACCGAGCTCTGCCCGGAGGAGTCGATGAACAGCCGCAGCGCCACCGGGACGGTGTAGTGCGACAGGTCGTTGAGGTAGATCAGCTGCGTGAGGAAGTCGTTCCAGGTCCAGATGAACGAGAAGATCGCGGTCGTCACCAGCGCGGGCCGGGCCAGCGGCAGCATCACGTGCCAGAAGATGCGGTACGGGCTGGCACCGTCGATCTTCGCGGCCTCGTCCAGGTCCCGGGGGATGCCCCGCATGAACTGGACCATGAGGAAGACGAAGAACGCCTCGGTCGCCAGCAGCTTCGGCACGACGAGCGGCAGCGGAGTGTTGATCCAGCCGAACGCGTTGAACAGCAGGTACTGCGGGATGATCAGGACGTGGTGCGGCAGCAGCAGCGTACCGATCATGATCGCGAAGAACACGCCGCGGCCGCGGAACTTCAGCCGGGCGAAGGCGTACGCGGCCACGAGGCAGCTGACGCAGTTGGCGACCACGGTCGCGCCGGCGATGAGGGCGCTGTTCAGGAAGAACCGGCCGAACACGACGTCCAGGCTGCTCCAGCCCTCCTTGTAGTTCGACCACGTGAACTCGTGCGGCCAGAACGAGAGGTTGTTGCTGATCTCCGACGGGGACTTCAGCGAGCTTCCGGTCATCCAGAACAGCGGATAGAGCACGACGCCGACGACCGCGAGCAGGATCAGCAGGCGTACCGCGGCGGACACTCGGCTCATCAGTTCTCCTCCCCGTCGGCGTAGTGCACCCAGAACCGGCCGGTCGAGAAGATCGCGGCGGTGAGTACGCCCAGCACGGCCAGGAAGACCCAGGCCATCGCGGACGCGTACGCCATCTTGAAGTCGGTGAAGCCGGCCAGGTAGAGGTTGAGCGTGTACATCAGCGTCGAGTCGACCGGGCCGCCCGTGCCGCCGGAGAGGACGAAGGCGCCGGTGAAGCCCTGGAAGCCGTGGATGACCTCGAGCACGAGGTTGAAGAACAGCACGGGCGAGAGCATCGGCATGGTGATGTGCCAGAACTTCCGCCAGCGGCTGGCGCCGTCCACCGAGGCGGCCTCGTAGTACTCGTTGGGGATCTGTTTGAGGCCGGCGAGGAAGATGACCATGGGCGCACCGAACTGCCACACGGCCAGCAGGATCAGGGTGGCGAGCGCCCAGTCGGGGTCGTTGGCCCACGGCTTGCCCTCGATGCCGAACAGCCGCAGGAACGCGTTGAACGCACCGTCGCGGCTGAACATCGCCAGCCAGACGAGCGAGAGCGCGACCGAGCCGCCGAGCAGGGACGGCAGGTAGAACAGGCTCCGGAAGGTGCCGTTGCCCCGGCGGTCCCGGCGCAGCAGGAGCGCCACTCCCAGGGCCGCGGCCAGCTTCAACGGTACGGCGATGAGCGCGTACCGGACGGTGACGCCGACCGAGTGCCAGTAGTGCGGGTCGGCGGTGAACATCTTGTGGTAGTTCGCGAAGCCCACGAACTTCACGTCCGACCAGCTGTCCAGCAGCTCGTAGTCGGTGAAGCTGAGGACGAGCGAGAACAGCATCGGGATCGCCGTGATGCCGAGGAACCCCAGCAGCCACGGTGACAGGAACACGTATCCGGCGAGGCCCTCACCCCGCCGCGCCGTCGTGGGACGGCGCCGGGGCGCCCGCGTGACCGCGGGCGCCTCGGCGGGGTGGACGGCCTCAGCCAGCGATGGCGGCATTGGCTTCGTTCACAAACTGGTCGGCGGCCGCGGCGGAGGTCGCCTTCGCGTACTGGACGTTCTCGGCGTACGTGATGAGCAGCGAGCGCACCTTCACGTGCCCCTTCGGCGGCACCGCCGGCGCCGTGCCGAACTTGCTCGCCAGCTGCGTCTCGAAGTCGCTGGACGCCTTGGCGTTCGCGTCGGACAGGCCCGGCACGACGGCCGCGCGAACGTCCGTGTTCGCCGACAGGCCGCGGTCGGTGCCCCACAGCTTGCCGACGTCCGGCGAGTTCACCAGGAAGTTGATGACGTCCGCGGCGGTGTCCGCGTGCTTGGTGCCCTTGTAGATCGACAGGTACATCGCCGCCCGGGCCCACTGCGCGCTCGGATCGCCCGGGTACGCGACGACCCCCAGCTTGTTCTTGGTGGCCTTGGCCAGTTCGGTGACCTGGTTGGCCCACAGGAACGAGGTGGCGGCCTTGCCCGTGACGACGAGCTGCTTGGTCACATCGCCGGCGTTGGCGGTGTGGATGATGTCGGCGGGCGGCGCGGCCTTGCGGTCGCGGGCGCCCTTCCACAGGTCGAACCACTTCGCGACGTCGTCGGCCGTGCAGCCGAGCTTCTTGCCGTCGTAGAGCTGCTTGCCCTGCTGGCGCAGCCAGATCCAGAGCGCCTTGTAGTCCGCGCTCGGGTCCATCGTGCCGTAGAGCTTGCCGCCGGACTTCGTGGTGACCTGCTCGGCCCAGGTGATCAGGTCTTCCCACGACATGCCGGTCGTGGGGACGGCGAGGCCGAGAGCGGTGATCGCGGTCTCGTCGTAGATCATGCCGGGCGTGTTCTCGCCCGTCGGTACGCCGGCGAACGCCCCGTCGACGACGCCGTACTGGACCAGGCTGGGCGGGAACTTGCTGACGTCGATCTTCTTCGAGTCCTTGTACGCGGACAGGTCGAGCGTCTGGTGGCGTTCGGCGTACTCGGACAGGGCGCCGTCGTCGATCTGGAAGATGTCGGGGGCGTTCCCGCCGGCCGTGAGGGTCGCGAGCTTGTCGTAATAGCCGGCGTTGGCCTGCCACGTCTTCTTGAACGTGACGTTCGGGTGCGCCTTGGTGTAGAGGGCCAGCGCGGCGTCGGTCGACTTGGCGCGGGCGTCGCCGCCCCACCAGAAGATCGACAACTCGACGGGCGCGTTCGGGTCGGCGCTGGGCTTGTCGTCACCGCAGGCGGCGAGGCTGACTCCGGCGGAGCCGAGAAGCGCGGCGGCCCCGAGCCCTCGCAGAAGAGTCCGGCGGCTCGCGGTAACGTGATCGAGCGGCGAACCGCCCGGGGCGAGGGGTGCTGTGTTCGGCATGGCACTGACTCCTTGACGCGTAGGAGACGACTCACGCTTCGGCGCGGGGTGTGCCGCGCTCACCCGGGTCCGCATCGCCTTGCGGACCCGGGCCCGTGGAGTCGCGGATGACGAGATCGGTGGCGAGGCTGACCTGGGCGGTGGTACGCCGGTCGTCGCCGTGCTGCAGCAGCATGTCGACCGCCGCCCGGCCGGCCGCCGCCGTGGGATTGGCGACGGTGGTCAGCCGGGGGCGGGTCAGGCGGCTCAGCGCTATGTCGTCGATGCCGACCACGCTGACGTCGCCCGGTACGCGGACGCCGAGGCGGTCGAGGCCTTCGATCAGGCCGATCGCCATCAGGTCGTTGTAGGCGAGCACGGCCGTGAAGCCGGCCCGTTGGACGTGTTCCGCGGCGGCGATCCCGCCGTCCTCCGTGGGCGCGTTGGGCCCGAGGACGCCGATCTCGACCTCCCCGGTGCGTACCTGGGATGCGGAGGTGACCGCCTTGCGGATCTCCCGGTTGGTCCAGGAACCCCTGGGGCCGCCGAGGAATCCGATCTTCTTATGGCCGAGGCCGACGAGGTGGTCGACGGCCGCGCGGGCGCCGTGGCCGACGTCCATCACCACCGAGGGCAGGCCGGGCACCTGCCGGTTGACGACGACGAGCGCCGCCTCCCGGGACAGCGCCTCGATGACGCTGTTGGCCAGCCGGGGGCTGACCAGCAGGATGCCGTCGACCTGCTTCGCGAGGGCGTGGACCAGCTCCTCCTCGACGGCCACATCTTCGTTGCTGTCCGCGACGAAGATGTGGTAGTCGCGTAGCCGGGCCTCGCGTTCGGCCGCCTTGATCAGCGGCGGGAAGAACGGGTTAGCGATGTCGGCCACGATGAGCCCGATGTTGTGCGTACGCCCGGTGATGAGCGCACGGGCGGCCCGGTTCGGCCGGTAGCCCAGCTTCTCCGCGGTCTCCAGCACCTTGGTGCGGGTTTCCGCGTTCACCAGATGCGGTGCCGAGAATGCCCGGGAGACCGTTGATATGTGCACACCGGACGCTCGCGCGACATCACGGATCGTCGTTGGCATGCGGCCTCCCTTCCTCGGCTCGGTTGGCCAATTAATGCAAACGCTTGTGGTGTTGTCAACGCCTTGTTGTTGCCGGCTGATGTCGTAGGTCACTTAGTCTTCACGGTGAATACGCATGTAACTGGGCGAATCGGGTCGCTTGGGAGCGCGGCCATTGACGGCTGGGCACGGACGTGGTTAGTTCCACTGCAAACCTTTGCAGTCGCTCCCCTCAGTTCCGCCGACAGCCGCCCGGCTCCGCCCCGAGCCGCCCGGCTCCACCGTGAAGGGAACGCCCATGGCCACCCCCCGCCGCTACGCCCTGGTCGGCACCGGTTCACGCGCCGAGATGTTCGTGCGCTCGCTCTGCCTGGACCACCGGGAGACCGCCGCGCTGGTCGCGCTCTGCGACACCAATCCACTCCGGCTGCGTACGCAGCAGCGGCTGGCCGCCGGGCTCGGCGTACCGGAACCGGCCGGGTACGCGGCCGCGGACTTCACGGAGATGCTGGCCAAGGAGCGCGTCGACACGGTCGTCGTGACCACTGTGGACAGCACGCACGAGGCGTACATCGTGGCGGCGCTGCGGGCCGGGTGCGACGTCGTCACCGAGAAGCCGATGACCACCGACGCCGAATCCTGCGCCCGGATCCTCGCGGCGCAGCAGGAGACCGGCCGGAGCGTACGGGTCACCTTCAACTACCGGTTCAATCCGGTGCACGAGCAGGTCAAGCGGCTGCTGGACGAGGGCGCGGTCGGCGAGATCGGGTCCGTGCACTTCGAGTGGCTGCTCGACGTACGCCACGGCGCCGACTACTTCCGCCGCTGGCACCGGGACAAGGCGAGCTCCGGCGGCCTGCTGGTGCACAAGTCCGGGCACCATTTCGACCTGGTCAACTGGTGGCTGAGCGCCCGCCCCGAAGAGGTGTACGCGCAGGGCCGGCTGTTCTTCTACGGCGAGAACGGCGTACGCCACGGGTTCGGCCGGGATTACGACCGGGCGCACGGCAGCCCGGCGGCCGCGGACGACCCGTTCGCGCTGCACCTCGCCGAGAACCCCCGGCTGAAGGAGCTCTACCTCGACGCCGAGCCGGCCGACGGGTACCAGCGCGACCGCAATGTGTTCGCCCCGGGCATCTCCATCGAGGACGACCTGGCCGTCCTGGTCCGCTACGACACCGGCGCGACGATGAGCTACC
The DNA here is from genome assembly GCF_000428945.1 of Hamadaea tsunoensis DSM 44101. GTDB lineage: Bacteria > Actinomycetota > Actinomycetes > Mycobacteriales > Micromonosporaceae > Hamadaea > Hamadaea tsunoensis. The sequence goes on along the minus strand of NZ_AUAX01000048.1, from coordinate 23,933 downwards.
ACCTGACGGCGTACGCGCCGTGGGAGGGCTACCGGCTGATGGTCAACGGCAGCCGCGGGCGGCTGGAGCTGGAGGTGGTCGAGAGCGACCACGTCGACCCGATCGCGGCCCGGACGGTGAAGGGCTCGGCGCTGCACGGCGCCGAGGAGCCCGCCGAGCAGGGCTGGACCACGTTGAAGATCCGCAACTTCTGGCAGCCGCCCGAGGACGTCCCGGTCGAGAAGCGGTCCCGGGAGGGCCACGGCGGCGCCGACGTGCGGATGACGGCGATTCTCTTCGGCGGGCGGCAAGACCCGCTCAACCGGGCGGCGACCGAGCGCGACGGCGCGCTCGCGCTGCTCACCGGGCTCGCGGCCAACCGCTCGCTGGCCACCGGCCGGCCCGTCGCCACGGCCGATCTCCTCTCCATCCGATAAGACCCAGGAGCCGTTGTGCCACACCCCGACATCCTGCTGCCCGCCGAGCCGTCCCAGCGCCAGATCGCCCGCGAGCTGTACGCGCACGCGCGCGGCCTGCCGCTGATCTCGCCGCACGGGCACGTCGACCCGCGCATCCTGGCCGACGACGCGGCCTTCCCCGATCCGGCCCGACTGATCGTGGTGCCCGATCACTACGTCACGCGGATGCTCTACAGCCAGGGCGTACGCCCGGATGAGCTGGGTGTGCCGCGGGCGGGTGAGACGGGCACGGCGGCGGACGGCCGGGAGATCTGGCGGATCTTCGCGCGGCACTGGCCCCTCTTCCGCGGTACGCCGTCGCGGCTGTGGCTGGAGCTGGAGCTGGCCGACGTGTTCGGCGTGACCACGCCGATCGGCGAGGCGACCGCCGACCAGGTCTACGACGAGATCTCGGCATGCCTGGACCGGCCGGAGTTCCGCCCGCGGGCGCTGTTCGACCGGTTCAACCTGGAGGTCCTGGCCACCACGGAATCGCCGCTGGACCCGCTGACCCATCACGCGAAGCTCGCCGCGGACGGCTGGGCCGGGCGCGTGGTCAGTACGTTCCGGCCGGACAACGTGGTGGAGATGGACTGGCCGGGGTGGGCCGAGCGGGTTGCCCAGCTCGGCGGGATCACCGGCGAGGACACATCCACTTTCGACGGCTACCTGAACGCCCTGCGCGCGCGGCGCCAGGACTTCATCGCGGCCGGCACGACCTCCAGCGACCACGGCCACCTCACGGCCCGGACCCTCGTCTTCGAGCCCGGCCAGGGCCAGCGGCTGCTGACCAAGGGCCTGCGGGGCGAGGCGACGGCCGCCGACGCGGAGGAGTTCTGCGCCGGCATGCTCGTCGAGTTCGCCCGGATGTCGGTCGACGACGGCCTGGTCATGCAGCTGCACCCCGGCTCGGTACGCAATCACAACCGCAAGCTGTACGACGGCCACGGCCGCGACGTCGGCGGGGACATCCCGCAGGCGACCGATTACGTGCACGCGCTCCGGCCGCTGCTGGACGAGTTCGGCGACGACCCCCGCTTCCGCATCGTCCTGTACACGCTGGACGAGACCGTCTTCAGCCGGGAACTGGCTCCCCTCGCGGGCGGGTACGCGTCGGTCTTCCTCGGCGCGCCCTGGTGGTTCCTGGATTCGCCGGAGGGTTTGCGCCGGTTCCGGGAGGCGGCCGTGGAGACGGCGGGCATCGCCAACATGGCCGGCTTCGTCGACGACACCCGCGCCTTCTGTTCCATCCCGGTACGCCACGACGTGGCCCGCCGGGTCGACGCCGGTTTCCTCGCCCGCCTGGTCGCCGAGCACCGCCTCGGGCTGGACGAGGCGGCCGAGGCGATCGCCGACCTGAACTACCACCAGCCGCGGCGTGTCTTCAGCCGCGGGCCGCTCCCCGCCACCTCCCGCATACCCAGTCAGGTGACCCGATGAAGATCCTCTCTGCCGAGATCCACGACGTCCGCTTCCCCACGGCCGACGCCGGGGACGGTTCCGACGCCATCAACCGCGGCGACTACTCGGCCGCGTACGTCAGCCTGGTCACCGATGAGGGGGTGACGGGCGACGGGTTCACCTTCACCAACGGCCGGGGCAACGAGATCGCCTGCGCCGCCATCAGCGCGCTGTCCCATCACGTCGTCGGGCGTACGCTCGCCGAGATCGTCGAGGAGCCGGTCGCGTTCTGGCGGTCACTCACCGCCGACGTGCAGTTGCGCTGGCTCGGGCCGGAGAAGGGCGTCATCCACATGGCGGCCGGTGCCCTGGTCAACGCGGTCTGGGACCTGCGGGCCAAGGCTGCCGGCGTACCGCTGTGGCGCCTGCTGGCCGAGCTGCCGAGCGAGGAACTCGTCCGCAACGTCGACTTCCACCACATCACCGACGCGCTGACCCCGGGGGAAGCGCTTTCCATTCTGGAGCGCGGCCGGGACGGGCTGGCTGCACGACTTGCAACGATCGAGGCCGACGGCTTCCCGTCCTACACCACCTCGGTCGGCTGGCTCGGCTATCCGGACGACAAGGTCCGCGAGCTGACCCGCCGCGCGTACGCCGAGGGCTGGCGGGCGATGAAGATGAAGGTCGGCGGGCCGATCGAGGACGACCTGCGGCGGGCCCGGATCATCCGGGCGGAGATCGGCCCGGACGCGTTGCTGATGATGGACGCGAACCAGGTCTGGGACGTCGACGAGGCGATCGCCAACATGGCCGTGCTGGCCGAGGTGCAGCCGTACTGGATCGAGGAGCCGACGCACGCCGACGACGTCCTCGGCCACGCCCGCATCGCCCGCGCGGTGGCGCCGGTCCGGGTCGCCACCGGCGAGGTCGCCGCCAACCGGGTCATCTTCAAGCAGTTGCTGCAGGCCGAGGCGATCGGCGTCATGCAGATCGACGCCTGCCGGGTCGCCGGGGTCAACGAGGTCCTCGCCGAGCTGCTGATGGCCGCGAAGTTCGGCGTACCGGTGTGCCCGCACGCGGGCGGTGTCGGGCTGTGCGAGTACGTCCAGCACCTCGCGATCTTCGACTACCTGCGCGTCGGCCGGTCGCTCGACGGGCGGATGGTCGAATACGTCGACCACCTGCACGAGCACTTCACCGACCCCGTGCGTACGCGCGACGGCCGCTACCTGCTCCCCGAGCAGCCGGGCTACAGCACGACGCTGCGGCCGGAGTCGATCGCGGAGTTCTCGTTCCCCGCCGGCCCGGTGTGGTCGGCGCGCTCCTCCGGCGGCCGCACATGGAGCTGAGCCCGGCCACGCTGAAGGACGTTCCCGCCGGCGCGCGGCCGGCCGCCAGGCCGGAACGTGCGGGCATCGTCCACCTCGGACTGGGCGCGTTCCACCGCGCTCATCAGGCCGTCTACACCGACGATCTCCATGCCGGCGGTCTCTACGCCGACGACCTCCACGCCGGCGGGAGCCAGGGCGAGGGCGGCTGGGGAATCATCGGCGTGGCGCCGCGGTCCGAGTCCGTCGCGGGCGCGATGATCCGCCAGGGCGGCCTGTTCTCCGTCAACACGCTAGGCCCGGACGCCACCACCACCCGGGTCGTCGGCTCGATCATCGAAGTGCTGCACGCGCCCTCCGACCCGGCCGCCGTGACCCGGGCCCTGGCCGACCCGGCGATCCGGGTGGTCACGCTGACGGTCACCGAGAAGGCGTACCGGTCCGGGAGCGCGGCCATGACGTTGCTGCTGGACGGGTTGCGGCAACGGCCGGCCGGAGCGCCGCTCGCGATCGTCAGCTGCGACAACCTGCCCTCGAACGGGCACCGGCTGCGGGCCGTCGTCGAGGCGGAGTTCGAGATCCCCGACGACATCACGTTCCCGTGCACCGCCGTGGACCGGATCGTCCCGGCGAGCACCGCCGACACGTACGAGCGGGCGGCCCGCGCGCTCGGCGTACGCGACGCGGCGGCGGTCGATGCCGAACCCTACAAGCAGTGGGTGATCCAGGACGACTTCCCGGGCGGGCGGCCGGCCTGGGACGCGGCCGGAGCGGTGTTCACCGACGACGTCGCGCCCTGGGAGCGGCTGAAACTGCGTACGCTCAACGGCGTGCACTCGGCGCTGGCCTATCTCGGCGCGCTGGCCGGCTGCGAGACGATCGCCGAGGCGCTGGCCCTGCCGGGGATGGCCGAGCTGATGCGCGGCTACATCGCGGCCGAGATCGCGCCCAGTTTCACCCCGCCGCCCGGGGTGGACGTCGTCGCGTACGGGGAGAGCGTGCTGGAGCGGTTCGCCAATCCGGCCATCCGGCACCGCACGCTCCAGGTCGCCATGGACGGTACGCAGAAGCTGCCGCAACGCGTACTCGGGACGATCATGGACACCCGCGCGCACGGCGGCGAACCGCGGCTCGGCGCACTGATCATCGCGGCCTGGACCCGGTTCGCCCGCGGGTACGCCGACGACGGCGCCGCGCTGCCGCTCGACGACCCGCTGGCCCAGCCGATCCGCGCGCTGGCCGACGGCCGCCCGGACCGGCTGATCGAGGGCCTGACCGAGGTCTTCCCCGCGGCGGTACGCGACGACGAGCCGACCCGGGCCCTGATCCGGACCTGGTACGCGGACCTGGAGCGGCACGGGGTCGCCGCGGTCGTGCGGGGGCAGCGATGAGAGTGGCGCTGATCGGCACCTCCGGGCATGGGATGCATCACCGGCGCAAGCTGACGCAGCTGCCGGTGGAGACGGTCGCGATGGCGGACATCGCGGGCGTGGTGGATCCCCCCGACGGGGTTGCCACCTTCACCGACCATCGCGCGATGCTCGCCGCGGTGAGCCCCGACGTCGTCATCATCTGCACGCCGCCGCCGACGCATCTGCCCATCGCCTCGGACTGCCTGCGGGCCGGTGCCGACATCCTGATGGAGAAGCCGCCGGTCCTGAGCCTCGCGCAGCACGCGGAACTGCAGGCCGTGCTCGACGAGACCGGGCGCGCGTGCCAGGTCGGCTTCCAGGCGCTCGGCTCGCACGCCCTGCCCCGGCTCGCCGCCGCGATGACCGACGGCACGCTCGGCGAGATCACCGCGATCTCGGCGTACGGGGCGTGGCAGCGCGACGACGCGTACTGGGGGAGGTCGGCGTGGAGCGGCCGGGCCGGCACGCTCGACGGGGCGCTGGCCAACCCCTTCGCGCACGCCCTCATGCAGTGCCTCGCGCTGGCCGGTGCCCGCCCGGAGGACATCGAAAGCGTTGAGGTGGAACGCTTCCGGGCCCGGCCGATCGAGGTCGAGGACACCGGTTTCCTGCGGGTCCGGCTGCACGGCCGGCCCACGGTACTCGTGGCGGTCACCCTCTGCGGCGAGGAGTTCGTCGCCGGCAGCGTCCTGGTCCGCGGCACGAAGGCCACCGCCGAACTCGAATACCCGACCGACCGGCTCACCCTGGGCCTCGACACCGTCCCCCTCGGGCGTACCGACCTGCTGATCAACCTGCTCGACCACCGCACGCGTGGCGTACCGCTGCTGGCGCCGCTGGCCGCGACCGCCGCGTTCACCGCGGTGATCGAGCGCCTCCAGGCCGCGCCACCGCCCCAGGCCTTCGCGCCGCACCTGCTCACCCGGGACGATGCCGGCCACATCGTGGTCACCGGCATCAATGCGGCTGTACGCGCGGCGGCCCGCTCGGTGTCGCTCGCCTCCGAACTTCCCACGGCCGGGCACCCGACGGAAAGAGGACTGCAACTCCGGTAGCGCCCGGCGACCGCCGCATCCCTCCAAATGGGACAGAACTCGACGTTTTCACGCCGAGTGATGATGGTTGGATGGGTTTTGCAGCAACATACCTGCAAATAGATGGTATTGACTGCATTAGTGGCGTCAGCCATTGTCGGATCCATGAGACATCTTCGATCGACGGCCGTCCTCGCGGCCGTCCTGATGGGATCGACCGCCCTGGCGGCGGCCCCGGCCGCGGCGGCCGGTACGCCGTCCGGGTGGGACTGGGGGCGGGCCACGCTGCCGGCCGGCGACGGCTGGGCCGCCGACGGAACCGGTACGACGGGTGGCTCCGCCGCCGACGCGGACCACGTCTTCGTGGCGGCGACCCGGGCCGAACTCGTCGCCGCGCTCGGCGGCGACAACGCGACGAACAAGCTGAACGCCACTCCGAAGATCATCTACCTGCGCGGCACGATCAACGGCTTCGAGGGCGCCGACGGGGCGCGCCTGACCTGTGCCGACCTGGCCGACCCGGCGTACTCGCTGGACGCCTACCTCGCGGCCTACGACCCCGCGGTGTGGGGGCGGGGCAAGCTGACCGGGCCGCAGGAGGAGGCGCGCATCCGCTCGGTGGCCAACCAGACCGCCCAGACGCAGATCAACGTGGGCCCGAACACGACGATCGTGGGCCTGCCGGGCGCGCACCTGGACGAGCTGACCCTGATGCTCGACGGGGCGAGCAACTCGATCGTGCGCAACGTGACGTTCGCCGACGCCCACGACTGCGCGCCCGCCTGGTCGCCCACCGACGGAGCGGACGGCAACTGGAACTCGCAGTTCGACCTGCTCTCCGTACGCCGCAGCGAGCACGTCTGGCTCGACCACAACACCTTCGGCGACGGCGGCAACCCCGACAGCGACCAGCCGGTCTACTTCGGACGGCCGTACCAGGTGCACGACGGGGCCACCGACCTCACGCACACGTCGAACCTGCTGACCGTCTCCTGGAACCGGTACGCCGACCACGACAAGGTCATGCTGATCGGCTCGACCGACAGCACGACGGGCGGTGACCCGGGCCGGCTGAAGGTGACGGTGCACCACAACTACTTCAGCGGCACGATCCAGCGGCTGCCGCGGGTGCGCTTCGGCCAGGTCGACATCTACGACAACGTGTACCGCCTCGACGGCGCGCAGTTCGACTACGCCATCGGCATCGGCGTCCAGTCGGCCGTGTACGCCGAGAACAACTACTTCGCCCTCACCGACGGCTCGGATCCGGCGGCCCTGCTGCACAACTGGGGCGGTACGGCGCTGACCGAGAAGGGCTCCTGGGTCTCCGTCGGCCGGGCCCTGCCGAAGCCGGTGAGCCTGGTGTCGGCGTACAACGCGGCGAACGATCCCGACTTCGGCACCGACGCGGGCTGGACGCCCACCCTGCGGGCCGGTCCCGTGCTGCCCGCGCCGCTCGCCGCCCTCACCGTCCCGTTCCTGGCCGGCTCGCACTGATCCGGTCCGCGTACGCCCGTCCGTCCCCCGCGACGGGAACCTGGTAACACCTAGGGAGGTAACGCACATGTTCCATCCGAACGGCTCCACGGCTCCTGGTCGGCATCGTGCCGCCCGGCGCTGGGGCCTGTCCTCAGCGATCGGCACCGCGGCGGCGGCCCTCGCGCTCGTCCTCAGCATGTCGACCGTCGCCCACGCCGACACGCTCTTCTCCGACAACTTCGAGGACGGCAACTCCACCGGCTGGTCGAAGTCGGGCGGTGACTGGTCGATCGTCGCCGACGGCTCGCAGGTCTTCGCGCAGACGAAGGTCGACAGCGAGCTGGCCCGGCAGTTCGCCGGCGACACGAGCTGGACGGCGTACACGCTCTCGGCCCGGGTGAAGGTCACGGCGTGGGGCGCTTCCGGCCCGTACGCCGGCATCGTCGCCCGGTCCACCGGCGCCACCACGTTCTACCGGCTGGCCCTGCTGAACACCGGCCGGGTCGAACTGCAGGCGGTCAACAGCGGGACGGTCACCGTGATCGGCGGCGCGTCCCGGACCGTCAGCACCGGCACCTGGTACACCCTGCGCATCGACGTGTCCGGCAACACGATCACGGGCTACGTCGACGGTACGCAGATCGCCTCGGGCTCCTCGACCCTCGCGGCGGCCGGGCGGATCGGCGTACAGACGTTCCACACGACGGCCGAGTTCGACGACGTGGCCGTCTCCAGCGTGGGCACCACCCCGTCGCCGTCAGCCTCGGCCTCGAAACCGGCCAGCCCCTCGGCCTCGCCCACCAAGTCGACGGCTCCGTCCCCGTCCACGTCGACCAGCCCGCCGCCGCCCTCCACCGGGATCATCGGCTGGGCCACGCAGAACGGCGGGACGACCGGCGGCAACGGCGGCTCGACCACGACCGTGACCAGCCTCTCGGCGCTGACCACCGCGGTCACCGGCGACTCGGCCAAGATCGTTCAGATCAACGGCAACTTCACCTGCTCCGCCGACGTACGCGTCGGGTCGAACACCACGGTCATCGGTGTGGGCGCGAGCTCCGGCCTCACCGGGTGCGGCCTGAACATGAAGAGCGTCCACAACGTGATCATCCGCAACCTGAAGATCTCGAAGGTGGTGGCCGGCAACGGCAACGGTGACGCCATCCACATCGAGACCTCGACGAACATCTGGATCGACCACAACGACCTGGGCAGCGACACCACCCACGGCACCGACTACTACGACGGCCTGCTGGACATCACCCACGCCGGCGACTTCATCACCGTCTCCTGGAACAAGCTCCACGACCACATCAAGTGCTCGCTCGTCGGGCACAGCGACTCGAACGCGTCGGAGGACACCGGCCACCTGCGCGTGACCTACCACCACAACTACTTCTCGACGTGTGCCGAGCGGGGTCCGCGCGTACGCTTCGGCAACCCCGTGCACGTCTTCAACAACTACTACTACATGGATCCGTCGTACACGGACTACCACTATTCCATCGCGACGACCTGCGGCGCGGGCGTTCTCGTCGAGGGCAACTACTTCGAGAACCAGACCGACCCGACGCACCTGTCGGAGGGCTCCTCGCCCGGCGGCAACCTGGTCGCGCGCAACAACGTGCTGGTCAACTCGGGCGCGATCCTGAGCACGGGCAGCGGCGTCAACGCGATCCCGTACTCGTACACCGTCGACGACCCGAACGGCGTCAAGGCCTCCGTGACCGCGGGCGCCGGCACCGGCCACATCTGACAGTCCGCGACTGGCATGGAGCCCACCGGAACCGCGTACACATATGTGGACGCTGTTCCGGTGGGCGTCTCGCTTGTATCATCCGATCCATGTCTCCCACGCATACCGTCGTGATCACCGGCGCTGCCGGCAAGGTCGGCCGCGTCCTGCGTACGCGCCTCGCCCGGCCCGGCCGCGTCCTGCGCCTGCTCGACGTCGTCCCAGCCGAGCCGCCCGCACCCGGCGAGGCGGTCGAGGTCGTCACCTGCGACGTCACCGACGAGAACGCCCTCGAAGCCGCGCTGGCGGGGGCATCCGCGATCATCCACCTCGGCGGGCAGAGCCGGGAAAGCAGCATGGAAGACGTCCTGCACAAGAACGCGTACGGCAGCTACCGCCTGCTGGAGGCTGCCCGGCGCAGCGGGATCGACCGGATCGTGCTCGCCTCCTCCAACCACGCCGCCGGCTTCTACGGCCCGGCCGACGCGCCCGAGGGCGGCCTGCCCGCCGACGTGACCGGCCGCCCCGACACCGTCTACGGCTGGAGCAAGGTCGCCATCGAAGCCCTGGGCAGCCTGTACGCCGACCGCTACGGCCTGGACGTCCTCTGCGTACGCATCGGGATGTGCATGCCGGAGCCGAAAACCGTACGCGGACTGGCGATGTGGCTGTCGCAGGACGACGCCGGACGGCTGTTCGAGGCGTGCCTGACGGTGGAGAAGCCCGGCTACCGGATCGTGTGGGGAGTCAGCGACAACACCCGCGGCTACCTGTCCCTGTCCGAGGGCGAGGCGATCGGCTACCACCCGCAGGACGACTCGGAGACGTTCGCGGCAGAGGTCCTCGTCGCGGACCCGATCGCCGACGACGACCCGCAGCTTCGCCACATCGGCGGCGAATGGACCTGGGTCCCCCTCGGCGAACCCTACTGACCCCACCGGACGGCCGCCGAACCCGCGAGCGAGGCGAGGCCCAGGACGAGCAGCCCACCCGCGAAGGCGATGTGCACCGGCTGCGGCCACAACGCCGACAGGACAAGCCCCGCGGCGATGACGGCCGACACCGGCGGCCAGAAAAGCGCCGGCCTGCGGGGCGCGTCCGGGGCCGGACCATGCCACGCAACTAGCAGCCGCCGGCGACCGATCACGCCGAGCAGCGCCACGGCGACCAGGCCGCCCACCACTGTGGACACATACTGCAGGAGATGCCACCACGGCAGTCCGGCGATCGACATCCCGTGAAGGGGCCGCGGCGCGTACGCATGGGTGAACGTGTCCCACAGGACATGCGTCGCGGCCCCGAGCACCGCCGACGATATGGTGATCCACCAGCGCGGCCGGCTGCTGCCGAGAACTCCGTAGTCCCGCAGGCCGGCGATATCCGGCAGATGCGCGGCCGCCACCGGGGCCGACCAGCGGGCGAGGACCGAGAGTGCCACCGTCACCGGTAGCGACCACCACAGCAGGCTGAGCCAGGCGTGGGTGGACGCGTACAGGTGAAAGGGGATGAGCGCGTAGCCGAGGTCGGGCGCGGTCGAACCGATCACCAGGGCGACTCCGTCGAACCAGCGCGGCCGCCACAGCTTCAGCGGCAGCACCGCCGCCGCGTGCGAGGGGAAGGTCGCGGGCATTCCCCGACGCTAACCGACCCCCAAGATCCCGCTTGGATCACGGTTGCCACCCGGATCTTGGTCCATGATTCGGGTGATTTCCCTGATCCAAACGGGATCTTGGGTGGGCTACCAGTAGGCGGACGCGCCGGGTAGGCGCGTTACGCGGGAAGGGGTTCCGGTGGTACGGGTTCGGGTCCGGGAGGTCCCGGCTCCGGTCCCGGGTCAGGTATCGGTTCGGGAATCGGCAGCGGGGCCGGGTCGGGAACCGGGAACGGATCGGGTACGGGGCTCGGCACCGGCTGCGGTTGCGGCGGGAACGGGCCCGGTTGCGGAATGACCATCGATGTCACCACCCATCGGGTTCTGTCCCGAACGTACCCCGATCCGCCCCGGGGCATGCCTGAACGAATCAGACTGCCCCGGTAGGCGTACCGGATGGGTGCCGGCCCGGTGTGTGGGCCTTCAGCGGATCAGGAACGGCGACGGGCGACTTCCGCGAGGGTGACCGCGGCCGCGACCGAGGCGTTGAGGGATTCGACGGTGGAGACCATCGGAATGCCCACCCGCAGGTCGCAGGTCTCGCCGACCAGCCGGGACAGGCCGCGGCCTTCCGAGCCGACCACGACGATGAGCGGGCCGACCGCGGCTTCGAGGTCGTAGAGGGAGGTCTCGCCGTCGGCGTCGAGGCCGGCCACGACGAAGCCCTCCTGCTGCGCCTGCTTGAGCGCGCGGGTGAGGTTGGTGACCTGCGCGATCGGCAGCCGGGCCGCGGCGCCGGCGCTGGTACGCCAAGCCGTGGCGGTCATGCCGCTGGCCCGGCGCTCCGGGAAGAAGACGCCGTGTGCTCCGAAGGCGGCGGCCGAGCGGATGACGGCGCCGAGGTTGCGGGGGTCGGTGATCCCGTCGAGCGCGACCAGCAGCGGTGCGCCGGCCTGCTCCAGCGAGGACGACAGCAGGTCGGCGAACGACTCGTACACGAACGGCGGCACCTGCAGGCCGATGCCCTGGTGCAGGACTCCGCCGGTGAGCCGGTCGAGTTCGGCCCGGCCGATCTCGATCAGCGGGATGCCCCGGTCCGACGCCGTACGCACGGACTCCGCCACCCGCTCGTCGACGTCGATCCCGACGGCGATGTAGAGCGCGGTGGCCGGGACGTGCGCGCGCAGCGACTCGGCGACGGGGTTGCGGCCGACGATCAGCTCGGGCGCGTCCTTCGGGGTCTGCGACCGGCGCCCGGGCGCGACCCGGGGGCCGGAACGCGCGGAGACGCCCGGGGAGGTCTTGCGGGACGCGGGCTTGCCGGTGCCGGTGCCGCCGCGGCCCCAGGTGGTGTCCTTGGAGCCCGGCTTGCCGATCTTCGGCGCGCGCCCCTCCACCGAGGCCGCCTTGCGCTCCTTGTCCTGCTTCCAGGCGGTCTTGCTGGGCAGCTTCTCCGTCCCCGAGTACCCCTTGTGCCAGGGGCGCTCGTCGGCGGGCAGCGTCTTGCCCCGGCCCTTCAGGGTGTCGCGGTTCTTACCGCCCGAGCCACCCGAAGCGCCCTTCTTCGCGGTCGTACGCGCGTTGCGGCGCTGCGAGTTCCCCGGCATTACTGGTCACTTCCGATCGTCCATCGTGGACCGTGCGGGGTGTCCTCGACAACCACGCCGGCCTGCTTGAGCTGGTCGCGTACGGCATCGGCGGCGGCCCAGTCCTTGCGCTGGCGGGCATCGGCCCGCTGCTGCAGGGCGAGCTGCACCAACGCGTCCACCGTGGAACGCAGGTCCGCCGCCTCGGCCTGCGCCCACGAGGCGTCGAGCGGGTCGATGCCGAGCACGCTCAGCATCCCCCGCACGCCCGCGAGCGCGCCCTTCGCGGCGGCCGTGTCGCCGGCGGCCAGGGCGCTGTTGCCCTCGCGGACGACGTCATGGATCGCGCCGAAGGCCGCAGACGTGTTGAGATCGTCGTCCAAGGCCTCGACGAACTCGGCGCACAGTACACCGGGGGCGGTCGGACCGACCACCTCGGTCGCCCGCTGCACGAAGTTCTCGATCCGCTGGAACCCGGCCGCCGCCTCACGCAGCGAATCCTCCGAGTACTCGATGATCGACCGGTAGTGCGGCCCGCTCAGGTAGTAGCGCAGTTCGATCGGGCGTACGCCGAGCTGCCGGATCGCCACGACGTCGAGGACGTTGCCGACGGACTTCGCCATCTTCGCGCCGCCGAGGTTGAGCATCGCGTTGTGCATCCAGTAGCGGGCGAACGGCATCCCGGCCGCGTGCGACTGGGCGACCTCGTTCTCGTGGTGCGGGAACATGATGTCGATGCCGCCGGCGTGGATGTCGAACTCGGTGCCGAGGTAGCGCCAGGTCATCGCGGAGCACTCGATGTGCCAGCCGGGCCGGCCGCGGCCCCACGGCGAGGGCCAGTAGGCGTTGTCCGGCTCGCCCGCCCGCGGCGCCTTCCACAGGGCGAAGTCGCGCGGATCACGCTTGGCGCGTTCCACGCCCTCACCGGTGGACTGCATCTCGTCGACCTTCTGGCCGGACAGCACGCCGTACTCCGGCCAGGACTTCACGTCGAAGTAGACGCCGTCCTCGGCCACGTACGCGTGCCCGCGCTCGATCAGCATCGCGATGAGCTCGTGCATCTCCGGGATGTGCCCGGTCGCGCGGGGCTCGTAGGTGGGCGCGGTCACGTTCAGCGCCCGGTACGCGGCCGCGAGCTTGACCTCGTTCGCGTACGCGATGGACCAGAAGGGCACGTCCTGATCGACGGCCTTCACCAGGATCTTGTCGTCGATGTCGGTGACGTTGCGCACGAAGGTGACCTCGGTGCCGTTGAAGGCGAGCCACCGGCGCAGGACGTCGTTGTTGATCCCCGAGCGCAGGTGCCCGATGTGCGGCGGGGACTGTACGGTGAGACCACACAGGTAGATGGACGCCTGACCAGCTACGCGCGGTGTGAAGTCGCGCACCGACCGGGTCGCGGTGTCATAGAGTCTCAGCGTCACCCGTCAAGGATAGTCGGTCGGCTTCCGCCAGAGCGCCGGGCAGGTCGGTCAATCGCTCGATCTGTGTCACCCCCGACACCCGGGTGCCGGTCTTGTTCAGCCAGACGGTACGCACACCCGCGCGCTGCCCGCCGGCCACATCGTGCTCATAGTCGTCGCCGACGTAGACGACCTCGTCCGCCGCGACCCCGGCCAGCCGGACGACCTCGTGGAAGAAGGCCGGATCAGGCTTCTTGGGTACGCCGTTCGTCAACGCGTAGATCTCGAACGCGAACCGGCCGCCCAGCCCGCACAGGTCGGCCCGGCTGTTGGCGTTGGTCGCGTACCCGAGGGTGTAGTCCCGGCTCAGCTCGTCCAGCAGGGCCGGCACCTCCGGGAACGGGCGGCTGTGGGCGTAGCGGGCGGCGAAGAAGACCTCGGTGATCTCGTCCAGCTCCGCGGCGCGCCCGTGGCGGGTCAGGGTCTCGTTCAGGGCCGCGATCCGGATCTGCCGGGCGGGCAGTTCCGGCGTACGCCGCCAGTGCGCGCTCGCGTCGGCCCGCAACTCGTCGACGTCGATCCCGGTGCGGCCGTGCACCGCTTCGAGGCCGGCGCGTACGGCCGCCCGGATGTCCACCAGCGTGTCGTCGGCGTCGAACACCACAGCCCGGATCATGCGGTCAACGTACTCTTTCCGGCATGGACACCGCCCAGACCCTCGACCGGGGCCTCCGCCTTCTCACCCTCGTGGCCGACAGCACGGCCGGCATGACGGTGACGGAGGCGGCCCAGCGCCTCGGCGTCGGCCGGGCGGTCATCTACCGGCTGGCGGCCACTCTCGGCGAGCACAGCATGCTGCGCCGCGACGCGGCCGGCCGGCTGCTGCCCGGCGTCGGCCTCATCCACCTCGCCCGGCGCGCCCAGCCGCTGCTCGCCGACGCGGCCCTGCCCGCCCTGCGGCAGCTGGCCGAGACCGTCGGCGCCACGGCCCACCTGACGATCGCCGACGGCACCGAGGCCATGGCCGTCGCCGTCGTGGAGCCGAGTTCGACGATGTTCCACGTCGCGTACCGGGTGGGGTCGAGGCACCCGCTGGACCGCGGCGCGGCCGGGCGGGCGATCCTCAGCGGCGAGCTGGCGGCCTCCGAAGGGGAGCTGCAGTACGGCGCGCACGGGGTGGCCGCGCCGATCCTCGGGGTCGAAGGGTTGTCGGCGAGCGTCGGGGTGGTCGCGCTGGTCACCCTCGACCTCGACGCGGTCCGCGCCCCGATCGTCGCCGCCGCCACCACGATCGCCGAAGCCCTCATCTGAGACCCGCGCCCGGCCCTGGTTCCGTGCCATGATCCCGTTTGGATCAGGGTTTCCCACGTAATCTTGGCCCAAGATTCGGGTGATTTCCCTGATCTGAACGGGATCATGGGCATGCCGTCAGCGGGATCTTGGCACGCCGCGACCGGGATCATCGCGCCGAGGGTTACCGCTTCCCGATGGTCAGCACTGGCTGGGAGGTCGCCGCGTAGAAGTCGTTGCCCTTGTCGTCCACCACGACGAACGCCGGGAAGTCCTCGACCTCGATCCGCCAGACCGCCTCCATGCCGAGTTCCGCGTACTCCAGGACCTCGACCTTCTTGATGCAGTCCTGCGCGAGCCGGGCCGCCGGGCCGCCGATCGAACCGAGATAGAACCCGCCGTACGCGCGGCACGCGTCGGTCACCTGCTGGGACCGGTTGCCCTTGGCGAGCATGACGTACGAGCCGCCGGCCGCCTGGAACTTCTCGACGTAGGAGTCCATCCGGCCGGCCGTCGTCGGGCCGAACGAGCCGGACGCGTACCCCTCGGGGGTCTTGGCCGGGCCGGCGTAGTAGACGGCGTGGTCGCGCAGGTACTGCGGCAGCGGCTCGCCCGCGTCGAGGCGTTCGGCGATCTTCGCGTGGGCGATGTCCCGCGCGACGACCATCGGGCCGGACAGCGACAGCCGGGTCTTGACCGGGTACTTGGACAGCAGCGCGCGGATCTCCGACATCGGCTGGTTGAGGTCGACGTGGACGACCTCCTCGGTGACGTCCTCGACCGTCGTGTGCGGCAGGAAGCGGGCGGGGTCGGTCTCCAGCCGCTCCAGCCAGACGCCGGACGGCGTGATCTTGGCGAGCGCCTGGCGGTCGGCCGAGCAGGACACCGCGATCGCGACCGGGCAGGAGGCGCCGTGCCGGGGCAGGCGTACGACGCGGACGTCGTGGCAGAAGTAGCGGCCGCCGAACTGCGCGCCGATGCCGAAGTTGCGGGTCAGCTCCAGTACCTCGGCCTCCAGCTCCACGTCGCGGAAACCGTGCGCCAGCATCGAACCGGCGGTGGGCAGCCCGTCGAGGTACTTCGCCGAGGCGAGCTTCGCCGTCTTGAGGGCGTGCTCGGCGCTCGTGCCGCCGATGACGATCGCGAGGTGGTAGGGCGGGCACGCGGACGTACCGATCGCGCGCAGCTTCGCCTCCAGGAACTGCATCATCCGCGTCGGGTTCAGCAGCGCCTTGGTCTCCTGGAACAGGTACGACTTGTTCGCCGAGCCGCCGCCCTTGGCCATGAACAGGAACTTGTACGCGTCCGGGTGCCCGTCCGGGTCCTCGGCGTACAGCTCGATCTGGGCCGGCAGGTTGGAGCCGGTGTTGCGCTCGTCCCACATCGTCAGCGGCGCGAGCTGCGAGTAGCGGAGGTTGAGCTTGGTGTACGCCTCGTAGACGCCCCGCGCGATGGCCGCCTCGTCGGTGCCGTCGGTGAGGACGTGCCGGCCGCGCTTGCCCATGACGATCGCGGTCCCGGTGTCCTGGCACATCGGCAGTACGCCGCCGGCCGCGATGTTCGCGTTGCGCAGCAGGTCGGTGGCGACGAACCGGTCGTTCGGCGAGGCCGCCGGGTCGTCGATGATCGAGCGCAGCTGGGTCAGGTGCGCCGGCCGCAGGAAGTGGGCGATGTCATGCATCGCCTCGGCCGTCAGCTGGGTCATGACGGCCGGCTCGACGGTGAGGAAATCCCGCCCTCCCGGCCCGCGGACGACGTCCACGCCCTCGTCTGTGATCAGCCGATATTCGGTCGAATCCGCCGCGAGCGGCAGCAGCGGCGCGTACCCAAACTCCCCGGAGCCCATGGGGTGCAAGAGTACCCACCGTTCACCCGGCGGCTGCCGGGCCGGTACCTCCCGGGGGTGTGGATCACGCCTCGCCGGGCACTCGCGGCCGGTGCTCGTCACCCGCTGGCCCGCTGATCTGCGGGCTGGGCGAGGGCGACACCGGCGCGCGGCTGCCCGGCCAGGTCAGCAGGGCGAGCTCCCGCCGGTCGCCCAGCAGCAGCCCCTCCTGCGTCAGCGACAGCGCGCGGGCGTCGCTGTGCGACTCCAGCAGCGCCGACCCGTCGTCCTTCAGCAGGTAGATGCGGTCCGGGTGCTTGTCGAAGACCAATATCCCCGTACGCGTGACCGCCGCGGTCGCGCCCGGATCGGTCTTCCGGCGGAACAGCGGATCATCCTCACCCAGCTGGTACGCCGTGAGCGTCGTGCCGTCCTTCGAGCGGACGACCGCGCGTACGCCGTCCGAGGCGATGATCGACCCGCCGACCGGCGCGACGAGGAGTTCCCGGCCGAGGTGCGGGTCGAGCAGGACCTGGCGGCCGTCGGTCCGGGTGGCCAGCAGGGCCTTGCCGACGAGGACCGGATCGCGGTCCTGGTCGCACGCGGCGCCGGCCACCATGCCCAGGTTGTAGCCGTTCCTGTGCCACAGCTCGTGGCCGTTGTAGGGGTCGGTGGCGGCGAGCTGGAGCTGGCAGCCGCCGGAGGCCGGGGTGGCCCGGCTGTGCAGCACGGCGTCGTCGATCACCATGAGCTTCTCGTGCCGGTCGGGCTGGATGGTCGTGACGATCGCGCCGGTGTCGGTGTTGATCACTTCGACGCGGCCGTTGACCGGGAAGCCGAGCATGGTCGGCATCAGCCCGGCCGGCGCGAGCTGGGCGTCGGCCTGCCCGCTGGTCAGCGACCGGGCACCGAGCAGCTTGGGATTGTCGGCGAACAGCACGAAGCCGACGCCGGGCAGGTCGGCTTCCCATTTCACGTCTCCGCTGGCCGGCTCCCGCCGCGTCAGTACGCAGTCGTCGGGCTGGCGGCAGTGGACGTCGAGCATGGCGTTGGACCAGGTCCACACGGCGAGCGCGGTGGTGTCCTTGGCCCGCACGTCCCGGCCGGTCCGCGGATCGAGGATGTTGTAGCCCTTGTTCAGCAGCTTCCCGGTGAGCACGACGGTACGCCCCGGCGGCCCCGCGACGGCCGCCCAGTCGGCGGCGGCCTTCCAGCGGGACGCGCCGGTGGAGAAGTCGCGGGCCTCCACGGAGTCGGGCTGCTCGACGATGACGATCCCGTCCGCCGCCTGCACCGTACGCGGCCGGCCGCCGAGGCGCTGCTGCCATTGGGGAGCGGGGTCGGACAAGGTCTGCGAGGTGTTGATCCAGTCCCAGAGCGCGGGGAAGGGGTTCCACCACCCCGTCGCCACGAGAATGATCATGGTGAGGGTGGCGGCCACCAACCAGCCGCCCGCCGCCGACCTCCCCTTGGCCACCGGGTCACGGTACTTGAAACATATTCGCTGATCATGAAACTGCGGTCGGGCCGTCCGGCGTGTCGCGCGACCGGTCCGGCCGTCCACCGTGTATTGCGGCCGCCACCAACGGCAGTACGCGGTAAGGGATCTGCTCTTCCAGGGCGATGATGGTCGAGGCCCGGACGATGGCGTGGTAGCCGACGATGCCGTCGATCACCCGCTGCAGATCCGCGTTGGAGCGGGCCACGATCCGGCAGAGCAGGTCGCCCGATCCGGTGATCGTGTGGACCTCGAGCACCTCGGGGATGCCGCCGAGGTGCCGCGCGACGGCGTCGTGCCCGCGGCTCTGGCGGATCTCCAGCGTCACGAAGGCCGTCACGCCGAACCCGATCGCGGCCGGGTCGATCTCCGGTCCGAAGCCGCGGATGACCCCGCGGGACTGCAACTTGTCCAGCCTCGCCTGCACGGTGCCGCGCGCGACGCCCAGCCGGCGGGCGCACTCCAGTACGCCGATCCGCGGCTCGGTCGCGAGCAGCCGGATCAGCCGGGAGTCCAGCTCGTCGACCTCACTTGGCATGATCACTGTGCATTCTGATCACCATTTCCGTGGTTGTACCACACAGTTTGCGCAACCTGACCAATGATCACGGTACTGGTTGCCCAACCTCGGAGTGTGACGCAGGCTACTCCCATGACCCAGACTCTTTCCGAAGCCCCGGCGGTCACTCCGGAGACCCCGGACGTCTTCCCGGTGAAGGCGGTCGACCACCTGACCTTCCTGGTGGGCAACGCCAAGCAGGCCGCGCACTACTACTCGACCGCCTTCGGCATGAGCCTCGTCGCGTACCGGGGTCCGGAACAGGGTTATCGGGACTACGCCGAGTACGTGCTCGTCAGCGGCTCGGCCCGGTTCGTCCTGCGGGGCGCGGTCCACGCCGCCGCCCCCGGCGCCGACCACCACGCCCGCCACGGGGACGGAGTGGTGGACATCGCGCTGGAGGTGCCCGACGTCGACGCCGGGTACGCCCACGCGCTCGCCGCCGGCGGCCGTTCCGTCCAGGAGCCCACGAGCGTCACCGACGAGCACGGCACGGTCCGGTACGCCGCGATCGCCGCGTACGGCGACACCCGGCACACGCTGATCGACCGCTCGCAGTACACCGGCCCGTTCCTGCCGGGCTTCATCCGCCGGGACCCGATCGTCGCCCCGGCCAAGCGCCGGTTCCAGGCGGTCGACCACGTCGTCGGCAACGTCGAGCTGGGCCGCATGGACGAGTGGGTCGAGTTCTACCACCGGGTCATGGGCTTCACGAACATGGCCGAGTTCATCGGCGACGACATCGCGACGGACTACTCGGCGCTGATGAGCAAGGTCGTCGCCAACGGCACCCGCAAGGTCAAGTTCCCGCTCAACGAGCCGGCCGCCGGCAAGCGCAAGTCGCAGATCGACGAGTACCTGGAGTTCTACGGCGGCCCGGGCGTGCAGCACATCGCGCTGGCCACCAACGACATCATCGCCAGCATCGACGCCATGAGCGCGGCCGGCGTCGAGTTCCTGGCCACGCCGGACTCCTACTACGACGATCCCGAACTGCGCGCCCGCATCGGCGTGGTACGCGTACCGATCGAGGAGCTGAAGGAGCGCCGGATCCTGGTGGACCGGGACGAGGACGGCTACCTGCTGCAGATCTTCACGAAGCCGGTGCAGGACCGCCCGACGGTGTTCTTCGAACTGATCGAGCGGCACGGATCGCTCGGCTTCGGCAAGGGCAACTTCAAGGCGCTTTTCGAGGCCATCGAGCGCGAGCAGGAGCTGCGGGGCAACCTCTGACCGCACACCGCGGCCCTTCGGGAGGTGGGCCGGTCATGACAGGATGGCTGCCGTGACTGGACCTCTTCCGCCGGCGCACGAGACTCCGGGGACCTCCGAACCCGGCACGGGAAGCGCCGTGCCGGATTCGGTCCCGCCCGTGCGGCCGCCGGCACCCGACTCCCCCGCACCGGTGAGCGCCCCTCAGGCACCCCCGCTGCCTCCCGTCCAGTACGGGCCGCCGCCCGGGTACGCGGTCCCGCAGGCCGGTTACGGGGTGCCGCCCGCCGCCCGGTACGCGTACCCGCAGGGAATGCCGCCGGGTGCCGCCCCGCCGCCGTACCGCTGGGTGCCGCTCGCGCCGGACGGCCGTCCGCTGGCGGGCTTCGGTGACCGGCTGCTCGCGTTCCTCATCGACACCGCGATCCTGACCGCCGTCAGCATGGTCCTGTTCGTGCCGCTCGTCATCGTGTGGATCTCCACGATGATGACCGAGGTGACGCGGATGCAGACCTCGATCGACCGTGGGGAGACCAGTGTCGGGCCCGATTTCACCTTCTTCCTCGGCTACCTGGCGGTCTGGCTCGGGATGATGGCGATCATCATGATCGTCGGCTACGTGTACCTGGTCGAGATGTCCTGGAAGAGCGGCCAGACCGTCGGCAAGCGCGCCATGAAGCTCGCGGTCGTCCCGATCGCCCCCGGTACGCCGCGCACCCGCGGGATGTTCGTCAAGCGCTGGCTGGTCGAGCGCGTCGCCGGGGCGTTCATACCCTTCTTCTCCTACGTTGATGGGCTGTGGCAGCTGTGGGACAAGCCGTTCCAGCAGTGCCTGCACGACAAGGCGGCCCAGACCGTCGTTGTGAAGATCGGTTGATGACATGGCGATAGAACCCGGGTGGTACCCCGATCCCGTGGACCCCTCGACCCAGCGTTACTGGGACGGTGAAGGCTGGGCGGACCAGCCCGTACCGATCAAGCCACCACCCCGGCCGGCGCAGGCCACCGTCACCGAGCAGCCCTCGGTGCCGGCTCAGCCCGGTGCTCGCGTACGCGGTGCCCAGGGTCCCGGCGTACCGCCGTGGTGGCCGGAGGGGGTCCAGTTCCCGCCGGCCGGACCGGTGCGGCCGTTCGGACTGACCCTCGCCTCGCCCGGCCAGCGGCTGGGCGCGCGGGCGATCGACCTCGCCGCCCTGCTGGTCATCAACATCATTTTCAACGGCTGGTTCGTCTACCAGTGGTTCGTCGAGATCATCCCGCTCACCCGGGCGTACCTGGAGACCGGCGACCTGAGCGTGCTGGCCACGTCGCGCGTCGGCGAATTGGAACTGACCATCGTCCTCATCTCGTACGCCCTGTGGTTCGCCTACGAGGTGCCCGTCACCCACACGCGCGGGCAGACGCTCGGCAAGATGATGGTCGGCCTGCGGGTGATCCCGATGGAGGGGCCCGACCGGCTGTCCTTCTTCCGGTCCTTCCGGCGCTGGAGCTGGTTCGGCTTCCCCTTCCTCTTCTTCTTCTGCTGTGGGATCTTCGGCTTCGCCATCCCGATCATCGACAACCTGAGCGTCGCCACCGACCAGTTCCTGCACCTCGCGTGGCACGACCGCACGGCACGGACCTTCGTTGTCCGCGTACCCCCGCGCAATGCACCATTGACCTAGGAGGACCGCCATGACCGCTCTCACCCGGGCCGACCTGGCCGCGCTGCCCAGCTACCTGCCGGGCCGCAGCGTGCCGGGCGCCATCAAGCTGGCCAGCAACGAGGTGCCGTTCGGCCCGCTGCCGGGGGTGGTCGAGGCGGTCACCGACGTCATGCTCAATTCGCACCGGTACCCCGACATGGGGGTCGTCGCCCTCCGCGAGAAGTTCGCCGACCGGCTCGGCGTACCGATCGAGCGGATCGCCACCGGCTGCGGCTCGGTCGCCCTCGCCGAGCACGTCGTGCGGGCGGCCTGCCTGCCGGGTGACGAGATCGTCTACGCGTGGCGCTCGTTCGAGGCGTACCCGATCATCGCCGCCACCGCGGGCGCGACCTCCGTGCGCGTCCCCAACACCGCGGCCCACGCCCACGACCTCGACGCCATGCGCGCCGCGATCACGCCGCGCACCAAGGTGGTCATCGTCTGCAATCCCAACAATCCCACGGGTACGCCGACCAGGCGGGCCGAGCTCACCGAGTTCCTCGACGGGGTGGGCGAGGGCGTCCTGGTGGTCCTCGACGAGGCGTACAAGGAGTTCGTCACGGACCCCGACGTGCCCGACGGACTGGTGGAGTACGGCGACCGGCCCAACGTGGTCGTGCTGCGGACGCTGTCGAAGGCATGGGGCCTGGCCGGTCTGCGCGCGGGTTACCTGGTGGCGCACCCCGAGGTGGCCGACGCCGTACGCAAGGTCGTCACGCCCTTCTCGACCAGTGCCGCCGCCCAGGCCGCCGCGCTCGCGGCGCTGGACCAGGCGGCGGAGATGCGCCGGCGGGCCGACATCATCGTCGCCGAGCGCACCCGGGTCCGCGACGCGCTGCTGGCGCTGGGCCAGGACGTGCCGGAGAGCCAGGCGAACTTCGTCTGGCTGCCGCTGCTCTCCGAGGCGGCCGCGTTCTCGCAGGTCTGCGAGGCCAACGGAGTGATCGTGCGGCCGTTCCAGGGCGACGGCGTCCGGGTCACCATCGGTACGCCGGCGGAGAACGACGCCTTCCTCAACGCGGCCGAGAAGGCGCTTGCCTGAGCCGCGTCACGCCCCCGCGGCCAGCAGTACGGGCCGCGGCAGGTAGTAGTACTGGTCGTCGGTCGCCGAAGGCGCCACACCGGGCGTCAGCCGCTCCACGGCG
Organism: Hamadaea tsunoensis DSM 44101; assembly: GCF_000428945.1. Lineage (GTDB taxonomy): Bacteria > Actinomycetota > Actinomycetes > Mycobacteriales > Micromonosporaceae > Hamadaea > Hamadaea tsunoensis. Next base: position 1,313 of record NZ_AUAX01000048.1, on the reverse strand, counting down.
AAGTACGGTCCGGCGGCGTACGCGAGGCCGAGATCGTAGGGGCGGTCCGGATCCTGGGGCAGTGCCGTCGGGGTCCGGCTCAACTCCTGCCCGGTCGCCTGGTCGACGACGATGAGCGTACGCGCCCGGGACAGCACGAAGAGGCGTCCGTCGGCGACGGCGACCACACCCACCGAGGTGTTGTCGTCGCCGCTGGCGGGACTCCACGTCCACCGGTTCGCCCCCGTACGCGCGTCCTTGCCGGTCAGCGCCCGCGTGTCCGTCGTATCCCCGAGCGGCGCGTCGACCGCCACGTCACCCGCGAGCCAGGCGTGCGCCGGGGCCAGAGTGTCGGCCGAGACGATGTCCCCGCCGTTCGTGAGCAACCAGCCCTGACTCTGCGCGGCGTGCTGCTCCAGCCGGAGACCACCGCATTCGGAGTTGCCCACACGACACCCCAGCGGCGTCATCAGTACGCCCGACGGCAGGCTGTGGAACGCCCACTGCGACGCAGATCCGGACGCGAGGTCATACCGCGTCAGTCCCTGCGGATCCGTGCAGCTGTCCGGCACGAGGAGCTGGCCCGGTCCTGTGAACGCCTGGGCGCCGCAACCGTTGCCGTCCTTGCGCCACAGTGGCGTACCGGTCGCGAGGTTGAAGGCGGCTGCACCGGCGCCGGCCGTCACGACGACAGGATCGCCGTTCGCCGACCGGCCCGTCAGCAGCCCCGGCGGAGTCCACACCGTCGCGGCCCCGGTACGCCGGCCGGCGTACCTGTCGCCGAGCACGATGCCGTCGGCCCGCCACTTCACCTTCCCGGTACGCGCGTCCAGCGCCGTCAGCTTCCCGTCCGACCAGCTGCCGACCACCGTGCCGTCGGCCTCGACGACGCCGATGAGCTGCTGCGGCCAGCGCCGGAAAGACCAGAACGGGCTCTTCTCATACCGGAAGTCGGGTTGGTCGTCGGACCAGATCTGGCGCTTGGCGGCGTACACGCGGATGCGGCCGTCCACGATCAGCGGTGCTGAGATCAGCGCCCCGATCGGTCCCGCCGCCGGCACATCAGACCCAGCCGGGTACGCCGTCCGCGCCGCGGTGACGACCTCGGCCGGCCGCAGTACCCGCCACACCACGATGCCCGAGGCAAGCAGCAAAGCCACTGCGAGCACGGAATAGAGGGTGTATCTCGCCCACCCCGGCAGTACGCGCATGATCCGCATTCTAAGGCGACCGGGAAACGGGCGTGGAAATGCAGTAGGCCCCCCGCTGATGCGGGGGGCCTACTGGAAGATTTGTCCGGCGGTGTCCTACTCTCCCACACCGTCCCCGGTGCA
>NZ_AUAX01000047.1 GCF_000428945.1 Hamadaea tsunoensis DSM 44101 | reverse complement strand
GGCGTGGCTGGCCGGTGGTGTGCAGGCGTTGGCTTCCAGGGGTGCTGCGGGTCCGGAGCCGAAGTTGTCCGATGAGCAGTTGGCCAGGTTGAAGGCGCGGTTGGAGCTGGGTCCGGCGGCGGCCGGGCATGGCGAGGACCAACGCTGGACCCTGGCGCGTATTGGTGACCTGATCGCGGTCATGTTCCATGTCCGGGTGGGTGTCACCACGGTGTGGCAGGCGATGCGGCGGCTGGGTTATCCCCCGCAGCAGCCGATCCACCGGGCGATCGAACGCGACGAGCAGGCCATCGCCCGGTGGCGCCGCTATCAGTGGCCGGCGCTAAAAGAGTCGCGACACGGCTGAACGCCTGGATCTGCTTCGCTGACGAGTGCGGTCAGACGCTGCGGGCGGCCAAGGCCACGACCTGGGCACCGCGTGGCGTGACGCCGGTGGTGAAGGTGACCGCGGCCGGTAACGCGCGGGTGTCGGTGGCCGGGATGGTCTGCTACCGGCCCGGCGACCGCAGCCGGCTGATCTACCGCACGATCACCTCCCGCGGTCGTAAAGGTGAACCGAAAGGCTTCCGGGAGAACGACTTCGCCGCTTTGGTCGACGCCGCCCATCAGCAACTCGGCGGGCCGATCGTGCTTGTGTGGGACGGCCTGGGTGCGCACCGTTCGGCCCGCATGCGGATGTTGATCGCTGCCCGGCCGTGGCTGCGCGTCTACCGGCTGCCTGGATACGCCCCGGAACTCAACCCCGCCGAGAAGGTGTGGTCAGCGATGAAACGCAGCCTGGCCAACCTGTCCGCCCGTACCGCTACCGCGCTGACCGCCGCGGTCAAGAACCGCCTCAAACGCATGCAGTACCGAACCGGCCTCATCGATGGCTTCCTCACCGGAACGGGTCTATCTCCACCACGACCACCCTGACCCCCACCCCGAAAAGTGTCTAGAGGGCCCGACCTGCGGACAGCATTGCGCGGTCACGGCAACTCGCATGCGCCGCGAGGCTCGATCGTCACCATCGAGAAGTACGCCTGACCGCTGTTGATCAGATCGGCGAGCAGCATCTCTCGATCGGGATGACCTTCCGGCGGCAGCCGCCCACGTGACACCACAACGACGTCGCATTCCCCGTCGCGCGGCCAATCCCCGAACGGCGCCGGTGTCCAGAACCCCTCGCCGTGCAGCATCAGCACGATCATGTCCTCGTACCGCTCGACGGTCGCATGGGGATTCGGCACGACCTCGACGATGCCGTCCAACGCCGTCTCGAAACCAGCCCCCCACAGCGCAAGTTCGTCTTCGGGAACCTCCAGCACCACGTACGGGTCGTCTGTCTCGACCCAAACGCCTGCTGTCAAACGAAACCGCAACGTGCGCAGACGGCTGGTAGCCAACAACAGCGGTGCCGAGCTGACCCGGCCCAGCACACCATGCGCAATTCCCCCTCCGACGAAGTCATCCGGCATCTATAGCCACCCCCGATGTTGTGATGCCAGAGGCGCACACCCGCTCTGGGCAGCACCTCCAATGATCAGCCTGCCCTGAACAGGCGCGCGCCAACAGCAACTGAGAGTTGCGATTTCACCGGAGTAGGAACAGACGAGCAGGTCAGGATGCCACACCGGGCCACTTGAGGCGGCCATCACACCGGTACTCGGACGGCTACTCAGGAAGCTACTCACCTGCGGAGAAGCCGTATGCGATCAAGAGCGAATCCATAATGGAGCGACGTTGTTGGCCCTGGTCAGGCGGCCTTCTCCAGGTTCCAGGCCTCATAGTTGACAAGCCATCAAATCGAGGCTCATGCTAGATGCTTCATTTTTCCGGCTCGCCCGTGCGGGTGCGCGAGCCGTCGCGATCCGCGCGGGGAGTCCAGATGGCTGTCGCACGAAGTGAAGGAGCCAGAAGACGCAAGGCCGTGGCGCGCCCGCGTCGCGCCATCCTGGCGTCTAACCCGGGCCCCGACCGCGAGCTGCTGTGCCAGGTGGGATCGATCAGCGACTACGACTTGAGCTGGCTGAACACGCGGTCGGATTTGTCGGCGCTGCTTCGCTCCTGGCGGATGCGCCGCACGCCGCACGACTTTCCCGACTTCCCGGAACTGTCGCAGCGCCCCCGCCGCAGCGGCTACCTCACCGTCGAAGACGCAGCAGCCGTCTGCGGCGTATCACCCGCCTGGTACCGCTCCTTCGAGACCGGCGAGCCGAACGGCTACAGCGTGGCCTTCCTCGAACGCGTCGCCGCCATGCTCGACCTCGACATCGCCGAGCGGGAGACCATGTTCCTGCTCGCCACCGGCCATGCGCCGACACAACTGTCCGTCGGCGGCATCCAGCACCTCAGCCCCGGCGCCCGCGTCATCCTGGACACGCACGCCTGGCCGGCCTACATCCTCGACCACGCCGGTGCCATCCTCGCCCGCAATCACAGTAGCCTCGCCTGGTTCCCCAGCCAGCGCACCGCGAATCACCTCTTCGTCTGGCTGTTCACGAACCCAGGCGCGCGCACCCAGTTCCTGGACTGGTCGCACGTCGCCCGCAACTCGCTGGCCCACCTGCGCATCCAGTACGCCCGCGCCCCGCATTGCCAGCTGCTACAAGAAACGCTTAAGACGATCCTCGAAAGCAGCAGCGAAGCGCGAGTCATGTGGAAGGTCAACCCCCGCGTCAGCTTCGGCGAAGACCGCCACGTCCGGCGAGTGCTCCTACCTGATGCGCCCGCCGAGACCGAGGTCGAAATTGTGTCAGCCACATTGGATGGACGCCTGGGTCTGCGATTGCACACTTTCGTGCCGGTCGGCGGCTACCGGCCCACCTCGACGCCCACGCCACCAAGCAGGCCGCGTCGATAGCTAAACACACCAGTGCGTTAAATTAAACGCACGGTGTGATTTACGTCAAACATGGCTGGCCGCAAGCAATCCCGTACGTCACGATGAACAGGTCAGCCAAAAGGGACTGACTTCGGGGGACCGGGCGGACGTGCGTCGAGAGCCACGGCCGCGATCCGCCCGACAGGCATCCCGGAACGCTCCGCCCCCGTACGTTTCGGCGCGTTCCGGGATCCTCCCGCCACAGACCGAAGGCGCACTCACCTTGCGCGCCAATGCATCCGACCGGCTAGGCGAGCGCGTCCGGCTCCGCTACGACGAGGTCGGGGCGAAACGCATCCACGGGTACGTACGCCCGCACGACAAGGCCCGGCGAATCCTGCGGCCGCAACGCCGAGACCACCACCGTGATCGGTTGCGCAGAGCCCGGCAGCAGCACGGTGTAACGCCGGCCGTTCTCGACGAACTCGCAACGCGTCTGGGTCTCCCACAGGCGGTCCAAGAAAGGACTGGCCTCGATGATGCTCAGCACGAACTCCCTGAGCGCCGGATCATCGGGCCGCTTGGTCAGCTCGGCCCGCAGCTGGGCGACCAACGCCGGCGCGTGCTCCGTCTCCCAATCGACCAGCTGTGCTCGCGTCACCTCGTCGGTCAGCATCATCCTCATCAGGTTGCCCTGTCGACGCGCGCCGGGGAACCAGCCGTAGAAGTCGTCATTGGCCGCGAGAACCAGCCAGGTGGAATCCGTGATCACGGTCGGATACGGAAGAGGGCCCAAGATCCCGAGGAGCGGCGACTCTCGCAGACGCTCGCGCCCCCGGTCGTTGGCCTCCATGCCCCCACGCACCCGAGAGCCCAGCGAGCGATGCTCGACAAGGAGAAACAGCGTCAGGCGCTCGTCATCCACCAGGTTGAGTACCGAAGCAATTCGATGCAGGAAGTCGTCGGAGTAGACCTTCGACAGCTCGCCGCGTTCCAGCATCGCGTACCAGTGGATCGAGATGTCCGCCAGCTCGGCGACTTCCTCCTGGCTGAGGTACGAAAACCGCCGTCCGGCACGCGACCCCGCCAACTCGGAGTGATCGTCGGCGCGGGTGCGCAACCGTGCCTCTCGCAGCATCTTGCTCACCTGCACGGAACGAAACCTATCGAGCCGATGCCGCCTCTTCCCATCGTCGCTACCCATCGCATACCCCCATGTGCACAGCCGGCCGCCACCCGGCCAACCGCCCGAACGGACCCGCGTGGCCCGCACGCCGCCGAAGGCTTCACCGCCCGGGAACGCAAGAGCGTCTCTGATGCGAGCCGTGTCCGAAGAACGAGCACAATACCCACCGTAAGATCATTGATCAAGAGCGTTTGCGGTGGTCGAAGGCATCGGCGAAGCCACCAAGACTGGGTAGCCGATCTACCAGGAGTCATACTCTGACAGCATCTTGACATCGCACATTGTCCTATATAGACGCTGAAGCGGCCGCTAGGCACAGGTCAAGGGCATCATGCGAAGCCCGACCACATGGACAGGCCGGTGCAGGCGCATGTGCGCCTACAGCCTGGGGTCACGCTCGCGCTAGCGCGGTTCGGCCCGCGGCCGCCAGCATGGCGTCGTGCGTCACGGCCAGCGTCAGCTGACGGGATGATCCATCGCGTCGTGACGTTCGACGCCGTCCGGCCGCACTTCGACCATGACCCAGCCGCCGGGCTCGATCCGACTCGGCGTCCTCGGCCTTCGAGGCGGCCTCATCTTGCGGCTGAAGCGGATGGGGCGCCGCTCATCGCCGCGGACAGCTGTGCGTACGACTGTGTAAGTTGGCCGCGCAAGGATGGCGGCAATCCTGGCGCCGCCAGCGCGGACCACTCTGCGAACCAGGGCATCAGCTTGCGCAGCCCTTCACGGTGGCTCCAAAAGTGGACAGGGTCAGGCGAGCGACTGGCCCGGCGGACCAGCGCACGAAAGGCGATGACCTTGTCTGCCGCCATGATGCGCGTGACCGCTCCGTCCGACGGTACGCGAGGCGCGGTCCCGGAAGTCATCGCCTGGTGTTCGTCGTGGACCGCGAGCACGAGCGGTGCCACGCCGTCGGCGACACCGTACGCGAGCGCCACGCTCAGGTTGGTATCAGGATGGGCGAACTCGGGAGTGTCGTGCAGCAGCGCCGCGGCGATCATCTCCGGGGTACTGGCGGGATCATGCGTACCGAGCGCGACCGCGACCCGGCATGCGTGAGTGAACGCGGGCGCGTCGTCGATGATCTGACCGTCGCAGTAGCGCCGAGACAAGTTCAACGCCCGGTCCACGATCGGGTGTCGCGGCCTGGTGAGATGTCCCACGGCCGGTCCTCCTCTACCCTCGGGTTTATGGCGCTCGATGAGCTGTATCTGCCGCCGGCCGAGGTGCAGGACGCGACGTGCGTGGTGTGCCCGGCGCAGCTGCTGCGGTTCGGCGCGTTCGATGTGGTCGACCGGCCGGGTGCCGACAACCGGTACGACCCGGACAGGGGCTGGCGGGTGAACGCGGCCAGTGGTGCCCCGACGTGCGTTCACCCGTACCGGGTCGGATTGCCGGCCGGTCTGTATGCGACCGCCGGGGTGTCGCTACCGGAGGTGCCGACGCCGCTGCGGACCCCGGATGCTCAGGATCTGGTCCTGCCCGACGATCCGACGTTGCTGGAGGCATGGCTGATCGCGGTTCTGCGTACCTCGACGCAGGGGCGGATGGCCTCCGCGCTAGCGGAGGCGGAGACCATCGCGTCCCGACGGTTTGCCTCGCGGGACGTGGTTGCCGCGATGCGGCGGGTCATGTCCCACGAACTGCCCCGGCTCTAAGCCGCGACCAGCTCACCGGGCACGGCCGGGGTGAAGGTGAAGTCGTGCCGGCGGCCCAGGTCGTGGATGCCGGCGCTGGCGTACTTCTGGTCGAGGGCGGCCAGGCGCCGCTTGGCCTCGGCGGTGCCGATCCAGTAGCGGTCGTTCATGACGCCCCAGCCGGCCGCCTGGTAGCACTGGGCGGTGTAGTCGCCCGGCTCCCAGCCGAACTCCTCCAGGTCAGTCATGTGCGGCAGCAGCACCCCGATCCGCGCCTGCAGGGCGGTGACGACGTTGTGCTGGGCCAGGACCGCGTGGGTCATCTCGTCGACGGGCAGCGACAGCAGCAACTCCGCCGCGACCTCATCGCCGGTCAGCGCGAACACGGCCGCCTTCAGCGCCAGCGCCTTCATCGCCTCCCCGAACAGTGCCGCCTTGTCGGCTTCGAGGTTCCAGCGGGCCACGACCGGATAGCCGGTGAACGTCGCCCAGCAGTCGACGTACTTGCCTGACGACTCGCGCAGCCGCTCGTACGCCTCGTCGGCCTCGATCGCGGCGAGGATCTCCGCGGCCCGGACGCCGACCGCCGCCGGGTCCGGCAGCATCGTGCTCGATGTGGACATGGCCTACCTCCTTCACAGGGGAAGGCTTGCGGGAGCCTTCCCGTACCGACCACAGTGGTGATGGGGCAGTCACAGCCGGCGATCATCCATCAGATCGGGAATCGGTGACTGTCACCGTGATATGTGACGTTATGGCAGCTCAAGCCAGATCTGGACTGACCGTCGGTACGAGTAGAAGCGCGCGTCAAGGTCGAGAGATGGGCAACCGATGAGGTCTTCCGCCGAAACCCCGACCCCCAGTCGGGGTTGGCCATCACACCGCGGTGTCGTCACCGGATACCTGTGGAAGCTCATCCGTGAATCCGCCTCGATGACGCAGACCGCACTCGCCGAGGACCTCGGCGTCGACGTCGCATCCATTCAGGCGTGGGAGTCCGGGCGGCGACCGCTCACCGCGCTACGCGCCGGCGATCTGGCCCGCTACCGGATCCACCTACTCCGCCAGGGCGCCAGCCCGGCGCTGTTCGGCGTCCTGCCCGACGCGATCGAAGCCGACCTCGTCATCGATCACGCACTCGCCACCGACCGGCACGACAGCGCCGCCGACCGGCACCCGCTCGCCGCGACGGTCCACCGGCGCGACCTCACCAACCTGATCACCTGGCCGATCACCGGCATCACACCAACGCACCTACGCCCCCTGCTCAGTCAGCCCGCCCGCCGCGGGCCAGTCGCCCGCCATCCCGTGCTCCTCGCACGCGATCAGGCCGCCCTCTTGCAGCACCTCGTCCACATCGCCGACGCCCACCAGGAAACCGCCGAGACACTTCTGCGCCGGCAGGCCGTCTACCTGCTGTCCTTCGACGCCAACAGGCAGACCGTTGACTGGCTGGCCGCCGAACACACCCGAGCGATGCGCCACGCCGTCCGCCCGCCCGACCTCGCCTCGTGGATGACGATCCGCTCGTCGGCCATCGGCCTGTCCCGCTACGGCCAACCCGACGCGCTCAGCGACTTCGTCCGCCTCGGCCTGGCCGACCACCAGCACGAAGTCGCCAACCTCGCCTACTGGGCGTACTGGGTCGGCGAGATCACCGAGATCCACACCGACGACCGGTTCATGACCACCGGCGCACCCACCTGGAACGGCGCGACCCTGCTCGCCCACTTGATCAACCGTGTCACACCCGGCGCCGACCAGATCGAACTCAACGTCCACACCCTGGCCCACCTCCTACTCGCCCGGCCCAACCTCCTCGCCCAGCGGCCCGACCTACGCCAGCGGACCCTGACCACCGTGAGCGACACTCTTGACAGTGGTGGACTCCGACCCGGAATCCGGCAAGAGTTGTCGAACATTGCGTACGCAGCCCGCCTGGCCGCCCGCTGACGAGAGGACCGACACCGTGGCAGACGACGCCTCGACCGACGACCAGCAAGCAACCGGCCTCGTCCAGTTCGCCTACGAGATGGGCGTGCTCAAGCGCGTACGCCGCGCCGGCTGGTGGCACGCCGTCGTCCGAGACCCCGAATCCGTCGCCGAACACAGCCTGCGCGTCAGCCAGCTCGCCGCCCTCATTGCCGCCGAAGAAGGCGCCGACCCCGCTCGCGCCGCGCTCCTCGCGATCTGGCACGACTCCCAAGAAACCCGCACCGGCGACCTGCCCCACACCGCCCGGCCCTACATCACCGGCCTCGACCCACAGGCCATCACCGCCGACCAGACCGCCTGCCTACCCGACCGGGCCGGCAACAGCGTGCGCGAAGCCGTGGCCGAGTACGAGACCAACGAAACCCTCGAAGCCCACTGCGCCCACGACGCCGACAAACTCGAATGCATCCTCCAGGCCGTCGAATACCGCGCCGCCGGCCACCAGCAAGTCCAAGGCTGGATCGACTCATCCCGCAAGAACCTCACCACCGGAACCGCGAAACGCATGGCCGACGCCGCCGTGGAAACCTCCGCGCTCGGCTGGCGCGGGAGATAGCCGCTCGCAGCGCACCGCCTGCCTCAAGCGGTGGCGAGATTCATCGCGTCGCGACGCTCGACGCCCAGCACGCCACAGATGTTGAGCCACACGTACACCCGTCTGCCGGTCGCATGGCAGACCGCCAGCCTCGATCCGGCTCGCTGTGACGGTGTCCACGCCGGCCCCGGACGCGACGTCGGTAATCGACAAGTGCGGCTCCGTACGAAACCGACGCAGCAGCCGGCCGAGTTCTTGCGCACGCAGCTGGGTGTACCGCGGCGACATCGAACCATCCGCCGCCGACTCGGCGCGTGAACCACTTGACCTGCTCACCGTCGACGCCTCGTCCGCATCCGGCTCGGTAAAGGCGTCCCTTCGTTGCAACTGAATGCCTGTGCGGCGACACGTCCCAGCCTGAGGCAGCCGGGCGTAATGTGGACGACAGGGTTAAGGCTCGCTGCGATAATGAAGCAATGAACGCGACGTCTACGATCACTTACAGCGAGTTCTCGGACTTCGTACGTGCGTTCAATCAGGATGCACTCATTGTGTCGGTAGCTCGCATCGGGTCTTCGCTGCCAGACAATGCGGAAGAGCTGCCTTTTCGAATTACACCGCCGTGGGCGCTTGCAGGCATCGTCAAGGCGTCGATTGCCCACGGGAACCGCCATCGGCGACGTATCGCAACGGACGATGATATTCGCCGCGCCTGCCAGATGTACAACAACCTCAACCCGGAACTTTCACAACCGGACCTAGCGGACGGCTTCGGCATTCTCGCTAGAATGGCCTATGAGCAATTCCCATTGCAGGAGTCGATCTTCGAGGAGATGGCTCGCGCAGAACTGTTCTTCACTGACTATTCTGGGCGAAGGCAACTAGAGGTCGTCAGCGACGCAACCATGAGCCAGCTTCTAGGCGCCACTCCACGTGCGGCCGTCGAAATCGCGCTCATTCTGTATGCGTCCGCTAAGACAAACGATGGATTCTTCGATCCCGCGTGGCCAGATCAACCGAATTTCGCAAAGGTACTTGAGCTGGTGGCGCGCGACGAAATACTGTCCGTCATCGACTCGGTCATGGCGATCGACCTCGCCACGTTCAAGGCTCAGGTTGAGGCAACCAAGCAACTGCCGTACCTCGACCGCTACCTGTTCAATCCACTGCACGCCCGTCCGCTGCTCAGGATGCCAGATGGTCGACTGCTTGCGCCCATACCGCACCTCGTCGGCCGACGGCTTTCGCCAATCGAGCTGTACTACGACGGTCTGAAGCGGTGGGATGTGGCGTTTACTCATGATCTTGGCGAGCTGCTTGAGGACTACATCGGCCGGCAGTTCGGCACGTTGCCCGACGCCGCGGTGCATCCAGAAGTCGTCTTCACCAAGCGTAAGCAGGAGTACAAGAGCACAGATTGGTTCGTGATCTTCGATGAGATGGTGCTGATCGTTGAAGCCAAGGCGCGGCGTGCGATGGCCGCTGTCCGCGCAGCCGACGCGACGGCCAAGGCGGACTACAAAACCACGCTCGGCAAGGCTTTTGATCAGATCAACCGGACCTACGACCTTCTTCAGCAGAATCTGCCGGAATTTCAACACATACCAACAGATCGGCCCATCCTGGGCCTGGTCGCGACGCTCGACCCTTGGTACATCGCCAACAGCATGGCTCGCCCGTTGCTGCCCGCGACCAAAGTGCCCGTAATGGTGGCGTCAGTCCGCGAGATCGAGCACCTGGTTGGTATCGGCCAGCGGCGGTCGGTTGGCGGCGTGCTTACTGAGATCATGAATCCGAGCGAGGTCCGGCAATACTGGGAGTTGGGGGTAGCGTTGGGGCCGTTCGATGCGCCGAATGACCGCAACCCCTTACTGGACGACGCTTGGAGCCGGCTCGTCTTTGATGATCTTGAAGAGGTGTAATCCAGCCTTACCTCCCCGCGCCCACCTCATTGAAGCCTCCGCAGCCCGGACGACGCCCCTTGGCTCGACCTGAACGCCGTGCGCAGGCGCTCATCGATGCGGGGGTACGCCGCACCCTCATTGAACGGAGCCTGCACCGAGCCAATCAGAGCGGAGGAGCGGCCTCTGAGGTTGATTATTGGTCGCCGGATGAGTGTCCGTCGCCGGAATGAACTCCGACGTGGGATCACCAGGCGCAGGTCCCTTCGAGTGCAGATGACGCTGTTCAGTCTCCCGAGGTAGCGGAATGGGTAATGATGAGGACAATGGCTTGACCCTCCGTCTTCGCTCGGCGGACCCTTTCTTCATCCGAGGACGACCGGAGGGTGACGATGGCTGCCCAGAGGATGCCTACAGGCCCGTATCTGCTGGTTCCCCTACCGGAGGGTGGTTCGGCGCCCTTCTACGTCCTGCCGTTCGACCGCGACGGCGTCTGCACCGGCCCGCTTACGCGCGAAGACCTTCTCGACCGGGTGGCTTCGCCGACAGTGACCGACATCTTCCTGTTCTCCCACGGCTGGAACAATGACTGGGCCACGGCGATGGGCCGTTATCGGAGTTTCATCGCGGGGTTCGGGCAACTGGTGGCCCGTTACCCGATCAACCGGCCGTTCCGACCGGTGCTCGTCGGCGTCGTGTGGCCGAGCACCGCGCTGGTCCTGCCGTGGGAGGCGGGACCGGACATCGCTGCCGGCACGGTATCCGATGAGGACGTCGCCTTCGACCGGGTCGCGCTTGACGAGGTGGCCGCGTTCCTGCCTACCGCCGACCGGGCCGTGCTCTACGACTTCGCCCAGCGGCCGGGACCGCTCGGCGACGGCGACCTCGACGCCCTGGCCGCGCTGCTGGCCCCGGTGTACGCCGGCGAGCCGGACGAGCTGGGCGTCGCCGATCACCCGTCGCCGGGGCAGCTGCGGCAATTGTGGGCGAAGATCCAGGCGGGCGAGGGCGGCGACGTCGGTGACGAGGGCGCCATCCCGGGCGAAGGCGCGGCCGCGGCCGGCCCGCAGATCGCGGGCTTCTTCGACAAGCTCGACCCACGCAATCTCATTCGCCTCGCCACTGTACTGATCATGAAAGACCGCGCTGGCCGAGTGGGCGCCCACGGTGTCGCCTCGTTGCTACGCGACCTGCGTGCGGCGCGGCCCGACGCCGCCGTCCGGCTCATCGGGCACTCATACGGCACGAAGGTGGTGCTTTCCGCACTATGCGTGCAGCCGGAGGTCAGCGTCGACTCCGCGTTGTTGTTGCAGCCGGCGGTCTCCTGCCTCTGCTTCGCTCGTGACGTGGACGGCCGGGGTACGCCCGGCGGCTACGTCCGGGCCACCGATCGGATCGGCCAGCCACTCATGACGACCTACACCGACCGGGATGGTCCACTGCGGACGTTCTTCCATTGGGCGGCACGGCGGCCCGACGATCTCGGCGAGATCCGCATCGCCGCTCAGCCGCCCAGTCGGTACGCGGCGCTGGGCGGCTACGGCCCGTACGACGCGGCGGCGCCTGTCGGCTGGACCGAGGCGCGGTCGGTCGGGCAGGCGTACCCGCGCGGCGACGAACGGATCGTGGCGGTCGACGCGTCCAAGGTGTTCAGCGGGCACGGCGACATCAGCAATGAAGCGGCGTGGTGGATGCTGCTCGACCAAGTGCGAGGGGGAGCCTGATACAAATGCTGGTACGCGAACAACACACCCTCCCGACGCTGCGTTTGTGCATGGCTGGCACTGCGGCCGACCCCGAGGTGCGAGCCGAACTCTGGTTCGGCGACCATCGGCTCTTTGGCGCTACCTATCCGGCGGTGGCGTTCGGCATCCCTCGCAGCGCCGAACCTCTCGCGACGGGCTGGGCGCGTGCGAGGTGCCGCATCCCGGAGCAACTGGCCGAACGACTGCGCGCCACGGTAGACGGAGAAAGACTGGACCGGCTGTGGCTGGAGTTCCCGCCGCCGAACGGGCTGCTGCCGCTGCTGCCGTGGGAGAACCAGATCGGTCAGGCGCTGGGCGTACCCGTCCTACGGCTGCCGTATTTCAGCCTCCGTCCGCTCGCGCCCCATATGCTTACCGTCGTCCTCTGCGCCAGCGCGCCGGCTGCCAAGGGCAGCGTAGGCATAAGCGAGCTGCTGCCTTACCTCGCGTACGCCTATCGGCGTCTCGACCGGCCGGTTCAGGTTCATATCTTCACCGACCGAGCTGCCTACGACGAGATCAACCGGTACGGAGACGCCGGAGGCGTCATCCTCCACGACCCGCGGGAGGCGGCGGAGTACCCGCCCGCGGAGAGGCTGCGCGCCATCGACGACGGCTCCGTCCGGCTCAGTCCCTGGCTGGCGTGGATACGCGACGCGCTCGGCGGCCAGGCGGCCGATGTGGTGCACTTCGCTGGCCACGGCTACCTGTCCGCGGGGCGCGGCGCGGTCGCCTTCGCTGAATCGCCCGTGGTGAACACCGACACGACCTGGGCGCGGTTCGTGGGCATCGAGCAGCTGTCGGCCTTTCTCAGCCAGGTCGGCGCCTGGTCGGTCGCGCTCACCGCAGTGCCGGAGAACTATTCGGCCACCGGGCTAACAGCGCTCGCCGACAGCCTCGCGCAGCTGCGCGCCGGCTACGTGATACGCCACGACCTCCAAGCCGCATCCGCCGACGAAATCCTCGAAGCGCTGGCCTTTCTCTACGACCGGGCGCCGGCGCCACGCACGCCAAATGTTGCGTATTGGGTGCACCCACAGCTGGCCCAGGAGAGGCCCGGAGCTCGCCCGCGCGGCGACTGGGACCTGCTGATGAACGAAGACTCGGCAACGACAATCTTCGCGCCGGGCACCAGGGCCGCCATTGACGCCCCGTCGACTCCGTCCTGGATCGCCTCCAGCGCCCGGGTCCTTGAGCAGGCGCAGGCCCTCTGGCTCGACCAGCCGTACGACCGAGCGGAAGTCCTCGACCGGCAGGCGGCCGTCGAAGCGCTCACCTTCGCCGCAACACTGCTGGAGCAACAGGTGACCGCGACCCGCTCGGGGCTTGATGGCGGCCTGGCCGCCGGCGGAGAGGTGTCCTGATGGATCGCGTCGTCCTGCGGGTCAGTACCACTCCTCCGCTCCAGGATCCCCTGCCCCACATTCTGTTCTCGCTGGAGTACCCGCCGGGAATCGGGGGGGACCAACGGCTCGACCTGACCCCATTGCAGCCGATGATCAACGCGTACCTCACGGGCGCCCTCGCAGCGGACGGCGTCCGCCAGCTCGGCCGGCACTTGTTCGACGCGCTTATGCAGCAGCCCGAGGTCGCCGCCGCGTTCAACGCCGCGATCCTCGCCGACCGATGCCCGGTCTACGTATACGTACGCGGTCTGGGCATCCCCGAGACGCTGCCCTGGGAGGCGCTGTGGAATGCCACCGCGAGGTTCCTTAGCCTCGACGAGCGGTGGCCGATCAGCCGGATGATGCCGACCGCCCAGAACGTCGTCACCAGCGACATCTACCGCCCGCCGCCACGGATCCTGGCGGTCCTGTCGTGTCTGGACGTCTCGGCGAGAAACCAGTGGGAGGAGATATGGAAGGGCGTGCAGGCGTCGCCCGTCGGCGTGTTCGCCGAGATCAAGGTGCTGACGTCGGAACCTGAGCTGCGCCGGCACATCGAGGACCTCGGCGACCCGCGGGTCTCGGCCGAGCTGCTGCACAGCCAGCGTCAGCTGGAGGACGTCGCGCAGCGTTTCCGCCCGCACGTGCTGCACTTCTTCAGCCACGGTACCGCCGAGCCGGTGCCTCAGCTCCTCCTGGCGACGGCCAGCGACCGGGCGGCCGGGCTCCCCGAGACGATCGTGCTGGAGTCTCAGCAGGTCAAGGCCATGTGTAGCCCCGACGAGCCGCCCCTGCTGGTTGTCCTCAACTGCTGCAAAGGTGGCCAGCCCGGCGGCGACACCCTGTCGCTGGCCGGCGATCTCGTGTACCAGCGGGGCTTCCCCGCCGTCATGGGCATGCGCGAGCAGATCCTCGCCGAATCCGCCGACACGCTCGCCGGCGCCCTCTATCCCGAGATCATGGCGATCTTCGACGAACTGCGGACGCCGGGCGCCACTCGGGCCGTCCTCGACTGGTCGCGACTGATCGTCGCGCCGCGCATCCGGCTATGCCAGGCCCAGCAGGGGCCGGGCGCCGGATTTAGCACCGCAGCCGCGAACACTAAGGAATGGACCGTACCGGTGCTGTACGTGCGCCCCACGGCGTGCGAAGTGAACCTGGAGGCCGAGGCCGCCTCGCAGACGGACCAGCTGAGCCTGCAGTTGCTGCGTGGCATGCTCGCCGCGGCCGGCCCTGGTACGCCCGACTCCTGGCGCGAGACGCTCATCGCCCACATCGCTCGCATCGAAGCCGAAGTCGCACCGTGACCGACCCCGACGCGTGGCTGCCCGCCACCGAGCTGACGATCGACGCATGGGAGAACGGCCAGGGCGTGGCTGGAGCCATGACGTCGAACCCCGCGCGGTGGGCGTTCGGCGCGAAGGTGCCTGCAACGGCCGGGGTGCCGATGATCCCCGCGCCGGACGCCCCCGGCAACTGGCGCGACCCCCGGGTCGGCTGGGGGCTGGTGTTGCCCAAGACCCGAGGTTTGACCGCAGCCGAACTTGCTACCGCCGCCGATGCCCCCGAGCCGATCCAAGCACTCGTTGACGCCCGCGAAGGGGCCCGCGTGCTTCGCTATGACGTCGCCGCCAACGGGGCCATGACGGTCACCGACTACGCCGCCGGCCGCGGCCTGTCGCTCACCGGCACCAAGCCGGGCAACATCCCCGGCGAGCTGCCCATGTATCTCCTCCTCTACGGCGAGCCCGCGACGCTCCCATGGTCGTTGCAGTACGCGCTGCACGGCGGTCGCTACGTCGGCCGGCTGCACCTCGCCGGCGAGCCGCTGGAGAACTACGTCAACGCACTCCTCGGCGACTGGAAGGACAGCGCCGCCCGCTACGCAGCCCCCCTCGTGTGGGCCACCGACCACGGGCCGGCCGACATCACCGGGCTGATGCGCGCCGCTGTCGCCAGCCGGGTCGCCGCGACGATGCGTACCGACGCCGACATCACCGACCTCGCGTATCTGGCCGGCAGCGGGGTGCTGGTGGCGTACGACCACGCGGGCACGCCAGTCAACGGGGCTGCGACCATTGGCGGGCTGCGCGACCGGCTCGCCGCCGCCCGTCCGGCAATCGTTGTAACCACCAGTCACGGCCAGACCGGTCCACTCGACGACGCCGCAGCAATGGGCGACACCCTCGGCCTGCTCCTCGATCAACAACATGCCCTCGTGGACCCGCACGAACTGCTCGCCACCTGGCAGCCAGACGGCGCGATCTGGTACGCGCACGCCTGCGCATCGGCCGGTGGCGACGGCGTGAACCCATTCGCCGATCTCGTCGACGCCGGGACCCGTACCGGCCGAGTCCTCGATGGAGTGGCCGCCCTCGGCCCAAGGGTCGGTGCGCTGCCCACCGCGCTGCTCGGCGCCCCACGGCCGCTGCGCGCGTTCGTCGGGCACGTGCACCCGACATTCGACTGGACCCTGCGGATGGACAGCATCCGCGGCCATACCACGGCCGGACTAGTGTCGGCGCTGTACAACGGCTTGTGTGGCGCCGAACCGGTCGGGATGGCCATGGACCGCCTCTACCGCGAAGCCGGCCCCCGCTGGCAGCAACGCTGGACGGCACGCGGCGAATATGACCGGACTGGCGAGGAGCGCTACCTCTGGGAGGCGATGTACGCCGGCCTCACCGCGCTCGATCGCGCCATGACCGTGATCCTGGGCGATCCAACAGCGACGATTCCCAACCCGTAGTAGATGACGACGCACCGCCGCGCGAACCTCCGATGGCCGTTGCCCTGCTCATCCCCGGTCCTGGCCGATCTGCTGACCGCGCCTGCCTTGCGGTGCAGACGCACCTTGCTGACCAGCGACCCATGCAGGGCAGTCCCGAATCTGAATGAAATCGCACATCCAGCCGACCACGAACGCACTCTTCTGCCGCTGAGCGTGATTGGAATCCCCTGGTCGGCTGGGTGCATCGACCGTCGTGCCCCCACATGAATGGACAGCATCATGGTTGCCATCCAGTAGGCGTCGAGCGCAGAGCCCGCCTTCGAGCGGATCGCGGATCTGCGCCATAGCCCAACGATCGACGCCACGAGGGACATCGGGCGCTGGCGACGAGTCCGGCGGGGCGGGCCCAGGCGTGCCCAGCACGTGCCCGGACAGGACGCCATCCTGTGTCATCGACGAGGACGGCTTGACACGAAGACGGGTGCCTACCTGGATTGATAGGCACCCGTCGGTATCTCGTGAGACCATCTATCATAAAGTTGATCTAGCTCATAATCCCTCGGTCGGTAGCGCACCTGCGAAGCCGTTGTCCTAGGACGCTCTACGGACGGTGCGGGTCGACACCACACACGCTCGCACGGGCACGTGGAACTCTTCGGGTCTGCGGTCGCAGCGACGTACCGGGCCGCGAAGCCGGAGATCCAATCGATGTAGGCCTGGGCGGCGTGGACTTTACCCGGCCGGCGCCCGCGGCCGGTCCGGCCTACCCGGTACGGCTGGGATCTGGTCGAGCAGTTGCAACGTGGATAGGCCGGATGGTGGACAAGGCTTCCGGGCACCGCTCCCGCGTCAGAGCTCCAGGCTCGGGTGTGTGACTCAGGTGTCACCGAGCGCCGTCCACCATCCGGCGGTCAGAGGTCCGACCTGAACAAAATGTTCTCGTCGAACATAGTGTCGTGGCCTAGGCAATGGTGCAGGCCCCCGAGCAGGCGCCCGGCCACCCGCCGCAAGGCGCTGGCGTGGCTGTCGCCCGCCGCCCGTCGAGCGTCGTAAAGATGGCGGCTACCTGCAGACCGCGTGAGAGACGCGAAGGCCCAATGATGGCAGGCGGTTTTCAGCGCTCGGTTGCACACCCGCCGCTGTTGCACGATCCGGCTGGACCCGCTCGCGAACGTGACCGGCGCGATACCCGCGTACGCACGAAGACCCCGCACATCGCGAAACCGCTCCAGGTCATCGCCGATACCGGCCAACAGCCGCGCGGTAGTCAGTAGCCCGCACCCAGGAAACGACAGGTAGATCGGCGCGTGCAAGTGCGCGGCGGCTGCCTCCTCAACCGACTCCTGCAGCTTGGCCTCCACCGTGCACGCGGCGTCGAACAACGTCAGTGTTCCGCTTACCTCGACGTTTACGGCCCGCTCCATGTCGGCGCGCCGGGCGATCACCGGCTCGGCGAACAGCTCCAGCAACCGGTACGCCTCGGCGTCGACCAGGCGGATGCGCCCCGCGGCCGCCAGGATCTTCGACAGCCGATAGTGGGTCAGCCGTTTCGCCGCGGCAGTTGTCGGTGCCGCAGTCAGGACTGCGCGAGCCTCCGGCCGGCTTAGCCCGCCGTCCAGCTGGGACCAGGCCGCGACCGCTGCCGGATGGGCGGACCGCAGCAGCGACCGTAGCTGGCCCTGAAGGCGTAGCCGCGTACGCCTGGCCCGGCGGTGCGCATCGACCAAGGTCGCGAGCGAGCCGGCCGCTGCCGACGGCACATACCGTGGTCGTATCCGGCCCCAGTCGTCGCGCAGGACCAGGGCGATGATCTCCGCGTCGGTGCGGTCGCTTTTCTTGCGAACGGGAGACAGCCGACGCCGGTACTCGGTCACCACCGCGGGTGCGATCGGATACACCGGCTGACCTTTGCCGGCCAGCCCCTCAGCGAGAAGCCCCCGGTCGGTCTCGATGCCGACCGGCACCATCCGGCGCCCGTGTGAATGCCCCTTACGCAACCCATCAAGGAGAGCAAACAGTTGCGTGATGCCGCCGGGTGTCTCTGGTATCCGCGCCTGGGCCACCAGCTGTCCGGCTCGCGTCACTACCGCGACGTCGTTGAGCCCTTCAGACCAATCAATCCCGCAGTAGAACGCTGGACTAGACAACGTGAAACCTCCCGCACCGACCACAGGGCACCTGCAACCAGACCTCCCGCGGACGAGCACGAAGCCCGCCCCGCCCAGAGGCCACCTGGCAATGCCCCGCCTACGCGGGGAGAGCGCCCGTTCCACATCGGATTGACCGCCGACGCGTACCGTACAACCTTCGACCAGAGCCGCCAAATCAGCCAGCACCCGGCAGCTCGCGCGTATACGGTTCGAGCCGGGCATCAGGCGTCACCCGGCGTGAGGACGTCGTTGGACAGTCTCAGCACAGCATGATGGATGGCCGGGCCGGGTCCTCAGCAAGGAGAAGATGTTGGACGAGCGTCGGAGCCGGGACGCCGAAGCACTGCACGATGCCCTGACTGTTTCCGGTCCGGCGGTGCGCGTGAAGCCTTCTCGTAAGACGGCCGAACTCATCGCCGAGCTCTCGGCCGCGCTGGTGAACGGTTGCGCCCTCACCGTGACGTGCAAGCATGAAGTCAATCTGGCGGAAGCAGCGGCAATGCTTGCCATGTCCACGCGACAGGTTCGCCAGGCGCTGAGCTACGGTCTCCTTGACGGCCACATGAACGGCGCCGACCAACACGTCCATGCCGCTTCCGTCCGTACCTTCCGCACCGCCGAGCGCTTCAGGCCCTCTCCGAAGTGCAGAACGAGCTTGGCTTGGACGAGTGACGCTGCCACCGTCGAGCCGGATGCCGTTCATCTGTCGCGCCGCGGACTGTCATTCGCGGTATCAGCTACGCGTTGCAGGCCCGTCGACGAGGTAGACGGTGGTGCCCTTTACGCAGGCGGTTGCGGCTGCCTGAATGACGCGACCACCCAACCGGGCTGCGGGCATCTGGCCGTCCAGCGCGCGACGAGAACGTTGCGGCCCTTGACGTTGAACGACGAACCCGGCAGAAAGGAGACGCATGCCAAACCTGGCGCGTTGACTACACCTGCGCGTTACCACAGCGCCGGGACCGTCGAGGAGTCATTCAATGACCGCTGAGTGGTCGCGTACCAACTCCGGACTCCTCGTCCCCACGCCCAACGGTGCAGACTACGTCCCCGGGCCGAGCAAGGAACCTCCGTCGCAACGTATCCAAGCATGGGCTGCATTGGTCGCCGTTCTCCTCGCCGTACCTGCGCTATTCCTATCCTGGCGGGCGTTCTCCGACCAGCAAGACATCAACCGCAGCCAGGCAGCGGTCAACCGCCTCACCGCGGAGCGGTTCGATCGCCGCTTTGCCGCCAGGGTGTCCTATTGGGACACGCTGACCGGAACATATCAAGGCCAGCACGCAACCGTGGTGCACCTGCAGAACCGAAGCCCAGTCCCGATGAAACTGATTGATCTACGAAGCGGGTTTCCGGGGATGGAAACCGCCAAAACCACCTTCGTGATCAACCTGGAGCTCCTCCCGCCCTGCACCTTGACCTCCATCACGATCACTTCGACCGTCGTGGAGTCCATCGCGTCTGAGGCCGGCGTCCGCGTTGCTATCGATCAGTGGCGCACCGAATCGGTGGGCTTCCAGGATCCCACCGGAGACTGGCGAGCAGACGATGCCGGACTCCGACGCGAGGCGCCGTCCTCGTACCGCCGATACCTGGGGCCGACCAACGAAACCGGCGCATCCTTGCGCGTGTACTTCGCCAACTACGAGATCTGGCGGGCCGTGCCCGCCGTCATCGAAAGCGCGCCCGACTGCGGCGAGGACGGCTGATGCGAACGCAGGCCTACAGCGCCGGGGGACAACCGTCGAGCACGAAGACCTCGCCGCTAACATCCACACCATCGTCAGCAGCGACGCTTCGATCGTGTCCGCAGCCGCCGCCGAATGGGTAACGCAGGTGCCTCTGCCGCGCATCGCGGCAATCACCTTCTACTAATCTCCCGCATCCCGTTGCGCACGCGTCGGCTCAGCTCGCGATCTTCCATGGCCCCCTGGAGGGGTAGCTCCCACCCTGCCGTTCAACTCTGCCTATGCGCCGATCGCGAAGAGTGCCGTAAGCCCGGTGCCAAGGGCTACGTATGCCAGAAGGCAGCGGACTGCCGCCGTGCGGCTCACGTTGCTGCGGTAGGCGGCAATGCCGAGCACGATGCTGGTCAGCAGCAGCCCGTCGCCGATGATCGCAGCCAGGATTTTTCGGGTGGTGGTGGCGTGGTGCGGGCCGCCGAAGACTCCCAGGTCGATTACCAGCAAGACGATGTTGAGCAGGCTTGTGGCGGCGAGGACGACTGGGATGAGAGCGAGAGTCCGGTAGACCTTCGTGTAGTCGTTCGCGGGAGTCGTTGGCATCGCTTCACATCTTGCCCTGGTCGTCAAGGCTCGCCCGCAGGTGTTCGACCGATGAACGGGCCGCCGCGGCGAGGCGTTGCAGCGTTTCGGGAGCTTGAGCGGCGCTCCAGGACTGGTAGCGGCGGGCGGCGTCGGAGAACAAGTCGCGGTAGGCCGACGATGCGGCCGCGGTACGCAGATCGGTCCGCCCAGCCAGGACATCGGCGGCGAGTTCACGCCATGCCGGGTTCGAGCTTTCGGCCGCGAGCTTGCGCAGGTTCTCCCGCAGGACGCGGGCGAGGGCCGGGTCTCCGCCGGCGACAGCGGTGAGGTGTTCTTCGGCGGTCATTTGTGTCCCTCCTCGGCCAGAGCCGGGTGCTGGTAGACGGCCGGCAGTGTGATGCTCGTGTTCACACCCAGGAGCTGGGCGATCTCCAGGACTACCGGGACGAGACCGGTCAACGTGTATACGGCTGCTTGGATGACGGCCGCGGCCTTGCTCCACAGGTTGAGGAACTCGATGATTTTCCAGATCGCGATGCCCCAGCCGGCGACCGCTCCGATGCCGGTCTCGGCGGTGGCGGTGCCGGCGGCGGCGCTGATCGCGGCGATGATGGCGAGATCGATGAGGCTGCCGATCATGCTGTTGAGCTGCTGGGTGGCGATGTTGATCGAGAACGACGCGCCCAGGTAAGCGGTGGCGAGCCGTTCCAGCAGATCGCGGTGCTCCTGCAGCGTTCCGTCGAGCTTGGCGAAGTACGCCATGGCATTGTCTGCGGCCGCGCCGTGCCATCCATCGCGTAGCGGGTCGAGGTCATCGGCTAGACCGAAGGACACGTCCATCTCGAACAGCGCGCCGTTGTGCAGCGCTACGGCCAGGCGTCCGAACGCGTCCCAGTCGCCGAGCACCAGCTGTGAGAGGTGGGACAGGATGTCCACACCGGTCAGCTGATCTATCAGCGTGTTCAGGTCATTGCTGATGCTGAAGTAGCTGCTGATCATGGCGAGGTCGAACGAGCCGTGCATGGCATCATCCGGAGTTTGCGGTGGTTCATGAAGCCGCGACAGTGGATCGGTGCGCAACCCGTCGAAGTACACCGCCGGCCCAGCAAGTGACCTGGGGATGCCGTACATCCGGTCGAACGAGGCCGCTGCCTCAAGATCGGTGGTCTCGTAGTAGCGGGCGGCCGCCGCTATCGCCCTACTGTTCGCGGAGAGCAGAGCCTGTAACTGGCCATACGAATCGTGCAGCGACTGGCGGACCCGATCATGAGCCACGAGCACCTCGTTCAACGCGCCACGCTCGTACCAGGTCATCTCCGACTGCCGTTGCAGGTAACCATCCACCGCAGGCAGAAGCCTCGCGAACTCCTCCAGCTGGATACTGAACGTCTCCAGTCGCTGAACCGACACCGCAAAGTCCTGCACGACATCCCCCGGTCACCGTCTTCGACACCCCGAACGCATCGTGGCAAACATTGACCACCGCCAACAGCCCCTGTGGATAACGAAAGCCAAGGACTGGTATCCGTCCAATCAGCCTGTTTAGTGCACCCGAGGCTGGACGTTCCCGTCCCGGGTGATCTTCGGTGGGGGTGCCTAGGTCGTGTGGTGTTATTCGTAGCCGGTCGCCGCGACGAGGGCTTCGGCGAACTGCTTCCATGATGGGGTTACTGGATAGCTCTCTCCAAGGTTGGCGTAGAGCTGTGGCTGGGCTTCGATGCAACGAGTGAGGGCGTCGAGGAAGCTGGCCAGGGTCGTGTTCTCCCACGCGTCGGGGCGCGCCTGGAGGTCTGCCTCCATGAGCGCGACGATCTGGGCCGCCTCGGTATTCGAGCGCACACTATCGAGTTGGCCTTCGGGGACATTGGCGAATCGGCTGTAGGCGTCCACGGCCTCATTCTGTCGGGAGACCCCGAACTCTGCAGCGACCTCGATGACCCGATAGCCAGAGCAGACCGCCAGCACAGCTTGACACCGCTGCTCAACCATGGACATATGCGTCAGCGCCAGTCTCGCCCTCGATCACCTGATCCAATGCGGCGGTCCTGGCGACCGCCGTCCTGGTGGCAGGGGTTGGGTACGGATGGTGATCGTCTGGCGCGGCCAGCCTCTGGACGGGATTGCCGCCGGTTCCGACCTCCTGAAGCCTCTAACGTGGTCGGGCTATTGCGCTACTTTCCGCCGGCCTTTGTGTACGCCTCGATGACTTTCTCAGGAACTCGTCCACGTGGCTTCACCTTGTGGCCCGCCCCTGGCGCCCATTCGCGAACCCGCGCATTGAACTCCTTTTGCTCCGCTGCGGCGGCCGCACGTCGACCAGGTGCCACGCGGGTCGTCGAAGCCGCTCGGCCGCTGACCTTGGAGCCTGCCTCGATGAACGGCGTCAGGAGTTCCTTGAGCTTCGCATGATTCGCGGGTCCGAGGTCGATCTCGTACGTCACACCGTCCAATCCGAACTTCACCGGACGCACGCTGTCTTCTGACCCGTCGAGGTCGTCCTTGTAGACCACTATCTGCTGACGTGCCATAGCCACTCCGATTCTCATCTTGACTCGACGCCGCTGATCTTAGCTCGAAAGGCACACCGCGGTCCCGCTGCCGCCACCCGTGAACAGGGTCGGCGGCAGCGGGACCGCACAAGGTCAGCGGTCAGCCTCCGCAAGCGGTGCCTTGCTGCGTGGTCGTGTTGTTGGCGATGTAGATGCGGTACTGGATCAGCGAGGGCGTGTGGATGGTCTGCCCCGGGGCTGCATGCAGGAGGGTGCGCTCGTAGTCCAGGAGGGCACCGGTCCGGGAGTCGATGATCACCAGATATTGGGTGCGTTGCCCGCGCGAGGACGTACCTTCAGCGGCGTATGCGTCGCCAGGCCGGTTCATACGATCATGGACTGGGCCGACGTAGTCCAACGCCAGTCCGGCCATGAGGTCGAGAACTTCGGCCCGTTGGCCGGCGGTCAGGTGAACCTGCCGGTAGAGCGTAGCGATCGCTTGCAGGTAGCCGGCCGCCGTCGGGCCGCCGGGCGCCACCGCGGCGAGCTGCTGACCCAGGTCGGCGGGGTGGCCGATGCTGGGATGGATGACGCTGTCGGTTCGGCAGGGCAGCTGTGGTGGCAGCGCCGTAGTGAACTCCGCCGCCGGCCCCAGCGGCCGCGGCAACGTCGTGGTGCGTTGATAGCCGCTGTAGCCGTCTGCAGTCGGGCGATCGGGACGCCACCACGTCTGCACGTCGGTGAGCGTGCCCTCTTCTTGGCCGCCTGCCTGCTGATTGTCGACGGCCCACTCCTGGACACGGCTGTAGACGACGGGCTGTGCCGGGGGTTCCGCCAGCTGCCGTACCCGGTCGGCAGTGGCATGCAGGCGCGCGGCTGCCGATTGTTGCGATCCGGACCGGGTCGGCGTCGGACGAGGTGAGGTTGGTACGCCTGCGAGGAACGGCTGCGGGTAGGTCTGCCGCTGCGACGAGGGACTCAGGCTCGGGCGCGGCGAGGCGACGGCCGGGCTCTCCACTGCTGTGGAAGGGGGCCGGTTATGGCCTGCCGTAAGGACTCCACGGACGCTGAACGCAACGAGGAAGGCGACGATTGCCGCAGCACTGGCGATCATGGAGATGACGGGACGCCACGCGGAGCGTCCCGACAGCCGACGGCGCTCCAGCGCCCGCCGTAGCGCAAAGCGGGGGTAGTCCCACAGCAGCCACGGACTGATCCGGTGAGCACGCCAGATCTCTTCGGCGGACTTGCGGCGCGGTGACGGCGACCGCTGCTCGGCACGGTCTGCCGCGTTCTTCAGCAAACGCACCAGCTGCTCGGCGTCTGATTCATCGGGCCTGCGTGCCATCAGGCTCCTCCTAGCATTTCTAGCAGCGAAGGTTCGGCGTCACAGGCCTTCTTGATGCGCCGCAGAGCTCGATCCATACGTGTGGCGACGTTGCCGGGGTTCACTGCGGTACCTGGATACTTGTCGTGCAGGAGCTCGCAGATCTGATCGTGTGGTAAGTCGTCGATCACGTGCAGCCAGATGATGTCCCGATCGACGGCGATGATCGTCTTGCGGACGACCATCAGCTCCAGGAACTCACCCGCAGGTCCATACAGCTTCGCGGCGGCGTGCTCATCAAAGCTCAGACGGCCGGGCTCGGACGGCTGCTCGACGGGGCCGCGGCGCAGGCGCAGCAGCCGTTTGATCCGTCCGATATGACGCCGCTGGGCACGCCGCGTGGTGCTGACTTCCCGACGTACAGCAGTCTGCAGCCACGCGGCTGGATCATTGGGAACGACATGCCGGCGTAGCACCAGCTTGGCCATTACCGCGTTGACAACATCCTCGGCAAGATCGTCGAGGTCCGGGCCGAGGAGAAACGCGGCCCGGCGGACCAACCTGTCACGGTGCCTGTCGTCGACCGCGCGATACCACGCTTCGTCGCGCGGGGCCTGGAACATAGTCAAGTAGAGCTCCGTGCAGATCGGGGATGTGGCCACGCGGACGCGCGGCACAACGCCCTGTATTAGTCCACCCTCGACCCGCGTATCTCGCACAACGCAAAACTTCTGCGGAAATGACAGCTAGCCGACAGCCCGGGTGACGACAAATGAGGGCTGTCATAGGCAATCCAAGAGCATCTCATTCACTCATGTAGATTTTCGGTCAGATGTGGCTGCCGTTCAGACGATGCTTCGTACCCTCAATGCATAGCTCACAGCGATCTGACGATCACTAAGAGCTACGAACTGGTGGGGTTCTGGCCGCACCCCACTCTGCCTCGCGCGGAAAATCCGATCGCTCGCTGCGCCCACGCGCCGCACAGTGCACCACCACGGAGGCACCGTGAACATCAACCGCTTCACCCGCACCATCGCCGCCGTCGCAGTCGGCATCCTGCTCACGAACGCCATCACGCCGGCGACCCCGGCAGCCGCCGCCGACTCGCTGCAGCGCCAGATCGACAGCTACCTAGCCACTCATCCAGGCGGTACTCAAATCAACGCGACCGACCTCAGCTACAGCTCAGGCCAGTTCATCGTGACGTTCGGCCGGCCTCCGGCCGGCGCCGCAGCCGCCACGACCAGCATCTGCCCCTCAGGCTGGTTCTGCTTCTTCACCGACCCCGACTACGGAGGCCTACGCGGCAAGCTGTCCAGCTGTGGCTGGCAAGACCTCGCCTACTGGGGCTGGGACAACCAAGTCATGTCGGCCTACTACAACTTGTCCACCGGCAGCGTCGACTTCCTCAACCACGTCGGCAGCGGCGGCAGTCACGCCACCGACACTGTCGAGTTCACCATCGGCACGAGCCGCCGCGGGGCCGCCCTCGTCATGCCCACTGCCGACCACGTCAACCGACACTGCTGAGCAACACAGGAGCGCACTCGATCGCGGCGAATTAGCTACGGGGGCTGTCGCGATCGAGCGGCTCGCTGGGCACGACCAGGGAATCCTGGGCATGACAAGAACATCTCACCCAAGCCCCCACAAACTCGGTCGGAAACGCGACGATCCCGCCCTATGACCTAGAAACATTCGCAGTAATCACTGCAAATGAAGTTGCCCTGGCGACAGTCGACGTGATCACGCCCATGATTGACCATCTCGCCGCCAGCAGTTACCCGCCGGTCACCGCCGCAGAACTCTCGCTCGCGCCGCCAAACCGCGGCTGGGAAGCCTTGACCCGCTCCGAAAAGGACAGGCACTATTCCCGGTTGGAGCCGCACCACGGCCGGACGGTTGGCGACGCCCGAACTAGAGATTCGGGCGCCGCCCAGGCTCCTCAAACCCAATCCTGTAATCGAGCACTGAGAGGAACCCAGTGGCGACGGTAACGAAATGGCGACACCAAAACCAGGGCCGGGCGGCCAAGCCGTCCGCCAAGCGAACCATCACAACTCGGCAATTCGTCATCGCAGTCAGTACGACCGTCGTGTCTACCTGGGCCTGGCACCACACCGGCGGCGACACGATCATCTCCGGCGCACTCGCCACGACGACGGCAGCCTTTCTCGAACGGCACATAGTCGACTAACAGTCGTGGGGGTCGCCGGTCATCCACCTCGGTGACCCCCACCTCAGCCTGCGTGAAGGTGAAACCGAGCACGCCGTCGCGAGCTCGGCCATGACCGCGGCGCACGCCGTTGCATTCGACGTCGTCCAGTGCCCGGGTGGCCGCGGCTCGCTCGACGTGCTGCGCGGCTAAGGACGCCGGGGCCTCGGTGATCGCCGGAATCGGCACGGGGCCAGCAGGACATGGTCGACTGGCAGCAGCCGAACGGCTCGGCGAGTAGACGCTGGGACAGACTGTGACGTAGGTACAGCAGGGTGACCACGACCGATCGGTGCGGGTCGAGCGCGCGGCGGCGGTGTGCCTGCCACAGCCCAGACTCGGTCAGTCGCTCGACGAGATCGTCGACGAAATCGTGGGCCAGGCCGGTCATATTCGCGACGCGCGCCGGCCGCCCCGCGCTGGTCATGTTGGTCCACACAACCACAGCGACCTACCCACGACCGGCCGCCGCGTCCGTTCAGCCAGAAGACAAGCCGGTCAACCAGGCCGCCGCGGCCAATCGACGCACGTCTCATGGATTACGTACTAAGCATCGGCGCCATCTGCCGACGGCTGGCCGCCTGAGTCCTCGCCATCGTCGTCCTCGACGTCCTGTGCCGCCAGCATTGCGTCCCATTCTTCGAGCTTCTGGCGTTTGCGCTCGTCCTTGGCGTGGCCATCGCGCACATAGACGGCTAGGCCGTCCCGATCTTCGTTCCACTTCGAAATTGACTTCTCGATCTCTTGAAGCGCCTTCGCGACGTGGTGAACCGTGAGTTCTCGAGTGAAGACAACCTGACCGAAGGGCGCCCAGTCTAGCTCCGAGATGATCTCCAGAGACTGCTTGCGCGAATCGGAGTAGGAAACGACTACGCCGTAACGCCTTGGAAGTCCCGAGTCGTTTCGACTGCTGAAGGCATCCCAGATGGTGCGCCATTCCTGACCAGGCACGAGCACTGGCAGCTTGTCGAAGATCGCGAGGTCTACGATCTCCGGGCCCTTGGTGCGCTGAGGCTTCGGCGTCATGCTCAGGCGTACGTCGAAGGCCGCCGTGGTCCCGAAGTTCTTGACCACGAGGTCCGCCGCAAAGGGTACTGCGGTGTTCGCCTCCAGGTAGGCAACGACATACGGCTGTGCCTGGTCCTCGCGTGTACGGCGTGCCTCCCTGACCTGGTGAAATGCGAAGATGCTGGCAAGCACGGCGACGGCAACGGTCGCCCAACCGGCAGCGGCTGACCACCATGCCGCGTCTTGACTGGTAAGCCAATGCCACAGGCTCGCAAGCCAGTGCCCCACCGCGACCAGCGCATGCCGTACGTCCATGCAGACGCCCCTCCCGATGCGCCACGGCGGCGCAGCAGGACAACACACTATCGCCAGACAGCAACAACATCCTTCACTCGTTCGTGCCGTCCAGGCGGGGTCTTAGCCAATGCAGCCAGTGCGCCTCAAGCTGGCCGACAACCTCGGCGTTCCAGTCGATACCCATGCCGAGACGGTAGCCGCTGACGGAGTCTGAGGGCAGGTGGCTACTGCGCCTCGGTGCCTAGGCGGGTGACACGGAGCCATTTCTGGCGGGGGATGCCTGCGGCTCGGATGCGGCGTTCGGAGCGGCGTTGGTCGTGTTCCTCGCGACAGGTGGAGCCGAAACTCATTCTCCAGAGCATCACCGCAGCCCAGCGGCCATGCCGACCATCCGACACCGCAGGTCGGGTGCCGGGTTCTAGTCTGACCGGTATGGAGCTGGCCGAGTTCGACGTCCTCGCCGACCAGATGCGCCAGCGGTCAGCCAGTTTGATCGCTTCCGCCGGCTTCTCTCTGATCGACGGGCGGACTGCCGCCATGGATCAGATCCGCGCCGCTGAGGATGTCCTTGGTGCGATTCTGCCCGAGAAGTACACGGCGTTCATGACGCAGTACGGCGGCGGTAGGTTCGGATTCGTCGACCTGTTCTCGATCGCGGCCGGCGACCCAGACGACATCTGCGCGATCAACCACGCCGAGTTCCCCGACGCGATGTTCATTGCCATCGCGCCAGTCGGCACCGGTGACCACTGGGGCTTTCCCGTCACCGACGGCCGCTGCCACGACCAGGTGTGGTTCCACTTCCACGACGGCGGCGACCCCGAACTCGTCGCGGCCGACTTCCTCGAATTCGCCGCCCGGCACGGCCTCAAATCCTGAGCCCAGCAGAGCCGGGGCCAAACAAGCCGTTGCAGACCTTGCGATCAAGCAGGTGGGGCCAGCCAGCAGTGAGCCACAACCAGAGCCACAACAACTAGTCCACAGAGCCAATTTACCGATGAGGGTGAGGGCTATCCCACCCGGTTAGGTCACGTAGGCGGTGCTCGTAGGCCACGGTTTTTTCAAGCTGCTCAGGAGCTAGGAGGAGTCCGAGCCCGGCCAGGGCGAGGCTGCGAATTCGGTAGCGCGGGCGTGGGGTCATCGAACTGGCTGAGGTCGATCTCCACATGGGATCGGCCTGCATACGCCTTATCATCTGTCCGTTGAAACGGTTGAGAGGGGCGGGTAACTCGGTGGTCTGTCCTGCAAGATCGGGAAGGCCGATCAGAATGGCTAGGCCCTCGATGATACTGATCATGTGGGTCGCCGCTGTCGCGCGTTGAAGGTCCGCGATAGGAACGGTCCGGACGATCGACCGTAGATTCTCGACCGAAATGGCCCGGGCCATCGCTTCCCAGCAGTCATCGCCCTGGAGTTCGGCCTCCCGCTGCGTTCGCCTCAGCGACTCCACCTGTTCTTCCGGCAGCCCGGCGATGGTTGCAGCCATCGCGACCAGGTCCTCGCCGGTCGCCTCGTCCCCCGCGCCCATCGCGTGGATCATCCCTTCTAGTGCTGCACGACGCTGCGGTACGTCTGGCGGTGCAGGGGGCTCCTTGCCGTCGATCGCGTCGATGAACTCCGACCAGTTCACCGTGGTGAGGGCGTGGGGGTTCCGGGCGGCGCGGTCGGCGGCATCCTGGCGAGCCTGCCATCCGGCATCAATGCCTTGCACATCGGCCGCGGTCAGGCGCGCCACTGCGTCAAGCTGAGCCGCAAACGCGGCTCGGACCTGGTCTTCTGCTACGGGCTGCCCCGCGGCGAAACGCTCGATGATGTGCCCGCCTGGGCGTGCTACTCCTTGGCGGGAGAGGCGCCC
The DNA here is from genome assembly GCF_000428945.1 of Hamadaea tsunoensis DSM 44101. Classification (GTDB taxonomy): domain Bacteria; phylum Actinomycetota; class Actinomycetes; order Mycobacteriales; family Micromonosporaceae; genus Hamadaea; species Hamadaea tsunoensis. The sequence continues at coordinate 1,678 of NZ_AUAX01000047.1, read as the reverse complement.
GAGGTGGATCGCCTTCTGAATCGTGGCGTCGTCCGGCGGGCGGGCGCAAGTGCCGTTCCCTCGGCCCAGGCCGACGCGTACTGGTCGGGGGAGAACGCCTTGAGCGCGCCACCGTTCGATCTGGTACACGGAGATCTTCACGCCCTCAGCCGCTGCGGCGGCGATGAGGGCGACGGTGGAACCGCCGGCTTCTCCACGGGGCACGTCTGCAAGTTTACAACCCCGCGAAGTTCCTTTCGGAGATGCCGCACCTCGGATGCGGTACTGAACACGGTCCGGCGATGAGCGCTGGAGACACCGGAAGGAACAGAGCGTTGTCGGCATCGACACAGATCGCATGGGCAGCCTGTGCATTGGTAAGCATGGTGTGCCTTACGGTGATAGTCAGCCTGCGTGGATCCACTCCCAGTCAACGGCCAGCGATCCTGCGAGCGCTCGGCGATCTCTTCACCGCGCTCCGACGTCCCAACGGTCGCGTCCACGGGGGCGCCGTACCGCAACACCGGCAGGATGACTGAAGGCTGCGAACAGGGGCTCTGACCTGCACAAGGGAGTCCATGAGTCGTGCTAGGGCTGGGGGAGGGGAGTCGAACTCAATGCCCCTCACCCAGCCGTAACGCCAGCGCTGCCGGTTCGGGTCAGCCCACCAGATCGCCGAGCGCGCGGAGGACCGCGGCTACTCCAAACAGCATGAGCGCGATCGCCACGAGTTGGGCAACTCGCAGCTGCACCTTCTTGCCGCAACGACGTTCCATCTCTAACATTCCTCCTGCCTTCGAGCACCTTCCAACGGGATGCATCTCAAGGCGCCAAGTGCCCGGAGGTCGCAACTCCGGGCACTTCCCGTCTTCGCCGGGTGGCATCCGAAGAACATGATGGACGAGTTCTGAGGCTGACGCGACACACGAAGACCGTCGTGACGATTCTTGACGAATGCCCGTGGAAAAGTACGGAATCAGCTGTCAGGCAGGCGACGCGGGCTCATGTCGCCGGCGGTTCTATATCGCATTCGATGCGTATTCCACTCGCGACAGCCGTGATCATCGGATGGTCCGTGCTCAGTGTCCGCCGCAGCCGGCCCAGCACGTGTTCCAGCAGTTCCTCGGCGCTCTCGGTGGCGCCCGCGGCGATCCGGTCGAGGACCAGGTTCGCGCCCGCCGCGAGGGTGTGCGGGTGGCTGGGACCGCGGCCCTCGGCGGCCTTGCGGAAGGCCTCCTCGGACAGCTCCAGGGCGCCCTTGCGGTCACCCGCCAGGGACAGGTCGGTCGCCCGGTTCACGGCGGTCGCGATCGTGTACGGGTGCCGCTCGCCGAGCGCGTCCCGCAGTGCCTCGTACGCGAGCGCGTCCAGTTGCCGGGCCCGCTGGCGTTCCCCCTCGGCGCGCAGGATGGCGGCCAGGTTCACCTCGGCGACCAGGGTGAGCGGATTGCGGGGTTCGAAGATGCGCTGGTAGGTGCTGGCGGCCTCCTCGGCGAGCAGGTGCGCCTGGGTGAGGTCGGAGCGGCTGCCCCGTTCGCGCAGCGTGTTCGCGTACGACATGCGGGCGGCGAGGGTGTACTCGTGATCGGCGCCGAAGGAGTCCACGCAGTCGTAGAAGTGGTCGCGCAGCGCGTCGACGGCCCGGGCGAGCTGCCCCACCCCCCGGTACGCGAGCCCCATCGTCCGCTCGGCGAGCAGG
>NZ_AUAX01000046.1 GCF_000428945.1 Hamadaea tsunoensis DSM 44101 | reverse complement strand
CGTGTCTCCGTCCCGCCGGCGGCCTCCGTCAGCGGCGGCGGCGTCAACATCGACACGTCCACCGAGGAGGTGACCGTCGCCGGGCCCGAGGATCAGGGCGTACAACTCGCCGAATACCTCGAAAGCCTCGCCCCCGTACGCCGCGCGCTGCGTACCGCCGTGCTCGCCCTGCCCGCCCGCAACCCGCGGCAGACCAAGGCGTTCGTCAACCTGTGGCGGTTCTACATGGTGCTGGACTACCGCACGGGCTTCCTGTCCAGCAGCCTGACCGCGATCGAACGGCACAGCATCGAGATGGCCCGCTTCGTCGAGGTCATGGTCCGCTGGCCGTGGCTGCTCGACGCGCTCGGCGCGCACCGCGGCGAAGAGGCGTCGACCCGGCGGATCATCCTCGCCGAACTGCTCGACGCCTGTTCCGACACGGACCGCTGGCGATCGTCCGTCCTCTCGGCGGGACTGGATCCCGACGACCCGGCGACCATCGGCCTGCGCAACCTCTTCTGCCGCCCGGACACCGACGCCGACGTCTTCGCCTCCATAGCAGTCCGCTACCTGTAACCCCCTCCCACCCACACTCCACGATCAACCTCGACGATCTTGCGCGAATGCCCCGAATTTCGTCCGGAGTGCCTGTATTGCCCGAACATTCGCGCAAGATCGTCGCCGGTTTCAGGGGGCGGGGGCGCTGGTTCGGCTGGGCCCGGTCGGACTTTGTCGCGACTGTCCAGTATGGGCGGAGGTGCACGCCGCGACTCTTTGATCATGTAACGCTATTCCGGCGACGGGGACCCGTCGACCTTGATCGTGTAGCGCCATTTCGGCAGGGGAGCGCTCTTTTGCCGGAATGGCGCTACATGATCAAGGAGATTGCCGCGATCATGCCGGGCCCGCGGTCGGCTCCCCCGGACTTTGTCCCGACTGTCCGATACGGGGTTCGGGCGGGTGGGCTTATCGGTGATCGCTCGCGGCTGGGATGTAGTTTTCGGACCCGCTCCCTCGATCCACTACGGCTGGGATGTAGCTATGGGGCGATTTCCTACACCGAACCGCTTTCGATCTTGGGCGAGGGTGCGGTTTGTACATCCCGGGCGCTGTGGATCACGGCCCAGCAGTTCCGGCGCCGGCCGTCGCCTGCGATGCGGGAACAATCTTCCGCCAGGTGGGCAGATGCCGCCGATCTCTTGATCGTTTACGGGTGAGGTGTAAATCCGGCCCGGTCCGCATGATCGTTTACGCATCAGGTGTAGCCGGAGGCGGTCAGCATGCTCCAGAACCGCAAACGATCATGCACTCGGCGGCCGTTTTACACCTGAGCCGTAAACGATCACCGCCCCGGCCGCCACCGAGCGCCCATATCGGACAGTCGCGACAAAAGCCGACCAGGCTGGGGCAGACGGACCGGGGCAGACGAGCCGGAGTTGGACAGTCGCGGCAAAGGACGGGCGAAGGGGGCGAGTCAGCGCCGGCCCTTGCCGGAGGAGACCTTCTTCCCGGACGGAGCCTTAGGCCCAGGATTGCCGGATTTGCGGCGATTAGCCGCGGTCGGCGCGACGATCGGATGGCCCTTGGTGCCCGCGGTGAGGTGGGCCGCGACCGTGGAGTTGCCGGCGGGCCGGACGTCCTGGTGCGGGAAGACCCACTTCTTGAACGCCCACAGCCGGAACACCATCGCCAGCAGCGTGCCGAGGATGATGCCGGAGACGAAGTCGCTGACCTCCTGGGTGAACCGGGTCACGTCCGGTACGCGGATGTCGAGCATGTAGCGGGCGATCCACATGGGTACGTCGTTGAGGACGACGCCGATGCCGCTGATCGCGAAGAAGAGCGCGGCTTCGTGGTGGCGTTCGCGGCCGCCGCGGGTCCGGAAGGACCACTCGCGGTTGAGGACGTAGGAGGCCACGGTCGCGAGGATCGTGGCGATGGTGAGCGCCGTGACCGGTTTGTCGCCCAGGATCGTGAGCTTGAGCGCGTAGTTGATCACTACGGTGATCATGAAGCAGGTTCCGCCGACGATGAGGAACTTCAACGCTTCACGGTGGTGCAGGATCTTCGCGCGGAGCGGCTCCGGCAGCTTGGCCAGCACGCGGCCGATCATGCTGGAGGCCCGGCTGCGCAATCCCTTGGGTTCGTCGGTCACCGGGGCAGCCTATCTCCGCAGTGATCGGCGTGCGCGCCGAGAGCCCCGCCGAACGGGGCGGAGCTCGTGGCGCGCGTCACAATCAACCCGGTAGACCGCCGATGATCACCAGGTCGCCGGGTCCGGTCGCGCTGATCATGGTGCCCCGGTGGGTCACCGCCGCGACCTCGGCACTGTCCAGGAACGAATTGGTGCCCTTGACTATGACGTCGTCCAGCGCGCCGTCGACCAGCCGCACGATCGCCGCGCCGCCGCGGGCCAGGGTGAAGGCCAGCTCCTCGCCCTCGACCGCGATCCGCACCGGGCCGTCGTTGTCACTCTGGGCAAGAACCGTGAGGTACGCGACGCCGCCCTCGCCCGTACGCCGGTAGACGTCCGCGTGTCCGGCGACGACCCGGGCGCCCGGCTCGGCTGTCGGGCCGGCGACCAGCGGAATCCCGGCCAGCAGGGCGCACGGCCGCAGCTGTTCGTCGGTCTCCGGCAGCGGCCCCTCGATCGTGAGCAGCCCGCCGGCGGTGGCGTACGCGGCCAGTTTCCGTTGCACGTCCTCGGCCATGAAATTTCCACCGGGGACGGTCAGGTGCTCGACGGCCGCCAGTTCGTCCGCCGTGGCGGCTTCGAGATCGACGAGCGTGTAGTCGAGTCCGGCCGACCGCATCCGCTCGTGGTACGCGCGCAGCACCCGGCCGCACTGCGGCACGTCCGGGTCGGCCGACCAGGCGGCGATCCCCGCGTACGGGCGGTAGAGGCCGAAGGCGCCACCGGTCTCGGGGACGCAGGCGAGGAACTCGTCGCCGTGCCGGGCGAAGAAGTCCGCGAGCGCCTTCACGACCGGCGCCTTCACCGTGGCCGAGCCGTCCTCGGCGATCGGCGAGCAGTCCGGGTACGGCTCGGTGTGCTGGTCGTCCAGCTCCCGCAGCCAGCCGGAGGTGCCGACGCCGGTGTAGACGTTGAATCCGGTCGCCCCGGCGGCCAGCGCCAGCAGCGTCTGGTGGTGACTCGTGGCCGCGTCGGCGTACGCGCGGTCGTAGAGCTCGGAGAAGCCCCAGTTCTCCTCCATGTTCGGGCCGGGGGCGAGCTTGGCCGCGATCACGTAGCGGGCGTGCGCGTCCAGGTCGGTCGAGACCACGCCCATCCAGTTGGTGAAGCCGTAGTCGATGCGGTCCCAGCCGGCCGGGCGTACGCGGGCCAGCCAGTCGTCGAGTTCCTTGATCGTCGGCGGGTTGAGGTTCACCACCGTCGGGACGTCGACGCCGACCCAGTCCGTCCACATGCGATAGACCCGGCCGAGGTACGCGTCGTGGAACCGGCCCCAGTCGGCGTAAACGAGAGGGTGCTTGGCATCCCAGGCCCGGGGCCCGTCGACGTCGGACCAGGACCCGAAACCCGTCCCGTGCCGCAGGTTGTACGCGTCCACCGACCCGTACCACTCGGCGAGGCACTCGCGGTAGAAGGCGAGCCCCGACGGGCTGTAGTCGAAGGCGGTGACCTCACGGGCGCCGTTGGTGTAGATGCCCTCGTTGGCGATCTGGATCATCGCGACCGGCCCCTCGGGGAACAGCCGCCCGTCGAGCACCTGCCGCCCGACCGCATCCAGCCATTCCCGCGTGTACGCCGAGAACACTGCTCCGAACGGCGCCGGCAGCGGCCGCCCGGACGGGTGCTCGGGCAGGTCCCAGCCCCACCGCGAGGGCTGCCCGGCCGAGTCCAGCAGCGGTTCGATGCGCTCGTCCGCGATCGGGCCGACCCAGTCCGGCAGGCCGCCGTAGGTCGTCTCGGCGTGGATGAACGGGCCCGGCTTCGCGATCACCGTGAGCCCCGCCGCCTGGCACAGCTCCAGGAAGCCGACCACGTTGCGGCTCGGATGCGTCTGGCCCGTGAAGTCGGGCGCCTCGCCGGCCACGGGCTGGTGGTGCCGCCACGGGATGTAGCAGGTGACCACGGTGATGCCGAGGTCGTCGCGCAGGGCGCGCAGCCGGTCGGCCCAGACCTCGGCATCATCGCGATAGTAGGGGTAGTCGGCGGTGTTCAAGACACGCCCGTTTTCGCTGCTCACGCCCGTACTCCCGGCTATCGCGGTACTTATTTCGGAAGTAAAACTAACTTGCGTACAACGAGCGCGTCAACCACTTCAGTAGGTCTGAATCTCCACGAGGTTGCCTTCCGGATCGCGCACGTACGCCGACCTGAGGTTCCATCCTGGACGGTCGGCCGGCGGGGCGACGACCACCTCGGCGGGCAACCGCGCGACCAGTCCGTCGACGTCCGGCACGACCAGGACGAGCATCATCCCCGCACCCCGGCCGGGCTCGGTCGCGACCGCCGCACCGAGCGCCGCGCGCCCGAGGATCGCCAGACCCGTCTCACCGTCGAAGTCGAAGCTCGCGTACTCGAACTGGGGCACGACCTTCTCGGCGGCGAGGCCGAGCGTCTCGGTGTAGAAGCGGACGGTGGCGGCGAAGTCGTCGGCGATGACGCGCGGGTAGATTCGTGGGTAGTTAGCCATAGTGGTAACTTACCAACTATCCTGAACCCATGGTCGACCGCCTCCACTCCCTCCCCGTCTACCAGCTCTCCCAGCTCGGCAAGCGAGGCCGCCGGCGCCTCATGGACCAGTTGGCCGGACGCGGCCGGACGCTCCGCGAGATGGCGGTCCTCGCCGCCCTCACCGAACGCGGCCCCAGCTCTCAACGCGACCTCTGCGATCTTCTCGGCCAGGACCCCAGCGACCTGGTCCGCACGATCGACGCCCTGGAGCAGGCCGGCCTGGCCCGGCGGGAGCGCGATCCCGCCGACCGCCGCCGGCACCTCGTGACCCTCACGGAGGGCGGCGTCCGCGAGCTCGAAGCCTGTGAGCAGACGGCCGAGGCGGTCACCGCCGAGGTGCTCGCGCCGCTCTCCGCCGAGGAACGCGCGACGCTCACCGCGCTCCTGCGCCGCTGCCTCTGACCCACTCCCGACGATCTCGCCTCCACTCCCGGCGGCCTCGCCTCCACTCCCGGCAGCCTTGCGTCCACCCCCGGCGGCCTTGCGTCCACTCCCAACGATCTTGCGCGAATGCCTCGAATTCTGCCTGAAATGCCCGAAAAGCCGGTACATTCGCGCAAGATCGTCGCAGGGGCGGCGCAAGGGGGCCGGGGGCCAGGGGGCCGGGCGCAAGGGGGCCGGGCGCAAGGGGGCCGGGCGCAAGGGGGCCGGGCGCAAGGGGGCCGGGCGCAAGGGGGCCGGGCGCAAGGGGGCCGGGCGCAAGGGGGCCGGGCGCAAGGGGGCCGGGCGCAAGGGGGCCGGGCGTGAGGGGGGCGGCGTGGGGCGCGGGGACGGCGGTGATTGACAGGCAAGTGACGGCTTGCCTATGGTGGGCCTGTGGGGGATGTTTTCCGGGCGCTCGCCGACCCCACCAGGCAGAAGATCGTCGACGAGCTGGCCGAGCGGGACGGCCAGACGCTGTTCGAGATCTGCTCCCGCCTGGCCATGCGCCACGGCCTGGCCTCCACCCGGCAGGCCGTCTCGCAGCATCTGGCCGTGCTGGAGGAGGCCGGCCTGGTCGTGACCAGGCGCGACGGCCGTTACAAGTTCCACCATCTCGATCTCACGCCGCTCCGGCAGGCCGTCGCACGATGGCTGCCGTCCACTGAGGAGAAATGATGCGCGTTGTTGTCACCAGCGTCCTCGTCGACGATCAGGACAAGGCTCTCGATTTCTACGCCGGCAAGCTCGGCTTCGTGAAGAAGCACGACGTGCCGATGGGCGAGCACCGGTGGCTGACCCTGGTCTCGCCGGAGGACCCGGACGGGGTCGAGCTGCTGCTGGAGCCGGACGCCCACCCGGCCGCCAAGCCGTTCAAGGCCGCGCTGATGGCCGACGGCATCCCGGTCAACTCCTTCGCGGTCGCCGACGTCCGCGCCGAGTTCGCCCGCCTGTCCGCCCTGGGGGTGAAGTTCGTGCAGGAGCCGGTGGACATGGGGCCGGTCACGACCGCGGTGCTCGACGACACCTGCGGCAACCTCCTGCAGATCGCCCAGTCGAACTGAGCTCGGGAACAGCGTGGGGAGTCCGGATCCGGACCGTGCGACCGGGGCGTCATCGGCAACCTGGGCGTGAGAGGATTCCTCGCCGGTACGCCTCGCGAGGAGGAACCCCTTGTCCGCCATCGCCACGTTCAACGTCCTGCACCGTTCCGATCTGGACGACCTGGTCCGGGCCGACGACGCCGATGCTCTGATGACGGCGATCCGCAAGCACGGCCGGCGGGTCCACGACGACTACGGCTGGTCCGGCTACTGCATGCTGTACCTGCTGGAGTACCTCGACGAGCGGGGCGCGTACCTGGGTGCGCCCGAGCTCGACGCCGACACCGAGTCGCTGAGCGAACTGCTCTCCTACGCGGTGCTGATCACGGCCGAGCAGAAGAGCTTCCTGCCCGACCTCGATCCGGCCAACCACGCGCTGGAAGAGATCGCCGCGTACTTCGACGACATGGGCTACGGCTTCGAGGACGAGGAGCTGACCGCGGCCATCGACGAGAGCATGGCCGTCCTGTCGGACTCGATCGCCGGCCTCGACGAGGACGAGGTCCTGCTCATCGTGATCGGCTGACCGCCGCCCCGGCCGCCTTGGGCCACCACGGGATCACCGCGGAGACCCGGCGCTGGTAGTCGGCGTACTCGGGGTAGCGCGAGCGCGAGATGCTCTCGGTGAACCGGGTCGACCCGACGAACAGCAGGCTCAGCAGCACCGCGCCGATGATCGACCAGTGGAACACCCGGCCGAGGGCCAGCGCGCCGAAGGCGTACACGACCCACCATTGGGCCTGCTCGAAGAAGAAGTTCGGGTGCCGCGAGTACGCGAACAGTCCCGACTGCAGGAACCGGGGATCGGGCGTACGCCCTGCGGCGGTCTCGGCGGCCTTCCAGGCGTGGAAGTTCCATTGCTGCTGGTCGGCCACGGTCTCGCCGATGAGCAGCAGCAGGAAGAGCGTCGCGGCCGCCACGTCCCCGAGCCCGAACCCGCCCTGGTGCTTGTACGCGACCTGGGCCGGCAGGCAGATCAGCAGCAGCAGGACGTTCTGGTAGACCGTGATGAAGAACAGGTTGAACAGCTCGAACTGCCACCGGGGCATCCGGCCGCGCAGGACCTGCCAGCGGTAGTCCTCACCGCCCGGCCTGTAGCCGCCTTTGCGGGCGAAGTTGAAGGTCAGCCGCGCTCCCCACAGCGTGACCAGCACCAGCATCACGTTGAGCCGGGCGTCCCGGAAGTGCGCCGCACCCGCGTAGACCGCCACGTACGCCACGGGGATCAGCGACCAGATCCGGTCGACCCACGAATGCTCGTGCGTGATCAGGGACAGCAGCCACGTCGTGGCACAGGCGGCGGCGAGGATCCAGAGGCAGAGGCTGAGCGGGTGCATGATCGCATGCTAATCATCCCTGCTGGGGGCACGCGAGCACCGTTACGTCGCCGGCGGCGGCCGTTCGGCTGCCGCTCGCGCCGGACACCGTGAAACTCACCGTGTGCGTCCCCTCGGCGTACGCGGTGGCCGAGGTCAGGGCCACGGGCTGCGAGTCGTGTGGGCTCACCGTCACCGTCGTGCTCGCCGCCTCCTGCCCGTCCACGTTCATCACCACCGTGTACGCGACGGGCCCCGCGTTGTGCTGGGCGGCGATGGTGATCGAGCCCTGGACGGGCGAGGTGCCGCAGTCGCCGGCCGAGGCGGCCGCGTCGGTCAGCGTGAAGCCCGGCTGGCAGCCCGCCTGGGCGTTCCAGTCGGCGGACGAGTCGACCGCGTTGGGGGTCGTGGAGCTCACGGTGGCGCTGCCGTCGCTGCCCGACGCCGCGGTCCCCACGTCGACCTGGCGCGACTGGGGGCCGCTGCCGGTGAAGACCACGCTCGTGGAACTGCTCGCGCCGTTGATCGTCACCGCGAGCTGCACGGTCACCGGGCCGGCCGACACGGCGACCGTCGTGCGTACCGTGACCTGGCAGCCCGGTGCGGCTCCCCCGCCGGCGACCGTGGTGAGCCCGACGACCTGCGGCTTGACGGTCGTGATCGTGAGCTTGGCCGGTGCCGAGACGTTGCCCGCCGCGTCGCGCGCGCTGACGGAGTAGGTGTACGACGTGCCCATCGCCAGACCGGAATCCACATAGGACGTCGTGTCCACGGTCACCGCCGCGAGCGCGTCCCGGGCCACGAGGTAGTCCACGACGCCGGCGTCGTCCATGGACGGGTTCCACCGCAGGGACACCGAGGACGTGGTGGTCCGCAGCGCAGTCAGTCCACTCGGGACGGACGGGGCCGTCGTGTCCGGCGTCTTCAGCGTCGTCCCCGAGGCCCGCCCGCTGTACGCCGAGAGATTCCCCGCCGCGTCGACGGCCCGCACCGTGTAGGAGTGGGTCGACTCCGGAGTGAGGCCCTCGTCGGTGAACTTCGGCCGGGTCGTGCTCCCGACCCGGCGGTCGTCGCGGAAGACCTGGTAGTCGGTCACGCCCACGTCGTCGGTGGCGGCGTTCCAGGCCAGCGCGATCGAGGTCGTCGACCGGCCGACGACGCGTACCCTGGCCGGGGAGGTCGGCTTGCGGACGTCGGGCACCTTGAGCGTACGCGCGGCGGTCTTGGCGCTCGGCAGCGAGACGTTGCCCGCCGCGTCGACCGCCACCACGGTGTAGGTGTAGCCCGTGTCGACCTTCAGTCCACTGTCGACATAGCCGGGGGTCGGGGACGTGCCGGCCTGCGTACCGTTGCGGGAGATCCGGTACTCGATGACGCCGACGTCGTCGATCGCGGGGTCCCAGGCCAGCGTGATCGCGGTCGTCGTCCGGCCGGACACCTTCACGCCGGACGGCGGCTGCGGGCTCATCGTGTCCGGGCCGGTGGCGGCCGGGGACACCGTCGGCTGCGGGCCGGCGTTGTGCGTACCCGGGGAGTCCGCCGGCGCCGACGAGTGCCGCAGCGCGAAGGCCACCCCGGCGACGGCGAGGACGGCGACCAGGCTGCCCGCGACGAGCATGGTCCGGCGCCGCGACCGCGGGTACTCCGGCGGCGGTTGGGAGACCTCGATCGGCGGCAGCGGCGTCGGGCGGAGCCGGCCGGGCCGCGGCGCCTCCACGCTCTCCGGGATCTCGGCGGACTCCGCGCTCACGGCTCCGACGACCGAGGTGAGCCGGTCGACGGCCGCGTACAGGGGAAGGCGCTGGGCGGGATCGTCGGCGAGCAGGCTCATGATCACGTCCGCGACCGGGCTGTCCGGCTGCGGCCAGGGCGTGCTCCCGCCCGACGGTACGCGTCCGGTCAGGGCGAAGTAGAGGGTCGCGCCGAGGCTGTAGAAGTCGGCGGCGACGGTGATCCGCTCCCGACGGGACAGTTCGGGGGCCGCGTAGCCGGCCGCGCGGTGGGTCGCGGCGAGGTCGGCCACGGCACCGACCGCGGCGATCTGCGGCGTGGCGAGGTCGCTCAGCATCGGGCCGCCGCCGTCGGCGAGCAGCACGTTGGTCGGCCGCACGTCGCGGTGCACCAGGCCGGTCGCGTGCGCGGCCGCCAGCGCGTCGGCGAGTTGCAGACCCAGCCGCGCGACCCGGGGCGCCGACCACGGCCCGTCGGCGGCCACGTCGTCGGCGAGCGAGTGGCCGACGACCCGCTGCATGATGATCCACGCGCGGTCGTCGTCCTCGAGGACGTCGTAGACGGTCACGATGCCCGAGTGGGCGAGCCGGCCGGTGGCCCGGGCCTGGGCGGCCGCCTGGCGCAGCAGTCCGGGCCGGACCGCGGCCGGCACGTCGGCGCCCAGCCGCAGCTCGCGCACGGCGACGGAACGGCCGAGCACGTCGTCGTGCGCCTCCCAGACGCCGCCCGACTGCCCGGTCGCGATCGGCTGCACCAGGCGATACCGCCCGCTCAGCACCGCCCCGACGAGGGGTTCGACCACCGCTGCTCCCGAGTGTTTGCGCTGATCCCTCTCCACTGACCAGGGCACAGTGCACCACAAGTGTGGCGCTGCGGAAAGCCGGTGGCTGCCGTATTTCAGCCAGTGCCGAAATTCGCCGCGATCCAGGCCCCTGACCTGCATGCTTTTCACGACACGCGGAAAATTGTCGGTACGCGCCGCGAGAATGGGTGGATGACGCAGAAAATCACGCCTTATCTCTGGTACGACGGGGTCGCCGAGGAGGCCGCGAAGCACTACGTCTCGATCTTCTCCGACGGGCGCATCGTCGACGTCGCCCACACCGCCGACGGCACCGTGCTGACGGTCACGTTCGAGCTGGCCGGGCAGCGTTTCGTGGGGCTCAACGGCGGCCCCGAGTTCCCCTTCACCGAGGCGATCTCGTTCTACGTCGACTGCGACGGCCAGGCCGAGGTCGACCGGCTGTGGAACGCCCTGCTCGCGGACGGTGGCGAGGAGAGCCAGTGCGGCTGGCTCAAGGACAAGTACGGCGTCTCCTGGCAGATCATTCCCAAGACGCTCATCGAGCTCATGAACGATCCGGATCCGGCCAAGGCGGGCCGCGTCGTCCAGGCCATGATGGGAATGCGCAAGATCGACGTTCAGGGGCTACGGGACGCGTACGAAGGTCGGGCGTAGCCTGGTCGGATGCTCCTGACCTACTACGACGACAACACGGGCGAGCGTACCGAGCTGTCGGCCGCCGACCTCGGCGCCTGGTCGGCGCGTACGGCCGGGATGCTGCGCGAGGGTTGCCGCCTGCGGCCGGGCAGCCGGATCGCCGTCCTGCTCCCGCCGCACTGGCAGACCGCCGCGGTCCTGCTCGGCGCGTGGGCGGCCGGCATGGCGCTGTCGCTGCGGCCGGAGTCCACCGCCGGGCTGGCCCCGCTCGGCCCCGGCGCGAACGACCCGCTCGACGCGACCTTCGTGGCCCGCCACCGCATCGGCTCGTGGATCGAGGACATCCCCGACGCCACCCACCGCTACGTGCTCGGCCTCGCCCCCCACGGTGCGCCCTTGGCCGACGTCCCGCTCGGCTATCTCGACTACGTCACCGAGATCCAGCGGTACGCCGACAGCCCGCCTCCGTACCGCCAGGTCCTGCCGTCCGCGCCGGCGACGGTCGACGGCACGAGCCACGGCGCCTGGGCCGCGCTCGCCACCGAGATCGGCCACTCGGCCGGCATCCGGGCCGGCGACCGCGTCCTCGTCGACGCGACCGAGCACGAGAACCCGGTGCGCTGGCTGCTCGCCCCGATGGTGCTCGGCGCCTCGGTCGTGTTGTGCGCCAACCTGAACCGGACGAGGCTCGACGATCGGATGGCCCGCGAGGGCGTCACCCGCGTACTCTGAACGGCCCGGTCAGCCGGCGTACCTCGGCGGCGGCACCCCAGTCGTCGTCACCGTGGGCGATCGTGCTCATCAGCTCCCGCAGGTGCAGCAACGCCATCCGCTCCCGCCAGCCGTCGTCGAGCGGCCGCACCTCCTGGTACGCCGGGAACAGCCGATCCGACTCGGGCGGCCGGGGCGACGCGTACAGCATGCTGAGGTCGGTCTCGGGCCACGCGTAGGAGACGGCCGGATCGATCACGACCGGGGCCCCGACGGTGTCGGCGAGGACGTTCTGGCACCACAGGTCGCCGTGCGTCAGACTGGCCGGCGTCGCGGGCACGAGTTCCGGCAGGCGTACGCAGAGCCGTTCCAGCGCCCGCCGGTCGGCCGGGTCGAACGCGTCCTCGGCCGGCTTCTCGCGCAGCCACCGCAGTACGCGCCGCTCCGCGAAGAACCGGTGGCCGTCGGAGTCCCAGGAGTTCTCCTGGACGTGCCGGCCCAGCCAGCCGTCCCGGTGCCAGCCGAAGCGGTCATTCACTGTGGACAGATGGAGGCGGGCGAGCTCACGGCCGAGCCGCTCCCAGAACCGCCCGTCCGCCGGCCTCGGCGACATCGGCTGCAGCACAAGGAGATCCGGGGAGACATAGCGAACCTCGGGCGTCGCGAGCGCGGCCGCCCGCAACGCGGACAAGCCCTCGGCCTCGACCGCGAACAGGTCCGGGCCGGGATCGGCGAACGTCTTGGCGAAGGCCAGCGTGCCGTCGGCGAATGTCACCAGGGCGGCCTGCGCGACCACCCCGCCGGCCGCGCCCTCAACGGTCAGCGGGCTGAAGCCGTTGCGTACCAGGCGGTCGCGGAGAAGATCCATCCGGCCATCGAACCACGGGACGCACGTCTTCGCGATCCGCCGGGATCGGGCCCCGCAACTGCCGGAGCACCGCGGGGAACCAGTCCAGGTGGAATTCGTCGCCGTCGGCGAGGAACTGCTCGCGCAACGCGTACCAGGGCACGCCCGGATGCTGATGGTGCACGTTGTGGAGGTTGAACGCCAGCACGAACGCCTCCAGCGGCCGCGGCAGCCGCAGGTTCATCGCCTCCAGCGGCGCCTCCAGCCGCGTACCGTAGTGGTAGGCGTTGTCCGCCAACGAGATCAGCACCGCCCGGCCCAGCACGGCGAGGCCCAGCATCCAGGCGTGCCGGCCGTACGCCCAGAGCGCCGCGGCGTACAGGACGACGATGCCGGCCGCGTCGATCCGGAACTGGCGCAGATGCCGGCGTGCCACGGTGTCGAAGACCAGCCCGGTGACCGTGCCCTCCGCGTCCGTACGCCGGGCCAGCCACCGCCACACCGACGCCGGCGCGGCCATCAGCACCACGCTCGCGGCCTCGGCGAGATAGAGGCCGCCGAGCAACTGGGTGAAGTACTTCCGGGCCGCCCCCGCGAAGCTCGTGACGGCCGGATCGTAGATCTCGGTACGCTCCCGCCGGGTCCGGCTGAACCGGTGATGCAGTAGATGACCGGTCTTGAGCAGCGCGAACGGGGCGCCGTAGGTGACGGCGAGCACCCGGCCGGCCCGATCGTTCCAGGTACGCGTACGCAGCAGGCCGCCGTGGATCGCCTCGTGGATCAGCGACCAGAGCGGCGTCGTGAGGAACGTGAGCGGCAGCAGCAGCCACCCCCACCGCACCTCGTCCGCGATCAGCACGGGAATGAGTACGAGTTGTCCGGCCGCCAGCAGAAGGGCGGCCGCGAGGAGACCGAGCGAAAGAGTCGCCCGGTGACGCTGGGGAACCCCGACCACGACCGGACACTAACCATGATCATGAACGGGAACCACAACGGCCGGGCGACGGTTGGATGTATGTCCAGCGGCAGCCGGTTCGCCGGCTGTCAGCCCTGCCGGCCCTTGAGCCGCGGATCGGTCTTGTTGATCACCAGCACCTTGCGGCCGCGGCGTACCACGACCGAACCCGGGCGGCGGGCCAGGCTGCGCAGCGAGCTTCGTACCTTCATCGCAGGTCACCCCTTTCCTTCCGCCCCCACAACCACCCCACCCCCACCGAAATTCCCCCCGCCCCTCCCCCGCCCTCCCCGCCCGCGGCGACCCCGCCGCCCCATCCGACGATCTTGCGCGAATGTCCCGAATTTCGTCCGGTGTGCCAGAAATGCCCGAACATTCGCGCAAGATCGCCGCCAGCGGGCCCTTTCCGCAACTGTCCGATATGCCGGCTGGGCGGGTCGGCTCGTCGTTGTTCGCGATGCGGGAACGATCTTCCGTCATGTGGATCGGCGGCGCTGAGTCCTTGATCGATTGCGGCTGACGTGCGCGTCCGGGCCGCCGAACACGCGTACCGGACAGTCGTCAAGGCCAGGGGTGAAGGGGTGAAACCGTGAGCGGACGGCAGTGAACGATGCTTCGCCCCACTCACCTGGCAGTGGAGGCCCCCCGGGGCCGGAACGGTCTCCCGCGCGAGGAGCGGAGGTGAGATCGACGAACCCGGGACCTGAATTTGATCTTCAAAGAATGTGAAATGCCCTGGAATGCCCATCTGACATGGGCTGGGAGGGCCCGCCACGGCCGCCGAGGAACCGGGCGGAGTCCCAGCGCCACCTCGCGACCCGGCTCGCCGCACCACAGCCGAAGATCGACTGCAATCCCCCGATTGCTCGGCCACCTGCCGCACATGCGCCAGAAGAACCGTATCCGCAGGCCGGCCGCGGGTCGTCCTACCTGAGTGGGATCGTCGTCTACCGCGAGGGTTTACCCGCGGCGAAGATCACGGCACGGCGGTGATCGATGGACGACGAAAGGCGGGGCCGCCGTCACGGCGGCCCCGCCACGTGGGGAACTACTCGGCGAACGGCTCAGCAGCGGCCGAGGTCCTCCCAGTTCGCCGTCCAGCCCGGCTCCGAGCCCTGGGTCCACCACTTGGCCCGCCACACGTGTACGCCGTCGCCGGACGCCGGCCCGTTCGGGTCGCCGTACTTGCTGCGCTCGTGGGTGACGCGGTCGTTGGTGTTGTAGACGGAGTTGATGTTCCAGGCCGGTACGCCGGAGCAGTTGCCCGGCAGCGGCGAGGTCGACCGCGACGGGGAAGCCGACGGGGAGGCCGACCGCGAAGCGGACGGGGACGGGGACGCCGACCGGGAGGCCGAGGCGGAGGTCGACGGCGTGGTGCAGGTGCCGCCGGCGTCCACCGTGTCCGCGAAGCCCGTGCCGGCCGACCGGTACGCGGCGGCCTTGGCGGTCGCGTCGGCCGGTGCGACGACCTGGTTCTTGGCGAAGTAGAGCCAGTCCACCTGCTCGATGTACTTGCTCGTCCCGCCGGTGTGCGCCGCGGTGTCGATGAACCACAGGTTGTAGTTGATGGTCATCGTCTGGCGCGGGTAGTACTTGCCCGTGTGGTCGCCGACCAGCGTCCCGTCGATGTAGTACAGGACGTGCCCGTTGGCCACCTGTGCCACCAGGGTGTGCCAGCCGTCGTAGCTCTGGCGCTCCTCGGAGTGCTGGTTGTCGGCGTACCAGGGGTCGTTGCGGTAGGTGTACCAGGTGGTCTGGTAGTTGATCGGCCCGGTCTCGCCCCAGCCGCCGTTCGGCAGGTACTCCGACACGTCGAGCTCGGAGTAGGTCGGGTCGAGGTCCCCGTTGAGCGGGCTGATCGTGAAGAACGTCTCGTTGATGTGGTCGCCGTCGTTGCCGCTCGCGGGCGTGTCCGTGAACCGGATACGCGTCGCGTACGTGCCTTCGAAGTAGCGCTTCTGGCTGGTGTAGATCTCGGCGTGGGTGGTACCGGCACCTGTGCCGTCGGTACCGGAGTTCAGTTGCAGGATGCCCGACGACGGGAACGTGATGTTCGCGGCGCTCCAGACCGCCCCGGGTACGCCGGGACCGCCCTGGTAGCTGCGCGGCACCCAGCCGTGGGCGGTGAGCGAGGAATCGGTCGACGAGGTGTAGTTGAAGTCGTCGAACAGGACGCCGCAGTCGGCCGCGGCCGCGGCGCCGGACGTCACGGTGGCGAGTCCGACGAGCGTACCGGCGGTGAGCACGGCGGCCGCGACGGCCGCCTTGATACTGCGAGACATAACTGCCTCTCCTCCTTCAGGGCCGGGGGGATTCGGCCCACAGGGGCCGCCGGTCGACTCGGCGACCCCGGGGGCGGGCAGGACGGGGTTCCGGCGCCACGTCGCGCCGGCGTACCCTGCCCGCGTTCACTGCCTGCGACACCGGCTGACTGCCCGGCGCGCAGGTGTCTGGGGAAACTCGGTTACCTGACCGCGCCCGCCGTGAGGCCGGCGCGCAGGTGTCTCTGGAAGGCGACGTACGCGAACAGCACCGGGAGCATCGCGATGGTGAGCCCGGCGAACAGTCCACTCCAGTCGCTGCGGTAGCCCTGGCTGACGGACAGCGCCGCCAGCCCCTGTGCCAGGACGTACCGGTCGGGATCGGGGTTGAGCACCAGCGGGAGCAGGTACTGGTTCCACAGCCCGAGGAAGTTGAAGATGCCGACGCTGACCAGCCCGGAGCGGGCCATCGGCAGCATCACCCGGTAGAACACCTTGAGATGCGAGCACCCGTCGATGAACGCCGCCTCGGCGACGGCCGACGGGAGCGTGCGGAAGAACGAGTGCAGGAAGAACACCGTGAACGGCATCGCGTACGCCGTGTAGACCAGGATCAGTCCCGGATAGGTGCCCAGCAGTCCCAGTTGCTGCACGACGAAGAACAGCGGGACGAGCGCCAGGAACACCGGGAAGAACATGGACGCGACGAACGTGTAGTAGACGAGCCGGTTGCCCCGGAACTCGTACCGGGCCAGGGTGTAGGCGACCAGCGAGCCGAGCACCATCGTCAGCGCCAGGGCGCCCCCGACGACGATGAGGCTGTTGAGGAAGTAACGGCCGATGCTGGCCGAACCCCACGCCCGGGACCAGTTGTCGAAATGCGGCCGGGACGGCGGCGTCCACGGGCTGTCGAGGATCTCCGAGTCGCTCTTCAGCGAGCTCATCACCGCCCACAGCAACGGGAACGCCGTGACGACCGCCCAGGCCATCATGACCACGTGCAGCGGCACCCTCTTCATCGTCTACACCTCCACCCGGTCCGTCGCCCGGCCGCCCCGCAGGGCGAAGACCGCGATCACGAGCGTCAGGAAGAACAACGTCACGCCCATCGCGGAGGCGTACCCGAACTTGCCGTAGGTGAAGGCGTTGCGGTACAGGCTCAGCCCGATCACCTCGGTGTGCCCGTCCGGCCCGCCCGGCCCGACCGTCATGATCTGCACGATCGCGAAGCCGTCCAGCGCGGCGATTCCCAGGTAGACGAACGCCACGCGGACGTTGTCGCGTACCAGGGGCAGGGTGATCCGGCGGAACGTCGACCAGCCGCCCGCGCCGTCGATGATCGCGGCCTCGTACAGCTCCTTGGGGATGGCGTCCATCGCGGCGCTGAACAGCACCATGTAGAAGCCGACCGAGGACCACACGATCACCGTCATCACCGCGGCCAGGGCCAGGTTCGGCTCGGCGAGCCAGCTGCGCGCCAGCCCGCCCAGCCCCACGCCCCGCAGGGTCCCGTTCAGCAGCCCGTTGTTGGGGTTGTAGACGAACTGCCAGAGCACCGCCACGATCGCCAGCGACAGCAGCTGCGGGAAGAAGTACACGATCTTGTAGAAGGCCGCCCCGCGTACGCCGTGAAGGCTCCGCCGCCCGCCGAGGTGCAGCATGGAGGCGAGGAAGAGCCCGATCCCGATGGTCACCACCGGCACCGCCACCAACATCACGGCGTTGTTGCGCAGCGCATCGAGGAACAGCGCGTCCCCGCCGAGGCGGGCGTAGTTGCCCCACCCGACGAAGTGCGCGTTGCCCGCGACACCGGTCCAGTCCGTCAGCGACAGGTAGAACGCCTGCGCGTACGGCGAGAGCACGAAGAGCGCGTGCAGTATCAGCGCGGGTACGAGTGCGCCGATGATGAACCGGTACCTTCCGTGTTTCATCAGCGCGTGTACTTCGTGACAGTGGTGTCCTTGGCGACGGCGTCGGCGGCCTTCTGCACCCGGTCGGCCCAGGCCTGCGCATTGATCCGCTTGTTCACCAGTTCGGCCGTCGCGTCGTCGACCGCCTTGGCCAGCGGCGCGTACCAGCTGCGGAACCGGTAGCTGAACGCCTCGGTCCCGGCGGCTTCCGCCGCATCGCGTACGGAGGTGAGGGCGGGCGACAGGGACAGCCCCTCGGTCGCCCCGGCGATGGCCGGCAACGTGGAGTTGGCCTGTGCGAACGACTTCGCCGACGCCTTGGAGAACAGGATGCGCAGGTACTCCAGGCCGCCCTGCTTGTTCTTGGCCTTCGCGGGGACGAGGAAGGACTCGGAGCTGGCCGCCTCGATGGCGGTGACCTTCATCTTGTCCGATGTGGTCAGTGACGGGACCGTGCCCATCACCATGTCGAAACCGGCCGGGGTGACGCCCTTCTGCTCGCTCTCCAGCCACGAGCCGCACGGGATCAGCGCCGCCTTGCCCTGGCACCAGGCCGCCTGCGACTCGGTGTGCGACAGCGCCTCCGAGCCGGCCATGATGTAGCCCTTGCCGGCCAGCTCGGCGAACGCCTCGGCCGCGCCGATCAGCGCCGCGTTCTTCCACGCGTTCGGTTCGAGGTTGTCGACCGACTTCAGCAGGTCCGTGCCGCCGGTCTTGGCCGCCATCGTCAGCATCGGGTCGTTGATGTACTCCGGGTACTTGCCCTGGTAGGTCCAGGGCGCGATGCCCGCCTTCTTGATCTCCTCGCAGAGCGTGAGCATGTCCGCCCACGTCTGCGGGTACGCCCACCCGTGCTTGTCGAACAGCGGCTTGGAGTACCACATGCCCCACACGGTGTAGGTGAGGTTCAGCGTCGCCACCTTGCCACCGAACGTGCCGTCGTCGACGACGCCCGCGAGGAGCGTGTCGCGGACCTTCTTGTCCGGGCTGTCGTACGCGGGCGCGTCCAGCAGCTCGGTCAGGTCGGCCAGCTTGCCCGAGGCGACCAGGGTCGGCAGGTCGAGCCGGCCGGCACCGGAGTTGTCCACGACGTCCGGCGGGGTGTCGGCGACGAACCGGGGCTGGAGCGCCTCGCCGACGCGCTGGATGCCCTTGTGGTCGACCTTGGCCTTCGGGAACTTCTGCGTGTACGTGGCCTCGGCGCTCTTGGCGTAGTCGTCGCCGTAGCCGCCCTTGAAGATGACGACCTCCAGCCCCGCGTCGGCCGGTACGCCGAGCGGGTTGTCCGCGGTCTTGGCACCGCTGCCGGCGGACTCGTTGCCGCCGCCCGAGGAGGTCACGCAACCGGCCAGAACAGGGGTGGCCGCCACCGCGACCGCGGCGGAAAGCACGGCGCGGCGGGAGGCCGGAACCGTGGAAGATACTCTTGACGAGGGGAAATGAACCATCGCAGCGGTTCTCTCTTCTCCTAAGCGGTACGCCGGATGCGCCCGGCGTACCGCGCTTCCAATTGGTTGTTGTGCTCGCGCCCGCCGGGCACGTTGTCGGACAGGTAGACCGGCGGGGTGATCCCGGCGTCGAGGAGCCGGGCGACTACGTCGGCGACGAGCTGCTGAGCCAGCAGCGCGGCCGTGATCGAGGAGACGGCGCCGATGCTGCCGCCGCCGGGCAGGGGCAGGGCGGCGTCGCCGTAGGGCGCGCCGTTGTCGAGGACCACGTCGGCGAGGTCGCCGAGCTTCTTGCCGGACGGGTGCCGGGAGTCCACGCCCGCGCTGTGCGCCACCGAGGTGATCGCCACCAACGGGTGCCCGGCCTCCTTGACCACCAGAGCCATCTCGACGATCGCCCCGTTGACGCCGGAGTTGCTGGCGATGACGAACGCGTCGTCCGGGCCGACCGGCGCCAGGTCGTAGATACGCCGGGCGACGGTGGGGTCGCGTTCGAGCGACGGATCCGCGAGCACCGTGGCCGGATCGCCCCCGTAGTGCACGATGTCGCGCAGGGCGAGCCGGTTGGAGGCCACGAGCCCGCCCGCCCGGCCGGCGATCTCCATGGCCAGCGCCTCGGAATGCCCGCAGCCGAAGGCCTGGATCACCCCGCCCTTGGCGACGGCCGAGGCCAGGATCTCGGCGGCGGCCGCGAGGCGCTCGGGCTGGCCGGAGCCGACCCGTTCGATCGCCTCCCGGATCACCGTCAGGTACGCAGCGCTACTGATCGTCACGCGTCTTGCCTTTCTTCTGGACTGGACTTTCTGCTCGCGCGACCGCGCCCCGGCGCTTGGCGGTGTCGGGCAGCCGATGGGCGTCGACGGCGCGGACGGTGACCTCCAGCGCCTCGGCTGTGCGGTCGAACGTCTTCTGCGCCACGGCGACGTAGATGAGGTCCAGCACGACCAGCTGCGAGTGCAGCGCCGAGAGCGCGGCCAGCCGGAAGGTGGTCTCGTGCACCGTCGTGGTCAGCACGACGTCGGCCACCTCGGCCAGCGGCGAGCGGCCGAAGGAGGTGATGGCGACGGTGGTGGCACCGTGGTCGCCCGCCTCCGCGAGCGCCTCGATGACCTCCCGCGTACGCCCCGAGTGGGACAGGCCGATCGCCACGTCCCCGGCACCCAGCAGGGCCGCGTTGGTCAGCGCCCGGTGGGCGTCCGGCCGGTACCAGACCGGGATGCGGATGCGCTCCAGCCGGAACGCCATCTCATGCCCGGCGGTGCCGCTGCTGCCCAGCCCGAAGATCTCGACCCGGCCCGCCCCGGCGATGGCGGCGGCTACGGTGTCCACTGCGGACAGATCCAGCCCGGCCGCGGTCGCCTGGATGGCCCGCGTGTCGGCGGTCGCGATCACGTTGAGCGCGCGGTCGAGGGAATCCCCCGGCGCGATGTCCCCGCTGATGTCGGTCTCCCAGCGGGCCTGTTCGGCCCGGCCGGTCTCGGTCGCGACGGCGACGCGCAGGTTCGCGTACCCCCGGAAGCCGAACATCCGGCTGAACCGGGTCACGGTCGCCGTCGAGGTGCCGGCCCGTTCGGCGAGGTCGACGATGCTGGCGTGGGCCGCCGCCTCGGGGTCGGCCAGGATCTGCTCCGCGATGCGCGCCAGCGCGTCGGGCAGGCCCGGACCCTCCGTCTTCAGCCGCTCCATGAGGCCGCCGCTCACCACCGACATGCTCAGGTTCCCTTTCCGAAATTTTCACGTGCTCTGGGTTGCGATGAAAATTACGATCGCGGCGAGGTCTTGTCAATAGTTGTTTTCCTATGCTGAGATCTGCCGCATGACGGACGAGGCACGGGACCTGATCGTGGGCGTGGATGCGGGCGGCACCTCGACCCGCGCGGTCCTCGTGGACTCCTCGGGCGCGGTGCTGCGGCGGGGGCACGCCGGTCCGGGCAATCCCGTCACCGACGGCGCGGCGGCGGCCGCCGCCCTCCAGCTCGCTATACGGGCCGCACTGGAGGGCCGGTCCCCGGACCGGGTCGCCGCCGTCGCCCTGGGGGTCGCGGGCGTCACCGGCGTCGCCGCCGCCCGCGCCCACTACGACCGGGCGCTCGCCGAACTCGGCCTCACCGCCCCGCTCCTGCCCTTCGCCGACGCGGTCACCGCCTTCGCCGCGGGCACGCACGCGCCGCGGGGCGCCGTCCTCATCGCGGGCACCGGAGCAGTGGCAGCCCTTGTACGCGACGCGGCGATCACGCGTACGGCGGACGGGCACGGATGGCTGCTCGGCGACCGGGGTTCCGGCGTCTGGCTGGGCCTCGAAGCCGTCCGCCGGGTCGTGCGCCACTGGCCGGCATCCGCCTTCGCGGACGAGGTCCGGCGGCACGCCGGCGCGTCCGATGTGGACGGTCTGGTCCGCTGGGGCAACGCCGCCCGGGCCGGCGGGCTCGGCGCCCTGTCACCGGTCGTGTGCTCCCATGCCGGGGACGACCCGGTGGCGAAGTCCATCGTGGACGATGCCGCCCGGGAACTGGTCGCCACCCTGGACGATCTCGGTGACCCCGACGGCCCGATCGTGCTCGCCGGCGGCCTGCTGACCGGCGGAACCCCGGTCCAGACGGCGGTCGCCGGCCTGCTCACCACCCGCGGCGCCACCGTCGCGATCGCGGGCGACGCCGCCGAGGCAGCCGCCCGCCTGGCCCGCGCGGCCATCCCCTGACCGCACCCGCCCCGCCGCCCACCCGCCGCCCCGCCCCGCCGCCCCAAGATCCCGCTGCCCCAAGATCCCGCTTGGATCAGGGAAATCACCCGAATCATGGACCATGATTACGTGCGAAAACCTGATCCAAGCGGGATCTTGGGGGGCCGTGCGTCATTGACGGTTATCGACGTTTCTGTTAAGAACGCTCCATGAGAGCGCTCTCTTGGACATCCTCCCTGATCATCGGGGCGCTCGCGGTCCTCGTCGTGCCGGCCGTGCCCGCGGCCGCGGCCACCATCTGCGACAAGTACTGCGACGCGCGCGACCCCGCCCTGACCCTCGGCGACCGCCAGCCCGTCCGGACCGCCGTCTACGGCCGGGGCATCGTCCTGCACTTCGACGACGGCGACGACATGGGCTGGGCCTCCATCGAGACCGGCAACCCCGGCGACGAGGTATGGCTCGACCGGTCCTTCGACGGCGGGCGTACCTGGGGTTCGGGCAGCAAGCTCGGCGACACGTCCATCCCGGCCGGCCAGCGCGGCTGGCGTACGCTGATGTTCAATGTGGACGACTGGGCGAATCTCGGCGTCGGGGCGCTGCGCGCGTGCGGCAAGGCCGGCGACCGTCCCGAGGTCGCCTGCACGCCCTGGGCGCGGACGACGTGGAACGCGGGCAACCGGCGTACCGCGGCGGCGACCGGGCTCATGGAGTTCTACAACCTCGGCACCGGCCTGTTCGACACGACCGGCTGGTGGAACTCGGCCAACGCGCTGACCGCGATCATCGACAACGTACGCGTGACCGGGATGCCCAGCTACCGGTACGCGATCGACCGCACGTACTCCCTCCAGGGCGGCGGCGGGTTCACCAACACGTACATCGACGACACGGGTTGGTGGGCGCTCGCCTGGATCGACGCGTACGACCTGACCGGGGACGGGCGCTATCTGACGACGGCGCGCAACGCGGCCGACTACATGGCGCGGTACTGGGACTCGACGTGTGGCGGCGGGGTCTGGTGGAGCACCGCGAAGACCTACAAGAACGCCATCGCCAACAGCCTGTACCTGCAGGTGACCGCGGCTCTGCACAACCGGGTCGCGGGCGACTCGACCTACCTGGCGCGGGCGCGGGCCGAGTGGACCTGGTTCCAGGGCACCGGAATGATCAACTCGTCGAACCTGATCAACGACGGGATCAACCTCTCCACCTGCAAGAACAACGGCGGCACCGTGTGGACGTACAACCAGGGCGTACCGCTGGCGGGGCTGGTCGAGCTGGCCCGGGCGACCGGTGACGCGAGCCTCGCGACCACCGCGCGCAACCTGGCCGGCGCGTCCAGCACCAGCGCCACGCTGAACAGCGGCGGCCTGCTGCGCGAGCCGTGCGAGAGCGGCGACTGCGGCGGCGACGGCACCACCTTCAAGGGCGCGTACGCGCGCGGCCTCGGAGCGCTCAACGCGTACCTGAGTGATCATCCGTATGCGGCGTACCTGAAGCGGAACGCGGATGCGGCGTACGCGTCCGACCGGACGGCTCTGGACACCTACGGCGCGCACTGGGCGGGGCCGGTGGACAAGACCGACGCCGCCCGTCAGCAGAGCGCCCTGGACCTGATGAACGCGGCCGCCCTCTAGGAACCGATCGCGCCGGTGCGGTCGGTCGCCAGGATCAGCTGGTACGCCGAGATCCGCACCGGCGCGAGCAAGGTGACGAGTTCGTGCGCGAGCAGCCCGCCCGTGCCGGGATCGAACACGAGCAGGTTCTGCTGGTGGTGTACGCGATCGTCGAAGGTCACGGCCACACCGGCCCGCCCGGCGCGGTCGGTCACGTTCCCCCGCCAGACCCACCCGGGCACGTCCGCGAGCACCCGGAGGATCGCGGCGCGGGTCGCCTTGGGGACGGCGTACTCGGCGTAGACCGTCGCCACCTCCTTCGCGACCGCGCCGCCGCCGTACTCGACCTTCAGCCGCTGCGTCAGTCCGGCCGGCGAGTCCGGCAGCGGCGGGACCGGGGTCGCGGACAGGTCCGTCGATCCGCCACCGATCGGCGAGGGCCGGCCGGACCAGTAGGCCCGCGAACCCGCATCCGGGTACTCCCGTTGCATCTCGTCGGTGATCTGCCGGCCGGATCCGTCGGCGGCGAGCCACGTCCGGATCCGCAGCGCGTACGACATCGAGCTCCGGCCGTCGGGGGCCGTCACCACGGGATCTCCCCAGCTCTGGAGCAGGTGGTACGCGTACTGTCCGGTGTGATGCTCGTAGGCGGCGTCCGTGAGGCGGGCGGCGAGCGCGAGCAGTTCCTGGCGCGCGGCCGGAGCCTCGTCGCCGAACTGGTACGCGACCGGGACCAGCACCGTGCCGTCGTCCACAGTAGATCGTGTCCGGAGGGCGACCGCGGCGACGGCGGCCGCCGCGGCGAGCGCGCCGCCGGCGAGCACGAGGCGGCGCGTGGGGCGGGAACGGCGGTCGTCGCCGGCGGCCATGAGGTCGGCCGCGGACCGGCGGGCCGGGGCGATCGTGACACCGCGGGCCGGATCGGCCGGCCCGAGCAGGTCGCGGACTGTCTGTTCGGTCGTCATCGGGTCTCCACCCTTTCCCTGGGCCGGTCCAGGCTCGCCAGCAGCCGTTTGCGCGCCCGGTGCAACCGCACCGCGGCCGTCGTACGCGTACACCCGAGCACCTGCGCGGCCTCGGCGACGGTCAGCTCCTCCCAGCCCACGAGCCGGAGGATCTCCTGATCCGCCTCGGACAACGCACCCAGCGCCGTACGCAGATCAGCGACACCGGCGACAGCATCGGCGTCCCCGTCCCAGTACCCGGCGTCCACCTCGGCCATGGCCCGCTCCCCCGAACGCCCGGCCCGCCAGTGGTTGGCGAGCAGCCGCCGGGCGACCGCGTACAGCCAGGGCAGGCAGTGCTCGGGCACGTCCCGGCGCCGCCGCCAGGCCACGGCGAACGTGTCCTGGGCCAGCTCGGCAGCCAGGTCGGCGTCGGCCGTCCGGCGCAGCACATAGCGGACGACCTGCGGATAGTGTCTCTCGTAGGTTCCGGTGAACCACTGTTCGTCGTGCGGTGGCCCCATGCGGTCCTCCGTTCTGCTCCTGCCCTTCTTCTGTCGCGGGCCCGGTCATGATTACCGCCGTACGCGTCACCGCCTTGCGCGTCACCGCCTTGCGTGTGCCCCAGAGTTCACGCGGTTTTTTGTATTCGTGATGTTCCATATTGACGAAAGTCGTCACATCATGGTCGCCATGGAAACCTCGACCGCGTACCGCCGGGTCGCCCGGCTCGTCGTCACCCTCGTCGCCGTCCTCGCCGGCCTCGTCGCGACCACGGTCGTCGCGCAGCCCGCCCAGGCGTCCGTCTACCCCACCTGCACCGTCTCCCGCTGCGCCGACGCGCGTACCGCCCGGACGGGCTGGTCGGCCAAGGGCTACCCGACCACCGCCGGCTGGTACACCTGGAGCGGCGGCCTCTACAACTACACCGGCGGCCGGTTCCAGAACCGGGAAGGCGAACTCCCGGCGGGCGCCACCTACTACGAGTACGACGTGTACCCGCGGGCCAAGGGCGCGGCGCGGGACGCGTACCGGATCGTCGTCAATCGCAGCAGCGGCGTCGTCTGGTTCACCCCCGACCACTACGTCACGTTCTACCAGCTCTGATCACGCGTACGCGTTCCTCCTGCTCAGACGGTCGTCACGGCCGGGTGGGCGGCACGATTTGCCGCACCCGCCCGGCCACAGGCTAGGCTTTACCGACTCGACTGCCGTCCCTGAAAGGCCGAGCCGGTCCGCCGGATCGGATGATGCGGAGAGGAACGCCCGGATGACCACAGCGCTCGCAAGCGGCCCGGCCGCACGCTTCGGCCCCGCCGTGGTGCTGCCGCAACCCTGGTGCGACGCGCCGGTGGCGGTGGTGGTCCCCACCTACAACGAGGTGGACAACCTGCCGCAACTGCTGGAGCGGCTGTTCGCCCTGAAACTTTCCCGGCTGCGCGTCATCATCGTCGACGACAACTCCCCCGACGGCACCGGCGACCTGGCCGACCGCCTCGCCGCGGAGTACAACGCCGAACGCCCGGACCGCATGCTCGTGGTGCACCGCACGGCCAAGGAAGGCATCGGCAAGGCCCACCTCGCCGGCATGGCCGAGGCGATGGCCCACGACGACGAGTTCATCATCCAGATGGACGCCGACCTCAGCCACCCGCCGGAGTTCATCCCGCAGATGCTCGGCACGATGCTGTCGACCGACGCCGGCCTCATC
The DNA here is from genome assembly GCF_000428945.1 of Hamadaea tsunoensis DSM 44101. Lineage (GTDB taxonomy): Bacteria > Actinomycetota > Actinomycetes > Mycobacteriales > Micromonosporaceae > Hamadaea > Hamadaea tsunoensis. The sequence continues at coordinate 15,053 of NZ_AUAX01000046.1, read as the reverse complement.
ATCGGCAGCCGCTACGTCGCCAGCGGATCGCTCTCCTCGAACTGGGCCCTCTACCGGCGGATGCTGAGCCGGGGCGGCAGCGCGTACGTGAACACGGTCCTGCGGCTGCGCATCGCCGACACGACGGCGGGCTACAAGCTGTGGCGGGCGGACTCCCTCAAGTCCATCGACCTCGCCCACGTACGCAGCACCGGATTCAGCTTCCAGATCGAGATGAACTACCGGGCCCTGCTGGCGGGCGTGAAGACCGTCGAGGTACCGATCCACTTCGACGACCGGCTGACCGGGCAGAGCAAGATCACGCTGGGGATTCAGCTCGAAGGCCTCTGGGTACCCCTGGCCCTCCGCTTCCAGCGCCGTCCCCGCTGATCCTGTTCTCCCTTTTCCATCAAGATCGAGTTCCGGTCCTCGGTCTCGCCCCCGTTCCGCTTGAGGGGAGACCGTTCCGGGCCGGCCTGCTTGGCCTTTGTCGCGACTGTCCGACTCCGACCCGTCTGACCCCGGGCCATCCAACGCCGATCCGTCTGGCCCGGGTCGTCCAGCTCCGACCCGCCAGGCCGGGCCGTCCAGCCCCGGGTCGACTGATCCCGGGCCGCCCGCCCCGGAACCGGCTGGCCTTTGTCGCGACTGTCCGATATGGGTGCTCGCTGGCGGGCCGGAGGGGTGATCGTTTACGGCTCAGGTGTAAAACGGCCACCGATCGCATGATCGTTTACGGTTCTGGAGCACGCTGACCGCCCTCAGCTACACCTGACGCGTAAACGATCATGCAGATCGGGCCGGATTTACACCCCACCCGTCATCGATCAAGAAATCGGCGACCCCGGCCCACCCGCCGGAAGATCCTTCCCACACCACGGGAGAAGCCGACGATCAAGCAGCTTGAGCGTGATCCACAGCGGTAGAGATGTCAAACCCGCCCCTCGCCCAAGATTCACAGCGCTCCACATGCGGCAGACCGCCCCCTACCTACATCCCAGCCGTAGTGGATCGAGGGAACAGGCCCGAAAACTACATCCCAGCCGCAAACGATCACCAGCGAGCCGGCCCACCCAACCCCCGTATCGGACAGTCGCGACAAAGTCCGGGACGGCCTGACCACGGGCCCAGCATGATCGAGGCCACCTCCTTGATCATGTAGCACTATTCCGGCACGAAAGCGCTCTCCTGCCGAGATGGCGTTACACGATCAAGGCCAATCAGCCTCCGTTGCCGGAATAGCGTCACACGATCGCGCCATCGAAGATGGTCCCCGCCACCCATATCGGACAGTCGCGACAAAGCCCAACCGGGCCACACTGAGCTCGACCAAACTGAGCCCGACCAAGCCGAGCCCGACCAAGCTGAACCCGACCAAGCTGAACCCGACCGAGCCGAGCCCGACCGAGCCGAGCCGAAGCGCCGCCCTTGACCCTCAACACCAGCGACGATCTTGCGCGAATGTCCGGGCAATTCGGGTACACGGGACGAGATTCGGGGCATTCGCGCAAGATCGTCGGATACTCGGGTGCACAAGTCGGACAGTCGCGACAAAGGCAAGGCACCAAGGCACCAAGGCGGCAAGGCACCAAGGCGGCAAAGGCAAGGAGCGGCAAAGGCAAAGCGGCGATCATCCGCCCAACGCTCGTTCGAGTGCACGATAGATCTGGCCGAAGCGCGTCAGGTCCGCCAGCCGCAGCACCAGGACCGACCGCCCGTCCACCTGCGCCCAGATCTCGTAGATCGCATCGCCTTTGTCATAGCTCTCGTCCACCCGGTGCAGCGCCCACTCCCAGACCGGCACTCCCACTCCGATCAGGATGAGTACCACCGCGAGGAGCAGCAATGTGGACCGTGGCACCCCGCCGACCGAGGTGGCCTCGGTGTACCCCGCGGCGAGGAATGCGATGAGCAGCACGAAGCCGAGGATCCCGACGAGGATCATGGCGGTGTTGAGGAGGCCGCGACTGGCGGTGCGGCCGCGTACGCGCCAGGTCGGGGGTGCTTCGCGGTGCCAGACGTACTCGAGTTCACTCAGGCGCCAGGCGCGCCCTTCCACCTGCACGTACGCCGACGTCACCAGTACGGTCGGGTCGCGATAGTAAGTGATCATGGGGGCGCCCTCCGCTTACACGGTAGCGCCCCCGCGCACCATCAGAGATTGATGATGGTCTCACTGACGATCTCGGTGTTGGCAGGACAGCGGGCGATCGAGGTGCCCGTGCCGGGACCGTAGACGAGGGTTCCGTTGATGTTGAGGTGGCGGCCGTCGAAACGGTCGCAGCCGAGCCGCAGGTACCAGTTCGACTGGACGGGGTCGAAGCAGGTCGCGGAGACCTGGTTGATCGACAGGTTGTAGCCCCACGTGCAGTTGGCGGGGTTCACGGCGGCGTTGGCCGGCTGGGTGGACAGGAACGCGAGGCTGCCGGCGCCGAGCACCGCGGCGGCGAGGATGCGGGTGATGGTCATGCATCCGACGCTAGGAGGATCGACGCGCGGCGCGGTATCAATCAAGTCTCATCAATGGTAGTCTCGCCCTCCGTGCGGCTGCATCGCGACGAGGCGTTGGCCCGGCTCACAGTGTTGGCGCAGGCCAGCGGCCCGGTCTCGGTCAATGTCACGGGTCCGCTCGGCGTCGGCAAGAGCCGGCTGCTGGCCGCTTTCCCGGGCCTCGCGCGGGAGAGCCGTCGCCCCCTCGGCCAGTCCGGCCTCGAGGTCGTCGAGCTCACGCCGTGGTCCGACGCCGACATCCGCTCGCTCTGCGCGGATCTCGACGATCCCGATCTCGTCGTACGCCTGGCGGGCGGCCTGCCTCTCCTGGCGGACGTGCTGGCCCGGGCCTGCCGCGCGGGAGTACGCGTGCCCGGGGCGCTGGCCGACGCCGCGTGTGCCGAGGTCCTGCGCCGCCTCGCCACGGAGATCCGTCCCCGGCTGGCCGCCGCCCTGCCCGTGATCTCCACGGTGGACGGCGCTGACGCGGATCTCCTCGCCGACCTGGTACGCCTGCCGGCCGACGCCTTCGACCGGCTCCGCGACCTCAGCGTGGTACGCGACGAACCGCACGGGCTGAGCGTCGTCGAGCCGTTCCGGACGCTGTTCGAGCTCGCGTACACGTGGCGGCATCCGGCTCGGCGGGCGGAGGCGGCCGCCCGGACGGTCGCGACCCGGTACCGGCAGCTCGGCCGGACCGAGGACCCCGTGCTGCGTGCCCGCCTGGCCGATCAGGTGCTGTACCTGTCCGGCGCCCCGCGCGTACGCCGTGATCTGTTCGCCGAGGCGCCCGGGCCGGTACGCGTACGTGCCGCGGGGACGCAGGACGCGGACGCGCTGGGCGAGCTGGTCCGGATCTGGGCGGCCGCGGAGGGGCTGACCCGGCGCCGGGCGGATCGCATGCTCGGGCTGTGGCTGGCCGGGCGGTCGCACGGTTTCCGGCTGGCCGTCGACGGCGAGGACCGTCCGATCGGGATGGTCAACCTGACCGAGCTCGACGCGGACCTGCCCGTCCTGGACCCGCTCCTGCAGCAGTACGCGCCCGGCCTGCTGTCGTCGGGCGAACCCGGTCTCGTCGTCGGCATGATGGCCATCCGCCCCGCGTACGCGCGCACGCAGCCGATGCTCGTCCGGGAGATCCTGTCGTCGGCGATCACGGCCGGCCGGCTCGTGGTGTCGACGCCGTTCCTGCCCTACCAGCAGATGTCCGCGCGGTTCGGGCTGCGCCGGCTCGGCGAGACCCGGTCGGACGTCTACCGGTGCGGGCGCGGCAGCGCCGTCTACACGCGGCGGTTCGCCCCGGACTCCCTGTCCGCGTGGCTGACCCGGCTGGGCGGGCGCCGCCCTCGCGAAGAAGCCGTCCGCGACGCGCTGACCAACCTGCGGGTGCCCGCGCGGCTGGCGTCCTCACCTCTCGCCGAGCGGGCCGGGTCCCCCGAGGCGCTCGCCCGGCTGCTCGTCGCCCTCATCAGCGCCCTGGCGGCGTCCCCCGAACCGGAGGACGCCGAGGCCGGCCGGATCCTCGATCTCTACTTCGTACGCCGGGCCGGCGGCCACGATCTTCTCGCGCACCGGCTGCACCTGTCGCGGGCGACCTACTTCCGCCGGCTGGCGTACGGCTTGGCTCATCTCACCGACGCGCTGCCCTAGGCGGACCGCAAGGTGAGCAGGGTGATCTCCGAGGGCGCGAAGATGCGGAACGGCGGCCCCCAGAACCCGGTCCCCCGCGACGTGTAGAGCTGCGTACGCTCGCCGTGCCGGGTGAGCCCCTGCACCGACGGCTGGTCCACCTTCACCAGGTAGTGGAACGGCCACATCTGCCCGCCGTGCGTGTGCCCCGAGATCTGCAGGTCGACGCCGGCCTCCACCGCCCGGGTGATCTGCTTGGGCTGGTGGGCGAGCAGCAGCACCGGCTGGTCGGCGGCCACGTCGGCGAGCGCCGCGGCGTGGTCCTGGCGGTGCGAGGGCAGGCCCGATCCGGCCGCCGTGTAGTCGTCGACACCGGCGACGACCAGCGTCGATCCGCCCCGCTCGACGAGGATGTGCCGGTTGTGCAGGGCCTCCCAGCCCAGTTCCGTCATCCGGTCCAGCCAGCCCTGCGCGTCGGCGAAGTACTCGTGGTTGCCGGTCACGTAGACCCGCGCGTACGCGGCCCGGATCGTGCCCAGCGGGGCGGACTGCTCGGCGCGCTGCACCGGCGTACCGTCGGCGATGTCTCCGGTGTGGCAGACGATGTCCGGTTCCAGCTCGTTGACGGCGGCGGCCACGTTCCGCGACCACTTCGCCCGGTTGATCGGGCCGTAGTGCGTGTCGGTGATCAGCGCGACCTTGATCCCGTCCAGTCCGGCGCCCAGCCTCGGCAGGACCACGTCGACCTTGCGGATGCGGGGCGTACGCATCGCTTCGGCGTACCCGTAGGCAAGGAGGACGACCGCGACGGCGAGCACGGCGACCGCGACGATCTTCGGCGCGACGAAGATCCGGGCCACGGCGCCGATGACCGACCAGGTGAAGAGCACCCAGATGATGCCGACCAGCTTGTCGCCCGCGCGGGCCGCGGCGTCCCACTGCCTGGGGCCGTGCCCCAGGAACATGAGGGCGGGCATCGCGGGCAGCGCCACCGCGAAGACCACCGTGCCCACCACGCTCACCGGCGCCGGCCAGGCCTGGGTGATGATCCACCACGGTACGCCGAACAGCAGCCCGAGCACCGTGAGGAGCGCGAGCCCGAACAGCACCGGGCGCAGACTGCGGGCGGCCGACCTGGCCGGGACGGTCTCGCTGACCGACATGTGATCTCCTCGTTTTCGGTTGTTCCCCATCGAGTGTGCCTCGCGCCGCCGGCCGCCGTGCTGCGAGGTCGCCACAAGCGGACGAAGATGACGATATGACCAAGTTCGTATATGAAGACGAGATTCCGACGACACCGGAGCGGCTCTGGGCAGCGCTGACCCAAGGTGAGATCACCCGGCGCTACTGGTTCGACCGCCGCATCGAATCCGACTGGAAGATCGGCTCCCCCGTACGCTTCCACGACGGCGACTCCGACACCGTGACCGACACCGGCGAGGTGCTCGAATACGAGGAACCCCGCCGCCTGGCCTACTCGTTCCGCCAGACGTCCGGCGACGGCCACACGACCCGGGTGGCGTTCGACCTGGAACCCGCCGAGAAGGGCGTACGCCTGATCCTGCACCACGACCAGTTGGCCCGGCCGCAGGACGTGGAGGGATGGCGCCAGGGCTGGGCCCCGATCCTCACGAACCTCCACGACCTGCTGGCGGCGGAGGGCCAGGACCCGTTGCGGACCTAGGGCCTGTCTCCCGGATCTCGTCGTCTGAGGCCGCCAACGGGCCGCGAATGATCCGGGAGACAGGCCCTAGGGGCACGCAAGGGACGTGCAAGGGGTTCAGCCGTTTCCCAGAGGGTCGCCCATCCCGCACGCTGATGGGGCGAGGAACACATGGGAACGCTAGGGGATCGGCGTTCCCATGGGGGGCCGGCCACCACCATCCCGGTGGCCGGACGGGGACGGCGGGTCGCCCGGTGCGGGGCCCCCGCCGTCACCACCGTCCTCACCGGGCAGGCGCGGCGGAAGGGAGCGACGGGTGCAGGCCATCCTCGACTCCGCGTACGCCGCCACCCGGCCGTGGTTCGGTTCCGGCCGGTTGTCGCCCGACGTGGCCACTCTCGCGGAAGTCGACGAGCGCAGCTTCGGCATCGCCGTCGCGACCGTGCACGGGGAGGTCTTCGGCGCGGGCGACTGGCTCGTCCCGTTCTCCGCGCAGTCCATCACCAAGGCTTTCGCCCTCGCCCTCGTGGTGTCGCACGACGGTGCCGTCTCGTGGGGGCGCATGGGCCGCCGGCCGCCGCATTCACTGTCCGCATTGGACGCCGCGTTCGGCGTACCGCGCAATCCTTTCCTGCACGCCGGCGCGCTTGTGGTCGTCGACCGGCTGCTGGCCGTCGCGGGCGGGGCGGCGTGCCAGGCCGTCCTCGACCTGATCCGCTCGGAGTCCGGCAATCCCGGCGTCGAGCTCGACAAGGAGATCGTCGCCGACGAGCTGGAACACGGCCACCGCAACACGGCCATCGCCCAGCTCGTCGCGGCCTTCGGCAACCTGCGCCACCCGATCGGGATGGTGCTCGAACATTATGTGGGCCAGAGCGCGGTCGCGGCTTCGTGCCGGGATCTCGCCCTCGCCGGACTGTTCCTGGCCCGGCGGGGCGTACGCGCGGACGGCAGCCGGCTGCTGTCCGAAGCGGACACCCGGCGCATCAACGCGACGATGCTGACCTCCGGCCTCTACGGTGCCAGCGCCGATCTGGCGCACCGCATCGGACTGCCCGCCACGAGCGGGATCGGCGGCGGCATCCTCGCGATCGCACCGGGCCGGGGCGCGATCTGCGCCTGGGGACCCGGGCTCGACCGGTCGGGCAACTCGATCGCCGCGATCGAGGCACTCGATCATTTCACTTCGATGTCGGGATGGTCGGTCTTCTGAACCCGTTCCAAGGATTCTGACAAGCGGCCCGTCGGCGGCGCGGGACGGTGGGGCAGTCGTCCCCGCTGCCGCGACGGGGCATGAGGCGGTGGACCGGTGAGCCCGGTCCACCGCCTGTCTCCGGTCTCTTCTAGGCGTACGGGCGCAGCTGCTGGGACAGGTCGGCGCTCGCGGCGGCGCGTACCGTCTCGAAGGCCGTCACATGGTCGGCCACGCCGACGACCGCCAGCAGGCGGCGCATGGCCGGGCCGGGCGCCGCGAGGCGGAGGAATCCTCCGTCACGGCGGCACCGCAGCTGGGTGGTGATCAGGACCGAAAGCCCCGTCGAGTCGCAGAACCGCAGGTCGCCGAGGTCGACGACGATACGCGTCACACCGCGCTCGACGAGGCCGGCGAGGGCCTCCCGCAGCTGGGCGGCGGAGTCGAGGTCCAGATCACCGATGATGGCGACGACCTGCACATCGTCGAGACCGTCCACGGTGTACTGGCGGATGGAAGCGGGCACGGCGGGAGCGTACCCGCCCTGCATGATCGATTAACGGCTCTTCGTCCGGCGGAGGCGCACCTGGGTGATGGCCCGGCCCCGGATCGCCATGACCTCGCAGGTCAGCCCGGGCAGGGACACGATGTCGCCGGACTGCTTCGGGATCTGGCCGAGGTGCGCGAGGACCAGCCCCGCCACGGTGGTGTAGTCGGCGTCCTCGAACCGGGCGCTGTCGATGCCGAGGTCGGGCAGGTCGTGCAGCGGGAAACTGCCCGGCACCAGGTACGCGCCGTCCGGCTCGGTGATCGCCGATTCGATGTCGGGATCGGTCTCGTCGTAGATCTCGCCGACGACCTCCTCGACGAGGTCTTCCATCGTGACGATGCCGTCGATCGCCCCTCTCTCGTCGACGATGAGGGCCAGCTGCTGCCGCTCCGTACGCATCTGCCGCATCGCGTGCGACACCGTCAGCGTCTCGGGGACGAAGAGGGGCTCGCGGGCCCGGTCGCGTACGGCCTGGGTGGGGTCGCCGCCCAGCAGATCGCGCAGGTGCACGACGCCCACGACGTCGTCGAGCCCTTCGGGACCGCAGACGGGCGCCCGGGAGTGCCCGGAATCGGCGAGCCGGCCCAGCGCCTCGGCCACGGGCAGATCGGCCCGCAGGTAGGTGACCTCGCGACGGGGCACGATGATCTCGCGCAGCGTACGGTCGGCGATGTCGAAGGCGCCCGCGATGATCGTGCGCTGCTCGGGGCTGAAATGCCGCTGCGCGACGACGAGATCGCGGATCTCCTCGACCGAGATCTCCTCGCGGCCGGCGGCCGGGTCGACGCCGAAGAGCCCGACGACGATGTCCGAGCACCGGCCGAGCAGCCAGACGGCGGGGCGGGTGGCGGACGACAGCCAGTCGAGCGGGCGCGCGACGAACAGCGCCCAGCCCTCGGCCCGCTGCATCGCGATCCGCTTGGGCGCGAGTTCCCCGAACACCAGCGTCACGAACGTCAGGACCAGGGTGACGACCACGATCGCCGCGGCGTCGGCCGCGGACCCGAGGAACGCGAACGCCTTCACGAGCGGCTCGGCCAGCGAGACCGCGGCCGCCGCGGAGGCGAGGAAGCCGGCCGTCGTGATGCCGATCTGGATGGTCGCGAGGAACCGGTTCGGGTCGCGCGCCAGCTTGGCCAGCACGCGGCCGCCCCGGGAGTTGCTCTCCAGCCGCTGGATCTGACTGTCCCGCAAGGACACCAGGGCCATTTCACTGCCGGAGAACGCCGCGTTCACGAGAATGAGGAAGAACACGAGTATCAGCTGGAGTCCGTAGCCGCCCACGCGCACACGGTACCGGCTCGATCACACGATGACATTCCTGCGGCGGACGTAGATCAGCGCCGCGACGCCGACGACCACGGGCCAGACCAGATAGGGCCCGGTCGTCACGATGAGGACGCCCACCGTCACGAGCGCGACGACCGCCGTCCACCACCCCGCCGTACGCCGCGGCAGCAGCCGGATCGCGGCGGCGGTGCCGACCGCGTAGACGGCGACGAAGCAGCCGGTCGTGGCGAGCACGAGCGGTCCGGTGCCCACGCCGGTCACGGCCACGACCGCGCAGCCGAGCAGCGCGACGAGCATGGTCAGGCCGAGGCTGCGCCGCGGGATCGAGCCGGCCTGCGAGCCGCGCGCCAGCCAGGCCGGCAGCGCGCCGTCGCGGCCGAGCGCCGAACCCAGCTTCGCCGCGCCCGCGAAGTACGTGTTCATCACGCCCAGGGTGAGCAGCACGGCCACCACCGCGCCGATCGCCTTCGCCGGCCCGCCGAGGCCGCGCGCCAGCAGTTCCGCCAGGGGCGCGTCGGAGTCGCCCGCCGCCGGGCCGAGCACGAGGATGCTCGCCGTCGCGATCGCCAGGTACAGGCCGCCGACCACCACGATCGCCGCGGCCGTCGCCCGGGGCAGGTCGCGGGCCGGCCGGCGGAACTCCGCGGCCAGGTGCGTCACCGCCTCCCAGCCCGCGAAGCTCCAGACCAGCAGCGCGGCGGCCGACCCGACCGCGGCCCAGCCGTGCGGCGCGAAGGGCCGCAGATTGCCCAGGTCCGCGTGCGGCAGCGAGGCGACGGTCGCCACGACGAGCAGCACCACGAGTACGCCGGCCAGCGCCAGCTGGACCCGCCCGGAAACGCGTACGCCGAAGTAGTTGGCCAGGCCGACGGCGAGGAAGAGGCCGGCGGCGGTGAGGTAGGTGGTCGTGGTGCCCCCGCCGAAGGCAGCGGTGACGTAGCCGCCGGCGAAGAGGGCGGCGGCCGGTGCGCCCGCCGGGACCGCGGCGTAGAACCACCAGCCGACGAGGGCCGCGGCCCGGGGGCCGAACGCGCGCCGGGCGTAGGTCGAGACGCCGCCCGCGTCGGGATGGCGGGCGCCGAGCGCGGCGAACGTCGCGGCCAGCGGGATCGAGGCGAGGACGAGGCCGAGCCAGGCGAGCAGGGAGGCCGGGCCGGCGGCGCGGGCGGCGAGGGCGGGCAGCGCGATCACGCCGGTACCCAGGACGGCGCCCACGTAGAGCGCCACGCCCTGCGGCATCGACAGCCCGCCGGCGTGGGTCACCGGGGCGGCCGGCGCCTCTTCTGTGACGGTCACGGCCCCAGCCTCCACCGTGCCTACGACATTTCCCCCGCGGAATTTCTCCAGAATCTTCGCGGAGGACCGATGAGTACGCGTCCGGCCCGGCGTTCCATGAGCATGACGACACGACTGCTGAGCGACAAGAATGTGATCATCTACGGCGGCGGCGCCCTGGGCGGCGGCATCGCACGCACGTTCGCCCGGGAGGGCGCGGCCGTCTTCGTGGCGGGCCGCAACGCCGCGGTGCTGGACAAGCTGGCCGGCGAGATCCGGGCCGACGGCGGCACGGTGGCGACGACCGTGCTCGACGTGCTCGACGAGGCCGCCGTCGCCGCCCACGTCGACTCGGTCGGCCGCGTCGACGTCTCCTTCAACCTGGCCGCCCGGGGCGACGTCCAGGGCCGGCCGCTGCTGGAGATGGCCGCCGCCGACTTCGCCCGCCCGGTGACCGACGGCATCCTCGGCGCCTTCATCACCGCCCGCACGGCCGCCCGCCGGATGGCCGAGCAGGGTTCCGGCGTGATCCTGCACCTGACCAGCGGCTCCTCGCAGGGCACCGCGCCCGGCATGGGCGGCACCGGTCCGGCCGACGCGGCGCTGGAGACCTTCATGCGCTACCTGGCGGCCGAGGTGGGGCCGGCCGGCGTACGCGTCGCCGGGATCTGGACGGCGGCGGTCTCGGAGACGCTGACACCGGCGAAGCTCCGGGCGGTCGGCGGCGACAACGCGCCCGACCCCGAACTGGTCAAGCAGATGATCGGCCAGGCCGCCGCGCTGCGCCGGGCGCCCGAGATCGCACAGGTGGCCGACACGGCGGCGTTCCTCGCCTCGGACCGGGCCGCCGGCATCACCAGCACCATCGTCAACGTGACATGCGGGCTGGTGCTGTGACCGCGGCTACCGTGGAGCGGGTGAGCGATCTCGCGCTGATCGCGGCCGCGACCGCCGGGGACGAGGAGGCGTTCGGCCGCCTCGTCGCCCGGCACCGCCGCGAGCTGCACATCCACTGCTACCGCCTGCTCGGCTCGTTCGAGGACGCCGAGGACGCCCTGCAGGACACCCTCGTACGCGCCTGGCGGCACCGGGCGGGCTTCGACGGCGGCCCGAACTACCGGGCCTGGCTGTACAAGATCGCCACGAACACCACGCTCGACCTCATCCGGGCCAGGAAGCGGCGCGTACCGGCGGCGGGGTCCTATGCGGACATCCCGTGGCTGCAGCCGTACCCGGACCGGCTGCTCGACGAGGCCGCCCCGGCGGAGGACCAGCCGGACGCCGTGGTCGTCGCGAAGGAGACGATCGAGCTCGCGTACCTGGCGACGATCCAGCTGCTGCCGCCACGCCAGCGGGCCGTCCTGATCCTGCGGGACGTCCTCGCGTGGCCGGCCCGCGAGACGGCGGCCGCCCTCGACCTGACCGAGGCCGCCGCCAACAGCGCCCTCCAGCGCGCCCGCGCGACCCTCGCCCGGCACCGCCCGGCCCCGGCCGCGCCCAGCGCCTACGAGCGCGACCTCCTCCGCAGGATGATCGACGCCCACGAGCGCGCGGACGCCGAAGCCGCCCTCGCCCTGCTCCGCGAGGACATCCGCGTCACCATGCCGCCCCTGCCCATGCTCTTCGACGGGTACGCCACGGTGGAACCCTTGCTCCGCAACGCCTTCGGGGACGGCAGCATCGGCGACTGGAAACTGGTCCCGGTCCGCGCCAACCGGATGCCGGCCGCCGCCAGCTATCTGCGCAAGTGGGGCGACTCGGCGTACCGGGCGTTCAAGATCGACGTCCTGCGGGTCGAAGGCGACAAGGTGGTGGAGATGACCACGTTCGACGAACGCCTCTTCCCCGCCTTCGACCTCCCCCTCATCTGGACTCCCGCCCGTGATTCCAGCGGATAGGGATCTTGAACCTGGACAGCGGGAGCAGAATGGTGGGCATGGAGCTGCCTGTGATGCCGCCTGTGTCCCCCATGCTGGCGAAGGCCGTCAAAGGCATCCCTGACGGGAAGTTGAGCTTCGAGCCGAAGTGGGACGGGTTCCGGACCATCGTCTTCCGCGACGGCGACGAGGTCGAGCTGGGCAGCCGCAACGAGCGACCGATGACGAGGTACTTCCCGGAGGTCGTCGAGGCCGTGAAGGCGAACCTCCCGCAGCGCTGCGTCGTCGACGGCGAGCTGATCCTGGTCGCTCCCGGCGGCGTGCGGCTGGACTTCGAGGCGCTGCAGCTGCGGCTGCATCCCGCGGCGAGCCGCGTGGCCAAGCTGGCGGCCGAGACCCCGGCGAGTTTCGTGGCCTTCGACCTGCTGGCGCTGGGCGACGACGACCTGACCCAGTGGCCGTTCGCGCGGCGGCGGCAGGCCCTCGTCCAGGCGCTCGCCGGTGCGCGGCCGCCGATCCACCTCACGCCCGCGACAACCGACCGGGAGCTGGCCGGACGCTGGTTCCACCAGTTCGAGGGGGCCGGGCTGGACGGTCTCGTGGCGAAGCCCCTCGACGGGCTCTACGAACCCGACAAGCGCACGATGTTCAAGATCAAGCACGAGCGGACGGCGGACTGCGTGATCGCGGGCTACCGCGTGCACACGAGCGGGCCGGACCGGATCGGGTCGCTGCTGCTGGGGCTCTACCAGGCGGACGGCGGGCTGGCCAGCGTGGGGGTGATCGGCGCGTTCCCGATGGCCAGGCGGATCAGCCTCTTCGAGGAGCTCCAGCCGCTGGTGACCACGTTCGACGGGCACCCGTGGAACTGGGCCGCCCAGCACGAGGGCGAGCGGCCGCCGCGCGGCTCGGAGTACAGCCGGTGGAACGCGGGCAAGGACCTGTCCTTCACGCCGCTGCGGCCCGAACGCGTCGTCGAGGTCCGCTACGACCACATGGAGGGTACGCGTTTCCGCCACACCGCCCAGTTCTCCCGCTGGCGCCCGGACCGGACCCCGGAGTCGTGCACGTTCGAGCAGCTCGACGAGCCGGTCTCCTACGACCTCAACGACGTCTTGGGACGATCTTGAAGGCGGCGTTGACCGCCGTGCCGACGATGAAGCCGACGAACGAGCCGACCACCACGTCCCCGGGATAGTGCACTCCCGTGTGGACCCGCGAGTACGCGACCGCGCCCGCGACGGCGTGCAATGGCACGGTCGCGATCGGGAGCGCGTCGCCGGCCGCGGTCGCGAAGGCGAAGGCCGACGCGGAGTGCCCGGACGGGAACGACGTCGACTCCGGCATGCGTACGTGGCGGGACCGGGCCACCGCGGCGGAGGCGCGATCGGGGCGGCTGCGTACCACGGTGGTCTTGAGGAGGAGGTTGGTCAGCGCGGAGGTGGCCGCGATCGCGATCAGCCCGGACGCGGCGGCGCGACGGCCGCGCGGCCCGAACAGGGCCAGCCCGGCGGCGACCCCCATCCACAGCCGGGAGTTGTTGGCCGCGTTGGACAGCCGGCGCAGGCCGTCGTCGATGGTCGGGGTCTTCGAACCGGCCACCGCCGCGTAGACCAGCCGGTCCACGTGGTCCAGCTCGGTCACGATCTCCCTCGGTACGTCGATCGGCTCGCGTTCTGCGTCCATTCTGCGAGACTACGACCGTGAGCCCGCCTCCGCTGCGTAACCGCCTCGCCGCCGTCGGCGCGCTGCTCGCCCTCGCGGGCGCGATCGCCGCCGTCGGCTGGGTCCTCCTGCGACACCCGTTCGCGCTCGCCGTGACCCTGGTCGCGGTGGCCGGCGCGGTCCTGTCGGGCTGGCTCGCCCTGGTGAACCGGGGTGCGCGCCGGATCTTCGGACTCGCGCTCGCCGTCGCCTGCCTCACCGCCGCCGGCTGGCTGCTCGGCCTGACCGCGCTCGCCGGCGTCATCACCGTGATCGTGCTCTCCGTCGCCTCCGTCGCGCTCGCCCGCGCCGCGATCGGCCGCCACCGCCCGCTCGCCCCCGACACCGGCCCACCGCCCGTCGCCGTCTCCGTCAAGGCCGCGCTCAAGCCCGTCCTCATCGTCAATCCCGCCTCGGGCGGCGCCGATCCCGCCCTCGCCGCCCGCGCCCGCCGCCGCGGCATCCGGGTCGAGACGCTCACCCCCGGCCAGGATCTTCAAGAGCTGGCCGATTCCCTCGTACGCGACGGAGCCACCGCGATCGGCATAGCGGGCGGGGACGGCTCGCAGGCACTCGTGGCCGACGTCGCCCGGCGGCACGGAGTCGCGTTCGTGTGCGTACCGGCGGGGACGCGGAACCACTTCGCGCAGGATCTCGGCCTCGACAAGACCGACCCGGTCCGGGCCCTGGACGGCTTCGGCCGGGCCGTCGAGCGGCGCATCGACCTCGGCAGCGTCAACGGCCGCGTGTTCGTCAACAACGTCTCGCTCGGCGCGTACGCGATGATCGTCCAGGCGCAGGAGTACCGCGAGGCCAAACTGCTCACAGCGGCCACGATGCTGCCCGACCTGCTCGGCGCGGACGCCGCCCCCTTCGACCTGCGGTTCGCCGGCCCGGACGGCGAACCGTACGATTCGGCGGCCCTCATCCTCGTCTCCAACAACCCGTACGCCGTCGCCACCCCGGTCGCCCTCGGCGGCCGCCCCCGCATCGACACCGGCGAACTCGGCATCCTCGTGGTACGCGCCCGCCCGCTCGCGGTGCAGTCCTGGACGGCGTCCGGCCTCACGGTCGAGTCGGGCGCACCGGTCCCGGTCGGCATCGACGGCGAAGCCCTGGAGCTGGAGCCGCCCCTGGTCTTCGAGGCGCTCTCCGACGTGCTCCGGGTCCGACTTCCCCGCGGGACCGTGGCGCCGGGCGCGGTGGGCCGGGTCCCCGGCTTCCGCCAGACGACCCTGGCGCTCTGGAACATCCTCCGCAACCGCCCACCTTGGAATTGACGCCCTTTAACAGCATTTTGTCCCGGGTTCGTCGATCTCGCCTCCGCTCCTCCCGCGGGAGACCGTTGCGCCCCTATCGCTGCGCTCCGGGGACTCCACTGCCAGCACAGTGGGGCGAAGCATC
>NZ_AUAX01000045.1 GCF_000428945.1 Hamadaea tsunoensis DSM 44101 | reverse complement strand
CAACTTCGACACCGCATCCCGATCCGCCGGCAGACCCGCCTGCTGGAACAGATCCCGCCGGTAGCACATCGCCATACCACCGACATCCGTACCCAGACCGATCGTCTCACCCGACGCCGCCGTCGCCTGCTGCCACTTCCACGCCGGCCACTGCGACTTGATCTCCGAGCCACCATAATCAGCCCAGTTATAGAACTTCGACGGCTGCGCGGTGAACTGACCGATCCAGCCCTCCTCGATCGCCTCGATATCCGCGGCCCCCGAACCCGTCGCCAGATGCGCCGCCAGATTCTTCTGCGCATCCTCGGTCTTCGTGACCCGCTCCACGATCTCAATGTTCGGGTGCGACGCCTGATACTCGGTGTACAAATCCTTGTACCCGAACTCACCGAACGTCGAAATAGTCAGCTTGATCTTGCCACCGGAGCTGGATCCGGAGTCGTTGCTCGAACCGCACGCGGCGGTGGTGGCGGCCAGTGCGGTGGCGATCACCGCGATGCCGACCTTATGCATGGTGCGCATCAATACTTCCCTTCAGGGGCAGCCCGGGGACGGGGACGTGTCAGGGCTTATTTCGTGATGCGATTTAAGTTCTGATCAACCTGGCTGTCAAGCGTTGACTTGTTCAGAACACCGTGTTTACAGTTTCGCCATCAGTTGACTGCCGTTGATGTACGCCGGGCAGGGCGATCGACGGCCGACCCAGTGACGTGCCCGCGAGCTGCGGGTTTCCCGCGAGGTACGCCCCATCGCCGACGCCAAGACGCCGGCCGGAACGGCGTGGGACGGCACTGGCCCATCCCGAAGAAAGGCATACTCGCATGTCCTTCCGGAGAAGAGGGGCTCGCCCGTTCGGTGCGGCGCTCCTCATCGTTTTCGCCGCCGTGGCGTTCGCACCCCCGCCCGGTGCGTACGCGGCCGGCGAAGCGGTCAACATCTGGCTCACCACGACCTCGGACTCCGGCGGCCGGACCGTCACCCGGGGCCTGCAGCAGCAGACGCCGATCGCCTTCGCGGCCACGAGCGGCTCGGCGAACCAGACGATCACGGTCAACGAGGGCACCACCTACCAGCAGTTCGAAGGCGCCGGCGCCTCGTTCACGGACACCGCCGCGTGGCTCATCCACGGCAGCGGCGCCTTGTCGCAGTCGGCTCAGAACGACGTCATGACCAAGCTCTACAGCCCGACGAACGGCATCGGCGTCAGCTTCACCCGCAACGTCCTCGGCTCGTCGGACCTGGCCCGGTCGAGCTACTCGTACGACGACACGTGCTGCGACATCAACGACTTCTCGCTCAACCGGGACGTCGACGTGATCGCCCTGACGAAGCAGGCGAAGAGCCTCAACCCGCAGCTGAAGGTCATGGCCTCGCCGTGGTCCGCGCCCGCGTGGATGAAGGACAACAACAACTTCAGCCAGGGCTGGCTGCAGTCGCAGTACTACACGATGTACGGCCAGTACTTCGCGAAGTACATCCAGGGGTACGCCGCACAGGGCGTGCACGTGGACTACGTGACCCCGCAGAACGAGCCGACCTGCTGCGCCGGCTACCCGTCGATGCAGTGGAACACGGCCGGCATCCAGTACTTCCTCAAGAACGGCCTCTTCCCGGCCCTGCACAGCAACGGGCTGGACACGAAGGTGCTGGTCGGCGACTGGAACTGGGACACCTACGACACGTGGGTCGCCCCGCTCGTCAACGACACGGCCATCCGCAACGACCCGAACTTCGGCGGCATCGCGTGGCACGGCTACGGCGGCAACGTCACCGAGCAGACGACGGTGCACAACCAGAACGGGATCAACGCGTACGACACCGAGCACTCGGGCGGCACGTGGATCGCCAACCAGCAGGACGAGGACATGCGCAACCTGATCGACTACACCCGCAACTGGGGCCGTAGCTGGATCAAGTGGAGCCTCGCCGTGGACCAGAACATGGGCCCGCACAACGGCGGCTGCGGCACCTGCACCGGCCTCGTCACCGTCCACAACGGAGATTCACGCAGCGGGCAGGTGGACTACACCATCGAGTACTACACGATGGGCCACCTCACCAAGTTCGTGAAGCCCGGCGCGGTACGCATCGACTCCACCGCCAACACCTCGGTACCCAACGTGGCGTGGAAGAACCCGGACGGCAGCAAGGCTCTGATCGCGTACAACAGCACGGGGAGCACGCAGTCGATCAAGGTGAACTGGGGCAACCAGTCCTTCACCTACTCGCTGCCCACGAAGACGTCGGCGACCTTCACCTGGGCCGGTACGCCGGGCTCGGGCGGCGGCGGCGGTTCGCACGTCGGCGCGATCAGCGGCTACGGCGGCAAGTGCGTCGACGTGGCCGGCGCGAACAGCGCCAACGGCACGCAGGTGCAGCTCTACACCTGCAACGGCTCCACCGCGCAGACCTGGACGGTCGGCACCGACGGCACGATCCGCGCGCTGGGCAAGTGCCTCGACGTGGCCTCGGGCAGCAGTGCCAACGGCACGAAGGTCCAGATCTACGACTGCAACGGCACCGGCGCCCAATCCTGGACGGTCGGCACCGACGGCACGATCCGCGCGCTGGGCAAATGCCTCGACGCCACCGGCCCCAGCTCCGCGGACGGCACGCCGCTGCAGATCTGGGACTGCACCGTGGCCGCCAACCAGAAGTGGACCACCCCGTAACACCCTGATCCCGACGATCTTGCGCTAATGTCCCGCATTCTGCGGCGTACGCCCGGAATGCCCGGACATTCGCGCAAGATCGTCGCTAGGAGGGGGCCGCGCTGGGGTTATGCGGTGATGAGGCGGACGCGGGGGCCGCGGACGGGGTCGAGGTCACCGCGGGCGGCGCGGACGCCGCCGTCGGACAGCAGCTTCGCCACCGGCAGGGTCGCCGCGCCCAGCGCCACCGCGTCCGGGCCCAGCTGGCAGAGCGTGATCTCGGTCTGCGAGAACGGCCGCCGCAGCGCGTGCTCCCCCGCCGCCGCGCGGATCTCCGGCAGCCAGCGCGAGCCCAGCGCGAGCCCGGCCCACCCGCCGAGCACGATCCGCTCCGGGTTGAAGAGATTCACCAGCGTGGCGATGCCCGCGCCCAGGTAGCCCACCGTCTCGGTCAGCACCTTCTCCGCCGTACGCGACGACTCCGCGGCCGCGATGATCGCACCGATCGCGGACTCCTCGTCGATGCCCTCGGCGACCCGGCCGGAGTTGGCGTCCCGGAAGCGGTCCAGGATCCCCTCGGCGCCGACGTACGCCTCCAGGCACCCCTTGGCACCGCAACGGCATTGGCGGCCGCCGTACGCGATCGTCGTGTGCCCCCATTCGCCGGCGGAGCTCCGCGAGCCGCGGTAGCTGGCACCGCCCGCGACGACGGCCGCGCCGACGCCGGAGCCGACGAGCGCGATGACGGCGTGCTGGACGCCCCGGCCGGCGCCGAACCACATCTCGGCCTGGCCGAGCGTCTTGGCGCCGTTGTCGATGTGGATCGGGATGTCGGTGCCGGCCCGCAGCATCGACCGCAGCGGTACGCCGTCCCAGCCCAGCGTCTGCGCGTGGACGAGACCGTCGTCGCCGGAGTCCACGACGCCGGAGACGGCGACGCCCACGCCGAGGATGTCGCCGGGGTCGACGCCGGCCTGGGCGGAGACCGCCGCGATGCCGTCGAGGATGTGCTTGACCGTGGTCTGCGGGGCCAGTGAGGCTCGCTCGATCGGGTAGTCGGCCTTGGCGAGCGCGGCCATCGACATGTCGAACAGCTCGACGGTCACCCGGGTCTCGCCGACGTCCACCCCGATGACGTGCCCGAAGGTCGGCGCCACCTGCAGCAGTACGCGCGGCCGCCCGCCGTCGGACTCGACCGAGCCGGCCTCCTCGACGATGCCCTCGTCGAGGAACTCCGCGACGAGCGTACTGACGCTGGCCGGCGAGAGGGCCGTCAGCTGGGTCAGCTCGTGCCTGCTCAGCGGGCCGTCGAGGTAGATCTTCGAGAGCAGCACGGCGCGATTGGACCGGCGCATGTCCCTCACCGTCGCGCGTCTTGCCACCATGTGCGCACTCCTTACCAGCCCTGGAAGATCAGGATGCCCGAACACTTCGAGTTTATGGTATGAAATAAGTCTCGAAGTAGAGGCGCGTGGATGTTCTGCCGACGGTCACCTCGCCCGGCGGGCCAGGCTCCCCGCGAAGTTGCACCCTCGCTCGCGTACCGGCACTGCCCGGCCGGCCCGTCGAGCGACCGACCGCACTCCCGCTCTTCGCGCGAGTGCTCAACCGACCGCACTCCCGCTCTTCGCGCGAGCGCTCAACCGACCGCACTCCCGCTCTTCGCGCGAGCGCTCATCGAAATCGGTTTCCCCCACACCGCCCCCTGGGAGCATCCTCATGAACGACAAACTACCGGCGGCCCGTATCCGCCGGCGGGTGGCCTTACCCGTGCTCGCGGTCGCCATGGCCGGCGCGCTGCTCACGGTGGCCACCCCGGCGTCCGCCGCCACCGGAGCCATCACCGGCTACGGCGGCAAGTGCGTGGACGTCGCCGCGGCGAGCACCGCCAACGGCACCGCCATCCAGCTGTACACCTGCAACGGGACCGCCGCCCAGTCGTGGACCACCGGCACGGACGGCACGCTCCGGGCGCTCGGCAAGTGCATGGACGTGACCAGCGCGGGCACGGCCAACGGCACGAAGATCCAGCTCTGGGACTGCAACGGCACCAACGCCCAGAAATGGACCCAGTCGGGTACGCAGCTCGTCAACACCGGCTCCGGCCGCTGCCTCGACGCGACCGGGCCCAGCTCGGCCGACGGGACGCGGCTGCAGATCTGGGACTGCGCCGGCAGCGCCAACCAGCAGTGGACCCTGCCGGGTGGCACCACCACCCCGCCGCCGACCGGCAACCCGGCCATGGGTGCGGCTCCGTACGCGTACCTGGGCTGGGGCAACCTGCCCGACCCCCGCACGATCATGACCGCCACCGGGGTCAAGTGGTTCACGATGGCGTTCATGCTGTCCAACGGCGCCTGTACGCCGCTGTGGGACGGTTCCCGGCCGCTCACCGGCGGCGCCGACCAGACCACGATCAACAACATCCGGGGCGCCGGCGGTGACGTCGCCATCAGCTTCGGCGGCGCCAGCGGACCGTGGCTGGAACAGACGTGCAGCAGCGCCTCGGCGCTGGCGAGCGCGTACCAGCAGGTGATCAACGCGTACTCGCTCAAGGCGATCGACATCGACATCGAGGGCACGGTCTACAACAACGCCACGCTCCAGCAGCGCACGATCGACGCGCTGAAGACCGTGAAGACCAACAACCCCAACCTGACGGTGTACGTGACCTTCCCGAGCGACCGCACCGGCCCGGACACGTCGATGATCAACAGGGCGCACGCGTCCGGCCTGACCGTCGACGGCTGGACCATCATGCCGTTCGACTTCGGCGCGGCCGGCCAGAACATGGGCTCGCTGACGGTCCAGGCCGCCGAGGGCCTCAAGAACGCCGTCAAGAACGGCTACGGCTACACCGACGACCAGGCGTACCGGCACTCCGGAATCTCGTCGATGAACGGGATCACCGACGCCAACGAGACCGTCACGGTCGCCGATTTCAACACCATGCTCGCGTACGCGCAGCAGCACCACCTCGCCCGCTTCACGTTCTGGTCGGCCAACCGCGACCGGCCCTGCGCCGGCGGCGGCTACCCGAACGACGACACGTGCAGCGGCATCGGCCAGAACGCCTGGGACTTCACCCGAGTCATCGCGAAGTACCAAGGGTAGTTAGGCCGAGTTGCCGGGTGAGGCGGAAAGCCGCGACCCCTTATGCGGTGCCCGTCAGCGCAGAGATCCTCAAGCGCAAGCGCTTGCAGATCTTGCACTGCCGAACACCGCGGGTCACGGCTTTCCGCCTCACGCGGCCCGGCGTGAGCGGGACCTGCTGTCGTCGGCCACTCACTAGGCCTGCGCCGTCGGGAGGACGATGACCTGGCGGAGGTTGACGTGCTTCGGGCGGCTGACGATGTAGCCGACCAGGTCCGCGATCTCCGCCGCCGACAGGCCGCCGAGCGCGTCGAACATCTGCCCCACCATTCCGGAGATCTCCGGGTTCGAGATGTGGTCGGACAGCTCCGTGTCCGTGAGCCCCGGCTCCAGGTTCGTCACGCGTACGCCGCGCGGCCCCAGCTCCGTCCGCAGAGTGGCCGACAGGTGCGTCAGCGCCGCCTTGGTGGCGCCGTAGACGGCGAACGTGGGGAAGGCGACGTGCGCCCCGATCGACGAGATGTTCACCAGATCGGCCGGCTTCCCGTCGGCCGCTGCCGCGAGCAGGTCGGGCGTGAAAGCCCGGATCACGTTGAGGACGCCGGTGAAGTTGGTGTCGATCATCCGCTGCCACTCGTCGGACCGGCCGTCCTCGATCGGGTTGGGCAGCATGACCCCGGCGCTGTTGACCACCAGGTCGACCCGGCCGAACTCGGCGCGGATCCGCTCGGCGGCGGACGCGACCGCCTCGGGCGAGGTGACGTCGGTGGCCACGGCCAGCGCCCGGCCGCCGTCCGCCACGATCTTCTCGGCCCGCTCGGCGATGACCGCGGCCCGGCGCGCCAGCAGCACGACGTTCGCGCCCGCGGCGCCGAGCAGGTCGGCCGTGGCGGCACCCATGCCGCTCGCCGCGCCGGTGACGACCGCGACGCGGCCGCTGAGGTTCTCGTAGTTCGTCATGCCGAGAAGCATCTGCCGGTTCCCAGGGTGTACCCAGGGCCGAACTCAACCTAGGTCTGGCAGTACCAGGTTCAGCCGCGGGCGACCGGGCACACTGATCAGGTGGATCAGGAAATCGGAGAGTTCTTGCGTACGCGCCGCGCCCGGTTGAACCCGGCCGAGGCGGGGCTGCCCGAATACGGCCGGCGACGCGTACCGGGACTGCGGCGGGAGGAGGTCGCGCAGCTCGCCGGGGTCAGCGTCGACTACTACGTACGCCTGGAGCAGGGCCGCAGCCCCAGCGCGTCGGACGCGGTCCTGGACGCGATCGCGAGAGCCCTGCGGCTGGACGACACCGAACGGGCCCACCTGCGCAACCTGGTACGCCCGGTGAAGAGTCCTCGGATCAAGGCCGGCCCGCAACGCGTACGCCAAGGTCTGCACAGGGTCGTGGAGCTGATGACGCACGCGCCGGCCTTCGTGCTCGGGCACCGGATGGACGTGCTGGCCTGGAACGATCTCGCGGACGCGGTGCTGGGTTTCTCGACGTGGACCCGGCGCAACGCCGCCTACCAGGCGTTCCTCGACCCGGCGGCGCGCGGGTTCTACCGCGAGTGGCCGCGGGTCGCGGCCGAGACGGTCGCGGTCCTGCGGCTGTCGGCGGGGCGCAGGCCGGACGATCCGCAGCTCGCGGCGCTCGTCGGCGAGCTGTCCATGAAGGATGATCTCTTCCGCGAGCTGTGGGCGCGCCACGAGGTCAAGGAGAAGACGTTCGGGCGCAAGCTCCTACGGCATCCGATCGTCGGCGACCTCGACCTGGCCTACGAGACGCTCGCACCGGCGGGCGACGCGGAGCAGATGCTGGTGGTGTTCACGGCGGCGGCCGGATCGGCGAGCGCGGAGCGGCTCGGCCTGCTGGCCAGCTGGACCGCCACGGCGCCGGACACCGTCGCCCACTAAGCTGGCCGCATGCTGATCTACGTGGGCGGCTACACGTCCGAACCCGGCGAGGGAATCGCCGTCTTCGATGCAGACCCGATCACCGGCGCGCTCGTCGAGACGTTCACGAGGACGACGGCAGTCGATCCCTCGTTCCTCGCGTGGAATCCCGCCGGCGACCGCCTCTACGCCGTGAGCGAGTCCACAGGGGGCGCGCTGGCGTTCGCGCGTACCGAGACGGGGCTGGTGGCGCTGGGCGAGGAGTGGACCGGCGGCGTGGACCCGTGCCATCTCGTGGTCGACCCCAGTGGATCATTCCTGATCATCGCCAACTACACCAGCGGCAGCGTCTCGGTGCACCCGATCGCCGCCGACGGCTCCCTGGCCGCCCGCCGCGACCTGCTCACCCTGCGCGGCAGCGGCCCCCACCCGGAGCGGCAGGCCGGCCCGCACGCGCACCAGATCGCGTACCGGCCCGAGCGCGGCTCCTTCTTCGTCAGCGACCTCGGCTCCGACACCGTCCACGAGTACGCGCTGAGCTCCGACGGCGCCGTCCAGCCGCTCGGCGCCAGCCCGCTCACGCCCGGCTGCGGCCCGCGGCACATCGCCTTCCACCCGTCGAACGGTCTCGCCTACGTCGCCGGCGAGCTCGATTCCAGCGTACGCGTCTGCCGGGTCAGGCCCGGCGGGCTGTCCGAGCTGGGCAGCGTACCGGGGACGGTGACGGCGGTGGAGACGAACTATCCCAGCCACATCCGGTGCTCGGCCGACGGCCGGTTCGTCTACATGGGAAACCGGGGCGCCGACTGCCTCACGGTGTTCGCCGTGACCGGGGAGACGCTGACCCCGCTGGCCGACGTCCCGACCGGCGGCGCGTGGCCCCGGCACTTCGAGATCGTCGGTGACTTCGTCTACGTCGCGAACCAGGACTCGAACACCGTGACCGCCCTGCGGATCGACCCGGCGACCGGAATCCCGCGGTCGCCGGCGGTCGTGGCGGAGGTGCCCGGCGCGGCGTGCATCCTGCCCGCGCTGTCATGAGGCTGTTCCCGGCCCGCTGCCCGGTACGCCCGCAGGAGCAGGTCTGGATCGAGGAGTCCCTCGACTGGCTGGTACGCGAATTCGGCGAACCCGCCCTGCGGGGCCAGCTGATCCTGCCCACCGATGACTTCTTCCCGGGCACGTACACGGGTTCGGTCGACGATCTGCGCCGGGTCGTCGAGTTCGTCCGGCGCCGCATGGGCGTCGACCCGACCACGTTCGCGGTGGAACTGTCCGAACCGGACGACCCCGCGCCCGGGCTGCCAGGGGCGTACCGCACGAGCCGCAGCGCCGCGGGCGAGTACCGGATCCAGAACGGCCTCGGCGTCATCAGCATCGACATACGCCAGCTCGCCCGGCCGATGGCCCTCGTCGCCACGATCGCGCACGAGTTCTGCCACCACCGGCTGCTCGGCGAGGGCCGGATCGCGCCCGACCGCCGGGACCACGAGCCGCTGACGGATCTCGCGACGATCTTCTTCGGCTTCGGCATCTTCGCGGCCAACGCGGCCCTGCAGTTCGGCGCCGGATCGTCCGGGTGGCAGGCGTCCCGGCTCGGCTACCTGACCGAGCCGATGTTCGGGTACGGGCTGGCGTACCACGCACATCTGCGCGACGACCCCGTGGCGTGGTCGAGCCACGTCGACACGAACCCGCGCGCGTACCTCCGCAAAGGACTCCGCTACCTCTCCTCCCGCTGACCCGCTCCCGAGCCGCCTTTCCGACGATCTTGCGCGAATGTCCCAAAAATCGCGGCGAATGCCCGAAAAGTCCGGACATTCGCGCAAGATCGTCGGAAAGGCGGGGTCAGAGGGATAGGGAGCGGGTGGCGACCACGTCGAGGATGTGGGACAGCGCCGAGGCCGCCGGCTGGGCCGGTACCGACCGCCCGTCCCGCAGGCGCAACGACACCGAGCCGTCGGCCGCCTCCTGCGCCCCGATCACCGCGACGTAGGGGATCTTCCGCTGCACGGCCCCCCGGATACGCGATCCCAGCGATCCGTCCTCCACCACCTCCACCCGCAACCCCGCGCGCAGGGCGCCGGAAGCGAAGGCGTGCGCGACCGACGCCTGGTCGGAGCCCACCGGCGCCACCGCGAGCTGCACCGGGGCGTACCACGCGGGGAAGGCTCCCGAGTGGACCTCGATCAGGTGGGCGAACAACCGCTCCAGGCTCCCGATCACGCTGCGATGCACCATGACCGGCCGCCGCTTGACTCCGTCACTGTCGGTGTACGCGAGATCGAACCGCTCCGGCTGCGCGAAGTCGACCTGGATGGTGGCGAGGGTGAACGGCCGCCCGGCCGCGTCCGAGATCTGGACGTCGATCTTCGGTCCGTAGAAGGCCGCCTCGCCGGGCGCCTCCTCGAAGGCGAGGCCGCAGGCGTCGAGCGCGTCGCGGAGCAGCCCTTCGGCCTCGTCCCACACCTCGGGCTCGCCGAGGAACGAGTCCCCGCGCAGCGAGAGGCGGTAGCCGTCGGCGGCGAAGCCCAGCACGGACTGGGCTTCGCGGATCATCCCCAGTACCAGGGCCACCTCGTCGCCGACCTGCTCGGGCCGGCAGAACACGTGCGCGTCGTTGAGCGAGATCGCGCGTACGCGGGACAGCCCGCCCAGGACGCCGGAGCGCTCGGCCCGGTACATGCCGCCGATCTCGGCGATCCGCAGAGGCAGTTCGCGGTAGGAGCGGCCCCGGCTGGCGAAGACCATGGCGTGATGCGGGCACAGGCTCGGCCGCAGCATCAGCGGCTCACCCTCGTCGTGATCGTCCATATCGGAGCCGCTGGACAACGGCGGGAACATGTCGTCGCCGAACTTCGCCAGATGCCCGCTGCGCGCGTACATCTCGCGTTTGGCCAGGGGCGGCGAGTAGACGTGCTGATAGCCGGCGAGACGCTCGGCCTCGCGGATGTACTCCTCGACCGCGTGCCGCGCGGCGGCCCCGGCGGGCAGCCAGATCGGCAGGCCGGCGCCGACGAGCGGGTCGGAGTGGAAGAGTTCGAGTTCGCGGCCGAGCCGCCGGTGGTCGGACATGACGCTCTCCTTGGATGCGGGCGGCGCGGGCCCGTTCCGGAAAGCCGAACGGCTCCGGGCGAAGGCCCGGAGCCGTTGAAAGCCATGGTCAGCAGATCAACACAACGCCGGGAGGTCCGGCGTCGTCGTGCTCTGCTGAGGATTCATGCCACCACCATAACGCGATCTCAGCCGCCCGCGAAATAGATTTTCGCGCCCGGGTGCAGCAGCACCGGGTCGGTCTGAGCGCCGACGTCCTTGTGGATGTTCTTCCCCTCGGGATGCACCGCCTCCAGCTCGTCGGTGTACTCGAAGAGCATCTTCGTCAGCTGGTACGCGATGTCGTCCGGCAGCGAGGCGGCCACCACGATCATGTTCGGCACCGCGATCGTGGCGACGTCGGCCGGCAGGTTGTAGGCCGCCTTGGGGATCACACCGGCCGTGTAGACGCCCGGATGGGCCTTCTGCAGGGCGGGCAGGATGCCGTCGAGCGGCAGCAGCGCGAGCTGGCCCGGCAGCCGGCTCATCATCGCGGTGATGCCGACGGTCGGCAGGCCGGCCGAGTAGAACATCGCGTCGAGCTTGTTCTGCTGCATGAGGTCGGTCATCCCGTTCAGCGACGCCGACGTACGCGTGATGTCGCCGAGGCCGACCTTCCCGGCCGCCATCACCCGCAGCGCCACCTCCTCGGTACCGGAGCCGGCCGGTCCCGTACCGACGCGCTTCCCGCGGAGGTCCTCGATCTTCGTGATCCCGGCGTTCCTGCGTACCACGAGGTGGGTGTAGCTGTTGAAGACCCGGCCCAGCGCCCGGATCTGCAATGGCGTCCCCGCGTACGCGCCCGTGCCGCTCACGGCGTCGGCGGCCACGTCGGCGAACGTGAACGCCACGTCCACGTCGCCCTTGGTCAGCCGGGTCAGGTTCTCCCCCGCCCCGTTCGTCGGCACCGCCGTCGCCTCGAAGCCGGTCATGTGCCGGTTGATGACGTCGGCGTACCCGCCGCCCAGCTGGTTGAAGACGCCGTTGGTCGGCCCGGTGCCGATCGTGATCTCGCCGCCGTGCCAGCGCTGCGGCGCCAGCTTGGCCTGGGCACACCCGCCCGCGGCGAACAGCACCACGGCGAGCAGGGCGGCGAGACGAGTTCTCATAGCTGGCCCGGTACGCGCGCGCCGGGTTCGAGGGCGGCGGCGACCCGCTGGGCGAGCAGGGCCGTCTCGTAGCCGGTCTGGCCGAGGTCGCAGCCGGGCGAGGCGAGCACGGCCAGCTGCGCCCGGTCGCCGACCGCCATGACGAGCAGGACGCCGCCATCCATGTCGACGACGGTCTGCCGGACGCGTTCGGTCTTCAGGCACCGGGCCGCCCCGACGACGAGGCTGACGAGGCCGCTGGTGATGGCGGAGAGCTGGTCGGCCTCGTCCGGCGGCAGGCCCTCGGTGCTGGCGAGGGTCAGCCCGTCGACGGAGACGGCCAGCGCGTACACGACGTGCGGGACCCGGCGGGCGAACGAGGTCAGCAACCAGTCGAGGTTGGCCGGATCGGTGGGGGCGATGCGGTCGGTCAGTTCGGACATCAGTCATTCGCAATCTGTGCGTCACCCGCGCGGCCGGGGCCGGCTGCGGGCGATGGTGGGGATCGGTGCGGGGTGGAGGCCGCCTCAGGGCCAGGGCGGCGGAACGACCTGCCGCTGGGCTGCGGCAAGGCCGGAGGCCAGGCTGGACAGCCGGGCCCGGGCCAGTTCCGGATCCAGTACGCCGGGCGCCAGGGACGGCCGGGCCGGCGGGCCGGACTCGGTCAGGTCGGGCGCGAGCGCGCCACCCGGTGACCGTTGCGGCAGACCGGATTCGGCGATCGCGACCGGAGCGCGACCCCGGACCGGGGTCGTACGCAGGGTGGAGACGGTGCCGATCGAGGGCAGCGGGATCTCCGCGGCCGTCCGGGACTCGGCTTGCTGCTTGTCCGCCAGCCGCTGGCGCACGATGTGCGCGGGCGCCAGCAGTCGTGGCGGCAGGCTGACCACGGCGGCGGTGCCGGTGCTGGCCCCGCTGCGCAGCTCGACGCGCAGTTGGAGGCGCTGGGCGAGCCGGGCGACCACGAGCAGGCCCATCCGGCTCGCGAGCTCGCTGGTCAGGGTCACGGGCTGGACCAGCTGCTCGTTGATCCGGTTCAGCTGCTCGGCAGGGATACCGATGCCGTGGTCGTAGATGGTGAGGGTCAGCGCGTCGATCGTCCGGTGCGTGGACACCTGGACACGGGTCGACGGCGGCGAGAAGATCGCGGCGTTCTCGAGCAGCTCGGCCAGCAGGTGCACCAGATCGCTGACCGCGTACGCGTCGACCCACGCCTCGGTGACCGCGGACGCGTCGATCCGGTCGTACTCCTCGATCTCGGAGGCCGCCGCCATCACGATGTCGCTGAGCAGCTGCGGCGCGGCGAACGTACGCCCCGGGTCGGCGCCGGCCAGCACGAGCAGGTTCTCCTCGTTGCGGCGCATACGCGCGGCCAGGTGGTCGAGCTGGAAGAGGCGGCCGAGCGTGTCCGGGTCGGTCTCGATCCGCTCGAACTCGTCCAGCAGCTGCAACTGCCGGTGCACCAGGGTCTGGCCGCGCCGGGACAGCGCGACGAAGATCCGGGCCACGTCGAGGCGCAGCAGGGCCTGGTCGGCCGCGAGGCGTACGGCCTGGCGGTGCAGGGCGCCGACGGCCCCGGCCAGCTCGCCGATCTCGTCCCGGCCGGCGGCCAGCTCCGCGTCGGCCCGGTCGGCCGAGGCGCTGGCGACCGCGCGTACCGTGTCGGGGCT
The DNA here is from genome assembly GCF_000428945.1 of Hamadaea tsunoensis DSM 44101. GTDB lineage: Bacteria > Actinomycetota > Actinomycetes > Mycobacteriales > Micromonosporaceae > Hamadaea > Hamadaea tsunoensis. Next base: position 27,380 of record NZ_AUAX01000045.1, on the reverse strand, counting down.
CGGGGCCGCCGTGACCGCCGCGATGGCCGCCGGGAGTTCGGCCGCGGTGACGGTCTGGGCCGTGTGCCGCAGGCTGCGCAGCCGCCGGCTGGTACGCGACACCAGCAGCACGGCGGCCGTGAAGGTGACCGACACCGCCGTCGCGGTGAGCGCCGAGGTGAGCACCGACTGGTTGCGCGCGCTCGCCTCGATCCGGGCGGCGTCGTTCTCCAGCGTGGTGATGATCTCCATCTGGAACAGGAAGAGCCGGCGCAGGGCGTTGGTCTGGGCGATGTACCACGTGTCCGGGTCGACGTCGAGGGCCGACGGCTTCGAGTCGGCCTGCAGCGCGGCATCGAGGATGATCCGGGCCTGGTCGACGTCGGTGCCGCTGACGAGCTCGATGTAGCGGGCGTTGACCGGCTGGTCGGCGATGCTGCGCATCTGGGCCAGGCGGTCCAGTTCGGACCCGCGCAGCTGGCCGAGCCGGGCGAGTTCGCCGGTCATGAACCGGTCGCGGGCGAAGACGTCGCGCAGCAGCGCCCGCTCCTGGGCGCCGCGGTGCTCGGCCGCCGCCAGCATCGCGACCACCCGCGCGTTCGCGATCAGCTCCGGCGACACCGGTTCGATCGAGATGCTCTCCGCCACCGAGACCAGCGACTGGGTCAGCTCGTCGTAGACCACCTCGGGCGAGTTGCCGTCCGGATTGGCCAGGCTGGCCGGGGGATGCAGCGCGTTGTCCCGGATGCGGGCGAGGCCGGCGAGTTCGTTGCGGGCCCGGTCGAAGGCGGCCGCCACGGTCGACGACACCCGGGACGCGGCCTCGCTCGCCGACTGGTACGCCGCCAGGGCCGCGTCGGTCCGCGCCTGCTGGGCGACCAGGAGCTGCTCGCCCTTTCCGTTGCGCAGCAACAGGTCCGAGGTCTCGGCGACCTCCTGCTCGAGCTGGTGGTTGAGCCGCACGGTGGCGGTCAGGGCGCCGGCGAGGATCCGGGAATTGCCGGCCGCCCGCGAGGTCGCGACGGCTTGACGGGTCTCGACCAGGCCGAACGCCCACAGCGCCAGGGTCGCGATGACGACGGGCAGCATGAGCTGGATGCGGATCGAGCGGAACAGGTTGCGCCGGGCGTGTCCCGGCACATCCGCCCGGGCGGCACCGGGCCCGGCGGAGCTGCGAGCCATTGCACCCTCCCCCCGGCCCCGTGGCCACGCGATACACGGCCATCCACGAGAGTCGCGCCGAGCGGTGAGCTTCACAACCCCCCATCGGGGCACGGTCACGCCATCGGCCGTTCAAATACCCGACACATTCCACGGATTGATTCCGGCTCGTCCACCTCTGTCCACCCACTCCGGCAGGCCGCCCCGCACGAACGGACGATGGCTTCGTCACGCCTCGTCAACATCCGCGCGGGGCCGGCCGCAAGGAATTCCACCTCAGATCGCGTACTCGGGTTGGGCGGCGGAGTGGAGGGTGGCCAGGGTCTCCCCCGACTCCGCCACGACGGCCGCGCGTACGTCCGTGGGCGCGTACCGCAGCCGCGGCACCGCGAACACCACCGACGCCGGCACGCCCGCGTGGGTCACCGAATAGAGCAGCAGCCGCCACTCCCCCTCGTCCCAATGCTCACGCAGGTCCGAGCGCAGGCTCGGGGCGAGCTCCCGGTACGCCGAACTGCGCTGGAGCTGTTCCACGGACGACGCGACGGGAACGGGGAAGTCGCCGGGCGACGCGAGCGGATGCGTCCACCGGGCCTTGAGCCGGCGCAGCGGCACCAGCCAGTGCCGGTCCAGTTCGGTCGACAGGGCGGCGAACAGCAGCGCCTCGGCGACGACCAGGCCGGCGCCCGCGAGCGAGACCGGGACCGGGACCAGCGCCAGGGCGATCACCAGGAACGCCCGCAGGAAGCTGCGCGCCCGGATCGGCGACGGCTGGGCCGACATGCAGCCGCAGGACGCCTCCTTCGCGAACAGCCGCCCGTACGCCAGGTACGCGACGAAGCCGACGCCGAGAGCGGCGCACGCCCAGGTGCCGATCGACGGCCGGACGAGCAGCAGCACCGCGACCGCCGCCTCGATCACCCCCACGCCCCGGTACGCCGGCACGGCCCGCCGGTCGCCGAGCAGCCGGGCCAGGGGCGAACGCCGGGCGCTGGACTCGGCGTACTTGCTGAAAGTCTTGAGCCGCGCGGACCAGAGCAGGACCGCGGCGAGCAGGATGGGTTGCAGCGAAGTCATGGTCCGTCCTCGAGTGAGCGGACCGGCCGGCCGCACCCGGCCGGGTGCCTAGGCGGAAGTGTGCAGGGTGGCGATCTCGATCTCGTTGGTGTCGGGCAGCCACGCGCCGATGACCTGGGCGTGCTTGCCGACCTGGACCATCGACATGTCGCCGATGGCGGGCGTCCCGTTGTAGACCGCCGCGGACGTGCCGGGTACGACGTGCCCGACGACGCGCTTGCCGCGGTGGTCGAAGTGGATGGTGTTGCGGCTGAGGGCGGCGATGTGCACCTGGAGGTTGACGATGTTCACCCAGACCGCGTCGGCGGCGAGCGTGCCGTCGGCGAGCCGCGCGCCGCGGGCGTAGAGCCCGTCCCCGACGGCGACTTTGTCCAATGTGGTCGGACGCAGCTTCCAGATGCTCGTCCCCTGCGTGATCCTGATGCGCCACAACGTGTTGTCCGAGCCGGTGACCATCAGCATCGTGTCGACGAGGCCGGTGACCCGGCCCTCGGCGAAGTTCGGGTCCTTCTCGCCCGGTTGGACCGGCTGCGCGGCGGCCTGCGCGAACGCCGTCTCCGGTGCGAGCGAGCCGAACGCGGTGGCGCCGGCCAGGACGGCCGAGGTGAGCAGAGCGCGACGGTCCATCTCACACCACATCCACGTACGCCGGCCGCAGCCCGTTGGACAGGCTCGCGATGGCGCTGAAGGCGGCGGGAGTGAGGTCGATCAGCCGATTCGACCCGCACACCGAACCGCAGCACGACGTCTCGCCGCAGAACAGGTCCGTCTGCGGCCCGCAGTCGGCGATCGTCGTACCGATCTTGGCGCCCGTGCAGCGGTTGGTGGTGTAGTGCTTGAAGCCGCAGCCGCGCCGCGACAGGCTGGTGCCGCACGCCTCGGGGTTCGTGATGGCGTGGCAGGCGTCCGACGTGTTCGGCCAGGCGTGCTGGTAGCTGCCCGAGTTGCAGGTGCCGCAGGCGCCGTGGCCGGCGGTGCCGCACGGGCCCCACGAGCTGCCGCAGCAGAACCAGGACACTTCTCCGTAGACCCCGGTCATGGGCTACTCCTTTCCGGACGGGGGATCAGGAAGGGGTGCGATAGGCCCATCGACACTTGTCCATAATGATGAGTATAAGATCCTAGTTCGTCAATGATTCACGGGGAACTTTCTCCCCCCGTTCAAACGTTTCACCCATGTTTCACGACCACACCCGCCCCAGCGCCGGCCCCGGCCCCCGCCCCAGCGCCGGCCCCGGCCCCGGCCCCGGCCCCGGCCCCAAGATCCCGCTTGGATCAGGGAAATCACCCGAATCTTGGGCCATGATTACGTGGAGATCCCTGATCCAAGCGGGATCTTGGGGGCGGTTGTGGGCGCGCGCGGGGCGTCGGCTTGATCAAGTACCCGGATACTGTCAGAAACGGCCCGTTTTTGCAGATCCCCGGCTCTTGATCAAGCAATGGAGATCCACTTCTACAGCTTCCGGGTACTCGATCACCGCCGGCCACCCCGCCCACAGCTACTCGGCGAGGTTCCCCATGATGATGTCGCGCCATTCCGGCGCAGGAGGGCGCCTCGACGTGATCAAGTAACGTCCATTCGGCGGGAGAGCGCTTCCTTGCCGATTGGACGCGACATGATCAAGGCGCTCCTCATGATCATGCCCCCGAGCAGGCCTTCGAGCAGGCCTTCGAGCAGGCCCGTGACGGTCAGAGTTCGTGGACGATGACGTCCAGGGCGCCCGGCCGCGCCTCCTCGACCGTGTACTTGAGGTCGCGCAGCGCCCCGGCCAGTTCCGCCGGGGTCGACGGCCGTACTCCGGCGATCAGCAGGTCGCGGAGGAGCCGGCCCTTGGTCGCCTTGTTGAAGTGGCTGACGACCGTACGCTTTCCGGCCCGCTCGTGGAGCACCCGCACGGTCGCGGTCCGGTCGGCCGGCGGTGTCCACATGGCCGCGTACGCGGAGGAGCGCAGGTCGAGGACGAGGCCGTCGGCCGGCAGCGAGAGGTGCTTGCGCCAGAAGGCGGCCAGCCCGCCCAGCGGCGGCAGGTTCGCCCCGATCGAGCAGCGGTAGGACGGGATGCGGTCGGTGAGGCGTACGCCGCCCCAGAGGCCGGAGGAGATGACGATCGCGTCGGCGGCGGCGGCCGACGCGTCGGGCGGGAGCGTGGCGAGTTCGAGGGCGTCGTAGAGGACGCCGGTGTAGAGCTCCGCCGCCGTCATCGTCGGCGCGTCCTTGAGTCCGGCGTTCTTCTCCACCTCGCCGGTCTGGCCCGACGAGAGCCCGAGCGCTTCGAGGGCCGGGCCGGGCCGCTTGCGGGCGCACAGCTTGACCAGCGCGGTGAGCGTACGCGTCCGCGCCCGGTTCAGCTCCGGGAAGCTCAGTCCGGCGAGGTCGAGGGCGGGTCCGGTCGCAACGGCGGCCTTGCCCTCCGAAGGTGGCAGGAGAACGAGCACGTCAGCAGCTTAGTCCGGAGGTCCCGCGGACCCATCCGGGCGACCGGCCGCGCCGAATACGAGGTATGCCGAGTGAGAAACGACGACTCCGGGTGGCGCATGAGCCCGCGACGGGGGCGTACGAGTCCGCGTACGACTCCGCGCCGGTGGGGGCCGACGCGACGGCCCCGGGTGATCCGGCGGCCCTGCTGCGCCTGGTCGCACGGGGGGACGAGGACGCCTTCGCCCGCCTCTACGATCTGATCTCCCCCCGCGTGTTCGGGCTGGCCAGACGCGTACTGCGCGATCCGGCCCAGGCCGAGGAGGTGGCGCAGGAGGTGCTCGTCGAGGTGTGGCGGACCGCCAGCCGGTTCGACGCCGGCAAGGGTTCCGCGACGGCATGGATCTTCACGATCACGCACCGCCGCGCCGTCGACCGTGTACGCGCCGAGCAGGCCGCCGCGGACCGCGTGCAGAAGCTGGCCCCGCCGCCCGCCGCCACCCCTGCCGACGAGGTGGCCGACGAGGTCGACGGGCGGCTCGAACGGCAACTGGTCCGGCGCTGCCTGCGTACGCTCACCGATCTGCAGCGCGAGGCGATCACGCTGGCGTACTACCGCGGGTACACCTACCGGGAGGTCGCCCAGCTGCTCGACGCCGGCCTGCCCACGATCAAGACACGCATGCGGGACGGGCTGATCCGGTTGCGTGACTGCCTCGGAGTGGAGGTGGCGCGATGACCACCGACGACATCCACCTGCTCACGGGGGCGTACGTGCTGGACGCGCTGGACGACGCCGACCGTGCGGTGTTCGACCGCCACCTCGCCACCTGCGCCAGCTGCGCCGCCGAGGTCGCCGAGCTGCGCGAGGCCGCCGCCCGGCTGGCCGACGACACCTGGTCCGTGCCGCCGCCGCGGTTGCGCGCGCACGTGCTGTCCCGCGTCCGGCAGACCCGTCAGACCCCGCCGCGCCGCCCGCCCGCGCCGCGCTGGCGGCATCGCACCACTGCCATGCTCGCCGCCGCCGCCGCGGTCCTCGTCCTGCTCACCGCGGGTGTCACCTGGGCCATTCAAGATTTCCGCGTACGCCCGGCCGAGCGCATCGAGAAGGTCCTGTCCGCACCGGACGCGACGGTACGCGTCAGCGCCATCACCGGCGGCGGGAAGATGACGGTGGTGATGTCCCCGGCCAACGACGCGGCCGTCGTGGTCGTGAGCGACGCTACGGATCCGGGCACCGGCAAGGCGTACGAGCTGTGGATGATCCAGGGTGAGCACCAGCAGCCTGCGCTGACGATGGCGGCCGGGGCGACCTCGACCACGCGCTATCTGGACGGGATACGCGGGACGGACGTGCTGGGGATGACCGTGGAGCCGGCGGGGGGCTCGGCGAAGCCGACGCTGCCCATGGTGGCTCAAGTGCCTATGACCTGATTTTTTGGAGATTGCTGGGATTTGCACCCAGCCTTTCCTGGATCGGTCCCGAATACCTGGTGTCAGCACGATCACAGCACCAGAGGGGACCGATCCATGAACACGAAGCGCAAGTTCGCCGCCGTACTCGCCACCGGTGCGGCCGCCGTGGCCCTGGCCGCGTGCAGCTCCAACGCCGCCACGGAGGCCACCGGCTCGAGCGCCGCGCCCGCCATGTCGGCGTCGGCTTCCAGCTCCATGAGCGAGCCGTTCGGCCCGGCGTGTTCCTCGGTGCCGACCGACGCGTCCAACCCGGGCAGCTTCGACGCGATGGCCAAGGTACCGGTCGCGACCGCCGCCTCGGGCAATCCCGCGCTGTCCACCCTGGTCACTGCCGTCGGCAAGGCCAACCTCGGTGACACGCTGAACAGCGCGCCCGAGCTGACGGTCTTCGCGCCGACCAACGACGCCTTCGCCAAGATCCCGAAGGCGGATCTCGACAAGGTCCTGGCCGACCAGGCCACCCTGAAGAAGATCCTCACCTACCACGTGGTGGCCGGGAAGATCACGCCCGACCAGCTCGCCGGTACGCACAAGACGCTCGAAGGCCAGAACCTGACGGTCACGGGCAGCGGCGAGAACTTCAAGGTCAACGGTACGGCGACGGTCGTCTGCGGCAACGTCCAGACGCAGAACGCGATCGTCTACATCGTCGACGGCGTCCTGATGCCGTCATGAGACTGATCCCGACCGCTCGGGGCGCGTACGCCGCCCTGAGCGGTCTCCTCGCCGCCGGACTCGGGCTCGCGTCGGCGCTGCTCGTGGCGGCGATCGTCCGTCCGGAGTCGTCGCCGCTGGTCACGATCGGCGGCACGATCATCGACGCGACCCCGACCCCGGTCAAGGAGTACGCCGTCCGCACCGTCGGTACGCGCGACAAACCGTTGCTGCTCCTGGGAATCGGGATCGTGCTCGTGATCCTGGCGATGCTCGCCGGGATGCTCGCGTCGCGCCGGCCACTCGCGGGGCTGTGCGCGATGGGGCTGCTGGGCGCGGTCGGCGTGTTCGCGGCGCTGACCCGCCCGGCGGCCCAGCCCTTCGACGTGGTTCCCGCACTGGTGGCCGGCGTGGTCGCGGTAGCCGCCCTCGCCTACCTCCGCCCCCGCCTACCGGCTCCCCCCGCTCCCGCCGCCCCCGCCCCCGGTCCCGCCCCCGCCCCCGGTCCCGGTCCCCAAGATCCCGTTTGGATCAGGGATTCGCACGTAATCTTGGGCCAAGATTCGGGTGATTTCCCTGATCCAAACGGGATCAAGGACGGGGCGCCCGCAGGCGACGGGGCCGCGGGCGACGGGGTCAAGGGCGGCGGGGTCAAGGGCGGCGGGTCGCGGCGGGGGTTTCTGGTGGCGGCCGGGGTCGTGGGCGGAGCCGCGGTCGTCGCGGGCGGCGCGGCCGGGGTCATCCAGCGGGCGAAGGGCGGCGCCGCGGCCCGTTCGCGGGAGAACCTCGCGCTTCCGGCGCCGAAGGAACCGGCCGGCCCGCGCGTCACGACGCCGGACTTCTACACGCCGGCCGGGAAGTTCTACCGTGTCGACACCGCGCTCACCGTCCCGCAGATCGACGTCGACCGCTGGCGGCTGACCGTTCACGGCCTGGTCGACCACCCGACGACCCTCGACTTCGGACAGTTGCTCGACCGCGGCCTGATCGAGCGCGACATCACCCTGAACTGCGTCTCCAACGAGGTCGGCGGGCCGTACATCGGCACGACCCGCTGGCTGGGCGTACCGGTGGCGGGGCTGCTGCGGGCCGTGGGCGTGCGGGCCGGCGCCGACCAGGTCGTCGCCCGGTCCGTGGACGGCATGACCATCGGTACGCCCACCGAGGTCCTTCTCGACGGCCGCGACGGCATGCTCGCCGTGGCGATGGACGGGCGGCCGCTCCCGCCCGAGCACGGCTACCCGGTACGCATGCTCACCCCCGGCCTCTACGGGTACGCCGGATCCTGCAAGTGGGTGACGGAATTGGAACTGTCCACATTCGACGCTTACGACGCGTACTGGGTGAAGCGGGGTTGGGCACGGCGGGCCCCGGTCAAGACGGGCTCCCGGATCGACAAGCCCGCTCCGTTCGCGACCGGGCTGACCGCCGGGCCGGTCACCGTCGCCGGGGTCGCGTGGGCGCAGCACCGGGGTGTCCGCGCCGTCGAGGTGCAGGCCGACGACGGCCCGTGGATGCCGGCCGAACTGCTGCCCGTCCCGTCCACCGACACCTGGGTGCAGTGGCGGCTGACCTGGCAGGCCCGGACCGGCGGCCACAGCCTGCGCGTACGCGCGACCGACACGACCGGCGCGGTCCAGCCGGAGAAGCGCCAGACGCCCTTCCCCGACGGGGCGACCGGCTGGCACACCCTCTCGGTGATGGTGTCCTGAATCAGGTCAGGGCGTTCACGACCGTCGTCGCGACCCCTTCGTGCTGGGCGTACGCGTCGGGGAACGCCGAGCCCTGCACGGTCTGGGCGGCGACGGTGATCGCCATGCCCTGCCAGCCGGAGACCTGCTTCAGCGCGTTGTAGAACTTGGTCGCCGAGTAGACCGGGTCCATGATCTGCTTCACGGTCCCCCAGCCCATGCTCGTACGCTGCTGGAACAGCCCGACCGAGTCGTAGTCGACCGACGAGTACTGATGCGGGTAGTTGAGCGACTCCGGCACCGCCGAGCTGGCCTGGTTGTAGAGGTTGCTCTCCTGGATCGCCGTCGCGATGGCGACGATCAGGCCCCTCTTCGGGATGCCGAGCTTCTGTCCCACCTGGACGATCGTCTGCGCGTTGTCCATCTGCATCCGGTCGAGCCCGGCGACGAGCGGAGCCTTGGTCGGGCCGGCCTTCGGCGAGGCGGACGCGGACGCGGACGGCTTGGTCGTGGCGGCCGCGGTCGACATCGGGTTGGCGCTCGCCGACGCCGGCGTCCGGTCGAGCGACCGGTCCGCGGCCGTGGCGGCGCTGCGGTCGGCGGCCAGCCGGGCGGCCACGTCGGGATCCTCGTGCTTCGGCCGGGCGGCGAACGCGCCCACGCCCAGCAGGGCCACGAGCCCGAGCGCCACGAGCCGGCCGATCTTCGCCGAGCCGCGTACGGCCCGCAGCGGAGCGAGGCCCGGGGTGAGCGGGCCGGCCGCGCGCAGGTGCCGGGTCGGCTCGACGCCCATCCGCTCGGCGGTCTCCTCGAACTCGCGGGTGGTCTCGCGGGCGATCGCCTCGAATTCGGCGGTGAAGCTCAGCGCCTCGACGGAGTGCCGGCCCGGGCCCTTGGCGCGGTTCTTCTTCTCCGGTGCCTGCCACGAGGACGTGGACGAGCCGATGGCCCGATGCGACCCGGTACGCTCACGCGCCGCCTCGACGGCCCGGCGCGCCCCCGCGCTCTCGACGGCCGCACCGGTGCTCTCGATGGCCGCAGGCGCGCCCGCTGCCTCGATCGCCGGCCGGTCCGGCACGCCGGGGGCCGCCTCGATCGCCCGCCGCGGCCCGGTGTCGGCCAGTGAGCGCGACCGCCGCGCGTCCCCGGTGACCGCCCGGTGCGCGCCGGTCGTGCGGCGCAGCGCGTCTCCGGCGGTCAGTGCGGGCCGCTCGGCGGACGGCAGTTCGGCGTGCTTCTCCGGCGCGGTGATCGCCTGTGGGGCGTCCTTCGCCGGCTGGGGGGCCGGTTGGGAGGCTGGTTGCGGGGCCGCCTTCTTCGCGGTCGGCTTGGGCTTCGCCGGCACCGGGGGGATCACGCCCGGCGGCAGCGTCGTGAAGAACCCGGACGGCGAGAGCAGCGACACGGACGGCAGACTCGCGCGCCCCTTGCCGTCCTTCTCCCTGCCGGAAGCACCCTTGCCGGAAGCACCTTTGGCGGAGTCCTTGCCCCCAGCACTCTTGGCGGATTCCTGGGCTGCCCCCTTCGGGGAAGCGCCCTTGACCGGCTCCGGGGAAGGAGCGCTCTCGGCGGCGGTTCCCTTGGCTAGCCGGTGCTGGCCCGGCTTGCCCGCGGGCCGCTGCGCCGGCAGCCGCCCGACCCGGTCGAACACCACGGTCGCGTCCGCCGAGCGCGACCGGCGCGCCCCAGCCGACATCCCGGACGGCTCGACGGAGGAAGCAGGCTCGGACACCGGCCCGGTGCCGCCGGCAGCTCCCCGCGACTCGACGCCGGACTCCGCGGCGGTGCCCGGTTCGACGAACGCCACCACCGGCTCGGTGCTGTCGAGCGGGCCGGCCGCGGGCTCTTCCCAGCCGCTGCCCACGCTGGGCAGGTCCTCAGCCGTCGAGTCGATGATCTCCGCCGGATCCGGCGCGGTTGCCGGCGGCTCCCAGAACGGGACGTCGGCCCACTCCGATTCGCGGGGCGACGGCGTACGCAACGCGTCGAGCCATGACGACACGGATGAATCCTGGGGGTCATGCTGGGGGCGCATCGGTCGAACTTAACCAGGGGAAACGCGACTGCCCAGCTTCTCTTGGTGATCCACATCACAGAGTTGCGGCGGCATAACCAAGCAAATCGCCATCAATGCTGATAACCCTGGCACATCGGGGCGGCCAAAACCCTATGAGCTGGGCGAATTCATCCCTCAAACGAGTGAGGACGGTGCGTGTACGCGACGCCACCGAACGTAGGCGCCGGCCCAGGAGAACGCGACGACGAGGCCGATGAAGATCTGCACCAAGGCCACATATCGCTGGGGGTACAGCACGCCGGTGATGTAGTGGTCGATGAAGCCGGTGGTGAGCCCGGGACCGCCCGACTGCCGTCGCGCCCAGTCCTCCAGCATCGTGAGTGGACAGTGCCAGCCAAGAGCCGTGCTGCTCACGCCCCACGTGACCATGGCGAGGTGCGGGACGATGGCCCACGGCCAGACCCAGACCAGGAAGCCGCCGATCAGCAGGTAGACCAGGACGACGAAGTGCACCACCATCGTCGCCTCGGCCAGCAGCCGGTACGCCACGTGATCAGCGTAAAGCGCCCGGCGGCGTACGGGTGATCAGAATCGGTGATAATTGACGCCCATGGCGGCGAGGCGGGGCAGATGGGCGGCGAGCCGCTCCTCGAAATCCGCTGAACGCCCGGACCACGCCACCTCGGCGAGCGCCGCCAGCCGGGGCCAGGCCCGCCATTCGACCAGGTCGGGGGTTGGCGTGTACTCGCTCCAGAGCATTCCCTGCGTACCGAGGACGCCCGGACGCAGCGGATCGAACCCGTAGACGCGCTCCAGCGGGGTCGGCGGCTGGCTGATGGCCAGCGGCTCGCGCGGATCGTCGGTCTGCGGCCAGTCCAGGTAGACGTATTCCTGCGGAACCGCGATCACCTGATGCCCCGCCGCGAGGGCCGCGTCGACACGCTCGGCGCCGCGCCAGGCGAAGATCAGCGTGTCGGCCGGCGGAGCCGCGTCCACGAGCTCGTCCCAGCCGGCGATCCTGCGGCCGTGGGTGGCCAGGTGCTCGCCCATCCGGGCCGTCCACCAGCCGAGCAGCTCGTGCACGCCGCCGAGCCCTTCGGCCGCGACCCGGGCCAGGGCCCGCGGGTTCGCCCGCCACTCGGTCAGCGGCACCTCGTCCCCGCCCAGGTGCACGTACTCGAACGGGAACACCGACACGACCTCGTCCAGCACCGTCCGCGCGAAGTCGAGCGTCGCGTCGTCGGTGTTCAGAACGTGCTCCGAGATGCCCCAGGCCGTGCGTACCTCCAGCTGCTCGTCCAGGTTTCCCAGCCAGGGGTACGCGCAGACGGCCGCCTGCATGTGCCCGGGAAGATCGATCTCCGGCAGGACGCGTACGCCTCGCCGGGCCGCATAGGCGACCAGGTCGCGCAGCTGTTCCTGGGTGTAGAAGCCGCCGTGCGGACGACCGTCGAACTTCCCGTCCCGGCCGGGGCCGAGGCTCGATTCGCGACGCCAGGCGCCGGCCTCGGTCAGCCGCGGGTACGCCTTGACCTCGAACCGCCAGCCCTGATCGTCGGTCAGGTGCAGATGCAGCGTGTTCAGCTTGTGCATCGCCATCTCGTCGACGAACTTGTGCACGAACTCGATCGGATGGCACCACCGGGCGACGTCGAGCAACGCCCCCCGCCAGCCCATTCTCGGGATGTCCTCGATCTCGACCGCGGGGATGGCGTACTCCCCGGGGGAGAGCAGCTGGCGCACGGTCTGCAGGGACCAGCGCAGGCCGGCTTCCGCGGCGGCTTCAGCGATGATGCCCTCGGGCCGGGCGCTGAGCCGGTAGCCCTCGTCCCCGAGGCTCGGATCGTCGACGATCCGGGCGGTGAGGCCGGGCCCGGACGACAGCCCGAGCAGCTCGTACGCGAGTTCGGCGATCGCGGGCGGGGCGGTGACGCCGGTGAGGGCGCAGCTGCCCTCCAGCCAGGTGACGCGGGTGGGGGCGGGCAGCAGCGCGCGGGGCAGCATGCGCGTGATCATAGGCAGATAATCGGGGCATGTGCCGAAGCATCAAGACCCTGCGCCCGCCGTTCCAGGAGCTCGTGACCGAGGAGGACATCCGGGCAGCGGCCCTGCAGTACGTCCGCAAGATCTCGGGCTTCCGCGCGCCGGCCGCCCACAACGCCGAGGCGTTCGACGCCGCCGTTGCGGCGGTGACCCGGGCCACCGCCGAACTCCTGGGTTCCCTGCAGGTACGCGCCGGTCGTCAGCCCTCGTAGTTCTCGACCTGGACGGCCGGGCGCTCCTGCGCGTCGTCGGGGTTCTGGTGCGCCGAGGCCTTGGCCCGGCGCTGGCGCAGCAGGTCCCAGCTGCGGTCGAGCTCGACCTCGAGGGCGGCCAGCCGGGCCTGCTCCTCCTCGACGCTCAGCCGGCCCGCGCCCAGGTTCTGGCGCAGCAGGCGCTCCTCGGCCTCCAGCTCGTTGATGTGGGCGAGGATCTGGTCGTCGGTCATCTGCTTCGGGCTCTCGGCCATCAGGCACTCCTGTCGCGTTCTCAGCGTGGTCCCGCCACGCTGCTCAGTCTGCCAGGGGATGTGTTTCGCGTCATCCGATCTTGCGAGCGGGCCGGGGGGCGGAGGACGCTGGCGTGGTGAGTGAGGCGGCCGTGGCGGCACGCCCGGTCCGCAAATACCTGCGGTGGGCGTTCTACTTCGCCGCAGCCGCACTCGTGTACTTCGTACTCCGGGGCAAAGTTCCCGATCTCGGCGATGTCGTGCTCGCCGCGCACTCCGCCTCGACCGGCTGGATGGCCGTCGCCGCCCTCGCCGAACTCGCCTCCCTGGGCATGTTCGCCCGCCAGCAGCGGCGGTTGCTGAAGGCGTTCGGCGTACGCATGTCGATGCCGTTCTCGATGGCCCTCACGGTCAGCCGCTCGGCCATCGCGATCAGCCTGCCCGCGGGTTCGGCGGTCTCGGCCGGCTGGGCGTTCCAGCAGTTCCGGGCCAAGGGCGCGAGCAAGCCGGTCGCGATGGCGGTCATGATCCTCTCGGGGCTCATGTCGTTCGTCGGTCTCGGCGTGCTCTACCTGATCGGCGGCGCGGTCTCCGGGGTCGTGCCGATCAAGCTGCTGGCCGGGACCACGCTGGCCGCCGCGGTCGTCGTCGCGCTCGTGTGGCGCCTGTGGCGGCCCCGCCCCGGTACGCGTCTCGAACCGCTCGTCACCGCGGCCCACCAGATCGCACCGCGGCACTGGCTCGCGGCGCTGTACTTCGCGATCGTCAACTGGCTGTTCGACCTGATCTGCCTGGTGGCGGTGCTGCACGCGTTCCACGTCTCGCTGCCGGTGACGGCCGTCGCCGCGACCTACCTCGCCGTGCAGGTCATCCGGCAGATCCCGCTGACCCCGGGCGGCATCGGCGTCATCGAGACCGGCCTGCTCGCGGGTCTCGTCGGCGCCGGGGCCAGCAACGCCTCGGCGGCCGTGGCGGTGCTCGGGTACCGCGTCCTGTCGTGCTGGCTGATCATCCCGATCGGCCTCGTGGCCTGGGCGGGCATGCGCCGCCTCACCAGATCCGCGGCCCCCGGTCCGGCCACCGCCGAGACGACCGTGGACGCACCGGGCGAGGACGGAGCAGCCGAGGACGTGCTGGGCGTCGGCGCCGGGCTGGGCGCGGCCCCCGTCCCGGACGGACCGGTCCTCACGGTCGACCGCCGGCCGGCCGCCCTGGGCCTGGCCGCGGCCACCACCACGGAAGCCCCGTCCGCCGAGGTCGCCGGCCTCGGTGCGGCCCGGCACGAGCCCTCGGTGTGGGTGACCCAGATGTTCGCGACCCCGGCGGCGTTCTCGATGGCGGCGGTCCTGCCGACGTTCCCGATCCCGCCCACCGGCCCGGAACACGTCCGCACCCCGGCGCGCACCTGCCGCCGCCGCCGCCCCTGACGCCCCGCCCTCTCCCGCCCCGCCCCCTCTCGCCACGCCCCCACTCGCCACGCCCCCGCCCCGCCCCGGGGCCCCGGCCTTCTCGTACGATCTTGCGCGAATGTCCGGGCTATTCCGGCATAAGCCGCGAATTTTGGGACATTCGCGCAAGATCGTCGCACCTTGACGGGCGCACCCCGGACGATCGGACGGCGTCCGATCGAGGGGAGGGGGACGGTCAGTTGCCGTTCGTGAGGCGGCGGACCGGCGCCTTCCGCTTGATCGCGAGCGGCGTACCGGCGGCGGCACCGAGGATGTCCAGGAACTGGCGGCCCATCGTGGCCCGGGCCTGCACGGCCGGGTGCGTGGCACCGAAGTTCGCCGGGTCCGCCTGGCCGAACGAGAACATCGCGTAGGTCAGCGACGGCGCACCCGACGCGTCGAACACGATGCCCGCCTCGCCCCGGCCGCCGTCGTCGAACCAGCCCGCCTTGGTGGCGATCCGGGCCCGCTCGTCGCCCGACATCGTCCGGCGGATGCCGTCCGTGAACGCGATCGGCGAGCGCAGCACGGTGAGCAGGTACTCGGTCGACGAGGGGCTGAGGAGCGTACCGGCGGCGAGGGCCTGCAGGATGCCGTGGGTCGAGCGCGCGGTCGACGTGCCCAGGTAGAAGCGGTTCGGGTTGGCCACCGGCTGCACCTGCGTCAGCGGGAAGCCCTTGTCGACCAGGATCTGGTTGATCTCCAGCGCGGGCGCGACCAGTCCGCAGAGGCGTACGGCCGTGTCGTCGGAGACGGTGAGCAGGGCCGCGAGGGCGTGGCCGACCGTCACCAGGCTCGGGTACGCGCCGTCGAGCGAGAAGATGCCGTCGCCGCCCGGGATGACGATGGCCGAGCTGACCTCGATCTGCTGGTCGAGGCTGAGCAGGCCCCGGTCCACTTTGTCCAGTACCGCGGTGGCGACCGCGATCTTGTTGACGCTGTACGCCTCCACCACCACGTCGGCCGCGGTGTCCACGGCGGTCCGCACGACCCCGTCCGACCCGGCGACGGTGATGAAGGAGTTCCAGGTGCCCCCGGCGGCCGTGGCGGCGGTCCGGTACGCCCGGCCGATGGCAGTGGTGACTTTGTTGGTCGACGGGACAGGGGTGGTGGTCGTCCCAGCGGGCACGGTGCCCTCCTCTGCCAGAGCGGGTGAGGCCGTCCCGACGACGGCGGCTCCGGCTGCGACGCTACCCAACGCGAGGGCTGTCCGGCGGCTCAACTGAGCGGTCACGCGCTTCTCCTTTGGTTGTGAACCCCGTGAGGCGGCGGACCGGGCATGATCCAGCCCGCCATAGTCATGACGCCCCCCGGCCGGGAAACGTTGCATACTGGTGCGTGCGTAACGGAACCGAACTGGCGCAAGCCTTCCACGACCAGGTCGTCGCCCCGATCATCGAGCGGTACGCGTACGCGGCCGGCCGCCTGGGGTCCGGCTCGGACGTGCTGGGCACGGACGACGACCGCAGCCGGGATCACGACTGGGGCTGCCGGCTCACCATCCTCGTCGACGAACCCGATGCCGTGGCCGAGATCCGGGCGCTGCTCGACGAGCGGCTGCCCGACGAGTTCGACGGCCACCCCGTACGCTTCCCGGTCACGTGGGACCAGTCGGAGTCCCACCGGGTGTCCGTGGACACAGTGGACGATTTCGCGCGGGACCGGCTCACCCTGGATCCGCGTACGCCGTGGGGGCCGATCGACTGGCTGATGCTGACCGGGCAGGCCGTGCTGGAGGTGACCGCCGGGACCGTCTTCGTCGACGCCACCCAGGGGCTGGCCCCGCTGCGCGAGCGGCTCGCCTGGTACCCCGCCGAGGTCGAGTGTTACGTGGTCGCTTCGGCGTGGGCCCGGATCGGCGGGCGGCTGCCGATGCTCGGGCGGAGCGCGACGACCGGGCAGGAGACGCAGTCGCGCCTGATCAGCGCGCGGATCGGCGGCGATCTGATGCGGCTGGCGTACCTGCTGCACCGGAAATGGCCGCCGTACGCCAAGTGGCGCGAGAAGCTGCTGCCGGTCGAACTCGACCTGAGCGGCGTGTTCGCCGACGACTGGCGGGACCGGGAGGCCGCGATCTGCGCGGTGGCCGACCGGCTGAACGGCGCCCCGGCGACGGAACCCTTCTTCGACCGTCCGGTCCGGACGATCCGGGCCGATCTGGTCCAGCGGCACCGGGCCGGCATCCGCGATCCCCGGCTGCGCAGCCTGCCGGTGGACCTCGGCCCCATCGACCAGTGGGCCGACAGCGACAACGTGCTCAGCCAGCCCGAGAACCGGGCCGCGCTGCGCGCCGCGTACGCGTCGTGGGGTTCCCCTACCGCCGATAGGTGATCTCCCCTGCGGGACCCTTGACCGCCCCTTGCCCTGCTTCTGACAACCGTCGATACGGTTCTACGTTCCTTCCGGGCCCGTACACCGGCCGTTCACAGACGTGGACGCCAACCCCCTGACCCGGGCCCGGAAGAGGAACACGACATGTCACGCAGAGCCGTGGTCGCGGTCGCCGCGACCGCTGTGCTGACACTCGGCGGGGTGGGGCTGGCGCAGGCCACCACGACCGCCGCGCGGGAGGCGACCGTCGCGCCCCGCTTCCTGTCCGTCCAGCAGCGCGGGGAGGCGCTGCGGGTGGCCGGGAGCGAGGCGGCGCAGGTCGCGAAGGCGCTGGGGCTCGGTTCCCGGGAACGCCTGGTGGCCAAGGACGTGACCGTCGACTCGGACGGCAGCCGCCACGTTCGCTACGACCGCACCTACGCGGGCATCCCGGTGGTGGGCGGCGATCTCGTCGTGCACCGCGGGGCCGACGGCTCGATCCGCACGAGCGACTGGGCGTACGCCGGGTCGATCAATCTCGCCTCGGAGACGCCGAAGATCACGCGCCAGCAGGCCCTGGCCGCCGCTCCTGGCCACGCCCGGCACGGCCAGAAGCACCGCGGAACCCAGGCCGACCTGGTCGTGTACGCCGTGACCGGCGTGCCGCGGCTGGCGTACCGGTCCACTGTCGACGGTAGCGACGCGACCGGGCACCTGACCCGGGAGATGGTCGTGACCGACGCGGACAGCGGCTCGGTGATCGACAACTACGAGCTCATCCACGAGGTCACCGGCACCGGCAACAGCCTGCTGGTCGGCCAGGTCTCGCTCGACACCACCCAGTCGGGCGGCTCCTACACCATGACCGACCCGGTACGCGGCAACACGAAGATCTACGACTCGCACGGCGCCTCGGAGAACAGCCCGTCGTCGGGGGCGACCCTGTACACGGACTCCGACAACGTGTGGGGCAACGGCGCGAAGACCGACCGGGCGACGGCCGGCGTGGACGTGAACTACGGCCTGTCGAAGACCTGGGACTACTACAAGGCCACGTTCGGCCGCTCCGGCATCCGGGGCGACGGCGTGGGCGCCACCGCGTACGCGCACGTGGGCAGCAACCTGCTCAACGCGTACTGGCAGGACAGCTGCTTCTGCATGGTGTTCGGCGACGGCAACTCGTCCAACAGCAGCACCCCGGTGGTGTCGCTGGACGTGACCGGCCACGAGCTGACCCACGGTGTCACGTCGAACACGGCCGGGCTGCAGTACTCCGGCGAGTCCGGCGGCCTCAACGAGTCCATGAGCGACATCTTCGGCACGGTCGTGGAGTTCTACGCGAACAACTCGGCCGACCCCGGTGACTACTACATCGGCGAGAAGATCAACTGGTCGGTGGGCAACGCCGGCGCGCTGCGGCGGATGGACGACCCGACCCTCGACGGCGCCTCCAAGGGCTGCTGGTACTCGGGCGTCGGCAACCTCGACGTGCACTACTCGTCGGGCATCGGCAACCACTTCTTCTACCTGCTGTCCGAGGGCAGCGGCGCGAAGACGATCGGCGGCCGCTCGCACAACGGCGTCACCTGCAACAGCTCCACCGTCGCCGGCATCGGCCGGGACAAGGCGGCCGCGATCGAGTACCGGGCGCTGACGGTCTACATGACGTCGACGACCAACTACGCGAGCGCGCGTACGGCCACCCTCAACGCGGCCAAGGACCTGTACGGCGCGAGCAGCGTCGAGTACTGGCAGGTCTCGGTTGCGTGGGCGGCGGTCAGCGTCGGCTCGGCCCTGCCGTCCCCGACCGGCAGCGCGCAGCCGAGCACGAGCCCGTCGGCCAGCCCGCAGCCGAGCACCAGCCCGAGCACCAGCCCGACGAGCAGCCCGACCACGAGCCCGACGAGCAGCCCGCCGCCGAGCGGCAACGCGATCGTCAACGGCGGCTTCGAGTCGGGGACGACCGGCTGGACCGGCAACACCTACACGATTTCCAACGGCAGCTACGGCGGCACCGCGCACGGCGGCAGCTACTTCGCCTACTTGCTGGGTTACGGGTACGCGTACTCGGAGTCCATCTCCCAGACCGTCACCGTGCCGGCCGGCGGGACCCTGCGGTACTACCTCTCGGTGACCACCGCGGAGTCCGGCTCGACCGCGTACGACACCCTCAAGGTCCAGGTCAACGGGGTCACCAAGCAGACCTGGAGCAACGCCAACGCCGGTGGCGGCTACGTCCTGCGCTCGCTGGACCTGTCCGCGTACGCCGGCCAGACCGTCACCGTCAAGTTCCTCGGCACCGAGGACCAGTACCTCGCGACCGATTTCCTGCTCGATGACGTTTCTCTCGGCTGATCGACGCCGTCGAGGCCCGCGCGCGACCCGTAAGGTGGTCGCGCGCGGGCGCGATTCGCGGCAGACTTTGCCGGTGGCATCGATCTTCGTCGGGCGGGAGGACGAGCTGCGCCGTGGCCTGCGGCGCATCGCCGAAGGTGGCGGTGTCCTGCTGCGCGGGCCGGCCGGCATCGGCAAGTCCACCCTGCTCGCGGCGATCGCCCAGCACGCCGCGGCCGCCGGCGACCTGGTCCTGCGGACGCAGCCGACCGCCGCCGAGGCGGGCCTGCCCTATCTCGCCCTTCTCGACCTGCTCGGCCCGCTGTCCACCGAGCCCGCCGAGCTGCTCCCCGACCACCTGCGCCAGGCCCTCGACAGCGCGCTCCTGCGGGTCACCCCGGCCACCGCCACCGACGAGCTCGCGATCCGCGTCGCCGTGGTCGAGCTGCTGCGCGGGCTCGCGGCCCGCCGGCCGGTCCTGCTGGTCATCGACGACGCCCAGCTGGTCGATCCGGCCAGCGCCGCGGTTCTCGCCTTCGCCGCCCGCCGCCTGGAAAACTCCCGGGTACGCGTCATCGCCACCCAGCTGTCGGTCAACGAGCCCGAGTCCGGCGACGACCGGGCCGGACTGATCCCGGCACCGGTCGACGAGATCGTCCTGAGTGGACTGTCGGCCTCGGCCGTGGCCCAGGTCGTGCGGGCGCGCGTACCGGAGCCGCCGGTGAACGCGGTGCTCGACCGGATCTGCGCGGCCAGCGGCGGCAACCCGCTGTTCGCCCTGGAACTCGCGCGGGCCAGCCGGCCGACCGGCGGCGTCGACGACCTCGACCCGCTGCCCGTCCCGCACCGGCTGCGCGGCCTGCTCGCCGAGCGGCTGGGCGAGCTGCCGGCCGCCACCCGCCCGGTGCTGCTGCAGGTCGCCGCGGCGGCGAGACCGGGCCGGGAGCTGTTCCGCGAACGCGATCCGGGCCTGTCCGCCGCGCTGGCCTCGGGCATCCTCGTCGGCGAGCCCGACGGCGGCCTGCGTTTCCGCCACCCGCTGCTGGCCGAGCTGGTCTACGGCGACGCGCCGCCCCGCGCCCGGCAGGCCGCCCACGCCCGCCTCGCCGGGCTGGTCGCCGATCCGGTGGAACGCGCCCGGCATCAGGCACTCGCGACCACGAAACGGGATCCGGCCCTGGCCGACGAGATCGCCCACGCCGCCGAGCTGGCCGCCGGCCGGGGCGCCCCCGGCACGGCCGCGACGCTCAGCAGGCTCGCGGCAGCGCGTACGACGGATGAGGCTCTGGCCGTGCAGCGCCTGCTGGAGGCGGCGACGTACGCCGTGTCGGCGGGGTTGGGCGCGGCGGCCCGGGCCGACTGCGCCGCGATCCTGCGCACGGCGGACCCGGCCGCCCGGGTACGCGCCCGGCTGCTGCTCGCGGACCTGGAGGGGGCCGGCCCGCAGGCGGTGTACGAGCTGCTGGACGCGGCGTCGGTGGACGCGGCCGGCGACCTGGTCCTGACCGCCCGCGTGGCCCGGGTACGCGTCGAGACGATCGCGCGGGTCGGCGGCTTCCACGCGGCGGTCGCCGAGATGGACGAGGCGCTGCGGCTGGCCCGCGCCTGCGGCGACGTGGACGTGCTCATCGAGACGCTGGGCGTGCTGGTGCCCAACGAGATGCAGAGCGACACCGGCGGCACGCTGTCCGCGCTCGCGGAGGCCGCCCGGCTGGCCGAGGGC
Source organism: Hamadaea tsunoensis DSM 44101 (assembly GCF_000428945.1). GTDB lineage: Bacteria > Actinomycetota > Actinomycetes > Mycobacteriales > Micromonosporaceae > Hamadaea > Hamadaea tsunoensis. The sequence continues at coordinate 6,606 of NZ_AUAX01000045.1, read as the reverse complement.
CGCCCGCTGAGCGACGCCATCGTCTGGGTACGCCAGGCGCAGACCGTCGTCCTGCTCCGCCGGGGCGACACGGCCGGTGCGATCGCCACCATCCAGCAGCTGCGGGCCGACGTCGAACGGGCGGGGCGTACGCGCGACCTCGGCCGGGTGCTCTACATCGCCGCGTCCACCTACGAGCGCGCGGGCCGCTGCCGGGACGCCGCCGACGCCGGGGCGCTGGCCGCCATGCTGTGGGCCGACATCGACCTGCCGCCCGCCGCGGGCCTCACGTTGCGCGGGGCCGCCGCCCTCAACACCGGCACGCTCGACGTCGCCATCGAGGCCCTGGAAACGGCCGCCGCCACCGCCGAGTCCACACAGGACCCGGAATGGGAGGCGTACGCGCACATCCTGTTCGGCCGCGTCGAGCTGATCCGCCGCCGCCCCGCCGAAGCCGCCCGGCGGCTGGCCCTCGGCCGGGACCTCCTGCGCGACCTGGGCTACCTGGATCCGGCGATGATCCTGTTCCACGCCGACCTCGCCGAAGCCCTCGTCCTGTCCGGCGAGTACGCGTCCGCCGCCGCCGTCCTGTCCGACGGCCGCCGGGAAGCCGAACGGCACGGGCGGCACATCGTCACGCTGGGGCTGGAACGCGTACAGACGCTGCTGGACGGGACCACCGGCGATCCGCGGGCAGCCGCCGAACGCCTCCGTACGCTGATGGCGCCGGGGCACGCGTACCCGTTGGAGATCGCGCGGTGCGGGCTGACGCTGGCCGCCCTGGAACGCCGGGCCCGCCGCCGCGCCGCCGCCCGGGCCGCGCTCGCCGACGCGGTCCGGATCTTCGAGGACGCGGGGTGCGCGCCCTGGCTGGTCCACACGCAGGAGGCGCTCGACCAGCTCGACCCCGCCGACGGTCCGATCGGCGACCTCGACCGCCGCCTCCTCGAACTCCTCCGCGACGGCGCCAGCAACCGGACCATCGCGACGTCGCTGCACCTGTCGGTGAAGGCCGTCGAGGCGAACCTGACCCGCCTGTACCGCCGGTTCGGGGTCAGCGGCCGCGCCGAACTGGCCCAACGCGAACCCTGACCGATCCCCCTCCCCCGCCCTGCCCGCGCCCGCCACTTCCGGCGATCTTGCGCGAATGTTCGGCACTCCGGTGGCTTGTGTGGGTCGCGTCGGCCGGGCGGTCCGCGTACGCCTGGCAGTTCCGGGGGTAGATCGGCCGATCGCCCCGCCGGCCTTGATCATGTCGCGCGTATATGTCGAAGTGGACCGCTCGGCCGTGATCATGTCACTCATATATGTTGCGGCGACCGGATTTCGACATATATAAGTGACATGATCAAGGCTGGTGGGCACTGCCCGCTGCCGGTCGGCGGCGAACACCGCACGCTTATGCGCCGGCGATTCGTGCCATGCACTGCCGTCTACCGTCGCCCGGATGAAACGGTGTCCCACGGCCCTTGGCCTTCAGGGTCTGGCTGCATGATCGAGGTGGGTTGCCGGTCGTGATACGAAGATCGAGGCGGGGTTCTGGTCGCCAGGACAGCCGGAACGCCACCTCGATCTTCGCCGCACGACCAGAAACCCACCTCGATCATCGCGGCGGTACGCGTCCGCGACGGAGCACCCACACATACGGGTGAAGAGCCGAATGTTCGGGCATTCCAGATACAACGTACGAAATTCGGGACATACGCGCAAGATCGTCGCAACAGTCCCTCGTGGACGGTGACCGGGCGACGGCGAAGGATGCGTCGCCCGCGAAACCTGGCAGTGGAGGCCTCGGAGCGCAGCGGAGGGGCCGGAGCGGTCTCCCGCGGGAGGAGCGGAGGTGAGATCGACGAACCCAGGACAAAAGATCTTAAAAAGGATCTTTAATGCGCCTTCACTGCTCGAGCTCTTGGAAGATCGTGAGGTGCAGTCCGGCCGGGCCGTCGAGCCGCGCGTTCAGCGACTTCCACGGCGTCTCCACCGGCGCGGCGACCACGGTCGCGCCCTCGTCCGCGAGGGAGTCGGTGACCGCCTCGGCGTCGGCGACCTCGAAGCAGACCCGGATCGGGCCCGCGACCCTCCGTCCTACCTCGACGGAGTCGATGTAGTCCGCGTGCCGGCGGTCGGCGATCTCCAACGTGGCCCGGCCGGCGTCCAGGATCGTGACGTGGCCGCCCTCGGAGCTGAACGCGGCCTCCTCTTCCAGACCCAGGACGTCCCGGTAGAAGCGGAGGGCGGCGTCGTAATCGTCGGCGGTGACGACGAGGCGGAGCTGGCGTACGCGCGATGTCATGGTCACCACGGTAGGCCGCCGCGGATTCAGGGGTTCCCGGGAGACCGACATCCATCGAAGATAGGTAAGGAGAGAATCCCATATCCTAGTACTCCCATAGGATATGGTGACATTGAGCGCTCGCCCTGCTAGGGTCGGAAGTACCCCTAACGAGGAGGCGTTGGTCTCATGACCCTCACGGCCGAACCTGACGCCGGGCTCAGCCCGGCAGGCATCGACCCTCACCTCTTTCTGAACCTGCTGCGGCGGCACGCGAGCGCCGTCACCGTCGTCACCGCGCCACCCACCGCCGGGCTGCCGCAGGTGGGCTTCACGGCGACCTCCTTCACCTCCGTGTCGCTGCGGCCGCAGATCGTCTCCTTCTGCCTCGACCGCGACTCGACCAGCTGGCCGACGGTGGAGCGGGCGCCGCACGTCGCCGTGCACGTCCTCGCCGCCGGGCAGCGGGCGCTGGCGCGCAACTTCGCGACCCGCGGGATCGACCGGTTCGCCGACACCGCCACGTGGCGCCGTGGCCCGTACGGAATGCCGCTGCTGCAAGGGGTCGCGGCCACGCTGGTGGCCGAGGTGATCGACCGGGTCCATGTCGGCGACCACGCGATCGTGCTCGCCCGGCCGATCACCGGCCACCACACGAACGCCGCGCCGCTGCTCTACCACGACGGCGGCTACCACCGGATCGGCGAGGCCGACGCGTGACCAGTGCCGTCGCGGCCGCGCTCGCCCTCGACACCGCGGCCCAGGACCTGCTGTTCCGGGCCGCGCGTACGGCCAACAGCTTCACCGACGAGCCCGTCGGGCCCGAACACGTCCAGGCGATCCACGACCTGATCCGCTCGGGGCCGACGGCGTACAACAGCCAGCCGCTGCGGGTTCTGCTCGTCCGCAGCGCGGCCGCGCGGACCCGGTTGCTGCCGCACCTGTCCAGCGGCAACCGCGACAAGACCGCGACCGCGCCGCTCGTCGCGATCCTCGCCGCCGATCCGGGCTTCCCCGCCGAGCTTCCCACCCTGTTCCCGCACAAGCCCTGGGTCAAGGACTACTACACCGAGCAGTCGGTGGCCGAGGCCCAGGCCCGCTTCAACGCCACACTCCAGGCCGGCTACTTCATTCTCGGCGTACGCGCTGCCGGGCTGGCCGCGGGACCGATGGCCGGATTCGACAACGCCGGGGTGGACGGCGAGTTCTTCGCCGAGTCGGGCTGGCGGTCCCTGCTGGTCGTCAACATCGGCCGGCCGGGACCGGACGCCTGGAGCGAACGCCTCCCACGCTGGGAGTACGCCGATGTAGTCGCTGAAGTATGACGGCTGGACGTGGCAGCCTAGGCTTAGGACCCGAGTTCTGGTCGGAAGACCGGGCCCCGAGCTGAGGAAGTGCTCATGAAATATGCGATCGGTGCCGTTTGTCTGGTTCTGATCCTGGTCGTCATCGTCGGCTGGCTGGTCTCGATCTACAACGGGCTCGTCCGGGCGCGCAACGGGTACAAGAACGCGTTCGCGCAGATCGACGTGCAGCTGACCCGGCGCCACGACCTGATCCCGAACCTCGTCGAGACGGCCAAGGGTTACATCAAGCACGAGCGCGAGACGCTGGAAGCAGTGATCGCCGCGCGTACGGGTGCGGTCACCGCGCAGGCCGCCGCGACCGCGAATCCGGGCGACCCGGCCGCGATGCAGCAGCTCGGCGGGGCCGAGAACATGCTGACGCAGACCCTGGGCCGACTGTTCGCCGTCGCCGAGGCGTACCCCGACCTCAAGGCGAACCAGAACATGATGCAGCTGTCGGAGGAGCTCACCTCGACCGAGAACCGCGTCGCGTTCGCGCGGCAGGCGTACAACGACTCGGTCATGGGCTACAACAACAAGCGCGAGGTGTTCCCGTCCAGCATGGTCGCCGGGATGTTCGGCTTCACGCCGGCCGCCCTGTTCGAGACCGAGGACCCGGCCGCCCGCCAGGCGCCGAAGGTCCAGTTCTAAGCGATGGATTTCTTCGCACGCCAGCAGCGCGTACGCCGGATGTCGGCGCGGCTCGTGCTGCTCTTCGTCGCCGCCGTCATCGGCATCGTCCTGGTCGTGGACATCGTCGCCGTCGTGGCCTTCCGCGCGTACGACGATCCTGCGCAACTGGCGGGCACCGCCGTCACCGTGAGCGTGCTGACCGCCGCGGCGATCGGGCTGGCCAGCCTCTTCCGGACCGCGAGCCTGCGCGGCGGCGGCGGGAAGGTCGCCCTGGAGCTCGGCGGCGTGCTCGTGCCCCAGGACACGACGGACCCGCAGCTGCGCCGGCTGCGCAATGTGGTCGAGGAGATCGCGATCGCCTCCGGCGTCGCGGTACCCGAGGTGTACCTGCTGCCCAACGAGGACGGCATCAACGCCTTCGCGGCCGGCTGGTCGCCGTCAGACGCGGCGGTCGCGGTCACCCGCGGCACCCTGGAGCGGCTCAACCGCGACGAACTGCAGGGCGTGATCGCCCACGAGTTCAGCCACGTCGTCAACGGCGACATGCGCCTGAACATCCGGCTCATGGGCCTGCTGTTCGGCATCCTGTTCCTGACCGTCGTCGGCCGCTGGATGCTCCAGTTCGGCTTCCTGAGCGGCGGCAACCGCAACCGCGACAACAAGGACGGCGGCGGCAACCCGTTGCCGTTCATCGGCATCGCGCTCCTGGTCGCCGGATTCATCGGCGTCATCGCCGGGCAGATCATCCAGGCGTCGGTGTCACGGCAGCGCGAGTACCTCGCCGACGCCTCGGCCGTGCAGTTCACCCGGCAGACCGCCGGCATCGCCGGCGCGTTGAAGAAGATCGCCGGCCTCACCGAGGGCTCGCAGATCAAGAGCGCCCGCCGGGACGAGGTCGGCCACATGCTCTTCGGCTCCGGCCACAAGGCGAGCTCGCTGTTCGCCACGCACCCGCCGCTGCTGGACCGGATCAAGGTGCTCGAACCGTCGTTCGACCCGGGCCAGCTGGACAACCTGTCCCGGCAGTGGGCCGCGAGCCCGCCGTCGGGCCTGGCCGAGGACGTGGCGCTCGGCTTCGCGTCCGCGCCGGCCCAGCCCGTCCCCGCCCAGCCCCGCCCGGTACGCGTCGACTCGGCCGGCGTCGTCGGCCAGATCGCGGCGCCGACGAACGAGGCGTACCAGCGGGCGTCGGAGATCCTGGGCGAGATTCCGGACGCGGTGCTGGACCGGGCGCGGTCCACCGCGACGGCGGCGCCGGTGCTGCTCGGCCTGATGCTGGCGGCCGACCCCGAGGCGCGCGCGGCGCAGCACGCGGTGCTCGCCCAGCACGCCGGTCAGCGGCTGGCCGAAGCGGCCTGGCACGAGGGCGGCGTCCTCGCCGCGCTCGACCCGCAACTGCGGCTGCCGCTGGCGCAGATCGCCTTCCCGGCTCTGCGCGGGCTGCCCCGCGAACAGCAGGAGGCGTTCCTGCAGAACGTCTTCGCGATGATCCACGCCGACGGCCGGATCACCGCCTTCGAGTACTGCCTGTCCCGGCTGCTGCTGTCGGACCTGCAGGACGCCGTACGCCCGAAGTCGCAGTGGCGCATGGGATCCCGCTCGATCGCGGAGTCCGTGCCGGCCGTCTCGACCCTCCTCGCCGTGCTGGCGGCCGAGGGCGCTTCGTCCGCCGAGGACGCGTCGGCCGCGTACGCCGCCGGTGCCGCCGTGGCGCTGCCCGGACAGCCCGCCGCCTACACGCCGCCGCGTGGTGTCGTGGAACTCGAAGCGGTCTGGGACCGGCTCGACGCCCTCGCCCCGGCGGAGAAGTCGCTGGTCGTCCAGGCGGCGGTGGCGGTCATCGGCCAGGACGGCCGGTTGACGGTGGCCGAGTCGGAACTCCTCCGCACGGTCTGCTCGCTCCTGCACGCGCCGCTCCCACCCCTGACCGCCCTCTCCCCCTCCTGACCCTTCCCACTTTTTCGACCCCCACTTCTCGACGATCTTGCGCGAATGTACTGGCATTCCGGGCAATTGCCCCGGTGGTTTCAACCGGTGGGTGCAAGTAGGAGTTGGTTGAGGCGTTCGGTGGGGGTGTCCCAGTCGAGGGTTTGGCGTGGTCGCCGGTTGAGTTGGTCGGCGACCACGTCGAGGCCGGCTTGGTCGATGGTGCGGAAGTCGAAGCGGCCGCGGGGGAAGTAGTCGCGTAGTAGGCCGTTGGTGTTTTCGTTGGTGCCGCGTTGCCAGGGTGAGTGCGGGTCGCAGATGTAGACCCGGCAGTCGGTGGCGAGTTGGATGTGGTGGTGTTCGGCCATTTCGACGCCTTGGTCCCAGGTCACTGTTTTGGTCAGGTGTTCGGGCAGGCGGCGGAACAGGTCGCGGATGACGGTGAGGACT
>NZ_AUAX01000044.1 GCF_000428945.1 Hamadaea tsunoensis DSM 44101 | reverse complement strand
AGGACCACCGAGAACGGCCGCCGGCGCACCTTCTCCGTCAGCTGACCGCCCTCGTCGTAACCGACATACCCGGGCGGCGCGCCGACCAGACGCGAAACCGTGTACCGGTCGTGGAACTCGGACATGTCCAGCTGGATGAGCGCGTCCTCACTACCGAACAGGAACTCCGCCAAGGCCTTGCTCAGCTCCGTCTTACCGACACCCGAAGGACCGGCGAAGATGAACGAACCACTCGGACGCTTGGGATCCTTCAGACCCGCCCGCGTACGCCGGATGGCCTTGGACACCGCCTTGACCGCGTCGATCTGCCCGACGACCCGCTTGTGCAGCTCGTCCTCCATCCGCAGCAGCCGAGCGGTCTCCTCCTCGGTGAGCTTGTACACCGGAATACCGGTCCAGTTCGCCAGCACCTCGGCGATCTGCTCGTCGTCGACCTCGCTCACGACGTCGAGGTCGCCGGCCTTCCACTCCTTCTCCCGCTGCGCCTTCTGCTGCAGGAGCTGCTTCTCCTTGTCCCGCAGCTGAGCGGCGCGCTCGAAGTCCTGCGCGTCGATCGCCGACTCCTTGTCCCGGCGAACCTGAGCGATCTTCTCATCGAAGTCACGCAGATCCGGCGGCGCGGTCATCCGGCGGATACGCATCCGCGCACCGGCCTCGTCGATCAAGTCGATCGCCTTGTCCGGCAGGTAACGGTCGGAAATGTACCGGTCAGCCAGGTTCGCGGCAGCGACGAGAGCGGCGTCGGTGATCGTCACCCGGTGGTGCGCCTCGTAGCGGTCCCGCAGACCCTTCAGCATGTCTATCGTGTGGTCGACCGAGGGCTCGTCGACGTGTATGGGTTGGAAGCGTCGTTCGAGGGCGGCGTCCTTCTCGAGTTGCTTGCGGTACTCGTCCAGGGTGGTGGCGCCTATGGTCTGCAGCTCTCCTCGGGTCAGCATGGGCTTGAGGATGTTCGCGGCGTCGATCGCGCCCTCGGCGGCGCCCGCGCCGACCAGAGTGTGGATCTCGTCGATGAAGAGGATGATGTCGCCGCGCGTCCGGATCTCTTTGATCACTTTCTTGAGGCGCTCCTCGAAGTCACCGCGGTAGCGCGAGCCGGCCACGAGGGCACCCAGGTCAAGCGTGTAGAGCTGCTTGTCCTTGAGCGTCTCGGGCACCTCACCCTTCACGATCTTCTGGGCCAGGCCCTCGACGACGGTCGTCTTGCCGACGCCCGGCTCGCCGATGAGCACCGGGTTGTTCTTGGTCCGGCGGGAAAGTATCTGCAAGACGCGGTCGGTCTCCCGTTCGCGTCCTATCACGGGGTCGAGCTTGCCCAGCCGTGCCGACTGGGTCAGATTGCGACCGAACTGGTCCAGTACCAGGCCCGACGATGGTGAGGAATCGTTGCGGGCGGCCCCCACCGGGCCGGAACCGTCCTCGTCGCCGGAAAGCAACTGGATGACCTGCTGCCGGACTCGATCGCGGTCGGCGCCCAACCGGGCGAGGATGCGCGCGGCGAGGCCGTCGCCTTCGCGGACCAGGCCGAGCAGGATATGTTCGGGGCCGATGTGGTTGTGGCCGAGCTGCAGTGCCTCACGCAGGCTCAGCTCCAGCACCTTCTTGGCGCGAGGGCTGAAGGGAACCTGACCCCCGCCCGACGGCCGGCCCGGGCCGGTCTCTTTCGCCACCTGCTCGCGGACGCCCTCGACCGTGACGCCCAGCTTCTCCAGCGCCCGGGCGCCGACGCTCTCGTCTTCCTGCATCAGACCCAGCAGCACGTGCCCGGTGCCGACACTGGTGTGGTCGAGCATCCTGGCCTCTTCCTGAGCCAGCACCATCACCCGGCGCGCCCCGTCGGTGAACCTTTCGAACATGCTCATCAACGCCCTTCTCGCGGCTGATCGGATCGGCGCTGAGTCGGAGCCTCTTGGCCCCGCGGGGCGGGGCACGGGCAGGCGCTCTGCCCGAGGTCTAGGTATCTGCGGCTTACGCGGCGCTCGGGCCGGTCAGCACGAGCAGCGCACGGGGAGCGACGATGAGGTCCGTGGCCGGCGGCTCACCGGCCAGGCTGTGCGGGCGAACGGCGTACGCGACCGGCGGTCCGGCGACGTCCCACATGGCCGCCACGATCGTGGCGGGCCGCCCGGACGTCATCGCGACGCGAGTACCAGGGACATGCCCGTTCGCGCCGGCTATCAGCAGGGCATCCATGATCTGCCGGGCGCCGTCGGTCCGAACCGTCATCAGCTGGTCGGACGACGGCGGCGCGGCGGCCGCGATCCGTTCCCACCCCTCGTCAAGCACGAGGCGGACCTCCCGGTCAAGCTGTGCGCAGGCTGCGTCGAGCGTCGCCTCCTCGCCGGACTCCGCCTGCCAGGCCAGATCGATGGCGTCAGGTTCGAGGTCCGGTCGCTCGTCGATCACCAGCGCGTACGCCGACTCCAGCAGTTCCTGCCGCCCCGCCCCGCCGTAGAGGGTGCCGATGCCAGGTCCGGCATCACGTGGCGGAAACCGCCGTGTCACGTGGGCGGCCCGGCCACGGGGCAGATCGGCGGCCAGTCTCGCGTCCGCGATCCGCTCGGCGAGCGTACGCCCGAGGCGCGTCGGGTCGGCCGGATAACAGGTGCGCCCTTGATCGGCGCTGGCCGTCCCGGCCGCGAGCCGGCGTGCCGCCACGGTGTATGAGACCCCGGTGCAGGCCGCGTGCAACCGGATGGCGCGTTTGCGGGCACGATCGGGGACCGACTGCCGCCGGTGCCATCCGTCGTTCGGCGGCCGGCTGGCGTTCGGGAGCTGGTTGTCGTTCGAGGGCTGGCTGTCGTTCGACGGCTGGTTCTCGTTCGGGGGCTGGATGTCGTCCATGGCAACCTCCGGCGAGGTCTCACGCTCCCCGCCGAACAGCGACGCGGACAGCATCGGCGACATTCGGCGCGCTGAGTCGGAGCCTCTTGGCCTCGCATGACGGACGGCGTGAGCATCCCGTCGGGCTCGGGCAGGCGCACTACCCGCGCCGAGCATAACCCGCGTTCACCGTAAAGCGATCCAGTGTTACGCGCAGGGCGTACACGACACTTGCCAGTCGACGCTGGAAGTGGGATCGCGTCTTCGATGCGGGCGACGGTGTTCCGGCCGGGTATACCGCTGTCCCCCAGCGCGATCTGCGCATCCAAGAGGACCTCTATCTGCGCGGCTGACAGCGAAGGGCCGTAGCACCCGAGCGCAGCGAGCCGTCGCCATCACCACTGTGGACGTGCAGCCTGCGGTCGAGCTACATCGTCAGCGGCCTGGCCGCCGGGGAAGAGGTTGTCGGCCGCCCACGCCGGCGAGGGCGCGAGTCCCTGCGGAGGTGTCTTCCGAGGAGGGGTGTTCGCTGGCGAGCGCCGAGCGGGTCGCGTGCAACGACGCCAGCAGTTGCAGCCGGTCCGCGTCGGCTGTGCCCGGCTCAACTGTGAAGACCAGCATGACCGGGCCGGGGTTGCCCGGCAATGGGTACGTGTCCCAGTCCAGAACGATGTCGCCGACCTCGGGAACTCGGAAGGTCTTGGTGCCGCTGACCGACTCGCGTACGTCGTGCCGGGCCCACAGCCGCCGGAACTCGGCGCTGCGGATGCTCAGCTCGCCGACAATCGCGGTGGCACGGGGGTGGGTGGGGTCGGTGGCGACGGCGGCGCGCATCATGCCGATGTAGTCCAGGGCTTGGCGTTCCCAGTCCGGGCAGCTTCGCTCGCCGGTCAGCGTGTCGTCGAACATCAATAGGAGCAGGTTGAGCCGGTCGGGCGGGTAGGCGTCCGGGTCACCGAGCAGCGCCTCCGCCATCGGGTTCCAGGCGAGCAGGTCGAGGTGCCGGCCGAGTACGACCGCCGGGGTGTCCATCACCCGCAGCAGACGCCGTGTGCTGTCCGGTACCCGTTCCGGATCGCGCTCCATCCGGGCGGGCATCGGCCGGCGGGCGGCGTGGGCCAAGGTGAACAGGTGCCGGCGTTCGTTGTCGTCGAGGCCGAGCGCGCCGGCAAGCGCGTCCAGGATGTCGTCGGACGGGCGTACCTCCCGCCCCTGCTCCATCCGCTGGTAGTAGTCGGTGCTCAGGCCGGCCAGCAGGGCCAACTCCTCGCGTCGCAGCCCCGTGACCTTGCGCCGGCCGCCCGGCTCCAGGCCGACGTCGTGTGGGCGCAGCCGGCTACGCCGGGCGCGTAGGAAGTCACCGAGTTCACGAGCGTACGGATGAGGGCTGCCCACGCCACAAAGTGTGCCGCGGCCCGCACCGCCCAAGGTAGGTCCCTCAGACCTAGGCAACCGAGAACGATCGAACCCGCCCGGATCGGCCCTAACGTCGATGGTCCAGCGCATCGACACCTTCAGGAGCAGCAGATGGCCGGATGGACCGCCGACCGTATACCCGACCAGCGCGGCCGAGTCGCCGTCGTGACCGGCGCGAACTCAGGCCTCGGCCTGGTCACCGCCACCGAACTGGCCCGCCACGGCGCCCACGTCGTGCTGGCCGTGCGCGACACCGCCGCCGGCGAGGAGGCCGCCCGCCGCATCGGCGGCGACGTCGAGGTGCGCGAGCTGGACCTGGCCTCCCTTGCCTCCGTGCGGGCCTTCGCGGCGAAGCTGGCCGCCGACCACACCGTGATTGACGTGCTGGTCAACAACGCGGGTGTGGTGCTGCTCGGTCCCCGCCGCACCTCTGCCGACGGCTTCGAGCTGCAACTCGCCACCAACATGCTGGGCCACTTCGCACTGACCGGCCTCCTGCTGGGCAACCTGGCCGCGGCGCGGGAAGCCCGCGTGGTCAGTCTCAGCTCGATCACCCACAAGAACGCGCACTTGGACTTCGATGACCTGATGTTCGAGCATGACTACCGGGCAGCTGCCGCCTACGGCAGATCCAAGCTCGCCACCACGATGTTCGGCGTCGAACTGGACCGTCGCCTGCGCGCCGCCGGATCGCCGATCGTCAGCGCGCTGGCCCACCCCGGTCTCACCCGCACCAACCTGACTCCACGTGCCTGGGAACACCGTGGCCGGTTCGGGCAGCTGATCGCGTGGGCCGGCCTGCTGGCCACCCAACCGGTGGAGCAGGGCGCGCTGCCGCAGTTGCGCGCCGCGACCGAACCCGGTGTGCGGGGTGGCCAGTTCTTCGGGCCGTCCGGGCTCTGGGAGACACGGGGCCAGGTCACCGAGGCCCGGCTCAGCCGGGAGGCCGCCGATCCGGCCGTCGGCCGGCGGCTCTGGGCAGCGGCCGAGGAAATGACCGGCGTCAGATACCTCTGAACCCTGCAGGAGGTGGACACCGGCGACGGCTACCGGCCCAGCCTCGACGAGATCGTCGCATTCGCGAACGCCGGCTGGTGAGGGAGCGAACGACCTGACCCCGCTCGGACACTGCGTTACACGCGTACACAGCCAGGCAATGTGTCAACGGCTACCGATCATCAAGCGCGTACTCGTCGAGGTATCGACCGGGCCGCGTTTCGGCTACGGTGGGCCGTCTGGTGTGGAGGAAAAGCATGCGTATCGGTAAGTACGTCGTGGCGTTGACAGCAGTGTCCGCTTTCATCGTGAGCGGCTGCGGCCGGAGCTCCGATCCGGCGCCGACGGAGTCGGTCACCGGCTGGACGGTCGGCGCCTGCGTACGCCAGACGGCCGGGCCCACGGTCATCGCAGCGACCATGAATCCGGTGCTGCGCCAGGCGATGGAAGCTCAACGGCGGTTCGCGGCGGTCCCCTGCTCCGATCCGAACGCCGTCACCAGGATCGTCGCCATCGGGGCCGCCTTCGACCCGGTGACCGACCGGGGATCCGGCGACACCGGCTGCCCCGACGACACGGATGTGGCGTACCGGCAGACGGACATGTTCCCGCTCGGCGCCCACTACGCCTGCGGCCGGAATCTGAAGGACCCGCACCCCGGCGATCCCGGCGGAGGCGGCGGCCCGAAGACGATCGTCGGCGACTGCGTCGTCGTCATCGGCATGCTCGACAACGGCCTGGAGGAAGTCGCCTGCCGGCCCGCCGGCTGGTTCGCCCGCGTCGTCGGGCTGGCCACGACAGCGGCGAACTGCCCCACCGCCACGATCAGCCGACTGCCGGCCGCTTCCGGCGTACTCTGCCTCGGCTCCGGTGACGGCGGCACGATCGCCGAGGTCGGCGACTGTCTCACCGCCCGCGAAGCCGTCCTGCGGCCGATCGGCCACGTTCCGTGCCAGGGCACCGGCCAACGCAAGCTGGTCGCGCTCGTGCCGACGTCCGCGAAGTGTCCCCAGGGCACCTACCGTGAGCCCTCCCCCGGCTACGACCGCGTCCTCTGCGTACGCTGACGCCGCAGCCGCTGCGGCACCGGCGAATTTCGCATGGTTACCCCAGGGTCTGACCGGTGCCGAGTGTCAGACTCCGGTCAACGCGCACCGCCGAAGCCCAGTCGGGCTCTAGTTTGGAGTCGTCGATGGGGAGGTGGTCGCGACATGACCGTACGCGACGTGGAGAGCCGGATGCCCCACGGCCTGTCCGCCGCCGACCTCGGCGAGGCCACCGCCGAGGTGATCGGCCCGCGCGGCGAGCGCTTCGTCCTGGTCAGCTACCTCACCTCTCCGCTCGTGGTCCGCACCAAGTTGGACTACGTCCTGTTCGCCCTGCCGCCAGCCGGGTCCAATGAGGACCTGTGGCTCGAGTACGTGTCGGTCGCGAGCTACAAGTGGACGGTCCTGTCCAAGTCCGACGCGTCGTTCATCGAGCAGAGCGTGACCGACAACGGCTGCTGGTCCTGGACGGCGCAGGCGCCCGGCACCTACACGACCCGCGTGGAAGCGCGCGACGGCGACGGCAAGGTGCTGGCGACGCTGTCCCTGACGCAGACGGTGACACCGCGCGACGCCCGGCTTGAGGAGTTCCTACGGCCGCAACCCTCGCGCAGCAAGTGCGACGCGATCCGTGAGCTCGTCAACGACCTGAGCGGATACATCAATCAGGGCGCCGCGGCCACCGGCCCGACCGGCATTCCGGCGCGGCTGCTCGCCGGCGTCGTGTTCATGGAGGCGTGGGGGCGGCCCAAGGAGGGCACCGCCAACGCCAAGGCGATCCGGGCCCGCGCGGGCGGCAAGGACGATCCGGACTGGCTCGACTGGACCGAGGACCAGCTCGCCAAGCGCGGCAACCGCGAGTTCGGCGCCATCTCCGACATCCGCTGCGTCGAGATACAGGCGATCGCCGAGGTGTTCCAGGACCGCTGGGTGGGCCGGCTGACCTTCGTCGGCCCGACGAGCATGGGTGTGGCGCAGATCCAGATGGCCGTCGCGGCGATGGTTCTCGGCATGACGGCCTGGCGGGAGAAGCCGCCGGGCGGCGCGGAGAACGCCGAGGCGCGCAAGGAGATCGACGATTCCGTCGAGGAGGACTGGCGGGTGCTCCCCCGGCGCAAGCAGGTCGAGATCTTCAACCATCTGCGCTTCCCGAAAACCAACATCGCGCTGTGCGCCAAGCTGCTCGCCCGGATCAAGGAACGGCCCAACCGCGCGCTCGGCCTGCCGGTCGGCGCGGTGGCCGCCAACGCCAAGCTTGTCGGCCTCATCGCCACCGAGTTCAACGCGGGCGCGACGACGTCGAGCTTCGACGAGGCGAAGGTGCCCGAGGGCAACACCAACGGCCAGCGCGCCATCCAGTACGTCAAGGACGGCAGCGTCCTGCACCCCGAGCTGTACTTCCCGTAACCCGGTACGCACAGGTCGGCCCTGCGACCGTTGGACGACGGCTCCTCGTATCCTGCGTCGACGCCCGCCCAGCAACCGGCAGCTATTTCCGGTTGTCGGCCATCCACGCGGTGGCGAAGTCGACCAGAGCCCGCTGCGCCATGAGCCGGCCGGTGGCCTGCCCAACCTGGCCGACACGTACCGCGCCGGTCGCCTCGAACGCGGCCCCGACGGTGTCGAAGTCGTCCTCGTCCACGGCTACCTCGTCCCACGTCACCCACGCGGCCGACCCGTCCGCTTGGCGTACCGACGCACCGGACGTCATACGCGGCGGTGCCGCCTGCCGTGTCTCGGCCAGATGGAGGGACGTGCAGGAACTGTAGCCACAGCCGAGGAGAAGCACCTTCGCGTCCAGCCGATAGAGCACGCCGAGTGGTGAACCCTCGCCGTGGGCATCCTCCAACGGATGGCGCCGCACGATGTCGGCCGCGTACGGGCCCAAGGCCGCACAGGACACCTGCGGATGACCGCTTCTGACTGCGCTGGGCCAGGTGCGCACGGTCTCCGCGATGACCCCCATCCAGCGGCTCGGCGTACGCACGGCATCGAAACCGGGCATCTCGGAGCGGATCACCGGCCACCAGTCCGCCGGGGCCGGAGGATGCGCCCAGCCCGCCGGATCGCAGTTCTGCGGAGTGTGCGTCGGTACGGCCAACGTACCGTCCGGGCCGATCGCTTCCAGGATCGCGTACACGACCGCTTCCGACCCGCCGATGACGGAGCCGATGCTGCGCATGGACGAGTGAAGCATGACGACATCGCCCGAGTCGACGCCGAGCCTACGCAGATCCGCGGCGAGCGAGCGGACGGTGAGGAGGGAGGGCTGGCTCATAAGCGGGCACGGTACGGGCAGATCGCAGCGCCGGAAACGGAATTTGGGCGATCGTCGGCCCGAGACATCAGGGTGCTCTATCAAAGCGTCTCCCGACACGTCCCAGCCCGGGACCAGCGGCAGCCGGTCGAGGAACCCGGGCCGCCGCCGGTGTACCCGGTCGGTCGGGCTGATACCCGCCGCGTGTACGCGTACACGTTGGCCGTGTCGGCATCCTGCGCCGTCGGTGACGGTGGCGGCCGGCGTACCGGTGATCAGGAGATGGTGTAGGAGTCGCCGTAGGTCTTCCACTTCAGCGGGGTGTTGAGGTCGAGGTTGCCGGCCTTGAGGAAGACGCGCTGCTCGGTGTCCACGCGGCTGGTGTCGTCGTGGGCCGCCTCCGCCTTCATGGCCGCCTTGCGGGCGTCGAGGAACGCGTTGAGGTACGTGGTCTGGTTGCCGCCCTGCGCCGGCGTCTTGGCCTTGCCCATGGCGGTCTTGCGGATGCCGCCGAAGCTCAGCTTGTCGTTGCCGGGGCCGTGCATGACGATCGCGTCGTAGTAGCAGAACTGGCCGAGCGCCCACAGGCCGTCCGCGATCGCCTGCGACACCGCGGGGGTGAAGTAGACGCGGTCGCGCTCGGAGTCCTGGGCGGACCGGAACACCGAGTCCTTGGCGGCGGTGTGCCACGCGGACACGAAGGCGGATCCGAGGCCTGCGTGCGAGTCGGACCCGTTGACCTTGCGGAGGGCGGGCAGGTACTTCGCCAGTACGTTGCCCGGCTTGTTCTTGGTGTACAACTCGACCAGGTCGAGCATGTCGCCGGTACCCGAGCAGAAGCCGATGATGCCGGCGGTGTAGCCCCGGCCGTCGCCGATGTCCTCGATGTAGGTGTACTGGGCCTTCCAGTCGAGGGAGGAGTTCTCGGCGCTGGAGACGAGCTCCATCGCGATCTCCTTCTTGCGGGAGTCGGTCAGCGGCGTGTGGGTCGCTGCGAACGCCTCGCCGGCCGCCGCGACGGCGGGCAGGGCGGCGGCGATGCTCAGCGCCCCGGCGATGCCGAGGCTCCGTCGGGAAAAGTGCATGCGGGAGCTGAACACGGGGGTCCTTTCAGGACGTCGTCCGCCGGGCGGAGCGACCCGGCGAGAACTGTTAGGCAGATTGCCTAACAGATGGAAACATTGACAGCCCGGCCTGTCAATCGTCAATCATGTCCCCTCGGCCGTCCCCGTCACCGTGTCAGCGCATCCGCCGATCAGCCGGTAGCGCCAAGCCGGAAAGGCCCCGGTGGATCGCCGGCCGCCGGGCCTGATACACCCACGTCCGTAGCCTGTTCAGCGGTAACCGTCGGGCGCGTGCCGCAGCGAAGCCCACTGCTCCGCATCGTGATTGTGGATCACCAGGCGTACGCCCCGCGCGTCGGCGATCTCCATGAGACGCCGCTGGGCGAGTCGCGTCGCGGGCTCGTCGAGGTCGAACGGCGTCATGGGCCGGGCAGCCGGGTCGGTCCCCCGCATCCAGGCATCGCCGGCGAGGAGGACCGGTCCGGTTTCGGGCAGTTCGACGAGGACCGCCTGATGGCCGGGCACATGGCCGCCGCACTCCAGCACCGTGACGCCCGGCGCGATCTCGACGTCCCCGTCCACCAGGCGGTATCGCAGCCGGGGATCGTCCCAGTACGCGCGCATCCACTCGTACCGGTGCAGTCCGCTGGACCGGGCGTGCTCGTATTGCCGTCGTTGCACCACCAGGTCGGCGTGCGGGAACTCGTCGTTCGCCCCGGCGTGATCGGGGTCGAGGTGGCTGACGACCACTGTGGACACGTCCGCGGCTGCCAGTCCGAGCGCGGCCAGCCGACCGGTCACATGCTCGTGCGGGCCGACCTCGAACGGGTGGGCGGCGTCGCCGATGATCTCGGCCGGGCAGCCCGTGTCGACGAGGATGTGCCGCCCGTCGCGCAAGCGGATGAGGAAGCCGGGAATGGGCACGCCGTGTCCGCGTACGGCGCCGTAGTGGAGGAGGAAGAGTTCGGTCGCCTCGGTCATGAGAGTCACTATAAACATGAGTGACTTCAAAATTGTAGTCGCTCAGCTATGCTGCCCCCATGGACGGTCTCCGCCAGCGCAAGAAGCAGCACACTCGGCAGGCGCTCAGCGACGCCGCGACCAGACTGTTCGCCGACAACGGCTTCGACGCCGTCACCACCGCGCAGATCGCCGCCGCCGCCGGGGTCGCGGTCGGCACCGTGTTCAACTACTTCAAGACCAAGGAAGACCTGTTCTTCGATCGAGCCGAAGACCTCACCCGCGCCGCGGCCGCCGCGATCCGCGACCGCCCACCCGGTCTCCCGGCCGTCGCGGCCTTCCGGCGCTGGCACGACCGCGAAATCTCCTTTCTGCTCGACCCCCGGGGGGCCGATACCGTCCAGCGCTTCTTTCGCACCATCGCCGCCAGCCCGTCCCTCCGGGCCGCCGAACGCCGGCTCCACCAGGACATCGAGTACGCCGTGGGGCAAGCACTGCGAGCCGGCGTACCAGCCGACGACCCGACGCCGGAAGTGCTCGCGGCGCTCCTCGTCGCGATCCACCGCGTGGTCGTCGAGACGGTACGCAAGCTCACCCTCGACGGCGTACCGGAGAAGCAGCGCAAGCACCGTGTCGCCCAGGTCGCCGAGGCGGGGTTCGCCGGACTGGCTCCGGAGTTGCGCGGAGGAACAACCATGAGCACGGAAGTGCCCGCCCCTCACCCCGCCGACGCCGACTTCACCCAGCAAGGGCAGGCCTGACACCGCGCGCACGAACAGCGCCGCGCCGACCGGCACGGCTTCCTCGCGATCACCGGCATCCACGGGCCGACCGCCGAGCCGCAGCGGTTCACCGACGCACCCGGCGCGTGGACGGGTACCGCGGAGGAGATCCGGGTCGTCCTGGACGCGGTGGTACTGAACGCGCGTATGGGCGGCCACCCATACCCGCGAGGCGCCGTGGACCGCTCATTGCAAGCAGTCGAGGACCAGCTGGACCGCTTGTGGCAGCGGGCCGACCGGCCGCTTGTCCTCAGTCCAGTCGGGCAGATGGCCACCGTTCGGCAGCACGGTCGCGGTGGCGCCGGCGTGGAGGGCGAACAGGAGTACGTGTTCGAGCGGGTTCGGGCTGAGGACGGTGTCGTCGAGCGCGACGAGCAGCCGTGTCCGCTGGACGGCGGAGCGGATCCGCGGCCAGTCGAAGCCGCTTTCCGGAAAGAAGCCGGCGACCGCTTCGTAGCCGACCGGACCGGCCATCGTCGAGACGAGCACGGCACCGGCGTACCGGCCGCGCGGATCGTCGCCGTGCCGGGCCAGTAGATCGAGGAGGGCGACGCCGCCGGCTCGGGCGATGTTCGAAGACCAGGAAATGTCGATGTGGTTGTGTGCGGTTGTTGCGCAGTTGAGGGCCGTTCAACACAGTCGTGTCGAGGTCTGCGCCACGGTCTACGCCTCACTCCGACAGTGACGCGACTCCGGACGGCCCGCGGTCGCCGCTCGGCGTCGGCGATCGCGCAGCCCGTAGCCGGCGCTCGTTCAATCCTGGTCGGCACACCGGGCGATGATCTGCGGATCGTCGATGCCCCGCTGGTAGCTCTCCCACCCGACCGGGTCCTCCTCGCGCGGCGGGCGGTTCGCCGGGTTGCCCGAACCGGCGCGGACGAGGCCGCCACGCGTGCGGTCCACCGCCAGCTCGGCGTCCTGCATGGACAGAGCGAACCGGGTGACCAGGTCGCCCGCGACCTCCTGCGTGGACCGGCCGGCGAGCAGGCCGGCGATGACCGCGTCGACCACCTCGGCGTACTCGTGGTCCTGCAGGAGGAGCGTCAGATCGTCGGTGGCGACGGCCGGTTCCCCAGCGGGATCGGTGGCCGCCGGCGCGACCCGGGACAGCAGGCCGGCCGCCTCCGCCGCGGGCAGCCGCTCCTCGACGACGAACTCCGGGAGCATCAATGGGTACGCGCGTCCGGCGTTCCACGAGCGGTGGTAGGGCGGCGGATCGAGGACGACGACCCGTACGCCGCCCAGGAGCGGGATGTCGTCGGGCCGGCCTTCGTTCCAGATCCACTTGCCGTCGGCGCCGGTCAGGTTGAACCGGCCCGTGAGACCGCCGGCTGGCTGGGGCTCGCCGTCCGTGGCCGCCGCCAGTTCGGCCGCGCTCAGCGGCCGCACCGCGAGGTCGCCGGCCAGCCGCGCGGCGAGCAGAGTGTGCAGCTGGAAGTTGTCGCCGACACCGCTCATACGCAGCCGGAAGCCCTTGCCCGTGGCGCGATCCAGCACCAGCAGCGGTTCGTCGTCCAGCACACGCAGCAGCCCGGCCAGCCAGTGCGACACCTCTAGGTGCTCGGCCGTCGCCGCCACCGCCCGCGTCAGGCGCTCCCGCTGCGGCAGAGCGAGCCGGACATCCTTGCGCTGGCACAGATACAGCACCGGCTGCGTCCAGTCGTCGGCAGTGTGGAACGACGCCGTCAGCCGGTACGCCTCGCGTTCCGTCAGCTCCGCGCTCAACCGTCGCAGATCGGCGTCGGGATCGCCGCGATCCGGTTCGACGCCCAGGCGCGCGTACACCGCGAGGAACTCGGCCGCGTCTTCGAGGACCGTCGATGCCCGCTCGACCAGCACGGGCAAGGCGACCAGCGGATCGGGAGCGTCACCGGCCAGCGAGCCCACGATGCCAGCGACCGGTGCGCCAGGACCGAGCGGCGCGGCCGCCAGGACCGGCAGCAGAAGCTCCACCGCCGCCTGGCAGTCGCGCGGCTTGGCCCGACCGGCGGCCTGCGCCACGATGCCGAGGGACTGACCGAAGGCGTCCATGTCGCGGCGGGTGAGGGCGTCGGCGAGCGTACGCGCAGCGTCGACCACGGTCTTCCGGAAGATCACCGCGCGATGCTAACGGGTCCGCGCATCACCCACTGCCCCGTGCTCACTCAAGCCCGGTCGAACCTGGCCAGACCATCGGGAACCGGACACGGATGTCGGCCTACCGGTGCAGCGCGATGCCGTGGCGCCGCAGCTGTACCTGCCGCAGGTCGAACGACCGCCAGCCCGGCGGCCAGGGCCAGCGCCTGTGCCAAGGCGTGATTGACGCAGCCGGGTCTGATCATTCGGCGGTTAGTTCTCACCGGATGGGCGTATGCGCGACCACATCTCGTGGAGGCCTGGAGGAAGCTCGTCCACCAGCCCGTATCCGGGCACCCGGCGACAGGATGAGCGACGATAGACGACTCCGAGCGCTGTCGCGGCTGCCGGCAGCACGGTAAAGAGAGACTGTAGGCGCCTATCCCGTTCAACAATGGAGTCGATCCAACGGCGGGCCGGCGGCGAGGCGGCACGAACTGACCGACGCGCAATGGGAGGCGCTGCAACCACTGCTGTCGCTCGGTAGATCCACGGCAGCCGGGCCGGAATCGACCGCGTGTGCTTCTATCGACGTGCCACCGTACGAGGGAGTCGCGCCATGCATATCTCCGCTCACCTTGATGTCGACGTGATCGCCGTCGAGACCGACGACCAGCTGTCGGTGCTCGTCGAGATGACCGCGCCCACCGCACCGCAGTCCGTCGAGCCACGCCCACCTTCCACATTGGAGGTGGTGCTCGACCGGAGTGGTTCCATGGCCGGCGCCCGTCTCGACGGCGCGAAGATCGCGTTGGCCGGCTTGATCGACAGGCTGGACCCGACCGACAACTTCGGGCTGGTCACCTTCGACAACCATGTGACCGTCGCGGTGCCGGCCAGCCCGCTCGCCGACAAGAACGCGGTGAAGCGGGCGATCGCCGACGTGCAGGCCGGCGGCAACACCGATCTGTCCTCCGGGTACCTGCGGGGTCTGCAAGAGGCGGAACGGGTCGCCGGCCCGGCCGGCGCGACCGTGCTGCTCATCTCCGACGGCCACGCCAATGCGGGCGTCACCGACCCGGACGCGCTGCGCGGTATCGCCGCCAAGGCACGGGGCAAGACCATCACGACCTCTACGCTCGGCTACGGACTCGGGTACGACGAACGGATCATGTCGGCGATCGCCGACGGCGGCGCGGGCAACGAGCACTTCGCCGAGGAGCCCGACACCGCCGGCGCGCTGATCGCCGGCGAGCTCGAAGGCCTGCTGTCCCAGACCGCGCAAGCGGCATCCTTGGCCATCCACGTGTCGCCACAGGTCCGAGCGGTCCAGGTGATCAACGATCTGCCCACCACGACCAACGGCGACGCCGTGGTCGCCGAGCTGGGCAGCTTCTACTCCGGCGAGACCCGCAAGCTGGTGCTGGTGTTCGACATCCCCGCCATCGCCACCCTCGGCCTCGCGCAGGTGGCGACCTGCGTGTTCACCTGGGTCGAGCTGCCCGCACTGGCCCAGCACACGCTCACGGTGCCGGTGCACGTCAACGTCGTGCCCGGCGATCAAGCCGCTGGACGGGTTCCCGATCCAACGGTCCGGACCGAGCTGGTCTACCTGCAGGTGCAACAGTCGAAGCGCCGCGCCTCCCACCACCTGAGTGCAGGTGACGCCCAGGCCGCCCTCGGTGAGATCGCCCTGTCGCAGAGCACCATCAACCGCATCCTCGCCTCGGCCCCGGAGGCGATGCGGGCCGAGCTGGCCGACGAGGCCGCCGCACTGGCGTACGTGGCCGATCAAGTCCAGCAGGGCATGCTCTCGCGAGCAGCCAAGTATTCGTCGATGGATGCCCGGTCGAAGTCATCCAAGCACGGCCGCGAGACCCAGCCGCCGCCACCACCCACCAACCCCGTATAGGTGTGGTTCGGTCAGTCCGCGCCCAACGTCGCGGCCAGCTCGGCGTCGCGTTGCGCGAACGCCTGCCACTGCGGCGTTGCGGCGCCGGCCAGACCTGCCGCGGCGGTCTGGGTCGCTCGCCGGATCCGCCAGCCGTCCAGCCCCGAACTCGAAAAGATCGCGGGGCACGGCTCGCTCACGACGGCGCAGCGATACCTCCAGCCCGATCGCCGAGCGATCGAGGCCGCCTCCACCGCCCTGAGCCCTCAAATCAACCGGCCGAGGCCCACATCTGGCCCACACTCGATCACGAATCGGCGCCGCAGTAGAAGACAATCAAGGCCGATGACCTGCCCAAATGGGTATCACCGGCCTTGATTTATCGGGTCGGGCTGGCCGGATTTGAACCGACGACCCCTTGACCCCCAGTTGATGCAAGGGTCAGCGGTGTACTAGGCAACGCTTGCCGAGGTCACTGGACGTATTAAACTGCCCCAGTCAAGGGGTCTGTGATTGCACCATTTCTACGTCGCGTTCGCCCAGCTTAACCGCATGCCCGAACGCATCTCCACTCCAAAGTCGTCCCAAACAGGACTTCATCCGACCGGGCTACTGGAGCGGCTTCGCGGCCACCGCTTCTGCTGCAGAATGGTCGGCGTCGACGGCCCAGTCCCGCCCGTGTACGGCAGCTGGCCTGTGACCAGCGCTGCGGCGTGGTCGGCAGCCTGGCAGCTGCGACAGCGTTGACCCGGGTGTAGCAGCGCATGAGCGTTGCCGGGTCATGACCCAATGCCACATCAGCGCAAGTTGATCTTGCTCGTGGGCTGACTGATCGGTCGTGCGTGGGCTCTGCGGTTGGACCAGATTCTCCTGGTGGCTGAACATGTTGCGACTGCCCGGGTTGGCATTGTTCCTGATTGGATCTGGATCGGTGTGACCGAAGGTTGACTTTCCCGTGAATCCGGGCGACTCCAGCAACTAGGTTTTGCGCTGCGGCACGGTCGGCGACCGACCGGCCGTGCCGGCTACCAACAGAGAGAGAGCCCCGTGTCAGCGGAAAAGAGCTACTCGGTCCACGAACGCAGAATGTCACCCCGCAGGGCCAGCCGGATCGCGCTCGCACTCGCGAGTGGGGTTGCTGTCGTCGCGCTCCTACCCGCGGCCCCGGCCCAGGCGGTCACCTCGGGCGGGATCATCAACGGCGGGCGCTGGTGCTCGGCGGGCCAGCGGGTGACCGGCGGCGGTGCCTCGGTGATCGGTGAGGGCAGCGGCGACTTCAACACCCGTATCGAGGGATCCGAGGTGAGCGCGCACTTCGACCACACCACGAACACGGTGGCCGGCCTGTGGGCGACCACCATCCGCAACACTGACGGTACCTCCCACCAGATCGGCCTATTCGGCGTCTGTGTCGACAGCGTCGCCGGATACCAGGTCGTCTCGAAAGACGTCACCGTGGTCGCGGGTGGGTTCCTGCGTGACATCGCGACGTGCCCAGTGGGAACGGCGGCGCTCGGCGGGGGTGCCAACGACACTTCCTACAGCTACAACCAACCGGCTTCCGGCGATCGCATCGTCCAGGAGTCCTCGCCGGGCACCACAGGCAGCCAGTCTCTGTGGCTGACCGCCCTGCGCAACAACGACACGGTCTCCCATCTGATCAGGCTGTTCGCGGTCTGCGCCAACACCCCGGCCGGCTATCAGATCATTCACAAGGATCTCACCCTGGCCGCCGGCGGGTTCGTCCGCGACACCGCGCGGTGCCCGGTGGGCTCGGTGGTGCTCAGCGGCGGCGCGGCAGTCGTCGGCTCGGGCAGTGCCGACTTCAAGACCCGCATCCAAGAGTCTGCGCCCGGCGTGGCCGACAGTCAGTCCTTGTGGATGACCGCCCTACGCAACAGCGCCAGCGTCTCCCACACCATCAGCCTGTACGCCGTATGCGCCAACCCGATCGCCGGTTACCAGGTCGTGAGTTCGACTGTATAGAGCCGACAGGTAATGCGGCTTGTCGGTAGGTAGGCGGAAACAGCGTCCGGGCAAACTCTGGACGCTGTTTCTCGCTGGAGGCTTCTCCGTATGACGGCGTACGAACTTCGCGGGGGTCGGTGTTCTGGACTTGCTGTGACCGTTCCCGTGAGGACTGTCCTGTTGAGATGAGCTGCGGCTCTCAGTGATCATCTTGTTGTCGATGCAAGCTGGTCATCGAGCAACGCGCCTCTCCGGCGCGAACAGAACCCGGCTGCGGAGCCTGACCGTCAGCCGTCCGGCGTTCCCGCCGGCCTCCAGACAGCGGAACCAACGCCAGGCAGTACGGTCGGCGTATGCCAGGCCTTGGATTGTTTCGGCGCATCTGCCACGAGGCAGCACGCCGGACCGGTGGCGAGGTGACCGAGTTCCGCATTGCTGATGGGCCTTCGCCCAGCTTCCACCAGGGCATCATCGGCTACGAAGGCCGGGCCGTCGCGGTCGTCTGGGTCCGCGATACGGCACTCCTTGCGATCGCTGCACCCCGAGACCTCGCGTTCGCGCCGGCCCGAGTTGCAGGACCACTCACGTTCCTCGAAGTTCCAGGCTTGGCCGCCGCATTGACTGAAGCCGAAGGCTTCAGACTGCTCACGCTGACCGAGCTGGCCGGCCCGGTCGACACCGCCGAGTGGTCCAGCATCCGGCAAGAAGACATGCAGTACTGGTGCCCCGATTCACTGGGCGAGGCGCGGTTCAACTACTGGGACTGACAACGAACCATCCCGTCACCGCGGCTCGAGGGACACATGCGCGGATCTGCCGCGAACCGCGCGTTGATCAAGGGACTTGCGGCCGTCGTTGCTGTCGGCTACAGCACGCTTCGTGTGACAATCGCGGTGTGTCGGTACCGTACGTACAGCTGTCGACCGTGGCGCGTACCGTTCTTTTCGTCAGCGTTGGCGCCTTATCGGCGGGTGAACTCCTCCGGGCGCTGCTGCAGGCCCTCCGCGGTCGCCGCGGTGCGGAACGCGTCAACCTACGTGCGGAGGCAGTGTTCAGGGCGGTGTTCGTCGGCGGGATCCTGCTGTTGCCCATCGGCCGGGCTTTGGCACCGGCCGCCGTCATCGGCGGGGGTGTGTGGGTCTTCGCCCTGGGAGCGGCGATCGCATGGTTCGGCCTGCTGCTGCGCTGGTGGTCGTTTGTGAGCCTGGGCAAGTACTTCACCGTGGTGTTGGAGACCAGCAACGACCAGCCCATCGTCGACCGTGGCCCATACCGGGTTCTGCGCCACCCGAGCTACACCGGTCTCCTGCTCGCGTTCGCGGGATTCGGCTTGATGCTGGGGAATTGGGTCAGCGCCGTAGGTGCGGTGGGCTTGATACTGATCGGCCTGATCTATCGTATTCGGGTCGAGGAACGCGCCTTGAGCGCTGCATTCGGCGACCGCTACAGGGAGTTCGCCGCTAGCCGCGCTCGGCTTATCCCCTACATCTGGTAGCCCTCACGCTCAGGTGTACATCAGTGGGATTCGCGGGAGACGTCCGGGCCGCTGGCACCGACGAGAAAGTCGAGGTCCGCGCCGGTGTGGGCCTGCCCGACGGTGCGAACGTAGAGGAGTTCCCAGCCGCGCGTCGGCGCCGCGTACGCGCTGACAGTCGCCGGATCCGGGACGCGGGAAGCCAGCTCCTCGGCGGAGATGTCGATGTCGATCCGCCGCCCGGGCACGTCGAGGACGATCACGTCGCCGGTGCGTACCAACGCCAAGGGGCCGCCCGCCGCCGCCTCGGGTGACACGTGCAACACGACCGTCCCATAGGCGGTGCCGCTCATCCGCCCGTCGCAGATGCGCACCATATCGCGTACGCCCTGCTGCAGCAGTTTCGTCGGCAACGGCAGGTTGGCGACCTCGGGCATGCCGGGGTAGCCCTTCGGGCCGCAGCCGCGCAGGATCAGCACCGAATCGGCGTCGACATCGAGAGCTGGATCATCGATGCGGGCATGCATGTCCTCAATGGAGTCGAATACCATCGCCTTTCCCCGGTGCTGTAGCAGGTTCGCCGATGCGGCCGCGGGCTTGATGACCGCGCCGGAAGGGGCGAGGTTGCCGTAGAGCACGGCGATGCCGGCCTGGCCTTGCAACGGCTCGGCACGTATCCGGATCACCTCCCGGTCCCAGATCTCGGCATCGTCGAGATAGGAAACCAGCGGCTGGCCGGTCACCGTGAGCGCGGCCGGGTCGAGGAGATCCTTCACCTCGTTGAGAACGGCATGCAGGCCACCGGCCCGGAAGAAATCCTCCATCAGGAACCGGCCGGCGGGCTGGAGGTCGACGAGCAGCGGCACGGCCGAACCCGTCCGGTCGAAGTCGTCCTGCGTCAGCTCGACGCCCAGCCGCGCGGCGATCGCGAGCAGATGCACCACTGCATTGGTGGATCCGCCGATGGCGGCGAGCGCGACGATGGCATTCAGGAACGAGCCTCGGGACAGGATGGCGCTGGGCGTACGCCCTTCGGCCACCATCTCCACGGCGAGGCGGCCGGAGTCGTGCGCGGCTTCGAGGAGACGGCTGTCGGCGGCGGGCGTACCGGCGACTCCCGGGAGCACCATGCCGAGCGCCCCGGCGAGCAGACCCATCGTCGACGCCGTGCCCATGGTGTTGCAGTGGCCCCGGCTGCGTATCATCGACGACTCGGACTTCGCGAACTGCTCCGGCGACAGGGTTCCTGCGCGTACTTCCTCCGACAAACGCCACACGTCCGTGCCGCAGCCGAGCGCCTGACCCCGGAACGTCCCGGTCAGCATCGGGCCGCCGGGCACGACGACCGCTGGTAGGTTCGCCGAGGCGGCGGCCATCAGCAGGGCGGGGATCGTCTTGTCGCAGCCGCCGAGCAGCACGACGCCGTCGATCGGATTCGCGCGGATCATCTCCTCGGCGGCCATCGCGGCCATGTTGCGCCACAGCATCGCGGTCGGCCGGACGAGTGTCTCGCCGAGGGAGACGACCGGAAGGTTCAGCGGGATGCCGCCTGCCTCGTAGACGCCCTGCTTGACACTCTCAGCGACTTCGTTGAGGTGCGCGTTGCACGGCGTCAGATCCGAGGCGGTGTTCGCGATCGCGATGTGCGGGCGGCCGTCGAAGGCGTGGGCCGGTAGCCCCCGGCGCATCCAAGCCCGATGGATGTAGGCGTTGCGGTCCGTCCCCGCGTACCATTGGGAGCTGCGTTGCTCAGCCACATTTCCACCTATCGCTATAGTGAACTATCTTCTGGAATGTGGCGGAGCCTACATCTGCCGGGGCACGATCGGCGTGGCTACGCGACACCGAGAATGGCCTCGGCAATGTCGACGATCCTTGCCTTGCGTTCACCGCCGGCGACGGTCAGTGTCTTGTCGCCGATCACGACCTCGATACCCCAGTCCGCGCGGCTCCGTTGCGTTGAGCGTTGGCAAGACGGAGGCAGACTTGAGCAGTGAAGTCATCGATCGGCCCGCGCCCGTGGCTGCCGCCGAGGTCGGCGTTCGTTGAATTCCGGTTCCCGCCGGAGGTGATCGTCGTCGCGATCCGCTGGTACCTGCGATACGACCTGTCCTACCGCGACGTCGAGGAACTGCTGGTCGAACGCGGCGTGGAGGTGGACCACGTCACCGTCTACCGATGAGTGCGGCGGTTCATCCCGCTGCTGGCCGATGCCGCCCGCTTCACCCGCCACTCGCCCGGTGACCGGTGGTTCGTGGACGAGACGGGACGGGACGTCAAAGTCTACGGGGTGTGGCAATACGTGTACCGAGCGGTCGACCAGCACGGGCAGGTCATCGACGTGCTGGTCTCGAGCCGCCGTGACGCCGACGCGGCCCGCAGGTTCTTCGGTCGGGCATTGTCGACGTTGAAGGTGACCCCCACTGAGGTGGTCACCGACGCCGCCGCGGTCTACCCCGTCGTGCTGGAGGAGTTGATCCCGTCGGCGTGGCGTCACCTCGAGCAGTACGCCAACAATCCGATCGAGGCTGATCACAGCCAACTCAAACACCGGTTGAGGGCGATGCGCGGGTTACGAACCGAGAAGACAGCGCAGATCATCATCGCCGGACACGCATTCCTGCAGCCATGGCCTGCGAGGCTGTGGCTGGGGTCGCTCGGAAACACCTGCCGCCTGCGGGCTGGCCCTCTAATGGCTTGCGTCCCGGCCACAACCGCTGGCAGGGGTGGCCCGAGAGAGGTCTGCTGAGCTGTAAGAACGTACTTCAGCTCATAGTCGCCGATGAGGCGGCATGCAGGCCGCCGCACTAGTCTGGCGCTGTGATGAGTCCGCCTTCCCTCACCGAGCGCCGCTCGCCGTGGGTGGTATTCACCCGCTGCGACGATCCCTGGGTAGGCGCCGAGACGGCTGAGCTCTTGAACCGGGGCGGAAGTGTGTTCCGGCTGGATGGTCGGGAACTCCGGGATCCCGGCTCACTGTTCACCGCGTTCGCCCGTGAGCTGACCTTTCCCAGCTACTTCGAGCGAAATTGGGACGCGCTCGTTGACTGCCTGTGGGACTGGCATAGTCATGCAACCATCACGGATGACGTCGCGATCATCATCGATGATGCCGACGAGCTGCTTTACGCCGATTTCTTGGGGACCCTCGTCTCAGTTCTCTGCCAAGCGGCGTGGAAGGCCAACCTCCAGCTTGATGCCGACGGTAACCCGCACAACGACGAGCACTGGACGCCACGGGCCCTGCATACCGCCGTCCTCCTCGGCCACACGCCGCCGGCCGCCTTCGCCGAGCGTGCGGTGAGCGACCAGGATGTGGCGGTTGTCTTTGACGGTGGCCGCCTATCGGCGACTCTCACAGGCCCGGACTGGCCCGGCTTCAAGGCATGAGATTCGGTAGATTTCCAGCTTCGTCACGGCGTCGAGATAGGTCGGGAACCGGTCGGGCATGCCACGGTAGCCCGTCGACAAGATCCTCCAGTTCTTCATATGCGCGATGACGCGCTCAACGCTGGCCGTTGCGAGGCGATCACCCGGTTGAACTCGCGGTCGGACGCGGTCAGGGATTGGCCCTTCGGTTTGCGGTCGGGCACGCACAGGCCGGTACCGGTGTACGCGGTGTCGACGAAGCCGCCCGGACCGCCGTCCGCGTACAACCGGCCGACAAAGCGTTGCGCCAGGCCGCTTTCGTGCCATGCCTTGGCGTCGTGGGTGGCGCCAGGCAGCGGACGGTCGGTCAGCGCCGGCGTGCCATGGGCAGAGCCAACGACCTGGATGTTGAAGCCGCACCGATGATGTTTGCCGGAAAACATGCCAGAGGTGAAGGTGTTGGCACGCCGGTCGCCAGTCGGGGCCAGGAAGCCGTCAACACGCACCGTGGAGCGCAGTTCCTTGGCGGCGACCTGCTCGGCCAGCGGCGCAAGCACCGCGGTGATGACTGGCAGGAAGCGGTCGACCAATCGCGACACAGTGGGCTGCGAGCACCCGAACAGCTCGGCCGGCAGCGCCTGTGACACGTTGTGGCGCACGAGCAGCACCAGCTGGTCGACTTGATCAGGCGCGAGGCCCGTCATCCGGGCGCTGGCCGCCGGGGAGCGTCGGCGCGACCGAGGCGACCGCCCAGGCGGGCAGGGTGAGGTCGATGTCGAGGACGCCGTCGTCGCCGACGGTCAGCGTGCTGCGGTGGAGGCCGTCGGCGACGTGGCGCAGCTCGGCGGTCTGTTCCCGCGTGATGTTGAGCGGGGCGCCCATCTGGTACCAGGCCTCGGCGACGTTCCCGTGCTCCCAGTCGAGGATCTCCACGGTGAGCTCGGCGCCCGGGCGCAGTCCCTCGACCCGGTGCCGGACGCGGCGCTCGGGGCCCATCTCGACGAGGGCTCGCGTCTCGGCGTAGCCGTTGCGGGACGCGAGCCCCGTCGTGCCCATATCGGCGGGGTAGTTGTAGAAGATGGCCGACACGTCGCCCGTCGCGGACGAGCGGGTGATGGCGCCGTCGGGCAGCTCGGCCAGGAGGCGGTCACCGAGGCGGTGGAGCATGGCCATCGCGTGGAACGTCGGCTTGTGCAGGCCGTTCTCGTTGACGAACCCGAAGCCTCCGTGGAAGGGGCCGATGCCGCCGCCGCCCTCCTCGAACACGTCGGTGAAAGTCCAGTAGGAGATCGAGTCGGCCAGCGGCGCGCCCTTGAGGAACGCCCGGACGATGTACGCGGCGGCGAAGAGCGTGTCGTGGATCGCGTCGCGGCTCGACGGCGAGGTCGACCACTCGGTGATGTGCAGCTCGGCATCCGGGTACGGGCTGTTCTCGATGATCGTGCCCAGGACCTGCAGGTCGACGTACGTGGCGTCCTTCTGGCGCGTGATCGCTTTGAGGTTGCCCAGGGAGTCCGCCGCGTAGTCGGTCGGATACAGGTGGGTGGAGACGAAGTCGATCGGCAGCCCGCGCTGGGCGCAGTACTCGATCAGCTCGTGGATCCACACCGGCTGCCAGTCGAGCTCGTCGGGGTCGGTGGCCACCGCGGTCTCGACCTCGAGCGACGGGTCGTGGGTCTCTCCGGAGTAACGGGCGTCGGGGACGAACACGCTCGTCGACGGGCCGCCGACCCGCAGCCGGGGGTCGATGGCTTTGATCGCGCGCGCCGTGGCCTCGTATAGCTCGAAGTACTCGGTGCGCGTCCCGGTCCAGAAGTTGGGCACGAGGTTCGGCTCGTTCCACACCTCGAACGGCCACTGCCGCACCTCGTCGATGCCGTACCGCTCGATCCAGTGCCGCACGGTGGCGTCGACCAGCGCGACCCATTGGCCCATCTCCTTGGGCGGGCTGCAGTGGGCCTTCCACCAGAACAGCGTTTCGGTCTGGGTGGCGAGCTGGCGCGGCATGAACCCGAGCTCCACGAACGGGCGGGCGCCCGCGTCGAGGATCGCGTCGAACACCTTGTCGACATATGCGAACGTGTAGACCGGCTCGGGCAGCGGCTGGTTCGGGCCGAAGCCGCCGCCGTTGTCCGTCCGGTAGACGAACATGTCGTCGTGGAACAGGCCGTGGAAGCGCACGTGCCGGGCGCCCAGCACCTGGACGGCCTCGCGGAAGTGCGCCTGCCAGTCCGCCCGCAACGCCTCATTCGCGCGGCCGGCACCGACGCATTCGTTCCACACGTGATGCAGCGGCACCTCGGCGGGTTCCTGTCCGTCGATCAGCAGGGCTGACGTCGCCTGCTCAGTCATGAACAGCTCCTTCGCTCCGTCCGTGAGTAGGGCTTGCGAGCCCGGTGGGGTCGCTGACACGGAACCAGTCCACGTCGACGTAGCCCCCGGGCTCGGCAGTGGCGTAGTTGAAGAGGGCGAACCGGTACCCGGTGAAGTGCGCGAGGTCGTATTGCATCCGCAGGGTGTCGCCCAGCCACGTCCAGTTGCTGCCGTCGTACGAGTACGCGAACGACGCCGTATCGACGGCATTCCGGAAGTCGACGTCCGCGCGCAGGTAGACGACGTCCGCCCGCAGCGGCACCGGTGCGCTGGTGAAGGCGATGACGCCGTCGCCGCCTGCCCGGCGCATCACCAGGCTCTTGGTCCCGCCCTCCATCGTCACGGCAACGTATCCGTACCTGCGCTGATAGGCGGAGATGCCTGCGACGTCCCCGTCCTTCATGTACGAGACGTCCAGCGAGATGGCGCCGGAGCTCGCGGGCCCGAGCGTGCGTTGGGTGAGCGTGTTGCGCGCATCGAGGATGCTCGACGCGACGCTGCCCGTGGTCAGCCGCAGGTGTCCGGGCCGCTCGGTGAGCGACCAGAACCGGTTGTCCGGGTTGTGGTTCCACTGCCACTGGAGCCCCAGGTCCGACCCGTTCCATGCGTTCTCGGCGGACTCTGCCAGGAGGTCCGCGTTGGCCGTGTTCCAGTGGCCCGCGCGCTCGAGGAGGTTGTCGAAGTCGTCCGAGGCGACGACGGCGGCCCCGTCACCGGCCGTCCGTGCGGCCGCCGCGGGCGCTTGCGGATGGAGAGCGAACACCGGCCACCCGTCGTCGTCCCAGGTCACGCCAACGAGCTGAGGCGCACGACCCAGCGGGCCCTCGTCCTGGAACAGCATGGCGTACCACTGTCCGTCGGATGTCTGGACGACTCCTCCCTGGGCGACGCCGGTTCCGGGTCGGCCCCCGACCGTCACGCCCTGGCTGAGCACGACCCGGCCCTCCCACACGCCGCCGGCCGACTGCGGCGCCAGCGACGTCGACCGCCACAGCACCTCCTGGCGGATGCCACCCGACGGCCACTCGATCATGAAGACGTAGTAGTAGTCCCCGATCTTGTACGCGTGCGCGCCCTCGGCGTTCAGTCCGCTGGTCTGGTCGACGTTGGCGTCCTCGACGAGCCGGGTCGCCGGGCCGTCCCAGGCAAGGGTCCCGTCGTCGTGCCGCCGCAGCCTGCGCAGGTCGATCGACCCGCCACCGTAGACAAGCCAGACGTCGTCGCCGTCGAACAGCAGCGACTGATCGTGGGCGTACCCGTCGAGCACCGACCTGGTCCACGGCCCGTGCTCGATGTTGGGAGTCGAGTAGACGTACGTCTGCTGCGTGGTGAGGCTGCCGACCGACACGTAGTAGGTCCCGTCATGGAATCTGATGCTCGCTGCCCAGCTTCCCTGGCCGTACGCGTCCTGGCCGTTGCGCAGCGCCAGCGCGTCCGTGTCGTCGAGGATCGCCGCGGTGTACCCGGCGATGGACCAGTGCACCAGGTCGCCCGAGCGCATGATCGGGACGCTCGGCGCGAAGTACATGGTCGTGCTGACCATGTAGTAGTACCGGCCGTCGAAGACGACGTCCGGGTCGGGCACGTCCGCGAAGATGACGGGGTCGGTGACGTCTGCCCGCGCCCCGCCTTCGCGGATGTTCGCCTCCGGTCGGTCCATCAGCGCAGCTCGAGCGCCACGGTGACGTAGGAGTGGGCAGGCAGCTCGACCTCGAGCCCCCGGGGGTGGGGGTGCACGCCGGCATGGTCGGTAGGGGCGACGGCGTCGAGCTGTTCGGGAGTGTTGTGCGCGTCGAGCGCCTTGGCGGTCAGCACCCGCGCGGTGTGCCCGACGACGTCGCGGCCGCGCAGGTCCAGGACGAGGGTGCGGTCCGTCTCGGCGTCGAGGTTGGACAGCGAGACCAGGGCGGTGTCGCCCTTGACCGACGCGGACGCCGAGACGAGCGGCAGCTCGGTCGCGCCGACGGCGCGAGTCTCGACGCCGCGCAGGTGCACCGCGAGGGCGGCGGCGTCGTGGTGGCCGGTGTTCATGGCGAAGACGTGGTACGTCGGGGTGAGCACGAGCGCCCCGCTGTCGGGGTCGGTGAGGATCATCGCCTGCAGCACGTTGACGGTCTGGGCGATGTTCGCCATGACCACGCGCTCGGCGTGACGGTGGAACGCGTCGAAGTGCACGGAGGCGACCAGGGCGTCGCGCAGCGTGTTCTGCTGGTACAGGAACCCGGGGTTGGTGCCCTTCTCCACGTTCCACCACGTGCCCCACTCGTCCACGACCAGGCCGACCTTGCGGTGCGGGTCGTAGCGGTCCATGACCGTGGAGTGCCGGGTGAGCAGCTCTTCCATGCGCCGGGTGCGGGCCATGGTCACGTACCACTGGTCCGTGCTGAACCCGGTGGCGTCGCCCTTGTCCGACCACGGCCCGGCCATCGTGTAGTAGTGCAGCGACACGGCCTGGAACGGGCCCGCCGAACCGGCTCGGTCCGCTGCCAGGTCGTCGAACGAGCGCATGAGCGTCTCGGTCCAGTGCAGGTCGGCCTCGTTCGCGCCCGCCGCGATCCGGTACAGCAGGTTGCCACCGTGGTTGCGGCAGTAGGTGGCGTACTGCCGGGCCAGCGACGCGAACTGCTCGGCGCGCAGGTTGCCGCCGCAGCCCCACGCCTCGTTGCCCAGTCCCCAGAACGGCACCCGCCACGGCTGCTCGCGCCCGTTCGCCCGCCGCAGCGCCGCCATCGGTGAATCGTCCGCCCGGGTCAGGTACTCCACCCACTCCGACATCTCCGCCACCGACCCGGACCCCACGTTCCCCGACACGTACGGGTCCGCACCGAGCAGCTCGCACAGGTCCATGAACTCGTGCGTGCCGAACGCGTTGTCCTCCACCACGTCGCCCCAGTGCGAGTTGACCATCCGCGGGCGGCTCTCGCGCGGGCCGACGCCGTCACGCCAGTGGTAGTCGTCGGCGAAGCAGCCGCCCGGCCAGCGCAGGTTCGGGATCGAGATCGCCCGCAACGCCTCGACCACGTCCGAGCGGATGCCCCGCACGTTCGCGACCGGCGAGTCCTCGCCCACCCAGAACCCGCCGTAGATACACCGCCCCAGGTGCTCGGCGAAGTGCCCGTACACGTGCCGACTGATCGTGGCGCCGGGCAGGTCGAGGTCGATCACTGCGATCGTGCTCGTCGTCATTGTCTTCCTATCAGCTGCGTGGTCCGTCATTGCAGGCCCCGGCGAGGAGCTCGCGGAAGCCAGACCCGCATCGGGCCGGGGGCACGGTTGCCCCAGGTCGAGAACGGGATCGCTGTTACCGTTCGCTCGTCGCCGAGCTCGGTGGCGGTGTCGGGGCCGTAGAGGCCGTCCGCGGCGTTGATCACGCGGCGCCTCAGGACGAGCGTGTCGCGCGCGCCGAGAGTGATCGGCACGGGCAGGACCGCGAGGTCGTCGACGTCCAGCGGTGCGTCCAGGTCCGCCTGCTCGACACAGTAGACAACGGGTCCCCGTTCGACGGCCACCGCTGCGCGCAGCGCGTCGACGCGGTGATGGGCGGTGGTCAGCCGCGGCGTCAGGTCGAGGTCGAGCACGTAGCGGGCGCCCGGCTCCAGCGGCACCCGGGCGTACCGGGCGGCGCCGTCGGCCAGGAGCATCCGCGAGGTCCGCAGCAGGGTCCGGCGGAAGTTGTCGAGTACCCCGGAGGCCTCCACCTGCTCGATGCGGTGCGGGATCGTGGCCTCGCCGTTGCGCTGCTGCCAGGCTGCCAGCGGACCGCCGACAAGGCGTACGGACGGGATCGGCAGCGGCCGATGCCGCGTCCCGGCGAGCGGGGATGCGGGCACGGCGCGCAAGGCGGACGTGCGCGCAGAGGTGCTCACAGCTTGGTTCCCTTCGGCCGAACCGGGCTAGAGGAGCGCGCGGCGTTCCGCGCGTGAGTGCACGGCCCTACGCGCCACCGCGGGTGGAGCCACGCACCACGAGACGGACGGGCGCGACGACGTGCTCGGCCGGGCCGGTCCAGCCCGCCATCTGCCGGCGCAGCAGACCCACCGCGGTCTCGGCGACACCTTCATGGTTCGCGTCGACGGAGGTGAGGCCGGGCGGGACGAACCTCGCCATGTCGAGGTTGTCGAACCCGGCGAGCTGGACGTCGACGGGCACACGAAGCCCGCTCTCTGCCAGGGCCGCGATCGCGCCGAGCGCGATGACGTCGGTGACGGCGAAGACGCCGTCGAAGGGCAGACCGGACGCGATGACGTCGAGCAGGGCATCGCGTCCGGCCGCCGACGTGTAGGTGGAGACGGGCACCACATGGCGTGCGTCGACGTCGAGGCCGGCATCGCGAAGTGCGTGCTCCCAGCCAATCCGGCGGTCCGACGACATCATGTGCGCGGTGTCGAACGTGCAGCCCAGCGCAAGGATGCGTCGCGAGCCGTGCTCGATCATGTGCGCCGTCGCGAGGCGGGCACCCTCTTCGTTCGCCAGCCGCACGTGGTTGAAGCGGTCGGGCACGTCACGCTCGCCGAGCAGCACGATCGGCTTGGGCGTGCGCACGCGGTCCAGCTGGTCGCGGTCGAGGCCGACGACGGACAGCAGGACGCCGTCGTAGAACTGGAGTCGCGCGACGCTCAGCGCCGCCATCTCATGCTCCGCGCTGGCGCTCGTCCGCTCAAGGACGAGGTGCCGCCCGTCGGCCTCGATCAGCGGCGCGATCTTATCGGCAATCTCACCGAAGTAGTCGTGGAAGCTGGGCACGACTAAGGCGACGGTGTCGGTCCGTCCTGCGCGCAGGTTTCGCGCGGTCAGGTTGACCTCGTACCCTAGAGCCGCGACGGCGGCCATGACACGGGCACGCGTCGGCTCGTTGACCGGGAGGCGCTCGTTGAGGACGTTCGACACGGTCATGGCCGACACGCCCGCCTCACGGGCGACGTCCGCCATCCTCACCATGTGCATTCTCCTTTGCGCGCCGTTTTACCAGCCCAGGAGCCTCTCGCGAGAGGCTCGCCGCCCGGCCACACCGCGGGGGCGCCGTCATATTATCGATAAAATGCTGCTTGGCAAAGTGCGTCCAACCAGCGTGACGGGGAAGAACGTCTGGTGACCCGGTGGGGGGCCGGCACCATCCCCACGCCTACGGCGCCACCATGGTCACCGTCTCGCCGGCCCGCCGCGACACCCGGAGCCTGATCCGCACCGGCCCGTCTCCGGGCACGTCGATGGTCACCTCCCGCGTCGCCGAGGCGTGGAGCACCAGCACCCCGTCCCGCCACTCAAGATCGACGGCGTCACTGCCCGGACGCGCAGTCCGCGCGCCTTTCCCGATGGCCATCCGGCGGGCAATGCCGGCAGGATTGTGACGATATCGGCGTACGAGCGAGGGTACCCGGCCGGGTACGGCTGAACGTACCCAGCTTCTGCATGATCCAGAGTCGACTGTCGTGGCGCTGGGTGGGGCATGCCGGCTGTCGGCGTTGGGTAGCTCGTCGTGCGTCGGAAGAGTGGGGCGGCGGGCTCGAACCAGTGCGGCTGGCCGGCCGCTTCGCGCACGCCGCGCAGGGCAGCTGTCAGGTCCCTGGACCTGGCCGCCACCAGGGGTGCGGTCCGGGGGCCTACCGTCACTGGCCGGCTATGCCCGCTCCGGAAGGCCGACGACGGTGTATCCCTCGATCGAGCCCATCCCTTTCGCCGTGACCTCGGCCTACCACCGCCACCGCCGAAGTGGCCAAAGTGAACGGGCAGTCACGCTGTGGGATCGAGCGCGTACGGCGAGCTGGGTGCGTTCAGCCGTACCTACCTGTCCACGCCAACCTGTACGCCGACAGGGCGTCGTTCTGGAGGGTGTGGCGCATGCGGCTCGTTGCGTGTGGACCGGGACGTCACGGCGGAGTCTCGGTTGGCGCGCGAGGGCTTGACGGAACTCGATCGCCTCTCTACTTTATCGCTAAAATCACGCCGGGATTAACACGTGAGGCCGAATTCGCGTCCGCACCGCACAGCTTCCGGTCAACGTCGCCCGGACATTTTTCTCACAGCAGAGACGTCCGGACAGTTCTCGTAAGGAGAGACATGAAGCGCAACCTTAGACTCGGCGGCCTGCGCCGGGCCGGGCGGCAGCTCACCGTGGCCGCCGCGGCCATGGCACTGATCGCCCTGCCTGCCTGCTCGCCGGACAAAAGCGCGGACGACTCGGAAACGCTGAGCCCCAGCAACCCGACGACGCTCTCGGTCTGGATCACGTCGGCCCAGCAGGCTCCGGCACCCGACAACAAGATCACCAAGCTGCTCAAGGACAAGCTCGGTGTCACCCTCACGTACGAGATCGTCACGCCGGACAACGAGGACCAGAAGATCGGTGTCATGCTCGCGGGCGGTCAGTACCCCGACCTCATCGGCACCGGCGACCTGAAGCAGCGTTTCCTGGAGGGCGGCGCTCTCCGGCGCCTGGACGACATGCTGAAGACGGGGCACTACCCCAACCTCGCTGCGCACGTCAAGGACGACATCAAGAAGATGAGCTACTCGGGCGACGAGGTGGACAAGGGCCTGTACATCTTCCCGAACTACAACCGCTTCTACGGAGACGTCACCGGCGGCACCTACTACGGTCCCGCGTTCTGGATCCAGAAGCGTGTGCTCGCGGACGCTGGCTACCCGGACCTCAGCAACATGACGCTCGACCGCTACTTCCAGCTCATCTCGGACTACAAGACGAAGCACCCCCAGACCAACGGCGCCCCGACCGTCGGCTTCGAGATTCTGGCGTCCAAGGGCCGTGAGTGGGGCATGACCAACCCGCCGGCGCAGCTGGCAGGCGCCCCGAACAACGGTGGCGTCATCGTCGACAGCGACAACCACGCGTCGATCTACGCCGACAAGGACGTCGCGAAAAACTTCTACAAGGTCCTCAACCAGCAGTACAACGCGGGTCTCGTCGACCCCGAGTCCTTCACCCTGACGTACGACCAGTACACCGCGAAGCTGGCCACCGGCACCGTCCTCGGCATGCACGACCAGGGCTGGGACTTCCAGACCGCCACCCAGTCGCTGCAGAGCGCCGGCAAGGACGAGGACACCTACGCGCCCGTCATGCCCGTCTACGACGGGGTGACGCCCTGGTACGCCGACCGCCCCGTCATGAACATCAACCAGGGGTTTGGTGTCTCGGCCTCCAGCAAACAGCCGAAGAAGGCACTGAAGTTCCTCGACACCATGCTCAGCGAGGAGTGGCAGAAGACGCTCTCCTGGGGCATCGCCGGCGAGGACTACCAGGTCGGCGCCGACGGCGTCTTCTCCCGCACGGACGAGCAGCGCAAGAACTACAAGGACATCACCTGGCGTTCCCACAACCGTCTCGACGCGCTGCTCGACATGCTGCCCAAGCATCAGGGCAAGTTCTCCGACGGCAACGCCTACAGCCCCGACGACCAGCCCGCCGAGTTCTACGCGACGCTGAGCGACTACGACAAGAACTTCATGGCGAAGTACGGCAACAAGAAGACCTGGCTTGACTTCATGAACAAGGCGCCGGAGAACCCCAAGTATTACCCGGCGTGGAACATCAAGCTCTCCGACGACGCCAACCAGGTCAACCAGCAGCTGACCGACACCAGCGTGCAGAACCTGCCGAAGATCATCGCCGGCAAGCCCGCCGACTTCGATGCCAAGTGGCAGGCCTACGTCGACGCCATCCACAAGGTCGACGTCAAGGTGTACGAGGACGCAGTCAACGCTGGCATCAAGAACCGTCTGGCCAACTGGTAACAGTCTGCGAGCAGTCGTGGTGGGCGGCGTGCGCCCCCACCACGACGCGTTCTCGATTACCACCCACTGCTCCTGACGAGGTTGGACAGATGACGGACGCCAAGGTCAGCACCCCTGTGACCGCCACCGGGCTCGAACCGGCCCTAGAGCCCGCGAGCAGCTCGCGTGCCCAGAAGCGCAAGGCCCGAAAGAATGCGGCGAAGGATCCCAAGCGCAAGATCACCTGGGACAGGGTCTGGGCGCAGCGAGCCCTGCTCGCGATGTCCGTCCCGCTGCTGATGTACCAGATCCTGTTCAAGTACGTCCCGGTCTACGGCTGGGCGATCGCCTTCCAGCACTACAAGCCGGGTCGCGGCAGCATCTGGAACCAGCGGTGGGTGGGCCTCGAAAACTTCCACAACCTGTTCACCGGTGTCAACGGTGAGCGGTTCCGCCGGGTCGTGGTCAACACGATGGGACAGTCGGTCCTGACCCTGGTCGTCGGGACCTTGGGGGCCATCGTTCTGGCGCTGCTGCTGAACGAGGTCAAGAACCTGCCGTTCAAGCGGATCCTGCAGAACATCACGTACATGCCCCACTTCCTCAGCTGGGTGATCGTGGCGAGCCTGGCATCGGTGGCGCTCTCGCTGCCCTCCTCCGGCGGGTTCATCAACCAGGGCCTCATGAGCCTGCACCTCGTTGACCATCCGGTCCTGTTCCTGACCCAGCCGAACTACTT
This sequence comes from Hamadaea tsunoensis DSM 44101, assembly GCF_000428945.1. Taxonomy (GTDB): domain Bacteria; phylum Actinomycetota; class Actinomycetes; order Mycobacteriales; family Micromonosporaceae; genus Hamadaea; species Hamadaea tsunoensis. The sequence goes on along the minus strand of NZ_AUAX01000044.1, from coordinate 16,279 downwards.
CTGGGGGATCGTCGCCGGGACGAGCCTGTGGAAGGAGCTGGGCTGGAACACGATCCTCTACCTGGCCGCGATCACTGCGATCGACCCGGGCCTGTACGAGGCCGCCGAGGTCGACGGAGCAGGCCGCTATCGCAAGATGTTCAGCATCACGCTGCCGAGCATCAGGCCCACGATCGTCGTGCTGCTCATCATCAACAGCGGCTGGATCCTGTCCACGAACTTCGAGCTGCCGTACTTCCTCGGCAACGGCCTGGTCTCCGACAAGTCCGAGACCATCGACGTCTTTGTACTGCGCTATGGCTACCAGCTGGGCAACTACAGCCTCGCCGTCGTCGCGGGCATCTTCAAGACCATCGTCGCCGTCATCCTGGTGGGCTCGGCGAACCTAGCGGCCAAACGCCTCAACCAAGAGACGCTGGTCTAGGAGGACTTCATGTCAAGCACCACTGTCGCGAAGCCTCCGGCGCGGCGCGCATCACGAGGCGGGACACAGCGTCGCAAGCGGACGGTCGAGCAGATCATCTTCACGACGCTCAACACGATCTTCCTGCTGGCCCTCGCAGCGCTCATGATCTACCCGCTGCTGAACACGCTCGCCATCTCCCTGGACGACGGCAACGACGCCGTCCGTGGCGGAATCGGCATCTGGCCTCGGGTCTTCTCGCTGCAGAACTACAACGTCGTGTTCAACATGACCACCATCTACCAGGCGTTCTTCATGAGCGTCCTGAAGACGGTCGTGGTGGTGACGACAAACCTGTTCTTCACCTCGATGCTCGCCTACGCGCTCAGCCGCAAAGAGTTCATCTTCCGCCGCTCGATCACCCTGATCTTCGTACTGACGATGTACTTCGACGCCGGGCTGATCCCCAACTACCTGCTCATCAAAGACCTGGGCATGCTGAACAGCTTCCAGGCCTACTGGGTGCCGACGATCATCAGCGCGTTCAACTTGATCATCCTGCGCACGTACATGAAGTCGATCCCCGACGAGATCATCGAGTCGGCACGGATCGACGGCGCGGGCGAGTTCCGCATGTGGTGGCAGATCGTGATGCCGCTCTGCAAGCCCACGCTGGCCGTGGTGGGTCTGTTCGTGGCCGTGGCCAGCTGGAACTCCTGGCTGGACACCCTGCTCTACAACTCGGGCGATCCGGCGTTGTCCACCCTGCAGTACGAGTTGCAGAAGCTGCTGGCGAGCTCGATGAACGCCGGCATGAACTCCGTGGCCGCCACGGGCAGCGCGCACTCTGGCGGGCAGGTCACCACACCGATCGCGCTGCGGTCGGCGATCACCATGGTCGCGGCCGTCCCCATCCTGTTCGTCTACCCGTTCCTGCAGAAGCACTTCGTGTCCGGTCTCAGAATCGGCTCCGTGAAGGGCTGATGGCGTCGGCCTCCGCCCACCGCGGCAGGCCGGCTCCCTCCTCAGGACCCGCAACTCCGCGCACTGAAAGGCCCCGACCATCTTCCGTTACAATCCCGCGTCGCGACTGTGGCGCATCCTGGACTCGCTCGGCTCCGTCATCGTGATCAGCCTGTTCTGGCTCGTGAGCCTCGGCCTTGTCGTGACGGCGGGAGCGGGAACGGTGGTCGCCTACGAGGTGTGCCGCCGGTACGTCCTGGGCAAGGACGCTGGCCCCTGGGCCATCGCCACGAAGGCCTTGCGGCAAAGCTGGAGGCAGGCGACCGTCATCGGCCTGCTGGCCGTCCCGGTCGCGGCCGTCGGCATCCTCACGCTCTCCTACCTGCCCACTCTCGGGCTGGCCGAGGTCTGGGTGCCACTCATTGTCGTCGGACTATTCCTCCTGCTCCTGGTCTTCTGGTGCCTCCCCCTCGCAGCCCGCTTCACCAACCCCACCTGGCGCCAGATGCTCAACGGGCTCACGTTGGGGCTGACGACGCCCAGCCTGACGTTCCTGCTCGGGATCGCCGTGGTCCTCGGGGGCGTCGCCATCTGGAACTTCATGCCCGCGGTGTTCGTGGCGCCCGGCCTGATCCTCCTGTGGTGGTGCTACCTGCTCGAGCGGTTCTTCGTCGCCCGGGGGTACGTGCAACTGGAGCCGAAGGAGGCGGAGGTCTGACGCTCTTCAGCCGTGGACCTGGGTTGTCTCGGGGTGAGGCTCCGTCAAGACTGAGCATGCCCGGCGATGTCGGTCAGTGGCGTGGACCGCCGATCACCGCGGGTCCACGCCGCCGAAGTCGTTCTTCGAGAGCCTGACGCGCGAGCGCGAGGAGGCCGCTCAGATTGACGGGCTCGGCCTCCAGGTACCGATAGAAACTCTAGAAATCGAGATCATCAATGGCCAGCAGCGCTCTTACTTTCCCCGTCCCTGAGGCTGAGGTTACCGGCGTGGAGCTGCACGTCGCGAAGTCTGGTTCCGACACCGCCGCCGGAACCGCGCAGGACCCCCTGCTCACGATCGGTGCTGCCGCGGCCCTGGCTCAGCCGGGGGACACCGTCGTCGTGCACGAAGGCGTGTACCGCGAGTGGGTGAACCCGCCGCGCGGCGGTACGGCTGCCGCGCCGATCACCTACCAGGCTGCGCTGGGCGCGGATGGCCTGTTCGAGAAGGTGACGATCTCGGGTGCTGAGGTGATCGCCGACTGGCATCCGCACGCCGGCTCGGCGGGCCGGGTCTGGGTGGCGACCGTGCCGAACTCCCTGTTCGGGTCGCGCAACCCCTACCTCGAGCGCATCGGTGGGGACTGGTTCTTCGATCAGGTCAACACCTGGCACACGGGCGAGGTGTATCTCGACGGCAAGTCGTTGTACGAGTCGCTGACCATGGCCGGCGTCGAGCACCCCGAGGTCACCGTGGACTCGTTCGACCAGGCGGGCTCGCTGCTGACCTGGTACTGCGAGGTGGGCGACGACGTCACCACGATCTGGGCGAACTTCGGGGGCGCCGACCCGGCGGAGCACCAGATCGAGATCAACGCACGCGCGTTCGTCTTCTGGCCCGCCGCCACGGGCATCGACCACATTACGGTGCGCGGGTTCACCCTGACGAAGGCCGCCACGCAGTGGGCCCCGCCCACGGCGCTGCAAGAGGGCCTGATCGGCCCGCACTGGTCGAAGGGCTGGATGATCGAGGACAACACGATCACCGACTCGAAGAACGTCGGCGTCTCGCTGGGCAAAGAGGCCAGCACCGGGCAGAACGAGGCGGCCGCAGGGCCGAAGGGCGCGAAGGGCGGCACACAGCGCGAGCGCGAGGTGATCCAGCGGGCGCTCGCCCTGCGCGGGGCCGCCGCGGGCGAGCCGCACCCGTGGGACCGGGACCACGTCGGCTCCCACACGGTGCGCCGCAACACGATCCGGGACTGCGAGCAGGCCGGCATCGTCGGGCACCTGGGGGCGGCGTTCTCGACCATCACCGACAACCACATCTCCCGCATCCACGTGAAGCGACAGTGGCACGGCGCCGAGGTGGCCGGCATCAAGCTGCATGCCGCGATCGACACAGTGATCAGCGGGAACACCATCCACCACACGCACCGTGCCCTGTGGCTCGACTGGCAGGCCCAGGGCACCCAGGTACGGCGCAATGTCTTCTACGCCTCCACCGCCGAAGACTTCATGGTCGAGGTCTGCCACGGCCCCTACCTCGTGGACTCGAACCTGTTCCTGTCACCGTGGGCGGTCAAGGACATGTCCACCGGCGGCGCCTACGTGCACAACTACATTGCCGGTCGCATCGCGAACTGCACCGAGCACCAGCGGTACACCCCGTACCACCTCCCGCACTCCACGGCCGTCTACGGAGTCTCGAACATCCTCGGTGGAGACAACCGGTTCTACAACAACGTCTTCGTCGGCAACCGCGCGCGCGCCGAGCGCACCGAACCGCAGTCGGAGCCGACGCTCGCGAGCTTCTGGTCCGGCGCGATCGACATCGACGGCGTGCCCGGGCAGGCCACCTTCGTGCCCACCCCGGTGGGCACCTCGCAGTACGACGTCTACCCGGTGGCGCAGGAGTACCCGAACGAGGGCGGCAGCGCGCTGGCCGGGCCGCGCCTCCCGGTCTGGATCGAGGGCAACCTCTACGCGGAGGGCGCCGAGCCGTTCCGCGCGGAAGCCACGGCCATCATCACAGGCGCATCACCCGTGCGAGTCGAGGTGCTCGATACCGCAGCCGGCACCCTTCGCGTCGAGGTGACCTACCCGGGCGGCACCCACGTGGTCGCCCCGGTGACAACCGAGCGCCTCGGGACCAGCTACCAAGCCGAGATGGGCTACACCAACCCCGACGCGTCTGACCTGGACCTGAGCGCCGACCTCTGTGGGATCCTCCGAGGTGAGGTTGTGCCCGGGCCGTTCGCCGCATCGGCGCCCGTCACCCGGATACTCGCCGCACCAGAACCGGCGGGCCGGCGCTAAGAACTCCTAACAGACTCTTCTATGCCTGTTGTCAAGGCATGAGGAGCTGTAGTTGTCGGAAGACTGCGCGGCAGATGTAGCGTTGAGGAGGCGGCGGATATCGCGGTTGGTTTTGCCTTCACCCCGGCGGCGGAGTCGCCCTCCGGCCAGACGGGAAGATCCTCATCACGGGCAACGCGGCCAACGGCTTCGTCTACACAATGCGACTGAACCCGGACGGCACCCGGGCCCTCACCTATGGCCTCGCCAACCAGCAGGGCCTGTCCATGATCATCGGCCGGACCGACTCAGCGCGACACCGCCGCAGCTGGTCGCGCTGCCCGACGGGTCGGCAGTCGTCGCCCAGATCAGCGCCGGCGATGGGCTGCCGTACGCCGCTGTCCGCGTCGACCCGACTGGAAGGACGCTTCTGTGGGGCGCAGAGGCACACGGGCCGGTCGCGTACGTCCACCGTGCCGGGTGCGGAACATTCCCTTGCTCCGCCGACTATCTCGCCGTCAACAGCCTGTCCACCGACTACGACATGCAGGTCGCCCGGATCTCTCTGTCCGGCCAGCCGCTCAGCTCCAGCGGCCGGATCTTCGACGACGGTCCCGGTAGCGCCACCGCACCTAGCACGATCGCCACCACCCCGGGGGGCGAGGTTCTCGTCACCGGGTACGGCAGACCGTCGCATCACAGCGTCCTCGTCCGCGTCGATGGCACCACCGTCACACCAGGCCCACTCGGCGGGGTGTTCGTCGCCGTCAACGATCATCATGACGGACCAGGCCCGCTGACCACCGACCGAGCCGGCGCCGTCGCGTACCTCACGATCGACGACGACGTTCCCAACCAATGGAAGATCGCAGCTGTACGCCTTCAGCCGCAGACCAATCCCGATCACGCACCCGCAGCGCGGCCCGACACGGCCACCACCGCCACCGGCACCGCGGTCGACGTCCCCGTCCTCGCCAACGACACCGACGACGACGGCGACCCGACAGCCCTGCTGAGCACGACCATGCCTGCCCACGGCACAGCCTCGATCACCGGCGACGACACCATCCGCTACATCCCGGCACCAGGATTCACCGGCACCGACTCGTTCAGCTACACGATCACCGACGGACGCGGCGCCGTGGCCTCGGCCACCGTCACCGTCACCGTCGGCGCCGCAGGCCCCGACGTCACCATCACCGCAGTGCGCTGCTTCCTCGGCGGCCCACCCCCGGCCGACGGCAAGACACAAATCATCATCTCCGTCGACGCCACGATCGTCGGCACGTTCCCGCCCGGATCGGGACCGCTGCGGTCCACGCTGCTCACACCGACCGGCGGCCTGACCAACACACGAACCCTCACCGGACTCACCAGCCAAACCGTCACCCACACGATCACCACCACCGTGAAGACGACAGCACAGACGTTCCCGCGTACGGTCGCACTCGATCCAGGCGGCCTGCTGCCCGAGGTCAACGAAGACAACAACCGCCTACTCATCGAACCCGCCCAGCCCGCAGGGACCGCGCCGACCAGCCCTCAGCCGATCGACTGTGGAATCCACCGCGCCGACGACGACCAACTCACCACCGCCGAGGACACCACTGTCACCTCAGACCTCCTCGCCAACGACTACGATCCGGCAGGCTACCCGCTCACCGTCACCGCCCACACCATCCCCGCCCACGGAACCGTCACCGTCACCGCCGCCGGCGTGGCCACCTACACCCCCGCACCCGACCGGCACGGAGCCGACACCTTCACGTACACCGTCGACAACGGAAACGGCCAGACCGAGACCGCCACCGTGCGGGTCACCGTCACCGCGGTCGAGGACCCACCCGTCGCCGCCGACGACAACATCGCCACGATCACCGGCCAGCCGGTCGCCATCAGCGTCCTGGCCAACGACACCGACGCCGACAACGACCCGCTCGCCATCGAACAAGTCACCACCCCAGACCACGGAACAGCCACCATCGACACTGCGACGTCCATCGTGTACACCCCCGCGGCCGGGTTCAGTGGCGACGACGCGTTCACCTACACGATCGGAGACGGGAAAGGCGCGCACGCGACCGCGACCGTCCATATCCGCGTCGATGCCCACCCTGGGAACGTGACCATCGCCGCGGTCCGCTGCTTCACAGTCGGACCGCAGCCAGCCACCGGCAAAGCGCAGATCCTCCTCGTCGTGTCAGTCGCGGTCGCCGGCGCCTTCCCCCCGCCCGCAGGACCGCTACAGTCCAGCCTCATCACACCGGCCGGGGCCGTCACCAACATCAAAACCCTCACCGGCCTGAGCAGCCAGGACGTCACCCACACCATCAACACGACGATCAAGGGAGTCGACCAGACCTTCACCCGGACGATCGCCCTGGACCGCGACGGCGTGGTGACGGAGTCCGACGAGACCGACAACACCATCACCGTCGCACCCGTCCAAATCGCCGGGCCTGTCCCTCCGGGCATCAGCGAGATCAGCTGCGGCCTGCCGTAGCGCAGGCGCATCAGCCTGCGGACGTGGACGGAGGCGGACATCGACCTCGCCCCCGTCGGCGCCTGAGCGGCGGCCGGCGCGGTCGACGCTCCGTACCTGCGTGGCCGACGTGTCGTAAAGCGGGCTACGCCAGGCGCCCGCCAATTCACGCACAGGCATTTACGCAGAACCAACAGCTCTGATGCATTCTGGTGCCGACCGTATGTCGCGGCGAATATCCATATTAGATGATGGTTCCGATGCAGAGCAGTCGAGAGGACCGATCGCCGACCTCAAGGAGGTATGCGCGTCGGCCAGGAGCGCTCGATGCTACGTTCGCCTGGACCGGCTACCTGATCTGCTCCGCTCCGCGCTGACCGCCATCAGCCAGCCGACCGATGGCTGCTCTCATGCTTTCCTCGGTGGCCGTGCCAAGGCGCTCGAATTCGATCTTCAGGAACGGCGTGGCAAGATTCGCGATGCCGTGAAATTCGATCGTGGCGTCGTAGGTGATCTCAGAACCGTTGGAGGAGGGTCGCACCGTGATGTCGTCAGTCGATGTTGCGGTCTTGTTCGTGCCGACAAGCGTTACTCGATCTGCCTCCAGCCTTGTCAGGCGGTAGGTCAACTCTGTCTGGCGACCTAGAACCTTGGACACGTTGGTCCAGGTCGAGCCAACTTGTACGGGTCCGGCACTGACCTTGGTACAACGAACGGTGCCCGGATCCCATTCGGTAGCATTGGCGAAGTCGGCCAGGTACGCCACGACCGTTTCAGGCGGTTTGTCGACGGCAAAAGTCCGTGAGATGTGAATCATCGTCGCCCCTCAGTTCATAGCCAGGCCATCGCGGCAGCTATCAGCTTTCTCTGCGAGCGGTTACCCAGACGATCGCCTTGTGATACCAGGTCGAGCAGTGAGTACGCACCGTTCGTCGTGTCCGGCACCGGCAACACAGTCGCTTACGCCGGTTCGGCCAGGGAATGGTTCTCCGATCCCGGTGAGGTTCCCCCGATTGCTCGGAGAGTGTGATCTTCCCCTGGATTGGCGGAGTGGTTTTGGTTGGCTCAGGCCGCGAGGAGGGTTTCGGGGCGGAGCCTTTCAAACTCGATCGGGGTGAGGTAACCCAGAGCGCTGTGGCGGCGTTGCCGGTTGTGATGAGGCGTGAGTCGATGTTCGATGGATTTCGAGGTTGGTGATCGCGGCGAAGTTGGTGGTCATCCGCCGGTAGCTGTAGGCCAGGTATACGTGCCGAACAGGTCACGGTCGCCCGCCTCCCCCGCCGACAACCGGGCGGTACCCAGCCCGTCGAGCACGTCCTGGACCGCCTGAACACACATCTGCCGGTACGCGGTCGCGTCGGGCCGGCGGGTCAGGAAGGCGTACCCGCCGCAGGTGCCGGGTTTTCGATGGACGCTCGGGTGAGGCGCTCGGCGAGGATGGCGACGAAGGTCCGGATCGGGGCTGCGGAGAGTTGGTGGTAGAAGCCGTCGACCAGCTGTTCGAGGTCCGGGCTGGAGATCCGCTGGGGCGGGTAGCGTCGTCGGAGCCGGGCGACGATCTCGGTGATCTGCTGGTCGTCGGTCTGCGGGCGAGCGAGCTGTGTCATGGACATGTGCCGTCACGGCCTTTGGTCGAAGACTTCCAGCATGGCACGCCGCGAAGGTCTTCCCGCCGCGCCGATCATGAACATTGGACGCTGTCCGGCGGCCGCCGTTGCCAGGGCGCTTCAGAGCCAGTCTCTGCGCTTGAAGACCACGAACAGCACGGAGGACAGGATCAGGATCAGCCCCGTCGAGGCGTACACGCCCCAGCCCGTGGCGAACCCGGGATAGGGCAGATTCTGGCGTAGAACCGGTGATGGCGGTCGGGACGGCAATGATCGCCGCCCAGCTGGTCACCTTCTTCATGATCAGATTCATCCGGGTTGGCCTGGATGGTGAGCAAGGAGTTGAGGACCTCCCGCATCGGCATGATCACCCGGCGTAGGACGACGAGGTTCTTGCGCAGCGCGAACGACCGCCGCTGTATGGCCTGTATCTGCGATCGCCGTACGCGCTGAGGAACAGGTGCGTGGCGTAACGGTCGAGTTTGGGGCGCTGGGACTCGTCGAGCGCGTCTTCCACGGCCAGCTCGTGCAGGCCGAACTCGGCGCTGGCCGGCGCGAAATCCGCGGGCGTCGGACGGCTCAGGTCCAGCCACACCACGGACCCGGCCTCGGCCAGATGTTCGGAGATGTCCGCCAAGGGAAAGTCCTGCAGTACGCGTACGCCGTCGCGGTACAGCCGCGTGTGCGCCCGGGGGCGGGACCCGCGCTCCAGCGTCGCGACAGGTGGAGAATCGTCAACAATCATGATGGGTACGCCTTCGCTGGACCGGGAGCCGCTGGTGGGCAACCGCGGGGTCCAGGCGGGCGGGCGACGCTTTCGCCTCCCTTCACATCACACTACGCCGATCCGGTCTCGCCCTGTCCGGCGCTCGTGCCCGCCTGCTCGCGCGGAACGCACACGACGAGGGCCCCCGCGTCGATCGCGACGGCCAGTTCGCGGTTGCTGTCGATGACGTCGCCGTCGAGTTCGCGGGCCTGCGGGCGTGTCGCCTGGATGCCCACGGTCCGGGCGGTGAACACGTCCATGTGCGGCACGCGGCGCCGGTGCAGCAATATCGACACCGACATCGTCAGCCAATGCCGCAGGGTACGCGGAGCGATGACCGCGACATCGAGTACGCCGTCGTCCGGCTCCGCCTTGCGCAGCAGCCGCACACCGGCCTGAAGGTCGCCCATGTTCGCCACGAGGACACTTCGCGCGCGCCGCCGCAGGGGCGTGCCGCCGTCCAGGGTGATGTCGACGTGCATGTACTCGCCGCGCAGGTGCCGCAGCGCCGACACCGCGTACGCGAAGGCGCCGGTACGGGCCTTGAGTGCTTCGGGGGCGTCGTCCATCATCCGGGCGTCGAAACCGATCCCCGCCATGACCGTGAAGCACCGTTCGCCGACGCGCCCGACGTCGATCCTGCGCCGCTCTCCGTCCACGGCGGCCGAGATCGCGCCCGCGATGTCGGTCGGCAGGCGCAGATTGCGGGCGAGCAGGTTGCCGGTGCCCAGAGGCAGTACGCACAGCGCCACCGGCGTACCGGCGAGGGCACCGGCGCACTCCATGACGGTGCCGTCGCCGCCGCCGACGAAGAGAACCTGCGCCCCGGCGGCGACGGCCTCCTGAGCCTGCGTACGGCCGGTGTGCTCGGTCGTCGTGGCCGCCCACGTCGGCGCCGGCCAGCCCGCTTCGGCGAGCTGAGCCTCCAGCGCCGTCCGAAGGCCGGCCTCGTCACATTTGGTGGGGTTGACGATGACCGCCGACCGCAAGACTCCCATGGTCACGTCATGCCCGGACGGGGCGGCAGCCGAAACCCGGTCCGATATGCCGCCCGCCCTCGTAGCTGTGGTTGTCAGCGGCGCAATGGTGTACGGTCAATCTCAGATCGGTAAGATTCGATCTTCGATCCGCCTGGACCACGCGGTCACCACGAGCAACCCTTTGCCGGTATCACTGCGACGTGTCCACAGACGCGATGACCATGGAGCCATCCGCCGCCCCGACGGGCTTCGTTCCCGACGGCACGGCGAGATCCCATGCCGAGACTTCATTCCTGGGGGGTAGCGGTCGCGGGGCGGATCACTTCCGCCCCGCGACCTGCCCGCGATCTACGGTGCGTCCGGGCCCGGCAGCTGCTCGGTACCGTCCACTATGGCGCGTGAGAGTTCCGACAGCCGCCGGTTCCCGCTCCGGGAGTGGCTGCGCAGCAGCCCGAACGCGTCGTCCATGTCGATGTGTCAGCGCTCGGCGAGCACACCCTTGGCCTGTTCGATCACGATGCGGCTGTTGAGCGCGGCCTGCAGCTGCTCGGTGAGCACGTCCCGGCGGCGGATCGCCCGCTCTTGGAGCAACCCGATGGTCGCCACGTCCGCCAGCGCCTGGCCGCTGTGCAGCTTCGCCGGGTCCAGCGAACCCGGTGTGACGTCGAAGAAGTTCAGCGCACCGATCACCTGCTCGCGCAGCCGCATCGGCACGGCGTGCACAGCGGCGAAGCCGACAGCCGCCGCGGCCTCCGTGAAGCGCGGCCACCGGTCCCCCACAGCGAGGTTGGCGACCGAAACCGGCCGGCCGGTGCGAAAACACTCCACGCACGGACCTTCCTCGGCCTGCAGCTGGAACAGTCATGGTGCTGTGCTCGCGTTGTTTGTGCTGGTGGCCGGGCATCGCTCCAGCAGCACGCAGTCAGAAGCCTGCGGATCACCAATCCGCTGGTCGGTAAACCAACACCTTGCCGCCTCGACGCTCCGACCGGCAGTCTCGGCTGAGCGAAGGAACGATGGTGACGTCGATGGCGGCGACTGCCGCGCCCCTCGCGTACTCCGGGGACTCTGCGTCGTCCAGAGCTGCTGTGCGATCCTGCAGGCGCAGCAGTCGCCGCTGGCGATGTCCGCTCCAACCAGGAAGCTCGCGGGCCGCTGAGCGTGCCGAGGCGACCGTCCTGTGCCGGAGTGCGGCGTTCGGCCGTGGATCAGGAGCCGGTGGTCGTGGGCACCTTTTGCCGCTCGGTTGCGGTTTCCGCCTGAGCCTGTCCGGAGATCATCTTGTGACCGTCGTGGGAGCCGATCGCCGTGTTGTCCGCCCGCATGATCTCGATCTTGCGGGGCTTGGCCTGTTCGGCGACGGGGATGGTCAGGGTCAGCACGCCGTCTCGGTACTCGGCGCGGATCTGGTCCACGGCCAGTCCTTCGCCGAGCACCAGCTGACGGCTGTACGTGCCAGACGGCCGCTCGGAGACCAGATAGGTGCAGTCGTCCGGATCGCGGCGGGTGCGCTGGGCGCGCACGGTCAAGGTCTGGTTTTCCGCTGACACGTCCAGGGAGTCCGCGTCGATGCCGGGAAGATCGAACCGGCACACGAACTCGTCGCCGGCTCGCATGCAGTCCATCGGCATCAGTGACGGCGTACGCGCGGTGCCGAACACCTCCGTGGCGAGCCGGTCGAAGTCACGAAACGGGTCGAAACGCAGGCCAGTCATTACCAACACACCTCCAGATCTGTTCGGGGCACAGCCCCAGTCATTGTTGTTTCCTCGCATGAGGCCAACGGTGATGATGTTCGTCCTGTTGGTCACCGGCAGAGCGGCCGGCGCCGTTGATCAGTGCCGCGGGTTGGGCGGTCGGCGGTCACCGAGCCGCGACCGGTGGTCACGGCGATGGTGGGAGGAGCCAAGCCGGGCCACCATGATCACCTCCTCATCAGGGTCCGTCTCTCAACCGATAACCGTGCCCCACGGGCATACAAAATCTATAGCCGCTGTGATAGATTCTGTCAACACAGCCGGAGTCTACGCAGGACCTCTGAGACCGCTTTCGCGCCGCAGCATCGGGAGCGCCGAGGGGCCCCCCTTCCGCGGCGCCGGCGCCCATGGTGTTACGCGAGTGGCCGCCGGTCGAGTCGTCCGTGCCCGCTAGGGCGACCGATGCTGGACTGCGCCGATATTCTCGGAGGTGACAAGATGAGCACTCTGACACTGTCGATCGCCAGCAGCCCTGTGCTGGAGCGCACCGAAGTTCTCCTCGTCATCGGTGAGATCGACCTCACGACCGCCAGTCATCTGAGCACTGCCATCAAAGATGTCGTCTGCCGCGGCGGCATCCAGCGGCTCACCATCGATCTTTCCCAGGTCACGTTCCTGGACTGCGCCGGAATCCGCGCCTTGATCGACGGCGGCAACTGGGCTGCCGTCCATGACGTCGCGCTGCATGTGGCAAATCCCCACGGCATCGTCCACCGTGTCTTGCAGATGACCGGCGTCCTCAACGAACTCACCGGCAAGGCCACGCCCCTCGCAACCAGCACCAATCGGCCGCCGGCGGGCATCGACCATCCACCGGCATCTGATCCGCACAAGCTCACCGTGCTGACAGGCGGTTACGCCAATATCCGGTTCGCGTACGCCGATGCCCGACTTCGCTGCCACCTTGGTCGGCTGGTGCTGGCGGATCCTGCGGACGGTGCGATGTAGGCGTGACACTTCCACTCGTACGTTACGCAGAGCAGCTGAACTCGGTGATCGCCGGACGCGATCTGCTTGCCGCTCGTTTGACGAATGCCGACGACAACGGCGCGGGGCGAGGGCTGGGGCGCCGTCTTGGCCGGCGCCATCGCCTCGTCAGTCGGGCTTCTGGCTCTGGTTGAGGCGTAGTGCTTCCGCCAGCTGGTCTTCGAGGATGATGATGCGGCAGGCTGCGTCGAGGGCGGTGCCCTGGTCGACGAGTTCGCGGGCGCGGGCGGCCAGGCGCAGTTGGTAGCGGGAGTAGCGGCGGTGGCCGCCGCTGGATCGCTGCGGGGTGATGAGTTTCGCCTCGTCGAGGCTGCGCAGGAAGCCTGGGGTGGTGCCCAGCATTTCGGCGGCGCGGCCCATGGTGTAGGCGGGGTAGTCGTCGTCGTCGAACATGTCCTGTGTGGTGGTCTGACTCAATTCTCACCTTCATGACGAGGGCCCCGGCGCAGCAAGCGCCGGGGCCCAGGGTTACGGGTGAAACACCATCACCGGCAACGTGTCGCCGGTTGTCGTTTTCGCACGGGCTGCCGTGAGCGGCGCCAGGTGCGAGGATCGCATAAGCGTGACCGAGACCACCTTTCGTACGGATGGAAAACATCGGTGACCGCCAGGCTCAGCTAACCGGCCTGCAACGGGCGATCCAACGGTGTACCAACCCTCCCTTTCCTCAGCTTTCTGCTGTTCCTTACCTGGTGCTGTCGTGCTCGCAATCATGTTCCGGTGCTGAAGCCCCACGCGAATGTCATGGCCCCTGCACGTACGGCTGACTGCTACAGGCGAAGCCCCAAAACGTGAACTTGGCCGCGCCTGTCACTCCCGGCTATCCGAAACCGGGCCGAGCTGTCGTGCCACTGCGATGTTGCCTGCCGGTGCCAGAACCCCACTCACCTTCATGGTCCCGTACACGTTCGGCGCCTTACTGCTCCGGTGAAGGCTCCACTCGGAACATTTGATCCAGTACCAGCATGGGCTGGCAATGTTACGTCGGCGTCTTCATATTCCCTCATTGCTTACCTCAGGAACTTTAACCAACAAACCCCAGGATGTCTACCGCCGTCGCCATAGATTTACTGAGAGCTTCAGGAGACCTGCGGCATCGGCATAACGCCTGGCTACTGCGCCCTCATCACCCGTGGCGCGTTCGCCCCCAGACGCAGGCATTCCCGTTGGTCCAGACCGCAGGCCGCCGGAGCCGCAACGACCCGCCGGGCGCATCGTCATGGACAGTTCGTCACGCGGGATACCGCTAGCAGCGATCGCCCCCGCCGGGATTCGTCATCGTCGCCAAGTTCTACGACATCGAGTCCGGTCGCACCGCCCCAGCCGCGCGCGGTCAGCAAGTCCATGCCGCGCTGCCGGATATCCCCATCGCTCGTGACGGCGGCATCCGTGACCTGATGCCAGCTGACGCACCTCGCCTCTTGTACGCCCAGACTCACGTTCACGACGGTATTGAGCCGGCGCGCTCGCCCTGCCGTTGCCCTGCGAATGCCTGTCCCGGCGGGAACTGGGTACGTGTCGGGGGCGCGCCCTCGCCGATAGCCGATCTCGTCGCCCTGGTGAACCCTGAACATCGACTGAGGCGAGTAATACCTGCACCAACCGCGCCGCTTCCATGTGCCGGCTCACCGAGCCTGCAACGTATCCCAATCCTGTGGGTGCGGATCCTTGACTTGGGCCTGGACCTCGCCCTCCAACCCGCAATGCGTGCACTGCGTGGGCCTGGAGTACCAGATGCCACCACAACTGCAGTCGAGCCTGCACGTGGCCACCGTCGTGAGCCAGGGGGGACCGAGCAGCCGCAGGCACTCGACACCGACCTGAATCGGCCGGGGCCGCGGCCTCTTAATACGGCAGCCGAAGATCGTTTTTTGTTCGCCCGGTCGATGGTCACGGGTTGGCAAAGTCGGTGTGTGGCAGGGGAAGTAGGCACGGTCGCCGCTAGATCATGTCTGTTGTGGACATACATGAGGTCGCGGCGACCGTTGCCGCCAGGATAGACCCTGCCGGGTGGCGGGAGGAGTTCGACTCGCTGTTCGCGCGCGTGGCGCCGGCGTTCGCCCGGGTCGAGCCCCGCCGTCGAGCCCGGCTGTTCGTCCAGGCCCTGCTCGGCCCGATCGAGGTGCGTACCTGCTGGCAGATCGCGGAGTACGCCGGTGAGAGTGATCCCGGTGGGATGCAACGGCTCCTGGCGTCGGCGTCGTGGGATGACGCGTTCGTGCGGGCGCAGATCCGTGACTACGTGGTGGCCGGGCTCGGCCCCGGCGGGGTGCTGATCGTGGACGAGACCGGCGACGCCAAGAAGGGGATCAAGACCGTCGGCGTGCAGCAGCAATACACCGGCACCCTCGGGAAGGTCGACAACGCGCAGGTCAGTGTGCATCTGGCCTACGCCACCCGCGCCGGCGGCCGGGCCTTGGTCGACTTCCGGCTCTACCTGCCCGCCGGCTGGACCGACGATCCGCAACGGTGCACCGCCGCGAACGTGCCCGACGACATCGGCTTTTCGACCAAGCCACAGCTGGCTTGGCAGATGATCGAAGACGCCCTCGACGCCGGTGTCGAAGCCGGATGGGTGACCGGCGACGAGGTCTACGGCAACGACACGAAGCTGCGCGCCCACCTACGGGCCCGGCAGGTCGGCTACGTCCTGGCGATCCGCTGCGACACCGCCCTGACCCGCTGGGACCATCCGAGCCTGACCATCACCGCCGCCCAGCTGGCCGCCTCACTACCCGCCGAAGTGTGGGGCCGCTACCTGGCCGGCTGGGGCTCGAAAGGACCCCGCTACTACCAGTGGACGTGGGTGAACATCATCGAGACCGAAAGCGACGCAACCCACCACGGCCACCACTGGCTACTGCTGCGCCGCAACGAAACCACCGGCGAAACCGCCTACTACCGGTGCTGGTCACCGACCCCCGTCAGCCTGCCCACCCTGACCTGGACCGCCGGGCTGCGCTGGCCGATCGAGTCCTGCTTCCAGGACACCAAAGGCCAGACCGGCCTGGACCAACATCAGGTCCGCACCTGGCTCTCCTGGCATCGCTACACCACCCTGGTCCTACTCGCCGCGGCGTTCCTGGCCGTGCTCGCCGCCCAACAGCCCCGACCCCAGCCCTCCGCCGTCCCGCCCGCCGACGAGATCGGACCACTGAGCGCGGCCGAGATCCGCCGCCTCCTCACCTTCGTATTCGCCAAGCCCGATATGACGATGCGGCATGCGCTGTCCTGGCTCGCCTGGCGCCTCGTCCACCAAGCCAGAGCCCGCCACTACCACCACAAACGCCGAACCCTCGTCGACATCAGTCGATGATCAGAATCTTCGGCTGCCGTA
>NZ_AUAX01000043.1 GCF_000428945.1 Hamadaea tsunoensis DSM 44101 | reverse complement strand
CCCGACTCCTGGCACCGCGGCTACGCCACCGAAGCCGCCCGCGGCGCCCTCCAACTCGCCGACTCCTACGGCCTCACCGAGATCTTCGCGATCGCCTGGCCCGGCAACGATCCGTCGCTCGCCGTCATGCGCCGGCTGGGCATGTCCTACCTGGGCCGCACCGACCGCTGGTACGACCGCGAAGCAGAGTGCTACGTCTTGCGATAACTTCAAGATCACATTCATGTCCCGGGTTCGTCGATCTCACCTCCGCTCCTCCCGCGGGAGACCGTTCCGCCCCTATCGCTGCGCTCCGGGGACTCCACTGCCAGGTTTCCGGGGCGAAGCATCCTTCACCGCGGTCCGGTCGCCGCTTCACCCTTCACCCCCGAGCCTTTGTCGCGACTGTCCGACTTGTGCCCCGAGATGGTCGGCGATTGCCCGGCGTGCACCCGAGATGCTCGACGATCTTGCGCGAATGCCCCGAATTTCGTCCGGTGTACCCGGAATGCCCGAACATTCGCGCAAGATCGTCGACCGCAGGGAAGATCGGGGCCCTGGCCGGTCTGGGCTTTGTCGCGACTGTCCGCTGTGGCCGGCTGGGCGGATCGGCTGGGCGGCTGGGCGGCTGGGCGGCTGGGTGGTGATCGTTCGCGGTGGGGATGTAGGTTTCGACCCCGTCCCCTCGATCCAATACGGCCGGGATGTAGGTAAGGCCGACTTCTTGCATCCCCATCGCTGTAGATCTTGGGCGAGAGGTGCGTTTCAACATCTCAGTCGCTGTGGATCGCGTCCAAGCCGTCCTGCCGACAGTCAACGTCCGGGATGCGGGAACGATCTTCCGTCAGGCGGACACGGCGCACTGGTTCCTTGATCGTTTACGGCTGAGGTGTAAATCCAGCCCGATCTGCATGATCAATTACGCGTCAGGTGTAGCAGAAGCCGGTCAACGCGCTCCAGAACCGTAAACGATCATGCGCCGGGTGGACGTTTCGGCACCACGGCCGTAAATGATCACCCCACTGACCGCCGCCCAGCACCCATATCGGACAGTCACGACAAAGCCAGAACCAGCCAGAGCCGGACGGTGGCCCCGACCTTCAAGGTGGTCGACGATCTTGCGTGAATGCCTCGAATTTCGTCCGATGCACCCGAAATGCCCGGACATTCGCGCAAGATCGTCGGCCGCGATGGGCACAAGTCGGACAGTCGGGACAAAGGCCGGGCGGGGCGGGGTGGGGGTGGGGTGAAGCGGTGACCGAACCGCGGTGGACGATGCGTCGCCGCACTCACCTGGCAGTGGAGTCCCCGGAGCGCAGCGATAGGGGCGGAACGGTCTCCCGCGCGAGGAGCGGAGGTGAGATCGACGAACCCGGGACATGAATCTGATCTTGAATCTTGAATTTGATCTTGTAAAACGGCACAGTAAGTTATGAGGGTGAGCAACCCTCGGGGCATCGTGCTGCTCGGTTCGACCGGGTCCATCGGGACGCAGGCCATCGACATCGTCCGCGCCAACCCCGACCGGTTCCGGGTGGTCGCGATCGGCGCGGGCGGCGGCAACGTCGAGCTGCTCGCCGCGCAGGCCCTGGCGCTGGAGGTCGAGGCGGTAGGCGTCGCCAAGGCGAGCGCCGTGCAGGACCTCCAGCTCGCCTTCTACGCGGAGGCGGCCAAGCGGGGGTACGCGCAGGGCGGTTTCAAGATTCCCAAGATCCTCGCCGGTCCGCAGGCGATGACCGAGCTGGCCGAGTGGCCGTGTGACGTCGTGCTGAACGGGGTGGTCGGCTCGCTGGGCCTGGCGCCCACGCTGGCCGCGGTGCGGGCCGGTCGGATCGTGGCCCTGGCCAACAAGGAGTCGCTGGTCGCCGGCGGCCCCCTCGTCCGCGCGATCGCGAAGCCCGGCCAGCTCGTGCCGGTCGACAGCGAGCATTCGGCGCTGGCCCAGTGCCTGCTCGGCGGCGCCCGCGAGGAGGTACGCCGGCTCGTCCTCACGGCCAGCGGCGGCGCCTTCCGCGGCCGGCGGCGCTCCGAGCTGGAGAACGTGACCGTCGAGGAGGCCCTGAAGCACCCCACGTGGGACATGGGCCCGGTCGTCACGATCAACTCGGCCACCCTGGTCAACAAGGGCCTGGAGGTCATCGAGGCGCACGAGCTGTTCGGGGTCGCGTACGACGACATCGAGGTGATGGTGCACCCGCAGTCGGTGCTGCACAGCCTCGTCGAGTTCGTCGACGGCTCGACGCTCGCCCAGGCCAGCCCGCCGGACATGCACCTGCCGATCGCCCTGGCCCTCGACTGGCCGCACCGCGTACGCGCGGCCGCCGCGCCGGTCGACTGGACGCAGGCGCACAACTGGGAACTGCGGCCGCTGGACCGGGAGGCGTTCCCGGCCGTGGACCTGGCGAAGGCCGCCGGGCGGGCGGGTAGGTGCCGGCCGGCGATCTACAACGCCGCCAATGAGGAGTGCGTCGCAGCCTTCTCCCAGGGACGCCTGCCATTCTTGGCGATCGTGGACACGGTCGCGGAGGTGCTCGCCGGGGCGCCCGATTACGCCGAACCGGGTACCGTCGAAGACGTGCTCACCGCCGAGGTGTGGGCGCGCGCTCGCGCCAACGAGCTGATCGCTGAGAAGGGTGCTTGATGCTCAACGTCGTCGGGATCGTCCTGGGCGCCCTCGCCATCCTGGTCTCCGTCTCGTTGCACGAGGCCGGCCACATGGGCACGGCCAAGATGTTCGGGATGAAGGTGACCCGTTACTTCGTCGGCTTCGGCCCGACCCTGTGGTCGTTTCGCAAGGGTGAGACCGAATACGGCGTGAAGGGCATCCCGCTGGGCGGGTTCGTCAAGATCACGGGAATGACGCCGCAGGAGGACGACGCGGACGACCCGCGTGCGATGTGGCGCTTCCCGGTCTGGAAGCGCACGATCGTGATGATGGCCGGTTCGGTCGTCCACTTCATCCTGGCGTTCCTGATCTTCTGGGGCGTCGCCGCCAACGCCGCGATGCCCAACCCCGACAACCCCGGCTACATGGCCACCCCGGCGCAGTACGCGACCACCGCCCCCTACGTCAGCGTCGGCGAATGCGTACCCACCGACATGAAGACGCAGTGCAACGGCCTGGACGGGCCCGCGTACGTGGCGGGGATCAAGGACGGCGACGAGATCGTCAAGGTGGGTGACACCGCCATCACGAACTACGCCGACCTGGTGAACGTCGTGCGCTCGCTGCCGCCGGGCCAGACCGTCCCGATCACCTACGTACGCGACGGCAACCAGGTCACCACCGCCGTCAAGACCCAGGCCGCCCAGCGCCCGCCGATCGACGACGACGGCGGCGCGGTGACGACTGTCAGCGCCATCGGTGTCGGCCTGGGCTTCAACCCGGCCCTGCCGAGGCAGGTCGAGTACACCGCGGCCGAGGCGTTCCCGCAGGCGGGCAAGATGATCGGCCAGGCGTTCTCGGGCGTGCTGACCTCGCTGAAGAACCTGCCGGCGAAGATCCCCGGCCTGTTCAGCGCGATCAGCGGCGGCGAGCGGGACCCCAACGGCCCGGTGAGCGTCGTCGGCGCCAGCCGGATCAGCGGCGAAGCGGTCGAATACGGCTCTTGGGCGACTTTCTTCCTGATTGCCGCTTCTCTAAACTTCTTCGTAGGAATCTTCAACCTGTTGCCGCTGCTCCCGCTCGACGGCGGTCACATCGCGATCGCCTGGTTCGAGCGGGCCAGGTCATGGGTCTACGCTCGTCTCGGCAGGCGCGACCCTGGTCGCGTCGACTACTACAAACTCATGCCGCTGACGTACGCAGTCATCCTGATCTTCGGTGCGTTCACCCTGCTGACCGTCACCGCGGACGTCGTGAATCCGATCACCCTGTATAAGTGAGGCTCGAGACCGTGACCGCGATCAACCTCGGTATGCCGGCCACCCCTCCACCGCCGCTCGCACCGCGCCGCCAGAGCCGCCAGATCATGGTGGGCTCGGTACCCGTCGGCGGCGGCGCGCCGGTCAGCGTGCAGTCCATGGCGACGACGCTGACCGCCGACGTCAACGCGACCCTGCAACAGATCGCCCAGCTCACCACGTCCGGCTGCCAGATCGTCCGGGTGGCCGTACCGAGCCAGGACGACGTCGAGGCGCTGCCGGCGATCGCGAAGAAGTCGCAGATCCCGGTCATCGCCGACATCCACTTCCAGCCGAAGTACGTCTTCGCCGCCATCGACGCGGGCTGCGCCGCCGTACGCGTCAACCCGGGCAACATCCGGCAGTTCGACGACAAGGTGAAGGAGATCGCGAAGGCGGCCTCCGACGCGGGCATCCCGATCCGGATCGGCGTGAACGCCGGGTCCCTGGACAAGCGGCTGCTGGAGAAGTACGGCAAGGCGACCGCCGAGGCCCTCGTCGAGAGCGCCCTGTGGGAGTGCTCGTTGTTCGAGGAGCACGGCTTCCGGGACATCAAGATCAGTGTCAAGCACAACGACCCGGTGGTCATGATCCGGGCGTACCGGCAGCTGGCCGAGAAGTGCGACTACCCGCTGCACCTCGGCGTGACCGAGGCGGGCCCCGCGTTCCAGGGCACCATCAAGTCGGCGGTCGCCTTCGGCGCGCTGCTGGCCGAGGGCATCGGCGACACGATCCGGGTGTCGCTGTCGGCCCCGCCGGTCGAAGAGGTCAAGGTCGGCCTGTCGATCCTGGAGTCGCTCGGCCTCAAGGAGCGCGGGCTGGAGATCGTGTCCTGCCCGTCCTGCGGGCGTGCCCAGGTCGACGTCTACACCCTCGCCGACCAGGTGACCGCCGCGCTCGAAGGCTTCCCGGCCCCGCTGCGCGTCGCCGTCATGGGCTGCGTCGTCAACGGACCCGGCGAGGCGCGCGAGGCGGACCTCGGCGTGGCGTCCGGCAACGGCAAGGGCCAGATCTTCGTCAAGGGCGAGGTCATCAAGACCGTGCCCGAGTCGGCGATCGTGGAGACGCTGGTCGAAGAGGCGCTCAAGCTGTCCGTGCAGATGGGCGTGGAACTGCCCGAGGAGCTGCGCGAGCTGGCCGGCCCCATCGTCACCGTCCACTGACCCACTCGCGGCACCTCTTTGCGACGATCTTGCGCGAATGTACTGGCATTTCCGGCATAAGCCGCGGAATTCGAGACATTCGCGCAAGATCGTCAAGCCCTGCGTCAGGGGGTCAGGAGCGCGCGGATCGTGGCGATGATCCGGTTCGGGGCGTCGTACAGGTCCCGGTCCGTGAAGTAGCGCATCCGCCAGCCCATCCCCGCCAGCGTGTTCATCCGCTGCCGGTCGTAGCGCATGGTCTCCCGATCGGCGTGGCTCACCCCGTCGTACTCGATCCCGATCTTCTCCCGCTCATACGCGAGATCGATCCGGTAACGCCCCACCGCCACCTGCGGCGCGGGCATCCGCATCAGGCCGTCTCCGAGCAACAACCGCAGATGGCTTTCCTGTACGCATTCCGCCCGCGCGTCGGCCAGCGGCACCAGCTCCCGGGTACGCGCGACGCCCCGCAAACCCTTGTGCCGCTCGACTTCGAGACGGATTCCCTCGACGGGTGACCAGGCGACCGGGACGGCTGTCTCGTGGACGCGTACGCCGGCAAGTCGTGGATGTGCGGTTCCGGCCGGCACCACGATGTGGATCTCAGCCGAAGGGAACACTCCGAAACCGAGCCATCGGGCAGCGGTGTGATAGCCGAGCCCGGCCTTCTCGGGAACGATCCGCAGCAGCGCGCGTACGCGTGTCAGTTCGTCGTCATCGGGCAGGTAGACGCCTCGCCACGGGCGGTGATACGGCCTCGCGGCGATCGTGCGGCGGCTGTGGCCGGCGTCGCGGAGCTCGCGGAACGTGGACGTCATGCCGCCCGAGGTTGCCGCGCGGAGCGGGAGCGCGCTTGCCTTCCCTGGCCGCAACTGTGGACGACCACCCCTTGTGGACAAAGCCGCCCGCCCGAGACGAGCCCGCCCGCGCGCCGCCCGTGACGTTCCACCCGTGACGTGCCACCCGCGCGCCGCCGCACGGCGGCCCAAGACGCGCGACGATCTTGCGCGAATGCCTCAATTTCCGTGGCTTATGCCGGAAATGCCGGTATCTTCGCGCAAGATCGTCGCAGAGAGGGGGCGCCGTGAGCGACGCGCCTGGTGGGCGCCGCGAGGGGCGCGCCCGGAGCGGGTGCCCGGGTGGGCATGGTGTTACTCGGCGAGGATGGCGTAGATCTTGCGCTTGGCGTCCTGGAGGACTTCCAGCGCGCGAGCCCGCTGCTCGTCGTTGCCGGTCATGCCGACCTGACGCAGCGCCTGGAGCAGGCCGAAGCTCGCTTCCCGGAAGTCCTGCGCCTCGCTGACCTCGTCGGGCGTGAACTGCTGCCACGGCGCCTGGTCGGTCTCGGCCTCGGCGGCCTGGCGGCCGGCGTCGGTGAGGGTGTAGCTCTTGCGGCCGCCTTCCGCGGTGACCTCGATGAGTCCTTCGTCCTCCAGCAGCTGGAGGGTCGGGTAGACCGAGCCGGGGGAGGGGCGCCAGGCGCCGCCGGTCCGCGACTCGAGCTCGGAGATCATCTCGTAGCCGTGCATCGGGCGCTCCTGGAGCAGGCCCAGGATGGCCGCGCGGACGTTGCCTCGCCGGCCGCGTCCGCCGCCGTGGCGTCCGCGTCCGCCGCCGAAGCCGGGACCTCCGCCGCCGGGGCCGAAGCCCGGGAAGCCGGGGAACGGCGGGCGGCCGAAGGCGAACTGTCGCGGGTCGAACCCGCCGTGATCGTGCCGGTGGTGATGCCTCAACATCTCGTACTCCTATCGTTGAACTATTGGCGATGCGTTAACGATATATCGGTAACGCATCGCCGTCAACCCGCATGCGCGACAGAGAAAGGACACCACTGCGGCCGGGAGGGCAGTCGCGCGAATCGTCCCCTTCTGGCACGCTGGAGAGCGTGCTCACGAAATCGGCGGTACGTCAGCTCGGCGAGGGCGAGCGGCCGGAGATCGAGCGGCTGCTGTCCGCCGACCCGTACGTCTCCGCGCAGGTCGCCGAGCGGATCGCGGCCCGGGGACTGGGATGGTGGCGCTCGGACGGGCGCATCTACGGCTACGGCTCGCGGCACCGGCTGGAGGCCGTCTGCTGGCTCGGTACGCAGCTGACGCCGGTGGCGGCCGACCCCGAGGCGCTGGCTGCGTTCGCGGATCTGCTCTCGCGGTTCGGGCGTACGTGCACGTCGATCGTGGGGCAGCGGGACCAGGTGATCGACCTGTGGGAGCGCCTGTCGCCGCGATGGGGCCGGGCCAGGGACGTCCGTGCCGTCCAGCCGCTGCTGGTCGCCACGCAACCGGCGCCGGTCCCGGCCGACGACTCGGTGCGCCTCATCCGCCCCGACGAGATCGACCTGCTGTTCCCGGCGTCGGTCGCGATGTACACGGAGGAGGTCGGAGTCTCCCCGTTGGACGGTGGCCGCGGCTACCGTCATCGCGTCGCTGAGCTGGTCCGGGCCGGTCGGGCGTACGCGAAGATCGTCGATGACAGGGTCGTGTTCAAGGCCGACCTCGCCGTGGTCACCCGGCACACCGCCCAGGTGCAGGGCGTATGGACCGATCCACAGTGGAGGGGCAAGGGGATCGCGACCGCCGGGATGGCGGCCGTCGTCAACGACGCGTTGCGGCGGGTGGCCCCGACGGTGAGCCTGTATGTCAACGACTACAACGTTCCGGCCCGCCGGGCGTACGCGAGCTGCGGCTTCCAGCAGGTCGCCGAGCTGGCGACGGTCCTGTTCTAGGCGGCCGCATAGCATCTCGCCGCGCCCGGCGTAGATCTTCCAAGACTTTGGGCACATGAGCCACTACGTTCAGTAACCATTAACGGGTACGCGGGTTACTGATGTTCGAGGTGTGTGAGCCCGATGGGGCGGATCGAGAAGAAGCTCTCCGATACCACGGTCAAGTACTACTGGTACCCAGGTGAGAAACGAGAATGGGTACGCGCGGCGGTGGCGCTGGGAGTCGGAGCCGCGGTGGCGGCCCTGCTCATGTTGGTCACTCGCAACAGCGTCGCCGCGGTGGTGACCGGAACGTCGGTCACCTTGGCGATGGCCGGTTTCAACCTCGGCCGTCGCGACGGCAAGGCGCTCTCCGGCTTCCCCGGCATGGGTGACAAGGCCGCCCGGCGGGCGTCCATCGGCCACAGTGGCAAGGCCGCGTGGCGCGGGCTCGTGATGGGTGTGGGCAGCGCGCTCGCCGCGGTCCTCATCATCAACCTCAGCCCGACCGGCTGGTTCTACGACTGGGTGCTCCCCGTCGTACCGGCCGTGGTCAGCGCGGTCGCGCGGCAGTTCGGCCTGCTCTGGGACAAGCTCGGCACGAGTGTGTCGACGAAGGGGCCGGCGTCGGTGCCCGCCCCCGCCCAGCCCGAAGGCGGAGCCTAGAATCTCAGATTCAAGATCAGATTCAAGATCAGATTCATGTCCCGGGTTCGTCGATCTCACCTCCGCTCCTCGCGCGGGAGACCGTTCCGGCCCGGGGGGCCTCCACTGCCAGGTGAGTGGGGCGACGCATCGTTCACCGCGGTTCGGTCACCGCTTCACCCCGCCCCCGCCCGGCCTCACCCCACCCTGCCCGGCCTTTGTCCCGACTGTCCGACTTGTGCCCGTCACGGTCGACGATCTTGCGCGAATGTTCGGGCATTTCGGGTGCGTCGGACGAAATTCGAGGCATTCGCGCAAGATCGTCGACCACCTTGAAGGTCGGGACACCATCCGGCCCTGGCTGGTTCTGGCTTTGTCGCGACTGTCCGATATGGGCGCCGAGTGGGAGGCGGCGAGGTGATCATTTACCGCTATTACGGCAGCCCGCTGTGGATCGGCTTGATCAGGTACCGCGTATCTGGCAGGGAAGCGCTCTCCCGCCGTGATAGCGGTACTTGATCAAGGTGATTCGCCTCGGCGACCAGGGCGAATCTCTCCACATCGCGGTCGCCCACCAACCCATGCATGCCGGCGAAGAGCCCGATCGCGGTCCAAGATTACGTGCGAAAACCTGATCCAAACCGGATCTTGGGGCGCGGAGGTGGCGGGTCAGCGGAAGGTGCGCTGGAAGGCGTCCACCGCCCGGGTCGTGATCCAGTGGCGGTTGTGCGCGAAAGGGCCGAACCGCTGCGGGTTGAACGGCTGCATGTCCCACTCGGACTGGCCGGCCGTGATCAGCTCGGCGAGGCACTTGCCCGCGCCGCCGGCCAGGCCGAGGCCGTGCAGGCCCATGCCGGCCGCGACCCACAGGCCGGGTACCTCGGTCGCGCCGATGAGCGGTTCGCCGTCGGGAGTGAAGCCCTCCGGGCCGTTGACGATCTTGATGATGTCCGGCAGGCCCGGCACCCGGGCCGCCGCGGCGACCGCCAGTTCCTCAGTGGACTGTGGCTTGAACAGGGCGCGCGGCTCGGCCAGGGGTGCCGATCCATCGGTCGGCCAGGCGGGCTCGGGGACCGTCGCGTACCCGCCGATGATCAGTCCGCCGCCGGCGCCGCGCAGGTAGAGGTTGGCGTCCGGGTCGCGGACCGTGGGCAGCTTGTCGGGGTCCAGCGCCGGATCGAACGCCGCGGTCACCGCGTACTGGTGCTTGAGCGGGACCACCGGCACCGCCGCGCCGGCGAGGTGGCCGAGGCTCGCGGTTGCCGCGCCCGTCGCGAGGACGACGGTGTCCGCGTGGATCGTGCCCTCGCTCGTCGTCACACCGGCGATCTTCTTCCCGTTCAGCTTCAGCCCGCTGACCTTCACACCCTTCTTCACCTGTACGCCGAGGGCGCCGGCCGCTTCCGCAAGCGTCGCCGACGCGTCCTTGGGGCGGACGAAGCCGTCGCCGGGCAGCCAGGCCGCCGCCTGTACGCCGTCCAGGTCGAGCAGCGGGGCCAGGGGCGCGGCCGAGGAGGCGGTCCGCAGCTCCATCATGATCCCGGCGTCCTCGGCCGCGTGGGCCTGCCGGCGGAGTTCGTCGACGCGGGCGGAGGTGGTCGCCAGGCGCAGCCCGCCGACCGGGCGCCAGCCGGCGTCCCGTCCGGTCTCGGCGGCCAGCACCCGGGCCAGCGCCGGATAGTAGGAGACGAGCTTGCGATGGGCGGGTACGCCGCGCAGTGCGGTGACGAAGCCGGCCGAGTGCCACGTCGTACCGTCGGTGAGGTCGTGCTGTTCGACGAGGATCGTGTCCGTCCACCCGAGACGCGCCAGATGGTAGGCCACGGAACAGCCGACGATGCCGCCGCCGATGACAACGGCCCGAGTGTCGGTGGTCACCCAGAGAGATCTATCAAAGCGAAGCGCGACACGCCAGAGTCTGACCAGCCCGCTGTTGACGCCGATCCGGTCGCCGGGTAGATCTAGCGAGGTGGAAGCTCCGATGACGATCGAGGCGCTGCGGGTCGCGATCGCGTCCGGCACCGTCGACACCGTCCTGCTCGCCCTGACCGACATGCAGGGACGCTTGCAGGGCAAACGGCTGCACGCACCGTACTTCCTCGAAGAGGTACTGGCCCACGGCAGCGAAGCGTGCAACTACCTCCTGGCCGTGGACGTCGAGATGAACACCGTCAGCGGGTACGCGATCTCCGGCTGGGAACGCGGCTACGGGGACTTCGTGATGGTCCCCGACATGCGTACGCTGCGCCGGGTGCCGTGGCTGCCGGGGACGGTGCTGGTGCAGGCCGATCTCGCGTGGCTGGACGGCACGCCGGTCGTCGAGTCGCCCCGGCAGATCCTGCGCCATCAGCTCGACCTGCTGGAGTCCGAGCACGGGCTGCGCGCGTACGTGGGGACCGAGCTGGAGTTCGTGGCGTTCCAGGACTCCTATGAGGATGCGCAGCGCGCCGGCTATCGGCAGCTCACGCCGGTCAACTCCTACAATGTGGACTATTCCCTGCTGGGCACGTCCCGGGTCGAGCCGCTGCTGCGGCGTATCCGGCTGGAGATGGCCGGCGCCGGGCTCTACCCCGAGAGCGCCAAGGGCGAGTGCAACCTCGGCCAGCACGAGATCGCGTTCCGCTACGACACCGCGCTCGCCACCGCCGACAACCACGTCGTCTTCAAGCACGGCACCAAGGAGATCGCGGCTCAGGAGGGCTGCTCGATCACCTTCATGGCGAAGCCCAACGCCCGCGAGGGCAACTCGTGCCATGTGCACTTCTCCCTGCGTACGGCCGAGGGGAAAGCGATCATGGGAGAGGGTGAGGGCCTGTCCAGAGCGGGGCGCGCGGTGATCGCGGGCATTCAGGCGACGACGCGTGAGCTGTCCCTGTTCCTGGCGCCGAACATCAACTCCTACAAGCGGTTCCAGGCGGGGTCCTTCGCGCCGACGGCGCTGAAGTGGGGGGTGGACAACCGCACGTGCGCGCTGCGGGTGGTGGGGCACGGGGCTTCGCTGCGGGTGGAGAACCGGGTGCCCGGCGCCGACGTGAACCCTTACCTGGCCGTCGCCGCACTGGTGGCGGGGGCCCGGCACGGCCTGGCGAACGAGCTGGAGCTGGAGGCCGAGTTCACCGGCAACGCGTACGCGGACCCGGACGCCCCGCGCGTGCCCGGAACGTTGCGCGACGCGCTGGCGTTGTGGCGGGGCTCGGAGTTCGCCCGTGCGGCCTTCGGCGATGAAGTCGTGGCACACTACGCGCGGGCGGCCGAGGTCGAGATCGAGGCGTTCGACGCCGCCGTGACCGACTGGGAACTGCACCGGGGGTTCGAGCGCCTGTGAAGATCATCAACCCGGCCACCGGGGCCGTGGTCCGCGACGTGCCGGCAGCCTCCATCGAGGATGTCGATCAGGCGGTCGAGCGTGCGGTACGCGCCTTCCCGGCGTGGGCGGCGGTGGCGCCCGGCGATCGGGCGCGCCTGCTGCTGCGGTTCGCCGCCGAGGTGGACGCGCACCGCGCGGAGCTGGAGGCGTTGAGCGTCCAGGAGGCGGGCCATCCGGTCGGCCTGGCGTCCTGGGAGGCCCAGCACGTACGCGACGTCCTGCAGTACTTCGCGGGCGCGCCCGAGCGGCTGATCGGGCAGCAGATCCCGGTGGCCGGCGGGCTGGCCGTGACGTTCCACGAGCCGCTCGGCGTGATCGGGATCATCGTCCCCTGGAACTACCCGATGCCCATCGCCACCTGGGGGTACGCCCCGGCGCTGGCGGCCGGCAACTGCGTGGTGCTCAAGCCGGCTGAGACGACGCCGCTGACCGCGCTGCGGCTGGCCGAACTGGCGCTGGCGGCGGGCCTGCCGGCGGGCGTGTTCCAGGTGCTGCCCGGCGAGGGCCCGGTGGCCGGCGCGCGGCTGGTGAGCCATCCGGACGTCGCGAAGATCAATTTCACGGGGTCGACGGCGGTCGGCAAGAAGATCATGGAAACGTGTGCCGGCCAGGTGAAGCGGGTGACGCTGGAACTGGGCGGCAAGAGCGCGAACATCGTGTTCGCCGACGCCGACCTGGACGCGGCGGTCGCGAGTGCGCCCGAGGCCGTCTTCGACAATGCCGGGCAGGACTGCTGCGCCCGGTCGCGGCTGCTCGTGCAGCGTACGGTCTACGACGAGTTCCTCGCCCGGCTGGAACCGGCCGTGGCCGCCTGGCGCGTCGGCGATCCCACGTCGGCCGAGACGCAGATGGGCCCGCTCATCTCGGCGGCCCAGCGCGAACGCGTCGCCTCCTATGTGGACGAGGCAGACGTGCTGATGCGCGGCTCGGCCCCGACCGGCGACGGCTTCTGGTACGCCCCGGCCGTCCTCGCCGGCGACCCGTCCGCCCGCTCGTGGCGCGAAGAGATCTTCGGCCCGGTCGCCAGCGTGCTGCCCTTCGACGACGAGGCGGACGCCGTCCGGCTGGCCAACGACTCGGCGTACGGGCTGTCGGGATCGGTGTGGACGCGGGACTCCGGTCGCGCCCTGCGGATGGCGCGGGCTGTGCGTACCGGGAACCTGAGCGTGAACTCGCACTCCAGCGTCCGCTACTGGACCCCGTTCGGCGGCATGAAGCAGTCCGGACTCGGCCGGGAACTGGGGCCGGACGCGCCGCTGTCGTTCACCGACGTCAAAACCGTCTACTTCGCCAGCTGAGATACCTTGCGGGACGCAGGCGCCCGCAATCACGTTCGGCGCACACACGTGTGGCCGAGCCGGGCGGGAACAGGCGCCCGCAATAACGTTCGGCGCACACACGTGTGGCCGAGCCGGGCGGGCGCGAGCGCCCGCGATCACGAGACCAGGAGACATACGTGCGCAGACTTGAGGGCCGGATCGCCGTGGTGACGGGTGCCGCGAGCGGGATCGGGCTGGCCACCTCGCGCCGGTTCGCCGCCGAGGGCGCCACCGTGGTCACGGTCGACCTGACCGACACCGCGGACATCGCGACCGAGATCGGCGGCGACGCGGTGATCGCCGACATCGCCGACGAGGCGGCCGTCGCCGACCTGTACGCCGGGGTGAAGAGCCGCCACGGCCGCGTGGACGTCGCGTTCCACAACGCCGGCATCTCCCCGCCCGACGACGACTCGATCCTGGAGACCGGGATCGACGCCTGGGAGCGCGTCCTGCGGGTGAACACCACGAGCGTCTACCTCGGCTGCAAGTACGCCCTTCCGATCATGCTGGAGCAGGGCCGCGGCTCGATCATCAACACGGCCAGCTTCGTGGCGCTGATGGGCGCGGCGACCTCGCAGATCGCGTACACGGCGTCGAAGGGCGGGGTGCTCGCGATGAGCCGGGAGCTGGGGGTGCAGTTCGCCCGGCAAGGCGTACGCGTCAACGCGCTCTGCCCCGGCCCGGTCGCCACGCCGCTGCTGATGGAGCTGTTCGCCAAGGACCCCGAGCGGGCGGCCCGGCGGCTGGTGCATGTTCCGGTCGGCCGGTTCGCCCAACCGGAGGAGATCGCCGCGGCGGTGGCCTTCCTCGCCAGTGACGACGCGTCGTTCATCACGGCGTCGCAGTTCGTGGTCGATGGCGGCATCACCGGGGCGTACGTCACACCTCTTTAGCATCTTCGCAGCTCAGGCGGCTGACCCGGGAGTGGCGGGCGGCGCGGATGGACGCGGTGAGGCAGACTGGGGAGCACTGTGACTAGACCGATCATCGGACTGACGACGTACGCGGAGCCCGCCTCCTGGGCCCTCTACCGCGATGTGCCCGCCATGCTGCTGCACCAGACCTACGTCCACCGCATCCAGGCGGCGGGCGGACGGCCCGTGCTGCTGCCACCGGACGACGTGGACGACGCGATCCTCGACCGGCTCGACGGGCTGGTGCTCACCGGCGGCGCCGACATCGACCCGGCGTACTACGGGGCGGTCAAGCACGAGGCCACCCACCTCAAGCCCGGCCGCGATCCCGGCGAGCTGATCCTGGCCCGCGGCGCGCTCGCCCGCGACCTGCCCGTCCTCGGCGTCTGCCGCGGCATGCAGCTGCTGGCCGTGGCCACCGGCGGAGCGCTGCACCAGCACCTGCCCGAGTTCGTGGGGACGCATCTGCACCGCCCGGCGCCGTTCGACAAGCCCACCTACGGCGAGCACGTCGTGCACCTGGAGCCGGACACGCGCTGCCACTCGATCCTCGGCGGGGTGGCGAAGACCAACTCGCTGCACCACCAGGCGGTCGCCGATCCCGGCACGTTCACCGCGGTGGGCTGGTGCATCGAGGACGGCGTGATCGAGGCGATGGAGGACCCGGCGCACCGGTTCGCGGTCGCGATCCAGTGGCATCCCGAAGCCGAGGGTGATCCGCGTCTCTTCGAGGCCCTCGTGGCGTCCGCCTCGGGGACGACCCCGGCGCCTCTCGCCGCCTGACGGCGGTAGGGTCGGATCATGAGCGTACGCGCGCCGCTGCAGCCTGGTCGCCTCTCGCCGACGCGCGAGGTCCCGCCGTCCATCGTCCGACCGGAGTACGTGGGTCGCAAGGAGCCCAAGCGGCTCGGCACCGAGATCCAGGACGCCGAGACGATCGAGCGGATGCGCGTCGCCGGCCGCCTCGCCGCCCAGGCCACGCAGCTCGCGGGCGAGCACTGCAAGCCGGGCGTCACGACCGACGAACTCGACCGGCTCGTGCACGACTTCCTCTGCGACCACGGGGCGTACCCGTCGACGCTCGGCTACCGCGGCTATCCCAAGAGCAGCTGCACCAGCCTCAACGAGGTCATCTGCCACGGCATCCCCGACTCGACCGTCCTGGAGGACGGCGACATCATCAACGTGGACGTGACCGCGTACAAGGACGGGGTGCACGGGGACACCGACGCCACGTTCTGCGTGGGCGAGACCGCCGAGGAAGCACGGCTGCTCGTCGAGCGTACGCACGAGGCGATGATGCGCGGCATCAAGGCGGTGGCGCCCGGCCGGCAGGTCAACGTCATCGGCCGCGTCATCGAGTCGTACGCGAAGCGCTTCGGCTACGGCGTCGTCCGCAACTTCGGCGGCCACGGGATCGGCCGGGGCTTCCACAGCGGACTGTTCATCCCGCATTTCGACTCGCCCTCGGCGACGCAGGAGATGGTCCCGGGCATGACCTTCACGATCGAACCGATGATCACACTCGGCACGATCGACTTCGACACGTGGGACGACGGCTGGACGGTGGTCACCAAGGACCGCCGGTGGACGGCCCAGTTCGAGCACACGCTCGTGGTCACCGAAGACGGCTACGACATCCTCACACTGCCGTGACAGGCTTGGTCATTGCCGGCGAGACCGGTCATCCGGACGGACCCGCCGCCCTCGATCCGCACCACCACAGCGACGTCTCGGGCGGCTGGCTGCGCGCGGCCGTCTTCGGCGCGATGGACGGCCTGGTCACCAACATCGGCCTCATCGCCGGCGTGGGCGGCGGCGGCCTCGCTCCGCACGCGATCATCCTGACCGGCCTCGCCGGCCTGGTGGCGGGCGCGATCTCGATGGCGCTGGGCGAGTACACCAGCGTCTCGACCGCCAACGACCAGGTGGCCGCCGAGCTCGCCAAGGAGCGCCGGGAACTCGAGAACTACCCCGAGGCCGAGGCCGAGGAACTCGCGCTGCGCTGGATGGACCGCGGCCTGCCCGAGCACCTCGCCCGCCAGGTGGCGACCGTGCTCGCCGCGAACCCGGAGGAGGCGCTGCGCGTACACGCGCAGGAGGAACTGGGGATCGTGCCGGACGCGGCGCCGAGCCCATGGACGGCGGCGATCTCCTCGTTCATCTGCTTCTCGATCGGCGCGCTGATTCCGCTGCTGCCCTACCTCCTCGGCAGCGACTCGCTGGGACTGGCTCTGGGCGTCGGGGGCGTGGGCTTGTTCGCCGCGGGTGCGCTGACCGCCCGGTTCACGCACCGGAGCTGGTGGGGGAGCGGGCTGCGCCAGCTGATCATGGGAGCGGTGGCGGCGGGAGCGACCTTCGCCATCGGCACCCTCATCAACGGAGTCTCCTGACCCCTCTGAAGCAACGTCAATCAGCGCGGTGATCGTCCTAACCCCGCACCCCCTTGGCCTTTGTCCCGACTGTCCGATATGGCGGCCGGGCGGGTCGGCTGGTCGGTGATCGTTCGCGGTCGGGATGTAGTTTCCCGGCCCGTCCTCTCGATCCATTGCGGCTCAGATGTAGGTAGGCGCCGTTTTCCTCCATCCCGACCGCTGTGGATCGAGGGGATGGGGTGCGTTTTGACATCTCAGCCGCTGTGGATCACGTCCACGCCATCCTGTCCCCGGCCGTTGCCCGTGATGCGGGAACGATCTTCCGTCAGATGGGCGCGGTGCGCTGATTTCTTGATCGTTTACGGCTGGGGTGTAAATCCGGCCCGATCTGCATGATCGATTACGTGTCAGGTGTAGCAGAACCCGGTCAGTGCGCTCCGGAACCGTAAACGATCATGCAGTGGGTGGCCGTTTTCGCACCTCAGCCGTA
Organism: Hamadaea tsunoensis DSM 44101; assembly: GCF_000428945.1. Lineage (GTDB taxonomy): Bacteria > Actinomycetota > Actinomycetes > Mycobacteriales > Micromonosporaceae > Hamadaea > Hamadaea tsunoensis. Next base: position 33,652 of record NZ_AUAX01000043.1, on the reverse strand, counting down.
AACGATCACCTCATAGGCCGGTGGCTGGGCGCGTAAGTCGGACAGTCACGACAAAGTCACGAACGGCCAGAACCGGCCAGGGCCGGATGGTGCCCCCGATCTTCAAGGTGGTCGACGATCTTGCGTGAATGCCCCGAATTTCGACCGATACACCCGAAATGCCCGAACATTCGCGCAAGATCCTCGACCGCGGCGGGCGTAAGTCGGACAGTCGGGACAAAGGCCGGGCGGGGGTGAGATCGACGAACCCGGGACAAAGAACTTAGGCTTTTCGGGTGAGGGAGAAGATGCGCAGTTCGCGGTGCGGTGCGCGGGCGGCGTAGGCCTCGTAGGCCGGCCAGGCCCCCAGCAGCAGCTTCCAGAGCCGCTCCCGTTCGGCCCCCTTCGCGAGCGTGGCGCGGACCGGGATGTCGTGCCCCTTGACCCGGATGACGGCGTCGGGGTGGGCCAGCAGGTTTCCCGACCAGGCCGGGTGGCCGGCCTGTCCCCAGTTCGAGCCGATGACCGCGAAGCCCTCCCCGTCCGGCACGTAGACCAGCGGCTGAACGCGCGGCTGGCCGGACTTGCGGCCGGTGGTCGTGATCGTCAGCATCGGCAGCAGGCCGAGGGCGACCACCCGGCCCTTGGTGATCTTCGCGATGAAGCGGTCGGCCGGGACGAGGGCGCGTCCCATCCGGGCGAACCAGCGCCGGGAGCCGAGGCGCTGGATCAGAGTCTGTGGCATCGCGACAGGCTACCGGGAGTTACCCCGAAGTAGCTACCTATCGGCGAGAAGTTCGTGCAGGACAGCGCCGGTTTCGGCGACCTCGACCAGGTGGCCGTTCGGGCCCAGCTCGCGCGGCCGGGGGATCTTGACGTCGACGATCTCGCGTACGCGGCCGGGGCGCGGGCTGAGCACGACGACGCGGTCGGCCAGCAGCACGGCCTCCTCGATCGAATGCGTGACGAGGACGATGGTGGTGCCCCGTTCCATGTGTACGCGCTGCAGCTCCTCGCCCAGCTCCGTACGCGTCAGCGCGTCCAGCGCGGAGAACGGCTCGTCCATGAGCAGGACGGCGGGCCGCACGACGAGTGCGCGGCAGAGCGCGACGCGTTGCTGCATGCCGCCGGAGAGCTCGTGCGGCAGCCGTTTCTCGAAGCCCCGCAGCCCGGCCAGGGCCAGCAGTTCGTGGGCGAGGTCCCGAGGGTCCCCGGGGCGCCGCCCGCCTATCTCCGTGGGCAGCAGCACGTTCTGCAGCACGGTACGCCACGGCAGCAGGGCCGGCCGCTGGAACATCATGGCGACGTCCGGTCGCGGGGCGGTGACCGGCGTGCCGTCGATGCGTACGGTGCCCCGGGACGGGGTCAGCAGTCCGGCGACCAACCGCAGCAGCGTCGACTTGCCGCAACCGGAGCGTCCGATTACCGCCACACACTCGCCATCGGTGATCGTCAGATCGACGTTCGTGAGAGCATCGATGCTGGTCCGCTTGCTGGTAAAGCTTTGTGACACACCCTCTAATGTGATCACTCGAATTCCGATCGCTCCGTCGAGGCGGGACAGTTTGGGTGAGTCTAGTAACGCCAAACGTTCTTCGGACCGTAGCCGTTCCGAGACCTGGGCTCCTCTGTCCACCGAGGAGGGTCCTCTTTTAGGCTGTCCGCTTGGAACGATCCGACCGCATACCCGGCGTGTCGCGCAAGCGCTTCCCGGTACGACCTCAGACAGTCCTGGAAGGAAACCCCCCTCGTGACGACATTCAGTCGACGCTCCGCCCTCCTGGCCGCCCTCGGCGCGGCCGCGGCCGTGACCACGTCCGCCTGCTCGGACACGGCCACCGGTTCGGCGGGATCGACGTCCGCGCCCTCGTCCGGCTCGCTCGACAAAGTGAACTATCTCACTTCGTTCGGCACGTTCGGTCGTGAGTCATACGCGTACGTGGCCCAGAAGAAGGGCTTCTTCACCGACGCCGGTCTCGACGTCACCATCAAGCCCGGCAACGGCAGCGGCGACAACATCAAGCTGCTCGCCGGCGGCCAGGCCGACATCGTCGTGGTCGACTTCGCCGCGCTCGCGATCTCGGTCGGCAAGGGCCAGGTGTCGGGCCTGACCGCGTTCGCCGCCATCCTCCAGCGCTCCCTCGCGGGGTTGATGACGCTGGACGGCTACGGCATCACCACTCCCAAGGACCTCGAAGGCAAGAAGGTCGGCGACCCCACCGGCTCGATCAACACCACGCTCTTCCCCACGTACGCCAAGCTGGCCGGCGTGGACGCCAGCAAGGTGACGTTCGTGAACCTGCCCGCCCCGAACCTGCCGGCGGCGCTCGCGTCGCGCAGCGTCGACGTCATCGGCCAGTTCGTGGTCGGCAAGCCCACCATCGAGGCGGCGGCGGCCGGCAAGTCGGCGGTGACCCTCGCGTACAGCGAGTACCTGACCGACCTGTACGGCAACACGGTCATCACCACCGACAAGCTCGCCAAGGACAAGCCCGACGTGGTGAAGCGCTTCCGGGACGCGCTCATGAAGGGTCTCGCGTACGCCGTGGACAACCCCGACGAGGCCGGTCAGATCCTCGCGTCGGCCATTCCCACGGCGAAGGCACCCATCGCGTCGGCCGAGCTGAAGATCATGGCATCCTACGTACGCGCGTCCGGCTCCACCGTGGGTGCGATGACGGAGGACCGCGTGGCCCGATCCCTCGCGATCCTCAGCGGTTCCGGCACCATACCGAGCGGTGTGCAGCCGAGCCAGCTGGTCAGCTTCGGCCTCGCGCCGCAGTGACCGCCCGCCCCGCCCCGGCTCCCTTTCGCTTCGCCGGGGCGGGGCCCTTTTCTTCCTTGGAGGTACGCGTGCGCGCGGTCTACCCGGTCATCGGCCTGCTCGTCCTGCTCGGCGCGTGGTGGGCCGGGGTGGCCGTGTTCGAGCCCCAGCCGATCGTGCTGCCGGCCCCGGTCATGGTCTGGGAGGCGTTCCGGGACCACACGGCGTACCTGCTGGACATGGCGTGGGTGTCCACTCAGGAGATCGGCGCCGGGTTCGCCCTGGCGACACTCCTCGGCGTGCTCGGCGGCATCTGGCTGTTCGGCTCGCGGGTCGTGGACCGGATGTTCTCGCCGCTGCTGGTCGCCGTCAACGCGGTCCCGAAGATCGCGCTGGCGCCGCTGCTGATGGTGTGGCTCGGCCTCACCTGGCAGTCGCGGATCACGATGGTGATGCTGCTGTGCTTCTTCCCGATCGTGCTCGGCACGGTCGCCGGGCTGCGCGCCACACCGTCCGAAGTGGCCGAACTGGCCCGGTCGCTGCGGGCGAACCGGTTGCAGACGTTCGCGAAGTTCCGGCTGCCCGGCGCGCTGCCCCAGCTGTTCGTCGGCCTGCGGGTCGCGATGCCGCTGGCCGCCGTCGGCTCGACCATCGGCGAGATGATCGGCGGCGACAGCGGCCTCGGCTTCGTCGTCAGCACGGCCAGCGGCTCGTCGGACATGGCGCTGACGTTCGCGGCACTCCTGCTGCTGGCGCTGGTGAGCGTGGTGCTCTACTTCGCGATCGAACTTCTGGAGAAGCTGCTGCTGCCGTGGCACACGGCCACGACGGCCTGACTACTCGGACAACCGCCAGCGGCCACCGCGTACGACGAGCATGGTCAGGGCCTGGGGCATGACCGCGGAGTGGTCGTCGGGCAGCAGGCTCAGCGGGCCGCTGTAGCCGTCGATCTGCAGGAACTGCAGGGTCGCCTGGACGGAGGCGCGCGCCGTGCCGCCGCCCTGGGCGACCGCCTCGACGACGAGTTGGAGGGCGTCGGCGGCGAAGGACGCGTAGCCGACGTACTCGCCGTAGGCGGACGTGTAGTCGCGGAACCACTGCTGGCGGGTGGACTTGGCCGGACTGGTCGCGATGATCTCGTCGATGACCATGGTCTGCGGGAAGGCCATCAGCGCGCCCTCGGCGGCGTGGGCCGTGGCCTGCCCGAAGAAGAGATCGCCGCCCGCTCCGGTGTCGAAGAGGATCTGGCCGGTGTACCCGGCTCCGCGCGCCTCGACCGCGATGGCGTTGGCCTGGGCCGAGCCGGTCCAGACGATGAGCGACTCGGGGTCGGACGCGAGCGCCGCGGCCACGGTCTGGCCGACCTCGGTCGCGGTCACCGCCACCCGCCGCGTCTCGGCCAGCTGCACGTCGGCGTTCTTCAGCGCGTCGGTGAGGGCGGCCACCCCGTCGTCGCCGTACGCGTCGTTCGTCGCGATCACGGCGGTCGTGCCGATCTTCTGCTGGTGCAGTTCGCCGACGAGGCTGGCCGCGCTGTCCTTGGGGTTGGGGCCGACCTTGAAGACGAACTTGCCGGCCTTCTTCGGGTCCGCGACCTCGGTGGCGCCCGACAGCGAGAGCAGCGGGACGCCGCGCTCGGTGACGGTGCCGACCGACGCCATCGCGCACTCCGCGCAGGCGCCCGTGATGATCGCGCTGATCGTCGGGTCGGCGGCGAGCGTGCCGATGTTCTGCTGGGAGAGGCTCTTGTCGGAGCGGTTGTCCTTGATGACGATCCGCACCGGGCGGGCCGCCGTGGCGTTGATCTGGTCCACCCGCAGCCGCAGCGCCCGCTCGTACGCCTGGCCCATCTCCGCGTACGCGCCGGAGAGTTCGAGGTCGGCGCCGATGACGAGCTCCGGCAGGCTGCCCTTCGCCACGCGTTCCGGGGACGGGGCGCAGGCGGCCGTGCCGACCAGTGCGGACACGGCGACAACCACAATGGACAGTCGTGCGCGGTCGGTACGCATCGCAGATCCTTCCGAGAGAGCCGCAGGACACCTTGCCAGCCGCCATTCCGGGGGTCAAGTCGCGGAAACGTTCTCTGTCTAGTGGCGACAGTCCACTGTGTGAACACACAACCAACTACGATCATGTTGTTGTTGATCAAGCTTTCGGTGAATCAAACATTTAATAAGGGGAACTTGGCCTGCGCGGCTTGTCGTGATCGGACTGAACATGGTGGAATCGGCGCCGTGCCACGTTTGAACCTGCGGGACGCTCGGATTCGGACGAAGTTGGCCGTGGTCCTCCTGATCCCTGTGATCAGTACTCTCGTTCTGGGCGGAGTCAACCTCTTCCAGGCCGGGCAGCAGGCCGCCGCCGCTCGTCTGTCCAACCACCTCACGACGCTCTCCGCCCAGGTGACGTCACTCGCTTACGCGCTGCACCACGAGCGCATGGCGGTGGCGGAGTACCTGGCGCACCCGAGCGACGACGGTGCGCAGCTGCGTGCCCGGCTCGCCGACACCGACGAGCGCATCACCGCGTTCCGGCAGGCGCGCGAGGCGCTGGGTACGCCGCCCGACGAGCTCGGCCCGGGCCTGGACCGGATCGGCACCCATCTCGACGGCCTCGGCTCGATCCGCGAAGAGGCGCAGTCGCGCAAGGACACGTCGGCCGCGCAGATGGTCCTGCGATACGGCGTCATCCTGGCTGACCTGAACACCTATGTCTCTGATGCGGCCGAGTTCGTCGGCAAGATCGTTGACGTGGTCGACCAGCCTCGCGCCGTGGCCGCGTTCGCGATGACCCAGTCGGCCGCGGCCGACCAGCAGGCGTCGGCGTACGTGGTGCTGCTCAGCGGGGGCGCGGTCAGCGACGAGCAGCACGCGAGCTTCGTCGCGAGCATGACCACCGCGCAGGAGTCGCTGAAGGAGTTCCTGAAGGACGCCAGCGAACAGCAGTGGACGGTGGTGCGCAACTTCGTCTCCGGCGACGCGGTCACCCTCGCCGACTGGGCGGCCTTCCAGGTGAGCCGGTCGACCGGCACCCGTGCCTGGATCGGTGCGGAGGACGCGTCCCGGTCGCTGGGCGCCGTCGTCGACCTCATGCGGTTCGCCCAGCTGCGGCTGGAGAGCCAGCTCAACTCCGAGATCCAGACGCGTACGGACGCCGTCACGCGGCAGGTGATCGCGGAGTGGATCCTGCACCCGGCCCTGCTGCTCGCCGCGATCCTGATCGCCGCGCTGGTCGCCCGGATGATGGTCCGCTCGCTCGAACGCCTGCGGGGCGGCGCGCTCGCCGTCGCCGACCACAGCCTCCCGGCGATGGTCGAGCGGCTGCGCGACATCCGGGGCCTCGACGAGCGCACCGCCGAGACGTTCGCCAACGAAGTGCACGACGAGATCCGCGTACCGGGGCGGGACGAGATCGGCCAGGTGGCCGCGGCCTTCAACATCGTCCACCGCGAGGCGGTACGCATCGCGGCCGAGCAGGCCGTGCTGCGCGCCACCGTCTCGGCGATGTTCCTCAGCCTCGCCCGCCGGTCCCAGACCCTGGTCGACCGGATGATCGCCGAGCTGGACGCGATCGAGCAGCACGAGCAGGACCCGGCCCGCCTGGCCCGCATGTTCCGGCTGGACCACCTGGCCACCCGGATGCGCCGCAACGACGAGAACCTGCTCGTACTGGCCGGCGCCGACGCGAGCCCCGGCCGCCGTGAGGACGCCGGCCTGGAGGACGTCCTGCGCGCCGCCCAGTCCGAGGTGGAGCTCTACGACCGCGTCGAGTTCAGCACGGTCGACGGCGACACGGGCATCGCGGCGCACGCCGTCAACGACGTCGTCCGCATGGTCGCCGAGCTGATGGACAACGGCACCCGCTTCTCGCCGCCGGGGACGGTCGTCGTCGCCGACGCCCGGCGCATCGGCGACTACGTGCTCATCCAGGTCGAGGACCGCGGCCTGGGCATGACCGACGACCAGATCCACGCCGTCAACGAGCGGCTCGCCGCGCCCGGCCAGGTCGACGTCTCCGCGTTCCGGATGATGGGCCTCGGCGTCGTCGGCCGGCTCGCCGACCGCTACGGCATCAAGGCCGAACTGCGGCGCAACACCGACAGCGGGATCACCGCCGGCCTCGTGCTGCCGCGCAACATCCTCGTGCTGCCGCGGGCCGACGTGAGCCTGCGGCCACGCCGTCACCTCGCCCTGGAGGAGGGCCGCCACCAGGCACTGCCGTCCGGCGCGGGCGTACCGGCGGGCCGGCCCCTCCTGCCGACGCGGGTCCCGGGCCAGCACGTCGCGGGCGAGTACGAGGTGCCCGTCCCGGTCTCCGCGGTCCCGGTCTCCACGGTGCCGGTCTCGGCGCCGCTGGCCGCGCCCGCCGTCGACGACACCACCGAACTGCCGATCTTCCGGCAGATGCAGGCTTCGTGGTTCGGCTCGTCCGCCGAGCCCGAATCCGAGTCCGATTCCTGGGGTACGCGACGCACGATCGAGGCGCCGGCGATCCCCGCGAAGGGACGTGCCGCCGTGCAGCAGAACACGGTACGCAGCGACTGGCCGATCGCCGGGGCGCAGCCGGTCACACCGGGACAGCCCGCGACCGCCGCCCGGCTCGACGGGGCGGCCGAGGACGCGGGCATACCGCGCCAGCGGCAGGCCGCCGAGGCGAATCCTGAGTGGCAGACCTCCGCCGACCTCGGCTGGCAGGCCGCCGCCGCCGCGTCGAGCCCGGTGACCGGTTCGACGACCCGGTCGGGCCTGCCCATCCGCCGGCCCCAGGAGAACCTCGTTCCCGGCAGCGTCGGCGAGCCGACGGTCGCCCGGGTCAAGCGCACTCCCGAGCAGGTACAGGGCCTGCTCTCGGCGTACACCCGTGGTGTTCAGCGGGGCCGCGACGACCTCAGCGGCCCGCAGGTACCAGTACAGAATGAGGAAAACCGATGACCGGCCCGAAGATGGCCCATACCAGCTGGCTGCTGAACAACTTCGCGTACCAGGTGCCCGGTGTGGCACATGTGGTGGCGGTGTCGGCGGACGGCCTGTTGCTCGCATCGACCCAGGATCTGCCCGGCGACCGCGCGGACCAGCTGGCGGCGATCACGGCAGGCGTGGTGAGCCTGACCGACGGCGCCTCGCGCTGCTTCGACGGCGGCGGGATCCGCCAGACGATCATCGAGATGGACGGCGGGTACCTCTTCCTCATGGCGGTGAGCGACGGTTCCGCCCTCGCCGTGCTCGCCGCGCGCAGCTGCGACGTCGGCCAGGTCGGCTACGAGATGGCCCTGCTGGTCGACCGGGTGGGTGGGGCGCTGACGCCCAGCACCCGCGAACTCGCCGGTCAGCCGTAGGCGATCGAGGGGGAAGGTGGGGGATGGTGCGCTGTGGGGCCTGACGACGAGAGTCTGCGCCGAGATCCGCGGGGCGCGCTGGTGCGCCCGTACGCGGTCACGCGCGGGCGTACCGAGCCGCGCCGGGACATCGCGATCGAGGCCGTGCTGGTCACGAACGCGACGGGCCGGCAGGAGGGACGCTTCGCCGGACAGCACAAGAACCGCATCATCACCCTCTGCGACGGCGTGCCGCGTTCCCTCGCCGAGGTGTCGGCGCTGATGAGGATGCCCTTCGGTGTGGTACGCGTCCTCATCGCCGACATGGTCGCCGAGGGGCTCCTCGACCTGCACGAGCTGAACCGGGAACAGAGCGTCAACGATCGTTTGCACGTCTTGGAAAGGGTCTTGAGTGGACTACGCAGGCTTTGACACCACGGGGTCCTCGCAGATCACCTCCGCGAAAATCGTCATCGCCGGCGGTTTCGGCGTCGGGAAGACCACCCTCGTGGGCACGGTGTCCGAGATCGCCCCGCTGACGACGGAGGCGGTGATGACCGCCGCCGGTGTCGGCATCGACGACGCCTCGAAGGTGCCCGGCAAGGAATCCACCACGGTGGCGATGGACTTCGGCCGGATCACGATGGCGAAGGACCTCATCCTCTACCTCTTCGGTACGCCGGGCCAGACGCGGTTCTGGTTCATGTGGGACGAGCTGATGCGCGGCGCGCTGGTCGCCGTGGTCCTCGTCGACACGCGCCGGCTGTCGGACTCGTTCGCGCCCATCGACTTCTTCGAGAGCCGGGGCCTGCCCTACATCGTGGCGCTGAACATCTTCGACGGCACCCAGCGGTACGCCCTGGAGGAGGTCGCCGAGGCGCTGGCGATCCCGGCCCGCGTACCGATCCTGGAGTGCGACGCCCGGCACCGGGAGTCGACCAAGCAGGTGCTGATCAAGTCGGTCGAGCACGCGATCAACGCGCTGCGCGAGGAGAATCCCGAGGTCGTCCCGTCCCGCTGACCGGCTTCATGATCGAAGAACCGGTGCTGTAGGTAGATCGGATCTACGTAGACGCGCTCTACCTGGATCCGATCTACGACTTTCCGGCCGAGCCCCGCGCTCGCTGACGCGACCGCCCACTAGCGGATGGAGTGGGAGCGCGGCCATACTGCGATGCGCAGGCGTGGCAGCGAGGGAAACGATCGTGAATCCGACAGGGCGGGGCGGCGCGGACCATCAGGTCCGCGCGCTGCTGGCCGGGGTCGCGCTGGCCGGCCGGTCGGCGGCCGTACTGGCGTGGGTGCTGCTGGACGCCGGGCACCGCTGGCCGGTGCTGGTGTGGACGGTGCCGGCGCTGTTCGCCGGGCTCTCGCTGAGTTCCGCCCTGACCACCTCGCGGCGGTGGGTGCTGGCCGGCGGCGATCTGGTGCTGGCCGTGCTGATGGCGTACTTCGTGGTCGGCCGGACGCCGGTGATGATCACTGCTTTCGGGTCCGCCGGGCTCGCCGGGGCGCTGCTGGGCTGGCCGGGGGTGATCGCCGGGCTGGTCACCGTCGCGGGCGGCGTCTTCGCGCCGCTGGGCGGGGTCGCCGGCGCGCTCATCTCCGGCTGGGTGCGGGCCGCCGCCGAGCGGATCCGCGAGTCCCGCCGGGCCGCGGCCGCCGCCGAGCGGGCGCGGCTCGCCCGCGAGATGCACGACTCGCTGTCGAAGACCCTGGACGCGCTGGCCCTGGGCGCGGCCGCGCTGCCGACCTCGCTCGGCGAGCCCGACCGGGCCGTCCGGCTGGCCGCCTCGCTGCGGGAAGGCTCCCTCGACGCCGCCCGGGACGCCCGCGCGATCATCGACGACCTGCGCTCGCCGGCGCTGTCCGCGCCGCTCGCCGACACCGTCCGCGCCATCTGCGACGACTGGTCGGCGGTGACCGGGCTGCCGGCGATCGTGCGTACCGAGCCGGTCGAGGTGTCGGGCCGGGTCGCCGCGGAACTTTCGTGGATTCTGCGAGAGGCACTCCGCAACGTCGCCGAGCACTCCCGCGCCTCGCACGCCGAGGTCCGGCTCGCCGCCGAGGGCGACGCCGTGCGGCTCGAGGTCCGCGACGACGGCACCGGCTTCGCCGAACCCGACCTCGCGGCCCTGCCGCGAACAGGCCGCCACGGGCTCGTGGGCATGACGGAACGCGCGCGCCTCTGCGGCGGATCTCTTTCGATATTTACCCTTGATAATACGCGTATCGTGGCGCTCGTTCCCCGTCACGGGGCCGCCGGGCGGCCCGGGATTCCCCGGCGGCTGCGGTTCCTGGCGATCACGGGTGCGTCCGTCCTGTGTGGAGCGCTCGTCATCGGGGTGAGCGTTCTGCGGCCGTCGCCCTTCGTCGAGGGCGCCGGGTCCGGGGTGACCGGTGCCGCCTCGTCGCCGTCGGCCGGGCCGTCCACCGGGCCGTCCACCGGGCCGAACGCGTCCGCGCAGCCGAAACCGAGTGGGTCCGGGCACGACGGGAAGACCGCGAGCCCGGCGGCGGCCGATCCGGCGGCGCTGGCGTGCCACGTGAAGTACACCAAGCGCAATCAGTGGGAGGGCGGCTTCGTCGCCGACGTGACGATCGTCAACACGGGGACCACGATCATCGACGGGTGGCAGCTGACCTTCGCCTTCCCGCTCGGCGACCAGAAGCTGACCAGCGGCTGGGCCGCCATCTGGACGCAGACCGGCCGGGACGTGCTCGCCGAGGACACCGGTACGCCGGCCCTGCGCCCCGGTGACTCGATCCTGATCGGGTTCCAGGGGACCTTCGCCAAGACGAACCCGGTTCCGTCGGGCTACTCGCTCAACGGAACCGTCTGCCGTTAGTCAGCCCGCGAGCCAGGCGACGATCGCCTCGGCCCGGTTGCGTACGCGCAGCTTCTTGTAGATCCGGCTCACCGCGTTGCGGACGGTCTTCTCGGCGACGCACAGCTTGGCGGCGATGGAACCGTTGCTCTCGCCGGCGACCACGAGTTCCATGATCTCGCGTTCGCGCCGGGTCAGCGTGTGCAGCGCCCGGCGGTGGGACGGGGCCGACGGGTGGCGCAGGTGGCGGACGACGGCCGTCAGGCAGGCGGGGGACAGCCGGCTCTGGCCGTGGATCGTGCCGTGCACGGCGTCGAGCAGGTCGGCCCGGGTGAACTGTCCCTCGACGAGCAGGCTCGTCGCGCCGGCGCGCAGCGCGGGCACCACGTCGGCCGGTTCCATCGTCCGGGTCAGGACGAGGATCGGCGGGGCCGGTTCGGGCATCGCGCGGGCGAGCGCGGAGACGTCGCGTACCTCGTCGGTGCGCAGCAGGATGAGGTCGGCCGGCATCCGGCCCTGCATCACGGCCGCCGCCAGGGGCAGGCAGCCGAGCAGGGTGGTGTGGCCGCCCAGCATCGCGGCGAAGGCACCGTCGGCGGCTCCGACGAGGACGACACGGGGCGGGTTCATGACGTCAGGGAAGCACCTGGCCGACCCGCTGCCAAGACCGGCCGCCGCGTTGCGCGTACGCGAAATGGGTGTGAACAAAGGGGTACGCGAGGCCGCACCGGCCCCCGACGCCGGGCGGCACCCAGGAAACTTGGGTGCCCGGGGCGGGCAAGTCAGGGGCGGCGCCAGAGCGCGATCGCCTCGGTACGCCCACCGGCGCCGAGCTTGCCGAAGATGTGGTTGACATGGTTTTCCACGGTCTTGAGCGAGAGTACGAGCGACCCGGCGATCTCGGCGTTGGTGAGGCCGGCGGCGATGAGGTTCATGACCTCGGTCTCGCGGCGCGACAGCCCGGCGCGGCTCTGCGGGGCCGCGCGCACGCTGGTGACCAGGGCGCGGGCCGCGGTCGGCGACAGGTACGCCTCGCCGGCGGCGACCGACCGTACGGCGAGCAGCAACTCGGCGGGGACGAACTGGCCGTGGATGAGGTAGCCGAGCGCGCCGGCCCGAATGGCGTCGACCACGACGGCGTCGTCCGCGGTACGCGTCAGCATGAGCACCCGGCTGATCGCGCCGATGGACGCCACGACGGACAGCCCGTCGCGCAACGGCATCCGGTGGTCGAGCAGGGTGACGGTGGGCCGCAGGGCGACCGCCAGGCGCAGGGCCTCGACGCCGTTGGCCGCCTCGCCGACGACCTCGATCCCGCTGCCGGCCGGGATCATCTCGCGGACGACCGCGCGGACGACGCTGTTGTCGTCGGCCACGAGCAGGGTGATGTGCTCGTCGGGATGGGGCCGATCGATCGTCATGGTCAGCAAGGATACGGCGCGGACATCCCGCTGTAACGAGTCCTGACGGCGGCGAGGGGCGAGCGGGCCGGCCGTGGAAACGTAAGTCCTGCTCCGGCAGGACCGTACGCCGACGGTGTCCCGGGGTACGCGGGACAAAGGTGCCACAACCGCCGGAACTGTTTCCGGCCGGTGACCGCCGGAAATACGCTTCTTCACATCCAGTTGGGAGCGCTCCCAGCATCTTAGCAAGGAGATCGCATGACGAACAACCGGCTGCCGCGCCGCGCGGCGAGTCCCGGGTCGTGCGGTTCCGTGGCCGGCACCGCGCCCACGGCGCCGGCCCGCACCGTCCGTCCCGTCCGTCACGCCTCGTCCGTCCCGGTGTCCCACTCCACGGCCGTCCGGAACCACGATCTCCGCTTCGTCCCTCCCCTCGGTACGCCGCCCGCCGCCCTGCTGTCGGGGCAAACGGGCGCGGTTCGGCGTACCCTGCCGGCGCCCGCCTATCCGCCCGTTTCATAGGCACGCGCCGCCGGTCGCGGGCGGGGAACCGGGTGAGCACCGGTTCCCCGCCCGCACCTTCATTCGCGGATCCGTTCGCGCATAGCGTTGATCCCGTTTGGATCAGGGTTTTCACCCGAATCTTGGGCCATGATTACGTGGCGATCCCTGATCCAAACCAGATCTTGGGGGCAGTGATCGCGGCTGGCCCGCGTAGATCTTGGCGTATCGCCGCAGAGATCGACATGGATGCGCAATAGGGAGAGCGGCCGGGAAACTCGGCCCGATGTGCTCCTAAGTGGATCAACAACCACTCCGCTACCCGTTGTAGTGTCGCAATGCGGTCCTGTAGTCGTTCGTTCCTTGGCCGGAAGCGATCGGGCGTGGGCTTCGACGCAGTCACGCGAACCGCTGGTACAAGGAGCTTGTGTGCTCGACATAGATGAATGTCTCCGGCAGATGATGTCCATCCAGGGTGCCCTGGGCGCCGGACTCATCGACTTCCCGAGTGGATCGACCGTCGGCGCCGCCGGCCGTGGTCCGGGCGGATCCGATCTCGACGGCGGCGGTGCCGCGCAGATGGTGCACGCCGCGCTGCAGACGGCCGCGTTCGCCACGGTCGGCCGGCCCGAGCGGGTCGAGGGTGTCGTGATCACCGCCGGCAACGGCTACCACCTGCTGCAGACCCTCGATCAGGGCGGATCCGGCCGGCTGGTGCTCTACGTCTGGCTCGACCGGATGCTGGGCAACCTCGCCGTCACCCAGCGCCACATGGGCGCACTGGCCGACGCGATCTCCGCGAACTGACCGATCCCGGCCGGGAGACCGGCCGCCGTCCCCGGGACCGACCGAGAACGCCGAGAGGTACATCCGCGTGTCTTCCTCAGCGCGTACACCGCCCCTGGTACGCGATGCCCTCGAACCGTGGTGCGCCGCGGGGCTGACGGGTGCGCTGCGCGTACTCGACGCCCCGGGCGGCGCGGTGTACATCTTGGACGGACGGGTCGAGTTCGCCGAGAGCCCGGTCGCCTCGCCGCCGGAACGGCTGCTGACCGCCTCGGGCCGGATCGCGCCGGACACCTGGCGGGCCGCCGTACGCGCCGGGCGCCGGGTCGGCGACGAACTGGTCGCGTCGGGCGTGCTGAGCCGGGCGGAGTGGGAGGCGACCGTCCTGCTGTCGCTCTACGACGCCGCCCACTTCCTCTTCGACCTGGCCGCCGGGGTGCGGTTCGAACCGGGTGCGCGGCCGGAGCAGGGCGCCGGTCGCCCGCTCGACCTGCGCCCGGTCTGCCAGGAGGTCGACCGGCGCCGCCGGCTGCTCGCCGACGCCTGGCCCGACGCCGCCATCGACACCGCCGCGGTGCTGCCCCAGCGGCGGCTGCCGGGCGGCACGGTGGCGCTGTCCGCGTTGCAGTGGGAGATCGTGGCCAACGCCGACCGCCGGCGCAGCCCGATCGACCTCGCCCGCCTGCTCGGCCGCGACACCTTCACGGTGATGCTGGAAGTCCGCCGGATGACCCGGTCGGGCCTGGTCGAACCGGGCCGGCCGGGCGGCTCCGCGGCCGCCGGTTCGGTGGCGACCGTCCGGGCCCGGGCCGCCGTGCCGCCGTCGGGGTTTCCGCTGCGGCGCGTACCCGAACCACCGGAACCTGAGCCGCCGGAGCCCGCCGAGCCGGTGGCGGAGGCGGCGGCCGCCGATCCGGTCGGGCCGCGCATCCCGTTGCCCCGCCGTGCCCCCGGTACGCAGGAGTACCCGCCCGCCCCGGCCGGCGGGTCGGCGTACGACGACTCGGACATCCTGTTGCGCCTGCTCGACGGGCTGGAGGCCCTGCGGTGAGGCCTGTCCTGCAGCGGCTCGGGTGGAAAGGGAGGAACAGGTACGTGGGCATCGAAGACGCGGTGTACGCCGAGATCCGCAAACTGCGCGAGAACCTGCCCCACGTCGCGGGCGTCGTCGTCGCGAGTGTCGACGGCCTGCTCGTGACCCACGACGCTCCCGGCGTACAGGCGGAGACGTTCGCCGCGATGTCGGCCGCCCACCTCGGGCTCAGCCAGCAGATCGCCGCGGCGGCCGGCTCGGGTGCCTTCCGCGAGACCGTCGTACGCGCAGCGACCGGTTACGTGGCCTCGTTCGCCGCCGGAGACGCGGCGCTGATGACCGTCCTGGCAGGGCCCGAGCTGAACGTCGGGCGCCTCCAGCACGAAGCACGTCCCGTGGCCGAGCGGGTGGGCGAGATCTTCGCGTCCGCCGGCCTCGGGTGAAGTCCGTACATCTTTCAGGGGAGGAACCCGCATGACCGACATGGAAGGCTCGCTCAAGGAGGCCATGGAGATCGACGGCGCCATCGGCGTCGCGCTCGTGGACTACACCTCGGGCATGGCGCTCGGCACGCTCGGCAGCACCAAGGACTTCGACCTCACCGTGGCGGCCGCCGGCAACACGGACGTGGTGCGGGCCAAGCTGCGCACGATCGAGATGCTGAAGCTCAAGGACCAGATCGAGGACATCCTCATCACCCTGGGCGGCCAGTACCACATCATCCGGCCGCTGACGAGCCGGAACACCCAGGGCCTCTTCCTCTACCTGGTGCTGATCAAGTCGCGGGCCAACCTGGCGCTCGCCCGGCACCGGCTGAAGACGATCGAGGAGGGCCTCCAGATGTAGTTCCTCCTTCCCGGGGGCGTCCGCGCTGCGTACGCCCCTAAGGGAATCCCCTGGTTGCGGCGAGCATACTCGGTATGCATACTCAGTACTCATGTCCATCAGACACGGTCTGCTGGCGCTTCTCGAGCGCGGGCAGATGTACGGCTACCAACTCCGGACGTCCTTCGAGACGGAGACCGGAGCCACCTGGCCCCTCAACATCGGCCAGGTCTACTCGACGCTGACCCGGCTCGAACGCGACGGCCTGGTACGCGCGCTGCCGGAACACGACGGGGGGCAGCGCCCGTACGAGATCACCGATGCCGGCCGGGCGGAGCTGGCGATCTGGTTCGCCACCCCCATCGCCCACGCCGACCGGCCGCGCGACGAGCTGGCGATCAAACTCGCGCTCGCGATCACCACGCCCGGCGTGGACGTGGCGTCGGTCGTGCAGACGCAGCGCTCGTCGACGATGCGGACCCTGCAGCAGTACACGCGCCTGAAGAAGGACGGCGCGGAACTGCCCTGGCGGCTGGTCCTCGATTCACTCATCTTCCAGGCCGAGGCGGAGCTGCGCTGGCTCGACCACTGCGAGGCGTCACTGGTGCGGTACGTGCCGCCGGCGACCGCGGGCGACGTGCCCGCGGCGCAGGCGGCCGACGAGATCACGGGGAGCAAGCGATGAGCGTGCTGGAACTGCGCGACGTCCACCGTAGGCACGGCCAGGGCGCCACCGAGGTGCACGCCCTGCGCGGCGTCTCGGTCAGCGTCGAACCAGGGGAGTTCGTCGCGGTCATGGGACCGTCGGGATCGGGCAAGTCCACCCTGCTCAACCTGGCCGGCGGCCTGGACGCGCCGAGCACCGGCGAGGTCGTCGTCGAGGGCGCCGTCCTCGGCTCGCTGTCGCGCTCGGGCCTGGCCCGCCTGCGCCGCCGCCGGATCGGCTACGTCTTCCAGGACCTGAACCTGCTCGCGAGCCTCACGGCCGCCGAGAACATCGCGCTGCCCCTCGAACTGGACGGCCTGGCGCCCCGCAAGGCCCGCCCGCTGGCCGAGGCCGCGCTGGCCGAGGTCGATCTCGAAGGGTACGCGGAGCGCTTCCCCGACCAGATGTCCGGCGGTCAGCAGCAGCGGGTGGCGATCGCCCGGGCCCTGGTCGGCGAGCGGCGACTGGTGCTCGCCGACGAGCCGACGGGGGCCCTCGACTCCCAGACCGGCGAGGCGGTCCTGCGGCTGCTGCGGGCCAAGGTGGACGCGGGGGCGGCCGGCGTACTGGTGACGCACGAGGCCCGCCACGCGGCCTGGGCCGACCGCGTGATCTTCCTGCGCGACGGCGTCATCGTGGACACCTCCACCGGCATCGGCTCGGCCGAGCAGCTGCTGGAGGTCTCGTCGTGATGTGGCTCCGCAGCTGGACGGTGTCGCTCAAGCTGGCGTTCCGCGAGATGCGCCGCAGCAAGGGCCGTACGGCGCTGGTCATGCTCCTCATCGGCGCACCGGTGCTCGCGCTGGCGTTCATCGCGGTCTCGTACGACACCTTCAACCTCACCGCCGCGGAGAAGAACGCGCGCAACCTCGGCACCGCCGACGGACTCGTCTACTGGGCGAGCACCGGGCCGCTGCACGAGGACGGCACCGACAGCCCGGCCCCGCCGGTGGCGACCGACGCCGACCTGCTCAAGGTGCTGCCCGCGGGCAGCTCCGTGGCCCGCGTCCAGACCGGCGGCGGGCAGGTACGCGTACACACGGCGACGGGGATCGGCGGGCTGCCGTCGTACTACCTGCCGATCGACGACCCGGTCACGCAGGGCATCGTGACGCGGCTGCGCGGGACCGCGCCGAAGGCCGCCGACGAGGTGGCGATCACCGAGGACGCCGTCTCCCGGCTGGGCGTCGACATCGGCGGCAGCGTACGCCTGGTCGACCCGGACCAGTCCTACAAGGTCACCGAGGTCGTCGAGCTGCCGGACGACCTGTCGGCGGCCCTCGTGTTCCCGCCGAGCGCGCTGCCGGCCGAACCGGGCGGCTCCTGGCTGATCAAGGTGCCGGGCGGCATCACGCCGCAGGTCGCCGATCACCTCAAGGCCAACGGCCTGCTGTGGTCGCACGACGAGAGCACCGATGAGTCGATGACGGCATCCGACTTCGAGCTGCCGGTGATCGTCTGCGGCCTGATCGCGTTCGAGGTGATCCTCCTGTGCGGACCGGCGTTCGCCGTCGGCGCCCGGCGGCGGCAGCGCGATCTCGCGCTCGTCGCGGCCAACGGCGGCACCGCGAAGCAGCTGCGCCGGATCGTGCTCGCCGACGGGCTGCTGCTCGGTCTGGCCGGCTCGGTCGTGGGCGTCGTCCTCGGTACGCCGCTCGCGGTGATCGCCCGCCCGTTCATGGAGACGCTGCTGGTCCACCGCCGGTCCGGGGCGCTGCGCTTCTTCCCCGAGGTGCTGGCCGCCGGCATCGTGCTGGCCGCCGTGACCGGCGTACTGGCCGCGCTCTTCCCCGCGATCAACGCCGCCCGGCAGAACGTCGTCGCCGCGCTGGCCGGCCGCCGGGGGATCGTGCGGTCGCGCAAGCGGTGGGTGGCGACCGGCGTACTCATGCTGGGCGGAGCCGCGGTGATCACGGTGGCGGGGGCCGCGCGCAGCGACGCGACGGTGATCCTGGTCGGGCTGGTGCTCGGGCAGCTGGCGCTGGTCGTCCTGACGCCGTCGATCATCGGTCTGCTCGGCCGCGCCGGGCGCGTGCTACCGCTCGCGCCGCGGATCGCGTTGCGGGACACGGCGCGCAACCGGTCCTCGGCGGCGCCGGCCATCTCGGCGGTGATGGCCGTGGTGGCGGGTTCGGTGATGATCGGCGTCTACTACTCCAGCGGCCACGCCCGCGACGTCGACGACTACCGGGCGGCGCTGCCGGAGGGCTATGCCGCGGTCACGCTCACCGAGTACGACCGGGTCGGGCACCCGCACCTGATGAGCGCCGCGGAGATCGCGGACCTCAAGGGCCGGGTCGCCGGGACGATGCCGGTCGACCACTTCATCACCACGAGCCTCGGCGAATGCGCCGGCCCCCAGGCCAAGCCCGAGAACCCCTGCTACATCACCCTCACGATGCCGCCCGAGAACGTCTGCCCGTGGAGCGACAAGCCCCCGGCCGCCGACCTCGACCGGGCCCGTGCCGATAAGCGGTGCACGGGTACGCACTCGGCCGGCGGCTTCATGGGCTACTACGTAGACGATGGAACCGGCCTGAACGACCTGACCGGCGCCGACCCGACCGACCTCGAAGCCGCCCGGGCGATGCTGCGCGACGGCGGCGTGGTCGTCGGCGACTCCGCGTTCGTCAGCAACGGCCACACGATCCTCGAGTACGCCGACGGGACCCAGGAGAACGCGAACGGCGACAAGGGGAAGACCAAGACGGTCCCCGCGTACGCGTTGCACAGCGGGCCGACCGGCATGCCGGCGATCATCTCGCCGCGGCTGCTGCCGGACCTGGGCCTCACGCCGACGCCGTCGGTGCTCGTCATCGCCACCCGGCGCACGCCGACCACCGCCGAACAGGACGCCTTCCAGGCCGTGCTGGACGGCTACGGCAACGGGATCTGGGCGTACGTGGAGGGTGGCCCGGACAACAGCGTCGACATCACGCTGATCATCCTGGCCGTCGCGTCGGCCCTGGTCACGCTGGCCGCCACCGCCGTCGTGACAGGTCTGGCCGCTGCCGACGGCCGCGCCGACCTGTCCACGCTCGGTGCCGTGGGGGCTGCGCCACGCGTACGCCGGCTCATGGCGCTCAGCCAGTCGGGGGTGATCGCCGGACTGGGCACGGTGCTCGGCGTGGCGGCGGGCGTGGGGGCGGCGTTCGCGCTGATCGCCGCGATCAACCGGGCGAGCGGGGCGGACGCCTGGCCGCCACTGCCACCGCTCGGGCTGGCGGTGCCGTGGTCCCAGCTGCTGATCGTGCTGGTCGTGCCGCTGGTGGCGATGCTCGGCGCGGGCATGCTGACCCGCTCCCGCCTACCCATCGAACGCCGCTCCTGACCAGCTCCTGACCGGAAGCCCTCCCGACCGGGAGCCCGGCTCCGACGCCAAGATCCCGTTTGGATCAGGGAAATCACCCGAATCTTGGGCCAAGATTCGGGGCGAAAACCTGATCCAAACGGGATCTTGGTTTGGGTTTTGGGTCGTGGAGCGGGCTCGATCAGGCGGGGCGGCCGGGGAAGGGCAGGGTCAGCGGGGTCTGGCCCGCGACCTTGCGCCAGGCGGTCGCCCGGTTCGCCGCGTCCACCATCGCGTCCAGGGCCAGCTTCCGGTACGCGCCCTCGGTGTCGGCCAGCGCCGCCCGGTACGCCGTCGTCACGCCGTCCTCGAGCAGGGCGGCCAGTTTCAGGGCGCCGGCCCGGTCCGCGACCGGTTCCGGCAGCGCGTACGCGGCTTCGCTGCCGGGTGCGTCCGCGCCGAGCAGGTCGTCGAGGCGGTCGCGCCGGGCCCGGTGGACGGCCTCGACGGTGCGGGCCGTGGTCGTCTCGCCGCTCTTGAGGAAGGGCCCGAGGATCCCGTAGCCGTAGATCGCCTGGTGTTCCAAGGTGAGCGCGGTCGCCAGCCGGGCCTTGCCGGCGGCGGTGAGTTCGGCGGCCGGACTCGGCGCGGCGGAACCGGACGGGGAGGTCATCTACAGCACCGCCAGGTGGGTCGACCGGGCGGCCGCGATCTCTCCGAGCAGGGTGGCCCGGCCGGCCGGGACGCTCAGCGCGGTCGCGTACGCGCTCTTCTGGGCGGCCGCCTCCGCGGTCTTCAGCCCGGCCAGCGTCGCCGGCGTGGACGAGGACGGCACCGGCGTACCGGAGGGCGGCTTGATGATCTCCGTGAGCGCGGTCACATGGGCGGCGTGCGTCTCGCGGATCGGTTGCAGCCGGCCCGCGAGATCGGGAACGGCCGCGATCGTCGCCTCGTACGCCGCGAGCAGCGCCCGCGTCTGGCCGAGGAAGCCCAGCAGGGGGTCGGGTGCCGGCGGCTCGGGATCGCCCAGCAGGTCGCATCCCGCGAGGACACCCGCCGCCCCGATCGCCGCCAGCCCCCGCAACAGGTCGCGCCGCGGGCGTCCGGCGCGATGATTCGGCGTCTGCATCCTGACCAGTGAACACTACGGACCGGCCGATCACGAAGTTAGGGTCCGCGTCGATGCCCGGGATGCCATGATCATCCTGAGGAGATGCCGCGATCAGTACGCGGAGCAGGCGTACGGCGGATGGCCCGCGCGCCGATTCACGCTCGGTAGTCACCTCGCGTTAGGCTCTGCCCAGCCGTTGCCTGCCCTATCTGCGGGTCGTCCGACCCGCGGGGAGAGTCGGTATACATCCGATCATCACCGAGAGGGGTCTGCGTATGGCTCAGCGTAACCGTCGCAGCGCGGCCCCGACTGCCGCCCCGGTCATCGCACGGACGTCCCCCGCCCGCCTGACCGAGGTCCGCGAGCGGGTCGGCGACCTGGTGGCCCCGCTGCTCGAGGCGGCCGGCTACGACCTCGAAGACCTTGCCGTACGCCAGATCGGCCGACGCCACCAGTTGCGCGTCACGGTCGACGGCGACGGCGGCGTGAACCTGGACACCATCGCCGACCTGTCCCGGCTGATCGCCGACGCGCTCGACGACGCGGAGGCGACCGGCAAGGAGCTGGTGCCGGGCGAGTACCAGTTGGAAGTCAGCTCGCCCGGCGTCGACCGGCCGTTGACGCTGGCGCGCCACTGGCGCCGGGCGGTCGGCCGGCTGGTGACCGTGAAAACCACCCAGATCCTGCCGAGTGTCGCCAAACCCGGCAAAGCTGGTAAGAATTCCGCTACCGTGACGCCGGCCAAGGCGAGCGGTGGCACGACCGTGACCGGCCGGGTGATTGCGGCCGACGAGAAGACGGTCACCCTGGAGGTCGCCGAGAAGAAGTCGACCACGCGGCACGTATTGGACCTGGCCGAGCTCGGCCCGGGGCACGTGCAGGTCGAGTTCTCCCGGCTGGAGGAGATCTCCGACGAGGACCTGGAAGAGATCGGCGGCGACGACACCGGCGCCGACGAGCACGACGCCGGCGACGAAGACGCCGACGGGTTGGACGACGAGGAAGACGCGGACGAAGACGTGGAGGAACGGTGAACATCGACCTGGCGGCGCTGCGCGCGCTGGAGAGGGAACGCGAGATCCCGTTCGAGACGATCTTGGCTGCGATCGAGTCGGCGCTGCTCACGGCGTACCGGCACACCGAGGGGGCGGAGTCGCACGCGCGCGTCGAGATCGACCGCAAGACCGGCGCCGCGACCGTGCTGGCCCAGGAGATCGACGAGGACGGCGGCATCGTCCGGGAGTGGGACGACACTCCCCATGACTTCGGCCGCATCGCGACGATGACGGCCAAGCAGGTGATCCTCCAGCGGCTGCGGGAGGCCACCGACGAGGTGCACTTCGGTGAGTACGTCAACCGCGACGGCGACCTGGTCACCGGCGTGATCCAGGCCCACGAGACGCGCTCGGAGAAGGGCATCGTCTCGGTCGACCTCGGCAAGCTGGAGGCCGTCCTGCCCCAGTCCGAGCAGGTGCCGGGGGAGGCGTACCGGCACGGCGAGCGGATCCGCTGCGTGGTCGTGCACGTGGTCAAGGGCCCGCGCGGCCCGCAGGTGACCCTGTCGCGGTCCCACCCGGCGCTGGTCAAGAAGCTGTTCGCGCTCGAGGTTCCGGAGATCGCCGACGGCACGGTCGAGATCGCGGCCATCGCCCGTGAGGCGGGCCACCGCACCAAGATCGCCGTACGCTCGACGGTCACCGGCGTCAACGCCAAGGGGGCCTGCATCGGGCCGATGGGCCAGCGCGTACGCGCGGTCATGAGCGAGCTGCACGGTGAGAAGATCGACATCATCGACTGGTCCGACGATCCGGCCGAGTTCGTGGGCAACGCCCTCTCGCCGGCGCGGGTCGTCAAGGTGGAGGTCGTCGATCTCGCGTCCCGCGCGGCCCGGGTCACCGTGCCGGGTGAGGTACTGTCGTTGGCGATCGGCCGGGAGGGGCAGAATGCCCGTCTGGCAGCGCGGTTGACGGGGTGGCGGATCGACATCCGTTCCGATCAGCCGGAGACCGGCGAGCGTCGGCCGGCGGAGGCGCCGGGCCGCCCGTCACGAGGTCTGGATCACGAAGCCGAACCGGCCTGAGGCAAGCCTCGGGTGTAGGAGTAGACTTTCCCGGTGGTACGTCGCGCGGAACCGGGCGACGCGGGTTTAACACGTCCTGTGCGAACCTGCGTCGGCTGTCGGCAACGCGCGACAGCCTCCGAGTTGCTGCGGGTCATCGCGGTCGCCGAGGCTGACGGGGCCGGTAGCGGCCAGGTCAGAATCGTTGCGGATCCGCGCCGCAGGGCGTCGGGCCGGGGCGCGCATCTGCACCCCACCCCGGCATGTCTCGCGCTGGCGGAGCGGCGCCGCGCCTTCGGGCGCGCGCTGCGAGTGGCGGGTGTCTGCGACACCGGTCCGCTGACCGAGGCGATCCACGGCGGGACCGTCCGCTGAGGTGGATCAGACTGGCAGACCTCCGGGGCACCTCGCCCCGGATGGATGTTGAGCAAGGTAGGACGACCGACATGAGCACACGATGAAGTCCCTGAAATGAACAGGCTTCAAGTGCACAAGTGAGGTCGCTGTGGGCTGCCGCCCGCGCGACCTCGGAGTGAGGAGTGCAGTGGCAGGCAAGGCCCGCGTACACGAGCTCGCCAAGGAGCTCGGCGTCGAAAGCAAGATCGTTCTCGCCAAATTGAAGGAGATGGGCGAGTTCGTGAAGTCCGC
Source organism: Hamadaea tsunoensis DSM 44101 (assembly GCF_000428945.1). GTDB lineage: Bacteria > Actinomycetota > Actinomycetes > Mycobacteriales > Micromonosporaceae > Hamadaea > Hamadaea tsunoensis. The sequence goes on along the minus strand of NZ_AUAX01000043.1, from coordinate 10,406 downwards.
GTCGAGCACAGTGGAAGCTCCCGTCGCCCGTCGGCTGAAGGAGGTCTTCGGTCCCGGCACGTCGTCCAACGGCGGTGCATCGGCGGCCCCGGCCCCTTCCGGCCCCGCGGCGACGCCCGCGAGCGATTCGCGCGTGTCGGCGAAACCGGCACCGCCGAGGAAGATGGTCCCCGCGAAGCCCAAGGCTCCGGTGCCCTCTTCGGCAGCCGCGCCGATGGCGAAGAGCGCGCACGACATCGAGGTGGCCGCCGCAGAGGCGCGCGCCTCGGCGCTGAAGGCGGAGCAGGAGGCCACCGTCAAGGCGGCCCAGCAGGCCGCCCAGCAGCGGCGTGACCGACCGTCCGGTGAGGACGGTCCCAAGCCGACTTTCATGCCGCCCAAGCCCGGTTCGCCGGCAGCCCGTCCGCCGGCTCCGGCGGGGCAGCGGCCCGACCGGGGTCCCGGCGAGCACCGCGGCGACCGGCCGGCCGGTGACCGGGGCGATCGCGGCGACCGTGGTGGTGACCGTGGCCAGCGCGGCCCGGGCGCGACCCCGCGTCCGCCGGCCCGCAGCGGCGGCAACAACCCGTTCGGCATCACGCCGGGAGGCGCCCGGCCCACGCCGGGCAACGCCATGCCCCGGCCCAACCCGGCCTCCATGCCGCCTCGGCCGAGCCCGGCGTCCATGCCGCCCCGGCCCAGCCCCGGCCAGATGCCGGCGCAGCGTCCGACCCGCCCGGGTCAGGGCGGCGGCGCCGGTCGTCCGGGCGGTCCCGGCGGTGCCGGTCGTCCCGGTGGCGCCGGTGGCGGCGGCTTCCGCGGTGGTCCCGGTGGGGGCACCGGCGGTGGCGGCGGCTTCCGTGGCGGTCCCGGTGGGGGCACCGGCGGTGGCGGCGGTTACCGCGGTGGTCCCGGTGGGGGCACCGGCGGTGGCGGTGGCTACCGCGGTGGTCCCGGTGGCGGCGGCGGCGCCCCTGCGGGTGCCGGCGGTCCGGCCGGTGGCGCGGGTCGTCCCGGCCCGGGCGGCCGTGGTCGCGGTGGCGGTGCGGCGGGTGCCTTCGGGCGTCCCGGCGGCCGGCCCTCGCGTGGCCGTAAGAGCAAGAAGCAGCGGCGTCAGGAGTTCGACAACCTGTCCGCCCCGACGATGAGCTCGGGTGCGCCGCGGGGTCAGGGCCAGGTGGTCCGCCTGCCGCGCGGTGCTTCGCTGTCGGACTTCGCCGACCGCATCAACGCCAACCCGGGCTCGCTCGTCCAGGAGATGTTCAACCTGGGCGAGATGGTCACGGCCACCCAGTCGTGCAGCGACGACACGCTGCTGATCCTGGGCGAGCACCTCGGTTTCGACGTGCAGATCGTCAGCCCGGAAGAGGAAGACCGCGAGCTGCTCGCGCAGTTCAACATCGACCTCGACGCCGAGGTGGACGACGACCGCCTGGTCGTACGCCCGCCGGTCGTGACCGTCATGGGTCACGTCGACCACGGTAAGACCAAGCTGCTCGACGCCATTCGTTCGGCGAACGTCGTCGAGGGCGAGGCCGGCGGCATCACCCAGCACATCGGCGCGTACCAGGTGCACGTCGAGCACGACGGTCAGGACCGCGCGATCACCTTCATCGACACCCCGGGTCACGAGGCGTTCACCGCCATGCGTGCCCGTGGTGCGCAGGCCACGGACATCGTGGTCCTGGTGGTCGCGGCCGACGACGGCGTCATGCCGCAGACGATCGAGGCGCTCAACCACGCCAAGGCGGCCGACGTGCCGATCGTGGTGGCGGTGAACAAGGTCGACAAGCCCGAGGCGAACCCGGCCAAGGTGCGCCAGCAGCTGACCGAGTACGGCCTCGTGGCGGAGGAGTACGGCGGCGACACCATGTTCGTCGACATCTCCGCCAAGAGCCGGATCAACATCGACGGTCTGCTCGAGGCCGTCCTGCTGACCGCCGACGCGTCGCTCGACCTGCGGGCGCCGATCGACGGCAACGCGCAGGGCATCGCGATCGAGGCGCACCTCGACAAGGGCCGCGGCCCGGTGGCGACCGTCCTGGTCAACAAGGGCACGCTGCACGTCGGCGACTCGATCGTGGCGGGCAACGCGTACGGCCGCGTCCGGGCGATGCTCGACGAGAACATGCAGCCTCTGCCCGAGGCGGGTCCGGCGCGTCCGGTCCTCGTCCTCGGTCTGACCGCGGTTCCCGGCGCCGGTGACACGTTCCTCGCCGCCGACGACGACCGGACGGTACGCCAGATCGCCGAGCAGCGGCAGGCGCGCAAGCGCGCTGCCGAGCAGGCACGGCTGGCCGGCCGGGCGACGCTGGAGACGCTGCTCGAGAAGATCAAGGAAGGCGAGCGCACCTCGCTCGACCTCATCATCAAGGGCGACGTCGCCGGTTCGGTGGAAGCCCTCGAGGATGCCCTGGTCAAGCTGCCGATTCCGGACGAGATCCAGCTGCGGATCATCCACCGGGGCGTCGGCGCGATCACCGAGAACGACGTCAACCTGGCGTCGGCCTCGGCGGACTCGACCGCGATCATCATCGGCTTCAACGTGCGCCCGATGCAGCAGGCGCGCGAGCTGGCCGACCGCAGTGGCGTGGAGATCCGGTACTACACGGTCATCTACCAGGCCATCGAGGAGATCGAGGCGGCCCTCAAGGGCATGCTCAAGCCGGTCTACGAGGAGGCCCCGCTGGGCTCCGCGGAGATCCGGGAGACCTTCCGGTCTTCCAAGATCGGTCTCATCGCGGGTTGTATCGTCCGCTCCGGCATCCTGCGGCGCAACGCCAAGGCCCGGATCATCCGGGAGGGCACGGTCGTGGCCGAGAACGTCACGATCACGTCGCTCAAGCGGTTCAAGGACGACGCGACCGAGGTCCGCGAGGGCTTCGAGTGTGGTCTGACCATCGGCGGCTTCGGCTCGCCGCAGATCGGCGACATCATCGAGAGCTACGAGATGCGCGAGAAGCCGCGCGTCTGAGCTGAGATGTGGACAAGGGGCGTCCGGGTTCTCCCGGGCGCCCCTTATCGCATTGCCGACACGGCTGGCCGGACGATGCCCCCGGGTCGGGCGCCGTCGATACCATTCCGCCGTGGACAGGCCCGGGATCGTGCTCACCGTCCGCGGTGCGGAGCCGCGGTCCGCGTACCTGCCGGCGGAAGTGCTGGTCGCCCTGCGAGAACTCATCGCCGTCGTCACGCGTACGCCGACTGTGGCGGGCGGCCTCGTCGACCCGGCCCGGCTGCGCCGCCTCGGTGAGGCACTGGCCGGCCCCTACGACGCCGAGGTGGAGCCCGGCGAGGCGGCCGATCTCGAACTGCTGCAGGAGCAGATGGCGCTGCGGGCGACTCTGCCCCTGCGGATCCGGCCCACCTGCGCGGCCTGCGGGCTGGCGGCGGAGAAGCTGGTGAACCCGACCAAGCCGAAGGCCGGCAAGAGCGGAGAGGTCGCCGACGCGATCATCTCCACTGTGGACATGGCCGTCGAGCACCCGGTCCTCGCGGTCGTACGCCTCATGGGCGGCATGGGCAAGATCCGGGCCGGCGTGATCGCCGACATCCCGGTCTGTACGCGCTGCGACGGCGTCGAGTTCGACTCGCCGGCGGTCACGTTCTGCCCCGGCTGCCGGGCGATGCGCGAGGAGTCCGTGCTGATCAGCTGCCCCGACTGCGGGTACGCCTTCGGGCCGCCGGACCGGCCGCCACTGTGGATGACGGCCGCGGCGGCGGAATCGGCGTACCGGGTGGCGGAACTGGCGGCCCGGCTGCGGCGCGCGACCGAGGAGCTGCCCGCCGGACAGCGGCAGCACATCGTCGACGCGGTCGAGCCGGACGAGGATCTGGTGTGCCTGTTCCGCTGCGGCCGGCCGGGGGACGCCCTCGGCAGCGTGGCCGTGCTGCTGACCTCCCGCCGGCTGATCTGGGCCTGGTCGCTGATGGCCGCCAAGCTGAGCACGGGCACGCTCGACTGGCCCGACCTCGCCGCCGTACGCGTCTCCGGCCCCCTCGGCCAGCAGCAGCTGGAACTCGCGGTGGTGCACACGCCGACCCTGATCTTCAACCGGTTCAAGGGCAGCGGGGAGGTCTTCGACGGCCGCCCGGCCGACTACACGCCGGCCGGCATCCAGGCGATGATCTGCGACCTGACCGGGCTGCCCCGGGTGGCCTGGGAGGATCCGGCGCTGTTGCGGCCGGTCGTCGTCCCGCCGCAACCGATCTCGGGGCCGCCGGTCTCGGTGCCGCCCGTCTCCCCGGCCCCGCCGCCCATCTCCCCGGCTCCGCCGTTTTCGCCGGCCCCGCCGCTCCCGGCCGCTCCGCTGGTCGTGGTCCAGCCGGGCGGGAAGCCGCCGATCGTCCTGCCGGCGGTACCGATCGCGGGCCTGCCGCCGGTCGTCCCGCCGGCGCTGCCGGTCCAGCCGCCGGCCCCGCCCGCCCCGCCCGCCCCGCCCGCCCCGCCCGCTCCGCCGGTCCAGCCGCCGGCTCCGCCGGTCCAGCCGCCCGCTCTGCCCGGCCAGGTGACGCAAGCGCCTGTGCAGCCGCCCGTGCAGCCGCCTGGTCAGGCGACGCAGGCGCCCGCGCCGCCGCAGCCACCGGTTCAGCCCCCCGCCGAACCGCCCACGCCGCCCGTGCAGGCGGCTCCGCTGCCCCGCGCCGGCTGGTACGCCGATCCGTGGCGGCACGCCCGGCTGCGCTGGTGGGACGGTCGCGTCTGGACCGCCCACACCAGGAGCTGACGCGAAGCGGATGGACAGGAGCTGGCGCGAAGCCGGACGAACCCGCCCGCTAAGCTCAGCCCGGTGGAATACGCCCTGCTCGTAGCGCCCTCGGCCAACCGTGTGTACGCCCAGTCCGCCCCCGATCTCACGCGTGCGGAGCTGGCGGCCTTCTCCGCCGGGGCGCTCGGCGGTGCCCTGGGCCCGGTCGAACGGCGGGAGTTCGGCGGCCGGCCCTATCTCGTCTTCGCGACCGAGAATCCGCTGACCGAGGCCGAACTGGGCGTACTGGGGAATCTGTCGAGCGGCTTCGCGCTCTTCGAACTCGCCGGCGAGGGCCTCCTGCGGCCGGTGCTGACGCCGCCGATGGCCACGTTCGACGACGACCTGATCAGCATCCCCAAGTACTCGGGCAAGACCAACGAGCACTTCACCCAGCTGCTGCTCAACGTCACCGCGCTGGCCAGCGCCTGGGGTGCCGACTTCGGTACGCGTACCTTCACCGTGCTCGACCCGGTCGCCGGCCGGGGGACCACCCTGAACCAGGCCCTCATGTACGGGTGGGACGCGCTCGGCATCGAAGTCGACGGCAAGGACCTGGAGGCGTACGAGGCGTTCCTGAAGACCTGGCTGCGCCGCAAGCGGATCAAGCACTCCGCCGAGGTCACCCCGCTGCGCCGGGAGGGCCGCCGGCTCGGCCGCCGGTTCGACGTGCAGTTGCCCACGACCAGCCAGCGCCTGACGCTGTTCGAGGCCGACACGGTCAACGCCCGGCTCCTGATGAAGCGGCAGAGCACCGATCTCATCGTCGCCGACCTGCCGTACGGCGTGGTGCACGGCTCGCGTACCGGCGGAAAGTTGCAGCGGGGACCGCTGGACCTGTTGGAGACGGCGCTGCCCGGGTGGGTCGAGCTGATCCGGCCCGGCGGGGCGCTGGGCCTGAGCTGGAACACTCACGTCGCGCCGCGCGAGCATGCGCTGGAGCTGCTGGCGGACGCGGGCCTGACGCCGATCGAGCCGGCGCTCGGCTTCGAACACCGGGTCGACCAGGCGATCAACCGGGACATCGTCCTGGCCCGCCGCTGACTCCCGCCCGCCTGACGCTCCTGGCCGCCATGATCCCGTTTGGATCACGGTTGCCACCCGAATCATGGCCCAAGATTCGGGTGATTTCCCTGATCCAAACGGGATCATGGGGGTGAGCGGAATCGGGGTGAATATGATCTTGGAAGGCTTTAGGATCGGCGCGTGTTCACTGGAACCCTGGAATTCGACCTGCTCCTGCCTGGCGACTCGCGGTCGCTGAAGGACAAGCGCGGCTACGTCCGCCCGGTCATCGCCGCCCTGCACAAGTTCGAGGTGGCCGCCGCCGAAGTCGGCGACCAGGACCGGCACGGCCGGGCGCGCATCGGTGTGGCGGCGGTGGCCGATGAGGCCCGCCACGTGAACCGGGTGCTCGACGAGTGCGAGCGCGCGGTCGCGGCGCGCCCGGAGATGGAGCTGCTCTCGGTGCGGCGGCGGCTGTTCAGCTCGGAGGATTGACGGATTTCCGCGCCGGGCCGGGCCGAGGACCGCCAGGTAGGCTGAGAATCCGGAGATCCTCTCCCGGAGAGAGTCTCCGCTGTCCGATCACGTGTGGAGGTGGCGAGATGTCTGATCCTGCCAAGGTACGCCGGCACGCCGAGCGCGTCCGGGAACTGGTGGCGTCTGCGGTGCGGACGCAGATCAAGGACCCCCGGCTCGGCATGATCACTATCACCGACGCCCGGATCACGGCCGATCTGCGCGAGGCGACCGTGTTCTACACAGTGCTCGGCGACGCGGAGGACAAGGCGGGCACGGCCGCCGCCCTGGAGAGCGGCAAGGGCCTGCTGCGCAGCATCGTCGGCAAGGCGCTGGGCATCCGCCACTCGCCCTCGCTGGCCTTCGTGCTCGATGACGTCCAGGAGCACGTGAAGCACATCGACGACCTGATCGCCGAGGCGCGCCACAAGGACGAGCAGGTGCACAAGCTCGCCGAGGGCGCCGCGTACGCCGGTGAGCCGCAGCCCTACAAGGTCGACGACGATCTCGACGACGAGGAGTTCGACGAGGACAGCGAGGACGAGGAGTCCGACTCGCCGGCCGCGGCGCGCCGCTGATGGGAGGGGTCGGCGAGGAGCACTGGGCGGCGGCCGTCCGTCTCCTTCGGGAGGCGGTCGAGCACGACCGGCGGATCCTGCTGGTCTGCCACGTGAACCCGGACGGGGACGCGTTGGGCAGCCTGCTCGCCGTCGGTCAGGCGCTGACGGCGCTGGGCGGTCGCGTACAGGCGACCTTCCCGGGTCCGTTGGAGCTGCCCGAGCCCCTCGCCGGCCTGCCCGGCCAGCATCTGCTGGTGGCGGAGGAAGCTGTCGGCGTACCTGACGTGATCGTCACCCTGGACGCCGCCAGCGAGGAGCGCGTCGGCCGGTTCGCCGCCCTGCTGGACGGCGTACCGAGCGTCGTGCTCGATCACCATGCCAGCTACACCGGGTTCGGCGGGATCCCGATCGTGGACCCGGGCGCCGCCGCGACCGCCGTCCTCGCCGCCGAGCTGATCGAGCGGCTGGGCGTGCCGTTCGACCGGGACATCGCGTACTGCCTGTATGTCGGGATCATCACCGACACGGGCTCGTTCCGGTACGACCTGACCACTCCGGCCGTGCACGCGCTGGCCGCCAAGCTGCTCGCGACCGGGCTGCGGCCGGGGGAGATCTCGCGGCGCGTCTTCGACACCCGTCCCTTCGGGGCGGTACGCCTCTACGGCGACGTCCTCAGCCGCGCGGTGCTCGAACCCGAGCACCGTCTCGTGTGGACCACGGCGACCCTGGCCGACCTGGAACGGCACGGGCAGCCGGCGTACGTGCTGGAGGGCCTGATCGACGGCATCCGGTGCGCGGCCGAGGCGGACGTCGCCTGCCTGCTCAAGCAGATCGCCGACGAGCGCTGGTCGGTGTCGATGCGCAGCCGGGGCGGCACCGACGTCAGCCGGGTCGCGATCGCGCTGGGCGGCGGCGGCCACCGGCTGGCGGCCGGCTTCACCGGAACCGGGGCGGCCGATGAGGTCATAGGTCGCATCCGGGCGGAGTTGGGACGCTAAAACCCTCCACGGGGGCAATCCGACGAGCCACAATCGAGGGATGGATCAACCGGAACTCGCCGTTCCGAGCGCTCCCGCCTGGTCGCGCCCGGTCGTGATGATGCCGATCTTCACCGTGGCGTCGCTCCTCGGCGGCCTGCTCCCGTCGTTTTCCATCGAGGCCAATCTCTACATCTTCGCCCTCGGCTCAGTCATGCTGTGGTTGGGCCTGTCGCAGCGGGTACCCCGGCGGCCACCGCCCCGCCGGCTGCCCAGAGGGCTCGTCTGGTGGCTCCTGCCGGTCGGCGTGTTCGTCTTCTTCGAGCTGTCCACGTTCGCCTTCGGCTCGACCGAGGAGTACCCGACCCTCTCCCTGCTCGCCGACCCGGTTCTCGACCACTACGTGCCGCGCGCCCTCGTCTACTTCGGGTGGCTGAGCGGCTTCTGGGGGCTGGTACGCCGATGAGTGTCACGCGCATGATCGCGATCGGGGGCTTCGTGCTCGCGGCCCTGCTCGTCGTCGGGGTCGAGTGGGCGGCCCGCCGCTGGCACCGCATCCCCACCCTCGGGGACATGGCCGCGGTGATCATGACCCACGAGGCGGGCCGGATCCCGGTCGGCCGGATCGCGGTCTTCGGCTTCTGGTGGTGGGTCGGCTGGCACTTCCTGGCCCGCTGAGCAGGTGTCGGAACAACGTCACCGGCGAAATTCGGTGTTCCACAGGGCGGGAAAGTCGTATCGCTTCGTGGACTTGAACGATAGTTTCGGAAACTATGCAAACTAACGTTAAGTCAGCCCCGGCCAAGCCGCGTCCGACCACCGAAGAGGCTCGCGAACAGCTGCGTCGCGCCCTGCAGACGTCCATGGATACCCGCCAGTAATCGACCCGCTCCGCGACCTGTAACAAGCAAGGCCGTGTTGACTCCTTACAACGGAGACGGCACGATGTGCGGGTGACCGCCGTGACGATCCACTCCGGCCAGACCGCCAGCTTCCGGCGTATCGCAGGACTCGCGCTACCGGCGCTCGCAGTCCTCGCCGCCGAACCGCTCTACCTCCTCGTCGACACCGCCGTCGTGGGCCACCTCGGGCGCGTTCCCCTGGCCGGCCTCGCCATCGGTGGCACGGTGCTGGCCGTGACCGCCTGGCTGGGCAACGTCCTGGCGTACGGGACGACCGGACGGGCCGCCCGTAGTTTCGGTGCGGGCTCGCGACCGGCGGCGGTGGCGGAAGGCGTCCAGGCGACCTGGCTCGCCCTCGGCGTGGGACTCGTCTTCGTGGTCCTCGCCCAGTTCGGGGCAGGCCCGCTGACCAGCGCCCTGAGCGGCGATCCGGAAGTGGCCGCGGCCGCGCACACGTGGCTGCGCATCGCGAGTCTCGGCGTACCGTTCATCCTGTTGATCTTCGCGGGCAACGGGTGGATGCGAGGCGTCCAGGACACCCGCCGGCCCGTGTACTACGTGCTCGGCGCGAACGTCCTGTCCGCCGTCCTGTGCCCGCTGCTGGTCTACCCGGCCGGCCTCGGCCTCGCCGGCTCGGCCGTCGCCAACGTGGCCGCCCAGATCACCGCCGGCGTCCTGTTCCTGCGCGCGCTGATCGCCGAACGCGTACCGCTGACCCCGCAGCCCGCCGTCCTGCGCCGCCAGCTCGTCCTCGGCCGCGACCTGCTGCTGCGCGGCGCCGCCTTCCAGGCCTGCTTCCTGTCGGCCGCCGCCGTCGCGGCCCGATTCGGCGCCGCCGCGGTCGCCGCCCACCAGATCGGCCTGCAACTCTGGATGTTCTGCGCGTTCGCCCTCGACGCGGTCGCCATCGCAGCCCAGTCCCTCGTCGGCTCCGCGCTCGGCGCCGGCGACGTCATGGCCGCCCGGCGTACCGGTGCGCGGATCGGCTGGCTCGGCCTCGTCAGCGGCGGCGGCCTGGCGCTGATCGTGCTCGCGCTGGCCGGCGTACTCCCGCATGTCTTCACCGACGACGAGGCGGTGCTCGCGCAGGCCGCGGTGGTCTGGCCGTGGTTCGTGGCCATGCTGCCGCTCAACGGCGTGGTCTTCGCCCTCGACGGCGTGCTCGTCGGCGCGGGCGACGCACGCTACCTGCGGAATCTCACGTTCGTCGCGGCCCTGTGCGGTTTCCTGCCGGCGATCTGGGCGGCGCTGATCTTCGACTGGGGCCTGAACGGGGTGTGGGCGGGCCTGACCCTCTTCATCGTCCTGCGCCTCGTCGCCGTCCTCCTGCGCCTGCGCGGCGGCGCCTGGGCGGTTCCCGGATCTCTTTGAAGAATCAAGATCTTTTGAAGATCTTTGTCCCGGGTTCGTCGATCTCGCTTCCGCTCCTCCCGCGGGAGACCGTTGCGCCCCTATCGCTGCGCTCCGGGGACTCCACTGCCAGGTTGGTGGGGCGACGCATCGTCCACCGTCGTCCGGTCACTGTTTACCCCCAACCCCCGTCCGGACTTTGTCGCGACTGTCCGACTTGTGGGCGGTCGCAGTGGGCTGGATCTTGACGGATGTCGGGAAAGAAACATCATTCTGGCCGGTTTGACGTTGCTTTCTAGACATCCGTCAAGATCCACATTTACGAAGCCGTTCAGGGGTGCTGCGGGTCGCTGAAGCGTGGCCGTGCCC
>NZ_AUAX01000042.1 GCF_000428945.1 Hamadaea tsunoensis DSM 44101 | reverse complement strand
CATGCCACCAGCAGACCCCACCACGACGACACACGCGATCACCCAAAAGCCTCAAAGTGGACTCGACCCAGACCCCCACCCCGAAAGGTGTCTAGTCGTCGTCCTCATCGTCGGCGGTGGCCTGGAGTCGTTCCTCACGATCGATCTGATATGTCCGCTGCCGCATGGCCACGTATTCGGCCTTGAAGTCGTTGGGTTTAGGTACCCCGTTGCTCACCATCCGCCAGAGCGCCAGCTCTATCAGCTGCGGCAGGCTGCACTCCTGGATGTCGGCGTAGGCGGCGGCGTATGCCAGCAGTCGCTCCGGCAGCATCGCGGTGATCACGGAGCGGGTGGCGTCCCAGGGCGGAAGTTCGTCGGGTATTTCCGCGAGTGCTTCTTCGAGAGTGGCGGGCAGCCGGTCGAGGGCGGCTTTGTTCTTTTCCCGGTCGGCATAGAGTCTCTTGAGCCGGGCGGCTTTACGCCGCCAGAACACGGCGTGCGCTTCGCGGTCGGTGATCGGCCGCCAGCGGCCTTTCGTCCAAGTCAGCCGGGACGTGCGGCCGGGTTCCTGATCGACCGGCCCGCCGGTGAAGACGATGTATTCCGGATTCAGCGACGTCGGATCGCTGTGTTTGAGCGCGACGTCGTAGGCGGTGCCGCTGCGGCGTGTACGCCGACCGCGTTGCGAGCCGACGGACTCGGTAGCACCGTCCGACCCGGCGGGCTGAGCCGCGCCCGCGCCGTCGGGCCTCGGTTGGGATGAACGCCTCGCACGGTCAGTCACACGTCACCCCCGGTTGTGCTGCTAAATGTCCGAGACACCATACTTCCCCCATGCGGCCATCGTAGGCAGGAACCCTCTCTACGAAAAGCACAGCAGCGCGACATTTGCCCGCAGCCGAAAGTAACGACCGCTTGAGCGCTCAAGCCGGTTACCTGCTTCTTCGCGTAGGCGGCACGCCCCGCCGCCGCTGCTCGGTTGTCGTACTCCGACGTGCTCTATATCGCAGTGCGAACAGCCCGACGTTCGGGCTACGGTGAACATTCCGCACGCATGGCTCGCGTGTCATTCCCACGGGGGAAGCGAGCCATGTTCTGTGACCAGTGCGGCGCCCGTTTGAACGGCGCCACCATCTGCCCCTCCTGCGGCACCGCAGTGGCATCGGTGTCCACACCCGACGCCAGACAGCGCACACCTTCCGCTGGCCCTACAGCCGCCCGTTACCGGCCGGTGTTCCGCCACGGCCTGCCCCCACCGCGGGCCTGGCTGTCGTTCCTAGGGACACACCTGCCTGGCTCGCTCGCGGCGGGGCTATGCACCTGGTTCAACGTGCCATTCGCGCTGTTGATGGCGGCTGCCGGGGCGATCATCGGCGGCGTGGCCGGGACCGTATCCGGGACGTTCGCCGGCCCGGCGATGCTCGACCGGCTCGGCAAGCTCCTCGCGTGGGGCTTCCCCTTGCCGGTCACCCCCCGCGACCTGCTGCCTACCGCGGCAATCCAGATCGGCGGGATCATCGGCGGGTGCCTGGGCGCCGTCTCGGGCGGCCTCAAGCTTGGCTGGCTGGCGTTCACGTCGCCGTGGCAGCTGCTCTACGAAGGCGACCCGGTGTGGCCGTTCGCGGTCGGCATCGGCCAGATCGCCACCGCCCTGTTCCTCGGTCTGGCGACAGTCGTCGTGCACGTCGGGTTCGAGGGACCGCTGCTGCACTGGGCGGGCGCGCGGCGGCTGAGCCGCCGCGAGGACCGCTGGCTCGGCCAGCTCCTGATCACCGTCGCCGCGAGCATGAACATCCGGGAGCCGCCGGCGCTACTGATGACCGAGGACGCGGTACCGCGCGCGTACGCGGCCACCCGCCACGTCGTGATCTCGCGCGGCATGATCCGGGAACTGGAATTCGACCGGGCCGCGATCGCCGGGGTCCTGGCGCATGAGCTCGCGCACTGGCGCCGCGGTGACCCGATCGCCGCGGCGTGGATCAAAGGGATCGCGTTGCCGCTTTATGTACTGCATGAGATCGCCCGAAGGTTGATCGGCGGGACCCGCAGCCGGCCGTTGCAGTGGCTGATGCGCGCCGTCCTGTGGTCGGTCCTCGTCACGGTCTCGGGAATCGTGCGGCCGATCCAGGCCGCCGCGAACCGGCGGGCCGAGTTCGCCGCCGATGCGGCCGCGTACGCCGCCGGTCACGGCGAGGGCCTGCGCCGCGCGCTGGCCCGCTTGCAGTGGTGGGAGGCCGGCCGCGACGGCTGGGACGACGTCATGTCCGCCTCGCACCCGCATACAGAGCTGCGCCTGGAACGCCTGGAGGCACCGGGCCGGCGCTACCCGGTCCACGACGAACTCGCGCTCGTCGCCCCACCCGGCCGCGACGAGCTCACGTCACACATGGGGGAACCATGACCACCACCGTCAACCTGCACGAACCTCCCGACCCTGATCCGATCCGACTCGACGTCGACGTGAACGTGCCGCCCTTCGTCCTGCATCCGACCAACCGGCTGTTCGTCGGTTTCGACGACGCGACCGGCGAGCGGCGGTGGACCAACACGCTGCGCGACAGTCTCGCGATCGTCGGCCCGCCCGGCTACGGCAAGACCGCCGGCGTCGTCATCCCTAACGCGTTGTCGTGGGACGGCCCCGCCGTCATCTCCAGCACGAGAGGCGACATCTTCCAGGCGACTGCCGCACAGCGGCAGCGGCTGGCCCGCCCTGGCGGAAGGGTGTACGTGTACGACCCGTTCGGGTCGGAACCCGGGGTCACGTCGATGGGCTGGGCCCCGCACGCCGGCTGCCGCAACGCCGGAATCGCCTACCGGCGCGCCGCCGCCCTGACGACCCTCGCCGCCAAGGGACTCTCCGGGGAGACGCATTGGCGTACCGGCGCCAGCCGCATCCTGCGCGGTCTGTTCCACGCCGCGGCGCTGGCCGGGTATGACCTGAGCCGGATCCAGTCGTGGCTGGCTCGCCAGGAACTCGACGAGCCGGTCGCGATCCTGCGCGAAACCCTCGGCGCGGCCGAGGGCTGGGCCGACGACCTCGACGGCATCAACGCCGTCGCCGACCGCGAACGGTCCTCGTTCTACTCCGCGGCGATGGTAGCGATCGACGCCACCGTGGAACCGACCGTGCTGCGCAACTCGGTCCGCGACAGTTTCGACGTCGACCATTTCCTGGCGACCAAGAGCACCCTGTACGTGATCGGCCCGAAGCACTTGATCGAGTCGATCGCCCCGCTGCTGATCGCGATCGTCGAGTCGACCACCGACGCCGCCCGGGAACTGGCCGCGCACTCCGGTGGCGTTCTGGCCGACCCGCTGCTCGTCGTTCTGGACGAAATCGCTAATACCCCCATCCGCAGCCTCCCGGCGCTGGTCAGCGAGGGCGGCGGCGCCGGCATCACCACCATCTGGGCCACCCAGAGCCTGGCGTTTCTCCGCGACCGGTACGGCACCGAAGCCGCGGCCGGCATCCTCGCCGCGACCCCCGCCAAAATCATCCAGGGCGGCGCGAGCATCGACCACGACCTCAACAACGTGTCCAGCTGGGCGGGTGACTGGCGCGAGCCGTCGACGACGGCGTACTCCGGCGGCGCGCGCTCCGGCTGGCGACTGACCGGCCAGAGCGGAGAGCTCACCACCCGCCGCGACACCAGCCGCGAACACTCCATCGGTACCCAGTACCGGCCGATCCTGCCGCCCAGCGCGGTCCAGCAACTGGCGCCACTGTACGGCTGGCTGTTCTACCGGTCGGATCCCCCGGTACTTGTCCGCACGCCACCGGCAGTGCTCATCGACGGGTTCGCCGCCGTCATGACCCAGCCCGAGACGACGACGCCATGACGACGTTGTCCACGGCCACGTGTGCCGCCTGCGGGGCGCCCGCGAGGGCGACGGCGGCGTTCTGCAGCGCGTGCGGCGCCCGCCTCTCCCCCACCGACGAGCCCGCATCGGCGCCCCGCGGTCGCGGACGGCGGTGGGTCGGCCGGATCGCGATCGCCGTGCTCCTGGTCGCCGCCGTCGCGACGAACGCGACCCTCTGGGTACGGCAAAGCACCGACGGGGCACCGGACGCGCCCGTGCGGGCCTGGTTCCGTGCACTGGCCGCGCGGGACACCGCCGCCGCGGCCACAGTCCGGCCGGGCCTGGAGGTGCTGCGCGACAACGCTCTGAACGATCCGGGGTACGCACCGCCGACCGGCCTGCGGATCGTGCGCAGCACGTACGCGCCGGCCACCGACGGCCAGCAGCGGCCCAACCACCAGATCGCCTACGTGACCGTCCGCTACCAGATCACCGGCGCCACGATCGAGCAAACCATCCAGGTCAACCGCGGCGGCCGCGGCCTGGAACGCACCTGGGCACTCGGCGACGGGGCGACCGGCAGCCTGACCGTCATCGGCGGCGCCCTGCACCGCGCGCGGATCGGACCCCTCACGCTTTCCACCGCACCGTCGGCGGACGGCGTCGTCGCCGACGCCACGATCATGCTGCCGCCTGGCCGATGGACCATCCGCGGCGACGCCGACGACCCGCTGTTCGCCGCCCCGGACGTGACCACCGTGGTCCCTGGCCGCACGCGTGACCAGCCCCCGACCATGGTCACCCTGGCCCCGGCGGTGAAACCTACCGCTATCGCAGCCGTCGACAAGCTCGTCCGTGCCCGCGTCGACGACTGCGCCAACCGGACATCTCTGTCGCTGGTGGACTGCCCGTTCGACCGGACCGACAGCTACACCGGCACCGTCTACAGCGTCCGCTGGACCATCCGCCGCTACCCGGCCATCACCCTCACGCCGGTCGCCGCCGCGTACCCGAGCGGACCGATCGCCACGCTGTCCACCGTCAAGTCCGGCGTCGTACGGGTTGCCTACGCCGCCTTCAGTACCCGAGGGAAGACCACCGCCGAAACTGCCGAATTCGCCGTGGACGGCGATATCCGCATCGACCACGGCGACCTCGTATGGACCGGCGGCAAGTCAGGTCGCCTCATTTGAAGCGGGCGCACGTCGCCGTCCTCACATCGCTGGGACTCATTCCCGGCCACAGCCTGCCTGTGGGCCGCGTGTACGGGCCCGCACCCAACCGTCTCCTGGACGCAGCCGCTGGCGCATATCGTCGTCGCGCGCAGGCGCCCTGTAGATCTACGGGCTGGACGACGGCGCCGCAATTCTCGGGTAGGCGGCAACTCTCCGCGGGGCCATGGCCAAGCTACTCCACCGCCACAGTACGAGCCGATCGCAGCCGGCCCGGCTGAAGCGATGCCGAACACCGCGAGGAGAGTCTGATGCACTTGCCGAAGCACGAGGCAAGGAGAGCTATACAGCCTGGACTCCTGTTGTCCGGCGAAAGGTACTGCCGACTCAGGCCGAGTACGTCGCTTGGACAAGTACGGCCTCGTCCCCGGGCTTGAGGACGAGGCCGTACTTGACGCCAGCTGACACGGGTCACTTGTTGGCGTTGGCCAGCAGGGCAGCGACGAGAGCGACGCCAGCGCCGACCACCACGCCATTCACGACCGTCTCGCGTACCTGCTCCTGCTGAATCCGTCCGGCGATCGTCAGCGCCTCGATCAGCAGCGTGACGTCTTGGGCGTACAGCGCCGGAGTCAGAGACTCGACCGCAGCGGCCAGCATGCGGCCATCCGGGGTGTTCAGGAAGGTCGCGAGCTTCAAGGCCCGGAACTCCAGGTCGCTAAGCAGCTGCTCGGCGATCTGATCGGAGGTGTACGCCGAAGCCATGGCCGGCTGGACGTACCAGGGCGAGCCGCCTTGCCGAGGCCAACCGTCGACGAAACGGACCAGGTAGGCGGACAGGCGCAGCGTTTGTGCGGGCAGCATGGGGGTCTCCAAGATTCTGTCGATGGTCGTGCGGGCGATCCCGGTGATCGTGTGAATACGGTTCTTACTCACCCCAGCGGCATGGGCGGCGCGGACAAGCTCGTCCCGCTCCACGGACGCCCAAGCAGCAAGAGCCTTCTCGGCTTCATCCTGATTCACACCTTCACTATAGCTGTAGCGAACGCTACATTGCATCATATGCTACATGCGTCGTTCGATACACTCTTCTGGGTGATAATCGGCGATGTGGGGCGTCGAGCCAGAGATTATGGCCGATGGCCGGTCAGGCAGCGCGGCGCAGGCCCAGACCACGGGCACGGACTGTGAACTGCTCGCCTAGCCGCTGCAGCCTGCGACGGACTCGCTCGCCGTAGCCCTCCGGAGCACCGGCTTTCGTCGCAGCCTCTCGGTGAGCACCAAAGTCTTCATCGCCGCCGTGGCCGCGGCCGGCCTGGCGGCCACCCTCCTGCTCACCCGACGCCGCAAAGAGCGCGATCCCGATCAGGTCAACTGACGACTCCCGGTCCGGAAACCGTCACCGGTTGCACGGAGTCCGTACGGGCGGCACCCCCCGTGCCGCCCGTCGTCGTGCGCGGCCGCCACCGCTCAGCCAAGCTGACATGCTGATGAGCAGCCTGCCCGCTGGCAGACTCGCACGACCTTCGGCTGGCAAGTTGAGACTCCGTCCATGCCGACGCGCACATGAGGCGCACGGCAGTGCGCGAGGTATTTCACCGATACGGCGATGACGCTGAGAAGGCAGGGCACGACGTTCATCAGCGCCATGCCCTGGCTGTATCGGTTCACGTTCAGTGTCTCGCGTTCCCGCCAACGGTCGCGAGCCACGACACGATGGTCGCGGCGACCTCGTGTGGGACTTCCATGTGCGCGACGTGTCCGGCATCGAGTTCGCGGTAGGTTCCCAGCCGCAGCCGATGCACCGCCATCCGCGCTTGCGCGACCGGGACCAGCCGATCGTGGACTCCGTGTAGCAGCAAGGTGGGTTTTTGCAGCCGCTCCACACGAGCCCAATATGCCTTCCCGCGGGCCATGGTGCGAACGATCGAGCGGGCGGCGCTGAGGTAGTCGTGTACTCGCCGCAGGCCGCCGTCGGTGACCAGGTTCTCGTTGGCGATGGCCCCTTGTCGCAGGATGTCATTGATGTTCGTCGGGTTATGGCTGGCCCGTGTGAACGCGTGCTCTACCCGCAACTCGGCGGGGATACGGGCAAGGCGTCGCGCAACGAGGAGTTCTCCGAGACCGGGCATGCCGCCGAGGATCGCGGATCTGGCCACGTCACGGTTGATACGCACGTGGCGGGCTGGTGGCCATGGTGGGGCGATCAGGACGAGGCCGCGCACAAGGTGCGGCTGCGCCGCGGCGAGCAGGATCGAGATGATGGCTCCCATCGAGGTGCCGACAAGGACGAGGTCACGCTCGTTGTGCTCGGCGAGGAGGAGCCCGATGACTCGGCCCAGGACGTCTGCGTTTGCGGCCACGGTGGTCCGACGGCCGGCGGAAGGTGATCGGCCGAATCCCGGCAGGTCTAGTGCGTACACGCGGGCGTGGCCGGTGAGGCGAGGCGCCACCTCGTCCCAGTTGCTTTGGCATGCGCCGATGCCGTGGACGAGGACCAGGATCGGGGCGTCAGGCGGGCCGCCGTGGTCGGTGTAGGAGATCGGCCCGCCGACGTCGACGATCATGCGAGCCGCGCCTTCGGCATGATGCGGACGGGTTGATTGGCGGCGATCGGGCCGCCGTACGCGGCAGAACGTCCGTCGCGAGGGCTGCTCGCGGAGATGAGAGCGAACGGCGGTGTGCCGGTGGTGACGACGCCCGCTGCGAGAGTGAGCACGGCTCGGCGGCGTTGCCGTCTCCGCCGTGGCGGGCTCGGGTTCTGGCGGGTGGATCGGTCTGCGGTCCGCGGCGGCTGGTGTCTGGTCATGATCTACCCTCGGGATCCGGCCGGCTCGGTGAGGGCTCGGGCAGGATCGGCGGCTCGGCGTGAGATGTTCGGGCGGTACCGGCCGAGGGCCGCGACGGGTGTCGTGATTTCTTGGTTGTACCGGACTTTGGCTAGCTTGGGCCATGCGCGGCAGGGCTGGCCGATACAGTTCCACAGCCAGCGCGGGGCGCCGGCCCAGGCGCGGGCGAATCGCCGCCACGCGCAGCGGTCGTAGTACTGGACCGGTTGCTCCCCGCGTACGCATTCGTGGCACAGCCGCTGTGGGCCGACCGCCGGAGCTGGTGCCACCGCCGGCCCGATCGGGATGTGCAGCAGATGGACGCGGCGCAGTTCGGCTCGGAGCAGGTCGGCTCGGAAGAAGAACTCGCTGGGTGAGGTCACGGTGCCGTCGCGGTCGATGCTGAGGGTGACGATTCCGATCGGTTCGGCCAGCGCGATGGCCACGTTAAGGCGGTCGTCGGCGCTGGCGTCGTGCTCGGCGAGTCCACTGTGGCGCAGAGCGGATTCGTTGATGGCGAAGGCTTCCCAGAGGCGCCAGCAACGGAGCCAACCGGCGTGCTGGCACTGGCGGTAGTCGAACGCTGGGGCGCAGCCGGTGCAGTAGGCGGCGAAGTCGGGCCGGCCGCTGCACGGGACGGGCTGATGCTTCAGGCTGATCTCTTCGGCGACCGGGCTGATCCGGCCGAGTGTGACCTCGACGTTGCGGCCGTCCGGAAGCATGATCGCCCGGCGGCCGTCGAGTTGCAGGCCGATCTCGTGGTGGCTGTTCCACGTACGCCGGGCCAGGTTGAGGGTATGCCAGTACGCCAGTAGCAGTCCGTCGGCGTCGGTAGAGGGGGATGACATTGCGGCCTTTCAACAACGGGTGAGCGACGAGGCCCGAGTGGCCGGATCGGTCTGGTAGTGAGGCTTGGGCGAGGACCGCGACCGTTCAGAAACCGCGGCGACAGCGAGTAGGCGGCAGCGGCGCCACGGGCAACGGGTGGGCTGATCGCGGCAGGGCGCCGGCTTTAGTCGTAGGCCGCGGCCGACAGCAGATAGATGCCGACTCCTGCGGCGAAGGTCGCGTATTGCCAGGCGGCACGACGTCGCGACGTCGCCGGGTCGCGGCTGCACCACACGGCCACGGCGAGACCGGCGCTGGCCATCCACGCCATTGCCGGCAGATCTCCGACCAGGACGCTTCGCAGGTGCAGGGCGAACCACGGGTCGCCGTGGATTGCTTGCCGCATGATGACTGTCAGTGGAACTGCGGCCAGGGTGGCGCTGAGCAGCATCCACCGGAGGGCTACCTTCCGGCGCAGGTTGTGCCACTGCACCGGCGTGCCCAAGTGTGTACGGCGGCCGCTCATAGGGCGGCTTCGTAGATGAGGTGCAGCCGCAGTTGCGTGTCGGTGATCTGGTCCCGGAGGACCTGCTGGGCGGGGCCGGGTTGGCCGACGTTGCGCATCCACTGGCGGCACGCGGCCAGCAAGAGCACGGAGGTATAGGTGCCTTCGATGCCGGCTCGCTCGGCCCGGATCTGTAGCTCCTTGGCCAGCCATGGGTGCCGGGCGCCCCATCGCAGTTGCAGGTGTGCCCAGTCGTGTCCGGCACGACGCCAGGCGACGTCAAGCGGTCCGCGTAGCGCCGTGAAGGCCTTGGCGGTGAACCGGATCAGGCTGGGGTCGAGGTGGCCGAGTTCGATGCGGCGTCGTGGGTTTCGGCCTAGGAACATGCGGATTGCGGATCGGCCGCTCGGCCGGAGGAGGTCGAACTGCTGGAACAGGCCGAGTTCTTCGTCGAGTGGCAGTTCTTCCGCACCGACGGGTTGCAGCGTGGTGGCGGTCGGGGTCCACGCGTGCAGCCAGTCGAGCGCGTCGAGGAGGTGTGCCAGCGCGGGACCGCTCGGCGCGGGAGTTCGGCGGCTGAGGGGTACGGCTTCGACGATGGTCAGGATCTCGTCGAGGTAGATGGGGTGGCCCAGCGGTAGCGGGCAGTCGTGACCGGCGGCCCGGTAGAGGTCTTGTTCGAGCTGGAATCGTGCCTCGATCTGTTCGCCTTCGTGGATCCGGATCGTGACGACGACCGGGCGGCCGTCATGCTGGGCGGGGTACGCGGCGCAGCCGGGCAGATCGGGGCTGGACAGCCGGCTGCCGAGGTGGACCTGCATGTCGCGCAGTCGTTCGACGGCGACGGTGAGCAGGTCGGGGTTGTCAGGCATCAGTGGCCTCCGTTCGCCGGCGTGCGGGTCGTTCGTGGCGCTGACGGCCGCCCCGGGTCAAGGCAGTCACGGTCGGGATTGCCATGAAGAGGCAGGGGGAGTTGCAGGCGGCAGCGGTCGGCGAGTGCGTGCAGCCGTCCGGACCAGCGCCGGTACAGGAGGGTGAGGCAGGCCTTTCGGCGTACCCGCCGCGAAAGCGGCGTGTAGTCCCCGGCGGCGGCGCGGGCCCGCAGCTCGGCCATGTTCACCTGGGGCGGTTGCTGTCCGGCGGATCGGTCGTGGCTTCGCAGAAGCTCGACGACCCAACCGTCGCCGACGATGTCGGCCAGCTTGTGTACGTCGAACGGTTCATCTGGTCTGCCGGTGGGCGTGACGGCCGGATCGGCGGCGGCCGCAGCGGTCGGGAGAGTCGTCGGTCGCCGGTGGGGCTGGTGGTCGTTCATGGCTGCTCCGGCGTGTTCGGTGCCACGGTGCCGATCGGTTGGGGCTGTGGGTAGTAGCTGATGGCGTCGGCGGGCCAGCGCTGGTCGGTGCGGGTGATCTGCTCGAACGCCTGGA
This sequence comes from Hamadaea tsunoensis DSM 44101, assembly GCF_000428945.1. Classification (GTDB taxonomy): domain Bacteria; phylum Actinomycetota; class Actinomycetes; order Mycobacteriales; family Micromonosporaceae; genus Hamadaea; species Hamadaea tsunoensis. The sequence goes on along the minus strand of NZ_AUAX01000042.1, from coordinate 40,455 downwards.
GGAGCCCTGGGCCTGGCGGCACGGTCCCGATGCCCTTGTCAGTCATGGCGATGGACAGCAGCATCCCGGTGTCCCGGTCGAAGATCAGTTCGTCGTGCTCGGCGGGGGTGTCGATCGTGATGGCGGTTCCGGGGCGGCCGAGCGGGTCGACGGCCGGGCCGGTCAGCTTCGGGCCGGTGAGGACGGCCAGCGCGCGCAGGATCGCCCGGCGGCAGTCGAGGTCGGGGCCGAGCGTGGACTGCGCGTCGGAGATGAAGTAGACGACGTCAGTCGCACGGGTGTAGTCGATCGGGGTCGCTGCGTCCGGAGCGAACAGCAGGCTGCCCGGAGGGCATGCCCGCTGGGGTGTGACGATCGTCGGGTGGCCGGGCAGCTCGAAGCCATACAGCTCGGCGTCGGCGAACGAGGCCCGGCGTACGGTCGATTCCTGCCATGCCGACATCGGCATCCGGAATTCTCGTTCGCTGCTCGCGCCGGATTCGTCGTCGGCTTGCCAGGTCTGTCGGATGCCGATACTGAGCGTGCCGGTGGGCATCTGCCCGACCTCGCGCGTTTGGACGTACAGGTAGCGGCCGCGGGCGTGATCGAACGGCCCGTCGTGGATGCTGGCCGCGAAGTCGAGAATCGCCTGGTCGGCGAGCGGACGTCGGCCTACCGGCGGTTCACCGAGCGGGGCTGGGAACACGACAGCGAGGCCGAAGGCGGCAGCTGCGACCGTACACGCGAGCGTGTACGCGAGGATGGCGGCTTGGCGCCGGCGTCGACGGTCACGCTGGTTGGCCGCTCGCAGACCGTGCAGGTATGCGTCGTCGGCGATCGGTGCTGCGGCTGCGGAGGTGCTGCTCATCGGGCATCCGCCTGCCTGCCGGCTCGGGCCGCCATCATCGCGCCCGTAGTCGCGGTCAGCGCCCCAGGCCACCGTCTCCCGGTCTGGCCGACCCCGTCCAGGCTGCCGTCGGGGTGGGCGCCCGAAGCTGCTGTGGAGCGGGACGGACGTGGACGGGCGGTGGCTGATGGTGGTGGTGCGGCGGGATCGATGCTGGTGCAGTCGTCGCCGCTGCACCACATCGCCGGGGTGCTCGGGATCGCGTACGCGGTGGCCGTGTCGAGGTAGGTCACGGATTCCACGACGGTGTTCGGTCGCATCTCGCTGCCGACGCCCGGTTTGATGAGCACCTTGTCGTAGCCGAGGATGTCGCCGTTGTGCGGGTCGATGGCGAGGAGTTCCTCGATGGTCGCGCCGTCGGGCTCGGTGCGGTCGAGGGTGTAGGCCTCGCCGGGTCGGCCCGCCCGGTCGGTGATGTTGCCGCGCAGCATCAGCTGCGGGATGTCGGCGAGGACGAGCAGGACGGCGGCTCGCTGCTGGGGGTTGAGGATGTGCTGGCGGTACAGGGCGGCGGTGGCGGTGATCAGGCTGTGGCCGCTGGTTGCGGCGGCGTAGACGGAGAGGACGCGCCGCATGGCCGGCTCGTCGGTCGGTAGCGGCTGGGCCGCCGGGATGCTGAATCGTCCGGCGGGCAGGTGCTGCATGTCGGGACACAGCTTTGGGCCGGCCAGGTCGACGATCGGTTGCATGCTTTTGGTTTCGGTGACGTTGCACCGCTGGATGAGCGCGGCGCCGTCGATGTTCCACCACACCCGTACGTCCGAGGAGACGACACCGGCGATCGGGTGCAGCGGATCAAACGTCCACTGTCGATAGTGGACGTATGTGACTGTCGGTTGCGGGAAGATGATCGGGTCGGCCGCCGGGACGAACACGACGGCCGGACGCGATACGTCGTGGTGCGGGTCGCGGGCCAGCGCGATCGTGGTCAGCGACGCGGCGGCTGCCACTACGGCCGCCGCGGTACGCAGGAACGTGCTCATGCGGTCACCGCTGCGGTGATGGTCGGTACGTGGATGGCGGCCGGGTCGACGGCCAGCAGTGCACTGGCGCCGATCCGGATGACCGGCCGTTGCTGGTCGTCGCCGGCCTCGATGACGGCTTCGGTGGGCCGGCCGTCGTCGAGCGTCACCACGATCCGGTCCCCGACCCGGACGATGTGGCCGTCGCGGACAGGCCAGCCGGGGTGGCTCATGTCTTCCAGGTCGGCGTACGGGTCCGCGGCCGGGCCGCGCACGCTGTACTGAGCCTTGTCGTAGGTCGCCGGGCGGCTTCGACGCAGCCACAGCCCGGCCGCGCCGGCGGCTGCTGCGGTCGCCGGGTAGATGACGGCGGCGTACCAGCTGGCCGGGGTGGACCAGGTCCAGGCGAACATGCGCGGCAGCGCGACGGTCAGGGCGGCCGCCGGGGTGACCGCGATCAGCGTCAGGACCGTACCGCTGGGGATGCCTGACAGCGGGCCCCATTCGAGGTGGCGCTGCCGGGCGTACCCGACGGCGGCGAAGATCAGTAGGAAGGTCGGGCCGAGGCCGCCGACGACGATCGCCGTGTACGCGGCCGGGCCGGGACCGAACGCGAGGACGAGCGGGGGCCCGGCGCACACTGCGCACAGGTGCAGCAGCCGGGCCGTCGCGGAGGGTGCCGGTGCCGGGCTGCTGGCCCCGGTGCGCAGCCGGCGCAGCGTGTCGATCTGGTCGGTCATCATGCGGCCGAACAGCACGGCCGCGGTGACGGCCGCGATGAGCATCGGCCAGGCGCCGACGTCGTCGCAGACGACGTACATCAGACCGCGTACGTTGTCGGCCACCTGGTGCAACGCGTCGACCCCGATCTGCTGCCCGGCCGGGCCGCCGGTGCCGGTGATCGCTGTGTCGGTGGCGCCGATCGGCGCGGGCGGCAGATGGCCGGCGACGGCGAACACGATGTCGTAGCCGAACCAGGCGGCCAGGACGGCGACAGCGGCCATGGTGGCGTTCTCGGCGATCGTTCGCCGGCGGATACTGCCGCCGCCGTGCAAACGGCCCAGCGTCCCGGCGAGCGCGGCGATCAGCAGCAGCACACCGACGGCCTCCGACAGCCATGAGTTCGGACCGAGCAGGCCGCTCCATATCCGGATGGCCGACATGTGGTCGAGGCAGTCCAGGACGAACACGATCAACGCCGGGCCGACAAACCATTGTGGACGTAGTCTGGTTGGTCGCGAGGGCCACCAACTCGCGGCGACCGTGCCGATGGCGGGCGCGATCAGGCCCAGCGGGTAAGCAGCGCCCAGGTTCTCGCCGTCGATCAGGTACGCGGCCGCGGCGTACGCGCCGAATTGCAGCAGGGTCCAGCAGACCAAGGCGACGGCGGTCGCGGCGATGCTCAGCGCCGGGCTGAGGTCGGCCACGTACGTCGACAGCCGGTCCGCGGGCCGCAGCCGGGGTCGGCACAGCAGCCAGGTCACCGTCCCTGCGGTGAGGATCGCGACGGGCAGGGCGATCGACGCGAGCCGGGCTGCGGACCCGATCGCGCCGGTGAGCAGCAGCAGCGGCAGGGTCGCGGCGGTGAACAGCGCGGTGGCCAGAAGACGCAGGCGTGACATGGCAGGTGGCAGGCTTTCTGGGTTAGGCCGGGGTGTGCCCGGCGCCGGTCGGGAAGGCAGGTGTGTGGGGCAGGCCGTGGCGGTGGGCGAGCCACTCCCAGGCGAGCAGGCCGCTGCGCAGCTGGTGGTGACGCAGATGCGGGGCGTCGGGCCGCGGTGGGTCGCCGGCGTATGCGAGCCACGCTCCCGACAGCCACGCCAGGGTCTGGTCGACCTGGTCGCCTGTAACCTTCGGTGCCGCTTGGTCGAAGAACCGCTGCGGCTCGGCGCCATCGTCGGCGGCGCCGATCGCCAGCATCACCGTGTCTACATAGGATGGGCCGGGGCGTAGGGTGGCCCAGTCGACCAGCCAGACCCGTCCGTGCTCGTTGGCCATCAGGTTGTCTGGCCGCACGTCGTAGTGGGCGAGTTCGCGGGTGTCTGCGACGGCGGTCAGGAAGTCGGCTTCCCAGCGGGCCATCGACGGCGCGAGCGGTGCGAGGGCGGCGGCGTGGGTGGGCAGCGGCCGTACGCCCTCGGCGATGTCGGCCCATCCGGCGGGCAGCGGTTCTGCCGGCCGGGCCGCGGCGCGCAGCGCCCCGGAGACGTGGGTGAGCCCATGGGCCGTGTTCGTGACGGCGGCGAGGATCGGCGTGGGGTCGCTCGTCCAGCCGCGGGCCGGGCTGGCGCCGTCGATGGCGTCGTAGACGGCGATGATCCAGTCGGTGTGGTGGTGCCAGCGCAGCCGGGCTGCGGGGATGTCGGCGGGCAGCCGGGCCACGATCAGGGCTTCACGGACGTACGCCTGGCCGGTCGGGCTGGCGGCGGGTGCGGCCTTGCAGAAGGACCGGCGGCCGTCGGCGTGGGTGAGGACCGCGGCGAACGTGGCGCTGAACCCGGCCGCCGACGGGGTCGCGTCGATGACCGGCTGCCCGGACCGCTCGTCGATCTCGTCGCGGAGGCGCTGTGGCAGGTGCGTCCAGCCGGGCCGGGTGACGGCCGCCGGGTACGGCACGATCGGCGGCCGGGGGTCGCGGGTGGCTGGTGGGGTACGCCGCTGCGGGCCGCGCAGGAACCCGCCGGGCTGGAGGGTCAGGGCTGCGTTCATCGCTGCGGCCAGACGGCGTCGGCCACGTGGTGCGTACGGAGTACGGGCGGCTGGTCGGAATGGGTGTGCATCCAGCCGTGGACGTCGTCCCAGACCACCGGGCGCGGGCAGCCGCGGCAGGTCGCGATGGTGCCGCTCGGCGGCGTGGTCTTCTCCAGGTTCATCGTTCGCCTCCTGCAGGACGGTCCGGCTCATCGCGGCGCCTCCGCAGCAGCGGCGGCTGGTTGAAGTGCACAGCGGTCGAGGTACGCCGGTCGGCGATCACCGAGTCGTTCTCCACGAGCAGGTAGGCGATCTGGACCGGCAGGTTACGCAACAGCGCGCCGACGAACCCGGCCTCCTCGGAAGACAGTCCGGCGGTCGGTTCGTCGAGCAGCAGCAGCATCGGTTCGACGGCCATGGCCATCGCCAGATCGAGCCGGCGACGTTGGCCGTACGACAGCTCCCCGGCCAGCACGTCGGCGAGGTCTCGCAGTCCCGCCCAGGCAGCCAGGTCGTAGGCGTTGGCGTTGAGGGCGTTGACTAGGGCGGCACCCTGCCGGACTACGTGCACGCCTTGGCGACGGTGCTGGCGGGCCCCGTGCAGGATGTTGTCGCAGACGGTCAACCACTCGGCAGACTGCGGTTTTTGGAAGACCCGCGCGATCCCCATGGCCGCCCGCCGATCCGCCGACCATGCGGTGATGTCCTGGCCGGCGAACACAATCCGCCCGGCCGCGGGCGTGACCGTACCGTCGATGAGGTCGAGCAATGTGGACTTCCCAGCGCCGCTCGCGCCGCGCAGCGCCAGCCGCTCCCCCGGCTGGACGACCAGAGTGAAGTCGTCGACGGCGACCAGATCGCCGTACCGGTAGGTGACGGCGTCGACCTGGAGCAGGGCATCGGTCATGCGAAGGCCGCCCGCCGGGCGTACACCGTGGCGACGGGCGCGAACAGGGACGCGGGGCTGCCGAGGACCACGACGATCAGGCCCGGCACGAGCAGCTGGTCGCGCAGTCGGAGGTGGAGGAACACGAGCCGGGCGTGGATCAGGTCGACGGTCATGGTCGGCTCCGGGGCCGGGGAGGCACGAACCCCTCAGACGGCGGTGGCGTGGCCGGCGGCTGTGGCCGCGGTGGCAGGTTGACCTTCCAGATGAGGTGCAGGCCGCTGGGGCTGGCGTCGGTGATGACGATCCGCTCCAGGACCTGCGCAGCGCGGTCCATGGCCACGATGCCGGCCAGTGCGCGGTGGAGTTGGTGTTCGAGTTCCCGGGCGTCGAGCGGCAGCGGGCGACATACCGGCTGACAGTCGTACACGGGGCCGATCGTCGGATCGAGCCACGGCAGGACCAGTTCCTTGCACTGGGCGCAGGTCAGTATTTGCAGCAGCGACGAGGGCAGGTGAGGTTGCGTGGTTGTCGTCATCGCGGCTGGTCCAGGTGCGAATGGAGCGCGGATCGACGTTGGGTCAGCGCCGCCGATGCGTGATCGCCGGGGCCGGCCGGCGGTCTGCGGTCGGGGGCAGTGCCGCAGGCATCGGCGGCGCTGACCGGTGCCCCGCCGGCGCGGTGGTAGCGCTGTCGGGGCAGCCTCATGGACACGGCGCGGTCTGCTCGCCGTGGTCGTCGACGTGGGGTGAGGTCGAGGATCTTCATGCCGTGCCCCCGACGGTGACCGGCTCCTCAGCGTGTGCGGCGGGTCGGCGGGGGCGGACCAGTCTGCGGGACTTCGGCAGGAGTTTCGCCCAGTCGCGGGCGAACTCGTCGACTTGGGCCGGTTCGATGCCGGGCATGCAGATGATGTGCCCGTAGCGGCGGTCGGTGGCGATCGCCCACCGTTCGGTCAGCCCGGCGGGTGGCGGCGGGAAGTAGACGGTGAAGGCGTGCGGGTTGCGTTCGGCGGCCACGCCGATCGTGCGCAGCCGGTCATGCGCGTACGCGGCGACCTGCCGCGCGACGTCGAACCGCTCGCGGTGTCCGTCAGCGCCCAGGGCGTTGAGGACCAGCCACAGTTTCAGCGGTGTGCGGGCGCTGCGCGATCCGCTCATCGTGACGTCGGCGGTGCCGGTGTAGGCGATCTGCGCCCGGGCGGCCGCATAGGGCGGCTCGGCATACACGATCACCCCGCAGGGATCGCAGGTGCTCAGCGACTTGTGCCCGCTGATCCCGATGGAGGTCGCTCCGGCCGCGAAGTCGAACGCCGGCCGGACCGACGCCGGGAGCAGGCCGAGTGGCGGGCCGGCCAGGGCCGCGTCGACGTGCAGGCGCCACCGGCCGCGCGCGTACCGGTGGCACAGGTCGGCGATCGCGGCCACGTCGTCGCACCCCTCGGTGATGGTCGTTCCCGCCGTGGCGACGACCATCGCTGGTTGGTCGCGGCGGCGGCCCATCTCCTGCCCGAGGTCGGCCAGGTCGATGCGGCCGTCGTCGGTCGCCTCGACGATCACCCACGGCAGGCGTAGGAGCACGCACAGCTTGACTACCGAGTAGTGGGCGTCGGCGGAGGTGTAGACGACCAGTCCCGGAAGCTGCTGTTTGGCGTCGTAGAGGGCGTGGAGGGTGGATTCGGTCGAGCCGCTGGTCACGTACCCCCACCGGCTGGCCGGGGCACCGAACATGTCGGCGAGCAGGTCGACGACCTGGCGTTCCTGTGGTTTGGAATGGTCGTGGCCGTGCCCGTCGTCGTACGGGGAGCCGATGTTGTTGCCCAGTTGGCTCCACAGCCCTGCGGCCGCAAAATGCTGGTCGATCAGGGGGCCGAGATCGTAGGCGCCGGGAAAGGCGATGTTGGTACGCCGGCCTGCCGTCCAGCGCTCAGCCACCGCCGCGAGGGTGAGATGGGGGTCGACTGCGGGAAAGGTCATCGCCGGCCGCCCGGCTGGCGGCCGACCACGCGCCGGTTGTCGGCCTGCGCGCAGGTGTCGCCCAGGGCGATCAGCCACTTGAAGGGGTCGCTGTCGTCGTCGCGATCGGGGACCATCTCCGACGCCGTCATCCGGCGCAGCGGGTAGGGAGCGGCCCCGTCGGCGAAGGCGAGGTTGTGCGTCGACTGCACCCGGACATGGTTGAAGTCGTTGTATCCCTTACGCAGCAGCGCGACCAACGTGCCGTCGGTGAGCACGACGCGCACGTACGAGGCGATGTCCTCCCCCCGGCGGATCGTCGGCCTGGCTTCCCGCCACGGCCGGTCTGGCAGGTCGAGGCTGACCGCCGCGATGCCGGCGTACACGGCATCGGGTTGCATGCCCGGGTCGGGTTTGAACGTCAGCCAGTCGCGGACGTCAAAGCCCGGTTCCAGCAGGCGCGGTGCCATCTCCTGGTGAAGCTTGAACAGCAGGCTGGGCAGGTCTTCGACTTCCGGGCCGGCCAGCCAGTACCGCCACGCGGACGTGATGGCCGTGCGCATCGGCGCCGGCTGGCGGGGCGGGACGTTACGTGCCCGAACTGTGTCGACTTCGGGCTGCGTGTACAGCAGCGCCAGACCGTGATGGCACAACGGATCCCGGTGCCGCAGCTCCCACACGTTGCGGGCATGCCGGACCGCGCCGAGCTTCGCCCGATCGACCGCCGCGCGGCGCAAGTCCGCGATCCACTGCGGCTCACGACCGGCGTGCGCCTGATGTTCCCCGTCGGTCGCCGCAGAAGCGGTCCGCTGCCCGGCCGGGGCTTGTGCGGCCGCCAGGTAGGGCGAGGTAGTCGAGGTGTAGTCGGCCATCACATCTCCAGCTCATGCAGGCGCGTCACATCGGCCGTCACCGGATCAGCGATCGTGGCGCCCGTGCCCTGCCACGTCTGCGGCCGATCCCGCCGCAGCGTCCGCCCCCACATTGCGCCGATCACGGCGACCGCCACGATCACGCCAGGTACCAACAGGGAAAGGTGTGAGTCCGGCGGCAGGCTCAACAGCGCGTTGACGTTGGTCAACGCCATCGCCAGAACGAGGAACCCGAACACCAACCCGGCCATCGGCGCGGCCCGGCGCACGAAAACGCCCTCGTTACCACCGGCGCCGGAGTTGAAGAACTTCAACGCCGCGACCGACGACACGACCAGCAACGTCAAGATCGAAACCGCTCCGATCGTCGACAGCCACGTGAACAACACCATCGGCGACCAGCCCAGCACCACCCAGCCGCCGATCACCCCCGATGCGATCACGGTCTGGACCAACGACGCCGCCCACGGAGCACCGTCACGCTCACCCCGCCCGACCGCGGCCCAGCCCTTCGGCAGCACACCCTCGCGGGCCATCCCGAACGTGTACCGGGCACCGGTCGAATGGAACGCGATCATCGCCGTCACGATGCTCGTCACCAAGATCAGATTGCTGATGTGCGTCACGGCCGACCCGTAGACAGCTCCCAGCAGCTCCAGCGGTCCGGGTCCATGGCCGGCGAGGAATGCGCCGGCGGAGTCGACGACATGATCGCTGCCTGCGTGCACGGCCATCGCCCACGCTAACAACGCGTACATCGGCCCCATGACCGCGGCGGCGATGAGCGTCGCCCGGCGCGCCGCGCCGGGCTGCGCCTCTTCACCGTGGGCGCCCGGTGTTTCGGTGCCCGTCATGGCCGCCAACATGAAGACCAGCACGATCGCGACCCCGCTCACCAACAGCTTCGCCGGTGACAGGCTCGCGAACTCGACGTGGCCACGGGCCGGGCTGGCGAACGCGGCCAGCACATAGACCAGCAGCACACCCAGCTCCAGGGCGAGGAAACAGCCCATGATCTTCGCGTTGCGGCCGCCGCTACGCAGCCCCCGCAACGTCACGAACGCCAACGCCGCCGACGCCCACACCCACCAACTGCCCGCCAGCTGCGAAAGGTTGTAGCCCAGCAGGCCGTACAGAGAAATACCGATCGCGTTGTACCCCAGCAGACCCACGAAACCCGCCGCGATCCCCGCCGTCGGCGAAATCCCCTGAGCAACCACCGCATAGAACGCCGCAGGATGCGGTACCTGCTGCGTCACCGCCACATAGCCCACCAGCAACGCAAGCAAGATCGGGGTGATCAACAAGAATCCCGCCGGCACACCCACCACACCACTCGACGCATACATCGTCGGCAACCCACCCACGAGCACCGTCATCGGCGAAGATGCCCCCACGGCGTACACCCACAACGCGGGGGCCCCCAGGGTCCGCAGCGCCAAGACCCTCGTCATACCGGGCTCTCGATACTCAAGGCCAGGCGGCTGAATTTGGGCTGGTTTGGGCGCCCTATGGGTTTCGGCCGTGACCTTCCTACCCGACGCTTCTTCAGCGCGGTCCGCGACCGCCTGCAATGCAAGACCACGCCTGCAATCTTCGACACCGACGGCTCCCTCAGTTCAGGACATCGTGGACGGGTGTTCCCGCTTCGCCATTGATGACGTCAGGACACGCATCTATTTGGCCTACTGAGCTCATCCGAGGCGATACCTTGAATGAATACATTCCGAGATGTATTCGCTGCGCTTGCGAAAGCGACACGGAGACTCCGGCGTCTTTGGCTTCCGGCGATTAGGGCTCTTCCTGGTAGCACGAGCGGCACGCAGTCCTACGCCTGGTCGTGATGCGATGGCGCGGCGGAGCCTCATAGGGCTATCATTTGCCTCGATATGAACCAGGAGCCGAAGGATGGTGCGTCATGCCACAGGCACCAGCGTCGCTCGATCCCACGCTCTCCGCCCAGCATCGGTTCGGAGCCGCCCTGCGAGATCTTCGCGCAGATCGCGGCCTGTCCCTCGCACAGCTAGCGCCGGAACTTCCAGCCTCGCCAGATGCACTTGCCAAATACGAACGGGCTGACCGGCGCCCGACTCGACGGATCGCCGAGACTCTCGATCGGGTCCTAGCTGCCGACGGACGCTTGATCGAACTGTGGGACGAAGCCGATGTCGAACGCCGGGCCGCCCGGCGGCCTCAGGTTGCCAACCCGCAGCTCGTCCAGCATTGGAACGACCTCCTGAGCGTGTTGGCTTCTTCCCGCAACGCCGCAGGCGGTCATGACCTAATGCGAATCGTTTCCACAGAAGTCAACGTCATCTCCCACTATGGCGGTAAGACGTCGGGGCGAGTCCACCTTGACTTCCTGCGGTCCCAATCACGCTGGCTGGAGTTCGGAAGCTGGATCGCTGACAACACCAACGAGTCGGCGGTCGCGGCCGCTTGGCTTCAGAAGGCGGGGCGGCTGGCCGCGAAGGCATCTGACGCGACATTCGGCGCATACGTTGTGATGCGTCGCGCACAACGTGCGGCTGAGGCTGGTCAGCCAAGAGTGTCGTTGAACCTGGTTAATACCACCGAACAGTCCAAGCTACCGCCAAGAGTACGGGCACTGCTCCTCATCAGAGCGGCCCAGGCCCGCGCTGCTATCGGTGAACGACCGACAGCTCTAGGACACCTCCGAGCCGCTGCCTCGCTAATCGACGAAGCGGGCGCCTCGGATCCTACGGATCGCGCAGTCGCCGCGCATTGCACACCGGAGTACATCCGGGCTCACGAGGCGCAATGTCTGCTCTCCTTGGGCGAAGCCGTCGCGGCGGCCGCCATCTTCGAGGATGTCCTTCGGACGTGGCCCTCGCCCCAGCGATTGGACGAAGGGCTGTTTCGGGCGAACCTCAGCATCGCGTACTTGAATTCCGGGCGTCCGGAGCAAGCCATCGCTCAGGGGCGCATCGCACTCGACCTCGCCGACCAGACTCAGTCGCGTCGCACTGAGCGGGTGATAGGGCCTCTCATCTCCGACCAGCGTCTACTCAGCGTCACTGGATACGAACAGCTCCGAGCCCGGTGGAACGCAGCCGAGGGCCGCGAGGCAAGCTGAGGCGCATGGACATCATCACCGTGGCGGCATCGTCCGACGTCACCGCAGCAAAGCCCGATGTTGCCATCCTGCCGATCGGCAGCTTCGAGCAGCATGGCGATCACCTGCCGTTGAGCACCGACACGCTGGTGGCCTGCTCCATTTCATCGGCAATAGCCGCCCGCTACAGCGGCGTCCTACTTCTGCCGCCGATCACGATCGCATGCTCTCACGAACACGCCGGGTGGCCTGGAACCGTCAGCATCAGTGCAACCACACTCCACAACATGATCATGGACATCTTCAGCTCGCTGCGGAGCTCAGGAATCGAGCGGCTAGCCATCGTCAACGGGCACGGCGGCAACTACGTTCTGAGCAACGTCGTGCAAGAGCTTACGATCAGCGGGCCCTGCGCGGCCCTCTACCCGGGACGGGACGACTGGTCCGCATCACGAGTTGCCGCCGGGCTCTCGACCGACGCCCACGATGACATGCACGCCGGCGAAATCGAAACCTCACTGCTACTTCATATCGATCCACAGCTGGTGCGGCCGTCGTATACCACCGCAGATCACGACGGACTTGACCGACGCGCCCTCCTGTTGACCCATGGCATGAAGGCATACACCAAGAGCGGAGTCATCGGCCAGCCATCCCTCGCCACCGCCGAAAAGGGACGGCTCGTCCTAGAAAGCCTTGCTCGATCATTTGCCCCTTACCTGGGCGCACTCCGCCACTCGACCTCCTGAGCACCCGAAGTAGCCAGGGCACTTTCTGGTCGATGAATACAGTAAGGGTTGTATTCATCAGGGCATAGATAATGATCATGCTTCCGGGCGAAATTGAGGTAGAAGTCGGGCACTGGCCCGAGAGCCTTCTCCAGGAGAGTGCATGCGTGATGCGGGGATTGCCGCGCTACCTACCCGTGCCGGAATGAATAGCGTCGACCGATGAAGCAAAGTCAGGCGGCAACGCAGGGCGCGGTCGCCACGCAACCACCTCCGCAGTACTCCCGTTGGCGTATTACCTGATCAACTCCCGCCATGGCGGCAGCGAAAGTCACTTGCGCCTACTCCTCGAAACAAGGCAGCTCAGGTCGAGAGATCGCGAGTCGTTAGTCCTACGTCAGACCATGAAGCATCGAGACAGGAGCGCAGAGTTGATGTACGCGGCTGAAGTCACCGACCACGCCAGGCGAGGAGAGTCGGCCCGGGATGAGTTGGTTGCGCGCCTGGTCGCCGAAGGAATGATCGTCTCGCCCGAGGTGGAGGCGGCGTTTCGGACGGTCCCTCGGCATGCTTTCGTTCCCGCTGGTACGCCGCTGGATGTGGTGTATGCCGTTGACCGGTCGGTGATCACCAAGACTGATGAGCATGGGGCGCATCTCTCGTCGGTGAGTGCAACCTACATTCAGGCGCGGATGATCGAGCAGGCCAAGGTCAGGCCGGGCATGCGCGTGTTGGAGATCGGGTCGGGCGGTTACAACGCGGCACTGTTGGCCGAGGTGGTCGGTCCGGACGGGGACGTCGTCAGCGTCGATATCGACGCGGACATCACCGATCGAGCGGCGGAGCTGCTGGAGGCGGCTGGTTACGGCGGCCGGGTCCGGGTGGTGCAGGCCGACGCGGCGCGCGGTGTGCCCGATGCGGGCGTATTCGACGCGATCATCGTGACGGTCGGGATGTGGGACATCCCGCCCGCGCTGCTCGATCACCTCAGCCCGGCCGGAGTGATCGTGGTGCCACTGCGTATGAACGGCGTAACCCGCACGATCGCTTTCCGCCGCGACGGCGACCACCTGGTCAGTACGTCGACGGAGCTCGCTGGGTTCGTACCGGTCCAGGGTGACGACGCCCGGCCGGAGCGGATCTTCCGGCTGCCCGATGCCCGGGGGCACGCGGTGAGTCTTCGGTTCGATGTCGGCGTACCGGACGACGTGCACGCCTTGGATGGTGTGCTGGGCACCGAACGCTCGGAAGCCTGGTCGGGGGTGTTCGTCGGCGGCAGCGAGCCGTTCGCCGACCTGCATCTGTGGATGGCCGGCTTCCTCCCGGGTTTCTGCCTGCTCGCGACGGACGAAGGCACCGAGTTGAAGGCCGAGTCGAACTGGCTGCCGTTCGCAGTGGTCTACGCAGATTCGTTCGCGTACTTCGCGCTACGCCGGATCGGCGAGGAGTCGCGCTACGAACTCGGCGCCAGAGCGTACGGCCGGCACGGACGCGACGCTGCCGCAGCGATGACCGGCCAGATGCAGGCATGGGATCAGTACGCCCGAGGCGGGCTGGCTCCGACGTTTGCGTACTGGCCGAACGACGGCGGGCCCGGCGACCTTTCTGGCGTCGTGGCCGAGCTGGAGAAGACGCATGGCCTGCTCACGATCTCCTGGCCCTCGGCGGCGTAGCCGGCGGGCTGGGCGTACCACCCTTCGTTTCATCCAACGCGAGGAGCGTGACGACGATGCCTGTGCTGGAACACCCCGGCCGCGCAGACGCCTCCACCACACCCGAGAGCCACGCCGACCGGAGCCCGCTGTCGAACTGGGCGCTGGCGTACCCGGTGTATGACCCCACGGCGGGCCTCGGCCCCGCCGCACCCGACAACGACGATCTGTTCGCGCTCGACATGCGAGTCGTCGAGTCGACCACGCCGCTGGTCGTCATGATGTGCAGCACCAGCGACGGCTGCGGAAGTAGCTGTAGCACTAGTGCCTGCGCGACCAAGTCCAGCGACCCGACCTGACCCGTCTCGATCGACCCGTATCCGGCTCCGGTCGGTCTGTGACGATGCTGTCGGCGTCCCGGTGAGGGCGCCGACAGCGCGTTCATCGCTGTTGAGGAGGCGCTCGTCGTGTCCGTACCGCCCGTCTTCCGGCACACCGGCATCGTCATGCTGCGCGCCTCGACCGACCCCGGCGACCTGGACGTGCCGTGCGGCATGGATCTGGCCGACGACGCCGCGGTCCGGGCCGAGGGCTTGGCGTGGCTCGCGAAGACCTGGGCCCGCGACGATGTTCGCGACTCCATCACCCTGGCCAGCTCGACCCTGGCCGCTTCGGTCGACCGGCTTCTTGCCAGGTCCGCTGCAACGGTTAAGGACCTCCGCCGGGCGGTGACCTCCGTCGCCGGCTATCTGCTGCGATGGCAGGGCCGAGCCACACCGTTCGGGGTGTTCGCCGGCGTCGCCCTGGCCTCGGTCGGTCCGACCGAAGTCACGATCGGGCGGCGCCATCGCACGATCGCCCGCGCCGACAGCGAGTGGCTGGCGGCGATCATCGACCGGCTGGAGCGGCATCCGCAGCTACGCCGCCAGCTGATGGTCGTCGCGGACAACACCAGCGTCATACGCGACGGACGCGTCCACACGGCCCGCCGGGCGGACATCGACGCCGGAACAGCGGTGCCGCTGCGGGAAGCCTCGGTCCGCTACACCGCCCCGGTGGCGGCAGCGCTGACGCTGGCCACTGCTCCGATCCAGGTCGATGCGCTCGCCGCTCAACTGGCAGCCCGATTTCCCGCCGCCAGCGCGGAACAGATCGCCGGGGTGGTCGACACGCTGGTAGCCAACGGTTCGCTCATCACCAGCCTGCGCGCACCGGTGACCGACGTCGACGCACTGAGGCACGTGATCGACGCGGCCACCGCCGCCGGCGGCCGCCAGCTCGCCGACGTCGCGCCGCTCCTCGGCGAGCTGGACACCGTGCGCGACATTCTCGACGACCACAACACGCTGACCGAACCAGCCCAGGCGTACACGGTGCGCGCCTCGGCGGCCCGGCACATGCGCAGGATCTTCGCCGGGCGTACGCCGGTCCTGGCCGTCGACACCCGCCTCGACGCTACGGCCCGCATCCCGGAGCACGTGCTGACGGAGGCAGTGCGGGCCGCGGACGTGCTGTTGCGGCTGTCGACGAAACCATTCGGGTCCACTGCATGGCAGGACTACCGGTCTCGGTTCCGGGCCACCTACGGCCAGGGCGCGCTGGTGCCGGTCCGCGAGCTGGTGGCCGACTCCGGACTCGGACTTCCGACCGGGTACCTCGGCGCGCCCCGCGCCCACCCGAGCTGGCGAGCGATCACCGAACGCGACGCGGTCTTTCTGGCCCTGGTACAGCGGGCCGCGCTGGATGAGCTGGACGAGATCGCGCTGACCGACGACGACGTCACCGCGCTGACCGTAGGCGACCCCGCGGATGTGATCGCACCGCCGCGCATCGAGATCGGCGTGAGCGTGTACGCCGCGTCGTCGGCGGCGCTGGACCGCAGGGACTTCCAGCTTCAGCTGGCCGCCTCGCCGCCGTTGCCGACCAGCATGGCCGGGCGCTTCGCGTACCTGTTCGACGACGCCGACCGCGCCCGTCTGGTCGCCGCCTGCACAGCGCCAATGCAAGACAGTGCAGCGGTGGCGGTGCAGCTGTCGTTTCCGCCGCGGCGCCCCCACAACGAGAACGTCACCCGCACCGGCCGCCTACTGCCCGACATCGTGGCGCTCGCCGAACATCCGACCGGCGACCCGATGGGCCTCGACGATCTGGCCGTCACCGCCGACGCCGACCAGATGTACCTGGTTCAGATCTCCACCGGCCGCCGCGTCATCCCCCACATCCCGCATGCGCTGGACACCATGGTCCAGAGTCCGCCGCTGGCACGGTTCCTGGCCGAGGTCGCCGACGCCCGCACCGCGATCGTCGGCCCGCTCGACGTAGGTGCGGCCCGGACCCTGCCGTACCTACCCCGTGTGCGCTACGGCCGCACCGTTCTGTCCGCCGCCCGCTGGCTGCTGTCCGCTGCCGACTTGCCCGGCCCGGCGAGCTCCGGATGGGACGAGGCGCTTGCGGTGTGGCGACAGCGATGGCGGGCACCGCAACACGTGGTTCTGTGTCACGGCGAACTGCGTCAACCGCTGGATCTGACGCGCCGTCTGGATCGGGCCTTGTTGCGCAGCCGGCTCGCGAAGACCGATCGGGTGGAGTTACGCGAGGACGCCATGCCTACGGACCAAGGTTGGATCGGCCGTCCGGCGGAACTGCTGATCCCCATGGTCCCCGTGGCCCCGGCACCGCGGCCGCTGCCGCCGATCACACCGGCGGGCCGCCGCTACCTGCCCGGCGACTCCGATGTGGTGCACGCGCGGCTGGCCGGCAACCCGGCGCGGTTCGACGCCGTCATCGCCCACCTGCCCGCTCTCGTCGCGTCGCTCGGCCCGGCTGTCTCTCGGTGGTGGATTCGCCGCCGCCGCGATCTGGTGCGGTTGGACGCCGACCAGCACTTCACCGTGACGCTGCGGCTGTCCTCGCCCGAGCACTTTGCGACGGCGGCGGCCGGCCTGGCGGCGTTCGCCGACACCATGGCCAGGCGGGGCCTGCCCGGCGGGTTGACTCTGGTGCCGTACCACGACCAGCTCGGCCGCTACGGCCACGACGCGGCATTGACCGCCGCCGAAGAGGTCTTCGCCGCGGACACCGCATGCGTCATCGCCCAGATCGCCGCCGCCGACACCAGCGGCATCCCCGCACAGGCACTCGCTGCGGTGTCGATGCTCTGGATCGCCGCCGGCTTCGCGGCCGACCCGCCCGCCGGGTACGCGACCCTCGTGCGCCTTCTTCCGCAACAGACCGGGCCGCTGGACCGCGCCCTGCACGAGCACACCCTCCAACTGGCCGACAGCACCATCGGCCCAGCCGAGACCCGCTCATCGCCGCGGCCGGCCGGTACAGACAAGGTCCTCGACACGTGGCGGGACCGAAGCGTCGTCCTGCGCCGTTACTTCGACGCCGTGGCCGCGCAGCGCGACCCGGCCACGGTGCTCCCGACGCTGCTGCGTGACCACCACATCCGGGCGTTGGGAATCGATCCGGGTTTCGAGCAGACCACCGACCGGCTCGTGCGGGCCGCCGCGCTGCGCTGCCTGGCCCGATCGGTACTGCGATGAGTACGCCCACGGCCGCGCCTGTGGCCTTCGATGGTCCCGACGCCCTGCGTCAATCTCTGGCCAGTGGAGCCCCCGGGATCGCGCTCGCGTCCCTCGAACGGGCCTGCGCCGATCCTGCCGCGCGACTGCTGGCGCACCAGCACATTCAGGCCGCCGTCAGCGGGCCGATCGACGGCGGCCCCCACACCGGCTTGTTCTACGGCGCGCCGGCCCTGGCGTTCCTTCTGCACTGTGCCGCAACGTTCGACGAGCGTTACCGGCCCGCCGCCGCCCGCCTTGACCCGCACGTGCTACGCATCGCCCAGACCAAGCTCACCGACGCGGCCGCACGCACACGGTCCGGCGACCCCGCACCGCTGCACGAGTTCGACCTGTTCTACGGGCTGACCGGCATCGGCGCCCTCATGCTGCGACGCCTGCCCGGCAGCGACGCCTTCGCCGACGTACTGCGCTACCTCGTCGCGTTGACCCGTCCGGGCGTCCGCGACGACGTACCACGGCCCGGCTGGTGGACGGCCGAGAACCCGGACCCGACGATGCCGACCCCCGGCGGGCACGCGAACCTGGGCATGGCCCATGGTGCGGCCGGAATCCTGGCCCTGCTGGCCCTCGCGATGCGCCACGGCCACGTCGTCGACGACCACGCCGAGGCCATCGAACGGCTCACCGACTGGTTCGCCCGGTGGCGCCAAGAGACCCCGGACGGCCGCACCTGGTGGCCGCAATGGCTTACCGCCGAAGAGCTGCACACCGGTCGCGTCGATCAGACGCCCGGCCGGGCGTCGTGGTGCTACGGCACCCCCGGCATCGCCCGCGCTCTGCACCTCGCCGCGACCGCCACCGGCAACCCGACCCGCAGCGCCGATGCGGAAACGGTTCTCCTGCAATGCCTTACCCGCTACGACGTCGACTGGCCCACCGACGCTGGTCTGTGCCATGGCCTTGCCGGCGTCTACCAGACCGTCTACCGCGCAGCCGAGGACGCCCCCCGCAGCGCGCTGGCCGGGCGACTGCCTGCGCTGGCCGCCGGCCTGCACACGACTGCCGCAGCCGGGCCGGCCGTCGCCGAACCCGGACTGTTGAACGGTTCCGCCGGAATCCTCCTCGCCGCTGAGACCGCCACCAACGGGTACGTCCATAGTGGATGGGATGTATGTCTGCTGATCGTCTGACCCCCACGTCACTCGCGGCCGCCGTCCAGCAGATACTCGCCGGTGCGGTCCTGACGACCGTCGCTGCGGCGACCCGGGTGGACGCGGCCGAGCTGACCGACGCCGCCGACGCCTATCACTCCGCCGGACTCGCAGCGCTGCACCACCGCGCCGAGGGCCAGTGGTATGACGTACGCGTCCAATTCTCCGACTGGCACCGGGCCGAACACCTTGCGGCCGACCGCCTGGGGCCAACGCTCGACCAGCTCCAGCACGACGGTGCGATCAGCGGCTGGTGGTTCCTGCGCAAATACCCGTGCTGGCGCCTGCGTTTCGCCGACCCCGACATCGAGGCCGTGAATCGCGCTCTGGACGAATTCACCGCGACCGACGCAAGCTCGCGGTGGTGGCCGACGATCTACGAACCGGAAACCTACGCGTTCGGCGGCCCGGCCGCGATACAGGCGGTCCACGGTCTGTTCTGCGCCGACAGCCGCGGCGTCCTGCAACACCTGCGCCAACCGGCGCCCACCTACGGCCGGCGGGAACTGTCGCTGCTGCTGATCGGCGCCTTCCTCGACGCCGCCGAACTGGACCACTTCGAGCGCGGCGACGTGTTCGCCCAAGTCGCCGCGATGCGCCCCGCTCCAGCGATCGATCCACCGCGTCTGGACGTCCTCATCGGCAACGTACGCGGCCTGCTCGCCGTCGGCAGCGACCCCGACAACTCGCTGTTCGGCCCCGACGGTACAGCACCCGGTGCCGCACCCTGGCACCGCGCGTACGCAGACACCGGACGCGAACTCGCCGCGGCTGCCCACGCCGGACAACTCCACCGCGGGCTAAGGCGCATCGCCAGCCACATCGTGATCTTCCACTGGAACCGGCTCGGCCTGCCCGCGACGACCCAGGCCGCTCTCGCCCACGCGGCACGTGAAGCAATCCTCCCCCGGAGCTGACCATGGACCCCACCACCATCGCGGCCGCCGTACGTCGATTCCCGCTCACCGGCCGGCCACGACCAGCGTGTCCTTCCCTGGCCGAACGCGTCACGGACGTGGCGGCGATCGCCGCCCAGGCCGCCGCAGGCCCAGAAGACATGATGGCCAAGGCAGCCCACGCGCTGAACCTGGCCGCGCTGATCGCCAGCGACTGCGGCATGCCGGATCTGGCCCGGCGATGGTGCTGGCGGCACATCAACGTCTACCGACGCCTCGACGCCCTCACCATCCTGCACGCAAGCTACCTGCTCGAACCCGTCCTCAACCTCGCCCGGCTCCAGATCCGAGCCGGCGATGGCCAGCCCACCCTGGACCTGCTGCGCGCCATGTACCAGGCCGTCACCGCCAACCATGACCTCACCGTTGACGGACAACGGCTGCCGATGGCCAACCTGACCGGCCCGCAGGACGAACTCCGACGACTGCACCAATGGGCCTGGATGCAATACGTCACCGAAGGAATCCGTATCCACACGCTGGCCGGGCGATGGCCCGAAGCAGTACGCCACGCCAGCAGCCTCCGCGGCATCGGGCTGCACCTCATGGAAGGCCGCCAGGCGGACATCGTCGCCCACCTACTCGACGACGACCCCGACCAAGCCCGCACGGTCCTGCACGGCAGCACCATCACGGAAGCATGGGAGCAGCAAGTGGCCTCGTGCCTGGCTGCGATGTGCTCCCAACCATCGGCCCGCGTCTCGACGCTCGACGCCATGATCGACCGGTTTCGGGCACCGTATGAGTCCATCGAGGGGTACGCCGTCTACCGCATCCGTTGGGGACTCACCACCGTCACCCTCGCCGCAGCGAGTCACCCGGCCACCGCGCAAGACCTCCTGTACCAAGTAGCAACCGAGGCCCTGGACGCCGCGGACGGCTACGCGGCCCGCGAAGTCTACGGCTATCGCACAACCCTTCAGCTGGACCCGGTGCAACAGGCAGCATTGGATGCCATCGTGAAACGGGCAGCGCTCGGCGAAGGATCGTTACTCGGCGACGCTTCGTCTGTGCTGACCGACGCTGTAGCGATCGCAGAACTTGCACTTGCTGCCGCGGTTGGACTGGCGGAGCAGAACGGACAATGAACTGGCCAACCCTGCGGCGGAATGGTGACTTGACGAACCTCGTGTCCTCGGCACTCCACACGGCAACCGCGGTCGTTTGCCAGTGGGAGCAGATCGGAAGGCAGCGCCTACTGCCACCTTCGACGCGGCTACCGAGTTATGGGCATGCTCTCTATCGCGTGCTGGTTCCCAGGTCGGGGCGTCGGTCGGCGCGTACCTTGCCGGTCATCTTCCGGATGGTGCCTCTGTCCGCGCCGGACGCTTTGCTGGCTGCGACGTCGGAGATGCCAGTACGCCGCTGCTCCATGATCACGACTTGCTGGAGTGCGGCGTACGCGCGCTGCTCGGCGCGCTTGGCCAGGTTGCGGGCATGCCCGGCCGACTCCAGGGTGGTCTCCCCAAGGATGTACTGGACGGCGGCCGACAGCGCTGCTTCGGCCAGATCCGCGTCGTCGACATCGGGGAACCGCTGCGCGACGATTCTCGCCTCGCGCTGTAGCGCCGTGATCTGCGCTCTGGTCAGTTCGTCGAGAGCCGGGCCGAGCCACGCTTCCAGCTCGCTCCTTCGCACGCTGCTCCTCCCTCGCCTCACGCAATCAGTCCACCGAGGACAGTGAGCCAACCAGACTCCTTCAGGCCAGTTCACGATCGTGTTCGGCCACGATCCGCCAATACTCCTCCTCGCTGACGGCCAGCTCGAAGCCACGGGTGTTGAGCAGTTCGTTGCCGTCGGCGTCGGTGTCGACCGCCCACTGGTACGCCTTCGCGAAGATGCCATCGACGTCGAAGTCGCCCTCGTCCAACGACGGCAGGATCTCCTGCTCGATGACTTCCTGCCGAGTGCTGAACCGCGCCATGACCACCCCTCCTCGCCGGTCGTGTACAACGATGCTGTTGACATGCCAACACATACCCTGTTGGCGCGTCAACAGCAACAGGAGCTTGCATCGCGCCGAACCGGTCCACACCGGATGGTCGACGTCAACGGAAGTCACGGCTGGCGGGGCTGGTCACGATAGCCAGCGGTTCGACCTTGTCCGCGACGAGGTTCAGTACGCCGGAGGCGGATTCCAGACTGCCGCGGATGACCAGGCTGTTGTGCCGGGTGAGGACCCGGCGGTAGCGGGCGTACATGCCGGGTGAGCAGACGACATTGAGCATGCCGGTCTCGTCTTCGAGGTTGAGGAAGGTGACGCCGCCGGCGGTGCCGGGTCGCTGGCGGTGCGTGACCAGGCCGCCGACGAGGATGCGGGTCGCGTGCGGGACCGAGCGGAGCCGGTCGACGGGCAGGGCTCCGGCGGCGTCGAGGCGGTGGCGGACGAGGCGGATCGGGTGGCTGTCGGGTGAGAGTCCGGTGGCCCACACGTCGGCGATGAGCTTGTCGGCGTCGTCCATGCCAGGCAGAGTCGGTGCGTCGACACCGGCGATGGTGCGTGGCAGCTTGTCGGGTGTGTCGAGAGCGGCAGCGCCCGCTCCCCAGAGCGCGGCCCGCCGGTCCAGGCCGAACGCCGCGAACGCGTCGGCGGTGGCGAGGGCTTCCAGGTGCGCTCGGGTCAGCCGGGCACGTCGGGCGAGGTCGGCCATGTCGGTGTAGGGACCGCTGATGTCGCGCTGGTCGACGATCCGCTGCGCGGTGTCTTCGCCCAGCGCCCGGATCTGGTCCAGGCCGAGACGCACGATCGGCCCGCCCAAGCCCCACCGTGACGGTGGCTCGCCGGCCGCGGAGCCCCACCGGGTACGCGCGTCATGTTCGAGGGTGGCTTTAACCCCGCTGGCGTTGATGTCGGGCCGGCGTACCTCGACGCCGTGGCGGCGGGCGTCGTCGACGAGGGACTGTGGTGAGTAGAAGCCCATCGGCTGCGCGCCGAGGAGCGCGGCCAGGAACGCGGCCGGGTGGTAGCGCTTGAGCCACGCTGAGGCGTACACGAGGAACGCGAAGGAGATGGCGTGTGACTCGGGGAAACCGTAGGAGGAGAACGCTTCGAGTTTGAGGTAGATGTCGTCGGCGACGTCGTCGGCGATGCCGTTGGCGGCCATCCCCGCATACAGCCGGTCTTTGATCTTCGCCATCTTCTCGATCGAGCGTTTGGAGCCCATCGCGCGGCGCAGCTGGTCGGCGTCGGCCGGGCTGAACCCGGCGACGTCGATCGCCAGTTGCATCATCTGCTCCTGAAACAGCGGCACGCCAAGGGTTTTCTCCAGGGCGTTGCGCATCAGCGGGTGGCCGTAGACGGGTTGCTCCAGGCCGCTGCGGCGGCGGATGTAGGGGTGCACGGAGCCGCCCTGGATCGGGCCGGGCCGGATCAGCGCGACCTCCACCACCAGGTCGTAGAACTCGCGGGGTTTCAGCCGCGGCAGCGTCGACATCTGGGCGCGGGACTCGACCTGGAACACCCCGACGCTGTCGGCGCGGCAGAGCATGTCGTAGACCTCGGGGTCGTCGCAGTGCAACTCGCCGAGGTCGAGGTCGTCGCCGAGGAACTCGTAGGCGTACCGCAGCGCGGACAGCATGCCGAGGCCGAGCAGGTCGAACTTGACCAGGCCGGCGGCGGCGCAGTCGTCCTTGTCCCATTGCAGGACGCTGCGGCCGGGCATGCGGGCCCACTCGACCGGGCAGACCTCGGTGACCGGCCGGTCGCAGATGACCATGCCGCCGGAGTGAATCCCGAGGTGGCGCGGGGCGCCCAGCAGGTCGGTCGCGTACGCGACGACCTGCGCCGGGATCCCGTCGGCCTGCTGGGCGTCGATGCTGTGCCACCGGTCCAGGCCCTTACTCCACGCGTCTTGCTGGCCCGGTGAGTACCCGAACGCGCGGGCGACATCACGGATCGCCGACCGGGGCCGGTAGGAGATCACGTTGGCGACCTGCGCGGTGTGCCGGCGGCCGTACTTCGTATAGACGTGCTGGATGACTTCCTCGCGCCGGTCAGACTCGATGTCGACGTCGATGTCCGGTGGCCCGTCGCGTTCCGGGGCGAGGAACCGCTCGAACAGCAGCCGGTGATACAGCGGGTCGGCGTTGGTGATCCGCAGCGCATAGCAGACCACGCTGTTGGCGGCTGAGCCCCGCCCTTGGCAGTAGATCCGATGGCTGCGGCAGAACTGGACGATGTCGTAGACGACCAGGAAGTAGCCGGGAAAGTTCAACTCGGCGATGATCTTCAACTCGCGGTCGATCTGCGCATACGCCTCCGGATGCGCCGACGGCGGCCCGTACCGTTCCGCGGCGCCCTCGTACGCGAGACGGCGCAGCCACGAATTCTCGTCATGGCCCGGCGGGACGTCATACGGAGGCAGGTCCGGGGCGATGAGTTTCAGGTCGAAAGCACACCGGGCCGCGAGTTCGACCGAGTACGCGACCGCGGACGGGTAATCGGCCATCCGCGCGGCCATCTCCTCACCGGAGCGCAGATACGCGGCGGCGGTATGCGACCACGGCTCCATCTCGTCCACATTGGATGTCGCGCGGACGGCGGCTATCACCTGCGCCAGCCGGCGGCGGCCGGGCCGGTCGAAATGGACCGCGTTGGTGGCCAGGACGGGCAGCCCGGCCGCGTCGGCGAGATCGGCGAGGCGATCGTTGCGGCGTACGTCTCCAGGGTTGGCGTGATCGGTCAGCTCGACCGCGACATGATCACGGCCAAACATGTCGACCAGCTCTGCCAGCGCTCGGCCCGCCGCGTCGGCGCCGCCTGTACGCAGCGCTTGGCGCACCGACCCCTTGCGGCAGCCGGTCAACGCCACCACGTTGCCGCGCAGCCGGTCGGCGTACGCGGGCAGATCGTAGGCCGGGCGGCCCTTCTCGCCGCCGGCCAGGTGGGCGTCACCGAGCATCCCGGCCAGGGCGTGGTAGCCGTCTTGACCCTCAGCGAGCAGCAGCAGATGCCCGCCGGGCGGGTCGGGCATCCCGGTACGCCCGCCGCCGTCGAGGGACAGCTCCACCCCGAACACCGTCGCCAGGTCGTGCTCGCGGGCGGCTTCGGCGAACCGGACGACGCCGTAGAACCCGTCGTGGTCGGTGATCGCCAATGCGGACAGGCCGAGCCGGACCGCTTCCTGCACCAGGGCTTCGGGATCCGATGCGCCGTCCAGGAACGAGAAGTTGCTGTGCGCGTGCAGTTCGGCGTACGGGACGACGGTGGCCGGGCGTTCGATCGGCGGCGCCTCATACACGGGCCGGTGGCGGGAGAACCCGGGCGCGTCGCCGCCGTCGAACTCAGCGAGGGGGTCAACGACGGTTCCGATCCCGGCCAGCCGCTCGTGGAGCTTGCTCCACGGCAGGTCGGCCGCACCCTCCCACTTACTCATCGTCCCAGCTCATCGAACTAGTGTACGAAGATCGTCTGCCGGGTCAAGAGGAAGATCAGCCGCGTCGGCGAGCCGCAATGCCGGCCGCGGTCGCGCCGCCATGGTGGCGGCCGGGCATTCGCCGACCGGTACGGACTCGGGCAGGTGCACGGTCTCAGTCCGCGGCCGTGCCGCCGCGCCCCGGCCGCGCACGGTCACGTCGAGGTCGAAGCAGCACGGCAACCGGCGCCGGGCCGGCATATGCCACCGCCGCCCGGCCGGCTCCAAGACGAGGTCGGCACCCGGCCACGAGCCGCCGAACGGCAGCAGCACGCAGCCGCTCTTGCGGGCGCGGGCCGACAAGGCGCGCAGCGTACGCTCCGCCGCTCCCACCGGAGCGGCGACGACGACCAGCGCCAGCCCATCGCACAGGGCCGCGACGACGTCGGCCCACAGCACGCCCGGATTCGGGACCAGCGCCAAGCGCTCTAGATCCGCGCCCGCCTCGGCGACCGCTTCCAGCCCCAGTTGTGGCACGCCGACCACCCCAACCCATTTCCCCGCGCTGGTTGCCTGGCCGAGCACGGCGACCAGCAGCGACGTCGCCCCCTGCCCGGCGCCGATCGCGACCGTCGCCCCCGCTGGCAAACCACCGGGCAGCAACCGACCGACGCGTTCGGAGACAGCGACCGTCTCCCGGACGGTCTCGTCGACCGCCAGGCCGACCGGTTGACGCAGATCCGCTGTCACGCCACGCTGGGCGGCGCGCTCACGCACCACCGACAGCGCCCGTGCGACATCGCCGGGTCCGGAGATCCGGGCATCGTCACGAGCGGGCAACGCCGACAATGCACCCACCTCCCATGGCAGTCTTCGCGGTACCGCGGGGAAGCGACGCACGATTCGTACGTGTGTTCTGATGCTAGCAGGTACGCCGTCGGCCGAGTGCGAGATCGGCGATCTGCGACTTTCGGCCGTAGTTGGCACATTTCAGCGCTTGTTGGCACCGCCGCCGACCCTGACCGCTTGGGAAAGGGCCGGCGCAGGCCGTCGAAACGACACTCCACGGTCTCATGAGCACTACTTCAGCAACGACAAGAGTTGCCCATGTCGCCGATCGGTAAGCTTCGCGGGCACCTTTGATTAGCTGCGTTCACGACCACCTAGTCGGTTTCTTTGCTCGCCGCTTCGGGATGCTGCCTGGTCTCGACCTCGTAGTCCAATGAGCTGTCCCGGCGGTTCGCCGTGCCCCCTTCGAGCATCGTGATTGACCAGTCTCGCGAGGCTTCGATCAGAAGTTGTGGGGAGTGTGTGACGATCGCCACCTGCGCGTGCTCCGCAGTCCCCTGAAGCCGCTCAATGGCTTCAACTTGCCAAGATGTAACGTAATTGTCGAGGAACTCGTCAAGGAGCAGAACTGTCGGTTCGACGCGTGCATGATGACGCGCATGGAGCCCGGCGATTTCCGTGACGATTAGACCCTCGTACGCCGAAGGTAGCCCTCCGTACTCGGAATATCTCCACGTTCGCCCATCTACATCGAGCGTGAAATCTACTCGCATTCCGTCAATTCGGACATCTTTAATTAGGCTACTTTCAGAAGGTAGAAGACTCAGCGTCGACCTCATTGCGGAGGCGCTCAGGTCAAAGACCTGCGAGAGTGCAGCAATATTGTCAATCTGAATGCCTCGGCGCAAGTGCAGCAGAATGGTCTTGTAAGGCCGGGCAACGTAGGGCACAGGATTTCCGTCCAGCACATGTGTCACTGATCCCGATCTACCTTTAGTGGTAACATCGTGCGTAATCGGATCAAACCAGCGTACCTCCATGTCGACATCTCTATGGCGCGACATCTCGGCCACATGATCTGGGTAGGAGACGCTTGCAATCAGACGCGTTAAGACCGACTTACCGCTTGCGTTCGGCCCACTAAAGATGTTGCGCATCCCTAAATTGAAAGTCTTCCCAACTAGGGCCGCAGCGGGAGCGGAGTTAACGGAAATCGAGTCGACTAGACCGACATGATTTAGAGCTCCGCCGTTGACCTCCGCAGCTTTGCGGGCTTCGTGAAGTCTTTTCCAAGCTTTCAGTTGGGCGGCTGAGAAAATTCGCCCATCGTCCGAATCGATAGACGTCCCATGTGCGGCACAGCACCAGATTCCATTCTCGGGCTCGCTCCGCTCTTTGTCTGACAAGCCGCCAGTGCCGCGAGGCCCATTTGGTGATGCCGCATATATGTGTGCAGCGATGCCGTTGCGTACCGTTTGCCGAGGGCGCATTCCGGGTCCGATAGTCAATAGGCCACACTTGAGCACCGAACACTGATATCCCGCCCTCTCCGCAATGATTCGGCGCGTGGCTGCTGTGAAGTCGGCTCGGATGCCCATCGTTGCCCTCTCCGCATCACGGGATGTGTCGTCTCGAATGATAAGGCGAAATTATGATCATCAGGTCGCGCCCACCATCTGCCGCTGATAGTGAACGCCGCCGAAGCGGACTGCGCCAACTAGCGTCGAAATACCGTTCCAGTGCCTCCTAGTACGGCAGTTATGGTTCGGCCGTTGAGCTGCGTAGATGCTCGGCATGGAGGACGTCGGCTTCTCAGTTGAGGCCCAAGAGCATTTTCAGTAGGTCGTAGGCGGTGTTGCCGAGGATGCCGACGATGATCTGGCCGAGGGTGAGAAGTGAGAGCCTGACCAGGGTTGCGGTTCGATCGGCTGGCTGTCGATGTCGACCTCGATGAAGCCTTGACTTCAGGTGGCGGGGAGGTTCTATTCTGCGCCGATGTCGACCTTGGTGGCGATTTTTGGGTAGGCGGTGCCTAGGTCTACGCGCCGCAACGCGTGTAGCGGATCACCCCGCTAGCCTCGACAAGCCTCGGTCGGCATGTCGTCAGGATAGGGGCTGGCGTCCACAAAGTCGACGATGACGTCGGGCCAGCTCGTCTGAGCTGCTGGGATGCGTGAAGACAGCCGCCGCCCGATCATTGTCTGTTGTGGACAAATCAATGAGGTGGGCGGCGGCTGCCGCCCACAGCGTAGCCGTGGCCGGCTGGCGGCGGGTGTTCGACCAAGCCGTGGACCGGATCTCGGCCTGCTTCGGCCGGGTCGAGCCGCGGTTGACCGTGCGTGACTTCCTGCTCGGGCTGCTGGCCCCGTTGGCACGTAAGAACTGCTGGTGGCTGGCCGAGCACGCCGGGCATCGCGGCCCGGCGCGGATGCAGCGGCTGCTACGTGATGTGGTGTGGGATGCCGAGACCGTCCGCGATCAGCTACGAGACCTGGTCGTGGAGCATCTGGGCCACCCCGACGCGATCCTGATCGTCGACGAGACCGGCTTCCTCAAGAAGGGCACCGGTTCGGTCGGCGTGCAGCGCCAGTACAGCGGGACCGCCGGGCGGATCGAGAACTGCCAGGTCGCGGTTTTCCTGGCGTACGCGTCACCCCACGGGCGGGCGTTGATCGACCGGCGGATCTATCTGCCGCAGTCCTGGATCGATGACCGCGACCGCTGCCAGATCGCCGGCGTCCCCGATGACCTGCAGTTCGCGACCAAGCCGTCGCTGGCCGCGCAGATGATCACCGCAGCATTGGCCGCCGGGATCACGGTCGGGTTCGTCACCGGCGACGAATGCTACGGCCGCGATCCGCGGCTGCGCGCCGTGTTGCAGGAGCACGGCGTCGGCTACGTCCTGGCCGTGGCCCGCAACCAGTACACGCAGATCACCACCGCCACCCGTGAACGCGCCGACGTCACCGAGTCCTGGCTGTCCGCCCAGGCGTGGCAGCGTCGCTCAGCCGGACCCGGCAGCAAAGGCGACCGGTTCTACGACTGGGCCTGGATCAGCATCCACCACGACACACCCGGCTGCCACAGCCTCCTGATCCGCCGCAACCGGGCCGGAGAACTGGCGTTCTACCTGTGCTGGAGCGCCCACCCGGTTGCGTTGTCGACGCTGATCCGCGTCGCCGGCACCCGGTGGGCGGTGGAGGAGAACTTCCAGATCGCCAAGGGCCAGGTCGGCCTGGACCAGTACCAGTGCCGCGGCTGGACCCAATGGCACCGCTACACCGTGCTGGCCATGCTAGCTCTGGCCATCCTGGTCATCACGATCGCCACCACGCACAGGCCCTCACGAGTTCGCATCTCGTATCCGGCGACCGAGGAACTGATCGCGCTCACCGTGCCCGAGATCCGCCGCCTGATCAACGCCACCCTGACCAGACCCATCCGACCCGACACCGTCCTGGTCTGGTCCGCCTGGCGACGACGACATCAAGCACGAGCCAAGGCCAGCCACTACAAACGACGGGAAGCGATCGAGAACGGGCAGCTCAGCCGGTGATCCGTAACTGCCGTACTAGAGGCGAAAATTGGTGCCAACTTTCGCCAGACGGCTATGCAGCACCTACTTTGCTGCGGCGTGGCGCGCACGCACCACCGGCGACCGTACGGAGATCCCGCTGGGGGTGGCGGGGCCGGGAGCCGCCGGGCGGCAGGTAGCACACGGAGAAATAGCGCGCCAGGCCGCGATGGGCCCGCTACGAGCCAATCTCGGCCGGCTCGACGAGCCCCGGTCCGTTGTTCTTGGAGACGTTGACCGCCTTCGACACCGGGAAGATGTCAAGGCTGCCCTTCGCCG
This sequence comes from Hamadaea tsunoensis DSM 44101, assembly GCF_000428945.1. Taxonomy (GTDB): domain Bacteria; phylum Actinomycetota; class Actinomycetes; order Mycobacteriales; family Micromonosporaceae; genus Hamadaea; species Hamadaea tsunoensis. The sequence continues at coordinate 11,054 of NZ_AUAX01000042.1, read as the reverse complement.
GGGCTGCCATCAGCCTGCGTACCTTCGCCGCGTCGGTCAGGCCCGGGTCCAGCCAGGCATCCCACCGGTCCGGCTGGACCGTCATCGGCATCCGGTCGTGGACCTTCCCGGCGTCGTCGGTCGCCTTCGTGGTGATGACCGAGAACGTCGGGAACCACAGCGTCTTGTTCTCCGGGTCGTGCCACCACTCGACGATGCCCGCCATCGCCAGTACCGCGCCGTCCACCGGCCGGAAGAAGTACGGCTGCTTACCGCCGGCCTCGGCGAACCACTCATAGAACCCGTCGGCTGGCACCAAGCACCGCCGCTGCTCGAACGGGCGGCGGAAGGTCGGCTTCTCGTCGATCGTCTCGGCCCGCGCGTTCGTCAGCGGCCTGCCCTTCTTGCCGGCCTTGGCCATCCATACCGGAGTAATGCCCCACGTTGCCAACCGCAACTGGCGTACAGCCGCTTCCGCTTCAGAGTCCGGCGCCGACGACGTCAAGACGATCGGCACCCGCTTCGTCGGCGACACGTTGAAGTCCGCCCGAGGTACCTCGTCCGCCTGGTCGGAGGCAACGTGGAACGCTTCAGTCAACTGAACTTTGGTCCGGCTGGTGGCATAACGACCGCACATCAACCCAATGTGCCATGGACCACCGACATTCTTCCGTCGTACCCAGCCGGTCGGACCGCGGATGCCTATCCCAGTGGGACACAGCGTTTGAGCTGTTCCGGCAGACCAGCCGTGGGAGGGCCTCGACGGTCGGTCGGCGCGCTATGGGCTGGCGGTTCTAACTGCCGATGCGCTGAGCCGGTCACGGACTTGTTCGGGCAGCAGGCCATCTTGGCTGAACCGGTCCGCGACCAGGTCGCGTAGTTGCTGTTCAGTCCGTCCGGCACGGTCGGCCAACAGGTCGTGCCAGGCGCGGCCTGCCGTCGCGGCGAGCTCGTGCACCACATCGGGATGCGCGAGGTACACGTGCGCTTCCGCGGAGATGACTGCATCCGGGTCGACGGCCGGCTTGGGCGAGAGGATCACGGCGATGCTGTCGGGTGGGATGACCGTGGTGTTGCGGTCGGCGGCCAACATGCGCAACTGGTCGTTGGCTTGCCGCACATCCTTGAGTGGCACCATTCCCTTGGGCTCGTGATCGCTCTTGGCGTCCAGCGCCATCCACAGGTCGTTGTTCCAGCACCACGTGGAATCGCATCGTCCCGATCCGGCCGGTTTCCCGGCGGCGGCGCCGAGCAGGTGGCCGAGCTGGGTCAGCTCCGGCTCGTACTGTGACGGTGTCCGTTGCTGCAATCCGGCGAGCATCTTCGTCACTGCGGCCTCGGCCTTCGGTGCCGTGGTGGCCGACAGGCGTGCAGCTACGGTCGCGACCGCCGCAGCAGCAGCTGAGGTGAGCGGCGGGCGCGGCATGTCGGGCAGCGGTGGCAGGTCCCGAATCCAGGTGGCTGGCTTCGCCGCTGCCTCCGCATTTGCGATGAGGGCACGCGCGTGCTGACGTTGGGCCGGGTCGTTGCCGTTGACGCCTGCCTGGTCGGCCCAGACTCCGGCGAGGTAGAGCCAAAACGAGCGGTACCCGCGTAGCTCCTCGGCCCCGCCCAGGGTCAGGGCGGCCGCCGCGGCGCGTGCGCTGGCTTCGCGCCATTGTCCGGCTCCGGCGAGGGCACACGCCGCGATCTCATCGGGTACGGACTTGGTCAACGCATCGGTGCCGGCTGGCAGCGTGACCGTCGCGGCGTTGCGTTCCTCAGTGAGTCTCGGTTCGGCGTCGTCTCGCCACTCGTCTGCTTGGGCGAGGAAGGTGCGAACGTTGGCGAGCATGTCTTCGGCGGTGGCATCGCGACTGTTCTCGATCCCGAAACTGATCTCCGCCTGAAGTTCGGGATCGAGGCTCTGTCGTGTCTCGGGACGGAAGAGGTAAGTCGTGAGGTCCGAGCCGAGGATCACGACGACGGCCCAGTCATTTGGGCCGCGGGTACATCTTCCGGCGCCCTGCACGACCCGTGTACGCAGGCGTTCAGCCAGCGCCGTTCCGGCGCGGACGTTCTCGGACAGGAACCGCTCCTGAAGGTTGTCGGCGTCGGGTTTGCCATGCAGGACGACGACGCGGCAGCTGTCTCCGGGAAGGTCCAGTCCGTCGTAGCGTGCGGCCAGCCCGCATGTCGCGTGATCAGCGGCGACGAACGGCTCCATGCCGTCGCCGAGTTCGTCGATGGTCAACACCGGCCAGCCGGGCTGGGCCAATTCGGCTGCCGTAGCCACGGCCGTGTTCCGATCGGGAGCCAGGACCAGAGCCTTCCCGGCCTCCTTGACGATGGCGGTCGCGACCTCCATCGGGTCCACGTCGGTGACCACATCGGGGAACACGAAGAACCGCCGCCCGGATCTGGGCGTCGGCGTCGTCGCCGGTAGGGGCAGACGCCTGATCGGCGCCCGGCCGAAGGCCCGTTCGAGTTCACCGCCGCTGCCGAGCGTCGCCGACAGGTAGATGCGCTGCCGTGCCCCGGAGAAGACGATGTTGTCCGCCGTCGGCGGGATGACCGGCCGGATCAGGATGGAACCGTAGGAGACATAGACCAGGCACGCCTGGAGCACACCCCGGATCATCGAGTACCGGAACGACCACGGTGCCGCAAGCTGCGACAACACACCATCCAGCCGGCCGACCATACCGGTATGGTTAAGCGGCACGACCAGCCGCGCAGTGCGGTAGATGCCCGGATCGGGGACGGTGTCGCGCAGGCGCTGCAACGGCATGCCGTCAATCGCCGGCGCGAGTACCTCCAGGACGCTCAGGTAGAGCGCCTCGTTGTCGTACCGGCTGATTCTGATGGCGTACTGCTCGCCGACGTACTGCTCGCCAGCGTGTGCGTCGTCGAACAGCAGCAGATCCGGTATGGCGAGCTTCGGGCTGCTGTTGAAGATTGTGCTGTAGGTGGTGATGGCGACGGCCGCGGCGCCCTCATAGTCGGCCTTGTTCTGCGTGCTCCAGCTGGCGTGTTTACCCGACAGCAAGACGACAGGCACACCCTCGCGGGCGGCGACCTTCGCGACCTGCTGCGCCAGCTGCTTCGTCGGGCACGTGTACGCGACGCGGCCTGACCGGTTGCGGCGTACCCAATCGGCGATCACCAGGCCCGGAAGCGTCTTGCCAGTACCAGTGGGCAGCTCCAGGGCCAGGTCCGAGTCATCCAGGTGCGAACCGGCGTAGGTACGCAGCAGATCGCCCTGGTGCGCCCACAGACCCGAAACGGCGCCGGGTCGTCTCGGCAAGTCCCGGTAGTGGGCTTCCGGGTTGGCAGCGACAACGCGCGCTTTCGCGCCCCCCTTGAACGGCATGCCCGCCCTCCTGCTGCGACGCCAAACCGGACACGCGAGTTCAACACGGGCGAGACCGGGCTCTCCGAGCATACCCACCCCGCGGACGCGAGTCCGCGCATACCTGCCGATCATCGGGATGCCTGGCGGCGGCGTCCAGCTGCGGCCTGATCCCCTCGCTGCTGCAGGCCACAATCGGTCCTGTTCTCTGTTGCATCTAGTGCAACTCGCGGCGGTTTACTGGGGCAGTACCTGTATTCGAACGGCCGCTATTCCTCGCTGAATTGGGGCGGTCTGCCGCCGCGAGGGCTCCAGCTCGACGGCTCAGGTCAGCCGCTGGATCGCGAGGAGTCGGTAGGTGCCGTTGAGCACGTCGTCGCCACGGGTGTACATCCTCAAGATCGGGCGGATGTCTCCGCCGGGCGCGGGCAGCCAGCTTGGCTGGGCCGTCGGCTCGGCCGGCCGCTGGCGTGAATGCATCCCCGGACCCCCACCGCATCTCACGTAGCTTCGTCCGGTCCGATTCCACGCTGGCCCGCGGCGGTCGAACACTCGCTGGGGTGGTGTGTTGCTGGGCGCCGACCCCTGTTGTCAAGGTCATGCCTTCGGGCCGGAATGCGAGATCTCCTATATGCCCATTTCCGAAGCTAGCGGGGTGTACGGACGAAGCTAAGAGGGCAACGTATGCTATACGAATGGCCTCTGGGAACGACATTCCGCTGAAGGTAAAGCTGGACCCAGGCGAGTACCGGGTAACCTGGTACCTACCTGACGACGGCAGGCCCGAAGTTGCCGTGACAGGGGATCTTGAATTGCGCGGCAACGGCTACCCGCTTGGTCGCATGTATGGAAGCGAAGTCCCTGTCGAATGGAAGGTTGGCGACGGCGGGTCGTCTGCTGGCTTCCCGCAGCGCAAGTTCTATGAGCGGCTTCGCGGCAAATTAGTCAGTGGACTGGACGTTATTCTGCTCTCCGTCGAGGTTGAAATCTGGACTCACGACCAGGCGATATTAATACCGCGAGCAGCGCTTGTAGGCATGGGCATCGGAAAGCTTGAAGACTTGGTATTCGACTGGATCAAGGTTCAGGTTACTGCTCAGGATGTCGTAGCTGGCGTTGCCCCTCTTAAGTCTATTACATTCCCATCAGGAGCTAATCTGCGCCACCTTGAAGGAACATGGACGGTTGAGGGGAATCCCGACAGCTCGCAAGAGTGGGATGACGAGACGGCAAAATTTCGTCTCGAATACGACGGCTCTGCCACGATCGGAGACCCCTACCGCCACCGCATGGCCTTTAGCCCTGTTGCAGTCGTTGAGTTGGCGTCGCCGGCGACCTTTGATGAATGCATACGCGATTGGGTAACACCACTCCATCGCGTGATTAGCCTCGCATCCGGACATTCCGAGCGTCTAACCTATCTGCTTCTAGGCATAGCCGGCCAGGAGGGTGACGATAAGCGAGCGAGACGAGTGCAGGTCTATGGCAACGGAATCTATCAAGAGCCTTACGCTTCAAGATACGAAGATATTGCGCGCGCCGACCCTGCATTTCGCGTCAAGATCGACGGAATTCCACTACTTAGCCTGGTCCAGGAATGGCGCAATCTGGAGTTGCAACAACACCCCTTTATGGAGACTTTCGGCTCGGCATTGATTGTTCCGGACCTGCATCCGCGGTCGCGGTACCTACTCTTGATTCAGGCATTCGAAGGGCTGCATGGTTACCAAAACAGTGCCGAGGAAGAACTTCGGCGCGAACATCATGCCCAGAAGCGCGCGTTGGTATTGGGCGCGATCCGCCTATCGCTTTACAAAGAGGGTAGAAGGTTCCTTGACAAATATCTTATGAAAACGCCACCTGGAAGCCTCGACGCACGCCTTCGCCAGATTTTCGCTGACTTGCCAAATAATCCAACCGACGAGCTAAAAGCACTTCCACTCATTCAAGCAATGTTTGGCGATGCACGGAGGCCGACAGACGTTGGCCACGCTCTACGACTGATCCGTAATGACCTTTCCCATGGAAGTAAGAATTACGACGCGAGGGAGGTCAACGAAGTCGTGATTGTTCTGCACAGAGTGGCTCGTGCTCACCTACTTAGGCTGCTCGGATGTGATGATGCGGCACTACGCGCCGTGCTACAGCCCCGCGATTAGCATCTGCGCAAATGGTGCTTGACAGCGCATCGGATGACCGCGCCCGTAGCTCAACTTACGAAGTCGCGCTACGACGATGAATTGCATGATGGCTCTAATGCAACTCGTGGCGTTTTACTGGGGCAGGTCATGTATTCGGAGGACCGATATTCCTTTCCACGGGTGTCTCGCTGCGCAGATGCTGGTTAGTGCGGTGCCACGGCCATGCGAACCAGGGGCTATCGGACGAGCGAGATCGTCAGGCCCGGGTCTGCGCCGGGAACGAAGGTCAGCACATATTCTGTGTCGGGCGGTGTATCCGGCCCGATGTCGGGGATGTCCTTTAGGCGGGCTGTTGCGTAAAGGCGCTGTTTCCGTCCGACCGGCAACTGGGCGCCGTTAAGTGTGATCGTGAGGTCAGTTTGGGTGACCATGTTTGCGAATTCAGCGTTAAGTTGACGCTGGTCTTGGAACGACCTGACTCCTTCAGCTGTCATAGTAATGGACAATTCCTCCCACTGAGTGGCGATTGAGTTGCCGCTGAGTAGACGGTGTGCCTGCCTGATCTCGTGGAGTTCGCGCTCAGAAAACTGCTCAGGTACGGAGAAGTAGATGCCGCTGATACGCTGAATCTCATCAAGGTCGGCGACCAGGTTGGCGTATTTGGCAAATTGTTGGTCGGACTGGTTGGTCAATTCGATCGGCGGTCCGACGAGGCGATCCATAAAGTACGTTTCGAGTTGCCGCCCAACGTGAGCCTCGGCGAGAAATCGCACGGCCGCGAGGATCGCCGCCGGAAGGGCTCGTTCAGGGTGGACGTACTTGTAGTGCACATTCATCCGTGTGGTCACTGCATCAAGGCGAAGCACAACCTGGATGGCGCCGCCGATGCTGATGAAAGAGACCTCGCCGCCTCGGAGCCCAGCGGACCTCTCCTTGCCGAACAGCGGTAGCTGGGCCAGAGGTCGTCCTGTCGGGTCGACGATGCGTAACTGGCCGTGCAGGTTGGAGGCATCGGAGTTGGTCGTGGGGCCAAAGGTTAGCTGACCGCCGTCGAAGCTGCCGCCGAAGCCGGCAGGCGCATCGATGTGCAACTCCTTGACGTACTGGCTGGGGATTGTGCTGGGGCGGCCGTAGTCCATGGTCGCCCGCAGCGCCTCACGCGCTCGCCGACCCTCCTCGGTTTCGGGGAAGGTAAAGCTTCCGCCGACGGTGACTGGGCGGTCCTCCTCGGCACCGTTGTAGCGAGGCAGCATGGTAATGGTGGAAGCGCCGGCGTGGTCAACTGAGAAGGCGAACGTGTAGTACGGATCTAGTTCGTTAAGCCGGTCCCGCAGAACGCGCAGGCGATCGGTCAGATCGGGAACCCCGCTGGCCAGCCCCGCCTGTTCTCGGTTGAGTTCGCGCAGCAGCTCAACGACTTCGTCCTTGCTACCTTCCAGGAAGTAGCGTGGGATGTCTTGATGCGCGGCCATCTTGTCGTCGAGCCAGGTCTTCCCCAGCCACTCGCACGGGAACGTGTATGACTGGGTCAGCCTGGCGAACCACGCCTCTTCGGCCGGCGTGGGGTCGATGGGCACAACGAGCTGCCATCCGGCTGGAAGGTGCTGGGCCGCGCGCCGCAGCGAGTTCCTTACCTGCGTCCGCCGTCCGCCGTCGACTCGTCCGGTGAAACTCTTGAGCTCGAAGATCTCCAATCCGGAAGCGAGGGTGACCTGTACATCGCGGCCTCCATCTCCACCGCTGCCATCGACGCGCCGGGCGCTTGGATGAATGCGGCTGATTAGGACCGCGATCATGTCCTCATAGAGGCCGGCGCTCAAGCGCGGGTCGGTCCAATCAACGCGGTGGCGTGTCATGGCGGGATTTCCTATCAGGAACGGCACACCGGGCCGAGCGGGCAGATCGGTTGGATTGGTCGATCTTGACAGTTACGCCAGCGTCTGAGCCCGCTCCGCCGGCAGCGGCCAAGCGTCTTTAAGATCACGGGCTAACGAGGCAAGCTGTACATCAAGTTCGAACGACTTCCGGCCGAACCAACGTCGCCATAAGGCGCCGACCGACGACAAGTTGATCTCTCCTGAGATCAACAACTCGACGAGATCGTCTACTTCCGGATCATATTCGTTGGATGGACATCCCATCGCGAGGAGTCCCTCCAAGTCCGCTCCATCTACGATCTCCTTGACACGTGCTCGTATCCGGGCCTTCAGAGCCAATCCGACGACGATGCGTCCGTCGGCACCTACCTTGGCCTTATAGAGACGCATCGCGTCGACGGAGATCTCGCCTCCGTCGAATCGGGTGTGGCAAGTCGGGCACAGCGCAACGAGATTCGCATAGCTGTGGTCCTGGCTGACGGCCCAGGGCATGATGTGGGCGATCTCAATGGGGGTTTGGCGGCATCCTGGCACTGCGCAGGCGTAGCCCGCCTCGGCCCGAACAGCCAGCTGTACGTCAGCGGGGATGGCGGGGCGCTTGCTTGGCATCCAAGAATCCTAATTGACTTCGCGAGATCATCGCACGCCAGGTTGGGTGATGCTGCAGACGCCCGGACGCGATCTGGATCATGTTGCGTCAGGCGCAACATTGTTGCAGCTATGACTCGTACCATGAGGTCATTCACTGTCCATGAGACGCGAAGCCGCTGCGGCACAACAGAATCTGGTCGCCCCCGCCGCGAACGATGCCTACTTTACTGGGGTAGGCCGTGTATTCAAAAGAGCGGTATTCCAGGCCCGCGGCCGTCGCGACTCCCGGTGGGCAAGTCGGGGCCAACTTGGCCGACAAGGTCACTGACCTAGGTGCGACGCTCCTGGTAGTGGCAAGATCGCGGCTGCCGGTGTGCAGCCAGGAGCGGTCCAGTTCGTCAATGCGGCCGTCGTCATGCACGTGCGGGATGCCTATGTGATCACGGTGTTTGCCGCTCGACATGTCCCGCGCGCTTGTCCCGGTCGGCGATCGCCACGAGCTGCGAAATCGGGGCCTTGGCGGCCGTTGCCATGTCCTGGGTGGCCGCTGTTGTCTCTTTGCCGCCATTGTGGTTGTGATCATTGATGGCTGTTGTCATTGTGTCTGGTTTGGAAGTGCTGCTCGGCGAAGGACGGGGCATGGTGGGTGGCCTGTGGGCGTGAGCAGTTCAGTACGGCGCCGAGCGCTGGTGATCGGGGTGGGCAAATTCAAGATCGCGTCGGCCGGGTTTTGGAGTTTGCCGTTCTCGGTGGAGTACGCCGGGCAGTTGGCGTCAGCGTTGAGGGACTACCAGCTCGCGGGTTTCGAGGTGCAGCTGCTGGAGAATCCGGGCCGGCAGCAGATCCAGGATGCCTGGATGGGCTTGCTTGATGATGGGACGGTCGACGCTCGCGTGGTCCATGTGATCTCGCATGGCCGCTTGAGCGCTCAGCAGCGGCGGGTCGAGGTTGTGGGGCAGTGCACTCTCGCGGGTACCAACAACGTCTGGGAGTGGGTTTCGGCCGCGCACGATAGTGGTGTGCCGACGCTGTTCCTGGTCGACTTGTGCGGAGCGGGTAAGGCCGCTGATCTGGACTTCCTGGTGGAGCCGCAGGAAGGGGACCTGAAGACATGGGTGCTGGCTGCGTCTCGCGCTGATGAGCGGGCGTTCGATGGTGTTTTCACGCGTGCGGTGACCAGGGTGTTGCGCGAATGCGGGCGCGACGGTTTGGGCGCTGAACGCCGCCGCCCGTATGTCGATCTCGCGGAGTTCGGGCGCCGGGTGCAAGATCGCATGTCGAAGCCGCCGCAGAAGCAGACTTTGCGGTCGACGAAAATCGATTCTCATTGGTCAACGCCGGGGATCCTGCCGAATCCGCTGTATACACCCGATCCATGGGCCGATCGGGTTGCGGCCTTGGAGCCGTCGATGCAGCCGATCGTGGCCGACGTGGTGGCCGACCTCGGTCATTTCCACGGCCGGGCTGGGGCGTGGTTTACCGGCCGGCACAGTGTTCTCGGTCAGCTGGTGCCGTGGTTGAGTGGAACGGGAACCGGTGGGCTGTGGGTGGTGACTGGTGCGGCCGGGTCGGGGAAGTCGGCGTTGTTGGGTGCGTTGGTGTGTGCGGCGCATCCGGCGTTGGAGGATTTGGCGGGGTCGGTGCGGCGGCGGATGGACGAGCAGCCTGAGGTGATCGAGGGCATGGTTGCTGTGCATGCCCGGCAGCGGAGCCTGACCGAGATCATCGACTCGGTCGGCCGCCAGCTCGGCCTCACTGTGCCGGACAAAGGCTGGGATGCTGCGGATCTCATCACGGCGATCGCTGGGCTGCCGGAGCCGCCGGTGATCGTGGTCGACGCGCTGGATGAATGCCCGCAAGCGGCCGCCGTGCAGGCGGTGCTGCTGATGCCGCTGGCTGTCGCCCGCCGCAGCGACGACCGGTCGGCCGTGCGGCTGCTGGTCGGAACCCGGCCCTGGCCGGAGTTCCACCTACTGCTCGATCGGGCCACCCAGAGCGGACGGTTGAGCGATCTCGATCAGACGACGCGTCCGGAGTTGTATCGGGACTTGCGGCGGTTCCTGCTCGATCAGTTTCATCAGATGCCGGCGGGTGAGCGGCTGGCCAACGGCATCGCCACGGTCTTGGCCGACCACCACGAAGAGCATCGGGGCGACCCCGCTGCGAAGAAGTGGGGTCATTTCCTGGTCGCGGCCCGCTACGCCACGTACGTCCTGGACAACCCGCCAGCCGACAACGGCGACGTCGAGCGACTGATCGGGCAAGTGCCGGTAACGTTGCCGCAGATCCTGGAGATGGAGCTCGCCGAACACCCCCGGCCACACCACCTCCGTGCGGCGCTGACCGCATTGGCCTACGCCAAGGGCACTGGCATGCCGGTCGAACTCCTGCGTGCGATCACCCCGGCCGTCGGCCCCGCCGACCCTGACCTGTTCACCAGCGACGACCTACGGCTCTACATACGAGCAGCCAGCGAAGACTCCGGCGTCAGCTTGCTGCGCCTCTACCACCAAGGGCTCGCCGACTATCTACGCGAACATCCCATCACCGCGGACGAGGAGCATGACCTCACTGCACCGGTCACCACCGCCCTGCTCGCCACACGAGATCGCGGAGATGGCCGCCGTAGTTGGCAACATGCCCCGCCGTACCTGCACCGCCACGCGATCGAACACGCCGCAGACGCCGATCTCGCCGATCCTCTGCTCGAAGACTACGAGTACCTCACCTTCGCCCACACGAACCCGCTGCTCCAGTTCCTGGATTTGGCCCGTAGCGACAAGGCCCGTCTGGGTGCCGCCGTCTACCGCTCCGCGTACCACCTCCTCAAAGCCGACCCGGAGCAACGTCGTCGCCTGATCCACCTCACCTACCTGCGCTACACGAGCGGCGCGGCAACGCGTGTCTCACCGGCCGAGCCACGACCATGATCGAACCCATCTGGGCGACCGGCAGTCAGCTCACTTCAGCCCTACGCGCGACCCTCACCGGCCACATCTACGCCGTGAACGCGGTCGCCTGCACCACTCTCGGAGGCCGGCCGATCGTCGTTATCGGCAGCTGGGACCGCACGGTGCGGCTCTGGGACCTGGCCACCGGACAGCCCATCGGCACACCGCTGACCGGCCACACCGA
>NZ_AUAX01000041.1 GCF_000428945.1 Hamadaea tsunoensis DSM 44101 | reverse complement strand
CCCTGACTCGGGTTTTAACGTGAAGTGCTGTTTGTCCTTCTTGTCGGGTAGTGACATAGAAGTGGTCATCGCGGATCTTCGAGTAAAGGCCTGACAAACCCTCTCGGAGGTCGCGATGACCACTTCCAGCAGTGTCGCGCATGAGTTGGCCGGCGCGCAGCAGGCGCTGCGAGAGTTCCGCCATCAGGTGTACGACTGCCTGGACCGTTGGCCGGACGCATTGTTCGACCTGGTCGACGCGCAAGCGTCGGCGGTCGCGGTGGACGGCCTGGCGCATCTGACGCTCGCGCCGGGCGCACGGCGCGGGCACGGCAGCGCCTACCGGGCGATCGCCGACGGAGCGATCGACACCGGCATGCTGCGCGAGACCCTGGCCGGGTTCCGGCCCGCCGAATGGGAACCGACGTTCGCCGTCGACACCACCCTGTGGGCACGTCCGGCCGCGCAATGCTCACCCGAACGTGGCCTGCACAAGTACAACCACGCCCAAGCACAGATCACCAACGGGAAACCGATCACCGCGGGATGGTCATACTCATGGCTGGTGAACCTGTCGACCGAACCCGGTAGCTGGGTCGCGCCCCTGGACGTCTCCCGGGTGAACACCTCCCAGACCTGCACCGAAACCGCGATCGGGCAGATCCTCCTCCTGCTTCCCCTGCTCGAGCACCCCCGGTCGCAACCCCTGCCACTGTTCGTCTGCGACGCCGGCTACGACGCGGTCACCCTGGGCGTCGAACTCGCCGACCAACCCGTGCAAACCCTGATCCGGCTGCGCAACGACCGGGTCATGTGGACCCGCCCCCAACCACCGACCGGCAAACGCGGCCCCGGCACACCCCGCCGACACGGACGACGATTCCACTTCGCCCACCCCGAAAGCCACACCCCACCCGACCACGAACTCGCCCTGCACGACCCGGTCTACGGAAACGTCCACGTCACCGCATGGCACCAACTACACCCCGAAACCCAAACCCACTACCGCGACCCCGACGGGCGGCCCAGCATCATCGAAGCCACCATCCTCCGGCTCACCGTCGACAAGACACCCCGCCACCGCCAACCCGGCCCGATCTGGCTCTGGTTCAACGGCCCCGCCGACACCTTCGACCCCGACCGCTGCTGGCGCGCCTACCTACGCCGGTTCGACGTCGAACACTTCTTCCGCTTCGCCCGCCAAAACCTCGGCTGGGCCACCCCACGACTACGCCACCCACAACAAGCCGACCGGTTCAGCCAACTCACCGCCATCACCGCCACCCAGCTACGCCTGGCCCGCCCCCTCGTCGCCGACCACCGCCTGCCCTGGCAGAAACCCCTCACCAGCCAGCAAATGACCCCGGGCCGGGTCCGGCAAGGTTTCACCCACCTGCTAGCCACAATCGACACACCAGCTAGATGGCCAAAACCCACCAAACCCGGACCCGGACGACCCAAAGGCCGCACCAGCGAACCCGCACCCCGCTACGAACCCACCCGCACAACCAAAGTCAAGATCCCCAAAGAACTAATCCGACCTTAAAACCCGAGTCCCTGATCCAAACCAGATCTTGGGGCCGGGGGAGGGGTCAGAAGATGCCTACGCGGCGGCAGGATTCCATGATCCAGTCGTCGAGCTGGCCCTTCCAGTCCGTGTCGGCGATCCGCGAGTGGTCCACCACGAACCGGCCGAACACGTCGCGTCCCGAGATCACGCCGCCGCGCCGGTCGAGTTCCAGCACGACCTGGGTGGCCGTCGGCGCCGTCACGAACGTCACCTCGAGCTGGTTGATCGCGGCCGCGTACTTGGCGGCGGGGTGGAACTCGATCTCCTGGTAGAACGGCAGCGTCTGGCTCACCCCGCGCAGGACGCCGTGCTCCACGTCCGAGCGCACGATGCGGAAGCCGAGATCCAGCAGCGCTTTGACGATGACGGCCTGCGCCGGCAGCGGCTCGGTCTCGATGGGGTCGAGGTCGGACCGGTCGAACGCGCGGGCCACCTCCAGCTCCGTGCGTACGCCGAGGTGGATGCCCTCCAGCCGGCGACCGGCCACGATCGTCAGCGGGACCTCGTAGGGGACGAGGAACTCGAAGTCGAAGTCCCGCTCCTCGCCCGGCGCCAGGCCGAACGAGTCGGTGGCCGCCTGCCGGGCGAACACGACCTCGTCGAGCTGGGTGTCCCCGTCGACGCAGACCATCGTGGACAGTCCCAGCACGATCCGGCTGATGGAGACCGGACGCGTACCCCCGACGACGTGGATGGTGCCGACGACGTCCCCGCCGGGCAGCACCCGGGGAGTCTCCAATGTGGTCGCGACACTCGGCCCACCGGCGCCGAAGACCTGCTTCAGCCGCTCGAACACGCTGACTTCCTCCCCCGGCTCCCGGTCCTGCGTGGACCGGCAGGACCCGCGATGCCCGGCCCAGCGTAATCCACGCCACACACGACGTGAATCCAACTCACCGTCACTTCACGCGTACGCGCGCACTCTGATCACATGTTCAGCGAACGGGGAGAGGCGATGAGCGACACGATGATCGAGAGGGACATCCGCAGCACGGTGAGCGATCTCGACGCCGTGGACGAGCGGGGAATCTCGTCCGACCTGGTCCGGGCCTATCTGAACGCGATCGGCCGGACGAAGCTGCTGACCGCGGTCGAGGAGGTCGAGCTGGCCCGCCGGATCGAGGCCGGGCTGATGGCCGAGCACCTGCTGGACGAGGCCGCAGAAGCGGGCGTGCCCGCCGCCGACGCCGCCGCGCTCATGATCGTCGTCGCCGAGGGCCGCGGCGCCAAGGACCACCTGCTGGAGGCGAACCTCCGGCTGGTCGTCAGCGTCGCGAAGCGGTACACGGGCCGTGGCATGGCGTTCCTGGATCTGATCCAGGAGGGCAACCTGGGTCTGATCCGCGCGGTGGAGAAGTTCGACTACACCAAGGGCTACAAGTTCTCGACGTACGCGACGTGGTGGATCCGCCAGGCGATCACCCGGGCGATGGCCGACCAGGCGCGCACGATCCGCATCCCCGTGCACATGGTGGAGCAGGTCAACCGGATGGTCCGCGTACGCCGCGACCTCGCCGCCTCGCTCGGCCGGGAACCGTCGATCGCCCAGCTCGCCGCCGCCCTGGAGGTGCCGGAGTACCAGGTGATCGAGCTCATGTCCTACGACCGCGAGCCGGTCAGCCTGGACCAGGCCGTCGGCGACGACGGCGAGAGCGCGCTCGGCGACTTCGTCCCGTGCGTCGCGCCGCAGACCGAGGACAGCGTGGCCACCGGCCAGCTGCGCGGTGAGGTGGCGGTCGTGCTGGCCACGCTGAGCCAGCGCGAGCAGGCCGTCATCCGGCTGCGCTTCGGCCTCGACGACGGCCGCCAGCGCACCTTGGACGAGGTCGGCAAGGAGTTCGGGCTCTCCCGGGAGCGCATCCGCCAGATCGAGAAGACCACGCTGCTGAAACTGCGCCAGCCGGAGCGGGCGAGCCGCCTGTCGGTCTACGCCAACTGACGACGGTTGTCGGGGCGGCCCTTCGGGGCCGCCTCAACGCTGTACGTGGCACCCGTCGAGGTGGTCGTCCACCATGCCCGTCGCCTGCATCAACGCGTACGCGGTGGTGGGTCCGAAGAACTTGAAGCCCGCCTTGCGCAGCCCCTTGGCCATCGCCACCGACTCCGGTGTGGTGGCCGGCACGTCGGCCGGCGCGGCCGGCCGGCGCTCGCGGGGCGGTGGCGCGTACGACCAGAGCAGCGCGCTCAGCCCGTCGGGCAGGTCGAGGGCGACCCGGGCGTTGTGCAGGGCCGCGTCGATCTTGGCCCGGTTGCGGACGATCCCGGCGTCGGCCATCAGCCGGGTCGCGTCGGACTCGCCGAAGGCGGCGACCTTCTCGATCGAGAAGCCGGCGAAGGCCTCCCGGAACGCGGGGCGCTTGCGCAGGATGGTGATCCACGACAGTCCGGATTGGAAGGCCTCCAGCGTCAGGCGCTCGAAGAGGGCGTCGTCGCCTTCCAGCCGCCGCCCCCACTCCGTGTCGTGGTACGCGACGTAGTCCGGCGTGCTCAGCCCCCACGGGCAGCGGGCGAGGCCGTCGGGCCCGATGATCAGGTCACTCATGGTCGGCGTCGATGGTCTTTCCGATGGGCTGAGTGGGCAGGGCGTTCGGGGCGTGCGGCGTGGGCGGGGCCGGCTTGTGCCGCCAGCGGTGCTCGGCCTTGACCGGCCGGTCGTTGGCGATCAGGACGGCCATCCAGGGCAGGAAGATCATTCCCAGGCCGCAGAAGGTCAGCCACAGCCACAGCAGAGGAACCTGCAACATCGCCAGCACGGCGCCCAGGATCAGGCACAGGGCGCGCAGACCCATCATCGTCATGTAGCGGATCTCGCGGCTGTGCCGCTGCTTGTCGAGGCTCTCCTCGGCATCGGTGATCAAGATCGGCTGGTACGCCTGGCGAGCCATCCTCAGGCCTCCTCGGGGCTGGACTTCTCATCCTGCCACCGATGACCGACATTCCCCACTCGCGGGTACTTGTCACGCCCGTCGCATCACGGGCGCGCGCCGATCCTGGTGACCGCCCGCGCGCCCAGGTCGACGGCGGCCTTCAGGGCGGCCCGCGGGTCGGCGCCGGCGTCCAGCGCGGCGAGCAGGCCCGCCGCGAAGGCGTCACCCGCGCCCGTCGTGTCCACCGCCTCGGTCTCGGGCGCGGTTTGGCGTACCAGCTCGCCGTCGGGCAGGGCCCACACCGCGCCCGCCGCGCCCAGCTTCACCACCGCGCCGCCGCCGATCTCCGCCGCCAGCACGAGCGCCTGATGGTGCGGCTCGCCCGGCCCGGCCAGCACCTCCGCCTCCTCGCGGTTGGCGAACAGCAGGTCGCAGGGCCGGATCCGGCTGAAGAACTCCGCCGCGCCGAGTTCCCGCAGCGGCTGCGCCGAGGCCGCGTCGACGCTCACCGCCAGGCCGCGAGTCCGGGCCTGCGCCAGCGCGTACAGGCCCGGGGTCGTCTTCCCCAACAGGGTGTACGCGGAGAGGTGCAGCCTGGTTCCGCCGGACAGGCCGGCGGCGATCTCGTCCTCGGCGAGCAGCTCGTTGGCCCCGCGGTCGGTGACCATGCTGCGTACGCCGTCGCCGGACAGGATGACGATGGCGCCCGTCTCCACGCCGGGGCAGACCTGCGCCCGGACGCGTACGCCCAGGCCGGTCAGCTCGGTGATCCGGTCGCGACCGGCCTGATCGTCGCCGACCGCGCCGACCAGGACCGCGTCCGCGCCCGCGGCGGCCAGCCAGGCGGCGGTGTTCGCGGCCTGGCCGCCACCGGTCACGCGGATCCGGGCCGGCGTGTCGGAGTCGGCCGCGAGCGGCGCCCGCAGGGCCGCGACCACGTCGGTGATGATGTCGCCGACGCAGACGACCGTCACTCGGCCTCCGCCAGCTTGCTCGCCGCCGCGGCGATCTGCGCGGCCAGGGCGGCGTTGCGCAGGATGATGCGGACGTTGACGTCCAGGCTCTTGCCCTCGGTCGCCGAGTGGAAGTGCGCGAGCAGCGCCGGCGTCACGTCCTTGCCCGTGATCTTGCGGTCGCGCAGCAGCTGCAGCCCGTCGGCCAGGGTCCGGTCGTGCAGCGCCGGATCGAGCTGCTCGTCCACCGGCAGCGGGTTGGCCACGATGATCCCGCTGTCGTGCAGGCCCTGGTCGTTCTGGGCCAGCATGACCTGCGCGATCTGCTCCGGCGAGGCGGCCTCCCAGGTCAGCTCGAAACCGGAGTCGGTGATGAAGAACCCCGGGAACCGCTTGGTCCGGTAGCCGAGGATGCCCACGCCGAGCGTCTCCAGCCGCTCCAGGGTCGCCCCGACGTCGAGGATCGACTTGACCCCGGCGCACACCACGACGATCGGCGTACGCGACAGGGTCGTCAGGTCGGCCGACTCGTCGAAGGTGACGTTGGCCTCCCGATGTACGCCGCCCAGCCCGCCGGTGGCGAACACGCCGATCCCGACCGCCGCCGCGACCGCGGAGGTACTCGCGACCGTGGTCGCCCCGTCGGCCTTCATGGCGGCGGCGGTGGCGAGATCGCGTACCGAGAGCTTGATCACGTCATCGCTGGTCGCGAGGCGGGTCAGTTCGGCGTCGGACAGCCCCACGATCAGCTCGCCGTCGACCATGCCGATCGTCGCGGGGATCGCGCCGTTCTCGCGTACGGTCTGTTCGATCTCGCGAGCGATACGCAGATTGTCCGGTCGGGGCAGGCCGTGCGAGACGATCGTGCTCTCCAGCGCCACCACCGGCGAACCCTGCTCCAGAGCCGCCGCCACTTCGTCACCCAGTCTGATGCTCACGCCTAGAACATAGTCGGCGAGGCTGGACCCGCGGGCCGTGTGGGCAGGTTCTACGGGGTTGTCGGCCTATCCGACTCGCCGCCGGGCTCAGACTCTGCCAGACTTGGAGGCGTGAGTACGACCCCTGAGACCGGCACGCTCATCGAAGAGCGCACCGATACCGATTACCGGATGGACGAGGGCGACCATGAGCGCTTCTCGCACTATGCGCCGAAGGACAAGATCCTTTCGGCGATGGTCGAGGGGACGCCGGTCCGCGCCTTGTGCGGCAAGGTCTGGGTGCCCTCGCGTGACCCGCAGCGGTTCCCTGTCTGCCCTGAATGCAAGGAAATCTACGAAGCGCTGAACGACTGATAGCACGGCCTGGACCATGAGGGCACGGCCTGGACCATGAGGGCACGGCCTGGACCATGAGGGCACGGCCTGGACCATGAAGGCACGGCCTGGGCCACGGGGGCTTGGGCTGGAAGGTTGTTGCTGGGCCCGCCCTTCGGGCGGTGCCGGGCACTCGGCCCCATAGTGCAACGTCCGTCAGCACAGAGATCAACAATTACTTCGTATTTGTTGATCTTGCACTGCCGGACGTCGCGGGCCGAGTGCGGGGACAAGACCACCGAGGTTTTCCGACTCCGGTGGTCTTTGTGGTTCTTACAGCGTCTGGAGGGTGGCGATGCGCTCTTCGAGCTGCTCGATGGTCGCCTGGGCGCTGGGCGGGCCGCCGCACAGCCTCCGGAGTTCGGCGTGGATCTTGCCGTGAGGTAGGTCCGTCCTGTGGTGATGGGCCGCCACCAGCGCGTTGAGCTGCTTGCGCAGGTTGATGCGGCGCTCGCCGGCGGACATGGGGGCCGGGGCCGCGACCGGGGCGCCCTTGGCGATGCTGGCGGCCGCGGCGGCGTTGGAGCGGCGGCGGGCGGCGGCGACCTGTTCGGCCTGGCGCTTGTGCAGCAGCTGGGCCACCTGGTCGGCGGTCAGCAGGCCGGGCAGGCCGAGGAACTCCTCCTCCTCGGGCGTACCCGAGAGGGCCGGCAGGCCGAACGTGGCGCCGTCGAAGATGACCTGATCGAGCTCGGCCGTCGCCGACAGCGCCTCGATCTTCTTGGTCAGCTCGCCGCTGGCGTCCTCGCTCTTCTGCGCCCGCTCCAGCAGTTCGTCGTCGAAGCCTTCCCGCTTCTGCTTCGCGCCGAGCACGTGGTCGCGCTGCATCTCCATCTCGGAGGCCAGTCCGAGCAGGTGCGGGACGCTGGGCAGGAAGACGCTCGCCGTCTCGCCGGGCCGGCGGGCCCGGACGAACCGGCCGATCGCCTGGGCGAAGTAGAGCGGGGTGGAGGCGCTGGTCGCGTACACACCGACGGCGAGGCGGGGGATGTCGACACCCTCGGAGACCATCCGCACCGCGACGAGCCAGCGGTCCTCGCTCTCCGCGAAGTCCGCGATCCGCTTCGAGGCGCCGTCGTCGTCGGAGAGGACCACCACCGCCTTCTCGCCGGTGATGGTGTGCAGGAGTTTCGCGTACGCGCGGGCGGACTGCTGGTCGGAGGCGATGACGAGGCCGGCGGCGTCGGGGATGCCGCCCTTCCGCTTCACCTGGAGGCGGGCGTCGGCGGCCCGCAGCACCTGGGGCATCCAGTCGCCGACCGGGTCCAGGGCGGTCCGCCACGCCTGCGCGACGACGTCCTGGGTCATCGGCTCGCCCAGCCGCACGGCCAGCTCGTCACCCGCACTCGTACGCCAGCGTGTCTCGCCCGAGTACGCGAGGAAGATGACCGGCCGCACGACGCCGTCGGCGAGCGCGTCGGCGTACCCGTAGCTGCTGTCGGAGCGGGATCGGGGCAGGCCGTCGGCGCCGTCCCGGACGTATTCGACGAACGGGATCGGATTGTCGTCCGAGCGGAACGGCGTACCGGTGAGCATCAGGCGGCGCACGGCGGGCTCGAAGGCCGCCTTCACGCCGTCGCCCCAGCTGCGGGAGTCGCCGGCATGGTGGATCTCGTCGAGGATCACCAGCGTCGGCCGGGTGAACGTCATCTTCCGATGCACCTGCGGAGCCATGCCCACCTGCGCGTACGTGATGACGACGCCGTGGAAGTCGCGCGAGGCGTACTCGTCGGAGTTGCGGAAGGCCGGGTCGAGCTGGATGCCGACGGCCGCGGCGGCGCGCGCCCACTGGATCTTGAGATGTTCGGTGGGGGCCACGACCGTGACGCGCTCGACGCTGCCGTCGGCGAGCAGCTCGGCCGCGATGCGCAGGGCGAACGTGGTCTTGCCGGCGCCGGGCGTCGCGACCGCGAGGAAGTCGGGCGAGCGTCGGCGCAGGTACTCGACGAGAGCCTTCCGTTGCCAGGCGCGCAATGCGGGGAAAGTGGCCAGATCCGGGATCATGCGGGCGGCGGATTCGATTGGCACCGGCAAACTCTACAAGCCGCGACCGACAAGCTCGTGTCTTCAGCCGTCCGAGGGCGGCCGAGTGTCCGGCCCCCGGCGGGTCGGCCAGCCGGTCGGGCCGGCCTCGGGCGGCCGGGCGACCGGCGCCGACCACTTCCTTTGCAGGGCGATCATGCGAATGGCGAAGACCAGCAGGGCCGCGGCGAACAGCGGCACGAACCGGTCGTAGTCGAGTTTCGTGAGGATCACCACGGTCCCGGCACCGGCGAGCGAGGCAAGCGCGTAGATCTCGTGCCGCAGGACGGCCGGGATCTCGCCGACGAGCAGATCGCGGGCCAGACCGCCGCCCATGCCGGTGAACATGCCGATCAGGCAGGCGCCCACGGCGGGGACCGGCGAGGGATCGTGCAGGGCCTTCAGGGTGCCGGTGACGGTGAACAGCCCCAGCCCCGCCGCGTCGAGCGTCAGCACCGTACGCGACAGCCGGCCGATCTGCGGATGGAACCGGAAGGTCGCGAGCGCGGCGGCCATCGCGACGGCCGCGTACCGCCAGTCGGAGAAGGCGAGCGGGGGCACCGTGTCGATCACGAGATCGCGGAAGATCCCACCGCCCATCGCGGTCATGAATCCGACGAACACCACGCCGAAGACGTCGAGCTTCTTGGCGACGCCCGCGGAGGCCCCGGAGACGGCGAAGACCGCCACCCCGAGCAGGTCGGCGGCGATCAGGGCGTCCGAGGAGTCCACGTCGCCGATGCTAAGGCCCTCAGCGGTCGCTCAGCGCCCGCAACGCCCCGAACCGGGGTCGGTATGAGGGCGGGACAGTCGAAGGCCCCGTCGCCGACTCAGGGGAGCGGCGACGGGGCCCGTCGTCAGAATGAGGGAGTTTCGTCAGTTCTTCGTGATCATCTCGCTGCCGCGCCAGTCGAAGTCCGGCTCCGTCGAGTAGTCCACCGTGATCTTCACGAGGTCCTCCGCGTAACGGTTGGCGTGGTGTCCGCAGAACACCAGCTCGCTTCCGCCCGCGAGAACGATTCGCAGCTTGCCCGACGCGTTGCAGCGGTCGCATCGCTCATCGGCGGCTGGAGCCGCCGTCTCCGGCGGCGGCGTGAGGGTCGCTGTCATGCCCGGCCTCCTCTGGTAGTCACCGATGCTGATCTGTTCGCCGCCGGTCACGCCGTCGGCACTTGCTTCCTTACCCACACACCCTCCAACGTCAGCACCGCCGGAGGGCTTCCCGAATCGAGCCCCGGGGATCGGGGTCACACTTCCGGGAGTTCCGGGAGGCACCCGAAGTGCCTGTGTGCCTCCCACCTTGCGTTCCCCCAGCGTGCCACGTCAACACGACATTGGCGATGGCTCCCCGGTCACACCGCCGAGTTCGCACGCACGGTGATGGAGCCGATACGTTCGGTTGAACGTGGCGGCTGGACATCCCCGCATTTCGGGCGGAATTCCGTCGGCTTCCCGACCGCTGACGTGCGAATTGTCCGTTTTCACGTCGGCGGCCGGGGTCGGCCACGGCGGCTGTTCGCTTACCGCGAAACAGTCTTAGTCGAGGTAGTCGCGCAACACCTGAGAGCGTGACGGGTGGCGCAGTTTCGACATCGTCTTGGACTCGATCTGGCGGATCCGCTCCCGGGTCACGCCGTAGACCTGGCCGATCTCGTCGAGCGTGCGCGGCTGGCCGTCGGTCAGGCCGAACCGCAGCCGCACGACGCCGGCCTCACGCTCGGACAGCGTCTGCAGCACCTGCTGAAGCTGGTCCTGCAGGAGCGAGAACGACACCGCGTCGACCGCGACGACCGCCTCGGAGTCCTCGATGAAGTCGCCGAGCTGGCTGTCGCCCTCGTCGCCGATGGTCTGGTCGAGCGAGATGGGCTCCCGGGCGTACTGCTGGATCTCCAGCACCTTCTCCGGGGTGATGTCCATTTCCTTCGCCAGCTCCTCCGGGGTGGGCTCGCGCCCGAGGTCCTGGAGCAGCTCGCGCTGGATGCGGCCGAGCTTGTTGATCACTTCGACCATGTGCACGGGGATACGGATCGTACGTGCCTGGTCGGCCATCGCCCGGGTGATCGCCTGGCGGATCCACCACGTCGCGTACGTCGAGAACTTGTAGCCCTTGGTGTAGTCGAACTTCTCCACCGCGCGGATCAGACCCAGGTTGCCCTCCTGGATCAGATCCAGGAACGCCATGCCACGGCCCGTGTAGCGCTTGGCCAGCGAGACCACGAGCCGGAGGTTGGCCTCCAGCAGGTGGTTCTTGGCCCGGTCGCCGTCGCGGGAGATCCACAGCAGGTCGCGCTGCATGTCGCGGACGAGCGAGATCTCGCCGTCCTCGGCGGCCCGCAGGCGCTCGGCGGCGAACAGGCCGGCCTCGATCCGCTTGGCCAGCTCGACCTCCTGCTCCGCGTTGAGCAGCGGAACCTTGCCGATCTGCTTCAGGTACGCACGCACCGAGTCGGCCGAAGCGGTCAGCTCGGCGTCCTTGCGGGCCTGCTTGAGCGCCTCGGACTCCTCGGCGTCCCACTCGAAGTCGTCGGCGGCCTGCGCGTCCGCGGCGGCCTGGGTGGCCATCTCGACGGGCTCCTCGACGACGACCTCCTCGAGCTCGGCGGTCAGATCCTCGACTTCGAGATCCTCGACCTCCGGCTCCTCGCCCTCGCCACGCGGCTTGGCGGGTGTGCCGTCGGCCGCCTTCTTGGCCGGAGCGGCCTTCTTGGCGGCGGGTGTGGTCTTCGACGCGTCGGCGTCGCTTTCCTTGGGTGCGGCCTTCTTGGCGAGCGGGGCGGCCTTCTTGGCGGCTGCCTTCTTCGCCGGGGCCTCGGCGGCCTTCTTCACGGGAACGACCTTCGCCTCCGACTCGGCCCCGCCGTCCGACGGCGTGGCCTGTACGGGCGTCTTGGCCGGGACGACCTTCGCGGCGGGCCTGACGGCCGCCGGTGTCGCCTTGGCGGTGGTGGCCTTGGAGGCGGGCGTCGCCGACCGGGCGGCGGCCACCTTCTTGGCGGCTCCCGCGGTCCGGCCGTCGACGACGACGGTCACTCCGGCCTCGGCGAGGGCGCGCAGCAACTTCTTGGCCTGGCTCGGGGTCACCTCGGCGGCCTCGACGGAACGGGCGATCTCCGCCGATGTCAACTGTCCGCCGGCCTGTTCGGCATGAGCGATCAGAGCATCGGTGAGCGAGCGTACGTCGGCGCCGATCTGGCGGGCTTCTGTCACGAACGACCTTCCGTCATCAGCGGTGCGTGGAGCATGGCCGTCCGGCCGGCCCTTGGGGCGCGCCGTCCGGGCAGCCGGTTTGCAGGTGAGGGAGCCGCGGGCTCGCCCCCTCCGGGTTACCTGGCGGGGAGCGGTTGGGCGGCAGGCGTGAATTGTAGCGCCGGTTGGCGCGATCATCCCATCGAGCGCGCCGGTCACGCCCTCCACGGACTGCCGGACGCTCGCTTTGAAAGGATAGAACCGTGGTGGAACCGGACGCACAGGACCTGCTCAAGATCGCTGTCGAGGTGGCGCGCCGTGCCGCGGACACCGCGCGCACCATGCGCGATCAGGCGATTCATGAAGTCGACACGAAAAGTACCGCGACCGATGTGGTGACGGCCGCCGATCGCGCCGTCGAACGCCAGATCATCGAGGATCTGCGGGCGTACCGGCCGGGGGACGCCTTTCTGGGGGAGGAGTTCGGCACGGCCGAGGCCGAGGGCGCCGCGGTCCGCTGGATCATCGATCCCATCGACGGCACCGTTAACTACCTCTATGGACTACCCCAGTACGCGGTCTCGATCGCGGCCGAGTCCGGCGGCGAGATCGTGGCGGGCGTCGTGCGCAACGCGGCCACCGGAGCGGAGTGGACGGCCACCCGCGGGGGCGGCGCCTGGCGGGAGGGTCGGCGGCTGACCGGGTCGGCGGAGCGCGTACTGGGCCAGGCGCTGGTCGGCACGGGATTCGCGTACCTGGCCGAGCGGCGGGCCCATCAGGCGGCCGTGGTCCAGGGCCTCATCACCCACGTACGCGACATCCGCCGGTTCGGCTCGGCCGCGCTGGATCTGGCGGCGGCGGCCGAGGGGATGCTGGACGCGTACTTCGAGAAGGGGCTCGGAGCCTGGGACAGGGCCGCGGGGGGCCTCATCGCGACCGAGGCGGGCCTGATCGTCTCGGGGCTGTCGGGCCGTCCGGCGGGGCCGGACATGGTCCTGGCGGCGCCACCGGCGCTCTACAACGAGCTGCACGACCGGCTGGCCGCCCTCGACGCGGCCGGCGGCCCGTAGCGGCTCAGCTGCCCGATTCGCAGGCGCCCGACGGCACCACGGGGCCGCCGTTGCCGGCGAGGACGGTGAACGCCTGGTTGACCTCGGTCTGGGTGGCGAGCTGCTTGAAGCCCGGGCCGAGGATCACGTCGACGCTGGCGTCGGTGCGGTTCGGGTCGAAGTCGAGGAACGCGTCGTTGAGGAAGTACGCGTTCACCACGTACGCCGAGCCGACCGACTGCGGGCCGAACCGCAGGATGCCGACGCCCTGCACCGGCTTCTTCAGCGGGTTGTTGCCCGTCTTGGCGACCTTGAACCGCCGGTACTCGAAGTCCAGTTTCACGCTGTTGGCCAGGCCGACCTTGTCCGTCGCGTTGAAGACGTTGAGGTTGATCTGCTGGTTGTCGTTGGGCAGCTTCATGTTCGCCAGCACGTAGCCGGACGGGCACGTGCTCGCGTGGGCCTCATTACCCTTCGAGCCCTTGGTGAGAGCCATCACGGTGAGCACACCGGCGGCCAGCACCAGGATGCCGACAAGGGCCAGCGCGCGGACGCGTGCGAAGCTCATGAGCTGCTCCCGTTGATCAGTGAGGCGGAACGAGACCGACGGGTCCGGTGTGACAGGCCGTCACGGTGAGGGTATCGGCTGGCCGCGCTTCGTGCGGGCAGGACCCGGCGGATCACGGAGATTTCCCGGCGTGCCGCACCGCTGCGCCCGGCGCGTGCCCTACCTTTGTCTCGCCCATTCGTCTTGGTCTGTTGTCGCCTCAGTCACATTGGGAACATCCCGGCGCGCTTGGGCGTACAACACCGACGCGGGCGAGGTATTGTGCCGCGTCCGCCCGGGTCGCCCAGCGCCGCGCACAGGGTGAGACAGATCGCAATGTGCAGCTGGAAGACCCGCCGCAGCGCCCATGCGGCGAACGAACACACGATGAGTACAGGAGTGTGAGTACAGCGATGGCGACCGACTACGACGCCCCGCGCCGCGACGAGGCTGAGATCGGCGAGGACAGCCTGGAGGAGCTCAAGGCGCGCCGCACCGATTCCCAGTCCGGCAGCGTGGACGTGGACGAAGCCGAGGTGGCCGAGAGCTTCGAACTGCCCGGCGCGGACCTCACCGACGAGGAACTGAGTGTCAAGGTCGTGCCCCTGCAGGCCGACGAGTTCACCTGTTCCCGGTGTTTCCTCGTGCACCACCGCAGTCAGCTGGCCGGTGAGAAGAACGGCCTGCCGATCTGCCGGGAGTGCATCTGAGCTGTGGCCGTACGCCCGAGTGGCGGGAGTTGACGCGATCGGGTCAACTGTTCGCAAGGGACAGCGGTAGGAGGCCCGTATGAGCAGCGAATCGCAGGTGCCCGCCGGGGAAGGCGCGCCCGGCCCGGGCGGCACCCCGCCGGGTGCCGCGCGTATCGGCGACCCGGTACCGCCCGTCCTGCCCGAGGACGAGGTGGTGTTCAAGGTGGACGACACGCCCGAGTCGGACGATCTCTCGCAGGCCGTCGCGGCGTTGTCGGATTCCGAATTGGACACCGCCGGACGCCGGCGGGTTCTCGGCACGATCGTGGCGGCCGTGCGCGAGCGCGGTGTGGGGCGGCTGTTCCAGCCGAAGCAGGCCGTCAAATGGATCACCGACGCGGTCTCCGAGATCGCGCCGCACGTTCCCATCCGCGACCGGGAGACGTTGCGCCGGCACTACCCGGACCTGGACGGCGACGCGCTCGCCGAACGCCTGGTCCGCAACGCCGCCCGGGCGACCGCCGGGGTCGGCGCGGTCGGTGGCGGCGTGGCCTCGGTGGAGTGGGCCCTGCCGCCGACGCTGCTCACCACGCCGGTGATGCTCGCGGTCGAGACCGTCGCCGTCGTCGGCATCGAGCTGAAGCTCATCGGCGAGCTGCACGAGGTCTACGGCCAGCCGATCACCGGGACGACCACGCAGCGCGCGGTCGCCCTGTTGCAGTCCTGGGCGCACCGCCGGGGCGTGAACCCGCTCGTGCCCGGCGTGGGCGTGGCGAGCGTGCTGGGCACGGCCGCCCGCAAGGAACTGCGGGACATGATCATCAAGCGGCTCGGCCGCAACCTCACGACCCTCGGTCCGGTGCTGACCGGCGCGGCCGTCGCGAGCTACCTCAACCGCCGGGCCACCAAGGCGCTCGGCGAGTCGATCAGCCGCGACCTGCGGCTGCACCGCCGCCCGCCGCAGGAGACGCATCCACAGCTGCCGCCGGGGCAGCCGGGGCCGCATCCGCAGCTGCCGCCGGGGCAATCCCCGCCGCGGCTCGGAGGCTAGCCGCGAGTTCGAGCGGCCGGCGGGTGGACACCAGCCAGTAGGGCGTGGGGTCGGTGGGGTCGTCCAGCAGCACCTGGACGGCGGTGCCGACCCACGGCCGCAGGACCACGAAGGCGTACGGGTGGGCGTCCGCGCCGATCAGCGCCTTCTTGCCGGCCGCGTCGAGGGCCACCACGTCCGAGATCACCCCGACCGGCAGCCGGGCGTCGTCGACCTCGAACTCGTCGGCGGTCACGCGTACGCGCAGCCGCGAAGCCAGGATCAGCAGCAGCACCGTCAGCGGCAGCAGCACGGCGAACGGCGCCCAGCCGCGCGGACCGGGCGCGCCCAGTCCCACCTCGGCGGCGGCGATCGAGGCCAGCGCGAAGCCCGCCGGCCACCACCACAGCGGGACGGCCAGCCGTTCCGTCAGGCGGGGTGTCGGCGTTGTCCGTGGGGGTACCCCTGGTGCCACTGCTGCCATGGTGACCGAGGGTACGCGTGCCACCGCCCCCGGCACTCGGTAAGGTCCTTCCCCCGGAGGTTTTTGACATGTCCAGTGAGGTTCCCGTCGCGGTGCGGATGCTCGACGCCGAGCTGCCGATGCCGGCGTACGCGCATCCCGGCGACGCGGGCGCCGATCTCGTGGCCGCCGAGAGCGTCGCGATCCCGCCGGGCGAGCGCCGGCTCGTGCGTACCGGGGTGGCGATCGAGTTGCCGGAGG
The DNA here is from genome assembly GCF_000428945.1 of Hamadaea tsunoensis DSM 44101. GTDB lineage: Bacteria > Actinomycetota > Actinomycetes > Mycobacteriales > Micromonosporaceae > Hamadaea > Hamadaea tsunoensis. Next base: position 35,688 of record NZ_AUAX01000041.1, on the reverse strand, counting down.
GCTTCGTGGGCCTCGTGCACCCGCGTTCGGGGTTGGCCGCGAAGCTCGGTGTGACGGTCCTCAACGCTCCCGGGACGGTCGACGCCGGGTACCGCGGCGAGATCTTGGTGAATCTGGTTAACCATGATCTGGGTAACACCGCACGCATCGCACGGGGTGACCGCATAGCCCAACTGGTTGTACAACGGGTGGAGCGGGCGGCGTTCCACCTCGTCGATGCCCTCGCCGAGTCCGTGCGGGGAGCGGGTGGTCACGGCTCCACCGGTGGGCACGCCGAGCTCGCTACCGGTAGTCTCACCGGCGCCACGACCGGAAAGGCAGAACAGTGATCTTCTCCCGCCAGGGCGGCGGCCGCCACGCCAAGGCTGACAACGCCAAGGCCGAAGCGACCAAGCGCGCCGCCGAACGGCGTACGCCCGCCGAGGACCTGCCCGCGCCCGCCCGCGCGGACGAGCCCGCAGGCGGCATCGGTCCCTGGGATGTCACCGAGGCCCCCGCCGGCGTCCGGCTCGATCTCGGCGCCCTGCAGGTGCCCGCCGTCGAGGGCGTGGACCTGCGCGTACAGGCGGACAACGAGGGCGTGATCCAGCAGGTCATGCTCGTGCGCGGCGACAGCGCCCTGCAGCTCGGCGTCTTCGCCGCACCGAAGGGCGAGGGCATCTGGGACGAGGTACGCGCCGAGATCCGCAAGTCGCTCTTCGACGAGGGCGTGGCGGCCGAGGAGGCGCCCGGCGACTACGGCGTCGAGCTGCGGGCCCGGGTGCGTACCGCGGAAGGCCTGGCGGACCTGCGGTTCGTGGGCGTGGATGGGCCCCGGTGGATGGTGCGGGGCCTGTTCCAGGGCCCTGTCGCGGTCGATCCGGCCGTCGCGCCGCAGCTCGGCGACTGCCTGCGCGGTCTGGTGGTGAGCCGGGGCAACGACGCCAAGCCGGTCCGCGAGCCGCTGATGCTGCGCCTGCCGAAGGAGATGGCCGAGGCCGCCGCCGCGGGTGACGGCACCGCCGTCGCCGCCGCCGCGCAGCCGATGCCGGCCGCCGACGAGCGCCGCAAGCCCTCCCCGCGCCCTCGCCGGCTCTGAACTTCTTCCTGCGTGAAGATCTCCGCGTGAAGCCGATCGTCGATCGACGTACGCTGGAAGCGTCGTCACTTGGAAGGGTGTGACCACGGGGCCATGGCCGTCGAAGAGGGCCCGTCGCAACCGGCTGAACTTACCGGTCTGCGGCGTATGCTGCGTAAATTTACCGCCACCGATTCCGAGCTCGAACGCGAGGAGATGCGGCGCGACAGCGCCAAGCCGGGCTGCCTGCGTGCCAATGTCGTGCGCCGGGGCGAGCTCGTCAACGTCGCCGGCCGGCTGCGCACGGTTGTCTATACTCCACGTACCAACCTGCCGACCCTGGAGGCGGAGCTGTATGACGGCACCGACGTCGTCACGCTCGTCTTCCTCGGTCGTCGTCACATCGCCGGCATCGAGCCGGGCCGGGCGCTCACCGCGTCGGGCCGGATCGCGCTGCGGGACGGACGCAAGGTCATCTACAACCCGCATTACGAGCTGGACGCCCCGAAATGAGGCCCGTCGGTGACGACTGACAAGACCACGGCCGAGCCGGCCACCGGCAAGGAATCCGACGAGGAGACCCTGCCGCCGTTCACCGAGCAGATGGCGCAGCAGCTCGGCGGCGTACGCGGGCTGATCGAGTCCGGCGTGCCGGTGATCGTGTTCGTCGTCGCCAACGTGATCCTCAGCCAGATCTACAGCGCCGGCGCGACCATTCCGGTGCTGGGCGACAAGCCGGCTCTCAAGCTCGCGATCCTGGCGTCGGTCGGGGTCGCGGTCGGCATCGCCGTCTGGCGGCTGGCGCAGGGCAAGCCGATCCGGTTCGCCGTCAACGGGCTGTTCGGCATCGCCATCGGCGCCGTGCTGGCCTGGAAGTCGGGCCAGGAGCGGGCGTTCTACCTGCCCGGCATCCTCTACACGCTCGCCTACGGGGTGGCCCTGCTGGCCTCGGTCGCGTTCCGGCAGCCGCTGGTCGGATGGATCTACTCCGTCGTCGCGGACGGCGGCAAGAAGGAGTGGCGGGGCGAGCCCAAGCTGGTGCGTACCTTCGCCTGGCTGACTGTCCTCTGGGCGGCCACGTACATCGTCAAGGCGGGCGTGCAGTGGCTGCTCTACCTGGCCGACGCGAGCGTGGCGCTGGGCGTCTCCCGGATCGTCCTCGGCTACCCGCCGTACCTGCTCCTGCTGGCGCTCACCGTGTGGGCGGTCCGCAAGGTCCGGGCCACGCTGCCCGAGCCCGGACCGGAGAACTGAGCCGGGTCTACAGCCCCAGGACGATCGCGCGTACCTGCTCCTCGGCGGCCTGCGTGCAGACGAAGATCAGCTCGTCGCCGCCCTCGATCGGGTCGTCCGGGGTCGGGGAGAGCACCCGCCGGCCGCGGACGATCGCGACGAGCGCGCTGTCCGGGGGCATCGGGACCTCGCGCACGGGGCGGCCGACGTAGGGCGCGTCGGTGGGCAGCGTGATCTCCACGAGGTTCGCCTCGCCCTGCCGGAAGGTCATGAGCCGGACCAGCTCGCCGACGGTCACCGCCTCCTCGACGAGGGCGGCCATCAGGCGCGGCTTGGAGACCGAGACGTCCACGCCCCACTGCTCGGTGAACAGCCACTCGTTCTCGGCCCGGTTGACCCGGGCGACCACGCGGGGGACGGCGAACTCGGTCTTGGCCAGCAGCGACAGCACGAGGTTGACCTTGTCGTCGCCGGTCGCGGCCACGACCACGTCACAGCTGGCCACGTCGAGCTCCTGGAGGCTGGACAGCTCGCAGCAGTCGGCCAGGGCCCATTCCGCGGCGGGTACGCGCTCCGGGCGCAGCATCCGCGGCGAGCGCTCGATCAGCAGCACCTGGTGGCCGTTCTCGACCAGCTCCTGGGCGATCGAGCGGCCGACGTTGCCGGCTCCGGCGATGGCGACGCGCATGTTCGGTGACCCTCTCAATGAGCCGTGGGGGCGGAGCCGGTGATCTTGCGTACGCTGGCCGCGATCTCGTCGGTGACGAGCATGTAGAGCTGGTCGCCGTCCTGCAGCACGGTGGAGGCCGTCGGCAGCACGCCCAGCCCGAACCGCATCACGTACGCGGCCCGCGTCCCGGCCGCCTCCTCCAGCGATCGCAGCGGCCGGCCGACCCAGTCGGGGTGCAGCGGCGCCTCGACGATCGCGACGACGCTGGTCGGATCGCGCCAGAGCTCGGAGGTTTCGCCGGGCAGCAGGTGCCGGACGATCCGCATCGCGGTCCACCGGACGGTGGCCACCGTCGGGATGCCCACGCGCTCGTAGACCTCGGCGCGGTTCTGGTCGTAGATGCGGGCGACGACACGGGACACGTTGAACGTCTCGCGGGCCAGCCGGGCCGAGATGATGTTGGAGTTGTCGCCGCTGGAGACCGCCGCGAAACAGTCGGCGCGCTCGATGCCCGCCTGGATCAGCACGTCGCGGTCGAAGCCGACGCCGGTCACCGTGATCCCCGAGAAGTCGGCCGAGAGGCGCCGGAACGCGTCGCCATCCTGATCGATGACGGCCACCGAGTGGCCCTTGGCCTCCAGGCTGTGCGCGACGCTGGACCCCACGCGGCCGCAGCCCATGATCACGATGTGCACCCGAGCCCCTCCCTGTCCTCATACGGGACGCTACACGGTGGATCCCAGTGGGCGAGCCCGGGATGTGGGGCTGGCGGAGGCGCCGTAGGCTGCGCTTGTGCCGAACCCGACCTCTGTCATGAAGCGGCTGCTGCTCGGGCGTCCCTATCGTTCCGACGCCATGGCGCACACCCTTCTCCCGAAGCGGGTGGCCCTGCCGGTCTTCGCTTCCGACGCCCTTTCGTCGGTCGCGTACGCGCCCGCGGAGATCCTGCTGACCCTGTCGGCGGCCGGGGCGACGGCTTTCCTCTTCTCGCCCTGGATCGCCCTGGCGGTCGCGGTCGTCATGGCGACGGTCGTGGCGAGCTACCGGCAGAACGTGCACGCGTACCCGTCGGGAGGCGGCGACTACGAGGTCGCGACGGTCAACCTCGGCTCCAAGTTCGGTCTCACGGTCGCCAGCGCCCTGCTGGTGGACTACGTCCTCACGGTGGCGGTGTCGATCTCGTCCGGTGTGGACGCTCTCGGCGACATGTGGCCCTACGTCGGCCAGCACCGGGTGGCCTTCGCGGTCGGCCTGATCGCCGTGCTGACCGCCATCAACCTGCGGGGCATCCGGGAGGCCGGCACCGCGTTCGCCATCCCCACCTATGCCTTCATGATCGCGATCCTGAGCCTCGTGATCTGGGGCGTGTTCCGGATCTTCGTGCTCGGCGACGACCTCAAGGCGGCCAGCGCCTCGATGCACGTGAAGGCCGAGCACGGGCTGTTCGTCGGGTCCTCGTTCGCCTTCGTCTTCCTGCTCGTACGCGCCTTCTCGTCCGGCTGCGCGGCGCTGACCGGTGTCGAGGCGATCTCCAACGGCGTACCGGCGTTCAAGCCGCCGAAGTCGAAGAACGCGGCCACCACGCTGCTGATGCTGGGCACGATCGCGATCTCGATGATGGCCGGCATCATCCTGCTGGCCCGCAAGACCGGCCTGCAGTACGTGGAGTGCTTCAAGGTCGATCCGAGCATCGGCTGCACCGCGAGCCAGATCGAGGGCCCCGCCCCGTTCACCAAACAGCCGACGGTGACCGCGCAGCTGGCCGAGACGGTGTTCGACCACTTCCGGCCCGGCTACTTCATCGTGCTGGCGGTGACCGCGCTGATCCTGGTGCTGGCGGCCAACACCGCGTTCAACGGCTTCCCGGTGCTCGGCTCGATCCTCGCCCAGGACCGCTACCTGCCCCGCCAGTTGCACACCCGGGGCGACCGGCTGGCCTTCTCCAACGGCATCGTGTTCCTGGCCTCGGCGGCCGCGGTCCTCGTCATCGTGTTCCGGGCCGAGACCACCAAGCTCATCCAGCTCTACATCGTCGGCGTCTTCGTGTCCTTCACCCTCTCGCAGACCGGCATGATCCGGCACTGGAACCGGCTGCTGCGTACCGAGCGGGATCCGGCGATCCGCAGCCGCATGAAGCGGTCGCGGGTGATCAACACATTCGGCATGTTCATGACCGGCTTCGTGCTCCTCCTGGTGCTGGTCACCAAATTCACGAAGGGCGCCTGGATCTCGATCGCCGCGATGGCCGTGATCTACGCGCTCATGGTCGGCATCCGCAAGCACTACGACCGCGTCGCCCGGGAGCTGGAGCCGACCGAGGAGCGGCCGATCCTGCCCGCCCGCAACCACGCGATCGTCCTGGTCTCCAAGCTGCACAACCCGACCCTGCGGGCGCTCGCGTACGCCAAGGCGACCCGGCCCGACACGCTGACCGCGCTCACGGTCAACGTCGACACCGCGGACACCCGGGTGATCCAGGACGAGTGGGATAATCGGGGTATCAGCGTCAAGCTGACCGTGATCGACTCGCCGTACCGCGAGATCACACGTCCGATCATTGACTACGTGAAGGATGTTAGGGAGAACGCTCCCCGCGACGTGGTCACCGTCTACATCCCGGAATACGTCGTCGGCCACTGGTGGGAGAACCTGCTGCACAACCAGTCCGCGCTGCGCCTGAAGGCCCGGCTGCTCTTCGAGCCCGGCGTCATGGTCACCAGCGTGCCCTGGCAGCTCTCGTCCACCTCCGAGAAGAGTGTCGCGCGGTTCGACCGCCGGCTCGGCTACGCGCCCGCGCGCGACGCCCGTACCGAGGAGAATGCTTCCCAGCGATGAGTGCCATTCCGCAGACCCTGACCGAGCGCGAACGCATCGAGGTCACGGTCGGTGAGGTCGCCCACGGCGGCCACTGCGTCGCGCGGCACGAGGGCGTCGTGATCTTCGTGCGGCACGCCCTGCCCGGCGAGCGTGTGGTCGCCGAGATCACCGAACTGCACCCCGGCTACGCGCGCGCCGAGGCCGTGGAGATCCTCAGCGCCGCGCCCGACCGGGTCACCCCGCCCTGCCGGTGGTCCGGCCCCAACGCCTGCGGCGGCTGCGACCTGCAGCACGTCTCCGAACCAGGCCAGCTCGCCTGGAAAGAGGCCGTCGTCCGCGAACAGCTCGCGCGCCTGGCCCATCTCCCCGATCATCCTGTACGCGTGGAGCAGCTCCCCGTACCGGGCAGCGCCGGCGAGCGCTCGCGCGAGACGCCAGAAGTTCATTCAGCCGATCCCGGCTGGCGTACGCGGGTCCGGTACACAGTGGACGCCGCCGACCGGCCCGGCCTGCGTAAGCACCGGTCGCACGAGGTCGTCCCGATCGACGAGTGCATGATCGCCCACCCGGCGATCCGGGCGCTGCCGGTGCTCGGGCGTACCTGGCCGGGCGTGGAAGCGGTGGAGACCGTCGCCCCGTCGGACGGCTCGGCGCTGATCATCGAAGATCCGGCGGCGAAGATCGTCGAGCACGTGGCCGGCCGTGACTTCACGATCGCCGCGAGCGGTTTCTGGCAGGTGCACCCGGCGGCCGCGCAGACCCTGGTCGACGCCGTCCTGGCCCAGCTGGAGCCGAAGCCGGGCGAGACCGCCTGGGATCTCTACGGCGGCGCCGGGCTCTTCGCCGCGGCCGTCGGTTCGGCCGTGGGCGTCACCGGCAACGTGACCCTGGTCGAAGCGGCCGCCGACGGGGTGGCCGCGGCCCGGGCCAACCTCGCCGACCTCCCCGTACGCGTCGTGCAGTCGACCGTCGAGCACGCCCTCTCGCCGCGCCGGTCCAAGCGCCCCGGGCGGGGCGGGGGTGGCGGCGGGAAGATGCCGTTGCGCGGCGGTGCCGCCCAGGTGCAGGGTCCGGTGGACGTCGTCGTGCTGGACCCGCCGCGTACCGGGGCGGGCAAGAAGGTGGTGGACGCGATCGTGGCGGCCCAGCCCCGCGCGGTCTCCTACGTCGCCTGCGATCCGGCCGCGCTGGCTCGCGACATCGACTTCTTTCAGACCCACGGCTGGCGGTTGGCGCAGCTCAGGGCCTTCGACTGTTTCCCGTTCACCCATCACGTCGAATGCGTGGCCCTGCTGACCCCGTAGCCACCCCAGGAGTTCGGCCCGGGTCCGCCTCGGTCGTTCGGCCGGAGATAACGGGCATACCCGGGCCAATGGGCATGATCACTTTGCGGGTGCCCTAGCGGAGGTGGCTACGGTCGCTCCTCGTGACCGGAAAGCATCAGCAGAACCCGATTGCCCGCCGCCGCCTCGTCACCGCCGCCCTCTCGGCCGCCATCCTGGTCGGGGGAGGTGTTGCAGTTACCGCTATCGATCTCAGTGGCTCCTCGAAGGTCGGCGACGTGCAGGCGGACACCGCCGTGTCCGTCTCGACGTCCGCCTCGGCGAGCCCGTCGGCCGGCCCGGCGCAGAGCGCTTCGGCCTCGCCGTCCAGCGCCGCCGCGCGTACACCTGAAGCTGCTTCCCGGGGCAAGACGCGGACTGTGAGCCCGACGCCCACCAAGACCACTGCGAAGGTCACGTCGAGCGGGACGTGCGGCGCGTCGTTCTACGACGAGCCGCAGGGAACCGCGAACGGGGAGACCTTCGACCCGAACGCGCTGACGGCCGCGAGCAAGACGCTGGCCTTCGACACCCGGGTACGCGTGACGAGCCTGGACACCGGCAAGTCGGTGGTCGTACGCATCAACGACCGGGGCCCGTACGTCTCGGGACGCTGCCTGGACCTGTCCCGGGCGGCCTTCGACGCGATCGACGACCTCGGCAAGGGCGAGGTCACGGTGAAGTACGAGATCCTCGCTTGACGTTGCCGCAGGGCAAGGTTCTAGGTTTTCGCGCATGGAGGAGCCCGGGCTGATGACGGTGGGCCGGCTGGCCCGCCGGTCGGGGCTGACCGCGAAGGCGCTGCGCCACTACGACCGCGTGGGGCTGCTGTCGCCGAGCGCGGTCGATCCGGCGACCGGGTACCGGTACTACGCGCCGGAGCAGGTCGAGCAGGCCCGCCTGATCGGCGTGCTGCGCGCGGTGGACCTGCCGCTCGAGCAGATCCGCGCGGTGCTGGCCGACCGGTCGGCGCTGGCGGACCTGCTCGCCGCGCACCGGCGGCGGCTGCGGTCGCGGCTCGACCGGATCACGGGCGACCTCCACCGCGTCGACCACCTGCTGCAGGACGGAGTCCCGATGACCGAGACCAGCACCACCACCGCCCCGACGGACGAGCGCAAGATCGCGGTCGACCTCTTCAACGCCGTGTGGCGGCTGATGGAGAAGGAGGGCCGGTCGGCCGCGGACGACGATCAGATGATCCACATGGCGCACGCCTCGCGGTACCACTGGGGCAACGTCGGCACGGCCGTCAACCTGAGCCGCGGCGAGTGGCAGATCTCCCGCGTGTACGCCGTCCTCGAACGCGCCGAGCCCGCCCTGTTCCACGCCCGGCGGGATCTCGCCCTCTGCCAGGAGAACGGCATCGGCGACTGGGACCTGGCGTACGCGTACGAAGCGCTGGCCCGGGCGGCCGCCGTGGCCGGGGACGCGGCCGGGGCCCGGTCGTGGACCGAGCAGGCGCTCGCGGCCGCGGAGGATATCGCGGAGTCGGAGGATCGCGAACTTCTTCTCACGGACCTCGAGACGATCCCCGGCCAGCCCCGCTTCTGGTGATCGCGGCCCGGGCCGTCCCACCTGGACGGTCGCCCCGGAATCCGGGGAAGGTCGACCAAGCCATATAAGCCAATCGATGTCATCAATACGACGGGACCGTGGCTACTCCCCGCTACGCCGGAAAGACTCGGCGTACACGTGCAGATCTACCTGGGGAGGTTCCATGTCACGTGGTTCCCTGTCGCGGCGCGCATACGCCGCGGCACTGTTCCTCGCGGCCGCCGGTCTCGTCGCCGGCGGTGTTCCGGCACAGGCTGCTCCGGTCTCGGCCGGCTCGACGCCCGTCTCGACCGCGGGCGGCTTCCAGTCGTTCAGCGGCTTCCTGACCGAGGTCGCCGGGCACGGCTACGCCGACTACGCCAAGGCGGGCCGCACCGGCGCGGTCACGTCGTCCGCCTCATTCGAGCAGATGCGCTCCTACGTCCTCGACGCGTACCGGGGGGTCGTCGTCGACCACTCCTACGTGGACAACGGTTCGTACTTCGACTGCGTGCGTACCGAGACGCAGCCGTCCGTCCGCGACCTCGGCATCAAGCAGCTCGCCACGCCGCCCGCGCCGCAGGCGGCCGGCACCCCGAAGGACGCCGTACCGGCCACGCAGACGGCGAACGCCGGACGGCTCGACGCGTACGGCAACTCGACCGTCTGCGGTGCCGGGACGATCCCGATGCAGCGGCTGTCGATCGAGCGGCTGACCGCGTACCCGACGCTCGCCGGATTCCTGGCCAAGGGCCCGGCCGGCAGCAACCCGAGCGCCTCGACCGACCGGGCCTCGACCAACGGCAGCTCGACCAACGCCAACGCGCACCGGTACGGCGTCGGCTACCAGTACGTCAACAACCACGGCGGCAACTCGTGGCTGAACCTGTGGAACCCGTCCGGCGAGTTCACCCTCTCGCAGCAGTGGTACGTGGACGGCTCGCAGACGGTCGAGGGCGGCTGGGTGCACTACCCGGGCAAGTTCGGCAACAACGCGGTGCTGTTCATCTTCTGGACGCCGGACAACTACGTCCACGGCTGCTACAACCTGGACTGCTCCGGCTTCGTGCAGACCAGCAGCGCGTTCACGCTGGGCGGCGCCTGGAGCAACTACAGCACCAGCGGCGGCGGCCAGTACGGCTTCGGCCTGCAGTGGAAGTACTACGCCGGCAACTGGTGGCTCTACATCCAGGGCACCGCGATCGGCTACTACCCGGGCACGATCTACGGCACGGGCAACATGCGCTACGGCAACGCGACCCTCGCGGAGGCCGGCGGCGAGACCTACACCGGCGGCACCAACTGGCCGCAGATGGGCAGCGGCTCCTGGCCGAGCTCCGGCTGGACGTACGCGGCGTACCAGAACACGGTCTTCTACATCGACCGGTCCGACGTGAGCCAGTGGTCGGTGCTCAACTCGATCATCACCAACCCGGCCTGCTACAGCATCTCGATCACGCCGTGGCAGAGCGGCGGCAGCTGGGGGACGTACTTCTATTACGGCGGCCCCGGCGGCTACTGCTGATCTCCGGGTTCCACTAGCCTTGTGAGGAAAGGGCCGTTCCCACCGGTATGTCCGAGTACCTACCGGCGGGGGCGGCCCGCCCGGCTCGCCGCGAGGAGGGGTTCTGCTCATGCGATCTCGATCGGGTCCGCTGCTCGCCGCCGTCTGCCTGATCGCGCTCGGGGGATGTGCGGGCCCCTCGACCGCCGCGTCCTCCGGCCCGTCCCCGTCCGGCGCGGTCGTGCCGTTCGACCGGTTCGTGGCCGACACCACAGACTCGACGTACGCCCAGTACGCGGGCAAGGCCGGCGTCCAGGTGAAGGACGAGGGCGCCTTCCGGGCGATGCGTACCTATGTCCTGTCCCGGTACGCCGACAGCCAGGTCCCGACCAGCTACGCGGACAACGGTGCAGTAGTCGACTGTGTGGTGAACGCCTCGGCCGCGGCCGGCGGGGCGGGCCGGTGTCCGGCGGGCAGCGTACCGGTGCGCAGGATCACGCTCACTGATCTCACCAGGTTCGCCACGGTCGAGGATTTCCTGGCCAAAGCCCCGGGCGGCGGTCAACTGCCGCCGGTGCCGTCCTCCTGACACCACGTTTGCCCGGGTCGCAGACCAACACAATTCAGGCGCCCTGACGGGTGACGAGCGAAGAGGTCCAGCTCCGATAGACTTCTGGACCATGAGCAGTGAACTTCTCCCCGGCATCACCTCACCGCAGGACCTGCGTGGTCTCAGCTACGAGGAGCTGGCCCTGCTCAGTACGGAGATCCGGGAGTTCCTGATCACCAAGGTCGCCAAGACCGGCGGCCACCTCGGCCCCAACCTGGGCGTCGTCGAGCTGACCCTGGCCATGCACCGGGTGTTCGACTCGCCGCGGGACCGGTTCGTCTTCGACACCGGGCACCAGTCGTACGTGCACAAGATGGTGACCGGCCGCCAGGACGGCTTCGACCGGCTCAAGCAGCGCGGCGGCCTGACCGGCTACCCGAGCCGGGCCGAGAGCGAGCACGACCTCGTCGAGAACTGCCACGCCTCCACCGCCCTGAGCTACGCCGACGGCCTGGCCAAGGCGAACGCCCTGCTGGGTGAGGACCGCCACGTCGTGGCCGTCGTCGGCGACGGCGCCCTGACCGGCGGCATGTGCTGGGAGGCGCTGAACAACATCGCGGCCACCAAGAACCCGTTGATCATCGTGGTCAACGACAACGGCCGTTCGTACGCGCCGACGATCGGCGGCCTCGCCGACCACCTGGCCACCCTGCGGCTGAACCCGGGTTACGAGAAGGTGCTCGACCTGGTCAAGGATGCGCTGGAGCGTACGCCGCTGGTCGGCCGGCCGCTCTACGAGGCGCTGCACGCGGTCAAGAAGGGCATCAAGGACGCGGTCGCCCCGCAGGCGATGTTCGAGGACCTCGGGATCAAGTACGTCGGCCCGGTCGACGGCCACGACCAGGCGGCCGTGGAGAGCGCGCTGGAGCGGGCCAAGCGGTTCAACGGCCCGGTCATCGTGCACGCGGTGACCCGCAAGGGCTACGGCTACCAGCCGGCCCTGGACGACGAGGCCGACAACTTCCACGCGCCGGGCGCGTTCGACCCGCTGACCGGCAAGTCGCTGGCCGCGCCCAGCCTGAAGTGGACCCACGTCTTCGGCGAGGAACTGGTGCAGATCGCCACCGAGCGGCCGGACGTGGTCGGCATCACCGCCGCCATGCCCGAGTCGACCGGCATCGACCGGCTCGCCGCCAAGTACCCGGAGCGGGCGTACGACGTCGGCATCGCCGAGCAGCACGCGACGACGTCGGCGGCCGGCCTCGCCCTCGCCGGCCTGCACCCCGTCGTGGCCGTCTACGCGACCTTCCTCAACCGCGCGTTCGACCAGGTCCTGCTCGACGTGGCGCTGCACAAGCTGCCGGTGACGTTCGTGCTGGACCGGGCCGGCATCACCGGTCCGGACGGGCCCAGCCACTACGGCATCTGGGACATGTCGATCTTCGGTGTCGTGCCCGGCCTGCGGGTCGCCGCGCCGCGCGACGCCGCCACCCTCCGCGAGGAACTGCGCGAGGCGATCGCGGTCACCGACGGCCCGACCATCGTGCGCTTCCCGACCGGTTCGGTCCCGGCCGCCCTGCCCGCGCTGCGCCGCCAGGGCACGGTCGACATCCTGCTGGCGGACGAGAGCAAAGACGTCCTGCTCGTCGCCGTCGGCTCCTTCGCGCACACCGCGATGGCCGTCGCCGCCCTCCTCAAGGAGCAGGGCGTCGGGGTCACCGTCGTCGACCCGCGCTGGGTCCGGCCCGCGCCGACCGAGCTCGTCTCGCTGGCTGCGGCGTACCGGCTGGTCGTGACGGTGGAGGACGGCGTACGCAACGGCGGTGTCGGGGACGCCGTCAGCAAGCTGCTGCGCGACCACGAGGTCGACGTGCCGGTCCGCGACCTCGGCGTCGACGCCCGCTGGATCGAGCACGGCACGCGCAACGAGATCCTCGCCGACCTGGGCCTGACCGCGCCGGAGATCGCCGGCAAGGTGTCGGGCTGGCTGAGCCGGATCACCGCGCCGACCGCCTGACAACCGGGCCGACGAGCCGGAGCGTCGAGTTGCCGTGGTCCTCATTGATCTAGGCGAGCCGAGCCGCTTCGAGCCCGGCCCGCCGCCCGGCCCGCGGATGGACAGCCTGCTGTCGCGCTCCCGCCGCCTGCTCGCCGGTGCGGCTGCGACGATCGCGGCGGCCGGCTTCCTCGCCGGTTCGCCCCCGACCGCGTACGCGCGCCCGCACCTGAACGTGATCGGCCGGATGACCGGGCCGCTGGCGCCCGTGATCGGCGACCTCGTGATCAACACCGACCAGGAGCGCGGCCGCCTGGTCGCGTACGCGCTGGACGGGCGGGGCGTCGTCTGGACCGTCGACGGCGTCGGCGCGCCGAACGGCCTCTACGAGCAGGGCGACGGCCGGCTGATCGCGATCCTCTACCCGGGGATCACCGAGGACGTACCCGGATCGGGAGCGAAGGCCTCGGTGGCGGCCATCGACCTCGCGACCGGCCGGGTGCTCTGGCGGCAGTTCGGCTTCGCGCTGACCAGCGGTGAGGTTCCGATCATGCTGCTGTCGGGGACGGTGAGCGATCCCGACGCCCCGGCGAAGCTCTCCGGGCTGTCGACGTCCGACGGGCGGATCCTGTGGACGCGTACGGTGGCGGCGCACACGCAGATCACGGCGGAGACGACCGACGCCGGTCCGGTCCGCCGAGCCGTCCTGCTCGGCGCGGACGGCACGGTCGGATCGCTGCGGCTCGCGGACGGCGCGATCGAGCCGATGGGCCGGGCGGTCACCGGAGCGGCGCTGTTCGCCTGGCGCGACCTGCTCGTGCTGCGGGAGACCAGTGCCGAGGGGCTGATCGACCTGGCCGCGTACAGCCTGTCGCGCAGGAAGATCATCTGGCGGATCCCCGGCGATCACGCGCTGTGGCCGTGCGACGGGGTGATCTGCCAGTCCGACTCGGGCACGTTCGCCAGGCTCGACCCGGCCACCGGCGCGATCATCTCCACCCAGACCGAGCAGCCGCCCGAGCCCGTCGCCGGCCTCGACGGCCTCGATCTCACCGGCTGGGAGGCGATCGGCGCGTACCGGGACGGGCAGCTGCTGCGCCTCGACCCCTCGTACTCGGCCGACCACCAGGCCTGGCTCGGTTACGCGCCGTACACGCCGGACGGGCGCGCGTACGCGCTGCGTCCGCTGATGCCCCTCGGCGGCCGGGCCAACTACTGCGACCTGACGCAGCGGTGGCTCTACTGCGACGGTTCGGTCATCGTCGACGCGGTCTCGGTCCGGCTGAGCGACCTCGACCGCCTCATCGGCGGCTGACCGGCGGCCGGCTGATCGGCGGCGGTATCACCAGTTCGCCTGCTCCGGGGCGGCCGGCAGCGGGTGCCCGGGCGGCGTGATCACGTACGCCACGCCGCGCGACCCCCGCAGCCAGGCCCGCTCGAACTCGGCCCGGCCGACCGGTTTGCGTACGTCGGTGTTGCCGGTGGAGGCCGGATCGTTGAGCACGGGCCGGCCGTCCTCGGCGAAGCCGGCCAGGACCACCAGGTGCCCTCTCGTGCTGTAGTCCAGCCCCGGAACCTCGCCCTTCTCGAAGGACGCCGACAGGATCAGCGGTACGCCCGCCGCGATGAACCGGGCCGCCTCGTCCAGCGACCGCAGCCGGGTCACGAAGCCGTCGAGCCCGTAGCGGCCGGCGTACGCGACGTTGAAAGGCCAGTTGCCGCAACCGTTGTACGCGTGGTCGAACGTCCCCCGGGCGGCGTGGCAGACGAACGGGTCCGGGTACGCGGGGTCGACCCAGGCGTACTCGGCGGGCTCGGGCAGGCGGCCCCAGAAGTCCATGACCATGGTGGTCGACGTCGGGCTGCACCAGGACTCGCCGCCGTCGTCGTACTCGGGATATTCTCCCTTGTGGATGTTCTGCGAGTACGCCGGGACGTCCAGCACGATCCCGATCGGCCCGGCCGGCTCGACGGCGGGACAGGGCGCGTCCGGCCCCGGCAGCCGCGACGCCATCACGGCGGCGCTGCGCAGCACGGGCCCGGCCGTCGAACCCGCCGGCCGGTGCAGGGTGATCCGCAGCTCGCACGAGACCCACTCGCGGCCGGGAGCGGCGGCGAAGACGTCGGCGTTGACGCGGCCGTCCGCGTCGGCCTGCCCGGCGACCGTCGTACGCCGGACATGTTCGTCGGTCGCCGCCCAGCGCCCCAGCGCGTACCACCGGGTGGTGGTCCCGGCGGTGGTGGTGCCGCGCGTCTCGACCTCGATCCAGCTCGGGCCGGGCGTCGTGGCCGTCCAGGAGGCGACGATCTCGGTGGCCGGGAAGTCGAGGGCGACCTCGGTCAGCCAGCTGGCGGTGTCGTGGCCGGGCGGCAGGGTGAAGCCCGGTGTCCAGCGACGCAGGACGATGTCTCGCGGGGCCGCGGGGTCGGCGGCGGGAGGCACAATGGCCTCGGGAAGTACACTGCGGTCCTTCATCGGTGTCTCTTCGTCGGGGGCTCGTGGCGCGGGGATCCGGCGCAAGGGATCTCCAGCCTGGCGGACGTCGAGGTGCGGCGCAACAGGGCCGGGGTGGAGATCACCGTGAAGCGGGGCCGAGAAGCGGGGCCGACCAGGGGGAGGATCGATGCGAGTGCTCGTGATCGAGGACGAGCGCCATCTCGCCGACGCCATCGCGCGCGGCCTGCGCCGCCACGGCATGGCGGTGGACGTCGCCTACGACGGCGACGCGGGGCACGAGGCCGCCTTCGTCACCCGCTACGACGTGGTCGTGCTCGACCGCGACCTGCCCGGGGTGCACGGCGACCAGATCTGCGCCGACCTCGCCAACTCCGGCACCCTGACCCGCGTGCTCATGCTCACCGCCAGCGGCACGGTCGCCGACCGGGTCGAGGGGCTCGGCCTCGGCGCCGACGACTATCTGCCCAAACCGTTCGACTTCACCGAGCTGGTGGCGCGCGTCCAGGCGCTCGGGCGGCGGGCCACGCCGGTCACGCCGCCCGTGCTGCGGGTCGCGGACGTCACGCTCGACCCGGCCAAGCGGGTCGCGACCCGGGCTGGTCTCGTGCTCGACCTCACCAACAAGGAGTTCGGCCTGCTGGAGGAGCTGATGCGGGCGGACGGCGCGGTCGTGTCCACAGAGGAACTTCTGGACCGGGTGTGGGACGCCAACGCGGACCCGTTCACCACGATCGTCCGGGTCACGATGCGTACGCTGCGCCGCAAACTGGGGGACCCGCCGCTGATCGAGACGCTGGTCGGCGCCGGATACCGGATCGTGCCGTGCTGAGCCGGATCCTGCGGCCCACCCTCCGGCTGCGGCTCACCCTGCTGAACGGCCTGCTGCTCATCGGCGCCGGCGCGCTGCTGCTGACGATCGCGTACCTGCTGCTGAGCGACGCCCTGCGACCGGCCGAGCAGCTGCGTACGGAGTCGGTCGTCGTGCTGGCCGACGGCCGGCAGATGCCCGTCGTGGACTGGGAGAACCAGCTCCGCCACGCGATCGGCGTCGAACTCATCGAGAAAGGCCTGCTGGTGGTGCTCGCCATCAGCGTGGTCGGCGTCGCGGGCGCGTACGCGGTGGCCGGCCGCGCGCTGCGCCCCCTGCAGCAGGTCACGGCGACCGCCCGGCACCTCGGCGGCCAGACCCTCGACCAGCGCATCAACTACTCCGGAGCCGACGACGAGGTGGCCGAACTGGCCGAGACCTTCGACGCGATGCTGGACCGGCTCAAGTCCTCCTTCGAATCCCAGCGCCGCTTCGTCGCCAACGCCTCGCACGAACTGCGTACGCCGCTGGCGGTCATGAAGACCGAGATCGACGTGACACTGTCGGACTCGGAGGCCGACAAGGCGGAACTGCGCCGCATGGGCACCGTCGTGCGGGACGCCTCCGAACGCGCCAACGCCCTCGTCGACGCGCTGCTGGTCCTCGCACGCTCCGAAGCCCGGCCCGCCTTCGCCAAACACCAGCCGGTCGACCTGGCCAACGGCGTACCGCAGGCGCTCGACGCGATGGCCAAGGAGATCCGCCGCCTCGACCTCGACGTCGAACTGAAACTGGCCCCGGCCCCGGTCGTCGGCGACCCCAGCCTGCTCGACCGGCTCGCCGGCAACCTGATCGAGAACGCCTGCCGCTACAACCACCGCGACGGCCGCATCTGGGTCCGGACGAGCACCTACGACGGGATGTCCCGCCTCGTCGTCGGCAACACCGGCTTCGAGGTGGACGCCAAGGACGTCGACGGCCTCTTCGAACCGTTCCGGCGGGGCGGCCGGGAGCGTACCGGCGCCCGCGGCTCCGGCCTCGGCCTGTCGATCGTCCGCGCGGTCTGCACCGCACACGGCGGCACCGTCGCGGCGATCGCCCTGCCCGGCGGAGGCCTCGAAGTGACGGTCGCTGTTCCCGGCGGCGCGGAGCCGCTACCATCTGGCGCGTGACGGCCTTGATTCGGCATATCACCGTGGATTGCGCCGACCCGTACGCGCTCGCCGGATTCTGGAGCGAGGTCACGGGCTACCCGCGGCACCCCGAAGGGGAGCCGGGCGGGGAAGCGGCGTTGCTCGTGGCCCCGGACGGAGAAGGGCCGGGCATCCTCTTCGTCCGGGTGCCGGAGGGCAAAGGTGCCAAGAACCGCCTGCATCTCGACCTCCAGCCGACCGACTGCCGGCGCGACGAGCAGATCGAGCAGCTGCTCAAGCTCGGCGCGACGCTGATCGCCGACCACCGCAACGCGGACGGCACGGGATGGGCGGTCCTGGCGGACATCGAGGGGAACGAGTTCTGCGTGGAACGGTCGCTGTCCGAGCGCGCCTGACTCCTTGTCGCAGTACGCGTCCTCGCCGCTCATTCCGTGCTGTGTGCGGCCACTTCGGCTCTGCTGCGCAGGATGCAGAATTCGTTGCCCTCCGGATCGGCGAGCACGACCCAGCCGGTCCCGTCCGGATTGCGCCGGTCGTCGACGGTGGTCGCGCCCAGTTCGATCAGCCGGGCCAGCTCGTCGTCACGGGAGCCCTCGGCCGGGCGTAGATCGAAGTGGATCCGGTTCTTGAGCTGCTTCGCCTCGGGCACCTCGATGAACAGGAGGCGATGCGTACCGTCGGGGGAGATGATCAAGCACTCCTCGTGGCCCGGTTCGTTCGGATCGTTCGGGTCCTCGGCGTAGTCCAGGACGTCGCCCCACCAGCGCGACAAGGCGTACGCGTCGGAACAGTCCACGGACGTATGGGAGATGAACGCGACCATCGCGGCAGAATACCCGGATGCGCCTTTCGACCGCGGTGCGCCGACTCCGCAGCATCGCCGAACGCGCCCAGCAGGTCAGCCCTTTCGCGAGCGTGCCGGCCCTGCTCAGCGTCTACGCCTTCGGTCCGGTACTGGAGTCCCCTGCCGATCTCGACTACGTACAGGTTGCTTGCGTGGTCGACCTGCCGTTGGCGGACGTCATCTGGGGCACGAGTCCGCCATGGGCAGCCAGCCTCGCTCACCTGCTGGAGATGGACAAGGCGCCCGTTGAGCGGCATTGGCGGCCGACGGAGTGGCCGGTTTCCAACCACGCCATTCGCCGCCCGTTGCGTTTATGGTCGGCGAGCGAGGGGATCGACGTGTCTTCCATGGATGCACTGAGTACCGGCCGTGTTGAGTCGCTACGCCTGCCCGAACCTCATCCGGCCGTCCTTCGCGAACAGCTCGCGGCGGAACTGGCGGCGAGTCTCACCCATGTGCGGCAGGTCGAGGAACTCTACTGGGAGGCCGACTGGCGGCGGGGACACCGAGGTGACGGCTTCCACCCGGAAGATCACCTCTGGCGGGCCGTCCACGGCTACCTCGACCTTCTAGCGGCCGTCCATGGCTGATTCAGGCGATCTGGCAAAGGTCGGTGCCGCCATCGAAGATGATACGTAGCCGCGCCGAGCGCCGGAGGGTAGCGGCTGAGGGCGCGACCTCGGTGACGTCGAGGTCGCCATCCTACATCTGGCTGACGCCCTCATTCGTAGTGGTAACGGCACGAGATGATCGTGATTTCGTCCGGCTGGACCGCGTACACCAGGCGGTGTTCGTCGTCGATGCGGCGTGATCGCAGCCCGGCGAGGTTGTTGCGCAGAATCTCGGGCTTGCCGATTCCCTGCCCGTCCGGGTCCCGTTTGATGTCCGCGATCAACGTGTTGATCCGCTTCAGCGTCTTTCGATCCTGCGTCTGCCAGTACAGGTAGTCGTCCCAGGCATGGTCGGTCCAGCTCAGCTTCACTGATCGAGGTCCAGATCCCGCTCCGTGGTGTGGCCGGTCCGCCACTGCTCGATGCTCTCCGCGAGGCGCTTGGCATTGGCGGGGGACCGCAGCAGGTAATTGGTCTCTACGATCGCGTCCCAGTCTTCCTTGCTGACCAGTACGACATTGCCACGCTTCGAGACGATCTCAATGGGTGTGTGGTCCTCATTGACGCGTTCGATCAACGGGAACAGTGTCTTGCGTGCTTCGCTGGCGCTGATCGCCGCCGTCATGGTGGACCTCCTGCGACTTGTACCAGATATGGTACAAGCTGGCTTGGTCATCGTCCACCGCTCGTCGCGCAGCGAGATGGAAAGCGTTGGCCCACGCCTCGGTGCGGGCCCGTTCCGTGGCGAGGGCCGCGCTGTTTCGGTCGTCCAGCTCCGCGCGGATGTCGTCCCAGTCGTGGAACTCGGTCATCAGCCGACCAGGGAGTTGATGAAGTCTGTGCTTTCGGAGAAGATCAGCTCCGCGTCGTTGTCCAGCGTCGCCACGTGGTAGCTGTCGGCCAGGACGATCTCCCGCTTCGCCGCCGACCCGACGTGGCTCAGGACGAAGGCACTCGACGCCGCCGGCACCACGTGGTCCTCCGCCGACCGCAGCAACAGCAGCGGCTGCGTGACCTTCCCGAGGTCTTCGCGTACGAGCCGCTGGAACGATCGTAGGGAGAGAGCTGCCTTCAAAGGCGTCCGGTCGTACGCGCCTTCGGTCACGTCCGGCTTCTTGATGTCGTTGCCGATGGCCGGCAGGTTCGAGAGGACTCGACCGATCACCGGCAGCAGGAGATTGTCGCGGGGCGGCAGGAGCACGGACGGGTTGACCACCACGACGCCGGAGATCGCCGGACCGTTCTCCTCGGCGAGGCGCAGGGCGAGGGTGCCGCCCATCGACAACCCGACGACGAAGACCTGCGAGCAGGTCTCGCGCAACGAGGCGAAGGCCGCGGTGACGGCGGAAAACCAGTGTTCCCAGGTGGTCCGGTTCGCGTCCGTCCAGTGTGTACCGTGGCCGGGCAGGAGCGGGAGGCGTACGGACCAGTTCTGGGCGGCCAGGTGCTCGGCCCAGGGGCGCATGCTGACCGGCGAACCCGTGAAGCCGTGGCAGACCAGGACACCGACCCCGGACGAGCCGTCGAACGCGTACGCCTCATGCGACATGGCGACATCCTGCCACTCGGAGCGGAAAAGAAAAGGGGGCCGCACGAAAGGCGGCCCCCGGAAAAGCGGTGCTTCAGGGGAGCGTCGCCACGCCGGGAGCGGCGAAACGCTTGCCCGTGACCTTCTCGGAGACGCCGGTCCGGTCCAGGTACGGCGTGATGCCGCCCAGGTAGAACGGCCAGCCGCCGCCGAGGATGAGGCACAGGTCGATGTCCGCGGAGTCGGCCACCACGCCCTCGTCGAGCATGATCCGGATCTCCTCGGCCAGCGCGGCGAGCGCGCGCTCGCGTACCTCCTCGGCCGTCAGCGGGCTCTGGCCGCCCTGCAGCAGCGCGACCACCTCGGGGTTCGGGGCCTCGTCCACGATGAGCGGCAGGCCCGCGGCCACGATCTTCGCCAGGCTCGGCGAGGCCGTGAACCGGTCCGGGTACGCCTGGTGCAGCGTGTTGCCCACGTGCGCCGCGACGGCCGGGCCGACCAGCTGGAGGAGTTCGAGCGGGCGCATCGGCAGGCCCAGCGGGTCGAGCGCGGTGTTGGCCACGTCGAGCGGCGTACCGAGGTCGATCGCCGAGTAGATCTCGCCGAAGAAGCGGGTGAGGATGCGGTTGAAGACGAAGGCGGGCGCGTCCTTGACCAGTACGCACGACTTCTTCAGCTGCTTGCCCACCGCGAACGCGGTCGCGAGGGTCGCGTCGTTCGTCTTCTCGGCCCGCACGATCTCCAGCAGCGGCATGAGCGCCACCGGGTTGAAGAAGTGGAAGCCGACGATCCGCTCGGGGTGCTTCAGCTCGGCACCCATCGCGGAGACCGACAGCGACGAGGTGTTCGTCGCGAGGACGCACTCCGGCGAGACGATCTCCTCGATCTCGGCCCAGACCTTCTGCTTGACCGACAGCTCCTCGAAGACCGCCTCGATGACGAAGTCGGCGTCGGCGAAGGTGCTCTTGTCGACCGTGCCGGTGACGAGCGTACGCAGCTTGTCGGCCTGCAGCCGGGACATCCGGCCCTTGCCGACGGCCTTGGCGATCTCGGCGTGCACGTACGCGACGCCCTTGTCCACGCGGGCCTGGTCGAGGTCGGTCATGACCACCGGGACCTCCAGCCGCTTCGCGAACAGCAGGGCGAGCTGCGAGGCCATGAGACCGGCGCCGACGACGCCGACCTTGGTGACGTCGCGGGCGTAGCCCTTGTCCGGCGCGCCGGCCGGGCGCTTGGCCCGCCGCTGCACGAGGTCGAAGGAGTAGATGCCGGCCCGCAGCTCCTGCGACATGATCAGGTCGGCGAGGGCGTCCCGCTCGGCGGCGAGGCCTTCCTCGGTGACGCCGTTCTTGGCCAGCTGCAACAGGTCCAGGGCCCGCGTGGCGGCCTTGGACGCGCCGTGGATCTTCTTGTCCAGCTCCATGCGGGCGAAGCCGACGACCGCGTCCCACATCTCGCTGCGGTCGACCTCGGGCCGTTCCACCGTGACGGTTCCGTTCACCACGCCGGCGGCCCAGGCGAGCGAGGACTCCAGGAAGTCGGCCGCCTCGAAGAGCGCGTCGGCGATGCCGAGCTCGATGACGTTCTTCGGCTTGAGCTGCTTGTTCATCATGAGCGGGTTCTGCACGACGACCTGCGCGGCGGGGATGACCCCGACGAGGTTCGGCAGGAGCTGCGTACCGCCCCAGCCGGGGACCAGGCCCAGGCTCACCTCGGGCAGCGAGACCGCGGCCGCGCCCGCCGACACCGTCCGGTAGTGGCAGTGCAGGGCGAGCTCGACGCCGCCGCCCATGGCCGCCCCGTTGACGAAGGCGAACGTGGGGACGGCCGACTCGCGCAGCTTCGCGTACACGGAATGGCCGAGGTTCGCGATCTCCAGAGCCTGCTCACGCGTGGTGACGTAGCCGATGCCCATGAGGTCGGCGCCGACGCAGAAGATGTACGGCTTGCCGGTGACGGCGATGAACGCCGGATCGGCCGCGAGCGCCGCGTCGATGGCCGACGACAGGGCGGCGAGGCCGCCGGGACCCATCGTGTTGGGCTTGGTGTGGTCGAACCCGTTGTCCAGCGTGATGACGGCCGCCGGCTTGTCGAGCCCGGGTACCGCCGTGAGGCGAAGCTTCGCCTGCGTCACGGTCTCAGCAGGGAAGGTCACTTCGCTTCTCCGTTCCAATGTGCCGGCTGCTTGGCCTGCGACCAACGAGGGTTCTCCCAGATGACCGTCCCGCCCATGCCGATGCCGATGCACATGGCGGTCAGGCCGTAGCGGACCTCGGGCTGCTCGGCGAACTGCCGGGCCAGCTGCGTCATCAGGCGTACGCCGGACGAAGCGAGCGGGTGGCCGATCGCGATCGCGCCGCCCCACTGGTTCACGCGGGGGTCGTCGTCCTTGATGCCGAAGTGGTCGAGGAAGGCCAGCACCTGGACGGCGAACGCCTCGTTCAGCTCGAACAGGCCGATGTCGTCGATGGTGAGCCCGGCGACCTTGAGCGCCTTCTCGGTCGACGGGATCGGGCCGACGCCCATGACCTCGGGCTCGACGCCGACGAAACCGAAGCTGACGAGCTTCATCGCGACGGGCAGGCCCAGTTCCTCGGCGGCCTCGGCGGACGCGAGGATGGCCGCGGTGGCGCCGTCGTTCAGGCCGGCCGAGTTGCCCGCCGACACCCTCCCGTGTGGACGGAACGGCGTCTTCAGCGTGGCCAGCTTGGCCAGGCTCGTGCTGCGGGGCGCCTCGTCGACGGTGGACAGGCCCCAGGCGCCGTCCGCGTCGCGTACGGCCATGGGGACGAGGTCGGGCTGCAGCTTGCCGGCGGCGTACGCGGCGGCGGTCTTCTCCTGCGAGCGCAGGCCGAACCGGTCGGTACGCTCCTTGGTCACCTCGGGCAGCCGGTCGTGCAGGTTCTCCGCGGTGGAGCCCATGACCAGCGCCGACGGGTCGACCAGCTTCTCGGCGAGGATGCGGGGGTTCGGGTCGACGCCCTCGCCCATCGGGTGGCGGCCCATGTGCTCGACGCCGCCGGCGATCGCGATGTCGATGGCGCCCATGGCGATGCTGCCCGCGACGGTCGTCACGGCGGTCATCGCGCCGGCGCACATGCGGTCGATCGAGTAGCCCGGAGTGGTCTTCGGCAGGCCCGACAGCAGGGCGGCGGTGCGGCCCAGGGTCAGGCCCTGGTCGCCGATCTGCGTCGTGGCGGCGATCGCCACCTCCTCGACGCGCTCGGGCGGCAGCTGCGGGTTGCGCTTCAGCAGTTCACGAATGCAGCGGATGACGAGATCGTCGGCGCGGGTCTGGGCGTACACACCCCCGGCCTTGCCGAAGGGAGTGCGGACGCCGTCGACGAAGACGACATCGCGGACGTTGCGGGGCACAGCGCCTCCTTGGAGTGGTGGGACTTCTCGGATGTTACCCGTGAGTAAGTACCGACCGGTAGATACCCGCCCCCGGGTGTGAGGAATCCGCGTTACTCCACGGGCGGCGCGGGCTCCGCGGCCGGCGGCGGCGCCGCGGCGGGAGCCGGCTCGGCCAGCGCCTTCGCGAGGTCGTCGGCGAGCAGTTCGCGCTGCCAGAGGCGGGCGCCGTAGGACGCGAGCAGCTCGCCGACCTCGCTCAGGTCGGCCGGCGGCTCCCAGGCCAGCCGGCGGACGAACTCGGGGGTGATGAGGTTCTCCGGCGGCATGTTCACCTCGGCCGCCAGACGGGTCACCAGCTCCCGGGCCCGCGCCAGCCGCGCCGCGGCCACCGGGTCGCGTTCCGCCCAGCGGTGCGGCGGGGGCGGCCCGTCGTACGGCGGCGTGGTCGGCAGCGCCGAATCCGGCAGAGAACGTGCCTCGGACAGCGCTTCCAGCCAGGTCGCCGCCAGCCGCCGGGTCGATCGGCCGCCGAACCCCGGCAGCACCAGCAGCTCGCGCTCCGTCTTCGGGTCCATCTCCGCGGCGGCCACGATCGAGGCGTCCGGCAGTACGCGTCCCGGAGCCGTGTCCCGCCGCTGCGCGATGAGATCCCGGGCGTACCAGAGCGCGCGTACGCGAGCCTGGGCCCGCTGGCCGCGGACGCGGTGCATGCCGGAGGTCCGCCGCCACGGGTCCGTACGCTGTTTCGGCGGCTGCGCGCCGGTCGCGACCAGTGCGGCGAACTCCTGGGCGGCCCATTCGGTCTTGCCCTGGTCGGCGAGTTCCTGGGCGAGCGCGTCCCGCAGTTCGACGAGCAGCTCGACGTCCAGCGCGGCGTAGCTCAGCCAGGAGTCCGGCAGCGGCCTCGTCGACCAGTCCGCCGCTGAATGGTGCTTCTCCAGCGCGTACCCGAGAAGGTTCTCGGTGAGGGCCGCGAGCCCGACGCGTTCGAAACCGGCCAGGCGCGCGGCGAGCTCGGTGTCGAAGAGCTTGCGCGGGCGCAGGCCGAGCTCGGCCAGGCAGGCGAGGTCCTGGCTGGCGGCGTGCAGGACCCACTCGGTGCTCGCGAGCGCCTCGTCGAGGGTGGCGAGGTCGGCGAGCGGCACGGGGTCGATGAGCACGGTGCCGGCGCCCTGCCGGCGCAGCTGCACCAGGTACGCGCGCTGGCTGTAGCGGTAGCCGGAGGCGCGCTCGGCGTCGACGGCCACCGGCCCCGAGCCGTGCGCGAAGCGCTCCACGGCGGCCGCGAGCCCGGCGGGCGTCGCCACCGGGTCGGGCGTCCCCTCGGCGGGGGAGGTCAGCAGGACGGGCGCGGGACCCGCGTCGGGCGCGGTGTCCTCCGTCGAGGGCTCGCCACCGCGGGAGCGGGTCCGACGTCGCGTCACCATCTCGTCGTCGGTCACGTGAACAACCTACGGGTTCGCCGTGATCCGCCGGGAGCGCGTGGGCGGCGCGGCGGCGGGACGAGTTGTGAGGATCACTCGGATAGGTCCGATCTGTCGGTGGGGCGCGAGGCTGCGGACGGCCGGTTCCACCCGCGTTCCGGTGATCTTAGTCCTGTGGACTCAATGTCTGCCGGGTAGCGCCGTGACACCTTCCGGGGGCAGCCCCGCGGTGGAGGCCAGCATCGCGCACCAGGCCCTCATGTGATCTTCGAGACCGCCCTGCGGGCTCCAGGACGCGCGGATCTCCAGATCCGCGTCGGCACCGTCGGCGGCCAGGTCGCCGAATCGGGTCGAGATCGTCTGAGTGACCGTCCCGCCGATCGCCAGATAGCCCTTTCCGGTGTACGTGTCGAGCGCGTCGACCAGCCACGACCAGCCGACCTGGGGGAGCAGCGGGTCGGTGGCGAGCTCCGGTTCGAGGTCGGCGGTGACGTAGGTGACCAGGCGGGTCGTCCCCTGCCAGGCCTCGTGGCCGGCGGGGTCGTGCAGGAGGATGAGGCGTCCGGTGGCGACCTCGTCGCCGTCGCGCAGGACGGTGGCGCCGAGGGCGAAGGCGAAGGGTGCGAGCCGGGCGGGCGCGCCGATTTCCTCGATCGAGATCTCCCGCCGTGCCTCCGTGGCCCGCAGCGCCTCCACCCCCCGACTGAAGACTTCCGGGGGAGTGCGCAGCGTGGTCGGCATAGCGCAACCCTAGGTCCCTTCGCATCCCGCGTCGCGCTTCGGCACGCCGTTACTCAGTAGTTGGGCCGTGACCTGCGGACCTTCTTTCGGCCCCGCGCGTCGCCACTCTCTGTTCTGCTGGCACGATGGTGAGAATGACCAGCGTTGCCGTTCCCGCTGACTCCGTATTCGTCCGGGCCTGCCGAGGTGAGACGGTCGAACACACGCCCGTCTGGTTCATGCGCCAGGCCGGCCGTTCGCTGCCGGAATACCGAGAGTTGCGAGCCCAGGCCGGACTGTCGATGTTGGAGGCGTGCCGGACCCCCGAGCTCGTCCGCGAGATCACCCTCCAGCCCGTCCGCCGGCACAACGTGGATGCCGCGATCCTCTACAGCGACATCGTCGTCCCGGTCGCCGCGGCCGGCGTGGACCTCGACATCGTCCCCGGCACCGGTCCGGTCGTGGCGCAGCCGATCCAGGCGATGGCCGACCTCGCCCGGGTGGGCGAGCTCGAACCCGCTCAGGTCTCCTTTGTGGACGACGCGATCCGGCTGCTGCTGACCGAGCTCGGCGACACGCCCCTGATCGGCTTCGCGGGCGCCCCGTTCACCCTGGCGAGCTACCTCATCGAGGGCGGCCCGTCCAAGAGCCACGCCCGGACCAAGGCGCTCATGCACGGCGATCCGCAGCTGTGGCACGCGCTCGCCGCCCGGCTGGCCGAGATCACGCTCACCTTCCTGCGCGTACAGGTCGAGGCGGGGGTCAGCGCGGTCCAGCTGTTCGACTCGTGGGCCGGCGCGCTCAGCGAGGCCGACTACCGGACCTTCGTCCTGCCGCATTCCGCGCACGTCCTGCAGGGTCTGGCCGGCACCGGCGTGCCCCGGATCCACTTCGGCGTGGGCACCGGCCACCTGCTCCCGGCGATGGCCGAGGCGGGCGCGGACGTCGTCGGCGTCGACTGGCGTACGCCGCTGGACGAGGCGAGCCGGCTGATCGGCGTACGCCCGGACCTGGTGCTGCCGCGGGCGGCCACCGGCGAGCCGCTGCCGGAGCCCCGGTCGCGGGCGGTCCAGGGCAACCTGGATCCGGCGCTGCTGCTGGCCCCGTGGGACGTCATCGAACACGAGGTACGCCGGGTGCTGGCCGAGGGCGAGGCCGCCCCGGGACACGTCTTCAACCTGGGTCACGGGGTGCCGCCCGAGACCGACCCGGCGGTGCTGACCCGCATCGTCGAGCTGGTGCACAAGGTCAGCATGCGCTGATGGGCAGCGTCGTAGTCGTCGGCGGCGGGATCGCGGGGCTGACCGCCGCCCTGGATCTGGCCGAGGCGGGTCACCAGGTCACCGTGGTCGAGAGCACCGACCGGCTCGGCGGCAAGATCCAGACCGGCCCGGACGGCATCGAGACCGGACCCGAGCAGTTCCTCATGCGCGACGGCGCGACCGGCGGCCCGAGCGGTGTCGTGGCCCTCCTCGACCGGCTCGGCCTGCTCGACGACATCGTGCATCCGGCTACCGGCTCGGCCGGGCTCTGGGTCGACGGCACGCTACGGCCGCTACCCGGCGGGACCGTGATGGGCGTACCGGGGCCGGGCGCGGTGCTCGACGGGATCGCCGAGCTGTCCGCGGACGACGTGGACAAGGGCGTACCGGTGCTGCCGGCGGGCGACATCGCGGTCGGGGTACTGGTCCGGGAGCGGCTCGGCGGCGCGGTCGTCGAACATCTCGTCGACCCCCTCCTCGGCGGGGTGTACGCGGGCCGCGCCGACCTGCTCTCCCTCCAGGCCACGATTCCGGCCCTGCACGCCGAACTCCGTACGCGGACGACCCTGCGGGACGCGGTGGCGGCGACGGCGGCCGCGAGCCGGGCGCACGCCTCGACCGGCCTGGCCCCGGCATCCGCCCCGAAACCGGTGTTCGGCACCGTCGTGGGTGGACTGTCGCGGCTCGTCGACGCGCTCGCGGAGCGGCTGGCCTCGCTCGGCGTACAGGTGAAGACCGGGACCCCGGTACGCGACCTGAGCGAGTGGCCCGCGGACGCCCACGTGATCGCGGTCCCGGCGAAGCCGGCGGCCGCCCTGACCGGCCTGGCCGACCTGGCCGCCCTCCCGTACGCGAGCATCGGCCTCGCGACCCTGCGGCTGCCGCCGTTCGACCTGCCGGAGCTGAGCGGTTTCCTGGTGCCGGCCGACCAGGGGCTGACCATCAAGGCCGGCACGTTCTTCACTCGCAAGTGGACACATCTGGCGGCGGCGTTCCCGGGTGAGGTCGTGCTGCGCACCTCGATCGGCCGGTACGGCGACACGGAGGCCCTGCACCAGACCGACGCCACGCTGCTCGGCCGGGTGCTCGACGATCTGCGCACCATCCTCGGCGCCGTACCCGAGCCGACGGCCGGCCGGGTGACCCGATGGGGCGGGGCACTCCCGCAGTACGCCCCCGGCCACGTCGACCGCGTCGCCGCCGCCCGCGACGCCCTCGCGGACCGGCCGATCGCCCTCGCGGGGGCCGCCTTCGACGGCGTCGGCCTGCCCGTCTGCATCACCTCCGGCGCTCGTGCCGCCGCTCACCTGGGAGGATTCCTGCCGTGACCGATCAGTCCAACGCCGCGCGCCTGCGGCAACTCAACGACACCATCCGCTACACGATGTGGTCGGTCTTCCGGGCCGCCGCCCCGCTGCCGTCGCTGCGGGACGACATCACCGGCGAGGTCGAGGGCCTCTTCGAACGCCTCGCCGACAAGGACGTCACGATCCGCGGCACCTACGACGTCTCCGGTCTGCGGGCCGACGCCGACCTGATGATCTGGTGGCACTCCTCGTCCGCCGACGCGCTGCAGGACGCGTACGGGCTGCTGCGGCGTACCGCGCTCGGGCGCAGCCTCGCCCCGGTCTGGTCCCAGGCCGCCCTGCACCGCCCGGCCGAGTTCAACCGCAGCCACATCCCGGCCTTCCTGGCGGGGGAGGAGGCGCGCGCGTACATCTGCGTCTACCCGTTCGTCCGCTCCTACGAGTGGTACCTGCTGCCCGACGCGGAGCGCCGCGAGATGCTGGCCGAACACGGGCAGATGGCCCGCGGATACCCGGACGTCCGCGCCAACACGGTCGCGTCGTTCGCCCTGGGCGACTACGAGTGGATGCTCGCGTTCGAAGCCGACGAGCTCCACCGCATCGTCGACCTCATGCGCGACCTGCGCGCCTCCCGGGCCCGCCGGCACGTCCGCGAAGAGGTGCCCTTCTACACCGGCCGCCGCCGCGCCATCGCCGACATCATCAACACGCTCCCCTGATCTTCGGCTTCGCACGCGCCGCGTCGCTTCTTCTCCACTTCGGGAATACGCGACGCGGCGCGCTCCGATCGCGGGGCCGACTCGGATTCGGGGGTGTCGACGGCGCTAGCGCGCCATCGGGGTGTGCGGGATCCCGTCCTCCACATAGGATTCCCCGCTTGCGGTGAAGCCGAAGGTCTCGTAGAAGCCGACGAGGTGGGACTGGGCGTCCAGCACGGACGGCCGGTCTCCGATGATCTCCAGAGCCTTCCGCATGAGCTGCCCGCCGAGTCCGGTGCCGCGCGCCTGCTTCGCCGTCAGGACCCGGCCGATGCGTGCCTTCCCGTCCTGGTCCTCGAGGATGCGGAGGTAGCCGACGATCTCGCCGCCGTCCTGCGCGTACACGTGGACGGTTCCCGGTTCGGGGTCGCGCCCGTCGATTTCGGGGTACGCGCACTCCTGCTCGACCACGAACACGTCCACGCGGAGTTGGAGGATCCGGTAGAGGGTCACGGTGTCCAGCTCGGCGAACGTCTTCGAGATCAGCTCCATGCAGCCGAGGATAAGGGCTGGTATTCCGGTGGCGGTCCGGACCGGCGGATTCGCACAATCCCGGGATGGACGAACTCGCGTACCGGGTGCGGGACGTCGGCCCTGATCCGCGGGAGCGGGCGGCGCTGACCGCCGCACTGGTCTCCCTCGCCCCGCGGCAGTGGCCGATCCTCGCCGACCGGTTGCGGGCGGCCTGGCCGTGGCAGGTCGAGCCGGAGCTCACCGACGAGTTCCGGGCACTGATCGCGTCCGTGCTCGCCGACGGATTCGTGCGGGAGCGCGCCGTCGCGTACTTCGCCGGGCGGCCGTCCGCCCTGGGAGCCTGCGTGCTCGCGCTCCGCGCCGCGGACTGGGTCCACGCCGTACGCGAGCGCGCCCGGGCCGCGTACGCCGTGCTGCTCGGGGGGCCGGCGGAGATCTGGCTGCCGAGCGCCGACCTCGTCTTCGGGCTGGAACAGCGGCACGAGGGCCGGTGGTTGCCGCCCCGCGTCCGGGAGGCCCTGGCCGAGGTGCCGGTCGCCGCGTTGACGGCCGCCGGTCAGCGGTCGCGCCGCATCGCGTACGCGACGCGGATCGAACGTGGCCGGTTGAGCCGGGACGAGTTGCTCACCGCCGTCCGTGACCACCCCGACGGCCAGGTACGCGCGCTGGCCGTCGCCGCCGTCGAGCCCGCCGACCTGCTCGGCCTGGCCGTCAACCGCAGTGTCCACGTGCGACGGTCGGTGCTGGCGCGTACCGGTGACGTCGCACTCGCCACGGCCGCGCTGACCGATCGCAACTCCGGCGTACGCCAGACGGCCCAGACGATCCTCCGTGGAGCCGGCGAGGACCCGGCCGCACGGTACCGACGGCTGCTCGGGCCGGATCCGCGTACCGCCGTCCTTCGCGGGCTGGCCGAGACCGGGGGTGCCGCCGACGCGGGGCTGCTCGTCGCGTACCTGACGCATCGGCGCGCGGCCCTGCGGTCCGCCGCCGTCCGAGCGCTGCGGCAGTTGGATGCCGGCCGGGTCGACGACTTCCTGGCGTTGCTGACCGACTCCGAACCCGCGGTGGTGCGCCAGGCCACCCGGGCACTGCTCAGGCACGCGCCCGAGCTGTCCCCGGCACTTCTCCGCGATCTGCTGGGCGACCGGCGGCCGCCGCACGTACGCCTCGCCGGCTATCGCCTGGAAGCGGCCCGCGGCACGTGGCCGGCCCTGCTCGTCGCGTTGCGTACGGCCGATGATCCCGCGCTCGGGCCGAAGGCGCGACGGGATGTCGTCGACTGGCTGGACCGGTGGGCGGCCTCGGCCTACCTACCGGCCGGAAAGCCGGTGGAAGGCACGGCCGAACTCCTCGACGGCGCGGAGCGCTGGCTCGGACCGGAGCGGACGCGGCTGCTGCGCTTCCACGCCCGCCTCGGGAAGGCCGAGCCCCCGCCCGTGCGGGTCAGCTTTCGCAGCCGGAGTCTCCGGTGGATTCGTTGTATTTCACGACGGTCAGCGTGATGTGCGTGAGCAGGCCCGGCTTCTTGCCGGCCGTCTCGGACTGCCCGACGACGATCCAGTCCGCGGTCAGCAGCTGGAGCCGGTTCGCGCCGGACGCGTCCTTGGACCCGATGTTGAAGTAGGTCGCCTTGTGCAGCGCGTCGTACGCGTCCTGCAGGTTCTTGCAGACCACGTTGGGCATCACGCCGAGGCTGAACTTCTGGTCGCCCTTGCCGTCGGTCGGCTTGTGCACCTTGAGGGTGACCGGTGACTTGATCGCCACGGCACTGTCGGCCGGCGGGTCCTGCCCGTCGACGATCCAGTTGGCGGGGTCGACGATGAGGCGGCCGGCGCCGCTGCTGTCCTGGAGGTTCACCTTGAAGCCGAGCAGCGACAGCATCGACTGGGCGTCGGGCGCGCGGCGCTTGCTCAGGTCGGGCAGCAGCAGGTAGCCGGAGGGCAGCGGCGAGGGCGACGGGGACGGGCTCTGCGCCGGGGCCGACGGGCCGGTCGACATCTCCGAGGCCAGTGGTGTCGTCCGTGGATGCTTCTGCAGGTACGCGATCAGCGAACCCCCGCCGTACGCGACGCCCACGAGGACGACGAGCGCGATCAGGGTCACCAGTGGACGGCGCCGCACGATGCCAAGCATGCGGTACAGCATCCCCGATGAGGGGCGGTTCGGGCGACCCGGCGACTGTCCAGTTCTGGTACGACGCGGCGTGAGGCAGGTCACCGGTACGCGGCTGGCGCGCGACGGCCGGTCCGCGTAAGTTTCTGTACCGACCGGTCAGTTCAGTTTTCTGGGGAGCCGACATGAACACTGCGGAGGTTCAGGCTCCCGCGATCGCGGAAGACGCGGAGAACACGGGAACGGCTGAAGAGCCCGCGGCGCCCACCCCGGTCCTGGTGGCCCGCGGGCTCGGTCTTTCCGAGCCGGTGACCGTCTACCCCGGCGAGATCGTGGCGCTGGCCGGCCCGCCGAACAGCGGGCGTACGGCCGCGCTGCTCTCCCTCGCCGGCAACTACGCCCAGCCGCGCAGACCGCGCACCACCCCCAACCCCCGCGCCACACCCGACCCGCGTGCCGGCTCGGGCTGTCCGGCCGAGCCGGTTCGGATCACGGTTTCGCACGTGATCAAGGCCCAAGATTCGGGTGATCTCCCTGATCCAAACCGGATCAAGGGGGCGGACCCGGCAGGGGCGGGCCCGGGGGCGAGAGGGGTCGCGCTGGGGCTGGTGCGGAACGCGTACGAGCCTGAACCGATGCTGACCGGGCGGGATCATCTCGCCGAACGGCTCCGGCTGCTCCGGCCGCTGTTCCGCCGGACCCGTCGTGAGCTCGACGAACGCGCCGCCGCACTGCCGTTCGATCCGCGTACGCTCGCCCGGGACCTGAGTCCCCTGCAGCGGCACGAGCTGATGCTGCACGTCGCCCTGATCTCCGATCCCGGCGTGATCCTCATCGACGATCTCGATCTCGGCCTCACCCCCGCCGAGCAGGCCACGCTGATCGAGGAGATCAGCGCCGCCGGCCGGGCCGCCGTGGTGACCATGCGCGAAGGGAACTGACCCCCATGCTTGTCGACCTGCGCCGGTTCCTGCGGCACCGGCTGACGCGGGCGGCGCTGTGCGTACTCGCCGTCGTGCCGCTGCTCTACGGTGCCGTGTACCTCGCGGCCTTCTGGGATCCCTACAACCATCTGAACAAGATCCCGGTCGCGCTGGTCCTCGCCGACCAGGACGCCGCCGCGAGCGACGGCTCGACCGTCCACGCCGGACGCGATCTCGCGGACAAGCTGATCGACCGGCAGGTCTTCGGCTGGGTCCCGACCTCGGCCGCCCAGGCGGAGGCCGGTCTGCGCAGCGGCGCGTACCACCTGGTGTTCACGATCCCGGCGGACTTCTCGAAGGACCTCGCGGCCGACCCCGATCCCGCGCACGCGGCCGAGCAGGCCCAGCTGACCGTGGAGAGCGACGACGCCACGAACTACCTGTCGGGACTGCTCGCGCGCAGCGCCTTCGCCGAGATCCGGGCGGCCGCCGCGAGCAGCGCGTCGGCCACCTTCTTCGACCGGATGCTGGTCGGCTTCACCGATCTGAAGGGCCAGACCGCGCAGGCCGCCGACGGGGCGGGTCAGCTGGCCGACGGGGCCGGGCAGGCGCGTACCGGGGCGGGAAAGCTTGCCAATGGCGCCGATCAGGCCCAGTCCGGGGCGGCCACCCTCGCGAACGGGCTGAACGGCGCGAACTCGGGCGCCCGGGATCTCGCCGCCGGTCTGTCCACTCTGGAGGCCGGGTCGGCGCAGCTCGCGGACGGAACCGCCCAGGCCGCAGCCGGTGGGCGGCAGCTCGCCGGGGCCGTGGACAAGGCCGTCGACGCGGTCGAGCCGACGCTGCGCGAGCACGCCGACGACATCGCCCGGGCCGCGACGGTCATCGCCGACGGGGCCGACACGATCGCCGACCACCTCGGCGAGCTGCCGGCGCTGGCCGATCGGGCGGTCGCGCGTACACAAGAGGTGGAAGCGCAGCTCAAGGCCCAGAATCTGGACACGGCCGCGGCGCATGAGGCGGTGGTGGCAGCGGTGCAGCTCCGCGCGCAGCTGCAGGATCTGGACAAGATCGTCGCCACGCTGCGCGCCGTGGCGACGCAGGCGCGCGCCGTCGCGCAGGCCGCGCCTCACCTCGCAGACCAGGTCGCCCAGGCCCGTGACCAGGTGGATCAGCTCGCCGCCGGCCTCGACTCGCTCGCCGCCGGAGCCCAGAGACTTTCCGACGGTACGCGCAGCGCGGCGACCGGAGCCCGGCAACTGGCCGGCGGCGTCTACCGGCTCGCGTCCGGCGCCCGCCAACTGGACAGCGGCCTGAGCAGCCTGTCCACCGGTACGCGCAGCCTCGCGACCGGCCTCGCCACGCTGACCGACGGCGCGCAGCGACTCGCCGACGGGCTGGCCGACGGCGCGGAGAAGATCCCCGGCTACGACCCGGACGACCGCGCGGCCCGGGCGGGCGTGCTCGGCAACCCCGTCGACCTGCAACGCTCGGTACGCCACGCGGCCGCCACGTACGGCGTCGGCTTCGCGCCCTACTTCATCGCGCTGGCGCTGTGGGTCGGGGCGATGCTCGCGTACATGCTGCTCAAGCCGTTGAACCGGCGGCACGTGCTGGCCGGCGGCCGATCCTGGCGGGTGGCGCTGGCCGGATACCTGCCGGCGGCCGCGGTCGGCACCGCCCAGGCCGTGATCCTCTACCTCGTCCTGCGGTACGCCCTCGGTCTCGTCCCGATCTCCCCGGCGGGCACGGTCGCGATGCTGATCCTGACCGCGCTCGCGTTCACGGCGATCGTGCAACTGCTCGGCGCCGCCCTCGGCACGCCCGGCCGCCTGGTCGCGCTGGCCCTGCTCATGCTGCAGCTGACCTCGTCGGGCGGCACCTATCCGGTGCAGACGTCGCCGGGCTTCTTCCAGGCGCTGCACCCGTGGCTGCCGATGACCTACGTGATCGCTGCCCTGCGCCGGCTGACCGTCGGCGGCTCGGCGGACGTGGTCTGGACGGCCGTCGCCGTGCTCGCCTGCTTCGCCCTCGGCGCCTTCGCACTGACCACGCTGTCCGCCCGGCGCGCCCGCCGGCTCCGCCCGGCCGACCTGCACCCTATCCTGACCATGTGACCGAATCCGACGGGCGTACGCGCCGCCGCGACGCGACCCGCCGGAAGATCTTCGAAGCCGCCGTCGCCCTCATCGCGGAGCAGGGCTTCTCCGGCACCACGGTCGACGAGATCGCCGACCGGGCCGGCGTCGCCAAGGGCACGGTCTTCTACAACTTCGCCTCGAAGACCGCACTCTACGAGGAGCTTCTGCGCTACGGCGTCGGGCTGCTCGCCGCCGAATCCCGGTCGGCCATCGAAGGACTGCCGCCCCGCGAGGCGATCGCCGCCCTGATCGGCGCCCAGCTGTCCTACATCCAGCGCTACCGGGCCTTCGCCCAGCTGCTGCTGGCGGAGATGTGGCGTACCAACCGCGAATGGCAGCAGACCATCCTCCTCGTACGCGAACAGGCCATCAGCGTCATCGTCGAAGTCCTCGAAGCAGGCGTGGCGTCCGGGGAGTTCCCGCCCGAACTCGATCCCCGCATCTCGGCGTCGGCACTGTTCGGGGCCGGGCTGGTGGTGGCACTCGACTGGCTGCTGTTCTCGCCGGAACGCCCGGTCGAGGAAGTCCAGGCCGGACTGCTCGCGGTCCTGCGTACCCGCCCCAGCCTCTGAGGCGTCACATTCAAGATCTTTTTGGGTTCATTTTGTCCCGGGTTCGTCGATCTCACTTCCGCTCCTCCCGCGGGAGACCGTTACGCCCCTATCGCTGCGCTCCGGGGACTCCACTGCCAGCACAGTGGGGCGAAGCATCGTTCACCGTCGTCCGGTCACCGTTTACCCCGAACCCCCGTCCGGACTTTGTCGTGACTGTCCGACTTGTGGGCGGTCGCAGTGGGCTGGATCTTGACGGATGTCGGGAAAGAAACATCATTCTGGCCGGTTTGACGTTGCTTTCTAGACATCCGTCAAGATCCACATTTACGAAGCCGTTCAGGGGTGCTGCGGGTCGCTGAAGCGTGGCCGTGCCCGGCCTTTGTCGTGACTGTCCGAAATGGTGGTTGGGTGGGTCGGCTTGCTGGTGATTGTTCGCGGCTGGGATGTAGTTTTCGGGGCTGTTCTCTTGATCCATTGCGGCTGGTATGTCGATTCGGGCTGGTTTTCTACATCCGCCCGCTGTGGATCTTGGGTGCGGGGTGCGTTTTTACATCTCGGCCGCTGT
>NZ_AUAX01000040.1 GCF_000428945.1 Hamadaea tsunoensis DSM 44101 | reverse complement strand
CCACCCGCAAACGCCGGCGCCGGCAACCACGACCACAACCAGGAGAGAGACACCGGCCCGGGGTCGCCGAACACCGTCACCGGATCCGGCGTGGCGGTGATCAGGAGCAACGCGAGCGCCGACGCCATCACCAGAAGGCGTAGCACTCTTCGATGTGGTCCGCGTACGCTGTAAACGTTTGCGACAAGGCGCGCGTGAGTCACGGGGACTCCTCTCCCGACCGTCCGCTGAGGATGCGCGCTGAGTCTGAACCCCAAGGATCGATCTACGCAATACGTAGACTATGGTGATCAAAGCGTGATAACCCCCACTGTGGACCGACCGGACACAGGGCCGCAGGTCGATGCGTCGGGCTTGCCGGAATATGTGACACTCCTCGGGTGACCTACCCCCCACAGTCGACTCCTCCCGAATACACGGGTTACACAGGGACGTTCCCGACGGCTCCGGTCTCGATGGGCGCCCCGACGCCGCCACCGAAGAGCAAGACTCCGCTGATCCTCGGGATCGTGGGCGGCGTACTCGCGCTGTGCCTCGTCGGCGGGTGCGTCGGCGCGATCGGCTGGTTCACGCTGAAGGGCAAGTCGACGCCCTCTTCGCTGACCGCCTCGCCGAGCTTCCACCTGGACGATCCCTCGCCGTTCCCCTCGTTCGACGACGAGCCCTCGCCGGAATCCCTGCCGACCACGGAGGCGGCCAAGCCGCCGGCCCCGGTGAAGGTCGGCGACTGCATCTCGGTCGACGAGTCCGGTAGCTACCTGGGCCTGGGCAACTGCAACGGCAGCCGGGGCACCTACCGCGTACTGTCCGTGGACGGCGAGCAGAACACGTGCTCGGACTCCGAGTCGCCCTACATCACGGTCGACACGTACCGGCTCTGCCTGGAGCTGTACCTGGTCCGCAACTACTGCTACAAGTTCCCCAAGGGCAGCGGCTGGGTCGTCGGCGCGTCCGCCTGCAAGGCCAAGGGGACCGTGCACATCATCGACATCGTGCCCAACGCGTCCAATGGGGACCGGTGCACGAAGGACTACAAGTGGAACCACTGGTGGCGGTTCGACCATCCCCGAGTCGTCTACTGCGTGATGCAGTACTGACGATGGTGACGCCGGGGGCGGATACGGTACAAAGACCAGCATGCGCCGGTCCGCCCTCATCGTCCTCAACATCGTGTGCGGCGCGCTGCTCGGTGTG
This sequence comes from Hamadaea tsunoensis DSM 44101, assembly GCF_000428945.1. Lineage (GTDB taxonomy): Bacteria > Actinomycetota > Actinomycetes > Mycobacteriales > Micromonosporaceae > Hamadaea > Hamadaea tsunoensis. The sequence continues at coordinate 69,628 of NZ_AUAX01000040.1, read as the reverse complement.
GCGATCAACTTCGCGACCGGTGACAGCCCTTTCCGCGTACGCCTGATCGCCTGGCTCCTGGTGGGTGGCCTGGTGCTGACGGTGACCGTGCTCGAGTTGCTGAAGCACCGCGCGGCGGCCGACCGGCCCACCGAGCCGGCGCAGGCCCGGCGCGTCCTCATGGACCGGGTGCGGCGGTTCTGGCTCGCGGGCGTCCTGGAGCGCTCGCTGTACCACGAGGCGCGCATCGAGCTGCGGTTGAGCGCGACCGCCACGGACCACGACCATCCGTGGGGAGTGTCCGCCCGCGGCGCCGACGGCAGCGAGCCGCACTTCCCCGCGGGTACCGAGATGACCGTCCTGTACGAGCGGCTCGGCGAGTCCGTCGTCATCCTCGGTACGCCCGGTTCGGGCAAGACCACGATGCTGCTGGAGCTGGCCCGCGGGCTGCTCGACCAGGCGTCCGCCGACGACCGCCCGGTGCCGGTGGTGCTGCCGCTCGCCTCCTGGGCCGTACGCCGGGATCCGCTCGACGTCTGGATCACCGGCGAACTCGGCGCCCGGTACGGCCTGCCCCGGGAGCTCGCCGAACGCTGGGTCGCCGAGCAGCGGATCCTTCCCCTGCTGGACGGGCTGGACGAGGTGGCGGCCGAACACCGCGACGCGTGCGCGGCCGCGATCAACGCGTACCGGCATGCGCACAGCCTGGCCGGGCTGGTCGTCTGCTGCCGCATCACCGAGTACGCCGAACTGCGCGAACCGGTGGCCGCGGACGGGACGCTGACCATCGAGCCGCTCACCCGGCCGCAGATCGAGGCGTACATGGCCGGGGCCGGTCCGGGGCTCGACGGTCTGCGGTCGGCCCTGTCCGCCGACCCCGGGCTGTGGGAACTGGCCGATTCGCCGCTGCTGCTGAGCATCATGGCGCTCGCGTACCGGGACGGGCCCGGCCCCGAGAGCGCGGCCGGTGACCGCCGGCGGCGGCTGTTCGCCCACTACGTCGACGGGATGCTGCGCCACCGCCGCAACGCCGCCTACCCGCCCGAGGTCGCCCGCCGCTACCTGGGCCGCCTGGCGTACTTCCTGGTGGAACAGGCGCAGACGGTCTTCTACCTCGACATGCTGTACGTCGGTGACGGGCCGCGGTCGCTGGGGGCGCGCCCGTCCCGGCGTCGCGTCGCCGCGGTGACGGCGATCGGCCCGGCCCTCCTCGTCGGCCTGGTGGCGACCGGGCTGATGGGCTGGGTCGTCGGCCTGGCCGCCGGTGTGTACATGGGAGTGATGCTCTTCTTCGGTCTGGCGCTTCGTGGCTTCGACGAGTGGACCGAGGCGATCACGGCGGAAATGCTGATCGCCGACCCACGCAAGAGCTCGGACGCCTTCTTCCGCGAACTCATGGTGCAGATCCTGGCCGGTACCGTCGCGCTCAGATCCGGCAGGGGCGCCTTACGGCGCGAGCCGGGGCGGTGGCTGAAGATCAACGTACTCATGGGCCTCGCGGTGGCGGCGGCTGTCGCGATCGGGGTCCATTCCTCCCTCGCGGCCGCCCTGTGGTACTGGCTCGGATTCCTGGTGGTCACGACGAGCGCCTGGTCCATCGGGCCGCCGGTATTCCTGCTCTCCACCGAACTGCGACCGGCTCCCGGCCGGCGCGAGGTCCCCGGTCCCGCCGCGGCCGGGCGCGTCGCGGGAGCGGCTTCCTTCAGCCCGCTCGTCGGCGCCGGGTTCGGCGCGCTGGCCGGCGTGCTCGCCTCCCTCGCGCCCGATCCCGCCCTGCCACCCGTCCGGTTCGGCCTGGTCATCGGCCTCATGACGGCCTTGCTCATGTTCGCGCTCATCGCCGGCGCCCTCGTCGTCGAGCAGCTGTTCCTGCGGGCCGCGCTGCGCTCGGCCGGCATCGTCCCCTGGCCCTACCTGCCCTTCCTCGACTACATGGTCGAGTGCCTGATGCTGCGCAAGGTCGGCGCCGGGTACATCTTCGTGCACCGCGAACTCATGGAGTTCCTCGCGGTCGGTCCCCCAGTACGCTGACCGCCGCCAGCGCCTCCTCGACGGCCGCCGGGATGTCCACGACCGGGTACGCGGTGTGGCGTACCACGCGGTCGGCGTCGACGACGAGGATCACCCGCTTGTGCCGGATCTGCTGCGCGGCACGGAACGTCGGCAGCCGGAGTGCCGCCGACAGCTCCAGGTCCACATCGGACAGCAGCGGGAACGGGATCCGCTCGGCTTCGGCGAACGCGGCCTGCTCGTCGGGGCGCTGCGTACTGACGCCGTGCACGCTCGCCCCGGCCGCCGCGAACCGGGGCAGGGCGTCGCGGAAGAGCCGGTTCTCCAAGGTGCATCCCACCGCGCCCGGGATCGACGGCCAGTCGCGCGGCAGGGAACCCCCGGTCCCCGGGTACGCGAACAGCACGGTCGGCCCCTCGGCGGCCAGCACGTCGCGTTCCCCCTGGGTCGACGGCAGCACCAGCGGCGGCACCGGCGACCCTGTCAGCCCCTGCGTACGCGTACCGTCGAGGTCCGATCCGGCGGCGGTGAGCGTACCGTCGCCGAGCAGCCAGCGGTCGGCCCAGTCCTGCATGCCGACCAGCACCGGAACGAGCCCGTGCCCGGCGGGCGTCAGGTGGTACTCGTTGCGTACGGGCTGGGTCTGGTAGGGGCGGCGCTCGACGACCTCGTGCCCGACGAGGTGGCCGAGCCGCTCGGTGAGGACCTTGCGCGAGATGTCCAGCTCGGCGGCCAGTTCCTCGAACCGGTGGTGGCCGCGGGCGATCTCGCGCAGGACCAGCAGGCTCCACCAGTCGCCCAGGACGGCGGCGGCCTGCGCGATGCCGCAGGTCTCGTCCAGGGCCCGTGACTTAATCATGGACCCCATGGTACGTTCCGTTCCGGAACCCAGTCGGTTCCGGAAGAAGACTGGCTGGTCATCGGGGGCCCAAGATCCCGCTTGGGTCGATCGTCCTGCTCCAAGCGGGATCTTGCGAAAGTCAGCCGGCCGTCGTGCCGCGGAGGATGAGGACCGCCTCGCGCGGGAAGGTGGCGACCACTTTCGGCGCGCCGGCGTCGGCCAGCCAGGTCACCTGGATCGGCTCGGCGATCGGCGTGGGCGACCCGATGTCCACCCGGCGTACGCCGATGACCTTGTCGCCGTCGAACCCGCCGACGAGCCAGACCTCGAACCCCTCGACCTTCTCGGCCGGCACCGCCACCTCGCGCAGCACCTTGCCGTCGGCCAGCGACACCACGAACGCCCGGTTGCGCCCGCCGTCGTAGGCGAGCGCGAGGAAGTGCCCGGCCGAGTCCGGCGGCCCGGCGGAGATCACGGTCGATTTGTCGGCCAGCCGGGACCGGAGGTCCACGGTGAACTGGCGGGTGCCGCCACCGGCCGCCGCTACCCGGAACACCTCGGTGCCCGGCTCGGCCTTCACCGGAGCCGCACCGTCGTTGTAGCCGCGTACCGGCTTGCACAGCAGCTTGCCGTCGTCGAGGACCGCCACGACCCCGAAACCCCCGTCGCCGCAGACGTCCTGCGCGACCGGGGTACGCGTACCGGTGGCCGGATCCAGCTCGACCTGGGCGTCCTTGACATCCGCGCTGTGCACGTTCAGGAGCAGCAGGCGGCCGCCGGGCGACCAGAACCTGGGCATGTCGGTACGCGGCAGCGCGACCGTCGCGGTCCCGGTCAGGTCGCGCAGCACCCGGCCGCCGCCGCTGCCCCAGTTGGTCTCGGTGAGCCAGCGACCGTCCGGGGACAGCCCCACCCCGAACGTCGGATCGATCGGCACGGTGGCCCCCGGATCCTGGGCCGGCGTCGGCTGCGGCTTCGGCAGGGCGGTCTGCCCCAGCGGCACCAGGCGGTACTGCCGGCCGGTCTCGGTGACGAGATACACGTCCCGCGAGTTCGGGTCCGGCAGGTAGATCGCGGCCGACCGGCCGACCGGGGTCGCCGGCAGCGGGTCGGCCTTCTTCGGCACGGCGACGTCCCCCGGCCAGGTGGCCGAGACGAGCACGGGAGCCGCCGCCGGCGGCTCGTTGCGGTCCGCGCAGGCGGCGGCGAGGCCGACCACCAGCAGTACGGGCAGGACGCCCCATCGGTAACCCATGCCCGCTGAGACGAGCGACACGCTCCGATGGTTGCCGGAGTACCCGGTCGGTGGAAACCCCCGGATTCCGGCAACTTTCGCGGGTTCAGCCGTTCAGCTCAGCGTCTCGCGCAGCCGCGCCGCGAAATCGGCCGGCTTGCCCGCCCAGGGACCGTCGCCGCCGACGAAACCGCCGTGGTGGCTCGGGAAGATCACCGGTTGATGCCCCAGCCGCTCCGCGACCACGAACGCCGCCCGGTACGCCATCTCGCCCGACGAATCCTCGCCGGCCGCCACGATCACCCGGGTGGGGGCCGAGCGGACGGCGTCGAAGTCGGGGCGGAAATGCGTACAGGAGATGAGGTTCTGAGCCAGGAGCGCGTCGTCGCGCGAGCCGTCGTCGCCGGCGGGCATGCCGAACATGGCCGGGTCGGGGCCGGGCTGCTCGGCGAAGCCGGCGGGGAACTCGCCGCGGTGGCCGGTGGTGGCGATGAAGCGCGACATGCCGGCCCCGAAACCCTCCGCCTCGTACGCGGCGCCGATCGCGAGGATCGCGGCGCTCGCCCGGTCGGCGTCCGGCAGCAGGGTGGCCGTCGGCGGCTCGTGCGCGACCAGCGTCCGGAGGTCCCCCGGGTACGCGGCCACGAGCGCGAGCGCGTTCACCGCTCCCCCGCTGCTGGCGAACGCGTCCACGGGGCCGCCGCCGAGCGCCTCGATGATCGCGTGCAGGTCGGACGCGTGCTGTTCGGGCGTGGACGTGCGCTGCGCGTCGGTACGCGTACTGCGGCCCACGCCGCGCGGGTCGTAGGTCACGACCGTCCGGTCCGGGAAGTGCCCGGCCAGCTCGACGAAGCCGGACGCGTCCATCGGGGAGCCGAACATCAGCAGCGGCGGCTCGGTGGCGGCCCGCCCGTCGACGGCCGGCCGCACGTCGTAGGTCAGGATGACGCCGGGAACGTCGATCGTGTGGGTCTGAGGCTCGGTCATGGGGCTTCCCTTCGCGGCGATGCTGTCGTCCTGCGCGCGGTAGACGACACGCCCACGCGAAACTCATCGCCCCCGCCGCCCCCCAGTCTCGACGATCTTGCGCGAGTGTCCGGGCTTTCCCGGCAATTCGATCAGGTTGTGCGACACTCGCGCAAGATCGTGGAGAGGCCTGGGCGGAGCGCGGCGGCCACGCGGGCAGGGCGGGCGGCAGGGTCCCGGGCAGGCGGCCTGGGGCGTGCCGACCTGGATCCGGCCGCCGAGGCACGCGGCCGTCCGCCGGTTCCCGCCCGTACCATGACGTCGTGCAGGAAGATCCGCTCGCGACCGCCCAGCAGCACGCGAGTACCGGCGACCACGGCACCGCGATAGCCCTGGCCCGCGGGCGGGAGGCGGAACTGCTCGGCGTGCCCGCCGACGATCTCGAATCCGCCGTGACCCTCCTGTGGGTACGCCTGCACCTCGCCCGCTGGCTCGCCATCCAGCGCAAACCCGACCGCTGGGCGGCGCTGGGCGTCCTCGACGCCGCCCTGCAGACCTGGCGCTCCGACGTCGTCCAGCGCTCCGAGATGGTCCACCTGCTCGGCGCCGAGCTCATGTCCCTGCGCAGTTTCGTGCTCCGCCAGCTCGGCCGGGCCGCCGACAGCCTGGCCGCCAGCAGCGCCGCCCTGACCTACTTCGGCGAACTCGACCAGGTCGCGCCCGGCATGCTGTCGAAGGCGGGGCGCGTACCGATCCTGCTGAACGAGGGCGCGGCGCTCGCCGACCTCGGCCGGACCGCCGAATCGCTCGTCCCGCTCACCGACGCCCTCGACCTCGTCCGGGCCGGCGGCGGGCCGCGCGACGTCGAGACTGAACTGCTCGTGCTGCGCAGCACCTCGCTCACCCTGCTCGGCCGGTTCGACGAAGCCGCCGACGACGACGCCCAGGCGATCGCCATCGCCCGCACCGGCTCCGGCCGCGCCACCCGCAACCTCCTCGTGGCGGCGCTCAGCAACCACGCCACCACCCTCACCCGGCAACGCCGGCTCGACGAGGCACTGTCCGCTGTGGACGAGGCGCTGCGCGTACTGGAGGAGGCCGGCGAGAACGACCGGCGGCGCTGGGGCATCCCGCTCACCACCCGCGCCGAGATCCTGCTCGCCCAGGGCCGCCGCGCGGAGGCCGCCGGGTCCGCGCGCCTCGCCGAACCGATCATGCGGGAGTACGCGCAGGAAGTCCCGCTGCTCGTCGCGAGCTCACTGGCGAACGTCTTCCTGCTCATCGGGGACGCCGAGGACGACCTGGCGTACGCGCGGGAGGCGCTGGCACGGTTCACGGCGCTGAAGGAGGAGTTCTCGGGCCGCTACGACTACTGGTGGCGCCGCTCGACGGAAGTAGTCGACCGACTGAGTCCCCGGCAGGACAAAGATCATTAAGGTCAAGATCTTCTTGTCCCGGGCTCGCCGACCTCACCTCCGCTCCTCCCGCGGGAGACCGCTCCGACCCGTACGCCCCATCCAGCAGGGTGATCGTTTACGGCTGAGGCGCGGAAAGGGTCACCCGATACATGATCGTTTACGGTTCTGGAGCGCACTGACCGGCTTTCGCTGCACCTGAAGCGTCATTGATCATGCAGATCGGGCCGGAATTACACCTCAGCCGTAATCGATCAAGAAACCTGAACCCGGCGTCCGCATGGCGGAAGATCGTTTCCACATCACGAGCACGATGCATGGCGCGGCGGCGTAGACATGATCCCATCCTCAGCTCCCCAACGGGTCGCCGCTCCGCACCGCGGACGAATCGCCGAAGCACCTGTGCGAGGCGTTCGACAGCCTTGATCATGTCACCGATATATGTCGAAATCCGGCCGCCGCAACATATACGCGTTACATGATCACGGCCGGGCGATCCACTCCGACATATGCACGCGACATGATCAAGCGACCCGCCCAAGCCACCGGAGGGCCGCACATTCGCGCAAGATCGCCGGGAGTCAGGGCGGTGGAAGGGGCCGGAGCGGGGTGCCGAGGATGGTGGCGAGCGGGACCAGGCCGAAGGTACGCGAGTCCGCGCTGTGCGGGTTGTCGCCGCGTACCAGCATCTGTCCTGAGGGGACGGTCGGGCCGGGGACCCAGGCGGACAGGTCCGGCGGCACGGGATCGCCCGGCACGGCGACCGCCCGCTTCACCAGCCACGCGAGATCCGTCGGCCCCGTCGAGGGCGGCATCCGGAACACCACCACGTCCCCGGCGCGTACGCGTCGACGGCGCACGACCAGCAGCCGTCGGCCGTCGGCGAGGGTCGGGGTCATGCTCCGGCCGGTCACGGTGATCAGGCGCAGCCGCCACCGGGCCAGCCCGAGCAGCAACACGATCACCGTCGGGAACACGAGGATCATGCCCGTACCCGCTCGTCCTGGTAGTCGGCCGCCTGCAACGAGAACAGCCGCGCGTACGCTCCCCCGGCGGCCATGAGCGTGTCGTGGTCTCCGATCTCGGCGACCACGCCGCCGTCGAGGACCACGATGAGGCCGGCGTCGCGCAGCGCGCTGAGCCGGTGCGAGATGAGCAGCCCCGCCCGGCCGGTACGCGCCTGCCGCAGTGCCCGGGTCAGTTCGTGCGCCGCCTGCGGGTCGAGGGCCGCCGTCGGCTCGTCGAGGATGAGCAGGTCGGCGTCGTCGCGCAGGAGCGAGCGGGCCAGCGCCACCCGTTGCCACTGGCCGCCGGACAGGGCCGCGCCCTCCTCCCCGTCCTCGCCGGCGAAGATGCGGCTGAGCATGGTCGCGTACCCGCGCGGGAGGGCGGCCAGGGTCTCGTCGATCCGGGCGGTACGCGCCGCGCCTCGGATGGCGTCCGTGTCGTGCAGCCGGGTGGGCTCGCCGACGCCGATGTTCTCCGCCGCCGTCAGGTCGTACGCCATGAAGTCCTGGAACACCGCGCCGATCCGGCGGCGGAGGCTCGCGGCGGACAGGTCGCGGACGTCCTCGCCGTCCCACAGGATCCGCCCGCGTTCGGGGTCGTAGAACCGGCAGGCCAGCTTCACCAGGGTGCTCTTGCCCGCGCCGTTGACGCCGACCAGGCCCACCAGCGACCGTGCCGGGATGGTCAGGGTGACGCCGCGCAGCACCCACGGGCCGTCGGGGCGGTAGCGGAACCAGACGTCCTCGAAGGTCAGCCCGAGCCGCAGCGGCGGCGCCGGCCGTCCACCGTCCACAAGCGACGCATCGGTGCCGACGAGGCGGGCGTAGTGGCCGAAGAGGCGTACGGTCGCCCCGACCTCGCCGAGCTGGGCGAGGACCGCGGACAGGCCGCCCTGCAGGCTCGCGAGCGCGCCGAGGAACAGGGTCAGGTCGCCGATGCCGAGCTCGCCGCGCAGCACTCCGCGCAACGCCACCACCGTTCCGGCCGCCAGGACCGCCGCGCTGGCCAGCGCGAGTCCCGACTGCACCAGCGCCGCCTGGCGTCCCGCGCGCAGCTCCACCGCGTACGCCTGGCGCAGCGCGCCCAGCATCCGGTCCCGGAACAGGTCGCCCAGGCCGAAGATGCGGCTCTCCCGCGCGGCGCGTACATCCGTCAGGAGGCTCTGGAAGAGGGTGCGCGCGCGGAAGGAGGGGTTGGCGGCCTCGGCCGCGGCGGCCCGGCGGCGGGCCAGGGCGAGCTGGATGAACAGCTCGGGGACCGCGGCGGCGAGCAGCAGGGCGGCGATGGACGGGTTGAGCGTGACGAGCACGGCGGCGAACCCGGCCACCCGCAGGACGCTCTGCCCGGCGGTGACGGCGAAGGAGACGATCACCTGCGGCGCCTGCTGCGCGGCCTGTTCGGCGAGGGCGAGCCGGTCACGGAAGGCGGGCTCCTCGAAGGGCGCGATGCCGACGAACCCGGCCACCCGGCGGTACAGCTCCTCCCCCGCCGCGAGCGCGACGGCCGCCTGCGCGACCGCGTTGACCTGCGCGGCGAGGTAGCCGAGCACGACCGACAGGCCGCCGAGGACGGCCCCGGCGACCGCGAAGCCGATCACCCGCGGCGCCGGGGCGCCGGTCGCGAGGCCGTCGAAGACGACTTTGGTGCACCAGGCGGCGCCGATCGGCAGGAGTCCGGTGAGGACGGTGAGCAGTGCCAGCGTCACGGCGGCGGCCGGATGCGCCCGCCAGCCCAGCCGCAGCGCCAGGCCCACCGTCCTTCGACCGGCGGCCATCAGACCGCGACGGCGGGCCGGCGGCGGGTGAGCCGGTGCTCGGCCGCGACCACGACACCATCCTGAATGGACACGACGGCGGGGAAGCCGCTCACCGACAGGGCGCTGGTGGCCGAGTCGAGCATGTCGTACGCGGTCCGCCGCACCCCCGACAGCTCGGTCAGCATCGGACCGGCGGCCTCGGCGTCGCCGGAGACGAGGATGAACGCGTCCCCCTCGGCCAGGGTCGGGTCCTCGGCCAGCCGGTCGGCGAGCTCGCGGCACGGCGAGCAGCTCGGCGACAGGATGATGATCTGGTGGTGGCCGGTGGCGAAGGTGGCGTCGGTGACGGTCTGCCCCTCGGTCGTGACGACCTCGAAGCGGCCGACGCGGCTGCCGACGTCGGGCAGCGCCTCGCCGGTGTCGGCGGCCGGGGCCGGCGGCGACACCCGCAGCTTGCGGATGATCGCCAGGCTGAGCAGCAGGTTGAGCGCGGTGACCGCGGCGACGAGGATCAGGCCGGCGGTGAGTAGGGCGATCATGTCGGTCCTTCCGGTCCCGGAGAGGATGAGGGGGCCCGGCGCCGATGGCGGACGGCGGCGGGCCCGGCGTGCCTCGGTGCTAGCAGATGTTCTGGCTGCGCTGCGAGTAGCACAGCGCCTTGCTGGAGTCGCTGACGCAGACGCCGTTGCAGTTGTAGTGCGCCTTGCGGTAACGCCAGTACCAGTAGCCGCCGGAGCAGTAGCCGTCGACCTTGACGCAGACGCTGCACGCCTGGCCGTTCTCCGGTACGCACGCGCCGGCCCGCTCTTCGCGGAGCAGCAGGCCGAGCATCCGGTCGCCGAGGTGGGCGAGTTTCGTCATCGAACCTCCCATGTCTCGTGGGGACTTCGACGCGTACCCTGTCGTATCCCGTTGCGGAGACGCTGCGCTTCGGCTGCGGACGATCATCCCTGCTCGGGTTGCCATCCATTGTGGATCATCCAGGCGGCCAGCTCCTCGGCGTCCGCCGCGCCCAGCGACCGGTAGACCGACAGCGCCTCGGCCGCCGACGCCCGCGCGCCCGGCTCGTCGCCCGCCGCAAGGCTCGTCGCCGCGAGCGTCGACAGGCCCCGGGCCAGCGCGAACGGCTCCTCCCCCGCGCGCAGCAGGCCGACCGCGTCCGACAGCACCGCCACCGCCTCGGCCGGGCGGCCCTGCTCCCGCAGCAGCCGGCCGGTCAGCCGCAACGACGTCGCCTCGCCCCACGCGTACCGCATCCGGCGGAAGGCGCTCAGCGTCGCGCCGAGCAGACCCTCCGCGCCCGCCAGATCACCCGCCGTGATCAGCAGGTTCGCCAGCTCCTGCCGGGCCACCGCGGCGCTGAGCGGGTCGGCCAGCCGCTCCGACAGCGCGATCGCCCGGCTGAGGTGCGCCCGCGCCCGATCGAGGTCGCCGAGGGTCGACCGGATGTTGCCGAGCGCGCTGTGGACGGTCAGCACCCCCCACGGCTCGTCCAGCGTTTCGAAGATCACCAGCGCCCGTTCCAGCAGGTCCGCCGCGTACGGCGACGCCGGCTGGTAGGCCGCGTACCGCATGCCGAGCACCGACAGGGCGTAGCCGTGATCGGTCCGGTCGACCCGCCCCCAGTCCAGCGCCGCGAACGACGACCGCAGCGCCGCGTCGGCCGCCCGCAGGTTCCCGGTGCGGCGCAGGCCGATCGCCAGCGACAGCCCGGCCATGGCGGCGTAGCGGCGCAGCTGCGGGTCCGCGGCACCCCGCGCGGCCCGCCGCGCCGCCCGCAGGTACGGCAGAGCGTCGCCGTGCCGCGACTGCCACCGCAGCATGGTCCCGTAGGACAGCCGCAGCAGCGCGAGACTCGCGCTCGTCACCTCCATCGGGTACGCCGAGAGCACCGCCTGGTGGCTGGTCTCCCACTCGTCCACCAGGCCGTGCAGCTGGAGATAATTGGCGAGGCTGGTCGCGAGCCGGGCGGCCGTCTCCAGCCGGCCCAGCCGCACGGCCTGCGGAACGGCGGCCAGCACGGCGTCGGCGTGGGCGGCGAACCAGGCCAGCGCGGCCTCCCGGCTGGGGCGCGGGCCGTCCGGTTCGGGCAGCGGGACCACCCGGCACGGCAACGCCGTCGCGGCCAGCAGGGCCGTCTCGATCAGCGCCGCGTGCAGCCGGCCCGGATCAGGCTCCGCCCCACCGGTACGCGTCCGCGCGTAGGCCCGGACGAGGTCGTGCATCGCGTACCGGTCGGGGCCGGCCGGGGCGGCGAAATGCGCGTCGGCGAGCTCCTCCAGGTGCCGCTCGGCGTCCACTTCGGACGTCTCCAGCAGGACCGCGGCCAGCCACGGCGTACAGACCGGCAGCCCGAGGCCGCTCCAGAGCGCGCCGAGTCGCCGGGCCGGCTCGCCCAGCGCCCGGTAGCCGACGTCGAACGCGGCCCGCACGTCCAGATCGCCGGCCCGCAGCTCGTCCAGCCGCCGGTGCTCGTCGTCGAGCCGCCCCGCCAGCCGGGCCAGCGACAGGTCACCCCGCTGCGCCAGGCGTACGCCGGCCACCCGGATCGCCAGCGGCAACCCGGCACAGCGGCGGACGACCGCCAATGCCGCCTCGGGTTCGGCCGCCGTACGCGCCGCGCCGCCGACCCGCCCGAGCAGATCGACCGCCTCGGCGTCCCCGAACGACCCCACCGGTACGCCGACCGCCCCGGCCAGCCCACCCAGCGCCGGCCGGGCCGTCACGATCAGTCCACTGTCACCGGTCGGGATGAGCGGGCGTACCTGGGCCTCGCCGGCCGCGTCGTCGAGCACCACGAGGACCCGGCGGCCGGCCAGCACCGACCGGTAGAGCGCGATCCGCTCGGCGGGCTCGGCCGGGACGGTCGCCGCGGCCACGCCCAGCGACCGCAGGAACGCCCCGGCCACCGCCGGCGCCGCCACCGGGTCACCCGAACCGGCCCGCAGATCGGCATAGAGGCAGCCGTCGGGGAACGACGACTGCGCTTCGTGCGCCGCGCGTACCGCCAGAGTGGTCTTGCCGATGCCCGACGGCCCGGTGACCGCGACGATGCGGCAGGCCCCCGGCGCCGCCGGCGCGCGCAGGGCGGACAGGACGGCGGCGAGCTCGGCCGGGCGGCCCACGAAGTCCGCGGTGACCGCGGGCAGCTGATGCGGGTGCGGGGCGACCGGCTGGGCGAGAATCTCGCGATGCAGGCGCTGCAGGTCCTCGCCGGGATCGAGGCCGTGCTCCTCGGCCAGCAGCGCCGCCCCCGCCCGGTACGCCTCCAGCGCCTCCGCCTGCCGCCCGGACCGGTGCAGCGCGACCATGAGCTGACCGCGCAGCCGCTCCCGCAACGGGTGGTCGGCGATCATCCGCGCCAGCTCGCCGACCAGTTCCGTGTGCTCCCCCTGATCGAGCCGCACGTCGACGAGGTCCTCGGCGGCACTGCGGCGCAACTCCTCCAGCCGCTGCGCCTCGGCCGCGACCGGCGGCAGCGGGACATCCTGGAAGGCGTCCCCCCGCCACCACGCGAGCGCCTCGGTCAGCAGCTCCCGGGCCTGCGCGGCGTCCCCGGCGGCGGCCCGGTCGCGGGCCTGCTCGATGGCGGCGACGAACTTCGCGGCGTCGTACTCCTCGCAGCCGGCCCGCAGCAGGTACCCCGGCGGCCGGGTGACGATCAGCTCCTCGCGGGTACTGGTGCGCCCCACCGACCGCCGCAACGACGAGATCACCCCCTGGACGCGATTACGCGCCGACCGCGGCGGATCATCCGGCCACAGGATGTCGACCAGCCGGTCGATCGTCACAAGCTTGCCGACATGGGCCGCGAGGACGGCGAGGACGCGGCGTTCCAGCGGAGGCAGGTGCACCGGGGCACCACCGCAGACGACCTCGACGGGGCCGAGGACACAGATCATCGATGATCTTCCGCGCACGGGGGCAGCCTACGCCTGCGGTGTGTCAAGACCCTCCTCACGCGACACGTACACCTCGATGCCGTCGAGGATGCGCGCGAGGCCGAAGTCGAAGCCGTCGTGCGCCGGTTCCTCCGCGAGGAAGGCCGGATCCTCCAGCACCTCCGCGACGGCGAGCAGGTTGCGCGACCGCAGCCGGCCGTCCAGGAAGACGCGTACGGCCCGCATCGCCTGCTGCCGTTCGGGATTCGCGCGCCGCAAGGCGGCCGGGGTCGGCGTGTTGCGCCGCAGGTTGGCCCCGTACCGGGCATGGCTGTCCAGCAGGTACGCGCACGTCAGCATCTGCCGCGCCGCCATGCCGGTCGGCTTGAGCGCGGTGATCAGGGCATCCAGCCACGCCGCGTTGTGCGGGGTCAGCGGGACGGTCGTCGGCACGTCCAGCAGCCACGGGCGGGCGAGGAACCGTTCGAACAGCTGGTGTGACCACAGCGTCGCCGCCGCCCGCCAGTCGCCGGCCGGCAGCGCGGGCGGTTCGCCCCAGGCCCGATCAGCCAGCAGGACGAGAAGCTCCTCTTTGGACGCCACATACCGGTACAGCGCATTGGCTGTCACGCCGATCCGGCCGGCCACCTTCGGCAGCGAAGCCGCCGCGATGCCCTCCTCGTCGGCCAGTTCCGTCGCGACCGCGATGATCTCCTCGACGCTGTGCGCCGGCTTCGGCCCGCGCCGCCCCTCGACGTCGACGGCCCCCCAGGCCGCCGCCAGCCCGGGCGGCAGCGCGTCGAGGTTCACGTCCTGCGCAGGCGCGTGATCCGGTACGCCGTCGCGGCCAGGGCTCTTACGTGGGGTCATGCCGGCTTCCCTTCGGAGTTCTCCGCAAAATTGTAGACGCCTTACACAGTTGTTGTTACTGTGCATGGCGTGAACACTTCATCCCTTACACAGTTTCAGCTCCCCGGCACCGCCCGACGCTGGATCGGCTGGGCCGCGCTCCTCGGCGCCGTCGCCGCGATGGCCGAACTCCCCCTCTACTTCGTGGTACGCGCCTGCGACGCGGCGAAGTGCGGGGTCGACACCGGCAGCCCCATGCCGGACTCGCTGGTCCTGACCCGCTCGCTGTTCAACTTCCTCGCGCTCACACTGTTCCTGGTCTTCATGACCGGTGTCCGGTACCTGATCGCGCGCGCCGACGCCCGGTACGAATGGTTCGGCACCGTGGCCGGTACCGCCGGCGTCGCCTGGGCGATCATCGACATGGTGGCCAAGGGACTCGAAGGCGGCACCGCCATCAAGACCCCCGAGTGGATCGACCCGACGCGTACCGTCCCGACCTACCTGCTCTACGGCTCCATCAGCCACCTGATGCTGCTCGTCTTCGGCCTCGCCTTCGGGTACGCGGTCCTGCGTACCCGCGCCCTGCCCCGGTGGGTCGGCTGGACGTCGTACGCCGTCGCGGCGCTCCACCTGGCGGCGGTCCCGTCGATGTACTTCGGCTACAACTCGTCGGAGTTCTACGCCGCCAACGGATGGGGATCGGTCGCGATGTTCAACGGGTACGCGGCGATCTGGCTGGCGGCCGTCGGGGTCGCAGTCCTGAAGAGGAAGGATCCGACGGCGTACGCCAACGCCAGCTAGAGATCATCAATCGTCGATACCAGGAAGTGGCCTCTTCGTTCGCACCGAAGAGGTCACTGGTTCGATCTCAGCATCATCCACCGAGGTCAAGGGCCGTGACGAGATCCGCGCCAAGATGCCCGAGGTGTACGCCGTCCGCGCCATCGACGCCCTCCAGGCGATGTCAGCGGTTGAACCAGACGACCAGGCGGCAGTTCGCAGTTCCGTGGAGGCGGCCGAGCACGTCCATCAGTTCCCACACCGGGCGCCAGTCGCCGTCTTGAGGGATGACGTCGCCCCGGGTGAGCCGCTCCGCCCTGTACTGGACGTTGCCCATGGTCCAGATGCTGCCATCCGGCCAGGCTTGGAGAGGTTCGCCCGGAGCGGGGGCGGCCACGCCCAGGGCCTCGAAAGCCTCGCGTGACCAGGCTGCCTTGTCCTTGAAGACCCACTGGCCGGCATCGTCTTGTTCGTAGCGGTGCAGGCGCGTATCGGCATGGTCGGCCGGCTCGCTCCAGTCGATCTGCTGGATCTCGTCCCACCCGATCCATGTCGGCGACAGGCCGTCGTGGCCAGATTCGGAGCGAAGGTCGTTGAACGCCCGCCGAGTGCGTTCCGCCGCGTCGGCAGGCAGTCCCCGTTCCCCGGCGATGGGCCGGAACCCGGCGTAGTTCATCACGCCGAACAGACATCCGAACGCGTCGTAGTCTCGGGTGGCATACAAGCAGTCCAAGTGGACCGCAGTCTCCCACTCGATCTCACTCGGCAGATCCGGCCAGATCACCCATGGCCGAACTTCGATGAATCCGTCAATGTCCATGCCCACCGGCCAGAGCATGCCACCAAGATCGGCTCAGGGCACCCGGTTTCCGAACCGCTGTAACGATCGGCCTTGCGCGGTCACTGAGCTTTGACCCGAGATGACGGGACGCGCTGCCTGGCGAGCCGGCACCGTGGGCGAGCATCCCGATCTTCAAACTAACGCTTGTAAGGTTACGGTCGTTACGCTAACCTCACCTAACATACGTAAGGTTACGGACGTAATCCTATGCCGTGGGATGAGGGAGAAGCCATGGAAACGCAGCTCACGGGTCATCCGAGACGGCGGCCCGCGCTGGCGGTGCTCAGCCTGACGCTGGTCGCGGTCACGCTCGACAATTCGGTGCTCAACACGGCGCTGCCGTCCCTGGCCAAGGGGCTGCACGCCACCACGTCGGACCTCCAGTGGATCACCGACGCGTACACCCTGGTCTTCGCCGCCGCGCTGATTCTGGCGGGCAGCCTCGGTGCCCGGCTCGGCGCCCGCCGCGCGCTCATCGGCGGCCTGGTCGTCTTCGCCGGCGGATCGGCGGCCGCCGCGTTGTCGCACAGCCCGGCCCAGCTCATCGGCTGGCGGGCACTGATGGGCCTCGGCGCGGCGTTCGTCATGCCCGCCACCCTCGCGATCATCACCCAGATGTTCCCGGTCGCCGAGCGGCCCAAGGCTTTCGCCGCCTGGTCGGCCGCCGCAGGCGTCGGCATCCTGATCGGACCGGTCACCGGCGGCGCGTTGCTGGGACATTTCTCCTGGAGCAGCGTCTTCTGGATCAACGCCCCGGTGGTCGCGGCCGCCCTGGTCGCCATCGCCGCCGTCGTGCCCACCGTCGCGCCGCAAGCCACCGGACGGCTGGACCTGCTCGGCGCGGTGCTGTCGACCGCAGCGGTGGCCGCGCTCGTCGACGCCATCATCGAGGCTCCCGAGCGCGGCTGGCTCGCTCGCGCCACCTTGGGCGAGTTTGCCGTCGCGGCCGTGCTCAGCGGCGCTTTCGTCGCTTGGCAGCTGCGCGCGAAGCAGCCTCTCGTGCAGTTGCGGATGTTCGCCAACCGCCGCTTCGGCGTCGCCGCCCTGGCCCTGGCGGTCACGTTCTTCGCCCTCTTCGGCACGCTGTTCGAGCTCTCCCAGTACCTTCAGCTCGTGCACGGCTACAGCCCGCTCGTCGCGGGCCTCGGCGCCATGCCGTTCGCCGTCACCATGGCCACCGCGTCGGCCACCTCCGCGCTGACCACCAAGCGCCTCGGCGTCCGGGGCGCGGTCATCACCGGCCTGCTCCTCGTCGCCGCGGGGCTCGCGGCCCTTTCCACCACCTCCACGGGTACGCCTTTCGCCACCATCGCCGCCTCGACGGCCGTGATCGGCGCGGGCATGGGCATGTTGATGGCCCCCGCCAGCCTGGAGATCACCGGATCGGTGCCCGGCAGGTACGCGGCGATGGCCGGCGCCCTCAACAGCGTCACCCGGGAACTCGGCGGCGTCCTGGGCATCGCGGTGATCGGCACGATCGTGGCGGCCGGGTACCGCAGCGCCATGCAGGACTCGCCCACCGTCGCCGGCCACGACCTCCCGTCCGCCCACGCGGTGGCGGCCCACCTGCCCGCCGACACCGCCGCGCCGCTGCTCGACGCCGCGAACCAGGCGTTCACCGCCGCGATGGACCGCGGGGCCGTCATCGCCGCGATCATCGCGGCAGCCACGGCGCTGCTCGTGTTCGTCGCACTGCCGCGCCGTGCTCCGCGGCCAGGGGTCGCCGTGGTGACGGACTCGGTGGTGTCTGGTCCGGAGCGGACGTTGGAGAAGGCATGATGACGTGGTGAAAACGTCTCCGGAGGCCAAGGGCCGCACTCGCAACCGTCGGGGCGAGGGCGGCCTGCTCCGCGACGAGATCGTCGCCGCGGCCGAACGCATTCTCGAACGCGAGGGCGCCGAGGACGCGATCACGCTGCGGTCGGTGGCCCGCGAGGCCAACATCGCCGCTCCATCGATCTACTCCCACTTCGCCGACCGCGACGCGATCATCGACGCGGTCCTCGACATCGGCTACGAGCGGCTGCGGATGCTGATCGTCGACGTCACGGCCGCCGAACCGGATCCCGTCGCGCGGCTGCTGGCCGGGGCCCGCGCGTACGCCGAATTCGCCATGACCGACCCCGCCCGCTACCGCGTCCTGTTCGGACGGTCGCGGGCACCGGAGGCGCCCGGCCTCTCCGGGCCGCCGCTGGAGACCATCGAGGGTCTGCCGGACGTGTGGCAGCGGCGGCTGGACGCGTTCCGGACCCTCGTCGACGCGATCGCCGCGTGCGCGGCGGCGGGCCGGTCCGACAGCACCGACCCGTTCTCCGACGCGACTCTCTTGTGGACCTCCATGCACGGTGCGGTCCTGATGCGCCAATTCGTGCCGCGCTTCCCGTGGCCGCCGCTGGACTCGGCGGTGGCGGAGCTGGCCCACCGGATCGGCCGGATCCGCGACTGAGCCCGGCGGCGAACGGAGCGCGAGCCCGCTACCAGCGGATCAGTGCACGCTCATCGGGGCTTGTGAACCGTCGGCCGGATTCGAACCGGCGTCTACGCATCCCCGAAGGCGTGCGTGATCCTGGGCCACTGGACGACAGGCAGGAAGCGAGAGTATTTCGCCGGCAACCACACCGCGAGCGATGTGAGCCCCAAAACCATCATCTTCTGCTCCACCTTCGTGGGGCGGCTCTACGGGCATGTCATACGGGTCGATCGTCGAGGCGGATCGCGACCGGGCGGATGTCGGTGACATCGTTGCTGCACAGCAGCCAGCCGTAGCTGAAGTCGCAGTCCTCGTACGCTCCACCCAACCGCCTGAGCGTCGTGACGGCGAGCGGCACACCCGATCGCAGGTCGATGTAGCCGAAGATCGTCTCGTGCTGAGCGCGCGCGTGGGACGCGACGACAAGCGTGGCGGTGCCGCGGCTGGCGAACTGAGCCACCCAGATCCGGTCGGCGTCCACTCGGACGAGCCGCCAGACGCCGATGTCGGCGAGGACATGTCCCGTCGCGGTCTCGACGATCTGGTTGGTGTCCATCGGCACACCCGGCGTGACGACGCCGGATCGGTGCTGCTCGCCGATGATGAACTGCCGGTCGCCGCGATCGACGACAGTGTGCAGCAGGAACTGCGCTTTGGAATAGAGGATCTCGCCGTGAAGGTCGTAGACCTTCATCTCGACTCCGCCGCGCTGGCAGATGAGATCTCCGCAGAGCCATAGGTCGGGCGGGAAACTCGCGCTGTTCGTGATGTTCAAGTGCGCGATCTGGCGCAGGTCATGGCTGTCGAAGACGCCTACGCCCGGGTAGACGATCGGCCCGGAGTCGGGAACGGAGGGTGGAACGGCCAGGATGTATCTCGCCGACCCGCCGATGATCCAGTAGCCCTGGGGAAGTGTTCCGACGAGGCGCGCACGTCCGGTCGCCAGGTCGACTGCCCGCACCGTGCCATCGCGGGCGGTCGACCACTGCGAGCGGCCGTCGAAATAGTTCGACGATTTCAGCCAGGGGGACCGCCAGATCTCCCGACCGGTACGCGCGTCGGCGCCGACGGCATCATCGGAGCACCCGTTGCACCAGATCGGCACGATGGCGCCGATCGTGTTGGACAGGACGGCACCCTTGCGGCGCCATAACTCGCCACCGGATCGGAGATCCACGGCGATCGTCTGATCGGTGCCGGATTTAAGGATCTCCCGCGTCGCATCGGAGTATTGGAGGGCGCTCATGATGAGTACGCCATCGACGATGCGCAGCGACTGCAGGTGGCCGATGCCCGGATCGCGCCGCCACAGCTCCCGTCCGTTGTACAGGTCGAGCACGCCGACGGCATCGTCGTGGATGGAGCTGCGGGCGGCGTACCCGTCGCCGATCAGGGAGTAGTACTCGCCCTCGGCCAGCGCCGGCAGCACCACCCGGGTCACGTCCGGGCTGGGCAGCGCGACGGCCAGCATGGCCAAGACCAACGCGAACCGCGCCCAGCGCCACGACGATCGCATGCTTCCCCCGTCACCCACAAGATCGAAACTGGACGGTATCAGTGGGACGCAACAGGCCGCTGCCACCTCGAACGGTGGCAGCGGCCTTCGAGCACCCTACGATCAGACGAGCCGCCAGAGATGGTCGCCGGAGCCGTTGTCGTCCCAGAGCACCACCTGCGCCCCGAGCGCCGTCGACGCCCCGCTGACGCCCAGCACCCGCCCTCCGTTCGCGCACTGGATGCGGAACGCCCCGTTGCTGCCGTACCGCAGGCGCCAGCGGTGGTCGGCCGTGCCGTTGTCCGACCACTGCACGGCCCGCGAGCCGTTGGCCGTGGCCGCGTTCTCGATGCCGAGCACCTTGCCGCTGTTGGCGTTGCGCAGTCTGAAGTAGCCGCCGCTGTCCACGACCGCGCTCCACAGGTGGTCCGCCGTGCCGTTGTCCTCCCACTGCACGACCAGGCCGCCGTCGGCCTGGGACATGTCCTGTACGCCCATCAGCCGCCCGGTCCCGACGTTCAGCAGCCGGAACGTGCCGACCGGCAGGAAGCGCCAGTTGTTGTCGGCGGAGCCGTCGTCGGGTGCCTGGACGGCCTGGGCGCCGGAGGCCGTGGAGTTGCCGGAGATGCCGAGGACCTTGGAACTGTTGACGTTGCGCAGCTTGTGCCCGCCGTCGCCGTTGTCGACGACCGTCCACCGGTGATCGGCGGTGCCGTTGTCGGTCCACTGCAGGACGATCGCGTTGTCGGCCGTCGACATGTTCTGTACGCCGAGCACCTTCGCGCTGTTGATGTTGCGCAGGCGTACGGCGGTGCCGTCGACGATCATCTCCCAGTTGTGGTCGGCGGTGCCCGAGTCGGCCCACTGTACGGCGAGGCCGCCGTCCGCGGTGGACATGTTCTGGACGCCGAGGACCAGGCCGCTGGCGACGTTGACGAGCCGGAAGCCGGGTGCCGTCGTGCCGGTGCCGCTGCCGGTGTTCCAGTAGACGGCGTAGTTGAAGCCCTGCGCGTCGTGGAACGGACCGAGGTTGACCGTCGAGCCGTTCGCGGTCGCCGTGAACGCGAGCGCCGTGCTGCTGGTACGCGTGACCGACGACGCGGTCAGCACCGGCGGTGCCGACAGGCTGGTGCTGCCGTAGTTGCCGGCCAGGACCGCCGGCCCGTAGGTCAGCGCCACGACGTTCGCGTTGTCGTTCGCGGGCCGGACGACGACCGCCATCGGCAGGCGTACGGTGACGACGTCGCCGGAGGTCCATGACCTGGTCAGGGTCGCGTAGGTGCCGGGCGTGGCGGTGATGTTCTGGGCCGTGCCGTTGACGCTGATCGTCGCCCCGGTGGCCCACCCCGGTACGCGGATCTTCATCGACCAGGAGCCGCTCACACTGCCGGTGACGGTGAGGGTCGTGGTGTCGCTCGCGGGATACGTCGTGCTCTGGGTGACGGTGATGCCGCGCTGGGACCAGGTCAGCACCGACGGCGTGAACAGGTTCACGTACAGCGTGGTGCCGTTGTAGAAGTAGACCGAGTCCATCAGCTTCGTGTTGGCCTCCAGGCCGGTGCCCTGGCAGCACCAGAAGCTGGCGTAGTCGGTGCTCCACGTGCCGCCGCCCCAGGCCGGGCCGACGCCCCGGCGGCCGCCGGGGTTGAGCGGGGTGAAGTAGGTGACGTGCCCGTGGGCGTCGGCCGGGTTCTGCGCGCCGATGACGTGGTTGAGCAGTGCCCGCTCGTAGAAGTCGACGTAGCCGGCCTGGTCCGGGTTGAGCAGCCACAGCTCGCGGGTCAGTTTGAGCATGTTGTAGCTGTTGCAGTGCTCGCAGGTGTCCTGCGTCAGGTACGCCGCGATCGCCTGCGGCGCCCGGAAGTGCTCGGCCTGGCTGTTGCCGCCGATCGCGTACGTGTGGGCGTTGACGCAGATGTTCCACGCGTTGGTGGCGATGTCGCGGTAGCGCGTGGTCCCGGTCGCCTTGTACTCCCGGGCCGCCCCGATCCACTTGGGCACCTGCGTGTTGGCGTGCAGCCCGCTGAGGCTGTCGGTGTTGGCGGCCAGCGGCGTGAACACCGCGGCGTGGTCGAACCGCTGGGCCGCGGTCAGCCAGCGGGCGTCGCCGGTCTGCTGGTACAGGTCGGTCAGCACCGCGTTCATGCCGCCGAACTCGGTGTTGAGCACGGACTGCATCGTGCCCGAACTCAGCCGCGCCGTACGCGTGTCCACCCATCCGGCCAGCGCGAGCAGCACGTCGCGGGCCTGCGTGCTGCCGAGCAGCCGCCAGACGTCGAGCAGGCCGGCCATCGTCTTGTGGACGCAGTAGTACGGGACGTTGCCGTTGGTCAGCGTCCCGCCCTCCAGCGCGGTGAAGTCCGACTCGGGGAAGCCGGACAGGTAGCCGGCGGCGAATCCGGCCGTGCCGTTGTTCGCCTGGCACGCGGCCAGCCCGGCGACCATCGCGTTCGCCTTGTCGCGGCAGGTGGTGTCGCCCAGGACCGCGTACGCCTGCGCCCAGGCGGTCAGGAAGTGGCCCTGGACATGGGTGCGGAACGGGAAGCTGGGCGCGTCCCAGCCGCCGGTGGCGGTGGCGCCGGCGGTGGACAGCCTGTGGTTGGCGCGGAAGTTGTACAGCAGCCGGTCGACGTCGACGAACTTCAGGTAGGCGAGCGTCCGGTTCTGGTTGTCCAGCCAGCGGCTGGACGTCAGCTGGACCTGGCCGAGGTCGAACGCGTACGCGCCGACCCCGGTGTCGGACCGGGCGGGCGGGACGGCCGCGGCGGCTGCCGGGTCCGGGTGCAGGAGTTCCAGCGCGGGCAGGGCGGCGGCCGACAGGCCGGCGGCGCGCAGCAGCCCGCGCCGGCTCAACGAGAGGTCGGCGGGCGGGTTCGCAGGACGGGAGGGCATCGCGAGTCTCCTCACGGGACGGTGGCGACCCGCCGAGGACGAGCGGGTCAGACCTCGCAGTGTTATCGTTCACATCGGCCGCCGTCAAGGTCTTGCGACAACCTGGGACAGGCCCGACGGCTCGCCTTCCGTGACCGCGACAACCAGTCCAGCCAGGCAGCATCACCAGGCACGGCATCGTCCCACTTGAACAGTGCGGCCAGATGTGGCACCGTCGGACAGGGTGGATGGGAGCGTTCCCATCGATCCCGCCTTGTTAGCGTTCACATTCACCACCGCCGGAAGGAGTCCCCGGTGCCCCGCCCGTCCCTCCGCGCCCGGCTCGTCATCGCCGCGGCCGCCGCCGTCCTCAGCGCCACCGCCCTGCCGCTGATCGGACATCCCGGCGCGTACGCCGCCGCCACCGGCCCCTGATCCCCCCGAACTCCTGCGGCCGGCCCGCCGATTCCCCGGGCCGGCCGCAGGCTCTACCAGCGGTTCAGCGGTTCAGCGGGTCAACGGATCAGCCGGTCGGCGATCCCGGCCGCCGCGAACGCCGCCTCGACGTCGGCGTACCCCTCGGTGAAGTGCGACCAGCTGTCCACATGCGCCACCACGACCGTACGCGCGCCCAGCAGCTGCGCCGCGCGGGCGGCCGCCGGGCTGTCCAGGGTCAGCAGCGCCCCGTCGAACAGAGCCGTACGCGCCGCGCCCGCGTACAGGATGGCGGTGTCCACGGGGCCGAACCGCGCGGCGATCTCCTCGACGACGGCGAGCGAGGCGTTGTCGCCGCTGACGTAGACGGTGGGCAGGCCGTCGCCGGTGAGCACGAAGCCGGTGACCTCGCCGGTGACGGGCTCGCAGCCGTCGGGGCCGTGCTGCGCGGGCACCGCGGTGACGGTGAGCGTGCCACCGTCCGGACGCGACAGCGCGGTGGACTCCCACGGCGCGAGGGCGCGGGCGCTGCCGCCGAGCCGCTGCGTGCCGGTCGGCGTGGTCAGCACCAGCGGCACCCGCCCCAGGTACGCCCGCCCGGCCGTGTCGAGGTTGTCAGGGTGCTGGTCGTGCGAGAGCAGCACCACGTCCACGGGCCCGATCTCCTCGGGGCCGGCGGCGGGCGCGGCGGTCTTGGTGAGGACGTGGCCGCCCGGGCGCGGGTAGTCGCCGGGCTGGTCGAAGGCGGGGTCGGTCAGGAACCGGATGCCGCCGAGTGCGAACTGGACGGTCGGGCCGCCGAGGACACGGGGGGTCTGCATGGCACTTCCTCACGGATCTTGAAACTTCTGCTCCCTCGAAACATAGCTCGGAAGATCACTTGCACAGTGTTCAAGCACTCGTCTACAGTCCCACTTGAACGTTGTTCAAGTCATGGGGAGGACAGCATGGAACTGCACGAGGTCGTCACCGCCGTCGCGGCGAAACACCGGATCCCGGGCGCGGCGGTCGGCGTGCTGGTGGACGGGCGGGAGCACTTCGCGGCCGCCGGGGTCACCGACATCGAGAACCCGCTGCCCATCGACGAGCACACCCTTTTCCCGATCGCCTCGGTGACCAAGTCCTTCACCGCCACCGCCCTGATGCGCCTGGCCGCCGAGGGCAAGGTCGATCTGAACGCCCCTGTCCGCACCTACGTCCCCGAGCTGCGACTGTCCGACCCGGACACGACCGAGCGGGTGACCGTGCTGCACCTGTTGAACCACACCGCCGGGCTGGAATGGAACCTGATCGACCCCGACCCCGTCGAGGACACCCTGGCCGCATTCGTGGCCAAGCTGGCCGGGCTGAAGACGATCGCGCCGGTGGGCGCCCGGGTCTCCTACAGCCAGGCCGGCTACAACCTGGCCGGGCGCGTGATCGAGAAGGTCACCGGAATGTCCTATGAGGAATCCGTCGGCCGGCTGGTGCTGCGACCCGCCGGACTGGCCGACACCGTCTTCGCGATGGACGACGTCGCCCGCCGCAGGCACGCGACCGGCTACAACCGCGACGACGACGGCACACCGCGGCCGGCCACCTCCTGGAAGGGCGACCGGGGCAACCATCCCGGCGGCGGCGCCGCGTCCACCACGGCCGACCTGCTGCGCTGGGCGCGCGTACAGCTGGGCGACGATCCGGCCGTCCGGCGCATGCAGGAGCCGACCGCCGAACTGCGGGCGAGCACCCTGGGCGACGCCATGGGCATCTGCTGGTTCATCAAGGACATCGGCGGCGTACGCACGATCGGCCACGGCGGCTCCGGCAACGGCCAGTTCAGCGACCTGCTGATCGTCCCCGGACGTGGCTTCGCGGTGGTGTCCCTGGCGAACTGCGGCCCCGACGGCTACTTGTTCAACCAGGCGATCACCCAATGGGCGCTGGAGCACTACCTGGGCGTCGTCGAGCAGCCCCCGCAGCCCGTCGCGTACGACGAGGCGCGGGCCCGGGAAGCGGCGGGCCGCTACGAGATCGACGTGATGAACCTGGACGTCGCGACCGACGGCGAGCGGATGACCCTGGCGGTCGGGATCAAGCCGGAGATCCGCGCGGCGTCGGAGACCGAGATGCCGGCGGACTACCCGGCCGCGGCGATGGGCTTCCTGCCCAGCGACGGCGACGGCGACGAGTACGTGATCACCGACGGCGGGCTGGCGGGGCAGCGCGGCTACTTCACCCGCTCTGCCCAGGGGGTCATCACCGGCATCGACCTGGCCGGCCGCCTCTTCACCCGCATCCCCTGAGGCCCCCCCACCGCTCCCCTCCCCACCCCGCCGGCCGCCGGCCGCCGGGCCCAAGATCGCGTTTGGATCACGGTTTTCACCCGAATCTTGGGCCATGATTCGGGTGATTTCCCTGATCCAAACAGGATCTTGACGCTCGCGGACGGCGGGCCGGGCGGGTCAGACGGCGGCCAGGTAGGCCTCGCGGTTGCGGGGGTCGGGCGTCAGGCGTCGCCGTTGCGGACCGGTTCCCCGGACAGCCCGGTAGCCGGACAGCACGGCCTCCACCGTTCCCTCGCCGCTGGTGATCCCGGGCAGTCGCCGGTGCAGTTCCTGGCTGTGCGTCGCCGTCAGCTCCGCGTCGATCACCACCTCCGTCCCGCGTACGCGTTGCCCTTCGACGGTCGCCTCCAACCGGCTCAGCAGGGAGAGCACCGGACCCAGCGACTCGACCGGCACGTCCAGGCTGACCTGGGCGAGCGGTTCGCAGACCGCCGTACCGGCCGCTTCCAGGGCGGCCATGAGCACCAGCGGCGTGAGCTTGCGGAAGTCCGCCGGGGTGCTGAGCGGCCCCCGGGTCGCCGGCGAACCGTCGGGCGAGCTGTAGTTGCAGTCGGCCAACGTGATCACGCAGTCGTGCACCGGCCACGCCCGCAGACCCTCCTCCAACGCCTGGCGTACATAGGTTTCCATGCTCGCCGTGAACTCGTCGCGGTTGCGGAACGCGTACAGGGGGATCGACCGGTGGTCCACATCGGACACGAAACGCACCCCGCTGTCCGGTGCGGCGGGCTCGATCCGCAACCCGATCGTGGCCCGGAACGGGTTGTCCGGCGCGTTGAGGATCTCGACCGCGTACCCGGTCCGCAGTGGACGCTCGACGCACAGCGGCGTGGCCTCCCGGAACACGACCTCGATGCCGTACGCGTCGGCGAGCGTGGACTCGATGACCTCCTTCTGCACCTCGCCGTAGAGCGACACCGTGATCTCGTGATACGTGTCGTCCGACCGCACCGCGATCAGCGGATCCTGCTCCGCGAGCTGCTGCAGCGCCACCAGCAGGGCCGGCCGCCGGGCCGGGTCGCGCGCGTCGACCACCGCCTCCATCATCGGCCGGGCGAAGTTGCCGCCGACCGCGCGTACCGGGCGGCCGATCGGGTCGCCGACCTGGAACGAGCCCGCGCCCCACAGCTTGCCGATCTCGCCCGGCCCGACGGCGTCACGGCGTACCCAGGTGCCGTGCTCGAACACGCTGATCGCCGTCGCCTTGTCGCGGCCGTCGCCGAGCCGGTCCCGCAGATGCAGGCGACCTTCGAACATGCGCAGGTAGGCCACCTTCTCGCCGGCCGCGCCCCGCTCCACTTTGAAGATCCGTCCGGCCACCGGCGCGTTCGGGTCGCCGCTCGCCGCCGGCAGCAGCGCCGCGATCCCCGACATCAATTCCGCGACGCCCGTCCCGTTCGCCGCCGACCCCGTGAACACCGGATGCACGAGCCCGGCCCGCGTCTGCCCGGCCAGCGCCGCCCGCAGCCGGTCGTCGCTCATTTCACCCCGGACGTACGCGGAAACGAGCCCGTCGTCATGCGTGGACAGCACGTCGAGCCACTCCCCCGGCGGCGTACCCGCGTCCACGACGGCGACACCGAGCCGGCGGGTGAGGTCCGCGCGTACCCGGTCGGGATCGGCACCCCGCCGGTCGATCTTGTTGATGAACACCAGCGTCGGTACGCCGAGCCGCCGCAACGCCCGCATCAGGACACGGGTCTGCGGCTGTACGCCCTCGACGGCCGAGACGACGAGAACGGCGCCGTCGAGGACGCCGAGCACCCGGTCCACCTCGGCGATGAAGTCCGGGTGGCCGGGAGTGTCGATGAGGTTGACGGCGACGCCCTCGATCTCCAACGCCACGACGGCCGACCGGATCGTGATGCCGCGCCGCCGTTCGAGGTCGAGCGAGTCCGTCTGCGTGGTGCCGGCGTCCACACTGCCGATGCGGCCGATGACGCCGGCAGCGTACAGGAGACGCTCGGTGAGAGTTGTCTTACCGGCGTCGACGTGCGCCAGAATGCCGAGGTTGAGGATGGGTCGAGACAAGCGCCGATTCCTTCGAGACGAGTGACAGGTCCGCGGAAGAGATCGACGTTCCTCGCATCAGTGGGCTCCTCAAGCCGGGGTCAGAGACGCCTCCCAGATAACCACACCCGCCTCCCACCCGCGACGCCTTTTCCACCCACCCCGCCCCCCGGCACCCACTCCCGCCCCACCCCGCCCCCAAGATCCCGCTTGGATCAGGGAAATCACCCGAATCTTGGGCCTTGATTACGTGGAGATCCCTGATCCAAACGGGATCGATGCCGGCGGCCCAGCGGGCGCCTGCCTGTTCGCCGGACAGGATGATCGTTTACAGCTCAGGTGTGAATTCGGCCGCCTCGGAGGTAACCGGGATCCAAGCGGGATCTTGGAGGTCT
Organism: Hamadaea tsunoensis DSM 44101; assembly: GCF_000428945.1. Lineage (GTDB taxonomy): Bacteria > Actinomycetota > Actinomycetes > Mycobacteriales > Micromonosporaceae > Hamadaea > Hamadaea tsunoensis. The sequence goes on along the minus strand of NZ_AUAX01000040.1, from coordinate 42,065 downwards.
GTGGTTGACCTGGTTGAGCCGGTCCGAACGGATTTCGGTCGGGACCGTAGGGGGGTGGACACGGTCGGGCGTTCTCGGGCATCGTGCCCACATGCACCAACTGCGCCTCGTCCTCACCGTTCTGCAGGCCATGAGGTCCACCTACGCCGAGGTGGTCCGGGACTTCGTGGCCACCCGGATGCGTACGCGGCTCGGCCGGCTGACGTTCGCCCTGCTCGTGCTGGCTGTCGGCCTGTCGACCGGCGGTCAGTTGCTCGTCACCGCGTACGCCGAGTCCAGTCCGCTGATCCGGCTGACCGCCTTCGTCGCGGCCTGCACCTGGGTCTTCGGCTTCGGACACACCGCGGCGCTGGTGGCCCGCCCGGCGGCGAAGAGTCGATAAGCCACCTTGCCGGCCGGCGCCCCCCTCGCCGGGTACCGGGCCGGCCCACCCGGTACCCGATGCTCGACGCTCCATTCACGACTCTTGACCCCCGCACGATGATCGAGCCATGCCGTCTTTGACTCCTGACGCCGCGGGAACGGTCGCTCAGGTCACCGCCACTCTCGCCCTGGGCGTCGTCATCGAGATCAGGTTCCTCTGCGACCTGGCCCGCCGTCAGGGACAGGGAACCAGCGACGACGACTCCACGGCCATCGGTTTCGGCCTTGCGGCGGCCGCGCTGGCGCTGGAGGCCCTGGCCATCGTCACGTACCAGGCACTGCTGGTGGTCGCGCCGGAGCTGAGCCAAGGTACGCGTTTCTGGTTGGCCGTGGCGTTCGTTCTGCTGGTACTCGTACCCGGCGGCCAAGCCTGGCTGGCCCTCGGCGACCTACCCAAAGTGTCGCCGTGGGTGGCGGCAGCGGGGATGCTGGCGATGATCATCGCCGCGATCGTCATCATGAAGACCCTGAACCTGACGGGCAGCTAGGCTGGCGCACCCATCCATTGATACCGGACGTTAGGATGCCGGCGTGCCGGAGAAACCACATAGGACACTTGTCCGACTGCTCGTTCTCGCCCTGGCCGCTGCCGTAGGGGACCTGGCCGTGAACGCCGCCTCCGCCACCGACCGCTGGCCCGGCCTGATGAACGTGATCAGACGTCATCCGTGGCCGGCCCTCGCTGTCGTCGTCGCCGCCGGCGTGGCTGTCGAACTACTGCTGAGCAGGTCCGCCGACCGCCGTAGAGGGCCGGTGCCGACCGACCCCGACCCTCATCCTCGGCCGGGTACGCCGTTCGAGGTCGCCTGGAGCGGCACCGATCCACTGGACTCCTTCGCGGATGCTCCACCGGCCGGCTTCTTCACCGTGAGCGCGATCATGCTGGCCGGGCTCGCATGGCAGGTGAACGGGAGTCTTGACCGGGCCATCCTGGATGACCGTGCCAATCCGGCAGGGCCGTTCCTGTTTCTCGCGGTCGGGTGCGGCCTGTTGGCGATCGTTTTGTGGATCTCCAAGGTGGTCGGCGATCGTACCGTCTCACCGCAGCTGACGCCCTGGTCTCTGCGTGTCGATGCGGACGCCATCACGATCGGCGCGCAAGACCAGGAGTGGATCATCGAATGGACCGAAATTCTCCAGGTCACCGAGGCCAAGGTGCTGTCGCTCGCATGGCGGCGGTTGCGGGTCCTGCACATCGAGTTCGATCCTGTCGCCATACGCCCCGCCGAGGTGTTCGCCGTAGGGTGGCCTGGGCCGGTCTATCCCGGCTTCTACCTTGGTCTCCGGGGAGCTCTGACGGGACGCTGGGTGCCCATCTGCGTCTACGGTCCAATGAACGACCGCCAGCGTAAGGATCTCCGTGACGCGCTCGCCCGGTTCGGCGGCCGTCGGGCGACCAGGTTCTGGACGCAGGAGCGCAAGAACGCCGCCCCGTAGGCCGTCTTGGGGGTCTGCGGTGCCGCCGGTCGCCATCGCAGGTCACCTGCTGAATCACCAAGGTCAGCCGATCTCTTCGACGACCTCGCCGTCCTGGTCGCGGATCTGCGACTTCACGATCTCCACAGTCAGCGCGTCACTCACCGCGTAGACGCCCGCCCGCGGCCGCAGAGCCCCGACCAGATCATCGAGTACGCGCGGCGGCACCGTCAGTTCGAGGAATCCGTCGTCGCCGGGCGTGACGGCGAACGCGTCCCCCGGTTGCAGCCCCACCGCGCCGGTCGACGATTCCACGAGCAGCCCGCGGCCGAACGGGAGCCGGGCGGTCAGGATGCGCCCGATGCGGGGGGCCGCGTTCGCCCCGAACGTGAGGCGTACGCCCGCGTCGTCGGCCGCGAAGGTGGCTTCCTGCACGTAGAGACCGCCCGTCGACGAGCCGTCCCGGCGTACGCCGGCCTCGATCGCGGCCGCCACGTCCGGGTCCTCCGCGAGGTCCGGGCGGGCCAGGTCGGTGACGAACAGCGGCAGCTTCGGGGCCAGCGCCGCGAGCAGTCCGGGCGCGTCCCAGCTCTCGATCGCCGCGTACTCGGCCAGGGTGATGCCGACGACCTGCAGGAACGTGAGCCGCCCGTTCGAGGTGTCGATCGTGGCGAGTTCGGGGTCGTCGGTGAAGGTCACCGCCCGGATCACGGTGTCCTCCGCGCTCAACGCGATCGGGCCGTTGAGGTCGAGGTGGTGCCCGGCCGCGAACACGTTGCCGCTCTGGTAGACGTAGCGGGCCAGGTTCTGCAGGAAGCTCACCGCCCACATCGGCGGCTCGGCCTCGGCCGCTTCGCGGGCCAGGCGGAAGGTCAGTTCGAAACCCCAGCCGGATCGGTCCGGGTTGTCCGACTCCTTGGCGTACAGTTCCGAGAGGCCGTACGTGACGAAGTGCCAGTGTCCGTCGCGCGGGTAGGCGCTCACGCCGTCCAGCGGGTCGGGGCCGCCGAGCCGCCAGCCGATCACGGTGCCGTAGTGCCGGGGCTCCACACCGGAGTAGATCGGTTCCAGGGCCGCGTCGATGGCCTCCCAGCCGGGGGCGCCGAAGTCGTCGTTCGTCACGGTCGCCGACTCTACCGCCGGCCGCGTACGCGAGGAGGACCGTGTTGGGCAAGGTCATCGTCACGGGAAGCATGTCCCTGGACGGGTTCGGGTGCGGTCCCGACCCCAGTGCCGAGCACCCGATGGGCGTGGGCGGCGAGCGGCTGCACACGTGGCTGTTCGCCGAGGCCGCGCATCCGGCCGATGTCGAGGCGGGCAACCGGATGCGGGCGGCCGCGGGCGCCGTGGTGCTGGGCGCGCGTACGTTCTCGCTCGGTCTGGAGATCTGGGGCGACGTGCCCTTTCCCGCGCCCTGCTTCGTGGTCACGCGGACGCCGGGACCGGATCTCGCTCAGCCCAGCGGCACGTTCCGCTTCGTCTCCACTGTGGAGGAGGCGGTCGCCGGCGCGCTGGCCGCCTCGCCGGGCGACGTCCTCGTGATGGGCGGCGGCAGCACGGTCGGCGCGGTCCTGCGGGCGGGGCTCGCCGACGAGGTGTGGGTCGAACTCGTCTCGATCACGCTCGGCGCCGGTACGCCGATGTTCCCCTCGGTCGGCGAGCTCGACCTCGAACCGATCGCGGCCGACGCCTCCCCGTCCGCGACCCACCTGCGCTATCGCGTACGTCGATAGGGGATCCTGCCAGACATGACTACCGCACTGCTCGTGATGGACGTACAGAACTCCGTCGTGGCCCGCATCGCCGAGCCGGGCTACCTGCCACGGCTGCGTACGGCGATCGCGGCGGCCCGCGCGGCCGCGCTGCCGGTGATATACGTCGTGGTCGGGTTCCGGCCCGGCTACCCCGAGGCGAACCCGCGCAACAAGATCTTCGGCGGGCTCGCCGGCCGGTTCGGCGCGGCCGGACCCGACGCGATGGAGATCCACCCGGACGTCGCGCCCGAACCCGGCGACATCACCGTCACCAAGAAGCGGGTGTCCGCCTTCGCGGGCAGCGACCTCGAACTGCTGCTGCGCTCGAGCGGCATCGGGCACCTGGTCCTGACCGGCATCGCCACCAGCGGCGTCGTCCTGTCCACGCTCCGCCAGGCCGCCGACCTCGACTACGAGATCACGGTGCTGGCCGACGGCTGCCTCGACCACGACCCGGAGGTGCACCGCGTCCTGACGGAGAAGGTGTTCCCGGCCCAGGCCGACGTCGTCACGATCGAGGACTGGGCCGCTCGCATCAAATAGATCCTTTTCCATACATGCAAGAGCCTTTTCCTGTACATCGTCGAGACCGGTTTCTGTAGAACCGCTGCGTACGCTGCGCCCATGTCGACACTCTTCAGTGTTCTGCGGCGCCGGCCGGCCCGGTTCGCCGCGCTCAGTGCGACGGTGGCGGGCGTCATGCTGTTCGCCTTGCCCAGCGCGGCCAACGCCTCCGCGTCGGGCACGGTCAACACCGCCGGCACGGCCCTGACCGTCCGGGCGGCCCCGGGCACCGGCTTCGACGCGTGGGACACGGTCGCGGACGGTTCGAAGGTCACGATCCTGTGCCAGACCGAAGGCTCCCAGGTCAGCGGGACCTACGGCACCAGCACCATCTGGGACATGCTCGCCCGGGGCGGTTTCGTCTCGGACGCGTACGTCTACACCGGCGGCGACGGCTACGTCACCGGCAAATGCGACTACGTCGGCGCGCCGCCCCGGGCCAACCCGCGGGGCATCAACGCCGCCATCTCGTGGGCGTTCAGCCATCTCGGCTCCAGCGCGTACGAGAATCTCTGCCTGAAGTTCACCGGCCTGTCCTACGGCTGGAGCTACACCAACTGGGCGACCGCCGAGGTCGGCGGGGACTACATGGTGAACCACGGCTACATGCACACCAGCGGGATCCCGCCGCGCGGGGCGCTCGTCTGGTACCACAACTCCTCCGGCACCGGGCACGTCGTGATCAGCCTCGGCGAAGGCAAGATCATCGGTACGTCGGTGGGCGGCCAGGTCGGCGTCGACGACTACCTCTACCACAGCAGCTACCGCGGCTGGAGCCAGCCGTACTACCCGCTGGCCGGCTGACAGCCCTTTCGCTGTCCCGCTCAGACCGCTCCATGATCCCGTTTGGATCAGGGAAATCACCCGAATCTTGGACCAAGATTACGTGGACATCCCTGATCCAAACGGGATCATGGAGCCGGGTCACGCGAGCGGGCCGGGGAGCGGGTCGCGCCGGGGAGCGGGGCGGGCAGGATCAGGCGCAGAAGCGCGAGCAGGTGATCAGGGCCGTCTCCGGGTCGTTGGTGGCCAGCCGGACATCGCCCGCCGCGGTCCTCGTGAACCGCCACCACCGTTCCTTCCCCGGCTCGATCGTCTGCCAGAGCCGTACGCCGTACCCGTCGCACCAGTCTCCACAGTGGACGACATACAGCCCGTCCTGGGGCTGCCCGCCGAGGCGGACCGTGAACCCGGACGGCTGCCGCGGCGCGTACGCCCGGACGGCGGCGACCGGACGGCCCTGCCGGTCCATCGCGAGCGCCTCGATGCGGGCCGGGTCCCCGCCGGGTTGCCCGGGCACGTCCAGGGAACGGGTGGTCGAGTCGACGGCCCGGCAGTCCGGATCGGCGCAGTGGTAGAACTCGATCTCGGGCCGGCGGCTCCGGTTCGTCGCCATGACCGGCCGGCCGGCGGTGTCGACGCCGAGCGCGAACTTCGCGTCGTACCAGCTGACCGGCTCCGGCTCGGCCGCCTGGCCGGCTTGATCGCCGAACATTCCCGGGAACGCGCTGTGCGGCTTCTCGCGGGGCGGGTCGGCCGGCAGCGGGATCGGTGTCAGGACGTGCACGGTGCCGCAGGCCGGATCGTCGCAGCGCCACAGGCGCAGCAGGACCGAGTCGCCGGCCTCGTGGGTCACCGCTGCGATGAGCAGCCCCGTCGGCGTACGCGTCATGTCGATGCGCATCGCCGTGTCGATCCCCGTCAGCGCGACCTCGGTACGCGTGCATTCGGTGGCCTGGATGTCGCACTTCACCAGCTCGGGCTTGCGGTCGCCCGGGTCGACGGCCACCTGGGAGCCGTCCGGCAGCGGGAGGAACCCCAGGCCGATGGCGTCCACGCCCTGCCGCGGCCGTTCGGTGCCCGACGTGATCACCGGTAGGCCGCCGGGGTCGGCGACGGCCACGGCGGTCAGCGCCAGCGGCGCGGCGATGACGAGGGCGAACGCGGCCCCCAGCCTGGTTGGGCGCCGTCCTGGTCGCGGTTCGCCCTCCTCTGCAACAGGAGCGAGTGGAAGCGCGCCCTTCTCTGCACCGGGAACGGATGGAAGCGCGACGGCTTGGAGCGTCACACACGCGACGAGGACGGCCACGGTGATCACGGCGCCGACCGCGGACCGGGCGAACCCGGCGGCCGTACTGTCGCCAAGCGACATGAAGCGCAGCTGGAGCAGGAGGGCGGTGACGACCGGCACGGCGACCAGGATCCACACGCCGCGCAGGAACTCCCGCCACCGTTGCCCGGCCGATCCCCGCCAGGCATCGGCGAGCGCCCTGCCGATCGAGGCCCCGGCGAGCACCCGCGGCAGCGCGCCGAGCAGCTGGGTGACGGCGAACAACGGCAGGACGGCCGCGATCGCGAGGACGGCGAGCGATCCGCCGGAGACCACGGCAGCGCCCGCGAGACCGCCGAAGCCCAGCACGGCGAGCACGGCAAGAATTCCCGCCGCCGGGAGCAGCCGCCGGATCACCCGGCGGTACGCGTACCCGCCGGAACCGGCTGCGGCTCCGGCACAGAGCGCGAACGCCCAGCCCGCCACCCAGCCGATCCCGGCGAGGGTCGACGACGAGCCGCCCGCGTACGCGCCGTCGATGATGGAGGTCGACGTCCGGTCACCGAACACCGGCAGGAGCGCCGTCAGCAGCCAGACCAGCGCGAGCGGCGGGGCCACCACCGTGAGCACGGCCCGCCGGCGGTCCGCGTCCGGCGCGGTGAAGGCGTCCCCGGTCATCGCGGGTCGCAGTTGCGGGTGCAGGTGAGCTGGACATCGTCGCCCCACTCCCAGGTCGTCAGGACCGTTCCCTCCGGCCGCACCTCGATCTGCCACCGGTCCTGGTGGTTCGGTTCGGGCGTCCGCCACAGGCCTGTCCCCCACGTGTCGCAGCCTGGTCCACAGTGGATGACCAGCAGCCAGTCCCTGGGCGGCGTACCCCACCGGATCGAGAATCCCGGCTTCCGGGGCGGGGCGTACGCGCGCACGGCGACGACCGGCCGGCCCAGCTGATCCAGCGCGAGCGCTTCGATGGTGGACGGGGCCGCTCCGGTCGCCTGGAACAGGTCGAGCCGGCGGGTGGTCACGTCGAGCCCGCCGCAGTCGCGATCGGCGCACCGGTACAGCTCGACTTCGGCTCGCGTGCTGCGGCTGACCGCCAGCACGGGCCGGTCGGTCTCGTCGACGCCGACGATGAACTTGGCGTTCTCCCAACGCAGCGTCTTCGGTTCGGTGTCCTGCCGCCCGGTGCTCAGCTGGTCCGCGAGCGGATCGAACGACGTGTCGCCGGCCGCCCTGACCGCCGGGTCGTCGGGCAGCCGGATGCCCGGCAGCACGTGCACCGAGCCGCACACGAGGTCGTCGCACCGCCACAGCCGCAGCGTGTGACTGCCGTCGTCGTTCATCATCGCCGCGGCGACGATGAGGCCGGTACGCGTACGCGCCATGTCCATGATCGAAGGGTGGGCCAGGCCGGTGAGCGCGACGTCGGTACGCGTGCACTCGGTGGCCTCGGCGTTGCATTTCAGCAGCTGGGGACGGCTTTCGCTGGTGGAGACGGACAGGTGCGAGCCGTCGGGCAGGGAGATGAAGCGGTAGTTGGTGCGCTCGAACCCGAGCGGCGCCGGGGCGGGCGCGGCCGTGATCACCGGAGCCTGCTCGGGGTCGGCGATGGTGACGGCGGCGAGCACCAGCGGCGCGGCGACGGCCACGGCGAACGCGGGCCACATCCGCACCGGCGGCGCGTACGCGGGCTGCGCGCCGGGCACCAGGGCGACGGCTTGCAAGGCGACGCACGCCGTGCCCACGAGGACGGCGACCGTCCCGAGCACCGCGGAGCGGACGACCCCCAGGTCCGACCCGCCCCACGGCGATCCGGCGTCCACCGCGCCGACCAGACCGACGGTGAGAACGGCCAGCACCGGGAGGCCGATCAGGATCCACAGGCCCAGCCCGAACGACACCCACCGGGCCCGGCTCGTGGCCCGCCAGGCGCCGACGAGGGCGGCATCGATGTCGCTACCGGCGAGGACCCGCGGCAGCGCGCCGAGCAACCGCGCCACGACGAACACCGTCGCCACGACGATCGCCGCGAACCACGGCACCGAGCCGCCGGACAGGACGACCGCGATGCCGACGCCGGCGGCGCTCAGCGCGCCCAGGGTGCCGGCGACGACCGCCACCGGCAGCAGCCGCCGGGCCAGCCGCCGGTACGCGGCGCCGCCGAGCGCGGCCACGACGGCGGCGCACAGCGCGACCAGCCAGGCAAGCACCAGGACCACCGGCGCCACGGCGCTCGACCCACCGATGTGGACACCGTTGGACACGGCGGTGTACTCGGGGGTGAGGTCGGTCAGCAGGGTACTGGCGAGCCAGCCCGCGGCGATCGGCGGCGCCGCCGCCACGAATGCCGCGCGCCAGCGAGGTGGTGTCCGCCCCGGAACCGCCGTCATGATCATCCCCGTATCGTCGGTGTGCCGCCGCAGCGTAGTGGACGCCGTCCAGGTTCGGGGTACCGTCGCACGATGCGCGTCCTGTTCGCCGCCCTCGCCTCCCCCGGCCACACCCTGCCCATGGTTCCGCTCGCCCTCGCCGTCCAGGCGGCTGGGCACGACGTGGAGTTCGCCGTCGGCGAGGCGGTGCACCCGCGGCTGCGTACGTTCGGGCTGGCGGCGTTCCGGCCCGCCGACGTGTTCTACGAGATCTACGCCGAGGATCTCCGGCCGGACCTCGAAAACCGCCGGCCCGACCTCGTCGTGCACGGCTGGGGCGTACCCGGCGCGGCGGAGGCGGCTCAGCAGGTCGGGATCCGCGGGGTCTGGCACGGCTTCGGGCGGCTCTTCCCCGACGGCATCGGGCTCGTGCGGCCCACCGGCACCGGCCGGCCGCATCTGGACATCTGCCCGCCGTCGTTGCAGGACAAGGATTTCCTGGCCACCGAGGCGACGATCCCGATGCGTCCCGGCACCCGTACACCGTCCACACCGGACCCCGGGCTGGTCTACCTCACCCTCGGCACCGCGTTCGGCAGCCCGGACCTGCTGCGCACGGCCATCGCCGGGCTCGCGCCCGCCTACCGCCGGGTCGTGGTCGCGGCGGGACGCGTGACGCCGGCGGCGCTCGGGCCCCTGCCCGCCAACGTCACCGTGGAGACGTGGGTCGATCAGGACGCCGTCCTCGCCCGCGCCGCCGCCGTCGTCCACCACGGCGGCAGCGGCACCACCCTCGGCGCGCTCGCGGCCGGCGTACCGCAGCTCGTCCTGCCGCAGGGCGCCGATCAGTTCGCCAACGCCGAGGCCGTGTTCACCGCCGGCGCCGCGCTGCGGCTCACCGCGTTCGACGCCGGCACGATCCGGGAGTACGCCGCCCAGCTCGACGGCTGCCGTCCGGCGGCCGCCGCGCTGGCCCGGGAGATCGCCGAGATGCCGGCCCCGGCGCGGGTCGCCGAGCGCCTGGCCGATGATGTGAGCTGACAGCTTCGCCGAAGGGGTGGCCGTGCGCGAACCGATCCTGCCCGCCGACAGTCACGTACACAGCGAGTTCTCCTGGGACGCCGCGAACGGCTCGATGGAGCGGACCTGCGCGGAGGCCGTGCGCCGGGGGCTGCCCGCGGTGGCCTTCACCGAGCACGCCGACCACACGCCGTGGCTGGTCCACGGCTATGACGCGCACCTGTCGCGGATCAGCGTCGACGGTCTCCTGACCCCGCCGCCGATGGACCTCGACGGCTACCTGGCGAGCATCGAACGCTGCCGCGACCTGTTCCCGCAGTTGCGGATCCTGTCCGGACTGGAGCTCGGCGAGCCGCACTGGCACCCGGAGGCGGTGGCGAAGCTGACCGCGGCTCCCCTCGACCGCCTGCTGGGCTCGCTGCACTGCCTGCCGCTCGGCGACGGCTTCTCCGAACCGCCCGGCCAGTTCGCCGCCCGGCCGGCCGCCGAGGTGCTGCACGACTACCTGGCCGAGATCCCCAAGTTGATCGAGGGCTCGTCGGTGTTCGCCGTCCTGGCCCACATCGACTACCCCGTACGCTACTGGCCCGGCGAGTTCGACCCGGCCCCGTTCGAGGACGGCTACCGCCACGCCTTGCGTACGCTGGCCGGGACCGGCCGCGCCCTGGAACTCAACACGCGGCTGCCGTTCTTCCACGCGACCCTGCTGCGCTGGTGGTGGGAGGAGGGCGGCGAGGCGGTCAGCTTCGGCAGCGACGCGCACATGCCGCACGCGGTCGGCGACGGGCTCGCGGACGCGGCCGCCCGGGCGCAGGCGCAGGGCTTCCGGCCCGGCCGCCACCCGTACGACTTCTGGCTGCGCTGAACCGCCCGCACCCCCGCCCAACTGCTCCTAGGCTGACGACGTGGCATGGAAGCCGTTGGCCGTGCTGGGAACGGCTCAGTTCCTCATGGTGCTCGACACCTCCGTGATGAACGTGTCCGTCAGCCAGCTCGTCGCCGACTTCGACACGACCGTCACCGCGATCCAGGCCGTCATCACGCTGTACACGCTGGTCATGGCCGCTTTCATGATCACTGGCGGGAAGCTCGGCGACCTGCTCGGCCGGCGCCGCGCGTTCGCGATCGGGCTGGTGATCTACGGCATCGGCTCGGGCGTCACCGCGATCGCGCCCCAGCTGTGGGTACTGACCGTCGGCTGGTCGGTGATCGAGGGACTCGGCGCCGCGCTCGTCCTGCCCGCCCTCGCGGCCCTCGTCGGCGGCAACTACGCCGCCGGGCGGGACCGGGCGATGGCGTACGGGGTGATCGGCGGGGTCGCCGGGGCCGGCATCGCGGTCGGGCCGTTGCTCGGCGGCTGGGTGACCACCTACCTGACCTGGCGGCTGGTCTTCGCCGGCGAGGTCGTGCTGGTCATCGCCATGCTGCTCACGCTGCGCTGGGTCGCCGACGTGCCGATCGAGCGTCGCCCGCGGCTGGACTGGATCGGCGCCGCCCTGTCCGCGGTCGGCATGGCCCTCATCGTGCTCGGCGTCCTGCAGAGCAGCGCATGGGGCTGGGTGAACCCGAAGAACCCGCCGTTCACGATCTTCGGTTTCGCCCCGACGATGTTCGTCGTCACGGCCGGCCTCGTCGTGCTGTACCTCTTCGCCGTCTGGGAACGCCGCCGCGACGCGGCGGGCCACGACCCGCTGGTCCGGATGACGCTGTTCACGCTGCCCTCCCTGCGGTCGGGCCTGGCCATGCTGCTCGCCCAGAACCTGGTGCTGCTCGGCCTCTTCTTCGCCATCCCGCTCTACCTGCAGCTCTCGCAGGGACTCGACGCCTTCCAGACCGGCGTACGCCTGCTGCCGGTCTCGATCACGATGCTCGTCACGGCGCTCAGCGGTCCCGTCATCGGCCGGTACGCCGGACCGCGGCGCATCGTGCGCATCGGCCTGGCCGTGCTGTTCGTCGCCGTCATCTGGCTGGTGGCCAGCGTGGACCCGGAGCTGAACGAGCGCTCGTTCGGCTTCGCGATGGCCCTGCTCGGTGTCGGCATGGGACTGCTCGCCTCGCAGCTGGGCAACATCGTCCAGTCCAGCGTCGGCGAGGCCGAGCGCGGCGAGGTCGGCGGCCTGCAGTACACCGCCCAGAACCTCGGCTCGTCGCTCGGCACCGCCCTGGTCGGCGCGGTCCTGCTGGCGACGCTGGCGGTGAGCTTCGGCAACCACGTCGCCGACCACCCCGAGATCTCCAACGCGGTCGCCGACCAGGCCGCCGTACGCATCGCCGGCGGAGTCCCGTTCATCTCGACCGCCGACGCGACCGCCGCCCTCGCCACGACCCAGGTGCCGCCGAACGAGCAGGCCGCGATCGTGTCCGCGTACGCCAGTGCGCAGCTCGTCGGCCTGAAGCTGGCGTTCCTGACGGCGGCCCTGTTCGTGCTGGCGAGCGTGCCGTTCACGCGGAAGCTGCCCGAGCGCCTGTAGCGCACTTGCGCCCTTACCGTCACGACTGTATATAGTGTGCATATACAGTTGGGCCGTCTGGGGAGGTCGTCGTGCGGGTCGTGCTGTCCAACAGCTCCGGCATACCGCTCTATCAGCAGATCAAGGAACAGGTCGGCGCGGCCGTGCTGACCGGGGAACTGGCCGAGGGCGAGGCGCTGCCGTCCGTCCGGGCGCTCGCCCGCGACCTGCGTATCAGCATCATCACCACCACCCGCGCGTACGCCGAGCTGGCCGCCGAGGGATTCATCTCGACCGTCCCCGGCAAGGGCGCGTACGTCCTGCCGCTGGACTCGGCGCTGGTCCGCGAGCAGCTGCTGCGCCAGGTCGAGGAGGGATTGCAGACCGCGCTGGACGCCGCCCGGCGGGCCGGCCTCGGCCGCGACGACGTCGTCCGGATCCTGGACGGCCTGCTGGATTCGGAGTACGAGCATGCCTGAGACGCCGGCCTTCGCCCTGCGCGGCGTGAACTGCGCGGTCGGCAACGGTTTCGCTCTGCGGGATGTCGGCTTCGAACTGCCGACCGGCTACGTCATGGGCCTGATCGGCGCCAACGGAGCCGGCAAGACCACCACGATCCGGTGCCTGCTCGGCATGCGCGGCATCGACTCCGGCGAGATCGAGCTGCTCGGCCGCCGGGTCCCCGGCTCGGTCAGCCTTCGCCAGGACGTCGGCGTGGTGCTCGACCACACCTATTTCGTGGGCGAGTGGCGGCTGGCGGAGGTCGAGCGGACGCTGCGGCCCTTCTACGACCGCTGGGACGGCGCGCGGTACCGGCAGCTGCTCGACGAGTTCGGCCTCGACCCGAAGGCCAGGGTCAAGAACCTGTCCCGCGGCATGGCGATGAAGCTGATGATCGCCGTCGCGCTGTCGCACCGGGCGCGGCTGCTGGTCTTCGACGAGCCGACCAGCGGCCTGGACCCGGTGGCCCGGGCCGAACTCGTCGGCATCATCGGCGACTTCCTCCTCGACGAGGGCCACAGCGTCCTGTTCTCCACGCACATCACCGCCGACCTGGACCGCATCGGCGACTTCGTGACGCTCATCCACGACGGCCGGGTCGTGGACACCGGGCCCAAGGACGAGATCCTGGACGCCTACCGCGTGGTCCGCGGCGGCCCCGACGAGCTGACCGACCTGATCGGCGTGGAGCTGATCGGCGCCCGGCGGTCACCGGCCGGCGTCGAGGCCCTGGTCCGCACCGACGAAGCCGGCCTCCTCGACGGCCGCGTCCTGGTCGAGGCACCCACCCTGGAGGAGATCGCCATCCACATCGGACTATCCTCCGCCCGCCCCGCCCTCCGCACCCGTACGCGTGGAGCCGCCGCATGAACGCCGTCTTCCGCGCGACCGTGCTGCACATGCGTAGCGTCGCGCCGTACCGGACCCAGTTCCTCCTGGTGCTCGCCCTGATGGTGGTGCTCGACCTGCGCAGCCCGACCGGCCTGATGGTGGCCACGGCGGTGATCCTCGCCCCGTACCTCGCCGTCCAGCCGTTCCAGATCGCCGACAAGGCCGACCTCACCACCCTGTACGCCGTCCTGCCCGTCACCCGCCGCGCGGTGCTGCTCGCGTACTACGCCTGGGCCGTGGTCGTCTATCTCGGCGCGCTGATCGTGGGAACCGCGCTGTCCTACGTCGCCGCGCGGGTCGAGGGCGACGCCTTCGGCGGCGGGCAGCTCACCACCCTGCTGACGATGTCGTGGGCACTGTTCGCCGTCAACGTCGCGGTGCAGTTCCCGCTGCTCATCCGGTTCGGGTACACCCGCGTCAACGTCCTTGCGACGATCCTGCCGATCGCACTGATCATGCTGGCCGCCTACAAGCTGCACCTGACGATCGACGCGGGCCAGGTCTGGCTGCCCCTGCTCGGCGTCGCCGGTGCCGCCGTCCTCGTCATTTCGGCGACGCTCACCGCACACGTGTTCCGCCACCCTGAGTGACCTCACCGACGCCAAGACCCCGCTTGGATCAGGGAAATCACCCGAATCTTGGCCCAAGATTACGTGCGAAACCCTGATCCGAACGGGAGCTTGGACGGGCCGCCGGGAGCAGCCGGGTCAGCGGCGCGGCAGCAACTGGATCAGCAGCGCGAGCAGCGCCTCCAGGCCGATCAGCACGATCAGCCCCGCCTCGAACCCGGCGGTGTACCCCGAGGCCTGGTAGAAGACGATCCCGATGAGCGCCACGCCCAGCGCGTTGCCGGTCTGGTTCACCGTGGCCAGGACGCCCGCCGCCGCGCCCGTGTGCTCGGCCGCCACCCGGGACAGGGCGATCGTGGTCAGCGGGGCCAGCGCCATGCCCATGCCCAGACCGTCGACCGCGAGACCCGGCAGCAGCCAGCCGACGCCGTGCCCGGCGGCGGCCGCCATCCCGGCCAGCCCGGCGACCATGATGAGCGCGCCGGCGGTGACCGCGTGCCGGCCCAGCCGGGCGGCGATCCGGTGCGCGTTCATCGAGGTGAGCAGGTAGCCCGCGCCGATCGCCATGAACACCGCGCCCGAACGCAGCGCCGACAGGTGCTGCCCGAACTGCAGGTACAGGGCCAGGATCACGAAGAACGACGCCTGCCCCATCCAGAACACCTGCACGGCCAGCAGCCCGGTCGAGAACGTGCGCTCCCGGAACAGCCGCAGGTTCACCAGCGGATGCGTACGCCGGCTCTGGTGGAGCGCGAACACCGCGAACAGCGCGGCGGCGCCGGCGAGGCTGACCCACGTCCACAGTGGCCAGTGCTGTTCGGGGCCCTGGATGAGGGGCAGGACGAGGGTGACGAGCGCGGCGGTGACCAGCACGACGCCGGTCAGGTCGAGCCGGCTGGCGGCGTTGCGCGACTCGGGCAGGAACCGCAGCGCGGCGAGGACGGCGATCCCGATCGGCAGGTTGATCAAGAAGCACGTCCGCCAGTCGAGCCCGAACAGGTTCGCCTTGATCAGCAGGCCGCCGATGACCTGGCCGAACACGGCCCCGAGGCCGAGAGCGAGGCCGTAGCGGGCGAAGGCCTTGGGCTGCGCGGCCGGCGGCACCGAGCCGCGCAGCAGGGCCAGCGTCTGGGGCATCATCAGCGCGGCACCCAGGCCCTGCAGGACCCGCGAGCCGACGAGGAACCCGGCGGTCGGCGCGATCCCGCACAGCACCGAGGCGACGGTGAACACCGCGACGCCGACACCGAAGATCCGGCGGCGGCCGTAGAGGTCGCCGAGCCGCCCGCCGGTGATCAGCCCGGCCGCGAGCGCCAGCCCGAATCCGGCGACCACCCATTGCAGCGCGGCGGGACCGGCTCGCAGGTCGGTGTGGACGGCGGGCAGGGCGACGTTGACGATGAAGAAGTCCAGCGCGGTCATGAAGGTGGCGGTCAGCAGCACCGGCAGTACGCCTCGCGGCGCGCGGTCGGCGGCGGTCGCGGTGGCGGGGGTGGCGGCGACGGCGGTCGTGGTCATGGGAAGTCTCCTTGGGGTGGAAGGGAATGGGGGCCGGACGGTCGCCCGGCCCCGGGGAAATCAGGCGGGCACCTTGTCCAGGAAGCCGGCGACGCTCGCGATCCGGTCCCCGTCGAGCACCGCGACGTCGAACCCGATGACGACCGCCTCGCCGCCGGCCGGGCCGAGGTGCCAGGTGAACCGGCACACGTCGTGGTGGGCGTCGACCGGACCGGCCAGCCGGAACTCCAGGCCGGGGAACTGGCCCTGGACCGCGCCGAGCAGGCCGTCGATCCGGTCGTGCCCGGCCACGGCGGCCAGCGGGTCGGTGTACGTCGCGTCGGCGGTGAAGACGTCCGCGACGAGCGCGGCCCGGGCGCCGGCGTCGGTCTCGTTCCACGCGGCGATGTACTTCTCGATGAGCTGCATCTTCGTGCTCCTCACTGGTCCGTTCGGTGTCGATCTCGAACCTACGGAGGCGCGGGAACCGCGGAATCGGTATCGCTTAGGTAATGCGGGCACCGGCGTACCGGTGTGTAGGTTGGAACGCATGTTGCACGGCCGCGAGCGCGAGCAGGACCGGATCGAGGCGCTGGTCGCCGCGGCCCGCGACGGCTCCGGCGGCGCGCTGGTCCTGCGCGGCGGCCCCGGCATCGGCAAGAGCGCGCTGCTCGACTGGGCCGCCACTCTGCCCGCGGGCCGGGTCCTGCGGGCGAGCGGCGTGGAATTCGAGGCCGAGTTGCCCTTCGCCGGCCTGAGCCAGCTGCTGTGGCCGGTCCTCGACCGCCGCGACCGGCTGCCCGCGCCGCAGCGGGCCGCGCTGGAGGGCGCCTTCGGCCTCGCCCCGGGGACGGCGGCGGACCGGCTGCTCATCGGGTTCGGAGTGCTGTCCCTGCTGGCCGAGGCCGCCGACGACGGCCCGGTCGTCTGCCTCATCGACGACGCGCAATGGCTCGACGCGGTCTCCGGGGACGCCCTGCTGTTCGTCGCGCGCCGGCTCGGCGGCGAGGGCGTGGCCCTCATCGCCGCCGCGCGCGAGGACGCGTTCCCCGCCGCCGGCCTGCCCGAACTGCCGCTCGACGGGCTGGCCGCCGCGGCCGCCGCCCGGCTGCTCGGTCCCGATCTCGATCCGGCCGTCCGCTACCGCGTCCTCGCCGAGGCCCAGGGCAATCCGCTCGCGCTCATCGAGCTGCCGAAGATCACGAAAGCGGCCGACGCTCCGGCGGTGCCGCTGACCGACCGGCTGCGCGCGGCCTTCAGCGGCCAGGTCGCCGGCCTGCCCGCCGCCACCCGGGCGCTGCTGCTCGTCGCCGCCGCCGAGGACGCCGGCGATCTCGGCGTCATCCTGCGCGCCGGCGCCCCGGCCACCGCCGCCGACCTCCGCCCGGCCGAGGAGGCCCGGCTCGTCGACGTCGCGGGCGCCACCCTGCGCTTCCGGCACCCGCTGGTCCGCGCGGCGATCTACCACGATTCCGCGTACGCGCAACGGATCGCGGCCCATCAGGCGATCGCCGACGCGCTGTCCGCTCCGGACTCGGCCGACCGCCGGGCGTGGCACCGGGCCGCCGCCGCGACCGGATTCGACGACGACGTGGCCGCCGCCCTCGAGGACACCGCCCGGCAGGCCCGCGACCGCAACGGGTACGCCGCGGCGGCCGTCGCGTACGAGCGGGCGGCGCAGTTGAGCGGTACGCCGGCCGAGCAGGCCCGGCGGCTGCTGCTGGCGGCGGAGAGCGGTCTGCCGGCCGGCCGCCCCGCCGCCGCCGTCGAACTCGCCGAACGGGCCGCGTCCCTTGTGGACGATCCGGCGTTCCTGGCCCGGGTCGGCTGGATCGAGGGCCTGGCCTGGTTCTGGCAGGGCAACCACCAGACCGCGTACGACCTGCTGACCGCGGCCGGCGGCCTGGCCGGCGACCCGACCCCGTTCTGGGTCCAGGCCGTGCATCCCGCGTGGTACCTCGGCGAGCCGCAGCTGGGCGCCTGCCTCGACCGGCTCGCCACGCTCGACGATCCGGTGGCCCGCTTCCTCGGCGACGCCTTCCGCGGCGGGCCGGACCGGCTGCCGGACCTCGACGTCTCCCCGGCCGACCTCGTCCAGATCTGCGCGCTCGGCTTCGTCGCGGGCCTGGACGAGCAGGCGTACGACCTGACGGCCCGGCTGGCCGACCGCTGCCGGCACGAAGGACTCGTGGGCCTGCTGCCGACGCTGCTGTTCTTCCTCGCCGAGGCCCGGTTCTTCACCGGCGGGCACCGGGACGCCGCGGTCGCCTGCGCCGAGGGGCTGCACGTCGCCCGCGACGGCGGCCAGCCGCTCTGGATCAGCCAGCTGTCCGCGATGGACGCGGTCCTCGCAGCCGTCGCCGGGGACGAGGAGCGCTGCCGCGCGTCGGTCGCCGAGGCGCTGGCCGCCACCGCGCCGGGTGCCGCCCCGGCCGGGCACACCTGGGCGCACTGGGCGCTCGGCCTGCTCGACCTCGGCCAGGGCCGGGTCGAGGCGGCCCTGCCCCGGCTGCTGTCCCTTCAGGACAATCCGTACGCGCACCACGTCGCGGCGTACCGGTGCATCCCGGATCTCGTCGAGGCGGCCGTCCGCGCGTCCGTCCCCGCGGCGGCCGGACCGGCGCTCGACCGGCTCGTCGCCTTCGCGGAGCGCACCGGCCGGCCGTGGGCGCAGTCGCTGGTGTACCGGTGCCGGGCGCTGCTGTCCGGCGACGAGAGCGACTACCTGGCCGCGCTGAAGCTGCCGAGCCGGCCGTTCGAGCAGGCGCGCACCGAGCTGCTCTACGGCGAATGGCTGCGCCGGGGCCGCCGCAAGGCCGACGCGCGTACCGTGCTGCAGCGGGCCGTCGAGGTCTTCGACCGCCTCGAAGCCCACCCCTGGGCCGCCCGTACGCGTACCGAGCTGGAAGCGACCGGCCTGCGCGCACCGCAGCCGGCTCCGGCGGCGGCCGCCGCGCTGACGCCGCAGGAGCTGCAGATCGCCCGGCTCGCCGCCCAGGGACTGTCCAACAAGGACATCGCGGGGCAGCTGTTCCTCAGCCCCAAGACGGTCGCGTACCACCTGTACAAGGCGTACCCGAAACTGGGTGTGGCGAGCCGGGGCGATCTGGTGACGCTAGGCCTGTGACCCGGACGGCCGGCGGCGCAGGGCGAGACCGACCGCGGCGAGCGCGACGACCAGCGAGACGATGCTGATGACGAGCGGCCACGGGCTGCCGTTGTCCTTGTCGTCGGCCGACGCCGTGACGGTGGCCCCGGCCGCGGTGGTCGTGGCCGCGCCGGTGTTGGTGGACCCCTTCGGGGTCAGCTTCAGCACCGGCGCCGGGTGCTCGGCCTCCTCGCCGGCCTTCGGCTCCTCGATCCAGCGCACGACGTTGCCGTCCGAGTAGGTCTGCAGCGCCTTGAACACGATCTGGTCGACCTGCGGCAGCGGCCCGGCCGAGACGTCGAACTCCTGGAACTGCCCCGGCTTGATCACCGCGTCGGCCGCGGCCGTCCACGTGATCTTCGAGATGGCGTCGGTGACCTCGTTGCCGTCGTCGTCCTTCAGCGGCGTGGCCAGCTTCGACCGCTCGACCGCGGCCGTCCAGCCCGGCACCGGCCGCAACGAGATCGACGGGATCGGGTGATCGGTGGGGACCACCACCTCCACCTTCGTCGTGTCCGCCGTCGTCGTCTCGTTCGGTACGCGGAACGTCAGCTTCGCGTACCCGCCCTGCGTGGCGGTGCTCGGATTGACGGTGACGTGGGCGGCGGCGGGACCGGCGACCAGGGCGATCGCGGCGGCCGCACCGGCGGCGACGGTTGCGAGGCGGCGTACCACTGTGCGCGTCATGCGGATTCTCATCTCATCGGGCGACTCTTCCGGCAGAGGGTCGCCGCCGCGCCGGAAGAAGTTCCTCAGCCTCGCCAAGATCCCGCCTGAATGCCCCCAAGATCCTGCTCGGATGCCCCCAAGATCCCGCTTGGATCACGGATGTCACCCGAATCATGGCCCAAGATTCGGGTGTTTTCCCTGATCCAAGCGGGATCTTGGGGGCCAGAGGAGGAGGGCGGGACGGGTTACGGGAGGGCCAGCGCGACGACGTGGCGGAGGTCCGCCGGGGTCGGCGGCGGCGCGTGGCGGTCGGCGTACATCAGGTGCGCCGAGCCGATGATCATCCGGGCCACCGCGTCGGCGTCCACCTTCCGGTCGAGCCGCCCGAGCCGCTGCTCGTCCGACAGGTAGCCCGCGATCGACTGGGCCGCCTCGGTCATCAGCGGTACGCCGACCGGTGTCGTCTCCCGCAGCCGCGACCGCAGCTCGTCGCGCGCGATGACCAGCCCGACGATCGCCACGGCGACCGGCTCGAAGTAGACCGCGAGCGCGTCCGCCACGTTGCCGACGACGGTCGCCGTGCCGGCGGAGCCCCGCAGCAGGGCGTCCTGGATCTCCAGCCGCGCCATCCGGCTGTGCACGAGGTCGGCCAGGAAGGCGTCGAAGTCCGCGAAATGCTTGTGCAGTACGCCTTTGGCCACGCCCGCCTCGGCGGTGACCGCGCGGCTGGTGAGCGCGTTCGGGCCGGCCCGCAGCAGGATCCGTTCGGCGGCGTCGAACAGCTGCTCGCGCGGGTCGCGGATGGCCACTCCAGTCGGCACGTGATCAGGGTACCGGTTGCCGAGTGGGCACATGCCCACTTAGAGTGGGCGCATGCCCACTACTCCTTCCGAACCGCACCGGGCCCGCCGGATCGCCGAGGGCTTCGGCACCGACGCGGAGCGCTACGACCGCACCCGCCCGAGCTATCCGGCCGCGATGGTCGACGCGGTGGTCGCCGCCGCGCCCGGCCCGGACTTCCTCGACGTCGGGATCGGCACCGGCATCGCCGCCCGCCGGTTCCGCGCCGCCGGCCGCACCGTGCACGGCGTCGAGGTCGACGAGCGGATGGCCGCCCTCGCCCGCCGCGACGGCTTCACCGTCGACGTCGCCAGGTTCGAGGACTGGGACGCCGCGGGGCGTACCTTCGACGCCGTCGTCGCCGGGCAGACCTGGCACTGGATCGACCCGGTGGCCGGCGCCGCCCGGGCCGCCGAGGTGCTGCGGCCCGCCGGCCGGCTCGCCCTCTTCTGGAACGCCTTGCTCACCCCCGAGCCGCTCGCCCGGTCCTTCGCCGCCGTCTACCGCCGGGTCCTGCCCGATCTCCCCTTCGATCCCTATCCCGTACGCGCGGCCGACCCCTACGCGCCCATGATGGACACCGCGACCAGCGGCCTCGCCGAGGCGGGCGGATTCGGCGTACCGCAGCGGTGGTCGTTCGACTGGGAGCAGACGTTCACCCGCGACGAGTGGCTGGACGTGGTGCCGACCCACGGCGGGCACAACCTCATCCCGCCGGACCAGTCGGCCGCGCTGCTCGCCGGACTGGGCGAAGCCGTCGACGCGGTGGGCGGCTCCTTCGTCATGCCGATCACCACGGTCGTCCTGACCGCCCTCAGGATCTAGAAGAGGGTGTCGGGCTCCACCGGCTCCGGTTCCGGCAGCGCCGCCAGCCCCGGTACGCGCTCGCGTACCTCGGCGTGGAAGCGGCGGGCCAGTTCGGGCGCGTCGGCGTTGTCGGGAGTGTGGATGAAGACGGTCGGTTCGCGGCCCTCGGCCAGCCACCCGGCGACGCTGGCGACCCACGGCTGCCAGCCCTCGACCGTCTCGGCGACCGAGTCCCGGCCGATGTAGCGGACGATCGGCCGGGCGGTGAGCGCGCGGTCCCGGCGGGGCATCCGCGGCTTCTTCGTCCACGCCTCGCGCTCGGCGTCGCTGGTCGGCGGCTTCGCGAACAGGGCCACCGTGTCGAAGGGCAGCCACTCGGCGTCGGCCGCCGCCAGCACGGCCTCCAGGTCCCGGGTCACCGCCGCGTCCTCGAAGAAGGCGCGGTGGCGTACCTCGACGGCGTACCGGTGGGCGGCCGGCAGACGGCGCAGGAATGCGGCCAGCGCGGGCACGTCGCCCGGCCCGAACGAGCCCGGCAACTGCACCCACAGCGCGTGCGTACGCGTCCCCAACGGCTCGATCGCGTCCAGGAAGGCACGCAGTTCCGGCTCGCCGCCGGTCAGCCGGTGCTCGTGCGTGACCGGCTTCGGCAGCTTCAGCACGAAGCGGAAGTCCGGCCCGGTCTGCGCGGCCCACGACTCGACCGAGGCCCGGGCGGGGGTCGCGTAGAACGTCGTGTTCCCCTCGACCGCGTCGCACCAGCCCGCGTACGCCCGCAGGCGCTCGGCCGCCGGGAGCGGGTGCCGGACGAACCGGCCCTGCCACGGTTTGTGCTGCCACATGGCGCAGCCGACGGCCAGACGGGGCGGGGACATCGGCTCACCATATCCAGTACGCGAGGGATCCAGTACGCGAGGGATCCATTACGCGAGGGATCCGGTACGCGAGGGATGGAACCTTTCCGGCCCGGGGCGCATCGTCAGGTCATGAACAAGATCTTCGCCGCCGCCGTGACCGCCGCCCTGGCTTCGGCCGTCCTCACGACCACCGCCTGCACGGCCGCCCCGACGCCCACCGCCGCCCCCACGACCGCCGCCGCTCCCACCGCCGCCGGGCCGTGTCGCCCCGATGTGCGTACCGATGAGCTGCCGGTCTGGGCGCGCGGCGGGTTCAGCGGCGACACGAGCATGCCGCACACGCTCGGCGCGGCCGGGAGCATCGTGGCGGTGATGTTCGGCTATCCGCTGCACCAGCCGCCGACCACCGCGGACGGCCGGACCAACAAGATCCTCTGGGTGTCGGCGCCGGACGGGTCCGGCACACCGGGCAGCGACCCCGACCTGGTGATCACCGCACGGCTGGACGGCACCGGCGACCCGGTCCGCCAGACGGTCGCCGGCGGCCCGGGTCCGTCCATCGTGGACCTGCCGAAGGCCGGCTGCTGGCGGCTGACCCTCGCCTGGTCCGGCCGCACCGACACGATGGACCTCGAATATCAGACCGTCGCGGGCAGCTGACCGAGGGCCGGGATCTCGTCGATCGAGTAGTAGACCGGCAGTCCCCGCTGCGTGGCGATCGCCACGTCCTGGTCGGCCCCCTTCGACTCCCCCGGCAGGCGCAGGACGGCGTCGCAGTGCTGCAGCAGCCGCTCCGCCGTGGGATAGAGGACCTCGGCGGCGAGCGGGTGGGCGATCGAGTCGGCGCCGCCGCCGCGCAGGACCGGAAGGGCCACCCACTCGCCGATCATCGGCACGTGCCCGGCCTGGAAGATCGGCCACGCGGCCGCCTCCAGGCGGGCGAGATTGGCGGCCAGTGCTTGCGGGTTGTCGCCGGTTCCGGACCGGTAAGGCCCGGCAATGAGGATCAACATGGGTTTCCGTGCAGTCATGTGCCCCATGTTAGCGCTAGACTCGGCAGCATCAAGGAAAAACATGGAGAATCACGCAATAGGAGATCGTGCATGCTCGCCGCGCAGCGCCGTGAATTCCTGCTCGCCCGCCTGGCCACCGACCGGCGGGTGGTCACCGCCGACGTCGCCCGGGAACTCGGGACCCCCGAGGACACCATCCGCCGCGATCTGCGCGACCTCGCCGCCGCCGGCCTGTGCCAGCGCGTCTACGGGGGCGCCCTGCCGTCGTCGCCCGCGATTGCCGACTACCAGACCCGCCAGTCCATCCAGACCGACGGCAAGAAGCTGGTCGCGCGTACGGCGGCGGCGATGATCTCCGACGAGCACACCGTCCTGCTCGACGGCGGTACGACCGCCCTGGAGGTGGCCCGGGCGCTCCCGCCCGCGCTGCGCGCGACCATCGTCACCCACAGCCCCACCGTCGCCGCCGCCCTCGCCGAGCACCCGGCGGTCGAGATCTACCTGCTCGGCGGCCGCCTCTTCAAACACTCGGTGGTCACCTGCGGCGCCGCTGCCGTCGAGGCCGCCCAGGGCGTACGCGCGGACATGTTCTTCCTGGGCGTCACCGGCGTACACCCGGACGCCGGGCTGACCACGGGCGACGCCGACGAGGCGGCCATGAAGCGGGCGCTGGCGCAGCGGGCCGCCGAGACCTACGTGCTGGCGAGCGCCGAGAAGATCGGCACCGCCTCGCGGTTCGGCGTACTCGGGGTGGAGGCGGTGGCCGGGATCATCACCGACGCGCCGGACGACGAACTCCTGCGCCGGCTCGCCCGGGCCACGACGGTCCTCGCCGCGGGCCCGGGCTCGCCGGGGGTGCTCAGCGCTTGAGCGTGAAGGTGAAGTCCCCGGACAGCGGGCTGCCCAGCCGGACCATCGAGACGACCTTCCCCTCCGTGATCAGCCGCTCGACCCCGGCCCGCGACAGGCCGCAGCCCTCGGCGATCAGCCGGGCCGGCCGGATGGGGATGCGCGCCGCGAAGCGGACCGACACGTCGATCACCTCGCGGTCCAGATGGTCCCAGCCGCCGGTGTCCAGCCGCCAGGCGTCGCCCCAGTCGAGGGTCACCCGGCTGCGCCGCTGCACGAGCGGATCCTGGAGCAGTTCGGCCGTCAGATCGGAATCGTTGCCGTGCAACCGGTCCAGCAGCGTGGACGGGATGTCGCGGACGTTCGTGCGCTCCAGGAGCGTGAGCTTGGCGGTCTCGCCGCACCCGTTGCAGAGCACGAGAAGCCAGGCGTCGAGGAGCTTGTGGTTGGCGTTGACGCGGAATTTGCCGCTCGGCCGGAAGAACTCCGACCCGCAGGTGTGGCAGCGGCGACGGACGAGGGGCAGGCAGGTGGGAACAACCACCCATGAGGTGGACATAGAGATACACCGGTTTCAGTGAGAAAGTCCGCAGCAAAAAGATGCGCGGCGCAGGAAGGCGCGACGCGCGACCAGATCAGCAGTGGGGCGGTCTCACAGGGTGTACAACGGAACGTCCTCGGCTCGGCGACAGGTCCAGCAGCACCGTAACCGCGTACCCCGGCCCGGATCCACCGGTTTTCGCCGCCTCATGGAGCGGATTCGCAGTGAATTCGTAGCGCTCCTCGCCATGCTCGGCGCACCCCGCCGCGAACAACGCGACGGCGGCCGACCGGGAGTGGTGAGGCGATGTCTGACGCGGGCGCGCTGCGGCGCATGATCTGGCTCTTCCCCGACCGCGAGTCCTCGCGTACCAGCGCGAAATGGTCCGCGGCCTTCTGGAACACCTACGGGGAGGTGGCCAAGGAAGCGGACCTGACCTGGGAGCGGGTCGCCCCCGAGGCGGTCACCGTCGACGCGCTCGACCTCGCCGAGCCCAAGGTCTACATCGACGGCGAGCCGGTCACCCCGGCCGACACGTTGTTCGTCACCTCCCTGTACTCGCTGCCCTACCAGGCCGCGGACGTCTTCAACCAGCTGGCCCTGTACTCGGTCCTCGAACAGGCCGGCTTCTACCTGCCGCACCCGCCGGAACTGGCCACGCTGTGCAACGACAAGCTGGCGACCATCCTGTTCCTGCGCGACTGCCCCATCCCGCCGGTGCCGACCGTCCGCATCGGATCGGGCCGCGACCTCGTCTACGACGAGTACCTGCCGACGATCCGGCACCTGACCTACCCGGCCATCGCCAAGCCCGCCGCCTGGTGCGCGGCCCGCGGCATCAACATCGCCCGCGACGGCCACGACGTCCGCGGCCTGCTCAGCCTGGCCCAGGGCGGCGACACCGCGCTGGTGTTCCAGCCCTACCTCGGCGGCCGGACCGCCGACCACCGCGTCTACATCGTCGACGGCGAGCCGCTCGGCGTCCTCGTCCGCCAGCCCGGCGACGGGGCGCCCTACACGCAGTACAGCACCGGCGGATCGCTGCGCTACGTGCCGCTCGCCGACGAACTCGCCCCGGCGGTCGAGTACTTCGCCAAGAAGCTGCCGGTGCCGTTCCTGTGCGTCGACTTCCTGCACGACGGCGAGCGCTTCTGGCTGTCGGAGATCGAGTTCGACGGCACGATCCAGGCGCCCGACACCGCGCCCGAGACCGTCCGGCGCCAGCGCGACATCATCCGGGCCCGGTTCGAGGCGTACCGGCGGGGACACGAGAGGTTCCTGACGCGATGACCACCGAGAATCTCCGCTCGCCGGTCCTGGGCCGGCAGTTCGGTCTGCTGTGGACCGGGCAGTCGGTCAGCAACGTCGGCGACAAGGTCACCATCTTCGTCGTACCGACCGTCATGATCCTGCTGCTGCACGCCTCCGCGTTCCAGGTCGGCCTCGTCGCGATGGCCCAGTATCTCGCGATCCCGCTGCTCAGCCTGGTCGCCGGGATGCTCGTCGACCGCTGGGACCTGCGCGGCACGCTCATCGCCTGCGACGTCATCCGGTGCTTGACGATCGCCCTGGTGCCGGTCGCGTACTGGGCGGGGTTCCTGTCGGTGCCGCTGCTGTTCGCCGTGGTCGCCGTCGTCAACGCCACGTCGGTCTTCTTCAACGTCGGCTACACCGCCACCATCGCCTCCATCGTGGAGCCCGAGGGGCGGGTCAAGGCGTACGCGCGCCTGGAGACCAGCCGCACGACCTCCGAGGTCGTCGGACCGGCCGTCGGCAGCATCCTGTACGCCGGCCTCGGCGTCGCGTCCCTCCTCGTGGACGCGGCGAGCTTCCTGTTCTCGGCGGGCACGATCCGGTCCATGCGGCCCTACGGCGGGGGCGCCGGCAAGCTGCACTCGATGTGGGCCCGGCTCAAACGCGGCGTCGTGCTCAACTGGTCCGATCCGGTCCTGCGGGCCACTCTGATCGGCACCCTGCTCGCCAACGTCGGCGGGCCGATCTACGTCACCGTGATGCCGATGCTCGCGTACCGGGGACTGGGTCTGAGCGTGGGCACGATGGGCGTCGTGATGTCGGCGGCGGCCGTGGTGGCCGTGGCCGGCACGTTCCTGGCGCAGCGGGTGAGCCGGGCGATCACCGCGGCGCGCATGATGCCGCTGTCGATCTTCCTGCACTCGTTCGTGGGCCTGGGGATCCTGCTCGCGCCGCGGCTGCCGAGCGCGGTGGTGCTGGCTGCGACGCTGGGCGCCTACGGCTTCTTCATGGTCTGGTACAACGTGAGCACCGCCGCCGTACGCCAGGCGCGCGTGCCCGCCGCGGACCAGGCGGTGTCCCACGCGGCGTTCCGGACGATCACCTGGGGCGTCATCCCGCTGAGCGTGTTCGTCGGCGGCGTCCTGGTGTCGTGGTTCAACCGCGACGTCAGCATCCTCGCCGCCACCCGGATCACCATGGTCGTCGGTACGCTCATCGGCACGTTCTTCGCCTGGCCGCCGCTCGTGCCCGTGCACGGGATGCTGGAACGGGAGAAGGCCGCCGCGCCCGTCGCCGAGCCGGCCGAAGTGGGGGCGACGGCATGAGCGCACCGGTCCTGCTCATCACCGGCACCTCCTCCGGCATCGGCCTGCGTACGGCGATCGCGGCCGAGCGGGCGGGCTGGCACGTGATCGCCACGATGCGCGACGTCGCCAAGGCTCCCGCCGAGCTGGACGGCTTCGACATCCGGCCGCTCGACGTCACCTCCGAAGCGTCCATAGCGGACTGTTTCGGCGGGATCGAGCGGCTCGACGCGCTCGTCAACAACGCCGGGATCGGCAACAACTTCCCCACCATCGAGACCGTGTCCATGGATCGCTACCGGGCCGGGATCGAGGTCAACTTCCTCGGCGTCGTCGCCGTCACCCGGGCGGCGATGCCGCTGCTGCGCGCCTCGGGCGGCCGGGTCCTGTCCGTCGGCAGCACCCGCGGCCTCATCGCCCAGCCGTTCAACGAGGCCTACTCGGCGGCGAAGTTCGCGGTCGAGGGATTCATGGAGGCCCTCGCCCCGGTCGCGGCGGCCGTCGGCGTGACCGTCGCGATGATCGAGGCGGGTCCGGTGCTGGAGACGTCCTTCGCCGCCAACACCGGGGTCACCTTCGACTCGCTGCTGGCCGCCGCCGGCCCGTACGCCGACGCCCTCCGGTCCTATCTGGAGTATCTGCAGGAGACCGGCTGGCCCGGCGCGCAACCGGCCGGCGAGGTCGCCGACGTGATCGTGCGGGCGCTCACCGAACCCGACCCGCCGTTCCGCATCCCGACCAGCGACTGGGTACGCGACTACGCGGCCCTCAAGCTCGTCGACCCGGAAGGCCGGGCCGTCCAGAAGATGACCCGGTCCTGGGTCGTCCGTTAGCGGTCAGACCTCGCCGCGAGCCTTGGCCGCCCGGTACAGCGCGATCACGTGCGGGGCGGCCAGCCGTGGCCAGGTCGTCGTCCGGCGGGTGTCGGTGTCGTGCACGTAGACGCTGCCGCCGATCACCGACGGCGGCTTGGACCAGTCGGTGATCGGCGGCTCGATCGGCCACACCACCACCGCATTGTCGAACGCGAACGAGCCCACCTCGATCGGCCGGCCGGCGTACCGGGACTGGTTGAGCATGTTCCTGATGGCCTGCACGAGCTGGTCGGTGTTCACTGCGGCGCCCTCCACGTGTTGTCGACGATGATCGCCCAGACCCCGTACGCCTCCGGATACAGCGGCTGGTCTCCGCGCGCTCCCGTGTTGGCGTCCACCCAGCCGATCCGGCCGTCGTGGTTGTAGCCGTTCCAGGCGTGCGTACCCGTGCCGAGGTGCGGCGGCCAGCCGTTGACGATCAGCGCGGCCGTGCCGTGCCCGCCGTCGCTCAGCCGCCGGGCGATGAGCGCGAACGCCGTGCTGTCGGGTCCGACGTACTCGAACGGCCTGCCCAGGTACGCCTCGGCCCGCTCGCGGCCGGACTGCTCCCCGAGCAGCGGGCTCAGCGGGTCGGCCGGATCGTAGTTGAGCGACGACGCCGCCCGGGGCGCCCCCGAGTAGGTGGACAGGAACGCCAGGGCGCATTCCAGCGCGTTGCTCGTCCGGCTGGACGCGGTGTCGGGTGGGGATGTCATCACATGCTCCTCGGCGCTGACAAGATCGTTTCCTCGGCCGCCGCGAGCCTACCCGGCGTCCGCCAGGACGTCTTCATGATCGGGCGGGGGCACCCTTCGCCCTTGACCGAACCCCCGGCGGTGGCATATTTATCTACTTAGAACTATCTGGGGAGGTTCTCATGACCGCACCGCCGGAAGCCTCGGCTCGCACCTATCCGTTCAACAATCCCGCGGGCCTCGACCTCGATCCGCTCTACGCACAGCTGCGCGCCACCGAGCCGCTGTCGCGGGTCCGGCTGCCCTACGGCGAGGAGGCCTGGCTGGCCACCCGCTACGAGGACGTGAAGTTCATCCTCGGCGATCCGCGGTTCGGCCGGGCGGCAGTGATCGGCCGGGACGAGCCGCGTACGCATCCGCGGCAGCAGGATTCCGGGCTGCTGACGATGGATCCGCCGAACCACACCCGGCTGCGCAAGCTGGTGGCGAAGGCGTTCACCAACCGGCGCGTGGAGACGCTGCGGCCGCGGGTCACCGAGATCGCCGACGGGCTGCTGCGCGACATGAAGGACCTGGGCGACCGGGGCGACCTCGTCGAGGGGTTCGCCACACCGCTGCCGATCATGGTCATCTGCGAGCTGCTCGGCGTACCGTTCACCGACCGGCACAACTTCCAGGTCTGGTCCGAGGCGATCATCTCCACGACCTCGCTGCCGCTTGAGACGATCATGGAATACATGGGCGCGCTGCACGCGTACATGGCCGGGCTGGTGGCGCAGCGGCGCGAGCAGGAGACCGACGACCTCATCGGCGCCCTAGTCCGCGCCCGCGACGAGGACAACGACCGGCTGACCGAGCAGGAGATGGTGGAACTGCTGGCGGGTCTGCTCGCGGCCGGCCACGAGACCACGGTCACCCAGATCCCGAACTTCGTCTACGTGCTGCTGACCAATCCCGGCAAGTGGCGCGAGCTCGTGGCGGATCCCACGCTCATCCCGAACGCCGTCGAGGAGCTGATGCGCTACGTCCCGCTCGGCACGGCGGCCGCCTTCGCCCGGTACGCGAGCGAGGACACCGAGCTGGGCGGCGTGCTCGTGAAGGCGGGCGAACCGGTGCTGGGCTCGCTGGGCTCGGCGAACCGGGACGAGCGGTTCTTCAAGGATCCCGACACGCTGATCTTCACCCGGGAGACCAACCCGCACATCGGTTTCGGGCACGGGCCGCACCACTGCGTCGGCGCGCAGCTCGCGCGGCTGGAGTTGCAGGTGGCGCTGGGCGCGTTGACGCGCAACCTGCCGGACCTGGAGCTGGCCGTGCCGGCGGACGAAGTACCGTGGAAGACCGGCATGCTGGTACGCGGCCTGAAGGAGCTCCCGGTCCGATGGTAGGTCCACAGTCAGGTCCACAGTGGCGGGTGACGGTCGACCCGAGCCGGTGCATCGGCTCGGGGCTGTGCGCCGCCTCCGCACCCAGGCACTTCACTCTTCAGGGGCCGTACGCGACCGCGGTCGGCGATCTGATGGAACCCGACGAGGAGATCTCCGACGCCGCCGAGTGCTGCCCGACGGAAGCCATCACGGTCGAGGAACTCTGACGGCCAAGGGGTTCGCGGCTCACCCCGCGAACCCCTCCCGAGACATACGTATCAAGGTCGTTGATCGTGACTGTCGGGACGGCGACTCGGGCCGGGCCATCGGCCGCGATCGACCTCGTCTACCCTCGGGCCTGTCCGCTTCCCACCCCCGGCGGAGGGCCCCATGTCCCGCACGATCCGATGGCTGATGCCGCTGTCCCTGCTGGCGGTCCTCGGCGGCGGCGCGGCCGCGTACGCGATGCCGCACGGCCAGCCGATCCGGTGGACCGCCGGGATCACCACCGCGACAGGCGCGTCCCCGAGCCCGTCCGCCGCGCCGGAGCCGCCGCCACCGCCGCCGCCCACTCTTCAGGCGGGCCCGGTGACCGTGACCGCGCCGAAGGACGGCTTCCTCGCGTGGGCGTTCTACGACCGGCGTACGTCGACGATGAGCGGTTCGGCCAACAGCGACTCGGGGGTCAACAGCACCGAGTCGATGATCAAGGCGTGGATGGTCTCGGACTACCTGCGCAAGCGTACGAAGCTCACCGCCGCCGAGCGCAAGCACGTCACCGGCGCGATCCGGGACAGCAACGACAACGACGCGGACTACTTCTACAAGGCCAACGGGGGAAAGCCCGGGCTCAAGCGGCTGGTCACCGTGTGCGGCCTCAAACACGTGAAGACCTCGGCGGACCCCAAGGAGACCTGGGCCTACACGACCATGACCGCCAAGGACGCCGTACGCATGGGCCTGTGCATCGGCGACGGCCGCGCGGCCGGTCCGCTGTGGACGCAGTACGTGCTGGACGAGATGCGCCACGTCGAGGGCGACGTGACCGACAACAAGATCCAGAGCAAGACGGGCGGCGGGCACTGGGGCATCATCGACGCCCTGCCGGACGACGTGATCCCGCAGACCAGCATCAAGAACGGCTGGACGATGCTGTGGAAGGACTACCACTGGCACGTCGACTGCCTGGCCGTCCACCCCGACTGGGTCCTCGCCGTCCAGGTGCGTACGCGCTACGCGCCCAAGACGGAGAAGGAGGCGCCGCTCAACGCGGACGCGCTCTGCCAGGCGGTCACGAGGCAGCTGGTGTTCCCGCGGATCGTGCCCGAGCCGCAGCCGTCCGCCACGCCCACGACCTCCGCCACGCCGAGCCCGTCGGCGTCGCCGCCCGCGCCGTAGCCGTCACAGTTCGATCGGGCGGCAGTTCCACGCGTGGTCGACGATCTCCTCCGCGGTGTGCTCGGGCGCCGCGTGGAAGATCAGGTCGCCCAGGTGGGCGCAGCCGGTCTGCTGTTCGAGCCCGGCGACGGTCCAGCCGAGCACCAGGTCGTCGGACTCGGCGGCGAAGATGCGCTGCACCACGTGCACGGCCGCGTCGTGGCCGAGCGGAAAGGGCAGCCGCGCATAGTGCACGTAGTCGCGGTACTCCTCGACGGCCTCGCCGACGTTCACCCACTCGTCGTGGCCCGCCCCGAACAGCTCGGCGGCCAGCGACAACGCCTCGACCGGTTTGCTCGCCCGCGCCACGACGCCGCCGGTGTCGTCGGCCTGCGGGTCCAGCGGCGGCAGCGCCGCGAGATCGCTGAGGTCCGCGCCGCCGTCGTCCAGTCCTAAGTGGTACGCGATGGCGAAACCGTCCGCGACGGGTTCGACCACGGCCCAGCGGACCCCTTGTCGTCCCTGGTGGAGGGCCGGGCCGAGGAATTGCTCGATCGGCGTCCCCTCGCTCAGGGTCCACTCCGCCAGCCCGTCGGTGAGGTGTCGCACGTATAGAGGTTAGCCGTTGTTCACGATCTTTACCGTCCCGGGCCGGTCCGGCGAGCGGGTCCATGCCCGCGAGGAGGCACCCGCGGACCGGTGATTTCGCCGATGCCGACCCGGCGCCGCACCTCAGATGATGACGGGCATCGATGCGGTTCGCGGATCCCGGCGCTTGCCCGGTACCGGGGCCCCGACCGCCCGAGCAGGAAGGTACCGACGTGCACACTTCCACCAAGGCCGGTGCGGCGCGCGTCCTGGCGGCGCTCGCGGTCATGCTGACCGGCGTGCTGGCGGCCGGTTCGCCGGCGGTCGCCGACAACCCGTACGAGCGCGGGCCCGCCCCGACCCTCGCGAGCATCCAGGCCGCCCAGGGACCGTTCGCCACGTCCTCCGTCTCCGTGTCCGCCGCCCAGGTGAGCGGGTTCGGCGGCGGGACGATCTACTACCCGACGACGACCTCGGCCGGCACCTTCGGCGGCATCGCGATCTCCCCCGGCTACACGGCCACCTGGTCCAGCCTGTCCTGGCTGGGCCCGCGGCTGGCCTCGCAGGGCTTCGTGGTGTTCGGCATCAACACGCTGACGATCTACGACCAGCCCGCCAGCCGGGGACGCGAGCTGCTGGCCGCCCTGGACTACCTGACCGGCAGCTCGTCCGTACGCGGCCGGGTCGACGCCTCCCGGCTGGCGGTCGCGGGGCACTCGATGGGCGGTGGCGGCACCCTGGAGGCCGCGAACAGCCGGCCGTCGCTCAAGGCCGCGGTGCCGATCGCGCCGTGGAACCTGACCACCAACTGGTCGGGCGTACGCGTCCCGACGATGATCTGGGGCGGGCAGGCGGACACGATCGCGCCGGTCGCCGCGCACGCCATCCCGTTCTACAACTCGCTGCCGTCCTCGACCGAGAAGGCGTACATCGAGTTGGCCGGGGCCTCGCACTTCTTCCCGCAGACGCCGAACACCACCCTGGCCGCGTACTCGATCTCGTGGCTGAAGCGCTTCGTCGACAACGACACCCGCTACGACCAGTTCCTGTGTCCGAACCCGACCGGTATCGCGATCTCCCAGTCGCGCGGGACCTGCCCCTACACCACCTGACGCATCGACAGGTCTTTGCAAGATGGTTACCTTGGAGTAACACTCTTGGCATGGTTATTGCACCGACGATGCAGATACAGCGGCTGCGCGGGCGGTCGAGCCAGCTCGCCGCGGTCCGGACACTGATCACCGACGCGGGGCGCGGCCACGGGGGCGCGCTCCGCGTCGTCGGCGAGATCGGCACCGGCAAGAGCGCCCTGCTCACGGCCGCCGCGGCCGGCACCACCGAGTGGACGGTCGCCCGCATCGGCGGCCTGGAGGCCGAGCGCCGCCTGCCCTATGCCGGCCTGCAACGGCTGCTCGCGCCGCTCGCCGACCGCCTCGTGACGCTGCCGGCGCGCCGCGCCCGCGTCCTCGGCACCGCGCTCGACGGCGCCGGCTGCCCGGACGCCGACCGGCTCACCCTCGCCCTGGCCACCGTCGACCTGCTCGCCGCGCAGGACCGCCCGGTCCTCGCCTGCCTCGACGACGCGCACGCGATGGACGAGTCCACTCTCGACACGGTCACCGCCGCGGGTCGCCGGCTCGGCCGCCACCCCGTCGCCCTGCTCCTGGCCACGCGGGCCGGCGCGGGGGCGGACGGCATCGCCGAGGTCGGGCTGGGCCCACTGTCCCTGGAGGACTCCCTGAGCCTCGTCCACGATCTCGCGCCGCACCCGCTCGCTCCCGGCGTGGCCGCCCGGGTCGCCGCCCTCGCACACGGCAACCCCGCCGCCCTCGCCGAGATCGCCGCCGCCCTCACCGCCGCGCAGTGCGCCGGCGGCACGCCGCCGCCCGATCGGCTGCCCGAGAACAGCCCGCTGCGCGAGGCGTACATCCGGAGACTGGATTCCTATGAGCGCGACACCCGGTGGCTGCTGCTGCTCGCGGCGACCGACCCCGAACTGGATCAGAAGATCCTGGTGCGCGCGGCGCAGGCGAGCGGCGTGCCGATCGCGGCGCTCGCGCCCGCGGAGCGCGACGGCCTCATCCGCGTCACCGCGACCACCGTGCGCCTCACCCAGCCGCTGCTGCGCGACCTGCTCTACACCGAGGCCCCCGTCGTGGACCGGCAGTCGGCCCACCGCGTGCTCGCCGGCGTCCTGGACCACCATCGGGTACGCCGGGCGGGGCACCTCGCCGCCGCGGCAGCGGTCGAGACCCAGCCGGCCGACGTGGCCGATCCCGGGCCGGACCGCTCCTGGCTGTCCGGCCGGCCGGCGGACCACGCGGTGGACGAGATCCTCGACGCCGCGGCCGGACTCGGCCCGGTGGCGACCGCGTACGCGCTGCTGCGAGCGGGCGAGGCCGCCTGTTTCCTCGGCGAGCACCGGCGCTACGAGGACCTCGACCGCCGGGCGGAGGTTCTGCGGCGCCCGGACGCCTCGCTGCCCGAGCGGCTCATCCGCGAGCACATCGCCGGCTTCGCCGCCACCTTCTCCGGCCGCCACGCCGAGGCCACCGTCCACCTGCGACAGGTGACCGAGTGGGCGACGCCGCTCGCCGACCCGGGCGCCCTGACCTGCGCCGCCGCCGGGGAACTCCTGCGGGCCGACTCGGCCGCCGCGTACGCGCTGGCCCGGCGGGCGGTCGACGCGGCCGATCCCGCCACGCTCCCGCTGGCCCTGGAGATGCTCGCCTACGCGGAGTTCTGGCTCGGCCGCTACGCCCACGCGGAACGGGCCAGCCTGGACGGCGTACGCGCGGCCCTGCACGCCGGCCAGGACAACTACGCCGGCGACCATCTCGGCCTCCTGGCCGTGCTCGCGGCGATCCGCGGCGACGCCGACACCTGCGCGCACCGGCTGGCCGAGATCACCGTGGCCGCCGACGCCGGCGCGTTCACCCGGCCGCGCGCGCTGGCCCGCTGGGCGCAGGCGGTGCTCGACGTCATCGAGGGCCGCCCGGCCGAGGCCGCGGACAAGATCCTGTCGCTCGCCGATCCCGCCCTCGGCACCGGGCACGTCGTCACGCAGATCATGGCGACCCCCTGGCTCGTCGAGGCGGCCGCCCGCGCCGACCGGCCGGACCTCGCGATCGCCGCGCTGTTCGCGTTCGACCAGTGGGCGCTCGGCACCGGCGACCCGGTACGCCGGGCCCTGTCCGCCCGCTGCCACGCCCTGCTCGCCCCGCGCGGCAGCGAGGAGGCCCGGTCCGGCTACCTCACCGCGCTGACCCTGCACCAGGACGGCGAGGGCGAGTTCGAGCGCGCCCGCACGCACCTGCTGCTCGGCCAGGAACTCCGCCGCAGCCGCCACCCCCGGGACGCGCGTACGCACCTGCGGGCCGCGCTCGACGCGTTCACCCAGCTCGACCTGCCACTGTGGACGGAACGGTCCCGGGGCGAACTCCGGGCCGCCGGCGACCCGACCCCGGCGGCCGCCCTCCCACCCGCCGACGCGCTCACCCCGCAGCAGCGCCAGATAGCCCGCCTGGTCGCCGACGGCGCCACCAACCGCGAAGTGGCGACGACCCTCTTCCTCAGTACGCGTACCGTCGACCACCACATGCGCAACATCTTCCAGCGCCTGGGCATCCGGTCCCGGGTCGAACTGGCCCGGCTCACCGCCCGATGACCACGTCCCACACCTCGGCCGGCCGGGTCACCATGGCGAGATGATCGGCGGCCAGGCTCCGGACGGCGTACCGGTCGGCCTCGGCCCGCGCGGCTTCCTCGGCGTACGCGTCGCTCAGCCGGACATAGGTCTTGCCCGCCTCGTCCCAGCCGGGCCCCGGTCGCGGCTTGACCTCGGTCGCCACCGGCCACGGCAGCTCGGGAAGGTCCCGCAGGACCTGCTCCCGCTGCCGCGCGTCCGGCAGGAGTTCGTCCACCGCTTCCCGGGGGAACCAGGTGTCCCACGGAGGGAGTCTGCCGTCCCGCGCCATTCCCCGCAGGGCGTCGGCGAAATCGGCGGGCAGGGAGTCGATCCAGCTCCGGCCGGGATGCGGCAACACGGCGTCGAGGAACACGACGTCGCATCCGACCGCCGACGCGATCCCCGGCAGGTACGCGCCCGCGCCGCTGTGCGCCACGACGAGATCCGGCTCGGTTCGTTTCGCCGCGGCGACCACACTGTCGTGAAAGGACGGATCATTCAGCAACGGGCGGAGATCCGGTGCGGCCACCCGCCAGCCGTCCTGTTCCGCCCGCTCGGCCAGGGGACCCCAGCAGGCGGGTGACAGCACCGGGCTATGCACCAGCAGCAGCGTACGCACCCCTGAATCCTGCCACCGGAATGTCGGACGGGCCCGCTACCGTGCCGGCTCTCCGGAGTCCCGCTGCGGGTTGGAGAACTTGATCAAATACCGCTATTGCGGCACCGGGAAGCCGATTCCCTTGATCAAATACCGTCATTACGGCGGGAGCGCGCCCCCCTGCCGGATAGGCGGTATTTGATCAAGGAGGCACGCCATGGATTGCCGTAATAGCGGTAAATGATCACTCCACGGCGGGGCATTCAACAGCGGACCGCTCCAGCACGGCGGGAAAGCATGATCAAGTTCCCGGATCCTGCAGAAAACGGGCCGATTCCGCAGCTCCAGGGAACTTGATCATGCCTTGGAGATCCACTACTACAGAATCCGGGCACTGGATCGAGGTCCAGGGGCGATCCGGACCCACTACATCTCAGCCGCGAACGATCGCCGGTGTGCGGAGGTGTCGATCCGCGGCCCTCGCCCGAGCGTCGGGCCCAGAGACGTTAGAGGAGTTCGAGGAGGTCGAAGCCGGGTTTGCGGTCGGCGAGGAGACGGCGGTAGCGCTCCCCGGCGATCAGCTGCTCGGCCCGCTCCCGGAGAGCAGGCGGACGTCCGGACCCCGCTACGCGCGGGGCGAGGAGTTTCATCTCGGCGTGGACGGCGTCGGCCTCGGCCGGCCGGCCCAGGTGGTCGAGGACCGCGCGGTGGATGTGGAGGACGGCGACGGCGGTGAGGACCGCGTGCCCGGGGGCTGATCGGGCGACGTCGGCTGCTTCGGCCAGCAGTTCCAGACGTCTTTGCGGGGTGGGGGCGTGCTCGCTCTGTTCGGCCAGGCTCCTGGCGAGGCGCCCGGCGTGCCCGAGGACCCGGTAGGCCTTCACCCGGTCCCGGAGGCGGGCCTCGCGGGATCCGACCAGGATCCCCCTCGCCCACGCGTGCAGTTCGTTGGTCAGCTTGTCCCGGCCGGGGACGATCATCCGCGCTCCTGTCTGTCGAGTCGCGCCCATCGCGGCGCTGGGACAGACTAGGTGCGTAAACCGCAGGTCAACAGGGCTTTTCAGCGGAGTGACCGAAGAGGATCTCCACGGTATGCTGATGGCGGCGTCAACCCGGATCAGGCTTTCGTGACCGGGAGCACCGCGCGGATGAGGTCGGCCAGCGGCCCGACGAGATCGTCGATTCCCGCCTCTCCCAACGGTTCCAGCTTCGTCGAGGAGCGCAGCAGCGCCATGCCGACGGCCGCCGACAGCACGATCTGCGCCCGCAGCAGCAGCTGATCGCCCTGCGGGTGGCGCGGGTGCCAGCCCGCCGCCGCGGCGAGCCGTTCCGACGACGTACGCAGAACGCCGATCCGGATCTCGTCGGCCCGCTCGTCGCCGGAGGACCGCAGCATCAGCGCGAGCTGGTAGGGCTGGCCGCTGATGCTCATCCCGGCCAGCTGCTGGGCGATCGCGAGCGGCACGTCGTCGAGGGCGACGTCGCCGGTGGTCTGGCGCAGCTCGTCGACGGCCGTGGTCAGGCACTGCTCGAACAGGCCCTCCTTCGACGAGAAGTACCGGTTGATCAGGGCGACGTTGACCCCGGCGTCGTCGGCGATCTCGCGGACGGTGGTGGCCGCGTACCCGGCGGCGGCGAAGCGGTGGCGGGCGGCTTCGAGGAGGCGGCGGCGCGTGTCGGCGGCATCGCGGCGGCGGCGCGTGTCGGTCTCGGCGGGCACGCCGTCCAGCGTACCTGTGATCCAAGCCATGTAAACGTCCGTTGACTACCTGTCGGTCAGCGATCTAGGGTCAAGTCGACAGACGTTTACTTAGCTTCGGGGTTCCCCATGACGCAGGACATCGGCGCACCGCGTACCGGGCGGCACGCCAACAGCACGCTCGTCGTGCTCTTCCTCTCCCTCGGCGGCCTCTCGTTCGCCGTCCTCCAGTCCCTGGTCGCACCGGCGCTGCCGGTCATCGCCCACGACCTCAAGGCCTCGACCGGCGACATCAGCTGGGTGCTGACCGCGTACCTGCTGGCGGCCTCGGTGCTCACGCCGATCCTCGGCCGGCTCGGCGACATGATCGGCAAGCGCCGGGTGCTGCTCGTCGTCCTGGTCATCCTGGCCGCCGGTACGCTGCTCGCCGCCCTCGCCCCGAACCTGCAGGTCCTGATCGCGGCCCGGGCGCTGCAGGGCGCCGCCGGCGCGATCCTGCCCCTGTCGATCGGCATCGTCCGCGACGAACTGCCCCGCGAGAAGGTCGGCGTGACCGTCGGCCTGCTGTCGGCGATCTTCGGCATCGGCGCCGGCCTCGGCATCGTGCTCGCCGGACCGATCGTCGACCACCTGTCGTGGCAGTGGCTGTTCTGGTTCCCGCTCGTCCTCATCGCGGTCGCGCTGATCGGCGTCGTCGCCGGCGTACCCGAGTCCGACGTGCGTACGCCGGGACGCCTCGACTGGATCGGCGCGCTGGTGCTGTCGGTGTCGCTGGTGTCGCTGCTGCTGGGCATCAGCAAGGGCCGGGAGTGGGGCTGGTCGGACGGCAAGACGGTGACCATGCTCATCGTCGGCGTGGTCGGCCTGATCGCCTTCGTCCTCGTCGAACTGCGGGTGAAGGAACCGCTCATCTCGATGCGGCTGATGGCCCTGCGCGGGGTGTGGACGACCAACATCGTCGGCCTGACCTTCGGCTTCGCGATGTTCGGCACGTTCCTGCTGATCCCGACCCTGCTGGAGCTGCCGAAGATGACCGGCTACGGCTTCGGCAAGTCGGTGTCGGAGGCGGGCCTGTTCCTGCTGCCGACCACGCTGATGATGCTCGTCTTCGGCCCCCTGTCGGGCCTGCTGGAGCGCCGGTTCGGACCGAAGCTGCCGCTGACCCTCGGCGCGCTCGCGGTCGTGGCCGCGTTCGGCCTGCCGGCGATCGCCCACGGCGCGCTGTGGCAGCTGCTGGCCTCGGGCTTCCTCACCGGCGCGGGCATCGGCCTCGTGTTCGCCGCGATGTCCAACGCCATCATCGAGACCGTTCCCGCCACCCACACCGGCGAGGCGACGAGCGTGAACAGCATCGTGCGTACGGTGGGCGGCTCGATCGGCAGCGCGGTCGTCGCGGCGGTCGTCGTCTCCGACACCACGCCGCAGGGCATCCCGACCGATCACGCGTTCACGACCGGCTTCTGGGTCTGCGCGCTCGTCGCCGCGCTCGCGGTCGTCGCCGCGCTCGCCCTGCCGTCGGCCCGCAAGCGCCGGCAGGAGGCGGCCGAAGCGTCCCACGTGGACGATCAGATCGCCGAGCCCGTCCGCAGCTGAGCCCTCCTCGATCGTGGCCGTCCCTCCGCGGGGCGGCCACGCCCGTTTGTCCGAATTGCGTACGCCGAGGGCAGCCTGCTAGCCTTCGGGCGATCGTGACCTACCAGCTGGAGGTGAGACCCATGTTCGCAGTATCCGCACTGGGTGCTCCCCCGCTGTCCACGATCACGCGACTCAGGTAGTCGCCATCGGGAGCACCCGCCACGCGACTCGCGAAAGGCGACTCCCATGAGCACGACTTCATCCTCCTTGACCCACGGCGGTCCGACGGCCGCTCCCGACGGCAGGCGCGCCCTGGTGTGCGCGGGCGGCGGCGCGGCCGGCAACGCGTGGGAACTCGGTCTCATCGCCGGCCTCGGCGACGCCGGTGTCGATCTCACCGAGGCCGACCTCATCATCGGAACGTCGGCGGGATCGACGGTGGCCGCCCAGATCACCAGCGGGACCCGGGCCGCCGACCTCTACGCCGCCATCCTCGCCGAGACGCCCCCGCCACCGGCCGGCGGTGGCGTACCGGGCCGGGGGCTCGCTCCGCGCTCCTCGGGACCGAACTACATGGAATGGTCCGACGGCATCATCGCCTCGGCCGCGGACGCCGCCGACATGCGCCGCCGGATGGGCGCCGCCGCGCTGGACATGGCCGCCGCCGACGATTCCAGGCAAACGCGCTGGCGCGACATCGTCGCGTCCCGGCTGCCGAGCCCGCACTGGCCGGAGCAGCCCGTACTCATCTCTGCCGTGGATGCGCGTACCGGGGAACCGGTGGTGTTCGATCGCCACAGCGGCATCGACCTCGTGGACGCCGTCGCCGCCAGCACCTCGGCCATGACGCCCTACCCCATCGGCGAGAACCGCTACATCAACGGCGGCTACCGGCGCAGCGAGAACGCCGATCTCGCCGCCGGATACGGCCGGGTGGTGGTGCTGTCGCCGTTCGGCGGGCGTACGCGGATGCCGCTGGAGTGGGGCATGGACCTCGCGACCCAGGTCGAAGAGCTGCGCGCCGGAGGCAGCCGGGTCGAGACCGTCTTCCCGGACGCCGGCGCGGGTGAGGTCTTCGACGCGAACGCGCTGGATCCGGCCACGCGACTGCCGGCCGCGCGTGGCGGCTACGCCCAGGGCCAAGCCCTCGCGGAGCGGTTCGCCGAGTTCTGGCGGCGCGGGTGACAAGAACATAATCGCGGGTGACAAGAACATGATCACGTGAAGAGCGCCCGGCGATAGGCGCACGGGATCCGTCGGTCCGGTCAGGGACGCTCGCCTCCAAGATCCCGTTTGGATCAGGGTCTCGGGTTTTAAGGTCGGATTAGTTCTTTGGGGATCTTGACTTTGGTTGTGCGGGTGGGTTCGTAGCGGGGTGCGGGTTCGCTGGTGCGGCCTTTGGGTCGTCCGGGTCCGGGTTTGGTGGGTTTTGGCCATCTAGCTGGTGTGTCGATTGTGGCTAGCAGGTGGGTGAAACCTTGCCGGACCCGGCCCGGGGTCATTTGCTGGCTGGTGAGGGGTTTCTGCCAGGGCAGGCGGTGGTCGGCGACGAGGGGGCGGGCCAGGCGTAGCTGGGTGGCGGTGATGGCGGTGAGTTGGCTGAACCGGTCGGCTTGTTGTGGGTGGCGTAGTCGTGGGGTGGCCCAGCCGAGGTTTTGGCGGGCGAAGCGGAAGAAGTGTTCGACGTCGAACCGGCGTAGGTAGGCGCGCCAGCAGCGGTCGGGGTCGAAGGTGTCGGCGGGGCCGTTGAACCAGAGCCAGATCGGGCCGGGTTGGCGGTGGCGGGGTGTCTTGTCGACGGTGAGCCGGAGGATGGTGGCTTCGATGATGCTGGGCCGCCCGTCGGGGTCGCGGTAGTGGGTTTGGGTTTCGGGGTGTAGTTGGTGCCATGCGGTGACGTGGACGTTTCCGTAGACCGGGTCGTGCAGGGCGAGTTCGTGGTCGGGTGGGGTGTGGCTTTCGGGGTGGGCGAAGTGGAATCGTCGTCCGTGTCGGCGGGGTGTGCCGGGGCCGCGTTTGCCGGTCGGTGGTTGGGGGCGGGTCCACATGACCCGGTCGTTGCGCAGCCGGATCAGGGTTTGCACGGGTTGGTCGGCGAGTTCGACGCCCAGGGTGACCGCGTCGTAGCCGGCGTCGCAGACGAACAGTGGCAGGGGTT
Organism: Hamadaea tsunoensis DSM 44101; assembly: GCF_000428945.1. Taxonomy (GTDB): domain Bacteria; phylum Actinomycetota; class Actinomycetes; order Mycobacteriales; family Micromonosporaceae; genus Hamadaea; species Hamadaea tsunoensis. The sequence continues at coordinate 680 of NZ_AUAX01000040.1, read as the reverse complement.
GCGACCGGGGGTGCTCGAGCAGGGGAAGCAGGAGGAGGATCTGCCCGATCGCGGTTTCGGTGCAGGTCTGGGAGGTGTTCACCCGGGAGACGTCCAGGGGCGCGACCCAGCTACCGGGTTCGGTCGACAGGTTCACCAGCCATGAGTATGACCATCCCGCGGTGATCGGTTTCCCGTTGGTGATCTGTGCTTGGGCGTGGTTGTACTTGTGCAGGCCACGTTCGGGTGAGCATTGCGCGGCCGGACGTGCCCACAGGGTGGTGTCGACGGCGAACGTCGGTTCCCATTCGGCGGGCCGGAACCCGGCCAGGGTCTCGCGCAGCATGCCGGTGTCGATCGCTCCGTCGGCGATCGCCCGGTAGGCGCTGCCGTGCCCGCGCCGTGCGCCCGGCGCGAGCGTCAGATGCGCCAGGCCGTCCACCGCGACCGCCGACGCTTGCGCGTCGACCAGGTCGAACAATGCGTCCGGCCAACGGTCCAGGCAGTCGTACACCTGATGGCGGAACTCTCGCAGCGCCTGCTGCGCGCCGGCCAACTCATGCGCGACACTGCTGGAAGTGGTCATCGCGACCTCCGAGAGGGTTTGTCAGGCCTTTACTCGAAGATCCGCGATGACCACTTCTATGTCACTACCCGACAAGAAGGACAAACAGCACTTCACGTTAAAACCCGAGTCAGGG
>NZ_AUAX01000039.1 GCF_000428945.1 Hamadaea tsunoensis DSM 44101 | reverse complement strand
TCCACCACGAACTGCGTCCACCCGGTCTCCCGATCCGTACGCGGAGCGTTATTCCGACCCAGACGCGGAACCGGCGACTTCGCCACCTCGTACTCCACACCCCGCGTGTCGATCTTGAAGCTCTCCATGACCCGTCCTCCTGAACGTCGCGGCTCATCCGCCGACATCGAACTGATTGGCCTAGGTTACATAGGACGCCTAGGATAATACAACGTCAACTATGTGCCAACTGGGTGACCTAGCCGTTCTAGCTCACCTAGGCTGCCGTACCCTGCGGGAATGGGGCTAGATACAGCCGATGAGCGTCTGCCATATCAGCAGATCGCAGACACCTTGCGTGAAGAAATCAGATCAGGAGCGCTTCGTCCGGGCGACCGTCTTCCAACCGTGGTCGCGATCGGGGACAGGTTCGGCGTGGCCAAAATGACAGCGGAAAAGGCACTGAAAGCCTTGAAGGACGAAGGCCTCGTCATCAGTTGGCAGGGACGCGGAACGTTCGTACGCGAGCCCGGCGACCAGGTGCCCGACCGAGTGGATCAGACCTCGGCAGCGCTTGTAGACGATGTCGAGCGACTCAAACGACAGTTCGGCAGACTGGAAGGTCTGCTCATGAACCTTTACTCGCGCGTTGGCGAGGAGTACCCGCACGAACGACCCCAGGACGAGCCCAAGCGGCGGTCAGCATGAGCGGCGAGCGGACATCACCAGGCTCGACCCCCGGACAGCGCGGGGGAGAGGTCATTGACCTCAAGACCAAACGGTCTTACCGGGCAAGCCTCGGAGCCGTTGCCTCTCAGCAGGTGGCATCGGCAAGACGCCGGATCGGGCTGTCCGCCAAGGAATTTGCTGAAGTCCTGACACCACTACTCGGTTGGACTCCGTCCGGCGAGACCATCGAAGCCTGGGAGCGGACCGTTGTTCCACCGGGCGATGTCCTTCTAGCCGTAGGGCTCGCCGCCCAGGCCGCCGGACCATCAGCGAACGCGCCGATCTCCAACGACGACGATCTCCTGTCGGACATGGTCGCTCATCGGTACGCCGATGTGGACGCAGTGTTCTCGACGCGATCAGAGTTCGCTTCGAAGATGCCGCCTCACACGTTGTTCGACGGGGCCACGGAGATCCGGGCCGCAGGTTTGTCCCTCAATCTGCTGTGTCAGCAGTACGCCGACGAGAACCTGAGACATCTGGTGGAATCCGGAGCGCTGGTTCAATGCCTCTTCCTTGACCCGGAGGGCGACGCGATCAAGGCGAGGGAGCAGGAGGAGGGCTACCGGCCAGGCTTCCTGTCCGCGCTCAACGATCTCAACATCCAGATTCTCCAGCAGCGCGTACGCCAACGTCTTCCCGAGAGCGCGCGAGACCGCCTCCAGATCGCCGTGTACGACGAAACGATCCGATTCAACATCACGATCATTGACGGCTCAACTGCCGTCGTGCAGCCCTACCTGCACGCTGCGCGGGGCATCGAGGCACCCACGTTCCTCTTGCGCAACGACGGGGGTGCAGGCCTTTTCGCCACGTTCGAGCAGACCTTCACATGGTTGTGGGGGAAGGGGACACTTCAGTGACCGACCTTCAGGCGATGCTCGCGATTGCCGTCACGGCCGCAGATCGCGCCGCAGACGTCATCCGAACCCACGCGCCGGCGGAGCTGACGGCTAAGGGTGACCGTGACTACGCATCCGATGTTGACTTCAGGGTGGAGCGGGAGGTGCGAGCGTTTCTTGCCAACGCCACACCTGGCGTGGGATTCCTCGGCGAGGAAGAAGGGCACACCGGCACGAGCGGATCCCTTCACTGGGCGCTCGACCCCATCGACGGAACCGTAAACTTCGCCAACGCGTTGCCGTTGTGCGCGGTTTCCCTCGCGCTCGTCGATGGCGACAAGCCGATTGCGGGAGTCGTCCACCTGCCCTTCCTCGGCAACGTCTACACCGCAGCGGCGGGCCAAGGCGCCTACCGGCGAGGCAAACCGATCACGGTGGCGAGCCCAGCCAAGGTTCACGACGCCATCGTCAGCATCGGGGACTACGCAGTGGGAGACGAGGCCGACTCTCGTAACGTCCCACGGCTTCGACTTACCCAACGGCTGGCTGGCAAGGCTTTGCGGGTCCGCATGTTCGGGAGCGCAGCCATCGACCTGACCTGGCTTGCTGAAGGCATCACAGGCGCGATGGTGATGTTCTCCAACAAGCCATGGGACACCGCAGCAGGCGTCATCATTGCCAAAGAGGCCGGTGCCGCCGTCGTGGACATCGATGGGACACCGCACACCATGCAGTCGTCCGCCACTATCGCCGCAGCACCAAGCATTGTCGACGAAGTGCTAGACATCGTGCAGAGCGCGGCAGCCTCGACCACGAGCTAGCAAAGGCCTTGTGAGAACTTTCTATACGTTTTCAAGGCGGCCTTCGGCCGCACGCGCCAGCTCGCTCGGGCACGGATCGCCACTCTGCCTTCGGCGGCGTGGCGACCGGCCCGGCGGCCGGCGCGAAGCCCGGGGCCGCATGAAGCCTCCGGCGGGAATCTTCGGGCTCCAGGATGGTGGCCATCCCATCACCGCCGACCCAGGCAGAGCCGACACGGAACCTGCCCTCCCGGTCAAGGTCGTTCGGCAAGTGTGGCGCTCCACCTTGACCGGGAGGGCAGAACCCGTGTCCACGGGGTGTGGGTCGACGGCGACGGGATGGCTTCGGCTACAGCAGACGGATCCACCCATCGACAGTCGTTTTAGAATCGATCAACGCCGATAGGCCGGATCGTATCTTGCCGAGCGGACTGCGAAGAGCGCGAGAAAGTTTCTCGCCACTTGCCATTGCGTCCAGGAGGCCAGTCAGCACCTCTTCTGACTCGCCCATGGCGCTCGACAGAGATTGGATCGATGCGCCGAATGACTTAAGCTCAGTGGAATCGCCTGATGAGGCGGCATCGATCTTTGCCTGATCTATTGCAGCCCGGACGCCTTGATCAGTGTTCAAGACCGCATCGGCAAAGTGCCGTCCCAGGTCTCGCATGCGCGTCGCCGGTTCGTCTAGGTCAACGGCGAACCGCTGAACAATCGCGAGTTTACCGCGTGCTCCGCCACCCCGTTTGTCGTTCTGGTTCATATTCTCGCCTGCGTCTTGCGCTATAGCTCCAATCTCCTCTAGAACATCCTTGATCTCGTCGAGAGTTCCGGCCCAGGAATCCGCATTTTCTTCCGCCTTGGCAATGCTTTCGAGAAGACCTTCCTCGTTGTCGGCGGCAATTTCTTCATGCGCAACCGGCCGTTCGCTGTCCTCTGCGAGCAGTTGAACTAGGCGCGCCGCGAGTGTGTGGATAGAAGATCTGTATGGCTGGGATGTCTCGTCGAGGAGTCGCAGGTCTTGCCAATTTTGGTATTGAGTGGATCTAGTGATGCGAACGATCTCGTCGGAGTCAGCCTCGGGAACTGAGGTGACATCGGCATAAAGAATTGGAAGAAAGAGGCTCTGGGCGTTCACCTCCTTCGCTTGTGCGAGGAACTCCAAGAACTCGCGTCGGCACTCGTTACTGCGCAAATAGTTCGGAGTGACGATCGCGATGAAGAACGCTGTCCGGGCAAGTGCGTCATCAATTACTCCTCTCCATTCGTTCCCCCATTCAATCTCATTGTTATCAAGGAAGATTCTTAGACGGTCTCCCGTTAGCAGCTCATACTCATCCGCAATTGATTTTGCGAGACGCCTAATGCGGCCGCCTTCCAATTCATTGTCTCGATGGGTGTAGCTCCAAAAGCAGATCGGGCCAGTCGCCGTCATGCAGTCTCCTCTTTACGAGATACTTTGGTATCTTGACCAGTATTTCCAGCGAGTATCTTAACGCTGGCTAGCGGACACATTTCGGTTCGGCCGATCGTCCGATCCGACTTCTGCTTGGCTAAGCGTGATTCGACAAAGAGCCTTAGTTATCGACCTACGTATGGCTGGCGGTCATCGCCAAAGGGTGCGCACGAGAGCCTGAAAGGGCAGTCGTCGGCTCGGCGGCCGCAGTGCAACCTTCACCTGACCTTTCGCGAGACGTCATGTGCCTAGGACGTATTCCCCGCTTGGTCGTCTAACTGGACGTTCCATCGCTGGTTCGCCATACGAGCAAGGTGAAGTTGACGTCGGCCACAGCATGGCTATGGGCGTCCCGGTCGGCCGCCGTCGACGAGGCGTAGGCCCTCGTGGGTGGCGTAGTCCTCGAAGTCCTTGACGTTGAAGGTGATCAGCGGCAGCTGGTCACCCAGGCAGCACGCCGCAATCCAGGAGTCATTGACGGGTCGCGGCCGACCACGCCTCTGCGCCCGCGCCTGGATGGCGCCCCAGGTGGTGGCGACCTCCGGGCTGAACGGCAGGACGAGGACCTGGCGCTGCCACGCGGCGAGCTGCGCGACCTTGGAGGGTCCCCAGTCCCGCATGACGGTCCATTTGGTCAGCTCGCCCAGCGTGACGAAGGTGATGGCCACGGTGCGGCCGGCAAGGGCTCCGACGACGGGGGCAGGGAGGCGGCCCCGGAGGGCGGCTGACGCGACGTCGGTGTCGATGACGACCAGGCTCACCCGACGTCCGCCCGGCGGGACTCGTAGAGGTCGGCGAGGAAGGCGTCGTACTCGGCGTCGTCCTCGAACAGGCCCGGGACGGCCAGGTCTTCGGCAGACTTCAGCGGCTTGATGCCCTGCCGGCGCGCGAGCTCCGCCGCCGGGACGTGGTCCTCGGTCGGCCACGGGTTGATCTGCTCAGCACTCGACATCGAGACCACCTCCCTCCGGACGTTCGTAGCTCCATCTTCTCATTGATCAGCTCCATTCAGATAGCGACAGCACGCAGGTGCGAAGTAGGGCGCGGTGTTGATCTCGGTCAGGCCGTCTCCAGGCCGTCCAGGCCGTCAGCAGGCCGTCAAACGGCGACCAACGACCACCAACGAAGACCATCAACGCCACGAATATCACCAGTTCAGAGGGCTGGGAATCGGCGTGATCAGGAAGGCGACGGACGAGTCGGCCTGTACGCCGGATTCTGAGCGCCCATGGTCAACGCCTTAGACTGCCTTCAGCGCCGGGCAAAGGCACGTGGGAAGGGTGCGTCACATTCGGTTGTGTTGCCTACGAGGCGGGTGACCGCGGAGGCATGAGCCGGTTCGAGTCCGGTAGTCCGGCGCGCTGTTCGTTCTCGGCCAACACGATGGTGAGCGTCAAACTGGGTGACAATCGGCCCGCACACGGGCGGACGACGGCGGACGAGGACAACCAGTTCGTCCAGCTCAGGACAAAGATCGGCCCAGGCTGGACTTCGGTGATCATTCCTTGACACGGAAGAGGTCACTGGTTCAAACCCAGTATCGCCCACCATATTTGCAAGTCAGAGGCTCGCTAGGGATCTTCTCTAGCGAGCCTTCTTGATGTCTGGGGGCGTTTCGCTCCCGAGGATGATTCGCGTCCCGCGTATTGGGGATCCTGCGGCTACACCGAAATCGGGTGCATAGACGGGTCCTGGCGGCCCCAAGCCAACGGCGCTTGACCCATCCCGTACGAGGAGGTGTTGCCCTGTGGGCCGGGGCAACACCTCCTCGGCGCGTCACGGGCTGGTGCAGGAAAGAGTCGGTGCAGCGGCGCTGCCGTTACCGAGGAATCCGTACGTCGTGGAGCCGCTGGCCGCGATCGCGCCGTTCCAGGTCGTGTTCTTGACGGTGTAGGTAGGCGGGCTGCCCGACACCGTGCCGTTCCACACCTGGGCAACGGTGACACCGCTGGGGAACGTCATGCGGACGGTCCAACCGTTGATGGCGGAGGTGCCGGCACGCACGGTCACCTCGCCCTGGAAGCCGCCGGGCCACATGTTGATCTGCGAGTACGAGGCCGTGCAGGCGCCCGTCGTCGGCGGCGGGCTGCTGGGCGGCGGGCTCGACGGCGGCGAGCTTGACGGCGACGGGCTGCTGGGTGGCGGGCTCGACGGCGGTGGGCTCGACGGTGACGGGCTGGGCGAAGTGTTGAGGCCGAAGAACGCGATCGCCGCGGCGGCCATTCCGGTCGACGGCAGGCTATGCCCGGCGCCTTGGATGCTGTACGCCTCAGTGACGACGGTGCCGGCGGCGTTGGCGTAGCGGCGTCGGTTCCAGCCCGCCTGCGGGGTGTCGGTGGACGTCGGGGTCTGGCTCAGGCCGAACACGTTGGTCCACTGCTCGATCTCTTCCTGCAACAGCTGGTACGGAACGAGCGTGTCGCTGGTGCCGTGCCACAGTTGTACCCGGGGGCGGGCGCCGGTGTAGCCGGGGTATGCCTGGCGGACGGCGTCGCCCCATTGCTGCGGCGTGCGGTCCATGCTTCCGCCGGTGCATTGGCTGGTGCTCGGCGGGTAGTCGGCGGCGTTGGCGAAGCAGTTGAACGGTACGCCCATGAACGCGGCGCCGGCCTTGAACACGTCGGGGTAGAGAGCGAGCATCTGGTTGGTCATCATGCCGCCCGACGAGCTGCCGGTGGCGAAGACCCGGTTGGGGTCTCCGCCGTACTGCTGTTCGGTGTAGCTGACCATAGACGCGATGGAGACCGGGTCGCTTCCCCCGCCGCGCCGTTTGGCGGCGTCGGACCAGGTGTCGAAGCAGTTGCCGAAGCCCGCCTGCTGCGTGGCGGTGGGGTAGATGACGATGAAGCCGTACTGATTGGACAGTGCGGCGAACTCGCTGCCGGCGTAGAAGCCCGGGCCGGACCCGCCGCAGCCGTGCATGGCGACCACGATCGCGGGGTTGGCGGGGCGGACGTCGGGAACGTAGATGTGCATCCGCATGCCGCCGGGGTTGGCGCCGAAGCTGGTCACCTCGGTCAGCGTGGCGGCGGAGGCGGGCGGGGTGAGGCTGGGGGCGACAAGCGTCGGGACGGTCACCGCAAGGACCGCGGCCATGCCGACGAGCGCCTTTTGATGAGGTTTCACGCGCTTCCTTCCTCGAAGAGGATCTTTCGGATCGGGCACGGCGCGGCCGGACGGTTCGCGTGGCGGCGGTGCCCGTCGTGGTGGACGCATGGCGGGTCGCGCCAGGCGGGGTGTCACCGGCTCGGTCTGGGGACGACGCCGGCCGGGCATGTTGCGGTCGGCCCGCCGCGAGGCCTTCGCTTGCTGGACTCGGCGGGCGGACATATTACAGATAGTCTGACCGCCGTCCACAAAAGTGTCAATCGATAGCGACCGATGCGCCCGAAATCGGCCGGCCACCGGTCGGGGACAGCAGGGGGAAGTCGAATCAGATCTGAGTAGGTGGCGCGCTCATCGCTGCGGCCAGGAAGGTGATCGCCCACTGCCGGGCCGCCTCACCTGCCAGCGGGGGCACACCGGCGGGGTTCGGTTGGTTGTAGACCTGGATGCGGTCGACGGCCGTCACCGCGAGGATCCCGCGCATCCGGAACCACAGTTCCTCCTCAGGCAGGCTGGGCAATGCGCGCCTGAAGGCGGCCAGGTAACGGTCGCGGATGGCGTCCTCGGCGGGTCCGGTCCAATTGCGCATCTCCTCCGCCGGGTCGCTGAGGATCGTCACGATCAGCCGCGAGGTCCGGGCGCCGCCCTCGTCGCCGGCCGGCATCTCGTCGAACAGGGGGCCCGCGAACGCCTCCACCAGGTCGGTGACAGTCGGTTCAGGGTTGCGGGCGAGCAGTTGGTCGAGCCCGGCGGTCTGGGCGGCGTTGATGGGTTCGATCACGCGCCGGACGACGGCGGCCAGGAGTTCGGCCTTGGAACCGAAGTGGTACGCGACAGCGGCCAGGTTCGCCCCGGCCCGGTCGGTGATGGCGCGGACCGAGGTGCCGCGGAAGCCACGCTCGGCGAAGAGGTGCTCAGCCGCGTCAAGGATCTGGGTGCGGGTGTCGGATGGCGCCACGGGTGCCTACTATACCGATGATTCAAACGAACGTTTGACTGAACTCAGATGGAGAAGTGCATCGCCATGAAATTGCTGGTTTATGGTGCCGGGGTCGTCGGCAGCCTGTTCGCCGTGCGTATGCATGAGGCCGGGCACGACGTCTCCCTCCTCGCGCGGGGTAAGCGTCTGGCCGCTTTGCGCGAGCACGGTGTGCAGCTCGCCGAAGGTGACAGCCCGGACGTCCGGCAGGTACCGGTACCGGTGGTCGAGCATCCGGCCAGGCAGTACGACCTAACCGCGGTCTTCGTCCGCACCCAGCAGATCGACCCGGTGCTGGAAGCCCTCGCGGCTTTGGAAGGCGACGTGCTCTTCATGCTCAACTGGGCGGCCGGCGCGGATCCACTGGGTGCCGTGATCGGCCGCGAGCGGGTACTGCTGGGCTTCCCGACGGAAGCCGGGATCATGGATGGCGATGTGATCCACTACCGTGCGGCCGGTTTCCTGACCCGCCGGGTCGCGACACCGATCGGCGAACCCGATGGCAGCAGTACCGCGCGGCTGGAACGCATCGTGCAGGCATTCCGCGCTGCCGGGATCAACGCCAAAGCCGAGCCGCACATGGATGCCTGGCTCAAAACGCACGCCGCGTTCGTCGTCCCACTCGGACAGGCGGTCGACGCGGCAGGCGGCCCCGCGGCGCTCGCCGAAGACCCGGACGCAGTCCGCGACATGCTCCGCCTCATCCGCCGGCACCTGGCCGCCATGCCGACACCGCCGGTACCCCGCGCGTTCGCCGCCTTGCAGACGCTGCCGGAAGGGCTGCTCGTCACCCTGTTACGGCGCTTCCTGCGCAGCCCGACGGCCGCACACAGCGGGCTCGGCAGGACGTCGGAGGCACCCGAACTCCAGCGGCTGGCCGAGCAGATGCGCGCCTACGAGACCCGGGAAACAAGGCCGGCACACACCGCCCACCGGCATCGGTAGGCGGCCTCAGCATCAAGCTTCCGGGCAGCGTCACGCTGGTCCACCAGCGGATGATGGACAGGGAACAGAGGGGCTGATCCATTGTGGTCCTTCGCTGGTCGGATCCCAGCGTCCAGGTCGGCGATGGATGAACGCGGCTCCCGCCACGCCACTCGGTCCGCCATGATCGAGCAGGCCGCACTTGATGAACGGCGCTCCCGATGGCAAGGTCGGCGGCGGGTGCCGGATCGGCTGACAGCCGACGGGTACCGCGAAGTGGAAGAGGTGGGCGCGTTGCATGAGTGACTACGACGTGTTCCTCGCTGACTGCCCCGCCCGTACGACGCTGGATCTGGTGGCTGACACCTGGTCGGTCGTCGTGGTGTTCGGGCTGGGACGCGGTCCGCACCGCTACAGCGATCTTCGCGATCGCATCGGCGGGATCAGCAAGAAGATGCTCACGCAGACGCTGCGGAAGCTGGAGCGCAGCAATCTCGTGGAGCGGCGCGTCCTGGCCACCGCGCCCGCGGGCGTGGAGTACCGACTGACCCGGCTCGGGCAGAGCCTGCTGGGGCCCGTGTCGGTGCTCGCCCGGTGGGCGGAGGAGCACGCCGACGACATTGCCGGCGACGACGGCAGCTGAGCAGGACGACGGCACCTGATCAAGCTGGGGAACCGGTTGGTGCCCTACGGCTGTCTAGCGTCGCTGTCATGAGGATTGGTGTTCTTGGTGCCGGAATCATGGCCGACGTGCTCGGCACCCGGTGGGCGGCGGCCGGCCACGAGTTGATGGTCGCGGGTAGGACGGCGGACAAGGCCGACGCGTTGGCCCGGAAGTGGGGCGGCCGCGCCGGGAGTTTCAGGGAGGTGGCCGAGTTCGGCGACATCGCGCTGATCGCGGTGCTCTACCAAGGCATGTCGGCGACCTTGGCCGAGATCGGTGACGGGCTGCGCGGCAAGCCGATCGTCGACTGCAACAACCCGGTCGAGATCGAGCATTTCACGCTGGTCACCGAACCCGGCAGATCGATGGCGCAACAGATCGAGTCGGCGACCGGCGGTCACGTCGTCAAGGCGTTGAACCTCTGCATGGCGCATGTCTGGCGGATGGAACCGCCCATGTTCGACAACCGCCTGCTGGCGGTTCCCTACTGTGGCGATGATCCCCGCGCACTGGACATGACCCGGCAGCTCATTGCCGACCTCGGCGGCGAGCCGCTGCCGATCGGCGACCTCCGGCACGCTCACCACCTGGAGGCCATGGCGGCCATCGTCATCTCGTTGCTGTACGGCGGACGTGATCCGTACACGGTCTTCAATCTCGTGGATCGGGCCACCGTCAGCGTCGACGCGTAGCCGCATCGCCGGGACGTCCGCGGTCGGCAGTCGAAGGGCTGCCGACCGCCGAGATGGGTCCCGCCCTGCGGGAGCGTTCCCAAACCGGATGGCGTGCTGTCGGACCTGCCTGATAAACCGTAGGTACGTCCCCCCGGCGCGCGACCGCGCCCCGGGACGGTACTACGGGGAGGAACGTCTTCAGTGCTGCGCAGTCAACTGCGGCAGTGGTACCCGCTCGGGCTCGTGTTCCTGGCGACCGGGCTGTCGGTGTCGCTGGCGTACCCGTTCGTCACGCTGTTCCTCAACGACGCGGTCCACGCCGACCCCGTCCATGTCACCCTCTACCTGGTCACCGGTCCGCTCGCCGGAGTCGTGTTCGCCCAGCTGATCGGCCGGCTGTCCGACCGGCGGCCGGTGCGGCGCGCGCTGCTGCTCACCGCCGCGGGCGCGGGCACGATCGCGATGCTGGTCAACGCGTTCGTCCGCGACTACTGGATCCTGCTCGGCGTGGTCGCCACGCTCTCGGCGATCTCGTTCTCCCTGATGTCGCAGGGATTCGCGTACGCGCGGGCGATCCTCGCCGGCTCCGACAAGGCGGCGATGACCGCCAGCGCGCTGCGGATGCTGTTCTCCCTGGCGTGGGTCGGCGGCCCGCCGATCGCCGCCTGGATCCAGAGCACCGGTGGATTCTCCGCCCTCTACGCCACCGCCGCCGGCATGTACGCCGTCGCGGCGATCGTCACCTTCGCGATGCTGCCCGAACCCGCCCCGCTGGAGAAGCGGGCAGCCGCCGAGGACACCCCGTCCTACCTGGGACAGGACGCACCGTGGCGTACCGTCGCCGGAACGCTGGTCGCCTTCACGCTCCTGCAGGGCGCCGGCTCGGTCGGTGTGCAGATGCTGGCCCTCTTCCTGGCCACCGACCTGCACTCCGGCGTCCGCGAAGCCGGCCTCATCCTCGGGCTCTGTGCGGGGCTGGAGATCCCGCTGATGCTGGCCTTCGGAGCGCTGTCCACGAGGTTCCCCGTACGCCGGCTCATCCTCGTCGGGCCGTCGTTCAGCGTCGCGTACCTGGTGCTGGCCTCGGTCGCCACGCATTCGTGGATGCTGTTCGCCGGGCAACTGCTCAACGCCACGTCGATCGCCGCCATTCAGGGTCTCGGCGTCACCTACGTGCAGGACATGATGCCCCGCCAGCCGGGCAAGGCGTCGGCCCTCTACGGCAACTCCTTCGCGGCGGGCACCATCCTGACCGGGCCGCTGATCGCGATCGCGCCGTCGCTGGGGTTCCGCAACGCGTACCTCGTCGCGGCCGGACTGTGCCTGCTCGGCTTCGGGCTCATCGCCGTCTGCCGGCCACCGCAGCGAGCGGCCGCCGTCCCCGGCCCGGCCGTGGAGACCGTCGCCGCCTAACGGCGGTCACCCGGGGCAATCGGGTGACCGCCGCTCTGCCGTGATCAAAAGACGTCGTGATCAGGAGACGCTGTGATCAGGCGACGTTCAGGGCCACATCGTCGACAACGAACGACGTCTGCAACGACGCGTCTTCGACACCGGTGAACGTCAGCACGACCGTCTTGCCGGCGAACGCCGAGACGTTGACCGTGTACAGCGCGTAGCCCGTCGCCTTGTTCAGGTTCGAGTAGGTGGCGAGTACCGCGGAACCGCCGGTCAGCGTCAGCTTGTCGAACTGGGCCGTCGACGAGGCTTCCGCCGAGTCGACGTGCAGCCAGTACGTGAGGGTGTAGGTGGTGCACCCGGCGGGCAGGGTCACCGACTGCGCCAAGGTGTCGGTGTGCGCGGTGCCGTAGCCGCCCAGCCAGGCGTACTTGGTGCCGCTGTGCGCGGTCTCTCCGGCGGCGCTGCCGATGATGCCGGCGGACGCCGTCCAGGGTGCGCTGCCCGACTCGAATCCGCCGTTGACGATCTTCTGGCCCGGGCTGCTGCACGTCCCGGCCTTGGCGATGGTCCAGCTGAAGGTCTGGCTGGAGGTCGCGTGCGTCGGGCTGGCGTTGTCGGTGACCTTGGCGGTCACCGAGTAGGTCGCCGCGGTGGTCGGCGTGCCGGAGACGACGCCGCTGGCGGCGTTGACGGTCAGGCCGGCGGGCAGGCCGGTGGCCGAGAACGTGTACGGAGTGGCGCCACCGGCCGCGCTCAGTGCGAGGCTGGTCGCCGTGCCGACGGTGCCGGTCTGGGTGCCCGGGTTGGCCAGGGCCAGGCCTGTGCAGGTCGGGTCGGCGGTCTGGGCCGGGACGCTGACCGCGTTCCAGGCCGCCTTGACCACGTTGAACTCCGCGCAGCTGTTCGGGAACAGATTCTTCGCCGCCTGCAGCGTCCAGGTGCGGTACTTCAGGTAGGAGGCGGCGGTGGTCTTCATCAGCATCGCGTTGTACATGATCTTCATAGCGGTCGGCATGCCGAGCCCGGTGATGGCGGTGCTGTTGCAGGTCGGGCTGGCGGGCTGGCCGTTGGTCGGGCTGGAGCCTTCGGCGAGAAGGTAGAACCAGTGGTCGCCGGGTCCGGCGGCGGCGTGCACCTCTGCCGACGAGACCGCCGACGAGTAGCAGTCCAGGCCGCCGGCCAGCGACGGCTTGTACATGTAGCGGACCGGGCCGCTGCCGGTCAGGTTGATCTCCTCGCCGACCGAGAAGTCCGGCGGGTCGTACGCCGCCGCCTCGTTGGCGAACCACTCGGTCGACGCGCCGAACGTGTCGGCGACGAACTCCTGGGTGTTGCCGCCGGAGATCCCGCCCGGGGTGTGGTCGTCGACGCCGTGGCCCAGCTCGTGCCCGACGACGTCCAGCGAGCCGATCCACGCGCCGGCGGCGTTGTGGCCGATCTGGATCTGGCTGCCGTCGTAGTAGGCGTTCTCGTCGTTCAGTCCGATCCGGATCGGCCAGGCGCCGCCGCTGCCGTCCATGCCGTTGCGGCCCAGCCACTGCGACAGCATCTTGACCTCGGTCTGAGCCGCGTACAGCGCGTCGACGCAGGCGGTCTCCCTGCTGGTCGCGACGCCGTTGCCCCACACGTCGTCCGGACCGGTGAGGATTGTGTTGGTGGCCGCGTCCTGGCAGCTGAGGTTGGTCGTGACCGGGTCCCGCAGGGCGTAGGTGCTGCCGGAGTGGGTGGTCGCGATGGTCAGCGGGTTGGGCCCGTTGTACGCCGCGGTACCGGTTCCGGCCGCCACGTGTTCCTGGGTGCCGAGGACCGCGCCGGTCCTGGCGTCGACGTAGACGCTCAGCCGGCTGACGCCGTCGGCGCTGGTTCCATCCACAATAGACTCGTACGCGAGCGCCGGAGTGGCGCCGAGCGCGTACACGATCAGGGTGCTGCCCTCGACCCGGGAGACGGTACGCAGCTGCGCCCTGGCGACCTGCTCGGCGGCGGCGGCGCTCAGGGCCGGCGTGACGCCGAGATCGCCGATCGCGCGGGACTGGGCGACCGAGTTGAACATGATCCGACCGGCGCTGTCGGTGACCACGACGAAGTCACCGCCGACGACGCGCAGACCACCGTAGGTGCGGTTGTACGGCACGTACTGCGCGGTACCCGACGACATCACCTCGCCCTGGACGAACGCGTCCTTGGCGCTGGCGTGCAGATAGGAAGGACGGCCGGACACCAGCGCTGCGGCGCTGCGAGCCGCGCGCTGCCGGGGTGTCGTGGCGCCGGCGACCGGCTTGTCCGGGCCGGCGGCCGCCGGGATCGGGCTGATCCCGACCGCCGCGCAGATGGCGAGCGTGGCGAACGCGCCGAGGGCACGGACACCTTTCGTGGCCTTCATTCGATCTCCTTGAGGGGATGCGGCCGGCCTGCTGGTTCAGCCGCGCCGGCGCGTACTCACAAGGTGCGCCGGAAGATCGCCCGCGGGTAGTGGGGGTTCCCCTACGTTTGCCCGAGCGGCCCCGGGCGCCCGCTCCGATACAGTCGGCCTAGGACCGGAAGGCGATGACGTGAGCGGCGTACCACCCAGACGCGAGTTGTTCGGACGTGAGGAACAGGTCGGCGTCATCCGCTCCGCGGTCAGCCGAACCGAGCCCGGATTCCGGCTGGTACTGCTGACGGGCCAGGCCGGCATCGGCAAGACCGCGATCTGGGAACGCGGCGTCGTCGAGGCCGAGGAACTCGGGCACGCCGTGCTGCAGACCCGCGCCTGCGAGGCGGAAGCGCGGCTCTCCCACGGCGGCCTCAGCGACCTGCTCGAATACCTCGACGCCGACCTGCTCGCCGGTCTCGCCGCACCGCAACGGCGGGCCGTGGACGCGGCGCTCCTGCGCGACGAGAGCGGTCCGATCGACCCCCGCGCACTCGGGGCCGGCCTGCTGGCGATCATCCGTGAGCTGGCGGCCGCCGGACCGGTGCTGATCGCCGTCGACGACGACCAGTGGCTCGACGACGCGAGCGCGGCCGCCGTGACGTACGCGATACGGCGGCTGCGCGGCGAGCAGGTGACCGTCCTGCTGACCCGCCGCACCGACCGCGCCGACGTGCCCTACACCGACGGCCTCGCGCCCCGTCTCGGTTCTCTGCGGGCGCCGGTGGAGACCGTCGAGGTGGAACCGCTACGGCCGGACGCCATTCGCCGGCTCATCGACCGCCCCCTTCCGTCACGCCTCGCGCGGCGAGTCTACGAGCTGTCCGGCGGCAATCCGCTCTTCGCGCTGGAGATCGCGGATGCGTTGCGGCGAGCGGACCAGCCGATCGGCCCGGCGGCCGAGCTGCCCATCCCCACCTCCCTGCGTGCCCTGGTCAGCGCGCGGTTGGCGGCCGCGTCCGCCGGCGCCCGGCGGGCGGTGCTGGTGACGTCGCTGGTGAGCAACCCCCGCCTCGGGCTCATCCGGCAGGTACTGGCCGATGACGGCAACGGCGAAGGCGAGTCCGGTGAGGACGGTCTCGAGGACGCCGTCGCCACCGGCCTGCTCGTCATCCAGGCCGAGCATGTACGCCTCGCGCACCCGTTGATCGGCGCGGTCGCGCGTGCCGACGCGCAGCCCTCGTCGTGCCGGCAGGTGCACCGGTTGCTCGCCGACACCATCAGCGACATCGAGGAGCAGGTCCGCCACCGCGCGCTGGGCACGATCCCGCCGGACGCCGCCGTCGCCGACGAACTCCTGCGCGTCGCGGAGAAGACCATCGACCGAGGTGGCGTACGCGCCGCGGCCGAGCTGTCCGAGCAGGCCTGGCGGTTCACCCCCGAGGCCGACCCGCGCCGCGACGGGCGCCTCGTCCTGGCCGCCGACCGGTACATGTGGGCGGGCCAGTACGAGGCCGGACTCGCGCTGCTGGCACCGCAGCTGCCGGCCCTCCCGCCGGGAACGCTCCGCGCCCAGGCCCGGCTACGGATGTCCCAGATGACGGATGCCAAGCTGTCGCCGCAGCAGTATGAGGAGGTGCTCGCCGAAGCCGATCCGCGGCTGCGGGCCGAAGTCCTCTCCCACCGGGCGAACTCCGGTGTGGCCGACGGAATCGTACCGGTGTCGCAGGCTCTTTTGTGGACGGTCGAGGCCGTCGAGATCAGCGCCGGCCTGGACGACCGGGCTTCGCATGCCCGCGCCGTCAGCGAGGCGGCCTGGATGGGTGCCCTGCTCGGCGACGACCCGGAGCCGCGGCTCGCGGTGCTGGGTCCGGCGACGCTGTCCGACCTCGCGCTCTATGACCAGGGCGACCGGGTCCGGGCGGTGCGGGCCGTGTGGCGCGGTGAGACGGCCCGCGCCCGACGGCTCCTCGGCGACTTGCAGCAGCTCGCCCGCGAGCGTGAGGAGGACACCTCGGTCAGCATCTTCACGCTGCACCTGTTCGAGACCGCCATCCGGGTCGGGGACTGGGTCGAGGCCGCCCGGCTGCGCGACGAGCTCACCGATGCCGTACCCGCCCTGGTCGCCTGCCGGATACGGGCCTCGGTCGCCGCCGGGACCGGTGACCGGGCGCTGGCGACCGAGGCCTTGCGGCAGCTCGGCGTCCTGGCCGCCGAATCCCGCGCGGGGACGGTGTTCTGGCATCTGCTGGAGGCACGCCGAGCCGCCGGGCAGGCAGCGCTCTTCGACGGCGACGCCGAGGCCGCGGTCGCGCTGCTGTCCAGTGTCGCGGCCGACGCCGCCGCCGGCGCTTTCCGGGACCCGGGCGTGTTCCCGGTCGGGCCGGACCTGGTCGAGGCGTTGGTGAGAACGGGAAGGCTGGACGACGCCCGAGAAGCCTTGCAGCGCTTGGACGAGACGGCCGACGCGCTGGAGCACCCGTGGGCGCGCGCGGGCGTGGCCCGGGCCCGGGGCATCCTTCTGTCCGCGTCCGGGATCGCCGCCGCCTCCGGCACCGCGAAGGCTCCCCCGGCCGGCGCCGACGACGCGGCAGAGAGTGCGCTGACCGATGCACTCACCCGCTACCGCGATCTGGGCCTGCCGTTCGACGAGGCCAGGACGATCGCCGCGCTCGGCACGGTACGCCGACGGCAGCGCCGCTTCCGGGAAGCGCGAACACTGCTGCAGGATGCGGCCGAACGGTTCGAGAGCCTCGGCGCGCTCGGGCTGGCCCGCACGACCCGGGCCGACGTCACCCGCGTCGGCGGACGTACCGCCGCGGACCCCGCGGGCGGCACCGGGCTCACCGCCACCGAGCAGCAGGTGGTCGACCTGGTGATGGCCGGGTGCACGAACCGGCAGGCGGCCGACCGGCTGTTCATCAGCATCAGCGCTGTCGAGGCGCACCTCACCCGCATCTATGCCAAGCTCGGCGTCACCTCGCGTACGCAGTTGGTGCGCAACCTTTCCCTGCCGAACTGATTCTCGGCGGCCGGTTGCCGGCGATCCCGAACGGCTTCCGGGGCAGCGGCTTCCCAGCGGCGTAACTTTCCCGGCTCGCGGGTCCGCGGAGTGCTCGCCGAGATCCGCCGGAGGCTTGCCGAAAGGCGAAGGACCGCCGGCGGGCAAGGGGCGACCGCAGCCCGGGCCGGTGATTCATCAATTGACATGAACATACGGCGCTGGCACTATTCCCACAGTCTGGGAGCGCTCCCAGCATTCTTGCAGGAAGGACCGCCCCATGCCTCATGCCTTCCGGCGGATCGGCGGTGCCGTAGGCGCCGCCCTCCTCGCCATGGCTTCGGCCGCGACCTCGGCGGTGCCCGCGTACGCGGCGCCGGTCGAGCACATCACGAACGGCACCTTCGACAGCGGCACCGACCCGTGGTGGGCGACCGCCAACACCGCCCTCACCGTCGACTCCGGACGATTGTGCGCGAACGTCCCGGCCGGCAGCACGAACCCGTGGGACGTGAGCATCGGCGACAACGGCATCCCGCTGATCGACGGCGCCGCCTACACGTTGCGATTCTCCGCCTCGGCCAGCGTCGCGACCACCGTGAAGGCCAACGTCCAGCTGAACGAGGCGCCCTACACCGCGGCCCTGTCCCGCGACGTCGCGCTCACGCCCGCGGCGCAGACGTTCACCTACACGTTCACCGCCGGGCTCGACTCGGCGAACGGTACGCTGACCTTCCAGCTCGGCGCCCCGACGGCGTACGCGTTCTGCCTGGACGACGTCTCGTTGTCCAGTGTGGACTCCGGTACGGGCGGCGGACCCGAGCAGGTCAAGAACGGCGGATTCACCGACGGAACCTCCGGCTGGTACACCTATGGCACCACCGGGACCGGAGTCGTCGACGGCCGCTTGTGCACGACCGTACCGGGTGGGCTGGCCAATCCGTGGGACGCCGGGGTGGGCCAGAACGACGTGACGCTGCTGGCCGGGCACGAGTACGCGTTCTCCTTCGACGCCGCCGCCGATCCCGCTGCCACCGTGCGGGTCGCCGTCCAGCTCGGCGCGGCGCCGTACACCTCCTATTTCGTCCGCGACATACCGATGACGGCCGCGGGCGGGCACTACGCGTACACGTTCACCGCCACCGAGGACACCACGGCCGCGCAGGTCGCGTTCCAGGTGGGCGGCAACGCTTCGGCGTACACGCTGTGCCTCGACAACGTCTCGCTGCTCGGCGGCGAGGAGAAGCCGCCCTACGTGCCGGACACCGGCCCCCGCGTACGGGTCAACCAGGTCGGCTACCTGCCGACCGGGCCCAAGAACGCCACGCTGGTCACCACCGCGACCACCGCGCTGCCGTGGGAACTGCGCAACGCCGCGGGCTCCGTCGTCGCCTCCGGCCAGACGGCCCCGCGCGGCCTCGACGCCGCCTCCGGGCAGAACGTCCACACGATCGATTTCAGCGCGTACGCGACCACGGGCACCGGCTACACGCTGAGGGCCGACGGCGAGACGAGCCACCCGTTCGACATCGGTGCCGTGTACCAGCAGCTGCGCTCGGATTCCCTGCAGTTCTTCTACATCCAGCGCAGCGGCATCGCCATCGACGGTTCCCTCGTCGGTGCCCAGTACGCCCGCCCGGCCGGACACCTCGGCGTGGCCCCCAACCAGGGTGACACGAGCGTGCCGTGCCAGGCCGGCGGCTGCGACTACCGCCTCGACGTCCGGGGCGGCTGGTACGACGCCGGCGACCACGGCAAGTACGTCGTCAACGGCGGCATCGCGACCGCCCAGCTCCTCAGCTCGTACGAGCGCACGAAGACCGCGCCGACCGGCCGGTTCGGTGCCGGGCTCGGCGACTCCACGCTGCGCGTACCCGAAAGGGGCAACAGCGTGCCGGACGTGCTCGACGAGGCGCGCTGGGAGCTGGAGTTCATGCTGCGCATGCAGGTCCCGGACGGCCAGGCACTGGCCGGAATGGTGCATCACAAGGTGCACGACCGCAACTGGACCGGCCTGCCGCTGCAACCGCAGGACGACCCGCAGCCGCGCGAGCTGCACCCGCCGTCCACGGCCGCCACCCTCAACCTCGCGGCCGTCGCCGCGCAGGGCGCGCGCCTGTTCGCACCGTACGACAAGGCGTTCGCCGACCGGGCGCTGGCGGCGGCGAAGAAGGCGTACGCGGCGGCGAAGGCCCACCCGGCCGTCTACGCGGACCCGAACGACGGCACCGGCGGCGGCACCTACAGCGACAACGACGTCAGCGACGAGTTCTACTGGGCGGCGGCGGAGCTGTACCTGACGACGGGCGCGGCCTCCTACCTCGCCGACGTCACCGGCTCCGCCTACAACACGGGTGACGTGTTCAGCCCGACCGGGTTCGGCTGGGGCAGCACCGCGGCCCTCGGCCGGCTCGACCTGGCCACCGTCCCGAGTGGACTGCCGGCGGCCGACAGGACCCGCATCCGCCAGTCGGTCCTCACCGCCGCGAACGCGTACCTCACGACCCAGGCCGGTCAGGCGTACGGGCTGCCGATGCCGGGCAACGCCGGATCCTACTTCTGGGGCGGCAACAGCAACATCATCAACAACGCGATCGTCCTGGCGACGGCGTACGACCTGTCCGGCGTCGGCGCGTACCGGGACGGCGCGGTGCAGTCGATGGACTACATCCTCGGCCGCAACGCCCTCAACCAGTCCTACGTGACCGGTTGGGGCGAGCACGCGTCGGAGAACCAGCACACCCGCATCTACAGCCACGAACTCGACGCCACCCTGCCGCACCCGCCGCCCGGCTCCCTCGCCGGCGGCGCGAACGCCGGGCTCGACGACCCGTTCGCCCAGCAGCTGCTGGCCGGCTGCAAGCCGATGTTCTGCTACGTCGACGACATCCAGTCGTACGCGACCAACGAGGTGGCCGTCAACTGGAACTCCTCGCTGGCGTGGCTGTCGTCCTTCCTCGCCGATCAGGGCAGCGCCCAGCCGCCCGCCGCGCCGTCCTGCCGGGTGACCTACGACGACTACGGCGCCTGGGCCGACGGCTCCGGCTTCACCGCGCAGCTGGCGGTCACCAACACCGGCGGCAGCACCGTCGACGGCTGGACCGTCCGCTTCGCGTTCACCGGCGACCAGAAGATCCGCGAGGCGTGGATGGGGCGCGTCACCCAGGCGGGCGCCGTCGTCTCGGCCGCCAACGAGTCCTACAACGCCAAGCTCCAGCCGGGCGCCACGGCGTACATCGGGTTCAACGCCACCATGAGCGGCGCGTACGCCCGGCCGAAGCCGTCCCTGGTGACCCTCAACGGAACACCCTGCACCGGTCCCTGACCGTGCGGCCCGGTCGTCGCCTGGACGGGCGGCGACCGGGCACCCGATCCACTGGCAACCGCGCGACTCCTAAGGCACAACCCTGGTGGCACGGTCCGGGTACTTCCCGATGTCGGCCCGGCCGAGGTTGGAGAATGCTGGCGGGGTGGCCTTGGACCTGAGTCGAGCAGCAGCCCCGTGGCGAGCGGCACGCGCCGGCAACGCGGCACGTTACCTGCGCGCGTTCGTGCTCGCCGGGATCGGCACCGTCCTGCTGATCCGCGCCTACCTGGGCATGACCGGCTATCCGCGGCTGGGCGTCGGCGGCCTGCACGTCGCGCACGTACTGTGGGGCGGCCTGCTGATGGGCGCGGCGATCGGGGCGGCCACCATCCTCTATGGACGACCAGCCCGATTCGCCGCGGCGGTCGTGGGCGGGGTGGGCTTCGGGCTCTTCCTCGACGAGGTCGGCAAGTTCCTCACGCAGAACAACGACTACTTCTACCGGCCGGCAGCGAGCATCATCTACCTGGTTTTCGCGCTCCTGCTCCTGCTGGGCCGCCGGTTGCGCAACCGGACCGCGCCGACCCGCAGCCAGCGACGCGCGGACGCGCTGGACATGGCGCTGGGCGGGATCGTCTTCGGGGTGACCGCACACCAGCGGGCGGACGCGATCCGGTCGATCGGCGTACCGGAGAACGAACTGGACCGTGCGGTGCTCCACCTGCTGGAAGCGCTGCCCCCAGGTGAGGAGACCGCCGGCCGACCGTGGCGCCGCGTCGCGGACTGGGCCCGCACCACGCGCGACCGGCTCGCCCGGCGGCGCTGGCCCATCCGCGCGGCGGCCGGCTGGATCATCGCCCAGCCCGTGCTGTTCCTGGTCATCGGCGCCATCGTCGATGGCGGACGCCGCCGCGAGACCGGTCCGGCCATCGTGGCGGTCCTGGTGGCGGTCGTGATGACCGCGCTGGGGATCGCGGGCAGCATCCGGCTTCGCCGCGACCGCGCGGCCGCGCTGCGGTGGTTCGGCATCGCTCTGAGCATCGACCTGATCGTGGGCCAGGTCTTCAAGTTCACGCTGAGCCAGTTCGGCGCCGTGCCGGCCCTCGCGGCCGATCTCCTGCTGCTGTCGATCGTCAACGCCGCACAGGCCGCGGCCCTCCCGACCGCATCATCCACTTCGGATCAGGCTCGGTAGGTCGGGGCGCTCGCCGGCGCGAGCATCCCGCCTTCGCCTCCTTGCGCGGAATCAGTGGTTCAGGACCGCGTACCCGCCGCTGAGCACGACGTCTCCCACCTGGCACAGCGCCTTGGACGTGTTGGCCACCGGCGACTGTGACACTCCGACGGTTGCGGCGGCGACGACGGCACCGACGGCTGCCACGCGCATGGCATTTCCGACGACGGGCACCCGCACGGGTTGACGCGCCTCACGGATCGGTTCATATTGATGGCTACTTCTCATGACAACGTTGTCTGACGCTCCCCCTCCGGAGGACACGATGCCCCTACGAAGGTCCCTCATCCCCGCGCTCGCCCTGGTCGCCGGCGGCCTGGTCGGGCTGCCCGCCCCCGCGTACGCCGCGGTCGCCAATCCGGCCGGCCTGGTCAATACGCTGGTCGGCACCTCGAACCACGGCGAGACCCTGCCCGGCGCCGTCGTCCCGTTCGGGATGGTGCAGTTCAGCCCCGAGAACACGGGCGGCAACCAGACGCGTACGCCTGAGCCGGGCGGATACTCCTACAACGTCACCCGTATCCGCGGCTTCAGCCTGACCCACCTGTCGGGCACCGGTTGCGCGGGCGCCTCGGGTGACATCCCGTTCCTGCCCTATCTCGGCACGGTGAACTCCTCGCCCAGCGCGGACACGACCGACGCCACGTACGCCAGTTCGTTCTCGCACGCCAACGAGACCGCCACGGCCGGCTACTACCGCGTACTGCTCGGATCCGGTGTGGACAGCGAGTTGACGGCGACGACGCGTACCGGGGCGGGGCGGTTCACCTATCCGGCCGGGACGGCGAGCATGCTCGTGCGTACGTCGAACTCGGAGGTCGGGTCGAGTGCGGCCAACGTGACGGTCGACGCCGCCAACCAGACCATCAGCGGCTCGGTGACCAGCGGCAACTTCTGCGGCTACATCAACACCGTCGACCGGCGCAGTTACTACACGCTCTACTTCACGGCCGTGTTCGACAAGCCGTTCGCCTCCACGGGCACCTGGCAGGACGGTACGCTGCGCGCCGGCACGACGTCGGCGAGCGGCGCGACCACCTACGGGACCGACGGCTGGCCGGTCGCCGGCAAGGGATCGGGCGCCTACGTGTCGTTCGACCTGTCCTCCGGGCGGACCGTGGGCCTGCGCGTCGGCGTCTCGTATGTCAGTGCCGCGAACGCCACCGCGAACCTCAACGGCGAGAACCCGGCCGGCACGACGTTCGACAGCGTACGGACGGCGGCGACGAACGCGTGGAACACGGAACTCGGCCGGGCGGAGATCACCGGCGGTACGGCGGCCCAGCAGAGCACGTTCTACACCGCGGTCTACCACAGCCTGCTGCACCCGAACGTCTTCAGCGACCGCAACGGCCAGTACGTCGGCATGGACCAGCAGGTGCACACCGTCGCATCCGGACAGACGGCGCAGTACGCGAACTTCTCCGGCTGGGATGTCTATCGTGGACAGTTGCAGCTGGTGACGCTGCTGCGACCCGACATCGGGGCGGACATCGCGCAGTCGCTGTACAACCAGGCCAACCAGAACGGCGGGGTGTGGGACCGCTGGACCCACAACCAGGGCGGTACGCACGTGATGACCGGCGATCCCGCGCACGCGGCCGTGCCGAGCATCTACGCTTTCGGCGGCACGGGTTTCGACGCGGCCGGGGCGCTGGCGTCCATGACGTCGGCCGCGACCACGGTGACCAGCGCCGACCTGTCGAACCAGGGCTGGAACGTGATGGTCGTCGGTGAGCGGCCGTCACTCGACAAGTGGCTGGGCGTGCACTACATCCCCGAGAGCAGCAACGCCTGGGGCGGCGCGGGCGAGTCGCTGGAGGACTCGGTGGCCGACTTCGGCATCTCGCAGCTGGCCGGGCGGCTCGGGCAGACCACGACCGCGCAGACCTTCCTGGCCCGGTCGCAGTACTGGAAGAACGTGTTCAACCCGGGCACCGGCTACATCCAGAACCGGCGCGAGGACGGTACCTGGCCGGCTCTGACCCCGGGCAACGACGACGGCTTCGCCGAGGGCAGCGCCGCGCAGTACACGTGGATGGTGCCGCACAACGTCCGCGGCCTGGCCGACAAGATGGGCGGCAACGCCACCACCAACAGCCGCCTGGACACCTTCTTCCACAACACCGACGGCAGCTGGGCGCTCAGCGGGGCCGGCGGCACCAAGTCCGACCTGTCCAACGAGCCGTCGATCGGCGCGCCGTGGCTGTACGACTTCACGGGCCAGCCGTACAAGGCCCAGCAGACCGTGCGGCAGGTCCTCAACACGTTGTGGTCCAACACCCCGGGCGGCATCCCCGGCCAGGACGACCTGGGCGCCATGTCGGCCTGGTACGCGTGGTCGGCGATGGGCCTGCAACCGCTCGCGCCCGGCCGCGCCGAACTGCTCCTCGCCGCGCCGCTCTTCCCGCAGGTCGTGATCCACCGCAGCAACGGGATCACGCTGACCGTGAACGCGCCCAACGCGTCGGCGTCCACTTTCTACATCCAGTCCGCCGCCGTCAACGGGACGACGTCCACCAAGCCGTGGCTCGCCGAGTCGATGGTCGCCGGCGGCGGCACGGTCGACCTCACGCTCGCCACCACGGCCAGCACGACCTGGGGTGCGGCCGCCGCCGACGCCCCGCCGTCGTGGGACACGACCGTGAGCGGCCCGCCGAACGTCGCCCTCAACAAGCCCGCCACCGGCTCGGCCGCCTGCAACACCAACGAGGGCCCGGCCAAGGCGGTCAACGGATCGGTGACCGGCGGCACGAGCGACAAGTTCTGCTCCGCGGCCACCGGGGCCTACCTGCAGGTCGACCTCGGGCAGTCCTACGCGATCTCGTCGTTCACCGTCCGCCACGCGGGCGCCGGCGGCGAGTCGGCCTCGTGGAACACCAAGGACTTCGACATCCAGACGTCCGCCGACGGGAGCACCTGGACGACCGTGGTCCAGGCCCGCGCCAACACGGCCAACGTCAGCACGCACGCCGTGACGGCGACCGGCCGGTACGTGCGGATGAACGTCCTGAACGGCACGCAGACCAGCGCGACACCGACCCGGATCTACGAGTTCGAGGTCTACGGCACGCCCGGTTCGGGCTCGGTGACGAACGTGGCGCTGAACAAGACAGCCACCGGCTCGGCGGCGTGCAACACCAACGAAGCCCCGGCCAAGGCCGTCAACGGCTCGGTCTCCGGGGGCAGCAGCGACAAGTTCTGCTCCACGGCGGCCACCAAGTTCCTTCAGGTCGACCTCGGGCAGGCGTACACGTTGAGCTCCTTCACCGTGCGCCACGCCGGGGCCGGCGGCGAGTCGACGTCCCTCAACACCCAGGACTTCGACATCCAGACGTCCGCCGACGGAACCACCTGGACCACCGCGGTGCAGGTCCGCGGGAACACCGCCAGCGTCACCACGCACCCGGTGTCGGTCACGGCCCGCTACATCAAGCTCGCCGTCATCAACGGCGAGCAGGGTGGCAATGCCGCCACCCGCATCTACGAATTCGAGGCGTACGCCTGACGGGTACGCCGGGACGTCGGGCGGTTCCCTACTGGGGCCGCCCGACGTGCTTTTCAGCTGTCGCGCAGCCGATGAACGTCACGTACGCGACATCCTCGTTGCCGACTCTTGCGGCCACGTGTAAGAATCTTCTTACACGTGACGAGCGGGGCTGAAATCAGTGGCGGCAATGGATGTGGACGGGCTGGTGGAACGGCTGGCGGCGATCGCGAATCCGCACCGGCTGCGCATCCTGTCGGCGCTGGCCGAGCAGCCGACGCACGTCAGCGAGCTGGCGCGCCGGCTCGGCCTGTCCCGGCCGCTGCTCTACATGCACCTGCGGCGGCTGGAGGAGGCCGGTTTCCTGACCGGGCACCTGGAACTGTCGGCCGACGGCAAGGCGCTGAAGTACTTCGACGTCGTCGACTTCAGCCTGACGATCGACGTGGCCGCCATCGTGGACGCGGTGGCGCGCAGCCCGTTGAAGGAGAGCGACCCGAGCGGCGGCGAGGCCGCCGGCAGCAGCGGGCCCGGCACCGCCGGACAGCCCCTCACCTGAAGGAAGGAATGTTCGAGAACATGGACGGTTGGGTCATCATCGGCAGCGTCGGCATCATCGCCTGGGCGGTGGTCATGGTCGGCTGGGCCGTCACGGGCCGTACCCGCAAAGAGGACGCGGGGCAGCTGCGGGCCGCCCTCGAAGCCAGCACCGCGGCCAACCAGCAGTTGGCGGACAAGCTGGCCGCCGTGGACCAGCGACTCGCGGCGGTGGAGCGGACGCTCACCGACATCGGCTGACGATCGCGGCGCCGGGCGTCCGCCCGGCCAACCGCTGTGAACTGTGGTGATGCGGAATCCCGCAGCACCACATCACAGTTCGGTCACGCCCTGGACCTTGATTGCCCTGGATGATGGTATTCCCCCGGACGACAAGGGGGGCCTTCGATGGGCAAAGGCAGATCCGACGAGCTGGTGACCGCCGTGGCCACGCCGTCACTCACCCGGTGGGGCGTCGGCGCACTGGCCGATCTGATGTTCCGGGCCCTGCGCACGACGCAGGGCCGCACGGCCGAGGCGCTCGCCGCCGACCTGGGCGTACCCATCCGGCAGGTACGCGTCGCCCTCGCCGAACTCTGCGGCCTGCACGCGTTGAGCCGGACCCCCGACGGCCTCTGGTACGCCGACGATCCCGCGCCCCTCGTACGCCGGCTGGACGAGGCGTACCGCAACCGGCGACGGGGTTCGTTCGATCCCGCGGGCGCGCCCGATCTGCGGGGACTGGCCGACATGCTGGGACCCGGCATCCGCCATCTGCGTACGCGTGAGGCCACCCGGGACCGTCTCGGCCGGCTGGTCACCGTGGCCAGTGCCGAGCATCTGGTGATCAATCCGGAGGTCTCGTTCGAGTCGTCGTCGGCCCAGGCCGCGGCGCCGATGGATCAGACGCTGCTCGACCGCGGCATCACCGTACGCGAGATCGGGGTGAGCGGCTGCGTGGATCCGGCGGAACTCGTCGGGCAGCCCCAACAGGCGCTCTACCGCGAAGCGGACCGGCTCTCGATGAAGCTGATCATCGTGGACCAGGTCGTCGCCCTCTTCCCCGTCGACCAGCACGACTACGACCGGGGATACCTCGAAGTCGCCGACATCGAGATTGTTCGCGGTCTCGTCGGGCTGTTCGAGAAGTCCTGGGACGAAGCTCACGAACTCAAGGAGACCACCATGCCGATGATCGAGCTCTCCGGTCGCGAAAGCCAGCTCATCAACCTCCTCGCCCATGGGCACTCCGACGCCGCGGCGGCCCGGGCGCTGCGTATCAGCGAGCGGACGGTCTCCACCATCCTGCGCGGCCTCATGGACAAGGCCGGCGTGGAAAACCGATTCCAGCTGGGCATCGCGCTCGGCGCCGCGCGCGCCGTCTCGCTGTCGGCCGAGCCTCACAAGGAGAACCCCTCATGAAACGGATCCTTCTCGCCGCCGCGTTCGCCGTCGTCGCCGTGCTCGGTTCCGGCGTACCCGCCCACGCCACGATCGGCGTACCGCTGCATCCGTGGGAGTGGCGGCGCGGCTTCGCGGGCACCTGCGCGATCGGGGCGGTGACATCCGCACCGCCCACCGTGGACGGCTCCACCACGATCTCCGGCTGGTTGCAGGAATGCCCCGGTGTGGACACGCCGTCCTCGAGCGTCTACTGGGCCGTCGTCAGCTACACCACGGTCGACGCCCACGCCAGCTCGCTCGCCTCGTTCCCCAACCGGTTCCAGTTCTCGATCACCAAGACCCTGACCGGTGCCGGGGGCTCCTGGGCCAACCTCACCGCGTTCTGCGTCAACGGCACCCCCGGCAACCGGGTCGCCTGTTTCGCCGTGACGCCCGTGGGCGACCACGACGCGTCGTTCGCGCCGATCGCGACCGACGACCCGCGCGTCCTCGTCCCCTACACGCCGCCCACCACCATCGGCACGGGTGGCGGCGGCATCCCGAACGACCCGCGCTGCTTCACCTGCGTCTAGGGCCGCCGCGACAGGAAACGGGTGGAGGACCGAGTCCATCGGGGGCGGTCCTCCACCCTGACATGAGCTGTTATCGTGCGGTTTCCGGCCAGGTGAACGGGAGGCACGGCGTGCGGTCCACAGACGCGATCCTCCGGACCGGCGCGTACCTGCTGATGCTGACTTCGGTGCCGCTGATCGCCGGCACTCCCGCGGCCGCCTCCTCGCCCTCGCCGAGCGCGGCGCCGCCCGCGGCCTCGCCGAGCCCTTCTCCCTTGCCGGCGCCCTGCGGTGACGATGACATCACCGGGCCGACGGCACCGGCCGGTCAGGCCGCCCGGCAACCGAATCAGGCAGTCCACAATGGAACGACCATTCTCAACACGACGGCCGTGAGCCTCACCGATCTGACCATCGAGTTTCAGATCATCCCGCCGGCGCGGGAGACCGCGTCGCCGTCCCCGCAGCCCTCGGCGACGATGTCGCCGACACCCGGGGACTCGCCGGATCCCGGGCACGCGGCGGAGGATTTCCCGCCGTCCGTCTACTGGAACCTCGACGGGTCGGCGTGGCGGCAGGCGGACCTGACGTGGGTGGCCCGGGCCGAACCCTACTGGGCCACGGCGGCCGAGTCGCTGCCCGCGCTGGCGCCGGGCTCGCACCACTCCGTCAACGTGTGGATGTCGTTCCCGCCGGGCGCCCCCGAAGGCGACTACGCGGCGTACGCGTCCTTCCGCTCGCCGAGGTGCGCGGCCGCGCTGGGGCAGGTCGGGCAGATCTCGTTCGCGTACGCGCCCGCGCCGTACGCCGGCCAGGGACACCGTTCCGGTGGGACGAGGCCGGCCGGAACGGTACCGACGGCTACCCCGTCGCCGGCGGCCGGACTGGTCACGACCGCCGCTCCGGCACCATCGCCTTCATCGTCCACTCCGGACCTCGCCGCCGGATCAGGGCGGTCCGGACTGTCCACTCTGCTCGCGGCGTGCGTGGTCGTGGGCATCGCCCTGGCCGCCGCCGGTGCCCTGGTACGCGTCGTCCGTGTGAACCGGGCCGTCCGCGATCAGCAGGACGGCTCGGCCCAGGAGACGCCGAGTACGCCGTGACCCCGGTTCGCGAAGTAGCGGTTCAGGCCGTCCTGGCTGCCGGTGCCGGCCAGCTCCGGGATCGGGTTCGGCAGTACGGCCGGAAGTGATCCCGCCCCGGAGACGGTGACCTCCAGCGCGCTGTAGCAGGTGCCGTCCGGCCGGGCGGGTGCCGGCAGCGTGGCCGTCGGATGGGCGGCCGACAGTACGCGTGTCACCGTCCGGTAGCGGCTGAGGTTCTCGGGGGCCTGGTCGGTGCCGCCGACGTAGACGGCCCTGGTCAGCTGGATCGAGATGGACGGGCAGGCACTGACGACCTTGGCCGGCAGCGCGTACGTGTCGGGGTCGGTGCTCTGCAGCAGCAGCGCTCCCGCCGTCCCCGCGTACGCGATGGAGCAGGGCGGCCGGTCGTCCTGCGGGGACCGTGACGCTGACGGCGAGGGTGCGGCCGACGGGGACGCGCTCACGACCGCGGGGCTCGGCGAGACAGCGGGCGGCGTGCTCGGCGTCGCCGGGATCGCGCCTTCCCCGCCCGGCGGCAGCCAGATCGCCAGGGCCAGGCCGATCGCGGTGAGCGCCAGGACGCCGGCCCGGGTGAGCTGGCGGCGGACGATCGTGCGGCGGGCCGCGGCGACGCCGGGCGGGCGGGTACGCGCCATCGAGGCGGTGCGGAACGACTCGAACCGCTCGTGCAGCGGGTCAGACATCGGGCACCTCCTCGTCCTCGGCCGCGAGCAGGCCGGCGAGCGTACGCCGGGCCCGGTGCAGCCACGCCTTGATCGTTCCCTCGGGTGATCCGGTGAACTCGGCGATCTCCGCGACCGACATGTCCGCCAGGTAGTGCAGGACCACGACCTGGCGGTGCTGGGCCGGCAGTTCGCCGAGCGCCCGGGTCAGGTCGACCTCGCCGGCGGTCGGCGGCTCCACGTCGGGCGGCACCAGCTCGCGGTGGCGCAGCCGGAGCCGGCGGGCCCGCCGCCAGCGCGAGATCGCCAGGTTCCAGGCGACCTTGCGGACCCACGAGAAGGGATCGTCGTACGTGGACACCGTCGGCCACTTGGTGAGCGCCCGGCAGAACGCCTCCTGCACGAGGTCCTGCGCCTCCGCGTGGTCGCCCACGAAGGCGTGCAACTGCGAGGTGAGCGGGGCGAACGCCGCGGTGTAGAACTCCGCGAAGTCGCGCCGGCCGCTCACTCGACCTCCTCGGTCGTCGGGCCGCCGAGTATGTCAGACCTCCCCGTGCGCACAGGGCGGAGGGTTTGCCGACCCCCCGCCCTCCCCCGTTGACGCATTCGGTGCTGCAGAACACGCCGTCGACGCATTCAGTGCCGACAAGACACGCACGGGCGGCCACCGAGGTTGCGGCTACGGACGTGACCCCGATCACACTGGCTGTGGCACATGATTGGGGTAGTCGACAGGGGATGGTCACCGGCCGATCATCTTCGGTTCGCCTGCCGGCGCTTGGTTGCGGACATGCGTCTCAACCCCCGTCTCAACCCCATGGCCCGCAAGCGGGCAGCAGTCATCGGCGGCACCGTGGCCGTCGTCGTGGCGGCGTCGGTCGCCACCGCGTGGGCCGACCCGTTCGGATGGTGGGCCGCGCAGTCCCACCCCTTCGCGGTGAACGCCGACTACGCCGTGGCCCGTGGCGGCACCGTCACGGGCAACGTCCTCGCGAACGACTTCGGCGCGACCGCCGTCGTGCGTACGGGCGGGCTGGACGATCCGGCCGCCGGCAGCCTGACGGTGCGCGCGGACGGCTCCTACACGTTCACCCCGGCGGTGGCGGGCAGCCACGGCACGGTGCGCTTCACCTACACCGCGACCGACGCGGTCACCGTCTACCAGGACGCCGTACAGGGCGCGGACAAGATCCCGCCGCTGGGCGAGCTCGAAGGCCCGGACGGTGCGGCCGCGCTGATCTCGGGCGGCGGCTTCGGCTCGTCGTTCGTGGCGGCGCCCGGCCGGCCGGGCTGGTTCTACGGGGTCACCGACCGGGGCCCGAACGCCGACGACCTCGGCCCGGCCAACCAGAAGGTGTTCCTGCAGCCGACGTTCAACCCGCAGATCGGGCTGTTCCAGCTCGTCGGCGGCAAGGCCGTGCTGCGCCGGACGATCGCTCTGTCCGCACCGGACGGATCGGCGTACAACGGGCTGGCGAATCCGGTCACGAAGATCGCGGCGAGCGCGGAGAAGACCGAGGACATCTACGGGACGTACATCGACCCCGCCCGGGCGTACGCGGTTCCCGGCACCTCCACCACGCTGGACCCGGACAACGGGTACGACTCGGAGGGCCTGGTCGCGCTGGCCGACGGCACATTCTGGGTCTCCGACGAGTACGGGCCGTTCATCACGCACTTCGACCGGAACGGCCAGGAGATCGAGCGGCTGTCGCCGTGGGGCGCCGACACCGGCGGCGGGCTCGGCAACGGGCACGCCGTCGACACCCGGCACCCGCTGCCGATCGAGCTGAAGCTGCGTACCAAGAACAAGGGCATGGAGGGGCTGACGGTCACGCCGGACGGCCGCACGCTCGTCGGCATCATGCAGTCCGCGCTGACCGTGCCGGACTACGGCACCGACGCCAAGGGCAAGACCATCAAGCCGGCCGCCGTGGCGCCGGTCCGCATCGTGACCGTCGACCTGCGGACGAAGGCGACCCACGAGTACCTGTACCTGCTCACCAACCCGGGTACGACGGCCGGCGCGGTCAGCGAGATCACCGCCCTGTCGAGCACGAAGTTCCTGGTCGACGAGCGGGACGGCACCCAGGGCGGGGCCGGCACGGCCACGTTCAAGAACCTGTACGAGATCGACCTGACCGGCGCGACCGACGTGCTGGGCGACGGCGTGAACCCGCTCGGCTACACGGTCGCGACCCCGGCCGGGCCGAAGTCGATCGACGCGTACGTGGGTGACGCGAACACCGCCAAGGCCGGGCTGCTGCTGTCCCAGGCCGGCATCACGCCGGTGGGCAAGACCCCGTACCTGGAGATCGGCACCGTGCTGAACCAGCTCGACCCCACCGGGCGGTTCTTCGGCCACGACAAGATCGAGGGCGTCGCCACCGCCGACGGCGGCCGGACGCTGTTCATCGCCAACGACAGCGACTTCGGCGTGGACCACCTGCTGGGCCAGAACGAGGCCGCCTGCGAGGCGTCGGGCCTGTCCGACACCACGGCCTGCGCGCCGGTGAAGTCGGCGTCGGGCGCGTACCTCGTGCACCAGAAGACCCTGGACGCGAGCGGCGCGGTGGACGACGGCGAGCTGCTCAAGGTCGACGTCACGAAGCTGCCGGCGGTGCTCGGCACGGCCACCGTCACGATCCGGTACTGATCCGCGGAACGCGGCCGGGCCCGGTGTGGGCCCGGCCGCTGTGTCGGCTCGTCACTTGGCCAGCGAGCGGCGCAGGATCAACCCGGTGACTCCCATGATCGCCAGGCCGCCCAGCGCGTGCAGGCCGAACACGAGCGCGCCGGCGGTACCGTCCAGGCCCTTCGCGATCTCCGCGATCACGACCTGCAGCGACACCAGGCCCGCGATCACCAGCGGGAGCCAGATCATCCGCCCGGCCAGCCGCCCGAGCGCCGCCACCGCGGTCAGCAGCACCGGCACGCTGAAGATCACATAGCCGAGGGCGTGGTGCGGATCGTAGGAGTGGCTGTCCTTCGCCGCGCCGAACGCCCCGCTCGCCGCGAAGAAGAACTGCGCCACCACCAGCACCGTGAGCAGAACCGCCAGTCCCGCGTACGCCTTGCGCATCATGATGTATTCCTCCTGGATGACGACGGCTCGTCGGCCGGTAATCTTGATCATGTTTGTGGCCTCACAGGTCCGACGAGACTGTGGGCGGATGTGTGAGGCGAGGCGACCCAGCTCACATTTCGGCGGCTCTGCCGGTCAGGGAGGTCAGCCGGGGCGTCGGCCGGTGCGAAGGAAGGAGACCGCCGTGGGGGATCTGGACGCGGTCATGGCCGAGCGCCGGCAGCTGCTCGGGATGGCGTACCGGCTGTTGGGGTCGGTGGCAGACGCGGAGGACGTGGTGCAGGAGACCTACGCCCGCTGGTACGCCCAGACGCCCGAGCACCGGGCCGCCATCGAATCCCCCGGCGCGTGGCTGACGAAGGTGGCCGGCCGCGTCTGCCTGGACCAGCTCGGCTCGGCCCGCGTACGCCGGGAGCGCTACGTCGGCGAATGGGTGCCCGAACCCGTGCCCGCGTCGACCGACTGGATCACCCGGCCCGGTCCCGCCGACCCGGCCGACCGCGTGACGCTCGACGAGTCGATCAACATGGCGTTCCTCGTCGTGCTCGACGCGATGACGCCCGCCGAGCGGGTCGCGTTCATCCTGCACGACGTCTTCGGCTACCCCTTCACCGACATCGCCGACATCACCGGGCGTACGCCGGCCGCGTGCCGCAAGCTCGCCTCGTCGGCCCGGCACCGGATCCGGGCCGGGCAGCCGGCCCCGACGCCGCCGGCCGAGCGGGCCGGGATCGTGCGCGGTTTCAAGGAAGCCTGGGCGGCCAAGGACATCGCCGCCCTCGTCGGCCTGCTCGACCCGGACGCGATCGCGGTCGCCGACGGCGGCGGCCTGGTCAACACGCTGCCGCGCCCGATCGTGGGCCGCGACCAGATCGCCCGGTACGCCGTCGAGATCCTGAAGTTCGCGCCGGCCATGACGATCATGGAGGCGACGGTCAACGGGCAGCCCGGACTCGTCGCGCAGGTGGACGGCGTGACCGCGACGGTCATGGCGTTCGAGGTCGCCGACGGTCTCATCAGTCGCATGTGGGCGGTCCGCAACCCGGAGAAGCTCCGCCTCTGGACGGCGGGACCGGTCAGCTGACGGGCTCGACGGCGTCGCCGGGCGGGCGCTGCCCCGGCGGCCGGCTCGGCGACACCGCGACCGGATCGCCTTCCTCGCTGACGGCCCGCAGCGCGGTACGCCACCGCAGCGCGTAGAAGTCGAGCTCCGTGAGCGCTTCCTCGGCCTTCGGCAGCTCGAACCGCGTCCGGCTGCCGTGGATGGTCGCCCAGTACGCCCGCCGCGTCCACTCGTACGCCCACCAGGCGTAGCGGTGCATGGGAGTGTCGACGCCCCAGACGTCCTGCAGCCGGGTCAGCGTCTCCTCCGCCTGGCGCAGCTCGTGGCGGGTCTCGGCCAGCCGTGTCGACTCCGGCAGGCGTACGCCGCGCCGGGCCGGTTCCGGTGTCGCCGCGACGAACTCCTGCACGGCCCGCAGCCGGCCGATCAGCAGTTCGGGCGTTGCGAGGCCCGGCGACTCCGCCACGGATCCGGCCTTCCACCGGGCCCA
Organism: Hamadaea tsunoensis DSM 44101; assembly: GCF_000428945.1. Taxonomy (GTDB): domain Bacteria; phylum Actinomycetota; class Actinomycetes; order Mycobacteriales; family Micromonosporaceae; genus Hamadaea; species Hamadaea tsunoensis. The sequence goes on along the minus strand of NZ_AUAX01000039.1, from coordinate 40,073 downwards.
GCCGAAGACCGAGCGCGCGATCGGGAACACCGCGAGCAGCACGACGACCACCAGCGCCAGCAGCACGACCGTCCCCGCCACCGGCCCGGGTACGCCGGCCGGCGCCCGCCAGCCCAGCACCGCCGGAATGTCCGGGCCGGGAATGATGTCGGCGGTGTTCCACACGGCGGACTCGAAGCACCGCCACGCGTCCACGGGCGCGGCCACGGCCGCCGGGGCGTACAGGCCGGCGGGTCCGGGACCCTGGACGGCGACGAGCGCACCGGCGGCCGCGATGAGGATCTGCGTACCGGCGCAGGCGTAGTCGAGCAGGCGGCGGACCAGCCAGCCCCGCTCGTACCTGGTGCCGGGGCCGCCCGCCTGCCCGGCCAGCACCGGCATCCGCCCGACCAGCCCGGCCACGTACGCGAGCGCGTACCAGACCGCGGCCGTCGCGAAGCCCGGCCCGAGGGCGAAGCCGCCCGGCGTACCCCGGACGTGGTCGAGCAGCCAGAGCCGGCCCGGCGCGGTGCCGCCCGCGAACAGCAGCAGCAGGCCGGCGGCGATGGCCGTCGTGGCGAGGCCGGGCACTATCCACACGCGACCGAGCACGGTGTAGAGCGCCGACCAGGCCAGCCCGAACACCGCCAGCCGTACGCCGAACCCGCCGCCCGCGAGGAACGGCAGCCAACGCGTACCCAGGGAATGGGAGGGGAAGACGAAGAGCGCGGCGAGGACGGCGGCCAGGCGCGGCGGGCCGAGGAGGAAGATCGCGAAGACCTCCAGCGTGCCGAGGAACGCGCCCCAGTAGGCGCGGGTGGCCAGGGCGCCGAAGACCATGAGCACGACGAGGCTCAGCGGGCCGGCCGGGCCGATCGGCACCGCCTGGCGCCACAGCGGGGTGCCGGGGCCGAAGGCGCCCCACAGGAAGCCGGCGGCGACGGCGGAGGAGGAAAGGACCCCCGCGTCCTCGATCTGCAGCGCCCCCAGCCGCCACGTACGCGTCCGCGACCGCGGCTCGCCGCGCTGCGCCTCGGCCAGTTCGTACAGGGCGACGACCAGGCGCAGCAACGGCACGATGACGATGATTTTGAACGCCAGCAGGGTGAGCCGCCAGCCGAACCCGTTCGGCAGCGGCGGTTCGGTCCAGCCGACCCGGCCCGGAATCCCGAGCAGCGGAACGGCGTCCGCGAGCTGCCACAGGAACCCGCGCTCGGCCGGCCAGAGCGGCTGCGACCGCACGGCCGCGGTCGCTGCCGCGAACGCGCCGACGCTCGTGAGCAGGGCGGACACCGCCGCGAGCGAGGCGATGAGCAGGTAGCGCCGGCGGCTGGGCTCGGCGATCGAGATCAGCACGTTGCGGATGACGACGACCTGCAGCCCCAGCGCCACGACCGCGAACAGCCCGGCCCCGGCCGCCCGCGCCACCGGGCCGCCCGTGAACAGCGCCGCCACCATGAGATGCAGGACCACGACGAGCAGCACCGCGGCCGCGACCGTCGCGGCCATCGGGCGCACCCATTCGCGTACGGAACCGGCGGCCGTGCGGTCCAGCCGCTCCTCGGTCCGCTCCAGCCAGCGGCCGACCGGCGCGTACCGGTCCGCGACCCAGTCGCTCACGCGCATCAGGTCGGTGTCGGCCACCCGCCCATCATCCGGCATGTCGGCAAGCGCTCATCCTCGATATAGATTTCCTTCACCGTCACGGCGTACCGTCCGGGGTTTGTGAGAACCCTCGCCGCCGCGCTCGCCGCGGCCCTGCTGCTGGCCGCCCCCACCCCCGCGGCCGCCGCCCTGCCGGGCGACGACCTGCCGTTCGCCTCGGCCGTCTTCCGCGCCACCCACAACAGCTACTCCGGCAACGTCGACGGCGCCAAAGGTTCCATCACCTACCAGCTCGACAACGGCGTACGCTTCCTCGAATTCGACATACACGACAACGGGTACGCGTCCACACTGGACTACGCCGTCGGCCACGACGCGCCGGGCGACAAGGTCGACCACACCGGCAACCCGTCGACGAACAACCTCCGGGCCTGGCTGCAGACGGTGGCCGCCTGGTCGGCCGGGCACCCCGACCACGCACCCCTGCTCGTGATGCTGGACCTCAAAGACGACCTCACCGACAACACCTCGTACGCCGCCGGCAACCTGGCCGCCGTCAACCAGGAACTGTCGGACGCCTTCGGCGCGCAGCTCCTGCTGGCCAAGGACGTCCCGGGCACCCTCGGCACGATCGGGTCGCTGCGCGGCCGCGTCCTGACCCTGCTGTCCGGCGACGCGGGTACGCGATCCGCGTACAAGGCCGACACGGGAGCGAACCCCGCGGTGGCGATCAACGCCCGGGGCCAGGTCGTCGAGGTGCACGACTCCGGATCCGGAACCCTCTGGTACTGGAGCGGCGCGTACGGCGCCGACGGACGCGTCACCTGGCTGCGCCACGGCCGGTACGACTCCGGCACCACCCCGGCGATCGCCTTGAACGACAACGGATACCTCGTCGAGGTGCACAAGTCGCAGAGCGCGAGCACCCTCTGGTACCACGTCGGCCAGATCACCGCGGACGGCGACATCGCCTGGTCGGCGTCGCACCAGTACGACAGCGGCGTCCTGCCCTCCATCGCCTTCGTCGGCCCGGGGTCCACCGCCGTCCGGGAGATCCACCGCAGCCAGTCGAACTCCCAGAACTGGTTCTGGGACGGCACCCTGAACGCGTCGGCCGGGACGGTCACCTGGAACACCGGTACGCACGCCAAGACGTCCGACGCCCGATACGCCACGACTTCCTCGGCCAGCAGCGTCGGCCGGGTGACCGTCTCCGTCGGGTCGGACGGGTATCTGCGCGCGGCGACTGATCGGGTCGGGGCCACGCGGATCAGCTACCAGCAGATCGCGTTCGACGAGTACCAGGCCGGGGATTCGGCGTTGCTCCAGGAAGGTGCCTTGTTCTACGCGGCGGTGGCGACGAACAAGTCGTTCATCACGTCGTCGCGGGCGGCCGGAAAGATCGTCCGCGGCTGGGACTTCGACGACGCGAGCCTGGCCACGACGCCGATCGAGAACTACCCCGCGACGAACAACCCGTGGTCCTCCTGGTACTCGACCCTCCTCGCGGCGAACTCGGCCGTCCAGTAGCGGTTCCGGTTCGGAAAGGAAGATCGTGATCGAATACCGCTATTACGGCACTGCGATGCCGATCCCCTTGATCAAATACCGCTATTCCGGCAAGAGAGCGCTTTCCTGCAGTATTGACGGTATTTGATCACGCCGGGAGCGCCGGAAGTGCCGTGATAGCGGTAAACGATCACCGGCCGCAGGGCCGTCGGCTTGATCAAGGCGCGAAAGCTTGATCAAGTACCCGGATGCTGTCAAAAGCGGCCCGTTTTTGCAGATCCCCGGCTCTTGATCAAGCAATGGAGATCCACTTCTACAGATTCCGGGTACTCGATCACCGCCGGCCACTCCGCCGACAACACGGATCCGAAGCAGGCCTCGGAAATCGTCGTCGCCCACCTGCTCCCGTTACTATTCGCGGCGCAAGTATTCCCTGCTCAGGAGGTGCTCTTGTGACGTATGTACTGTTTCCCGGCCGCCACCACCTGCTGACCAGGTTCCAGGAAACGTATCTGCGCGGCCTCGCCGAAGCCGACGGCACCACGATCGTCTGGGCCGTCACCTCCGCGAACCACGAGAACACCAGGCGCAACCCCGTCCCGTTCCACCGGCGCGAGGCCGCGATCGAGCGGTTCTCCCTGCTCGCCGGCTTGCGCTCGCTGGTCGTGCCGATCTTCGACGCCGCGCCCACCGAACGGTTCGCCGAGGTCACCCTCAAGAACATCGACGTGTACGCGGGCCTGCACCTTTCCCCCGACGACACGATCGTCGCGTGCTCGACCCCGGCCGTGTCGGCGCTCTATGAACGGCTGGGTTTCGACATCGCCTGGGTCGAGGCGGATCCCGCCCACCGGCCGGAGCCCGAGCGCCCCTGGGACGTCCTGCTGAGGCTGGCGTCCGGCGATCCGACGTGGCAGGAGCTGGCTCACCCCGCCACCATCGACGTGTACGCGCGCTACCAGCTCGCCGATCTCGTCCGGACGGTCGTCAACGATCCGGTCGTCGGCGACGAGGGCGGTCTGACGGCGACCCGGGACTACCGGACGTACATCGACGCGTTCGCCGACGGGGCGGCCCGCAAGTGGCAGCTCGTACGCCCGCACGTCCGCCCCGGCCGCATCGTCGACATCGGTTGCGGTGCGGGTGCCGTACTGGAGCAGGCCGACCGGGACGACACGTTGCACGAGAGCGACCTGATCGGCGTCGAGGTCGCCCGCCACCTGTACGAGGAGTGCCGGCACAAGAAGGCGCAGGGCGCGTACCGGAATCCGAACGTGTTCTTCTACCACCGCAACGTGCTCGGCGGCGCCGTCCTGCAGCCGCGGTCGATCGACACGACGATGACGTTCTCGCTGACCCACGAGATCTGGTCGTACGGCAACCGGCGGGAGTCCCTGCTCGCGTTCGCCCGGGCGATCTACGAGCACACCGTGCCCGGGGGTGTCTGGATCAACAGCGACGTCTGCGGGCCGACGGGCAAGGATCGGCCGGTCGTGCTGCGTCTGTCCACTGACGACGGAGACAATCCGGCGAAGCCCCGGCCCGATCTCGCTTCGCTGTCGTCGGCGGAGGTCGCGGCGTACGTGCGGGGGTTGTCGACGCGCGCCCGGTTCGACCAGTACGCCGTCGACTTCGCGTTCGAGGTCGCGTACGAGGCGGCGGCGGATCCCCGGGACGTGCAGCTGTCGCTGGGGGCGGCGATGGACTTCCTGACCCGCAAGGATTACACCGACAACTGGCTGTCGGAGACCCGGGAGCAGTTCTGCGGCCTGGAATTCGCGGACTGGATCGCGCTGCTGGCCGAGGCGGGCTTCGAGATCGACGCCGCCTCCGCGCCCAGCCGCAACGACTGGATCGTCGCCAACCGCATCGCGCCCGTCGCCTCCCTGCGTACGCCGGACGGCGAAGCGGTCGACTGGCCGGAGACGCACCTGCTGTTCATCGCCCGCAGGCCCAGGAACAGCTGAGCGACCCGAGCACGGCGGAGAAAGGGGCTGGGCTGGCCAGGGCCGGCCCAGCCCCCGTCGCTCAGGAGAGGGCGAACTTCTGCGCCCCGCTCCCGTTGCAGTCCCAGATCTGCAGCCGCGTCCCGTTCGCCGTGCTGCCGCTCGGGGAATCCAGGCAGCGGCCCGACTGCGGGTTCAGAAGCGAACCGTTCGCCTGCTGCTGCCAGGTCTGTGCACCGGTGCCGTTGCAGTCGTACAGCTGCACCTGCGTGCCGTTGGCCGTTCCGCCCGCCACGATGTCGAGGCAGCGGCCCAGCGTACGCAGGGAGTTGTTGGACTGGTGGAACCAGTGCTGGTCGACGGCGCCCGCCTGGCAGTCCCAGAGCTGGACCGCCGCGTTGTTGCCGCCGGTGTCGTCGGCCGCGACGTCCACGCACTTGCCGCCGGGGCCGAGGATCGGGCCGCCGCCGTTGGCCGAGAACTTCTGCGCGGCCGAGCCGTTGCAGTCCCAGATCTGCAGCCGGGCGCCGTTCGCCGTGCTGCCGCTGGGCGAGTCCAGGCACCGCCCGGACTGCGGGTTGCGCAGCGAGCCGTCGGCCTGCTGCACCCACTTCTGACCGCCGACCCCGTTGCAGTCCCACAGCTCGACCTGGGTGCCGTTCGCCGTACCGTTGCCGTTGACGTCCAGGCAGCGGCCCAGCGTCGACAGCGAGTTGTCGGCGTTGTGCGTCCAGTGCTGGTCGACCGCGGTCGCCTGGCAGTCCCAGAGCTGCGCCGCCGTGCCGTTGCCGCCGGTGTCGTCGCCGGCGATGTCGACGCACTTGCCGCCGGGACCGGTGATCGTGCCGGCTGTCGCCGGAATCGTGCCGCCACCGGTGCCACCGCCGCCGCCCCCGGTGAACGGGCTCAGGATGATGCTTGCCGAGCGCGGATCGCCGTCGTTCACGAGCGACTCGAAGTTGCCGACGTCGTCGAACGGGAACGCGTACGCCTTGCCGTCCAACATGTTCGCGTGGATGATCTTCGCGTACTGGTCGGCGGGGCTGTTGGTGTAGAACTGCGCGGCGTTGGTGCTCGGCTGGGTGTCGACCGTGCCGAGGGTGCCGCGGGTGAGCGCCGCGCACAGCGTACGCGCGATCGGCCCCACGACCTGGTCGTTGGGCGCGTTGAGGTTGCCCGCGCAGCCCCACACGTCGGCGCTGGACGGCCGGTTGAACGAGGCGACCTGGGCGCCGGACGAGTTGGTGAAGTTCATGACCGTCCCGCTCGTACGCCCGAAGTACTTGGTGTTGGGCTGGTCCGAGAACGGCACCACGGTCAGGGTCTTCGACGCGTACGCGCTCCACGCCGAGTTGATGTAGCCGTCGTAGTAGGTCGAGCTGAACAGGCCCGCCCCGGCCGCCTTGCCCGGCGCCAGGACGCGCAGGACCGTGCCGTCCGACCGGGAGTAGACCGTGTTCGCCCAGCCGGACTGGCCGCGGATCCCGTTGATCACGGCATCCCGGCCGTTCGCGACCAGTTCGCCGGAGCGCTTCGTCGCGCCCGCGCTGTTGGTCACGGTGACCACGTGGGGCACCGCGAACATGTCCACCTGGGAGCTGTTGAGCCACAGCCCCGCGTCGTTGTAGGTGAACTCGCTCCAGTCGAACAGGATGTTCTGGTTGGCGTCGCCGGCCGCCCAGGGCGCGGGCTGCACCAGCCCGTCCGGGGTCAGGAAGAACTGGAGCTTCTGGCCGAGCGAGAAGTAGACGCGGCCGGAGAAGCCGCGCGGGAAGCGGATCGTGGTGCTGCCGCCGTTGCCGGGGCCGCCGATCGACACGTCGGGCGCGGGCGACGGCGGGAGCTGGCCGCCGCTCCACGCCGTGAAGGCGCCGGCGGAGTTGACGTAGCCGAGCCGGCCGCTGGACAGCTGTACGCCGATCACGTACAGGTAGACGGCGTCGCCGCGGCCGGTGCTGTTGGTGACCGTGACGGGGAGCGGGTCGGGCCCGACGGCCAGGGCCGGCCCGGACGGCGCGAGCGCCAGCGGGACGGCCAGGACGGTCGCGGCCAGCGCGCCGGCGACCCGGATGCGGGTACGCATGAAGCCCTCTCAATCCGGAACTGAAGCGGATCAGGGCCGGCCGGGGGACGAACGGGGACGGAGCGGGGGCCGGACCCTGTGGGGGACGTCCGCTCACCAGGGGGGACTGGGGAGCGCTCTCACCTCACGGGCCACCAGGGCTGGAGCCGTGAGAGAGCGCTCTCACAGTACGATCGCGGCACGGGCGAGTCAATAGACTGTTAGCAATGCTTCCGAATTCCGGATTCGGGTAAGCTCACCCGATGAGTCGTACGGTCGCCGTGGTCAGCGGCTATTTCAATCCGCTGCACGTGGGGCACGTCCGCATGATGCGCGAGGCGAAGGCGCTGGCGGATCTGCTGATCGTCATCGTGAACAACGACGACCAGCAGGTCCTCAAGAAGGGCCGGGTGATCATCCGCGAGGCCGATCGCGCCGAGGTCGTCGAGAACCTGCGCGTGGTGGACAAGGTCCTGCTCGCGACCGATCTGGACGGATCGGTGCGGCGTACGCTCGCCGAGATCCGCAAGCTGCACCCCGACGACCGGATCGTCTTCGCCAACGGCGGCGACCGCAGCGCCCTCGCCACGATCGCCGAGGCGGACGTCTGCGCGGAGCTGGGCATCGAGATCGCCTTGGGCATCGGCGGCACCGACAAGGCCGACGCCAGCTCGCGCATCATCAGCGAACTGGGCGTGTAGCCGCGCCGACGGCCTGCCGGCCCGCCACTCGCGACACCTCGGCCGCCGGCCGCCGGCTCCCCCGCAGCACGCGCGCCACGATCCCCGGCGCGAACAGCGACGGCGGCGCCGCCATCAGGTTCGCCACCCGCAGGAACGCCCGCCCCACCACCGCGTCGCCGACCGCCGCCCGATGCACCTTGCCGATGTACGCGTTGATGAACGCCGTCTTGCGCGTACGCGGGCCGAGGACGTGCTCGAAGCGGAGGTCCCCGCCGACCGCGATCTCCCACGGGGTGTCGATGAGCTTCGCGGCCTTCCGGTAGAACCGTTGCGGCAGACCGGCGACGCCCTTCGCGAGGCAGTCCCGCAGGGTCAGCGCCTCGGCTGCCGCGACCGTCATCCCCTGTCCGTACGCGGGATTGAACGCGCACACGGCGTCCCCTGTGGACACCAACCCCTCGGGCAGCCGGCGGGCGTCCTCATACCGCCGGCGTACGCTGACCGGCAGGCGCATCCGGTGCGGTTCCCCGATCGGCTCGGCGTTCGCCAGGATCTCGTGGACCCGGGGGTCGGGCAGCCGCCCGGTGAACGCCACGAACTCATCGAGCTCGGCCGGCAGCGTGATCCCCGGACCGCAGCCGAGCAGCGTGACCTGCCAGCGGTCGCCCTCGACGGCGATGGCCACCACCCCGAACGGCTGGCCGGGCCAGGGCGCCTGCACGAGCGCCGCGTACGGGGACGCGCCCGGCGTACGGCGGAATTCACGGGTCACGTAGACCATGTGGGCGTCCACGCGCTCCTCGGCGGCGGGCTCGTAGCCCAGCTCGGCAAGCCAGGTCGGGCCGCGGTTGCCCCGGCCGGTCGCGTCGACGACCAGGTCCGCGGCCAGCTCCTCGACCGCGCCGCCGAGCGGCTGGATCCGGGCACCCGTGACCCGCGTACCGTCCGGTGTGGACAGCAGGCCGACGGCCTCGTGCCCGGCCCGGATCTCGACGCCCGGCAGCGCCGCGACGCGCTCCCGGATGTAGCCCTCGATCGCCGGGCGGCTCAGGCACAGCCCGCGCAGGCCCGACTCCGCTCCGCGCAACTGGTTCCCGTCCGAGATCCACAGCGTGTCCCGCTGGATGTCCACCGGAATGCCGCCGAGCGCGACCGTGTCGGCCGCGAAGTCCGCGAACAGCTCCTCCAGCGCCTCATAGCCGCGCGCCAGCAGGCCGTGCCCGTGCTCCCCCTGCGGAACGCAGCGCCGCGGCACCGCGGCCACCGGCAGCTCGTCCCGGTCGACGACGATCACGCTCTCGAACACATCCGCGAGTACGCGCGCCGCGAGCAGTCCCGCGACGCTGGCGCCGAGAACGACGGCCCGGCCCTGACGACGGTGTGACATGACACTCCTCCTGCCTCACAAAAGGCAGACCCGGCGCCCGCCCGTCTCCAGGAGACCGCGTACGCCGGGGGTGGGGCATGAGTAGCCGATGCTCAATTGCCGTCCGAGGAGCCCGCGCCACTACGCGGCCCGTTGGTACTCGCGTTTGCTGTCGTCGGCGGTGAGGACGAGATAGCCCGCGCTGCATTCGTACTGCAGGCTGGTGGTGGTTCCCGCGACCGTGACCGTGTTCGTGGACGAGCTGTCCTTGCCGAAGAGGAACCCCCCGTCCTTGTGCTCGTGCAGCTCGCTGGCGACCTCTCCCGCGACGCCCTTCAGCACCATGCGCCCCTTGCCGGCGGTGACGTCGAAGCCGGCGGTCCCGGTGAGGACCATGGTGAAGTCCGACCCGTTGAGGCTCTCGGCAAGCGTCGGACGGGTGTCGAGCGTCTGCGTGGCAGTTCCGCCGGCCGTGAAGGTCAGGCGAAAACCGTCGCCCGACCTGAGCTGCATGTACAACGTCAGGTCGTCGTCGACCTTGACGTACGAGGAGTAGGACAGCCCTTTCCAGATGCCGACCAGGCACGGGTCGACGGCGCCGGTCGTCGACGGGCTCGGCTTCGCGGCAACGGAGGAAGCCGCCGACGCAGCGGCCGCCGGCCGGTCGTCGGTGCTGATGAACTTGGTGAAGACCGCCACCGCCGCCGCGCCGACGGTCGTGAGAACCGCGCTGATCACCGCAATGCCGAGCGGGCTGCGCGCCCAGCCTCGTGCCGCCGGCCCGCCGTCGGGCTGCTCCGTCGCGCTACGCTCCATGGCGCGAGGGTATCCGGCACCCTCGATGCCAGCCATCGAACGAAGGGTCGCATACCCGTCGCTTCGGCAGGCTGCTCGTCCATGGTGATCCGATGCCGCGGACGGCAACGGAGATCACTTCATGTATCTCAGCATGCCCACCTCGGGATCGAGCGCGCCGTCCTGTCCCAGCGCGATGAAGTCCGCCTCCACTTCCGAGCGCCGGAGGGTTCCGCGGCGGACGGCCGCGTACCGCACGGCCGACCAGAGGAAGACGTCGAGATTGTCGAAGCGGGTCCCGCCCTCCAGGACCTCCTCCTCGTGGAACCAGATCGCCACCTGCCCGTTGGCGAGGACCGTGTAGAGATTGCCGCCGCCGTCCGCGCCGATCGTGTAGACGTCCTCCTCCGAAACCTCGGTCTCGTAGTCGGAGTCCACGATGCCGCAGTCGTTCTCGGCGAACCCGAAACCGTAGGACCAGTCGTGGACGTCCAGGAAATTCGGCATCGCCCCCGACCGGACGCGCCGGTCGAGGGCGGTGAGCGCGGCGGCGCCGTCGGGCGGCAGCCGGTCGAGGAGGCCGTCCACGGAACGGGTCTCCGCCGGGATCTCGATCCGCGGCTCGTCCGGCAACCAGCGGGCGAGGTCGGCGTCGAGGTCGCGGTCGGCGTACCCGCGAAGGTCAGTGAGAGTCAGCGCCATCGGCGGATCGTAGTCCCCGGCCCACGAGCAGCACAGCGGCCAGGGCGGCGAAGGCCGTACCGATCGCCGGCAGCGTACCGGTCCCCCACTGTCCTACGACGACACCGCCGACGACCGCCCCGGCCGCGATACCGGCGTTGAGCACGGTGACCGCGATCGCCCCCGCCGCGGTCTCCTGGCCCGGCGTGGCCACCCGCATCAGCCGGGTCTGGAACACGGGCGGGATCAGGCCGATCAGCGCACCCCAGAAGGCGAGCACCACGCCCGCGACGACGAGCCCCGAGGAGAGGAACACCAGCAGCGCCAGCGCCGCCGCGAAGACCGCGGCCGACCACCCCAGCGCCTGCCGGGGGAACCGGTCGGACAGCGGGCCCGCCGCGGCCGTCCCGGCCAGGCCGCCCAGGCCGAAGACCAGCAGCAGGGCCGCGCGTACACCTGAGGCGTAGTGAGGTTCGAGCAGGGGTGAGATGTACGTGTAGATCAGGAAGTGGCCGATGAGCAGCGTGCCCGTGCCGACGGTGACGGCCAGGACCGCCCGGTTGCCCCGCCCGGTACGCGGACCCGGCGCGGGCGCGTCGGGCAGCTTCAGCGCGCGGACCGCGACGGCCGCGGCGACCAGGACCGCGGCGAGGATCCCGAACGACGCGCGCCAGCCGACCGCGGCGCCGATCACCATGCCGATCGGGATGCCGACGATGCCCGCGAGGGTCGGGCCGGCCGAGACGATGGAGATGGCCCGACCGGTCAACCGGGGCGGCGTGAGCGCGGCCGTCGTGGGCATGAGCAGCGACCAGAACAGCCCGTGGGCGGCCGCCGCGACCATCCGCGCGCCCAGCGCCCACCCGTAGGTCGGCGCGACCGCGGTCCCGGCGACCGCGACGGCGAAGACCACCAGCACCAACGGAAGCAGCACTCCCCGCGGTACGCGCCGGGTGGCCTTCGTCAGCGGAACGCTCGCCACGGCGACGGTCAGCGCCCACGCGGCGACCAGCAGCCCGGCCGCCGACGCGCTGACGTGCAGCCCGTCGCCGATCTCGACGAGCAGGCTGGCCGGCAGCATCTCGGCGGTGACCGAGGCGAAGGCGGCGGCGGACAGCACGAGCAGCGGTCGCCAGGGCAGCCGGTCAGCGGTCACGGGGGTTTCGGTGATTACTTGCACGCTCATGTGGTCGACGATAAAGTCTCACACTAGTGAGAGGGTCAAGGTGAGTGTGCGATGAAAATCGGCGAGCTGTCGCGGCGTACCGAGGTGCCGATCCGGATGCTGCGCTACTACGAGGAACGCGGCCTGATCCAACCCACCCGGACCAGCAACGGCTACCGCGCGTACGCCGAGACGGACGTGGCCCGGGTGGGCACGATCACCAGCCTGGTCCGGTCGGGGCTGACCACCAAGCTGATCGTCTCGATGCTGCACGAGGACGGGCCCACCGCCGCCGACACGGCTTCGGAGCAGGAACTCGTCGAGCTGCTGCGGGTCGAGAAGGAGAAGCTGGAAGCCAAGATCGCCTGCATGACGCTCAGCCGCGACACCATCGAACGCCACCTCGAACGCCTCGGCACCACCGCCGGCCGGGTGTGACCGACGCCATCGGAAACAACCGGCACGCGGTGCGATACTGCGCTTCGACGTGCTCCGGGGTCGGTGAAAGTCCGAACCGGCGGTGACAGTCCGCGACCCGGCCGCAGCCAGCGGCCGGTTGACCCGGTGAAACTCCGGGACCGACGGTGAGAGTCCGGATGGGAGGAAGCACGCGACGACGGTGTCGGCCATGGGCCGGGGCCGGCGTCCCGCGTTCCCTGCGAAGGGTGCCCCGGGCCTGATCGCTCCTCGATCGAAAGGGCCCACCATGAGTGTTCTGCACCAGCTGTTCGACGCGCAGCTGACCGTGTTCGGTCAGCACATCCTGTGGCGCGAGGTCGTCGGCAACGTCTTCGGTTTCGCCTCCGCGATCGGCGGCCTGCGCCGCCGCGTGTGGGCGTGGCCGGCCGGGATCGTCGGCAATCTCCTGCTGTTCACGGTGTTCTTCGGGGTGGCCTTCGGCAACCCGCAGGCCATGACCCTGTTCGGCCAGGCCGGCCGGCAGATCTTCTTCATCCTCACCTCGGTCTACGGCTGGTGGCGCTGGTCGGCGAGCCGCGGCCAGGACCGGAGCGCCCCGGCGATCGTGCCCCGCTGGGCGACCGGCCGGGAACGGCTGGCGCTGCTCGGCTTCTGGATCGCCGCCGTGATCGTGGTGCAGCAGGTGTTCTTCTGGTTCGGGGCGGGCTGGCCGGCACCCCGCTGGTACTTCTGGTCCGACGCCTGGATCTTCGTCGGCTCGATGGTCGCCGCGTACGCGATGGCCCGCGGCTGGAACGAGTTCTGGGCGGCCTGGCTGGCGGTCGACGCGGTCGGCGTACCACTGCTGATCAAGTCGCACTTCTACCCGTCGGCGGTCCTGTACGCGATCTACGCCGGGCTCGTCGCGTACGGCTTCAGCGTCTGGCTGCGCACCACCCGCGCCGCCGCTCCCCAACCGTCCACCTTGGACAGCGTCCCCGCCTAGGCCCTCCTTGGCGCCCTCATGATCCCGTTTGGATCAGGGAAATCACCCGAATCATGGCCCATGATTACGTGCGAAAACCTGATCCAAGCGGGATCTTGCCGCGGGCCGCGGGGGCGGGTCAGTTGCGCTGGGCGAGGACGAGGTCGAGGATGCGGCGGGCTTCCGCGTCGCCGGCCTGGGCCGCTTCGGTGAGGAACCCGACCGCCTGCTCCTGCCCGTCCTCCGCGAACAGAGCGAGGATCGCCCCCAGCATCGTCCCGGCCCGGGCGTCGCCGCCGTCGAACGCCCGGCGCAGCGGTTCGGCCAGGCGCAGCAGGTGGCTCGTCGCCTCCTCCTGCCCGCCGCCGTAGGCCCGCAGGTACCAGTCCGCGGCCGCCACCGGCTCGTGCAGGTAGTAGGCGTGCAGCTGGCCGAGGTCCGCCATCGCCTGCGCGTCGCCCGCCGCGGCGGCCTTGCGCCAGAAGCGCTCCGCCGTGGTCAGGTCGGTCGCGCGCCCGTCCCCGGCGGCGTACATCATGCCGGCCATCCGCCAGCCGGGCGCGTAGCCGAGGTCACCTGCCCGCTCGTACCACTCCAGCGCGCGGTCCGCGTCATGGCGCACGCCGCGTCCCTGCCCGTACAGGGCACCCAGGTTGTACGCGGCCTCGCCGCTGCCCAGCCCGGCCGCGCGCTCGTACAGGCGGGCCGCCTCGGCGGGATCCTCGGGGCGGCCCTGCCCGTTGCTCGCCATCCGGCCCAGCGCCAGCAACGCCCGGTGATCGTCGCCGGCCCCGGCCAGCACGCGCAGCGCTTTCGCGTAGTCTCCCTGATCAGCCAGGAAGACCCCCATCTCGTACGCCATCTCGTCGGCAGCCATGCCGGCCACCTTATGCCGACGGGCCGGAAATCGCGGGGCACCCGTGCCATGATCGCCGGCATGACCGAAGCCTGGCCCGAGATCCTCGCGGTCGTCGCCGCCGCCCCGTACCCCGTCGAGGTGGTCCCGGCCAACCCCGGGACCGGCCGCCGTTGCCGGGAACGCCTGGAAATCACGACACGCTCGTGGCTCGGTTCCGTGGCCGCGTACGCCGGGGGCATCCTGGTCGACCACGGCTGGCTGCGGGTGCTCGGCAGCGGCGCGCCGGGGTGGGTCGCGCTCGCGACGCGGCCGGACCCGGAGATCGGCGGCATCACCGTCGGCTACGACGTGCTCGGCGGCCGATTCCACTGGGGACAGAGCACTCCGGACGCCCGGCCGACCGTCCACTACTACGGCCCGGATACGTTGAGCTGGCAGGATTTGGAGCTCGGCTACGCGGACTGGCTGCGGGCGGTGCTGTCCGGCGCGCTGACCGAGTTCGCCGCCCCGCTGCGCTGGCCCGGCTGGGAGGAGGAGGTGGGCGTCCTCGCTCCGGATCAGGGAGTGATCTCCTATCCGCCGCCCTCGACCCGCGAGGGGAAGAACCTCGCCGACGCGACCAGATCTCCGGCACCGCTGCTCCAGATCGTCGCCTTCCACAGCGCTTGACGGGTTGTGCCCGGAGTGCGTCGTAAGGTGTGGGAATGGCCTCCATCCTGGTCACCGGCGGCACCGGAACCCTGGGCCGCCCGCTCGTCGAGATCCTGCGTCTCGCCGGCCACGACGTACGCGTCTTCAGCCGCGCCGCCGGCGGCGATCTGAGCACCGGCGCCGGACTGGACGCGGCCCTGGCCGGCGGCCCCGTCGTGGTCCACTGCGCCTCCGACACGAAGCACGCCGGCAAGTCCGATGTGTACGCCGCCCGCAACCTCGTACGCGCGTCCGGCCTGGCCGGCGTACCGCATCTGGTGTACATCTCGATCGTCGGCATCGACCGCATCCCGTTCGGCTACTACACCCGGAAGCTGGCCGTCGAGCGGCTGATCGAGGGCGGCCCGGTGCCCTGGACGATCCTGCGGGCGACGCAGTTCCACGAGCTGATCGACGGGATCGCGGGCACGTTGAGCAGATCGCCCGTCATGCCCGTGGTGAAGGGCGTCGGATTCCAGCCGATCGCCGCCGCCGAGGTCGCCGCGATGCTCGCCGAACTGGCCGAGGGCGAGCCGATGGGCCGCGTACGCGACGTGGGCGGTCCCGAGGTCCGGTCGCTCGGCGACCTGGTCGACGCGTACAAGAAGGGCAGGCGGAAGCGGCGGCTGGTCGTGACGCTGCCCGCCTGGGGAAGGCTCGTGGGATCCCTGCGGGCGGGCGCGAACCTGGCGCCGCAGGACGCGGTCGGCCGGCAGACGTGGACGGAGTACCTCCACAGCGCACGGTAGACGGTCCGCACCCGTACGTGAGCCATCCTCAAGAGATGGTTAAGGCACGGTGATGGCTCGCGCCGCGGCCTTGTTCCGACCCCGCCGATCGGCCAGAATTCCCCCGAACAGCCGACCCACTGGGGTCCGATCGCAGGACTGGGGGCCATGGCGAGAGCGCAGCGGACCGTGACACGGTTCCGGACGGTGACACGTTGGCTCGGCGGGATGCTGCTCTTGGCGGCGCTCTTGTCCTTCACACCGCCGGGCGAGCGGATTCTCGCCGGTTGCCACCACTTCCTCGATTACTACGCCGGGGTCTTCTGCCTGGTCTCGCTGTCGGTCACGGTGATGGCCGGGGTCGCCGCGACCGACCGGCTGGTCCTGCTCATCCGCCATCGCGTCCTGCTGCAGGCGGCGCACCGGTCCACGGCCCTCGCCGCCGTCGTCTTCCTCGGCCTGCACATCGCGATCAAGGTCGTCGAGGGGCACATCCGGATCCTCGACGTCCTCGTCCCGTTCCTCGCGTCCTACCACGCGACCGTGCTGGGCCTCGGCACCGTCGCCGCGTACGGACTCGCGCTCGCGGCCTGGACCGGCGTCATCCGCGGCCGGTTCGCGGCCACCTCCCGGCCGTGGTTGTGGCGGGTGCTGCACAGCGTCGCGTACGCGTCGTGGCCGGCCGGGATCGTCCACGGGCTCGCGTCCGGCCGGTCGCCGAAGAGCTGGGTGACGGCCGGCTACGTGATCTGCGTGATCCTCGTGGCGGTCGCCCTCCTGGTCCGGCTGAGCGTGGCCTGGGGGCGCCGGCAGCGTACGCCGAAGGCCCAGGTCACCGCGACGCTGCCGAGGATCGGCGCGACCGGGACCGGCCCGGTTCCCGTGCAGGGCTGGGGGCACGCCGCACCCCGGCAGCGCGCCGTACCCCGCCAGCGGGCCGCGACCCGGCCCGCCCACCGACCGACGCCGGGCGGGCCGATGCCACCCCCCATGGCACCCCCCGTCTCGCCCGGCGTCCCACCTATGGGGCCGCCGCCGGAGCCCCGCCGGCCCGCCGCCGACCGCCGGCCCGGCCTTGACCGGCGATCCGGCTTCGACTCCCGCCCCGGCGACCGGCAGTCCCTCGACCGGCAGTCCCTCGACCGGCAGCCCCTCGACCGGCAGCCGGGTTTCGACCGGCAGCCCACGTTCGCCGACCGGCAGCGGCCGCCGAGCGTACGGCTGCCCCGGCCGGTGGAGGAGCGGGCGCGCAGGTACGAGAGCGTCTCCGACGACGAGTTCTGGGCGCACCTGCGCGGGGAGGAACTGCGGTGAACCCACCGGACGTGGTGAGCCTCGGCCCGGCCCGGCTCACCGCCGGGCTCGACCGCGCCGGCCGGCTCGACCTGCGCCAGCACCACGCGATCCACGGCAGCCTCGCCCCGCTCGGCGCCGACGCCCTGCTCGCCCTGGCCGAGCAGATCAAGCTGTGCGGCCGCGGCGGCGCCGGCTTCCCGTTCGCGAAGAAGCTGAAGGCGGTCCTGGAATCGGCGTACCAGCGGGGCGGCGAGACCGTCGTGGTCGTCAACGCGACCGAGGGTGAACCCGCCAGCTGGAAGGACAAGGTCCTGCTGGCGCGGGCCCCCCATCTCATCCTCGACGGCGCCGCCCTCGCCGCGTACGCGCTGCGGGCCTCGGAGATCGTCGTCGGCATCGCCGATGACGGGGTCGCCGGCCGGTCGCTGATGCGCGCCCTCGACGAACGCCGGATGCCGGCGCCGACCCGGGTCGTGACGGTGCCGCACAGGTTCATCTCCGGCGAGGGTGGCGCCCTGGTGCGCGGGATCAACGGCGAGTTCCCGATCCCGCCCGGCCGCAAGACGCGGGCCAGCGACACCGGCGTACGCGGTGCGCCGACCCTGCTGTCCAACGCGGAGACCTACGCCCACCTGGCGATCGGCGCACTGCACGGCCCGGCGGCGTACGCGTCCCTGGGCACCGAGGACGAGCCGGGAACCGTCCTGCTCACCGTCACCGGCGCCGTACGCCGTCCGCTCGTCGTCGAGACGCCGGCCGGTTCGCCCTTCGCGGACGTGCTGGACGTGTGCGGCGCGGATGCCGCTTCCGGCGTACTCGTGGGTGGGTTCCACGGAAAGTGGATCACCGGTGCGGGTGCCGCTGCCGCGGAGGTCTCGCGCAAGGGTTTCGCCGCGGTGGGCGGCGTGCTGGGCGCGGGCATCGTCGTGCCGCTGGGCGCCGGGACGTGCGCGATCGGCGAGACGGCGCGGGTGCTGCAGTATCTGGCGGGCCAGTCCGCCGGCCAATGTGGACCGTGCCGGCTCGGCCTGCCGGACGTGGCGCGGGCGATGACCTCCCTCTCCTCCGGCGGTGGCGGCTCGGCCCTCGACACCGTGCGCATGGCCGCCGGCGCGGTACGCGGCCGCGGCGCCTGCAGCCACCCGGACGGCACCTCGCGATTCGCGATCTCCGCGTTGGAGACGTTCACCGAGGACCTGTCCGCCCACGTGCTGCACGAGGGCTGCGGCAAGCCGGTGAAGGGCGTGCTGCCGATCCCCGGTTCGGAGGCCCAGAGCGGCCGGCTGACCGTGGACTGGACGCGGTGCGACGGGCACGGCCTCTGCGCGCACGTCGTACCCGAGCTGATTCGCTTGGACCCCAACGGTTTCCCGGCCTTCCCGGACGCACCCGTGCCACCCTGGCTGCAGCCCGGCGCCCGCAAGGCGATCGCCATGTGCCCGGCCCTCGCCCTGCGCCTGCGCTAGCCGTAACTTTCACACGCATCGACGGTCTGACCAGGCCGGAAGTTGTCGAAACTATCGATGATGACTAGTCGCGTACGCGCCGGGAATACGGTCACCCCTGCCCACACAACTCGTCCTGCGAGGAGTGACATGTCCCGAATGCGTACCCTGGTGATCACGGGTGTGCTCGGCGTAGCGTCCGCCCTGACCGCCGTGGTGATGGCACCGTCAGCGCACGCCGACACGCAGATCTGTGATCAGTACGGCTCCACGACCATCGGCGGCAAGTACGTCGTCCAGAACAACCGGTGGGGCACCAGCGCCACCCAGTGCATCAACGTCACCAGCACGGGCTTCTCGATCGTCCAGCAGGCCGGTACCGGCAACACGAGCGGTGCGCCCGTCTCCTACCCCTCGGTCTTCCTCGGCTGCCACTACAGCAACTGCAGCCCCGGATCGCCGCTGCCCGCCCAGATCAGCAAGATCAGTGCGGCGAACACCAGCATCTCCAACAGCTACCCGGGCTCCGGAACGTACGACGCGTCGTACGACATCTGGCTGAACGCCGACACGAACGTCAGCGGCGTACAGGACACGGAGATCATGGTGTGGCTCCACCACACCGGCTCCATCCAGCCGATCGGCTCGCAGACCGCCACCGTCAGCATCGCGGGCCGCTCCTGGGCCGTCTGGACCGGCAACAACGGGTCCAACAACGTCGTCTCCTACGTCCAGTCGGGCATCTCCAGCCTGAGCTTCGACGTGATGGACTTCGTCCGCGACACCCTCAACCGCGGCAGCCAGTACGGCAACAGCTCGTGGTACCTGACCAGCATCCAGGCGGGCTTCGAGCCCTGGGTCGGCGGCGTCGGCCTCGCCGTGAACAACTTCTCGGCGAGCATCACCACCGGCGGCGGTGGCGGCACCAGCCCCAGCCCGCAGCCCAGCACCAGCCCCACGGGCGGCGGCGGCACAGGTTCCGGCTGCGCGGCGACCTTCAAGGTCACCAACTCGTGGCAGGGCGGCTTCAACGCCGACGTCACCGTCAAGAACAACGGCAGCGCCACCCTCAACGGCTGGACCGTCAAGGGCACGCTGCCGAGCGGCGTCAGCATCGCGAACCTGTGGAGCGGCGTACTGACGACCAGCGGCCAGAGCATCACCGTCAAGAACGTGAACTACAACGGCACGCTCGGCGGCGGGGCCTCCACCTCGTTCGGCTTCACGGCCAACGGGACGGCACCGGGATCGCTCGCGCTGACCTGCACCAGCCCATAGGCAGATGGGCAAGCCCAGCCCGGAAGCCCCGCGCTTCCGGGCCGCAAGATCCCGTTTGGATCAGGTTTTCGCACGTAATCATGGTCCATGATTACGGTGATTTCCCTGATCCAAACGGGATCTTGGCGGGTCAGGCGGACTTGCGGATGATGAGTTCGGTCTTGAGGACGTCGACACCGCCGGTCGCGGCCAGCACCCGCCGGGCCGCCAGGGCGGCCAACTCCTCGATCGGCTGGCGTACCGTCGTGAGGTCCATCTGGCGGGCCAGCGGATGGTCGTCGAAGCCGACCACCGCGATGTCGTCCGGCACCCGCCGTCCCGCGCGGCGCAGGGCGCGGATCGCCCCGGTCGCCATCAGGTCGGACGCGACGAACACCGCGTCGAGGTTGGGCCGCTGGTCGAGCAGCCGCTGCATCGCGTGCGCCGCCGACGCCTGGCCCCAGTCCCCGTACGCGACGGGAAGATCCACGACACCGGCAGCCCGCATGGTTTCGCGGTAGCCGGCGAGGCGGTCGGCGCCGGCCCCGGTGTCCGGCGGCGCGGCGATGTGCGCGATCCGTTCGCGGCCGGCGGCCAGCAGGTGTTCGACGGCGGCTCGGGCACCGCCCCGGTTGTCGGCGTCGACATAGGGCACGGTGGACGGTTGCAGCGGCCTGCCGATGACGGTCAGCGGCAGGCCGAGGGTGGCCAGCGGTCCGGACAGCGGCAGCGGGCCGTGGTCGGCGACGAGGATCGCGCCGTCGACGTGGCGGCCCGAAAGGTATCGGGCCACCGTCTCGATGGACGGTCCGGTCGCGTTCATGACCAGCATCGGTACGCCGGACCGGGCCAGTTCCGCCTCTGCCGCGCCGAGGAAGCGTTCGAAGAACGGCTCGTTGAACACCCGGCGGTGGCCGGCGTGCAGGACGGCGGCGACGGCGCGCACCGGCTGGTGGGTGTGGCCCCACGCGGCGCGGTGCCGGCGGTAGCCGAGGCGGCTGGCGGCCGCGCACACACGCTGGTACGCGTCCGTGCTCACCCGCGTCGAACTGTTCAGTACGCGGGACGCGGTCGCGATGGACACCCCGGCCTCGGCCGCGACTTCGGCGAGGGTCGCACCCGGCGCGTCAGTGGTACGACCGGCGAGGGGTGAGTGGATGGACGGGTCGAGTGGACGGTCGGCGGGGGCCCGGTCGGCGATGGGCGGGTCGACGATGGAAGCGCTCCCAGAGGGCATGCGATCGAGGGTAGCCAACGTCGGGCCGGGACGGAAGCACTCATCGAAACACGTTCGACGCAGCTCGATCACGTTGTGTGTAACTTCCATGGTCACGGGCGTTTCCGTCCGTTCACACGGTTGACACGATCCCGGCGCGCTTCGAGTATGGCCGATGGGAGCGCTTCCATTCGGCCCCCTCCCGTCCATCGTCGACAAGGAGAACGTGTGCCCAGTTCCTCCCTCCGCCGCACACTGACGGCGGCCGCCCTCGCCGCCGCGGTGGGCCTCGCGACCACGGGCACCGCCTGGGCCGGCAGCACGCCGTCGCCCGGGCGTACGCTCGCGCCCGGCACCCGGTTCTACGTGGACCCGGACAGCAAGGCGGCCCACCAGGCGGTGACCGACCTGCGCGACCGGAACTTCGCCGGCGCGCTCGGCATGGCGAAGCTCGCCACCTGGCCGCAGGCGGCCTGGTTCACGTCGGGATCGCCGGCCGAGGTCAAGACCCAGGTCAAGGACCTCGTCCGCAAGGCCGCCCGGCAGCACGCCGTCCCCGTGCTGGTGGCGTACGACATCCCGCTGCGGGACTGCTCGCAGTACTCGTCCGGCGGCGCACAGTCCGACGCGGAGTACCAGGCCTGGATCGCCGCGCTCGCGAGTGCGCTCGGCACCGGGCAGGCCGTCGTCATCCTCGAACCGGACGCGCTGTCGAACCTGCCGTCGGACTGCGGACCCTCGTCCGACCCGACCGGCGAGATCAGCGCGAACCGGATCGCCGACATCAACTACGCGGTCAACGTCCTGGAGGCCCAGCCGGGCGTCTCCGTCTACCTGGACGCGGGCCACAGCCAGTGGCACTCGGTCGGTGACGCCGCGACCCGGCTGCTGCAGGCGGGCGTCGCCAACGCCCAGGGCTTCTTCCTCGACGTGTCCAACTTCGAGCCGACGGCCCAGCTCGACCAGTACGGCACCTGGATCTCCAAGTGCATCTGGTTCGCCACCAAGGGCCCGGACTGGGCGCGGGGACACACCGACTGGTGCGCCAGCCAGTACTACTCCGGCGCCGCCCCGAACGACGGGCAGCCCGGCAACTCGGTGAACCCCAAGGACGCGAGCACGTGGCACTGGACCGACCTGTGGTTCGACCAGAACGCCGGCAACCCGCCGGCGGCCGAACTGACCCACTTCGTCGTGGACACCAGCCGCAACGGCAAGGGCGGCTGGACCCCGGCGCCCGGCGCTTACACGGGTGACGCCCAGACGTGGTGCAACCCGCCCGGCCGCGGCATCGGCGAGCGTCCCACCGCGAACACCGGCGTCGCGCTCGTCGACGCGTACCTGTTCGTGAAGACGATCGGCGAGTCCGACGGGCAGTGCAGCCGCGGCACCGGCGGGACGATCGACCCCGAATACGGGATCGTCGACCCGGCGGCCGGCGCCTGGTGGCCGGCCCAGGCACACGGGCTGGTCGCCAACGCCAGCCCGGTCCTCACGTTCAACCCGCACCTGTTCTGATCCGACTTCTGATCCGACTTCTGATCCGACATCGCACAACCCGGCCCGGCCCGCGCGTCCCTGCGGGCCGGACCGTTTGTGGTTGTAGGTTCGACGGCCTTCATGATCATGTGATGCGTATATGTCGCCAGGCAGGGGTTTTCGACATATCCGCATCACATGATCAAGGCCGAGCAGTCGTGAGCCGTCGCCGGGCGACGATGAACGATGCTTCGCCCCACTGTGCTGGCAGTGCAGGCCTCGGAGCGCAGCGGAGAGGCCGTAACGGTCTCCCGCGCGAGGAGCGGAGGTGAGATCGACGAACCCGGGACAGAATCTTCAAAAAGATCTTGACCTTCCGTCCCGCGGAGGATCAACGGACCCCGCGAGCCTACTGCGGGCTGGACTGGAAGGTTGTTGCTGGGCCCGCCCTTCGGGCGGTGCCGGGCACTCGGCCCCATAGTGCAACGTCCGTCAGCACAGAGAGCAACAATTACTTCGTATTTGTTGATCTTGCACTGCCGGACGTCGCGGGCCGAGTGCGGGGCCAAGACCACCGCCGTTTTGTTTTGACGGCGCCGACTATTAATCGTTACATCTCTATGTGAGGATGCGATAGATCTCCCTCTTACCCCTGGAGGTATCGTGTTCTCTCGTTCGTTCGTGGCCGCTACCGCGGCTGCGGTCCTTGCCGTCACCGGGCTGAGCACTCCGGCCCACGCGGCGAAGTCCCCCGACGGGCTTATGCTGGTCGCCACGCACCAGTCTCTCCTGGGTACGCATACCTGGTACCAGCAGACCTATTCCGGCATTCCGGTGCTGGGCGGGTTCTACGCGACGCACACCGACAGCCGGACCGGCACCGTGTCCACTGACGACGGACGGGTGGCCGTGAGCGGCGTACCGGCGCTGACGGCGACCTTCGGCTCGGATCGGGCCCGGGCCCGGGTGGCGGGGGCCGCGCTGCGTACCGGGCTGGTCATCGTGCCGGGCGCGCACGCCACGCTCGCCTGGGAACTGCTCTCCGACCGCTCCGGCCGCAGCGTGCGTACGCTGGTCGACGCCCGGTCGGGGGTGCTGCTCAAGGAGGAGCCGCTGGTCAAGGAGGCCACCGGGACGGGCAAGGTGTTCGAGCCCAACCCCGTCGTCACGCTGCAGAACGAGGGCCTGACCGACAACGGGAACAAGGACTCGGCGACGTTCACGCCGGCGTACAAGACCGTGACGCTGACCCAGCTGGACAGCTCCGGCAACCTCATCGGCGCGTACGCGAAGAACACCAGCAGCAGTGCCGTGAACTCCTCGACGCACACGTACAACTACAACCGCTCGCAGAAGCAGTTCGAGCAGGTCATGGGGTACTACCACATCACGCGGGCGCAGGAGTACATCCAGTCGCTGGGCTTCACGAACGTGAACAACTCGGCGCAGAAGTACCGCACCACCGGCCTGACCGACGACAACTCGTTCTACGACCCGTCGACCGACCAGATCACCTATGGCACCGGCGGCGTGGACGACGCCGAGGACGCCGAGGTCATCTGGCACGAGTACGGCCACGCGATCCAGGACGCGCAGGTTCCCGGGTTCGGCTCGACCGAGGAGGCCGGCGCGATCGGCGAGGGCTTCGGCGACTACTGGGCCTTCACCATGTCGGCCGCCGTCAGCACCAGCACCTCGACGACCCCGCTGGCCTGCATCGCCGACTGGGACTCGGTCTCCTACACCTCGGGTACGCCGCACTGCCTGCGCCGGGTCGACGGCACGAAGGTCTACCCGGGCGGCAAGGACGGCGAGGTGCACGACGACGGGGAGATCTGGTCGCGGGCGCTGTTCGACATCTACAACGCGCTCGGGCGTACGCAGACCGACAAGATCATCCTGGAGGGGCAGTTCTCGTTCTCGCCCTCGACGACCATGCCGGCCGCCGCCTCGAAGATCGTGGCCGCCGCGCAGTCGCTGTACGGCACGACGGCCGCGAACGCCGCCACCACGGCCTTCCACAACCGCGGCATCCTGTAGCGGATTCGGGCGGCAGGCACTCAGGCCAGCAGGAGGGCCTGCCGCTCGGCCTTGATCGCCGCGAGCCGCGCACGGGCGGTCGTCTCCCGCCGCTCCAGTCCGTTGACGACGGTCGCCAGAGCCGATTCGTCACCGAGGCCAGCTCCTCCCGCACGGCGGCCAGCCGGTCCTCGGCGGCGAGCGCGCGGAACCGGGCCGCGTCGAGCTCCGCCTGCTCGCGGGCGAGCGCGTCGGCGTGCCGGCCCCGCAGCGCCACGAGGACACGGGTCAACGAGAGACCTTCGAGCCGCGCGACGTCCCGGGCCTCGGCCGCAGCGTCGGACCACAGCCGCTCGATGTATGGGATCAGCCCGCCGATGGCGCGCTGCAGTTCGGCTTCGCGCGCGGTGGCCAGCTCGTGTTCGCGTACGGCGGCGGCCGCGGCGGCCAGCCGGTCTTCCAAGGACTCCCCCGTCATGCCCGGTATTGGAGCACACACGGACAAGATCACCGGCTATTCATCCGACCGGTTACGCTCCCGGTACGCGCGCACCTTGGCGATGGTGCCGCAGGCCCGGCCGTTGGGGCCGCCCGCGTTCATCAGGCACCACCGCTTCTGCCCGTTGCGGCTGTTGTCATAGAAGATCCAGCGGCAGTCGGGGCACGCCTTCAGCCGGTGCCAACTTCCGTCCATCATGGACTGGAGCACGTCGCGGAGGGTCTCCCAGGCCTCGCCCTGTTTGCGGGCCTGCAAGGCGATCCGGCCTTCCCGCACGACGGGGAGCACGCCGAGCCGGTCGATCCACGCGGTCACGAGCAGATCGGCGTCCGCGTCCCGCTCGACCGCCCGGCGCAGGTCGTCGCGCAGGTCGCGCAGGGTCGGCGAACCGTGGAAGCGGTCGGTCGGCGTACGCGTGTCGTTCGGGATCAGCCACGTGTTGAGCAGGGTCCGCACCTGCTCCAGCCCGCCGGGGGCCACCTGGTCGGTCACCATCCGACAACCATACAGATTGACCGCGGTCCGGCCAGGTCGTAACCTGCTAAAAAGAAAGGCGGTTACATGATGCGTACGCAGGTGGTCTGGCAGGCCCTCCGCGAACCCGGGCTGGAACACGTGATCGTGGACGGCACGGACGGCTGGCGGGCGGACGGCAGCGGCATCGCCGTGCACGACGGCCTGCCGGTGCGCTTCGCGTACAAGCTCGTCACGGGGGTTGGCGGTGGGGTCGAGCACTGCGACCTCACCGTCAACGACACCCCGCTGGCGGTCCCGCTGCACGGAACCGAGGATCTCGACATCTCCTTCACCCCGCTGACGAACACCCTGCCGATCCGCCGGTACCGGCTGGCCGTGGGCGAGCGGAAGGAACTCGACGTCGTCTATGTCGACGTGGCGACCACCACGATCCAGCGCAGGTGGCAGTGCTACACCCGCCTGGATACGCGTACATATAGGTATGAATCTCAAGGATTCAGCGCGGTGCTGGCGGTGGACGACGAGGACCTGGTGGAGGACTATCCCGGGCTCTGGCGGCGCAACCCTATCCGCCACCCTTGACCTGCGGGGGAAGCCTTGGGGCCGAAGGCCGTCGATACGACGATGAAAGCGGCATTCCCGCGACGGTGACGGTCGCGGGAAAGAGTCAGCCGGGGCCGGCCCGCTCTCAGCGGGCGGCCGGCTCCGGGCCGAGCACGCCGATCAGCTGCGCCCGGCCGCGGACGCTGTAGCGGCGGTAGAGCCTGGTCAGATTGGCCTCGACCGCCTTGAGCGACAGGTAGAGCGCCGCCGCGATCTCGCGGTTGGTCGCGCCGGCCAGCAGCAGGTCCACGATGCGCTGCTCGGTCGGCGACAGGCCGGCGGCGGGCGCGCCGTCGAGGCGCGCGAGGTCGGCGCGGGCGGACTCCAGCCAGGGAGCGGCGCCGATCGCCGCGTACCGGTCGACCGCCTCGGTGAGCGCGGCCCGGGCGGCCGCCCGGCGGTGGGCCCGGCGTTCCAGACCGGCCAGCGCGTGCCAGGCCCGCGCGATCTCCATCGGGTACGGGTGCCCGGCGTCCTGCGCCAGGGCGGCGGCCAGTTCCGTCGCCGCCGTACGCGCGTCCCCGTCGACCGCCGTGAGGACCGCCCGCGCCCGGGCGAAGCCGAGGCGGACGACGTCGCGGCCGTAGTCCTCGGCGATCGCGGTGATGTCGTCGAGGATCGCCTGCGCCTCGTCGCGGGCCCCGGTCGCGGCCAGCGCCTCGACGAAGTCGGCGTGCCACAGGAACACCACCGGGTCCACGCGGGCGAACCGCTGCTCCAACGCGTACGCCATCCGCATCGAGGCCGCCGCCGCCTCGGGTTCGCCGAGGTAGAGGTGCACCTGCCCGCGGGTCGCGTACGCGGGGCGCAGCCAGTCCTCGTCGCCGGCCGCCCGGCACGCCTCGATGGTCTCGTCGGCCAGCCGCGCCGCCCGGGACCAGGTGCCGGCCATCAGCTCGACGAGCGCGCCGACCATGAGACCGGGGCCGGGAGTGGCCTCCATGTCGACGAACAGCCGCATGCATTCGCGGCCCGCGCGCAGGGCCGGACCGCCCTTGCCGGCCCGGCTGTAGATGGACGCGACCGTGGTGAGCACACTGGACAGATCTCGCACGGTTCCGGTGCGCTGCACGGCCAGGCGCAGCGCCTCGACGTCCCGGACGGCCCGGTCGACCTCGCCGCTGAAGACGCAGGCCATCGCGTACAGCTGGCGGGCGCGGACCACCTCCGGCGTCGGCGTCCGGCCCCGGGCCAGGTACGCCGCCCGTTCCAGCAGGTCGTCAGGGTCCTTGACGCCCAGCGGGCCGTGCAGGTGGGCCCGGCCGGCGAGGGCCTCGATGAGCAGGTCGACGTCTCCGGCCGCCCCGGCGTCGGCCTCCGCCAGCTTGAGATGCTGTTCGGCCTCGCCGAGATCCCCGTCGTAGTACGCCTTCAGGGACTGGTAGAGGCGTACCTTCGCGAGCAGCCCGGGATCGTCCCCGGCGGCCGTGAACGCCGCGTCGAGCAGCCGCCCGGTGCCCGACTGGTCCTGCCCTGCCAGGTCGACCAGGAGCAGCCGCGCGCCCACGTTGACCTTCGCGTCCCCGGCACCGGCCAGGGCCGCCTCGGCCAGCCGCAGGGTGTCCGCGTTCAACCCGGCCGCGTACGCGTGCTGGGCGGCGGCGTACCGGCGGGCGGCGGCCTCGGGGGCTTCGTCGGCGGGGGTCCGGTCGGCGGCGCGCTCGGCCAGCTCGGCCGCCACGGCGGGAGCGCCCCGGCGCAGGGCGACCTCGGCGGCCTCGGCCAGCCGGCAGGCGAGCCCGCTGTCGGGGCCCTGCGTCGCCAGGGCCATGTGCCGGGCCCGCTCGACCGGATCGTCCAGCAGCCGGGCCAGCTCCTCGTGGGCGGCCGCGCGTTCACCGGCGGCGGCGTCGGCGTACACCTGCTCGCGCAGCAGCGGATGGGCGAAGCGCACGAATCCGTCGGGCTCGACCACCACCAGCCCCGCCTCGTACGCGGGCCGCAGGTCGCCGACGAGCGCGGTGGTCGGCCGGGCCGCGGCGGCGGCGCGCAGCAGGCCGGGCCGGGACTCGGCGGGCAGGCTGGCCAGGCGCTGGGCGATGAGCGGCCGCAACCGGTCGGGCACCGGCAGCGGTTCGGTATGCGTGATCGGACCGCCCCGCGCGATGAGGGCCCGGCCGAGTTCGACGGCGAGCAGCGGGTTGCCCTGGCTGGCCTCGTGCACCCGGGCGATCGTGTTCAGCGCCAGCACCGGCCCGAAGCGTTCGCGCAGCACGTCCGCGACGTCGTACTCGGTCAGCGGGGCCAGCGCCAGCTCGACCGCGGGCGCGGGGACGAGATCGAGGTGCATCGCCGTCCGGCCCGGCTCCACCCGCTCGGCGGCGAGCATCCGGATCGGCGCGTCGTTGACCCGGCGGGCCACGAACCGCAGCACGTCCGCGCTCGGCGCGTCCACCCACTGCAGATCGTCGACGACCAGCAGGATCGGCTGCGTGCCGGCCAGCCGGCGCAGCACGGTCAGCACCGCGAGGCGTACCGCCAGCTGGTCCTGGGCCGCGGCCGGCAGCTCGCCGCGCAGCAGCGCGCCCTCGAACGCCGCCCGCAGATGGCCGGGCAGCCCGGCCAGATCCCGCCCGACGACGCCGTCGAACAGGTCCACCAACGTCAGATAGGGCAGCCCCGGCTCGTTCTCGGCGGTCGCCCGCAGCACCCGCGCCCCGGCCGTCGCGGCGTACGCGTCGAGCACCGTGGACTTGCCGATGCCGGCCGGCCCCACGACGACCACACCGCCGGCGTCGGTCAGGCGCGCGCGTACCTCATCGACGACGCTCGCCCGGCCGACCGGGGGACTCTCCAGACGCCCGTGCACACTCCGAGTCTGCCTCCCGCGATCGGTTACCGGGATCACCGGAGGTCCGGTTGTAGCGAAACCGTCACTCGGCGGCCCCGCCGTGTTCCCGTCGGGATCATGGTTCGGTGCGCCAGTGGCGGCGGGTGGCGAGCCAGCTGACGACCTGCTCGGCCTGGGCCCGCTGGAACTGCCGGATCGTGGGCAGCAGGGGCACCGGCGGCTGCAGCGACCGGCTCCAGAACAACGCCCCGAGCCCCGCGAGCGCCGCGTCCACAGCCTGCGGATCGGCGTCCCGCGCCAGCGGGTGATCCCGCCAGACCTCCTCGGGTACGCCGCCCCCGTGCATCCCGATGCTCGGCAGGGCCGACAGCAGATCGAACCAGCCGGCGCCGACCACCACCGAGGGCCAGTCCACGAACACGAGCCCGTCAGCGGTCAGCACGACGTTGTCCGCCCGCAGGTCGCCGTGCAGCAGAGTGTTCCCCCCGGTCGCGGCGGCGAAGCCGTCTCCCAGGGCGCGCAGTTCGTCCAGGTGCGGCCGCATCCAGGGGTCCACCTGCGCCGGCGTGACGTCGTGCCAGGCGCCGACCTCCCCGGCGTACTCGTCCGCCAGAACGGGAGCCGCGATCGGGGTCGGCGTCAGCAGTCCCGGCAGCACCGCTGCCGCGTCCAGGAACCGGCGCAGCTGCTCGGGCCGCCACGGCTGATCCGGCGTACGCCCGTCGACGGCGTCGGTCGCGAGGATCACCCAGTCCCCGTCGTCGTGCAGCCACCGCAGCCGGGGCGCGGGAACGGATTCCGGCAAGCCGGGCAGCACCGCCGCCTCCCGCCGCAGGGCGACCGGCGCGAAGTCGTTGCGGGCGAAGTCGCACGCCTTCACGAACACCTGCCGCCCGTCCGCGAGGGTGAGCACGGAGGCGAGACTCGGCGAGAACCCGCCCGCCCGCGACTCGGCCGCCGCGACCGGCGCGCCCACTCCGCACTCGATCACAGCCTGAACCTTCTGGGGCAGATCGTCCCAGCGGAGCCGGTTGCCGCCCTCTGCGCGTACTGACATGCGCCCCATCACAGCCGAGCGGAACCCGGTTGTCAGGTGATTTACGCTGGGTTGGTGATCATCGAGACCGAGCGCCTTGTACTGCGTGACTGGCTGCCCACCGATCACGAGCCGTGGGCCGCGATGAATGCCGACCCGGCCGTACGCGAGTTCCTCGGCCCGCCGATCACCCGCGAACAGGCCGACGCCTCGATCGCGTACTTCCAGGAGGCGCTGGACCGCAACGGCTACGGCTTCTGGGCCGTCGAGGTACGTGGCACCGGCGAGTTCATCGGCTTCACCGGTCTCGACGACGTGGACGACTTCATGCCGTTCACCGGAGTGGAGATCGGCTGGCGGCTGGCCCGCTCCGCCTGGGGCCGCGGGTACGCGACGGAGGCGGCCCGGGCCGTGCTCGCGTACGGGTTCGAGACGTTGCGACTGCCGGAGATCTTCGCGATCACGACGACGACCAATGTGCGGTCGCAGGCGGTGATGCGGCGGCTCGGGATGACCACGGACCCGGCCGAGGACTTCGACCACCCGGAGATCGAGGAGGGCGACCCCCTGCGCCGCCACGTCCTCTACCGCATCAAGCCGTAGCTCCTCACAGGGTGAGGGCGAAGACGCTGGCCGCCAGCACCGCCGCTGCCGTGATCGCACCGGTGAGCAGGAACCTCCCCCACTTGATCTCGACACCGGCGGCCCGGCACCGTTCCAGCCAGAGCAGGGTGGCCAGCGACGCCCACGGCGTGATCAGCGGCCCGACGTTGGTCCCGATCAGCAGGGCCAGCACCTGATCGTGGTTGGCCAGCGGGATCACCGACTCCCCCGCCTTGTACGCCGGCAGGTTGTTCACGATGTTGGCCAGCACCCCGCCGGTGGTGGCCGCCCGCCACATGCCTTCCGCGCCGGGATCGGTGCCGATGAAGTACGCCATGACCTTGTCGAGCCCGTGCCGGCTGATGGTGTCGACGACGAAGAACAGGCCGGTGACGAAGACGATGAGCCGCCACGGCAGCAGCGACCAGCGCAGATGCTGCCGGTCCCAGACCGCGTACGCGATCACGAGGCCGAGCGCGCACACGACGGAGACCGCCCAGAGCGGTACGCCGACGAGGATCCCGGCGATGAAGACGAGACAGGCCGCGGCGGCCACCCGGAACAGCCGCCGGTCGGCAGGCACGTGCGGACGCGGCGGCACGTACGCGGGCGGGTTGGCGCGCCAGTAGAAGACCCAGAGGCACACGGCGACCACGATCAGCGCGGCGGCCTGCGGCAGCGCCATCCGGGCGGCGAACTCCAGCGGCGAGAGGGCGACCCGGTCGGCGGCGAGCAGGTTGGTCAGGTTGGACACGGGCAGCAGCAGGCTCGCGGTGTTGGCCAGCCAGACCGTCGTCATCGCCAGCGGCAGCCGGCCGACGCCGGCCCGGCCGGCGGTGGCCAGCATGACCGGCGTGAGCAGCACGGCCGTCGTGTCGAGGTTGAGGAAGACCGTGTTCAGCGTCGCGAACGCCACGCACAGGAAGAACAGCCGGCCGTTGCGGCCGCCGCCCGCGATCGTGACCCGGGTCGCGATGACGTCGAAGACCTCGGCCTTGGCCGTCAGCTCGGCCAGGATGATCACGGCACCGAGGAAGACCAGCAGCGGGGCGATACGGCGTACGGTGTCGGCGGCGTCGGCCCGCGGGAGCAGCCCGGTCGCCACGAAGACCAGACCGGCCGCCAGCAGCACGATCGCCAGCCAGTCGAGGCCGGATAGCCAGCGTGCACCCCGGGTCGCCCCCTCGTCCTCGGCCACCCCGCCGGCGGGATCGTCCACTGGTGCCACCTCACGTCGCCGCCGAACCCGGGTCTTCACCGCTGACAACACCTCATCCGGTCGATGGATACGGTCCGGTATCCATCGGGTCCCTTCTTTCCACCAACGCGACGTGCTATTCACGTATCAGCCGTGCCCCGCGAAAGCCGTGCGGCACACGCGAAAACGGGCACACGCGCGAACGGGCACACGCGAAAAGACGGTATCGCAGGACGGCAACCGGGGGTAGCAGCGCATGTCGGCACCGTACGAGGAACTGCTCAGCGGCCCGGCCGCGCACATGACGTTCGTCGACAGTGGAGAAGAGCTGCTCGTCGCGGTCGCCCGCGCCCAGGGCATCGAGATCCGCCGGGTCGCGGACAACCAGATCGTCGACGTGATCGACCCCGACCGCACCGTGTACGCGGTCCTCGCCGTCCCGGCCGGCAACGGCGAGGAGCAGTACCTGATCGCCGGCGGGCCGGACGGCACGCTGCGCGCGTACGACGTCGGGCGGCGGCATTCGCTGGTCGCCGAGCGGCACATCGGGCCCGGGATCCAGGATCTCGCGTACGCGCGGGACGACGCGGGCGAGGAACTCATCGCGATCATGCACCGGGACGGCATCACGCTGTGGCACCGGCAACGGCAGGAGCTGACCGTTCTGGCGCATCCCGCCGAGGCCGGCCGGGCGACCGGGTTCAAGCTGTGCCTCTACCGGGCGTTCGACACGCTGTGGCTGGCCGGCGCGTACTCGGATGATTCGCTTCTGGTGTGGCGGCTGGACGGCGACGGGCCGCGCCTGGTCGCCCGGCTGCCGCAGATCCACCGGGGCCAGGTCTGGACCCTGGTCAACGTCGACGGCCCCACCTCCGGGTACGCGGTGGCCAGCGGCTCGGCCGACGGCACCGCGCGCCTGTGGCGGGCGGACCTGACCAGCGGCCTCGTGCAGGGCCGGATCCTGCAGGCCGGTTCGACCGTACGCCGGCTCGGCGCGGTCACGGACTCGGAGCTGCCGCTGCTGGTGACCGCGACGGCGGCCGGCGGCGTGGCGCTGTGGCGCTTCGACGGCGAGACCGACCGCCCGATGCGCGAGATCACCCGGCATCTCGGCGAGGCCTGGTCGCTGGCCTGCGCCGCGACGGTCGACGGCGGCATCGTGATCGCGTCCGGCGACATGCACGGCGTCGTGCAGGTGTCGAAGCTGCGGACCGACGTGATCAGCGACCGGACGGCGATCGACGTCTACCAGGCGCAGGGCACGACCTGGGCGGCGACGTCGGGCGGCCTCGCCGACGGCACCTACGTGGCGGTCGCCGGCGTCGACCAGATGGTGCACGCGCTCGACCCGGCCGCCGAGGCGCCGGTCCCGGTGGACATGCACGGCCACGTCAGCACCGTGCGCAGCCTCGCCTCGGCCGGCAACGCGCTCGACCCGCACGTCATCAGCGGCGGCGCCGACCGGCGGGTCCTGGACTGGGATCCGGTCACCGGCGAGCTGCGCCGCGAGATCCCGATGGCGCACCAGGGCGAGGTGTGGGCGCTGGCCACGTTCGTCCTGCGCGGCGCGCAGTACGTCGCCAGCGGCTCCGCCGACGGCACGGTCCGGGTCAGCCGGCTGGCCCCCGACGCCACGCCCCGCACCCTCGCCGGCGACCTCGGCGCCGTCAACGCGCTGGTCGCCTCGCCGGACGGCGAGGACACGCTGCTCACCATCGCCTCCACGCGCGGCGTCCGCATCCTGTCGGCCCGGCAGGAGCAGGTGCTCGAGCAGATCTCCAACGCGCCGGTCGCCGCCGCCTGCGGCGTCTTCGACGGCAGCCGTCACCTGGTCGTCACCGCCCGCCCCGACGGCGACACCTGCATCCTCGACGTCATCGACGTCCACGCGCGCTCCGTCACCACGACCTTCCGTTACACCCATTCGAGTACGCAGGTCAGCGCGCTCGCGGCCGCCCGGCTGGGCGAGGACGTGCTGATCTTCGGCGGCTGCGAGGACGGCCGGATCCTGGTCTGGCAGATCGACGGCACGCTCGTCGGCCACCCGGCCCACTGCGGCACGTCGACCGTACGCTCGATGGGCATCGTCGACGTCGGATTCGCGGCCCTGACCAGCGGCCCGACCGTGACGGTCCCCTCCCTGTACGCGGCCGACGACGACGGCCGGGTGCGGCTGTTCCCGATCGCGGCCGGCAGTCTGCTGCGCTCCGGCGGCTCGATCGGCACCGGGGTGGCCCCGGCGGCGATCCTGCTGCAGGACCAGCCGACCGGCCTGGACACGTTGTCCCGCAACGAGCTCGTCGAGACGATCAACGACGTCCTGATGTCGCCCGCCACAGAGCCGCCGGTGGTGATCGGCGTACACGCGCCGTGGGGGCAGGGCAAGTCCAGCGTGCTGCGCCAGCTCCGCAAGCGCCTCGACCCGAGCCGGGCCGACGTCAGCACCTCGGAGCTGCGCGCGGAGGCGGCCCCGGCCACCCATCACCTCGTCCCGCTCGGGCCGCCGCCGAGTGCGCTGCGCCGGTGGCGGCAGGGCGGCGAGGTGCGTACGCGGCTGACCCGGGCCTGGGCCTGGCGGCAGGTGCAGAAGCCCCGCGCCGGCGGCGGGACCGCGCAGTCCCTCGGCTACGAGATGCGGCCGAAGCCCGGCCAGGAGCGCAACGCCATCACGGTCTGGTTCAACCCGTGGATGTACGAGACTCCCGAACAGGTCTGGGCCGGCCTGACCCGGGAGATCCTGAGCAGCATCACCGAACGCCTGCCGCTGGCCGAACGCGAGCGCCTGTGGTTCGACCTGAACCTGCGGCGTACCGACCCGTCGGCGATGCGCAAGCGGATCCTGCTCAGCTACATCCCGCGGTCCCTGCTCGGCATGGTCATCGCCCTGCTGGCCGGCGTGGTCGCGGTCGTCGCCGTCTCCGCCATGGCCGTCACCGCCGTGCAGACGCTCAACCTGGCCGCCCTGATCGGCTCGTCGGCCGTGATCATCCTGACCGTGCTCGGCTTCATCGGCAACCTCACCCTGAGCAGCTTCCAGCAGGTACGCGGCTGGCTGGCGCCCGGCGTCCTGAACCGGCCGACCGGGCAGGGCGTGACCTCGTCCAGCCGCGACGACGGCACCGAATGGAAGTCCGTACGCGATCCGATGGAGTCGGGCCAGCGCGGCTACCTGTACATGCTGCAACACGACGTCGGCGAGGTACTCGAACTGGCCAGCACGTCGTCGCAGATCGTCATCCTCGTCGACGACCTCGACCGCTGCGGCCCGCACATCGTCTCGGACACCATCGAGGCGGTGAATCTGTTCCTCAACAAGGCGTTCGGCCCCTGCCACTTCGTCATCGCGCTGGACCCGTCGACCGTCGCCGCGCAGCTGGAAACCGTCTACGACTCGATCCGCGCCCGCGCCTCGGACGACCCGTCGAGCTTCGGCCACCTCCAGCACACCGGCTGGCGGTTCATGGAGAAGATCCTCGACCTGCCGATCCGCCTGCCCCGCGTACGCGACGCCGCCATCGCCACCTACCTCGACGAACTCCTCGACGCGACCGGTCCCGCCGCGCCCACCCCCGCCGTCGTGCGTACGCGTGTCTCCGTCCCGCCGGCGGCCTCCGTCAGCGGCGGCGGCGTCAACATCGACACGTCCACCGAGGAGGTGACCGTCGCCGGGCCCGAGGATCAGGGCGTACAACTCGCCGAATACCTCGAAAGCCTCGCCCCCGTACGCCGCGCGCTGCGTACCGCCGTGCTCGCCCTGCCCGCCCGCAACCCGCGGCAGACCAAGGCGTTCGTCAACCTGTGGCGGTTCTACATGGTGCTGGACTACCGCACGGGCTTCCTGTCCAGCAGCCTGACCGCGATCGAACGGCACAGCATCGAGATGGCCCGCTTCGTCGAGGTCATGGTCCGCTGGCCGTGGCTGCTCGACGCGCTCGGCGCGCACCGCGGCGAAGAGGCGTCGACCCGGCGGATCATCCTCGCCGAACTGCTCGACGCCTGTTCCGACACGGACCGCTGGCGATCGTCCGTCCTCTCGGCGGGACTGGATCCCGACGACCCGGCGACCATCGGCCTGCGCAACCTCTTCTGCCGCCCGGACACCGACGCCGACGTCTTCGCCTCCATAGCAGTCCGCTACCTGTAACCCCCTCCCACCCACACTCCACGATCAACCTCGACGATCTTGCGCGAATGCCCCGAATTTCGTCCGGAGTGCCTGTATTGCCCGAACATTCGCGCAAGATCGTCGCCGGTTTCAGGGGGCGGGGGCGCTGGTTCGGCTGGGCCCGGTCGGACTTTGTCGCGACTGTCCAGTATGGGCGGAGGTGCACGCCGCGACTCTTTGATCATGTAACGCTATTCCGGCGACGGGGACCCGTCGACCTTGATCGTGTAGCGCCATTTCGGCAGGGGAGCGCTCTTTTGCCGGAATGGCGCTACATGATCAAGGAGATTGCCGCGATCATGCCGGGCCCGCGGTCGGCTCCCCCGGACTTTGTCCCGACTGTCCGATACGGGGTTCGGGCGGGTGGGCTTATCGGTGATCGCTCGCGGCTGGGATGTAGTTTTCGGACCCGCTCCCTCGATCCACTACGGCTGGGATGTAGCTATGGGGCGATTTCCTACACCGAACCGCTTTCGATCTTGGGCGAGGGTGCGGTTTGTACATCCCGGGCGCTGTGGATCACGGCCCAGCAGTTCCGGCGCCGGCCGTCGCCTGCGATGCGGGAACAATCTTCCGCCAGGTGGGCAGATGCCGCCGATCTCTTGATCGTTTACGGGTGAGGTGTAAATCCGGCCCGGTCCGCATGATCGTTTACGCATCAGGTGTAGCCGGAGGCGGTCAGCATGCTCCAGAACCGCAAACGATCATGCACTCGGCGGCCGTTTTACACCTGAGCCGTAAACGATCACCGCCCCGGCCGCCACCGAGCGCCCATATCGGACAGTCGCGACAAAAGCCGACCAGGCTGGGGCAGACGGACCGGGGCAGACGAGCCGGAGTTGGACAGTCGCGGCAAAGGACGGGCGAAGGGGGCGAGTCAGCGCCGGCCCTTGCCGGAGGAGACCTTCTTCCCGGACGGAGCCTTAGGCCCAGGATTGCCGGATTTGCGGCGATTAGCCGCGGTCGGCGCGACGATCGGATGGCCCTTGGTGCCCGCGGTGAGGTGGGCCGCGACCGTGGAGTTGCCGGCGGGCCGGACGTCCTGGTGCGGGAAGACCCACTTCTTGAACGCCCACAGCCGGAACACCATCGCCAGCAGCGTGCCGAGGATGATGCCGGAGACGAAGTCGCTGACCTCCTGGGTGAACCGGGTCACGTCCGGTACGCGGATGTCGAGCATGTAGCGGGCGATCCACATGGGTACGTCGTTGAGGACGACGCCGATGCCGCTGATCGCGAAGAAGAGCGCGGCTTCGTGGTGGCGTTCGCGGCCGCCGCGGGTCCGGAAGGACCACTCGCGGTTGAGGACGTAGGAGGCCACGGTCGCGAGGATCGTGGCGATGGTGAGCGCCGTGACCGGTTTGTCGCCCAGGATCGTGAGCTTGAGCGCGTAGTTGATCACTACGGTGATCATGAAGCAGGTTCCGCCGACGATGAGGAACTTCAACGCTTCACGGTGGTGCAGGATCTTCGCGCGGAGCGGCTCCGGCAGCTTGGCCAGCACGCGGCCGATCATGCTGGAGGCCCGGCTGCGCAATCCCTTGGGTTCGTCGGTCACCGGGGCAGCCTATCTCCGCAGTGATCGGCGTGCGCGCCGAGAGCCCCGCCGAACGGGGCGGAGCTCGTGGCGCGCGTCACAATCAACCCGGTAGACCGCCGATGATCACCAGGTCGCCGGGTCCGGTCGCGCTGATCATGGTGCCCCGGTGGGTCACCGCCGCGACCTCGGCACTGTCCAGGAACGAATTGGTGCCCTTGACTATGACGTCGTCCAGCGCGCCGTCGACCAGCCGCACGATCGCCGCGCCGCCGCGGGCCAGGGTGAAGGCCAGCTCCTCGCCCTCGACCGCGATCCGCACCGGGCCGTCGTTGTCACTCTGGGCAAGAACCGTGAGGTACGCGACGCCGCCCTCGCCCGTACGCCGGTAGACGTCCGCGTGTCCGGCGACGACCCGGGCGCCCGGCTCGGCTGTCGGGCCGGCGACCAGCGGAATCCCGGCCAGCAGGGCGCACGGCCGCAGCTGTTCGTCGGTCTCCGGCAGCGGCCCCTCGATCGTGAGCAGCCCGCCGGCGGTGGCGTACGCGGCCAGTTTCCGTTGCACGTCCTCGGCCATGAAATTTCCACCGGGGACGGTCAGGTGCTCGACGGCCGCCAGTTCGTCCGCCGTGGCGGCTTCGAGATCGACGAGCGTGTAGTCGAGTCCGGCCGACCGCATCCGCTCGTGGTACGCGCGCAGCACCCGGCCGCACTGCGGCACGTCCGGGTCGGCCGACCAGGCGGCGATCCCCGCGTACGGGCGGTAGAGGCCGAAGGCGCCACCGGTCTCGGGGACGCAGGCGAGGAACTCGTCGCCGTGCCGGGCGAAGAAGTCCGCGAGCGCCTTCACGACCGGCGCCTTCACCGTGGCCGAGCCGTCCTCGGCGATCGGCGAGCAGTCCGGGTACGGCTCGGTGTGCTGGTCGTCCAGCTCCCGCAGCCAGCCGGAGGTGCCGACGCCGGTGTAGACGTTGAATCCGGTCGCCCCGGCGGCCAGCGCCAGCAGCGTCTGGTGGTGACTCGTGGCCGCGTCGGCGTACGCGCGGTCGTAGAGCTCGGAGAAGCCCCAGTTCTCCTCCATGTTCGGGCCGGGGGCGAGCTTGGCCGCGATCACGTAGCGGGCGTGCGCGTCCAGGTCGGTCGAGACCACGCCCATCCAGTTGGTGAAGCCGTAGTCGATGCGGTCCCAGCCGGCCGGGCGTACGCGGGCCAGCCAGTCGTCGAGTTCCTTGATCGTCGGCGGGTTGAGGTTCACCACCGTCGGGACGTCGACGCCGACCCAGTCCGTCCACATGCGATAGACCCGGCCGAGGTACGCGTCGTGGAACCGGCCCCAGTCGGCGTAAACGAGAGGGTGCTTGGCATCCCAGGCCCGGGGCCCGTCGACGTCGGACCAGGACCCGAAACCCGTCCCGTGCCGCAGGTTGTACGCGTCCACCGACCCGTACCACTCGGCGAGGCACTCGCGGTAGAAGGCGAGCCCCGACGGGCTGTAGTCGAAGGCGGTGACCTCACGGGCGCCGTTGGTGTAGATGCCCTCGTTGGCGATCTGGATCATCGCGACCGGCCCCTCGGGGAACAGCCGCCCGTCGAGCACCTGCCGCCCGACCGCATCCAGCCATTCCCGCGTGTACGCCGAGAACACTGCTCCGAACGGCGCCGGCAGCGGCCGCCCGGACGGGTGCTCGGGCAGGTCCCAGCCCCACCGCGAGGGCTGCCCGGCCGAGTCCAGCAGCGGTTCGATGCGCTCGTCCGCGATCGGGCCGACCCAGTCCGGCAGGCCGCCGTAGGTCGTCTCGGCGTGGATGAACGGGCCCGGCTTCGCGATCACCGTGAGCCCCGCCGCCTGGCACAGCTCCAGGAAGCCGACCACGTTGCGGCTCGGATGCGTCTGGCCCGTGAAGTCGGGCGCCTCGCCGGCCACGGGCTGGTGGTGCCGCCACGGGATGTAGCAGGTGACCACGGTGATGCCGAGGTCGTCGCGCAGGGCGCGCAGCCGGTCGGCCCAGACCTCGGCATCATCGCGATAGTAGGGGTAGTCGGCGGTGTTCAAGACACGCCCGTTTTCGCTGCTCACGCCCGTACTCCCGGCTATCGCGGTACTTATTTCGGAAGTAAAACTAACTTGCGTACAACGAGCGCGTCAACCACTTCAGTAGGTCTGAATCTCCACGAGGTTGCCTTCCGGATCGCGCACGTACGCCGACCTGAGGTTCCATCCTGGACGGTCGGCCGGCGGGGCGACGACCACCTCGGCGGGCAACCGCGCGACCAGTCCGTCGACGTCCGGCACGACCAGGACGAGCATCATCCCCGCACCCCGGCCGGGCTCGGTCGCGACCGCCGCACCGAGCGCCGCGCGCCCGAGGATCGCCAGACCCGTCTCACCGTCGAAGTCGAAGCTCGCGTACTCGAACTGGGGCACGACCTTCTCGGCGGCGAGGCCGAGCGTCTCGGTGTAGAAGCGGACGGTGGCGGCGAAGTCGTCGGCGATGACGCGCGGGTAGATTCGTGGGTAGTTAGCCATAGTGGTAACTTACCAACTATCCTGAACCCATGGTCGACCGCCTCCACTCCCTCCCCGTCTACCAGCTCTCCCAGCTCGGCAAGCGAGGCCGCCGGCGCCTCATGGACCAGTTGGCCGGACGCGGCCGGACGCTCCGCGAGATGGCGGTCCTCGCCGCCCTCACCGAACGCGGCCCCAGCTCTCAACGCGACCTCTGCGATCTTCTCGGCCAGGACCCCAGCGACCTGGTCCGCACGATCGACGCCCTGGAGCAGGCCGGCCTGGCCCGGCGGGAGCGCGATCCCGCCGACCGCCGCCGGCACCTCGTGACCCTCACGGAGGGCGGCGTCCGCGAGCTCGAAGCCTGTGAGCAGACGGCCGAGGCGGTCACCGCCGAGGTGCTCGCGCCGCTCTCCGCCGAGGAACGCGCGACGCTCACCGCGCTCCTGCGCCGCTGCCTCTGACCCACTCCCGACGATCTCGCCTCCACTCCC
>NZ_AUAX01000038.1 GCF_000428945.1 Hamadaea tsunoensis DSM 44101 | reverse complement strand
CTGGCCGGCTTGGGCCGCGCCCGAGCCGTTTGTGCCTTCTCCTGTGCCCACTGTGCGGTGTACCCCCACCGATACAACCCGCCCCGCGTCGAGCCCAGCGGATTCTTCACCCCGTGCCGATGCGAGTTATGACGATCCAACTCCCGCCACACCGTCGAAAAGTCGGTACCGACCGCTACCGCGATCTCCTCGAACGTCGCACCCTGCCGCCACAGATTCTCGATCACCAACCGCAAATCCGCCGTCAGCACATGAGCCCTCGCCACCCGCGACCCCTCTCAACCAGCCAGCACCAAGAAGGTCAACGACCCACTTGCACCGACCGGTTGAGAGGAAGGTCCGGATTGCCGGAAAGGCCCGGACATTCGCGCAAGATCGTCGAAAAAACAGCGGGGAAAGCGGGAAGGCGGGTCAGTGGGTCAGCGGGTCAGCGGTTGAGGCCGCGGCGGTCGAGGAGCGGCTCGATGCGCGGGTCCCGGCCGCGCAACGCCCGGAAGTAGCTCAGCGCGTCCGCCGTACCGCCCCGCGACAGCAGGGTCTGGCGGAAGCGGTCGCC
Organism: Hamadaea tsunoensis DSM 44101; assembly: GCF_000428945.1. Classification (GTDB taxonomy): domain Bacteria; phylum Actinomycetota; class Actinomycetes; order Mycobacteriales; family Micromonosporaceae; genus Hamadaea; species Hamadaea tsunoensis. The sequence continues at coordinate 76,982 of NZ_AUAX01000038.1, read as the reverse complement.
GTTCTCGCGGGTGAGGCCGCCGTTCTCCTTGAACCATTCCACGGTGTCCGCGTCGAGCACCTCGCTCCAGATGTAGGAGTAGTACCCGGCGCTGTAGCTGCTGCCGGTGAAGATGTGCGCGAAGTAGTGCGAGCCGTACCGGGGCGGCACCTCGGCCAGCAGCGCACCGGCTTCCCGCAGCGCCCGCTCCTCGAAGGCGGCGACGTCGGCGATGATCTCCGGGTCGGCGAGGTCCTCGACGGTCAGCGTGTGCCAGGCGAGGTCGAGCAGGGTCGCGGCCAGGTACTCCGTCGACGCGAAGCCCTCGTTGAACTTCGCCGCCGCCTGCAGCCGGTCGATGACCTCCGCCGGGATGCGCTCGCCGGTCTCGTGGTGCACCGCGTAGTTGGCCAGCACCTCGGGCCACAGCATCCACATCTCGTTCACCTGCGACGGGTACTCGACGAAGTCCCGCGGGGTGTGCGTACCGGTGAACTTGGGGTAGGTCACGTCGGAGAACAGGCCGTGCAGCGTGTGCCCGAACTCGTGGAAGAGGGTCTTCACCTCGTCCAGCGTCAGCAGGGCCGGCTCGCCCGCCGGCGGCTTGTTGATGTTGAGGTTGTTGACGACGACCGGCTTCGTGCCCTCCAGGGCGTTCTGGTCGACGAACGTGTTCATCCACGCCCCGCCCCGCTTGGAGTCGCGGGTGTAGAAGTCGCCGAGGAACAGGCCGAGCGGCGTACCGTCCTCGTTGGACACTTCCCAGACGCGTACGTCCGGGTGGTACACGGGCAGGTCGTGGCGCTCGGCGAAGGAGATGCCGTAGAGCCGGCCGGCCGCGTGGAAGACGCCGTCGACCAGCGTGCGCTCCAGCTCGAAGTAGGGCCGCAGCTCCGCCTCGTCGAGGTCGTAGCGCTGCTTGCGCAGCTGCTCGGTGTAGAAGGCCCAGTCGTGCGCGGCCACCGGGTGCTCGGCGATCTCCTGCAGGCCGGCCAGTTCGGCGCAGGCGTTCGCCACGGCCGCCGGGGTCACCTGGGCGAGCATCTCCGCCACGGCCTCGGCTGTGCGGGCCGTGTTGTCCGAGATCTGGTACGCGGCGTGGTGCGCGTACCCGAGAAGGCGGGCGCGCTGGGCCCGGAGGGTGACGATCCGGCGGATCAGGTCGCTGGTGTCGTGCTCGTTGCCGCGGGCGCCGCGGGCGACCGACGCGGCGTGGATGCGCTCCCGGAGGGCGCGGTCGCGCAGGCTCGCGAGGAACGGCTGCTCGGTGGGCAGGATGAGGGGGAAGGTGTAGACGCCCGGCTCCCCCGCGGAGCCGGCGGCCGCGATCGCGCCGGCGGACAGGCCGTCCAGCTGGGCCGCGTCGGTGACGACGACGGCGAGGTCGTTGGTGTCGGCCAGCAGCCGGCTGGAGAAGGTCGTGCACAGCGTCGCGAGCTCGGCGTTGTACGCCTTGAGCTGCTCGGCCTCGGCCTCGCCGAGCTGGGCGCCGGCCCGGATGAACTGGACGTGGTAGCGCTCGAGCAGCCAGGCGGACTCGGGGTCGAGGCCCAGGTCGGCGCGGCGCTCGTAGAGGTCGGCGACCCGCGCGTAGAGCCGCTTGTCGAGGTAGATCGCGTCGCTGTGGGCGGCCAGCAGCGGGGCGACCTCCTCCTCGATCGCCTGCAGGCGGTCGTCGGTGTCGGAGCCGGTCAGGTTGAAGAAGACCATGGACACCCGGCGCAGCAGGTCGCCCGACAGCTCCAGCGCCACCAGCGTGTTCTCGAACGTCGCCGGCTCCGGATCCGTCGCGATCGCCTCGACCTCGGCGCGGTGGCCGGCCATGCCCGCGGTGAACGCCGGCAGGTAGTGCTCGGCCGTGATCCGGTCGAACGGCGGCAGTCGATACGGCAGGTCGCTGGGGGTGGAGAACGGGTTGTCGGGGGTCATGCGTACTCCTGTGATCGTCGGTGGGTCGGACTCTACCCGCGGGGACCGGTCCCCCTGAACGGCATTTCCCGGGGCATAATCCCCTAGTGGATCTTCCCTCGGGCGTCACCTCCCCGGTCGGCGGGGTCGTCTCCGCCGACCTGCTGACCCACAACAAGGCCAACGCCGCGACCGGCGGCATCTGGCGGGTCACCGGCACGGACGGCACCGCCATCCTCAAGATCGCCCGGCCGCCCGCCGACCCGCCCCACGGTTCGGCCGCGTGGCCCACCAGCGACGAGCCGACCCACTGGAACTACTGGAAGCGCGAGACGCTCGCCTACTCGACCGGGCTGACCGGCGCGTACGCGGACGCCGGCATCCTCGCCCCGGCCCTGTTGTCCCAGCAGGACCGGGCCGACGGGTCGATCGCGTCGTGGCTCGCCGACGCGGACGGCGTACCGGGTACCGAGTGGACGCCCGCGATGCTGGGCTCGTTCGCCGCCGCGCTCGGCACCGCCCAGGCCGCGTACGCGAACGCCGTCCCGGACCTGCCCTGGCTGTCCCGCCGCTGGCTGGCCGGCTACCTCGGCCGGGCCGACGTGTGGGCGAAGTGGGACGTCGACTGGGACCACCCGCTCGCGTCCGCCTGGCCCGCCGACGTACGCGCGGACCTGGAAACCCTGTGGCGCAACCGTTTCCATGTCCTGGAGGCGGCCGAGCGGGCCCCGCGTACGCTGGCCCACCTCGACGTCTGGCCGATGAACCTGATCGCGCCGGGCTCCGGTTTCACGCTGCTGGACTGGGCCTTCACGGGCGAGGGCGGCGTCGGGGAGGACGCGGCGAACCTCCTGATCGACAGCGTCACCGACGGGTACCTGGCGATGGATCTGCTCCCGGAGATCACGGAGGCGATCACCGACGGCTACACCGGCGCGACAGGAACGGGCCCGGAGCCGATCCACGCCTACGCCGCCGCCAAGTACGCCTGGTTCGGCCCGGCCGTCATGGGCCGCGCGATCCACGAGGGCGCGGTCGGCAGCGCGGACTACGGCGTACGGCAGTCCGTCGACGAGCACCTCGACCGGCTCCGCCCGCTGGTGACACTGCTCGCGCGCTGGGGCCGCGAAACCCTGTCCCCGCGGCACTAGGATGAAGATCATGAGGCTCGCGGTCTTCATCGAACCCCAGTTCGGCGCCACGTACGCCGACCAGCTGGCCATCGCCCGCCACGCCGAGCAGCTCGGCTTCGACGCGTTCTTCCGCTCCGACCACTTCCTGACGATGGGCTCCTTCCCGGCGGTGAGCGGCGACGGGCAACCCGGCCCGACCGAGTCGTGGGTGACCCTCGCCGCGCTGGCCGTACAGACCGAGCGGATCCGGCTCGGCACGCTGCTCTCCTCGGCGACGTTCCGGCTGCCCGGCGTCCTCGCGATGACGGTCGCGCAGGTCGACCAGATGTCCGGCGGCCGCGTCGAGCTCGGTCTCGGCGCCGGCTGGTTCGAGGCGGAGCACACCGCGTACGGCATCCCGTTCCCGCCCGTCCGCGAGCGCTTCGACCGGCTCGAAGAGCAGCTGGAGATCATCACCGGGCTGTGGGCGGCGTCGGGCACCTACGAGTTCCACGGCAAGCACTACGAGATCGCCGACTCCCCCGCCCTGCCCAAGCCCGTCCAGTCGCCCCGGCCGCCCGTCATCGTCGGCGGCGCCGGCCCTCGGCGTACGCCCGATCTCGCGGCCCGCTTCGCCGACGAGTTCAACGTGCCGTTCCGCCCGCTCGCCGAGACCGCCGCCGTCTACGACAAGGTCCGCGAGGCCTGCGCGCGCTATGGGCGTACCGAACTGCCCGTGTTCTCGGCCGCTCAGACCATCGCGTGTGGACGGACCGACGCCGAGGCCCGCCGCCGCGCCGAGGCCATCGGCCAGCAGCCGCCGCTGTTCGGCACGCCGGCCCAGGTCGCCGAGCAGATCGCCGCCTTCGCCGCGCTCGGCGCGCAGCGCCTCTTCCTGCAGGTGCTCGACATCCACGACCTCGATCACCTGGACGTCGTCATGTCCGAGGTGGCACCACGGCTCTGAGGCGCGCGTACTCCGCCGCCAGTTTGTCCAATGTGTAATGCGCGTTGAGGCCGCTCGGATTGGGCAGCAGCCACACCCGCGTCGCCCCCAGCCGGTCCGGCTGGGGGCCGACCGTGGCCGCCTTCACCCCGAAGGCGGTCCGGTAGGCACCGACGCCGAGCACCGCCAGCCACGCCGGCCGCAGCCGGGTGATCTTCCGCTTCAGCTCGGCCCCGCCCTCCGCCAGCTCCGCGCTGGTCAGCTCGTCGGCCCGTGCGGTCCCGCGGGCCACGATGTTCGTGATCCCCATCCCGTACGCGGGAAGCCGGTCCTGATCGAGCGACGTGAACAGCTCGGGGGTGAAGCCGGCCTGGTGGATCGCGGGCCAGAACCGGTTGCCCGGCCGGGCGAAGTGCCGCCCGACCGCCGCCGACCACAGGCCCGGGTTGATCCCGCAGAACACGACGTCCAGCCCGGGCGCGAGCACGTCCGGGATCGTCTTCCCGTACGCGGCGGCCAGCTGCTCCTTCGTCGGTCTAGCCGTCCGCGGCAAGCCGCAACCCCAGCGCCACGAGAACCGTCCCGGCGACCGCGTCGGTGGTCCGGCGGATGCGGACCGCGGCCGCGGCGCTGCCGGTCAGCCAGCGACGGGCCAGCCCGACCCCGCCGATGATCAGGCTGAACCACACCATCGCCTCGACGTCGTGCACGAACGCGAGCAGCGTACCCATGCCCAGCGGCGAGACACCCTCAGGCAGGAACTGGGGCAGCATCGCGATGTAGAACACGCCCACCTTGGGGTTCAGCAGATTCGTCGCGAACCCCTTGCCGAACGCGGCCGCCACGGTGCGCTGGGGGACCTCGCGTTCGACGGCCTCTTCGCCGCCGGCTTCACGGCGCCGCCGCCACACGTCCCGCAACATCGTCACGCCGAGATAGACCAGATAGAGCGCACCCGCGATCCGCGTGACCGTGTACGCCGTCCGCGACGCGGTCAGCAGCACGGAGATCCCGGCAGCGGCGGCCGCGCCCCACACCAGTGCGCCCGAGCAGATTCCGAAGGCCGTCGCGTACGCGGTCCGGTGCCCGTGCACCACCGCCGTACGCAGAACGAGCGCCGTGTCGACGCCCGGAATGATCGTCAGCAACCCCGCGACGACGGCGAACCCGCCCACTGCTCCCACAACACTCATGGACCCTCAGCCTAGGGGACGGAGTTGGTCTTGAATAGAAACTGTTGCGGGGACCGCATTTTCCATTCAAGACCATCCGGCTGGCCGCCGGCCCGGAGCGCGGCGGTCAGCTGAGCGAGAACTTTGCCCGGTTGTGCGGTGATCAAAAAGGCGGGAACCGCAGAACCGACCCGCGACTACCTGTGGAAGACCGACCTGAAGACCTCGTGGAAGGTCGGGAACGTCTTCTTGACGCAGTCCGGGTCGTCGAGCACGATCCCCGGCGTACGCAGGCCGGTGACGCTGAAGCTCATGGCGATCCGGTGGTCCCGCTCGGTGAGGATCTCGGCCGCCTGCGGCTGTCCGGGCTGGATCTCGATCCAGTCGCGTCCCGTCTCGACCTCGATGCCGAGGCGGCGCAGGTTCACCGCGGACGTCTCCAGCCGGTCGCATTCCTTGACGCGGGTGTTGTAGACGTCCTCGATGCGTACCGGGCCGGTCGCGAAGGGTGCGATCGCCGCGAGCGTCGGCATGGTGTCGGAGATGTCGCGCATGTTGACCGTGATGCCGTCGAGGCGGCCGTCGGGCGGGCCCGTGACGGTCAGGGAGTCCGCGGTTGCGCGTACGTCCGCGCCCATCCTGGCCAGGACCTCCGCGAAGCGCACGTCGCCCTGCAGGCTTTCGGTGCCGAGACCGGGGACGGTGATCGTCCGGCCGGTGACCGCGGCGGCGGCGAGGAAGTAGCTGGCGCTGGAGGCGTCGGGCTCGACGAGGTAGTCCTGGGCCCGGTAGCCGCCGGGTGCGACGACGAAGGTGTCGCCCGTACGCGTCACGGTGGCGCCGAAGCGGCGCATCATGGCCAGGGTGATCTCGATGTAGGGCAGCGAGACCAGCTCGCCCACGGTGATCCGCAGGCCTTCGGCCGCGAGCGGGCCGAGCAGCAGGATCGCGGTGAGGAACTGCGAGGACAGTGAGGCGTCGAGGGTGATCGCGCCGCCCTTCACGCCCGCGGCGTGGACGGTGAGCGGGAGATGGCCCTCGGCCTGCTCGCAGGTGACGTCGACGCCGAGCTGGCGCAGGGCGTCGATGAGCGGCGCGACCGGGCGGCGGCGCATCTGGTCGGAGGCGTCGAAGCGGAAGGTGCCGTGGCCGGCGGCGACCAGCGCGGGCAGGAAGCGGGTCGCGGTGCCCGCGTCCCGGGTGAACAGGTCGGCGCTCGGCACCGGCGGGCCGCCCGGCGAGCCCGTGACGCTCCAAGTGTCCTCGGTCGCTGTGTCCTCGGTCGCCGCGTCGTCGGTCGCAGCGTCGTCGGTCGCAGCGTCGTCGGTCGCCGACGTGGGATAGCCGAGGTCGCGCAGGCCGTAGAAGAAGGCCTGCGTGTCGTCGGAGTCGAGCGGCCGGCGCAGCGTCGTCACGCCGTCGGCGGCGGCCGCCAGGAACAGCGCCCGCGCCATGATGGACTTCGAGCCCGGAATCCTGACCTCGGTCATGACGCGTCCTGGAGAACCTGCAGGGCCTCGGCGACCGTGAAGGCGCCCGCGTACAGGGCCTTGCCGGCGATGACGCCCTCGACGCCGAGCTTGGCCAGGCCGGCCAGCGCCCGCAGATCGTCCAGGTTGGACACGCCGCCCGACGCGATCACCGGCTTGTCGGTCGCGGCGCACACCGAGCTCAGCAGCTCCAGGTTCGGGCCGGTCAGGGTCCCGTCGCGGTGCACGTCGGTGACGACGTAGCGCGCGCAGCCGGCCCGCTCCAGGCGGTCCAGCACCTCGAACAGGTCACCGCCGTCGCGGGTCCAGCCGCGGGCGGACAGCGTACGCCCGCGGACGTCGAGCCCGATCGCGACGCGGTCCGCGTACTCGCCGACGATGCGGTCGCACCATTCGGGGTCCTCCAGGGCGGCCGTGCCGATGTTGACCCGGGTCGCGCCCGTGGCCAGCGCCCGCCGCAGCGACTCGTCGTCCCGGATGCCGCCGGACAGCTCGACCTGGCAGTCGACCGACCGGACGACCTCGGCGAGCAGGTCCGCGTTGGAGCCCCGGCCGAAGGCGGCGTCGAGGTCGACCAGGTGGATCCACTCGGCACCCTGCCGCAGGAAGTCCAGCGCGGCGTCGCGCGGGTCGCCGTAGCTCGTCTCGGTGCCGGCCTCGCCCTGAACGAGGCGTACGGCCTGGCCGGCGGCGACGTCGACGGCGGGCAGCAGCTGCAAAGTCATGATCGTTCCCCTACTTGTCCGAGGCCCTATTTGTCGAAGGCGATGACGGCGAGGACCGGCAAGGCGAGCACCAGCAGCAGGGTCAGCGCGATGCTGAGCGCGACCGAGCCCACCAGGGTCCAGATCAACAACAGGCCCATGAGCAGCACGGTCGCGAGGATCGCCCGCTGTCCGCGCGTGTGCTTCGCCAATCTTCCGGTACGCCCCGGGCGCAGTGCCCGCACCCGTGCCCCGATGCGGCGGCGTTTCGCCCGGCGGGCCTGGGAGCGCTCGTGCTTCTCCCGCACGCGCAACTGCTCCGCTTCCCGGGCCGCCCGCCGCAGGGCGCGTTCCTTGCTCATCTCTCGTCCGGCGCGACAGCCGTGTCCGGCGCGGCAGCCGTGCCCACAGTGGAGATCCAGGCGCGGAGCAGGGCCGCGCCGGCCGCGCCCGACTTCTCCGGGTGGAACTGCGTCACGCTCAGCGGACCGTGCTCGACCGCCGCCACGAAGACGTCGCCCTCGTGCTCGGTGGTCGTCACGAGCGCGCCGGTCCCCGCCAGGGCGTCCGCGTACGCCGCGAACGAGTGCACGAAGTAGCAGCGCGTACCGGCCGGGAGGTCGGCGAACAGCGCGGACTCCGCAGGAGCGTCGACCACGTTCCAGCCGATGTGCGGTACGCGTCGCGCGGCCAGCCGTGTCACCCGTCCCGGCAGCAGCCCGAGGCCGGGCGTGATCACGCCGTGCTCGTCGCCGGAGTCGAACATGATCTGGGCGCCGACGCAGATGCCGAGCACGGGACGGTTGCGCGCCACCCGTTCGGCGATGACCGGGCCGGCCTTGGCCGCCTCGATCCCCGCCATGCAGGCCGCGTACGCGCCGACGCCCGGCACGACCAGCCCGTCCGCCTCGGCGGCGAGCCCCAGATCGGAGCTGACCGTGACCCGCGCGCCGGTGGCGGCGAGGGCCCGCTCGGCGGAGCGCAGGTTGCCGGAGCCGTAGTCGAGGACGACGACGTGGACGTCCTCGGGCAGTGTGACGGTGGCCGTCACAGGGGCGACCGCGGCGGCCAGGTCGGCCTGCAGCAGGATCGCCTCGATGTCCTCCGGCTCGGCGAGCGGCGGGCCGCCGAGCAGGCCGCCCGAGCCCGGCTCCGCGATCTGGGTCATCACGCCTCCCCGGGCATCAGCCAGAACACGGCGCCGCCCGCGGCCAGCAGCGTCAGCAGCCCGACCGCGAGCACGACGCCTTTGTGCGCGCCCTGCTTGTAGAGCGACCAGGTGCCACCGAGCAGGATGCCCGCCAGCGCGAACAGCAGGATCGGCGCCAGTCCCCTCACAGCGCCTCCTTGGTGGACGGGATCTGCCCGGCCAGGCGCGGGTCGAGGTACACCGCGTCCCGCAGCGCCCGCGCGACCGCCTTGAACTGCGCCTCCACCACGTGGTGGGCGTCCGGGCGGCCACCGGGGCGGCTGCCGCGCAGCACGTCGACGTGCAGCGTCATCCGGGCGGTCTGGCCGAACGACTCCCAGATGTGCCGGGTCATGCTCGTCGGGTAGACCGGGCCGATGTAGGGGGCGAGCTCGGGCTCCTCGTGCACGATGTACGGGCGGCCGGACAGGTCGATCGCGGCGCGGACGAGCACCTCGTCCATCGGGATCGTGGCGTCGCCGTAGCGGCGGATCCCCTTGCGGTCGCCGAGCGCCTGGTCGAGCGCCGTCCCCAGCGCGAGAGCAGTGTCCTCGATGGTGTGGTGCGCGTCGATGACGAGGTCGCCCTCGGTCCGCACGACCAGGTCGAAGCCGCCGTGCCGGGCGATCTGATGCAGCATGTGGTCGAAGAAGCCGACCCCGGTGGCGATCTCCGCCCGGCCGGTGCCGTCGAGGCCCAGTTCGACGAAGACCTTGGTCTCCGCCGTGACCCGTTCGACCGTCGCTGTGCGCATCAGTTCTCCTCTGTGGATTTCATTGCTTCGAGGAAGGCCTCGGTCTCGGCCGGCGTACCGGCGGTGACGCGCAGCCAGCCGGGCAGGCCGACGTCGCGGACGAGGACGCCCGCGTCGAGCAGCCGGCGCCAGACCACCGCCTGATCCCCCGCGACCCCACCCGGGTACGCGCGGAACAGCACGAAGTTCGCGTCGGAGTCGGCGACCTCGTAGCCCCGGGACCGCAGCACGTGGACGATCCGGTCCCGCTGCTCCTTGATCGCCTCCACCGTGGACAGCAGGGTGTCCGCGTGGGCGAGCGCCGCCCGGGCGGCCGCCTGCGTCAGCGAGGACAGGTGGTAGGGCAGGCGTACCAGCTGGACGGCGTCCACGACGGACTCGTCGGCGGCCAGGTAGCCGACCCGGGCACCGGCGAACGCGAACGCCTTGCTCATCGTGCGCGACACCACCAGCCGCGGGTACGCGTGCAGCAGCGACAGGGCGCTCGGCGTACCGGGCCGGGCGAACTCCGCGTACGCCTCGTCGACGATCACGATCCCCCGGGCGGTACGCAGCGCGGCCTCGACGACGTCCAGGGCGAGGGCGGTGCCGGTCGGGTTGTTCGGCGAGCACAGGAACACCAGGTCGGGATCGACCCGGCGGATCTGCTCGGCGACGTGCTCGGGCGAGATCGAGAAGTCGGCCGCGCGACCGCCGTCCACCCAGGCCGTCGCGGTCCCGGCGCACAGCAGCGGGTGCATCGAGTACGCCGGCACGAAGCCGAGCGCCGTACGCCCTGGGCCGCCGAACGCCTGCAGCAGCTGCTGCTGGACCTCGTTGGAGCCGTTGGCCGCCCACAGCTGCTCGAAGCCGAGCCCGTGGCCGAGGTAGGCGGCGAGGTCGGCGCGCAGCTTCACCGCATCCCGGTCGGGATAGCGGTTGAGGTCGGCCACCTCGGCCCGCAGCGCCTCGGTCACCGCGCGGGCGACCGTGTCCGGCAGCGCGTACGAGTTCTCGTTGGTGTTGAGCCGCACGGGCACGTCCAGCTGCGGCGCGCCGTAGGCCGTCAGGCCCCGCAGCTCCTCGCGCAGCAGGGCCCGGATCTCGTCGGAGATCATGCACCCGCCTCCGGGAACCGCGCGGACACCGCCTGGCCGTGGGCCGGCAGGTCCTCGACCGTCGCGAGCGTCACCACGTGCTTCGCCACGTCGCCGAGCGCTTCCCGCGAATACTCCACCAGGTGTACGCCGCGCAGGAACGACTGCACCGACAGCCCGCTGGAGTGCCGGGCGCAGCCGGCGGTCGGCAGCACGTGGTTGGAGCCGGCGCAGTAGTCGCCGAGGCTCACCGGCGACCAGGGCCCGATGAAGATCGCCCCGGCGTTGCGGACCCGCAGGGCGACCTCGCGGGCGTCCCGCGTCTGGATCTCCAGGTGCTCCGCCGCGTACGCGTCCACGACCCGCAGCCCCTGCTCGACGGTCCCGACGAGCACGGTGCCGGACTGCCGGCCGGTGAGGGCCGCCTCGATGCGCTGCGAGTGCTTGGCCAGCGGCACCTGCCGGGCCAGCTCGGCGTCGACGGCGTCGGCCAGCTCGACCGACGTCGTCACCAGGACGCTGGCCGCCAGCGGGTCGTGCTCGGCCTGGCTGATCAGGTCGGCGGCCACGTGCACCGGGTCGGCCGTCTCGTCGGCCAGCACCGCGATCTCCGTCGGGCCGGCCTCGGCGTCGATGCCGACGAGGCCGTGGACGAGCCGCTTGGCCGCCGTCACCCAGACGTTGCCGGGTCCGGTCACCAGGTCGACCGGGGCGCACACGTTCCACTCGGGCAGCTCGCGCTCCGGGTCGGCGTCCCCGACGCTCCCGTAGGCGAACATGGCGATCGCCTGCGAGCCGCCGACGGCGTACACCTCGTCGACGCCCAGCAGCGAGCACGCGGCCATGACACGCTCGTCGGGCAGCCCGTCGGCGGTCTGCGGCGGGCTGGCGACGACGAGCGACTCCACCCCCGCGGCCTGGGCCGGCACGACGTTCATGACCACGGTCGACGGGTACAGCGCGAGGCCGCCGGGCACGTAGAGGCCGACCCGGCGGACCGGCAGCCACCGCTCGGTGACCGTGCCGCCCGCCACCACCTGGGTCGTCACATCGGTACGCCGCTGGTCGGCGTGCACCTTGCGGGTACGCGTGATGGCCTCCAGCAGCGCTTCGCGCACGGCCGGGTCGAGCCGCTCCTCGGCCGCCTTCAACTCGGCCACCGGTACGCGCAGCCGATGCAGCGTGAAGCCGTCGAACTTCTCGGTCGCCCGCACGATCGCCTCGAAGCCATGCTCGCGGACGTCGTCGACGATCGGACGGATCTGCTCGACGGCGTGGGACACGTCGAGCTGGGCACGCGGCAGAATCCGGCGCGGATCGATGTCTCGTCCGCGCAGGTCGGTCCGGGTCAGCACGCGGGCAAGTCTACCGACCCGCGTTCGCGGCCTCCGCCGCCGTTACCACCACCTGAGATCGACGTGACGCAGATCTACCCGCGAAGCCGCCCAGCGCGCATCGAGCCGCTGGAAACATCGCCCGGGTACCGTGGACGGATGTCGCCACGGTTGCCCCTGTTTCCGCTCGGAACGGTGCTGTTCCCGGGCCTGGTCCTGCCGTTGCACATCTTCGAGGACCGCTACCTGCGCCTCATCCGCTCGCTGATGGATCTTCCCGACGGCACTCCGCGCGAATTCGGGGTCGTCGCGATCGACCAGGGGCTGGAGGTGCTGCCGGCGGCGCCGTCGGGCGTGGTGCACAACGAGGTGAGCCTCCACGACGTCGGCTGCGTGGCCCAGCTGCGCCAGGTCACCGAGCGGCCGGACGGCAAGATGGACGTCGTCGCGGTCGGCGACCGCCGGTTCCGCATCACCGGGCTGGTCGCCGGGGACACGCCGTACCCGGTCGCCCAGGTCGAGTGGTTCCCCGAACCGGACGACACCGGCGAGGCCGACGAGCTGACGCCGCGCGTGCTGTCGGTGTTCCGGGACTACCTGGCCGCGCTGCGCGGCGGCCAGGACGACCAGCTGCCCGACGACCCGACCGTGCTGTCCCACCTGGTGGCCGCCACGACGGCGCTCACCGTGGCCGACCGGCAGGCGCTGCTGGCCGCGCCGGACACCGCCGCCCGCATGCGGCTCGAAATCAAGATCCTCAACCGCGAGTCCGCGCTCCTGCGCGAGGTCCGGGCCATCCCGATGCCTCCGTCGGAGCTGCACAAGCCGCCATCTCTCAACTGACGCCGCTCAACTGACGCCGCTCCACCGACGCCGCTAGCCGATCCCCGCGGCCGGGTCCGGCTCCGCGTACACCGGCGCGGGCACCGGCCGCAGGCTCGGCCACCGCGACCACGCGGCCATGACCGTCATGGCCAGCGTGGCGCCGAACGCCGGCACCCACAGCACGCCCGAGAGCCAGGGCAGCCACCAGGTGGCCTCGGCCACGCGCAGGTCGTTCGGCTTGCTCAGGTGGGTGCCCTCGGCCGCCGAGTGCAGACCCGAGGTGTACGCGTCGAGCCCGATCACGCGCCCGACGCGCCACGCGATCACGGCGCCGATCGTGGTGCCCACGAGCAGGACCAGGATCCCGAGCGGCCCGCGCAGCCGGCGGAACAGCACCCAGGTCAGCACGGCCGCGACGATGCCGAAGGCCAGACCGAGCACCAGGAACCAGCCGTCGCCGGCGAAGAACTGCTCCGGCTGGTTGTCGTTGTAGATCGCGCCGTCGGAGACCACCAGGACCGGGACGTTCGGGGCGAGCGCCTGCCACAGCGGTCCGAGGGCGAATCCGAACACCGCCGTCACCACCAGCACCGCGGCGGCCTGGGCCGCGACCAGCAGGGGCCGGCGCGGCTCGGCGGGCTCGGCCGGGACCGGGTAGACCCACGGCTGCTCGGCCGCCCACGGATCAGTCGGGGCCGGATCGCCGGGGGCGGAATCGGCGGGCACCTGCTCCCCGGTCGCGTCCGGCTCGTTCTCGCGCGGCGGCTGCTCCTCTGGACCGGTCACGGGACGATCCTGCCACAGCCGTCGCCGCCACCCTCGAACTCCCGCCTGCCGCCCACCCCAAGATCCCGTTTGGATCAGGTAAATCACCCGAATCTTGGGCCATGATTCGGGTGATATCACTGATCCAAACGGGATCTTGGACGGCTCCAAACGGGATCTTGGACGGTCGGCGGGTGGGCTGCGCCGGGTTCAGGGCACGACGACGACCGGCCATTTGCCGAGGCGTACGAGGCGGGTGGCGATGGAGCCGATCAGCCGGTGCCCGGCCTGCATCGACGAACCCACCACCACCGTGTCCGCCTTGGCCTCGTCGGCCGCTCGCCGCAGCTCCAGGCACGGGTCGCCGCGCCGGATCACGAAGGTGACCGGGACCCGCAGCTCCTCGGCCACCGTCCGGATGTCCCGGCGCAGTTCGGCCGCGAGTTCGTCGAGCGCCTCCTGCATGGCCGCGCCCGCCCCCGTGACCGAGGCGGTCCAGGCGCTGGGCGCGGCCACGAACACCACCATCAGCTGGCTCTGCTGGCGCCGGGCGAGCCCGCAGGCGTACGCCGCGGCGCGCATCGAGGTGTCGGAGCCGTCGATGCCGACCATGATGACGCGCGGACCGTCCGTCCCGCGTTCGAACGGCGACGGGGCGCACCGCGGCCCGTACTGCTCGACCAGCGGGAGCGGGTCGGCGGGGGTGGTCATCGCGGGGCCTCCTACTTTTCCGCGTTTGTACCCAGGTCGAGGCTCTTGCGCAAGGTCACCGGCTTGAGGAACAGCGCGGCGATCAGCCCGGCGACGCCGATGACGGCCGAGATGAGGAAGATGTGCCCGGTCGCGTCCCCGTACGCCGCCCGCACCACGTGCTGGAACGCCTCCGGGAGGGCGCTGATGTTCAGCGCGCTGGTCTTGCCGGTGCCGGTCGCCGGGATGCCCGCCTTGGCGAGGTTCTCGGTGATGTCGGAGGTGACCCGGTTGGCCAGGACGGCGCCCAGCACGGACACGCCGATCGTGCCGCCGAGCGACCGGAAGAAGGTGACCGTGGCGCTGGCCGCGCCGAGCTGGCGCAGCGGCACGTCGTTCTGCACCGAGAGGACCAGGTTCTGCATGGTCATGCCGACGCCCACGCCGACGAGCAGCATGCCGGCGCCCACGAACCACAGCGACGTCTCGTGGTCGATGGTGGCGAGCGCGAGGAAGCCCGCGACCAGCACGATCGCGCCGGCGATGATGTACGGCTTGATCTTGCCGGTACGCGTGATCAGCCGCCCGGCCACCGTCGAGGAGACCAGTACGCCGAACATCATCGGAATGGTGAGCAGGCCCGCCTCGGTCGGCGAGTAGCCGCGGCCGATCTGGAAGTACTGGCCGAGGAACACGGCGCCGCCGAACATCGCCATGCCGACCGCGAGGCTGGCCAGGATGGCGAGGGCGGGCGTACGCCGCTTGATGATGTCCAGCGGGACGACCGGCTCCTTGGCCCGCGACTCGACGAAGACCGCGAGCGCCAGGAGGATCACGCCCGAGCCGGCCATGACGAGGGTCTGCCAGGACAGCCAGTCGAACGAGTTGCCGACGAAGGACACCCAGATCAGCAGCACGCTGACGCCGGCGGCGATCAGGCCGGCACCGAGGTAGTCGATCTTGACGTCGGACCGGCGTACGGTCGGCAGGTGCAGGGTCTTCTGCAGCACGATGAAGGCCAGCGCCGCGATCGGTACGCCGACGAAGAAGCACCAGCGCCAGCCGAGCCACGCGGTGTCCACGATGAGGCCGCCGAGCAGCGGGCCGCCGACGGTCGCGACGGCCATGACGCCGCCGAGGTAGCCGTTGTACCGGCCGCGCTCGCGGGGCGGGATCATCGCCGCGATCACGACCTGGACGAGCGCCTGCAGGCCGCCGACGCCGATGCCCTGGAACGCCCGGAAGGCGATCAGCTGGCCGGCGGAGTGCGCGAAGCCGGACATGATCGAACCGGCGACGAAGATCACGATCGCGATCTGCACCAGCGACTTCTTGTTGAACAGGTCGGCGAGCTTGCCCCAGATCGGGGTGGAGGCCGTCGCCGTGAGCAGGGTGGCGGTCACGACCCAGGTGTACTGGGACTGCGTGCCGTTGAGCGCGCCGAGGATCTTCGGCAGCGCGGTGGAGACGACCGTCGACGAGATCATCGCGACGAAGAGGACGAGGAGCAGGCCGCTGAGCGACTCCAGCACCTCGCGGTGGTTCATGCCGGCCGGCTCGTCCCGGACCGGTGGGGCGACCTTGATGTGTTCGCTGGTGTCACTGGTGGTGCTCACGGTGCCTTCTCTCGGGGTGGCGTCGGCCTTCAGCGTACATAAAGTTGCTCACTGTGCAAAGTTGCTCGCTGGGCAAGATATTCCCGGCCCGGTACGCTGGACCGCGTGACGACGGCTTCACTGATCGTTCCGGGCGACTCGCTCCGGGAGCGCAAGAAGGCGGCGACGCGGACGGCACTGCACGCCGCGGCCCTGCGCCTGGCGGTCGAGCGCGGGTTCGCAGAGGTCACCGTGGAGGCCATCGCGGACGCGGCGGACGTGTCGAGGCGCACGTTCTCGAACTACTTCGCCAACAAGGAGGACGCGCTCCTCTACGGCGACCGCAGCCGCAGCGCCGCCCTGCTGGCCCAGCTCCGGGAGCGGCCCACCTCGGAGTCGCCGTGGCAGGCGTTGCGGGCCAGCGCGCTCGCCCTCTACCTGGAGGAGCCCGCGCCGGAACCGGAGTGGGTCGCCCAGCTGCGCCTGGTACGCCAGCATCCCGCGCTCGTCGCCCAGCAGGTCGGCTTCCTGGCCGCGCTGGAGCAGGACCTCGCCGCCGAGCTCGTACGCCGCCCCGGCGGACCGAGCGCCCTGGCCGCCCGGGTGATGGTGGCGAGCTTCCTGGCGGCGATCCGGTGTGCCGTCAACGTGTGGCTGGAGCAGCAGAGCGACCGGGAGCTGGCCGACCTGATCCGGGACGCGCTCGTCCAGGTCGCCGAGCCCTTCCGGTAAGTCGCCGAGCCCCCGTCCGGCACGAGGCGGGCCCCGACGCCGAGCCCTTGCGCCGGGAGGCGGGCCCGTCCGTGGAGAAGCGCCGCGACTCCGCCATGTCGGCTGGCCCGGCCCGATCCGCCGTGGCTAGGATGACTCGGTGGCTGAGTCGTGCGAAGCTCCCGCTGTAGCGGTATCGGTAGGCGCCCCGGCAGGTTCCCATGAGTGACCAGTTCGTCCACCTGCACGTGCACACCGAGTTCTCGATCCTCGACGGAGCGGCTCGGATCAAGGAGGTCATGGCCGAGGCCAAGCGCCTGGGCATGCCCGCCGTCGCCATCACCGACCACGGCAACCTGCACGGGCTCGCCGAGTTCTACAAGGCGGCCAAGAGCGCGGAGATCACGCCCGTGCTCGGCATCGAGGCGTACCTGGCCCCGGACACGCGGTTCGGGCGCAAGCCGGTGCGCTGGGGAACGCAGGACCAGAAGAGCGACGACGTCTCCGGCAGCGGCCGCTACACGCACGCCACGATCTGGGCCCGCGACAACACCGGCCTGCACAACCTCTTCCGGCTGTCCTCGCGCGCGTCGCTGGAGGGCCAGTACGGCAAGCCCCGCATGGACATGGACCTGCTGGCCGAGCACTCGGCGGGGCTCATGGCCACCACCGGCTGCCCGTCCGGCGAGGTGCAGACCCGGCTGCGGCTCGGCCAGTTCGACGAGGCGCTCAAGTCCGCGGCCGCGTACCGGGACATCTTCGGGGCGGACAACTACTTCGTCGAGATCATGGACCACGGGCTGGACATCGAGAGCCGGGTGCGCGAGGGCCTGACCGACATCGCCCGCCGCCTCGACCTGCGCCCGGTCGTCACCAACGACTCCCACTACACCCGGCCGGAGCAGGCCGAGGCGCACGACGCCCTGCTGTGTGTGCAGACGAACGCCAACATCTCCGACACCAAGCGCTTCCGCTTCGACGGTCAGGGCTACTACCTGCGCGGCGCCGAGGAGATGTACGCGATCGACCAGTCGGACATGTGGCAGGAGGGCTGCCGCAACACCCTGGTGATCGCCGAGCGCGTCGACACCGCCGGCATGTTCGGCTCGCAGAACCTGATGCCGGTCTTCCCCGTGCCGGCCGGCGAGACCGAGCACAGCTGGTTCGAGGCCGAGGTCTGGGCGGGCATGCGCCGCCGGTACCCCGACGGGATCCCCGAGGACCGGCAGAAGCAGTGCGAGTACGAGATCGGCGTCATCCTCCAGATGGGGTTCCCGGGCTACTTCCTCATCGTGGCCGACTTCGTCATGTGGGCGAAGGAGAACGGCGG
The DNA here is from genome assembly GCF_000428945.1 of Hamadaea tsunoensis DSM 44101. GTDB lineage: Bacteria > Actinomycetota > Actinomycetes > Mycobacteriales > Micromonosporaceae > Hamadaea > Hamadaea tsunoensis. The sequence continues at coordinate 59,402 of NZ_AUAX01000038.1, read as the reverse complement.
CGCCACCCGGGTCGGCCCGGGCCGCGGTTCGGCGGCCGGCTCGATGGTCGCGTACGCGCTGGGCATCACCGAGCTCGACCCGATCACGCACGGCCTGATCTTCGAGCGGTTCCTCAATCCCGAGCGCGTGTCGATGCCCGACATCGACATGGACTTCGACGAGCGCCTGCGCGTCGAGGCCATCCGCTACGTCACCGAGAAGTACGGCTCCGACCGGGTCGCCATGATCGGCACGTTCGGCACCATCAAGGCGAAGGCCGCCATCAAGGACGCGGCGCGCGTACTCGGATATCCCTACGCGGTGGGTGACCGCATCACCAAAGCCATGCCGCCGGCGGTGATGGGCAAGGACATCCCGCTGTCGGGCATCTTCGACCCCGCCCACCCGCGGTACGCCGAGGCGACGGAGATCCGGACCCTGCACGACACGGACCCCGACGTGCAGCGCGTGATGGGCGTGGCGCGCGGCCTCGAGGGCCTGGTACGCCAGACGGGCGTGCACGCCGCCGGCGTCATCATGTCGGCCGAGCCGCTGATCGACCACGTGCCGCTGATGAAGCGCGAGGACGACGGCGCGATCATCACGCAGTGGGACTATCCGACCTGCGAGTCCGTCGGCCTGATCAAGATGGACTTCCTGGGCCTGCGCAACCTGAGCATCCTCGACGAGGCCCTGGCCAACATCGAGAAGACGACCGGCGACCGGATCGACCTCAACGCCCTGCCGCTGGAGGATCCGCCGACCTACGAGCTGCTGGCCCGGGGCGACACCCTGGGCGTGTTCCAGCTCGACGGCGGGCCCATGCGCGACCTGCTGCGGCTGATGCGGCCCGACTCGTTCGAGGACATCTCGGCGGCGCTCGCCCTGTACCGGCCGGGCCCGATGGGTGCCAACAGCCACACGAACTACGCCCTGCGCAAGACCGGGCAGCAGCCGGTGGTCGCGATCCATCCGGAGCTGGCCGAGCCGCTGGACGAGATCCTCGGCCCGACCTACGGCCTGATCGTGTACCAGGAGCAGGTCCAGATGGCGGCCGTGAAGCTGGCCGGCTACACGCTGGGCAAGGCCGACAACCTCCGCAAGGCCATGGGCAAGAAGATCAAGGCCGTGCTGGACAAGGAGTTCGCTCCCTTCGAGGCCGGCATGCTGGCCAACAACTACTCCCCCGACGCCATCAAGACGCTGTGGGACATCCTGGTCCCGTTCGCCGACTACGCGTTCAACAAGGCGCACACCGCCTCGTACGGGCTGGTGTCGTTCTGGACGGCGTACCTGAAGGCGAACTATCCGGCCGAGTACATGGCCGCCCTGCTCACCAGCGTGGGCGACGACAAGGACAAGATGGCGGTCTACCTGGCCGAGTGCAAGCGGATGGGCATCCAGGTCATGCTGCCCGACGTGAACTCCTCGATCGGCCAGTTCGCCCCGGTCGACGGCGACATCCGGTTCGGCCTGACCGCCGTGCGCAACGTGGGCGCCAACGTCGTCGAGGCGATCATCCGGGCCCGCGAGGAGAAGGGCTCCTTCACCTCCTTCGCCGACTTCATGTCCAAAGTGGAACTCGTCGTCTGCAACAAGAGGACGATCGAATCCCTGATCAAGGCGGGCGCCTTCGACTCGCTCGGGCACACCCGCCAGGGCCTGCTCGAGGTGCACGACAACGCGGTCGAGGCGGTCACCGGCATCAAGCGCCAGGAGGCCAACGGCCAGTTCGACCTGTTCGGCGCGAGCATGCCGACCGAGGACACCGTGGTCGGGCTCAACCTCAACATCCGCGACCAGGAGTGGGACCGCAAGACCCTGCTCACCTTCGAGCGCGAGATGCTGGGGCTCTACGTCTCCTCGCACCCGCTGGCCGGCACCGAGCGCATCCTGCGGTCGGCCGCCGACCGCACGATCACCGAGCTGCTCGACAGCGAACCCTCCGACGGTACGCAGGTCTCGCTGGCCGGCATGCTGGTCGGGATCCAGCGGCGGACCACGAAGCAGGGCAAACTGTGGGCGTCGGCCACCCTGGAGGACCTGGCCGGCTCGATCGAGGTGCTCTTCTTCCCGAACACCTACGAGCTGGTCGGCCAGCAGCTGGCCGAGGACCTGATCATCGCGGTCAAGGGCCGGATCAACAAGCGCGACACCGGTACGCTCTCCGTCTTCGTGACCGACATGGCGATCCTGCAGGTCTCCGACGCCGACCTGGACGCGCATCCGCCGGTGGTGCTCTCGATCGCCATGGAACGCGTGACCAGGGACTTCGCCGACGACCTCCGCAAGATCGCCGACACGTACCCGGGACAGCACCCCGTGCACCTGCGGCTGCGTACGCACGGCGGGGGCGGGCTCTACGCGCTGCCGGTCAACGTCAACCCGGACGGGGCCTTCCGCTCCGAGATCAAGCACCTGATCGGGGCGGGCGCCTTCGCCTAGCGGTCCGAACGGCTCAACGGCTGAACGGCTCAGCGACTGAACGGCTCAGCGGCTGAACGGCTCCAGCATCAGGGCGGCCGCGGTCAGCCACGCCCGCCTGGTCACGGGCTGCAGAGCGGTGTACTCGATCGACGACCCCGGCTCCAGGGCCGGGTCGTAGGGCACGACGGCGACCCCGCGCGTACGCGTCGCGAAATGCGCGCGCAGGTCCTCCAGCAGGGCGGACGGCCCCGGCGTCGGGCAGGACAGCAGCGTGACCGCGTTGTCGGCGAGCCGGCCGAGGCCGACCTCGTGCAGCAGGTCGATCATCCAGTCGGCGGTGAACGCCGCGTCCTCGCGGGGCACCGTGGTGACCACGAGCTGGTCGGCGGCCTGCAGGACGGTCTGCCAGTTCGGGCTCTCGACGTTGTTGCCGGTGTCGATGCAGATGACCTCGTGCGTACGCGTCAGCAGGTCGAGCACCCGCCGCACGGTGTACGAGTCGAGGCGCTGGGCGAACCGCGGGCTCTCCTCGCCGGCGAGCACGTCGTAGGAGCCGTCCGACGCGTGCCGGAGGTAGGCGTCCAGCAGCTCGGGGATCTCGTAGCTCGGCGCGTTCTCGATGCTGACCAGGTCGGCCAGCAGATGCCGGATCGTCCGCGCGTGCCGGGCACTGCCCGCCCGCAGGCCGAGGGTGCCGCGCAGCTCGTTGTCGTCCCAGGCGATCACGCCCCGGCCGCGTACGCTGCCGATGGTCGCGGCCGCGAGGACGGTCGCGGTGGTCTTGTGCACGCCGCCCTTCGGGTTGGCGAAAGCGATCACCTTGGGCCCGTGCAGCTCGCCGCGCAGCATCGCCAGCTCGCGCTCGGGGCCGCCGGTCGGCTGCGGGCGCCACTCGATGCCACCGGGCATCGGGCCGCCCGGCATCGGGCCGCGCTGCGGTGGGAGCGCCCGATCGAGCAGGACACGCCAGCGCGAGGGATCCTGCGATGGTGTGCCTTCCACGATCTTGTCCTCCCAGTGCAGCCCGCTGCCCCGGCCGAGTGCCGACGGCCGGGGTACCCGGTCAACCTTAAGCGGTCGGCCCCCCGTTGCCATCCGGCCGTCGGCCTATTGTGGGGCCGCTGCTTGTCGAAGATCCGGCTCCTGCCGATGATCCGGGACCTGCCGAAGATCCGGCTGTCCGCCGGTCTAACGATCCGCTCCGGCGGCCGGAGTTCCCTCCACCGGGGTCGCCCGGTCCCGCTGCTCGGGCAGCGGCGGCAGGAAGACCGCCCGGTCCAGGCGTACCACCTCCGGCGCCGGGTCCACGATCCGCACGTTCGCGCGCTGTGCGAGCTGCGCCAGCAGCATCGGGGTCGCGCGCACCACCGCGGCGTACGCGCAGGCGCAGTGAGCGGCGTACGCGGCCTGCTCGGCGCCGGCCATCCGCTCGCCCCGCTGGTAGACGGCGGTCATGTCGGCGTCCTGCACGGTCTTCAGGCGGTCGGCGTAGTCCGCGGCCTCCTGGCGCTTGCGGGCGGCGACCTCGTCCATCCCGGTCACGACGTCCACCGGTACGCGGTTCGCCGGCACCCGGACGATCTCGGTCTGCTCCCCCGCGATCGGTACGCGCACGTACACGGCCGCGATGCTCAGCCCGCTCAGGATCGGGACCAGGCCGTCGGGCGCCACGTAGCCGGAGAAGCTGACCAGGGCGTAGGTCTCCGCGGCCGGACCGGTCCCGGCGGCGAGGCCGGCCAGTCTCCGGCGGCTGCTCTCGGCGTACTCGGGAATGGAAGATCCCTGAGTGACGCCGACGCGGACGGACTGGCCGACGGAGGTGTCGGGGGCGGGCGCCGCGCGGTCGGCCTGCCAGACGGCGACCGAGACGGCCGCCGCGACGACGAGGCACGCGGCGACCGTGAGACTGTGCGGGCGGGGACGGTCGGCGAACAGCCGCCGCCAGCCGCGGGCGATCGGGGTGAGCAGCAGCTCGTCGAGCGCACGCAGACGGTTCACCCGGCGGCCCGCAGCAGGGCGAGGGCGTGCGCGAGATCCTCGGGGTAGGGCGAGACGAACCGGACGGTCTCCCCGGTCGCGGGGTGCTCGAAGCTCAGCTCGCGGGCGTGCAGCCACTGCCGGGTGAGCCCGAGCCGCGCGGACAGGGTCGGGTCGGCGCCGTAGGTGGTGTCGCCGACGCACGGGTGGCGCATCGCCGAGAAGTGCACCCGGATCTGATGCGTACGCCCGGTCTCCAGGTGCACGTCGACCAGGCTCGCCGAGGGGAACGCCTCCAGCGTGTCGTAGTGCGTGATGCTCGGCTTGCCGCCGGACATGACCGCGAACCGGTAGTCGTGGTTCGGGTGCCGGTCGATCGGCGCGTCGATCGTGCCGCGCAGCGGGTCGAGATGGCCCTGCACGACGGCGTGATAGCGCTTGTCGACCTCGCGGTACTTGAACGCCCGCTTCAGGGCGCTGTACGCGTGCTCGCTCTTGGCCACGACCATGACGCCGGTCGTGCCGACGTCGAGCCGGTGCACGACGCCCTGGCGCTCGGCGGCGCCGCTGGTGGCGACGCGGTGGCCCATGGCCGCGAGGCCGCCGATGACGGTCGGGCCGGTCCAGCCGGGGCTGGGGTGCGAGGCCACGCCCACCGGCTTGTCCACCACCACGATGTCGTCGTCGCTGTAGATCACGACGAGGCCCTCGACGTTCTCCGGCACGATCTCGACCGCGTTCGGCGGGGCGGGCATCGTGACCTCCAGCCACGAGCCGCCGTTGACCTTCTCCGACTTGACCCGGGCCGCGCCGTCGACCAGCACGTCACCGGCCTCGACCAGATCGGCGGCGACCGTCCGGGAGAACCCGAACAGCCGGGAGACCGCCTGGTCCAGGCGCATGCCGTCGAGCCCGTCGGGAACCGGCAGCGAGCGCTGCGGACGGGTCATTCGCTCTTCTCCCCGGACTTCGGCGCACCGGAGTTCTGGGCGGTGGCCCGGGTGCCGTCGCGCATCCGGCCGGTGAACTCCAGCAGGATCGCCAGGATGACGCCGAAGGTCAGGGCCATGTCCGCGACGTTGAAGATCGGGAACCGCTGCCCGTACGGATTGAACAGGCTGATGAAGTCCACGACGTGCCCGGAGAACGCGCCCGGCGTACGGAACAGGCGGTCGACCATGTTGCCGAGGGCGCCGCCCAGGATCAGGCCCAGCGCCACCGCCCACGGCAGCGACCGCAGCTTGCGGGCCATCCAGCCGATCCACACGGCGACCGCGAGGGCCACGATCGGGAACACGAAGGTGTATCCGCTCCCGATGCTCCACGCGGCCCCGCCGTTGCGGGTGAACGACAGGTACACGGCCCCGCCGAGCAGCTTCACCGGGCTGTGCCCCTCCAGCGAGTTCGTCGCCAGTTCCTTCGTGAGGCTGTCCAGTCCGATGATGCCGACCGCCACCACGGCGAGCGTCAGCACCGCCCGGCGTACGCCGACCCGCCGGGCCGCGGCCGGGGCCGGTACCGTCTGTCCGCCGTCGACCACCGTCGCGCTCCCCAGGTCACTCATTCAGCGCCGCTCCTCCAACTGCTTGCACGTCACACAGAGTGTGGCAGACGGGAAAGCGGCCAGGCGCTCGACCGGGATGGGATTGCCGCAACGCTCACACCAGCCGTAGCTTCCCTCGTCGAGTCGCTCCAGGGCACGCTCGACCTGGTTGATCCGCTCCAGGATGTTGTTCGCGAGCGTGATCTCCTGCTCCCGTTCGAAGGTCTTCGTGCCGGTATCGGCCTGATCGTCCCCGGCCGAGTCGGTGAGCCGGTCGCGCTGCGACTCCGCGGCGGCGACCAGGGTCTCCTCGTGCTCCTCGCGCAACTCGTCCCGGCGGGCGGACAGCGCGGCCCGGATCTTCTCGGTGTCCGCCGCACTGCGGGTCTGCTTCACCGCCGTCCCGGCCTTCGCGGTGGTGGCGCCGGCGGGGGTGGCCGTCTTCGGTGTGGTCTGCTTCGCCATCATCGCTCCCTTGGCCGCGCTGCCGGCGGCACTCTCGTGTGCTGGGACAGGGGGTGCTTGCTTCGCGGACGCCTTCTTCGCGGTTGCGCGCTTCCCGGCTGCCTGTTTCGCCGGCGCCGTCTTCGCCGGCTCCCGCGGTGCCGTCGCCTTCGCGACCGGCGCCTTCTTCGCAACGGCCGACTTCGCCGTCGGTGTCGCCTTCGGTCCCGCCGTCGCGGCGGGCTTCGCCCCGGCGGACGCCGCCTGCCCGGCCGGCGGCGCCTGCGCGGCCCGGACGGCCTTCTTCGCCGGTGTTCGCCGGTCCGGCGCGGCCTCGCGCGCCGGTTGCTTCTTCGGTGCGGCCTTCGCCGTCGACCGCGTCGCGGTCTTCTTCGCGCCGGGCTGCGCGCCGGGCTGCGCGGTGGCCTTCTGCGCGGTGGCCTTCTGTGCGGTGGCCTTCTGTGCGGTGGCCTTCGTCGCGGCTGCCTTCGTCGCGGTGGTGATCTTCTTCGCGACGGTCTTCTTCGCGGCCGGTCTCGTCGTGCGGTCCGGTTCCGTCCCGTGCGCCGGCTCCGTCGTGCGGTCCGGTTTCGCCGCGCGGACCGGCTTCGTCGCGGGCGCGGCGGATTTCACCGGTGTCGCGCTCTTCGTACCGGCCTTGGCCCGGCCGCCCGCGGCGGCCTTCTTCGCACCCGAAGCGGCCTTGCGCGCCGAAGCGGCGGCCGCGTCCGACGTCCGCACGGCGGCCTGGTCGCCACCCGCGACGGCCTTCGCGGGCGCCTTGCGAGCTGCGGTAGCAGCCATGGGACACCCCCACATGCAAAACGGGCGCGCGGCGGGCGCCGCGCACTCGGAGTAGGTTGGCAAGAATACGGAAGCCGGTGGCCACCGACAAACATGCCACTCGTTGTGTGCCGAAATCGGACAGTGCCGCCCCGCCCCGTCCGGCCCGCCGACCGGTGCGGTCCGGCGGCTCCTACCGCGCCGGTTCACTAGGTAACGGACATTAGCCGCTAATTTTCCACCGTGCCCGCTTTTCCGGTAATCCAACGCGCGAGTCTTCCTGCCTTACCCACCTCACGCAGGCGTTGAACGGTGGCCTCGCGTACTTCGTCGGTCGCGACGATCAGCAGGCTGTCGCCGGTACGCAACCGGGTCTGCTCATGCGGAACGAAGCCGGTCCCGTCCCGGAGCACGAGCGTGATCACCGCCCCGACAGGCAGCCGCAGTTCGTCCACGTGCACGCCGGACAGCTGCGATCCGACCGGGATCTCCAGCTGCATCAGGTCGGCCCGCATCCGTTCCAGCGGGGCGGTCTCGACGCGCAGTTCGGTCGGCTCGGCGGCCGCGGTGACGCCCAGCCGCCGGGCGAGCGGCGGCAGCGTCGAGGCCTGGGCGAGGGTGAACACGACGACGAGCACGAAGACCGCGTCGAACAGCCGTTGCGCCCCGGGTACGCCCATCGACTGCGGAATCGTCGCCAGCACGATCGGCACCGCTCCCCGCAGACCGGCCCAGCTGAGGAACACCTTCTCCCGCCAGCCGAAGCGCAGGACCCGGCGGACGGGCAGGAGGGACAGCACCACCGAGACCGGCCGGGCGAGCAGGAGCAGGGTCACGCCGATGACCAGCGCCGGGACGAGGGCGCTCGGCAGCCGGCTGGGCGAGACGAGCAGGCCGAGCAGGACGAACAGGCCGATCTGGGCGAGCCAGGCCAGGCCGTCGGCGAACCCGAGGATCGCCTGCCGGTGCGGCAGCCGGGCGTTGCCGAGGACCAGCCCGGCCAGGTAGACCGCCATGAAACCGGAGGCGTGCAGGACCGTGCCGGCCGCGTACGCGAGCACGGTCAGGCCCACCGCCGCGAGCGGATAGAGGCCGGCGGCGGGCAGGGCGGCCCGCAGCAGCGTCCAGCGCCCCGCGAAGCCGACGGCCACGCCGATCAGGGCGCCGACCGCCAGCTCGTACACGATCTTCTCGGCGTCCGTCAGAGCGCTGTCGCTGAACGCGTGGCCGAGGCCGGGCGTGGCCAGCAGGGTCACGAGCAGGACGGCCGGGGCGTCGTTCATGCCCGACTCGGCCTCCAGCGTGGCCATGATCTTCGGCCGCAGCCGCAGCCAGCGCAGGGTCGAGAAGACCGCGGCCGCGTCGGTCGACGAGAGCACCGCGCCGATCAGCAGGCCGTCGCGCAGCGAGAAGCCGAGCAGGTAGTGCACGACGACCCCGACGACGGCGGTGCTGACGAAGACGCCCAGCGTCGCGAGGCTCACCGCGGCCGGCAGCACCGGCCGGATCGTGGACCACCGGGCGGTCAGCCCGCCTTCGGCGATGATCAGGACCAGCGCGCAGGTGCCGAGCGTACGCGTCAGCGCGGCGTCGGAGAACTCGATGCCGAAGCCGGACTCGCCGAGCACCATGCCGAGCGCCAGATAGACGAGCAGGCTGGGTACGCCGAGCCGGGTCGAGAAGCGTACGGCGGCCACGGCGACCAGCAGGACGGCCGCGCCGACGAGCAGGGAGACCTCGAACGTCATCTAGGCGTCCCGCAACGCCGCCGCCCGGGCGGCCACCGCGGCGGCCTCGCCGGGACCGGGACAGTCCACGGTGAACAGTTTGTCGCGGCCGGTCGCGCCCTTGTGCAGAGCCACGTCGCGGGCCGGGAGATCGAGGGCGGCGGCGAGCGCGACGCGGACGGCCTCGGTGGCCTTCCCGTCGACGGGTGGCGCCATGACCGCGATGACCAGGGCCGGACCGAACACGCCTTCGTGCCGGCCACCCACCCGCGTACGCGATGATCCCGGCTTGACCCGCACGGCGATCGTCGTGACCATGCCTCATCCTAGGGGCCTCATCAACGAAGCAGGCCCGCCGCCCCGGGGGGAGCGGCGGGCCGAGGACGGTGCGTCAGACGCGGCGCGCGTCGGCGAGCAACGCGCTGTCGGGCTCACACAGCCCGCAAGGGCTGAAGCCCAGCTCCACGGCCTCGTTGACCGGGAGCGGTTCGTTCGGGCGACCGAGCAGGTGCACACAACCGGCGACGTGGTAGCGCGGCCGCCCGTCGATGACCAGGACCTCGGTGCTCATCCGGGCGATCCGGGCGGCCTCGGCGGGTGCCACCCGCTGCGCCACCGGCTCGTCCGGCGGGTCCTCGTCGTCTTCCGGGTCGGTGAGCGTGCCCACCTGCGCGGGAATGCTCACCCCCGCGGACTCCGCCAACCGGCGCTCCGGTTCGCGGATGACCGGTTCACGGACCGCGGTCTCCCTGACCGCGTCCCGTGCCCCCCGCGACCGGACCGGCTCTTCGTAGTCGTCGCCATAGTCGTCGTCGGCGTCCTGCGCGTCCTCGCCGTACTCCGCCTCAGCACGGGCGGCGGCGGCCTGCCGCGCGCCCACCACGAGGGCGACCGCGGCGAGCAGGCTGGCTCCGATGGAGGCGACGAGCAGTCCGCTCGCGCCGTTCACCAGACCCAAAACCAGCAGAACGACCGCGACGACGATGAGCAGCAGACTTGCGACAATCACAGCTCACCCCCGCCGAGATCGGCATCCAGGTGTCATCCCGGCTCGGGGTTCCGCGCCGGGTCTCACAGTGGGTGTCGGGGTGGTACTTGTGGTGCGGACCGCGAGGGGTCGCGGCCATGGAGGGGCCTGGCGCGGGCCGGATCGACCCGCACCAGGATGGTGCGACTTGCTACCCGTGCGCGGCTTAGCGGCTCGCGCCGAAGCCGGCGCCGGACGTCACGCCGGCGGTCACCGCGCGGCCGTTCTCGGCCCGGGTGATCTCCGCCTCCAGCCCCTGACCGCGACCCTCGAGGTCGCGCAGCTGGCTTTCGAGGTACGCCTTGAGCCGCGTGCGGTACTCGCGCTCGAACTGCTTGAGCTCCTCGATGTGCTTCGACAGCGCCGTACGCTTCGCGTCGAGGCCGCCCATGGCCTCCTGGTGACGCTGGCGGGCGTCCCGCTCGAGGGCGTCGGCCTTGGCGCGCGCGTCCCGCGTGACCTCTTCCGCCTTGGCCCGCGCCTCGGAGAGGACCTTGTCGGCCTCCCGGCGCGCGTCGGAGACGTGGTCGTCGGCGGTGCGCTGCGCCATCATGAGGACGCGCAGTGCCTGCTGCTCGCCATCCGGTCCGACGGCCGCCAGGCCGGCGTTGCCGGGGGGGCCGCCGGCGGGTCCGCCCGTGCGGACGGAGTCCAGCTCGGCCTGCATCGACCGGGCGGCGCGCTCGGCCTCGGCCTTGTCGCGCTGCGTCCGGTCGAGCTGCATCTTGAGCTCGTTGAGTTCGGCCGCCAGCCGCGGGTCGGCGCCGGGGCCGGCCGGAGGACGACCGCCGCCACCACCACGCTCGACCTGGGCACGCAGCTCGTTGTTCTCTTCGATCAAACGAGCGAGCTCGCGCTCAACCTCGTCGAGGAAGGCGTCGACCTCCTCCTCGTCGTACCCCCGCTTGCCGATCGGGGGCTTCTTGAAGGCCACGTTGTGCACGTCGGCCGGGGTGAGCGGCATCGAAACTCCTCGGGTCAGTTGCGGCCGCGTCGGGCGGTGGTCATCGGGTCGCTAGCCTGCCGGTATCAATCTCTGGGCGATCGTCATCAGGACCCAAAGAATAACCAACAGAATCAGCGACGCCAGGTCGACGCTTACGGTACCAATCCGCAACGGTGGGATCACACGCCTCAACGCCTTGAGGGGCGGATCAGTGACGCTCCAGACCACTTCGAGGGCAGCCGCCGACCCCCGACCCGGGTGCCACCATCGCCCGTACGCGAGGATCATACTCAGCGTAAACCGGGCCAAAAGGGTCAGCCAAAAGGCGTACAACGCCAGATATACGACTTGGAACACGATCGAGAACACGTCTGATGCCAGGTCCCTCGCGCGGGTTAACTGTGGTGATACCCACCTTCGGCGATCTTGGCCTTCTCCTCCGCGGTCACGGTGACGTTGGCCGGAGAAAGCAGGAACACCCGGTGGGTAACGCGCTCGATCGTACCCCGAAGACCGAATGCGAGTCCTGCGGCGAAGTCGACCAATCGCTTCGCGTCGGCCTCGTCCATCTCCGTGAGGTTCATGATCACCGGCGTACCGTCGCGGAAGTGCTCCCCGATCGTCCGTGCCTCGTTGTACGTGGTGGGGTGCAACGTGGTGATCTGGTACCGGCGGTCCTCGTCCGGGGTCGCGACGACACGCGACGGCGGCGGCGCGGCCGGCTCGCTCTCGGGCGCGAGGGCGAGACTGTCACGGGACCCGAACAGGCCGCCTGAACGGCCCGTGGAGCCGGTCGGAGCGGCCGGCGCGGACCCGGCCGTCGACGGCCGGGTGATCGGACGCACGGTGGAACCACGGCCGGACTCGTAACGGCTGTCCGGCCGGCCCGCCGGCGTCTGGGGCGCGCGCTCCTCACGGGAGGACCGCTCCTCGCGCATCCGGTCGGCGTACCGCGAACGCGGGACGGACGGGAGTTCCTCCTCGTCCTCCTCGTCGTCGTAGTCGACGTCATAGTCGTCACGGGCCGTCGCCCGGCGCCCATCGCGGTACGCGCTGCTGCTGCGGTCGCGGTAAGCGGACGCGTTGTAGCCGCGGTCGTCGTACTCGCGCTCGTCGTCGTCTTCGACGAGACCGAGCCAGACACCCGCCTTACGCAAAGCGCTCATCAGTGCCACCGCCCCCTAGTGTCCTTCGGGCGGCGTTCGCGGCGCCACCCTGTGACGGCGAGCCGCCCGCCGCGGAAGCCGTCTGCGGTCGAAACGACACGGATGTAGTTTCGCCCGCCGCCAGGCTACCCGAGCTGGGCGCGCTTTCCGAGCAACGCGCTACCGACGCGTACATGTGTCGCGCCGTGGAAGATGGCCTCTTCCAGGTCACCGCTCATGCCGGCCGAGATGACCGTCGCATTCGGATGGTCGGATCGGAGCGTCGCCGCCACCTCCGACAGCCGGGCGAAGGCCGGTCCGGGCGGCCCGTCGAGCGGCGCGACCGCCATGACGCCCCGCAGCCGGAGCGACCGCGTGGCGGCGATCGCCGCGGCGAGCTGTCCTACCTGGTCGGTGGGGGTGCCGCCACGATCACCGGGGTCGGCGTCCAGGCTCACCTGGATCAGCACCTCCAACGGCTCGGTACGCCCGTCCGCCGCCTTCTCCAACGCCGTGACCAGCGAAATCCGGTCTACAGAGTGGACCATGGCGGCGTACGCGGCGACGGATCGGGCCTTGTTCCGCTGAAGTTGACCCACGAAATGCCAGCGGACGTCCACTCCCGCGGTACGCACTTCGGCCGCCTTCGGGGCGGCGTCCTGGTCCTTGTTCTCGCCGACGTCGAGGATGCCCAGGGCGGCGAGGTGGAGGACGTCGGTGGCGGGGTAGGTCTTGGTGATGGCGACGAGGGTTATCTCGTCGGGGGAACGTTCCGCAGCAACGCAGGCGGCCGCGATGCGTTCCCGCACCGCGGCCAGGTTGGCTGCGATCTCTTTGTATCGGTCCACAGCTCCGTCGTTCAGGCTCATCGCGACTTCGTCGCGATCGTTCTTCAGGCTGTGCTAGCTGGTTCTTGAAAAACGGTTCGCTCCTTCGTCACGAACCGTTTTTCAAGAACTCCGGCACATCCACATCGTCGAAGAGCACCTTGCGCGGCTGGCGCGGCGGCTCATTGGTCGGGACCGGGTTGCGGATCGTGGTCTCGACCGGCGGCGTCACGCGACGGATCTCCGACACCGGCTTGTAGGTCGGCGAGCCGCCGTCGAAGCCGGCCGCTATCACCGTGACGCGGACCTCGTCGCCGAGCGCGTCGTCGATGACCGCGCCGAAGATGATGTTCGCCTCCGGGTGGGCCGCGTCGGTGACCAGCTGGGCCGCGTCGTTGATCTCGAACAGGCCGAGGTCGGAACCGCCCGCGATGGACAGCAGGACGCCACGCGCCCCGTCCATGCTCTGCTCCAGCAGCGGGCTGGAGATCGCCCGCTCGGCGGCCTCGACCGCGCGGCTGTCGCCGCGGGCGCTGCCGATGCCCATGAGAGCGCTGCCCGCCCCGCTCATGACGCTCTTGACGTCGGCGAAGTCGAGGTTGATCAGACCGGGGGTCGTGATGAGGTCGGTGATGCCCTGGACACCCGAGAGCAGCACCTGGTCGGCCTGGCGGAACGCGTCCATCATCGTGATGCCCCGGTCGCCCAGGGCCAGCAGCCGGTCGTTCGGGATGACGATGAGCGTGTCGCACTGGTTGCGCAGCTCCTCGATGCCCGACTCGGCCTGCACCTGGCGGCGCTTGCCCTCGAACGAGAACGGCCGGGTGACCACGCCGATCGTGAGCGCGCCGAGCTTGCGGGCGATGTTGGCCACCACGGGCGCGCCGCCGGTACCGGTACCGCCACCCTCGCCGCAGGTCACGAAGACCATGTCGGCCCCCTTGAGGACCTCCTCGATCTCGTCGCGGTGGTCCTCGGCGGCGTTCTTGCCGACTTCGGGGTTCGCACCGGCGCCGAGGCCGCGGGTCAGCTCGCGGCCGACGTCGAGCTTGACGTCGGCGTCGCTCATGAGGAGCGCCTGGGCATCGGTGTTGATCGCGATGAACTCGACGCCCTTGAGGCCAACCTCGATCATCCGATTGACGGCGTTGACGCCACCGCCGCCGATGCCGACGACCTTGATGACCGCGAGGTAGTTGTGCGGAGGTGTCATCGGGCCTTCCTTTCGAGGTTGGAGACGCCGCCGGTCCGGCCGGGCCCGGTGGCGCTTGGTGCAACCAGAAGACGATTACGCGGCGAGACGATCACGCTGCGATCGGAGAGGAAGACCCTCACCCTCTAGTTGAGCCTTAGAGTTTTGTCAACTATGCGGCTTAGACGAAAACGTAGGCGTCCGCGCCCCGTGATCCAAGGACCCGGGACGGCGTGTCGGCGGTGCTCCATTATGGAGCGTGTCGGAGAGGCGTCAGGAAATGGTGACCACCTCGGGCGCGCTCACATCTATCTGGGTACCGGACCGAGTCAAGAGGACGGTCGCCACGCGGGCCTTGGTCGCCCCCTCGGACGTGTCCCCCCAGATGATCGTCCGGCCTTTGCGCAGCTCCAGGCGTATCCGCGCGGGTGCTTCCACGACCAGCCGGGTCAGTTCGGCCCGCAGCTGCGGGGTCAGCACGGCCAGCACCGCCAGCGCGGCCTTCGTCTCCGGATTGTCCGGTCCGGGCTGGGCCAGCGCGACGAGCGGCAGTCCCGACGGCCGGGCGTCCACCGTGAGAAACGCCACGCCCGCCCGGTCGAGCAGCAGGAACTTCTTGTCCTGGGCCACCACCGCCACCGGTACGCGTTCCCGCACGGCGATCGTCAGCGTTCTCGGATAGCTGCGTCCGACCTCGACGGAGGCGACCGGCGCCAGCGCGCGTACGCGGCCCGCGACCGAGTCGGTGTCCACTCGGGCCAGTGGTGTGCCGGCCGGGACGTCGGCGGCGGCGCGTACCTCGTCCGGGGTCAGGATGGACACCCCGGTCACCTGGATGACGTTCACTCCGAAGACGGACGTCCGCAGGGCCAGCCAGCAGCCGCCCGCGATCAGCAGCACGACCAGCAGCCCGATCCCCCACGGGGCGACGGCGCGCAACCGGCGCCGCCGGGCCCTGGCCATGAACCGGCGGACGGAGGCGGGCACGGCGTCCCGCGAGGCGCGTACGAGCCGCCATCGGCGCAGCCCGTCCGGTGTCTCCGACATCCCCCGCCCCTGTCCGTCGCCGTCAGTCCTTGGAGTGCTTCGCGTGGTAGTCCGAGGAGTCGGTTTCCGCCTCGGTGGTGAGGGCGGCCAGCAGCTCGTCGCCCATCAGCGAGATCGGCGGGGCGCCCATGGTCACGACGACGTCGCCGGCCTGCGCGCGGCGTACGACCTCGCCGGGAACGTCCTCCCACGACGGTACGAAGATCTTCGCCTCGGCCGGCAGGTCGATCGCCGCGGTCAGCGCCACACCGCCCTGGCCGGGCTCGCGTACCTCGCCGGGGCCGAAGACCTCCAGCACGATCGCCTCGTCGGCGATGGCCAGCGCGGTCGCGATCTCCGTCTGCAGGTCGCGCGTGCGGTAGACCCGGTACGGCTGGAACACCACGAGCAGCCGGCCGTGCCCGGCGACCTCCCGCAGCGTGCTCAGCGCCGCCGTCATGGAGGTCGGGTGGTACGCGTACTCGTCGTAGACGCGTACGCCGTTGACGATGCCCTTGAGCTCGAACCGCCGGCGTACGCCGGGGAAGGCCGCGAGGCCGTCGATGACGGTCTGGGCGCTCACGCCGAGCTTGAGGGCGGTGAGGACGGCGGCGGCGCTGTTGAGGCCGAGGTGGCGGCCGGGCGTGGGCAGCGAGACCTCGCCGATGGACTCGCCGTCGAGGGCGGCGTGGTAGCGCACGCCCGCGGCGCCCGAGACGATCTCGGTCAGCCGCAGGTCGGCGTCCTCGGCCTCGCCGTAGGTGAACACCGCACGCCCCTCGGCCCGCAGTTCCTCCGCCATGATCCGGGTGTACGGGTCGTCGGCGCAGGTGACGACGAAGCCCTCCGGGTCGGTGAGCCGGGCGAACTCGGCGAAGCCGGCCCGCAGCCCGTCCATCGTGCCGTAGGTGTTGAGGTGGTCGACGTCGATGTTGGTGATGATCGACACGAACGGGCGGTAGACCAGGAAGGTCCGGTCGTGCTCGTCCGCCTCGGCCACGAAGTACTCGCCGGTGCCGTGGTGGCCGTTCGAGCCGACCTCGGAGATCTCGCCGCCGATGAAGAACGACGGGTCCAGCCCGGCGTGCTGCAGGACCATCGTGGCCATCGAGGTCGTGGTGGTCTTGCCGTGCGTGCCGGCGACGGCGATCGTGCGCCGGCCCGTCATCGCGGCGGCCAGGGCCTCCGACCGGTGCAGGATCCGCAGGCCGCGGCTGCGCGCCTCGACCAGCTCCAGGTGGTCGGCCGGGATCGCGGTCGAGTACACGACCGTGTCCACGCCGTCGAGGTTGCCCGGCACGTGCTCCATGTGGATCACGCCACCGAGCGCCCGCAGGGCGGCCAGCGAGGGCCACTCCCGCAGCTCCGAGCCGGTCACCGGGATCCCGCGGGTGAGCAGCAGCCGGGCGAGCCCGCTCATGCCCACGCCGCCGATGCCGATCAGGTGCACCGTGCCCAGCTCCTCGGCGGTCAGTACGCCCGCCGGTGTCATCTGCGCCGTTTCCACAGTCCTCAGCCCTTCACGCCCGCTGCCGTCAACACGAACCTTCGCAGCGCCTCGTCGCCGTCCCGCCGACCGTACGCCGCCGCCGCCTGCCCCATGTCGAACACCCGCCGGGGATCGACGACGATGGGCAGCACGTTGCCGACGATCCACTCCGGGCTCAGTTCGGCGTCGTCGACGATGAGCCCGCCTCCCGCCTGTACGACAGGTAGAGCGTTGCGGCGCTGCTCGCCGTTGCCGTAGGGCAGCGGGACGTAGACCGCCGGTACGCCCAGCGCCGACGTCTCGGCCACGGTGATCGCGCCGCCCCGGACCAGAGCGAAGTCCGCGGCCGCGTACGCGAGTTCCATCTCGTTGATGAACTTGACCGTGACGTAGGGCGCGGACAGGCCGGTGGGCATCTCGACATCCTCGTTGCGGGCGCCGATCACGTGCAGGACCTGGACGCCCGCGTCGGTGATCGTGCGGGCCGCGCCGGCCATCGCCAGGTTGATCGAGCGCGCGCCCTGCGAGGCGCCGAAGACCAGCAGGGTCGGGCGCTCCAGGTCGAGGCCGAAGTGCTTGCGGGCGACGTGCCGCATGGCCGGCCGGTCGATCGAGGTGATCGTGCGCCGCAGTGGTACGCCGACCAGCGTCGCGTCCTTGAGCACCTCGGACTGCTCGATCTGGTGCGGGAAGCCGACGGCCACGTTCTTCGTGAAGCGCATGCCGAGCTTGTTGGCGACGCCCGGCGGGACGTTCACCTCGTGGATCACGGTCGGGGTGTGCCGCCGCCAGGCGGCCAGATAGGCAGGAACCGACACGTATCCGCCGAAACCGACCACGACCTCCGCGTCGACCTCGTCCATGATCGCCCGGGCGGCCCGCGACGAGCGCCACATCCGGTCGGGCGTCCGCACGAGGTCCAGGTTGACCGAGCGCGGCAACTGGTACGCCGGTATGTGCCGCAGGTCGTAGCCGGCCCGCGGGATCAGATCGGTTTCGAGGCCCTTGGGCGTGCCGAGGCAGGTGATCCTGATCGCGGGGTCGTGCCGCCGCAGGCAGTCGGCGAAGGCCAGCAGCGGGTAGATGTGCCCGCCCGTGCCGCCGCCGGCGAGCACCACCGAACGCAACTGACTCACTTTCTCCTCCTCGGTACCGTCGGCCGGCGCGGTCCCGGCACCCCGTCGGCGGGGTGCTCCGGCTCCGGCGGGCCGGCCGCGTCCCGGGGCCGGTTGCTCCGCGCGATGGCGGGCAACGGCGCCCAGAGTAGCTGGACCCATTTCCCGCTCGGACGGGCGTGCAGGGCGGCGGCCGCCTCCGGCTCGGTACGCGCGAACGAGGCGAGCATCCCGACGGCGGCCAGCGACACCACGAGGGCGCTGCCGCCGTGCGAGATGAACGGCAGGACGAGACCGGTGACGGGCACCAGCCGGATCACCCCGCCGATGTTGATCAGAGCCTGGCCGACGAACCACAGCGTGACGGCCGAGGCCGCGAGCCGGCGGAAGTTGTCCGGCACCCGGCGGGCGATCCGGAACCCCGCGTACGCGAGCACGGCGAAGAGCGTCACGACGGTCACGCAGCCGACGACGCCCAGCTCCTCGGCGATGACCGCGAAGATGAAGTCGTTGTGCGCCTCGGGCAGCCAGTTCCATTTCAGGGTGCCGTCGCCGAGGCCCACGCCGAACCAGCCGCCGTGGGCGATCGCGTACCAGCCCTGCTTGATCTGGAAGCAGTCGTCCTGGTTGCAGTGGGCGGGATCGAGGAACGCCGTGAACCGGTCGATCCGGTAGCCCTTGCCGGGGGCGAAGACGAGGCCCATGACGCCGACCAGGGCCACGCCGAGCATGACGCCGAACACCCGGCCGCGTACGCCGGCCACGAACAGCATGCCCACGAAGATGGTCAGCAGGACGAGCATGGTGCCGAGGTCGGCGTACCCGACGAGGACGAACAGCAGGCCGACGACCGGGAACAGCGGGTTCATCAGCTCGCGCCACTCGACGATCCGCTCGCCCTTGCGGACCAGCACGTCGGCGCCCCAGATGACCAGCGCGAACTTGGCCACCTCGGAGGGCTGCAGGACGACCGGTCCGACGTTGAGCCACAGGCCGCTGGCCTGGATCGGGCCGAGGTGCGGCGACGACGCCGTGCCCGCCGAGAGCAGGATGATCAGATCGAGCATGGCCAGCAGCGCCATCGAGATCATCAGCAGCAGCCGGGCCATCGCCCGATAGGTCCGCCGGGGCAGCCGCTGGCAGGCCCAGAACGCGATCAGGCCCACCCCGGCCGCCGCCAGCTGCTGCACGAGCAGCGAGTACGGGCTGTGGCCGAGGCCGTACTGGGTCACGGCGGTCGCCGAGAACACCATGGTCAGGCCGATGACCAGCAGCAGCCCGACCGTCGCCAGCAGCAGGTAGTACGAGGCGAGCGGGCGCTCCAGCAGGCCGCGGACGGCGGAAACGAACACCGCCGGGCCGGGCGCGCGGGGTCCGGCCGGGCGCGCCGGGCCGTCGGCACCCCGATCGGACGGCCCGTCGTGCGCCGTTCCCGGAGCGTCCGTCACGTGGCTCATCGCTACGGCGCCCCCGTAGCGTCCGGTGTCGGCGCGGTGTCTGCCGCCGGCCCAGTGTCTGCTGTGGGCCCAGTGTCTTCCGTCGGCGCGGCGGGCCGGAGAGTGCGGACCGCGGCGGCGAACGCGTCGCCCCGCTCGTCGTACCCGTGGTACATGTCCTTGCTCGCCGCGGCGGGCGCGAGCAGGACCGTGTCACCCGGTTGCGCGAGCCCGGCGGCAGCGGCGACGACCTCCCCCATCGCCCCATCATCGGTCCTCGCGACGTCAACCACGGGCAGGCCGGGCGCGTGTCGCGCGAGCGCCGCCGCGATCTGCGCGCGGTCCACCCCCAGGAGCACCGCCCCGGCGAGCCGGCCGGCCACGCTGCGTACCAGGTCGTCGATGTCGACGCCCTTCAGCTGGCCGCCCGCCACCCACACGATCCTCGGGTACGCCGACAGCGAAGCGGCCGCCGCGTGCGGATTGGTCGCCTTGGAATCGTCCACGTAGGACACCCCGTCGACCGTGGCCACGTACGCGTTGCGGTGCGGCTCGGGTTCGTAGCCGGCGAGCCCGTCCCGCAGCGACGCCACGGCCACCCCGTACGCGGTCGCCAGCGCGCACGCGGCGAGCGCGTTGGCGACGTTGTGCACACCGGCCGGGCGGATCCGGTCGGCCTCGATGATCTGCGTACCGTCGGGGGTGACGAGCCAGCCGTCGGCCAGGCCGAACGCGCCGGCGGGCGTGCCCTCCACAGTGAACCCGATCGGATCCGGGCCACCCGCGCGGGCCAGCGCCGCCGCCACGATCGGATCGTCGAGGTTGCCGATCGACCGGCCGTGCCCGGCGCGCCCGGCCCGCCAGACGGCCTCCTTCGCCGACGCGTACGCGGCGAAGTCGCCATGCCATTCGAGATGGTCGTCGGCCAGGTTGAGCAGCGCACCGGCCGGGACGGCGAGCGTCGAGGACCAGTGCAGCTGGAAGCTCGACAGCTCGACCGCGATCACGTCGAGCCCGGCCGGCAGGTCCACCAGCGGTACGCCGATGTTGCCGAACGCGCCCGTCTTCAGCCCGGCCGCGCGCAGAATCGACGCGAGCATCGTGACCGTCGTGGTCTTGCCGTTGGTGCCGGTGAGCCCGAGCCAGGTCGGGGCGTCCGGGCCGCGCAGCCGCCAGGCCAGCTCGGGTTCGCTGTAGACGTCCACGCCGTCGGCCACGGCGGCGGCCGCCACGGCGTCGTGCGGCGGTACGCCCGGCGACACCACGAGATGGCGTACGCCGTCCAGCAGGGCGGTCGGCGGCTGTGCGGCCACCACGACCTTCGCGCCGGCCGCGGCCAGCTCCTGCAGGGCCGGGCCGTCCTTGCGGTCGACCACGGTCACGTGGGCGCCGTGCCGCAGCAGTGCGCGGGCGCTCGCCGCGCCGGCCATGCCCGTCCCCATCACGAGGACGGGCACCCCGTCGTACTCGAAGCTCATCTGGTCCCCCGAGCTCAGGTGGTTGCGGATTTCTGAGCCTGTCTCCCGGATCTCGCGGTCCGTCGGCGACCGGCCCTAGGGTGAGACCGCGCTCAGGAAGTCGGCGTAGAAGATGCCCAGGCCGAGCGCCACGCCGATGCCGCCGATGATCCAGAACCGGATCACGATGTTGACCTCGCTCCAGCCCACCAGTTCGAAGTGGTGCTGCAGGGGTGACATCCGGAAGACCCGCTTGCCGGTCGTCTTGTAGGAGATCCGCTGGATGATGACGCTCATCGTGACGATGACGAACAGCAGGCCGAAGATCGGCAGCAGCAGCGTCGTGCGGGTGGCCATCGCCAGGCCGCCGATGAGACCGCCCAGGCCGAGCGCGCCCGTGTCGCCCATGAAGATCCGCGCCGGCGAGGCGTTCCACCACAGGAAGCCGACACAGGCCGCCGCCGCGGCCGCCCCGATCATCGCGATCTCCAGCGGGTCGCGTACCGAGTAGCAGTAGTTGTTGTGCAGCGCGTACGTCGGGTCGGCGCACCAGTGGCGGTACTGCCAGAAGCCGACGAACGAGTACGCGGCGAGCACCATCACCGAGGTGCCGGTGGCCAGGCCGTCGAGGCCGTCGGTCAGGTTCACGCCGTTGGAGGCGGCCAGGATCACCAGGATGAAGACGATGATCGCGCCGACCTTGCCCAGTTCCAGCCAGTCGATGTCGCGGATGAACGACAGCTTGGTGGAGGCGACCGTCTCGGAGTTGGAGCTCTTGAAGGCGGCCGTCGGCCAGATCGCGATGACGCCGAACACGGCGCCGACGATCAGCTGGCCGAGCAGCTTGCCGCGCTCCTTGAGGCCCTCGCTGTTGCGCTTGCGGATCTTGAGGAAGTCGTCGATGAAGCCGACCGCGCCGCAGAACACGAACAATCCCAGCAGCACCAGGCCGGAGATGGTCGGGTTGACCTGGCCGATCTGCTCCTTCGGCAGCGTCGTCAGCGCGATGTGCCCCGCCACGTACGCGATCACGGTGGCCAGGATGAACACGACACCGCCCATGGTGGGGGTGCCCTTCTTGCTCATGTGCATCTGCGGGCCGTCCGTGCGGATCGGCTGGCCGGCCTTGAGCCGGGTGAACGCCTTGATGGCGATGGGCGTTCCGAACAGCGAGAAGCCGAACGCGACGATGATCGCGATGATGATCGCTCTCATGATGCCGCTGCCTCGGCGCGCAACCCGTCGGCCACCTGCCAGGTCCGGTACCGCGAGCCCTTCACCAGCACCACGTCGCCCGGCCGTAACCGGGCGCGCAGCGCCGCCAGGGCCTCGTCCTGATCGCTGACCTGCACCGAGTCTCCTCCCCATTGAGCATTGGACAGCGCGCCGTCACGGATCGGCGCGGCGTTCTCGCCCACCACGACCAGCAGGTCGACGCCCAGCTCCGCGGCGAGGCGGCCCACCTCTTCGTGGCCCGCCCGCTCCTGTTCGCCGAGCTCGGCGTGGTAGCCGAGGACGGCGATCCGGCGCCGGTCCGTCCGTGTACCGCCCAGGGTGGCCAGCGCGCGCAGCGCCGCCGCCGTCGAGGCGGGATTCGCGTTGTACGAGTCGTCGATCACCGTGACACCGTCGGCACGGTGGATCACATCCATTCTTCGGCTGGAGACCGTCCGCAACCCGGACAGCGCGGGACCGCATTCGGCTACCGGCAGGCCCGCGGTCAGCGCCACCGCCGCGGCCGCCAGGCTGTTGCCCACCTGGTGGGCCCCGGTCACCGCCAGCGTCACGGCAGTCGTCCCCTCAGGGCACACCAGGGTGTACGCGGGGCGCCCGAACTCGTCGATCGTCACGTCCACGGCGCGGACGGCGGCCGCCGGGGACTCCCCGACCCCGACCACCCGTGCCCGGGTCCGGGCGGCCATCGCGGCGACCCGGGGATCGTCGACGTTGAGGATCGCGACGCCGTTCTCCGGCAACGCCTCGACCAGCTCGCCCTTGGCCACGGCGATGTTCTCCACCGAGCCGAACTCGCCGATGTGGGCCACGCCGACGTTGATCACGACGCCGATCCGGGGCGGCGCGATGCCGGTCAGGTAGGTCAGGTGGCCGATCCCCCGGGCGCCCATCTCCAGCACCAGGAACTCGGTCTTCTCGTCGGCCAGCAGCACGGTGTGCGGCAGGCCCAGCTCGTTGTTGAACGAGCCGGCCGGGGCGACCGTCGGGCCGAGGCGGCCGAGCAGCTGGCCGATCATGTCCTTGGTCGTCGTCTTGCCGCTCGAACCGGTGATGCCGACGATCGTCAGCTTCGGCAGCCGGTCGACGACGGCCCGCGCCAGCAGTCCGATCGCGGTCAGCACGTCCTCGACGAGGATCATCGGAACGCCGTCGACGCTGCGGCTGCCCAGGGCCGCCACGGCTCCGGCGGCGATCGCGACGGCGGCGAAGTCGTGGCCGTCGACCTTCTCGCCGGGGAAGGCCAGGAACAGCCCGCCCGGGCCGATCTTGCGGGAGTCGTACTCGACGCCGCCGGTCACCACGACCGCCGGATCGGCGTTCACGAGCGTGCCGGAGACGGCCGAGGCGATCTCGGCCAGGGTCAAGGGGATCATGCGGTACGCCTACCCTCCGCCAGCGCGGCCGCCAGCTCGATCCGGTCGTCGAACGGCAGGATCTCGGTGCCGACCTCCTGCCCGGTCTCGTGGCCCTTGCCGAGGACGGCCACGACGTCGGCCGGCCCGGACTCGCGTACGGCGGCGTCGATGGCGGCCCGCCGACCGGCGATCTCGAACACCTCGGCACCGCCGGCCACGTCGGTCGCACCGTCGAGGACGCCCGCGCGTACGCCGGCCGGATCCTCGGTACGCGGATTGTCGTCGGTCACGAAGAGCACGTCCGACCCCTCCGCCGCGGCCTGGCCCATCGGCCGGCGCTTGCCCGTGTCCCGGTCGCCGCCCGCGCCGAGGACGGTGATGATCCGCCCGCCCCGGTGGTCGGCCAGTTCACGCAGCGCCTTGAGGACGGCCACGATCGCGTCCGGCTTGTGCGCGTAGTCCACGATGCCGAGCGGCGAGCCCTCGGGCCCGGCCACCTGTTCCAGCCGCCCCGGTACGCCCGGACAGGCGGCGACCCCGTCGGCGGCGGTCTGCCCCGGCACGCCGACCGCGACGAGCGACGCGATGGCCAGCAGGGCGTTGGCGACGTTGTGCCGCCCGGCGAGGTTCACCCCGGCCGACAGCTCCTGCCCACCCGGCCCGTACGCCGTGAACCGCTGCTCGGAGCCGCCGGAGACGTCCTGCGCGTACCAGGTGGCGGCGGTGTCGCCCGCGGCCGAGTAGGTGACCGTCGCCGGCTTCGTCAGGCCGGTCGTGGCGGGCTCGTCGAAGTTCAGGATCTCGGTGCCGGCCCGCCCGTCGAAGAAGGAGGCCTTGGCCGCGAAGTACTCCTCGGTCGTGGCGTGGAAGTCGAGGTGGTCGAGGCCGAAGTTGGTCCACCCGGCGACCGCGAACCGGACGCCGCCCACCCGCCCCAGGGCGAGGGCGTGGCTGGAGACCTCCATGACGAGGGCGGTGACCCCGCGTTCGCGGGCGACCGCGAGCAGGGCGTGCAGGTCGGTGGCCTCGGGGGTCGTCCGCTTGCTGGTGACCGCGAGGTCGCCGAGCCGGGTCTCGACCGTGCCCAGGATGCCGGTGACGTGCCCGGCCGCCCGCAATCCCGACTCCACCAGGTACGCCGTCGACGTCTTCCCCGCGGTCCCGGTGATGCCGATGATCGTCAGCGCCCGGCTGGGCTCGCCGTAGACGCGGTCGGCCACGAGACCGAGCACCGCCCGGGGATCGTCGACGACGAGAGCGGGCAACCCGGATGCGGCGGCCAGAGCGGCCCCGGCGGGATCGGTCAGGACGGCGACGGCACCCGCCGCGGCGGCCTGTGCGGCGAACTCGGCACCGTGCCGGCGGGCGCCGGGCAGGGCCGCGTACAGGTCACCGGCGACGACCTCGCCACTGGCGTGCGTCACGCCCGTCACCTGCGGATCCACCGCCGGAATCGGCCGGCCGAGCAGCTCGGCCAGCCCGCTCAACGGGACGGGAGCACAGGTCGCGGGACGCACGGTGACTGGCACGCTTGAGCACCCTACCTGAGATCTCTCGCCGGCCCGAGGAGCCGGTGCCCCCATGACCGCGAGCCCACCCGCGGCCATGCGCGCACCGGCCCCGCAGGGCGCGACGGAATCACTGCCCTATGAGTTGGAAGGTCGGTGCCTTGACACCCGTCGGCGGCACGCGGAAGTGCTTGAGGGTGAACGACATCATCTCCTGGAACGCCGGACCGCAGACCACGCCGCCGTTACCGCCCGGCGTGTACGCGAACACCCCGATCACGTACTTCGGATTGTCGGCCGGGGCCATGCCGATGAACGAGGCGACCTCGCCCGGCTGGTAGCCGCCGTTCTTGAAGTACGCGCCGGTGCCGGTCTTGCCCGACACCCGGTAGCCGGGGATGGCCGCCGACAGCCCGGTCGCGTGCGGGACGGTCGTGACCGCTTCCATGATCGTACGCAGCTCCTGCGCGTGCTGAGCGCTGATGACCTGGTGCGACTGCGGCGACTCGGCCGGCTGGACCTTCCCGTCCGGCCCGATGATGTCGCGGACGAGGTGCGGCTGGACCCAGACCCCGTTGTTCGCGATGGCCGCGTACGCCGCCGTCATCTGCAGGGGGGTGACCGAGACGCCGTTGCCGATCGGGATCGAGCCGAAGTCCGAGCCCTGCCATTCGCTCGCCGGCCGGACGTCGCCCGAGGCCTCGCCCGGGATCGAGATGCCGGTGGGCTGGCCGAGCCCGAACAGCTTCTGATACTTGTACAGGTTGTCGGCGCCGAGCTGCTGCGAGATCTTGATGACGCCGACGTTGGACGAGAACGCCATGATCGCCGGCAGGGTCAGCTTGGTCCCCGGGTCGAACGGGTGCGTGTCCTTGTACGTCTTGTCGGCGACCTTGATGGTCGGCGCGACCGGAACCGTGGTGGACGGCGTGATCACGCCTTCCTGCAGGGCGCCCGCGAGGACGATCGCCTTGTGCACCGAGCCCGGGTCGACCAGCTCGTTGCTGGCCACGTCGCCGCGGTCGGCGGGCTTGCTGTCCAGCGGGTTGCGCGCGTCGTAGGTCGGCCAGCTGGCCTGGGCCAGCAGTTCGCCGGAGTGCGCGTCGAGCACGGTGGCGCTGCCGAAGGTCGCGTGCACCTGCAGCATCTTCTCCTTGAGGATGCGCTGCACCTCGTACTGCAGGTCGCGGTCGATCGTCAGCTCCAGCGAGGAGCCGTCGCGGGCCGGCGTCACCTTGTGGTAGCCGCCCGGGATCTCCTTGTCGTACTCCTCGCCCCGGCCGACCTCGTAGACGCGCTCGCCGTTCTTGCCGGCGAGCAGCGTGTCGAACCGGGCCTCCAGGCCGACCAGGCCGCTCTCGTCGTCGGCGGCCGTGAAGCCGATCAGGTTCGCCCCGACGTCCTGGCTGAGCGCGTCCCGCTTCTCCGTGCGGTCGACGCCGATCCCGTTGAGCCCCAGGCGCTGCACCGCCTCACCGGTCTCGATCGGTACGCTGCGGGCCAGCACCTCGTACCGCTGCGGGTTGGTGGAGTTCGGCTGGTTGTGCGGGCTGACCAGGGGCAGGAGCGTCGACACCGGTACGCCGAGCAGCGGCGAGAGCTCGGCGGCCGCCGCCTGGGGATCCTTGACGTCGGTGGTGTCGGCGAAGACCGTCCGCGCCTCGATGCTGTGTGCCATCACCGCACCGTTGCGGTCCAGGATGGACCCGCGGGACGCGTACAGGATCTGGTGCTGCAGGCGCTCGTTGAGGCCGGCGGCCGCCGCCGCGGGGGCTCCCTCGAACTGCAGCTCGACGACGCGGATGCCGGCCGCCGCGAACATCAGCAGGGCCAGCATGGTCGCCAGGCGCAGCCGGCGCTGGGAGTTGCCCCTGCGCGCGGGCGGGCGTACGGGCGCCACGCGGATGGCCGGGCCGCGCGGTGCGCGTACCCGGCCACGATCCGATGTGGACTTGCGTTCGGCGGGCGGCTCGACCGGTCGCCGGCGGGCCGCCTTGCGTACCGGCGGCTCCGGCGGCTCCGGCTCCGCGACGACCCGCAGATCGGGGTTGTCCCGGACGGTACGCCCGCGCGGTGTGTACGCGCGGGCGTTGCCCAGTCCGCTGCGCCGTCGACCGGACGGCTGGCTGCCGGTGGGCTCCTCCCCGCGCCCGCCCGCCATCAGCCGGCCTGCCCCGTCGTCCCGGTGCCGGTGCCGGCCCCGTTCTGCGTGCCGTCCTGGCTGGTGATCGCGGGCGTGCCCGACGCCGGCTGCGGTACGCCGATGATCCGGCCGTCCGGCAGCAGGATGAACGCCGGCGCGCCGGCCGGGACGAGGCCCAGCTTGCGCGCGGCGGCGGCCAGGTTGCCCGGCGCCTCCTTCTCGGCGATCTGCTCGTCGAGCTGATCCTGCTGGCGGTCGAGGTTCACCTGCTGGTCCTGCAGGTGCGACAGCTTGAACGCGTTCTCGTTGATCTTCTGGTTCAGCGCCAGGATGCCGATCACGCCCGCGATGACGAGCACCACGATCATGACCACGAACGGTACGCGCGGCCCCCGCACCGGCGCGGGCGGCGCGAGCCGCAGCCTGGTCTTCTTCGGCTCGGGCTGGGTACGCGGCGACGGCGACGCGTCGAAGCGTGGATCCCGGGCCGCGTTGGAAGTCGTCACGACTTTCCCCCGATCTTTTCCGCCGCCCGCAGCTTCACCGAGGCGGCCCGCGGGTTCTCCGCGACCTCGGATTCGCTGGGCGGTTCCGCCCCCCTGGTCAGCAGGCGCAGCGTCGGCCCGGTGCCGGGCAGTTCGACCGGAAGGTCGATCGGTCCGGTCGACTTCGCCCGGGCCGCGAACGCCTGCTTGGTGATCCGGTCCTCCAGCGAGTGGTAGGACATGACCACGATTCGCCCGCCGGACGACAGCGCGTCCAGCGCCGCCGGCAGCGCTGCCTCCAGCACCACCAGCTCCCTGTTGACCTCGATACGCAGCGCCTGGAAGGTCCGCTTGGCCGGATGCCCGCCCGTACGCCGCGCCGGCGCCGGTATCGCGTCGCGTACCAGCTCGGCGAGGCGGGCCGTGCTCCGCCAAGGTCCCTTCCTGCGTTCCGCCACGACGGCCGCCGCGATCCGGGAGGCGAACTTCTCCTCCCCGTAGACCCGCAGCACTCTGGCCAGCTCCCCCGCTGGATAGGTGTCGAGGATCTCCGCGGCTGTGACGCCCGATTTCTGGTCCATCCGCATGTCGAGCGGGGCGTCCTGCGCGTACGCGAAACCGCGGTCCGCCTCGTCCAGCTGCAACGAAGAAACCCCCAGGTCGAAGAGGACCGAGTCGATACGCTCGATCTTGAGCTTCGCCATTACCTCGGGCAGTTCGTCATAAACCGCATGAACGAGATGAATCCGGTCGGCGTACGCGGCGAGCCGATGGCCGGCGTGCGCCAGCGCCTCGGTGTCCCGGTCGAGTCCGATGAGGATGGTGTTCGGGTGCCTGGCCAGTACCGCTTCGGCATGGCCCCCCAGCCCCAGGGTGGCGTCCACGTGCACCGTGGACCGCCCTGGCGGCGTGACCTGACGGTCGAGTGCGGGAGCGATGAGGTCGAGGCAACGCTCGAGCAGCACCGGTACGTGCGCACCGCGCGGCTCTGGCATTGTCGACCCCCTCTGCTGTTTGTCCCGGCGTACCGCCAGATCCCCATCCGCTTCTCGTCGCTTCGTCCTCCGGCGGAGAACGACGGAGAAAGCAGTACGCCTGGCACCGGGGAAGTGATGCCAGGAGCCGACAAGCGGCTGGAGATCTCGCGGTACGCCGGTGTCCGGTGCGACGTTCGCGGCATCGCACACGGTCCCGCCCTCACTGTCCGGCCGGCGCCACCCCCTGGTGCGGGTCGTCTCCCGGCTGGGATCCGTCCCGTGGAGGGACATCCACGTCGGCGAACGCGTCCTCGCTGTCGTCGAGGTACGCCTCCCACGCCGCGGCGCCCCAGATCTCGACCCGGGTGGCGGCCCCGATGACCACCAGATCCCGTTCGAGTCCCGCGTACGCCCGCAGCGGCGGGGGTATCGTCACCCGGCCCTGTTTGTCCGGCACCTCGTCGTGCGCGCCGGAGAAGAGGACCCGCGTGAACGCCCGCGCCGCCTTGTCACTCATCGGCCGGGCGGACTGCTCGGCGGCGTACCGCTGGAACTCGGCGGTCGGGAACACGTAGAGACAGCGCTCCTGTCCTTTGGTGATCACGACACCTCCCGCCAGTTCGTCACGGAACTTCGCCGGAAGAATCAGCCGGCCCTTGTCGTCCAGCCGTGGGGTGTGCGTGCCGAGAAACATCGGCCCCACCCCCCGGTGACGCGATCAGGGCGGTCGTTCGCGGCGATCCGCCCATTGGGCCGGCAAAGCCTCCAGCTCCGCCAGTGGTCCCCACTTTACTCCACTTCCCCCCACCGTCAACCAAAATCAACGGGTCGGACGGGCTTGGCCCTCCCCATTACGCCTGGTCAGGGTGGGTCCGTTCGGAGGGAGGGTCGACGTGAAGATCAACACGGTCCGCTTTCCGACACGACCATCACCCCATCGACGAGTGACTCGTTGAACTCGGGTGACTCACGTGAGTGACCCCTCGAACGGGTGACTCACTCTTCCGTGCGCCTTCCGCACCCCACCACCCCGCGAATTTCCGACGATCTTGCGCCAATGTCTCGAATTTCGTCCGGAGTACCCGGATTGCCCGGACATTCGCGCAAGATCGTCGTCGTCGGGGGGTAGCGGCGATCAGGCCCGCACTCACGAGGAGTGCGGGCCTGATTCTGGGGAGGGATGGGTGTCGAGTCTCTAGACGAGGCGCCGGAACTCCACACGGGAGCTCCAGATGTTGTGCAGGCCGGTCTTCTTGCCGTAGGTCGGCGCGTCGTACATCTTGTTGCCGCCGGCGTAGATGCCGGCGTGGAAGACGCGGCCGGACGAGTCGCGGAAGACCACGAGGTCGCCGGGGCGGGCACTGGAGCGGGCGACCTTGCGGCCCTTGACGCCCTGCGCACCGCTGTGCGGGAGGCTCACTCCG
Organism: Hamadaea tsunoensis DSM 44101; assembly: GCF_000428945.1. Classification (GTDB taxonomy): domain Bacteria; phylum Actinomycetota; class Actinomycetes; order Mycobacteriales; family Micromonosporaceae; genus Hamadaea; species Hamadaea tsunoensis. The sequence continues at coordinate 29,733 of NZ_AUAX01000038.1, read as the reverse complement.
ACCTTCTTGTAGATGTACCGCGTGAAGCCCGTGCAGTCGAAGGCGCTCGGCCCGGCCGCGCCCCAGCGGTACGCGCGCCCGCTGTACTGCCTGGCGAGCGCGATCACCTTCTGGGCCCGGGTCTGGACCTGGGCGACCTGCTTGACGGTCACCTTCGTCAGCGGGGCGGTCTTGGCGACCGCGGCGGGCGCGCTCAGCGGAGCGAGCCCGGTCGTGGCCGTGGCCGGCCCCGTCGCCACACCGGCATTCTGCGCGGCGGCGCTTGCCGTGGCAGTGCTTGCCGTGGCAGTGCTCTCCGCGAGAGTGCTTGCCGCGGCGATGCTGTCGGCGGCGGCCACCGCGTCGACGGCCGCCGTGGCCGCAGCGGCCGTCGCGGTGACGGGAGTGGGGGTGGACGCGGACGCGGGGCTCGCGAGGAGGGTGGTGCCGACGGCCGCGGCGCCCAGAACGAGGGCGATACGGGCGGCGTTGCGGCCCGGCACGGTCCGGCCGGTGCCGGGATGACCCGAGGGTGTCATCATCGCTGGAATTCCTTCCGGCACGCCTGCGAGGTGAGCTGTCGGGTTCGGGCGCCGAAATTGCCCGGCCGCGTGACGCGGCTTCACCCCAAGCCGGAGACCGCGATGTCACCGCGGTACGCCGGCACGAGTGGTTCCCCCATCCCCGCCCGTCCACTGCATCGTGGGTACGCGACGCGGACGGGCGGGGCTCGGCGTATCCGCGGCGGACCGGTCGGGACGACCCGTCCGGCGATTCGTTTCTACCGAGAACCTGCGTATTGGCCAAGGTTCTGAATAGTGGCTGTGAGCTGGGAAAACTACCCTTTGACACCGGTCACGGCAGCGGTGTCCGCAATTGTGGCCCCGGCTGTCCGGTTCGGGCGTGACGCAGCCCACATCCACACCGTGACGGTGGGGTCAGCCGAACAGCCGAGGGGTGGTCGGTCAGAAGAGCTGCCCCACCAGGTACGAATCGCTCCAGATCGTGTGCAGTCCGACGGTCTGGCCCTCGGTCGGGGCGTCCCACATCTTGTTGTTCCCGGCGAAGATCCCCACGTGGTACGCGAAGTCGCCGTCCATGAAGAACAGCAGGTCCCCCGGCCGGGCCTTCGACCGGGCGACCACCTTCGCCTTGTCGAGCTGGGAGGGGACGTAGTCGTCGAGGTGGATGCCGAGCTTGGCGTACACCCACTGGGTGAGGCCCGCGCAGTCGAACGAGTCCGGGCCGGTCGCCGCCCAGACGTAGGGCTTGCCCGCCTGCTTGGCCGCCTCCCTCAGGACGGTCGCGAGCTTCGCCTGCACGGTCGCCGAGGTGGTGGCCGCCTTCGGCTTCGCAGCGGCCGGCTTCGGCGTGGTCGCGGCGGGCTTCGGCGCCGTGGCCGAGGCGCTCGCCGATGCCGTGGCGCTGGGCGAGAGCGACGCCGACGGGGTTGCCGAGGCGGTCACGAGGGCACCCTGCGACACGTCCGAGGGGAGCAGAGCGGCTGAACTCGCGTACTCGGGAAGGGATGTGGGGGTGGGCTGGGCCGCGAGGGCCGGGATGCCCACGGCGGCGGCGATCGCGACGCCGGCGGCGACGACGAGGGTTCGGTTGCGGTGTTCGGTGAGCAGCGTGCGCACGCGCATGCGGAGGTCCTTCCGGCACGCCTGCGAGGTGAGCTGTCGGGTTCGGGCGGGAAGGTGCCCGGCCACTGTGTGGCTTCACCCCGAGCCGTCGAGGGGGCGACGGCGAGAGTGGTTCCCCCACCCCTGCCCGGATGCGTTTCGGGGGTGAGCGGACCGGCCGGGCAGGGCTCGGCGTGCCGGTACGCCCGCCGGCGATCAACCGGCTTCGTTTTTCTAGCCCACGCAGGACTCTCGACCAAGTCACCGATCAAGCCCGTGACGTGCGCAGATGCGGCGCAGGTCGACCAGATGTCCGATATGTCCGCGGCTATTGGCCGGATATGAGAGTGACTCACGGCACACAATTCAGCGACCCGCTCGATCGCGTAACCTAAGCCCGTGTCTGACGATCGGAAGCCCACCGAACTCCCGGCCCCGCGCGCGAGCACTCCCCGGCTTCCGCTGCGCACGGCGCTCGCGGCGCAGGTGTCGCGGACCGCGGCCGCGCTGTCTCGTGCCACCGGCCGGGGCGACGGTTCGGTGATCGGCGGCCGGCTCGGGATGATGATCGACCCCGACCTGCTCGCCCGGCTCGCGGACGGCCGGGAGATCGCCCTGGTCTCGGGCACCAACGGCAAGACCACGACGACCCGGTTCACGGCCGCTGCGGTCGGCGTCCTGGGCGATGTCGCGACGAACTCCTTCGGCGCCAACATGCCCACGGGCCACACCTCGGCGCTCGCCCGCGCGGGCGACACCCGCTACGCGGTGCTGGAGGTGGACGAGCACTACCTCCCGCAGGTCATCAAGGCCACCCTGCCCAAGGTCGTGGCGCTGCTCAACCTCTCCCGCGACCAGCTCGACCGGGCCAAGGAAGTCGCCATGATGGCCCAGCTCTGGCGGGACGCGCTCGACGCGTACCCGGCCGTGCACGTCGTGGCCAACGCCGACGACCCCATGGTGGTGTACGCGGTCGGCGACCATCCCCCCGCCCGGATCACCTGGTTCTCGGCGGGCCAGCGGTGGCAGGACGATTCGCACGTCTGCCCGGCCTGCGGCGGCCACATCGAGCGCTGGTCGGACGGCGGCTGGTTCTGCGGCAACGGCGACCTGCGCCGGCCCGAGCCCCAGTGGCGGCTCGCCGACGGCAAGGTGGTCGACGCCGACGGCGTGGCCCACGAGGTCCCGCTGCAACTGCCCGGCACGGTCAACCTCGGCAACGCCGCGACCGCCCTGGCCGTCGCGGCCCGGTTCGGCGTACGCACGGCGGACGGCATCCCGCGGCTCGCCACGGTGGCCAGCGTCGCCGGGCGGTACGCCCAGGTCGACCGGGACGGCCGCCTGATCCGGCTGCTGCTGGCCAAGAACCCGGCCAGCTGGCTGGAGGCGTTCGACATGGCCGACGACGCCCCGACGCTGCTGTCGATCAACGCCCGGGACCCCGACGGCCTCGACACGAGCTGGCTCTACGACGTCGACTTCAGCCCGCTGCGGGGCCGGCAGGTGCTCGTCACCGGCGACCGCGCGATGGACCTCGCCGTCCGGCTGGAGATCAACGAGGTCCCGTTCAGCCACGTGCGCACGTTCGGCGACGCCGTCGCCGCCGTGCCGCCCGGCCGGCTGGAGGTCATCGCCAACTACACCGCGTTCCAGGACATACGGGCGGAGCTTGATCGAGTTGTCTGAGCTGACGATCGTCTGGGTCTACCCGGACCTGCTGTCGACCTACGGCGACCGCGGCAACATGCTGATCCTGCACCGCCGCGCGCTCGCCCGGGGCATACCGGCCCGCACCGTCGAGGTGCGCTCCGACGAGAAGCTGCCCGCGCACGGCGACATCTACCTCATCGGCGGCGGCGAGGACGGCCCGCAGGCCTCGGCCGCCGAGCGACTGATCGCCGACGGCGGCCTGCACCGCGCCGCCGCCGACCGGGCGGTGATCTTCGCCGTCTGCGCCGGCTACCAGCTGCTGGGCAGCAGCTTCTTCGCCAAGGGTGAGAAGTGCGCCGGCCTCGGCCTCGTCGACCTGCACTCCGACCGCGGCCCCTCGCGCGCCGTCGGCGAACTGGCCGGCGACATCGCACCCGAACTCGGCCTGCCCCCGCTGACCGGCTTCGAGAACCACGGCGGGCGTACGCACCTGGGCGCCGGTGTCCGTCCCCTCGCGACGGTCACCACCGGGGTCGGCAACGACAGCGTCGGCGAAGGCGTCTGGGCCGGCACGATCCTCGGCACGTACGCGCACGGCCCCGCGCTCGCGCGCAACCCCGCCCTGGCCGACCTGCTCCTGCGCTGGGCCACCGGCGAGGAGAACCTGGCCCCGCTCGACGAGACGTGGACGGGGCGGCTGCGCGCGGAGCGGCTCGCCGCCGTCGGGCGCTCGTGACGGAGTCCGCGGTCTCCTCGCCTGCGCCGCCCGCCGATCCGCCTTCGCTCGCCGAGTCGCCTGCTGCCGGGTCGCCTGCTGCCGGGTCGGCTGCTGCCGGGTCGGCTGCTGCCGGGTCGGCTGCTGCCGGGTCGGCTGCTGTCGGGTCGGCTGCTGTCGGGTCGGCTGTTGCCGGGTCGCCTTCGGTGGCCAGGGGGCGGCTGCTGCTGCGGCTCGGGTCGCTGGCACTGATCGTCGGGCTGCTCGCACTGGCATCCAGCCGGCTTCCCCTGGCCGAGGCCGCCGAACGGCTGCGGTCGTTCGGAGCGGTCGGCCCGGCCGCCGGGATCCTGCTCGGCGCGGTGCTGCTGATGGTGCTGATTCCGCGTACCGCGCTGTCCCTGGTCTGCGGCGTGCTCTTCGGTGCCCTCGCCGGCGCGGCCGTGGCCCTGAGCGCCGCCGTGCTGGCCGCGGTCGCCACCTTCTGGCTCGGCCGCTGGGCCGGCCGCCGCGCGATCGCCGCCCGGCTGGGCGGCCGCTGGTCGCGGATCGACGGCTGGCTCGCCCAACGCGGGGTCCTGGCCGTCGTCGTGGTCCGCCTGCTGCCGATCGCGCCCTTCGGCCTCATGGGGTACGCGTACGGCACGTCGTCGACGCGTTTTCGCCACTACGTCATCGGCACCGCGATCGGCGCCACCCCCAGCGCCTTCGCCAACACGGCGATCGGTGCGGCGGTCGTCTCCCCGCACGGCGCCACCCTGCTGACCTACGCCCCCGCCGCGATCAGCTTCTGCGTCATGGTCGGCGCCACCCTCTACTGGAGATACTCGGGCAGATCCCGCCACCCGGAGACCGCCCAAACTCGCTGAACCAACGCCCAATCCGGACGTTCGGCGCACACAGGCCCCCCTGGGCAGCAATGATCGGGGCATGTTCAGCACGGTGTTCGGCGTACCGGCGCATCCGCTGTTCGTGCACGCGGCCGTCGTCTTCATCCCGCTGCTCGCCCTGTTCGCGGCCGCGTACGCGCTCCTGCCCCGCTGGCGGGGGCGTACCGGCTGGCTGGCGGCGATCCTGGCGGCGGTCGGACCGCTGGCGGCCCTCTTCGCCAAGCTGTCCGGCGACAAGTTCATCAGCTACCGGTTCCCGCAGGGCGCACCGGCCAATGTCCTGCACCATCGCTCGCTCGGGACGGCGACGTTCTGGTTCACGCTGGGGCTGGGGCTGGCGACCGCGTTGATGCTGTGGGCGTTGCAGGATTCGCCCAACCATCCGCGGCCGGCCTGGGTCAAGGGCGGCCTGCGGGCGCTGGTGCTGGTGCTCGCGGTGATCGCCGTGGTGGAGGTGGCCCGGACCGGGGATTCGGGGGCTGCGGCGGTGTGGGGTCGGGCTTGAGAGCCGGCCCTCGGGGGGGAGTGCCCTCGGGGGGCAGGGCCCTCGGGGGCATTGCCATCGGGGGCATTGTGAAGGTTGCTGCTGGTGCGGTCGGCGCTCCGGACCCCTTATGCACCGCCCGTCAGCTTCAGAGATCCTCGACTTCGTCGCGGATCTTGTGCGCTGCCGGGCGGCGCGGGTCCGGGCTTCTCCCTTACGCGGCGGGGGTGTCCTTGTCCGTGGTGGTACAGGGCCACCTGGGGGTTCCGGTGGGTGGAGACGTCGGCGTGTTGGCTTTTAGACGACCACGCTGACCATGCGGCCGGGGATGACGATGACCTTCTTTGGCGCTCGGCCGGCCAGGGAGTCGGCTACGGCGGCCAGGGCGGCTTCACGGACCGCGGCTTCCGTCGTGTCGGCGGGGATGTCGATCTTGCCGCGCAGCTTGCCGTTGATCTGGACCGGGTAGGTGACCGTGTCCTGGACCAGCAGCGCCGGGTCCGCCTCCGGGAAGTCGGCGTACGTCAGCGAGCCCTCGTGGCCCAGCTTGGACCACAGCTCCTCGGCGATGTGCGGCGCGAACGGGGCGACCATCAGGACCAGCGGCTCGGCCACCTCGCGCGGCGTACGCCCGGCCTTCGTGACGGCGTTCGTCAGCTCGATCAGCTTGGCGATCGCCGTGTTGAAGCGCAGCTCGGACATGTCCTCCCGGGTCCCGGCGATGGTGCGGTGCAGCAGGCGGCGGGTGGCGTCGTCGGCCGGCTCGTCGACGACGACCAGGTCACCGGTCTCCTCCGCGACGACGGCCCGCCACACGCGCTGCAGGAAGCGCTGCGCGCCGACGACGGCCCGGGTCTCCCACGGGCGCGACACCTCCAGCGGGCCCATCGACATCTCGTAGACGCGGAACGTGTCGGCCCCGTACTGCTCGCACATCTCGTCGGGGGTCACCACGTTCTTCAGGGACTTGCCCATCTTGCCGTACTCGCGGCCGACCTTCTCGCCGTGCCACTGGTAGACGCCGGCCGGGTCCTCGGTCACCTCTTCGGCGGGAACGTAGACGCCCCGGTCGTCGGTGTACGCGTACGCCTGGATGTAGCCCTGGTTGAACAGGCGGTGGTACGGCTCGAACGAGGAGACGTGGCCCAGGTCGAACAGCACCTTGTGCCAGAAGCGGGCGTACAGCAGGTGCAGGACGGCGTGCTCGACACCGCCGACGTACAGGTCGGTGCCGCCCGACGCCATGTCGGGGTACGGGCCGACCCAGTAGGCCTCGTTCGCGGGGTCGACGAACGCCTGCTCGTTGGTCGGGTCGATGTAGCGCAGCTGGTACCAGCAGGAGCCGGCCCACTGCGGCATCGTGTTGGTCTCGCGGACGTAGCGCTTCAGGCCGTCGCCCAGGTCCAGCTCGACCTCCACCCACTCGCGGTTGCGCGACAGCGGGGTCTCGGGCACGGTGTCGGCGTCGTCCGGGTCGAACGTCTTCGGCGAGAAGTCGGCGACCTCGGGCAGTTCCAGCGGCAGCATGCTGTCGGGCAGCGGGATCGGCTGGTTGTCGACGTCGCCGTCGGCGGTCACCGCGTAGACGACCGGGAACGGCTCGCCCCAGTAGCGCTGCCGGCTGAACAGCCAGTCGCGCAGGCGGTAGGTGGTCGCGCCGCTGCCGTGGCCCTCGGCCTCCAGCCACGCGATCATCTTCTTCTTGGCCTCGGCGATGCCCAGCCCGTCCAGCATGCCGCTGTTCACGGCCGGGCCTTCCCCGGTGTACGCCTTGCCCGCCCAGCCCGCCGGGGGCTGGACGGTGCGGATGATGGGCAGCTCGAAGACCTCGGCGAACTCCCAGTCGCGCTCGTCCTGGCCGGGGACGGCCATGATGGCGCCGGTGCCGTAGCCGGCCAGCACGTAGTCGGCGATGAACACCGGTACCTGGCGGCCGTCGACGGGGTTGGTCGCGTACGCGCCGGTGAAGACGCCGGTCTTCTCCTTGGCGTCCGCCTGGCGCTCGACCTCGGACTTGCCCGCCGCGAAGGCCCGGTACGCCGACACTGCCTCGGCCGGGCTCGCGTGCCCGCCCGTCCAGACGGAGTGGGTGCCCTCGGGCCAGGCCGCCGGAACCAGCGAGTCGACCAGCTCGTGCTCGGGTGCCAGCACCATGTAGGTCGCGCCGAACAGGGTGTCGGGGCGGGTCGTGAACACGGTGATCGGGCCCGCGTCGCTGACGAAGTCCACGTGCGCGCCGTAGGACCGCCCGATCCAGTTGCGCTGCATCATCTTGATCGGCTCGGGCCAGTCCAGGGTGTCCAGGTCGTCGATCAGCCGGTCGGTGTACGCGGTGATCCGCATCATCCACTGCCGCAGGTTGGCCTTGAAGACGGGGAAGTTGCCGCGCTCGCTGCGGCCGTCGGCGGTGACCTCCTCGTTGGCCAGTACCGTGCCCAGCCCGGGACACCAGTTCACGGGCGCGTCCGACGCGTACGCCAGGCGGTGCTCGTTGATCACGGCGCGCCGGTCCGACGCCGACAGGTCCGCCCAGTCCCGGCCGTCCGGCGTGGCGCGGGTGCCGTCGGCGTACTGGGCCTCCAGCTCGGCGATGGGACGCGCCTTGCCGGCCGCCTCGTCGTACCACGAGTTGAAGACCTGCAGGAAGATCCACTGTGTCCACCGGTAGAACCCGACGTCCGTGGTGGCCACGCTCCGGCGCTCGTCGTGCCCCAGACCCAGCATCCTCAGCTGGGCCCGGTAGCGCTCGACGTTCTGCTCGGTCGTCACCCGCGGGTGGGTGCCGGTCTGGACGGCGTACTGCTCGGCGGGCAGGCCGAAGGCGTCGAAGCCCATCGTGTGCAGCACGTTGTGCCCGGCCATCCGCTGGAAGCGGGCGAACACGTCGGTGCCGATGAAGCCCAGCGGGTGCCCGACGTGCAGCCCGGCCCCGGACGGGTACGGGAACATGTCCAGCACGAACTTCTTGGGCGCGCCGGAGCGGGGGTGCGACGGGTCGCTGAGCGGGCCGACCGGGTTCGGGGCGTGGAAGGTGCCATGCGCGGACCAGTAGTCCTGCCAGCGCTTCTCGATCTCGTTCGCCAGGGCCGCGGTATACCGGAACGCGGGGGCGTCGGCCTCGCTCATCGTCTCCACCATCTCTCGCACATTCGTCGGACTCTGATCTGGATGCGGGCATAAAAAAGCCCCTCGCACAGGGAGGGGTAGCCGTGCTCACGCTGCTGTCAGCGTCAGCACGGCCCGCTAAGAAGGAGCCCGAAGAAGCGGGTCATATGCGCAGTGTACCCCCGCTCCTGCGAACCGGTCGAACCGGTTGACACGCTCAGCAATCCCCGAGGTGTGTTGCTGAGGTATCCGTTACGGGAGGAGACTTCACCCACACCCCGGGCGTCACCAAGCGTCCACGGACGGTCTGCCAACCCGTCGGGACACTTACCGCGTCTAACAGGGCGCATACCCGGTTCCGATCATGAGGAGGCCCGTTGACCACCCGAAACCCCCTACCTGCTGGGTCATGGGACGGCGGTCGCGAAGACCTCGGCGCCACGATGTCCGCCGAGGAGTTCAGCGCCGCGACGGAGGCGATCGTCGCCAACATCGAGCAGGTGATCGAGGGGAAGACGGCCACGGTGCGGCTGGCCCTCGCGGTCCTGCTCGCCGAGGGCCACCTGCTCATCGAGGACGTGCCCGGCGTCGGCAAGACCAAGCTCGCCAAGGCGCTGGCCCGGTCGATCGACTGCTCCGTCCGGCGCATCCAGTTCACGCCTGACCTGCTGCCCAGCGACGTCACCGGCGTGAACGTCTACAACCAGGAGAACCACGACTTCGAGTTCAAGCCGGGCGCGGTCTTCGCGAACCTGGTGGTCGGCGACGAGATCAACCGCGCGTCGCCGAAGACCCAGTCGGCCCTCCTGGAGTGCATGGAGGAGCGGCAGGTCACCGTCGACGGCGTCACCTACCCGCTGCAGACGCCGTTCATGGTGATCGCGACGCAGAACCCCATCGAGATGGAGGGCACCTACCCGCTGCCCGAGGCACAGCGCGACCGGTTCACCGCGCGCATCGCGATGGGCTACCCGGACGCCAAGGCCGAGCTGGCCATGCTCGACGTCCACTCGTCGCAGGACCCGCTGGACGTGCTCACCGCCGTCTCCGACGCGGCCACCGTCCGCCGGATGATCGCGACCGTACGCGACGTGCACGTCTCCGACGCCGTCAAGCAGTACGCGATCACGCTGGTGACCGCCACCCGGGAATCGCCGGACCTGCGACTCGGCGCGTCCCCGCGGGCCAGCCTGCAGCTGCTGCGTACCGCGAAGGCGATCGCCGCCCTGGAGGGCCGGGACTACGTGCTCCCGGACGACCTGCAGGCGCTGGCCGTGCCGGTCATGGCGCACCGCATCATCCCGACCGCCGACGCGCAGCTGGCCCGGCGGACCACCGACGCGATCGTGGCGGACATGGTGCACCGGCTGCCGATCCCGACCGACCGGCGCAGCGGCACGCAGCCCTACGAGCGGAGGCGCTGACGTGCGTGAGGCGCTGGGCGGACTGACGACCCGGGGGCGCGCGTTCTTCGCCGCGGCCGCGGCCGCCGCCATCGCCGCCCTCATCCTCGGCGAGCGGGACCTGTTGCGGGTCGCCGTGCTGCTGGCCGTGCTGCCGCTGCTGGCGGCGGCGTACGTGGGCCGGTCGCGGTACAAGCTGTCGTGCACGCGGGCGCTCGAACCGCACCGGGTCCCGGTCGGCTCGGCGTCCCGCGTGGTGCTGCGGCTGTCGAACATGTCCCGGCTGCCCACCGGCACGCTGCTGCTCGAGGACCGCCTCCCGTACGCGCTGGGCTCCCGGCCGCGGCTGGTGCTCGAACGGCTGGGTGCGGGACAGGCCAGTTCGGTCGCGTACACGGTCCGGGCGGACGCACGCGGACGCTACGAGGTCGGGCCGCTGTCGATCCGGATGACCGACCCCTTCGGGCTGTGCGAGCTGACGCGGGCCTTCCCGAGCACCGACCACCTGGTCGTGATCCCGCAGGTCGTCCCCCTGCCCTCGGTACGCCTCGCGGGCGAGTTCGCGGGCTCCGGGGATTCGCGGGCGCGCTCGGTGTCGGTGCACGGGGAGGACGACGCCGCGACGCGGGAGTACCGGCACGGCGACGACCTGCGGCGGGTGCACTGGCGCTCGACCGCCCGCGTCGGCGAGCTCATGGTGCGCCGCGAGGAGCAGCCGTGGGAGAGCCGGGCGACCGTCCTGCTCGACACCCGGGCGAACGCGCACCGGGGTGAGGGCCCGACGGCCAGCTTCGAGTGGGCGGTCTCCGCCGCGGCCAGCATCGCGATGCATCTGCGCGAGGCCGGCTACCGCGTACGCCTGGTCTCGGACGGGTCGATCGACATCGACGTGACCGACGCGGCCGGCGAGGCGCACATGATGGACCGGCTGGCCGAGGTGAAGCTCAGCAAGGCCAGCGGGGTCGCGCCGCTCGTGCAGCACGCGCGGCGGCGGGCCGACGGCGGCCTCATCCTGGCGGTGTTCGGGCAGCTCAGCGATGTCGAGGTGCAGATGCTCGCGGGCCTGCGGGGCAGCGGTACGACGTGCGTGGGCTTCCTGCTCGACACGTCGACGTGGCTGAACCTGACGCCGGAGGCGCGCGCCGAGGCCGATCAAGCGCGGTCCGCGACCGCGCTCGGCATGCTGCACACGGGCTGGCGGGTGGTCGGGGCCGAGCACGGCTCGAAGCTGCCCGCGCTGTGGCCGGCCGCCGGCCGCGGCTCCGCCGGGTTCGCCTGGCGGGCGGCGCTGGCCGAGACCGCCCTGCCGACGACGGGGGGCCGGCGATGAACAACCGGCGCAACCTCGGGTTCATCGCGGGCGCGGCGACGATCATGTCCGCCGTGCCGCTGGCCGGGATCTTCCAGCACTGGACCTGGATGGTGCAGTCGATCTTCGCGGTCGGCCTGATCACCGCCACCGCGACGGGCGTACGCGCGCTGCGGGGACGGGTCGCCACCCAGGGCCTGGCCATGTTCCTGGTGCTGTTCCTGACGCTGACCCTGCTGTTCTCGAACGGGCACTCGCTGCTCGGCTTCATCCCGACCCCGGAGACGGTCGCCTACTTCGGCAGGCTGCTCGGCGACGCCGGTACGCAGATCCGCGACAACGGCGTACCGGTCGAGGATCTGAGCGGACTGCTGTTCCTGACGGTGTTCGGGATCGGGGTGGTCGGCATCCTGACCGACCTGTTCACGGTCGGGCTGCGCCGCCCGGCGCTGTCAGGGCTGCCGATGCTGGCCATCTACGCGGTGCCGGTCGCGGTGTTCCCCGACTCCGTCTCGATCTTCCCGTTCATGATCGGCGCGGTCGGCTACCTGTGGCTGCTCGTGGCCGACAACACCGACCGTGTACGCCGTTTCGGCCGCCGCTTCACCGGCGACGGCCGGGACGTCGACGCGTGGGAGTCGTCCCCGCTGACCTCGGCGGGCCGGCGGCTGGCCGTGGTCGGCGTGCTCGCGGCGGTCGTCCTGCCGGTCATGGTGCCCACGTTCAGCACCAGCGTCTTCGACTCCTTCGGCGGCGAGGGCAACGGCCCGAACCGGGGCGGCAACGGCAAGGGCGGTCCGGCGACGGTCAACCTCTTCGCCGACCTGGCCGGCCGGCTGAACCAGACCTCGGTCCAGGATCTCGTCAAGGTGACCACGACCGAGGGCGACCCGTACTACCTGAAGTTCGGGGTGGCCGACGAGCTGACGTCCAGCGGGTTCAAGACGCGTACGCCGTCGGGGCAGGCGATCGGCAGCGCCGACCTGCCCGACCCGAACCAGCGCCCGTCGTTCGGGGTCAGCCGGGAGAAGTACACGGCACAGGTCCAGATCGGCAAGAACTTCGACATGCCGATGCTGCCCGTGTACGCCGAACCGGTGTCCACCCAGAAGATCGGCTCGGACTGGGCGTACGACCCGAACATGGGGATCGTCTTCTCGCTGCGCTCGCGGTCGGGCGGCCGGTCCTACCAGTTCGACTACGTCCGCTCGATCTACACGCCGGACGAGCTGAACAGCTCGCCGGAGCTCAGCGCCGACAACGCCCTGCGCCGGCAGTACACGCAGGTGCCGCTGGTCGTCGAGGTGAACAAGCTGGTCGAGGACCTGACGAAGAACGCCAAGACCCCCTATGAGAAGGTCCGGGCGCTCTACGACTACTTCTCGACCCGCAACGGATTCCGCTACTCGCTGTCGACCGTGGAGGGCACGTCGGGTCAGAAGATCGTCGACTTCCTCCACAACAAGACCGGCTTCTGCGAGCAGTACGCCGCGGCGCTGGCCTGGATGGTGCGTACCGCGGGCATCCCGGCCCGGGTGGCGTTCGGGTTCACCCGCGGCAGCAACGTCCGCACCGAGAACGGCCAGAACGTCTACCAGCTGACGAACCGCAACCTGCACGCCTGGACCGAGGTCTACTTCGAGGGCTTCGGCTGGGTGCCGTTCGACGCGACGCCCAGCACCTACGTGGCGGGCTCGGTGGCCTCGGACTGGGCGCCGGACGTCAACCGGCCGACGGCCGCGCCGAGCGTCTCGCCCGGTTCGGTGGTCCCGGGCGGCGGGGGCGACGACGTGAACCCGCGCGGCGACAACAACCACGACCCGAACGCCGGACTCGACGCGAACGGGCAGCCGATCACCCCGGCCCCGGTGTGGCCGTGGTACCTGCTCGGCGGCGTGGTGCTCGTCATCGTCGTGCTCAGCCTGCCGATGCTGCTGCGGCGGCGGCTGCGCCGACGGCGGTCCCGGCAGGTGAAGGCGAGTCAGGCGGCCGACCTCGGCGAAGTCGTCGGCGCGGTCCCCGACCAGCCGGGCGTCATGGTGATCGTCTCCGACAGCGGCGCCGACCGTGCCCGGGAACTCGCCCACGAAGCGTGGGACGAACTGCTGGACACGCTGATCGACTTCCGCGTACCGGCGGACGCGGCGGAGACTCCGCGTACGGCCGTCCGGCGCCTGATCGAGCAGCAGGAACTGCCGGCCGAGGCGGCTACGGGCGCCCGGCAGCTCGCGATGGCCGAGGAGCGGGCCCGGTACGCGCGTACCCCGCTCGATCCGGAGCCGCTGTCGGGTTCGCTGCGGGCGATCCGGCGCTACCTGATCAGCACGTCCGAGTGGCGCGTACGCGTGTACGCGGTGCTCATGCCGCCCTCGGTGACGGCACGGTGGCGGCTGGCCTTCCTCGACGGGGTGAGCGGGACAGCGGTGAAGCTCAGCCGGATGCGGGTGTGGCTGTCGCGGTTCAACCCGCGCCGCGTGTTCTCCCGCGGCTGAGGCCGCACCGGAAGAGCAGCACAGCGAAAGACAGCGACAAACACAAGGCCCCCGTCGTCCGGCGGGGGCCTTGTGTTTGAGCCGTTCTAGAAGCGGCCTTCCGGCCGGTTGCGCCAGCGCTCTTCCAGCCTGGCCAGCAGTCCGCCGCTGGTGCCCCCGCCACCGCCGCGCGTACGCCGCGAGGCGGTGCCGCCGACCGAGCGCAGCTCGGAGACGTGCGCCTTGCGCTGCGACTGGATGCCGAAGGCGGCGGCGAGCAGCATGACCAGGAAACCCGCCACACCGATGAACGTGTTGCTGTCGACGGCGGCGTACACCACGAGCGCCAGGCCCGCGAGCACGACGACACCTGCGACGATCATGCGCCGGCGCGCGTGGAAGCGCGGATCGGTGCTACGCACCGCCGAGGCGAACTTGGGGTCCTCGGCCAGGGACCGTTCGATCTGCTCGAACAGTCGCTGCTCGTGCTCTGACAGCGGCACGGGCACTCCTCCCCGGTGATCGCCGGGCCGGCTCCCGTCGCCGTTCGGATGAGCGTCCACCCTCGCGGATGGGAACTCACCGACCGGGCCGGCGACGCTGGGGCCGACAAGATCTCGCAGCAGCCAGGCGGCCGCTGTCCCCCAAGTCTACGAGGCAGGTGAGCCGTCGGAAAGCGGGTCGAGACTACCCGGCCCACCGGTTTTGTCGCCAAAGACCGGCTTAGGGCCCGGCCGCCGGGTTCGCGGGGGCATCGCCGTGGGCGTCCCGGGGCGTTTCGCCGGGCCGCCGGCCGCCGCGCCGCTGCGGCACGCCGCCCTTCAGCAGGCTCGCCGGGCCGACGACGGCCTGCCCGAATCGGGACGCCGCCGCGTCGACCGCCTGCTCCGCTTCACGCCAGCCGCGCTCCTTCTCCCCGAATGCCAACTGCCGGGCGGTGCCGGCGGCCGCCGCGAGGCCCTCCACGCGTACGCCGATGAGCCGGATCGGGTCGGTGTCGCCGAGGGCCGTGTAGAGAGCCCACGCGGTCTCGAAGATCTCTTTGGTGACGTCGGTGCCGTCGCCCAGCGTCCGGGACCGGCTGATCGTCCGGAAGTCGGCGAACCGGACCTTGATCGCGACCGTCCGGCCGAGCTGCCCCGAGGCCCGCAGCCGGCCGCCGACCTGCCCGGACAGGGCCAGCAGGGTCTTACGCAGCCGGCCGGCGTCCTCGACGTCCACGTCGAAGGTGGTCTCGGCGCCGACCGACTTCTCCTCCCGGGTGGTGGTGACCGTACGCGGGTCGCGGCCGGAGGCCAGCTCGTGCAGGTGGTGCGCGGCGGCGTCGCCGACGGCCGTGCGCAGCAGGGAGATCGGCGTGTTCGCGACGTCCGCCACGGTACGCAGGCCGAACCGCTGCAGCCGCTCGGCGGCCTTCTCCCCCACGCCCCACAGCGCGGTGATCGGCAGCGGGTGCAGGAACTCCAGGACGCGATCGTGCGGGATGAGCAGCAGCCCGTTCGGCTTGGCCCGGGTCGAGCCGAGCTTGGCCAGGAACTTCGTCGGGGCGATCCCGATGGAGCTGGGCAGGCCGAGTTCCCGGGCGATCCGCTCCCGCAGGTCCGTCGCGATCCTGACCGGCGGGCCGAGCAGCCGCCGGGCGCCGCTCACGTCGAGGAACGCCTCGTCCACGCTGAGCTGCTCGACCAGCGGCGTCACGTCCCGGCACATCGCCATCACGGCCGTCGACGCCGCGTGGACGGCCTCGAAGTCGGCCGGCAGGAAGATCCCCTGCGGGCAGAGCGCCCGGGCCCGGGACGTGGGCATCGCGCTGCGTACGCCGAACGCGCGGGCCTCGTAGCTGGCCGAACTCACGACGCCCCGGATCCCGGTGCCGCCGACGATCACCGGCTTGCCGCGCAGTTCGGGCCGGCGGCGCACCTCGACGGAGGCGAAGAACGCGTCCATGTCGACGTGCAGGATCGGGGCGCCCGAGTCGTCGCCGTCGGGACCGAAGTCCCGCTCCTCGCGACCGCCGCGCTCCCGTCCCATGCCGCGAAATCTAGCGCCCGGGTGCGACAGAATGCGCCACCAGCAGCGGGATCTCCATCTCGATCCGGGTACGCGCGCCGTGGTAGCCGATCAGCCGGGCGGCCCGCTCGGGTTCGCGGGCGGTGGCCTGCAGCGACCAGTCCCCCTCGCAGATCACCATGACGTCGCCGAGCCGCTCGGCGTGCCCGGGCGCGAACGGGCCGTACCAGCCGGTGGCGACGGCTTCGTCCCGCGTACCGACCCAGGCGACCTTGCCCAGCCTCTCCCGGTACGCGGCCAGGACGTCCGCCTCGGCGCCGGGAACCGCGTGGATGTGGCGTACGCGGGGTTCGCCGGCGATCGCCCGGACCCCGGCCGTCAGCTCGGGAACGGCGTCCAGGTCGAGACGATGCTCCGGGGGCGACACGAGGTGGCCGTGGTCGGCGGTGATCACGAGGGCCGCACCCGGAGGCAGCGCCTCGATCAGCCGCACGACCAGCTCGTCCGTCTGCCGCATCGCGGTACGCCACACCGGCGACCCGTATCCGTACTCGTGCCCGGTCGCGTCGACCTCGGGATGGTAGGTGTAGATCAGCCGCTTGCCGGCGGCCAGCTCGGCGGCGACCGCCTCGACCAGCTCCGAGGAGTCCTGGATCGCGTGGT
Source organism: Hamadaea tsunoensis DSM 44101 (assembly GCF_000428945.1). Taxonomy (GTDB): domain Bacteria; phylum Actinomycetota; class Actinomycetes; order Mycobacteriales; family Micromonosporaceae; genus Hamadaea; species Hamadaea tsunoensis. The sequence continues at coordinate 13,429 of NZ_AUAX01000038.1, read as the reverse complement.
AGTCGCGGTGGCCGGTGATCACCTTGGTCAGCCCGGTCCCGGCGAACATCGCCCGGTTCACGGCGACGACGTCCAGCCCGGCCGACCGGGCCCGGTCGAACAGCAGCGGCACCGGCTGGTAGGTGGTCGGGTCGGGGTCGTCGTGCCACATGGTGTGCACGAGGACGGTGTCCGTGCCGGGCAGGACGCTGGTGAACGCGAGCAGCCCGTGCGCGCCGGAGGCGGCCCCGGTGCCCAGGCTGACCAGGCTGGTCGGGGTGGTCGACGGGAATCCGCACGTGATCGGGCGGCGGGTCGCGGCCAGCGCGGCCAGCGTCGGCGCCTCGTCGACCCCGGCGGCGATCTGGTGCCAGCCGAGGCCGTCGACGAGCAGCACGACCACCTGGCGTACGCCGGCCAGCTCGGCGGACAGGCCCAGCGGATCCGCCAGCCCCGGCAGGCCCAGCGCCGTCAGCGCTCCGGGCAGGACGTCGCCGAGCCAGCCCGTCGCGTACGCGGGGTCGATCGTCTCGAACCGGTCCATCAGGCGCGGGCCAGCAGGTGCAGTTGGGTGGCGATGTCCCGGTAGGGCGGCAGCGCGGCCGCCGCCAGCTCGAATTCCAGCAGCGCCTCGGGGTCGGCGTCGGCCGCCTGGCCGGGCACGAGGTCCGCGATCACGCGTACACCGTGCGTCGCCTCGACCCGGAGACCCGCGGAGCTCAGCAGCGCGGCGGCGGTCTGGGCGTCGTAGCGCCGCCGCCCCTCGCCCCGCAGCAGCGCGGCGGCCTCGTCGATGCGGCCGGCGGCCGCGCGGGCCAGGACGGCCGCGGCGCGGTTGGCGACCACGACGCTCGCGGCGCCGCCCGGTCGCAGCGAGGCCGCGAGGGCCGCGGCGACCTGGTGCGGGTCGTCCACGATCTCCAGCACCGCGTGGCAGAGGACGAGGTCGACGCTGCCCGGCTCGATCAGCTCGGCCAGGCCGTCGGCGTCGCCCTGCACGGCCGTGAGCCGCACGTTCGCATCGGCCGCCCGCCGGGTGGCCGCGGCGAGCGCGTCCGGGCTCGGGTCCACGAGGGTCACCGCGTGGCCGGCCTCGGCGAGCGGGATGGCGAAACCACCGGTCCCGCCGCCCACGTCCACGACGCGCAGCGGCCGCCCCGCCCGCTCCAGCTCCGCGCGCAGCACGTTCCACACCACGCCGGTACGCGCCGACTGGCCTCGTGAGAGAGTCCGCTCCATGCCGCCAGCCTACCGATGATCCGGGTGTCTCCGGGGCTACGCCTGCCGCCGGACGGCCGTCAGCCCTGGCCGACGGTGATCGCCGGACCGTAGTGGTCGAGCAGGGCCTGCTTGTCGGCCGCCGAGAAGTTCCCGGTCAGGCGCAGCGAGCAGGACGCCGGATCGATCTCACCGGAGTAGGTCAGGTTCGCGACGTCGGGCAGCACGTCGGGCGGGATCGGCGACAGCTTCGTGGCCAGCGACTTCAACTCCCCGATGCCGTGATCGCAGCGGCGGACCGTGTACGCGCCACCGCGGGCGGCGGCGTCGAGGCGGTCGGACCAGTCGACGGGGTTCACGCCGGGGTTCAGCGCGACGACGATCGGGTCTCCCTTGTGCGCCGGCGCCACCACGCCGAGGAACACGTCCTCCCGGGCCGAGGCCAGCTCCGACAGGGCGGCGACGGCCGGATCGGGATTCGTGCTCTTGTGGTCGTACGCGCCCGCCACCACGACGATCACGACGTCCCCGGCGGCCATCGTGGCACCCGCCTTCGGCACGGTGAGGATGACGGTTCCCTTGCCGGTCAGCACTTCCGGCGCGTACCGGACCACATAGGTCAGGTGCGCGCCGTCCAGCCGGAGCTGCGCGCCCTGCCGGTCGAGGCCGCTCACGTCGGGCACGACGACCCCGGCCGCGGCGGCCCCCGTCGCGGACGCCTCCGGGGCCGGCGCCGAGTCGGCCGCGGCCGCCGTACGCGTGTTGCAGCCGCTCAGCAGCAGGCAGCCGAGCGCGAGGCCGGCGGCCCCGAGGCGGATCCGATGCATGTGCGCCGATCCTTCCGAAGTACCCCGTCGATGGCGGTGGAGGGCCTGCATTCAGGAGGCCAGGATGCTCAGCAGGTCAGGATGCTCAGGAGGTCAGGATGCTCAGGCCGAGGCCGGCGAAGGCCGAGACGGGTTCCATCAGGATCCTCGTGCCGGTGGTGCTCCGACCGCCCGAGCCGCCGACGATGCTACCGAGCGCGATGGCACTCGCGGTACCCGTCCGCTCGTACACCGGCCCGCCGGAGTCGCCCGCCCGGACGATGGTGTCGCCGTTGCGCGTACCGCTGATCAGGCCCGACGTGCATCCGGCGGAGTCGCAGAGGAATGTGCCGACACTGGTGACCACGATGCTGCACAGCGCGCCCGACACCATGCCGCTGACGCAGACGACGTCGTTCTGCGCGACCATCCGCGTCCCGACGACGGTACGCGTACACGGCGAGCACGGCTCCACGTGGATGACGTTGTCGTAGGTCTCCGACGTGCTGGACACCCACATCAGGTCCCAGGCGGACAGGTCGGCCGGCCGGTCCGTGCCGACCCCGGCGAACTGGGTGGACGAGTAGACCGAGTCGCCGTTGGCGAAGCAGTGCGCCGCGGTGCTCACACCGCGCTTGCCGCCCTTGGACACCACGAAGCCGCTCGTGCAGGTGTTGGACGCGGTGTTCGCGTTGTAGCCCTTGCGGATGCCGGCGCCGCCGTAGTGCGGTTCGCCATCGTTCAACCGCCCGGTACGCCCGACCGCGCCCAGCTCGACCACCACCCGGTCGCCGAGGGCCTGGACGAGGGCGTCGGCGACCTGCGGGTAGGCGGCGTCGACCGTGACGTGGTACCGGGAGTCCGCCGGATCGAGCCCGCCGCTGAAGGACGCCTTGGCCGCGTCCGGATGCCACGCCCGCCCCAGCAGCACGTCCCGCGCCTGGCTCAGCTGCGCGGCCGTGAAGCAGCCCCGCTGGACCCGGGCCCCGGTGCTGCTCGCCAGCCCGGCCGGGTCGGCGTAGTCCGCGGTCACCACGGTCACGATCGACTGGGCGTTCTCGTCGGCCGCGTACCCGACGAGACCGCCGGCGAGCCGGTCGCGATCGGAGCTGCCCTTGATCTTCAGCGCCGACTCGGTCGCGGCCTGCGTCGAGCGGTTCTTCGACTGCGTCGCCGGGTCCACGAGCCACTTCTGGAACGGATAGAGCCCGTCGGAGTCCGGCACGCCCCCGCTCGCCTTCAACGAGGCGGCCGTGCCGGCGGCAGCGCCCGCGACCGTGCAGTCCGCCGCGGGCGGGGCGGCCTGGGCGGTCCCGACGGCGAACGTGCTCAGCAGCACCAGGGCCAGCAACGCGCCGGCCCTCTTCTTCTCGCGTACGCCCACAGTCATCGCATCCTCCGCACAGGACTCGTCGCCGAACTGTCCACATCGTCCGTGCAACTTGCACGCCGCCTGGCGACCGTAGGCGCATAGTGGCAGCCGTGGCAAGGCACATAGCCGAACAGTTGCAGAACAATCGCTGAGAGTAACGGCAGGCCGGTTATCGGGGAAGGGGATCACTGATTTATTGGTATGGACATCTCCATGCGTCGATCAAAGACGCGCCGTTCGGGTGGCGGGTGTCGGTTCACCGTGTCACCGGGAATCCTTCACGGGGCAGCGTGACAGAAAACCCTTCACTGGGAATGCATCACCGGAAGTCGCGGGAGACCGGGCGTACCGCGACCGGCAGCGGCGCGAGCTGGTCCGCGACCAGGTTCACCACCCCTTTCGTCCCCTCCGGCGACACCGTCTCCAGCCGCCCCCGGATGATCAGCGCCGGGCAGGACAGTGCCACTTTGCGGTAGCGCTTCCACAGCCCCGGCGAGCACACGACGTTGAGCGTGCCCGTCTCGTCCTCCAGGCTGAGGAACGTGATGCCCCCCGCCGTCGCCGGCCGCTGGCGGTGGGTGACGAGGCCGCCGACGCGTACCCGGTCGCCGTTGGCCACTGTGGACAGATGTGCCACTGGCAGTGCGCCCTGCGCGGTCAGGATCTCCCGGACCAGCTTGATCGGGTGGCTGTCCGGCGAGAGCCCGGTCGCCCACACGTCCGCCACCAGCCGGTCCGTGTCGTCCATCCCGGGCAGTGCCGGCGCGTGCACCCCCACCGCCGTGCCCGGCAGCCGGTCGGGCGTGTCCGTCGCCGCGGCCCCCGCCGACCACAGCGCTTCGCGGCGGGTGAGGCCGAGGCTCGCGAAGGCGTCCGCCGTGGCCAGTGCTTCCAGATGGGCAGTACGCAGACCGGCCCGCCGGGCGGCGTCGGTGAGCCCCGTGAAATCACCGGCCGACCGGGCGGCCACGATCCGCTCCGCGACCTCTTCGCCGAGCGTACGCACGGAGTCCAGGCCCAGCCGGACGACGGGACCGTCGATGCCCCACTGGGACGGCGGTTCACCGGGCAGGCTGCCGGACCGGTAGCCGGGCGGGTATTCGAGCGTCGCCTTGACCCCGCTGGCGTTGATGTCCGGCCGCAGCACGGTCACCCCGTGCCGGCGGGCGTCGTCCACCAGGGACTGCGGCGAGTAGAAGCCCATCGGCTGGGCGCCCAGCAGCGCGGCGAGGAACGCGGCCGGGTGGTACCGCTTCAGCCAGGCGCTGGCGTAGACCAGGAACGCGAAGCTGATCGCGTGGCTCTCCGGGAAGCCGTAGTTGGCGAACGCGGCGAGCTTCGCGTACACGTCCTCGGCGATGTCCGGCGGGATCCCGTTGGCGGCCATGCCCTCGAACAGCCGCCGGCGCAGGCGTTCCATCTTGTCGGCCGAACGCTTGGCGCCCATCGCCCGGCGCAGTTGGTCGGCCTCGGCCGGGGTGAAGTCGGCGACGTCCACGGCCAGCTGCATCATCTGCTCCTGGAACAGCGGTACGCCCAGCGTCCGCCCCAGGGCGTTGGCCATCAGCGGATGCGGGATGTGCACCGGTTCGTGGCCGTTCTTGCGGCGGATGAACGGATGCACCGAGCCGCCCTGGATCGGCCCGGGCCGGATCAGCGCCACCTCCACGACGAGGTCGTAGAACTTCTCCGGGCGCAGCCGCGGCAGGGTCGACATCTGCGCCCGGCTCTCCACCTGGAACACCCCGACGCTGTCGGCCTCGCACAGCATCGCGTACACCTCGGGGTCGTAGGGTTTGAGATCGCCCAGCTCCAGCTCCTGGCCGAGGAACTGGAAGGCGTAGCGCAGGGCGGAGAGCATGCCGAGGCCGAGCAGGTCGAACTTGACCAGGTCGATCGCGGCGCAGTCGTCCTTGTCCCACTGCAGGACGGTACGCCCGGGCATGCGCGCCCACTCGACGGGACAGACGTCGATGATCGGCCGGTCGCAGATGACCATGCCGCCGGAGTGGATGCCGAGGTGGCGGGGCGCGTTCATCAGCTCCTCGGCGTACCGCAGGACGTGCTCGGGGATGCCGTCGGCCTCGGAGTCCTTCACGCTGGACCACCGGTCGATCTGCTTGGACCAGGCGTCCTGTTGCCCGGCGGAGTAGCCGAAGGCGCGGGCGACGTCGCGTACGGCGGACCGGGGGCGGTAGGAGATCACGTTCGCCACCTGGGCCGCGTGCTCCCGCCCGTGCTTGCGGTAGACGTACTGGATCACCTCCTCGCGGCGGTCGGATTCGATGTCCACGTCGATGTCGGGCGGCCCGTCCCGCTCGGGCGCGAGGAACCGCTCGAAGATCAGGCCGGCGCCCCACTCGTCGCCGAGCGGGTCCACGTTGGTGATCCGCAGCGCGTAGCAGACGGCCGAGTTCGCCGCGGAACCCCGGCCCTGGCAGTAGATCCCCGCCTGCCGGCAGAACCGGACGATGTCCCAGACCACGAGGAAGTAGCCGGGGAAGCCGAGATCCTCGATGATCCCCAGCTCCCGGTCGATCCGCTCATACTGGTCCGGATTGGACCGACGCGGCCCGTACCGCTGCGCGGCCCCCTCGTACGCCAAGCGCCGCAACAGTTCCGGCTCGGTCAGGCCAGCGTACGGGGGCTCGTCGTAGGGCGGCTCGGTGGCCGTGAACGGGGGCAGCTTCGGGGCGAGCAGCCGCAGGTCGAACGCGAGTTCCCGGCCGATCGCGGCGGCCCGTTCGACCGCGCCGGGATGGGCCGCGAACCGCGCCGCCATCTCGTCCCCCGAGCGCAGGTACGCCGCGGGTGTGTGCAGGTACGGCTCCATGACGTCAAGGCTGCTGCGGGCGCGTACGGCGGCGACGACCGAGGCGAGCCGACGCCGCGCGGGCGCGTGGAAGTGCACGTTGCCGGTGGCCACGGTGGCCAGGCCGGCCCGTTCGGCGAGCGCGGCCAGGGACTCGTTGCGGTTGCGGTCGGCCGGGTTCGCCTGGTCGATCAGCTCGACGAGGACGTTCTCCCGGCCGAAGTCGTCGACCAGCTGATCGAGGGCCCGCCGGGCGGCTTCCGGGCTCTCCCGCAGCCCCCGCGCGACCGTCCCCTTGCGGCAGCCGGTCAGGACGACGGCCTTGTCCCGCAGGTCTTCCACGAGATCCCCGTAGTCGTAGACCCGCCGGCCCTTCTCCCCGCCCCGCAGGTACGCCCGCGCGATCTGGCGGGACAGGGCGGCGTACCCGGTCTGACCGCGGGCGAGCACCAGCAGGTGTACGCCGTCCGGATCCGGCGGCCCCGCACGCTCGGCCCCGGTGAGGCCGAGTTCCGCCCCGAACACGGTCTTCAAGGCGCGGTTGCGGGCCGCCTCGGCGAACCGGACCACGCCGGAGAGGTTGTCGTGATCGGTCAGCGCCAGCGCCTCCAACCCCAGCCGGTACGCCTCCTCGACCAGTTCCTCCGGACTCGACGCGCCGTCGAGGAACGAGAAGCTGCTGTGGCAGTGGAGTTCGGCGTACGGGACGAGGCTGTGGCCGCGCTCGATGCGCTCGTCGGCCTCGAACTCGGGCCGGTGCCGGGAGAACCCGGGCCCGTCCCCGCCATCCGCTGTCAGGCGATACTGGCGACCTCCGTCGAGCCTACGGTCTGCGGAAAGCGGGTCGACGACCTGGCCGTCCATCGCCCCGCGCAGCTGCGCCCAGGTGAGATGCGAACCGCCGCTCCAGCTCATGAACCGCTCCTAGTCGAAGTCCGCTACGGCGGACCAGGTCGCGCGGTGGTGCTCGAGGAGCAGCTGGCGGCCGTCGCCGAGGACGACCTGGAAGCGGACCCGGGCCCGGCCGCGGCGTACGTCCCACCAGCGTTCGTCCAGGGGGAACGGACCAGTCCAGGCGAGGATCGGCACGCCCGACACCAGCGCGGGGATCCCCGAGAGCGCCAGCCGCCCGCTGACCGCCACCGGTACGCCGGCCAGATCGGTCACCTCGACGGCCACCGGGGCCGGCAGCAGCACCGGGAACGGCGAGAGCAGCCGGTCCGGCCAAGGGCCGTCGGGGCTGGCCGGGACGTACTCCTCACCCCAGGGGACGAGAGTCGCCCGGCGCGCCGGATCGGCCCCGCCGCCGAGGACGCCGCGCAGGACCGCTTCCGGACCCAGAAGGCCCTGGACCCGGTGCATCGCGCGGTGGGCCCGGTCGCGCTCGGCGCCCGCCTCGCCCCACAGCCCCGGCTGCAACCCGACCTGCGCGAGGACGCCCTCCGGCGCGAGTCGCAACAGGACGATCCCACCCGCGGGTTTATTCTTGTTCGACAGCTGCGATTCCTCGCCGACGGCAAGCCGCCGGCGATCACGGCTGCCGTACACACGTGTAGACAGCCAGCCGTCGAGTTGCCAGCGGGTGCGGTCGGCGATGGCGGTCGCGGTGAGGATGCCGTCGTGGCGCCATTCGCGGTGCAGTTCCCGGCCGTCGGCGGTGACGGCGGTGATGGCGAGCCGCGTACACGCCAGGCCGTAGGCGGCCAGCTTCTCGTGCAGCCGCTCGGCCAGCGCCCGCGCCGCGAACGCGGCCACGTCGACCCGCTCGATCGGCTCCTCCGGCCGCTCCTCCACCTCCAGGTCGGGCGGCGGGCTGCGGACCGCCAGCGGCCGGTCGTCCTTCCCGGCCGCGAGGCGGTGGGCGAGCGCCCCGTCCAGGCCGAACCTCGCCAGCACGTCCGCGGGGTTCAAGGCGGCGAAGGCGCCCAGCGTACGCACGCCCAGCCGATCGAGCAGGCCGACCAGGGCCGGGCGTTCCAGAGCGGACACGGGCAGCTCGGCCAGGAAGGCGGCCGTACGCCCAGCCGGGACGTGCCGGCCGAGCCGGGCGGCCAGCAGGGCGGCGAACGTGCCGTCGGCCACCCCGATCTGCGCCTCCACCGCGCACTCGACGGCGATCTGCTCGACCACCCGTTCCGCGGCCGCCTCCTCGGTGCCGAAGTAGCGGGCCGGTCCCCGGGCGGTGAACGCGCACACCCCGGGGCGTACCACGGCGACCCCGGCGACGACCTCCTCGACGGCCGCCACGACGGGCTCGAACGCACGGGCGTCGCGGGCGGGATCGTCCGGCACGACGACCAGCTCCGGACAGCGGGCCTGAGCGTCCCGCTTGCGCAGGTTCCGGCGTACACCGGCGGCTCGGGCCGAGGGCGAGCAGGCGATCACCCGGTTGTCGCCGACGACCGCGACCGGGCCGGCGGCCGGCGCGCCGTCGACGATGCCGGCGGCGATCACGGGCCAGTCGGGACACCAGACGAGCATGGTCCTCACCGCACGACCCGCAGGCGCTGGGTTTCTTCCTCGACCGGCGGGCCGGGCAGCCAGACCTGGCCGCGGCGCGGGCGGGCGGCGGCGCCGCGGCCGCGGGCGGCGACGGTGATCCGGCGGCGGGACCCCTCGCCCACGCCGTACCAGCGGCTCTCGGTGACGCTCAGGGTGACCTCGGCACCGTCCCAGCCGGACCCGAAGGGCACCAGGACGCTGCCGCGCTGCCGTGCCCGGGCGGCGAGCTGGGCGCACACGCTCGCGGCGATGTCTTTGACGGAGACCACCACCAGGTCGAAGCCGTCGAGCAGGGTGGCGGCGACGGCCGGCCACTCAGGACCGGGATGGGGGACGACGGCGAACCGGTCGAGGGCGATGCCGAGTTCGGACGCGGCGAGCAGCCCCAGCGCCGGTACGCCGACCACCGCGCACCAGGAGCCGGCCCGGGACGCCTCGGCGAGCAGGGCGAGCAGGAGGGACGTGGTACCCGGGGCGCCGGGGGCCACCGCGACCGTGCTCCCGCGGCGCAAACCGTAGCCGGGCAACAGATCCCGCAGCTGGGAGGCGACCGGCAGCAACCGGTCGGTGCCCAGCCCGGCGGCGGCCGGGCCGAGGTCGCTGGCCCGCCGGACGAGGTCGGAAAGGGCCGCCGGCTGCATGAATTGGAACACTAGTTCTATTGAGTCATCAAAGCAACCGTGACCTGCGCGAACTTCTGCCGCATACCCCTCAAACCCGGCAAGTGGATCTCCGAGTTGCCGGTGTGTGCCTCCGTTTCGGATGGAAGACTCAGGACGGTGAGCACTCACACCGAACGGCTGCCCGCCGCCGTTCTCGTCGAAGCCGCCGAGGCCGCCGGGCGCGCCCCGTCCATCCACAACACCCAACCGTGGCGCTGGCACGTCAGCGGCGACACGATGGACCTGCACGTCGACCGGACGCGTACCCTGCCGATCACCGATCCCGACGACCGGATGCTGCTCATCAGCTGCGGCACGGCCCTGCACCACGCCCGGGCCGCCCTGGCCGCCCAGGGGTACGCCGACGTGGTCGAACTGCTCCCCGACCCCGAAGAACGCGACCACCTCGCCCGGCTGACCCTGAACGACCCGATTCCCGTCACGCCCGAGGCGATGCGGCTGGTCCAGGCGATGGACCGGCGGCACACCGACCGCCGCCCCACCAGCGAGACGCCCCCCACCCGGGACCAGATCGAGGCGCTGCGCCAGGCCGCCACCGGGCAGGGCGTCGACCTGCACAAGTTCACCGCCGACCAGCTGACCGACCTGGTCGTGGCCGTCTCCCGGGCCGAGGACATCGCCGCCGGGGACGAGGCGCTGCGGGCCGAGACGGCGTACTGGCGCGGCCCCGACCGGCCGCCCGGCACCGGCCTGCCCGCCGACGTGATCCCCGGCAGCCGCCCGCAGACCGACGTCGGCGAGCGGGACTTCGGCGGCCCCGGCACCCTGGAGGTCGGCGAGGAGCACGACAAGCACGCCGCCTTCGTGGTCCTCTTCAGCGCCGGCGACGACCCGCTCGCCTGGCTGAACGCCGGCCAGGCCCTCTCCGCCGTCTGGCTGACCGCCACCGACCTCGGCCTCGCGGTGCTCCCGTTCAGCCAGGTCGTCGAGATCGACGCGACCCGGGCGCTGATGCGTCAGATGCTGGCCGGCCTCGGGTACGCCCACATCGTCCTGCGGATCGGCGTGGCCGACCCGGACTCGGCCAACCCCGGACGCACACCGCGCCTACCCGCCACCCAGACCATCACAGTGGCCTGATCCGGTCTACGGTCTACGGTTTGCGGGCGCGGGTGGCGAAATACCCGGGCATGTACTCGGCGGTCTTGTCGGCGTGATGCGGCGCCTCGGCGAATCCCGTCAGGACGAACCCGGCCGCGAGCTGCCCGCCGATCTGCGTACCGAGCGTGTGGCTGTACTCCACCGGCGCGTCCGCTCCGAACTTGCGGGCCCGCTCCTCCGGTGTGTAGTGGGTGACGTCGCTGTACGGCAGTCTGTGCGCGACCACGAACTCGCCCCGCTGGTCGAGTGCCTCGTGGTCGAACAGGTACACGTCCGGGTTGAGGAAGCCGGCCAGCAGCGTCCCGCCCGGCCGCAGGACCCGGAAGCACTCCCGCCAGACCGGGGTCACGTCCGGCACGAACAGGTTCGACACGGGATGGAAGACGAGGTCGAACGACGCGTCCTCGAACTCGCCGAGGTCCCGCATGTCGCCCAGCCGCGTACGCAGTTCCAGGCTGTCGCGTACGGCCACGGACTCGTCCTGCGCCAGCTGTTTCGGCGAGTTGTCGAACACCGTGACCCGGGCGCCCGCGGCGGCCAGGATCGGCCCCTGCTGCCCGCCGCCGGAGGCGAGGCACAGCACCTCCACGCCGGTCAGGTCGGCCGGGAACCAGGACCGGTCCACCGGCTCGTACCCGATCAGCACCACCGACCAGTCGCCCTGGCGGGCCCGCTCGACCTGCTCCGGGGTGACCGGGCGGGACCATTCGTTGCCCTGCTCGACGTACGCGTCCCAGGCGGCCCGGTTATGGGCGGCGGGGTCGAAGGCTGCTTCCACGAACGCCGACTGTAACCGCCCGCACCCCCGCCCACGAGCGGTTTGTCAGGAGGGGACCAGTGCCAGCAGGTCGTCGCGCGCCGGCGGCCGCTCGGACTCCGGTCGCGGGCGGCCGCGGACCACCCGGGCCGCGGCCGCCGCGTCGGTCCGGAAGGGCTCGTCGGCGTCGATCGCCGCGGCCGGGTCCAGGCACCCGGCCCACCGGCCCTGCCGCTGATGCGCGAGCGGGGCGGCCTGCGCGGCGGCGCTCAGGCCGCGCATCCGGAAAAGATCGGGTTCCATCGTGTACGCGAGAACGTCCACCTCCTCGCCCGCCCAGATCCGTTCGATCCCCCGGTCGAGCGCCACGCCGGAACCGAAGCGGTCCTCGACCAGCGGTCCGGTCCGCCGGGCGTACGCGCCTTGGGCGGCGACCACGTCCCCGTCGTGCCCGGCCAGCACCGCCGGCAGCGTGAACGCCTGCGACAGGGCCAGCGACGCCCCCCACCCGTACGCGGGATTGGTGTGGCACAAGGCATCCCCGACGGTGAACACGTTGCGGGCGGTGAGCCGGCCGTCGTCGGTGACCGGCCGGCGCCACGACGCCCGCAGGCCGCCCATCGGGCGTACCGGGGTGACCGGGTCGGCGAGGCCGGGGCCGATCACCCGGGCGAGCGCCGGAGTCGCTGCGACCACCCGGTCGTAGAAGTCCTCGTCGCGCAGCGCCTTCAGCTCCTGATCACCGGCCGGTACGCTGATCACCAGGCCGACCAGCTGTTCCCCGGCTTCCTTCTCCGCCCAGAACAGGACGCCGGACGCGTACCCGAAGTCGGCGGCGGCCGCCACGAAATGGTGTCCCGGTCGCGCCGGGTTCGCCGGCCGCAGGCGGTAGTACCGGCTGTAATACGCCATCCCGCAGGGGATCCCGCGCGCCACCTCGTACGCCGCCCGGCCGGTGAAGCGCGGCACGAGCACCTCTCCCGGCACCGCCCCGTACGCCCGCGCCAGGTCCGCCAGCAGCCCCGGCATCGGCGACGTACGCCCCAGCGCGTCCACGACGACGTCGCCGGTCACGAGTCCGGCGTCGGTGATCAGCCCCCACACGTTCACGCCGGGCGCCGAACCGTCGTCGTACGCGAGATTGCGTACCGTGTCGCCGTGGCGGACGGTCACCGACTCCTCGTCCGCCAATGCCCTGCGCAGCGCCCATTCGAGCACCGGCCGGCGTACGCACAGCGCCCGCAGGTCGGGATCGGCCACGGCGTCCGGATGGCTGCCGAGGATCTCCGTGGCTCCCGCTTCGAGCAGGCAGGCGTACACGTCGGGGGCGTGTACGCGCAGCTCGCGACAGGCCAGCGAGACCAGGACGTGCGGCTGCTGGAACTGCGGCACCCCCGCCCGTTCCCAGGAGAACGCCCCCCGCGGATCGTCCAGCGCCCCCGCGGGGTCGCGTTCCACCACCACGATCTCATGTCCCGCTCGGGCCAGCCCCAACGCGCAGGCCAGCCCGGCGATCCCCCCGCCCGCAACCGCGACCCGCATACGGATCCCCCGTCCAGCAACCATTCCCAGCGTCCTCGATGGTGCCACGGCAAACTCCCGGCAACCTCCCGATGACGCCAGTCCGACACCCCCACCCCACTTCCCCGGTCGTTACCACCACAGCAAACAGGGACGTACCGCAACCACTCCCGCCACCCCCGGGACGAACCGCAACCACTCCCGGCACCCCCCCCGGACCTACCGCAACCACTCCCAGCAACCCCCCAGACCTACCGCAACCACTCCCGGCAACCCCCCGGACCTACCGCAACCACCCACCTCAACCCCCCAGGTGGCCCTGTACCACCGCCCACAAGGACACCCCCGCCGCGTAAGGGAGAAGCCCGGACCCGCGCCGCCCGGCAGCGCACAAGATCCGCGACGAAGTCGAGGATCTCTGAAGCTGACGGGCGGTGCATAAGGGGTCCGGAGCGCCGACCGCACCAGCAGCAACCTTCCCCGCCACCACCAAAGACCCCAACCACCAAAGACCCCAAGACCCCAAAGCCCCCAAGACCCCACCCGCAAACAGTCCAGCCCGCCGAGTACCCCGCGGAGGTGGGGCACACGACGAGCTGGACTGTTATCCGGCAATACCGCTCAGGGGAGAGTGCAAACCGGAGTCTCATGGGGATCGCTGCGCGCGACGGCAGCCCT
>NZ_AUAX01000037.1 GCF_000428945.1 Hamadaea tsunoensis DSM 44101 | reverse complement strand
TGCCCACTGTGCGGTGTACCCCCACCGATACAACCCGCCCCGCGTCGAGCCCAGCGGATTCTTCACCCCGTGCCGATGCGAGTTATGACGATCCAACTCCCGCCACACCGTCGAAAAGTCGGTACCGACCGCTACCGCGATCTCCTCGAACGTCGCACCCTGCCGCCACAGATTCTCGATCACCAACCGCAAATCCGCCGTCAGCACATGAGCCCTCGCCACCCGCGACCCCTCTCAACCAGCCAGCACCAAGAAGGTCAACGACCCACTTGCACCGACCGGTTGAGAGGAAGGCGTTGGTTTCGCCGCATCCGTCAAGATCACGACACGAAGGCTTGATCAGGGCGAGCCGGACACTCGCGCAAGATCGTCGCAGTCGAGGCAGTCGAGGCAGTCGGGGACGGGCGAGCGGCGGCGCGCGATGGAGCGAGTGTCGGATGTGGAGGGTGATCACGGGGATGAAAGTGATCCGCAATGAGAATCAAAGATCGAGCGACGTGAAAGACACTCGGACGGCCTATCCGAAACACAACAGAGATTCACACTCACAGGTGGTTCGCTGTCGGCAACTCGCGTTTCGCCTCTTCCCGTCCTCCGATCGAATTAGCGTTCGGCGCACACGATCCACATCGAACGAAGAGGACGGTATCCATGAGCTTCCGTCGCAGCCTGGCGTTCATGCCCGTGCTGACGCTCGTCGCCACCACGCTGTGCGCCATCCCGGCGACCACCGCCCATGCCGCCAACGTCCCAGGCCGGCTGTATGTGGCCGGCGCCACCTCACCGACGGTGACGGTGATCGACACCGCCACCGACGCGGCCGTCGCCACGCCGGCACTCGACAGCTATGTCAACGGCGTCGTCGCGGATCCCGCGCACGACGTGTACTTCGCCTCCGACCGGTTCGGCGACTTCGTGGAGGCGTTCAACGCCACGACGAACACGTCACTGGGCCGGATCCTGGTCGGTTCCGAGCCGGACCGGATGGCCGTCAACGCGGCGGGTACCCGGCTCTACGTCGCGAACATCGGCTCGGGCACGGTGACGGTGATCGACACCGCGACCCACATGGTGCTCGCGACCGTTCCCGTCGGCGGGAGCCCGCACGGGATCGTGGTGCCCAGCCAGGGCACCAAGGCGTACGTGACGACCGACAATTCCGTGTCCGTTGTGGATACGACGACGAACGCCGTCACCGCGACGGTGAACGTCGGGCAGTATCCGGAGTACGCCGCGGTCAACCCGGCCGGGACGTTCCTGTACGTGCCGAACAACTACGCCGACACGGTCCAGGTGATCAGCACCGCCACCAACACGGTCACGGCGACGATTCCGGTGTGCGCCCAGCCGTTCGCGGCGGCCGTCACGCCGAACGGGGCCAGGCTGATCGTCGGCTGCCAGTCGGGGGCATTGTCGGTCGTCGACACGGCGACGAACACCGTGTCCGCGACGCGTACGGGCTATGGCATGGTGCTCGACGTCGCGGTCGACGGCACCGGCCAGTACGCGTACGTGTCCGATCTGCTCAATGACAAGGTGACGCTGATCAGCACGACCACCTACAATCCGGTGTCGACGATCGGCGTCTCCCGGCCCGGTGCGATCGCCTTCAAGGCCGCGCCGAAGCCGCCCGCCGCGGATCTCGCCGTCGACCTCCAGGCGGTGGCCAAGCCGGCCCTGCTCAACTCCGCGATCGAGTACACGATCAAGGTCACCGACCTCGGTCCGGACGCGGCGACCAGTGCGAGCATCACGGCCACCCTGCCCAACGGCTCCACCGCGACCCAGCTCGCCACCGGCTGCACCCAAGCCGGATCAGTCGTGACCTGCACTTACGGGGCTCTGTCTAACGGGGCCAACGCGAGCAAGACGTTCCGGCTGCCCGTCGGCGCGCTCACGCTCGGCCAGGTCAAGGTCACCGCCACCCGGACCACGTCGGCGCCGGCCGATCCCAACGCGGCCAACGACACCGCCTCCGCCACCTGCAACGTCGTCTCCATCCTCATCATCACCTGCTGAGGACGTCTTCGGAGTAGAGATCAAGTTCAAGGGCTTTTTGTCCCGGGTCCGTCGATCTCACCTCCGCTCCTCGCGCGGGAGACCGGGCTACCCCCGTCACAGAACGTGACGGGGGTAGCCCTGCCAGGCGAGTGGGGCGACGCATCATCCTCCGCGGTCCGGTCCCGCTTGTTCGTCCGATCTCGACAGTCGTGAACCGAAGATCGTATGATCGCCATATGATCTTCCGCCGTCTCGTCGCTGTCGCCGCCGCCTGCGGGCTGCTCGCCGTTCCGCCCGTTGCGCGGCCCGGTTTCGCGGCCACCGGGGATTTCTGGGTGGTGGGCGGGGATCAGACTTCGGGGCAGCTGCTGGCGTTCGATCCGGCCGTGGCGGACTGGAACAGCGCGGCCGCGGTGAAGTGGAGCTGGAAGCCCACCGCCGCCGAGGGGTTCTCCAGCGCCGAGATCTCGGCGGCCACCCTGGTGTCCGACTTCAAGCTGCGGACCTGGGGGTCCGGGCAGCGGTTCGCGTACGCGGCCAGCACCAACCTCGCCGCCGTCGTGGACTACCCCGGCGGGTCCCGGATCTGGGCGCAGGTGATCCCGGGCAACCTGCACTCGGCGGAGCTCCTGCCGGACGGCAACGTCGCGATCGCCGCCTCGACCGCCGGCTGGGTACGCGTCTACGCGTCCTCCCAAGGCCCGAACGCGACCGCGTACGCCCAGTTCGACCTCGCCTCGGCGCACGCGACGGTCTGGGACCCGGCGATCATGCGGCTGTGGGTGATCGGGCAGGACCCGGTGACGCAGCAGCACATCCTGACGGCGCTGCGGATCGGCGGCACCCCCGCCCGGCCGACGCTGGCCGAGGACCCGACCTGGCGGGCGATCCTGCCGACCGCCTGGGGCCACGACGTCTACCCGTACGCGTACGACAGCGGCAAGCTCTGGGTGACGACGAATTCCGGCGAGTACCTGTTCGACAAGGCGGCGAAGTCGTTCACCGTCCCCGCGATGGGCGGCCGGACCGCGGTCAAGTCGATCGGCAACCAGCCGTCGGGGCAGGTCGTCGAGACGAAGGCCGACGCGGCCAAGTCGCCGGCCGGTGCGTGCGCGGCGACCAACGACTGGTGCACCGACACCGTGGACTTCTTCGGCCCGGCCGCGACGCGCCGCCGGACCGGAGCGCACTTCTACAAGGCGCGCGTGTGGTCGCCGTACTACGGGGTCGTCGACCAGCCCCTGCGCGGCCCGGTACGCGACGCGGTCCGGGCCGCCGACGGCACGTGGACGGGTGCGGCGACGGTCGACGCGAACGGCGCGATCGGGCGTACGGCGGCCGCTGCTCTGCCTGATGGAACCCTGCACGTGCAGACGCTGGTGCCCGGCAGCGGCGTCTGGGACCGCACGCGCGCGGCCGACGGGACGTGGAGCGCGAGCACGAAGATCGACGCCAACACGACGATCACGGCGATCGCGTCCGCGGCGCTGCCGGACGGCACGCTGCACGTGGAGACGCTGGTGCCGGGCAGCGGCATCTGGGACCGGGTACGCTCGGCGGCCGGCGTGTGGGCGAGCTCGACCCACATCGACGTCAACGGCGACATCACGGCCGTGTCCGCGGCGGCGCTGCCGAACGGCACCCTGCACGTGCAGACCCTGGTGCCGGGCGGCGGGGTCTGGGACCGGACCCGGTCGGCCGCCGGGACGTGGGCGGCTTCGGCCGAGATCGACACCAACGGCAACGTCGTGGCGCTCTCGGCGGCCGGGCTGCCGGACGGCACGCTGCACGTCCAGACGATCGTGCCGGGCGGCGGGGTCTGGGACCGCGCCCGGTCGGCCGCCGGGACGTGGGCCGCCGCCGGGCAGATCGACAGCGGCCAGTACGCGTCCGCGCTGGGCGCCACGGCCCTACCGGACGGGACGTTGCACGTCTTCGCGGTCGATCCCGGCGTCGGCGTGTGGGACCGCGTCCGGGCGACGACGGGAACGTGGTCGGGCCCGAGCTACGTGTCGGCGGACCGCAGTACGCTCGCGGTGGCCGCGACAGGGCTTCCCGGCGGAACCGTCCACCTGCTCACGATCCCCGAGATCCCCTAGCTCCGGTAGCGCACGGTTTCCCGGGACCAGTCGAGGTTGCCGCGCATCCACGACCGCATCCCGTCGGCGTACCGTTCGAGGTCGGGGCGGGCGGCGGGGATGTTCAGGTCGTCGCACAACCGGTCGAGGCCCGCGTCCAGCCGGACGAAGTCGGCCACGCACGCCTCGGCCATCGCCACCACCCGCGCCCGCGCCTGCCGGGCGGTCAGGCCTTCCTCCCGCTCCAGCAGCACCGCCAGGTTCAGGTCGCCGTGCTCGTGGTCCTTCGCCGCCGAGTACGCCTCGTTGACGAGCACGACGACGTCGCTGCACAGCCGGCGCATGGTCTGGACGTGGTCGCTGCGGAAGGCCACCTGCGGGATCTCGAACCGCCCGGTGCTCTCCCCCACGTCCAGGCTCGGCCACACGCCGATCGAGTGCCGCCGCATCTCCACATAGGACGCCACACTCGGGACCCGCCCGCGTACGCGGTTGGCCGCTTCCCACTGGTACGACCGCAGGTACGCCTCGGAGTCGCTGTGCAGGCGCGTACGCCAGGAGGGGGTGGTGCCGATCCGGGCCCGGTGCCACAGATCCAGGAACGCCCGGACCATCGGCGGGTCGAACGGCGACGGCGGCCGCTCCGCGTACATGCCGGCGACCAGGTTCTCGATCAACGCCGCGGTCGCGGCTGGATCCCGGCCGAGCGGGCCGTCGAACAGGTCGTCGAACGGGAAGAACCACAGCATCAGCTCGACGACGAGATCGAGCGGTGCTCCGACGTGCCCCGGGTACGCGTACGCGGCCAGCCGGTCGAACCGCGGGGCGTCCAGGGCGGCCGTCTCCGCGCCGTCCCGGACGATGCCCATCTCCCTGGCCCAGCGCAATCCTTCGAGCCGGGCCCGTTCGACGTCGGGGCTGATCCGGCTCGGATAGGGAATGTCGAAGCGGGGCTCCGGCGCGCCGACGCGGGTGCTCGCGGTCCCGAGGCCGGTCGGCCCGGCGAACACCCGTTCCTGCGTCATACCGACAAACTACAGCCCATCAGACATTATGGGCATCGCTCGCAAGGCGTACGCGTTCACTGCTTGAGTTCGACGATCCTGCTCACGTAGCGCGTCTCCCCCACGTTGGTGAGCGTGTGGGTGTCGCCGGGCGGCCGGAACACCACGCTGCCGGTGGGTTCGGGCGCGTCGCGGCGCTGCCCGTCGAGCGTCTCCACCACGTTGATCGCCCCCTCGATCGCGATCACCAGGTAGGGGTGCTCGTGGTGGTGCAGCGCCTGCGTCTGGCCGGGTTCGAGGGCGACCTGCCACACGCGGACGAGTTCGTTCTCCAGGATGACGCGGTAGCCGACCGGGCCCAGCGCCGGCGCCGTCTCATGATCGTCCATCATGGACGGCACCATACTTGCGTCCGGCCGATGTGTACATCTACGCTGATGGCTCCGTGCGCGGGTGAGTTCGGGCGTCCTCAGGCAGACACGTCCATGTCTGTGTTTCCAGACGCGTCCGCCCCGTGATCTCGGGGCCTCCCTTCTGAGGAAGGCCATGAAAAGACTGATCCTGGCGCTCGGCTCCGCCGTGCTCGCCGTCGTCGCGTCCACGCTCGTCTTCGTCGGACCCGCCGAAGCATCCGTCGGGCTGCACATCAGCGGCCGCAACATCGTCGAGGCCAACGGCCAGAATTTCATCATGCGCGGCGTGAACCACGAGCACGTCTGGTTCACCGGCCAGACCAGCTCGTTCGCCAACATCAAGGCGCTGGGCGCCAACACCGTCCGGGTGGTGCTCGGCAGCGGCAAGCGGTGGGGGCCGTCGACCGACGTGGCCAACGTCGTGTCGCTGTGCAAGCAGAACAAGCTGATCTGCGTACTGGAGGTGCACGACACCACCGGTTACGGCGAGGACAGCGCGGCCGCCACGCTCGACGAGGCCGTCAACTACTGGATCACCCAGAAGGCCAACCTCGTCGGCCAGGAGAGCTACATCGTCATCAACATCGGCAACGAGCCGATCGGCAACACCAACCCGGGACAGTGGACCGCGGCCACCACGGCGGCCATCCAGAAGATGCGTACCAACGGCTTCGAGCACCTGCTCATGGTCGACGCGCCGAACTGGGGCCAGGACTGGCAGTACGTCATGCGCGACAACGCCGCCACGGTCCTCGCCGCCGACACCCAGCACAACACGGTCCTGTCGATCCACATGTACGACGTGTTCAACACGGCCACGGCGATCACCGACTACCTCAACCGGTTCCGCGACAACGGGTGGCCGCTGGTGATCGGCGAGTTCGGCTGGCAGCGCTCGACGAGCAACGTCGACGACCAGACCGTCATGGCCGAGGCGAACGCCCGCGGCCTCGGGTACATCGGCTGGTCCTGGGCCGGCAACAACGACCCGTACCTGGACATGACCAACAACTTCGACCCGACCCAGCTGTCCACGTGGGGCCTGCGCATCTTCAACGGCGCCAACGGCATCACCGCCACCGCCAAGCAGGCGAGCGTCTACGGCACGTCCACCTCCCCGTCGGCGTCGGCGAGCGCGTCGCCGTCCGCCTCGGCGTCCCGCTCCGCGTCGCCGTCGGCCTCCCCGTCGGCGTCCCGGTCGGCGAGCGCGTCGCCGAGCGCCTCCTCGGGGGCCAAGGCGTGCACCGCCGCGTACACGATCACGAATTCCTGGCCGGGCGGCTTCCAGGGCGAGGTCAAGGTGACCGCGGGCAGCGCGGCGATCAGTTCCTGGACCACGACCTGGACGTACGCGAACGGCCAGACCGTCACGCAGTTCTGGAGCGCGACCGTGACCAGCAGCGGCGCGAACGTGACCGCGAAGAACGTGACCTACAACGGCAGCCTGGGGGCGGGCGCGTCCACCTCCTTCGGCTTCCTGGCCTCGTGGAACGGCACCAACGCCGTGCCCGCGGTGACCTGCACGGCGAGCTGACCCATGCCGCGCAGACCTTTCCTGTACGCGTTGCTCGCGGCGCTCCTCGTGACGGGGACGTTCGTCGCGGCCCGGCCGGCCCAGTCGGCGACCCCGGTACGCATCATGCCGCTGGGTGACTCGATCACGGCCGGACCGGGCTGCTGGCGGGCGATGCTGTGGCACCAGCTGCAGACGGCCGGCTACACGAACATCGACTTCGTCGGTGGCGTGTCCGACGGCGGCGGCTGCAATCCCGGCTACTCCTACGACTGGGACCACGAGGGCCACGGCGGGTACGCCGCGACCGGCATCGCGGACAACAACCAGCTGCCGCCGTGGCTCGCCGCGGCCCAGCCGGACGTCGTCCTGATGCACCTCGGGACCAACGACATGTGGGGGCACTACATCACGACCGCGACCAAGCTGGCCGCGTTCACGAAGCTCGTCGGGCAGATGCGGGCGAGCAACCCCAACATGAAGATCATCGTCGCGCAGATCATCCCGATGAGCGCGGCGGCCTGCTCGACCTGCCCGGCCGACATTGTCGAGTTCGACAACGCGCTGCCCGCGTGGGCGGCCGGGCTCACGACGGCGGCCTCGCCGATCACGCTGGTCGACGCGTGGACCGGATTCGACGCGGTCGCCGACACCGTGGACGGGGTGCACCCGAACACGGGCGGCTTCCAGAAGATGGCCGACCGGTTCTACCCGGCGGTGGCCCGCGTACTCGGCGGGGTGGTCCCCTCCTCCTCCGCCTCGCCGTCCCGTTCGGTGTCGCCGTCGCCTTCGGTGTCGCCGTCGGTGTCGCCCTCCGTTTCGCCGTCGCCTTCGGGCGGCGGCGGCCCGTGCGGGACGACCTACAAGGTCGTGTCGCAGTGGAGCGGCGGATTCCAGGGCGAGGTGACCGTACGCAACGGCGGCACGGTACCCACGTCGTCGTGGACGGCGACGTTCACGTTCGGCAACGGCCAGCAGATCAGCCAGTCCTGGAACGCCACCGTCAGCCAGACGGGGGCGGCCGTGACGGCGGCCGGCATGAGTTACAACAGCAGCCTGGCACCCGGAGCGTCGACGACGTTCGGGTTCCTCGCGAGCTGGAACAACACGGCCAACGCGACGCCCAGCGTCACCTGCATCATGAAGTGAAAGCCCGGGGGCCGCCCGCGGGTCACCCGTGGGCGGCCCCTTCCATGATCCCGTTTGGATCAGGGGATCGCACGTAATCTTGGGCCAAGATTCGGGTGATTTCCCTGATCCAAACGGGATCTCCGGCTTCCCTCAGGCTCGTGTCACGCCTTGTCGTAGGGATCCCGGCCGAACCAGGACGCCCCGTCGATCAGTTCGCGTACCGCGTCCAGGTGTCCGGCGTGCACGGACGTCTCGGTCACGACGTGCAGCAGCACGCTGCGCAGGTCCGGCAGGCGCCAGCCGGGCCAGAGCGCCACCGGCCAGACGGCGGGCTCCCGGTCGAGCCCGTCCGGGAGGGCGGCCAGCACGGCGTTCGCGTACTCGACCTCCGCCCGGTAGTCGGCCAGCACCTCCTCGGCGCTCATGCCGTCGGGAACGTGCCAGTGCGCGGTGAGGCCGGCCACGAACGTCCCGGTCACGGCGGGCTCCCCGGCGACGACCCCGCGGAACCAGAACCGCTCGACGTCGACGGTCAGGTGCCGGACCAGTTCCAGGCAGTTCCAGCCGCTCGGCAGGACGGCCCGGCGCAGGTCGTCCGCCGGGAGACCGTCGAGGATGCCCAGCACGTGGTCGCGCGCGCCGTCCAGGTACTCGATGAAGGTCTCGATCTCCCGCGACA
Organism: Hamadaea tsunoensis DSM 44101; assembly: GCF_000428945.1. Classification (GTDB taxonomy): domain Bacteria; phylum Actinomycetota; class Actinomycetes; order Mycobacteriales; family Micromonosporaceae; genus Hamadaea; species Hamadaea tsunoensis. The sequence continues at coordinate 69,704 of NZ_AUAX01000037.1, read as the reverse complement.
CCATGCTTCGTCTCCGTTCGCTCGTGCTCGCCATGCCGTCGCCTCCATGACGAACCGCGGGGCCCCGAACCGGACAGCCGCATACGCCTCGTTTCGCCGCCGGGCGAAATTTGGTGGCGCGACCGGGACATAGCGGGCAGGCTCCGCCTATGACGATGAGCGAGACCGCATGACGGCCACGGAGAGTTCGAGCGACCTGTGGACCGAGGACGACGCCGAGCAGTATGACGAACTCGCGGCGGACATGTTCGCCCCCGGGGTGCTCGACCCCGCCGTCGACTTCCTGGCCGAACTGGCCGGGCCCGGACCCGCGCTGGAGTTCGCCGTCGGCACCGGGCGCGTCGCGGTCCCGCTCGCCGCGCGCGGCATCCCGGTCACCGGGATCGAACTGTCCGCGCCGATGGCCGAACGCCTGCGCCGCAAGCTTCCCGAGGACCAGCTGCCGGTGTTCGTCGGCGACATGGCGACCACGACCGTCCCGGGTGGACCCTTCTCCCTCGTGTACGTCGTGTGGAACAGCATCGGCAATGTGCGTACGCAGGACGAGCAGGTGGAGGTCTTCCGCAACGCGGCCCGCCACCTGGCGCCCGGCGGCCGGTTCGTCATCGAACTGTGGATCCCCGGCATCCGCCGGTTCCCGCCGGGCCAGGCGGCCGTCCCCTTCGACGTCAGCGAGCGGCACGTCGGCTTCGACACCTACGACATGACCACGCAGCAGGGCACCTCTCACCACTACCGCACGGCACCGGACGGAACGGTCACCTATGGCGCCAGCAACTTCCGCTACATCTGGCCCGCGGAGTGCGACCTCATGGCCCGGCTGGCCGGCCTGACGCTCGAACGCCGCGTCGCGGGCTGGGACGGCGCCCCCTTCACCAACGACAGCGAGAGCCACGTGTCGGTCTGGCGCAAGCCGCCCGGCACCGACCAGTGATCGACGGCTGGGAGTGGGACGACTCCCTGTTCGCCGGGGCGGCCGCGTACTACCTGCGCGGCCGCCTCCCCTACGCCCCCGGGTACGCCGCCACCCTGCGCGACGCCCTCGGGCTCGACGGCCGCGGCCGGTACCTCGACGCCGGCTGCGGTCCGGGCACCCTCACCCTGGCGCTGGCCCCGATGTTCGCCGGGGCCGTCGGCATCGACCCGGACGCCGGCATGCTCGCGGAGGCGGCCCGGTACGACACGGTCGGCGTACGGTGGGTGCGGGCCCGGGCCGAGGATCTGCCGGCCGGGCTGGGAACCTTCCGCATGGTCACGTTCGGCAACTCGTTCCACTGGACCGACCGGGACCGCGTCGCCGCGACCGTGCGGGACATGCTCGAACCGGGCGGCGCGTTCGTGCTGCTCAGCGACTACAAGGCCGCCCCAGCCGAGCCGACGCCCCTGCCCCCGCCGCCGTACGCGCGTATCGCCGAGCTCGTCCGCGCCTACCTCGGCCCGGTACGCCGAGCCGGCCAGGGCGCCATCGCGTCCGGCGAGACACCCGGCCGGGAGGAACTCGTCCTGGACCGCGCCGGATACACGGGCTACGAACAGCACGTGGTACCGGCCGGGCAGCCCGTCAGCCGGACGGCCGACGACCTCCTGGCCTGGACGTTCTCCCGCTCGGATTCGGCGCCGCACCTGTTCGGCGGCCGGGTCGGCGCGTTCGAACGGGATCTGCGCCGGTTGCTGGCGGACGGGCCGTACGCCGAGCCCCTGCCGCCGACGGAGATCCGGATCTGGCGCAGGCCGGCCTCATGAAGCAGCGCAAGGGTGCCCGGATGCTGGTCGTCGATCAGGCGACGTACCGGTGGACCAATTCCCACAGCCACCACGCCGAGCTGGCCGCCGACGGCACGCCGCTCTACCACGACTGCACCGAGCACGTCACGATCCGTCGCGACGGTACGCCCGGCCGGCTCGACGTCGTCTTCGCGAGCGGCCCCGGACGTCTGGTGTCCAACGGCATCCTGCACACCGGCGCGGCGGTACGCGGAGACGACTACCTGAACCTGAACCGTCCGGGCGTCGTCCGCGCCCTGCTCGACGAGGCGCTGGGCCGCGGCTGGCAGCCCAGCGCTCCGGGCCGCGCCGAACTCGACGGCTGGACCCTGATCGACACCCCGCGCTTCCACCGGTTCCGACCCGATCCGGTGTAGATCGCATCGGGCCGGCTCCGCTACCGCAGGAGCCTCCTTCGCAGCGGTGATCAGGCGTCGGCGTACAGGGCCTGGAAGTCCCAGCCCTGCTCCTGGCCGCCGGTCACGCTCCACTGGATCATGCGCGCGCCGGCGGTCTCGCTGCCGCCGCCCTCGACCGAGACGACCTTGCCGCTCTTGCCGTTGACCAGGTAGCCGCCGCTCGTCCGCCAGTTCTGCTCCGGACCGCCGTTGCAGGTCCACTGGATGATCGCGGCGCCGTTGGCGGTGCTGCCGCCGCCGCCGACCGACAGGCACTTGCCGCTCTTGTCGTTGACGATGCGGGCGTCCGACCAGTGCCACAGCCGCTCCGGCGCGCTCGTGTCGTACGGGCAGAGCCACTGCACGATCTCCGCGCCGTTCGCGGTGCTGCCGCCGCCGCTGACCGACATGCACAGGGCACTCTTGTAGTTCTGCATGGAGAAGTGCGTGGCGGCCTGGGCCGGCGACGCGACGGCCAGCGTCGACGCGGTCAGCACGGCGGCGGCCGCGGCAGTGGTCAGGATCTTGCGGGTGGTGCGGGACACGCGTACCTCCGGGAGTTCCATAATGGATGATCATCCCGACCCTACGGACATCCCACCTCCAGAGGAACCGGTAGGAGATCGAATTCGCCGCGGGTTCACCGCCGCGTCACCGTCACCGGGTGCGTTCGAGGCTGCCGCCCACGATCACTCCACCCTGGACGGTGTAGTACCCCTCGTACACCTGGTGGGACCCGTCGGTCTGCTCGGCGTCCAGCGTGACCCGCACCGTGCCGCCGGACGTCCCGTCGATGGTGAGCGTGTCGTGCCGGGTGGTCGCGAACCCGGCCGCGAAATGCCCCTCGTCGCTGTCGAAGCTGCTGCCGCCGAGCGCCCAGGCCCGCTGATAGTCACCGCTGTTGATCGCATCGACGTACGCGGTCACCACCGCCGCCGGACTCGCCGCGGCAGGCGGGTTCGCGGCCGTGTTCCCCGCCGGCAGCGTCCACTCCCCGGTATCGTCGGCGAAGCCGCTGTCGGGCGTGAACTGAACGCTCGCGGGCCGCGCGGACGACGGCACCTCGAAGACGATCCAGCCCAGCGCCGAACCGCCCGGGCTCATCGTCACCGAACCCGGGAAGGTCGGCCCCGCGGCGATGTCCGCGATCGTCGGGTGGAAGCGCTGGCCGTCGGTGTCCACGAGGGTGGCACAGTTGTCCGGGGAGTCGCTGTAGGTGACGGTCCCCGCGTTCTGCAGCCTGAACTGCACCCCGACGAGCTTGTGGCCCGCGTCTGGCCCGCTGAAGTCGTCCGCGGCGGCCGCCGGGTTCGCGACCTTCAGCGGCGTCACGGTCACGACGTCACCTTCGACGTCGCCGGTCAGCGTGATCGCATCGCCGAGGCCGGGATCGGCGGCATAGGCCCGGGCCGGGGCCAGGAAGGCCAGCAGCAGACCGGCAACCAGCAAACGTACGCGCATGGCGATCGCCCCGACGTTGATCTTACCCTCGTCGGGGATCGTTCACCGCGGAGTCAGCCAGACCCCCCAGTCGTGTTCGTTGCCGTCCTGTGCCGGCTCCGCACGCAGCTCCGCCCCTGCCAAGCTGTTCACATCGAACGGGACGGTGCACGCGGAGTAGGGCACCGACCCGAGGCAGCGCACGATCGACCTCTCGGCCACGCTGATGTTGACCCAGTACGCGTGTCCCGGTGCGATGTGGACCACCCAACGTCCGGGTGGGACGGATCGAACCGGGGCCGCCGGGGACAGGATCTCCGCCGGGTACTCCGTCATGGAATGCCACCACATGTCCGTACGCGCCTCGACGAACACCTGGCCGTGCGGGACGCCGTTGGACATGTCGCTGAAGGCGCCGCCGGTCAGCTGCAGGACGAGCGTGGCGTTCTCGACGTCGGGCAGTGCGCGTACCTGTTCGGGGTCGGGCCGGACGTAGGCCGTCGACTCGTTCGAGCAGTTCGCGAAGCCCAGCCGGTGGCCTTCGATCGCGAACTCGACCGCGGCGCTCCCGCTGACGCACCTGATCATGTAGGTGATGTCGGACCGGGCCGCCGGCACCCGCCACTGCACCACTGGGAGGTCCGTCGACAGCGTGACCCCGGGCGCGACGGGGCTGCCCGTACCCTCCTCCGGTACCTGGCTCGGCGACGGGGTGGCCGGTCGGGGCGCGGGCCGGTGGCCGGCTGTCGCGTACCCGATGATGAAGGCCATGAGCAGCGCCAGTGCCGCGGCCGCCGCGGTGACCTTGCGAGTCTGGTTGCGGCGGATGCGATCGGCGACCCCGGCGGTGCGCGGCAGCCCGGCCGGCGCGACGGGGTCGAACGCGAGCAGCGCGGGGTCGGTACGCAGGTTGGCCAGCGCCTTGGCCGCGTGGCTCTTGACCGTGCCCGGCGAGATCCGCAGGATCTCCGCGATCTCCCGCTCGGACAGGTCCTCGTAGTAGCGCAGCACGATCACCGCGCGCTGCTGGCGCGGCAGGCGGCCCAGCGCCGCCATCAGCGTGCGGCGGTCGTCCGTCGGCTCCGGAGCGTGGAACGAGGGCTCCGGCACCTCGCTGACCGGCGTCTCCGCCTGCCAGCGCCGTCGCCACCACGAGGCATAGGTGTTCACCAGGATCTTGCGGACGTACGCCTCGGGGTCGCCGTCGATACGCCGCCAGGCCGTCCACGCCTTGGCCAGTGCGGTCTGCAGGAGATCCTCGGCCAGCGGCCAGTCGCGCGTCAGCAGGTACGCGACGCGCAGCAGGCGGGTGGAGCGGGTGCCGACGAAGTCCGCGAAATCGTGCATGCTCTCCTGGACCGGTCGGGATATGGGTTCGGTGTACCCGGCTGGAGGATTTTCCCGCGGATCACACGTGGACGGCGACCGGTTCGACCGCTTCGAAGCGCCCGCCCTTGACCACGACCGCTCCGATCCCCAGTGCGGCCACCATCCCGGCCAGGATCACCGAGCCCATCGCGACCGCGTCCGCTCCGAGTACGCCGACCATCGGCGCCGCCACCGCTCCCACTCCGAACTGGACGGCGCCGAGCAGCGCGGCCGCGGTGCCCGCCGATTCCCCGTGCCGGGACATCGCGAGGGCGGGCGCGTTCGGCAGGGCTAGCCCGCCGGCGGCCAGGACCGCCCACAGCGAGGCGAGCAGTGCGGGCAGTCCGCCCAGGCCGGTCGCCGCGAACGTGACGAGGACCGTCCCGGCGACGGTGCCGCCGACGAGCGACCCGAGGAGGATCTGCTGGGGCGCGTACCGGCGCAGGAGGCGGACGTTGAGCTGGGTCGCGCCGATGAGGCCGACCGCGCCCGCGCCGAACGCCAGCGCGAACTGCTGCTCGTTGAGACCATATTGGCCCTGCAGGACGAACGACGACCCCGCCACGTACGCGAACAGCGCCGCCATCGCGAGTCCGGCGACGAAGACGAGGCCGACGAAGGTCCGGTCGCGCAGGAGCTGGCCGTAGATGCGGACGGTCTCGGCCGCGCCGCCGCGGTGCCGCCGTGCGACGGGGAGGGTCTCCTGCAGCGCGAAGACCGCCACCAGCGTCAGGAGTACGCCGAAGCCGGCGAGGACGACGAAGACGCCGCGCCACTGGGTCCAGCGCAGGACGGCGCCGCCGAGGGTCGGCGCGAGGACCGGTGCCGCGCCCATGACGAGCATGAGGCGGGAGAAGAGGCGGGCGAACGCCGTGCCGCTGAACATGTCCCGCACGACGGCCATGGCGACGACCGAGGACGCGGCGACGCCCAGGCCCTGCAGGACGCGCAGGGCGCCGAGGGTCACGATGCCGGGGGCCATGACGCACAGGACCGAGGCGATCACGTGCAGGACGAGGCCGGCGATCAGCGGCCGCCGCCGCCCGTACGCGTCCGACAGCGGCCCGATCAGCAGCTGCCCGAGGCCGAGGCCGGCGAGCGTACCGGTGAGGGTGAGCTGGACCGCCGTGGAGCTGGCGCCGAGGGCGGCGCTGATCGAGGGCAGCGACGGCAGGTACATGTCGATGGTGAGCGGGCCGATCGCGATGAGTGAGCCGAGGACGACCACCAGCCGCAGTCGCTGGCCGGCGGTCAGCAGGTCGCCGGGCATGGGTGGGGCGGCGGTGAGCGTCGTGGTCATGTCCTGATCAAATCCGCTACCGGCAGGTAGATTCCCGGATTCCCGGACGTGCGCCAGCTCACACCACGGACGAGGTACACCGTGGACACTCTCCGCCGCCCCAAGCCGCCCCAAGCCGCGTCGTGCCGCCCGGCGATCTTGCGCGAATGCCTCGGATTCCGTCCGGTATACCCGGAATGCCCGGACATTCGCGCAAGATCGCCGGAAGCCGCCCGCAAGATCGCCGGGAGCCGCCCGCAGGGGTCAGCTCAGGTGGAACTTCTGGGCGGCGGTGGTGTTGCAGTCGTAGATCTGCAGGAGGTCGCCCGCCTTCTGGTTGTTGTTGGGGTCGTCGAGGCACCGTCCGGACAGGACGTTGCGCAGCGATCCGTCCGACTGCGTGACCCACTGCTGTGCCCCGCTGCCGTTGCAGTCCCACAGCTGGACCGTGGTCCCGTTGGCCGTGAGGCCGCCGCTCACGTCGAGGCACTTGCCGAACACGCGGATGCTCTGGTCGCCCGGGACCGACCAGCGTTGCGCGTCGGACTGGTTGCAGCTCCACAGCTGGACGGCCGTGCCCGTCGCCGGGTACGCCCCCGCCACGTCCGCGCACAGGCCGCCGGGGCCGGTGAGCGGGGTCGGCGGGAGTTTCCAGATCTGCGTACCGCCGGCGTTGCAGTCGTAGATCTCCAGTTGGACCGCCCCGGGCGTGGTGTTCCCGTTGGGATCATCCAGGCACCGGCCCGAGGCGGCGTTCAGGAGCGTGCCGTCGGCACGCTGCGTCCAGGTCTGCCCGGCGGCGCCGGTGCAGGTGGACAGGGCGACGAGGGAGTGGTTGGCGGTCGCCGAGGTGCCGAGGCACTTGCCGAGCACGCGCAGCGTCTGGTCGGACGGGTGGCCGAACGTCTGCGCGGTCGTGTGGTTGCAGCCCCACAGCTGCGCCGCGGTGCCGTCGGTGCTCGTGCCGCCGCGGATGTCCAGGCACAGGCCCCCGGGTCCGACGATCTCGCCCACCGCCGGGTTCGCGGTCGCGCTGCCGCTCAAGGCGATCGTGTGCGCCGATCCCACCGCCAGCGCCGCGGTCGTCACGGTCACCGTCCGCAGGTTGGTGTTGTAGGCCCAGGCCGTTTCCGGCACCGTCACCCCGTCGACGCTCACGGCCGTGGGCGCCACCGCGTTCGACAATCTCAACGTGTACGCGCGCGCGGCCGCCGCCCCGCCGAAGGTGCCCGTCGTGGCGCCGAGGGTCAGCGTACGCGTGCTGTCGGACCAGGTGATCGGGGACGAGGTCGACTGGCCGCTCTGGTAGCCGAGACCCTCGCCCGCGTCCTGGTAGAGCGTGAACGAGCCGTCCCCGCCGGCGGCGACGTTGACGGTCAGCTGCGTGAGCGCGCTCTGGGTGGCGTGGTCCACGTAGTCCGTACGCGTCGGCAGCACGCCGCCCGACCGCAGGAACACCGGCATCTCCCCCGTCGGCGAGGTGACCGTGACCGTGGTCGGACCGGTGTAGCTGGTGCCGGTGAAGTAGTTCGTCCACGTGCCCGGCGGGATCCAGACGCTCGTGGAACCGTTGCCGTTGGCGTCGTTGGCCGTGGTGATCGGCGCGACCAGGACGTCGTCGCCGTAGAGGTACTCGCCCGTCGACGTGTACGCCGCGCTCTGCCCCGGATAGTTCAGGTAGAGCGGCCGCACGATCGGTACGCCGGTCTGATTCGCCTGCCGCGCGAGCGTATAGGTGTACGGGACCAGGGATTCGCGCAGCCGCAGGAACCTGGTCGCGCTGGCGGCCGCGGCGGTCCCGTAGTTCCACGGCAGCCGGTCGCCGTGGTCGGAGTGCAGCCGCAGCACCGGCTGGAAGGTGCCGAGCTGGACCCAGCGCGCGTACATGTCGTCGGCGAGGTGGCCGCCGTGGAAGCTGCCGATGTCGTGGCTGACGTTCGACAGCCCGGCCGCCGCCTCGTCCGCCGTGAACCGTGCCTCGTACGCGAGCATCGCCCAGGTCGCCGGGGTGTCACCGGTGAACTGCATCGTGTTGCGGCGCTCCGACCAGGGTCCGATCGGGTAGCTGCTGTCGTCGTTGCCCTCGGCCGAGCCGCCGAGCCGGGCGAACGAGAAGCCGCGCAGTCCCCGGGCGGTCGCGTCGTCCGCGTACGCCTGGTTGATCAAATTGTCCGGCGCCACGTGCTCGTTCGACGCCACGGACTGGGCGCAGTTGGTGCAGTAGTCCAGCCACCACTCGCGTACACCCTGCTGTTCGAACTGATCGTGGAGGGCGAGGTACGCGGTGAGCTGGGCCGGGACGGACCAGTCGAAGCGGTAGTCGGTGCCGGTGCCGTCGCGGGTGAGGCCGCCCGCGGCGCTGTTGGTGGCGGCGAACCGGGGGTCGGCGCTGTTGATGTTGGGGTGGATGTTGAGCGAGACCGACAGGCCCTGGCTCGCGGTCCAGTTCATGAAGCCCTGCGGGTCGGGGAACAGGGAGCTGTTCCAGTTCCAGCCGTTCCAGGTGCTCGGCGCCTTCCAGTCGGTGTCGACGACGAGCCAGTCGATCGGCGTGAAGGTCGAGCGGAACTTGGGCAGCAGCGTGTTCTGGTAGTCCGCCGTCGTGTACGCGTAGTAGCGCGAGTACCAGACGCCGTAGGCCGACTCGGGCAGCAGGTTCGCCGCGCCGGTGAGCGTGTTGAGATCCTTGAGGCCCTGCTTGTAGTCCTGGCCGTAGCCGAAGAAGTAGCCGTCCTGGTACGGCTGCGCGCCGTGCGGGACGCGGTCGGTGACCGTGTGGCCGGCCGACAGCAGCGCGGTACGCGAGTCGTCGAGCAGGTACCAGCCGTCGCGGTCGAGGATGCCGGGGTGCTCGGGGACGGGCAGCACCGCCGGGTTGTCGAGCGTGCGCGACCAGCCGCCGAGCGAGTTCTGCGGCCCGGCGCCGTAGCCGGTGGTCTTCAGGGCGGTCTGCGCGGCCGGGTAGGTGGTGCTGCCCGACGCGGTCACGGCGAGGCTGTCGAAGTTGACGTTGGCGGAATCGCTCGCGCCGTAGCTGATCCGGATCGTGTTCGTGCCGGCCCGCAACGGCACGTTGACCGACGCGGTCCCCCACGTGTTCCAGCTCGACGTGGTCGGCAGGCTCAGCGTCGGACCGGCCGCCCCGTTGACCGTCGTCGACACCGTACGCGTCGCGTTGGCGTTCGCGTACCGCACGGCGAGACGGTAGGTGCCCGCGGACGGAACGGCCGAGACGTCCTGCGTGATGGCGGCGCCGACGTTCGTGAACCCGGCCGCGAAACCGGTCCCGGTGAACCCCGTGTGGTCGTACGCGGTCGACGCCCAGCCCGCCAGCAGCGCGTTCTCGCCCTCGCAGGCGGTGCCGTAGACGCAGTAGGACGGAAACGCCGGGGCGGCCGTGATCCCCGTGCCGGCCACCAGGACGGAGAGGTTGGCGGCGGTGAAGGGACCGCTGTTCTGCTTGTATCTCAGGGTCACCGCGCTCGTGTGGATCTCGCGGTACCCGTCGGCCGTCACGTTCGTCGTGTACGCGGCCACGGGGAACGTCCGGTTGACCGCCGTGAAGGAGGTCGCGTCCTCGAAGACGGCGTCACCGGCGTACTCGAGGCGGATGAGGGAGGGCGACAACACCTCGAACCGGGCGTTGCCGTCGGTGACCGTGACACCCGGCGGCGGGGCGGCGGCCGCCGGGGTCAGGACGGTGATCAGGGCGGCGACCGGGAGCAACGCGGCGGCCGCGGCGAGGAAGGCATGACAACGTTGTCTCATCGCGGCAGTACATTACGAAACACGTCTATATGTCAATAGTCATCTCCCCGAAACGGAGCCGAAGCACGGGTCGGCGCCCACCGGCAAACTCGCGGTTTCGCCGACCTTCGGCCGGGTGATCGAGTACCCGGATTCTGTAGAAGTGGATCTCCACGGCTTGATCAAGTACCCGCAATCTGCGAAATCGGCCGGTTTTCTGCAGGATGCGGGTACTTGATCAAGCTTGCACTCCACGATCGAGCCACCCGTCAAGCCGCACCCATCGAACCGGCTGTCGCGGGGTGATCGTTTACCGCTATTACGGCAAGCCGGACCTGAATGGCTTGATCAAATACCGTCTATCCGGCAGAAAGGCACTCCCGTGCCGACATAGAGGTATTTGATCAAGGAAATCGGGGCCGCGGTGCCGATATGGCGGTATTCGATCAAGGCGGTTCGCGTCTCCAGCCACCTGATGTGCCCATATCGGCCAAGGGAGTGATGGTGAATGCCCCCATCCCCGTCTTGAGGACCGTCGATATACACGATCAGTGACGACGCAAGTACCGAAGAGAGCAACATAGACGAAGACGAGAGTCCTCGGCGTACGCCAGAGTGGTGTGTCGAGCGGGCCGATGGCCGCCACCGGCCGGCGGTCGGCGCGGCCCGCTCCGCCCGGACCGGGTGCGGACCCCGAGGACGACGACGATGGAGACACTGCTGACGCATCCCGGCGTCGATCCCGGCTGGACCGTACGCTGGCAGCCGGCTCCGGCCGCCCGGTTGCGGCTGTTCTGCGTACCGCACGCGGGCGGCGGCGCGGCCGTCTACCGGATGTGGGGCAAGGACCTCGGGCCGGACGTCGAGGTCATCGCGATCCGCCCGCCGGGCCGGGAGAGCCGGTTCACCGAGACTCCGATCAGCGACATGGACACGATGGTCACCGATCTGGTGGCCGCCGTCCAGCCGCTGCTCGACCGGCCGCACGCGTGGTTCGGGCACAGCATGGGCGCCTTCATCGCGTTCGAGGCGTGCCGGCGTCTGCGCGAGACCGGCGTGGCCGAGCCGATGGCGCTGCTGGTCTCGGGCAAGGAGGCGCCGCACCGGCCCACCCATGTGCCGCCCGTTCACGCCGCGTCCGCCGCCGAACTGCGGCGCCGCCTGCGGCTGCTCGGCGGCACCCCGGCCGAACTGCTCGACGACGAAGCGGTGCTCGTGCGCGCCCTGCCGCTGCTGCGCGCCGACTTCGCCCTCACCGAGCAGTACGAGCACCGCCTGGGCCCGCCGATGGATCTGCCGATCACCGTCTTCGGCGGCACCCACGACCCGATGGTCGCGGCCGGGGAGCTGGAGCACTGGGCGCGCTACACGACCGAGGCTTTCGGCGTACGCCTGATGTCGGGCGGGCATTTCTTCCTGCACGACCATCCCGAGCAGATGCTGGCGCTGGTCTACGACGCGCTGGCCCGTCAGCTGCGGCGGATGTCGTGAGTGCGGCCTTCCCCCTGACCGACCTGCAGGAGGCCTACCTGGTCGGGTCGACCGACCTGGTGGAGCTGGGCGGCTTCCGGCCGCACTACTACATCGAGTTCGACGTCGCCGGGTTCGACCCCGGCCGCGCCGCAGGCGTCCTCGACACTCTGGTACGCCGCCACGAGCATCTGCGTACCGTCGTCGTCGACGGTGGACAGCGGGTCCTCGGCCTCGACGAGATCGGCGCGGGGGCTCCCCTGCCGGTGCACGACCTCCGCGGCCGCCCGGCCACCGAGCAGGACGCCGCGATCGGGGACGTCCGGCGCCGGATGTGCGCCCCGGGCCCCGACCCGCACGAGTGGCCCCTGCTGCGGCTGGAGGCGACCCGCGTCCGCGAGCACCGGTACCGGGTGCACGTCGTGATGAGCCTGCTGCTGCTGGACGGCGCGAGCATCCGCCAGGTGTGGTCGGAGTTCTCGGCCCGCTACGCCGACGCGGATGCCGAGCTGCCGCCGGTGCGGGCGACGTTCCGCCGGCGCCGCCTCGAACTGGCCGCCGAACAGGACGGCCCCCGGTACGCCGAGCACCGCGCGTACTGGCTGGGCCGGGTGGACAGCCTGCCGGACGCCCCGCAGCTGCCGCTGGCCCGGCCGCTGTCCTCGGTCCGCCCGGGCAACCTGGTCCGGCGCTCGTTCGACCTCTCGGCGGCCCAGTGGGCGACGCTGCGCTCGACCGTCCAGGCGCACCGGATCATGCCGGCGGCCGCGCTGCTGCACGCGTACGCGGAGACGCTCGCGACCTGGGCCGAGCGGCCGGAGTTCACCCTGAACGTGCTGCATCCCGGGGACGCCGGCGACGCCGGGCCGGTCGTCGGCCAGCTGAGCTCGACCCTGCCGCTCGCGGTGGACCTCGCCGAGGGCGGCTACTGGGAGCGGGGGCAGCGCGTCCAGCGTCAACTGTGGACGGACATGGGCCGCTCGGCGGTCAGCGGCGTGGCGGTGCTGCGGGAGGTCGCCGTACGCCGCGGACTGCCGCCCCGCGCGGCCCTCCCCTACGTCTTCAACAGCATGCTCGGCGCCGGGATGCCGCCGGCCGCGCCGGGCCGGGGCGCCTGCCGGATCGTGGACACCGCTCTGCGTACTCCCCAGGTGCTGGTGGACAACCAGGTGCAGGACCTGCCCGGCGGCGGGGTGAGCTGCGTCTGGGACTGCGTGGACGAGGCTTTCCCGGCCGGGCTCGCGGAGCTGATGTTCGGCGCCTACCGCGCGACGGTCGAGGCGCTGGCGGCCGGGCGGGAGCCGGGCGACCCGGTGCCGGCCGCGCACCGCGAGCTGGTCGCGGGCCTGAACCCGGCGAGCGGACCGGCGGGCGAGGCCCGGCTGGAGACCGGGTTCCTGCGCTGGGCGGCCGCGACCCCCGCGGCGCCGGCGGTCCTCACCAGCGACCGGACCCTGACGTACGCGCAGCTGGAGACCGCGTCACGGGCAGTGGCCCACCGGTTGCGCGCGGCCGGTACGCGCCCGGGCGACCTGGTCCCGGTGGTCCTGGCGAAGGGCTGGGAGCAGGTCGTCGCGGTGCTGGCGATCGAGCGCGCCGGTGCCGCCTACTGCCCGGTGGACGCCGCGCTGCCGGCCGACCGGATCGAGCGGCTGCTGGCCGACTGCCGGGCGAAGGTGGCCGTACGCCGGCCCGGCGGCCCGGACCTCCCGGATGTGACCACTGTGGACGTCACCCTCGCGGACCTGACGGCCGAGTCCCCGCGGCTGCCGCGCGTGGCCGGTGACCGGGCGCTCGCGTACGTCATCCACACCTCCGGCTCCACCGGTACGCCCAAGGGCGTCATGATCGATCACCGGGGTGCCGTCAACACGATCGCGGACGTCAACGAGCGCATCGGGCTGACCTCGGCCGACCGGGTCTTCGGCATCTCGTCGCTGAGCTTCGACCTGTCGGTGTGGGACGTGTTCGGCAGCCTGGCCGCGGGGGCGGCCCTGGTCCTGCCCGATCCCGCGCCGCGGCCCGACCCCGAGGCCTGGGCCACGCTGGCGGCCGAGCGCGGCGTGACGGTCTGGAACTCGGTGCCCGCGCTCGCCGAGCTGCTGTGCGAGGTGACCGCAGCCGACCCCGCCGCCCGCCGGGCGCCCGCGCGGGTGTTCCTGCTCAGCGGCGACTGGATCCCGCTGCCGCTGCCGGACCGGCTGCGGTCGTGGTGGCCGGGCAGCCGCGTACTGGCGCTGGGCGGGGCGACCGAGGCGTCGATCTGGTCCAACCACTTCGAGGTCGGCCGGCTCGACCCGGCCTGGCGCAGTGTCCCCTATGGACGGCCGCTGCGGCACCAGACGATGACGGTCCTCGACGGCCGCCGCCGCGTACGCGCGCCCTGGGCCACCGGCCGCATCCACATCGGCGGGGCCGGGGTGGCGCTCGGCTACCTCGGCGACCCGGAGACCACCGATCGCAAGTTCGTCACCGGGCCGGCCGGCGAGCGGCTGTACGACGCCGGCGACCTCGGCCGGTACTGGCCGGACGGGACGATCGAGTTCCTCGGCCGGGCCGACCGGCAGCTGAAGATCCAGGGCTTCCGGGTCGAGCCGGGCGAGATCGAGGCCGTCCTGCTCGCCGACCCCTCGGTACGCGAGTGCGCGGTCGGCACCCAGTCCTCCCCCGGCGGGCTGCGGCTGGTGGCGGCCGTCGTGCCCGCCGCCGGCACGACCGCCGACCCGGTGGCGCTCACGCGGCGGCTGCGCGCGGCGCTGCCGGCGTACATGGTGCCGGGGCAGGTCGCCGTCGTGGACGAGCTGACACTGACGGGCAACGGCAAGGTGGACATCGCCGCGACCCTCGCCCGGTCGGCCCCCGCGCCCGGCACGGCCACCGCTCCCGATGCCCTCACGCAGGAACTGGCGGCACTCTGGGCAGACCTGCTGGAGGTGCCGGCCGTCGGCCCCGACCAGCACTTCTTCGAACTGGGCGGCACGTCGCTGCTCGCCCTGCGGCTCGTGCACCGCATCCGCGACCGGCACGGCGTCGCGGTCCCGATCGGCCAGGTCTTCCAGACCCCGACCGTACGCGCGCTCGCCGCCCGGATCGCGGCGCTGGACGGCGAACCACCGGCCGCCGAGCCCGATGCGGGCGCGGTGGTGCTCGCGGACCGGCCCGGCGACCGGCTGTGGCTGTTCCCGCCGGTGGGTGGTTCCGTCGGCGCGTACGCACCGCTGGCGGCGGACTGGCCCGGGGCGGTGACCGCCTTCGCCGGCCTCGAACCGCCGGCCGGCGGGCAGCCGGAGCGTACGCTCGCCGAGATCGCGGCCCGCTATCGACAAGCCCTGCAGCGGGCCGACCCCGACGGGCCCTACCTGCTCGGCGGCTGGTCGATGGGCGGCGTCCTCGCGTACGAGGTGGCGCAGCAGCTGTGCGCGGCCGGCCGGTCCTGCACCGTACTGATGATCGACAGCGACGCGCGGGGCGTCCGCGGCCGGCCCGACGGCGCCCGGGCGCATCTGGAGTTCCTGACCGACCTCGCCGAGGGCCGCCTGCCCGCCGCGGTACGCCGCCGGCTCACGAGTTCCACATCGGACGCGCAGGCCCACGCGATCGCGGTGGCGGCCGGCCTGTTCCCCGCCGAGGTCGACCTGGCCGCGTACCGGCGGCTGGCCGGGGCGCACGCACGGAACCTGGCCGCGCTGGCGGCGTACCGGCCGGGTCCGGCGGCTGCGGGCATGCGCGTCTTCCTGGCCGCGGCGACGCGGTCGGCCCGGCCCGGCGCGGCCGAGCACTGGCGATCGCTGTGCCCGGACATCGTCGTCGACCGCTACCGGGCCGACCACTACACGATCGCCGGGGCCGGCCGGCTGCGCGAGATCGCCCGGCGATGGCAGGCCGGGATGGGCGCCGACGGCGGATTCGGCCGGCCCGCAACCGCATTGCGCCGCAATATAGCACTGTGGACTCACTCGAAAGGCGCAGGACAAAGGACCAAAATGGAGGGATGACATTTATGCATGTACACTGTTCGCGGCTGGTCGCCTCCGGGTCGCCGTCGGGCAGACGTCCGTGGCAGGGGCTTTCCCTTGAACGCAAGGGTTTCGGCAATGTTTCGGGCAAGGGGGGACGATGCACGACGCCGTTCAACGTGCGATTACGCTGATCCGCGAAAAGTACGCCGAACCCCTGACCCTCGACGACATAGCCCACGCCGCGATCATGAGTCGATTCTATTTCTCGCGATTGTTCCGGCGGATCACCGGGATATCACCCGGACGATTCCTGACGACCGTGCGCATGCACGAGGCCAAGCGGCTGCTGCGGACCACGACGGACAGCGTCGCCGACATCTCCTGCCAGGTCGGCTACACCAGTCTCGGGACCTTCACGACCCGGTTCACCGAGTGCGTCGGGGTCTCGCCCGGTCGGTTCCGCCGCTTCGACGGCTTCGACCCGATCGAGTTCGACGCCTTCGATCCCGCGTCCCGCGGCTCGCTCGCGGGCAGCGTCCGCGGCGGCCGGTCCGGTCTCGCGGGTCCGGTGTTCATCGGCCTGTTCGACCAGCCCGCCGCGCATGGCCGGCCGCTCGCGGGCATCACGATCCCCGCCCCCGGCGACTGGCTGCTCGACCCGGTGCCGCACGGCGACTGGTACGTGCTCGCCATGGCCGGCGACCGGGCCGCCGACCGGCCGGTCCTCCTGGGCGGCGCGGGGCCGATCACCATTCCCGCGGGCGGGCTGCGCAGCGTCGACCTGCTGCTCGGCCCGGCCCGCCCGACCGCCCGTCCAGCCGCCCGTCCAGCCGTCCGCCCGGCTGCCCACCCGGTGCTCGTCGCGTTGCCGGCCGGGGCCCCGCGCGCGCACCGGCGCGACGCCGTCGCCTGAGACCGCTCGGCGGCACCCGCCGCGACGCTCAGCGCGCCGCGGTCTCGGCCAGCTCCGCCGGTGCGGCGGACAGCGGCGGCACGGCCGGTGCGCGTACGCCGGACGCCATCTCCCGGACGCCGGTCGGCACCATGACCACCGCCAGGCAGACGAAGGCCACCGCCATCGCGGGAGCCAGGCCGCCGGCGATGGCGGCCATCAGCGCCACCGAAGCCACGCCCAGGACGGCCACCTGCCATCCCGGCGCCGTCTTCGTCTTCCACAGCCCGAAGGCGCACCAGAACAACCCCACCGCCAGCGGGCCGGACAGCCGCGCGGTCGGGATCACCAGCTCCGGGGCCGAGCGCAGGCGTTCGAGCAGCAGCCCGCCCGTCGTGGGATCGCCCGCCTGCGCGAGCAGCCACTGACCGAAGCCGTCCAGCACGATCTGAGCGATCATCGCGATGCCGCCGAGCCCGATCAGCACCACCGCCACCAGGTGTACGCGCGGCGCGCCCCGGCGGATCGGCCGGATCAGCTGCAACGCCGCCGGGATCAGCAGGGCGAAGCCGATGATCATCAGCAGGTGCGCGACGTACCAGCGGCCGGGGTCGGCGCGTACGCGGGTCAGCTGGGCCAGCGCGCCGGGCTGGTCGGCGCCGTGGCTGATGCCGCCCGCGAGCAGGAACACGGGGGCCGCCACGAGGGCGAGGCCGCCCGCGATCCGGTGGGCCCGGGAGGCGTCGTCAACGGTGGTCATGGGGATCCTTCGGGCGGTCGGCGAGTGGGAGGCAGCCCGGCGCCGGGTTCCGCTCATGATCGCGAGGTGCCCCTTGTCATCGCCGTGGCTCGATCCATCATGCCGACGCCGCGCGGACCGCAGAACCGGAGACCCGCATCGAAGGGAATGTACGCGCAGGGGTTGCGATCAAGGCCGACATCCATTCAGGACCGTCCTGTGCCGTCGAGCGCGACCGTCCCCATCAGACGGTCCCGGCGGTGAGCAGGGACATGATGGAGGAGGTCACCACGTCGCCGGCCTCGGCGGCGGTGAGCTTCCCGGCCGTCTGCTGCTCGGCGGCCAGGTGCAGCAGCGCGTAGGTCGCCGAGACCAGCCACTCCACCGGCAGGTCGGACCGGATCGTCCCGTCCCGGCGACCCGTGCGGATCAGCTGCTCGACCAGTGCGAAGACCGGCTCGTGCAGGCGGCGCAGCCGGTCCGGGCCGAGCACGGCCGACGCCGCCGTGAACAGGTTGCGGTGCTCGTGCAGCCGCGGCCACGACGTCCGCAGCAGTTGTGCCATCATCTCGGCCGCCGAACCGCCCGCCGCCACGGCCGGGGTCAGCTCGTCGGTCACGTGGGCCAGCGCCCGGCTGAGCACCGCCTCGATCAGTGCCTCGCGGGTGGCGAAGTGCGCGTACAGCGTGACGCGGCTGACGCCCGCCGCCCGGGCGAGGGCCGACATGTTGATCTCCTCGCCGGCGAGCACGACGCGGGTGGCGGTGTCGAGGATCGACTCGATGCTGCGCTCCGCGTCGGCCCGCCGGTGGCGTACGGCCTGGCTGTCGGTCATCGGACCAGCGTACGGCGGGTCAGTGCAGGAAACGCCGGCCGTCGCCGGTCGCGGGGAGGTCGCGGGGCAGGACGAGCGCGGCGACGATCGCGCCGAGCAGGCCGATCGCCCCCAGCACCAGGTACGCGTGGTCGAACCCGGCCGCCACCGGCCCGGTGCCGGTCAGCGCGCCGCCCGCGACGGCGGAGACGAGGGCGACGCCCAGCGCCCCGCCGAACTCGTGCCCGGTGTTGAGGATGCCGGAGGCGACGCCGGCGTTCCGCTCGTCGACCGTGGCCACGCCGGAGCCGATGGCGGTGACGAACGTGGCGCCGATGCCGAACGCGGCCACGAAGAATCCGATGCCGACCGAGAGGAGCACCGAACTGGTCGGGCCGACCCACGCCATCCCCAGTACGCCGACCGCCGTGATCGCCAGGCCGCCCGCGGCCACCCGGTGCGGGCCGAACTTGCCGATGTGCCCGCCGCCGAGATGCGCTCCCCCGACGATCGCGACCGCGATCGGCAGCAGGATCAGGCCCGTCTTCAGGGCGCTGAACTGGCGGACGTCCTGCAGGAAGATCGAGCTGAGGAAGAACGCCGCGTAGAGGACGCCGGTGGCGGCCATCATGACGGCCACCGCGCCGGGCAGCGCCCCGCCGGTGAGCAGCCCCAGCGGGACCAGCGGCACCTCCGACCGCCGCTCGACCAGGACGAAGAAGATGCCGGCGACGACCGCCAGGCCGATCGGGACGAGCGCGGCGGCCGATCCGAAGCCGGTCGCACCGGCCCGCACGACACCGAAGATGAGCAGGGCGACCGTGGCCACGCCGAGGACTGCACCGGGGATGTCCAGCCGGACCGCACCGGAGCGCGGCCGGGCCGGCAGCAGCCGGGGAAGGGTCGCGGCGACCAGGATGCCGACCGGCACGTTGACGAAGAACGCCCACTCCCAGCCGGGGCCCGAGGTGAGCAGGCCGCCGACGACCACGCCGAGCGCGGCGCCCACACCGCCGATCGCGGCCCAGACACCGAGGGCGCGGGTGCGGTCCCGGCCGGTGAACTCGGTCGTGACGACCGCGAGCGCGGCCGGTGACAGCAGCGCCGCGCCGACGCCCTGGGCCACACGTCCGGCCAGGAGCATGGGTCCGCCGGTCGCCAGGCCCGCCACCAGCGACGAGAGCGTGAACACGCCCACGCCGGCCAGGAAGGCGGTCTTGCGGCCGAGCGCGTCGGCCAGCCGGCCGCCGAGGATCAGCAGCCCGCCGAACGTGGTCACGTAGGCGGTGATCACCCACGTCAGCGCCTCGCGGCCCAGGTGCAGCGACTGGCCGATGGCCGGCAGCGCGACGTTCACCACGGTCACGTCGAGGATGACCATGAACTGCGCCAGCGACAGCAGGACCAGGATCAACCCGGCCCGGGGCAGGGAGGCGGCGGGCGCCTCGGTCGCGATGCCTGCGTCGGTCGTCTGACTCATCCATGGCTCCTCAGATCATCTCTTGCACCATTAATCTTTACACCGCTGTTAAGACTAGCGCCGCGATTCTACGACAGGCAAGTCGCCGGGGGCGAGGGGACAAGAGAGCAATCTCGACGAAGACATCGGCGCACGTCGAACGGCAGAGTCTACAAAGGTCATCAACCACGTTGTGAGTTGCCCGTTCGACCCTGGGGACGTGATACCGGCATGAGCGGTGAGCCGACGGCCGCCATCGCGGTGACGGGCATCGCCTGCCGCCTGCCCCAGGCGCCCGGCCCCGCCGCGTTCTGGGATCTGCTGACCGCGGGCCGGCACGCCGTCACCGCGCTGCCCGCGTCCCGCCCCGGCTACGAAGACTCCGCGGACATCCTGGCCGCGGGCGGCCCGGCGGTACGCTTCGGCGCCTTCCTCGACGAGGTCGACCGGTTCGACGCGGACTTCTTCGGCATCTCGCCCCGCGAGGCGGCCGCCATGGATCCCCAGCAGCGACTGCTGCTGGAGCTGGCCTGGGAGGCGCTGGAGGACGCCGGGATCCCGCCGGGCACCCTCGCCGGGACTGCGACCGGGGTCGTCCTCGGCGCGCTCGCCGACGACTACGCCGCCCTCACCCGGCGCGCGGGCACCACCGCCATCGGACCGCACACGCTGCCGGGGACCGGGCGTACGGTGCTGGCGAACCGGATCTCCCACCGGTTCGGGCTGCGCGGGCCGAGCCTCACCGTCGACTCGGGACAGTCGGCCTCCCTCGTCGCCGTCCAGCTCGCCTGCGACCAGCTGCGTACGCGTACCGCCGACGTGGTGCTCGCCGGGGGTGCCCAGCTGAACCTGACCGCCGAGTCGGCGCTGACGGCTCAACGGTTCGGCGCGCTGTCCCCCGACGGCCGCTGCCACGTGTTCGACCATCGCGCCAACGGCTACGTCCGGGGCGAAGGCGGTGTGCTGTTCGTCCTGAAGCGGCTGGACGACGCCCTGGCCGCCGGCGACCGCGTGTACGCCGTCCTGCGCGGCGGCGCCGTGGCCAACGACGGGCGTACCGGCCGGTTGACCGAGCCGGGCGCGGACGGCCAGGCCGCCACGATCCGCTCGGCGTACGCGGCCGCGGGCGTGGACCCGGCCGACGTGACCTATGTGGAACTGCACGGCACCGGTACGCCGATCGGCGACCGCGTCGAGGCGCGCGCGCTCGGTGCCGTCTTCGGCCCCGACCGGGCCGAACCGGTCCTCGTCGGCTCGGCGAAGACCAATGTCGGGCACCTGGAGGGCGCGGCCGGTGCGGCCGGGCTGCTCAAGACCGTGCTGGCGGTGCACCACCGGCGGTTGCCGGCCAGCCTGCACCACGAGCGGCCGCCGGCGGACCTCGACCTCGCAACGCTCGGCCTCCGGGTGGTCACCGAGACGCGGGACTGGCCCGAGGAGCGGCCGGTGGTCGCGGGAGTGTCGTCCTTCGGCATGGGCGGGACCAACTGCCATCTCGTGGTGGCCGGGGCGCCGGACCAGGCTCCCGCCGAGAAGAAGTCCGGAGAAGATCCCGGCCTGGCCGTACCCTTCCTGGTCTCCGGGTCGACCCCGGAAGCGTTGCGGGCCCAGGCCGCCAGGCTCGCGGCGTACCTGGCCGACGCTCGGGAGGACGCGAACGCGATCATCGGTGCCCTGGCCACGACCCGCGAACACCTCTCCCACCGGGCCGCCCTCCTGCCCGGCCACGACGTGCTCGCCGCGCTGACCGCGTTCGCCGCCGGTGAGGCCCCCGCCGGAACGGTCGTGGGCGAGGCATCCCACGACCACGGCAAGCTGTGCTTCCTGCTGACCGGGCAAGCCAGCCAGCGCCTCGGCATGGGCCGCGACCTCTACACCGCCGCCGCTCCCTTCCGCGAGGCCATGGACGAGGTCTTCGCGCTCGTCGACCCCCGCCTTCCCCGGCCGCTGCGCGACGTCATGTGGGCCGCCCCCGGCACCCCCGGCGCCGCGCTGCTCGACCGGACGCTGTTCACCCAGCCCGCCGTCTTCGCGTTGCAGGTCGCGCTCGACCGGCTGCTGGCCGCGTACGGGGTGCGACCCGATCTGCTGCTCGGGCACTCGATCGGCGAGATCAGCGGCGCGCACGTCGCCGGCGTCCTCTCCCTGGCCGACGCCGCGACCCTGGTCATGTCCCGGGCCGCGCTCACCGAGGCGCTGCCCGACGGGGCGATGCTGACCGTCCACACACGACCCGAGAACCTCGGCGACCTGCTGGACGGCTCGGCGACGCTCGCGATCGCCGCGTACAACGCGCCGGAGCTCACCACGCTCAGCGGATCGCCCGCCGAGGTCGACGCGGCCGCCGAGCAGCTGGCCCGGGCCGGAATCACCACCACCCGGCTCACGGTCAGCCATGCCTTCCACAATGGACGGCTGCTGGCGCCGATCGTGGACGCGTACCGCGAGACCGCCCGGGGATTGACGTTCCAGGCCGGGCGCATCCCGATCGTCAGCACGCTCACCGGCGAGGTCGCCACCGCCGAGCGGCTGGCCGACCCCGGGCACTGGGCCGACCACCTCACCGAGCCCGTGCGCTTCCATCAGGCCGTCACCGCAGCGCACGCCGCCGGGCACACCTACGTCGAGCTCGGACCGTCGGCGACGCTCACCACCCTCACCCGGCACACCCTGCGCGGGCACGCCGCCCCGCCCGTCCTGCACGCGCTCCTGCGCCCGCCCGCCGCCGAACCCGACAGCTTCCTGAGCGTCCTGGCCCGGCTGCACGTCGCCGGCCGGCCCGTGACCTGGTCGCGCTCCCGGGTGGTCCGTTCCCTTCCCGCGTACGCCTTCCAGCGCCGCCGCCACTGGCTGTCCACACAGGATGCCGGACCGCCGCCGGCGCCGACCCGTACCGGCGGGACGACCCTGGACGTCGTGCGTACGCACACGGCGGCCGTGCTCGGCCACGCGTCACCGGCCGACGTGGCGGCGCAACGGTCGTTCTCGGAGCTCGGCCTGGACTCGCTGGGCGCCGAGGACCTGCGCGCCCGGCTGGGTACGGCGACCGGCCGGCGGCTCGCGGCCGGCGTCTTCTTCCGGCACACCACCCCGGCCGCGGTGGCCGCCTTCCTCGACGACGAGCCCGCCGTCCGGGCCGAGGAACCGGCGGTCGCGGTCACGGACGACGACCCGGTCGTCATCGTCGGCATGGCGTGCCGCTACCCCGGCGGGGTCCGCACGCCGGCGGACCTGTGGCGGCTGGTGGGCGACGGCGTCGACGCGATCGGCGGGTTCCCCCGCGACCGGGGCTGGGACCTCGGCGGCCTCTTCGACCCCGACCCCGACCGGCCCGGCCGCACGTACGCGAGGACCGGCGGCTTCCTCGCCGACGCCGACCAGTTCGACGCGGACTTCTTCCGGATCAGCCCGCGCGAGGCCGACGCGATGGACCCGCAGCAGCGGCTCCTGCTGATGACGGCCTGGGAGGCGCTGGAGCGGGCCGGGATCGACCCGGCGTCCCTGCGCGACCGGCCGGTCGGCGTCTTCGTCGGCGCCACCGCCCAGGAGTACGGTCCCAGGCTCGCCGACGGTGCGGAGGGCCATGACGGCTACCTGCTCACCGGCACGGCGGCGAGCGTGGCGTCGGGGCGGATCGCGTACCAGCTGGGGTTGACCGGACCGGCGCTGACCGTCGACACCGCGTGCTCGTCCAGCCTGGTCGCCGTGCACCTGGCCGCCCAGGCGCTGCGGCTCGGCGAGTGCACCGTCGCGCTGGCCGGCGGCGCGACCGTGATGGCGTCGCCGGGCATGTTCGTCGAGTTCAGCCGCCAGCGCGGGCTGGCCGCCGACGGCCGCTGCAAGGCGTTCGGCGCGGGAGCGGACGGCACCGGCTGGGCCGAGGGCGCCGGAATCCTCGTCCTCGTACGCCGGTCCGCCGCCGACCGCCGAGGTCTGCCCATCCTGGCCGTGCTGCGCGGCAGCGCGGTCAACAACGACGGGGCCAGCAACGGGCTCACCGCGCCCAGCGGGGCCGCGCAGGAGGCGGTGATCCGGCAGGCGCTGTCGAGCGCGGGGGTCTCCGCGGCCGACGTGGACGTCGTCGAGGCGCACGGCACCGGCACGGCGCTCGGCGATCCCGTCGAGGCGGAGGCGCTGCAGGCGACGTACGGCCGCGCGCACACTCCCGAGCGGCCGGTCTGGCTCGGCTCGGTCAAGTCCAACATCGGCCACACGCAGGCCGCCGCCGGGGTCGCCGGGATCATCAAGATGGTCGGCGCGCTGCGCCACCGCTCGATGCCCGCCACCCTGCACGCGGGTACGCCGACCCCGCGCGTCGACTGGTCGGCCGGGACGGTGCGGCTGCTCGCCGAGCCGAGGAGCTGGCCGTCGGCCGGCCCCCGGCGCGCGGCGGTCTCCTCGTTCGGCATCAGCGGTACCAACGCCCACGTCATCCTCGAAGAGCCCCCTGCCGGTACGCCATCCACACCGGACGATCCGCCGACGACCCCGTTCCGGCTGTCGCGGCACTGGCTGACCCGCGACGGCGGCCGGCTCTACACCACGGAGTGGGTGGCCCTGCCCGAGCCGGACGCCTCGCGGGACTGGTCCGGGCACGTGGTCCGGCTGCCGTCCGCTCCGGACACCGAGCCCGCCGCGGCGGCCGCCGAGGCGCTGGAGTTCCTGCGGGACTGGTACGCCACGGAACGCGTACACCTGGTGGTGGTGACGAGCGGGATCGACGACGATCCGGCGGCCGCCGCCGTGGCCGGCCTGGTACGCGGCGCGCAGGCGGAACATCCCGGCAGCGTGACCCTGCTGGAGACGGCCGGCGAGCCGGACGGGCGGCGGGCGTGGGCGACCGGCGAGCCGGTGGTGGCCGACCGCGACGGCACGCTGTACGCGCCGAGGCTGCGACCCCTGCCGGCCGCAGCTCCGCCGGCGGTTCCCACGTTCGACGGGGACGGCACGGTCCTCGTCACCGGCGGCAGCGGCGCGCTGGGCCGACACCTCGCCCACCATCTGGTACGCCGGCACGGCGTGCGCCGCCTGCTCCTGATCGCCCGGCGCCCGGTACCGGCGGACCTGACGGCCGAGCTGAGCGCGGCGGGCGCGACGGTCACCACGGCCGCGTGCGACGTGGCCGACGCCGCCGCCCTGGCCGCGGTGATCGGTGCGATCCCGGCGGCGCACCCGCTGACCGCCGTCTTCCACGTCGCCGGGGCGACGAGCGACGCCCCGCTGCCGGGCCTCACTCCGGCGGCGATGGCGACCGCCTTCAGCTCCAAAGTGGACGGCCTGCGCAACCTCGACGAGCTGACCCGGACCCACCCGGTACGCGTCTTCGTCGCCTACTCCTCGATCGTCGGGCTGCTCGGCAACGCGGGTCAGGCGAACTACGCCGCCGCCAACGCCGCGGCCGACGCCCTGGTACGCCGTCGCCGCGCGGCCGGCCTGCCCGCCCTGTCGATCGCCTGGGGGCTCTGGGAGCCGACGGGCGGGATCACCGGCCGGATGGGTGCCGCCGACCTCGCCCGGCTGGCCCGGGCCGGGGTGCTGCCGCTCGCGCCCCGGGACGCGCTCACCCTGCTCGACGCGGCGCTGGCCGGAACGCGGACGCACGTCGTCGCGGCCCGGCTCGACCGGGCCCTGCCCGCCGAACAGGTGCCGGCGCTGCTGGCGGACGTCGTGGCAGCACGGGTCACTGAACGGGCTGCGGGACGGGCCGCGCCCGGACGCCCCGCCGACGTCGCGACGCTCGTACGGGCCGAGATCGCGGCGGTCCTCGGGCACGGCGATCCGGCGCGCGTACCGGCCGACCGGGCGTTGAAGGATCTCGGCCTCGACTCGCTGGCCTCGGTCGACCTGCGCAACCGGCTGTCGGCGGCACTGGGCCGGCCGCTGCCGCCCACCGTGGCGTACCAGCACCCGACGGCGGCGGCGCTCACCGCATACCTGTCCGGTGTGGACGACGAGGTATTGGCGAAGCCGGGTGCGTACGCCGCCGAGCCCATCGCGGTCATCGGGATGGCTTGCCGGCTGCCGGGCGGCGCCGACACCCCGGAGAAGCTGTGGGACATCGTGATCGGCGGCCGGGACGTGATCGGGCCGGTCCCCGCCGACCGCCAGTGGAGCGGCGTACCGGTCACGGCCGGCGGCTACCTGCCCGACGCGGGATCGTTCGCCGCAGCGTTCTTCGGCATGACCCCCCGCGAGGCGGTGGCCACCGACCCCCAGCAACGCCTGCTGCTGGAGGCCGCCTGGCACGCCGTCGAGTACGCGGGCATCGACCCGCACACGTTGCGCGGCAGCGACACCGCGGTGTTCGCGGGCATCTCGACCGCCGAGTACGGTCCGCCGCTGGAACACTCCCCCGACGGCCTGGCCGGGCACCGGCTCACGGGCGTCCTGCCCAGCGTCGCGTCGGGCCGGATCGCGTACGCGCTGGGATTGAAGGGTCCGGCCGTCACGGTCGACACGGCCTGCTCGTCCAGCCTGGTCGCCGTGCACCTGGCCGGTCAGGCGCTGCGGACCGGGGAGGCGTCGCTCGCGCTGGCCGGCGGGGCGACCGTGATGGCCACCCCGGGAGTGCTGCGCGAGTTCGCGCGCCAGGGCGGCCTGTCACCGGACGGTCGCTGCCGGGCGTTCGCCGCCGACGCGAACGGGACCGGTTTCAGCGAGGGCGTCGCCGTCCTGCTGCTGGAGCGGCTGTCCGACGCGCTGGCCAACGGCCACCCGGTCCACGCCGTCCTCCGGGGCGGCGCGATCAACCAGGACGGGACGAGCAACGGGCTGACCGCGCCCAACGGCACCGCACAGGAACAGGTGATCCGCCGGGCGCTGGCCGCCGCCGGGCTGTCGGCGTCCGATGTGGACGTCGTCGAGGCCCACGGCACCGGTACGGCGCTGGGCGACCCGGTCGAGGCCGAGGCGCTGCTGGCGACCTACGGCCGGGCGCACACCGCCGACCGCCCGCTGTGGCTGGGGTCGCTCAAGTCCAACATCGGCCACACGCAGGCCGCCGCCGGGGTCGCCGGGGTCATCAAGATGATCGGCGCGCTGCGACACCGGACGCTGCCGCCGACCTTGCACGCGGGCACCCCGACACCCCGCGTCGACTGGTCGGCGGGCGGGCTGCGGCTGCTGTCGGCGCCGGTCGCCTGGGCGTCGGACCGGCCGCGCCGCGCGGCGGTCTCCTCCTTCGGCGTCAGCGGCACCAACGCGCACCTCATCCTCGAAGAGCCGCCGGTCGCCGCCCCCGCGCCCCCGCCGCTCACCGCGTTCGAGCGCGCCCGCTACTGGCTGAGCCCCGACGCCGCCGGCGCGCCGGACGAGCACCCGCTCGTCCGCGAACGCGTCGAGCTCGACGACGACGGCGTCCTGCTGCTCGGCTCGATCCGGCCGGGCGGCCAGCCGTGGCTCGCCGACCACGCCGTCCACGGCCGGATCGTGGTGCCCGGCGTCACCTTCGTCGAACTGCTCGCGTACGCGGGACGGACGGCGGGCTGCCCGCTGGTCGCCGAGCTGACCCATCACGCCACGCTCACCCTCGACGAGGAGACTCCCGTGCCGTTCCAGGTGCGGCTGAGCGCGCCGGACGACACCGGCGTACGCCGGGCGCGCCTGCGGGCGCAGCGGTCGGGCGCATGGCTCACCCTGGCGACGGCCGTTCTCGGCCCCTCGCCCGGCGATCCGCGGGTCCGGCCGTGGTCGCCGGCCGGGGCGCGGCGCATCCCCGTCGACGGCTACTACGAGGAGCACGAGAAGCTGGGCCTGTACGGCTGGGGACCCGCCTTCCGGGGCCTGGCCGCGGCCTGGCGCGACGGCGACGACCTGCTCGCCGAGATCCGCCTGCCGGACACCGTCGCACCCGGCGCCTTCGCCCTGCATCCGGCCCTGTTCGACGCGACCATGCACGCGCTCGGCCTCGACGCCGGCCCGCCGGCGCTGCCCCGGCTCGTCGGCGACGGACGGCCGCGCGTCCCGTTCGCCTGGCGCGGCGTACGCGTCTTCGGCGGCGCCCCCGCGGAGCTGCGCGTACGCCTGCGCCCGGCGGGCGACGGCGTGGCGATGACGATCACCGCCCCGGACGGCCGGCTGGTCGCGACGGTGGAGTCGCTGGTTCTGCTACCGGTGACGGATCAGCAGGTCGGCCGCCTCGCGGAGCCGCTACAGGAACTCGCCTGGTACCCGGCCACCTCGGCCGCCGCCGGAGCCGCCGCGTCCGCCGGCGAACCGGAGGTGCTGGATCTGCGGCATCTGACCGGCGCGGACGGGCACCTGGACGAACGCGACGAGAGCAGGACCCCGGCCGGGATCGTGACGACGGCCGCCGGGCTCGTACGCGACTGGCTGTCCACCGCTGACGCGCATGCCCGCCTGCTCGCCGTGACCCGGGGCGCGGTCGCGGTCCGTCCCGGTGCGACGGTCGAGCCGGCCGCCGCGGCGCTCTGGGGGCTGCTGCGGGTGACGCAGACCGAGCATCCCGGTCGCGTACTGCTGCTGGACACGGACGACGACGGTCCCGTGGCGGTCGCCGGCCTCGCACCCGCCGATCCCCGCTTCACCGGCCAGTACGCGTACCGGGGCGGGACGGCGTATGTGCCCGGACTGCGGCCGCTGCCCGATCCGGAGCCGTCCGGCCGCACCCGCCAACCCGGCGGAACGGTCCTCGTCACCGGGGCTACCGGCGACCTCGGCGCGCTCGTGGCCCGGCGGCTGGTCGAGCGGCACGGGGTCACCCGGCTGCTCCTGCTCAGCCGGCGGGGACCGGCCGCGCCCGGCGCCGTCACCCTGTTGCGGGAACTCTCCGACGCCGGAGCGCACGTCGTCCTGCGCGCGTGCGACGTGGCCGATCCGGTGGCGCTCCGGGCGGCCACGGCCGAGGTGCTGAAGGCGTACCCGCTGACGGCCGTGGTGCACTGCGCGGGGGTCGTCGAGGACGGGCCGGTCACCGAGATCCCGGCCGGCACGATCGCCCGGACCTTCCGCTCCAAAGTGGACCCCCTGGCGGCCCTCGACGACCTGGCCGGCCCCGGTGTCACCGCGTTCGTCGTTTTCTCCTCGGTCGCCGGCGTGCTGGGCACCGCGGGGCAGGGCGCGTACGCGGCCGCGAACGCGTACCTGGACGGCTGGGCGGCCGCCCGGCGGGCGCAGGGCCGGGCGGGCACCTCCGTCGCCTGGGGCCTCTGGGACACCGGCATGGGCGGGCGGCTCACCGGCGCCGACCGGCAGCGCCTGCACCGGGCCGGGATCGCGCCTCTCGCCACGGCCGCCGCGCTCGACCTGTTCGACCGCGTCCTGGCGACCGGCGTACCGAACGTGATCGCCGCGCGGCTCGCCCGTCCGGCGGCCGCTCCCGCCCCGGCGGTGGACGGGCCGGCCGCGTTGCGAGCGCGCCTGTCCGGGCTCGGCCCGGCCGAACAGGAGCAGGCCCTGCTCGACGTGGTGCTCCGGCAGGCCGCCACCGTCGCCGGACTGCCCGCCGGTACGCGGCTCGACCCGGCCACCCCGTTCCGGCAGCTGGGTTTCGACTCCCTGATGGCCGTCGAGGTACGCAACGCGCTGGCCGCCGCCACCGGCGTACGCCTGGTCGCCACGGTGCTGTTCGACCACCCGACCCCGGAGGCGATCGCGCGGCACCTGTCCGGAGTGCTGGAACGCGACCTCGCCGGACTCCCCTCAGGCGAACCGCCGGATCCGGGCACGGGCCGGGGCGTCGCGGCGATTCCCCGGCAGCGCACCCGAACGACCACGCCGTCCGAAGTCCACGAGCACGGCCCGTTGGAGTCCGATGTGGATGCCATGGACGTCGCGGACCTGGTACGGCTGGCGCTGGGCACGACCGCCCGCGACGGGGCCGACGAGAACGGAGCCACCCGGTGACCGACGCCGACACCGAGGTCGTCCGCGCCCTGCGCGCGGCGCTGAAGGAGAACGAGCGGCTGCGCTCGGCGATCCGCGCCGCCGAGGACCGGCTGGCGGAGCCGATCGCGATCGTCGGCATGGGCTGCCGCTACCCCGGCGGTGTCACCACCCCGCAACAGCTGTGGGACCTCGTCGCCGCCGGGACCGACGCCATCGGCGACCTGCCCGGCGACCGCGGCTGGGACGTGGAAACCTTGTACCACCCCGATCCCCGCCACACAGGAACCACGACCACCCGGAACGGCGGCTTCCTGGCCGATGCCGGCGGCTTCGACGCCGCCTTCTTCGGCATGAGCCCCCGCGAAGCCATGGCCGCCGACCCTCAGCACCGCCAGCTGCTCGAAGTCACCTGGCACGCCGTCGAGAGCGCGGGCATCGACCCGGCCGGCCTGCGCGACTCCGACACGGCCCTCTACTGCGGGATCATGTACAGCGACTACGGCCGGCGGCTACGGCCGCATCCGGTCGCGTACGAGGGGTATCTGGTGACCGGCAGCCTGCCGAGCATCGCCAGCGGGCGCATCGCGCACACCCTCGGCCTGCGCGGCCCGGCGATCACCGTCGACACCGCCTGCTCGTCCAGCCTGGTCGCGGTCCACCTGGCCGTCCAGGCGCTGCGGACCGGACAGACGAGCCTCGCCCTGGCCGGCGGCGCGACGATCATGTGCACGCCCGACACCCTCGTCGAGTTCGCCCGACAGCGCGGCCTGTCCCCCGACGGCCGCTGCCACGCCTTCGCCGCGGACGCGAACGGCACCGGCTGGTCTGAAGGCGTCGGCATGCTCCTGCTCGAACGGCTCAGCGACGCCGAAGCCAACCACCATCCCGTGTACGCGGTCATCCGCGGCGCCGCCGTCAACTCCGACGGGGTCAGCAACGGGTTGACCGCGCCCAACGGCACCGCGCAGGAGCAGGTCATCCGGCGGGCGCTCGCCGACGCCGGACTGCGGCCGCAGGACGTCGACGCGATCGAGGCCCACGGCACGGGCACCAGCCTCGGTGACCCCATCGAGGCCAACGCTCTCATCGCGGCGTACGGGCGGCGGGAGCGGCCGCTGCACCTGGGCTCGGTCAAGTCGAACATCGGGCACACGCAGGCCGCCGCCGGGGTCGCCGGGATCATCAAGATGATCGGCGCGATGCGCCGTGAACGGCTGCCGAGAACGCTGCACGCGGCGGTGCCGACCCCGCACGCCGACTGGGAATCCGGCTCGCTGCGGCTGCTGACGTCCGAAGTGGACTGGCCGGCGGACCGCGTACGCCGGGCGGGGGTGTCGTCGTTCGGCATCAGCGGGACCAATGCCCACGTCATCCTCGAAGCGCCGGCCACGCAGCCGCCGCCCCCACCGCCGGCGACGGTCTTCCGGCACACCACCTACTGGCTGATGCCCGACGAGGGGACGCCGCCCGTACGCGCCGCCGAGGACGACTCCCCCGAGCTGCACGAGCTGTGCTGGGTACCCGTCGCACGAGCCGCCGCCGAGGTCACCGAGCGGCCGCGGGTCCTGGACATCGGGGTGCGCACCGACGGCGAGGACCCGGCCGTCCGCGCGCACGCGCTCGTGCCCGCGGTCGCGTACCGGCTGCGGGAGACGCTCGCCGAGCCCGGACCGGTCATGGTGGTGACCCACGAGGCGGTCGGCGAACGGGTCGACGACGTCGCCGGGTCCGCCGTCTGGGGACTCGTCCGCGCCGCCCAGCTCGAACACCCCGGCCGGCTGTTCCTGCTCGACGTCGACGCGTCCGCCGGAACGTCCACCGTCGACAGCGCGTACGCGACCGGTGAGCCCCAGCTCGCCCTGCGCGACGGCGCTTTCGTGGCGCCGGTCCTGCGGCCGCTGGCGGGCGACCCGCCACCGGTGGCGCTGGGCGGCGGAACGGCCGTCGTGACCGGCGCGACCGGCGCGCTCGGCGCACGGATCGCCCGGCACCTGGCCGAGCGGCACGGCGTCAAGCGGCTGCTGCTGCTCAGCCGCCGGGGGCCGGCCGCGCCCGGGTCCGGCGAATTGCTGGCCGCCCTGCGCGAGACCGGCGCCGAACCGATGCTGCGGGCCTGCGACGCGGCCGACGTCACCGCGCTCGCCGGTGTCCTGGCCGAGGTGGACGACGGGCCGCCCGCGATCGTGGTCCACGCCGCCGGGGTGCTCGACGACGCGACCCTCGCGACCCTCACCGAGGACCAGGTGCACCGGGTGCTGCGGGCGAAGGCGGACGCGGCGGTCCACCTCGACGAGCTGACCCGCGACCGGCCACCCGCCGCGTTCGTCCTCTTCTCCTCGCTCGCCGGTACGCTCGGCGCCGCCGGCCAGGCCGCCTACGCCGCGGCCAACGCGTTCCTCGACGGGCTGGCCGCCCACCGCCGGGGGCACCTCGGGCTGCCGGCCGTCTCGATCGCCTGGGGGCACTGGGCCGGCGCGGGCATGGCCGACCGGCTCGGGGCCGGCGGTGTCGCCCGGCTGGCACGGCTCGGCGTACGGCCGCTGACGGTCGAGCACGGGCTGGCCCGGTTCGACGCCGCCCTCGGCCTGCCCGGCGCGTACGCGGCCGCCGCGGCCTGGGATCTCGGTGCGGACGCGGATCCGCCGCCGATCCTGCGCCGCCGGCCGGCCGCACCGGCGAAGCGGGTCCCGCAGCCCGTCGCGTACGCCGACCTGCCCGTGACGCAACGGGAGCCGGCGCTGCTGGATCTGATCCTGCGGGCGACGGCGGGAGTGCTCGGCCACTCCGACAACACGGCGCTGCCGGCCGGGACGGGCTTCCTCGACCTCGGCCTCGACTCGCTGATGGCGCTGGAACTGCGCGACCGGATCGCGGCGGGCACCGGCCTGACGCTGTCCGCCACGGCGACCTTCGACCATCCCACCCCCGCCGACCTCGCCCGGCACCTGGCCGCGACACCGGCCCCCGCGCATCCGTCCCCTGTGGACGTCCGCGGCTGGGAGGAGGCCCTGCTCCGGTTGCCCGACGCGGAGCGGCGGGCCGCGGTCCGGCGCCTCGACGACCTCCTGCGCCGGTTGTCCGCCCCCGCCGACCTGCCCGTACGCCGGGTCGAGGCGGCCACGGCCGACGAACTGTTCTCCCTCATCGACAGGCTCGCCGACGGCTCCCGGCCGGCCGGCGGCAACTCCACCGACAACGGGGCGGTCCACGATGGCAGATGACGAGAAGCTCCTGGAATACCTGCGTACGGCGACGGCACGGGCCCTGGAGGCGCAGGAGCAGCTGGCGAAGGAGCGGGCGCGGCGGGCGGAGCCGATCGCGATCGTCGGGATGGGCTGCCGCTACCCCGGCGGTGTCACGACACCGCAGCAGCTGTGGGACCTCGTCGCGGCCGGGATCGACGCAATCGGCGAGCTACCGGCCGACCGGGGCTGGGACGTGGAAACCTTGTACCACCCCGATCCTGACCACCCTGGGACGACGACCACCCGGCACGGCGGCTTCCTGGCCGATCCGGGCGGCTTCGACGCCGCCTTCTTCGGCATGAGCCCCCGCGAAGCCACCGCCACCGATCCCCAGCACCGCCAGCTGCTCGAAGTCACCTGGCACGCCGTCGAGAGCGCCGGCATCGACCCGGCCGATCTGCGCGACTCCGACACCGCCCTCTACTGCGGGATCATGTACAGCGACTACGGCCGGCGACCGCGACCGCACCCGGTCGCGTACGAAGGGCATCTGGTCACGGGGAGCCTGCCGAGCATCGCCAGCGGGCGCGTCGCGCACACCCTCGGGCTGCGGGGTGCCGCCATCACGGTCGACACCGCGTGCTCGTCCAGCCTCGTCGCGGTCCACCTGGCGGTTCAGGCGCTGCGGGCCGGGCAGACGAGCCTCGCCCTGGCCGGCGGGGCCACCGTCATGGCCACGCCCGACACCCTCGTCGAGTTCGCCCGGCAGCGCGGCCTGTCCCCCGACGGCCGCTGCCGCGCCTTCGCCGCGTCGGCGAACGGCACCGGCTGGTCCGAGGGCATCGGCATGCTCCTTCTCGAACGGCTCAGCGACGCCGAAGCCAACCACCATCCCGTGTACGCGGTCATCCGCGGCACCGCGATCAACCAGGACGGGCGCACGAGCCGGCTGTCGGCACCGAGCGGGCCGGCCCAGCAGCGGGTGATCCGGCAGGCGCTCGCCGACGCCGGACTGCGGCCGGAGGACGTCGACGTCATCGAGGGCCACGGCACCGGCACGAGCCTCGGCGATCCGATCGAGGCCAACGCGCTCATCGCCACCTACGCCCCGGCGGACGCCGTCCGCGCGTACCCGCTGCGGCTGGGGACGGTCAAGTCGAACATCGGGCACACGCAGGCCGCCGCCGGGGTCGCCGGGATCATCAAGATGGCCGCCGCGATGCGCCACGGGATCGTCCCGAGGACGCTGCACGCCGAGACGCCCACGGCGAGCGCGGACTGGAATCCGAACATCGCGCTCGCCACCGCCGCCGAGCCGTGGCCCGCGACCGGCCGCGTCCGCCGGTCGGCGGTCAGCGGCTTCGGCATCAGCGGCACCAACGCCCACGTCGTCCTCGAAGAGCCGGCCACGCCCGCACGTCCCGTACCGCCCGCGACCGCCTTCACCCACACGACCTACTGGCTCGATCCCGCCACCACGGACGGTCCGAGCCTCCTGGGTACGCCGATCGACCTCGCCGGCCTCGACGAGCACCGGTACGCGTCCACGCCGGCCGCACCCGACCTGGCCGCCCTGGCCGAACACCGGGTGGACGGCGAACCGGTGCTGCCGGCGGCCGCGTACGCGCTGTGGGCCCTGGACGCCGTGCGGGAGACCGGTCGCGGGGCGGCCGTCGCCGGACTGAGCATCCATCGTGGACTGAAACTCGGGGCGCCCGTCCGGTTGCAGACCTCGGTCGGCGCGGACGGGACCGTGCGGCTGTTCGCGCGTACCGGGGCGGGGTGGGTGGAGCACGCGACCGCGAGGGCCGCCGCGGCACCCGGCCCTGCCGCTCCCCCGCCCGCCGACCTTCCCCCGTACTCCGTCGAGGACCTGTACGCCCGCGCACGCCTTCTCGGCCTCGACCACGGGCCCGGCTTCCGGGGCGTACGCCGCCTGTGGGCCGCCGGGACCGAGGCCGTCGCCGAGATCGAGGCGGACCGCCCGGCAGCCGTGCTCGACGCGTGCTTCCACCCGCTCGTCGTGCTGCACGCCGGGGACGAGCCGCTGCGGCCGGTCGGACTCGACACGTTCTGGCTGGCCGGCGACCTCCCGTCGGCCGTACGCTGCCGGGCCTCCTGGCGTGGCCGGGACGCCGGCGGCGACGCGCGGGCCGACCTCACGATCCTGCACCCCGACGGCTCGGTGCTCGGTCTCGCGACCGGTGTACGCCTGCGGGCCGCCGACACGGTCGCCCCCGCGCCCGCGTACGTGCTGCGATGGGAGGCGCTGGACGCGTCCGCCGCCGCCGGATCGGCCGCGGGCTGGCAGATCGTCGCCGCCGGGGAGGCCGAGGGCGACCCGGCCACCGCCGCGTACGCGGTCACGGACGCGGTCGCCGCACGGCTGCGGTCGGTCGTCGCGGAGCCCGGCCCGCCCGGGATCGTCGTGCTCTCCCGGGGAGCCGTCGCCGGCCCGGACGGGGGTCTCGAACGGCCGGAGCAGAGCCCGACCGTCGGCCTGGCCCGCGCGGTGGCCGCGGAGTTCCCCGATCTCGCCTGCGTGCACGTCGACCTCGATCCGGACGCCGTGGAACCCGGTGCCGACGAGATCCGCCGGTACGCCCACGCGCTCGGCGGCTCGGGCCGGCTGTGCCACCGCTCCGGCACCTGGTACGCCGCCCGCCTGCGACCGGCTCCGCGCGGCGACGGCCTGCCGGTGCGGGCCGACGGCACCTACCTGGTGACCGGCGGCCTCGGCGCGCTGGGCCTGAGGTCCGCGGCCTGGCTCGCCGGGCGGGGCGCCCGCACGATCGTCCTCACCGGACGGTCGGTCCCGGCCGAGCCGCCCGCCGCCGTCGGGGCGCTGCGGGCACAGGGGGTCACCGTCGAGCTGATCGCGGCCGACGTGGCCGATCCGGGCCACGTCGACACGCTCGTCGAGACGATCGGGCGTACGCTGCCGCCGCTGCGCGGGATCATCCACGCCGCCGGAGTACTCGACGACGCGCCGTTCACCCACCTGACCCCGAAGCGCTTCGCGACCGTCCTCGACCCGAAGGTACGCGGCGCCTGGCACCTGTCCGAGCGGACCCGGTCGGCGCCGGTGGAACTGTTCGTCCTGTACTCCTCCTTGGCCTCGGTGACCGGCTCGGCCGGCCAGGCGAACTACGCGGCCGCGAACGCCTTCCTGGACGCGTTGGCCGCGTACCGGCAGGGGCTCGGGCTGGCCGGGTTGAGCGTCGCCTGGGGACCGTGGCGCGACGGCGGCCTGGCCGACCGTGACCGCGTCCTCGACCGGCTCGCCGCGGCGGGCGTGCACGCCCTCGATCCGGCCGCCGCGCTCGCCGCCCTGGACCGGCTGGACACCGGCGCCGCCGCGGTCGCGATCGCCGAGGTCGACTGGCCGAGGTACGCCGTCGCGGGCGGCCGCCGGGTGCCCGACACCGTCCTCGCCGACCTCGCGGGTACGCC
Source organism: Hamadaea tsunoensis DSM 44101 (assembly GCF_000428945.1). Classification (GTDB taxonomy): domain Bacteria; phylum Actinomycetota; class Actinomycetes; order Mycobacteriales; family Micromonosporaceae; genus Hamadaea; species Hamadaea tsunoensis. The sequence goes on along the minus strand of NZ_AUAX01000037.1, from coordinate 33,891 downwards.
GTCCACACCGGACACCGGCCGGGCCGTGCCGCCGGGCTTCGCGCTGCCGGACGCCGCGCTGCCGGATTTCGTGGCGACCGCCGCGGCCGATCCGGTGGCGGCGCACGCCCTCGTCCTCGACCGCCTGCTCGCACACCTCGTGGACCTGCTCGGCCTGTCCGCCGCCGACCGCGACCGCATCCGGCCGGGCCTCGCCGCACAGCGCCTCAACGAGCTGGGCCTGGACTCGCTGCTGACCGTCCGGCTGCGCCAGGTCGTGCTGGCCGACTTCGGCGCCGACGTCTCCCCCGACGACCTGTTCGCCGGGGCGACGGCCGGCGAGGTCGGCGACCTGATCTGCCGCCACCTCGTGCTGCTCGGCGTGCGCGCCGAGGCCGACGCGGACACGACCGGGCTGGAGGTGCTGACGCTGTGATCGCCGGAGTGGACGGGCTGCTCGCCGAGCTCGCCGGCCGGGGGATCCGGCTCAGCCTCGCCGGGCCGGGCCAGTTGCGCGTGGCCGCCCCGCCCGGCACGCTCACGCCGGACCTGCGGGCGCTCATCGCCGACCGCAAGCCCGAGATCATCGAACTGCTCGCCGCGCCGCCCGGCCCGGCGGACCTGCCCCGGGCCGTGCCCGATCCGGCGGCCCGCGATCAGCCCTTCCCCGCCTCGGACCTGCAGACCTCCTTCCTCATGGGCAGCCGGCCGGGCTTCGAGTTCCGCGTACGCCCGCACCAGTACGTCGAGTTCGACCTGGACGAGCTGGAACCGGCGCGGTTCGAGGCCGCCCTCAACGCGGCGGTCGCCCGGCGGCGGGCCGACATCGTCGTGGCCCGCGAGGACCTGACGCTCCAGCCGGTCACCGACCTCACCCCGGTCCGGGTCACCGTGGCCGACCTGCGCGACCTGCCGCCGGCCGAGGCCGAACGGCGGATGCTCGCGACCCGTGCCGAACTGGAGCGCACCGAGCCGCCGCACGACGTGTGGCCCTGGCTGTTCCCGCACATCACCCGGTACGCGACCGCCGGCGGGACCCGGGACCGGCTGCACTACAACAACAACAACCTGTTCACCGACGCCCGCAGCGCCTTCGGCCTCGTGGACGAAGCCCTCCGCCGGTACGCCGAGCCCGGCTACGACCCGCCGGCGCCGGCCGTCACGTTCCGGGAGTGCGTACTCGCCCTCGCCGAGCTGGAGGAGTCGCCGGCCGGACAGCGGGCCAAGGCGTACTGGCACGACCGCATCCCGGGCTGGCCGGCCGCGCCCGAGGTGCCGCTGCGTACCGGGGCCGGGCTGCACGACCGGTCCCGGCTGACCCGCCGGGAACTGCTGTTCGCCCCCGAGATCTGGGACGGCCTGCGGCGCCACGGGACCGCCCGCGGGCTGAGCATGACCAGCGTGCTGCTCGGCGCGTACGCGGAGGTGCTGGCCCTGTGGAGCGGATCGCGGCACTTCCTGCTGAACAACATGGTGACCCACCGCCTGCCGCTGCACGAGGACGTCGGCGAGGTGTTCGGCAACTTCGCGTCGCTCTATCCGCTGGAGGTCGACTGGCGCCCGGCCGAGCCGATGGCCGCCCGCTTCCGCCGGTTGCAGGCGACGATCCTCGCCGACGTGAGCAACCTGGCCTACAGCGGCGTGAAGGTGCTGCAGGAGCTGAACCGCAGCCGCCGGACGCTGGGCCGGGCCGTGTGCCCGTACGCGATCGGCAGCGCCCTGTTCCTCGGCCCGGCGCGACGGCCGTTCCACAGCACCCTGGAGACGCCGCAGACGCTCATCGACACCGAGTTCTGGGAGCTGGACGACGGCCGCCTGTGGATCACCTGGGACGTCTACGAGGAACTGTTCCCGGCCGGGCTGATCGACGCGATGCAGGACGCGTACCGGCGGGCGGTGGAGCAGCTGGCGACCGGGGACGCCGCCTGGGCGGCGGAGGCGCTGGACCTCACCCCACCGGCGCAGGTCGCGCTGCGGGCGCGGATCAACGCCGCCACCGGCGTACCCAGCGCTGAACTGCTCCACACTGGACCGGATCGCAATGCCCGAACCAGGCCGGACCGCATCGCCGTCCGCACCGATGCCGGCGAACTGTCCTATGCGGACCTTCAGGCGAAGGCCAACGCGCTGGCGGCCCGGCTCGTCGCGGCCGGTACGCGCCCCGGCGGCATCGTCGGCGTCGTCCTGCCGAAGAGCCGGGACCAGGTGATCGCCGTGTACGCCGTCCTGACCGCCGGGGCCGCGTACCTGCCGATGGATCCGGGCTGGCCGGCCGAGCGGCTGCGGTTGCTGTGCGCGGACGCGGGCGTGTCGGTGGTCGTCGGCCACGCCCCCGTCGCCGGACTGCTCGACGGCGCGCCGGTGTCCGTCGTGTCCCCCGAAGGCGCAGCGCCCGTCGTGGACATCCCCGGCCCGGGTACGCCGGACGACCTCGCGTACGTCATCTACACCTCGGGCTCGACCGGCCGGCCGAAGGGCGCGCGGCTGAACCACCGGGGCCCGGCGACCACGATCGACGACATCCGGCGCCGGTTCGGGATCGGCGCGGACGACGTGGTGTTCGGCCTGTCCGCGCTGTCGTTCGACCTGTCGGTGTTCGACGTCTTCGGCACGCTGGCCGCGGGCGCGACGCTGGTGCTCCCGCCGGACGGTCCCGCCGACCCGGCCGCCTGGGTCCGCGCGGTACGCGAGCACGGCGTCACCGTCTGGAACTCGGTTCCGGCCCTCGCCCAGCTGCTCGCCGGTGAGGCCGCCGCGGCGGGCACGACGCTGCCCAGCCTGCGCGTGGTCCTGCTGTCCGGCGACTGGATCCCGGTCGACCTGCCGGACCGGCTGCGCGCGGTCGCGCCCGGCGCCCGGATCGTCAGCCTGGGCGGGGCGACGGAGGCGTCGATCTGGTCGATCTTCCACCCGGTCGGCGACATGGATCCCGAGTGGACGTCCATACCGTACGGTCGCCCGCTGGCCCACCAGTCCTGGCACATCCTGGACGACGCCGGCCGGGACGTGCCCGACTGGGTGCCCGGCGAGCTGTACATCGGCGGCGCCGGGGTCGCCCTCGGCTACCACGGCGACGAGGAGCGGACGCGGGCCGCGTTCGTCGCGCATCCGCGTACCGGGGAACGGCTGTACCGGACCGGCGACCTCGGCCGCTACCGGCCCGGCGGCGACATCGAGCTGCTCGGCCGGGCCGACTTCCAGGTGAAGATCTCCGGCTACCGGGTCGAGCCCGGCGAGATCGAGCACGCCCTGCTGCGCTGCGCCGGCGTCGAGGAGGCCGCGGTCGTCGCCCGCCCGTCGGCCGGCGGCAAGCAGCTCGTCGCGTATGTGGTCGGGGCGGCCGAGGGCGGGGCGCTGCGGCGGGAGCTCGCGGCCGGCCTGCCGGCCTATCTCGTCCCGGCGCACATCGTCACGCTGGACGCGCTGCCGCTGACCGGCAACGGCAAGCTCGACCGGGTCGCCCTGCGGCAGCTGGCCGCCGTGCCGCAGGACAGCGCCGTGGCGGTCGCACCGCGTACGCCGACCGAAGGCGCGCTCGCCGCGATCTGGCAGGACGTGCTCGACCGGCCGGCGATCGGCGTACACGAGGACTTCTTCGACCTGGGCGGGACGTCCTTCGCCGCGCTGCGCGTGATCAGCCTGGCCGCCGCGGACCTCGGGCGCCGCATTCCGCTCGGGACGCTGCTGGAACGGCGGACGGTGGCGCAGCTCGCGCGCTGGTGCGACGACGGCGCCGGCGCCCGGACCCCCCTGGTACGCCTGAGCGAGGGCGAGCGGCCGTGGTATTTCGTGCATCCCGCCGGCGGTGAGGTGCTGTGCTACCGGGGCCTGGCCGGGTTGACCGGCGCAGGTCTGTCCGCTCTGCAGGCGCCGCCCCCCGGCGAGCTGCCCGGCGGCATCGAGGAACTGGCCGCGCGGTACGTGGCCGAGGTACGCGCCGACGGGCCGGGGCCGTACCGGCTCGGCGGCTGGTCGTCCGGCGGTGTGATCGCCGCCGAGATGACCCGGCAGCTGGAGGCGGCCGGGGCGGTGGTCGAGGCGCTGGCCGTGCTCGACGTGCCGGCCCCGCTGACGACCCGGGAGGTCGACGGGCCGACGCTCGCGGCGTGGTTCGCCGAGGACGTCGAGGGTCTGCCGCCGGGCGCCGACCTGACGGCCGTCCGGCAGGTCTTCGACTGGGTGGTACGCGCCTGCTCCCGCTACCGGGCCGCCCCGATCAGCGCGCCGATGCTCGTGATCCGCGCCCGGGACGGCGAGGTGACCGAGTTCGCCGGGCATCCGCTGGCGGCGAAGGAGGACTGGGGCTGGTCCACGGTGACCACCGGCCCGGTCGCCGCCGTGACGCTGCCCGGTACGCACCACACGATGCTGTCCGACCGACACGTCCCCGCCGTGGCCGACGCGCTGCGGCGGAGCCGGACCGACGAGGGGGGAACCCGTGAGCGCGCATGAACTGATCGCGGAGCTGGGCCGGCGCGGCGTACGCCTGCGGGTCGGCACCGGGACCGCCGGCGAGTCGCTGGAGGTGCTCGCGCCGCCCGGCGCGGTGACGGCGGAGCTGCGCGACCGGCTGGCCGGTACCCGCGACGAGCTGATCGCCGCGCTGCGTACCACGCCGGGGTCGGATCTCGACGTCGTCGCCGATCCGGCCGGCCGGCACGAGCCGTTCCCGCTGACCGACATCCAGCACGCGTACTGGGTCGGGCGGGGGCGGGCGGTCGAGCTCGGCGGCGTCGCCTGCTACTACTTCATCGAGCTCGACGGCGGCGAGCTGGACGCCGGCCGGCTCGCCGAAAGCCTCCAGCGGGTCGTCGACCGGCACGACATGCTCCGGGCGGTCGTCGACGCCGACGGTACGCAGCGCGTCCTGCCCGGCGAGCTGCGCTACGACCTGCCCGTGGCGGACCTGCGCGACGGCGACGCGACCGCGGTGGCGGCGGCCCTCGACGCGACCCGGGCGGCGATGAGCGCCCAGGTTCTGCCGGCCGACCGCTGGCCGCTGTTCGACATCCGGGCGAGCCTGCTGCCCGGCGGGCGTACGCGGCTGCACGTCGGGCTCGACATCCTCATCCTGGACGGGCTGAGCCTGGAGCTGCTGTTCCGGGACTGGCGGGCGTTCTACGAGGACCCCGGGCACCGGCCGGAGCCGCTGCCTCTGTCCTATCGCGACTATGTACTGGCCGCCGAGCGGTACCGGACGTCGGCCGCGTACGAGTCCGCCCGCGAGTACTGGCTGGACCGGCTGACCGAGCTGCCGCCCGCTCCGGCGCTGCCCGTCGCGGTGCCGCCGGCGCAGATCGAGCACCCGGAGTTCACCCGGCGCCGGGCCGTCCTCCCGACCGCCGTGTGGCACGAGATCCAGCGCCTCGGCCGCCGGCACGGCGCCACCCCGTCCGGCCTGCTCGTCACCGCGTACGCGGAGGTGTTGCGGCGCTGGAGCGGCCAGGACGCGCTGACGTTGAACCTGACCCTGTTCAGCCGGCCGCCGCTGGCCGGGCTGGCCGACGTGATCGGCGACTTCACGTCGGTGTCCCTGCTGGCGATGTCCGCCGAACCCGCCGCCCCGTTCGGCGAGCGGGCCGCGGCCGCCACCCGGCAACTCCTGCAGGACCTGCGGCACAGCGCCTTCAGCGGCGTACGCGGGCTGCGCGAGCGGGCCCGGCGGCTCGGCGGCGGCCCGGGCGCGGCCATGCCGGTCGTCTTCACCAGCGCGCTCGGCGCCTCCCCGCACGAGAGCATGGCGTTCTTCGGCGACTACGTGTTCGGCCGCACGCAGACGCCGCAGGTGTGGCTCGACCACCAGGCCGGCGAGGACCCCGCGGGCCTCGTGCTGGTGTGGGACGCCGTCGAGGAGCTGTTCCCGGCCGGGCTGCTCGACGACATGTTCGACGCGTACACGGCGCTGGTCGCCAGCCTCGCCGGTCCGTCCACCTGGGACGCTCCGCCCGTCCTCGCGCTGCCCGCCTGGCAGGCCGCGGAGCGGGCGGCCGCCAACGCCACCGCCGAGGACATTCCCGCGGCCGCGCTCGGCGCGCTGGTCGCCGCCTCGGCCGCCGAACGGCCCGACGCGGTCGCCGTCGTCGACGCCGGCGGCGAGCTCACCTACCGCGACCTGCTCGACCGCGCCCGCGCGCTGGCCGGCAGCCTCGTCGCCGCCGGAGCCCGCCCGGGGGAACTCGTCGGGGTGGTCGCTGAGCGCGGCCGGGAACAGGTGGTCGCCGTCCTCGCGGTCGCGCTGTCCGGGGCCGCGTACCTGCCGGTCGATCCCGGCTGGCCGCAAGCCCGGCGCTTCGAGATCCTGCGGCGCGGCGGCGCCCGGCTCGCGGTCACCGCCACCGACCTCGCCTTCCCTCCGGAGGTACGCGTCCTGCGTACCACCGACGCCGCCGACGTCCCCCTGCCGGCGGTGTCGCCGGACGATCTCGCGTACGTCATCTTCACGTCCGGGTCGACCGGGCAGCCGAAGGGCGTGATGATCGACCACCGGGGCGCCGCCAACACCGTGCAGGACATCAACCGGCGGCACGGCGTCGGCCCGGCCGACCGCGTCCTGGCCCTGTCGTCGCTCACCTTCGACCTGTCCGTCTACGACGTCTTCGGCGTCCTGGCGGCGGGCGGCACGGTCGTGGTGCCCGACCCGCACCGCGCCCAGGACCCCGCCCACTGGACCGACCTTGTACGCGACCACCAGGTCACCCTCTGGAACTCGGTACCGGCGCTGATGCAGCTGTGGATCGACCAGCCGGACGTCGAGGCGGGCGCGCTGCGGCTGGCGCTGCTGTCCGGGGACTGGATCCCGGTCGGGCTGCCGGACGCGGTCCGGGCCCGGCATCCGCGTACCGAGGTGGTCAGCCTGGGCGGCGCGACGGAAGGTTCCATCTGGTCGATCGCCTACCCGATCGGCACCGTCCCGCCGGACTGGGTACGCATCCCGTACGGCAGGGCGCTGGCCAACCAGACGATGCGCGTACGGTCCGCGACCGGGCAGGACAGTCCGGTGTGGACGCCCGGCGAGATCGAGATCGAGGGCGTGGGGGTGGCGCTGGGCTACTGGGCCGACGAGGAAAGGACGGCCGACCGGTTCCGGGTCGACGAGGCCACCGGGCGGCGGGTCTACCGCACCGGCGACCTCGGCCGGTTCCTGCCCGGCGGCGACATCGAGTTCCTCGGCCGCACCGACTTCCAGGTGAAGATCAACGGCTACCGGATCGAACTCGGCGAGATCGAGGCGGCCCTGCGCCGCCAGGCGGGCGTCGCCGAGGCGGTCGTGACCGTCGGCACGAATCCCGCCACAGCCCACCGTGCCCTGGTCGCGTACGCCGTCCCGGCCGCCGGTTCCGACGACGGCGCCGACCGGGCCGACGGCGGAACCGACGCGCTGGCCGACGCGCTCGACGCGGGCCGGCGGCGGGCGGCGCAGGCGGCCGGCAGCCTCGCCCCCGAACTGGCCGGGTTCGCGGAACTGTGGCGCGCGATGGCGGTCGCCGCTCCCCTGGCGGTCGCGCGTACGCTCGCGCAGCTCGGCGCGTACGCGCAGCCGGGCGAGGCGTCGACCGCGGCCGGGCTGGCCTCGGCCCACGGGATCAAGCCCCGCTTCGGCGGCGTGCTGCACCGCTGGCTCGACCTGCTGGCGGCGGAAGGACTGCTGTCCACCGAGGACGGCGTGACGTTCCGGGCGGCCGAACCGCTGTCGGCCGAGGTGCTCGACGCCCGGTTCGGCGCCGCCCTGTCCCCCGTGGGCGACGGCGGCGAGCAGTCCGTCTTGCTGGGCTACTTCCGGGCCAGCACCGACCGGCTCGGCGCCATCCTGCGCGGCGAGGTCGGCCCGCTCGACCTGCTCCTGCCCGGCGGCTCGTGGGACGTGACCGAGGCCCTGTACGCGGCCAACCCGGTGTCTCGCGTACACAACCAGGTGGTCGCCGAGGTCGTCGCTTCGCTCGTCGCCGCCCGGCCCGGCGAGGTACGCGTCGCCGAGGTCGGCGCGGGCTCCGGCGCCACCACGGCCGAGGTGCTCCCGGCGCTGCCCGACGGCCGGTTCCGGTACCTGTTCACGGACGTGTCCACCTACTTCACCGACCGGGCCCGGCAGCGCTTCGGCGGGCATCCGGCCCTCGACTTCGCCCGCTGGGACATCGACCACGACCCGGTGGTCCAGGGCCTCCCCGCGGCGACGGCCGACGTCCTGATCGCCGCCAACGTGCTGCACGACGCGGCCGACCTGGCCGCGGCCCTGGCCCACCTGCGCTCGGCGCTGCGGCCGGGCGGCGTACTGGTGCTGCTGGAGGGGACCGAGAACTCGCCCGTCCACCTGGTGACCGTCGGCCTCATCGAGGGGCTGGCCCGCGGCGCCGAAGGCGACCTGCCGTTCCGCTCGGTGCCGCAGTGGCTCGACGCCCTCGCGGCGGCGGGCTTCACCGGCGCCGCCGCCATCGGCCCGCAGGGTCCCGCGGCGGCCGCCATGCCGCAGCACGTCATCGTCGCGCGGGCGCCCGGCGGGCGGTCCCGCCTCGACCCCGGCACGCTGCGCGCGGCGCTGGCCGACCAGCTGCCCGAGTACCTGGTGCCGCACCACTACGTCGTGCTGGACGCGTTGCCGCTCAGCGCGAACGGGAAGGTGGACCGGTCGAGGCTGCCCGCGCCGTGGCGGGACGCCGAGGCCACCCGCCAGGTCGCCGCCGGGGACGACGTGCAGCGGCGGCTGCTGGAGATCTGGGCCGACGCCCTGGGCCGCGCCGACTTCGGGGTCACCGACAACTTCTTCGAGCTGGGCGGCGACTCCCTGCACGCGGTACGCATCCTCGGCCGACTGCGGGACGAGTTCGGCCTGCACGCCGACGCGGACGACGGGCTCCAGGCGCTGTTCAGCAACCCGACGGTCGCCGAACTGGCCGCCGCGATGGGCGACCTGACCACCGGGAACGGCGGGTGAACCACTTCGACGACGTCGTGATCGGGGCCGGGACGGCGGGGTGCGTCCTCGCCGCCCGGCTCTGCGCCGATCCCGGACGGCGGGTCCTGCTCCTGGAGGCGGGCGGCGCCGAACCGCCGGCCCCGCGACCGCTCGGCCGGCCGGTCCTGTCCGGCCCGCACACCTGGGAACGCCAGGTCTTCCTCGGCGCGGCCGGCGTCCGCCCGGCGGCGTACCCGACCGGGCGCGGGGTGGGCGGTTCGTCGGCGGTGAACGGGGCGATCGGGCTGTGGCCGCGACCGTCCTACTTCGACGCCTGGGCCAAGGCCACCGGGTACGCCGAATGGGGCTGGGACGCGGTCCGCGCGGACGCCGCCGAGCTGGCCGGTCTGCTGCCGGTGCGGCGGCCGGACCGGCTCGACCCGGTCGCGCTGGCCTTCACCGGTGGCGGCCACGCCCTCGGCCTTCCCGTCCTCGGCGACGACCCGGCGGCCGACGCCTGGGCCGAGTCCGGTCGGCCGGCCGAAGAGTCGTGGCTCGCCCTCGTCCCGAGCGTGGCTCGCGACGGCCGGGCGGTGTCCACAGCGGACACGCATCTGCGGCCGGTGCGGGACCATCCGCGGCTGACCGTCTGGACCGGTGCGACGGCGTCGCGCCTGCGGCTGGGCGGCGATCGCGTGACCGGCGTCAGCGTCGTCCATGACGGGCAACCGGTCGAGGTGAGGGCCGACCGGGTCATCCTGGCGGCCGGGGCGCTCGCCACCCCGACGCTGCTCCAGGTCTCCGGCATCGGCGACCCGGCGGTCCTGTCGGCGGCCGGCGTACCGGTGGCGGTCGGGCTGCCGGGTGTCGGCCGGGGACTCGCCGAGCACGCCGTGATCGCCCTGTGGTCGGCGACCACCCCGGGAACCGGCCGGCCCGGCGACCCGTGGCACCCCGTGTATGCCCGCCTCGCCCCCGACCTCAGCCTGTTCCTGGCCGAGAACGTCGACACCGCGGGCCTGCCCGGCATCGGTACGCTGCTCGGCGGCCGGCCGGCGTTCTCGATCGCGACCGTGCTCACCGCCCCGGCGGCCCGCGGGCACGTGCTGATCCGGTCGGCCGATCCGGCGTACCCGGCCGAGGTGGTGTTCGGCCTGGCCGCCGGGGAGGACGCGGCCGGGGACGACGCCGAGCGGCTGGCGGACGGCGTACGCGTCGCGTGGCGGATCCTGCGCGGGCCCGCGTACGCCGGGCTGGTGGAAAGGACCCTGATCTGGACGGACCGGATGGTGGCCGACGGCGCGCTGCTGATCCCGGCCGTGCGCCGGTTCGCGACGCCGATGGGCCACGCGTGCGGGACGGCGCGGATGGGCGCGGACGCGGGTTCCGTCGTGGACGGCCAGGGCCGGGTCCACGGCCTCACCAACCTGTACGCGGCCGACGCGTCGGTCCTGCCGGTGGTGCCGGAGGTGCCGCCGCAGCTGACCGTGGCGCTGGTGGCGGACCGCATCGCGCGATCCATCCGCGCGGGGTGACGAACCACGGCGGTACGGCGGCCTACCACCCTGGTTCGAGATCGGATGCGGTCCTGGTCTGACGCTTCGGGACGCTCCACTGTCTACGATCGGCGGGAGTGGCGGGCCGGCGAACTCGGGCCCCACCCGGGCCCGCCACTTTCCGCCTCCGTCTCGCGGCCGTTGCCGAGGCGATGTTTGACCGGACTCCGCGCAGGGAATCAACACCGCGCGGACACAACGCAGCAATTGCGATCAAACATCCCCTCTGGAGGCACCATCATGACTGTCGCGGGCATCATCTCCGCCATCATCGTCGGTCTCGTCATCGGCGCCCTGGGCCGCCTCGTGGTACCGGGCAAGCAGAACATGCCGATCTGGCTGACCATCGTCGTCGGCATCGTGGCGGCCATCATCGGCACCGCCCTCGCGCAGGTCGTCGGCGTCGCGACCACCCCCGGCGTGGACTGGATCGAGCTGGTGTTCCAGATCGGACTCGCGGCGCTCGGCGTGTTCCTCATCGCCGGCGCGCGGGGTCGCCGCTCGATCGGCTGACCGCCGGCTCCCGTGGCCCGCACCCCCACCGGGGAGGCGGGCCACGATGCTGTTCCGGGCAGAAATCTTGGTCTTCCCGTGGGATTGACGTCGGTGTATAGTCGCGACCTATTAAGGTTATTAACAGTTTCTTCCCCAGCTCAGCCCCCAGCTCAGGAGGTAGGAACGTGCACCGACGAACCTTGGCCGCCCTCGCCGCGGTGGGCGCCGGAGCGCTCGCCGTCGCCGCCGCGGTCGTCGTCTCGGCCCCGTCCGCCAACGCCGCGCTGACCAGCAACTGGTACGCGTCCGCTCCGTACCTGATGCCGTTCGACAACAGCCCGCCGGACCCGGTCGAGGTCATGAACGCGACCGGCCAGAAGGCGTTCCAGCTCGCGTTCATCCTCGCCCCCAACGGCGGCGGCTGCTCGCCGACGTGGGACGGGACCCGGGCCGTGTCCGGCGACACCGACGCGGCCAACCTGATCAGCCGCATCCGCGCCAACGGCGGCGACGTGAGCGTCTCGATCGGCGGCTACGGCGGTACGAAGCTCGGCCAGACGTGCGGCACCCCCGCCGCCACGGCCGCGGCGTACCAGCAGGTCGTCACGAAGTACGCGCTCAAGGCGATCGACTTCGACCTGGAGGAGCCGGAGTACGAGAACGCGGCGGCCGTCCACAACGAGCTCGGCGCCGCGCAGATCCTGCAGCAGAACAACCCCGGCCTCTACGTGTCGGTGACCACCGCCGGAACCGCCGCGGGCACCGGCTGGTTCGGGCAGCAGATGTTCAACGACGCCAAGAGCCTCGGCTTCACGCCCGCGAACTACTCGATCATGCCGTTCGACGGCGGCTTCAACGGCGGGTCCAGCCAGACCGCCGCACTCGAGGCGCTCCACTCGCTGCTCATGACGACGTTCGGCTGGAGCAGCGACAACGCGTACGCGCACGAGGGCGTGTCGATGATGAACGGCCGCAGTGACGCCGGCGAGTACTTCCGGCAGGCCGACTTCCAGACCGTCCTCGACTACGCGACCGGTCACCACCTGGCCCGGTACACGTACTGGTCGGTCAACCGCGACCGGCAGTGCGCCGACCCGAACCAGAGCACGACGTCGGGTACGTGCAGCAGCGTGCCGCAGACCGCGTGGGAGTTCACGAAGTACACCGCCCGGTTCGCGGGTGCCACTCCGCCCACCACCCAGCCGTCGACCTCGACGAGTTCGGCGCCGCCCGGCGGCTGCACCGCGCCGGCCTGGGTGAGCAGCACGGCGTACACGGGTGGCGCGCTGGTGTCCTACAACGGCCACACGTGGAAGGCCCAGTGGTGGACGCAGAACGAGACCCCCGGCACCGCCTCGGTCTGGGTGGACCAGGGCGCCTGCTCCGGTACGCCGTCCTCGCCCCCGCCCACCGGAACCTGCACGGCCGCCGCGTGGGTGGCGACGACCGCGTACAACGGCGGTGCGGTGGTCTCCTACGGCGGCCACAAGTGGACCGCGAAGTGGTGGACCCAGGGTGACATCCCCGGCAACAACAGCCAGGGCGTCTGGACGGACAACGGCGCCTGCTGACCCGTCCTGCCGCACCGGCCCGGTCCCGCGTACGCGGGGCCGGGCCGTTCCGCTACCGGGCCGGGCCGGCGGAGTGCTCCCACGGCGCAAGCTGCTCGCCGAACCACTCCGCCGCCAGCGCGGCCACCTGTTCCAGGGTGCCCGGCTCCTCGAACAGATGGGTCGCCGTCGGGATGACCCGCAGCAGCGTCCGGCACCGCAGCGCCTCGCGGGCGGCCTCGTTGAGCCGGAGCACCTCCGGGTCGCGCTCGCCGACGAGGAGCAGGGTCGGCGCGGCCACCCGCGCCACGGCGGGGCCGGCCAGATCCGGGCGGCCGCCGCGCGACACCACGGCCCGGACCGCCAGCGGACGCTCGGCGGCGGCGACGAGCGCGGCGGCGGCGCCGGTGCTCGCCCCGAACAGGCCCACCGGCAGGGCGGCCGTCTCCGGTTGCCCGCCCAGCCAGTCGACTATGCCGATGAGGCGGTCGGCAAGCAGGTCGATGTCGAACCGCAGTTCCCGCGTACGCGCGTCCACGACCTCCTCCTCGGCCGTGAGGAGGTCGACGAGCAGCGTGGCCAGGCGGTGCCGGCGCAGCTCCGCGGCGACCGCCCGATTACGGGCGCTGTGCCGGGAACTGCCGCTGCCGTGCGCGAACAGCACGATCCCGGTGGCCCCGTCCGGCCTGTCCAGGTCGCCGTCGAGCGCCGCTCCCGCCGCCGGGATCCGGCACGCCGTCGTACGCATGATCGATCCCCGTCTTCGTTCGCGTTCCGGTCGTGGCCCTGCCCGTACCCCGCGCCGGACCGGTCAAACGAGATGTGTTGCCGCTCAGGATATTCATGGGCGGATGCATCGAGTTCGTAACGAACTAAAAATATAATAGCTTCGATACGAACTGACACGGTTCCACGGGGAGGCAGCATGCCCGGCGCGATCCATCACGTAGTCGCGGTCATCAAGTTGCGATGGTCGGTCAACATCCTCAAGGTGCTTCGGGGCGGCCCGATGCGCTACACCGACCTGCAACGGGTCATCACCCTCTCGACCGGCGAGAACGTCCACAATCGGCCGCTGACGGAGTCGCTGCGGCGGCTGGAGGACCGGCGCCTCATCGATCATCCGGCGGCCTCCGACGGCGGGTCCGTCTACCGCCTGACGCCGGTCGGCGCCGAGTTGGTCGACCTGCTCGGGCATCTCGAGGGCTGGAGCGAGCGGCACCTGACCCGGCCATGACGAGCAGATTCGTTTCAAGGTCGAAACATCTGCGCACTTCCTCGGGCGTGTTGTGCGCCGACATCTTGCCAGCGACCACGATCGGCGCTTACCGTATAGTGCGAGTCAGAACTATTTCCGCTGCATTGTTTTCAACAGAAGTGATCAACCGTGCGGCCGCCGACGGCGGACCCGGTCACGGGCGAATCGACGTTCGTCGAGGAAGGTGCAGGAGACAATGACCCAAGCAAGCCCCGTGCGGCATCCCGCGCTGGTGCTGGTGTCGCTGGCACTCGCCCAGCTGATCATCGCGCTGGACTACAGCATCGTGTTCGTGGCGCTGCCCGACATCGGTGGCAAGGTCGGCTTCTCCGGTCAGGACCTGCAGTGGGTGATCGGCGCGTACGGCGTCACGTTCGGCGGCTTCCTGCTGCTCGGCGGCCGCCTGTCCGACCTGCTGGGCCGGCGCCGGCTGTTCATGGTGGGCCTCGCCCTGTACGCGGTCGCCTCCGTCGCGGGCGGCCTGGCGACGGCGCCGGGCCTGCTGGTGGGGGCCCGCGCGGTGCAGGGCATCGGCGGCGCCGTCCTCGGCCCGGCCACCCTGTCGCTCATCACCACCCTGTTCAAGGAGGGCGCCGAACGCAACAAGGCCCTCGGCGTGTGGGGCGCGGCCGGCAGCTCCGGCATGGTCGTCGGCTCGCTGCTGGGCGGCGTGCTGACGCAGGTCTTCGGGTGGCAGGCGGTGTTCTTCGTGAACGTCCCGCTCGCCCTCGTCGTCGGCCTCATCGCGCTGCGGGTCGTCCCCGCGGACCCGCCGGGCCAGCGCAGCGGCGGGCTGGACCTGCCGGGTGCCGTCACGGTCACCGGCGGAGCCCTGCTCCTGGTGTTCGGGCTGGTCAACGGGCCGAAGGCCGGCTGGACCGACCCGGTGACGCTGGGCAGCTTCCTCGCCTCGGCCGCGTTCCTGGCGGCCTTCCTGGCGATCGAGTCCCGCACGGCGAACCCGCTCGTGCCGCTGCGGGTGTTCCGCAACAGGAACCTGCGCTACGGCACGCTGATCGCGTTCGTCTTCATGGCGACGTTCGGCGCCAGCGCGTACTTCATCACGCTGGCCCTGCAGACCGTCCGCGGCTGGAACGCGCTGAGCACCGGCCTGGCGTTCATCCTGCCGTGCGGCCTCATCCTCATCGGTACGCTCATCGGCGCCAAGATGTCGACGGCGATCGGCGTACGCAGCACGATCATCATCAGCCTGGTGATCGGGGCCGCCGGCATGGCCCTGTTCGCCGCGTTCCTCGGTGACGGCGGAACGTTCCTGCAGATGGTGCCCGGCATCGTCATCTTCAGCCTGGCGCAGGGCGTCATCTGGACCTCGATGTTCGCCGCGGCGACCACCGGGGTCGAGAACGAGCTGCAGGGCCTCGCCTCCGGCCTGGCCAACTGCGGCCTGCAGATCGGTTCGGCGGTCGGTCTCGGCGTGCTCGTCGCGGTCGCCGCCGCCGCGAGCGGGGCGAACCCGTCGCCGGCCCAGGTGTCGCACGGTCTCCAGACGGCGGTGTACACGGCCTCCGTTCTCATCCTGCTGTCCGTCGGCCTCGCCCTGGCGCTGCCCCGCGTACGCGCTCAGGCACCGCTGGCGCCCCAGGCGTCCCCGGTGGACGCGACCGCCGACGCGTAACCACCCCGCCGACCACCCCTCGGGCCGGGGCGGCAGCCGTGTGCTGCCGTCCCGGCACAGCCATGTTGTCCATATATCGGGAGATGTAAGTTAATGACAAGTGACTACAAACCGCTGGGTGTGGGAATCGTCGGCCTGAGCGCCGATCTCGGCTGGGCGATGCGGGCCCACGTACCCGCGCTGCGCGCCGTCGACGGGTTCGAACTGCGCGGCCTGGCCGCCACGACACCCGAGGCGGCCGCCCGGGCCGGGTCGGCGTACGAGGTGCCGCTGGCGTTCTCGTCGGTCGAGCAGCTGGCCGCGCACCCCGACGTCGACCTCGTCGTCGTGTCGGTACGCGTACCGCGGCACCGGGAACTCATCCTGCCGGCCCTCGCCGCCGGCAAGATGGTCTACTGCGAATGGCCGCTGGCCGTCGACACCGCCGAGGCCGAGCAGCTCGCGAAGGTCGCCGACGAGCAGGGTGTGCGTACCGCGACCGGGCTGCAGGCCACCTCCCTGCCGGCCGTGCGCTACCTGCGCGACCTCATCGCCGACGGCTACGTGGGCGAGGTGCTCTCCACGACGCTCGTCGGCTCCGGCGGCGGCTGGGGCGCCACCTACGCCGCCCGCAGCACGTACCTGGCCGACCGGTCCAGCGGCGCCTCGATGCTGACCATCCCCTTCGGACACACGCTCGCCGCGTTCACCCAGTGCCTCGGCGACTTCGCGTCGGTCAGCGCCACCACCGCCACCCGGCGGCCGACCGTGCACGTCACCGAGACGGGCGAGCCGCTGCGCTCGACCATCGAGGACCAGGTCGCCGTCACCGGCGTCCTGGAGTCCGGCGCCGTCGCCGCGCTGCACTACCGGGGCGGCAGCAGCGCGGGCACCAACCTGCTCTGGGAGATCAACGGCACCGAGGGGGACCTGCTCGTCACCGGCGGCACCGGCCATCTCCAGTTCGGCCAGTTCACCCTCAGCGGTACGCGTACCCGCGACGAAGCGCTCCAGCCGCTGCCGGTGCCGGCGCAGTACCGGCAGGTGCCTGGGGACGAGGTGTGGTCCGGGGTCGCCCACGCGTACGTCCAGCTGCGTACCGACATCGAGGAGAACCTGACGACGGTGCCGGACTTCGCCTCGGCCGTGGCGCACCACCGCCTGCTCGACCGGATCAGCCGGGCAGCCGCCACCGGTACGCGGCAGTAGGGGGCCCGGTGTTCGACAACTCACGCTGGGCGCGGATGTCCGCCACCCGGTCGATCATGATCGGGGACATCCGGGTCAGCTACGTTCCCGACGGCCTCGTGCAGATGCACCCGCGCTGGCTCGGCGGCGCCGCGGCCCAGGACTTCGCGGCCGGCACCGACTGCCTGGACGGTGAGGGCTACCTGGCCGGCTCGGTCGGCGGCCTGCTCGTCGAGAACGGGGACCGGCGGATGCTCATCGACGCCGGGTTCGGCGGGAATCGCGTACCCGCGCATCTGATGCCCGACGGGCTCGGGCAGATCGAGGGCGGGCGCCTGGTCGAGGGCCTGCGGGAGCTCGGGGTCGCGCCGGGCGGGATCGAGGTCGTGGCCTTCACCCACCTGCACGACGACCACATCGGCTGGGCGGTACGCGGCCCGGCGGACCGGGAGGTGTTCGCCGGGGCGCAGTTCTTCGCCGGTGAGGCGGAGTGGCGGTGGTGGAGCGGCGCGGTCGATCCGCGCCGGGCGCAGGTGCTGGGCCGGCGGATGAACCCGGCCGCCGACGGCCGGGAGGTCTTTCCCGGGGTGACAGCCTGGTCGACGCCGGGCCACACACCCGGCCACACGTCCTACGTAGTGGAGTCCGGCGGGCAGCGGCTGATCGCGTTCGGCGACGTGCTGCACTCCCCGATCCAGTTCGCCGATCCGCGCTGGGGCTCGGCGAACGACTTCGACCGTACGCAGGCCGTGGCGTCGCGGCAGGCGGTCATCGCCGAGCTGAGCGATGAGAAGGTGACCGGCTTCGGCGGCCACTTCGCCGACGTGGTGTTCGGCAGCCTGCCCGACAACACCGGTACGCGCCTGCGGTGGCAGCCGGTCGACGCGACCGACTGACCATTGAGGACGAACGGCCCGGGGAAACCCTCGCCCCGGGCCGTTTCACGCTGCCCGCCTTCGCGGCCGCGACACCGCCCGGCGACCCTGTTGGCGGCGGCAATGGTGTCATTCACGGCTGGGACAGCGCGGCCGCCGTTGCCATGATTTCCCCATGGGCCACAGCGCATCGACACACGCCGCCGACGGGCAGCATCCCCTGGGGGCGCGCTCCCCCGGGGCGATCGCCTTCTTCGACGTGGACGGCACGCTCACCACGGTGTCGACCATGCACCGGTTCCTGCGGTACTACGTGACCCGGCTGGGCCGGCCGGCCGCCGAGTACCTCGGCTGGGCGAGCACCGCCGCGACGATGAGCCGGCAGGGGCATCCCCGCGAACAGATCAACGCCCGCTACTTCCGGCACTTCACCGGCGCCGACGCGGGCCTCGTCGCCGAGCTGGCCGGCGAATGGCTGCGGGCCGAACTGCGTACGGGCGGGTTCTATCACGAGCCGGTCCTCGCCGAGCTGCGCCGCCACCAGCACGCCGGCGACCGGACCGTGCTCGTGTCCGGCGCGCTGGCCGCCTGCCTCGACGTGGTCGCCGCGGATCTCGGGGCGGACGAGATCTGCTGCGCCGCGCCGGAGATCGTCGACGGCCGCTACACCGGCGCGCTGGCCGGCCCGCCCATGATCGGCGCCGCCAAGGCCACGGCGGCGGCCGCGGTCATCGCCCGGCACGGCGTGGCCGGTTCGGGCTGCGCGGCGTACGGCGACCACGTCTCGGATCTGCCGATGATGCGGCTGACCGGGTGGCCCGTGGCGGTCGACGGGGACCGGGAACTGTCGGCGGTCGCTCGGGCGAGCGGCTGGCGGCTCCTGCCGGCACCCGGGCCCGCCGGCGAGCGGCCACTCCCCCTGCCGGCCGCCGATCGGCCTTCGCGGCCGGCCACCGACCGGCTTCCCCCGCATGCCGCTGACCGGCTTTCGCGGCCGGCCGCGCCGCGGGTACGCGTACCCGTGCCGGCGGCCGCCCAGACCTCTCCCGTGACGCATTCCGAGACACCGGAGGACGCATGACCGAGTGGTTCTTCGAGCGGATGCACGGCTTCGGCGCATCCGACGCGATCATCCATGATGGACGAACCTGGACCTACTCCGACCTACTCACCATGATCGAGAGCTGGCGGGCCGACCTGTACCGCCGCGACGTCCGCCCCGGGCAGGTCGTCGTCCTCGAAGGGCCGAGCAGCGTGGAGGCCTGCGCGGGGCTGCTCGCGCTCGTCGCCACCGGTGCGATCGTCGTGCCGCTCACCCGGCTGCCCGCCGCCAAGAGGGCCGAGTTCCACGAGATCGCCCAGGTCGAAACCGTGATCACGGTCGAGCCCGGGCGCGGTCGCGTCTACCGCAACACCGGCCGCCTGGCCGACCATCCCCTCTACGACCGGCTGCGCGACGCCGAGGTCCCCGGCCTGGTCCTGTTCAGCTCCGGCACCACCGGCCGCAGCAAGGCCACCGTGCTCGACTTCGGCCGGGCCCTGGCGAAGTACGGCGAGGTCCGCAAGGCGATGCGGACGCTGGGGTTCCTCAATCTCGACCACATCGGCGGGATCAACACCCTCCTGCACACGCTCAGCCAGGGCGGCGCCATCGTGACGCTGCCCGACCGCTCGCCGGACGCGGTGTGCTCGGCGATCGCCGAGCACCGGGTCGAGGTGCTGCCGACCACGCCCACCTTCCTCAACATGCTGCTCATCTCCGGCGCGTACCGGCGGCACGACCTGAGCGGGCTGCGGCTCATCACCTACGGGACCGAGCCGATGCCGCTCGGCGTCCTGCAGCGGCTGCACGCCGCGCTGCCGCACGTCCGGCTCAAGCAGACCTACGGGCTGTCCGAGCTGGGCATCATGGCCACCCAGTCGCGCGGCGACGACAGCCTCTGGGTCCGCCTGGGCGGCGACGGCTTCGACTACCAGATCCGCGACGGCATCCTGTGGATCCGGTCCGACATGGCGATGCTCGGCTACCTCAACGCGCCCGCGCCCTTCGACGAGCAGGGCTACTTCAACACCCAGGACGCGGTCGAGACCGACGGCCCCTACGTCCGCATCCTCGGCCGCAAGTCCGAGATCATCAACGTCGGCGGCGAGAAGGTCTACCCCAGCGAGGTCGAGAACGTCCTGCTGGAACTGCCGTTCATCGCCGACGCCACCGTCTCCGGGCGGCCCAGCCACGTCACCGGGCACGTCGTCACGGCCCTGGTCAAGCTCAGCGAACCGCTCGACCGCCGCGAGGTGCACCGGCGCGTACGCGAGCACTGCGCGGGCCGGCTCGACGCGTACAAGATCCCGATGCTCGTGGAGATCTCCGAGGACGACCAGCACTCGGAGCGGTTCAAGAAGATCCGGGTGGCGTCGTGAGCCGGGTGGCGGTGGTCAGCGGCGGCAGCCGGGGCCTCGGCCTCGCGGTCTGCGAGCGGCTGCTGGCCGAGGGATGGCGGGTGGCGACCTTCAGCCGTACGCCGAACGAGGCCGTGGAGCGCGCCCGCGACAAGTACGGCGCCGACTACCACTGGTCCCCGGTGGACGTACGCGACCTCACCCAGCTGCGCGGCTTCGCCAAGACGGTGCACGGCGAGTTCGGCCGGGTCGACCTGCTGGTCAACAACGCCGGCCTGCTGCACCAGGAATTGTTCGTCACGACCGCCGTGCAGCGCATGCAGGACATGGTGTCGGTCAACCTGCTCGCGCCGATGGTCCTCGCGCAGGGCTGCGCGCGGTTCATGATGCTCGGCGGCGGCGGGGTCATCGTCAACATCTCCTCCATCAACGCCGTACGCGGCTACCGCGGCGTGGCCGCCTACGCGGCCGCGAAGGCCGGGCTGGAGGCGTTCGGGCGCAGCCTCGCCCGCGAACTCGGCCCGGCCAACATCCGGGTCAACACCCTGACGCCGGGCTTCTTCGACAGCGACATGACGGCCGGGGTGACCGGCGAGAACCGCGACCGGATCCGCCGGCGTACGCCGCTGGGCCGGTTCGGCACCACCGCCGAGGTCGTCGACGCGGTCGTCTTCCTCGCCTCGGCCCAGTCGGGCTTCATCACCGGACAGACACTCATCATCGACGGAGGGATCACATGCTGAACGACACACCGGTCGAACAGATCGTCCGCCGGGAGATCGACGCGGTCCTGCTCATCGACGAGGGCCAGTCGGACTGGACGCTGGCCGATCCGCTGCTGGCCACCGGGCTCAACTCGCTCATGCTGGCGCAGCTGCTGATGCAGCTGGAGGCCACCACCGGCGTCGACCCGTTCGGCGAGGAGCGTTCGATCGCCGACGTACGCACGGTCGGCGACCTCGTGGCCGCGTACGAGGCGGCGCTGGCCGGCTCGCCGGAGGTGCAGCGCGTTGGCTGACGGGCGGCTGCTCCTCGACAGCATCGACGACTACCTCGGCCCCGGCGAGAAGCGGTTCTTCTCCCGGGGATACCAGCGGTCCCGGTACCGCGTCCACGGCCTGGCCGTCGACGCGGCCCAGCCGGCCGTCACCGGGCGGGTGGACGTCGCGTACCCGGCCGACTGGTCCACGAAGGACGGTGTGGACCAGCGGCCGCATCTGAGCACGATCGACGCCCTGGTGCTCGCCGTGCAGCTGGCCGAGGTCCACCTCGCCCTCGGGCAGGGGCTCACCCCGGCCGAGCGGTCCGCGGCCGTGCTCCGCAAGGCGGTCATCCGGGCCGGCGGCGCACCGCAGGAGGACCTGGGCGGCATCGAGCTGTCCGCGCGGCTGGTCCAGCGCCAGGACGCGTACTCCGGCTACGACTGCTCGGTCGGCGGGTTCCGCGTACGCTGCGAGATCGGACATCCGGCCGCGCAGAGCGAGCCGGGCCCGGCGGCCGGGCTCGACGGGTTCGAGCCCGTGCTCGGACCGGCCGGGGACCGGTTCTACGGCGCGGGGTTCACGACCCGGCGCCACCACATCCGGGCGGTGGACGTGGATCGCGCGTCGCTGACCGCCCATGCGGACGTGCACTTCGACGCGGAGCCGGGCGTCGCGGGCCTCGGCGTCGGCGGCGCGCGGCAGCCGGCGGTGGAGCTGGTCGACGCGTTCGTCGTCAGCCTGCAGCTCGCCCAGGTGCTCATGTACGAGCTGGACGGCCTGTCGCGGGGACGCAGCAACACGCTGTGGATGATGCAGACGGTGCTCACCGCCCCGGCCGATGCGGTCGCACTGCCGTCTCCCGGAGATCGCCTGCCCGCGACGGTGCGGCTGGCGAACACCCGCGTGCTCCCCTTGCGCGGGGGCATCTGGCGCAGCGTCGACATCCACGGCGAGCTGGCGGGGATCACGCTGCGGGCCGCCTTCGCCCACGAACTGCCGGCCGATTCCCCGTCCGTGGCCGCCCCGGCGCAGCGGGTGCCGGCGTGAGCCTGCGCGACCTGCGACCGGCCGGGACCGAGCCGCCGGAGCTGACCCTGGTGCTGCTGCACCACGCGGGCGGCTCGGCGGCCGGCTTCGTGCCGTTCGCCCGGCTGCTGCCGCGCCGGTGGCGGCTGCTCGCGGTCGACCTGCCCGGCCGGTTCTACGCGCCGGCCGGGCAGCGCTGCACGGACGTCGGCGAAGCCGTCGGCTACCTGGAATCCGTGCTGCGCCCCGAACTCACCACCCCGTACGCGATCCTCGGCCACAGCCTCGGCGGGCTGCTCGCGTACGAGCTGACGCGGGTCCTCGAACGCGACGGCGGCGGCCCGTCCTGGCTGGGCGTCTCCGGTTGCCCGGCCCCGGACGTGCTCAGCGCCGCCCGCCACCGCATCGCCCGGACCGTGCTGCGCGACGCGATCGGCCTCGACGAGCGCATGCTCGCCACCCTGCGGTCCGACCTGGCGATCGTCGACCGGTACGCGTACCGCGCCGGCCCACCCGTCCGGGCGGTGATGACGGTCCTCCGCGGCGCCGACGACCCGCTCGCCCCGGCCGTGCACGTGTTCCCCTGGGTGGAGCAGGCGGGCACCGCAGTGGCCTTCCACACGTTGCCCGGCGGCCACTTCGCCCTGTTCGAGCGGCCCGCTGAGGCGTCCGACCGGATCATCCGGGACTGCCGGTCCACCACCCTGGCCATGGCGGGGGCCTGACCCGCGCGTACCCGCCGTCCGCCCGGAGATCGATCAAGCCAGAACATTTCGAGCTGTCGAAGTAACGGGTCGAACGGAAGCTATGATGGGACGATGGCGGCACCACCCAAGCGACGATCGACCGCGTTGTCCGACAGTGCGGTCTGTGGGCTTGTCAACGCCCTGTCCCAGTCGATCGAACGACACGTGCGGCGGGTGGCCGAGCAGTTCGGGCTCACCGCACCCCAGGCCGTCGCGCTGCGCGAGCTTCCCGAGCCGTGCACCCTGCGTACGCTGGCCGAACGTATGCACTGCGAAGCCTCCAACGCCACCTTCGTCGCCGACCGGCTGGAGGAGATGGGGCTGCTCGAACGCCGTCCCCACCCCACCGACCGGCGGGCCAAGCTGCTGCACCTCACGCCGGCCGGGGCGGCGATGCGGCGCAAGGTCGTCCGGCAGCTGGGGATCGACTCGCCGCTGGCCCGGCTGGACGACGACCAGCAGGAACAGCTCAAGGACCTGCTGGTGCGCGCCGTCCAGTAGGAGCCGGCACGGTCAGTCGAGGGGTTCGACGGTGAAGGCGTACTCCTGGCCGTCCGGGTCGTCGCGGAACGGCTCGCCCAGCTCGAAGTTCTCGTAGGAGGTCCCGCCCGGAATGGGCGCCTGCGAGGCCCAGTAGCAGTACCGTCCGTTGACCAGCACTTCGAGATCCGGTCCGGGGGACTGCGCCCGCCAGCCCTGCACCGCCCGGCGGCCGACGTATCTCCAGTGCCCGTCCGTCCCGTCCGCGTACGCCGCCGTCGTGGGTGCGGGCTCGTCGGGCTCGGCGGTGACCACGGCGGCACCGTCGGCGGTACGCCTCAGGGCGGACAGCGGGAACCGGGCGTGCTCGGTGAACCCGTCGCCGCGGTGGCCGGGCCACAGCTCCGCCGGCGTCACGACGCGTTCGGCGAGATGCAGGCGGCGCAGCCGGGCCCAGTTGCCCATGGTGGCCGACAGGTAGAGCCGGTCCAGCGGCACCGAGGAGTCCAGCCGGAACCCCGCCAGCGCCACCTCGTGCGGCCGGTCGGCCCGGAACCGGGCGCGTACGCGTACCTCGGCTCCGTTGGCGAACCGCTCGCATCCTATGTAGACGGTGAGCCGCCCGACGCCGTCGACCTCGTCCACCACGCCCGCCGCGTATTCCCCGCCCGGTGTCGCGGCGGGATCGTCGAGCGACCAGAACCGCTTGCCGCGTACGCCGTCCAGCTCGCTGAACTCCAGCTCCGAATAGCCGCGGTCGGTGGCGCCGACCGGCAGCGGCTCGACCGCGATGAAGTTCACGAGCCGGTCGTGCGGATGGTCCAGGTAAGGCGCGAAGACCCGGATCAGGCCGCGCGGGCCCAGCGCCGGATCCAGCCCGATCTGGAGACCGTCCGCGTGGCCCCAGCGCGGTTCGGCCGGGGCCGTCGCGCCGGGGCGGATCCACGCGTGGGCGCCGCCGGGGGTCATTTGACGTCGACGTCGCCGCAGAGGTGCACGACGAGGCCGAGTTCGGCGAACAGGGCCGCCTTCGCCACGAGGGCCCGGTCCGCGCCCGCGGCGTCCGGCGCGTACGCCACCTGCACGTGGTTGGCCTTGTGCCGGGCCATGAGCTGGTCGCGCCCGACGCCGTGCAGGACGGCGTGCATGATCGGCCACTGCGGCGTCGTGGCGTCGAGCCGCCGCCGGGTCTCCTCCTCGGGCAGCACCGGCACGTGCCCGCGGCCCAGGTCGACGTGCAGGACGCCGTCCATGATGAACACGCGCGACCACACGATCTCGCCGGTCTTGGCGACGCCGCTGAGGGTGCCGCCGCCGAGCGGGAAGTACATCGGCGGCTGCCGCATGCTCCAGCTCTTGTGGTAGCCGCCGTGGTGCGCGGCCGGTACGGCACCGGAGATCTCGAAGACCCACACGAACTCGCCGTCGAAGTCGTCGCCCCAGCGGATGTCGTGCAGGGTGGTCTCCGGCTCGAAGCCCATCGCCGTCCAGATCCGGTTGGTCACCAGCGCGTCGACGGCGACGCCCTCGTCCACCTCGTTGAAGTGCGGCAGGGGCCGGCCGGCGTACAGCTCGCGGGATCCGTCGCGGCTGGTGACCGGGGGGCGGTCGCCGTTGTTCAGCAGGCCCTCGGCCAGGTCGCTGGCCGGCACCGTGTCCTTCAACCCCTGCTGGTACTGGATGCCGACCGCGTCCAGGCCGAAGTCGTCGCTGATGCGCAGTGCCGCGATGTACATCTTCAGCTGGCTGATCACCTGGGCCTCGGTCAGCTCCGACGCCTCGTCGGCGCCGAAGTGGAAGGTGAAGCCGCGTTCGAGCAGCCAGTCCTTGGCCGCGTACGCCTCGTCGTCGGCGACGTTGCGCATCTCGGCGACCAGGGCGCTCTGCGACAGCCGCTCCTTGAAGACGCCGAGCGGGTTGAGCAGTTCGTCGTCGATGATGGCGTTGTACATGCCCATGCAGCCCTCGTCGAACACGCCGATGATCGCCTTGTCCGTACGCAGTTGCCGGGCGACCGCCACCCCCAGCTCCACCTCCGGCTGGGCGGGGTCGAGGGCGGGCAGGTCGCGTACGTGGGACTCGTCGTGCGTGACGGAACCCTCCGACAGCCAGGTACGCAGGCCGTCGCGGGCCCAGTCGTCGCGGAAGTCGGGGCTCCAGAGTGTCGAGTGCGCGACGCCGGCCTTGGTCAGGCTGGCGCTCAGGTTCAGCAGGCCGACCAGTCCAGGGAACTCGCCGGACCAGTTCGCCACGATGAGGATCGGCCCGGCGTGGGTACGCAGACCGGCCAGCACGTGATGGCTGTACTGCCAGACCGCGTCGACGACGATGAGCGGCGCGTCGGCCGGGATGCCCCGGAAGACCTCGATGCCGTACCGCTGGCTGTCGATGAAGCCGTGGCCCTTGGCGTCGTCGAAACCGTGGGCGCGCCGCACCGACCAGCCCAGGTCGCCCAGTGCGGCGGCGACGTCGGCCTCCAGCTGGGCCTGCACCGCCCAGCAGGTGACGTTCGCGCTGGGCCGCAGGTCGCCGCTGGCCACGGTGTAGACGGTGCGCGGCGACAGCGCCGGGCGCTCGACCGGCACGGGCAGGGTGTACAAGGTCATGGTCAGTCCTCCTCGGACAAGGGGTTGATCGGTGCCAGCTGGTGGATCTCGTACGGCCGCAGCAGGACGGGACCGGCGCCCAGCGGTCCGAGCCGCGGATGGTGTACCGCCACGGCGGTCAGGTCGAGGTCGCCGCCGAGCAGTTCGAGCTCGGCGGACACGGGCGTCAGGCGCAGTTCGCCCCAGCCCGTCGCGGTGGTGAACGGCAGCCGGGCGTCGTCTCCGCCCCACCGCGGCCGCAGGGTCAGGGTCCGCGTACGCGCGTCGTAGTCGGCTCCGGCGAGGGCCACGACCAGGCCCCAGCTCGCCAGCGACCGGGCGTAGTGGTTGCCGCATTCGACTTCGTTCCACGGGTTGCGCCGGACGCCGTCGTGCCGGTCGCGGACGGACCGCACGAGGTGCAGCCCCTCCTCGACCAGGCCCTCGATCACGAGGTGGGTGGCGACCTGGTACTCGATCCCCGTCCACACCTCGTCGGAGTAGACGAACGGGATCCGGGGACGGCCGCCGCGCGGCCACGAGCACAGGACGAGACCGGCTTCGCCGTTGAGGGCGTACGTGCGCTGGACGCTGTGGTGGCCGGACAGATCGGGGCGGAAATTGTGGGCGTACACCGCCGCGATCGCACTGCGTACGTGGTCGGGGGGCAGCACGTGGCCGAGCCCGGCGAGATGGGCGAGCAGCTGGCCGAACACCTGATCGCTCAGGCAGCCGCTGCCGTACTGGTACCGCCGCTCGTCCACGTCGTCGATGCGCTGCTCGTAGTACTCGCCGTTGAACAGCAGCGCGTCCATCCGCTCGGCGCCGAGCGCGGCGGCGTCGCGACACCGGGCGGCCTCGTCGTCGTCCCCCAGGTACGCGGCCATCCGCGCGACGGCCGTGAGAGCGGCGAAGAACATCGAGTTGGCCAGCGAGTTCGGGCCGTGGAACTCGATGTCGTACGTGTTGTGCTGGCGGCTGTCCAGCACGCCGTCGCCGTCGGCGTCCCACTCGCCGAAGGCGTAGGCGATCGCGCGCCGGACGCCCGGCCAGCACTCGCGCAGCAGATCGTCGTCGCCGCTGAACCGCCACTCGCGGTACAGCCGCACGATCGCGCCGAGCTGGCCGTCGACCGCCGGGTGGAAGTCCCACGGCTCGTTGCCGAAGACGCTGTTCGCGCGGAAGTTCATCCGGCCGTCGGGCCGCGTCTCGTGCACGAACTCCGTCCGCCGCGCGTCGCGTTCCAACTCGGGGAACAGGAACGCGGCCGCCTGGGCGTAGTTCCAGACGTGCGTACAGGTGCCCTCGCAGCTGCCGGCGTGCTCGAAGCTGCCTTCCCACGCCGCGAATCGGCCGCCTTCCAGCCGGAAGCACGTGGTGCTGCGCAGCACGACGAGGTTCGCGGTCGCGGCGTCGATCACCTCCGGCGGCAGGGAGCTGCCGAACAGTGCACTGTGGAAGGTCCGGGTCGCGCGCTCCAGCTCCGGCAGGCGTACGCGCAGCTGCCGGGCCACCGCCCAGGCGTCTTCGTACGCGGTCGCGTAGTGATTGCGTACCACCAGGTCCTTGTTGGTGTTGTCGAGGTTGATGTTGCCTTGCCAGGCGCGGCGCCGGTTCGGGAAGTGCCAGGTCAGCAGGAACTCGAAGGCCTGGGTGGCGCCGGGGGCCAGGCGGTGGGCGACGGCGAGCGAGCCGACGCGCAGCCGGGTGAACCAGTCCGGATAGGGCGGCTGGTCGAGGCTGAAGGCGGTCTCGGGGTCGAGCCGGCCGTCGGCCCGCAGGTCGTCCCAGAAGACCTGGACGCCGTCCTGCCAGAAGCCGGACAGCCACTGGGGTTTGGCCGTCGTCGAGTCGTCGGTGGTGGCCAGGACCGCTGTCCCGTAACGGAAATCCGTGCCGGCCAGGTCGGTGCCGAAGCGGATGCCCCGCAGGCCCGGCTCGTCGACCCAGGTGTTGTCGGGCTGCCCCGCGTACTTCGGGAAGTGGAAGACGTCGCGATCGACGATCCCGACCGGGTTGGCCAGCGAGCCGGCCACGGTGACGTCGACCGGATCCGGGCCGGGATTGGTCACCTCGTAACGCAGCACCGCGCCGGGAATCCCCGAGGCGTCCGCGTCCAGCGGCACGAACGGCGTGAACGCGGTCAGCTCCACGCCGACGCCGAGCTCCGCGTCCTCGAAACCGATGCGCAGCAACGGGTACTCGCCGCGCATCCGGCTGGAGTCCAGCCGCGGCAGGCCCGCGAGGCTGCCGGCGTAGTGGCCCTGGTCGCCGTCGTGCGGTCCGGCCAGCCGCGACTCCAGCACCTTCGTCACCGGCGGCGCGCCCGCGCGCGCCGCGCGGATCGCGAAGAACGAGAAGGGCAGGTGGGCGCCCTTGTCGGGCCGGTTCGCCAGCTCCCAGTCCCGCAACTCGCCGCGCGCGCCGATCGACACGTTGCCGGTCCCGATCCCGCCCAGGGGAAAGGCCGCGACCGTCGCCTCCGGTCCGAGCTCCCTCACTTCCCCACCTCTTCCTGGTACGCGGTGAGCGCGTGAGCTATGTCCACAGTGGCCGGATAGAGGGATCGATAGAGCCTGTACAGCTCGTCGTAGACCGGCCGCAGTTCCGCCCGGGGCTCGCAGATCGCGGCGGGCGGATTCCACACGGCGATGTCCACCGGCTCCACGGAGGACGCCGCGAGGTACGCCGCACCGTACGAGGCGCCGACGGTCTTGCTCGGGATCACCTGGGGCAGCCCGGTGACGTCGCTGACGATCTGCGTCCACAGCCCGCCCTGCGTACCGCCGCCGACGGCGACGATGCGCGTGATCTCGCCGCCGGCCGCCGCCATCGTCTCCACGTTGTGCCGTACGCCGAAAGCCGTCGCCTCCAACGCCGCGCGGTACAGGTCACCTCTGGTGTGGCTGAGGGTCAGTCCCGCGATGACGCCCCGGGCATGCGGATCCGCGACGGGAGTCCGCTCCCCGGCGAAGTACGGCAGCATCAGTACGCCCCGCGCGCCCGGCCCGGACTCCTCGGCCATCCGCAGCAGGTGGGCGTAGTCCCGCGAGCCGAACAGGTCCGCCAGCCAGGTCGTGACGGCTCCGCTGGTGGCCATGCCGCCGGCCAGGTTGCGGGTGCCGGGCAGCGCGCCGACCGTGCCCCACAGCGTCGGCGACGTCACCGGGGCGGCCACGGTGTTGATCAGGAACATCGTCGTGCCGTACATCAGCATCAGGTCGCCGACCTCGTGGGCGCCGACGCTCAGCGCCTCGGACCACGCGTCGATCGTGCCCGCGACGACCGGCGTACCGGCGGCGAGTCCGGTCTCGGCGGCGGCCGCCCCGGTCACCGTCCCGACGACCTCCCCCGGCCACACCAGCGGCGGCAGGTCGATCCCGGGCGCGATCCGGTCCGCCCAGGGCGCGTACCACCGCTGGGTGCGCGCGTCGTAGAGCGGGACGCACTGGCTGGCCGAGTGGTGGTCGCAGTAGTAGGCGCCGGTGAGCTTCCAGCCCAGCCACGAGTTCGGCTGGAAGAGCCGGCGCGCGCGGCGCATCGTGTCGGGCTCGTTCTCGGCCAGCCAGGCGAGCTTCGGACCGGCCGCCTGGGTCGACAGCGCCGAACCGCAGCGGTCCCGGATCGTCTCGGCGCCGCCGAGCTCCTCGGTCAGCCGGGCGATCTGCGCGGTGGCTCTGGTATCGATTCCGTAGAGGATCGCCGAACGGACCGGCGTACCCGCCTCGTCGGCCACCAGGACGCAGGGCCCCATGCCACTCACCCCGACCGCCCGGACCGCGCCCGCCGCCGGTGCTCCGGGGTTCGCGAGCAGCTCGCGCACGATGCCGACGGCTTCGTCCCACCAGACCCCGGCGTCCATCTCGACCTGCCCCGGGGCGGGCCGGAGCACGTCGTGCGCGCGGGTCGCGGTGGCCTGGATGACACCGTCCGCGGTGACGAGCACGCCTTTGCTACTGGAGGTGCCGATGTCGATGCCGATGACGGCCGAGTGGCTCAGCATGGGCCACACCCTGTCAGAAATCGATTTCACCGTCAACCACCCAGGGGCGGCCGTTCCCGGGAAATCGCGTCAGGCGGCGTGGTTGCGCAGGACGATCGTGCGGGGCGGCTGGTCGTCGCCGTTGATGCGGTCCAGCAGCAGCTTCGCCGCGGTCACCCCGAGATGGCGGGCGGGCAGCGGGATGACGGTGATCGCCATCGGGGCCATCGCCGCGAACGGCAGGTCGCCGAAGACCGCCATGCCCATCGCGGGCGCGGTGCCCACGCGCGGCGACAGCACCTGCAGCGCACCCACTCCCATCAGGTTGTTCGCGACGAACACCGCGTCCGGCGGCTCCGCCATCTCCAGCAGCTCGTGCATCGCCTTGTGACCGCCGTCGACCCGGAAGTCGGCGTACTTGAGGTAGCGCTCCTCGACGGGGCCGGTCGGGCGTACCGCGTCCCGCCAGCCGTCGGCGCGCTGGGTGGCGGTCTCGACGTCCCGGGGCCCGGTGATGCAGGCGATCCGCTGAAAGCCCTGCTTCTGCAGCGCGGTGGTGGCGGCCCGGCCGCCCGCCCGGTTCTCCACGGTCACCGCGTCGATGTCGAATCCGTGCGGGCTGCGGTCGACCGCCACGACCGGCCGCTTGCGCTCGATCAGGCCGCTGAGGTCGCAGTTGTCCCCGGCCGCCGCGAGGATCACGCCGGCCATGTTGGCGGAGATGGCGATGTCCAGGTAGCGGGCCTCCTTGCCGTGGTCCTCGTCGGAGTTGCACAGCACGACCGAGTAGCCGGCGGCCTGCGCCACGTCCTCCACACCGCGGGCCATCGAGGTGAAGAACGGGTTCTCGATGTCCGGGATGACCAGCGCGATCACCTCGGAGCTCTGCATCCGCAGCGTCCGGGCGACCCGGCTCGGCGTGAACGACAGCGACCGGGCCGCCTCGCGTACGCGCTTGGCCTTCTCGGCGGAGACGTTCTGCCCGTTGAAGACCCGCGAGACCGTGGCGGGCGAGACACCGGCCAGGGCTGCGACCTCATAAATCGTTGCCATCACGTTCCTCAGCGATCTCGCCGGCCACAGGGGGATCGCGGACCGTCACCGTTGACACGGCCGCGCGCCAACTCTACCTTAATGAAATCGATTGCACGAACAGGTACCCGACAACGCCGTTGGAGCGCATTCCATGACGAGCAGCTTCCCCGATCTGAGCACGGTCGCCCGCCTACGCCCGGTGCGGACGCGGTCGATCAGCCCCGAGAACTTCGACGGGTCGGCCGGCGGCGGCGGTCGCGCGACCGAGGGGACGGGTGCCGACTGCGCCCGCGACCTCGGCCCGGGCTGGAAGATCTCGCCCAGCGTCGACATCGCGCCGGGCGCGACCTTCGACCTCGCGAACATCCCGGGGGCGGGCAAGATCACGCACATCTGGATCACGACCCACAAGGACAACTGGCGGACGCTGCTGCTGCGCGCGTACTGGGACGGGGCCGCCGAACCGGCGGTCGAGGTGCCGTACGGCGACTTCTTCTGCTCCGGCTGGGGCGAGTTCGCCCAGGTGAATTCGCAGGTCATCGCGGCCAACCCGCACGGCGGCTTCAACTCCTACTGGCCCATGCCCTTCCAGGACGGCGCCCGGCTCACCGTCGAGAACCTGTCCACCGTCCAGGTACGCGTCTACTACCAGATCACGTACGAGATCGGCGGGGACTACTCGGCCCTCGGCTACCTGCACGCCCAATGGCGGCGCAGCAATCCGCTGGAGTACCTGAAGCCGCACACGATCATCGAAGGCGTCGAGGGGGCGGGCCACTACGTCGGGACCTACCTCGCCTGGGGCGTCAACAGCAACGGCTGGTGGGGCGAGGGCGAGATCAAGTTCTACCTCGACGACGACGAGGACTACCCCACCATCTGCGGCACCGGCACCGAGGACTACTTCGGCGGCGCCTGGAACTTCGACGTACCCGGTCGCGGCTACACCGAGTTCTCCACGCCCTACCTCGGCATGCCGCAGGTCATCCGGCCCGACGGCCTCTACGTGAGCCAGCAGCGCTTCGGCATGTACCGCTGGCACCTGCCCGACCCGATCCACTTCGCGCAGCGGCTGCGGGTCGACATCCAGGCACTCGGCTGGCGGTCCGGCTGGCGCTACCTGCCCCTGCGCGACGACATCGCTTCCACGGCCCTGTTCTACCTCGACCGGCCCACGGCCCGGCGCCCGCGTACGCCCAGCGCCGACGACCTGGAGGTGCACCTGGGCAGTGCCCCGGTGCCCGACCTCGGCGCGCAGCCGCCCCGCCTGCCCTCGTAACGCCGGTCTCCACACAGCGGCGGGCGCCGGAACCCCTCCGGCGCCCGGTATCGGGAGGAGTACGGCCTTGCTCACGTCCATCCCCCGCTCCACCGCCGGTCTCCTGGCTCTCGCAGCCGGGGCGACCTTCCTGCTCGCCGCGCAACCCGCCGCGGCGACGAGCGCGCACACCAGCGCCACGGTGATCGAGAAGATCACCGGACCGGATTCGCCCAACAACACCTACGGCCGCTGGAACGTCAAGGCGACCGACCTCGGCATCCTGTGGGACAACAACGCCGGCCAGGTCATGGCCCTGTTCGGCGACACGTTCGGCGACGCCTGGGTCGGCCCCGGCGGCGGAGCCCTCGGCGCCGGCGACGCCAACTGGCGCAGCAACGTCCTGCTGCGCTCCTCCGACACCACCCCCGACAACGGCATGGACTTCGCCAGCGCGGTGACCGCCGCCGACGGCCGGGCCCGGGAGATCCTGCCCGGCCTGCACCAGCCCGACGGGACCGGCGAGGTCACGAAGATCCCGACGGCCGGCATCGCCGTCGGCAGCCGCCAGTACGTCTCGTACATGTCCGTCCACCACTGGGGCCCGCCCGGCTCCTGGGACACCGACTACGCGCGGATCGCGTACTCGGACGACAACGGGAACACGTGGTCCACCTCGGGTACGCCGACCTGGAACAACCCGTCGCTGACCGACCATTTCCAGCAGCAGGCGTTCGCCCGCGACGGCGGCTACGTCTACGTCTACGGGACGCCGAGCGGGCGCAGCGGCAGCGCGTACGTGGCCCGGGTCGCGGAGGCGTCGATGCTGACACAGTCCGCGTACCAGTACTGGAACGGCAGCAGCTGGGTCTCAGGCGCCGACACCGCCGCCACCGCGATCGTCTCCGCTCCGGTCTCCGAACTGTCCGTACGCTACGACGCGTACAGCTCGAAGTGGTTGATGATGTACCTGCAGGGCGAGGACATCATCCTGCGCGCGGCCACCAGCCCGCAGGGCCCGTGGGGCGCGGCGCAGATCGTGGTCAGCTCGGCCGACTACCCCGGTCTCTACGGCGGTTTCATGCATCCGTGGAGCGCCAACGGAACCATCTACTTCACGATGTCGCAGTGGGACCCGTACAACGTCTACCTGATGAAGGTACGCATCAACACCGCGGGAACCATCGTCAAGCCGAACCTGATGGGCGACCCCAGCTTCGAACGCGGCGCCCTCAACGGCACCGGCACGGGCGGATTCTGGGCCTGCAACGGCAACTGCGGCATCGACAACTCACACTGGGGCTACTCCGGTGACCGCAACGCCTTCGCCCGCTACAACGCCGGCTGGCAGGACGTGCACCAGACCGTCCCGGTCACGGCCAACACCAGCTACCAGCTGACCGGATTCATCCGAACCTCCGCCAACAGCGACAACGGCTTCCTGGGTGCGCGTACCACCGGGAACACCGTGATCAGCGAGGCCCACTACACGTCCGTGGGCCCGTGGACCAGGGTCGTCGTGAACTTCAACAGCGGCGCCAACACCAACGTCGTCGTCTACGCCGGGGTCTGGACCGACCACGGCGACATCTGGATCCAACTGGACGACTTCTCCCTCACCGCGGTCTGAACCTTCGTTGTCCCGGCGATCCTTGTCCTTACGCAGGGTCGCCGGGACAAATTCACGATCAAATTCATGTCCCGGGTTCGTCGATCTCACCTCCGCTCCTCCCGCGGGAGACCGTTCCGCCCCTATCGCTGCGCTCCGGGGACTCCACTGCCAGGTTTCTGGGGCGACGCATCCTTCTCCGTCGTCCGGTCACCGTCTACCCCTGCACCCCGGGCCTTTGTCGCGACTGTCCGACTTGTGGGCGGTGGGCGTCGAACGGGGTGATCATTTACGGCTGAGGTGTAAATTTGGCCGCCCCGCGCATGATCGTTTACGGTTCCGGAGCACGCTGACCGGCTCCGGCTACACCTCACGCGTCTT
>NZ_AUAX01000036.1 GCF_000428945.1 Hamadaea tsunoensis DSM 44101 | reverse complement strand
AATCAGCGCCTCGTGCCCATCTGGCGGAAGATCGTTCCCGCATCACGGGCAACGGCCGACCGCGGGACGGCGTGATCGAGAGGATGGGTCCCGAAACTACATCCCCACCGCGAACGATCACCGACGAGCCGATCCACCCGGCCGCCATATCGGACAGTCGCGACAAAGGCCGGGCGGGGGTTGGGGCGAAACGGTGACCAGGCGACGGTGAACGATGCTTCGCCCCAGAAACCTGGCAGTGGAGTCCCCGGAGCGCAGCGATAGGGGCGGAACGGTCTCCCGCGGGAGGAGCGGAAGTGAGATCGACGAACCCGGGACATGAATTTGATCTTGAATTGGAGGAAGCCGGCGCCGGATCTCCTGGAGAGACCCGGCGCCGGCTTGGCTATCCGAACTTATATGCCACTCGGGCAGGGCGGGTCGGAGTCGAGGAGGAAGTCCACCGTCTTGACGATGCCTGCCTCGATCTTCACCGTGCCCGCCTGCGGGATCCACCCGTCCTTGGCGACGATGATCTGGTACGTCCCCTTCGGGATCCAGTACTCGTAGGACCCGTCGGCTGCCGCGTGCAGCGTGAACTTCACGCCCGGCGTGGTCTGCGAGTTGAGCTGGACGACGGCCTTGACGCCCACGTGGGTGCCGCTGCAGGAAAGCCCGGCGACGGTGCCGGTGATCTTGCCCCAGGACGGCGGCGGCGAGACGTTCATCTCGACGGCGACCGTCCCGACCGGGTACGGCGTCTCCGCCGAGAACCCGAGCTGGCCGGTGTACTTGCCGGGCTGGGCGACGCCCGCCTCGGCGGTCGCGGTCAGCGAGACCGTGATCGCCTTGGACTTGCCCGCCGCGATCGTGAACGTGGCCGGGGTCTCGCTCAGCCACGGCACGTCCGACGCCTCGTCGCACTGCTCGAGTCCGGGCAGGACCTCGGAGTCCGCCGAGCCCACGAAGGACGACGGCGAGCCACCGATCTTGTACGCGCCGCACGACCCCGCGCCACGGTAGACGCTGAACTGGGCGTTGGGCGCGTTCGTCCACGCGTTGGTGGCCGGGTCGTACGCGATCGTCTCGTTGGTGATCGCGGTCGAGCCGCCCGTCACACCACCGGCCAGGACCAGCAGGCCGCCCGCGGCGGAACCGGCCGAGCCCCAGAGGTCGATCGGCATGTCGGCGATCGGCGACCAGGCGTTGGCGTTCGGGTCGTACGAGAACCCGTTGGTGAAGTCCTCGTCACCCGAGCCGCCGGCGCAGTAGACCTTCGAACCGATGCCGCCACAGGACATCCAGGCCACGCTCTGCGGGTACGCCGCAGCCGCGCTGAACGCCCCGGTGGCCGGATCGAAGACCACGTTGTCGGCTGAGTGGTCGCACGCGTCGTCCGTGCAGCCGCCGACCAGGTAGATCTTGCCGTTGGCGAGACCGGCTCCGGCCGCCGCCCGCGGTGCCGGGTTCACGGCGCCCGCCACGGTGCTCCACGCCCCGGTGGCCGGGTCGAAGACGTCCACCGTGTTCACCGGCGCGCCCGAGGCGGACCAGCCGCCGAGGACGTAGATCTTGCCGCCGGTCGCCACGGCCGCCGGCTTGGTCCGGCCGACGGGCATGTTCGGCAGGGCCGCCCACGCGCCGGTGCCCGGATCATAGACGTACGCCTTGTTCTCCAGGCCGGTGTCGATGCCGCCGCCGACCGAGTAGACCTTGCCGTTCAAGGTCGCCGCGGCGTTGTCGAAGACCTCCTGCGGGTAGTCGGCGATCGACGTCCAGGCGTCCGACGGCGAGGCCGCCGGCTGGGCCTTGATGCCGGCCTTCACGCCGCGCAGGGCGATGCTCGCCTTGCCCGGCAGCTTGTTCGTGACCAGGTTCGCCCCGGTACGGCTGAGGATCTGGAAGCCGCCGTTGCGCTCCAGGACGTTCACGGTCGCCGGCGCGGAGCCGGTGTTGGTGAGCGTCACCGTCGTCTTGCGTACGCTGCCGTAGGGCTGGAACGACTGCACCGTCGCCGGTGAGACCTCCAGTCGCGGCGCCTTGAGGGCGAAGTCCGCCCGCTTGACGCTGTCGGCCACCACCGTCACCGACTTGGACACGGCCGTGTACGGGCTCTTCGTGGCCGTGAACGGGTGCGCACCGGTCGCGGTGGAGAAGAGGTAGTAGAAGCCGTCCGAGGCCGCCGGGTCGTCCGGCGTACCGACGGTGAGAGCGGTGTCGGCCGGCACGTCACCGGAGCCGACCTTCGCTCCGACGAGACCCGCCGTGGTGTTCGCGTCGGTCACGAAGCCCGACACGATGCCGCCCGGGGTCGGCAGGCAGGCGCGGTTGACGACGCTGACGTCGTCCACCTCCCACCACCAGGCCCAGGTGCCCTTGTAGTGGAACCGGATCTGGGCCGTGGCCGCGTTCGCGAGCTGCGGCAGGGCCAGCTGGACCACGCGCGGACCGCGTACGGACGTGGTGGACTCGTGGAACACGTTGGTCCACGTGGTCCCGTCCGTGCTGACGTCCACATCGGAGAAGGAGTTGCTGAACGAGCGGTAGTCGCTGTTGAACTTCAGGTACGGCAGCGACTGGCCGGTCAGGTCCACCACCGGGGTCACCAGCGAGGTGTCGATGGTCGTCCCGGAGCCGAACTTGTCGCTGTCGGCGATGGCGAAGCCGCCCGTGCCGCCGGTCAGGTTGCCCCGCGCACCCGGGTCGTTGAACTGCCAGCCGCCCGTCGCGGTGGCGTTGGCGACCGTCCAGCCCGCCGGGGTCGTCGTCGCGTCGAACGACTGCGACAGCAGCGGCGAGCTGAAGTTCACCGCGTACCCGGGGGCGGTGCAGTCGGCCGCGACCGGCAGCGCCAGGTTCACCGTCTTGGCCGCGGCCGCCAGCGTGACCGAGGTCGTGGTCGTGCTGTAGCCCGGCACCTGCGCCGACGTGGTGAACGTGTGCGTCGTGTTGCCCGGCAGGACCACGGAGTACTTGCCGGTGAAGGGATCGGTGAACACCGGCGCGTGGCCGGGGATCACGATCTTCGCGTAGAGCGGCCAGCCGTGGCCGGAGCCGTCGGTGACCTTGCCGCTGACCGTCACGTTCGGGGCGGGGGTCAGCGCGAAGTCCTGCGTCGTCGTGCCGCCGTCGGTGACGGTCACCGTGGCGGTCGCGTCGTGGTAGCCGAACTTCGTCACGGTCACCGGCTGGTCGCCGGCGGGCACGGTCAACGAGTAGGACCCGTCGGCGGCCGAGGTCGCCGTACGCGTACCGGACGTGATGGTGGCGCCGGCGATCGGCGTACCCGTGGATGCGTCCGTGACGACGCCGGAGACGGTGCCGGACGGGCCCCGCGGAGCGTTCGTCACCGCGAGGAAGGCGTTGAGCCGGCCCTCGCCGAAGACGTTGTTGTCGGCTGCGGTGCCCCCGCAGCTGGTGTTGTCGGTGTCGGTGGCGGTGGAGTCGAGCAGCGCCTTGGTCGCGGCGATGTCGCCCTTGAGCGCGGGCGCGGCCGACCAGATGAGCGCGACCGTACCGGACACGTGCGGGGACGCCATCGAGGTGCCGTTGAAGGCCGCGTAGCCGCCGGGGATCGACGACCGGACGTTGACGCCGGGGGCCGAGATGTTCGGCTTGAGGCCGCCGTCCACAGCGGACGCGCCGCGGCTGGAGAAGCCGGCGATCGCGTTGTTGATGTCGTACGCGCCGGCGGAGTACGTCTCCGGGTAGTCGCCCGGGGAACCGGAGGTGTTGCAGCCGGGGCCCTCGTTGCCGTTGGAGAACATCGGGAAGATGCCGGCCGCGATCCAGGCGTCGACCGAAGCCTGGTACCACAGGTCGCCGCCGTCACCGCCCCACGAGTTGTTGACGATGTTCGGGGCGAGGTCCGGCCGCGGGTTGTTGCCGTTGAGGTCGGTCGGCGCCGCGATCCACTGGGCCGCCGCGAGCAGCGACGTGTCCGTGCAGGTGTTGACCTCGCAGCCCTTGGCCGCGATCCACTTGGCGCCGGGCGCGACGCCGACCTGGTTCGCTCCGCCGTCGCTGCCGACCATCGTGCCCATGGTGTGCGTACCGTGGTCGTTGTTGTCGCACGGCGCGGCCGTCGGGCAGATGCCGGCCGGGTCGAACCAGTTGTAGTTGTGGTCGAACGTGCCGCCGCCCAGGTTGCCCCGGTACTGGTTCACCAGCGCCGGGTGGTCGAACTGCACGCCGCTGTCGACGCTCGCGACGACGATGCCCTCACCCCGGTCGCCGTACGTGCTCCACACGTCCGGCGCCTTGATGTTGGCGATGCCCCACTCCACGGCGTCGACCGTCGCCTGCGCCGTGCCCTGCGTGGGCTCTTCCAGCTTGTGTACGCGTACCGGGTCGATCCGCAGCACGTCGCCGCGCGCGGCCAGGGCGTCCACAAGCGACTGGTCGCCGGTCACGCTGAGCACGTTCGCGATGAAGTACGCCTTATACGAGACCTTCCGCTCGTCCAGGAACGCCTTGACGGAGGCCTGGCTGCGGTCGGCGGTGGATTTCAGGTCCAGGTAGACCCGCTCGGCCTTCTGGGTGGCCGGCAGGGACTTGGCCGCGCTCAGGTCGGCGCGGTCGCGCAGGTAGACCAGGAACTGGGTGCTGCCACCCGCGGCGAGTTTCGCGGTCAGCTCGGTGCTGACCGTCGCCTTGCTCCCCGACGGCGCGGCGGTCGCCGGCGCCTGGGCCAGCCCTACGACCAGGATCAAGCCGGC
This sequence comes from Hamadaea tsunoensis DSM 44101, assembly GCF_000428945.1. Classification (GTDB taxonomy): domain Bacteria; phylum Actinomycetota; class Actinomycetes; order Mycobacteriales; family Micromonosporaceae; genus Hamadaea; species Hamadaea tsunoensis. The sequence goes on along the minus strand of NZ_AUAX01000036.1, from coordinate 88,397 downwards.
CAGCAGGGCCAGCGGCGCCCGGCGGACGCCACCTAAGAAGCCGTGTGGGCTCCTGTGGGTTAGTGCCATTCGCAATCCTCCCCAATTTCGGCAATCGGGCGGGTGGCCTTACCTCCGCGAAGTGGTGCGGCTCCCGTGCAAGGCCGACCGCCGGTCCGTCACGACCGGTTCCCGAATGCACACATGGTGCAATGATCTTTGTGGACGGTGGTGACCATCAATGGCGCCCGACAGGCAACTGTCTGGCAGTACCTGGTCGCTCAGGTGATCCCGGTCGTCAGATCGATGACTTTGTTCCGACGATCGGGTTGACATCATCGGCCGAAAAGGGTTGCCTGAATGCCTTGGCAACCACCTGGGGAGGTTGCGATGGAACTGGCCGAGAAGACTCTCATCGTGTGCGTCTCCGCCGACGCGACCGTCCGGGAGCGGTTGATGCGGCAACTCGATCCGGGCGGGGTCGTGCTGCTCTGCGCCGACCTCGACGAGCTGCGCGCGCTGCTGTTCCCGAGCGCTCCGGCCGAGGTCGCACCGGCGATCAGCGCGCCGATCGTCGTCGGTGACCTCCTGGTCGACTCAGTCGGCTACAGAGTGACATGGCATGGACAGCCGCTGCCCTTGACGCGCCTGGAAATGCGGATGCTGGCGTGCCTCGCGTACCCGCCCCGCGAAGTGTGGACCTACCAGCGGCTGTTCACCGCCGTCTGGGGCGGCGTCTACCTGGGCGACAGCGCGATCCTGCACTCCGCGGTCAAACGCCTGCGCGGCAAGCTGCGCGCGGCCGGCCCCGAGTTGGAGGTCGAGACGGTCCGCGGCGTCGGCTACCGCCTGACGCTCGCCGCCTAAGATCGCCTGGTGACAGCTGGTTCAGCGGCGTGGATCGCCGCCGTACGCGCCCGGGAGAGCACCCGCTCCGACCGCCTGTTCGACGACCCCTACGCCGACACGCTCGCCGGCCCGGCCGGGTACGCGATGATGGCGAACTCCGAGGCCGTCACCGGGCCGAACGAGTTCATCCCCGTCCGCGTACGCTGGTTCGACGACCAGGTCCTGGGTTGCGGGCTGCCGCAGGTCGTGCTGCTCGGCGCTGGCCTGGACACCCGGGCGTGGCGCCTGCCCCTCGATCCCGCCACCGGCTGGTACGAGATCGACTCGTCGCCGTTTCCCGCCAAGGAGACGCTCGGACCGCCCCGGTGTACGCGCCGGTTCGTCACCGCCTCGCTGTCCACTCCGGACTGGCCGGACGCGCTGGAATCCGCCGGCTTCTCGGCTGCCCGGCCGACGCTGTGGGTGGCGGAAGGGCTCCTCTTCTACCTCTTCCCGGACGATGTGACCGCCCTGCTCCGGTCGGCGTACGCCGTCTGCGCGCCGGGGAGCGCCTTCGTCGCCGACGTGATGGGCGAGTTCGGCGACTCGATGCGGTCCTACAACGAATATCGGGCCGCTCGCGGTGAGCCCGGCCCGTTCGGCACGAAAGATCCCGCCGGGCTGTTCGAGGCGGCCGGATGGACCGTGGAGTCGGCGACGATCCCGGGCGGGCCCGGCGCGAACTTCGGCCGCTTCCCGCAACGCCCCGCCGGCGTGTTCCCCGGAGCCGCCCACCTGATCCGCGCCCATCTCCCGTGACCGCACCCCGACCGTGACCAGCCCATGATCGCGCCCGGCCCATGATCGCGTTTGGATCACGGAAATCACCCGAATCTTGGGCCATGATTACGGTGATTTCCGTGATCCAAACGCGATCATGGTGACCTGCGGCCGCCTACGCCCTGTCGGAGGTCGGGGGGAACCGAACCGGAGGCCTGTGCGTCCGACCCCGCATGACCGGTTTCCGTCCGCGCCTGGCCCTGCTCGGCGGCGCGCTTCTCCTGCTGGCCGCCGGGTGCGCACAGGCCACGAGCTCCACCCCCGGCGACACCCCCGCCCCCGATCTCGCCGCCGATCAGGTCGCCATCCGTGTCGCGTACACGGGTGGGTTCGTGGGGCCGGGCGTCACGCTCACCCGGCTGCCGCTGCTCGCGATCTACGGCGACGGCCGCGTCTTCAACGAAGGCCCCGTCCCGGCGATCTATCCGGGTCCCGCCCTGCCCAACATCCAGATCTCCCAGATCACCCCGGGCGACGTGGCCAAGCTGGTCGACCGGGCCGTCGCCGCCGGGGTCGGCAAGAAGACGGACTTCGGCCGGCCCGGCATCGCCGATGCGACCAGCACCAGGTTCACGGTCCTCACCGCCAACGGCACGCAGACCACCGAGGTGTACGCGCTGCAGGAGGCTCAGGACAACGGACTGACCGCCGACCAGCGGGCCGCCCGGGAGAAGTTCAAGGGCCTGCTCGCCGACCTCACCGATCTGGACGCGACGCTCGGCGTACACCTGCAGCCGAAGCCCTACACGGCCGACGGGGTGGCCGCGATCGGTTTCGAGTACAACGCCGACGGGCAGCTGCCCCAGCAGAAGGAGATGACCTGGCCGGGCCCGGCCCTGCCGGGTGCCGTCGTGGGCGACGGCCCGGTCCGTTGCGTAGCCGTGACCGGCGCCGACGCGAAGGCAGTCCTGGACGCCGCCGCTCAGGCCAATCAGATGACACCATGGGAGTCCGGTGGTAAGCGCTGGAACGTCACCTTCCGGCCGCTGCTACCCGGTGAGGAGGGCTGCGCCTCCCTGGCACAGGCGCAGTGAGACTCCTCGGCTGATGGGCGACCGGCCTGGCGGTCGCCCATCAGTGCCCTCCCGGCCGCCCGGTCTCCGGCGCCGGGGCCGGCGTACGCAGATCGCCGGTGATGAGCACGACCGCCACGATCAAGCAGATCATCGCGAGCATCCCGCACGCGTTCCCGAGAATCCGGTAGCCGCCGGGGTAGATGTCGGACAGCGCCCGGACGAAGGGCTCGCGGCCGCTCGCGATCGCCGAGAAGCCGATGAGCTGCGAGGGCACCGGCGGGCGGCCGATCAGGGCGGCATAGAGGCCGAGCAGCAGGAGGCCGCCCGAGACGCACAGGGCCACGATCCTGCCGCCGGAGCCGTCCCCGGCCAGGAGGCGGGCGCTGACCAGTAGGGCCGCCGCGGCGATCGCGCCGATGACCGCGGCGGTGTAGGGCAGGTTGCTCGCGAACCGCCCCGACGCGTTGACGATGTCGACGGTCAGCCCGGCGTCGAGCAGCACCTGCCGCAGCCGCCCGGGGAATTCGGCCGCTCCGGCCAGCACGGCGACGATGTCGACGACGTACAGCACCGCGGCCGCGCGTAGCAGCCAGACGGCCACGATGGTCCACTTCCGCCCCATGACCGGGGACGGTACCGGCTCCCGGGCGCCCCGTCATGCCCAGCCGCCTCCGACTGCCGAGTCGCCCCGTCATGCCCAGCCGGCCCCGTCATGCCCGGCCGCCCGGCTGCCGTCGGACGGCGACGTCGTCAGACCGCGACGTCGGAGTGGACGTGCGGGCCGTGATCGCAGAGGACCGTGCCGTCGGTGAACACCACGCCGTCCGCGAACTTCCCCTCGACCGCACCGGCGCCGAACTGCTCGGTGTACAGCCGCCAGTACAGGCCGCGGGTCGCGAGCAGTTCGTCGTGCGTACCGTGCTCGACGAGCGCGCCGTCCTCCAGAGCGAAGATGACGTCGGCGCTCTGGATCGTGGACAGCCGGTGGGCGATGGCGATCGTGGTCCGGTTCTGCGTCGCCCGCTCCAGCGCCTCCTGCACGAGCCGCTCGGTCTCGGTGTCCAATGCGGACGTCGCCTCGTCGAGGATGAGGATGCGCGGATTCTTCAGCAGTACGCGCGCGATCGCCAGCCGCTGCTTCTCGCCGCCCGAGAGCCGGTAGCCGCGTTCGCCGGTGATCGTGTCGTAGCCGGCCTCGAAGCTCATGATCCGATCGTGGATGTTCGCGTCCCGGGCGGCCTGCTCGATCTCCTCCGCCGAAGCCTCCGGCCGCGCGTACGCGATGTTGTCCCGGATGGTGCCGTGGAAGAGATAGGGCTCCTGGGTGACCATGCCGACGTGGTCGGCGAGGGAGCTCATGGTGATGTCGCGGACGTCGATGCCGTCGATGGTGCAGGCGCCGAGCGTGACGTCGTAGAAGCGCGGGATCAGGTAGGTGGTGGTGGTCTTGCCGGAGCCCGACGGGCCGACGATCGCGGCGAACTGGCCGGGCGCGACCCGCATGTTCAGCCCGCGCAACGCCCACCGGCCACTGACCGCGACGCTCTCCGCCAGCGCCGCGCCCAACTCGCCCACCGCGTCCCCAGCTTCCCCCGCCGCGCCCGCGCCCGCGCTGATCGCGTTGGGATCAGGGACATCACCCGAATCTTGGTCCATGATTCGGGAGGAATCCCTGATCCCAGCGGGATCTTGGATCGGGGTGGCCGGCGGGGTGACGGCATCCGCGGGCAGGCCGCGGTCGGGGCCCGTGTCCAGGAGCGGGGCGGAGGCGGCCCGGCCGGTGTTGAAGCGTCCCCGGCCGGCCGGCTCGGACAGTTCCCGCGGCGGCGGGTACCGGAACCACACGTCACCTCGCCGCGCAGGTCCGCCGCCGGCAGCGGGCGGGCGTCGGGCCGGTCCTGGACGGCCGGGACGAGATCGAGGTACTCGAAGATCCGCCGGAACAGCGCCAGCGAGGTCTGCACGTCCAGCGACACCCTCATCAGCTGCATGAGCGGCCCTTGCAGCCGGGCCTGGAGGGTGGTGAACGCGACGAGCGTACCGGCGGTGAGGGCGGCGCCGTTGCCGAGCATCCGGCCGGCCACGAAGTAGATGATCGCCGGGGTGATCGCGAAGAACGTGCTGACCAAGGCGAAGAAGGTCTGCCCGGTCATGGTCGCCTTGACCTGCAACCGGGTCTGCCGCCGATTCTCGCGCCGGTAGCGCCGGCTTTCGAGATCCGCGCGGTTGAACACCTTGGCGAGCAGGATGCCCGACACCGACAGCGATTCCTCGGTGATCGCCGTCATCTCCGACAGCGACTCCTGCGTCTTGCGGGCCAGGCGCTGCCGGCGGCGGCCGACGCGTACCTGGACGAGGACGAAGAGGGGCATCAGGATCAGGGTGATGATCGTCAGCTGCCAGGACAGCAGGATCATCGAGACCAGGGCCGCCCCGACGGTCACCACGTTGGACAGGATCGTGGTCGCCGTACTCGTCAGCACCGTGCGTACGCCGTTGACGTCGTTGGCGAGGCGCGACTGGATGGCGCCGGTCTTGGTGGCGGTGAAGAACGCGAGCTCCATCCTCTGCAGGTGCTCGAAGAGGTTGCCGCGCAGGTCGGCCATGGCCGAGTTGCCGACCTTGCTGGTGAGGTAGTTCTGGCCGATGCCGATCAGCGCGGCCAGCAGCGGGATCGCGATCAGGCCGAGCGTGAGCCAGGTGAGCAGGGTGAGATCGGGTCCGCCGGGCGGGAAGAGGGCCTTGTCGAAGACCGCCTTGGTGAGGAACGGCGCGACCGAGGTGAGCGCGGCCGCGACGACGACGGCCAGGGCGACCAGGATCAGCGAACCCTTGTAGGGCGCCAGGAGCCGGGCGATCCGCGGCAGCACGGGACCGCTCACCGCATCACCCGCCCTCGGTCGGACCGCACCAGCCCAGCGTATGTGCGCGACATCCGCCCTATGTGGCTTTTGCCCAGCCGGGTCGGCGAGGCCGGGCCAAGACACCACCCGAATCGGCTACTGGCGCGAAGTCCATCGACGATGTAGAAACAGACGACCCCTTCCTTCACGGCGTAAATCAAGTCGGCCCGGTCGAGAGAGCGCTCTCTCAGCCGGACCTGCGCGTACGCCGACCGTCCTCGAATAGGCAGGTCAATGCGCACCAACAGAGAACCGGGCGGACGCGAGAGCGCGCGCGCCCACCGCTCACTGCGACGCGTTTCCGCCACCGCGGCGGCCCTGGCCCTGGCCTCGGCCGGCCTGGCCGGCGTACCGGCGGCCGCGCAGGCCTCGGGCGGCGCCCCGGACTTCGGTCCCAACGTCTTCGTCTACGACCCGTCGACGCCCGCGGCGACGATCCAGGCGAAGCTCGACGAGCTGTTCACGAAGCAGCAGCACAACGAGATGGGCACCGACCGGTACGCGGTGCTGTTCAAGCCGGGGCACTACGAGGTGAACGCCAACCTCGGCTACTACACGACCGTCGCGGGGCTCGGCTCCAACCCCGACGACGTCGACATTCACGGCGCGGTACGCGTCGTCGGCCAGGCGGACCCGAACTCCCCGTCGGGGATCTCGGCGCTGACCAACTTCTGGCGTTCGGCCGAGAACCTGGCCGTGACCCCGACCGACTGGTCCGACCAGTGGGCGGTGTCGCAGGCGTCGCCGATGCGTCGCGTACACATCAAGGGGATCCTGTGGCTGGAACCGGGCGGCGGAGGCTACTCCAGCGGCGGTTTCATCGCGGACTCCAAGGTGGACGCGATCACGATCAACGGTTCGCAGCAGCAGTGGCTGACGCGGGACAGCCACCTGGGCGACATCTGGACCAACGGGGTGTGGAACCAGGTGTTCTCGGGCGTGACAGGGGCCGTGCCCACGCAGGGTTTCCCGAACCCGCCCTACACCACGCTCGCCACCAGCCCGGTGGTACGCGAGAAGCCCTACCTCTACGTCGACGGTGACGGCAAGTACCGCGTCTTCGTCCCGTCGCTGCGGACCAACGCCTCCGGCGTGACCTGGGACTCGGGCCAGCCCGAGGCCGGCTCGTCGCTGCCGATCTCGGACTTCTTCATCGCGAAGCCGACCGACAGCGCGCAGACGATCAACGTCGCCCTCGCGCACAAGAAGAACCTGATCCTCACGCCGGGCGTGTACCACCTGGACAAGCCGATCCACGTCATGCACTCCGACACGGTCGTCCTCGGTCTCGGCATGCCGAGCCTCGCGCCCGACAACGGCAACCTCGCCCTCCAGGTCGAGGACATCGACGGCGTACGCGTGGCCGGCGTGGTGGTCGACGCGGGCGCCAAGAAGTCCCCGGCGCTCGTCCAGGTCGGGTACCCGCTGATCCACCGCGATCACTCGGCGGACCCGATCTCGCTGCAGGACGTCTTCATCCGCGTCGGCGGCCCCTGGGCCGGCAAGGCGCTGACGAGCCTGGTCGTGAACAGCGACGACACGCTCATCGACAACATCTGGGCCTGGCGGGCCGACCACGGCAACGGCGTGGGCTGGAACGTCAACGAGGCGGACACCGGCGTCGTGGTCACGGGCAACGACGTGACGGCGTACGGGCTGTTCGTCGAGCACTACCAGAAGTACCAGACCATCTGGACCGGCGAGCGCGGCAAGACGATCTTCTACCAGAGCGAGCTGCCCTACGACCCGCCGTCCCAGGCGGCGTGGAACAGCCCGACCGCCACCGGATACGCCTCCTACCTCGTCGCACCGTGGGTACGCAGCCACGAGGCGTGGGGCATGGGCGTCTACGCGTACTTCAACCAGGGCGTCGACATCCGTGAGGCGCACGCCGTCGAGGCCCCGCAGAGCGCGAACGTCAAGTTCCACGATCTGATCACGGTGTTCCTCAACGGCTCCGGCGGCATCGAGAAGACCATCAACGATGCCGGTACGCCGGTCATCGGCTCCTACGGCACCTCGACCATCGTCGACTACCCGTAGCCGATAAGGGCTTCATCCCGTTTGGCTAGGTCTTGATCCCGTTTGGCTAGGTCTTGATCCCGTTTGGATCAGGGATTCGCACGTAATCATGGCCCATGATTCGGGCGATTTCCCTGATCCAAACGGGATCGTCAGTGATGCGAGGTGGCCCGGCCGCGTGGGACGTCAGCCCAGGTGGGCTATGTACGTCAGGTGGATGCCGTAGAAGCAGAAGGCCGCCGTGGCCGCGTACGCGGCGCCGATCGCCCATCGGGTCGTCGGCGGCAGGTCGAAGTACGGCCCCGTACGCCCCGCCTTGCGGTCCTTCCACCGGCGGTAGGTCTCCATGCCGCCGAAGACGAGGACGAACAGCAGCACCGGGGTCGGCCACAGGATCATGTAGACCACCGCGCCCGCCATGCCCGCGATCCACACCGCCGGATGCAGCGCACCGGCCACCCGCCCGCCGTCCAGCGGCAGCGCCGGGAACAGGTTGAACAGGTTCAGGAAGAATCCCGCGTACGCCAGCGCCTGGAACAGCAGCGCGTGCGGACCTCCGGCCTGCGCGGCGGCGTACACGGCGGCGGCACCGAGCGCCCCGAAGATCGGCCCGGCCAGCGCGGACGACGCCTCCTGCGCCACCGAACGCTGCGGCCCCTCGATCTTCACGAACGCCCCGAAGAACGGGATGAACATCGGCGCGCTCGCCTTCACGCCCTGCAGCCTGAGCACGATCACGTGCCCCATCTCGTGCACGAAAATCAACAGCACGAAGCCGACCGCGTACCACCAGCCGAAGAAGACCGCGTACAGGCCGACGGAGAGCAGCATGGTCAACGCGGTCTTGAAGTGGACCAGGAACCAGGCACCCTTCAGCAGCGCCCACGCCGTACCGCCGAACTTCGCCGCGCCCGCACCGGCCACGGCGGTCCCGCCGCCGATCTTGCCGAGCCGGTCGCGCCAGCTCTTCTTGCGCTGCAAGACTCCGGACTCGACCTCGGAGACCGAGCCGACGGGGGTGTACTGGGGTTCGCTCACGGCAGCCTCCGATGGGGGTTCCGAGGCTAGCATCCGGGTGACCGGTGCCCGAACATCAAGATCAAGTTCGGGTTCACTTTGTCCGGGTTCGCCAGCCTTACCTCCGCTCCCCGCTCGGAGACCGCCCCCGCCCTCTTGCCTTTGTCACGACTGTCCGACTTGTACGCCCAGCTTTCCGACGATCTTGCGCGAATGTCTCGAATTTCGTCCGGTGTACCCGAATTGCCCGGACATTCGTGCAAGATCGTCGGACTCGGGCCGCGGTCATGCCGCGGCCGTGGTCGGCCCACCCCGGGCTTTGTCGTGACTGTCCGGTACGGGGTTGGGTGGGCCGGCTCGCTGGTGATCGTTTGCGGCTGGGATGTAGTTTTCGGGCCTGTTCCCTCGATCCACTACGGCTGGGATGTAGGTAGGGGGCGGTCTGCTACATGTGGGGCGCTGTGAATCTTGGGCGAGGGCGGGTTTGACATCTCTACCGCTGTGGATCACGCTCAAGCTGCTTGATCATCGACCACCTCCTGTGATGCGGGAAGGATCTTCCGGCAGGTGGACCGGGGTCGCCGATTTCTTGATCGATGACGGGTGGGGTGTAAATCCGGCCCGATCTGCATGATCGTTTACGCGTCAGGTGTAGCTGAGGGCGGGCAGCGTGCTCTAGAACCGTAAACGATCATGCGATCGGTGGCTGCTTTACACCTGAGCCGTAAACGATCACCCCTCCGGCCCACCACCCAGCACCCATATCGGACAGTCGCGACAAAGGCTGACCCGGGCCGAGGTCGGGCGGGACCGAGGTCGGGCGGGACCGGGATCGGGCGGCGGTCCTGATCGTCGATGCGTCCGGCGATCTTGCGCGAATGTCCGGGCATTTCCAGCATTCCGGACGAAATTCGAGGCATTCGCGCAAGATCGTCGGGCGGAACGGTCTCCCGCGGGAGGAGCGGAGGTGAGATCGACGGGCCCTGGACAAAGCGCCCTTAAAATGATCTTGGGAGATTGTCGCCGACGAGGCGGCCGGAGCGGACGAGCGACCGACGTGAGGAGGACACACCCGCCGCGGACCTGTCGTCTTCCGGGGCATCGGGGTTGGGGCGGACGAAGAGGGTGACCGTGGCGGCGGGAGTGAAGCCGCTGCGGGTCATGAGGGTCGCCGAGGCCGTGTTCGAGGCCTCGACGTCGGTGACGACGCGGGTCGCGCCGACGGCGAAGAGCGCTGTGCAGCAGGCTTCGACGAGCCGGCGGGCGATGCCCTGGCCCTGGTGGTCGGGCGAGACGGCGATCCACTCCAGGTACGCCCAGTCGTCGCGCAGTTCGAACGTCATGGAGCCGAGCACGAAGCCGACGACGGTGTCCCCGTCGAGCGCGACCCAGCAGGCCGACGCGATGCCGGGCTGGTCGACGCTGTCGAGGTGTTCGGCGATCGTCGTCAGCGACCAGGAGGTGTAGGGCTTGACGGTGACGTCGAAGACCCGCAGGCCGAGGTCGCGTACCTGGCGCAGGTGGTCGAGGTCCATGGGCACGATCGAGACGTCCATGTTCTCAACCTAGTAGCCGAACCAGCGCCCCGGCGGTCGATCAGCCCGCCCGGGGGTCACGGGTGGGCGACGGCGTCCAGGGCCAGTTGATGATCGGGCAACCGGCTGATGTCGCAGCGCTGGCACTCGGCACACACCGACCGGCCGTCCGCCGTCCGTACCCCGCTCATTTCGCGCGGGCACTGGTACCAGCTGAAACGGCCGTCGTGGAAGCACTGGCAACGTTCGGCCATGACCGCCCTCCTCTTTGGCTGGAGCCTATGCACAAGGTTAGAGCCTGACAAGAAACCTTGTGCATAAGATCCGCTCGATGCTCCAATGGAAAGTCCCCGCCGGAAGGGACGGCCATCCATGTCCGAACTCCCCGCGTACCTGCGTATCGCCTCCGACCTCCGCGCGAAAATCGTCTCCGGGCAGCTGCGCGCCGCCGACCGGCTGCCCTCGCTCGCCCGGCTCATGGAGCGGTACGCGGTCTCCAGCACGATCGTCCGCAACGCGCTCGCGATCCTGGCCCGCGAGGGGCTGATCGAGGGGCGGTCGGGTTCCGGCGTCTACGTACGCGACGCCCGCCGCCTGGTACGCCGATCGAACGGCCGGCAGCAGCGTACAGAGTCGGGCAGCGCTTCGCCGTTCGCGCGGGACGCGGCCGCGGGCGGGCAGCAGGGCGGCTGGGAGTCCGACAGCGCCGAGGAGGCCGCGACCGAGGAGGTGGCGGCCCGGCTCGCGATCGAACCCGGCGATCCGGTGATGCGTACGCGCTACCGCTATCTCGCCGACGGCCATCCCGTGCAGCTGGCCACCTCGTGGGAACCGCTGGCCGTCACCCGGGGCACCTCCGTCGAGCGTCCCGAGGAGGGCGCGGCCGTCGGCGTCGTCGCGCGGATGGACCACATCGGCGTACGCGTGGACGACGCCGAGGAGCGCGTCACGTGGCGGGCGGCGGACGAGACGGAGCTCGCCGGGCTGGAACTGCCGCAGCGGGGCGGATACGTGCTCGTGATCCGGCGGACCTACTTCGCGGCGGGCGTACCGGTGGAGACGGCCGACATCGTGCTCGACGCCGGCCGCTACGAACTCCTCTACCGGATACCCATTGAGTAGGGTCACTGCCCTGCGGTGACTGTGACGCCGGTGCCGACGGAGCGGGCGGTGCCGACGCGGGCCACCAGGTTGCCCGTCGACGTCACCACGAGCGCCGTTCCGCTGCCCTTGGCGTACGCGAGGCCGGTCTCCCGGGTCGTGCTCGTGCCGACGACCGCGTTGCCCGTGACGGACGCGTAGCCGGTCGAGTAGTTCACGCCGTCGAGGCCGATGCCGACGAAGTTCCCGGTCGACGGCAGCGTCCCGAGCTGGTTGACCTTGTTGCCCGCGATCGTGCTCGGCACGTCGCCCTGCAGGACGCAGCGGATGCCGAAGTAGGTCGAGCCGGCGGTGCCCTGCGCACCGTAGTCCTCGATGTAGTTGTCGTGGATGCCGGTGTTGTAGCAGCGGTTCGCATTGATCGCGTGCACCGGTACGCCGTAGATGTGCAGATCGCGTACCTGCCAGCCGGCCGAGTTGTCGAGGTCGACGCCGCTCGTGCCGACGCCCGAGATCCAGCTGCGTTCGAGTACCCAGTCGGTGACGTAGTTGTCCGGGTCCACGACGCGTACGCCCGCGCCGCCGGTGCCCTCGATGTAGACGTCGCTGATGATCGAGTTGACCATCGTGTTGGTCAGGTGCGTGCCGTTCTTGGAGAGCGAGGAGACCCGGATGCCGTCGCTCGGTGCGTTGAAGACCCGCACGTCGTAGACCCGGCTGTCCCAGGTACGCAGCATCAGCGGCACGGTGCCGGTGTTGTTGGCGCGGTTGCCGTCGAGGGTGAGCCGCTCGACGCGTACGCCGGCCGACACCCACGTGTCGTTGTCCACCCAGGACTCCGAGGCGAGCATGGCCGCGAGGTTCGCGCCGTTGGCCTGCTTGAGGGTCGTCGCCGTGCCGTCGCCCCGGTAGGTCCGGTCGTCGAGCAGCTTGACGGTGGCGTTGAGCAGGCAGGGGCCCTTGATGACGATCTCGTCCCCGGCGGCCGAGGAGGTGATCGCCGACTGGATGGTGGCCGCGTCGGCCGTCGTGTTCGCGCAGGTGGCGTTGACCCGGTTCGCGTACGCCGGAACGTCGGCGACGAGAGCCCCGGCCACACCCAGCACGAGCAGGGCGGCGAGAGAAGCACGATGCATGGGCCGCACCCTAGAAAACGGCACTACAGAGATCCTCCTAAACCTCTATAGGCTCACTCTTCATGGAGAGCACTGAGAGCACCCGCGTCACCGCGCTGGGTGAGGCGTACTTCCGCGCGCGCAACGAGGCCGACCCCTTCGGCGCGACCGTGTTCGGCGTGGCCGGGTACGATGACCAGGTCCCGGATCCGAGCCGGGCCGCCGACGACCGGTTGCGGGCGACCTTCGAGGGCCTCGCCGCCGAACTCGCCGCGATCGACCCGGCCACGCTCGGCGACGGCGACCGCGTGGATCACAGCGTGCTGTCCGGGACGCTCGCCGGCGAGATCGGCCAGCTCGCCTCCGGCCTGTCCGAGATCGCCGTCAGCGCCTCCATCGCCGGCGTCGTACCGCTGCTCGTCGGCACGCTGCCCGCCGCTCCACTGGGGACACCCGAGGCCGACGCCGCGTACCTGCGGCGGCTCGGCGGGCTCGGCGAGTACCTCGACCGGCGCGGGCAGCGCCACCTCGACGCGCTCGCCGACGGCCGCACCCCCACCGCCCTCGGCGTGACGCAGGCCGTCGCGCAGATCGACGCGTACCTCCGCAGTGATCTGAAGAGCGACCCGATGGTCGCCGTGAGCGGCGCGGAGGAACTCGTCACGACGGTGGTCCGGCCCGCTCTGCGCCGCTACCGCGGGCTGCTCGCCGCGCACCTGCTGCCGGCGGGCCGCGGCGAGGACGAGGCCGGGGTCTGCCACGTGCCCGCGGGCGACGCGGGCTACCTCGCCGAGGTCCGCGCGCACACCACCACGGACTTGGGCCCCGAAGAGATCCACACCATGGGTGTACGCCTTGTCGCACAGCTCCGCGAGGAGTTCGCGGAGCTGGGCGGGCGGGTGCTCGGCACGACCGACACCGACGAGGTGCTGCAGCGGCTGCGCAACGATCCGGCGCTGCGGTTCGCGACCGGCGAGGAGATCGTCGAGGCGGTGACGACGGCGCTGCGGCGCGCGGAGGCGTCGGTGCCGGACTGGTTCCGCGACTACGACACCGCCCCCTGCGAGGTACGCGTCATGGACGCGGCCGAGGCCGAGAACTCGGTGCTCGGCTACTACCAGCCGCCCTCCGCGGACGGCCGGCGGGCGGGCGCACACGTGATCAACACGAGCCACCCGACGGCCCGGACCCGGTTCGAGTACGAGGCGCTGGCGTTCCACGAGAGCGTGCCCGGCCACCACCTGCAGATCGCCGCCGCGCAGCGGCTGACCGGGGTGCCCGACTACCGCCGGCTCGGCTACGTGACCGCCCACGGCGAGGGCTGGGGCCTGTACGCGGAGCGCCTCGCCGACCGCATGGGCCTCTACACGAGCGAGGAGTCACGGCTCGGCATGGTCTCGTTCGACGCCTGGCGGGCCTGCCGGCTGGTGGTCGACACGGGCATCCACGCGTTCGGCTGGTCCCGGCAGCGGGCGATCGACTACATGCTCGACAACACGGCCCTGTCGACCCGCAACGTCACCAACGAGGTCGACCGCTACATCGCGTGCCCCGGACAGGCCCTGGCCTACATGGTCGGCAAGGTACGCATCGAGCAGCTGCGCGACCGGATGGCGGCCGCCCTCGGTCCGGGCTTCGACCTGAAGGCGTACCACGACGTGGTGCTGGGCAACGGGGCCGTGCCGCTGACCACGCTGGCGGCCCTGGTCGACCGGGCGGTCAGCGACGCGACGAGCTCAACGGCCGGGTGAGCACCCGGGCGTCGGACGGCGTCGCCGGGTCGTACATGACGCGTACCGAGCGGTCGTGGCCGAGCTGCTCGCGGTCGACGTCGTCCTCGAAGACGACGATCTGCCCCTTGATCGTGGCGAACTGCACGCGCAGGTGCAGCTGCTTCTCCGCCGACCGGTGAGGTTCGGTCTGCGAGATCACGGTGCCCGGGGCACTCATCCACTGCGTGTCGTCCGCGCCGGCCTTGCGCAGCCAGCCCTTCACCTTGGCCGCCAGTGCGCCGAACCTCGTTGCCGCCATGATGATCACCAGCCTCCCGCCGCGTCGGTGTTCACGTGCTCCTCGATCGTGACACCACCGCGGCGCGGCCACCATCGACCTGCCGGGTCAGGAGGGGGTCCGGCCGAACGCGTCCACGACAGGACCGACTGTCACATGGGATCGTCTTTTCGGTTGACGAAACTCTCTCGGTGGCTACTTTCTCGCGGGTTTTGTGATCTTCAAGATCTGGGGTGAACCGGATCTGTCAGACCGGCCGGGCAGGATGGCGGCATGACGGATGTTCTGAGCAGGCGGGCCGCCTCGGACGCGGTGGCCGGCATCGGGTGGCGGTACATGCTGGGCCGCCTTCATACGGCCGTGCCGGTGAAGTCCCTGGCCGAAGCCGCCGCCGCGGCTCCGGTGGCCATCGAGGCCGCCGGGCCCACGGTGCTCGGGATCGACCTGCGCGCCGATCGGGCATTGATCACCTTGGGCGACTGGGCCGTGGGTGTGACCACCGCCGAGACCGAGGCGGCCGCGCGGATCACGACCGCCCTCGCCCGGCTCGGGCTCACGACCGAAGGCGTGGGCGATCCCCGGGGCGTGCAGGAGTTGGAGATCGCGATCGACGCGCTGGACATCGAGGCGGTGCGGCCGTTCTGGGCGGCGGCGCTCGCGTATGTGCCGCATCCGGCCGGGGACGGGTCGCTCGCCGATCCGTTCGGACAGGGTCCGCCGGTCTGGTTCCAGCAGATGGACGCGCCACGCCCGCAGCGCAACCGGATCCATTTCGACATCAACGTGCCGCACGACGAGGCCGCCGAGCGGATGGCCGCGATCGAGGCGGCCGGGGGCACGCTGGTCTACGGCGACGAAGCTCCCCTCTTCTGGGTCTACGCCGACCCCGAGGGCAACGAGGTCTGCATCTGCACCTGGCAGGGGCGCGATGCGGTCTCACCCCTGCCAGGCGCGCGACAGGATCAGTAACCGAGCGCGGTGACCTCGGCCGCCGACGTCCACTGGCCGCGGCCGCCCGCCTCGGTGAGCGCCCGGAGGCGTACGTAGCGGGCGGTCCGGCCGGTCCACGTGACCTGCTGGGCGGCGGCCGAGTCCGGGAACGTGCCCGTGGCGACGGCCGTGCCCCACGTGCTGCCGTCCGCCGACAGGTAGATCTCGTACTGCCCGACGCGGCCGTTCGCACCGCCGTCCTGCCGGGGCGTGTAGCCCAGTCCGGTCACCGTCTTCGACGCGCCGAGGTCGAGCTGGATCTCGTGCGGCAGGGCGGCGGTGGCGGCGTACCACTGGGTGTGCCAGATCGTCGAGGAAGAGCCGTCGACCGCGTTGACCGCCGCACCGTTCTCGCCCTGCGTCTCCTGGCTGTCGTAGTACCTCACCGTCGCGGGCAGGGCGCCCGGCGTGGTCGTGGTGGCGCCCAGCGACGGATCCGAGGTGCTCGCCGCGCCGGTCTCCAGGTGGCCGGCGAATCGGCGTACGAAGCCGTCGGTGGTGTTCGCCGTCGCGGTCAGGTCGTACCAGTTGTTCGCGCCGGTGACCGTCCAGTAGTCCTCGACCGTCGCGCCCGCGCCGACGGAGTAGGTCCACGGGCCGTCGGTCCGGTAGCGGTTGGCGGTGATCGTGACCGTGCACGCCGCGCCGCCGCTGTTCTTCATCGTCAGGTAGACCCTTCCCTCGGCCGTCGAGTAGCGCAGCGTCACTTCCGGATTCGCGTTGCCCGCCGTCGTCGCGGTCACCCGGTTGCCCGCGAACCGGCGCAGGAAACCGTTGGGGCTGTGGACGTTCAGGTCGTACGCGCCGGTCGGCGTACCGGCCTGCCAGTAGTCCGACAGCGTCTTGCCCGCCTCGACCGTGTACCGCCAGGGTCCGTCGGTGCGGTACTTGTTCGCGTAGACGTAGAAGTGCGCTCCCGCCGTGCCGGTGTTCGCGAAGTCGATCCAGAAGTTGTCGCTCGCGACCCGCCCGGACGCGGTCAGGGTGTAGGGCAGGGCACGGGCGGGACGCGTACCCGATTCCTGCGTGGGCCGGCTCTGGGTGGCCGGCGCGGTAGGCGCGGGCAGCGTGGAGCACTGGGTGTCGGACTGCGCGGGGTAGCCGCTGGTGTCGGGCAGGCTCGGCCACGCGGTGTTCGGGGTGGTGAAGTCGAGCGCGGAGGTGAGGTCACCGCAGACCGCCCGCCGCCATGCGCTGATGTTCGGCTCCTGTACGCCGAACCGCTTCTCCAGGAACCGGATGACGGAGGTGTGGTCGAACAGTTCGGAGCAGACGAATCCGCCCCGCGAGAACGGCGACACGATC
Organism: Hamadaea tsunoensis DSM 44101; assembly: GCF_000428945.1. Lineage (GTDB taxonomy): Bacteria > Actinomycetota > Actinomycetes > Mycobacteriales > Micromonosporaceae > Hamadaea > Hamadaea tsunoensis. The sequence continues at coordinate 71,736 of NZ_AUAX01000036.1, read as the reverse complement.
ACCATCGGTACGCGATGCCCCAGCCCCATCGGCGTCGTGCCGGAGAACTCGCCGGTGGTGGACACTGTGGACTGTCCCTGGCTGGTGGAGTTCGGGGCGGCCGGCGGCGGCATGTGGTCGAAGAAGCCGTCGTTCTCGTCGTAGTTGAGGATGAAGACGGTCTTCGCCCACACCGCGGGGTTGGCGGCCAGCTTCGCCAGCAGCCGGGCGCAGAGGTCCTGGCCCTTCGCGGGCGGCCACGCGGGGTGCTCGGAGAGGAAGTCCGCCGCGACGATCCAGGAGACCTGCGGGAGCGTACCGGCGGCGATGTCGTTGCCGAAGGCGGCCACCATGTCGCTCTGCTTCACCATGCCCCGGTCGTAGAGCGGCTGGCCGGCCTTGGCGCTCCTGAAGTTCTTGAACCACGCCAACGCGTTGTCGTCGTAGTTGTTGTTCTCCTGGTACACCTTCCACGTGATCCCGGCCGCCTGCAGGCGCTCGGCGTACGTGGTCCAGGTGAAGCCGGCCGACGGGACGGTGTTGGTGGTCGTGCCGTTGGCCGTGCCGCTGAACAGGTAGAGCCGGTTCGGGTTGGTCGGGCCCATCACCGAGCAGAAGTTGTTGTCGCACACCGTGAACGCGTCGGCCAGGGCATAGTAGAAGCCCATGTCCGCGCGGGTGAAGTAGCCCATCGTCTCGGCGCCCATGTGGTTGACCCACTGGTCGTGCTTGCCCGCGTTCCACACCGTGTGCAGGCCGGAGAAGCTGTGGTCGAGGTCGGCCGCGCAGGCCCCGCTCGTCGTCGTGGTGTTCATCCGCCACGGCAGCCGGGTCCCCGTTCCGGACGGCTGCTGGAACACGGAGTTGCCGTTGGTCTGCGCGACGGCCGTCGGGTCGCCGAACCCGCGTACGCCTTTCAGCGTACCGAAGTAGTGGTCGAACGACCGGTTCTCCTGCATGAAGACGACGACGTGCTCGACGTCGGCGATGGTGCCCGAACCTGCCTCCACTGTGGAGGATGCGGCCAGCAGGTCGCGGACGACCGCGGGCAGGGTCGCCGCCGCCGCGGTTCCGGCCGTGACGCCCGCCGCGCCGAGCAGCTGCCGCCGGTTGAGAGGTGGTGCCATGGGAGCTCTCCGTCCTGGATGATCAGCGGATTCGAGCCGGAGCATGGCGATTCTGGGCGTACCGCTGATGAACTAGGCATTGATGCTCATAAACATTAAGCGAACCTTCGGCGGACCCCGTGCCGGGTAGGTCGTTCATCTAATGTTCACCTTGCGTTTGCTGTTAATACATCTGCCGATGCCGGTCATCAGAGTCCGGATGCCTCACAGTTCCGATCATGAGTTGGGATCTACACGACTACCGCCTCGTGACCGCGAGCGCGTACCCCGGGATGATGGCTCCGCTCACGGAGCACGCTTCATGCATCTGTGTTCTCGCGGGCGACGCCGACCGGCAGCTCGCGGGTGGTCCGGTGGCTTCACTGTCACTGGAGGCGCTCGACGGCGTCCGGCGCCGGTGGCGCTTCGGCGACGTCGCGCGGCTGGCCGACTTCGTCCCCAAGGTGCTCGCCGAGGCACCCGCCGACGACCGGCCGCTGCTGCTCATCCCGCCCCGCGCCAGCTGTGCCTGGGAGAACGCGGCCGCGTCCTGGCCGGCCGACGTCAGCCTGGCGGCCAGCCCGACCCGGATCGTCGAACCGATCGCCGAAGACAAGATCTTCGTACGCCACGAACTCGACCGGCTCGGCGTACCGGTGCCGGAGGCGATGGTGCTCAAGGCCGCCGACGTGGACTTCGGCACCATCTCGCGCCGCCTCGGTACGCCGTTCGTCCTCCAGTCGCCCAACGGCGCCGGCGGCCAGGGCACCTACCTGATCCGGGCAGCGGCCGACCTGGACGCCGCGCTCGTCCGGCAGCCGCACGTCGAGGGCTGGCTGGCGTCCCGGTTCAGCGGCGAGACCACGATCAACGTGGCCGGCGTCGTGCACGCCGACGGTACGCAGCTGCTGCCCGTGTCCGTCCAGGCCAGCGGGATCACCGAACTCGGCTTCGGCTTCGGCGGCTACTGCGGCAGCGAATTCATCGCGGACGGCGTACCGGCGGGGGTGGTGGCGCAGGCGTACCGGCACGCCGCCGTGATCGGCGAATGGCTGCGCGGCCGCGGCCACCGGGGCCTGTACGGCGTGGACATCGCCGTCGAGGGCCACGACCTCGCCGCGCTGGAGGTGAACCCGCGGATCCAGGGCTCGTCCTGGCTGCTCAGCCGGGCTCAGCAGCGCCAGGGCCGGACCGCCTGCCTGGAGAGCCACGTGCAGGCGCTGCTCGGCCGGCCGCTCGGCGTCCAGGGTGACGCCGCCGCCCCCGAGGAGCTGGACCGGCCCGGCAACCACCTCATCGTCCGGTGGCAGCACCCCGCCGCCGTCGTACGCGACGTCCCCGTGGCCCTGTCGACCGCGAACGTCACCGTGACGGCCCTGCCCGCCGTCGGCGTGACGCTGCTGCCCGGCGCGATCCTCGGCCGGCTGGAGTCCGAGCACGGCCTGGCGACGCCGGACGGCCACGGCCTCACCGAGCGGGCCCGCGGCGTGGTGGACGCCCTCCTGGCCGGAATCGGGACCGAACCGGCCCCCGCCCGGTAACGTCAGTCTTGTTCGATCTCCGCGGCGTCTTCGATCTCCGGGGCGCCGCCGTTTCGGAGATCACCGACGCGGGTAGGGCGGGACGATGAGCGAGAGCTGGCCGGGGCCCAGCCCCGAGGACGAGGGCATCCCCGAGACCGCGGACGACACGTCGTCGGCGTACGACCGGGGCGGGCGTCCGCGTTTCGACGAACCGTCCGTCGCCCTGCCCGCCGACGACCCCTACGAACTGCCCGAGGAGGAGGTCGGCCCCGACGAGGAGGCCGACCTCACCGAACTGTCCGACGAGGAGGCGGCCGAGCAGGACGCCGACTACTACGCCGAGCAGCAGTCCGGCCTCATCCCCGACGACGGCGCGCAGGACCCCGAGCTCGCGGAGTTCGACCCGGACGCGCAGAGCACCTTCACCGACGCCGGTTACGAGGAGCCCGACCTGGCCCGCTCCCGCGGCGAGGCCAGCTACTACGACCAGCGCGAGGCGGGCGCGCCGGCCGGGCGCCTGTTCGACCCGGGCGACGACGGCGTCGAGGACTCCGAGGCCGAGGCGTACGCGGAGGACTCCGGCGAGGTCGAAGGCCTGAGCGCCGAGGAGTCCGCCATGCACATCGTCGACGAACCCTGACCGGCCTTCTAGAAGAACTCCGCACCGATCCGGGCAGCCCGCGCATGAGCGGCTTCCCGGCCGGCGTCCGCGTGTCGGGTCACCAGATTGGGGCGGAAGCGTACCTCCGCGACCTCCTTGACGCCGGCCCAGCGCAGCCAGTCCGCGAACGGCGCCGTCTGGAAATCGGCGCCGTACGCGAGCCCGCGGTCCTCCCCGTACACGGCGCTCGTGTAGACCACCGCCGCCTTGCGGCCCTCGACCAGTCCGGTGTAGCCGATCTCCGGATCGAAGTCGAACACCATGCCCGGCTGGCTCACGACGTCGATGAACTGCTTGAGGATGTAGGGCACGCCCGCATTCCACATGGGAACGCTGAACAGGTACGCGTCCGCCGCCACGAACCGTTCGTACGCGGAGCGCACCCCTTGCCACACGGCGGTCTGCTCGGGCGTGAGCGGCACGCCGCCGAAGATCGCCATCTTGGCGGCCGCCGCGACGGGCCCGAACTCGGGCAGCGTGCCGTCCCACAGATCCCAGTGCTCGACCTCGCGATCCGCCCCGGATCGGTCCGCCCCGGATCGACCGGGCGCTTCCAGGAATGCCGAGGTCAGCGTCGAGGCGATCGCCAGCGACTCGGACGCCGCCCCGCGTGGCGACGCGGAGATGTGCAGAAGCTTCATCGGTGTTTCCCTTCACCGCAGTAGTGGACTACAGTCCGCTTATGCCGTCGACAGTACCGGACCACGGTCCGTTTCCACAACAAGAGCTGCTGGCTGTGCGTACGCCGGAAGTGAAGGAGCGCGCCGACGCGGCCCGGAACCGGAACGCGGTGCTGGCCGCCGCGGCGCGCCTGTTCAGCGAGAAGGGCGTCGACGGCGTCTCGATGGACGCGGTGGCCGCGGCCGCGGGGGTCGGCAAGGGGACGCTGTTCCGGCGGTTCACCGACCGGGCGGGGCTGGCCATGGCCCTGCTGGACGAGCGGGAGCGGGAGTTGCAGGAGAAGATCCTGCGCGGGCCGGCCCCCCTCGGCCCGGACGCCGAACCGCGCGCCCGGCTGCGCGCGTTCGCGGCCGCCTACCTGGACTACGTACGCGCGCACGCCGACCTGGTACGCCTCTCCGAGACCGGCACCCCGGGCGCCCGCTACCGGATCGGGGCGTACGCCTTCTGGCACCTGCACGTGAAACTGCTGCTGGCGCACCGCGAGGACGCCGAGGCGGACGCGCATACGCTGCTGGCCGCGCTGGCCGCCGAGCACGTGATCGCGATGACCGACCGCATCGGTGCCGACCGGCTGGCGGCGAGCCTGGCCGGGATGATCGACGGGCTCTACGGCGCGAGCAGGTCGACGAGCTGACGGGCGTTGCGCTGGGCGAAGTCGTCCCGGCAGTTGTTCATGAGCACGTGCGTACGCTCGGCCTGCCCGGCCAGCTCCCGCAGCTTCGGCGCCCAGTTCTTCAGCTCGCGCTCGCTGTAGAGGTAGCCGAACTTCTCGTGGATGTCCTTGCTGGTCCACTTGTCGCTGTGACCGTGGAAGCGCACCACGGCCAGTCCGGCGGTCGCGGCCAGCACCGGCGGGATCGACGACTTGTGGCCCTGCGGCATGTCCACGCACACCATCGGCAGCCGGTGCTCCCGCAGGAACTCCAGCGTCTCGTCCTTGTTCTCCTCATGGAACCAGGACTCGTGCCGGAACTCGATCGCGACCGGCAGCGGATCGCAGCGCTGGGCCACCTCCAGCAGGTACTGCTTGTTCGAGCGGCGGATCGTGAACCAGGGCGGGAACTGGAACAGGATCGCGCCCAGCTTCTGCGCCTCGACCAGCGGCCCGAGCGAGGACAGGAACCGCTCCCACACCTGGTCACGGGTCGCGTCCGGCAGGTCGTCCGGGTAGACGTTGCTCTTGTCCGTCGCCGGCCGCAGATCCTTGTAGAGCGCGGCCACCCGGGTCGGATGCCCGGTCAGCAGGCTGAAAGCCTTGATGTTGAAGGTGAAGCCGGGCGGCGTACGCTCCGCCCACAACCGGACGGTCGCCTCCGCGGGGGGCGAGTAGTACGTCGAGTCGACCTCCACCAGCGGGAACTGCCCCGCGTAGAACGCCAGCCGCTTCTCCGGGGTGTTCGCGTCCGCCGGGTACCACCCCGAGGCGAGCAGGGTCTTGTCGGTCCACGACGCGGTCCCCACCTCGATCCCACCCACCCCTCGACCATAAGGGCGGATCAGCGCCGTCGCAGCTCGATCCCCGCGTCCCGCAGCACGCTCACCACGAAGTCGCGCTTCCCCTCGGTGTACGCGGAAACGTCGACCTCCGATGCGGCCAGGCCGGACTTGAGCGCGGCGTACGTCGCGGCGAGCCCGGGATCACGGCGCAGGGCGTCCCGGAACGCCAGCCGCTCCCGCCACAGCGGGCTGCCCGGCTCGGTGAGGTGCACGTGATGCGTACGCACCCCGCCGACGTCCCGATGGAACCAGAGCGCATCCGGCCGATGGTCGTCGTGGGCGTACCCGAGGGCGGCCATGGGCCCGAGGGCGGCGTCCGCCGTCGCCAGGTCGCGTACGCCGCACAGGATGTCGATGATCGGCTTGGCCGCCAGCCCCGGCACGGAGGTCGACCCGATGTGCTCGATCCCCGCCTTGTCGAGCCACGGCCCGAGGGCCGCCGCCAGCCGCTCCCGCTCGGCGGCGAACTGCCCTGCCCACGCCTCGTCGTACCCCGCCACCTCGATCACGAGCCGACGCTACCCGCCCTCGGGTGGGAGGCTGGGGGTTGGGTGAACTGTGGTGGAACGATCAGCGAACTCCAGCTCAGCGCCTGCGGAAACGGCGGGCGGGAGATCTAGCGTTGGCAGCATGTCCCCGCTCACGGCACCGGCCGCCACGCCCGCGACGCTGACCGCGACCGCCGCGGCGCTCGCCGCCGAGGTGCTGCGCGACCTGCCCGGCCGGCTCCGGCACTCGGCCGGCGTGGCGCGGCGGGCCCGGGACCTGAGTACCACCGTCGCGCCAGCCGACCGCGACCTGCTGGTCGCCGCCGCGTGGCTGCACGACGTCGGGTACGGCGCGGACGCGTACGAGACCGGTTTCCACGCGCTCGACGGCGCCCGGTACCTCCGCCGCAACGGCTGGCCGGCCCGGTTGTGCGCGCTGGTCGCGTACCACTCGGGGGCGAAGTTCGCCGCTCCCGCGCACGGGGTCACGCTCGCCGGCTTCACCGAGGAGCGCTCCCCCGTCGCCGACGCGCTCACCTACGCCGACCAGACCACGGACCCCGCCGGGCGTACCGTCACGCTCCAGGCGCGGATGGCCGAGATGCTGTCCCGGCACGGCGTGAGCTCGGTGCAGGCCGACATCCAGCCGGTACGCGAGCCCCACCTGCGGGCGATCGAGGAGCGGGTCACGGCGCGTCTTACCGCGTAGTCTGGGGTAGAACTGCCTTATGGCACTGCCTCTCGAGGAGTACGCCCTCATCGGCGACACGCGTACGGCCGCCCTGATCGGGCGGGACGGCTCGATCGACTGGCTGTGCCTGCCGCGGTTCGATTCCGACGCCTGCTTCGCCGCCCTGCTGGGCCGCCCGAAGCACGGACGCTGGCTCGTCGCGCCGCACGGTGTCCGCAAGACGAGCCAGCGCTACCGCGCGGACAGCCTCGTCCTGGAGACGGAGTTCCACACCGACGGCGGCGTCGTCAAGGTCGTCGACTGCATGCCGATCGGCGGCAACGCGGTCGACGTGATCCGCCGCGTCGAGGGCGTCTCCGGCCGCGTACGCATGCAGTCCGAACTGCGGCTGCGCTTCGACTTCGGGCGTACCGAGCCGTGGCTGCGCCAGGAGGAGGGCGTCTCGGTCGCCATCGCCGGGCCGAGCACGGTCTACCTCACGGGTCCGATGCAGATCGCCGAGTCCGGCCTGATGCGGGCCGACTTCGTCGTCGAGGCCGGGGAGTCCGTCGACTTCCACCTCGCCTGGGGACCGGCCGGGACCGGCTTCCTGCCGTTCGAGGACCTCGCCGAGGCGATCGAGGAGACCGACGCGTACTGGCGGGCGTGGGCGTCGCGGTGCGCGTACGAGGGCGAGTACCGGGAGGCCGTCGTCCGCTCCCTGCTGACCCTGAAGGCCCTCACGTACGCGCCCACCGGCGGCATCGTGGCCGCCCCGACGACCAGCCTGCCCGAGCAGTTGGGCGGCGTACGCAACTGGGACTACCGCTTCTGCTGGGTACGCGACGCGACCTTCACCCTGCTGGCCTTCCTGGACGCCGGGTACACCGAGGAGGCGTTCGCGTGGCGGGAGTGGCTGCTGCGGGCGGTGGCGGGCCGGCCGGAGCAGATGCAGATCATGTACGGCATCGACGGCCAGCGGCGGCTGAGCGAGGTGACCGTCGGCTGGCTGCCCGGCTACGAGAACTCCACCCCCGTACGCCTCGGCAACGCGGCGTCGGAGCAGTTCCAGCTCGACATCTACGGCGAGCTGATGGACACCCTGTTCCACGCGGTCGAGCACGGTGTCGCCCCCACCGACGACGCGTGGCACCTGCAACGGGAGTTGATGGAGTTCGTCGAGAAGCACTGGGACGACCCCGACGAGGGCATCTGGGAGGTACGCGGCCCCCGCCGGGACTTCACCCACTCGAAGGTCATGGCCTGGGTGGCCGTCGACCGCGCGATCCGCGCGGTCGAACGGTCCCACCTGGACGGTCCGGTCGAGCGCTGGCGCCGCCTGCGCGACCAGATCTTCGACGAGGTCTGCGCCAAGGGCTTCAACACCGAGCTGAACAGCTTCACCCAGTACTACGGCGGCAAGGATCTCGACGCCGCCCTGTTACTGATCCCCGCGGTCGGCTTCCTGCCGCCCGACGACCCCCGCGTCCTCGGCACGATCGCCGCGATCGAGCGCGAACTCGTCCGCGACGGCTTCGTCCTGCGCTACAGCCAGCACGACGCCGCCCAGGACGTCGACGGCCTGCCGCCCGGCGAAGGAGCGTTCCTGCCGTGCGCGTTCTGGCTCGCGGACGCGTACATCCTGCGGGGAGACCTGGAACGCGGCCGTGACATCTTCGAACGGCTGCTGGCCCTGCGCAACGACGTGGGCCTGCTCTCCGAGGAGTACGACGTGGCGCGCGGGCGCCTGGTGGGAAACTTCCCGCAGGCGCTGACGCACCTGCAGATCGTGGCTACGGCGTTCAGCCTGGCTGCAGCGCACGGCCCGACGCAGCAGCGCTCACAGCGACGACACCACCGCTGACGCGCCCGGCCGCCGAGGGCACCGCCCAGACCGCCGTCCCGTACGCGCAGACCTCGTTCCACGTCTCGCTGACCAGACGGTGATCGAACCGCATGCCGATGATGGCGTTCGCGCCCATCTCGAAGGCACGGCGCATCAGGTCCTCGACCGCGTCCCGCCGGCTCTGGTACATGATCTTGATCTTGACTTCGGCCGGGGCGCTGGCACCGGTACGCAGCGACTTGAGGCCCTCCCGGAAGCCGACGCTGGAGTGCGGTGACACCCCGACGACTTCGCCGATCACATTGATGATCCGATGACCGGGGATGCTCTCGGTCGTCACGACCAACACCCCGGCACCCGGTCTGCCATGTGTCATGCAGATCAGGTTACCCGCCTCTGAACTGCGAAAACGTGCCGATCTCGGAGCCTACCAAGATCTCTGGTCGGGCGCGCCGCGTTCGCGGGATCCGCCGCCCTCGCGGGGGATGCCGGAATCGTGGCGATGAGGCAGAGTGATGCGCGTGGTGATTCCGATCTATGACGTCAACCCGGTACGCCGCCGCCCGTGGGTGACGTACACGCTGATCGGCACCAATGTGGTCTTTCTCCTGCTGACCCCGCTGTTCACCCAGGTGGGCGCCGGTCAGGAGAGCGTCGCGGACATCTGCCGGCAGGCGGCGTTCTTCCAGCACTTCGCCGTCATCCCGCACGAACTCGTCACCAATCACCAGCTGCCCCTGGTCGCCACTGGCGGCGTCACCCCCGACGGCACCGCCTGCCTCATCGGCCCGGCCGGCTACACCAAGATCCCGGCGCTGTCGGTCCTCATCGCGATGTTCCTGCACGGCGGCTGGCTGCACCTGCTCGGCAACATGCTGTTCCTCTGGGTCTTCGGCAACAACATCGAGGACCGCCTCGGCCACCTCGGCTACCTGCTCTTCTACCTCGTCACCGGGTACGCGGCCGCGTACGGCTTCGCGCTCGCCAACGCCGGCAGCGTCGAGCCGCTCGTCGGGGCGTCGGGGGCCATCTCCGGAGTGCTCGGGGCGTACCTCGTGCTGTATCCGAAGGTTCGCGTGTGGAGCCTCGTGCCGATCCTCTTCTTCATCCCGTTGCGACTGCCGGCCTGGCTCGTCCTCGGCATGTGGTTCATCCTGCAGTGGGTCTACTCGTCCGGACTCGCGGTCGCCGAGGGAGGCGAGGTCGCGTACCTGGCCCACGTCATCGGCTTCGTACTCGGCGCGGTGGTGGCGCTCCCCTTCCGCAACCGAACCCCGCGCCGGGAACAAGACCGCTTCAACATCAAGACCGCTTGACGGCTTTGGTCGCGGGTTCGGGATTCACCCCTCCTCCTGGTTCACCTCTGCCCTTGGCCTTTGTCGCGACTGTCCGACTTGTGCGCGAGGCCGTCCGGCGATCTTGCGCAAATGTCGCGCGTCGGCCTTGATCATGTAACTCGTATATGTCGAAATGCGCTCACAGCAACATATATGCGCGACACGATCACGGCCTGGCGATCACCTTCGACATGTACGCGCGACACGATCACGGCCGAGTGAAGCGATCGCCAGCGCGACGGATCGCCCACACATGCAGCCAAGGCTGGACATTCGCGCAAAACCGTCGAAGGCCTCGGAGAGCGCCGCCACGCCTCTTGGCGGTCGAGGTCGCCGTTTCGGGTCGGCTCGCTTGGCCTTTGTCGCGACCGTCCGATATGGAGGGGTGGGCGGGCCGGACGGCCGGTGATCGTTTGCGGCTGGAATGTAGTTTTAGGCCTGCTCTCTCGATCCATTGCGGCTGGGATGTAGCCGATGCCGGCATGCCGCGTCTGGCCCGCTTTGGATCTTGAGCGAGGGCCGCGTATTACATCCCGGCCGCTGTGGATCACCCCAATGCCGGCCCGTCATCGGCTATAGCCCGTGATGCGGAATCGATCTTCCGCCAGGTGAACCACGATCACCGATTTCTTGATCGTTTACGGCCGAGGTGCACTTTCGGCCCTGGCCTACATGATCAATTACGGTCCAGGTGTACCCAGGGCCGGTCACAGCGCACCAGAACCGTAATCGATCATGCAATCGACGCCCGTTTTCACACCCCACCCGTAAACGATCAACCCCACCGGCCACCACCGCCTACCGCCGGACACCCATATCGGACAGTCGCGACAAAGGCCGGGGTAAGGGATGAAGCGGTGAGCGAAGCGCGGTGAAGGATGCTTCGCCCCACTCACCTGACAGTGGAGGCCCCCAGGGCCAGAACGGTCTCCCGCGCGAGGAGCGGAGGTGAGATCGACGAACCCGGGACATAAATTTGGCTCTCCGGTTGCCTGTGTGGGTGATCCGTCGGGGCCGACAACTTCGTCCCCACCCGCGACACGATCACCTTGATCAAGTACCGCTATAACGGCATCGCGACGCCGATTTCCTTGATCAAATACCGTCATTACGGCGGGCGGGCCCTCCTTTGCCGAATAGACGGTACTTGATCAAGGCTATCTGCCGCGTCCCGCCGTAATGGCGGTAAATGATCACTCGGGACAGTGATCGCCCCATCAGACGTGAAGGCATGATCAAGTTCCCAAATCCTGCAGAAAACAGGCCGAATCCGCAGCTCCAGGGAACTTGATCACGCCACAGAGATCCACTACTACAGCATCCGGGTACTGGATCGAGGCCCAGCGACGCCCCGACCCATGAGAGAGCCACCCCGGACGCGTCGGACAGCCTCCATACCGGACAGCCGCGACAAAGCCCAGGCCCGGTCCAGGCCACCTGCGATGATCCGACGCGATGGATCGCTCCCCCCGCATCAGGACCCGGCCAACGACCAGGCCGGCATCGCTCGCCGCGATCCTGACCCACACGATCACCGAAGGGACATACCCACACATGCAGACGGAGGGCCATAAATTTGATCTTGATTTTCCGGGTGGAAGCGCACAGCTACTCTGCGATCGTGATCGATGAGAGTCCCGCCGTCGTGGCGCTGTTGACGCAGCCGCCGCGACGTCTGGTGGTCGCGGCGGCGTACGCGACGATGCTCGATCTCGCCGCCCGCGGGAAGATCATTGTGGACGAACGCGTGGGGACCGTCAGCCCGCCGGCGGCGCATCCGGCCGATCTCAGCCCGGTCGAGCGGCATGTCTTCGACACCGTGACCGCCCGCGACCGGGCCGGCTCCGGGCCCGCTCCGATCGACGGGATCGATCTCGGGTCGGACCGGCAGGCGAAGGCGTGGCGTGAGCGGCTGGTCGAGCTCGTCCACGCCGAGGGTCGGCAGCGCGGGCTCGTCGCGCCCCGGATCACCGGCGGCGTCAGGGCGCTCGTCTGGCTACTGTTCCTCGGCTTCTGGGCGGCCGTGTTCCTCTACCTGTGGCGGATCGGCCATCCCGGCGTGATCTCGCTGTTGATCCTGGTGACGCTCGGGACCGCGCAGCCGTTGACGCGGATGAAGCGGCTCGTCCCCCGGGGCCGGGGAGTAGAGGTGGCCGCGACGGCCCGGCGACTGGAAAGGCCCGCCCAGGCGCGGATCGTTCCCGGTGACCGGCGGCTCGCGTACGCGGTCGCGGCCGGGGTCGCCGTGCCGGGTCTTGCCCCCGCCCCGTTCACGGAGTCGGCCGGGAGCAGGACGCCGGCCTGGTCGAACCGGGGCGGCACCTGGCATCGGGTCGAGGTGTCCGAGGGGCGCGGGATCATGTTCGGTTCGAGTCCGGGCGTCGCACTCTGGTCGCTGCCGGGCGCGATCGTCTTCTTCGGAGGGTGGCTCCTGACCCTCGGCCTCATCAGCGCGGATCTGCTCGACGGGCAGGCGCATGCGCTGTGGGCGTACCCGGCGACGCTGGCGGGGTGGGCGATCTGGCTCGTGGTCGGCGGCTTCGTCACCAGGATCGTCTACCAGGGGCTCTACGACCTGACCCACCCCGTACGCGTCCTCGCCGGGCCGGTGGTGCGCATCGAGTCCAGCGAGTCCGACGACTCGGCGAGTTATCGCGTGGCCGTCGACGAGGGCGGCCCGAAGGCCATCCTCTACAACGTCGACCAGCAACTGCACGACAGGCTGCGCAAGGACATGTGGCTACGGCTCGAAGTGACCCCGAAGTTCGGCCACGTCCGCACCGCCGAGATCGTCCCCGCACCAGAGTGAGTCGGAGACGTTAGGCGCCAGCCGGCCGCTGATCGAGTCGCCGTGTCCACCGGTCGTTCAATGTGGAACCGATCCGCAACTTCTTAGCATCGTTGCGTGAAGCACATCTTTGGCGTACTCGCCGCCGTGCTGGCCGGGTTGGCCGCTATCGCGCAGATAGCCATGTTCTTTCTCCCCAAGGGGTGGGAGACGATCCGGACACGGCACCTCTCGCGGTCATCCCCGTCGCTCCCGAGCGGGGTGACCGATCAACCGGCCGCCACGGTCCCACGTTCGCCGATGCCGCCGTCAGCTTGGCAAGCTTCAGCTCCCTCGCCTCGCAGAATCCTCCTGATGTGCTTCGGCATCAGTTTCTCCGTCTTCTTCATCGCCTACCGCCCGTCAGAGGCCGCGAAGATGTTCCAAGCCATCGGCGGGACGGTCCTCGATCTACGGACCAGTCTTGGCACGCTCATCGCGCTCTTGCTCTTGGCCCTCGCCATGAGTCGACGACCGGGTGACTTTCCCGGTTGGGTGCGGCCGTGGATGCAGGCGCTGAGCAGCCGACGCCGCTCAGCCCCTGCGATCTTCTGGTTGAAGGCAGCCGCGCTTGTCTTCGGCGGTCTCGTAATCTGTTTCCAGTTCGCCGTTGCCGATCAGTTAGTGACAATGATGGCCATCGGACTAGCCGATGCCGTCGACGGATTCGTCGCCTTCACCGCGGATCTCACCGGTACACAGATGTGAGTCGGTACCTGCCCGATCATCGGCGGCGGCCCAGCGTGCTTTCCCGTGTCACGAGCCGGAACGGCGAAGCCACGTCCCGCGGGGCGTCCACCGCCTTGCCTTCGACCCGGTCGACCAGCGAGCGTACGGCGAGGCGGCCGATGTGCTCCTTGTCCGGGGCGATCGTGGTGAGCGTCGGGTTGCTGAACCGGCCCTCCTCGACGTCGTCGAAGCCGATCACGGCCACGTCCTCCGGGATGCGCAGGCCCGCCTCGGTGATCGCGCGCATCGCCCCGATCGCGATGAGGTCGTTGTACGCGAACACCGCGTCCGGCGGTTCGGGCAGCGCCAGCAGCGTACGCATGGCGGTGAGACCGTCGGCCCGGCCGAACTGGGTGGCGGTGGCGACGAGCGACGGGTCGACGGGCAGGCCGGCCGTGGCCAGCGCTTCCCGGTACCCCGACAGGCGCAGGTGGGCCGGCTGCCGGTTGACGTCCTCGTGCGCGCCGACGAACGCGATCCGGCGCCGGTCGAGCGACACGAGGTGCTGCACGGCGGCGTGGCTCGCGGCGAGGTTGTCGATCGCGATGTGGTCGTGCGGCACGTCGAAGACGCTCTCGCCGATGAGCACCAGCGGCAGGTCGCTGCTGCGGCCGAGGATGTCGCCGCGGGTGATCTGCACCGGGCTGAGGATGATGCCGTCGATGATCTGCTCGCGGAACCCCTCGGCGAGGGTCAGCTCGGTGTCCCGGTCGCCGTCGGTGTAGTCGATGAGCAGGGTGTAGCCGAGGTTGCGCGCCTCGCGGATGGCGAACCCCGCCAGCTCCGCGAAGTAGGGGTTGTTCAGCTCCGGGATGGCCAGGGCGATCACCCCGGTACGCCCCCGGCGCAGGTGCCGCGCGCTGAGGTTGGGCGTGTACCCCAGCTCGTCGATCGCCTGCTGTACGCGTTCCCGCGTGGCCTCGCCGACCGGGCGGTAGCCGTTGACCACATTGGACACCGTGGCCAGCGACACTCCGGCGTGCTTGGCGATGTCCTTCAGACTCACGCCCACCGAACGGTAACCCCCATCTTCATCGCAACCGCCGAGCCTTGCTGAGATACGTCTGCGCGACCACCACGACGACGAGGAACGCGCCGCTGACGACCGACTGCACCGACGAGGTCAGCGAGCCGATCTGGTTGATCACGTTCTGGATGACACCGAGCAGGAGAACGCCGCAGACCGTGCCGCTGATCCCCCCGGCCCCGCCGACGAGCAGCGTGCCGCCGATGACGACCGCCGCGATCGCGTTCAGCTCGTCCCCCACCCCGATGATGGTCACACCGCTGCCCGTCCAGGCCGCGTTGAGCACGCCGGCGAGGCCCGCGAGCAGGCCGCAGAGCGTATACGTGAGGATCTTGATGCGCGCGACCGGCAGGCCCATCAGGGCGGCGGCGTCCTCGTTGCCGCCCACCGCGAAGAGCGCCTGGCCGTACTTGGTGCGCTGGAGCAGGACCGCCGCGAGCACCGCGAGCAGCACCGCCGCGTACACCGGGTAGGAGATTCCGAAGAGCTTGCCCTGCGCGAGCCGCACGAAGCCGTCGCCGGCCGGGAAGAGGTAGGTCTTCGAGCCCTCGGTGGTGACGGCGAGCAGCAGGCCGCGGGCGCCGAGCAGGCCGGCGAGCGTGACGATGAACGGCGCCATGCCGGTCTTCGCGATGATCGTGCCCTGGACCAGCCCGAACACCGCGCAGACGGCGAGCGGCAGTCCGATCGCGGCCACCGGTCCCCACTGGCTGGCGTAGGCGGCGAGCACGCCGCCGAGCGCGAAGACCGAGCCCACCGACAGGTCGATGCCGCCGCTCACGATCACGAACGTCATGCCCAGCGCGATGATGACCGGGTAGAACGAGTGCACCGCGATGCCCGCGAGATTGTCGCCGTTCGAGAACGTCGGCCAGATCAGCGAGGCCGCGATCACCACCACCGCCAGCACCGCGAGCGCGCCGTGCCGCTGCGCGAGGCCCGCGAACCGCTCGCTGTTCAGTTCTCTTTTCACCGGTACGCCGGGAGCCGCGCCCGGAACGGTCAGTTCGCTCATCGGGTCCTCCGTTCGCGCGCGACGTAGACGGCGACCAGGATGATGACCGCCTGCACCATCTGGGCCGTCGAGTCGGGCAGGTCGTGCTTGATCAGGGTGGCCCGGACAAGCTGCATGACGAGCGCGCCGGCGACCGTGCCGAGGACGCGTACCTTGCCGCCGGACAGGGGGGTGCCGCCGACGACGACCGCGGTGATGGCCGACAGCTCCATCAGGTTGCCGATCGCCGACGGGTCGCTGGCCCGCAGCCGCGCCGTCGCGAGGACGCCGGCCAGCCCGGCCAGCACCCCGCACAGCACGTAGGTCACGATGAGCACCCGGCGTACGGGCAGGCCGGCGAGTCCGGCCGCCGCGCGGTTGCCGCCGATCGCGACCAGTTGCCGCCCGTAGGTCGTCCGCCGGACGAGCAGGCCGGTCAGCAGGGCCAGGACGGCGGCGATCCAGACCACGACGGGCAGCCCGGCGACGTCGTTCGTGCCCAGCGCGATCAGGTCGGCGTTGTGCACCTGCTTCAGCTGGCCGCCCGCGATGACCAGGGCGATGCCGCGCCCGGCCACCAGCAGCGCCAGCGTCGCGACGATGGGCTGCAGGCCCACCACGGCGACGAGTGTTCCGTTGACCAGCCCGGCGGCGAGCCCGATGAGCAGCGACATGATGATCGCCGGCCAGAGTCCGAAGCCGAGATAGAGCGGGATGACGGCCGCGGCGAGCGCCATGACCGAGCCCACCGACAGGTCGACGCCCTCGGTGCCGATGACCAGCGCCATCCCCAGAGCGACGATGATGACCGGGGCAACCTGGACAAGCTGCGTACGCATGTTGCCCATGTCGACGAAGTTACGCGTGAACAAGGCGTTGTACGCGAGCAGCACGACGACCGCGGCGTACACGCCGTAGTTCTGGACGTATCGCGCGAGTTGCCGCCTGTCCCAGCCGGGCCGGGCCGCGAGCTCACTCATCGGGCTCTCCTTCGTGGGCGGCCAGGGTCGCCATGATCGCGTGTTCCGAGACGTCGTCGCCGGCCAGTTCGCCGACGACAGCGCCCGCCCGCAAGACGACCACGCGGTCCGCCCCCTCGACAAGCTCCTCCAGGTCGGAGGAGATCAGCACGACGGCCAGGCCCTCACCGGCCAGTTCGTCGACGAGCGCCTGCACCTCGGCCTTGGCGCCGACGTCGATGCCGCGGGTCGGCTCGTCGAGCAGCAGCAGTTTCGGGTGCAGGCACAGCCAGCGGGCCAGCAGCACCTTCTGCTGGTTGCCGCCGGACAGCTCGGAGACGCGCTGCTCGGGGCTGGAAGCCTTGATACGCAAGCGCTTCATGAAGGTCTCGACGATCCGGTCCTGCCTGGCCCGGCTCACCACGCCGGCCGTCGTCAGCCGGGGCAGCGCGGCGAGGACGATGTTCTCGCGGACGGACAGGCCGGGAATGATGCCCTCGGCCTTGCGGTCCTCCGGCAGCATCGCGACACCGGCCCGGATCGCCTTCTTCGGGGAGTTGCGGCGCAACCGCTTCCCCGCGATCGTCACGGCGCCGGAGTCCACCGGCAGCGCGCCGACGACCGCCTTGGCCGTCTCCGACCGGCCGGCGCCGAGCAGCCCGCCGAGGCCGACGACCTCGCCCGGCTTCACGTCGAACGAGATGCCGTGCAGGACGTGGCGCTTGGTCAGGCCGTCGGCCACGAGGACCGGCTCCGTCGCGGCCGCGTCGCCGTGGCCGGTGAAGCCGGTGACGCCCTCTCGGCGTACCTGGGCGAGGTCGCGGCCCAGCATGTGCGAGATCAGGGTCAGCCGGTCGAGGTCCGCGATCCGTCCGGTGTGGACGACGCGGCCGTCGCGCAGCACGGTCACGTTGCTGCACAACTGGTACAGCTCGTCGAGGCGGTGGCTCACGTAGAGGATGGCGATGCCGCGCGCGCTGAGCTCGCGTACCACCCGGAAGAGGGTCTCGACCTCGCGCGGCTCCAGGGACGAGGTCGGCTCGTCCATGATGAGCACCTTCGCGTCGGTCGCGACCGCACGGCTCAGGGCCACCATCTGCTGCGCGCCCAGGCCGATCGTCCGCAGCGGCCGGGTCACGTCGGCGTCGATGTTGAACCGGGCGAGCGCCTCGGCCGCCTCGCGGTTCATCCGGCCGGTGTCGATGAGGCCTATCCGCGTACGCGGTTCCCGGCCGAGGAAGAGGTTGCGGGCCACGCTCATCAGCGGGATGAGGTTGACCTCCTGGTAGATCGTGCTGATCCCGGCGGTCTGGGCGTCCAGCGGCCGGGCGAAGGTCACCGGCTGCCCCGCGTACGCGATCTCGCCCGCGTCCGCCTGGTAGACGCCGGTGAGGATCTTGATCAGGGTGGACTTGCCGGCGCCGTTCTCGCCGACCAGCGCGTGCACCTCGCCGGGCGCGAGCGAGAGGCTCACCCGGTCCAGCGCGAGGACGCCGGGGAACCTCTTGACCACGTCGCGCGCCGCGATCACGGGCTCTGTCATCGAGTCTCCTGTCGGTGGGACTTCTGTCCACGGTGGGGCCGGCGGGCCCGGAAGGGTCGGTTGGGGCCCGCCGGCCGGCTGAGCGTGGCCGGGCGTCAGTACGCGCTCGCCACCGAGTCCTTCGCGTTCGTCGAGTCGTACGCGCGGTCCGAGATGATCACGTTCTCCTGGATCCCCGTGCCGCCGTAGAAGCTGGTGGCGGTCTGGAAGGCCAGCGGGCCGAAGCGCGGGTTGGATTCGATCACGGCGTTGATGGTGCCGTCCACGATCGCCTGCACCGCGTTGCGCGTACCGTCGATGGAGACGATCTTGACGTCCTTGCCGGGCTTCTTGCCGGCGGTCGTCAGCGCCGTGACGGCACCGAGCGCCATCTCGTCGTTCTCCGCGTACACCGCGGTGATGTCCGGGTTGGAGGAGATCAGCTGCTCCATGACCTGCTGACCCTTGTCCCGGGCGAACTCGCCGGTCTGCTGGGCCACGATCGAGAGGCCCGGCGCCTTCGCCTTGAGCTCGTCGACGAAGCCGCTCGTCCGGTCAGTAGTAACGTTATTTCCGGATGAACCCAGCAGAATCGCCACCTTGCCGGTGCCGCCGGTCGCCGTGATCATGGCGTCGGCGGCCCGCTTGCCCTGCTCGACGAAGTTCGAGCCGAGGAAGGCGAGGTAGTCCTTGCAGGACGTGGCGTTGATCTTGCGGTCGATGGTCAGCACCGGCACGTGCTTGGCCGCCGCGGCCTGCAGCGCCGGCTCCAGGCCGTCGCTGTTCAGCGGGGCGACGATGAGGAACTGCGCGCCCTGGGCGAGCATGTCCTGTATGTCGCTGATCTGCTTGGTGAGCTGCGAGTTCGCGTTCGTCGTCAGCAGCTTCTTCACGCCGATCTTGGCGGCCTCGTCCTTGATGGACTGCGTCTCGGCGATGCGGAAGGGGTTCGCCTCCTTCTCCGACTGGGAGAAGCCGACGATCGCGTTCTTCAGGTCCAGCGGCGCGGCACCGTACTGCGTCAGCGTGCAGCCGGCGCCCGACGGCGAGGCGGAGGCGACGACCTGCTCACCGCCGCTCGCGGAGGTCGACGGGGAGGCGCCGTCCTCGGACTTGGTGCACCCCGCGAGCAGGGCGGCACCCAGCAGCATGACGGCCGAACCGGCCATGACTCGGGACTTTTCCAGCATTTCGAATCTCCTCTGGCGCAAAGGATGGGAGCGATACGAAAGCAGACGTCCGGGGCTCTCCGACATCCGGTAGGACATCGAGCCCTGGAAATTGATACAGGTATTGCGGGGAGCTCGGCGCAAGCTCTATAACGTTATACAGCCCGGTTCACATGTCGACAAGATTTCGTGACCGCGACGTTATGAAGCCTCCGGACATCCGTCTCCCACCTCTCAGGAGCAGCCCGATGAGACTGGTACGCAACCGAAGTCGACTCACCGCCGCAGTGATTTCCCTGGTCACGGCAGTATCAACCGTCCTGATCGGAGGATCGGCCGCCCGCGCGGCGTACGTGCCGAAGACGCCGCCGCTGTCCACG
Organism: Hamadaea tsunoensis DSM 44101; assembly: GCF_000428945.1. Taxonomy (GTDB): domain Bacteria; phylum Actinomycetota; class Actinomycetes; order Mycobacteriales; family Micromonosporaceae; genus Hamadaea; species Hamadaea tsunoensis. Next base: position 52,338 of record NZ_AUAX01000036.1, on the reverse strand, counting down.
CCCTGGACCAGCCAGGTGTCCACCACGAACCCGCTGCCCGAGTACCCGCGACCGCAGCTCACCCGGCCCGACTGGCAGAGCCTCAACGGACAGTGGCAGTTCGCCCATGCCACCTCGATCAGCAGCCCGCCCACCGGCCAGACGCTCGGCGAGACGATCCTCGTCCCGTACCCGGTCGAATCGGCCCTCTCCGGGATCATGCGCCACGAGAACTACATGTGGTACCGGCGTACGTTCACCGTCCCGAGTGGATGGTCGGGGCGTCGCGTCCAGCTGAACTTCGGCGCGGTGACCTGGCAGGCCGCGGTCTGGGTGAACGGCGTCTCCGTCGGCGGCCACACCGGCGGCTACGACTCGTTCAGCCTCGACGTCACCGGCGCGCTGAACGGCGGGACCAACGAGATCATCGTCGGGGTCTACTCCCCTGTGGACGCCGCCGGCATACCGCTCGGCAAGCAGCGGCTCAATCCGAGCGGGATCTTCTACACCGCGTCCTCCGGCATCTGGCAGAGCGTCTGGCTGGAACCGACGCCGGCCGCCCACGTCACCCGGCTCGACACCACCCCGGACGTCGTCGCCGGTCAGCTCGACCTCGTCCCGCAGGTCAGCGGGTCGGCGCAGGGCGTCCTCGCCGAGGTGCTGAGCAACGGCGCCGTCGTCGGCAGCGCCACCGGCACACCGGGTACGCACATCCGCGTACCGGTGCCGAACGCGCGGCTGTGGAGTCCCGACGACCCGTTCCTCTACGACCTGCGGGTCACGTTGACCGGGACCGGCGGCGGCGACGTCGTCGGCGGCTACTTCGGCATGCGTTCGATCGCCAAGGCGGTGGTCAACGGCTTCCTGCGACCGGTGCTCAACGGCAGGTTCGTCTTCCAGATCGGTACGCTCGACCAGGGCTACTGGCCGGACGGCATCTACACCGCCCCGACGGACACCGCGCTCGCGTTCGACCTGCAACAGCAGAAGGCCCTCGGTTTCAACACCGTACGCAAGCACATCAAGGTCGAACCGGCCCGCTGGTACTACTGGGCGGACAAGCTGGGCCTGCTCGTGTGGCAGGACATGCCGGCGATGCGTACCGGGGTGAATCCGTCCACTGCGGACCGGACGAATTTCGAGAGCGAGCTGCACCGGATGGTCGACCAGCTCCGCGGAATCACCTCGATCGTGCAATGGCAGCCCTTCAACGAGGGCTGGGGCGAGTACGACTCCGCCCGGATCGCCGATCTGGTGAAGAGCTGGGACCCGACCCGTCTGGTGGACAACAACTCCGGCTCGAACTGCTGCGGCAGCGACGGCGGCAACGGCGACACGATCGACGACCACATCTACGTCGGCCCAGGCCAGACCCAGCTGCCCACGGCCACCCGGGTCGCGCAGCTGGGCGAGTTCGGCGGGCTCGGCCTCATCGTCGCCGGGCACGAATGGCAGCCGGGCGCCGGATTCGGCTACGAGATGGAACCGGACTCCGCCACCCTCACCAAGCGGTATGCCGAAGTCACCGACACATTGCAGGGACTCGTCTTCTCGCGGGGCCTGTCGGCGTCCATCTACACCGAACCCACCGACGTCGAGAATGAGCGCAACGGCTTCTACACCTACGACCGCCAGGTCCTGAAGATGGACGCCGCCCAGGTACGCGCGGCGAACCTCGGCGTACAGGCCGCGGCCGGGGGGCTTCGGCCGAACACGCTCATCTCGCTCGGCGCCACCACGTCCTGCTGCACCGACCGGTATCTCCGGCAGAACCCGCTCGGCGTCACGGTTCCCGTATCGTCCACAAGCGACACGGCGACCAAGCAGGACAGCACGTTCTGGCTGCGCGCCGGCCTCGCCGACTCGGCGTGCTACTCCTTCGAGTCGCGGGACTATCCCGGGCAGTACCTGCGGCACTCCAATTACCGGCTGCAGCGGGCGACCAACGACGGCACGTCCCTCTTCGCCAACGACGCCACGTTCTGTGCGCGTACCGGGCACACGGCGCTGGGCGTCTCGTTCGAGTCGAAGAACTTCCCCGGGCGCTTCATCCGCCACTACAACAGCGAGGTCTACATCGCCGCGAACGGCGGGACGAACACCTTCGACTCCGCCACCTCCTGGGCGGCCGACACCACGTGGCAGGTCGCCTCGCCCTGGTGGCGCAGCGCGGCGACGCTCTCCACCGGATCGGCGGTCTCGCTGCAGGCGGTGACGCCCTGCTGCACGACCCGCTACGTCCGCCACTCCGGCAGCCTGGGCTACACCGAGGTCGTCACCGCCGCCAGCGACGCGACCCTCAAGGCCGACGCCACCTGGATCGTCCGTGCGGGCCTCGCCGACTCGTCCTGCTACTCCTTGGAGTCGCGCAACTTCCCCGGGCAGTACCTACGTCATTCGCAGTTCCGCCTGCGCATCGACGCCTCCGACGGCACCACGACGTTCGCGCAGGACGCCACCTTCTGCGCCCAGCCCGGCCGCTACACCGGGGCGGACGTGACCCTGACCTCCTACAACATCGCGACGCGGGCGATCCGGCACTACGCGTCGGAGGTCTGGATCGCGGCCGAGGGCGGCCCGAACCCGCCCTACGACTCGGCGACCAGCTACCCCGCCGACGTCACCTGGCACATCGCCGCCCCCTGGTCCCCGTAACCCCTCCCCCTCCCCCCTCCTTCCTTCCCCTTCCTCCGCGATCTTGCGCGAATGTTCGGGCTATTCGGGCATTCCGGTCAGATTTTGAGGCATTCGCGCAAGATCGTCAGGGGCAGGGCGCGGGGCGGAGCCCGGGGCGCGGGGGCGCGGCGCGGGGGCGCGGGGATATGGGGCGGGCTGCGGGTTTGTGGGGGTCTGGGTTGTCGGCGGCGGAGGGGCCACGGTGTTCGCGTCTGGTCTCGGCTCGTCGGGCCGGGTCGCGGTTCGTCGCGGGCGGCCACCTCGTGATCAAGTGCCCGGAATCCGTAATAGTGGATCTCCATTGCTTGATCAAGTTCCGTGGATCTGCTGAATCGGCCCGTTTTCGACAGCATCAGGGAGCTTGATCAAGCTTTCGCTCCGCCGCGATCGGGCCGGCCGTCGAGTCGCCCCCTCGGCCGCCCTGTCGCGGGTGATCGTTTACCACTATTACGGCAGACCAGGGCGGATCCTCGTGATCAAATACCGTCTATCCGGCGGGGAAGCGCTCTCCTGCCGAAATGGCGGTATTTGATCAAGGCGATCGCCATCGCGGTGCCGTCATGACGGTAAACGATCACCCGCAACCGGGCGGCCGACCCGAGCCGCCGGCTGCCGAGCCCCGAGACGGGGCCGACGATCATGCGACGCGGGTGGTGGGCCTGGGCGGAAAGTAGGCTGCGAGACATGTTCGAGGTACGCGAGCTCACCACCGAGGATGCCGCCGACGCTTACCGCCTGGGGAGTGTCGCCTTCGGCTACCACGACCGGCCGATTCCGGAGTCGTTCCCGGACCGCCCGGGGCGTACGACATTCGGGGTCTTCGAGGGCACACGGCTGGTGGCGAAGGCCGTCGACCTGGAGCGCGGGCAGTGGTTCGGCGGGCGGGTGGTGCCCACGGCCGCCGTGGCCGGGGTCGCCGTGACGCCGGAGGTCCGGGCGAAGGGCCTGGCCCGGATGGTGCTGACGGAACTGCTGCGGCGTGCCCGCGAGCGCGGCGCGGCGATCAGCACGCTCTTCCCGACCACGCCGTTCCCTTACCGAGCGCTGGGCTGGGAGGAGGTCGGCGCGCTGACCTACCTCGCGATCCCGACCGCCGCGCTCGCCGCGAACCGCGACGGCGGCCCGCTCGCTCGCCTGCGGCCCGCGACCGAGGCCGATCTGCCCGCGATCGAGCGCCTCTACCGTGACGTCGCCCGCGCGAGCACCGGCATGATGGAACGCTCCGGCCCGGACTTCGCCGTCGCTGACGTTCTCACCGGCTTCGACGGAGTCACCGTCGCCGAAGATCAAGATCAGGTCATCGGGTACGCGACCTGGGACCGCAGCTCCGGTTACGACACCAGTTCGCGGGTGAAGGCGTACGACGTGATCGGGGAGCGGCCCGAGGCGACCAGGGCGCTGATGGGGATGCTGGCCGGGTGGCAGAGCGTCGCGCCGACGACGGTGTTGCGGCTGACCAGCCCCGATCCGGCGTTCCTCGGGTTGGCCTCGTCCAGCATGTCGGTGGATCAGCGCAAGCCGTGGATGCTGCGGCTGGTCGACGCCGCCCGGGCGGTCGAGGCCCGGGGCTGGCCGTCCGTTGTGGAGGGTGAGGTCGACCTGGACGTCGCCGACGAAGTCTGCCCGTGGCACGCCGGTCCGCAGCGGCTGATCCTGTCCGGTGGGGAGGGCCGGCTGGAGCCCGGCGGCACCGGCACGGTCCGGATCACGTCGCGCGGTCTCGCCCTCTGGTACGCGGGCGCGGCCACCCCGGCGGTCCTGCGGCGGGCCGGGCATCTCGAAGGTGCCGACGCGAAGACCGGGGAACTGCTGGCCGTCGCGACCGCGGGCCCGGCACCGGCACTACACGACTATTTCTGAGCGCTCTTTCCGAGCACCATTTCCGAACACGGAGATCGGGAGAGAGCTGACCCCGGGCGGTACCGCGACGCCCGGGGCAGCTCTGCCATGAACCTATGAGGATGCCAGTCAAAAGTCCATAGAAGACTGCAAGATTTAGACTGAAGCATGCCGGACACTTGCGATCTTCCTCCGGCGGGCCGGCCGGTTCTATGAACGCGGCCGCTGACCGCCCCAGCGCGCCTGGAGAAGCACGAACAGGTCGTCGAGGTCCGCCTCGAACTCCGCGTCCCAGTCCGGTACGCGGTCCAGCACCTCGGCCAGCGCCCGGTGGGCGGGCACCTCGTCCGGGCCGAACTGCGCCCGTTGCGCGCGGGGGTTCACCCGTCCGGCCGCGAATCGGCCGTTGACCTCGGATGTCGCGTACCCGAGAACGAAGGTGGAGATCAGGCGCTCGACGCGGGGCACCTCGGCGTCCGGGACACCGAGTTCGCTGAGCGCGCCGTAGAGCGCGTCGACCACCCGGACGGCGTCCGGGGTCACCGACGGCCGGGCGAGCAGCAGTGCGTACGCGCTGGGGTGGCGCTGCGCGAGCGCGCGGGACGCCCGGCCGAGCGCCTTGAGCCGCTCCGCGGGCGGGCCTTCGGTGGCCGCGGCCGGCAGCAGTTCGGCGAGCAACCGGTCGACGAGCCCGTCGAGCAGGCCGTCCTTGTCCCCCACGTGCGGATACAGGGCCATCGGCGTGACGCCGAGCCGCTGGGCGAGCGCGCGCATGGTGACGGCGGTCAATCCGCGCTCGTCGGCGAGGGCGAGGGCGGCGTCGAGGATGGCGGTCTTGCGGTCGGCCGAAGTCACCTCTACAGTGTAGATCTATACAGCGTAGATCACAAAGGAAGGCACCCATGCTGGAGGCACACGACCTGGTCAAGCGGTACGCCGACCGCACGGCCCTGGACGGCTTCACGCTCACGATCGCGCCGGCCGAGATCTGCGGGCTGATCGGGCACAACGGCGCGGGCAAGACGACGTTCGTCGAGATCGTCACCGGTCTCGTCCGGGCCGACGCGGGCACGGTCACGATCGCCGGCCTGCCCCCGGAGCGGGCCCGGCACCTGACCGGGGTCGGCCCGCAGGAGCAGGCGCTCTACCTGTCGGCGAGCGTCCGGCAGAACCTGCGGCTCTTCGGCGGCCTGGCCGGGCTCGGCGGGCGGGCGCTGCGTACGGCCATCGACGAGACGGCCACCGCCCTGCGGCTGACCGAGGTGCTCGACCGGCCCGTCGGCCTGCTGTCGGGCGGGCAGCGACGGCGTACGCAGGCCGCGACCGCGCTGCTGCACCGGCCCCGGCTGCTCCTGCTCGACGAGCCGACCGTGGGCGCCGACCCGGAGACCCGGGCGGCCCTGCTCGACCTCATCAAACAGGTCGCCGGCACCGGAACGGCGGTCTGCTACACCACGCACTACCTGCCGGAACTCGTCGATCTCGGAGCCAGCCTGGCCCTCTGCGCGGCCGGTCGCGTCATCGCCCGCGGCCGCCAGGACGAACTGCTCGCCGACCTGCCCGGCCACCTCGACGTGACCCACGCGGACGGGCGTACCGAGCACGTGACCGCGGCCGATCCGGCGGCGGAACTGGCCCGGCTGCTGGCCGACGGCGTACGCCCGGCCTCGGTCGACATCCGGCCGGCCACCCTCGACGACCTCTACCACAGCCTGGCGGTGACCCGATGAACCGTTCGACCGTCCTCATGCGACACAACTTCGCCCTCCTGCGGGCCGAGCCCGGTCCGGTGATCAGCCGGATCGTCATGCCGCTCGTCCTGATCACAGCGCTGCGCCCGCTCTACACCGCCGCGCTCGGCCCCGACGGCACCCCGCAGGCCGTCACCGGCCTGCTCGTCCTCTTCTCGATGCTCGGCCTGTCGATCATCGGTGGCGGCATCCTCACCGAACGCTCCTGGCACACCCTCGACCGGCTCCGCGCCACCCCCGCACGACCGTCGCAGATCCTGCTGGGCAAGGCCGTCCCGCTCGGCGCCGTGCTCCTCGCGCAGCAGGCCGCGATCGTCGCGTACGCGATCCTGGCGTTGAACCTGCACGTGCGGCGACCGGACCTCCTGGCGGTCGCCGGGGTGAGCTGGGCGGTGACGCTGCTCTGCGCCGGCGCCGCCCTGGCCACCCTGGTACGCAGCCAGGGCGAGCTGAGCGCGGTGACCGACCTCGGCGGCATGTTCTTCACCGTCCTCGGTGGAGCAATGGTCCCGCTCGCCCTACTGCCGGGGTGGTTGCGCGGCGTCGCCCCAGCATCGCCCGGCTACTGGGCACTGCACGGCCTGCGCGCCGCACTGGACGGCGATCCGGTCGCGACGCTCCGCTCGGCCGGCGTGCTGCTCGCGCTGGCGGCGGGGTTCGGGGCGCTCGCGGCCTGGCGCATGTCGCGCGGCTGGACCCGCTCCCGCCTCCTCTGACCATCCCGCGGAGGTGACGGGTTTCTACATCCCAGCTGCCGTGGATCACGCCCGAGCCGCTCCGCTGCCGCCGGTCGTCCGCGATGCGGGAAAGATCTTCCGGCAGCTGGACGACGGTCGCCGTTTTCTTGATCGTTTACGGGTGAGGTGTCGTTTCGGCCCACACCGCATGATCATTTACGGTTCTGGGGTGCATATACGGCCACTGGTGACACCTGGCGCGTAAATGATCATGCAGTGGGGACCGGAAATCACACCTCACCCGTAAACGATCACGGCGTAAGTGATCGCGTCTCATGAGCCGGATGATCATTCCCTCATCGCGGGCGGCAGGCGGCGGTGGCGCGAATCGCGCGTGATCCACAGCGGCTGGGATGCAAAAACCCGCCTAGGCCCAAGAGCGAAAGCGCCTCGGATGCGGAAAACGTGCCCAGGCTGCACGTCCGCCGCAATCGATCTAGGCCGGGAGTGCGAAATGACATCCCAGCCGTTCTCGATCACCAGTCGGCGAGCGACCGAGGCGGCTCCCGGTACGACCGAGCGATCTTGCCCGCCGCGACGGATCCCCCGCGTGCGGCCGGAGAGGCTTCAGTCCGCCAGCGTCTCCGCCCAGAGGGGGGATTCGACGTAGTGGTTGTCGAACCAGCCCTCGGTCCCCTTCAGGTCGTCGAGCGTCGCGTGCCCCCGGTGGATGTCGTCGAGCATCCGGAAGTAGTCGAACCGCGGCGAGCCCGGCAGGAACGCGAAGAACACGTCCGCGTCCACGTCCACGGCCGGCGCGAACGCGTGCGGCATGAACGGCGGTACGAGCAGGAAGTCTCCCGTGCGCAGGGTCAGGACCTCGTCGCCCAGCAGGACGCGCAGCGTACCGCCGAGGACGTAGAACAGTTCGTCGGACCGCTCGTGATAGTGCGGCGGAGCACCGGTGGAGCCCTTGCGCAGCAGCGATCGGTTCGCGGTGACGACCCCGCCCGTGGTGGCGGTCTCGGCGAGCAGTGTGATCACGCTCGTCGGGTCGCCGTCGAGGACCTCCGCTTCGCGGGCCCGGACCAGGATGCCGCCGCGGGGCTGCCCGGCCCGGACGGCCGATGCCGGATCGGCTGCCCGCGCGGCCTCGGCGGTGTGGAGTTCGAACATCATGGCTCCCCAGATTCGAGACGAGACGGCTTGTCTCGCCAACGGAGATCAGCGTGCAGCAGAGATCATGGGGATGTCAAGACGAGACGGTCCGTTTCGTCTGGCGTATAGTGCACGGCGTGACGCCACCACCGGATCCCCATCGCCGCAACGAGCAGTCGCGCCAGGCGATCGTGCAGGCCGCCGTCGAGCTGTGCGGCGAGGTCGGCTTCGACAAGACGACCGTCGAGGCGATCGCCGCCCGGGCCGGAGTCGGCAAGCAGACCATCTACCGCTGGTGGCCGTCCAAGGCCGCGGTGCTGCTCGAATTCATGAAGGACCTGCGGTCCAGCCGGGCGGATTTCCCGGACACCGGCGACCTCCGGACGGATCTGCGTACGCAGAACGCCGCCCTGGTGAACCTCTTCGGTTCCCGGGGCGGCGTCGTGTGGCGGGGGCTGATCGCGGCCGCGCAGTCGGACCCGGTCGCGGCGGCCGGCGTACGCGAGGTCATCGACGAGGCGGTCGCGGACTGCTCGGCGCGGCTGGCCAAAGCCGTCAACGCCGGACAGCTGCGCGCCGACGTCGATCTCGAACTCGTCGTCGAGCTCGTGTACGGGCCGTTGTACCACGCCTACCTGCTGCGGCCGGATCGCATAGCGGGCTGGCGGCCGGAGGAGGCGCTCGACGCGCTCTTCTCCGGCCTCCAGCCCCGCTGATCAGGCCCGGCAGCCCCGCTGATCAGGCCCGGCAGCCCCGCTGATCAGGCCCGGCCGAACGGATCAGGCACTCCCCGGAGGGATCAGGCCTCGATCTCCGGCGTGGTGTCGACGGTGGACGTGACCGCGATGCGCTGGGCGTCGGTGCCCGCGTACGCGCCCGCCACCCGGACCGACAGCACGCCGGCGTCGTAGGAGGCGCTCAGCGCGTCGGCCTTGACGTGCGGCGGCAGGCCGAACGAGCGCCGGAACGCGCCGTAGCGGACCTCGCGCAGGGTGCGGCCCTCGGGCTCCGGGTCACGGCGTTCGCCGCGGACGACCAGGCGGCCGCGGTCGAGCTCGACGACGACGTCCTTCTCGGTGTCGACACCCGGCAGCTCCAGGCGGACGACGGCGTCGTCGCCGTCGCGGACGATCTCGGCGGCCGGCGTGAAGCCGGGCCGCACACCCGCGTTCGTCCGCGCGTCCGGCCCGAAGGTACGCCGCACGATGGCGTCGAACTCGGCGAAGGGATCACGGCGGGTCCACAGGGAAACGTTGCTCATCGGGTACTCCTTGGTGGCGTGTGGCGACGTCTGGTACTGGCCACAACTTGAGTCGGGTCGACTCAATTCCATCAAGAGTGGCCTGGTGAGCCACTTCACAGGAGCCCTAGAACAGGGGCGGCAGCGGCGACCCGGCCGGGCCGGGCGGCTGCTTGGCGATCAGCGCCCACAGCTCGGGCGCCTCGACGGCCGCCGCGGCGACGACCGGGTCGGTCGTGACCAGCAGGGCGAGATGGCGTACGGCGTGCGTGGCGACCGCGGCGACGTCGACCGTCGCGGGGCTCGGCATCAGCGGGCTGGCCGAGACCACCATCGCGTCCGACGGGACGGGCAGCACGTCGCGCGGCCACGGATCGGGCAGGGCGGCGTAGGTGAGGACGATGCGGTCGGCGGCGTACCGCCAGGACGTCGAATGCAGCAGGGCACCGGGGGTGCACAGGGTCAGGCCGGAAAGGTCGATCGCCAGGTCGTCCGGGTGCACGCCCGGCGGCCGGTCGGCGGCGGCCGCCCGGTAGCGGAGCAGGCCGTCGGCCTCGGAGAACAGCAGGACCTCGACCGCGGAGGGGTACGACACGAGAGCAAGTGTGCTGTTCTTGCCACTAAGTTGCAACAAGCCACGCGCTCCCGGCTCACCGCCCGCCTGACCTGGCTCGCGACGACCTCAGACCGCCGCCTCCAGCGCGAGCAGCTGCTCCTTGCGCTCGACGCCGCCGGCGAAGCCGGTCAGGCCGCCGTCCGCGCCGAGCACCCGGTGGCACGGGCGCAGGATCATCAGCGGGTTGCGCCCGATCGCCGAGGCCACCGCCCGCACCGACGTACGCGGATACCCCGCCCGCTCGGCCAGTTCGCCGTAGGTGACCGTCTCCCCGTACGCGAGGGTGTCCAACGCCTTCCAGACGCTCTGCTGGAACGGGGTGCCGCTGTCGGCGTACTCGAAACGGAATTCGCGGACCTCGCCCGCGAGATAGCCGGACAGCTGCGCGGTGATCTCGGCGAAGGCGGCGTCGTCGCGCTGCCACGCGGCCTCGAGCACGACGGGCTTGCGCTGCCCGGGGAAGGACAGTGAGCGCAGGGCGGTCCCGCGCGGGGTGCGCTCCCCCACGATCTGGATCTCGCCGAGCGGAGTCTCGAAAATGGTGTAGACCGTCATGTGAACCAATCTAGAGCTGCTCGGGGCCGAGGTCTGGCGGGAATCGGCCGTGACGGCGGCCGGGATTGAGCAGCCCCGCACGCGGGTAATGCCGGTGTCATTCCCGCCTGGGCGTTACGGTGATGCTCGCGTGCTGGGTGCTGGGGAGGCTCGATGAGTGGTGCGTCGTCGGTGGAGCAGCTGAGGCCGGGCGATCACGCCTGCCTGACCTTCTCCGACCCCGAGGAACGGCTCGACATCGTCGCGGCGTTCGTCCGTGACGGCCTGCGGGCCGGCGAGAAGGTGATCTGCCTGACCGAGGCGGTCGCCGAGACCGTCCTGAGCGAGGAGCTGACCCGGCGCGGCCTCGGCGTCTCCGCGGCCACGAGCTCCGGCCGGCTGCAGGTGGCCGGGTGCGGCCCCTTCTTCGTTCCACAAGGGACATTCGACGCCAAGCGTACGATCCGCTCGCTCCAGGACGAGATCGTCCAGGCCCGCCGCGAGGGCTTCCAGGGTCTGCGGGTCACCAGCGACATGTGCTGGGCGCTGCGCCCGGTCAGCGGGCTGGCCGACCTCATGGCCTACGAATCGCAGTTCACGAGCATGCTGGCGGCCGAGAACGCCACCGCCGTGTGCCAGTACGACCGGCAGTGCTTCGACACCGTCACCATCGCCACCGCGGTCGAGGCCCACGGGCTCACCGTCGCGGCCGTGACCTACCACGACGACGCGCTGCTGCGGATCTGCCGGCAGTACGTGCCGCCCGGCGTACGCGTCGCGGGCGAGATCGACTACCGGGCCGTCGAGCCGCTGTCGCGGTCCCTCAGCGAAGCGCTCGCCCTCGACGACCACATCGACGTCAACCTGACCCAGCTGCGCTTCCTCGACGGGGCCGCGGCCGGCGTGCTGATCCAGGCGGCGCTCGGCCTCACCGGCGCCCAGCGCATGACGATCCGCTGCCAGCCCATGGCCTGCCACGTCCTCGACGCGCTCGGAGTCCGGCAGATCGGCGGTGTGACGATGGTGGCGGTCGACGATGGCCGGTAACCCGGGCCTGCCGGTCGACTCCCGGCTCCTGCTCGACCTGCCGTTCACCGAGCGGGAGCTGGTGAGCGTACGCGAGTCCGTCGCCGCCCACGCCAGTCAGGCCGGACTGCCCGGCGACCGGGTCGACGTGGTGGTCCTCGTCGCGTACGAACTGGCCACCAACGCCGTACGCCACGGCGGCGGCCAGGGCCGCATCCGGCTCTGGCAGACGGACGGCACCCTGGTGTGCGAGGTGACCGACGACGGACCCGGGCTGCCGGCCGGCTTCGGCATCCCGGTACGCCCCGAACCCGGCGCCCCCGGCGGCCGGGGACTCTGGCTCGTGCACAGCTTCGCCGAGGAGCTGACGGCGGCACCCGGCGAGACCGGCGGAGCGAGACTGACCGCCCGCATCCGCCGGTGACCGCGCTCTAGTACGGTCGGGTCCGTGGAGACTCTCTGGCTCGACCCCGCCGGTCCGAAGATCGATTCCGAGACGGCCGCCACCGATCTCATCGGCGATGCCTTCGGCGCCGAGGCCGAGCTCGTCGTGATCCCCGTCGAGCGGCTGACCGAGGACTTCTTCACCCTGCGTACCCGGCTGGCCGGCGAGATCGCCCAGAAATTCGTGAACTACCGGCTGCGCCTGGCGATCGTCGGCGACATCTCCGCGTACGAGGCGCGGTCGGAGGCGTTGCGGGACTTCGTCCGCGAGTCCAACCGCGGCCGTCACCTCTGGTTCGTGCCGACCGCCGAGGCGCTGTCCGAGCGGCTGAACGGGTAGTCCGGCAGGTCGATGTTGTTGGTCCGGCTCTCACCGGCCTTCATCATCCACCGCATCATCGCCGGGATGCTCAAAGTCTTGTCCCGCAACGTGATCCCGAGCCGGCTACCCGGTGCGAAGAACCTGCCCGTCGTGTCGCCGCCCTTCTGGCAGCGCTCGGCGTACGGGCGCAGCAGCTCCTCGTAGTGCGCGAACGCCACCCGGTGGTCGCCGTCCGCCGCCCGCAGCTCGTGGGCGAGGACGTAGGCGCCCACCACCGCGGTGCCCGTGCCCATCCCGCCGAGCGTCGCGCCGTAGCCCGCGTCGCCCACCAGCGCCACCCGCCCGGCCGACCACCGCGGCAGGTCCACCCGGTTGATCGAGTCGAAGAACAGGTCCGTCGCCGTCTCCAGGCCCGCGAGCAGGCGGCCCGTCTCCCAACCCATGCCGGCGTACGCGTCGCGGAGGATCCGTTTCTGCTGCCCGGGATCACGGCGGTCATAGGTCAGTTCGGGCGACCGGAACACGAAGAAGGCCGCGGCGTTCCCCTCCCCGATGCCGACTCCCGCCATCCGGCCGGGTTCGGTGTAGAGCAGTGAGCGCCGCTCCCCGCCCCACACGTCGGGCACGTCCCAGCCGGCCACGTAGGCACCGAGGTGGCGTACGTAGGCGGACTCGGGGCCGAAGGCGAGCCGGCGGACTCCCGAGTGGACGCCGTCGGCCCCGATGACCAGGTCGAACCGGTCGTGCCGGCCGGACGCGAAGGCGACGCGTACGCCCTCGTCGTCCTGCTCGATGCCGGTGAGATGGTCGCCGTAGACGTAGCGCGCGCCGAGGGCCTCGCCGTGGCGGCGCAGGACGGCCGACAGATCCGCCCGGGTGACCTCGAGGTCGCCGCCCGCGAAGTCGGCCGGCAGCGCCAGCGTCGGCCGGCCGGCCCGGTCGACGAACGTCATCGGGTGCCCGGCGGTCCGCACGGCCCGGAGATCGTCGAGAACGCCCATCCGGCCGAGCACGGCCATGTGCGTCGAGCCGCGGAAGTCGACGGCGTACCCGCCCTCGCGCGGCCTGCCCGCGATCTCCACGACGGTCGGCTGGTACCCGAACCGCGCCAGCCAGTACGCCAGCGCGGGCCCTCCGATGCTCGCCCCCGAAACGAGTACGCGCATGGTCCTCCCCTTTCGATCGAAACTGCGCCTTCGATAAAACTGTGTCCCTCGGACACGGTTACTACTGTGTACCATAGACGCAGTTTTGGCGGAGGCGCAAGCGGAGGTCGGCGTGACGGAAATCCTGTGGGGCGGCAAGCAGCCCCCGGCCCGGGGCCCGAAACCGGCGCTGACCCTGGCCGCGATCGCCACCGCCGGGATCGCGATCGCCGACGCCGACGGGCTCGGCGCCGTCACGATGCAGCGGGTCGCGGCCGACCTCGGCTACACGAAGATGTCGCTCTACCGGTACGTGCCCGGCAAGAACGAACTGGTCGCGCTCATGGTCGACCTCGGCATGGGCGGCCCGCCGGACCTGTCCGCGCTGCCCGGCTGGCGGGCCCGCCTCGAAGCGTGGTCGCTGGCCCTGCTCCCGCTGTTCCAGGCCCATCCGTGGACGCTGGAGGCGACGGTCGGCGTACGCGCGATCGGCCCGAACGAGCTCGGCTGGATGGAGGCCGGGGTGGCCGCCCTCGACGGCTGCGGCCTTTCCGGGGCGGAGCGGATGGACGCGATGGTCGTCCTCGTCGGCCACGTACGCCAGATCGCGCAGCAGACCGCGCAGCTGGGCAGCGCCGACGGGCCGGAGAACGCGTTCGCCCAGGCGCTCGGGCTGGTGCTGCGCGAGCACGCCGACCGGTTCCCGGCGGTGGCGGCCGCGCTGACCGACCCGGCCGGGGCGGACCACCGCGACCAGGCGCTCGACTTCGGCCTGCGCACCATCCTCGACGGCATCGGCCTGCTCATCGAGCGCCGGCAGATCATCGCCTCGCAGACGCAAGCCTGACGGGCACTTCTGGTTCGAAAATGCGACCGGTAGGGTCGGCGGCATGAGAAGACGCCCCTTCGGTACCGCCCTCGCCGGCCTGGCCGCGGCAATGACGCTCGCGCTGGCCGCCTGCGGTGGCTCGGACACCCCGGCCGCCTCGTCGAGCAGCGCCGGCTCCGGCGTGACGGGCACCGTGAACGTGTCGGCGGCCGCCTCCCTGACCGAGTCGTTCAACCAGATCGGCAAGGACTTCGAGGCCGCGTACCCCGGCACGAAGGTCGTGTTCAACTACGGCGGCAGCTCGACCCTGGCCGCGCAGATCAACCAGGGCGCCCCCGCCGACGTGTTCGCGGCGGCCAGCCCGGCCACCATGAAGACCGTCACCGACGCGGGCAACGGCACCGGTACGCCGGCCACGTTCGTCAAGAACCAGCTCGTCATCGCGGTGCCGAAGGGCAACCCGAAGGGCGTCACCAGCCTTGGCGACCTCGTGAAACCGGGCGTGAAGGTGGCGCTCTGCGCGGTCGAGGTGCCCTGCGGCGCGGCGGCGAAGAAGGCGCTCGACGCGGCGAACGTCAAGCTCACCCCGGTCACCCAGGAGACCGACGTCAAGGCCGCGCTGTCCAAGGTGAAGCTCGGCGAGGTCGACGCCGCCCTGGTCTACCGGACGGATGTGAAGGCCGCGAGCGCGGACGTCGACGGCGTCGAGTTCCCCGAATCGGCCGGCGCCGTCAACGCGTACCCGATCGTCGTGCTCAAGAACGCGCCCAACGCGACGGCGGCGCAGGCGTTCCTCGCGTACGTGCTGTCGGACAAGGCGAAAGCGGTTCTGCTGGCGGCCGGATTCCAGGCACCATAAGAGAATGCGAACGCAACGGCGGGGCACGGGCTCCCGGGCCCCGCTCGTCCTCGTCCTGCCGGCCGCGCTCGGCCTGCTGTTCCTCGTGCTGCCGCTGGCCGGGCTGCTGCTACGCGTACCGTGGACGGACCTGCCCAGCCGGTTGACCGAGCCGTCCGTGCTCGCCGCCCTGCGCCTGTCCCTGCTGACCGCGACCGCGGCGACGGCGGTGTGCGCGGCTCTCGGCGTACCCCTGGCCTGGCTCCTGGCGAGGGTGGAGTTCCGCGGCCGCAAGCTGGTACGCGCGCTGGTGACGGTGCCCCTGGTCCTGCCGCCGGTGGTCGGCGGCGTGGCGCTGCTGCTGGTGTTCGGGCGGCGCGGGCTGATCGGCGAATGGCTGGACCGGGCGTTCGGGATCACGCTGCCGTTCACGACGGCGGGCGTGATCGTCGCGGAGGCCTTCGTGGCCATGCCGTTCCTCGTCATCGCGGTGGAAGGAGCGCTGCGCGGCGCCGACACCCGGTACGAGGAGGCGGCCGCGACCCTCGGCGCCTCGCGCTGGACGACGTTTCGCCGGGTGACGCTGCCGCTGGTCGCGCCGGGCGTCGCGGCCGGCGCGGTCCTGTGCTGGGCGCGGGCTCTCGGCGAGTTCGGCGCGACGATCACCTTCGCCGGCAACTTCCCGGGGCGGACGCAGACGATGCCGCTCGCGGTCTACCTGGCGTTGGAGAACGACCTGGACGCCGCCCTCGTGCTCAGCCTGATCCTGCTCGTCGTGTCGGTCGTCATCCTCACCAGCCTGCGCGACCGCTGGATCGCGACGCCATGACCCACCTCGACACCCGCATCGTCGCCACGCGCGGCACCTTCACCGTCGACATCGCCTTCACCGCCGAGGCCGGCGAGGTCGTGGCGCTGCTCGGCCCCAACGGCGCCGGGAAGACGACGGCACTGCGCGCTCTCGCGGGCCTGCTCCCCCTGGGGGAAGGCCGGATCAGCATCGCGGGCACCACTGTGGACGAACCGTCGACGCGGACGTGGACGCCGCCCGAACGCCGCCGCGTCGGCGTCGTGTTCCAGGACTACCTGCTGTTCCCGCATCTGAGCGCCCGCGAGAACGTGGCCTTCGGACCCCGCAGCCGGGGCGCGTCCCGCTCGGCCGCCCGCGAACAGGCCGACCGCTGGCTGGACCGCGTCGGACTGGCCTCCTACTCCCAGCACCGGCCGCGGCAGCTGTCCGGCGGGCAGGCCCAGCGGGTGGCGCTGGCCCGGGCCCTCGCGACCGAGCCGGACCTGCTGCTGCTGGACGAACCGCTGGCCGCGCTGGACGCGCGTACGCGGCTGGAGACACGGTCGCGGCTGCACAAGGACCTCGTCGGGTACGCCGGCACGACCCTGCTCGTCACGCACGACCCGATCGACGCGCTGGTCCTCGCCGACCGCCTGATCGTCATCGAGGAGGGCCGCATCGTTCAATCCGGTGACGCCGAGGCGATCACGGCCCGGCCGCGTACCGACTACGTGGCCCGGCTCGTCGGGTTGAACCTCTATCGCGGCATGTCGTCAGGCCTGTCGGTGGCAGTGGACGGCTTCGAGTTCGCGGTCGCCGAACCCGTCTCGGGCGAGGCGTTCGTGGCCTTTCCGCCGTCCGCCGTCGCCATCTTCGTGACCCGGCCCGACGGCAGCCCCCGCAACACCTGGCCGGCGACGGTCAGCGGCATCCAGCGCCACGGCGACAACCTCCGGGTCCAGCTGGACGGGCCGGTCAAGGCAGCCGCGGACATCACGCCGGCAGCGGCGGCCGCCCTCAGACTCGAGGCCGGCCAGGCGGTCTGGGCCGCCGTCAAAGCCACCGAAACCCGCACCTACCCCACCTGACCCACCCTCGCTCCCGCGCTCCCACTCCCCCGCCCCGCCCGCCGGCCCCGCCGGCCCCGTCCCGCCCGCTCCAAGATCCCGCTTGGATCAGGGAAAACACCCGAATCTTGGGCCATGATTACGTGGCGATCCCTGATCCAAACGGGATCTTGGGGGCTGGGTCGGGGCTTGGGCGGCGGGATCGTCGTAGTCCAGGTTTGGGCGTCGGCCTCTCATGTCGCCGGCACGACCGTCTTGATCAAGTACCGCTATCTCGGCACTGCGACGCCGATTCCCTTGATCAAATACCGTCATTACGGCGAGAGAACGCTTCCTTGCCGGATAGCCGGTATTCGATCAAGGCTATCCGCCGTGGACTGCCGTAATAGCGGCAACCGATCACCCCGCGACGGACCGCTCGACAGGAGCGTTCGGCCACGACGGGAAAGCATGATCAAGTTCCTGAATCCTGCAGAAAGCGGACCGATTCTGCAGCTCCAGGAAACTTGATCACGCCCTGGAGATCTATTACTACAGAATCCGGGCACTGGATCGAGGTCCAGGACGATCCGAAGACATACGGCGGGAAAGGTGAAGATCGTTAGAATCAAGATTTTTGTCCCGGGTTCGTCGATCTCACCTCCGCCCCTCACGCGGGAGACCGTTCCGCCCCTATCGCTGCGCTCCGGGGACTCCACTGCCAGCACAGTGGGGCGACGCATCATCCACCGCGGTTCGGTCACCGATCTGGGGAGCCGGCCCGGAAACTACATCCCGGCCGCGACGATCACCGGCAGCGGGAACCGGATACGCGCGGACCGGCCTTGATCATGTAAGCCGTATATGTCAAAAGCCGTCCGCTGCGACATATATGCGCTACACGATCACGGGTAGACGATCTACTTCGACATATACATGCGACACGATCAAGGCCAGTGTGACGGTCGGCCGACTGGTCTGGAGAACCGCCGGGCATAGGTGGACTGAGCGGTCATCGCGACCCACACAAGCGACCGGAGCGGCCCCAAGTCCTCCCATGATCGCGTACAAGCCCCCCAACGCGGCGCGGCGCAGGGCGGGAGGGGCTACGGCGATGGATGCTCGCCCCACTCAGCTGGCAGGGCTACCCCCGTCACGTTCTGTGACGGGGGTAGCCCGGTCTCCCGCGGCGACCAGTGGATGCAGCGGCTGTTCGGGCTGATGGCGTACAACGGGCCGATCCCCAACCTGTCCGGCACGTACGACCTGTCGAACGTGATCAAGGCGGTCGTCTACATCGATCTCGACTTCCGCTACGGCTGGGACGGGGTCGACGACGGCAGCTTCGACTTCCAGCCCGACACGACGTGGTTCGTCGACGGCCGGATCACCCGCTACACCAACGCGAAGACCACGTTCTGCAAAGGGCTCGCGGCCAGAGGGTTCGCCGCCCGCTGCGCGTAACGCGCGCTGCGCCCCGCCCCCGGCGCAAGGCTCGCATGATCCCGTTTGGATCAGGGAAACCACCGTAATCACGGGCCATGATTCGGGTGAAATCCCTGATCCAAACGGGATCTAGAGCGGGGTCTGAGCGGCCTGGTGGGGCGAGCCTCAGCGGGTCGACCAGAGGTTGCCGCCGAACCCCGGGAAATCGGGCGGGACCCGGCTCGTGCGGAGCTCCTTGCCGGCCGCGTCGAGTGCCGTGTATGTCGCGGAGGACGCCTGGTCGACCGAGGCCAGCAGGGCCGAGCCCGTCACCGGTTGAGAGGTCACCACACCGGCCGCGGTGACCACACGCAGCGTGGCCGTGCCGTCGGGCACGATCACGAGCACGTCGTGGTCGGCCAGATCGCGCAGGGGTGCCACGACCAGGCTGTCGCGCCGGGAGGGATCGTCGACGGTCACGAAGCCGGGGCCGCCGCCGCCGACGTTCGCGTCCGGCTCGAACACGGCGGCGCCGTTCCAGCCGCCGCCCACCATCGGCGCCGCCACCACGACAAGCTTGCCGGGGCCGTAGCGGGGCCACGTCATCCGGCCACCCCAGACCAGCTTCGCCGGCCCGCTGTAGATGTATCCGGCGGACTCGAAATTGATCAACGCCAGCTCGGCATCGGTGCGGGACACCTGACCCCGGACGTTGTGCAGCTGCGCGGTCAGGTCGGCCGCCGAGTGCGGCGGGACGCTGAACCGGGGGGCCGGCATCGCGTCCTGGACCACGCTGCCACAGACCACCCGGTACCACTCGGCTGGTACCGACTGCGGCGTACGGGCGAGGTATGAGCCGGTGGGCTCCGGCTTCCAGTCCTTCACCGCGGGCCACGCCGCCGTCTGGAACCGGCACGACGCAGGGGCGATCACGACGATGCCGCGGCGTCCGCCGTCGCCGTAGCTGCCCAGGCCCACATCGGCCGAGGTCATGGGCTGCAGGCTGTCGCTGTAGTCGGCCACCGTCCCGGCCAGTTGGGCAGGATCCGCTCCCCGGGCGGCCTTGAAGGTCGCGCTCGCGTACGGCCAGCCGTAGTGCGGCGTGCGCATGTCGAGCGCCACGATCGCCACCCGGAAATCGCCGACATCGTCGACGAAGAGCACGTCGACGGCGCGTACGTCGAACTCAGGAAGGTAGGTCTTCGCCTTGATCTTGTCCATGATCTGGGCCGACAGGGCACGGACATACGTCTGGTCCTGCGCGACACCGCCGCGCGCCGGCGAGGTCGCGAGCCGCGCCGACCAGGTCTTCACCGCGTCCCACGCGATGGGCGTCTCGGCGGGCTGGGGGGCCGCCGTGCGAGGCACTCCGACCGCCCAGGCGGCGGCCAGTGCGACGATCACCGTCAATCCTGCCAGCGTACGCCGTCGGCGTCGGACGAGTCGCTGCCTTACCCGCACCCGCCCGTACGCGTCGGGCAGCGGCCGCAGATCCTCGGCGAGCCGCCGCAACGCCGTACCGACCTCCTCGTCAACCGTCATGACCGGCTCCTTTCCAGCTCCGTACGCGCCGAGGTCGAGGGATCGAGCACCGCTCGCAACCGGGCCAGTCCCCGGGAGGCGTGGCTCTTGACATTGCCGACCGAGAATCCCAGCGCCCCGGCGACGTCCACTTCGGACATGTCGACGACGTAGCGCAGGACCACCACGGCACGCGTACGCGCGGGCAGCGAGCGCAGCGCGGCGTGCAGGGCGATCGACTGGGTGACCAGACCGGCGACGTCCTCGACCGGCCGGTCGGGCGGCATGGCGGTGACCAGTTCCCGCCGGCGCAGCCGCCGCCACAGGCTGATGTGCTGATTGACCATGATCTTCCGCACGTACGCCATCGGATCCTCGACCCGCGACCAGCCGCGGATGGCCCGGACCAGAGCCGACTGCAGAAGATCCTCGGCCTCGTAGGCCGACCCCGTGAGCAGGTACGCCACCCGTAACAGGTCGGCGTACCGCGCCTCGACGAATTCCCGGAATCCGTCGTCGTCCTCCGTCATACCCATCACGACCCGGGAGGCGGGTGGGAGGTTGCAGTGAATTTCGCAGGCGTCAGCCGAGAGGCATCGGGCACGAGCCGAGCGGGATGTCGCGCGTCAGCCGAGAAGGTAGGAGATCTCGGTTTCGAGGAGGGAGACGTCCTCCTGCCAGTGCCCGTAGATCTCCCAGCGCGGGCCGCGCGGCGCCAGCCCGACCGCCTCGCACCAGCGCAGGATCGCCCGATGAGTGGCGTCGATGTCCTCATAGGTGCCACGGTGCACGGCGGTCGCCACCCGGCCGGCCGGCAGCGACGAGCGCACGACCCGCCCGGTGACCGTGGCGGGCCGGTCGAGTTCGACGCCGACCTCCACGTGCGGTACGTCATCCCAGTAGACCATGACGTTACGGCCGGCGCGGCCGCCGTCGTCCCACGTCACGCTCGCGTGCACCTCGTCCAGCAGGGGACCCCAGACCTGGGGGAATTCCTTCCAGGTCGTCGTCGCGGCGAGCGTCGCGATGGGCCGGGCGGCCACCGTCCTGGTCGTGACCTCGGGGCGTGTCGGCGGTCGCATGGTCACCTCCCGAGCCGATCCTAACCGCCGGGGGCGGCGGGACCACCTCGATCGGGCGGGTACACGCTGCAACATCTGTTCGGCCACGCCGCTGATCCAGTGCCGCACGCGACCGAGGATACATGTCCACTGTGGAGAATTCTGCCCCTCCCGGGCCGAAGCGCCCCCGCGGCACCCTATTCCGTACGCAGCGCGCCGACGAGTGCCGACACCGCGTACGCGAGCAGCGCCACCCCGGTACCCACACCCGTGATCGTGCTCGGGGCGACGGCGGTGGTCAGCCCGACGATCAGCGCCACGACCGCGATCGCGGTGACGACGACGCCGAGCGGCACGAGCCCGCGGTCCTTCAGGACGGGCGCCAGCGGGATGAAGTGCACGCCGACGACCGCGCAGATCCAGACCGGGACGTAGGCGGGGTGCCCGGTCGCGCCGAGGATCGCGCCGCCGAGCCCCGCGAGGCCGAACTCGATGCCGACGATGATCCCGTACCGGCGGCCGGACTCCCGGTTGTTCGCGGCGGCGGTCGACGCGGGCGCCCGGAAGCCGACCACCGCGCCCGCGATCGCGGTGAGGATGGCGAGCACGCTGCCGACCGTCAGCCACGGGTCCAGCCACGCCGGCGGGGCCGCATGCCCCCAGCCGAACCAGGCCGACGCGAAGAATCCGAGGATCAGGGCGGTGATTCCGCCGTCGCGGCGCGAACGGCGTACGGGGGCGGTTTCCATGATCGGCAATGTACCCCGCGGCCGCAAAGGTCCTAGGCTGAGGATCATGCAGTACACGCGACTGGGCACCACCGGCATGACGGTCTCCCGGATCTGCCTCGGCATGATGAGCTTCGGCGACCAGGTCAAACGAGCCTGGACCCTCAACGAGGAACAGGCCGAACCCCTGGTACGCCAGGCGGTCGAGGCCGGCGTCACCTTCTTCGACACCGCCGACGTCTACTCCGACGGCGTGAGCGAGGAGATCACCGGACGGCTGCTCGACAAGCTGTTCGACCGCCGGGAGGACTACGTCCTGGCCACCAAGGTCTACTCCCCGATGGGCAGCGGCCCCAACGACCGCGGCCTGTCCCGCAAGCACATCCTCGACGGCATCGACGCGTCGCTGCGCCGGCTCGGCACCGACTACGTCGACCTCTACCAGATCCACCGCTGGGACGACCAGACGCCGATCGAGGAGACCATGCAGGCCCTCCACGACGTCGTCCGCGCCGGCAAGGCCCGCTACATCGGAGCCTCCAGCATGTACGCGTGGCAGTTCGCGAAGGCCCAGCACACCGCGGAACGCCACGGCCTGACGAAGTTCGTCTCCATGCAGAACCACTACAACCTCGCGTACCGGGAGGAGGAGCGGGAGATGAACCCGCTCTGCGCCGACCAGGGCGTCGGGCTGATCCCGTGGAGCCCGCTCGCCCGCGGCCTGCTCGCCGGCAACCGGGAGCGGGGCGGCCAGACCCTGACGGTACGCGCCGCCAACGACGCGTTCGCCGACACGCTCTACGACGACTCCGACTTCGACGTGGTCGACGCCGTCAGGGCGGTGGCCGATTCCCGCGGCGTACCGGCGGCGCAGGTGGCACTGGCCTGGCTGCTCGGCAAGCCGGTGGTCAGCGCGCCGATCGTCGGCGCCACCAAACCCGGCCATGTGTCGGACGCGATCGCCGCCGTCGACCTCCAGCTCACGCCCGAGGAGGTCGCCCAGCTGGAAGCGCCTTACCGCCCGCACACCGTCCGCGGCCACTGAACATCGAGGTTCCGAGCGCGACCGATCCGCGGTGCGGGATGCTCGCCCCACTGTGCCGGCAGCGCAGGCCCCGTCACGAAGTGGCGGGGCCGGAGCGGTCTCCCGCGGGAGGAGCGGAGGTGAGATCGACGGACCCGGGACAAACGACCTTAAAAGATCTTGATCTTATAGCCAGCCGGAGCGGCGGAAAAGGGTGTAGAGGCCGGCGCCGCCGGCGAGCATGATCACCCATACTCCCGCGTAGCTGTAGCGCCAGTGCAGCTCGGGCATGTTGTCGAAGTTCATGCCGTAGATTCCCGCGATCGCCGTCTGCATGGCCGCGATGGCCGCCCAGGCCGCGATCTTGCGCATGTCGTTGTTCTGGTCGATGCTCACCTGCGCCAGCCGCGATTGGAGGATCGAGTTGAGCAGGTCGTCGAGGCCGGCGACCCGGTCGGCGATGCGGGCGAGGTTGTCGTTGACGTCGCGGAAGTAGTTACGCAGTTCCTTGGGGAAGAGTTCCTTCTCCTCGCTGAGGAACGCGAGCGGCCGCTGCAGCGGCAGGACGGCCCGCTTGAACTCCATCAGCTCGCGCTTGAGCTGGTAGATCTGGGCGATGCCGGGGTTGGCGGCCTCGCGGCCGAAGACGCGCTCCTCGACCAGGTCCACGTCCGCTTCGATGAGGTTCGAGACGTCGAGGTACGTGTCGACGAGCCGGTCGCAGATCGCGTGCGCGACCGCCCACGGGCCGAGGGCCAGGCGTGACCGCTTCGCTTCGAGGGCCGCCCGGACGGGCTGGAGGGCGCCGGGGGCGCCGTGGCGAACGGTGATCACGAACTGCGGGCCGATGAACATCATGACCGCGCCGGTCTCGACGACCTCCGACGTCTCGGTGAAGTCGGCGTGCTCGACGTAACCGGTCGTGCGCAGGACGAAGAACGCGACGTCGCCGTAGCGCTCGATCTTGGCGCGGTGGTTGGCCGTGAGCGCGTCCTCCACGGCCAGCTCGTGCAGGCCGAAGACGCGGGCGACGTCGGCCATGGCGGCCTCGGTCGGTTCCAGCAGGCCGAGCCAGACGAACGCGGCGTCGGGATCGTGGGCCGCCGCGGTGATCTGGCGGACCTCCTCGTACGCCTGCGCGTAGCCGAGCCGGCGGTCCTCGCGCAGCCCGTTGCGGTAGACGGCGCAGTCGACGACCGAGGTGTCACTGCCGGGAGCCTCCGGCCCGGGGGCGGGATGCGAACCCCGGGGCAACCGGAGGTTCAGCGGGAGCCGCCAGCCGCGCCACCCCTGTGACCGTTCGAGTCCCACCCGCGTCACGGTACGGCATGCGCCCCGGACCGCAAACCTGGCTCGAATGACGATTCGTCGACATCTTCGCTTCACTACGACACAGGTTCGTAATAACGAACTTGTCGATCAATATTGCACCTTGAACTGTTGATAAACGCCATGAAGATCGCATCCATTATGGACTGTCAGTCAATGACAAGAAGTGAACTGGCCGAAAGGTTGAGTGCGGGCCGTCCTGACGGCGTGTAGACGTCATTCTCACGATCTTCCTCACGATCGAGTAGGGACTTCTGACATGACTCGTGCAAGACGCCTCGGCGCTCGCGGGCGGAGCAGCCTGGCGGGAGCCGCGGCACTCCTCGTCGCCCTCAGCGTCCTCGGCGACGGGGCCACCGCCTCGGCCGGTACCTCCGCCAACCTCGACGGCCGCTTCCGCGCCGCCCCACAGGGCGCCGCCATCACCCACAAGCCGCTCGGCCTCACCAACGCGCCGATGACCGTCGTCGTGCAGCTGGCCGGCGACCCCGTGACGGTCGCCGACGCCGACGCGGCCACGCCGCTGACCACCGCCCAGAAGACCTCCCGCCGCAACCAGCTCAAGGAGCTGCAGGCCCCCGCGGCGGACAGGATCCGGTCGCTCGGCGGGACGGTGCTCGGCAGCTACCAGTCCGCGTACAACGGGATCAAGGTCCGCATCGCCGGCAACAAGACCGGCGAGCTCCTCGACATCCCGAACGTCGTCGCCGTGCACAGGTCGCAGACGTTCACCCCGGACAACGTGCACGGCGTACCGGTGATCGGCGCGCCCGCGGTGTGGGACGGCCTCAACGGCTACCACGGCGAGGGCGTGAAGATCGCCGTCATCGACACCGGCATCGACTACACGCACGCGGACTTCGGCGGCCCCGGCACCACGGCGGCCTACGACGCGGCGCACGCCGTCGAGACCGCGCCGGCCGACCCGGCGCTCTTCGGCCCGAACGCGCCGAAGGTCAAGGGCGGCGTCGACCTCGTCGGCGACTCCTACAACGCCGACCCGGCCAGCGACGGCTACCAGCCCGTGCCGCACCCGGACGCCAACCCGCTCGACTGCAACGGCCACGGTACGCACGTCGCCGGCACCGCCACGGGCCTCGGCGTCCTCGCCGACGGGACCACGTACCGCGGGGCGTACGACGACAGCACGATCAGCTCGCACGACTGGCTCGTGGGACCGGGTGTCGCGCCCAAGGCCGACCTCTACTCCGTACGCGTCTTCGGCTGCGAGGGCTCGACGGACGTGGTCGTGGACGCGATCGAGTGGGCCGTCGACCACGACATGGATGTGATCAACATGTCCCTCGGCTCGCCGTGGGGCAGCGCGGACAGCCCGGACGCGGTGGCCGCCGACAACGCGGCCAAGGACGGCGTCATCGTGGTGACCTCGGCCGGCAACTCGGGCCCGTCGCCCTACATGGTCGGCTCGCCGAGCACCGCCTCGAACACGATCAGCGTGGCCGCGAGCGACCCGACCGCGGCGTACCCCGGAGCGGCCCTGGCGCTCAGCACCGGCACGGCGCTGACTGCGATCGACGCGAACGGCGCGGCGCTGCCGGCCGGCGCCCTGCCGGTCGTGGTGCTCAAGACCGGTGCGAACATCTCGCTCGGCTGCGACGTGAACGAGTACAAGGCGGCGAACGTCACCGGCAAGATCGTCGTCGTCCAGCGCGGCACCTGCGCCCGCGTCGCGCGGGCCGTCTTCGGCCAGCAGGCCGGCGCGGCCGCCGTCGTGATGGTGAACAACGCCGCCGAACTGCCGCCGTACGAGGGCCCGATCACCGGCAACCCCGACACGGGCGAGCAGTACGGCGTCAGCATCCCGCTGCTCGGCGTCAGCAAGAACGACGCGGCCGCGCTACTGGCCGCCGACGGCGGTTCGGTCACGCTGTCCGCGCAGACCATCCCCAACCCCGGCTACCTGGCCACCGCGAGCTTCAGCTCGGGCGGCGCGCGTACCGGCGACTCGGCCCTCAAGCCGGACGTCACCGCCCCCGGCGTGAGCATCTTCTCGGCGGGCGTCGGCACCGGCAACGGCTTCGTCGTCGAGTCCGGCACCTCCATGGCCGCCCCGCACACGACCGGCATGGCCGCCCTGGTACGCCAGGCGCACCCGAACTGGCGCAAGGTGGCGTACTGGAAGGCCGCGATCGTCAACACCGCGGACCCGGCGAAGGTCAACGGATACGAGACGCGGACCAACGGGGCGGGCCTGATCCAGGCGCCCGGCGCCACCCAGACGCAGGTCGTCGCCACGGGTGACAAGGGCACCGCGACGCTCAGCTACGGCTTCGCGGAACTCGACAAGGACTACACCGCGACGAAGACCATCACGCTGCGCAACTTCGACAGCAAGCCGGTCACCTTCACCGCGTCGACCACGCTGGACGCCGGCAGCCCGCACTCCGTGTCGCTGTCCAGCACCAAGGTCACCGTACCGGCCAAGGGCACCAAGGACGTGACCGTACGCCTGCGCGTACCGGCCGCGACCGCGGGCACCTCGGCGGCGTACAACGAGGTCGCCGGCCTGGTCACGTTCACGCCGGCCGCCGGCGCGAACCGGGGCGTCGCCCTGAAGGTGCCGTACTACCTGGTGCCCCAGACGATCTCGAAGGTCTCGACCAGCCTGGACGGCAAGCAGCTGGCCAAGACCGGCTCGGCCGTCGCGACCGTCACCAACAAGGGCGGCGCCACCTCCGGCCTGGCCGACTTCTACGCGCTCGGCCTGGTCGACCGCAAGGACAAGGGCCTGGGCGCCAACGACGTACGCGCGGTCGGCGTACAGGCCCTCCCGGGGGCGCTCGGCATCGCCATCAGCACCGAGAAGCGCTGGTCCAACCCGGCGGCCCACGAGTTCGACGTGTACATCGACGTCGACCGGGACGGCACCGACGACTACGACGTCGTCAGCACGGACTACGGCCTGATGACCGCCGGTGACCCCGACGGCCAGGCGGCCACGTTCGTCTTCAACATGCACACGGGCGCCGGCGCGGTCAAGTACCTCACCGACGCTCCGTTCGACGCCAGCACGATGGTGCTGCCCGTCGAGATCGCCCAGCTGTGCACGACCGGCGCACCCTGCCTGTCGGCGGCCAACCCGCGGTTCGCGTACCACGTCGAGTCGCTTGACCTGCTCGACAGCAGCCTGTCGGACGTCGTCGACGGCACGGCCACGTTCAACGCGTTCACCCCGTCGATCTCGACCGGCATGACCGACGTCGTCGCGCCCGGCGCCACGGCCCGCGAGACCGTGACGATCTCCTCCTCGGAGTGGGCGGCGACGCCGGCTCTCGGCGTACTCGTCATCAGCCACGACAACGCGGCGGCGGACGAGGCGCAGATCATCTCCGTCAAGTAGATCCGCCTTTCACCGGCCGGTGTCCCGATTGTCGGGGCACCGGCCGTTTTCTACCCTGTCCACCATGGAACTGTGGGTGGTCTGGCGGCAGGACGACAACGGGAACAGATACATCGTCGCCAAGCACGAGACTCGGGAGGCGGCTGAGGCCCAGGCCCAGGAGATGGAGGCCCGCGGCCACAAACAGACCTACTGGGTGGAGAAGACCCCCTGACCCACCTCCTCGCCTCCCCCCTCCCTCCGCCTTCCTTGCCGTACGCGGCTCGTCCGACGATCTTGCGCGAATGTCTCGAATTTCGTCCGGTGTGCCTGAATTGCCCGGACATTCGCGCAAGATCGTCGGGCTCCTGGGCTCTTGGGCTCCTGGGCTCGGCGGGTCGGGGGGTCGGCTCATCGGCGGGTCGGCTCGTCGGTGATCGTTCGCGGTGGGGATGTAGTTTTCGGGGGCATCCTCGTGATCCACAGCGGCTGAGGTGTCGCTACGGGCCGCTTCCTACATCCAGACCGTTTTGGATCTTGGGCGAGGACGCGATTTCTACATCCCGAGCGCTGTGGATCACGGCCAAGCCGCGCCGGCGCCAGCCGCCTTCCGCGATGCAGGAACGATCTTCCACCAGGTGGTCCGCAGTCGCCGATCCCTTGATCGTTTACGGCTGAGGCGTAAATTCAGCCCGTTCTGCATGATCGTTTACGCGTCAGGTGTAGCCGGGGACGGTCAGCGCGCCCCGGAACCGTAAACGATCATGCAACCGGCGGCGGAATTCACACCTCAGCCGTAAATGATCACCCTCGACCGGCCGAGCCGAGCCGAACCGAGCCGAGCCGAACCCGACCGAGCCGAACCGAGCCGGCGGCCCCGACCCCCAACCCCGCCGACGATCTTGCGCGAATGTCCGGGCAATTCGGGTACTCCGGACGAAATTTGAGACATTCGCGCAAGATCGTCGGGCACCTCGGGGCACCCCAGGCGAGCGGGCACGTCGGGCGGACGGACGGGCGGGCGGGGCAGGGCGGGCGGGCAGGGCGGGCGGGCACGTCGGGCGGGCGCGACGAGGTCCGGCCCAAGATCGTCGGATGGGCGGGGAGGCTGGATAATGAGTCGGTGCTGATATCCCCGACCGACCCGCTCCCGTGGGAGCCCCGACGGATCCTCGTCCTGGGGACATCGGGATCGGGTAAGACCACTCTCGCGAAGACCCTCAGCGAGGTGAAAGGGCTCCCCCGGATCGAGATGGACGCCCTGCACCACGGCGAGAACTGGCTCCCCCGGCCCACGTTCGAGGAGGAGGTCGCCGCCTTCGCCGAGCAGCCGCGCTGGGTCACCGAGTGGCAGTACACCAACAAGCTCGGGACGCTGCTGACGGGCAAGGCCGACACCGTGCTCTGGCTGGACTATCCCCGAACGCTGGTCATGCGGCGGGTGATCGTACGCACGGTCCGCCGGCGCGTACGCCGTGAAGTGCTGTGGAACGGCAACACGGAAGGTCCGTTGTGGACGGTTCTGCGGGATCCGGATCACATCGTGCGCTGGGCGTGGAGGACGCACCACAAGGCGGCCGACCGCGTACGCGAGCTTCTGGAGTGGCGCGGCGACGAGGTGGCGGTCGTCCGGTTCACCGGCCGCCGCCACCTCGATCGCTGGTTGAGGAACCTGCGCTAGTACGCCCTGCGCTAATACATGGACAGGTGGACGTGGTTCTCGTGCGTCGCCGCGGGATCGCAGCAGCCGCTGTAGGACTTCCAGCCGGAGCCGGGCAGCCAGATCCGGCGGAACCAGATCACGTAGAGCACGCCCAGGTTGTCGGCGTTCTTGATGAAGAAGTTGGCGAGGTTGGTGCCGTACGTCTTGTCGGCACCGGACGCGACGCCCTCGAAGCCGGTCTTCGCGGCCGCGAAGTCGCAGGCCCGGCCCTTCGGGTGCTCGCCTTCGCCGGACGGGCGGTAGCACGAGACGTAGTGCGTGAAGCCGGCCTTCTTGGCTTCCTGCATCGCGTGCAGGGTACGCGGGGTGATGCAGCCGCTGGTGGTCGGATCGTCGACGCTGCAGGACTCCTTCGGCCAGGAGCCGTCGGAGTTGCGGGGGGCCGGAGTGGCCGTCTTCGACAACCCGCCGAACCCCGGTACGCTCGCCCCGCCGCCCGCGGCGATGAGCGCGTCCTCGGCCTGCTTCTTGCGGGCCGCCATCACCTGGACCTGCTTCTGCTGGTCGGCGATGGCCGCCTCGATCTCCGCCTTGGCCGTGGTGACCCGGTCCCGGGCGTCGGTCATCTCCTTGAGTTTGCCGCTGGACGTGACCGCCACGGCGTTGAGCGAGTACGCCCGCTCGATGAACTCCTCCGGTGAGTTCGAGCCGAGCAGGGCCGATATCGTGCCGAGCCGACCGGACCGGTACGCGGCGTCGGCGACCTGGCCGACCGCTTTGGTGGCGTCGGCGTACCGGGTTTGCAGGGTGGTCAGCTGGCTGGTGAGGTCTTTCTGCTTCGCCTGCGAGGCCGCGAGCGCGTTCTTCGCGTCGAGGTAGCCGCGGGTGGCCTCGTCGAGCGCCGTCCGCAGTTTCGCCGTGCCGCCTTCGCTGTCGCCAGGTGCTGCCGCCGCCGCGGGATCCGCCGCGAAGAAGGCCAGCGAGAGCAGGACGGTCAGCACGGCGAGGAGGCGTCGTCCGGGGGTGACCATGCAGCGAGAGTAACCAAGGGCGCCCGAAGCCTCCAATCGATCTCGTCACGCCGGACGATGTCAAGGCGCGTACCGGTACCCCATTCCAGGCTCCGTGAGCAGGTGGCGGGGCCTGGCGGGGTCGTACTCCAGCTTCCGGCGCAGTTGAGCCAGGTATTGACGGAGATAGTGGGTTTCATGGAGATACGTCGGTCCCCAGACTTGCTGCAATAGATAACGCTGCGTGACGAGAGCGCCCGGATTGCGTACCAGGATGTCGAGGAGGTGCCATTCGGTCTTGGTGAGGTGGACGGATTCGCCCGAGTCCGCCACGGCCGTCCGGGCGGCGAGGTCGATCGTGAACCGGCCGATGCGTACGGGGGCGGTGGGCTCGGCTCCGCCCTGCCGGCGGGTGACCGCCCGGATGCGGGCCAGCAGCTCGTCGACGTTGAACGGCTTCGTCACGTAGTCGTCCGCCCCGGCGTCGAGCGCGTCGACCTTGTCCGAGCTGCCGACCCGGCCGGACAGCACGATGATCGGCACCGGCGTCCAGGTCCGCAGCTTGCGGATCACCTCGACCCCGTCCAGGTCGGGCAGGCCCAGGTCGAGCACCACGAGATCCGGCCGGTCGTGCGCCGCCACCTGCAGCGCCGCCGTACCGTCGGCCGCCACCAGCACCTCGTACTGGCGGGCGGTCAGATTGATCCGCAACGCCCGCAGGATCTGCGGCTCGTCGTCGACGATCAGGACCCGCGTCACTCGGTCTCCTCCTCGTTCACCGGCAGCGACACCGGCAGGCTCACCACCATCGTCAGGCCGCCGCCCGGCGTATTCTCCGGCCACAGGGTGCCGTCCATCGCCTCGGCCAGGCCCCGCGACAGCGCCAGGCCCAGGCCCACCCCGACCGCGTTGTCCCGGTCGCCGAGCCGCTGGAACGGCAGGAACACCTGCTCGCGCTCCTCGGCCGGAATGCCCGGCCCGTGGTCGATGATGCGGATCTCCACCCGGTCGTCGTGCTCGCTGGCCGAGACCGTCGGCGGCCGGTCGCGCGGGCTGTAGCGCAGCGCGTTGGCCAGCAGGTTCACCAGGATCCGCTCCAGCAGCGCCGGGTCCGCGAGCACCTCCGGCACCTCGTCGGGCACGCTCAGGGGCACCCCCGCCGCGACCGGCCCGAGTTCGCGCATCACGTGCGCCACGACCTCGGTCACGCTGCATCCCTGCCGGTGTACGCCGAGAGCGCCCGCCTGCAACCGTGACATGTCGAGCAGGTTGTCGACGAGGTGCCCCAGCTTGTCCAGGCTCTCGTCGGCGGCGGCGAGCAGTTCGGCCCGGTCCTCGTCGCCGAATTCGACGTCCGGGCTGCGCAGGCTGCTGATCGCGGCCTTGGCACCGGTCAGCGGCGTACGCAGATCGTGGCTGACCGCCCGCAGCAGCGCCGTGCGGACCCGGTCGACCTCGACCAGCGGTTCGGCGGCCGCGGCCCGCTCGGCGAGCCGCTCCTGGCGCAGCGCGATCGCGGCCTGGGCGGCGAACGCCTCGACGACCCGCTGGTCGGCGGCGGCCAGCGGATGCCCGCTCAGCACCAGCGACAGCGTCTCGTCCACCGGCACCTCCACGTCCCCGTCCGCCGGGCTGAACGCCGGGCGACCGCCCACCGACGCGGCCACCAGCCACTTCGCCGGATCGCGGCGCAGGTCGGGCGAGCGCGGCGTGTCCGGCCGCCGTTCCAGCAGCGTGACGCTGGCCAGCGCGAACGTCTCGCGTAACTGCTCCAGCAACGCCGGAAGGGGCCGTTCACCCCGCAGAACGCTTCCGGCCACCGTGGACAGCGTCTCCGCCTCGGCACGGGCCCGGGCCGCTTCCCGCGTACGCCGGGCGGCCAGGTCCACGGTCAGGCTGACCGCCACGGCGACCAGCAGGAAGACGAGGAGGGCCAGCAGGTTCTCGGTCTCGTTGATCGTCCACTCGTGGACCGGCGGCGTGAAGTAGTAGTTCAGCAGCAGGAACCCGGCGACCGCAGCGGCCACGGCGGGCCAGATCCCGCCGACGAGTCCGATGAGGACGACGGCGGTCAGGAAGATCAGGATGTCGCTCGGCAGGCCCAGCGCGTCCCGGCCGGCGTCCAGCCCGAAGGTCAGCAGCGGCAGCAGGACCAGGGCCAGCACGAACCCGGCGATCCGGCGCCTCGGGTCCAGGCCGCCGCCGGTTCGCGTACGCGGGCGCCCCCGCTTGGTCTCCTCGTGGCTGACGAGGTGGACGTCGATCGGGCCGGACTCGGCGGTGGTGGTGACGCCGACGCCGGGCGAGAAGAGCTGGGCGAACCGGCCGCGGCGGCTGGCGCCGAGGACGAGCTGGGTGGCGTTGACGCCGCGGGCGAAGTCGAGCAGGGCCCGGGGGACGTCGTCCCCCACGACCTGGTGATAGCTCCCCCCGATCCCCTCCGCCAGTACGCGTTGCCGCGCGAGGTGTGCCGGGTCGACGCCGGCGGACAGCCCGTCGCTGCGGGCGACGTGGACGGCGAGCAGCTCGGCGCCCTTGAGCCGGTCGGCGATCCGGCCGGCCCGGCGGACGAGCGTGTCGCCTTCGGGGCCGCCGGTCAGCGCGACGACCACGCGTTCGCGGGCCTCCCAGGTGCCGCCGATCCCGTGCTCGGCCCGGTAGCGTTCGAGCTGGTCGTCGACCTTGTCGGCGAGCCACAGCAGGGCCAGCTCGCGCAGGGCGGTGAGGTTGCCGACGCGGAAGTAGTTGCCGAGCGCGGCGTCGACCTTGTCCGGCGCGTAGATGTTGCCGTGCGCCATCCGGCTGCGCAGCGCCTCGGCGGTCATGTCGACCAGCTCGATCTGGGCGGCCTGCCGGACGATCTCGTCCGGCACGGTCTCGCGCTGCGGCACCTTCGTGATCTGCTCGACGACGTCGTTGAGCGACTCGATGTGCTGGATGTTGAGCGTGGTGATCACGGAGATGCCGGCGTCGAGCAGCTCGGCGACGTCCTGCCAGCGCTTGGCGTTGCGCCCGCCGGGCACGTTCGTGTGGGCGAACTCGTCGACGAGGACCACCGCCGGGCCGCGGGCCAGGACGGCGTCCACGTCCATCTCGGTGAACTCCGCGCCCCGGTACTGCACCGCCTTGCGCGGGACGATGTCCAGGCCGCCGACGAGCGCGTTCGTCCACTTCCGGCCGTGGGTCTCGACGAGGCCGACCACCACGTCGGTCCCCCGCTCGGCCCGACGGTGCCCCTCTTCGAGCATCTTGTAGGTCTTGCCGACGCCGGGCGCGGCGCCGAGGTACACACGGAGGGTTCCGCGTGGCATGGTCTCTCCTCTCGGCGCGCGCCCGGTGTCCTGGTCAGCCGTGGAACGGGTAGGTGCTGTCCAGGTCCAGGTTAAGTTCCAGCACGTTCACCGCGGGCTCACCCATGAATCCCAGGGCGCGTCCCGTGGTGTTCTTCGCGACGAGGGCCCTCACCTGGTCGGTGGTGATGCCCCGGGCCTGGGCGATCCGGTTCACCTGCAGATCGGCGTACGCGACGCTGATGTTCGGGTCGAGCCCGGAGCCACTGGCCGTCACCGCGTCGGCGGGCACGGCCGGATCCGCCGGAGCGTCCCCCCGCACCGGCACGAGTACGCCGCCCGAGTAGTCCTCGCCGAACTTCGCGCATTCGACGGTGACGCCCTCGTAGGTGCCGATGAACGGGGTGGCCGGGCAGCGTTGGTTGACGCTGACCGCCCGGGTGACCGTCCCGGACAGGCCGTCGCTGTAGAAGACCCGCAGCACCGCGCCGAGCCCGTCGGCGGTGCAGTACGGCCGGCTGCCGTCGACGCCTTCGAGTTCACCGACGGCCTTGCTCCGCGAGCAGACCTGACTCAGCAGCGCCTGGCTGCTGCCGTCGCCGTCGGCCGAGTTCGGGTCGAGGGCCGGATCGCCGAGGGTGTCCTCGATGCTCTCCGGGCCGAGGTTGCTCGCGCTGGTCGAGTCCATGTCGTACCCGGCGCCCGCGGCCGAGGGCCGGGACTGGAAGTACTGCTTCAGCGGATTCCCGTCCGCGTCCGTGAAGGCCTGGCCGACGATCGAGCTGCCGACCGTCGTCTCGCCGGTCTTCACCAGGGAGCCGTTCGCGTTGTCCCGCAGGCCGGGCAGCTGCACGATCCCGGTGACGGCGAGGGGATAGAGGATTCCCAACAGGACGGTGAGGACGAGGACCGCGCGCAGGGCGGCGAGGTGCTGAGTGATCCAACTTGGCAGGCGCATGGCGTTACATCCCCGGGAGGAACTGAATGAGAAGGTCGATGAGTTTGATGCCGAGGAACGGCGCGACGATGCCGCCCAGGCCGTAGATCCACAGGTTGCGGCGCAACATCGCGGCCGCGCTGCCGGGCCGGTAGCGCACCCCGCGCAGGGCGAGCGGGATCAGGATCACGATGATGATCGCGTTGAAGATCACCGCCGACAGGATCGCCGACTGCGGGCTGTGCAGCCGCATGATGTTGAGCGTGTTCAGCGACGGGTACACCGCCGCGAACATGGCCGGGATGATCGCGAAGTACTTCGCGATGTCGTTGGCGATCGAGAAGGTGGTCAGCGCCCCGCGGGTGATGAGCAGCTGCTTGCCGATCTCCACGATCTCGATCAGTTTCGTCGGATCGGAGTCGAGGTCGACCATGTTGCCGGCCTCCTTCGCGGCCGACGTACCCGTGTTCATCGCCACGCCGACGTCCGCCTGCGCCAGGGCGGGCGCGTCGTTCGTACCGTCGCCGGTCATCGCGACGAGCTTGCCGCCCTCCTGCTCCTTCTTGATCAGGGCCAGCTTGTCCTCGGGCGTCGCCTCGGCCAGGAAGTCGTCGACCCCCGCCTCCTCGGCGATCGCCTTCGCGGTCAACGGGTTGTCGCCCGTGATCATCACCGTGCGGATGCCCATCGCCCGCATCTCGTCGAACCGCTCCCGCATGCCCTGCTTCACGACGTCCTTCAGGTGGATGACGCCCAGAGCCCGGGCGGGCTGCCCGTCCACGTGCTCGGCGACGACGAGCGGCGTACCGCCCGAGGCGCTGATGCCGTCGACCAGTCCGCCGACGTCGTCGGTGGGCTTGCCGCCGTTCTCGCGTACCCACTTCATGACGGCGGTCGCGGCGCCCTTGCGGATCCGGCGCGTGCTCCCGTTCTCGGACAGGTCCACTCCGGACATACGCGTCTGCGCGGTGAACTCGATCCAGGTGGCGTGGGTCAGCTCGCCCGCCTCCCGTTCACGCAGGCCGTACTGCTGCTTGGCGAAGACGACGACGGAACGGCCCTCGGGGGTCTCGTCGGCGAGGCTGGACAGCTGGGCCGCGTCCGCGAGGACCGTCTCGTCGACTCCGCGTACCTCGATGAACTCGCTCGCCTGCCGGTTGCCCAGCGTGATCGTGCCGGTCTTGTCCAGCAGCAGCGTGTTCACGTCGCCGGCGGCCTCGACCGCGCGGCCCGACATCGCCAGCACGTTGCGCTGGACGAGCCGGTCCATGCCCGCGATCCCGATCGCCGACAGCAGCGCGCCGATCGTGGTCGGTATCAGGCAGACCAGCAGCGACACCAGCACGATCCCGGTCACACCGTGCCCGTCCAGGGCGAGCGTGTCGGGCGCCGCGGCCTGCCAGCCCTTGGCGAAGATCGCCATCGGCTGGAGCGTCACGGTCGCCAGCAGGAAGATGACCGTCAGCGCGGCGAGCAGGATGTTGAGGGCGATCTCGTTCGGCGTCTTCTGCCGGTTCGCGCCCTCGACCAGCGCGATCATCCGGTCGATGAAGCTCTCGCCCGGCTTCTGCGTGATCTTGACGACGATGCGGTCCGACAACACCTTCGTGCCGCCCGTGACCGCGCTGCGGTCGCCGCCCGACTCACGGATCACCGGCGCGGACTCGCCCGTGATCGCCGACTCGTCGACGCTCGCGATGCCCTCGACGACGTCGCCGTCGCCGGGGACGACCTGACCGGCCTCGACCACCACGAAGTCGCCCTGCCGCAGCTCCGGCGCCGCGACCGGCTCCTCGTCCAGGGCACCCGGCCAGGCGGTCAGACGACGGGCCATCGTCTGGGTCTTGGCCTTGCGCAGCGTGTCCGCCTGCGCCTTGCCCCGGCCCTCGGCGACGGCCTCGGCCAGGTTGGCGAACAGCACGGTCAGCCACAGCCACACCACGATCGCCCAGGCGAAGAACGACGGCTTCGCGACCGCCAGGACCGTCGTGAACACCGCCCCGATCTCGACGATGAACATCACCGGGTTGCGCCACAGCGTGCCCGGGTTGAGCTTGCGTACGGCGTCCGGCAACGACTTGATCAACTGTTGCGGGTCCAGCAGGCCGCCGGACACCCGCGAGGAACGTGCAGGCATAGGGGTTTCCTTGGCAGTTCTGGTGGCGGTCCCGCTCATGACAGCCCCTCCGCCAGCGGGCCGAGGGCGAGGGCGGGCAGGAAGGTCAGGGCGACGAGGATCAGCGTGACCCCGACGAGCAGCCCGATGAACAGCGGCTTGTGCGTCGGCAGCGTCCCCGCCGAGGCCGGCACCGGCTTCTGCGCCGCCAGGGAACCGGCGAGGCCGAGCACGAAGATGATCGGCAGGAACCGGCCGAACAGCATCGCGAGGCCGAGCGCCGTGTTCCACCACGTCGTGTTCACCGTGATCCCGGCGAACGCCGAGCCGTTGTTGTTGGCCGCCGACGTGAACGCGTACAGGACTTCGGAGAAGCCGTGCGGGCCGGTGTTGAGCGCGGTCTCGTGGTTCTTCGTCGCCATCGCGGCGGCGGCGCCGATGAGCACGATCGCCGGGGTGACCAGGAAGTAGAGCGAGGCGAACTTGATCTCCCGGGCACCGATCTTCTTGCCCAGGTACTCCGGCGTCCGGCCGACCATCAGCCCGGCGACGAAGACCGTGATCACGGCCAGCACGAGCATGCCGTAGAGGCCGGTGCCGGTGCCGCCCGGCGCGACCTCGCCGAGCATCATGTCGAACATCGTCACGGCCCCGCCGAAGGCGGTGTACGAGTCGTGGAACGAGTCCACCGCACCGGTCGAGGTGAGCGTGGTCGCACCGGCGAAGGTGGCCGAGTTCGAGACGCCGAAGCGCAGGTCCGTGCCTTCGGTGGCCGCGCCGACAGCGGTCGGGACCGTGCCGCCGTGGTGCAGCTGCGCCCAATTGACCAGGACGACGCCGCCGATCGCGAGGATCGCCATCACCGTCACGATCGCGCGGCCCTGGCGCTTGTCGCCGACCATGCGGCCGAAGACGCGCGGCATCGAGAAGCCGACGCACAGCAGCAGGAAGATCTCCAGCCAGTTCGTCCAGCTCGTCGGGTTCTCGAACGGATGGGCGCTGTTGACGTTGTAGAAGCCGCCGCCGTTGGTGCCCAGCTCCTTGATGACCTCCTGGCTGGCCACCGGGCCGCCGGTGATGTGCTGCGCGGCGCCGGTGAGCGT
Organism: Hamadaea tsunoensis DSM 44101; assembly: GCF_000428945.1. GTDB lineage: Bacteria > Actinomycetota > Actinomycetes > Mycobacteriales > Micromonosporaceae > Hamadaea > Hamadaea tsunoensis. The sequence goes on along the minus strand of NZ_AUAX01000036.1, from coordinate 14,881 downwards.
CGTCGCGTCGTGGCCGCCGGTGAAGTTCTGCACCGCGCCGCCGGCGACGAGGACCACCGCCCCGACGATCGAGATCGGCAGCAGGATCCGCCAGCAGACGCGTACGAGGTCGACCCAGAAGTTGCCGAGCCGATCGGTCCGGCTGCGGATGAAGCCCCGGACCACGGCCAGCGCCACGGCGACGCCGACGGCCGCGGACACGAAGTTCTGCACGGCGAGCCCGGCCATCTGGGTGACGTGGCTCATCGTCGCCTCACCCGAGTACGCCTGCCAGTTCGTGTTCGTGGTGAAGCTGACGGCCGTGTTCCAGGCGAGATCGGCCGGTACGCCGACGAAATGCGTACCCAGTTGCCAGAGGTGCCCCTGGAAACGCTGGAGGGCGTACAGGAAGAGCAGGGAGACGGCGGAGAAGGCGAGTACGCTGCGCGCGTACGCGGTCCAGCGTTGATCGGCGTCGGGGTCGACGCCGACGGCGCGGTAGACGCCGCGTTCGACCGCCGTGTGCCGGGCCGACGTGAGGACCCGGTACATGTAGTCGCCGAGGAAGCGGTACGCGAGCGCCAGCGCCGCGATCAGCGACGCGATGAAGAGGATGCCCGCAAGGGTGGGGTTCATGTTAGAAGCGCTCCGGTTTGATCAAAGCGACGACCAGGAAGACGGCCAGGGCGACCGCGACGATCAGCCCGGCGATGTTGGCGGCGTTCACAGCCGTTCCGCCCCCCGGACCAGCAAGGCCATGAGCCCGAAACAGGCCACGGTCACGACGACGAACACGAGATCACGCATGTGGCGAAGTCAACGCCGGCGGGAGTCCGGCGGGCAGGGGCTTTGACGCTCTCCCTACGGGGCCGCCCGGTTTCTTGACGCTTTCCCTACGCGGGGTCCGGGCGGGCGCCAACAGTCCGTCAAGAAGGTCCGGGACGTCGTCAAGAAGTCATCAAGATCAGGTACGCGCGCGCCCGCGCCCGGTGCACTGGAGGTGTGCTGGATCTGAAGAGGGTCGTGGTCGGCCGCCCGTTGCGCAGCGACCGGCTGACGGAACAACTGCTGCCCAAGCGCATCGCGCTGCCCATCTTCGCCAGCGACCCCCTGTCCTCGGTCGCGTACGCCACCCAGGAGATCCTGCTCGTCCTGACCCTCGGCGGGATGGCGTACCTGTACCTGGCGCCCTGGGTCGGGCTCGGCGTCATCGTGCTGCTGGGCGTGGTCGTGCTGTCGTACCGGCAGGTCGTGCGGGCGTACCCGAGCGGGGGCGGGTCCTACGAGGTGGCGAGCGAGAACCTCGGCCGCTCCGCCGGTCTCGTGGTGGCCGCCGCGCTGATGGTGGACTACATCATGACCGTCGCCGTCTCGGTGGCGGCCGGCGTGGACAACATCATCTCGGCGCTGCCGCAGCTGAACCCCTACCGGGTACTGGTCAACCTGGTCTTCGTCGCGCTGCTGGCCGCCCTGAACCTGCGCGGCGTACGCGAGTCCGGCCGGATCTTCGCCGTGCCGACCTACCTGTTCGTCGTCGGCATCCTCGCGATGATCGGTACGGGTCTCGTGCAGGTCGCGATCGGGCGGCCGCCGGTCGCGGAGAGCGCCGGGTGGCACATCATCCCCGCACCCGGGCACGTGGGGCTGACCGGTCTCGCCCTCCTGCTCCTGGCCCTGCGCGCGTTCTCGTCCGGCTGCACCGCGCTCACCGGCGCCGAGGCGATCTCCAACGGCGTACCGGCGTTCCGGAAACCCAAGGGGGAGAACGCCGCCCGGACGATGGCCGCGATGGGGATCCTGTCCATCGTGATGTTCGCCGGGATCACGGCGCTCGCTCTCATCGCGAAGGTGCACTACGTCGAGAACGCCTGCGACCTCGTCGGGTTCACCGGCAACTGCACCACGGACGCGCAGCGTACGGTCATCGCGCAGCTCGCCGCGGCCGTCTTCGGGGGCACCGGCTCGCCGTTCTTCTTCTACATCCAGACGGCCACGGCCCTGATCCTCATCCTCGCGGCCAACACCGCCTTCAACGGCTTCCCGCTGCTCGGCTCGATCCTCGCCGAGCACCGGTACCTGCCCCGCCAGCTGCACACCCGCGGCGACCGGCTCGCCTTCTCCAACGGGATCCTGCTGCTCGCGCTCATCGCGGGGGCGCTGATCTACGCGTACGCGGGGTCGGTCACGAGCCTCATCCAGCTCTACATCCTGGGCGTCTTCACCTCGTTCACCCTGTCGCAGACCGGCATGGTCCGGCACTGGAACAAGCTGCTGCGCGTCGAGCGCGACCCGGCCGCGCGCCGGCGTATGCACCACTCCCGGCTCATCAACGCCTTCGGCGCCTGCTTCACCGGGCTCGTGCTCGTCATCGTCACCGTCACGAAGTTCACGCACGGCGCGTACCTGGTCGTGATCGCCATCCCCATCCTGTACGCGATGATGCGCGGCATCCGCCGCCACTACGACCGGGTCGCGGCGGAGTTGGCGCCCGCTCCCGGCGGCATGGTCCTGCCCAGCCGGATCCGGGCCGTCGTGCTCGTCTCCCGCCTGCACCGGCCGACCATTCAGGCCCTCGCGTACGCGCGCGCGACCCGCCCCGACAGCCTCACCGCGCTGACGGTCGCGATCACCCCCGAGGAGGTACGCCATCTCCAGCAGGAATGGGACGAGCACGACATCCCGGTGCCGTTGACGGTCATCGACTCGCCGTACCGCGACATCACCGGTTCGGTGCTGGGCTGGATCGCCGAGCTGCACCGCGAACGGCCGCGGGACCTCATCGTGGTGTTCATCCCGGAGTACGTGGTCGACCGCTGGTGGGAACACCTGCTGCACAACCAGTCGGCGCTGCGGCTCAAGGCGCGGCTGCTGTTCCAGCGCGGCGTGATGGTGACGAGCGTGCCGTGGCAGCTGGAGTCCGCCGAGCCCGCTGCCGCTCCGGCCGGCTCGCCGGGCACCCCGCCGGACGCTCCCGCCCCGGCGGCCGAGCCACGGCCGGATGTGCCCGCGATCGCCGGGGCCACCCGTTAACTTGGCTGGTATGCCTCTGCCCGCGCGCCGCCCGGCCGCCACCCGCCGGCTGCTCGCCGGCTCGCTGGTCGCCGTGGCCGGCCTGGTCGGGCTGACCCTGGTCCTGCGGGGACTGCCCGTGGGAATCTCGCTGAGCAGCGTCGTGCTGCTGTACCTGGTCGTCGTCGTGGTGACCGCGGTCGTCGGCGGCCTGGCCGTCTCGCTGGCCACGGCCGTCGTCTCCGACCTGGTCGTCAACTTCTACTTCATCCCGCCCTACCACACGTTGAGCGTGGAGAGCCGGGACCACGTGATCACCCTGATCGCGTACGTGGCCGTGGCGGCGACGGTCAGCCTCGCCGTCGACGTGGCGGCCCGGCAGCGGGCGGCCGCCGCGCGTACCGGGATCGAGGCGGAACTGCTCGCCCGGATCAGTGCCGAACCGGTCGGCCAGGGCTCGACGCAGACCCTCCTCGACCACGTACGCGCGTCCCTCCACATGGACACGGCCGCTCTCCTCGACGACGACGGCACGGTCGTCGCGGCGGTGGGCGGTCAGGTCGGCGGGAACCGGGTGCTGTCGGTGGCCGCCGGGCAAGGGCTGACGCTGATCGTCGAGGGGCCGCCGATCTTCGCGCCCGATCCCCGGTTCCTCGCCCGGCTGGCGGCCGCCGCGGCGCGTACGCACCAGGCGGAACAGCTCGCCCTCCAGGCCGCCCACGCGACCGAGCTGGCCGAGATCGACCGGTTGCGGGCGGCCCTGCTCGCGGCGGTCGGCCACGATCTGCGTACGCCGCTGGCCGGGATCAAGGCGGGCGTCTCCGGACTGCGCGACCCCGACCTGGACCTCGCCCCGGCCGAGCAGGCGGAGCTGCTGGAGACGATCGAGGAGTCGGCCGACAAGATGGCCGATCTCGTCGAGAACCTGCTCGCCCTCAGCCGGCTCCAGGCGGGCGCGCTCAGCGTCCACGCCCGGCCGGTCGCGCTCGACGAGATCGTCGCGGCCGCCCTGATGCACCAGGCCGAACCGGTCGCCGTGGACCTCGACGTGCCCGACGACCTCCCCCTCGCGTACGCCGATCCGGGCCTGCTCGAACGCGTGGTGGCCAACGTCCTCGCCAACGCGCACCAGGTCGCGCCGGAAGGCGTACCCGTGCAGGTGATCGGGCGACGCGCGGACCGGAAGCTGCAGTTGCGGATCGCGGACCGCGGACCCGGGGTGCCCGCCGCGGACCGGGAGCGGATGTTCGTGCCGTTCCAGCGCTTGGACGACCGCAGCGCGCGCGGCGGGCTGGGCCTCGGCCTGGCCATCGCGCGCGGGTTCACGGAGGCGATGGGCGGGACGATCGTCGCGGCGGAGACGCCCGGCGGCGGCCTGACGATGATCATCACCTTGCCGGCGGCGCCATGACCCACATCCTGGTCGTCGACGACGACAAGCAGCTGCTGCGGGCGCTGCGGATCGCGCTGACCGCGCGCGGCTACGAGGTGAGCCTGGCGCCCGACGGGACCAGCGGGCTGCTCGCCGCCCAGCGCGGCCCGCTCGACCTCGTCATCGTCGACCTCGGCCTGCCCGACCTCGACGGCGTACGCGTCGTCGAGGCGCTCCGCGGCTGGTCGGCGACCCCGATCATCGTGCTGTCCGCCCGGCTCACCGAGGAGTCGAAGATCGACGCGTTGGACGCGGGCGCCGACGACTACGTCACCAAGCCGTTCGCGATCGGCGAGCTGCTGGCCCGCGTACGCGCCGCGCTGCGCCGATCGGTGCCGGTGGAGCAGATCCCGATCGTGCGTACGGACGCGTTCACCGTGGACCTGACCGCGCGGCGGGTACTCGGCGCGGACGGGACGGAGATCCGGCTGACGCCGACCGAATGGCACGTGCTGGAGATGCTGGTCCGCAACCCCGACCGGCTGATCACCCACCGGCAGATGCTGCACGAGGTCTGGGGACCGCGGTACGAGACGGAGACCAACTACCTGCGGGTGCACATGGCGAACCTGCGCCGGAAGCTGGAACCGGAGCCCAGCCGGCCCCGCCATCTGCGTACCGACCCGGGGCTCGGGTACCGCTTCACCCCCTGACCTTCGCGGGTTCAAGATCCACCCTCGGAACGCCCGACGCTCGGGTCGCGGTCATGCCGCGGCTGTGGTCGGCCTACCCCGGGCTTTGTCGTGACTGTCCGGTACGGGGGTGGGGTGGGCCGGTTCGTCGGTGATCGTTTGCGGCTGGGGTGTGGGTAGGGGGCGGTCTGCTACATGTGGGGCGCTGTGGATCTTGGGTGAGCTGCTTGATCGTCGGCTTTCTCCCGGGGTGTGGGAAGGATCTTCCGGTGGGTGGGCCGGGGTCGCCGTTTTCTTGATCGATGACGGGTGGGGTGTAAATCCGGCCCGATCTGCATGATCGTTTGCGTGTCAGGTGTAGCCAGGGGCGGTCAGCGTGCTCCAGAACCGTAAACGATCATGCACTCGGTGGCCGTTTTACACCTGAGCCGTAAACGATCACTCCTCCGGCCCGCCAGCGAGCACCCATATCGGATAGTCGCGACAAAGGCCAGTCGGCCCAGGAGCCGACCGGGCCGGAGTCGGACGGTAGCGACAAAGCCCGACGGGGCCGGGTCAGGCGGCGCCCCGGATCGTCGAGGCGTTCGGCGATCTTGCGCGAATGTCCGGGCATTTCCGGCACTCCGGACGAAATTCGGGACATTCGCGCAAGATCGCCGGAAGTCCGGGTGTACATATCGGACAGTCGCGACAAAGGTAAGGGCTGAGCGGGAACCCGGGTCAGGCGCGGCGGGGTTTGAGGGGGACGGTCCGGGCGAGGGCGTACCCGGCGGCGACGGCGCCCGCGATGCAGGCGAGCGCGGCCAGGACCGCCAGCGCGTACGGGAGCCGGAGGGCCAGGTTCTGGACCGTGAACGGGCTGGTCGTCCACAACGAGTTGAAGACTCCGTCGGTCAGCCAGGCGGGTGACGTCGTGAACGGCAGCAGAAACGTTGCGTACCAAGGGCCGTAGCGGTAGTACGTCACTCCGATGAGCCAGCCCGCCCCCATGTACGCGTAGTCCGTCAGCAGGTGCGCGAATCCGACCCGGCTGATGAGCGCTCCGTCGAGGCGGCCGGCGAAGCCGAGGTTGACGGTGATGGCGATCATCGAGATCAGCGCGTACGTGGCCCCGATCAGCGCGGCGAACACGGCCGTGCCGGTCATGTAGCGCCGGCGGCTGACCCCGTGCGCCACGTAGACCGGCAGGTTCACGATGACGAACAGCACGCCCATGACCGACAGGAAGTACTTGGGCGGGGCGAAGTTCGTCAGGCCGGCGTACACGGCGTCCTGGTCGGTCGTGTTCGAGACCATGATCTGCGCGGCCACGATGAAGAGGCCCATGATGATCCAGTAGATCAGGAACGTGTACCGGTAGTTGTGCCACATCGAGCGGAGGATCGGGCTCATCGGACGCTCTCCCGGGTGAGGTGGACGAACAGGTCCTGCAGTGCGACCGGACCCAGGTCGAGTTCGTAGGTACGCGCCCGGTCCCGCCGCTCGTCGTCGAGCGGGCCGAAGACCGTCGCCGACTTCGTGGCGCCCAGGGTCTGCGAGTTGAGCACGGTCAGCCCGGCCGTGAACGCGTCGACCTCGGCCGCCCGGCCGGTCACGGTGACGCCCCGCGCGCGTACGTCCTCGGTGTCGCCGGCCAGCACGAGCCGACCGCGGTCGATGATCACGACCTCCTCCAGCAGCCGCGCGACCTCCTCGATGAGGTGCGTCGAGAGGATGATCGTGCGCGGGTGCTCGGCGTAGTCCTCGAGCAGCGCGTCGTAGAAGGTGTATCGCGAGGGCGCGTCCATCCCCAGGTAGGCTTCGTCCAATATGGTCAGTGGGGCGCGGCTCGCCAGGCCCAGGACCGAACCCAGGGCGCTGCGCTGCCCCCGGGACAGCGCCTGCACCCGCCGGCGCCGCGGGATCTGGAAGACGTCGAGCAGGCGATCGGCGTACGCCTTGTCGAACCCCTCGCGTACGCAGGCGGCGAAGCCGACGACATCGCGTACGCGGGCGGAGGAGTACAGGTCGCCGCCCTCCCGGATCAAACAGATGCGGCTCATGACCGAGGGGTTCTCGAAGGGGTCCTGACCGTCGACGAGGACGCGGCCGGCGGCCGGGCGGCGGAACGCGGCCAGCACCGACAGCAGGGTGGACTTGCCCGAGCCGTTGCGCCCGAGCAGGCCGTAGATCTTGCCCGGGGCGAGCGTGAAGCTCAGCCCGTCGAGCGCCGTCACGTCGCCGTAGCGGACGGAGAGGTCGGCGACCTCGACTCCGAGGCTCATCGGGAGCCACCTTTCTCGATGTGCCGCACGATGTCGGCGAGGGGTACGCCGACCGCCTGCGCGTCGGCGATCATCGGATCCACCACGTCGGCGAAGAACCGCTCGCGGCGCTCGGTACGCAGACGCTCCGGCGCGTCGGGGGCGACGAACATGCCGATGCCTCGCTTCTTGTAGAGCACGCCTTCCTCCATGAGCCGCTGGAAGCCCTTGGCGGCCGTGGCCGGGTTGATGCGGTAGTAGGCGGCGTACTGGTTGGTCGACATGACCTGGTCGTCGGGGCTGAGAACGCCCCGGAGGACGTCGTCTTTGATCTTGTCCGCGATCTGCTGGTAGATCGGGCTGCGGTCGTCGAACACCGCGGGCCTCAGTCCGTCGGTTCTTTACTCATGTAATGAACCGTAGCAGTAACCAACCGCTGGGTAAAGCCGTCGTGCTGTAGGCTGGGCGACATGTCACAGGAGCAGCGGCGAGCTAGTCGCGCTGAGTCGGCGGCCGGGGACCTCGTCCTCGCCTGATCACTCGGCCCGGCTCGGCGAGACCTGCCCGCTTCTCCTTTTCTCCGTACGCCCGCAGACGGCCGCGCATCCGCGCGGCGGCGAGGCGCCCCGCGTCCAGCGGGTGCTGCCGGCGTCGGCCCTCTTTCGTTCCGAAAGGCCGACCCATGCGCTCCCAGCAGATCCGCGACACCTTCCTGGACTTCTTCGACCGGCTCGGGCACGTCCGCGTACCGTCGAGTCCACTCATACCCGACGATCCCTCGCTGCTGCTCGTCAACGCGGGGATGGTCCCGTTCAAGCCCTACTTCACCGGCGAACGCACGCCGCCCTGGCAGCGCGCGTCCTCCTTGCAGCGCTGCGTACGCACCGTCGACATCGAGCGCATCGGGCACACCACCCGGCACGCGACCTGCTTCGAGATGCTGGGCAGCTTCTCCTTCGGCGACTACTTCAAGGACGAGATCGTCCCCTGGGCGTACGCGCTGATGACCGAGGGGTTCGGGCTCGACCCGGATCGCTTGTGGGCGACCGTTTTCACGACCGACGACGACGCGTACGCGTTGTGGCGCTCGGTCGGCCTGCCGGACAGCCGCATCCAGCGCCTCGGTACCGAGGACAACTTCTGGTCGACCGGGCTGCCCGGGCCGGGCGGTCCGTGCTCGGAGATCTTCTACGACCGGGGCGAACGGTTCGGCCGCGACGGCGGCCCGGCGGCGAACAACGAGCGGTTCCTGGAGCTCTGGAACCTCGTCTTCATGAACCTGCGGCGCGGCGAGTCCGATGAGGACATCCTCGGCGAGCTGCCGCACCGCAACATCGACACCGGCCTCGGCGTCGACCGGCTGGCGATGGTCGTCCAGGGCGTCGAGCACATCACCGACACCGACCTCCTCCGGCCGACCCTGCTGCGGCTGGAAGAGCTGTCCCGCAAGGCGTACGCGGAGGCGACCGGGTCCGAGCGGGTGTCGTTCCGGATCGTCACCGACCACCTGCGGGCGGCGGCGTTCCTCATCGGCGACGGGATCCTGCCCGGCAACGAGGGCCGCGGCTACGTCCTACGCCGCCTGGTCCGGCGCGCGCTGCGGCACGGCGGCCTGCTCGGGCTCACCGAGCCGTTCGCGGCGGACCTGGTCGCGACCGTGGTCGAGAACCTGGGTGGCGTCTGGTCCGAGCTGTCCACCGGCGCGACCACGATCTCCGAGGTCGTGGCGCGGGAGGAGGAGGCGTTCGCGCGTACGCTGCGCCAGGGCGGCCGGCTGCTCGCGACCGAACTGGCGCGGACCGGGTCCGGCGGACAGCTTTCGGGTTCGACGGCGTTCACGCTGCACGACACGTACGGCTTCCCGGTCGAGCTGACCATGGAGATCGCGGCGGACGCGGGCCTGTCCCTGGACCGCGACGAGTTCGAGCGGCTGATGGGCGAGCAGCGGGATCGGGCGCGGACGCACCGGGGTGAGGGCGGCCAGGGCGGTCCGGTCGGGCTGCCGGCGACCGATTTCCTCGGCTACTCCACTCTGGCGGAGGAGGCGACGGTCCTCGGGCTGCTCGTCGACGGCTCCCCCGTTCCCGTGGTCACCGGCGGCCCGGTGGACGTCGTCCTCGACCGCACGCCGTTCTACGCGGAAGCGGGCGGCCAGATCGGCGACTCCGGCATCCTCGTGCTCCCTGACGGCGGCCGCGTACGCGTGGACTCCACCCGCTCCTCGGGCGGCGTATTCGTCCACTCCGGACGGTTGGACGGCGGGACGATCGCGGTCGGCGACCCGGTCACGGCGCGGGTCGACGCGGACCGCCGGCACGCGACCGAACGGGCGCACAGCGCGACCCACGTGCTGCACGCGACCCTGCGCGAGCACCTCGGCGACCACGCGCGCCAGCACGGTTCGCTGGTCGAGCCGGGCCGGCTGCGGTTCGACTTCGTGCACTTCGACGCGGTTGACCCGGGCCGCCTCGGCGAGATCGAGGACCACGTCAACCGGCGCGTCCTCGACAACCCCGCGGTACGCGTCTGGGAGGCGACCCGCGACGAGGCGCGCTCGGCGGGCGCGACCGCGCTGTTCGGCGAGAAGTACGGGGAGACCGTCCGCATCGTCGACATCGGCGACTTCTCCCGGGAACTGTGCGGCGGTACGCACGTCGGCATGGGCGCGCTCGCGGGCCCGGTACGCCTGCTCGGCGAGTCCTCGATCGGCTCCGGCGTACGCCGGGTGTCGGCGCTCGTCGGCGTGGACGCGCTGCGGCACGCGTCCCGCGAACGGGAGGTGCTGCGCGAGGTGTCCACCGTCCTCAAGTCCGATCTGGACGGTGTGGTTCCCCGGCTGGCCGACCGGCTCGGGGCACTGGCGGACGCGGAACGGCGGCTCTCGGCGTACCGGCGGAAGGAGCTGGACGAGCTCGTGGCGCGACTGACCGGACAGCGGGTGGCGCGCGGGCCCGGGTGGCTCGTGACCGGGACCGTCGCGGACCTGACGCCGGCGGAGCTGCGCGCGGTGGCGACCCGCGTCGCGAGCGACCTCGGTACGCCGGGGACGGTGGTGCTGGGGCAGGTCGTGGACGGCAAGGCGCAGCTGATCGCGGCGGTGAACGACGACCGGGTGGCGGTCGAGCTGCTGCGCGGTCCGGCGCGGATCGTCGGCGGCGGCGCGGGCGGGACGGGACCGGTGGCGACGGCGGGCGGCCGCGACGGTACGCGTCTGCGGGAGGCACTGGCGGCGGTGTGACACAGGAGGGCGGAGCCGATGCGGCTCCGCCCTCCTCCGCCGACCTCGCGGGGTTACGGCGAACCGGAGTTGCGGCGGTTGCGCCAGGCCTGGAAGCCCCGTTTCACCTTTCCGGCCACGATCACACCGGAGATGAGCACGGTGCCGACGATGTCCACGTTCCCGTGCCCGTGATGCACGACGTTGTCGATCCCGGTGTTGATGTTCTTGGCGACCGTCGGCACGCCCTGCTGCTGGCGCTTGCCTTCGTCACTGAGCCGCTTGTAGTCGTTGATCTCGTCCTGCTTGACCGATTCACCCTCTTCCTCCCCGGTACGCTTCGGCGGCCGCACGCGGTCCGGGCAGGTGCACCCGGCCGGGTCGCGACCGGGCAGCGCGGTCGATCCGTGGACCGGGCAGGTGTTCTCGTTGTGCACCAGGATCGGCGTGCCCTCGGCGAGGACGTAGTAGGTGTGCACGCCCTCGATCGTGAGGTCGCGCATCTCCTGCTTGCCCGTCGAGAGCTGGACGTCGACGACTTCCAGCGTGGTACGCCCGGCGGTGTCGCGCAGACGGGTTCCGGCGGTGAGGTCGGCCGCGTCGGACCAGTCCTTGCGGTCGGCGTTCCAGAACGGGTGGTGCTGCGTCGTGTGCAGGACCGTGGTCTTGCCGGACTTCGCGTCCTTCACGGTCACGTCGGCGAGGTCGGTGTCGCGGTTGACGTGGACCTCGGTGACCTTGTGCGGGGTGGTCTTGCCGGTGATCGGGTCGGTCGCCAGGACGACGTCGCCGACCTTGACGTCCTTGATGGCCTTGGACGTCCCGTCGGCCATCAGGACCGAGGTGGTCGGCAGGAAACTGTGGCAGCTCTTGGCCGCCCGGCCGCCGACCGCTCCGGTCATCGCCCCGATGCCGCCGGAGATCGCCACGCCGGTCAGGTCGACCCGGCCGGTGGTGGCGTACTGGGCGCCGGCGTCGGTGACGGCACCGGACACGAATCCGGCGAGCATCCGGCCGCCGAGTTTGGCCCCGAAGCCGCCCATGGCGCTGGCGAGCTTGCCCGCGACCAGGCCGCCGACACCTCCGGTGGCCAGGCCGATCCCACCCTGCAGGGCACCTTGGCCGAGCGACCCCAGCGCGTCGCCGAAGCTGTGGATGTTGCCGGTCGCGGCGTCCTTGCCGAGGTTGATCAGTGCCGCGGCACCGATCGCGCAGGCGGCCGCTCCGACGCCCGCGGTGATGGCGGTGCAGGCCAGTCCGGCCGCCACGCCGGCGACGATCGCGCCGATCTGGATGATCGCGTCCTTGTGTTCCTTCACCCAGGTGGCGCTGGCGTTGTAGGCGTCCTTGACGGAGTGGGCGACGCTCTTGGCGGCCTTGGCCACCCTCTGGACGACATGGGTCGCCGCCTGCTTCACCCGGTGGTAGACCTGCTTGAGCTTCTGCTTGAGGTGGTTGACCTGTTTGCCGACCCAGTGTTTGGCCCGCTGGTAGGTGTGCTTCACCCAGTGCGTGGCCTTCTTCACCACATGCCGTACATAGTGGACGGCTCTGTGCACCGCGCGTTTGACCGCCCGGGCGACCTTGTGGATCGCCTTCTTGACCTTCTTCACGGCCTTCTTGACCGCGTGTGAGACCTTGTGCGCCACCTTGGTCGCCGCGTGCCAGGCCGAGTGGGCGTACATGGAGGCGTAGTTGAAGGACGAGCTCGCATAGTGCGAGACCGCGTGCGAGACCTTCTTGACGGCCTTCTTGATGGCCTTGATCGGGTTCCAGCCCCAGTGCCCGGTCGGGTCCGTGGTCATCAACGGGTCGCCGTCGCCGTACTGGTAGCGGTTGGCGTCGATCGAGTCCGGCAGCGGGTCGTTGTCGGCCGTGTCGGGGTTGTCGAACTGGCCGATCGCCGGGTCGTACCAGCGCGACAGCATGTTCACCCGGGCGGTCGTCGGATCGGTCCACTCCGACTGGAAGCCCAGGTTGCCCAGCTTGCTCGCGGTGCTGACGACATTGCCCAGCGGGTCGTACGCCGTCGAACCGCTCAGCGCCGTCCCGGCCGCCGTGAACTGGCCCACGACGTCCGTGTGCTGGTCGGTCCAGGCGAACACGGCCGTGCCCGCCTTCACCCCCACCACGTCGCCGTCGGGGTCGCGGCTGTAGGTCGCCGCACCGTCCGAGGCGACGTCGTTGCCGGCCCCGGAGTACGCGAGGGTGGTCGAGCCCGAGGTCAGGACCCGGCCGAGGCCGTCGTAGGTGTAGTTCTGCGTACCGATGCGGGTCTGCTGGCCGTACGCGTCGCTGGCGTAGGTCTCCGTCGACCCGCTCGCCACCGCCGAGGCCATCGTCCCGCGAGCGGTGTACGCGTATGTCTTCTGCCCGTCCCCGGTGAGCTCGTCGCGCTCGTCGTAGACGAGGAACCGGCCGCCGATCTGCGTCCGGTTGCCGGAGGAGTCGTACGCGTACGTCGTGGTGGTGGTTCCGTTGTTCCACGACGTCAACCGGCTGGCCCAGTCGTAGGTGTAGGTGTTGGTGCTCGAACCGGTGAAGCCGGTCGTCGTCTTGGACGTCTCCCGGCCGTTGAGGTCGTAGCCGTAGGACACCGACGCGACCGTGGCATTGGCCGACGTCTTCAGCGTGTCCGACGCCAGGCGGCTGGCCGCGTCGTAGGTGTACGCGCGATAGCCGCTCGCCCCGTACGTTGCCTTCGTCAACCGGGACAGGCTGTCGTACCCGTAGGTGACGCTCTGCCCCGTGCTTCCGTCGTTCACCGTGACGAGCCGGTCGGCGTTGTCGTACGCGTACGTGCTCGTCCCGGCGGCGTCCTGGCGACTTGCGACGAGGCCGTCGGCCGTGTACCCGAAGGTCGACGCCCCCGAGTTGCCCGTGGCCGAGGTGAGCAGGCCGCGATCGCTGTAGCCGAACGTCTCCGTCGCGGTGCCGGCCTTGGCCGAGGTGAGCTGGCCGGCCAGGTCGTAGCCGAAGGACCGGTCGGCCGTGGCCGCCTCCGCCCCGGCACCGGTCTGGCTGATCAGGTTGCCCACGGCGTCGTACCCGTTGAGGATCGTGATCCCGCCGGGACTCGTCTGCTTGACCGCCTGCCCGGCGGCGTCGTAGCTCGTCGTCCAGGTGCGGTCGTTGGCGTCCGTGGCCGTGGCCGGTTCGATCTGCGATTCGGTCAGGCCGAGGGTGTTGTAGGTCGTGATGTGCTTGTTGCCGCGGCCGTCGGTGTAGCGGGTCCGGTGGCCCATCAGGTCGTAGCCGAACGACGTGACGATGTTGCCCGTCGCCGAGATCGGCTGCGTCTCCCCGGTGACGAACCCGGTCGCGTCGTAGGTGAACGTCGTGGTGTGCCCGAGCGCGTCGGTCGCGGACAGCTGGTTGCCGTTCGCGTCGTAGGCCGACGTGATCTGCGAGATCAGCGCTCCGGTGGAGCTGTACGCCTTCGCGGCGATCTCGTTGCCCAGCTCGTCGTAGACCGACGTCCGCTTCGACCCGTCGGGCATCGCGACCGCGGACTCGCGACCGAGATAGTCGTACTGGTAGGTCGTCGTGTTGCCGTACGCGTCCGTCGTCGCCGTCGCGTCACCGGCGTTGTTGGTCGTGAACGTCTGGTACGCGCCGGACGCCTGAGTGATCTTCTGCAGGAACCCGGCGGTGGTGTACGCGTACTGGGTGGTGAACGCCTGCCCGGTCGACCGCTCGGTCTGCGTCTGCGACGTCTCCCGGCCCACGAAGTCGTAGGTGGACTGTGCGTACGCACCCAGGGGATTGGTCGTCTGCAGCAGGTTGTCGTCCAGGTCGTACGCGTACCGGGTCACCGCCCCGTTCGGCTCGGTCGACTTCGCCACCCGGCCCAGCTGGTCGTAGACGAACGTCGTCGTCTTGCCGAGCTGGTCGGTCTGGGTGAGCAGCTGGCCGCCCCGGTCGTAGGTGTAGGACATCGTCGGCACGATCGGCGTACCCGATCCCGGCGGCGTGTACGACGGCTGCGTCGACTTGGCGACGCGTCCCTCGGCGTCCCGGGAGATCGTGGTGACCTGGCCGCTGGCGTCCTGGACCTCGACCTCGTCGCCGAAGGTGTCGAAGCCGGTGATGGTGACCGGCCGGGCTGAGACCGGCGTACCGCCGTTGGTCTCGGCGTTGACGGCCGGTCCGGTCGTGATGACGAGGTTGTCGTTCTCGTCGTACGCGTAGTCCGCCCGGTTCCCGAGGGGATCGGTCTCCGACAGCTGCAACCCGCGCTGGTCGTAGGTATACGTAGTGGTGTTGTAGGAATCGCCCAGCGGCCGCCCGGCCAGCCCGTTGCCGTACAGGGTGGACGCTTCGGCCGCGGTGATCGCGCGCTGGTAGACCTGGACGTTGCCGATGGAAC
>NZ_AUAX01000035.1 GCF_000428945.1 Hamadaea tsunoensis DSM 44101 | reverse complement strand
GTGTTCGGGCAGGCGGCGGAACAGGTCGCGGATGACGGTGAGGACTTCGGGGCTGGATCGGTTGAGGGGCAGGGCGCCGAGCAGGACGAACCGGGTGCTGCGTTCGGCGAGGGTGATGATGGCGGAGCGGCCGTGGCTGCCGATGAGCAGGTCGCCTTCCCAGTGGCCGGGGACGGCTCGGTCGGTGACCTCGGCGGGGCGGGCGCGGATGTGGACTTCTTCGGTGACCCAGGGTTTGTAGCGGACCGCGGCCCGGGCCGTGGTCACCGCTCGGGACTGGCTACGCCGACGGCGGTGTTTGACCCGTAGCCCGTCATCGACCAGTAGCCGCAGGTTGCCCCGTGACTGGATGTAGATCGCCTGGTAGATCGTTTCGTGGCTGATCTGCATGTGTTCATCGTCGGAGAAATCACGCCGCAATCGGGCCGCGACCTGCTGGGGTGAGTGTCGATCCCGCAGCCCGGCGATCACCGCGTCGCGTAACGGGCCCGGCTGAGCGAGTCTGGCCGGCTTGGGCCGCGCCCGAGCCGTTTGTGCCTTCTCCTGTGCCCACTGTGCGTTGTACCCCCACCGATACAACCCGCCCCGCGTCGAGCCCAGCGGATTCTTCACCCCGTGCCGATGCGAGTTATGACGATCCAACTCCCGCCACACCGTCGAAAAGTCGGTACCGACCGCTACCGCGATCTCCTCGAACGTCGCACCCTGCCGCCACAGATTCTCGATCACCAACCGCAAATCCGCCGTCAGCACATGAGCCCTCGCCACCCGCGACCCCTCTCAACCAGCCAGCACCAAGAAGGTCAACGACCCACTTGCACCGACCGGTTGAGAGGAAGCCCCGGGATCCCGGACATTCGCGCAAGATCGTTAGGTGGGTCGTTAGTGGAAGGCGGTGGTGTAGTAGCGGACGCGGTAGAAATGGGCGCCGGACTTCGCGTGGTTGCCCGAGCTGAAGTGGAGCGTCTTGCTCCACTCCCCTTCGCCGCTTCCCGGCACCACCCAGGTACGCACACCGTTGGGCAGCCGCGTGTACGCCTTCACGTGGTCCGTCGTGCTGACCGTCGCCGCCGAGTTGAACACCCAGGTGCTTCCCGCGTACACGAGATTGGTCTGGCGCACGTTGTAGGACGAGGTGAAGAAGTAGTTCCCGCTCGCGTGGTCGGGCAGGATGTCGTGCCCGGTCTTCGCCTTGCCCGCCCCGTCGCTGAAGGTCAGCCGGGTGACGTAGCTGAGCCGCGTGCTGGAACCGTTCCCCGTGACCCGGTACGCGCGGACCTCGCCGTTGCCGGTGGCGAGGACGAAACCGTTCTGGTTGTAGACGACCCCGTGCGCGCCCGGGAACTTGTAGAACGCGGCCCGGCTGGTCGAGGGCTTGCCGCCGTTGCTCGACGGAACGAAGAGGCTGAGACCGCCGCCGTCGGACTGCCCGCTCGGGCCTTTCGAGGTGGCCACGACGATCGCGCCCTTGCCCTCGATGCGCTCGATGGAGTGCGGGTTGCCGTCGACGGTCGCCTGCCAGACGATCCCGCCGCCGTGGCTGGAGTTGATCGCGCTCTCGTCGATCATCGCCGCCCGGCCGAGGTAGTCGCCCGCGCCCGAGGACGTCACGAGCATGACGTTGCCCCAGTTGGCGGTCGCGCGCCGCTTCACGTCGGACAGGTTCGTCCACGTGCCGGTGCGGCTCGGTGCCTGCCACAGGGTCGTGCCGCTGGTCCAGCCGGCCGGGTTGAACCGCAGGATCCGGCCGGTCACCTGCTCGGTCGCCATCACGTAGTAGGTGGCCGCGTCGGCCGCCTCCGCGCCCAGCAGGCCGGCGACGGGTGCCGCCACGGCGCCGGCCGCGATGCCCCGCAGCAGAGTTCTTCTGTCCATGGGTCCCTCTCTGGTGAACCGAAGATGAGGCACCACAATAGACAGATCAACTCGGAAACGGCCAAGATCGCCACCAAGCCTGTGGATAACCTCCCCGATCCCCCTCCCGATCCCCCGCTCGGGTCCCCGCTCGGGTCCCCGCTCGGGTCCCCGCTTGGGTCCCCCAAGATCCCGTTTGGATCAGGGAAATCACCCGAATCTTGGGCCATGATTACGTGCGAAAACCTGATCCAAACCGGATCTTGGAAGCGGCGAGCGGGGCGAGCGGAGGGCGCGGGGCGAGGGGCGAGCGGGGCGAGCGGGAGGGCGCGGGGCCGGGGGTGAGCGAGTGCGGATGCGCCGGGGGTCAGCTTCGGCGCCAGACTCCGCGTACGTGGTTGGTCCAGTCCGGGCGCAACTCGATCGAGGCGGTCTTCGCGGCGTCCGCCGTCAGGTCGAAGACGACGAGGCCGGCGGTCTTCTCACCGCTGTTGAGCGTCACCGACTGCATGCCACCGCCGAACCCGACCGGCCAGACCGGCTCGAACAGCGACCCGTCCGCACCGACCGCGGCGAAGTCGCAGGTGCAGGCGTACGCCTTGCCGTGCACGACCCGGATCTCGGCCTGGATCGCCAGGTACGCGCCCCGCTGCGGTTTCACCCAGGCGGCCTGCGGAGCCGAGGAGTAGACACGTGCGGAGCTGACCGTCACGGCGATCTCGTCGTCGCCGAGGCCGCCGGTCAACGTGATCGACTGCCCGATCCGGGCCGTCGCGTTGGTGGTGGGACCGGCCGACGGCGGCGCGGACGGGCCGTCGCCGACCGTCGACCGCTGCGGTTTCAGTCCGCAGCCGAGGACGGTGAGCGCCAGCACGATCAGCGCCGCCGTGCGTTTCACGCCGGGGTCACTCCCTTGGCCGTCTCCATGAACGTCCGCAGATCCCGCCGCTCGATGGCCGCCGCCATGAGATCGGGGAACGCGTCCGGGGTACACGCGAAGGCCGGTACGCCGAGAGCCGCCAGCGCCGCCGCGTTCTCGTGATCGTAGGACGGCCGCCCCTCGTCGGACAGTGCCAACAGGACGATCACCTGCACCCCGGCGGCCGTCATCGCGGCGACCCGGCGCAGCATCTCCTCGCGTACGCCGCCCTCGTACAGGTCGCTGATGAGGATGAAGATGCTGTCCCGGGGCTTCGTGATGAGCCCCTGGCAGTACGCGATCGCCCGGTTGATGTCGGTGCCGCCGCCGAGCTGGGTGCCGAACAGCACCTCGACCGGGTCGTGCAGCTGATCCGTGAGGTCCACGACCGCCGTGTCGAACACGACCAGCGACGTACGCAGGCTGCGCATGGACGCCAGCACCGCGCCGAAGACGCCGGAGTAGACGACCGAGGCGGCCATCGAACCGGACTGGTCGATGCAGAGCACGACGTCCCGCTGGACGGCCTGCGCGTGGCGGCCGTAGCCGACGAGCCGCTCCGGGATGATCGTCCGCTGCTCGGCCTGGTAGTGCTTCAGGTTGACGCGGATCGTCCGGTTCCAGTCGATCTCCCGGTGCCGGGGCCGGTTGATCCGGGCGGCCCGGTTCAGGGCGCCGGTGACCGCGGCCCGCGTACGCTGGGCGATCCGCTTCTCCAACTCGGCGACGACCTTCGCCACGACCGCCCGGGCCGTCGACCGTGCCTTCTCGGGCAGGACGCGGTTGAGCGAGAGCAGCGTTCCGACCAGGTGGACGTCGGGCTCGACGGCCTCCAGCATCTCCGGCTCGACGAGCAGCCGGGTCAGGTCCAGCCGCTCGATGGCGTCGGCCTGCATCACCTGGACGACCGAGGACGGGAAGTACTCGCGGATGTCACCGAGCCAGCGGGCCACCGAGGGGGCGGAGGCGCCGAGTCCGGCCCGGCGGCTCGTGCCCGAGTCCTGTCCTTTGTAGAGCGCCGCGAGGGCCGCGTCCATGCCGGCGTCGCGCCCCTCCAGCTTCTGGCCGGTGCCGTCGGAGTCGCCGCCGAGCACCAGCCGCCACCGGCGCAGCCGCTCATCGGGCTCGCTCATCCGACACTCTCCTTCCGGGCTTCCTCGGCCGGCGCCGGGCGCCCCGCCGCGACCGTGCTCAGGATCGTCTGCAGGACCGGGATGATCCGGGCCACCCGGTCGGCGTCGAACCCGGCGGGCTCGGCCGCGACGGCGACCCTGGTTCCCGCGTTGCGTACGCGTTCGCCGATGGCCCGCCGCTCGGGACCCGAGTACTCCGCGAAGGTACGCCGCAAAAGGGGCAGCACCTGGGTGAACGTCTCGCCCGCGAGCCCGGTCAGCCAGCGGTCGACCAGGTTCAGCAGTGCGTCGTCGTGCACGAGCAGCAGGCCGCCGCCGCTGAGGAACCCCTCGACATATCCGGCCGAGGTCGCCGCCGGTACGCCGACCGTCAGCGCGCGGGCGAGGCGTACCTCGGTTTCGTCGGCGTCGCAGCGGCCCTCGTCCCGCAGCAGGCGGGCCATCCGGCCGGCGAGCAGGCCGGGCAGGTCGGGCCGGTCGACGAGGCCGGCCAGTGTGGACAGCCACTCGTCGCGCAGTCCCGGTTCCTCGGTCAGCAGGCCGACGGCGGCCGTGACGGCGTCGATCCGGCCGAGCATCGCCCGGGCGGCGTCGTCGTCGAGCCCGCTGACCGCCCCCGGCAGGCCGAGCTGGATACGGGTCGCCAGGCCGGTCAGCACCGTCCGGAGTGGACCGGTGCCGGTACCGCGGACGTCGCCGTAGCGCAGCGAACGGGCCAGAGCCGGAATCGCGGCCATCAGGTCGGCGACATCCGTGCCGAGCGCCGCGCGGTCGTAGATCGCCCTGATCAGGCGCGGCTGCACGGCGGGGAGGTCGGCGAGCAGGCAGGCCTCGATCAACTCGGTCAGCCGGGCGAGATCCGCCGCGCGCGCCTCGTCGCGTACCTTGCCGGCGGCGGCCTGCGCGACCGTGGTCCCGTACGCGCTGGCCGCGATGAGGTCGACGGCGAACTCGGGTTCCCACGCGAGCTGCCACGACTCCCAGAACGTGCCCTTGCCGGAGCTGTCGACCGGCCGGCCCCACGCGACGCCGAGCAGCCGCAGCCGGTGCAGCAGCCGGCTCCTGGCCAGGTCGTTCGGCTTGCGCAGGTCGAGCCGGAGCTCCTTGACCAGGGCCTCCTGCGGCATCCGCAAGCGCTTCGCCTGCGCGGTCACGTCCCGGACCAGCGGCACCGACGGCGTCTCGTCCGGCACCTCGCCGAGCAGCTCGCCGACGATCATCTTGCTGCGGACCAGCTCGTGCCGGACGTCGTCGCCGTCGCAGAGCACCGCCCGCACGGCCTCGCTCGCCTCGGCCAGCCCCACCGCCGGGCGGCCGCGGAGGGCGGCGAGGGTGTCGGCCAGGCGTACGGCCTCGATGACGTGCGCGCTGGAGACCGGGATGTCCTGCTCGCGCAGCATCCCGGCGACCTCGACGAGCCAGCGCTCGACAGGCCGGTCCGCGGTCGTGAACAGGTGGTGGTACCAGCCCGGCGAGGTCACGCCCGCGCCGTAGCCCGTCCAGGACGCGAGCCGCCCGTGGGTCCAGGGCACCCACGTCACCTGCACAGCGGCCTTCGGCAACCCCTTGAGCAGCGCCGCGTCGTGGGCGGCCGGCGGCAGCGGCTCGGTCAGCGCGGGCACGTGCCACGCCCCGCAGACCACGGCGATCCGCTCGAACCCCTCCTTCATCGCGGCCCGCAGGGTCTGGCGCATGTACGCCTCACGCAGCGCGTCGTACTCCGGAGTGGACTCTCCCGCCCGGACGGCCGCCATCGCCTCGGCGACCGCCGCGAAAGCGGGTTCGCCTTCCCTGCGGTGCTCGATGACGTCTTCCCACCACCGCTCGGGATCCTCGTAGCCGGCCGCGGTGGCCAGCTGCGCGATCGGATCCTGCCGGAACGCCTCCGCCGACTCGCCCTGCCCCTCGGCCTCGGCCTCGGCCGCGTCCAGCGGTTCCTCCGGCGGCTGCTTGTCCTCGCTCTGCGCGAACCGGTAGCTCGCGGGCAGGTCGCAGAATCGCAGCGGTACGCCGTTCGCCGCCGCGTACCGCAGGGCCTGCCATTCCGGGGAGAACACGGCGAACGGCCAGAAGGAGGCGCGGCTCCGGTCGCCGTCCGCCGACCCGGCCACGTCCGCCGGGTACGCCAGCAGCGCCACCGGCGGCCGCAGGTCCTCGTGGCCGGCCAGCCCGACCAGGCCGTCCGCCTCCGGGGGGCCCTCGACCAGGATCACGTCCGGCCGCAGGTCCTCCAGGGCGCGCACGAGTGCCCGGGCCGAACCGGGACCGTGGTGGCGGACGCCGTAGACGTGGACGCTCACTCGGCTTCCCGGGCGGCCCGGTAGAAGTCTCGCCAGCCGTCCCGCTCGCGGGCGACCGTCTCCAGGTACTCGCGCCAGATCACGCCGTCGGAGGCGGGATCCCGCACGACCGCGCCGCGGATGCCGGCCGCCACGTCCGCCGGGCGTACCGTGCCGTCGCCGAAGTGCACGGCCAGGGCCATGCCGCTCGTCATCACGGAGATCGCCTCGGCCGTCGACAGCGTGCCGCTCGGGCTCTTCAGCTTCGTACGCCCGTCACCGGTCACGCCTTCGCGCAGCTCCCGGAAGACGGTGACGACGCGGCGGATCTCGGCCATCGCGTCCGGCACCTCGGGCAGTTCCAGCGACCGGCCGAGCGACGCGACCCGGCGGGACACGATGTCGACCTCCTCGTCGACGGTGCCGGGCACGGGCAGCACGACGGTGTTGAACCGGCGGCGCAGCGCGCTCGACAGCTCGTTGACGCCGCGGTCGCGGTCGTTCGCGGTGGCGATCACGTTGAAGCCCTTGACCGCCTGCACCTCGTCGTTCAGCTCCGGGATCGGCAGCGTCTTCTCCGACAGGATGGTGATCAGGGTGTCCTGCACGTCGGACGGGACCCGGGTGAGCTCCTCGACCCGCGCGATCGTCCCGGTACGCATCGCCCGCATCAGCGGGCTGGGCACCACCGCCTCCGCGGACGGGCCCTCGGCCAGCAGCCGGGCGTAGTTCCAGCCGTAGCGGATGGCCTCCTCCGGCGTACCGGCGGTGCCCTGGACGAGCAGCGTGGAGTCGCCGCTGATCGCGGCGGCCAGGTGCTCGGACACCCAGGTCTTCGCCGTGCCCGGTACGCCGAGCAGCAGCAGCGCGCGGTCCGTGGCGAGGGTGGCGACCGCGACCTCCATGAGCCGGCGCGGGCCGATGTACTTCGGGGTGATCGTGTCGCCGTCGCCCAGCAGGTAGGTCACCACGGCCTGGGGCGACAGCAGCCAGCCCGGCGGGCGGGGGCGGTCGTCGGCCGCGGCGAGGGCGGCGAGCTCGGTGGCGTAGAGCTGCTCGGCGTGCGGGCGCAGCACCGGCTCGGCAACAGTGGTCATGACGCGAACTCCCGGTGGATGTCGGATCGGATCTGCAGGAAGGCGGCGAGCTGGCGGAGCACCTCGCCGAAGGAGACGCCGTCGGCCAGCTTCTCGATGTCGGCCGCGTACGCCGGATCGAGCCCGGACTCCGCGTGCGTGACCAGGCTGCGCCAGCCGGACTCCTCGGTCAGCTGGGCCGTGCCGAGCTTGGCGACGACCGCCGCGCTCACGTCGGCCGGCCAGGGTCTGTCCAGACCGGACAGGAACGCGTTGGCGAAACCGGACCGGCGCTGCAGGCCGGCCAGCGCGACCTCGGCGGCGTCGGCCGGAGGCAGCAGCTCGACGAGCGGGCGGGCGGCGTAGCTCTCCAGGGACGCCATGCCGCACAGCTCCTTCGCCCAGCGGGCGTCGCGCTGCGCCAGGGTGGCGCTGGTCAGCCCGCGCCGGAGCACCTGGCCGAGATCGTCGCCGACCGAGCGCTTGAGCATCACCGCCGGGTCCTCGTCGATCGTCCTCCAGCACGACAGCGGGGCGGCCGCCACGACCTGCTCGATCCACCAGGCCTTCTCGCCCCGCCCGTACGCCGATTTCTGCTCGATCCCGTCGCGTTTCATCGACGGGTCGAACTCGGCCGGGAACTCGACCCGGATCGTCTTGCGGCCGTCGGCGTGGAACCAGGCGGCGACCCGTTCGGCCATCCGTCCCGCGTACGCGGACCCGGGCAGGCGCTGCAGCAGCGGGACGGCGGCCGACCGGACCTGGACCCGCCGGTCGTCGAGCGCCTTCTCCAGCCACTCCTCGTCGGCCGGGTCGAGCCCGGACCGGCAGGCGCCGATCAGCTTGGCGAGGTCCGCCGCGCTCTCGTTCTTCCAGGTCTCCAGCAGCAGGCGGCGCCCTTCGGCGGAATCGCGCTCCCGCACCGCGCCCAGGTACGCCACCCGCGCGTTCGTGTCGCCGTCGGTCCACGCCGTCTCGGCGGGTTCGCCGGGCTCGCGCATCCAGCCCCACTGCTGGGGCCGCAGGCCGGCCAGCCAGGCCGCCCGGGTGCCGCCGACGGCCACCACGAGGGGTCGCAGCGTACCGTCCTGGTCGGCCAGGTCGAGCAGGGCCGGGAGCAGGTGCGCGGGCGAACGGCGGTGGTGCACGGCCGCCAGTTCCAGCCACTCGTGCAGCAGCCGCCGCATCCCGCGCTGGTCACCGGTGGCGCGTACGCCGCCCAGCAACGCGCTGACCCGGGCGGCCGCGGCCGGCGGGACGAGCGTCTCCTCGACGAGCACGACCGGTGCCGGGATCGCCGTCTTCTCGGCCAGGGCACCGGCGCGGCCGGCCAGCGTCACGGTCCCGGCGGCGTGCAGGAGGCCGGCCTCGTCCACCGGGCCGGCCGGAATGACCGTCTCCAGTGGAGCGGCCGCCGGGCCGAGGACACAGGGCCGGCGCTGTACGCCGACCAGCGCGCTCGACAACAACTGCGCCCAGACGTCGCTCACGCCCGTACCGCCCTTCCGTCGCCGGCAGACAGGTGGGTCATGCCCGGACCGCCTCTCCCGCGGTGAACATGGTCAGCGGGACGACGCCGCGGGGCGTCCACTCCGCCGCCAGCGTGCCCAGGCCGCCCAGGGACGCCGAGAGCATCGGCCAGGGGTCGGCCGCAGCGGGATCGAGGGGCAGCGCGTCACCGGCCGCGTCGACGACCCGCCAGGGATCGCCGGGCACCACCGCGGCCTGGAGGAGCAGCGGATGACGGGTGATCCACGGGTCGGCCGCCAGCGCATCGGCCACATCGGACAGTGCTCGGGCCACGAAGACCGCCGGGCCGGGCCGGTCGAGGCGGCGCACGTCGCCGTGACGGGCGGCCACCAGCGCCCGCATCGGGGCCGCGCCCGGGTAGTAGCAGACGTCGGCGTCGATCTCGGTGCCGACGATCAGGTCCACCGGCAGGGCCTGGCCGGGCGCCGCGAACGAGAGCACCCGGGCGGCGCGCCCCGAATCGCGGCCGATCAGCCAGACCGAGCGGGACGACAGCCGCTCCTCGACCTCGTCGCGCACGCCGATCACCTGCCAGACGTCGCGCACCTTCGGGCCGGCGAGCACCTGTTCGGTGGGCACGTTGTGGCCGAGGCGGGCCCGCACGGTGTCGGCGAGCTCCGGCGGCAGGTCGTCGATCCGGGCGGCCGCCGTCGACAGCAGCCGCAGCAGGCCGAGCTCGCCCAGCAGGCGGTCCTCCCAGCCGGCGCCGGACGCGGGCAGCGCACCGAGCCGCCGCAGCGCCGAGGCGAGCCCGGCCGCCTGCGCGTCGACGAGCCGGGCGGCCACCTGGTCGAAATGCTTGTAGCCGGCCCGGTCCAGCCCGGCGATGCCCTGCCGGACCTGGTCGTCGAGCCATTGCGCGAGCTCGGCGACGCCCTCGGCCATCCGGTCCGCGCGCTTCTCGGCCCGTCGCTCGGCCGCGCGCTCCTGCTCGGCGGTGCGCGGCGCCGACTCGCGGGCCGCCTTCTTCGCCGCCCGACCGGCCCGCCCCGCGTGCCATTCGACCACATAGGACGGCTGGTCGGCGGTCGCCAGGGTCCCGGCCGACCATCGCAGCAGCAGCGCCAGCGCGTGCTTGCACGGGAACTTCCGGCTCGGGCACGAGCACTTGTACGCGGGCTCGGTGACGTCGACACAGGTCTGGTAGGGGGTCGCGCCACTGCCCTTGCACAAGCCCCACAGGCTCAGCGGCTCGCCGCCGGCGCCCTCCTGCGACCAGCCGGAACCGGTGGCCAGCTTGCGTGCCGCGGCCAGCGAGGACGCGTCGGGCGCGAGGGCGTGCACCTGCTCGGTACTCCACCGCACATCGGACATGCGGCGAACCATAGTCGGCCCCACCGACAAAGCTTCAACCCACCACCGCGTCAACCTGGGCGACGAGGTCAGCCTCGGTCCCGTCGTTCTCGATCACCACGTGCGGCACCGCGGGCGGGCTGTCCGGGCGTATCCGCGCGACGTACGCCGCGAAGTCCGCGAGCTTCGCCCCGTCCCGTCCGGACGCACGCGCCTCGATCCGTCCCCGCAAGGTCCCGGGTGGACAGTGCACCCAGATCAGGCGTACGCGTCCCCCGCCCAGCTCCGCCGTCCAGCGCTCCCAGCGCGCCGGGTCGTGGATCTGCCCCGAGAACGGTCCGCTCAGCAGAACCGGGCAGCCGTGTACGCGTACCTCGCGGGCCGTCGCGGTGAGTCCGGCGTACTCGTGGATCTTGATGTGCTCGTCGTACCACGGGCCTTCGCGCTCGCCGGCGTCGCGACCGGCGACGGCGAGCGCGGCCTCGACGAAGCCGGAGTAGAGCGTGTCCTTGTCGAGCAGGGCGGGCGTGGGCCGCAGCCGGGCGAGCAGCAGCGCCGCCACGGTCGACTTGCCGGCCCCCGGCGGCCCGGCCACGATCCAGGCGTCGGCGATCCCGTGCATGCCGATCATGGTAGCTTCGGGTCATGTCTGTGCTGGTCGCGTTCAGCGTGGCGCCCGTGGGAACGGGCGAGGACGTCGGAGAGATCGTCGCCGAGGCGGTACGCGTCGTGCGCGCGTCCGGCCTGCCCAACCGGACGGATGCGATGTTCACCACGATCGAGGGCGAGACCTGGGACGAGGTGATGGCCGTCGTCAAGGCCGCCACCGAGGCCGTGCACGCCCGGTCGCCGCGGACGAGCCTGGTCCTCAAGCTCGACTGGCGCGACGGGGTGTCGGGCGCCCTCACCTCCAAGATCGAGACGGTCGACCGCCTGCTGGGCTGAGTTTGTCAGGGCGGTCTGGTAGACCTGTGGGCGTGGCTGAGCTGCACGATCTTGAGTCCGGACCCGCCCTGCGCGAGCGCGCCGAAGCCGTCCTGCGGCGGTTGGCGGGCGAGCACGCCCGGCTCCGCGAGGACCAGTGGACGGCGATCTCGGCGCTGGTCTCCGACCGGCGCCGGGTGCTCTGCGTCCAGCGCACCGGCTGGGGCAAGTCCGCGGTCTACTTCGTGGCGACCGCCCTGCTCCGCGCGGCCGGCGCCGGTCCGACCGTCATCGTCTCCCCGCTGCTCGCGCTCATGCGCAACCAGGTCGAGGCGGCCGAGCGCGCGGGCATCCGGGCCTACACGATCAACTCGGCCAACCTCGACGACTGGGACCAGGTCCGCGCGGAGGTCCACGCCGGTGCGGTCGACGTCCTGCTGATCAGCCCCGAACGGCTGAACAACCCCGATTTCCGGGACACGGTGCTGCCCAAGCTGGCCGCGTCGGCCGGGCTGCTCGTCATCGACGAGGCGCACTGCGTCTCCGACTGGGGCCACGACTTCCGGCCCGACTACCGGCGGCTGCGCACGATGCTCACCGAACTGCCGCCGGGCACTCCCGTGCTGGCCACGACCGCGACCGCGAACGGCCGCGTCACCGCCGACGTCGCCGACCAGCTCGGCAAGGGCGTCCTCGTCCTGCGCGGGCAGCTCGGCCGGGACTCGCTGCGGCTCGGCGTGGTGACGCTGCCGGACGCGGCGCACCGGCTCGGCTGGCTCGCCGACAACCTCGACCGGCTGCCCGGTTCGGGCATCATCTACACGCTGACCGTGGCGGCCGCCGGTGAGACCACCGAGTTCCTCCGCTCCCGGGGTTACGCGGCGACGACCTACACCGGTCAGGCCGAGGACGCCGACCGCCGGCAGGCCGAGCAGGACCTGCTGGACAACAAGGTCAAGGCGCTCGTGGCCACGTCCGCGCTGGGCATGGGCTTCGACAAGCCGGACCTCGGTTTCGTGGTGCACCTCGGGGCGCCGCCGTCGCCGATCGCGTACTACCAGCAGGTCGGCCGGGCCGGGCGCGCCGTGGAGTCCGCCGAGGTCGTCCTCCTGCCGGGCAACGAGGACCAGGCGATCTGGCGCTACTTCGCGTCCCTCGCGTTCCCGCCCGAGGACCAGGTGCGCCGGGTCCTGGCCGTGCTCGACGACGCCGGCCGGCCGATGTCCCTGCAGGCGCTGGAGCCGCTGGTCGAGCTGCGCCGCAGCCGGCTGGAGATGATGCTCAAGGTGCTCGACGTCGACGGGGCCGTCCGCCGGGTCCGGGGCGGCTGGGCGTACACCGGCGAGCCGTGGGCGTACGACACCGAACGGCTGGTCCGCGTGGCCGAGGCGCGCACAGCCGAACAGCGCTCGATGATCGCGTACGCGACGACCGGCGACTGCCGCATGCACTTCCTGCGGACGGCCCTGGACGACGAGGAGTCGGTCCCGTGTGGACGGTGCGACAACTGCACCGCCCCGGCCTTCTCCCCCGCCGTCAGCCTGCCTGCCCTGACCGCCGCGGCCTCGTTCCTGCGCCGGCCCGGCGTGGTGGTGGAGCCGCGCAAGCAGTGGCCGACCGGGCTCGCCGCGGCCGGGCTCGACCTGTCCGGCCGGATCCCGCCCGCGGAGCAGGCCGGACCAGGCCGGGCCATCGCGCGCCTGACCGACCTCGGCTGGGGTTCCCGGCTGCGGGAGATCCTCGACGGGCCGGACGCCGAACTGCCCGACGACGTCTGCGACGCGCTCGTCGAGGTGCTCAAGGACTGGGCGCGCGGCGCCGATCCGTGGCCCGCCCGGCCGGTGGGCGTGGTCGCGCTCGGATCGCGGCGCCGGCCGCGGCTGGTCTCCTCGACCGCCCGGCGGATCGCCGAGATCGGCCGGATGCCGTTCCTCGGCACCGTCGAGCCGATCGGCGCGGTGTCGCCCCCGAGCGGGGTCAACAGCGCGCAGCGGCTGAAGGCGGTCCACGGCTCCCTCACGGTCACGCCCGAGACGGCCGCCGCCGACGGGCCGATCCTGCTGGTCGACGACCTGGTTGACAGTGGATGGACGATGACCGTGGCCGCCCGCGAGCTTCGCCGGGCGGGGGCGGGGCCGGTCTACCCGCTGACCCTCGCGAGCATGGGCTGACCCGGCTCTCCCAGCACCCCGGAGTCCGGCCGAGAAATCCGGACCCGCTGTGCAACCGCTACCCTCGCCGTCTCCGCCTTAGGGCGCAGGAGGTGGAAGTGGCACTGACAACCGAGGACGAACGCGATTTCGGCGAGTACTTTTCGGCCCGATACGACCGGGTCCGGCGCGTCGCGTACCTGATGTGCGGGGACTGGCACCGGGCCGACGATCTCGCCCAGGCCGCCTTCATCCGGCTCGCCCGATCCTGGCGCTCGCTGCGCAGCCACGGCGCGTTGGACGCGTTCGTGCGTACGTGCCTCCTCCGGTCGGCGATCGACGAGTCGCGGCGGCCGTGGCGGCGGGAGCAGGCGGTGACGTCCATTCCGGACGAACACCTCGGCGAGCGCGACCCCGCCCGGCCGCTCGACGAGTCCACGGCGCGGCGGCTGACCGTCATCACGGCGCTGCAACAGGTTCCGGCACGGCAGCGCGCGGTCCTCGTCTGCCGGTTCTTCGAGGATCTGGACGTCGCCGAGACCAGCGAGGTGCTCCGCTGCTCGGCGGGGACCGTGAAGAGCCAGACCTCGCGCGGCCTCGACAATCTGCGCCGCGCGCTCGGCGACGCGTTCGACGATGTGACCCCCAAAGCTCTCGTGAGGAGGCCCAACGATGTCTGAGGAGATCGCCCGCATCCTGCTGACCGACGCCGCGGGCGGGGACGGGCAGCCGCCACCGCCCACCCCGGCGGGGCTGCTCGCGCGGGCACGGATCCAACAACGGCGGCGTGACCGCGGCTTGATCCTGATGGCCGTGGTTCTCGCGGCCTCGCTGACGGCGTCGATGGTCGCGATCCAGCTGGAACTGACCACTCCGCGCAAGCCCATCGTCTCCGCGCCCAGCGCCGCGCCGCGGGTGAGTCAACCAGCTGTGGACCCGAGCATCCCCTATGTGGCAGCGGCGGCCAGTGGGGTCCCGCAGCCGACCGCACCACCCTGGCCGGCCGACGTGCCGGGCACGCCGCATTGCGGATGGAACGACGCCCTGGCACCCAAGATCATGTCCAGTCTGGCCGTCACCGGGCAGTGGGGAAATCCCGCCCAGGTGTTCGGCATCTGCGACAAGAGCGCCGCCACCCAGATCATCGTCACCGAGGGCGGGCTGGCCGGGATGGTCTCGGTCGTGGTCTCCCTGTGGGACGACAGCACCGCCAAGAAGATGGCTTGCGACGGCACCGGGGGACATTGCGACAAGATCAGTGGTGGCTATCTGCACTGGGATCAGTTCCAGGACACCCGGGCAGGACGCTCGACGCCGGTATACCGGGCGACCGCTCGGTTGGCCCTCGACTCTGGCACATTCATCGATGTCAGCTGTTCCAATGACGTGTACGACCGGGACGGCAACTTCCTCAGCCGGCCAACGATGGACCACGCGCCGTGCACCGGGGTGCAGGCTGCGAATCTGGCCCGAGAGCTGGCCAAGACCAACTGGCTCGGCTGAGTGAATCCGCTCGCGGGAGGACGGTGGAGCCTCTACCGTCCTCCCATGTACAGCTACATCAAGAACGTCACGTTCGACTGCGAGGACGCGCTCGTGGTCGCCAACTTCTGGGCGGCCGCGCTGGGTACCGACCTGGACGAGGAGTCCACCTCGGACAAGGCGTTCGTCGAGGCGGCCGGTTGGGGCGGCCCGAACATGTGGTTCAACCGCGTACCGGAGCCGAAGACCGCGAAGAACCGGCTGCATCTGGATCTACGCGCGCCCGGCTCGATCTCCGACGAGGTCGCGCGGCTCGTCGATCTCGGTGCCTCGGTCGTCAAGGTCGGCCAGGAGCTCACCGTCTTGGCCGACCCTGAGGGCAACGAGTTCTGCGTCGAATGACCGCGACCGGCGGGCCGGGCTGGGTCCCGACCCCGCCGAGCATCACAGCCCTAGGTTGTCGGCGAGCGTCGTACCGGTCGCGCCGTTGTT
Organism: Hamadaea tsunoensis DSM 44101; assembly: GCF_000428945.1. GTDB lineage: Bacteria > Actinomycetota > Actinomycetes > Mycobacteriales > Micromonosporaceae > Hamadaea > Hamadaea tsunoensis. Next base: position 78,956 of record NZ_AUAX01000035.1, on the reverse strand, counting down.
CACTCCACCGGTGGCCAGGGAACGCCAGCGGTTGCCGGTGACCGTCATGCCGACGCCTCCCGTGACGGCGACGGCGTACCGGGCGGTGCCGTAGGCCGTGTTGTCCCGGACGAAGGCACGGTTGGCGTTGAGGACGCTGATCGCGTCGACGCTGTTCGCCGGCCGCGTATGCCCGGCGTCCTGGATGATGTTCCCGGCGACCTCGACGAGATCCGTCTTCTCCAGCGCCACACCGGGACCGCCGATGCGGTAGATCTGGTTGCCGATCACCTTCGACGAGTCGGCACCGACGAGCTTGATCCCGTAGTTGCCGATCGCCGGCCCGTGCACGCTGTTGCCGCTGATCGTGATGCCGCTGATCTGCGTCGCGGCGGCCTCGACCGCGGGCGTTCCCGGATCGTCGCCCTGCGCGCGGAACACCAGGATCCCGCCGTCGGTCGGCGCCGAGACGACGTTGCCGACCACGGTCACGCTCGCCACGAGCCGGTTGTTCAGCGCCGGGTCGAAGCTCGTCTGGATGCGTACGCCGCGCTGCGGCCCCGTGAACACGTTGCCGGAGACGGTCACGCTGCTGGTGTTCTCGTCGCCGAGGAAGACGCCGTCCTTGCCGCCGCTCGTGCTGTTCCCAGCGATGATCATGTTGTTGCAGCCGTTGCAGTCGATGCTGTTGTCGTCGAAACCCGCGATCGAGTTGCCCTCGATCCGGCCCCGGCGGCCGAATCGGCTGGAGACGCCCTGCGACGTGGCGATCGCGGGACTGGCGTGCACGACGGTGTTGCCGCGGCAGTCGAAGCCGCTGATGCCCGGCGTGGCCGTGGATCCCCGGAAGAGGATGCCCCAGTCGCATGCCGTGATGACGTTGTCCACGACGGCGCAGTTGTCGGCGTCCTCCACTCGCAGGGTGACCCGCTGGTTGCCGTCACCGGGATTCGGCGCGCGATGGCCGCAGCCGTCGAACGAGCATCCGGCCACCCGGCCGTAGGCGGCGTTCATGATGACGCCGGACCAGCCCGTGTTCGCGAACGTGCAGCTCTCGACCCGCGACCGGGGGCTGCTCGACTCGACGATCAGGCCCACGCCGGACCGGCCCGCACCGCCGTCGAACGTCAGGCCGCGTACGCGATGGGCGGCGTTCAGGAAGCGCATCATCGTGACGGGGCCACCGGCCAGGAGGGTGGCGCCGTCGGCGATCAGGTGCCGCGGCGCGGACTGGTTGACGTAGACGGTGTCCGTGATGCGGTAGACGTTCTGCGGGCCGCCGAAGTCGACGACCCGGTTGTCCGCGATGCACTGGTTGATCGCCGCGGTGTCGTCGGCGACGCCGTCCCCCACGGCGTTGTAGGGGGCGTCCTTCGGGGAGGCCGCCGTCGTCGCGGCCACGGCTGCCGCGGCGGGGGTGCCACCGGTGACCCCGGCGGTCAGGGCGGCTCCGGCGACCATCGGGGATCCGTAGAGGAGAGCACGTCGGGACAGTGCGGGCGGGGTCATGGACAGTCCTTTCACGACAGTGGACGCCCATGCTACCCAGCGATACGCGATCGCGTGGACGCTTGTCGACGAGGCGCTCTTGACACGGAACGGAAACACGGCGAGCCTTGGGAGCGCTTCCATCCATCGATCCCGATAAGGAACGCCCGACGATGCGATCAAGCAGAATCGCCGTGACCTTCGCCGTCACGGCCACGCTCCTCACCGCACCACTCTTCACCACCGCGCAGCCGGCCTCGGCGGACGCCACCTCCACGGACGTCACCGTCAACACCCGGGCCGCGCTCGCGACCGTCCCGAGCACCGCCGTGGGCGTGAACCACGCCGTGTGGGACTCCTATCTCGGCACCAATGAAGTTGCCGACACGCTGCACAACGCCGGCGTCAGGATGATGCGCTACCCTGGCGGGTCCTATTCGGACATCTACCACTGGGCCGACAACACCGCGCCCGGCGGCTACGTCGCCCCCAACACCGATTTCGACCACTTCATGAGCGGCGTCAACCGGGCCGGGGCCCAGGCGATCGTCATCGCCAACTACGGCACCGGCTCCGCGCAGGAGGCCGCCGGCTGGGTCCGGTACGCGAACGTCACCAAGAACTACGGCGTGAAGTACTGGGAGATCGGCAACGAGAACTACGGCAACGGCCACTACGGCTCGAACTGGGAGGCGGACGACCACGCCGACAAGAGCCCGGCCGGGTACGCGAACGAAGTGGTCGCGTACGCGGACGCGATGAAGGCGGTCGACCCGACGGTCAAGATCGGCGTCGTGCTGACGACTCCGGGCAACTGGCCGGACGGGCTGGTGGCCGGCGGCGACGCCGGAACGTGGAACCAGGTCGTGCTCTCGATCGCCGGGCCGCACGTCGACTTCGCGATCCTGCACTGGTATCCCGGCGGCAGCTCGGCGACCGAGGCCCTGAGCAAGACCGACCAGATCACCGACATCTCGTGGCTGGCCCGCCAGCAGATCAACCAGTACGCCGGCAAGCCGCTCGGCATCGCCATCACCGAGATGAACACCGGCTGGGGCCAGAACACGCAGCCGGGTGCGCTCTTCGCCGCGGACGCGTACGCGCAGCTGCTGGAGAACGGCGTGTTCACGGTGGACTTCTGGGACGTCCACAACGGACCGACGACCGCCCGGACGATCGCCGGCCAGCAGGACTTCGAGGACTTCGGCATCCTGTCCAGCGGCACGTGCACCGCCGACAACGTGTGCGAGCCGGCGGTGAACACACCGTTCGCCCCGTACTACGCGCTGCAGCTGCTCAGCAAGGCGGCCGCGCCCGGTGACCAGCTCGTGCGCGCCTCGTCGAGCGATCCGCTGATCGGCGTACACGCGGCCCGGAAGGCCAATGGGGACCTCGCGTTCCTGCTGCTCAACCGGGATCCGGACAACGACCGGACGGTCACCCTGCACTACGACGGCTTCACGCCGGCCGCCGGGGCGCCGACCGTCCTGACGTACACCAACGGCGCCGCGTCGGCGACGACGTCGAGCACCGGCACCGCGATCACCCAGACGCTGCCGAAGTACTCGCTGACCACGGTCATCGTGCACCCGGCCGCGCTCCCCGTCGGGCCGCCGAACGCGCCCGGCCAGCCGGTCGCGAGCAACGTGACCGACACCGCCGCGACCATCACCTGGCCCGCGGCCACCGGCGGCACGAAGTACGAGATCTACCGCCAGAACGGCACCACCAGCGAGCAGTGGGGCGAGACCACCGGCACGTCGTTCACCGTGCACAACCTCGTCCCGGGTACGCGTTACACCCTGAACGTGGTCAACCGGAACAACGCCGGGCAGGTGTCCTGGTCCTCGGCACCGCTGAACTTCCAGACGGGTACGCCGGCCGCCGCGCCCTGTGCGGTGAAGTTCGCCGACGTCAACGACTGGGGCAACGGCTACGTCGCGAGTGTCGACATCACCAACACGGGGACGTCGCCGATCGCGAGCTGGAACCTCTCGTTCACCTGGCCGACCGCCTGGCAGTCGTTCAACGGCGGCTGGAGCGGCAACTGGAGCGCGAGCGGGCGTACCGTGACCGTGTCCAACGTGGACTACAACGGCGCGCTCGCCCCCGGCGCCGCCACCAACATCGGTTTCGTCGCCGGCTACTCCGGCCCGAACGTGCTGCCGCCGAGGTTCACCCTCAACGGCCAGCTCTGCCGGACCCTCAGCTAGATCAGCCCGCCACCAGCCGGTACGCCTCGCGGAGATCTCCGCCGGCGTACCGGTGGGTGGCGATCCCGCTGACGTGATGGTCCCCGTTGACGGCGACGGACGTGCCGACCGCGGTGAACAGCACCGCGTCCGACATCGAATCCCCGTACGCGACGCAGTCGGACCGGTCGACGCCGTACCGGGCGCACAGCTCGTCGGCGATGGTGACCTTGGCGGCCGGGGTGAGTACGCCGCAGGTGTCGATGGTGGTGCCGACGGGGAAGGGCACCTCGGGGAAGCGCGCCGCGTGGGTCTCGTGGACGCCCCAGACGCGCAGGCGGCTCACGAAGAAACTCGGCGACAGCGAGATGACGGCGCAGTGCTCGCCGCGATCGGTGATCTCCTGCCAGACGTCGCGGATGCCGGCGAGCCAGGGGGCGCCGGCGAACGCCATCGCCACGACCTCGTCGGTGAGGGTCGACCACATCTCGTACGCGCGGTTCGCGTACTCGCGGGAGTCGATCGTCCCGGCGGCGAATTCGCGGTCGAGGGACCGGAACTCCTCCACCTTGCCGAGAACCTTGGCGATCTCGATGTTGGCGGAGGAGCCGCGGATCAGGGTGCCGTCCATGTCGAACAGATGAAGCCGGCTCATGGGTCCTCCTTTCCTGCTTCTGGGACAGAAGTCCTGTTCAGAGGCGGGAGGAGAACGATACGCCCGGCTACGGACGAATGAAAGTGTTTTCGATCGCAATCAGGTGAACGATAGGTGTTTATTCGCCCTGGTCGCGCTTCGAGTGCTCGGCGAGGAAGCGTTCCAGCTCGGCACCCAGCTCATCGGCCGACGGCAGCGGCGTCGACTCGGTCAGCAGGTTGGCCGACCGGCCCCGGGTGAACGCGTCGTACTGCTCCTCCAGCGCCTTCACCACCGCCGCGGCCTGCTGGTTGTCGACGAGCTGGCGCTCGATCTCCGCGCGTACGCGTTCGGACGCCTCGCGCAGCTGGTCGGTCGGCAGCAGCAGCCCGGTCGCCCGAGACACCGAGTTCAGCAGCAGTTCGGCGGCCGGCGGGTACTCGCCCTCGGCCAGGTAGTGCGGCACGTGGGCGGCATAGCCGAGCGCGTCGAGGTTCTGCTGGCCGAGCCGGAATTCGAGCAGGTTCGTCACGCTCGCCGGTACGCGTACGTGGTCGATCCAGGGCTCGTGGCCGGCGATCAGCTCGGGGCGCGTCCCGTGCGCGGTCACCCCGGCGGGCCGCGTGTGCGGCACCGACATCGGGATGGCGTGGATGCCGACCGTCGCGCGTACGCCGAGAGTCTTGATCAGGGAGACCAGCGCGGCGATGAAGCGTTCCCACTGCATGTCCGGCTCGGGGCCGGTGAGCAGGAGGAACGGCGTGCCGTCGTGATCGCGCAGCGCGTGCAGCTGGAGCTTGGGGTCGTCGTAGGACTCCCAGTGGTCGGCCGCGAAGTCCATGAGCGGCCGCCGCGCGCGGTAGTCGAGGAGCTGGTCGACGTCGAAGGTGGCGACCGCCGACTCGCCGGGCAGCGCGGGTTCGAGGACCTCCAGCAGGTGCTCGCGCGCCAGCCGGCCGGCGCCGCCGGCGTCGATGAAACCGCTGAGGGCGTGCAGCAGCACGGGCCGGCCGAAGTCGAAGTCCTTCGCCGTGGGCGTCAGCTCGAACAGTTCCTGCGGGTCTCGCACGGTCACAGCCTTTCACGGACAATCGCTATACGGCACACAACATGTACGCCAGGTGATCCATTCCCCGCAATTCTGCCTCGCGCGGCCCGCCTTCTCCCAGACTCGTCCCAGCGCTCGCGCACGCTCCTCCCAAGATCGCGCTTGGATCAGGTTTGCGCACGTAATCATGGGCCAAGATTCGGGTGATTTCCCTGATCCAAGCGGGATCTTGGAGGGGGTGAGGGGCGGGGAGTTCAGCCGAGGGCGGAAGCGATCTCCAGCGCGGCGGCCCGGGGCGTGCCCCCGGCGGCGGCCGAGCGCTGCAGGACGGCGTCGGTCAGACCGCCCAGCACAGCCGCGATCTTGGCGAACGCGGCCGCCTCGGTCGGCTCGATGTCGCCGAACAAGGTCCACCACCACCAGGCGTTGGTTGCGACATTGGCCACGAAATCCGGCAAAACAGTCACACCACGCGCGGCCAGCGCCGCCTCGGCCTCGGGCGTCGTGGCGCAGTTGGCCGCCTCCACCACCAGCCGTGCCCGTACGCGGCCGGCGTCCGGTTCGGTGATCGCATAGGAGATGGCCGCCGGGACGAGGAGTTCGCAGTCGACGTCCAGCCAGTGGCCGTCCGAGACCGTGTCGGACGCCCGCAGTGACGAGCGGTCGATCCGGCCGAAGGAGTCCCGCGCGGCCAGCAGCCGCTCGACGTCGAGGCCGGCCGGGTTCACGACCAGACCGAGATCGTCCGCGATCCCGACGACGGCGACGCCGGACCGGGCGAGATAGCGCGCTGTCGCCCCGCCCATCGACCCGAACCCCTGGATCACGGCCCGCACCCCAGCACGGCCGCGCAGAGCGGCGAGCGCGCACACGGCCACGCCGTAACCGCCGACGAGATCGGCCAGGCTGATCCCGTCCACGTCGACCGCGAACCCCGCCTTGACCCGGCCCAGCCCCTCCTCGGGATCGGGCAGCAGGCGCAGGGCCGCGTCGATCGTGGACCGCAGCCCGATCTCGCCGGCCAGCTCGTCCAGGACGTCCTGGCGTACGCCGAGGTCCTCGCCGGTGGACCAGACCGTCTCCAGCAGCGGCCGCATCGCGATCAGGTACCGGTGCAGCACGCCCCGCGCCTCGGGATCGTGCGGCGAGCAGTCGATGCCGCCCTTGCCGCCGCCGAAGGGCTGATAGCGGTCGCCGGGTACGCGTACCACCGCCTCCTTGAGCGTCATGCCGCGGGCGAGATCGCGTACCTCGTCGAGGGTGCAGCCGTCCCGCATGCGCAGACCGCCGCTGGACGCCCCCTGCCGGAGCCGGTCGATGACGAGGAAGCCCTTGCGCCCAGTCACCTCGTCGGTCCAGACGACTTCCAGGTAGCTCACGGACTGCTCTCCTCGATCACCAGCACGGTCGGCCCCGGATGCTCCAGGCTCGCCTTCACCAGGCGGGTCAGGTCGGCCGGATCGCTGACGGCGTACGCGGCCCCGCCCAGGGCGGTCGCCAGGCCGATCAGGTCCGGCACCGGCAGGTCGACGCCGATCGGCTCGAAGCCGGCCGCCTTCATCTCCGCGCGGATCTGCCCGTAGCCGCCGTTGGTGAAGACCACCACCGGCAGCGAGAGCCCTTCGGCCGCCGCCGTCGCGAGCTCCTGGCAGGTGAACATGAAGCCGCCGTCGCCGCACAGCGCCACGACCGGCCGCCGCGGCCGGGCCGTCTTCGCGCCGATCGCCGCCGGCAGCGCGTACCCGAGGGTGCCGAAGCCCGTGGGGAAGCCGAAGGCGCCGGGCTCGTGCACCGGCAGGTTGCCGAGCGCCCCGTAGTAGCAGGCCATCGCATTGTCCGCGAGCACCAGCGCGCGCTTGGGCAAGGCCCCGGCCAGCGCGTCGAGCCAGCCCGTCCACCGCTCGCCCTCGGCCCTGGCCTCCGCCTTCACCTCCAGGGGTACGCCTGCCCCGGCGCTCGGTTTCCCCGCGGCGGCCGCCTCCTTGAGCACCGGCAGCAGATCGTCCAGTGTGGAGGCGGCGTCGGCGCAGATCGGCAGCGTGGGGCGGGCGTTGACGAGCAGCTGCGCCGGGTCGAGGTCGATGCGGATCAGCTCGCCGCGCAGCTGCGGCGGTCCGGCCCAGAAGTCGCTCGGCGCGATCTCGGTGCCCACGGCGAGAACGCAGTCCCGCTCGGCCAGCCAGTCCATCGCGGCCGGCAGGTGGACGGCGGCCCCGACGCTCAGCGGGTGCGTCTCGGAGATGACGCCCTTGCCGTTGGCCGTGGTGAGCACGCCGGCCTGCAACCGCTCGGCGACCGCGAGCACCTGGGCGGCCGCGCCCCGGGCACCGCCGCCGATCAGCAGGCCGGGCCGCTTGGCCTGGTTCAGGGCGGCCGCCGCCTGCAGGATCTGCCAGTCCTCGGCCGAGCGGCGGCGTACGCGCAGCGGTCCCGCGATCGTCACCTCGGCCGGCTCGTCGAGCAGGTCGAGCGGGATCTCGACGTGGACCGGGCGCGGCCGCTCGGCCAGGAAGCCGGCGAAGATCTGGGCGATCGTGACGGTCAGCTCGGCGTGGCTCGTCACCCGGTACGCGTCGCGGACGACCCCGGACAGCGCGCGCTGGGCGTCGATCATCTCGTGCAGCGCCCCGTTGCCGCGATGGGGATGGCGCAGCGGCGCTCCGGGCGACACGACGAGCACGGGCACCGAGTCCGAGTACGCCTGCGCCACCGCGGTCGCGATGTTGAGCAGCCCCGGCCCGCTGGTGACGACGGCGACCCCGGGCCGGCCCGACGTACGCGCGTAGCCGTCGGCGGCGTACCCGGCGCCCTGCTCGTGCCGGGGCGTGACATGGCGGATCTTGGACGACGCCAGGTGCCGGTAGATCTCCAGGTTGTGGGTCCCGGGGATGCCGAACACGGTGTCGACCTTGTGCGCCGCGAGGCTCGCCACCAGCGTCGCGCCCCCCGTCATGGTTCTGATCATGAGAAATTCTCCCAGTGGCAATCGAGCGCGGTAACCCCCCGCTCGGTCACCAGAACCGGATTGAGCTCCAGTACGCCCAGCCGCGGCCGGTCGACGAACGCCCGGCCGACCGCGACGATCAGCGCCGCCAGCCCTTCCGCGGCGAGGGCCGGCAGACCGCGATATCCGTCCAAGAGTGGCCCAACACCCGATGCCCTGACCAGTGCCAGCGCCGCCGGTTCATCGACGGGCGCCCACGCGACGGCCGCGCCGCCGGTCAGCTCCGCGCGTACGCCGCCGGGGCCGGCCAGCACGACGGGGCCGAACGACGGGTCGCGGCGGCCGCCGACGATCATCTCGATCCCGGTGGACCGGTCGATCTGCTGCTCGACGGCGTACGAGGGGGCCGCCGGGAGGTTCGCGAAGGCGGCGATGAGCGCGGCCGACGACCGGACGTCGAGCGCCACGCCGCCGTCGTCGGACTTGTGCGCCCGGCCCAGCGCCTTGAGGACCACGGGATAGCCGATCCGCCCGGCCGCGGCCAGCGCCCCGGTGACGTCGCGTACCTCCGCGGCGCGCGGGAACTCGACGTCGGGCAGCAGCGCCCGGCCCGACAGGTACGCGTCACCCGGCGGCAGATCGTCCACAGCGGACGGACGCGGCAACGGCCCGGGTACGCGCCGGGAACGCGTACCGGCGCAGGAGACGGCGGCCAGGGCGTGCTCGGCGGCCGGCCACACCGGTACGCCCGCCCGTTCGAGACGCTCCACGGTGGCGGAACGGCCGGCGAAGCTGTGCACGAACAGCGGTACGCGTACCGCCGCCAGCTCGTCGGCCACGGCGGCCTCGGTCGCGGCGAGGGTGGGCTCGTCGGTCGCGTACCCGCCGAAGTATCCGGTCAGCAGGACGCCGTCCACGGCACCGGAGGCGGCCAGGTCCGACACCGCCCGGGCGTAGTTGTGCAGGTCCTTCTCGCCGGACCCGGCCAGGTCCACCGGCGGCACGGGGACCTCCAGGCCGGCTTCCTCGGCGAGGTCCGCCGCCACGATCCCGTGGCCGCCGCCGTCCGCGACGATCCCGAGCCGGCGTACCGGGCCGGGCAGCGACCGGGCCCGGCAGGCCTCGACCAGCTCGGTCGGCGTACGCACGAGGCGGACCCCGGCGTCGCGGCACACCGACGCGAGCACGGCGTGGTCCGACGACAGCGCGCCGGTGTGCGACCCGGCGGCCGCCGCCCCGGCCCGCGAACGCCCGCCCGCCAGCAGCACCACGGGAATCCCGCTGTCCACTAGCGACGCGCAGCCCGCCATGAGCGCCCGGCCGTCGGAGAAGTCCTCAAGATAGAGGGCGACCACGCGCGCGTCGCCGTGGTGCCCCAGCAGGTCGGCCGCCCGCAGATCGACGCAGTCCCCCAGCGAGGCGAACCGGCGGAAGCCCAGCCCGCCGCGACCGGCCAACGCGCCGATCTCCAAGGCGAGATTGCCGCTCTGGGAGAACAATGCGATGTCCCCGGCTGGCAGCGATCCCCACACCAGACTCAGCCGCTCGACGGAATCGAAGACACCGAGACAGTTGGGACCGAGCAGGACCGCCCCCGCCTCGCGTACCCGGGCAAGGAGAGAAGGAGACACGACGGCGCCGGCGGTGATGCCGATGAGAGCCTTCGCACCGGCGGCCAGGGCGCAGTCGACGGCGGCCTCGAAGGAGGGTGCCGGCACCGCGATCACCGCGAGTTCGACGGCGTCCGACAGCGACAGTGAGCGGCCGACGAGCTGAACCGGACGGCCGGATCCCAGGGCGCCCTGGGCGAGCTGGCGACCCCAGCTTCCCACGCGGGAGGAAGCGCCGAAGACGGCGATCGACGCGGGCGCGAAGAGCGACCTCATCGCAGGCCGCGGGCGATCACGAGGCGCTGGATGTCGGAGGTGCCCTCCTCGATCTCCTCCAGCTTCGCGTCGCGCATCCACTTCTCGGCGAGGAACTCGCGGGAGTAGCCCCAGCCGCCGAGCGTCTGCACGGCCGCCCACGAGCAGAACATCGCGGTCTCGCTGGCGGTGAGCTTGGCCATGGCCGCCTCGGTGGTGCTCGGCAGGCCCGCGTCGAGGCGCCGGGCGGCCCGCCAGACCAGCAGCCGGGCGGCCTCGATCCGGGTGGCCATGTCGGCGAGCCGGAAGGCGACGGCCTGGTGCTCGATGATCGGCTTGCCGAACGCGGCGCGCTCGCGGGCGTAGCCCGTGGCGAGGTCGAGGCAGGCGCGGGCGAGCCCGGTGGCCGAGGCCGCGAGGACCGTGCGGGAGATGTCGAACGTCCGCATCAGCCCGGCGAAGCCCTGGCCCTCGGCGCCGAGCCGGTCCTCGTCGGGGACGTAGACGCCGTCGAGGAAGATCTCGGTGTTGACGATCGCCCGCTGGCCCATCTTGCGCATCGGCGCCCCGAACTCCAGCGCGTCCTTGCGGGCCAGGAAGGCCGTGACGCCCTTCGACCGGGTGCCGGGCGCGACCGTCGCGAAGATCACGTAGAACTCGGCCACGCCGCCGTTGGAGATCCACGCCTTCTGCCCGGTGAGCCGATACCCGCCCGGTACGCGGTCCGCCCGCGTCGTGATCGCGGCGGCGTCCGAGCCGGTGCCGGGCTCGGTCACGGCCAGCGCGGTCATCGGCGGGTCCGCCCCCGTCAACGGGCGCAGCCAGCGCTCCCGCTGGTCCGGCGTACCGAGTTCGAGGACGGGGTCGGCGAAGAAGCCGTTGGCGGTGAGCAGGTTGCCGATGGCGGCGTCGGCGAAGCCCAGTTCCTCCTGCACGAGGCACTGGGTGAACACGTCGGTGCAACCGCCCCCGCCCAGCTCCGCCGGGAGCATGAAGTCCGTGATCCCGGCCACGGCCGCCGCCCGCCAGAGATCCCACGGCGTCTCGGTGTCCGCCTCGTCGACGGCCCTCGCGCGGGGACGGATCTCGCGCGTACCGAAGTCACTGCACAGATCCAGCAGGTCACGCTGGGTGTCGGTCAGTGGAACCAGCTCGGTGGGCAGGCTCATCCGGCACCCCTTTCCTGATCGGCGAGTCAGTACACCCGGTGGTCGGTGCGGCTGTCAACGCGTCGCCCGGATACGCTCGGCGACGTGCTGTTTCGTCCGTGGGAGGAGTCCGGGACCGGCGTCTCGGCCCAGGTCGACCACACCGGGCACACCCACGTGGTGGTCGCGGAGCACGCCCTGGTCAAGGCAGTCCTCGCCGACCCGGTCACCTTCGCACCGGACAACGCCCTCGACGCGGTCACGCCGATCCCGGTCGCCGCGCTGCGCGTCCTGGCCCGGCACGGCTTCCGGCTCCCGCCGACCCTCGCCAACAACGGCACGCCGTCGCATCCCGGGATCCGGCGGATCACCGCCCAGGCACTTCATCCCGTACGCGTCGCGGCGCAGCGGGATTGGCTCACCGGCGTGGTCCGGCGCCGGATCGGCGTACTCGCCGCCCGCCTGCGGGCCGGGGAACCGGTCGACCTCTACGCCGATCTGACCGCCGACCTCCCCCTGCTCGTGCTGGCCCGGCTGGTCGACCTGCCCGACACCGACATGGCCGTCGTCAAGGAGTTCTCCCGGGCGGCCCTGGAGCTGTTCTGGGCGCCCGTCTCCCGGGAGCGGCAGCTGGACCTGGCCGGGGTGGTCGGCGCGTACCACGAGGTGCTGCGCAAGCACGCGGCCACGGCCGGCGGGATGATCGCGGAGCTGCGCGAGCTCGGCGACCCGGACCTCGTCGTCGGCGCACTGTTCTTCCTGCTGGTCGCCGGGCAGGAGACCACGTCGCAGTTCCTGACGCTGCTGCTGCACCGGCTGACCCGCGAACCCGCGATCCTGGCCGGACTGGCGCGGGGTTCGATTGATGTAGACGACGTGGTTGAGGAGGGCCTGCGGCTGGTCCCGCCGATCACGACCTGGCGCCGGGTGGCCGCCGCCGACACGACGATCGGGGACGTCCCCGTCGCCCGCGGCACCTCGATCGTGCTCTGGCTGTCCGAGGCCGGCCGCGATCCGGCGGTCACCGACCATCCCCACGCCTTCGAGCCCGGCCAGCGGGGCTCCCGGCGGCACCTCGCGTTCGGCGCGGGCGCCCACCGCTGCGTCGGCGCGCAGTTGTCCCGCATGGAATCCGCCGTGGTGGTCGCGGAGGCCGCGGCCCTGCTGCGGAACGTGACCGTGCTGCACGAGCCGTGGTGCCCGGACAACCTCAGTTTCCGCATGCCCGACGCTTTCGTCATCGCGAAGCGCTAGCGTTGGCTTGACCTGGGGTTCCGTCTATACGAAGGAGCCTTGCCATGCGCACATCCACGAAACGCACGGTGGCCCTGGCGGCCGGGGTGCTCGCCGTGGCCGCCGGAACCGGGTACGCGATCCACCGCAGGCGCCGGCACGGCCGGACCGAGATCCTCGACGACACCGAGTTCAGCGCGGAGATCGACGTGGAGGTGGACGTCGACAAGATCGGCGACACCGCCGGGCTGCCGACCGAGGGCCGCCTCCCCGAGGAGGTACGCGGCGACTTCGACAAGATCCGCGCGTCCTGACCCACCCGCCCGTCGGCCGGTCGGCCCGTCGCCCGCGACCCCAAGATCCCGTTTGGATCAGGGTTCTCACCCGAATCTTGGCCCATGATTCGGGTGATTTCCCTGATCCAAACGGGATCATCGGTCGGTGCGGGTCGGTCAGTTGAGGGCGCCCGTCATGGCCACGACGATCGGGCCGAGCAACGGGAGCACCACATTGGACAACGCGTACACGATGGTGTAGCTCATGAGCGGCGTGGCGTTGCCCGCCGCCTGCTGGACCGCCGTGGCGGCCGGGGTCGAGCACTGCTGGCCGGCGACGGCGCCCAGGGTGAGCGGCGCGGGCAGCTTCATCAGCTTCCAGGCCACGAAGAGCGAGATCGTCGCCGGGATCAGCGTGACCAGGATGCCGGCGATCGGCAGCGAGATGCCGTACTTCTTGATCAGGTCGACCGCCTCCGGGCCGGACGAGAGCCCGACCGCGCAGATGAACGTGGCCAGGCCGAGGTCCTTGACGACCTGGGCCGCCGCCGGGTGGTACTGGCCGTAACGCGGGTTGCGGGCCCGCAGCCAGCCGAACGCCAGGCCGGACAGCAGGCAGCCGCCGCCGGTGCCCAGCGAGAGCGGGATCGAGCCGAGCGGCACCTCGATCTTGCCGATGAGCATGCCGACGATGATGCCGATCGAGATGAAGATGACGTCCATCTTCACGGTCGGATCGATCTTGAAGCCCACCCGCGGCACGAACTTGTTCAGGTCCCGCTTGCGGCCGCTGAACGTGAGCGTGTCCCCCTCGTTGATCTGCGTACCGTTCTGGATCGGGAGCACGTGGTCGAGCCGGGTGATCTTCGTCAGGAAGACGCCGTGCCGCTCGTCGCGGGGAATGGCCTCCCGGATGTCGCCGAGCGTCTGCCCGCCGTAGCCCTTGGTCGTCAGGATCACGTCCTGCACGTCGAGGTCGATGTCCATCCCGGCGATCTCGGCCCGCTCCGGTCCCACGATCGTGTCGCCGTCGAGCAGGTACTCGCGGCGGCCGTTGAGCAGGATGACGTCGCCCGCCTCCAGCGGTGTCGTCTCGGTGAACTCGACCGTCTCGCCGCCGCGCCGCACCTGTTCCACCGCGACGACGTCGCCGAGCGAGGACTCGACCTGCCCGACGGTCCGGCCGGCCGCGACGGTCACCTCGTGCGCCCGGCCGACGATCTCCGGCAGCGCCTGGGCGGCGCCCTCCTCGTCCCCCGATCCGCCGCCGAGCTTCTTCCACAGCTTGTCGGCCTCCTCGCGCAGATTGATCTTCATGATGGCCGGCGCGAACTGGCTCGTCAGCAGCACGATCGTGATCAGGCCCATGATGTAGGAGATCGAGTACGCCGTACCGACGTTGGCCTGCAACAGCTTGATCTGATCGGGTGGCAGGTCGAGCTTGCCGATCGCATCGGTCGCGGTACCCACCACCGCCGATTCGGTCGCACCACCGGCGAGCAGACCCGCCGCGGTGCCCTGGTCGAGGTTGAGGACCACGGTCGCGATGGCGACGACCACGAGGATCGTCACCACCTCGATCGCCGTGAAGATGCCGTAGCGCAGGCTCGCCCTGTTGAGGCTCGCGAAGAACGAAGGCCCCGACATGTACCCCAGCGTGAAGATGAACATGGCGAACGCGATGTTCTTCACCTGGCTGTTGAGGGTCACGCCGAGCATGCCGACGAAGATCGCGACGATCAGCGTACCGGCGACGCCGCCGAGGGAGATCTTCCAGAACCTGACCTTGCCCAGGGCGAAGCCGAGGGCCAGGCAGACGAAGAGGACCAGGCCCTCGACCGAGTTCAGGAGGTCAGTCAGCCAGTCCTTCATCGCTTCTTGGCCACCGCCTTCTTCGCCGCGGTCTTCTTCGCCGTCGTCTTGGCCACGGCCTTCTTCATCGGGGCGGCCTTCTTGGCCGGTGCCGTCTTGTTGGCCGGTGCCGTCTTCTTGGCCGGTGCAGCCTTCCTGGCGGCGGCCGTCTTCTTGGCGGGAGACGCGGTCACCATGGTCTTCTTCGCGGGAGCCTTGGCCGCGAGCACCTTCTTCGCGGGCACCTTCGCCGCGGCCTTGGTGGCCTTCGCCGCGCTCTTCGTGGCCGTCGCCCCAGCCCTGGCCGCGGTCTTGGTCGGGGTCTTGGCCGCCGTCCTGGCCCCGGTCTTGGCACCGGCCGTGGTCGCGGTCTTGGTCGTGGGTGCCTTCCGCGCCGGGGCCGACTTCGCGGCCCCCTTCGTGGCCGGCCGGGTCGCGGCGGTCTTCGCGGCCGCCTTCCGCGGCGGCTTGCCGGCGACCGTCTTGGCCGGCTGGATCATCGTGGCCATCCCGCCCGCCATCATCGCCTTGCCGCCCGCGGGCGTCTTGGCCGCCGCCCGCGGGCGCTTCGTCTTGCCGGACTTCTGGAACTCGGCGAAGTAGCCCTCCATGACCTCGCGCAGCCACGAACCGATCTGCTCGTACGCCTCATAGCGCAGATTGGCCAGGCTGACCCGGACGCTCCACTCGGGACCGTCGAAGCCGCCGCCGTTGAGCAGGACGACCGATCCCTTCTCGGCGAGCCGGAACACGGGGTCCACGGGTTCGAAGCTGCCTTCGAGCCACTCGGCGAAGTCCGCGCTGATCCAGCGGCGCGCGTAGTTCAGCAGGTCCAGCTCGACGTAGTAGTGCGCGGCGGCCGGATCGCGGGGCAGGGTGACGCCCATGCCCTTGGTCAGGGCGTGCATCCGCCGCATGATGATCGTCTGGCAGACCTGCTTGTAGTCGTCCTGCTCGTCGAGCAGGGCGAACAGGCTGAACATGGCCATCTGCACCTGCTGCGGCAGGGAGAGGCCGGCCGTGTGGTTGAGCGCCACCTGCCGGGAGTCGGCCACGATCCGGTCGATGAACTTGATCTTCTCGGGCGCCAGCGAGAGCGTGCTGTAGCGCTCGTTCAGCTCGGCCTTGCGCCGGGCCGGCAGCTTGGCCAGCTTGCCCTCGAAGATGTTGTCCCGGTTGACCGCGATCACGCCGAGCCGCCAGCCGGTGCAGCCGAAGTACTTGCTGAACGAGTAGACGCCGATCGTGTTGCGCGGCACCGCCGACATGAGCGACTCGAAGCCGTCCACGAAGGTGCCGTAGACGTCGTCCGTGATGATCGTCAGGCCCGGGTTGCTGGTCTCGGTGATCCGCTTGATCTGGTCGCGGGTCTTCTGCGCGAGCGCCACCGAGGGCGGGTTCGACGGGTTGACCAGGAACACCGCCTTGATCTTCGGATCGGCCAGCTTCTCGATCTCGGCCTCGTCGTACTGCCACGTGTGGAAGCCCTCCTCGCCGTAGCGGGAGGCCTGCAACTCCACCACGTCGAACCGGTACCGCTCCAGATGCGGGATCTCCAGGTAGGGCGTGAAGATCGGCGTCATGATCGCGATCGTGTCGCCCTTGTTCAGGATGCCGTTGATCACGGCGGAGTCGAACAGGTAGCACATCGCGGCCGTGCCGCCCTCGACGGCGTACAGGTCGAAGGGCTGGTCCGGCTGCCGCCCGCCGCACATCTCCTTCACCAGGTACGCGTGCACGACCCGCTCGACGTGCGAGAGCATCCGGTCGGGTTCGGGGTAGTGGTCGCCGATGACCGAGTCGGTCAGCTCCCAGACCCACGCGTCCTTGTCGAAGCCGAGCTTCTTGACGCCGTACTCGATCGCGCGGCCCAGCATGTCCGCGCCGGGCTGGCCGGCGTTGGCCCGGATGAACTCGTCGAACCGGCCCCCGATGCCCTTCTTCTGGGGCATGCCGCCGACGCCGTCCCACTCGTCCCAGTCCAGCCGGGACTCGGCGATGCCGAACCGGCCGAGCAGGAAGAACGCCTCCCGCGGCTCGGTCGCGATCCAGTTCGGGTTGCCCCGGCCGGCGTTGAGCATGGTGATGGCGTTGAGCTTGACGTTCTCGTCGGCCAGCTCGATGAGCGAGTTCTTCAGCTCGAAGGGGCTCAGACCCTCCAGTCGCTTCTGCTCGGCTCTCGTGGTCATGGTGCTTTCCCCCCGTGGCTATGTGGTGCGTGAAGATCCGATCAGGACAAAAGGGCGACGATGACCGTGCCCCAGATGGTGAGCAGCGTGTTGCCGATCGCGTACGGGACCGTGTAGCCCAGCACCGGTACGCGGCTCTTGGCGGTGTCGCAGATCGCGCCGATCGACGCGGTGGTGGTGAACGCGCCGGCCGTCGAGCCCAGGTTGGTCGCGGTCGGCCACTTGTAGACGAGCTTGCCGAGGAACAGCGTCAGGAACATCGGCAGCAGGGTGACGACGAGGCCGGCGAAGAGCAGGCCGACGCCCTGGGACTTGACGCCGGAGATGAAGTTCGGGCCGGACTGGATGCCGACGATGCCCACGAACATGCACAGGCCGCCGGTGTCCATCAGCCACTCCGCCGCCGGCGGGAACCGCCCGAAGGTCGGGTACTTCGCGCGCAGCCAGCCGAAGACGAGCCCCATGATGAGGGCGCCGCCGCTGGTGGTGAGCCCGATCTGGGCACCCGCGATGGCGACCGTCGGTATGCCGATCAGCCCGCCGAGCACGATGCCCGCGCCGATGTAGGAGTAGTCCGTCTCGTCGCTGCTGCGGTTCGGCTTGCCCAGCGCCGGGATCGCCTTCTCCACCAGCTCCTTCGGGCCCTCGACGGTCAGCTCGTCGCCCCGGTGCAGCACGGTCGTGAGCCCGAAGGGGATCTCCACGCCGGCGCGTACGATCCGCTTCACGAAGAGGTTGCGGGCCAGCGCGTCCTCCGCGAGGTCGCCCAGCTTCCGGCCGACGAGCTCCTTGCGGGTCAGCACGATCGCCATCGTCTCGACGTCGTAGCCGAGCAGTTCCGCGTCGTCGATCTCCGTACCGACCGCGGTCATCTCGCCGTGGATGAAGTCGCTGTGGTTGGCGGTCACCGTGACGACGTCCCCGGCCCGCAGCACCGTGTCCGGCGTCGTGAACTCCAGCTCGTCGCCGCGCCGGTAGCGCTGCAGGTAGATGCGCCGGCCCCGGGAGGCGGCCAGCGCCTCCTCGGCCCGCACGCTCGTGCCGTCCAGCTCCGAGCCCGCCGTCACCTGGTACGTCCGCCGGACCACCTGCCGGTACGCGGGCTGGCTGTCCGGGTCGTGGAAGGTGCCGAGCTTCTTCTCCATCTCGGCGCACTCGCCCGCCAGATCCTTCGTGCCCAGCATCCGGGGTGCGAGCTGGGACAGGAAGTACGCCGCGGCGGCCGTGCCGAACAGGTAGCAGACCGCGTACCCGACCGGGATCTGGTCGATGAAGGTCTTCTTCTGGTCGTCGGGGATGCTGGTCGACCCGTTGATCGCGTCCGTGGCCACGCCGATGACCGCCGACTGGGTCAGGCCGCCCGCGAGCAGCCCGGCTCCCCAGCCCGGTCCGTAGCCCATGATCTTCGCCATCACGTACGCGACCAGCAGCCCGAACACGGCTCCGATGACCGCCACCACCAGCTGCGGTACGCCGTCCTTGCGCAGTGCCGCGAAGAACTGCGGCCCGACCCGGTAGCCCAGGGCGAACAGGAAGCCGATGAAGGCGACCGTCTTCACCAGGTCCGGAATCTGGATCTCCAGCTGCCCGACGAGGACGCCGGCGAGCAGCGTACCGGTGACCGATCCGAGGGTGACGCTCTTGATCCGCAGCTTGCCGATGAAGAAGCCCAGGGCCAGGGTCAGGAAGATCGCCAGCTCAGGGTGGGCCTGAAGCGAACTCTTGAACCAATGCCACATATCAGGCAGATTATGGCAATTCACGCCCTGAACCGGCGTTTTCGCCAAGAACCGCGGCTTACTCCTCGGGTTCGGCCAGCAGGCGGGGGTCGTCGCAGCTGCCGTAGAGGGTCTCGGTGAGCCAGCCCGGGGCGCTGCGCCGGAACACTCCCGGTTCCATCGTGCCCGCCCCCTCGGGCAGCAGCCCGTGCAGGTCCCCCGGCAGATCGTCGAGATTGGTCAGGTGCACCAGTTCCAGGTCGGCCGGCCACGCGCCCAGCACCACCAGCCCGGTGATCCCCCGGCGCTCCAGCGCTTCGAGGGTGAGCGCGGTGTGGTTGAGCGTGCCGAGGCCGGCGCGGGTGACCACCACGGCCGGGGCGCCCAGGCTCACGGCCAGGTCGCCGACGTTCCACGCCCCGCCGCCCGGCATCGCCGCGATGCGCGGGCCCATCGGGACCAGCAGGCCGCCGGCTCCCTCCACGAGCACCAGGTCGTACTCGGTCGCGACGTGCTTGACGGTGTCGACGACCGTGTAGAGGTCGAGCGCCGCCATCCCGGCGACCCGGGCGGCCGCGATCGGCGCCAGCGGATCCGGATAGGCGGCCAGCGTACGCGTCGACGCCGGCGCGGCCAGCCGGGCGATGACCTCTTCGTCGGTGACCTCGCCGTACGCGGGGTCGACGCCGGTCTGCCCCGGTTTGACGACGGCCACCCGCAGGCCGGCGGCGGTGGCGGAAGCCGCGATGGCCGCCGTCACGATGGTCTTGCCGACGCCGGTGTCCGTGCCGGTGATGAGAACGGGTCCCGTCAGGGCGTCCATGGTGCTGCCTCTACCACTTTCTCCAGCGCTTCCTCGAAGACCGCCCGCGGTACGCCGGCGTTGACCGTCAGCCGCAGCCGCGACACGTGGTCCGGAGTGGACGGTGGCCGGAAGCACCCTACCGCCACCCCGCGCTCGAAGCAGGCCTCGGCCCACTCGACGGCCAGCTCGGCCGACGGCGCCGCGACCGACAGCACCCCGCCGTCGGGCCGGCGAGCCGTCAGCCCGGCCGCGCTGAGCCTCGCATACCCGAGTCCGGCCCGCTCCCGCACCTCCGCCGCGAGTCCGGGCGACGTACGCGCGATCCGTGCGGCGGTGAGCGTACCGGCGGCGAGGGCCGGGGGCAGGGCGGTGTCGAAGATGAACGTGCGCCCGGTGTCGATCAGGTGCCGGACCAGCTCCGGCGGCCCGCCGACGACACCGCCGGCCCCGCCCAGCGACTTCGACAGGGTGGCCGTGACCACCACGTCGGGCTCGGCGGCGAAAGGGCGTACGGCGTCGACGACACCGAGCCCGTGCGCGTCGTCGACCAGCATGATCCCGCCGTGTTCCCGCGTAGCGGCGTGCAGGTCGGCCAGCGGCGCCAGATCGCCGTCCACCGAGAAGATCGACTCGGTCAGCACGAGGGCTCTCTTGCCTGCCTGCCCGGCCAGCAGCCGTCGCGCGTCCGCGGCGTCACCGTGCCGGAACATGACCGTCTCGACGCCGGCCAGGCGGCAGCCGTCGATCAGGCTCGCGTGCACGTACGCGTCCGCGACGATCACCGAGTTCGGACCGGTCAGCGCCTTCACCGCGCCCAGGTTGGCCAGGTAGCCGGACGAGTAGACGAGGGCCGTCGGCGTACCCGTCCAGTCGGCCAGCTCGGCTTCGAGCGCGGCGTGCAGATCGGTGGTTCCGCGTACCAGCCGCGATCCCGTGGCCCCCAGCCCGTACGCCGACAGCGCGGCAGCGGCCGCCGCCACGACCTCCGGATGCCGGGCCAGTCCGAGGTAGTCGTTACCGGCCAGGTCGACCAGGTCATCGGCCCGCGTACGCGTCCGCAGCCGCCGCCGCAGCCCGGCCCGCTCGCGCAGCTCCGCCTTCCGGGCGAGGGTGTCCAGCCAGCCCATCCCGCCACCCCCAGCTCATGATCAACGATGGTGTCCCACCGACCTTGTAGGGTACGCATCATGGCTACGGAGAACACCGACGTCCTCGACCGTGCCCGTGAACAGGTGCTCGAGCGCGGCATCGGCCTCGACGAGGCGGGCGTACTGGAGATCCTGCGACTGCCCGACGAGCGCGTCACGGAAGCGCTGGAGCTGGCCCACGAGGTGCGCATGCGCTGGTGCGGCCCGGAGGTCGAGGTCGAGGGCATCGTCTCGCTGAAGACCGGCGGCTGCCCCGAGGACTGCCACTTCTGCTCGCAGTCCGGCCTCTTCTCCTCCCCCGTACGCTCGGTCTGGCTGGACATCCCCTCGCTGGTCGAGGCGGCGAAGCAGACGGCCGCGACCGGAGCATCCGAGTTCTGCATCGTCGCCGCCGTCCGCGGCCCCGACGCCAAGCTGATGTCGCAGATGCGCGAGGGCGTCAAGGCGATCAAGGAAGCGGTCGACATCAACGTCGCCGCGAGCCTCGGCATGCTCAGCCAGGAGCAGGTCGACGAGCTGGTGGAGATGGGCGTCCACCGCTACAACCACAACCTCGAGACCTGCCGCACCTACTTCCCCAACGTGGTCACCACCCACTCGTGGGAGGAGCGCTGGGGCACGCTGAAGATGGTCCGCGACTCCGGCATGGAGGTCTGCTGCGGCGGCATCATCGGCATGGGCGAGACCCTGGAGCAGCGCGCGGAGTTCGCCGTCCAGCTCGCCGAGCTCGACCCGCACGAGGTCCCGCTCAACTTCCTCAACCCGCGCCCCGGCACGCCCTTCGGCGACCAGCCCACCATGGACCCCAAGGACGCCCTGCGCGCCATCGCCGCCTTCCGCCTGGCCCTCCCCAAGACCATCCTGCGGTACGCGGGCGGCCGCGAGATCACCCTCGGCGACCTGGGTACGCGGGACGGCCTGCTCGGCGGCGTCAACGCGGTCATCGTCGGCAACTACCTGACGACCCTCGGCCGGCCGGCGTCGGCCGATCTTCAGCTGCTGCAGGAGCTGAAGATGCCGGTCAAGGCGCTCTCGGCGACGCTGTGACCGACCCGGTGAGCCTCGCGGTCTGCCCCCGCTGCGGTCGGCCCCTCGACGGGCCGGCCGCCCACGACGCGTGCCGCGCGGCGCTGGAACTGGAGCCGCCCCGGTTCTGCGGCGACTGCGGCCGCCGGATGAAAGTCCAGGTCGTCCCGACCGGCTGGACCGCCACCTGCGTCGAACACGGAATTCAGACCTCCTAAATAAATTCAAGATCTTTTAAGCTCTTTTGTCCCGGGTTCGTCGATCTCACTTCCGCCCCTCCCGCGGGAGACCGTTGCGCCCCTGTCGCTGCGCTCCGGGGACTCCACTGCCAGCTTTCTGGGGCGACGCATCGTCCACCGTCGTCCGGTCACCGTCCAACGCCACCCCCGCCCAGCCCTTGTCCTGACTGTCCGGCTTGCGGCGGTCGCGGTCGACGATCTTGAGGATCGGGGTCACCATCCGCCCTGGCCGGTTCTGGCTTTGTCGCGACTGTCCGATATGGGTGCGGGGCGGCGGTCGGTGGGGTGATCGTTTACGGCTGTGGTGTGGAAACGGCCACCCGATGCATGATCGTTTACGGTTCTGGAGCGCGCTGACCGGGTCCTGCTACACCTGACGCGTAATTGATCATGCAGATCGGGCCGGATTTACACCCCAGCCGCAAACGATCAAGGAGCCAGTGCGCCGTGCCCGCCTGGCGGAAGATCGTTCCCGCATCACGGACTATGGCTCTCAGCGGGACGGCGTGGACGTGATCCACAACGGCTGAGACGTCAAAACGCACCCCATCTCCAAGATCCACGGCGGTCGGGATGCAGGAAAACAGCCTCTACCCACATCCCAACCGCAATGGATCGAGAGGATGGACCCGGAAACTACATCCCCACCGCGAACGATCACCGACCAGCCGATCCACCCAGCCGCCACATCAGACAGTCGCGACAAAGGCCGGGCAGGGGTTGGGGGTAAACGGTCTCCCGCGCGAGGAGCGGACGTGAGATCGACAAACCCGGGACAAAATCTTATAAAAGATCTTGAACTTGAAGCCTCTTCCTAACGCGAAAAGTACTCGCTAGTATCCCGCGCATGCCCGCGCTGCCCAACGTCGTGCTGTGGTCCGTCCCGGCGTTCATCCTGCTCACCCTGCTGGAGGCGATCTCCTACCGGCTCCATCCGGACGAGGACGAGGTCGGCTACGGCGCCAAGGACACCGCCACGAGCCTGTCCATGGGCCTGGGCAGCCTCTTCTTCGACACGCTCTGGGGCATCATCCCGGCCCTCGTGTACTCGGCGATCTACACGGTCACGCCGGTACGCGTACCGATCGAGTGGCAGTGGATCCTGCTGTGCCTGCTGGCCCAGGACTTCTTCTACTACTGGTCGCACCGGGGCCACCACAACATCCGGCTGCTGTGGGCGTCGCACGTCGTGCACCACTCCAGCCGGCGGTTCAACCTGTCGACCGCCCTCCGGCAGCCGTGGACCGGCTTCACGAGCTGGCTGTTCTACCTGCCGATGATCGCGCTCGGCGTACACCCGGCGGTGCTGGCGTTCTGCAGTTCGGTGAACCTGGTGTACCAGTTCTGGATCCACACCGAGCGCATCGACAGGCTGCCCCGGCCGTTCGAGTTCATGCTGAACACGCCGTCGCACCACCGCGTACACCATGCTTCGCAGGGCGGGTACCTGGACCGCAACTTCGGCGGCATCCTGATCGTCTGGGACCGGCTCTTCGGCTCGTTCGCCCCGGAGACCGAGCGGCCCGTCTACGGCCTGACCAAGAACATCGACACCTTCAACCCGCTGCGCGTGGCCCTGCACGAGTACGCGTCCATCGGCCGTGACCTGAAGGCCGCCACGACCTGGCGTGAGCGCCTCGGCCGTGTCTTCGGCGGCCCGGGCTGGCAGCCGTCCCGCTCGGAGGGAGACGCATGATCCTCGTCGCGTACGCCATGGTGGGTCTGGCTCATCTGGTCTCGCTCGAAACGGGGCCGCACTGGCTGGAGCAGCTGACGAAGTGGGTGCTGGTGCCCACGCTGGCGCTGTGGGTGGCGACGCGGCGGGGGCCGAAGCCGATCGTCGCGGCGCTGCTGTTCGGCGCGGCGGGCGACATCACGCTGGGCTTCGACGGCTGGTTCATCGTCGGCATGGGGTGCTTCGCGGTCGGGCACGCCTGCTACGTGACGTACTTCGTGCGCAACGGCGCCTTCGCGGGCCTGCGCAGGCGGCCGTGGATCCCGGCGGCCTACCTGGTCGTGTGGCTGCTGCTGATCGTGTGGCTGTGGCCGGGGCTGGACGCGGGTCTGCGCGTCCCGGTGGCGGCCTACTCTCTGCTGCTGATCGCCACCGGCGCGACGTCGGCCGGCTACGGCCTGCGTACGGGCCTCGGCGGGCTGCTGTTCGTCGTGTCCGACGCGATCCTCGCGATGGGACTGGCCGACCGGCCGCAGCTGTGGCCGTCGGACATCTGGGTGATGACCACCTACATCCTGGCCCAGTTCCTGCTCGCGACCGGTGTCGTGTACGCGCTGCGCCCGGCGGTGCGGGAGGCCGTCGCCTAGACGGACGGTCACCGGGAAGGGCTCCCCCGTCCGAGCGGCATCGACATTCGGTCATGTGTGGCCCACGCGTGTCGCACATTATGTCCGACACGCCGCATCAAGCCACACCAATAACTGACGGAATGAACCCGCCCCCCGGCTATCGTGATGCGCCCCTCAGCCAGTTCCACAACGAGCCCACCGATCCCGACGAGGCAGCGGACTTCCTGCAACGGGTGTACGCCGAGAACCCCAAGCTCGGCGGGGACGCCCAGGCGGCACACCGGATCGAGCAGGTACGCGAGCAGATCGCCGCCCTCGGCACGTACGCGCACACCCGCGCGGAACTGGCGCACGGTGCCCGGATGGCGTGGCGCAACGCGAGCCGGTGCATCGGCCGGCTCTACTGGAACAGTCTGGTCGTCCGCGACCTGCGCGGGGTCACCACCGTCGAGGCCACCGCCGAGCACCTCGTCGAGCACCTGCTGATGGCTTCCGGCCGGGGCGTGAACCGGGGCCGCCTGCGGCCGGTCATCTCGATCTTCCCGCAGGCCGTGCCGGGGCGGCCGCGTACCGTGCTGTGGAACGAGCAGCTCATCCGGTACGCCGGCTACCGCGACGGGCTCGGCGACCAGGCGTACGTGGAGTTCACCGAGGCGGTGTCGGAGCTCGGCTGGCGGGGCAAGCACAGCTCGTTCGACATCCTGCCGCTCGTCCTGCAGGAACCCGGGCAGGAACCCCACCTCGTCGACCTGCCCGAGGACGCCGTCCTCGAAGTGCCGCTCAGCCACCCCGACCTGCCGTGGTTCGCCGAGCTGGGGCTGCGGTGGCACGGCGTACCGGCGATCTCCAACATGCGGCTGACCATCGGCGGCGTGCACTATCCGCTCGCCCCGTTCTCGGGCTGGTACATGGGTACCGAGATCGGCGCGCGCAACCTCGCCGACGCCGACCGCTACGACCAGCTGCCGGTCATCGCCGCCCGGCTCGGCCTCGACACCGGCCGCGAGACGACCCTCTGGCGGGACCGGGCGCTGGTCGAGCTCAACCGCGCGGTCCTCTGGTCGTTCGAGCAGGCCGGCGTGAAGATCGCCGACCACCACACCGAGTCCCGGCACTTCCTGACGCACATCGAACGCGAGGAACGGTCGGGGCGTACCGTCCCCGGGGACTGGACCTGGCTCGTGCCGCCGATGTCGGGCTCGATCTCGCCGGTCTTCCACCGGTACTACCCCGAAGCGGACCAGCGCCCCAACTTCTACCTCGACGAGACAGCCCGCGACCTGGGCCGTTGTCCGTTCCACGCGTCGGCGACGGCACCGGTCCCGACGCCGGCCATCCCCGCCCAGCGCCGGGCAGCACCGATCGTCCGGCCGCCGGTCCCCGGCCTGTCCGAGCCGACCGGAGAACTGCCGGTGATCACCCCCGAACGGCTGCAACTCGGCGGCCCGGAATCCGGCCCCGTCCGCAAGGGCTGGCTCCTGGGGTCCCGCAAGAACTGATCTCCGCTCCCGACGATCTTGCACGAATGTCTCAAAATTCGTCCGGAATGCCCGACAGGCCCGAACATTCGCGCAAGATCGCCGGAAGAGGGGGAGAGGAGAGAAGGAGCTACAGGCCCGCGACCTTGTCCTTCGCCTGCTGTACGCGGCTGATCAGGTCGTGCACGGGCTTGGTTCCACTGCCGACGATCAGGCCGGTGATCAGCGCGTCCAGCCACTGCGGGATCACGTTCCAGTCCGGATTCGACGCGATCATGTGGAGCATGTAGAACCCGCTGCCCGCCGAGAACAGCGTGGCCAGCGCGGTCGCGATGCCCCAGGCGATGACGCCCTTGTCCGCCTTGGCCTGCTCGGCCCCGGCCTTGGCGTCCGCGGCGCTGACGACGCTGCCGACGCCGTTCTCCATCGCGGCGATCGCCCAGTCCAGTTTCTGCTGCGCGGTCTTGCCGGGCAGCCAGCGGGTGAAGGGCTCCATGACCCGCTCGACCGCGGCGGTGAAGACGACCAGGGCGGCGAAGATGGATCCTTCGCTGGTCGCGCGGAAGGTGTTGGCGTGCATGCCGTTCCAGATCAGGTACCCCCCGAGCAGGCCGGCCGCGACGAAGCCGACGCCGATCGCCACGGCCCACAGGTGGGCGGGCTTGGTCGGCGCCGCCGCGGTGTCCGACGCCGCCGGTGTCGCGGGTGCTGCCGCTGCTGTCTGATGTGGTACGACGTTGCCCGTACGCCTGACGACCGCCATGGAGTCTCCCTGAGCCTGACCGCCCGGCCGGGCGGAACCGGGGGCGAGCGTAGACGGCGGGCGACCGGCGAGTCCCACAACTGTCGGGCGTATTGCAGAATGACGCCGTGACGACGACCGCCGAAACGACCGCCGACCTCGACGAGCCGGGCCACAGCCTCGAACGGACCATCTACTTCTCCGACGCCGTGATCGCGATCGCGCTGACGCTGCTGGCGCTGGAGCTGCCGGTGCCCGAGGGCCTCGGCAAGAGCACCCATGAGGTGTGGGTGGAGTTCCTGGCGGGAGGAGACGAGTACCGGTCCTTCGCCATCAGCTTCGCCGTGATCTCGTTCTTCTGGTGGGAGCACCACCGGTTCTTCCAGCGCATCAACGTGCTCAGCGGCCGGCTCGTCTTCCTCAACATGGTGAGCCTGTTCGCGATCGTGGTCGTGCCGTTCGGAACGCGGCTGCTCAGCGTCGACAACGGCGGCCCGCTCGGCCCGGTCTTCTACGCGAGCGCGATGATCCTCTGGTCGCTGGCCCTCATCCTCATGGTGATCACCGCCAACCGGCAGAAGCTGTGGCGCAAGGGTACGCCGGCGCACGTCAGCCACAACATGATCGTCGGCGCCGGGGTGGCCGCGTTCGTCTTCGCGCTGTCCATCCCGATCGCCTTCGCGAAGCCGGACTACGCCGAGTTCTCCTGGCTGCTCATCATCGTGTTCTCCCGGCTCGCCGGAATGCTGTCCCGCCGTACCGCGAAGACTCCCGGGGACGCGAAGACCCCCCATAGAGCGTAGGAAAGGACTCCCCCCATGGCCGACATCTCCCGTCGGTTCTTCCTTCGGCACCTGCGCAGCACCCCCACCACCTGGATCAGGCACCACGCCAAGGGCCGGGTCAAGCGCGAGGGCGTCGGCCTGTCCTTCTGGTACCGGCCGCTGACCGCCGTGCTCAGCGAGGTCCCCGTCGACGACCGCGAGCTGCCGCTGCTGTTCCACGCGCGGTCGGCCGACTTCAGCGACATCACCGTCCAGGCGACGGTCACTTATCGCGTCGCCGACCCCGCGGCCGCCGCTTCGCGCCTCGACTTCTCCATCAACCCGGCCACCGGCGCCGCGGCCGCCCGCCCGCTCGACCAGGTGGCCACGCTGCTCGCGGAGCTCGCCCAGCAGCCCGCACTCGACCTGCTGGCCCGCCTCCCGCTCGCCGAGGCCCTCACCGCGGGGATCTCGCCGGTGCGCGAGGCCGTCTCCGCCGCGCTCGCCGAGGACGCCCGGCTCTCCGATCTCGGCGTACGCGTCGTCAGCGCGCGCGTGGTCGCCATCCGGCCCGAGCCGGAGCTGGAGCGGGCCCTGCAGACGCCGACCCGGGAGACGGTCCAGGCGGACGCCGACCGGGCCACGTACGCCCGCCGCGCCCAGGCGGTCGAGCAGGAGCGGGCGATCGCCGAGAACGAGCTGCAGAACAAGATCGAGCTCGCCCGGCGAGAGCAGCAGCTGGTCGAGCAGCACGGCGCCAACGCCCGGCGGCAGGCCGAACTGGACGCGGCCGCGCAGCTCGCCGAGGCGCAGGGCCAGTCCGAACGGGAGAAGCTGGCCACGGCCGGGCAGGCCGAACGCGAGAAGGTGCTCGCCGACGCCCGGGCCGCCGCCGTCCGCGCGCTCGGCCTCGCCGAAGCCGAGAAGGAGGCGGCGCGGCTCGCGGCGTACCGGGACCTGCCGGATGCCGTCCTGCAGTCCGTGACCGTGCGCGAGTTCGCCGGGAAGCTGCCCGACATCAAGGCCCTCACGATCACCCCGGACGTCGTCACCGATCTCCTGCAGCGGCTGGCCCCGGGCGGTGGCGAGGTGCCCGCGCAACGGCGTACGAAGAACACATGAGCAGCTCGCTCGCGCCGCGGGTGGTGATCGTGTCGCGCCACAGCGAGCTGGAGGAGCTCCTCGACCGCCACGGTACGCGCGCCGCCGCCGGCTACTTCCTCAAGCAGCGCAAGCGCAGCCTCGACGAGGTGCAGGTGCGGCACGACGCGCTGGAGGCGGCGCTGATCTCGGTCAGCGCCGCCATTCCGGCCTCGTGGCGGCGGGGTTCGGTCAGCCGGGCGGACCTGTCCCGGTTCCTGTTCGGGCCCGAGGACATCGTGGTCGCCGTCGGCCCCGACGGGCTGGTCGCCAACGTCGCCAAGTACCTGTCCGGCCAGCCGGTCCTCGGGGTAGATCCGGAGCCGGGGCGCAACGCCGGCGTACTCGTGCCGTTGCGGGCCGGGCAGGTCGCGGGGCTGCTGCCGGCGGTGCAGGCGGGGCGGGCGGCGGTGCAGCGGCGGACGATGGCGATGGCGACCCTCGACGACGGCCAGCGGATCACCGGGCTCAACGAGATCTTCTTCGGCCACACCAGCCACCAGTCCGCCCGGTACGCCCTGTCCACACCGGACGGACGCCGGGAGCGGCAGTCGTCGTCCGGGGTGATCGCCGGGACGGGTACGGGCGCGACCGGCTGGTGCGCGTCCATCGCCCGCGAGCGGGCCAGTTCGCCCGCGCTGCCCGCGCCCGAGCAGGCCGAGCTCGCCTGGTTCGTCCGCGAGGCCTGGCCCTCCCCCGCGACCGGCGTCACGCTGACCGCCGGGCTGGTCGAGAGCGGCCGGCGGCTGGAACTGACGAGCGAGGGCGAGCAGCTGGTCTGCTTCGCGGACGGCATCGAGGACGACCGGCTGACCCTGGCCTTCGGCCAGCGCGTCGCGATCGAGGTCGCCCCCACCCACCTCTCCCTCGTCACCGCCTGACCGCTACCCCGCGGGTCCCGCCCCCAAGATCCCGTTTGGATCAGGGAAATCACCCGAATCTTGGGCCAAGATTACGTGCGAAAACCTGATCCAAACCGGATCTTGGCGGCCATGATAGACACTCATCGTGACGCTGCGAAGGCGTAGACGTCACGCATCGTGGCGGCGTACCGGGCGGGGGTGTGGTGCATCGCGCGCTCCCGGGCCCGCGCCCCGGCCGCCTTGGCCGTCCCCGGGCTCGTGAGCAGCGCGGTCAGCATCTCCGCGTACGCGTCGGGGAGCGGCGGGGCCAGCAGAGCCGTCTCGCCGAGCACTCCGGTCCGGTGCAGCTGTGGATCGCAGAGCAGCGACGGTACGCCGGCCAGCGCCGCCTCCTGCAGCACGAGTCCCTGGGTGTCGGTGAGGGACGGGAAGGCGAACACGCGCGCGCAGGCGTACGCGGCCGCGACCTCCTCCGGCGGCAGCTGACCGGTGATCACCACGCGGGACTCCACTCCGGCCGCGGCGAGCAGGCGGCGTACCCAGCGGGGTTCGTAGACCGCTCCGATCAGGAGCAGCCGGGCCGCCGGCACCCGTGCGGCGACCCGGGCGAACGCGGAGATCAGCAGGTCGACGCCCTTCTCCCGGTTGACCCGGCCGACGAACAGGGCCACGGCGTCGTCCTCGCGCAGGCCCCAGCGCGTACGGAAGGCGGCGACCTCCGCGGGGGTGACCGGACGCGCGGCGACCCCGGCGGGGACGAGGAAGATCCGTTCGGCGGGGACGGGCAGGTGGGCCCGTTCGAGCACCGCCGGCGTCGGGACGATCACGGCATCCGCCCGGCCCAGCAGCAGCTTGTGCAGACCGTCCAGCGCCCGGTGCCGGCGGCTGATCTCGCCCGCCTGGCCGCACCGGCCCGGCGCGCCGAGATGCCGGGCGTAGTACTGCAGGCCGAGTTCCAGAGCCCTGGCCGGCACCCGGTACGCCTCGGCGTACGCGTACAGGTCGGTGTGATAGCTGTGCACCAGCGGTACGCCGAGCCGGCGCGCGACGATCGTGCCGAGCAGGCCCATGGGCCCGGGCGTGTGGACGTGGATGAGGTCGGGTCGCCGGTGGGCGACACGTTCGAGGGCGGCGGCGGTGGGCCAGCCGCCGAGCCGCAGATCGGCCACGCCGCACGGCACCGAGCGGAGCGTGAGCAGGTCGGTGGACGGCGGCTGCTCCCGGTGGCGCGGGGCGACGGTGACCGTGGCGCACCCGTCGGCGTCCAGTTCCCGGCACAACGTCCGCAGCGACGTCACCACCCCGTCGCGCCGCGGCAGATAGGTGTCGGTGAAATGCGCGACACGCTGTACGCGCTGCTCGGCGCGGGTCGGTGGGCTGATCGCCTGCGTCATGGCGCTGTTGGTACGGCACCCGGCGGACACATCGATGGCGGTCAGATGTGCTGGCGGCGAACATCCGCTTGCGGACAGGGTCTAGCGTCTTGATCGACCCTTCTCGTGGCTGGAGGCCACATTGGAGAACATCGCTTTCGGGGGCGTCGCCGTCATCGTGGCGCTAGGCGTACTCCTGATCTTCCTGCTTCTCGTCGCCAAGTCCTGGCACCGGATCGGCCCGACCCAGGTCGGACTGGTGACGAAGAAGTTCGGGCGCAAGCTGCCCGACGACAACCCGATCGCGTTCCGCGGCGAGGCCGGCCACCAGGCCGACCTGCTGATGCCCGGCGCGCGGTTCAAGCTGTGGCCGGTCTACTCGGTCACGAAGTACCCGTGGGTGCAGATCCAGGCCGGCGAGATCGGCGTGGTCATCTCCCAGGTGGGCCGCCCGCTGCCGATCGGCGCCAAGAGCGCCTTCTACCACCCGTCCTTCGGGAACTTCTCGGACCTGCGGGGCTTCATCGGCAACGCGGGCGAGAAGGGCGTACAGCGGCCCGTGCTGCCGCCCGGCACGCTGATGCCGATCCACCCGGTCGGCTTCCTCGTGCTCACCGCGCGCCGCGTGTTCGGCCTGCCCGTGGCGCCCGAGTTCGCCACCCTCGCGCACGACAACAAGCTCACGCCCGCGGCCTTCAAGCTGCGCCCGGAGCACCTCGAGGTCACCGTCATCGCGCCGCAGGGCAACGTCGACATGGTCGGCCTCGTGACCGCCCTGGAGGGCGAGCCGCTCGACTCCGGCGACCTGGCCAGCCGCCTCGGCGGCTTCGACGACGTCACCCAGCTGGAGACCCTGCCCGCGACCCAGGACGCCGAGATCATCGATCTCCTGCTCGGCTCCAAGAACGAGCTGCACAACAACTACCAGGACTTCCAGGCCTTCCTGGACAAGGGCGGCCGCATCGGCCTGCAGCACGACCCCCTGCTCTACGGGGCCTACCTGCTCAACCCTTTCCTGGTACGCGTAGAGCTCGTCGCGATGCTCGTGGTGAACCAGGGCGAGGTGGCGGTGATCAAGTCCTTCGTGGGCCTGCCGACGCTGGACACGTCCGGCGTGGAGTTCAAATTCGGCAGCATCGTCCGGCCGGGACACCGGGGCATCTGGCAGGAGCCCCTGCGCACCGGCAAGTACGCGATCAACCCCCGGATCTATTCAGCGGAGTTGGTCCCGACCTTCATCCTGACGTTGAACTGGGCCAACGCCAGTTCGCAGGCGCACGACCTGGACGCCCGGCTGGAGCCGATCGTGGGCAAGAGCCGGGAGGGCTTCGTCTTCACGATCGACCTCCAGGTGCAGATCCACGTCCCCGATCAGCGGGCGCCGAAGGTGATCTCGATGGTCGGCACGATGAAGAACCTCGTGAACGAGGTGCTCCAGTCCGCCGTCGGCAACCACTTCCGCAACACCCTGCAGCAGCTCGAAGCGGTCAAGTTCATCGAGACCCGCATGGAGGTGCAGCAGAGCGCGCACGGCGTGGTCACCCGCTACCTGGCCGGGTACGAGATCGAGACGAAGGGCGTCTACATCCAGGACGTCACCTTCCCGCCGGAGCTGGTCGAGGTGCTGACCCGGCGCGAGATCGCCAACCAGGAACGCGCCACGTACAAGGAGCAGCAGCTCGCCCAGACCGCCCGCGTCGAGATGGAGAAGGCCCGCGGTACCGCCGACATGCAGGCGGAACTCGCGGCCGCCCAGGTCTCCGTCGAGATCAACGGCAACCGGGCGAAGGCCCGCGAGGCGCAGGCCGGCGGTGACGCGGCGTACACGCGGCTCACCGGTCAGGCCGACGCGGACAAGATCCAGGCGATCGGTCTCGCCGAGGCGAAGGCGGTCGAGGCCATGGGGGTCGCCCGGGCGACCGGCTTCGAGGCCCAGACCAGCGCGATCGGCGAGATGCCGACGGCCCTCGTGGCGGTGGCCGGTGCGATCGCCGAAGGCAACATCAACATCGTGCCGGAGGTCCTCGTCACCGGCGGATCCAGCCTCGACGGGCTGGCCGCGGTGATCATGCGGGCCCTCGGCGAGGGCAAGCTCTCCCTGCCGTCGCAGGCGAAGTCCTCCGAGGACGAGCCCGCCCGGTAACGCGTGACGGCCGGGGCGTCAGGCAGGTTGCCGCGCCCCGGCCAGCGCGAGCGTCGCGGTGACGATCGAACCGTCCCGGTCGTACGCGACCGGCTCCCCCAACCGCCGCACGGTACGCAGCATCGCCGCGTTGTCGGCATGGGTGTGCAGCTCGATCGCCACGATGTCGGCCGGGCGGGCGAGCGCCACGAGCCGGCGCAGCAGGGCCGTTCCGAGACCGCGCCCCTGCCAGCCGTCCTGCACGAGCAGGGCCGCCTCGGCCAGGTCGCCCTCGCCGAGCAGGTTCGCGAACGCGACCACGCGGCCGTCGGGCGTACCGGCGACGAGGGAGCAGCCGCGGCGGGGCTCGACGAGCCGGGCGACCTGCTCCGCCGTCGGACCACGGGTCCCGGTCAGGTACCGCCGGTAGAGGCTCTCCGCCGAGCACCGGCCGTGCATGGCGACGATCTCCTCCACATCGGACGAATGCGCCACGCGTACGCTGAGCTCCGATCCGTCCGGCAGGAGCAGGCTGGCCTGCACGAGCTGGGCCGCCGTGGCCTGGGCCGCGATCTCGGCCAGGGCCTGCGCCCGGGCGTACTCGGCGGGGGTGAACGCGGGGTGGCGCCGGTTGAGGACCAGCATCCCGCCGGCGGGGTCGGTGACCGCCAGCTCGTCGGGCAGGAAGTGCACGGCGCCGCGGGCCGGCCGCCAGGAGACCTCGCAGTCGAGCAGGGCCTTGAGCACGTCGCCAAGCCCTTCCGGGTTGGACACCAGCCGCAGCGCGTGCCCGAGGGCCTGCGTCGGCGGATCCACCAGCCCGTGCGCGTCGGCGCGGCCGATCCAGGCGTCGCGGCCCCGGCCCTTCTCGACGGCGGCCATCAGGTCGGCCTCGCTGAGCCCGGCCGGCGCGTCGACCAGGAAGTCGTCGACCGCGCCCGCCTCGGTGGTGTGCACCTGGACGGAGAGGATGTTCACCGAGCGCAGTGCGAGGCTCGCCGCCAGCACCGCCAGATAGCCGGGCCGGTCGTCCACCGTCGCCCGTACGCGCCACAACGACATGTCTGCCCCCTGCCGAACGATCGGGATATCGGCTCCGCTGCCTCCTCCTGAGCCTGATCCTCCGCCATTACACGGCGGTTACCAGGGGAAATCGTCCGGATTCTGTGGTCGGGATCACGATCAAGGTCAGCTCAGCGGAGCCGGCGTCCGGACCGGCGGCGCGCTCACCAGGTCCAGGCGGTCGCCCAGCACCAGAGCGGCCGCGCGGACGAGCTGGGCCAGGCGGTCCACCTCGGAGGTGTGGAAGGCGGCGGCCGGCGGGTGCGGCAGGTCGTCGACCGGTACGCCGAAGAACGGCTCCGGCTCGGCCGGCAACGTGTTGATCTCCCCGCCCCGGGCCGTGACGAGCACCAGTCCGGCCCGGCCGAAGGGCGCGACCGCGTACCGGGTGCCGTCGGGGCCGCTGAGCGCCCGCGCCCGCAACGGGGTCACGGCCGGCAGTTTCGGGGACTCCGGCGCCCGCCAGCTCGCGTGGACGACGGCGGGCTCGGCCGCCTCGATCCGGCGTCCGCCGGCGCTGCGCAGCGCCCAGTCGGCCGGCACGACCAGGACGGCGGCCCACTCGGCGGCCAGCAGCCCGGGAACGGCGTCGACCAGGGTGGCGAGGCCGTCGTTCGGGTGCACGGCGACCTGGGCCAGCAGCTCGGCGTCGTTGCCGCCGTGCACGGGAGCGCCGATCGCCTGCCAGACCCCGTCGACGCGGACCCCGGGCATCGCACCGAGACCGGACATCAGGCGGCGTACGCTCGCCCCGCTCGGCCACACGACGGTGAAGTCGTCCACGGCCCGGCCGACGGCCCGTTCGAGCACGACGACCTGGACGATGTCGGCCCCGGCGACGCCGAGGGTACGCGCGACCTGACCGAGCGACCCCGGTCGATCAGGCAGCGCGACCCTGATGCGCAACAGCATGGACGCCTCCCCATGTGCGAAGTGTTCCGCAGAAGAATGACGTCCAGAATGCCCCATTGGCGTTACGCGCCGATTGCCTGCCCATCACGGCGACAAATCCACCCAAGATCCGCCCCCCAGGATCCCGTTTGGGTCAGGGAAATCACCCGAATCTTGGACCAAGATTACGTGCGGATCCCTGATCCAAACGGGATCTTGGGGCGGATCTTGGGCGAGGGTCGGGGCGAGAGTGAGGGCGCGGGTCAGGCGCTGGCGCGGTGGACGAGGTGGGTGTCGAGCAGCACCGTCTTCGGCGGCTGCTCGCCCCGGATGAGGTCGACCAGCATCCGGGCCATCTGCCGGCCCATCTCCTCCACCGGCTGGAAGACGCTGGTCAGCTGCGGATCCGTCTGGCGGGCCACGACGGAGTCCTCGAAGCCGACGATGGCCACGTCCCGGGGCACCACCCGGCCGGCCTCGCGCAGCGCCCGCAGGGCACCGGCGGCCATGACGTCCGAGGCGGCGAAGACCGCGTCGATCCCCGGTACGCGTTCCAGCAGCGCCTGCATCTCCGCGTACCCGGAGGCCTCGGAGAAGTCACCGCGGGCGATGAGCTCGTCGCGGACCGGGAGTTTCGCGTTGTGCAGGGCCTGCTCGTAGCCGGCGAGGCGGTCGACGCCGGGGGCGAGGTCGGGCGGACCGGCGATGGTGGCGATCGTGCGGCGGCCCGAGGAGATCAGGTGCTCGGTGGCGATCCGGCCGCCGCCGACGTTGTCGACGTCGACGAAGTAGCCCTCGCCGTCGGCCGGCCGCGGCGAGATCACGGTCGGCAGGCCGCGCGATTCGAGCATGTTCGGCAGCGGATCGGCGTAGTGCAGCGACAGCAGCAGTACGCCGTCCACGTGCTGGTCGGTCAGGTGCTGCTCGACCCGGTGCCGCTCGGCCGGCGACTGCGCCATGGCCAGCCAGAGCTGCAGCTGGGTGTCGGACAGGGCGTTGGAGATGCCGCGCAGGATGGCCGCGAAGAACGGCTCGGCGAACAGCCGCTCACCGGACTCGGAGACCACCAGCGCGACCGAATCCGTACGCTGTGTGACCAGGGCCCGCGCGGCCCGGTTCGGCACGTAACCCAGTTCCTCGATCGCCTTCTCCACGACAGCCCGGGCTTCCGGGCTGACCTGTGGGGAACCGTTGACGACGCGGGACACCGTTCCACGGCCGACGCCCGCATGGGCGGCGACCTGGTCCAGCGTGGGTCGCCCGGCCGACCGGGCGCGCGGGGTGGCTGCCATACCTGTGAACTCTACTTCCCGGTATCCGGTGCTGTGATCAAGGCGTTGTTCCTGATCACGTCGGCGTACCAGGAGAAGCTCGCCTTCGGCGTGCGTACCTGGGTGGCGTAGTCGACGTGGACCAGTCCGAACCGCTTCTCGTAGCCCCACGCCCATTCGAAATTGTCCATGAGCGACCAGGCGAAGTACCCCCGCAGAGGTACGCCGTCCGCCGCCATCTGGGCGCATTCGCGCAGGTGCAGGTCGTAGTACGCGATCCGGTCGGGGTCGGCGACCTGGCCGTCGGCGCCCACCTCGTCCGCGTACGCGGCCCCGTTCTCGGTGATGTAGAGCGGGATCGGGCCGTACTCGGCGTGCACCCGCTCCAGCAGCGCGGTCAGGCCGGGCGCGTCGATCTCCCAGCCCATCTGCGTCACCGGCAGGCCTCGGGTGTGGAACTGGACCTTG
Organism: Hamadaea tsunoensis DSM 44101; assembly: GCF_000428945.1. GTDB lineage: Bacteria > Actinomycetota > Actinomycetes > Mycobacteriales > Micromonosporaceae > Hamadaea > Hamadaea tsunoensis. Next base: position 42,696 of record NZ_AUAX01000035.1, on the reverse strand, counting down.
TCGCTGCCCGGCCACGCCCCGCTGTGCGAGTCGTGGAAGCCCTCGTCGTCCTCGGGTCCGCTGACGACGCTGCGGCTGTAGTAGTTCACGCCGAGGAAGTCGAGCGGAGCGGCGATGGTCGCCAGGTCACCGTCCTGGATGAAGGACAGGTCGGTCAGCCCGGCCACGTCCCGCGCCACGTCGGCCGGGAACTCGCCCTTGAAGATCGGGTCGAGGAACACCCGGTTGCCGATGCCGTCGATGCGGCGTACCGCGTCCTGGTCGGCGGCCGAGTCCGTCTTGGCCAGCAGCGAGTGCAGGTTCAGCGTGACACCCACCTGCGCGCCCGGATCGGCCGCGCGGATCGCCCGCACCGCGAGGCCGTGCGCGAGGTTCAGGTGGTGCACCGCCGCGAGGGCGTCCGCGCCGTTCGTGCGGCCCGGCGCGTGGTGGCCGTTGCCATAGCCGAGGTACGCGGTGCACCACGGCTCGTTGAGCGTGATCCAGTGCCGGACCCGGTCGCCCAGGGCGGCGTGCGTGATCTCGGCGTACTCGGCGAAGCGCTCGGCGACCTCCCGCGACGGCCAGCCGCCGAGGTCCTCCAGGGCCTGCGGCAGGTCCCAGTGGTAGAGCGTCACCCACGGCTGGATGCCGTTGGCGAGCAGCTCGTCCACGAGGCGGGAGTAGAAGTCGAGGCCGGCCTGGTTGGCCGGGCCCCGGCCGTCCGGCTGGATGCGCGGCCACGCCGTGCTGAACCGGTACGCCTTGAGCCCGAGCTTGGCCATGAGGGCGACGTCCTCGGCGACTCGGTGGTAGTGATCGTCGGCCACGTCTCCGGTGTCACCGTTGACCGTCCGGCCGGGAGTGTGGCTGAACGTGTCCCAGATCGACGGGCCGCGGCCGTCTTCGGCGACGGCCCCCTCGATCTGGTAGGACGCGGTGGCCGCACCCCACAGGAAGTCGGCCGGGAAGGTCCGGTTGTCGCTGGTCACGCCTTGAGTGCACCTTCCATGATGCCGCCGATGATCTGGCGGCCGAAAACGATGAACACGATGAACATCGGCAGGATGGACAGCAGCGTACCCGCGAACACCTGCGCATAGTCGTTGTAGTAGCCGGTCGACAGCAATTTGAGCGAAATCTGGACTGTCGGGTTGGACGGGTCGTTCATGGCCAGGGACGCCCAGAAGAACTCGTTCCACTGCGCCATGAAAGTGAACAGCGCGAGCACCGCGATGGCCGGCCGCAGGGCCGGCAGGACCACGCTCCAGTAGATGCGGAACGTGTTGCAGCCGTCGACGCGGGCCGCCTCGATCAGCTCGTCCGGCACCGACTGCGTGACGTACTGCCGCATCATGAACACGCCGAAGCCGTTGACCAGGAACGGCACCGTGACGGCCGGCAGCCGGCCGGTCCAGCCCAGGTCGTTCATGAGCATGTACAGCGGCACGACGCCGAGCTGCGCCGGGACCATCATCGTGATGAGGATGGCCAGCATGAACTTGTTGCGGCCGCGGAAGCGCAGCTTGCCGAAGGCGAACCCGGCCAGGGTCGAGAAGAACACCACGGACACGGTCACCATCAGCGACGACAGCGCCGAGTTCATCATGCCGGTGAGGAACTGCGCGTTCTCGTTGTTGAGCAGGCGCGACATGTTCGACCCGAGGTTGCCGCCCGGCGTGAGCGGCGGCGGGATGCTGGCGACGGTGTCGTTCGTCCGCGTCGCGACCACGATCATGTAGTACAGCGGGAACACCGACATGGCCACGGTCGCGATGATCATGACGTAGGTGAGCGGCGTCGCGGCGAACATGTCCCGTCCGCGACGCTTGGGCGCCGGCGGGGTCGGCGTCGACCTGGGCGTACGCACGGCGGTCGTGGTCATCGCGTACCTCCGCGCTTCTTGCTCGACTTCTTGTCGGAGCGCTCCAGCCGGGAGGTGATCAGGTAGTTGATCCCGGCGAAGATCATGATGAGCAGGAACAGCAGCCAGGCCACGGCGGCCATGTCACCGAACTGGAACCGTCCGAAGAACTGCTCCATCAGGTACATCGTCACCGTCTGCGACTGGCGCAGCGTTCCACCGAGGAACGGGTTCGTGCCGCCGTTGAACAGCAGCGGCTCGGCGTACAGCTGGAGGCCGCCGATGGTCGAGATGATCACCGTGAAGATGATCGTGGGCCGCAGCATGGGAACCGTCAGGGTCCAGAACTGCCGCCGCGACGAGGCGCCGTCGAGCGAGGCCGACTCGTAGATGTCCTTCGGGATGGACTGCATGGCGGCCAGGTAGATCAACGCGTTGTAGCCGATCCAGCGCCAGTCGACCATCGTGGACACCGCGATCCAGGACGACCACTTGTACGCCTGCCACTCGAACGGCTGCACGCCGAAGAAGTGCAGGATCCAGTTTATGAAGCCGAAGTCCCGGCCGAACAGCTGGCTGAAGACGATGGAGACGGCCGCGACCGACGTGATGTTCGGGATGAGCACACCCATCCGCCAGAACGTGCGGCCCCGCATCCGCTTGTTGAGCGCGTTCGCCAGGACGAGCGCGAGCAGCAGCTGGGGGATCGTCGACAGCACGAAGATGCCGACCGTGTTGTAGACGGCGTTCCAGAAGTCCGAGTCGGACAGGATCTTCGTGAAGTTGTCGAGCCCGACGAACGTGTGGGTGTCGGCGCCGACCTCCCAGTGGTGCAGCGCGACCCAGGCCGTGTAAACGAGCGGGTACGCGCCGAAGATCCCGAAGAGGATGAAGAACGGGGCGATGTAGAGGTACGGCGAAGCCTTCGTGTCCAGCTTGCTGAACCGCCCCCAGCCCGGCCGCGGAAGCTCGCGGTCCGCCGGGCGCCGGTCCGAACGCGTCGGCCGGGGTGCCGTGGTCGGCAGGGTCATTGGAACTACTCCCAAGGTAGCTGTGCGCCGGTACGCGGCTTGCCCCGCGTACCGGCGCCCTGCGTGAAACCTGGTTACGCGGCGGCCTTCTTGCCGTCCGCGACAGCCGCGGCCCAGGCGGCGTCCGCCTGGCGCGTACCCTGCTCGACGGTGCGCAGCGCGTTCTCGACCGCAGTGCGGACCGGAACGTTCTTGGCACCCAGGTAGACGGGCTTCAGCTGCTTCGCGCCGTCACCGAAGATCTGGCCGGTGGGGGCGTTGCTGAAGTACTCGTTCACAGCGGCCTTGACGGCCGGGTCGTCCAGCGCCTGCGGCGAGGAGGGCAGGTTGCCCTTCGACTTGAAGGCGGCGATCTGACCGGCCGGGCTGGTCAGGAACTTGGCCAGCTCAGCGGCCTCCTTCTGGTGCTTGCTCTGCTTCGGCACGCCGAGCCAGGAGCCGCCCCAGTTGCCACCGTTGCCCGGGACCTTGGCGATGTCCCACTTGCCCTTGCCGGCGTCGCCGTTCTGGGTGGTGATGTAGCCGGTCATCCAGGCGGGGCAGGCGATGGTCGCGAACTTGGCGTTCTTGAAGCCCGCGTTCCACTGGTCGGTCCACGCCTGCAGCTTCGCCGACAGGCCGGCGTTCAGGATCGCGACCGAGGTGTTCCAGGCCTTCTGGACGGCCGGGTTGCTGTCCGCGACGTAGTTGCCCTGCGGGTCGAAGTAGGTGTAGCCGGTGGTGTTGCCGGCCTCCTGCATCAGGATGGAGTTGTACGTGTTGGTGACGGCGTCGATGAAGCCCGCGTCCGGGACCTTCGACTTGAAGGTCTTGCCGACGTTGATGTAGTCGTCCCACGTGGGCCACAGCTTGGAGACGTCATCACGGTTGGTGGGCAGGCCCGCCTTGGCGAACAGGTCGGTGCGGTAGCACATGGCCATGCCGCCGACGTCGGTGCCGAGACCAATGATCTTGCCATCAGAGGTCGTGACAGCCTTCTGCTTCCAGTCGAGGAAGTTGCCCGCGAGGTCCTTGGCACCGTACTGGCCCAGGTCCGCGAAGTTCGAGGACTTGGCCATGATGTCGATGCTCATGCCCTCCTCGATCGCGATGACGTCCCCAAGGCCGCTGCCGGCCGCGAGGCGCTGCGTCACCTGCTGGGTGTAGTCACCCAGCTGGGAGCCCGTACCGCGCTCAACGATCTTGATGTTCGGGTGCTCCTGCATGTACTGCTTGTAGAGCTCCTCGTAACCGAAGTTACCGAACACGTCGACGTTCAACGTGATCTGCTCCGAGCCGGAGGACGACTTGTCCTTGCTGTCGCCGCAAGCCGTAAGGCCCAGGGCGGCCACGGCGAGAACAGCGGCCGCCGCGAGGGCACGGCGGCGCGGGGTTACGCCCATCGAAAGACCCCTCTCAGGTCGATGTCAGTGCAGGTGGGGGTGGATCCGCTCGCTGCTCGGAGTGGCGTGGACCACACAGCCGGGAGCGCTCCCATGAGATTGCCGTGAGGTTACATCGGTGTCAAGCGGCGGATGGGAGCGTTCCCAAGTTGTTACCCGGGTCGATACCGAGGTCACGCCTTCCGACCAGTGACGCCTCCGCCGACCGGTCCAATCGCGTACCGGCCGAACGGCGGCGACGCGCCTGTGAACTCGGCATGAATCGCCTATAGGCCGCATACAGTGTGGACATGGCGGAGGAGGGTACGCCCGAGGACACCGACCGGGGTGCGATCCGGCTGCCCGAGCGGGCTGTCACCCAGCCGCTGAAGCAGATCGGCCGCCGGGTCGGGTACGCGATCGCGATCCTCATCCTGGTCGTCTTCGTCGTCATGCTCGACCGCAATGGCTACAAGGACGCCAACCACGACCGGCTGACCTGGCTGGGCGCCCTGTACTACGCGACCGTGACCCTGTCGACGACCGGCTACGGCGACATCGTCCCGGTCAGCGACGCCGCCCGGATCACCAACATCGTGCTGATCACGCCGCTGCGGGTGGCCTTCCTGGCCGTCCTGGTCGGCACCACGTTCGAGGTGCTCACCCGGCGTACGCGCGACCAACTGCGGCGCAACCGCTGGAGGCAGCAATTGAGCGGGCACACGATCGTGGTCGGCTACGGCACCAAGGGCTTCACGGCGATCAAGACGCTGCTGGAGCACGGGCACACGCCGGCCGAGTTCGTCGTCGTCGACACCCACACGGCCAGGGTCGACGAGGCCAACCACGACGGGTTCGCCGGCGTACTCGGGGACGCGACGAGAGGTGCGGTGCTGCGGAAGGCGGCGGTCGAGACGGCCGACAAGGTCATCGTCGCGACCGACCGGGACGACACGGCCGTCCTCGTCGCCCTGACCGTCCGCCAGCTGAACACCAGGTGCACGGTCGTGGCCGCCATCCGGCAGGCCGAGAACGAGCCGCTCCTGCTGCGCTCCGGGGTGGACGCGGTGATCACGTCGTCCGAGGCCGCCGGCCGGCTGCTGGGCGTGGCCGCCCGCTCCCCCGCGATCAGCGAGGTCTTCAACGACCTGCTCATCCACGGCGAGGGACTCGACCTCATCGAACGTCCCGTCGCCGCGACCGAGGTCGGCCGCTCCGTACGCGACTGCCCCGAACCCGTGATCGCGGTCCTGCGCGACGGGCACGCCCTGCCGTACGGCCGGGTCCAGAGCCTTCGGGAGGGCGACCGGCTCGTCCTCGTCACCAGCCCGCGATAATTCCGTCCGTGATCGACGAGTGGCTGCTGGCCCGGTATCCGCGTACGCCGGGGGTGCGGATCAACTTTGTGACCAGCGTCGACGGGGCGGCCGCCGTGGACGGGCTGTCCACCGCCCTGTCCAGCCCGGCCGACAAGGAGGTCTTCCGGCTGCTGCGGATGACCTGCGACGCGCTGCTCGTCGGGGCCGGGACGTTCCGGCAGGAGGCGTACCGGCCGTTGACCCTGGACGCGGCGCGACGGGAGTGGCGCGTCGGCGCGGGGCTCTCGGCGTACCCGAGGCTGGTGGTCTTCTCGAACCGCCTGGACCTGGATCCGGGACATCCGGCGCTGGCGTCCGCGCCGGTGCGGCCCTTGATCGTGACGCGGGCGGCGCCGGCCGGCCATCCGCTGGCGGGCGTGGCCGATCTGGTCGGCACCGAGGAGCCGGTCGCGGCGCTGCGGCAACTGGGGCTGACCCATCTGCTGTGCGAGGGCGGACCCGGGCTGACCGGGTGGCTGACCGCGCGGGACGAGGTGGACGAGGTGTGCCTGACGCTCGCGCCGCTGCTCGCGGGGCCGGGCGCGCCCCGGCTGGTCACCGGGCAGCAGCATGCCGCCCGGGGATTGCGGCTGGTACACGCGCTGCCGGCCGAGGGGGCGCTGCTCCTGCGGTACCGGCGTTCGCGCTGAGGTCCCGCCGGTCGCGGGCCCGCGGAAAATCGGGTCGGCGCCGGGCAACCTATCTCCGGGCCGGGTCGTAATATCGGCGACCCCTGAGGAGAGATGCCGGTGTCCGACTCGACTTTCGAGGACTTCGTGGCGACTCGCTCGCCGCGCCTTCTGCGAACAGCCTTCCTGCTGACTCATGACTGGGCCCTCGCCGAGGACCTCCTGCAGACCGCCCTGGTCCGGGCCTGGGGCGCCTGGAAGCGCATCGACGCCGATCCCGAGCCCTACGTGCGGGCGATCCTGGTCAACACCTATGCGACCTGGTGGCGGCGCCGATGGCGCAACGAACGGCCGACCGAGACCCTGCCGGAGGCCGCCGTCGCCGACCGGACCGCCCAGGTCGACACCCGTGACCAGGTGTGGCAGGCGCTGGGCCGGCTGCCGCGGCGGCAGCGCGCGGTGCTGGTGCTGCGCTACTTCGAGGAACTGTCCGAGGCCGAGATCGCCGAGACGCTCGGCGTCTCGCTCGGCACGGTCAAGAGCCAGGCCGCCCGCGCCCTGGCCAAGCTGCGGGTCGACGACGCGTTCGCGCTGGAAGGAGTGCTGAAGTGATGGACCTCAAGGAGCTCATGGAGCAGCGCTCCGCCGGCGCGCCGTCGCTCGACGGGCTGCGGATGATCTCGGTACGCGCGCGGATCGTGCGGCGCCGGCGCCGCCTCGCCGCCAGCGCGGTCGCCGCCGTCGCCGCGGTCGCCGTCCTGGTCACCGGCCTGATCATCGGCACGCCGGCCCACCGGTCCGCGCCCACGCCGGCGGCCACACCGTCCCCCAGGACGATCAACGGCTTCCCCGAGTACGCGAGCGGAGCGCGCGTGATCGCGTCGGGCCGGCAGGCGTACTCGGCGGGGCCGCTGACGCTGACGTGGACGCCGACTTCGACATCGAACGAGATCACGATCTTCCATTCCTGCTCGTTCCACGCGCCGGAGGGCACCCAGCTCTTCCTGAAGGTCAAGCTCAACGGCCGGGGGTTCGCCGGATTCAGCTGCAGCGACGGCGGCGACGGCAGCACCGGGCGGTGGAAGGTCGACGAATGGTCGAAGTACGGGGTGGTGCTCGGCACGCCGGCCACGCTGACCGTCACCGCCGACAAGGCCGCGACGTTCCGGAACGGACCGACACCCGGCAGCTCGCCCATCGCCGTACCGGACGACGCCGTGATCGGCGTGGCGGTGGGCGAGTCGGTGGCCTTCGACGAGTACCCGCTGCCGCCACGGCCGAGCGTACTGCCCTCGCTGGAGATCCCGGTGGGCACCCATCACGGCGACGACCTCCGCAACCTGGACGACGATCTGTTCACCAGCGCCGACGACGTCACCGCGCCGATCACCCGGCAGATCATCTGGACCGGATCGTTCGATCTGACGATGGGCTCGGCCACCCCCGGCATCCTGCGGGCGACGGTCGACGGCGTCGAGGTGGACACCTGCTCGTTCTGGCTCTACAGCCAGCAGAGCTGCGGGATCACGCTGACCGCCGCCGGACCGGACGTGGGCGGCACGACCTTCCCCGGACTGCGGGAGAAGGCGGGGCAGGTCGTCACCCTGACGATCACCCCCGAGCACGTCACCGGCCCGTGGGGCGTACGCGTGACGCCGTTCTGAGATGAACCTCTATTGAGAGTTTCCGCTGCCCGGCGGGGTGGTCCGGTGTCGCCAAAACGACTCGGCACGCCCCGCCGGCCCGGTCTTGTCGCAGGTTGGCACTAGGGTCTTGTCTCGTGAGCTTCCCCGCGCGCACCCCCAGCAACGACGCATCTCCGGGCACGCCGGTCGGGCGCGTGCTCGGAACGCAGGACGCGAGCCCGCTGACCTTCTGGGTCGCCGTGGGCTCCGACGCGTACCTGCAGCTCGACGACGTCGTGGTCACCCAGCGCGAGCTGCCCGACCGCGGCACGGTCACCATCTCCGGCGTCGTGACCTCCGTGCGTGCCCGGCACGAGGGCGCCGCGTTCGAGTCCGACGTCTTCGCCATCGCCGACGGCATGCTGCCCGCGATGGTCCAGGAGGCCGCCGAGATCACGGTCACCCGGGTCGAACCCGAGGTCTACGTGCCGCCGGCGCCGGGCGCGGTCGCGTACCGGGCCGAGGGCGAGACCCGCGACGCGGCGCTCAGCTTCGACCGGATGCGCCGCCGCCTGCCCATCGGCACCGGTCGCGACGGCGCGCCGCTCTACCTGAACGCCGACTTCCTGGACGGCAGCCGGGGCGCGCACGTCAGCATCTCCGGCATCTCGGGCGTCGCGACGAAGACGAGCTTCGCCACCTTCCTGCTCTATTCGATCTTCAATTCGGGTGTGCTCGGCTCGAAGGCGGAATCGGCCAACACCAAGGCGCTGATCTTCAACGTCAAAGGTGAGGACCTCCTCTTCCTCGACCACGAGAACAACCGGCTGGACGCGCCGACGCGGGAGGCGTACCACAAGCTCGGCCTGGACGCCGGCGCCTTCAAGCAGGTCACGGTGTTCGCGCCGGCGCGGGCCGGCGACCCCTCCGGCAGCCCGGACGTGGCGAGCCGGCTGACCGGCGTGGACCCCTTCTACTGGACCCTGGCCGAGTTCGCCGAGCAGCGCCTGCTGCCCTACGTCTTCGCCGACGCCGACGACGAGCGCCAGCAGTACACGATGGTCGTGCACGCGGTCACCGCGCACCTCGCCCGCGAGGCGCTGCCCGCGGGCGGCGCGCTGAGCATCGGCGGCCGCCGGCTCGGCAGCTACGACGATTTCGTGGACTACGTGGTCGAGCAGCTCAACGACGACGAGACGCGGTCCGGCTGGACCGGCAGCGCGGTCGGCCTGGGCACGGTCAACGCCTTCGCGCGGCGGCTGATCGCCAGCAAGCGCGACCTCGGCCGGCTCATCCGGGGCGACCTGCCGGGCGGGCGTGCGCACCAGATCAGCACCGCCGAGGCGGGCCAGGTCACCGTCGTCGACCTGCACAACCTGCCGGACCGCGCGCAGCGGTTCGTCGTCGGCGTCACGCTGAAGACCGAGTTCGAGCGCAAGGAGAAGGCGGGCACCGCCAAGCCGCTGCTCTTCGTCGTCCTCGACGAGCTCAACAAGTACGCGCCGCGCGACGGCTCCAGCCCGATCAAGGAAGTGCTGCTCGACATCGCCGAGCGGGGCCGGTCCCTCGGCGTGATCCTGATCGGCGCCCAGCAGACCGCGTCCGAAGTGGAGCGCCGCATCGTCTCCAACTCCGCGGTCCGCGTCGTCGGCCGGCTCGACCCCGCCGAGGCGTCCCGCCCCGAATACGGGTTCCTCCCGCCGACCCAACGGCAGCGGGCGCTGCTGGCCAAGCCGGGCACGATGTTCGTGGCGCAGCCGGAGATCCCGGTGCCGCTGGCGGTCGAGTTCCCGTTCCCGGCGTGGGCGACGCGACCGTCCGAGGCGGGCGCGGCCCCGCGGGCGACGCTGGCCAGCATGGTCAGCGCGACCGACCCGTTCACCGTGGTCGGCGCGGCCCGCGACGGCGGCATCTCCGACGACGACATCCCGTTCTGATCCACAGCGACCCCGGGAGGCTTCCGGCGTGAAGATCCTGCACACCTCCGACTGGCACGTCGGGAAGGTCCTCAAGGGACAGTCCCGGTCGGACGAGCAGCTGGCCGCGCTGTTCGCGGTGATCGGCGTGGCCCGCGAGGAGCGGCCCGACCTGATCATCGTGGCCGGCGACCTCTTCGACACCGCCGCACCGACGCCCGAGGCGCAGAAGGTCGTCTACCGGGCGCTGGCGGCGCTGCGGCAGGTCGCCGAGGTGATCGTGATCGCCGGCAACCACGACAACGGCCCGGCCCTCGACGCGCTGCGGGTCTTCGCCGAGACCGAGAACCTGCACCTGCGCGGCCGGGTCTCGGACAAGCCGGACGACCACCTCATCACCGGGGTCACGCCGGGCGGCGAGCCGTGGCGGTGCATCGCCCTGCCCTTCCTCTCCCAGCGGTACGCGGTCCGCGCGCTGGACATGTTCGAGCTGACCCAGGCCGAGGCCCACAGCACCTACGCCGACCACCTCGCCCGGCTGCTGTCGGCGATCGCGGCCGAGGGCTTCTCCGACCCGGCCGCGGTGAACCTCGTGACCGCGCACCTGACGGTCGTCGGCGCGGCGATGGGCGGCGGCGAGCGGGAGGCCCACACCATCCTCGGGTACGCCGTCCCCACCACCGTCTTCCCGTCGAACACGCATTACGTGGCGCTGGGCCACCTGCACCGGGCGCAGACGATGCCCGGCGCGTGCCCGGTGCGCTACAGCGGCAGCCCGATCGCGATCGACTTCGGCGAGGGCGAGAACGAGCCGTCGGTGACGGTCGTCGAGGCGACCGCCGACACGACGGCCCTCGTCCGGGCCGTGCCGCTGCCGGTGACGACGCGTCTGCGTACCGTCCGGGGGACGCTGGAGGAGCTGGCCTCGCTGGAGCCGGGCGAGGACTGGCTGCGCGTGATCGTGCAGGAGAAGCCGCACGCCGGGCTGCGGGAGAAGGTGCAGGAGATGCTGCCGCGCGCGCTGGAGATCCGGGTCGACCCCGCCCTGCTGGACGGGGACAAGCCGAGCCGGACGACGCGCGCCGAGCGCTCTCCCACCGATCTCTTCGCCGACTACCTGCGCGACCGGGGCCACGACGATCCCGCGACGCAGCGCCTGTTCGAGCAGCTGTACCAGGAGGTGAGCTGAGTGCGCCCGCTCCGGCTGGACCTGCGGGGGTTCACGGTCTTCCGGGAGCCGACGGTCGTCGACCTGACCGACGCGGACTTCTTCGCGCTCGTCGGGCCGACCGGCGCCGGCAAGTCGACGCTGCTCGACGCGATCTGCTTCGCGCTCTACGGCCAGGTGCCGCGGTGGAGCGGCAAGACGGTGGCGAACGCGCTGGCTCCGTCCAGTGTGGAGGCGGCCGTTCGAATGATCTTCGAGTCCGGCGGCCGCCGGTACGCGGTGAGCCGGGTCGTGCGCCGCGACGGCAAGGGCCGGGTCGCGACCAAGCACGCGGGTCTGCAGCTGCTGCCGAACAACTTCAATCCGGCCTCCCTCGACGGCGGCGAGCCGATCGACGAGCTGGGCCAGATCCTCGCCGGTACGCCGAACGAGCTCGACGGCGCCGTGGTGGACGTGGTCGGCCTGCCCTACGACCAGTTCATCAAGTGCATCCTGCTGCCGCAGGGCGAGTTCGCGGCGTTCCTGCACGCCAAGCCGGCCGAGCGCCAGGAGATCCTGGTCAAGCTGCTCGGGCTGGAGGTCTACGACAAGATCCGGGAGAAGGCCGCCGAGCGCGAGAAGGCCGCCGTCAACCAGCTGGCGGCGACGGAGCGCGTCCTGGCCGAGGCGACCGAGGAGTCCTCGGACGAGCGGCTGGCCGACGCGGAGGACCGGGTCACCGCCGTCCGCGACCTCGCCGACCGGCTGGCGGCCGAGGCGCCGCGGCTCACGGCGCTGGACGCGCGCCGGCAGGCCGCCGTGGAGAAGCTCGCCACCCTGGACGGCCAGCTGGCCGCGCTCGGCCGGATCCGGCCGGACGCCGGAGCGGTCAACCTCGCGGGGGCCGCCGACGAGGCCCGGCAACGGGTGTCGGCCGCGGCCGAGGTGCTGACCGCCGCCGAGGAGGCCGAGGAGAAGGCGAGGGCGCGGCTGGCGACCACCGCGGACCCGGCCGAGACCCAGGCTTTCGTGAAGTCGCGGCAGGATCTCGCCGCCGGTCTGGCCCGGCAGAAGCAGGGCGCCGCCGCGCTCGCGAAGGCACAGGAGGAGCACGACACCGCCGTCCGCGACCTGGACCGGGTCCGGGGTGTGGCGGACAGCGCGGCCACCGCCCTCGGCCACGCTCAGCAGGTGCTCGAGGACGCCCGCAACACCGACCGGGTCGCCGTCCTGCGCCCGCTGCTGCATGCCGGCGAGGCGTGCATGGTCTGCGAGCAGATCGTCACGACCCTGCCGCAGCAGCGGTCGGTCGGCGCCACCGTCGCCGCCCAGGACCGCCTGAAGCAGGCTCGGGCGGCGGCGGAGAAGGCGGAGGCGGCGCGCGGCGAACGCGACCAGGCCGCCCGCGAGACCGACCGCCGGCTCGCCTCCGTGCGCGCCAAGGTCGAGGAACTGGCCCAGCAGGTGGCCCGGATCCAGGAGGCGCTCGCGACCGCGCCCAGCGACGAGGAGCTGGCCGCGCGCCTGGCGGTACGACGCGAAGCCGAAACCGATCTCGAACGATCCACAGTGGAACGCAAGCAGGCTGCCGAGCGGCAGCGGGCGGCCCAGACGCAGCTGCAGCGCGCCGAGGATCAGCTGCGCTCGGCCTGGCGGGTGTTCGACGCCGCCCGCGACACGGTCGCCCCGATCGGCACTCCGCCGCCGGTCGAGCGCGACGATCTGCGGGTCGCGTGGCAGGTGCTGGCCGACTGGGCGGCCACGACCGCCGGGAAGGTCGGCGCCGACCGGGCCGCCGCCGAGCAGGCTGTGGCCGAGGCCAGCCGCACCGAACAGGAACTGCTGGCCAAGGTCGCCGAATGGTTCCGGATCGCCGAGGTCATGATGCCGAAGGAGATCGCCGGCCTGGAGAAGGCGGTCACCATCGCGGTCGAGCGGGCGGCGGCGGGGCGGGAACGCGTACTGGACGCGCGGCGGCGGGCCGACGATCTCCGTCAGCAGCGCGCCGCCGTGGAGGCCGACAAGGTCGTCGCGGCCATGCTCGCCCAGCACCTCAAGGCCAACAACTTCGAGGCCTGGCTGCTGGAGGAGGCCCTCGACGCGCTGGTCCTCGGCGCCTCGACGATCCTGCAGGAGCTGTCCGGCGGCCAGTACGACCTCGTGCACCGGGCGCGGGAGTTCTACGTCGTCGACCACCACGACGCCGGGCTGACCCGCGCCGTGCGTACGCTCTCCGGCGGCGAGACGTTCCAGGCCTCCCTGGCGCTCGCGCTCGCCCTCGCCGACCAGCTGGCCGGCCTGGCGCACACGGCCAGCCTCGAATCCATCCTCCTGGACGAGGGGTTCGGCACGCTCGACTCCGCCACGCTGGACACGGTGGCGGCCACCCTGGAGAACCTCGCGGCCCGCGGCGACCGGATGGTCGGCGTCGTCACCCACGTCGCGGCGCTGGCCGAACGCATACCTGTCCGCTTCGAGGTACGCAAAGACGGCCGGTCCGCCCGAGTTGACAGGATCGGGTAGAAATCTGGCCATGAGCTTCCACGTCGATGCCTGGGACCCGTCGTACGGCGCGAGCCTCGACGCGGCCCCGGGCAGCCCCGCCGACGGACTCGACGTCGACGTGGAGCTGCCCGCGAGCGAGTGGCGCCCGCTCAGCGCGCCGGCCGGCCTCACCCCGCCGGCCACCGTCCTCATGGTCGACGGCGTACGCCGGATCGACGCACGTATCTGGACGGCCGGCTCCGGCGGCCTGCCGCCCTACCCCGGACTGGCCTGTTCGTACGCGGCCGGCGTGGTCCGCTGCACCGCCACCGGGGCCCAGGTCGCGGCGGCACAGGTCGAGCGGACCATCTTCACCGCCGCCCGGGACCAGTCCGATGTGGCGGCCGCCGGCGGCTCGATCCGCTACACGGCCAGGCTCATCGAGGGCGCCCAGGACGCCGATCTGATGGCCGCGGCGCAGTCCGCGCTGATGCACCTGGAGCAGCAGACCACCGCGGACGTCCTCACCACGCTGGCCGACGGCGGCGACGAGCTGATCGTGGTCGACGGCCCGCTCCGGGGACCGGGCGCACCCCCACGCGTCCTCGGTTACGCCAAGACGCAGCAGAAGCAGTACCTGCCCGACCACCTGCTCCCGGTCGTCAGCGAGCTCGCGCCCGGGCAGCGTACGCCGGTGTTCCGGATCGGCGGCCGCTGGACGCGCTACACCTGGTACCTGCGCCAGCCCGGCGGGATGGCGATCCCCTGGTCGGGCGTCGTGCGGGTCGAATGCTCGGCCGAGCTGTCCCCGCAGGCCGCGATCGACCTGGCCCACCTGTCCTGCGCGACCCTCCCCCGGTACGCGTCGAGCGTCGTCAAGGATCCGCGGGCACCTCAGCAGCTCATCCCGATCGGCGGCCTGGAACAGCGGCTGCGCCGGATGCTCGGCGACACCAAGCTCCTCCAGCGGGCACTGGTGAGCGCCTCGGCCCGCTAGAGTCCCGTCTCCTGGACCACGGATGATCCGGAAGACGGGCCCAGGGGAGCCGCCCAGGCACAATGGTCGGCATGCACCGGCTGACCAGGACCATCGAGCTGCCGGCGAGGTACGACTTCGCCGGCTCGCTCGGCCAGCTGTCCCTCGGCCGGCATGACCCGTCCGTCCGGTTCATCGACGGCGTCTTCTGGCTCGCCGGGCGTACGCCGTCCGGGCCCGGATCGCTCGGCCTGCACCCGGACGGGACCGCGGAAGCGTACGGGGACGGGGCGGAGTGGTTCCTCGACCGGGCGGACGCCGTCTACGGGCTCCGCGACGACCTCACCGCCTTCGCCGAGCTGGCCGCCGCCCATCCGCTCGTCGCCGACCTCGCCCGCCGGCACGCCGGGCTCCGGCTGCCCGCCACGGGCCTCGTCTTCCCGCACGTCCTGCGGGCCATATGCGAGCAGAAGGTCACCGGGAAGGAGGCGTACCAGGCGTACTCGGCGATCGTCCGCAAGTTCCGGGAGTCCGCGCCCGGTCCGCACGCGTCCCTCCTCCTGCCGCCGCATCAGGAGCAGGTGGCGGCGTTGCGGTACTACGACTTCCACCCGCTCGGCCTCGAACAGAAGCGCGCCGACACCGTCCTGCGCGTCGCCCGGCAGCCCTGGCCGCTGCGCGAACGCGTACAGACCGAGCAACGCCTCCTCGCCGTGCACGGCATCGGGGTGTGGACGACGGCCGAGGTGCTGCGCAACGCGTACGGCGATCCGGACGCGGTCAGCGTCGGGGACTACCACCTCAAGAACCAGGTCGCTTGGGCGCTCGCGGGCGAACCACGCGCCACCGACGAGCGGATGCTCGAACTCCTGGAGCCCTTCCGAGGTCACCGCGGCCGCGTCTGCCAACTCCTGCTCCGCGAGGGCATCGGCGCGCCACGGTTCGGCCCCCGCATGCCGATCCGGTCGTTCAAGTCGTTCTAATAAAGATCCGTGAGAGCATTTTGTCCCGGGTTCGTCGATCTCACCTCCGCTCCTCGCGCGGGAGACCGCTCCGGCCCCGCCAAACCCGGGCGGGACCTCCACTGCCAGGTTTGTGGGGCGAAGCATCATCCACCGCGGCCCGGTCACCCTCTCACCCCAACCCCCACCGGACTTTGTCCCGACTGTCCAACTTGTGCGGCCGCCCGCCCGGTCGGGCGGGTGATCGATTACGGCTGAGGTGCAGAACAGCCGCCTCCCGCATGATCGTTTACGGTTCCGGAGCGCACTGACCGGCTATTGCTACACCTGACCCGCAAACGATCATGCAGATCGGGCCAGAATTACACCCCAGCCGCAAACGATCAAGAAACCCAGGCCCGGCGCCCACATGACGGAAGACCGTTCCCGCATCCCGGACCACCCGGGACGGCCTGACGGCTTGGGCATGATCCACAGCGGCCGAGATGTAAAAACGCACCCGCACCCAAGATCCACAGCGGGCGGATGTAGAAAACCAGCCCGAATCGACATCCCAGCCGCAATGGATCGAGAGAACAGCCCCGAAAACTACATCCCCGCCGCGAACGGTCACCAGCAAGCCGACCCACCCAACCACCATTTCGGACAGTCGCGACAAAGGCCGGGGCGGGGTTCGGGGTAAACGGTGACCGGACGACGGTGAACGATGCTTCGCCCCACTGTGCTGGCAGTGGAGTCCCCGGAGCGCAGCGATAGGGGCGCAACGGTCTCCCGCGGGAGGAGCGGAAGTGAGATCGACGAACCCGGGACAAAATCTTTAAAAAGATCTTGAATTTGATCTTGAGGTGCGGAAAGGCCGGCGCCCCATGGGAGAGAGCGCCGGCCTTCGTCTCAGAGAGTTTGTTTCAGAGAATCAGCTGATGAGCTGCCAGAGGGCCGGGACGTTCGGCGGTTCCCAGCCGACCAGCGAGGTGTGCGGCTGGAGGCACTTGTAGGTGTGCCCGCCGTACGTGACCAGGTCACCCGCCGCGTACGCGTGGTTCGCGGTCCAGGCCGGGTAGGACCCGGTCGTGGACGGCGACGGGGACGCGGACTTGGACGGGCTGACCGACGGGGACGGCGAGGCCGACCGCGACGGGGACGCCGAGGGAGACGCCGACGGGGACGTCGTCGGGCCGCACGGGCCGTTGTCCGTCCACGGCTTGCCGTCGCCGACGTTCAGGTCGGGCTGGTTGCCCTGCGTCCACCACTTCGCGGTGTACTGGTGGCCGTTGTAGGACACCACCGCACCGCCGTTGTACGCCGTCGCCGCCACCCAGGCCGCCGCCGTGCAGCCGCTGGTCGGGGACGTGGACGGGCTGGGGCTCGCCGAGCGGCTGGCCGAGGCCGAGGCCGACGGGGAGGCGGACGCCGAGGTCGAGGCGGACGGACTGGAGGACGGTCCGACGCAACCGGGCGTCGCGGCGTTGACGGAGTTGACGACCGCGTTGAACAGGGTCTGGCCCGGGTCGCCGGCTTCCAGCGAGTACATCATGGCGCCGCCGAGACCCTGGCAGTGCGCGTAGTCCGCGCGGGCCTTGATGGACTGCGCGTTGTCGCCCGACCAGAAGGTCGTCCCGTCGTAGAAGTACGCCGACTTCGTCGCGTCGTCCCAGTACGTGTACGAGGGGTTGTCGACGAATCCGGTGAGTTCCTTGTAGAACGAGACGCCCGCGACGCTGCCCGAGAGCGGGTGCCCTGCCGCGCCACCCGTCGCGGACTGGTAGAGGCCGTGGTTCGACCCCGCCGGTACGCCGGTCCAGCCGCGGTAGTACAGCGGGTACCCGACGGTCAGCTTGGCCGGTGGGAAGCCGCCCGCGATGCCGTACGACGAGTCGCCGGCGGTCCACGCCTTCACGGCGGCGTCCACACTGTACTTCCCGCTGCCCGGCGGGACCGGGGTCATCGGGTCGTTGGCCACGGTGTAGAGCGGGGCCTGGTGGTTGGTCGGGCCGGTCGCGTCCCACGCGCCATGCATGTCGTACGTCATGGCGTTGGCGTAGTCGAGGTAGTTGCCGAC
The DNA here is from genome assembly GCF_000428945.1 of Hamadaea tsunoensis DSM 44101. Taxonomy (GTDB): domain Bacteria; phylum Actinomycetota; class Actinomycetes; order Mycobacteriales; family Micromonosporaceae; genus Hamadaea; species Hamadaea tsunoensis. Next base: position 25,305 of record NZ_AUAX01000035.1, on the reverse strand, counting down.
CTTGTTCGTCTCGATGTGCATGATCTTGTCCTGGCCGGCCGGCACCGCGGCGGTCAGGTACATCTTCTTGCCGACCGAGGCGCCGTACGCGTCGAGCTGCGTACGGAACTCCTGCAGCAGCAGCGTGTAGTTCTGCATGTCGGCGGCGGCGTAGTGGTTGCCGGTGTGCCCGGGCGCGCCCGGGTACTCCCAGTCGATGTCGATGCCGTCGAAGATCCCGGCACCCGAGCCCGTGCCGCCGTAGCCGCCCTGGACCGGCAGGTTGCCCTTGATGAACATGTCGATGCAGGACGACACGAGCTTCTGCCGCGACGCCGCGGTGGCCGCCGCGTCCGAGAAGTACTTCGAGTACGTCCAGCCGCCGATGGACAGCTGGATCTTCAGGTTCGGGTACTTCACCTTCAGCTTCTTCAGCTGGTTGAAGTTGCCGACGATCGGCTGGTTGTACACGTCCGCGACGCCGTCGACGCTGATGTCGGCACCGTAGGACTTCTGGTAGTCCGCGAACGCGTCACCGGCGTTGTCGCCCGCGTTCGGGTTGTTCTCGTCCTGCGAAGCCGCCGAGGTGGCCTCGAAGCAGGACAGTGTCGTCGGGCTGATGTTCTCGAAGGCGTACACGAGGAAGTCGAGCTTGCCGGCAACACCCGAGGTGTCGAGGTTCTTCGGGTAGTACGCGTTGCCGTAGACGCCCCACTGCGTGAAGTACGCGAACTTGGCGCCGCCGCTGCTCGCCGCGGCCTGGGCCGGGGCGGAGACGGCGGTAGCGGCGAGGATTCCGGCCCCCGCCGTGACGAGTGCCGCCACCGCGGCGGCGAGACTTGCGCGTTTGTAGATCACTTGCACTCTCCTGCGCGTCGCTGATCCCTGTCCGCGGCCGTACGCTGTGGCGTCCGGCGCGTCTTGCGCTGTCCCCCCGCGGTTCGCCCGCCCGCCGTCCACGCCGACCGGCAGGACGGTGAGCTGGCTCACCCATGGATGAAGTTATAAGTAAACTTTCCTAAAAGCACAAGAGTCTCGATCATTTCGGGACCATGAAGGCACATTCGTCGTTCTCTCACGCGCCCCGTGAGCAGGTGATCCGCGTGGGGCGAGCGGGATGTCAGGGGGCGGTGGAAGACTTGCCGCATGAAGCTTCCGCTCGACATCTCACTGGAACCCATGCTGGCCACGGCCGTGCCGGCGATCCCGGAGGACCCGGGGATGAGCTACGAGCCCAAGTGGGACGGCTTCCGCTGCATCGTCTTCCGCGACGGGGACGAGGTCGAGCTGGCCAGCCGCGGCGGCAAGACCCTGACGCGCTACTTCCCCGAGGTCGTCGACCAGGCGCTCGCGCAGCTGCCCGAGCGCAGCGTCATCGACTGCGAGCTGATCGTGGTCCGGCGCGACCCGGGCGTCCTGCCCAAGCTCGACTTCGAGCTGCTCGCACAGCGCATCCATCCGGCCGCCAGCCGCGTACAGAAGCTCGCCGTCGAGACGCCCGCCGAGATCGTCGCGTTCGACCTGCTCGCGCTCGGCGACGAGGACCTGACCGGGCTCCCCTTCCCACAGCGCCGCGCCCGCCTCGCCGAGGCCCTCGCGCAGGTGAAGCCCCCCGTGCACCTCACCCCGGTCACGACGGACGCGGCCACCGCGCACCGGTGGTTCGAGGAGTTCGAGGGCGCCGGGCTCGACGGCCTCATCGCCAAGCCCGCCGACCTGCTCTACGTGCCGGGCAAGCGGCTCATGAAAAAGATCAAGCACGCGCGTACGCTCGACGCGGTCGTGGCCGGTTTCCGCTGGCACAAGTCCGGTCCGGTGGTCGGCTCGCTGCTGCTCGGCCTCTACGACGACGGCGTACTGCACTCGATCGGGGTCACCTCGGCGTTCAGCGTCGCGCGCCGGTCGGAACTGCTCGACGAGATCGCCGCGTACCGGGATCCGGCGGAGCATCCGTGGAACGAGCCGGTGGCCGGCCAGCGCATCCCCGCCGCCCCGAACCGCTGGAACTCCGGCAAGGACACCTCGTTCGAGCGCCTGGAGCCCAAGCTGGTCGTCGAGGTCGGGTTCGACGCGATGGAGGGCGACCGGCTGCGCCATCCCGGTCAGTTCCTGCGCTGGCGGCCCGACCGCGACCCGGCGTCGTGCACCTATGAGCAGCTCGAGCGCCCGATCCGGCTCGACGTCGCCGAGGTCCTCGCCGCCGGGGGTGAACCGGGCAAGTAGGCTCGAACCCGATCACAGCCGTCTGCCGGAGGGAAGACCATGCGAGTACGCCGGATGCTGATCCTGGCCATGGCGGCATTGCTGTCGGCCGCGTGCTTCCTGCCGCGCGGCCTCGGCGGCGGCGAGGGCGCGGCCCCGGCGGCCACCCAGGACGGCATGTGGACCCCCTGTTCCGATGTGGCGCAGGAGGTCTACCCGCACGTCTCCAAGAGCTTCCAGTTCCACTGCGCGAAGATCGACGTGCCGGCCGACTGGTCGAAGCCGGACGGCGAGAAGATCCAGATCTCGCTGATCCGGGCCCGGGTCGGCAGCCAGAAGGACCGCATCGGCTCCTTGCTGGTCAACCCGGGCGGCCCCGGCGGGTCCGGTGTGGACACCGCGGTGTACCTGACCAACGCGCTGCCGCTGGACGTGCTGCGCCGGTTCGATCTGATCGGGTTCGACCCGCGCGGCGTGGGCCGCTCGACGCCGATCAAGTGCATGTCCGACAGCGACCTGGACAAGCAGTTCGGCTACGACCCGGACCCGGTGAGCCAGGAGCTGTTCGACGGCCTCGTGTCGCTGACCAGGAAGATCGACGACGGCTGCCACGCCAAGTACGGGGACAAGCTCAAGAACTTCGGCACCGTGCAGGCCGCGAAGGACATGGACGCGATCCGCCAGGCCGTCGGCGACGACAAGCTCAACTACCTCGGCTACTCCTACGGCACCCTGCTCGGCGCCACGTACGCGCAGCTGTTCCCGACCAAGATCCGCGCGATGGTCCTGGACGGGGCGGTCGACCCGACGCAGACCTCGGTCGAGTCCGGCGAGTCGCAGGCCAAGGGCTTCGAGCGGGCGTTCACCAACTTCACCGACTGGTGCAAGGGGCACACCTCCTCGTGCCCGATCGCGCCCGACGCCCGCTCCGTCATCACGCAGCAGATCGACAAGGCGCGGACGAATCCGGTGGACGAGAAGGGGCGGCTGGCGACGTCCGGCTGGGTCTTCTACTCCGTGATCTCGGCGCTTTACACGAAGGAGCGCTGGTCCGACCTGGCCGACGCCATCGACGCCCTGCGCGACGGTGACGCCAGCCGGGTCTTCGACCTCGCCGACGAGTACGCCGAACGCTCCCCCGACGGCACGTACAGCAACCTGTTCGACGCCAACGCCGCCGTCAACTGCACCGACGACCCGCACCCGCCGACCGTCGACCAGGTACGCGACCTGCAGTCCCAGTGGCGCGGCAAGTACCCGATGTTCGGGGCCCCGCTCGCGGTCGGCTCGCTGACGTGCTCGCTGTGGCAGGGCGGCCACGATCCGGTGCCGACCGGCAAGGCCGTGGGCGCCCCGCCGATCGTGGTCGTCGGCACCAAGGGCGACCCCGCCACGCCCTACGAGCAGACGGCCGTCCTCGCGAACATGCTCGGCGTCGGACACGTGCTGACCTGGGAGGGTGAGGGGCACACGGCGTACCCGGCGACGCGATGCATCTCCGACGCGGTCAACAGCTACCTGATCGACCTCAAGGTGCCGGCCGAGGGGAAGACCTGCCCGGCCTGATCACTCCTCGACGTCACTCCTCGACGTTGCGCGCCCGCGAGGGCTGGACGCGCATGGGCTCACCGGGCATCTTGGGATAGTCCGGCGGGTAGGGCTGCTCGACCGGGTCCTTCTCCCACCAGTCCAGCAGCGTTTCCAGCCCCGCGGGCGCGTCGTCGAGGCCGGCCCAGGCGTCGCCGCGGCGGGCCAGCAGTTCCGGCACCGTGCGCAGATCGAAGTCGTCCGGGCCGACGTCGGGCAGTTCGTCCCAGGTGACCGGCGTACTGACGGTGGCGCGGGGGTTGGCTCGCAGGGAGTAGGGTGCCGCGATCGTGCGGTCCCGGCACATCTGGTTGAAGTCGATGAAGATCCGCTCGCCGCGCTCCTCCTTCCACCAGGCCATCGTGACCTTCTCCGGGTTGCGCCGTTCCAGCTCCCGGCCGAAGGCGATCACCGCATGCCGGGCGGCGATGAAGTCCCATTCCGGGCGGATGCGCACATAGAGGTGTACGCCGCGGCCGCCGGACGTCTTCGGCCACGCGGTCAGCCCGGCCTCGGCGAGCACCTCGCGGGCCTGGAGCGCGACCGCCACCGCGTCGCCGAAATCGGTGCCCGGCTGGGGGTCCAGGTCGATCCGCAGTTCGTCGGGGCGGTCGGTGTCCGCCTGGCGTACGGGCCAGGGGTGGAAGACGATGGTGCCCATCTGGGCCGCCCAGGCGAGGTGCGCCACCTCGGTCGGGCACAGCTCGGTCGCCTTGCGTCCACTCGGGAAGGTGATCTCGGCTGTCGTCAGCCAGTCCGGCGTCCCCCGCTCGGGTACGCGTTTCTGGTAGAACACCTCGCCGCCGATCCCCTCGGGGAAGCGCTGCAGGGTCGTCGGCCGGTTGCCGACCGCCCGCAGCATCGACTCGCCGACCGTCACGTAGTAGTCGAACACGTCCCGCTTGGTGAAACCGCGGTCCGGGAACATCACCTTGTCGGGGCTGGAGAGTTTGACGGATCTATTACCGATCTCGAACGTCTGTGCCTCGGCCTTGGGCATGCCCCGACGCTACCGCGTACCGTTCAGGTATGGACAAGATCTCCTCAGACACCACGCCGCCGGTGGAGCTGACCGAGGACGAGTGGCGGGTACGCCTCACGCCGGCGGAGTTCCGGGTCCTGCGCGAGGCCGGCACGGAACCCGCGTTCACCGGCGAGTACACCGACACGAAGACCAAGGGCGTCTACCGGTGCCGGGCGTGCGGCGCGGCGCTGTTCGAGAGCGACACGAAGTTCGACTCGCACTGCGGCTGGCCGTCGTTCTACGACCCGAAGGACGCCGCGGTGACCTTGCACACCGACCGCAGCTTCGGCATGACGCGGGTCGAGGTGCTGTGCGCGAACTGCGGCTCGCACCTGGGGCACGTGTTCGAGGGCGAGGGCTACCCGACCCCGACGGACCAGCGCTACTGCATCAACAGCATCAGCCTGCGGCTGGAGCCGGCCGAATAAGGTCACCATCGGTTGATCGGCCGGACATCGATCGACAGCCAACTGTTTTGGTTGTTAACAGATCGATATAACGTCATCTCATGATGAAGAAGATCGTGCGCGCGGCCGCGGTCGCGGTGCTCGCCGGGACGCTGCTCACGGCGCACGCCACCGCGGCACAGGCCGCGTACCGGCTGGCCGGCAACTACGGCTGGCCGGACCAGTGCTCCTACTACGGTCAGGCCGGAGTCGCCAACCACAACTGGACGCAGTGGTACTGCCAGACGGTCACCCCGGCCAACATGGCCCTGGGCTACCCGGGCAACTACAACCTCTGGGTGCAGTGAGCGCCGGGCCGGCCGTTCAGACGGCCGGCTCGGCCAGGCCCCGCGCGGCCGCGTCCACCGACTTGTAGACGCCCACCACCCGGTCGACCCCGGAGATCTGCAGCAGGCTCGCCAGCCGCTGCCGCGGTCCGGCCAGCACCAGGCGTACGCCCGCCTCCCTGGCCCCGCGGTGCAGGCCGACGATCGCGCCGAGCCCGGTCGAATCGCAGAAGGCCAGGCCGGCGACGTCGAGCACGAGGTCGATCTTGCCGTCGAGGCGCTCGGTGACCGCCTCCCGGAACGCCTTCACGGTCGCCAGGTCCAGCTCGCCGGCGACGGCAAGCACCACGACGTTCTCGTGCTCGGTGGTCGCGTCCTGGACGCGGAGATCGGAACCGGCGGCAGTCATGGTCTGGTTATAGCGCATGGTGCCCGACTCGTCACCGCCACCGGACCACGGCGTGGTCCATGTCGCCGGTACGCCTGCCCGGGCCGCCTGCCGAGCCGATGACGGTACGCGAGCCATGCTCTAGTCTTGGCCCGACATCCAGGCGGTCCCGGCCCGGCATCCAGGCCCGGGACGGCCGGGGCGACCACGGCACGCACGCCGGATCCGGCGGTGCACAGGGGAGGCGGGAGATGGTGCGATCACGCGACGCCGGATTCCCGCCGGCGGCCGCGGGACGTGCCGGGCTTCCGCCTGTGCCGAGCCAGGGCGCGGGTCACCAGGGCATCCCCGTCCAGCGGCCGGCCCCGGCGGACGAGCGCATTCTCGAAGTGCTGCTGGTCGAGGACGACGAGGGCGACTTCGTCATCGTCGAGGAGCTGCTGAAGGACGTGCCGGACCGCGTACGCCTGCGCTGGGCGCGGTCGCTGTCCGAGGCGCGGGAACTGCTCGACGGCGTCGACTGCGTCCTGCTGGATCTCGGGCTGCCCGACACCGTCGGCCTCGACGGCCTGCGCCGCCTGCACGAGCACGCGGTACGCGTACCCATCGTGGTGCTGACCGGGCTGAACGACGAGGCGCAGGGTGTCGCGGCGATGGGCTCCGGCGCGCAGGACTATCTCGTCAAGGGCACGGTGACCGGCCGGCTGCTCATCCGCACGATCCGGTACGCGATCCAGCGCAGCCACGTCGACGACGTGGAGTCTGCGCTGCTGGAGGAGCGGTTGCGGGCGGCGGAGAACGCGCGGCTGGAGCGCGGGCTGCTGCCCCGGCCGATCGTCGCCGATCCGCGGCTGGTGGTCGTCCCGCGCTACCAGCCGGGCGGCGGGCGGATGCTGCTCGGCGGGGACTTCTACGACGTGGTCGAGGACGCCGCCGGCGCGGTTCACATGATCATCGGCGATGTCGCCGGGCACGGGCCCGATCAGGCCGCGCTCGGTGTGGCCCTGCGCATCGCCTGGCGCGCCCTGGTGCTCGCCGGGCGGCCGGCCGCGGAGATCCTGGCGACGATGGACCGGGTGCTCAGCCACGAACGCCACGAGGACCTGCTGTTCGCGACGGTCTGCACGGCCTCGATCACGCCGGCCCGGGACGAGGTCTCGATCTTCGCCGCGGGACATCCCCCGCCGCTGCTCGCGACCCCGGACGGCTGGCGGCAGATCACGCTGTCGGGCGGGCCCGCGCTCGGGCTGCTCGACGACGCCTCGTGGCGGCCGACGCGGGTCGCGCTGCCGCCGGGCTGGCGGATGCTGCTGTTCACCGACGGCCTGATCGAAGGGCTCGACAGCGAGGCGTCCGGCGACCGCGAGCGGCTCGGCGTCGACGGCCTGCTGCGGCTGCTGCCGGCCGGCGCGGCCGACGCCGAGGCGCTCGACGCCCTCGTGGCCGCGGTCACCGAACGCAACGGCGGCCCGCTCACCGACGATCTCGCACTCCTGCTGATCGCCGCGAACCCGCCCGCCCCCTCCGGAGGATCCGCATGACCCAGCCGTACCGGGAAACGCTCCCTGGAGAAGCCGCATGACCGGCGAGAACACCCCGGCCGGGGACACCACCGCGGCGCGCCCGGCCAACCGTCGGTCCCTGCGGCGCTGGGCTGCCTGGACCGCCCTCGCCGCCGTCGTCGTCTCGGTCGGCGCCATCGCCGGCGGCGGGTACGCGCTCATCCGTCTCCAGCGCGCCCGGACGACCGTGATCGACCACCTCGATCCCGCGATCCGGGCCGGGCTGATCTTGTCGAACGCGCTGGTCAACGAGGAGACCGGCGTACGCGGCTACATCCTGTCGGCCCAGGAGGACTTCCTCACGCCGTACACGAGCGGGCGCACCTCGGAACAGGACGCGACGAGGGATCTGCGTACCGCGGTGGAGGGGCGGTTCCCCCAGGTCATCGCGGATCTGGACGCCACCGCCGCGGCCGCGCGCGCCTGGCAGAGCCAGTACGCCGAACCCGTGCTGGCGATGGTGCAGCAGACGCGTACGCCCACCACGACCGCCGACGTCGACCGGGGCAAGCAGCTGTTCGACGAGGTCCGGCGCAGTCTGACCGCGCTGCGTACGCATCTGGACGGGCTGCAGGCCCAGGCACGCCGGGATCTCGCCCGGGCCGCCACCGTCCTGCAATGGACGTCTGTCGACATCGCCCTGGCCCTCGTGCTCGGGGTGCTGTGGCTCGCGGTCGCCTTGAACCGCAACGTCCTGCGCCCGGTGACCCTGCTCACCCGCAGCGTACGCCGGGTCGCTGCGGGTGACCTGACGTACCGGGTGCCCGCCGACGGTCCGGCCGAGATCGAGAGCCTCGCGGCCGATGTGGAGTCGATGCGGCAGCGGATCATGGTGGAGCTCTCCGCCCTCCAGAGCGCGCACGCCTCGCTGGAGGCGCAGGCCCACGAGCTGGAGCGGTCGAACTCCGAGCTGGAGCAGTTCGCGTACGTGGCCTCGCACGACCTGCAGGAGCCGCTGCGCAAGGTGGCCAGCTTCTGCGAACTGCTCGAGAACCGCTACGGCGACCTGCTCGACGAGCGGGGCAAGCAGTACGTCGCCTTCGCGGTCGACGGCGCGACCCGGATGCAGGTGCTCATCAACGACCTGCTCGCGTTCTCCCGGGTCGGCCGGATGAGCAACGGCCACAACGACGTCGACCTCAACCGGGTCCTCCACTCGGCCCGCAACAACCTCGGCGCCGCGATCGAGGACGCCGACGCGGAGATCGACGCGGACGACCTGCCCACGGTCAAGGGCGACATGGTGCTGCTGACGACGGTCCTGCAGAACCTGATCGGCAACGCCGTGAAGTTCCGCCAGGCCGACGTGCCGCCGAGGATCGAGATCCGGGTACGCCCGGACGGCCCCGAGTGGCTGTTCACGGTGACCGACAACGGCATCGGCGTCGACCCCGGGTACGCCGAACGGATCTTCATCATCTTCCAGCGGCTGCATGCGAAGAGCGCGTACCCGGGGACGGGCATCGGGCTCGCCATGGTCCGCAAGATCGTCGAATACCATGGCGGCCGGATCTGGCTCGACACCGAACCTCGTCCCGACGGCGAGCACGGCAGCCGCTTCGCCTTCACCCTGCCCCGCGCCGCGGACGAGGAACCCGGCACCACCGAACAGCCCGCCCTCCCCGAACAGCCCGGCGCCGCCGACAAGTCCGGCTCCACCGAAGAAATCAGCGAGAAGGAACTGCGATGACCGAGGCCACCCTGAACATCATCGACGTCCTGCTCGTGGAGGACGACCCGGGCGACGTGCTCATGACCCGGGAGGCGTTCGAGCACCACAAGCTGGGCAACAGCCTGCACGTGGTGGACGACGGCGTCGAGGCGCTGGCCTTCCTGCGCAGGGAGGGCCAGTACGCCGGCGCGCCCCGGCCCGGCCTGATCCTGCTCGACCTCAACCTGCCCCGCATGGACGGCCGCGAGGTCCTCGCCGAGATCAAGTCGGATGAGAACCTCATGGACATCCCGATCGTGGTGCTGACGACCTCCTCCGCCGACGAGGACATCGTGCGCAGCTACAAGCTGCACGCGAACGCGTACGTGACCAAGCCGGTGACGTTCAACCGGTTCGTCGAGGTCGTCCGGCAGATCGACCAGTTCTTCGTCACCGTGGTCACGCTGCCCCGCTGAGCCGCGCCGCCCCGGGTCAGGCCGCCGAGACCGTCACCGCGCCGTCGTACTCCTGGACCGCCGGGCTCTTGCCCGGCACGATCCCGATCGTCCCGGCGGGGGTCAGCGCCTGCGACGAGGTGCCGACGAACAGCTCGACGGGGCCCGGCTCGACCGCGAACGCCATGTCCCGGCCGAGAAAGCCCAGCTGCCCGGCGCGCAGCTCGAACGTCACCCGGCACGACTCGCCGCCGGCGAGCGTCACCCGCGCGTAGTTCTTCAGTTCCAGTACCGGGCGCGTGACACTGGCGGTCGTGCGGCGCGCGTACAGCTGCAGGACCTCGTCACCAGCGCGCTCACCGGTGTTGGTCACCGTCGCGCCCACCGTCACCGTCCCGTCCCACGGCACCTCGGCCGCACCGGCCACCGCCGCGCTCACCGCGAACGTCGTGTAACTCAGGCCGAAACCGAAGGGGTGCAACGGTTTCGTCGACGAGTCGACGTAGTCGCCCTTCCAGTGCGAGCGGCCGCCCGACAGCTTGTGTCCATAGTAGACGGGCAGCTGGCCCACGCTCCGCGGATAGCTGATCGGCAGCTTGCCGCCCGGATTCACCACACCCGCGACCGCCGCCGCGACCGCCTCGGCGCCCGCCTCCCCCGGCAACCACGCCATCAGCACCGCCGCGCACTGCCCGAGGAGCGTCTCGCTGCCCATCGGCCGCCCACCCACGATCACCAGCACCACGGGAGTACGCGTGGCGCAGAGCTCGCGTACGAGGAGTTCCTGGACGCCGGGCAGGTCGAGGGAGGCTCGGTCGCGGGCCTCCCCGCTCGTGCAGTCGTCCATGAGACCGGACTTGTCCCCGACCACCACCACCGCCACGTCGGCGCCTTCGACCGCCGCGACCGCCTCGGCGAACCCCTCGGTCGACGCCGAGTTCACGTCGCAGCCGCGCGCGTACGCGACGTCGAACCGGTCGCGCAGCGCGTCCAGAACCGTCGGGTGCGTCAGCTCGACCGGGTCCAGGCGGTGGCCGCCGAGTTCGGCCAGCGACTCCACGTGCGCCGGGTAGCTGTAGTCGCCGAGCAGGTTGCGCCGGTCGTCCGCGTTCGGGCCGACGACCGCGATCCGCGTACCGGGTGCGAGCGGGAGCGTACCGTCGTTGGCCAGCAGGATCAGGCTCTTCTCGGCGATCTCGCGGGCGAGCGCCCGGCCGGCCGGATCGGCCACGGTCACCCGGTCCTCGTCGACGTAGGGCCGGTCCAGGAGCCCCAGGGCGAACTTGGCGCGCAGGACCCGGCGTACGGCCTGATCGAAATCGGCGGCGGAGAGCCGGCCCGAGGCCACGGCCGCGAGCAGCTCGGCGCCGAAGCAGTCGGTACTGGGCAGCTCGACGTCGAGGCCGGCGGAGACGGCGAGGGCCGAGGCGGCGACGCCGTCCGCGGCCAGCCGGTGGTACTCGTGCAGCTGGCGCACGGAGAAGTAGTCGGAGACGACGATGCCGTCGAAGCCCCACTCCTCGCGCAGGATGCCGGTCAGCAGCGTCCGGTGGGCGCCGCAGGGTACGCCGTCCAGCTCGTGGTAGCCGTTCATGACCGAGCGCAGGCCGCCGAGCCGCACGGCCGCCTCGAACGGGAAGAGGTAGACCTCGCGCAGCTCGCGCGGGCCGATGTGGGCGGGCGCCCAGTTCATCCCGCCCTCGGAGGCGCCGTAGCCGACGAAGTGCTTGGCCGTCGCGACGACCCCGTCGCTCAGGTCGTCGCCCTGCAGGCCCCGGATGAAGGCGACACCGGTGCGGGCGACCAGATACGGGTCCTCCCCGAACGTCTCCTCGGTACGCCCCCAGCGCGGATCGCGGCACACGTCCAGCACCGGCGACAGGCCCTGATGGGCGCCGACGGCCCGCATCCGGCGCCGGACGCTCGCGGCGAGGCGCTCGGCGAGCACCGGCTCCCACGTGCTCGCGACCCCGATGGCCTGCGGGAAGACGACGTTGTCGCGGGCCATCAGCCCGGAGCAGATCTCCTCGTGCACCATGGCCGGTACGCCCAGCCGCGTACCCTCCACGAGGAACCGCTGGATCTCGTTGGCCGTACGCGCCGCCTCGGCCGGCCGCGCGCCGCTGGCACCCCCGATCCGGGTGACCTGCCCCAGCCCGTCCTTCATCCTGCCGGTCGTCAGGCCGTCGGGCCCGGTCAGCTCGAAGACCCAGGCGCTGCCGAGCTGCGCGGCCTTCTCCTCGGGAGTCATGCGGTGCAACAGATCCTCGGCACGCTCGCCGAGGTCGCGGGTGGGGTCGCGGTAGAGCATCTTCTCTCCCTGCGCTAGGGCTCAGTAGGGGCGGCAGCTCTGGCGTTCGACGAGGGTGGTCGGCAGCACGAGGTGCGGCTGGCCGGGTACGCGTCCCTCGATCAGTCCGATGAGGAGCCGGACGGCCTCGAACCCCATCTCCTGGATCGGCTGGCGGATCGTGGTCAGGGCGGGGGTGGCGAGGGCCGCGTCCGGCACGTCGTCGAAGCCGATGACGCTCAGGTCGTCCGGCGTACGCAGGCCCCGGTCGGCCGCCACCCGCATCGTCCGGACGGCGCTCAGGTCGTTGGCGGCGAAGATCGCCGTCGGCTCCTGGTCCAGCAGCGCCCGGGCGGCCTCGTCGGCGGCCGCCTCGCCGTAGTCGCCGGTGACGACGAGCTCTTCCTCCACGCGTACGCCGGCGGCGGTGAGGGCCTGGCGGTAACCCCGCTCCCGCAGCTTGGCCGAGTCGAGGTCGGGCCGCCCGCCGAGAAAGCCGATCCGCCGGTGCCCCAGCCGGAGCAGGTACTCCGTGGCGGTCATGGCGCCCTTGAGGTTGTCGGCGGCGACGGTCGGCAGGTCCGACGGCCCGGCGAGCGGGTCGACGGCGACGACGGGGGCGCTGCTCACAGCGTTCATGACGGTGGGGGTCACGAGGATCGTGCCGTCGGTCAGCGTCCCGCTGATGCGCGACAGGTAACGGCGTTCCCAGCCGGCCTGCTCGCGGCTCTGGCCGCCGCCGGAGTAGACGATCAGCTCGTAGCCGGAGTCGTGCAGGGCGCGGGCCGCCCCTTTCAGCAGCTCGGCGCTGAACGCCTCGATGTCGGCCACGACGATCCCGATCACGTTGGTGCGATGGCTGCGCAGGCTCTGCGCGACGATGCTGGACTCGTAGCCCAGCTCCTCGATCACCGCCTGTACGCGTTGCGTCGTCCGGGCCGAGACACCGTAGCGGGCGTTGAGCACCTTCGAGACGGTGGCGATCGAGACGCCTGCGCGCTCGGCGACGTCGGCGATGGTGGCGCGGCGCCTGGTTACAGCCATCCCCCGAGCATGCCGCGCCGGCTGCGCGTTGTCGATACCGTTATCGATAACGCTCTCCACCCGCTCTCGCCGTGGCTCGCCCCCCGCCGTGGCTCGCCCCGCCCCCAAGATCCCGCTTGGATCACGGTTTTCACCCGAATCTTGGGCCATGATTCGGGTGAAAACCGTGATCCAAACGGGATCTTGGGGGCCTGGGCCGGGCGCGGGAGGGGTGCGGGTCGGGCGCGGGAGGGTGGCGGTCATGAGTTACTGGCGGGTAACTTGTTCGCATGACGATTGACGTGGCCGCCCTCGGGGCCGGCATGACCCGCTCCGTCCCGCTCGTCGGCACCCTCGGCATCACCTTCGTCTCGGCCGCCCCCGACGGCACCGAGGTCGTCGCCGAACTCCCCGACCGCGCCGACCTGCACAACCACGTCGGCGGGCCGCACGCCGGCGTCATGTTCTCCCTCGCCGAGACCGCCTCCGGCGCCGTCGTCCTCGCCGCCTTCGGCGACCAGCTCGATCGGGCCCTCCCGCTCGCCGTCGACGCGCGGATCGCGTACCGGAAGCTGGCCATGGGCACCGTGCGGGCGACGGCCCGGCTCGGCCGACCCGCCGCCGATGTGCTCGCCGAACTCGATGCCGGTGTACGCCCGGAGTTCGGAGTCGCCGTCGAGATCGCGACCGTGGACGGGACGGTCACCGCCGAGATGACGGTCGTCTGGACACTGCGACCGCACCGGTAGAATCCGTCCGATGGGGAAGATGACGGTCGCGGAGCGCCGGGCCCGGCTGGGCGTACGCCATCGGCTGGCGGTCGCGGCGGCGGATCCCGTCGAGGTGGCGCGTTCGATGGTCGCCCTGCACTCGACGGACACGGTCACCGTCTTCCTCTCCACCCTCGCCCGGTGTCCACAGGTGACGGTCGAAGCCGTCGAGGACGCCCTCTACGAGCAGCGTTCGCTCGTCCGCTTCCTCGGCATGCGGCGCACCATGTTCGTCATACCGGACGAGCTGGCCCCGGCCGTGCTCGCTGCCTGTTCGCGGCCGGTCGGCGAGCGGTCCCGCAAGACGTATCTGAAGTACCTGGCGGATGCCGGGGTCGGGGACGCGGCCTTCCTGTCCGGTGCGGAGGACGTCGCGTACGCCGCCCTGGCCGGACTCGGCGAGGCGACCGGAGCCCAGGTGTCGGCGGCCGCACCGGTTCTGCGTACGCAGTTCACGATGGCGGAGGGCAAGAACTACGGGGGCAAGCAGACGCTCACGCCATGGGTGCTGATCCTGCTGGCCGCCGAGGGGCGGATCGTGCGCGGCCGGCCGGTCGGGACCTGGTCGAGCATGCAGTGGCGCTGGTCCCTGGCCGAGAAATGGTTCCCGGCGGGGATTCCGGACGTGCCGCCGGAGGTCGCCCGGGCCGAACTGGCCGGCGCGTGGCTGCGTGCTTTCGGACCTGCTCCGGCAGAGGACTTGAAGTGGTGGACCGGCTGGACCGTCGCGCACACGAAGCAGGCGCTGAAGGCGATCGGCGCGGTCGAGGTGGAGCTGGACGGGGAGACGGGTTTCGTCCACGCGGACGACCTCGACCGCACGCCCGAACCCGATCCGTGGGTGGCGCTCCTGCCGCCGCTCGACCCGACTCCGATGGGCTGGACGCGCCGCGGCTGGTACCTCGGGGAGCACGCCGAGCGGCTGTTCGACCGCAACGGCAACGTCGGCCCGACGGTCTGGGCCGACGGCCGGATCGTGGGCGGCTGGGCCCACCGGGCCGACGGCGAGATCGTCTTCGAGCTGCTCGAAGACCTCGGCCGGGCCCGGAACGCCGAGGTCGCGGCCGCCGCCGAACGCCTGGCGACCTGGCTCGGCCCGGTACGCCTCGCGCCCCGCGGCCGGGTCCGGGCGCCGCTGGAGACCGAGCTGCTGAGTTAGTCGGCCGCTGAGCTAGTCGGCCGTGGCGAACTCGACGACCTGATCCGTCGCCGCCGGCTGCTGGAAGGCCAGCAGCCGCAGTCCTTCCGCCTCGATCTCGGCCGCCACCGCGCGGGGGAACGGCTTGAACGAGGTGACGACGAGCCGGGCGGTCTTCTTCTCACGGATGTGTTTCCAGCTGCCGGCCGTGAAGCCGTCCACCAGGACCGAGCCGAGCGCAGTGTTGGACAGCGGCCAGAGCAGCCGGCGGTGCTCGCCGTCGATCACGCGGGTCCGGTCGGCGTGCGAGAGCTGGATGTTGTCGAAGTCGTAGAGCAGCCGCACCGGGGCCGGGACGTCGCCGCCGGGCCGGGGCGCCTCGGGCAGGTCGAACAGCTCGCGCCCGTCCTCGCCGACGAACACCCGCAGCTTCGGCCGCAGCCGCTCGAAGACCTCGCCGAGCCCGGTCAGCCCCGACCACGTACGCGCGTCGTTGACCGAGGCCGGCCCGAACGCGCCCAGGTAGCGCAGGAGGAGATCGTCGACCGACGGGTTCGCCGCCAACGGCCGGCCGAGATAGTGCTCGGCGGTCTCGTGCACGGCCAGCCCGCTGTGGCCCCACAAGCCCCGCGGCGGGATCTGGACGAGGCACGCGTAGGTCCGGACGGCCTGGGCCATGGAGGCGCCGTCCAGTCCGGGGAAGCGCTCCTGCAACCGTCCACCCAGGACGCTGAAGGTCGCCGGCTGCTCGTCCAGCAGCTCCCGGCCGGCGGCCACGATCGCGGCCAGGTCCGCGCCGCGCAGGTTCTTGCCCCAGTTCGTCGCGAACGAGCGCTCCCCCACCACGTTCAGCAGCGGTCGCAGCTCAAGGCAGTCGCGGTCGCTCACCAGGTGGATCGTCGAGCGCATCAGGCTGACCCGGACCAGCCGCCGGTCCCGCATCATCGACACCACCGTCTGCGGGTCGAAGTCCGTGATCCGGGCCCAGAGTCCCGCGTACCACGTGGTGGTGGTCTGGGCCTGCAGGCCGACCAGATGATCTATCAGCCGGTCCGGGGCCATGGCGACCCGGTCGAGCAGCATCTGGCGTGCGAGGGTCGCGCGGTTGAGCTCGCGCAGGCTCAGCTTTTCACCCACGCACCGCAGGTTACAGTCGCGGTGTGACAGACGACTGGCGCGCGCGCCGCGACCTCGCGGTGACCCGGCACGCCGAGGCGGCCGCGAACGTCCGCGCGAGGGAGGCGGCCGAGGCCCGCGCGTTGATCGCCGACTTCCTCACGAAGGCCCGCGACCTCGCCCCGGTACGCCTGAAGGCGCGCTCCTACAGCGGCGGCGCCCGGTACAGGACGAACGTGACCGGCTGGTACATCCATCCCGACGAATCGATCGCGATCGGCGTCGACGGCGGGTTCTATCTGCTGTCGACCGTGCCGTCCATCACGGCGTGGTTCCGCGGGGCGACCGTCGAGCCGCAGGAACCGCTGCTCATCATCGGTAAGGGCGCCAAGGACGGCGAATCGATCTCGCTCAAGGAGCTGCTGCGCCGTCGGCTGGACGCAGGAGACGACTGGCCGCGTCCGTAGGAGGCGAACGCCGTCCGGGCCGGTTAGGGTGGCTGGGTGCTCAAGGGTTTCCGTGACTTCATCATGCGTGGCAACGTCGTCGACCTCGCGGTCGGCGTCGTCGTCGGCGCGGCGTTCACCGCACTGGTGGGCGCCTTCACCTCCTCCTTCCTCGAACCACTGATCAACATGGTCGGGGCGGGGAACAAGGCCGTTCAGGGGGCGGCGATCCGCCTGCCCGGTGTCGACGCCAACGGCGACCCCAACGCCCTGAAGTTCGGGGTCTTCGTCAGCGCCGTCATCACCTTCCTGCTGACCGCCGCAGTGATCTACTTCCTCGTGGTGCTGCCGATGAACAAGATCGCCGAGCGGCGCAAGCGGACGGGCGAGCCGCAGACCGAGCTGCCGAGCGAGGAGATCATCCTGCTGCGGGAGATCCGCGACGCGCTGCTGTCGGGCAAGCCGGCGCCCTCGCCCCGGCAACCGGCCCCCTCCCCCGTACGCGAAGAAGCCTGATCGTCAGGCGGGTTCGATGCCGCCGTCGGGGCGGCGGTTCTGGACCGCCCAGCGCTCGAACAGGTGCGTCACCGGCGGGTACTTCGCCGCTTCCCGCTCGTCGGGCTCGATGCCCCAGCCGGGCCGGTCCGACGGGTAGAGGTAGCCGTTCACCGGCATCAGGGCGCCCGGGAACACGTCGTGCACCGGGTCGGGCCAGAGGTGGCCTTCCTGGATGCCGAAGGCCGGCGTACTGACGTCGAGGGCCACGTTCGCCGCGGCGCCGATCGGCGAGACGTCCGCCGGCGCGTGCCAGGCCGTCCCGACGCCGAACAGCTCGCACAGCGCCGTCAGCTTGCGCGCCGGCGTCAGTCCGCCGATCGCCGACACGTGTACGCGCAGCAGGTCCACGCCTCCCCCGGTCACGAGCCGGGCCGCGTCGGCCACCGAGGCGACCTGTTCTCCCACGGCGAGCGGCATCGGGGCGGCGGCGCGTACCTCGGGGAGGCGGTCGTAGAGCTCCAGCGGGATCGGGTCCTCGAGGAAGAACAGCCGGTAGGGCTCCAGCGCTCGGGCGAGTCCGATCGCCTGCTTCACCGTCAGCCGGTGGTGCACGTCGTGCAGGAGGTTCGGCTCCTCGCCGAGCACGTCACGGGCGTGGGCGAACAGTTTCGGGGTGTCGCGCAGGTACTGCTGGACGTCCCAGCCGTCCGGGTTCGGGCTGCCCGGATACGCCCCCGGTGTCCCCGGTGCGCCGTACGTCCCGAGACCCGGCCCGCCGGCCTGGATGCGGACGTGGCGGTAGCCGTCGGACAGGATGCGGGCCGCGTCCTCCACGGCCTCCGTGATGTTCGCCCCACTGGCGTGCAGATATACGGCCGCCGCGGCGCGTACGCGACCGCCGAGAAGTTCGTAGACGGGCATGTTCGCCCGCTTGCCGGCGATGTCCCACAGCGCCTGGTCCACACCGGACAGTGCGCTGTTGAGCACCGGGCCGCCCCGCCAGTACGACGACAGGTGCACCATGCGGGTGATGTCCTCGATGTCGGCCGGGTGGCGGCCGATGAGCATCGGCGCGACGTGCTGGTCGACCGCGGCGGCCACGGCGGCGTACCGCTGGGTGAAGGTGGCGCAGCCCCAGCCGATCAGGCCCGGCTCGCTCGTCTCGACCCGGACGACCACGACCGGCAGCCCTTCGGGGGCCGTGACGACGGCGCGTACGCCGGTGATCCGGGTGCCGTCCCGGCCCGGCCAGGGGGCCTGCGTCTCCTGCATCATGCCCAGACGCTAGCGCGACCAGGTCTCCACGAGATCGTCAGGGACGCTCAGCACGATGGTGTGGTACTCGTGGATCCGCGACACGATCCCGTCGCGCGGCCCGTCCAGCCACTGCTGGCTGCTGTAGAACTTCTCCTCCAGGCGCTCCCGCTCGTCGGCCGAGGAGAAGGCCCGCACCAGGTACGCCTCCTCGTGCCCGTCCTCGTCGACCTCGGAGGCGCCGCAGTCGACCACGCGGATGCCGAACTCGGCGAGCAGCGGGACGGCCTGCTCCCGCATGACGTGGAGGAAGTCGGTACGCGTACCGGGCAGCAGGCGGTAGGTACGGATTTCGAGGGTGGCCATGTGAGGAAGCGTACTCACATCGCGGGAAACGCATCGACCGCGCGATCCGATGGGGTACTGTTCCTTCTCGTGACTCGTCGGTATTGGCGCTTTACGCTGGCTCTGGGTGGAGCCCGCGTCAGTAGGCGCTGACAACCGACGACACCCAGAGCCGGCAGGGCGGAGACCGACAGGTCTTCGCCCTTTGTCATTCCCGACGGCCGGCGGGGTGTCCGACGGCCGCCATCGAGACTACGGAGGACGTCATGCCCGTCACCAACGACCTGCACGTACTCAACTTCGAACCGCTGCAGCCGCCGACCGGCCTGCTCGCGGAGTACCCGCTCGGCGAGGGGCGAGGCGCGCTGGTCGAGCACACGAGACAAGACGTCCGCGCTGTGCTCACCGGCCAGGACGATCGATTGCTGGTCGTCGTCGGCCCTTGTTCGGTGCATGATCCCGTCGCCGCCCTCGAGTACGCCCAGCGCCTCGCCCGGGCCGCCGAGCGCCACCGCGACGACCTGATGATCGTGATGCGGGTGTACTTCGAGAAGCCGCGTACCACGCTGGGCTGGAAGGGCTTGATCAACGACCCCGGGCTGGACGGCACGTACGACGTCCAGCGGGGCCTGCGCATGGCCCGGCGGCTGCTGCTCGACATCCTCGACCTCGGCGTACCGGTCGGCTGCGAGTTCCTCGACCCGATCAGCCCGCAGTACATCGCCGACACCGTCACGTGGGGCGCGATCGGCGCGCGTACCACCGAGAGCCCGGTGCACCGCCAGCTCACGTCCGGCCTGTCGATGCCGGTCGGCTTCAAGAACGGCACCGACGGCGGCGTACGCATCGCGATCGACGCCTGCCAGGTCGGCCGCAGCAGCCACACTTTCTTCGGCATCGACGCGGACGGCCGGGCGAGCGTGGTCACGACGACCGGCAACGAGGACTGCCACGTCATCCTGCGCGGCGGCACCGGCGGCCCGAACTACGGCCCGGAGCCGGTCGCGGCGGCCATGGCGGCCGTCGAGCGCGCGGGCCTCAAGCACAAGCTCGTGGTCGACGCCTCCCACGGCAACAGCGACAAGGACCACGTGCGCCAGGCCGTCGTCGCCCGCGAGATCGCCGAGCAGATCGCCCACGGCCAGACCGGCATCGGCGGCGTCATGCTGGAGAGCTTCCTCGTCGAGGGCCGCCAGGACCTGGAGTCCGGCCTGCCGCTCGTCTACGGCAAGAGCGTCACCGACGCCTGCATGAGCTGGGAGACCACCGAGTCCGTCCTGTCCACTCTGGCCGATGCAGTCGCGGCCCGCCGGGCGTCCTCGCACCTCGGCTCGCTCTGACCGCGCCGGCTTCCGCTTCATTCCACAAGCACATGCGGTAATACGCGTTACGGAGTGCTCCAGTTCACGGAAAGTGCTCCGGTTGCGGAAAGTGCCCCGGCTGCGACGGCCGGGGCACGGAAGCATGATCGGCGGAGCGGTCACCGGTAGCGATCACCGGTAGTAGAGGGTCTCCGGACCTTGGGGCGGCTGATTGTCGTGCGCGGGTTCGCTCTGCACGGATTCCACGGTCTGTGCGGGCGCGACCCGCTCGGGCAGTTGCCCGAAGCGCAGGAAGCGGAAAAGCTCGGCCTCCTCGTCCGTCATCGGAGTGATCGGCTCTGGCTCCATGCCTCCATCATCCGCCGACCCGCGGGGTGCGAACCATCGGTCGGCCGGGCGTGTCGGGCATCTGCTTGATCAGGCCGCCCTCCCCGGTCAGGCCGCCCAGGGGATCGGGATGCCGGTCTGACCGTCCGCCAGCGAGGCCGTACCGCCCACCGCCATGCAGACCAGCGCTTCAGCCTGCTCGTCCGTCGTCACCTGCCGCAGTTCGCCCGCGGGCAGGACCACGGTCGCGCCCGTCGCCACCCGCGCGGCGGTCCCGCCGGCCGTCACCGTGATCGCGCCGGACACCACCGTCCAGATCTGCTCGCGGTCGATCGCGTGGTTCGGCCCGCTCGCCCCCGCCGGGATCAGGACCCGCCACATGCTCAGTTCCGTGCTGCCCAGCGCCGGTGACGCGAGCGTCGTCATCGTGCCGCCCGCGGTCGTCGTCTCGCGTACGCCGGTCGGTTCGGTGATCTGCATGTCAATCTCCTTTACTCGTACGGGTTGAGTAAAGCCGCTTTACTCGCCTGTGTCAAGATGGACCGATGCCGACCACTGATCCGCTGGCGCGTACCGAGCTGACACTCCTGCTGGGGCTGGGCTTCCAGGTCGTGCTGGCCGAGTTCCTGGCCCGGGTCGACGCCACCGGCGAGTACGCCGACCTCCGCCCCGTCCACGGCGCCTTCTTCCAGGCCCTGGGTCCGCACGGGGCCACCGGCGTCGAGGTCGCGCAGCGGCTCGGGATGACCAAGCAGGCCGCCGGACAGATCGCCGACGAACTCGAACGCAAGGGCTATGTACGCCGCGACGCCCACCCGGCCGGCGGCCGCCGCCGTTTGATCACCTTGACCGGCAAGGGGCACGGGCACATGCGTACGGCCGGGGCGGTCCTGCACCGGCTGGAGGCCGAGATCGGCGGCCGGATCGGCGACGAGACGCTGGTCGACCTGCGGGAGACGCTCGCAAGGATCATCAGGGATCTTGTAGGCGACGATGTTCCGGCCCTGCGGCCGCAATGGTGAAGGCGAACGGGTGATGGCCCGCATGTGATCGCCTCGGCACACTGTGCCGATGACGGGGAGGCTTCCACGCCGCGCGTACGCGCTGGCGGCAATCGTCCTGCTGTGCACCGCCGCCGCGTGTTCGAACACGCCGAAGGACGACGTCCAGGTGGTGCCGGGAAAGTCGAGTGCGGCACCGGCCGCCACCGCGACGAGTGCCCCCGCCGCGTTCACCGGCTGGTCCGATCCGGCGAACGAGGGCAAGCCCTACGGCACCAAGGTGGACGGCCTGCTCACGTTCCGCGGCAATCCGACGCGGACGTTCTACGGCGTCGGCCCGGTCCCGCGCGAGAAGCCGGCGATGAAGTGGCGCTTCCCCAAGACCGGCAGCCTCTGCCATCCGTCGACGGACGAGAAGGGCACCCGGATCTGGTGCGGTTCCGGCTGGACCGGTCAGCCCGCCGTCTTCGAGAAGGACGGGCGTACGTGGGTGGTGTTCGGCGCGTACGACGCGAAGATCCATTTCCTGGACGCGGCGACGGGTGAGCGGATCATCGCCGACTTCCCGACCGGCGACATCATCAAGGGCTCGGTGACCATCGACCCGGACGGGTACCCACTGGTCTACTCGGGTTCGCGGGACAACTACTACCGCGTGATCGCCATCGACCGCGGCAAGCCCGTCGAGCTGTGGAAGCTCAGCGCGTACGACGTCTCCCCCACGAAGTGGAACAACGACTGGGACGGCGCGGGCCTGATCATCGACGACTACCTGTTCGAGGGCGGCGAGAACAGCCAGATCCACATCGTGAAGCTGAACCGGCACTACGGGCCGGACGGCAAGGTGGCGGTCTCGCCGAAGCTGGTGTTCCACGCGCCGGGCTGGGACGACCAGCTGCTGCGCGACCTGCACGACCAGATGGTGTCGATCGAGAACTCGGTGGCGATCTCCGGCGACACCGTCTTCTTCGCCAACTCCGGCGGCCTCGTGCAGGGCTGGGACATCGGCGGGCTGAAGGACGGCAAGACCCCGAAGCGGGTGTTCCGGTTCTGGACCGGCGACGACACCGACGCCTCGATCACCGCCGACAAGGACGGCTACATCTACCTCGGCTCGGAATTCGAGCGCGGGACGGTCCGGTCACGGCAGCTCGGGCAGATGATGAAACTGGACCCCCGCAAGCCCGACAACCCCGTCGTGTGGGCCGTGAAGGACACGCAGAAGCTGCCGAAATCGGGGATCTGGGGCTCGCCGGCCCTCTACAAGGACATCGCGATCTTCGACACGCACGGCGGCGACGCGCTCGGCATCGACCGCGAGACCGGCACCGTACGCTGGAAGTTCCATCTCCCCGGCGGCGAGACGTGGCAGTCACCGGTGGTGGTCGACGACGTGCTGCTGCTCGGCGACTGCACCGGCACGATGCACGCGTACGACGTGGCGGACACGCACGCCCAGCCCAAACTGCTCTGGAGCTACAAGGTCGGCGGCTGCATCGAGTCCACGCCGGCCATGTGGAAGGGGACCATGTACTTCGGTACGCGGGCCGGCGGCGTCGTCGCGCTGGGATAGTCGCGCCGGGATGGTCACGCCGGGATAACGGTCGATATACGAGGAATATCCACGCCAAAACAGGTAGGAAAAGGGCATACACCCACCTACAAGGAGATGGCATGGCCACCGACCTGCAGATCGAGAAGCTCGACCGCGCGTTCGACCACATCGACGCCGGGCACACCGGCGAGATCGAGCGCGACGACATGCTCAGCCTCGGTTCGCGCGTACTGCTCGGCTTCGGCGAGGCGCCGACGTCCCACAAGGGCAAGAACCTGCTCGACCGTTTCGACGAGCTGTGGACGGAGATCCTCGCCCACGCCGACAGCGACGGGTCCGGCACGATCTCGCCCGCCGAGTTCCGCACGGCGATGGTCACCGCGTACATCGACGGGCAGAAGTTCGACAAGACGTTCCGGCCGGCCGCGATCGCGCTGGCCGCGCTCTGCGACACCGACGGGGACGGTGCCATCACCCTGCGGGAGTTCGAGTCGCTGCAGGCCGCCTTCGGCACGCCCGACCCCGAGGCCTCCGCCGCCTTCGAGCGCCTCGACCTCGACCGCAACGGCACGCTCTCGGTCGACGAACTCGTCCGGGCGGCCCACGAGTACTACACCAGCCCCGACCCGGGCGCGCCGGGCAACCATCTCTTCGGCCCGCTGTAACGGCGATCGCCATGACGTCAGCGCCCATCGCGCCGGCGCCGGTCGTGGGCGTGGACACCCTGCTCCCCTTGGTGGACAGGGTGCCCGCGCTCGCGGCCGAATGCCGCCGGCACCGCGAGGAACCCCAGATCACCGCCGCCGTCGAGACCTGGCTTTCGGCCATCGGGCTCGACGACGAGCGTACGCACGCCGCGTGCTTCGGCGGCATGGCATCCCGGGCCTTCCCCGAGACGCCCACCCGGGACGTCGTGCTCTTCGGCGAGTGGCTGGCGTGGCTGTTCGCCTTCGACGACCTGCGCGACGACGGGCCGCTCGGCCGGGACCCCGACGGTGTCGACCGCCTCTACCGGGCAGTGGAAGCCGTGTGCGACAAGGGAACCCCGCGAGGCGCCCATCCGGTCGTGGCGGCCTTCGGGGACCTGTGGCGGCGTACGGCGACGCGGACCGGGCCGTCCTGGCGGGCGACGTTCCGCCACCACCTCGACGACCACCGGCGCGCCTGCATCGCCGAGGCCCGCCATCGGATCGTCCACAAAGTACCGTCCATACGCGACTACGCGAACCTGCGCCGGCAGGCGAACGGGTCCTTCATGTTCGACCTGGCCGAACCGATCCTGCGGGCGGACGTGCCGGGCGCACTGCGTACCACGCCGGCGTGGCGGCGGCTCTTCGCGGCCTGCAACGACGTCACCGCCTGGTGCAACGACATCGCCTCCGCCCGCAAGGAGCAAGCCGTCGGCGACGTGCACAACTTCGTCCTCGTGGTCGCGTACGAGCGGAATGTGGACCTGCCGACGGCCGCCGCGTACGTCATCGAGTTGATCGTGGAACGGATGGGCGACCTCCAGACGGCGGCGCGGGCGCTGCCGGCGGAGTTCCGGCGCCTGGAGATGAGCAAGGTCGCCGCACGCGACGCGAGCCGGGTCGCGGTCACCCTGCTCGGCGCGCCGCGCGGCCACCTCGAATGGCTCCTGGAGTCGGGGCGGTACATGTAGTGGGGCGACGCATCATCCACCGTCGTCCGGTCGCCGTCCCACCCTTCACCCTGGCCTTTGTCGTGACTGTCCGACTCACACCCGGGATGCTCGACGATCTTGCGCGAATGCCCCGAATTACGTCCGGTGTACCCGGAATGCCCGAACATTCGTGCAAGATCGTCGACCGCGGGGTGATCGTTGACGGGTGAGGTGTGGAAACCGCCACCCGATGCATGATCGTTTACGGTTCTGGAGCGCGTTGACCGGCTTCTGCTGCACCTGACGCGTCATCGATCATGCAGATCGGGCCGGATTTACACCTCAGCCGCAATCGATCAAGAAATCAGCACCCGGCGTCCACCTGGCGGAAGATCGTTCCCGCATTCCAGACGTTGGCCGTCGGCAGGACGCTGTGGATGCGATCCACAGCGACTGAGATGTCAAAACGCACCCCCCGCCCAAGATCTACAGCAATGGGGATGCAAGAAGTCGGCCTTTACCTACATCCCAGCCATACTGGATCGAGGGGACGGGATCGAAAACTACATCCCCACCGCGAACGATCACCACCCAGCCGATCCGCCTCACCGGCCACAACGGACAGTCGCGACAAAGCCCGTACCGGCTTCCCGACGCTCGACGATCTTGCACGAATGTTCGGCTCTCCGGTTGCCTGTGTGGGTGATCCGTCGGGGCCGACAACTTCGTCCCCACCCGCGACACGATCACCTTGATCAAGTACCGCTATAACGGCATCGCGACGCCGATTCCCTTGATCAAATACCGTCATTACGGCGGGCGGGCCCTCCTTTGCCGAATAGGCGGTACTTGATCAAGGCCATCTGCCGCGTCCCGCCGTAATAGCGGTAAATGATCACTCGGGACAGTGATCGTCCATCAGACGTGAAGGCATGATCAAGTTCCCAAATCCTGCAGAAAACAGGCCGAATCCGCAGCTCCAGGGAACCTGATCACGCCACAGAGATCCACTACTACA
>NZ_AUAX01000034.1 GCF_000428945.1 Hamadaea tsunoensis DSM 44101 | reverse complement strand
TGGCAGTGGAGTCCCCGGAGCGCAGCGATAGGGGCGGAACGGTCTCCCGCGGGAGGAGCGGAGGTGAGATCGACGAACCCGGGACAAAAAAGATCTTGATTTTGACCTTGAAGAGGACGGCCGAACGGAGGGCGCTACGCGGCGCGGGCGGCTTATATGCTCGGCACGTGCGTCGTCGTCTCCCCCTTGTCATGGCCGTGGTCGCGGTGGTGGTCGGGCTCGGCCTGGTGCTGGGCGTGGTGTTCACCCGCAAGGAAACCGCCGGTGCCGCCGCCAGCCCCCGGCTGCCCGCCGCGGCCACCGTCACCACCGGCACGAGCGTGTCCGCGGGCAGCGTGCCGCTCACCAAGGAGACGGCCGCGCCCCCGCCGATCCGGCACAACCCGAAGCCGTACGTCTTCCCGATCATCGGCAAGGCGTCGTACGCGCACTCGCACCACGACTATCCGGCCAGCGACATCATCTCGGCCTGCGGCAACCCGGTGGTCTCGCCGGTCAACGGCACGGTGCTCGAGGTGAACCTGGTCGACACGTGGAACGCCAAGGACAACCTCGGCGCCACCCGGGGCGGCCTCGGCTGGTCGATTCTCGGCGAGGACGGAGTGCGCTACTACGGTTCGCACATGTCGTCGATCGGCGCCGACATCCGCCCCGGTGTCCGCGTCGCGGCCGGGCAGCAGATCGGCAAGGTGGGCCGGACCGGCGACACGACCGTCTGCCACCTGCACTTCGGGATCTCCCCGGTCTGCCAGCGGGTCAAGGACTGGTGGATCCGGCGCGGCGTGATCTGGCCGTGGCCCTACCTCGACTCGTGGAAGACGAGTTCGCCGAAGTCGGCGGTCAACGAGATCAAGAACTGGCAGGCGAAGAACGGCTGCCCGACCAAGCCGCTCGTCGACCCGTAACCGGCCCGAGGCACGGCCGGGCACCCGTCAGTGGCGGCCCGGTCCGGCTCTGGCACCCTGGACGCCATGGCTGAGCAGGTGACCGACGGTCTCATCGTGGTCGACAAAGCACCCGGGATGACCTCGCACGACGTCGTCGCCCGGTGCCGGCGGATCGCGCGTACGCGCAAGGTCGGCCACGGCGGCACGCTCGACCCGATGGCCACCGGTGTCCTCGTCATCGGGGTCGGCCGGGCGACGCGGCTGCTCACCTATGTGGTCGGCACCGGGAAGGCGTACCGGGCGACGGTCCGGCTCGGCCAGACCACGGTCACCGACGACGCCGAGGGCGAGATCGTGGCGACCATGTCCGCCGCCGGGATCACCGACGACTCCGTCCACGCGGGACTGAACCGGATGGTCGGCGAGATCGACCAGGTGCCGAGCGCCGTCAGCGCGATCAAGGTCAACGGCGTACGCGCGTACAAGATGGTCCGCGACGGCGAGCAGGTCGAGCTGGCCGCCCGGCGGATCACGATCTCCCGGATCGACGTGGCGGATCTGCGCCGGGTGGACGACTTCGTCGACGTCGACGTGGAGGTCGCCTGCTCCTCGGGCACCTACATCCGGGCGATCGCCCGCGATCTCGGCGCCGGTCTCGGGGTCGGCGGCCACCTGACCGCGCTGCGGCGTACCGCGGTCGGCGGCTTCACGCTCGCGGAGGCGTACACGCTGGAGGGTCTGGAGAAACTGGACGACCCGGTGACCCTGCCGCTGGCCGCGGCGCTGGCCCGCGCGATGCCGGTACGCACGGTCGACGAGGAGGCCGCCCGGGTGCTGTCGCACGGCGGATCCCTGTCGCCGGAGGGGATCGCCGGGCCGTACGGCATCCTCGGGCCGGACGGCGCGGCGCTCGCGGTGGTGTCGGAACGCGGCGGGCGGGCGCGTCCGGAGATCGTTCTGGCGGCCGCCTGACCTTGGCGGCCTGCAATACGCTGCGCGCGTGAACGGGGAACTGCTGAGGCATGGGCGCGCGCTCGCCGGGGCGGCCGCTCCCGGCGTCGCGGCGAGCTGGCTGGCCGGGATGCTCGTCAGCCTGTTCGGCGGGGGCGGCACGACCGCGCTGCTGGGCGGGCGGCCGGAGAACGTGCCCGGGCCGCACCAGTGGGCACTGCTCGCGCTGGCGGTCGGGGGCTGGGCCTACGCGGTGTCCGCCGTGATGATCGTGGCAGCCGGCGCGCTCGCCGGCACGCCGGTCGCCGTACGCGACGCGCTCCGGTACGCCGCCCGCCGCTGGCTCGCGATCGTCGGCGTCCTCGCCCTGCTGGCCGTGTACGCGATCGTCCTGCTGGTCGCGGTCGCCCTGCTGAGCTTCGGCTCCGGGTGGCTCGCCGCGGTGCTGCTCGTGATCGCCGCCGTGCTGCTGAGCCGCTTCACGTACGCGCTTCCGGCCGCGGCCGTCGACGGCATCCCGGGTACCGGCGTGACGAGGCTGCCGCGTCCACCATTCGGCGACGAACCCTGGGATCCGGACAAGCCGGCCGCCGTCGATCCGGGCGCCCGGTACACCACGGCCGACGCTCTGCGTACCGGGCTGGGGGTGGTCGCGGTCGACAAGACCGGTGCCTTCTTCCTCTTCCTCGGCGTCGTGGCCGCCGGCGTGATCGGGACGTGGGTGATCGGGCTACTGCCCGCGCGTTCCGCCCACCCGTTGGTCGTCGCGGGGATCTACCTGGTCGAACTCGTGATCATTACGGCTGTCGTGGCCGTCCAGGGCGGACTGCTGGCCCGGTCGCGGCTGTGGCGCGTACGCGAGCTGCTGCCGGGATCGCCGCCGAGCCGGTCCGGCTGGGCGATCGGGGCGGCCGCCGTCCTGCTCGCCGTCACCGTCGGGGCGGGAGTGACCGCGTGGGACCCGACCGGCGTACCGGTGCTGACGGTCCACCCCGCGAACACATCGGACCGGGCGGCCGGGGCGGGGCCCGACGGCGTACTGACCGATCGTCTCCCGGGGCGGGGTGAAGAGCGCTACGCGGCCGTGACGGCGCTGCCCGACGGCCGGCGGCTCGCCGTCACGGACGTCCTCCGCGACGAGGGCACCCTGGCCGTCTGCCGCGTCGACTCCTGCGAGACGGTGAAGACCGCCTTCGCCGGCGCCGGCGAGCGGTGGGACCGCGCCGCGATCACGATGACCCCGGCCGGTGACGTCGTGGTCGCGGCCCTGGCCTGGCTGAAGACCGGCGCGACCGTCGTGCTGTGGGCCTGCCCCGGCACGGACTGCGCCCACGCCCGGCGTACCGAGGTGCCCGAGAGCCGGGGCATGCTGTCGTTCGGCGGCATGTCCCCGTCGCGGCCCGCGGCGCCGACCGCGATCGCGGTCGGAACCGACGACGCCGGCGTGCCCGTCGTCGGCTGGAGCGACGACGACCTCGTGCGCCAGACCCGCTGCGTCGACCGGACCTGTTCCGCGCTCGGCGACACCGTCTCGCTGCTCCCGCGGGCCTGGCCGCTGACGATAACGGGCGGCGAGCCGGTCCCCGTCGCCCTCGGCTTCGACCCCCGCGGACTGCTGACCGCCGCGTTCGTCGCGCCGGCTCCGGACCGGCGGCCCGGTTTCCAGCTGCGGATCGGCACGCCCGTACCCCGCGACCGGTACGCCCTGGCCCACTGCACCGATCCGGCCTGCGCGCAGGTGACCCTGCGGCCGTGGCAGTCCGCGCCGGCCGGGAGCGCGTACGCGGGCGGCTGGATCGCGTACACGAAAGAGGGTCTGCCCTTGCTCGTCCTCGCGGGGGAGACGGAGGTAACGACGGTCCTGTGTGCCCGAGACTGCTTCTGATCGTTTCGGTAGCCTGGGCTTCATGCAGCGGTGGAGAGGTACGGCGCAGGCCCCGCGGGGCTGGGGCCGGTCGGTCGTCACGATCGGGGTCTTCGACGGAGTGCATCGCGGCCATCAGGCGACCATCGGGTACGCGGTGAAGCGCGCGCACGAGCTCGGCGACGCGAGCGTGGTGCTGACCTTCGACCCGCACCCGTCCGAGGTCGTGCGGCCCGGATCGCATCCCACGGTGCTCACCGGCCCGGCGCGCAAGGCGGAGCTGATCGAGGAGCTGGGTGTGGACGCGCTCTGCGTGGAGCCGTTCACGCGGGAGTTCTCGCGGCTGTCGCCCGAGGAGTTCGTCCACGACGTCCTCGTGGAGCACCTGCACGCGGCCGAGGTCGTGGTGGGGGAGAACTTCCGGTTCGGCCACAAGGCGGCGGGCGACGTCGAGCAGCTCACCCGGATCGGCCGGCGGTTCGGGTTCGCGGTGACGGCCGGACCGCTGCTCGCCGACGACGAGACCGTCTTCTCGTCCACCTACGTACGCTCCTGCGTCGCCGCCGGTGACGTGACCGCGGCGGCCCGGGCGCTCGGCCGGCCGCACCGGCTCGAAGGCGTGGTGGTCCGCGGTGACCAGCGCGGCCGCGAGCTCGGCTTCCCGACCGCCAACCTGCTCTGCGCCCGGTACGCGGCCATCCCCACCGACGGCGTGTACGCGGGCTGGCTGGTCCGGGGCGGCGAACGGCTGCCCGCGGCGATCTCGATCGGCACCAACCCGACCTTCGCGGGGACCGAGCGGCGCGTCGAGGCGTACGTGCTGGACTGGTCCGGGGATCTCTACGGCGAGCAGCTCGCGCTGGACTTCGTCGCGCACCTGCGCCCGACGGTGAGGTTCGACACGCTGGACGCGTTGATCAAGGCGATCGCCGACGACGTCGACCGTACACGGGAGATTCTCCTGCGTGGTTAGTCCCGCCACGTCCGATCCCGGGCGGTTCGTCGGTGCACGCCGCGCCCAAGATCGATAACGTGCGGTAACCTTGAGGCTGGTTCCGGACGGCCTGCTCGACGCCGCGGGCCCGAAACCAGCACATGATGCCGGCCGCTGTGGCCGGCGCGTACCCCAGAAGTTAGGGAGAACATGGCGCTCGACGCTGCAGTCAAGACCCAGATCATGCAGGACTATGCGACCGTCGAAGGGGACACCGGCTCGCCGGAGGTCCAGATCGCGGTCCTCACCAAGCGGATCAAGGATCTGACCGAGCACCTGAAGGTGCACAAGCACGACCACCACAGCCGCCGCGGGCTGCTGCTGCTGGTCGGCCGCCGCAAGCGGCTGCTGGCGTACCTGTCGAAGAAGGACATCGCCCGGTACCGCGCGCTCATCGAGAGCCTCGGCATCCGGCGCTGACCCGGCCGGGGGAGCAGCCGTCGCCGGTCGCTCCCCCGTTTCTCGGTTCGACAATTTCATAATTCACGCACAAAAGACGCAAAGGGGCAGGTTCGACGCTCGGTCCTCGGTAGTGGCTCCCGGCACCGCGACGCGGTCCGAGGGCTTCGATCGAAGACCGGCCGTCTGCCGCAGGACGCACACGGCGAACCCGACGCGGGTGTCGCCCGTCCGCCCCTGACGACCGAAGAGGAGTATCCATTCATGACCGAGACCACTCTCGGCACGCAGCACAGCACGGCCGTGATCGACAACGGTGCCTTCGGCACCCGGGAGATCACGTTCTCGACCGGACGCCTCGCCAAGCAGGCCGCCGGTTCCGTCCTGGCCCAGCTCGGCGACACCGTGGTTCTGTCCGCGACGACCGCCAGCAAGCAGCCCAAGGACCAGTTCGACTTCTTCCCGCTCACCGTCGACGTCGAGGAGCGGATGTACGCGGCGGGCCGGATCCCGGGCTCGTTCTTCCGCCGCGAAGGCCGTCCCACCGAGGACGCCATCCTCACCTGCCGGCTGATCGACCGGCCGCTGCGCCCGTCGTTCGTCAAGGGCCTGCGCAACGAGGTCCAGGTCGTCGAGACGGTGCTCTCGCTCGACCCGGCGCACCCGTACGACGTGGTCGCGATCAACGCCGCGAGCATGTCGACCAAGCTTTCCGGCCTGCCGTTCTCCGGCCCGATCGGCGCGACCCGGGTCGCGCTCATCGACAACCAGTGGGTCGCCTTCCCGACCCACGAGGAGCTGAGCCGGGCCGTCTTCGACATGGTCGTCGCCGGCCACGTCGTCGGTGACGACGTCGCGATCATGATGGTCGAGGCCGAGGCCACCGAGCACACGGTCAAGCTGGTCGCCGGCGGTGCCACCGCCCCGACCGAGGAGGTCGTCGCCGCGGGCCTCGAGGCCGCCAAGCCGGTCCTGCGCGAGCTGTGCCGGGCCCAGGCCGAGCTGGCCGCGGTCGCGGCCAAGCCGGTCGGCGAGTTCCCGGTCTTCCTCGACTACCAGGACGACGTGTACGCCGCGGTCAAGGCCGCCGGTGCGGCCGAGGTCGCCGAGGCGCTGAAGATCGCCGCCAAGCAGGATCGCGAAGAGGCCCTCGACCTGGTCAAGGAGAAGGTCATCGGCGCCGTCGCCCCGCAGTTCGAGGGGCGCGAGAAGGAGGTCTCGGCCGCCTTCCGTTCCGTCACCAAGGCGGAGGTACGCGGCCGCGTGCTGCGCGACAAGATCCGCATGGACGGTCGCGGGCTGGCCGACATCCGGCCGCTGACCGCCGAGGTCTCCGTGCTCCCGCGGGTGCACGGCTCGGCGATCTTCGAGCGGGGCGAGACCCAGATCCTGGGCGTGACCACGCTGAACATGCTGCGCATGGAGCAGGCGCTGGACACCCTGTCGCCGGAGAAGACCAAGCGCTACATGCACAACTACAACTTCCCGCCGTACTCGACCGGTGAGACCGGCCGGGTGGGCGCGCCGAAGCGGCGCGAGATCGGGCACGGCGCGCTCGCCGAGCGGGCCCTGATCCCGGTGCTGCCCTCGCGTGAGGAGTTCCCGTACGCGATCCGCCAGGTGTCCGAGGCGCTCGGCTCGAACGGCTCGACCTCGATGGGCTCGGTCTGCGCGTCCACGATGTCGCTGCTGACGGCCGGTGTGCCGCTGAAGGCGCCGGTGGCCGGCATCGCGATGGGCCTGATCTCGGACGAGGTCGACGGCAAGACCGAGTACGTGACGCTGACCGACATCCTCGGTGCCGAGGACGCGTTCGGCGACATGGACTTCAAGGTCGCCGGCACCCGCGAGTTCGTGACGGCCCTGCAGCTGGACACCAAGCTCGACGGCATCCCGTCGGAGGTCCTCGCGGCGGCCCTGCGCCAGGCGCACGACGCCCGGTTCACGATCCTCGACGTGATGCAGGACGCGATCGACTCGCCCGGAGAGATGAGCGAGTACGCCCCGCGCGTCACGACGGTCAAGATCCCGGTCGACAAGATCGGTATGGTCATCGGCCCGAAGGGCCAGACGATCAACGCGATCCAGGACGAGACCGGCGCCGAGATCTCGATCGAGGACGACGGCACGATCTACGTCGGCGCCACCAACGGGCCGTCGGCCCAGGCGGCGGTCGAGCGGATCAACGCGATCGCCAACCCGACCCTGCCGAAGATCGGTGACAAGTTCCTCGGCACGGTGGTGAAGACGGCCGCGTTCGGCGCGTTCGTCTCGCTGCTGCCCGGCCGCGACGGCCTGCTGCACATCTCCAAGGTGGGCGACGGCAAGCGCGTCGAGCGGGTCGAGGACTTCCTCAACGTCGGTGACAAGGTCGAGGTGGAGATCGCCGAGGTCGACTCGCGCGGCAAGATCTACCTGGACAAGGTCCTCCCCGAGGGTGTCGAGCGGCCGGCCGCGGCCGAGCGCCCGGCCAACCGGGAGACCGGGGACCGGGGCCCGCGCGACCGCGACCGCACCGACCGGGGCCCGCGCCGCGACGGTGACGACGGCGAGCGCCGCCGCCGGCAGCAGCGCCGCGACTAGTCCCGACGTGTCGCAGAGTTTCAGCACCGTGCCGTCCAGCCTGGCTCAGCCACTGGACGGCACGGTCCGTCGTACGGTCCTGCCCTCAGGGCTGCGGATCGTCACCGAGAACGTGCCGGCCATGCGCAGCGTGTCGTTCGGCATCTGGGTCGGCGTCGGTTCCCGTGACGAGAGCGCGGCCGACGGCGGCGCCTCGCACTTCCTTGAACACCTGCTGTTCAAGGGGACCCGCCGGCGTACCGCCCTGGACATCTCGGCGGCGATCGAGGCGGTGGGCGGCGAGACGAACGCCTTCACCACCAAGGAGTACACGTGCTACTACGCGCGCGTACTCGACGAGGATCTGCCGCTGGCCATCGACGTCATGTGCGACGCCGTGGCCAACTCCGTCCTCAATCCCTCCGATGTGGAGACCGAGCGCGGCGTCATCCTCGAAGAGATCGCCATGAGCGAGGACGAGCCGGCCGACGAGGTCCACGACCTGCACGCCGAGCTGGTCTTCGGAGATCACCCGCTGGCCCGGCTGATCTCCGGCACGGTCGACTCGATCACGCCGATGTCCCGGGACCAGATCGACGGCTTCTACCACGCGCGCTACGAACCCGCCGCCATGGTGATCGCGGCGGCCGGCCGGCTCGACCACGACCTCGTCGTGGCCCAGGTCGTCGCCGCGCTGGCCGGAACGGACCTCGACCGGCCGGCCGGCGTACCGGATGGTCCGCGGAGCATGGACGCGCCCGTCGTGTACGCGCCGCCGCGTACCGCCAGCCGGAGCAAGGACACCGAGCAGGCCCATCTGGTGCTCGGCGGCCCCGGTATCGGCCGGCGGGACGAGCGGCGGTTCGCCGCGGGCGTGCTCAACAACGTCCTCGGCGGCGGCATGTCGAGCCGGCTGTTCCAGGAGATCCGCGAGAAGCGCGGGCTCGCGTACTCGGTGTTCTCCTACACCTCCCAGTACGCCGAGGCCGGCACCTTCGGCGTGTACGCGGGCTGCGCCCCGGGCAAGGTCGACGAGGTGCTCTCGATCGCGCGCGACCAGCTGGCGCTGATGGCGGCCGACCCGATCACCGAGGCCGAACTGCGCCGGGGCAAGGGGATGCTCAAGGGTGCGCTGGTCCTCGGCCTGGAGGACACCGGCTCGCGGATGTCCCGGCTGGCAAAGGGCGAGCTGCTGTTCGGCGACATCCTGTCGGTCGACGAACTGCTGCGCCGCATCGAGTCCGTGTCCGTCGAGGACGTCAGCGAGATCGCCGCGGAGATCCTCGGCGGCCCCGACTACCTGGCGCTCATCGGGCCCCGTTGACCCGAACGCCCGGCCGGCGGTGCGGTAGGTTGTCGCTGTGACTACGCAGGGAACCGACCCCATCCGCGTCGCCGTGCTGGGCGCCCGTGGCCGGATGGGCGGCGAGGTCTGCCGCACCGTCGAGGCGACCGCCGGGCTGGACCTCGCGGCCGCCCTCGACCAGGGCGACGACCTGGCCGGCATCGTCGACGCGGGCGCTGCGGTCGTCGTGGACTTCACGCATCCCGGCGCGGTCATGGACAACCTCGAATGGTGCATCGCCCGCGGCGTCCACGTCGTGGTCGGCACCAGCGGCTTCACCGAGCAGCGTACGGACACCGTCCGTGCCTGGCTCGCCGACCGGCCCGGGGTCGGCGTCGTGATCGCCCCCAACTTCGCCATCGGCGCCGTCCTCATGATGGAGTTCGCCGGCCGCGCCGCGAAGTACTTCGAGTCGATCGAGATCATCGAGCAGCACCACCCGCAGAAGCTGGACGCCCCGTCGGGCACGGCTCTGCGTACCGCCGAGATCATCGCGGCCGCCCGCAAGGAAGCCGGTCAGGGCGACATGCCCGACGCCACCCGCGACCTGATGGACGGCGCCCGCGGCGCCACGGTCGAAGGGGTGCACGTGCACTCGGTCCGAGCCCGCGGTCTGGTCGCCCACCAGGAGATCATCTTCGGTACGCAGGGCGAGACGCTGACGATCCGCCACGACTCGTTCGATCGCTCGTCGTTCATGCCCGGCGTGGTGCTCGCGATCCGATCCGTGATCTCCCGGCCGGGCCTGACGGTTGGCCTCGACGCTCTTCTCTGAAGGCCAGTTCAAGATCGTTTTAAGATTTTGTCCCGGGTTCGTCGATCTCGCTTCCGCTCCTCGCGCGGGAGACCGTTCCGGCCTCTCCGCTTCGCTCCGAGGCCTGCACTGCCAGGTTTGTGGGGCGAAGCATCGTTCTTCGTCGTCCGGTCGCCGTTACCCCCAACCCCCCGTCCGGACTTTGTCGTGACTGTCCGATATGGCGGTTGGGTGGGTCGGCTGGTTGGTGATCGTTCGCGGCTGGGATGTAGATTTCGGGTCCATCCCCTCGATCCATTGCGGCTGGGATGTAGATAAAAGGCCGTTTTCCTACATCCGGACTGCTGTGAATCTTGGGCGAGGGATGCGTTTTTGCATCTCGGCCGCTGTGGATTACGTCCACGCCGGCCTGCGCTCAGTAGTTGTCCGTGATGCGGGAACGATCTTCCGCCAGGTGAACACGGCGTGCTGGTTTCTTGATCGTTTACGGCTGGGGTGTAAATCCGGCCCGATCTGCATGATCGATTACGTGTCAGGTGTAGCGGAACCCGGTCAGTGTGCTCCAGGACCGTAAACGATCATGCACCGAGCGGCCGTTTTCGCACCTCAGCCGTAAACGATCACCTCATAGGCCGTTGGCCGGGCGCACAAGTCGGACAGTCGCGACAAAGTCGCGAACGGCCAGAACCCGCCAGGGCCGGATGGTGTCCCCGATCTCCAAGATGGCCGACGATCTTGCATGAATGCCCCGAATTTCGTCCGACGCACCCGAAATGCCCGGACATTCGCGCAAGATCGCCGACCGTGATGGGCCCCGGAGCGCAGCGATAGGGGCGGAACGGTCTCCCGCGGGAGGAGCGGAAGTGAGATCGACGAACCCGGGACAAAGTATGCTTAAAAGGGATCTTGATTTGATCAGGTGAGCGCGGCGTAGTACCGGGATTGCGGAACCAGCATGTCGTCGACGTCGAGCGCGCGGGTGTTCCCGTCCAGCGCCCAGCCTGCCGATCCGAGGAACTTCCCCATGGCCGGGGCCTGGTCGAACACCCAGGCCACGGCGGCGCCCACTCCGTCGTCCCGCCAGTGATCGACAGCCGCCGCGAGCAGCCGGCTGCCGTGGCCGCGCCGGCCCCAGCGGGGCTCGACCAGCAGTTCGGTGATGCCGCCGACCGTCGGTGAGGCCGTCTCGCCGGGCGTCATGTGATCTTCGTCGAGCGGCCCGAACGCGACGAATCCCACCAAGTACGCTGGGTCGGACGCGGGTTGCTCGAGCGCGACGAGGACGCGGTGGCCTCCCGTGGGCGGTGCCACGATCGCATCCCGCCAGCCGCCCGCGATGGCCTGTTCGTCCAGGCCGTCGAGGACAGGGCGAGGGAAGAGACGACGGTACGCGACGCGCCACGTCGCCACCTGAATGCGCGCGATCTCCCCGGCGTCGCCGGGACGCGCGGGTCGCACGAAACCCACAGCCACGACGTGAGAGCCTACCCGTGGTACGGGGAAGGGGAGGGACCGGCGGTGGGGAAGAGCAGGGCGGCGCTCGTCGCGGTGATCGCGCTCGCGGCCTTGGCCTTCGACGCGGCTTTCGCGACGCGGCACGGGTTCTTCGACTTGAAGGTGTATTTCGGCGCCATCAACTGGTGGGCGCACGGGCACGGGGAACTGTACGACTACCTGAAGCCGAACAGCACGTACGGTTTCACGTATCCGCCGTTCGCGGCGTTCGCGATGCTGCCGATGGCCATCGTGCCGTGGCCGGTCGCCATCACGATCGCGTCCGTTCTGACGATCGCCGCCACCGTTCTGGTCGTCTGGTGGCTGGTACGCCCGCTCGTCCCCCGCGACGCCCTGTACGCGGCCGGGATCACGCTGGCGCTGCTGATCGCGTACGAGCCGATGCGGGAGACGTTCCTGTTCGGGCAGGTGAACATGCTGCTCGTGGCTCTGGTGGCGGGGGATCTGCTGTTCCCCACCCGGCAACGGAGGTGGTGGGCCGGCATCGGGATCGGCCTGGCGACCGCGATCAAGCTGACGCCCGGGCTGTTCATCATCTACCTGCTCGTGACCCGGAGGTTCCGGGCGGCCGGCACGGCGATGGCGACCGCCGCCGGGGTCACGCTCGTGGCGTGCGCGATCGCGCCGGACGCGGCCCGGGAGTTCTTCACGAACGCGTTGTGGGACACCGACCGGGTCGGTTCGCTGGCCTTCGTCTCCAACCAGTCGTTGCAGGGGCTGGTCGCGCGGCTCGATCCGGCGCACCCGTCGAAGGTCTTGTGGCTGGTACTCGTGCTCGCGGCCGTCGCGGTCTGGATCTGGAAGATCCGTCAGGCCGACCTGGTCACCGGGCTGGCCCTCACCGGCGTGGTGAGCTGCCTGCTCAGCCCGGTCACGTGGATCCACCACCTGGTCTGGCTGGTCCCCGCGTTCGTCCTGCTCGTCCGGGCCGGCGGCTGGCGGTTCCGGCTCGCCGCCGTCAGCTACGTGATCTTGTGCAGCAAGCTCGTCTGGGTGTTCGACAACCGGTTCTTCAGCTTCTGGGGCTACCTGGGCAGCAACGCGTACGTGTTCATCACGGTCGTGTTCCTGTTCGCGGTGCCGTCCCGGTCAGCGGACGATGCTGTAGCGCAGCTCGGGGTAGCCGGTGCCGCTGCCGGTGGGCGTCCAGATCTCGCGGACCCCGTCCGGCCTTAGCCCGAACTTCTCGTAGAACCGGCGGGCGAGCGCGTTCTCCTCCAGCACCCAGAGGCGTACCTCGGGTTGGGGCAGGGCGTCCAGCGCCGCCGCCATCAGGGCCGCACCGGCGCCCATCCCGACGTACGCGGGGGCGGCGTAGATCGCGTACACCTCGCCGACCTCGGGTGCGGTGCCGTTGTCGTCGCGGTAGGGCCCGATGTCCGCGTGCGCGATCGGCTTGTCGTCCTCGCCGACGGCCACGAGCATCCGCGCGCCGGTGCCGGCCGCCATCCATTCCCGGCGCTGGGCGGCCCGGCGGGCCGGATCCAGCCCGTCGAGGACGCTGTCGTCGACGATCCCCCGGTACGCCCACCGCCAGGCCGCCACGTGGTTGGCGGCGACCAGGTCGACGTCTTCTTCGCGCAGGTCGCGTACATGCACCATGCCCTGGACGGTAGCCAACCCGGAAATGTCGGTGCCACTGGTTATGTTGGGCGGCGATGGAACGGTTCACGCTGACACAGGCCCGCCGGATCACCCTCGCCGCCCAGGGGTTCGGCGGCCGCGCCCTGACCTCGCCACCGACAGCGCGCCACCTGCGGCGGGTGGTGGAATCGACCGGCCTGCTGCAGATCGACTCGGTCAACGTGCTGCAGCGGGCGCATTACATGCCGGCGTACAGCCGGATCGGGCCGTACGACACCGCGCTGCTCGACCGTGCGAGCAGCCGCCGGCCGCGGTGGCTCTTCGAATACTGGGCGCACGTGGCATCCCTGGTGCCGGTGCACCTGCAGCCGGCTCTGCGCTGGCGGATGAGGCAGGCCCGGGAGAAGGCGTGGGGCGGGCCGCGCTCGATCGCCGAGAACCGCCCGGACCTCGTCCGGTGGGTGCTCGACGAGGTCGAGGCCCGCGGGCCCGTGACCGCCGCCGAGATCGAGGAGGACGTGCCGCGGGCCAAGGTCGACTGGGGCTGGAACTGGTCGGACACCAAGCAGGCTCTGGAATTCCTGTTCTACGAGGGTGCCGTCACCAGTGCCGGCCGCAACGGCTCGTTCGCCCGGCGCTACGACCTGACGTCGCGCGTCCTGCCGCCGGAGGTGGTGGCCGCGCCGACGCCGACCGACGAGGAGGCGTACCGGACGCTGGTCGAGGTGGCCGCCCGGGCCTTCGGGATCGCCGCCGAATTCGAGCTGCGCGACTACTTCCGGCTGCCGCCGCAGGGTTCCCGGCAGGCGGTCGCCGACCTGGTCGAGGCCGGCGTCCTCGTCCCGGTCACGGTGCAGGGCTGGAAGCAGCAGGCGTACCTGCACCAGGACGCGCCGGGCCCGCGCAAGCCGAGCGTCAACACCTTCGTCAGCCCGTTCGACCCGCTGATCTGGGAACGCGACCGCACCGAGCGGCTGTTCGGGCTGCGCTACCGGATCGAGATCTACGTGCCCGAGCCCAAGCGCGAACACGGCTACTACGTCCTGCCGTTCCTGCAGGGCGACCGGTTCACCGCCCGGGCCGATCTCAAGGCCGACCGCAAGGCGGGCGTGCTGCGCGTACCGGCGGTGTGGGCAGAGCCGGGCATCGATCCGGAAAGCACCGCCCGGGCGCTGCGGCCCGAGCTCGAACGAATGGCCGGCTGGCTCGGCCTGAGCGCGGTCGCACCGGCCGAACGAGGCGACCTCGCGGCTGTACTCAACGGTGTAACGTCATCGGCATGACGCAGGTTCACCCCGCGCCGGGCGCCGCGGTGATGGTTCCGCCGCAGGACCGGTTCACGGTCTGGATGACCCGGATGGGTCAGCGCGCCCCGAAGTGGGTCGCGCCCGTGGCCGCGCTCGCGTGCATCGCGGGAGCGCTGGGCTACACGCTCTTCACGCACCCGGCCGCGGCACAGGCCGGCGACCCGCCCGCGTGCCTGGTGAAGCTGACGACCGGCTTCGACTGCCCCGGCTGTGGCGGCACCCGGGCCGCCTGGTACCTGATGCACGGCGACCTGCCGGCGGCTGCCCGGCACCACGCCCTCTTCGTCTTCGCGGTGCCTTTCCTGCTCTACGCGTACATCGCGTGGGCCGGGAACAAGATCTTCAATCTGCGCATTCCGCAGCTGAAGGTCGGCCCGAAGGCCATCGCCTGGTTCCTCGGCGCCTGGGGCGTCTTCACGATCATCCGGAACCTCCCGATCGCTCCGTTCACCTGGCTGTACGTCTGAGCCGCACGGCTGCTCCCGAGCCCCGCAACCGATCCTGAGAACCACGCACGAGAGGCGCCCCGGTCGGGCGCCTCTGTCGTGCCGCGTCGGGGTCAGGCCGCCCGCGTGATGGTCACGTCGCCGCTCATCGAGCGCAGGCTCAGCGACACGTGCGCCTGGCCGCCCTCGGGGGCGTTCGACGGGTCCAGATCACTGCGTACGCGGCCGGACATGGAGTGCACGTCCATCCAGACGCTGGTCCCGGCCGGTACGCCGACGGTGACGTCGCCGCTCGCGCAGGTGACCTTCGCCGCCCCGGCCCGCAGAGCGCCGATGCGTACGTCGCCGCTGGCGGTGTTGACCTTGAGGCCGTTGCCGACCGTGCCGATGGTGACGTCGCCGCTGGCCGAGTGGACGGTCACGCCGCCGTCGATCGAGTCGGCGCGCAGGTCGCCGCTGGCCGTGTTGAGCTTCAGCGAGCCGCCCACCCGGCCGACGCGAACGTCGCCGCTGGCCGCGTCGGCGGTGACGTCACCGGTGGCGCCGTCCAGGCTGACGTCGCCGCTGGCGGTGTGCACGTCGACGGCGTTGTAGGTGCCGGCGAGCGTCGCGTCCGCCGACGCCATGCGCAGTTCGAGCCCGCTGTTCTCGGGCAGCCCGATGACGATCTTGACGCTGGCGCTCCGCTTGCGCAGCCAGCCGGCGTTGTTGTCCGGGGTCTTCACGACCAGCCGGTCGCCGTGCATCTCCACAGTGGTACGCGCCGCGGCGTCCCGGGCGGCGTCGGTCGCGTCGAGCGGCGTGACCGAGACGTCGACCGTGGTACGCCCGGCCTCCGCCCGCGTGTCGAGGCGGCCGGACGCGATGCGGACCTCGGCGAGAACGGGTCCGGTGACGGGAAAAGTGGGCATGACGAATGTTCCTCTCCGTACGTGAAGTCTTTGAGCAGCGTCGGGCGGCTCAGTAGCTGTGCGGCCCCGTCGGCCGGGGCGTACGCCCGATCAGGCCTGGGCGAAGCCGGTGATCCGGCGGCCGGGCATGAAGCCGGGGCCGGGCGGCGGTGGTGGCGGTGCGGTGGGGCGCGTCGTCGCGATGCCGATCGCGCGGACGAGCCAGGCGTTGGTGGAGATGCCCTCGGTGGCGGCGGCGCGCTCGACCGCCTCCTTGAGCTGCTCGGGCAGGCGCAGGGTGATCCGAGCCTGCTCGCCGTCGCCGGTGGGCGGCGGGGCGGCGGCCGGCATCGGCTGCGGCTGTTCGGGCACCGTCTCGGTGACGACCAGGTCGGCGTCGCGACCGCGCAGGCGCACCTCGACGGCGGCGGAGCTCAACTTGCTCGTGATCTCGGCCGCCGCGTCCGACAGCGCCTCCATGAGGCACAGCCGCGCGGAGGCCTCCAGGGAACCGGCGAGCAGCGTCGCGGCCTGGGTGACCTCGGCGCCGCCGGGGGCGGCCGCCTGGGCCAGGTCGCGCTGCAGATTCTCGAGATAGGGCGACAACTCCATGACTTCACTATGACAGCACGAGTGACGTCACGCAAGTGTCATCGTGATGTCACTGAAAGAATCGACGCGTCGAACGCACCGCAACGGCCATCGATATAATGGAGGGTTTATTGTGTCGAGGTGACAGAGATGGTCGACCCCCAGGTCAAGCTGATCGCGTGGACCCATTTTGAGCCCCCGACCGACGTGCCGTGGTCGACGGATGCCGACGGCGGCCAGGCCCTCGCCGAGTTCGCCGGCCGCGCCTGCTACCAGTCTTGGGGCAAGCCCAACCCGGCCACGGCGACGAATGCCGGCTACCTCCGCCACATTCTGGAGGTCGGCCACCTCTCGGTGCTGGAGCACGGCAGCGTCACCTTCTACTTCACCGGCGTGTCGCGCTCGTTCACGCACGAGCTGATCCGGCACCGCCACTTCTCGTACTCGCAGCTGTCCCAGCGGTACGTGCCCGAGCGCGAGGCGGCCATGGTCGAGCCGTCGGTCATCGCGGCCGATCCGGAGCTGCACAAGATGTTCACCGAGGCCTCCGAGGCGGCCGTACGCGCGTACAACGAGCTGCTGGAGGGGCTGGAGGCCAAGTTCGCCGACGTCCCGAACGCGACCCTGCGCCGCAAGCAGGCCCGGCAGGCGGCGCGGGCGGTGCTGCCGAACGCGACCGAGACGCGCATCGTGGTGACCGGCAACTACCGGGCCTGGCGGCACTTCATCGCGATGCGGGCGACCGAGCACGCCGACGTGGAGATCCGTGAGCTCGCGGTGGAGTGCCTGCGCCAGCTCCAGGGGGTCGCGCCGAACGTGTTCGGCGACTTCAAGATCTCCACGCTGGGCGACGGCTCGGAGATCGCCGCCAGCGAATTCACCTGGCAGGGGTGACGGGATCTGCTGACCGGCTGGTCGGTCGACCGCCACAGGCAGTTCACCCGCCGCCGCCGGGTCCGATAAGTTTGTAGCATGACGCGCGACACGCCCCGGCCATTCGGCCGCCTGCTCACCGCCATGGTGACACCGTTCCGCGCCGACGGCTCCCTCGACGTCGAGGGAGCGGTGCGGCTCGCGACGTACCTGGTGGAGGAGCAGGGCAACGACGCGCTGGTGATCAACGGAACGACCGGTGAGAGCCCGACGACCTCCGACCAGGAGAAGGAGACGCTGCTGCGGGCGGTCGTGGAGGCCGTCGGCGACCGCGCCCAGGTCGTCGCCGGGGTCGGCACGTTCGACACGCCCCACACGATCGAGCTCGCCCGCACCGCCGAGAAGGCAGGCGCGCACGGGCTGCTCGTGGTCACGCCCTACTACTCCAAGCCGCCGCAGACGGGGCTGCTCGCGCA
This sequence comes from Hamadaea tsunoensis DSM 44101, assembly GCF_000428945.1. Classification (GTDB taxonomy): domain Bacteria; phylum Actinomycetota; class Actinomycetes; order Mycobacteriales; family Micromonosporaceae; genus Hamadaea; species Hamadaea tsunoensis. The sequence goes on along the minus strand of NZ_AUAX01000034.1, from coordinate 81,287 downwards.
TTTCCGCGCGGTCGCCGACGCCAGCGGCCTGCCGGTGATGCTCTACGACATCCCGGGCCGGGCCGGCGTACCGATCGCGACGGAGACCTTCCTGCGGCTGGCGGAGCACGAGCGCATCGTCGCGGTCAAGGACGCCAAGGGCGACCTCACCGCCAGCGCGTACGTGCTGCGCGACACGGGACTGGCCTACTACAGCGGTGACGACGCGCTCACCCTGCCCCTGCTGGCGCTCGGCGGAACCGGCCTGGTCGGAACCTCCACGCACTTCACCGGGGCGGTCGTCAAGAGCATGATCGTCGCGTACGACGAGGGCGACGCGGTGACCGCGCTGACCCTGCATCGGCAGGTTCTGCCCCTGCTCACGGGCATCTTCCGGACGCAGGGCGCGATCCTCGTCAAGGCGGGCCTCAACGCCCGCGGCCTGCCGGCGGGGCCCAACCGGCTGCCGCTGGTCCCGGCCACCGAGGCAGAGCTGGCCCAGCTGCGCGCGGACTGCGCGGCGGCGGGGCTGCCCCTCTAGAGACCTCTCGGGCGACCGCTGCGCGGCGCCCTTCGGCGCGGCGGGTAGCCGCAGAACGAGCACAGGAGTTGAGAAAGTGACCGAAGCGCACGTGGAGTTGGCGGCACCGCCGCCGCTGCCGGAAGGCGGCCTGCGGGTGATCCCCCTGGGCGGCCTCGGTGCGATCGGCCGGAACATGACGGTTTTCGAGTTCGGCGGGAAGTTGCTCATCGTCGACTGCGGAGTCCTGTTCCCCGACACCGAGCAACCGGGTGTCGACCTGATCCTGCCCGATTTCGAGCCCATCCTGGACCGTCTCGACGACGTCCAGGCGATCGTGCTCACCCACGGCCACGAGGACCACATCGGCGCGGTCCCGTACCTGCTGGCCCACAAGGCGGACATCCCGCTCGTCGGTTCCCGCTTCACCCTCGCGCTGGTCGAGGCGAAGCTGGCCGAGCGGCGGATCACGCCCTACTCGCTGACCGTCGTGGAGGGGCAGCGCGAGCAACTCGGCCCGTTCGAGGCCGAGTTCTTCGCGGTCAACCACTCCATCCCGGACGCGATGGCCGTCGCCATCCGTACGCCGGCCGGGCTCGTCCTGCACACCGGCGACTTCAAGATGGACCAGCTGCCCCTCGACGGGCGTATCACGGACCTGGCGGGCTTCGCCCGGCTCGGCTCCGAGGGCGTCGACCTGCTGCTGTCGGACTCCACCAACGCGGAGATCCCCGGCTTCGTCATGCCCGAGCGCGAGATCGGCCCGGTGATCAGCTCGATCTTCGCCAAGGCGACCGGCCGGATCATCGTCGCCTCGTTCGCGTCCCATGTGCACCGCGTACAGCAGGTGCTGGACGCCGCCGAGGCGCACGGCCGCAAGGTCGCCTTCATCGGCCGCTCGATGGTGCGCAACATGGGCATCGCCCGCGACCTCGGCCTGCTGCGGATCTCGACCGGGCTGGTCGTCGGGCTCGACGACGCCATGTCGCTGCCGGCCGAGGAGATCGTCCTCATGTCGACCGGCTCGCAGGGCGAGCCGATGAGCGCGCTCGGCCGGATGGCGACCGGCGACCACCGGCACATCACGATCACGGCGGGGGACACGGTCGTGCTGGCCAGTTCGCTGGTTCCCGGCAACGAGACCAGCGTCTACCGCGTGATCAACCAGCTCGCCCGGATGGGCGCGACCGTCGTGCACAAGGACGTCGCCCGGGTGCACGTCTCCGGCCACTCGCCCGCGGGCGAGCTGCTGTACCTGCTCAACGTCGTCAAGCCGAGCAACCTCATGCCGGTGCACGGCGAGTGGCGGCACCTGCGGGCGCACGCCCGGCTCGGCGTCGACAGCGGTGTGGCGCCCGACCGGATCGTCCTCTGCGAGGACGGCGACGTCGTGGACCTTGTGGACGGTCATGCCAAGGTCGTGGGCCACGTGAAGAGCCGGTACGTCTATGTGGACGGTCTGGCGATCGGCGACGTCGGCGAGAGCCTGCTCACCGAGCGCCGCATCCTCGGCGACGGCGGCTTCATCGCCGTCACCGTGGTCGTCGACTCGGTCACGGGCAAGGTCGTGGGCGGCCCGACGCTGTCGCAGAAGGGCTTCTCGGAAGACCCGACCGCCTTCGACCCCGTGCTGCCGCTCATCACGGCCGCGCTCGACCGGGCGGCCGCCGACAACATCACCGACCCGCACCAGCTCCAGCAACTCGTACGCCGAGTGGTCGGACGATGGGTCAACGACGCGTACCGGCGGCGGCCGATGATCGTACCGAACGTTCTGGAGGTTTGACGGTCCACGAGCCCTCGACACGCGTACGCGAATGCGAGGGCTCGTTGATGATCTCCTCTACGCTGTGAGCCATGGCGCGCCGCTCCACCCCGTCGACGTCCCGCCGCGCGACCGCCCCGAAGGCGACCGCCGCGACGTCGCGATCGGCCGCGCCCCGGACCACGCCTCCGAGGACCACGCCGACCCGGGCGACTCCGGCGAAGAGTACGTCGAGGAGTCCGGTCGCGCGGGCGACGCCGAGCCGGGTGCGGTCGTCCTCGCGTACGCGGAAAAGCATCCCGGGGCCGCTGGACGTGCTGGGCAAGCTCTTCATCTGGCTCGCCGGCGGGCTGGGCTGGGCCGTGCGCGCGGCCGGCCGCCAGGCCGCGACCGCGCGTGACCTGGAGACGGAGCACCGCCGCGACGGGCTGGGCCTGGTCTCGATCGGGCTGGCCCTGCTGCTGGCGGTGGCGCTGTGGTTCCACTCGGGCGGCCCGGTGGGCGAGTGGGTGGCCTCGAAGGTGCAGTTCTTCCTCGGCACGGTGGCCATCGGGCTGCCGCTGCTGCTGGTCTTCGTCGGCGTACGCCTCATGCGCGAGCTGCCCGAGCAGGTACGCCAGGGCAGCGGCGTGGTCGGCTGGTCGAGCATCATCGTCGCGCTGACCGGGATCTTCCACATCAGCAGCGGCGACCCGCATGATCAGGTGGGCCGGGACAACGCGGGCGGTGTGATCGGCTGGCTGTCCGGCGGCGGCCTCTCCCGGGCGGTGAGCGGCTGGGTGGCGGTGCCACTCCTGTTGATGCTGCTCGGATTCGGCCTGCTGGTGATCACCGCGACGCCGATCAACCGGATCCCGCAGCGCCTGCGCGAGCTCGCCGACCGCATCTTCGGCGGGGTACGCCCGACGGACGACGACGAGGACGACCCGCTCGACGACTTCGACGCGCCCGCCCCGCGGCGGCGCCGCAAGTCCCTGCCGGACCCGTTCGGCCCGCCGGAGATCGACGGGGAGGTCATCCCCGACGACGAGCTCCAGGAGACGATCGCGCTGCCGCGTACCCGCAAGTCGGCGCGCAAGCAGCTCGATCCGCCGGTGCACACGGCCGCGACCGCCAAGTCGGAGAAGGGCGAGCAGCTCGCGGTGCCCGGCCTCGGCGGCGACTACGTGCTGCCCCCGGCGGCGATGCTGCGTCCGGGCGAGGCGCCCCGGGCCCGGTCGAAGGCCAACGACGACGTCATCGAGGCGCTGCGGCACGTCTTCGACCAGTTCGACGTGGACGCCGCCGTCACCGGATTCAACCGCGGCCCGACCGTCACCCGTTACGAGGTCGAGCTCGGCCGCGGCGTGAAGGTCGAGCGCGTGACGCAGCTGTCGCGCAACATCGCGTACGCGGTGAAGTCGCAGGACGTCCGGATCATCAGTCCGATCCCCGGCAAGAGCGCGATCGGCATCGAGGTGCCGAACTCCGACCGGGAGAACGTGTCCCTCGGCGACGTGCTGCGCTCCCGGGCGGCGGAGAACGAGTCGCACCCGCTCGTCGTGGCGCTCGGCAAGGACATCGAGGGCGGCTACGTCGTCGCGAACCTCGCCAAGATGCCGCACATCCTGATCGCGGGCGCGACCGGTGCCGGCAAGTCGAGCTGCCTGAACTCGCTGCTGGTCTCGATCCTCATGCGATCCACCCCCGACCAGGTACGCCTCCTGCTCGTCGACCCGAAACGGGTGGAGCTCACGGCGTACGAGGGGATCCCGCATCTCGTGACGCCGATCGTGACGAACCCGAAGAAGGCCGCCGACGCGCTGGACTGGGTCGTCCGCGAGATGGACATGCGCTACGACGACCTGGCCGCGGCCGGCGTACGCCACGTCGACGACTTCAACCGCAAGGTACGCGCCGGCCAGCACAAGGCGCCGCCCGGCTCGGAACGGGTGATCGAGCCGTACCCGTACCTGCTGGTGATCGTGGACGAGCTCGCGGACCTCATGATGGTCGCCCCGCGGGACGTCGAGGACTCCGTCGTACGCATCACCCAGCTCGCCCGCGCGGCCGGCATCCACCTGGTGCTGGCCACGCAGCGGCCGAGCGTGGACGTCGTGACCGGCCTGATCAAGGCGAACGTGCCGTCGCGGCTCGCCTTCGCGACGAGTTCCCTGGCCGACTCGCGGGTCATCCTCGACCAGCCCGGCGCGGAGAAGCTGATCGGCCGCGGTGACGGGCTGTTCCTGCCGATGGGTGCGTCCAAGCCGATCCGCATCCAGGGCGCCTGGGTCGACGAGACCGAGATCATCAACGTCGTCGAATTCTGCAAGGGCCAGCGCGAGCCCGCCTTCCGGGAAAACGTGACGGCTCCGCCGCCGCCGGACCCGAAGCGGAAGGCCGAGGAGGAGATCGGCGACGACCTGGAGCTGCTGTTGCAGGCGATCGAGCTGGTCGTCGTGTCGCAGCTGGGCTCGACCAGCATGCTGCAGCGCAAGCTGCGGGTCGGCTTCGCCAAGGCCGGGCGGCTCATGGACCTCATGGAGACGCGCGGCATCGTCGGCCCGTCCGAGGGATCCAAGGCCCGCGAGGTCCTCCTCAAGCCCGACGAACTGCCGGAGGTACTCGCCTCTCTGGGGGCGGACGTTTAGCCGATCCTTGTGTCGGGTGGCCGATTCTTCCGGCCGCGGCGGGGCGGTGCTGGGCATGCTGGCGGGCGTACCGCTGTCCCCTCGATGGAAGGTTTCCCAGACATGGCCAACTGGTCCTCTCTGGTCAATTACGTGACCTCGAACTACAAGGTGTCCGACCAGCAGCCCGAGATGCTGAAGCTCGTCTTCGACACCGGTGACCTCCGGTCGCAGGTCGTGTTCCTGTGGCGGCAGATCCTGGGCGAGGGCGAGGAGTGGGTGCAGATCGAGTCGCCCGTCGCCGAGCTGGGCATGGTCGACCTGCCCCGGGCGCTGACCGCCATCGGCGGGATGGTCTGCGGCGCGCTCGCCGTCGTCGGCGGCCACGTCGTCGTACGCCACTCGGCGCCGCTGGAGAACCTGAACATCAACGAGTTCGAGCGGCCCCTGATGCTCGTGACCTCCACGGCCGACCGGCTCGAACGCGACCTCGTCGGCGGCGACCAGTACTGAGCGTCCCGCCCGGCCCCGACGATCCGCCGGGGCCGGGCGCACGTGATCGGGGGCGGGGCGCACTTGATCGCTAGAGTGACGCGGTGACCACCCAGCCGAACGAATCGGTCGTCCGCGTCTCCACTCTGGAGCTCTTCTTCGACCTGGTCTTCGTCTTCACCATCACGCAGCTGACGGCCCTGCTGGCGGCCGACGTGTCGCCCCGCACGGTGCTGCACGTCCTGGTCCTGCTGATGATCATCTGGTGGATGTACGACGGGTTCGCCTGGCTGACCAACACCATCGCCCCGTCCGACCCCGTACGCCGGGCGCTGCTCCTCGCCGGCATGGCCGGATTCCTCCTGATCGCTCTGGCCGGCCCCGACGCGTACGCGGCCTCGGGCTGGGCCATCGGAGTCGGCTATTTCGTGGTCAACGCGATCCACAGCGGTCTGCTCCTGCGCTTCGCGCCCGACGCGATGCGGCAGCTCGCCCCGCTGAACCTGCTCAGTGCCGCGCTGGTCCTCGCCGGCGGCTTCGCGACCGGGCCCTGGCGGCTGGGGCTGTGGCTGGCGGCGATCGTGGTGATGACCGTCTCGCCCTACGTCCATCCGCTGGCGGCCTGGAACGTCAGCTCGGCGCACTTCGTCGAGCGGCACGGGCTGATCATCATCATCGCGCTGGGCGAGTCGGTCGTCGCGATCGGCGTCGGTGCGGCCGGCCTGGCCCTCGACGCCACCCTCGTCCTCGTGGCCGTGCTCGCCCTCGTCGCGTCGTTCCTCCTGTGGTGGGTCTATTTCGGCGGCGACGACGTACGCGCCGAGCACGCCCTCGACGCCGTCCCGCCGGCCCGCCGCGCCCGGGTCGCCCTGCACGCCTTCGGCTGGGCGCACCTGCCGCTGCTGTTCGGGATCATCGCGTTCGCGGCCGGGGTGAAGAAGGCCATCGGGCACGCGGAGGAGCACATCCACCTCGGCCAGGCGCTCACCCTCGGCGGCGGGGTCGCGATCTTCCTCGCCGGCGACGTGCTGTTCCGGTGGATCCTCGGCCTCGGGATCCTGCGCTACCGGCTGCTGGCCGCCGTCCTCGCGGTCGCCACGGTCCCACTGGGCTACTACCTCACGGCCGTCGCCCAGCTGACGGCCGTGGTGGCCGTCATGGCCGCCCTGGTCACCTTCGAATGGCGCCGTTCCCCGGCCCCCGACCGCCCATGAGCGGTCCGGATCACGGTTCCGCCCGTGATCTGGCCCATGATCTCGGATGATTTCCCTGATCCAAACTCAATCTTGGTCACGCTATCGATGCGCGCGGCTTCATGGTCGTACGTGCCCGGTAGTCTGGTCGGGTGCCGCGATCCACACCACTCCCCGCCACCACCGACGGCCGCCGTGTCGCCCTGCTCACGCTGGGCTGCGCGCGCAACGAGGTCGATTCGGAGGAACTGGCCGCCCGCCTGGCCGGTGACGGCTGGAGCGTGACGACCGACGGCGAGCAGGCCGACGTCGTCCTCGTCAACACCTGCGGCTTCGTCGAGAAGGCCAAGCGCGACTCGATCGACACGCTGCTGGCCGCCGCCCAGACCGGCGCCAAGGTCGTCGCGGCCGGCTGCATGGCCGAGCGCTACGGCCGGGAGCTCGCCGAGAGTCTGCCCGAGGCCGACGCCGTGCTGGGCTTCGACGACTACCCCAGCATCTCGGCGGCCCTGGACAAGGTCATGCACGGCGAGAAGATCGCCGCACACACCCCGCGCGACCGCCGCGAGCTGCTGCCGGTCACGCCGGTCGCCCGCCGCGGCACCGATGTGATCATCCCGGGGCACGCGGCGACGATCGTGGACGCCGCGACGCCGGCCCATCTGCGCACGGTGCTGCGGCATCGGCTCGACAACTCGCCGGTCGCCTCGCTCAAGCTGGCCAGCGGCTGCGACCGCCGCTGCTCCTTCTGCGCCATCCCGGCCTTCCGCGGGGCCTTCGTCTCCCGCAAGCCCGACGAGCTGCTCGCCGAGGCCGAATGGCTGGCTTCCACCGGCGTACGCGAGCTGGTGCTGGTCAGCGAGAACTCGACCTCCTACGGCAAGGACCTCGGCGATCCCCGGGCGCTGGAGAAGCTGCTGCCCCAGCTGGCGGCCGTCGACGGCATCGTCCGGGTCCGGGCGAGCTACCTGCAGCCCGCGGAGACCCGCCCCGGCCTCGTGGAGACGATCGCGACGACGCCGGGCGTGGCCGCCTACTTCGACCTGTCGTTCCAGCACTCGTCGGAGCCGGTCCTGCGCCGGATGCGCCGGTTCGGCTCGACCGACCGGTTCCTGGAGCTGCTCGCCTCGGCCCGGGCCTTCGCGCCCGAACTGGGCGCCCGGTCCAACTTCATCGTCGGCTTCCCCGGCGAGACCCCCGCCGACGTCCGCGAGCTGGAACGGTTCCTCACCGAGGCCCGGCTCGACGCGATCGGCGTCTTCGACTACTCCGACGAGGACGGCACCGAGGCCGCCGGGTTCGACAAGAAGGTCTCCGCGCGTACGGTCAAGAGCCGCTACGACAAGGTGCTGACCCTCGCCGAGGAACTGTGCGCCCAGCGTGCCGAGGAGCGGGTCGGGACGCTGATCGAGGTCCTGGTCGACAGCGTGGGCGACGACGAGGTCGAGGGGCGCGCCGAGCATCAGGCTCCCGAGGTCGACGGCTCCACCACGCTGCGGGGCGGCGATCTCGCCGCGCTGGAGCCGGGCGATCTGGTCCGGGCCCGGGTGGTCGCCGCCGACGGCGTTGACCTGGTCGCCACGCCGGTCGAGATGATCGACGCGCGCCGGGCCCGCCGTGGCCGCTAACGTTTCGGCTGTGCAGGAGCGCGCCAAGGTCCCGGTGCTCAACGCCGCCAACGTGCTGACCGTGCTGCGGATCGTGCTCGTGCCGGTGTTCGTGATCTTCGTGATCATCTCCGGCATGACCGACCCGGGCTGGCGGATCGCGGCCGCGTTCGCCTTCGGCATCGCTTCGCTCACCGACTTCGTCGACGGCTGGATCGCCCGCCGGTTCGGCCTCGTCACGTCCTTCGGCAAGGTCGCCGATCCGATCGCCGACAAGGCCCTCACCGGGTCCGCGCTGATCCTGCTGTCGATCTACGGCGCGCTGCCGTGGTGGGTGACCATCGTCATCCTCGTCCGCGAATGGGGCATCACGGCCCTGCGGTTCTGGGTGATCCGCTACGGGGTGATCGCGGCCAGCCGGGGCGGGAAGCTCAAGACCGTCCTGCAGATCGCCGCCATCGCCTGGTACCTGTGGCCGTTCGGCGAGCCGCTGGCGTCCGTCGGAACCTGGTTGATGGGTGCCGCCCTGCTGGTTACCGTGATCACCGGAATCGACTACGTGGTGACCGCGCTGAGGCTGAGGGCGGCGGCGAAACAGGGGGCGTAATGCGGGCGTATCTGGCGCGGCTCGGTATCGACGATCCGGGCGCGCCCAGCGCCGCCGGCCTGCGCGCGTTGCACCGGGCCCAGGTCGAGCGGATCCCGTACGAGGCGATCGACATCTACCTGGGTGACCCGCCCGGTATCGACCCGGCCGAGTCGATCGCCCGGATCGGGCAGGGCCGCGGCGGCTACTGCTACCAGCTCAACGGCGCCTTCGCGACCCTCCTGACCAGCCTCGGGTACGCCGTGACCTGGCACATCGGCGGCGTGCACGGCGACGAGCAGCCGGTCGGCGCGACGGCCAACCACCTCGCCCTGACCGTCTCCGGTCTGCCGGACGAGGACAGCCCGGACGGGACCTGGTTCGTCGACGCAGGTCTGGGCGACGCGCTGCACGATCCGCTGCCGCTGCGTACCGGGGTGTTCCGGCAGGGTCCGTTCACGTTCGGGCTGGAGCCGTCGACCGTCGTCGAGGGCGGCTGGCATTTCACGCACACCGCGGACGCCTCGTTCCGGGGAATGGACTTCGGCCCGGTCGCGTTGGGGCCGGAGGACTTCCTCGCCAAGCACACCGAGCTGTCGACCTCGCCGGAGTCCGGGTTCGTCCGGACGCTGTCGGTCCAGCGCCGGGACGAGGGCGGCGTGGACATGGTCCGCGGGCGGCATCTGATCCGGTTCGACGCGGACGGCAAGGCGAAACGGGAGATCGACTCGGTCGACGAACTCGTGGCCATCCTGACCGGCGTGTTCGGGCTCGATCTCGTCGGCGTCGACGTGGACGAGTTGTGGAAGCGCGTACTCGTGGACGACCAGGCGTACCGCGAAAGGACGGCGGAGTGAACACCGAGGAGATCGTGGCGGCCCTGCTGGCCCGCGGGGAGACGCTGGCCGTCGCCGAGTCGCTGACCGGCGGCCTGCTGGCGGCGACGCTGGTCGAGGTGCCCGGGGTCTCGCGGGTGTTCCGCGGCGGCCTGGTCGTGTACGCGACAGATCTCAAGGCGAAGCTGGCCGGGGTCGATGCGGACCTGCTGGCCGAGCGTGGCCCGGTGGATCCCGACGTGGCCGCGGAGCTGGCCAAAGGAGCAGCTCAGGCCTGTGGTGCCGACTGGGGACTCGGTACGACGGGAGTGGCCGGTCCCGATCCGCAGGACGGTGTGACGCCCGGAACAGTATTCGTCGGACTCGCCGGACCCGCCGGTATTGGCACGGTACGTGGGCTGCGGCTGAACGGCGATCGAGCGACGGTTCGGGCACAGGCCGTGGCGGAGGCGCTGAAGCTGCTGGCTGAGGCTCTCGACAAGAGGTAGGGTCATAATCAGCCGTCGGTGACAACCGGCGGCAAACGGTATCCAGGGCGGGTTCGCAAGGTTAGCGGAGATCGCCACGGGTGCCGGTGAGTCCCCGATTTTCGCTCTGCTAGGGGGTGTGTGATGGTGTTGTTGCGACGAGTCATCGGCGACGCCCTGCGCGGTCGCCGCCAGCACCAGCACAGAACCCTGCGCGAGGTGTCCACGGCCGCCAACGTCAGCCTGGGTTACCTGTCCGAGATCGAGCGAGGGCAGAAGGAAGCCTCCTCCGAGTTGCTGGCGTCGATCTGTGACGCGCTCGGTGCCCAGCTCTCCGAGGTCCTGCGCGAGGTGAGCGACACGATGGCGCTCGCCGAGCAGCTCGACGGCATCGACAGCGGCGCGCGTACGCCGTCCGGTGCGCCTCGCCCGGTCATCCCGGCCGGCCGTGGTGGCGAGCAGAACGCCGCGAAGCGTACGGGAGTGCGGGTCGGCTCCGATACCAAGATCGTTGATGGCCAGGTGTCCGTCACGGTACGCCACGATTCGCCGCTGCGGACGACGCTGACGGCGACGCGCAGCAGCGCGAACCGGCGGCCAGGCGGACGGTCCCTCGAAAGCGTCTAGCAGTTCCCTGTTTCTCGAACGGCCGAGCGCGCACCGTCGCGCCCGGCCGTTTCGCCTTCCCGGCCGCGTTCCCGGTCTGACCAGACGGTGATGCGTCTGGTCAGGCGGTGACGAGTCTGATCAGGCGGTGATGCGCAGGACGTCGCCGGGGGTGACGCCGAGGACGACCGCGGCCCGGCCGCCGTTGACCGCGACCGCGATCCGGTCCGCCGAGTCCGGGAAGACGACGATCCCGCCCTGGGGCGCGTCCGCGAACGTCGCGCCGTTGATCGCCCGGCAGCCGCCGACGACCATCTGCCCGGGCAGTCCGCGCAGCAGCTCGCTCGGCGCGGCCAGCTGCACGTTGCCGAACCGGTCGATCGTCAGCACCTCCGCCTCCAGCCATCCGTCGCCGATGGCCACGACGGGGTCGGGCAGGCGTACGAGGGTGACGGGGTCGATCTCCTGGCCGGCGTCGACCAGTTTGCCGCCGTTCGCCAGCCGGGCGGCCACCGGCACGAACACGTCCCGGCCGTGGAACGTACGCGAGACGCTCGCCGCGAACCACGCCCGGTTGGTCAGCTGGTACGCCGAGGTGACCCCGCCCAGTTCGTCGGCCGCCCACGGCAGCAGCCCGTTGTCGGGGCCGACGAGCAGGCCGCGCGGCGTGACGAGGGCGACGGGACGGCGTTCGGTGCCGACGCCGGGGTCGACGACGCCGACGTGGATCGCGCGGGGGAGGTGGGCGACCGTCTGGGCCAGGACGGCGGCGCCCCGGGTCACGTCGCCCGGCGGGACCAGATGCGAGACGTCGATGGTACGCACGGCCGGCGCCAGCCGTCCGAGGACGCCGTGGCAGGCCGCGACGAAACCGTCGGACAGGCCGTAGTCGGTCGTCAGGGAGATCCACTCGTATCCGGGCATGAATCGACGTTACCCGATCGGGAGGGCCGTTCAGGTCGACGCCACGGGCTCCGGTTCGTCGGCCGGTACGCGGTGCTCTCGGCGTACGCCGATCTTGGAGAACAGGACGATCACCGGAAGTGTGCAGATCAGCGGGCCGACGACGGCGAGCGGGCGGGTGACCCACCACTGGAGGTCGATGTCGGAACGATCCGTATGGTCGGTGAATTCGTAACCGAACAGTAGCCAAGCCAGGAACAGAAATATCGCGAGTCCGGTCGTGTGGACGAGGTACAACGGCAGGGAGAACCGGTTGATGAGATCGTTCGCCCGGCGCCAGCGCGGCCGTTGGAGGACCCGGATCATCGTGGGGCGCAACAGTTCCACGACACCCATCTGGAAGATGAGCAGCGCGACGATGACGAACGTCGGCGGGGCCATGTTCGAGAAGCGCTCGCCGGGGACGCCGACCATCGAGCCGGGATACAGTCCCGAACCGACCAGCCCGACCAGTCCGAACAGCCCGGCCCACAACAACGCCCAGTCCGTACGCCGAGGCGCGTCGACGACCTGCTGGTAGAAGAAGCCGGCCTGGTGGGCGAGGCCCCACACGAGCACCATGTTGAGCCAGCCGGCCTGCTCGTAGCCGAGGTTGAAGCGCACGACGTCGACCATCATCGCGAGGCCGCCCAGCCAGACCAGCATCAGGCTGCCGAACCGCTCGTGCAGGCGGATGCTGGCCGGCAGCAGCAGGACCAGCATCAGATAGACCGCGAGAAACCACAATGGACTGACGATGAGGGTGACCGCCCGCCCGATGCCCACCAGATGGAAGTAGGCGCCGAGCACGGTCCCGACCGCGATCCACGCCATCAGCACCACGGCGGCGGGAATGGCGAGCCGCCGGATCCGTTGGTAGACGAAGTGCCCCAGGGTGTCGCCGCGCCGCCGGGCCCGTTCCCACGACCGGAGATGGACGAAGCCGCCGACGTAGAAGAACAGCGGCATCACCTGGAAGAGCCAGGTGGCGAGCCAGAAACCGTGGGTGAAACCGAGCGGGCTCGTCGCGTGCGGCCCGGCGTCCGGGCCGTTGTCGACCCAGGTCAGGATGGTGAAGGCCCAGTGCCAGAGGACCACGACGATGAGGCTCGCGGCCCGCAGAAAGTCTACATAGGAGTCACGGGGGGCTCGCTCTTCCATCTTCCGACTATGTCAGAAACCCCGTGTCTCCGTTCAGGCCGTCGGTGGCTCTTCCTTCTTCTGGGAATACGCGACCTTCTGGGAATACGCGACGCGGCGTGCTCTTCGGCGGGGGAGAGCCCGGTCAGCGGAGGCGAAGTCCTCGCGGCGTCACCTTGAATCCGACGCTCTCCAAAGCGTTTCCCAGCTCGGAGTCCTGGACGGCCTCGCCGTCCGCCCGCTCGACGCTGAGTGCGCCGAGGGCACCGTCGCGTACGGATTGGGCCAGGGCTTCCGCGGCTTGGGTCAGGGCCGGGCCGTCGGCGGCGAAGGAGAGCAGCGTTCTGCCACCGCGCTCGACATAGAGGACGAGAGCGCCGTCGACGAGCACCACCAGCGCGCCTGCCTTGCGGCCGGGGCGGTGGCCGCCGTCTCCTTCGGGCCACTCCAGTGCGGCGCCGTACGGATTCGCGGGGTCGGTGGCGGCCAGCACCACCGCTCCCGATGCCGCCTCCGCGCGAAGGCGGTCGACCGCGCCGGGGAGGGCGAACTGGGCCGCGCCCAGGCCTTCCACGAAGTAGCCCCGGCGTGCGGCGCCGCGCTCCTCCAGGCCGGCGAGCACGGGATAGACGCCCGCGAAGCCGCCGGGCGGGCCCTCGGCGGCGACCGCGCCCCGGGTGACGACACCGTGCCGTTCCAGCAGGGCGTCGGCGAGCAGGGCCGCGCGGCGGGTCGGATCGAGGTCGCGCTCGCCGACGAGATGCCAGCGGCCGGCCACGGTCGGCGGCCCCTGGGTGAGCGTCGTCAGCGAGGTACGCCCCGGCCGCTGGTACCGGGCCCGTCCCGGCGCCGGGCGGGACTTGTGCGCCCCGGAACCGCCGGAGAGCAATGCTCGCACCGGTCCCAGAGTGTCGTTGCCGACATGGCCGGCCCACACGAGGTCCCAGAGCGCGCCGATCAGGTCGGCCTGCTCGAAACCGGCGGGCAGCTGGCGGAAGAACAGTGCTCCGCCGCGCAGCGCGTCGAGGATCGCCTGATGCGCCGCCGGCCATTCCTGGTCCAGCGGCGGCGGCAGGACGAGCGGAGCGGTGTCGGCGAACGCGAACGCCAGCCAGCCGTCGCCCCCGCCGATCGGGCCGGCCCCGGCCCAGACGACCTCACCGGCCGCGCACAGTTCGTCCAGATCGGACGGACGGTAGCCGTCGACCCGGGCGGGCAGGATCAGGCGTTCGAGGGCGGAGGCGGGGATCGGCGTACCTTGCAGCTGGGCGATGACGTCGGCGACGCCGTCCACCCCGCGGCGGCTGCGCCCGACACCCTGCCAGCGCGGCAGGAAGCGGCCGAGCACCTGCGGCGCGACGGGTTCGATCTCCTTGCGCAGCGCGGCCAGCGTACGCCGGCGCAGCAGTCGCAGGACCTCGGCGTCGCACCACTCGACGTGGCCGCCGTCCGAGGCGGCCGTGAACTCGCCGGTGACGACCCGGCCGACGGCCGCCATCCGGCGCAGCGTGTGCTCGACGACGGCCACCCCGAGACCGAGCCGCTCGGCGCAGTCCTCGACGCGGAAGGGGCCGTGGGTACGCGCGTACCGGGCGAGGAGGTCGGTCAGCGGATCCGCGACCGGTGCGGTGAACGCCTGCGGCAACCCGACCGGCAACGCGACCCCGAGCGCGTCCCTGTACCGGCCGGCGTCCTCGGCCAGGATGTAGCACGGGTGGCCGCCGACGCGTACGGCGGAGATCCGGTGGGCCCGCTCCAGTGCCGTCAGCCAGGCCGGGTCCACGCCGAGCGCGTCCAGCTCGTTGATCCGCAGTTCGCCGAGCTGGCGGAGGACCTCGACCGTGTCCTCCGCGTCGCGTACGCGCCGATCGGCCCAGCGCAGGCGTTGCGCGACGGCCTCGATGACCGCGGGGTCGAGCAGCTCGCGCAGTTCGACGCGGCCGAGGAGCTCGGCGAGCAACGTGGGGTCGAGCGAGAGCGCGGCGGCCCGGCGTTCGGCGAGCGGGACGTCCTCGCCGTACAGGAAGGCGCCGACGTAGCCGAACAGCAGTGACCGGGCGAACGGCGAGGGCTTGGCCGTCCCCACGTCCACCAGCCGTACGCGTCGCGACCCGATCGCGCGCATCAGGTCGGCCAGGGCCGGCAGGTCGAAGACGTCGCGCAGGCATTCGCGGGCGGCCTCGAGGGTGACCGGGAAGTCGGGGTAGTCGCGGGCGACGTCGAGCAGCTGCGCCGCGCGTTGCCGTTGCTGCCACAACGGTTGCCGCCGGCCGGGATCGCGGCGGGGCAGCAGCAGCGAGCGCGCCGCGCATTCACGGAAGCGCGACGCGAACAGGGCGGAGCCGCCGACCGCGTCCGCGACGATCATCGAGATCTCGTCGGGGTCGAAGGCGAAGTCGCCGGCGCCGGGCGGCTCGTCGGCGCCCTCCGGCAGCCGGATGACGATCCCGTCGTCGGCCGCGTGGACCTGTGCGTCGACGCCGAGCCGCTCGGTGAGGCGCCGGCCGATCGCGAGCGCCCAGGGAGCGTTGACCGGCGCGCCGAGGACGCAGTGGATGACGATGCGCCAGTCGCCGAGTTCGTCCCGGAACCGTTCCACCAGAACGGTCCGGTCGTCGGGCAGGTGCCGGGTGGCGGCGCGCTGTTCCTCCATATAGGAGCGCAGATTCTCCTGGGCGGACGGGTCGAGATGCGAGGCGTCGCCGGGCTGGCGCAGGAACGCGCCGAGCGCCCTGCCCAGTTCGACCGGCCGGCCGGCCTGATCGCCCTTCCAGAACGGCAGTCGGGCCGGCTGCCCCGGTGCCGGCGACACCAGTACGCGATCCGGCGTGATCTCCTCGATCCGCCACGAACTCGAGCCGAGGGCGAACACGTCGCCGACCCGCGACTCGTAGACCATCTCCTCGTCCAGCTCGCCGACGCGGGCCGGCTTGTCGCTGGCGGCCAGGAAGACGCCGAAGAGGCCGCGGTCGGGGATCGTGCCGCCGCTGGTGACCGCGAGCCGCTGGTTGCCGGGGCGGCCGGAGATCCGGTCGGTCGCGCGGTCCCAGACGATACGCGGGCGAAGCTCGGCGAACGCGGTCGACGGATAACGGCCGGAAAGCATGTCGAGCACGGAATGCAGGGCGGACTCGGGCAGCTCTGCGAAGGGCGCGGCCCGGCGGATCAGGTCGCCCGCCTCGGCCACGCTCCAGTCGTCGAGCGCGGTCATCGCCACGACGTGTTGCGCGAGCACGTCGAGCGGGCTGTGCAGGTAGTCGAGGGACTCCAGCGAGCCGGTGGTCATCCGGTCGGCGACCACGGCCGCGGTGAGCAGGTCGCCGCGATGGGTGGGGAAGACCACCCCGCGGGACACCGCGCCCACCTGGTGGCCGGCCCGGCCGACTCGTTGCAGCCCGGCGGCCACGCTGGGCGGCGCGCCGACCTGGACGACGAGGTCGACGGCGCCCATGTCGATGCCGAGTTCGAGGCTGGATGTCGCGACGACGGCCGGCAGCCGCCCGGACTTCAGCTCCTCCTCGATGTGCTTGCGCTCCTCTTTGGACACCGAGCCGTGGTGCGCCCGGGCGATCACCTGTGTCGCGCCGTAGCCCGTGCCCGACTGGGCCATCACCACGGCCGGCGGCGCCACCGACCGCTCGATGTGCTCGGCGGCCAGCTCGTTGAGCCGTGCGCACAGCCGCTCGGCGCCACGCCGCGAATTGGTGAAGACGATCGTCGACCGGTGCGCCCGGATCAGCTCGTAGACGCGCTCCTCGACGGCCGGCCAGATCGACGAGCGCCGCGGCCCTTCGTCGTCGGGGCGACCCTCGTCGAGCGCGGTCATGTCCTCGACCGGCACCTCGACCGCGACCTCGATGGTCTTCGAGGCCGGCGGCTGCACGACCTCCACCGCCGCGGCGCCGCCGAGGAAGCGCGCGGCCACCGCCGTCGGCTGCACGGTCGCGGACAGCCCGATACGCTGGGCGTGCTTGGGCAGCAAGGCGTCCAGCCGCTCCAGGGACAGCGCCAGGTGCGCTCCGCGTTTCGTCCCGGCCACCGCGTGGACCTCGTCGATGATCACCGTCTCGACGCCGCGCAGCGACTCGCGCGCCTGCGAGGTCAGCAGCAGGAACAGCGACTCCGGTGTGGTGATGAGGATGTCCGGCGGCCGCCGCGCGAACAGCCGCCGCTCCTGCGCGGGCGTGTCGCCCGTACGCATCCCGACCTCGACCACCGGCTCCGGCAGGCCCAGCCGGGCGGCCGCGTGCCGGATCCCGGTCAGCGGCGTCCGCAGGTTGCGCTCGACGTCCACCGCCAGCGCCTTGAGCGGGCTCACGTAGAGCACGCGGCAGCGCTGCAGCGGCTGCGCCGGCATCGGCTCGTGGGCCAGCCGGTCCAGCGCCCACAGGAAGGCCGCCAGCGTCTTGCCCGAACCGGTCGGCGCGACCACCAGCGCGTGCCGCCCGGCCGCGATCGCCCGCCAGGCGCCCGCCTGCGCCGGAGTCGCCGCCGCGAACGCGCTCGCGAACCACTCGCGCGTCGCCGGTCCGAAGCCCGGCTCTGGCACATCCGTCACGCTACCCATCCTGCCCTGGGGCACCGACATTCCGGCGTACCTCGCAGGTGTGCGCTGAATCGCTGGTTTGGGGGAAATCTGCGCTACTTCTGGGTTGTCACCTTGCGATTACGTTGGGTAAGGTCTGGGGAACGTTCCGTGAGTCCACGACCGGCTGGAGGGCTAGTGCCATGGACGACCGTCGTTCCGCCCCGATCCTGACCCGAACCGTGCCCCGCGCCGCCTCCCACGAATCCGACGTTCTGCTCCGTCAGCTCGACGCCCACCTGGCGTGGGTACAGGCCCGTTCGCCGCACGACTTCGCGCTCGCCGAGCGGATCGCGGTCAACCTCCGCCGCCTCGTCGCCGAGACCGCCCGCGCCAGCGCGGCCGACCGGGCCATGGTCCGTGCGGCGGTCCACTTCGTCGTCGTACGCCGTGAGCGTCACCACTACCACCACGCGCGTCTCCCGCAGCGGCCGGTGAGCGCGGACGTCCCGGTCTTCAACGAGATCGTCACGGCGCTCGGCCGCCAGGATCTGGCCCTCTCGTTCGCCTGATCCGCCGCCTTCTCTCAAGATCAAGTTCAAGATCTTTCAAGGGCTTTTGTCCCGGGTTCGTCGATCTCACCTCCGCTCCTCGCGCGGGAGACCGCTCCGGCCCCGCCACTTCGTGACGGGGCCTCCACTGCCAGCTGAGTGGGGCGACGCATCATCCACCGTCGCCCAGCCACCGTTTCACCCTTCGCCCCGGCTTTTGTCGCGACTGTCCGACTTGTGCGCCCCGGCGGCGACCAACAGGGCCTCGTTTTCTTGATCCTTTACGGCTGAGGTGCGAAAACGGCTACCCAATGCATGATCGTTTACGGTTCTGGAGCACGTTGACCGGGTCCGGCTGCACCTGACGCGTAATTGATCATGCAGATCGGACCGGATTTACACCTCAGCCGTAAATGATCAAGAAAACAGTGTCCCGTGTTCGCATAACGGAAGATCGTTCCCGCATCATGGGTCACGGCCGACCGCGGGACGGCCTGAGCGTGATCCATAGCGGCTGAGATGTAAAACCCACCTCTCGCCCAAGATCCACAGCGGTCGGGATGTAGGAAACGGCCTCTACCTACATCCCAGCCGCAATGGATCGAGGGGATGGGTCGGAAACTACATCCCAGCCGCGAACGATCCCCGCCCAGCCGATCCACCCGGCCGCCATATCGGACAGTCGCGACAAAGTCCCGGGGCAGCGTGCTGCTGAAGATCGTGAGCGTTATGAGGCGCGCGGCCGGAGCCGGGCGACCAGGGCCGCCTCCGCCTTGGGCCACTCCTCGGCGGTCATGCCGAAGACCACCGTGTCGCGCCA
This sequence comes from Hamadaea tsunoensis DSM 44101, assembly GCF_000428945.1. Classification (GTDB taxonomy): domain Bacteria; phylum Actinomycetota; class Actinomycetes; order Mycobacteriales; family Micromonosporaceae; genus Hamadaea; species Hamadaea tsunoensis. The sequence continues at coordinate 62,649 of NZ_AUAX01000034.1, read as the reverse complement.
GGTCCCGTCGGACAGCTTCTTGTGGTTGCGCAGCAGTCCTTCCCGGGTCGCGCCGAGCCGCTCGATGGCCGTGTGGGAGCGTACGTTGCCGGCGTGGGCCTCCCACTGGACGCGTACGCAGCCCAGGGTGTCGAAGGCGTGCCGGAGCAGGAGCAGCTTCGACTCCGTGTTGATCCCGGTACGCCACCACTTGCGACCCAGCGTCGTGATGCCGATGATCACCGACCGGTTGTGCGGGTCGACTCCGTAGAAGGAGGTCGTGCCGACGATCTCGCCGGTCTCCGCGTCGCGTTGGACCCAGGGCACCCGGGCACCCTGGGCCTGGGCGATCTCGGCGTCGCCGACCAGCCGGCCCATCTCCTCAAGAGAACGGGGCGTGTCGTTGAGCAGGTAACGCCAGACGTCGTCGTCCTGGCCGACCGCCGCGTACAGGCCTTCGACGTGGTCCATGGTGAGGCGTTCCAGGATCACGTGCTCGCCGGTCAGCGTCGGGGCCTCATGCCAGGGGCTGGGCGGCCGGCGCAGGTAGTCCGGCAGGGGGGCGGTGACGCCCTTGTCCGGTTCGGGCCGGCCGTAGCCCGAGCGCATCGGCACGACCCCGGCCCAGTAGGGCAGTGCGAGATCCTCGGGCTCCTCGTTCACCCCGCCGGTACGCGTACGCACGCTGACCTCGTCGAGGGGCAGCCGCAGGACGGCGGTCTGGGCGGCTTCCTTGGCCGACGGCGGCCGGGTGTGCGCCGAGCGTCCCGGACCGACCTTCTCCGTCAGGGCGGTGAACGCGGCGGACCGCTCGTCCGGGTCGGCCACCAGTTCGGCGACGCCGTGGGCGACCAGCGACCGGTAGTTCGCGCTGTGGTGGAACTGCGACCGGGCCAGGATCAGCGCGTCGAGCTGCGTCACCGACAGGCAGACGGGCAGGCCGTCCCGCCCGCCGAGGCCGATCCGGGAGCCGGTCGAGAAGTGGATGTAGACGTGGTCGCCGATGCGGACGTAGAGCGTGGGCAGCGCCCGGGGCTGTCCGTCGAGCACGAAGCTGACCGTGCAGGTCCACGCCTCGTCGAGCAGCGCGTACGCCTCCTCGCGGTTGTAGCGCATGCGATCCTTCTCGCGGAGGCTGGTGGTCCGGTCGGTCTGAGGGAAATGGGCCGGGGCAGTTTCCGGGGCAGTGGGCATGGCGGGCTCCGCGAAAGATGATTGTTCTGGTACAGTCTTGAAACTGTGGCAGTACAGTATCAGATCACCGGGAAGTCCGCAGCCGCCATCGTCGGCAGCGTCGAGGAGGGCGTGCGGACGGGCGCGCTGCGCGAAGGCGACGCGCTGCCCACCGTCCGGGCGCTCGCCGAGGAGCTGGGCGTGGCCGCGAACACCGCCGCGGCCGCGTACCAGCAGCTGCGCCAGCGGGGCGTCATCGAGACCCAGGGCCGGCACGGTACGCGTGTCCGCCGCGAGCCGCCGATCTCGACGTTCCGGTCGCAGCGCGGATTGAGCCTGCCGCCCGGCGTACTGGATCTGGCGCGGGGCGAGCCGACGCTGCTGCCCGACCTGACCGAGGCACTCACGTACGCGGCCGCCCACCGGACGCCGGCCAACTACCGCAACGGCGGACCGCTGCCCGCGCTGCTGGAGGCGGCCCGGACGCGGCTGTCCGAGCTGCCGGCGGACGCGGCGGTCACGGTCGTCGGCGGTGCGCTCGACGGCCTCGACCGCCTGCTCGACGCTGCGGTGCGACCCGGCGATCCGGTCGGCGTCGAGGACCCGGGCTGGGCGGCCTCGCTGGACCTGATGGCCGCGCGGGGGCTCACGCCGGTGCCGATGCCGGTCGACGACGAGGGCCCGACCGTCGAGGGCGTGCGCGCCGCGCTGGTCAAAGGGGTCAAGGCGATCGTGGTGACGACGCGGGCGCAGAGCCCGACCGGAGCCGCCGTGAGCGCCGCGCGCGCGGCCGACCTGCGGCGGCTGCTCCGCCACCAGGACGTGCTCGTGATCGAGGACGACCACGCCGCCGAGCTGGCCGCCGTGCCGCTGGCCACGCTGGCCGGGACCACCGACCGGTGGGCGTTCCTGCGCAGCGCGTCCAAGCCCTACGGGCCCGACCTGCGGATCGCCGTACTGGCCGGTGACGCGACGACGGTGTCCCGTGTGGAGGGTCGCATGCGGCTCGGCTCCGGCTGGGTCTCCACCGTCCTGCAGCACACCTTGCTGCGGCTCTGGGCGACCGTCGACGTCAGCGAGGCCGGCCGCGAGTACGACCGGCGGCGCGACGCGCTCGTGACTGCTCTGCGGGACCGCGGACTGCCCGCGATGGGCCGGACGGGGATCAACATCTGGGTACCCGTGGCCGACGAGACGCGTACGCTCACCGCCCTGCGGGACGCCGGGTACGCCGTCGCGCCGGGCAGCGTCTACCGGCTGGCCGCGCCGCCCGGCGTACGCGTGACGATCGCGAATCTGGAGACCGCGGAGGTGGAGCGGTTCGCGGACGCCTTCGCCGCGGCGGCCGGGGGAGCGGGCGGGCGCTGGACGGTGTGACGGTGCCGAGGGGGCGCCTGTAGGGTCGTACCTCCCTGTCACTCCTTACCCCTCGGAGTCGTCGTGTCCCTCCCCGACGTCGCGCGCGTGCAGCGGCGCACGGTGCGTGTGCTCGTCGCCAACGAGATCGTGAGCGGCTTGGGCAGCGCGATCGGCATCTCGGTGGGGGCGTTGCTGACCCGCGACATGGTGGGCACCGCGCTGTCCGGCGTCGCGCAGAGCGTCGCGGTCGTGGGCGGCGCGGTGTTCGCGGTGCCGGCGAGCCGGCTCATGAACCGCCGCGGCCGCCGTCCCGGTCTCGCGCTCTGCTACCTGGCGGGCGCGCTGGGCGCGCTGCTGGTGGTCGTCGCGGCCGCCCGGCGGGACGTCGCCTGGCTGCTCGCGGGCATGTTCCTGTTCGGGGCCGGCACCACCGGCAAATACCAGTCCCGGTACGCGGCGGCGGACCTGGCCGATCCCGCCCACCGGGGCCGCCAGCTGTCCTGGGTGGTGTGGGCCTCGACGATCGGCGCGGTGGCCGGGCCGAACCTGGCCGCGCCGGTGGGCTACCTGGTACGCGGCCGCGGCGTGCCCGAGCTGGCCGCGCCCTACCTGGCCTCGGCGGTGACGTTCGGCGTCTGCGCGATCTGGCTGCTGGTCATGCTGCGGCCGGATCCCCTGCGGCTGGCCAAGAAGCTCGCGCCGGCGGAGCCGGACCGGCCGGCGGGCCGCAAGGTGGGGCTGGCCGAGGCGGCCCGCGCGGTGTGGGCGGTGCCGGCCGCCCGGCTGGGCCTGTCCGCGATGGCGCTCGGGCACACGGTCATGGTCGGTGTGATGTCGATGACGCCGATCCACATCGGCGCCACCCACCACGGTCCGGGGACGCTGACCGTCGTCGGCTTCGTGATCGGCCTGCACATCGCCGGCATGTACGCGCTGTCGCCGCTGGTCGGCTGGCTGACCGACCGGGTCGGGCGGCGCCAGGTCGTGCTGGCCGGCGTGGCGCTGCTGGCGGCGGCGTGCGCGGTCGCGGGCACCGCCGGCGACGACGTCGTACGCCTGACGATCGGCCTGGTCCTGCTCGGCCAGGGCTGGTCGTGCACGATGGTGGCCGGCTCGACGATGTTCGCCGAGAGCGTCCCGCTGCCGGTGAAGGCGTCCGCGCAGGGCCTGTCCGATCTGGCCACGGGGATCGCCGGGGCCGGCGCCGGACTGCTGTCGGGAATCATCGTCCAGGAACTGTCGTACGCGGCGCTGGCCGGTCTGGCCGCCGTGGCGATCGTGCCGCTGCTGGCGCTGGCGCTCCGGACGGGGCACCCTGGTCGGATGAGTGGAAGGGTTGCCGATGAAGCTGAGTGACTTCTGGCGGCGGATGGGCGAGGCGTTCGGCACGACGTACGCCCGGTCGGTCGCGGCCGACCAGGTGCTGCCGCAGCTCGGCCTGACCGTCGACGACGCGCTGCGGTCCGGCGTCGAGACGGTGACCGTCTGGCGGGCTGTCGTGGCGACTTACCCCGACCGTGTGCCGTCCCGGCTCCGATAGCGTGTCGGGTAGCACTTAGTACGCCTGTACGGGTATCGTGCGGCTCGTTCACTACGGAATGGAACTCCTCCGTCGGCCCGCGCACGTGATCATCGGCGGTTTTGTCGTACCCGCCGCATACGGTGTCGGACGTGACGAAGAGCTCGACGGCGAAGGCGCCCGCGAAGGCGGCCCAGCAAGGGGTGGCAAACATGGCAGCAGCATCAGGCAGCGGCAGTCCCGATAAGAGCAAAGCGCTGGATCTGGCGCTCGCCCAGATCGAGAAGGCGCACGGCAAGGGCTCGGTGATGCGCCTCGGCGAGCGGCCGCAGGTGCAGATGTCGGTCATCCCGACCGGCTCGATCGCCCTCGACGTCGCCCTCGGCGTCGGCGGCCTGCCGCGGGGCCGCATCGTCGAGATCTACGGCCCGGAGGCCTCCGGTAAGACGTCGCTGGCCCTGCACTCGATCGCCAACGCCCAGCGGGCCGGCGGCATCGCCGCGATCATCGACGCCGAGCACGCCCTCGACCCGGAGTACGCCAAGGCTCTCGGCGTCGACACCGACGCCCTCCTGGTGTCCCAGCCGGACACCGGCGAGCAGGCGCTGGAGATCGCCGACATGCTGGTCCGGTCGGGCGCCCTCGACCTCATCGTCATCGACTCGGTGGCCGCGCTCGTGCCGCGGGCCGAGATCGAGGGCGAGATGGGCGACAGCCACGTCGGTCTGCAGGCCCGGCTCATGAGCCAGGCGCTGCGGAAGATGACCGGCGCGCTCAACAACACCAACACGACCGCGATCTTCATCAACCAGCTGCGCGAGAAGATCGGCGTGATGTTCGGCTCGCCCGAGACCACGACCGGTGGTAAGGCGCTGAAGTTCTACGCGTCGGTCCGCCTCGACGTGCGGCGGATCGAGAGCCTGAAGGACGGCACCGAGGTCGTCGGCAACCGGACCCGGGTCAAGGTCGTCAAGAACAAGGTCTCCAGCCCGTTCCGGCAGGCCGAGTTCGACATCATGTACGGCAAGGGCATCTCGCGGGAGGGTTCGCTGATCGACGTGGGCGTCGAGCAGAGCATCATCCGCAAGGCGGGCGCCTGGTACACGTACGAGGGCGACCAGCTCGGCCAGGGCAAGGAGAAGGCGCGGGAGTTCCTCAAGGAGAACCCCGACGTCGCGGCCGAGATCGAGAAGAAGATCCTGGAGAAGCTCGGCGTCGGCGTGGGTGCCGCGAACGACGAGGCCGGCGGCCCGGCGCTGCCCCCGGTGGACTTCTGATCGACGGTCACGTCCACGGGCACTGAGCGGGGGACGAGCACATCGTGACAAGACGAGCGCGTACGGGCCGGGGTTGGGATGCCGCCCCGCCCCGGCCGCCTCGTACCCGGCCCCGCGCCACCGCGGAGGGCGGCGAGGTGACGTGGTTCCCCGACGAAGCCGAGCAGGCCGCTGGTCGGTCGGCGGGGCCTGACAGTGATGAGACATTTCGCACAACCCGGGAAAGTCGGCGACACGCTCGACGCGCCGAGGGGGACGACACGCGTACCGGTGTGTCGGCGGCTCCGCCGAAGCCTCGTGACCAGAGCGAAGTCGCCCGGGACATCTGCCTCCGGCTGCTCGCCGTCCGGCCGCGTACGCGCAAGGAACTCGCCGACGCCCTGTTGAAGAAGGACATTCCGGACGAAGTCACGGCCGAGGTGCTGGACCGCTACGACGAGGTCGGCCTCATCGACGACGCGGCCTTCGCGCGCGCGTGGGTCGAATCACGCCACCACGGCAAGGGCCTCGCCCGCCGAGCGCTCAGCCAGGAGCTGCGGCGCAAGGGCGTCGACTCGGACACGGTCGCCGAGGCGCTGGACGAGCTGGCCCCGGATGCCGAGGAGCGGACCGCCCGCGAGCTGGTCGAGCGCAAAGTCCGGACGATACGGGGCGAACCGGACGCCGTCTTCCGTCGCCTGGTCGGCATGCTCGCGCGCAAGGGCTACGGGCCGGGCGTCGCGTACCGGATCGTCAAGGACGTGCTTGACCAGCGGGAACTCGGCGCCGACGGCGAAGCGTGGGCCGACGCGCTCGAGGCGGAAGCCGCCGAGGCTGAGTGGGAACGCCCGGATCGTGTCTGATCATGAGTTCTTGACCGAGCGTCCCTCACAACCTAGCCTCGTGGTACGAGGGTTTCCTCCGACCACCTTGGGTTAAAGCGCACAACATAGATCGCGTAACAGTAGAGCAACAGTTTGAGTGACCGATGTTCTCTCGACATCGGTCCGGGATAACCGTTCGGACAGCCGGCACGCGTCGGGTGTCCGGTGTGGACTTTCCGGGCCGCTGTGCGGGTCGATGTCGTGCACCCTCGCCATGGTCGGGCGACCCACGCTGATGACGGCGAAGGGAGTGACCATGAGCGGGCTCGAGGGAGTGCTCGCGGGCGCGGTCGTCCTGCTCGCCCTCGGTGTCGTCGCGTTGTTCGTGGTCGGCGTACGCGTGCTGCGCCAGATGGGCGGGGGTGGGCGGCAGCCCGCCGCGGCGGACGACCACTCGCTGTGGCAGCGGCCGATCGCAGCCGCCGACAGCGCCGAATCCCGTGAACTTCACGCGGCCGCCATCGAGGCGGCCGCGACTTTGGAACAGGCCCGCGCGCTCGCCGCCACCGCCCAGCGGGAAGCCAGCTCGGCCCGGGGCGACGCGACCGCCGCCAAGGCCGACGCCGCCGCCGCGAAGGCCGAGGCGTCCGCGGCGCGTACGGAGGCGCAGCGCATCCTCGACTCCGCCCACACGGAGGCGGAGGGGCTCCTGGAACGTGCCCAGAAGCAAGCCGAGCTCGACGCCGAACAGGTACGCCAAGCTGCCCGCCGCAGTGGTGAGCGGGAGATCGCGCTGCTGACCGCGACCGCCAAGGAGCAGTCGGAGGACGCCGAGCGGCGGGCCCAGCGGCTCGACGAACGGGAGCGCCGCCACGCCGAGGAGGCCGACCGGCTGGCCGAGCGCGAGCGCCTGCACGGCGAGGAGGCCGAACGCCTCGCCGAGCGCGACCGCCGGATCGCCGCCGCCGAACTCGACCTCGTGCGCTGGGAGACCGAGCTGAACCAGCGCTCCGACCAGCTGGACAAGGGCGAGGAGGCGCGTCGCAAGGAGTTGGAGCGTGTCGCCGGGCTGACCGCCGACGCCGCCAAGGCCGAACTCGTCGAGGCCGTCGAGGCGCAGGCGAAGCGCGAAGCGGTCCTGCTCATCCGGGACATCGAGAACGACGCCCGGTCGACCGCCGATCAGCGGGCCCGGCACATCGTCGTCGACGCCATCCAGCGGGTCGCGAGCGAGCAGACCGCGGAGAGCGTGGTCAGCGTCCTGCACCTGCCCTCCGACGAGATGAAGGGCCGGATCATCGGCCGCGAGGGCCGCAACATCCGCGCCTTCGAGCAGGTCACCGGGGTCAACCTGATCATCGACGACACTCCCGAGGCGGTCCTGCTCTCCTGCTTCGACCCCGTACGCCGGGAGATCGGCCGGGTCACCCTGGAGAAGCTGGTCCTCGACGGCCGCATCCACCCGCACCGGATCGAGGAGGTCTACGAGACCGCCCGCGACGAGGTCGAGCGGCTCTGCCTGCGGGCGGCCGAGGACGCCCTGGTCGAGGTCGGCATCACGGAGATCCACGAGGACCTGGTGACCATGCTCGGCCGGCTGCGCTACCGGACCTCGTACGGGCAGAACGTGCTCAAGCACCTCGTCGAGACCGCGCACATCGCCGGGATCATGGCGGCCGAGCTCCGGCTCGAACCGGCGATCATCAAGCGGGCGGCGTTCCTGCACGACATCGGCAAGGCGCTCACGCACGAGGTGGAGGGGTCGCACGCGCTCATCGGCGCCGACCTGGCCCGCCGCTGCGGCGAGTCGGAAGAGGTCGTGCACGCCATCGAGGCGCACCACAACGAGGTCGCGCCCCAGACCATCGAGGCGGTCCTCACCCAGGCCTCCGACGCCTGCTCCGGCGGCCGTCCGGGGGCCCGGCGGGAGAGCCTCGAAGCGTACGTGAAGCGGCTGGAGCGGATCGAGGAGATCGCCTCCGGCAAGGTCGGCGTCGAGAAGGTCTTCGCGATGCAGGCCGGCCGCGAGATCCGGGTCATGGTCCGGCCGGAGCAGGTCGACGAGATCGGCGCGGCGGTCCTCGCCCGGGACGTGGCCAAGCAGATCGAGGAGGAGCTGACCTACCCCGGTCAGATCCGCGTCACCGTCGTCCGCGAGTCGCGGACGACCGAGATCGCCCGCTGACGGAAGACCCCAAGATCCCACGACCCCAAGATCCCGCTTGGATCAGGGATGTCACCCGAATCATGGTCCATGATCACGTGCGAAAACCTGATCCAAACGGGATCATGGGCAAGCCGGGCGGGTGGTCACGCCGCGCTGGCCTCGGCCTGTGACACGAGCGCCGTGACCGGCGGTTCCACCGCCTTGTAGCCGCTCTTGGACAGCCGCTTCTGCAGGTACTGGGCCAGCTTCGACAGCGCGTAGTTCACGACGATGTACATGACGCCGACCGAGAAGTACATCGGGATGCCGATGTCGATGTTGTAGCTGTGGAACGCCTCGACCATCTGCTTGGAGACGCCGAGCGCCTCCTCGTACGAGATGATCAGGCCGCCGAGCGAGGTGTCCTTGAGGATCACGACGACCTGGCTGATCAGTGACGGCAGCATGACCCGCAGCGCCTGCGGGTAGAGCACCAGCCAGGAGGTCTGCCAGGGGCGCAGGCCGACCGCGAAGGCCGCCTCCCGCTGACCGGCCGGCAGACCGTCCATTCCGGACCGGAGGATCTCGCCGATGACGACGCTGTTGTAGAGCGTCAAGCCGATGACGAGGAACCACAGGCGGTCGTCGAAATCGATGCCCCAGACCGGCAGCACCATGAAGACGAAGAAGAGGGTCGTGACGACCGGCGTACCGCGCCAGACCTCGACCCATGTACGCGTCGCCGAGCGCGTGCTGTTCAGGCCGAGCCGCTTCAGCGGGCTCATCCGGAAGATCCGGAGTTCGAGCAGCTGACGCCGGAGCAGTGCGAGCAGGGAGCCGACGATCAGGGATGCCACGATCGACAGGCCGGCCGCCTTGAGCGTGTTCAGCCAGCCGGTCTGCCAGCGATCCCAGACCATCGGGAAGTACTGGTTGCCGGGGTTCACGATCGGCGCCCAGATCTTGCCGTCGAACTGGTGGTGCTGGTCGAGCGGCACGTAGATCCAGCGATAGGCGGCGTACGCGAGCACGGGCACGGCCACGATGCTGGCGATGATCGTGATCAGCCGCGTACGCGGACCGGGCGCGTCGTAGAGGACACTGTTCATCGGGTGGCGACCTTCTTCTGCGAGCGCTCGACCATGTCGAGGAGAAGCCCGAGCGGGATGGTCAGGATGAGGAAGCCGACGGCGACCCCGAGGAAGACCGGGACCGCGTCGTAGTACTGCTGGGAGACCAACTCGTCGACGACGCCCATGAGGGTGACGATCACGCCGAAGGCGGCGGCCAGCGCCGAATTCTTCACCATGGCGATGATGACGCTGCCCAGCGGCACGATCGCGAGCTTCCACGCCTGGGGAAGAACCACATGCCGGAGGTTCTGGGTGAAGCTGAGGCCGAGCGAGCGCGCCGCCTCGGCCTGCCCCAGCGGAACGGCGCCGATGCCCGATCGGAGCGCCTCGCAGACGAACGCCGTCGTGTAGAGCGTGAGGGCGATCGTGGCGAACCGGAAGTACGGCAGGTCGGTGCCGAGCGGCTTGATGACGTCGCGCAGCCCGGGGATCTTCAGGAAGCTCGCGTCGCTGCCCAGCAGTGGCAGGGCGAACGCCGCGAAGAACATGACCACGGTCAACGGCACGTTCCGGAACACCGTCACGTACGCCGTTCCCACCGCGCGTAGCGGCGGGATCGGCGAGATCCGCAGCACCGCGACGAGCGCGCCGAGGATCAGCGCGCCCACCGCGGCGAGCAGGCACATCTGCACGGTGCCGAGGAAGCCATTCCAGAAGACGTCGAGCTTGTCGGAGAAGACTTCCACGGCCCGTGTCCCTTCTATGGAGTTATGTCAGTAGCGCTGAACGGTCAGCGCCGTGGGCATCTTGACGTTCGTGCCGAGGGTCGCGTCCCAGGCCGTCTTGTAGCGGCCGTCCTTGAACGCCGCCTCGAGGACGTCGTTGATCCAGTCGCGGAACTGCTTGTCGTCCTTCTTGACGCCGATGCCGTAGGGCTCGCGGGTGAAGGGCTGGCCGAGCAGCTTGACCGCGTCCGGGTTCTGGCTCTGGAAGCCCGAGAGGATCACGTTGTCGGTGGTGATGGCGTCGACCTGCTTGGCCTTCAGCGCGTCCAGGCACTTCGAGTAGACGTCGAACAGGACCAGCTGAGCGGTCTTGTCCTTCAGGTACTGCTCGATGTTCTTGGCCGGCGTCGAGCCGGTCACGGAGCAGACCTTCTTGTCACCGGCCTGGAAGGACTCCGGCCCGCTGATCGAGTCGTCGTCCTTGCGGACCAGGATGTCCTGACCGGCGGTGAAGTACGGGCCGGCGAAGGAGACCTTCTCCTTGCGGGCGTCGTTGATCGTGTACGTCGCCACGACCAGGCTGACCTTGTCCTGCTGGATGTAGTCCTCGCGAACCTTCGACGGGGACTCGACCCACTCGATGTTGTCGTCCTTGATGCCCAGCTCCTTGGTGAGGATCTTCGCGATCTCCACGTCGAAGCCGGCCGGCTTGCCGTCCAGGCCCTTGAGGCCGAACAGCGGCTGGTCGAACTTGGTGCCGATCTTGATCTTGCCAGCGTCGGCGAGCTTGGCCATGGTGGAACCGGCGGGGAACTTGTTCGAGCTCGACTTGTCGTCGTCCCCACCGCAGGCGGCAGCGCCCAGCGCGAGCGCGGCGACGACTGCCACCGCGGCGATGCGCGTCAAACGCATGATGTCTCCTCCCTCAACACCGCACGCCGGTAGGGGACCGGCGGCGGAGAATGTGTGGTGATGCGGGCGGTCGTCAGTGGCTGAGGACCTTGCCCAGGAAGTCGCGGGCGCGCTCGGTGCGCGGCTGCGCGAAGAACTCCGCGGGCGGCGCCTGCTCGACGATCTGGCCGTCGGCCATGAACACGACGCGATCGGCGGCGTGCCGCGCGAAGCCCATCTCGTGGGTCACGACGATCATCGTCATGCCGCCCTTGGCCAGGCCGGTCATGACCTCCAGCACCTCGCCCACCATCTCGGGGTCCAGCGCCGAGGTCGGCTCGTCGAAGAGCATCGCCTTGGGGCGCATCGCGAGCGCCCGCGCGATCGCCGCCCGCTGCTGCTGGCCGCCGGACAGCTGGGCAGGATGCTTGCCCGCCTGGTCCGCGATTCCCACGCGCTCCAGAAGCTCCATGCCGTACGCGCGCGCGTCCGCTGTGGACTGCCGGCGTACCTTGGTCGGGCCGAGCGTCACGTTGTCGAGGATCGTCTTGTGCGCGAACAGGTTGAACGACTGGAACACCATCCCGACGTCGGCCCGCAGCCGGGCCAGCGCGCGGCCCTCGGCGGGCAGCGGGCGGCCGTCGAACGTGATGGTGCCGGAGTCTATGGTCTCCAGGCGGTTGATCGATCGGCACAGCGTCGACTTGCCGGAGCCGGAGGGTCCGATGACCACGACGACCTCGCCGGCGGCGACGGAAAGGTTTACGTCGCGCAGGACGTGGAGCTTTCCGAACCATTTGTTGACCGCGTCGAGGGTGATGAGGGCGTCGGTCATGCGTCGTCCTTCGATGGGGCCGCACTGGTGGCGGGTGGCGGGCCAGTCCGGCGGGATGCGGGCGGCGGGGCTATTGGGGTGTATGGGGCACGATGCGCTTCGCGAGTTTATGGGGAGCGTAGTGACAGCAAGCAACCCGTTTGGTCACAGAGCGGTAACACCGTAGGGGATGGGGAAACAACCGGCCGGATGAGCACGCAATGCGTGATCAGCGCGTGACGCAGACAACACCCGGGGACACCGCCGCAGGGTGTGGCCAAGCCGTTACCGTAAATCTGAAGGGATTCATCCATCAGATCCGTCAGATCCGCGACAGACACACCCGGTTCGCGGAAAACTGCACAGGCTTGCGAGGGACACCAATGTCGGAAGTCAAGCTCGAGCACCCCGGCGGGCAGCTCCTCCTGCCGGTGCACCCGGCGGTCGAAGGACCAGCCGGGGCCGACGTCAGCAAGTTGCTGAGCCAGACCGGCTTCGTGACTTACGACCCGGGCTTCGTGAACACCGCCACCTGCTCGTCGAAGATCACCTACATCGACGGAGATGCCGGTATCCTGCGTTACCGCGGGTATCCGATCGAGCAGCTGGCCGAGAAGTCCTCCTTCCTGGAGGTCTCCTACCTGCTGATCTACGGCGAACTGCCGACCGCGCAGCAGCTGGAGACGTTCACCGGCGACATCAAGCGGCACACCCTGCTGCACGAGGACATGCGCCGGTTCTTCGAGGGCTTCCCGCGCGACGCGCACCCGATGCCGGTCCTGTCCTCCGCGGTCACCGCACTGTCCACCTTCTACCAGGACAGCCTCGACCCGTTCGACACCGAGCACGTCGAGATCTCGACGATCCGCCTGCTGGCGAAGGTGCCGACGATCGCGTCGTACGCGTACAAGCGGTCGGTGGGGCAGGCGCTGCTCTACCCGGACAACTCGCTCGGCTACGTCGAGAACTTCCTGCGCATGACGTTCGGGGTCCAGGCCGAGGAGTTCATCGCCGACCCGGTGGTGGCGCGCGTACTGGACATGCTGTTCATCCTGCACGCCGACCACGAGCAGAACTGCTCGACGTCGACGGTACGCATCGCGGGCTCCGCGCAGGCCAACCTCTTCACCTCCATCTCGGCCGGCGTCAACGCGCTGTCCGGGCCGCTGCACGGCGGCGCCAACGAGGCCGTCCTGGAGATGCTCGGCGAGATCCAGGCCTCCGGCGGCGACGTCGAGGCGTTCGTGCGCCGGGTGAAGAACAAGGAGGAGGGCGTCAAGCTGATGGGCTTCGGCCACCGGGTCTACAAGAACTACGACCCGCGGGCCGCCATCGTCAAGAAGGCCGCCCGGGACGTGCTGGAGCGCATGCACAAGCCCGACCCGCTGCTCGACATCGCGATGAAGCTGGAGGAGATCGCCCTCGCGGACGACTACTTCATCTCGCGCAAGCTCTACCCCAACGTGGACTTCTACACGGGCCTGATCTACAAGGCGATGGGCTTCCCGTCGAAGATGTTCACGGTCCTGTTCGCGCTCGGCCGCCTGCCCGGCTGGATCGCCCAGTGGCGCGAAATGATCAACGACCCCGAGACGAAGATCGGCCGCCCGCGGCAGCTCTACGTCGGCTACCCGGAGCGCGACTACCCCGAGAACCGATAGATCCGCACGCTCGGGCTGCTTCGACAAGATCCCGCTTGGATCAGGGTGATTTACCTGATCCAAGCGGGATCTTGGGTTCGGGATATCGTAATAGGTCGGCAGGAGGAGGAACCCGTGTCCAGGAGCTACAAGGTCGTCACGTACGGCTGCCAGATGAACGCTCACGACTCCGAGCGCATCTCCGGGTTGCTCGACGCCGCCGGCTATGTGAAGGCTGAGTCCGACGACGCCGACGTGGTGGTCTTCAACACCTGCGCCGTACGCGAGAACGCCGACAACCGGCTCTACGGCAACCTCGGGCACCTGGCGCCGCAGAAGGCGAAGCGGCCCGGCATGCAGATCGCGGTCGGCGGCTGCCTCGCCCAGAAGGACAAGGGCGACATCGTCAAGAAGGCGCCCTGGGTCGACGTCGTCTTCGGTACGCACAACATCGGCTCCCTGCCGGTGCTGCTCGAACGCGCCCGGCACAACGAGGAGGCCGAGGTCGAGATCCTCGAGTCCCTGGAGGTGTTCCCGTCGACGCTGCCGACCCGGCGCGAGTCGACGTACGCCGGCTGGGTGTCGATCTCGGTCGGCTGCAACAACACCTGCACGTTCTGCATCGTGCCGAGCCTGCGGGGCAAGGAGAAGGACCGCCGCCCCGGCGACGTGCTGGCCGAGGTGCAGGCGCTGGTCGACGAGGGCGTGCTGGAGGTCACCCTGCTCGGCCAGAACGTCAACACCTACGGCGTGGAGTTCGGCGACCGGCAGGCCTTCTCCAAGCTGCTGCGGGCGACCGGCGAGATCGACGGCCTGGAGCGCGTCCGGTTCACCAGCCCGCACCCGGCGGCCTTCACCGACGACGTGATCGCCGCCATGGCCGAGACGGCGAACGTCTGCCACCAGCTGCACATGCCGCTGCAGTCCGGTTCGGACGACGTGCTGAAGGCGATGAAGCGCAGCTACCGGTCGGAGAAGTACCTCGGGATCCTGGACCGCGTACGCGAGGCCATGCCGGACGCCGCGATCACGACCGACATCATCGTCGGCTTCCCCGGCGAGACCGAGGAGGACTTCCAGGCGACCCTGGACGTCGTCCGGCAGGCCCGGTTCGCCAGCGCGTTCACCTTCCAGTACTCGATCCGCCCCGGTACGCCGGCCGCCACGATGCCCGACCAGCTGCCGAAGCAGGTCGTGCAGGAGCGCTACAACCGGCTGATCGAGGTCGTGGAGGAGGTGACGTGGGCCGAGAACAAGAAGCTGATCGGCACCCGTCCCGAGGTCCTCGTGGCCGTCGGCGAGGGCCGCAAGGACGCCTCGACCGGGCGCATGTCGGGACGGGCCCGTGACGGCCGCCTGGTCCACTTCGCGGTCGAGCCCGGCCAGGCGATCCGGCCAGGCGACGTCGTCACCACCGAGATCACGTACGCGGCACCGCACCACCTCAACGCCGACGGCCCGGTCCTCTCCCACCGCCGTACGCGGGCCGGCGACGCGTACGAGGCGGGGCGGGCTGTGCGTACACCTGGAGTGCTGTTGGGACTGCCGGGTGTGGGCGCGCCCAGGAGCGAGCCTGCCGCGGACGCCTGCGCCCGCTAGAGCTGAGCGAAACGAAGGGCCCGAGCCGATGTGGCTCGGGCCCTTCGGCGCTCGGCGGGGCTTATTCAGCCTTCTCCGCGAGCGCGAGGAAGTTCTTCTTGCCGTCGAGGGCGGCCTGGGCTTCCTTGATCCGCTTGGCGTCCCCGGCGGCCTGCGCCTTGGCCAGCTTGGCCTCGGCCTCGGCAACCTGCTTGCGCATCTGGTCGAGCATCGGGTTGGCGGACGGCTCGACCCGGCGCCAGGCCGAGTCCATCGCCGACCGGACCTTGTCCTCGACGGCCCGCAGGCGCCGGTCGAGCCCGGCGGCGGCGTCGCGGCCGACCCGGCCGGAGTCGTGCCACTGGCCCTGCAGCTCGCGCAGCGCGGCCTGGGCGGCCTTCGGGTCGGCGTCCACGTCCAGCGCCTCGGCCTTGGTCAGCAGCTCCTGGCGCTTGCCGAGGGCCTGCTTCTGCTCGGCGTCACGGGCGGAGAAGACCTCGCTGCGGCGGGTGAAGAAGGAGTCCTGGGCGGCGCGGAACCGCTCCCAGAGCTTCTGCTCGGACTCCTTGGAGGCGCGCGGGGCGGCCTTCCAGTCGGTCATGAGCTCCTTGAGCCGGGCGGCGGTGGCGTTCCACTCGGTCGAGTCGGCCAGCTTCTCGGCCTCGGCGACGAGCTCCTCCTTGGCTCCCTGGGCCTGCTTGCGCTGGGAGTCGAGGCTGGCGAAGTGGGCCCCGCGGCGGCGGGTGAAGCCGTCCCGGGCGGCCGCGAAGCGCTTCCACAGCTCGCCGTCGGTCTTCTTGTCGATCCCGCGGATGGTCTTCCACTCGTCGAGGATCTCCTTGAGCCGGTCGCCGGCGGCCTTCCAGCCGGTGGCCTCGTTGGCGAGCAGCTCGGCCTCTTCGACCAGGGCGGTCTTGCGGGCCACGGCCTCCACCCGGGCGGCGTCGCGGGCGGCCTTGGCCACACCGGCCTTCTCCTCGGCGGCGGTCGCGAGACGGTCGAGCCGGGCGGAGAGCGAGTCCAGGTCACCGACGACATGCGCCTCGGCGAGCCCGCCGGCGAGCTTGCGCACAGCGGTCAGGGTGTGCCCCGGGTCGGCCGAGCCGTTGTTCAGCCGGGTCTCCAGCAGCTCCACTTCCGTGATCAGGTCGGCGTACCGGCGGGCGAAGTGGGCCAGGCCCTCCTCCGGGGTACCGGCCTGCCACGATCCGACGACCCGTTCCCCCTCGCTGGTCTTGACGTAGACCGTGCCGTCCTCATCGATCCGGCCGAAGGTCGTCCAGTCGCTCATGTGCCATCCCTCAGTCTTCCCGGCCAGCACGTCGCCCGTGCCGCCCGCCAGCGCGCAGAAAGTGCTCCCCCGGCATTGTCACAGGTCCGACCCGGTGCGCGTCCACCGCCTGTGGCCGACCGTGACCATACGGTGTCCTTGATGATTGTGACAGCCTCTGTGCCGCCCAAATCCGGGCACGATCCGGTTACGGTTGTTCTGTGCAGGTGATCGCCATTGTGGGACCTACCGCCGCCGGAAAGTCGGCACTCTCGCTCGGGCTCGCGACCGCCCTGGGCGGTGAGGTGATCAATTGCGATTCCATGCAGTTCTATCGTGGCATGGATATCGGCACGGCGAAGCTACCGGTCCACGAGCGGGCGGGCGTACCTCACCATCTGCTCGACATCTGGCCGGTGACCAGGACCGCCACCGTCGCCGAGTTCCAGACCCTCGCCCGCGACGCCATCGCCGACGTCGCGGCCCGCGGCCGGATTCCCATGCTGGTCGGCGGTACAGGCCTCTATCTGCGCGCGGTCCTGGAGGAGTTCGCCTTCCCAGGGACCGATCCTGACGTACGCGCCGCGCTGGAAGCCCGCCTCGCCGCGGAGGGCCCGGGCGCCCTGCACGCCGAACTGGCCGATCGGGATCCGGCGGCGGCCGCCGCCATCCTGCCCAGCAACGGCCGCCGGATCGTCCGCGCGCTCGAAGTGATGGAGATCACTGGTGAGCCGTTCACGGCGTCGCTGCCCCACCCCACCCCGCGGTACGCGTCCGTCCAGATAGCCGTCGACCGGGACGACCTCGACGAGCGGACCGAGCGGCGGGTCACCCAGATGTGGACGGCCGGACTCGTCGACGAGGTACGCGGCCTCGTCCCGCAGGGCCTGCGCGAGGGGCTGACGGCCAGCCGGGCGCTCGGGTACCAGCAGGTGCTCGCGTACCTGGACGGGAGCATGACGGAGGAGGAGGCGTTCACGGCGACCGTCGTCGGCACCCGTCGCTTCGTGCGCCGCCAGCGTTCCTGGTTCCGCCGGGACCCCGCGATCACCTGGCTCGACGGGGCGCGGGAGGATCTGCTGGCACAGGCGCAGAAGGTGGTGGAGGGCTCGTCATGACGATCACGGCGGAACTGGGCGGCATCCCGTTCACCAAGGGCCACGGCACCGGCAACGACTTCGTCATCGTCGAAGGCGGCGTCGAACTGTCCCCGGAGCGCGTACGC
Organism: Hamadaea tsunoensis DSM 44101; assembly: GCF_000428945.1. Taxonomy (GTDB): domain Bacteria; phylum Actinomycetota; class Actinomycetes; order Mycobacteriales; family Micromonosporaceae; genus Hamadaea; species Hamadaea tsunoensis. Next base: position 45,177 of record NZ_AUAX01000034.1, on the reverse strand, counting down.
GTGCTGTGCGACCGCCGCTTCGGCATCGGCGGGGACGGGGTGCTGCGCGTACTGCGCGACGGCGACCGGTTCTTCATGGACTACTGGAACTCGGACGGGTCGCTGTCGGAGATGTGCGGCAACGGCGTACGCGTCTTCGCCCGCTACCTGCTGGCGGCCGGCCACGTCCCGGCGGACGCCACGGAGATCCCGATCGCCACGCGGGCCGGTCTGCGGACCGCGTACGTGGACGGCGACCTGATCGAGGTCGACATGGGCCGGCCGGTGTTCCTCGGCGACTCCAAGGCCACGGTCGGCGGTGTGGTCTACGACGGCGCGGGCGTCTCGATGGGCAACCCGCACCTCGTCTGCCCGGTCGACGACGTGGCGCCCCTCGACCTCACCCGCGCACCCGCCTTCGACGGCGACTTCTTCCCCGAAGGCGTGAACGTCGAGTTCTCCCAGGTCCTCGGCCCCGACCACGTACGCATGCGCGTCTACGAGCGGGGCAGCGGCGAGACCCTGTCGTGCGGCACCGGCGCCTGCGCGGTGGCGGTCGCCCACCTCGACGGGCAGCCCGGCCGGGTGACGGTGGAAGTGCCCGGCGGAACCCTGGTCGTCACCCTCGCCGAAACGTGCCGCCTCGCCGGCCCGGCGGTCCTCGTCGCGACCGGCACCTTCCGCTAGCCGCGACCGACCGGCGTATCGCTCACCGCGGAGTCTGGTCACCGTTCCATCCCCGCGCTGCCCTGGACTTTGTCGCGACTGTCCGATATGGGTGGCTGGGTGGATCGGCTGGTGGGTGATCGTTCACGGCTGGGCCGCCCCGCCGTCGGCCTTGGCCCGTGATGCGGGAACGATCTTCCGTCATGCGGACACAGGACGCTGTTTTCCTGATCGTTTACGGCTGAGGTGTAAATCCGGCCCGATCTGCATGATCGATGACGCGTCAGGTGCAGCAGAAGCCGGTCAACGCGCTCCAGAATCGCAAACGATCATGCACCGAGTGGCCGTTTTACGCCTCAGCCGTAAAGGATCAAGAAAACAGCACCCGTCGGCGGTCCGCCGGGCGCACAAGTAGGACAGTCGAGACAAAGGCCGGGTGAGGGGTGAAACGGTGGCTGGGCGACGGTGAATGATGCGTCGCCCCACTCGCCTGGCAGTGGAGGCCCCCCGGGGCCGGAACGGTCTCCCGCGCGAGGAGCGGAGGTGAGATCGACGAACCCGGGAAATAATGATCTTGAATTTGAAGATTCTTATTGAGCTTTGCAGACCGCCGTGACCGCCGCCGCCACCGCTGGCGCGACCTTGGCGTCGAAGACGCTGGGGACGATGTAGCTGGCGTTGACCTTCTCCTCGCCGACCACGTCCGCGATCGCCTGGGCCGCCGCCAGCGCCATGTCCTCCGTGTACGCCGTCGCCTGCGCGTCCAGCATGCCGCGGAAGATCCCGGGGAACGCGAGCACGTTGTTGATCTGGTTGGGCTGGTCGGACCGGCCGGTGGCGACGACCGCCGCGTGCTTGCGCGCCTCGCGCGGGTCGACCTCGGGGTCGGGGTTGGCCAGGGCGAAGACGATCGCCTTGTCCGCCATCTGGGCGATGTCGTCGCCGGTGAGCAGGTTGGGCGCGCTGACGCCGATGAAGACGTCGGCCCCCTTGATCGCGCCGGGCAGGTCGCCGGCGTAGTTGCCCTTGTTGGTGTTCTCGACGAGCCACTGGTGGGTGCTGTTGAGGCCGGTCATGCCGCGGTGCAGCGCGCCCGCCCGGTCGTAGGCGATCACGTCGCCGACGCCCTGCTTGAGCAGCAGCTTCATGATGGCCGTGCCGGCGGCCCCGGCCCCGGAGACGACGACGCGGACGTCCTCGATGCGCTTGCCGACGACGCGCAGGGCGTTCGTGAGCGCGGCCAGGACGCAGATCGCCGTGCCGTGCTGGTCGTCGTGGAAGACCGGGATGTCGAGGAGTTCGCGCAGCCGGGCCTCGATCTCGAAGCAGCGCGGCGCCGCGATGTCCTCCAGGTTGATCCCCCCGTACGCCGGCGCGATGGCCCGCACGATGTTGACGATCTCGTCGGTGTCCTGGGTGTCGAGGACGATCGGCCACGCGTCGACGCCGGCGAACCGCTTGAACAGGGCCGCCTTGCCCTCCATGACGGGCAGCGACGCGGCCGGGCCGATGTTGCCCAGGCCGAGGACCGCGGAGCCGTCGCTGACCACCGCGACCGTGTTGCGCTTGATGGTCAGGCGGCGCGCGTCGGCCGGGTTCTCGGCGATGGCCATGCAGACCCGGGCCACCCCCGGCGTGTACGCGCGCGACAGCTCGTCACGCGTACGCAGGGCGACCTTCGGGCTGACCTCGATCTTGCCGCCGAGGTGGAGCAGGAAGGTGCGGTCGGAGACCTTGCGGACCTCGACCCCGTCGAGCCGGCCCAGCGCGTCGACGACCTGGTCGGCGTGCGCGGTGTCGGCGGTGTCGCAGGTGAGGTCGGCCACGACGCGTACATGGTCGGAATCGACGACGTCGAGGGCGGTGACGATGGCCCCGGCCTCGCCGACCGCGGTGGTGAGCCGGCCGATCGCGGACGAGTCCGCGGTCACCGCCACCCGGATCGTGATCGAGAAACCGGCGCTCGGGAGGCGACTGCTTGCCACTTCTGTCCCTTTCCTCACAATGTCTTCGACGCGGCCGCCATTCTCTCACCCCTTGGGAAACACCCGGGACGCCCGGGGTTAATGGGGGTGCGTCCGGGGCCCGGCCGTGCCACCCTGGAAGGCGAGGAGGACATTTTGACGAACTATCTTGCTGATCCGCTGGTGGAAGCCCCCACACACGAAGATGTCGATGACACGACGGGCGACCTGGACCTCGCGGAACGGCATGCTCTGCGTCGGGTCGCGGGGCTGTCCACCGAACTCACCGACATCACCGAGGTCGAATACCGCCAGCTGCGGCTGGAGCGCGTGGTGCTGGTCGGGGTCTGGACGACCGGGACGGTCACCGACGCGGAGAATTCCCTGACCGAGCTCGCCGCCCTGGCCGAGACCGCCGGTTCCCAGGTCCTGGAGGGCCTGATCCAGCGGCGCAGCCAGCCCGACCCCTCGACCTTCATCGGGCGGGGCAAGGTCGACGAGGTGCGATCGGTCGTCGAGGCCACCGGTGCCGACACCGTCATCTGCGACGGCGAGCTGTCGCCCAGCCAGCTGCGCTCGCTCGAGCAGCAGATCAAGGTCAAGGTCATCGACCGGACCGCGCTGATCCTGGACATCTTCGCCCAGCACGCGAAGAGCAAGGAAGGCAAGGCCCAGGTCGAACTGGCCCAGCTGCAGTACCTGCTCCCGCGTCTGCGCGGTTGGGGTGACGCGCTCTCCCGTCAATCCGGCGGTTCCGGCCGCGGTGGCGGTGCGGGTGGCGGCGTCGGCCTGCGCGGTCCCGGTGAGACCAAGCTCGAGACCGACCGTCGCCGGATCAACCAGCGCATCGCCAAGCTGCGCCGGGAGCTGTCCGCGATGCGTACGATCCGCGACACCAAGCGGGCGACGCGGCGGCGCAACTCCGTGCCGGCCGTCGCCATCGCCGGGTACACCAACGCGGGCAAGTCGAGCCTGCTCAACCGGCTCACCGGCGCGGGCGTGCTGGTCGAGGACGCGCTGTTCGCGACCCTGGACACGACCACCCGGCGGGCCGCCGCCGCGGACGGCCGCGTCTACACGCTGTCCGACACCGTCGGCTTCGTCCGGCATCTGCCCCACCACCTGGTGGAGGCGTTCCGGTCGACGCTGGAGGAGGTCGCCGAGGCCGACCTGGTCGTGCACGTCGTGGACGGGGCCCACCCCGACCCCGACGAGCAGGTCCGCGCGGTCCGCGAGGTTCTCGCCGAGGTCGGCGCGGACAAGCTGCCCGAGCTGCTGGTCGTGAACAAGGTCGACGCCGCGAACGAGGAGACCCTGCTGCGGCTCAAGCGGGAATGGCCCGGCGCGATCTTCGTGTCGGCCCACTCCGGCGCCGGCATGGCGGAGCTCAAGGCCGCGGTCGAGGCCCGGCTCCCGCGTCCCGCCGTCGAACTCGTCGTACGCCTGCCGTACGACCGCGGCGACCTGGTGACCCGCGTCCACCTGCGCGGTGAGGTGATGCGTACCGAGCACGACGAGGTGGGCACCTGGCTGCGGGCACGGGTCGACGCCGATCTCGCGGGCGAACTCGCGCCGTACGTGATCACCGAAAGTCACGAGAACGTCTCGGCATAGTGATATAGAGCCGCGGGTTCCCGTCGCGATGACGAGACGTGCGAGACTTGCCCGATGCGGCGAGTGACGACCACGGTCATCGCGGCGGGGGCCGCCCTTCTGGCGAGCATCTCCCCGGCGATGGCGGACCCCAGCCCCGCGGCTCAGGCGCCGGCACTGGGTAAGAAGGTGTGCTCCATCAGCGACGCGAAGCTCGGTGAGATCAGCGGCCTGCTCGCTACCTCCACCGGCTACCTCGCCGTCAACGCCGGCGCCGACCAGGAGCCCGAGACCCACAAGAAGATCTTCGCGATCAGCTCCGCCTGCAAGGTGACCGGCACCATCGCGTTCGCCAGCGGATCCCGGTCGCCGCAGGACATCGTGCGCGGCAAGGACGGCGCGATCTGGGTGGCCGACACCGGCGAGGGTGACAAGGACCGCACCAGCGTCGTGCTGTGGAAGGTTCCCGAGAGCGGCAGCGGCACGGCCGCGCTCTACCGGTTCACGTACCCCGAGGGCGACCGGCACGACGCGAAGGCGCTGCTGGTCGGCGGGGACGGGCTGCCGATCATCGTCACGTTCGAGACCAACGCCACCGCGCTGCTGTACACCCCGTCGGCGACGCCGGCCGCGGGCGCGAGCGTACCGCTGAAGCAGGCCGGCAAGATCAGCATCCTGCCGACGGTCACCGAGAACGTGCTGGGCGGATTCGGCCGCAAGGGTTTCGTCGGCGGGGCGGTCTCACCCGACGGTTCCAAGGTCGTTCTGCGTACGCAGGCGGACGCGTACGAGTGGGACGTCACGGGCGGCGATGTGCTGAGCGCGGTGAAGGCCGAGCCCCGCGTCACGGGCCTGCCGATGGAGCCGCTCAGCGAGGCCATCACCTACAGCGCCGACGGCTCGAAGCTGATCACGGTCACCCGGCTCGACCGGGCCGGCCAGGCGGACAAGAGCATCACGACGTCGTCCCTGCTCAGCTACACGCCGACGACCAAGCAGTACGTCGCGCCGCCGACCGTGAAGGCCAGCGCGGGCGACGGCTGGTTCACGAAGTGGTGGAAGGGCCTGTCGCTCTCCCAGGCGTACGCGTTGCTGGCGGGCATCGGTTTCGTGGGTCTGATCGTGATGCTGATCGGCATCTACGGCATGGTGACCGGTAAGAAGAAGCGGCAGAAGGCGCTGACGGCGGCCAAGAAGGCGAAGCGGCGCGAGGAAGAGCTGGAGCCGGCGGGCGTCGGCGCGGGCGGCATGTACGGCGAGCCGGCCGGCGGTGGCGGCGTGTACGGCGAGCCGCGCGGCAACGTCTACGGCGGCGGCGGTGGGGGTGGCGGCCAGGGGCGCGGCAACGTCTACGGCGGCAACGACCACGGCAACGGCGGCGGGTACGCCGAACCGGGCTGGAACCCGCCGCAGCAACAGCAGTATCCGCCGCAGAACTACCCGCCCCAGAACTACCCGCCGCAGCAGCAGCAGTATCCGCCGCAGGACCAGAACTGGAACGGCGGCTACTGACCGGCCGCACGCGAGACGGATTGAGACCACGAGACGGACATACGTAGAGCGCGCGACCGGATCTCCGGCCGCGCGCTCTATTTATTACGGCTTCATGCATTACGGCTTCGACTGGTGTTGCGGCTTCGACTAGACCCGGCGCATGACGGCGACGACCTTGCCCAGGATGGTGGCTTCATCGCCGGGGATCGGCTCGTACGCGGCGTTGCGGGGCATGAGCAGCACGTGGCCGTTGCGCTTGCGATAGGTCTTCACGGTCGCCTCGCCGTCGATCATCGCCGCGACGATGTCCCCGGAGTCGGCGGTCGGTTGCTGGCGCACGGCGACCCAGTCGCCGTCGCAGATGGCAGCCTCGATCATCGAGTCGCCCTTGACCTGCAGCAGGAAAAGCGTGCCCTCGCCGACCAACTCGCGGGGCAACGGAAAGACATCCTCCACGGACTCCTCGGCCAGGATCGGGCCGCCGGCCGCGATGCGACCGACGACGGGTACGTAGGCAGGAGTGGGGCGGAGCTGGCCGAGCAGTTCGGGGTCGCCCTCGGAGGGCGGCCGGACGTCGACCGCGCGCGGCCGGTGCGGGTCGCGCCGCAGGTAGCCCTTGCGCTCGAGTTCCTTCAGCTGGTACGCCACGCTGGACGGGCTGACGAGGCCGACGGCGTCCCCGATCTCACGGACCGTGGGCGGGTAGCCCTTCTGCTCCATCCAGGCCCGGATGGTGTCGAGAATGCGCCGCTGGCGGGCGGTGAGTTCCGGTCCGGCGTTCAGATCGGCGGCCGAGGCGGAGATCGACGCCACGGCTCTCATGGCGCTCTTGGGTTGCTTCTCGGTCCCCATTCGGGCCACTCCTGTTGTACTAGTCGGGAAGCTGCGCAATGGCGAGCGGACCATCGATGACCCGGGGAGAAGTCCGGATCTCGCGGCGATGTCCCGTCGCGCTGCCGGCGCGTGTCAACGGTCCTGAGGCCGGGTGGCCTTCAAACAGTTGTACGACGCGTGTCGGTCTCGTCATCGTACGGTTGTTCTGGTATAGCTTCAAGCCTTCCGGGATATGGCGCGCCGGAAGGAGTGAACCCCGTCGTTCATCAGCTGTCCGTGACGGCCGGTGAGCGCGGCGTGCTGAGACCTCCGACACGCGCGCGGCACGGCGTGTTCAGCTTGCGTGAAGCCTCCGAGAGGCATAAGTTCAACCCAACATCTTGTGGTGGTCGGCGGAGCCAACATCTATAGATGGTGACGGCTTCGCAACATCAGTGACCTATGTCATCGCCGGACGGCGGCCTTTCCGGGCTGCCGGTCGGCCGGTGGCGTGTGCCTCAGGGGAGGGTGATTCGTCGTGCGCTGCCCGTATTGCCGGCATTCCGACTCGCGGGTCGTCGACTCCCGTGAGGCCGAGGACGGGAAAATCATCCGTCGGCGGCGTCACTGTCCGGAGTGCGGCAAGCGGTTCACGACGGTCGAGGAGGCGATCCTGGCGATCGCCAAGCGTTCCGGCGTGACCGAGCCGTTCAGCCGCGACAAGATCATTTCCGGCGTACGCAAGGCGTGCCAGGGCCGACCGGTCGACGACGACAAGATCGCCCTGTTGGCGCAGCGGGTCGAGGAGACCATCCGCGCGCTGGGACTGGCGGAGGTGCCCTCGCAAGAGGTCGGCCTCGCCATCCTGCAGCCGCTCCAGGAGCTGGACAAGGTGGCGTACCTGCGATTCGCGAGCGTCTACCGGGACTGGTCCCTGGAGGACTTCGAGCGCGAGATCGCCGCCCTCCGCGCGCAGCCGGCGACGTCGCCGGCCGACGCGGCGACGTAGGGCGTACCGGACATATGGCGCAGCCGGAAGGCTTGGCGCAGCGAATAAGCACCACCGTTCGTTTGTTGATCAGAATGATGCCGGAGGGGGCCTGAGCATGGCGGGACGTACGCGCACGGCGGGGTTGAAGGTGGAGCGGGTCTGGACGACCCCGGGGGTCCACCCGTACGACGAGGTCGCGTGGGAGCGCCGCGACGTCGTGATGACGAACTGGCGGGACGGCTCGATCAACTTCGAGCAGCGCGGCGTGGAGTTCCCCGATTCGTGGACCATCAACGCCACCAACATCGTCACCACCAAGTACTTCCGGGGCGCCGTCGGCACGCCCGAGCGCGAGTGGAGCCTGCGCCAGCTGATCGACCGCGTGGTGCAGACCTACCGCAAGGCCGGCGAGGAGCACTCCTACTTCGCGACCGCCGCCGACGCCGAGGTCTTCGAGCACGAGCTGACCTGGATGCTGCTGCACCAGATCTTCAGCTTCAACTCGCCGGTCTGGTTCAACGTCGGCACCAGCAGCCCGCAGCAGGTCTCCGCGTGCTTCATCCTGTCGGTCGACGACTCGGTCGACTCCATCATGGACTGGTACAAGGAGGAGGGGCTGATCTTCAAGGGCGGCTCCGGCTCCGGCATCAACCTGTCGCGCATCCGCGCCAGCCGTGAGCTCCTGTCGTCCGGCGGCACCGCCTCCGGCCCGGTGAGCTTCATGCGCGGCGCCGACGCCTCGGCGGGAACCATCAAGAGCGGCGGCGCCACCCGGCGCGCGGCGAAGATGGTCATCCTCGACGTCGACCACCCGGACGTGGAGGACTTCATCGCGACCAAGGCGCGCGAGGAAGACAAGATCCGTGCGCTGCGCGACGCCGGGTTCGACATGGACCTCGGCGGCTCCGACATCATCAGCGTCCAGTACCAGAACGCCAACAACTCCGTACGCGTCAACGACGAGTTCATGCGCGCGTACGAGGAGGGCAAGTCGTTCGACCTCATCGGACGGCTGGACGGCCGTGTGATCGACACCGTCGACGCCAAGACGCTGTTCCGCAAGCTGGCCCAGGCCGCCTGGGAGTGCGCCGATCCCGGCATCCAGTACGACGGTGTGATCAACGACTGGCACACCTGCGCGGAGACCGGCCGGATCACGGCGAGCAACCCGTGCTCGGAGTACATGCACCTGGACGACACCTCGTGCAACCTGGCCTCGCTCAACCTGATGAAGTTCCTGCAGAAGGACGGCGCCTTCGACATCGAGAAGTTCGTCAAGTCGGTCGAGTTCGTGATCACCGCGATGGACATCTCGATCTGCTTCGCCGACTTCCCGACCAAGAAGATCACCGAGAACACGCGGGCCTACCGCCAGCTCGGCATCGGGTACGCCAACCTCGGCGCCCTGCTCATGGCCTCCGGCCTGCCCTACGACTCGGACGGCGGCCGCTCGGTCGCCGCGGCGATCACCGCGCTGATGACGGGTGCGGCGTACCGGCGCTCCGCCGAGCTGGCCGGCGTCGTCGGCCCGTACGACGGCTACGCCCGCAACGCCGAGCCGCACCAGCGCGTCATGCGCAAGCACGCGGCGGCGGCCGACGAGATCAAGCCGGTCGGCAAGGTGGCCCAGGCAGTCGCCAAGGAGGCCGTGAAGCAGTGGCAGCTCGGCAACAAGATCGGCGAGAAGCAGGGCTGGCGTAACTCGCAGGCCAGCGTCCTCGCCCCGACCGGCACCATCGGCTTCATGATGGACTGCGACACGACCGGCGTGGAGCCGGACCTGGCGCTGGTCAAGTTCAAGAAGCTGGTCGGCGGCGGCTCGATGCAGATCGTCAACCAGACCGTGCCGCGCGCCCTGCGCTCCCTGGGCTACCAGGAGGAGCAGGTCGAGGCGATCGTCGAGTACATCGGCCAGCACGGCCACGTCGTGGACGCGCCCGGCCTCAAGGCCGAGCACCTGTCGGTCTTCGACTGCGCCATGGGCGAGCGGGCCATCTCCCCGATGGGCCACGTGCTGATGATGGCGGCCATCCAGCCGTTCATCTCCGGCGCGATCTCCAAGACCGTCAACATGCCGGAGTCGGCGACGGTCGAGGACGTCGAGCGGATGTACTACGACGGCTGGAAGCTCGGCCTCAAGGCGCTCGCGATCTACCGCGACAACTGCAAGGTCGGCCAGCCGCTCTCGGTCGGCAAGAAGGCCGCCGACAAGGCCGACAAGGCCGAGGCCGCCACCGCGCCCGCGCCGGTCGTCGAGAAGGTCGTCGAGTACCGCCCGGTCCGCAAGCGCCTGCCGAAGAAGCGCCCGTCGCAGACGGTCTCCTTCGCGGTCGGCGACGCCGAGGGCTACCTCACCGCCTCGTCCTACCCGGACGACGGCCTCGGCGAGGTCTTCCTCAAGATGTCCAAGCAGGGCTCGACCCTCGCCGGCGTCATGGACGCGTTCTCCGTGGCCATCTCGATCGGCCTGCAGTACGGCGTACCGCTCGAGACGTATGTCAGCAAGTTCACCAACATGCGCTTCGAGCCGGCGGGCATGACCGACGACCCGGACATCCGGATCGCCAACTCGGTCATGGACTACATCTTCCGCCGCCTCGCACTGGACTTCCTGCCCTACGAGCGCCGCGCCGAGATCGGCATCTTCACCGCCGCCGAGCGGGCCGCGCAGCTGCGGGCCGAGGAGGAGGGCGTCGCGTACGAGGCGCCGGCTCCGGCCGAGAAGCCCGTGGTGAAGGCTCCGGAGACGGTTGCCGCGCCCAAGAGCGTCGGGTCCTCGACCGAGCTGCTCGAAGTGGTGCTCGGGACGTCGGCGGACGCGCCGCTCTGCTTCACCTGCGGCACGAAGATGCGGCCGGCGGGCAGCTGCTACGTCTGCGAAGGCTGCGGATCCACCAGCGGCTGCAGCTGAGAGTCTTGTTGCACAGGGGGTCGGCGTCAGCCGGCCCCCTTCTTTCATTCAGCTCAAGAACTTCAAGATCAAGATCAAGATCCCTTTGTCCCGGGTTCGTCGATCTCACCTCCGCTCCTCGCGCGGGAGACCGCTCCGGCCTCTCCGCTGCGCTCCGAGGCCTCCACTGCCAGCACAGTGGGGCGAAGCATCCTTCACCGCGGATCTGTTGCGCTTGCACCCCTTCGTTTCCTTATGCCTGCTGGCTTTGTCTCGACTGGCCTATATAGGGGCGGTGCTGGTCGGCCGGGGTGGTGATCGATTGCGGTTGAGCTGTCGTTTCCGGGGTTTCCCCTTGATCGAATGCGGCTCAGCTGCGGCCTTGCGGCCATTCCCGCATGCGACCCGCATTCGATCAAGGCGTTCCGCCCGGAACTACATCCCGACTGCTTTCGATGTTGTCGGTGCATCCGTCAAGATCTGTCCCGGTGCCAGCGGGCTCCGAATCGGACACTCTCGAAATGACATCGCAGCCGCATTCGATCGCCACCCCGGACGAGCATCGAGGCCTTGGATCGGACAGTCGGGACAAAGGCGAACCTGGGGGCGGCTGGGCGGAGGTGAGATCGACGAACCCGGGACACAATAATCTTGATGACTTTGATCTTGAGTTTGAGTCCGCGCACCGAGGCCGCCTAGAGTGTTCGGCATGGCTCGTACCATCATTTCGCCGCCGGTTCGCTGAGCGCGGGCGGCACCCGTCTCCTACCCGGCTGATACGGCCGGGTGGTTTGTCGTCGCCTGCGAATACGCGGTCCTGACGGCATTCCATTGTGGAGATAAGTGATGAGTACGCAGACCGCCGCCCTTCAGCGCGGCGGATTCAGGATGGGCGTCTTCTTCGTGACGGTGGCCGCCGTCGCGTGGGGCGTGGGCGGCATCGTGGCCGCCGTCCTCTACAAGTCCAGCGGGCTGGGTCCGCTGGCGGTGTCCTTCTGGCGGGCGGCCTTCGGCGTCGTGGTCCTCGCCGGCGTCCAGGCGGTACGCCGCAAGCCCATGGCCATGAAGCTCGACTGGCCGACGATCGTGGTCGGCCTCGGCGTGGGCGTCTACCAGAGTGCTTATTACGGTGCCATCGCCCAGGCCGGGGTGTCCGTCGGGACGGTCGCGACTCTGGGCGCATGCCCCGTCATGGTGGCGCTCGGCAGTTCGGTGTTCCTGCGCGAGCGGCTGCGGACGCGTACGGGGGTGGCGATCGGGGTGGCCGTGGCGGGCCTGGTTCTGCTGGTCGGCCGCCCCGGCGCGGTCGGGCCCCATCCTGTGCTCGGGGTCGGCCTCGCGCTGCTGTCGGCGGCCGGGTACGCCCTCGTCACGCTGGTCACCCGGGCACGCAAGGAGAGTGTCGCCGACGAGCTCGGCGGGACGCTGGCGGCCTTCTATGTGGCGACCGTGTGCCTGCTGCCGTTGGCCGCGGTCGAGGGCATCGTGCCGAGGGCGCATCTGCCGGCGACGGTCGGCTGGCTACTCTTCCTCGGTGCCGTGCCGACCGCTCTCGCGTACGCCCTCTTCTTCGTGGGACTGAAGGCGGTGCCGGCGACGTTGGCGTCGGTGATCGTGCTGGTGGAGCCGGTGAGCGCGCTGGCGCTCGCGGTGGCGCTGCTGCATGAGCGCCTGGCGTGGACGGCGGTCGTGGGAGCGGCGCTGATGCTGGGCGCGGTGTTCGCCATAGGGAAGGACTGAGCATGGAGCGCAAGCCGCTCGCGGGCCGGCGGCTCGACGAACCGCACCCGGGGCGGCTTGCGCTCGATCATCCGCGGCGGGCGGAGATCCTGGCGCGGCACCGCGCGGCGCTGGACCGGGACGAGGCCGGGTACGCCGACCCCGACACCGGCCTGTTCGTGCTGTCCGCGGGTTTCCTGGCCCGGCGCGGAACGTGCTGCGGCCGCGGGTGCCGCCACTGCCCCTATGAGGATTAGTGCCCGGCGTCTTCCCAGAGGCACGTGAGGTTCCCCTCGGTGTCCCGGAAGTACGCGGTGAATCCCATGTCGCCCACGGCCTGGCGCTCGACGACGGTCGAGCCGCCGAGCCGTCCGATCGTCTCCAGTGAGCTGGCGATGGAGTCGACCCTGATCGTGATGAGCGGGCCGGCGAACGGACCCTCCCGCGACACCATGCCGCCGTTGATCGCGCCCGGTTCGATCGGACCCTTGTCGCCGCTGGGTGTGGTCGTGACGAGCGTGTAGTCCATCTGCGGATACTCGTCGAACTTCCAGCCGAAGGCCTCGCCGTAGAAGGCGCGGGCCCGGGTGATGTCCTCGGCCGGCACCTCGAAGTGCACCACTTCTCCACTCATGAGTGTCAGCGTAGGAGGTCTGGCCTGCGGATCTGACGGGTTCGTGACAGTTGGTCCGGCCGGGGCGGGGCCGTATATTGCCACGGTGACGCGGTACGTGGTGATCGGGGCGGGCATCGTCGGCTTGGCCGTCGCCCGCAGGCTGCTGTTGGACCCCTCGACCGGGGCCGAGGTGACGGTCGTCGAGAAGGAGGCCCGCCCGGGCGCCCATCAGACCGGCCACAATTCCGGCGTTCTCCACGCGGGGGTGTATTACGCCCCGGGCAGTCTCAAGGCCCAGCTCTGCCGGGCCGGCGTCAACATGATGATCGACTTCTGCGACGAGCACTCGATCGACTACCTGATCACCGGCAAGCTCATCGTCGCCACCGACGAGTCGCAGCTGACGGCGTTGCGTACGTTGGAGGAACGGGCGCGCGCCAACGGCATCACGGCCCGCTCCATCACGCCGCACGAGGCCCGCGAGATCGAACCGCATGTCGCCTGCGTCGGCGCGCTGCACGTGCCGTCCACCGGCATCGTCGACTACGGCCAGGTCGCCGTGGCGATGGCCGAGGACGTGCGCAAGCTCGGCGGCGAGGTCAGGCTGGGCGCCGCGGTCACGGGCATCGCCGCCGACACCGTCCAGACCACCGCCGGCGACGTGCGCTACGACGTTCTCATCAACTGCGCCGGCCTGTACGCCGACCGCATCGCGGTCCTCGCCGGGGTGCACCCGCCGGCCCAGATCATCCCGTTCCGGGGGGAGTACGCGCAGCTGAAAGCGGGGCGTACGGACCTGGTGAAGGGGTTGATCTACCCCGTCCCGGATCCCCGGTTCCCGTTCCTCGGCGTCCACCTGACCCGGATGATCGACGGAACCGTGCACGCCGGACCCAACGCCGTGCTGGCCCTCGCCCGGGAGGGCTACTCCTGGGGCAAGGTGAACGTACGCGAGTTCGCCCAGTCCGTACGCTATCCCGGCCTGCGGCGGCTGGCCCGCGCGTACTATCGCGAAGGCACCGCGGAGGTGCTGCGTTCGTTGTCGCGCAAGAGGTTCGCGGCGAGCGTCGCGAAGCTGATGCCGGAGATCTCGGCCGCGGACCTGGAACCGGCCGGCGCCGGCGTACGCGCCCAGGCGATCCGGCCGGACGGCCGCCTGGTGGACGACTTCCTGATCGTCCGGGCGGACCGGCAGATCCACGTGCTGAACGCGCCCTCGCCGGCGGCGACCAGCTCGCTCGCGATCGCCCAGCACATCGTCGAGAAGATGGTCTCCGTCTGAGGCCGCCAACGGGCCGCGGATGATCCGGGAGACAGGCCCTAGGGGCTTAGGCTGAGGCTCATGAAGCTTGGCGTGGGACTGCCCGTCTCCGGGACCTGGGCGACTCCGGACCGCATCCAGCAGGTCGCCGTACGCGCGGAGGAACTCGGCTACGACAGCCTGTGGACCTTCCAGCGCCTGATCGCCGCCGAGACCTTGGAGCCGCAGTACCGCAGCGTGCTGGACGGCATCGTCCCGCTGGCGTTCGTCGCGGCCACGACGTGGCGGATCCGGCTCGGCGTGGCGATCGTCAACATGCCGTTCGTGTCGCCGGTCGTGCTGGCCAAGCAGTGCGCGACCCTGGACATCCTGTCCAACGGCCGGCTCGACACCGGTCTCGGCGTGGGCTGGTCGGCCGACGAATTCCAGGCCACCGGCGCGAATCTGGCCGAACGCGGTCCTCGTGCGGCCGAGTACGTCTCGGTTCTGCGTACACTGTGGACGGAGAAGCATCCCGAGCATGAGGGGCGTTTCTACTCGATTCCGCGTACGACCTTCGAACCCAAGCCGGTGCAGGCGCGCATCCCGATCCTGCTCGGCGGCACGGCCCCGGCCGCTCTGCGCCGCGCCGGGCGGATCGCCGACGGCTGGGTCTCCTCCAGCCGGGCCGACCTGGACGCGCTGCGTACCGGGGTGGCGACCGTCCGGCAGGCCGCCGAGGAGGTCGGCCGCGACCCGGAGACGCTGCGCCTGGTCTGCCGCGGCGCCGTGAAGGTACGCCCGGCCTCCGCCGACCGCGCCCCGCTCAGCGGCAGCATCGAGCAGATCCGCGAGGACCTCGCCGTCGTCGAGGAGATCGGCATCACCGAGTTCTTCTTCGACCTCAACTTCGACCCGGAGATCGGCTCGCCCACCGCCGACCCCGAAGCGTCGATGGCCGTCGCCCGAGAGGTACTCGACGCCTTCGCACCAGGCCGGTTGTAGTGCTACCTTGCTCCGCGTGCGCCTCGGACCCCTCGCCGTCGCGGCGGTGCTGCTGCTCGCGGTGACCGGCTGCGGTCCCGACCTGCCCGCGCCCACGCCCGCGCCGGAACCGCCCGTCCGGCCCGCCGCCCTCGCCGGCGGCGCGTGCCAGCTCGTCGACTTCGCCACCTTCGACAAGGTCCTCGGCGACCACTACACGGTCGCCGCGGCGGCCAAGAACAACAAGACCAACACCTGCGTCGTACGCACGGAGCAGGCCGCGTACCCGGAAGTGTCGGTGTCGGTCACGCCGTCGAAGGTCGACACCTCGGTCTTCGGCGACGTCGTCAAGCCGAAGGCGGCCAAGGCCGTCGCGGGAGTGGGCAGGTCCGCGTACCTGCTGACGACGGCCGCCAAGGGCGACCTGGGGCCGATCCTGGAGGTCGGCTGGCTCACGGGGGACGCGCGGCTGTTCATCGTCCATTGGACGCTCCCGGCCGGAGCCGACCCGGCGGCGGCCGAGCCCAAGGTGGTCGCGCTCGCCAAGGAACTGGACAAGTCAAGCCTGTGAAGGACAAAAGCCCCGGGGATGATCCCCGGGGCTTTGACGTGTGCTTCCCTACCGGGCGGTGACGAACACGCGGGAGGCGACCTCGCGGGGCAGGCGCACCTGCTCGCCGGAGCGGTCGATCGTGACGCCGTCGCGCTCCTGGGCCACGGTGACGGTCGCGCCCGGGTCGACCCCGGCCGCGTGCAACTGGCGCAGAACCTCCGCGTCCGTCTGCACGCTCTCGCAGATCCGCCGCACGATCACCGATCCGGTGAGCCCCGGGAAGGCAAGGTTGCGCTCGGCGTCGCTGGAGGCCGCCGGGGGCGCGCTGTCGAGCGCGGAGAGGCCCGGAATCGGGTTGCCGTAGGGCGAGCGGGTCGGCCGGTTCAGCAGTTCGTAGACCCGCTTCTCGACGGTGTCGCTCATGACGTGCTCCCACCGGCAGGCCTCTTCGTGGGCCTCCTCGTAGGGCATGCCGATCACGTTCACCAGCAGCAGTTCGGCGAGACGGTGCTTACGCATGACCGCGACCGCGTGCTCGCGGCCGTCCTCGGTCAGCTCCAGATGCCGGTCGCTCTCCACGATGTTGAGCAGACCGTCGCGCTCCATCCGGGCGACGGTCTGGCTCACGGTCGGCCCGCTCTGGTGCAGCCGCTCGGCGATACGCGCGCGCAGCGGGGGAACACCTTCCTCTTCCAGCTCGAGGATGGTGCGAAGGTACATCTCGGTGGTGTCCACGAGATCATGTTTGTGAACTGTCGCCGCCTGCTGCCGCATAGTCAGTGAACCCGCCCCGGCCTGGAGGAATCTGTAAGCAGAGCCAAGGGTACCCGTACCGGCCGACAAGAAGGGCAACCAGAGCCTCTCCGGAACAAGGCGCATGGCGGGCGGCCCGATTCCCGCGCCGCCCCTCGGTGTGATCGCGTTCACGGTGGATGCGCGAACTCAGCTGATCATGCTTCGCGATCCGGTCCGGACGGCTGCCGGAATACCTCGGCGGGGGGAAGGTGATCTTCGGTCGCATGTGGATAAACTTCGGCGGGAAGAGCCGCTGTCGCCCGGGTCGCGGACTCGCCGGGGTGTGCCGCCGACCGGACCGGGAGATGGGGGTCGCTCGATGGATGTGCCGGGCGCCGGATCGCGGTTGAATGGTTGTGTGTCGCCGCTCATCGATAGCTCCTGGCCCGAGTCGCTGGACCGGCTTCCGGACGCCGTGCGCCCACGGCCGGCCGTGAGTGGGGCGGTGCGCGTATGAGCCAGTTTCGCATGAGGTCGACGCTTCTGCAGCAGGTGTGCGACTCCCTGCTGACGATTTCCGCGTTCCGCCAGGAGAAGACCCGTACGCTCTATCTGAACCTGCTGGAGAGCGAGCTCGGTGTGGGGCTGGCTCCGGAGCGGCATCAGGAGCCGCAACTTGATCTGCTGAGCATCATCCTGGCGTATGAGCAGTCGTCGCGGGACCTGACGGGCCTCACCCGGGTGGCGAGGAACCTCTTTCCCAGGATGAACTCCCTGGCGAAGACCGAACGGCTGCTCGTGCGCTGGGAGTGCGAGGTCGACCTGCTGGAGATCCTGCCCGATCTCGACCAGGACGACGTGCTGGCGGCGGCCGGTGCGGTCGCGGACGGCCGGTTCCGGTCCGACCATCCGCTGGTGAAGATCACGGAGTCGATCGGCTGGGAGCACTCGGAGCGGTGGGGTGTGGCGGCCATGCTCGCTTTCGCCGACTGCCTGAGCCATGCAATGGACGGTCCGCAATGGGACGAAGACCGGACTCGACTGCAGGCGTGGGTGGCCCGAGTGGCACTGCGACTGGGAGTGAACGAGGCCCAATTGGCCGACGCCCGCTCCTACACCGCACGCCACTACCAGGAGCTTCGTCCGTTAATCAATGACGTATCAATTCTCGATAGCGATGATCCGGAGCCGGACGTGCGGAAAACAATCATCATCGAATCGGCGTCCCCGCAGATCGTGGCGGAGTCGGCCATTCGGGGCGGCATTCCCGCCCGTAATCCGAACTTCACCGGTCGCCACGAGATCCTGGATCGGCTCGAGGTGGCGCTGCTCGCCGAGCGGCGGGCGTCCGTGCTGCCGGAGGCGACTCTGCACGGCTTCGGCGGCGTCGGAAAGACTCAGATCGCCATCGAGTACGTTTATCGTCATGTCGACGATTATCAATTGATCTGGTGGGTGCCGGCCGAGGACCAGTCGACCGTCCGCTCCTCCCTGTCCGCCCTGGCCGGCCGCCTCGGAACACCGATCGGCCAGACCATGGACCAGACCGTCCGCGGCGTCCTGGACGCGCTCGCGTACACGACCGAGCTGAAGTGGCTGCTGGTCTACGACAACGCGGCCGAGCCGACCAGCCTCGACGATCTGATCCCCACCTCGGGCGGGCACGTGATCGTCACCTCGCGCGACCCCGGCTGGGCGGTCACCACCTCGGCGACGCTGCAGGTCGACGTCTTCACCCGGGCCGAGAGCAAGGAACTGCTGCAGCGCCGGCGCCCCGAGATCTCCGACCGGGACGCCGACCGGCTCGCCGAGCAGCTGGGCGACCTGCCGCTGGCGCTGGAGCAGGCGGCCAGCTGGCTGATCACCACCATGACCTCGGTCGACGACTACCTCAAGGAGTTCGACCGCAAAGCCACCGACCTGCTCGACGACGGCCGCCCCCGGCAGTACCCGACCACCGTCCTCACCCTGGTCGGCATGGCGCTCAGCCGGCTGCGCGAGAAGTCCGAAGGCGCCGCGAAACTGCTGGAACTGCTCGCGTACCTGGGGCCGGAGCCGATTTCCACGACGCTGCTCTGGTCCGGCCGCAGCGGTGACATCAGCGAACCCCTGCGCAGCCTCCTGCAGGAGCGCAACGACATCGCCCGCGCCGTACGCGAACTCGGCCGCTTCGGCCTCGCGAAGGTCGAGATCGCGAGCAAGAAGCTGCAGGTGCACCGCCTCATCCAACGCGTGCTGCGGGAAGAGCTGACGGAGGAGCGGCGGGAAGAGGCCCAGCGCAACGCCCGCCAGCTGCTGGCCGCCGCGAACCCGGGCCCGCCGGACGACCGCTCGACCTGGGAACGGCACGCCGAGATCTATCCGCACATCGGGCCGGCCGGACTCATCGACGGCGAGATCGACAGTCGGCGTACGCTGCTCGACCAGGTGCGGTACCTCTACAACATCGGCGACCTCGAAGGGTCGCGGGCGCTGGCGGAGGAGATCCTGCTGCGCTGGAACCGCCCGGTCGAGGAAGGCGGCCTCGGCAGGAACGACGGCCTGACCCTGCTCGCGCTGCGCCGCCATGCCGACACTCTGCGGGTCATGAACGAGTTCGCCCAGGCCCGGGAGGAGACCGAGCGCGCGTTCGAGGCGATGCGCGACGCCCTCGGCGAGGACCACGAGTACACCATCGGCGCGGCGAACAGCCTCGGTGCGGACCGCCGCATCGCCGGGCGGTTCGAGGAGGCCCAGGCGCTCGACGAGCAGTATCTCCAGATCTGCCAGGACAATCTGGGTGAAGGTGATCCCGCGACGATCCGCGCGCTGAACTCCGTCGCCCTCGATCACTACGTCCTCGGGGACTACCAAAGCGCCTACGAATCCGATGTCGAGTCCGCCCGGCAGGCGCGCATCGCACTCGGCGAGGGCGACGCGCTGACCTACTTCGCCCTTTCCATGCAGGCCCGCGACCTCAACGGCCTTGGCCGCTATGCCGAGGCTCTCCAGCTGCAGCAGCGGGTACTGCCCGCCCACATCGAGCTACTCGGCCCGTACCACGGGGCTGTGCTGCTGGCCCAGAACCATGAGGCCGCGGCCCTGCGCAAGGTCGGTCGCCTGGACGAGGCGCTGGCCCGGTCCCGCGAGAACTACCGCAGCAGCAGCACCCGGTTCGGGGAGAAGCATCAGTTCACGCTGATCTCGACGGTGACGTATGCGAACGCGCTCCGGACGATCGGCGACTTCGCCAACGCGTTCAGCCTGTCCACGACCGCCCTCAACGGCTTCACCGACCTCTACGGCGCCGAGTATCCGCTGACGCTCGCGGCGGCGGTCGACACGGCGATCGTGCACCGCGCGCAGGGCAACGACATGGATGCCCGAGAACTGGACGAGCGGACGCTGGAGATCATGCGGCGGGTGCTCCCGTCGAATCATCCCTACTTGCTCTCCCTGCTGAGCAACTATGCGATCGACCTGGTCCGCGCGCATCAGCTCGCCGATGCACGCACGCTGACCCAGCAGGTCCTGGAGGCAGCGACCGTCCGTCGGGGGGCGCTGCATCCATACACCTTGCACGCCGCGACGAATCATGCCCTCCTGCTGATCGATCTCGGTGAGAAGAAGGAAGGGACGGCGCTGCTCGCGGACAACATCGCTGCCCTCGAGCGGGTGCTCTCCAAGAATCACCCCGAGGTCGAGGGCGCCCGGCGGCATCGGCGGGCGGAGTGCGACATCGATTCGTCGACGGTGTGACCGCTGCGCTCAGGCGTGACGCTCATGCCAGACAGACTCCAGGCGCTGGAGCTCCTTCCTGGCGTGAGCGTCGTGTACGGCGTCCACCGGTGTCGCGTTGTGCTCCGCCGCGGTCCGGGCGACGGCGGCCACGAAACGCCGGCCGGCCTCCGTGAGCCCAGCGGCATCGTGTACCTGCTCGAGCGCGCGCCAGACCTGGGCGCGCAAGGTGGCGAACTGAAGGGCCGCACGCGGCTGCTCGGCCGGGGCAGCCATGAGGTCCCGCCACCAGCCAGCCACCGACAGGAAGGCGTAGATTCCCTGCAGGAGCCCGCCGAGGGGCCGCGGATCCGGCCGCCACGGAGCGAAGTAGAGCTCGTTGCCGGCGGGATCGTACAGCGGCAGCAACGCGTGCAGCGCGCTCAGCTTGCTGTGCTGGAACTCGTGGATCATGGTCGCGGCGAACGCGGCCGGGTCGGTCTGCGGCGACATGCCGAAGCCGCCGTAGGCCTCCTGATGGCTGGCGCTGACACCGGCCATCAGGTTGGCTGCCAACGGTGTCAGGACCGTGAGTCCGGCCGCGAGTTCGTCCGCCCGCGCAGGTGCGTATGCGGTGAGCAGTTCCCAGGCCGACGAGAGCACGGCTTGGGTGCGGCGGACAAAGTCGTCCGGATTGTGAGGAGCGACGCCGTAGGAGAGGCATTGCCGGAACGGATCGAGATCGTCGAGCGTCAGGGAGAGGTTGCGTCCGCCCGCTGACACCGTGACCGACTTGAGGCCGAACCAGTCGGGGCCGTTCAGATCCTTCGCTGTCAGTCGCCGCTCGTCCTGCCCCAGGCCGCGAAGCTCGCCGAGGCCCGGCACGGTGATCTTGCCTGACTGGGGCGCAACGCTGACCACGCCCGTCAGTTCGGCCCGCGAGGCCGCCGCCAGCGCCAGCCCTCGCCCATAGTCGACATCCGCCTGCCGTGGCTCGGCGGCGGCCCGCTGCAGCCACACCGCCGTCCAGGGGTACGCGATCAATCGGGCGACCGCGCCGGGGTTCTCCCAGTCGGCGGCGACGAGGATCTCCTTGACATCGTCGAGGTCCGGTCGTTCCGCGAAGAGCCGGGCCAGAAACAGCTTCGAGCGGCTGACCCGCGTACGGCCAAGGAGATCGAGGCTCGCCGGGTCGCTGCCGCCGGCGGCTAGTGCTGCGAATGGCCCGTCGGTGGCGCGGAGGGAACCTCCGGAAGAAAGCTGTTCCATCCGAGCGAAGTCTCCAATCGGCCGTCGATCGCCGCGATCAATCGTTCGGCGCAGGCCAGGAGTTCCGCGTTCGATCCCGACAGCAGATCAGCGAGGCGCGACGCCGCCACGTCGGGTACGTCGTTGTGTGCGAGATCCTCGGTCGTGGGCGTGTCCATCCTGCAGCCTCCCGCTACGCCCGCCCATGTCCGCGGCCGCCTGCGCGTACCGGCATGGTGACAGATCGGCGTCTCTTACAAGCATACGTGTAGATATGTAGTTCCCCAAGCACCGTGCGTACTGACCGAGGCTCTGACCATCCACATAGCTGTCGGCTATTCGCCTGCTGTCCAGTCGGCGTATCCGACGGGTGGGGTGCCGGGCAGAGGGGCCGCTGCCGGTACGCGTACCGCATCGAGCACTCCCGCGACCGCTGTGGCGAGTTCGTCGAGGGCGACGGCGTACAGGCGGGGGTGGCGGCTCAGCAGCCCGTGCAGCCCTTCCGCCTGGTACGCCTCGGCTGTCCGCGGATGCCGTGGGGCGAACATGGGCTGCCGGCGGATCGCCGAGGGCAGTGTCTTCCGGTCGACTGGCGACCACAGGACGGGCACGATCGCGGCACCTGGTGCTGCGGGGCCGCCCGTGGTCGCGTAGGCCGGACGGTCGGCGAAGGCCGCCCATTCGCGGGCGCAGAAGGCGCTGCGCACGTAGCGGGGGGAGATGAGCGGCAGGAGGCTCTGACTGCTCGCGATGGCCCGGAGTATGCCGGGATTCCAGAGGTCGGTGCCGGTGGCGGGAAAGTCGATGTAACCCTGGCCGACGTCGGGGCGGGTGCCGAGGGACAGTGACCGGGACAGGGCCGCGAAGAAGGCCCCCTCGCGTGGCGGTCCCGGTACGGACGACGGGCGCGCGTAGCTGACATAGAACGCGGGGGGTCGCAGCGTGCCGGTCAGTGTCCCGACGGTGGGCGGGAGGTCGCCGCGGATCGCCCCATCGATGATGCCGGCCAGCCGGCCGCCGTGCGCCGGCACGGCCGGATCGGGCTCGGGGCCGGCGCCGGGCCAGGCGGCGGTGGTCGGGCGAGGGCGGTGTGGGTGGGCGGCGGCCAGGAGTCGGCGGCGGGCGGCGGCCGGGCCGACGCCGACGAAGTCCACGTAGACGCGGGTCTGGAGCAGGCCGGTGCCGGTGACCGGGGCGATCCGGACAGGCAGGAGTTTTCGCAGCTCGCCGGTGGGGTCCTGGGCGAAGAAGCTGCGCCACTCCGCCTCGGCCATGGCCGAGGCGAGGTAGTCCGGGCTGAGCACCGCGATGAGGCGGCCCGAGGTCCTGAGAGCTTGCTGCATCTCGTGGGCGAAGTCGGTGCCGGGCCGGAAGTCGAACGACTGGACGACCGTCGTGTAGCCCGCCGCCTCCAGCGTGACCGCGATCCACTCCGCCCACTGCCGGTCCGCGGTGGCGTGGCTGATGAAGAAATCCCTGCCCATCCGTCAGACCGCGAGGATCACGACCGCGAGCACCGCGCCGAACACCGCGATCGCCAGGTGCAGGCCGGTCCAGAGCCAATGCAGGCGTACGCGGTGCAGCAGGGGGTGCCGCCGGTAGTGGTCTTCGCGCTGCTCGTCGAGGTGGGGGTCGTCGGCCAGCGCGCCGAGTTCCTTGAGCGTCCGCGTCAGGGCGCGGGCCTGCTGGAGATGGTAGGAGGCCCGCTCGTGGTACTTGGCCACGGCGAGCGCGCCGTACAGGCCGAGGGCGGCGATGAGCAGGGCCGCCGGGAGGGTGACGAGGGCGAAGCGCTGGGCGGCGATGAGGCCGGTGAGGCCGGCGGTGATGACGAGCAGGTAGTTCGTGAGCACGGACCGCTGGTCCTCGGACTGGCGGAACTGCTGCCGGTGCTCGGTCCAGTAGGCCAGGACCACCTCGGGTGTGCTCATGCCGTGTGTTCTCCCGCCAGGTCGGTGTCGACGAGTGGACCGGATCCAGGGTGACCGTCCGGTGTGGAGTGAGGCAATCGGGTGTGCGGTGGAAACCGGAGGGCGTCAGCCCAGGGCGATCGCGAAGACCACCAGGGTGACGAGCAGCAGCGTGCCGGTGAAGAGGTGCCCGGCCGCGGCCGTACCTTCGCCGGGGCCGTCGACGACCTCGACGCGGTCCGGCCGTTCGGGGCGGTACCGGACGATCACCGCCGCGCCGCGCGGGTACGCCGACCGCCGGCGTACCGGGCCGAGGACGCGGACGCGCTGGCCGTTCGCGGCGCGGTAGACGATCACCGGCCGGTACCGGACCCGGCCGAGATGGCCGGAGCGGAACTGGCTCTCGACGATGGTTCCCGGCGACTCGTGGCCGCCGTGCAGGCGCAGCGAGCGCAGCAGCCGCTTGAGGCCGATCGACAGCAGGAACAGGGCGACGACCGCCCAGACGATCGCCACGACGCCGAGTACGTCAGCACCCGAGACAGGAGGGGACACCACCCCTCGCATTCCACACGACGAACGCGATGATCGCGATGCCGAAGGCGGCGAAGACGAGTCCGCCGAGCACGCGGGGCATGCCTCCGGAGCCGGCGCCGGGGCCGGAGACGATCTCGAACTCGGTGGGCGTGTCGGGGTTGTAGCGCAGCTTGACGGGCGTACCGGTGACGAACGAGCGGTTCGACTCGACCGGACCGGTCGCCTTGACCTCGGCGCCGGTACGCGTACGGAACTCGATGACCGGGAAGAAGACCTGGTAGGAGCGGCGGTGGCCGTTATTGTTCGAGTGGCGGGTCTCGGTGACGGTTTCGACGATCGTGCCGTCGGCCTCGAAGCCGTCCTCCCGCAGGCGCCGGGACCGGCGGATGCGCAGGAGTCCGGAGCCCACCAGGACCAGTGCGACCACGCACAGGAAGCCGACGATGAGGTAGACGAAAATCGAGATGTTGGGGGCCACCATGTCCGGCACGGTAGCGGGTGGCCGCACGTATGAGCATCCGGCGAAGGTTCGAGCGGTCCGGCGAGAAGGTCGGCGGTCCCTGACAGAATGGCGGGGTGAGCAACTTCGTCTCGGCCGAGCGGCTGCTGCCGATCCTCGGTGACGTGACCCTGCTGGACGTGCGCTGGCGCCTGGCCGGGCCGCCCGGGCGCGAGGACTACGCGGCTGGCCACCTGCCCGGCGCGGTCTTCGTCGACCTCGACCGGGACCTGTGCGGTCCGCCGGGGAAGGGCGGCCGCCACCCGCTGCCGGACCTGGACGACCTCGAAGCCGCCCTCCGGAGCGCCGGGGTCGAGGCGGGGAGACCGGTGGTGGTCTACGACGGGGGCGACCTCCTGGCCGCCGGCCGGGCGTGGTGGACCCTGAAGTGGGCCGGCCACCCGGACGTCCGGGTGCTGGAAGGCGGCTTCCCGGCCTGGACCGGACCGGTCACGCGGGAGGTCCCGGAGCCGGCGGAGGGTGACTTCACGGTCGTACCCGGCCACCTGCCGACGATCGAGGCTGAGGACATCCCGGCCTTCGTGCACAAGGGCGTCCTTCTCGACGTCCGCGCGGCTGAGCGATACCGGGGCGAGGTCGAGCCGATCGACCCGGTCGCCGGGCACATTCCCGGCGCGGTCAACGCACCCGGCGAGCTGCCTGCCATCCCCGCGGAGACGCCCGTGGCCGCGTACTGCGGCAGCGGGGTGACGGCCGCCCGGACCGTGCTCAAGCTGCACGAGGCCGGCCGCCCGGACGCCGTGATCTACCTGGGTTCCTGGAGTGGATGGATCACCGACCCGAACCGCCCGATCGCCACGGGCGAGGAGAGCAGCGGCGCGGAGGAAACCGGGGAAGCGCGGTGAACAGCCTCGTCGTCTGGGATGACGCGCTGCTCGGCTACGACATGGGCGACCACCCCCTCAATCCGGTGCGGCTGCGGTTGACCATGGCGCTGGCCGACGCGTACTCCCTGCTGGACAGGGACGGAGTGACCGTCGCGCCGCCGACCGCGGCCGCGAGCGACGCGGAGCTGGGGCTGGTGCACCGGGAGGATTACATCGCGGCGGTGAAGGCGGCGCCGGACGACCCGTTCTTCCGGGGTTATGGGCTGAACACGCCGGACAATCCGACTTTCGACGGGATGCACGAGGCGTCGGCGCTGATCGCGGGGGCGACGCTGACCGCGGCGCGCGCGGTGTGGGCGGGCGAGCAGCGGCGGGCGGTGAACATCGCAGGCGGGCTGCATCACGCGATGCATGCGCGGGCCGCGGGGTTCTGCGTCTACAACGACCCGGCGATCGCGATCAAGGACCTGCTGGAGCGGGGCGCGGAGCGGATCGCGTACGTCGACATCGACGTTCATCACGGCGATGGCGTGCAGGCGGCCTTCATCGACGATCCGCGGGTGCTGACGATCAGCCTGCACGAGTCGCCGCTGTCGCTGTTCCCGGGCACGGGCTTCCCGGACGAGACGGGTGTCGACGGCACCGCGGTCAACGTGGCGCTGCCGACCGGCACCGACGACCGCGGCTGGCTGCGCGCCTTCCACGCGGTCGTCCCCTCGCTGGTACGCGCCTTCCGCCCGCAGATCCTGTTCACCCAGTGCGGCGCGGATCCGCATCGGCTGGACCCGCTGGCGAACCTGCGGCTGTCGGTCGACGGGCAGCGGGCGGCGTACCTGGCGCTGCGGGACCTGGCCGAAGAGCTCTGCGAGGGCCGCTGGGTCGCCACCGGCGGCGGCGGGTACGCGCTCGTCGAAGCGGTCCCGCGGGCGTGGACGCATCTGATCGCGGCGATCACCGGCGAGCCGCTCGACCCGGCCCGGCTGATCCCGGCGGAGTGGAAGGATCTGGCCGCCGAACTCTGCCCGCAGCGGATGGCCATGCCGCGGATGACCGACGACGCCGACCTCGCGTACCGGGCGTGGGATCCCGACGGCGATCCGTCGCCTTTGGACAGAGCGATCCTCGCCACCCGCAAGGCGGTCTTCCCGCTGCACGGGCTCGACCCGTTCGATCCGCGGGACTGAGTCCGATGCGACCGGCGGACGTGCTCCTCTCGGACGGCTCGACCGTCCGGATCCGGCAGATCGAGCCGGCCGATGCCGACGCGATCGTCGCCATGCACGCCCGCTTCTCGGAGCGGACGCGCTACCTGCGCTACTTCTCGCCCTATCCGCGGATTCCGGCCCGCGACCTCGAACGCTTCGTGCGTGTCGACCATCGCGACCGCGAGGCGCTCGTCATCGCCCACGGCATCGAGATCGTGGCCGTCGGCCGGTACGAGCGGCTCGGCCCGCAGGCGCCCGACGCCGAGGTCGCGTTCGTGGTCGAGGACGCGTACCAGGGCCGGGGGATCGGGTCGGTGCTGCTCGAACACCTCGCGGCGGCGGCCGAGCCGGCGGGGATCACCCGCTTCGTCGCCGAGGTGCTGCCCGAGAACGGCACCATGATCCGGGTCTTCACCGACGCCGGTTACATCGTCACCCGTGAGTACGCCGACGGCGTCGTCCACCTCACCTTCCCGGTCGCGCCGACCGACCGGTCCCGGCAGGTGCAGGCCGACCGGGAACGGCGCAGCGAGGCGCGATCGGTGGCCCGGCTGCTGAAGCCGAGATCCGTCGCGATCTTCGGTGCCTCGCGGTCGGGCATGGGGGTCGGCGCGGCCGTCCGGCAGCACATGTCCGGGTCGGAGTTGCCGCTGACGGTGGTGCATCCCGGTGCGGCGCTGGAGTCCGGTGTGGACCTCGCGGTCGTCGCGGTGCCCCCGTCGGCCGTCCCGGCAGTGGTGGCGGCGTGCGCGGGCAAGGTCGGCGGGCTGCTCGTCATCACCGATCTCGACCGTGCGCAGCGCCGCGACCTGGTCAGCTCCGCCCGCGCCGCCGGCATGCGGGTCATCGGTCCGGGCAGCCTGGGCATCGCCGCGGGCGACCTCAACGCGACCCTCGCGCCGCACCTGCCGCCGCCCGGCCGGGTCGGCTTCTTCAGCCAGTCCGGCACGCTGGGCCTGCTCCTGCTGGCCGAGGCCGACCGGCAGGAACTCGGCATGTCGAGCTTCGTCAACGTCGGCCAGCGCGGGGACGTGTCCGGCAACGATCTGCTGCAGTACTGGGCGGGTGACCCCGACACCGACGTGATCCTGATGTACCTGGAGACCTTCGGCAATCCCCGCAAGTTCGCCCGGATCGCCCGCGAGGTGGGCCGGGTGAAGCCGGTCGTCATCCTGTCCGGGCGTACCGGGCTTGGGTCCACATTGGATGTGTCGGCCATGCAGGCGCTCCAGGAGCACTCCGGCGTGATCCGGGTCGACACCGTCAGCGAGCTCTTCGACGTCGGCCGGCTGCTCGCCGGGCACCCGCTGCCCGCGGGGGACCGGGTCGGCATCGTCAGCAACGCGCCCGCGCTCGCGTCCCTCGCCCGGTCGGCCGTGCAGTCCGCGGGCCTAAGGGCCGGCATGATGCTCGCGGTCAGCCCGGCCGCGCCCGAGGAGGAGTTCGCCGCGGCCCTCGAACTCGCCGTCCGCTCCGAGGACACGGACACGCTGCTCGTCGTGGTCGCGCCGCCGCTGCCCACCGGCGCCATGACGCCCTACGAGGAGAAGACCGCACCGTACGCGTCCGCGGTCGCCGCGGCCTCGGCGGCGTCCGAGAAGCTGGTGGTCGCCTCGTTCCTCTACGGCACGCCGCCGCCCTCGGTCGCGGGCTATCCCTCCATCGAAGAGGCCGTACGCGCGGTCGCCCACGTGAATCGCCGGGCGGCCTGGCTGCGCGAACCGGCCGGGACCGTGCCGCCGTCCCCGCTGGCCGAGTCCGGCCCGAATCTGTCCTCTCTGGACAGAGTGCTCGCGTCCTACGGCATCTCGGTCGTGCCCTCGATCCGCGTCGCCGGCGTCGAGGCGGTCGTCGCGGCCTTCGCCGGACTCGGCGGCGGACCGGTCGCCCTCAAGGTGGTCGAGCGTCCACATCGGATCGACCTCGGCGCGGTGCGGCTCAACCTCGCCGGTCCGGACCAGGTACGCGCGGCGTACGCGGACGTCTGCGAACTGTTCGGGGCCGACATCGAGGTCTACCTGCAGCCGATGGTGGCGCCGGGCGTACCGTGCGTGGTCGAGATGGTGGACGATCCGGCGTTCGGGCCGGTCGTCGGCTTCGGGCTCGGTGGCGTGGTCGCCGATCTGGTGGGGGACCGGGCGTGGCGGGCCGCTCCGCTGACCGACCGGGACGCCTTCGACCTCGTCCGTACGCCCCGCGCGGCCAGCCTGCTCAGCGGCGCGGTCGGCGGGACGCCGGTGGATCGGTCCGCCGTGGAGGATTTGCTGCTGCGGATCGGGCATCTGGCCGCCGAGGTGCCCCAGGTCCGGCGGCTGACGCTGAACCCGGTGCTGGCCCGGTCGACGGGGATCTCGGTGCTGCACGCGTCGGGAGTGATCGACGATCCGCTGCCGCGCCCGGACACCGGCCCGCGCCGCCTCCTCCCGCCCACCCCGGCCTGACCCCGCCGCCCCGCTCTTTCGAGCCCGCAGCCCTCAAGATCCCGCTTGGATCAGGTGAATCACCCGGATCATGGCTCAAGATTCGGGTGAAAGCCCTGATCCAAGCGGGATCTTGGAGCGGTCGACGGGGCCGGGGTTCAGGCCG
Source organism: Hamadaea tsunoensis DSM 44101 (assembly GCF_000428945.1). Taxonomy (GTDB): domain Bacteria; phylum Actinomycetota; class Actinomycetes; order Mycobacteriales; family Micromonosporaceae; genus Hamadaea; species Hamadaea tsunoensis. The sequence goes on along the minus strand of NZ_AUAX01000034.1, from coordinate 16,411 downwards.
GGCGGTAGGTGAGGTGGGTGACGCCGGTGGGGAAGGTCTCCGATCCGGCCAGCCGCAACGGAATCCGGCCGCTGCCGTCGAACAGCCGCTTGCCGTCGCCGAGCACGATCGGGCAGACCATCAGGTGCAACTCGTCGACAAGGCCGGCCGCGAGCAGCGACCGCACCAGCGTCGCGCTCCCGGTGATGGTGATGTTGCCGCCGTCTTCTGCCTTCAGCGCGGCCAGCGACTCGACGACGTCGCCGTCGATCAGCGTGCTGCCGGTCCAGTCGACGGAGGTCAGCGTCGTCGAGGCCACCAGCTTCGGGGTGTTGTTCATGAACTCGGCGACCTCGCCGTCCTTGCCCGGCCAGAACGCCGCGAACTCCTCGTACATGGCCCGGCCGAGCAGCAGGGTCTCGGTCTCGTCGCGCCGGGACTTGATCGACTGGCCGACCTCGTCGCAGTAGTAGTCGAAGCTCCACTTCTCCGGGGACTCGATGACGCCGTCGAGCGACATGTGCAGCCCCGCAACGATCTTCCGCATGATGCCTTCTCCTTCTCGTAGGTCGTTCTCTACTGGTGCAGCGAACGGCCTCCGTCCGGATCGACACGGCGGCGAGAACTTCTTCAAGATTTTTCCGGCGCGGCCAACTCCTCGGCGGACGCGGGGAGGCGATGGACGTGCCGGCCGACCTCCACCATGCCCTCCAGCAGGTGGAGACCGTCGTGCGCCGCGATCAGGCCGGCCCCGACCGCTGCCCGCATGACCTCGGCCGTTCCCCAGGCGGGGATGCCGCGGCGGACGGCGTACTCGTAGGCGGCGCGGTCGTCGGTGATCCACAGGGAACCGGCGAACTCCAGGTCGTTCTCCAGCAGGTACAGCGTCTGCGCCTCGCCCAGGTGTCGCCGGGGATCGCGGGGCGGGCCGCCGAACACGGCCCGCCGCAGCCGTTCGATGCGGGCGATCCGCTCGGGTTCGGAGATCTCGATCGGCTCGTCGAGCCAGCCGCCGGTCAGCACGTCCGCCAGGTTGGGCAGGTAGCGCGTCGAGCGCCGCGTCTCGTACGCGACCGCGTCCGTCCAGCGCCCCCGGCCGGCGAGGGTCTTCTCCAGCAGGTCGAGCCGGCGGACGGTGGCGAAGTTGCACAGGACGGTGTTGTCCGGGAACCACCACGCCGTCATAGCGAGAAGACCGCGTCCGGCGCCGTGTCGGCGGGCGTCCCGGCGAGGGTCTCGTAGAGGTCGTCGACGTCGACGCCGAGCAGGTTCGCCAGCGGCCGCAGCGTCGTCGCCCCCTCCTGGTACGCCGCGAACAGGTCGCCGACGAGCCGGGTCGGCAGTCGCTGGGCGAGGGCGGCGTTGACCTTGTCGAGGTACTCCTCGATGCTCCCGGCCCGCTGATGGCAGGCGAGCGCCGTGGTGGCCCGCAGCTGCTCGAAGCGCACCGGGCCGACGATCTCCAGGGTGAACAGGCGCACCGCCATGGCGCTGGGGGACACCTGGAAGTCCACGACCAGCCGGGCGAACTCGTCGTCGGTGAGCGCGCCGCCGGCCCGGGCCCGGACCTCGGCCTCCGGCATGAGCAGCGCGGCCGCGAAGGAGTTGGCGCTGACCTCGGTCGGGTCGCGGTCGACGCCGGGGGAGACGTGCCGGTCGACGACCACCTGCCGGGCGTCGTCGCCGAGGAGGTGGCCGAGCTCGTGGGCGAGGGTGAAGCGCTGCCGCGTCCACTGCTGGGTCGCGGCGAGCAGGATCAACCGCCGCTGGTCGGTCTGCCAGGACAGGCCGTCGAGGCCCGGCGGCAGCTCGCCGACGGCGACGTCCACGCCGAAGACCTCTTCGACCGCGGCGACGAGTTCGGCGGCGCCGAGCCCGCTGACCGGGCCGACCCGGTGGCGGGCCAGCCGGTCGACGGCGGCGGTCGCGAGCGCCGTCCCGCGGTCGTGCATGCCGGTCGTGGCCGGGGCGTCCGGCAGCGGCGGCACCGCTCGCGTCCGGCCCAGCAGATCCAGCACCTCGTACGCGTCCGCGTAGCGATCGGCCAGGCCGGCCGGTGCCGGTGCGACCGCCGACCGGGCGGCGACCGCGGGCCGCTCCGGGGACCGGCCGGTGAGCAGCCAGTCCACCGAGACGTCGCCGGCCTCGGCGATCAGGGCCAGCTCCAGCGAGGTGAAGCGCCGGGTGCCGGCCAGGGACTTGGACAGCTTGTCCTTGCTCATGCCGATGAGGTCGCCGAACGCGGTCTGACTACCGGAAACCTGGTCGATGAGGGTGCGTACGCGATCGGTCAGCGTCGCTTTCATGTCCTCCAGAGTAGAGCGGAGTTGCGAAAACAGCAACAGCGTCCTCAGTCGGGACGGACGGCCAGGTCGTCGGCGGCCACCTCGAACCGGCCGGCCGTCCCCGACACCAGGTACGCGAACGGCGGCCCGGCCGGACCCCAGCACGCCGTCAGGATCAGCCCGTACGCGCCGGTCGGCAGGACGCGTACCGGTGTGCCGGGCGCGTGGCCGTCGTCGCCGACCACCAGGACGGCGTCGAGCACCTGCGCCTCGCCCAGCCGGGCCGGGTCGTCGCCGAGCACCCGCCGGGCGGCCCGGTCGAGACCGGCGCAGGCCTGGTCGACGGCGGTCGCCTCGGCCAGCTCCGCCACCCATCCCAGATCGGCGGGCACGAGCTGCGGATCGACCGCCCGGTACGCGTCCGCGAGCACGTCTGGCCGGGCGGCGTACAGGCCGTCGGACTCGGGGAAGCGACGGACGAGATGGGCGGCCCGGCCGGCCGGCACGTCGGCGGCTTCGCGGACCTCGGCGAGGCGTACCGCGAAGGGGCGCAGGTCCAGGGTGTCCCGATAGATCGTGCGGCCGCTGGTGGCCAGGATCTCGTCGGGTCCGACGCCTCGCTCCAGTTGCCGGCGCGCCTCCGAGTACGCGATCCCGGCCCGCTCGGCCAGCGCGCGGACGGCACGGCGGCGGGCTCGGTCGGTGGTGGTCATGCTGCCCTCCGAGATCTCACGGTCCAGCACCTCCGGCCCGGCGGCGGGAGGCGTGAACGCTGAGTCGGGGACTCTTGGCCGGACGGCTCGGGCGGGCGTGCCGCCGTACCCAGAATAGCCCGGGACCGCCCCGCGAAGGCGGCCCCGGGCGCCAGAGGAATGCTGAGGACCTGTCTCCCGGACCACGAGATCCGGGAGACAGGGCTATCGGGTGAAGAGCCGGACCGCCGAGGTGCCGAGCCCGGTCGCGCGGACGGGGGAGAAGCGCAGGGTCTTCTCCTTCAGCGCCTCCTCGTCGTAGCGCCGGGTCAGCTGGTGCCAGCGCAGCACCCCGGCCATCCAGTCGCGCAGCAGGTCCACGTAGGAGTCCAGGGCCGAGCGCTGCTCGCGGGTCAGTCCCGCGTCGTCGGCGGTACGCGGCAGATCGTCGGCGACCACGCGCTCGAACTGGCGGATGCGGGCCGCCATCAGGTCGCGGGTGATCGCCAGCGCCGTGGCCGTGTCGCAGCCGAGGAACCGCTCGATCACGAGGACCACGTTGGCCGCCTCGCCCTCGAACTCGATCTCCTTCCGGTACGAGAAGACGTCGTTGGTCATGCACCCGTAGTCGGACGCCGAGTCGTCGATCGCGGTGAGGGCCCGCGTACGGAAGATCTCCGGCGGCAGGCACGCGCCGAGCGAGAGGCGGGCGAGGGCCTTGGTGAGGTCGGAGCCGAAGGTTCTGCGCCGCATCTCCAGGTAGTCGACCGGGTCCGAGACCCGGTTCTGGATCTGGTTGTTCAGCTCCCACAGCCAGCTGCCGGTCATGTCGGTCACCGCCTGGCGGAAGGTCCGCCGGCCGGCCTCGTCCAGCGGCCCGGCTGTGCGTACCCAGAGGTCGGCGAGCCCGCTCTCGACGGGGTCGGCCGGTGGCGGGAAGGTCGCCGCGTCCATCGGCATGAACCGTCCCAGCCGCTCGGCGAACAGCTTCGCGCCGGCCATGTCACGCGTGGCGCCGAACCGCACCGGGAAGAGGTCGTCGGCGTACGTGCCCCAGGTCAGCCAGCCGGTGCTGATGTCCAGTTCGGACGGATCGGCCCGCCAGTGGATCATCGCCGCGCAGACCGCGAAGTCGAAGCCGGCGAGCATCCGCTCCGTCCACAACCCCGATCCGGGTACGCCGGGCAGCACGTCCAGCATCCCCATCCGTCTCGACCAGGCGACCATCTCCCGGCGTGCCCCGGTCAGATGCGGGCTGACCTGGACCTGGTAGGGCATGTACAGCGTGGGCGGGGGCGTCGGCCCGACCGGATGCGGCACGTGTCCGAAGGTGCGCGCGAGGCCGGCCAGCCCGGGCGAGAGCCGGTCCGCGCCGGGGCGGGCCGCGCCGTTCATGTAGCGGCTGGAGCGCAGATGCCACTCGTGGCCGCCGCTCTGCCAGTCCTGCAGCCCGCGTACGTAGTGCAGGACGGCGGCCGCTTCGAACGGGGTCAGCCCCTTCTCGACGAACAGCGGGGCCAGCTCGGTCAGCACCGTGTTCTCGAACTGCTGCAGCCGCGAGGTGATCGCGCGGTTGACCGTCTCGGCCGCCTGCTGCGGCGTACAGCGCAGGAACCGCTCGACGACCAGGACGCCGTTGTTGACCTCCCCCTCCTCCTCGGTCTCCCGCTGGTAGGAGAAGACGTCGTTGCGCAGGTGTACGCCGTCGGAGAAGGTGTCGCGCAGCACCCGCAACGGCCGGCTGTACGCGACCGCGGCCGGCACCTCCGACGTCACGTACTCGACCAGCCCGGCCGACCACGGCGCGCCGCCGACCTTCCGCCGCATCTCGATGTACTCGACCGGGTTCGGTACGCGCTTGTCGTTGATGTTGCCCAGTTCCCAGACGCAGTCGAGGAGCAGGGCGTGCGTACTCTCGGCGAACCGGGACCGCCAGTCCGCCGACATCGACGGGATCGTGCGCAGCCACAGGTCGGCGAGGCCCTTCTCGACCGGGTTGGTGGGTTCGGGGATGGCCGCGCCGTCCTCGACCGGCATGTAGAGCGGCAGCCGGTCGAGGTACTCCCGGGCGCCGGGGAGGTCGCCGGTCTTCTTGTAGACCGCCAGGAAATGGTCGTCGAAGAAGAAGACCCAGACGTACCAGTCGGTGACGAGGTCGAGCTGCGCGGCGTCCGCCTCCGGATGCGTGTACGCGCACAGCAGCGCGTAGTCGTGCGAGTCGAAGTCGGCCTCGTCCCAGACGCCGGACCCCTCGATCATCTCCATCTGCCGGGCCCACGCCTTGGTGTGTACGCGGGCGGTTTCGAGGTGGGGGTTGAGCCGGGCCGGGTGCGGGACGTAGAACTCCGGCAGCGTGAACGGCTGCGGCATGCGTACCTCCTGGCGGAGACGCCGGACCCCGCCGCCTGAGACAGGTACGGCGGGGTCTGGCAGTGATGGGGCCGGAGAGGCGCCCACGGCCGATCAGATCAGGTCACCTCTCCTCTAGTCATCCCAAATCACCCTCAATGACGATATCTCTTGACACGCATTGCGCAGCGGCTGATCTCATGTGGCCACGAGGCGCCCTGACCGCCCCGGAAGTCCCACAGCCCAGATTGGACGGTGGCATCGTGACGATCGACGTTCACGAGCAGTCGGAAACCAGCCCCAGCGCGAACGGCAGCAGCCCGAACGGCAAGACGCCTTCCAGCCTCACCACGGCGGCGGCCCGCAACCTCGCCACGACGACCAAGTCCGTTCCGCAGATGCAGGAGATCACCTCCCGCTGGCTGCTCAAGGTCCTGCCGTGGACCCAGGTCAACGGCGGCGCGTACCGGGTGAACCGGCGGCTGACCTACGCGATCGGCGACGGCCGGCTGACCTTCACCAATGTCGGTACCCACGTCCGCGTCGTCCCCCCGGAACTCTGCGAGCTGCCGCAGCTGCGCGACTTCGACGACATCGAGGTCCTCGACGCGCTCTCCCAGCGGTTCACGCAACAGGAGTACGCCGCGGGCGACACGATCGTGAGCGCCGGCAGCGCGGCCGACACGCTCTACCTGATCGCGCACGGCAAGGCGGACAAGGTCGGCGAGGGCTCCTACGGCAACAAGGCCGTGCTGGGCGTGCTGGCCGACGGCGAGTTCTTCGGCGACAAGATCCTCACCGACGCGGATCTGACCTGGGACTTCTCCGTGCAGGCAGCCACGAAGTGCATCGTGCTGAGCCTGTCGAGGACCGCGTTCCTCCAGCTGGTCGACCAGTCCGAGGCGCTGGCCGGGCACATCGGGCGGCTGCGGGCGAAGGGCGTACCGAAGCAGAACCGGCACGGCGAGGCGGAGATCGCGCTGAGCGCCGGCCACAAGGGCGAGCACGACCTGCCCGGCACCTTCGTCGATTATGAACTGTCGCCGCGCGAGTACGAGCTGAGCGTCGCCCAGACGGTCCTGCGGGTGCACACCCGGGTGGCCGACCTCTACAACCAGCCGATGAACCAGACCGAGCAGCAGCTGCGACTGACGATCGAGGCCTTGCGCGAGCGCCAGGAGTTCGAGATGGTCAACAACAGCGAGATCGGCCTGCTGCACAACGCGGATCTCAAGCAGCGCATCTCGACCCGGTCCGGCCCGCCCACCCCGGACGACCTCGACGAACTGCTCAGCCGCCGCCGCAGTACGCATTTCCTGCTGGCCCATCCCCGCGCGATCGCGGCGTTCGGCCGGGAATGCACCCGACGCGGGCTCTATCCGGACACGGTGGACTTCCAGGGGCACCACGTGCCCTCGTGGCGGGGCGTACCGCTGCTGCCGTGCAACAAGATCCCGGTGACCGACACGCACACGACCTCGGTCATCGCGATGCGTACGGGCGAGGACGACCAGGGGGTCGTCGGGCTGCACCAGATCGGCCTGCCGGACGAGTACCAGCCGGGGCTGTCGGTGCGCTTCATGGGTATCAACGAGCAGGCCGTCATCTCCTACCTCGTCAGCGCGTACTACTCCGTCGCCGTCCTCGTGCCCGATGCGTTGGGCGTGCTGGAGAACGTCGAACTCGGTCACTACTGAGATCCCGGGCCGGGCGACCGCTCCGATCGGGTTCACCGATTCGGCCGGGGTGGTTGCCCGCCCGTGGACCCTGGAGAGGCACGAGCAGCACCACAGCAGAGCCTGACCCCTGGAATGACCCAGCAGAGAGGGCGACGATGATGACAGCGCTCGAAGCCACGCCGACGGCGCAGGTCGCCGCGCGGGCCTTGGAAGCGGCGCGGACGGCGGTCGACCCCGCCCTCCGCGAGGCAGTGGACGCCCTGCCCGGGGCGTTACGGCGGCTGGCCGGCTACCACTTCGGCTGGTGGGACCGCCACGGGGTCCCTGAGGCAGGCGACCCCGGCAAGGCGTTGCGACCGGCCCTGGCCCTGCTGGCCGCCGAGGCGGTCGGCGGCTCCACGAACGCCGCGTTGCCGGCGGCGGTCGCGGTGGAACTGGTCCACAACTTCTCGCTGATCCACGACGACGTCATGGACGGCGACGAGACCCGCCGCCACCGCCCCACGGTGTGGAAGGTCTTCGGCGTCGGGCACGCCATCCTGGCCGGCGACGCCCTGCTCGCGCTGGCCTTCGAGGCCATCGCGACGGCCGACCGCCCGGCCGGCGACGGCACCCGCATGCTCGCCGCCGCCGTCAACGACCTGCTTGAAGGGCAGGGCGAGGACCTGGCCTTCGAGACCCGCGACGACGTCCGCGTCGAGCAGTGCCTGGCGATGGCCCGGCACAAGACCGGTGCGCTGCTCGAATGCAGCGCCGGGCTGGGCGCGCTGTTCGGCGGCGGGACCGCCGCCCAGGTCGCCCAGCTGCGGGCGTTCGGCGCCGACCTCGGGCTCGCCTTCCAGTTCGCCGACGACCTGCTCGGCATCTGGGGCGACCCGGCCGTGACCGGCAAGCCCGTCTACTCCGACCTGCGCAGCCGCAAGAAGTCCCTGCCCGTCGTCGCGGCGCTCAGCGGCGGCTCCCCGGTCGCCGGTCCGCTGCGCGACGCGTACTCCGGGGAAGGGGAGCTGAGTGAGGCGGAGCTGGAGCGGCTCGCGGCGGCCATCGACCTCGCGGGTGGCCGGGCCTGGTGCCTCGCGCAAGCCGACGAGCTGCTGGAACGTGCGCTCGACGCGCTGACCATGGGTGGGCCGCTGACCGGCACCACCCCGCTCGCGGCCGTCGCGGCGCTGGCCGCGCGCCGGGACCGTTGATGGCCTGGACCACGCTGCTGCTCGCCGCCGGCCTGCTCCCGGGACCGGACCCGGCCGCCTGTCACAACGGCTTCTACCTGGTCGAAGGGCACACCCTGGTCCGCTTCGACGAGAGCGCCGCGCGCAGCGTCACCGTCGCGCAGCTCCCGCCGCAGCTCAACGCCATCGTGTACGCGCAGGCCGGCGACCGGATCGTCGGACTGGCCGACGAGCAGGACGGGCCGCACGTGATCTCGGTCGGCCCGGCGGGTGACGTGGCCGACCGGGGCCGGGCGCCCGCCCTGCTCCGGGGCGCGTACGCGGCGGCCGCCGACGGGAACGCGTGGCTGATCCAGTCGGCGGACGGGGACGAGCTGATCTCGGTCGACCTCGGCACCCTGGCCGTCACGAGGCGTACGCCGCTGTCGGTGCCGGTGAGCCTCGGCGACTGGGAGCTGAACCCGGCCGACGGCAGGCTCTACGGCGTGGCCGCCGGCCCGGTCGCGAAGCTGACCGCGGTGGACCCCGCCACCGGGACGGTGTCCACGGTGGCCGCACTGCCCAGACTGCCCCACGGCAGCAGCTACGGTGCCGTGGCGATCAGCCCCTTCGGCACCCTGTACGCCCTGCACAACGGCACCGGCCGCCTGTACGCGATCCCGCTGGCCGACCCGGCTCAGACGGCAGTCGTGGCGGACGGCTCGACGGTCTACCACGCGGACGGCGCGACCTGCCCGGTCGCCTGGGACTACGGCTCGGCGGCCGGGTACGGCGCCGCCCGGAACACGCTGACCACCTTCGGCCGGTTGTCGATCGGGGCCGCGGCCGGCGTGGACGACGCCTTCGCGGCCCCGCCGACGATCGCCGCCGAGGCCACGTCCTGGCAGGTCACGGTGGCCGTCACGAACACGACCGAGCAGCCGGCGACCTTGGCCGGGTGGCAGGACTTCGCCGGGAACGCCACCTTCGGCGCGGCGGGCCTCGCCACGGCGACCGTCCCACCGGGAGCGACGACGGCCACGTTGACCTGGACCGGCGTCCAGGTCAACCCGGGCCGCGACACGGCCGGACTCCGCCTGCGCCTCTACGGGACGGTGCCGGCGTCGGGCCTGGCCCCGACCGGCTCCGCCTCGGGCGGCGAGGTCGAGGACTACCTGGTCCGCATCATCTGGCCGCAGCCGCGGCCGGCCTCCCCGCGCCCGCCGGCTCCCCTCCCGCCGGTGCCGCCCTCGGCCGCGCCGACGCCTCCGTCACCGTCCCCATCGCCGTCCGTCTCGCGTACTCCTGTTGCCCTGCATCACGCGATCCGGCGACCGCCGCCCCCGCCGCCGCCCGCCCGGCTGCCGATCACCTGGTCGGTCTTCGCCGGACTGCTCGTGCCCGCGATCACGCTCGCCGCCCGGGTCAAGGCCAGGGCCCGCCGATAGGGGTGTCCATGAGTTCGCTCTTCGCAGGCGTACTGATCATCGTCGGCTCGGCGGTCTGCGCCGTGCTCGGCTTCCTGGTGATCACCAAGATCGTCCCGCAACGCTGGCTCGTGGCGGACTCCGGCGTGGCCAGTTCGCTCTACGCCACGATCGGCATGGTGTACGCCATCCTCATCGCCATCGCGGCCATCGCGGTCTGGGAGCCGCGCGACGCCGCCGCGTCCAACGTGGACACGGAGGCGACCGGCATGGTGGAGGCGTACTGGGCCGCGAACGGGCTGGCCCCGGCCGATCGGAGCGCGGTGCGGGAGTCCATCCTCGCGTACCTCCGGCAGGCGGCCGGGCCCGAATGGCTCTCGTTGCACGACACCCGGCAACCGACCGCGGGCGCCACGACGGCCTTCACGCGGCTGCGGGAGCGCGTCGACACGATCGACCCGAAGACGGATCGCGAGCAGGGCGCGTACGACTCCGTGACCAGCCAGATCAGCACCGCCGCCGGCGCCCGCCGGTCCCGGCTCGCGGCTGCCGGCGAAGGAATGCCCACGCTGCTCTGGCCGATCCTCATCCTCGGCGGCCTGATCAGCGTGACGTTCCTGTACATGTTCGGCCTGGAACGGACCTTCCCCAACGCCCTGATGCTGGCCGTCGTCGGGGCCATGGTCGCCCTGCTGCTGATCGTGATCTACCAGGTGGAGTACCCGTTCAGCCGCGCCTTCGCCGTGGGCCCGGGCAGCTTCGAGACGGCGATATCCCAGCTGCGGGACGCGCCCGCTACTTCTTAGCGGCGGCCTTCATCTGCTTCTTGTACTCGCGTACCTCGGCCAGGCTCTCCTTGCTGACGATGTCCGCGACCGACCGGTGCGAACCCTCCTCGCCGTACACCCCGGCCGCCTCCCGCCAGCCGGCCGGCTGCACGCCGAACTGCTTGCCGAGCAGGGCCACGAAGATCTGCGCCTTCTGCTTGCCGAAACCGGGCAGCGCCTCCATCCGCTTCAGGAGGTCCCTGCCGTCCGTCGCGGTCGCCCAGATCCGCTCGGCGTCACCGTCGTACTCGGCGGCGACGGCCTGGCACAGTTTCTGCGTACGCTCGGCCATCGAGCCCGGGAACCGGTGGATGGCCGGCACGGTCGCGAACAGCTCGGCGAACTTCTCCGGGTCGTACGCGGCGATCTGGGCGGCGTCCAGCTTCGTCACGCCCATCCGCTGGGTGAGGATGTGCGGCCCGGTGAAGGCCTTCTCCAACGGGATCTGCTGGTCGAGCAGCATGCCGATGAGCAGCGCCAGCGGATCGGACGCGAGCAGCTTGTCGGCGGCGGGATCGCCGGCGAGGAAGAGCTTGGTGGCCATGCGCCCAGCTTGCCAGACGCATCTTCACTCCGGGCGGAGGTCCAGTTCATCAAAATCAAGATCAAATTCAAGATCACGTTCATGTCCCGGGTCCGTCGATCTCACCTCCGCTCCTCCCGCGGGAGACCGTTCCGGCCCTGGGGGGCCTCCACTGCCAGGTGAGTGGGGCGACGCATCGTCCGCCGTCGTTCGCTTGCGGAAAGGGGTCGTAAATCCGTCCCGGCCGGCGCATGTCCGAACGTCGGTAGCATCATCGGTAGGTATACGAGTATTACCCTTAGTGGCAGCTCTGCCGACTCCTCGGTAGCATGAGCGCTATGAAGTTGAGCGTGAGCCTGCCCGAGGAAGACATCGCCTACGTCGATGACTATCTGGAACGACGCGGCGGCTCCTCCCGGTCCGCCGTCCTTCATCAGGCTATCGACCTGCTCCGTGCGAGCGAGTTGGAAGACGCGTACGCGGCCGCCTGGCAGGAGTGGGACGCCGACGAGGACGGCAAGCTGTGGGACGCCGTCACCGCGGACGGGCTCACCGATGCGGCGCGGTGACATCTACCTGGTCGACCTCGAACCCAGTCAGGGCGCGGAGGCGAACAAGATGCGCCCGGCGGTGCTGGTCAGCAACACCACCGCCAACCGGGTCGCGGAGCGCAACGGCCGAGGTGTGGTCACGGTCGTCCCGGTGACCTCCAACATCGAGCGCGTGTATCCGTTCCAGGTTCTGATCCCAGGCGGCGAAGGCGGTCTGGCGCGCGATTCGAAGGCCCAGGCCGAGCAGGTCAGATCGGTGGATTTCGGTCGGCTGCGCAGGCGCCTGGGCGGGCTGAGCCCGGTGACGCTTGCTCGACTGGATGCCGCGCTGCGCGTACACCTCGACGTGTAGATCGCCACCAGGGCCAGGTGAGCAGGGCGCCGATGAGCGCCCCCGTCGCGTTCTGCAGGACGTCGTCGATACTGGACACGCGGCCGAGGCCGAGCGCGTACTGCAGGAACTCGATGAGCGCCGAGAACGCCGCGGCGACCAGGAAGACGCGCCGGAACCGGCGGAACCAGAGGCGCCAGAAGGGCGCGGCGGCCCCGAACGGCAGCAGGAACACGAGGTTGGCGAAGACCTGCGGGAAGGCCGCCGCCGGGTTCGAGGTGACCTGGTCATAGAGATCCACGAGCGGGACCAGGGCGACGGTACGCGTACCGCCGAGGGGCGTGAGCGCCATCCAGGTCCACGGGAACGTCCCGAGCACGATCACCGCCTCCGGTACGCCCCGGCGGCGCAGTGGCGCGACCACGAGGGCCACCGGGACGAGGGCGAGCGTGACCCAGAGGGGCAACGCCCAGCGGTGGAGCTGTTCGGAGATCACCGGGGCAGGTCCGACTCGTGGTGGGTGAGCCACTGTTCGAGGCGCTGCCCCTCCTGGAGACGCAGGCGGACGTCGTGCAGGGTCGACTGGCCCCGCTTCCAGCGGCCCGCCCGCCAGATCGCGCTGCCCATCGCGCGCAGCCGCAGGACGGTGGGGAAGGCCGCGTACTCCTCGGGGGTCAGGCGCAGCCGCGAGTGGTAGCCGCGCAGGAAGATCTCCGCCTGCTCGGTGCCGCCGGGTTCCCACCAGCCGTCCGTGCACTGCAGGATCGCGCCGACCAGGTCCGTCACCCGCAGGTCGGCACCGGCGATCTCGAAGTCGAGGACGGCGCTCACCCGGCCGTCCTCCACGAGCACGTTGGACGCGGCCATGTCGCCGTGGATGATCTGCACCGGCAGGCTCGCCCACAGCCGTTCCTGCTCGCCGGCCGTCTTCTCGACCACTTCGGCGAGCCAGAGCGCGCCCGCGTACCCGGGCATGGCCTGCAGGAGATCGGCGATGAGCGCGTGGAGGTCGGGCACGGCGGGGTGGATGGCGTGGAGCGGGCGCCGCCAGTCGATCGGCGCGAGGTCGAGGGGGAGCCGGGCCAGGGCGAGGTCGAGATCGCCCAGCGCCTGCCCGATCAGCTCGAGTTCGGTGGGGTTGTCCCGGTACGCCATCCGCCCCGGCAGGTACGCGAACAGCGCCGCCACCCCTTCCTCGGTGTCGACCCAGGTACAGCCGTCCATGGTGGGCAGTGGGCTGGGTACGGCGAAGCCGAGATCCTGGCCGGCGAGGGCGGCCAGCAGGCGGTGTTCGGCGGCGACCCGGTCGGCGTCGAGGTTCTGGTACACCCGCAGGACGTAGGGGCGGCGGCCCACCTCGAGCAGGTGGGTGATGTTGTTGGAGCCGCGCTCGGGTGAGCGGACGGAGTCGGGTTCGGGCAGTCCCCACGGGCTGAGGGCGGGTCGGAGGGCTGGCGCGGACATGAAAAGGCAGGATAGTCGACGTGATCGGACAGCAGGGAATTCTTGACGACACCGATATCGCGCGACTGCGGGAGGCCCTGGCCACCGCGAGATTCACCCAGAAGGGGGTGGCCGCCCGGCTGGGTCCCGCCGCCGTCGCGGCCGCCGGGCGGGAGGACTTCCGGGCGACGCTCGCAGTGACGGCGCCGGGGAGCGCTCGCGCGAGCCGCCAGGAGTTCGGTCAGGGCGATGGTGACACGCTGGCGACGCTCATCCGGCTGTTCCTCGCCAGCCAGACCGAGCCCGAGGCCGCCGTCGCGCGGGCCCTCGGCGGCCTTCCGCTGGAGCGGGCGCTGGAAGGCGGCCTGCTCGAACGGTCCGGGGACGGCGTACGCGCCGCGGTCGACCTCGACATCTACGGCGACTGGTGGGTGGTGGCCGACCTGCCGTCCGGCGTACGCCCCGGGCCGCTGCCGGCAGATCACGTGCTCGGCGTCGGCAACGCCTCGATGACGCTGGCCGAATCGACGATCCGCCGGCCGGTCGGCACCGCCCTCGACCTGGGCACCGGGTGCGGCGTACAGGCGCTGCACCTGTCGGAGCACGCGCGGCGGGTGACCGGAACCGATCTGTCCGAGCGTGCGCTGCGGTTCGCCGCGACCACGGCGGCGCTCAACGGGCTGGACTGGGAACTGCTGCACGGCGACCTGCTGGCGCCGGTCGCGGACCGCCGGTTCGACCTGGTGGTCAGCAACCCGCCCTTCATCGTCGGGCCGGGCGTGACCACCCACACCTACCGCGACTCGGGACGGCCCGGGGACGGGGTCTGCTCGGAGCTGGCGGCCGCCGCGCCGCGGCTGCTCAACGAGGGCGGCACGCTGCAGTACCTGGCGAACTGGGTGCACGTGGCGGGCGAGCGGTGGGAGGACCGCGTCACCGGCTGGTTCGCCGGCACCGGCTGCGACCTGTGGGTCATCCAGCGTGAGGTGACCGAGCCCCTGGACTACGTACGCCTCTGGCTCGCCGACGCGTCCGAGGGCCACGACCCGCGGCGGGCGGCCGCCTGGCTGGACTGGTTCGACCAGCACAAGATCGAGGCCGTCGGCTTCGGGCTCATCACGGCCCGGCTGTCCGGACGCGACGATCCGACCGTCGTCTGCGAGGACCTCCGCCAGACGATCGCCGGCCCGCTCGGCCCCGAGGTCGAGCAGTGGTACGCCCGCCAGGACTGGCTCGCCGCCCACGACCTCGAACACCTCCTGGGTACGCGATTCCGGCTCGCCGACGGCGTGATCCTGCGGCAGGAGGCGGTCCTGGGCCCGGACGGATGGGCCGTCGAGCGGCAGATCCTCGAACAGCAGCACGGACTGCGGTGGGCCGAGGAGATCGACCCGCTCATCGTGTCGCTGGTCGGCGGGTGCGACGGGACGGTGCCGCTGCGGGAGTTGGTGGCGCTGCTGGCGACGGCCCACGAGGCGCCGGCGGAACTGCTCGGGGTCGCGCTGTCGGGCATGGTCCGCCACCTGGTCGAACGCGGCATCCTGATCCCGGCCTAGCCGGACCTTTCGCCGCTCCGCGAGCTCATGATCCCGTTTGGATCAGGGAAGTCACCCGAATCATGGCCCAAGATTCGGGTGACTTCCCTGACTCGGGTTTTAACGTGAAGTGCTGTTTGTCCTTCTTGTCGGGTAGTGACATAGAAGTGGTCATCGCGGATCTTCGAGTAAAGGCCTGACAAACCCTCTCGGAGGTCGCGATGACCACTTCCAGCAGTGTCGCGCATGAGTTGGCCGGCGCGCAGCAGGCGCTGCGAGAGTTCCGCCATCAGGTGTACGACTGCCTGGACCGTTGGCCGGACGCATTGTTCGACCTGGTCGACGCGCAAGCGTCGGCGGTCGCGGTGGACGGCCTGGCGCATCTGACGCTCGCGCCGGGCGCACGGCGCGGGCACGGCAGCGCCTACCGGGCGATCGCCGACGGAGCGATCGACACCGGCATGCTGCGCGAGACCCTGGCCGGGTTCCGGCCCGCCGAATGGGAACCGACGTTCGCCGTCGACACCACCCTGTGGGCACGTCCGGCCGCGCAATGCTCACCCGAACGTGGCCTGCACAAGTACAACCACGCCCAAGCACAGATCACCAACGGGAAACCGATCACCGCGGGATGGTCATACTCATGGCTGGTGAACCTGTCGACCGAACCCGGTAGCTGGGTCGCGCCCCTGGACGTCTCCCGGGTGAACACCTCCCAGACCTGCACCGAAACCGCGATCGGGCAGATCCTCCTCCTGCTTCCCCTGCTCGAGCACCCCCGGTCGCAACCCCTGCCACTGTTCGTCTGCGACGCCGGCTACGACGCGGTCACCCTGGGCGTCGAACTCGCCGACCAACCCGTGCAAACCCTGATCCGGCTGCGCAACGACCGGGTCATGTGGACCCGCCCCCAACCACCGACCGGCAAACGCGGCCCCGGCACACCCCGCCGACACGGACGACGATTCCACTTCGCCCACCCCGAAAGCCACACCCCACCCGACCACGAACTCGCCCTGCACGACCCGGTCTACGGAAACGTCCACGTCACCGCATGGCACCAACTACACCCCGAAACCCAAACCCACTACCGCGACCCCGACGGGCGGCCCAGCATCATCGAAGCCACCATCCTCCGGCTCACCGTCGACAAGACACCCCGCCACCGCCAACCCGGCCCGATCTGGCTCTGGTTCAACGGCCCCGCCGACACCTTCGACCCCGACCGCTGCTGGCGCGCCTACCTACGCCGGTTCGACGTCGAACACTTCTTCCGCTTCGCCCGCCAAAACCTCGGCTGGGCCACCCCACGACTACGCCACCCACAACAAGCCGACCGGTTCAGCCAACTCACCGCCATCACCGCCACCCAGCTACGCCTGGCCCGCCCCCTCGTCGCCGACCACCGCCTGCCCTGGCAGAAACCCCTCACCAGCCAGCAAATGACCCCGGGCCGGGTCCGGCAAGGTTTCACCCACCTGCTAGCCACAATCGACACACCAGCTAGATGGCCAAAACCCACCAAACCCGGACCCGGACGACCCAAAGGCCGCACCAGCGAACCCGCACCCCGCTACGAACCCACCCGCACAACCAAAGTCAAGATCCCCAAAGAACTAATCCGACCTTAAAACCCGAG
>NZ_AUAX01000033.1 GCF_000428945.1 Hamadaea tsunoensis DSM 44101 | reverse complement strand
GACACCCGCACCGCCGCCGCCCGCCGCGCCGACGCCCTGACCTTCCTCTGCGCCCAAGCCTTAGCCGAGGGCAGCCTGCCCGAATCCGGTGGCGAACGCCCACACCTCGTAGTGACACTGTCCTGGGAACAACTACGCGACAAGTACAGCTACGGCATCCTAGACACCGGCGACCTACTCACCCCCGAAACCGTCCGCCGACTCGCCTGCGACGCGAAGATCATCCCCGCCGTCCTCGGCAGCGAAGGACAGATCCTCGACATCGGCCGAGCCCGACGCCTGATCGACGGCCCACTACGCCGAGCCCTCGTCCTCCGCGACCGCGGCTGCGCCTGGCCCGGCTGCGACCGACCACCACGCTGGTGCGAAGGCCACCACATCCTGGCCTGGCAGCACGACGGACCCACCAACCTCGACAACTCCACCCTCCTCTGCGGACACCACCACCGCGAAATCCACCGCGGCGCCTGGGAAATCCGCATCAACCCCCACGACCGACAACCAGACTTCATCCCACCCAAACACCTCGACCCACTCCAACGACCACGCCGCAACAACCTCCACCGGCGAACATGAGCATCATCGGTTGAATCGTCCATCGCCGCGCTCAGCGGAGCCGGAACACAGGATCGCTCGTCCTCGTCCTCGTGCTCGGCGGCGGGCCAGCGGCGGTGCGCGGCGGGGCGGCGGGGCGGCGGCGAGCTGAACGCGGGCATCGAACACGGCGAGGGCGGACGCTGCGCCGCGCCTGCCCTCGCCCTACCCCGACCCGCGCACCGTGGACAGTCTCTCCGTGGCTGTACTCAGACTGATCCAGCTATGACAGATCCAGCTGAGACTGATCCAGCTGAGACTGATCCAGCTGAGACTGATCCGGCTCGGGCTGGTTCGGCTCGGAGTGCTGCCGGGTCTTCTCCCAGTCGGCCCACACCTGGAGGCGGTCGGCGTACGCGGGTTGCACAATGGGGAACCCTTGGCCGTCGAGGAAGGCCCGCAGCGGTGCCGGGTCCGCGTCCGCGATAGCGAGCAGGGTACGCCCGGCTGCGGCCGGATCGCCGTGCTGGATCGAGGACGCGAGCGCGCCGAATCCCTGCCGGAGGGCGTCGTAGTGCGGAAGCGGCGCCGCCTGGACGGCCTCGGGGATGGCGTCGGTGGCGTACGAGCCTGGCTCGACGATCGTCACGGCGATGCCGAACTGCGCGACTTCCTGGGCCAGGGATTCGCTGAGCCCTTCGAGCGCCCATTTCGACGCGTTGTAGCCGCCGCCGAGCGGCATCGCCGTCACGCCGCCGACCGACGAGATCTGGAGGATCCGCCCGCCGCCCTGCTCACGCAGGTACGGCAGGGCGGCCCGCACGACGCGCAGCGGCCCGAGCAGGTTCGTCTCCAGCTGCCGGCGTAGCAGCTCGTCGGGCAGTTCCTCCACCGCCCCGAACAGGCCGTACCCCGCGTTGTTCACGATCACGTCCAGCCTGCCGAAATGCTCATGTGCCCCGCGTACGCCGGCCGCGACGGCGTCTTCGTCGTTCACGTCCAACGCGAGCGGCAGGATCGCGTCGGCGTACGCGGAGACGAGATCGGTCAGCCGTTGCGGATTCCGGGTCGTGGCGGCCACCCGGTCTCCCCTGGCCAGGGCGGCCTCGGTGAAGGCACGGCCGAGGCCGCGGGCGGCACCGGTGATGAACCAGACCTTGCTCATGGAACTTCCCTCACTTCTCACGAATGCGAGCGTCTACAGTGGGCAGACATCTACTGGGACGGACGCCTACTGGGGGCGGACGTTGTGGTTGCGAGCGAACAGGTTCTCCGGGTCGTAACGCCGCTTGACGCTCGCCAGCCGCTCATAGGTCGCCGGCGGGTAGACCGCGGCGACGTCCTTCTCGTCGGCCGTCGACAGGAAGTTGGCGTACGCGCCGGCCATGTGGGGATCGAGGCGGTCCCAGAACGCGGCGAGCACCGGCTTCGCGGCCTCGATGGCGGGTGCCGGTCCCAGCGTGGTCGTCGAGAGCATCAGCTCCGCCTGCCGGTACGCGTACGCGGTCGCGTCGTCGGCCACCTGGGACACGGCGCCGCCGACGCTGCGGATGGCGAAGTAGGGCGTACCCGGGGCGGAGGCGACATCGGTGATGACGGGCAGCGCGGAAGAGACGGCCTTGGGATCGACGAAGGCGGAGCGGGTGACGAGCTGGATGCCCGGCGGCGGGGTCATCGCGTCGACGAGGATGTCGGCGTACGCCTTGCGCTCGACCTGATCGGAGAGGACCGTGCCGAGGGCGCGGACGGGCGCGATCGCCGCCGCCGCGGCCGCCGGGTCGTCCCCGTCGTACGCGACCATGACCTCGACCGGTGCCGCCGGGCCGCCCGCGAACGGATTGCCCAGCATGATGATCGACGTCAGCTCGACCGGCGCTTCCCGCAGGTACGCCGCCCAGCCGTCGAGGACCTCCACCGCTTCGGTCGCGGGGAACGTGATACGTCCGAAGTGGACATCGGTGGTCCGGTGCGCCACGAACGTGAACGCGGTGACGATGCCGAAGTTGCCGCCGCCGCCCCGGATCGCCCAGAACAGGTCGGGGTTCTCGGTCGCGCTCGCGGTGCGCACCTGGCCGTCGGCGGTGACGATCTCCGCCGCGACCACGTTGTCCAGGGCCAGCCCGTACTTGCGTACTTTCCAGCCGATGCCGCCGGACAGGGTGAGGCCGCCGACGCCGACGTTCCGCGTATCGCCGGCCGAGATCGCCAAGCCGTGCGGGGCCAGGGCCGCGGTCACCTGGCCCCAGTTCGCGCCGCCGCCGACGCGTACGAGCCGGCCGCCGCCCGACGCCGAGCCACCCGACGCCGTGCCACCCGACGCCAAGCCACCCGACGCCGAGCCGCCGACTGCCGAGCCGACGACCACTGGGCCGCCGGCTACTGGGCCGCCGATCTCGATCTCCGCGAGGGCGCCGAGGTCGATGACGATCCCGCCGTCGTTGGTCGCGAAGCCGGGGAAGGCGTGGCCGCCACCGCGTACCGACAGCGGAAGCCCGGCGGCGGCCGCGAACCGGACGGCGACGCGGACGTCGTCGACGCTGTTCGGCCGCAGCACGTAGGCGGGGCTTCCGTCGACGAATACCGAACCCCGGGCGGCCGCGTACGCCTCAGCGTCCGGTTCGATGATGTCGCCGCCGAAGTCGCGGCGCAGGATTTCTTCCGATGAAGTCATGACATTCCTTCCCAGTGGTGCATTTCGTGAGCGAGCTACGACCACCAGACGAACGGGGAGGGAAGGATGTGACAGGTCGGGCCTCGTGACCCAGGCCACAGTCGGAACCGCAGGGCGCTGCCCCGGAGGCCCGGCTGCGATCTCGGGCGCGCACTGCCTACGCTGGCGCGATGTCCCGCCGCGCGCTCTACGCCTTCACCCTCCACGCCTTCGCCTGGCTGATGATCGGGCTCATCGTGATCGGCTGGGTGGTGGCCGGCCTGTCCCTCTGGGTCGGGTTCCCCGAGTGGCTGGGTGTCGCCATGATGGGAGTCGGCGTGGGGGTCGCCATTCTCGGCGCGTTGCTGTGCTGGCCCTTCCTCGTGGTCAGCGGCCCTGGTTTCCGGCTCGGGCCGCAGGCCGGCGATCCGCCCAGATGGCTCACGGCGCTGCTGATCGTCAGCGCCGTCGTCGCGATCGCGCTGGTGGCGTCGGGGCTGAGCCCATCGCACGGGCTGGGTCAAGCAGACGGGCTGGGTCAAGCTGGCGGGTTGGGTCAAGCGGGCGGGCTGGGTCAAGCGGGCGGGCTGGGTCAAGCGGACGGGCTGGGCCAAGCGGGCGGGCTAGGCCAAGCCCACGGGCTGGATCCATCGCACCGGTTGGGCCCACCGCACCAGTTCCGGGCGCTCATCGGGATGGCCGGCCTGTTCCTGACGATATCCACGGCCTGGTGTGCCGGGTCCGCCCGCGGAACACCGCCGGACAGCCGAAGACCACATGGCGACGATCGACCTCACCGATGACGCGGTCATGGCTCCTGTGCGGTACCGGTGTCACTGCGCGTACCCGGCGTCACCGCGCGTACGCGGCGTCACTGCGCGTACGCGGCGTCACTGCGCGTACGCGGTGACCAGGCCCATCGGCCCGGACAGCGGGGTCAGGCCGTCGGCCCGCCATCCGGTCTCGGCGAGCCAGTCGGCCGCCTCGTCGACCCGGTAGACGTCACCGCCGCCGACGGTGAGGAACTCGCCGGCCACCATCACGGTCCGGCGGTGCGGCGCCACCGGGTCCAACCACCAGTCCACCAGCAGCAGCCGGGCACCCGGCTCGACCGCCGGCCGCAGCCGCGCCAGCAGGGTCCGGTTGCGGTCCGGCGGGAGCAGGTGCAGCACGTTGGCCAGCACCACCACGTCGTGGCCGGCCGGGATGGGATCACCCAGCATGTCGCGCCCCACCACCTCGACCCGGCCGGCCAGCGGGCCGGCGGCCAGCCGGGGCCTGACCAGGTCGGCCATGGCGGGCAGGTCGAGCAGCGTACCGGTCAGATGCGGGTGGCGGTCCAGGATCGCGGTGAGGAACATGCCCGCTCCCCCGCCCACGTCCAGCACTCGCCGGCTCTGTCCGAAATCGACGGTCGCGGCCAGCTCCCTCGCCGCGGGTGCCGTCACCGTCGCTATCCCTTCCTCGTACGCCTGAGTCTGCGCGGCGGTCAACGGCGCGCGTACGCCTTCGCCGGTGCGGAACGCGCGGAGGGCGTCGACCCAGCCGGGGAAGCTGACGGCGTGGAAGTAGTGCAGCAGCGGACGGACATCGGCGGGGCCGCGTCCGGTCAGGAACGCCTCCGCGTCGGGCGCGTTGCGGTACCGGTCGCCGTCGCGCTCGACCAGCCCGAGCTGCGCCAGCGCATCGATGAGCAGCCGGGTGGTACGCGTCGGCAGCCCGCACCGGCCGGCGATCTCTTCCAGGCCGAGCCCCTGCGGACCGGTTCCGCCGAGCTGCGCGAAGACACCGGTCTCGGCGGCCACCATCACGTACTGGGCGGCCATGAAACCGTTGGCGTACTGGAGAATGCGCTGCGGATCGGGGGCGGTCATCGCAACACCTCTCGGATCCGCCGGGCAGGCCGGTGACGGCGGCCGATCCGAGCATATCCACTGTGGCGGGCCGTCAGCAGCCCGTGGCATCAGGCTTCCGCAGCGGCGCCACCCGCGTCGACAGCTCGCGGGGGGCGCCGGTCAGGAGGGAATCAGCTGCTGCAGGCCGCGCCGTTCAGCGTGAAGCCGGATGGCGCCGCGGTGTTGCCGGTGTGTGTCGCCTGGAAGCCGATCGTGGTCGACCCGCCCGGCGGTATCGAACCGTTGTAGTTGACGTTGGTCGCCGTCACCGCCCCGCTGGACGGCGAGTACGTCGCGCTCCAGCCGGAGGTGATGGTCTGGCCGGACGCCAGGTTGAACTTGAGCGACCAGCCGTTGATCGCCGCCGTGCCGGTGTTGGCGATCGTGAGGTTGTCGGTGAGGCCGTTGTTCCAGGCGTTGACCGACTGCGTCACCTTGCAGGCGCTGGTGCCGCCCCCGCCGGACGTGGGCGAGGTGCTCGGCCGCGGCGAGCCGGCCGTCGGGCTCGGCGACGTCGGGCCGCTGCCCGCGCTGACCGTGATGCTGGCGCTGCCGCTGCTCTGGTAGCCCTCGGTCGCCATGATCTGGTAGTCGAAGGAGCCGAGGTTCAGGCCGAGCGCCGCCCACGCGTTGAAGTGGTTGGCGGTGGTGATGGTGCCGCTGCTGCGGTGCGACTGGCGGACGCTCCAGTACTGGTAGAACGTCGCCGTACCGATGATCGACGGCTGGTTCACCCGCTGCGTGCGGTAGATGTCGTACGTGCTGCCGTCGGTGGTCACCGAACCCAGGTGGGTCGCCCCGGAGCTCGGGTTGTAGCTGCCGAAGTTCTCGACGACGTAGTACTCGATGAGCGGGTTGGTCGTCCAGCCGTACAGCGACAGGTAGCCGTTGCCGTTCGGGCTGAACGAGCCGGAGTAGTTCACGGTGTGGTTCGAGCCGGGCTTCCAGCCCTTGCCGACCACCATGTTGTTCATGTTGCTCCACTGGACGCCGTAGCTGCCGCCGGCGCCCAGCGTCATCGTGACGTTCCCGTTGTCCTTCCAGTACGAGTAGAAGTAGCCGTTGTGCGTACCGGTGGTGTTCGAGGTGACCGTCTGATCGGCGTCGGCGTGCGCGACGCCGGTCAGGGTCAGCGTGGTCGCCGCCAGCACGACGGCGGCGGCTGCGGCGATGAGCAACTTGAAGCGTCTGCGGCCGTGGAGTTCCGGGTGGGCGGGGGTGTCGTTCACGGGCGTACTTCCTTTTCGCGAGGGCAGCCCGAGGACCGGGCTGCGGAACTCGACGCCGTCGCCGGTTCGCCTGGGCGGGCCCCCTGCGTGGCGTCGGACCGCGCCGGGACGGTCGCGGTCGTCTGGAGGGAGGAGTTCGCTGGGAGGATCAGCGAAGGGCGGAGGATCAGTGATGGGCGGTCATCGATGGTGGAAGTATTGGAGCGCTCGCCGCTGTTGTCAACAATTTCCGGAAGAAGCGCGGAAGTCCCAGCTAGCACGGCCGGGAGACATTTCTCCAGCAGAAAGCGAGATCTACCGGGCCACACCGTCCACTTTCGAGTCAGTTCGGAGGCTCAGATCGGCACGTGACGTTCCGAAAGTTTCGGGGTCGGACCGAGCCTTTCCGGGGCAGCCGCCGCCCGCCTCGGTACGCTGACCGCGTGAACATCGGAGTCGTCTTCCCGCAGACCGAGATCGGTGCCGACCCCGTGGCCGTCCGTGCGTACGCGGCGGCCGCCGAGGAGCTCGGCTACGGCCACGTGCTCGCCTACGATCACGTGGTCGGGGCGGATCCGGCGGCGCATCCGGGCTGGTCGGGGCCGTACGACATCGACACGACGTTCCACGAGCCGATGGTCCTGTTCGGCTACCTCGCCGCGATCACGGCCATGGAACTCGTCACCGGGATCATCATCCTGCCGCAGCGCCAGACGGTGCTCGTCGCCAAGCAGGCCGCCGAGCTCGACGTGCTGACCGGCGGCCGCGTACGCCTCGGGGTGGGTCTGGGCTGGAACGAGGTGGAGTACGAAGCGCTCGGCAAGGACTTCGGCGACCGCGGCCGGCGCATCTCCGAGCAGGTGGAGCTGCTCCGTCTGCTGTGGACGCAGCGGTCGGTGACGTTCGACGGCGCGTACGAGAAGGTGACCGGGGCCGGGCTGAAGCCGCTGCCCGTGCAGCGGCCGATCCCGGTGTGGCTGGGCGCGAACACGGCCCCGGCGCTGCGCCGCGCGGGCCGGATCGCCGACGGCTGGTTCCCGCAGGTGCAGCCGGACGCCGGGCTGGCGGAGGCGCGCGAGATCGTGCACCGCGCGGCCGAGGAGGCCGGGCGCGACCCGGAACTGCTGGGCATGGAAGGGCGGGTCAGCGTCGCCGGCGGCGCCGACGGGGCGGCCCGCGCGATCGCGCGCTGGTGGAAGGCGGGGGCGACGCACGTCTCGGTCAACACGATGGGCGCCGGGTTCACCGGACTCGAAGGGCACATCGGGGCATTGGCGGAGGTGGCGCGGGCGGTCGGCCTGAGCCCCCGCCCGGTCAGCTAGAAGCCGTCCAGGAGCGGGATGTCACGACAGTTCGAGGACGTCGTAGGGGTCGACCAGGCCCTTGACCCGGCCGGGCTCGTAGGTGGCGAGCGTCGACTCCCCGTGCGCGAGGATCGAGGCCACCACGTGCGCGGTGGCGTGACCGACCTGCCCGGCCAACGCCGACACCGGAGGAACGGCGGTCTCGTCGAGCGGCAGCACGACGACCGGACCGCCGTCCTGCGAGTAGAGGTCGGTCACGATCGCGCGCTGGGCATCGTCCAGCTCCGGCCATGCGTCGACCAGCACCAGTGCGGGGATGCCGACCATGGCTCCCGACTCTTGAACGGTGTAGATCAGCTCCCCGACGGCCACCCCGTCCAGGCTGGCGTACGCCAGCACCGCCGAGGTGTCGAGCACGATCGAGACGTTCATGCGGCCTTGTGCTCGCGCTGAGCCGCGGCCTGCCGCTTCCGGTCCCGGAGACGGGCCGCCATCGTGGCCGCTCCGTCGTCGGTGACCTGCTTGTCGCCGGTGTAGCCGTGCCGGGAGAACATGGCCAGCAGGGTGTCCCGCTTGCGGTCCCGCTCGATGAGGTCGGCGATGTAGCTCGACGTGTTGCCCTTGCCCTTCGCCCTCGCGTACTCGGCGAGGTCCATGGGCAGGCTGACCGAGGTGCGTTCCGTGCCGCTCATACCGAAAGCTTAGAACCGTAATAACGATCCGCCAAGCTCGATCACCGAATCCGCCGACCCCGAAGGGGGCCTTCGAGCTGGACAGATGCGCGCGGCGGGCGCGTACGGCGCTCGGAGTGTCCGCTTTTGCGATAATCGGCGCCGTGCTGCGACGCCTCCTCGCCGTGTTCCTGGCCGTGCCCCTGGCCGTGCCCCTGGCCGCTGTCTCCCTCACCGGTTGCACCGCCCCGCACATGCCCACCGGCCCCGAGCCCACCGGCGCGGCGCCGGAGCCCGTACCGTCCGGCGTGCTGTACGGGCGGGTGCTGCGCCAGGACGGCCGTGCGGCCACCAGGTCCACCGTCACCGCGTTCCAACTGTCCGATGAGGACATCGTGCGTACCGGCGCCGCGGTGGTGTCACTGGGATTCTTCTGCCTGGTCCCCGACTTCTGCCCGCGCTCCGTCTCCGCGACGGTCGAACCCACCGGCGAGTACGCCTTCCCCGCCGACAAGATGAAGCCGGTGCCGCACGTGACCGTGACGGCCCGCCACGCCGCCGAGTCCGGCCAGGCGACCGGGCCGGCGGTGGTCGTCTCGTTCGACCGCGCGCAGGGCCGCCAACGCGTACCGGACCTGCGCTTCTGGGAGCCTTCGATCACGGTACGCACAACCGGCGCCGACACCTCCGCCGACACCGGCGCGGTCGTCACCTGGACGGGATTCCCGGGCGGGGCCGACTACGCGCTCTGGACGGTCACCGGCACCGACTCGCCGCAGCCGACGGGCGTCACGACCCGCGAGACGAGCGCCCGGCTGGATCTGCGGCCGTTCGAGGACCTGCCGACCGCGCTGATCGTCGTCGCGAGTACCAGAAGCCCCGCTGATGGGGAGATCGCCCAGGGGGATTTCGCGTACCACAGCGGGAGCGTCGCCCTGCCGTCCGCGGGCGGGCCGCCGTCGCGCGAACATCCGTGCTCGCTCGGCGACCCGGGTGGGCGCCTGACGGCGGCGGCGATGCCGTGCCCGTTGACCGACGGCGATCTCGACACCAACGCGGTGGTGGCCGCGCCGTGCGCCACGTCGTCCTGTGCGACGGTCACCCGGCATCGGATCTGTGTCGACCTCGGTACGCCCCGGCCGGTGTCGCTCGTCGCGTACCGCACGCCGTTCCTGACCGAGGGGACGATCGTCGAGCTGTCCGGAGACGGGACACACTTCCACCGGGCGGGGAACGTGACGGACAGCGGAGGACTTCACATCGCCCGGATCGCGCCTGCTCAGACGGCCCGGCTGGCCTGCGTACGCAACGACCGGTTCGGGTTCGCGGGGGCGATCCTCAACGAGATCTCGGTCTGGTGAATCCGGATCTTTCCAGTGCTGGATCTCTCCGGTGCTGGATCTCTCCAGTGAAATGCTGAATCCTCCAGTGAAATAAAAGTAGCAGAGTTCCCCATCGCGCGGTATCGGTCGGAACTGCGAGTGCGTCACGCCCGCGACCTGCCCTAATGTCTGCCTCCGGTGACGAAGGGAGCAGCGTGACCCATCCACGCGGCATGAACGAGCTGTATCTGCAACTGCACGTCCAGACGGAGCGGGACCTCGAACCGAGGGGTGCGAAACCGCGTACGGCCCGGCGCATCGCCATCAAGGCGCGGCACCGGCAGGCCCGTCAGCTCGGCAACCTGTAAACCACCGAGATCCACAACAACGGGGATGTACACCGCCGAGGTTCACAACAGCGGGGATGTACACCGCCGAGATCCACAGCGCCCGGCCCACGTCGTGGGCCGGGCGCGTGTCTACAGTGGATTATTTTGCCGGCATCGGATCACTTGGTGGTGTCGGATGACTTGGCGGCATCACCGTGGCCGGGGCCACCGCCGCCCATCAGGACGCCCGCCTCGGCCGCCTTCGTGATCGCGTCGGCCTCGGCCTGGGTGAGCTTGCCGTCCTTGACCGCCTGGGCCAGCCGCTCCTTCAGCTTCGCGGCGCGGTCGGCGGCGTCGGGCTTCGGGGACTGGTCGCCCTTCCGATCGCCGCTCTTCTGATCCCCGCCCTGGGGCTTGAGCTGCTCGCGCACCTTCGTCAGGGCGTCGGACACCTTCTGCTCGTCGACGCCGAGTTCCTTGGCCAGGGCCTTGGCGAACTCGCCCTGGTCCGCTCCGCGGTGCCCGGCCTGGCTGGACGGCGACTGCGAAGACTGCGACGACGAAGACTGCGATGCCGAAGACTGCGATGCCGAGGACTGGGACGACGAGGACTGGGACGACGAGGACGTCGAGGGGGACGGGGTCGAGTCGGCGGCGTACGCCACCGCGGGGGCGGCGAGGCCGAGGGCGAGGACGCCGCCGGCACCAAGGATCGCGATCCGCTTCTTCGAAAGGTGAGCCACGAGAAATGTTCTCCTTCTCCATCGGGGTTGAGCCGCGACCAGGCCGCGGCTCGATCGGGTGGAGCTTCGATCGGTTGTCGATCAGTGCGGGCTCGACGGTGGCCACGAAGTCTCGAAGAAATGCCTGGTCAAGCTCAAGAGAACCTCGTAATCACGAAGATCCCATGTCCGCTTTGTCGGCCGGGGCGAAGGATCCTCCCCCACGCGTTCAGGCCAGGTCCAGGGGCCGCCGAAGAAATGCGTTGCCCCGGTTCAGGGGACGAAACGATCATCGACGGATGGACACCCCCGAGCTGCGACCCGAGATCCGCGCCTACTACGAGCGGGGCGGCGAGCGTACGCGGCTGCGCCAGGGCGTCGGCCGGCTGGAGTTCCTGCGTACGCGGGACGTGCTGCGGCGGGTCCTCCCCGAGCCGCCCGGGCGGCTGCTCGACGTGGGCGGCGGGGACGGGGTGCACGCCGAGTGGCTGGCGGCCGACGGCTGGCAGGTACGCCTGATCGATCCCGTACCCGATCACGTGGCCGCGGCCGCCCGGATCCCCGGGATCGAGGCGGAGCTCGGCGACGCCCGGAAGCTGGCCGTCGATGATCATGAAGCCGACGTCGTGTTGCTGCTCGGGCCGTTGTACCACCTGACCGAGCCGGCCGACCGGGCGCGTTGCCTGGCCGAGGCCGTCCGCGCCGTCCGGCCGGGCGGTCTGGTGGTGGCCGCGACGATCAACCGGTACTCGGCCCTCCACGACCAGCTCAATCGGGGCGGCTGGTTCGAGCCGGACCGCCGTGCCCGGCTGGCCGAGACGACCGCGACCGGTGTCGTGGCACCCGACGGCCACTTCACCGTCGCGTACCTGCATCAGCCGTCGGAGATCGCCGCCGAGACCGCCGCCGCCGGGCTCACCGGCATCCGCCAGTACGCCGTCGAAGGAGCGGCCTGGCTGCTCGGCGACATCGGGGACTACCTGGACGATCCCGAGCGGGCGCAGGGCGTACTCGATGCCGTGCGGCTGACCGAGGCGGACCCGGCGCTGCTCGGGGTCTCAGGGCACCTGCTCACCGTCGGGCACGCCGACGGCGGTGCAGCAGACCCGCGAGCAGCGCGACCGCCAGGACGAACGCGCTCGCGATGAACAGCGGCGGCCCGAGCCGGCTGTCGCCGGTGGCGGCGGCGGCGACGGGGGCGCCGATCGCCGCGGCGGTGCCGGTGGGCGACGGGCTCGCGCCGACCTCGCCCGGCTCGACCAGGTGGCCCACGGACGCGTCCGCGGGCAGGGTGAACGCCCAGTTCAGCAGCGCGGCGCCCTGCTGCCAGCCGCGCAGCGGCGCGGGTTCGCCGGCCAGCAGGGTGACCACGAGACGGCGGCCGTTGCGCTCGGCGAGACCGACGTAGGTGTGCCGGGCCAGGTCGGTGAAGCCGGTCTTGCCGCCGAGCGCGCCCGGGTACTTGAAGATCAGCTGGTTCTCGTTCTGGATCTGGAAGCCCTTGTACTTCGGGCCCTGCGCGGGCATCTGCGCGGTCTTGGTGAGGGTGTAGCGGCGGAAGGTCTCCTTCCGGAAGTCCTGCCGGGCGATGAGCGCGAGGTCGTAGACGCTGGTGAACTGGCCGACGCCGTCCAGGCCGGACGGCGTGATCGCATGCGTCTGGTACGCGCCGAGCCGGGCGGCCTCGTCGTTCATGGCCTGGATGCCGGCAGCCCTGCCACCAGTTCCGCCGCCGACTCCACCGCCGAGCCGGGCGAGCACGTTGGCCGCGTCGTTGCCGGACTGCAGCAGCAGGCCGAGCCACAACTGCTCGACGGTGTACCGGCCGCCCTCGACCAGGCCGACGAGCGAGGTGCCCGGCTTGATCGCGAGATCCTCGTGGGTGACGGTGACGACCTGCTTCGGGTCGAGCTTGTCCAGGAAGGTCTCGATGAGCAGCAGCTTCAGTACGCTCGCCGGCGGGCTGCCCTCGTGCGCGCCGCAGGCCGCGACGACCGCGCCGGAGTCGAGGTCGGCGACCAGCCAGTACAGCGCGGTGACCGCCGGCGGCTGCGGGACGCCGGTCGGCAGGGCCAGGCCCGGTGTCGCGAGCTGATCTCCGCCGATCACCCGGCGGTCCTCGCTCGCGGGCGAGGGAGTCGGCCGGGGCGGGCGCTTCATCGGCGGCGCGACCGCGTGCGGGCAGGCCACGGTGCCCTGCGCGGTAGCCGTGGCTGTGGCGGCAGTGGACGCCGGCTGCCCGGCTGTTTGCGAGGCCCCGGGCGCGGGTACCGCCGAAGCGCCCGGCACTGAAGAGCTGTTCGGCTGGGCCGAGCTGCTCGGCAGGGCTGAGCTACCCGGTACTGCTGAGCTGAGAGCTGGGGGAACCGCCGCGGCGGGACTGCTGAGGAGGGGAAGGACCAGGCCTGCGGCGGCCACGAGGGCGGGCCAGCGCCGCACGGGGGCGTTCCAGATCACCGGCGTACCGTAGCGGCAATCCCCGCGATGTCGCCACATACCCCGGAGTCGCCACATACCCCGGACCGTCCCGGGCGGTTCGCCATCGCCACTGAGCTTCGGGGCCACTGAGCTTCGGGGCCACTGAGCTTCGTGGCCACTGAGCTTCGGGGCCACTGGACAGCCACTGCATAGCCGCCGCAAGACACTGCATTGTGGTCGCCTCAGAAGGCACCACTGAATACCTGCCAAAACCCCTGGTTGCCGTCAAATACCGCGTTCCGCGTCCCCCCGCACGGCCGCACCGCGGGTTAGCCTGGGCCGAACGGGGGGACCGTCGAAGGAGAACCGCAATGAAGGTCAGCGTCGTCGGCACGGGCTACGTCGGTCTCACGACCGGTGCGAGCCTCGCGTACCTCGGTCACCAGGTCACCTGCATCGACCTGGATCCCAAGAAGATCGAGATGCTGCGCGCCGGTCGCTCCCCCATCTTCGAGCCGTTCCTGGAAGACCTGCTCGCCGCCGCGTCGGCGAATCTCACCTTCACCACCGAGTACGCCGACGGCGTACCGAACGCCGACGTGGTCTTCGTCGCGGTGCAGACGCCGTCCCTGCCCGACGGGAACCCCGATCTGCGCTTCCTGCGCTCGGCGGCCGAGAGCGTCGGGCAGCACGTCGCGGGCGATTACACCGTGGTCGTGAACAAGTCCACCGTCCCCATCGGCAGCGGCAACTGGGTCGACGCGATCCTGCGGGACGCGTACGAGGAGCGGCACGGGGCCAGCGCGGACGGCCGCCTCGGTGTCGCGTCGAACCCCGAGTTCCTGCGCGAGGGCTCGGCGATCGGCGACACCCTCTACCCGGACCGGATCGTCATCGGCTCGGACGACGACCGCAGCCTCGAAGTCCTGACCCGCCTCTACCGCACGGTGCTCGACCAGTCCTTCACCGCGCCCGCGTTCCTGCCCCGCCCCGACGACCTGGGCGCGGTGCCGCTCGTCTCGACCGACCTGGCCTCGGCCGAACTGATCAAGTACGCGGCCAACGCGTTCCTCGCCCTGAAGATCAGCTACATCAACGAAATCGGCTACCTGGCCGGCAAGGTCGGCGCGGACATCACCAAGGTCGCCCGCGGCACCGGCCTGGACAGCCGGATCGGGTCGCGTTTCCTGCAGCCCGGCGTCGGCTGGGGCGGCTCCTGCTTCGGCAAGGACACGGCCGCCCTGATCTCGACGGCCGCCGAGTACAACTACGACATGCCGATCGTGCGGGCGGCCCGCGAGGTCAACGAGCGCCAGCGCGGCGCCGTCGTCGACCGGCTGCTCGACGAGCTGCGGATCATCAAGGGGCGGCGGATCGGCGTCCTCGGGCTGGCGTTCAAGCCCAACACCGACGACCTGCGCGACGCCCCGGCCATCGACATCGCGCGTACGCTGGTCGCCCGCGGGGCCCGCCCGAAGCTGCACGATCCCGTGGCGGCCGAGCGGTTCCGGCGCGAGCAGCCCGACCTCGCCGAGTACCTGTGCGACTCGGCCGAGGACGTGTTCGACGGTGTCGACGCGATCATCCTCGTCACCGAGTGGTCGCACTACCTGGAGCTGGACTGGGCCAAGCTGATGGGCATGATGCGCACGCCGATCGTGCTCGACGGCCGGTACGCGCTCGACCGCGCGCGGCTGGAGAAGTCCGGCTACCGCTATCTGTCCATGACCAACTGACCCTCCACCGCACAGTTTTCGGGGGCCGGTCAACCTTTTGACCGGGGCCGTCGTCCTTGCCGACGACGGAAGGAGAACTGGTGCGCTGGAAGAACAGCTATGAGGGATTGGACGCCCTCGTCGCCGAGCGGGGCAGTGCCCTGCTCGGTACCGCGGTCCTGCTGACCGGCAGCCGGGCGGCCGGTGAGGACCTGCTGCAGACGGCACTGGAGCGCCTGGTGCGGCACTGGAACGGCGTCCGCGGGGACCGGGAAGGCTACCTGCGCCGCACCCTGTACCGCCTCGCGGTCGACCAGTGGCGCGTGCGGCGCCGCCGCCCGGAGGTGCTGACCGAGGTCGAGCCGCCCGGGCAGTCCGACGGCACCGACCTGCTCCACCTGCGGCACGCGCTGGTACAGGCGCTTGCCACCTTGCCGCCCCGCCAGCGCGCGGTCCTGGTACTGCGCTACTGGGAGCAGCTCAGCGAGGCCGAAGCCGCCGAGGTCCTCGGGTGCTCCGTCGGCACCGTCAAATCGTCGGCCTCGCGCGGGCTGGCCCGCCTCCGCGAACTCACCGCCGCCTGGGAACCCGAGGACGTCCAGGCGTAGGCGGGCAGCCCGAACTTCCGGCTGCCCAACTTCCGGCTGCCCAGCTTCCGGCTGCCCAGCTTCCGGCTGCCCCGTCATTCCCGAAGAGCTCACCTCATGCACAGGGAGAACACCATGACAAACCTCATCGAAGAGCAGCTCACCGCCGGTATGCGCGAACACGTCGAGGGCCTGGCCCCGGACCGCGATCTCGTCGGGCAGGTGGTCCGCGCCCAGCACCGCCGCACCACGATCACCAGGACGGCGTACGCGGTCGGCGTGGTCGGGCTGGCCGGCGCGATGGCCGCCGGGGTCCTCACCGCGAACGGCGGGCCGGCCGCCCACCCGCAAGGCCGCTCGGATACGCCCGCGGCGGCCGGGACTCCACAGTTGCGGCTGGCCGCGGCCGTGGTCGCGAGCCGGCGTACCAGTTATCGGGTGAAGAACGTCATCACCGCCCGTGACCTGCCCGGCCACCCGACCATGGTCGTCGAGGGCGCGTTCGACCCGGCCACGGCGACCGGATACCTGCGAGCGCCGTTCGACAACGGTGCGACCTGGTACGAGGAGCGGCTGGTCCAGGGCGATCTGTACACGGCGGACGGCCGCCGGGGGGAGCCCATCGTCTGGCGGCACGACGAAGGCAAGCACACCGGCCTCTCCTACGACCCCAAGACCGGCATCCTCGGCATCTCGGCCGACCCGCAGGACCTGCTCGACTCCCTCAGCCGGGCCGACGCCACGATCACCCAGACCGGCCCGGACACGTACCACTTCGTGGTGGAGCTCCGCACCCGCGAAGGGCTCTCGCGAGGCAGCATGACCGGCGACGTGACGGTCGGCCCGGGGCAGCGGATCTCGAAGGTGGTCTACACGGCGACGGTGAAGTCCACCACCAACCCCGCCGACGTCGGCCGGTTCGACGCGACGCTCGAGCTGTCCGGGTACGGCGACGGGATCTTCGTGTCCCGCCCCGAGGGGACGTTTGAATCCCTGCCCGGGAAGTAGGACCTCGCCGGAATAGGTCAGGTCCGGCCCGAGGTCGCCACCAGCGCGGCCTCGGGCGCGGCCGTCGCGCCGGCCACACCCGGGCTCGCGAGAGCCCCGAACAGCGCCGCCACATGGTCCGGCCCGCCCGCGAAGTCCGTACCGATCCACCATGTGAGCAGGCCCAGCAGGGCGGCGGCGTAGAACTCCGCCACCACCTCCACCGGAACCGCGCCCACCCCGGGGCGGGCGGCCAGGTGTACGCGTACCCCGTCGGCGATCATCCGGTGCAGGTGTCCATAGACGACGGTCCCGCCGGGCCGGCCGCACATCGCCTCGTACATGCGCCGGTGGGCGTACGCGTGCTCGAAGACGACGAGCGACGGACGGCGGTGATCGGCGGGCGGCCGGCCGGGGTCGACGGCCGCCAGCTCGGCCGCGAGCGACTCGCGCAGCCCGTCGAAGCACGAGAGCAGCAGGGCCTCCTTGTCGCGGAAGTGGCTGTAGAACGTCGACCGGCCGACGTCGGCCCGGTCGAGGATGTCCTGCACGGTGACGCGGGTGTAGCCGCGTTCCAGCACGAGGCCGACGAGGGCCTCGGCCAGATCGCGCCGCGTACGCCGAACCCGCCGGTCCTCACCCATCGCGCACCGCCTTCTCGCACAGCTTCCGGTTCCCGGACAGTTCCCGAGGTCCGTTCAGAAACGGACAAAGAGCCGTAACTGCCCCTTGGTACGCCGAACACTCACGCCAATACTGAACAGAGTGTACGGGAACTCACGCGTACCGACCTCGACTCTGGGAGGGATTTCCATGACCGCACACTTCACAGCCGCACACTTCACGCCGGCGCTCACGGCCGTGCTGTGGATCGTGGTGCTGATCGGCACCATCGGCCTGCCGATCTCCGTCGCGCGGGCGCTGCGCCGCCGGGGCGTCCTGTTCGGCACCGTCTGGCTGGCCTCCTGGTCGGCCTGGATCGTCGTCAGCGGCGTGCTCGCGTACGCCGGGGTCTACGCCCAGCGCACGGACGCCGTCGTGGTCTCACTGCCGATCGCCTTCCTCACGGCATTCGCCGCCGCGTACGCCTTCGTCGGACCGGCCGACCTCGCCGGGCTCACGCGGGGGCACGCGTTCCGGGTGGCCGGGGTCGGCTTCCTGCTCGCCTGGGCGGCCGGGCAGCTGCCCGCGGTCTTCGCCCTGCCGGCCGGGTTCGGCGACATCGCGGTGGGGCTGGCCGCGCCGGCGGTCGCCGCCCGCCTCGCGGTCGCCGGCTCCGGCTCCGGCTCCAGCGACAGCGACAGCGACAGCGGGAGTACCCGGGCCCGCGCCCTGTGGTTCCACGCGCTCGGCCTGCTCGACCTCGTCGTCGCCCTCGGTCTCGGCGTGGCGGCCGCGCTCGGCCCGGTCCGCATCCTGTCGGTCGAACCGTCCACGGCGGACGCCATGCTGCTGCCGATCGTCCTCATCCCGACCACGGCGGTGCCCCTCCTGGCCGCCATGCACGTGCGGGCGCTGCTGCGGCTGCGGCACGCTCCCGCGCCCCGGCCCGTCCTCGCCTGACCGGCCGGCGCGTCGGCGGGTGTTCGCGGGCGGCGAAATATCGGCGATCTTCTCAACCTTTCCGGGCAGCTATGCGTACCACTGCTGTGAAGGACGAAGGTTTCGCCGAATACTTCGCCGCCCGGGCCCGGCCGCTGCGCCGGGTCGCGTACGCGATGTGCGGCGACTGGCACCTCGCGGAGGATCTCGTGCAGCACACGTTCGTGCAGCTCTACCGGCATTGGCGACGCGTACGCACCGAGACCGTGGACGCGTACGCTCGGCGCACGCTGCTCAACGCGTACCTCAGCAGCACCCGGCGCAGCCGCTGGGAGCGCAGCGTGGCGGAGGTGCCGGACCAGCCGGGGCCGGACGATGCGGACGGTCCGGCGGCCGACGTGCTGGCCCTGCTCGCGCAGCTGCCGCCGCGGCAGCGGGCGATGATCGTCCTGCGCCATCTGGAGGATCTGCCGGTGGCCGAGGTCGCCGAACTGTTCGGGGTGAGCGAGGGTTCGGTCAAGAGCCAGACCTCGCGCGGGCTGGCGGCGCTGCGTACGCGCCTGATGGAGGCGTGATGACCGGCAAGGGCGAAGAGTGGTTCACCGAGGCGCTGCGCGACCGGGTCGGGCAGGACGAGCCGCCGCTGATCCTGACCGCGGCCGGGGTCGCGGCGGTCGGGCGGCGGCAGCGGATGATGCGGGCCTGGGGCGCCTCGGCGATGGCCGTGGGGGTCGGGGTGTCGCTGATGGTCGTCGGCCTGCAGGTGATACCCGGTGAGGAGAACAGCGCCGCGGCCGGCTGCGCGCCGCCGGTCCCCGCGACGAGCGTGCCGCTGCCGGAGGGGTCGGCGTGGCCGTTCGTGGACGAGCTGCCGCAGGTCGGGCCGACGGCGGGGCCGCCCGACCGGGTGGGCCCCCGCCCCGACCTGAAGGCGTTCGAGTGCGCCGTCCGCGAGAACGTCCTCGGTGAGCTTCCGGACGCCAGGTTCGGCCGGATCTACACCGGCGACGGGACCACGCCGGCACCCTTGCAGGGGATGGCGGCCGACCACGCCCTGGGCGACCGCCAGGACACCCGGTACGGCGTGATGGCGGCGGCGGTCGCGGCGACGCGGGCCGGGCACGGCGCGATCCTCGTGTCGGCGCAGCCCGTCGACGGCGACCCCTATCCCGGCCGGTGTGGGCCGGGGAAGGTGTGCGATGCGCGTACCGGGCCGCATGGGGAACCGGTCGAGCTGTTCGTACGCCAGTCCCCGGCGAACCCCGGGGCGATCGGCTACACGGTGTATGTCTACACCGGACGGACGGCCGTCGTGGCGACGGTGACGAACACCCCCGACGCGGACGTCCGGCTGCCGGTGACCGCGCCGACGCCGCTGCTCACGGTGGACCAGCTCATCACCCTCGCCTGCGACCCCCGGCTGGCCCTCTGGCCCTGACCCCTCCGCCCCGCTCCCCTGCCTCGCACCCTCCGCGCCCCACCGCGTGCCCCTAGATCCCGTTTGGATCAGGGAAGTCACCCGAATCATGGGCCATGATTACGGTGAATTCCCTGATCCAAACGGGATCATCGGCGAGGCGGCGGCGGTGGGCGGCGGCGGCGGGTGGCGAGCAGGGGCGCCGTGCCGAGGAGGAGGCCGAGGAGGAGTAGGAGCAGGCCCAGCCCCGCGAGGTAGGGCGTGTGCGGGCCGCTCGTCACCGGAAGCGGGCCCGGCCCCGGTCCCTGTGACTGCCCCGGTGACGGTTGCGTGGTCGGCTCGGCGCCGGTCACGAGGACGAGTTCCGCCGGCGCCCCGAGTCCTTGCGGCGCAGGTACTTCGCCGCCGGTCACCAGCTCGGTGGTCGTGACGGCGGCGAAGCTGTAGCAGCCCGGACGGCGTACGGTCGCCGTCGCGGAGTCGTACGCGCCATCGCCCGTCACGGTCACCGGCGGCAGTGTGGCGGCGACCGGGATGCCCTCGGCCCGCCAGTTCGCCGTGGTGCAGTCGCCGGGCGTGGCGGGGATCAGCGGACCGTAGAGCGTGGTCGCGACGGTCAGCGTGGCGCCGGGGGCCAGGCCGGTCACGGTCACGTGGTCCGAGACCAGCGCGCCGACGGCGACCTTCGCGGCCGACGCCGTCGTCGCGACCTGGTAGGGCGGCGGGGGGACGTCCGGCTTCACCAGCACGGTCTCCAGCGGATCGCCGGGCGGCACGGTCACGTCCCCGGGTACGCCGACGAGCCCGAAGGAGTAGCAGCCGGGACTTGTCACGGTCTGCGGCGGCAGATCGGTTGCGCCGTTCCCGGTGAGGTCGACGGACGGATAGACGTGGCCCACCGGGACGGGACCGGTCCAGTCGACCCCGCCGCAGCCGCCGCCGACCGGGTCGAGGGGCCCGTACAGGGTCGGCGTGACGACGATCGATCCGCCGTCCGCCAGGCCGCTGGCGAAGACGGTGTCGCCGACCTGCGCGCCGACGGTCACCTCGGCCGCCGAGACCCGGCTGCGCAGCCGGACCGGTTCGGCCGGCGGGCGTACCTGGACGACGCGGGCGGCCTCGGACTCCAGGGTCAGCGCCTGGGCCAGCATCATCTGCTGCACGGGATGCGCCGGGTCGGGGACCATCAGCGTACCGATCTGGGCGACGACCGGGCCGGTCACGGAGATCTCCGCCGGTCCCGCCGCCGCGCGCAGCCACAGCCGCCCGCCCGGGGGCAGGGTCGATCCCGACGCGAACGCCACCGTTCCCGCCGCATCCGTGTACGCGTCCGCGCCCGTCACGACGGCGGTCACCGGACCGGTCGCGTTGGCCCCGATCGTGAACGGCCCGGCCAGGACGCCGGCGGTCGCGATGAGCGGCCCGTCGATCTCCGGCGTCGGGTTCGGCTGCTCGGGCATCGGGCCGACCGCGAGCGCCTCGGTGACGATCGTGCGTACGACGTCGTAGAGGGCGCGGTCCTGGTAGTTCGGCGGCAGCACGATGCCGTCGGTGAAGTAGTGGATCGCCATGGCGACCGTGCCGGACCGCTGCCGGTTGGCGACCGTCGGATTGGCCGACGGTACCGCCGGGGCGCTGGTCGCCGGCCAGTAGTTCGCGAGAATGCGGCGGACGTAGCCGGCGTCGGCGATGCGCCCGAGCGTCGGCCGCGGGTCGTAGCCGGTGCCGGAGCGCTGGCCGGCTCCCCATTGGACGCAGTAGCCGGAGCCGATGACGTTGCCGTCGTTGTCGCGGAAGTTGTAGCGGCACGAGTTCGTCCCGCTCGTCTGCGTGTAGCCGGCCGGGTCGTAGCCGTACGCCGGATACCCCGCGGTGAGGTCGGTGCCGTCCGGGACGGCGAAAGGTCGCGGCTGGTTGTAGGGCGGGTCCGGGCGTGCGCCGACCTCGATGCAGCCGTTGGTGCCGTACTGGACGGCCGCGAACGGCGGGCTCGCGGCCTCGGCCGCACCGGTCGCCGGCCCGATGCCGACGAGGGTCCCGAGCAGCACGAGAATTCCCATAAAAGCCGCATAGCTCGCCTTATTCACTGGCACTGTATACCAAATGCCGCAGACGAACAGAGTCGCTGTGTTGCCGTGTCGCCGTGCTGCCGTGCTGCTGTGTTCGGCAGCAGCGGTGCCGGCGACGCGTACGCCGCCGGCACCGTGCTCATGAGGGTCAGGACAGATGATGCTCAGGACAGGTGGACCGCCTCCAGCACCGTCTGGTCCACCTGGTTGCCGGCCGCGTCCACCGCCACGACGCGTACGCTCAGCGCGCCCGTCCCCTTCATATGCGGGGTGACGGTGTACCCGTCGCGGCCGGCGTGCACGGTCGCTGGTGTCCACTGTGCACCGTCATCCGTGCTCGTCCAGACCTGCACCTTGGTGATCCGCGGCGCCTGCTCGTCCTGGTGGTACGCCTCGACCGTGAACCCGCGCCCGGGGCTGTCCCCGAAGTGGTACGCGACGAACACGAGCGGCGTGGCCGCGCACGGATCCGTCGAGTTCGACACGAGCGTGCCGATGCAGATCGCGCCCGTACCCGGCCTGTCCACCGCGGGGAGGGCCGAGGTGAAGTCCCACTGGGTGCGCACCTCCCCGTAGGACGACAGGTGATAGGCCGTCACCAGCTTGTACGCCGACCGCTCCGGCGGCAGGGTGTACGCGACCAGCCCGGCGACCGACCCCGCGGGCACTTCCGTGCCGTCCCGGTAGAGGTGCGCCGCGGTGGTGTCGTAGCCGTACAGGCCGCTGTACAGCGAGCGGTCCGACTCCATGTAGCCGATGGGGTAGAAGGTGTTCCCCTGCCGGCAGTAGGAGCACAGCTGCACCGGATTCAGGGTCGTCCCCCAGCTTCCCGGCTGCGCGGCGAGCACGTCCGGCACCGCCGCCGGGCTGCCGGGCACCAGCGGCCGGGCCAGCCGTTCCTGCGTACGCCAGGCGGTGTCGGCGTACACGTGCAGGGACGCCTGGTACATCCCGGGGCTCTCGACCTCGTCGCGGTGCACGAGCTCGGGCGAGATCGGTCCGGTGTACTCGGTCCGCGTCACGGGCGCCCCGACGGCGTCCGCGACCCCGCCGGTGAGGAACTCGCTGGGCTGGAACGCCGCGGTGAACCGGTAGTCCAGCACGTCGTCGGCCGTATCGGTCCGGTAGACGGCCCGGGTCGGCGCGAGGTCCGCGGACCGGACCACGAAGCGCTGGTCGGCCGGCAGCCCACCCTGCTCGTAGAACTTCAGGTCGTAGACCTCGGTGGCCGGGCCGCCGTCGGCGTACGCGATGCTCGCCGGGCCCTTCGCGAGCCGGGTCCGCAGGGCGGCCGCGTCGGACGGGGTGACCGAGACGAACGGCATCGCCGGGACGGGCTCCTCGCCGACGACCCAGCCGCCCAGTACCGGCAGCGCGCAGAACTCACCCGGCGTCACCGACGGGGTCTCCGGGTCCACGAGGACCCCGGCGGCACCGGCCCGGATGGCGTTCTGCAGCTGCCAGCTCGCCACCTCACCCATCGAGCCGCCGTAGCACCGCAGGCCGGTACTGCTCGCGACGGTCAGCAGGACCAGCTTGCCCCGGGCGTTCACCTTCGCGAAGTCCGCCTCGGTCCCCTCGCCCGCGGCCACCACGCCGACCGTCCCGCGACCCTGCAGCCGGTACATCGGGTAGCCGGGGAAGGAGGCGTACGTGGGATAGAGCGGGTGCAGGGCCGGGCCGCCCTTCACCGTCATCGCCACCGGTGTCGGTCCGGCCGCCCAGCCCAGCTCCACCCGGAACTGGCCGGTGGCGGCCCGGTCGGACGGCGTCACCCAGTACTGGTGGTTGCCGTACGAGCTGAACATCATGTCGGAGATGTACTGGCCGTCGGGCAGCGTACGGGTGTCCTGCAGCATCGCGTTGTACACGGAGGACGGACGCGGCGTCTGGACCGACATCTGCCGCGCGTCCGCCACCTCGAACGACACGTCCGTGGCCCCGGCGACCGTCACCTCCGGCTTCTCCAGCCACACGTTCTGGTCGAGCGCGTCGCGGTAGAACGACACCCAGCCGTTGATCCAGTAGGTGCCCGACGGGACGTTGGCTTGCAATCCGTAGGTGGTGCACGGGTCGACGTCGGCGCAGCCGAGCAGGTTGGCCGTGAAGGTCTGGCCGGCGGCCGGGCCGGTGACGCCCATCAGGGTCACGCCCATCACGCACATCGTCGTGCGCAGACCGTTGCAGGCGAACACCGAGTGGTCCTTGTCGGCGCCCAGGTGCACGGTCACGGTCACCGGATAGGCCGCCGCACCGGGAGAAGCCGCCGTGCCGGAAGAGGCCGGCTTCGCGTACCCGAGGATGTGGTCCTTGAGCCAGAGGCGCGCGATACCGGAACCGAGCCGGCCGCCCGGCGCGACCGCGGTCCAGAAGGAAGCGGCCTGGCCCAGGTCGACGGCGAGTTCGGCGGTGTGGTCGGCATTCGCCTTGGTGACCGTCGCCCCAGGGAATACAGCACCGGGGAAGCGGGTGCTCGGGTCGGCGGTGCCCGCGTACTGGACGACCACCGGCAGCTTGGCGTCCTTGGCCGCGTAGCCGTGGGCGGCGAGCCAGGTGACGTCGAACAGGCCGGGGTCGACCGCGGCGCCGAGCCGGGCGACGTCGGCGGGCAGCGCGGTGATCCGCTGCACGCCGCCCGCCGACCCGGTCGCGGTGACCCGGATCGCGGGACCGCCGGGCCGGGGCTGCGCGGTGGCGGTCACCTTCGCCCCCGCTTCGGTGATCTTGCCGGTGCCGCTGAGCCGCACCGAGTCGCCGGTGACGAGCGGTACTACGACCGGCCCGGTGACGGGCTGTGCCGCAACCGGGAGTCCGGATCGGGCTGCCGCGGCGGGCGTACCCGCGACGGCGGCGGAGGTGACGGTCGCCAGCAGGGCCGAAGCCGCCACCGCGATCCCTATGCGGCGCATGGATTGTCTGCGCGGATTCATCGGGCCGCTCCTTCCGTGAGCGTCCAGTCCTTGCGGGTGACGTGGTCCGGCGCGGCCGTGACCGGGCCCGACGCCGTCAGGTAGCCCTTCGCGGAGGCGGTGTAGGTGCCCGAGCCGTTGGCGAAGAGCCAGTAGAAGCCGTGCGGCAGAGCCGGATCCTCGGACGCCGCGCTCAGCGCGACGCTCCCCGGCCCGGCGACGGTCGCGTTGTCGATCCCGGTCCCGGTGGTGTTGCCGTCCGGGCCTGGTCCGGAGACGACCCCGGCGACCAGTCCGCCGCCGGCGGTGACGCAGGTGTGTGTACCGAGGAAGACGTCGTCGACGCCCCACCACCAGCCGTCCCGGGCCTGGTAGTGGAATCGGACCCGGACCTGCGTGCGCCCGGCGGCCTGCGGCACGGCGACGGTCTGCGGCCCGAGGACGTTGGCGTCGGCCGCCCGCCACACGGTGGTCCACCGGCGGCCGTTGTCCACGCTGAGCTCCACGGTCGCGTGCTGGCGGCCGGCCTTCGCGTAGTACGCGCTGTCGAACCGCAGTTCCGGCGCGGACTGCCCGGCCAGGTTCACGGCCGGCGAGGTCAGGTACGCGTCCCCGCCGCCCGACGCGAGCGCGAAGGTGTCGTCGCCACCGGGCGGGGCCGACCGGTTCGCCGGGTTGTCGAACACCCAGCCCTGAGCGCGCCACCCGGAGCGGTCGGTGAAACCGTTCCCGTAGCCGTTCCACCGGTAGCCCGGCGCCGCGCAGGCCGTCAGGTCGGCGGAGATCCGCACGTCGTGCCGCACGTCGGCACCGCCCAGGTGCACCGGTTCCGCCGCGGTCTCGTAGCCCGGGTACACCGGTTGCACGTGGACGGTGTAGTCGCGGCCGTCCACGAGCCGCACCGCGTACGCGCCGGTGAACGGGTCGGTGTAGACGGGGTCGCCGGGGTAGCCGTCGATGGTGATCCGCGCGTAGACCGGCCAGCCGTGGCCGGAGCCGTCCGTCACGGTGCCGGCGAGGACGTTGCTGTCCACCGGATGCAGCTGCGCGTCCACCGTCGCCGTCTGTCCTTCCGCGACGGTCGCCGACCGGCCGGACACCGTGCCGTAGCCGTACTTGTCGAACGTCAACGTGTAGCCGCCGACGAGCGCGCCGTCGATCGCGTACGTGCCGTCGGCCGCGGTCGTGGTCGCGTACGCGCCGGGGTCGGCCTTCACGGTGACGCCCGCGAGCGGCTTGCCGTCCGCGTCGGTCACCCGCCCGGCGATGCGCCCGTGCGGGCCGCTGCTCAGCGCGCCGACGCCGTTCGGGCTGCCCAGGCCGGTCGGCCCGTCCCAGCCCGGCGCCGCCTGGCACAGCTGCGTACCGCAGTCGGCCACCGCACCGTCGGTCACGTCGAACAGGTGCGCCGAGCGCTGCGGGTCGTGGTACGGGAACGCGACCGGGTCGGTGTCGGCGGCCGGGCGGCCGGCGAGCGCGTACATGGCCGCCGTCAGCGGGGACGACAGGCTCGTCCCGCCC
The DNA here is from genome assembly GCF_000428945.1 of Hamadaea tsunoensis DSM 44101. Taxonomy (GTDB): domain Bacteria; phylum Actinomycetota; class Actinomycetes; order Mycobacteriales; family Micromonosporaceae; genus Hamadaea; species Hamadaea tsunoensis. Next base: position 74,564 of record NZ_AUAX01000033.1, on the reverse strand, counting down.
ACCTGCAGCCAGCCGCCGTTGGTCGTGTCATAGACGCCGAGGCCCGTCGCCGGGTCCGCGACGGCCGAGAGGTCGGCGATCGCGCGCCGGTCGCAGCCGGTGTCCACCCCGTTCTGGTACGCGGGCTTCGCCTCGTAGGTCGAGCAGCCCGACCCGGCACCGGGGCCGCCGGCAGGGCTGCCCCAGGCGGATTCGTGCCAGCCGCGCGCGGAGCCGTCACGGGTCAGGCTGGTTCCGCCGACCGACACGACACCCGGGCTGGCCGCCGGGAAGTTCACGATGTAGCCGGTGTCCCCCGTGGACGCCGTGATGACCGTCCCCGGATGCGTGTAGTGCTCGTCGAACTGCACCTGCTCCGCGAACTCCCCCGGTACGCCGTAAGAGTTGGACACGAAACCGGCGCCGAGGCGTACGGCGGTGTCGACCGCGGCGGCGAGGTCGTCGACGGACGCGGAGTCGCCCTGGACGAGCAGGATGTGGCAGTTCGGGCAGGCGGCCGAGACGGCGTCGAGGTCGAGCGCGGTCTCCAGCCCCCAGCCCGGGTCGTCGGGCGGGTACGCCGTCCCGCCGTGCTGGTCGACCTTGCGGAAGCAGCCGTTGGCGGTGGTGCACGCGGACAGCCCGTAGTGTGACCGGAACACGGCGAGGTCCTCCTCGGCGTGGGAGTTGCCGAGCGCGTCGACGATCGCGACCGTCTGCCCCTGACCCCCGTCCGGCAGCTTGTACGCGTCGCGGATGTCGGCCGGCCCCAGCGCGGTCGCGGGCGGCCCGTCGGCGGCCGCGGCGGCCCGCAGCCGGTGGTCGGTGCCGGTGAGCACCATGGCGTAGCACTGCGCGGTCTTCGCGGAGGTCCACTGGTTGCAGCCGGCCGGCGTGTACCGGTCGCGGACGCTGGGATCGGCGGAAAGTCCGGGGGTGCCGGTCTTCGCGGCGGGTGAGGGGGCCAGGGCGGAGGCCGCCGCGGGGGTGAGGGCGAGGGCCAGGGACAGCGCGGCGATGATCCAGCGCCGCGCGGACAGGGGTGGTGACATGGGGGTATGCCTTTCCTTCACAGGGGCTCGTACTCGTCGTCGCGCGGGCCGGCGGTCGCGGCGCCACCACGCTCCACATCGGAGGTGGCACGCTCCGATGCGGGCGTGGTGGTGGAGGCCGCTGGCGGGACGGCCTCCCCGGCGGGCGGCGGCGGTGAGCCGGTCGGCTCGTCGTCGGTGCTCACGCACTGAGTCTTGGCACGCCGGACGGCGGTGACGAGGCGGCAGATGCCGGGTTTAAATCCGGCCCGCCCGACCCGGATAAATCACGGGGTCCTGCTCAGAGGAGATCCTGTTCGACGGCCGCCACGGCCAGGGCGGTACGCGACGAGACCCGCAGTTTCCGCATCGCCGACTCGATGTGCCCGCCGACCGTCTTCGCCGACAGGGTCAGCGCCTCGGCGATCTGCGGGGTGGTCTGCCCGGCCGCGACGAGCCGGACCACCTCGACCTCGCGCGGGGACAGCCGGTCGCCGTACCCGGGACGGCCGCGGCGGCGCGGTTGCGCCGGTGCCGACAGCCGGGCCGCGTCGGCCGTCGCCCCCAGCGCCCGCAGGGCCGTGGCCGTGCTCGCGAGCAGCGCCTCGGCAGCCGGCCGCCGGCCGAGATCGAGCAGGCACCGCGCCTGCCGTTCCCTGGCCAGCAGGGCGTCGTAGGGCCGGCCGATGCTCGCGTACGCGTCGGCTGCGGCGGCAAACGTTTCCGGATTGGGGCGCACGCTCACCTGGTGCAGGATCGCCCGGCCGAGGAGCAGGGCGGCCGCCGGAGCCGGAGCCCCCTGCGGGATCCCGCCCGCGTACGCCTCCAGGAACGCCGCCGCCTCATCCGGGCGGCCGACAGCGAGCAGGGCGTCGAGGCGTACCGGGAGGAGTTCGGTGGCCCACAGCCACAGGCCCTTGTCCTCGATGAGCTCCGCCGCCGCGCCGGAGGTCCGGGCCGCCTCGTCCGCCGAGCCGCCGCGCAGCAGCAGCCGCCCGATCGCGGCCAGCGGTTCGACGAGATGATCGTCCGCGCCCGCCTGCTCGGCCAGGCCGATCGCGATCGCGTACTGGGCACGGGCCGTGTCGGGGTCGCCCGCGGCGGCGGTCAGATGTCCTATCACGACGGTCGCTTCGCTGCGGGTCAGCGGCTGCACCGCCGGATCGCCGGCCAGCGCGGTCACCCTCGGCAGCAGGCCGGCCCAGTCCGCGCCGGTGAACCAGTCCACGTGCGCCCGCGTCGTGAGGATCATGTCGTGCAGCAGCAGGTGCTCGTGCTGCTCCGCGAGCGATCTGGCATGGTCGAGGCGGTCGCGCGCGTCGGCGTACCGGCCCCAGACGAGGGCGGCGTGGCCGAGGTTGAGCTGCCCGGCGGTCACCAGCGACGCGAGCTCCGGCATGGCCGGGACGTCCGGGATCTCGGCCGCCGCCGCCCAGCCCACCGGGTCGCCGAGCGTCAGCCGCGCGGTCACACTCGCGATCACCAGCCGCAACCGGTCGGGCGGCGGCAGCGCGTGCGTCAGCGGCGCCGCGCGCTCCAGCCACCGCCGGTGCGCGCTCACCGGCACACCGCGCCCCCGCGGGAAGGCCAGCAGCATCATCGCCCGCGCCGCCGCGGCCGGACGGTCGGCCAGCCCCGGGACCGCCGCCTCCATCGCGGCCCGCCCGGCGTCGTACTCCTGCAGGTAGAACAGCACCTCCCCGGACAACGCCAGCGCCTCGGCCGCCGCGCTCCCCTCGCCGGGTACGCCGCCGTTCCTGACAGCGCCGCCGTCCTCGCTAGTTCTGCCGTTCCCGAGTACGCGGGCCAGCTCCCGGTACCGGGCGGGATCGGTGACGCTGCTCAGCGGGATCATCCGGGCCAGCCGCAGCACGACGGGAAGATCGAGTTCGGCGTGCAGCAGCAGGTCGAGCAGGAGCGCCACGGCCCCGTCCTCGTCACCGGCGGTGAGCGTACGCGCGGCGGCCCGTTCGGCGTACGCGCACCACGACGCGGTGTCCCCGGCTTCGCGATGGTGGCGGGCGAGGCGCAGCAGCGGCTGGGGTTCGGCGGTCTCCAGGAGCCGGGCCGCGCGCTCGTGGGCCCGGCGGCGCCACGGAACGGGGATCGCGTCGTGCACCGCCCGGGCCGCCAGTTCGTGCCGGTACGCGAGCCGGCCCCGCTCGTCGGCCACCAGCAGGCCGGAGTCGAGCGCCGCCAGCGTCGCATCCAGAGCGTCCTCTTCGGACAGTCCGGCGACCCCCACGAGAACGGATTCCGTGGCGGGCGCGGCGAGGACGGCCGCCGCGTACAGGAGATGGCGGGCCTGCGGATCGAGCCGGTCGACGCGCTCGCCGACGGCGTCGCGGACGGTCGCGGACACCGCGATGTCGGCGAGCCGGCGGCGGACCCAGCGCCCGTCGCGACGCACGAGGTCGGCGCGCGCGTGCATGAGCCGGACCGATTCCTCGACCGACAGCGGCACCCCTTCCGTACGCTGATGCACGAAGGCGGCGAACCGGCGCGAGACGGGTTCCCCGGCGAGCATCGAGGAGATCAGCTCGGCGGTGTCCGCGACGTCGAGCGGGGACAGCTCGACGCGGAGCGTGCCGCGGGCCGACAGCCGCCGCAGCAGCGAGTCGGCGGGGACGTCCTCGGGCCGGTAGCTGACGACCAGCGCGACCTCGGCGGCCGGGCGGGCGGCCAGGAACAGCAGGAATTCCAGCGTGGCCGGGTCGGCCCAGTGCACGTCCTCGACCACCAGCACCCGTACGCCGAGCGCCGCGAGCAGTTCGGCCAGCGCCCGCAGCAGCCGGTGCCGCGCGGCCGAGGCGTCCGCGACGGGCTCGGGCGCGGGCGGCAGGTGGTCCGTCCACTCGGGAAACGCGGGCCGCAGCGCACCCGCGAGCGGGGTGAGGGCCAGCCCCTCCGGCGTACCGACGGCGTTCCGCAGGGCGTCCACGATGGTGCCGAGCGTCAGCGGTTCGCGAAACGGCGGGCATACGGCGAGCAGCGTGTGCGGACCGGTGACGGCGGCGCGGACCAGGCGGGACTTGCCGACGCCGGGTTCGCCCTCGACGAGCGCCACGCCCGACCCGTCCCGCACGAAGGCGCGCAGCGCCGCCAGCTCGCGGTCACGCCCGACGAGCCGGGGCGCGGCGATGGCGTGCTGCGCAACCGGAGGATGCTGTGCCCCGGGGGGATCGTGGCCGATCATGATCCACCAGCTTGCCCCGCGACGGCCGCCGACGCCAGCCCCGCGACCCTCTTGATCCCGCGCGGATCAGGTATTCGCACGTCGTCACAGGCCGCGATTCTGGAGAATCGCCCTTGAGCTGCTTGAACATAATTCAGCCAGACACTAGATGACGCTCAGCTGGCATCTTTGTCCGCTTCCTGGAGTACTCGGGAGCCTCGCTCACCGCTGGAGGGGGTCCGGCTCGACGGCGTGGACCATGTACTGAACGGCAATCATGGCTGAGGGCGTCCTTTTCATGGCACCGGGGTGGCGCCGCCACTCGCCAAGGTCCCGAGTTCTAGCAGCTGAGAGCACATTTGTGGCCGACTTCGCCACACGCTAGTCAAAGTGTGGCATCGTGTCGTTCACGTAGTGCGCGATCTGACGGCGCATCGTCCCATGGATATCAAGATCATCGATCTGGTCGATGCGGAACCAGCCCACTTCGCTGGCTTCATCGTTGGAGGTTGGATCACCCGCGATCGGGCGGGCGAGAAAGGTGACCTCGTACTCCTGGCGCACCTCGCCGTCTGTGTACGCCACGATGTGAGTGGGGTCCGAGAAGATCCCCAGGAGGCCTGTCAGCTCGACTTCGATGCCCGTCTCCTCCAGCGTCTCCCTCACGGCACAGGCGGTTGGTGATTCACCGATTTCCATCTTGCCCATGGGAAGCGCCCACTGCCCGGTATCTCGCCGTCGTTGCAGCAGTATGCGGCCATCTCGATTGATCGCTAGGACTCCGCAGGCCGGTACGAGACTGTTTGCCTTGGGGGCGGAGGGATCGTGCCAGTATTCAATACGTCCCATGACGTCGTCACACCTCCGTTCCGAGCCACGGCAGCGCCGTTTCCCATACGGCGTTAAAGCTCTCACTGTAGAGCCCGAACAACGCGCCGCCGTCGACACGCCGCACGTGCCACGTGGGGTTGAGACTCGCCGGCTGACCGTACACGTGCGAGTTGGCCAACACGTCGTCGTCGTACCGGAACAGGCTGTTGTAGAGCGTCGTGGGGTGTAGGCGAAGCTCGAAGCCATCGAGCTCTACGAGGCTTCGATAGTACGTCAAGGAGGCGCGGATCTTCGCTGCAAGCGTTCCCCCAAGCCGCTCCTCGCGGTCGCGCACTGCTACCGCCTCGCTACTCCAGCTCCGGCGGCACCTACGGCAGCGTCCACTATGGCGGGCGCATCGACTGCGACACGACCGGACTGCTCACCTTCACCTTGGAGCTGTACACCCTTCAGGGGACAGGCGACCGGGAGCACAAGGTCCTGGAGGAGACCCAATTCTTCCAGAGGGTCTCTTCGGGCGACGGTGACAGCTGGTTCACGACCTGCCTGGGAACGACAAACACGCGGTGGGAAACAGCGATCTACGCGAGCTTCAACCAGAACCCCTTCACCCCCTATCCGGGATGGGGTTCGGTCTACACTCTCCCCTGTGCTGCATGACGTGCGTAAATGGACTGTAGTCGATCACGAGGATGACGTGGGCGATGGCGTCGAGATACTCGCCGTGGCGGAGAGCCCCAAGAACCTTTGGCTCTGGATAGCCTCCGCGCCGCATAGCGCTGGGCCGCCGGCCCGTATCAGCTGCTCGGCCGTAACGGCGTCGGGCGAGCCGCTGACGTTCAGGCAGATGCAGGGCGCGGGAAGCTCGGAAGACCAGTTCTACTGGGTGCGGTTCAACGCACCCCCGGATGACGTCGTGCAGCTTGACGTGACGGTTGAAGTGGACGATGTCGTGCGGCTTCGCAAGCGGATCAATCCTCTGTAGCCGAAAGACACCGGCGCCCGGTGGCGTCCGAAGGATGCCACCGGGTGGCCGACCGCTCAGGTCCAGGGGGTCTTGGCGCGGTAGGTGACGGTGAGGTCGAAGCCTCCGACCGGGACGCTGCCGCCGACGGTCAGCCCGATGGTGTACGGGCCTCCGCGCGACGGGCGGAGCCCGGGATCGAGGGGGCGGGGATCAGAGGGCGGGTGAGCGGCGGGTCATCGCGGCCAGGCCCGCCACTGCGGCGAGGCCGAAGCAGGCGGGCAGGAGGAAGACGTGCGGCAGCCCGATCCCGGCCGCGCCGAGGCCCCCGGCCGCCCCGCCGATCGCCGAGGCGAGCGCGGTCGAGCTGAGGAAGACCGCCGACGCCGTCGCGACCGCCGTCGGCAGCAGCCGCTGCGCGACGATGATCCCGAGCGCCGCGAACACGCCCCACACTCCGCCCATGAGTACCTGCCCGGCGAACAGGCCCGCCGCGCTGCCGGACAGCGCGAAGCACAGGTTGGCCGCGACGCCGAAGCCCGCGCCGGCGACCATCAGGCGCATCATCCCCGTCCGGCGGGCGACGATCACGGCGAGCGGCATCAGCACGATCTCGACCAGCGGCTGGATGCCGATGATCGCGCCGCTCAGCCCGGCCGGGAAGCCGAGCTGCTCGCGCATGTAGATCGGCAGGTACGCGTACTTGACGGGCTCACCCGCGTACACGAGGACGTAGAGACCGGTGAAGGCCAGCAGCGGCAGCATCGCGCGCGGGCCGGGGCTCGCGGGCCGGTCCCGGACGACGGTGACCGCCCGGGTACGCAGTGTCCCCAGTGGAATGATCTGGGCGAGGGTGCACAGGGCGGTCGCGAGCAGCATGGTCCGCAGGGAGGTCTGCGCGGCGAGGAAGGCGCCCGCGACCGGCCCGACGACCCACCCGGCGGTGAGCGCCATCCGCACCACGGCCACCACGCCGTCGTTGCCGGGGCCGCCGTCATTGCCGGGGCTCTCATCGTGGACCGCGGCGAACAGCTGCGACGTCGCGGCTCCGGCGAAGCCGAGGACGACCGCGCTGATCACGTAGGGCAGCCACAGCCACGGCGAGTACGCGATCCCGGCCCAGCCCGCGAACCCGGCCACGGCACACAGGCGGAACAGCCCGAGGCGGCCGCCGGTGCGGTCGGAGCGGCGGCCCACGAGGTAGCCGGCGACCGGCGCGGTCAGGCTCGTCAGGTAGAACAGGCCGGCCGTGGTCAGCGAGCCGCCGAGATCGTCGACGAGGAACGACGCGATCTGCGGGGCGGCCGCCGAGAACCCGAGGCCGGACAGGAACAGGGCGGCGGTGGCGCCGCCGTAGAGCGGGGACGCGAGGGTGAGCCGGAGCGCCGAGGTGCGTACCGGCGGGTCGAGAGCGAGATCCACGTCAGTCACTGTCCGTGCCCGCTGCTCGCCCGGACGACCAGGTCGACCGGGAACCGTTGCCGGTATCCGGCCGCGGGCGTGCCCTCCAGGAGCAGGCGTGCGGCGGCCGCGGCCATCTCCTCGACCGGCAGCCGCATCGTGGTCAGCGGCGGATTGGTGCAGACGGCCGCGATGCTGTCGTCGAAACCGATGACGCTCACGTCCTGCGGTACGCGCCGGCCGCTCGCCGTGATCGCCTGGACGGCGCCGGCCGCCATCAGATCGCAGGCGACGAACATCGCGTCGATGCCGGGGTCCTGGTCGAGCAGGGTCCGGGCGGACGCGTACCCGCCTTCGCGATGGAAGCCGCCGTCCGCGCTGTGCTCGCCGAGGCCCAGCTCCGCGACCGCCCGCCGGTACCCGGTACGCCGGTCGATCGCGCACGGGTTGAACTCGGGCCCGTGAATGGCGGCGATCCGGCGACGGCCGAGGCGGTACAGCTCGTGCACGGCCGCGTACGCGCCGCCGACGTTGTCGGCCTCCATGCCCGGCACCGCGGAGCTGGTCGGGACCATCGAGACGGTCCGGCGGCACCGGCGCAGGAACCGTGTCGCCAGGTCCGGGGTCACGTCGGCGAGCACGGCACCGAGCGTGGCGTTCGCCGCGATCTCGTCGATCGCCGCGGCCGCCGCTTCCCGTCCGCCTGTGTTCCCGTCGCCTGTGCCCCCACAGCCTGTGTCCCGGCTTACTGAGTGCAGCCGCAACTGGGCGCCCGCGCCCTCCAGCACCGGCATCATCCCGGCCAGGACGCGGCTGAAGTAGGGATGCGTACCGAGCCAGCCGATGCCGGGGCCGTAGGTGACCGCGACCACGTCGACCGCCCGCGGCCGGCCGGACGCCAGCGCCCGGGCCACCTCGTTCGGCCGGTAACCCAGCTCGGCGACGGCCGCGTGCACCCGGTCGCGCAGCGGTCCGGAGGCGCCCGGCGCGTTGTTGACCACGCGCGAGGCGGTCGCGCGGGAGACGCCCGCCGCCCGCGCGACGTCCTCGATCGTCGGCTTGAATCTGCTCATCGGGCTGAAGGTTAGACCTGAGAGCGCTCTCAGGCGAAGAGCTCAATTCAAGATCAAATTCAAGATCACATTCGGGTCCCGGGTCCGTCGATCTCACCTCCGCTCCTCGCGCGGGAGACCGCTCCGGCACCTCCGCTTCGCTCCGGCGCCTCCACTGCCAGGCGAGTGGGGCGACGCATCGTCCGCCGTCGCCCGGTCACCGTTGCACCCCTACACGTATGTCAGTCCCGGAGAGCCGCCACCAGATCCGCGACCGGGCCGGGGCGGATGGACGCGTAGCCGGTGCCGGCCCAGAGGTTGAGCGCCTGCGCGTCGCCGCGCGCCGCGGCCGCCGCCCGGATCGGCGCCGTCAGATGGTGCACGGCCGGATAGCCGATGGGCGCGATCTCCGAGTACGCCTCCGTGAATCGGTTGCGCAGCGCCCGCGCGGGTTGGCCGGTGAACGCCCGGGTGACGACGGTCCCGGCAGCAGTCCCGGCGGCAGTCCCGGCAGCAGTCCCGGCAGCGCTGCCGGCGACGAGCGCCGTGCGGTGGGCCGGTCGGGTGCCGGCCTCGTCGGCGAGGAGGAACCACGTTCCACACTGGACGGATGCGGCCCCGGCCCGGAGGAGTGCCCGCACGTCGGCCGGTCCCGCCGTCCCGCCCGCCGCGACGACCGGGAGTTCCGTCATCGCGCGTACGCTCGCCAGCACCTCGGCGGCCGTCGTGGTCCCGGTGTAGCCGGCCGGGTTCGTGGTGGACGCGTGCCCGCCGGCGGTACCCGCCTGGGCCACGAGCCCGTCCGGCTCGACGGCCAGCGCCTCGGCCGCTTCCCGCGCGGAGGTCACCGTGATCAGCACCGCGCAGCCGGCTCCGCGCAGCAGCCGCACCGATTCCGCGTCCGGTACGCCGAACGCGAAGCTGACCAGCGGCACCGCGTACGCGGCCGCCAACTGGACCTTGTCGGCGAAGAAGTCGTCGTCGTCCACGCGTACCGGCGGAAGGTCGATCTCGTAGCGGTCGGCCTCGGGCTGTAGCGCGGTGCGGTAGTGCTCGATGGGCCGGGGATCGGCGAGCGGGGGCGAGGGCACGAAGATGTTCAGCCCGTGCGGTACGCCGGCCGCCGCGCGCAGTTCGTCCTCGACGACGGCGGGCGTCTTGTACCCGGCGGCGAGGAAGCCGACGGCGCCGGCCCGGGCGGCGCCGGTGACCAGCGCCGGGGTGGTGGGACCGCCGGCCATCGGGGCGACGGTGATGTCCGCGAGGCCGGCGGCCCGCAGCGCGGTACTCATGCTCTCAGGGTGCCCCACCTGCGGGGGTGATGTCCGCGCGGGGCGTGTATCGCCCCGCGCGGACGGTCGCGCAGGATGATCCGGCCGGATCAGTCCGTCAGCGCCCCGCCGGACACGTTGATCACGGTTCCGGTCATCGTCGCGGCGCGGTCGGACGCCACGAAGGCGGCCGTCTCCGCGACCTCGGCGAGCGTGGGCAGCCGCCGCAGCAGCGTTCCCGATGCCATGCCGCCGTCGAGGAACTCCTGGACGGACTGCCCGCCCGCAGCCGCCATCTTGGCGAAGAGTTCCCCGGTGTAGGAGCCCGCGGCCGGCGCGTCGGCGACGGCGTGCGGCCGGATGGCGACGACCCGGATGTTGGCGGGGGCCAGCTCGGCCGCGAGCAGGCGCGAGAACGCCTCCTTGCCGGCCGCGCTGACGCCGTGGCCCAGGATGCCGCCGACGGCGAGCTTGGCGCCGGGCTCGGACAGGGTCAGCACGACGCCCGGCCGGTCGCCGCCCATGTGCCGTGACACGGCCTTGCTGGTGATGAACAGCGACCGCAGGAAGTCGTCGATCGGCCGCATGAACTCCGCCAGCGACAGGTCCGCCAGCAGGGTCCCCTGGTCGTGCATGAAGCTCGTGGCGTTCAGGGCGATGTCGATCCCGCCGGCCGCCTCCGCCACGGCGGCGGCGTGCCGCTGCACGGCCTCTTCGTCGAGGACGTCCACCGTTGCCGTCTCGACCGCGGCGGTCTCGGCCGTCGCGCCCGCGGCCGCGATGTCGGCCGCGACGGCGTCGAGCCTCGCCTGCGTCCGACCGGCCAGGAACACCCGCGCGCCCTCCCGGGCGAAGACCCGGGCGACGGCCCCGCCGATCGCGCCCCCACCGCCGTAGATCACCGCGGTCTTCTTCTCCAGCAGCAACCCGCTCATGATTCCCCTCCCAATGATCATGTCTGGTGCATTAAACTAACCACAGTCGGTTGTTAAATACAACCGGCGTACGCGGTGGTTTAGGATCCCGCGGGACGAGGAGAGTGGTCATGCCAACCAGCCGCAGCTACCGGGACATCTGCGCGATCGCCCGGGCGCTCGACGTCGTCGGTGAGCGCTGGGCCCTGCTGGTCGTCCGCGAACTGCACTTCGCACCGCAACGCTTCTCCGACCTGCGGCACGCCCTGCCCAACATCAGTTCGAACCTGCTGTCCGACCGGTTGCGCGAGCTGGAGAACAACGGCGTGATCAGCCGTACGGCGGCGCCTGCGGACGGCCCCCAGGTCTACGAGCTGACCGCCCGCGGCCGGAAGCTGGAGCCCGTCCTGCTCGCGCTGAGCGACTGGGGCATGGACGCGCCGCAGCCGCCGGAGCCGGCCACGCTCAGCGCGACCTCCGTGATGTTCTACCTGGGCCTCGCCGCCCGGCCCGACCCGGCGGCACCCCCGCTGACGTGCCGCGTCGAACTCGACGGTCGAGTATGGACAGTCGAACTGACCGCGGGGCGGGCCGAGGTGCGGGCCGGCGAGCCCGCGACGGCGGCGGCGTCTCTGCGTACGAACCCGGCGACGTTCAGCGCGCTGCTCGCCGACCCGTCGACGCTTTCGGGCGCCCGCGACCGGGGCGAGGCCGCCGTGATCGGTGACCCCTCGGCAGTCGACCGGCTGCTGCGGTCGGTCAGCGCGACTGCGTGACAGTCAGCCTTCCCACGTGATGTGGCCGAATGCCGCTACGTGGCCCGCTCCGACGAAGGCGTTGATCTCCGCGATCCGCCCGTCCTCGATCCGCAGCACGTCGACCACCAACCCCCGGTAGACACTCTCCCCCGGCGTACGCAGATAGTTGATCAACGCCGGCCGCCCGTTGGCCGAGGACGGCACGGTACGCCAGTCCAGCGGCCGGCCCAGGAACTCCGCGACCGCTGCGATCCCCAGGACGGGCGGCTCCGGCGGCATGGTGATGCGTACGTCGGCGGTCAGCAGGGCGCGGAACTCGGCCGGGCGGCTCGCTTGCGCGTACCTGCGCAGGATCTCCTCGTCGGCGCTGGTGAGCGGCGGGCGGCGCCAGTCGGCCGGATCGGCGGGCACGTGACTGCGCAAGGTGTCGCGGCCGCGCTGCAGGAGGCTGTTGACGGCGGGGACGGCCGCGCCGAGCAGGTCGCCGACCTCACGCGCGGTCCAGCCGTGGATGTCGCGCAGTACGAAGGCGGCACGCTGGCGCGGCGGCAGGAAGCGCAGCGCCGCGATGAGCGCGAGTTCGACGGTCTCGCGGGCGCCGAGGTCGGTGTCCGGGCCGATCAGGGCGTCCGGGTAGGGACCCAGCTCGGCCGACCATTCCAGCGGATCGCCGCTCGGGACGGTGCGGCGGGCGGTCGACTTGCGGGCGTCGAGGAAGGCATTGGTGGCGATCCGGTACAGCCACGTACGCGCCGACGCCCGGCCCTCGAACCGGTCGCGGGCCTGCCAGGCGCGCAGGAACGTCTCCTGCAGCAGGTCGTCGGCGTCGGGGACGTTGCCGGCCAGCCGGTAGCAGTGCCGGTGCAGTTCCCGCCGATGGAGGTCGAACGCCTCGTCCAGCCAGTTGTCACCCATGACCATGTTGACGATAGCGGGGCGTGATCGTCATCGGTGACCGATGACTTCGAGCCGGTGGTGTCGTCGGTACTGGTGCCTGGTCGGTACTTGTGTCTTGGAAGGAGACCACTCATGACCGAACCCACCGCCCTGCCCCTGGTCGTCGACCGCGACGAATGGCTGCGCCAACGCGACGAGCTCTTGGTACGCGAGAAGGCGCACACCCGGGAAGGCGACGCGATCGCGGCCGCCCGCCGGCGGCTGCCGATGACCCGGGTGCCGGACGTGTCGGTGACCGGGCCGAAGGGTGAGACCCGGCTGCTGGACGTGTTCGAGGGCCGGCGGATGCTGATCGCGTACTTCCACATGTGGCACGACGGGGCGCCGTTCGAGGAGCAGTGCGAGGGTTGCACGTTCTCGACCTGCCACATGGCGCCGCTGGACTACCTGCACGCCCGCGACGTCACCTACGCCGTCTTCGCCCAGGGCCCGTACGCCGAGAGCGCCCCGTTCGCCGAGTTCATGCGGTACGAGTTCCCGTGGTACTCGGCGTACGGGTCGGATCCGGCGCTGGCGGCCGGCCGCGATTTCGGATTCATCGCCTGTTACCTGCGCGACGGCGAGGACGTCTACGAGACGTACTGGACCACGGGGCGGGGTGTCGAGGCGCTGATGACCAGCTACCACGCGCTCGACCTGACCGTCTTCGGGCGGCAGGAGAGCTGGGAGGACGCGCCGGCGGGCCGGCCGCTGGTCGAGGGGCATCCGTGGCGGCTCAACGGAAGACCGACCGCCCAGTGGAGCCGGCTGTCGGCTTAGCGGGGACCATGAGACTGCCGTGGGACTGCCTTGCCTCCTCCGCTCCGGCGATGGCGGATCGTATGAGGTCCGTCGGATCCACCCGGCCGGAGTCCCGCGCCGCCCTGGCTTCGAGCATCGCGGTGATCCTGCCGCCGGCAACCGACGCGAGCCGGCCGCCCGCGCCCGACGCCCAGAGCAGCCACAGCAGCAGATACCCCATGCTGCCCGCGATGCTCCAAGCGCTGATCCACCAGTAGTGCCAGCCGCCCTCGCCCGCGAAACCGTAGACGCCGGCCCGCTCCCCCGTGTCCAATGCCCGCACGGCCAGACCGACCCGAGCGCCGGGTGGGTCCCAGCGCACGTACACGTCCTTGCGGATGTCCTGGCCCCAGTCGCTGGCGAAGTCGCCGAACCAGTTGCACGACTGCTTCCCGCACTCATGCCTGGTCAACGTCACCGTCCCCGGCCGCCCGATGCGGTGCGCGGCCTGCCATTCCGGCCCGATGTCGGCCAGCCCCAGCAGCAGGACCAGCACCGCGATCGGTGGGAGGAACCACCGCAGGAACCAGCGCATGTACCGCTCCCGGGCGTCCTCCTCCTTCCGCCGCTCGACTGCCGTGCGCCGCGGGCCGTAGCGGCGAGCGAGGTAGGCGTAGACGCACGCCCAGTACACCGCGGCCAGCAACACCGCCAGCACGGGTGAGACGAACACGACCGGGCCCACGGTCACCGCGCACACCAGGACGGCCACGACTTTGGCGGTCCGCGGCCAGCCCCGCTCCTGCGCCACGGCTACCACCTCGGTTACATGGTCACGCAGCTGTCAAGGTTTCCGACCGCCCGGTCCATGACGAAAGTCAGGGGTGCCGACCGACGATCGGCTCAGGCGGTCATGGGGTCGCGATTCCTACCGTGGCCGCATGTTCAAGATCTTGGGAGTCGTCACCGCCGCGGCGGTCGCCTTGTCCGTCCCCGTTCCCGCGTACGCCGCCGGCAGTGTTGCCGGCGGTGTTGTCGGCGGTGTTGCCGGCAGTGGGGTCGATGAGGCGGCCGTGCGGCGGGTCGTCGAGGACTTCGCCCGTTCGTCCGGCTATCCGGGGATCGCCTACGCGCTGACCGACGGCGACCGGCTGCTGTACGCGGACGCGTACGGGGATGTGACCGCGCGTACGCCGATGCCGATCGCTTCGCTGTCCAAATCGTTCACGGCGCTGGCCGCGATGCAGCTGGTCGAGGCCGGGCGGATCGAGCTCGACGCGCCCGCCGGGCGGTACCTGGCCGGGTTCCGGACCGCCGACCCACGTGGCGCGGCGATCACCGTCCGGCAGTTGCTGAACCAGACCTCGGGGCTCAGCGACCGCGGCTTCCCCGAGAAGAGCCTGCCGCAGCCGGACACCCTGGCCGCAGCCGAGCAGCGCGTACGCGGGGCGAAGCTGGCCGCCGATCCCGGCACCGCGTACGCCTATACGAACACGAACTACCACCTCGTCGCCCGCATCGTGGAAGTGGTCTCGGGCCGGCCGTTCGACGACTACCTCCGCGAGAACGTCCTCCGCCCGGCCGGGATGACGTCGACGTTCAGCATCGAGCAGACGCCCCGGGATCTTCCAGCGGGATTCCCGGACGGACACGTGTACGCGTACGGGGCGGCGATCGGCGCCACCGAGCCGAAGCGTTTCGTGGGCGGGTCGGACGGTGTCGTGTCGACCGCCGAGGACATGGCCCGGTGGCTGATCCTGCAGCACGGGCAGAAGAGCCTGGCGAGCGCGGACAGCTTCCGAACCATGCACACGCCCGCCGCCGGTCCACACTCGACGTACGCGATGGGCTGGCAGCGCGACCCCGACGGCCGGCTGCACCACAACGGGATCTGGTTCACGTACACCGCCAGCCAGCTTCTGCTGCCGGACGGGCATGGTGTGGTGGTTCTCGGTGACAGCGGCGTCGGCCTGGCCAACGAGGGCACCGACGCGCTCGCGGACGAGCTCGCGGCGGTGCTGAGCGGCGACCGGCCCGGCGGTTTCGCGCCGGTCCGGTTGATCACCGATCTGGTCCTCGCGGTGTTCACTTTGCTCAGCATCATCCTTGGCCTGCGGGCGGTGCGCCGCGTGGTACGCGGTGAGCCCCGGCCCCGGTGGACGGTCCGCCGCCTGGCGCGGATGGTCGTGCGGCTGTGGCCGGTGGCGGTCCTGCTGGCCCTGCCCGCCCTGGTCGGTGTCGTCTTCGCCGGCCGTGACCTCACCTTCGGCCAGCTCTGGTACGCCGGCCCCGCCCTGGTCGTCTGGCTCGTCGCGGCGGCCGTGGTCAACCTCACGGTCCTGGGAACGAGCCTGGCCCGGCGGTGGGCCCGGCCGGGTAGGGTCGGCTGATCATGACGAGCCGCCGCCTCCCCGTGCCCGCGGGCATCCTGACCACGGTCGGGGTGGCGGCGGTCGTCGTCCTCGTCGGCTCCTGGGCGGAACCCTGGTGGCTGTCGGCCGCCGCGATCGGGGCGCTGCTGATCGGCGTCGGGCTGATCGGCGGATACCCGAGAATCGGATGTCCAGGAATCGCGTACCCGGGAATCGCGTACTTGGGAATCGCGTACCCGGGCATGGCTCTGGCCGTGAGCGCGGCGGCGGGCGTCGTGGCGGCGGCGGCGATCGACGACTCGGTGCCCGTCTGGTGCGTGGCGCTGGCGGCGGGCCTGTTCGCGATCGCGTTGCGGGCGGGCCGGCTGGGCGTGCGACCCCGCGCGGCGCTGATCATCTTCAGCGCGGCCGCCCTGGGTGCCCTGGTCACCGGGGTGACGGGCCTGGTGTTGCTGGCAGTGTCGGCCATCCTTCCGTGGGTGCTGGGGCGCGGGCAGCGCCAGCAGGACCAGCTGGTCACGGTCACCGCGGAGCGGGCGCGGCTGCGCGAGCGCGCCCGGATCGCCCACGACATGCACGACACGCTCGGCCACGAGCTGAGCCTGCTGGCGCTGCGCGCCGCGGCCCTCGAACTCGACCCCGGCCTCGGCGAGCCGCAGCGCCGCGCGGCCGGGGAGATCCGGGCCGGGGCGGGCAGCGCGACCGGGCGGCTCGCGGAGATCGTCACCCTGCTGCGCGACGACCGTCCGGCGCCGCTGCATCCGGCGGACGAGAGCATCGAAGATCTGATCCAGCGCACCGTACGCGCCGGACAGCCGGTCACCCTCGCCTGGAGCGGGCCGCGCGACCTGCCCGATCACGTGGCGGGAACGGCGTACCGGGTGGTGCAGGAGGCGCTGACGAACGCGGTCAAGCACGCGCCCGGTGCCCCGGTGACGGTACGCATCGCCACCACCACCTCCACCACCACAGTCGGCCGGACGACGGTCACCGCCACCAATCCGCGGGTACCGGGCGGTGCCCGCGCGCCGGGCGGCGGTTCCGGGCTGGCCGGGCTCACCGAGCTGGCCGGGCTCGCGGGCGGGACGCTGCGCGCCACGGATACCGGCGGCCGTTTCGAGGTCGTCGCGGTCCTGCCCCATGCCGTATCGGAGGACCGATGATCCGGGTGCTGCTCGCCGACGACGAGACGCTGATCCGCGCCGGTGTGCGTACGCTGCTGGGCGCCGACCCGGCCGTCGAGGTGGTCGCCGAGGCGGGTGACGGGCGGGCCGCGATCGACGCCGCGCTCGCGTACCGGCCGGATGTCGCGCTGCTGGACATCCGCATGCCCCGCCTGGACGGGCTGGCGGCCGCCGCCGAGATCGTCCGGGCGCTGCCCGCCACCGGCGTCGCGATGCTCACCACGTTCGGCGAGGACGAGTACGTCGCCCGGGCGCTCGACAGCGGCGTACGCGGCTTCCTGCTGAAGTCCGGCGATCCCCGGGAACTGCTGGCCGGCGTCCACGCGGTGGCGGCCGGCGGGGCGTACCTGTCGCCGACGGTGGCCGGCCGGGTCGTCGAGCGGCTGCGCGGCTCCGGCACCCGCGAGACCGGCGCCCGGAGCCGGGTCGCCGCCCTCACCGAACGGGAACGCGAGGTCCTCGCCCTGGTCGGCGCGGGGCTGTCGAACGCGCAGATCGCCCGGCGGCTGCACCTGGTGGAGGGCACCGTCAAGGGTCATGTCAGCACGATCCTGACCCGGCTCGGTACGGCGAACCGGGTGCAGGCGGCGATCGTCGCGTACGAGGCCGGTCTATGCGCCCCGTAATCAAGACATCTTGATTACGGAGTACTAATCAAGGTACCTTGATTACATGGCGCAGAACGATCCCGGTGACGATCCCAAGCTCGCGACGATGCGCTTGCGCGCCCTCGCGCATCCCTTGCGCTGGAAGCTGCTCGACGTCGTCACGCGCGACGGGTCGGTGACGGCCACGAGGTGCGCCGAGATCCTCGACGAGAGCGTTGCCAGCTGCTGGTACCACCTGGGAATCCTTCGCAAGTACGGCTATGTGGAGCCGATCCCGGGCACGTCGGGCCGGGAGAAGCCGTGGCGCGCGACGGCCGCCCTGCAGGGAGACCTGTCCGGCCCCACCGGCGACGCCGACACGGAAGCCGCCGGGTTCGCGGCCGCCGACGCATTCCTCGACCACGAGGTCGGACGCGCCAAGGAACGCATTCGCCGACTCGGTGCCGAGCCGCCGGAGTGGCAGGCGACGAACATGGTCGCCGCCGCGTCGGTCTACGTCACGGCCGAGGAGCTGGCCGAGATCAAGGCCGAGTTGGTGGCGATTCTCGAGCGGTACGCGGAACGCGCCTCCGATGCGGAGCGCCGTCCAGCCTCGTCCCGAGCCGCACGCATCTTCGTCAGCACGGGCATCGAACCCTCGGCCTGAGCCGGTCATCGCCGCCACCCCTGATAGCGACGACAAGAGGTGCACACCATGAGTGAGGAAGTACGCACATCCCCGCTGTCCGGAAACAAGAACTGGCAGCGGATGTGGCGCGGTCAGGCAATCTCCACCTTCGGTGACATGGTCTTCATGGTGACGGTCATGTTGTGGATCGCCACCCGCATCGCCGACGGCAAGTCGTGGGCGCCGATCGCGGTGAGCGGGGCGTTGATCGCCACCGCGGTGCCCGCCCTCCTCGTCGGTCCCGTCGCCGGCGTCTGGGTCGACCGATGGGACGGGCGGCGGACCATGCTGGTAGCCGATGCCGCCCGGATGTTGCTCATCGCGGCGCTGCTGACGATCCCGCTGCTCCAGCACACCATCTCCACCGCGGCGCAGCTCGCGATCCTCTACGCCGTGCTGGCGGCGGCGAGTTCCTTTGCCGAGTTCTTCCACCCGTCACGGCTGGCCGTCATCGGCGCCATCGTTCCCTCGGCCGACCAGACCACCGCCTCCGGCCGGCTCCAGGCGGTGACGGCGCTCGCTCAGGTCCTCGGGCCGCCGCTGGCGGCGCCGCTGCTGCTGACGTTCGGTGTGCAATGGGCGCTGATCGCGAATGCGCTCAGCTTCGGAATCTCCTGGCTCTACGTTCGAGCGATCGGCATTCCGGCCGCAGGGCAGCCGGTCATCCGGGCGCGGTCGAGCTTCGGTACCGAGTTCCGCGCGGGCATCAGGTTCTTCGCGGGCAGCAGGGTGCTCGTCGGACTCGCCGTCGGAGCGGTGATCTTGATGGCCGGCGTCGGC
Organism: Hamadaea tsunoensis DSM 44101; assembly: GCF_000428945.1. Lineage (GTDB taxonomy): Bacteria > Actinomycetota > Actinomycetes > Mycobacteriales > Micromonosporaceae > Hamadaea > Hamadaea tsunoensis. The sequence goes on along the minus strand of NZ_AUAX01000033.1, from coordinate 55,900 downwards.
GCGATCAACGCGGTCGTCGTCTTCTTCGTCGTCGACAACCTGCACGCGTCCGCCGGCTGGGTGGGCGTGATATCGGCCGCGATCGGCACCGGCGCCGTCCTCGGCACGATCACCACGGGTGTTGTCGCGCGCGTCGTCGGTCTCGGCCGGCTCCCGTGGCTCGGGCTGCTCGGCGGTGGCATCGCGATCATCGCGCTGTCGCGGTGTACCGCGGTGGGACCGGCGATCGCGGCGAGCTTCGTGCTCGGCATCGCCGTCGGCATCATCAACGCGACGGATCAACCGATCACGTTGCGGGTCACCCCGCCTGACATGATCGGCCGGGTCAGCGCGGTGTTCAGCCCATTGGTGCAGCTCGCAAACCTAGTCGGGATGGGCTTGGCCGGACTTCTCGCCGGCGGAGCCTGGAAATCACTGCACCGGGCCGTTGCCGGCACGACATTCGGGCCGTACGACACCATCCTCGCCGTCGCCGGTGTGCTGTTCATCCTGGCCGCGCTGGTCACGATCCGACCGATGCGCCATCTGCCCGAGGCCGCACCGCACCAGGCCATGGCTGAGGACGGCGCAGAACCCGTACTCGCGACCGGCGAGTACGGGGCGCAATAGCGGCAGGAGGCGAGACCGGCCGCTCGTCGGCAGCGTTCGCGGACCGCGGCTTACTCCTTGACGGCCTGCAGGGTGTAGGTCAGCGGCACCCGCTCGCGGTGCTCCGCCAGCCGCCACTCCCCCCGCTCGTCCTCGACCATGCCCTGGTCGAGCGCCTTCCACGGGACGCTGTCGTGCTCCACCAGCATCGTGATCCGCAGACCCTCGGCGAGCAGGGCCGTGACCAGCTCACCCAGGCCGTGGTTCCAGCTGTGGCTCACCGTGTGCGTGAACTCGCGGTCGGCGTCCACATACGTCCCCGGCTCGTCGGAGACCAGCGGTTCCGGCGTCTCGAAATACGGGTACGCGACGCGCAGCCCGTCGGCGGTGTCCTCGTGCAGCGCCCAGAGCATCGGGTGCCCCTCCCGCAGGAAGAGGCGGCCGCCGGGCTTGAGCAGCCGCGCCACGACCGCCGCCCAGCGCCGGATGTCCGGCAGCCAGCACAGCGCCCCGATCCCCGTGAAGACCAGGTCGTACGCCTCGTTCGGCAGGACGTCCGCGGCCGCGTACAGGTCGGACTGGACGAAGTCGGCCGTCACGCCCGCGGCCTCGGCGAGCCGGGCGGCCTCGGCCACCGCGGCGGGCGAGAAGTCCAGGCCGGTCATGCGCGCGCCGAGGCGGGCGAGCGAGACGGTGTCGGTGCCGATGTGGCACTGCAGGTGTACGCCGCGCAGCCCCGCGATGTCACCGAGCCGGGGCTGGTCGAAGCGCACCACCTCGGAGAGGTGGCCGGGGTCGGCGGCGAACTTGGCGAGACCGTAGTCGGCCGACCGGGCATGGGCGGGGGCGCGTTCGTCCCAGTTGGCGAGGTTGATAGCGAAGCTGTCCACCGGGCATTCATACCGGGTGCCCGGCGCGCGGGCACCCGGATTTCGGCACCCGGATGTCAGATGTGCGCCCCGACCGCCGCCCCGTTCGCCGGCACCAGATAGACCGACGTCGGGATCGCCCCGCTCGCGGTACGCGCGCCGGTGATGGTCGAGGCGTCGGTGCTCTGCAGCGTCCAGGTGCCGCCGATGTTCCAGGAATTGCCGGAGGCGGTGGACGAGCCGAGGGCGACCGGGGCGGCGTTGCCGACCGCGAGGTTGGCGGTGAGGTTCGCGACCGACCCGCCGTCGAAGTCGAACCCCGTCTTCACGTTGTCGTACGCCGTGCACCGGTTGACGACGATCGCGCCGGTGTTGCCGTTGTCCGTGAAGCCGGCCGCCGAGTTGCCCCACGCCATCGAATTGCTGACGGTGTGCGCCGCCGCCGGGCCGGTCGTGTCGGAGCCGCCGAGCTTCCAGCCGTTGCCGTCGCCGGAGTAGTTCGGGATGCTCCAACGGTTGTACCCGTTGCCGTACGCGACGCTGTCCTGGATCGTGATCGGCGAGGTGAACAGCCACGCGTCGAACCCGTCGTCGGAGTTGTTCCACAGCCGCGCGCCGCGCACGAGGTTGCCGGAACCGCCGCCCTGCTTGATCGCCAGACCGTCGGCGCTCTCCCCGTTCTTGCGCGGATCGCGGTTGGCGTAGCTGTCGAGGTTCAGGATCTGGTTGCGGGCCGAGGTGCCCTGCAACTGGAAGCCGCTCTCGTAGTTGTCATGCGTCACCAGGCGGTCGAAGACGTTGTCGTTGCAGCCGTCGCAGTAGACCGCGTACGGGCCGTGCTCGATCTCCAGGCCGGTGATGCGCCAGAAGTTCGCCGACATGTGCACGGCACCGCGCTGCGCGGCCGGAATCGTCGACCCCACATCTCCCGGCGTGTACGCCAATCCTTCGCCGTCGATCGTCACGTGCTCGCCGTTGTAGTTCGTCAACGTGATCGGGGCGGCGGCCGTACCGCTCTTGGCGATCGTGATGTTCGTGGTGAGGGCGTAGGTGCCGCCGCGTACCGCGATCGTGCCGCCGGCCGCCACGACCGAGACCGCCTTCTGCACGGTGGCGAACGGGGCGGCCAGCGTACCGGCGTTGCCGTCGTTGCCGTTCGTGGCGACGAACAGGGTCCCGCTCGGCGTACTCGCACTGGGACTGGGACTCGCACTGGGGCTGGCACTGGGGCTCGGGCCGGCGCTGCGGCTGGGGCTCGGGCTGCTGCTCGGAACCGTGCTGGCGCTGGCCGTGGGCGATGGACTCGAACCCGCCGACGAGACCGTCACGTCGTCGAACTCCGCGCTCGCGTACGCGGTCTGCAGGCCGATCCGCCCCTGCGTGATCCGGGCGTCCGTCGCGCTCACCACCGTGGTGCCGTTCACGCTGCCGGTCAGCGTACTGCCCACTATGGACAGAGCGAGCGTGGACCAGCCGGCCGCCACCGGCTGCGCGGAGGTCGCCAGCACCGTGACCGTGCCGCTCCAGACCTGCTGCAGCTGCACCTGACCGGCCTCCACCACCGCGAGCCGGTAGAACGTGGTCGACCCGGTGGCCCGGCCGAGCAGCGCGGCGTGGCCGCCGGAGCCGATGCTCAGCGGTTTCACCCGCGCCTGCACGACATAGTCCGTCCAGCTTGTGTCCCCGGCGAACAGGCGGGCGTTGTTCGTGGTCGTGTTGGCCTGCTGGGCGACCTGGCTGCCGTCGGCCACCACGCTCCAGGTGCCGCCCGACTTCGACCACGCGTTCAGCGTCCCGTCCTCGAACGTCGCGCTGAACAGAGTCGCCGCCTGGGCGGTGGCGGCGAGGACGAGCCCCGCGGCGCCCACGGCCACGACGAGCGCCGAGACCGCGCGGATCACGGTGGAGCGGCGGCGTGCGAACCACGACATCGGTCAAGCCTCCCGGCCGGAGCGCGCCTTCGCGGAACGGGACCGCGGGCTGGAAAGCGCATTCCACACCGGAACAACTTCGCACCTGCATCCGCGCCGATCAATAGCTCACGCTTGCAGGTTTGTTGCAGCGCCTTCATTGCAGGGCTTTCGTTGCGGGATCACCACGTCCGATTCCCGCCGGACCCATGCCGTCCGGGTCGCCACAATCGGTGGGTGACCGAGGAGAGCACGTTGGACGTGCTGCAGAAGTTCTACACCGCCGAATCCGCCTACATCGCGGCCGGAGGCATGGGGAAGGCCTCATTCGGCGGGATCGCCGCGTGCCTGCATCCCGATGTGGTGATGTACCAGGCGTCCAGCCTTCCGTACGGCGGCATCTGGCGCGGGCCGGGCGGCATCGAGAAGTTCATGGCCGCGATGAGCGACGCGTGGCAGTCGCTGGAATTCCTGGAGCAGCGGTTCGTCGTCGGCGACGACGCGATCGTGGTCCTGAACCGGGGCCGCCTGACGGCCCGAGCCACCGGCCGGACGCTGGAGACCTCCGTCATGCAGCTGATCACGGTCCGCGACGGGCTGATCAGCGAGATGCATCCGTTCTACCAGGACACGATGGCGGTCGCCGAAACCCTCGGCCGACCGTAGCCCGACGGCCCTTGGTTGTTGCTCTTCCCGCGACAGGAAGAACATCGACAACCAAGGGCCGTCCATATGCGACAGTGTGGTCGCTCTCAACCCTCGGCGGGTCAAGGCTCAGGTCAGGCTGCGTCAGGTCAGGCTGCGTCGGTCGGCGCCGCGAGTGTGCCCAGCCAGGCCTGCCACGCCTCGGTCTCGGCCGTCCGGTCGCTGTCGTCGAAGTAGTGCGCGGTCGCGAACATCATGTCGTTGTACCCGTGGACCAGCGTGTACATGGCGTCCGCGGTACGCATACCGACGAAGCTGGGCGCGTGGACGAACTCCACCACCCCGTCGACCGGCTCGATGCCGGCGACGGTGAGCCGGGCCGGCTGCCCGTCCGCCGCGTCGGTGCCGGCGCCGACGGCCGCGGTCATGGCCGCCCACGAGTCCGCGGTGACCGGTCCGGGCAGGAACGTCGACAGCTTCGCCGTACGCGGCGCGAAGTGCTCGACGTACACCGCGAGCTTGGTCAGGTACGCCTGGTCGCCGACGGACAGCCCGTTGTATTCGGCTTCCCAGTCGTCGCCGAGCAGTCCGCTGTGGACGAACCGCACCACGGCCCCGCCCCCGTCACGTGCCTCGATCAGCCACTCGAAGGCCATGAACGTGCCGTCCGGGTTCTTGTCCCCCTGCGTCGCGTACCGGTGGCCGGGCTCCCAGGCGGTGATGGCCGAGGTCGCCTTGTCGCCGAACATCTCGAACGTGGCGGTCCGGCCCTCGCCGTCGATCTCGGTACGCCCCATGAGCCACGAGTCGACCCCCGGCCCTGTCGTGATCGCGTCCCAGACCTGGTCCGGCGTGGCGTCGACGGTGATCTCACCGGTCACCTCGAAGGGATGTGTCATGGCTTCTGCTCCTCTGCTGGCGGGTCGGCGTCTTCGGTGATGCTCGGGTGCACCGCGACGATCACGCGGTGCGGCCGACCGGTTTCCGAGTGGTACTTGCTGATGAGTGCGGCGAGCGAGTCGGTCATCTCGCCGATGAAAGCCGCACGGTCGGCCGGCCGGGCGAACCGCACCTCGGCGTCGAGCCCGAACGTGGCGAGCGGTTTGCGGGACCGCGCCGCGCCGTTGATGAGCGCGCCGGTCTCCCGGACCAGCCGCGCGGCGAGCGCGAGCAGCCACCGCGCCGACAGCCGGTCGGGCGACCGGGCCGGGTCGGGCGCGACGGCGGCGAGCGCCGCCGGCGAGATCACGTAGGCCGCGGCCGACGCCCGCATCACGCGCTCGGTCATGTTGCCCTTGCGGCGCTCCTCCACCAACTCCACGAGACCGTGCTGCTCCAGCGTCTTCACGTGGTAGTTGACCTTCTGGCGGGCCAGCCCGAGGCGCGCCGCGAGCGTGGTCGCGGTGTGCGGCTCGGCCAGCTCGGCGAGCAGCCGGGCCCGGGTGGGATCGAGCGAGGCCTCCGCGGCGGCGGCATCCTCGATCACTTCGACGTCCTGCATGAGGCCAGCCTGTCACCGAAAATTCTTTTTGTCAAGGAGAGGAATATTGTCAAATCGCGAGGCCGGCGATCCACCATCGCGACCCGATGCCCTCGCCGCCCGGCGCGAGCGGCCGCGACCCTGACCGCCGATGCACATAGCGGAACCGGCAACCGATCATTGACTCGCCAGCGTTACATTGCTGGCGATCAATACAGATGATCAATGCAGATGATCAATATAGTCGAGCCATGTCGAAGGCGATTCGGATCCTGGTCCTGCTACTACTGGTCGCCGGCGCGACACTCGCGATGCCCGGCGCGGCCAACGCGGCTTCCGACATCTACCCCATCCAGAGTGCCGCCGGCGCGGGCAAGTGTGTCGGCTTGGCCAACTATGGCAGCACCGCCAACGGCACCGGCCTGATCATCTGGGACTGCCACTACAACGCCGACCAGTGGTGGTACAACGGCGACGGCGGCACGATGCGCAGCTACGCCTCCAGCTGGCCCTACGGCAAATGCGTCGGCCTGGCCAACTACGGCAACACCGCCAACGGAACAGCGCTGATCCTGTGGGACTGCAACTACAACCCCGACCAGATCTGGAGCTGGCGGGCTTTGGGCAACGGAAACTACGCCCTGTACAACCCGCCGTCGGGCAAGTGCGCGGGACTGGCCAACTACGGCAGCACGGTCAACGGCACACGCCTGGTGATCTGGGACTGCCACCTCAACCCCGACCAGCAATGGAACTGAGCCCAGTTCCTCGGCCGCACGAAGGCGGCAGTGAGGATGCAGGAGCGGGTCACGCTGGTGGTCCGCCTCACCGGCTGACAATGACCTTGTTCAGGCCGAGCGTGCGCAGGATGAGGCGATCGCGCGTACCGCGGGGAAGCTTCGTCAGCAGGTCGAAGATCCGGGCGTTGCCGACGACGTAGCGCGCCTTGGGTCTCGTGTCGAGGACCGCGGCGAGCACCGCCTTCGTCACCTTGCCGACCGGGTCCAGCGGCGTACGCGCGTTCGCGGCCGCCACCGCCTCGATCGCCGACCGATACCGCCGCAGTGCTTCGGGATCTACTGTGGCCATGACGTCCGCGCTGGCCGTGGCCGCCTTCGCGAAGATCTCCGTACGCGTTCCGCCCGGGATGACCTGCACCACCGGGATCCGCCACGGGGCCAGTTCGACCCGGACGGCGTCGTTGAGCGCGTGCAGAGCCGCCTTGCTGGCCGACAGCAACGCGGCGAACGGCAGCCCGACGTCACCGGCCGGGGCGCCGATGTTGACCACCCGCCCGTGCCCTTGACGCAGTTGCGGCAGGAATTCGCGCAGAACGCGTACCGGGCCGTAGACGTTGACCTCGAAGCTGCGCCGCAATTCGGCCTCCGGCAACAGTTCCAGCGGCCCCTGCACGATGACGCCCGCATTGTTGATCACGGCGTGCAGACCTCGGCCGCCCTGTCGCCGGTCGATCTCCTGGGCGGCCGCCGCGACGCTGTCCGGATCGGTGAGGTCCAGGCGTACCGGGATCGCCCCGGCCAGTTGCGGGGCCGGACCGCGGACGCCCGCGTACACGGTGACACCACGTTTGAGCAGGGCTTGGGTGACAGCGGTGCCGATACCGCCGGCCGCTCCGGTCAGCAGGACCGCGCGTGACTCGCTCATGATTTCCCTCCGGGGGTCGCGACATGGTCTAGAGGACATGTCCCTAGGGACACCATATGCTGAACGTGTCCCCCGGTACATATCGCGGGACAGATGTGACCCACGCCACCGGCCGCCCGCCGATCCCCAGCCGAAGGGAGCGCCCCGTGTCGCTGCGACATGGCCTGCTCGGCCTGCTCGCCGAGGGTCCGGCCAGCGGCTACGACCTCGCCCGGCGGTTCGCCGAGGTGCTCGCCCCGGTCTGGCCGGCCCAGCACCCGAAGATCTACGCCGAACTCGGCCGATTGACCGCCGACGGGCTGGTCGCGGTCGACAGCCACGGCGCCCGGGGCCGGAAGGCGTACCGCATCACCGACGAAGGACTCGCCGAGGTACGCCGATGGCTCACCTCCGTCGAGGTGGACCACACCATGCGGCTGGAACCCTTGCTGCGCTCCATGTTCTTCTGGCTGATGGAGCCCGAAGCCCTGACCCGGCACCTCGACGCCGAGGCGAGGTTCTACACCGCCCAGGCCGCCGCGTTCCGCGCGTACGCCGACCGCAAGGACGCCGGCGAGTTCGGGACCGGCCCGCAGACACAGTCGATGCGCATCACCATCGAGGGCGGCATCCGGGTCTACGAGGCGCTCGCGGCCTGGGCGGAGTGGGCCAAGGACCACCCCATCCAACCCTGATCCGGTCCTCTTCTGTGGCAGGACCTATTCGCCCTGGCTGCGGCGCCGGAACTCGAACGACTCGTCGAGGTCGACATACCTGCACCGGCCGGTCGCCAGGTTCACCGCGATGTCGGCGTTACCGGCCAGTTCCGCTTCCTCGTCCCCATCGTCCAGCAACGCCTTCGAGTTCCAGGAGACGATCAGCTCGCCGTCGATCCTGAAAGCACCCTCGTGGTAGACGCGGACCGAGCCGTCGCCTTCGGTCGTGTCGGCCAGATATCGCTCGGCCTGCTCCAGCGCGGCGCCCGTGGAAAGCATCTCAGTGGGTCCTCATCAGGAAGCATCGATCATACCGGCCTGACCTCCGTGGCCGCCCGATGGCGTACAACTGATCCATGGCTCATCTACGCTGCGACTTCTTCTCCGACGCCCTCGGCTTGAGCACCTCGATGACGGTGATCCTGCCGCAGGCGTCCGGCAACCAGATCGGGATCGAGTCCGTCGCGCAGGCCACCGAGCCGCCCGTGCTCTACCTGCTGCACGGTCTCAGCGACGACGACACGATCTGGCTGCGCCACACCTCGATCGAGCGGTACGCCGCCCAGCGCGGACTGGCCGTGGTCATGCCCCAGGTGCACCGCAGCTTCTACGCCGACGAGGCGTACGGGATGAAGTTCTGGACCTTCCTGTCGGAGGAGCTGCCGGCGGTCGTCGGACGGTTCTTCCGGGTGTCCGAGCGGCGCGAGGACAGCTATGTGGCCGGGCTGTCGATGGGCGGCTACGGCGCGTTCAAATGGGCGCTGCGCCGGCCCGGGCGGTTCGCCGCCGCGGCGAGCCTGTCCGGCGTCCTCGACCTCGACCGCCGCGTACGCGAAGACGACACCGGCCTGTTCCGCCCGGTGTTCGGCGACCGGCCGGTGGCGGGCTCGGACGACGACCTGCTCGCCCTGCTCGGCCGGGCCGGGGCGGACCTGCCGCGGCTCTACGTCGCCTGCGGTACCGAGGACGTCCTCTACGCCGACAACCGCTCCTTCGTGGCGGCCTGCGCGGCGGCCGGGATCGCGGTCACCACGGACTTCGGCCCGGGCGAGCACGAGTGGGGCTACTGGGACGCCCGGATCCAGAACGTCCTCACGTGGATGTTCCCGCCTCAGCCCTGAGTTCGCGTACTGTTACCCTCCCTCGTCGTGGCTGTTCAGTGGGGTGTCGTCCTGCCGCAGGGCTGGCGATCGGATCTTCGTGACCGCGGCGACGCCGCCGCCCAGTTCGAGACGATGGTCGGCGTGGCCCGGGAAGCCGACCGGCTCGGCTTCGACTCGGTCTGGCTCTACGACCATCTCCAGGCCGTCAGCGGCGATCCCGACACCACGTTCGAGTGCTGGACCAGCCTGGCCGCGATCGCCCGGGAGACCGGGCGCGTCCGGCTCGGCCAGATCGTCACCTGCAACGGCTTCCGCAACCCCGCGCTGCTGGCGAAGATGGCCGCGACCCTGGACGCCGCCAGCGCCGGCCGCGCGATCGTCGGCCTCGGCGCCGGCTGGGACCAGCGCGAGTACGACGCGTACGGGTTCGCGCAGCCGTATCCGCCCACCGGCGAGCGCCTGGCCCGCCTCGGCGAAGCCGCCGCCGTCGTGCGGAGCATGCTGCGCAACGAGATCAGTACCGTCGAGGGCCGCTATCACCGGGTCCACGGCGCGGCCAACATCCCGGCCGCGCCTGGCGTACGGCTGCTCATCGGCGGGGCCGGCGAGAAGGTGACGCTGCGGATCGTCGCCGAGCACGCGGACGCCTGCAACCTCACCGACAGCACCGATCCCGCCTTCTACCGCCGGAAGCTGGCGATTCTCGCCGACCACTGCGCGGCGGTCGGCCGGGACTACGACAGCATTCTGCGTACGGCGAGCTTCTCCGTCTTCGCCGCCGCCACCGAGGCCGGCCTCGACCAGCTGACCGCGCCCCACCTCCACGGCCGCGACCGGGCCGAACTCGCGGCGGGCAGCGCCGTCGGGACACCGGCCCGGCTGATCGACACGTTCAACTCGCTCGTCGACGCCGGCATCCAGTACTTCATCCTGTACGTCCACGCGCCCACCGACCTCGACCGCCTCCGCCTGCTCGCCGCCGAGGTCATCCCGCACGTCGGCGACAGGGCGGACACCGCGGTCACCCGGTGACAGCACAATTCGGCGATCGGGCCGCCTTCGCGGTGGAGATCGGGGAGGCTCTGTCCCCCGACCTCCGCGTGGTCGACCTGTGGGCCGCGGGCGTTCGGATCACCACTCAGGACGACGTGGCCTACGTCCCGTCCCTCGTTCACTACATGCGCTCTACCGCGGTGCGGGTGCGACAGGGCCAGGTCCGGCCGTGTCCTTTCCCGGCGAAATCGCCTGCGGAGGTCTTCCAGCAGCTCGAGGCGGATCAGACCGACTTCCGTGAGCGGTACTGGTTCATGCGATGGAGCGAGATCGTCGACAACGTCGCAAGCTACGCCTACCTCGACGACCTCCTGGTGATCGCCTTCGCCTTCCGGCGAGCCGACCCTCCTCTACCCGAGCACCCAGGCACGGTATTCGTCGCGCGGATTCCGCCAGAGGATTTCGCGACCATAGTTCTCCAAGCGGTCGATCTGCTTGAGGCCGCGCCGATCATGTAACGCACACGTGTTGCGGCGGCCGGATTTCGACATACGAGCTACATGATCGAGGCCCGGCGCGCACGTGCGCGCGGCGGCCGACAGCGGTGATCGTTTGCGGGTGAGGTGTGAAACGGCCGACGACCGCATGATCGTTTACGGTTCCGGGGTGCACATACGACTCCTGGTCGCACCAGACGCGTAAACGATCATGCAATGAGGGCCGGAAATGACACCTCAGCCGTAAAAGATCAAGAAAGCGGCGACTGCGATCCAGCTGGCGGAAGATCTGTCCCGCATCGCGGGCGACCAGCGGCGGCGGAGCGGCTTGGGCGTGATCCACGGCGGCTGAGATGCAGAAACCGGCCCTCGTCCAAGATCCAAAGCGCTCCAGATGCAGGAAACCGGCCCCGCCTGCATCCCCGCCGCAAACGATCGAGGCAGCAGGCCCGAATCCACATCCCAGCCGCTTTCGATCACCAAGACCCGATCGAAGCCGCTGGCCGCTCCGGACACTCCGACCGGTACGCCCCGCGCTGGAGCCCACCCGCTAACGTGGGCCACAGCCTGCGAAGGGATTCCGATGCGGCCTCAGGACCCACCCGCGAACGAGACACCCACCGAACGCCAGCGCCGGGTGTGGGACCGGATGGCGCCCGTGTACGACCGGCAGATCGCGTTCTTCGAGCGGATCCAGTTCGGCGGCGGCCGGGAATGGGTGTGCTCCCGGGCCACCGGCGACGTCCTGGAGGTCGCCGTCGGCACCGGCCGTGACCTGCCTTTCTATCCCCCGGGCGTACGCGTCACCGGCATCGATCTGAGTCCGGAGATGCTCCTGATCGCCCAGCGGCTGTCGGCCGAACTCGGGATCGACGCGGACCTGCGGGAGGGCGACGCCGAGGCGCTCCCCTTCCCCGACGCGAGCTTCGACAGCGTGGTGTGCGTCCTCGCACTGTGCTCGATTCCCGATCCGCGGCAGGCGATCGCCGAGATGGTACGCGTGCTGCGGCCGGACGGCCGGTTGCTGCTGTTCGACCACATCGGCAGCCACTGGTGGCCGGTCTGGGCCGCGCAGCGCCTCGTCGAGGTGGCCACCGCGCGGTCGGGCGAGTACATGACACGCCGGCAGCTGCCGCTGCTGGCGCCGGCGGGCCTGCGGGTGGTGGAGTCCGAGCGGCTGAAGCTCGGCACCGTCGAACGCATCCACGCCGTCAAGCAAGCAGCTCACGCCGCCGGAGAGGAAGACCAGTGACACAAGAGGACAGCCAGTGACGCTGGGCACGAGGATCGCCCACGGGCGCGAGGCCGAGGTGTACGCCTGGACCGGCGTCCCGAACGCAGTCGTGAAGCTCTACCGCGCGGGATTCACCGGCGGCAGGGCCGAGGTCGCCGCCCTCCGTGGACTCGCCGGATCGGGTGTGGCGCCGAAGCTGCTGGACGTCGTCGAGGTGGACGGGCGTACCGGGCTGGTGCTGGAGCGGCTCGACGGGGCCGATCTGCTGTCGGTCCTGCAACACCGGCCGTGGCGCGTCGGCGTGCTCGCCCGGGAACTCGCCGGGGCCGCGCTCCGGCTCCACCGGGTGGCGGCGCCGGCCGAGCTGCCGGACCTCAAGGAGATGCTGGCCGAGCGAATCGACGCGGCCGGGCTCGACCCCGCGCTTCGGGACCACACGTTGCGGGTCCTCGACGGGCTGCCCGCCGGCGACCGGCTCTGCCATGGCGATCTGCATCCCGGCAACGCGGTCCGGACGGCCGCCGGGGTGAGCATCATCGACTGGCCGGGCGCGAGCCGGGGCGTTCCCTCGGCGGATCTCGCGCGGTCGTTGTTCCTGCTCCGCCTGGCCGATCCCCTGCCGGACACGGCGTGGACCATGCGCGTCATCATGGCCACCGGCCGGTACGCCTTCGCCGCCGCGTTCGCCCGCGCCTACCGCAGAGGTGCCGCGCAGCCCCTGGACCGGATCGACGAGTGGCTGCTCGTGCACACCGCGGCCCGGCTCGCCGAGGGTGTCCCGGCGGAACGCGACCGCCTCGTCGCCGCCGTCGTCGCCCATGCCGCGTCGCCCGCGCGTGCCGCCGGCACTACGCCTCAGGGCGCACGCACCAACGGGTGAGCCGCGCTCCGGTCGGCCTTTCTTCATTGGCGAAGACTCCGGTATACCGGATAATAAGGACATGTCCGGATCGACGTCTGAGGGCACGCGCGTACTCGTGATCGGCGCGGGGATCGCCGGCCTGGCCTCCGCCCGCGCCCTGCATGACCGCGGCTACCGGGTCACCGTGCTGGAGGCCCGGGAGCGGATCGGCGGGCGCATCTGGACGGACCACCACGGTGTGGATCTCGGCGCGCACTGGATCCACGGCACCGACGGCAATCCCGTGACGGAACTCGTCGAGCGCCTGGAGATCCCGTACAGCTACGTCGGCGGCGACAGCGCGTACACGGGCGGGTTCGACAGCCTGAACCTGGTCGGGGCGGACCGGCGGCCGGCCGGGCACACCGCCAAGCATCGGACGCTGGAACTGGCGGACGGCGTACTGCATGAGCTTGAACTGCGAGCGGAACTCGCGCGGCGCCGGGGGCTGCCCGACGTGCCGCTGGCGACGGCGATCGGCGAGATCCTGGCGGAGCGGGCGTACGCGCCCGAGGACGAGCAGGCCGTGCGCTACCACCTCAACGTGATCCTGCGCGAGGACGTGGGTGAGGACGCCGACAAGCTGTCGCTGAAGTTCTGGGAGGACGGCTACCTGGTCTACGGCTACGGCGACAGCGTCCTGCACCACGGCTACCAGTCGGTGGTGGCGGCCCTGGCCGACGGCCTGGACATCCGCCTCGGCGAGGTCGTCGAAAGCATCACCACGACGACGTCCGTCACGGTGTCCACATGCGACAGTGAGTACAGCGCCGACAAGGTGATCGTGACGCTGCCGCTGGGCGTCCTCAAGGCGGGGACGGTGGTGTTCGAGCCGCCGCTGCCCGACGCGAAGCAGTCGGCCGTCGCCCGGCTCGGGTTCGGCACCCTGAACAAGATCGCCCTGCACTACGCCGAGCCGTTCTGGCCCGCGAGCCAGTACGTGTTCGGCTACCTGTGCCGCGAGACCGACCGCTACCCGACCGTCGTGATCAACATGTGGAAGTCGCACGGCAAGGCCGTTCTGGTCATGCTGCTGGGCGCGTCACTCGGCCGCTCGATGGAGGACTGGGCCGACGACGAGGTGCACCGCTACGCGACCACGGTCGTGCAGGACATGTTCGGCCCGGACGCGCCCGCGCCGGAGCATGTGACGCGTACTGCGTGGACCGCCGATCCCTACGCGCGCGGCTCCTACACCTGCATCGGCGTCGACGCGTCCGCCCGGGACCTCGACGCGCTCGCCGAACCCGTCGGCGACCGGCTGTTCTTCGCCGGCGAGGCCACCAACGGCTACCACTGGGGCTGCGTGCACAGCGCGTACGAGTCGGGGTTGCGGGAGGCCGGGCGGATCTGCGGCGATCCCCGCCTCTACACGCCGCCGAGCGCCGAGACGTCGCGCCGCCAGCGCCGCGACGTCGACCGCATGAAGCGGTTCGCGCGGCTGCGGATGTCCGATCTCGACCCCGCCGAGCTGCGGGCCCGCGTCGAATGCCTGCGCGGCGGCACGGACCCTTTCGGCGTACGCCTCTTCGCTCCGCTGGCGGATGCGGAGCTGGAGACGCTGGCCTCGATGTTCGGCGAGCTGATCTTCGAGCCGGGCGACGCGCTGTGCCGCGAGGACGACGCGGCCAACGGCGTGTACCTGGTGTCGGCCGGGGAGGTGGAGGTCGACTTCGGCGGTGTCTACGAGCCCGCCGCGCTCGGCCGCGGCGCGCTGGTCGGGGCGCACGACCTGTTCTTCGGGGCGCGCACCACCACGGTCACCGCGCGCACCGGCGTCACCGCCTACTACCTCGATCACTACCGGTACAAGACTTTCCTGTACGCCTTCCCCGACGTCCTGATGCTCATGACGGCGGATCTGGTCGGCCGCTGGGAGCAGCTGGAAACCGCGCTCGGCGCGGCGGCACTGCCGGGGGCTGTGCTGCCCGGGACGGCTCGGCGGGCGCGTCAGCCGATCGGCTTCTCGCCGGAGTCGCCGGCCAGGTAGACGTCCGGCGGCGTCCAGTCGATGCTCACCGTTCCGGCCGGGCCGACCGAGCGACCGGCGAGCTGGTAGTGCGCGGTCACCTGACCGCCGGCCGGGATCGGCCCGACCGTGCAGCGCAGGTAGCGCACCGGTCCGGTGCCGTGCACGTCGGTGCAGCCGTCCCAGCCGAGACCGCCCGGGTGCAGGGTCTCCGGCACGGTGAGCAGGATGCGGGCCGACGGCATCGCGGCCGTTCCGGTGTCGCGGACGACCACGGTCAGGTCGAAGCCGTTCTTCACGGCGGACACCGCGAGCTTCGCGGCCGGCGCCTCGTCCGGGTCGGCCCACCGCGTCGGGCCGCCGACCTGCTCGATGCCGCCGTCCCGCCACGCGTACGCGCGCCGCTGGGTCGGTACGCCGCTCATCGGGCCGTCGGTGTACACATGGGACACCAGGACCGACACCCGGCCCGGCCCGTCCGTACGCAGGAAGTCGGTCATCGCGGCGCCGTCCTGCGTACCGATGAGGCGACCCATCGGCCGGAACACGTCCCCGTCCCGCCGGTACGCGACGACCTGCCGGCCAGGGCTCTCGGGCCCCTCGCCGCACAGCAGGTACACCACGTAATCCTGGACGCCGTCGCCGTCGAGGTCGGTGGCCGCGTACGCCATGACGGTGACGGCCGTCTTCCCGCTGTGCTCGACGAAGTACTGGCCGTGCTTCAGGCGTACGCGACCGGTCCAGCACCGGCTGCCGGCCTGCCGCCCCCAGCTCGGCACGACGACGTTCGCTTCGGCCAGCGGGCCGGGTCCCGTGGTCGGGTCGTCGTCGGGCGCGGGCAGCGCGACCCGGGACGGGGCCGGCGGGCTCGGCGAGGCGAGCGGCGAGGCGTTCGGTGCGGCGGGCCCGCAGGCGGCCGGCGCCATCCAGGCGGCGAGCAGCAGAGCGAGCAGGGCGGCTCTTCTCATACCTGTCTCGACGCGAGTCGATCTCCGCCGGTTGCCGCCGCGAAATGTCAGTTCGGCGGCAACCCGGCGAGGGATCAGCCGACTCCGCTACAGCTGGTGCGGGTACGCCGACCGGACCGGCGGGTCGAAGTTCTCCTTGAGCGTGCGGGGACTGGTCCACCGCAGCAGGTTGTAGATCGAACCGGCCTTGTCGTTGGTGCCCGAGGCGCGGGCGCCGCCGAACGGCTGCTGCCCGACGACCGCGCCCGTGGGCTTGTCGTTGACGTAGAAGTTGCCGGCCGCGAACCGCAGCGCCCGGCCGGCCCGCTGGACGGCGGTCCGGTCGTTCGCGATCACCGCGCCGGTCAGCCCGTAGGCCGAGCGCTGGTCGATCCGGCGCAGCACACGGTCGAAGTCGGCGTCGTCGTACACGTGCACGGCCAGGAGCGGGCCGAAGTACTCCGTGCCGAAGACCTCGTCGGCCGGGTTGTCGCCGACGACGATCGTGGGCCGCACGAAGTAGCCGTCGCTCGCGTCGGCCGTTCCCCCGGCGACCACCTCCAGGCCGGGCGTCGCGTGCGCCCGGGTCAGGGCGGCGTCGAGGCGGTCGAAGGCCCGCCGGTCGATGACCGCGCCGAGGAAGTTGCGGAAGTCGGCGACGTCGCCCATCTCCAGCGCCTGCGTCTCGGCGATCAGGTCGTCCTTGAGCCGGGCCCACACCGACCGCGGAATGTACGCCCGCGACGCCGCCGAACACTTCTGCCCCTGGTACTCGAAGGCGCCCCGGACCAGGGCGGTACGCAGGACGTCCAGGTCGGCCGAGGTGTGGGCGAGCACGAAGTCCTTGCCGCCGGTCTCCCCCACCAGCCGCGGGTAGCCCCGGTACGTGGCGATGCTCGCCCCGACCGTCGACCACAGGTGCTGGAACACCGCGGTGGAGCCGGTGAAATGGATGCCGGCCAGCGCCGGATCGGCCAGCGCGACGTCGGACACCGCGCGCCCGTCGCCGGTGACGAGGTTGATGACGCCCGGCGGGAGGCCGGCCTCCTCCAGCAGCCGCATCGTCAGGTGCGCCGCGAGCCCCTGGGTCGGGGCGGGCTTCCACACGACCGTGTTGCCCATGAGCGCCGGTGCGGTGGGCAGGTTGCCCGCGATCGCGGTGAAGTTGAAGGGCGTGACCGCGTAGACGAACCCTTCCAGCGGCCGGTAGTCCATCCGGTTCCACACCCCGTCGGCGCTCTCGGGCTGCTCGGCGTGGATGCGGCGGGCGAAGTGGACGTTGAACCGCCAGAAGTCGGCCAGCTCGCACGCCGCGTCGATCTCGGCCTGGATCGCGGTCTTCGACTGCCCGAGCATCGTGGCCGCGTTCAGCGTGTCCCGCCACGGACCGGCGAGCAGGTCGGCGGCCCGCAAGAGGATCGCCGCCCGATCGTCGAAGGGCATGTCGGCCCAGCCCGGCGCCGCCCGCACGGCGGCCGCCGTCGCGGCCCGGGCGTCGGCGTGCGTCGCGTTCGCGTACCGGCCGAGGCGCAGCTTGTGGTCGTGCGGGGCGGAGATCATGTGCCGGTCACCGCCGGCCATCCGCTGCTCGCCGTCGATCGTGCAGGTCAGCTCGACCTCCCGGCCCGCGAGCTCGGCCAGCTTCGCTTCCAGGCCCGCACGCTCCGGGGAGCCGGGCGCGTACGCGCGGACGGGCTCGTTGACCGGGATCGGCGTACGCGTGATCGCATCCATGTTCGCTGGTCTCCTACCGATGGACGAGAGAGGTCAGGAAGAACTTGACGTTCGCGGGGCGCTCGGCCAGGCGGCGCATGAAGTAGCCGTACCAGTCCGCGCCGAACGGCACGTACACCCGGCACACCTCGCCGCCCGCGACCAGCGCGCGCTGCTCCTCGGTGCGGATGCCGTGCAGCATCTGGAACTCGTAGGAGTCCGGCGTGCGGCCGGTCTCGGCGATCAGCCGGTGCGCGATGTCGATCATCCGCGGGTCGTGGCTGCCGACCATCGGGTACGCGGCCGAGCCGAACAGCGTCGCCAGCGCCCGCGCGTACGCGGCGTCGATCTGGCGCCGGTCCGGGAACGCGACCGAGGCCGGTTCGGCGTACGCCCCCTTCACGAGCCGGATGCGCGACCCGGCGACGGAGAGGTCCCGCAGATCGCCCTCGGTACGCCGGAGCATGGCCTGGATCGCGACGCCGACCCACGGGAAGTCCTTGCGCAGCACGGCGAGCGTGCCCAGGGTGGCGTCGACGGTGGTGTGGTCCTCCATGTCCAGGGTGACCGTGGTCCCCGCGCTGCGCGCCGCTTCGCAGATGGCGTACGCGTTGTCGAGCGAGATCCGCCCGGCGTCCCGGGGAAGGCGCTGGCCGAGCGCGGACAGCTTCACCGACACCTCGGTCCGCCCGGCGATGCCGAGATCGGCGAACCGCCCCAGCATCCGCAGGTACGCGTCGCGCGTCGCGGCCGCGTCGGCGGCGTCGAGCGTGTCCTCGCCGAGCCGGTCGACGGTCACCGACAGACCTTCGCCGACCAGCCGCTGGATCACCCAGGCGGCCTCGCCCAGCGATTCGCCGGCCACGAACCGGTCCACGACGCGGCGGGTCACCGGGACGCGGGTGATGACGCGCCGGGTCCGCCCGCTGCGCGACATGGCGAGGAGGGTGCGGCTGAGCATGGAGCCTCCGAGGAACTGCGGGCGGAACTAGGACGGAACCAGGACGGAACTAGGACGGAACAGCGGGACGCAACGGCAGAACCGTAGGGCCACCCGCCAGTCCCGGACCATGGACGAACGCCACGACGTACCACCCGATCCGTCATACATCTGTCTGATAGCGTCCGCGTGTGCTCACCGATCGCCTCCAGGACCTCGTCGACCGGATCTCCCGGCACGTCGCCGCCTCGGCGATCCTCGAGGACCGCGACTTCCACCTGGTCGCCTTCGCCTCCCAGTCCGGCGGGCTGGATCGCGTACGCCAGGCGTCGATCCTGGAAAGGCGGTCCACCCCCGAGGTCCGCGCCTGGTTCGAGGGGTTCGGCATCGCCCGCAGCGACCGGCCGGTCCGCATCCCCGCCGACGCCGGACTCGGCACCCTCGCCCGCGTCTGCCTGCCCGCCCGCTGGAACGGGGTGACCTACGGCTACGTGTGGCTCCTCGACGAGCACGGCGACATGCCCGAAGACCTGGTCAACGAGGTGATGCACGAGGCGTCCCGGGCCGGCGCGATGCTCGCCCAGCAGGCCCGCGTACGCGAGCACGCCGAGCACCGCCTGCAGAACCTGCTCTCGCCGGAGCGGCCGGTCGCCGAGTCGGCCGCGGAGGAGATCAGCGCCCTCGGCCTGCTCGACCGGGACCAGCCGGTCGTGGCGATCGTGCTGGAGACCGTGCACGCGGCGGACTGGCGGGCGGCCCCGCTGAACATGTGGCGCCTGCCCGGCGATGTGCTGCTGGCCAGCGAATCCGACCACATCAGCCTGCTGGCCCCGGATACCCGCGACGTCCCGGGCCTCGCCGCCCGCGTCCGCGACCTGTACGCCGAGCGGCTGCCGGCCGGAGCGCGCGACGGCGTCCTCGTCGGCATCGGCGCGCCCCGTGACGACCTCGCCGACGCCCGCGCGAGCTGGCGCGAAGCCCGCCTGGCGGTGCGGGTCAGCCGCGAGGTGCCGGCCCTGCGCCCGGTCGCGACATGGAACGAGCTGGGCATCTACCGGCTACTGGCCTGCGGGCCGCAGCGGGAGCTGCGCGACGCCGTGATCGATCCGGCGGTCCGGCGCCTCCTGCGCGAACCGGACGGCACGCTGCTGGCGACCGCCCGCGCCTACCTCGACCATGCCGGGGGCGTCCAGCCGACCGCGGCCGAGCTGAGCATCCACCGCCAGACCCTCTACCACCGGCTGGCCAAGATCGAACGGCTGACCGGGCTCGATCTCGCCGACGGCCGCGACCGGCTGCGCCTGCACCTCGGGATCTCCCTCGCGCCCCTGATCGCCGGACGCCAGTGACCGCCGGAGCTTCAGTGACCGCCGGACGTCAGTGACCGCCGGAGCTTCAGTGACCGCCGGACGTCGGTGACCGCCGGACGTCGGTGACCGCCGGAGTGTCGGGAATCGCCGGAGTGTCAGTCCGGCAGTGAGCGCGGCAGGCCGAACCAGGGCAGCACCGTGCTCTCGAACCGGGTCATGGCGCTGATCCGGTCCCCGTCGAGCTCGATCACGAACAACCCGGTCCCGTGCCAGCCGGTCGGCGTACGCAGATAGGTGCCGAAGGCGGGCTGGCCGTTGGCGCGGGTCGGGACGAGGTGGAACCGGCGGTCGGAAGCGAGGATCTCGGCGCAGAACCGGGCCGCGGCCTGCCGGCCGACGTACTCCAGCGGCATCGGCGGCATGGAGATGAAGACGTCGTCGGTGAGCAGGGCGATCAGAGCATCCAGATCCGCGGCCTCGTACGCGCTGACGAACCTGCTCACGAGCGCTTCCTCGGCGGGCGACCCGGCCGACGGCGGCGTACGCCCGGCCGGCTTCTGCAGCCCGGCCCGCGCCCGCTTGAGGGCACTGGTCACGGACTCGGCGGTGGTGTCCATCATCTCGGCGACCTCGGCGGCATGGAAGCCCAGGACGTCGCGCAGGATGAGGACGGCGACCTGGCGCGGCGGCAGGACCTGCAACGCGGTGACGAAGGCGAGCGAGATCGCCTCGGTCCGCTCGTAGCGGGCCTCGGGCCCCTGCTCCAGCGCGCCGTCGAGCAGGGCGTCCGGGATCGGTTCGAGCCAGACGACCTCGCCGAGCCGCGTGGGCTCGGGCGGCTGCACGCCGGGAATGTTCCACTGCAGCGGAGGCCTGCGCCCGGCGGCGCGGCGGGCGTTGATGCAGCGGTTCGTGGCGATCCGGTACAACCAGGTCCGCAGCCCCGAACGCCCTTCGAAGCCGGCCAGCCCCTGCCAGGCCGCCAGCAGCGTCTCCTGCAGCACGTCCTCGGCGTCCTGGAACGAGCCCAGCATCCGGTAGCAGTGCACCCGCAGTTCCCGGTGATGCGGCTCGGTCAGCGTCCGGAAGGCGTCGCCGTCACCGGCACGGGCCCGCGCGATCAGGTCGGCGGCTTCCGTGGTCACGTTCTCCATTCTCGTACGGACACCGGAAGGGCGCGGAAATGGGCGCAGCGAGTCTCATCGCATTCCGAGGCGTTCCTGGAGTGCGCGTACCGCTGTGAAGTCGACCGGATCGCCCGCGGGCCGCGGTGATACGCATCGAGATGGAGCCGGTGCCGGCCGTGCCGGTACGTCAGCGTGAGCGCCTCCGTCACGAGCGGCAGGCTCGCGGCCGGCTCGTTGAGCCCGGCGTGCGCAAAGCTCGCGTCCAGCAGCGCCGAAGTCAGGACATCCTCGGCATGACGGGCTTTCCGCAACTCGGTGATCGCCGGAAGCAGATGCGTCAGGGCGTCCTCCCACCGCCCGACGTGCGCCAGCTGCCCGCCCAGGACCGCCTGCCCGTACGCGGCGGCAGGACCACCCCAGGCCTGCGTACGCTCGTACGCCGTCCACGCGAGTTCCAGTGCGCGGCCCGGCTCGCTCGCGGCCGCCGCCTGGATCGCCGCGAACTCAGGGACGCTCTCGACCTGCCGTATCCACCGGATCACCTCGAAGATCACGAGCGGGAAGCATAGCGGCGGAAACGATCTTGCGTGGCCCGCGTTTCCGCCGGTACCGACTCAGGGCTTCGATCAGCTCAGAGCTTCGGTCACGCGGCCGTGCAGACGCAGAGCTGCACTGGCGCCTGGCCGGTGAACGGCCGGCCAGACCAGTCGCCGAACCGCTCGACGAGCCGAAGACCGCCGAGCGAGACCAGCAGTGGCAGCTCCTGCGGGAAAATGCTCCGGATCTCCAGCGGCACGACGACGAAGTCGGGCTCGGTGTCCGTCGACAGGTGCCACGTCCCGCGGGTGACCTGCGCGGACGCATCGTAGATCTCCTCGACGTCGACGCTCACCTCGCCGCGGTCGGGATCCACGAACGACAACGACTCCCGGGTACGCCGTACGCCGTCGGCATCGGCGAGCAGGCGCACGCTCGGGTTGAACACGTCGAAGACGAACCTTCCACCGGGAGCCAGGTGCTTTCGGACCGCTCGGAAGCAGTTCGCCAGATCCTCAGCCTCATGCAGATGCAGGAGGGAATTGGCGGTGATGAACACGAAGTCGAACGTGCGCCCCAGATCGAAGGCACGCATGTCGCCCTGGACCCATTCCACTGCCACACCGCGCTCGTCCGCCTTACGCCGGGCCTCGGCCAGCATGTCCGGTGAGAAGTCCAGCCCGACACACGGACGCCCGTCGGCGGCGACGGGGATCAGCTTGTGTCCGGTGCCGCACCCGAGTTCCAGGACGCTTCCGCCCTGCCGCCGGGCTTCGGCCCGGTAGAAGTCGACCGCGGGGCCGCCGCCCGGGAACATCAGGTCGTACAGCTTCGCGTGCGAGTAGAACGCTGCGCTCATCGAGCGGTCGCAAGGTGGAAGTCGGCCATGGCCCGACACTGTGTCAGAACTCAGCCGAGCCGGCGAACCGTTTCCGTGTACTCCTTCACGAGTGTTGCGCTTCGGCGCGTACACGATGATCATGTGCGGCGTGACCGACGCGGACCTTGACTATCAGCGTGAGCTCGACCGGCTGACTTCCGCTGTGGAGCGGCTCGCGCCGCGGCAGCGCCTCGGGTGGCTGCTCGCGGCGATCTCCCCGCTGCTCGACCAGGTCGCGGCGCGCGACGGCGACCTCTACGACGAGCAGGAGATGACCACGCCGGAGGCGGTGGAACGGTTCCGGCGCTACGCGGGCGGCGGCACGCGGCTCGATCCCGCGCCGATCCACTACCACCTGACCTACTTCTCGCTGGTCGAGTCGGAGGACCAGGACGTACGCATGCACGTGCGCTCGCAGGCGGCCTGGCTGGCAGCGCAGTGGCTCCAGCTGGAGACCGGGCGCGAGCTGCCCGCGGTCGAGGACGATTTCGAGCTTCGGCCGACGGCCGACATCGCCAACACGCTGGCCTGGACCCGCTCGGGCCAGATCGAGCTGCTGCCCGAGGACGCCGCCCACGGCGACGCCGGCGCGGCGGTGCGGGAGCTGCGGCTGATGCGCGACGAGCTGGCGGGGTGGCCCGAGGCCTGAGCCCGGGCCACCCCGCGCTAGCGGGCGTCGGTGACCACGTACGAGCAGGGTGAGCACGCGGCCGGCCCCTGCTCGGCGAACCAGCGGCAGGTACGCCGGATGGCGCACTTGGGCAGGTCGACCGGCTCACCCCCGACGGCCTGGTACGACTCGACGAGTTTGGCTCCCAGACCGCAGTGCTCACCGGTCCAGAAGCCGCATTTCGCGGTGACGCACGGCCCGGCGAACCGGTACGCGGCCTCCAGCGGCTGCCCGGCCTCCCCAGCGTCCATATCGGACAGAAGGACGGACGCGGGTACCGCGGGGGTCACGTAGGCCACCTTGCCGGCCGGCGTGATCATGCCGAGGAACACCGTCGCGTTGCTCGTCGGGGTGCTCGGGCACATGCGCTCGGCGGTGTCGCCCTCGGGGTGCCCGGCCCGAGGCTGGTCCTCGAGCATTACTGGTAGAAGCCGAGGTTGTTGATCTGCGCGCCGACCTGGTCGGCACGGGGGCCGTCGAGTACCCACAGCCCGTACCACTCCGGCCGCAGACCCGGCCAGTTGGCATGACCGACCGTCACCGGGCGCAGGAGCTTGACGCTGGCGGTGGCCAGCGCGGCGAGGCCGGCCTTCTGGATCTCGTTGGCGATGCGCACCTTCTGGTCGTCGGTGAGGTCCACGCCGTCGACGACGAAGGTGAACTGCTGACGGGAAGTAGCCATGGAACACTCTCCTAGAGACTGTGGTGGTTGGACAGACCTTGGCGCGCCGTGGCCTCGGTGAACGCGTTCCAGCCGGTACGGCCGGCGATGTCGGACGGGGCCTGCGCCTGTCCCCAGACCTGGGTGAGGCTGGCCCGGACGAAGCCGATCTGCTCCGAGCTTCCGGTGAAACCGGCCTGCCCGTCGGAGATCTCCAGGTGCCCGGCACGTGCCGTCACCGAGGGAAAGTGCCGGTACAGGCTGGCGACGGTCGCCCAGTACCGGCTGTCGCGGACCGCCGCGTCGAAGCCGAGCTGGGACTTGCCGGCCCGCGTGTACCCGATCCCGTTGAGCAGCAGGGCGTGGCCGCCCTGAGCGGTTCCCGAGGTGATCACGTGGAACGGGGCGATCCAGGCGCTGGGCGCGCTCGCCCACCACATGCGGATCCAGTCGCCGAGCCGGTCGTGGAAGTCGGCGGCGTAGGTGTGCGCCACCGGCAGGCCGGCCGGCGACTGGGTGACCACGGTCGCGATCCGGTCGTGCTCCCGGAACTCGGCGGGCACGGTGGATACATGGGCCGATGCCCGGGCGGGCGCGGTCAGGACGAGGACGGATCCGGCAGTGGCAGCCGCGGTGAGCAGGCCACGGCGAGACACGGCCGGTGAGACGGGCTCCATGTGCCTCCCTTCATAGATGCGCATAGTTCAATGCGTATCGCGAAATATGGTCGACACATTTACGTCTATAGATAAGTCTCGAGTCCTTGATCTGACACAGAGTCGACACGCGGTGACACACGGTGTCGAACTGTTCCGCGACGTCCTGATCGCGGTGACCGATCAGGGCATCAGCGCCGGGACCCGCTCAGGAAGCCGCCCGGCCCGCCACCCGGTCGTAGCGCTGCTTCGCCGCCTGAGCCGTGTTCAACCCTAGCCCGTACGCGATCGACTGCCAGGTCAGGCCGCGGTTGCGGGCCAGGTCGAGCAGGCCGGTTTCGAGCGTGTCGAGGTCGGCGCGTACACGCGGCAGCAGGGTCAGCGCGGCGAGGAGATCCGCCTCGTCGATCGGCGCCTCGTCCGCCTCCGGCAGCGCCGCTCCGGCCGCGAGGGACACGATCAGGCACACCGCCTCGTACGCGTCGATCACCGTCGGGTGGCTCCACCGGGACCGCTGCGCCTCGGTGGCGCCGTGCCGTTCCATGATGCGGTGCAGGGCGGCGAAGTCGCGGTGCGCGCGGGCCAGCCCGGCGTCGGGTGCGGCGAACAGCTCATCGGTCATGGGCACCATCCCAGCATGATCATGCCGATCGCGTCAACAGAATGTTGAAAACATGCTGTTGACATCAGCTCATTGGCAACAGCATGTTGGCAACAGTTCGTTGTTATCAGCTCGTTGTCATCGGCTCATCGTCAGCGCCGGGCCAGCGCCTCGGCGAGGTAGGACGCGGTCCGGCTGTCCTGGGCCGTCGCGACCGTCGAAGGCGTACCGGCAGCGACGATCCGGCCGCCCTCGTCACCGCCGCCCGGGCCGAGATCGATGACCCAGTCCGCGTACGCGACCACGCTCAGGTCGTGCTCGACGACGATCACGGTGTGCCCCTGGTCGACGAGGCCGTGCAGCTGCCGGGACAGCACCTCGACGTCGGCCGGGTGCAGGCCGGTGGTCGGCTCGTCGAGCAGGTAGAGGGTGCGACCGCGCCGGCCGCGTTGCAGCTCCGTCGCCAGCTTGATGCGCTGCGCCTCGCCGCCGGACAGCTCCGTCGCGGGCTGGCCGAGGGTCAGGTAGCCCAGGCCCACCGACGCGAGCACGGACAGGCTGCGCGCGGCGGCCGGCACGTCGGCGAGGAACGTGGCCGCCTCGTCGACGGTCAGGCCGAGCACGTCGGCGATGGACCTCCCCCGGTACGCGACCTCCAGCGTCTCGGCGTTGTACCGCGCACCGCCGCAGGTCGGGCACGCCTGGTAGGTCCCGGGCAGGAAGAGCAGCTCGACCGCGACGAAGCCCTCGCCCTCGCAGGTCTCGCACCGGCCTCCGGCGACGTTGAACGAGAACCGGCCCACCTTGTAGCCGCGGCTCTTCGCCTCCGGAGTGGCCGCGAAGATCTTGCGGACGGCGTCGAACAGCCCGGTGTAGGTGGCCAGGTTCGACCGCGGCGTACGCCCGATCGGCCGCTGGTCCACGCGTACGAGCCGGTCGATCGCGTCGAGACCGCCGGCGGTGACACCGACCGAGGCGTCGACGGGCTCTTCGTCGTCCTCGTCAGCGGCCGGCTCCGCGTCGTCCGGCCCAGTGTCGTCCGGCGAGGTACGCAGCGCGGCGGCCACCACGTCCGCGAGCACCTGACTGACCAGAGTGGACTTTCCCGAACCGGAGACCCC
The DNA here is from genome assembly GCF_000428945.1 of Hamadaea tsunoensis DSM 44101. Classification (GTDB taxonomy): domain Bacteria; phylum Actinomycetota; class Actinomycetes; order Mycobacteriales; family Micromonosporaceae; genus Hamadaea; species Hamadaea tsunoensis. The sequence continues at coordinate 30,188 of NZ_AUAX01000033.1, read as the reverse complement.
GGTGACCGCGGTGAACACGCCGAGCGGGAACTCCGCGGCCAGCCCGCGCAGGTTGTGCCGGTCGATCCCGGCCAGCCGCAGCCAGCCGGCGGGCTCGCGGGGTTTGCGGTCGGGCGGGGGCGGCGGGTCGAAGAGGTACCGGCCGGTGGCCGACTCCGCCACCCCGGCCAGGCCGTCGACCGGTCCGCTGTAGAGCACCTCGCCACCGTGGACGCCCGCACCCGGGCCGACGTCGACGATCCAGCCCGCACGGCGTACGACCTGGAGGTCGTGCTCGACGAGCAGCAGCGAGTTGCCCGCGGCCTGGAGGCGCGCAAGCAGGGTCAGGAGGGGTTCGGTGTCGGCGGGATGCAGTCCCGCGGAGGGCTCGTCGAGCACGTAGACCACACCGAACAGGCCGGAGCGCAGCTGCGTGGCGAGCCGCAGGCGCTGCAGCTCGCCGGCGGAGAGCGTGGGGGTGGGCCGCACGATGCTGAGGTAGCCCAGGCCGAGCTCGACGAGCAGCTCGACGCGGGCGAGCAGGTCGCGCACGATGGTGGCGGCGGGTTCGCCGGAAGCCGTGTCGCGCAGGGCGTCCGCGAGGCCGGACAGCGGCAGCGCGGCCATGGCGGCGAAGTCACGGCCGGCGTACGTGACGGCGAGCGCCTCGGCCCGCAACCGTGCCCCGCCGCACACCGGACACGCCTCCGTACGCAGGAACCGCCGCATCCGCTCCCGGATCGGCAGGCTCTGCGACGTGGCGAACGTGTGCAGCACGTAGCGTTCGGCGCTCTGATACCTCCCCTGGTACGGCCGCTGGATGCGGCCCGGCTCGCGTTCGGGGTGGACGGTCACGACCGGCTGGTCCTCGGTGAACAGGATCCAGTGGCGGTCGCGCTCCGGCAGGTCGGCCCACGGCCGGTCGATGTCGTAGCCGAGGGTCGCGAGGATGTCGCGGAAGTTCTTGCCCAGCCACGCACCCGGCCACGCGGCGATCGCCCGGTCCCGGATGGACAGCGACGGGTCGGGCACCAGCGAGTCCTCGGTGACCTTGTGCACGAGCCCCTGCCCGTGGCACTCCGGGCACGCGCCGGCGGCGGTGTTCGGCGAGAACGCGTCCGAATCCAGCCGGGCCGCGCCGGGCGGATAGTCGCCGGCCCGCGAGTACAGCATCCGCAACAGGTTCGACAGGGTCGTCACGGTCCCCACCGACGAGCGCATCCCCGGCACGGCCCGCCGCTGGCCGAGCGCGACCGCCGGGGGCAGTCCCGAGATCTCGTCGACCTTCGGCGCGCCGACCTGATGCAGCAGGCGCCGCGCGTACGGGGAGACGGATTCGAGGTAGCGGCGCTGGGCCTCGGCGTACACGGTGCCGAAGGCGAGCGAGGACTTGCCCGACCCGGAGACGCCGGTCACCGCCACGATCTCGTCGCGGGGGAACTCGACGTCCACGGATCGGAGATTGTGTTCCCGGGCGCCCCGGACGCTGATGAACCCCACGCAGTCATCGTCACACAGCGGTTTTGGAGATCAAGTACGGTTGACGAATCCCGCCAAGATCACGAGATGCCCCCGTGGCGCTTCGAACCCGATCTTGGCTATGTATACGGATGGGGTGTATCAACGGCCGCGATACACCTCATCCGTATACATCAAAAGATCACCGGGCTGGCGACGAGGCAGTAGGGCCGACACCCGAGACACTTCACCCCGACTGTCCGATGTAGGCACTCCCCCATGCCCAAGCTGCCGCATACGGGGACGCTATGGGTCGGGGCCACGGCACGATCGGCATGATCGAATACCCTTATTACGGCACTGCGATGGCGATTCCCTTGATCAAATACCACTATTGTGGCGAGAGAGCGCTTTCTGCCGTATCAGCGGTATTTGATCACGACGAGAGGGCCGAAAATGCCGTCATAGCGGCAAACGATCACCGCCAACCACTCCACGGCCGAACCACGCCCCCGATATCGAAGATCTCCTCGGACACGGTCGGCGCCGCAACGCGTATTACCGCATATCAAGAAGAAGACCGACGGCGCGCAAGCAAGCCGGAAAGGCAGAAAGGAAGACGATCACGAGACTCGCGGCGTGCGGATCAGAAGACTCGCCTCCGCCTCCCCTTCGGAAGCTGCGTAGATGTGGGGGACATCGGCGACCCAACTGAGGTGGTCGCCGGGCCCGCCGGTCTGCGGCGCCTCCACCGGCCCCGCCACGATCCGTCCCTTATAGACCGTCAGGTGCTCGGTCACCCCCGGCAGATGCGCCGGCGATGTCTGCACTACGCCGGGCACGACCACGAGGCGGAAGTACTCGTACGTCGCCGCGGGCTCGTGGAACACCTCCAGGAGCGTCGACACCACGGCCGCGCCCCGGATCGGGTCCGCCGTGCGGGCCGGCGCGCCCGGGTCGACCGTCAGCGCGCTCATCGGCAGGCCGAGGGCGGCCGCGATCGCGTACATGGTCTCCAGGGTGGGGTTGCGGGTGCCGTTCTCCAGGCCGGACAGGGTGGCCTTGCCGACGCCGGCCGTGCGGGCCAGCTCGGACAGCGAGATCCCACGCGCCTCACGCAGCTCGCGCAGACGCCGGCCGATGGCGGGGTCATAACGGCTTGTGCCACGGACGGTCATGCCCGTATCGTTCCACCCGTTCCGTAAACGGAACAGCCCGGAGGTGTGAGTCATGCGTACGCTCCAGCCGGTCCTCACCGGCCTGGTCAGCGCGGTCGTCGGGTACGCGAGCGCGTTCACGGTCGTGCTCGCCGGCCTGCACGCCGTCGGAGCGACCCAGCGGCAGGCGGCGTCGGGCCTGCTCGCGCTCTGCGCCGGCATCGCGGTCGCGGGCATCTTCCTCGCCCTGCGGTACCGCATGCCGATCGCGATCGCCTGGTCGACCCCGGGCGCGGCCCTGCTGGTGGCGAGCGGCCCGGTCACGGGCGGCTTCCGGGTCGCCGTCGGCGCGTTCCTGGTCAGCGCGGCCCTGACCGTCCTCGCGGGAGCGGTGCCGTGGCTGGCCCGCCTGGTGGCGGCGATCCCCCGCCCGATCGCGGGCGCGATGCTCGCCGGGGTGCTGCTGCCGCTGTGCACCACGCCCGTGCACGCCGTGGTCGACGTGCCGCTGCTCGCCGTACCGGTCACGCTGACGTGGGCGGTCCTGTTCCGGTTCGCCCGGCCGTGGGCCGTGCCGGGCGCGCTCGCCGCCGCGATCACGGCCATCGCCGTCCAGGGCACCCCGGGTCTGTCGGCCGCCGCGCTGCGGCCCGCCCTGGAGTTCACCACGCCCGGCTTCACCGTCGCCGCGGCCGTCGGCCTCGGCGTACCGCTGTTCCTGGTCACGATGGCGGGCCAGAACGTACCCGGCGCCGCGGTCCTGTCCACCTTCGGCTACGACCCGCCGCTGCGCGGCGCGCTGATCACCACCGGCCTCGTCAGCGCCGCCGCCGCGCCCTTCGGCGGCCACGCGATCAACCTCGCCGCGATCACCGCCGCGCTCACCGCCGGCCCCGACACCCACCGCGACCCCGGCCGCCGCTGGATCGCCACCGTCGCGCTCGGCGCCGGCCAGCTCGTCCTCGGCCTCGGCGCGGGCCTGGCCACCGCGCTCGTCGCCCTCTCCCCGCCCGTCCTGGTCACCGCCGTCGCCGGGCTCGCGCTCATCCCCGCGCTCGCGTCCGCCCTCACCAACGCGCTCGCCGAACCCGAGCGCCGCGAGGCCGCCGTCGTCACCTTCGTGGTCACCGCGGCAGGACTGTCCATTGTGGGCATCGGGTCGGCCTTCTGGGGGCTGCTGGCGGGTCTGGCCGCACTCCTGCTCACCTCTGCGCGTACGCGTACCCGGCCGCCCGCCGTCCGGGAGGTTCCCGATCCGCGGCCGGCCGCCGAGCCCGTTCCGGTCGACTGACGACCGCGTACGCAGGCCGGGCGTACGATGCCGCGATGATGGCCGCGATGAAGACGGTGCTGTGCTTCGGCGACTCCAACACCCACGGCGCGCCAGCCCCTCGACGTCATCGTGATCATGTTGGGTACCAACGACGTCAAGACCGAGTTCGGCCTGAGCGTCGACAAGCTGATCGGCCAGTGGGAGGCGTTCCTCGACGACGTGGCCCGGTACGCGCGGGCCGCGACGGTCGTCCTGGTCAGCCCGATCCGCATCGATCCTGAGCAGCCGAGATTCGCCGTGGACATGGTGGCGTTCGACGCGGGCTCGGTCGCGAAGGCCGACCGGTTCGCCGAAGCGTACGCGGCCCTGGCCCGCCGGCGGGGACTGCTGTTCCTCGACGCGGCGGGCGTGGCGGCCGCCGGCGCCGACGGCATCCACCTGACCGGCGCCGGCCACGCCCGCCTGGCCGACGCCGTGGCGGCGGTGATCCTGACCGGTCAGCCCTCCTCGACGACCGCCGGCGCCGCAACGGGTACGCGATAGGCGACGAGCAGGTGCTCTTTGTGGGAATGATCTTCCGCCAGGTGGTCCGGGTCGCCGATTTCTTGATCGTTTGCGGGCGAGGTGTAATTCCGGCCCAATCCGCATGATCGTTTACGCGTGAGGTGTAACCGGAGGCGGTCAGCGCGCTCCAGGGCCGTAAACGATCATGCGCTCGGGGGTCGTTTCTACACCTGAGCCGTAAATGATCACCCTGCCTGAAATGATCACCACGCCTGTCGACCCCATGTCCCCATATCGGACAGTCGCGACAAAGGCCAAGCACGAGGGGTGAAACGGTGACCGGACGACGGTGAAGGATGCGTCGCCCCACCACCTGGCAGTGGAGGCGCCCCGCGCCGGAACGGTCTCCCGCGCGAGGAGCGGAGGTGAGATCGACGAACCCGGGACAAGGATCTTAAAATGATCTTGAAGTTGCTCTTGACCGGAGAATATGGGTCAGATTTCCTCCCCCACCTCCGGTGACGCGGCGAGTACGCGGTAGTCGACGAGCAGGTACCCCGTCGGCGACGTCTGGCTGCGGATGACCTCCAGCCGGACCCCCGGTACGCCGTCGAAGAGCCGCCGCCCGCCGCCCGCGACGCAGGGGGCGACCACGAGCCGGAGTTCGTCCACGAGCCCGGCGATGAGCAACGTCTGCGCGACCGAGAGGCTCGCGTGTACGCCGATGTCGCCGCCCGGCTTGCGGCGCAGATCGTCAACGAAGGCCACCAGGTCGCCGTCGATCGCGGTCGAGTGGGCCCACGGCGCGTCCAGCGGCGTGGAGGTCGCGACGAATTTCGCGACCCCGTTGATGAACGTCGCGAACGGCTCGATCTGGCTGTCGGGCCAGAACTGCACCCAGTCGTCGTAGCTGCGACGGCCGAGGATCACCGCGTCCTGCGTCCCGATCACCTCGGGAATCTTGGCGTCCACCAGGTCGTCCCACTCGGTGACGAAGGTGTTCGGGGCCTCCGCGACCCCGTCCAAGGACACGTACTCGGTGACGACGATCTTGCGCATTTCCCCTGCACCTCCGGTAAGAATCCCGACTGACCTCGATGGTCACGGTGCAGACGGGAGACGGCCCCGAAACTCATCGCCGCGGCGGTCACCAGATCCGGCGAGCGTCAGCGCGGCGGTTCCGGCAGCCCGATCGGGTTCCAGGCCGGCAGGTCCCGGTAGGCCGCGTGGGCCAGCGGCGTCAGCAGTTCCGCCAGCCGGGCCGTCCGCTCCTCGCCCAGCCCGTCCCACGGCCGCATCGCCGCCCGGTCGGTCATCGCCTCGATCGCGTCGTGCGCCTCGACGCCCGTCCGGGTCGCGGCCCCGGCGGCCGACAGCCACCCGCGCCCGGCCAGCCGGTCCACCGCGGCCGCCCACTCCTCGTCGGTCCAGCCCCGCGCCGGCTGCAGGTGGTCGCGCCGCAGGTCCAAGCCTGAACGCCAGGCCTGCGTCTCGCATCCGTCCAGCCCGTGCACGACCAGCGCCGCGACATGCCCGTCCCCGCGGTGCTCCCGCAGGACCGTCGCCGCCTGCCATAGTTTCCCCAGCACATCCTCGGGTACGCCGAGGGCGGCGTTCGCGGCCCCGAGGACCCGACCGGCCGTGTCGGCGTACGCGGCGGCCTCGGCGAGCAGGTCGGCGGCCTCGGACAGGTGGTCGGCGGCGGTCCCGTCGAGCAGCCGCGCCAGCGCCGCCCGGGCACCGTCGAGCCGGGCGGAGATCGCACGCTCGGGTGTCGCGCGCGTCCACACGTCGGGCAGCGCCCTGTGCACGGTTCCCGGGGCGAAGCCGAAGAAGGCGGCGACGACCGGCGGCGCGCCGACGGCACCCAGCGGCGCGGCCCGGCCGGCGAAGTAGCCCCGCCAGAAGCCGCGCAGCCCGGCTGCCTCGAAGTGCTCCCGGCACTCCGGGGCGAAGTAGGTGACCGCGTGCAGCGGCTCGAACAGGGTCCACATGCGGCGTGCCTGATGCATGCGGGTCATTATGCGCTCAGGAGCCGGTCGCGGTCCCCGCCAGCGCCGCCACCGAGGGGGCGAGCAGTCCGTCGAGCTGCGCGTACGGGACGACGGCCGCGGGGACGCCGCACGAGAACGGGCCCAGGGCACCGCCCTCGAAGGTGAACTGCATTCCCTTGTCCGTCCAGTTCGGGAACACGGCCGTCTTGTCGGGATGGTGGAACAGCCCGGAGATCAGGTCGTTCACGGCCGACGGGTCGCCGCCGACGCACGAGGCGACGTCCGGCTGCTGGGCGACGGCGGCGGCCACCTTCGCCACCTTCGCGTCGTCGGGCGTACCGGCGAACATCGCGGTCATCTGGACGAGCTCGGCGGTGTCGATGCGTACCGTGACGGTGGCGACGCTCAGGTTGCGGTCCCCGGCGCCGGGGAACTGCGACTCGAACAGGTAGCGCACCGACACCAGCCGGCCCGCCTGGTACGCGACCGCCTTGGCGGCCAGGAACCCGTCGCCCGCTCCGCTGCCGTAGCCGCTCACTTCCTTGGTCATCGCGGCGGCCGTCGTGTCCATCGGCTGGCGTACGAGCATGTTGACCCGTCCCTGCAGACCGGCGTCGGCCAGGCCGGACACGACGGGGTACTCGGAGTCGATCGCGAAGTTCGGCATGCCCGGCACGGTGGAATGCGCGTCGTGCAGGGCGATGGTGATCTTCACCGGGGCGGCCGGCCCGCCGGACGGGGACGACGCGGGCTGCCCGCCGTCCGAACGGTGCCGGACGATCAGGACGGTCGTCGTGACCGCCGCGACGATCACCAGCACTTCGAGCACGATCAGCGCCCGCAGCCACGGCCGCCGGCGCCGAGCCGGTCGCGCCGGTCCCGACGGGAGTTCCGGCCGGCCTTCCGGGGGGACCTCGGGTGAATCGTCCGGCTGCATCGGCCCCGGCCCTCCATCGGCTCGTCCATCGGGCCGGTCCACAGTGGGCTGACCGGCCGCGTCAGGATAGCGAGCGCCGGCAGATCGCGTACCGGGTCACGGAACCGTTCCACCGCCGGCGTTCCACCGGCCCGGTCGGCGAACGGACCGGTCGACCACATCGATGATCCCCTCATCGCGGCCACCCGCCGTCCGTTACGCCGGTACGCTCCGCGAAACGGCCCGCACGGCGTACCGTCGGGCGGACAGCGCGGTCGTGAACGGTGATGGTGACCGCGGCCCGGCTCGCGCAGCATCGGAGCCGTGGCGACCGACTCGACCCCGGCAGACGCGGACGGCCCCGCGAGCACGGACGGCCCGGCAGGCACCGGCAGCCCGAAGCCGGCCGAGCAGCAGCCGCCCAAGCAGCCTCACTGGCTCACGGCCGGGCACTGGGCCGGGATCGGTGCCATCGCCGGCATCCTGAGCGTCGCCATCGCGGTCGCGGTCGCCGTCTTCCCGCCGAAATCAGACGGGCCGGGAACCGCGCAACCGAACTCCGCGAACTCGATCACCGGAACGTCCGCCGGTACGCCGTCCCCCGGCGCGCAGTCCACCGCGGGCGCCTCCGGCCCGCCGGTACTCATCGAATCGGTCACCCCGCTGAGCAGCGATCCGGACCTGACACTCGTGCTCGCCGACAAGGTGGAACTGACCGCCGCGCAGCTGAGCCGGCTCGACAGCGAAGGCCTGCAGAACCTGGAGAAGATCGTCCCCCTGACCACGCGGCCGGTGCCGGTACGGTTCGGCTTCACGAACGTGACCCTGATGGGCAACGCGGCCGCGACCGTGACGATCACCCAGCTGGAGATCGACAAGAAGTGCCGCCCGCCGCTGACCGGGACGCTGCTGTACAGCCCGAGTCAGGGCGCCGGCGACACCATCAAAATGATCTTCGACTTGGACGGCACGGCGGTCGTGGCGCAGAACGCGTCCGGCCTGACCGCGACGGGCAGCTACTTCAAGGACCACATCGTGACGCTGGCGCCGGGCGAGGCGCAGACGCTCTCGATCACGGTGAAGAGCGACCAGCACGACTGCACCTTCACACTGCGGATGACGGTCGCGGGGCCGACCGGCACGGTCGTGGAGAACATCGACGACAACGGGCAGCCGTTCGAGCTGACCGCGGCGCCGCCGCACAACTCCGACTACCAGGCGGTCTACCTCAGCCCCGTCTACAGCCCGAGCCGGCACTGGACCCGCGTCGACCCGGCGCGCGCGCCCGGCCGCTGAGCGGCCCGTCCGACAAGTATCGAAAATCATCGACGACCTCCGGTCGCGACGCATACGGTCTGGGCCCCTGGGACAGGAAGGAGCCCACCCATGCCTCGGCCGCACCGCGCCCACGGTTCGCCGCTCGCCACCCCCCACCGGCGGCCACCCACCGTCCACTCGGGACTCCGACAGGACCGCCGACGGAGCCGCCGGGCTGTGCCTGTCCGGCCGAGGCACGATCTTGCCACCATCGATCATGATGAGTCGCGTACGCGCGACGGGTGTGAACGGGGGCGATCGTGGACGAGCTGCGGATCCGGCTCGGCTCGTGGCTGGAAGGAGTCGCGACGCGGCTCGACCGGGCGGACGCGCTGCTGGAGCGGACGGCGGCCGGTTCGTGGCGGCAGTGGCTGCGCCTCATCGCCGCCTCGCTCGGCGCGTCGGTCGTCCTCGTGCTCCTGCTGCACCTGGTCGTGGCCGGTCTGTTCGCGGCCGGGCCGGGGCCGCGGTGGACCGCCGTGGTCCTCGCCGCCGGGGTTGCGGCGATCCTGCAGGTGATCGTCGTCCGCAACGTGGTGATCTCGATCGCCGAGCCCGGCCGGCGGCGGTTCCTGCTCATCGCCTCGCTGGTCGCGGTGGCCGCGCTGCTGACCAGCGTGGCCGCGTTCGCCACCGCCACGGCCGCGGTCCGGTCGATGCCACTGTGGACGGCCGAGCGGATGTACCTGTGGCAGCTGGCCGACTCCGTTCCGCTGCTGGCGATCCCGCGCCGTCTGCAATGGACGGAGGCCGCCCTGACCGGCGGGGTCGGCGCCCGGCTGACCCTGCTCGCCTTCAAGATCGTCGTGATCGCCCCCCTCGTACGCCTCGTCGTCGCGTTCTACGAGGTCGTCGAGGCGCAGCGGACCGACCCCGCCGCCCGGCCGCGCCCACCGGGAAAGCTGATCTTCCGGGTGACCCGGGTCCGGGGCCTCACCCCGGCGGTCGCGGCGGCCGGTTTCCTGTGGGGCGCCCTGGGCCCCGGCACGAAGCTCGGCCACCAGATCGGCGGGCTGCCGGCCAGCGCCCGGGTCGCCGCCGTAGCCCTCATGGTCCTCGCGGTGGTGACCGCCGGCCCCTACTGGGGGGTGCTGCTCACCCTCGTCGAGGCACTGATCGGGCTCGTGGTCGCGCCGGGGGTCCTGGCGTTCGCCGCCGTCGTCGGGCTGGTCTGGTTCGACACCCCCGTACGCCGGGCGGCCCTGCCGTTCATGTCCGCCGGCGGCCTCGCGGCGAAGCTGTCGATGACGGTGGTCCTCGGCACCATCGCCGTCATCGTCGTCACCCGGCTGTGGATCCTGGACGAGCCCACATCGGTCGCGTTCTTCCTGCTGCTCGGCTTCGTGGGCACGACGGCACCCGGCCGGGTGTGGCTGCTCACCGAGGTCAGGGCGGCTCCCGTCGGCCTCGCCCTCGGCCGCGGGCTCGCGACATCTGCGGTGTGGTTCGCGCTCGCGTACCTGGTGGTGCGGTTGGGGCAGTTGCCTGCGTCGGCGGCCCGGGCCGGCGGCATCGACACCCGGTACCACCCGGGCTGGTTGCGCCACCGGCTCCAGCGCTACCTGAACTCCGCCCTCCAGATCCTCTGCGCGGCGGCAGCCGCACTGGTGGCGCTGCACGGAACGGCGACGCTCGGCCTCCTGCCGCAGACCCCGGCGCGCCCGTGCACCGGCGGGTTCGTCCTCGGCTGCGCTCCCGGCGTCGAGGCCTGGCCCGCGTTCGTCGACGCCGCCTGGAACGTCGCCGACGCGATCCCCGGACCCGACATCCCCGCGGTGCTCGACTGGCGCCTGGCCACCACCGTTCCGAGCCGCGCCGCCGGACTGGTCCTGCTGCTCACCATCCTGGCTGTCGCCCTGCTGGCCGCGTTCCCCGCCGTCCGCTCGATCCTCGGCTGGGCCCGGTGGCGGGCCGGGGCGGCCGCCGACCCGATCGGCCTGCGGGCTCCCGAACAGCTCGTGCGCCATCTGTGGGGCGTCGTCGACTTCGTGGTCAGCGAACCCGCCGACGCCGACGACCGGTCACCGCTGGCCGGTTCCCGCCGGGCGCGCATCGCCGAGGCCGAGCTCGCCTTGGCCGAACGCGCCTACACCGCCCTCCGCGAGCGGTGGAACGAGGGAACCCCCATGCACACCAGCGCGACCGAGGCGATCCAGCTGGTCCGCAGCGCGTACGCGGCGACCCTGGCCGGTACGCGCGACGGCTACGAGCAGCTGGCCGCCCAGATCTTCGTCGAGGACCTGGAGACCTACGTCGCCCGCTGGTCGGACGCGTTCGCCCTGGCCGGCGGCGAGACCCGGCCCGATCCTCCGCTCGACCCGTTCGACCTCGCGGGCGCCACCGAAGACGTCCTGCTCGCCCTCGCCTCCCGCCGCGACGCCGGACCGGGCCCGGGCACCGGACTCGATGACGGCGAGCCGCCGGCATTACCTCGGAGGTAATCGACGCTGTGCGGCCGGACGGCGACAGTGTGGGCAGTAACAGTGGGCAGTGATCGAGAAGGGGAATCCCATGAAACTGCTGCGCTTCGCCCTGCGCCTGGACGCCGCCGCCTCGGCCGGGCTGGGTGTGCTCACACTCGCGCTGAGCGGCCGCCTCGACGACTGGCTCGGTACGCCGACCGCCTTCACCATCAGCGTCGGCGTCTTCCTGCTGGTCTGGGCGGCGGCGCTGGCCCTGATCGCGCAGCCGCCCCGGATCTCGGCCGCGGCCGCGTGGACGGTCGTCGTCCTGAACGTCGGCTGGATCGCGGCGAGTCTCACCGTCGCGTTCGGCGGGGCGTTTCCGCTCAACGGCTGGGGCGTCGCGTTGACCGCGCTGCAGGCGGCTCCCGTGCTGCTCTTCATCGACCTGGAGTATCTGGGTCTGCGGCGGGCGCGTACCGCCTGAGAGTAGTTTCCTCGTGGGGGAAGGAAGTGGGCCATGACCGCATCCGTGCTGGAGCCGCCGACCGTCGGAGACCTGCTGCGGCACTGGCGTACGCACCGGCGGCTCAGCCAGCTCGACCTGGCCGGCCTGGCCGAGGTGTCCACCCGGCATGTGAGCTTCGTGGAGACCGGCCGCGCCCAGCCGAGCCGCTCGATGCTGCTACGCCTGTCGGAGATGCTCGACATCCCGCTGCGGGAACGCAATCGGCTGCTGCTCGCCGGCGGGTACGCGCCCGCGTACACCGAAAGCGCGGTGACCTCGCCGCGGATGGCGGGTGTGTGGCAGGCGGTACGCCAGGTCCTGAGTGGACACGAGCCTTATCCGGCGGTGGTGGTGGACCGGTTCTGGCGGCTGCTGGACGCGAACGCGGCGGTGGACCTGATGACCGCGCTGTGCGCGCCGTGGCTGCTGGAGCCGCCCGCGAACATCCTGCGCGCGGGCCTGCACCCGGAGGGGCTCGCCCCGCACATCGTCAACTTCGGCGAGTGGCGGGCGCACCTGCTCGGGCGGCTGCGCCGGCACGCGGCCGTGACCGCCGACGAGGACCTGCGGGCGCTCTACGAGGAACTGAGCGCCTACCCGTGCGACGACCCGGAACCGGAGATCGAGTCGCCCGGGGCCGGTGACGTGGTCACGCCGCTGCGCCTGCGTACGCCGGCCGGGGAGCTCACGTTCTTCAGCACGATCGCGACGTTCGGCATCCCGGCCGACATCACGGTCGCCGAGCTGGCGATCGAGTCGTTCTTCCCGGCCGACCCGGTCACCGCGGACGTCCTGCGGGCCCGCCAGACCGCGCGCTGATACCGCGGCCGGCGGGCCCGAAGGCATGCCTTCAGCAGTTCACGGTGCCGCTGCGGATCGCGTGGCTCTTGTCGTCGGTGTCGTCGCTCCACAGCACCTGCTTCGAGCCACCGGAACAGCTCGGCGACAGGGCGAAGCCCTCGTTGTTGTAGTTCGACATCCCGCTCGGCCGGTTGTAGGTGGCCGTGGTCGCGAATTTGCCGGCCGCGTTGACCGTCAGCGTCGCCGTACGCCCGCTGCACGTGTCGTCGCACGCGGCCCACAGCCGCCCGGTCGACGCCTCGTACTCCAGGTCCATCACGGCCGCCAGTCCACTCGGGATGGTCGCGATACGCGTGAACGTACCGCCTGCCAGGTTCAGCGCGTACGCGTACACGATGCCCGTGGCCTCGGCGCCGACGAAGTAGACACCGGTGCCGTGGTTGGCGTACGACGCGGGGTTGTACGCGGCGCCGGTGCGCTCGTCGCGGAAGCCGGCCGCGGTGAGGGCGCTGTCCGGGATCCACGCGATGCCTTCGAGTCCGCTGTTGGCGTCGGTGCCCGGCAGGTCGGCCGTGAGGTTCCATTCGGCGGTGGCGCTCAGGGCGCTCGCGGTGCCCGCCGGGTCGTAGCGCAGGATCTTCTGCAGGCTGGTCCCGTTGTGGCTGTTGTCCCGTTCCGTCGCCACCAGTACGCCGTCCGGCGTGTACACCACGCCCTCCGCGTCCGGGTCGCCCGAACCGTTCGCGTAGCGCAGCGCCTTGCCCGCCGACCAGCCGCCGGTCGTGTCCGCCTGCCACAGGGAACCGTTGGGTACCAGGCGGTAGAGCGTACCGGCGCCGTTCTTGACCGCCCAGACGACGCTCGCGGACTGGTAGGACAGGCCACTGAGGTTCTCACCGAAGAAGCCGGTCACGTCGGCGTTCGCCACCGCCGTGCCGCCGGGCCACGTCACCGGCGCGGGCGGCGGGCAGGCGTTGGCCGCGCCCTTCGTCGCCGTCGTGGTCGTCACGAACGAGCCCGTCCCGTCCGCGCACCGGCCGTACGTCGTGCTCGCGTGGCTCGTCCACGCGTACGAGTCGACGAGGGTTCCGCCCTGGTAGACGCGGACGGAGTCCGAACTGCCCAGACCGTAGGCCGACTCCACGTCCAGCGCGAGGAACGCGCCCGGCGCGAGCGTCACACCCGAAGCCACCGTGTACGCGTGACTGTCGTCGTTGTCCTTCACCACCCAGCCGGACAGGTCGACGGTCGCCGCGCCGGTGTTCGTCAGCTCCACCCAGTCGCCCGGGCTGCCGCCGCTGGACTCCACCTCGTTGATCCGGATGCCGGTGGTGTCGGCGCCGACGGCCGGGGCCGCGGACACCAGCGATCCGGCGAGGATCAGGACCGCCGCGCCGAGCCCGAGGCCCACCCGATGGATACGCACTGATGATTCTCCTTTGTCGATGCCATGTTCCGAGGCGAGATCGTGCAGGGGCCCGGCGACCGGGTTCCGTCGCGGCCTCATCGGGCAGCTGAACGGAGCGCGAACAGCCCGCCCACGCGAAGCGGCAATTTCTGTTATGCCAATTGACACGACAGAAACCCGTCCCTACCCTCGTCCCATGAGCGATGCCCGGCAGCCCGGCCGCCCCCGCAAAGACCCGTCCACATTGGCCCGATGGGTTCCGCCCGAGGGCTGGTCACGCCTGGTCGCCTGGATCTCCCCGGCGGAGAAGAAGGCGCTCAAGCGGGTCGCGGTCGAGGCGGACGTCTCGGTCGCGGACCTGGTCCGCTCCCTCGCGAGCGGGCTGGCCGCCGGCGTCGTCACCCACGAAGACCTCCTCGGACATGTCCGGAAGGGACTGCAGGTCATGGAGAAGATCCCCACGCTCTTCGAACGCGACGAACACTTTCACGTCGTCGACCGGCCCAGGGCCGAGTGCTCCTGGGTCTTCGACGGCGAGGGCGTGGGCACGGAGAAACTCGACGGCACCAACATCCGGCTGACCGTGCGGTCCGGCCTGCTCGTCCGCGTCGAGAAGCGCCGCAACCCGTCCAAGGCCCAGAAGCAGCAGGGCATCGTCGACGGCTGGTACGCCGACGCCGACGAGTACGCCGCCGACGACAAGTGGATCTTCGCGGCCGCCCGCGCTACCGACGTGTCGGCATGGCCGGACGGCGAGCACCCCTGCGAGGCCCTCGGCCCGCGTATCCAGGGCAATCCGCTCGGGCTCGACGGCGCGGTGTGCGTACCGTTCAACATGGCGGTACCCAGCTACGACGACGTGCCGCGCACCTTCGGGGGGCTCCGGGAATACCTGGCCGGACTGGACAGCCGCTACGCTCCGGGCAGCTTCGCGGAGGGCATCGTCTTCCATCACCCGGACGGCCGACGAGCGAAGATCAAGCGCAAGGACTTCGCCCGATAGGATCAGCGCATGACGTTCGTCTGGATCGCCGCCCTCGTGGTCGTCGCCGTGGTCGCGTACGCGATCGGGCGGGCCTCCCGCAAGGGCGGCGATCTGGTCGGCGACCAGCTCGACAGCCGGAAGGCCGCCGCCGTCACGCCGCCCTCGGCGGACCTCAACGAGCGGGCGCGGCAGCTCACCGCCCAGGGCAAGAAGATCCAGGCGATCAAGGAGTACCGCGAGGCGACCGGCCTCGGTCTCCTCGACGCCAAGGAGGCCGTCGAGCGCCTCGCCGCCGGAGCGCCGGTCGAGCCGGTGAGCCCGCAGACGACGGCCGAACTCGGTGACCTCGCGACCCAGGCCCGCGCCCTGAAGCAGAGCGGCGAGATCATCCGGGCGGTCAAACTCGTCCGCACCGCGACCGGGCTCAGCCTCAAGGACGCCAAGGACTTCGTCGACGACCTCTGAAGTCCGTAGGAGCATCCGCTGTCGGAGCGCCCGCTATCGCAGTACGCGACGACGGGCGGCGACCACGATCACGAAACCCGTGATCAGCAGCAGACCGGCGGCGATCAGCATCGGCCGCGTACGCGTACCCGTCAAAGGCAGTGTGGGACCGGTGGTGGGTGAGGCGACCGCAGAGGGCGACCGCGTCGTGGTGGGCGGTGGGTCGAAGTTGGTGTTCTGGGTGGTGGCCCCGTCCACGAGGGTGACATCGTCGGCGAACCCGTCGGCGGGACCGACCACGCCGGTGCCGATGCCCAGCTGCGCCTGACCCCACGCGCCCTGCGGGTACTGCGCGACGAACGCGGCGAACGTGCAGGGCGCGCCCTGGCCGCAGAACCCGTCCGTGGTGTTGGTCTGCCAGACGATCGCGTCCGGGCCGAGCGTCCACGACTGCCACTGTCCCGCGAGGAATGTACCGTTGCGCTTCGGCTCGAAGCTCAGCGTCGTGAAATTGGCCGGGGCGGGAGTCACCGTCTGGAACCCGGCGAAGCGGAGCGTCGGCGTGAACTCCTGCGACCCGCCCGCCGCGACGTAGGTCGAGTACGTGGCACCCAGCCCGGACCAGGGCCGGCTGATCAGGCTGCCGAGATCGGTTCCGACCAGCACCCGGTCGGTCTCCGCGGCCACGTGCAGGTGCAGGCTGCCGGTCCCGGCGGGCGGCGTACCGGGCCCGCTGACGATGGCCGCCGAGCCGGCGGCGGTGGTCTCGGGCAGAACGCTCCAGGTACCGGCGGGCAACGTGGAGACGGTCTGCGCAGCGGCGGGCACCGCGCTCGTCAGCGCGGCGGCGGAGACGCAGAGCGCGGCGGCCAGAGTACGCAGCGGCAGGTGTTTCGCCATAAGGGACAAAACTACCCTATGTCCCGTTTATCCGGCATGCGACACGGGTGACAGAGGTCGACTACAGCGCGCGGGCCGCGTATTGAAAGGCGCTCATAGGTCGACGACGATCGAGAGTGGACCGCACCCGCGGGCACCCCTCTGGAAGGATCGCCGTGAGCCGAGCCCCTCTCGTACGCCAGATCTTCGCCGACATCGACACCTTCGATCCCGACAAGTTCGTCGCGCACCTGACCGACGACGCCGTGTTCCGGTTCGCCAGCACCGATCCCGTCGTCGGGCCCGCCGCCGTACGCGAGGCCGTCGCCGGTTTCTTCACGACGATCGCCGGGCTGAAGCACCACATCCTCAACATCTGGGATGTCGAGGATGACGTGGTGATCGCGCAGATCGACGTGGAGTACACGCGGCTCGACGGGCGGCACGTGACCGTCCCGAACTCCGACATCCTCACGTTCGACGGCGACAAGGCGAAGATCTGGCAGATCTACATCGACCTCGCCCCGGTCTACGCACCCTGACCGGTGTGGTGATCCGGTTTGGATCAGGGAAGTCCACGTAATCATGACCCATGATTCGGGTGATTTCCCTGATCCAAACCGGATCTTGGCAGGCAAGCGCAAGCGGGCAAGCGCAAGCGGGCCGTGGGTGGGCTAGGAGCGCGCGAGTCCTCGCTCCACCGCGGCGATGATCTGGGGCCGCAGCTCCTCCGGCCGGATGATCGCGTCCACCGACCCGACCTCGACCGCCCGCTGGATGCTGTGCACCGCGTCGAACTCCGCCGCGACCTCGCTGAGCTTCTCGGAGCGTACGGCGGCGCGGACGTCCTGCAGCTGGGTGAGCAGGACCGCCCGATCCCCACCCGTCGCCGCGGCCGCCTTCGCTTCGAGGTCGGTCACCCGCGGGTCCTTCGCCGTACGCGCGTTCACGTCACCGGCGAACACGGCGGCCGCGGCCGGGGCGCCGCCGATGACCGAGGCGAACGAGCCGTCGACGGCCAGGACCGTCATGTTCGGGTTGAGCGCCTTGGAGAACACGACGAACGCGCCACCGTGGTAGCGGGAGATCACGCAGAACACGATCGGGCCGTCGAAGTTCACGATGCCCCGGCCGATCTCGGCGCCGAACTCCAGCTGCAGCTGGCGCATCGATTCGGGGGAACCGTCGAAGCCCGACAGGTTGGCCAGCACGACCAGCGGCCGGTTGCCGCTCGCCGCGTTGATCGCCCGGGCGGCCTTCTTCGACGAGCGCGGGAACAGCGTGCCCGCCGTGTACGCGTCCGGCCCGTCGGTGGGCGGGAAGCCCCGGCGGGGTACCGAGCGGGACTCGATGCCCAGCAGGCAGACCGGGATGCCGCCGAGGTGCACGTCCTGCACGACCGCCGTCTCGGCGTCGGCCATGCCGGCCCAGCGTTCCAGGGTCGCGTGGTCCTGGTCGGCGAGGGCGCGCATGAGCGTACGGATGTCGAAGGCCTTCTTGCGGTCGGGGTTGCGCTCCTTGGAGAAGATCTCGCCGACCGTGGTGAAGTCGCTGTCGGGCACCGAGTGCGGGTAGCCGGAGATGTCGCGGTCGACCGGGTCGGTGGTCTCGGCCCGGCGCGGGCGGTCCTCGCCCGGCAGGACGTAGGTGTGGTCGTAGTGGGCCATCAGCACGTCGTGCGCGCCGCGCAGGTCGGGCGCCCAGTACTGCGCCTGCCCGTTGGGACCCATCACCCGGTCGTAGCCGCCGATGCCGAAGTTGTCCTCGGCGGACACGCCGCCGGAGAAGTCCAGCGCCTGCTTGCCGGTCAGCACCATCGCCGAGTCCGGCGTCATCACCAGGATGCCCTTGGTGTGCATGAGCATCGTGGCCTCGGCGTTCCAGTACGGCTGCGCGCCCACCGTGATGCCCGCGACGACGATGTTGATCTCACCGCCGGCCTGCGTGAACTCCACGATCCGCTTCAGCGCCGCGGCCACCCAGTCCATGTTCTCGGTGCCCGAGGTCATCGAGATCCGCGCGCCCGCCGAAAGAGCGAACCAATCCAGGGGTACGCGCATCCGCTCGGCCAGGTTCAGCGCCTCGATGACCCGGGTGCACTCGGCTTCGGCGAGGGCGCCCAGCGCCTTCGTGGGGTCGCCGAGCAGCACGACGCGCGTGACGCCTTCGGGGTAGCGCTCGGTCGGGGCGCTGACGACGCCCGCGACCATGCCGGACTTGTTCTGCCCCTTGGGCCGCTCGACGGGGACCAGCCGGCCGGAGTCGTCCAGGTCGTACTCGGTGAACGTGCCGTTCTCCCCGGCCAGCATGTCGGTCAGCTCGTACGGGTACGTGGTGCCCCGGCGGCGGGCCGACAGGACCTTCTGCCGGTAGCCCGACAGCGGCTCGATCGGTTCGGTCGTCGGCGACGTGATCGACACGCGCATGCCGGCGTCGAACGAGACCTCGACGGCGATGTCGGCGAGCTCGCCGGTCTCCGGGTCGCGCTGGCGGCCGAGGAACAGCACCTCCTCCAGCCCGGCACCGGCGGTCAGCGGCAGTACGCGCTGGATCACCGCGTTCAGGTCCTGCAGGCTCAGCTCGCTCGACGGCCAGACGTACAGCGTGATCCGGTTGGTGTCGAACCGCTTCTGGGCCGGGCGCTGCGCCTGCACCTTGCGGATGGCGTCGAGGCAGGCGTCGAGCGCGCCTTCGAGGGCCGGCAGGGCGAGGATGCGTCCGCTCTCGTCCTGCAGCGGGGTGAGGTCGCGTACCTGGGCCATGGCGGCGAGGCGCTCGTCGGCCGGGTTGTCCGGGGCCACGCACCGGAACAGGTAGACCTCTTCGTCGGCCGAGGGCAGCCGGGTCAGGTCGAACGCGGCCAGCCTCGGCAGCTGCAGACGCTGGGCGATCTGCGGGTGCAGGCCGCGGATGACGCGGTCCTCGCCCAGCCCGGGCCGGAACGTGAAGTGGTGGTGCATCGCCGAACCGGTACGCCCGGCCACCGAGATCGTCACCCGCTGAGCGACGCCCAGCAGCCCCGATTCGTCGACCACGGTACGCAGCGCGGCCGCCATCGCGTCGGTGTCGGGCTGGTCGGCCCAGGTGACGTAGACGTCGGCCACGGAATCGCCGTTGGCGAGTTCGGCGGTCTTGGTCAGGGCCGCGGGCAGTTCGGCGAAGTCCGTCGCCGTCGAGAGGAGCCGGAAGCGCTCGCCGTCCCGGTCGTACTCCGCGGCGAAGAACGGGTGCCCGGCGATGTCCAGGCAGCGCGCCTCGCTGATCCCCCGGTTGCCGTAGTACCGGCGGCTCAGGACCTCCAGCATCGGGCCGTTGTCCGCGCTCGGGCGGCCGATGCGCTGGCCGAGCAGGCGTACCAGGGGTTCGGGGGAGGCGACCATCTCGGCGATCCGGTCGGCCCGGTCGGGCGCCTTCGGGTTCTGGTCGAGGTGGCGCAGGTGGGCGCGGACGTCCGCGTACACCTCGGCCCGCTTGCGGCGCAGCATCGGCTGGCCGGCCCACCGGAACACGAGGCTGCGGGCGAGGTCGCCGACGGCCGGGAAGCGTACCTGGGTCGCCGCGATCAGGTGCTCGATCGCCTGGCCGACCTGCTCGCGTACGCCGTCGTCCGCCGGCAGCGGCTCGGTGAGCCACTGGCGCAGGAGGGCGACCACGACGGACACGTCCGCGGCGGCGCGCTGCTGCGCGAGGAAGATGCGGAACACGGCGTCCTCCAGCGCGGGCGTGCGCTCGAAGTCGGTGACGCCGTAGTGCGCGAGGACGCGGGCGAGGCGGCTGCGGAAGGTGTCCGGCAGGCCCGCGCGGTCGACGTCGAGGCTCTGCAGGTACGCGTGGAAGTACTCGCGCGGGCTGTGGACCCGGTTGTCCGCCTTGGACTCCTCGCCGGCCGGCCGGTTGCGGCTCAGCTCGGACAGGTCGGCGAACACCTGCAGCAGGCCGACCTCGGCCTCGACGGGCCGGCGACCCAGCTCCGCCCGCGCGCTCAGGTACGCCGACAGCACCCGGCGCTCGTCGCGCGGGTCGACGTCGTAACCGAGCAGCAGGCTGCGCAGGTCGGCGATGCTCCACGCGGCACGTTCGGCGGCCGGCCGGCCGGCGGTCTCCGGCGGCAGTTCCAGGTCGATCGCGGCGGTCTCGGTGGCCTCCGCCTCGGCTCCGTCGCCGACCGGTTCGAGGCGCAGCAGCGGCGCGCCCGTCTCGACCTGGCTGCCGACGATGACGTGGCACTCGCGCAGCTTGGCCTTGAACGGCGCGCGGATGACCGTCTCCATCTTCATGCTCTCCAGCACGAGGACCGGGGCGCCCGCCTCGACCTCGGCACCGACCTCGTGCGGCACGGCGACCACGAGCGCGGGCGCGGGCGAGCGCAGCACGCCGCCCTCGTCCCGGCTGACCCGGTGGGTGACGCCGTCGACCTCGACCAGGTGGATCGGGCCGTGCGTGTCGGTCACCAGCCGGTAGCGGCGGCCGTTCACCGAGAACCGGCCGGTGTGCTCGTCGAAGCGGTCCACCTCGACGTCCATGGTGGCCGATTCGCCGATCGCGACCCGGAACCGGCGCGGTCCGATCTGGGCGACCGTCACGCGGTAGCCCGCGCCGCGCAGCTTGAGGTCGATCGGGCGGCCGCTGCGGTGCTGCACCTGCGGCCGGCCGCCGTGCGCGGTGGACAGCAGCCGCTGCCGTTCGACCGCCGCCTCGTCCTCGTACGCCTCGATCGCCGCGGCGGCCAGCGCGACACCGGAGTGCTTGGTGGACACCAGGCGGCCCTCGGCGCGTACGCGGTCGATCCAGCCGGTGTCGGCGCTGCCGTCGATGACCTCGGGCTGGTCGAGCAGGTCGAGCAGGAAGCTCTTGTTGGTCGCGCCGCCCTCGATGATGACGGTCGTCTCGGCGACCGCGCGGCGCAGGCGGGCGAGCGCCTCATCCCGCGTACGCCCGTACGCGATGATCTTGGCGATCATGGAGTCGAAGTCGGCGGGGATGACGTCGCCCTCGCTGACGCCGGTGTCCACCCGGACCCCGGGGCCGCTGGGCAGGACGAGCCGCACGATGCGGCCGGGCGACGGGGCGAAGTCGCGGTCGGGGTCCTCGGCGTTGAGCCGGGCCTCGACGGCGTGCCCGAGTTCGGCCGGGCCCTGCCAGCTGGCACCCTCGGCCGCGCCGGGGAACAGGTCGCCGAGACGGCCGCCGCCGGCGACATGGATCTGGGCCTTGACCAGGTCGAAGTCGGTGGTCGACTCGGTGATCGGGTGCTCGACCTGCAGGCGGGTGTTGACCTCCAGGAAGGCGAACAGCTTCTCGCCCGGGTGGTAGAGGAACTCGACGGTCCCGGCACCCTTGTAGTCGACCGCGAGGGCGAGGCGCTCGGCCGCCGCCTTCAGCTCGGCCGCCTGCTCGGGGGCGAGCACCGGCGAGGCCGACTCCTCGATGACCTTCTGGTTGCGCCGCTGCACCGAGCAGTCGCGGACGCCGAGCGCCCACGCGGTGCCCTGACCGTCCGCGATCACCTGCACCTCGACGTGCCGAGCGCCGGTGACCAGCCGCTCCAGGAAGACGATGCCGCTGCCGAACGCCCGCGCGGCCTCCTGGCTCGTCCGCTCGTACGCGTCGGTCAGGTCGTCGTCGTTGCGCACGACCCGGATGCCGCGCCCGCCGCCGCCGGCGGTCGCCTTGAGCATCAACGGGTAGCCGACCTCGGCGGCGGACCGCTTGGCGGCCTCCAGGCTCTCGACCGCGCCGCGGCTCCACGGCGCCACCGGGACGCCGACCTCCTCGGCGATCAGCTTCGAGCCGATCTTGTCGCCCAGCTTCCGCATGGCCTCCGGGCTCGGCCCGATGAACGTGACGCCGATCTTCTCGCACAGCTCGGCGAAGGCCGGGTCCTCGGCGACGAAGCCCCAGCCGACCCAGGCGGCGTCGGCGCGCGTCTCGATCAGCGCCCGCTCCAGGACCGCGTGGTCGAGGTAGGGACGGGCGGACGCCGGACCGAGGCAGTAGCTGTCGTCGGCCTCCCGGACGAAGGTCGCCGCGCGCTCGGCCTCGGTGTACAGGGCCACCGTCTCGATGGGGGGCCCGGACGCCTCCGCGTTGAGCTCGCGTACGGCGTGGATGAGCCGCATGGCGGCCTCTCCGCGGTTGACGATGGCGATGCGCCGGAACACCGTGCGACTGAACACCGGGTTAGCCTCCTGAACGAGCGATCGGGGACTCCCCCGCCGAGGCATCCCCGTCACCTACCTTTGCATCTCGGGCGCGGGAGCGAACCATTGGACGCGCCAGGGGGCGACAGCGAAACTTGTAGGGTTCCTCCAAAACTGGGGTCCCTAGAAACGGACTAAGTTCGCATAAGCTGACAAGTAATCAAGATCAGCGAGCCCCGTCGATCGCTCCCGACCTTGATCGTTAAGGTGTGCGGATGTTCACGTTGGGCATCATCGGGCTCGGCGCCATGGGCGCGGACATGCTCGAGGCCGCGGCCGGTCACCCCGATTTCACCGTACGCGTCGCCGCCGACCTGCGTACCGACCTTGTCGAGCAGACGCGGGCCCGGTACCCGGACATCGCCTGCTCGACCGAGCCGCGGGACGTCCTGGCATCCGATGTGGACGCCGTGTACGTCGCCACTCCGCCGGCCACCCACGCCGACCTCGTGGTGGCCGCGTTCGCCGCCGGCAAGGCCGTGTTCTGCGAGAAGCCGCTGGCGGTCGCCGGCCCGGACGGCGACCGCATGGTGACCGCCGCCCAGGTGTCCGGCCTGGCCAACGCCGTGAACTTCGCGCTCGCCGACCGGGCCGCCGTCCTCGAGATCGGCCGGGCCCTCGCCGCCGGTGACGTCGGCCGCGTACGCGCCGTCGAGATCCGCCTCGTCTTCCCGGTCTGGCCCCGGGCGTTCCAGGCCCACGCGACCTGGCTCGACGGCCGGGCCCAGGGCGGCTTCGTACGCGAGGTCCTGTCGCACTTCGCGTACGTGACGGACAAGCTCGTCGGACCGATCCGCACCGAGTACACCCACATGGAGTACGCCGGCCCCGAGCGCAGCGAGTCCACCGCCATCGGCCTCCTGTACGCCGGCGGCGTACCGGTCCACGTGTCGGGTGCCGCGGGGCTGTCCGGGCCGGAGGTCTACGAGTGGACCCTGTGGGGCGAGCACCGGTCATACCGGCTGACCGACTGGGGCACACTGTCCATATGGGACGGTGTCGCCTGGGCGACGGTCGACGTACCGGGTCCGCGGGGTTCGGAGGCCACCCGGCTGAGTCGGTTCGCGGCGGCGATGCGCGGGGAGCCGCAACCGGACCTCGCCGATTTCGCGGCAGCGCGCCGAGTCCAGACCGTCATCGAGTCCTTCCACCAAGACGGATCTTGACGTCAACATCAAGATCCTTAAGGGCATTTGCCCCAAAAAGGTATTTGATTCCCAAGGGATCTTGACCTCGATAACCACATGATCTTTGAAACCAGGTTTCAGCAGGACTCGCGGGATTGACACTTTCAAGCATGGAAATGTGGTGCTAACGTTGCCGCAACTTCCGCAAGAAGTTGCAGCGCTCTCCACCCCTCCCGCACCGTCCCGCTCGGAGGATCCATGCGCGCGAAACCCTTGCGCACCAGCACCAGCACCAGCACCAGCACCAAACCCAACACCGACACGGTGCCGACCCCCACTCAGCAGGGCCGGCGGTTCGGCCGGCTGCGGGCGATCGCCGTCGCCGCGGCGCTCGTGGCGGCGGTGGCGGCCGTCCCCCTGACCCGCGCCGGCCAGCCCGCCGTCGCGGCCGCCGCTCCCCACGACGTCATCGCCAACCTGTTCATGTGGCCGTGGCCGTCGGTCGCCAACGAGTGCACCACCACCCTCGGCCCGGCCGGCTACGGCGCCGTCCAGGTCTCCCCGCCCGGTGACTCCATCTCCGTCTCCGGTCACCCCTGGTGGGAGGTCTACCAGCCGGCCGCGTACGACCTCAACAGCCGCATGGGCACCGCGGCCCAGTTCGCGAGCATGGTCGCCACCTGCAACGCCGCAGGGGTCAAGGTCTACGTCGACGCCGTCATCAACCACATGACCGGCGTCAACCAGTCCAGCACCACCAGCTACGGCGGCGCCTCCTTCACCAACTCCTACAGCTATCCCACCGCCGGGTACGCGTACGCCGACTTCCACCATCCCAACGACCTGTGCCCGAACTCCGACATGACCATCAAGGACTGGAACAACCAGACCCAGGTCCAGGAGTGCGAGCTGCTCCAGCTGGCCGACCTCTACACCGAGAAGGACGGCGTACGCACGAAGATCGCGAACTACCTCGGCGGCCTGATGGCGCTGGGCGTCTCCGGTTTCCGGGTGGACGCCGCCAAGCACATCAACCAGGCCGACATGGCAGCGATCCTGGCGAAGATGGCGGCGGCCGGGCACGTCCCGTCGTTCTACGCCCAGGAGGTCTGGCCGGGCGGCTCCGGCAACCTCGCGCCCTCGGCGTTCGAGTCCAACGGCGGCCTGCTGGAACTGAACGCGGCCTTCGCGCTGAAGAACGCGTTCAACGGCGACATCGCGAACCTGTCCGCGTGGGGTTCGGGGCTGACGCCGTCGGCCAAGGCCGCCACGTTCGTGTCCAATCACGATACCGAACGCGACGGCAGCACGCTCAGCTACAAGAACGGCACGACCGACACCCTCGCGAACGTGTTCCTCCTCGCGTCCGCCTACGGTACGCCGGCCGTGATGAGCTCGTTCACGTTCAGCAGCAACGACGCGTCCCCGCCCGCCGACGGCAACGGTTTCGTCAGCGCCGTCGGCTGCGGGAGCGGCTGGGAGTGCCAGCACCGGCAGCGGGCGATCCGCAACATGGTCGGCTGGCACAACGCGGCGTACGGGAGCGCGCAGGCGAACTGGTCGTCACCCCAGTCCAATGTGGTGGGATTCAGCCGGGGATCGAATGCCTGGGTCGCGCTGAACAACTCCGGCGGCTCCGTCACGTACGCCTTCACGACCGGCCTCGCCGACGGCGTCTACTGCGACGTCATCCACGGCGACTTCAGCGGCGGCACCTGTTCGGGGCCGACGGTGACGGTCTCCGGTGGCCGGGCGACGGTCGCGGTGGCGGCCAAGGACGCCGTCGCGATCGACGTCAACGCTCGGGTGGGCACGACCACCACCAGCCCGACCGGCAGCTCCAGCCCGACCGGCAGCCCCAGCCCTTCGGCGAGCCCGACCGCGACACCGGCGGCCGCGGCGGCGTTCAACGTCACCGCGACGACGGTCACCGGCCAGAACATCTACGTCACCGGGTCCATCGCCGCACTCGGCAGCTGGAACACCGCCAACGCCGTACCGCTGTCGGCCGCGGCGTACCCGGTGTGGAAGGGGTCGGTCGCCATCCCGGCCGGCACGTCCTTCGAGTACAAGTACATCAAGAAGGACGCCGCGGGGAACGTCACCTGGGAAAGCGGCGCCAACCGCGCCGCGACCAGCCCGGTCACCCTCACCGACACCTGGCGGGACGGCACCGCGCAGGTGAGCTTCTCGGCGTACGCGACGACGGTCTGGGGCCAGAACGTCTACGTGGTCGGTGACATCGCGGCGCTCGGCGGCTGGAACACGGGCAGCGCCGTGGCCCTGTCGTCGGCGAGCTACCCGTACTGGACGGGTTCGGTGAGCCTGCCGAGCGGCACCAGCTTCCAGTACAAGTACATCAAGAAGGACGGGTCGGGCAACGTGATCTGGGAGAGCGGCGCGAACCGCGGCGCCACCGCCCCGGCCACGCTGAACGACACCTGGCGGTCGTAGCCGCGGTCGTAGCCGCGGTCGTAGCCGAACGGGTGGGCCGCTTCATGATTCGGCGGCCCACCCGTTGACCGGTCCGGCGCTTCGGCGATACCTTGGCCGCCCCGGCGAATCACGAGGCGGCCCATGGCGGACGACCGGCTGTTCAGCGTCCAGCGCCAGGAGCACCTGCTCAACGAGCTGCGGCGGCACGGTTCCGTGCGGGTCCGGCGGATCGCCGCCGAGCTGGGCGTGAGCGAGCTGACCGTACGCCGGGACATCGCGGCGCTGGCCGAGCGCAACCTGGTGGCCAAGGTGCACGGCGGTGCGACGCTCCCCCACCACGCGCGGCCGGTGCCGGCGCCGAACCGGCGGCAGAACCAGTTCACGATCGGCATGGTCGTGCCGTCGCTGGACTTCTACTGGCCGCAGATCGTCGCCGGCGCCCGGGCGGCCGCGGCGGCGCTGGGCGTCACCATCCAGCTGCGCGGGTCCAGCTACGACCCCGAGGAGGACCGCCGCCAGATATCCCGCCTGGTCGAGGCCCAGCAGGTGAACGGCCTGCTGCTGGCCCCCAACCTGGACCACGACGGCGACGGGGGCGGCGACGGGGGCCTGGAGAACGACATGGTGGACTGGATCGGCCGGCTGCCGGTGCCGACGATCCTGGTCGAACGCCAGCCCCAGCGCTGGACGGACACGCCCCGCCAGATCGAGTGCGTCCGCAGCGACCACGCCCTCGGCCTGGAGATCGCGGTGCACCACCTGTACGAGCAGGGCCACCGGCGGCTCGGGCTGCTGCTGTCGCGGGGCAGCCCCACCTCGTCGTACCTGCTGCGGGGCTGGCGGGCGGCGTGCGCGGACGTCGGCATCGTCGACAGCCTCGTCGTCCGCGAATCCGTCGGCCTCGGTACGCCGGGCCACCGGCAGATCATCCGCGACGTGCTGGCCGACTGCCGCCGGGCGAAGATCACCGGACTGATCGTGCACAGCGACCCGGACGCGATCTCGGTCGCCCAGTTCTGCGCCGAGCAGGGCGTCGCGATCCCGGACGACCTCGCCCTGGTGTCCTACGACGACGAGGTGGCCCATCTCGCCGAACCCGCCCTCACCGCCGTACGCCCCGCGAAGAACCACGTCGGCCGGCTGGCCGTCGAGGTGATGGTGTCGCGGCTGCTCGACGGCGAGCGGCGGCCGTCGCAGCGCGTACTGGTCGCGCCGGAGCTGATCGTCCGGAGCTCGTCGCTGTCGCACCGCCCGGTGAGCGTCCGCGCCTGATGTTCGGATCTGACACCGTTGTTCGAGTCTGACCTGTTGTTCGAGTCTGAACGGTTCTGAACGCACCGGTTCGCTTGCTGGCGCCGGATTCCGCGGGCCTGTCCGATGTTATCCACGCTGTCATCCGCGCGAAGCCGGTCCCGTCCGGGGACCGGCCCGCGCCGTCCCGTCCCGTCCCGTGAAGTTCCCGAAGGGGCTTGCCATGTCCCAGCTCAGAACAACTCTGCGCACAGGTCTGCGCGCACTGACGGTCCTCGCCCTGGCCGCGTGCGGCCTGACCGCCGTCTCCGCCCCCGCGCATGCCGCGACCTCCCAGTTCAAGGGCGTGAACTGGGCCGACGCGCGCGACAACTTCGTCAACGGCGTCCTCTACGTGTCCGGGCTGTCCGCGTCCGACACGTACGCGTCCGCCACCACCGTCGGCAACCAGGTCGTCGGCCAGCTCTACTCGATCACCGGCGCGAACACGGTCCGGCTGCCGATCAACGAGCCGACCGTGTCGAGCTACTGGAGCACCTACACCGGCGCCATCGACGCCGCCCTCGCCAAGGGCTCGGTCATCCTGGCCTACTGGGCGTACGCGAACGGCAAACCGGCCAGCACCTCGGCCTTCAACGCCATGTGGGACACCGTCGTCGCGAAGTACGCCGGGAACGCGAACGCGTACTTCGAGGTGATCAACGAGCCGTACGCGTACTCGACGACCGATCTCGCCAACTTCTACAACGACTGGCTGACCCGCTATCCGAGCGTGCCGAAGGGCCGGGTGATCCTCGACGGCGCCGGGTACGCCCAGAACGCGGCCGCCGTCGGGGGCGACAGCCGGCTGTCGGGAACCCTGATCGGGGTGCACGACTACTCGTTCTTCGTGAGCCCGCCCTACGAGGACGAGAACGACTGGGGTACGCACCTGTCCAACTACATCGGCTCGTACGCGAGCCGCACGGTCGTGACCGAGTGGGGCGGCCCGATGGGTCCGGGCTCGAAGAACGGCGTCTCGTTCAACACCATCGACTACAGCATCCCGAGCGGGACGTACTTCGCCGACTACATCCGGGGTGAGAGCAGCAAGCTGCGCAGCCTCGGCGTCGGCAGCGTCTACTGGCCCGGCCTGCGCGACGGCGACTGGTACAGCCTGACCAGCAAGACCGGATCCGGCTCGTCGATCAAGCTGACCCTGGTCAACGCGTCCGGCCTGACCCGCCTGCAGTACGCGTGGAACGTCGGCACCGGCGGCACCACCTACGTCCAGATCCGCAACGCCGCGACCGGCCTGGACCTCGACGGCATGGGCCGCACGACCAGCGGATCGGCCGCCGGGCAGTACGCGGCCAGCGCCGGCAGCACCAACCAGCAGTGGACGATCGAGAACGACGGCAGCTACGTCCGGATCAAGAACCGGGCGACGGGCCTCTACCTCGACGGCATGGGCCGCACCACGAACGGGTCGGCGGCCGGCCAGTACAGCGACACCAACGCGAACAACCAGCAGTGGACGGTGGTGACCGTCAACAACACCGTACGCGTCAAGAACCGGGGCACGGGCCTGTTCCTCGACGGTATGGGCCGCACGACGAACGGCGCCGACCTCGGCCAGTACGCCGATTCGAGCAGCACCAACCAGCAGTGGAACATCATCCCCGCGTAACCTCCGGCGCAGCGAGTCCCGGGCCGTCCAGGTGGGCGGCCCGGGACTTTCGTTTCGTCGTGGACTCGGCGGCTTTTAGCGTTGATCGTCTCTGTCTGTTGTGGACGTTGTGCGTACGGTGACTGTGGTCTGGCCTGCGGTTTTGGCTCTGATCTTGGCTCTGGTTTTGTCGTAGGTGATGGCTAGGGTCGGGGTGTGAGTGAGGCGTTGGCCGCGGCGGTGGAGGACCTGTTGGTCGCCCCGTTGTCGTCGCTGCCGGACGACGCTCTCCTGGCTGAACTGTCGGCGGTTTTCACCGCGACGCAGCAGTTGACGGCCCGGATGGTGGCGCAGGTCGGTGAAGCCGCCGCTCGTGGTATCCCAGCCCGGCACGGCGCCTCCAACACCCGAATATGGTTGGCCGACCTCCTGGCCGTGTCGATACGGTCCGCGGCCGGCTGGGTGAAACTCGCCAACACGCTGCCTAGCCGGCCCATGGTCGCCGAAGCACTCGCATCCGGTGCACTGAACACCGAACAGGCCACGGCCATCACCCGGCTGATCGGCGACCTACCCCCCGAGATCGGCGCAGCCGGTAAGACCCGCGCGGAACAGGTGTTGACGGACTTGGCGGTGGGGCAGCGCCTGCGGCCGGAAGTACTGGCCGAACACCGGCGGGCCATCCTGGAAACAGTGTCGCCCGAAACGGCCGAGGAACGGCTGCGCCGGGAGTTGGAGCGGGCGAACCGGTCGGCGTTCCAACGACGCGCGTTCACCCTGACCCCCCACGGCGAAGGCGAATACCGACTGTCCGGAGTACTCGACAGCGCCGCAGCCGCCTACGTCCGAGCCGCCATCGACCCGATCAGCGCACCACGATCACTCCTCGACCGCCTGGCCAACACTGCCGACCCGGCTGGCGACGCTGAACCGTCTGCTGCTGAACCGTCTGCTGTGGCGGGTTCCGGCTCGGCTGGTGGCGGGTTCAGCGGCGGCCTGACCGGGCGGCTCGACGATGTTGTCGACGACGCCGGCCGGGACACCCGCACCGCCGCCGCCCGCCGCGCCGACGCCCTGACCTTCCTCTGCGCCCAAGCCTTAGCCGAGGGCAGCCTGCCCGAATCCGGTGGCGAACGCCCACACCTCGTAGTGACACTGTCCTGGGAACAACTACGCGACAAGTACAGCTACGGCATCCTAGACACCGGCGACCTACTCACCCCCGAAACCGTCCGCCGACTCGCCTGCGACGCGAAGATCATCCCCGCCGTCCTCGGCAGCGAAGGACAGATCCTCGACATCGGCCGCGCCCGACGCCTGATCGACGGCCCACTACGCCGAGCCCTCGTCCTCCGCGACCGCGGCTGCGCCTGGCCCGGCTGCGACCGACCACCACGCTGGTGCGAAGGCCACCACATCCTGGCCTGGCAGCACGACGGACCCACCAACCTCGACAACTCCACCCTCCTCTGCGGACACCACCACCGCGAAATCCACCGCG
>NZ_KE386823.1:69724-113662 GCF_000428945.1 Hamadaea tsunoensis DSM 44101 | reverse complement strand
GAGCCGTTTGTGCCTTCTCCTGTGCCCACTGTGCGGTGTACCCCCACCGATACAACCCGCCCCGCGTCGAGCCCAGCGGATTCTTCACCCCGTGCCGATGCGAGTTATGACGATCCAACTCCCGCCACACCGTCGAAAAGTCGGTACCGACCGCTACCGCGATCTCCTCGAACGTCGCACCCTGCCGCCACAGATTCTCGATCACCAACCGCAAATCCGCCGTCAGCACATGAGCCCTCGCCACCCGCGACCCCTCTCAACCAGCCAGCACCAAGAAGGTCAACGACCCACTTGCACCGACCGGTTGAGAGGAAGGATGTAGTTTCCGGCCGCTCTCTGTTGATCAAATACCGCTATTGCGGCAGAAGAGCGCCTTCTTGCCGTATTGACGGTATTTGATCACGATGATGGGGCCGGGACTGCCGTCATGGCGGCAAACGATCACCGGCCGCAGGCGCGCTCGGCGTGATCACGGCGCCAAAGCTTGATCAAGTACCCGAATGCTGCCAAAAATGGCTTGATTGTGCAGCTCCCGGGCTCTTGATCAAGCGATGGAGATCAACTACTACAGATTCCGGGCACTCGATCACCGCCGACCACTCCACGGCGGCAGGGGCCGAGGATTGCCGGATTCGCTCAGGAGATCGGGGGTGCGCCGGTGACCGTGTCGCGGCTGAGGCGGATCCAGCGGTAGCCGAAACCGTTGATTTTCAAGGACTTCAGATCCACGGGACCGCCGTAGTCCACATCGGATAGCACGTCGTTGGGATGGTCGGCCTCGGCGGTCAGCGTACCGAGGTCCACCGTGGCCGGTTCGTCGGCGAGGTTGTGCAGGAACACCATCCGTCCGGTGTGGTGGTCGGCCCGGTGCACCAGCACCGTACGCGGCGCGGGCACGTCGACGTGCGTACAGGTGCCGGAGCCGATCTCGGGTGCCTCGCGGAGGGTCCGGATCATCCGCTCGAACCAGGCCAGCAGCGAGGACGGGTCCTGGCGCTGGTCGGTCACGTTGACCTTCTTGTAGCCGTAGTCGCCCGACGAGACGACCGGGCGTACCGGGTCGGCGGTGGAGAATCCGGCGTTCGGGAGGAAGGACCACTGCATCGGCGTACGGATGGACTGGCGGTCGGGCAGGCTCAGGTCGTCGCCCATGCCGATCTCCTCGCCGTAGCGCAGGACGGGCGTGCCGCGCAGGGAGAACTGCAGCGCGTACGCGAGTTCCAGCCGCCGCCGGTCGCCGCCCAGCATCGGGGCGAGGCGCCGGCGGATGCCGCGGCCGTAGAGCTGCATGTTCTCGTCGGGGCCGAACGCGGCGAACACCTCGTCGCGCTGGTCGGCGGTCAGCCGGGAGAGGTCGACCTCGTCGTGGTTGCGCAGGAAGGTCGCCCACTGCGCACCTTGCGGCAGGGTGGGCGTGCTCTTGAGCGCCTCGATGATCGGCTCGGGCTCCTCGCGGGCGAGGGCGAGCATGAACCGGCCGTTGAGCTGGAAGTCGAACAGCATGTGCAGGCGGTTGGCCGAGCCGCCGGCGTCCCCGAAGTACTCGGGGATCCGGTCCGCCTCGACGTTGGCCTCGGCCAGCAGCAGGGCGTCGGCGCGCAGCCACTGGGCGTGTTCGCGCAGCTCGGTGAGGAAGGTGAACTCCTTCGGGCAGTCCGCGACGCCCGCCTCGGTCAGCTCCAGGATGAAGGGGGCGGCGTCGATGCGGAAGCCGGCGACCCCGAGCTTCAGCCAGAAGGTCATGATCTTCATGACCTCCCGGCGTACCAGGGGGTTGCGGAAGTTCAGGTCCGGCTGGAAGTCGTAGAACCGGTGGTAGTACCAGGACCGGGCCCGGCGGTCGTAGGTCCACGTCTCGGTCTGCTCGCCCGGGAACACCATGCCCTGCCGGCGGTCGGACGGCTCGCTGTCGGACCAGACGTACCAGTCCCGGTACGGCGAATCGGCCGAACCGCGCGCCGCGACGAACCACGGGTGCTCGTCGGAGGTGTGGTTCACGACCAGGTCGATGATCACCTTGATGCCCAGCAGGTCGGCCTCGTGCAGCAGGGTCGCGAAGTCGCCGAGCGTGCCCAGCTTCGGATCGACGTTGTAGAAGTCGGTGACGTCGTAGCCGTCGTCCCGGTTGGGAGTGGGATGGATCGGGTGCAGCCACAGGCAGGTCACGCCGAGCCTGGCCAGGTAGTCCAGGCGGCTCACCAGGCCCGGGAAGTCACCGATCCCGTCACCGTTGGAGTCCTGGAAAGTCTCCACGTCGAGGCAGTAGATGACCGCCTTCGAATACCACCGGTCGCTCATCCTCCGTTGTTAACCCGCGCGCCGGTTCGGCAAACCTCGGCCCGGGGTCCAGGAAGCGGGTCAGCGCCGCGATCCGGTCACCGTCCACTGTGATCACATACAGACCCGCCGGTACGCCGTCCAGAAACGTCGCGTACGCGGGCTGGGTGTTGACGGCCCTCGGCGACACGGAGAAGCGCCGGCCTGCCCGCCAGCTCCGGGACGCGGCCAGGAAGGCGCCGACTCCCAGCATCGCGGCGACCTCCTCGCCGCCGAAGCCGAGCACGTCCCGCAGGACGAGCGCGGCTGCCTGGCGCCGCGGCAGGTGCTGCAGGGCCTCGATGAAGGCGAGTTCGCGTCGCCGAGGACATCGTCTGCGACGCGCCGGCCGGCCGGATCGAGGGCGCGGCGGCGTACTGGGCGTTCCTGGAGCCCTTCACGAGGATCCTGCGTTCGGCGGCGCTGCTCGGCGCGTACGGGGACGAGGACACGGCGGTCATCGTGGACGACACGGCGACCGTTCCGGTGGCGAGCTCCCCGGCGGCCGAGTACGTGACGGTACGCGACGGGCGGATCGCGTACAGCCGGTTCATCTTCGACCGGCTGCCGTTCGAGGCCGCCCGCCGTTCACCGGGCGGCAACGTGGCGTAGCCCGGATATGGGTAGAACAATCACGTGGACTCACTCGATATCAGCAAGCTCGGCGACTACCGGGTCGTGGACGACGATGACGACGACCCGGTCCTGCTGCACGGCGACGGTTCGCCCGTCGACACGTGGCGGGAGAGCTACCCCTACGACCGGCGGATGGAACGCGCGGAGTACGAGCGGCACAAGCGGCTGCTGCAGATCGAGCTGCTCAAGCTGCAAAAGTGGATCAAGGCGTCCGGCGAGCGGCTGGTGGTGGTGTTCGAGGGGCGCGACGCGGCCGGCAAGGGCGGCACGATCAAGCGGTTCATGGAGCACCTGAACCCGCGCGGGGCGAGCGTCGTCGCGCTGGAGAAGCCGGGCGAGCGCGAGCGGACCCAGTGGTACTTCCAGCGGTACGTGTCACACCTGCCGGCGGCCGGCGAGATCGTGCTGTTCGACCGGTCCTGGTACAACCGGGCCGGCGTCGAGCGGGTGATGGGCTTCTGCAGCCGGCAGGAGTACCTGGAGTTCATGCGGCAGACGCCGGAGCTGGAGCGGATGTGGGTGCGCTCCGGCGTCCACCTGGTCAAGTTCTGGTTCTCCGTCTCGTACGCCGAGCAGCGCACCCGGTTCGCGATCCGCCAGGTCGACCCGGTACGCCAGTGGAAGCTGTCGCCGATGGACCTCGCCTCGCTGGAGCGGTGGGACGACTACACCGAGGCCAAGCAGGCGATGTTCTTCTACACCGACACGGCGGACGCGCCCTGGACGGTGGTGAAGAGCAACGACAAGAAGCGGGCCCGGATCGAGGCGATGCGGCACGTGCTGAGCCGGTTCGCGTACGCGGACAAGGACACGGAGGTGGTCGGGGCGCCCGATCCGCTCATCGTCGGCCCCGCTCACCTGGCGGTCGACGCGGACGAGACCCCGGGCGCCTTCCCCGCGCTGTAGAGCTGATCGGGTTGGGGGCCGGCGAGATGGGCCGCGAGCCAGTCGAACGCCGGCCCCTCCATCTGCCGCCAGACCTTCTTGCTGTGCCCGCCCAGCGGCACGGTCGCCAGGGTCAGCCGCATCGGCGGCTTGGCCAGTGCCGCGAACTTCTCCATCTGGCTGTACTCGAAGTGGTCGTCCTCGGCGGTCGCCAGGTACAGCGACAGCGGCGGCACCGGCAGCGCCGCGATTCTCCACAGTGGAGAGTTCGCGTTCTGGACCGCCTTCTGGCCGTGGTACAGATCGCCGGTCGTCGAGTCGGTCAGCGCCTCGAAGTAGCCGGACAGGCTGGCCGCGGCGGCGTACCGGTCGGGGTGGCGCATCGCCAGGTTCACCGCGCAGAAGCCGCCGGCCGAGTAGCCGATCAGGCCCCAGCCGGCCGCGTCCGTGCGTACGCGCAGCAGCTGGCCGACCGCTGCCGGCACGTCCGTCGTGAGGAACGTGTCCATCGCGGGGCCGTCGACCGCATCGGTGCACTCCAGATCACGGTGGGCGTCGACGGTCTGGTACGGGAACAGGACGATCGTCTGCGGCATCCGGCGGGTGGCGATCTCCTCGTCCAGGTGGGCCGGGGCGGCCAGCGCCTTCAGCCAGGCCTGCGGGCTGCCGGGGAATCCGTCCAGCGCCTCGATCACCGGCAGCCGGGGTCCGTGCGCCTGATACCCGGGCGGCAGGTACGCGTACACGGGAAGGGTGATGTGACTGGCCCTGCCGTGCACGGTGAAGGAGACGATCCGGCTGCCCGACCCGTGACCGGGCTCGGCGGCGGTGAGGCCGGGGCCGTCGGCGGCGGTGGGCGGCGGCGCGCCGACCACCTCCGACCACGAGCCGAAGAGCTCCAGTTCGTGGTTGACCCCGACGAGGGCGGCGGCCGCGGCGGTGGCGAGGCAGAGGAGCACGGCGAGCGGGCGGGCGGCGAACCGCGGCCAGCCGCGGACGCGGTCCCAGAACAGAGCGGTGCCGGCGGCGACCGCGAGCGCCACGGCGAGGGCGACGACCAGGGTGGTCAGACTGTCGGGTGCCATGTGTTCCTCGGTGGCTTGCTCTGGGGTGAGGGGCTCTTCGACGCGGGTGGCGTACTGGACGGCTGAGTGCGGGAGGACGTCGGGTGAGGGCCGGGCGGCACGGTCGTGGAGGGCATCGGCAGGGGCGTGAGGGTGAGCGGCGGCGCGAGCGCGGCCGGTGTGTGCTGCGCGGCCCAGATCAGCGCGTCGGTGAGGTCGACGGCGGTGTGGGTCTCGGTGCCCGCGTCGACGCGCGCGGTCCGCAGCAGCGTGGGGTCCACGGCGGCGCCCGGCGAGGGGAGCAGGGCGAGCGGCTGGAACCGGAGCGTGTCGGCGCGCAGCAGGTCGACCGCGACGGGCATGGCGCTGCCCACCCCGACGACCGCCCAGCCGTGGCCCAGCACGGGCAGGTCCCCGGTGAGCTGTTCCGGCAGCCCGGCCGAGACCGCGGACACCTTGACGTCCCGGGTGGTGCGCAGGAACACGACGCACGCCGGTACGCCCAGCCGGTGCAGCGCGTCCGTCGGCGTCGGCGCGCCCGGCGGCTGCACGACGACCACCACCGGCACGGCCAGGCTCGGATCCTGGAAGGACTCGGGCGGCAGGTACACCACGGGCGGACCGGCGAGCCGCCAGTCGGGCAGGCCGGCGGTGTGCCACGTGAAGACGAGGCCGTCCCTGCTCCCGGCGGCCGCCTGGCCCGCCAGCCACCGGCTCAGGTGGACGGCGGGGGCGCGGGGCAGCTGGGCGGTGGTGGAGCTGCCTTCCAGCGCCGCCCACGACGGGTAGAAGTCGCCGGCCTGGTTCACCTCCGCGGCCACCGCGACGAGCAGCAGCGCCTCGCACACCAGGATGCCGAGGACGCGTACCGGCATCAGGCGGCCGCGCAGCCGGCGCCAGGCCCAGGCGAGCAGTCCGGTGGCGGCGGCCGCGACGGCGAACGCGGTCAGGATGAACGGCGTACCGGTGAGCGTCATGGGAGGCGGGCCGGCTCGGAGGCACAGGCTTCCGAGAGGGCTGTTTTTGCTGTGAGTGCTGCTTCCGCTGTGAGGGCTGCTTCCGCTGTGAGTGCTGCTTCCGCTGAGAGGGCTGCTTTTGCTGAAAGGGCCGGCGGGAGGATCGGGCGGCGGCGCAGCAGGGCGGGTGCGGTCAGGAACGCCTCGGCGCGCAGCGCCACCAGGCCGATCCGCGGGATGTCGGCCAGCGACGGGAAGCACAGGAACCGGGGCAGCCACTCCGGCAGGTACTTGGCGTTGGCCCGGTAGAGCGATTCGAGCTGCCAGTACCGGGAGGCCAGCAGCAGGACGTGGTACCAGGCCCGCAGGATCGGACCGGCGCCGATCCGGCCGCCCCGGGCGAACACCGAGCGCAGCACGGCGAAGTTCAGCGACAGCCGGCGTACGCCGAGGGCGGGGGCCTGCCGCAGGACGTTCGTGATCATGTATTCGATGAGCCCGTTGTCGCTCGCCCGGTCGCGCCGCATGACGTCGAGCGACAGGCCGTCCGATCCCCACGGGACGAACTGGAGCAGGCCGCGCAGCGTACCGGCGGCGTCGCGGGCGAGCACGAGGACGCAGTCGCGGTCGGCCGGATCGCCGACCCGGGACAGCGCCATCGAGAAGCCGCGCTCCACCTCGCCGTCGCGCAGCCGCCCCCACGCCCGCCCGGCCTCGGCCAGCGCCGCCGGGCTCAGGTCCCGCTGCCGCGCCACCTCGCAGGTGTAGCCGGCGCGCTCGACGCGGCCGACCGCCTGGCGTACCGCGCGCATGGGGCGGCCCTCCAGCGCGAAGGAGTCCACGTCGACCAGTGCCTCGTCACCCAGTTCGATCGCGTCGAGGCCGTGCTTGGCGTACAGGTGGGCGGCCCGTTCGCCGCAGCCCAGCACGGCCGGCGTCCAGCCGTGGGCCCGGCAGTCGGCCAGCCACGCGTCGACCGCGCCCGGCCACGCCTCCGGGTCGCCGATCGGGTCGCCCGACGCGAGGCTCACGCCCCAGATCACCCGGTAGGCGACGCCCGCCTTGCCCGACGGCGACCAGACCATCGACTTGTCCGCGCGCAGCGCGAAGTACCCCAGCGAATCCTGCGCGCCGTGGGTGGCCAGCAGTCCGGCGATCCGCTCGACGTCCTCGCCGGAGTGCCCCGGCCGCCGCCCGCGCGGCTTCAAGAGCATCACCAGGGGTACGCCGAGAGCCAGCAGTCCGAGCACGCCGGTCGTCACGGAGACGGCGTCCGCGACGGCCGGCCGGGTGAACCGCAGCGGACCGGTGACGCCGGCCATGCCCTCGGCCGACTGGAGGAACCAGAGCCGCCACGGCTGCCCGGGGGCGAGCGCACGGGCGCGTACGCCGATCTCGGCCACCCCGATCGCCAGTCCCGCCGCGGCGAACCCGCCGAACGCCAGGGCCGCCCGCCAGCGGCTGGTCCAGTGGTGTCGCGCCGTGTAGTCCGCCCGGGAGGTGACCAGCAGGGCGAGCACCACTCCGGAGACTGCGGCGGCGTCCAGGTCCAGGCCCTTGACCACGTTCAGCACCACGCTCGCGCAGGCCAGGGCGACGGCCAGGTACCACGCCTCGGCGGTCCGGCGGCGCAGCCCGGCGCTGAGGTAGATCAGGAGCAGCCCGACCGCCATCGTGACCGCGCGGGCCGTCTGTACGCCGGCCAGCGGCACCACCTCCGTCAGCAGCCGCAGCCGGTGCCACCCCGGCGGGGCGAGCGCGGTGATCACGTCGATGGCACCGGTCAGGGCCACGAACCGGGCGACCCAGCGCACGGTCGACGAAGCCCGGGCCTGTGTTTTCCGCAGAACCGGCGCTTTGCGGGGGTCTGTCCGCCGGGAGTCACGAAGCAGCACGTTCACAGCTTCGCGCGTACGCGATGAAAGAACGATGAGAAGGCAACGCCGAGCCAACGTTGGGGTGGTTCCCAGCTTGGTGTCCTGTTCATGGCAAAAGGGAGCGTTGCCGGTCTGACAATGTTTTGGCAGGTCAAGGGCGGTGATTGGTAAAGTGGCCGAGCTTGTCCGGGGCCGGCCTCGGCCCTGGTGAGAAGAGGTACGCCGATGTCACACGCGACCGTTCCCGGCACCGACCGGGTGACCGGGCGCGCGCGGGGGTGGGCCGGCTTTCTGGCGATCGGCTTCACCGCGGCGGCCGTGTACGCGCTGACGACGGCCGCCTGGCTCTCCGCGCTGTCGTTCTCGGTGATCGGCGTCGGCGCCGGGCTGTCGATCGTGTACGGGGTGCACCGGTACCGCCCGTCGCCGCGCCATCCATGGTGGTTCCTCGCCGCCGCCTGCTTCTTCTTCACCACCGGTGCGCTGCTGCGCGGCTGGGCCCAGGAGACCGGCGCGGCCAGCGTCATCGCCGACTGCTTCACCATCCCCGGGTACGCGTTGATGTTCATCGGGCTCAACGGGTTCCTGCGGTCGCGTACCGGGGTGAAGCGGCACGCGGTGATCGACGGCCTGATCGTCGGCCTCGGGGCCACCCTCGTCTTCGCGATCCTGTTCGCGGTCCCGGCCGCCTCGGTCGTCGGCCGCGACGGCGTGGTCTCGGCGCTGGCCGGGCTCTACCCGCTGCTCGACGGCGTCCTCGTGCTGCTGGTGCTCAATCTCGCCTTCGCCACCGCCCGCCGGGGACCCAGCTACTACATGCTCATCTCGTGCATGTCGCTCATGCTCGTCGGCGACATCGCGTACGCGATCATCGGCACGGCGGGGCGGCTGACCGGCTCGCCCCTGCTCGACCTGCCGTTCCTGCTCGGCTTCACGCTCGTCGGCGGGGCCGGACTGCACCCGACGATGGTCGACATCGGCCGCGACGAGAGCCTGCCGGTCCAGGCGTGGTCCCTGCGCCGGCTCGTGCTGATCCTGCCCGCCCTGGTCGTCCCGTTCGTCCTCGCCGTCGCGATCGGGCATCCGTCGACGCTGGAACGCGTACTGCTGGCGGTCGGCGGGGCGGCGCTCGTCGGGCTCGTGCTGGCCCGGGCGGTCTCCGCCGTCCGCGGCTACGCGGCCGCCCAGGAGCAGTACGAGTACCAGGCGACCCACGACCCGCTGACCGGCCTGCCGAACCGGGCCCGGTGGTTCGCCGAGGTGCGTACGCTGCTCGCCCAGGCCGGGCCGGACGAGCAGGTCTGGGTGTTCTTCCTGGACCTGGACGGGTTCAAGTACGTCAACGACTCGCGCGGGCACCGGGCCGGCGACCAGGTGATCACCGAGGTGGCCGCCCGGCTGCGGCAGTGCGCCCCGGCCTCGGCCGCGATCGCCCGGGTCGGCGGTGACGAGTTCGTGGTCGCCTACGGGGCCGCCCGGCACGACGCCGTACGCCTCGCCGACGACATCCTGCGCACGATCCGCAAGACGCTGAAGATGCCGACCGTCGACGTCGTGATCTCGGCGTCGATCGGGATCGCGCACTCGACCGGGCCCGAGCACGACGTGACCGCCGAGGACCTGCTGCGCGACGCCGACACCGCGATGTACCAGGCCAAGGCGAACGGACGCGACAACTGGGCGATGTTCGACCCGGTGATGCGCGACCGCGTACAGGAGCGGATCGAGATCGACCTGGCCCTGCGCGAGGCGATGGCCGCGGGCTGCCTGCACCTGGAGTTCCAGCCGGTGGTGGAGCTGGCCGGCGGCCGGATCGTGGGCGCCGAGGCGTTGATCCGGTGGACCCACCCGACGCGCGGCGTGATCGGGCCGGACAGCTTCATCCCGGTCGCCGAGGAGTCCGGGCTGATCATCGAGCTGGGCCGCTGGGTCATGCACGAGGCCATGCGCCAGCTCGCCCAGTGGCGCGCGGCGGGCACGGTCGGCGAGGACTTCTGGATGTCGATCAACGTCTCGCCGCGCCAGCTGCGCGACCCGCGGCTGGCCGGCGAGCTGTCGGCGGCGCTGCGACGGCACCGGCTGCCGGCCGCATCGGTCGTCGTCGAGCTGACCGAGTCGGTGATGATCGACCCCACAAGCGGCGCCGACCAGGCCCTGCGGTCCCTGCGCGACCTCGGTCTGAGCCTGGTCGTGGACGACTTCGGCACCGGCTTCTCGGCGCTCGGCTACCTGCGTACCTACCCGGTGACGGGTGTGAAGATCGACAAGTCGTTCGTGGTCGGCCTCGGCCACAACCCCGAGGACGAGGCGATCGTGCGGGCCGTGGTCGCGATGAGCAGCGCCCTGCAGCTGTCGGTGGTCGCCGAGGGCGTCGAGGACGAACACCAGCGCGACCTGCTCGCCCGGGTGGGCGTACGCCACGGGCAGGGCTGGCTGTGGGGGCGGGCCGTCGACGCCGAGACCTTCGCCGCGCTCTGGTCGCCCGGCGCCGTCCAGATCGCCGCCTGAGCGCCGGCCCGCTTCTCAGGATCGGCCGCTTCTCAGGACCGGGGCCGCAGTTCGAAGGCCCAGTACGTCTGGGTGTCGACCTGGCCGGCGAGGACCTCCGGACTCAGCTCGCGCAGCGTACGCGTGATCGCCTGGGGCAGCCCGAGCTGGGCGTTGACCCCGCAGACGTCCAGCGCGGCCACCCCGCCACCGGCCTGGACGTGCGCCCACATCTGGGCGATCACGGTCTCGAAGATGCCGGTGCTGCGGTACTCCTCGTGGATCGCGAAGAACCCGAGGTACCAGACCTGGTGGCGGGCGTACTGGTCGGGCCAGCGGTGGGCGAAGAACTCCGGGGAGACCAGCGGCATGGCCTCCAGGACGTTGGTGAAGGTGGCGAGACCGGTGATCGTCTCGCCGGCGCCGTTGTCGGTAGCGCTGTTGCCGCCTGCGCTGTTGCCGCTTGCGCCGTTGTCGATCGCCAGGTGCTTCTCGACCCGCCGGTCGGCCATGACCGCGTCGAACTCCGGCCGCGACATCACGTGCCGTTGCATCGCCGCCGTACGCAGCTGGGCGAAGGCGTCGGCGTACAGGCGCCAGGCTTGGGACAGCTGAGGTTCGGCCAGAACGTGCTCGATCGCGAACCGCACCATCCCATTTCACCAGTTCCGTCCACATCGCGGAGAACTTCCGCGACTAACGTGGCGGGCTGGGCCGGGCGGCTACTGGGCGAACACTCCGATGAGCAGGCCGGCCGCACCCGCGACGAGGCACACGATCGCCGCGGCCAGGTACGCCGTCGCGTTCGAGCCGCTGGTGTCGCTGCCGTAGAGGATGAAGAAGAGGACCGCGAGCACGACGCCGACCCCGGCGCTGCTGAAACCGTACTTCTTGGCGGGGCTCATCACGCACCTCATTCCTTGTGAAGGGGCCTTGTTCCTGGTGAAGGGGGCCGTGTAAAGGGGTAGGGAGCGAAAGGTGTTGATCCAACGGTAAGACGGCGTACAGGTGGCGTACAGACTTCGATCCAAGGTCCGACACGGGCAGTACACGTTCCGGGTACGCTGAGTGGGCAAGCGGCTGGTGAGCGGCGGGTTCTACACTGCCGCCGTG
Organism: Hamadaea tsunoensis DSM 44101; assembly: GCF_000428945.1. Lineage (GTDB taxonomy): Bacteria > Actinomycetota > Actinomycetes > Mycobacteriales > Micromonosporaceae > Hamadaea > Hamadaea tsunoensis. The sequence goes on along the minus strand of NZ_KE386823.1, from coordinate 102,328 downwards.
TCACTCCGAAGCCTGTCACTCCGAAGCCTGTCGCTCCGAAGCGTGTCGCCCCGAACCCTCCGGACCGCCGCATTCGCGCTCGGCGTGCTCGGCGGCGTAGCCCGCCTGGTGGTCGTGATCCGCCTCGACGGTCTGCGCTTCGCCGACCGGTTCGACCGCTACGACACCGGTGACCTCGGGTACCTCGCGGCGCAGGTGGCCGCGCTGGCCGTGCCGCTGGCCGGGTTCGGGCTGCTCGTGTGGATCGCGCGGCCGTACGGCACCTTGATCGTCCACAATGGTGGATTCGTGGCGCCGGCCAGCCCGGTACCGCCCGGGATCGCGGCCATCATGGTGCTCCAACTCCTCGGCGACGGCTGGCCCCGGCATCGCGACGAGACGACGCAGGCGCTCCGGCTGGACCTCGGCGGTGGCGCGCTCGGCTTCGCCGCCGCGTACGCGCTCCTGCCGCTCACGGCCGCGATCGTGCTCCTCGTCCTGCGTACGCCGGTGCTCCGCCTCGATCCGACCGGCTTCACCGTGTGGGAGCGGGTCCGGCGGTCGAGGCACGTCCCCTGGGAGCTCGTGACCCCCGGCCACCCGCACGGCCGGGCGCGTCGCGGGCGGCTTGCGGTCCGGCTGAACCTGCCCCCGCTGGGCATCGGCGGGTACGCCGTCACCGAGGACGTCCCGGTCGGGCTGCTGCACGTACGGCCCGGTGTCGTCGCGGTGGCGATCCGCCATTACGGGGAGCATCCGGAGCACCGGACGGCCATCGGCACCCCCGCCGAACTGGCAAGACTCCAGGCGGTGGCGGCCGGGGAGTGACCACGCCCCCTATGCTGCGGGGCATGTCCCCCCGCGCCCTGCGTCTCCTGCTCGTCCTCTGCGGCCTGTACGCGGTGGCGGTCCGTACGGTGGCGCCGCTCTGGGGGATCCCGTTCGGCCGGTCGCACCGCGAGCTGCCGTTCGTCGTGGTGTACACGCTGACCGGGCTCGGGCCGATCCTGCTGGCGGCCCTGCCGCTGCCCGTGTACGGCTGGCTGCTGTGGCGAAGCCGGCCGCGCGCCACGTTCACGTTGCGCGACGGCGGTTTCGAGGCGCCTGCCGCCGCGGGGAACCTCCTGAGCGCCGTCGTCGTGATCGCGATGATGAGCTCGCCCGGCCTGCTGATGGTGGAAGGGGTACCGGACCGGGCCGAAGCGCGGTTCGTCACCGATCCGGTCTCGCTCCTCCTGTCCCTCGTCGTGAACGCCCTGGTCTTCGGCGTGATGGCGGCCTACCTCATCCTCTCCGGCCGGCCCCGCGTACGCCTGACCCCGGCCGGGCTGACCGTCCGGACCCTGCGGCGGCGGGAGTACGCGTGGGGCGACTTCGTCGCGGGGCGTCCGCTGCCGATGGTGCCGGAACGCGGCTGGGTCCTACGGTTCTCGTTGCGCCGGGTGAACCAGTACGGCGTGCTGTGGACCGCGACCGTGCCCGCGTACCTGTTCCATGTGCGGCCGGAGTTCCTGGCGGCGGCGATCCGCGAGTACGCCGACCATCCCGAGCACCGGGCCGCCATCGGGACGCCCGAGGAGCTGGCCCGGCTGCAGCGGGCCTCCACCGCGCCGCGGATCGGCGTTACCCTCCCTTCGTGACGGTCATCGACCTCGGCGACCACGAGGACTTCGAGCCCGCGCCGGCGCCGCCGCGCCCCGACGTGCGGCGGTACGTGGTGGCGGCCCTGCTCGTGGCGGCGACCCTGCTCGCGAGCGCCTCGCAGCCCGCGGGCGCGGCGCCGAGCGTACGCGCGGTCGGGCCGGTCTCCTCGGACCAGCAGTCCCTGCTCGTCGGGGACACCGCGCTCGGGCTCGACCTGACCGGGGAGACGCTGTCGGCCTACGACGCGGCCGGCGGCGGCATGCTGTGGGCGATGCCGCTCGAAGGGCTGCTCCGGGAGCTGCGCGGGGCGCCGGGGACGGCGGTCGTCGCCACCGACGACGTGTCCCGGGTCGGCGCCGGCGACCTCAACGACCTCAGCACCCACTTGGTCTTCGCCGCTGAGGTACGCGGCTACGACGCGCGTACCGGCCGGCAGGTCTGGGAGCACGCGGGTGAGCTGCTCGGCGCGGGCGAATTGTTCGTGGTACGCGAGGAGGGGCGGCTGACCGCGCTCGACCCGGTGACCGGTGCCGCGCGGTGGACCCGCCCGTCCGCCGCCGGTGTCGACGCATTGTCCACTCCGGACGGTGTGCTGCTCGTCGCCGCCGACGGGACCGTGAGCGCCCTGGCTCCGGCGGACGGCACGGCGCGGACCCTGGGCCGCGTCCATCCCGGCGCCGAAGGCCTGTACGCCTCGCACAACCTGCTCGCCACCCTGGAACACCGCCCGTCCGCCGACGTGATGGTGCTGTACGACCTGCGGACGTTCGCGGTCGAGCAGGAACTCCCGGCGGAGGGCGGCTACGGGGTGTGGGACTGCTCCGGCCAGCTGTGCGTCCAGTCGGGCGGCCAGTCCTCCCAGCTCGGCGGGTCCCGGGTCGGTTCGTCCGGCGGCACGGCCTTCATCGCGGTCTCGCCCGACGCGATCTCCGCCGGCGGCGGCCCGACGGCACCCGGCACGCTGCCGACCGGGATCGCCGACGGCTGGGCCGAGGTCGGCGCGTACGCGGGGCATCGGCTGGCGCTGCTCGGCGTGCCCGGCGGCCGCACGAGCTGGCTGGGTGTCGCGACGCGGGGGCGGTTCATCGCGCTGCTGGCGCTGAACGCGCCGGCCCGGCGGTGCGACATCGGCGAGACCTGGCTGTTGTGCCTGGGGCAGACCAAAGCGGTCGCGGTCAAACTGTCCGAACTGGACGGTCTGCTGCGAGGCTATCCTTCCTGAGAGAGCACACATGGCGGCGCTCCTGGCTGTACTCGCCCCACTTGTGCTGGCTGGCCGAGCGCCAGGTCGGCCAGCCGGGTCGCGGTCGTCGCCGACCGCCACCCGGCGAACCCGGGCGCTGCTCAGTCGAAGATCGGCTCGCGCGTACGCGTGCGCTTGAGCTCGAAGAACCCGTCCGTCCCGGCGACCGCGAGGACGCCGTCCCAGAGCCGCCCGGCGGCCTCCCCCTTCGGGGCCGGGGTGACGACCGGGCCGAAGAAGGCGATCTGCTCGCCGTCCGGGCCGGGCACGTGCACGACCGGCGTGCCGACGTCCTCGCCGACCGGGCGCATGCCGCGTTCGTGGCTGGCCCGCAACGCCTCGTCGAACTCGTCGGTGTACGCCGCGTCGGCGAGCTCGGCCGGCAGCCCGACCTCGGCCAGCGCGGCCAGGTAGAGGTCCCGGTCGAGCGGGTGCTTGTCGAGGTGGATGCGCTTGCCGAGGGCGGTGTACAGGTTGCGCAGCACCTCGTTGCCGAACTTCTCCTCGGCGGCGATGGCGACGCGTACCGGGCCCCAGCCGCGGGAGAGCATCTCCTTGTACCGCTCCGGCAGCTCGGTGCGGTTTTCGTTGAGCACGGACAGGCTCATGACGCGGAACGTGATCCGGACGTCCCGGACCTGCTCCACCTCCAGCAGCCAGCGTGAGGTCATCCAGGCCCAGGGGCACATGGGGTCGAAGTACATATCGGCGACGGTCACCCTTTTACACCTAGCACCGAAAAATGAATTCCGCACAGTTGAGTGATCAACCACACGGGGGTGACCGCCGCCGGCGTTCAGTCGAGGTTCGGCGGAGATGCAGCGCGGGTTCAGCGGACGGTGAACGTGTGGTTGTCCATCGCCTGGATCGAGCTGTCCTTCGCCGAGATGTAGAAGCCCTCGACCGTGTAGGTGCCGGCCGTCAGGGCGCCGGTGCGTACGACGGCCGTTCCCTGGGTCGGCGGGCCGGCGCTCAGGTGCACCGACTTGTCGAAGACGATCTTCCCGGCGGAGTCGCGGACGCGTACCCGCATCGTCGCCTCGAACACGATCCCGGCGACGTTGATCGTCACCGGCCCGGCCGGGTAGGTGGCGCCCTGCTGCGGATCGATCACCCAGACCGGGGCGAGCGTGTCGACGGCCGCCGCCCGGCGCAGCGTCCCCTGCACGGGCAGGAGATTCCACAACTTGCCGACCGGCTTGCCGTCGAGCAGCAGGCGTACGCCGGAACCGCCGCTCGCGGCCGTGACGGTCCAGATCAGCTGCTGCAGCGCGGCCTTCTCGGTCGGCGGGTCGTACGCGTTCACGGCCGCCCCGGACAGGTCGACCGTCGTGGTGTCGCCCGCGACCGTGACCGAGCGCAACCGCGTACTGGCCGGCCAGCTGCTGATGTAGTCGTGGTCGTACGCGGTACGCCCGTCGAGCATGGTGCGCACGGCGAACCCCACGCGGTCGGTGACCGACTGGGCCTGCGGCGGCGCGTGGAACTCCCGATACAGCTTCGGTACGCCGCCGATGCTTCCGATGTAGTAGACGGGCACGGAAGCTGCCGAACCTCCGGATGTCGAACCGCCGGATGGGTTCGGCGGCGACTCGGGCGGCGAGGCCGCGGGCGAAGCGGAGGACTCGGCGGAGGCGGCCGGCGGCTGGCCGGAGGGTGTGGCGACCGGCCGCGGTGCGCAGCTGCCCGCCGAGAGGACGACGGCGGTGACCGTCGCGGCGGCGGCCGACGCCGCGCCGAAGGTGAACGTGAGCGGCATGACTCCTCCTCGGATTCGGTGCCACCAGCCGCGGCGACGCGTACGCGCCCGGATCGCGGACAGGGCGTCGGGGGCGACGTCCACCGTGGCGGCCCGCGCCTCCAGGGCCGCCCGAAGTCGCGACTCGGTGGGGTCCGGCAGCCGGCTCCCGGTCGTATCCCCGGTCATGACGTCACCTCCCATCCCTGTCGCAACGCGGCCAGGCCCCGCGAACAGTGGCTCTTCACGGCCCCCCGGCTGATGCCCATCGCCTCGGCGATGTCGGCCTCGGACAGGTCCAGGTAGTAGCGCAGGATCAGGGCTTCCCGCTGGCGCTCCGGCAACCGGCCGAGCGCCTCGATCATCCCCGCGTGGTCGAGCGCCGCGAGGGCCCCGTGCTCCGCCGACGGCACCGTCGCGGGCGGGGGCTGGCTCTCGGCGTACCGCTGGCTGACCAGACGCCGGCGAAGCACGGACCGCGACCGGTTGACGATGCACTGGCGCAGGTAGGCCAGGGCCTTGTCGGTGTCGCGGAGGCGTCGCCAGCGCGCGTGCAGCTCCACGTACGCGTCCTGGGCGAGCTCCTCGGCCCGCCCGGGATCGCCGGTCAGCAGCGCCGCGAGTCGGACGAGCGGCCGGTAGTGCGCCCGGAACAGGCGCGTCACCGCCTCGTCGGCGTCCCACGTGCGCGGATCGGCCGCGTCCTGCATCTGCATCCCTGGGGCGTACGCGCCGGACCGGCCCGCGTCGAGGACGGGGTCGGCGGAGCGCAGTCGGGGTGCCACGTCGAGGAGACGCGCGGCACCCGTTCTCGGTTTACCGCTCTGAGCAGCAGATTCCCATGGGAAGCAGGCGAGCGTAACCGGGCGCCCGGCCGACCGCCCCCGCCTGATCCGCCGATTCTCCCAGCCCCACCTCAGGAGGAGGCAAGGCCGGCGAGGGCGCGGTCGATCGCGTCGAAGCCCTCGTTGTACAGGCGGACCAGGTCGGCGTTGACCAGGAGGTGGTCCTCGCCGGCCGTGATGCGGCGGGCACCGGTGAGGAACACCGTCCGGTGGACCGCGACGATCGCGGCCGCCGCGTACCGGATGCGGAAACCGGCCGGGTCGGCCCCTTCGGCTTCGCCGAGCAGGGCGGCGACGAGGTCCTCGAACTCCTGCACGAACTCCCGGGCCCGGTTCTGCAGGTTCGGCGAATCCACCACGACCCGCCAGAAGTCCTGGAAGCCGGGCTCGGCGTACCCGCTGAGGGGGTGCCGCTGGGCGAGCAGGTCGAGGAACATCCGCCGCAGCGCCGCCAGCGGCGGGGTGTCGCCGCGGTTCCGGAAGGCGGCCGTGACCATCTCGGTCATCTGCGGGAACCGGTCGAAGAAGAGGTCTTCCTTGCGCGGGAAGTAGTTGAAGACCGTCTTCACCGAGACGCCGGCCGCGTCCGCGATCTCGGCCACGGTCACCGCGTCGAACCCGCGCCGCACGATCAAGCCGGTCGCCAGGTCCGCGATGAGCTGCCGGGTCTGCCGCTTCTTGCGCTCGCGCAGCCCCAGCCCGGAGCCGGGTTCAGAGCTGATGTCAGGGCTTGTGTCAGAGCTGGTGTCGGAGCTGGGTTCGCTGTCCACCTCCCGACTCTAACAGAAACTACACTTGCTAAAAAATTTTAGTGACGGTATGTTTCTAGCGACAGCAAGATCATGGGGAGGAATCATGCTCGAGTACGCCGAAGTCATCGTCGCCGGAGCCGGTCCGGTCGGCCTGATGCTCGCCTGCGAACTGCGGCTGGCCGGAGTCGACGTGGTCGTCGTGGAGCGGCGGACGGACATCGACCAGACCATCAAGGCGGGGGCGATCAACAACCCGACGATCCGGGCGCTCGACCGCCGGGGCTTCCGGCCGCGGCTGGAGGAGGCCCGGGCCGTGGCGCAGGAACAGATGGCGGCGTTCCTCCGCTCGCAGGGCGCCCCTGCCACCGCCCCGGGAACAGCGCCGCAGCCGCCGGCCCGGCCCCGGTTCGCCGGGCACTTCGGCGGCATCATGCTCGACGCGGGCGCGCTCGACCCGGAAGATCCCGACCTGGCCGCCGACAGCTCGATCGCGGGCCTGGGAATGATCGGCCAGCAGGCGCTGGAGGCGATGCTGGCGGAGCGGGCCGGCGAGCTCGGCGTCGACCTGCGCCGGGGCGTCGAGGTCACCGGTTTCACCGAGACCGCCGACCGCGTCGTCGTGCAGACCACCGCCGGCGACATCGAGGCCGGCTGGCTGGTCGGCTGCGACGGCGGCCGCAGTCGCGTACGCAAGCTGGCCGGCTTCGAGTTCCCGGGCACCGAACCGGAGATCACGGCGTACCAGGCGATCGCGCGGATGACCGGGACCGAGGGGCTGCGCGGCGGCTGGAACATCACCGACACCGGCGTGTACGCGTTCGGCCCCGTCCCCGGCCGCATCCTGGTGGCCGAGTTCGGCGGGGCGCCGGCCGACCGGGACGCCGCCGTCACACCGTCCGAACTGGAGGGTGCCATCCGTCGCGTGACCGGCGTCGAGGTGACCGTCGAGGCGATCCAGACCGTGACCCGCTTCACGGACAACGCCCGGCAGGTTCCCGCGTACAGGAAGGGGCGTGTTCTGCTGGCAGGCGACGCCGCGCATGTCCACTCGCCGTTCGGCGGGCAGGGTTTGAACCTGGGCTTCGGCGACGCGGTGAACCTGGGCTGGAAGCTCGCGGCGACCGTACGCGGCTGGGCGCCCGCGGACCTGCTGGACACGTACACGGCCGAGCGCCACCCGATCGGGGCGTGGGTGCTCGACTGGACGCGCGCGCAGATCGCCGTCATGCGCCCGGACCGGCACGCGCGGGCGATCCGCGCGGTGCTCGGCGATCTGGCGTCCACGATGGACGGAGCGACCTACCTGGCGAAGAAGATCGCGGGTGTGTGGCAGGGCTACGACCTGCCCGGCGACCACCCGCTGACCGGCCGGAGCGCCCCCGACCTGGCCTTCGCCGACGGTACGCGGCTGGCCGACCACCTGCACGAGGGCCGGGCACTGCTCATCGACCTGACCGGCGGGTCACTCGGGGAGACCGCCGCGGGCTACGAGGACCGGCTGAAGGTGCTCAGCTCCACTGTGGAGGGCAGTGATCTGCGAGCCCTCCTCGTACGCCCCGACGGCTACGTGGCCTGGGCGTCGTCGTCGGCGGACGCGGACCCGGCGGAGCCGGCCAAGGCCCTCGCCCTCTGGCTCGGCCTTCCCACCCTGTAACCCCGCCCACCCCGAAAGAGCACCCCCAAGATCCCGTTTGGATCAGGGAAATCACCCGAATCATGGCCCAAGATTCGGGTGATTTCCCTGATCCAAACGGGATCTTGGCGCTTGGCGCTTGGCGCAGGGGGAGGGGTGGGCGCAAGGGGGAGCTGGGGGCGGGTCACCAGCGGTTGCGGGCTTCTTCCGCCCAGCCGGTGAGGCCGTCCAGCGGTACCCGTTCGCCGTCGTCCGCCTCCGCCCAGCCGCTGAACTCGCCGAAGCACTGGTGCGTCTCGTTCGCGAGGATGCCGAGGTTGGTCTTGGCGACCCGTTCGTGGAACGGGTGGAACGCCGCCTCGACCCGCTCACCCGTGATCTTCCAGGGCCGCAGCCAGTCCGCCCGGTCGTACTCCCACCGGAGGTCGGATCCGATCTTGTGCAGGCGGCCGTCGACGAACAGCCCGTTCTCGGTGAGCCCGGTGCCGTCCGTCCAGCGGCCGCCGAGCTGGACGCCCCGGCCGGGAGCGCAGCCCGCCGCCCAGTTCCAGCGGATCGCGTACGGCCACTTGCCGCGGCCGTGGTCGAGGACCGCGAACGCGTCGTCGACGGCGACCGTCCGGCCGTTCAGCGTCAGGGTGCCGGTCGCGGGGCGACCCAGATCCTTGACGGTGTACTGGAAGCGCCGCGCGCTCCACGGGATCACCACGCTCAGCGATTCGTGGCCGGGCGGCAGCGGGACCGTCAGGTCTATTGCGAAACCGGGCGCGCTCGCCGTGATCGTGCTCCCAGTCGGGTTCTGGTCGATGGCCAGCTGAAATCCGCCGCCGCGGGCGCGTACCGGGCCGGCGCCGCTGACGTCGGGGAAGCTCGTGTTCGCCGCGAACGGGACCACCGCGTCGCGGGTGAACTCCTCGCCGGTCGCCCGGTCGAGCACGTAGATCCCGTGCACCCCGGCGTAGTCGAGGGAGGAGGCGGTCAGGCCGAGGATGTGCGTCGGCGTGACGACGCCCCAGTACTCCCAGCGCTTCACCCGGCCCCAGCCGCGCAGGTTCGACCGGTGCAGCGGCGTACGGCTCCAGCCGACGGCCGCCGGGTTGAGCCGGGCCCCCGCGCACAGGTCGACCGGCTCGGTGATCTCCCGCTCGTGCGTCATCGCGCGAGCTTAGACCCAGTTGATCGAGATCCGGCCCGGGTGGTCGCGATCGCGAGGAGGTCGGCGGCGGGACCGCCCGGCGGCTGCCGTGTCGGCCAGACCGCCCGCAGTACGCGTTCCAGCGCCAGCCCCGGCACGTCGACCGCCACCAGGGCACCCGTACGCAGTTCGGCGCTCACCGCCAGCGAACTGAGCACGGCCGCCCCGGTGCCCGCCGCCACGGCATGCTTGATCGCGGTCGTCGACGACAGCTGCAGCAGCGGTTCGGCGACCTCGCCGATCCCGTGGGCCGCGAGGGCGGCGAGCAGCGCGGCCCGCGTACCCGAGCCTTGTTCGCGCATGATCAGCGGTGCCGCCGCCAGCTCGCCGAGGCCGAGACGGCGGCGCCGGGTCCAGGGGTGGCCCGGGGCGACCACGACGAGCAGGCGGTCGGCGGCGATGTCGCGGGCCCGCAGCCCGGCGGCGACCTGCGGGCCCTCGATGAAGCCGAGATCGGCGTCGCCCGCGTGCACGGCCTCGACCACCTGGGCGGTATTGGCGGCGCGCAGGCTGACGGTCAGCTCGGGCCGCCCGGAGCGCAGGGTGACGAGCCAGGCGGGCAGCAGGTACTCGGCCACCGTCTGGCTGGCCGCGACGCGGAGCCGGCCGTGGCGGGCCGAGCGCAGCGACGCGGCCCCGGTGGCCAGCGTGTACGCGGCGTCCAGCACCGCCTGCGCCCAGTCCACGACGAGCGCGCCCGCGTCGGTGAGCGTCGAGCCGCGCGGCGAGCGCCGCAGGAGCTGGACGCCGAGGGCCCGTTCGAGCTGCCGGAGGCGGGCGCTGGCGGCCGGCTGGGACATGCCGTGCTCGGCGGCCGCCCGGCCGAGGCTGCCGAGCCGGGCGACCGACAGCAGCAGGTCGTAGCTGGTCAGATCGGCGACCTCGGGCGGCAAAGGCATAACCAGAGGTTATGACCTGGAAGATGATCGAGGTCTACCGGCCGCGCCGTCGGGTCGGCAGATTGGAGGCATGAGCAACCAGCAGACCCGCCCCGGCCCGCACTGGTACGCGATGGTGATGGGCACCGGCATCGTCGCCACGGCCGCCGCCGGGCTGCCCGTCCGGCTGCCCGGACTGCGTACGGCGGCGACAGGGGTGTGGCTGCTCGCGGCCGGTCTGCTGGTCGCACTGACCGCCGGCTGGCTCTTGAATCGGGCAAGAGAACGCCTCCAGAAAGACCGGCCCCGGGGAGACCGGCCGAGGAGCTACGCGGATCCCGTGCTCTCCCAGTACTGGGGCGCGCCGCCGATGGCCCTGATGACGGTCGGCGGCGGCGCCCTGCTCCTCGGCCGGGATCTCCTCGGGTCCGCCGCGGTCGCGCTGGCCGCCGCCCTCTGGCTCGCCGGTACGCTCGGCGGCCTCGTGGTGGCCGTCGCCATCCCGTACCAGATGATGACCCGGCACCGGATCGGACCGGACGCGGCCTTCGGCGGCTGGCTGATGCCGCTCGTGCCGCCGATGGTCTCCGCCGCCAACGGGGCGCTGCTCGTCGCGTACGTGCCCGATCACGGGCTGGCCCAGGGGCTCGTGGTGGTCTGCTCCGCGCTGTTCGGCGTCTCCGCCCTGTCGACCCTGATCGTCCTGCCGCAGCTGTGGCAGCGCCTCGTGCACCACCACCTCGGGCCGGCCGCGCTGGTACCCACGCTGTGGATCGTGCTCGGGCCGCTCGGCCAGAGCATCACCGCCGCGCACGCGCTCGCGGTCGCCGCCCACGGCACGCTGCCCGCGCCCTACGCCACCGGCGCCGAGGTCTTCGCCGTGCTCTACGGCCTGCCGGTCGCCGGTTTCGCCGCGTTCTGGCTGGCCCTCGCGCTCGCGCTGACCGTGCGTACCGCCCGGGCGGGGTTGCCGTTCGCGCTGACCTGGTGGAGCTTCACGTTCCCGGTCGGCACGCTGGTCACCGGCCTGTCCGGGCTGGCCGTCCAGACCGGTGCGGGCGCCCTGCGCGTCCTGGCGTGCGCCGGCTTCCTCGCCCTCGCCGCGGCCTGGCTGACGGTCGCGGTCCGCACGGTCGTGCTGCTGCGGCCCGAGCTCAGGCCGGCGGTCCGGCCGGCCCGCGCCTGACGGCCGAGCGCACCAGCTCCAGCACCGCGTCGATGTCCGCCGCCGTCGTCCCCGGGTTCACCACGCAGGCCCGCAACCCGAACACCCCGTTCACCGTCGTCCCCGCCAGGAACGCGTCCCTTTGCACATCCGCGAGTACGCGACGATTCTGCGCGTCGAGCTCGTCCAGCCGCACTCCGGCGGGCCGGCCGCGGAAGCAGACGACGCTCAGCCCGCGGGCCAGGAGTTCGAGGTCCTCGTCGGCCTCGACGGCGGCGGCCAGGCGGTCCGCCATCGCGAGGTCGTGCCGGATGAGGTCGGCGTAGCCGCGCGTACCGAGATGGTGCAGGAGGAACCAGATCTTCAGCGCCCGGAACGGCCGGGTCTGCTCGAAGCCGAACTCGCTGAACCACGGCTCGTCGTCCGTACGCAGATACGCCGGCACGAGACTGAACGCGTCCCGGGCGAGCGCCGGGTCGCGCAGCAGGACCAGGCCGGCGTCGATCGGCGCGTACAGCCACTTGTGCGGATCCATGGCGATACTGTCCACTCGCGACAGACCGGGGCGGTGGTGCGCGTACTCGTCGAGGAACAGCAGAGCGGGCAGGCCGTACGCGCCGTCCACGTGCAGCCACACGTCCAGTTCGGCGCAGACGTCCGCGATCTCGTCCAGCGGATCGATCGCGCCCGTGTTCGTGGTTCCCGCGCTGGCCACGACCGCCACCGGATGCACTCCCCGGGCCCGGTCGGCGGCGATCAGCGTACGCAGATGGTCGGGATCCATGCGGAAGTCCCCGCCGACCGCGACGGTACGCACCCAGGCCGAGCCGAGACCGAGCAGTTCCACCGCCTTGCGCGCGGAGCCGTGGCCCTCCTCGCCGACGTAGACGGCGAACCGCGCGTCACCCTGGAGGCCGGCGGCGCGCACGTCGATCCCGGCGCGGGCGGCGGCCCGGTGGCGGGCGACGGCGAGCGCGGTGAGCGTGGCCGTGGAGCCGCCGCTGACCAGCAGGCCGCCGCTGCCCGCGGGGAACCCGGCCGCGTCGGCGAACCACCGCACCACCTGGTGTTCGATGTGGACGGCCGCGTGGTCGCCGCCCGCGACACTGGGGTTCATCGCGGCCGCGAGCGCGTCGGCGGCGATCCCGGCCGGGTGCGGCGGCGAGTTGACCCAGGCCAGGAAGCGGGGATGGCCGTTGCCGAACGGGTAGGGCGCGATCTTCTCGCGGAACTCGGCGAGCACGTCTCCGAAGGGGCGCCCGTCGGCCGGGATCGGTTGCGCCGCAAGCTCCTCCCTCAACTCACGAGGGTACGGCCGGTGCGGGGGAGCGTCTTTCAAGGCGTCCAGATAGGTCACGATCGTCCGGGCGACCTCGTAGGGGTTCATCCTTCGCTCCTGTGGCCGTCGACGTCCATCGCCAGGTAGTAGACGCAGTCCTCGGCTCCCGGATTGGCGAAGCCGTGCCGGCGGTCGCCGGCGAAGTAGGCGCTGTCGCCCGCCCGCAGGTCGACGGGCTCGCCGTCCAGGGTGAGCCGCAGAGTGCCCGCCTCGACGGCCACGTACTCCCGGGACCCGGCCGCGTGCGGCGCGAACTCGCCCGCGTCGACCCCGCCGCCGATCGTCGTACGCATGAACTCGAACTCGACACCCGGCAGGACCGGGCTGAGGATGCGGCGCTCCCACCCGGCCGGGTCGCGGGCGACCTGCTGATCGGCGTGGCGCAGCACGACCGGCTGACCGTGCCGGCCGTCCTGTTGCCGGCCGTCTTGCTGCTGGCCGTCTTGCTGCTGGCCGTCCTGCCGCCGGCCGTCCTGGTGCTGGTCCTGCAGGAGGCGGGCGATGCTCGTGCCGAGGCCGGTCGCGATGCGGTCGAGCGTGAGCACGGTCGGCGTACGCCCGCCGCGCTCCACATCGGACAGCATGCTGCGGCTCACCCCGGAGGCGGCCGCGAGCTGTTCGAGAGTCAGGTGCCGGGCCCGCCGCAGGGCGCGCAGCCGTTCACCGATGGCTTGGGTGTCCACGCGTTCCACTATAGCGGAATTCCGTTATAGCGGAACCTGCTGGCCTTCCGCCTCGGGTCTTTGTCTCGACTGTCCGATATGGGTAGCGCTTGAGGATGCGTGGGCCGCGGTCTTCGTGCACCGGCCTTGATCATGTAACGCATATCTGTCGAAATCCGCCCGCAACAACATATTTGCGCTACATGATCAGGGCTCGGCGATCAACTTCGACATATGCGTGCGACATGATCATGGTCGGCGAAGCGAGAGTCGGGCCGGCGGGGCGATCGTTGACGGCTGAGGTGTGAATACGGCCGCCAGTTGCATGATCGATGACGGTTCTGGAGCGCGTTGACCGCTCATGGCTGCACCTGACCCGTCATTGATCATGCAGATCAGGCCGGAATCACACCTCATTCGTCAACGATCAAGAAATCGGTGATCCCCGTTCACCTGATGGAAGATCGTTCTCATATCGCGGACCGGGCTGCCGGCGAGGCGACGCTGTATCGGACAGTCGGGACAAAGTCCGGGCCGGCAAGCCCGCGGACCGGCATGATCGCGACCATTTCCTTGATCATGTAGCGCTATTCCGGCAAGGAAGCGCTCTCCCGCCGATATGGCGTTACATGATCAAGGCTGGACCGCTCCCATTGCCGGAATGGCGCTACACGATCAAGGTGTCGGACGTGCTCCCGGAGCAGATACGCCGCCGGCGAGGTCTCCCCCGGCCTTTGTCGCGACTGTCTGAAACTGTGACTGCCCGAAAGCCGTGGCTGTCCGAGAGCTGCGCCGGCCCGAAGCTGTGACCATCCGAGCGCTGTGGCGGCCCGAAAAGCTGCGAGCGGTCGCCCCTCACCGGCCAACGATGCACCGCCCATATCGGACAGTCGCGACAAAGGTCGGGGTGAAGGGTGAAACCGTGACCAGGCCGCGGCGAAGGATGCGTCGCCCCACTCACCTGGCAGTGGAGGCGCCCCGCGCCGGAACGGTCTCCCGCGCGAGGAGCGGAGGTGAGATCGACGAACCTGGGACATGAAATTGATCTTCAAAAAGGATCTTTGCTAAGGATCTTGACTACGACCCGGACCGTGCGATCTGACATGATGGTGCCGTGAACTTCCGTTCGATCTACCAGCACGGATTCGCTCGTGTGGCCGCCGTCACCGGCCACACCGCCGTCGCCGACCCGGCCGTCAACGCGGAGACCGTCCTCCGGCAGGCGCGCCATTGTTCCGGCGAGGGCGTGGCCGTGGCCGTCTTCCCTGAGCTGGGCTTGTGCGGGTACTCCATCGAGGATCTTCTCCTGCAGGACGCCGTGCTCGACGACGTGGCGGCGGCCCTCGCCACCGTCGTCGCCGGCTCCGCCGATCTGCTGACGGTGTTGGTGATCGGCGCGCCGCTGCGGCACCGCAACCGCGTCTACAACTGTGCCGTCGTCGTGCACCGCGGCCGGATCCTGGGCGTCGCACCGAAGTCGTACCTGCCGAACTACCGGGAGTTCTACGAGCCGCGGCAGCTGGCGGCCGGCCCGGACGAGCGCGGCGGAACGATCACGATCGCGGGTACGCAGGTCCCGTTCGGCGTCGACCTGCTCTTCGCCGCCGACGACGTCCCCGGCCTCGTGCTGTACGCCGAGATCTGCGAGGACATGTGGGTGCCGATCCCGCCGAGCACGGAGGCGGCCCTCGCGGGGGCGACCGTGCTCGCCAACCTCTCGGGCAGCCCGATCACCGTCGGGCGGGCCGAGGACCGGCGGCTGCTGTGCCGGTCGGCGTCGGCGCGGTGCCTGGCCGCGTACGTGTTCGCGGCGGCCGGTGCGGGGGAGTCGACGACCGACCTGTCCTGGGACGGCCAGACGATGATCTACGAGAGCGGCGTGCTGCTCGCCGAGACCGAGCGCTTCCCCGCCGAGGACCAGTACGCGATCGCCGACGTCGACCTCGACCTGCTGCGCCAGGACCGCGCCCGGATGGGCACGTTCGACGAGAACCGGCGGGCGCACGCGGCGCGTACGGACGGCTATCGCGAGGTGCGGTTCCGGCTCGACCCGCCCGCCACCGACCTCGGCCTGCGCCGCCGTGTCGAACGCTTCCCGTTCGTGCCCGCCGATCCCGCCCGGCTCGCCCAGGACTGCTATGAGGCGTACAACATCCAGGTCGCGGGCCTGCAGCAGCGGCTCGGCGCGATCGGCGGCCCGAAGGTCGTCATCGGCGTCTCCGGCGGCCTGGACTCGACCCACGCCCTCATCGTCGCGGCGCGCGCGATGGACCGGGCGGGCCGGCCGCGCAGCGACATCCTGGCGTTCACCATGCCCGGCTTCGCGACCAGCGACCACACCAGGGACAACGCGCACAAGCTGATGGCCGCCCTGGGCGTCACCGCCGCCGAACTCGACATCACCCCGACGGCCCGCCTGATGCTCGCCGAGATGGGCCACCCGTTCGCCGACGGCGAGCCCGTCTACGACGTCACCTTCGAGAACGTCCAGGCCGGCCTGCGCTACGACTACCTGTTCCGGCTCGCCAACCAGCGCGGCGGCATCGTGCTCGGCACCGGCGACCTGTCCGAACTGGCCCTCGGCTGGTGCACGTACGGCGTCGGCGACCAGATGAGCCACTACAACGTCAACGCGGGCGTACCGAAGACGCTCATCCAGCACCTCATCCGCTGGGTCGTCAGCATCGGCCAGTTCGACGCCGAGACGAGCGCGACCCTGGAGGCCATCCTCGACACCGAGATCAGCCCCGAACTCGTCCCCGGCGAGGAGATGCAGTCCACCGAGTCGAAGATCGGCCCCTACTCGCTGCACGACTTCACCCTCTTCTACACCCTGCGCTACGGCTTCCGTCCGACGAAGATCGCCTTCCTCGCCTGGCACGCCTGGCGGGACGCCGAAGCGGGGGCGTGGCCTACCAACTTCCCGGCCGCGAAGCGGAAGGCGTACACGCTGGCGGAGATCCGGCACTGGCTCGACTACTTCTGCCGCCGCTTCTTCGGGTTCGCGCAGTTCAAGCGGTCCGCCCTGCCCAACGGCCCCAAGGTCTCGCACGGCGGCTCGCTGTCACCGCGCGGCGACTGGCGGGCGCCGTCGGACTCATCGGCAGACGCGTGGCTGAGGGATCTTGCTCGGATGTCCGATCTCTAAGGCCATATTCAAGATCAAATTCATGTCCCGGGTTCGTCGATCTCACCTCCGCTCCTCGCGCGGGAGACCGTTCCGGCGCGGGGCGCCTCCACTGCCACCTGAGTGGGGCGACGCATCTTTCACCGTCGTTCGGTCGCTGTTTCACCCTTCGCACCGGCCTTTGTCGCGACTGTCCGATCTGTAGCTCGGCCGTCGGGTCCGGCGATGATCGTTCGCGGTTCCGATGTAGTTTCGGGGCCTGTGCTCTCGATCCATTACGGCTGAGATGTAGCTATAGGCCGATTTCCTGCATCTCCACCGCTATGGATCATGGGCGAGGGATATGTTCTTACATCTCAGCCGCGGTGGATCATGTCCAAGCGGTCCAGTCATCCCCGGCGGCCCGGGATGCGGGAACGATCTTCCGCCATGCGGACACCGGCTCCTGTTTCGTGATCGTTTACGGCTGAGGCGTAGTTTCGGCTCGAACTGCACGATCGTCTACGCGTCAGGTGTAGCGGAAGCCGGTCAGCGCGCTCGAGAACCGTAAACGATCATGCATCGGGTGGCCGTTTCCACACCACAGCCGTAAACGATCACCCCGCCGACCGCCGCCCCAGCACCCATATCGGACAGTCGCGACAAAGTCAGAATCGGCCAGGGTCGGCCAGGGTTGGACGGTGGCCCCGATCTTCATCTTGGTCGACGATCTTGCAGGAATGTCCGGGCATTCCGGGTGCACCGGACGAAATTCGAGGCATTCGCGCAAGATCGTCGACCATCTCGGGTGCAAGTCGGACAGTCGGGACAAAGGCTGGGGTGAAGGGGGAAACGGTGACTAAAAAGATCTTGATCTTACGGATGGGGCGGCGGTCGTCGCACATCCCCGACGGTGCCGGCTACCCCCGTTCGCCGGAGCCGCACGCGACCCTCCGCCGCCCCGATACCCGGGCCGTGGGCAAGCCCCCGGTGCGCCCGTACGCAGTCTGTGCCACCTCGGCCGGGCGTTCGGCGGCCGTTGCGTAAGTGTCTTCCCCTGCAACGAACCCTGTAACGAATCCGCGAACGGGGGGCCGGTCGTTCCGGACCGTTACGGCGTTGACCGGAGATCGATGGATGGCGCACTCTGTCGTCGTGAGCATGGCGACCGCGACCCGCCACGTCGGCTGGTTGTTGCGGGTGAACCGGATGCACGGCCCGGACGAGGCGCTGCACTCGGGCCGTACGTTCGCGCGTGCTTTTCCCACCCGGACGAGCGTTTCGCTCGCGCCGTCGCAGATCACCCGCTGGGAGACCGGCGAGCTGCTGCCGGCCCGGGGCGCGGTACGCCGATACGAGGGCCTGCTCGGGCTGGCGCCGGAGTCGCTGGTGGCGGTCGCCGACGCGATGATGCATTCGGCGGCCGACGGCGCATCGCTGCGTACGCGGCAGGACACCGGCCACGATCACGATCGGGACCGGCTGTACCACCTGCTGGACCGGGTCACGGCGGCGGACGCGCTGACCGGGGCGGACTGGAGCGCGCTGGCCGAGATCGTCGCCGGGCGTCCCGAACTGGAGCTGTACCCGCCGCGGCTCTGGCACGAGGTCGCCGACCGGCTCCTCGACGAGATGGTCGAGGCGGTCGGCGTCGAGTGGCTGCAGCGGCAGACCGCGATGAGCCGGCTGATCCGCCATCCCGCCGCGGGACCGCACGCGGTGGCCCGCTGCATCGCGCACGCCGACGATCCCACGTCGCTGCTGATCGTCGAGCCGCTGTCGCTGCTGGGCGATGCCCGGGACCGGGTCGCCAACCAGTACGTGCTGCGGCAGCTGGAGAACCCGGCGGGGGAGCGGGCGCTGGAGGGCGCACTGCAGGCCGCCGTGTACAAGGCCGGCCGGCTGCACTTCGACGATCAGGAGTCCGTCCGGCTGATGGCGTCCCTCGCCGCGCTGATGAACGATCCGGCGACCAGCACGGGCGATCTCGCCCTCGCCGTCGAGGCGGGCCGGCGGCTCGCCCGGCAGCCGAGTTACGCGGGTGCCGTCTCCCGCCGGCTGCCCGCCGCCTCGCTGGCCCACCACGTCTGGACCAGCCGCCGCCTGGCCGGGCTGGCCACAGCCCAGACGACCAGCGCCCGGATCGCGGCCGCCGTGCACAGCCGGCTCGCTCCGCACACCGGCGGCGTCGACGTGATGCTGGCCGTCCTGGTCGAGGAGGCGCTGTTCCTGCCGGACCCGGACCGCAGCTTCGCCGCGGCGATGCTCATCGGGGCCACGCCCTACCGGATCCCGTTCACCCAGATCCTCCTCGACGAGGTCCGGGTCGATCTCGTCCGCCAGCGCGGCACGTATCCGCTGGCCACCGCGCTGCGCGTACTCACGCTGCTGGGGGTGGACACCCATCGGCCGCTGATCCACGACCTGCTCACCCAGCGCGGCGCCAGCGAGACGGTACGCCAGGCGGCGGCGTGGGCGACGCCGTTCTGCGGCGGGCGTTTCCCGGAGCAGACCTGGCGCCAGATCCTCACCGTCCAGGTCGCCGCCTGGCAGCAGAATCCGGCCACCACCAACGGTTCCGTCCTGCACGGGATCACCTTCGGCATCGGCACCGAGCACCACGGCGGCCTGCTCGCCGACATCCGCGACCGCCCGGACGTGCCCCACACCGTACGCGCGACGGCCGCCTGCTGGCTGCGCCGCATCCCGCGGACCGGCGGTCCGGACACGGCGAGCTGAGCCGGCTGAGCGGACTGAGCCGGCTGAAATGACGAGGCCGGCTGGGCCGGCTGGGCTGGTGGACGACCGCGGTATCGAACCGCGCCCGCGCTGTCTGCAAGACAGCGCTGCACACCTGTGCGTCGTCCTGGCGGTGCCGTGACGGACTCGCGCCCGTCACGGCGTATCGCACGACGCCCACCCCCGACCGGCCGCCGCCGCGCTGGCGTCGGCCCGCGGGCGCCGCGGTCCGGAACCCCCGAGTCGAACGGGGTGTCTCGCGCTCCCAAAGCGCACGGGTTGCCGTCTCCCTCGTTCCGGGCAGCTGAGTAAATCCACAGTAGAGAGTTATTTCAGAGAAAAAGAAACCGCCTGTGGAACGTGGCGTCCATCGGCGGCGGGGAAGTCGTACGCCCTAGTGTCGGGCATCCTCCCGAGCCCGGCCGGCTCCGGCACAGGGCTCGCTGGTCAATAGTCGCTTCACGTCTGTGCCTGCCTTTCCGGGATCCGTTCGATGACGCAGGATCAAGATAGGACGAGCGACGGGGATCCGACAACGCCATTTCTTGTACGCTGCTGGAGTGGATCTCGTGACCTTGGCGGACGTGCAGGAAGCCGCGCGCAGGATCGAAGGGGTGGCCGTGCGTACGCCGCTCGTGCGTACTCCGGCCTTGGGGGAGGGGCTCTGGTTGAAGCCGGAAACCTTGCAGCCCACCGGTGCTTTCAAGATTCGGGGCGCGGTGAACGCCGTCCGGAAGCTTCCCGAGCGGGCGCGGGCGGCGGGGGTCGTCACGCATTCGTCCGGCAACCACGGTCAGGCGCTGGCGTACGCGGCCCGCGAAGCGAAGGTGCCGTGCTGGGTCGTCGTACCGGAAGGCGCGCCGCAGGTGAAGGTCGACGCCATGCGCGACCTCGGTGCCGAGATCGTGCTCGTGCCGCCGCCGGAGCGTCCCGGCCGGGCGGCCGAACTCGCGGCGGAGCACGGTGCGGCCCTGATACCGCCGTTCGACCACCCGGACGTCATCGCCGGGCAGGGGACCATCGCCCTGGAGATCCTGGCCGACCTGCCTGAGGTCGAGGTCGTCGCCGTGCCCGTGGGCGGCGGCGGGCTGATCTCCGGCGTCGCCCTCGCGGTCAAGGCGCTGCGTCCGGGCGTACGCGTCGTCGGCGTCGAACCGGAACTGGCCGGGGAGACGGCCGAGAGCCTGCGTACCGGGAACCTGACCACGTGGCCGGTCGAGCAGACCTACCGCACGGTCGCGGACGGCGTACGCACGCACCCGTCCGAGCTGACGTTCGCGCACATCCAGTCCTATGTGGATGACATCGTCACCGTGCCGGAGGAGGCGATCCGGTCGGCGGTCGGCGTCCTCGCCCGGGGCGCCCGGCTGGTCGTCGAGCCGAGCGGTGCCCTGACCATGGCCGCGTACGCGACCGGCGCGCTGCCGCCGGGTCGGACGGTGGCGGTCCTGTCCGGCGGCAACATCGACCCCGCCCTCTTCCGCGACCTCCTCTGACCCCCGCCCGCCCCGCTCCCGCGGCCCCATCCGCCGCCCCGCTGCCCCCGCCGCTGCGCCGAGAATCCCAACGATCTTGCGCGAATGCCCCGAATTTCGTCCGCTTCGCGGAGAAAGCCCGGACATTCGCGCAAGATCGTCGAGAAGAGCGGGGGGCGTCGAGAACGGCGGGGCGTCGAGAAGAGCGGGGGCGGGCGTCAGGCGGTGGGGGCGGGGGTGGGGAGCGGGCGGAGGGCCGGCATCAGGGCGACCGCCAGCAGGACTCCCATGACCGGGAGCAGGTTCAGCGACACCGGCGCCACCGCGACCCCGACGACCAGCAGCGCGACGCTCCACCAGGGCAGCCGGCGGTGCACCGCGAGCAGGACCGTCAGGACGATCAGTCCGATGTAGAACAGCTGCGGGCCGACCGCGTACACGGCGAGGTTCACGCCGGGCAGGTCGCCGAAGTCGCCCTGCCGCTGGGACATCTCGGCGTGGTCCGCCGACAGCGCGGCGGTGACCATGTCCGCGCCGAACTGGACGATGGCGCAGACGAGGCCGACCAGGCTCACCACGACCGCCGACGTACGCCACGCCCCGCGCGGCAGCTGCCGGCCGAGCCACAGGACGGCGGGGATGAACAGCAGGACGCCGGCGAGCGCGGCCAGGTGCGCGGCCTGCCAGTCCCAGCCGGGACCGTAGGCGCCGTCGGCCTTGCCGACGAGGCGGAGCACGCCGTAGAGCGCGAGGGCGAGGGGCGCGAGGATCACGGTGGACTTCATGTCGTAGATCATCGTGAGGGGACGGTCCTAGCCGCATCCGGGCGAGCCCCGCATCACACCCCGAGCCCGAACCCTTAGGTGGCCGAACCTCTCATGTGGAAATCAGCCCGACGACCCAGGTGACGCCGATGAGCAGGGCCGCTCCCAGCTCGATGAGCATCGACAGCCCTACCGCGCCGAGCGCCTTCTTCGTCGAGCGCCACGCCGGTCCCGCGCCCCGCTGCCGGGCCCATTCCACCCCGAAGATGCCGAGCACGAAGCCGAGCGGCAGGCCGACGACCGGCACGACGAAGAAGCCGACGATGCCGAGCACCCCGGCGAGGAACAGCGTCAGGTTCGGTACGCCGCTCTGCTTGAGCCGGTGCCCGGGCCAGGCGTACTTGGCCGCGACGCCGACGCCGCCGATGAGGGTGGCCACCGCGAGCACGACCCAGCGGCCCCAGCCCGCGTCGGAGAGGATGGCCCAGAGCAGCACGGCGCCCCAGCACAGCAGCAGGCCGGGGAGCATCGGGACGACCACGCCGAAGACCCCGACGACGATCATCAGTCCGCAGACGACGGTCAGGGTCGAGTCGAGATCCGTCAGGTCCATGCTTCGGTCAGGTCCATTCGTTCGTGCCCTCCAGCAGCACCCGGTAGCCGTTAGGCGAGCGTAGCGAAAGTGTGCGATACCGCCAGCCGGGCGCGGGGGAGTGCGTACGCGACTCGTAGGCGATGCCGGCCGAGTCCAGGCGGCGGCGCATCTCGTCCACGTCGGACACCTGGAACTGCCAGGTCAGGCCGTCGAGCGTACCGGGGGCGGACTGGATGCCGAACTCCACCGCGCGCTCGTCGCCCATGGCCAGGAACCCGGGGTACTCCGGGCCCTCGTAGGTCACCCGCAGGCCGAGCAGCTCGTAGAAGCGCCGCTCGGTGTCGAGGTCCGCGACGTTCAGGATCGGCACGAGACGCAGGAAGAGATCGTCGGCCATGCGACCATCCTGACTACCGCCCGCAACATCATCGGGACAGGCGCGCGTACCGGGCCGGTGTCGTGCCGACGTGACGGGTGAAGTGCCTGTTCAGGTGGGCCTGGTCGAAGAATCCCGCGGCGAGCGCCACGTCCGCCGGTCGCCCGCCCGCCAGCAGCAGGTCGCGCGCGAGCG
Source organism: Hamadaea tsunoensis DSM 44101 (assembly GCF_000428945.1). Classification (GTDB taxonomy): domain Bacteria; phylum Actinomycetota; class Actinomycetes; order Mycobacteriales; family Micromonosporaceae; genus Hamadaea; species Hamadaea tsunoensis. The sequence continues at coordinate 80,005 of NZ_KE386823.1, read as the reverse complement.
CCACGCGGCGCCCGGTCAGGTAGGCGTGCGGCGGCAGCCCGAACTCCCGCCGGAACGCCCTGACCAGTTGCGCCGGGCGCGCGTTCAGCCGCAGCGCCGCGTCTTTCAAGGTCAGATTCTCTCTCGTGTACGCGTCGAGGAGCGCCCGGAACTCGTCCGCGAGCCGCCCGGGCCGGTCCGGCGGGTCGGCCGGGCGTGCCTTCAGGTGCCCGCTCAGCCGCTCGGTGATGAACGCGAGCCGCGTTTCGGCTTCGAGTTCTTCTCGCGTACGCGTACTCAGAAGATCATGGAGCTGGTGGAGGCGGTGCCGCAGGAGCGGGTCGGGCAGCGTGGGGGCGTCGACCGCGGCGCCGACGAGGTGCTCACCGAGCGTGGCTGCGTCGAGGTAGAGCACGCGCTTGCGGAAGCCGGTGTGGGTCGCGGCGCGGCCGTCGTGCGGGACGTGCGGCGGCAGGAGGGTGACCGTGCCGCCGGTGGCGCCGCGCTCGGCGCGGTCGAGCCCGTAGCGGATGGCGCCGTCGTCGACGATGAGCACCGTCCAGTGCTCGTGGACGTGCATCGGGTACGCGTGCCCCACGAACTGGGCGTGGAAGACCTCGGCGATGCCGGGCACCGCCGGCCGCCAGGCCGTGACTTCCTCCACGGGTAGACCTCCTCCCGGGATGAAACGTACAAGACCCGGCCGGCAGTTCGCGGGCACGCTGGGGCCATGAGGTTCGAGAACAAGATCGCCGTCCTGCTCCGCGACGACCTGGCCGGCTGGCAGCGGCTGAACGTGACCGCCTTTCTCGTCAGCGGCCTCGCCGCCCGCCGGCCCGACCTGATCGGGAAGGAGTACGCCGACGCGGACGGCCGGGTCTACCTGCCGATGTTCCGCCAGCCCGTGCTCGTGTTCCAGGGCGACGCCGTGCTGCTGAGGACGGCGCACGGCCGGGCGCTGGAACGGGAGCTGCCGATGGGCGTCTTCACCGCCGACCTGTTCGCGACCGGGAACGACGAGGACAACCGGGCCGCGGTGCAGCGCGTACGCACCGCGGACCTGGACCTTGTCGGCCTCGTGGTGGAGGGGCCGCGCAACGCCGTCGACAAGGTCCTCAAAGGAGCGACCCTGCACGGATAGTTCAGGCGCGACGGATAGCTCAGGCGCGCGGCTCCCACAGCTCGAACCGGTTGCCGTCGGGGTCGGTCGCGTGGCCGAAGCGGCCGAAATCCGCCTCGGAGATCTCGTCCGACACCACCGCCCCGGCCGCCCGCAGCTGGGCCAGCATGGCGTCGAGGTCGCGTACGCGGAAGTTGAGCATGGCCTGCTGCCGCTCGGACCCGAAGTAGTCGGTGTCTTCGGGGAAGGGCATGAAGACCGTGGGGCCGGCCTCCTGCTCCCAGGCCATGCCGTTGATGCCGAGAGCCTGCTCGTACCACTCGGCCAGCGCCTGAGGGTTTCGTGAGCGGAAGAAGAATCCACCGATGCCGAGTACGCGTTCCATCCGCGTGACGATAGTGGAGCCGGTGGATGCCGCGCGGGAGGCGGGGCGTGTCCTCTCAGGAGCAGCGTCTGTTCAGGAGCAGCGTCTGTTCAGGAGCAGCGTCTGTTCAGGAGCGCAGGGCGAGGAGCGCGGACGTGAACCCGGCCCGGTCGTCCCCGAGCGCCGCGAAGAACGCCTGATCGCATGCCTCGGCGGCGACGACGGCCCGGTTGGCCAGGTCGCGGCCCTCGTCGGTGACGGCGAGGGCCCGGGCCCGGCGGTCCTGGGGGTGCGGCGGGCGGTGTACCAGGCCGCGGCTCTCCAGCGTCCGCAGGACCTGGGAGGTCATCATGGGGTCGGTGGCGGCCATGTCGGCCAGCGCCTTCTGGGTGACGGTGCCGCTCTCGCCGAGGTAGGTCAGCGCCGCCAGCAGGACGAACTGCACGTGGGTGAGGCCGAGCGGCTTGAGCGCCGCCCGTTGCGCGGCCTGCCACCGGTTGGTGACCTGCCACAGCAACAGGCCGGTGCTCTCGTCGGCCGTGTCGAACTCGGTGGCCAGGCCGGTCATCGCGCCCCGACCGAGGCCGGTACGGCGGCCGGCACCGCAGGCGTGGTCCCGGCCATCGCGGCGCTGATCGTCGCGAAGTCGTGCTCGGTCAGCGTGATCAGGCCCCGCCGCAGCTGGTAGCCCCAGTTCGGACCGGCGGTCAGGTCGAGGGCGAGGGATCGGATCGGCGTCTCCACAGTGTCCTCACGGTACGCGACGCGGCGCCGCCACGGGTGGAAGTCGCCCTCGTGCGCCTGCCAGATGTCGTCGTCGGGCAGTTCGCCCAGGGCGGTGAAGGCCTGGAGCGGCTCGCCGCCGCGCAGGCTGGTCCGGGGCGAGTAGTAGACGAGCCAGTCGCCGGCCGACAGCCGGGCGAGGCCGTCGCGCTTGCCGTGCCCGAGCTGGGCGATGCCGCGGGCGGTTCCGAGCTGCACGTGGTCGCGGCAGACCACGCCGAGCCAGTACCTCATGCCGCCACCGCTCTTCATGTCACCGTTCTTCATGTCACCGTTCTTCATGTCATAGCTCTTCATGCCGCAGCCCGGAACTTCGCGCGGGCCGCCGCTTCGAGGTGGGTCAGGTCGGCGGCGATGCCGTTCTTGATGCCCTTGCCGAGCACGGTGTTCCAGAAGAAGGCCAGGGGGCCGCCGAGGGAGACCGTGACGGCCACCGTGGTACGCCCGTCGGCCGCCCGGTCCACGAGGTGGCGGAAGGTCAGTTTCGCCCCGGCGAGCAGGGAGACGTCGGTGAACTCCCGGCCGGGCTCCAGGGCCGCGACGACGAACTTCGTCTTCGGGCCGCCCTTCGGCTTCAGGACCCCGGTGGCCCCGGTCTGGAACGGGCCGTCGAGGCGGACCCACTCGGTGTCGGTGTTCCACTCCTGCCAGGTGGCCATGTCGGCCCAGCGCTCGAAGAAGGCCTCGGCCGGAAGGTCGCTGCTGATCTGCGCAGTGGCGATCGTCTGTGTCTTGGCATGCGTCCGTGTCATGAAAATAGTATGCGCGCTTAGTATCTGCCGTGTCAAGGTGCCGGCCACCCGGGCGTATCCGGTAGGTTCGCGGGCATGACAGAGCAGGTCGTGGAGATCTACACGGACGGCGCGTGCAGCGGCAACCCCGGCCCCGGCGGCTGGGGCGCGGTGCTGCGCTGGGGCGACCACGTCAAGGAGATCTGGGGCGGCGACGGCGGGCTCACGACCAACAACCGGATGGAGCTGATGGCCGCCATCCAGGCGCTGGAATCCCTGTCCCGCAACGTTTCCGTCCGCCTGCACACGGACAGCTCGTACGTGCGCAACGGCATCACCTCGTGGCTTGCGGGCTGGAAGCGCAATGGCTGGCGTACGGCCGACAAGAAGCCGGTCAAGAACGACGACCTGTGGCGCCGCCTCGACACCGCCGCCGCCGAGCACGAGATCGAGTGGATCTGGGTGAAGGGTCACGCCGGCGATCCGGGTAATGAACTGGCCGACGCCCTCGCCAACCGGGGCATGACGGAGGCCCGCGCGGCCGGAAGGTAGGAGACCATGGGGCGTACGCGCCTGTACAAGGACGGCGAACTGGTGAAGGAGAACTTCCCGGTCGCCGAGATCTCCGACCATCTCCAGCAGCCGGGCTGCCTCGTCTGGCTGGACATGCTCGCCTCGCACACCGACGACGTGAACGCCATCAGCGAGGAACTCGGCATCCACAAGCTGGCCGTCGAGGACGCGCTGCAGGTGCACGAGCGTCCCAAACTCGACCGGTACGCCTCCCACCTGTTCCTGTCGGCGTACTCGACGGCGCTGGACTCGCGTACGGGGCGGATGCGGCTCGCCGAGGTCTCCGCGTTCATCGTGCCCAACGCCCTCGTCACCGTGCGTACCGACGCACACGGCGACGACGACGACATCTTCGACATGGACGAGGTCGTACGCCGCTGGGACGCCGAGCCCGAACTCAGCCGGTACGGCGTCGGCTACCTCGTCCACGGCCTGCTCGACTACGTGGTCGACACCCAGCTCAGCGTCGCCGAGTTGCTCGACGACGAGCTCGAACACCTGGAGGAGATGCTCTTCGAGGACCGCCCGGCCGACAAGGAGATGCAGAAGCGTACGTTCGAGCTGCGCAAATCCCTCGTCCGCATGCGCCGGGTCGCCCTACCCATGCGCGAGGCCGTCCTGGCCCTCCAGCGCCGGGACCTCGCCTCGATCAACCCCGAGCTGCAGCCGTACTTCCAGGACGTCTACGACCACACGCTGCGCGTCACCGAGTGGCTCGACTCCCTCCGCGAAATGGTGACGACGGTCTTCGAGACCCACCTCAACGCCCGCTCCAACCGCCTCAACGTGATCATGAAGCAGGTGACGAGCTGGGCGGCGATCATCGCGGTCCCGACGGCGGTCACCGGCTTCTACGGCCAGAACGTGCCGTACCCCGGCTTCGGCCAGCACATCGGCTTCTGGACGTCGACGGCGGTCACGCTGGCGCTGTCCGCGCTGCTCTACGTCACCTTCAAACGCAAAGGCTGGCTGTAGGGGGATCAAGATCAAATTCTTCAAGATCTTTATTTCCCGGGTTCGTCGATCTCACCTCCGCTCCTCGCGCGGGAGACCGTTCCGGCCCGGGGGGCCTCCACTGCCACCTGAGTGGGGCGAGGCATCCGTCGCCGTCGCCGGTCACCGTTTCACCCCTCACATTGACGTCCATATCGGACAGTCGGGACAAAATCGGGGTGAGTATGCCCTCGTATCCGGCATGATCGCTGCGAGCTCCTTGATCATGTAGCGCTGTTTCGGCAAGGAAGCGCTCTCCCGCCGATATGGCGTTACATGATCAAGGCTAGGTCCACGCCGCTGCCGGAATGGCGTTACATGATCATGGTGTCGGGTGTACTTCGGTAGCCGGCGCCCGTCGCCGTCGAGATCAGCCCGGACTTTGTCGCGACTGTCCGATATGCGGAAACCCGCCTTGATCGTGTCGCGCGTATATGTCGAAGTTGATCGCCGGGCGCTGATCATGTCGCGCGTATATGTTGCGGCGGCCGGATCTCGACATATCCGCGCGACATGATCAAGGCTGGTCTGCGAATGCAAGATGCCGGGTATTGCAAGATCGTCGAGTGCTCTGGGATCAAGCGCGCCGGTTCGCCTCGGCTGGTTCGAACTTTGTCGCGAGTGTCCGATATCGGGGGCGATGGCGGTCTGATGGACGGTGGTCTGATGTTGGTCAGGCGGCGACGATCTCTTCGGATTTCGGGGCGGACGGCTGTGCGGCCGTCCGGGTCGTGCGGGTGCCGATGGCCAGGACGGCGAAGCTGAGGGCGCAGAGGACCGCGCCTGCGAAGGCGACGCTGCGGACGCCGGGCCCGTCGAGGAGGAGGCCGCCGAGGTACGCCCCGCCCGCGATGCCGGCGTTGAAGATGGAGCCGACGGCCGCCATTCCCATGTCGACGGTCATCGGGGCGATGCGCAGGATCGTGCCCTGCAGGGAGGCGGCGAATCCGCTGAAGCCGAAGCCGTTGAGGGCGAGGGCGCCGACGGCCGCGGCCTCCACCTGGCCGAAGGCGAACAGGATGGTGAGCGCGACCGCGACCAGGCCCATCGGGATGATCAGGGAGGGCCAGGGGTGGCGGTCGGAGTACCGGCCGGCGATGGAGGTGCCGACGACCCCGCAGACGCCGCCGACCAGCAGGAGGGTGGCCAGGGAGCCGTCGGCGAAGCCGCTGACGTCGAGCAGGTAGGGCGTGACGTAGGTCCAGACCGTCTGGAAGCCGGTCACCACCAGCAGTACGCCGATCAGCAGCAGCACGAACAGCCGCCGGTCCGGTGCCGTGCCGCGGGCGTCGTCGCCGGTCTCGCGGGGCGTACGGGGAACCAGGACCGTGACCAGTACGCAGGTCAGGCCGTTCACCACGGCCATGACGAGGAACGGGACGCGCCAGCCGGCGAGCTGGCCGAGCCAGGTGCCGAAAGGGATGCCGAGGACGGGGGCGAGGGACGTGCCGAGGGCGAGGCGGGCCACCGTGCGGCCGCTCAGCTCGGGTGCGAAGAGTCCGGCGGCGGCCGGGCCGACGACCGCCCAGAACAGCCCCTGCGTCAGCGCGGTGAGCAGCCGGGCCGCGAGCAGCAGGTCGTAGGTCGGGGCCAGGGCCGCCGCGAGGGTGGCCACCGCGAAGACGCCGAGGGTCGAGGTCAGCACCACCCGCCGCGGTACGCGCGCCGTCAGCTTGGTCAGCGGCAGCGAGGCGACGAGGACGACGGCCGCGTACGCGGTGACGACGAAGCCGATGTCGCTCTCGCTGCGGTGGAGATCCTTGGCGATCAGGGTCAGTACGCCGATCGGCATGACCTCGGTGGTGACGTAGGTGAAGGTGGCGGCGGACAGGATGATCAGGGCCGCCGTCGATCGGAACGTCGCCGATCGGTTGGTCTCCGACCGGAGGGGCGAAGGGCGGAACGTGGTGCTGAACCTCACGTCCCGAAGCTTGGCACCGAACCGGCCGGCCGGGAAAGCCCTTTCCCAGTAAGGAGCCTGGGCCGAAGGGGTAGTTTCTACCGCATGACCGTTCACGATGTGCAGATCAGCACGCTGCAGGGCGCCCCGGCCGACCTGGCCCAGTACCAGGGCAAGGCCTTGCTGATCGTCAACGTGGCCTCGCGCTGCGGGCTCACTCCCCAGTACGCCGGGCTGCAGAAACTGTCGGAGGCGTACGCGGACCGGGGGCTGGTGGTGCTGGGCGTGCCGTGCAACCAGTTCGGCGCCCAGGAGCCCGGCACGGCCACCGAGATCGAGGAGTTCTGCCAGGTCAACTACGGTGTGACCTTCCCGATCCTGGAGAAGGTCGAGGTGAACGGAGCGGACCGGCACCCGCTCTACGAGATCCTGACCGCGACGCCGGACGCCGAGGGCGAAGCCGGTGACATCCAGTGGAACTTCGAGAAGTTCGTGGTCGCGCCGGACGGACGGGTCGCCGCCCGGCTGCGGCCCGGGGTGACTCCCGAGGCGCCCGAACTGATCGCCGCGGTGGAGAGCGCCCTGCCGTAACGCAGGAAGTCCCGAGCGGCGGGAAAGTTACGGCACGAGCGGCCGGACCTCCTGGGCGATGAAGCGTACGAAGCCCTCGAGGTCCGGGTCGTCGGGGGTCGGCTGCAGGATGACCGCGTCCGCGCCGGCCTCCGCCCACTGCGCGATCCCGGCGGCGATCTGCTCGGCCGTGCCGGTGACGGCCAGCCCGTCCATGGTGTCGTAGCCCCAACGCACGCGTTCGGCCTCCAGCCGCTCGGGCACGTTCGCACCGATCGCGCAGTGCAGGTAGACCACGACCGGCCCGCCGGCGGCCCGCCCGGCGCCCGAGCGGCCCTCGGCGACCGTGCGCAGGGCTGCGCGTACTCCCTCGGGGGAGGTGCCCGCGGTCAGGACGACGCCGTCGGCGGCCTCGCCCACCAGGCGCATGGAGCGGGGGCCCACGGCGCCCGCGAGGATCGGCGGCGCGCTCGCCGGCGGCCAGTCGAGCTTGACCTTGTCGAGCGTGACGTAGCGGCCCTCGCGGCTGACCTCCTCGCCGCGCAGCAGCGCGCGCAGCGCGTCGAGGTACTCGCGCAGCAGGGTGACCGGCGACTCGACGCGCGCGCCGACCTGGCCCATCCATTCCTGTACGCCGTGCCCGACGGCCGTGGTGAGCCGGCCGGGGAACATGCGCTCCAGAGTGGACAGTTCCATCGCGGCGATGGCGACGTTGCGCAGCGGCACCGGCAGCAGCCCGACCCCGACGCGCAGATTGCTCGTCCAGGCCAGGGCCGCCGCCGCGGGCGCGATGCCGCTCTCCAGAAAGCAGTCCTCCCAGAGCCACAGCTCTTCCAGACCGGCCTCCTCGGCGGCCTGGACCACCGGGCGCAGCCGCTCGGGCGGGAAGCCGGGCACGAACACGGCACCAAGCGTCGTCATGCCGTTGATCTTAAGGGAGTACGGCGGTTCTTCAGGGAGTACGGATCCTCGGGAAGTTCGGCGGGTCAGCGGGCGTGCGCGTTCGTCGACAGCCAGGAGAACACCTGCTGGCGGGTCGCCTCCGGGCCGAAGCCCTTGGTCACGAGGTTGTGCCCGTGTTCGAGGCCGTCGACGACGATGAGCTTCTTGTTCCGCGTCGGCGCGGCGTTGTAGACCGCCTGGGCGGTGTCCGGGATGTCCGGGAAGCGGATCTGATCCCGCTCGGCCACGACCACCAGCAGCGGTACGCGGATCGACCGCGCGCCGTCGATGGCGTCGAGCCCGTCGAACCGGGCGGGCGGGGAGAGCGCCACGATCGCGGTCGGTGCCGGGGCCATGCTCAGCGTGGAGTCGAGCACGGCGGTGGCGCCCATCGAGGCCCCGAGCAGGACGATCGAGGTCGCTCCCTCCTGGCGCAGGAACGCGGCCGCGGCCACCACCTGGTTGACCTGGTTGGTGTCCGGTCCGCGCGAGACGCCGTTGGAGTTGCCCACGAAGTCGAAGGTCAGTACGCGGTAGCCCTTGTCCGCCAGTTCCTTGCCGAACGGCAGCCATTCGCAGACGCTGCCGTCGTCCTCGTGGGCCAGGACGATGCCCACCTCGCCGGAGCCGAGTTCGACGCCGCGCAGGTCGTCGCCCATCTTGCCCTCGAAGTGGACCTGTTTGCCGGCCGCGGCGTCGTCCGGGCAGGCGTCGCCGGCCTGCAGCGGGGACGGCTCCGGGCTGGCGGTGGCGGACACGTTCGCCGCCTGATCTACCGAAGCGCAGCCGGACGCGGACACGGCGGTGAGCACGCCGGTCAGCGCCACGGCGACCAATAGTGCACGGTGGGGTGACACGAGAAATTCCTCCAGTACAGGTGCCGGGGATCACCTGGGGTGTCAGACACCGTAGCGCCGGGCCTCGTTTCCCGCCGTCCCCCATGCGGTCATGGATGATCCACACCTACCGGTCATGCACCGACGGTCCGGGTCGTGCGATCCGCCCGGTTTCGGGGATCTCTACCCCGCTTTTCGGCGATCTTGCGCGAATGTCCGGGCGTTTCTCGCAAATGTCGCGGAATTCGGGACGTTCGCGCAAGATCGCCGGGGTTGGCCTGCGGGCAGACAAGTCGACCATTGCCTATATCGGAGTGCCCCGATACATTCTTCCTCAATTCTCACGGGGGAGGATGCGCGATGACGCGTACGTGGATGCGTGTGCTTTCCGCTTCGGCCGCGGGAGCCCTGGTCGCCGGCCTGCTGGTGACCGCGCCGGCCGCGGCCGATGATCCGGTGGGGATCGACGCGGTGGTGCCGCCGGTGACCGCGGCGACCGGGACGATCTCCGTCACCGGGCACGGGTTCTCGGCGACCGCGAGCGAGAACGTGGTGCGGCTCAACGGAACCGCGCTGACGGTGACCTCGGCGACGGCCACTGCGCTGACCGCGACCGTGCCGGCCGGCGTGACCTCCGGGCCGGTGACGGTGCAGAGCCCGGCTGGCTCGGCGACCTCGGCGTCCGATGTGTACATCCCGCCGACCGGCTTCACGCCGGCCGACGTGGAGACCTATCAGCGGGCCGTCTTCGGCACGGCCGCGACCGCGGTGGTCGGCACCTCGGGCCGGATCTCGCTGCTGACCGTGCCCGGCGCCGCCGGCCACCGGATCAGCGTCAAGCTCGCCACCAGCACCTTCGGCTCGTCGACGAGCAACGCGCGGGTGGCCCTCTACCGGCCCGACGGGGTCGCCGCGATCGCGCCGACCGGGTTCGCCACCGCCGGGCTGTTCCTGGAGCCCTACGTGATGCCGCTCGACGGGACGTACCAGATCCTCGTCGATCCGCAGGGGACGGCGGTCGGGCAGGTCGCCGTGACCGTCTACGACCTGCCGGCGGATCCGGCCGCGCCGCTCGCCGCCGGTACGCCGCTGACCCTCGCCACCACCGTGCCCGGGCAGAACGCGACGGCGACCTTCACCGGCACGACCGGCCAGCGGCGCGCCTTCCAGTTCTCGGCCGGCACGTTCGGCTCGTCGTCGTACGCGTACATCACGGTGAAGAAGCCGGACGGCACGGCTCTGGTGTCGAGCACCGCCTGCGGTACGTCGTGCTGGATCGACACGAAGGTGCTGCCGGCCGACGGCACCTACACGGTGCTCCTCGACCCGCAGACGAGCCAGGTCGGCGCGCTGACGGTGCAGATGACCGACGTGCCCGCGGACGCGACCTCCACGCTCGTCCCCGGCACGTCGCTGACGATGACGACGACGGTCGCGGGGCAGAACGCGGTGGCGAGTTTCGCGGGCGTGACCAACCAGCGTGTGGCACT
>NZ_KE386823.1:0-69119 GCF_000428945.1 Hamadaea tsunoensis DSM 44101 | reverse complement strand
CGCGTACGTGACGGTGAAGAAGCCGGACGGCACGGTTCTGGTGTCGAGCACGGCGTGCGGGACGTCGTGCTGGATCGACACGAAGGTGCTGCCGGCCGACGGGACCTACACGGTGCTCCTCGACCCCCAGAACTGGTACACCGGCTCGCTGACCGCGCAGCTGTTCGACGTGCCCGCCGACCCGGTGCTGACCGCCACCGTGGGCGGGCCCGGTGTGCCGGTCGCCACGACGACGCCGGGGCAGAACGCCAAGGTCACCTTCACGGCCACCACCGGCCAGCGCGTCAGCGTCCAGATCGCGGGCAGCACCTACGGATCGAGTTCGTCCAGCGTGTACGCCTCGGTCCTCAAGCCCGACGGCACCACGCTGGTCTCGTCCACCGGCGTCGGTTCGGGCGGCGTCCTGCTCGGTCCGGTGACGATCACGGCGGACGGCGTACACACGATCGTCCTCGACCCGTCGACCGACCTGGTCGGCGGCGTGACCGTGACGGTGAACGACACCGCCGACGCCACCGTCGCCACGACCGTCGGCGGCGCCCCGGTCACGGCCGCCACGACCACCGCGGGCCAGAACGCCACGGTCACCTTCCCGGTCACCGACGGCGCCCGGGTCGCCGTCAAGCTCACCGCCAGCACCTACGGCTCCAGCTCAGGCAGCCTGTACGCGTCGCTGCTCAAGCCGGACGGCAGCGTCCTCGTCGCGGCGACCGGGGTCGGCAGCGGCGGCCTGTTCATCGACGCCCGTCTCCTGTCGCCGGCCGGTACCTACAAGGTGCTGCTCGACCCGCAGGGCGCGCTGACCGGCTCGGTGCAGGTCGAGGTGATCGGCGTACCGGCCGATGTGACGGCGGTCGCGGCGCTGGACGGCTCGGTCACGCACGTGGCGACGACCGTGGCGGGCCAGAACGCCGCCGTGACCTTCACCGGCACCGCCGGGCAGCGCGTCAGCACGTTGCTGTCCAACGGCACCGGCTCGATCTACGCGACGATCAGCAAGCCGGACGGCACCGATCTCTACGCCCGCTGGTACGCCGGCTCGGGCAGCTTCGCCGACGTCGTGACGCTCCCGGCCGACGGCGCGTACACGATCAAGCTGGATCCGAGCACCGTGAGCCTCGGCACGATGGACGTGCAGGTCTGGTCGGTACCGGCCGACCCTTCGGCGGTGGCGGCACCGGACGGGACGGTCGCCACCGTGGCGATGGCGGTGCCGGGGCAGAACGGCTCGGTGACCGTGGCCGGCACGGCGGGGCAGCGGTTCAGCTTCCGGCTGAGCGGCTCGGTCGGCGTCTACGCGACGGTGAAGAAGCCCGACGGCACCGACCTCTACGCCCGCTGGTACGCGAGCACGAGCAGCTTCGCCGACCCGGTGACCCTCCCGGCGACGGGCACCTACACCGTCCTGCTCGACCCGTCGGGCAGCGCGACCGGTTCGTACAGCGTGCAGGTCTACACGGTGCCGGCCGATCCCGCGTACGCGGTGGGCACCGACGGCACACCGGTCACCGCCTCGATGGGCGTACCCGGGCAGAACGCCTCGGTGACGTTCTCCGGCACGGCCGGCCAGCGGCTCTCGCTGCTGCTGAGCGGCACCGTCAGCGTCTACGCGACGGTCACCCGGCCCGACGGCACGAACCTCTACAACCGCTGGTACGCCGGCACGAGCAGCTTCACCGAGCCGGTCGTGCTGCCGGCGACGGGCACCTACACGATCCTGATCGACCCGTCGGGCTCGGCGACCGGGACGACGGACGTCCGCGCGTACACGGTGCCGGCCGACGTGAGCGTCGACATCGGCCAGGACGGGACGCCCGTCACCGTCAGCACCGGCGCGCCGGGCCAGAACGGGCGCGCGACGTTCACCGGCGCCGCCGGCCGGCGCGTCTACCTGAAGGCCGAGATGCTCGGCACCTACAAGGGCTCGGCGACGGTCAGCCTGCGCGATCCGGCGAACACCTCGCTGACGTCGTCCACTGTGTACGGCCCGACCGGCAGCGTGGTCCTCGGCCCGGTGACGCTCTCGGCGGGGGGCACGTTCTCCCTCCTGGTGGACCCGTCGACGACCTCGACCGGCGTCATGCAGCTGCGGCTGTGGGACGCCACCCCGGCGCCGGCGGTCGCGGCCACGATCGGCGGCCCGGCGGTCACGGTGGGCACCGGGGTGCCCGGCCAGTCGGGTCTCGCCACGTTCACCGGCACCGCCGGGCAGAAGGTCAGCGCGGTGGTGTCCGCCCCCACGTACGCCGAGGACGGCGCGGCCGCGGCCTTCAACGGATGGCTGCTCGGGCCGACCGGCACCACCCTGGACAGCGACTACTCCTACGGCTCGGCGATGCTGCTCACGGCCACGCTGCCCGCCGACGGCACCTACACGGTGAACGCGCGGCCCGTCGGGCTCGCGGTCGGCACGGCGCAGGTCAGGATCTACGAGATACCGGCCGATCCGGTGGTTGCGGCGGTCATCGGCGGCGGTCATTTCGTGCTCCCGATCGCCGTGCCCGGGGCCGGTGCGGTGGCGGCGTTCACCGCGACGGCCGGCCAGCCGATCGTGCTGGACCTCGTGGACTCGCCCGCCGAGGCGTACGCGGTCGTGACCCGGCCCGACGGCGTGACCCTCTGCTCCGGCTACGTCTCGGTCTACTCGCAGCTGAGCTGCACGGCCGGCGCCGCGGGCGAGTACCGTGCGCGGGTCACGCTCTACACCGCCGACAGCGGCGACGTCACGCTGGAACTCGTCGACGGCATCGGGACACCCGACATCCGCAGCGTCATCGCGGGTGAGTGGCTCGGCGGCGACGTCTCCCTGGAGTGGTCGACCACCGCGAGCGTGTCCATCGCCGGCTACGCGGTGACGATCGACGACTCGCCCGCGACCGATCCGGGCACCGCGGTGACCCAGGTCCAGGACTACCTCGACACCGTGCTCGGTGACGGCGTGCACTACGTCCACGTACGGGCCATCGCCACCAGCGGGTACGCCGGCCCCGCCGGGCACCTGGAGATCAAGGTGGACGCGACCGCGCCCGCGGCACCGGTGGTGGCCGTCCCGTCGCATCCCGATCCCGACACCGGGGTGGCGTCGCTCGCCGTGCACGCGCAGTTCACGGGGACCGACGCGACCTCCGGCATCGCCGGGTACGCCGTCACCGTCACCCACGGCGCCGACGACGAGCCGCTCGGCGGGGCCGACGCGACCGCCGACTACACGACGACGCTCAGCGCCGAAGGCGAGTGGTACCTGCACGTCGTCGCGGTGGACCGCGCGGGCAACCGCAGCGCGGCGGTGCACCGCAGGCTGACCGCCGACATGCCGCCGGACGCGCCGCGGGTCACGAGTCCGACGCATCCGGTCGCCGGCACCGCGTACGCCGGCCAGGACTTCGTGGCGACCTGGCAGCCGGGGACCGCCGACGCCGACCGGTGGGCCGTGGTGCTCGACCATTCCGCGACCACGGTTCCGGCCGTGACCTCGACGAGCGCCGAGACGCGCTTCGGGGCGCATCTGGCCGGGGGAACCTGGTGGCTGCACGTGCGGGGCGTCGACACCGCCGGTACGCCCGGCGCCACCGCCCACTTCGAGGTCGTCGTCGCGCCGCAGACGCTGGCGTTCACCGCGCCGCTGCCCGGCCGGGTGGTCTGGGGCGCGGTGCCGGTGACGCTGGACTGCCCGGCCGGCAGCGCGCTGACGGTGCAGGCCCGCGCGGCCGGCGGCACCTGGTATCCCGTCGGTACGGCGGCCGAGTCGGCGGGCGTGTGCGCCACCACGTGGACCACGACCGACGCGGGCTGGGCCGACGGGGCGTACGAGCTGCGGGCGTCGGACGGCACGACGGTCGTCGTCGGCGGCCTGAACGTCACGGTCACCAACGCGTCCAATGTGGTCGACCGGATCCGGTTCGACTACGAGGCCGGCGCGCTGGACATGGTGAACTACGTCCGCTACACCCTGTACGCCATCGTCAACCCGGCCGCCGTGCCGGCCCGCTACACCGACGGCGCGGCGGAACTGAACGAGACGAGCGGCGTACTGCAGGCTCTGGTGGGGTTGTTCGGCGAGCTCCCGGCGGCGGTGCAGGACGAGTTGCGGCCGTGGCTGTCGCCGACGCCCGCCGACCCGCCCGCCGGCGTGCAGGGCGGCAGGTCCTCCGCACGGGCGAAGCTGCTGTCCAATCCGGATTGCGGCTTCTGGAACCGGGTCGGTGACGTCCTGTTCAGCTGCAAGGCCACGACGGCCCACTTCACCGTCTACTACCTGGAGGACAACGTCGGCGGTACGCCGCCCGGCAAGACCCGGCCGGACTACGTGCAGACGGCGATGGACAACCTCGAAGGGGCGCGGACGGCGTACCAGTCGAACCTGGGCTACCGCGTACCGGACCACGTCGAGGTGATCATGCACCCGGTCGCGAGCTGGATGCACAGCGGCGTCTCCGTCCCGTCGTTCCCGCTGTGCGGCTGCGGCGACGGCATCATGTACCTCAACGAGCACGCGAACGACATCAAGGACCTCGTCCGCCACGAGCTGTTCCACTTCGTCCAGTACGAGTACATCAGCCACCTCAAGGCCGCCAACAACTGGATGAACTGGTGGATGGAGGCCACGGCCGAGTGGGGTGCCCACCAGGCCGGCTACTACGCCGGGGAGATGGGCCAGGACGACAGCTACTACCAGAGCCTCGACGACTTCCTCAAGGAGTCCGACGAGCGGTTCGACGAGGGCAACACGGTGTTCCAGCAGGGCGGGCCCGAGTACGGGGCGTTCATCATGGCCGAGTTCATGGAGGTACGCCTCGGCATGGACTCGATCCGGTGGAGCTGGGAGCGGCTCGGCGGGCTGTTCCCGCCGCATCCCGGTGACGTGATCGAGGAACTGTTCAACACCATGCGCGTCAACGGCAGCTTCGCCGACGAGATCGAACGCTTCCGCCAATGGGTGTACCCGGTGGAGTCGTTCCAGTCGCCGGTCGGCTTCTACGACAGCGACGCCCACGACTGGCGCGGCAGTCTGAGCAGCCTGCCCGGGTTCCGGCCGCCGCACAAGCTGGTGACGCTCAACCCCGACGGCGGCAGCATCCAGCTCGCCCGCGGGGACCTGCACATCCAGCAGACCGGCGCGCAGTACGTCGAGGTGTCCAACCCGAACAAGTTCTCCACCGAACTGGGGGTCACCTTCGCCGCCGACGACGAGGACGTCCGGGCCAGCATCCTGCTGCTGGACGAGAACACGTTCCCGAGTGCGGCCTGCGGCGACGTGACCCCGGTCGACGGCGTACAGGGGACGATCGTGACCCTGACGGCCCAGTGCCCGAACGCGGTCGTCGTCTTCGTGAACACGGAGGCGGCCGGCTGGTGGGGCACCTGGTCGGACGGCGACTACACGCTCACCTACGTCCGCCAGAGCATCGACCTGTCCGGCGTGTCGGACATCGGCGTCGGCAAGTACGGCAACATCAGCAGCGCCAACGGCGTCGGGCTGCGCCGGCACGGCCAACCGGACACCGAGTCCATCCTCAACGGCTGCTACTGCGAGGGCTGGGGCGTCGGCGTACCGGGTCAGTTCGGCGCCTCGGTGACCGACGAGCTCGGCTGGAAGAACATGAGCCTGGACAGCTTCACCGTCAACGGGCCGAACACGGTGACGTCGATCATCGACATCCCGGGCGGCGGCCTGCAGGTGGTGCAGACGACCTCGCCGTCCTCGGTGGGCTTCCTGTGGGCGATGCGGGTCACCGTCTTCAACACCACCAGCGCGCCCATCGGGCCGGTCCATTACCGGCGGGCGGTGGACTGGGACCCGTTGCCGGACCTCTTCCAGTCCTACAACACCGTCCAGAAGATCGCCGGGACGGACACGACCTATGTCGCGGGGGTGTCCAACGACGGCTTCGCCGACCCGGACCCGTCGTTCCCGATGACCGACCTCGGCGCTACCGGCTGGTTCACCGACTTCGGCCCCGACGACACCGGCGCGCTGATCGACCTCAACCTGGGCACGCTCCAGCCGGGGGAGGGCAAGCCGTTCACGATCTTCTACGGCACCGCGACCAGCGAGGCCGAGGCGATCAGCGGCGCGCAGGCGGCCGGCGCCCAGGTCTACTCGCTCGGCGAGGTCGACACCCCGCAGGGCCGCAACCAGGGCCTGCCCTACACGCCGGTGATGGCCGTCGACGGCCACAGCCTCAACCCGGCGCCGCTGCACGCACTACGCTCGATCCCGGCCGACGGCAAGACGCCGGCCCAGACGTTCCTGCCGACCCTGCCCGGGACCCGGCCGCCGCACCAAGGAGGCGCGTGAGCGAAGCCCGCAGCGGCCGCCGGCCGCTGATCATCCTGCTGGTCCTCGCCGCCGTGGCCGTCCTGTGCTGCGGCGGCGGGCTGCTGGCCGTCCGAGTGGGCGGATTGTGCGTCCCGTTCGCCGACTGCGGTCGGGATCCGGCGTCGCTGTTCGTGCGCAACGAGCGGCCCACCGGCGTACGCGTGCACGTCGAGACGCCCAACGGCCCGTTCGACTATCCGCAGGCGGCCGGGACCGACCACTCCTACGGCGACACCGTGGCGTGCCAGGCGACGCGGGTCGTGGCATACGACGACAGCGGGTCGGCGATCGCCACGATCGACGGCGTCGGCTGCGTCACCAAGACCTGGATCCTGGGCGCCGACGGTTCCGCGCGACTCCTGGCCGGGCGGGTGGCGGGCTGAACCTCAGGCGACGTCCTGCCACCAGGGATCCACGGGCGGCGGCGCGTCCACGTCGAGGCGCTGCCCGGGCCGGGGCACCGCGAGGCGTACGTCCCTGGCCTTGGCTTCCGCCCACACCCGTTCGACTGGCTCCGACCAGGCGTGGAACGCGAGGTTGAAGGTCGCCCAGTGCACCGGGATCATCACGCCGCCCTGGACGTCGAGGTGGGCCGCGACGCCTTCCTCGGGGAACATGTGGATGTGCGGCCACGCGTCCCCGTACGCCCCGACCTGCACCAGGGCCGCGTCGAACGGTCCGTGCCGCCGGCCGATCTCGGCGTACCCGTCGAAGTAGCCGCTGTCGCCGGTGTAGAACACCCGCCGGTTCGCCGACCGCAGCACCCAGGACGCCCACAATGTGCCGTCCCGCTTGAGCCCGCGGCCGCTGAAGTGCCGGGCCGCCGAGCAGATCAGGCGTACGCCGCCCAGCGTGACCTCGTCGTTCCAGTCGAGCTCGATGATCCGCTCCGCCGGGACGTCCCACGCCTCCAGATGCGCGCCGACCCCCAGCGGTACGACGAAGGGGGCGTCCTGGAGGCGGACGAGCGCCTCGATCGTGCTCATGTCGAGGTGGTCGTAGTGGTCGTGGGAGATGACGACGGCGTCGAGCGGCGGCAGCGAGGCCAGCGACACCGGCGGCTCGTGCAGCCGCTTCGGCCCGACGTGCTGGGTGGGGGAGCAGCGCTCGCTCCAGATCGGGTCCAGCAGGATCCGTGCGCCCTCGATCTCGACCAGCGAGGAGGCGTGGCCGTACCAGGTGATGTGCAGCCCGGCCGCGTCCGCCGCCGGATCCGCCCTGACCAGCGGCACCGGCTGCGACGGATGCCGCCGCTGTCCACCCAGGACGGCGTCGTGCAGCAGCTTCGCGCCGTTGGACGGCATCGACAGCGTCGGGATCGTGTTGCGGAACTGGCCGTCGCGCCACTGCGGGGAATGGCGTACGCGCCGTCCCCGCTCGCCGGCCAGGGCGTCGCCGCCCATCGCCCGTGGAATCTCCCGCGCCAGCCAGGCGAGTGCCCCGCCGGCGACGGCCGCACCTGCCGCGATGCCCCATCCGCGCTTGCTCATGCCACCGACCATATCCCCTCGGGGGCATCACCGGAGCGGTGATGATCCGCGTGTCCGGCGGATCACGGATGGGCGCCGACCGCGTCCACGACGTGGGCGCCGATGGTCTCTCCGCTGTGGCGGGCGCAGTGCGCGCAGCAGAAGAAGCGGCCGCTCACCTCCACGCCGTGCCCGACGATTTTGCATCCACAGTGCTCGCAGACCGGTGCCATCCGGTGGATCGCGCACTCGAACGAGTCGAAGGTGTGGATCTCGCCCTGGGCGCGGACTTCGAATGACATCCAGTAGTCATTACCGCAAACCTCACAAACCGCCATGACGGCAGACTATCCGCCGAGAGCGGTTGACAGGGCGGGTTTGGCTCTGGGAGGCTTTCTCCCGTTCGCCGGCGTCTGGCCGGTGCCCTTTCGAAGGAACGAAGTCCATGGTCACGGCTGCTCTGCGCGGCCGCTCGGCGCTCTGAGGAGCGCCCTCGCCTCTCGCGGCCGCATCGTCGGTTTCACGTTGACGCTTGCTTTCCATCATGGACAGGATTCCGAAGTTGATCATGCAAGACTCCCTGGACGGCTTCGTCCAGAACTCCGTCATCGCCCAGCTCCGCCAGCGCCCGCGGGTCGTCGAGACCGGCTCGTTCGTCCTGGGCTGGGACCCGAGCTCCGACAGCCGTTTCATCAGCTACGCCACGCCCACGTCGGCCGCGGCCACCGCCGCGGACGTGGCCGCGCTGGTCGCCGAGTTCCGGGCGGTGGACCGCGTACCCCGGCTGGAGTACGTGGTCAGCGCGGCGCCCGGGCTCGAGGGGCAGTTGCTCGCCGCCGGCTTCACCGTCGAGGCCCGGCACGACTATCTCGTGTGTACGCCGGACTCGCTGGTCGTACCGGCCGCGCCGGACGGCTGCACGATCGCCGCGCCGGCCTCGGACGCCGAGATCGCGGCGGCCGTGGCGGCCCAGAACGAGGCCTTCGGCGGCGAGTACGCGTCGACCGAGGCCGACGTCGCCCGCGTACGCCGGAATCTGGACAAGGGCGCGGTCTTCGTGGTCGCGCGCCTCGATTCCGGGGAGTTCGCCGGGGCCGGGCAGGCCGGGTCGCCGTCGGCCGGGGCCAGCGAGGTCGCGGGGATCGCGGTGCGGCCGGCGTACCGGCGGCGCGGGATCGCGGGCGCGCTGACGGCCGAGGTCACCCGGCAGGCGTTCGCCGGCGGGGTGGAGATCGGCTGGCTGGAGGCGTCCGGCGAGGACTCGTGGCGCGTCTACGAGCGGGTCGGGTTCGCCGCCACCGGCAAGCGCCTCTACATCGCCCTCGACTGATACACCGCCCTGGACTGAACCGCCCGGCTAGGAAACCCAGGCGCTGTACGCGGACCAGTCGGCGCTCGTCGCCGCGAAGTCCACGTACAGCGCCAACCCCACTCGCCGGTCGCGGGGCGTGCCGCCGAGCGCGAGGCGTACGCCCCGGACGGCCGCCGTCACGGTCTCGGCGGCCCGGTGATGCGTCGGCCGCTCGTCGTGGTACGCCGGGACGCCCATGAACAGCGTCACGCCGGGCGGGACCGCCGCCAGGGCGATCTCGGTGGACCGGCGTACGTAGCCGGCGTAGGCGGTCTCGCTGGGCAGCATCGTGTCGTAGGACATGACCGCGACCTGGTCGACCTCGACCGCGACCGCGTGCAGGTACGCCCGCGACCACAGCAGCGGCGTGACCGAGGACATCCACGACCACGCCTCGGTGTGCACCGCCGACACCGACAGGAGAGCGCCCCGGGACCTCGTCAGGGCGTGCGTACGCGCGAGGACGGCCGTCAGCCGGGGATCGCCGTCGTTCACGGGTTCGAAGTCGTAGTGGATCCCGTCGAACCCGTCGTCGAGGACCTGGGCGTCGGCCGCGAGGATGTTCGCCTGCGTCGCCGGGTCGCCGAGGTGCAGTTCGTCGTCGGTCGGATGGGCGCCCAGCCACGCCTGTACGCGTACCCCGGGCAGGGCGGTGTGCAGGGCGTCGACCAGCCAGCGGGCGCGTGGCCGCAGGGCCGGGTCGAGGGTCCCGTCGTCGGAGAACGGGCCGGCGTGCACGAACAGGTCGTGGATGCCGGTCGGGCGCAGGGCGGCGGCCAGAGCATCCACATCGGACTGCGTACGCCGGCCGTCGACCCAGGCGTGGCCCAGCCATTCGGCGTCGTCACCGGTCGACCGGGCGGGGCCGGGTGATCCCGGGGCCGCTGGATCTCCCGAGGCTGCCGGATTCCCCGAGGCTGTCAGGTCCCCGGCGGCTTCGAAGTCCAGCGCGACGATCAGCGAGCCGGCGGCGAGGACGAGGGCGGCGCAGAGCGCGAGGGCGGCCCGGGCGGCTCGGCGTACCCATCGGCGTGTCCGGTCCATGCCGGCGATCATGGCATGGGCGGGCGTCCGCGCGTACTCCTGATGATCTTGTTATGTGGGCCACCGCGGCGCGAAAGCGGCCGGGCGGCCAGGCATGATCGAGGCGTGACGGTCGCCGCGGTGCTCTTCGACATGGACGGAACTCTGATCGAATCCGAGGCGCTGTGGGCGGTGGCGCTGCAGCAGCTCGCGGGCGAGTACGGCGGCGTGCTCAGTGAGGCGGCGCGGATCAGCATGGTCGGAACGGACATGCCGACCTCGATGGGCATCTTCCACGCGGACCTGGGCCAGGAGTGGCGCGACCCGGTGCTCGGCGCGGCGCGGCTGGTGGAGCTGACCGAGGTGCTGTTCGCGGCGGGCCTGCCCTGGCGGCCGGGCGCGCGGGAACTCGTCGCCGAGGTACGCGCCGCCGGCATCCCGGCCGCGCTGGTCACCTCGACCGAGCGGCGGCTGGTGAAGATCGCCCTGGAGACGCTGGGCCCGTTCGACGCGGTGGTCTGCGGGGACGAGGTGGAGTTCACCAAGCCGCACCCGTGGCCCTACCGGCGCGCGGCCGAGCTGCTCGGCGTGCCGATCGACCGGTGCGTGGCGATCGAGGACTCGCCCGGCGGCATGCGCAGCGCCGCCGCGGCCGGGGCGAAGGTGCTCGCGGTCCCCTGCGAGGTCATGGACCTGCCCGGCGACCTCGGCGCGACCATCCTGCCGACCCTGTCCGGTGTGGACGTCAAGACCCTCGAACGGCTCTGACCCGCTCTGCTCCCGCAACGGCCGGGCGCCGGGGAGCGCCTGCCCCGGGCGATCTTCACCCATTGGGGGCAGTGCCAGCGGACGGGTGCCTTTCCGGCATAGGCTGATTCGTTCGCAGCGCTGCTCGGGAACCGCTGCGCGGCAGCGGTAGGACCCGACCCGGCGAGGTGGTGCGATGACCGCACAGGAATGGCTGCACAGCGCCGTGGGTGCCGCCGGCGAGCCCGCCCCGCCCGGCGCCTGGAGCTGGCCTGTCACGGCTCCGGCCCGGGTCAGCGACAACCTGTGCCGGCTGTACGGGGTCGAGCCGGACGCGTTCACCGGCGATCCGTCGTTCTTCGCCGAGCACGCGTACGCCGAGGACCGCGACGCCGTCCTCGCGGCGCTCAAAGCGGCGGGGGAGCGCTCCGGCGGCACCGAGTTCGAGCACCGGATCGTCACCGGCGGGCGTACGCGCTGGCTGCGGCACACCTGCGACGTCCTGCCGGACGCCACCGTGGTGGGCGTCGTGACCGACGTGACCCGCACCCGCCAGTCCGAGGTCTCGCCCCACGGCGACGACCGCTTCCGCACGCTGCTCGCCTCCGTTCCCGACGCGGTCGTGGGCATCGACGGCGCGGGCCTCATCGTGCTGGCGAATCAGCGTACCGAGGAGCTGTTCGGCTACACCGAGGCCGAACTCGTCGGCCAGCCGGTGGAAAAGCTCATCCCGCAACGGTTCCACCGCCGGCACACCGCCGAGCGCGACCGCTTCCTCGGCGAGCCCCGGCTGCGGCCGATGGGCGCCGGCCTCGATCTCTACGCGCGCCGCCGGGACGGTTCCGAGTTCCCGGTCGAGATCGCGCTGAGTCCGTTGCGTACCAAGTCTTCGGACGAGCGGGGGCACCTGGTCGTGGCCGCCGTCCGCGACGCCACCGAGCAGCGCCGGGCGCAGGCGGCCGCGCAGGCGCTGAAGGCCGCGCAGGTCCGCCGCAAGCAGGCACTGGAGATCAACGACAACGTCGTGCAGAGCCTGGCCGCGGCGACCTTCGCCCTGGAGCGCGGCGACGCCTCCGGGGCCGAGCGCATCCTGTCCCGCACGATCGTCGCGGCCCGCGAGATGATGCGCAACCTGCTCGGCGAGGGCGCCGTCACCCCCGGCGAGCTGGTCCGCGACACCCCCGCGCAGGACGCCCGGGTCGGCGAGCCCTTCGTCGGCACGGCCGCCGAGCCCGGCCAGCGCCGCGGTGTGGAGGTGCTGGTCGCCGACGACAGCGCCGACATCCGCCTCGCCCTGCGGGCCGTCCTCGAATCCATGCCCAACGTACGCGTCGTCGCCGAGGCGGGCGACGGGGCGGAGGCCGTCCTGCTGACCGCCAACCGGCGGCCCGATCTGGTCGTGCTCGACCTCGCCATGCCGGTCATGGACGGGCTCCAGGCCCTCAACGAGATCAGGCGGACGTCGCCGGAGGCACGGGTGATAGTGCTGACCGGATACGGCCGCGAGCAGGCCGCGCAGGAAGCCCTCCGCCGGGGCGCGGCCGCGTTCCTGGAGAAGGGCGGCTCGACCCGCCAGCTCGTCGCCGTCATCCGGGAACTGTTCCCGGACGCGGCCACCGGGCGGCTGGCCGACCCCGGCGAGCACGCGTACCGGTTCGAGCGGCACGCCGCGGACCAGGTCGACCTCGTCGGCCTGTACGCGCACGAGCTGCGCAGCCCGGTCGCGGCGGTCGAGGGCATCGCGCACGTGCTCAACGAGCGGCTGGACCACATGCCCTCGGCCGCGTCGGGCGAGCTGCTCAAGGCGATGCTGCGCAACCTGCGCCAGATCGGCCGGCTGATCGAGACCATGGTGGACGCCCGCCGGCTGGAGTCCGACGACCTCGACCTGGTCATCGAGCGGGTCGAGCTGGCAGCCCTGGTCCGCGACATCGTGCGCGAGCTGTCCGAGCTGAGCCTGGGCCACCCGATGATCGTCAACGTGGCCGGCGAGGTCCGGGTCGGCCTGGACAGCTTCCGCATCCGCCAGGTGCTGGCGAACCTGCTGTCCAACGCCGCCAAGTTCGGCCGCCCCGGTACGCCGATCGAGCTCACCCTCGCCGTCGTCGACGCCGGGCGTACGGTCGAGCTGTCGGTCACCGACCAGGGTCCGGGCGTCCCCGAAGCCGACCGCGACCTGCTCTTCGGCAAGTTCGTCCAGCTCGGGGAGCGTACCGGCGGGGTGGGCCTGGGCCTGTACCTCAGCCGGGCCATCGCCCGCGCCCACGGCGGCGACCTCGTCCTCGGCGAGACCAGTTCCACCGGCAGTACGTTCGTCGTCCGGCTCCCGGCGCTGGACGCGGATTGAACAACCTTCCCTGCACCCATCAGTTTTCGGAGCGTGCCGCGTGTTGGCGGTCATCTGTTTGAGCAGTGGCGATCTGGTCCGCGCCGAGGCGATCGAGAACCACGCCGGCACCCTGGCGGCGTTGCTGCGCCGGCACGAGGGCGTCCTTGTCTGCCCGGAGCCGGAGGCGACCGAGTTCGGCGAACGCCCGTCCGGGCCGGTCCGGTTGCTGGTGGACGCCCTCTGCCGGCGGCTGCCGGGGCACAAGATCCTCCCGATCGTGGCCGGCCTCGTGCCCGACCGGCACCTGCTGGCCCATGCCCGCGACCTGGTCGAGAACGGCTGCGTACCGGTGGTGGTGACGCCCCGGCATTCGGTCGAGGCCTGTGCCGTCACGCTGCACGACTCGCTGGCCGCCGACGCCGTCTTCGACCTCGGCCCCGGCGGTACGCTGCGGCTCCTGCGGTCGTGGCGGCTCAGCCAGCGGGCGGTGGACGCGGCGGTCGTGCGTACCGACACCGGGCAGCCGGTCGAGCTGTTCGCGTCCGAGTACTGAGCCATCCCACCGCAGGCAGCACCGCGGGCAACGCAAGATCCCGTTTGGATCAGGGAAATCACCCGAATCTTGAGCCAAGATTACGTGCGATTCCCTGATCCAAACGGGATCTTGGGGCGGGCTCTACTCGTAGGAGATCGCCCGCAGGACGTCGGTCCGGGCCGCCTTGATCGACGGCAGCACCGCCGCGATGACGCCCACCAGCGCTCCCGCCACCAGGTACGCGCTCAGCTGCGACCAGGGCACCGCGAACTCCGTGATCCCGTCGCCCTTGAGCGACCGGACGATCGCCGCGCCGATCCCGACGCCGGTGGCGAGGCCGAGCAGCGTGCCGAAGAGCGTGATCACGACCGACTCGACGGTGATCATCCGCATCGTGGCGCCCCGGCCGAGGCCGACCGCCCGCAGCAGGCCGATCTCCCGCGTCCGCTCCAGCACCGACAGCCACAGCGTGATGATCACGCCGAGCACCGCGATGATGATCGCCAGGCCGAGCAGCACCGTCACCATCGTCAGCAGCGTGCTGATCTGGCCCGACTGCTGGTCGAGGTACTCCGCCCGGTTGCTGACGGTGATCTCGGGGTCGTCGGTGAACAGGGTGGCGAGCTGGTCGCGGACGGACTTCTCGCTCGCGCCCGGGGCGAGGGTGACCATGGCCATGTACGGCTGCGCCGCCACCACGTGCGCCGACGCGCTCGGGCCGAACAGGAAGCCGTGGGCGAAGTCGCTCTTGTTGTGCACGCCCACCACCGTGTACGCGACCTGCTCGCCCTTGTCCATCGTGACCTGGAGCGTGTCGCCGACCTTCACGTGGTCCTCGTCGGCCGTCTCGGCGTCGACGACGACCTGGTTCGGGCCCAGCTGCGGCAGCGTACCGGCCCGGGGAGTGAGCGACAGCTGCCGCGCGTACGCCGGCAGGTCGTCGACGATGTCCACGCCGTGCGGCTGCTTGCCCACGAGCGCGCCGGTGGTGACGGAGCTGGTGACGCTCGCGACGCCGGCGATCTGGCGGATCTTGTCCACCTTGTCCGCCGCGAAGGTCGGCAGCACGTCGTTGCTGCTGCCCTCGCCGGTGATCAGGAGGTCGGCCTTGACCTGGCGGTTCGCGGCGCCGCGCAGGCTGGTGTCGCCGGAGTGCAGCACGGTGCTGGCCCCGGTGATCAGCGCGATGCCGATCATGAGCGCGGCCGCCGTGATCGCGGTACGCCGCGGGTTGCGGCCGGAGTTGAGGCGGCCGAGGCGCCCCGGGACCGACCAGGAGAACAGCCGGCCGAGCAGGGCGACCACCGGACGGCCGATGATCGGGCTGAGCAGCGAGACGCCGATGAAGGCGAGGCCGACGCCGCCCAGCATGGGCCACAGGTGCCCGCCGCCGGTGAGCCCGTACGCGATCAGCGCCGAACCGGTCGCCGTCACCACGGCACCCCCGATGGTCAGCCGGGTGAGCGGCCGGTCCGGCGTCGCGACCTCCTGCAGCGCGGCGATCGGGGCGACCCGGGCCGCCCGCAGCGCCGGCAGCAGGGCCGCCAGCGTGGTGATCACGACGCCGACGGCGAACGCGGCGATGACCGCGCCGGCCGGCAGCGCGATCGGCGCCAGCGTCAGGTTGGCCATCCCGGCGGCCACGTTCGCCAGCACGAAGCCGACGCCCAGGCCCGCCGCGAGGCCGACGATCGCCCCGGCGAGGCCCACGATCAGCGCCTCGACGATGACCGACCAGATCATCTGCTTGCGGCTCGCGCCCAGGGCCCGGGCCAGCGCCAGCTCCTTCGTCCGCTGGGCCACCGTGATCGAGAAGATGTTCAGGATCAGGAACGTCCCGACGAACAGCGCCACGCCGCCGAACGCCAGCAGCACCTTGTTCAGCCCGTCCAGCACCGACTTGAACTGGTCGGCGATGGCCTTCGCCATCTCCGCGCCGGTCTTCACGTCGTACGCGCCGCCGAGCTTGGCCTTGACCGCGTCGCGTACCGCCTCGGGACTGGTGCCGGGGGCGGCCTGGACGTCGAAGTACGAGTAGCCCGGCTGGCCGAGCATCAGCTCCTGGGCCGTCTTGTCGGTGAACCGCACCTCGAGCACGCCGCCGCGACCGTCCAGACCGCCGGCGTACCCGAAGGTGCCGACGAGCTTGAACATCTTCTTCGGCTGCAGCGTCAGTACGCCGACCTGGTCGCCCACCTTCACGCCGGCGAGCTTGGCCTCGGCCACGTTGAGCATGATCTCGTCGTCGGCGTGGGGCGCCC
Source organism: Hamadaea tsunoensis DSM 44101 (assembly GCF_000428945.1). Lineage (GTDB taxonomy): Bacteria > Actinomycetota > Actinomycetes > Mycobacteriales > Micromonosporaceae > Hamadaea > Hamadaea tsunoensis. Next base: position 53,085 of record NZ_KE386823.1, on the reverse strand, counting down.
GGCCCTCCCGGATCTCGGCGCCGCCCTGGCCGTCGATCCAGTTCGCGCCGATGCGGGGCGGCCCGACCGTGGTGACGACCTTGCCGTCGGCGCCGATGACGCGGGCGCCCTCGGCCTGCGCCACCGGGTACGCGTGCGCCACACCGGCAACGGACTCGACGGTTTCCTTGTCCTGCACCGTGAGCGGCTTCGGCGGCGGGCCCTCGCGGTCCGCGTGCGGCGTGACGACCACGTCCGTGTGCGCGTACGCGGTGTCGAACAGGTTCTCGAACGAGCGGCTGAGCGTGTCGGTCAGCACGAACGACCCGGCGACGAACATGACGCCGAGGACGACGGCCAGGCCCGACAGCGCCAGTCGCAACTTGCGGCCGAGCAGGCTCTTCAGAGTCGCGCGGAGCATCAGTTGCGCTCCTCGTCCTGGTCCTGGGCGGCGGCGGCGGGGCCGTGACCCGGGTCCAGCTTCTGCATCGCGTCGAGGACGGTCTGCGGCGTCGGGTCGGTCAGCTCGTTGACGATCTGCCCGTCGGCGAGGAACAGCACGCGGTCGGCGTACGAGGCCGCGGTCGGATCGTGCGTGACCATGACGATCGTCTGGCCGAACTCGCGTACGCTGCGGCGCAGGAAGCTCAGCACCTCGGCCCCCGACCGGGAGTCCAGGTTGCCGGTCGGCTCGTCGGCGAAGATCACCCCAGGCCGGGCGACCAGGGCGCGGGCGCAGGCCACGCGCTGCTGCTGGCCGCCGGACAGCTGGCTGGGCCGGTGCCCGAGCCGGTCGCCCAGGCCGACCGTGGAGATCACCGTGTCGAACCAGCCCTCGTCGGGCTTGCGTCCGGCGATCGCCAGCGGCAGCAGGATGTTCTCCTTGGCGCTCAGCGTCGGCAGCAGGTTGAACTGCTGGAAGATGAAGCCGACCTGCTCGCGGCGCAGCTTCGTCAGCCCCTTGTCGTTCAGCCCGGTCAGCTTGGTGGAACCGATGAACACCTCACCACGGGTGGCGGTGTCCAGCCCGGCCAGGCAGTGCATCAGCGTCGACTTGCCCGAGCCCGACGGCCCCATGATCGCGGTGAAGCGGCCCGCCTCGATCTCGGTGCTGACCCCGCGCAGCGCGACGACCTGCGCCTCCCCGGAGCCGTACACCTTCCAGAGATCGGCGGCACGGGCTGCGCTCTCGGTACGCACGGGCGGTGAAACGGTGACAGTCATGACGATCCTTTGGTCCCTCTACGGCGTCCGGTTCGTGTGGCGCGCCCGGAATCGGAAGTCTGGTCCGACCGGTGCTCGTGGAGGAGCTCCGGCCGGCGTACTCATCCTCGCCGCGGAAATCCGCGCGGACGTCAACCCGCGGGTGGAAAGAGACCCGATATCCGTCCCGGGGATGCACCCCGAGACGTGCTCAGGGGAACCCCCGATACGCAAGATCAACTTTCGTCCTTCCCGGGTCCGCCCGGTCGCCGTTTCATCCCTGCACGCTTGGCCTTTGTCGCGACTGTCCGATATGGGCGGGGTTCGTTGGCCGGCGGGTTGATCGTTCGCGGTTGAGGTGTAAAAACGGCCGCCCCCTGCATGATCGTTTACGGTTCCGGAGCGCCCGGACGCCCCCGGTGACACCTGGCGCGTAAATGATCATGCAGAGGGGGCCGAAATTACGCCTGAGCCGTAAATGATCATGGAATCGACGGACGTGTCTCACGGGTTGGGTGATCGCTCCCGCATAGCGGACGGCGGTGGGCGACGGCGCGGGGCGGGCGTGATCGACTGCGGCGGGATGGAGAAAATGCGGCCTATGTCCTGCCGGGGAGGGTGACATGTCCATCGCGGTAGGCCGATCACTGCCGCTCTCCCCGGCCTTTGTCGCGACTGTCCGATATGGGCGGCGGTTCGCGGGCTGGCGGGTTGATCGTTCGCGGTTGAGGCGTAAAACGGCCACCCTCTGCATGATCGTTTACGGCTCTGGAGCACCTAGACGGCCTCTGGTGACACCTGGCGCGTAAATGATCATGCAGGGGGTCCGCGAAACTACACCTCAGGCGTAAACGATCACGCGATCAGTGATCTTGTCTCGCAAAATGGATGATCAGTCCTGCATGGCGGGAGGCGGCGCGAGTGAGGTGTGATCGAAAGCGGCTGGGATGGAGAAACCGGCCCCTGCCCTCGATCCACAGCGCTTAGATGTCGAACAACGGCCCTGGGCTACATCTCGGCCGTTTTCGATCAAGGCATTACCGGCCAGATTTACATCTCAGCCGTTTCGATCGCGCCCGACCGCTCCCGCGGTAAGAGCGGAGGCGAGATCGACGGACCCGGGAAAGAGAAGGTTCGTACTTGAATCTTATTTGCGACCAACCCCACATCAGGCAACGGGCAACACTGTAAAGCCGGCTTCCTGGAACCCATGATGAGATCATGAGGCCCAAGGACGTCGTGGTGGTACGCCCCGGCCGGTCCATTCCGGACTGGTGGCATGCGAGTGTGCTGCTCGCCGGTCCGGCGACCGGGCGGGGACCGATGTTGCCGTGGCAGAACGACGCGGTGGCCGCGTTGCGGCGGCAGTGGTCGGCGCCGGGCCGGCTGGTGATCTTCGTGCCGCAGGTGCCGGCCGCCGATTACAGCCGGGTGGACGAGACCGCGTGGCTCGACACGCGCGCGGCGCACGCGGACGTGATCCTGTTCTGGCTGGCCGCCGACGCCCGGCCGCAGTCGCGCAGCGTGAGCCACATTCTGTGGGGGAGTTCCGAGACCACCGGCAGGGTGGTGCTGGGGGTGCCGGGCAATGGCCAGCACGAGACGTATCTGAAGGGGCGGGCGGAGCGGCGGGGCATACCGCTGGCGTCCACTCTGGAGGAAAGCGTGCACAATGCGCTGGTCATGGTGGGCAACGGTGCCCGCCGGGAGGGGTCGCACCGCGACATCCCGCTGCCGCTGTGGCGGACGGCGAGTTTCCGGCACTGGCTGGCCAGCGTCGAGACGGCCGGGCACACGCTGGAGGGTGCCGAGGTCGCGTGGAGTGTGCGGCCGTCGCCGTCCGCGGGCGTGTTCCTGTGGGCGGTCAAGCCGCGCATCACCGTGCGGGGCGAGGACCGCGTCAAGGAGAACGAGTTCGTCCTGGGGCGCACCGACAGCGTGTGCGTGGTCGCGTACCGGCCGCACGACGATCCGGGCAAGACCGAGGTGGTGCTGGTCCGCGAGTTCCGCTCGCCGGCCGTGACCGGCGACGGCTACGTCCACGAGCTGCCCGGCGGCAGCCACCCCGGTTCCGCGTCGCCGGTCGAGGCGGCCCAGGCGGAACTCGCGGAGGAGACCGGGCTGCGGGTCGACGTGGGCCGGCTGCGCCGCCATGGCGTACGCCAGCCGGTCGGGGCCCTGACCGCGCACCGGCAGCACCTGTTCAGCGTGGAGCTGACCGAGGAGGAGCTCGACGGCGTGCGTACGCCGGGCCGGACGTTCGGGCTCGCGGCGGACGGCGAGCGCACCACGGTGGAGGTACGCCCCTACGGTGAGATCCTGGCCGACGAGCTGGTGGACTGGACCACGCTGGGCCAGATCGCCGCGATCGTCAACGAACCCCGTTGACCATCGGTTGACGGTCACTCGTAGGCGATCGCCTGCAGCACGTTGAGCCGCCCGGCCCTGATCGCGGGGAGGATCGCCGCGACGACCCCCGCGATCACGGCCAGGACCAGCGTGATGATCAGGTACGCCCACGGGATGGTGAGTTTGAGGAAGTCGCCGCCGAAGATCTTCACGATGGCGACGCCGAGCGCGGTGCCGACGACGACGCCGAGCAGCGCGCCGAAGAAGGAGATCAGGATCGACTCGACGGTGATCATCCAGGCGGTCGACGCGCGGTTCATGCCGATCGCACGGATCATGCCGATCTCGCGCGTACGCTCGTACACCGACAGCAGCAGTGTGTTGATCACACCGAGCACGGCCACGACGATCGTCAGCCCCAGCAGGACGTAGAGGATCGCGAGGATCACATCCAGGAACGACGTGGACTGCTTGATCAGCTGCTCCTGGTCCACCACGTTCACCTCGGGGTTGTCCGCGAACAGCTGGTTGAGCTGGTCCTTGACCGCCCCGACGTCCCCGTCCGGTCCGACCTGCACGTAGCCCTGCTGGGCGTACGGGGAGGTGAAGCCGGCCGCGTCGGTCGTGTTCAGCATCGGGCCGGACCACGTCTGGCTGTTCTCGATGATCGCGACGACCTTCTCGGCCTTCTCGCCGCCCCGGGTCGTGATCAGGGGCAGTTCGGTGCCGACCGAGGCGTTCAGGCTCTTCGCCGCGTTCTCGTCGAGGATGATCTCACCGGCCTGCAGCGGGCGGATCGTGCCGTCCTTGGCCGTCAGGGTGAAGATCTCGGCGGCGGCCAGCGCGTCGGCCGATCCGATGCCGGTCGACTTGCCGCCGAGCTTGACCTGGTCGGTGCGTACGGCGACGGCGTTCGTCACGCCCGGGATCGCGCGCATCTTCGCCTGCAGGGCCGGATCGAATCCCGTGGTACCGGTGAAGTCGCTGGTCTGCACGATCAGCTGCGCCTTCATGTCGTTCTTGAACAGGTCGGTGACCCCGGCCTTCACCGAGGAGGCGAACACCCCGGCGGCGGTCGCCAGGGTCACGCCGATCATCAGCGCCGCCGCCGTCACCGCCGTACGCCGCGGGTTGCGGCCGGTGTTGCGCGTACCGAGGCGGGCGGGGACGGAACCGCCGAAGAGCGCGCCGAGGCCCCGGGTCACCGGCCGGCTGAGCGCCGGGGCGAGCATGACGACGCCGGCGAACACGAGGAGGCAACCGCCGCCGAGCACCAGCCACAGCGGGTCCTTCCACACCTTGGTCAGCTTGAGCACCAGGAACGCGACGCCGACGAGCAGCGTCACCAGCCCGAGGACCGTCAGCGTACGCAGCGGCTTGTCCGGAGTGGACGCCTCGCGCATGGCGGCGATCGGCGGTACCCGCGAGGCGCGCAGCGACGGCACGAGCGCGGCCACCACCGTGAACAGGATGCCGACCAGCAGGGTCAGCACGACGACGTAGGGCTTCACGACGACGCCGGAGACCGGCAGGTTGGTGTGGCTGAGCGCTTCGAGACCCTTCTTGAGCAGCCAGCCGACCCCGATGCCGATGATCAGGCCGACGATCGCCGAGGCCAGGCCCAGCAGGACGGACTCGGTCAGCACGGAGCGGGTCACCTGCCCGCGCGAGGCGCCGAACGAGCGGTAGAGGGCCAGCTCACGCGTACGCTGCGCGACCAGCATGGAGAAGGTGTTGAAGATCAGGAAGGCGCCGGTGATGAGCCCGATGACGGCGAACACGGTCAGGCCGGTCTTGAGCACGTTGACGAACGCGTCGACCCCGCTGGCCTGCGACTTGGCGGCCTCGTCGGCGGTCTGCACCTTGTACTGGGGCCCGACGGCGGTCTGGACGCGCTGCTTCAGCTCCTCCTGGCTGACCCCGGCCGCCGCCTTCACGTCGACGCTCGTGTAGTTGCCGGGCTTGCCGAGCATCAGCTCCTGCGCCACCGGCATCGTGAACGCGACGGTCGTCTCGCCGGCGAGGGAGTCCCGGCCGCCCGCGTACCCGAAGATGCCGACGAGCTGGAAGGTCTTGCGCGGCTGGAGCGTGATCACGTCGACCTTGTCGCCGACGGTGTAGCCGGTGTCCTGCGCGAGGTTCGCGGAGATCGCGATCTGGTCGGGGCCGCTGGGCGGGTTGCCCTCGCGCATCTGCAGCAGGCTCGACGTGCCGGTCCACCCGGCGCCGAACCGCGGCGCGGTGCCCGGCACGACCTTGCCGTTCTTGTCGATCACCCGCGCGCCGTCCGAGATCACCTGCGCGGTCGACTCCTGTACGCCGTCCACCTTGGCGACCTGGTCGGCGACGCTCTGCGGGACCAGGGCGGTGATCACGTCGGGGTTGTCCTGGCCGGTCGCCGAGACGCCGGTGACCTGGACGTCGAGGTTGCTGTTGACGGTCGAGAAGAGGGAGGTGAAGCCCTGGGCGACGGTGTCGCCGGCCACGAAGGCGGCCGACATGAACATGGTCCCGAGCACGATGGCCAGGGCCGACAGCAGCAGCCTGAGCTTGTGGGCGAGCAGGCCGCGCAGCATCGCCTTAAGCATCCGGCGTCTCCTCGACAGCGTTCCCTCCGGCGGCGGCGTTCTGGCCGGCGGTGTTCTGGGCGGCGGCGTTCCCCGGAGCGGCCGCCCGCGCTTCGTTGTCCAGGTTCTTCATCCGGTCGAGCACCGACGTCTCGGTGGGTTGGAGGATCTCGTCGACGATGGCGCCGTCGGCGAGGAACACGACGCGGTCGGCGTACGAGGCGGCCCGCGGGTCGTGCGTGACCATCACGATCGTCTGGCCGAACTCGTGGACCGAACCGCGGAGGAAGCCGAGCACCTCGGTGCCGGAGCGGGAGTCCAGGTTGCCGGTCGGCTCGTCGGCGAAGATCACCTCGGGCCGGGCGACGAGGGCCCGCGCGCAGGCCACGCGCTGCTGCTGGCCGCCGGACAGCTCGGTCGGCCGGTGGCCGAGCCGGTCACCCAGGCCGACCGTTTTGATCACCAGGTCGTACCACTGCTGGTCCGGTTTGCGGCCGGAGATCGCGAGCGGCAGCAGGATGTTCTCCTGGGCGGTGAGCGTGGGCAGCAGGTTGAACTGCTGGAAGATGAAGCCGACCTTCTCCCGGCGCAGCTTGGTCAGCCCCGCGTCGCCGAGCCCGGTGACGCGGGTGTCGCCGATGAACACCTCGCCGGCGCTGACGTCGTCCAGCCCCGCGAGGCAGTGCATCAGGGTGGACTTGCCCGACCCCGAGGGGCCCATGATCGCGGTGAACTGGCCGCGCTGGAAGTCCGCGCTCACCCCGCGCAGCGCGTGCACCTGCGCCTCGCCGTGGCCGTAGATCTTCCAGACCTCGGCCGCCCGGGCCGCCGCTTCTCCCGTCATATGGGCGATCTTGCCGGATTCGCCCGGTGATTTCCGGCTTTTCCCTCCGTGCCGGTCGCCCGGCCCGGCGTTCGCCGGCCGTTCGCCGGTCCTCAGCGGCCGGGCTTGACCAGACCCGACTCGTACGCGAGCACGACCGCCTGCACCCGGTCGCGCAGCCGGAGTTTGGTGAGCACGTGCCCCACATGGGTCTTGACCGTCGTCTCGCTGACGGTGAGGGCCTGGGCGATCTCGGCGTTCGACAGGCCACGGGCGACCTGGACCAGCACCTCGCGTTCCCGGTCGGTCAGCATGCCGAGATCCGTCCGGGCGGCGGTGGCCGGCGGCACCGCGGCGAGCAGGTCGAGCAGCCGGCGCAGCAGCGGCGGGGAGACCGCGGCGTGCCCGGCCGCCACGGCCCGCACGGCGGCGATGATCTCCTCCGGCGGGGCGTCCTGGGCGAGCAGGCCACTCGCACCGCTGCGCAGGGCCGCCAGCGCCGGTTCGGCGTCGATCCCTGACCCGGCTCCGGCTTCAGCCCCGGCTGCCGGCCCGGTCGCCGCGGGGCCGGGATCGGGGATGAGGACGAGGGTCCGCACCGGAAGCCGGGCGTCACGGATCTCCCTGGCCACCGCGGTGGCGTCCCGCCGGGGCAGGTACGCCTCGATCAGCAGCACGTCCGGCAGCAGCCGGCGGGCCAGCTCGATCGCCTCGACGCCGTCGCCGGCCTCCCCGACGACGTGGAGGTCGGCGTGTCCGCCGAGGACCGCCCGCAGTCCACTGCGGACCATCGGCTGATCGTCGGCGAGCAGTACGCGTACCGGCCCCGTCGTCACCCCGGCAGTGTCCCATATCGATGCATGCCAGCACGCTGCGCCATGATCCAGCGGTGACCCGGCAGTGATCCGTCCTCAGCCGACGGTCGCGGCGTCCTCGGCGGCCTTGGCCTGGGCGGCGAGCCGGGCGGTACGCGCGTCCACCGCCGCCGTCACCGCCGAGTCGACCGGGTAGGGCGGCGGCGTCCCGCCGAACGACGGGCACAGGGCCTGGTGCGCGCACCAGCCGCAGAGCTTGGACGGCTTCGGGCGGAAGTCGCGGGCGAGGGCCGCCTGCTCGATCGCCCGCCACAGGGCGACGATCGTCTTCTCGAAGCGCTCCAGCTCCACCGCGTCCGGCGTGTAGTCGCAGATCTCGCGGTCCTTGAGGTAGACCAGCCGCAGCACCCGGGGCACCACGCCGCGCGTACGCATCAGGACGAGGGCGTAGAACTTCAGCTGGAACAGCGCCCGGGCCTCGAACGCCTCGCGGGGCGCGCCGCCGGTCTTGTAGTCGACCACCCGCAGGTCGCCGGCCGGGGAGACGTCGAGCCGGTCGATGTAGCCGCGGATGAGCAGTTCGTCATCCAGGACGGCCTCGATGAGGGTCTCCCGCTCGGCGGGCTCCAGCCGCGACGGGTCCTCCATCTCGAAGTAGCCGCCGAGCAGGTCGGCCGCGCTGGTCAGGAAGTCGTCGCCGATCTCCAGCGAGGCCAGCTCCGGCTGCTCGGCCAGCAGCGCCGCCCAGGACGGGTCGACGAGGTCGTGCGCCTGGGTCAGGGTGCGCTGCCCGGCGGGCAGGTCGAACAGCCGCTCCAGCACGGCGTGCACCAGGGTGCCGCGCGCCTGGTCGGCGGTGGGCTGCTCGGGCAGCCGGTCGATGCTGCGCAGCCGGTAGAGCAGGGGGCAGGTCTTGAAATCGGCGGCCCGGGACGGAGACAGCGTCGGCAACGTGCGGGCCGCCGCCGAGTGCTGTGCCTCCGACGAGTGCTGTGCCGCCGACGGGTGCTGTGCCTCCGGGAGAGCGGGCGAACTGGGGTCACCGGTCATGCGCTCACGGTAAGCCAGGCGTACGACATCGGCTCCGCAGGCGCCCCGGGCCGCGTACGCCGTGTGTCCCACGCGCGCCGTCTGTCAGGTGAAGTCCAGCCGGGATGCGTAGCATTGCGCCGATGGAGACCGTCGCGCTGGTGACCGCCGGGAGTGCCGTGGCCGACCGCGGGAGGCGGGTCGCGTGACCGAGCAGCCCGGTTCCCACCAAGGGACCCCGCAATCCGGTGCCCAGCCCGGCAGCCCGGCGGACGCGGGCCGCCCCGGCGAGCGGCCCGAGGTCCCGCCGCGGCCCGGCGTCAGCCTCGGCCGGGTGCTCGGCTTCCCGGTCCGGCTCAGTGCGAGCTGGTTCGTGATGGCCCTGCTCATCATGGTCAGCTGGGGCTCCCTGATGACCGAGCGGGAGCACAGCGCGGGGGTCGGCTACAGCCTCGCGGCCGGACTGGCCGTCAGCCTCCTGTTCTCCGTGCTGCTGCACGAGCTGGGCCACGCGCTGGCCGCCCGGTGGCTCGGCATCGGCGTCCGCGGCATCACCCTGGATCTGCTCGGCGGCTACACCGAGATGGAGACCGAGGCGCCGCGGCCGCGTACCGAGGTGCTGTTCTCACTGGCCGGACCGGCGGTGTCGCTGCTGCTCGGCCTCGGCGCGCTGGCCCTGGTCCCGGTCATGCCGGACGAGTCCGCGCTGCGCGTGCTGGTCGCCCAGATCGCCTTCAGCAACCTGATCGTCGCCGTCTACAACGGCCTGCCCGGCCTGCCACTGGACGGCGGCCGAGCCCTGCGGGCCGTCGTGTGGGCGATCGGCAAGAACAAGGTCAGCGCCACCGTCGTCGCCGGCTGGTCGGGCCGCGTCGTCGCCGCCCTCACCGTGGCCGTGGCCTTCGCCCTGTACGCGAACGGCTGGTACACCTTCACCGGCGTACTGATCGCCGGGTTGATCGCGTACACCCTGTGGCAGGGCGCGACCGCGTCGATCAACCAGGCGAAGGTGGCCTCGCGCTTCCCCCTGATCGACCCGGTACGCCTGGCCCGCACGATCTACAGCGTGCCGGCCGGCACCTCGCTGGCCGAGGCGCTGCGGCGGGCCGCCGAGGCGGGCCGGCCGGCGGCGGCGCTGGGCGTGACGGACAGCTCGGGCCGCCTCATCGCCCTGGTCCGCCGGGACGCCGCCGCGGCCGTGCCGGAACCGCGCCGGCCGTGGGTGCCGGTGGAGTCGCTGGCCCGCGACATCGACGGGGTCGGGGTCATCCGCGCCGATCTCCGGGGCGAGGATGTGATCAGAGCTGTGCAGCAGCACCCGGCCGACGAGTTCCTCGTGACGACAGGGGAGGATGTCGTCGGGGTCCTGCACCTCGCCGATCTCGTCCAGCTGCTCGATCCGCGTACTAGGAGTCGTCCGTGACCGACCTCACCGTCCCCGCGATGCCCGCCCGCAGGGGCCCGTTCACCGCTGGGGACCGGGTGCAGCTCACCGACCCGAAGAACCGGATGCACACGATCGTCCTGGAGCCCGGCAAATCCTTCCACACCCACCGCGGCGTCGTGGCCCACGACGACCTCATCGGCCGGCCCGACGGCAGCGTCGTGACCTCGTCGGGCGGGACGGCGTACCTGGCGCTGCGGCCGCTGCTGAGCGACTACGTGCTGTCGATGCCGCGCGGGGCGCAGGTCATCTACCCCAAGGACGCCGCGCAGATCGTCGCGATGGGCGACGTCTTCCCCGGCGCCAAGGTCCTCGAAGCGGGCGTCGGCTCCGGCGCGCTCACCTGCTCGCTCCTGCGGGCCGTGGGCGAGCACGGGCAGGTCCACTCCTTCGAGCTGCGCGACGAGTTCGCGGCCGTGGCCCGCAAGAACGTCACCGCCTTCTTCGGCGCCGAGCAGCCGAACTGGCAGCTGACCGTGGCCGACGTGGCGAGCTGCATGGAAACCGGATTCGACCGGATCATCCTGGACATGCTGACCCCGTGGGAGGCGCTCGACATGGTCGACAAGGCGCTGCTGCCCGGCGGCGTCTTCATCGGCTACGTCGCCACCACGCCCCAGCTGTCCGAGCTGGTCGAGGCCCTGCGCGAGCGCGGCGGCTTCAGCGAGCCGCTCGCCTGGGAGAGCCTCGTGCGCGACTGGCACGCCGACGGCCTCGCCGTCCGCCCGGACCACCGGATGATCGCCCACACCGCGTTCCTCGTGCGCTCCCGGAAGCTGGCCCCCGGCGTGACCGCCCCGCCGCGCCGCCGCAAGCCGTCCAAGGGCGCCGAGGCGTACGCGCTGAAGAAGGCCGGCCGGGTCGCGGGGACCGCCGCTTCGGAGAGCGCCGTCACACCGGAGACCGCCGTCTCGCCGGAGACCGCTGTCATGCCGGAGAGCGCTGAATCGCCGGACATCGCGCTGGAACTCGGACCGGAGGGTGACGAGTGACCGAAGCGGTCTTCCCCGACTGGAGTCCCTACCGCGAGCTCGAACCGGCCGCGCGCGCGTACCTGCGCGACCCGGAGATCGCCCTGGACTCGTTGCTGCCCAGCCTCGGCGCCGCGGACGTGCAGGGCTTCACCCTGGAGCGGTTCGTCAACGAGTACAACGGGGTGTGGCAGGAGATCGCGGTCTGCGACGGCTCGCGCCTGCTGCTGTGGCACGGCGAGGACTGCCCGCCCGGGGAGGGCCCGCCGGGTTCGATGATCTCCTCGCTGCGCATCGTGCCGCTGTCGGCCGTGACCGAGATCGGCTGCCGGCGCCGCCTGGTCCGCATGGGCACCGGCCACCGGGTCGACGCGGTCGACGTCTACCTGCTGCTGAGCTCGCTGGAGGAGACCGACCACACCGGGCCGCGCCACGACGCGCTGCGGTTCGGCAAGACCCTGACCGACGGCGGCGTCGGCCAGATCGCCCGGCTGGAGGAGTTCACACAGCTCATCGCCGGACTCATCGGCCGTCCGGTGCTGTAACGGGCGAGTCCGGCACCCCGGTCAGGCGGCTGCCGCGATCTGCGTACGCAGGGCGTCGCGGTCGTCCTCGGAGATCGGCTCGGCCGGACCCGCTCCGCGGCGCAGGTGGATGCACTCGCCGGGGCATTCCTTCGCGGCGTCCAGCACCTCCAGCCGCAGCGACGCGGGTACGCTGACCTGCGCGTCCTTGGCCATCTGGAGCTCGCCGTCCGGCGTCTTCACGTACGCGAGGCCGTCGATGTCGAACTCGAAGATCTCCGGCGCGTACTGGACGCACAGGCCGTCACCGGTACACAAGTCCTGGTCGACCCAGACCTGAAGCTCGTCGTCTGCCACGCACACGACGGTACCGCAGACGGTCCGGGCCGTCGCGGGCCGCGTACCGGATTGCGAGATCACGATTGGGATCGGCCGTGTCGGGAGGGTTTCATGGGGGCGTACACCAGCTAATGTTATGAGACAACCTGGCTCAACCCCCGGGGAGGTGGGACGTGGCACGCAGCGACGACGCGGATTCGCGCGCCGCACGGTGGGAGAAGGAGTCCAACGATCTCTCCACGCAGGTCGCGTTCCTGCAAGAGGAACTCGCTCTGTTGCGGCGCAAGGTGTCCGAGAGCCCTCGTCATGTCCGCCAGCTCGAGGAGCGGCTCGCCGCTACGCAGGCGCAGCTCGCGCGGCTGACGGAGAACAACGATCGACTGGTGGCCACGCTGAAGGAAGCGCGGGCCCAGATCGTCACGCTCAAGGAGGAGATCGACCGGCTGGCGCAGCCGCCCAGCGGGTATGGGGTCTTCCTGACCCGGCACGAGGACGGCACAGTGGACGTCTTCACCGGGGGACGCAAGCTGCGGGTGGCGGTCTCACCGTCGCTCGACGCCACGGAGTTGCAGCGCGGCCAGGAGGTCCTGCTCAACGACGCACTCAACATCGTCGACGCGTTCGGTTTCGAGCGCAGCGGCGAGGTCGTGATGCTCAAGGAGATCCTCGAGGGCGGTGACCGCGCGCTGGTGGTCTCACACGCCGACGAGGAGCGGATCGTCTTCCTGGCCCAGACGCTCATCAGCTCGCCGCTGCGGGCCGGTGACTCGCTCATGATCGAGCCGCGGTCGGCGTACGCGTACGAGCGGATCCCCAAGAGCGAGGTCGAGGAACTCGTCCTGGAGGAGGTGCCCGACGTCGACTACACCGACATCGGCGGCCTCTTCGGGCAGATCGAGCAGATCCGCGACGCGGTCGAGCTGCCGTTCCTGCACGCCGAGCTGTTCCGGGAGCACCAGCTGCGGCCGCCGAAGGGCGTGCTGCTGTACGGCCCGCCCGGGTGCGGCAAGACGATGATCGCGAAGGCGGTCGCGAACTCGCTGGCGAAGAAGATCGCCGAGCGGCGCGGCGAGGAGAAGCAGACCAGCTACTTCCTCAACATCAAGGGTCCGGAGCTGCTCAACAAGTATGTCGGCGAGACCGAGCGGCACATCCGGCTCATCTTCCAGCGCGCCCGGGAGAAGGCCTCCGAGGGTACGCCGGTCATCGTGTTCTTCGACGAGATGGACTCCGTGTTCCGCACCCGCGGCTCCGGCGTGTCGTCCGATGTGGAGAACACGATCGTCCCGCAGCTGCTCAGCGAGATCGACGGTGTGGAAGGTCTCGAGAACGTCATCGTGATCGGTGCCTCGAACCGCGAGGACATGATCGACCCGGCGATCCTGCGGCCCGGCCGCCTGGACGTCAAAATCAAGATCGAGCGGCCGGACGCCGAGGCCGCCAAGGACATCTTCAGCAAGTACATCCTGACGGGGCTGCCGCTGCACCCCGACGACCTGGCCGAGCACGGCGGCTCGGCGGAGGCGTGCGTCCACGCGATGATCGCGGCGGTCGTGCTGCGGATGTACTCCGAGACCGAGGAGAACCGCTTCCTCGAGGTCACGTACGCCAACGGAGACAAGGAAGTCCTGTACTTCAAGGACTTCAACTCGGGCGCGATGATCCAGAACATCGTGGACCGGGGCAAGAAGATGGCGATCAAGGAGTTCCTCTCCTCCGGCCGCAAGGGCATGCGCCTGCAGCACCTGCTGGACGCGTGCGTCGACGAGTTCCGGGAGAACGAGGACCTGCCGAACACCACCAACCCGGACGACTGGGCCCGCATCTCCGGCAAGAAGGGCGAGCGGATCGTCTACATCCGTACGCTCGTCTCCGGTGGCAAGGGCGCGGAGGCCGGCCGGTCCATCGAGACCGCGTCGAACACCGGCCAGTACCTGTAAGCACCGGAAAAAGGGTCGGCTCCCGCAGGGGGCCGGCCCTTTTTCGCTCTTCGCTGATTTTCCCGTCCGTGGAGTGCCGGTGCTCCATGCGGGGAGTGCAGACGTTCCGTCACCGTCTAGTCTCATTCGTATGACAGTGCGCCGGATAATGGGTACCGAGGTCGAGTACGGCATCAGCGTGCCGGGTCAGCCCCAGGCCAACCCGATGGTCACCTCGTCCCAGGTAGTCAACGCGTACGGGGCCCGGCCCGAGCTCACCAAGGGCGGCCGCGCACGCTGGGACTACGAGGAGGAGTCGCCGCTGCGCGACGCGCGGGGCTTCACCTACACCGGCGCGGTCTTCGACCCGGCCGAGGCGCTCGCCGACGAGGATCTCGGGCTCGCCAACGTCATCCTGACCAACGGCGCCCGCCTCTACGTCGACCACGCCCACCCGGAGTACTCCACGCCCGAGGTGACCAATCCGCTCGACATCGTCTTGTGGGACAAAGCCGGCGAGCGCGTGATGGCCGAGGGCGCGCGGCGCGCGGGCACCATCCCCGGCAGCGCCCCGATCCACCTCTACAAGAACAACGCCGACAACAAGGGCGTCAGCTACGGCTCGCACGAGAACTACCTGATGCGCCGGCAGACGCCGTTCGCCGAGATCGTGCAGTTCCTGACCCCGTTCTTCGTCACCCGGCAGATCTTCTGCGGCGCGGGGCGGGTCGGCATCGGCGCGGACGGCTCGCAGGCCGGCTTCCAGCTCTCGCAGCGGGCGGACTTCTTCGAGGTCGAGGTCGGCCTGGAGACGACCCTCAAGCGGCCCATCATCAACACCCGCGACGAGCCGCACTCCGACGCCGACAAGTACCGCCGGCTGCACGTCATCATCGGCGACGCCAACCTGTCGGAGATCTCCACCTATCTCAAGGTCGGCACGACGTCCCTCGTCCTGGCGATGATCGAGGAGAAGGCCCTCACGCCCGACCTCGGCATCGCCGACCCGGTCGCCGAGCTGCGCGCGGTCAGCCACGACCCGTCGCTCAGCCACCGCATGCGCATGCGCGACGGCCGCCGGCTCACCGCGCTGGACGTCCAGTGGGCGTACTACGAGCGGGTCCGCGAGTTCATGGCGGACCGCGAGATGGACGAGCAGACGGCCGACATCCTCGACCGCTGGGAGAGCGTCCTGGACCGGCTCGGCCGCGACCCCATGCTCCTGTCCGACGAGCTCGACTGGGTCGCCAAGCTGCGCCTCCTGGAGGGCTACCGCGACCGGGAGAACCTCGGCTGGGCCTCGCCCAAGCTCCAGCTGGTCGACCTCCAGTACGCGGACGTACGCCAGGAGAAGGGCCTCTACAACCGTCTGGTGGCCCGGGGCGCGATGAAGACCCTGCTGACCGAGGACCAGATCCGCCGGGCGATGACGGAGCCGCCGGAGGACACGCGGGCGTACTTCCGCGGCCGGTGCCTGGCCCAGTACGCGTCCGAAGTGGTCGCCGCCAGCTGGGACTCCGTCATCTTCGACGTGGGCCGCGAATCCCTTGTCCGCGTACCGATGCTGGAGCCGGAGCGCGGCGTCAAGCGCGTCGTGGGCCCGCTGTTCGACCGCTGCGAGAGCGCCAAGGATCTGCTGGAGGCGCTGACCGCCGGCAGCTGACCGCGTACGGGTGAGCCGATCCCCGCGCCGTGTTGAGCTGACAGCTGATCGCGTTTGCGGACGCGGCGCGGTAGGTTTTACCTAACGGACGGCCGGGACATGGGTCCCGGCCTTGCCATCAGCCCCGCGTGCGGGGGCGGGTGGCGAGCAGCCGTCGTGCGGTTTGGGAGGGGCGCCATGGCGAGTCAGGACACCGGAGGCCAGGGCCAGGCGGGACGCCGCCGCGAGAACGAGGTCGAGGACACGGTCGCGCCCGAGGTCGACCCGGAGATCGCCGACCGCGTCGAGAAGATCGGCGAGGACGTCGACGACCTGCTCGACGAGATCGACTCGGTGCTGGAGGAGAACGCGGAGGAATTCGTCCGCGGGTACATCCAAAAGGGCGGCCAGTAGTCCCGTTTGTCCGTTTCACGCGGCTTCCGAGGCGCGGAGAAGCCGCTGTTCGGATGTGTCCAGGATGAGCGCCGGCGCCGCCGTTCCCCGGCGGCGCTGCGTATTGAGGCGGCGCCGCGTATCGAGTGGCATGGTTTTTGAGCGACACGGTATTTCGAGCGGCATGGTTGTTCGAGCGGCATGGTATTTGGGCGGCATCGTATGAGCGGCACGACGAGAAGGGGATGACGTGGCTTTCGGAGCTGAGGGGACCCGCGGGATGGGGGCCGCGTACAACGCGGTCGGGGTGAGTTCTTTCACCGAGTTCCTGACCATGGCCGCGCCCGAGCTGCTGCCGGGCAACCGGAAGCTGCCCGAGGGCGGCCTCGCCGACATCGCCCCGCACGCGACCACCATCGTGGCGATCAGCTGCGTGGACGGCGTGCTCATGGCCGGTGACCGGCGCGCGACGATGGGCAACCTGATCGCGAGCCGCGACATCGAGAAGGTGCACGAGGCCGACCCGTACTCCCTGGTGGGCATCGCGGGCACGGCGGGCATCGGCATCGAGCTGATGCGGCTGTTCCAGGTGGAGCTGGAGCACTACGAGAAGATCGAGGGCGCGATGCTCTCGCTGGACGGCAAGGCGAACCGGCTCGCCGGCCTCGTCCGGGGCAACCTGGGCGCGGCGATGCAGGGCCTGGTGGCGGTCCCGCTGTTCGCCGGCTTCGACCTCGACGCGAAGGACCCGGCGAAGGTCGGCCGGATCTTCAGCTTCGACGTCGCGGGCGGCTGCTACGAGGAGACCGGCTA
Organism: Hamadaea tsunoensis DSM 44101; assembly: GCF_000428945.1. Classification (GTDB taxonomy): domain Bacteria; phylum Actinomycetota; class Actinomycetes; order Mycobacteriales; family Micromonosporaceae; genus Hamadaea; species Hamadaea tsunoensis. Next base: position 36,275 of record NZ_KE386823.1, on the reverse strand, counting down.
CGACTCGATCGGCTCCGGTTCGCTGTTCGCGAAGTCGGCCCTGAAGAAGCGCTACCGGCCCGGGGTGACCACGGCCGACGCCACCAAGCTGGCGGTCGAGGCGCTCTACGACGCGGCCGACGACGACACGGCGACCGGCGGCCCCGACGTGATCCGCCGCATCTTCCCGGTCGTGATGACCGTGACCGCCGAGGGCACGCACCGCCTGCCGGACGCCGAGACGGCCGCGATCGCCGAGGCCGTCATCGCGGCCCGGCACGAGAACATCGGCGGCTGAGCGGATTCCGTTTCGTAGCGCGCCATCCGTAGCTGTCCACTCAGGAAGGAGCTGGCCGCCGTGGCCATGCAGTTCTACGCGTCGCCCGAGCAGATCATGCGCGACCGCTCGGAGTACGCGCGCAAGGGGATCGCGCGCGGCCGCAGTGTGGTCGTCGTGTCCTACGCGCAGGGCGTACTCTTCGTCGCCGAGAACCTGTCGACGACCCTGCACAAGGTGAGCGAGATCTACGACCGGATCGGGTTCGCCGCCGTCGGCCGGTACAACGAGTTCGAGAACCTGCGCTCGGCCGGCGTACGCATGGCCGATATGCGGGGTTACTCCTACGACCGCCGGGACGTGACCGGACGGGCGCTCGCCAGCGCGTACGCGCAGACGCTGGGCAACCTGTTCGGCGAGAGCGGCAAGCCGCTGGAGGTCGAGATCTGCATCGCCGAGGTCGGCACCGAGCCGGCCGCGGACGAGCTGTACCGGCTGACCTACGACGGTTCCGTGCAGGACGAGCCGGGCTTCCTCGTCATGGGCGGCCAGGCGGAGGCGATCGCCACCCTGCTCAAGGACCGCCACAGCGAGGCGCACACCCTGGCCGAGGCGCTCAAGCTCGCCGTCGAGGCGCTCGGCAGTGTGGGCGGCGAGGGCGGGGCCGCCCGGAAGATCGCCGCGAACCAGCTGGAGGTGGCGATCCTCGACCGGGCCCGCAAGGGCCGGGCGTTCCGCCGCATCACCGGCAACGCGCTGACGACCCTGCTCGACCCGCCGGCCGTACCCGGCGCCAAGGAGGAGCCCGCGGCCGCCGAGCCCGCGCCGGCCGAACCCGCCGCCGAGACGCCCGCCGCCGACGAGTCGGCGGAGTAGCACCTCACCTTCCGCGTGTCACAGGCCCCGCCGGCGTCGTCGGCGGGGCCTGCTGCGTCAACGCCCGGGGCCGTCAGCGGACCGGCAGATCAGGCCTGTACGCCCGCGCGGCGAGCAGGATCTCCGCGGGCGGCGTACCGAGGGCATCGAACTCCAGGGGGATGCGGCGGCCGTCCCGCAGTACCCAGACCATCGCCGGCTCGATGTCCTCGTCGTCCTCGCCGGCCTTGCCGTTGTGGCCAGCTTTGCCGTTCTTGTCGGCCTTGCCGGTCGCGCGGTCCGGTGCCGGTCCCACGAGGACGACCTCGAGAACGTCCCGCCACGCCACGATCGGGGCGAAGCCGAACCGCAGGCCGCTGTCGGTGATGCGTACCGGGAGGTGGCGGAGATGCCTTCCCCACGACGCCCAGGCCCCGAGGGCACCGGCCGCGAGGGCGATGTGGAGGTGTAGCAACCGGTGGAAGTCGCCGTGCTCGGGCCGGATCGCTGTGATCACGCCGACGCATCCCAGCGTCATCAAGGCCACGAGTCCGAGCTTGAGGGCGGCCTCCCGCAGAACCGGCCGGCCACGGACGACGCGCGGTTCCGGTGGGCGTACGGGCGCGGTCTCGATGACCGCCCGGAGGTCGGCCAGCTCGTCGGCAGTGCGCTCGGCGGGCTTCTCGCGGCCGGTGGCACGCCGGAACCACCGGGCCAGACCGAAGATCGCCGCGACCGCGACCACTATCGTGCCGGTGATCATGAAGACCTTTTCCAGGTCCAGCATTCCGAGGTACTGCAGTGCCAGGAGGAGTCCGGCCACCGTGGCGAGCGGCAGCTGCGTCGCGGCCCGCCGGCCCCAGGAGGCGGCCGCAGGCGCTGGGATGGCGGTCATCGCATCAGGGTAGTGACGTCCCGCCTGTCCCACTGTCCCCGGCATCCATGCCCAACGATCTTGCGCGAATGCCCCGAATTTCGCGGCCTTTGCCCGATACGCCGGTACATTCGCGCAAGATCGCCGCAATTCACGGCACGGCATGGCGCGGCGCGGGAGGGGGAGGGAGGGAAGGAGGGAGGGGGAGGGGTCAGAGGAGGGGGCGGATGAGGCGCCACCAGAGGCCGGCGAGGACGTTGTAGACGCCCATGCCCGGCGGCGTGTCCACATTGGACGGCGCGAACCTCGCCGTGAACAGGTGCGCCAGTGCCCGGTCGCGTACCGTGCGTTCGGCCTGCAGCTGCCGGTGGCGGGCCCGGATCCAGGAGCGGTTGCGCCAGAGCCAGCCGTAGCCGCGCACCTTGGCCTTGAACCAGCCGCCCATCGCCGCGGTGGCCAGCATCGCGGCCTCGGTCAGCAGCAGGACGGGCAGCAGGAGCAGGATCGTCCGGCCGGCGTACGCGGACAGGACCGTCACGAGCCGGTTGCGTTCGAGCAGGTAGTACTTGAACTCGTTGCGGGAGAACTCGTAGTGGTGGCCGACCACGGCGTCCGGCACGTACGCCGGGGCCAGGCCGCGCTGCCACAGCCGGAGACTGAGCTCGGTGTCCTCGTGGTAGGCGAAGTACTCGGCCGCGAAGCCGCCCAGCTCGCGCCACAGGTCGCGGCGGACCACGAACGCGCATCCGCTCAGCGACGGCACGCTGGTACGCGTCGCGTACGCGCTCGCGGGCTCGTCGTTGCCGCCGGCCCAGGACAGCCCCGCGATGTGCAGCGGATTGCCGGCGGTGTTGACGACGTCGAGCCGGTCGGCGTGCCGGATCGAGGCCATCGCCGCGCCGACGCCCGGTTCGGCGGCGACCGCGGCGACCTTGGCCAGCGCGTCCGGTGCCACGATCGCGTCGGAGTTGACGAACGCGATGAACTCCGCGGTCGCCTCCTCGGCGCCCAGGTCGCAGCCGCCGGCGTACCCGAGATTGGCGGTGGGCGTCAGGACGCGCAGGCCGGGGCGGGCGGCGAGGCCGGCGACCGACTCGCTGCCGTTGTCGACCAGGGTGAGGCTGACCTCGGCGCCGGTGGAGCGCAGGACCGCGTCGACCGCCTCGGCGAGCCACTGCTCCTTGCCGTAGGCGAGCATCACGGCGTCGATCCGCACGGCGCTCACCGCCGGATGAGCGCAAGGACGAGGACGCTGAACGCGCGGCCGAGGTAGATCGTGGCCCGGATGGGGGAGTGGCTCGGCGTGCCGGCGACCCGGGGCCGCATGGCCACCGGGACCTGGCGGACCGTGAGGTCGTGCCGGACGGCCTGGACGATCGTCTCGACGGTGTCGCCGAGGTACTCCACCGGGAAGAACTGGGCGTAGAGCGCGGTGCCGCGGCGGTTGGTCGCCCGGTAGCCGGACGTCGTGTCGGTCAGTCTCGTCCGCGCGACCGCGGAGAGCACAGTGGACAGAAACGACATGGCCCAGGAGCGGGGGCCGCGGACGCGGTACTCTCCGACGCCCGCGAACCGGGCACCGATGACGACGTCGCCCTCGTCCAGAGCGTCGATCATCTGCGGGACGAACTTGGGGTCGTGCTGGCCGTCGGCGTCGAGCTGCACGACGACGTCGTAGTCGCCGTCGAGGCCGTAGCGGTAGCCGAGCCGGCGCGCGCCGCCGACACCGAGGTTGTAGGGCAGGCTCGCCACCAGCGCGCCCGCCTTGCCCGCCTCGCGCGCGGTCGAGTCGGTCGAGCCGTCGTCGACCACGAGCACGTCCACACCGGGCAGTTCCGCGCGGATCTCGGCGATGACGCCGGTGATGGCGCCCGCCTCGTTCAGCGCCGGGATCACGACCAGGACGGTCCTACCGTTGATCAACGTCCGACCCCGTGTTCTGGTCGACCTTCATCCGGATCAGGGCGATCTCCTCGGCGAGGGTGCGGGTCTTCTCCTCCAACCGGCTGACCTCCCAGCTGAGATGGAGGCAGACGACCAGAAGGAAGACGATCGCGGCGAAGAGTACCAGGCTCACCCCGCTGGCCATACCGAAGAAGCTGGCCACCCTGTCGACCGCGTGCGGGAACACCGAGAGCGGGATGATCACGAGGCCGACGCCGATCCACAGGACGCCGTACTTCTCCCGCAGCTGGCGGCGCCGCAGCAGCTCCACGATGCCCGCGAGCAGCAGGAGGCCGCATACCGTGGTGGTCAGCTGCAGGCTCATGCCGGATCACCCTCGTCGCCGTCACTGTGGGCCGTCGGTCCCGCCGGGCCGCCGCCCAGGAGATCGTGCAGCAGATCTTGCCAGTCGGCCAGCGGCGCCAGACCGGCGGCCCGCCACCGGTCGTGGCCCAGCACACTGTACGCCGGGCGCGGCGCCGGCCGGACGAAGCGTTCGCTGGTCGTCGGCCGGACCCGGTCGGGATCGAGACCCGTCAGCGCGAAGATCGCCCGGGTGAACGCGTACCAGGTGGTTTCGCCGCCGGCGGTGCCGTGGTAGATCCCGGGAGCGGCGTCCGGCCGCGCGGCCAGCCGGAGCAGCTGGGCGGCCAGCGCCGGAGCGGTCGTCGGCTGTCCGCGCTGGTCGTCGACCACGTCCACAAAGTCGCGCTCGCCGGCCAGGCGCAGCATCGTGGTGAGGAAGTTCCGGCCGGTGCGGTCGTAGAGCCAGGCCGTGCGTACGACATAGCCGGCGGCGGGCAGCAGCTTCGCGACCGCGAGCTCGCCGGCCAGCTTGCTGCGCCCGTACGCGTTCAGCGGCGCCGTCGGGGCGTCCTCGGCGTACGGGGTGGCGGCGTCGCCGGCGAAGACGTAGTCGGTCGAGACGTGGATCAGGCGGGCGTTCGCCGAGGCGCAGGCGGCCGCCAGGTTCGCCACGGCGTCGCCGTTGATCCGGGTCGCCTCGGCCTCCTCGGTCTCGGCCCGGTCGACGTCGGTCCACGCGGCCGCGTTGATCACCACGTCGTGGCCGGCGACGGCGTCGGCGGTCGCGGCCGCGTCGAGGAGGTCGAGCTCCCGCCGGGTCAGGGCGGTGGCCGCCGGGGCCGCGGCGGTCAAGGCGCGGCCGAGCATGCCGCCCGCACCGGTGATGAGAACCTTCCCGGTCCCGGCCGTCACGACGCCAGGGCCGCCTTCTCCTTGAGCGGCTCCCACCAGTCCCGGTTGTCCTGGTACCAGGCGACGGTGGCGGCCAGGCCGTCGGCCAGCTCCACCTGCGGCTCGTAGCCCAGCTCGGCGCGGATCTTCTCGATCGACAGCGAGTACCGGCGGTCGTGGCCGGGCCGGTCGGCGACCGGGGTCACCAGATCCCAGCCGCGCCCGGTCGCCTCGAGCAGGCGCTCGGTCAGCTCCCGGTTGGTCAGCTCGGTGCCGCCGCCGATGTGGTAGACCTCGCCGGCGCGGCCCTTGCGCAGCGCCAGGTCGATGCCCCGGCAGTGGTCGGAGACGTGCAGCCAGTCGCGGATGTTGAGGCCGTCGCCGTAGAGGGGGACGCTCCGCCCGTCGAGCAGGTTCGTCACGAACAGCGGGATGACCTTCTCCGGGAACTGGTAGTGCCCGTAGTTGTTCGAGCACCGCGTCACGACGACGTCCAGCCCGTAGGTCTTGTGGTACGCGAGCGCCAGCAGGTCCGATCCCGCCTTCGCGGCCGAGTACGCCGAGCGCGGCGCCAGCGGCCAGTCCTCGGTCCAGGAGCCGCTCTCGATCGACCCGTAGACCTCGTCGGTCGACACGTGCAGGAACCGGCCGATCTCGTGCCGGCGCGCGGCGTCGAGCAGGACCTGCGTACCGAGGACGTTGGTCCGCACGAACTCGCTGGGCCCGGTGACGGCCCGGTCGACGTGGGTCTCGGCGGCGAAGTGCACGACCGCGTCGACGCCCCGCGTCAGGTCCTCGACGACGTCGGCGTCGCAGATGTCACCCTGCACGAAGACCAGCCGCGGGTCGTCCGCGACCGGGGCGAGGTTCGCCAGGTTCCCCGAATAGGTGAGCTTGTCGAGCACAGTGATCTTGACCGAGGCGTCCGGCGGCGTGGCGCCCAGCAGCTGGCGGACATACTCGGAGCCGATGAAGCCGGCACCGCCGGTGACGAGGAGATTCACAAGTCCGGGAGTCTAGCCGACCCGCCCGCCGGCCGGGCCCGCCCGGTAATGTTGCCCGTCATGCGTGGCATCCTCCTTGCCGGTGGCACCGGATCCCGGCTGTGGCCGATCACCCGAGCCGTTTCCAAGCAGCTCATGCCGGTCTACGACAAGCCGATGGTGTACTACCCGCTGACTACTTTGATCATGGCAGGGGTCCGCGAGATCCTCGTGATCACCACTCCCGAGGACGCCGTGCAGTTCGAGCGGCTGCTCGGCGACGGAAGCCAGTGGGGATTGGTGATCTCCTATGCCGTGCAGCCCCGCCCGGACGGAATCGCGCAGGCCTTCGTCATCGGCCGGGACTTCATCGGCGACCAGACGGTGGCCCTGATCCTCGGCGACAACATCTTCCACGGGGTGAATCTCGAACGGCAGCTGTCGGATACCGAACAGCTGTCCGGCGGGCGGATCTTCGCGTACCAGGTGGCGAACCCGTCGGACTACGGCGTGGTCGAGTTCGCGGACGACGGCCGGGTGCTGTCGATCGAGGAGAAGCCGCTCGCCCCCAAGTCCCGGTACGCCGTCCCCGGCCTCTACTTCTACGACAACCAGGTGGTCGAGATCGCCGCCGACCTCAAGCCGTCCGACCGGGGCGAACTGGAGATCACCGCGGTCAACGACGCGTACCTGCGGGCGGGGCGCCTGTCGGTCACCGCCCTCGACCGGGGGACGGCCTGGCTCGACACCGGGACGTTCTCGTCGCTCATGCAGGCGGCGGAGTACGTGCGGGTCATCGAGGAACGGCAAGGGTTCAAGATCGGCTGCGTGGAGGAAGCGGCCTGGCGGGCGGGTTTCCTGTCGTCCAAGCAGCTCGTCTCGCTCGCCCAGCCGTTGCGCAAGTCCGGCTATGGGGATTACCTCTTGGGGCTCTTGTAGGTCCTCTTAAATCAAGATCATTTTGTCCCGGGTTCGTCGATCTCACCTCCGCTCCTCCCGCGGGAGACCGTTCCGCCCCTATCGCTGCGCTCCGGGGACTCCACTGCCAGGTGAGTGGGGCGACGCATCCTGCACCGCGGCCCGGTCGCCGTTTCGCCCCTTTCGGCCTTTGTCGTGACTGTCCGGTATGCGCGCTCGGGCGGGCCGCCAGCGGGGTGATCGTTTGCGGCTGAGGTGTGAATACGGCCGTCTTACGCATGATCATTTACGGTTCTGGAGCGCGTTGACCGGGTCCGGCGACACCTGGGGCGTAATTGATCATGCAGATCGAGCCGGATTGACACCCGAGCCGTAAATGATCATGAAGTCGGCGGCCTCTGACCACTGGGTGGAAGATCGTTCCCGCATCACGGGCATTGGTCAAGATCTGTGTGGGCAGGGCGCCGGCGCCGGGCGGTCTCCGTGGCTGCTGCGGTGCTGCCGTCGAGACAGGCCCGGACTTTGTCCCGACTGTCCTAATATGCGAGCGCTCCGCGCGGAAGCGATCACCGGGAACAAGTGATCGGCGGCTGTTGAGGAGAGGGGTCAGCGGGCGTAGCGGCGGAAGAGGTGGAGCATGACGGCGACGGTGATCACGCCCGAGACGAGCTGGGCGGCCAGGCCGGCGGCCACCGGGTCCAGCGGGAGCAGGAAGCACAGGACGAAGCCCGCGAAGCCCAGCGCGTACGCGAGGGTCACCAGCCGGTGCTTGGCCAGCGCGAGGAGGGCCGACTGGAGCACGGCCATCATCATCGCGAACGCGGCGCCGAGGCCGAGCAGCCCGAGGTCCAGCGCGCCGATCCCGTGCGTGGAGTCGAACAGGACGCGGATGACGAAACCGCCCACGAGGATCGTCCCGAGGACGCCCAGTGCGCCGAGCGCCGCGACGACCAGGACGGCCTGGCGTACGCCTTGACGCAGCCGCGCGTGGTCGCCGGTCGCGGCCGCCCGGGTGAGGGCCGGGAGCAGGGCCGTCTGCGCGCTCGTGAACAGGAACTGCGGTACGCGTGCCAGCACGAACGCGAACGCGAAGACGCCCGCGCGGGCCGGGTCCTCGACGAGGATCGCCTTGACGACGACGGGGCCGAGGTTGGCCAGGCCCAGCGACAGCAGTGCCGATCCGGCGAGCCAGCCGACGGCCGGCAGCAGCGTGCGCCACGGCACGTGGCCGCCCGGGGCGCCGAGGCGCAGCCACGGTACGCAGAGCAGGCCGGCGAGCAGCGGGCCCAGGCCGAGCGCGACACCGAAGCCGGCCGCGGCGGTGACCCCGGCCGCGGCCAGGATGAGGCAGGGGAGCAGGCGGGCCAGGCCCTCTCCGCCGATCGTGGCCGCGTACGCCGGCAGCCGTCCCCGGCCGGCGAACGTGCCCCGGGGCAGGCTCAGCACGGCGAAGCCGGCGCACGCCGCGAGCAGCCCGGCGAGCAGCCAGGGGTCGCCGTTGAAGACACGGTCGACGAGCAGGCGGCCGGCGGCCAGCATCGCCAGCGAGACCAGGACCAGCAGGCCGGTGGAGACCAGGCGCATCTGGCGTACCGCGGTGCCGGTCGGCTCGCCGCGGGCGGCCCCGCCGCTGACGAGCCGGCTGGTCTCCAGTTCGACGCTGGAGAACAGGCCGCCGCCGAAGACCGCCATCAGCAGGTAGAGCGCCGCGAGCGCGGCGTAGTCGGCGGCGGGCACGATGCGGGCGGTGACGGCGAGGAAGGCGTACCCGGAGGCGCCGAGGACGACCAGTGCGGTCGCGATCGAGGTGGTGCCCTTCAGCAGGCCTCTGCCGAGCGGGGGAGCCGAGGTCGGCTCGGCGGAGCGGGGAGCGGCAGACATAGTGACCCCAGGCTAGCGGTGCGCTCCGGCACGCCCGTCCCCGCTATGCTTCCCGGCGTGACAGAAGGTGCCGACTACACCGAACGGCTGGCCGCGCTCGAAGGTGCCCGCTGGAAGCGGGTCCTGGACGTGCAGGCGCCCTACCGGTGGAACCTGCGGCGGCTCGGCCTCGGCCGCACCCTCGACGTCGGCTGCGGCATCGGCCGCAACCTCGCCCATCTGAGCCCGGAGAGCGTCGGGGTCGACCACAACCCGACCTCGGTCGCCGTGTGCCGGCAGCGCGGGCTGACTGCGTACACGTCGGAGGAGTTCGTGCACGAGGCGGGCGCCTTCGACTCGATCCTCGCCGCGCACCTGGCGGAGCACATGCCCGAGCCGGACGCGCTGGCGGTGCTGGGCAGCTACGTCGACTGCGTGCGTCCCGGCGGCCAGGTAGTGATCATCACGCCGCAGGAGAAGGGGTTCGCCAGCGACGCGACCCACGTGCGCTTCGTCGGCTTCGAGGAGGCCGCCAAGCTGTGCGCGGACCTCGGCTTGAGCGTCACGCGGCAGTACAGCTTCCCGTTCGCCCGCACGGCGGGCAAGGTCTTCACCTACAACGAGTTCGTCACGGTGGGCCGCCGATGAAGATCAGCGAGCTGTCCATCGAGGGCGCCTGGGAGATCACGCCGGTCCAGCACGGCGACCCGCGCGGCGTCTTCATGGAGTGGTACCGCTACGACCGCCTCGCCGAGGCGGTCGGCCACCCGCTGCGCCTCGCGCAGGCGAACCTCTCGACCTCCGCGCGGGGCGTCGTCCGCGGCATCCACTATGCCCAGGTTCCTCCCGGTCAGGCCAAATACATCACCTGTGTACGCGGAGCCCTGCTCGACGTCATCGTGGACCTCCGCCAGGGTTCGCCCACTTTCGGTAAATATGAGACCGTCCGGCTGGATGATGTCGACCGGAAGGCCGTCTACCTGGCCGAAGGCCTCGGACACGGTTTCTGCGCCCTGGAGGACGACGTCACGATCTCGTACCTGTGCTCGGAGACCTACAACCCGGCCCGGGAGTTCGCGATCCACCCGCTGGACGTTCAGCTGAACGTCGCCTGGCCTGCTGATTCACCGGTATTGTCGGCTCGGGACGCCGCCGCGCCGACCCTCGCGGAGGCGGCCGAGCGCGGCCTGCTTCCGTCCTATGCGGACTGCCGCGAATACATCCAGTCACTACGTGCGTGACCTTCGTAGCTGATCTCGCGTACTGTTTGGGGATGGACCGGCGCATCTACGGCATCGAGACGGAATATGGCGTCACCTGCACCTACCGTGGCCAGCGGCGGCTGAGCCCGGACGAGGTGGCGCGCTATTTGTTCCGCCGGGTCGTCTCCTGGGGTCGCTCAAGCAACGTCTTCCTGCGCAACGGAGCCCGTCTCTACCTCGACGTGGGCTCGCACCCGGAGTACGCGACCCCGGAGTGTGACTCGCTGCTCGACCTGGTCGCGCACGACCGGGCCGGCGAGCGGATCCTCGAAGGACTCCTCGTGGACGCCGAGAAGCGGCTGCACGACGAGGGCATCGCGGGCGAGATCTACCTGTTCAAGAACAACACCGACTCCGCCGGCAACTCCTACGGCTGCCACGAGAACTACCTGGTCTCCCGGCACGGCGAGTTCGGCCGGCTCGCCGACATCCTGATCCCGTTCCTCGTCACCCGGCAGCTGATCTGCGGCGCCGGCAAGGTCCTGCAGACGCCCCGGGGCGCGGTCTACTGCCTGTCCCAGCGTGCCGAGCACATCTGGGAGGGCGTCTCCAGCGCCACCACCCGCAGCCGGCCGATCATCAACACCCGCGACGAGCCGCACGCCGACGCCGAGCGCTACCGGCGCCTGCACGTCATCGTCGGCGACTCGAACATGAACGAGATGACCACGCTGCTCAAGGTCGGCTCGGCGGATCTCGTCCTGCGCATGATCGAGGCCGGGGTCACCATGGCCGACCTGTCGCTGGAGAACCCGATCCGGGCGATCCGGGAGGTGTCGCACGACATCACCGGCCGCCGCCGGATCCGGCTCGCCTCCGGTCGCGAGGCCAGCGCGCTGGAGATCCAGCAGGAGTACTTCACGAAGGCCGCCGAGTTCGTGGCGAAGCGTACGCACGACGACGTCTCGAAGAAGGTCATCGAGCTGTGGGGCCGGGTCCTCGCCGCCGTCGAGTCCGGCGACCTCGAACCGGTGTCGCGCGAGATCGACTGGGTCACCAAGCTCCGCACGATCGAGCGCTACCAGGCCAAGCACGACCTGCCGCTGGCCCACCCGCGGGTGGCCCAGCTGGACCTCGCGTACCACGACCTGCGCCGGGGGCGGGGCCTCTACCCGCTGCTGGAGAAGCGCAACCAGGTCGAGCGCGCGGTCAACGACCTGCGGATCTACGAGGCCAAGGAGACCCCGCCGCAGACCACGCGGGCGCGGCTGCGCGGCGAGTTCATCAAGCACGCCCAGGAGAAGCGCCGCGACTTCACCGTCGACTGGGTGCACCTGAAGCTGAACGACCAGGCGCAGCGCACCGTGCTGTGCAAGGACCCGTTCCGGGCCCACGACGAGCGCGTCGACCGGCTCATCGCCAGTATGTGATCTCGCCGGCATGTGACCTTTCCGTGAGGCCGTCGGGCCTGCTTCTGTGATCGGAGCAGGCGTAGGCTCGACGGCATCATGAGCGAGAACCCGATCACCGAACTGCCCCGGCGCCGCCGCGGCCTGCTCGGGCTGCCCGGCAACGAGAAGCCGCGCTGGCAGCGCCGGCAGGAGAAGATCCGCGATGAGATCGCCCGCAACCGGCGCGGCGAGTACACCGTCCCGACCTGGGTCCTGGTCGCCGCGCTGGTGGGCATCATCGGCGGGTTCGCCCTGCTGATCGCCTTCCTCAAGTGAGGTCGAGCGCGTACACCGTCGAGCTGCGGCGTACGCGCATCCCCACCCGTTCGTAGAGGGCCAGCGCCCCGGTGTTCGAGTGCGTCCACAGGGTCGCGCTGCGCAGGCCGCGCTCGTGGAAGGCCCGGAACGACGTCCGCAGCAGCAGCCGGGCGAGGCCCCGGTTGCGCTGGTCCCGGCGTACGGCGAGGCGCTCGATGTAGCCTCGCCGAACTCGGGCAGGTCCGCGATCAGCGCGCCGAGCAGTTCGCCGTCCGGCCCCACGGCCACCGGCGAGCACTGCGGCGCGAAGGTCGGCCGCTCCACGGTCCCCCGGGCCCATTCGGCGTACGCCTTGCGGCGCGACTGCCATTCGTCGAAGGCGTCCTCGATCATCTCGTGCGCGGCGTGCTCGTCGCCCGGCCGGAACGCCCGGACCGTCACCCCGTCCGGCGCGGCCGGGATCTCGGGTGCTTCCGGCAGGTCGATCGCGAGCAGCCAGGACGTGACGTACGGGGCGAAGCCGTGCGCGCGTACGAGGGCGGTCGCGGCCGTGTCCTGGTCGGCGACGGTCTGGACGAGCCGGGCGGCGCCGGTCTGGCGGGCCCGCTGCTCGGTCCAGCTCAGCAGCGCCCCGCCGAGCCCCCGGCCGCGGTGCGCGGGGTGCACGTAGACCTCGGAGCGCCGGTCCGCCCAGGCCCATCCGATGATCGCGCCGTCCTCGTCGGCCACCACGGAATCCAGCGCCGGATCGAGGCCGGGCCGGGCCAGATCCGCCGCGATCCTGTCCACATCGGACTCGACCCGGCCGACCACCGCCTCCTCGTACGCGGCCACCACCGCATGAATCGCGGGGACGTCGGCAGCGGAAACGGGACGAAGGCGTACAGGCATCCGGTTAGTCTCCACCTCATGACGCTGACCGTGGACACCGCCCTGGTGGAGCGGCTCGAACGGGCCGAAGGCGACCGGATCGCGGCCGCCTGCCTGGCCGCCCGGGAACGGGAACCGGCCGCGTTCGCCCGCCCCGTCGCCGCCGGGTACGCCTGCTATGCCGGACCCGGTTCGCCGCTGAACAAGGTCGTCGGACTCGGTTTCGGCGGCGTACCGGCCGAGGACGAGTGGGCCGCGGTGGAATCGGTGTACCGGGAGCTGGGCGCACCGGTGGAGGTCGAGTTCGCGCACCCGGGAGATCCGGCGGTCCGCGACTGGCTGACCGGCCGGGGTTACCGGCTCACCGGCTTCGAGGACGTGCTCGGGCGGGTGCCCGGTGACGTGACGATCTCCGGCGGGCCCTGGCTGTTCAACGACGTGTCCGTCTCGGCCAGCCCGATCGAGGAACTCGACACCTGGCTCGCCACCGTCACCGCCGGGTTCGCCGCGACCCCCGCGTTCTCCCTGGACGCGCTGGTACGCGTACACGTGGATCTGTCGACGCGACCCGGTGTGACGCGCTACCTGGCCTGGGTCGACGGCGCGCCCGCGGGTGGTGGGACGTTGGAGGTGGCGCACGGGCTCGGCGAGTTCGCGGCGGGGGCGACCCGGCCGGAGTTCCGGCGGCGCGGCGTGCAGGCGGCGCTGCTCGCGCGGCGGCTGGCGGACGCGCGGGCGGCCGGGTGCGAGGTGGCGGTCGTGACGACGTCGCCGGGAACGCAGTCGCAGCGCAACGTGCGGCGGGCCGGCTTCGACCTCCTCTACACCCGGGCCCTCCTCACGCTTTCTTGACGGACCCGCTCACTCGCGGGCGGGACTCACGGGCAGACGGGACTCATCGGCAGGCGGGACTCATCAGGCAGGCGGGCTCATTGGTAGGCGGACTCACTGGCAGGCGGCTCACTGGTAGGCGGGGACGAGGTAGTGGGCGCGGTAGTAGGTGTCGGCCCCGTTCGAGCCCGTGGCCGTCTCCGTGCCGCCGGTGAAGAACGTGACCACCGGCGACGAGTCGCCGGCCGCGGCCCACACCTCCATCAGCCCGCCGGTCGCGGGGTCGTCGCCGATGCTCTTGACCTGCCGGTGCCGCTGGACTGCCGCCGCTGAGGCGTAGTCGGCGCACCAGCGCGTACCGACGCCGGCGGCGGTGGTGGCCGGCCAGCCTTCGGGGGTCTGCGCCACCGCGCACGCCGCCGTGCCCGACTTCGACAACTGGAGTACGCCGGCGTTGCTGGTCACCCACAGCCGGTCCGGGTCGGCGTACACCGGCTCGATGTCGTGGCCGTACGCGGGTTTCCCTGCGTTCGCGGCCGTCTGCGCGGGGATGGCGTACTCGGCGATCTGGCTGAGCTCTCCGGTGGCGCCGATCGTCGCAGGGTCGTACGAGTACTCGACCACGCTGCTGTTGCCGACGGCCCACAGCGCGTTGTTCGCCGGGTCGTAGAGCACCTCGTGGGCGCCGGCCAGGGACGCGCCGCCCAGCGGGGCGGGCCTGGTGCCGGTCCAGTTCTCGCCGGCGGCCCTGCTGTAGATCTGCACGAGGTTGCTCTGGCTGAGCGCGACCGCGACGTTCCCGTCCGGCAACAGCTCCACGCCGTGCACGTTGGCGGTCGCCGCCGGCCCGACGTTGATCGCCCACAGCCGCCCGGAGAGCTGCGGATACGGGATCACGCCGACGAACCCCGACGTGCCGTCGGAGACCAGCAGCACCTGGCCCGGCCCGTACGCGCCGCCCGGCCGCAGCTTCGCGTCGGTCCCGCCGCCGTATCCGGGCGCGAGCGTGCCGTCGGTGATCGAGTGGTACGCGTCGGCCGCCCAGCTCTGGTACTTGGCGGTGCCGTTCCAGGCGGACGTGCGGGCCGCGTCGTAGAACTCGATGCTCCGGGTACGCCCGTTCGGCACCGCCACGACGGGATGGGCCGGTTGATAGGTGATCTCCAACGTCGGCGTGTCGTACGCGATCACGCACGGGTTCTGCCCCGACGGCGCGGCCGGGTTCATCGAGCAGAAGTCCTTGTACGCCTGCGTACCCTGTTCGCCCGCGGACAGCCGCAGGCCGCGGTTCGGCAGGACGCCGGAGGCCCAGTCGCGGACCATGGCGGTGACGTCGAGCCGGTGGATCCCGTCGGACGCGTCGGGATCGGTGAAGTCCGGGGTGTCGGGGCAGCCGAGCGCGGCGTTGCCGATGCCGAAGTTCGCCGCCGCCTGGTAGGTGGCGCTGCTGTCGACCGCCGGCTGGTTCGCCCAGGTGATCGTCGACTGGGACCAGGCGGCCGCGACCGGGAACGCGTACATCCACCAGCCGTCGCAGGACCCCGTGTACGAGTTGTACAGCCGCAGCCGGGCATCCGTGATCGTCGCGCCGCGCAGCGCGGACACGTCGAACTGCAGGAAGCTGCGGTATTTCGTGGTGCCGCCGTCGGGCGTACCGATGTGCAGGAAGGCGCCGCCGCTGTGGTCGGCGGCGTCCTTGTTGCTGATGTAGGTGTCCTGGACGCGCTGGACGATCGCGGCCGGCCCGCTCTGCACCATGGGGCTCACCGGCGGGGGAGCGGCCGCGGCGGCGGGTGGCGCGGGCAGCAGCGCGAGCAGGAGGACGCCGGCGGCGAGGGCACCGGGAACCGGGGCTGGTAAACGTTTACGCATCCCGCGATCATCGCTCCCTCCCGACGATCCGTCCACAGTGGCCGCTTCCCGCGCGGCCGCTTCCGGCGCCACCCCTCCCCGACGATCTTGCGCGAATGTCTCGAATTCTGTCCGGTACGCCCGAAAGGCCCGGACATTCGCGCAAGATCGTCGGAGAGAGGTGGCGGGGAGGGGGGTTGTTCAGAGGGTGTCGAGGGAGGCCCGGCGGCGGGACTCGGCTTCGAAGACCTTGAGGAGGACTCCGGCGAGGACGGCGTACGCGGCGCCGATGAGGAGTTCCTGGCCGATCCGGGGCGCGACCGACCCGAACGACGCGCCGTGCACGAGCGACCGGGCCGCCGAGGCCGCGTGCGTCACCGGGATGAAGTTCCCGGCCGCCTGCATCCAGCCGGGCAGGCTTTCCCGGGGCACGTTCGTCCCGCTGAACAGGACCATCAGCGTGACCGTGGTGTTGTTGATGAGCCAGGCGTCCCGGAACCGCAGCGCGAACGCGCCGAGGACCAGGCCGAACGCCGCGCACGCGAGCGCCGCGCTGGCCAGGGTGGCGGCCAGGCCCGGCCAGGCTCCGGCCGGGATCGGCAGGCCGAGCAGCAGCTTGCCCATCACCAGCGTGAACGCGGCGACGAGCAGGCCGTTGCCCGCGTACGGCAGGGCGCGGCCGATCCACGTGAGGGTCCGGCTGCGCGGGGACAGCAGCACGTGGCCCAGCGTGCCGAAACGGCGCTCGTTCAGCACCGCCATCGAGCCGCCGAACAGGCACAGCGCCGACGCGGCCAGCACGGCGTTGCCGACGATGTAGAACCCGTCGTCGGCCACCCCCAGCTGCCGCCCCAGGTACGCGAAGAACAGCAGCTGGAACACCGGGCCGACGAGCAGCGTACCGATGAACATGGCCGGGGTGGCCCAGTTGAACAGGGCGCGATAGGAGATCACGCCGCCGATGGTGAGCAGTCGCATCGCCGCCTCCTCAGGCCAGGGCCAGTGTGGCGGCGGTACGCGCCCGCCGCTCGACGTAGGTCATGGACAGTGCCCCGAGGGCGAAGCAGGCGACGCTGATGCCGAGGCACCAGGCGATCGCGGGCCAGACGGCGCCGCCGGAGGTGGCCTCGTGCACGGCCCGGGCGCCCCAGGTCGTCGGCAGGATGTCGGCCAGCGGCCCGGTCCAGGCCGGCAGGACGGTGATCGGCACGAGCATGCCCGACAGCAGCCAGATCGGGTACTCCAGCGTGTTGCAGAGCGCGTTGGCGTTGCGCATCAGCACGAACGTCGACGCCAGCAGCAGGCCGAACATGCCGAGGCCGAGGACGCACGCCGGTACCGCGGCCAGGAACAGCCACGGGTGGGCGAACTCCGGCCGGATGCCGTAGACCAGCCAGCCCCAGCCGAGCGTGGCGATCATCGCGTACGTGCCGGTGAGGCCGGTCGCGATCGTGATCGGCAGGATCGTGCCGGCGGGATTGCGCGGAGCGAGCATGAGCATCTCCAGGGTGCCCATGAACCGCTGGCGCTGGATGGCGCCGCCGGAACCGAACAGGACCGTCGACCACACGCCCATCAGTCCGGCGCCGACCGCGGCCTCGATCATCCGGTGCGGGGAGTCGGCCGCCCGCAGCAGGTAGACCGCCACGGTCGCCTGCACGATCGGCATGATCATCGCGGTGGCGATCTCGAAGGTGCCCCGCGAGGACATCTTCACCTGCATGATCGTGCCGATCCAGAGCATCCGCAGCGTTCTCATGCGGCCACCAGGCTCTCCCGCGCCGGACCGCCGTCGCCGGACACGATCGCCACGTACGCGTCCTCCAGCGTCGGCTGCCGGGCGCTGACGCGGCCGAGGCGTACGCCGTTCAGGGCCGCCAGCACGTCCGACTGCACGTCCACATCGGACTCCGACTGGACCGTGAGCAGCTGGGCCGCGCCGGACTCCTCGATCTGCACGCCGCGTACGCCGGGAAGGGCCTGCAGGAGCTCGACGGTGCCGGGGGCGACGCCGTACGCCTCGACCTCGACCACCCGGCGGCCGTCCGCGTGGCGCTTGAGCTCGGTGGGGGTGCCGAGGGCGCGCAGCTCGCCGCCCGCGATCACGGCGATCCGGTCGCAGAGTTCGTCGGCCTCGGCCATGTAGTGCGTGGTGAGCAGGACCGTGGTCCCGCCGGCGGCGAGGTCGGCGACGGTCTTGCGCAGGTCGCGGGCGGCGACCGGGTCGACGCCGATGGAGGGCTCGTCGAGGAACAGGACCTCGGGCCGGTGCAGCAGGCCGCGCGCGATGTGCAGGCGCTGGCGCATGCCGCGGGAGTAGCCCTCGACGCGCTCGCCCTCGCGGCCGGTGAGGCCGACGAGCTCCAGCAGTTCGCCGATGCGCGCCTTCTGCTCCCGCGCCGGTACGCCGTACAGCTCGGCGAAGTAGCGCAGGTTGTCCAGGGCCGACAGGCGCTCGTAGAGGCCGCGGTCGCCGCCGAAGACGTAGCCGATCCGCTTGCGTACCTCGCGGGTCTCGCGCACGACGTCGTGCCCGAGCACCCGGGCGGTGCCCGCGGTGGGGATGAGCAGGGTGTTCAGCATCTTGATCGTCGTGGTCTTGCCGGCGCCGTTCGGCCCGAGCAGGCCGAACAGCTCGCCCCGGCCGACCGCGAAGGTCACGCCCCGGACGGCGTCGACCACCGTGGTCTGCGGCCGCAGCCACCCCGTCCGGCTGCGGTAGCTGCGCCGCAAGCCGTCTGCCTCGATCGCATAGTCACTCACGGGGACGGACGGTACCGTTGATCATGGTTTCGCCGAAACGAATTCGGCGCCGGCCGAATGCTGAGCCCAGATGAGGATCAAGCTCGTCAAGATCTTTTATTTCCCGGGTTCGTCGATCTCACCTCCGCTCCTCGCGCGGGAGACCGTTCCGGCCCTGGGGGCCTCCACTGCCAGCACAGTGGGGCGACGCATCCTGCGCCGCGGTCAGGTCGCGCCGCACCTCCGCGTATCAGGCCGCCGCGCGGTGGGCAGGGGTGATGAGGGAGACCATCGCGAGGCCCGCCGGTTCCAGGCCGTACAGCACCCGGCGACCGGCCCGCCGACGCCAGGCGACGCCCGCGGTGACCAGCACCGACAGATGCTCCGAGACCGTGCTCGGGGCGAGCCCGAGCAGGCCCGCCAGCGTCGCGGTCGTCGAAGGGGTCGCGAGCGCCCGCAGCACCTGGGCGCGGCCCTTGCCGAGCAGCAGCGCGAGCCCGTCGCTCGCGCGCGCCGGGCGGTCGTCGGCCAGGACCACGGCGCCGCGCGCCTGGTAGGAGACCGCGATCACGGCGGGGTTCTCGCTGCTGCACATCAGCGCGCCCCGCGAGAAGATCAGCGGGATCAGCAGCAGCCGCCGGTCGGTCCCGGGGATGTCCGCCTCCTCGTGCTTCACCAGCGTCAGGGTGGGCGGCTCCCATCGAACGCGGTCGTGCAGGTCCGCGAGCAGCCGGTCGGGCCCGTCGGTGGCCAGCGCCCGCGCGCGGTTGAGCACCTCCTCGTCCAGCGCGGCGCGCATCCCGCCCCACACCGGCTCCAACGCCCTTTCCCAGTACGCGTGGAGCGCATCGGCCCAGCGGCGTACCTCGCCGGGACGGCGGAACGCGGCGAGGTACGCGCTGTCGTAGCCGGCGAGCCCGGCCTCGATCACGTCGTCCGGGGTGGCCGCCAGCGCCGCGAGTTCGTCCGCTATGGACGGTGTGGCCGACTCCGGGGCCGGGCAGAGGAAATCGGGGAACCGGGCACCGCGTACGCGCCGCAGGACCTCGGCGTGGTCGGCGTACGCGGCCCTGGCCGTCGGCTCCCAGCGGTCGTAGGGGAAGCCGAGGCTCCCCGGGGCGGCCCGGTCGAGGAGGAACAACGAGCAGACGGTCTCCCACAGCGGGGAGATCGCGATACGCGTACGCGCCAGGGTCGGCTCGTCCAGGCTGATCCGGATCACGGGTGCACGCGATCCGGGGTCATGCGCTCAGCAGCTGCGCCGCGTACCGGCCGGCGGCGGCCGCCGCGAGGAAGTACGCGTGGTCCGCGTCGAGCCCGCGGCCCATCGTCGAGAGCTTGACCGGGCTGCGCCGCAGCGCGTCGTCCAGCCCCTCGCACTCGACGGACACGACCCGGTGCCGGTGGGCGAGCGGCGCGACCGCCTCCGCGACCTGCACGGCCAGTCCCCGGGGCAGGCCGGCGGGCACGACGAGATCGGCCGGTGCCAGGGCCACCCGCCCGTACGCGGTCAGGCTGTGGTGCGAGACGCCGCGGTGGCGCGGCCGGGGGTCGGCGTCCGAGATGCGCAGCGAGCCGACCGGCCGCCCGCCGAGCACGGCCGCCGCGTTGACGGCCTCGCCCGCCGCGACGCCGGAGTAGCCCCACGGCGTACCGGTGCCGAGGTTGCCCGGGCCCTGCGCGACGACCGCCACGTCGGCGCCGAGCACGTGCCGGGCCGCCAGCAGTCCGGTGTGGACGGTGACCGCCTCCAGATCGCCGCCGTACGCCTGCCCGACCGTCACCGTCCCGGCGAGATGATCGGCGAGGTCGGAGACCGTCCGGGAGAACCAGCCCGGCAGCGCCCCGCCGTCCGTCATCACGTACGCGACCCGCGCGTCGGGCCGGTCGGCGTGCACGCCCGCGAGGATGGCGGGCAGCGCCGAGTGCAAGTCGGCCACCACGACCGGCATCCCGCCGACGTCCTCGGCCGCGGCCAGGGTCGCGTGGTGCGGGGAGTCCGGCTCGTCGGCCGCCAGGCAGATCGCCTGCATCGGCGTGTACCGGGCCTTCACGATGTGTCCCGGCCCGTGCTCGGGGCCGACGGCGTCCACGGGCAGCCGGTCGGGGAACGCGACGACCAGGGCGTACCCGCCGGTGCCGAGGCCCAGCGCCAGGGCGTTCGTGTTCAGCAGCACCCGGTCGCCGGCCTCGGGTTCGCCGACGAGCCGGGGGTACGCGAGCGCGCGTACCGTCTCCGGGTCGGCCTCGGTACGCCGGTCGACGCGTACGGAGCACTCGACCGCCCCGCGCCAACGCCGCCCGACCGACTCGACTTCACCGGAGCGCCACCTGATCACAGGTGCACAGTAACCGGATCGTTCAGGACCCCTCGGGCGGCGCACCCGGTACGCCGCCGGTGAACCCGCCCGGCGGCCGCCCGGTCGGGTCGAGGAACACGTAGCGGATGCCCTCGTAGCGTTCGCGCAGCCGGCGCTCGGCCTCGTCGGCGGCGGCCTCCACCCGGGCGGCGGTGATCTCGTCGACGAAGTCGGCCTTGGCCGCGACGAGCAGCGTGCCCGGCCCGAGTTCCATGGTGAGCAGCCGGGGGACGGCGGCGATCTCCGGTATGCCGAGCAGGTCGTCGCGGATCCGCTCGCGCAGGCTCTCCGGCACCGACCGGCCGATGAGCAGGGAGACGTTCAGCGTGGTGAGCGTCGCCGCCACCCCGAACAGCAGTACGCCGATCGCCATCGAGGCGATCGCGTCCCACACCGGTGAGCCCGTGAGCTGGGACAGGCCGAGGCCGGCGGCGGCCAGCACGAGACCGACGAGGGCCGCCGAGTCCTCCAGCGTCACGGCGGTCAGCGTCGTGTTGGGCGTGTGGCGCAGGTACACGCGGCCGCGGATGCGAAACCGGCGGGCGCCGGAGCGCACCTGGCCGAGCGCGTTGCGCAGGGACGTGCCCTCCAGCACGAAGGAGACCGCGAGCACGATGTAGTTGATCCAGATGTCGGACAGGTCCTCGCCCGCGATCAGCGTCGTCACGCCGTGCCAGATCGCGAATCCCGCGCCGCCGACGAACGTGAACAGCGCGGCGAGGAACGCCCAGACGTAGGTGGCCTTGCCGTAGCCGAAGGGGTGCTGGTCGTCGGGTTCGCGGTCGCCCTGCCGCAGCGCGGTGAACAGCAGCACCTCGGTGATCGTGTCGGCGAACGAGTGCGCGGCCTCGGACAGCATCGCCGAGGAGCCCGTGAACAGCCCGGCTGCCGCCTTCGCCACGGCGATCCCCAGGTTGGCCAGCCCGGCGATGATCACTGTGCGGAGGCTCTCGGGCTTCGCCCCGTCGCCGCCGGCGGGCGACCGGGCCGCGATACTGCCCGGCTTCGCGATGCTGCCCGGCTTCGCGGCGATGCTGCCCGGACTGCCCGGACTGCCCGGCTTGGCGGCGTTACCCGGCTCCGGAGTGCCGGCCGGTTCCGCGCCGGAGCCGGCGGCGGGCGGTTTCGCGTCCGCGCTTTCGGGGGACATCGCCACAGCGTAATTGTCGCGGCGATTGTCGGCAAAAGAACGCATATGGCGGATTCGGCGGGCGGCCGATCCGAACATCCGTACGATCCGTGGCCGAGCCGGGCGCGACGGGAACGGCGGACGCTGCTAGCGTTGCACCGTGTCACGCAGCCGGACCGAACGACTCGTCAACTTGGTGATCTGCCTGCTGTCCACCCGCAGGTTCCTCACGGCTGCCCAGATCGCCGCGACCGTCCCCGGCTACGAGCACGACCCCGACGACCTGCGTGAACACGAGGCTTTCCAACGCAAGTTCGAGCGGGACAAGGCCGAGCTGCGCGAGCTGGGCGTACCGCTGGAGATCGGGACCGCCAGCATCTTCGACGCCGAGCCCGGCTACCGCATCGCACGGCGTGACTACGGCCTGCCGGAGATCCCGCTCGCGCCCGACGAGGCCGCCGCCGTCGGCGTCGCCGCCCGGCTCTGGCGCCACGCCGGCCTCGCCGCCGCCGCCAGCTCCGGCCTCGCCAAGCTGCGCGCGGGCGGCATCGAGGTCGACGAGCAGGCCACCCTCGGCATCGAACCCGTCGTCGCCGTCGACCCCGCCTTCACGCCGCTGGCCACCGCCGCCCGCGAGCGGCGGGCGGTCGTGTTCGCGTACCGGGTGCCGGAGGACGACAAGTCGAGCACCCGCCACCTGCAGCCGTGGGGCGTCGTCTGCTGGCGCGGCCGCTGGTACGTGGTCGGCCACGACACCGACCGCGGCGCCGCGCGCTGCTTCCGGCTGTCGCGCATCGTCGGCTCGGTCCGGCTGACCGGCGCGCCGGGCGCCTTCACCCCGCCCGCCGACCTCGACCTCATGAGCCACGTGGCCAGCTGGTCCGGCCCCGTCGACCGGTCCCGGTCCGCCCGGGTGCTGGCTCGCGCGGGACGGGCCGCCGGCGTACGCCGCTGGGCCGAGGCGGTCGAGGCCACGCCGGACGGCGACATCCTGACCCTGCGTTACGCGGAGCCGCACGGCCTGGCCGGCTGGCTCGTGAAGTACGGCCCGGACGTGACCGTGCTCGAACCCGCCGAGGTCCGTGACGCCCTGGTGGCCCGGCTGCGTGAGATGGCCGGTGTCGCGGCCGGCCCGGCGTCGGCCGCCCGCGCGGCCGCGGCACAGACTGCCCCGGCAGCGACCCCTGCGGCGGTCCCGGCAGCGGTCCCCACGGTGGCACCGTCCCGGGAGCGGGAGGAGGTCGCGGCGTGACGGCGACTCCGAGCGGCCGACCGGCCACGACGTCGGCCGAGCGCCTGGCGCGGTTGCTGAACCTCGTGCCCTATCTGCTGTCGCGGCCGGGTGTGCCGATCGCGCAGGCGGCCGCCGACCTCGGCGCGACCGAGGCGCAGCTGCGCGACGACCTGGAACTGCTCTGGGTGTGCGGGCTGCCCGGCTACGGCCCCGGCGACCTGATCGACATGGCCTTCGACGGCGACCGGGTGACGATCACCTACGACGCCGGCATCGACCGGCCGCTGAGGCTGACCCCGGACGAGGCGACCGCCCTGGTGGTGGCCCTGCGGATGCTCGCCGAGACGCCCGGGATCGCCCAGCGGGACGCGATCCAGCGGGCGCTCGCCAAGATCGAGAATGCCGCCGGCGAGTACGCCGACGCGCCCATCGCCGTGCAGTCCCCGGGCGGCGACGACCGCCTGGCCACGGTGCGGGCCGCGGTGGAGAGCGGGCACGCGCTGCGCATCACCTATTACTCCGCGACCCGCGACGAGACCTCCGAGCGCGTCGTCGACCCGTTGCGCGTGATCATCGCCGAGGGGCGCTCCTATGTGGAGGCCTGGTGCCGCCGCTCCCAGGGCGTACGCATGTTCCGGGTGGACCGCATCGACGCCCTGACCGAGCTGGACGAGGCCGCCTGCCCGCCGCCGCAGGCGCGCACGGCCGCGGAGATCTCCCGCGTCTTCCGCCCGGCCCCGGAGCTGCCCTCGGTGACGGTCCGGATCGGCCGCGGCGACCGCTGGATCACCGAGTACTACCCGGTCGACCGGGTGGAGGAGATCACGCCCGAGGAGTGGCTGGTCACCCTGCGGGTCAGCGACCTGGACTGGGCTCGGCGGTTCGTGCTGGGCCTGAGCCCGGGCGCCGAGGTCGTCGCCCCGGCCGAACTGGCCGACTCGGTGCGCGCCGCCATCCTGGAGACCCTCGCCGCGTACGCGTGACGGTGCCACGGCCCCGACCCCGCTTGCCGGGAAGTCCGGCCGGGTGTGCGGTACGTTTCTCGCGTGATCGGGTGGATTGTGCTGGCCGTTGTCGTCGTGAGCCTTCTCGTACCGGGACTGGCGGTCCGGGCCGTTCTGCGCCGGCTGCCCGCTCTGCAGCGGGTCCAGATCGATCTGCAGCGACGATTGATCGAGGCCCAGAAAATCGGCGAGCGCGCAGACGGGTTGCGCGAAGAAGCCGAAATATTGCAGGCGAAAATTGCGATCACTCAGGCGCGGATCACAACCATTACCGCGAAGGCCCGCAAAAAGGAACAAACGGCTGGTTGACGGGGGTGCGCCGGATCATCAACACTTCATCCGCCGGAGGTGCCGCCGTCACAGGTGGACGTGGCGATCCGGAGAAACGCACGTAGGATGGGGCCCGACACGCCCCTCAACTTGATCAAATTGGAGCACGACATGGGCGCCCTCAAGCCGTGGCACATCATCCTGCTGGTTGTTGTGATCGTGGTCATCTTCGGCTCGAAGCGGCTGCCTGACGCCGCCCGCTCGCTGGGCCGTTCGATGCGGATCATGAAGGCCGAGACCAAGGGTCTGATGGAAGACGAGAAGGCCGAAAGCAACCTCGCCGAGAAGGCCGATGCTCAGGCCGCGCGCCAGCCGCTCGCCGGTGACGTGCAGCAGCCTGTCGTCGACCCGGTGCAGCGCGTCGCCGACCGCTGAGCCAGTCCGGCGTGACTACCCCGGCACGTCGGCGCAAACAGCCGACGCAGTTCCAACGCGCCTCCGACGGCTCGATGACTCTCGTCGAGCACATCCGGGAGCTGCGTACCCGGTTGTTCCGGGCGAGCATCGCGGTCCTCATCGGGTTCGCGATCGGCTTCTACTTCTCGCAGAAGCTCTTCGACTTCATCCAGATCCCGTACTGTGACCTCAACCTGAGCGGCGACGGCAAGTGTGCCTTCCTGCAGCTGAGCGCCACCGACGGTGTCATGATCAAGTTGAAGCTGTCGCTCTGGGCGGGGCTCGTCGTCTCGGCGCCGGTCTGGCTGTACCAGCTGTGGGCGTTCATCGCGCCGGGCCTGCACAAGCACGAGCGCCGGTGGGCCTACGCCTTCGGCGGCATCGCCGGCCCGCTGTTCATCCTGGGCGCGACGCTCGCGGGCGCCGTCCTGCCGAAGAGCCTGCACTTCATCCTGGAGTTCGGTGTCACGACACCGCAGGCCCTCGAGGTGACCAGCTACATCTCGTTCGTCACGAACCTGGTGCTGCTGTTCGGGCTCTCGTTCGAGTTCCCGGTGCTGCTGCTGCTGCTGAACTTCGCGGGAGTGGCCACGGGCAAGCGCATGCTCGGCTGGTGGCGGGTCGTCATCTTCGTCTGCTTCGCGTTCGCGGCGATCGTGACCCCCGACCCGAGCCCGTTCGGCATGACGCTGCTGGCGACCTGCCTGTCCCTGCTGTACTTCCTGGCCGTCGCCGTCGCGCTCATCAACGACAAGCGCCGGGCCCGCAAGCGCAGCAAGGAGTACGGCGACCTCGACGACGACGAGGTCTCGGAACTGGACTACCACCCGGACAAGATCGAGGCCTCCGAGCCGATCGCCGCGCCGGCCCCGGTCCAGGCGCCGACACCGGTCGAGGAGCGGCGTGACCGCTGGGACGACATGACGTAGGCCGGTCCCGCACGACAGCCGGTCCAGCACGACGCATCAGCCCGCATCACCACCGGTGGTGCGGGCTGATTTCCTTCCCGTCACGCGGAGTGCATACTCACTCCACTACGACAGGGATGGCTCCCTACGACAGGGATGGCGGACGAGTGGAACGCATCGCGGTGCTGGTCAACCCGTCGGCGGGCCGTGGACGGCAGGCCGGCGCGATCGACGGTGTCCTGGCGGCTCTGGGGCCGGGTGCCGAGCGGCTGACCGCGCGTACCCCCGAGGAGGCGCGACAGGCGTGTGCGGCCGCCGTCGCCGACGGCGCGGACGCCCTGGTCGCCGTGGGCGGGGACGGCACGATGAACCTCGCGTTGCAGGCGGTGGCCGGGACGGGTGTGGCGCTGGGCATCGTGCCGGCCGGCACGGGCAACGACGTGGCCGCCTGCCTGGGCCTGCCCGCGGACCCGGTGGCCGCGGCGCGCGCGATCGCCACCGGCCGCACGCGCGCGGTGGACCTCGCCCGCATCGAGGCCGCGGCCGGCGTGCGCTGGTCGGCGGGGGTGACCGGGCTCGGGTTCGACACTTTGGTCAACGACCTGGCCAACCGGATGCGCTTCCCCCGCGGCCCGCGCCGCTACGACCTCGCCATCCTGCTGGAGCTGGCCCGGCTGAGGGCCCGCCCCTACCGGATCACGATCGACGGTGGCACGGGCGATGGCACAGGGGAGGGCGAGACCTTGGAGTTCGAGGGCGTGCTCGCCGCCGTCGGCAACACCGCCCGCTACGGCGGCGGCATGCGGATCTGCCCGGCCGCCGACCCGCACGACGGCCTGCTCGACCTCGTCTACGCCGTACGCGTCTCGCGCCTCACCCTCATGCGGATCAAGCCCCGGGTGTACGCCGGAACGCACGTCGAGCATCCGGCCGTCCACAGCCGCCGGGGCCGGACGATCACCGTCGAGAGCCCGGGCATCACCGCGTACGCCGACGGGGAACCCGCGTTCGCCCTGCCGGTCACGATCACGGCGGTACCGGGGGCGCTGACCCTTCTGGGCTGAATCCTCCCGGCCGGCCGCGGGCATCTTCGCGGCCGAGGTTCGGCGCCGACAAGATCGTCGCATGCGAATGAGTCGCCCGGACGGGCGATGACGGATGGTTGATGCTTGCCACCGCCATAAGCCGCCTACCGTGAGTCCTGTGACGGGAAACGAGCCACGCCGTGCCGCCGTGCCGCCGGTCGCCGAGTCGCCGGCCACGTTCGGCGGGCGGCTGCGACTCGCGCGTACGCGGGCCGGGGTCAGCCTGGGGCGCCTCGCCGAACTGGTCCGCTACAGCAAGGGCCATCTGGGCAATGTGGAGGCCGGTGCCAAGCAGCCGAGCGCCGACCTGGCGAAGCGGCTGGAAGGCGTGCTCGGCCTGCGCGGCGAGCTGGTCAGCATGGTGCCCGCCTCGGCCGCGGGGCCGTCGGCGGGGTCGGCACCGTCCGGACTCGGCGACCAGTGGACCCTGCGGCTGGCGGCCGACGGGCACCTGGAGTTCACAGCCCGCGATCCGTCCGAACAGGACAGTACCGTCGCGTGGTCGGTCGGCGCCCCGATCTCGGCTCCGCCGCCCGGCGGCATGGCGGTCTTCGGCGGCCTGCTCGCCGAGGCCCGCCGGATGGGCCAGGTGCTGCCGCCGGCCGCGATGATCCAGCTGCTCGTCCCGCAGGCCAACACGGTACGCGCGGCCGCCCTCGCCGCCGCCGGCCGCGACCGGGAGGACGGCTTCCGGCTGGCCGCCCGCCTGGTCGAGTACATCGGCTGGATGGCGCAGGAGAGCGGGGACGACCGGGCGGCCGCCTGGTGGACGGATCAGTCCGTGGCGCTCGCCCGGGCCGCCGGCGACGAGGAACTCGTGACCTACGCCCTCGTACGCCACGCCGAACTGGCCCTCTACCAGGAGAACTTCGCCGACGTGCTCGCGTACGCGCAACGGGCGCAGACGCCGCGGGCGAGCCGGCGGCTGCGCGAGCTGGCCACCCAGCGCGAAGCGCAGGGGTACGCGCTGGCCGGCGACGAGACCGCCGCCCTGGGAGCGCTCGACCGGGCGCGCGAACTCGCCGCCACCGCCGAATGCGGGATCCCCCTCGGCAGCTCAGCACCCGGCAACATGGCCTTCGTGACCGCGTGGACCCTGCACGAGCTGGGCCGCTACCGGGAGGCCGCCGACGCCCTCGCGGTGGAGTACGCGAACGTCAGCCCGGACTCGCACCGCGTACGAGCGCGGTTCGGGGCGCGGCTGGCGCTGTCCACGGCCTGCCTGGACGAGCTGGAAGCGGCGTGCGCGATCGCCGAACCCGTGCTCGCCGTGATCAACGGGGTCGACTCGGCCACCGCCCGGGCGGATCTGCGCAGCCTCTACCGGGCCCTCAACCGCGTCCGCGGCCACCCTCGCGTACGCGGGCTGCTGCCGTCGTTCGCCGAGGCGCTGCGCAGCGCCAAGACGCGGACCCGCCGGTGAGCTGTCGAACAGTGAGCAGCCGAGCAGTGAGCAGCCGAGCAGCGAGCAGCCGGACGGTGCGTCACTCCATCGACGGGAAGGCCAGGTGCAGGGCGGCGCTCAGGCCGTTCGCGGTGCCGGGGTTCGCCGCGGGCACGATGAGCGAGCGCAGGCCGGCGTAGACCGCACCGGCGTCGGCCGGCGTGTCGCCGACCATGAGGGTGCGTTCCGGCTCCGCGCCGAGCATCGCGCAGGCCCGGTAGAAGATCTTCTGGTCCGGCTTGATCAGGCCGACCTCGTACGACAGGATCGCCGGCAGGTCGCCGAGCCCCCAGGCATGCAGCAGCGGGCGGATGTCGAAGCCGATGTTGGAGATCACGCCGACGGCGACCCCGGCGGCCAGCAGCGCCTTGATCGTCGGGACGGCGTCGGGGTAGACCACCCAGCCCTCGGGCGCCAGGATCCGCTCGTAGACCGCCTCGGCCAGCCCCTCGTGGTCCGTCTGCACCGTCCGGGCCAGTCCCACGTACGCGGCGCGGTGCGCGTACTCGGACAGGTCGCGGTCGGCCCACACCTCGGCGAGGTGCGGCGGGATCCGGATGTCACGGGTGATACCGGGCAGCCCGCCCGCCGTGGCGAGGCGGTCGGCGAGCACGGTGAGCCTGCCGCGGTCCAGCGCCACGCCGAGATCCACCAGCGCGGCGCCGACCCAGGTGACCGGATCCTGCGTCATCGCGAGGGTGCCGTGGAAGTCGAAGAGCACGGCGTCGAGGCGGCGATCGGGCGTTACAGGCACCAGTGCACGATACCGTCCACGCCGCGCGGACCTGCGTTGCCGTGGATACCTTGGTGCATAGTGTCGGCCCCAGGAACTAGGCTCGACTCATGACGAGCCCCGGCGAGCCGCCCAGCCCCGCAGAGCGGCCCAGCCGCACCGAGCGGCCGAGCCCGTCCGAGCGGCCGAGCTTCAGCGAGCCGCCGAGCCTCACCGAGCAGCCGAGCCTCACCGAGCAGCCGAGCCCGTCCGAGCGGTACGCGGCGTCGCGGCGCCGGTCCGCCTTCCCGGCGCTGGCCGACTTCACCGCCGGACTCGAGTTCCAGCTGGACGACTTCCAGCAGCGCGCCTGCGAGGCGTTGGAGCGGGGCTCCGGTGTCCTGGTGTGCGCGCCCACCGGGGCGGGCAAGACCGTCGTCGGGGAGTTCGCGGTGCAGCTGGCCCTGCGCGAGGGCCGCAAGTGCTTCTACACCACCCCGATCAAGGCGCTGTCCAACCAGAAGTTCCACGACCTGGTGCAGGTGCACGGCGCGGCCAAGGTCGGCCTGCTCACCGGCGACAACGCGATCAACGGCGACGCGCCCGTGGTGGTCATGACCACCGAGGTGCTGCGCAACATGCTCTACGCGGGCTCGTCCGCCCTCGCCGGACTGTCCTATGTGGTCATGGACGAGGTGCACTACCTCGCCGACCGGTTCCGCGGCGCGGTCTGGGAAGAGGTGATCATCCACCTGCCCGAGACGGTGAACCTGGTCTCGCTGTCGGCCACCGTGTCCAACGCCGAGGAGTTCGCCGACTGGCTCGTCACCGTGCGCGGCCAGACCGAGGTCGTGGTGAGCGAGCACCGGCCGGTCCCGCTGTGGCAGCACATGCTGGTCGGCAAGCGGATGTTCGACCTGTTCCACGACGCCGAGGCGGCCCGGTCCCACGAGGTGCATCCCGAACTGCTGCGCCACACCCGCGAGGTGGGCCGCCGGATGGACGCGGGCGACGGGCGCGGCCGCGGCCAGCGCGGCCGCCGGCAGCTGGTGCACCGGCCGGAGATCGTCGACCGGCTCGACCGCGAGGGCCTGCTGCCCGCGATCGTCTTCATCTTCAGCCGGGCCGGCTGCGACGCCGCCGTCCAGCAGTGCCTGCAGGCCGGCCTGCGGCTGACCAGCCCGGACGAGCGGGCCCAGATCCGCGACATCGTCGAGCGGCGGATGGCCTCCGTGCCCGGGGAGGACCTCGGCGCGCTCGGCTACTGGGAGTGGCTCGACGGCCTGGAGCGCGGCCTGGCCGCCCACCACGCGGGCCTGCTGCCGCTGTTCAAGGAGATCGTCGAGGAGCTGTTCGTCCAGGGCCTGGTGAAGGCGGTCTTCGCCACCGAGACGCTGTCCCTGGGCATCAACATGCCGGCCCGCTGCGTCGTCCTGGAACGCCTGGTCAAGTACAACGGCGAGGCCCATGTGGACTTGACGCCGGGGGAGTACACCCAGCTCACCGGCCGCGCCGGGCGCCGGGGGATCGACGTCGAGGGGCACGCCGTCGTGGTGTGGGGCCCCGACGTGGACCCGCGGCACGTGGCCGGGCTCGCGTCGACGCGTACGTATCCGCTGCGGTCGAGCTTCCGGCCGTCCTACAACATGGCCGTCAACCTGGTCGGCTCCGTCGGCGCCGACCGCGCCCGCGACCTGCTGGAATCGTCGTTCGCGCAGTTCCAGGCCGACCGTTCGGTCGTCGGCGTCGCGCGCCAGGTGCAGCGCAACATCGAGACGATGGACCAGTTCGGCCGGGAGGCCACCTGCCACCTCGGCGACTTCGCCGAGTACTTCGCGCTCCGGGTGGCCATCGCCGACCGCGAGCGGCACCTGGCCCGCCAGTCGCAGCAGCACCGCCGGGCCGAGGTTGCCCGGTCGCTGGAGGCGCTCAAGCCGGGCGACGTGATCCGCGTACCGTCGGGGCGCCGGGCGGGGCTGGCCCTCGTCCTCGATCCCGGCGTCGGCGGGTTCGGCGAGCCGCGTCCGCTCGTCATCACCGAGGACCGCTGGGCGGGCCGGCTGGCCGCCGGGGAGTTCCCGGCCGCGGTCGAGGTGCTCGGCCACCTGCGCCTGCCGAAGCACGTCAACCACCGCAACCCCGCCGAGCGCCGGGACCTCGCGGCGGGCATGGCCGCCCTGGGCCTGGAACACGGCCGGGGCGGGCGCCGGGGCCGGGCCAAGTCCAACAGCGGCGAGGACGAGGAGATCCTGCGGCTGCGCCACGAGATGCGCAAGCACCCCTGCCACGCCTGCCCCGAGCGGGAGGACCACGCCCGCTGGGCCGAGCGGCGGCACCGGCTCGAACGCGACACCGACCAGATGCGGGAGAAGGTCGCCAGCCGGACGGGGTCGCTCGCGCGTACCTTCGATCGGGTCTGCGCCCTGCTGGCGGCGCGTGGCTACCTGGCGCCGGACACGAAGGCGCTGCACGGCGGCGGCGTGACCGACGCGGGCCGGATGCTGGCCCGGATCTGGACCGAGGCGGACCTGCTGGTGGCCGAGTGCCTGCGCAACGAGGTCTTCGACGGGCTGGGCCCGGCGGAGCTCGCGGCGACGGTGTCCGTGATGGTCTACGAGGCGCGCCGGGAGTCCGAGGACCGGGCGGCACTGCCGCGCGGGCCGGTGACCGAGGCGATCGAGGAGGTGCTGCGCCTCTACCACGGTCTGGTGGTGGACGAGCGCGAGCACGGCCTGGCCCTCACGCGGGAGCCGGATCTCGGTTTCGTGTGGCCGATCTACCGCTGGGCGCGCGGCGAGCCGCTGGCGAAGGTGCTGGCCAGTGTGGCCGGACTGGACAGTGAGCTGCCCGCCGGCGACTTCGTACGCTGGGCGCGCCAGGTGGTCGATCTGCTGGGCCAGATCGGTGAGGCCGCCGGTACGCCGGACGGTGTGCGTACCGCCGCCCGGCAGGCGATCAACCTGATCAACCGCGGTGTTCTTGCTTACACCTCGGTCGGATGACCTGGTTCTACGTAGATAGTCCCTGGTCAGATGCCTGATCGGCTGAGGCGACGAAGCCGATCAAGCTGCTACCGTGCCTCGGGCCGTCATGACGATCGGCCCAGGTAGGAGCAGTCCTCATGCACGGCGTCCATCACTTCGCGTATGGGCCGATCACCCCGATCCTCGCGTACACGCTCTCGGTTCTCGGCTCCCTGCTCGGCCTCACCTGCACCGCGCGGGCACGCAAGCTGCCGCCGGGCGTACGCCGCGCCGGCTGGCTGCTGCTCGCCGCCTGGGCGATCGGCGGGACGGCCATCTGGACGATGCACTTCATCGCCATGCTCGGCTTCGGCCTCGAAGGCACGAACTCCCCGGTCCTGTTCAACGTGCCGCTCACGATCGCCAGCGCGGTCATGGCCGTCGCGGTGGTCGGCATCGGCGTGTTCATCGTCGGCCTGGGGCGGCCGAGCGTACCGCGGGTGATCTTCGGCGGCTTCTTCACCGGCATCGGCGTGGCGTCCATGCACTACATGGGCATGGCCGCGCTGCGTGTCGACGGCACCGTCACGTACGCGCGCAATCTCGTGATCGCCTCCGTCGTGATCGCGGTCGCCGCGGCCACGGCGGCGCTCTGGTTCACCGTCGTCGTCTCGAAGCCGGGCGTCATCTTCGCGTCCGCCCTGCTCATGGGCCTCGCCGTGTGCGGCATGCACTTCACCGGCATGGCGGCCGTCTCGGTGACCCCGTCGCCGGTCTCGCACGATCAGTCGGGCGCCACGGCCGGCACCATGCTGCTGCCGATCATCGTCCTCGTCGTCCTCGTGGTGGTCGCGCTGTTCTACGCGCTGCTGTCCGAGCCGAAGGAGGACGACACCGCCGCCCGCGCGTTCCTCGCCCGCCAGCAGGCCGAGCGGGCCGCGGCGGAGGAGACGATGCGCCCGGCGTTCGGCGGGACCGCCGCGACCCAGGCCGTCGGGTCGCGCCGCCGCCGCGGCTGAGGGACACCTCCGCGCTCGCCACGATCCCGTTTGGATCAGGGAAATCACCCGAATCTTGGGCCAAGATTACGTGGCGATCGCTGATCCAAACGGGATCATGGGCGTCTTCCCGCGGGATCGTGGGGGTTCAAGATCGTGACGGAGACGGCGGGCATCCGACAGTCCGGCGCGTCAGCCTTGACCCCCCGCCATGCCCGTTTTCTAGGCTGCGTCCCATGGGCTTTGGGCGACACTTCGGGCGAGACTCTGGGCGAGACGACGTCAGGACGCCGCAACAGATCGCCGAGCACCGGCGGGTCGGCCGGTGGGCCGGCGACGTCGACGGCACGGCACTCGAACTGCACATCACCACGAACCATCTCGGCGCCTGGGAGATCCGCCTGCGCGAGCCCGGCGGCCGCCAGGTGACCCGCTGGTTCGACGGCCCCGAACAGGCCCACACCTACGCCGCGAGCGTGTTCGCCGCGGGCGCGTGGCGCCGGGTCAGCTCCGCCACCAGTCCCGGTTGAGATCCTCGACCTCCGCCGCCAGCCCGGCCGCCGGCACGTCCGCCCAGGCGTCGACGCTCACCGTCATCTCGCCCTTGCGCCTGCCCGTGCCCTGCGTACGCGTCCAGGTGCCGGCCACCATGCCGTCGACCAGCACGACCGGCTGCAGGAAACCGCCACCCCGCTGCACCTTCCCGGCGTACGCGGCGGGGAGCGCGAAGGTCCGGTCACGGTAGCCGAGCAGGTAGGGGTCGAAGTGGCCGAGCAGCTTCACCCCGGGCACCGGCGACGCATCGTCCTTCGCGGAGTCCTTTGTGGAGGCCTGATCCGGCAACGCCTTCCGGGCCACCGTCAGCGGCAGGCCCGACCAGGCGGCGAAGTCCTCGGCGGAGGCCGGCCCGTACCCGGTGAGGTAGCGGCGGCCCAGCTCACCGGCCAGGTCGTCGGGCACCTTCCGGCCGGCCGGGATACGCCGGAACTCCCCGTCGATCTGGCAGAGCTCCCCGGTCATCCCCGCGTACGCGAGCAGGTGCGCCCGTGCCTGCCCGGCCGGGACGCCCACCTCGGCGGCCACCGCCAGCAGCTCGTCCCGCGTGGCCGGCAACCGGTCGACGAGGGCGCGTACGCCCGTGCGCAGCAGAGCGTCGGTCAGGCCGAGCCGGGCGCGCCGGCCGGCGTACCCGGCCGCGTGGCGGGGGCCGAGCAGGTCGACGAGCCAGTGCAGATCCTCGGCCGCCACCAGGTGCAGCGTCCCGCGCATGGTCCACGCGATCCCGACGTCCGCCAGCCGGCCGGAACGGGCCCGAGTGCGTACGGCGTACTGGGCGATCCAATGATCCTGAGCCTGCAGGCCGACGAGCCGGCGGACGACCGCGAGTCCGTCGCCCGACGGTGAGCTGAGCCCTTGGGCCTTCATGCGTGCGGCTGCGGTTGCGCGAGCGGCGAGCGGGTCCACCGTCCCAGATTATTCGTCGTACGCGGTGGGTATCTTGCTGCCTGAGTGTTGGGGTTCTTCTCAAGATCGGGAAAGGGACCGGATGTCGCGGCAAGCCTGGATCGTGCTCGGCGTGATCGCCGCGCTCGTCGCCGTCGTCACGCTGATCGGCGCGATCCGCCTCATCGTCCGGCTGGTCGGCGTCAAACGGGCGCTCGGTGCGGCCGGCACCGGCGGCAAGGTGGCGTTCTGGGGCGCCCTGGCCTACACGATCTTCCCGATCGACATCCTGCCCGACCCGATCTACCTCGACGACATGGCCGTGCTCGGCGGGGCGCTGTTCTACCTCACCAAGCTGCTGCGCAGCCAGAAGATGCAGGAGCAGGTCATTCCGAAGGCCCGGGCGGCGGCACGCGACGCCCTGGAGCGCCGGCGCGGCCGGTAGACGGTCAGGTAGGCGACAGGTAGATCTTCCCCCGTAAGGGGCGACTAGGATTTCGTGCATGACGCTGGCGGAGCCCGAGTCGGATCGCGAGACCTCCCGGCCGCGCGACGGCGTGGGCTTCCGCTCCGAGCGCGGCCCGATCCTCATCGCGCTCATGCTCTCGGTCGGCCTGGTCGCCATCGACTCGACGATCATCGCCACGGCCGTCCCGTCGGTCGTCGCGGACCTCGGCGGCTTCGCGCAGTTCCCCTGGCTGTTCTCCGTGTACCTGCTGGCCCAGGCCGTGTCGGTGCCGGTGTACAGCAAGCTCGCCGACCTGTTCGGGCGCAAGCCGGTCATGCTCTTCGGCATCGGCCTGTTCCTGCTCGGCTCCATCCTGTGCGGCTTCGCGTGGACGATGGGCGCGCTCATCGCGTTCCGCGCGCTGCAGGGCATCGGCGCCGGGGCGATCCAGCCGATGAGCCTCACCATCGCCGGCGACATCTACTCCGTGGCCGAGCGCGGCCGGTTCCAGGGCTACATGGCCAGCGTCTGGGCCATGTCCGCGGTCATCGGCCCCACCCTGGGCGGCGTCTTCTCCGAGTACGCGAGCTGGCGCTGGATCTTCTTCGTCAACATCCCGCTGTGCCTCGTCGCCGGCCTGACCCTGCTGCGCAACTTCCGGGAACGGATCGTCCGCAGCCGCCACACCCTCGACTACGTGGGCGCGGGCCTGCTGACGGGCGGCTGCACGCTACTCATCCTCGGCCTCCTCGAAGGCGGCGAAGCCTGGTCCTGGGCGTCGGCGGCGGGCATCGGCGTACCGGCGGCCGGCATCGTGCTCCTGATCGCCTTCGTGTACGCCGAACGCCGCGCCGCCGAGCCGGTCCTGCCGCTGTGGGTCTTCCGGCGCCGGGTGATCGTCACCAGCAGCCTCGTCTCCCTGGGCATCGGCGCGGTGCTCATCGGCCTGACCTCCTACGTGCCGACCTTCGTCCAGGAGGCCCTCGGCACCGGCCCGCTCGTCGCCGGCTTCGCGCTCGCGACCCTCACCATCGGCTGGCCGATCACCGCCTCCCAGTCCGGCCGCGTCTTCATGCGCTTCGGCTTCCGGACGACGGCCGTGATCGGCGCCGCGCTGACCGTCGTGGGATGCGTACTGACGGCCCTGCTGACCGGATCCTCCACAGTGGTGGCCGTGGGCGTCGCGTGCTTCGTCGTGGGCGCGGGCCTCGGCTTCACCGCCTCGCCCACCCTGGTCGGCCTCCAGACGACGGTCGGCTGGGCGGAACGCGGAGTGGTCACCGGCACCAACATGTTCAGCCGATCGGTCGGGAGCGCGGTGGGGGTCGCGGTGTTCGGGGCGATCGCCAACGCGGTACTGCGGGACGGATCGTCGCCGGCCGCCATGGCGCGAGCGACCCACCACGTCTTCCTCGGGGTCACCGTCGTATCGGTCCTGGTGCTGCTCGCGGTCCTGGCCACCCCGAAGGTCCCGCTACCGCCCTCCGAGTAGCCCCACCCTTCCGCCCTCACCCGTCCCGCCACCGCCTCCGTCCCGCTGGCCGCGTCAGCAGGGGTTTGCGACGATCTTGCGCGAATGTCCGGGCCTTTCGGCTTCCTCTCAACCGGTCGGTGCAAGTGGGTCGTTGACCTTCTTGGTGCTGGCTGGTTGAGAGGGGTCGCGGGTGGCGAGGGCTCATGTGCTGACGGCGGATTTGCGGTTGGTGATCGAGAATCTGTGGCGGCAGGG
>NZ_AUAX01000030.1 GCF_000428945.1 Hamadaea tsunoensis DSM 44101 | reverse complement strand
ATTTCGTCCGGAACACCTGAAATGCCCGAACATTCGCGCAAGATCGTCGACCGCTCTGAAGGGCCGACTGCGCTGACGAGCCGACCACTATGAAGGGCCGAGTGTGCTGACGAGTCGATCGCTCTGAGGAGTCGGCTGCTCTGAAGATCAGGTCCGCCGTCCGACCCTGGCTGGTCCTGGCTTTGTCGCGACTGTCCGATATGGCGGCTGGGCGGATCGACCGGGCGGTGATCGTTCGCGGCTGGGATGTAGTTTTCGGGCACGTACCCTCGATCCACTACGGCCGAGATGTCGCTCTAGGCCGATTTCCTACATCCCAGCCACGTTGGATCTTGGCGAGGGGTGCATTTCTACATCCCGGCCGCTATGGATCACGGCCACGCCGTCCCGCTGTTGGCCCTGGCCCGTGATGCGGGAACGATCTTCCGCCATGCGGACACAGGGTACTGAATTCTTGATCATTTACGGCTGAGGTGTAAATCCCGTCCGACCCGCATGATCAATGACGCGTCAGGTGTAACGGGAGTCGGTCAACGCGCTCCAGAACCGTAAACGATCATGCAGCAGGAGGCCGTTTTTACACCTCAGCCGTAAATGATCACCCCGTCGGCCACCGACCGGCCGCACAAGTCGGACAGTCGCGACAAAGCCAGAACCGGCCAGGGCCGAATGGTGGCGCCCCGATCTTCAAGATGGTCGACGATCTTGCGCGAGTGTCCCGAATTTCGTCCGATATACCCGAAATGCCCGGACATTCGCGCAAGATCGTCGGACGGTGGGGGCGCAAGTCGGACAGTCGCGACAAAGGGCGGGGGTGCAGGGGTGAGGTCGCCCGCGCGAGGAGCGGAGGTGAGATCGACGAACCCGGGAAATAAAGATCTTGAAGGGTTTAGTACGCGCCCCTCGACCCCATGACCGCGCCGAACGTCTTCCAGAGGATGGCGAGATCCGAGGTGAGCGACCAGTTCTCGACGTAGTACAGGTCGAGCCGGATGCCGTCCTCCCAGGACAGGTCGGAGCGGCCGCTGACCTGCCAGAGTCCCGTGATGCCGGGGCGGACGAGCAGGCGGCGGGCGACGTCGCCGTCGTAACGGGCGACCTCGCTCGGCAGCGGGGGGCGGGGGCCGACGAGGGCCATCTCGCCGCGCAGGACGTTGATGAACTGCGGCAGTTCGTCCAGTGAGTACTTGCGCAGGATGCGGCCCATGCGGGTGACCCGGGGGTCCTTGCGCATCTTGAACAGCAGGCCGCTGCTCTCGTTCTGCGAGGCGAGCTGGGCGACCATCCGGTCGGCGCCGACCACCATGGTGCGGAACTTGAGTACGCCGAACTCGTGCCCGTGCTGGCCGACCCGCTTCTGCTTGAAGAACACCGGTCCCCGGCTGTCGAGCTTGATGAGCAGCGCGATGAGCAGGAACAGCGGCAGCGTGAAGGTGACGGCGAAGAAGGCGACGATGCGTTCGAGCACGTTCTTGACGATCTTGGCGCCGCCCTTGAAGTCGGGCTGCTCGACGTGGATCAGCGGCAGGCCGGCGACCGGGCGGGTGTGGATGCGCGGGCCCGCCACGTCGGTGAGGGCGGGGGCGACGACGAGGTCGATGCCGCTGCCTTCCAGCTGCCAGCCGAGGCGGCGCAGGCGGGACGCGGTCAGCTCGGCGGCGCCGGTGACGGCGATGGTGTCGGCCCACACGCTGGTGGCCGACTCGACGATGGTGCGGAAGGAGCCGACCACGGGCACGTCGCCGAGCTGCTGCGGCGGCAGGCCGACCGAGCGCGGCACCACGAGGGCCTCGGGGATGCAGGCGCCGACCACGCGGTAGCCCGCGTAGGGCTCGCGCTTGAGCTGGCGGACGAGCTCGAGGACGTGGGCGGCGTCGCCCACCACGAGCAGCCGGTGCGACCAGCCCCGGCCCTGGATGCGGGCGCGGTGCAGGGTCTTGCGGGCGATCCACCGGGCGATGACGAGGCCGGCCGTGCCGCACACGAAGGTGATGGCGAGGAAGCCGCGCGAGACGCCGACGTTGACGATGTAGCCGAGGATGGCGACCGCACCGGCCAGGCGCAGACTCGCGCCGGCCACCCGGCGGTACTCGTCGGTGCCGTAGCCGAGCACGCGCTCGTCGTAGCCGCGGGAGACGCGCAGGATCACCAGCCACACGGCGGCCAGCCCGACCGCGATGTACGCGTACGGGATCGTGACCCCGGGCGGGCTCGCCCACGAGAAGCGGGCCAGGTAGCCGACGAAGATCGAGAGGCAGATGACGAAAGCGTCACACCCCACGATCAATCGCACGTAGTTGCGCCGGCGCTTGGCCATCCGACGGCCGACGCTGTCCGACGCCGACGACAGATCCGGATGAGCAGTAACAGCCGTGGTCATCCCGCCCCCTCGACGGACCCTTCAGCCTGTGAGGGAACCATCCTCGCGTCCTCCCGGCCCTATCCCGATCCCAGAGACAAGAAACTGTCAGTTGCCGACGGACGCCCGATAACACGCTGACCGATTGGCTTGCCCGCAAACACGATCAGCCATCCGCCCTGCGAGCGAAGGTGCCCACAGCCCCCGCACGCCGACGGCCGGCGCGCTCGTCGCCTGAACGCGTACCGGCCGTCGTGCTCGCGTCACGTTTCTTTCACGTGTTCACGGGGGGACGGGTACGGAAGCGAGATCAAGCGTCGGCATTGTATGCCGAAGATCGCTCGCTTACCGAACCCGTCACCCGGTCGGATCACTCAGCCGTGGAAGCCCGCGGTGATCGAGGTGAACTGGAATTCGCTCTGCGTACCGCTGGCGCGGTCGCGGTTGACCGACCAGAAGGCCAACCGGGCGATGTGGTTGTTGTTCGCCCAGTCCCGGATCTGTGTCCAGATGGCCGGGGTGGTGTTCTCCGACTGGTCGGACAGCCCGTTCATGCCGGAGATGCCGACGTGGGCGTACGCGGTCGCGTCGGACCAGCCGAACGCCGTCTTGAGCGCGTTCTTCAGGCCGTTCGCGGCGTTGACCGTGTTGCCGTACATGTCCGCGCCGCCGCCGAAGTCGAACGGCATGATCGTGTACACGTCCACGTTGGCGCCCAGCGCGGCCGACTGGTTGATGAGACGCGTACCCCAGTAGGTCGGGCCGGTGGTCGACGTGCCGAAGGTCAGGATCGTCTTGATGCCCGGGTTGTTCGCCTTGACGATCTTGAGAGCGCCCAGGACGCGGTCCTGCACGGCCTCCGACTCGAACTCGTCGGTGTTCTCGATGTCGATGTCGATGTACTTCAGGCTGTACGCGTTGATCACCTGCTGGTACGCCGCCGCCAGTGCGCTCGCGCTGGAGCAGTTCGGGCCGAGCTTGTTGCCGCTCCACCCGCCGAAGGAGATCTCGACGTCGCCGCCCGCCGAGCGGATCGAGTTGATGGTGCTCTGGTCGACGCCGCCGGTGAGCGGGCGGGTGCTGTCCCACATCGGGGTGCAGCCGCCGCCGGAGAGCATGAAGGCCATCGTGAACTGCTTGATGCCGGTCGCGCTCATCACCGACGTGGCCGACGGCGGGCTGCCCCAGCCCTCGTAGAGGTAGGGAGCCGCCATCGCGGTGCCGGTGGTGCAGCCCGTCGTGCTGCCCGTGGCCGAGCCGGACTTGGCCGACTCACCGCTGCCGTTGTACGCCGCGACGGTGTACGTGTGGCTCGTGCAGGCGCCGAGCCCGGAGATCGTCGCCGAGGTGCCGGTGACGGTCGCCCGCACGGTGGTGCCCTCGTAGACGCGGTAACCGGTCACGGTCCCGGTCGACGCGTTCCACGCGACCGAGATGGCGGAGCCGGTGCTGCCGGTCACGTGGAAGTTGCCCGGGGTGCCCGGGGTGCCGGCCGGCGGGGGCGAGCTGGACGCGCTCGGGGACGGCGTCGTCCCGCCGGGGCCGTCGAGGGAGAAGTCGTCGGCGTTGTACGTGCCCTGGCCGTACCAGCCGTGGACGTAGACCTGCAGGGACGTCTGCCCGGCCGCCGTCGTGTAGCTCACGGACAGCTGCGTGTACGCGCTCGCGGCGGACGGGTTCCAGGTCGAGCCGCCGCCGGTGACGCCGATGTAGACGTAACCGCCGCCGCCGCGTACCCAGCCGCTGAACGTGTACGCCGTATTGGGCTGAACGGCGACCGTCTGCGTGCACTGGGCGTAGTCGGAGGCGGACGCGGCGCCCTGCAACGCCTTGCTCCCGCTGTGGACCGGGCTGCTGACGACGGAGCCGAGCGAGCACGACCACGGGCTCAGGGCTCCGGACTCCAGTCCGGGGTTGGACAGGATGTTGGCGGCGTTGGCGGTGCCGGAGGCGAGGAACATGGCCGCGCCTGCGACAGCGAAGGCCCCGGCCGCCGCCAGGATCCGTCGGTACATGGTGCGTCGGTGCATGGAGACTCTCCTTGGGGGAAGGGATCGTCTGCTTCATGGGAGTCGGCCCGCAGAGGGCGGGCAGATATCGAAGATGTGACGCGCGCAGATGAACCATATAGGAATAGGTCTTAACAGTAAAGATGCCTAACAGAATCTGGCTGTGATCACGTTCGTTAGATCGGCATGCAGCAGCCGCCCGCCGGGATCGCGACCGACCGCCCCTTCCGATTCGGCCTCTGGGTGGGCATCGCCCTGCTGCTCGTGGCGGTCTCGGCGGCCCTGATCGAGTCCGCGGCGACGGTGCTGACGGTGGTCGCCACGGCCGCGTTCTTCGCCATCGGGCTCAACCCCGTCGTCAAATGGCTCATGCGCCGCGGCGTCCGCCGGGGCCTCGCGGTCACCCTGCTCTTCTTCGCCCTGGCACTGATCGCGTGCGGCTTCCTGGCCCTGCTGATCCCGCTCATCGTCCGGCAGCTCGCCGCGCTCATCGACGCCGTGCCCGGCTGGGTGCAGTCGTTCCTCGCCGACCCCCGGGTCCAGGACCTGACCGACGACCGGAACATCGTCCAGCAGGCCGAGAAACTCGTGACCCCGGGGAACATCAGCCTCGTGCTGGGCGGCCTGCTCGGCGGCGCGGCGAGCGCGGCGGCCGGCGTCTTCAACGTGGTCACGGCGTTCCTGCTGATGTTCTTCTTCCTGGGCGCGTTCGACCGGCTGCGCGACGGGGCGTACCGGCTGGTGCCCGCCTCGCGCCGGGAACGGGTGACCGACCTGGGCGACCAGATCCTGGACAAGGTCGGCGGCTACCTCGTCGGCTCGCTCGGCATCGCCACCATCGCCGGCACGACCTGCCTGATCTACCTGCTGGTCGTGCACGTCCCCTACGCGTTGCTGCTCGCCGTCGTCGTCGCGTTCTTCGACCTCATCCCGCAGGTCGGTGCGACCCTCGCGGCCGTCATCGTCTCGCTGGTCGCCCTCGGCACGCGCGGGCTGGCCATCGCCATCGCGACCGCGATCTTCTTCATCGTCTACCAGCAGATCGAGAACTGGCTGATCTATCCCCGTGTGATGCGGCAGGCCGTTCAGATCTCGAACCTCGCCGCGATCGTGTCGGTGCTGATCGGCTTCGCGATGTTCGGCGTCCTCGGCGTCTTCATCGCCGTCCCTGGATACGCCGCCCTTCAGCTGATCATCCGCCAGGTGCTGCACCCGCGCCAGGACTCGATATGAGGGAAGCTCGCTTAACGGATCGCCGCCGTAGGCCGCGATCACGCAACGAATGTGCGCCGAAAGCAAGCTTCGCGCCTGGTTGTCGCAGGTCAGCAACGCATAGCGTGGGGATCATGCCGAAGCGCCGCTACCTCATGTGCCGACCCACGCACTTTGCCGTGACCTACCGGATCAACCCCTGGATGGATCCCACGGCGCCGTACGACACCGCCCTCGCCGTCGCTCAATGGACCGAGCTCAAGCGGGTGTACGCGGAGCTGGGCCACACGATCGAGGAGATCGACCCGATCCCGGGACTGCCCGACATGGTGTTCGCCGCCAACGGCGCGACCGTGATCGACGGCAAGGCGCTGGCCGTCCAGTTCCGCGACGCCGAGCGCGCCGACGAAGGCCCCGCGTACGCGGACTGGCTGCGCCACACCGGTTTCGACGTCACCGAGGCGAAGGCGGTCAACGAGGGCGAGGGCGACATCCTGCTCGCCGGCGACGTGATCCTGGCCGGCACCGGCTTCCGGACCTCGCACGCGTCCCACGCCGAGGTGCAGGAGCTGTTCGGCCGCCCGGTGATCACGCTGCAGCTGGTCGACCCGCGCTTCTACCACCTCGACACCGCCCTGGCGGTGCTGGCTCATGGGGACGATGGGAAGCCTGTGAATGTCGCGTACCTGCCGGAGGCGTTCTCGCCGGGAAGCCAGGCCGTCCTGCGCC
This sequence comes from Hamadaea tsunoensis DSM 44101, assembly GCF_000428945.1. GTDB lineage: Bacteria > Actinomycetota > Actinomycetes > Mycobacteriales > Micromonosporaceae > Hamadaea > Hamadaea tsunoensis. The sequence goes on along the minus strand of NZ_AUAX01000030.1, from coordinate 109,990 downwards.
GGCTGTTCCCCGACGCGGTGATCGCGACCGTCGAGGACGCCGAGGTGCTCGGCCTCAACGCGGTCGGCGACGGCGAGACCGTCGTGCTGCCCGTGCAGGCGGTGGCCCTCGCCGAGGCGCTGCGGGAAGCTGGATACAAGACCGTCGGCGTCGACGTCAGCGAGCTGCGGCTCGCGGGCGGCGGCCCGAAGTGCTGCACGTTGGAGTTGCGCTCATGACCGAAGACCTCCTCCGCCCGGCCGGTGAACCGGCCGCGGACGCGAAGACCCCGGCCGCCGTCGCCGCCGCGGAACGCTGGACCGCCCACAACTACCACCCGCTGCCGGTGGTGATCGCCGACGCGCAGGGCGCGTGGGTGACCGACGTCGACGGCAACCGGTACCTGGACTGCCTGGCCGGTTACTCCGCGCTCAACTTCGGCCACCGGCACCCGGCCCTGATCGGCGCCGCCCACGCCCAGCTCGACCGGGTCACGCTGACCAGCCGCGCGTTCATCCACGACCAGTTCGCGGACTTCTGCCGGTCGCTGACCGAGCTCACCGGCAAGGACCTCATCCTGCCGATGAACACGGGCGCCGAGGCGGTCGAGACGGCGATCAAGGTCAGCCGCAAGTGGGGCTACCTCGCCAAGGGCGTACGCCCGGGGCACGCCAAGATCATTGCGATGGCCGGGAACTTCCACGGGCGTACGACGACGATCGTGTCGTTCTCCGACGACCCGGACGCGCGCGACGACTTCGGTCCCTACACGCCCGGCTTCCAGCTCGTGCCCTACGGCGACCTGGCCGCGCTCGAAGCGGCGATCGACGAGGACACCGTCGCTGTGCTGTTCGAGCCGATCCAGGGCGAGGCGGGCGTACTCGTTCCGCCGGACGGATTCCTGCGCGGCGTACGCGAGATCTGCACCCGCCACAACGTGCTCATGCTGGCCGACGAGATCCAGAGCGGGCTCGGGCGTACCGGCGAGACGTTCGCCTGCGACCACGAGCGCGTCGTGCCGGACATGTACATCATGGGCAAGGCGCTCGGCGGCGGGATCGTGCCGGTCAGCGCGGTCGCCGCGAACCGGGACGTGCTCGGCGTCCTCAAGCCGGGCGAGCACGGCTCGACCTTCGGCGGCAACCCGCTCGCCTGCGCGGTCGGCAGCGCGGTCGTCGACCTGCTGAAGACCGGCGAGTTCCAGGAGCGCAGCCGGGAACTGGGCGAGCAGTTGCACACCGGGCTCGCGAAGCTGATCGGCAACGGCGTCACCGGCGTACGCGGCCGCGGGCTGTGGGCCGGCGTGGACATCGACCCGGCGCTGATGACCGGCCGCCAGGCGTCGGAACGGCTGATGGCGCACGGGGTCCTGGCCAAGGACACGCACGGCTCGACGATCCGGCTCGCGCCGCCGCTGACCATCACGGCCGACGAGGTGGACTGGGCACTCGACCAGTTCCACGCCGTCATCGCCTGAGCCCCTACCCCACCGGCCACGGCCGAAAAGACCCCGACGATCTTGCGCGAATGTCCCAAATTTTGGGCGAAATGCCCGAATAGCCCGGACATTCGCGCAAGATCGTCGAAAAGGGGAGTGGCGCGAAAAGGGGAGTGGCGCGGGGGTCAGGAGTTCGGGGGGCGGAAGCTGACGGTGGGGGCGTCGACCAGGACCGACTGCGGCGCCACGCCCGCCGGTCCGAACGTGCCCGGCCGGCCGACCTCCACGCCCGGGTAGAGCTCCAGGTACTCCCCCGGTCCCAGGACCCGCGGCTGCTGCGGCGCGATCTTGTCGCCGCCCGGGTGCACCCAGGCGCCGTTCATGCTGACGTCCTTCATGCTCAGCCCGGCCCGGTCGAGCGAGACCGTCAGGTGGGTCCGGCTGATCGCCTTGACCGCGCCCTCGTCGAGCCACGGCCCGAGCACGATGGCCCGGGCGTCGCTGCCCTCCCACTGGCCGTCTGGCGCGCGGCCGACCAGGACCGGGGCCGCCGAGGTGACCAGGAAGCGCTGCTTGATGATGCCGCCGACGCGGACGGCGAGGACGTCCGAGATGGGGGCGGGCCCGGTATCGGCCAGCGGCGCGCCGTGCCGGGGGCACAGCGGGTTGCCGCGCAGGGCCGGCAGCGGCTGGCCGACCGCGACCCGCATGTCCGCGAAGAGCGCGCACTCGGGATCGGGGCAGCGCCAGCGGACCGACATGAGGCGCCGGCCGAGGTCCGACGGGCCGCCCGGAACCGGGCCGCGCACGGTGATGGCCGCTCCGCCGGGAGCGGGCGCCGTCGACCAGCCCGGCAGGAACCGGGAGATGATCGGCAGGCCGGCCACCTCGGACACCTCGCGTACGCGCATCTGGGCGCCCTGCACGACCTCCACGTGCCCGTCGTCGGCCCACCGCCGCACGACCATGCGTTCACTGGAGGGCACGTCGAGATCGGAGAGCATCTGCTTGTCGACGATGCAGTAGACGCTGACGTTCTCCTCGCCGAGGTGGCGGGCGATGGCATCGATGACCAGCCCGAGGCGGACGACCGTGGCGGGCCGGCCGCCGTCGAGGTCCACGTAGCGCACGATCTCGGCGAGGTCGAGCACGCCCCGCGCGAGCGACGGCTCGGTGGTGAGCCGGCGCTCGATGGCGTCCAGCACGTGGCTTACCTCAAACCGCATGGTGCGACCCTACTGGCCCGTCCCGTACGCGGCCAGTGGCACCCTAAACGGCTCCCGGCTGTTCGGCGAGGACCCGGGCCTTCTCGGTCGCGAACTCGTCGTCGGTGAGTTTCCCGCGGTCGTGCAGATCGGACAAAACGGCCAACTGCTGGGCGTGGTCGGCCGGCGAGTACTTCTGCACGAAGTCCCGGCTCGCCTGATCGATCGCCTGCCGCTCGGCCGGGGTCGCGCCCGGCCGGCGGAAGATGAGGTAGATCAGGGTCCCGAAGAACGGCGCCAGGATCACGACGATCACCCAGAGCGCCTTGAGCCAGCCGCTCATGTCGTCCCGCCGGAAGATGTCGACCAGGGCGAATCCCCAGATCATCAACAGCGGGATGAAGATGATGAGCAGCCAGAACACATCCCAGAAGTCCATGAATACAATCTTGGACCGCGTTCCGGCGGGTAGGTGCCGGTTTCACCGATAACGACCGATCCGTGCGCGCAGCGTACGCAGATCGCGCAGGCGCCGCTCGTAGGTGATCGCGATGGCCAGCAGGATCGCCCCGCCGGCGCCCAGCGGCAGCCAGACCGGCCGGCCGAGGTTCGCCCACGCGACCACCAACTCGTGCAGCGCGAGCAGGATCAGCGCTCCCCCGCCGAGGACGACGGGCGCCTGGCGGCGGCGTACCGAGCCGGCGATCACGAGCGCGAGGCCGGCCAGGGCCACGCCGAGGCGCCGCAGCGGCTCCCCCTCCCCCACGACCGCGAGCGTCAGGGTCGGCAGCAGCCCCGCGAGCAGTCCGGGCGCGTAACCGGCCCAGCTGGAGAGGGTCTCGTCGCGCCGCATCGCCCACCAGCCCAGACCCAGCCCCGCCAGCGCCACCGGCAGTGAATAGGCCTCGACCGTCACGATGTGCCGTTCCGCCAGCAGCGACCACCACGCCGCCAGCTCCAGTCCCACGGCCACCGCGGCCCGTGGCAGCCGCCACCGGGGCAGGGCAAGCGCCGTGAGTCCCACCGCCACGCCCCACACCAGCAGGACCTGGCTCACCACACCCATCGGGTACGCCCAGACGAGCGCTCCGGCAGCGGCGGCGTGGCCGAGGGGTTCCAGGCTGACCGCCTCGACCCACAGCAGCCGCCGCGGGCCGAGGACGCCGACGGCCAACAGGACCAGCGCCGTCGCGACCAGGGTCAGCAGCCGCTCGTGTCCGGTCCACCGTGCGGCCGCCGCGGCCGCCTGCCCGGTGGCGAGCCAGCCGAGGCCCGCGAGCGGCCAGGCGGCCCAGCGCGTACCGGAGTGGCCGGCGGCCACGGCGAGCACCACGAACGCGGCGGTCAGCAGGCCCAGCCCGGCGACCGTCCACCAAGGAGTGATCATCAGGCGGGGCAGTCCGGCCGCCGCCAGCAGTACGCCGTACCCCGCCGCCACCAGGTGCAACGGCTGCGGGCGTGCCCGGAGCAGGGCGGCCACCATGATCGTCAGGCCCGCCACGGCCAGCTCCCCGGCCACGACCTGCCCGGCGACTTCGGCGGCCGCCAGCGCGAACGTGACCGGCAGCGGCGCGAGCGCGACGGCGAAGCCGAGCGCGGTACGCCGATCACCCCGGTACGCGTACACGTGGATGGTGATCGCGAGGGTGAGGACCGCGAAGGCCGCGGCGTCGGCGAACGTGGCCGGGCCGCCGAAGAACGCGGTGACCGGCGGGCGGGCGAGGACCAGGGCGACCGCGAGCGCGCACCAGGTGGCGAGGCGGCGCTCGCGTTGCCGGTCGACCGCGAGCGCGAGCAGCCCGCCGGCGACGTAGAAGGACTTCACCCACGGGTCCGCGGGCAGGACGAGGACGCCGGCGAAGACCATGACGAGGGCGGTGGCCCAGGCGGTGACGGCACCGCGGCGCAGGAACATCGCGAGGGCCGGCAGCAGCGCGGCGGTCAGGGCGGCGGTGTGCAGGACGGCGGAGGGGCCGGCGCCCAGGGCTTTCGCGGTGGCGGCAGCGGTGAGGACGAGCAGCGGCGCGGTCACCGCGACGGCGACAGCGGCTTGCGGCTCGGTACGGGTGAGGGCTGCGACGATGACGGCGAGGGCGACGAGCGCGGCGAACGACCAAGCCGAGACGGCGGGCGAGATCATCGCGGTGAGCATGGCGTGCGCGAACAGCGCGGTGCCGACGACAGCGGCGGCGAGAAGCTCCGGCGCAGGGGCCGCGATCGTCAGGGCGGGGGCTGTGGCCCTCGGGGCGGGAGCCGCAACCGCCGCGGCGGGCGCTGTGATCGTCGGATCGGGGGCCGTGATCGTCGGGGCCGGGGCAGGCGGCGCGAGGGCCGCGGCTGGATCAGACCCCGTGAGAGTCGCGGGGATGGTCAGCCGGCCCCGAGTCCACAGCACCAGGTACCCGAGGACGATCGCGAGTCCCGCGACGTCCGCGGCGGGCGGCAGCGCGGCCGATCCCGGCGCCAGCGCGGCGGCAGTCGGCGCGAGCAGGCCGACCCCCAGGATCCCGACGCCGATCGCGACCGCGGGGGCGCGCCGGGCGGACAGCGCGACGGCGGCGGCCGTCGCGAGGATGACGGTGACGAACAGGTCCGCGTGCGCGGGTCCGCCGGCCGGCGTACCCGACCACCAGGGGGTGGCGGCCGTGGCGGTGGTGAGGCCGCGGACGATCGCGCCGGCCGCGGCGGTCAGTCCGATCACGACGGTCCAGGCGATCGCGCCGGCACTGGCCGGCAGGCGGTTCAGCAGAGCGAACCCCAGCGCGAGGACGCACACCAGAGCGGCCGTCCACACCAGGGTGTGGCCGGGAGCGAGGATGTCCGCCAGGCGCGCGCCGCAGCCGACGAACACCGCGGTGAACCAGGCGACACCGATCTGCGCCCGGTGCGCGACAAGGCTTCCGGCCACCGCCAGCGCGCCGGCCACCAGCAGCACGGCCGCGGCCCGGCCGGCCGGCGCGACGGTGTCGGCCTGCACCAGCCGGACGACGGCGTACACGTGTGCCACGAAGAGGAAGAAGCCGAACCCGATCCAGCCGAGCACGACGAGGACGCGATCGCGTACCGCCGCGGCGAGGGCCAGGTTCAGCGCGGCCACCCCGGCGAACACGAGGCCGCCGTGATCGTTCACCGCGCCGGAGAGCAGCATCGGCAGCACCGGCTGCACCGCCGCCCACCCGAAGTACGCCGGCGCGCGCAGTCCCGTCGCGCGGGCGTACAGGCCGGCGAGGGCCGCGGCGATCCCGAAGACGGCACCCGCGTACGCCCAGGCGCCCATCCGTTCCGCCACGCCCAACAGGTCGACGTGCCAGGCCGCGTACCCGTCGAGAAGCACCAGGACGAGCCCCAGGGCGGCGAACGTCTCCGCGGTGCCCCGCAGGCCGCGGCGCTGGGCGAGGACGGGCGCGGCGAGCGCGAGACCGGTGACGACCGCGAGGATCGTGGCCCGGCCGGGCATGCCGAAGGTGCCCCAGGCGAAGACGGTGAAGACGGCGGCCGAGACCGCGACGAGCAGCCCGCCCAGCACGAAGAGGATGTTCTTGACGGTCTGCGTACGCGCCTCGGGACGTGCGGGCGGCGGACCGGCGACGACCAGGCGGGGCATCGGCACGACCGGGGGGACGGGGGCCGGATGCGCCGACTCCCACACCCGCAGGGCGAGATCCCGGCGGCGGTCCCGGGTCGTCCGCAGCTCCGCCGCCTTCCCCTCGTACGCCTCCCGCGCGGCGTCGACCTCGTGGGCGAGCCGGGCGATGGCGGTGTCGAGCACGATGACCTCGGCGGCGAGCGGATCGGGGGCCCGGCCGCACGCGGGGCAGCCGGTCTCCAGATTGGCCTCGGCGAGGCAGACGGGGCACGGATAGGTGGCCATGCAAGCATGGTCGGCCCGGGGCGGCCTGGCGCGCCTGAGCGCAATCGCTCAAATACCCGGGTACGAACGACTCAACGTGCCCCCGCGCTGGACCCCCTCACCCCCTCACCCTCACCCCCTCACCTCCGCCCCAAGATCCCGTTTGGATCAGGTTTTCCCACGTAATCATGGGCCATGATTCGGGTGATTTCCCTGATCCAAACGGGATCTTGAGGCCGGGGCTCGGCGCGGGGCGGGGCGGGAGGCGGCGGGTCAGCAGGCGCAGGCGACGCCGCTCGCGGGTGCGGTCAGCGGGTCCACCTCGTGCGTGGTCAGACCCAGGACACCCACCGTCGGGAAGCCCTCCCGGACCCAGTACTCGTAGCCGCCGATCATCTCCTTGACGGCGTACCCGAGGCGGGCGAACGCGAGCGCGGCGCGGGTCGAGCCGTTGCAGCCCGGCCCCCAGCAGTAGGTCACGACGACGCTGTCGCGCGGGATCTCGGCGGGTGCCCGGTCGGCGATCTCGCCGGTGGGCAGGTGGATCGCGCCCGGCAGGTGCCCCTGCTCCCAGCCGTCGATCGAGCGGGTGTCCACCACGACCACACCCGGGACACCGGCGTCCAGGTCGGCGTGGACGTCCGACACGTCCGTCTCGAAGGCGAGCTTGCCGGCGAAGTGGGCAGCGGCGGCGGCGGGGCTGGCGGGCGGCGTGGAAAGCACTGCTGACATGCCCTCAGCCTGCCGCGCGCGCGGCCGGGCCGACAGTGGCGGGAAAGCCGCCGTTCGCTAAGATCCCGCCATGCGCCGGCACCGCGTCGCCGTCCTCGCCTTCGAGGGCATGACCCCCTTCGAGCTCAGCTGCGTGGTCGAGGTCTTCGGCCTGCCCCGCCCCGAGATCGACCGCCCGTGGTACGAGCTGTCCGTCTGCGGCCTGGCCGCGGGCCCCTTCCGCGTCGTGGGCGGGTTCAGCATGATCGCCGATCATGGTCTCGACACGCTGGCGGCCGCCGACACCGTGATCATTCCGGGCACCCCCGGCGGTGTACGCGCGAGCGTGCCGGACGAGCTGGTCACCGCCCTGCGATCGGCGTACGCGCGGGGGGCCCGGATCGTGTCCATCTGCTCGGGCGCGTTCGTGCTGGCCGCCGCCGGGCTGCTGGACGGCGGGCGGGCCACCACCCACTGGCGGTACGCGCGCGCCCTCGCCGAACGCCATCCCGCGGTCGAGGTGACCCCGGACGTCCTCTACGTGGACGAAGGCCGGGTGCTGACGAGCGCCGGGAGCGCGGCCGGCCTGGATCTCCTGCTGCACCTGGTACGCCTCGACCACGGTGCCGCGGTCGCCAACACCGTCGCCCGGCGGCTGGTGCTCCCGCCCCACCGCGACGGCGGCCAGGCCCAGTTCATCGAGGTCAACGTTCGCGACGTGGCCGACGACGACGGCGTGGCCCGGGCGATGGCGTGGGCGCTGGACAACCTGGCCGAGCCGATGACGGTCGCCCGGCTCGCCGAGCGGGCCCGCATGTCGCAGCGCAGCTTCCTGCGGCACTTCGCCCGGCAGACCGGCACGACGCCGATCCGGTGGCTCATCGACCGGCGCGTCCAGGCCAGCCTGCCGCTGCTGGAGGGCGGTGACGCGCCGGTGGAGCAGGTCGCCGCGGCGGTCGGGTTCGACAGCCCGGTCACCTTCCGGCACCATTTCGGGCGGTCGATGCGCACGTCGCCGTCGGCGTACCGGCGGGCGTTCGCGGCCCGCTAGGCGATCGGGCCGCGGGCCCTGGGCATTCGCGGCCTGCTAGGTGATCAGGCCGCGGACCCAGCGGGCGCCGCGTCCCGGCCCGAACAGGTAGGCGATGACCGCCCCGAGCAGGGACACGATCACGACCGCCCAGGCGAGCTGGATCATCGGGCGCAGCACCGTGTTCCACACGTCGAGCGCCACGTCCACGTTGAGTCCCTTGGCTTCGGCGCGGTTCGCGTACACCTGCCGGAGGGCCGCGTACGCGATCAGGAACAGCAGCATGCCCCCGGCGGTCGCGAGCAGCGCGACGACCGCGCCGCGACGGTGGTCGGGTGCGCACCACACGGCCAGTGCGAGCAGGACGAGCGCGAGCACCGGCAGAACCCAGGCGAGTTTCTGCAACAGGTCGACGGCGCGCTGGACCTTCGGCAGGTTGTCGATGTGCGCGACCGTGTAGGGGATCGAGACGTCCGGGATCCGGCTGAGGAACGTCCAGCCCTTGGCGACCAGGGCGTCGCGGACGGCGCCGACGATGGCACCGAGGTCGATGACGACATCACCCTCCTGAGTGGACGTATACTTTCCGTTCTCGCCGGTGAGCAGCTTCGTGATCTGCGTATGCGCGGACCGGTTGGCCTGTTCCCAGACGGTGGCGAACTGCGGCGAGGACACGACGTTGCCGACGATCCGCGTGACCTGCTGGTCCACCCAGTTCGTCAGGGCCGGCGCGGCCAGCCCGGCGACCGTCTGCGCGCCCGGCACGTCGAGCCCGCCGACGAGCTGCTCGGTCAGGCCGGGGATGTCGGCCTTCGCCATGATCGCGTCGCTCACCCGGGTCGTGACGGCGTGCTGGATGTCCGGGTTCTTGGCGAGCGGCGTCACCGTGGCCACGTAGCGGTCGGTGTTGAGCAACTCGGCCCGGGCGTACCGGGCGACGACCGAGGCCATCATCAGCAGTGCGGCGATGACGATCAGGACGACGGCGCCGGTCCAGCGCAGACCGCGCGCCTTCTTCCTGGGCGCGGGCGGCGCGGGTTCGACGGCGGTCATGCCCTGACCGGGCTCGCGCGACACGGGTTCGGTGACCGCAGCGGCTTGATCATGCTCGGGCGGCTCGGCGGTCGCGGCTTGATCGGGCTCGGCGGTCGCGGCTTGATGGGGCTCGGGCGGCTCGGCGGTGTCGCCGGCCGCCGCCCCGCCGTCGGATCGGGAAAGATCCGCGGTGCCGCCGGTCTGCGCTTCGCGGTCGGGTTCGTCCGGTGCGGACGGCTCGGTCATCGCGGCCTCAGCCCGGCAGGCCGAGCAGCTTCGCCTTGGCCGCGGCGAACTCCGCGTCGCTGAGCACGCCCTGCTGCTTCAGCTGGGCCAGCTGGTTGAGCTGGGCCATCATGTCCGGCGCGACTGCACCGGGCGCGGCCGTCGGCACGGCGGGCGCCGGCGCGACCGGCTGCTGCGCGGCCAGCTGCGCCTGCATCTGGTCGATCTGCGCCTGCTGCGCGGCGTTGTCGGCGGCCGCCTGCTGCGCGGCCTGCTGGGCGGCTTCCTCCTGCGCGGCCTGCTGTTGCCTGCGTCCCGAGCGATTGCTGATGGCATTCGCCGTGACCGTCGCGGTTCCGGCGACGACAGCCGTACGCGCCATCGTTCCGATGAGGCCCGGCCGGCCGCGGACGACCACCGGACGGCGCATGAACACCATGATCGGAAGCTCCTTCCAGAAGCGGGTACGCGTCAGCGGGTCGCGAGGACCGCGTCGACGACCGGGCCGGGGATGCGCTCGACGAGGACGACCTCGCCGCCGGCCCGGCTGAGCGCCTCGCGCATACCGCGCAGCCAGGCGTGTTCGAAGATCAGGATCGCGGCCGTGTGCCCGGGCTCCAGGTCGGCCGCCACGTCGTCGACGTCCTCGTCGCCGATCATGCCGTCGATCGACTGCACGAGCTGGTTGAGGTGGTTGCTGCTCATGCTCTCGGGCAGCTGGCCCAGCTCGAAGGTGAGGATGTCGTCGTCGTGGGTCCTCCGTACGAACAGCGCGTCGACGAGGTTGATGATCCCGCCGTCGACCAGCCGCTTCATCTCCGGTGCGAGCTGATCCGTGGGCACCTCGCCGGGGAAGTCGATCACTACGAACTCGACGGCACCGTGCTTCATCGTTTCGCCCTCCTCGGCGTGACCGTTCCCAGGCGCCCCGCGGGCTCCCTGGGGTAATTCAGGGTAATCACGCCATCTGTAGGATTAGGAGGCTTTTGAGAGATACGTTCGCATCATGAGTGAACGACAGCTCGCCCGGTCGGTGCTGAGCACCTGGAAGACCATGGCCCTGGTCGGCGGCATCGTCGCCCTGATCATCGGCCTGGTCCTGGTCTTCTGGCCCGGCAAGACGCTGCTCGTCCTGGGCGCGCTGGTCGGCATCTGGCTGGTCGTGCTCGGCATCATCCGGATCGCGGACGCCGTCATCGGCCGCCAGGCGACCGGGACGAGCCGCGGCTTCAGCGCCCTCGCCGGGGCGATCTACCTCATCGCGGGCATCATCGTGCTGGCCAACCTGCACGCCTCGCTCAAGTTCGTGGCGGTCGTCCTCGGCCTCTTCTGGATCTTCGGCGGCCTGTCCGAGATCATCGCCGGCTTCACCCGCGTACGCGGGGCGGGCGGCAAGGCCCTCGCGGTACTCATGGGTCTCGTGGACATCGCGCTGGGCATCGTGATCCTGGTGTGGCCCGGTCCGACCCTGATCGTGCTCGTCTGGATCGCCGCCCTCTGGCTGATCGTCATCGGGCTGCTGCAGCTGTGGTTCGCGTACCAGGCGGGCAAGGCGGCCAAGGAGGCGGACAACCCGGCCTACCACGTGGTTGACGAACAGTTCTGATGTCGAGCTCAGATGGCGGCGAGGTAGTCCCGGCTGGCCGCGTACGCGGCGCTGACCCGGCGGCGCAGCCCCGCCACATCCCGGTACGCCCACGGGTTGTCGTCCCGGTCGACGCCTTCGCCGGTCGGCAGCACGTGCACGGCGACTCCGTCCGGCACGGCGGCCAGGTCGCGGGCGAGCCGGTCCCGGCGGCCGATCTCCATGGCGGTCTGGGCGACCTCCCAGGGCCGCTGCGGCGGGCTGAGCGGCTTGTCGAGCCGGCCGACGTGCAGCACGTAGATCTCGGCGGCGCCCAACTCGACCGCCCGGGCGATCGGGAGCGAGTTGATGATCGCCCCGTCGACGTGATGCTCTCCGTCGATGTCGACCGGGGGCAGCAGGCCGGGTACCGCCGCGGCCGCCATGACCGCCGGAACCAGTTCCCCGCTGTCGAACCACGCCTCGCCGGCCCGCTCGATGCTGGCCGTGCACAGATGCAGAGGTACGCGTAGATCGGCGAACTTCTCCGGCAGCGCCCGTTCGAGCAGCCGGCGCAGGGGCAGCGGCGAATGCAGGTGCGTACGCGTCGCGAACCGGCGCAACTGCCGCGGGATGGATTCGCCGTAGACCTCGCCCATCTCGGGGGCGGCCCAGAGGCGTACCAGGTCGTCGGTGACGCGGGACTGCGGATCGGCGGCCACCATCGCGCCGTTGATCGCGCCGATCGAGGTGGCCACGAGGACGTCCGGCCGGATGTGCGCCCGGAAGAGCGCCCGGATCATGCCGACTTCGACCGCGCCCAGCACTCCACCGCCGCCCAGTACGAATGCCACATCGCCCATGCTGATCACCGTACACGGACGTGACCAGCACTTTTACCCGGTGATCCGGGCGTTGTACGCCGGCCGGAAGCACGTGCGGGCCGGGATTCGGCAGCCGCACGAGATAGAGTGCCCGGCGATGACCGTCTTTCGCATCGGTGAGGCCGCCGACCTGCTCGGCGTGAGCCCCGACACGGTACGCCGCTGGGTGGACGGCGGCCGCCTGCCCGCGGACCGGGCCGACCACGGCCACCGCGTGATCGAGGGGCGCGCGCTGGCCGCGTTCGCGCGTACGCTCGCCGCCGACCCTGATGAACGGTCCAGCCGCTCCTCGGCCCGCAACCGGCTGCGCGGCATCGTGACCTCGATCGCCAAGGACGGAGTGATGGCACAGGTGGACATCCAGGCCGGCCCGTTCCGGATCGTCTCGCTGATGAGCCGGGAGGCCGTCGACGAGCTCAACCTCGAGGTCGGCTCGCTGGCCGTCGCCGTCGTGAAGTCCACGACCGTCGTGGTGGAGCGCCCGTGAAGCGCCGGGTGGTGGCGACGCTGCTCGCCGTCGCGGCCGTGGCGCTCGGTGCCTGCGGCGCGCCCGGTCCCGAGCGCGACAACGACGGCAAGATCAACGTCTACGCCGCGCCGTCGCTCGACGGCGTCATCCACCGGCTGGCCGGCCGGTTCGAGAAGACCCACCCCGGCACGCACGTCGTCGTCACGACGGCGATGCCCGAGGATCTCACCGAGCAGATCAACGCCGGCGCGCCCGCGGACGTCCTCGCGGCCACCTCCCCCGCCACGATGTCCGCGGTCCAGGGCCTCCAACCGCGCCTGTTCGGGCACAACAAGCTCGTCATCGCGGTCACCCCGGACAATCCCCTCAAAATCAATGATCTTGCTGACCTGCGTACGCGGAAAGTGGCGCTCTGCTCGGTTCCCAGCCCCTGCGGGACGGCCGCCGCCGACCTGCTCACGAAGGCCGGCGTGACCCTGGCCCACCCGATGATGCAGGCGAGCACCACGGCGGCGATCCAGCTGCTGGCCGTCGGGGACGTCGACGCCGCCATCGTCTACAAGACGGACGCGATCGCCGCGATCGGGCAGACCGACTCCGTCGAGTTCCCGGAGGCGGCCGCGACCTCGAACGACGTCCTGGTCAGCACCGTTCCGAAGGCGCCCAATCCGGCCGGGGCGAAGTCGTTCCTGGAGTTCCTGTCCTCGGCGGAGTCGCAGGCGATCTTCACCGACGCCGGATTCTCGGCACCCTGAGCTAGGACCGCGGCGCGTTCTCGGGGCGCAGCCGGCACCCGGCCCGGTCGAACAGGAAGACCCGGTCCAGGTCGACCTCGACGGCGAACGCCGCCCCGACGGACGGCCGCTGCCCCGCCGGTACGCGTACCACCAGCTCGCCGAACGGCTCCTCGTAGTCCTCGCGGGAGATCCGCTGGCGCGGGATGGCCCGGGTGGCGTCCGTGGTCGAGAACGCGGCTGGCACCCCGACGAGGTCGGTCGAGACGTGCACGAGCAGTTCGGAGCCGAGGTCCTCGACGAAGGCGACGCGACCGCGCAGCACCGGCCCCGGCGCGTCGACCGGCACGGCCCGCAACGCGTCCGTACGCAGCGCGACCGTCACCCGGTCGGTGTGCTGGGCGGGCAGCGTGGCGATCCCGCCGAGCGCCTGGGAGCCGAGGTCCAGCACGGCCCCGGACCGTCCGAAGTAGACCGCGCCCTGCACGAGGGTCGTCCGCGCGGCGCCCACGAAGCCCGCCACGAACACGTCGTCCGGATCGGTACGCACCTGCGCGGGCGTGCCGATCTGGCGTACGACGCCGCTTTCCATGACGACGATGCGGTCGGCCAGCGTGAGCGCCTCGACCTGGTCGTGGGTCACGTAGAGGGTGGTGACCCGCAGCCGCTTGGCGAGCCGGGCGATCTCGGCGCGCAGCGCCTGCCGCAGGTGGGCGTCCACTTGCGACAGTGGCTCGTCGAGCAGGAAGGCGCGCGGGTGGCGGACGATCGCGCGGGCGACCGCGACGCGCTGCGCCTGGCCGCCGGAGAGCTGATGCGGCCGGCGGTCGAGCAGGTCGGCGACGCCGAGGTAGCCCGCCACCTGCTCCACCCGCTTGAGGTCCTCGGTGAGGCTGCCGCTGCCGGTGTGCCCGACGCGCAGCGGCATCGCGATGTTCTCCCGGGCGGTGAGGTGCGGGTAGAGCGCGAAGTCCTGGAACACCATGGCGATGCCGCGCTCCCGCGCGGTCAGCTCGTCCGCGTCGTCGCCGTTGATGAGCACGTGGCCGGAGGTGGGCTCCTCCAGCCCGGCGATCATGCGCAGGATGGTCGACTTGCCGCACCCCGAGGGGCCGAGCAGCACGACGAACTCACCGGACGCGACCGACATCGACACCGCATCCACCACCACGCGGCGTCCATAGGCCTTGGTCAACGCCCGGGTCTCTATCACATCCCACACTCGCGGCTCGGAGATCGGTCCTGACCAACATCGTGAACCTCATGGGGCTCCGGCGGCAAGTGCGGATGAAGTACGGCGAAAGTTCCATCACCGATCAGCACCGGTGAAGTGGGGCGCCCGCCCGGCCCTGGTTGGGCGGACACCCCACGTCTTCACCCGATCAGCTGATCAGTTGCCACAGCGCCGGGACGTTCGGCGGTTCCCAGCCCACCAGGGAGGTGTGCGGCTGGAGGCACTTGTACGTGTGCCCGCCATAGGTGACGAGGTCACCCGCCGCGTACGCGTGCCCCGCCACCCAGGCCGGGTAGGACCCGGTCGTGGACGGCGACGGCGATGCGGACCTGGAGGGGCTGACCGACGGGGAAGCCGACGGCGACACCGACGGGGACGGCGAGGCCGACCGCGACGGGGACGCCGAGGGGGAGGCCGACGGGGACGCGGAGGTCGTCGGGCCGCACGGCCCGTTGTCCGTCCACGGCTTGCCGTCGCCGGTGTTCAGGTCGGGCTGGTTGCCCTGCGTCCACCACTTGGCGGTGTACTGGTGGCCGTTGTAGGACACCACCGCACCGCCGTTGTACGCCGTCGCCGCCACCCAGGCCGCCGCCGTGCAGCCCGGCACGGAGACCGAGGGCGACGGGGACGGCGAGGTGGACGCGGAGGTGGACACCGACACCGAGGGCGACACGGTCACGGTGGCACTGGGGGAAGCCACCGTCCCGCCGCGCGGGTTGTCGACGCTGAGCGCGTACGTGGTGGTGCCGACGGTCAGCTTGTAGTTGGACGGGGACGCGATCGGCAGGACGTAGTTGAGCACGACCTCCGCCGAGGCGCCGGGCGCGATCGACAGGTAGCTCGGGATCGTGACCGTGGCGTGGTGGAAGTCGCCCTTCAGGCCGCCGATGTTGCTGCCGGTGTGCCCGGCCGTGACGCTCATCGTCCAGCCGCTCTGCTGCGTCATGTTGCTCGGCGCCGAGGTGCCGTAGTCGAACTCCAGCTTCGAGCCGCCGGTGATCGTCACCGCCGAGTTGTTGGTGAGGGTCAGGTGCGGGTTGATCGGGTAGTTCGCGTCGCCGAGCGCGAAGCCGGTCAGCGTCACCCCGACGTTCAGCACCGTGCTGGGCATCGTGCTGTTCGCCCGGCTCGCCCCGTACGCGGGCGCGACCTTGAACTTGTCGTACGCGAGATTCGTGAGCGTGTTGCCCATGACGTACTCGCCCTTGGCGGAGTCGAACTGGTAGTCGCCGGCGAGCTCCCAGATCATGATGCCGCCGATGCCTTTGTTCACGATGTAGTCGGCCTTGGTCCCGATCGACTGCTCGTCCTCGGTGGACAGGAACACCTTCTTGGTGCTGTTCCAGAGCCACGGCGCCACGAGGGCGGACGAGTAGTTGCGGGTGTAGGTCCCGGTCAGCGTGTCGTCCGGGTCGGTCGCCGGCGTCAGCCCGTACGCGGCCAGGTAGTCCGGAGTGATCCCGTTCTCCAGGTTCTTCGCGTGCCACATCGGGTTCGAGCCGGCCGGCTCCTCCTTGCCGCTGGTGTCCGTGTCGTGCCACAGATTGTCGATGCCGACCGCGCCGTCGCCGCAGGGGCTCTGCGTACCGGCGGGACAGTTGGCGGTCTTGGCCGCCTTGCCCCACAGGCCGTTGGTGCCGCCGGTGACGTTGCGGAAGCCGCGCGTGTAGTACGGCACGCCGATGTTGATCCGGCCGGACTGCACCGCGCCCCGGAAGTAGTGGTACGCCCAGTCCGTGTTGAGGTACCCGATGTTCTGGTACGCGCCGTACACCCCCGCTGCCGCGAGTTCGGCGTCGTCGCCGTTGTCGTAGAGCGACGCGTTCGGGCCGACGTACTGGTTCCAGGCGCCGTGCAGGTCGTACGACATGATGTTGATGTAGTCCAGGTACTGCGTGGCCTGGAACGCCTCCTCGCCGCGCAGCAGCCAGCCCGAGGCCGGGGCCGCGACGGTGAGCATGTAGTACTTGCCGTCCGCCGCCGCCGCGGTGTCCAGCTTCTCCCGCAGCGTCTTCATCAGCGTGTTGTACGACTTGTTCAGGCCGGCCCGGCGGGCGTTGGCCTGGGTGAAGTCCAGCGGGTTGCCGGCGTCGTTGTTGGACGTCGGGTACTCGTAGTCGATGTCCACGCCGTTGAACCCGTACTGGCGCAGGAACGTGACGACCGAATCGGCGAAGGCGTTGATACCGGCCGTGTTGACCGACCCGTCGGCGTTGGTCGTCATGCGGTAGAAGCCGCCGGAGTCGATCCGGTTGCCGCTGTCGTCGAAGAACCCGCCCGTCTCGGCCCAGCCGCCGACGCTGATCAGCGTCTTGACGTTCGGGTTGGCCTTCTTGTACTTGTTCAGCAGGTTGAAGTGGCCCGTGTACGAGTACGACGGGTCCATCTCGGCACCGGCCACGCCCGGCCAGGTCATGTTGACGGCGGCGTTGTTGGCGGCGGTCGGCGTACCGACGGAGATCTTGTTCGAGCCGTCGACGTGGGCGAAGGCGTAGTTGATGTGGGTGACCTTGGTCCACGGGATCTGGTTGACCAGGTACGCCGGCGCGCCGTCCTTGCCCGTCCGCCAGCCGGTGAAGTAGCCGATGATCCGGCGGGAGTGGTCGGCGCCCATCATCTCGCGCCCGTTGGCGTCGTACGCCGCGCAGTAAGGAACCGCCACCCCGGCCGTGGTCGCGAGACCGTCGGGGCGGCAGACGGAGTTGTCGGTGGCCGAGTGCGCGGTGCCGGAGACCGCGAGCGCGAGGCCCGTCGCGGTCAGCCCGGTCACCAGCGCGGTGACAAGCGGGAGTAGGGGTTTGCGTCGCATGGACACGCTCCTGCTGGGGTTAATTATTAGCAAACTTTGCTAATAGTTAACAGCCTGTGGCCTCCGTCACGCAAGAGGTGCTCATCGAAGTCTCGGACCCCTGCTCGGCGCGTACGCCGTCCATCCAACCTGGACGGTGGGCGACAAGAAGGAGGGCGGCGGATGACGGAGAGCCAACCCCCTCGGCCCCTCCGCCACCCGCCGCCCACATGGGGAGGAGGTGTGAAGCTTTTGTGCGACTTGCTGCGGCTTGCGCCAACTTGCTGCGGCTTGCGCCAAGCCCCCTCGTGGAGGGCTTCGGTATTAGGACGCCGAACCCAGCTCCACGGTTGCCGTGCTCGCCTGTCCGTTCCGCTTGTACTCGACGGTCACCTTGTCGCCGGCGTTGTGCGACTGCACCGCGCTGACGAGGTCGTCGGCGCCGTTGATCGTCGCGTCGCCGAACTTGGTGATGACGTCGCCCTGCTGGAGGCCGGCCTTCTCGGCGGCTCCCCCGGCCACGATCTTCGCGAGCGTGGCGCCGCCGGAGCTGTTGTCGGCCGCCTGCACGCCCAGGTACGGGTGCTGGACCTTCTCGCCCTTGATGAGCTGCTGGGCGACGGAGGCCACCCGGTCGCTCGGGATCGCGAAGCCGATGCCGATGTTGCCCTCGCTGCCGCCGTTCGTGGCGATCGAGGAGTTGATGCCGATGACCTCGCTGTTGGTGTTGAC
This sequence comes from Hamadaea tsunoensis DSM 44101, assembly GCF_000428945.1. GTDB lineage: Bacteria > Actinomycetota > Actinomycetes > Mycobacteriales > Micromonosporaceae > Hamadaea > Hamadaea tsunoensis. The sequence goes on along the minus strand of NZ_AUAX01000030.1, from coordinate 92,112 downwards.
CAGCGCGCCGCCGGAGTTGCCCGGGTTGATCGGGGCGTCGGTCTGCAGCAGGCCGGACATCGAGGAGTTGCTCTCGACCTGGATGGTGCGGTCCTCGGCGCTGATGATGCCGGCGGTGACCGAGCCCTGCAGGCCCAGCGGGCTGCCGATGGCCAGGACGGTGTCGCCGATGCGGACGTCCGCGCTCTTGCCGAACTTCGCCGCGGTGAGGCCGGTCTTGTCGGTCTTGATGACGGCGAGGTCGTACTTCGCGTCGGTGCCGACGATCGTGGCCGACGACTTCGAGCCGTCGGAGAAGACCACCGTCACCGTGTTGCCCTGGGCGGTCGCCACCACGTGGTTGTTGGTGACGATGTAGCCGTCCGCGCTGTAGACGACGCCGGAGCCCTCGCCCTGCTCGGTGGTGATCGACACGACGCTCGGGCTCACCTTGTCGGCGATGTTCGCGAGCGAGGAGCGGTCGACCGCCGGGGCGGCGTTCACGGTCTTCGTGATCGTCTGGGTCGGGTTCTTGTCCACGATCGCGGCGCCCACGACGCCACCCGCCACGGCGGAGCAGAGCGCGATGATGCCGGCCGCGGCGACGCCGGCCACGATCCGCATCAAGGAACGCCGACGCTCCGGGTTCCGCTGAGCGTACGGCGAGTTCGGCGGCAGGTCCGAGCCCGGCGGAGTCCACATCGGAGCCCCGGTGGCCGGTGCCTGCGGCATGGTCGTCGTCGCGCCGGCCGCCCCGCTCGTCGGATACGTCGGGTAGCTCGGGTAGCCGCCGGACGGCGGGCCCGCGGGAGCCGCGTACGCGGGCTGCGGCACGGCCGCTCCGGACGGAGTCGCGGCACCGGGAGCGTACGCGGCCGGTCCTGCCGTCGGCGCGGTCGCCGGTGTGGTGCCCGGCGGGGTGCCCGGGCGACGCCACGCCTCTTCCGCAGAGGGCGCGGCGTACGGGTTTTCGATCTTCGGCCGGTCCTCGGCCGATTCGTTGTTGCTGCTCTGCGGCTCGCTCATGTCAATGACTCTTCCGGATATTTCTTGCGCGTGACTTGGGCCTGGCTGAAGTTCAGCTGTGAATCGCAAACTCACTATTGCGCGTCTTGCGGGGTTTCGGCGTACTCGTCGGTCTCGTCGTGTTCGTCGGCTTCCTCGGCGGTCCCGTCCAGCGGCAGGCGTACGCGGAAGGTCGCGCCCACGCCCGGCTCGGACTCGACCTCCACGGTGCCGTTGTGCGCAGCGACCAGGGCGGCCACGATGGCGAGCCCGAGACCGGTGCTGACCGTCCCGTCGGAGCGTCGCGTACGCGCAGGATCGGCCCGGTAGAACCGCTCGAACACCCGGTCCTGCTGTTCGGGGCTGAGCCCCGGACCCCGGTCGAGCACCTCGATCACGGCGTCGGCGCCGTCCTCGCGTACGTCCTTGGCCAACCGCACGGTGACCGGCGTACCCGCGGGAGTGTGGGTCAAAGCATTGCTGACGAGATTGCCGATGACCTGACGCAGTCTCGCGTCGTCCCCGCTGACCACCAGCGAGCCCGCCCCGGGCGCGGTCACCAGGGAGATGTCCCGGTCGGCGGCCACCACCCGGGCCGCCTCGACGGCCTCGCTCGCCAGGACGCGCAGTTCCACCGGGGCCAGTTTCAGCGGCCGCTCCCGGTCGAGCCGGGCCAGCAGCAGCAGGTCCTCGACGAGCAGGCCCATCCGCGAGGCCTCGCTCTCGATCCGGCGTACGACGTCGGCGGTCTGCTCGGGTGTCGTCACCGCGCCCTGCCGGTACAGCTCCGCGAAGCCCCGGATGGTCGTCAGCGGCGTACGCAGTTCGTGCGACGCGTCCGCGATGAAGCGCCGCATCCGCTCCTCGGAGCTGCGGGCGGCCGCCTCGGACGCGGCCTGGGCGGTGAACGCCGACTCGATCTGGGCGAGCATGGTGTTCAGCGAGCGGGCCAGCGAACCGACTTCCGTCACCGGCCGCGGATTCTCCGGTTCCGGATCCGGTACGCGCTGCGAGAGGTCGCCGTCCGCGATGGAACTGGCCGTCCGCTCGATCGCGGAGAGCGGCCGCATGCTGCGCCGGATGAGCTCGGCGCCGATGGCGGCGGCGAACAGCAGCACGGAGATGCCGCCGAACAGGTTGATCGTGATGAGCTTCTGGACCGCCTCGTCGACGCCGCTCTGCGAGGTGGCGACGAGGGCCGTCAGCCCCTGCGGCAGCTTGACCGCGACGACCCGCCAGCGCGAACGGTCCCCGTTGGAGTCCACGGTGAACGGTTCGCCGAGGTTCTTGGTCGCCTCCGCCGGGCTCGGCAGGTTCGGCAGCTGCGCCTCGGTCAGGTGGAAGTCGCTCGACATCTTCTGCCAGCTGTTGCCCGTGTCCGGGTCCTCCACGACGCAGAGGTAGCTGTACGGGAGGTTCAGCCCGCTCTGGGTCTGCCCGTGCTTCGCCGCGTAGTCCGCCTGCGCGTACACGCTGGCGCTCTGCTCGGCGAGGGCGGCGTCCGTGTCCGCCAGCAGGATCTTGCGCAGGAACGCCACGCTCGCCACGCCGGTCAGGCTCATCGCCGCGACGAGCAGGACGAGCACCGTCGCCATGAGCTTGACGCGCAGCGGTTTGTTCCGGATGGGGTGGCGCAGGCTGGAGGGGAGGCTCTTCATCGCGCTTTCACGCCGCCGGCCTACGCAGCACGTAGCCGACGCCCCGCAACGTCTGGATCAGCCGCGGCTGCACAGTGTCGATCTTGCGCCGCAGGTAGGAGATGTAGGACTCGACGATGTTGTCGTCGCCCCGGAAGTCGTAGTTCCAGACGTGGTCGAGGATCTGCGCCTTCGACAGCACCCGGTTCGGGTTGAGCATCAGGTAGCGCAGCAGCTTGAACTCGGTCGGCGAGAGCTGCACGAGGCTGCCGGCGCGGTAGACCTCGTGGGTCTCCTCGTCGAGGGTCAGGTCGGCGAAGGCCAGCTTCGGCGACGCCTGCTCGCCCGCCGTCCGGCGCAGCACCGCCCGGATACGCGCGGTGAGCTCCTCCAGGCTGAACGGCTTCGTGACGTAGTCGTCCCCGCCCAGCGTCAGGCCGCGTACCTTGTCCTCGGTCGCATCGCGGGCGGTCAGGAACACCACCGGCGTACGCACGCCCTCGGCCCGCATCTGCCGGATGACCTCGAAGCCGTCGAGGTCGGGCAGCATGACGTCCAGCACGACCAGGTCCGGCCGGGCCTCCTTGAACTTCGCCACGCCGGCACTGCCGCTCGTCGCGGTCCGCACCTCGAACCCGGCGAACCGCAGGCTCGCGCTGAGCAGTTCGACGATGTTGGGGTCGTCCTCGACGACGAGGAGCTTGGCTTCGACCTGGGCGGAGTTCATGACCTCATCTAACCCACGCCGGCTGCGGGGCGCCTGCGCTTTGGCTGAAAGAATTCTGAAGGTTCTCCCAGCCTACCCCGCATCGATCAACGCAGCAGGTCACGAACGGTGCGCAGGGTCGCGTCCAGGGTCGCCGCGACCGCTTTCACCTGTCCGGCGGACACATCCGCACGCACCATCGCGGTACGCGCCTGCGCCGCGAACTCGTCCAGCCGGCCGAGCATCTCCCGCACCTCGGCCCGGGCCGGACGGCCGGCGGCCGGGGCGCCCGAGCCTACCCGCCCGGCCGGCTCCCCCGGGTGGCCCGCGGTTCGGTCAAGATCGGCTCGGTCGAGATCGGCGAGCGAAGCGGCGATGTCCCGGTCGACCGCGGCCAGCTCGTCGGCGCGGGCGGCCACCTCGGCGCGCCCGGCGCCGGTCAGCGCGTACGCCGTCCGGTTGCCCTCGACGACCCGGCTGACCAGCCCCTCCGCCTCCAGCTTCGCCAGCCGCGGGTAGACCGAACCGGCGCTCGGCGCGTACAGCCCCTGGAAGCGGTCCTGCAGGCGGCGCATCAGCTCGTAGCCGTGCTTCGGCCCCTCCTCCAGCAGTTTCAGCAGGTAGAGACGCAGCCGGCCGTGACTGAAGATCGAGGTCACGCCGCCAACGGTACCGGAATACGCGATATATCGCGAGTAGGGATCACGGATACCCGCCCGCGATGCGTACGCGCGGTGCCGAACGCCGCGCCGGCGGCCCGGGCCAGCGCCCGCCGATCCGCCCCGACCTCGGGGAACAGCCGGCCCGCCACCGTCACCGTCAGTTCGACACCACGGGAGCGGGCGATCCTGGCGATCGAGCTGACCAGCGTGTCCACGCCGACGAAGGCCGCGACCGAACTCGGCTCCCCGGCCGTCGTGAACGCCAGCGTCACCGGGGTCACCGCGACCCCCGCGTCCAGCGCGGCCTGGAAGAACGCCGGGCGTACCGGCGTCGGGCAGAAACCGCAGCTCGTCGTCGCCTCCGGGAACACCGCGACCGTGTCACCGGCCCGCAGCGCCGCCGTCGCCTGTGCGACCGAGCCCGGCAGCGCCCTCGGCGCCGACCGGTCGATGAAGATCGCCCGCCGCCTGCGGGCCAGCGACCCGATCAGCGGCCAACGGCCGACCTCCGTCTTCGCGACCAGCCGGACCCTGCCGTCCAACGCCATCAGGACCACGATGTCGGCCCACGAGATGTGGTTCGCGACGAGCAGGCCGGGCCGCAGCTTTCCGCGTACCCGGAGCTTGACGCCGAGAACCGCCAGCAGCGCGCGGGACACGGCCTGGACCAGCGCGGCGCGCTTGGGAATGATCACGAACAGCAGCAGTACGCCGAACGCGCCCGCCAGCCGGGCGGCGAACCGCACGGCGCCCACCCGCGGAGTCTCCACGGGCAGGCACCGGGGGTCGCACCCGGAGTCCGGATGCCACAGGTTCACGCCGCACCACCGGTCTGCCCGTCGCCGAAGAAGTGCGCGAGGTAGCGGGGGTGGATCCGGTCGAGGTTGAGCAGGACGTAGAAGTCCGCGCAGTCGAAGTCGGGGTCGAAGGCGGGCTCGCCGCAGACCCACGCGCCCAGCCGCAGGTAACCCTTGAGCAGGGACGGGACATTGGGCCGGCCGGTCGGCGGCTCGTCGGGGAACACGACGGGGTTGTGCGGCCTGACCCGCAGCTCCGGCGGGGAGAGGTGCTTCTGCGTCAGCGCCCGCACCCCGGCCGCGTCGGCGATCGGGACGGACGCGCAGCCGCCGAGCCACTTGTACTCGTGGGCGGTGAGGTACTTGGCGATGCCGGCCCACATCAGGTTGATGACGGCACCGGTCCGGTGGTCCGGGTGTACGCACGAGCGCCCCGCCTCGACCAGCCGGTCGCGCAGGACCATGAGGCTGCCCATGTCGAACTCGGTCTCGCTGTAGCGGCGGCCGAGCCACACGGCCCGCTGCGGCGGCAGCAGCCGGTAGGTGCCGACCACCTCGCCCGAGCGGTCGTGGCGGACGACAAGGTGGTCGCAGTAGGCGTCGAACTCATCGACATCCATCCCTGCGACGGGGGTGTGCAGCGTGGCACCGACTTCCTCGGCGAAGACGCGGTGGCGCAGTCGCTGAGCAGCCTCGACCGTAGCCGCGTCACTGGCGATGAGCGCCGAGTAGCCCGTCGGCGCAGCGGTCAGCAGAATCGTCATGCGCATTGTGTAAGTTCGCTGGACAGCGTCGGCGTGTCGAGGTGACTCCGCATGCATGACCATCACATGAACGCTGGGCGCGCACCCGATCACGCACCGACACTCACCCCGCTGAGCAGGCACGCCGGCGCATTCTTCGGCAGAACCGCGCGGACCGGAAGCCGCGTAGACTCCCCCCATGACCGAGCAGGTGGAACTCGCGGGCCGGGTGTCGGCGGGCCGGCTGACCGCCGCCGACATGCACGGCATCCTGCTCGATGTTCCGTTCGAGATCAGTGACGGGAAGCTGGAGATCATGACGCCCCCCAGCATCTGGCACCAGGCGACCGCGCGCCGGATCGAGAACCTGCTGGAAAAGCGCTACCCCGCCGCGGTCTCCGACGTCACCACCGCGATCGGCGACCATGGCCGCCGGCCCGACGTCGTGGCCCTGCACCTGCCCTTGGAGCAGATCATCCGTGAGCGGATCAGCGCGGCCACCCCGGACATGATCGAGGTCGTGGTCGAGGTGATCTCCCATGACCGCGCGGACAAGGCCAACGACGCCGTCTCCGTCCGCCGCGACCGCGAGATCAAATTCCACGAGTACGCGGCCGCGGGAATCCCGGAGTACTGGATCGTGGACGAGGTCGCCGACGATGCGATGGACGCCTCCGTCGAGGTCTACCACCTGCGCGGCGGAACCTACGTCCCGGCTGTCGTCGTGCGCCTGTCGGACGTGCTGAGCGGGGTCGTGGAGATTCCCGGCCGTCCTTGACCGCATCGTGTGACAGGCTTCGGGGATGTTGGTCGCCGGCCGTTACAACGGTCCTCCCACCTCCGGCAACGGCGGGTACACCGCCGGCCTGCTCGCCACGACCGTCGGGCCGGGTACGCGTACCGTGACGTTGCGGCAGCCGCCGCCGCTGGATGTCGAGATGACGGTCGACGGGCTGGGCGTGCTGCGGTGGGGCGAGGAGATCGTCGCCGTGGCCGAGGACGCCGTGATCCGGCCGGAGGCGCCGGCGTGGGGCGACCCGAGCACCGCCGAGGCGTACGCGGGCTTCACCGATCATCCGTTCCCGACCTGTTATGTCTGCGGGCCGCGGCGGCCGGACGGCCTGCGGATCTTCCCGGGGCGGCTGGCGGACGGGCGTACCGCGGCGGAGTGGCGAGTTCCCGACAGCGTCGACGATGTCACGATCTGGGCCGCGCTCGACTGCCCCGGCGGCTGGGCCGTCATCGGTGCCGGCCGGCCCTATGTTCTCGGCCGGATCACCGTCGCGGTGGACGCCCTGCCCGAGCCCGGTGAAGACTGCGTCATCGTCGGCGAATGCACCGGTACGCAGGGCCGCAAGGGCTTCGTCCGCAGCGCCCTGTACGCGGCCGACCGGCGTGTGCTGGCCGCCTCGGAAGCGGTCTGGATCAGCGTTCAGACAAGCGTGTAGACAGTGTGTGGACGGTGTGTGGACAGTGTCGTGTGAACCACGACACCCGTTGACCTCGACGTGAACGCTCCCTAGGGCAGCGCGTAGCCTTGTAGCCGACTTTCTGACTGACCTGACTTCGCGTGGAAGAGGCGAGAGCGACCGTGTCGACGCAGCACACCTCGCAGGAAAACCCGCTGGCTGATTTCGGCCCCAATGAGTGGATCGTCGAGGAGATGTACCAGCGGTACCTCACCGATCCGGCGAGCGTCGATCCGGCGTGGCACGACTTCTTCGCGGACTACAAGCCGGCCCCCAAGGCGACCGCGGCCCCGGTCGCGAAGCCGGCCGCCGAGAAGCCCGCCGCGGCAGCGAAGGCCCAGCCCGCCGCCGCCCCGGTAGCGCCGAAGGCGTCCGCCCCCGCTACGCAGCCGAAGGCTGCGCCCGCGGCCCCGAAGGCGCCGGCCGGCGTATCCGTGGAAAAGCTCGAAGACCGGGTTCTGCCGCTTCGCGGCGTCGCGAGCAAGATCGTGCAGAACATGGACGCCTCGCTGTCGGTGCCGACGGCGACGAGCGTGCGCGCGGTGCCCGCGAAGCTGCTGGCCGACAACCGGATCGTCATCAACAACCACCTCGCGCGCGGTCGCGGCGGGAAGGTCTCCTTCACCCACCTCATCGGGTACGCGCTGATCAAGGCGCTCGCGGTGCACCCGGAGATGAACAACTCGTTCCGGGAGACGGACGGCAAGCCGACCATGGTCGAGCCGGCCCGGGTGAACCTCGGCATCGCGATCGACCTGCAGAAGCCGGACGGCTCGCGGACCCTGGTCGTGCCGAGCATCAAGGGCTGCGAGCGGATGGACTTCCGCCAGTTCTGGCAGGCCTACGAGGACGTGGTACGCCGGGCCCGGCGCAACGAGCTGACCATGGAGGACTACGCGGGGACGACGATCTCGCTGACCAACCCGGGCGGCATCGGCACGGTGCACTCGCAGCCGCGGCTGATGACCGGGCAGGGCACGATCATCGGCGTCGGCGCGATGGAGTACCCGGCGCCGTTCTCGGGCATGAGCGACTCGCAGCTCGCGGACATGGCCGTCAGCAAGATCATTACGCTGACGAGCACCTACGACCACCGGATCATCCAGGGCGCGCAGTCCGGCGAGTTCCTCAAGGTCGTGCACGAGCTGCTGCTGGGCGACGCCTTCTACGACGAGATCTTCACCTCGCTGCGCATCCCGTACGAGCCGGTCCGCTGGGTCCGCGACATCGCGCACACCAGCGAGGGCCAGATCGACAAGGAGGCCCGGGTCATCGAGCTGATCCGGGAGTACCGGGTGCGCGGCCACCTGATGGCCGACACCAACCCGCTCGGCTTCGAGATGCGCAAGCACCCCGACCTCGACATCCGCCAGCACGGCCTGACCCTGTGGGACCTCGACCGGACCTTCCCGGTCGGCGGGTTCGCCGGCAAGGACGTCATGAAGCTGCGCGACATCCTCGGCGTGCTGCGCGACTCCTACTGCCGGCGTACGGGCGTGGAGTACATGCACATGTTCTCGCCGGAGGAGCGCAACTGGATCGCCTCCCGCGTCGAGCGCAAGTACACCAAGCCGACCAGCGAGGAGCAGGGCCACATCCTCGGCCGGCTCAACGCCGCCGAGGCCTTCGAGACCTTCCTCGCCACGAAGTACGTCGGCCAGAAGCGGTTCTCGCTGGAGGGCGGCGAGTCGCTGATCCCGCTGCTCGACGAGATCCTGCAGAACGCCGCCGAGTCCACCATGGACGAGGTCGTCATCGGCATGGCCCACCGCGGCCGGCTCAACGTGCTCGCCAACATCGTCGGCAAGCCGTACGAGAAGATCTTCAACGAGTTCGAGGGGTTCATCGACCCGAAGACCACCCAGGGCTCCGGCGACGTCAAGTACCACCTGGGCATGACGGGCAAGTTCAACACCCCCGACGGTACGCACGGCGTGACGGTCTCGGTGACGGCGAACCCGTCGCACCTGGAGACGGTCGACCCGGTGCTGGAGGGCATCGTGCGGGCCAAGCAGGACCGCCTCGACCTCGGCCACGAGGGCTTCACGGTGCTGCCGGTCCTGGTGCACGGCGACGCCGCGTTCGCGGGCCAGGGCGTGGTCGCCGAGACGCTGAACCTGTCGCAGCTGCGCGGGTACCGCACCGGCGGCACGGTCCACGTGGTCGTCAACAACCAGGTCGGTTTCACCACCGCGCCGGAGTACAGCCGCTCGTCGCTCTACTCGACCGACGTCGCCCGCATGATCCAGGCTCCGATCTTCCACGTGAACGGCGACGACCCCGAGGCCGTGGTCCGGGTCGCGCGGCTCGCGTTCGAGTACCGGCAGGAGTTCAACAAGGACGTCGTCATCGACCTCGTCTGCTACCGCCGCCGGGGCCACAACGAGGGCGACGACCCCTCGATGACCAACCCGCTGATGTACCAGATCATCGACGGCAAGCGGTCGGTCCGCAAGCTGTACACCGAGGAGCTCATCGGCCGCGGCGACATCACGGTCGACGAGGCCGAGCTGGCCCTGCGGGACTTCCAGAACCAGCTGGAGACGGTGTTCAAGGCGACCCGCGACTCGCAGACGACCAGCTCGGCCCGCCCCGTCCGGGTACGCGAGCCCGAGCCCGAGCCGATCGTCGCGACCGCGATCACGGCCGACCTGGTCGCCCGGATCGGGGAGGCGCACACGCAGCTGCCCGAGGGGCTGACCCCGCACAAGCGCGTACAGCAGCTGCTCGACCGGCGGGCCAAGATGGCCGTCGAGGGCGACATCGACTGGGCGTTCGGCGAGATCCTGGCGTTCGGTTCGCTGGTCAGCCAGGGCACGACCGTACGCCTCGCCGGCCAGGACTCGCGCCGGGGCACGTTCGTGCAGCGGCACGCGGCCGTCGTCGACTCGCACGGCGGCGAGGACTACGTCCCGGTCGCGTCGATGGCCGTCGAGGGCGCCAAGTTCCACGTCTACGACTCGCTCCTCTCCGAGTACGCGGCCATGGGCTTCGAGTACGGCTACTCGGTCGAGACCCCGGACGCGCTCGTGCTGTGGGAGGCGCAGTTCGGCGACTTCGCCAACGGCGCGCAGTCCGTGGTGGACGAGTTCATCTCCTCGGGTGAGGCCAAGTGGGGCCAGCGCTCGTCGGTGACGCTCCTGCTGCCGCACGGCCACGAGGGCCAGGGCCCCGACCACACGTCGGGCCGCCCCGAGCGGTGGCTGCAGATGTGCGCCGAGGAGAACCTGCGCATCGCGATCCCGTCGACCCCGGCGAGCCACTTCCACCTGCTGCGCCGCCAGGCCCTGTCGCCGAAGCGCAAGCCGCTGGTGGTCTTCACGCCGAAGTCGCTGCTGCGGCACAAGCTGTGCATCTCGCAGGTCTCGGACTTCACGACCGGCACGTTCCAGCCGGTGCTCGGCGAGACGGCGGCACTGGACCCGAAGTCGGTCAAGCGGATCCTGTTCTGCTCCGGCAAGGTCTACTACGACCTCGTCCAGGCCCGGGCCGAGCGGGGCATCACCGACACCGCGATCATCCGGCTGGAGCAGCTCTACCCGCTGCCCGTCGACGAGGTCCGGGCACAGCTGGCCGCGTACCCGAACGTCGAGGACTTCGCCTGGGTCCAGGAGGAGCCGGCGAACCAGGGCGGCTGGTCGTTCGTGGCGCTGAACCTGCTGGAGCACCTGGAAGGCGTACGCCTGCGGCGGATCTCCCGGCCGGCCGCGGCCGCCCCGGCGGTGGGCTCGACCAAGCTGCACGACGTGGAACAGGCCGCGCTGCTGGAAGCCGCGCTGCCGAAGCTGTCCTGACGAAAGTTTCTCGTACCCTGCCCCGGTTCCCTTGTGGAGCCGGGGCAGCGGTCTCAAGTGGAGGGTGCGATGTACTTCACCGACCGCGGCATCGAAGAATTGGCCGAACGGCGGGGCGCCGAGCAATTCAGCGTCGAGTGGCTGGCCGAACGGCTACGCGATTTCGTCGATGAGAACCCCGAATTCGAGACGGCGGTCGAGCGGCTCGCGACCTACCTGGCCCGCTACGACGCGGACGACGACGAAGTGGCCTAAGAGTCGATTGCCGCGTCTCGCCCGCAGGGCGAACGGCCAGTTCGAAACCCGTCCCACGGCAGCCCACCCCCGCACTCGGCCGCGACGTCCGGCAGTGCAAGATCAACACTTACGAAGTAAGTGTTGATCTCTGTGCTGACGGACGTTGCATAAGGGCCGATGTGCCCTCGTCTCGCCCGCAGGGCGAACGGGCAGTACAGCAAAACGCCCCGAAGCTTCGGCGCTTCGGGGCGTTGATGCTTTTGTTTTCGGCGTGCTGGCTCTGGGTGGAGTCAGAGGGTGGCGCGAATCCGCAGGCCACCGCGGCGCTTGACGGCGCGCCGCTCCTCCTCGCTCATCCCGCCCCAGACCCCGGCGTCCTGACCGGTCTCCAGCGCCCACTGAAGGCACTGGTCGGTCACGGTACACCGCCGGCACACCGCTTTCGCCTGTTCGACTTGGAGCACCGCCGGGCCAGACGTCCCGATCGGGAAGAACAGCTCAGGGTCCTCATCGCGGCAGATCGCACGGTGGCGCCAGTCCATGGCGGCAACACTCCTGTTCGGAAAAGTGGGTTGGTTTTCCCTGTATTGCGTCGCGCGGGTCCGGCAGGTGAGATGTGCCCGATGGTTACGGTCAGTCACCGAATCCGACAGCGCGTGAGTGCGCAACACGTGCTCACTCGTACGCTTGTGAATGCTTTCACAAACTTCCACGATGTCAAGAGGGGTGAGCGGAAAAAAACCGGTCGGGTGAGCAAGCTCACGACCTGTTTGTCCGGATCACCAGGAGTAACCCTGACCCCCGACAACGAAAGCCGTTAGTGAATGTAGTACGCTCCGCGGCCCTTTACTAGTATTTCGGACCTGTGTCATATGTGCGCATCAGCACTTTCGAACACCAGGCCAGGCGTCCCTGAACAGGCACTTCAAAGCATCGATCAGCACACTACTCGTAACGCGTGAGGCACCGCAGCGAAACGCACTTTCTCCCTTTCGCCCAGGTAGTCCCCGTCTACTTGAAACGCCTGGGGCGTGGGAGAAGTGACGGTGAACTCGGCGAGGTCGTGATGACGGAGTACCTGACGGCCGTCCGGCTCGCCGTCCGCGGACAGCAATTGGGCGATCGTCCGCATCGTCGACGGCAGGGCGAGACCGCGCAAAGCCATCACGTCCAGACCCAGATCGAACGAGGCGTCCGGATTGGGATGCACCGGCTTTCCGCCGATGAACGTCCACGGCGCGGTGTTCTGCACGATCACCGAGGAGATGCCCAGATCCGGCTCGGCGCCGGGGCGCTCCAGGGCCAGCTTCGCGGGATGCCGCTCGAGGACGTACTCCCCCAGCGTCGAACGCAGGTACAGCGCGGGCGTCGACCGGCGGCCGCGCTTACGGGCCTGCTCCACCCGGCGTACGACGGCCGCGTCCAGACCCAGCCCGGCGCAGAAGGTGAAGTAGCGATCATCGGCCAGACCCAGTCCGATCGTCCGGCTACGGCCGTCTCGGAGCGCCTGCAGCAGTACGCCCGTCGCCTCCGACCACTCGCGGGGGAGGCCGAGCGCGCGTACGAAGACGTTGGTGGAGCCGCCCGGGACGACCGCGAGCGCCGAGCGCTTCTCGACCGGCACCCGCATCAGGCCGTTGACGACCTCGTTCACGGTGCCGTCGCCGCCCAGGGCCACGACCAGCTCGACACCCGAGGTCGCCGCCTCATGCGCCAGATACCCGGCGTGCCCCCGCCGCCGGGTGTACCCCATGTCCAGCTCCACCTCACTGCGCAGCGCGCCGGCGATGACGTCCCGGCTGCGCGCGGAGGTGGTGGTCGCCTTCGGGTTGACGATGAGGAGGGCCCGCATGGGGCGCAATCTACCCTGGCTGACTGCACTCCTGGCGGCTCGGGCAAGCCCTCCCCGGCTGACCGCACTCCCACCGGCTCGGGGAACCCCTCCCCGGCTGACCGCACTCCTGGCGGCTCGGGCAAGCCCTCCCCGGCTGACCGCACTCCTGGCGGCTCGGGCAAGCCCTCCCCGGCTTACTCTTGTCAGCATGAGTGCACCGGCGGAGACCCCCACCACCCTGCGGACGGCCGTCTGGCTGCTGGCGTTCCAGGCCGTCGCGGTCACCGGGATCACGATCTACCTTCTCGTACGCGACTTCGGCGCGGAGGGGTTCGAGGCCCGGCTGGCCTGGGCGGTGACGGCGTTCGCGGTGCTCGGCGCGGCCCTGCTCGGGCTGCTGGCCCGCAGTGTGGCGCGGCGGCGACGGTGGGCGCGGGACGTGGCGGTGGCGCTGGAGCTGACGATCCTCGCCCCGGCCTACTTCATGGTGGGCGACCAGGCGATCCTGCTGGCCGTCGTCGTGGGCGGCACGGCCTTGGCGATCATCGCGCTGCTGGTGATGCCGGCCACCAACCGGGCGATCGGCGTCCGCGCCTGAGTCAGGGCCTAGTTCTTGCCCCGGAGGCTGACCATCCGGATCGTGGCGAGACCGCCGGCGATCTCACCGGTCGCCTCGGCGGTCTGGGAGGCGAGGACGTGCCAGGCCCAGCTCGTCTGGCTCGGCAGCACGGCGCCGTCCTTGACCGGGGCGCTGATCGCGATCCGCAGCTGCTCGACGCTGATCTCGAACCGGCAGCTCAACGACGCGTCGGCGGGCGTCAGCACGAGCAACATCGCGCACGCCTCGTCGACCGCGGAGCGCAGATCCTCGATGCGATCGGTCGTGTACTGCAACCGTGCCGCGAGGCCCGCGGTCGCGGTGCGCAGCACGTTCAGGTAGCCGCCGTCGGCAGGTACCACGAGAGAGACGATGTCGTCCTCGACGCTCGCCTCATCCGGTCGCTCGCTCGTTCCCAAGGAGCCTCCCCCCGGGGAGCGACTCTATCGGAAGGTGGGTGGCCGGGGGTACTCCACACGACCACCCACCTCACAACCGGTCAGGCCTGCTTGGTCTCCCAGAAGATCTTCGCGATCTCGTCGATCTTCTGCAGCAGCTGGTCCGCCACGGCGGGGTCGGCCGAGCCCTTGGCACCGGAGGCGCCGGCCAGCTTGGTCGCCTCGTTGAAGAGCTGGTGCAACTGCGGGTACTTCTCGAAATGAGGGGCCTTGAAGTAGTCGGTCCACAGCACCCAGAGGTGGTGCTTGACCAGCTCGGACCGCTGCTCCTTGATGAGCAGGGCGCGGGTGCGGAACTCGGGGTCCGTGTTGGCCTGGTACTTCTCGGCGACGGCCTTGATGGACTCGGCCTCGATCCGGGCCTGCGCCGGGTCGTAGACACCACACGGCAGGTCGCAGTGGGCACTCACGACGGTCCTCGGCGTAAACAAGCGCATCAGGATCTCCTCCATGCTTGACCAGCTGTCATGCATTTTGAACAGCTGCGATGATGCACTTTCGACCCTACTACCGGTGCCGGGGCGCGCGAACAGGCGGTGGCGAAGTTGCTCGGACTCTGGGCGGTGCTCGTACGCGGGCCTTCCATGGCTCCCACACTGCGATCCGGTGACGCCCTGCTGGCCCGCCGCGGGGCACGCGTACGCCCGGGGGACGTGGTGATCGCGGACTTCCCGCACCGGCCCGACATCGGTCTCGTCGTCAAGCGGGCCGTCCGTGCGGAATCCGGCGGCTGGTGGATCGAAGGCGACAACGAGTTCGTCACCGACGACTCCCGCAGCTTCGGCGTCGCCCGGGTGCATGCCCGCGTCCTCGGCCGGTACTGGCCGCGGCCACGCCTGCTGGCAGGCCGGTCACCTGCGGCTGTGTAGACTTTCCAGTCTCGGGCGATCCCCGGACACAGCCCCATAAAAGCTCATGAGCGGCAGTGCGGCCGCAATCTTGGGAGTGCAACGTGGAAGACGACGCGGTCTTCGCCCGTCACCGGTCCGGCAAGATGTCCATCAGCCCTACCGTTCCCCTCGCCACGCGCGAGGATCTCTCACTCGCGTACACGCCGGGAGTGGCCCGGGTGTGCGAGGCCATCGCCGCCGATCCCAGCCTTACCCGCGACTACACCTGGGTCGGGCACACGGTCGCGGTGGTGACCGACGGCTCGGCGGTGCTGGGCCTGGGCAACATCGGCCCCCGCGCGGCGATGCCCGTGATGGAGGGCAAGGCGATCCTGTTCAAGCAGTTCGGCGGGGTGGACGCGGTCCCGGTCTGCCTCGACACGCAGGACGTGGAAGAGATCATCTCCGTCGTGAAGGCGCTCGCGCCCTCGTTCGGCGGCATCAACCTGGAAGACATCTCGGCACCCCGATGCTTCGAGATCGAGCGCCGGCTGGACGAGGCGCTGCCGATCCCGGTCTTCCACGACGACCAGCACGGCACCGCGATCGTGGTGCTGGCGGCGTTGCGCAACGCGGCCCGCCTGCTCGGCCGGAACCTCGGCGACCTGCGCGTGGTCGTCTCGGGCGCCGGTGCGGCGGGCATCGCCGTGACGCGCATGCTGATCGCCGGCGGGGTCGACCCCGCGCTGGTGATCGTGTGCGACTCGAAGGGCACCCTCTACGCCGAGCGCCCCGACCTGGCGCCCGGCTCGGAGAAAGCCCGGCTGGCCGCCGTGACCAACCAGTCGCGCGTCGCCAATGGGATCGAGGCCGCCCTCGCCGGGGCGGACGTGCTCGTCGGCGTCTCCGGCGGCCAGATCGCCGAGGCCGCCATCGCCGGCATGGCACCGGGCGGGATCGTGTTCGCCCTGGCCAACCCGACGCCGGAGGTGCACCCGACGGTGGCCGAGCGGTACGCCGCGGTGGTCGCCACCGGCCGTAGCGACTTCCCCAACCAGATCAACAACGTGCTCGCGTTCCCGGGGATCTTCCGGGGCGCGCTCGACGCCGGCGCGCCGCGCATCACCGAGGCGATGAAGCTCGCCGCCGCGGATGCCATCGCCGGCCGGGTCGCCGACGACCTCCGGCCCGACCAGATCGTCCCGAGCGCGCTCGACGCCGGGGTCGCCCCGGCCGTCGCCGCCGCCGTTATGGCCGCCGCACGACACGGCTGAACCGTTTCGGTAGGAATGATCACACCCTAAGGGTGGGGCGGCACGCGTACCGAGTCGGTAGGTTGCCTGGTATGCGTGCCGTCTTCGCCCAATCCATCGACCCTGACGATCCGCTCACCGGTCTTGTGCTGGGCGAACGCCCCGAGCCGCAGGCGCCGGCGGGCTGGGAGACGGTACGGGTGTCCGCCTCCAGCCTCAACCACCACGACATCTGGTCGCTGCGCGGGGTGGGCCTGCCGGCCAACCGGCTGCCGATGATCCTCGGCTGCGACGCGGTCGCCCAGCGCGCCGACGGCACCCGCGTCCTCGTCCACGCGGTCATCCCCGACGAGGGCGACCCGCGCGGGTTCAGCCTCCTGTCGGAGAAGCACCCCGGCACCTTCGCCGAGTACGTGGCCGTACCGAGCGCCAACCTGGTCGCCCTGCCGGCCTCGCTGTCCACGATGGACGCGGTCACGCTGCCGACCGCGTGGCTCACCGCGTACCGGATGCTGACGACGAAGGGCCGGATCGCCGAGGGCAACTCCGTGCTCGTGCAGGGCGCCGGCGGCGGTGTCGCGACGGCGGCCGTCATCCTGGCCCACGCCATGGGCAAGCGGGTCTACGCGACCAGCCGGGATCCCATCAAGCGCGAGCGCATCCAGGGCCTGGGAGCTTCTTCGTTCGAGCCGGGCGCCCGCCTGCCGGAGCGCGTCGACGTCGTCATCGAGACCGTCGGCGCGGCCACCTTCGACCACTCGCTGAAGTGCGCCGCCCCGGGCGCTCGCATCGTGGTCTCCGGCGGGACCTCGGGTCAGGTCGCGGAAGTGTTGCTACCGCGGGTCTTCATGATGGAGCTGTCCATCCTCGGGTCCAGCATGGGGACGGTCGAGGAGCTCAAGGCGCTGGTCAAGCTGGTCGCGGAGAAGAACGTCCGGCCGGTGGTGGACGAGGTCTTCGACTTCGCGGACGCGCGTCGCGCCTTCGAAAAGCTCCACAGTGGAGAGGTCTTCGGCAAGCTCATCCTCAAACACTGAGCCCCCCGACGCCTCGACATCTCGACATCTCGACGCCCCGACATCTCGACAATCTTGCGCGAATGCCTCAAATTTCGTCAGGAATGCCTGGAATGCCGGTACATTCGCGCAAGATCGTCGCTATCGGGGGTGGTGGCGGTGTCGTAGCGCTTGAGGATCAGCCTCGCCAGGTCCCAGGAGGCGCCCAGCGGTTCGGCGGCGGCGATGGCGCCTGCCTCCAGGGCGCTGCTCATCACCGTGTCGTAGAGCTGCCCGCAGGCGAGGAAGTAGGCGGCGACCGCGATCCGTCGGGCGCCAAGGCTTTTCAGCTGTCCGACCGCCTCCGCGCCGGTAGGGGTGGCGCCTGCCGCGTAGGCGACCCGCACCGGAACCCCGGCCTGCGCGCCGAGCGCGGCCGCGGTCTCCTCGACGACCACGCGGGCTTCGGCCATGCGGGTACCCGCCGCGGCGACGACCAGGCCGTCGTACTCGCCGACGGCGGCGTGGAGACGCTTGGCCAGGCCTGCCAGCAGATCCGGTGACGGCTCGCCCAGCGGTTCGGTGAGGGTGACGTCGAAGCCGGCCACCTGGGCGGGGAGGTCGATACGGCCGTGGTACGCCTTCGTGAGCAGCAGTGGCACCACCACGGCCGGCTCGCCCAGCGCACGCAGGACCGTGGCGGGACCGGGTTCGGCCAGCTCCAGGAAGGACACCCGGACGTCGAGCCCGGGCCGGGCGGCGGCGACCACCCTGGCCAGGGCCCTCGTCGTGGCGGCCGCGCGGGGGTCCCGGGACCCGTGCGCGACCAGGAGCAGCGGCGTCATGAAACCGTGTGCAGCCCGCACTCGGTCTTGTCGAACATCGCCCAGCGGCCCGAACGCGCGTCCTCCCCCGCTCCGGTACGCCGGGTGCACGGCCAGCAGCCGACCGAGCCGTAGCCGTTGTTCAGCAGCTGGTTGACAGGCACGTCGTACTTCTCGATGTACGCGTCCACCTCGGACTGGGTCCACGCCGCGATCGGGTTGACCTTGACCTTGTTGCGGGCGTACTCGAAGTGCACGACGGGCGTACGCGCACGGGTCGGGGACTCGTCGCGACGCAGGCCGGCCGCCCAGGCGTCGTACTCGCCGAGCACCTTCTCCAGCGGCTGCACCTTGCGCAGCGAGCAGCAGAGGTCGGGGTCGCGCGCGTACAGCCGGGGACCGTATTCGGCGTCCTGCTCGGCCAGGCTGATCTCGGGCCGGACGGAGCGGATGGTGACCGGGATCGTCCGCGCCACGGTGTCGCGTACGCGGAGGGTCTCGGCGAAGTGCAGGCCGGTGTCCAGGAAGACGACGTCCACGCCGGGGGCGACCCGGGACGCGAGGTGGGCCACGACGGCGTCGGCCATCGAGCTCGTCACGCAGAACCGCGCGCCGAACGTCTCCACGGCCCAGCCGATGATCTCCTCGGCCGGCTTGCCTTCGAGGGCCTTGCCGGCGCGTACGGACAGCTCTACCAGTTCGTCAACGGTTCGGGTGGTCACTGCGTGCCTCCGAGGGGTCCGGCGCTGCTTTCGGTGTGGGGGTTCAGCAACCCCAGGAACTTGAGCGAGAAGACGCGGGTGCAGGAGCGGCATTCCCACGTGCCGTGCTGGTCGGAATGGGGACGCAGATCCTCATCCCCGCAGTAGGGGCAGTAGCTCGGGAAGGCGCGGTCACCGGAGGACATCTTCATCAGCCCTCTGGACCCACTCGGCGAACGACTCGTCGGCGTCCTTGCGGCCGTCGGCGTACGCCCGGGTCAACCGCTCCACATAGGAGGGAAGCTCGGCGGCGGTGGTCTTGAGCCCGCGCAGCTTGCGGCCGAAGCCGGGCTGCTGGCCCCGGGCCATGGTCAGCCCGCCGCCGAGATGCACCTGGAAACCTTCGACCTGGTTGCCCTCGGCGTCGGTCACCAGCTGGCCCTTGAGGCCGATGTCGCCCACCTGCGTACGCGCGCACGCGTTGGGGCAGCCGTTGATGTTCACGCTCAGCGGCAGGTCCAGCCCGGTCGACTCGACGTGCGAGATGACCTGCGCGGCCAGCCCTTTCGTCTCGACGATGGCCAGCTTGCAGTACTCGATGCCGGTGCAGGCCAGCGTCGAGCGGCGGATCTGGGACGGGTTGGCCTTCAGCCCGATCCGGTCCAGTTCGGACACCAGCCCGTCCACCCGGCCGCCCTCGACGTCCAGGACGAGCAGCTTCTGGTGGGCCGTCAGGCGTACGCGAGCGGAACCGTGGGCCTCGACCACGTCGGCGAGGGCGTCGAGCGTGGTGCCGGAGACGCGGCCGACGACGGGCGCGGCGCCGACGTAGAACTTCCCGTCGTTCTGCGGGTGTACGCCCATGTGGTCGATCGGCTGGGCGGGCAGTTCGGGAGCGGGACCGTCGATCAGCTTGCGGCCGAGGTACTCGTCCTCCAGCACCTGGCGGAACTTGGCCGCGCCCCAGTCGGCGACCAGGAACTTCAGCCGGGCCCGCGAGCGCAGCCGGCGGTAGCCGTAGTCGCGGAAGACCTCGACGACGCCCTTCCAGACCTCGGGGATCTCGGCGAGCGGGATCCACGCGCCGAGGCGCTGGGCCAGCATCGGATTGGTCGACAGGCCCCCGCCGACCCACAGGTCGAAGCCGGGGCCGTGCTCGGGGTGCACGACCCCGAGCAGCGAGATGTCGTTGGCCTCGTACGGGACGTCGGCCAGCCAGGAGACGACCGACTTGAACTTGCGCGGCAGGTTGGACAGGCTCTTGTCGCCGATGAACCGCTCGACGATCTCCTCGATGACGGGCGTGGCGTCGAGGACCTCGTCGGCGCTGACCCCGGCGACCGGGCTGCCCATCACGACGCGCGGGCAGTCGCCGCACGCCTCGGTGGTCGACAGGCCGACGCCTTCAAGCCGGCGCCAGATCTCCGGCATGTCCTCGATGCGGATCCAGTGGTACTGGATGTTCTGCCGGTCGGTGATGTCGGCCGTGTCCCGGGCGAACTCGCGGGAGATGCCGGCCACGACCCGCAGCTGCGCCAGCGACAACTGGCCGCCGTCGATGCGTACGCGCAGCATGAAGTACTTGTCGTCCAGCTCCTCCGGCTCCAGGATGGCCGTGCGGCCGCCCTCGATGCCGGGCTTGCGCTGCGTGTACAGCCCCCACCAGCGGAACCGGCCGCGCAGGTCGGCGGGGTCGATGCTGTCGAAGCCGCGCAGCGCGTAGATGCTCTCGATGCGCTGCCGGACGTTGAGCGGGTTGTCGTCCTTCTTGGAGCGCTCGTTCGGGTTGAGCGGCTCGCGGTGGCCCATCCCCCACTGGCCCTCACCGCGCTTGCGGACGACACGGGCCGGGCGGGCCGGGGCCGCATCGCCGTCCGCGCGCGCCGCGGGGGCCGGGGAAGCGAGGGTGTTCTCGGTGACCGCCATGGCTGGCGTCCTCCTGATGCAAGGTTTGCGCGCTTCACGCCGGCGTCGCGTCCTCGCGATCAAGCATCATTGCTCCCGGCGCTCACGCGCCCGGGTGGGGAAAACTCCGAAACGGAGCCCAGCGGGCGACGCTCAGCCGAGTCGACACATCGCGCTGCGGACACGTCCGTAATCGACGTGTCGGCGCGCGGTCAGCGGCACGCTACCCAGGAACAGCTCGACGCCCTGTCGGGCGAAGCTGCGTCGCCGAGCGCCGCCCTCACGGGCGGTGTCGAGCGGGGCGGCCGGTATCATGCTGTTCACAATGCCATGTCAGTAGGTCCCGGGCCAATATGTCGTGGTGTCCATCTCAGTACGCGGAACTCCGCAGTCAAGATCAGTAGGCGGAAGAATCAGCATGCCTCCCCTCCGGCGCTGGATCGGTGACGCCGCGGCCGTGGTCGCGTACGTCGCCGGCGCGGTTCTCGTCTTCGGACGCCTCCTCGTCGACCCGTCGGGACGCGTTCTCGGCAACGCCGACGACCAGATCCTCTTCGAGTGGATGTTCGCGCACAGCGCCCGCGTCGGAACGAATCCGTTCCTGAGCTCGCTGCTGGGCGTACCGACGGTGGCGAACCTGGCCGGCAACACGTCGGCGGTCGCCATCGGGCTCCCGCTCGCCTGGCTGACCAAGCTCGCCGGGCCGGGCGCCACCTTCGCCGCCTTCGCCGTGCTCGCCCTCGCCGGCACCGCGATCGGCTGGTACGTGCTGCTGCGCACCAAGGCGGGCCTCGGCCGCGTCCCGGCGTTCGTGGGCGGCCTGTTCTGCGGGTTCGCGCCCGGCCTGGTCTCCCAGGCCGACGGACATCCGCACATCGCCGCGCAGTTCCTCGTGCCCGTGATGATCTGGCTCGTCCTCTGGCCCGAAGGCCCCGTCTGGCGCAGCATCCTGCTCGGCGCCGTGGTGGGCGTGCAGATCCTCATCGGCGAAGAGGTCCTCTTCCTGCTCGCGCTGGCCCTCGCCGCGTACATCGCCGTCTATGCGATCCAGCGGCCGCGCGAGGTCCGCGCCCGCGTCCTGCCCACGCTCAAACGTGTGGGCCTGGCCGTCCCGGTCGCCCTCGTCGTCGCCGGCTACCCGCTCTACCTGCAATATTTCAGCGAGTACGCGTACAGCGGCATTCCGAACGGCATCTACTCGGCCGACCTGGCGTCGTACTTCGCGTACTCGACGGGATCGCTGGCCGGCGGCAAGCTGATGTACGCGCCGAACGCGAGCGAGCAGACGGCGTTCTTCGGCGTACCCCTGGTGATCGTGCTGGTGGTCGCGGCGGTGGCGCTGTGGCGGCGCGTCTGGGTACGCACCGCGGCGATCATGGGGCTGCTCTTCGCGCTGGCCTCCCTGGGTGAGCACATCAAGTACAGGGGCAGGACGACCGGCATTCCGGGGCCGTGGCGCATCGTCGGCGAGCTGCCGATCTTCCGGGACGTGATCCCGGCGCGGCTGGCCCTGATCGTCGTGCCGGTGGCGGGCATCCTGCTCGCGGTGAGCTGGGCCGCGGCGGCCGAGCGGGCGAAGGCGGGCCACCGCTTCGCCTGGTACGCCTGGCCCGTGGTGGTCTCGCTGGCCCTGCTGCCGGCGCTGCCCGGCATCGCGAAGGTGACCTCGACCGGCCGGGTGCCGGAGTTCATCGCGAGCGGCGAGTGGCGCGACTGCGCGCCGGAGGGCACGACCCTCGTCGGGTACGCGCCGGTGACGACCTGGAAGCTGCACATGGTCCAGATGCGCTGGCAGGTCGCCGCCGACCTCGGGTACGCCTCCCCCAACGGCTACTACATCGCCCGCGACGAGACCGGCGAGGGGCGCTGGGGCCAGCCGAACCGGCCGCTCGACCTGGCCGTGATGGACGGCAGGCCGATCACCCGCGAGCAGGCCGCGGCGGATCTCGCGTACTGGCAGGCGAAGTGCGTGGTGGTCGACCAGACGGGGAAGAACGCGGAGGTGCTCCGCGACCGGGCGACGGCCGCGCTCGGCGCCCAGCCCCAGCAGGCCGGCGGCGTCTGGTACTGGAAACTCCCCTAACCCTGCCGACCCCACCCCGCCCTCCCGTTCCCGCTCCCCGCCTTGCGACGATCTTGCGCGAATGTCCGGGCTATTCGGACATAAGCCGCGAATTTCGGGGCATTCGCGCAAGATCGTCGGGGCCGGCGGCCGGCCGGCGGGGGCGGCGGGGGTCAGCCGGGGAGCGGCGGGTCAGCGGTGGGTCAGCGGAGTTCGTAGACCTTGATGCGGGAGTTGGTGTAGCGCAGGTCGGCGTACTTGCCGAGGTCGACCGAGTACGCCGTCCCGCCCTGGTCGTCGACGACGATCCAGCGCACCCCGTAGTCGTGGCGCAGGGCGGCCAGCTTCTCCGGTGTCGGCGCCGCGATCGCGTCGTCGTTGCGCGTCAGCAGGGCCTGGTCCCAGAACGGGATCCGGTTGTCCCCGCCGATCCGCGGGGCGAACGTCCACCCCTCGACGAGCACCCGCCGCTCCGCGTACGCCGAGAGCCAGAACGAACGCGGATCGCACTTGCCGTTCGGGAGCGTGCCGACGCAGTGGACGTTGGTCGCGAGCACGTCGTCCGGGCCGCTGTGGTCGCGGACGTAGCGGGCGGCCAGCACCCGTGACCGGGGCAGGTCGATGTTGTAGTAGGCGCCGCCGTTGGGCGTGCGTTCCGATTTGGCCATGTCCATGACGAGGCCGGGCGCCCCGGCGACCAGGACCGCGGTGAGCAGCACGACGCCGCCGCGCCCGCGAAGGGCCGGGACCCGCCGGCGCAGCAGCAGCCAGGCGGCCGCCACCACGACGCCGACGGCCAGGAGGGCGCCGGCCCACTCCAGGATCGGCAGCACGGGCCGGTAACGCGGCAGGTGCGGGACGAACGGCTTCGCGTACGCGAGCTGGATCAGCACCGTGGCCAGGGCGAACACGGCCGCGCCGAGGCCGAGCAGCAGCCTGCCCCGCCGGCCGAGCTTGGCCCGGTCGAGCACCTGCACGAAGCCCCAGCCCGACAGGATCACGCCGAAGGTGAAGCCGGACCGGGCGAAGTACTGCTCGCCGCCGCTGAGCTGGTGGATCGTCAGGTAGAACAGGACGCCGGCCAGGCCGCCGCCGAGCAGGACCCACTGGATCGGCTCCAGGCGCAGCTTCTGCCGCCACAGCAGCGGGATGATGCCGGCCTGGCGCAGTTCCATGTTGAGCAGGAACGCGCCGAAGACGCCGACCGAGATGAGCGCCTGGGTGAGCGGGCCGCGCGGGTGGTTGGCCAGCGGCAGCCAGTAGGGCTCCAACTGGCCGAAGAGCGCGAACCCGGTCTTGTACGTCTGGAACTGGTACAGCACCGCGGTGGCGAAGAACTGCCCCGCCAGCGCGACGGCGCCGAGGATCACGATCCGCCACGGGATCCGCCGGTACGCGATCAGCAGCGCCAGTCCGGCGATCCCGAGTGCGCCCAGCACCACCGGCAGCGAGCTGGCCTTCGCCCCGCTCGATCCGGCGACGAGCAGCCCCGCCAGCACGTACGCGCGTACGCCGGGCTTGTCCTCCAGCAGGACGAGGCCGATCGCGCCGATCAGGGCGATCAGCAGCACCCAGCTGTAGATCATCGACATGCCGTGCCAGATGACGAAGGTCGCCTGGGTACCGAAGGGCATCGTGACCGGGTCGGTGAAGTTAAACTCGCCGATCGTGAAGAAGAGGATCGCCGCGACGGCCCCGACGGCCGGGCGCTTGCTGACCCGCCAGCCGACCGTGGCGGTCAGCACGATCGCGAGCGCGCACAGCGCCGGGATCGCGTACCGCAGCGAGACCGAGGTCAGGTCGACGCCGCCGACCATGCTCGACATGGCCATGTGCGCGTAGGCGAACCAGTGGTAGTACAGCGGCTCCCCGGCGACCTGCGGCAGATGCAGCGGCAGGTGGTTCTTGGCCTCCCCTGCCAGCGACAACTGGTACGCGAGGTCGAGGTACTGCCGCGTGCCCTCGGAGGTCGGGATCGCCGGGTTGCGCTGCAGGAAGACCGAGGACAGGTAGAGCGACCAGAACGAGACCACCCCGGCGACCGTCCACGACCA
Source organism: Hamadaea tsunoensis DSM 44101 (assembly GCF_000428945.1). Classification (GTDB taxonomy): domain Bacteria; phylum Actinomycetota; class Actinomycetes; order Mycobacteriales; family Micromonosporaceae; genus Hamadaea; species Hamadaea tsunoensis. The sequence goes on along the minus strand of NZ_AUAX01000030.1, from coordinate 67,569 downwards.
GGCCAGCGGAGCCCGTTGCGGGTACTCGCGGACCCACCAGTGCCGGCGCAGGGCGGGCAGGGCGGCGTACACGAGCATCACGAGGAACGGCCACAGGCGTACCCAGCCGCGCAGGTCGAGCACGCTGAACACGGCCCAGGCCGCGAGTTCGAGCACGAGGCCGACGGCCGCGCCCATCGCGAGGTCCTCGACGAGGGTCAGCGGGGTCCGGCGCAGCGACCGGTAGACGAGGGTTCCCGGGATCATCACGCCGATCAGGGCGTACGACGCATATCTGCCGATTTCCCACCAGGGCGCACCGGCAACGGCCAGAATGGCAACGAGTGTCACACAGGCACCGGCGGCGGGAAGCCACCGGAGAAGCCGGGCTTCACGGGTACGCTTCGTCGCCACCGGGGCGTCCGCCGCCGGTCGTGCGGTCGTCTGGCTCATACTTCTCCGACCCCTGCCAGCGGATGTCAATTTCGGTGTAGCAGTCTAGGCACCATGGCGAGGCTTGGGCCGCCCCACCACCCTGTCCAGGAGATGATCACGTGACCGCACAGGCCGCGACCACCGACACCCTGACGGACGCGCGTACGCGCTCCGTCGCGCTCGCCCGGCGGCTGGCCGTCCGGCTCGCCCCGTCGGCGGTGCCCGGGCTGGTCATGCTCCTGCTCGCCCGATACCACCTGGGCAAGCCGACGCTCGGCTGGGACGAACTCGCCACGCTGTCCGCCTGCCGTCGCACGGTCGGCCAGATGTGGGAACTGGCCAAGCACATGGACGGTGTCATCGCACCCTACTACCTGTTCATGCACTTCTGGACAGACGTCTTCGGCACGTCCGAGATCGCGATGCGGCTGCCTTCCGCGCTCGCCGTCGCCGGCGCCGTGGCCCTCGCGGGCGAACTCGGCCGCCGCCTTTTCGGCGGTGTGACCGGCTTCACTGCCGCGATGATGCTCACACTCGTCCCGTCGCTGACCTACTACGCCCAGGAGGCGCGCGGCTACGGCCTCGCCCTCTTCTTCGCCACCCTCGCGACGCTGCTGTGCTACCGCGCGGCCGAACGGCGTACCTGGCCCGCCTGGGCGTTCTACGCGCTCGCCATGGCCGGCGCCGTCTTCGCGCACATGTTCACGATCGTCATCCTGCTGGGCCACGCGGTGATCGTCTGGCTGCGGGTCCCCGGCCGCGAACGCCTGCGCTGGGCCGCCGTCCTCGCCCTCCCGCTGCTCGCCGCGGCGCCGCTGGTCTATCTCGGCATCCACCAGCAGGGTACGCAGCTGTCCTGGATGCCGAAGCCGGAGTGGCGGGACCTGTCGACGGCGCCCGCTACGATCTTCGGTTCCAACATCAACGGGATCGGCAGCGCGGCCTCGTCGCGGATCGTGGCGATCGCGTTCGTCTTCATCGGCCTGGCCCTCGCGGTCCGGGCGAAGCGCGGCGTCGTGGCCGAACTGGCCACCCTCGCGGTCGCGCCGCCGCTCATCCTGATCGCCGTCTCGATCCTGCGCTCCCCCATGTGGATGCCCCGGTACGCGTTGTCGGCCGTGGTCCCGTTGACGCTGCTGGCCGCCGCCTCGCTGATCGGGCCCGACCGACCCCTGCGCCGCACGGTGTGGGTACGCGCCGCGCTGGTGCTCGCGATCCTGCTGCCGATGCAGTTCACGGTGAACCCGGCCGTCCGGCTGACCGACATCCACGTCGGCGGCGACTACCGGGCGATGGCCCGGGAACTCGAACTGCAGCACGCCTCCGCGCAGGACGGCATCCTCTACGGCGCGAACACGGTCTGGGGCCTGCGCGGCGCGGTCGACTACTACGTCCCGCAGGCGTACCGGCCGACGGACGTGCTGATCAAGAAGACAGGGGTGCAGCGCGGGCAGCTGTCGGCCAACGAGAACTGGCCCCCGGAGAACTACATCGGTACGCAGCAGCAGATGTGGTTCGTGTGCATCCTGGTGACCACGCCGACCGCCACCGACCCGCTGCACCTGCAGAAGGTGGACAACCGCATCATCGCGCTGCTGAAGCAGTACAAGGTGGCCAAGATCTGGCGGTCGAAGAACCTGTTCCTGCTCCGCTTCGAGAAGCTGCCCGGCTGACCCCGGTCACCGCTTCGCCAGCGGTACCTCCAGCAACGCCTCCGCGCCGCCCTCGGCCCGGTTGCGCATCTCGATGCTGCCGCGCAGCTCGCCGGTGGTCAGCGTACGGATGATCTGCAGGCCGAGCCGCTTGGCGGAACTGGGGTTGAAGCCGTCCGGCAGCCCCCGGCCGTTGTCGGCCACGGTCACCTGCAGCTGCTTGCGGAACCGGTGGGCCGACACGACCACCTCGGGATCCTCGGAGTCCTCGGTGAACGCGTGCTCCACCGCGTTGAGCAGCAACTCGTTCAGCACCATCACCAGCGGCGTCGCGATCTCCGCCGGCAGGACGCCGAAACTGCCCTCCCGGCGTACGCGTACCGAGATGCCGCTGCCGGAGAAGCCGCCGGCCACCTCGGCGGCCGCCGTCGCGACCCGGTCGACGATGCCGTCGAACTCGACCGCCTCGTCGGCCGACATGGCGAGCGTCTCGTGGACGAGGGCGATGGAGGCGACCCGGCGTACGGACTCCTCCAGGGCGGCCTTCGCCTCGGGCGCGTCGACCCGGCGGGCCTGCAGCCGCAACAGGGCCGCCACGGTCTGCAGGTTGTTCTTCACCCGGTGGTGGATCTCCCGGATCGTCGCGTCCTTCGTGATCAGGGCGCGGTCACGCCGGCGTACCTCGGTGACGTCGCGGGCCAGGATCAGCGCCCCGATCGGTACGCCGGCCGGGATCAGCGGCAGCGCTCGCGTGAGGACGGTGGCCCCGCGTACCTCGATCTCCTTGCGGGCCGGGGAATCCCCGCGCAGCGCCGCCAGGACGCGCGCGCTGGCCTCGGAGCCCTCCAACGGGTCGTCGGCGATCCGGCCGAGCAGGGCGGCCAGATCCTCGCCCACGAGATGCGAGGCGTGCCCGAGACGGCGGAACGCGGACTGCGCGTTCGGGGACGCGTAGGTGACCTTGCCGGACGCGTCCAGCCGGATCAGGCCGTCGCCGACGCGCGGGGCGCTGGTCGTCTCGCCCGGGTGCCGGGGCGGCGGGAAGGTGCCGTCGGCCACCATCTGCGCGAGGTCGTCCGCGCTGGTCAGGTAGTTCAGTTCGAGCTGGCTCGGCGTACGCGCGGTCGACAGGTTCGTGTCCCGGCCGGCGACCGCGATGACCTCGCTGGTCTCGCCGTCCGCCCGGCGGTGGCGGACCGGGACGGCCTCGTGCCGCGCCGGGGTGTCGCCGTACCAGACGGGGTCGCCCTCACGCCAGATCCGGCCCTGCTGACGGGCGATGGCGAGATGCGCGACCTCGGGCCCGCCGACGATGCGGCCCACCTGATCGTCCTGGTACGCCGTCGGCGCGGTGGTCGGGCGTACCTGGGCGACGCAGATGAACGCGGGCGCGCCCCCGTGATCACCGGTACGCGATCCGGACGCATCGGCCACCGGCACCCACAGCAGCAGGTCGGCGAAGGACAGATCGGAGATCAACTGCCAGTCGCCGGCCAACCGCGTCAGGTGGTCGATGTCGTCCGGGCCGAGGTTCGTATGTTCCTCGACGAGATCGCGAAGTGTGGACACGGGACCAACAGTAGCCAGCGCCGGGTGTGCTCAGCGCCGGCCGGTCGATCAGAGGGTCTCGGTCACCTTCTTGAGCCCCCGGGGCGCGTCCGGGTTCTCGCCCCGGCCGAGCGCGATGGCCAGGGCCAGTCGCTGCAACGGGAGGATGTCGAGCAGGGCGGCGTACCGCTCGTCGACCGCGGGCACGGCCAGCCGGGCGGACGCCTCGGCGACCTGGCCCGACCCGATCGTCACCACGTCGGCCCGGCGCTCGCCGAGCCGGTGCAGGACGTCGGCCATCGCGGTGCTGCCCGGACCGGTGCCGAGGACGGCCAGCACGGGGACGTCCGGATCGGCCATCGCGAGCGGGCCGTGCAGGAGATCCGCTCCGGAGAAGGCCAGCGCGGCGAGGTACGACGTCTCCATGAGCTTCAGAGCGGCCTCCCGAGCCGTCGGGTACGCGTACCCCCGGCCTGTGGTGACGACGCGCCCGGCGAAGCGGTAGCGGTCGGCGAGCTGGGCCGGCGTCTCGTCTTCGAGCGTGCGGGCCGCGAGGGCCGGCAGCTCGGCGAGGGCGGCGCGCTCCTCGGCGGGGACCGTGCCGCCGCCCTTGACCGCCTCGACCAGCAGGAGCAGGGCGAGCAGCTCGGCGGTGTAGGTCTTGGTGGCCGCGACGGCACGCTCGTGCCCGGCGGCGACGTCCACGGTGAGCTCGGCCGTCTGGTTGAGCAGCGAGCCGGCGTTGTTGGTGACGGCGAGGGTCAGCGCGCCCTGCTCGCGGGCGATCTTGAGTACCTCGGTCAGGTCGGGCGAGCCGCCGGACTGCGAGACGCCCACGACGAGGGCCTCGGAGAAGTCGGGCCGCGCGCCGTAGACGGTGATCGCGCTCGGCGAGGCGAGCCCGGCGGGGATGCCCAGCCGGATCTCGGTCAGGTACGCCGCGTACAGCGCGGCGTGGTCCGACGTGCCGCGCGCGGTGAAGACCACGTGCTTCGGCCGGCGCTCGGCGATGGCCCGCGCCACCTGCTCGATCGCGGCCACGCTCGGCGCCTCCAGCAGCTTGCCGTAGACCTCGGGCTGCTCGGCGATGTCGGTCGCCATTCCGGCGCCGCGCTCAGTCATGCTCGATCTCCGCTCATCTCGTGCTCAAACCGCGCTCAGTCTTGCACGCAGAATCACGAGGAGGCAACCAATGTGAGCAGAACCGCGCACCACTCTCGCCGGCGCATGGAACGGAAAGACCGTCAAGAAGAAACGACGCCCCCGGGGGAGGAAATCCCCGGGGGCGTCGAGATCAATGCCGCGTCCTGCGGCCAGCCGTCACTCGACCGCGAGCAGCGCCGGCGCCGGCTCGCCCTCGGCGTTCGCCGTGGGCTGGTTCGACGTGCGCAGCGGGACCTCCTTGACGAAGATCGCCAGAACCGGCACGAGCACCGCGAACGCGAACGCCCACCAGAACAGGCCCGACGTCGCGTACGCGATGGCGTGCTTGATCGCCGTGACGAACGCCTGGATCTGATCGGCCGGCAGCAGCTTGGAGACCTGCGCCATGCCCTCGCTGCCGAGGTTGCCGCCGACCTTGTCGATCATCGTGGCCGCCTGCGGGCCGAGGTCGTTCGTGACGCTCTCCTTGAGGCGGCTGTTGAACACCGCGCCGAAGATCGAGACACCGAACGAACCGCCGATCGACCGCACGAAGGTCGCCGTCGAGCTGGCCACGCCCAGATCCTTCATCTGTACGCTGTTCTGCGCGATCAGCAGCGTGGTCTGCATCAGGAAGCCCATGCCGAGGCCGAGCACGACCATGTAGATCGTGGACTCGAACTTGCTGGTGTGGTCGGTCAGGCGGGTCAGCAGCAGCATGGCGATCGCCATGATCGTGCCGCCGATGATCGGGTAGATCCGGTACTTGCCCGTGTCCGTGATGATCTTTCCGATGACGAACGAGGTCACCATGACGCCGAGCATCATCGGCAGCAGGAGCAGGCCGGAGTTGGTCGCCGACGCGCCCTGGACGGTCTGCTGGTAGAGCGGCAGGAAGGCGATCGCACCGAAGAGCGCGAAGCCGACCAGGAAGCCGATCCCGCTGACCACCGCGAAGTTGCGGTTCTTGAAGATGTGCAGCGGCAGCACCGGCTCCGGTACGCGCAGCTCGATGATCACGAACGCGGCCAGCGTCACCAGGGCGAGGGCGCCGAGGCCGAGGACCTGCCAGCTGCCCCAGGCGTACTCCTTGCCGCCCCAGGTGGTGATGAGGACCATCGAGGTGATGCTGATCCCGAGCACGACCGCGCCCAGCCAGTCGATCTTGTGCTCGGTCGTCTTCTTCGGCAGGTGCAGGAAGGCCACCAGCATCACGAAGCCGACCGCGCCGATCGGCAGGTTCATGTAGAAGATCCAGCGCCACGAGGCGTGGTCGGTGATCAGACCGCCGACGAGCGGGCCCGCGATCATCGCGATCGCCATGATGCCGCCCATGAGGCCCTGGTACTTGCCGCGCTCGCGGGGCGGGACGAGGTCGCCGATGAGGGCGAACGCACCGACCATCAGACCGCCCGCGCCCAGGCCCTGGAACGCGCGGAACGCGATGAGCTGCGTCATCGGGCTGACGGCGTCGTTCAGCCAGTGGAACTCACCGGCGGCACCGGAGAGCATCGACCCGATCATGAACAGGATGATCGAGGTCAGGAAGACCTTCTTGCGGCCGTAGAGGTCGCCGAGCTTCCCCCAGATCGGCGTCGAGACCGAGGTCCCCAGCACGTACGCGGTGACGACCCAGGACAGCTGGGACAGTCCACCCAGCTCGCCCACGATCTTGGGCATGGCCGTGCCGACGACCATGTTGTCGAGCATCGCCAGCATCATCGCCAGCAGGATGCCCGGCAGCACCACGCGAAGATTCGGCTTCGGTAGTGCGGCTTCGGGAGTGGTGGACACGAGCCCCCCTCGTGATGGCCGATGGACTTACTTGCCGACCGGCTAGCAAACTGACTAGCCGTACGGTAAGTTGATAACCGACGGCGCGTCAAGTGCAATCGAGTAAGCCCCCCTCACAACCGGGGAACATGAGGAGAAGTAGTCGATGGGCGAGCAGATCGAGGGGCGCGACACGCGTACGCGCATCCAGTCCGTCGCGCTGGAACTCTTCACCGAGCAGGGCTACGACCAGACGTCGCTCCGGGAGATCGCCGAGCGCCTCGGGGTGACGAAGGCCGCGCTCTACTACCACTTCAAGAGCAAAGAGGAGATCGTCGACAGCCTCACGGCCGACCAGATCGCCCGCGTCGAGAAGATGGCAGCGTGGGCCGCGGAGCAGCCCCGGACCCTGGAGGCCCGCAAGGAGTTCCTCCGCCGGTACGCCGAAAGTCTCATGCAGAGCCAGCACCACAAGGTGATGCGCTTCTTCGAGCGGAACCAGGCGTCCATGAAGGACCGTCCGTCGGGACGCAACTTCAAGGAACGCATGTCGAGCATCATCGACCTGCTCGTCGACCCGGGCGATCCGCCGGCGAAGCGGCTCCGGGCGGCCATGGCGTTCTTCACGCTGCACGCCTGCTGGTTCATCCTCGACGGCGACGGTCTCACCGACGAGGAGCGCATGAAGACCGCGCTCGACATGGCGTACGAGCTGATCGAGGGGTAGACCGGCGCTAGCCGATGACGGCGATCAGGTCGCCTTCCTGGACCACGTCGCCCTCGCCCACGGCCAGCCGGGTCACCTTGCCGTCGGCCTCGGTGAGGACCGGGATCTCCATTTTCATGGACTCGAGGATCACGAGGGTGTCGCCGTCGGAGACGTCGTCCCCTTCGTTCACCACGACCTTCCACACGTTGGCCACCATCTCGGCCCGGATCTCCTCGGCCATCGCCGTCCTCCCGAAAGCGTCGTTGCTCGCCTCATCCAACCACGCAGGCGTACCCGGACGCAGCCCAACCCGACACCCTTGCCGGATGGTAAATTGAGATGCTCAAAACGGACAGCCAACCGCCGGGGAACCTCGGCGCGGATCTAGAGCTGGGGAGCCTCGGCGCGAACTCAGAGTCGGGTAGCCTCGGCGCCAAGCGGAGAGGAGCCGGGCATGGCGAAGAAGTCACGCAAGAAGAAGGCGCGGAAGAAGAGTTCCGCGAACCACGGCAAGCGCCCCAACGCCTAGCTTCTGGGCCCGCCCTTCGGGCGGTGCCGGGCACTCGGCCCCATAATGCAACGTCCGTCAGCACAGAGATCCTCAAACTTCGTTTGCGGATCTTGCACTGCCGGACGTCGCGGGCCGAGTGCGGGGCCCAACTGTGGGTGCCTACAGGTACAAAGAAGCGCCGCTCCCGCTTGGGGCGGCGCTTCTTGTCGGTCAGGCTCGCTCTTCGACTGAGATCTCGGAGAGCTTGGCGCGCAGGCGCGCCTTGAGCTCGTCGGGGGCCTTCTCGGCGCCGCAGCAGCGGGCGACCAGCGCCTTGACCTCCTGCTCGATGCCGAACTCGCGCAGGCACGGCGAGCACTCGTCGAGATGGCTCTTGATCAGCTGGCGTCGCTCGTCGGAACACTCCAGGTCGAGGTAGAGGTATACCTCGTCCAGGACGTCCTCGCACTCGTCGCTCATGCCGTCACCTCATGGTCGGACGAACGCTCCGCGGCGGCGATGATGCCGCGCTCGGCCGCGTAATGCTCCAGCATCCCCCGCAGGTTGCGCCGGCCGCGGTGCAGCCGGGACATCACGGTGCCGAGCGGCGTACCCATGATGTCGGCGATCTCCTTGTAGGAGAAGCCCTCCACGTCGGCGAGGTAGACCGCGAGGCGGAACTCCTCCGGCAGCGCCTGCAGGGCTTCCTTCACGTCGCTGTCGGGCAGGCGCTCGAGCGCCTCGGTCTCGGCCGACTTCAGGCCCGACGAGGTGTGCGACTCGGCCTCGGCGAGCTGCCAGTCCGTGATCTCCTCGGTGGGCGCCTGCACGGGCTGGCGCTGCTTGCGCCGGTACGAGTTGATGAAGGTGTTCGTGAGGATGCGGTACAGCCAGGCCTTGAGGTTGGTGCCCTCTTCGAACTGGTGGAAGGCCGCGAACGCCTTCAGGTAGGTCTCCTGGACCAGGTCCTCGGCGTCCGCCGGGTTCCGCGTCATGCGCAGGGCAGCCGGGTAGAGCTGGTCGATGAAGGGCATGGCATCCCGCTCGAACCGCGCGCGCCGGTCGTCCGTCGTCTCCTGCGTCACCCTCTCGCCCTTCCGCGGCCGCTGAACCACGGCCCGCCCCGCTGAGGATACGCGGGTACCCAGCAGCGGCGCCGCAAGAACGTCGGCGGGCAGGGCGGTCGAGTCGCCCAGGGTGGCCCCCGAGCGCCACTCCTCCGGCTCGATCCGGACCTTCAGCATCCGGTCGGACGGTGTTCTCGTCACGGTACGCACGCCATCAACCCCTTCAAGGTCTACGGCCTGCTCAACGTCCCGGGCGGTCGGGGAATTCCTGGTCGGTGAATTTCCGATCCGCCCGGTACGCGTCACGTGGATCACACCCTGGCTGACTGAACTCCTGGCGGCTCGGGCAAGCCCTCCCCGGCTGACCGCACTCCTGGCGGCTCGGGCAAGCCCTCCCCGGCTGACTGAACTCCCGCCGGCTCGGGCAAGCCCTCCCCGGCTCACCCGACGAGGGCCTCCAGCGGAGTCGTCCGCTGCAGTGGGATGAACACCGGCGGACTTTCCTGCTCATGCTGTACGCCAGCTGGCCCGCGCTCGTGCTGCACGCCCGTCGCGCCCCGCCGTCCCCGTCGGCCGCCCGCGACCCGGGCCGGCTTCTCGGGTCCCAGCGTGCGGGCCGGCGTCGTCGACGGCTGTTCCGCGTACGGGTTCTCTTCGGGCTGTTCGGGCGTACGCCAGGCGACGACCATCGCACGGCGCTCCCTGGCGGTCGTGCCGCCCCACACGCCGTGGCAGTCGCCGGCGTCCAGCGCCCAGGCCAGGCAGGCACCCCGCACGTCGCAGGTGCCGCAGAGGGCGATGGCCGCGTCGGGCGGATCCGTCGGCGCCGGGAAGAACGTCTCCGGGTCGACGGACTGGCACACGCCACGCGTACGCCAGGCGGTGTCGTTCTGCCGCTCGGTGGCGGCTCTCAGCAGTCTCGGATCGCGACGAGCCGCCGCGACTTCGTGCGGGCGTGGAACACGCGCCCGGGTCATCCACCCACCTCCCCCGTGGGTCGCCTTCCCGCCGCGCGATCGATGCGCGGCGCGTACCCGGTGGTGGGGCCTGACGGCCTTGCACCGGCGCTGTGTTCTACCGCACAAACGCGCCCCCGGACAAGGGTTCGTCAGGAGGTCGGCAACTTTCCTCAGCGACAAATCACCATCAATGACTCCGAAATCGGCACAGAATCGACCGTTCCGACGACTACCCCGTGTCACGATATGAAGATCGACTACGATTCAAAAGAGTAGACCATCATCGATCGGTGCGATCAGATCCGGGCCGTCGTTACGGACATCTCCCACGGCCGGACCGACTGCCCGAATCTCTACTGTGGAGAGATATTCCGGCGACGCAGGGGTGAGCAGGCCGTCACTCGCAGTAGCCGTCAGCCACTCCGCCCACCGGTCGCGGGGCAGCAGCAGCGGCATGCGGTCGTGCACCTCGGCGAGCGGTCCCGCCGACGCCGTCGTCAGCACGCTGAAGCTCAGCCGATCCGCGCCCGTCGACCAGATCCCGGCGAAGACGAGATCCGGCGCCGTCATGAAATACGCCTGCTTGCCGGCCGGTCGGCGGGCCCACTCGTACCAGCCGTCGGCCGGGACGAGGCAGCGACGGCGTTCGAACGACCGCGCGTACGCCCTGGTGGTCATGACGGTCTCGGCCCGGGCGTTGATCATGCGCGCGCCGACCCGGTGGTCCTTCGCCCAGAACGGGATCAGGCCCCAGCGGGCGACGGTGAGCACGCGCGCGCCGGTCTCCTCGGCGACCCGGACGATCGGGACGGGGTCGGTGGGGGCCACGTTGTAGTCGGGGCGCACGGACCCGGACGTCTCGTCGTAGGCCTCGAAGATGCTGCTCAGGTCCGCCGAGGAGCGGGTGGTGGCGTATCGGCCGCACATACCGGGGACGCTACCCGCCCGGTCCGACGAAATCCGGCCGTCCACCTCGGACACGAAAGGGTGCGCCACCGGTACGCCACCCTTCGCTCACTCCCTATCCGCGGGTCCGCCCGCCCGTCAGAATGGGCGGGTGACGAAGCGCGCGACACCTTGGGCCGCACCCACAGCCGCCGGACCCGTCGATGCGGTCGTGCCCCTGCCCGGCTCGAAGTCGATGACCGCGCGCGCCCTCGTCCTGGCCGCCCTGTCGGTGGACACCTCGACGCTGGAGCATCCGCTGCGGGCGCGCGACACCGAGCTGATGGCGGCCGGGCTGCGCGCGCTCGGGGTCACCGTCTCGACGCTGGCCGACGAGCGCTGGGTGGTCCGGCCCCGGCCGCTGGCCGGCCCCGCGCACGTGGACGTGGGCCGGGCCGGGACCGTCATGCGCTTCCTGCCCCCGCTGGCCGGCCTGGCGAGCGGCGCGGTCACGTTCGACGGGGAGCCGGCCGCCCGCCGCCGGCCGCTCGCCCCGCTCGTCGGCGCCCTGCGCGCGCTCGGCGTACGCATCGAGGCGAGCACGGCCGACGGCCTGCCGATGACGATCCACGGCCAGGGCGGCGTACGCGGTGGCGAGGTGGTCCTCGACGCGTCCGAGTCGACCCAGTTCGTCTCCGGCCTGCTGCTGGCCGCGCCCGACTTCGACCACGGCCTGACGCTGCGCCACGACGGCCCGGCGATCCCGAGCGCGCCGCAGCTGCGCATGACGGTGCTGATGCTGCGCGCGGCCGGGGCGGCCGTGGACGACTCGGTCAAGAACGTCTGGCGGGTCGAGCCCGGGCGGCTGCTCGGCCGGGCGTGGCCGATCGAGCCCGATCTGTCCACGGCGGCGCCGTTCCTGGCCGCCGCGCTCGTGACCGGCGGCACGGTGACCGTGCCGGGCTGGCCCCGGACCAGTACGCAGGCCGGCGACCGGCTGCGCGAGATCCTGACCCGGATGGGCGGCACCTGTACGCTGACCGAGGCCGGTCTCGTGGTCCGCGGCGGCGGGGTCGTGCACGGCGTCGACGTCGACCTGCACGACGCCAGCGAACTCGGCCCGGTCGTCGTCGCCCTCGCCGCGCTGGCCGACGCGCCCTCGAAGGTGCACGGCGTGTCCCATCTGCGTACGCACGAGACGGACCGGATCGCCGCGCTGGCCCGGGAACTCGTCGCGCTCGGGGCCGACGTCGAGGAGCGCCACGACGGGCTGGAGATCCGGCCGCGGCCGCTGACCGGCACCGCGTTCGAAACTTACGACGATCACCGGATGGCCCACGCCGGGGCGCTGCTCGGCCTGGCCGTCCCCGGTATCGTCTTGAGCGATGTGGCGTGTACAGCCAAGACCCTCCCCGAGTTCCCGGCACTATGGAGTGCCATGACAGGAACGAGCTCTTGACGACCAAGCGACGTGAGTACGACGAGGACGACGTGCGCGTACGCCCCACGAGGGGTTCACGCCCCCGGACGCGTACGCGACCCAAGCACGACGACGCCATCGACGCACTGGTGATAGCCGTGGACCGCGGCCGGTACACCTGTGTCCGGGGCGAGAGCGACGAGCTCGTGACCGCCATGCGCGCCCGGGAGATGGGCCGCAAATCCGTCGTCGTCGGCGACCGGGCGGCCCTCGTCGGCGACACCACCGGCGCGCCCGGTTCGCTGGCCCGGATCGTGCGGATCGCCGAGCGTACGAGCGTGCTGCGGCGGACGGCCGACGACGACGACACGACCCCCGAGGGCCGGCTGGAACGGGTCGTCGTGGCCAACGCCGACCAGCTCGTCATCGTCAGCGCGCTGGCCGACCCGCCGCCGCGTACCGGCTTCATCGACCGGTGCCTGGTGGCCGCGTACGACGCCGAGATCGAGCCGCTGCTGCTGCTGACCAAGTCCGACCTGGCGAGCCCGCACGAAATCCTGGACTACTACGCCGCGCTCGACGTGCCCCACCTGCTGACCGGCCCCGAGGGCGACCTCACCGCACTGCGCAAGGCGCTGGCCGGCCAGGTGTCGGTGCTCGTCGGGCACTCCGGCGTCGGCAAGTCGACCCTGGTCAACCGGCTCATCCCGGGCACCGACCGGGCGGTCGGGGCGGTCAGCGCGATCGGCAAGGGCCGGCACACCTCCACGAGCGCCGTGGCCCTCCGGCTGCCGCCGGTCGGCAAGGGTCGCAAGGATCCCGGCTGGATCATCGACACCCCCGGCGTACGCAGTTTCGGGCTGGCCCACGTGACCGCGGACAACCTCCTGCACGGCTTCCTCGACCTGGTCGAGGGAACGGTCGACTGCCCGCCCAACTGCGAGCACCTGGGCGGCGAGTGCGCGCTGGACGCCTGGGTCGCGGCCGGGCACGCCGACGAGCGCCGGCTGGCGTCCTTCCGCCGCCTCCTCGGCTCCCGCAACAGCACCGAGGAGGACGTCCAGGACCGTCAGACCTCGACGTATCCGCCGGACCGCCAGTAGGTCGCCGTGGCGTTCTCCCGCTCCAGGAGGCCGTTCTCGACGAGATAGCGGCGCAGGGCGACGTAGTCCCGCTCGTAGAACGCCCGCAGCACGGCGTTGACCTCGACCTCGGCGTACCGCACGCCGGGTTCGAAGGCGGCCGCGATGTGCTCCAGCACGTAGCGGCGCTTGGTCGCGCGGGTGGGCATGCTCGTCAGGGAGCCGTCCGGGGCGAGAAACGCCTTGAGTACGGCCTCCCGTTGCCGGTCGGTGTCCATCACCCCGCCGACGCTACCGAGCGGCCCACATCGTGTCGCGCGGATATCCGCTCCCGTATTGCTCCATGAGATCCGATAGGTTCTGCGCATGGCGCGCTACGCGGACGATCTGGCACTGGCCCATGTTCTGGCGGATACGGCCGATTCGCTGGCCATGTCGCGATTCCGGGCGCTGGACCTGCACGTCAGCAGCAAGCCGGATCTCACCCCGGTCAGCGACGCCGACACCGCCGTGGAGAAGGCGCTCCGATCGACCCTCGCGCGTACGCGGCCCCGCGACGGAGTCCTCGGCGAGGAGTACGGGTCCACCGGGGCCACCGGTTCGCGCCAGTGGGTCATCGACCCCATCGACGGCACGAAGAACTTCATCCGCGGCGTACCCGTGTGGGGCACGCTGATCTCGCTGATGGAGGGCGACGAGCCGGTGGTCGGCCTGGTCTCGGCGCCGGCTCTGGGGCGGCGCTGGTGGGCCGCCCGGGGCCTCGGCGCGTTCGCCGGCCGGCACCAGGCCGCGGCGCAGCCGATCCGGGTGTCCGAGGTCGCCCGGCTGGCCGACGCCAGCTTCTGCTACTCGTCGCTGAACTCGTGGGAACAGACCGGACGACTGGCCTCAATGCTGGAGATCATGCGTAAATGCTGGCGTAGCCGGGCATACGGTGATTTCTACGGTTACATGCTTCTGGCGGAGGGCGCCCTCGACGTGATGGTCGAGCCCGAGCTGTCGCTGTGGGACATCGCCGCCCTCATCCCGATCGTGACGGAGGCCGGTGGAACCTTCACGGACCTGTCCGGGCGGGCGACGCCGGGCGGCGGGAGCGCCATCGCCACCAACGGCAAGCTGCACTCCGACATCCTCGCGCGGCTCACCCCAGGTGGCCTTCGCGCACTGTGAGCAGGGTCTCTCTGTGGGTGACGAGCCGTCGCGCGTCCTGACACGCAGAGGGGCGGAGCGACCCCTAGGGGTTTAAACTCGCGCCGTGGTGTCCTCAGGTTGGTGGTTCCTCGCGGCGATGATCATCGCGTACGGCGTGGGAAACCTGCTGCAGTCCGTGGCTGCCTCGCGTACCAAGATGCACAACACGCTCGACCCCGGCCTGCTGATGCGGCTGCTCGGGCACCGGATCTACCTCGGCGGCCTCGGCTGCCAGATGCTGGGCTTCTTCCTCGCCCTGCTGGCCCGGCGGGACCTGCCGCTCTTCCTCGTACAGGCGAGCGTCGCGGCCGGGCTCGGCGTCACCGCGGTCCTCGGCGTCATCCTGCTGAAATGGAACCTGCCGAGGAGCGAGATCGTCCTGCTCGCCTCGCTGGTGGTCGGCATCGGCGCCCTCGTGCTGTCCGCCGAGCCCGCGCCCTCACGGCCGCTGTCCACCCTCGGCATCATCTGCCTGCTGGGCTCGCTCGTGATCATCGCCGGCGCCGGCTTCTTCGCCGTGCGCATCCAGGGCACCCCCGGCAGCGTCGTCCTCGGCGCCCTGTCCGGCCTCGGCTTCGCCTGCGCCGCGGTGGCCGCACGCCCGCTCGCGTCGGCCCACTCGATCTTCGAGTTCGTCACCAGCCCGCTGCTCTACCTGGTGATCATCCACTCGCTCAGCGCCCAGCTCCTGCTGGGCCTCGCAATGCAGCGCGGCTCCACCAACGCCGCCGTCGCCGCGATGGACGCCGCCGGTGCCGTCCCGGCCGCCGCGGTCGGCCTCCTGCTCCTCGGCGACAAGGTCCGGCCCGGCCTGTGGTGGCTCGCCGCGATCGGCTTCCTGGTGACCCTCGGCTCGGTGATCGCCCTCACCCGGTACGCCGAATCGCAGGAACGCGACGAGGACGCCGACCTGCCCGAACCAGAGCCGACCCACGCCTCGGTCGTGTCCCACCGCACCGGCAACGCGATCCGGCCGGCGCTGAACGGGCGTACGCCGCTGATGGACCTGCCCACGGCGGAGCACCCGGTGCTCATGGAGCAGACGGCGATGCACCCGCGCGTCCTGGACACGACGGAGATCCCGCGCCTGGACGCGACGACGGAACTCCCCCACCTCCGCATCCGCCTGGACCCCTCCCGCCCCTGACCATCCCGCCAAGATCCCGTTTGGATCAGGGAAATCACCCGAATCATGGCCCAAGATTCGGGTGAAAAACCTGATCCAAACGGGATCTTGAGTGCGGAGGGAGGGCGGAGCGGTCAGGGGAGCCAGATGTGGGCGGAGTCGGCGACGTAGTAGACGTTGCCGTTGCGCGTCACCAGCGGCAGCCCTTCGGCAGTCCGCTCCACGACCGTCGCCGTCGTCGGTTCCAGGACGTCGAACCATGAGGTGTCGGAGAACCGGCGGTCGGCCACGCGCGCTCCGATGACCGCTTCCACCGCGTCGGTCACGCGATAGGACGCGTCGACCAGGCCGCCGTTGAGGACCACGGTCTCCCCCAGCGCCGTCACGTCCCGGTGGATCAGCTGCGCCGGAGCCACCACCAGCGAGTACGCGCCGCCGGCCGAGGGCGGGATCACGTCGACGGCTCCCCGGGCGGCCAGCTTCCGGTGCCAGTCCAGCAGGACGGTCTCGTACTCCAGCCGCAGCGGCAGATGCTCGGCCTGCCAGCCCCACATGCTCTCGGCGTCGTAGACGAGCGCGGTCCGGGCGTCGACGGTCACGGGCGTCCGGTCGCGCAGGGACGCCCCGAGTTCCGTGACGGCCGCCGGCAGGACGCCGGAGTGCGGCACGAGCGCCGGATGCCACTGCTCGGCCCCGCCCCGGGACGCCCGCCACTGGAAGTACAGCGCCCCGATCGAGCCCCGGGACAGGTACGCCTCCGCGACCTCCGCGAGCCGTGGACCCGGCGCGTGTTCCATGAGCAGCCAGCGGCCGTTCGGATGATCGGCCGCGCGGGCCCAGCCGCGGGCGAGGTCGGCGGCGAACGCCCGTTCCGCGAGAGCGTCCTCGAAGGCGCGGGCGGCCGGATAGCTGTCGATCGCGACGAGGTCGACTTCGCGGGCCCAGCGCGCGTGGTCGACCGGTACCCAGCCGCCGAGGACGAAGTTCGTCGTGACCGGCCGGTCGGTGTGCGTACGCAGGATGTCGCGCTGCATCGTGTAGTTCGCCAGGAGCGCGTCGGACATGAACCGCCGGTAGTCGAGGTCCTGGGCGGGATTGCGGCGGTACTGGGTCGCGCGGGGCGGCAGGACCTCGGCGAACGAGGCGTACCGCTGGGACCAGAAGTCGGTCGTCCACGCGGCGTTGAGGCCGTCGAGTGAACCGTGGCGGCGGGACAGCCAGGACCGGAACGCCTCGGCGCAATGGTCGCAGAAGCACCAGGTGCCGTATTCGTTGTGCACGTGCCACAGGCGTACGGCGGGGTGGTGGCCGTACCGGCGGGCCAGTTCCGTCGCGATCCGCCGGGAGGCCTCGGCGAAGGCCGGTGAGCTGACGCAGAAGGTGTCGCGGGATCCGTGCGTCAGGCGTACGCCGTCCCGCCCGACCGGCAGCCCGTCCGGGTGGCGCCAGGTGAACCAGGGTGGGGGCGAGGCCGTCGGGGTGGCCAGGCACACCCCGATGCCGGCCGCGCCGAGCCGGTCGAGCAGGCGGTCGAGCCAGCCGAAGTCGAACTCGCCGGGGGCCGGTTCGAGCCGGGACCAGGCGAAGACCCCGACCGTGACGACGGAGACGTGTGCCTTCTTCATCAGGGCGAGGTCGTCCGCCCAGCTCTCCTCCGGCCACTGCTCGGGGTTGAAGTCGCCCCCGAACCAGAGATCACCCCCGAGGTACGCGCTCACGCAGCCATCCCAGTTGTTCGTCGAGGTGGTCGAAGCTGCCGCCCTCGTGCCCGTTGAACCGGTAGACCTTGATGTCCTTGTCCTCGTGCGCCCACGCGTTGTACGCCGCGAAGACGGTCGACGGCGGGCAGATCTCGTCCATCAGGGCGGTCGAGAACAGGCCGGGGGCGGTGGCCCGGCGGGCGAACGACACACCGTCGAAGTAGGACAGTGTGCGGTACGCGGCCGCCTCGTCGAACCGGTGGACGGTCAGGTACCGGGAGATCTCCGAGTACGGGTCCTTGTCGGTCATCCCGACGGCCCGCTCGAAGTTGCACAGGAACGGCACGTCGGGCATGGCCGCCGTCAGGTCGCCGACGAGGCCGGAGACGGCGATCGAGATGCCGCCGCCCTGGCTGCCGCCCGTCACCGAGACCCGCGCCGCGTCCACCCACGGCGACGTACGCGCGGCGTCGACCGCGCGTACGGCGTCGGTGTAGACGCGGCGGTAGAAGTAGGTCGCCGGGTCGAGGATGCCCTTGGTCATGAAGCCGGCCTGCTGCGGCGTCGAGCCCTCGGGATCGGCCGTGGCCCCGAGCGACCAGCCGCTGCCCTGGCCCCGCGTGTCCATCATGAAGTGCGCGTACCCGGCATTGGCCCACAACAGGTTCTGGTGCGGTACGCCCCGCCCGCCGTTGTAGCCCTGGTACTGCACGACGGCCGGCAGCGGGCCGTCCGCGTTCGCCGGTACCGTCAGCCAGGCCTTGACCGGCTGGCCGGCGTACCCGCTGAAGGTCACGTCGAAGGTGCGGACGAGGGTCAGCCGGTTGTCGATCTCCTCGAACACGGGGTCGCCGCCTGCCGACCGGGATTCGTCCAGTGTGGACTTCCAGAAGGCGTCGAAGTCACCGGGCTCGGTGACGGTGGGCGCGTAACTCCGCAGTTCGGCGAGGGGCAGGTCGAAGAATGCCACTAGATGCGCTCCAGGGTGTGATCGCGGGCCTGGGCGTAACGAGCCCGCAGGGCAAGATCAGCTGGGGCGTCGAACGTTACCACTTCGCCAGCCGACCACGCCGGGAAGTCGCCGGTCAGTGCCCATGCCGCCTGCCGTGCGGCCCCGTCGGCCACGTACTCGCCGGCCGGTGGAACGGCGACCGGCCGGCCGAACACGATCGGCGCGATCTCGCGTACCGCCGGATTGCGGGCGCCACCCCCGATGAGCAGGACGCGCTCCACGGCGAGGCCCTGCGCGACGAGCGCGTCGAGGCCGTCCGCGAGCCCGCACAGCAGGCCCTCCACCGCGGCGCGCGCGAGGTGCGCGGCGGTCGAGGTGGCGAGGGTGAAACCGTGCAGCGAGCCGGTGGCGTCGGGCTTGTTCGGGGTGCGCTCGCCCTCCAGGTACGGCACCAGCACGAGGCCGTCGCTGCCGCTCGGCGCGCTGAGCGCGAGCCGCGCGAGCTCCGCGTGGTCCACGCCGAGCAGCGCCGCGGTCGCGTCGAGCACGCGCGCGGCGTTGAGCGTGCAGACCAGCGGCAGGAAGTGGCCGGTGGCGTCGGCGAACCCGGCGACGATGCCGCTCGGGTCGGCAGCGGCCACAGTGGACACTCCGAAGACCGTGCCCGACGTGCCGATCGACACGACCACGTCGCCCGGTCGCGCACCCAGCCCCAGCGCGGCGCCCGCGTTGTCACCGGCCCCCGCCGCGAGCAGCAGCCCGTCGCGCTCCACCCCGCCGCGCGGCGCGAGCACGGTCGGCACCAGCGGCCGCGCGCCCATCGCCCGCTCCAGAAGATCCATCTTGTACGCGTCGTCGCGCGGACTCCAATATCCGGTGCCCGAGGCGTCGCTGCGATCGGTGGTGATCTGGTCGAGCGCGGTGGAACCGGACAGCCGCCAGGTGAGCCAGTCGTGCGGGAGGCAGACCGCGCTCGTGCGGCGGGCGTTGTCCGGCTCGTGCTCGGCCAGCCAGCGCAGCTTGGTGACGGTGAACGAGGCGACCGGGACGCTGCCGATCTGCTCGGCCCAGGTACCGGCGCCGAGCTCGGACACGAGGTCCGCGGCGGCGGCCGCGGACCTGGTGTCGTTCCAGAGCAGGGCCGGGCGGACCACCCGGCCGTCGTCGTCGAGGCAGACCATGCCGTGCTGCTGCCCGGCCACGCCGAGGGCCGCCACGCCGTCGAGGCCGCCGGCCTGGCGGACGGCCTCGTTCAGCGCGGTCTCCCAGGCGGCCGGGTCGACCTCGGTGCCGTCCGGGTGGGCCGCGCGGCCCTCCCGGACGAGCGCGCCGGTCTCCGCGTCACGGATGACGACCTTGACCGATTGCGTGGACGAGTCCACGCCCGCGACGAGCTTCACTTCCGGGCACCCAGCAGGTGCTCGATCGCCAGCTGCGTCAGCTGCACGAAGTTGGCGCCCTCGGCCCCGGCCGCGTCCACGTCGAAGTCCTCGAACGCGGTCTTGTCGGCCAGCAGGTCCGCGACGGTCTCCCCGGCGCCCAGCGTGGTCTCGCTCAGCTCGGCCACCCGGGCGTTGGCCAGCGCCGCCTGCACCTCGGGATCGGCCCGGTACGCCTCGGCCCGCTCGCGCAGCAGCGTGTACATCCGCATGTTGGCGGCGGCCGACGCCCAGACCCCGGCCACATCCTCGGTACGCGCCGGCTTGTAGTCGAAGTGCCGCGGCCCCTCGTACGCGCGCCCGCCCTCGGGACCGCCGAACTCCAGCAGGTCGACGAGGAAGAACGCGTTGAGCAGGTCGCCGTGGCCGAACACCAGGTCCTGGTCGTACTTGATGCCGCGCTGGCCGTTCAGGTCGATGTGGAACAGCTTGCCGTGCCACAGCGCCTGCGCGATGCCGTGCATGAAGTTCAGCCCGGCCATCTGCTCGTGGCCGACCTCCGGGTTCAGGCCGACCCGCTCGGAGTGCTCCAGCTCGTTGATGAAGCCGAGGGCGTGGCCGATCGTCGGCAGCAGGATGTCGCCGCGGGGCTCGTTCGGCTTCGGCTCGATGGCGAACCGGATGTCGTAGCCCTTCTCGATCACGTAGGAGGTCAGCAGGTCCAGACCCTCCTTGTAGCGGTCGAGCGCGGCCCGCACGTCCTTGGCCGAGTCCGACTCCGCGCCCTCGCGGCCGCCCCAGAGCACGTAGGTCTTCGCGCCCAGGGACGCCGCGAGGTCGATGTTGCGCAGGACCTTGCGCAGCGCGTACCGGCGTACGTCGCGCCGGTTGGAGGTGAACCCGCCGTCCTTGAACACCGGGTGCGTGAACAGGTTCGTCGTCGCCATCGGGACGATGAGGCCCGTCTCGCCGAGCGCCGCACGGAAGCGCTCGATGTGCCGCTCCCGCTCGGCGTCGTCCGAGCCGAACGGGATCAGGTCGTCGTCGTGGAACGTGACGCCGGTGGCGCCCAGCTCCGCGAGCCGGTGCACGGTCTCGACCGGGTCGAGCGCCGGGCGGGTCGCGTCACCGAACGGGTCACGCGCCGGCCAGCCCACGGTCCAGAGGCCGAAGGTGAACGGGATCTTCTCCATGTGAATCACTCCTGGATGTTGCCGTTGAGGACGACCGTCCCCGGGTCGGCGTATCCGGTGGCCTTGGCCAGCCAGACACGGTCCACCCGAGCCGGCCCGCTCGTCGTCACCGTGAAGGTGTCGCCGTCGCGTACCGCTCGGACGACGGTCACGCCGTCGTCGTCACGAATCTCGGTCTCCCCGCTCTGGCCGCCCACGCTGATCAGCGTGATGGCACCCCAGGGCCCGTCCGGCACCGACGGCGCCGGCTCGGTCGTCGCCAGCAGGGCGCCGAGGCGGGCGTACAGCGGCACGCGCGCGAGCGCCGGCCGCGTATGCACAATGGACGGACCGGGCAGCACGTGGCCGCTCCACCAGTCCACCCACTGCCCCTCGGGGAGGTAGAGGTCACGTTCCTGGTCCGCGGAGATCATCGGCGCGACCAGCAGGTCCGGCCCCAGCCGGTACGCGTGCTCGGCCCGCCACGCGAACGGGTCGTCCGGCGAGTCGACCATGAGCGCCCGCATGACGGGCTCCCCGGTCTCGCCGGACCGCAGCGCCGCGGTGTAGATGTACGGCAGCAGCCGGTAGCGCAGCTCCAGCGCCTCGATCACGGCCGCCTCGACGGCCGGGAACTTCCACGGCTCCCGGCTCGTGGTGCCGTGGAACCGCAGCAGCGGCGAGAGCGCCCCGAACTGGGCCCAGCGCAGGAAGAGGTCGTCGGTCGGCGTACCGCAGAAGCCGCCGGTGTCGTGCGACCAGAACGGCACACCCGACAGGCCGTGCGCGAGGCCGCCGTTCATCGAGCTGGCCAGCGCCTCGTAGGTGCACATCGTGTCGCCGCCCCACTGGGCCGCGTGCCGCTGACCGCCCAGGTAGGACGATCGGCCCCACACCATCGAGTGCCCGTGGACCTCCCGGGTCACCGCGCTGACGGCGTCGTTGAACAGCAACGCGTACACGTTGTGCAGTTCGGTGCCGGTCATGCCGTTGAAGGCCACGGCGTCGGCCGGTACGCCCTCCGCGAAGTCCGTCTTGAAGACCTGTACGCCCTGCCGCGCGATCGGCCGCAGCAGATCCTGGAACCAGGCGGTGGCGTCCGGGTTGGTGAAGTCGACGATGCCGCCCTGCGGGAACGACCCGTGCCAGGAGTCCACCACGTACGCCTCGCCGGCCGGGTTCTTCAGCAGGAAGCCGCGGTCGGCCGCCTCGGTGAACCGGTCGGAGTTGACCGACAGGTAGGAGTTCATCCACACGCAGACCCGGAAGCCCATCCCCGCCAGCTCGGCCAGCATGCCGTCCGGGTCGGGGAAGGTCTCGTCGTTCCAGCGCAGTTCCGACCACTTCCCGTCGGGCTGCCAGTACGTGTCGAGGTGCAGGACGTCGCACGGGATCCCGTGGTCGCGGATGGTCCGGGCGCGTTCGAGCACCGCCTGCTGGGTGTCGACGAAGAAGCCGGACGAGATCCACGAACCGAAGGCCCACTTCGGCGGGGTCACGGGCTTGCCGGTCAGCCGGTCGAACCGGCCCAGCACGTCGCCGGGGGTCGGCCCCGCCAGCACGTAGTAGTCGAGAAGATCATCGGGGACGACGACCTGGGTGACGCTCTGCGTACTGGCGCCGAAGTCGAACTCGATCGGCAGGCCGGAGTCCACCACGACGCCGTAGCCGCGGCTCGACTGGTAGAAGGGCACGTTCTTGTACGCGCGGTCGCTCTCGCTGCCGAACGCGTCGAAGTTCCACATCACCGGCCGCTGGCCGCGCAGGTCGAGCGGGGTGAACCGCTCGCCGGTGCCGACCAGCACCTCGTCGGCCGGCAGCGTGAAGGTCTCGTGGTACGCGACGACGGCCCCGTCGACCACGGAGACCCCGAACGGCGCGGTACGCATGCGCCCGGAGATGTCCACGACACCCGGCGCGGTACGCACGAGCAGCCGGCCGGAGGCGGTCTCCGTGAAGCGGATGCTCCACGGTTCCAGGCTGATCTCGGCGGTCATCGCACCGGCCACGACGCGAACGATACCGTTATCGACTTGCACGTCGGCGCGATAGCCCGGATCGGGATGCGTCAGGGCGATCGCGCGGGCACTGCGCGTACGCGCCGCGGGGTCGGTGCTCAGGCGGACGCGGATCACGCCCTCCCCCGCGGCGGTGACCTGGGCGGTGAGGACGTCGCCGCCGGCCGCGTGGGCCTTGAGGCTGACGCCGGACGGCTCCGTCGCCATCAGTTCGGCATGGGTGATGGGTTGCGGCCCTGGCTCGCCGTGGGCACGGCGAGGCAGCTCCGGCGGGTCGGCACTGAAGTACTCGTGCGCGACCAGTGGAGGGCGGTAGGGCATGACTTAGTTTCTCCGTTGCCTAAACAAATTGTCAAGGATGAGGTTCAGGGCCGTGAGCTGGGACTCAGCCCTTGATCGCGCCGGTGATGACGCCCTTGGTGAAGTGCCGCTGCACGAACGGGTACGCCAGCATCGGCGGAATGATCGCGACCACGACGACCGCCATCTTCACCGCGAGGGTCGGCGGCATCACCGAGAAGGACCCGGACATGCCGACCTGGGGCGAGAGCCCGGCCAGGATGTACCCCTGCAGCAGGCGCTGAATGGGCTGGAGGTTGTTGTCGTCGATGTAGAGCACCGCGTCGAAGTAGATGTTCCAGTAGCCGACCGCGTAGAACAGGCCGACGACCGCGATCACCGCCTTCGACAGCGGCAGCATGATCCGGGTCAGGATGCGGAACTCCCCCGCCCCGTCGATGCGGGCGCTGTCGAGCAGTTCGGCCGGGACGTTCATGAAGAACGCCCGGATGACGATCAGGTTGAAGGCGTTCACGGCGCTCGGCACCATGAGCGCCCACAGGCTGTTCTTCCAGTGCACGAGCTGCGTCACGACGAGGTACTTCGTGACCAGACCCGGATAAATGAGATAAGTGAGCAGGAACAGGAACAGCAGCGGCCGGTGGAACAGCGAACCCGGTCGCGACAGCCCGTACGCCGCCAGGACGGTGGTGGTGAGGCTGATGGCGGTGCCGCCGAAGGCGACGATGAGGCTGACCCAGACCGCCCGGGCCACCTGGCCGCCCGAGAAGATCGTCACGTACGCGCCGGGGTCGAAGCCGCGCGGGATCACCACCAGGCCGCCGGCCTGGTCGATGGTCTTGCGCGAGGAGAGGCTGGTGACCACGACGCACCACATGGGGAACGCCACC
Organism: Hamadaea tsunoensis DSM 44101; assembly: GCF_000428945.1. Lineage (GTDB taxonomy): Bacteria > Actinomycetota > Actinomycetes > Mycobacteriales > Micromonosporaceae > Hamadaea > Hamadaea tsunoensis. The sequence continues at coordinate 43,699 of NZ_AUAX01000030.1, read as the reverse complement.
GCGAGGACGAGGAAGGTCAGCAGGATGCCCTTGCCGACCTTGCCGGCGGGGGTGGGCTCCTCCTCCCACGCCGGCCGCTTGATGCTGGATGTCTTGGCGCGCGCGGGCTTCGTGGCCACGGCGTCCAACGCTTCGGCAGTCATGACTTCGCGAATATCCCTTGCTCGCCGAGCCGGTGCGCCACCTTGTTGGCGATGAGGATGAGCACGAAGCCGACGATGCCCTTGAAGAGACCGGCGGCCGCGCCCAGCCCGTAATCGGTGACGGCGATGGCGTGATAGAAGACGTACGTGTCGAGGACCTCGGCAGCCTGGAAGCCGACGGCGTCGCGCTGCAGGATGAACTGCTCGAAGCCGACGCTCAGCGCGTCGCCCAGGCGCAGGATCAGCAGCAGGACGATCACCGGCCGCAGCCCCGGCAGCGTGATGTGCCACAGCCGCCGCCACCGGCCGGCCCCGTCCGCGGCCGAGGCCTCGTACAGCGACTGGTCGATGGCGGCCAGCGCCGCGAGGAACACGATCGTGCCCCAGCCCATGTCCTTCCAGAGGCCCTCGGCGGTGACGAGGAGGAAGAACGTGTGCGGGTTGGTCATGACGTCCGGCGGCGTCAGGCCGTGCGACTGCATGGTCTGCGCGAACAGCCCGGCGCCGCCGAACATCTGGACGAAGAAGGTGACCACCAGCACCCAGCTGAAGAAGTGCGGAAGGTAGATCACGCTCTGGATGAACGTCCGCAGCTTCGGGCGCAGGATCCCGTTGAGCAGGATGGCCAGGAAGATCGGGACCGGGAAGAAGAACACGAGCTGGAACCCGGTCAGGAACAGGGTGTTGCGCAGCGAGGCCCAGAACAGCGGGTCCGAGAACAGCTCCGCGAAGTTCGTGAAACCGATCCACGGGCTCTGCACGAACGAGTCCACGGCGTTGTCGCCCAGGTAGGACTGGTAGTCCTGGAAGGCGATGACATTGCCGAGGGTCGGCAGGTAGTGGAACAGGATGAGCAGCAGCGCGGCCGGCGCCGTCATCACGAGCAGGGGCCAGTCGCGGCGCAGGCGCGCCGCGAAGCCCGGCCGCCCGCGCGGGGCGGGCGGCCGCGGCCTGCTCATCGGCCGTTGTCCGACAGAGCCTTGGCGAAGAAGGTGCGAGCTTCCTCGCCACCGTCCTTCTTCCACTCGGTCACGATGGCGTCCAGGTCGGCCACCGGTCGCCGGCCCCGCAGGACGTCACGGAACTTGTCCTCGTAGACCTCCTTGTTCTTGGCGTACGTGGCGGGCTCTTCGAGCTTCAGGCCGACCCAGGGGTCCGTCTCCAGCTGCTTCGCGCCGACGTTCGCCCAGTTGATCAGGTCGTTGACGTAGTTCGGCGTGGCCGGGTCGCCGACGACCGCCGGGTTGCGTCCGACGATGAAGCCGTACTGGAAGGCGATCTCCTTCTGGGCCAGCGCGTTGCCGACCGGCGCGCCGTCCGCGCCCCGGGTGAAGTGCACACCCTCCTTGCCGTACTGGCGCAGCTCCCACTCCTTGGTGCCGAACGGCGCGGCCAGCCAGTTGAGGACGCGCAGCAGCTCCTCGATCCGGTCCTTGCCCAGGCCCTTCTTGATGAAGGTGTGGAAGATCGGGGCGAGGCTGTTCCACTGGAGCGGGTCGCCGCCCGAGGCCGAGAAGTTGGCCACCGGCTGCATGTTGAACGCCGGCGTGACCTTGGACTGGTCCTTCTGCATGCCCTGCCAGGCACCCGGGCCGTCCTGCATGAAGATGATCTTTCCGCCGGAGAACAGCGACTTCGCGTCGGCCGTCTTCGCCGCGGCCACCACGTCCGGGTGGATCAGCTTCTCGGCGAACAGCTGGGTCATGAACTCCAGCGCGGCCTTGTACTCGGCGGTCTCGTACTTGAACTCCAGGCCGCCGTCGGACTTCTTGCGCCAGCCGCCCTGCGAGCCGGGGACCTTGAAGTACATCTGCACCATGCTGAAGATCTCGTTCGCGGCGTAGACCCCCTTGGCCGGGTCATTCACCTTCTTCAACACGTCGTGAAGCGCTTCGATAGAGGTCGGAGCGGCGAGACCGGCGGCGTCGAGCAGGTCCTTGCGGTAGAAGAGGGCCAGCGGGTACGGCGTCTGGTCGGTCGGCCACGGCACCGAGGCCAGCTTGCCCTTCCAGATCGCGTACTTCCACTGGTCGCTGGCCAGGCCGGCGAGGAACGGGTACTTGGACGCGTTGGCGCCCTGCAGGTAGGGGGTCAGGTCCTCGAACAGCGCGTTCACCTGGTCGGCGAAGTTCGGGATCTTCGGGTACTCCCAGCTGGGAACGCACAGCAGGTCCGGAACGTCCCGGGCGCCGAGCATCGCGCTGAGCTTCTGGCCGTAGATCGTTCCGTCCTGGACGGAGAAGTCCAGCGGTACGCCGAGCGCCGCGTTGACGGCGTCGTAGTACTGGTTGCTGCCCAGGCCGGGCGGCGTCGGACCCCAGAACGGGACCATGGCCGTGGCCTTCGTGCCGCTCTTGCCGGGGACCTCGCTGACGGCCTGCACGAGGTTCGACGGGTACTTGTTGAACCCGTCGGCGATCGGCGGTACGCCGGGCACGTCGGCCTTGACCAGCTCGACCTTCTTGTAGGTCGGCAGCAGGGCGTCGTCGCCGGTCTCGACCGAGCCCTGGTTGCTCTTCTTCTCGCTGCAGCCGGCCAGGATGCCGGCGCCGGCGGTCGCGACGACGCCGACCTTCACCAAGTTGAGGAAGCCCCGGCGGTCCGTGGAGACTGTGCTGAGGGGGTTGTGCACTGCTCTCTCTCCCTGTCGTGTGCGGTGGAAAGCTGTGGAGAAGCGTGTTCGTGGGGTACAGTTAGTTGGTCTTGCGACTAAACAAATTAGCGGACCGTGACCACAACCACAAGCGTCGGGGAAGCACCGGAGCCCGGTGCGGGCGGGCGACGTGACACGTACGAGGAGTTGATGATGACGCGTTACGCCGATGTACGGCATGATGCGCGTGTGAGGTGGAGCCCGCGGTGATCACGATGCAGACGGGGCCGCAACCGGCCGATTTCGCCGACGTGCGCGCCACGAACCTCGCTGTCGTCCTGCGCCACCTGCGCATCAACGCCCCCTGCTCGCGGGCGGACATCGCCGCGGCGACCGGCCTCAACAAGGCCACGGTGTCGAGCCTCGTGGCCGACCTCATCGAGCGCCGGCTGGTCAAGGAGACGGGCATGACCGAGCGGCGGATCGGCCGCCCGGCGACCATGCTCGTGCTCGACGGCTCGCCCTACGCGGCCATCGGCCTCGAGGTCAACGCGGACTACATGACGGCCGTGGCGGTCGACCTCGCCGGCGACCGGCTGCTGTCGTGGCGGCGGGCGTTCGCCGGGTCGTCGTCGAACCCGGGCCAGGCGGCGGCTTCGATCGCGGCGCTGGCCAAGCGGGCGGTCGCCAAGGTCGAGAAGGACGGCCGGCGCACGCTCGGGCTGACGGTCGGCGTACCGGGGCTGGTCGACGGGGACGGGATCGTCCGGATCGCCCCGAACCTGCGCTGGCGCGACGTCGACCTGCGGTCCGCGATGCGCAAGGCGCTCAACGAGCCGCCCTACCCGATCGAGGTCGAGAACGACGCCAATCTCGCCGTCCTCGCCGAACAGCGCTACGGCGGCTTCGCCGACGCGGCCAATCTCGTCTATCTCACCGGCGAAGTCGGCATCGGCGCGGGCGTCATCTGCAACGGCCATCTGCTGCGCGGCTCCCGCGGGTACGCCGGCGAATTCGGCCACATTCTCGTCGACCCGACGGGACCGGTGTGCGGATGCGGCCGGCGCGGTTGCCTGGAGGCGCTGGCCGGCATCGGGGCGGTCGTCTCCCGCGCTCTTCCGGACGCCTCCGCGTCCTCCCCGACCGAGTTGGAACCCGAGGTCGAAGAGGTCGTACGCCGAGCCAAGGCGGGTGATCCGAAGGTGCTCGACGTGCTCGCCGAGACCGGCCGGCACCTCGGTTACGGCATAGCGACGGTCGCCAATCTCATCAATCCCGAAGTGGTGGTCCTGGGCGGCTATTTCGTGCCTTTGTCACCCTGGTTGATCCCGGCCGCCGAATTGGAACTCGCGTCGCGTTCGATCGCCCCCGAATCAGGCGGTACGCGGATCGTCGCGTCTCATTTGGACCTCGGTGCGGCGGCGACCGGCGGGGCCGCCCGCGTACTCGACACGATCGATTCGGGCCGGTTGCCGACCCGTTGATCCACTACCGGCCGCCGGCCCCGCAAAGGGTCGGCGGCCTGGGAAGACGACCGGAACCCTTGACGCATGGGAGCGCTTCCGGTAGACCTTCCAGACAAGTTCCCGAAACACCACCGACATCTTTCCTTCGGCGTACCGTCGAAGCGCTTCGACCGCGTCCCCCGCAGCCGTGCAGCTCTGTCCCGAGCGCCGCTGTGCGTACTGTTGAAGCGCTTCGACTGTGCGTCGCCCACGACGGACGGTGACCCTGATGGATGAGAGCCCGAGCCCGCGCAGCCAGGTAGAGGGCCTGGTCGCACAGCTGAGCGTCGAGGAGAAGCTCGCGCTGCTGCACCAGCACCAGCCCGCGATCGAACGGCTCGGGCTGGCCCGCTTCACGACCGGCACGGAAGCCTTGCACGGCCTCGCGTGGCTGGGTGAGGCGACCGTGTTCCCGCAGGCCGTGGGTCTCGGCGCGACATGGGACCCGGCCCTCGTACGCCAGGTCGGCGACGCCGTCGGCGACGAGGTACGCGGCCTGCACCACAAGGACCCGGCGCGGTGCGGCCTGAACGTGTGGGCGCCGGTGGTGAACCCGTTGCGGGATCCGCGCTGGGGCCGCAACGAGGAGGGCTACGCCGAGGATCCGCTGCTGACCGGCGTGCTCGGCGACGCGTACGCGTGGGGCCTGCGCGGTGACCACCCCCGCTACCTGAAGACGGCGCCGACCCTGAAGCACTTCCTCGGCTACAACAACGAGACCGACCGGTGCACCACGTCCAGCGATCTCACGCCGCGCGTCCTGCACGAGTACGAGCTGCCCGCGTACCGGCCGGCGATCGCGTCGGGGTCGGCGGTCGCGGTGATGGCGTCCTACAACCTGGTCAACGGCCTGCCCGCGCACGTCACCCCGCTCATCAACGAGCAGCTGCGGACCTGGACGGCCGACGAGATCTTCGTCGTCTCGGACGCGTACGCGCCGAGCAACCTGGCCGATCCCGCGCAGCAGGCGTTCTACCCCGATCACGCGACGAGCCACGCGGCCGCCCTGCGGGCCGGGATCGACAGCTTCACCGACGCCGACAACCGGTCCCACGTGACGATCGACCGCTTGCGGGAGGCGTTGCAGCGCGGCCTGATCACCGAGTCCGATCTGGACACCGCCGTCACCCGGGCGCTGCTGCTGCGGGCCCGGCTGGGCGAGTTCGCCGACCCGGCCGCCAACCCGTACGCGCAGATCAGCGCCGACGTCATCAACTCGCCGGAGCATCAGCGGCTGGCCCTGGCCGCGGCCCGGGCGTCGATCGTGCTGCTGAAGTCGGAGTGCAAGCTGCTCCCGCTGGCCACCACGAGGACGCTGGCCGTGATCGGACCCCTGGCCGGGCGGACCTTCACCGACTGGTACAGCGGCACACTGCCGGGGAGCGCTTGCGCGAGCCGCCAGGAGTTCGGTCAGCCCGGTTCCGTGACGATCAAGGACGGCCTGGCGTCCACTTTCGACACCGTCCGGTACGCCGAGGGCGTCGACCGCGTCGCGTTCCAGCGGGACGGCCGCTACCTGACCGTCGACGAGAACGGCGCGCGGCTGACCGACGAGGTCGGCGCGTTCGACGTGTTCGACTGGGGCCACGGCGTGGTCACCCTGCGTTCGACCGCGACCGGGCGGTTCCTGCGGGTGGGCGAGGACGGCACGCTCGACGCGCTCTCGGCCGGCCCGTCCGAGTGGGTCGTCCGCGAGATGTTCACGCTGGAGCCGCTGGCCGACGGCGGTGTGCACCTGCGCCACCACGCCTCCCCCGGCAACCCGGAGCTCGGCGGCGTGCAGGCGGACCTGAGCGTCGGCACGGCGGCGGTCGCCTTCGAGGTCGAACTGCTGGTGGACGGGGCCGCCCAGGCCGCGACCCTGGCCCTGCAGTCCGATGCGGCCGTCGTCGTGCTCGGCAACCACCCGCTGGTCAACGGGCGTGAGACCGAGGACCGCCGGGACCTGGCCCTGCCCGAGAGCCAAGATCACCTGCTCCGCGAGGTCTACGCGGCCAACTCCTCGACCGCGCTGGTCCTGGTCTCCAGCTACCCGTACGCGGTCACCTGGGCCGAGATCCACCTGCCGGCCGTGCTCTGGACGTCGCACGGCGGGCAGGAGATGGGCACCGCCGTCGCCGAGGTGCTGAGCGGGCGTACCGATCCGGGCGGGCGGCTGCCGCAGACCTGGTACCGCAGCGCCGGCGAGCTGCCCGACATCCTCGACTACGACATCATCGCCAACGACGCGACGTACCAGTACTACCGCGGCACGCCCCTCTACCCGTTCGGGCACGGACTGTCCTATGCGGACTTCGCGTACGAGAACCTGCGGTTGTCGGCCGACAGCGCCGGCGCGGGCGAGACCGTCGAGGTCACGCTGACGGTGACCAACCTGAGCGCGCGTACGGGCTCCGACGTGGTCCAGCTCTACACGCACCAGCAGCGCTCGCGGGTCAAGCAGCCGCTGCGCAAGCTCCGCGACTTCCGCAAGATCACCCTCGGCCCCGGCGCCTCCGCCGAGGTCACCCTCACCCTGCGGGCCGACGACCTCGCCTTCTGGGACGTCACCACCGACCGCCCGGTCGTCGAGGCCGCCCGGCACAAGATCATGGTGGGCCGGTCCAGCGCCGACGTGCGCCTCACGGCCACACTGGGCGTACGCGGGACGGTCATCGGCACCCGCCGCGCGGTCGACCGGCCGATCGCCACCGCCGGCAACGACGAGTACTGCGGCGTCACCCTCGCCGGCGACGGGGTCCGGGCCGCCGAGGACGGCGCCTGGCTGTGCTTCCAGGGCGTCGACCTCTCCGGTGTACGCACGACCAGGCTCGACGGTCACGGCGGCCGCGTCACGCTGCGGGTGGACGACCCGTTCGCCGGCACCGTCCTGGCGCAGGGCGTACCGGGGCAGTCGCTGGTGTCGGCCACAGTGGACGGCGTGCACGATCTCTACGTGATCTTCTCATCGGCCGGCACCGAGGTCTCGTCCCTGCGGTTCGGCGGGACCGCCGCATGACCCGCGACCGCATGGTGACGATCACCGACGTCGCCCAGCACGCGGGCGTGGCGGCGAGCACGGTCTCCTACGTCCTGAGCGGCAAGCGGACGATCTCGGCCACGACCCGGGCCCGGGTCCTCGCCTCGATCCGGGCGCTGGGCTTCCACCCGCACGCGGGCGCCCGGTCGCTGGCGAGCAACAAGGCGAACGTCATCGCGCTCGCCCTCCCGCTGCGCCAGGGGATGCACCTGCCGGTCCTCATGCAGTTCGCGACCGCCGTCCTGACCGCGGCCCGGGCCGTCGACCACGACGTGCTGCTGCTGACCGCCGACGAGGGCGCGGCCGGCGTACGCCGCATCGCCGGCAGCGCCATGGTCGACGGGTTGATCCTCATGGACGTCGAGACGCACGATCCTCGCGTACCGACGCTGCGGGAGCTGGCCCGGCCGAGTGTCCTCATCGGACTACCAGCCGAGTCCGACGGGCTGACCTGTGTCGACCTCGACTTCGCGGCGGCCGGGGCGGCCTGCGTCGAGCACCTCGTCCAGCTCGGCCACACCGAGCTCGCGCTCCTCGGCGCCCCGCAGGTCGTCTACGACCGCGACACCGGTTTCGCGAGGCGTACGCGCGACGGCGTCATCGCGGCCGCGCACGCCGCCGGCGTGACCGCCACGGCGCGCCCCTGCGACTCGACCTACGCGGCCGCCCTGGCGGCGGTCCGCGCCCTCCCGCACGCGACCGGTCTGATCGTGCACAACGAGGCGGTGGTGGACCACGTGCTGACCGCCCTGCGCACCATGGGCAGGCGCGTCCCGGAGGACGTCTCGGTAGTGGCCATCTGCCCGGACGAAGTGGCCGAACGGGCGACCCCGGAATTGACATCGGTGCCGATCCCGGCCGGCGAGGTCGGCGGGCGCGCGGTCGAGCTGCTCATGAGCAAACTCGCGGGCGAGCCGGTTCCGCCGGTGACCCTGCTGCCGCCGTCGCTCCGTCTGCGCTCGTCAACCGCATCGATTCATTGACGCTGGGCATCTTCCCTGCTCGCCGCGTGCCAACCTTCGATTCCACTGTGGACCTGCGGAAACAAGGGCTTCACAAGGAGGCTGCGAAGGAGTTAAATCTCTATCCAGCGGAGTGCTCCGCCCAAGACTGGGAGCGCTCCCAGAAAATGATCACCCGTGTCTTGCTGCAGAAATGCGGCGGGGCGGATGCGCCCACATCCGCCCCGGTGTCCCCCGCACGACGCTAGCCGCACGGCTCCACGGACAGGAGACATCGTAATGCCGAAAGGCCACTCCCGGCGACGTCGGTGCTGGACGTCTCACATGTCGGCTGCCGTCGACCTGTCCGCGTCCGCCCCTTAAAAGGGGATTTACACCGAACACCGAGGAGAAAACGCATGAGCCGCAGTCTCGTGCGTCGGATCGGTACGCGCAGTCGACGACTGATCGCTATCGGTTCGGCGCTCGTCCTTGCGCTCGCCGGCATCGTAGCCGGGGCAGCCCCGGCGCACGCCGCCGTCGCCTGCCAGGTCGATTACACGACGAGCGACTGGACATCCACCCCCACCTCCGGCGGCTTCACCGCCAACCTGACGATCCACAACCTGGGCGACCCGATCACTGCCTGGACCCTGACCTTCACGTTCCCGAACGGGCAGTCCGGGATTCAGGGCTGGTCGGCGAACTGGTCGCAGTCGGGCGCGGTGGTCACCGCCACCAACCTGTCCTGGAACGGCGCGCTCGCGACGAACGCGACGACCGGCATCGGCTTCAACGCCAACTGGACCGGCTCCAACGGCAAGCCCACCGATTTCAAGATCAATGGTCAGGCCTGCACGGGTGCCAACGCGGCGCCCACGGTGAGCATCACCAGCCCGGCCAGCAACACGCACTTCACGGCCCCGGCGGCCTTCACGATCGCGGCCACCGCGGCGGACACGGCGCCGGGTAGCGTCGCGAACGTCGAGTTCTACCGGGACGGCTCGCTCCTCGGCTCGGACAGCTCGTCGCCGTACTCGTGGGCGGTCTCCGCCCTACCGGTCGGCACGTACACGTTCCAGGCCAAGGCGTACGACAACCAGGGCGCCACAGCCACGGCACAGATCACGGTGATCGTCGACGCGTCCACCGCGCCGTCGATCGTGACGAGTGCGGCGGCGGTGAGCGTACCGGAGGGTGGATCAGCCACCGTCGGCGTGAAACTTTCCGCGGCGCCCACCGCGAACGTCTCCGTCACGGTCGCCCGCAGCGCCGGTGACACGGACATCACGGTCACTCCGGCCACGCTGACGTTCACGACGGCGAACTGGTCGACGGCGCAGAACATCACCATCGCCGCCGCCGAGGACGCCGACAACACCAACGGCACCGCGACCGTCACCCTCAGCGCCACCGGCTACACGTCGGCCTCGATCAGCGCGACCGAGTCCGACAACGACCAGCCGGTCTACGTGGCCCGGTTCCTGGAGCAGTACAACAAGATCAAGAACTCGGCCAACGGCTACTTCTCGCCCGAGGGTGTGCCCTACCACTCGATCGAGACGCTGATCGTCGAGGCGCCGGACTACGGCCACGAGACCACGTCCGAGGCGTTCAGCTTCTGGCTGTGGCTGGAGGCCCAGTACGGCCGGGCGTCGGGCAACTGGGCGCCGTTCAACCAGGCGTGGGCGACGATGGAGAAGTACATCATCCCGGCCCACACCGACCAGCCCACGTCGGGCGCCTCGGGCACGCCGCAGTACGCGGCCGAGCACGACTACCCCGACCAGTACCCGTCACCGCTGGAGCCGTCCGTCCCGGTCGGCACCGACCCGCTGAAGTCGGAACTCACCAGCACCTACGGCACCTCCGACATCTACGGCATGCACTGGCTGCTGGACGTCGACAACAAGTACGGCTACGGCCACTGCGGCGACAAGACGACGCGGGTCGCGTACATCAACACGTTCCAGCGTGGTGCCCAGGAGTCCGTGTGGGAGACCGTCCCGCAGCCCGCCTGCGACACCTTCACCGCCGGCGGCCAGTACGGCTACCTCGACCTGTTCATCAAGGACACCGGTACGCCCGCCAAGCAGTGGAAGTACACCGACGCCCCGGACGCCGACGCGCGTGCGGTCGAGGCGGCGTACTGGGCACTGCAGTGGTCGACCGCCCAGAACAAGCAGGCCGACGTCGCGGCGACCGTGGCCAAGGCCGCCAAGATGGGTGACTACCTGCGCTACGCGCTGTTCGACAAGTACTTCAAGAAGATCGGGAACTGCGTCGGCGCCTCGGCCTGTGCCGCGGGAACCGGCCGGGACTCCGAGCACTACCTGCTCTCCTGGTACTACGCCTGGGGCGGCGGCATGTCCGACCAGTGGTCGTGGCGTATCGGCTCCAGCTTCAACCACTTCGGTTACCAGAACCCGCTCGCGGCGTACGCGCTGTCGAACGTCACGGACCTGAAGCCGAAGTCGGCGAGCGCCAACGCGGACTGGACCACGAGCCTCCAGCGTCAGCTGGAGTTCTACCAGTGGCTCCAGTCCTCGGAAGGCGCGATCGCCGGCGGTGCGACCAACAGCTGGGGCGGCAACTACGGCACTCCCCCGACCGGTACGCCGACCTTCTACGGCATGTTCTACGACCAGCAGCCCGTCTACCACGACCCGCCGTCGAACCAGTGGTTCGGCATGCAGGCCTGGTCGCTCGAGCGGCTGGCGGAGTACTACTACGTGACCGGCAACGCGACCGCCAAGTCCATCCTGGACAAGTGGACCACGTGGGCCATGGCCCACACGACCTACACGGCGACCACGTTCTCGATCCCGTCGGACCTGTCCTGGTCCGGCGCCCCGAACACCTGGAACGCGTCGTCCCCGCAGGCGAACACCAACCTGCACGTGACGATCACCGCCAACGGTTCGGACGCCGGCATCGCGGCCTCGTACGCCCGCCTGCTGACGTACTACGCCGCCAAGTCGGGCTCGACGACGGCGAAGGCCACCGCCAAGGGCCTGATCGACGCCCTGTACGCCAACAGCGACAGCAAGGGCGTCGGCATCCCGGAGACCCGCTCGGACTACAGCCGGTTCGACGACGTCTACAACGCCACCGACCACCAGGGCCTCTACATCCCGTCCACCTGGACGGGCACGATGCCCAACGGTGACAAGATCAAGTCTGGCGACTCGTTCCTGGACATCCGCTCCTGGTACAAGCAGGACCCGTCGTGGTCGTCCGTGCAGTCCTACCTCAACGGCGGGTCGGCACCTTCGTTCACGTACCACCGGTTCTGGGCCCAGAGCGACATCGCCATGGCGTACGCCGACTTCGGCTACCTGTTCCCCAACGGCTGACCCCTCTCAACACCGGGGCGCGGCAACCTCTGTCCACAGGGGTTGCCGCGCCCCACCTCTTTTCGCCAGTGTTGGTGGGTGGCCCGCCCATCCGTGGAACCCCGCGGCCTGCTGAACGGACCGTTCCGCGGCCCGGATGCCATCGCCGCCGGCCTGCTCACCCCACGTCAACTTCACGGATCGACCTGGGTACGGCTGCTACGCGGCGTATACGTGCATTCGTCCGTCACCGTTGATCATCGGACGCTGTGCGAGGCGGCGGCCCTCCTTCTGCCGCCCGGAGCCGCGATCGCCGAAACGAGCGCCGCGCTGCTCTGGGGTGCAGCCATCAACAATCCGGACAAGGTCACGGTCTACCTTCCGCCGGGCGTGAAGCTCGGTGCCAGCGCGGGGCTGGTCGTCAGACGCATCAGACTCGCCGACGATGAGACGACCTCCGTTCTCGGACCGGTCGTCACGACGCCGCTGCGAACGGCCTTCGACATCGCGCACAGGTGTCTGCTCGTCGATGCGGTCGTCGCTCTAGATGCGATGCTGCACAAGCGGGTGATCTACCTTGACGCCCTCCTCGACCATCTGAACCGGCGAGCGGGGGAGTTCGGCGTGGCCGCGGCACGCAAGGCCATCGCCCTGGCCGATCCACTCGCGGAATCGGCCATGGAGACACGGCTGCGACTGGTCCTTCTCGCCGGCGGCCTCCCCCGGCCGGTCGCCCAGCTCAAGGTCTTCGACGGCCAGCGGTTCGTCGCACGGCTGGACTTCGCCTATCCCGATGCGATGCTCGCCATCGAGTACGACGGCGACCATCATCGCGACCGGATCACCTTCCGATTCGACCTCGAGCGACAGAACGAACTACGCGTATTGGGATGGACGGTGCTCCGTTTCACCGCGGATGACGTTCTGCGCTTCCCGGGTCGCACCGTGGCTCAGGTCCGCGTGATGCTCGCGAGCAGAGGATCTTGACGGATGTCCGGAAAGGAACATCATCTCCAGCGGATGAGGTCACTTTCTGGACATCCGTCAAGATCCAGCCCGGGGACGCGTGGTGAGATGGGGCCGTGATTGCTCCGCGCGTGGTCGCCACCGATCTGGACGGGACCCTCCTCCGCAACGACTCCACCCTTTCCGAGCGCACCCGGCAGGCGCTGCGGAAGACCAGAGCCAAGGGCATCAAGGTGGTCGCGGCCACCGCTCGGCCCGCCCGCGTGGTCAAGGAGCTCTTCGACGAGCAGGACATCGACATCGCGATCTGCGGGAACGGTGCGTCCCTCTACGACCCCGAAGACCAGAAGATCACCCTCACCCACGCGATGGCTCCCGACTTCGTGGCGAGCGTCATCGAAGAGATCTCCCGGAACATTCCAGGCTCCGGGTACGCGGTGGAGACGGGGCACCGGGTGCTTTTCGAGCCGGGATACACCTACCGCCCGACGCTGGACTTCGACCGTATCGCCGTCCAGGAGGTCAGCGACCTCCTCACCGAGCCGGCCGTGAAACTCATGGTGCTGCTGCCGGACGAGGATCCCGACCGGGCCTGGGCGGTCCTGAAGCCCGTTCTGGGACAGGTGATCACGTGTACGTGGTCGAACGAGCGGGCGCCGCTGGAGATCGCGCTGCCGTCCGTCACGAAGGCCCTGGCGCTCGCCGAACTCTGCGCGACGTGGGGGGTCACCGCACAGGAGGTGATGGCCTTCGGGGACGCGCCGAACGACATTCCGATGCTGGAATGGGCGGGGATGGCGTACGCGGTGGCGAATGCGCAGGCTGCGGTGAAGGCGGCCGCCCGGCACGTGACCGCCGCTAACGAGGATGACGGCGTGGCGCGGGTGCTGGAGGGGCTGCCGGGCTGAGGCCGCGTTCGACGAGATGCGTCGCGAGCACCTCCGTACGCGGCCACGACTGGTCGCCGGCGATCCGGGTGAACAGCAGCTCGGCGGCGATCCGGGCCATTTCCCGGGTGTCGTACGCGATCACGGTGAACGGGCGCGGCATCAGGTAGGACAGCTCGAAGTCGTCGAAGCCGAGCAGGTCGGCGTCGCTGCCCCGGCTCCACAGGCCGTGCAGCGCGCCCACCGTGATGCGGTTGTTGAGGCACACGAAGGCGGTCGGCGGGTCGGGGAGCTCGAGCAGTCGCCCGGCGACGGATGCCGCGGTCGACGGGTCGCGCACGCCTTCGCGTACAAGATCGTGGTCGTAGTGCGCGCCGGCCGCGGAGAGTGCCTCCTGCGCTCCCGCGAGGCGCTCGCGCATGGTGTAGACGCCGACCGAGTCGAGCAGGACGGCGATGCGGCGGTGGCCGAGGGCGAGCAGGTGCTCGACGCCGGAGCGGGCGCCGCCGCGGTTGTCGAGCAGGACGGTGTCGGCGACGAGGCCGCCGCCGGGGCGGTCGAGGAAGACCACGGGGACGCCGCGCTCGACCTCGGGCCGCAGGTACGCGTGGTCGTAGCCGGCGGGGACGACGACGAGCCCGTCGACGCGGCGCGCGCACAGGTCGCGCAGCAGGACCTCCTCGCGGGCCGGGTCCTCCTCGGAGCTGGCCGTGATGAGCAGGGTGTCGTGGGCGCGGCTGACCTCGGCCAGGGTGTCGGCGATCGTCGCGTAGAACGGGTTGGCGATCTCCTCGATGAGCAGGCCGATCGTGGCGGTCTGCTGGCCCGAGCGCAGGGCGCTGGCCAGGTGGTTGCGCCGGAAGCCCAGTTCGGCGATGGCCGCGCGGACCCGGTCGGCCATCTCGGGCTGCACCTGCGGCGACCCGTTGACGACCCGCGAGACGGTCTTGAGGCTGACTCCCGCGCGGCGCGCGACATCCACCATCGTGGGACGCGGCCGGTGGGTGTTCACGGTGCGAGATTACCCGTGCCGCGACGGCGCGCGGGATGAGGTTGACGCGGCGCGGCCCGTCGCGGAGGGTAGGTCCATCCGGGTCATCGCCGACCACGGCCAGGCGCGTACGCCCGAGGTGTCGTTTTGATCAGGCACAACCGGAAAGTAAGGGTGCGATGTTACCCATGCGTGATGAGCACGTGACAACGTTGTCCGCCATGGAGTCCGATTCTCTCGCCCTGGCCGTGGACGTGGGCGGTACCAAGATGGCCGCCTGCCTCGTCCAGTCCGACGGCCGCCTCATCGGGTCGCAGACGATCCCGACCGCCGACGGCTCCGCCGAGGACGTCTGGCAGCCCCTCGCGACCCTCGTCCGCGAGATCGCGGCCCGGGCCGACCGACCGCTGCTGGGGGTCGGCGTCGGCACCGCGGGCCCGCTCGACCTCGCCGGCGGCACCGTCAGCCCGGTCAACATCGCCGGCTGGCGCGAGTTCCCGCTGGCCCGACGGCTCGCCGAGGTGCTGCCGGGCGTACCGGTGCGGATGGCCGGCGACGGCATCTGCGCCGCCGTCGGCGAGCACTGGCGGGGCGCCGCCCGCGAGGTCGACGACGTCATCGTGCTCGTCGTCTCCACCGGCGTCGGCGGCGGGATCATCCAACGTGGACGGCTGGTGACCGGGCGTACCGGCAACGCGGGGCACATCGGCCACACCGTCGTGGACCTCGGCGGCGATCCCTGCCCGTGTGGCGGCCGGGGCTGTGTCGAGGCGCTCGCCTCCGGCCCCAGCATGGTCTCCTACGCCGTACGCAACGGCTGGGTCGGCAGCTCCGCCGTCGAGCTCGCGGACGCGGCCCGGGCCGGGGACAAGGTCGCCAACCAGGCGTTCGAGCGCGCCGGCCACGCCGTGGCGGCCGGGATCATCTCGGCGTCGGCGCTGTGCGACCTGACCGCGGCGGTCATCGGCGGCGGCGTCTCCCACGCGGCCGACCTGCTCTTCCCGCCGCTGAAGCGGGCCCTGGAGGAGCACGGCAAGCTCGGCTTCCTGCGCGACATCGAGATCAGCACGGCCGCTCTGGGCAGTTCCGCGGGGCTGGTCGGCGCCGGTGCCCTCGTCTTCGAGCCCGAGCGGTACCCGTCGGCCGCCCGGCTGGTCCACGTCTAGGAAACCGGTCCGGTTCAGGCAGAAAGAGGCGGGCCGCTTGTGGCGGCCCGCCCCCTTTTCCCGCAGCCCCGAGAGGGCTGTCAGTACACCTCGACCTCATAGATCCGCGCCGCGGCGTCCGTCGTCTGCGTCGGAGTGACGACGTTCAGGCGTACGTAGCGCGCGCTGCGCGGCGTGATCGGGTGCGTCGTCGTGCCGGCGGTGTTGCCGGTGACGGTCACGACGGTCGTCCAGGTGGTCCCGTCGGTCGACGTCTGGATGTTGAAGTCCTTGGTGTTCCAGGACGCCGACTCACCGCCCGCCTCGGCGTGGCGGATCGTGAAGGACGAGACCGTCTGCGCCGACCCGAGGTCGACCTGCCACCACTTGCTCGTCCCGGCCGAGCACCACTTGTCCGAGTTGCCACCGGTCCACGAACCGTTGTTCGCCTTGGCCGCGGCCTCGTTCGCGTTGCACGAGGAGTCGGCCGTGGCCGTCTTGTTCAGGGCCAGGTTGACCGCGCCGGTCGCCGGGGCGTACACCTCGAACTCGTCGATGCGCGCCGCCCCGTTGCCGTCGTTGGCCGGCGTGGTGATGTCCAGCTTCACGTAGCGGGCGCTGACGCCGCTGATCGTGGACAGCACGCGGCTGGCCTTGTTGCCGCTCACCGAGGCCCGCTGGGTCCAGGTGGCGGCGTCGGTGCTCGTGGAGATCGTGTAGGCGCCGGTGTTCCAGCCGGTCTGCTCGCCGCCGAGGCCGGCGTTCTTCACCACGAACGCGCCGACGTTCTGCGCCGAGCCGAGATCCACCTGCAGCGTCTTCGTGCCGCTCACCGTCGAGCACCACTTGCTGTTGACGCCGAGCTGCCCGTCGACCGCCTTCGCCGCGCTCTCCGTGGCGTTGCAGCTGGTCGAGCCGGTCACCGTCTTGTTCAGGGCGAGGTTCGTGCCCAGGTCCGGCGCCGCGGCGGGCGGGCTCCACCCGTCGTTGAAGCTCGGCGGCACGTCACCCGCGCCGGTGCCCCAGCTGCTCGCCGAAGCCCCCATCGTGTACGCGAGGGTGCCGCCCGCGGCGATGTCCGGGTACCGCAGGTAGTTGTGGCTCGACGAGGTCCCGTTGAGCGAGAAGCTCTGCACGTACTGGTTGCCCTGTCCGGCGTTGGTCGCGTTGATCTGGATGTTGCCGCCGGGCCGGGTGATGAGGATCGACGGGAACAGCGGGCCGTGCAGGGCCAGCGTGTCCGCGCCCGGGGTGGCCGGATACATGCCGAGCGACGCCCAGACGAACCAGGCCGAGGTCGCGCCCAGGTCGTCGTTGCCGGGCAGGCCGCCGGCACCGGTCGTGAACGACTCGTTCATCACCCGGCGTACGGCGGCCGAGGTGCCGGCCGGGTAGCGGGCGAAGTTGTACGCCCACGGCACCCCGTGCTCGGGCTCGTTGCCGATGTAGAAGTACGGCTGGGTCAGACCACCGTTGAGCTGGGTGAAGTGGTGGTCGAGGCGCTGCCGCGCGGTCACCGGGCCGCCCATCAGGTTGATCAGGCTGCCGAAGTTGTAGGGCACCATCCAGGTGTACTGGGAGGCGTTGCCCTCGGTGTAGTTGCTGCTGCTCGCCGGGTCGAGCGGCGTCACCCAGGTGTTGTCCGGGTTGCGCTTCTGGATGTAGTTCGTCTCCGGGTTGAAGACGTTGGCCCACCACTGCGCCCGCTGGATGTAGGTGTTGTAGAGGCTCGTGTTGCCCTGCCGCTGGGCGAACTGCGCCACCGCGAAGTCGGAGGCCGAGTACTCCAGCGAGTCGGACGAGTCCTCGTCAATGAAGTGCTGGCTGGTGTACTCCGACTGCCGCCCGCGGATCGAGCCGCCCTGCGTGGTGCCGCCGTTCGAGCTGGAGTTCATCAGGTTGAGCGCGGCGGTCGTGTCGAAGTTCGTGACCCCGAAGGCGTTCAGGCTCGACACGATGATCGGCCCGGGGTCGCCGTTCATCACGAAGACCTCGCTGGTGTTGTGCGACCACTTGGGCAGTAGACCGCCCTGCTGGCCGTCGAGCACCATCGAGTTCGCGATGTCCGCCGCCTCGGTCGGCGCGATGAGCGCCACCAGCGCGGCCCACGACCGGTAGATGTCCCAGCCCGAGTAGTTCTGGTAGACCGGCCGGGACGAGCTGTGCACCGCGTTGTCGAACCCGAGGTACTGGCCGTTGGTGTCGCTGGCCAGATTCGGGTTGATCAGCACGTGGTACAGCGCGGTGTAGAACTTCTGCAGATCGGCCGCACTGCCCCCGGTCGCCTGTACGCGGTTCAGAATGGTGTTCCAGTCCGTGTCCGCGTTGGCCTTGACCGTGTCGAAGGCGAAGCTCGGCTGCTCGGCCGCCAGGTTGGCCTGGGCGTTGGCCGTGCTCACGAAGGAGACGCCCATCCGCAGGTTCACCGTCGCGTTCGACGTCGTGTCGAAGGTGACGTAGCCGCCGGAGTTCGTCCCGCTCGTGCTCGTCGACCCGGCCGACACCGTCCCGCCGAGCCACGTGCCGACGCTGGTCGGCGTACGGTCGAAGACGCCGTAGTAGTAGATGTTGTAGGTCTTCGACGTGCCGCAGAACCCGCCGCCCGTGAACGAGCCGCTGATCGTGCTGCCGCTGATCGACACCGAGCCGTTGCGGCTGCCGGTCGCGTCCTTGCTCGTGTTGAGCAGGATCCGGGCGCTGGTCGTCGACGGGTAGGTCACCCGCATCGCCGCCGTACGCTTCGTCGCCGACAGCTCGACCTGCGTGTTCCCGTAGGTGGACAGGACCGACTTGTAGTACCCGGCCTGGCTCACCTCGCTCCCCTTGACCTGGGTCGCCTGGTAACTGGTCCAGCTCGTGCCGGGCGATGCCGAGATCGCCCCCGTGATCGGCAGGATGCCGAGGTCCTCGTTGTTCGAGCAGCCCGCACCGTTGAAGTGCGTCAGGGCGTACTCCTGGATCTGGGTGTCGGCGAACCGGTAGCCCGACGGGGACGCGGTCGGGGTGTCCGGGCTGAACTGCACCATGCCGAACGGCGCGACGGGCCCGGGAACGGTGCTGCCGCCCGCGCCGCCGCCGACCGGGTTCGGCGAGTTGCTGTCGTCGGTGCCGATGAAGGGGTTCACGTACTGGGTCAGGTTGAGGGTCGCCGCCTGCGCGGCCGTCCCGGGGTAGGAGACCGTCAGGGCGCCGGCCAGGAGCAGGCCGGTGAGCGCGCGCCCGATCAGTGGGAGGGGTGCTCGGGGCATGGATCCACTCCTTTCGGACAACGCCGCGGGGCATATCGCGGACAACGTTGTCATCGGAATGGACATAGAAAAGTACCTACACAGAAATATGTCAACGGTCTACGAAGGCCGGGATTTGCCCCCCGGCGCTGAACAGCGGAAACCCTTACCCTCGAACGCTGTTCGCGGTCGCGTACGCGGCGGGGCCGAACAGGACGAGGCGAGCCTCGACAAGATGGGCGGGCTCGGCGGCGTCGAGGACGGCCAGCGCCTGGCGTACCGCGTCGTCGACCGGCCAGCGGTAGATCCCCGCCGAGATCAGCGGGTACGCGATCGTCGCCGCGCCCAGCTCGTCGGCCAGCCGCAGAGCATTGGCGTAGCAGTCGCGCAGCAGCCCGGACCGGTCCTCGGTGGCACTCCACACAGGACCGACGGTGTGCACGACCCAGCGGGCGGGCAACCTGCCGGCGGTGGTCGAGACCGCCTGGCCGACCGCCAGACCGCGGCCGTACTTCGAGGCGCGCAGGGCCCGGCACTCGGCGAGGATCTCGGGACCGCCCTTGCGGTGGATGGCACCGTCGACGCCCCCGCCGCCGAGGAGGGAGGAGTTGGCGGCGTTGACGATCACGTCGACGTCCTGGGCGGTGATGTCGCCCTCGACCAGCTCTACCCGCATCCCCTCAATCTAGTCCACCAGCTGGTCCACCAGCGATTTCGCGGGCCCCGGGCGAACTCGTCGCGTAGCATGGCGCCGATGGCCGCATCAGACGACACCCTCCAGGTCATCCTGGGCGGCGTACGCATCGGCGAGCTGGCCCGGGTCAGTGGACGGCTGACGTTCGCGTACGACGACGCGTACAGGACGGCGGCCGGGGCGACCCCGCTCTCGCTGTCCATGCCGCTCAGCCGGCCGGAGCACGGCGACGAGATCGTCGAGGCCTTCCTCTGGGGACTCCTGCCCGACAACGAGCGTGTCCTGGAGAAGTGGGCCCGCGGCTACCAGGTTTCCGCCCGCAGCGCCTTCGGGATCCTGCGGCACGTCGGCGCCGACTGCGCCGGGGCGGCCCAGTTCGTGCCCGCCGAGGCCGTGAACGGGATCCTCCTCGGCCGAGGCGAGATCGACTGGATCGACGAGGAGGAGATCGGCCGCCGCATCAAGGTGCTGCGCGGCGATCCCACGGCCTGGCACATGTCGCGCACCGGCCAGTTCAGCCTGGCGGGCGCCCAGGCGAAGACCGCCCTGCTCCTCGAGAACGACCGCTGGGGCGATCCGAGCGGCGCCGTCCCGACGACCCACATCATCAAGCCCGCCATCACGGGCTTCGACGACCACGATCTCAACGAGCACGTCTGCCTGCTCGCCGCCGGCCGGCTCGGCCTCCTGACCGCCACGTCACGCGTACGCGAGTTCGCCGGGGAGCGGGCGATCGTCGTCGAACGCTATGACCGGCGTACCGGCCCGGACGGCCGGCTGGAACGGGTGCACCAGGAAGACCTGTGCCAGGCGCTGGGCGTGCCGCCGACGGCGAAGTACCAGAACGAGGGCGGCCCGTCCGCGGAGGACGTGATCCGGCTGCTGCGGACCGCACGCGACGCCGACGAGTCGATCGACAGGTTCGTGGACGCGTTGGCGTACAACTGGTTGGTCGCCGGGACCGACGGCCACGCGAAGAACTACTCGCTGCTGCTGACCGGCGGCGAGGTACGCCTCGCCCCGCTCTACGACCTCGCGAGCGCCCTTCCGTACGACGACATGTACCTGCCGCGGCTGCGGATGGCGATGCGGGTCGGCGGCGAGTACGCGATCACGAAGCTGAGCCGCCGCCACTGGGTACGCTTCGCCGCCGCCAACGGCTTGGATCCCGAGGCGGTCCTCGCCCGGGTGGCACACCTCGCGGCTGGCATGGGGGAAGCGTTCGCGGCGGTCGCCGCCGATCCCGAGATCGCGTCGCTCGGCAGCGCGATGCCGGGACGGCTGGCGGAGAGGGTCGCGAGTCACGCCCTCTCCTGCCAGACCGCGTTGCGTCAGACCGCCTGACGGGCCGACGAGGGCGCGTCAGGCGAGTTGGCTGACGGCTTCGGCGATCAGCCAGACGCCGAAGATCCCGAAGAGCGCCGCCGCGCCGTACTTGATCGCTTTCTCGGGCAGCCGCTTGCCGAGGATCCGGCCGACCACGATCGCGAGCGCGTCCGCCGCCACCATGCCGACCGTGGAACCGAGCCAGGTGCCGAACCAGCCGTACTGCGTGGCCAGCGTGATCGTGGCGAGCATCGTCTTGTCGCCGAGTTCGGCCAGGAAGAACGCGCCGCCGACGGCCCACATGGCCGAGCGCGTACTCCGGTTGACCTTGTCCTTCTCCTCGTCGGTGAGGCGGTCGCCGCGCAGCGTCCAGGCGCCGAAGGCGAGGAACGCGATGCCGGCGACGAGGCTGATCCAGCCGGTGGGCAGGGCCGCGCCGAGGCCGACGCCGACCCCGACGGAGACCAGGTGCACGACCGCGGTGGCGATGGTGATGCCGGCGAGGACCGTCCAAGCCTTGTAGCGCGTGGCGAACGTCAGCGCCATGAGCTGGGATTTGTCGCCGAGTTCGGCGACGAAGATCACACCGAAGCTGACGGCGAGGGCCGCCAGGAATGCTGTCATCGAGGGTCTCCCGGTTGTCCGTACCGGGCGAGACGTACGCGACGACCTCGGCCCGGCAATGGCTGCCTGAGCCGAAGGTCTCGCTCACCCCACGCGACACCGTGAGGTCGGGCGGCCGGGTGTCCGAGGACACCAGTATGTCGACCGCCGCATTGGGAGCTACTCCCCTTCGCGCCCATGAGGCTACCGAAGTGGCAGGTCAGAGTGGACGCGATCTCCGCCACAGCCCGTGTCCGGAACCGGCCGATGTCCGTCAACGCCGCGGCAGCCTCACGTCCGATCCCGGTAGATGTCCGGAACCGGAAGGTCCGAACGGCCCCGCCAGGGCTTAGCGTGAGCGCACCCCCGGGGTTCACCACCACTGTGAGGAGTCTCGACATGTCCATTCCTGGAGGGCTGGGCTGGCGGCAGACCGTCGCCGCGCCGGCCACCGGAGTCGCCGCGGCCGGCGCGCCGATCGCGCGGCCGTCCGCGGCGGCGAGCCCGCGACCCGCCGACCCGACACGCGCCTCGAACGGAACCTTCCACCGGTGGAGCCGCACCTTCTGACCGGGGTCGCGGGCTCGCTCTTCCGGCAGCGGGCCCGCGATCACTACCCTGCCGACATGTCCACCCTCCTGGATCCGGTCGGGCTGAGCCCGATCCACAGCGAGGTCTACCTCGACCTGCTCACCCACCCGCGCAGTTCGGCCACCGACATCGCGGGGCGGCTGAACACCGCGCCGGGACGCGTACGCAAGGCGCTGCAGAAGCTGCTCGACGTCGGGCTGGCCAGCCGCCTCGTGGGTACGCGTACCAACTTCGTCGCGGCGCCGCCCGAGGTGGCCGTGGACGCGCTCGTCGCCCGGCAGACCCAGGAACTCGAACGGCTGCGGGAATCGGCGCACGAGTTGGCCCTGCGCGTACGCGACCTGCTGCCGCCGGCCGAGCCCAGCGAGCTGATCCAGCTGGTCGAGGGGGCCGAAGCGGTCTCCCATCACCTCGCGAGGTTGCAGCATCACGCCCGCGACGAGGTGCTCATCATCGACAGCCCGCCCTACCTCTACGGCAAGCCGGTCGTGAACGAGGAGGAGTTCCAGGCGCTCGCCCGCGGCGTACGCTATCGCGGCCTCTACGACGCCCCGGCCCTCCAGGAAGCCGGGCACCTCGAACAGATGATGGCCTGCGTGGCAGCCGGCGAACAGGCGAGATCACTGCCCCGCGTACGCATGAAAATGATCATTGCGGACCGGAGCCAGGCGCTGCTGCCGCTGAGCTTCTCGGCCGCGGAGACGCGGACCCGGATCCTGGTGCATGCGTCGCCGCTGCTGGACGCGCTGGTCCTGTGCTTCGAATCCCTCTGGGCCCAGGGTACGCCGCTCGGCGCGGCCGAGGCCGCCGCCCAGGAAGTGTCCGAACAGGACCTGAAGGTGCTCTCGATGCTGGCCGGCGGCTACAAGGACCGGGCCATCGCGCGGGCGCTCGGGGTGACCGAGCGGACGGTGGGCCGCCGCATCCAGGACTTGATGGCGCAGCTCAACGCCACGACCCGGTTCCAGGCGGGCCTGGCCGCCGCCCGCCGCGGCTGGCTATAGCCTTCTCGCTCAGACGAACAGGCCCTGGAGGCTGGTCTTCCAGCCGCTGAGGACGGCGCCGGGGTCCGTGTGCAGCACCTCCGCCAGGACCGACGCGTAGATGTCCCGGAAGTCGATGTGGTACTTGAGATCCCCGTCGTCGAGGTCGCGCAGGCTCGGCTGCTCGCCGAGAAGCCGGCCGCCCGCCACCGGCGCGCCGCCGATGAGCACGTCGGACGCGGTGCCGTGGTCGGTGCCGCCGGAGTCGTTGCCCTGGACGCGCCGCCCGAACTCCGAGTACACGACGATCACGGTGTTGCGCCCGCGCGCGGTGGTGTTCATCCGGGTGAGGAAGCTCGACACCGCGCTGTCGACGAGTTTGAGGACGACCTCCTGGGCGCCCTTCTCGCCGGCGTGGAAGTCGAAACCGCCCAGCGACACGGAGTAGACCCGGGTCGCGACGCCCGCCTCGATGCACTGCGCGACGACGTCGAGCTGGCTGCGCAGCGGCGAGCGGGCACCGCCGGTGCTCGTGGCGCCGGACCGGTTGTCACGGGCGCTCTTCTTGGCCGCTTTGATCAGCTTGTCGACGCTGAGCAGGTCGTTGAAGCAGCCCGCCGCGCGGGCCTGCAGCGCCGGCTCGCCCGCCTGCGCCTTCGCCAGGGCCGTCAGGTCGGTACGCATGATGCTGCCCGGTACGGAGATCCCGCCGATCGGCACGGCGGCACCGGCCGACTTGAGCCCGGCGAGCACCGGCGGGAGCACGGGTTCGAGGGAGATCGCGAGCCGGGGGTCGCCGCCCGCCTCGTCGAGCCACCGGCCGAGCCAGCCGCTGGTCGCGGGCTTGGCGGGGTCGGCGGTCTGCCAGATGTCCATCGACCGGAAGTGGCTGAGGTCCGGCTTCGGGTAGCCGACGCCGCGCACGATCGCGAGCTGCTTGGCGTCGTAGAGGGCTTTCAGGCCGGTCAGGGCCGGGTTCAGCCCGGTCGTGCCGTCCAGGCGCAGCACCTGTTCGGCCGTGTACGCGAGTCCGCCCCGCAGGTCCTGGTATTTGCCGTCGGCGTACGGGATGACGGTGGCCAGGCCGTCGTTGCCGCCGTAGAGCGTCACGAGGACCAGGTTGCGGGCGGCCCCGACCGGAGCCGCCGTGGCGGACAGGCCGATCGAGTCGTCGCCGTGACCGCCGTGACCGCCGCCGGCCGTGGCCATGATGTCGTCCCAGGTGTACGCGCCCGCGCCGGCGGTCAGCGCGGCCGCTCCGACGACGCCGCTGGCCGCCAGGAACTTGCGCCGGGTCACGATGTCCATCGAGGTCTCCGTCTCAGGTGATCGTGTACTCGGGGCTGCACAGGGCGAGGGTGACCAGGCGCTGCTGCTTGCCGGCCGCCGCGCTGAGCGCCTTGTAGGTGCGGTCGCTCCAGGCGTCGATCGCGAGCACGTGGGCGAGCGCCTCCAGCTTGCTCGGCGTACTGCCTTTGAGCAGGGCGGCCGTCTTCGTGGGCAGCTTCGCCGCCAGCGAGGACGCCGCGTACATGCGTACCTGCAGGAGGGAGGTGGTCAGCCAGGCGGCCCCGCTCGGCCAGCCGCCCACGCTCGGCGGGCGCAGCGGCTCCTGGCCCATGTCGTCGAGCAGGTCGAGGACGTCGTCCGGCATCATCGTGCCGAGCTGGCGTACGGCGCCGACGATCCATTCGATCGGCTGCTTCACGAGCTGCCCCTGGCTGGCCATGAACTTCTCGTCGGTGAACATCGCCCGGAGCATGGCGTCGGTCTCCATCGTCAGCGCGTACGCGTCGACCATCGCCTTGCGCGTACTGTCCGGGATCTGCTCGGTGGAACCGAAGCGGCGCCACAGCCGCGCCGCGAGGAACGGGGCGTGCTGCTGGCGCGTGCACAGCAGGTCGACGAGGAGGTTGGCGTCGAAGTCGGCGCTGACGCTGAGCAGCCGCTTGGTGCCCTTGAAGAACCGGTTGGGCACGAACTTCGAGGTGGCCCGGGTGCGGTCGATCGTCCAGCCGGTGAGCGCCTTGGCGGCGGCCTTCACGTCCGGCTCCTGGTACGCGCCGATGCCCAGCGTGAACAGCTCCATCAGCTCGCGGCCGAGGTTCTCGTTGGGTGCGCGGCGGGAGTTGAGCTGGCCGTCGAGCCAGAAGATCAGGGCGGGGTCGCGGACCATCTGCTTGGCGAACGCCGGGAAGTAGCCGCGGCCGAAGCCGCGGAAGGTCTCCAGCTGGTGGCGCATGAGAGTGGCCGAGTCGACCTTCTCCGCGCTGGTCGCCCAGTGCCCGTGCCAGAAGAAGACCATCTTCTCGGTCAGCTGGTTGCGGGCCATCGCCATCCGGCGCAGCCAGGCCTTGGCCAACGCGTCGAGCTGCGTCTGCTTGGTCTGCTGGTCCTGGGCCTGCTGCTCGGGGGTGCGCTGCGCGTTCTCGGGCAGCAGGAAGGGGTCGCCGGTGGCGGTCGGCAGCGGCGAGGCGATCGCGCCGAGGTCGAGGCCGGTCGGCGTGATGAGGTCCGTCACGAGTTGCCGGAGATCGCCGGCGGCCGCCGCGTCCACCTCGGCGGCCGTCGGCCCGAATCCGGCCCGGCGCAGCACATGCGCGACCTGGGAGCGGTCAGCCATGCCGCAGACCGTACCGTGTCGATGCGCGGTAGTCAGCCCTCGCTGCTCAACCGGCATCAGCGATCAGGTTCCGCCCGTCACCGTACGCAGCGCTAAGCGAACAGTCCGTCCATTCGTCCGGTCCACCCCGGCAGGACGGCGCCCGGATCGGTGTTCAGCACATCGGCCAGCACCGCGGCGTACACGTCCCGGAAGTCGGTGTGGTACTTGAGGTCCCCATCGTCCAGATCAGACAGGCTGGGCTGGTCCCCGACGAGGCGGCCGCCGCGTACGGGGGTGCCGGCGAGGAAGATGTTCGACGCCGTTCCGTGATCGGTGCCGTCGGAGGCGTTCGCGCGTACGCGCCGGCCGAACTCCGAGTAGATCATCACGACCACGTCGTCGCCCGCCTTCTTGAGGAAATCGGCGACCGCGGTGTCCACCAGCTTGAGCACGACCTCCTGCGACGCCTTCTCGCCCGCGTGGAAGTCGAAGCCGCCCTGCGACACCGAGAACACCCGGGTGGCCACCTTCGCCCCGATGCACTGCGCGACCATCGCCAGCTGCGCCTTGAGGCTCGCCGCCGAGCCGCCCGTCGCCGTGGCCGGCTCGTCGCCCTGATCGTCGTCGTCCGCCTCGCGTACCTCGGTGATCATATTGTCCACACTGGTCAGATCGGCGAAGCAGGCCGCCGCGCGGGCCTGGAACGGCGACTCGCCCGGCGCGGGCTTCGCGAACCCGCTCAGCACCGCGGGCGTGATCGCCTTCGGCACGGCCACGCCGGTCAGCGGCACCGCCGCGCCCGCGCTCCGCTCCCCCGCCAGCAGCGGCGGCAGCACCGGCTCCAGCGAGATGCCCAGCCGCGGGTCCCCACCCGCCGTGTCGAGCCACCGCCCCAGCCACCCGGTGTTGCGCGGCCGCACCGGATCCGCCGTCTGCCAGATGTCCATCGACCGGAAATGGCTGCGGTCCGGCTTCGGGTACCCCACCCCGCGCAGCACGGCGAGCTTCTTGCCGTCGTACAAGGCTTTCAGCCCCTTGAGCGCCGGGTTCAGGCCCGTCGCCCCGTCCAGCCTCAAGACTTGATCCCCGGTGTACGCGAGACTCCCCCGCGCGTCGTGGTAGGCGCCGTCGCCGAACGGGATCACGTTGGCGAGCCCGTCGTTGCCGCCGTAGAGCGTCACGAGCACGAGGGTGCGCTGCCCGGCCTGGGCCTGCCCGGCCGTGGCGAAGATGTCCTTCCACGCGTACGCGGCCGCGCCGCCGGCGATCGCGGTGGCGCCGACGATTCCGCTCGCCAGCAGGAATCTGCGTCGGGTCACGGTGTCCATGGGATCCTCCTCAGCTGACCGTGTATTCGGGGCTGACCAGGGCGGCCGTGATCAGGGCAGCGGGCTTCGCGGCCACCTCCGCCAGCGTGGCCCGG
The DNA here is from genome assembly GCF_000428945.1 of Hamadaea tsunoensis DSM 44101. GTDB lineage: Bacteria > Actinomycetota > Actinomycetes > Mycobacteriales > Micromonosporaceae > Hamadaea > Hamadaea tsunoensis. Next base: position 16,722 of record NZ_AUAX01000030.1, on the reverse strand, counting down.
GTGCGGTCGGTCCAGCCGTCGACCGCCAGCAGGTGGGCCAGCGCGTCGAGCTTCGTGGTGCCGCCGCCGCGCAACGCGGTCAGCGTCGGGTCCGGGACGGCTGCGGCGATGGCGGCGGCCAGCTTCATGCGTACCTGGAGGGAGGAAGTGGTCAGCCACGCGGTCCCGGCCGGCCAGCCACCGACACTGGGCGGGCGCAGGGGCACCTGTCCCATTCCCCGCAGGCCGTTGAGCAGACCCTTCGGCGGTGCCGTCACGCCGAGCTGGCGTATCGCGCCGACCGCCCATTCGACCGGCTGCTTCACGAGGTGTCCCCGGGTCTCGACGAACCGGGCGTCGGTGAACAGCGCGGTCAGCATGGCGTTCACGTCGTGGCCCGGGCCGTAGGCGCCGGTCATCGCCGTCCGCGTGGAGTCCGGGAGAGGATCGGTGGACGCGAACCGGAACCAGAGCCGCCCCGCCAGGAACGCGGCGTGCTCGGGCCGGCCGGCGATCAGGTTCACCAGGCCGTCGGCGTCGAGATCGGCGGTCGTGCCGAGAACCGTCTTGTCCCCGGTCGCGTGCCGCTTCGGGGCGAACACCGCCCGGCCGGTCGTCCGGTCGATCGTCCAGCCGGTGAGCGCCTTCGCGGCGGACTTCACGTCGGACTCCGCGTACGCACCGATGCCGAGGGTGAACAGCTCCATCAGCTCGCGGGCGAGGTTCTCGTTGGGGGCCTTCGCGGTGTTGCGCTGGCCGTCCAGCCAGACGATCAGGGCGGGGTCCCGGACCATGGCCCGCGCGAAGGCCGTGAAGTCGCCTCGTCCCAGGGCACGGAACGTCTCCAGCTGCCCCCGCATCAGCGTCGCCGACTTGACCTTCTGCGCACTCGTCGCCCAGTGCCCGTGCCAGAAGAAGACCATCTTCTCGGCGAACTGCCCGCGGGCGGTGGCCATCCGGCGTACCCAGGCGTCGGCGAGGCCGGTCAGCTGCTGCTGGGCCGCCTGGCGCGCCCGGGCCTTGGCCTCCCGGTCCTTCCCGGCGGCCTGATCGGGGTGCAGGTACGGGTCGTCGGCGAAGGTGGGCAGCGGCGTCGCGCCGGGATCGGGGCCGCCCTGGCTGATCAGCCCGGCGACCAGCTGCCGCGGATCGGTCGCGGCGGCCGCGTCGACCTCGGCGGACGTCGGGCCGAACCCCATCCGCCGCAACAGCAGTGCGGCCTGCGCTCGGTCTGCCATGCCCGCACCATACCCAGCCGTATGTTCGGGGAACGTCAGGCCACGGATCGACGACGGTCAGGCCGGTAGCATGGGAGAAATGACCGAGTTGCGCGCCGACTGTACGCGCTGCGCCGCACTCTGCTGCGTGGTGCCCGCCTTCCTGGCCTCGGCCGACTTCGCGATCACGAAGAAGGCCGGGCAGCCCTGCCCCAACCTGCGTACGGACTTCCGCTGCGGGATCCACTCCGACCTGCGCGACCGCGGCTTCACCGGTTGCACGGTCTTCGACTGCTTCGGCGCCGGCCAGCGGGTCACCCAGGAACTCTTCGGCGGGAAGGACTGGCGGTCGGCTCCGGAGCTGCGCCAGCGCATGTTCGGCGTGTACGAGGTCGTGCTCCACCTGCACGAGCTGCTGTACTACCTGCGCGCGGCCCGCGCCTTCGACGACGACCCCGACCTCGATGCCACGTCGGCCGCGATCGACACCGCCGCCGCCGATCCATCCGATGTGGACATTCACGCGTGGCGGGAGCGCGTCGGCCCCCTGCTCGAAGCCGCCAGCGCGCGCCGCCGGGACGGCCTGGGCGGGGTGAGCCGCCGCGGTGCCGACCTCATGGGCCGCGACCTGCGGACCATGCGCCTGCGTGGCGCCACGCTGCGCGGCGCCTACTGCATCGGCGCCAATCTCAGCGGGGTGGACCTCTTCCGGACCGACCTGCTCGGCACCGACCTCCGCGGCGCCCTGCTGCACGGCGCCGACCTCCGGGAAACCCTGTTCCTCACGCAGTCCCAGGTGGACGCCGCCCGAGGAGACGCCACGACCCGCCTTCCCGAAGGGTTCCGCCGCCCGCGGCATTGGGCCTGATCGCCGAGCGGAAATTCAAGATCTTTCTAGTTCTTTGTCCCGGGTTCGTCGATCTCACTTCCGCTCCTCCCGCGGGAGACCGTTCCGCCCCTATCGCTGCGCTCCGGGGACTCCACTGCCAGGTGAGTGGGGCGACGCATCATCCACCGTCGCCCGGTCACCGTTTACCCCCAACCCCCACCCGGACTTTGTCCCGACTATCCGACTTGCACCCGAGATGGTCGACGATCGGAGCCACCGTCCGACCCTGGCCGGTTCTGGCTTTGTCGCGACTGTCCGATATGGGCGCCGGGGCGGCGGTCGGCGGGGTGATCGTTTACGGCTGTGGTGTGGAAACGGCCGCTCGGCGCATGATCGTTTACGGTTCTGGAGCGCGCTGACCGGGTTCTGCTGCACCTGACGCGTAATTGATCATGCAGATCGGGCCGGATTTACACCCCAGCCGTAAGCGATCAAGAAGACAGCGCCCCGGGTCCACCTATCGGAAGATCGTTCCCGCATCACGGGCAACGGCCGACCGCGGGACGGCGTGGACGTGATCCACAGCGGCTGAGATGTAAAAACGCACCCTGTCCCCTCGATCCCCAGCGGTCGGGATGTCGGCCCAGCCGATCCACCCGGCCGCCATATCGGACAGTCGGGACAAAGGCCGGGTGGGGGTTGGGGGTGAACGGTGACCGGGCGACGGTGGATGATGCGTCGCCCCACTCACCTGGCAGTGGAGTCCCCGGAGCGCAGCGATAGGGGCGGAACGGTCTCCCGCGGGAGGAGCGGAAGTGAGATCGACGAACCCGGGACAAAACGATCTTAAAAGATCCTGAACTTGCTGAAGAAAAGCGTCCGGCCCCCGGGAATCGGGGGCCGGACTTCAGGAGGTCACCAGCCGACGGCGACTTCCAGCCACTGCGGGTTGCCGTGCGAGATGAAGGACGACTGGCCCGCGTAGTCGTCGTACGGGAACCCGTACGCGAGCTTGTTGATCGCGTGGTCGTGCCAGAACTTCGCGTAGTAGTTCGCCGGGGCCGCCTGGTAGTAGAGGCTCGGCGTGGACCAGTCCGACTGCGGCAGCTGCCGGACGTGGCGGTTGAGGGCGGCGCAGTTGCCCGGGTCGGCCGCCAGGACGCCGGCACAACCGAACACGTCCGACGTCGGGGCGTTGATCCCGTACTGCTGCGCGTACGCCGTGAAGTAGTTCTGGTTGACGCCGCCGGAGCGGAAGGTGGGGTCGCTGCCGGGGGCGATGATCCGGTACGGGGACTGGCTCTGGGCCAGGACCTTGAACTCCTGCGGGACCTCGGCGATGAACTTGTTGAAGGTCGCCGTGCGGCTCTCGGCGAAGGTCGCCTGGTCCTCGCCGACCTGAACGTCGTAGCCGTCGTGGGCGTGCAGGCGCATGGCGATCTTCAGACCGAAGGCGTCGACCCGGGTGGTGTTGCCGTTGAAGACCGAGGCGCCGACGGTGAACTCGATGAAGTCGTAGTACTGGCTGGTGGGCGAGCCGAGGTAGAAGTACATGCGACCGGCGGAGTTCACCGGCATGTCGAAGTACGGCTGGTCGGCGATGGAGTGCGCGACCCCGTTGTAGCTCCAGTAGACCTGGCTGTCGGGGTACTGGCCGTTGGTGCGGTTGAGGATCTTCACCATGACGACGTTCTGGGCGGCGGGGATGGAGTTGGTGTCGCCCCAGAAGTCGCTCGGGTTCGGCGAGCCGGTGGTGCTGGGGCTCGCGGCCGGGCTCGACGGCGGCGGGGTCGACGAGGTGCCCGAGTAGACCTCGAACTCCCACAGCGAGTAGCCGTACGCCGTCGCGCGGGCCGTGCCGTTCATGCGGACGTAGCGGCCGCTGCCGTTGACCGTCAGGCTCTGTACGCCGCCGGTGCCCGCCGTGGTCGAGTAGATGTTCGTCCACGTGGTGCCGTTGGCCGAGGTCTGCACCGAGAACGCCGACGCGTACGCGGGCTCCCAGTTCAGCACGACCTTGCAGATCGACGTCGTGGCGCCGAGGTCCACCTGGATCCACTGCGGATCGGCGAAGGCGCTGGACCAGCGGGTACCGGTGTTGCCGTCGAACGCCGCGCTCGCCGGGAACGTGGCGTTCTCGGTGGTGGATGCGGTGGCCGTCTTGTTCAGCGCCACGTTGGTCGTGCCGCAGCCGGTGCTCGTGCCGGTCGTGCCGTAGACCTGGAACTCGAACAGCGAGTAGCCGTACGCCGTCGCCCGGGCCGTGCCGTTCATGCGGACGTAGCGGCCGCTGCCGGTCACGTTCAGCGTCTGCACGCCGCCCGTCGAGGTGGTGGTGGAGTAGATGTTCGTCCACGTGGTCCCGTTGTCGGAGACCTGGATCTGGAAGGACTTCGCGTACGCGGCCTCCCAGTTCAGGATCACCTGGTTGATCGTCGACGAGGCGCCGAGGTCGACCTGGATCCACTGTGGATCGCTGAACGCGCTCGACCAGCGCGTACCGGTGTTGCCGTCGACGGCCGCGCTCGCCGGGAACGTGGCGTTCTCGGTCGAGGAGGCGGTGGCCGGCTTGCCCTGCGACAGGAGGACGGGTGCGGCGCTGGCGCGCGCCGTCAGCGCGACCACGCTGCCGAGGAGCAGGACGATCGCGGCGCTCACGGCCGCCAGGACGAAGGCGGGTCCGCGGCGGGCCGCCGCGGTGCGGAGGGCTAACTGCATGACAGCTCCCTGCTGGGGTACGGGTGCGGGGGTAGGGCGCGACGCCGGGCGGACGTCGCGCCCTTGGGGGCGGGTCAGTGCGGGACGGTCTGTCAGAGAGCGCTCTCGCAGAGAGATTCCTCACAGCGGAGCGTCCTGTCAAGACGAGCGCGACACCACGATTCGGTAACGGAAGATCACGAATTCGAAACCCTGCGTACCTCTATGTGTCCTGGCCAGGGTATTTGTTGCCGGAGACAGCATATGGGTGGCGGACACCCGCGCGAAATTTCCCGGACCCGCACCGGCAATCTGGCACAGTCCGCAGAGAGCGCTCTCTGCCCAGCCCTCGAACACGCCAAGATCCCGTTTGGATCAGGTTTTCCACCCGAATCTTGGTCCATGATTCGGGTGATTTCCCTGATCCAAACGGGATCTTGGCTGTGCTGAGCGCGCGGGGCGGCGCGCCGGGTGCGGGTCAGCGCTCGGCGTACTCGTCGTCGCGCGCCTCGTCCACGCGGACCGTGCGGCGCTCGACCGCGGCCTGCTCGGCCGCCGTCCGGGCGTCGCGGGCCCCGGCCGCCTCGGCCTCCGCCTGCCGGGTGCGGTCCGCCGCGGCCAGTTCGGCCTCGCGGGCCGACAGGTCACGCTCACGCTCGCGCATCGTGCGGCGGGTCTGCGCGGAGCGGGCCATGCGACGGCGCGTACCGCCCATGATCATGTAGAGCGACAGCAGCACGAGCGCGCCGGCCGCCGCCCCGAACAGGAAGACCTCGCCGTTCGTCAGGTTCAGGTGCCGCCCGAAGAGGTCCACCGAGCCGACCGAACCCTCGATGAGGCCCTGATTCGCCCAGGCCGCCGCGGACACGAGACCGATCGTGCCCAGCAGCAGCAGTACGCCTACGAATGCCATGTTCTCCACCTCCATTGAGGATGGTCGCGTTGCGCCAGAGGGGGTTTTCCTCGCAGGAGTGCTTGCCCAGCCCGCCCGGCCTTCAAACCCCGGTCGCGGAGCACGTGAGACGAGGAGGGACGTCCCGCCCCACGTGCCATTTCCACAGCCGCGGTCGTCGATCTCTTGACCGCAGTCATTTAGGTAACTATACAGTTTACTGCGGTTAACACTCAAGAAACCGCCGATCCTCCTCCGCACCTTTCCCAGCAGGAACCCCCACAAGGGAAACCCCCCAGTAGGAGATCAACGTGAGACGGAAAGTCCTCACCGTCGGGCTGGTGACCGCCGTCGTGGCCGGCGCGCTCGCCTTCGCCGCCGGTACCAGCCAGGCGGGCCGCCCGCCGGCCACCGTGGACAGCGCGGCCGCCAAGGTCACGACCGATCCGGCGGCCGCCGCCGACCGGGCCGCGGCCGGCGGGTTCGACGCGCTCGCCAAGGGCCCGCAGGAGACGTTCATCCGCCGCTCCGCCGTCAACGGCGCCGGCGGCCTGCACTTCTACGCGTACGAGCGGACGTATCGCGGGCTGCCCGTGGTCGGCGGGGACGCGGTCGTCGCCACCGACGCGGCCGGCAACGTCCGCGCGACCTCGGCCGCGCACCGGGGCGGGATCACGGTCGGCTCGATCACGCCGTCGGTGACCGCCGCGGCGGCGACGGCGACCGCTCGCGCCCAGCTCGGCAAGGTGCGGTCGACCGCGAAGCCCACCCTCGTCGTGCTGGCCGACTCCGGCCGTCTGGCCTGGGAGGTGCTCGCCACCGGTACGCGGGCCGGCCTGCCGTCCAAGCTGCACGTCTACGTCGACGCCCACACCGGCAAGATGACCGCGACCAAGGACGACGTACGCTTCGACGCCGCCCGCGGCTACTACAACGGCAACATCACGATCGACACGACGGGCGGCCGGCTGCAGGACCCGACCCGGTCCGGCCTGTCCTGCGGCAACTACACGTCGCACACCGTCTACTCCAACGGCGGCACCGGTACGGGTACAGACCTGCAGACCGGGTGCGTGGACGCGTACTACGCCGTCGAGCAGGAGATCGACATGCTGCGTACCTGGCTGGGCCGCACCGGCCTGTCCGGCAGCGGCCAGAACTTCCCGCTCTACGTCGGGCTGAACGACGTCAACGCGTACTGGGACGGCTCGTCGGGCACGTTCGGACACAGCTCGGACAGCCAGCGGCAGGCGACCAACATCGACGTCGTCGGCCACGAGATGGGCCACGCGATCTTCCAGTACACGTCGGGCGGCACCGGCTCGGGCAACGAGAACGGCGGCATCAACGAGTCGACCGGCGACATCTTCGGCGCGCTGACCGAGCACTACGCCAACAACCCGAACGACCCGCCGGACTACACCGTCGGCGAAGAGGTCAACCTGACCGGCAGCGGCCCGATCCGGTACATGTACAACCCGTCGCTCGTCGGCGACCCGAACTGCTACTCGTCGTCCATCCCGAACACCGAGGTCCACTCGGCGGCCGGCCCGAACAACCACTGGTTCTACCTGGTGGCGGTCGGCTCGGCCGGTGGCGGCGGCGACCCGTCCAGCCCGACCTGCAACAACTCGTCGGTGACCGGCGTCGGCATCCAGCACGCCGGCCAGATCTACATGAACGCCCTCAACCTCAAGACGTCGAGCTGGCGGTACGTGAACGTGCGTACCGCGACCCTCTCGGCGGCGGTCAGCCTCTTCGGGGCCTCGTCGCAGGAGTGCAAGTCGGTCAAGGCGGCCTGGGACGCGGTGAGCGTACCGGCGCAGTCGGGTGAGGCGCAGTGCACGACCGGCCCGTCGAACGACTTCTCGCTCGCGGTCAGCCCGACCTCGGGCAGCGTCGCCCGCGGCGGCTCCACCACGGCGACCGTCTCGACGGCCACCACCTCCGGCAGCGCGCAGACGGTCAACCTGACCGCCTCGGGCCTGCCGACCGGCGTCACCGCGAGCTTCAGCCCCGCTTCCGTCACCTCGGGCGGGTCGAGCACGCTGACCCTGACCGCCTCCTCGACCGCGACCACCGGGGCGAAGGCGATCACCGTCACCGGTACCGGCTCGTCCGGCACCCACACGGCCACGTACACGGTGACCGTGACCTCCACCAGCGGTAACGACTTCTCGGTGAGCCTCTCGCCGGCGAGCGCGACCGTGAGCGCGGGCTCGTCGACGTCGTCCTCCGTGGCGACCGCGACGACCTCGGGCAGCGCCCAGACGGTGAACCTCACCGTGAGCGGCGCCCCCACGGGCGTGACCGCGTCCGTGAGCCCGTCGTCGGTCACCTCCGGTGGGTCGGCGACGCTGAACGTCTCGGTGGCGAGCACGGCCGCGGCGGGTACCTACTCGCTCACCGTGACGGGCGCCGGGACCGCAGCGACCCACACGGCCACCTTCACGCTGACCATCCAGGGGGGTGGCGGCGGTGGTTGCGGCAGCACACCGGCGTGGTCCGCCACGACGCCGTATGCGCCCGGCGACAAGGTGTCCTACAACGGTCACCTGTGGACGTCCACGTGGTGGTCCACCGGCGCCGCTCCGGGTGCCCCCGAGTCCTGGGCGGTCTGGAGCGACTCCGGAGCCTGCTGACCCCAGGGCCCTCCATGTGGGTGCATGAAGGAGGGCACAACAGCAGGTTCGTGTGGGAAGAAGGGGCGGGCCTCCGGCGACCGGGGGCCCGCCCCCTTATGTCACACCGTCTACAAGAGACACCGTCGAGCGCAGGAGTTCCAGCGCCTCGTCCGCACGGCCCTCGCTCACCAGCAGGTCGGCCAGGTCCCCCGCCACCTGCGCGAGCGCGTACCGGGGGCCGGAACGGCGGTGGCCGTCGACCGCCGCCGCCAGGTGCCGCCGGGCCGTCTCCGGATCGCCCGCACGCAGGTGGGCGAGGCCGCGTACCCGCTCGGCGCGAGCCAGCCGGACGGGGTCGCCGGCCAAACCGTCCAACAACGACAGTGCGGCCTCGGTACGGCCCTGCGCGTACCGGACCTCGGCCAGATCCACCGCCAGATCACCGGCGGCCGCGGGCAGCAGCGCCCGGGCCCGCTCCAGCGCCGCGGCGGCCCCGTCCAGATCGCCGTCGCGCCGCCGGCCGCGGGCCAGCGCCCGGTGACACCAGCCGAGCTCCACCCCCAGACCCATGTGGCTGTACGCGAGGCGGGCGCTCTCCAGCGCGTACGCGGCCTCGGTGAGATGACCGGCGGAATGCAGCGACCGGGCCACGGCCAGGTGCAGCGCGGCGGCCTCGACGGGACCGCAGAGCGCGAGGGCGGCGGCGGCCGAACCGGCGGCGGCCTCGTCGTCACCGAGCTCGCTCTGGCACACGCTCAACTGCGCGTGTACGCCGACCAGCACCCCCGGTGCCGGATAGCCGGTACGCACGAGCTCGTCGCGGACGGCGACCAGGACGGAGGCGGCATACCGGGCATCGCCGCGGTGGCGCAGCGCGGCGGCCCGGCCGACCACGGCCTCGGCGCGATGATGCGGGGGCGACGCGGCGAGCAGGCGTTCGGCGGCCTCGAAGAGGGCGAGCGCGTCGTCGGGCCGGGCGGGCAGGGCGAGGTGGCCGAGGGCGATCCGGGCGCGGGCGGCGCGCGGGTGCTCACCCGCCGCCAACCGCCCGAGAGCCGGTGCGTCCCCGACGGCGAGCGCCTCGACCAGCTCGAAGTCCAGCAGCAGATCGTCGCCGGGCGCCTCGCCGGTCCGCAGCTCGCCGACCGCGACCCCGAGCCGTTCGGCGAAGTACGCCATGGCCTCGCCGGAAGGTTCCCGGCGGCCCGCCTCGACCGAGGAGACGTACGCAGCGGTGTAGCCGGGTTCGGCGAGGGCGCGCTGCGTCAGTCCACTCTGGACTCGAAGCCGCCGGATCCGCTCCCCGAACGTCTCCCCGTCCGCGCCGCCGCCGCCCGGCGTCATGATCCCGTTTGGATCAGGGTTTTCACCCGAATCTTGGGCCATGATTCGGGTGTTTTCCCTGATCCAAACGGGATCATGGGGGGCCGGATCATGGGGGGCGGGAGCGGGGGTGGTCATCGGAGGCGCTCCGCGGCGTGCAGGGCGCGGCGGTAGACCGCGACCGCCTCGTCCCGGCGCCCCTGCCGGTGCAGCAGGTCCCCGAGCAGCCCGCACGTGTTCACCTCGTCGGCCGTGAGCCCGGCCCCGGCGTACCCGTCGGCGGCCGCGACGAGCAGGCGCTCCGCTTCGGCGTCGTCACCCCGCCCGGCGGCGACCACGCCCAGCAGCCGGTCCGCCTGGGCGACTCCCTCGCGGTGGCGCGTACGCCGCATCGTGGTGACGGCCTCCCGCGCGAGAGCGGCCGCCTCGTCCGGCTCGCCCAGCCGCCGCAGCGCCTCCGCCAGCTCGATCGTCGCGCCCGCGTGGTCCTGCACGGCCCCCACCCGGTCCAGGATCGCCCGAGCGGTCCGGAACTCCCCCGCCGCTTCGGCCAACCGGCCGGCCCGCCGCTGCACGTACCCGCGGGCCCAGTGGCACAGGCCGCGCTCGCGTTCCAGGTCCAGCTCGCGGTAGTGGCGGTCGGCCTCGGCCAGCATCCGCTCCATGTCGTCCAGTTCGGACTCGCCGTGCCGCAGCTGCGCGGCGATCGAGTAGAAGTTGCCCACCCACTCGGGGTTGCGTACCTGGGTGAGCAGGCCGGCCACCTCGTGCTCCAGCCGGCGCCCGAGATCGAACCACTCCAGCTCGGCGCAGAAGTAGACCAGCCAGCTGACCACGCGTACCTCGGCGTCGGGGTCGGCCGCCGGCGCCGCCCGCATCGCCCGCAGCTCCGCCTCCAGCATCGCCACCGCGCGGGGCGCGTCACCGAGCACGAAGCGGGCGTACGCCAGCCGGCCGATCACGGCACCGCGGAGATCCGGGCTCAGCTCGTCCTCGGCGATCGCGGCGTACGCGGCTTCGGCGCCGTGCAGGTCGCCGCGGTGCAGCAGCACGTCGGCCAGCTGGTACGCGGCCCAGCCGGCCACGTCGGCCAGGCCGAACCGGAGCGCCTCGTCGCGTACCCGTTCGTTCTCGGCGGCGGCCTCGTCGACCCGGCCGTGCGACAGCCACCGGCGCGCTTCCCGCAGCCGGTCGCGGAGTTCGTCGGCCAGCCCCGGCGGCCGCCCGGCGCGCAGATCCTCGACGTCGACGCCGAGGCGCTCGGCGAGCTTGCGGAGACTGGTGTCGCCCGGCACGCGTACACCCGATTCGACGGCGGCGAGAAAGGCGCGAGTGAAGATCGGGGTGGCGAGTTCGCGCTGGGTCAGCCCACGGGCGAGCCGCAGCCGGCGGATGCGCGCGCCCAGGGTCTCGGTCACGCACCCATGTTAAGCGGCGGGTACGGCCGCACCGTCATGCTCGTCGACCTCTGCCGGACCCCCCTGACGGGCGGCCCACCACGCCTCGGCCGCCTCGGCGAGGCTCGGCCGGGCGACGGCCTGGTCGTCGAGCGAGCCCAGCCAGCGGCCGAGCAGCTCGGAGACGTGGCCGCGGTCCTGGGCGGCGACGGTCGGGCTGGCGGCGAAGTAGTCGATGAGCCGCTTCGCGTCCGGATTGCCGGCATCGCACCGCGGGCACAGCGCGACCGTGCGCCGCGGCGTCGCCGTCCCGATCCGGGCGGTCAGGCACAGACCCGTCCCGCAGCGCTGACACGTACGCCCGCCGGCCACGCTGACCTGTACCGCCGTCATCCCCCGCACCTCCTCCGCAGGAAGCACCTTAGCGGTTCGGCCGGTCACGCCGGTTTCCGGCGCGCCCTCTCCCCATCCGCCCGCCCCACCCCCGGGTTCTCCCCCGACGATCTTGCGCGAATGCCTCGAAATCCGCGGCGTATGTCCGAATAGCCCGGACATTCGTGCAAGATCGCCGAAAGGGGGGCGGGGTGGTCAGAGCGGGGTGGGGGTGGTGTGGGTGGTGACGAAGTGGGCGATCACCTCGAACGCCAGGCGAGCCTCCGGCACCGGCAGCAACGGGTACACGTGGATCAGATCGGCGGCCGTGACCAGCGTGTTCTTCACCCCGTCGGCCTCGGCCCGGGCGGCGAGCGCCGTGGCCTGCCCGTGGAGGAGGTCGCGCGTACCGCAGAGGACGAGGAGTTCCGCGAGGCCGGTCAGATCGCCGAGCAGGGGGCTGCACTCCGGGCGCTCCGGTTCGCCGGCCGACCAGAGTTCGCCGGCGTACCGCAGGCCGGCGAGGGCCAGCCAGGGATCACGATCGGCCACGTCGGCGGACGGCGGCTCGGCGAAGGTCAGGTCGGCCCAGGGCGAGATCGCGACGACCGCCGCCGGGCGTCCGATCGCGGCCATCCGCCGGGCCACGGCGACCGCGTACCCGCCGCCGGCCGAGTCTCCGAGCAGCAGCGGAGTGCCGGGCTGGGCGGCGACGAGGTTCACCATCCGGTCGAAGGAGTCGCGCCAGGTCGCCTCGGGCGCCAGCGGATAGCGCGGTACGAGTACCGGCACCCCCGTACGCTCGACCAGCCGCGCCACGAACCGCCAGTGCTGGGGTTGCAGCTCGAACACGTACGCGCCGCCGTGCAGGTAGAGGCCGGCGGAGCCGCTCGTGCCCCGGGCGGCCGAGACGCGGTACACCGGGAAGCCGGCGACCTGCTCGGGCGTGATCACCACCGTCGAGCGCAGCCGGGCCGGGGGTTCGCCGCTCTCGCGGGGGCGCCGCCGGTTGATCGCGGTGAGCAGGGCGTCGCGGTCGGCGTACGCCTTCTTCCGGCCGGAGAGTCTGACGACTTCGGCGACGGCGGCATGGCGCAGGCTCGGCACAGAACTGATCATGACATCGCCGGCACCGGCCCGGGCTCGTTCGCCCGGCCGAACAAGGTCAACGCGAGGCCGACGAGTGCGGCGGCACCGCCGACAGCCAGGGCGACAACCGGCAGGTACGAAGGAATCCCGAGATAGACGGTGATCCCGAGGATCCGCGACAGCCCCCACGGCAGCAGTGCCATCTGGTCGTTCCAGATCGTCAGCGCGCGCTCCAGCCCGAGCGCCGTGACCAGCGCGGCCGGGACCGCCAGCGCGCCGCCGCCCGCCGCCAGCACCACGCCCGCCGACCGCCGCCGCAGCGCCCCCTGCGCCCGAAGCACCCGGTAGACGGCCACGAAAAGAGCGGCGAACAGGGCGAACGACACCGTGATGTAGAGCGACCGGCGGCCGGGCTCGGCCCAGAACGCGTACCAGTAGCCGCCGGGACCGTGGCCGACGAGCGCCACCAGCAGCACGATCGTGCGGGCGAGGGCGATCGCGCCGATGGTCGCGTACAGCGGGAAGGGGTCGCGCCGGCCGAGGAGCAGCCGTGCGAAGAGGACGAACAGCGCCCATCCCCCCAGCGTGATGATCACATGTGCCGGTGCGGCGAACCAGGTGAGGATGCCACGGCTCGCGACCAGGGCGAACGCGGGCAGCGCGAGAACCGTGAAGCGGTCGAGCCGGCCGAGCCGGGGCGCGCGCGAGGGCCGCAGCAGCGCGCGGCGGACCCGCGGGCGCAGGGCGAGCACGATCAGGATCAAGCCCAGCAGGACGCGAGCCAGCCACGCCATCGCCGGGTCGCGGTCCGCGCGGACCATGCCCAGGTCCGCGGCCGTGAAGTTGTAGGCCGGCAGGTCGACGTCGCCGCCGTAGGCCCGCACGTGCGCGTCCCTCGCCACGCGATAGCGCGCCTCCGCGTCGTGCCAGGCCCGCAGCGCCGCCGCCGAGCCCGTGTCCAGCCACTGCTCATGCCGCAGAACCATCGTCCGGTACGCGCTGAGCGTGTCGAGCAGGTTCACCTCGTACGCGAGCGTGCCGGCGAACCGCTCGCGCAGCCCGGGATCACGCCAGGTGGCCGGGTCGGTGGCGGCGACGGCGGCCTGCATGCGGCGGGCGAGCGCGACCGCGTTCTCGCCCTCGGCGATCGCCTCGTCGACGTGGTCCTTCGCGATGGCGTGGATGCTGTCGAGCGCCGCCGAGTCGCCGGTCACGATGTCCCACTCGAAGATCCACATCATCGGCGGCGGTTCGAGGCCGAGCGCCTTCACCGAGTCGGCCGCGTACGGGCCGAGGTACAGGCCCTGGGTGACAGCGTCCCTCGACAGCGCCATGGCCTGCCCGATCGCGGCCACCGTCTTCGGGTCGGCGGAGAACGTCCGGCGCGCCCAGTCGGCCGTGATCTGCCCCGGGTCCGTCTCCGGATCCCAGGCCAGCCGGCCGGTCGCGTACGTGTTGAGGTCGTAGAGGGGCCAGAAGCCGGCCTTGAGGTAGAGCGACATGGGACCGGCGTGGAGCGGGCCGCCGTCCTGGGTCCAGTTCCAGACCCCCTCGACGTGCGGGTTGGCCGCCAGAAAGTGTTGCAGCGCAAGCTGTTCCAGCGAACCCAGGTCGTTCGGCAGGGCACCGAAGCCCTCGAACTCCCGCCGCGCCTGGAACTCGACGATCCGGCGCTGGTCGCCGACGTCCAGCGTCGGGTTGAGCGGCAGGTGGCTGTAGAAGTCGCCGGCGGAGTACTTGGTCGACACGACGAGGTGCGGATCGTGCAGGCCGCCGAGCACCGCCCCGTAGGAGTCCGGGTTGGTGTGCAGGTCGCCGACCGCCCCCACGCCGACCGTCCAGGTCCGGAAGATCACGTCCTTGCCGCGCTCGCCGGCCGTCTGCAGAAACGCGGTGAGCATCGCGCGTACGGCGGCCGGGGTGGTGACCGCGATCTTGGACGAGTAGTCCCAGCCGGCCTGCTTGTAGACGTCCCCGCCCTCGCCGATCCGGATCATGAGGCCGTCCGCGAACGGCATGCTGTCGAACAGTTCGGCCAGCCCCGCCTGGTAGACCGTCCACAGCGCGGGGTCCTCGGCACTCCTACCGCCCAGGAACTTCTCCAGCGGCGGGGACACGGCCAGCATGTCGGTCAGGAAGAACACCTTCAAGCCCATCGTGTGCGCGTACGCGAACACGGGCCCGAACGCTTCCACCATCGCCCGCGCCCGCGCGACGTGCGGATCGCCGGCCGGGTAGACGCCGGGCACCTGGGCGAACGTCACGTACTCCAGGAAGCCGGGCACCACGATCCCGTTGTAGCCCTCGGCCACGGAGTGGTCGACGAACTGCCGGAACTCGCCGGCGATCCGGTCGACGGCCGCCTGGTCGACCCACGGCGCACCCGGCAGCAGCGCCCGGCCGACGACGTCGGTGTTCAGCGAATAGTCCGTCCCCGCCCGGTACGCGGCCTCGTCCGGCTCCCGGCCCACGGAACCGGCGTCGGTCAGCCGCAGACCCAGCCGGGGCTCGACGACCTCCCCGACCGGCAGCGCCCGAGCGGAACCGACGCGGTCCGCGTACGCGTACAGCCCGGCGGCGGCCCCCGCGACATCGGCGGCCTCGACGGCGTCCCCGGTGATCCGGTACGCCTCAGCCTTGTGCCCGCTCAGCGCCCCGATGTCCACACTCAGCGTGCGACCGTCCTTCGCCCCCGCGTGGACGATCTCGGGCCGGGACCGCCCACGACCCGCGAGGGCGTCAGCGACCGCCGCGGCCGCCTTGGCCAGCCGCGGCTCGTCCGGCACCACGATGCGGGCGATGTCCGGGGCGGGCACGTCGGCCCGCTCGGGCGCCGCGACCGGATGCTCCTCGGCCGCGGCGACCGGCGTGAAACTCAACCCCAGTGCCCCATTGATCCCGTACGCGACCCCGGCTCCCAATGCGAGCACGACGAGACCGGCGATGAGCAGCGAGAACGCGCGACGACGCGGCGAAGCCAGGGACACGCCGTGCATCGTATGCACGGCAAACACGAAGAACAATCATGTTCAGGACCAGATTCGGCAACGATCCGCCGCCGACCGCAACTGATCGACGGTGAATGATGCGTTACCCCTTCACCGATCCCACCTCCGCTGTCCGCTTCGCCCGAGGCCTGATCTGCCAGCGTCGGGGAGGACGCATTGTTCCCCGTCGGTCGGCCAAGAATCACGATCATTTTGTCCCGGGTTCGTCGATCTCACTTCCGCTCCTCGCGCGGGAGACCGTTGCGCCCCTATCGCTGCGCTCCGGGGACTCCACTGCCAGCTTTCTGGGGCGACGCATCCTTCACCGCGGCCCGGTCACCGTTTACCCCCAACCCCCACCCCGACTTTGTCGCGACTGTCCGATATGGCGGCCGGGTGGATCGGCTGGGCGGTGATCGTTCGCGGCTGGGGTGTAGTTTCCAGGCCCATCCCCTCGATCCAATGCGGCCGAGATGTAGATAGAGGCTGTTTTCCTCCATCCCGACCGCTGTGGATCTTGGGAGGGTGGCCGGTTTTGACATCTCAGCCGCTGTGGATCACGTCCACGCCGTCCCGCCTACGTCCGTTGCCCGTGATGCGGGAACGATCTTCCGTCAGATGGACACGGCGGGCTGATTCCTTGATCCTTTACGGCTGGGGTGTAAATCCGGCCCGATCTGCATGATCGATTACGCGTCAGGTGTAGCAGAACCCGGTCAGCGCGCTCCGGAACCGTAAGCGATCATGCATCGGGTGGCCGTTTCCACACCACAGCCGTAAACGATCACCCTGCCGACCGCCGCCCCAGCACCCATATCGGACAGTCGCGACAAAGCCAGAACCGGCCAGAACCCGCCAGGGTCGGATGGAGGCCCCGATCTCCACCCTGGTCGACGATCTTGCGCGAATGCCCCGAATTTCGTCCGATGCACCCGAAATGCCCGGACATTCACGCAAGATCGTCGAACATCTGGGGTGCAAGTCGGATAGTCGGGACAAAGTCCGGGTGGGGGTTGGGGGTAAACGGTGACCGGGCGACGGTGGATGATGCGTCGCCCCACTCACCTGGCAGTGGAGTCCCCGGAGCGGAGCGATAGGGGCGCAACGGTCTCCCGCGGGAGGAGCGGAGGTGAGATCGACGAACCCGGGACACATGATCTTGATTCTGTGAAGGAAGCTCCTAACGAATGACCCGGCAGATGAGGGAGTTGGACGCGCCGTGCAGGGCCGCCATGACCACGTCCGTCGTGAGGTACTTGCAGGCCAGGTACGCGTCCCCGGTCCCCTGGTACACGAGCGACCCGCCCGTGCCGGAG
>NZ_AUAX01000029.1 GCF_000428945.1 Hamadaea tsunoensis DSM 44101 | reverse complement strand
ACACCCCTCACCGGCCACACTGCACCCGTGCACGCGGTGGCCTGCACCACCCTCAACGGCCAGCCGATCGCTGTCACCGGCGGCCGCGATGCCACGATCCGATTCTGGAGTCTAACTAGTTTTATGCAGATCGACTTATGGCCAAGCTGGGACGCTGTCACTGGAATTGACGCCCATAGCGAACGATTTGTCTTTACGGCAGGCTGGGATCTGGCAGAATTGTTATGCTCTAAATGATTCGGTTTCAAATGTCACCGGCATTGCATTACGACGTCATCAATGGTTCGCTCGCGCTCACCTTCCTGATCCCCACCTGGGGCCGTGACCCGGCGCCTTTCCACATCGCTCACCACGACGGAGTTCAACCGACGCAGCATGTGGTGGTTTGAAGCCTCCCCCACCGGCGGGCTCCGAAGTCAACCGTCATCTCCCGTACAGCAGCGCGTTCAACGACGACGACCTACCAATCACCGCCTTCCGCGTTCGTGGCACACCAGCTAGTGCAACTCGCGGCGTTTTCGCCAATACGTGACCGATTCTGGACAAAGCTGACAGGCAAGTTTGAGTGGATCGCCGGCCTTGGACCACGCCTTGCCTGGCCGCCCACAGCAGGTGGCTTCTGGTTCCGCCTGCGATGGTTTAGCCGCAGCGGAGTTCGGGTTGGGTGACGCGGTCGCCATGCCCGCACGATACTGCGATTCGTACGGATGTTCCAAGGTGTCTCGGCGGATCAGTCGAGGTCGGTCAGTTGTTCCAGGCTGAGGCCGACGTGCTGGAGAGCCTCGGCAGGGTCCGCAACGGTGTGGACGTAGCCGGGACCGACGAGGTAGCCGCGCATGGTGATGCGGTAGGTCTGGCGGGCCCGGCCACGGCGGGCGAGCATGATGGCGGCGACTTCCAGCTCGTGGCATCGGCAGCCCATGGTCATCGCCCCATGGTGGCCGCGTTTGCCCAGTTCAGCAAGGTCTCGCAGCTGTGTCCGGTTCTGAAGGGCGTGTTCGACGGGATGCGGTCACGCGACAAGACAACTGAGGTATAGGCCCGTTCAGGCGGCGAGGTCGGGTTCTGCCCCGGCGTCGCGTTCGCGAGCGGCTTCGGTCTCGCGCTGTCGACGCTGCTCGGCCGCGTCCGCGACCTCGCGTTCCCACTGCCGCTCGGCGCCGTACACCACATCGCGTTCCCACTGCCGCTCGGCGCCGTACACCACGTCGCGCTCCCACTGCCGTTCTGCGCCGTCGACGACCTCGCGTTCCCACTGCTGCCGGACCCCAGCGGTGACGTCACGTGCCCACTGCCGTTCGGCGATGGTACGCGCGGTGTCGCGTTCGCGCTGTTCTTGACCGGCGTCTTCGGGGTGTTGCTGCATGCGGGTTTCCTGCTCCGTGCGCAGCGCGCTCAGCCGCAGACGGCTTCGGGCAAGCTCAGCACCTGCGGCGGGCCGGTCACCCAGGGCGGCTACGTCGTTATCGATAGCGGCGTGCTGGGCGTCGTCCCACCTCTCGCGTAGCTGTGCGACGGCCGCCGGGATCTGGGCGGCGTCGAGGCCGGCGTCGCGGGCGTGCCGCTCGGCGTCCGCGCGGGCGACCTCGCCGGCCTGCTGGGCGTAGGCGATGACGTTGTTGGTCTCGGTGAGCCGCGCGCGGGCTTCACCGACTCGGATGCCGAGCATGAGGCGTACCGGCGCGGGGCGGGCGAGGTCGGCGCGGATGCGCTCGGCGACGGCGGCCTGGTTTCGGGCGGTCTGCATACGCTGCTCGGCCAGGCGCATCGCTTCCTCGGCCCGTTCCAGGTGCCGGCGGTGCTCGGCGAGTGCGGTCGCGGCGGGGCCGTGGCCGTCGAGCGCGGGTTGCATTCGGGCAGCGTGCCGTTCGGCGGAGACGGCGGCGCGGGCCCGTTCGACGTTGTGGTCGTGTTCGGCCTCGATGAGCGCACGGGAGAGCTCGGCGTCGGTCATCGCGCCGTAGGTGCGGCGTTGCCAGTGCCGGGCGCGGGGACGGTCGCTGTGCTGGCGGGTCCGGCGGCGTTGCGCGACCGCTTCGGCCGCAGTGTGCGTACGCTCGTCGGCGGTCTCGTCGTCGACGGCTTCAGGGTCGGGCCGGGCCAGGTTGAGGGTGACGCCGGCGAACTGGTCGAGCACGAGGGTGTCGTCGGCGGAGACCGATTGGAGCCAGCGGGCGTACGCGGCGATCGCGCGGCGGGTCTGCGCGTCGGGGCTGGCGGGCGGTCCGTGCCGCGTCTGGACGGCTTCGGTTTCCAGGAGGTCGATGGGCAGGATGAGGTGGTTTTCGGCGCGGGCGCGGGTCATGCCGGCGTAGAGGGTGTGCGGGTCCAGTCCGATGCCGTAGGTGATCGCGACTTCGGCCGTCAGGCCCTGCGCTTTGGCGACGGTCATGGCGTAGCCGAGGGACAGGCCGCCGCCGGCGATGAACGCCGGATCGGCCTTGCGCTCTTGGATGGCTGGTCCGTCGGCGGTCATCGCCCGCCATTGCACCGTCAAATGACCGGTCTCGGTGTCGAGAGCGGTGACAACACCGCGGTACCCGTTGAGCAGATCGGGGACTTCGGGGTCAGCACTGCGGGCGTTGACGCGGACCATGACTTCGTCGCCGACCGCGAACCGGATGTCGCCGCCGCCGCGCAGCGGGTAGGAGCCCATCTGGTTGCGGTCGAGGTCGCCGGTGGCCAGCCGGACGGCTTGAACGGCGTGGTTGATCTGGTCCGCGTCGCTGTTGGTGCCAGTCAGTACGAGCAAGTTCGCGATACGGTCGTGGACATCGGCCCAGGCATGGCGGGTCTGCTCCCAGCGGGCGAGGATGGCCAGTTGCGCCGCGGCGGAGTCGGCGACCACATGTACCCGGCCGGCGGTCGACCATTCGGCGAGTGCCTCGTGCAGGCGGCCGGAGCGGAACGCGTCGAGGGCGCGGCGTTCGGTCTCGTCCCGCTGCCTTCGATTGTCCATCATGGACTCGCCGTCGACGATCTCGTGGACGCGGGCGAAGGTGCCGCCGACACCGGGTGCGCGCAGCTGCTTCGGGTCACCGATCGCGATGATTTTGATGCCGCGTGGGATGGCGTGGTCGAGCAGCTGGGCGAGTTTGCGGTCGTCGACGGTGGCGGCCTCGTCGATCACGATGACGTCCACGGCACGGGTGAACCAGCCGGGCACCCGCGGGCTGCCGGGGCCGGGATGGACGGGGCGTACGCCGCGCATCCCGAGCGGCAGTCCGCGTTCGGTGGTCCAGTCGGCGCGGGCCAGCCAGGAGTCCATCGTGGCGGACACGATTCCGGACTCGGCTTGCAGGTTCGCGGCGGCGACGGCGGAGGTCGACGCGCCGGCGACCCGCATCCCGGCCGCTTCGTACGCTGCGCGCAGGGCGGCCATCAGCGTCGTTTTCCCGGAGCCGGCCACGCCGATCACCGCGTCGACCTGGTGCCCGCCGTGCAGCAGGCGGTCCAGGACGACGCGCTGCTCGTCGGACAGCGTGAACCCGAGGCCCCGCGAGAGCGTGAACTGCTCGACCGCGAGTTCGCCGACCGCTGCCGGCACCACCCCGATGCCCCGGTCAAGGCCAGCGCGGGCGTCCTGCAGGATCGTGTACTCGGCGGTCACGATCGCCGAAGTGGTGTAGCGAGTGTGGTTGGACAGGTGCACGGGTTCGGTCTTATCCAGGGCGATCGCGAAGCCGGGCACCGCAAGCACCTCGTCAACGAGCTGCTCGACGTCGGCGATCGTGTCCAGACCGTACGGCAGAGCGTCCATGACCGCGGCCAGGACGTCGGCCCGGGTGACGACCTTGCGGTTGTGGGTCAGACCGACATGGCGGGAGCGGATCGGACCTCGCGCGGCAGCCTCCGCCTCGGTGGCTTCGTCGCGGAAGATGTACGCGGCGATCTGGCGCGGCGTCGGGTTGTCGGGCAGCGGGCCGGGCTGCGGGTCGCCGAGCGACGCTGTCGTGAGATCTTCGGGCTCGAACCCCGCGCCGCGGGCCTGCGCGCGCCACTGCGCGCGCAGCTCCCCTTCCGACGGTGCCGGCTGCTTGGCTTCGCGGGAGACCGCGGCAGCGAGCTTGGCCTGCGCCGTACTGGTCTGGCCAGTCAGGCCGAGGCGGGCCAGGGTCTCGTCGATCTGCACCGAGCGCTTGGAGAACATGTCGCGGACCACGGCGGGGATCGCGGCGATCTCCCACGCACCGGTGATCGCGTGCCGACGCCACTGAATGCCCCACCGGCGCTGAGTCTCCGCCCGCATGCGCGCCTTCAGAAAGGCGTCGGCGGCGTGAACGTGGCGGTGGATATCGCGGCCGCCGGCACCGACCGTGGACCATTTCCCGTCGAGACCGTGGACCATATTGGCGAGGACGACGTGGACGTGCAGGTGCGGGTCGGCCGGGGCGCCGTCGACGGGCCGGGCGGTGCGGTGGACCATCATCCACCCGAGCAGGCCCGTTGAGTCGACGCGGCGGGCGCGCTGGCCGTCGCCATGGTGGCCGCGCATCCCGTACGCGACCCACGTCTGCATCACCGCGATCGTTTCGCGGACCGATTGCAGGTACACGGTTTCCAGTTGATGCGCGGTCTGCGGGTCGGCCATCGCGTACAGCACCGACACCGACTTGGCCAGGTCGAGGGTGATGTCGTAGCCGCGGTTGCCGACCTGCACCTTGGCGTCGGCGTACGTACGCGCACGGTCGAGATCCGCGCGCCGGTACACCGCCGTCAGGTCGACGCCGGCGGCGTCGGCGAGCTGGACGAGGCGCGCGTACGGGACGGTGTGGGCGTCGCCCTGGCGTTCGACGCCGCGCGCCATCCGGCCGTAGGAGTTGCGGATGTGGTCGGCCTTCAGCAGTTCGCTCAGTGTCGTTGCGTCGTTGTCGGCCGCGGCGGCGAGCGAGTCCAGCAGCGGCCGGGCAGGTAGCTTGCCGCGTGGGTCGGCCGCCATTTTCGGTTCTACCAGGACGGTGCCGTCGGGGTGCTGGCCGGACATGATGGCGATCGCCCAGGGCTTCTGCTGCTCGGTCATCACCGTGCCCGGGGTGATGTTCACGTCGCGCAGGCCGTCGCCGATCCATTCCAACGGCAGGTCTTCGTCGAGCCGGTAGCCGATCTGCGCGTCGCTGACCATCGCGGTCGCGGTCGGCCCGGTGCCGGGATTCGGGGCAGCTTGAGGAGAGCCGGCTGGCGTCAGTGGGTTTTTGGGGCCGGCCCGCAGCCTGCGCCATGTTCGAGTCGGTATTCGACTTGGCCGATGTTCGGGCCGAGTGTGGTCACCCATGCCATCGCTGCTCACCTCCCCCGCGTGCAGCGCGTGCCCCGATCCTCCGCCGCCTTGCGGCGGACCAGAATCCGAGCCCTCGTATCGAAGATACCTTGGTACAAATCGTGGTTGATGTTTGTGAGAGGGAGGTAACAGAAGAAAGCTATATGGAGGGTGACGAGATGGGAGGAAGGAGAACCCCATAGGGGTCAAAGAGTATCGGTGGGGAGTCGGTGGGGCGGTTCGCGGCCGGTCTTCGCGACCACGGCGCGCGGCCGGGGTCGCGAACACCGACGAGCCGGGCCAGGATCGCGATCGGTGGCAATTGGGGCGCGGCGGTGTGTGCGCCGGCGGGGCTGGTCGAGGATCGCGGTCAAGTACGTGCGCGGATCGCCGAGTACTGCTTGATCCGTTCCGGTGGATGGCGACAGGACGCGATGCGGACGGGGCGTGGTTATGGCTACGCGGGCCGACTGGTTCGGAGTTGGCGAATGGAATGCGGGAAGGGTTGCGGCATGGGTTCGCCGATGGGCCGAGAAAAGGGTTTCCGCAAGGCGTACTAACGGGGCCGACGATACCCTTAGCCCATCGGTTTCGTCGGGCTTGTCTCCGCCCCGGACGGTCTATTCCTCGATCAGGCGGCGCGTGGCTCCGCGGTTGACGGCGAGGCCGGGCCGGTTGGCTTGGTGGGCGGCCAGGGTCGCCCGGTACCACTCACGGTGGGTATAGGTGCCGAGGTTGTTCGTGAGCTCGGTCTCCACGTCGGGGCGGGGCAGCGGCGGGTAGCCGCCCAGTTCCTCGCCGAGGGCGGCGGCCTCCCAGTACGGTGCGGAGAGCCGCACGTAGTGGTCGAACGTCGACCGGGCGATGCGCATCGCCGCGGCTGCGTCGTCGGGGTTGAGTAGGTCGCGCGGGTCACCGTCCTCGATGGCCGGCGGGCGTACCGCTTCGCCTCGGGCGGTCAGGAGAAGGGCGTACGCGTAGACGCCGTCCTTGCCCTCCAGCGGGTACCACCAGGTGCGGCCGACCTTCTCCAGCGGTGTGGGGAAGGCGTCATCGCGGCCCGCGCGCATGTCGATCGCCCGGCCGGCAGCGACGCCGGCCAGGATGGCGATCCCGGTCCGGTCAGTGCACTCGCGGCCTTGGAGCACGCGGATTTCCGGCGTGGCGGGCAGCTGGTTCTCGGGCACGTGGCGCTCCTGGGTCGGCGGGCGCGCGGTGCGCCGGCGTCGTACGGGTGCGCTGGCCAGGGTAGCGGTCGCGGTGGTCACGGCGGATACTGCTCCTCTTCTGTGCTGGTCATGGCCTTGTACTCGGCGGCGAGGGGTTCCAGGGCGGCGGCGAATCGGTAGTGGTCGGCCAGTTCGGCGGTGAGCTTGGCTATCTGGGTCTCGGTGGAGTGGATGGGTCCGTGGCGCAGCTCCGCCAGGCGGGCTGGGGCACGGCGTACGGCGTGGGTACGCGCGAGCTCGGCGCGGTCGGGCCGTGAGGTCCACAGGATGAGCAGTTGCACGACGACGGCCAGGGCAAGGGCGTTGGTCGCGTCGGGTACCGGCCGGCTCGTGCGCAGGCCGGTCGGGCGGCTGAACCGGTAGCGGGGCTCGGCGCGGCTGAGCCATTCGACGGGATCGACCATGACGCAGCCGACCAGCGGGATTCCGTTGACGTTGGGCAGATCTTCGCGGCGCTCGCCCGACACGTACGCCGGGCCGGTGCCCATGTGCAGGTCCAGGCCGTCCGGCATCGGATCTCTGCTGTTGAAGCGGGTCCAGGCGGGCACTGCGACGAATACGCCGGTCACGCGGGGTGCCCGTACGCGGTAGGTGACTTCGGCCCGGTCGACGTCGACGGACTCCACGATGGTGAGCCGCCCGTACGTGCCGGGCAGGCGGCGGCGGTAGGTGGTCACGGGATCACCTGCGCGGCGGCCTCGCGGCCGGCCTCGGTGAGCGCGAACGTCGTTCCCGGGTCGTTGCCCCAATCGCGTGCGCAGAAGGCGAGCTTGCGCGTACACAGGCGGCGGATCACGTCCAGGCGTACGCCGTTGGCGTGCAGCTCGGCGACGGTGGTCGGGCGGGTGAACCGCCAGAGGACCTCCAGCGCGGTCCGCTGGGCGAGGGTGAACGACTGAGACATGCGTAACATCCTAACAGGCTTGTTGAAGTGGTCAGTGTGTCAATTTCGGCGGGTGGCGGGACGCCGGTTGGCGCAGGCTCGGGCGCGGGGGCGTAGGAGGCTGGTGACCTCGGCTCGGCTGCGGCCGGTCGCGGCGGCGCGGGTGAGGGTCTGGTGCTGGGTTGCGGCGAAGGCGGTCGCGCGGGCCGGGCTCGCGCCGGCGGCGCGGGCGAGGGAGTAGGCCAGGTGCACGACGGCGCGGCCGTGGAAGCCGCACGCTGGGCAGTCGGCGATGCCGGTCGACGGGTCGACGGCGGGCGCGTAGGGGCATCCGTCCAGGGCGTCCACGTCACACCGTCGCGTCTGGAGTGGTGGGGTACGGCAGGGCGGGCAGCGCGATCGGCGTACGCCGGCGCTGGCGTGAGCTGCCGAGGGTCCAGGCGAACCGGTGGTTGCCCCGGTGGCGCTGACGGCGGGCGCCGATCTCGGCCAGGGCCTGCGCGAGCCAGACGCGGGGCTCGGCGGCCGGGTTTGGCGGGGTCGCGCCATAGGCGACGAGTCCACGGATCACCCCGGCCGCGCCGGACTCGCTGCCGGTGACCTTGGCTCGGGACCGGTCCGACAGCACCCGGCCGTCCGGCATGAGGGTGAGCGTGCGCTGGGTGGCTCGGCCGGTGTAGCGGCCTCCGCCGTGGGCGCGGTAGATGTGCCCGACGTGGCCGGGCATGATCAGTTGCCCGGTGGCGTTGTGGCGGGGCATCGGGTCGGGGAACGCAACCACTCCGCGCAGGCCGCCGGCGGCGGCCAGGCCGAACACGCGGCGCAGCAGCCAGGTCTCGGCGTTGCTGGGGACCTGGTCGAGCAGGACGAACCGCGACAGTTCGGCGGTGGTGCGCCGGTCCAGGGTTGGGAAGACCTTGCCGGTGACCTTGGGGTGCATGGGTTCGCCGAGCACCGCGACGCCGAGCAGCTGGTCACCCTCGATCAGGCCGTAGCGGCGGCGGTCGACGGGATAGCTGCGACTGTAGTGGTGGGTGATGACGAACCGGCGGGCGGTCGGGGTGTCGATCTCGACCACGTGGTAGCGGGCGGCGGTGAATCCGCCGTCTTCTGGGCGGCGCCAGGTGGGCGTGCCCGATTGCCAGCGCTGGCAGGCGTCCGGCTCGAACAGGGAGAGCTGCTGGTACACGGTGGACTCCGGGGCGTGGGGCCGGGACCGCCGATCGGTCCCGGCCGGGTCGGTCGGTGGAGGTCAGGCGGCCAGGCGGTACGCGGAGCGCAGTCCGCCGCTGCCGTCGCAGGACGGGCAGGCGGTGGTCTGGCCGGGGCGTTCGCCTGCACCTCGGCAGGGCAGGCAGGTCTTGATCGGGGTGAGCGGGTGCGGGTCGGCGGCGGCCTGGGCGGCGATGACGGCCAGTGGCCGGCGGTGTTGGAAGTCGTCGCCCATCTCGCGCTCGGCGTCGAGGTAGTCCGCGGCGAGGTCCGGGCGCAGCTGGCAGGCGCGCATCAGGTCGGCGCCCGACGCGAGTACGCAGAACGAGCAGGATGCGCGGGTGAGGCCGTGGGAGTAGATCGGGTGGGCCGGGGTGCCGGCGGCGCGGATGCACTCCCACACCTGGGCCTCGCTCCAGCCGTGGATGGGCAGCCACTGGTCCACCTCGCGGCGCGGTGATGTGAACTTCGCGTGCTGCTCGAACGGCTTCATCCCGGCCCGGCCGCAGGATTCGGCGCCCCGGATGCCCATCACGTACAGCACGCGCGGGCGGCGTACGCGCCGTTGCTCCTTGGGCAGTTCCTTGACCAGCTCCGTGATGAGCCGGCCGCCCACGTCCCGTTTGAACGAGGCCGTACAGAACCTGGTCCCGAGGCGGGGCCAGCGCTGCTGGTGGCGGGCGCGGATGTAGGCCAGCAGCTCTGCCCCGAGGCGCTTGCGGACCTCGAACCGGAATCCATAGTGGGCGGCCTGGCGGCGGGCCAGGTGCCGGGTGCCCTGCCACTCGACCTCGCCGAGGTCGCAGTGCAGGACCACAACGCGGTCCAGCATTCCGGCGGCGCGGGCGGCGAGGTAGACCGCGTGCAGCAGGGCTTGGGAGTCCTTGCCGCCGCTGCTGTTGACGATGATCCAGTCGTAGCCGGTCAGGTCGGGCAGGCCGGCCAGCGGCGGGAGCTCGTAGAGGTTGAGGGTGGCCATCGTGATGCCTTCCGGGGCCGGGCCGGAGGAGCGGACTCCCCCGGCGGCGTAACATCCTGACAGATTGCGAGCGGGTTAGAAGCAGTAGTCGGGCTCGTCGAACGGGCTGACGTCGGGGATCGGGCCGAACAGGTCGGTGATGAGCTGGCGCGGGGCGACGTCGCTGCCCGGGATGCTGGGGTGCGGGTACGCGCCGCGTGCCCATTCCTCGTCCCAGCTGCCGTTGCTGTGGAGTTGCACGACGCCGGGCAGCAGCAGGCGGGCGCGCAGGAGGATGCCCGCCACGGCCAGGTCGTAGGGGTTGCGGTTCGTCTTGCAGTAGCTGCGCGGGGGGAGAGTCCGGGGACCGGTCGTGGCGGGCGTGGGCAGCCAGAAGGTCTCGCAGTCGTCGTCGGTCTCGGCGTCGCCGTTGAAGCGGATGCCGTCGTCGTCGTCGACGACGTCGCCGGTGCCGAGCGGCCCGGCGATGACGATGCCGAGCGCCCGGACGGCGGTGAGGATCTGGCGGGCGTCGGTGGCCAGGCCGGGCCAGGCGGCGGCGTACGCCGGGTCGGTGTCGTTGATCTCGAATGCGTGGGTGTAGCCCATGGAAATCCCTTTCGGGGTTGGGCCGGGGAGCGGTCTCGCCGGCGGTTGATCGGTCAGTGCTGCTCGGCCAGGAGCAGGAATCGGGGTTCGAGGTGGTCGGGCTGTGCCGCGAGCGTTCGCAGTGCGCCCGAGAGGCGGCGGTCGGCGCCGTCCTGGTCCTCGAACGGGAAGACCTGCGCGGCGGGGTCGCGGACGGATCGGGTCCAGGCGGCCAGGAACGAGCGCCAGTGCCCGAAGCGGCCGTAGGTAAGGATGTGCAGGCCGCACCGCTCGCTGAGCTGGGTCACGAGGTACCACGGGTCGTCCTGGTTGCCGGGTAGCTCGTGGCCGGCCGCGGTGAGCAGTCTGCGGCGGGCCTGCTCGGTCCCGTCCGCGGTGGCGCTGCGGTGCAGCAGCGTCGCCAGGTCGTAGCCGTAGGCGACAAGTGCGCTGTTGCGCATGGGGATCTCCGTTGGTGGGGCCCGGGGAGCCCGCTCCCCCGGCGGGCGGTCAGTAGTTGTGGGCGTGGCAGTGCGGGTCTTCCAGCGCAGAGCCGTCGAGCAGGCAGTAGATCGGCCCGAGGTCGGTCAGCTCATGGAAGGCGTAGGTGCAGCGCTCGTCCTCGTCGCACGGCACGCGCAGGAAGATGCAGGCCGTCCCGGGCTCGCCGGCCTCGTGGAAGACGGTGACCTCGGCATCAGTGCCGGTGATGGTCCCGTACAGGCGCTCGCCGTACTCGCCGATCTTGGTCGGGTAGACGCTCCAGCGAACGAGGGCGGCGGCTGTGGGGCCGAGTTGTTCCTGAGCCGCGTGATCGGCCAGCACGTGCAGCGGTACGCGGTCGCCTTCGGTGCAGCCGTCGAGCAGTTCGCGCAGCGTCCGGGCCTTCGTCATGACACTCCCCTCCGGAGCGAGGCGGCCCGGCCGGTCGACCGGGCCTTATATGTAACATCCTACCAGACTATCTGAACTGCATCTATGCAGATTGCTGGGCGCGGATTTGGGTGATGGTGTGGATGATGTAAGCGCTGACGTACGCCTCGGAGACGCCGGGCGGGCAGTCCCACCCCGGGCTTGTGCCGTAGTCGTCGGGGCTGATGTAGAACTCAGCTGTGCTGCCGTAGGTGCGCCACCGGTCGTCGTTGTCCTTCTCGAACCAGCCGGGTCCGGCGAGCAGTTCGTAGGCGGTGTATCCCTCTTCGATCGGGTGGGGGATCTCGTGGCCGATGTAGATGACGGCGCAGCCTCCGCCGCTGTTCAGGGTGAAGGCTTCGATGCCGGCGTGCTTGAGCAGATCGGCGATGAGGTCCATGTCGAGTTGGGTGTGTTCGGGCTGCTGGGCGTCAGCCTCGGCGGTCATCTGGTCCACGGTGGTGCTGACCGGCGCGGCGTCGGCGGGGTCCATGGCGGGGGTGGTCGTGGTGGGCATGGGGTGCTCCTTCGGTGAGGTGTTGGGTTTCCCGGCGTGGGCGCCGGGTTGGGTGACCGGCCCGCGCGGGCCGGCCGCCCCGGTCGCGATCCGGTCGGCTCGATGCCGGCCGGCTCGCGTCCCGCGCGCGGCGGGTGGGGCGGCCCTGGTGGCGGGCCGCCCCGTGGGGTGGGCTACTCCAGCTCGGCGGCGTAGCGGTCGGCGTCGTCGGTGTCGGCGTCCAGCTCGGCGGCGTACGCGTTCTCCAGGTGGTCGCCGTCGTCTTCCGGGTCCTCGTCGTCGCGGTCCTCGTCGTCCTGGGCGCGGTGATCGGGCTCCTGCGGAGCGGCCGTGGCCTTGGTCGGGGCCTCGGTGTCCCGGTCGTCGTCCTGCTCGGGCGGGGCGGGCGCGGCCTGCGCCGGTTCGGCCGGGTTGGCGGTGACGGTGGCGCGGGTCTCGACGTCGGACAGGGCGTATCCGATGGACTGGAGGAACAGCAGGTAGCGGGAGGTGGCGTTGTCTACGTTGCGGTAGCTGTGCTTGCCGGTGCGGGCCTCGTACGCCGACAGGATGAGGGCGAGGGTGATCAGCTGGGCGCGGGCGTCGGTGGCGCGGGCCATCTGGGCGGCCAGGGCCTTGCACCCGGCCATGTTCCCGGTGGTCTTGACCGCGAGCAGGGTCAGCGCGAGTTCGTTGTTGCCGCTGATGGCCTGGCTCAGTTCGTGGTCGGCGCGGGCGAGGGATTCGGCGATGAACTTCACCGCGCCCTTGGGTGCGGTCTTGCCTGCGAACAGCTTCTTGAGCCACGCTCGGCGGACCTTCTCGGCGGACTCCCACGCCTGGTTGGAGGTGATGACGTCCTTGCGGGCGGCCTTGACCTGCTCGCGCTCGGCGTATGTCATGTCCGAGGGCCGGAGTTTGGTGGGCTTGCTGGGGTAGTGGCCGTTGGCGGCCAGGTCGGCGCACGCGTACCCGATGCGGTACGGGTCGGCGTCGCCGTAGTGGGTGCTGGTGATGTAGGCGGCGTGGCCGGGGCACTGGGTGTGCTGGTCGGGGTCGGCCTTGTTGCCGTCGCGGTCGTACAGGTCCTCGACCCGGCCGGTGTTGTTCTGAATCCAGGTGCGCGGCTCGTCGATGATCCGCACTCCGGCGGCGGTGAGCTGGTCGGCCAGGCTCTGCCGGAACGCTGCCTCGGCGTTGGCGCGCTCGGCGGCGTCGCGCAGGGTCTGCGTGACGTGCTCGAACTGGCCGGTGGTGGCGGCGTCGGTCAGTTTGGTCACGGCCTCGTCGTCGTCCTCGAACTCGGCGACGACGGCGGCCTGTTCCAGGGTGAGCCCGTACAGGTCGGCGTTTCGCTGGGCGCTGGTGCTGGCTGCGACCTTGACGGCGGCCACGACGTCGGCGGCGCGGGCAACGCCCGCTTTCTCGATGTCTCCGGCGGCCACACCGAACGCGGTCAGCTGCACGTACGCGGCGGCCTTGTCCTCGGTGGTGAAGGCGGCGCGGCGCTCGTTCTCGATGATCTGCAACTGGATGCGCATGGCCTCGTCGGTCGGGGCGCGGCGGACCAGTACGGGAACCTCCGGCAAGCCGATCTTGAGCGCGCCGAGGGTGCGGCGCTGACCCTTGACCACTTCGTAGGTCTCGCCGTCGACGGTCCAAGCGGTGATCGGCTCTTGAACGCCGAATGCCGTGAGGCTGTCCAGGAACGCGGGATCAAGGTCGACGGTGGTGCGGGCGTTCTTGCCGATGATCAGCTTGGCCGGGTCGACGTAGACCAGCTCGGCACGGGAGAGGTCGACGGCGGCGGCCGGGGCGGTGGTCTTGGTGTTGCGCTTGCGGGCGGTCTTCGTGGTGCTCATTGCAGGTGTCTCCTTCGTAGATGGCGCTGGTCCTCGGGTGGGCATTGCGGCGGTGCTGGGACTCGTTGCGGCCTGGGGCTTTCAGGTCCGGTGGCGGGCGGTGGCGGTGACCACCGGGGCCGCGAGCCGGGCGGCTCGATGCCGCCGGGATCGCGATCCGCGCCCGCCGTCCCGGTCGGGGGCTGCAACCCCCCGACCGATTGACGTAACATCCTGACAGACTGCTAGGGCTTGTTCTGGGTGGTCGTTAGGCGGGCCACGATGTCGGCCATGACGCGCAGGGCCTGCGGGGTGGCCTCGTCGTGCACGTAGATCACGCGGGCTTCGTCGTCGGCGCGGGCCTCGGCGGCGGGCTCGTGCGTGAGGGTCCATCCGGCCCGCTCCAGCTGCACGCGCAGGGAGTAGGCCAGGGCCTCGGCCGGGGTCGGCGGGGCGTCGTTGTGGCACGCGAAGTTGAGCGGGTCGCATTCGGTCTGGCCGCACTGCGGGCATTCCGAGGCGGTGTCGTCGACCCCCCGGAATGCTGCCGGGACCAGATATTCGTCGGGGTCGGCGGGCTCGAACTCGGGTCCATCGGTTTGCGATACGTCGTAGACGGCCATCATGCGGAACCGCACCGAATCGCCTTCGCTGCCGTCTGTGCCTTCGCCGCCTTCGGGTTCGGTGCTTTCGGCGCTGTCGGCCTGGTCCTCCTGGGCGGCGGTGCGGCCACGCGGCCGGACAATGCGCATCGGGCGGTTGTCGGTGATGGTGTGCCCGAGTTCGCGCCAGTGCCTGGGGCTGCCGACATCGGACAGCGTGATCCCGAGGTCTTCGGCCTGCTGGATCATCAGGGCCTGATTGCGCAGCGAGTACGTGAAGAACCGGGGCGACAGGCGGGCGGTCGTGGCGTACTCGACCACGGTTGCGACCATGCGGCCGTCCGGGTCGGACAGTGCCGCGTCGGCGCGGTCCTTCAACGCCTGGTCGTTGGCCTTGAACTGCGCGATCTCCTCGGGGGTGTAGCGGCTGCTGCGGCGGCTGGTCTTGCTGCCGCTCTTGCGGGCGGTCTTGCGGCCGCCGGTCTGGGTGGACATGGGGCGCTCCTCTCGGGTGGGGTGCGCCCGGCGGGTTTGCCGGGCGCACCGGGGGTTTCAGACCAGGCGGGCGGCGGCCCGGCCGATCTCGTCAGGGGTGGCGGCGGCCAGGGCGGCGGCGGCGGCGATCATGGCTGCGTCGTCGGCGGCCTCGGCGGTCTCTTCGGCGTAGTTGGCGGCGGCCATCTCGTCCATGAGGTCGTAATCGAGCCATGCAGCGGCGGTGTAGACGCGCAGGCACGCCAGCAGGGCGAATGCCGCTAGGGCTTCGGTGTGATGCGGGACGGGCAGCACGGGCAGGCGGCGGGCCTCGACGTCTTCGATGGTGAGGCCGTGTTGTGCGAGCATGTGGCGCACGTTGCACAGGAAGTCGCGCACCGTCTCGTCAATGTCGCACTGCACCGAGCACCAGATCTCATGAGAGCTGGCGGGCTGGTCGTCGCCCGGCTCCATGCTCGGGATCAGGACCATGGGGCCATTGCCGCCCGCGATCGAAAACGCGACCATGGCCGCGTACGCGTGGTCGGCGTACATCCTCATGAGTTCGGGGTCGGACATCGGTCGGCGTTCGTGGCTGTAGGCGATGGCGGTGAACGCTCGGACGGCGGCGCGGGCAAGCTCCGCGCGCATCGTGTTGTCGGCGGCTGCCTGGGACATCGTGGTTCTCCTTTCGGCGGCGGGGTACGCCCGGCGGTCGGGCCGGGCGTACCCCGGGGTTGTCAGGCGGCGACCGGCTGCGCGGTCTCGATCAGGGCGGCCTTGCGGGGGCGCTTGGCCTGGCCGGTGGCGGGGTTGGCGGCGTCGGCCTCGACGTCGGCGATGAACCGCACCGTCCGGCCGCGCAGGGCCGACAGGGGCTCGCTGCCGCTGAGCAGGGCGGCCGGGACGGTGCTCCACAGCTCCCATCCGTCGCCCTGGACCTGCATGCGGTAGCTGGCGGCACCGCTGCGGGCGAAGTGGTTGTCACGGATCGCCGTCGCCGCGATCACGCCCGTGACCTCGACCCCCTTACCGGTCGGCAGGGGCTGCACTGCGGACAGTCCGAGCGCGACGCGCTCGGCGGCGCGGGCCAGGGTGGCGGCCACAGCGGCGGCGCGGCGCTCGATGCGACGGGCGGCGGCCTCGATCCACCGACGCGCGCCGTTGACCTGGGCGGGGCTGAGCGCGCGGTACTCGGCCACACGTTCGGCCAGGGAGTCCAGGAACTCCGACGCGGGCCGATCGTCGCTGGCCAGCCACGCGACGACGTCGCCGGACTCGGTGTCGGCGGCCCACTGCTCGAACGCGCGAACCTTGCTCGCGTGGGCTCGGGCGCGGCGGTCCTCGGCCTGGGCCTGGCGCTCGCGCCAGGCCGCGACCTCGTCGGCTACCGCCTCACTCGTGCTGGTCGCCCACGTCCTACCGTGGTTGTGACCTCCACAGCCACAGTCGCAGTCACGGCCGGTCGCGTTGTGGCACCGGGGGTGGCAGATCTCGGCCGTGGTAGTCGCGTACAGGCGCTGCGCGGCCACGTCCTCGCCGCACGCGGGGCACCCGATCGTGCGGTGATCGTTGGCGGGAGTCTCGACGGTGACGCGTACCGGGCGGTTGCAGGTCTTGCAGGTCCCGAGGTAGTACGGCGTGGGCTGGGCGGCGATGATCACGAAGACTGCTCCTTAAGTAACATCCTGACAGACTGACTAGAGGTAAAGGGCGGCGTGCTCGTCGCAGTAGGCCACGCCGTTGAGCCCGGTCCACTCGGGGGCCTTGCGGCAGGTGAACGCGTCGCACGGGTCCGGCTCGATGAGCCGCACGTGCAGGTACAGGCTGCGCACGGCGGCGTCGTGATGCCAGGCCATCACGCCGCGCAGCGGGCGGTGCGCTACCGGTGTGCCGTTGAGCGTGAGCCGCAGGCGGTCGCGCTGACCGTGCTTCACGATGTGGGAGAACACGATCAACAGAGCGTCGTCGAGAATGATCACCTGGTCGGTCTGGTGGTTCTCGTCGCGCCAGTAGCGCGGCATGACCGCGTGCGCCTCCCACGTCTTCCCGCCGAGTTCCTGACAGGCGGCCTGCGCCATCTCCCGCGTGGCGGTGTAGAAGTGCTCCTCGTGGGTCACGGGTGCGACCTCGGGGACGTCGTACGCCGTGCACCGCTGGAGTTCGCGGGCGGTCTCTGCGTCGGTGAACATCGGGGCTCTCCTTCCTGCGGTTTCCCTCTTCCTTATATGTAACATCCTACCAGACTAGGCAAGGAAAAAGGTAGTCTGACCAGGGATTTTCTTGTCTTTTGATCCCTGTTTTTCTGTCCGCTGTGGACGTGCGGACCGGCGGC
The DNA here is from genome assembly GCF_000428945.1 of Hamadaea tsunoensis DSM 44101. Classification (GTDB taxonomy): domain Bacteria; phylum Actinomycetota; class Actinomycetes; order Mycobacteriales; family Micromonosporaceae; genus Hamadaea; species Hamadaea tsunoensis. The sequence goes on along the minus strand of NZ_AUAX01000029.1, from coordinate 105,220 downwards.
GGGGCGGGGGTTTGCCGCGCCCGTTGGGCGGGGCGGCGGCACCTGCCGCCGCCCGTACTCGGCGCCCTAGGTCCCGACAGAGGCTCGCGGTCAAGGTTGGAGGCTCCAAGATGCTTTTCGGGCCGTTCTTGCCCGGAAAGGATGTTGGAGGTGGCCTTGACCGGGAGGGTCGGGGCCGTAAGCCGGGTGCGGCTTTAAAAGGCAGGCCGCCGAAGGCGGTCCTTAGCCAGGCGGTCACGCCTGGCCGCTCTGACCTCGCGCCGGTCGGCGGCGGGGTGAGGCCGGCGGGGTGTTCGTGGTGACCAGACGATCAGCTGGCAGGGCGTGCCGGCCCGGGTTTGGCCGGTGCGTCCGGTGCCCGCGGGAGCAACGGTCCGGGCCAGCCGCGGACATGGGCAATGATGCTTTTGAACTGGTCTTTTAGGGTCTTCCGGCCATGACGGTTCGGCGGCCGCTCCTGTGGGGGATGCCTTCCCTCATTGGCGTCGATGGTGTCGGGGTTACAAGCCTCGGTGTGCGGCCCAGCGTCGGGCGGCGTCGCGGACTTCGGCTTTCCAGGGTTGCGGGTCGGCGGCGGTGATCTCTTCCCAGATCGCGACGTTGGCGGCGACGAGGACGGAGATTGCGTCGTCGTGGGCGGTGGCGTACGCGGGCAGGGTTTCGGCCCAGAGTTCGGCGTCTTTGGGGTGGTGGCCGGCGCGGATCATGTGCAGAGCCAGGTAGGCGGTGTCGATCCAGGCGGCGCCGACGGTGGGCCAGGCCCAGTCGACGAGTCGGGCGGTGGGGCCGATGAGGATGTTGTGGGCTTGCATGTCGGTGTGGGCGATGGTGGTGCCGTCCATCAGTGAGGCGTGGGCGCCGGCGTAGGTGGTGAAGCGGTCCGCCATGGTTCGCAGGGCAACCTCTTGCGGGCCGGTTTCGCTGCCAGTCGACGCAGCGTGTCGGCGATGAGGGGTAGGTCAGGTGAACCTAGTGTGAGGTCGGCTTGACGGTGGTCGGCGAGGAATCGGAAACCAAGGACGTCCCAGCCGACGGCGCTGATATGGAACTCCAGCGGTGCGGACAGGTCGCGCACGCTGGGGTTGATCAGGGCCTCGTTGGCTTGTGTCCAGATTGCCCGGCGATGATCGTCGGGTACGCCTTTGAGGAAGTAGCGGTCGCCGTGGACTGTTTGCATGGCCATGCCGAGCAGGCAGTTGCTTCCCGAGGTCATCTGTTGGGCGTCGGCGAAGGGGCCGGTTTCGGTTTCGATGAGTCGGCGCAGCTGTTCTGGTAGGTCGTCCCAGCGGACGCGAGTGTTCATCGGCGCTTCCTCTGCAGGCCGGCGGACGAGCGGTCACGCTACCGCACAGGGCGGGGTGGTCCCGGCCAACTGGCCGAGACCACCCCGCAGGCGGCTGTTATTCGGCGGTGAGGGGTTGTTCGAGTTCGGTGGGCGGTGCGGGCGGTGCGCCGAAGTGCTCGGCGAGGCCCCAGCGGGCCCAGAGACGGTGGGTACTGCCCATGGTGATGACGGTGGGCAGTGGCAGGGGCGGACGGCCCCAGGCGGGGTGGTCCCAGAAAGGCTGGCTGACCACGACCAGGTGGAGGAATTCGGCGAGGGGCAGGCCGAGTTTGGCGGCGGCCTGGGCGTCGGTGAACTGCTCGTACGGGTCGCCGTGTTCGATGCGCGCGCGCCAGTGCGGCGTACGCGGGTCGAATGCGGGCGCGGCGACGGGCATCGCGGCCGGCGCGGAACCGCCGTGTTCGCGGGCTGTGGCCGTACACGCGGGTGCGGGGCGAGCGGTTGCGGTGCGCCAGGTCGTCGGTCGGCGGGCGGCGGCGTAGAGCTGCTCGACGTCGGCCGTGTTGTGGATCGTGGGGCCGGGTGAGCGTAGCCAGGCGGTGAGGGCGTGGGAAGGCAGGACGCGGACGCCGCCGGGATGGTGGCGCTGCCAGCCGGTGATGCTGGTGTGGCCGTGGACGACGATCAGCGGGGTGACGTGTACGGCGTGGCCCCATGCCTGGCCGAGCGCGGCGCGAGCGAGGGCGGCTTCGCGGGACACCTCGGCCGGGTACTGCTGGCGGTAGCCGTTGACCGTGACGGCGCGGTCGGTGACATCGACGCGGGAGCCTCGGTGGTGTTTGGTGTTGATGACGAAGACGCCGTGGGGGCCGATGGCGAGGTGGTCGATGTCGCCGGCGCCGGTGTCGATGCTGTGCAGCACATGCCATCCGCGGCGGTTGAGGGTGTCGAGCTTGGTTGCGACGGCGTCCTCGCCCGCAGCGCCGACACGCCAGGACTGGTCCGGGGTCGGCCGGCCGGTGAGCCGGGCGAGCGTGCGGCCGAACAGGCCGGGGCGTACCTGCTGGGCACGCTCGCGGGCCTGCGTGCCGGCGGCAGTGGCGGCGAGGTCGGCGGTCTCGTCGGCGAGCACGGCTGCTTGCTGCCCCTTGGGCAGGTGCCGCCACCAGGTGATCGCGGCGTCGAACTCAGCCATCATGCCGGGGATCATCAGCTGCTGTCGTTGGGTGCGCAGGTCGAACCAGCCGATGTCGATCGACGGCTCGGCGCCTGTCGGGATAGTCGAGATGTAGAGCCGGTCGTGCAGGCCCCTGGTCCATCGCCGCACTTTGGTCCGCCGCAAGCTGATCAGCCTCCCCCCAGACGATCCGATTTGGACGATACGCCTCGGCCGCCCGGCCGGCGACCCGCTTGCGCACGAGGGCGGCGGTCGGTGCCGTCCCGCAGTCGTGTCCGCCGGTCAGGTGCCGAAAATGCGATGATGACGCAGGTGGTGAGGAGACACGACCGAAGGTGTGAAACCGTTGCACGGCAACGGTTCGCGGTCACTGTCAAAGGCGGCATGCCGGCCGGAGTCGGCGTGCTCGGCCTGGACTGCCCACAGGTGGGGCCGTACCGGCATGGTCCGCTGGCCGTTCCCAGGCATCGGCGTAGATCCGGCGGCCCGGCGCAGGCCGAACGCGACAACGGCCACGGTCGGCGGCAGGTGGGGCATCGTGCGGCGAGTCGGGGCCGTGACGGGAGGCGGTGCCGCGTCGCGGTTGGTGATCATGCCCAGCTCCCCCCGATGGTGGCAGTGCTCGATGTGGGCGGTAGCGCATCGGCGGCGCGGTGGCGACGGTGACGTTTGTGACGACGGTCGCGTTGCCGCAGCCCACAATGGTTGGCATCCTTGCGCGCCCGGGTGTGTGGAGGCGCGTGAGCGCCCGCGCGCGTAGTGAGTTGATCTCCAAGAGCGTCCACCCACATGGGGTTTGGAGTTTGGGGTCTGGGGCACCACTTTGGTCACGACCGTAACCACCCCCATTCCCCAGGACGTCTTCTGCGATCCCTGCCGAGAACCGTGGGCGGATGGCTTGTGCGGAGGCTTTCGCGATGGGTTCGCACAAGGAGTCAAGGAGGACATGCGCGGAGGGTTCGCTTATGCCTCGACACAGGGCCCGGCCGTAGCCATACCGCATGCCGTCGCGCGGCGGTCGCCGTGCATCGCCTCGACCCCCACGAAACGCGACCGCCGGCGGCGTCGATCACGTTCCCGGAACCGCGCGCCGAACACGCTCTCGTGACGGCGTACCCCCTGCGACCAGCCGGTTTGAGGCTTGCCCTATCGGTAGCGCGCACCCTGACGACGGCCGTCGGGGTGACCCTTGCCGGAAGGGTTACCGCAGGGGATCGGGCAAGGGCCACGACGCGTGCGGCCCGGGAAGACTGAGTCGGTGCGCCTCGACCGATCCGGAGCCGCTCGGCGGCCGTCCCGGACGGGTTCAGTGAAGGGTCTGCTGCCGCGGTGTGGTGGCGACGTTTGCACGGGTGTGCGGGGCTGGCCGTCCCCTGCCTGCCGGTGCTGGCGCGACGTCCAGCCATCGGCCAGTGGTTATGACAACGCGGAGGCCGCGGCGCGCAGATCCTGCTCTGCGACGCGGTACCAGGCGTACTCGTATCGCAGGGTCTGGTCGCCATAGCCGTCAGCGGTGAAGGCGAACGCGTCGGCGATGGCGGTCAACAGGCCGACCAGGGCGGCTGCGATGACCGTGAGGTCAAGCTCAGACGCTAGGTCGGCGGGCAGCTCAATGCGGCGGTCGGGTCGCGGGTCGAGCATGTCGAGGATGCCGCGGATGGCGACGGCGGTTTGGCCCCAGCGTAGTTCGGCGTCGATGTCGGGCGGCGCGGCGGCGGCGCAGACGGCGACGGTCAGGTGCAGCCCGACGAGGACGGCGGTGCTGGTGGAGCCTTCGGCGCCTACCTGTTCGGAAAGGCCGGCGGCCATCTCAATGACGTTCACAGCCGCAGCTTCCATCGGGATCGGTTGTGGTGCAACGGATGCGGTGGTGGATCTGTGGACGACCGACGAGTGTGCACAACTTGATCGACTATGGTTCAGGTAACGGGTCGGCAGATGGTTCGTGGTCACGCGTCGACGCACTCAGGTCGGGCGCAGTTCGGTGATCCGCACGGGCGACCGGCCTTGTGCAGTGCCCGGATCGCTTCGGCTTCGCGGGCGGCCCGGTCAGTATCGGACAGGTCGGCCGGCGGTGGTGCTGGGGGCGGCGGCGCCGGGCGGCTGGGGCCGGCGGTGATGCGCCGGGCGCGCCAGGCGGCGGTGATGGCCAACGATGCCGGGGTGGTGAGCCGGGCGGCCATCTCGTGGACGAGGGCCTGGATGTCGGCGCTGCGGTCGCGCAGCGGCCGGGTGTCGCGGTTCGCGCGATCGGCTTGGGCGGCTTCGGCTTGGCGCCGGCGGTATTGGGCGCGGAGGCGTTCGCGTTGGAGGTGAGCGGCGTTGGCGCGGATGTGGGCGGCCATGAGCCACTCGTGGCTGTGCTGGTAGTGCCAGCGCAGCGCGGCCTCGGCGAGGGCGTACGGGAGGTCGTCGAGGTCTTGCTGCCACGCGGTGATCAGGTCGTCGGTGATTTTGCGGTTGTCGCGGGCGCGAGCGGCCCGCAGGAGGTCGCGGATCTCGTCGCGGGTCATGGCTGGGCCTTGGCGGTGGCGAGCCATTCTTCGGCGTTGGCCGGTGTGTCGTCGTCGGTGGGCGTTGTCGTGGCTGGGCTGATCGGCGGTACGGCGCTCACCGGGTGGCCTTGCTGCGGGGTGGCGTCTGCGACGCCCTCGATGAGGTCGGTGAGCTGCCACGGATCGTCGCTGCCGGACGCGTACCACGCGGCCAGATGTGCGGCGATGTGCTCGGGCGAATAGCCGTCGGTGAGTGCCCGGGTGACGTGGTACTCGATGTCCCTGAGCGCTTCGGCAGTGGGCTGGTCGGTGAGAGCGTGCAGCCACGGTTGGGTGATGGCTGTAGTGGCGGCGGCGAGCGCGTCGGAGTCCCACGGATCGCGGAACTCGGCGTCCAAAGGCGCGGCGCCGGTCGCGGTAGGGCTGGCGGCCTCGGCGGCGGCTGCGACATCAGGCGGCGCGGCGTTGGCGATCATCGCCGCGAGTCGGGCCGGATCGGTGCCGTCCTCGTCCTGCCAGCGGGCGAGGACCTTGGCTGTGCGCTGTGCCGAGCCGCTGACCTGAAGGGCATCGGCGAGGACGCGCCCGACCTGTTCGACAAGGTCTGCGGGCGGCACCCGGTCGCCGGTGCTGCGCAGCCAGGCACCCATGATCGCCCGATGGCCGTGCGGTGCTGGCGCGGGACCTGCGGCCGGGTCAGGCTGCGGCAGTCCGTCGTCGGGAGGGTTGGCGGAAGGGATGGGCGCGGGGTTTCCCGATCCCCGTGAAGGCGGATCGAGCGGGGCCGCCGGGGGTGCCGGGGGCGCGGCGTCTGGCGTCGCTGCCGCGACCGGTGTCGCGTCGGCGGCAGGCTGGGCGGACGGCTTGCCGGTTCGGTAGGCGGAAGCCTTCGCCGACGTTTCACCGTCGGGGTTGGCGGAACGGTTGCGGGAACCCTTCGCGGTGTTCTTGGAGGAAGCCTTTGGGGCGGCCTTGGAAGTCGGCTTCGCAGCACGCCTGCCGGATGGGCGGCCTGAAGGGTTCGGTGTGTCCTCTCCGGAAGGGTTCTCGCTAGCCCCAGCGGAAGGGTCGCCGGTAGCCATCGCGCCGGGGTCGCCCGAAGGGTACTGGGACGCGGTTGCGGGGCGGCGGCGTGGCCGGCGGACCGGGCGCGGCGCGCCGGGCGAGGTGGCTTCGAGCATCTCCTTGACGATGAGGCGGCAGTTCTCGGTCAGGTCGGGCAGGTCGTTGACGCGCTGGAGTTCGGCGTGCATGGCGGCGAGGATGACGGGGCTGCGGACTTCGCTGAGCCGGTCGGCGGCCGAGCGCAGGACGTTGGGCTGCTTGTAAACGCGGTCGCCGCGGACGAGGGAGCGGACGAACAGCTCGCCGTAAGCGCGGTCGAGGATCACGAACCGGTGTTCTTCGAGTTCGTCGATGGCCTGGGTGAGGATGGGTTCGGTCATGTCGCTGGCCAGATGCGACCAGCGTGGGATGCGCAGCGCGATGCCGCCGTGGTGTTCGAGGTCGCGCTGCGAGAGCAGCATCGTGTACGCCCACTGCGCGGCGAAGGTGAGCGCGGTCCAGTCGGGGTCGTCGTCCCAGATGTCGGTGTAGAGCCGTGCTTCTTTGCGCATCGTTTGCCTGCCAAGGGTTTCGCCGAGGGATGCGGGAAGGGATCCGTTGGCGGGCATGGAAATGCCCGGGTCGGGATCGGGTGTGGTCACCGTCAGCGGGTGAGGTGCTGCCAGGTAAGGAATCCGGCGGTGGCGGCCACGCCGACGGCGGCGGTCAGCAGCCACAGCGGCCGGCCCGGCACCACGGCGGCGAGCAGCGGAGCGCACACGGCACCCGCGCCTTGGGTCGCGGCCCATACGCCGAAGTAGGACCCGCGGCGGTCTGGTGGGGCGATCGCGGCGACGACGGCGGGCGCGGCGGTCAGCGTGAGCAGCTCGCCGGTGACCCAGATCGGCAGCGTCCACGCGGCGGCCTGGAGGGTGCCGGTCAGCCCGGCGGCGACGAGGCCGAGGGTGACCAGGCCCGTCCCGAGCGCGCAGCCGGTCAGCGCCGGTACGCGGGCGAGCCACCGTCCGGCGATGGCCGAGACGAGCAAGACCACGGCCGGGTCGAGGGCCAGCAAGAGTGCGTACCCGCGCGGGGTGCTGCCGTGCGCGTTCAGGAGGACCGGCAGGCTGACCGTCGACTGTAGATGGACCAGCCAGAACGCGAACGTCAGGCCCGTGATCGCGATCAGGCGCCGATCGCGCAGAACGCCCGCTCGGGGCGTCTCTGCGGCCGGGCCGGTGCGCGGGTACAGGCGAGCAGGCTGGGCGAGCGTGAGGACGGCGAGGGCGAGGTTCGCGGCGGCGTTGGCCAGGAACAGAGCCGTCCAGGACCAGCCGAGCAGCGCCGCGCCCAGGAGGCAGGACAGGATCCGGCTGGCGTTGAGGACGAGGTAAAGCCACCGCTGCGCGGCGGCCGAGTCGGCCGGGCCGCGGCTGTGTGCGGTGAGGGCGGCTTGCAGCGGCGGCCGGTAGGCGTCGAACGTCGCCCCGGTGAGAACCGCGGCGGCCGCGAGCGCGGCCGGCTGGTGGACTGCGCCGAGGAAGAGGTACGCACCGGCGGCGATCAGGCTGGTGGTGGTGATGGTGGCGCGGGCGCCGATCCGGTCGGCCAGCCACCCGCCGACCGGCGCGGACATCGCCCACCCGGCGCCGAACCCGGCCATCAGCAGCGCGACGGTACGCGGGCCGAGGTGGTGGCCGGCGGCCAGCCAGTACGACATCAGCGGGACCACGACGAACCCGACCCGGACACTGCCGAGCGTGGCCAGCAGGCGCCGCACGGCGGGGGCGGCGGCTGGGCCGCCGGTCCCCCGCTGGTCGGTAGGCGGACTGTCGGGTGTGGAGACTGCAAGTGTGTTCATGCGGTCACCGGCTCACGGTGACGGTCTGGTCGACGACGATGCCGTACGCGTCGGCGGCGTCGGTCATCCGCGCGAAGGCCTGCTCGATGCTGCCGGCGTGCACGATCGCGGTTCCGACGGCGCCGGCCCACAGTGTCGATCCGGCCATGCCGCCGCTGTCGCCGGGCTTGGCGACCACGGTGGCTTCCAGGACGCCCGGCTGGCGCATGATCCGGGACACGGTCGCGATCTCGCGGATGCGGCCGTCGGGTGCGTACGGGCCGATCCAGCCGAACACGCCCGGCCGGGGCTCGACGTCGACAGTGAGGGGTTCACCGGCGGAATGCTGGGCCAGCAGCGACGGCACGTCGAGGCCGTAGGCGTGGTGCAGCAGGCGCTGGATGCCGCCGCCGCCGGGCCGTGCGGCGACCTCGCCGACGTAGAGGCGGCCCTGCCGGTCGACGAGGATCTCAGTGTGGGTGAACCCGTCGCGGACGGCGAGGGCGCGTACCGCCCGCTGTGCGAGGCCGGACAGGCGGATCGCCTCGTCGCTGCCGTAGGGCAGCAGGACTGATCCCATCGAGGTGCCCATGCCCTGCAAGGGCGGGATGTTGTAGAGCCCGACGGCGTTGTAGAGCGGTTCGCCGTTGGCCCACAGCTGGTCGATGTGGTACTCGGCGACGGGCTGGAGGTCCTGCTCGATGAGGAAGCCGCCTTGGTCGGCGAGGGCCCGCACGGTGGGTTCGGCGCTGAAGAACGGCGAGGTGCCGAGCGGGACGTGGAACAGGCGCTGTTCGGCGGCGCGCAGGTCGGCCGCGGTGTCGACGCTGAAGGTGCCCAGGGAGCCGAATCCCTTATAGGGCTTGATGATCATCGGCCAGCCGACGTGCGCGGCCGCTTCGTAGACGTCAGCCGGTGTGCGTATGTACCGGAACCGGGCGACGTTGATCCCGGCGTCTTGTAGGCGCCATTTCATGACGGCCTTGTCGGTCACGCCGACCGCGGTGTGCATGTTCATGCCGGGCAGGTCGAGCAGGTCGCGCAGGAATCCGGCGGCGACGACGGCGCCTTCCCAGGTCGTGGCGACCCGTTCGACGTCGCCGCGCAGCAGGTTGCCCACGCGGGCGATGTCCTCGAACGCTTGCCAGGACTCCACGACCCGCACCCGGTATGGCGGACGGTCGTCGGCGCGGTGGCGCAGTTGGTACGCCGGGCGGGTCATGACGGCGATCACATCGTGCCCGCGGGCCAGGAGAGCCTGTTCGAGCACGTCAGTGTGGTTGGACAGGACGAGAACGGTTGTCACAATGATCCCCCTCATTGGACGCGGATAGTGACCGGCGGCCTCGACTCCGGCGGCGCGGAATCCGTTGCAACACAGACGGCCTAGCGATGTCTGCGGCGCGTTCGCCTGACTCGTTGTTGCCGAGGTGCCGTGGTACCGGGCCGGCGAGCTGCTGGTTGACAGGCGCCCGCCCGCATCACACACTAAACGCACTGGTGCGTTTAAGTAAACACGCTAGTGTGTTTAAGTCGGGCGACGGGGGCCGCCTCCACTTCGTATCGAGGGAGGGCCCAACCATGTCCCTGATCCGGTGGCGCTACGCCAGCCGTGTCGGATTCCGCGGTCAGCGCAACGGCCTCGGACGGCGCTGGACCACACACCGCGACCCGCGGCAGATCTGGCTGGAAACCCACGGCGGCTACCCGATCCACCTGACCCGCTAGCCGCACATCTACGAGACGGCTTCGCCGCGCGCAGGTCGTGCGGCCGGACTGATCCGGCTGCGACCTGCCTCCACATGCGAGTCAGATCACCCGGCTGGGGCCGACCGTTGACCGGCGCCCGGCGTAGCGATCACGGCTCAAACACTGATCGGCTTTGGCAAGAACGGGGGGAACCGTTGTCCACCAACACATCCACCAGTCGCCCGGTGGGAAGGGCGGAGCGATCGCAGGCTCCGTCAGGCCGCCGTTGGCGGCGCTGCTGGACCGCCGCCGGGCTCATCGCAGTACTGCTCGCCGGCGTCGCAGCCGCGTCGGTCGCCACACCGGCCAGCGCGTCGACCCCACGATGCGACAACTGGGCGCGGGTGGTCTCCGGTGCCGAGTTGCCGCAGGAAGAGGTCTACCTGCCCGCCGCGAACGATGGTTGGGGCACCTGGAAGTGCATCTCGCGATCCGGCGATCACAATCCCGGGGTCGCTGAACTGCAACGTGGCCTGAACTGGTGCTACGGCAACAGCCGCGGCGTGAACCTCGGCGTCTCTCTCGCCGTGGACGGCGACTTCGGCCCAGCGACCAAGGCCGCAGTCGCGAAGGTCCAGAAGTTCCACAAGATCCCCGCCGATGGGGTCTACGGGCCCCAGACCGCCGCCAAGATCTGGCACCGCGGCCTGATGCGTACGCCCTACGGCTACTTCATCACGTGCGTCACGACCGCCGAAGCCGGTGTGCGCTGACCTCTCGCCTGGCCGCGCTGAGATCCAACGCGGCCAGGCGGCTACCGGCCACTCGTCCACAGACCTGCCCCGCCGGGGGCTGTTGCAGGGGGATCCCATGTCCACCAACGACTCCACGACGATCGCGACCAGCGGCCTAAGCGCAGGTAGCGGGCCGCCGTCGGTGAGGCGCTTGCCGCGCAGACATGGCCACCTGGTCGCCGGCCTGGCCGCCGTGCTGCTCGTCGCCGCTTTGTTCGTCGTACCGGCCAGCACCCCGGCGTACGCGTCGGCTCCGCGATGCACCACCCAGCACAGCTGGCACCGATACGACTACTACGGCGACAGATTCCTCGGTCTGCAACCCGGCTTCATCGACTTCACCGTCTGGACCCCGGCCGCCCGCAACAACGACGGCTCGTACACCTGGAACTGCCTGCTGGCACAGGGATCACACAACGACGCCGTCTACGAACTGCAATCCGAGATCAACGCCTGCTACGGCAGTTCGCCGACTTGGGGCGGCGTCGCGCTGGGGCTGCATCTGGCCGAAGACAGCGACTTCGGGCCGGCCACCAAGGCAGCCCTGGTCAAGATCCAGAAGTTTCACAAGATCACCGCCGATGGTGTCTACGGACCTCAGACCGCCACCACCATGCGGCACAACGCCTGGTCCAACGGCGGCGACACCGGCACCGGGCCCATCTGCGAAGACATGCCCGGCTGACCGCTCGAACGCGGCCGCCGGACCACTTCCCCGGCCCGGCGGCCCACCACCACAGGGGAGAAACCATGCCCGACGACCACATCACCGCGCATCGTCCCGGCCCGGTCCTGCGTCCGGCGGCACCGACTGCCGATACCGTTCCGGCGCACGCGCGCCCGTCGCTGCCGCTGCGGTGGCGGCTGATCGCCGCGATCGCCGTGGTCCTTCTCGGCCTGGCCGGCACCGCCATCGCCCCGGCGCACGCCGCAGGAAACCCACAGTGCACGACCGTGCACGAGTGGAATCTTCTGGACGCCAACGGCGATCCCCGCCTGGGTTCCGGGTCGTCGGAGTACGCGATCTGGACCCCGGCCGCCCGCTACAGCGACGGCTCCTACCGGTGGAGCTGCTTGCTGTCGCGCGGCGCCCACAACGTGGCCGTGCTGACCCTGCAGCAGACCATCAACGCCTGTTACGGGGCCCAGCCTCAGTCCGGCGGCGTCAACCTCGGCCTGCACCTGGCCGAAGACGCCGACTTCGGCCCGGCGACCCGCGCGGCGCTGATCCGCGTCCAGCAGTACCACCGCATCACCGCTGACGGGATCTACGGCCCGACGACCGCTACCACCATCCGCCACCAGGGCTACGGCTATGGCGGCGGGTTCGGCACCGGCCCCCTCTGCCACCCCTTCGGCGGCTGACCACCCGAGCTGACGGCGCCGAGCCCGGCCCGGCGGCCCCACACGAAAGAGACAGTCGCATGCCTGCACGCACACCTCGCGCAACCCGACGCCGATGCACCGCGGCCGCAATCCTGCTCGCGCTCATCGCCGGCCTCCTGGTCACGATCGCCAGCCCCGCGTCGGCGTCGACGCCGTACTGCCGGACCAGCACCTGGCAAGGCACCGCCGGCCGGACCATCCTCGTGCCCGCGGCTCCGAGCGGCTGGCGCTGCTACATGGGACGCGGCGCCCACTCGACCGCCGTCGCCGCACTCCAGCGATCCATGAACACCTGCTACCCGGCAGTGATTGGAGCCCGACTGCGCGTCGACGGAGTCTTCGGCCCCCGTACGCAGACCGCCCTGCTGCGCGTCCAGCGCAGGCTGCACATCCACCGCGACGGGATCTACGGTCCGCAGACCGCTCTGGCCATGCGACATATCGCGTATGGCGGCGGCTGCGACACGATCTCCCACCCCGGCGGCTGACATCTGCACAAATGCGCCCGGCCGGCTGGCGTTTGAACCAGTCACCTGCGATCAAGCCGGCGCCTTCATCGCGGACCGCCGAACGGTCAGTGGCTGCTCCCACGCTGCGACTTGACAGCTCTTCCGACCACGACTTACCCACCTGCGGCGCACGCTCGCGTGCGCAGCCTTCGTTCCCAACGGGGGAAACCCATGTGCGGCATCGCTGGCCTCGTCACTCAGTGGCAAGGGCCCACTCGCAATCGCATCGCCGTCACCGCGATGATCAAGACTCTCGAACACCGAGGCCCAGACGCCGCCGACGTCTGGGCCGACAACGGAGCCGCTCTCGGCCATACCCGCCTGGCGATCGTCGACCTCGCCGGCGGCACTCAGCCGATGACCGTCGACCGCGGCGACGGCAGCCTTGTGTTGTCGTTCTCCGGCGAGATCTACAACCACGACGAACTTCGTCGCCAACTCCGCGCGGCCGGGCACACCTTCCGGAGTCGTAGCGACACCGAGGTCATCCTGCACGCCCACCAGCAGTGGGGCGCTCAGGCCCCGACACATCTGCGCGGCATCTTCGCGTACGCCTTGTGGGACACCTCCACCAACACGCTGCTACTCGTCCGCGACCGGCTCGGCGTGAAGCCGCTCTACTTCGCTCTACTCGGCGGGGAATTGATCTTCGGCAGCGAACACAAGGCGCTGCTCGCACACCCGATGCTCCCGGCCGAGATCGACGACGACGGACTAACTGAGCTGCTGGCCATGGTCCCCATGACAACACCCGGCCACGGAATCCTGCGCCAGATCCACGAGGTGCCTCCAGCGACCATCGTCCGTTACAACCGGCAAGGACTCTCCCGGACCGTGTACTGGCAACTGACGAGCCACCGCCACGAACACAGCCGCGCAACGACGATCAGCCGCGTACGCGAACTCCTCGCCGCGGCCGTCGACGAACAGATCAAGGCAGACGTCCCAGTCGGCTCGCTACTGTCCGGCGGCGTCGACTCCTCCGCCGTCGCGGCCCTCGCCGCCCAGTACCTCGGCGGCGAGCAACTATGGACCTACGACCTGATGCACGCCGAGCCCGCACGGGCCGCGTCGTCGTTCCACAACTCCGACGACCATCCTGCGGCACTGCTGGCTGCCGAGCACATCAAGAGCGAGCACCGCACGATCACCGCGTCCACCGCCGACCTCCTCGCCGCGCACGCTGCGACCCGGCAGGCGATGGACCTGCCGAGCCTCACGCCGATCAACGCCTCGCTGCTGCACCTGTTCATCGGGATCAGCCGTGACCGGCGTGTAGTGCTGTCCGGTGAGGGCGCGGACGAACTGTTCGGCGGGTATCGCTGGCATGATCTCGACGCCGGCGACCATCAGCCGGGCCGTTTCCCTTGGCACAGCACATATGAACCGCTCACCGCGCTACTCAACCGCGACACTCTGCGCGCCCTGCGCCCGAGCCGGCATATTGCCACCCGGCGCCGCGCCGCCCTGGAACAGATGCCGCTACCCGCCGGTGAGATTGGCCGTGACCGCCGTCAACGCGAGACGGACTGGCTGACCGTCGTCTTCTACCTCCCGTTCCTGTTGCGGCGCAAGGACAGGCTCTCGATGCGCGCTGGCGTCGAAGCCCGAGTCCCGTTTCTCGACCACCGGCTCGTCGAATATGCCTGGAACATCCCCGCCGACATGCGCCCATCGCGGCGCATGGAGAAGGGTGTCCTCCGGGAGGCGGTCGCCGACCTGCTCCCAACCCAGGTCGCTTGGAGACGCAAGAGCGGCTACCCAGCCAGCGTCACCACCGGCTACCGCGACGCGCTATGGCAGCAGCTCCGCGACGTCCTGGCCACCCCCCGCTCACCCATCCTGCACCTGATCAACCCTCGGAACGTCGCCGCGATGCTCGACCGGCACGCCGGCGAACTGCATAGTTGGACGCCTCTGCAGCATGTCGCCTACTTGTTGGAGCTCAACTACTTCCTTCGGGGAGTGAGGATCCGATGAGCTATAACGGCGAACCGTCGGCGATCGTGCCAGCGCTCACGTTCGACGTCCTGGGTTCGAGGTCGCTCGTCGAGGGGCTGGCTCCGCCGGCCGATGCGATCCCTGGTGCGCTTCCGGTGGCCGACGTGACTCCAAGAACCGACGGCGACGCGATCTGGTTGTCGACGGTCATCATGGATAGCGATGGACGGATCTCCGTACGCGCCGCTGCTCGCCATCTAGGGTGGACGACTGGACGTGTCACCGTCGTGGCCGACCCGCCGGCGGGCGCCCTCGTTGTGACGGCCGGAGGTCCGCAGGCAATAACCGCGAAGGGGCTGCTGCGGCTGCCGCTTGCAACGCGGCGTGCATGCGACCTCGCGGTGAGCACACAACTTTTGTTGGTCGTTCCGCCAGATTGTGCTGCGCTTCTGGCGTTTGCGCCTTACGCCGTTCAGCGGTGGATCCGCTACGGCTACGAGCAGCGCGAAACGGGTCAGTGATGGACAAAATCCAAGGCGCGGCCGCTGACATCGAGGCTATCCAGGCGCTTCTAGACCGGCTCGGAGTCCGCCCCGAGCAGCTCCTGTCCACGAAGACACCTCGAACCGTGCCGACGTTCGCAGAGTATGTGGATCGCGTCTCCACCGCCGTGCCGGCCAGCACCCTCCGTGTGTACGGAACCTACTGGCGCAAGCTGAAACTGGCGTGGGGACACCGGACTATCGACGAGCCGTCCCACACCGAAGTCAAGCAGTTCGTCCTGGACATCAAGAGTCAGGTGGTGGTTCGTCGGAACGCGCGAGGCGGGCGAACGGCCATGGAACACATGGTCGCCGCATTCCGCTGCCTGTATAGCTTCGCAATCAGCGACGGCTACCTCGCTACCGCGGATAACCCGGCAGGCGGTGTGGAGAAGCCTCGACGTCTGCCCAGTAACAGGTACGCCCTCACACCCACTCAACTCGCCGACGTGAACCAAGTCGCGGCCGCGACGGGAAACGATCCACAGCTCGACAGCCTACTGCTACGCCTGCACGAGGAAACGGCGTGCCGGCGCGGCGGGGCTCTGGCCTTGCGGCCGGTTGACCTCAACCAGCAACTGTGTTTGATCCGGCTGCGGGAGAAGGGTGAAACGGAACGTGATCAGCCGGTGTCGCCAACGCTCATGGCCGCTCTCGTGCGTCATGCTCAGCAGCGCGGCAACGCCGATGAGCAAGGTCAGCTGCTTCGCACGCGCAACGGCAAGCCCATCACTCGGCGGCGCTATGACTACCTCTGGAACCGGCTCGGCAAGGAGATCCCGTGGGTGCGGGCTCAGGGAGTCAGTACGCACTGGCTGAGAACGACGACGCTGACCTGGGTCGAGCGGACCTTCAGCTACGCCATTGCCAGAGCGTATGCCGGCCACAACGACCGCCGTAGTAACGCCGGAACGACCACGACCTACGTTCGGGCGGACATCTACGAGGTGGCGGCGGCGCTCTCCGCGCTGACACGGGAACATCACCCGCTGTTGGCGCACGACGATGCTGGATGGGCTCGGCGGGGGCCGACGTAGCCGGAGATGGCGCGAACGGCGATGAGATGCGCTGCCAGGGGCGCGCGTGCGGCGGTCGTAAGCTCGCCGCACGCGCGACCTGCTACACAGTGGTCGTTTGTGGGGCCTCGGACCTATATCGGTCGAGGAGCCGCCGGTCAGCCAGCGGATGCTCTTCTCCGGTAAGGATTGAGAGTGCTGCCGCGATCTCTTCCAGGGTCGCTTTCACGTACACGATCGTGCTGCCGATGCTCGACCGATCGCTGCTGGCGCGGCGATCGTGGCCACCGTAGCGACGTGCGATCGCGTAGCTGAAGTTGCGTTCCACCCATTGCAGGATCGTGTGACGGATCCAGTGCGAGTTGACGTTCTCCCGCAGAACCCATGGAAGGTGCTTGCCGAGCCGCACGAACAAGCCGTCCCACCGACGATGCGTGATAGCCGATCCGTCCTTGTATCGCAGAAGACGACCGTCGGACGGTGCGTGCCTGGTGGTGGCGTGATGCCGGAGCCCGTCCATGAGAGACCTGGAGATCGGCTGCCATCGGTCGGACTTGCCCTTCTCGCGCAGGAGAATGAGGCACTGTTCGGGGTCGAGATCGTTGGGTCGCAGGGCAAGGGCTCCGCCTCGTCGGCAGGCAGTCTCACTGTGCAGCCGAATGATCAGGACGTCGAGTTCGGGGTCGTCGCCAGTCGAGCCCGCGACGTGGCCCAGTGCCGTCAGCCGCTCATGTACCAACGGTCGACGAAGCGAGGCGGGACGGTCGGGCTTGCGTAGCGCGAGGGAGGGATCCCGCCGCTCCTCGATGTGACCGGCGGCACGTGCGAGGCGGTACAACCGGCGCACCGCTCCTACGAAGTTTTCGATCACTCCGTCGCCTCCCCGGTCTGTGCGGCGAACGGTACGGTTGGCCTTCAACCATTCTCCGAGTTGGATGAACTCCATGGTCGACGGCTCGCTCAGCCGTCGCTCAGGCCATTTCTCCTCCAGCCTCTTCCAGTACGTGTCGTATGCCTTGAGAGAACCGGCGCTCGTCGCTCTTCGTGCGTCGGGGATGAACTCCGCGAAGGTAGGAACGGCCTTCCGCTCCGACGTGCCGTCCACGTCGGCGAGGAGGTCGTCCAGGCTCACGTTGAGCCTCTCCAGAAGCATGCGAGCCGCAGCTATGTCCGAGACGCTGGGTGTTGCGGTCACCGCTGATCACCGCCCTTCTCCGCCGACCAACTGGCGATCATGGCGTCCAAGGCGGTCATCGAGTAGATGGTCAACCGGTTGCGACCGGAGTCAGCGACGAGAAGCGCTGGTGCTCCGCTGGCCAAGCCACTTCGCCTGCGCAGAGCGATTGGTATCCGTAGGCGTCCGCCGGCGCGCAGTCTGAGACGTCCGGAGGGACTGGTTGAGACCAGGATCCCTAGGTCGCAGGCGTCGGCAGACAGGCGAGTGTCGCCCGACCAGCCCAGCGTTTCAGCGGTCGCTCGGATCGCAAGGCGTCCGTCCCGGTCGGCATGGGCGAAGTCGTATCGAACGCCACTCGTATCGGTACGGATGAGCGGAACCATCGCGGGCGGCGGTCCCAGTGGCCGCTCCGGCCGCTCCGAACTCGGTGCACCGAGTTCGCCACCCGGTGCACGGAGGTCGCTGCCGGTGTCGCCAAAGGGGAGCAGCAGCGGCGCCAACTTCGGAAGTGAGCGGGTCATGACAGCCACCGGAGGGTGACCTGTGCCCCGCAAGAGGGGTGCCTGGTGCTGGTCTCGCGTGTCCAAGTGCGCTCGGACACGCGGTTCGTAAAACCGGCGTGTATCCCGTGTGTGAGTGTCCGAGGGGGGACTTGAACCCCCACGCCCGTTAAGGGCACTAGCACCTCAAGCTAGCGCGTCTGCCATTCCGCCACCCGGACCGGTGGTGTCCGACTGCCCGCCCACCAGGGACATCATGTCCTTGGTGTCCGGCTCAGCCGCACGAGGGATTACTGTACACGGCCACGGGTGATCATGCACAACGGGTATCCGGTTCGTGTCGCGGACAGTCGTCACCGCAGGTCAGAGCACCTTCTGGCGCCGCTATCCCCCACAATGACCGCAAGGCGACAAAGCCTCACACGCCGCCGTCAAGCACGCGCCGCGCGTACAGCTGGGAGGCGAAGCTCACCGTGAAACCCGCCGCCAGGTAGAGCCGCTCGGCGTCCGAGCCCGGCTCCACCTGCAACGTGAGCCAGGCATCCTCTCTCGCGTACGCGTCTTCGTGCACCCGTTGGAGCAGCAGATTCGCGAACCCCCGGCGCCGGTACGCCGGAACAGTCGCCACTGCGTACACGCCGGTGACGTGGTCGGTCGAGACGGTGAGGGTGACCGCGGCCGGCGTACCGTCGCAGCGGAGCAGGTAGAAGGTCTGCTCGGGGTCGTCGTAGTTGTCGACGACCACCTGCCGGAAGAGTTCTTCCCACCAGGCCGCGTCGTCGGCGGAGTCGCCGGGGTCGGCGAATCCGGCGGCCTGGGTCTGGGCGAACACAGCGGCTGCCTCGTCGGAGTCGACGGCTTCGATCACGACCCCTTCCGGCAGCCGCAGCTCAACGACGCGAACCGGCGCCGTCATGTATGAGAGGCGCCCGGCCTCGCGGAAGCCGAGATCGGGTAGCCGGGACGCCCACGAGGAGTTCCACGGGAAGACGCGTACGCAGCCCGTCGACGGCGGGATCTCGGCTGACTCGGTCAGGGGCGTCCACCAGGACAGGAACTCGGCCCGGCCGGCGAGTTCGACCGTGTCGGGCGTACGCCGGAGGGTGCCCCGCTGGGCGGCCATGAAGGCGAAGTGGTTCTCGGCCAGCGCGCGGGCGTCGGGATCGACCAAGGTCACGAAGTCACGGTACGCGCCTGCGGACCCGGCGAACCAGGCCGGCGACCAGGAGCCACAGGGCCGCGGTGGCCGAGGCGAGTTGGGCGAGGTATCCCAGGGTCGCGGGCTGGTACGTGAGTGTCAGCGTGGCATCGCCGTCGCCGGTGAGGATCCAGCCGTTGGCGTATCCGTCGGCGACGACGTGGGTGGCTTTCCAGCCGGCGGGCAGGCCGTCGAGGTGCCATCCGTCGGCGTAGCTGTCGGCGAGGACGAGGACGCGGGTGCCGCCGAGTTCGCGGACGCGTACCTGGAAGCGGTCGGGTCTGGCGGCCATGGGGGTCACGGTGGTCGTCGAGGTCGGGCCGATGGTGTCGGTCTGCGCGGCGACGAGCACCGTCGACAGGGACGGTCGCAGGATCGGCGCGCGGTATTCGACGGTGGTGGTGTCGGCCGCGCCGCCGTCGGCGTACAGGTAGAGGAAGAGGTGGCGGGTGCCGGGCTCGACGCGGAGGGTGGTGTCGAGGTGTTGCCAGCCGGTGGAGCGCGTGAGTGCCGGGGTGGGCGCGCAGCGGTCGGGGCCTTCCTGCCAGACGCAGATGCGCGGCGGCTGGCCGGTGGCGGTGCGGTAGTCGAGTTTGATCTGGTAGGTGCCGGCAACGATCGTGCCCAGTATGCCCGCGCGGACGCACGCTGTTCCGGTACGCGCGGCCAGCCGCATCGCACCGTCCACGATGGAGTACGCGCGGCCCTGGTCGGCCTTGCCGTCGGCGAAGCAGTCCTGCAGGGCGGAGAACGCGCCCAGGGACTGCCCGGCGAGTTCGGCGCCGAACGTCACCTGGTGCCTGCCGGCGGGCAGCCGCAGGGTGCTCGATGGGGCGGCCTGTCCGGTCAGGGTGGCGCGGCCGGTCAGGGCGAGGCCGTCGACGCGGACGTTGCGGTACTGCACAACGGTACGGGTGCCCGCGCCGTCGGCGTACAGGAAGAGTTGCATCGGGGACGCGCTCGGCGCGAGCAGGGCGACGGTCTGGAACTGCCGCCAGCCGTCGCCGGGCGTGTACGCGGGCTGGTCGGTGGTGACGCAGCCGGTGTCGTCGCGCCACAGGCAGATGCGGGGCGGGGCGCCGCTGACGGAGCGGACGTCGAGCCGGACCCGGTACGCGGCCGCGCCCGCCACCGAGCGGACGGGGCCGCTGACGCAGGCGGCGTCCGCGGAGGCGGCGAGTTGCAGGGTGCGCGGGTCGGGCCGGGTCATCGACAGCCGGGGGTCGGCGGCGCCGCGGGCGCAGTCGCCGAGCGGGCCGAACCGGACCTGGGTGGTGCCGTGCGGCACGGGTGCGTACGCGCCCACGGTCGTCGCGGCGCCGATCCGGACCGGGGTTCCGGCGGCGGGCAGCGGCTGCGGGAGGCCGTTCACCGCGAGCGCGACCGCGCCGGGTGTGCGCAGCCGGATGGTCAGCGGTGGGCGGGCCGGCAGGGCGCGTCCGTCCACTGTGACCTTCTCGGCGTCGGTGAGCCGGAGGGTCTTGCCGGTTGTGCGGGCCCAGTAGACGGGATCGGTGGCGGCGGGCCGGTTGAGGGTCACGGCGCCGGCGCGGGGCAGGTCGATGGTGCCGGTGCCGGCCTGGCCGTCGATCGCCCACACCCCGCCCCGCAAGAGCCCGGCGTCCTCTCCCCCGTCGCCGAAACCTGCAGTAGACCCGTCGGCGAGACTTGCGGCGACGTTCCCTTGCGCGCCACGCGGTCCGGAGTCCGCAGAAGCCGAACCACCGCCGGTGCCGACGATCGCCGTGTCGGCCGGCAATCCCAGCAGCGCCCGTCCGGTCGTATCCGCGTGCACCTGCGCGAACCGCTGCGCTACGCGTACCGGGCTGTCGGCCGCTGTCGTGCGGTAGGCGTCGGCGACCGCGTACCGGGCTTCGAGTTCGCTGCCGGGCAGTCGGGAAAGGGCGTCGCTGAGCCGTTGCGGCAGCATCTTCGGGGCGGCCAGGGCCGGGGTGACGTCGGACCGGACGATGACGTGGCCGACGCCGAGCCGGCCCAGCGCCGCGTACGCGCCGGTGAAGTCGCCCGCGAGCAGGTCGTCCTGGACGGCGTTCACGAGCGCGCCGACCGCCGGCTGCGCGTCGAAGTAGCCGCCGGGCAGCAGCTGGAGGGCGGGGCGGCGCAGGAGCTGGACGGGGATCTGGTCGACGCCGTGGTATCCCCAGCTGGTCGTCACCTGGTAGTAGTCGTTGACCGGCAGGACCAGCACCCGCCCCTGATCGGGGGCCTTGTTCACGATGTCCGCGATCCGGTGCCAGTCGGCCGGGACCGCCACCCGCGAGCCGGGCAGGCCGGTCCGCGTCTGCGGCACGACCGCTCCCGTCCACAGTGGCCACGGGTAGGCGACGGCCGCGACGGCGGACAGGACGGCCAGCGGCAGGGCGGTGTCGGCGGCCAGCGACCGCCAGGCGGTGGCCGGTGTGGCGAAGCGTGGCGGGACGGTGTCGGCGAGCCACGCGAGGGCGCGCGCGCCGAGGACGCCGTAGCCGAGGACCATGACGACGCCGAGCTTGCTCATCGGCTCGCGCAGCAGCCACGCTCCCGGGACGTGCTCGAAGATCCACAGGTTGACCGGGCCGAACGGGGCGTGCGTACCGGTGGCGAACACGGCCACCAGGAGCAGGACTACGGCCAGGACGAGGTTCGCGCGGCGGGGCGCGGTGCGTCGGTCGGCCAGGCCCGACACTGCTCCGGCGATGGCCAGCGCCGCCGGGATCCAGCGCAGCCAGGCCCACCACCCGGCGTCGAGGAGTTTCGCGTACGGGAAGTACTCGGGGTAGTCCCAGCCCCAGTGGGCGTTGAGGGTCAGCACGTTGGCGAAGCTGGCCCGCACGTGCGTCCAGGCCCACAGCGCCACGTCGGTCTGCGCGGTGAACCGCAGCCCGTCGCCGGGGTCGGTGAGCGTGACCGCGTACGGGACGAGCCACCAGAGGTTGAGGACGATCGCGAGCGGCACCGCCCGCAGGATCAGCCGGCCGGTCCGGCGCAGCGCCGGGCGGCCCCAGCACAATGCCCCGACCGCCGGGCACGCGACGGCGACCAGGGCGACGATGAGCACCAGCGGCGGGTTCTGCGCCAGGTAGGCGGTCGCCACGGTCAGCAGCGCCAGCGGCGCCGCGCGTACCTCGTCGCCGCGGGCGGCCCGCAGCAACTGCCCGGCCAGCAGTCCCGCCAGGCCGATCGCCAGCACCGGCAGCAGGTTCGGATGGTTCACCAGGACGTACGCGTTGACCGCCCCGAACGTTCCGGCGTACGCGACGGGCCACGGGCGGCGTACCCAGGTGGCGGCCAGGTGGCTGGCGCCGAGGGCGGCGAAGGCGAAGACGATCGCGTACGCGAGGAACTGCGCGGCGGGGCCCGGCAGCCCGACGAGGCCGGCCAGGCGTAGCAGCAGCACGTCGGGGGCGGCGGTGACGGCGTAGGAGGGCGAACCGGTCGGGACGCTCTGATGGTTCCAGAGGCTGGCGAGTTCGCTGCCGAGACCGTCGCGGACGTAGGGGGCCACGTCGCCGCTGGCGATGTACCGGCCGCCGCCGAACCACTGGGTGCAGGCCGCCACCGTCAGGCCGGCCGGCAGCAGGTAGCCGGTCAGGAGCAGGCGGGCCCGGTCGGACAGCCGGATCATCCGGCACGGCGGGCGGCGCCGGCGAGCAGCCCGGCGTACTCGACGCCTTTGAGGACGGCCAGGCCCGCGGCGTGGTGCGGCCGGCGCAGCAGCAGTCCGGGCTGCGAGACCAGCGCGGTCGGCGACAGGGACCGGCGGGTCTGCCGGCCGGCGTACGCGCGCAGGGTCCGGCCGTACCACCGCTTCTTGCGGAACTGGTGGCGCAGGTTGATCCGGCCTTCGTCGTGCCAGACGAAGCCGGTGGTACGCGCGACGGCGTACCCGGCGGCGGCGATCCGGTCGTCGAGGTCCCAGTCCTCGAAGCCGGCCATCAGCTCCTCGTCGAAGCCGCCGACCTGGTCGAGGGCCGCCCGCAGGAAGACCCGGCTGGCCTCGACGCCACGGGCTCCGATGTAGAGCCGCTTCTCCAGTTCCCGGCAGGACGCCAGGAATCCGGTGCCGAAGCTGCGTTCGGTGAGCACGACCGCACCCGGGGCCGGGTCGGCGCCCAGCAGGTCGACGGCTTCGGCGAGCAACGGCGGTTCCAGGACCATGTCGGCGTCGATGAAGGCGATGACCTCCCCCGTCGCGGCGCGCAGGCCGGCGTTGCGCTGGGCGCTGCGTTCCGGTCCACAGTGGATGACAAGGTCCGCGTACTCGGCGGCGACGTCGGGCGTACCGTCGGTGGAGAAGTTGTCGACCACGATGAGCTCGACGGCCGGGTGGGTCTGGGCGCGGATGCTGGCCAGGCAGGCGGCGAGCGTACGCGCGGTGTCGCGGGTGGGCACGACGACGGTGACGGCGGCGCTCATCGGCGGGCTCCGGTCAGCGTGAGGGCCAGCCCGGTACGCGACGCGATCGCGGCCAGCAGCCGTTCGGCGACGAGGTCCCAGTCGGCGGTGCCGCCGCGCCAGCCGGCGGGGGCGGGCTGCTCGACGTGGCCGGGCAGCCGGGCGGTGATCTCCTCGGCGAGCGCGGCGGGGTTCGGGGCGGTCAGGACGCCGGCGGCGGACGGGATCGAGTCGCGCAGGCCCGGCCGGTCGTAGCCGATGGTGGGGGTGCCCATGGCGGCGGCCTCGTCGACGACCATGGCCCAGCCCTCGCGGACCGAGGTGATGACGTGGACGTGGGCGCGGGCGAGGAGCTCGTCGCGGGTCTCGTCGCCGACGCGGCCGAAGAACCGTACGCCGGCCGGCGCGTGGCGGGTCAGCCGGTCGCGCAGCGGCCCGTCGCCGACGAACCACAGCTCGGTGTCGGGGATGGACCGGCGGACCAGGCGCAGCGCGGCCAGGATGTGCTCGGGCCGCTTGGTCGGGCTGAGCCGGCCGACCGAGATGAGCGTCGGCGCGGCCGCCCGGGTGACGTCGGGCCGCGGCCGCAGGTCGAGGCCGGGCGGGACGACGGTGATGTCGCTCAGGCCGTGCTCGGCCAGGGACGCCGCGCTGGACGGGGAGACGGTCACCACCGGGGTGCCGCGGAACCGGCTCAGCCACCGGGGTTCGAGCAGGTACCGGCCGACCGGGGCGAGCAGCGGGTTGACCTGGGCGTGCCAGATCTCCCGGCACACCTGGTGGATCAGGCCGACGACGGGGGTGCCGGCGGCCCAGGTGGCCGCGCCGAACGGCTTGGTGTTCACCTCGTCGATGACCACGTCGAAGCGGCCCCGGCCGTGGTCGGCGTACCAGCGGCGGGCCGCGCCGTAGACGCCGAGGCGGCTGCCCATGCGCCGCACCAGGACGCCGTCGACCACTTCGGACTCCGGGCGCCCGGCGACGGCGGCGCAGACGAGGGTGACGGCGTGGCCGTCGCGGACCCAGCGGCGGGCGACCTCGTGGGTGTAGATCTCGGCGCCGCCGGCGGCCGGGTGGGCGAGGTCTTTCCAGTTGAGGATGAGAATCTTCATCGGGTACCCATCGGGAGGTCGGGGCGGGCGGCGGACGGGGGTTCGGCCGGCGCCGGCGAGGCGGCGGGCCGCTCGGCGGCCGGGGGTCGGGGGATGTCGTAGCGGCCTTCGAGGTAGAGCCGCCGGGCGATGGCGAGGGTGCCGGCGGCCATGTGCCACACGGCGTGCCAGCGGATCGTGGAGCGGCCGTTGTGCCGGACGCTGACCGGCGCGGCGAGGATGCGCCGGTAGCCGCCGCGGCGGGCCGCGACGAGCAGTTCGAGGTCGAACACGAAGCCGCGTTCGACCGTCCGCGGCAGGACCTCGGCGAGCAGTTCGCGGCGGAAGACCTTGATGCCGACCTGGGTGTCGCTGACCGGCAGGTGCGGGAACAGCACCCGGACCAGGCCCTGGTAGCCGGCCGAGCACAGCCGCCGCGCCACCCCCCGGTACGCGTCCACTTCGGACAGCGGGTGGCGTTTGGAGCCGATGACCATGTCGGGGCGGTAGAGCCGGATCAGTTCCAGGAACGTCTGCCAGTGCAGCGGATCGAGGTCGCCGTCGGCGTCGATGAACCCGATGTAGCGCCCGCGCCCCTCCCGCAGCCCCGTACGCAGCGCGCTGCCCTTGCCGCCGTTGCGTGACAGGGAGATCCGCCGGACCAGGCCGGGGTCGAGGTCGTCGATGGTGGCCGGGCTGCCGTCGGTGCACCCGTCGCCGACGGTGATCACCTCGAAGGTGACCCCGGAGTCCCCCAGCGACGTCAGGAGGTTGACGACGTTGGGGCGCAGCAGATCACCCGGGTTGTAGTACGGCACGACGACGGTCAGGTCCACGGTCGCCGGCGCGGTGGCGGGCGGCCGGACGGCTTCGACGGGGGCGCTCCACGCGTACCGCAGGGCGATGGCCGCCCCGGCCCACGAGCCGGCGGCGACCACGGTCGCCAGCTGCGTCGGCGTACCGTGCCAGACGGCGGCGCCGACCGCGATCAGGGCGAGGCTGAGCCACGGCAGCAGGGTGCCGGTGCCGGCCCGGGCCAGCTGGAACTGGGCCTGCAACCAGATCGCGTTGATGCCCATGGTCCCCACGGCCAGCAGCGCCAGCAGCGTACGGCTCGCGGCGAACCCAGTCCCGAAGACCGCGCCGACGACGAGCGGCCCGACGACGACGAGGCCGAGGGCGGCGGCCGCGCCGAGGGCGACGACCCGCGCCTGGGTACGCCGCAACGTCCGGCGGGCCGCGACCGGCGATCCGGCCGCGAACTGCGGGACGGCCAGCAGGCACACCATCCCGGCGAGCAGGAAGGTGCCGTGCGCGGCGGTGCTCGCGGCCGCGTACCAGCCGGACGCGGTGGGAGTGAACCAGTGCCGGGCCAGCATCGTGTCCGCGCCGAGCAGCAGCCAGCCGCCGCCGAGCGCGGCCAGGCCCGACAGCAGGCGGTCGGCGGGCACGTCGAGGGTCTCGGCCGGGCCGGCCACGGCGGCGGGGCGGCGGCGCGCGTACAGCCACAGCAGGCCGAGCCGGATCACGTCGGCGACCACGACCGCGGCGATGACTCCGGGCACCCCGAACCCGGCCAGGGCGACGACGATGACCAGCCGGGCGAGCGTACCGGTGAGGGAGGCCAGGCCCGCGGCGCCGAAGCGCGTCCGTCCGCACAGGACGCCCCACGGCACGGTCTCCAGGGCCAGCGGTACGCAGTACGCGGCCAGCCACCACACCGAGGCCGGGGAGCCCAGGTGCAGGAAGGAGCTGAGGACCGGGGCGCACAGGAAGACGGCGGAGCCGACCACCAGGCCGCAGATGGCCGCCCGCAGCACGGCAGGCGCCACCCGGATCGGCCGCCCGGCCTGGTACGCGCGCGCCACGGCCGAGGTCAGCAGGGTCTCGGCGACGGTGGCCGGCACCGCCAGGACGGCCATCACGACGAGGAACGAACCCACGGCCCCGTACGCGTCCGGGCCCAGCACGCGGCTGGTGACGGCGTGGAAGACCGCGTTGCCGACGGCCGTGAGGCCGAGGCAGATCAGGAAGAACAGCTTCGCTCCGCCGGGTGGGCACCGTGGTGTGGCGACGACCGCCGGCGCGGGCCGGCGGTCGTCACTTGTACGGGCGTCCAGCAGTTCAGGACCAGCCATGCCGCCGCATCCGCCGCGACACGAGCAGCGCGCCGACGGCCACCAGGCCGGCGCCCATCACCGCGAGGCGGATCGGCAGGTTGGAACCGGTCGTCGGCAGGGACTCCCCGACCGTGAAGTCCGCGGTCAGGATCAGGGTGCCGCCGCCGGCGAGCGCGCCCTGCATCGTCAGCGTGTGCGTGCCCGCCTCCAGCGACGGCAGGGTGACCGTGGCGGTCGTGGTCCCGCTGCCGTTGGCGGTGAAGGTGCCCAGCGCGATCGTCTGGGACGCCACCGTGAGCTCCTCCTGCGAGCCGGGGGCGAAGCCTTTTCCGCGTACGGTGATGGTGTTGCCGGACGCGGGCGCGCCGCTGATGATCGCCAGGTCGCCGTTCTGCACCGGGTACGCCGGAGCCAGCGCCGCCACGCCGGTGACCGGCTGCTGGACGGCCTGGGCGGCGGCCGGGGCCGCGGACAGCACCAGAGCGGCACCGGTGAACAGCATCGCGGCGGCCACCTTCGGTTGCCATCCTGCACTTCGGTGAGCTGGCGTCGCAGAGCGGCCGAGCCTCATGAAAACCCCCGTATTGTCTGTATTCGCACCAACACGTACTGTAGCGGAATCGGGTGCGATATCGGGCAATACGGGTTTTTTCTATCCTTACCGCGTGATCGGCGTGTCCACCTTCCGCGCCGATCCGGCCAGGGCCAGCGCCCGGCCGACGAGATCGGCGTCGTCGGTCACCACGAGATTCGCCGCCCGCGCCGGGACGTCGTCCAGGCCGTCGACGTCCAGCACGTGCACGGTCCGGCCGATCTCGTCGACCGCCAGGCAGTACGCGTACCCGCGCAGCGGCCCGGCGAAGTCGGCCGGATCGAATCCGCACGCGCGCAGCGCCCGGGGCGAGTACTCCAGGAACAGGGTCGGGCGGTCCCGCTCGATCGTGCCCGCGGCGCCCCGCAGCGCGTACCCGTCGTAGCCCTCGATGTCGATCTTCAGGATGTCCACCCGGGGCAGATCGGCCGCCACGCCGTCCACCGTGATCATCGGTACGGTGCAACGGACCGCACCGCCGCTGAGTTCCGC
Organism: Hamadaea tsunoensis DSM 44101; assembly: GCF_000428945.1. Taxonomy (GTDB): domain Bacteria; phylum Actinomycetota; class Actinomycetes; order Mycobacteriales; family Micromonosporaceae; genus Hamadaea; species Hamadaea tsunoensis. Next base: position 77,937 of record NZ_AUAX01000029.1, on the reverse strand, counting down.
CGACGCGGAATGGGTACCGACGTTGTGGCGGGCCAGGAACAGGTCCAGCGAACCGGGCCGCGCCCCGACGGCGGCCTCGTGGACGATCGCCGTCGCGCCGTTGGCGGCCAGGTTGCGCCGCAGCCGCTCCACGTTCGCCGGCACCGGTTCGAAGCAGTGCACCTGGGCACCCGGGCGGGCGTGGCGGGCGGCGTGGACCGCGTACAGGCCCAGGTTCGCGCCGACGTCGAGGACCGTGGCCGCGTCCCGGCACGCCTCGGCGAAGATGTCCAGCTCCAGCGACTCGTAGTAGCCGCCGAGGATGCCCGGCACGATCGTCGCGTCCGCGCACGGGACGGTGAGACGGTGTCCCTTGTAGAGGGCTTCACGTTCACCGCTGCCGTACATGGCCCGGATCGCCGCCCGGTAGAGGCGCTCGGTCACCGCGAGGCGGCTGATCGGAGTCCCCCACAGCAGCTTCCGCGCCCCGAGGACCGCCGCGTGAACCGCCCGTCGTGCGAGCATCCATCCCCCTGGAGTCGATTGCGTCACCTCGCGCAGAGGATTATGCCCGGACCCGACCCGGGAAACGCGCAAACACGCAGGTCCGACGCGTCATCCACAGTGGATGCGCGGTCGCCCGGGCGTCGTCTTCCGCGGAACGCGAACCGGTCTCGCGGGCGCGTACCATCGCACGCGGATCTTGGAGGTGGGCCCTTGCGCGGACGCGACGAGGAACGTGCGCGGCTGCGGGCCGTGCTCGGCGACGTCCGCGCCGGCCGGTCCGCCGCCCTGGTCGTCCGCGGCGCGCCGGGCATCGGCAAGACCGCCCTGCTCGACGACCTCGCCGAGACCGCCGCGACCGGCCTGGCCGTGCTGCGGGTCACCGGCGTGCCGACCGAGGCGGAGCTGCCGTACGCCGCGGCGCACCTGCTGCTGCGCCCGGTCCTCGACCGGATCGACACCCTCCCGCCGGCCCAGCGCACGGCGATGCGCGGCGCGCTGGGGCTGTCGGCCGACGCCGCCAACCGGTTCCAGGTCGGCCTGGGCGTGCTGACCCTGCTCGCCGACCTGTCCGCCGACCGGCCGCTGCTGTGCCTGGTCGACGACGCCCAATGGCTGGACCGCGAGTCCGCCGACGCGCTGCTGTTCGCCGTACGCCGGCTGCACGCCGAACCGGTCGCGGTGGTCTTCGCCGCCCGCGACGACGGCGGGTTCACCGAGACGCCGGGACTGCCCGAGCTGCACCTGACCGGACTGCCCGCGGACGCCGCCGAACAGCTGCTCGCCGAACACAGCGCCGACCTCGCGCTCGGCGTACGCGATCAGATGCTGAGGGAGGCGGAGGGCAACCCGCTCGCGCTGCTGGAGCTGCCGCGGTCGCTGACCCCCGAGCAGCGGGCCGGCGGATTCGCGGCCCTGACCCCGGCGTTCGTGGAACCCGGTACGCTGCCCAGCCGGGTGCTGCGCGGCTTCCGCGACCGGATCTCGGCGTTGCCGCCCGCGGCCCGCAGGTGCCTGCTCGTCACGGCGGTGGCGGGCGACGACGACCGGCCCTCGATCCTGGCAGCTGCCGCGGTGGCCGGTGGCACGCTCGACGACTTCGCGCTCCTGGAACAGGCCCGGCTGATCCGGACCGACGACGCGCGGATCGCCTTGTGGCATCCGCTGGTCCGGGTCGCGGCCCAGGTCGGCGCCGACATCAAGGAACGCGTCGACGCCCACCGGGCGCTCGCCGAGACCGCCGGCGGCGACCGTGGCCTGCTGCACCGGGCCGCGGCCACGACCGGTGTCGACGACGAGCTGGCCGAGGCCCTCGACGGGGTGTGCGAACGGGCCGATCTGCGGGCGGCGCTGTCCATCGCGTCGTCCACGGCGGAGCGCGCCGCCACCCTGTCCGGCGCATCCGTGGACCGGTTCCGGCGGCTCGGGTACGCGGCCGCCACCGCGCTGGAGGCCGGCCAGCTGGAACGGTCCGAGGAGCTGGCCCGGCGGGCCGGCCGACACGACGGCGACCCGGCGTCGATCCGGCGGCTGGCCGGGGTCCGGGCACTGCTGGAGTTCGAACGCGGCACGCCCCTCGCCGCGGCGCGCATCCTCGTCGACGACGCGGTCCCGGCCGCCGCCGGGATGCCGGACTTCCTGGCCTCGGTCGTCGCCCGCGCCGCCGTGTACGCCTGGAGCGGCCCGCACGGCTCCGAGCAGCTGGAGATCCTCGACCGGTTGGCGCAGTCGGCCGGCGGGCCGCTGACCGGGCTGGTCGCCGGTCTGCGCCGGGCCGCCGCCGGGGATCCGGCCGCCGCCGTCGCCGACCTGGCGGCCTATGTGGACGCGGCCGACGACCCGCGGGTGCCGGTGCCGCAGCGCCTGGCCGCCGCCCACGCCGCTCTGCTGCTCGGCGACCACCGGCGGGTCCGCGAGCTCGCCACCGTCCTGGTCGCCGACTGCTACCGGGACGGCCGGGCGACGCTGCTGCCCCAGCCGCTGGGCCTGCTGGCCGTCGCCCACCAGCTGCTGGGTGAACCCGAGGAGGCCCTCGCCGCCCGGGACGAAGCCCTGCGCATCGCCACCGACACCCGCCAGCACCACCGCCGCGGCCACCTGACCGGGCTGACCGCCTGGATGCACGCCGTCCACGGCCGGGACGAGGCCGCCCGGACCGCCGCCCGGCAGGCCCTGGCCGCGTCCGGGCAGCGGCAGTGGGCCTCCGCCACCGGCTGGGCCGAACACGCCCTGACCATTCTCGACCTGCAGCAGGGCCGCTACGACAGCGCGCTCGACCGTCTGCTGGCGGCGGCCGGCGGTCCGGCCCGGCACAGCGTCAGCCTCCAGCTGTACACGCTTCCCGACCTCGTCGAAGCCGCCGGCCGCCTCGGCCGCCCCGAACAGGCGGGCGAGGCCGCCGCCACGTTCACCGCCTGGGCGCAGGCGACACGGCAGCCGTGGGCGCTGGCCGTGGCCGAACGCTGCGCGGCGCTGCTCGCGGCGGACCCCGAACCGCACTACGAACGCGCGCTCGCGCTGCACGCGGCCGACGCGTACCCGATCGAGCACGCCCGTACCCGCCTGCTGTACGGCGAATGGCTGCGGCGGCGGCAACGGCGGGCCGAGGCGGCCGTCCAGCTGACCGCCGCCGACGAGATGTTCCACCGGCTCGCGGCCGCCGGCTGGCAGACCCGCGCCGGGGACGAGCTGCGCGCCGCCGGGTACGCCCCGCGATCCGCAGGCGACGCGAACGCCGATCCGCTGACGGCGTTGACACCGCAGGAACGGCAGGTCGTCCGGCTGGCCGCGAACGGACTGTCCAATCGCGACATCGCCGCCCAGCTGTTCCTCAGCCCGCGTACGGTTGGCTACCATTTGTACAAGGCGTACCCGAAGCTCGGCGTCGCTTCGAGGGCCGATCTCGCGGCGGTACTGATACGGGCGGAGCCGATGACCTAAGCGCGGCCCGTCCCGCGCGACCGGCGTACCGTCACGCGACAGACGCGCCGGCAGGCCGCCGATCCCTACCGTCGACCACATGATCAGTTCCGTACCCCGGTACAGCCTGGCCGAGCGGGACCGCCGCTGGACCCTGGCCCGCGACATCATGGCCGCCGAAGGGCTCGACGCGCTCATCGCCTACGGCGAGCACGAATGCGCCGACCTCGCCCCGTTCGCGCCCGACGCGTACTTCACCAACGACCGCCCCGGCTCCATCGTCGTCTTCTGCCGGGACGCCGACCCGATCCAGCTCACCTGGTCGAACCTGCCGATCACCGACCACATCGAGGCCGCCCGGCGCGGCGACGACCTGTGGATCGCCCCGGACCGCATCCGGGTCGCGAAGAACGCCGCCGGCCTCGTCGAGGTGCTGCGGGAGCACCGGCTGGAGGCGGCCTCCGTCGGCGTCCTCGGCCTCGACCCCTACCCCCCGTTCCACATCAACCCGATCCTGCCCTATCGCATGTGGACGGAGGTGCTCGCCGAGCTGCCGGAGGCCACCTTCGTACCGGTCGGCCTGGGCTACCTGTTCGCCACCGTCTGCCAGTCCGACGAGGAACTCGCGGTGATCCGGTACTCGGCCGCGGCCGGCGACGCGATGGCCGAGGCGATGCGCGCCGCCGCCGGGCCGGGCGTCAGCGAAGCCGACGTCTACGCAGCCGGGATGGCGGCCGCGTTCCGCCTCGGCGTCGCGGCGCCGGGCATGCTGCTGTCGACCGGCCCCGGCTTCATCTCCTGGGGCCCGCCCGTCTGGTCCTACCGCCCGCAGGCCCCGCGCGTCCTCGCCGACGGCGACGTGATCATGGCCGAGGTGTTCTGCCGGTTCGGGATGAAGGAGACCCAGCACCAGGTCGCGATCGCCGTCGGCGAACCCCACCCCGACATCAAGGCCGCCGCCGAGATCGCCCGGGCCGGCTACGACGCCGGACTCGCCGTCGCCCGGCCCGGCAACACGTTCGGCGACATCGTCGAGGCGATGCAGGCACCGCTGCGCGACGCCGGCGCGTGGAACGTCCACCCGCTGATCCACTCGCTCAACCCGATGGGGCCCGTCTGCGGCTTCGGCTCCGGCCTGCGCCGCATGCCCGAGGCCCGCGCCTACGGCCGCCTGTTCGACGTCCCCACCATGGGCGGCGAACTCCCGCTCGCCCCCGGCATGACCTTCGCGTTCGAACCCAACGCCGTCGTCAACGGCCGGCTCGCGAACCTCGGCGGCACCGTCGTCATCGGCGACGACGCGCCCGTCGAGCTCAACCCCCTCACCGCCCAACTCCTGTACGCCACCAGGTAGGAGCCCGCACATGATCGTCGTCGAGCACGACACCACGTACCTCAGCGATCCGGAGACGGTCGTGGCCGCCCTCACCGACCTGGCCGGCTATCCCGCCTGGCAGAAGGACGTCCTCGAAGTGTCCGGCCTGGACACCGCGCCGGTCGGCATCGGCACCCGGCTGATCCAGACCCGCAAGGTGATGGGCCGGCGTACCGAGGTCGCCCTCACCGTCACCGACTACGCGCCCGGCGAGCGGATCACCCTGCGGACCGACCCCGGCGCGCAGCCCGCCGTCACCCAGGCGTACGCGGTCGGCCCGGACGGCGCCCACGGCAGCCGGCTGACGTTCCGGCTGGAACTCGACGGGGTGCCCAAGCTCGCCGAGCACCTCGTCAAGGCGCAGCTGGGCAAGCAGGTCCCGGACATGTTCCAGCGGCTCGGCGACCTGCTGTCGGCCCGGGGGTGAAGAGGTGCGGCGGCCGCCGATCGGTACGCTCCGGCGGTACCGGCCGGCGGGCGTCGCGGCGTCTGAGTTCGCCTGCCGCCTGCTGCCGCGCAGGCAGGGCGTCAGCCCGTACCCTGGACGGCGTGCGAAATCCGCCGACCCACCGACGAGGCCGCCATGGCTGACGCCGACGACGTCCGCCGCCTGGCCCTCGCCCTGCCCCACGTCGTCGAGATCGACAGCGAGGGCTTCGACTTCCGGGTCGGCGACAAGGGGTTCGTCTGGTCGTATCCCGAACGGCATCCGGGCAAGCCGCGGGTCATCCGCACCGACATCGCCGTCCTCTACGTCGGGGACGAGGCCGAGAAGCAGGCGCTGCTGCTCGGCGAGCCGGAACTGTTCTTCACCACCGAGTCCTACGACGGGCTGCCGCTCGTCCTGGCCCGGCTGGAACGGCTCAGCGAGGAGCGGCTGGCCGAACTCGTCGTCGACGCCTGGCGGATGAGAGCGCCGGCCGAACTCGCCGCCGACCTCGACCCTGGCCAATTCGGGCAGTGAAAATCGATCAAGATCAAGATCATGTCCCGGGTTCGTCGATCTCACCTCCGCTCCTCGCGCGGGAGACCGTTCCGGCTTCTCCGCTTCGCTCCGGAGCCTCCACTGCCAGGTGAGTGGGGCGACGCATCCTTCACCGTCGCCGGGCGGGCCTTGATCATGACGTCTTCGCCATGGCGCGGGCCAACCGCCGTACTCCTTCCTCGATGAGGTCCGGGGCCGCGGCCGCGTACGTGAGGCGGAGATGGGGCGCTTGCGGTTCGGCGGGATACCACGGCCTGCCGGGGAAGACGATCACTCCTTCCGCTGCCGCGGCGGCCGAGAGTCCGATGTCGTCGGTGCCGTCGGGAAGGCGTACCCAGAGGTGCAGTCCGCCCCGGGGCAACACCGAGGGGACGAGGTCGGGAAGGTGGCGGGCCAGCGCCGACGCCAGCGCGTCCCGGCGCGTACGCAGAGCCGCCCGCAACGCCCGGCGGTGCCGGTCCCAGCCCGGCGAGGTGACCAGTTCGAGGGTCGCCTGCTGCAGCGGCCCGGCCACGAAGAAGTCGTCGACCAGCCGGGCCGACCGCAGCCGGGCACCGGCCGGGCCGCGCGCGCCCAGAGCGGCGATACGCAGCCCCGGCGCCGCCGATTTCGTCAGTGACCGGATGTGGATGACGTGCCCGTCCGGGTCGTCGGCGGCCAGCGGTGGCGGAGCCTCCCCGTCGATCGTCAGGTCGCGGGCGTAGTCGTCCTCGATGAGGAAGGCGCCGGCCGCGCGTACCGCTGCGAGGACCGAGGCCCGGCGGCCGGGCGCGAGGGTGGCCCCGGAAGGGTTGGCGTACAACGGTTGGCAGTAGAAGAGCCGCGCCCCCGTGTACGCGAGGGCGGCCTCCAGCTGATCGGGCCGTACGCCGTCCGCGTCGGCCGGCACCGGGACGACCCGCAGCCCGGCGGAGCGGGCGAGGGCGAGGATCCCGAGATACGTGGGCGATTCGACGAGCAGCGTGTCACCGGGGGACGTGAGCGCCCGCACCACGGTGGACAGCGCTGCCTGGCCGCCCGCGCACAGGAGCATGTCGTCCTCCCGCAGGCCGCCCGCGCCCCCGGAAGCGGCGGCGGAGCCGGTGGAGCGCGCGAACCAGGCGCGCAGGTCGGGCCGCCCTTCGACCGGACCGCGGGCCCAGGAGGCGGGCTGCCGCGCGGCCCGGGCGAGCGCGGCGCCCAGCGCGGCGGTCGGTTGCAGCTCGACGTCCAGGTAGCCGCCGGAGAGCGGGATCGCTCCGGCGGGCGGTAACGCGAGCAACGCGCGCAGTTCGTCCTCGCCCGCCCGCCGCTCCCCCAGCGCGACGGTCTGCCACGAGAACTCCGGCGTACCCGACCGGCCGGGGCTTGGGGCACCGGAGACGAAGGTTCCCTGGCCCGGGCGTGCCTCCACCAGGCCTTCGGCCACCAGTTGCCGGATCGCCGCGGCCACGGTGACCGGTGACGCCTGATGCCGGGCGGTCAGCTCCCGCACCGACGGCAGGCGCGCGCCGACGCCGGACCCGGCCACCCGCGTACGGAGATCTTGGATAACGCGGTCCCGTGCGTTACCGTCATTCATGAGAGCCAAGAGTAACGTTACCGCGCCGCCGGCGATAACGGCGGGCCTGCTCCTCGGCCTGCTGGGCGTGCTCGCCTTCAGCATGAGCCTGCCGATGACCAGGGTCGCCGTACGCGATCTCGACCCGTGGTTCGTCGCGTTCGGCCGGGCCGTCGTCGCGGCCGGCCTCGCCGCGGCCTACCTGCTCGCCGTGCGGGCCCAGCGGCCGACGCGTACGCAGGTGTGGCGGCTCGCGATCGTGGCGGTCGGTGTGGTGGTCGGGTTCCCGCTGTTCACGTCGCTCGCGTTGACCACGCAGACCGCCGCGCACGGCGCGGTCGTCGTCACCGTGCTGCCGGCCTCCACCGCGATCTTCGCGGTGCTGCGCGCCGGCGAACGCCCCCGCTGGCCGTTCTGGCTGGCCAGCCTCACCGGAGTCGCGGCCGTCCTGACGTTCCTGATCCTGCTGGGCAGCGTCCGCGGGTCACTCACCCGCGCCGACCTGTTCCTGCTCGCGGCGAACGTCCTGTGTGGACTCGGCTACGCCGAGGGCGGCGCGCTCGCCCGCGACCTCGGCGGCGCACGCACCATCTGCTGGGCGTTGATCGTCGCGCTGCCGGTCAGCCTGCCGATCACGGTCGCCTCCGCGCTCGCCCACCCGCCGCACACCGGCGGCGGCGGGTGGGCGGCGTTCGCGTACGTGAGCGGGGTGTCGATGTTCCTGGGCTTCTTCGCCTGGTACGGCGGCCTCGCCCGCGGCGGCGTCGCGCGGGTCGGCCAGATCCAGCTCGCCCAGCCGCTGATCACCCTCTGCTGGTCGGCGCTGCTGCTGGGCGAGGCCGTCACCCCCGCGGCGGTGGTGACGGCCATGATCGTCCTCGTCTGCGTCGTGGTCCTGCAGCGAACAGCCTCAGGTGTACGCGCGACGCCGGCCCCGATCCGCCCGCCTCAGCCGGAGTAGCGGCGGATCGCCCAGAACCCGACCCCGGCCAGCAGCACGGTCAGCCCGCCGAACAGCGCCAGCTCGATCCACTGGAACCGCCAGTACCGGTCGGCGGGCTGGTACGTGTAGCCGAAGTGCAGGTTCAACCGGGCGGTGCAGGCCATGGTCTCCTGCGGACCGTTCCCGTCGCACTGATGCGCCTGCTGCGCGGTGAAGGCGCTGCCGTCGGCGTTGAAGATCTGGCTGCGGGACGACAGCGACCAGGCGCCCGGCATCGTGTACCCGTCGATCCACGCCCGGGTGTCGCTCACGCCCATCAGATCGGAGCGCGCCATCGTGTCCTCGGTGAACGTCACCGTCGCCGACACCGGGGGCATCAGATGGGCGCGTACCAGGGACGGCATCAGGATCTGGGCCGCGGCGAACACCGCGAGGGTGATCGCCATGGCCGGCAGCGTACGCCGCACCAGCAGCCCCGCGACCGCGCCGAGGACGAAGGCGAACGCCGCGTACCCGGCCGGGACGAGGTTGCGGGCGGCGAAGTTGAGCACGCCGAACCGCTCGCCCATCACCAGGTCGTACCGGCTGGCGCTCCAGGTCAGCAGGAGGCTGAACACCCCGGCGACGGCCGCGGCGGCCACCGTGAGGAGGCCGAGTTTCACGGCGAGCCAGCGCGTACGCGGAACGCTCTGGTTCCAGACGAGCCGGTCGGTCTTCTCCTCCAGTTCCCGGGCGATGAGCGGGGCGCCCCAGAAGATCCCGATGAGCCCCGGCACGACCACCAGCAGCCCGCCGAGAACGGTGAACTGGCCGCCGAACGATTCGGCGAACGCCCGCCGGGCACTCGCGCACTCCGCCGGTACGCAGTTCACGATGTCCGTCGCGTACGCGTGCCTGGACTGCAGGGCGAGGAGCACGAGGTAGCCGGCCAGCGCGGCGAGCGACCCCAGCGCGACCAGGGACTGGGTGCGAAACTGCCGCCAGGTGAGCCAGATCATCGGTGTCCCTCCAGTGCCCGGGTCATGTACGCGAGCCCGACGTCCTCCAGCGACGCGCGCTCGGCGCCGGGGACGGGCTCTGGTGAGCGGACGATCGCGGTCCGGTCGCGTCCGGTGGTCTCGGCGTGGACGACCTCGGCGACCGCGGGCAGGCCGGCGGGGTCGCCGGTCAGCCGGTAGTGGACCGCGAGCAGGTCGGCGACGTCGCCGGCGAGCTGTACCCGTCCGGCGGCGAGCACGATGAGGTGGTCGCAGACCCGCTCGACGTCGCCGAGCAGGTGCGAGGACAGCACGACGGTGACCCCCAGCTCCGCCGCGAACTCCCCCAGGTCGCGCAGGAAAGCGTTGCGGGCCAATGGATCCAGTGCCGCGACCGGCTCGTCGAGGATGAGCAGCTCGGCCCGTTTCGCGGCGGCGACCGTCAGCGCGAGCTGGGCCCGCTGGCCGCCCGACAGCCGCCCGGCCTTCTGCGCCGGGTCCAGGCCGAGCCGCCGGACGCGCCCCTCGGCCAGCGGCATGTCCCAGCGCGGGTTCAACCGGGCCCCGAGCCGCAGATGGTCGGCGACCGACAGCGTCGCGTACGCGGGGGCGTCCTGGGCCACGAAGCCGACCCGGGCCAGCTGGGCCGCCCCGGCCGCCGGGCGGTCCCCGAGAACGGAGATCGTCCCGGCCGTCGGCGCGATCAGCCCGCAGGTCAGCCCGAGCAGCGTCGTCTTGCCCGCCCCGTTCGGCCCGACCAGCCCCACGATCCGCCCGGCCGGTACGCGTACCGAACAGTCGGCCAGCGCCGTCGTGTGCCGGTAGCGCTTGGTCAGTCCCGCCGTCTCAATGACCGGCGTCATGTCGTCCCCTCCAAGTCTGGTGCTTGCCTGATCTGGTACTTGCCTGATTTGGCGCCTGCCTGTGCAGTGGCTTGCCTCTCGTTGCCGTGCCGTTGGTTGCCGGGCCAGTTCTAGCGGGCGGACGGTCACAGGAAGGTCCGCCCGGCTGTGACCGGGCTGTGACGGCGGGCCGGTTAACCTCGGACGATGAGAGTGCTGGTGGTCGAGGACCAGACCGAGCTGGCGGACTCGGTCGCCCGGGTGCTGCGCCGCGAGGGCATGGCCGTCGACGTCGCGTACGACGGTGGCGCCGCCCTCGAACGCACCGGCGTCGTCGACTACGACGTCGTCGTCCTCGACCGGGACCTGCCCGGCGTGCACGGCGACGACGTCTGCCGCACCCTCGTCGCCGCCGAGGCCCCCGCCCGCGTCCTGATGCTCACCGCGTCGGGCACCGTCGCCGACCGGGTCGAAGGCCTCGGCCTGGGCGCCGACGACTACCTGCCCAAACCCTTCGCGTACGCCGAACTCGTCGCCCGGATCCGCGCGGTCGCACGGCGTACCCGCCTGGCGGTCCCGCCGGTCCTCGTGCACGGGGATCTGCGGTTGGATCCCGCGCAGCGGACGGCCACCCGGGCCGGCGAGCGGCTGACGCTGAGCCCGAAGGAGTTCGCCGTCCTCGAATACCTCCTCGCCGGCCGGGGCCGGGTGATCTCCGCCGAGGAACTCCTCGACCGGGTCTGGGACGAAGCCGCCGACCCGTTCACCACCACCGTCAAGGCGACCATCAACCGGCTGCGCGCCAGACTCGGCGAGCCCGCACTGATCGAGACCGTCGCCCGCGCCGGCTACCGGATCTGAGATGAGCACCCCCACCCACCGGCTGCGGCGGCGGTTCACCCTGCTCTACTGCGCGATGTCCGTGCTGTCCGCCGTCATCCTGCTGGCCCTGGTCTACTTCCTGGCCCGCGACCTGCCGCCCGCCGACGCGCCCGCCCCGCCGGGCGGCCCGGGCAGCGTCCCCGCGGCGGTCCCGGCCGCGTACCGGGCGTTCCGCGTCGACATGCTCGTCGTCCCCGGCATCGCCCTGGCCGTCATGGCTCCCGTCTCGCTCCTGCTCGGCTGGCTGTTCGCCGGGCGTACGCTGCGGCCGGTCCGTACGATGACCGCCGACCTGCGGCAGATCTCCGGCTCGAACATCCACCGGCGGCTCGCGATGAGCGGCCCGCGGGACGAGTTCAAGGATCTCGCCGACACGATCGACGGCCTGCTCGGCCGGCTGGAGGCGGCCCTCGACGGGCACAAGCGGTTCGTCGCCAACGCCGCCCACGAACTGCGTACGCCGCTGACGGTCGAACACGCGCTCCTCGAAGAACCGCTCATCGACCCGCAGGCGACGGCCGAGGACTACCGGGCGAACTTCGAGCGGCTGCTCGTCGTGAACCGCCGGCGCGGCCGCCTGCTGGAATCGCTGCTGACCCTGGCCGGCAGCGAGCACGGGCGCGGCCCGACGGAGCCGGTCGACCTCGCCGAGATCGCCCGGCCGGTCGTGGCCGAACGCGCCGCCGAGGCGCAACGGCGCGGCCTGACGGTCACGACCAGCCTGGAGCCGGCCGGGCTGCCCGGCGACCCGGCGCTGCTGGCCCGCCTGCTCGCCAACCTGTACGACAACGCCCTGCACTACAACGTCTCCCCGGGCACGATCTCCCTCGGTACCCGGACCGGCGACGGGACCGCGCTGCTCAGCATCGCCAACACAGGACCGGTGATCCCGGCGGCCGAGGTCGAGCGGCTCTTCGAACCGTTCCAGCGGCTGCACCGGGTCGCCGACGACGGGCGGCACGGGCTCGGGCTGTCGATCGTGCGGGCCATCGCCGACGCCCATGGAGCACGGCTCACCGCGTACGCGCGGCCGGGCGGGGGGCTGGAGGTCCAGATCGCCTTTCCCGCCCGCGACCACCCCGGAGAGTGACACGGCCCGATCGGCAGGGCCGATCATCAATCGACAAATCTAAACTGGCCGCATGATTGCGAGCGCCGACAGCCCCTTCGCGAACAGCTCGCCCTCGCCGGCGGGGTTCGGCTCTGCGCTGGCCCTCCTCGGCAGGCAGCAGCCCGTCGTGTTCGACGAGGCCATGGGCGCTCCCCTCGTGCTGCGCTACCGCGACGTGGCCGCGGCCCTGCGGGACACGGCCACCTTCAGCACGCGGTTCTACGGCATGGGCCCGATGGCGGGCGTCATGATCTCCCAGGACGGCGAGGAGCACTCCCGCCAGCGCCGGATCCACAACCGCTTCTTCAGCGCGAGCGCCAGCCGCCGCTACGCCGAGATGGTCCGCCCGCTCGCCGAGCGCACCTTCCGGCCGCTCGCCGGCCGCCCCGGCGCCGAGCTGATGAGCGAGGCCATCGCGTACTACCCGATGACCGTCTTCCTCAACCTGCTCGGCGTCCCCGACGACCTCGGCCACCAGGGCCTGATCTGGGTACGCGAGGTCATGGCCTGGCTGGCCTCGCCGATGAACCCGGAGTTCGCCGAACCCGGCGGGCGCGCGTTCCAGGAGATGAGTGACTACATCACGGGTCTGGTCGAGCGGGAACGCGTCACGCCCGGCGACAACCTGCTCGGCGAGATCATCAAGGCGCACCTCGACGAAGGCGGCTACACCCCCGAGGCGGTCACCGTCGCGGTGGTCGGGCTGTTGCTGGGCGGCTTCGAGACGACCATCCAGCTGCTGGCGGGCACCCTGGTGTCGCTGCTGCTGCACGACGAGGCCATGCGACGCGTACGCGCCGATCCGTCCACCATGGACGCCGCGTTCGACGAGGCGCTGCGGTGGGCCAGCCCCACGGCCGGACTCTACCGGCTGGTCCTGCGCGACACCGAGATCGCCGGTACGCCCATCGCCGCGGGCGGCATGGTGTACCTGGCCATCGCGGCGGCGCACTTCGACGCGGACGCCTTCGCCGAACCCGAGTCGTTCATCATGGGTCGCCGCGGCACCCACCTCGGCTTCGGCATCGGCGCCCACTACTGCGTCGGCGCCCCCTTGGCTCGCATCGAAGCCAGAGCCGCGCTGTCGGTCCTGCTGGACGCCTGCCCCGGGCTGAGACTGGACCCGGACAGGCCGCTCGCGTTCCGCTACGGCGCCCGGGGATTCGTCCAGCACGGCACGGACACGCTGCCCGTCCTCACCGCGTAGAGCCGCCCGGCTCACCGGGGTTGCCGCCCTCGGCGCGGACCGCCTCGCCCTCTCTCCGGCATGTCTGCCCTGGTCGGGGCGTCGTCACTCTTTCGTCACTGATCCCGCACCCGCTCCTGCCTACCGTACGGCGACATCGATACGGAGGTGGAAGCAGTGACGCAATCACAGGGCACCGAGAGCGGGCTGACGGCCGTCCTGGTGCACGGCGCGTTCGCGGACGCGTCGAGCTGGTCGGCCGTCGTCGGGCAGCTGCACGCGGCCGGCCTGGACGTGCGGGCCGTCGCCAACCCGCTGCGGGGACTGGCCGCGGACGCGGGATACGTGGCGGACATGGTCGCCGACATCGAAGGCCCGGTACTGCTGGTCGGGCACAGCTACGGCGGCGCGGTGATCAGCAACGCCGCCGCCGAGCTCCCCCAGGCGGTCGGGCTGGTGTTCATCACCGCGTTCGCCCCCGAGGAAGGCGAGAGCCTCGCCTCGATCGGCGAGCGGTTCCCGGCGACGCTCATGGGGCCGGCGCTGCGCCAGACCGTGGTACGCGCCGCGGACGGCGGCAAGGCCGTCGACCTGAGCGTCGACCGGGCCCGGTTCCCGGCGGTCTTCGCCGCCGACGTTGCCCCGGCGGACGCGGCGGTCATGGCCGCGAGCCAGCGGCCGATCGCGGCGGCCGGTTTCGCCGACGCCTCGGGCGTACCCGCCTGGCGGCGGCTGCCGTCGTGGTACCTCGTGGCCACCGACGACCAGGCCATCCACGTCGACGCCCAGCGCCACATGGCCCGGCGCGCCGGATCGCACATCACCGAGACGGCCGGTTCGCACGCCGTCATGGTCTCCCAGCCCACCGCCGTCGCGGACGTGATCATCACGGCCGCGCGGACTCTTCGTTGAAAGGGCATACCGCTATGAACACCGCATCACGAAGAACCGTCCTGACCGGACTCGCCACTGTGTCGGCCGCCGCGAGCCTGGGCATCGTCGCGTCCGCCGCCCCCGCGCAGGCGGCCGCCGCGGCCGGCCCCGGTGCCGCCGGGCGCGCCCGGCCGACCGTCGTGCTCGTGCACGGCGCGTTCGCCGACGCGTCGAGCTGGACCGGCGCGGTCCAGCGCCTGCAGGCCGACGGCTTCCCGGTCGTCGCGGTGGCCAATCCGCTGCGCGCGCTGACCACCGACGCCGCGTACGTCTCGGCCGTGCTCGCCTCGATCACCGGCCCGGTCGTCCTCGTCGGGCACTCCTACGGCGGCGCGGTGATCACCAACGCCGCGACCGGGAACCCGAACGTCAAGGCGCTGGTGTACATCGCCGCGTTCGTCCCCGACGCGGGCGAGTCCGCCTTCGCCCTCAGCGCCGGCGGCTCCCTGCCGGACGTGGTCGCCGCCACGCAGATCCCGATCGCGGGCGGCGGCACCGACGTGGAGCTCTCCATCCGGCCGGAGGAGTTCCGCCGGGCGTTCATCAGCGAGGTCGGCGCCGCGCAGGCGCTGGCGATGGCGGCCACCCAGCGCCCCGTCACGCTGACCGCGCTGGACACGCCCTCGGGAGAGCCCGCCTGGCGCGGCATCCCGTCGTGGTACGCGGTGTCGGGCGCCGACCAGGCGATCCCGCCGGCGTCCCAGCGCGCCATGGCCGCCCGGGCCGGCTCGCACACGGTGGAGATCCCCGGCGCCTCGCACGCGTATTTCGTCACCCACCCCAACCTCGTCGTGGACCTCGTCCGCGCCGCCGCCCGCGCCACGGCCTGACCGTCGCCACGCTCACCTGGGAGAGAACCATGCACACGCCGACACCGGTCATCTTCATCCACGGACTGTGGCTGCACGCCACCTCGTGGACGCCATGGTCCGACCTGTTCCGCGAAGCGGGCTACGCTCCGGCCGCGCCGGGCTGGCCGGGCGACGCCGACACCGTCGAGGAGACCCGCGCCCACCCCGAACGCCTCGCCGACCACGGCATCGACGACGTGGTCCAGCACTACGCGGGCATCATCGAGCAGCTCGACACCAAGCCGATCCTCATCGGGCACTCGTTCGGCGGCATGATCGCCCAGAAGCTGCTCGGCCTCGACCTGGCCGCCGCCGCGATCGCCATCGACGCCGCTCAGATCAAGGGCGTCCTGCCGCTGCCGCTGTCCGCGTTGCGGGCGACGCTGCCGGTGTTCAAGAACCCCGGCAACCTGCACAAGGCCGTCTCGCTGACCGAGGAGCAGTTCCGGTTCGCGTTCGGCAACGCCGTCTCCGAAGCGGAGTCGCAGGAGCTGTACGAGCGGTGGACGATCCCCGCGCCCGGCAAGCCGCTGTTCGAGGCGGCGGCGGCCAACTTCAACCCGCACTCGCCGGCCAAGGTGGACACCGCCAACGAATCCCGCGGCCCGCTGCTGCTGATCATGGGCGGCAAGGACCACACGGTGCCCGAGTCCGTCACCCGCGCCACGCTGAAGCAGTACCGGCACGCCAGCACGGTCAACGACATCCTGGAGTTCCCCGACCGGGCGCATTCGCTGACCATCGACAGCGGCTGGCGCGACGTCGCCGACGCGTGCCTGGCGTGGCTCCAGGAGCAGTCGCTGTGAGCACCCGTCTCGCCGGGCACGGCCGGCTGCGGTGGCTGGCGATGGCGGCGGCCCTCGTGTTCCTGCTGCCCGCGGCCGCTGCCGCCCACGACGGCCGCGAACGCCGCGTGCCGTACGGCTTCACGGAGCAGAAGGTCTCCGTCGGCACCGTCGGGATCAACTACGTACGCGGCGGCAGCGGCCCGACGCTGGTTCTGGTGCACGGCTTCCCGCAGACCTGGTACGAATGGCGGGGGCTGCTGCCGGAGCTGGCCAAGCACTACACGGTCATCGCGCCCGACCTGCGCGGCGCCGGCGGCAGCGACGCCCCGGCCGGCGGCTACGACAAGAAGACCATGGCGGACGACATCCACCGCCTGCTCGTGAAGCTCGGCCTGAACCACGACATCCGGCTGGTCGGGCACGACATCGGCACCATGGTCGCGTACGCCTATGCCGCCGCCCACCCGGGTGAGGTGACCAAGCTGGTGCTCAGCGAGGCGCCCATCCCGGACGCGAACCTGTACACCTTCCCGTCCCTGACGGACAAGGGCCCGGGTGCCTGGCATTTCGGCTTCTTCTCCCTGACCAACGGCCTGCCCGAACAACTCGTCCAGGGCCGGGAGGAGGTGTGGGTGGACCGGTTCACCGACTCGCTCGAGGTCCAGAAGAACGCCATCGGGCCGGTCGAGGTCCGCGAGTTCGCCCGGTACCTGCGCGACCCCGCTCATCTGAAGGCGAGCTTCGGATGGTTCCGGGCCTTCCCCGCCGACATCGCCGACAACCTGACGTACGCCGAGGTCAAGCTCACCATGCCGGTGCTGGCCATCGGCGCCGACGGCAGCCTGCGCGACACCGAGGAAACCCAGGTCAGGCAGTACGCGACCAACGTCACCGGCGCCGTGATCGCGAACTCCGGCCACTGGATCTACGAGGAGCACCCGGCCGAACTCACCCGGCTCCTGCTCACCTTCCTGGCCTGAGCGCCCGCCACTCTGATCCACCGTCCGAGCAGCACCCTGCGAGCAGCACCGACCGAGCACCACCGGCCGGCCCCGGCATGGCGACGCCACCGCGGGGCCGGCCGGCCCACGAGAAGGACACGAGAAGCAACCGAGAAGGACTCGTCATGGATTTGCAGCTGACCGGCAAGACCGCGATTGTCACCGGCGCGGGCAAGGGCATCGGACTCGCGATCACGAAGGCGCTGGCTGGCGAGGGCGTCCACGTCACCGCGGGGGCCCGTCATGTCACCCCCGAACTGGCCCAGCTCGCCGCCGACGGGCGCGTACACCCGGTGGCGGTCGACCTGTCCACACCGGACGGCCCGGCGACCCTGGTGGCCGAGGCGACCTCCGCCACCGGCGGCCTCGACATTCTGGTCAACAACGTCGGCGCCGTTCAGCCGCGTACCGGCGGGTTCCTGTCCGTCACCGACGACGACTGGATCTCGACGCTGACCATCAACCTCCTCGCCGCAGTACGCACCACCCGCGCGGCCCTGCCCGTCCTGCTCGACCGGGGCGCGGGGACCATCGTGACGGTGGCCTCGGTGAACTCGCGGCTGCCCGATCCGCTCGTCATCGACTACAGCGCCGCGAAGGCCGCCCTGCTGAGTTTCAGCAAGGCGTTGTCGAAGGAGGTGGGGCCGCGCGGTATCCGCGTCAACACCGTCAGCCCCGGGCCGGTCAGCACATCACTGTGGCTGGGCACCGAGGGCGTCGCGGCGACCGTCGCCCGCGCAGGCGGCGGTGACCCGGAAGCGGTGGCGCGGCAGGCCGCCGGGCAGTCCGCGACCGGCCGGTTCACCCGACCGGAGGAGGTGGCCGACCTCGTCCTGCTGCTGGCCGGCGGCCGAGCGGGAAACGTGACCGGCGCCGACTTCATCATCGACGGCGGCCTGATCACGAGCCTGTGACCAATGCCCCCTGGTACGCGGGCGGCGCGGCCGCGGCGAGACTGGCCCGGACCCGCTCAAGATCGGGATGGCCGAGCTCGACGAGGATCGCCTCCGCCGCCCGCCAGTGCTCCGCGGCGGCCCTGCCGTCCGCGTAGGCCTGCCACGCGTCGCCCAGGTGCATCAGCGTCTCGGCCTCGCCGTACCGTTCGCCAACCTCGCGACACATCTGCAGCGCGCGGCCGAGGAACTCGATGGCGACCCGGTGATCACCGAGACGGTGGTGGGCGTAGCCGATACTGTCCAATGTGGCCGCCTGGCCGTGCCGGTCGCCGAGCCGCTCGAAGATCGCCAGCGCCGCCGTGCAGTTCCGCAGCGCCGTGGCGAAGTCGCCGAGGTGCGCGTACCCGAAACCGGCCTCGTTGAGCGCCTTGGCGTACCCGTTGTCGTTGCCGTCGGCCCGGTAGAGGTCGCCGGCCAGCTCGCAATGGCGCACCATCTCGGCGTACCGGCCCTCGTGCACGTAGGTGCGCGCGATCCCGCGGTAGACATGGCCCTGCTCCGTGCGGTCGCCGGTGCCGTCGAAACCGGCCAGGGCGAGCGTGAACTGGGCACGTGCCTCGTCGTGACGACGCACCTGGGTCAGCGCGTGCCCGAGGCCGCGGTACGCGCCGGCCAGGGCGGCCCGGTCGGCGCCGCGCTCGGTCGCGAGCAGCGCGTGGCGGCGGGCCGCGACCCAGTCGTGCCAGTGCCCCTGCCGGTGCAGGAAGGCGTCCAGGCGGTCGGCGAGGGACCGCGTCTCGACATGCCGGCCGTCCCGGGCGGTCCGTTCGATCAGCGCGGTCAGCACGGCCCGCTCGGCGGTCAGCCAGGCCAGCGCCGCGGGTTGATCCGCCATCGGCTCGTCGACGACGTGACCGTCGACCGGCGGCCGGTCGAGCCGCGCGGGTATCCGCTTCGGCAGCAGCAGGTGGTCCGCCCGCGACACCGCGCGCAGGTAGTACTCGACGATCCGCCGGCCGGCGAGATCCGACTCGGCCACCCCGTCGACCGTCTCGGCCAGCTCCGCCGCGTACGCCGCCAGCAGCTCATGGAACCCGAACCGGCCGGGTGAGGGCTGCAGGAGCAGGTGGGCCGCGGTCAGTTCGGCGAGCAGCGGCCGCACCTGCCGGACCGGCGCACCGACCAGGCTCGCCGCCGCGGCCAGGCCGACATCCGGTCCGGCCAGAGTGCCCAGGAGCCGGAACAGCCGCGCGGCCTCGGGGCTGAGCGTCCGGTACGACCAGGAGAACGTCGCCCGCACGTTGGTACCCGCGTCGGCGCCGCTGAACGCTTCGAGGCTGCCGTGCGCCTCCCGTAACTCCGCCGCGGAGACGGCCAGGGGAAACGCGGGATTCGTGACGGCCCGGGCCGCCACAATGGCCAGCGCCAGCGGCAGCCCGGCGCACAGCGTGACGATGTGCTCCACGGCCTCGGGCTCCGCGGCCACCCGGTCGGCGCCGAGCCGGCGGGCGAGGAAGTCACGGGCCTGGTCGGCGGGCCACACGTCCAGCGTCAGCGACTGCGCGCCCTCGGCGGCGACCAGCCCCGTCATCGCGTTGCGGCTGGTGACGATCGCGAGGCAGCCACCCGCCCCCGGCAGCAGCGGCCGCACCTGCTCGACGTCCCGGGCGTTGTCCAGCAGGACCAGCATCCGGCGGCCGGTCAGCAGGCTGCGATAGAGCGCCGCCTGGGCGTCCACCTCGACCGGGACGTTCTGCGGGGCGACGCCGAGCGCGTCCAGGAAACCGCGCAGCGCCTGCTCCGGACGCATGACCTCCGGCTCCGCCGAGAATCCGCGCAGATTCACGTACAGCTGGCCGTCGGCGAACTGATCGGCGACTTGATGCGCCCAGTGCACCGCGAGGGTCGTCTTCCCCACCCCCGCCATGCCGCCCACGGCACCGATCACCACCGTCGCCGCCGCGTCACCGCCGGCATGCAACGACAGCGCCCGGGCCAGTTCCGTCCGGCGGCCCACGAACGACGCCGGATCCGCCGGCAGCTGCGCGGGCCTCGGCCGTTGCACCGGCGCGACCGCGGCATCCGTTCGCCCGGCGTCACGCCGCAGGACCGCCGCGTACGCCGCGGTCAGCTCGGCGCCCGGATCGACACCGAGATCGTCGGCCAGCTGCTCGCGGACCCGCTGAACGACGGCGAGCGCCTCGGCCTGCTGACCGGCCGCCGCCAGCGCCAGCACCAGACCCGCCTGCAACGGCTCGTCGAGCGGGGCCCGCACCGCGGCCTCCCGCAACAGCGGCAGCAGCCGATGCACCTGCCCGGCCTGGACACCCGCCTCGGCGGCGTACCTCGCCGTGGCCAGGTACTCCCGTTCCAGCGCCGCGAAAACCGGGTGCGCGCGGACATCGGCGTCCAGGCCCGCCGCGCACACGCCATGCCACAGCTCCAGCGCCTCCGCGTACAGCGTGGCGGCGCGGCCGGCGTCGGACGCCTGGCGCGCCTGCCGGTTCAACGCACGGAACCGCAGCACGTCGACCACGTCGCCGTCGACGTCCAGCCGGTAGCCGCCGGCCGAACGCAGCAGCCACCGGCCCGCCGACCGCACCGCCAGATCCGGCTCCAGCAGCCGGCGCAGCACACCGACGTGCCGGTGTACCACGTTCACCGCGGTGCCCGGCGGGTCCACTCCCCAGAGCACATCCACGGCCTGGTCCAGGCTGACCGGCTCACCCGCCCGCGCGACCAGCAACGCCAGCAAAGCCCGCTGCTGCGGCGCCCCCAGATCGATCTCCTCGGCGCCGCGCCACGCCCGTACCGGTCCCAGCACCGCGAACCGCAGCTCGTCCCGTGACATGACAACCCCACCGCCTCATCCAGCAACAGACTTGGAGTCACCTCAGATCGCCGCCCAACACGATCACGCGTACGCGGGGACGAAGCGTCCCGGCGCGGTGTGCGTACGGATGAAAATCGCGGACGATCGCGGTGACCTCGCGGTGTCGACGCTAGGCAACCAACCGGCGAGCTCGCCTACGTCAGATGACGTATTTCTGCGCCCCGGCCCCTTGGAGGCGTGGCCTGCCGCGTACGCGTCACCTGCATGATCAAGAGCCGGGGAGCTGCAAGAATCGGGCCGCCTGCACTCAAGCCGAACACCCCGGCGGCCGGTGATCATTTACCGCCATGACGGCAGTCCCGGCCCCAGCATCGTGATCAAATACCGTCAATACGGCATGAAAGCGCTCTCTTGCCACGATAGCGGTATTCGATCAAGAGAATCGGCATCGCGGTGCCGTCATAGCGGTATTCGATCTCGACGATCGACCCACAGCCTCCCTGTGGCCAGAAGGCGTTCTCTACAGCAGTTCGCCGGGGCAGCCGGCGTGTCGGCCGCAGCCGTAGCAGGTGTGGCGCAGGCAGCCCGTGCAGATCCCGAGGTTCTCCAACCTGAACCGGTCACCGCAGGTCGAGCAGTACTCACGGCCGTGGAGCAGGGTGATCCAGCCGTCCGCCCCGCCGTTGTACTCGTACGAGGCGGTGACGAACTCCGCCAGGCCGGCATCGTACGCCGGAGCCGCCGGGTCGCCGATCCGGTAGTTCATCCCCCAGCAGTAGACCGCGAAGTACGTCATTCCCGTGGTGAGCAGAGCCTGATCGCGTCCACCCGCGACCCACGCATCGCGCAGCCGCCGGACCCGCTCGTCGAACGGCTGGAAGCCGCCGGGCATTGTCCGATCATCGGTCACGACGTCATTGTGGCCGACGAATTTGTGGCCGACGAACCCCACCGCGCGTACTGCCGGTGGAGTAGGCGCGGATGCCGCCACCGGGCGGACGCGGTCCCGCCGCCGATGCGCGAGGCTGTCCCCCATGCGAACCATCGACCGTGCCGCCTACCGGATCGCCGCGCTCCTCGTCGGCGCCGGCCTGTTCCACCTGGCGGTGTTCCTGGTCGCCGGCGGGCCGTGGGAAGGCCCGGTCTCCTGGCGCAAGCCGGCGACGTTCGGACTGTCGTTCGGCCTGACGCTGGCCACGATCACCTGGGTGACCTCCTACCTGCGGATCTCCCCGCGGCTGCGGACCATCCTGCTCGCCGTCTTCGCCGCCGACTGCGTGCTGGAGGTCCTCGGGATCACCGTCCAGGCCTGGCGCGGCGTACCGTCGCACTTCAACATGTCGACCACGATCAACCGGTCGGTCGCGATGACGCTCGCCTTCGGCGGCGCGGTGCTCGTCGTCGTGCTGGTCGCCTTCGCCGTCAACGCCCTCCGCCACCCGCCGGACGCCCCGGCCGGCATGCGGCTCGCACTACAAGCAGGGTTCATCACGCTGCTCATCGGCCTGGCGTCCGGCGCCGCCATGATCGCCCGCGGGGTCGTGCTCACCAACACCGGGCACCAGGAACTCGCGTACCGGCTGGGAGGGTTCCTCAAGCCGGTGCACGCGATCAGCCTGCACGGCGTACTCGTGCTACCCGCGCTCGCCGCGATCCTCGCGCGCCTGCCGTGGCCGGAAGCGCGCCAGGTCCGCGTCGTCGCCCTCGCCGCCGGCGGCTACGGGCTCGCGATCGTCATCGCCCTCACCATCTGCCTGTACGCGCTATAGCCGAAGACGAGTTCGACGACGACTGTTGCGAGTTCCGCGTACGCCCGGAGCAGATCATCGGCCGCTGGTGACGGCGCTCAGCTCCTCAACCGGTGCGTCCCGGAGCCTGCGATCGAGCGTGTAGCCGCGCTGGAGCAGTACCGCAAGGAGCATGAGCACCGCCGGGACCGCCCCGAACCCGAGCCGGATCATGTCGTGCGCCAGCGGCGTCTGCGCGACGTCCTCGTTCACGGTCGAGCCGACGAATCCGCCGATCGCCAGGCAGGCCGAGAAGATGTACGGGCCGAGCGCCCCGCCGGTCGCCTCGGCGGCGGTCCATACTCCCGTGTACGAGCCCGCTTTCGCGGGGTCGGCGGCGCGGACGACGTCGGGGAGCATCGAGAACGGCAGTAGTTGCAGGGCGGCGAACGAGATGCCGAGCACCGCGACGGCCGTGATCAGTACGCCGAGGCCGACCGACCGGCCGAGCGCCAGGATCACGCAGCCGAGCACGAACGCGAGCTGGGCGGCGAGCAGGCCGGTCTGCTTGCCGATGTGGCGGGCGACGCGTACCCAGAGCGGGGTGGCCAGCAGGGCCGGGGCGACGAACGCGGCGACCAGCACGGTCGTCAGTTTCGGGCGGCCGAGCTCGTAGACGGCGTAGTACGGGACGGCGGCCAGGACCAGGTGCGAGGTCGTGGACATCGTCAGGTAGCTGGTCACCAGCGGCCGGAACTGCTTGTCCCGCAAGGATCCCAGCAGCGCGCGCAGGCCCGGGGCGGCGTGGCCGTCCGTGACCGGTGCGGGGGCGGCGGTGTCGAGCAGCCGGACTCCGCGTACGCCGATCAGCATCGTCGCGAGCATCCCGGCTGCGAGCAGGACGCCCATGTACGCGTACCCGAGATGGTCGGAGAGCTGGGGAGCCAGGACGCCGCTGAGCAGGATGCCGAGGGTGAGCACGACCATGCGGAAGCCCATGAGGCGGGTGCGCTCGTGGTAGCCGATCGCGAGATCGGCGGGGGTGGCCAGGTAGGGGACCTGGAAGAGCGCGAAGGCGAGGTTGCCGGCGATGAACGCGACCGCGACCCACACCGCCGCCGGTACGCCGACCAGCCCGCCCGGCACCGCGAAGATCAGTGCGAAGCCGGCGGGCAGCAGGCAGCCGAGGAGCATCAGGCGGCGCCGGTGGCCGCGGCGGCGGCGGTCGGCGTCGGACAGGCGGCCGACCCACGGGTGCAGCAGGACGTCGGCGATCTTCGGCAGCAGCAGGGTGAGACCGGCCGCGAGCGGGCCGACGCCGAGCCCGTCGGTGAGGAAGAACAGCAGGAGCAGCCCGGGTACGGTGACCCAGATGCCCATGCCGAGCGAGCCGCCGGCGAAGGCCAGCAACCCGGCGCGGGGCAGGCGGCGCTCGTCCACGGCGGCTCCGATCTCGGGAACACTAATCCAACAGTTGATGGATTGTAGGGCAGAATGGCGGGCATGACCATGGACGGCAAGCGCGGGCCCGGCCGGCCGCGGCGTACCGAGCAGCGCGACACGCGCGAGGCCATTCTCACCGCGGCGACGGCCCTGTTCGCCCGGCGCGGCTACGACGCCGTCTCGCTGCGGGAGGTCGCCGCCGCGGCCGGCGTCGACGTGGCCACCGTGCACCATCACGCCGGCGCCAAGGCCGCCCTCTACCGGGCCTGCTTCGCCCGCGTCTTCACCGCCGAGAGCGAGGCGCTGTCCGGCGCGGTCGCCGCCGCGCACGAAGGTCTGCGCTCGGGCCGCGAGGAGGCGTTCGCCCGGCTGCACGCGCTGCTCGACGTGTTCGTCGACTTCCTGGAGCGGGTGCCCGAGACCACCTCCCTCTGGCTGCTGCGCTGGGCCGAGCCCGACCTGCACGCCGACCTCGACGTCGCGTACTCGCTGCCGCTGTACCGCGCGGTCGAGGACGTGCTCGTCGCCGCGGGCGCCCTCGGCCTGCTCGACGAGCCGTCCCCGCACATCGCCGTACGCAGCCTCGTCTGGTCGGTGCACGGGCACGTGGTCGGGGTCGCCGCGGGCGAGGACGAGCGGGTCGAGTTCCGCGCCTTCGTGCACCGCTGGCTCGACCGGATGTACCGGGCGGGTTGACGCCTCCCGGGTCGGCGGGCCATTATCCAACACACGTTGGATTTCGTACCACCGCTGCAAGGAGGTCGACCGTGACGGTCGCGGTCATCGGCGCCGGCCCCTCGGGCCTGGCCACCCTCAAGGCCCTCGCCGACCGCGGCGTGCCCGCCGTCTGCTTCGACCCCGGCGAGCGCGTCGGCGGCCTCTGGGTCATCGGCGGCCCGCACTCGTCGGCGTACCGGACGCTGCACCTCAACACCAGCAAGGGCCGCACCGAGTTCGCCGACCACCCGATGCCCGCCGGCTGGCCGGACTACCCCGACCACGCGCGCGTCGCCGCGTACCTGCAGGACTACGCCCAGACGCACGGCCTGCTCCGGCACGTCCGGCTCCAGCACACCGTCGAGCAGGTCCGCCGGGTCGGCGAGCGCTGGGAAGTCACCGTCCGCGGGCCTTCCGGCACTTCCACCGACGTGTACGCGGCGGTCATCGTGGCCAACGGGCACAACAGCGTCCCGAAGACGCCGACCTATCCGGGCCAGGCCACCGTCGAGCAGATGCACAGCCACGACTACCGCGATCCGGCGCAACTGACCGGCAAGCGCGTACTCGTCGTCGGCGGGGGCAACTCGGCCATGGACATCGCGGTCGACTCCTCGTACGCCGCCGACAGCACCCTGATCTCGCTGCGCCGAGGCGTCTGGATCGTGCCGAAGTACCTGCTCGGCAAGCCGTCCGACACCCTCAACGGCGCGCTCGCGAAACGGCTGCCGTGGCGGCTGCGCCAGCGGATCAGCCAGACGACGTTGCGGATGGCCGTCGGCAAGCCGAGCCGGTACGGCCTGCCCGACCCCGCGCACGGCTTCCTGCAGGACCACCCGACCCTCTCCGACAGCCTGCTGTCGCGCATCAGCCACGGCGAGATCGCGCCCCGGCCCGGCATCAGCTGGGTGGACGGCACCACGGTCACCTTCACCGACGGCAGCTGCGAGGACGTCGACCTCATCGTCTGGTGCACCGGCTACCGCGTCGACCTGCCGTTCCTCGACCCGGCCCTGCTCGGCGCGGGCCCGGAGACGCTGCCGCTCTACCGGCGGGTGTTCCACCTCGACGCGCCCGGCCTGATGTTCGTCGGCCTCATGCAGTCCACCGGCGCCGCCCTGCCGGTCGTCGAAGCCCAGGCCCGGCTGGCCGCCGCCCACCTCGCCGGCACGTACGCGCTGCCGACCCCGGCCGAGCAGCGCGCCGACTGCGCCGCCCAGCTCGCCGCCGCCCGGGACCGGTGGGGCGACCGGCGACCGGCGATGCGGATCGACTTCGACGCGTACATCGACCTCGCCGCCCGCGAACTGGCCGCGGGCACCCGCCGCGCCGCCGACCACCGCGGCATCCTCTGGAAGGACCCCGCATGAACACGTTGACCGGTCGGCGCGTCATCGTCACCGGAGCCGCCGGCACCTTCGGGCGCCTCCTGTGCGACCGGTTCACCGCCGCCGGCGCCCGCGTCGTCGGACTCGACCTGCGCGACGGGGACGTGAACGGCGTACCGGTGCTCGGCTGCGACCTGACCGACAGCTCCGCGTCCGCCGCCGGCGTGGGGCGAGCCGTCGATCAGCTGGGCGGCCTCGACCTCCTGATCAACAACGCCGGCGTCGGCGGCCCGGCCCCGGCCGAGTACGCGCCCGGCGAAGCAGCCCGCCGCCAGCTCGAAGTCAACCTGATCGCGGCCTGGAACACGACCGCCGCCGCGATGCCCGCCCTGGAAACCGCCCGCGGCCGGGTGATCTTCGTGTCGAGCCGGATGGCCGTGCTCCCCCTCCCGCTGGCCGCCGCCTACGGGGTGAGCAAGCGGGCACTGGCCGCGTACGCCGACGCCCTGCGCCTCGAAGCCGGTACGCACATCGGCGTCACTGTCGTCTACCCCAGCATGGTCGAGTCCCCGATCCACGACGCGACCGTCCAAGCAGGACTGTCCCTCCAGGGCGTCTCCCGGTACGAACCGGCCGCCGGCGTCGTCGACGCGATCGTGAAGGCGGCGACCTCGCCGAAACCGTTGCGGGACGTGGCGACCACGTCGCGGGGACGCTTCGAGATGGCGATCGCCCGCCATTTCCCCCGGGTCGCCGGGGCCATGGTGCGGCGGACCATCGCGGCCCGGATCGCGGCGGGAGATCTGAACAATGCGCCACTGGCGGCGGGAATGATCCGCCGCCACACCGCGAAGTAGCCGTCCAAGGAGTGCTGTCCGCCGACGAACAACGGCCGGCAGCATGCACGTCTATGCGATGATGGCCGTGCCTGGGCGAGCGCGCTCTGCCGCGGTCGCCTCCGGCATGCGCGCTGTGACATCGGCGCCTCGGGCTGCCCGATCCGAAGGAGAAGCACCATGCGACTTCGCCGATTGGGTCCTGCGCTGCTGCCGCTGGCTCTGGCCGCCTGCAATCCGACCGCCGACGTCGGTGCCGCGCCGAGTCCGCATCAGATCCCGTCGACCGCGGTCATCATCGACAAGTCCGTTGTCGAGGCCGGGAACACGTTGACGCTCTGGCTCGAACAGCCCAGCCCGGCGACGATCAACACCTGCTGGCACCTGACGGAGACGCAGCCGGACGGCGCCGAGTCCAGCATCTCCGCCTGCGGCAGCCGCTCGACAGCCTCTGCGTCGCGGCTGTTCGACGCGATCGTCGGTATCTCAGGATGCGACCACGTGTCCGCCGTCTCGGTACGCCGTCCCGGAGACGCGGAGGGCGAGACCTTCAAGGCGATCCTCGGCATCTTCCTCGTTCCGACGACCTCGTCGCTGTCGACCTCGGATCGCCTGTCCATCGCCTGCGGCGAGGCCGCCGACGCCGGACCCTACGCTGATGTTCGGGTTGCTTGAGGGGCGCCTGACCTCGCAAGGCGCCGCCTAGATCACCTGCCGACCGTCAGATGCTGAGGCTCTTGGCCATGATGTGCTCGCGACGCAGACCGTCGGACATGAGATCGCCGGGCTCCCCCGTGTCGCGGAATCCGTTCCGTTCGTAGAGCGCCTGGGCGTTCTCGTTGCCTTCCGTCACGGCCAGCCGCAGCGTCCCCGCGCCGGCCTGCCGCGCCCACTGCCCGACCGCCTGCACGAGGTGGTCGCCCACACCCTGACCACGGCCGGCCGGTGCCACATACATCGAGATCAGCTCGACGACGCCGTCCAGTTCTGTCGGCACCCCGCTGGCCATCCCGACGGGCTGCCCGTCAAGCAACGCCACGATGTTGTACGAGCCGGGGATGGCCAGCCGATCGCGCCACCGCTCCTCGCGGTCGCCGTCACCCTGCCAGTCCGCCAGCCTGGAACCGAAGGCGTACGGCGCTTCCGTCAGCGCGGTTAGCCGCAGCTCGCGCCAGATCTTCCAGTCGCCCTCGGCGAGCACAAGCGTTTCGATCACACCGCGAAGAGTGCCGCAGGTCGCGCAACCAGGCAAACTACTTTCCGCGGCGAGCGGGAGATCGCCGGTTGCGCGGACGGGCGGCGGTGTCACGGAATTCCCTTTTCGGTCCCGGGACACGCCGGGGACCTAACACGACCCGCCGCCCTTGGCCGCGCGATCCTCGAGGGGTAGCTCAGTCCGGCCTGTCCGCCGACACCGTAACCGGGCGGTACGACAATCCGATCTCGGTTGCCGAGCGCCCAATGGCGCCCCAGAATCACCCTCGATGAGCAGCGACGTTTCGTGGACCTACGACTCGGCTCGCACGTTTCGTGGCCGGCTGCAACGCGGGCTGGGCAAGGCGGCCTACCGGGCTCGGTTCGATCCCGCCGCCGGCGATCTCGTCTGGGAGTGCCTGCGCCGCGACCACCGGTGGGACTGGCAGGTCGACGACCGTGACGTCTACCTCGCCCGGCTGGTACGCGATCTCCACCTCGACATCGCCGGGCTCGACCGGCAGCTGCGCGCCTGCGGCCCGGGCGGATCGCACGACGAGCCTGATCCGAACGACGTGGACAACCAATTCGACCTGGCCCAAGGCGTCCTGACCACGCTCGCCCTCGGCGGAGACCCCGACGCGCGGACGCTGCTGCGCGCGTACGTTCGCGATGGCCCGCGCTGGGCCGACACCCTCACGACCATCAGCCACTCATGGCCACGGGACTGGTGGGACGACCTCTGGGAGGTGGCCGCCGAACGTCTTGAGCCGAGCACGGTGTTCCCGCACGAGCGGCCATGGGAGTCGTGGCGCGGCCGGGATGCGCGCATCGACGCCATGTGCGGGTCCTGGCCGGTGAGAGCCGCTCGACGTCGGCAATGCTTCGCCGATCTTTCCACGGACCGCCTTCTCACTCTGCTGACCGACGCCGACCGGCCGAAGGCGCTGGCCGTCCTGAGAACTTTGCGTCGTCGCGAGCCGGCACCGCAGCTACTGTCCATCTTAGACAGAATTGACCTCAGCCTGCCGTTGCACAGCGTCCTGCGCGCGCTGGGTGACATCGCGCTCGGCCACGCCCGCGGTTGGGCTCGCGACCACGGCCATCCGCTGGCCTGGACCGGGATGACCATCCTCGCCGAACACGGCGGCGAGGAGGACGTCGAGCAGCTGTTCCGATCGGTGGAGTGGCTCCGGTCGCGTGACGGCGACCTGTGCGGCTTCGACACCCTCACCGCGGGGCTGGCCAGGATTCTCGGTCCTGGCACGTCGGCCGCCCACACGGAAGCCGTACGCGTCACCGGCCGCCTCCTCACGACGTCGCCGCACTCCTACGAGCGGGCCGCTTACCTGCGCAGCCTGCTCATCCTCGACCGGGACCGGGTGACCGGACTGCTGCCGACCTGCCTCCTCGACTGCGAGCCCGGCGTCCGGCTGCTCGCCGCCGAGCACGTCGACAGCGGATCGCCCCTGGCTCAACAGTTGCTTGCCGAGTTGCGCGACGACGCGTTGGAGAATGCCGAGGTACGCGCGGCCGCCGGCGTACGCCTGGCTTCGGATACGCCGCACGTCCCCTGATCCGGAGTGAGAGCAGACACGGATGCCCGGAAAGGAACATCATTCTTGCCGTCGTGGCGTCATTTTCCAGACATCCGTCAAGATCCACCCTCGCGAAGCCGGTCAGCCCATGATCGAGACGGCCGCGCGCCGGTCCAGGATTTCCGGACCGGCGCGGGATCGGCCCGTCAGAACTCGTCGTCGAAGCTGACGGTCCCGGTCACCCCCACCTGGTACGCCGACACCCGCCGCTCGAAGAAGTTCGACAGCTCCTGGACGTCCTGCAGTTCCATGAAGGCGAACGGGTTGCGGCTGCCGTACATCGGCTCGATGCCCAGCAGCGCCAGCCGCCGGTCGGCCACGTGCTGCAGGTATTCGCGCATGTCGGCCGGTGACATCCCGGACACGCCCTGCTCCAGCAGATCTTCGGCGAACTGGACCTCGCACTCGACCGCCTCGGCCAGCATCGCGCGTACCTCGTCGCGCATGCGGTCGTCGAACAGGTCGGGCTCCTCGGCGCGGACGGTGTCGATGACGTCGAACGCGAACGCCATGTGCATCGACTCGTCGCGGAACACCCAGTTCGTGCCGGACGCCAGCCCGTGCAGCAGCCCCCGCGAGCGCAGGAAGTAGACGTAGGCGAAGGCGCCGTAGAAGAACAGGCCCTCGATGCACGCCGCGAAGCAGATCAGGTTGAGCAGGAACGCCCGCCGGTCGTCCCGGGTGGACAGTCGGCGCAGCTCGAACACGGAGTCGATCCAGCGGAAGCAGAACTCCGCCTTGCGCGCGATCGACGGGATGTTGTCCACGGCCGCGAACGCCGCCGTGCGCTCGTCCTCGTCCGGCACGTACGTGTCGAGCAGGTTCAGGTAGAACTGGACGTGCACGGCCTCCTCGAACAGCTGCCGGGACAGGTAGAGCCGCCCCTCGGGCGAGTTGACGTGCTGGTAGAGGTTGAGCACCAGGTTGTTCGCCACGATCGTGTCGCCGGTGGCGAAGAACGCGACCAGCCGCGACACCAGGTGGCGTTCGGCCGCCGACAGCTTCGCCAGGTCCGCGAGGTCGGAGTGCAGGTCCACCTCCTCGACCGTCCACGTGTTCTTGATCGCGTCGCGGAACCGGTCGAAGAACCGCGGGTAGCGCATCGGCCGCAGGGTGAGGTCCATGCCGGGGTCGAGCAGCGCGTGCGTCTGGCCGACGGCACGGGTGGGTGACGAAACGGTGGTCACTGGCAGGCCTCGCAGACTTCGGGGTTCTCGAGCGTCAGCGCCACCACGGGCGCCATGGAAAGAGCCGGGCCGGCAAGGGACGGGCTGGCAACGGAAGGAGCAGGAGCAGCCTGGGCGGGCAGCACCGCCACGGTCGCCTGCTGGATCCGGGTCGCCGGCCGCGAACGCAGGTAGTAGGTCGTCTTCAGGCCCGACTTCCAGGCGTACAGGTACATCGAGGAGAGTTTGCCGATCGTCGGCGCGCTGAGGAACAGGTTCAGCGACTGCGACTGGTCGATGAACGGCGCCCGCGCCGCGGCCAGGTCGATCAACGCCCGCTGCGGCAGTTCCCAGGCCGTGCGGAACAGTTCGCGGACCTCGGCCGGCAGTTCGGCCAGGTCGGCCACCGAACCTTCGGCCCGCTTGATCCGCTCGCGGACCGGGGCGGTCCACAGGCCGCGGTCCTTGAGCTCGCGTACGAGGTAGGTGTTGATCTGCAGGAACTCGCCGGACATCGTCTCGCGCTTGAACAGGTTGGACACCTGCGGCTCGATGCACTCGTAGCAGCCGGCGATCGAGGCGATGGTCGCCGTCGGCGCGATCGCGATCAGCAGCGAGTTGCGCAGCCCGTGCTCGGCGATCTGCGCCTGGACGGCGCTCCACCGGTCGGGCTGGCCCAGCGCCGCGCCCCACAGCTGCGGGTGCAGCTCACCGCGGGCGGCACGGGTTTCCGCGTACGCCGGATGCGGGCCGAACCGCGCGGCGAGCTCGACGGAAGCCTCCAGCGCGGTCAGGAAGATCTCCTCCTGGACGGCGGTGGACAGCTCGCGGGCGGCGTCGGAGTCGAACGGCAGCCGCAGGGTGAAGAACGCGTCCTGCAGGCCCATCAGGCCGAGGCCGACCGGCCGCCAGCGCGGGTTGGACGCCTCGGCCTGCTGCGACGGGTAGTAGTTGATGTCGATGACCCGGTCGAGGAACACCACCGCCGTACGCACGGTCGCGCGCAGCTTCGCCCAGTCGACGCCGTCGGCGGTGACGTGCGCCCCGAGGTTGATCGAGCCGAGGTTGCAGACCGCGGTCTCCTCGTCGCTGTTGACCTCGAGGATCTCGGTGCACAGGTTCGACAGGTGGATCACGTTGCCCGGCGCGCCGGTCTGGTTCGACAGCCGGTTCGCGGCGTCCTTGAACGTCATCCAGCCGTTGCCGGTCTGGGCGAGCGTACGCATCATCCGGCCGTAGAGGTCGCGGGCCTTGACGGTCTTCACGGCCTTCTTTTCCGCCGCCCGGTACGCCGCCTCGAACTCCTCCCCCCACAGGTCCGGCAGGTCCGGGGCGTCGGACGGGTCGATGAGCGACCATTCGCCGTCGGCCTCGACCCGCCGCATGAACTCGTCGGGCAGCCAGTTGGCCAGGTTCAGGTTGTGCGTACGCCGCGCGTCCTCGCCGGTGTTGTCGCGCAGCTCCAGGAACTGCTCGATGTCCGGGTGCCACGGTTCGAGGTAGACGCAGGCCGCGCCCTTGCGCCGGCCGCCCTGGTTGACGGCGGCCACCCCGGCGTCGAGGGTCTTGAGGAACGGCACGATCCCGTTGGACGTCCCGTTCGTCCCGCGGATCAGCGCGCCCCGGCCGCGTACGCGCGACCACGAGATCCCGATCCCGCCGGAGAACTTCGACAGCCGCGCCACCTGGTGGTACCGCTCGTAGATCGAGTCCAGTTCGTCGCGCGGCGAGTCGACCAGGAAGCACGACGACATCTGGGTGTGCCGCGTGCCGGAGTTGAACAGGGTCGGCGAGCTGGGCAGGTAGGCCAGGCTCGACATCAGCCGGTAGAAGCCGATCGCCTCCTCGGCGGTCGACGACAGCCCGCACGCCACGCGCAGCAGCCAGTACTGCGGCGTCTCGACGACCAGCCGGGTCTGCGGGTGGCGCAGCAGGTAGCGGTCGGCGACCGTGCGTACCCCGAAGTATTCGAACCGCAGGTCGTTGGACTCGTCGACGGCCGCGTCGAGCTCGGCGGCGTGCCGGGCCACGAAGTCGGCCGTCGTGTCGCCGATCAGGCCCAGCTGGTGTCCGTAGCGGATGGACTCGCTGAACGCGGCCACGCCCTGGTCGCGTACCTCCTCGGCGACGTAGGCGACCAGCAGCCGGGCGGCCAGCTTCGAGTACTGCGGCTCCTCGCCGGTCAGCTCGGCGGCCGTCTGGATCGACAGCCGGTCCAGCTCCGCCGTCGACGCGCCGTCGTACAGGCCGTTGATCGTCTTCGTCGCGACCCGCAGCGGGTCCACCTCGTCCAGGTCGCCGGCCCACCGCTCGACCGCCCGCACGATCTTGTTCACGTCGACCGGCTCCAGCCGGCCGTCGCGTTTGCGTACCTGCATCACGTGGTCATTCCCCCTCGTCGTCGCCACAGCGGTCGCCGGGCGCGCAGGGGGACGCCGCCGGGCCGGCGCATGGCCGGACCCAGCTGCGGCGTCGGCCGTCCCGCGCGGCCTTCGACCACCGCGTGCCGTCCGGCACGCGGTGCGCTGGCAGGTCTTCGGACTCGCGGGCGAAGACTCTTTCGAGTCGCCTACTGGCCGTCGCTTCCCAGGCCGGCGGCCCAGTGCTGTTGACGGCGGTCGTTCCCGCTCACCGCTGCGGGGCAGTCCCGGATTCGCACCGGGTTCCCTCTTGCCTCGACCAGATCGGCCGAACCAGCAACACGCACACCATATATGGGGGCACCCTCTTCGTTCAACACAACATGCTGTGGCGGCGTGTCGCGCTTGCCGACCGAGGCGTACGCGTTGACGCGGTGTGTTCCGGTGTGGTCGGATGGCGGTGATTCTGGGCAGGGGAAGCCGGTCGAATTCCGGCACTGGCCCGCAGCCGTAGGTCCTTCGGGACGAGTCGGATTACCTGCCCGAATCGCTGACCCCCCTTGCGTCGTCGTGGTCCACGGCGCGGACAGGAGAGACCCGTGCCCCTATCTCGTCCGGCGCGCGCCGCGGCCGTCACACTCGCGGCGGCCCTTCTCCTCGTGGTGGGACGGCCGGCCGCCGCGGCACCGCAGGCCCTCTCGAAGTGCACGCCGACCTCGGGCGTCATCCTGGCCGTCGACTTCGGACACTGGGGCGGACCGCTGCTGCGCGCCTGCGGCACCACCCCCACGACCGGCTACGAACTGCTCAACCAGGGCGGCTGGAAGACCGCCGGTACGCAGCACGACGGCCCCGGGTTCGTCTGCCGCATCGGCTACTCCGGCTACCAGAGCGGCACGCAGTTCCCCACCGCCGCCGACGACAAGTGTGTGCTCACCCCGCCGGCCACCGCGTACTGGTCGTACTGGCACGCCGACCCGGGCCAGGACTCGTGGTCCTACAGCCAGCTCGGCGCGATCGGCTACCACCCCAAGCCCGGCAGCGTCGACCTGTGGACCTTCGGCGCGACCGGCGACGGCGGAACATCGGGCCGGCCGTCCTTCAGCCCGGACCGCGTCCGCGCGCACGCCGCGGCGTCACCGTCACCGGCCGCGCCGAAACCACCGGCGAGCAGCCCCGCCGGCCGGGCGCCGACGTCCACACGACCATCCACTGTAGTCTCCGCTGCGACGGCGACGCCGGCGGCGACCGGGACCGCCGGACCGTCGCCGAGCCTGTCGACCGAAGCCGCAACTCCCGGGACACAAGCATCCATTGTGGATGCTGAACCGGCGGCCGATCCGCCCGCGAACCCGGACGGCGGATCGGCGCTGCCGCTGATCCTCACCGCCGGGCTGCTCGCCCTGGCGGGCCTGGCGACCGCCGTCGTCGTGCGCCGGCGCCGGGCCGGGCCGCCCGATGCGTAAGGCCCGGCTGCCCCGCGCGCTGCACCCGGTCGCCTGGTGGCTGTGGGCGGTCGCGCTGGCCACCGCGGCCGGGCGGACCGGCAACCCGCTGCTGCTCCTGCTGATCTTCGGCGTGCTCGGCGTCACGGTCACGTTGCGGCGTACCGACGCGCCGTGGGCCCGCGCGTTCCGCTACTACCTCACCGCCGCCCTGGTCATCATCGTCATCCGGGTCGTGTTCCGGTCGGTCTTCGCGACCGGGACCGCCCCCGGCGACCACATCCTGTTCCGCCTGCCGCACGTCCCCACCCCCGCCTGGTACGCCGGCATCCAGCTCGGCGGCCCGGTGTCCCTGGAGGCGGTCCTGTCCGCCGCGCTCGACGGGCTGCGCCTGGCCTGCCTGCTGTGCTGCGTCGGCGCCGCGAACAGCCTGGCGAACCCGAAACGTGCGCTGCGCGTACTCCCGGGGGCCTTGTATGAACTGGGCGTGGCCGTGACCGTCGCGCTGAGCGTGGCGCCCCAGCTGGTGGAGAGCGTGCAGCGGGTGGTCCGCGCCCGGCGGCTGCGCGCGGGCCGCACCAGCGGCCTGCGGGCGCTGCGGGCGATCGCGATCCCGGTGCTGCACGACGCGCTCGACCGGTCGCTGCGGCTGGCCGCGGCGATGGACTCCCGCGGTTACGGCGGCACCGGCACCGCCACGGCGTCGTCGCGACGGTGGACCGGCCTGCTGCTGCTGACCGGGCTGGCCGGCCTGTGCGTGGGCGTGTACGGGCTGCTCGACGTCACCGTGCCGCACGCCGTGGGCCTGGCCGGGTTCGCCGCCGGGGCGCTGCTCTGCGCGGGCGGCCTGTACCTGGGCGGGCGGCGGGTCAGCCGCACCAGCTACCGGCCGGACCCGTGGCAGTGGCCGGAGTGGACGGTCGCGGCCGGCGGCCTGTGCGCGGCGGTCGTGCTCGCCGCGGGCAGCGGCTACGACCCGACCGGCGGCGGAGCGCTGCGATGGCCGACGCTCCCCCTCGTCCCGGCGCTGGCCGTGCTGCTCGCCGCGGCCGCCGCGCTGGCCTCGCCGCCGCCACCCGTCCGGAGCGCGCCGTGATCCGCTTCGAGCGCGCCGGGCTCGCCTACGACGGTAGCGAACCCGTCCTGCACGACGTGGAGCTGAGCATCGGCGAGGGCGAGCTGTGCCTGGTCGTCGGGGCGACCGGCACCGGCAAGTCCACCCTGCTCGGCGCGATCAACGGCCTCGTGCCGCACTTCACCGGCGGTACGCTGACCGGCCGCGTCACCGTCGCCGGCCGCGACACCGCCCACCATCCGCCACGCGAGTACGCCGATCTCGTCGGCGTCGTCGGACAGGACCCGGTCGCCGGCTTCGTGACCGACACCGTCGAGGAGGAACTCGCCTACGGGATGGAACAGCTGGCCCTCGACCCGGCCGTGATGCGTACCCGGGTCGAGGAGACGCTGGACCTGCTCGGCCTGGCCGGGCTGC
Source organism: Hamadaea tsunoensis DSM 44101 (assembly GCF_000428945.1). Classification (GTDB taxonomy): domain Bacteria; phylum Actinomycetota; class Actinomycetes; order Mycobacteriales; family Micromonosporaceae; genus Hamadaea; species Hamadaea tsunoensis. The sequence continues at coordinate 42,086 of NZ_AUAX01000029.1, read as the reverse complement.
GCCACCGCGGCCTGCACGAGCTGTCCGGCGGCCAGCAGCAGCGGGTCGCCATCGCCGCCGCCCTGACCACCCATCCGCGGGTGCTGGTGCTCGACGAGCCGACGTCGGCGCTCGACCCGACCGGCGCCGAGGACGTCCTCGCCGCGATCGTCCGCCTCGTCCACGACCTCGGGATCACCGTCGTCCTCGCCGAGCACCGGCTCGAACGCGTCCTGCAGTACGCCGACCGGCTGCTGCACCTGCCCGGCGACGGCACCGTCCACGATGGAGACCCGGCGACCCTGATGGCCGCCGCCACCGTCGCCCCGCCCGTCGTCCACCTGGGCCGCCTGGCCGGCTGGACCCCGCTGCCGCTGTCCGTACGCGACGCCCGCCGGCACGGCTCCGGGCTGCGTACCCGGCTGCCGGAACAGCCGCGTACGCCGCACCACGACAGCCACGCCACCACCGCACCGGTGCTGACCGCCGAGGACGTGATCGTCCGGCACGGACCGGTCGTCGCCGTCCGCGGCGCGTCGCTGACCCTGCACGCCGGCGAGGTCGTCGCACTCATGGGCCGCAACGGTTCCGGCAAATCCTCGCTCCTGTGGGCGCTGCAGGGAACCGGACGGCGCGACGGCGGCCGGATCCGCGTACGCGGCACCGACCCGAAGACCGTCACCGCCGCGGCCGCCCGGCGGCTGTGCGGCCTCGTCCCGCAGACCGCCACCGACCTGCTCTACCTCGACACCGTCGCCGCCGAACTCGCCCAGGCCGACCGCGACGCCGGACGTGCGACCGCCGGCCGCGCCCGTGCGATCCTCGACGCCGTCGCCCCCGGCATCGCCGACGACCACCACCCCCGCGACCTGTCCGCCGGCCAGCAGCTCGCCCTCGTCCTGGCCGTCCAGCTCACCGCCGACCCCGGCGTCCTGCTCCTCGACGAACCCACCCGCGGCCTCGACTACCACGCCAAGGACGGCCTCCGGCACACCGTCGCCGCCCTCGCCGCCACCGGCACCGCCGTCATCGTCGCCACCCACGACGTCGAATTCGCCACCACCATCGCCGACCGCGTCGTCGTCATGGCCGAGGGCGAGATCGTCGCCGACGGCCCGGCCCCCGCCGTCCTGACCGCCTCGCCGTCGTTCGCCCCTCAGATCGCCAAGATCCTCGCCCCGCTGCCCTACCTCACCCTCGACCAGGTGCGCGCCGCATGGACACCAGCCTCGTAGCCGCCCCGCCGGCCCGCGCCGTCCGCGTACCGCGCCGGGCCCGCGTCACGATCATCGTCGCCGCCGCCATCGGCCTCGTCGCCTTCTTCTGGCCGTTCGTCCTCGCCCCAGGAGCACTCGGGAGTACGCGTACCCCGCCGCTGCTGTTCGGCGTACTGCTGCTGCTCGTGCTGGCCGTCGTGTTCACCGAGATCGCCGAGCACCGCATCGACGCCAAAGCCCTCGCGATGCTCGGGGTGCTGGCGGCCGTCAACGCCGCCCTGCGCCCGCTCGGCGCCGGGACGGCCGGCATCGAAACCGTCTTCTTCCTGCTCGTGCTGGCCGGCCGGGTCTTCGGCCCCGGCTTCGGCTTCGCCCTCGGCTGCACGTCGCTGTTCGCCTCCGCCCTGCTCACCGGCGGCGTCGGCCCCTGGATGCCGTACCAGATGTTCGGCTGCGCGTACGTCGGCATGCTCGCCGGGCTGCTCCCCCGCGTACGCGGCAGGGCCGAGATCGCCCTCCTCGCCGGGTACGCCGCCGTGTCCGGATACCTGTTCGGATTCCTGCTCAACCTGTCGTTCTGGCCGTTCTCGCTCGACCCGGCCAGCTCGATCGCGTACCGGCCGGGTCTGCCGGTCCTCGAACAGCTCCAGCGCTACCTGGTCTTCGACGCGGTGACCTCGCTCGGCTGGGACACGGGCCGGGCGGTGACCACGGCGGTCCTGACGGTGCTGGCGGGACCGGCGGTGCTGAGCGCCTTGCGCAGAGCGGCCCGCAAAGCGCGCTTCCAACCGTGACAGGATGTCGGCCGTGGCCGAAGACGAACTCGCCGACGCGATCCTGGAACACTGGAGCGGCAGCACCCTGCCGCTGGGGCACGGTAAGGCCGTCGACGCCGGGACGGCGTTCTTCTACAACGAACTCGTGGAGTCCGGACCGGACGTCGAACGCGTACGCGAGTGGCTGCTGACCGCCGACGCCCAGACCCGTACCAAGATGGCCGAGGTCCGGCTGCGGCCCGACCTGATCGAGCCCACCGGCGCCGCGTCGGACTACCTGGTGGTCAACGGCTTCGAGTCCATGTGGTCGCGGCGGTCCGGTGCGGCGGTTGCCCGTTCGTCCTTCCTCCACGATCACGGGAGGCGAAAGGGCTGGTCGTGGGCGACTGTGACACCGTTGACCGAGGGCGTCGCGGCCAGAGCCGAGCATGTACGGGCGGTCGGGAGCGAGCCCCGCCCGGCCTACGCCCTGGGCCACGTCACGCGCGAACCGGCCGCGACGGGCGAAGAACGGCCGCTGGCCATCGCGACCTCCGCCGTCGCGCGGGATCCCGACGGCGTGGTGCGCTGGCGAGGGGCGCTGCCCGCCGGTTTCGCCGGCGGTCCCGTGTTCGTCGCCGACCGGCGCGGCGAGCTCGAATTCGTCCTGCGCTGCCTCGGGATGATCTCGTCGACCGCCCGGAACCCGGACATCGTCACCTTCGACACGATCCGCTCGCTGATCGAGGAAACCGTTCGGCCCCAGCCGCCGAAACACGGTCTCTTCCGCCGCCGCTAGGCCTGCTCGGACGGGCGGCGTGCGGCCGACTACGGACGACCGGTTGGCGCCGCTTGTCGGCCAAGCCGCCGCAAGGCCCTTCCAGCCGTGACACGCGCGCGGTTGCCCGGGTCCGGGCGCGGTCTGATCTACGCTCAGAACAGCCCGGCCGTGACCGCCCCCGCGTCACGCGAACCGCGATCGAGCCCGCCCTTCCCCAGGACGGATGATGTCCAGATACGACGCGCTCACCCGCCTGCTGTCCGCGACGCCGCCCGACCAGCGCGCGCTGCGACTGACCTTCGCCGACATCGAAGCAGTGGTCGGCCCGCTGCCGCCGTCGGCCCGTGATTACCGCACCTGGTGGGGCAACAGCAGCCGCAGCCCGTCGCTCGCCTGGGAGTCCGCCGGCTGGAAGGTCAACCACGTCAGCGTCTCCGGCGAGGTCGTGGTCTTCGTCCGCGGCCGGGCCGAACGCCGCGCCGCCGCGCCGGGCGGTGGCGAATCCGGCTTGCCGGGCCGCGCCGACGGATGGCAGCGTACGTCCGTGACCACGCTGTTTCTCACGGTCGGCCTGCCCGGCGCCGGGAAGACCACCGTCGCGAAGCAGCTCGCGGACGAGCGCCGGATACTGCGGCTGACCCCGGACGACTGGATGGCGCCGCTGTTCGGCCACAACGACGCGGCCGGCCGCCGCGACATCCTCGAAGGCCGGATGATCTGGACGGCGTACGAGGTGCTGCGCAGCGGAGCCTCCGTCATCCTCGACTTCGGGTGCTGGTCCAGCGACGAGCGGTACGCGATCCGCACGATCGCCGAGAGCACGGGTGCCGGCTTCGAACTCCGCTACGTCGGGCTCGACGAGTCCGAGCGCCGGGCCCGGGCGACCCGGCGCTGGCAGGAGCACCCGGAGTCCACGTTTCCGATGACCGACGCGGACCACGATCAGTTCCTGGCCCTGTTCCAGCCGCCCACCGCCGGGGAGCTCGCCCTCGCGCCGGTTCCGGCCCCGCCGTCCGGTTTCGAGAGCTGGCAGCACTGGGCGAGCGACCGCTGGCCGACCCTGCCCCGGCTGGACGAGGTCAGTCCTTCCGGCCGGTGACCGCGACCGTGACGCCGAGACCGATCAGGGTCAGACCGCCGACGCCGCCGATCAGCGAGAGCCGCCGCGGTGAGCGGGCGAACCAGTTCCGCGCGCCCGACGCGACCAGGCCCCACGTGCCGTCGGACACGATCGCGATGAGGTTGAAGACCAGGCCCAGGATCAGCATCTGCCCGGTGACGTGCCCCTGACCGCGGTCGACGAACTGCGGCAGCACGGCTCCGAAGAACACGATGGTCTTGGGGTTCGACACCCCGACGGTGAAACCCTCCCAGAACGTCCGCAGGCCGCCGCGCGGCGTTCCGGCTCCGGCGAAGGTCGCCTGCAGCCCGCCGCGCTCCCGCCAGGCCTTGACGCCGAGATACACCAGGTACGCGGCGCCGGCCAGCTTGAGCACCGTGAACACGACGACCGAGCGCTCGACGACCGAACCGACCCCGAAGGCCACCGCCACGACGAGCAGGTACGCGCCGAGCGTGTTCCCCGCCACGGTGGTCAGGGCGGCCCGCCGGCCCTGCGCCAGCGCCCGGCCGATGACGAACAGCACGCTGGGCCCGGGGACCAGGATCAGCAGGAAGGACACAGCCGCGAAGGCGAGCAGGCGGTCGGCAGACATCATGACGACCAGGAAACCACCGATACCGGGGAAAGCGCAGCTGGAATTATTCTGCAACCCGCCGCGGGGCCCGCCCGTGTCCCTTCTGATCACCCCTTCGACACGGGCGGTAAGCAGTGGACTTCACCGAGTTCTACCAGTCGACGTCACCCCGGACGCTGCGGTACGCGTACGGGCTGACGGGCGATCTGGCGCAGGCACAGGACGTCGTGCAGGAGGCGTACGCGCGGGCCTGGCAACGGTGGCGGCAGCTGAGCGGATACGACGACGCCGAGGGGTGGCTGCGGCTGGTGGTGGCCCGGCTGGCCACGGACTGGTGGCGGCACCTGCGGGTACGCCGCAGCACCCCGCTCCCGCCGCCCGCGGCGGTACCCGGGCCGTCCGAGGACACGGTGCTGGTCGTGGCGGCGTTGAAGAAGCTGCCCGGCCGGCAGCGGCAGGCGATCGCGCTGCACTACCTGCTGGACGTGCCGGTCGCGCAGATCGCCGACGAGCTCGGGGTCAGCGAGGGCACCGTGAAATCGTGGCTGTCGCGCGGGCGGGACTCGCTGGCCGTCGCGCTGCGCACGGAACTGGCCGGCATCGGCCTGCCGGGACCGCGGGACGCCGAGGACCGCGGCCGGCGGCGCCGGCGTACGCGGATGGTGGCCACGGTGACGGCGGCGGGCCTGGCGGTGATCGCGGTGATCGTGCTGGCGATCGCGGTGGTGGGACGGCCGCGCAGCGCGCCGCTGCCGCCGGTGGTGCGGCCGACGGGCAGCCCGATCGCGTTCTCGCCGCTGCGCCAGGTCGGCTCGACCCCGCTGGAGTCCGGACCGGTCGACGCCATGAGCATCCAGAACGGGCGCGCGTACACGTTGTCGTTCCTGCCGGACGCCGTGGTGGTGGCCTCGCTGGACCTGGCGACCGCCCAGCCCGCGTGGCCGCCCGCCCACCTCGACCTGCCGGCCGCCCCCGGCGACACCGACGTCGGCCTGATGACGGCGACCGTGCCGGAGGCGATTCTGGTGGCCCGCAACGGAACCCTGGCCGCCGTCGACCCCGGGACCGGGCGCCTGCGCTGGCGGGTCACCGTGCTCGGCGACAAGGACTTCGGCAGCTGGGCGGTCTTCCCGCACGTCCTCGTGTACGCCGACCGCACGACCGGCGAGCTCGTCGGCATCGACCTGAGCACCGGCGAGCGGCGGTGGCATCGGCCGATGAGCGTGCGGGACGTCTTCGGCCTGCTGACGCCGAGCGACCTGGCCGGCGGCGATCGGGGCATCGGCGTTCCGGACCACGTCTTCGGTTCCGGCCGGGCCTTCGTCGCCGACGGCGTCGGCACACTCACCGAGATCGACGCCCCGACCGGGGTTTCGGTATCGACATGGAAGATCCAGCCGAGCGGCGGCGGCTACATCGGGTACAACGGCGACATCTACATCCCCAGCACCCGCGAGCTGTACCGGCTGCACCTGGCCGACGGCCGCCAGACCCGCCTGTACGCCGGCGGCGGAGTGATCTCCGTGGCGCCCTGCGGTGCCGAGGACATCTGCCTGCTGGACGTGACCGAGTCGAACGACAAGATCGTGGTCTCCCTGCACGACACGACCGAACGCTGGTGGACCAGCGTGCCCGGGGCCACCGCGATCGCCACGGCGGGCCGGCGGCTGCGGGTCTCCCTGTCCAACAACTCCAACGGCAGCCAGCTTCTCGACGAGAACGGGCGTACAGTGCTGCGGCTGAACCCCGACTCGACCATGGCCCGCCTCGACGCCGGCAACCTGCTCGGCATCCGCACCGACGGTACGCGGGTCGAGGTGACCGGCATCGCTACCGCCACCGGCCTGCCGAAGACGCTGGGCACGGTCGACATGACCGCAGGCGGCTGGGCCGCGGCGGGCACGAAGCTCGTCGTGGCCACCGCCGACGGCATCGTCGTCTACGACTTCGGCTGACGCCGGGGAGTCCGCGGGCGCCGGCGTGTCCGGGGTGTCCGGGGTGGACGGTCGCCCACCCCGGACACGGCTCACGAACGGGACTTCAGCGGCGCGACGACCATCACCATGTTGCGGCCGTCCTGGCGCGGCTCGCTCTCGACGACCGCGTCCTGCGCGATCTCCTCCGCGAGCTTGTTGAGGACCCTCAGGCCGAGCTCCGGCCGGAAGCGCTCGCGCCCCCGGAACCAGATGGTGACCTTCACCTTGCTGCCGGCCCGCAGGAACCGCAGCACGTGCCCCTTCTTCGTCTCGAAGTCGTGCTGGTCGATCTTCGGCCGGAAGTTCATCGCCTTCACGGTCGTCTGCTGCTGGTTGCGCCGCGCCTCGCGGGCCTTGAGGCCGGCGTCGTACTTGTGCTTGCCGTAATCGACGATCTTGCAGACGGGTGGCTGGGCGTTCGGCGCCACCTCCACCAGGTCCAACCCGACCTCGGCGGCCAGTTGCCGGGCCCGGGTCAGGTCGACGACGCCGACCTGCTCGCCGTCCGGTCCGACGAGACGGATCTCGGCGGCCCGGATCTGGTCGTTGACACGTGGTTCAGCGGTGACACGACGCTTGTCACCGTCGGTCTTCCCGAAACGGGATCGGTCCAAGAATGATCAGCTCCTTGCGCGTACGGGCGTGGGCGGCCCGGGCGCGGCAAGTGCGACCTACTCCGGATCGGAGGCGGCGCCCGGGCGAATCGTCGTCTCGCGATCCATGGCGTCACCTCCCTCACATCAGTCGAAGTCGCCCGCAGCATCGCACGGCGACCGGCGCCCGTCGAACGGTTTTCCATTCATCACCTGCATGTGGCAGGGTTGAGCGCGGTTGGCAAGATCAGGATCTTGTTCATGGCCGGTTCGACCGTGTCGGGGTTTGCAGGGTGATCGAATACCGCCATTACGGCAAGCGGGGCCTGATTTCCTTGATCAAATACCGTCTATCCGGCAAGAGCGCCCCCCTGTGCCGAAATGAGGGTATTTGATCAAGGAAATCGGCGGCGCTGTGCCGCAATGGCGGTATTTGATCAAGGCGGGGTTCGCGTCGACCGGTGCACGGAAAGCGACTACTGTCGACGGAACGTCGGGACCTCGACGCGTACCACGAGCGGGATGACCGCAGGCGAACTGCCCACATACGACCGGAGACCCGATTTCCGAGCAGGCCAATCGCCTCCGTGTGGCTGTTTCCCGGTGGCGTCGACCGGGTCACGATGAGGGCCATGATCATCGCTCACGTCAGCGACACCCATCTCGACGGCGGACCGCGGGCGCTGCGGCGTACCCGGCTGGTCTTCGAGCACCTGCGCCGCTGCGCCGTCGACGTCGTCCTGGTCACCGGCGACCTCGCCGACCACGGAACCGCCGACGAGTACGCCGCGGTCCGCGCCGAACTGGTCGCGGACGTGCCGGTGCTGATGCTGCCCGGCAACCACGACGACCGGGCGGCGTACCGCACGGCGCTGCTCGGCGGTTCCGGCGACGCCCCTATCAACCAGGCCGTACGCGTCGGCGGCGCGCTGTTCGCCCTGTGCGACTCGACCGTGCCGGGGCAGGCGTACGGCGTCCTCGGGGCGGCGACGCTGGACTGGCTGCGGACGGTGCTCGCCGGGGCGGACTGCCCTGTCCTGATAGGACTGCATCATCATCCGATCCCGCTGCACAACCCGCTCGTCGACGGGATCGGGCTGCGCGACGCCGACGATTTCGCCGCGGTCGTCCGGGACTCCCCCGCTGTGGCCGCGATCCTCTGCGGGCACGCCCATGCGGGCGCCGCCGGAACGTTCGCCGGCCGGCCGCTGCTGGCCGCGCCCGGCGTCGTGTCCACGACCCGGCTGCCCTGGACCACCGGTGAGACGCTGACCTGGGCGAACACCGCGGATCTCGACGGGCCGCCCGGCGTCGCGTTCCACGTGCTGACCCCCGGCGGCGACATCACCACGCACTTCCGCACCGTCCAGGAGTGAGGGTCGCCGCATGAACGGATGCGGGTTCTGACCGGTCGGTGGGCCCGGATGGACTCACCAGGCGACCTGCGCGAGCGACGGATATGGAATGCTTCCGCACCGGAGATCCAGGCGGGGTCTCGCGCGCGGAGGTTCCAGGTGACTTGGTTCATCGGTCAGTCAGTAGTAATCATCGCAGTGGCGTTCCTGTTGGGACTGCTCGTCGGCTGGCTCGTCTGGGGCCGCCTGCTGCGGGGCGAACGGTCGTCGGCCCCGGCGGCGGTCGCCTCGGCGGAGCCCGCGACGGCCAAGCCGGCCTCGGCGAAACCGGCCTCAGCCAAACCGGCCTCAGCCAAGCCGGCGTCGGCCAAGCCGGTCGTGGAGGAAGCAGCCGTCGCGGCGCCGGTCGTGGAAGAGCCGGTGGTAGCTGAGCCGGTCGTAACTGAGCCGGTCGCGGAAGAGCCGGTCGCGGAAGAGCCGGTCGTGGCGGAGCCGGCCGAAGAAGAGGCGGTCGTCGAGGAGCCGGTCGTCGTACCGGTGGCGGTCGACGAGACCCCGGCGGAGGAGCCCGCGGCCGAGCCGGAACCCGAACCAGAGCCCGAGCCGGAGCCCGAGCCCGAGCCGGAAGCGCGGGTCGAGGAGGCCCCGATTCCCGTCCAGGCCGCCGCGCCCGAGGTCGAGGCCATCGAGGACGTCGAGGAGCCCGAGCCCGACAACCTGCAGCGCATCGAGGGCATCGGCCCGAAGATGGAGGGCGCCCTGCACAAGGCCGGCATCCGGACGTGGGCGCAGCTCGCCGACGCCGACGAGACCGCCCTGCGTACCGCGATCGAGGCCCAGGGCCTGAACTTCGCGCCGAGCATCGTGACGTGGGCGCGTCAGGCGCGGCTGCTGGCCGACGGTGACCACGACGGTCACGCCGACCTCACCCGCCGCCTGGTCGCGGGCCGGGACGAGGGTCGCGAGTGAGCGCGCAGGCGCGGCGGCTGCCGCTCTGGGTCGGTCTCTCCGTCGGCGTCGCGGGCCTGCTGGTGATCGGGTTCTTCCAGAACATCGGCAACCGGCATTCCATGGAGGACAATCTCACCGGCCGCTCGAACCAGGCCCTGCAGGCCGCGGGCATCACCGGTACGCAGGTCAGCTTCGCCGGCCGGGACGGCTCGGTCGTGGTGTCGAACGCGGCGGACGTGGACAAGGCCCGGGACATCGTCGCCGGCCTGGACGGCGTACGCGTCGTCGACGTGACCGGCCCGGCGGCACCGCAGAAGAAGCCGTCGGTGACGATCACCGTCGAAGGTACGCAGGTGACGGTCACCGGTGTCGTGGCGAGCGCGACCGCGAAGGCGGCCCTGCAGTCCAAGGCCGGTACGCAGGCCGGCCTCACCGTCGACCCGGCGGTGACCGAGGACGGCGTGTCCGGCCTCGGCGCGGTCGTCGACGCGCTCGGCACGACCGCGAAGGGCGTGACGGTCACGCTGGCCGACGGCCGGATCAACATCAGCGGTCAGGTCGAGTCGGCCGCCGTGCACGACGCCGTGATCGCGGCGGCCGGGCAGGCCGTCGGCGTCGCGAACGTGTCCGACCAGCTGACGGTCGCGCCGCCGCCGAAGGAGATCCAGCGGGCGCTGATCAGCCTGCCGCCGATCACCTTCGAGGACAACAGCGCGATCCTCACCCCGGCGGGCCGGGCCGCCGTCGCGAAGGCGGCGACGATCCTCAAGGCCAACCCGGCCGTCACCGTGCGGATCGAGGGGCACACCGACAGCACCGGCACGGCCGAGCACAACCTGGCGCTGAGCAAGGCCCGCGCCGCGACCGTGCTCAACACCCTCGTCTCGCTCGGTGTGGCCAGGGAACGCTTGTCCTCCAACGGTTTCGGCGAGTCGCGGCCCAAGGTGCCCAACACCTCGGACCACAACCGCGCGATCAACCGCCGGGTCGAGTTCATCGTCCAGAACCCGCAGTAGTCAGATCGCAACCGGCACCGTCGCCCGGTCGCTCTACGCGAGCGTCCAGGTGACGGTGTCGGTGTACGCGACGCCGTCGCGCGTACCGGAGGCGGTGACGGTGTTGGCGCCGGATCGCAGGGTCGCCGGCCACGTGTAGATGTGGTTCGAGGACGTCTTCGTGCCCAGGGACGCCCCGTTGAGGGTGAGGGTGACGCTGTCCGCCGTCGCGTACACCTTGATGGTGGTGGCCGCGGTGGTGCGGGACGCCCAGCGGCGGCTCGCGATGTAGACGAACGGCGTCGTGGTCCAGTTGGCCTTGTACCAGTAGAAGGCGTCCTTGCGGGTGGCGCGGTCGTAGGTGACCAGGCCCTTGTCGTTGCGCCCGTAGGTGTCGCCCTCACTGCGGGCGTCGGCGGCGAAGTCGAACATGTTCCACACGAAGGTTCCCCACAGGTAGGGCCGCGCGGCGATCTGCGCCCAGTGCGACTCGTGTAGCAGCGCCTGGTACTCCTCGGGGTGGAAGTCGGAGTCCGGCACCGGCTTGGGCGGGTTCTCCTGGTGCTGGTTGACGCTCGCGCCCGCGCCGTACTCGCTGATCGCGATGAGCCGGGTCGGCTGGGCGGCGTGCAGGTTGTCGGCCCACGGCCCGAAGTCCGCCGAGGCACCCGAATACCAGCCGCTGTAACGGTTGTAGCCGGCCGCCTTCGCGTGGTTGACCAGGCCGCTGGTGATCGCGCCGTTGTGCGCGTAGGTCGACAGCCGGTCGGGGTCCTCCGTCGAGACGAGCGAGGCCAGCGAGGCGAGCAGGTTGTTGGTGGTCGAGTCGTCGGCCGCCTGCTCGTTGCCGATCCCCCACACGACGATCGACGGGTGGTTGTAGTTCTGCCGGATCAGCTCGCGCAGCTGCTGCTGGGCGTTGGCGGTGAAGGCCGCCGAGTTGGTGACCGAGTTGACCAGCGGGATCTCGGCCCAGACCAGGTAGCCGCGCTCGTCGGCCAGGTTGTAGACCTTCTGGTCCTGCTGGTAGTGCGCCGTACGCAGCGCGTTGACGCCCATCTCGTCCATCAGGTCGAAATCGGTGGTGTGCTCGGGGTCGTTGATCGCCCAGCCCCGGCCGAGCCGGTCCTGGTGGCGGTTCACGCCGTGCAGCGGCACGTGGACGCCGTTGAGGAACAGCCCGTTCACCGGGTCGATCGTGACCGTCCGCAGCCCGAACCGCTCGGTGACCGCGTCGGTGACCGTCGACCCGTCGCGGATCTCGATGTTGGCGTTGTAGAGGTACGGGTCGGCCTTGCCCTGCCAGCGGTGCGGGTTCGCGATCGTGATCGTCTGCGTGGTCGTGAATCCGGCCGCCGCCGCGACGTTCTGCGGCGCCGTGGTCGCGTCCGCGACGATGTTCCCGGCCGCGTCGGTGACGACCGCGCGTACGCTGACCGCCCGGGTGGTCGTGCCGTTGTTCCAGCCCGACGACTTCACCTCGACCGTGGCCGAGGCCGCCGACAGGGCCGTCGTCCGCACGAACAGCCCCGGACCGGCGTTGTCGAGCATGCGTACGCACAGCGGATCGGTCACCTGCAGGCTCACGTTGCGGTAGATCCCGCCGAAGAACGTGTAGTCGGCGCTGAGCGGGGGCACGCCCGCGTCGGCGGCGTTCGTCACGCGTACGGCGATCACGTTGTCCTGCCCCGGTTTCAGGGCGGCCGTCGCGTCGAACCGGATCCGGGCGTAGCCGCCCTTGTGCTGCCCGAGCAGCGTGCCGTTGACGTAGACGTCGGCGGTCGTGTTCACCCCGGCGAACTGCAGCCACATCCGCCGGCCCGCGTACGCGGCGGGGACGGCGTAGTGCCGCCGGTACCAGCCCGGCCCGCGGTAGTAGTTGTTCCCGCCGTCCTGCCCGTCGGCGGCGTTCCAGGTGTGGGGCACGGTGACGGCCGTCCACGAGGAGTCGTCGAAGCTCACCGCCTGCGCCCCCGACGCGTCGGCGCGCAGGAACCGCCAGCTCGCGTTGAGGTCGATCCGCGTACGCACAGCGGGCGGGGTATAGGTCGCGGCCGTCGACGGGGACGCCGGGAGCAGCGCGGCGGCACCGCCCGCAAGGCCGCCGGCGAGGACTGTCCGGCGAGAAGGCATGTCCACAACCATAGACACGTATCGCTATTCTGCCAACCCCCCACATACCCGGACCCCGGCCATGATCCCGCTTGGATCAGGGAAATCACCCGAATCATGGGCCATGATTACGTGCGAAAACCTGATCCAAACCGGATCTTGAGGGGTCCGCAGCGATAGAGTGCGTGTCATGCCGATCGACATCGACGCCGTCCGGTCCGCCTACCCGGCGTTGACCGAGGGTTACTGCCACTTCGACGGGGCCGCCGGAACGCTCGTGGCCGAGCCGGTCGCCGCCGCCGTCGCGGGCGTGCTGCGCGCCGCGGTCGCCAACCGCAGCACCGCGTTCGCGCCCGGCCGCCGGGCCGTCGAGATCGTCGACGAGGCCCGCGCGGCCGTGGCGGACCTGGTCGGCGGGGCAGCCGGCGGAGTCGTGTTCGGCTCCTCGGCGACCTCGCTGACCTACCTGGTGTCGCGGACGCTCGGGCGGTCGTGGGGTCCCGGCGACGAGGTCGTGGTGACCCGGCTCGACCACGACGCCAACGTCCGCCCCTGGATCCAGGCCGCCGAGCGGGCCGGCGCGACCGTGCGCGTCGCCGACGTCGACCTGGCCACCGGCACGCTGCCCACCGCGAACGTCACCGGCCTGATCAACGAGCGCACCCGGCTCGTCGCCGTCACCGCCGCCAGCAATGCGATCGGCTCCCGCCCCGACGTCCCGGCCATCGCGGCCGCGGCCCGGGCCGTCGGCGCGCTGTGCTATGTGGACGGCGTACACGCCACGCCCCACCAGCCCACCGACATCGGTACGCTCGGCGCCGACTTCTACGTGACCAGCGCGTACAAATGGTCGGGACCGCACATCGCGGCCTGTGTCGCCGCGCCGGAACTGTGGGCGTCGCTGCGGCCGGAGAAGCTCAACCCGTCCAGCGACGCCTCCCCCGACCGGTTCGAGCACGGTACGCCGAGCTTCGAGCTGCTCGCCGGGGTCACCGCGGCCGTGGAGCACCTCGCGTCCCTCGACCCCGCCGCCACCGGTACGCGACGCGAACGGCTGCTCGGATCGCTCGCGGCCGCCCAGGCGTACGAGATGGCGCTCTTCGAGAAGCTCGTCGCCGGACTGGCGGCGATCGACGGCGTGACGATGCTCCCGGCGCCCGCGGACCGCGCGCCGACGGTGGCGTTCCGGATCGACGGGCAGCATCCCACGGCGACCTCGGAAGCGTTGGGGGAACAGGGAATCTGCGCCTTCGCCGGCGACTACTACGCGTTCGAGTACTTCACCGCGATGGGCCTGCGCGACAGCGGTGGCGCCGTCCGCGCCAGCGTCTACCACTACACCGGCGAGGGCGACGTCGACCGGCTCGTGACCGCGCTCCAGGGTCTTGCGCGCCGGCCGCTATGACGATAATCATCAATACATGATTCGACGCTTCCTCGTCGCGGCCACCGCCGCCGCGGGCATCGGACTCGCCGTCGTCCCGGCCGCACCGGCCCAGGCGTACAGCAAGTGTCCGGCCGGCACCGAGTGCGGCTGGGAGTACTTCTCCGACGCCGCGCACACGCATCTCCAGGGCCTGCACACCACCAACTGCGACGGCGTGGTGCTCGACTGGGGCATCAAGGCGGGCTACTCGGTCTATGTCCAGGACACCTGCCAGAACCCACCCAACCCGGTCTGACCCCCACCCCGGAATCCTGGGCCCCGCCCGTATGCGTGGGCGACTCCTGCGACGAACGCCCGGATCGGGATCGCGACGGGCCGGCCCCGGCCACCTCGACAATCTTGCGCGAATGTCCCAAAAATCGCGATGAATGCCCGGAATGCCGGTACATTCGCGCAAGATCGTCGAGGCTGGGCCTGGGCGAGGACGGGGCCGGCGGGGCGGGTCAGGCGGCGCGTTCGAGGGCGGCGGCCTGGGTCAGCCAGCGGGTGAACAGCGCCGCGTCGATGTCGTCGGGGCCGCGCAGCTTCACGTGCGCCATCCCGCCCTTCGCGTCGATGCGCCCGTCCGGATCGTCGAGCTCCCGCCCCCGCCACAGACCGAAGGTCACATAGGACGCGTACGCCTTGATCAGGCACACCGGCTGCTTGCCCGGTGCCGCGCCGAGACTCCACACCGGGTGCCCCTGCCACAGCGCGCCGGTGCCGGGCAGCGCCCCGTCGATCAGGTAGATCATCTTCTCGGTCACGGCCCGCAGGTCTTCGGGCTGCGCGGCCGCGTACTCGTCGATCGTGCTGAACTTGGCCATGTCAGGATTCCTTTCCGGAGAGTTCGGGGTCAGGCCGGCTGGTAGGTGAGGTGGGTGACGCCGGTGGGAAAGCTCTCCGCCCCGGCGAGGCTCAACGGGACGCGGTGGCTGCCGGCGAACAGGCGCTTGCCCTCCCCGAGCACGATCGGGCAGACCAGCAGGTGCAGCTCGTCGACCAGCCGCGCGGCGATCAGCGAGCGCAGCAGCGTCGCGCTGCCGGTCACGGTGATGTTGCCGCCGGGCTTCTCCTTCAGCGCGCCGAGCGCCGCGAACACGTCGCCCTCGATCAGGGTGCTGCCCGACCAGTCCACCGACTCCAGCGTCCGCGACGCCACCAGTTTCGGGGTGTTGTTCATGAAGTCGGCGACCTCGCCGCTCTGCCCCGGCCAGAAGGCCGCGAACTCCTCGTACATCGTCCGGCCGAACAGCAGCGTCTCGGTCTCGTCGCGCCGGGACTTGATCGACTGGCCGACCTCGTCGCAGTAGTAGTCGAAGCTCCACTTCTCCGGCGACTCGATGACCCCGTCGAGCGACATGTGCAGCCCCGCAACGATCTTCCGCATGATGTTTGCCCTTCTCCTCGGATGTTCTCTACACAGGCAGCGAACGGGCGGGGGCGCGGATCGACATCACCGGAGAACTTTTTCGAAGATTTTTTGCCGAGCCCGATTTCGGCCGGTTCAGGCGGGGCCCGCGGAGTCGGCACGCTCGGCGCCCGGCTGTGCGGCGCGGAGGAACCGCGTTCCCCAGTCGCGCAGATGGTCGATGAATTCCGGCGGGCCGAGCACCTCGAAATCGGCGCCGATGTTGCCCAGCGCCTGGGTGGGCCAGTCCAGGCTGCCGGAGACCATGCTGAGATAGCAGCGCTGGTCGTCGATGGTCTCGATCGTGCCCCACTGGCCGGCGACGCGGCGGACGTGCTCCGCCGGCGCGTGGACGCGTACCCGCACGGTGTGTCCTGTGGGGACGCCGCCGGAGGTCCGGACGAACTCGGCGGCGTCCCCGGCGGGCAGGGGACGCGGCCGGAAGCGCACCCCGTCGCTGCTGGGATCGGCCAGCCGGTCGAGGCGGAAGCTGCGCCAGTCGTGCCGGGTCAGGTCGTAGGAGGCCAGGTACCAGCGACCGCCGAGAGCGACCAGACGGTAGGGCTCGACTTCCCGGTCGGTGTCGGGCCCACCGCGGGCGGTGTAGCGGAACCGCAGCCGCTCCTCGTCCCGGCACGCCTGGGCGATCACGGTGAGCACCTCGGCGGGAACGACCGGTCCCGCGGTCGCGGGGGCGACGGTCATCGCGCGCAACGCGTTGACCCGGGCTCGCAGGCGCGGCGGGAGCACCTGCACCACCTTGGTCAGCGCGCGGACCGCCGCATCCTCGATTCCGGCGATGCCGCTCTGGGTGGCCTCGGCCATGCCGACCGCGAGCGCGACGCCTTCCTCGTCATCGAGCAGCAGCGGCGGCAGGACCGCGCCGGGGGCCAGCTGGTAACCGCCGTCGGTTCCGCGCGAGGCGTGCACGGGATAGCCGAGTTCACGCAGCCGGTCGACATCGCGGCGCAGGGTGCGTTCCGAAACCCCGAGGCGGTCGGCCAGCGCGACACCGGCCCAGTGGCGGTGCGTCTGCAACAACGACAGCAGCCGCAGCGTCCGGGAGCTGGTATTGGCCATGTCGCGATCTTCGCACGGCTTCCGGTCAGGAAGTGGCCGGAAGCTCTTCTAGGGTCGTTGTCATGATCACTCACGAGATTCAGCTGACCGCCCAGATCGTCGGCGTACCGGGGCGGGAGCACTTCACCGTCGCCGAGGTCGAGATCGACGGCGACGTCGTGGTCCGCACCGACTACCTCGGCCTCGCCGCCACCTGTCTGGAACTCATGCGCTCCGACTGCCACCTGCCGGTCCCCGCGTGGCAGCCGGGTCGGCGCATCGGCCTCACGGCCGTCGGCACAGTGCTCCGGTCGGCGGATCCGGGCCTGCGGGAAGGCGACCTGGTCCAGTCGATGAGCGGCTGGAGTACGCATTCCGCCGGCCCGGCCGGCGCGTACGTCAAACTCGACCGGGACACGTATCCGGATCCCAACTTCCACCTGGCCCAGGGACCGACGGCGTACTACGGCGTCGCGGACGTGGCCAAGGTCGGCCCGGGTGATGTCGTGTTCGTCTCGGGCGCGGCCGGTGGCGTCGGCTCCCTGGCCGCCCAGATCGCCCGCAACCTGGGCGCGGCGAAGGTCGTCGGCAGCGCGGGCAGCCAGGCCAAGGCGGAGTACCTGGTCGGCACGCTCGGCCTCGACGCCGCCTTCGACCACCACCAGGACCCGGTCGCCGCGCTCAAGGAGCTGGCCCCTGAAGGAATCACGGTCTTCTTCGACACGGTCGGCGGCGCTCTCTACGACGCCGCGCTGGAGGTGGCCGTGCCGGGAGCGCGGTTCGCCCTGTGCGGATCGCTGTCGACCCAGCTGGGCGCGGCCGCCGACCGGTTCCCCGCGCCCGACCGGGCGGCCGCCGAGGCCAAGGGTGTGCACCTGCTCCCGTTCTCCTGCTTTCACACCCCCGACCAGATCGCCGCGTGGCACAGCCACTTCCAGACCTGGCTCGACCAGGACGGTTTCGTCTTCCCGCAGACGGTCGTCGAGACGGGCATCGACGGCGTACCCGATGCCTTCCTGTCGCTGCTGCGCGGCGACTTCCGCGGCAACGTCTCGGTACCGCTGGCATGACGCCGCCGTCCCGGCGCGTCCTCAACCGGGCACTCCTGCAGCGCCAGTTCCTCCTGGAACGCACCGGCCAGCCGCCGATGAACGTGATCCGGCACCTCGTCGCGCTGCAGGCACAGGAACCGAACTGGCCCTACCTCGGGCTGTGGAGCCGGATCCGCGGATTCACCCACGCCCACCTGACCGCGCTTCTGAACGAGAGGCAGGTCGTGCGCTCCGGCCTCCTGCGCAGCACCCAGCACCTCGCCGCGGCCGACGACTTCCGTCGGCTGCGGCCTCTCCTGCAACCCGTCCTCGACCGCACCGCGAACTCCGCGTACTTCCGCCGCAACGGCAACAACATCCTTCTGGGCCACGCCGACCGCAGCCGCATCATCGACGACGATGATCGCAAGCAGGTCATGCCCGGCCGGGCCCTGGTGCGACCGACCATCCTCATCGACGGCTTCGTCCGCGGGACCTGGTCCTTCACCGGAGACGACATCCGGCTCGCCCCGTTCCGGCCGCTCGCAGCCGCCGACCGGGAGGCCGTCGAGAAGGAGGCGCATCGGATGCTGCCGTTCGTCGCGTACAGGGGAGCGGCGCAACCGTAGTGGAGCGGGCCGACCGTCATTGACGACCCACCCGGGAAGAGTTACGTTGACCGCCCGATACATCGATCAACATCAACGCCGATCGCGGCACCCGTCCCCACGCCGCCCTCGTGCCCGGTCCGCCCGCCGTCTCCCCGGTGGCGCACGATCCGAGGGCCCGTTCGGTGCCGCCGGCATGACCGAAAGGGATCGCCATGAACAGACGTCTCCTGTTCACCCGCCCGACGATCGCGCTGCTCGCCGCCCTCAGTCTCGCCGCCGCCGCGGCCTCCCCCGCTTCCGCCGCCGCGGTCACCATCACGCCGGGCGCCGTGTGGAACGACTCGTCCGGCAACGTCATCCAGGCCCACGGCGAGGGCATCACCAAGGTGGGAAGCACCTACTACTGGCTCGGCGAGGACAAGACCAGCGGCTCGCCCTTCCAGAACGTCAAGTGCTACTCGTCGACCGACCTGAGCCACTGGACCTTCGTGGCCAACGTGCTGACCCGGCAGTCCAGCGGCGACCTGGGGCCCAACCGGATCGTCGAGCGGCCGCACGTCATCTACAACGCGGCCACCGCCACGTACGTCATGTACATGCACATCGACAGCTCCAGCTACGCCGAGCGCAAAGCCGGCGTGGCGACCAGTTCCAGCGTCTGCGGCAGCTACACCTACCGCGGCAGCTTCAAGCCGCTGGGCCACGACAGCCTCGACGACAACCTGTTCCTCGACGGCTCCACCGGCTACTTCATCAGCGAGGACCGGACCAACACGAAGCTGCAGATCTACCAGCTCTCGTCCGACTTCCTCACCGTCACGTCGCTGGTGAAGACGCTCAACCAGTACGAGGCGCCGGCCATGGTCAAGATCGGCGGCACGTACTACCTCTTCGGCTCGCACCTGACCGGCTGGTCCACCAACGACAACCAGTACGCGACCGCGACGTCGATCGCCGGAACATGGAGCTCGTTCCGCAGTTTCGCCCCGTCGGGGACCAACACCTGCAACTCGCAGACGACCGCGATCGTCCCCGTCGCGGGCAGCAGCACCACGAGCTACGTGTTCCTCGGTGACCGGTGGAACTCCGGCAACCTCACCGACTCCCGCTACGTATGGGAGCCGCTCACCGTCAACGGCACCACGGTCTCGATGAGCTGCCAGTCCAGTTGGACCGTGGACACCGCCACCGGTGTCGTGACCGGTGGCGGCGGCGGCGGAACCGGCACGTCCGTCCTCCGCGGCGTCGCCTCGAACCGCTGCCTGGACGTCCCCAACTCGTCCACCACCGACGGCACCCAGGTCGTGATCTGGGACTGCAACGGCGGCAGCAACCAGTCCTGGACCCTGAACGCCACCAAGGAACTCGTCGTCTACGGCAACAAGTGCCTGGAGGTCGCCAACCAGTCGACGTCCGCGGGCGCCGCCGCGCAGATAGCGTCCTGCACCGGTGCCGGCAACCAGCAGTGGAACATCAACGGCAACGGGACCGTCACCGGCGTGCAGTCCGGCCTGTGCCTCGATGTGACCGGCGCCGCAACGGCCAACGGCAGCAAGGTCGAGATCTGGACGTGCAACGGCGGCTCCAACCAGTCCTGGACCCGCTCCTGACGGCGTACGGCGTGTGCGCCCTTCCCGCGTGGGCGTACACGCCGTCTGTTCATGGGCGCCCGGCGGTCCGCCGTCAGGCGTGGACGGCCAGCTCGGCGGCGATGCGGGCGGCGACCGTTTCCGGAGCGTCGTTGTCGGGAGCGTTGTGGCCCAGACCTTCCAGCACTTCGCAGCGGGCACCGGGAACGATGTCCGCCAGGTCCGCGCAGATGTCGAGCAGGAACGCCGGAGCGGTCTTGCTCCCCGCCAGCACCAGCGTCGGCGAGCCGATCGCCCGGTAGCGGGAGCCGTCCGACGCGAGCCGGATCAGCTCGCCCAGTTCGGCCGGGGTCGTCGGCATCATCGCGCGCATCTCGGCGCCCTCGGTACGGTCGGCGAGGATGAGCGCGGAGACCGCCGTGAACACGAAACGGGGCGCCTTGCCGAACGGCAGCAGCCCCATACGCTGAAGGAACAGCGCGAACGGCCGTACCCGCTGGCCCGACTCCACCCGGCGGGTGAACTCCGCCAGGAAGCTGCCGTCGAGCCGGCCGCCGATGTCCGCGCCGGGCTCGTACAGCACCAGCGACCGCACCGGCTGCCGGAGCGCGAGGTGCAGTCCCACAAGCCCGCCGTAGCTGTGCCCGAAGACCGAGTCGGCGCCGGTGGCGGTCATCACCGCGACCGCGTCGTCGACTTCCTTGTCGATGCTGTACGCCGGCCCCTGCGGCCCGCTGCCGCCACGACCCCGCCGATCGAGGACGTGTACGCGATACCGCTCGGACAGCACCGCGGCGAGCCGCTCGTAGTGGCGGGCCCGGCGGTTGTTACCCGGGAGGACGACCAGTCCCGGGCCGTCGCCCACGCTGGTGAACTCGATTCTCGTACCGTCGGCGGACGTCACGTGATTCACCTGGGCCAGTGTCGCAAACGGCGGCAAGCCCGGTGGCGGCCGTCGCCTCCCGCCGGCTACTTGGGCTTCAGCTGCTGCGGGCAGGTGTCGGTCGGCAGCAGTGTGCGTATCTGCCCGCTCGGGATCACGAGGTCCGCCACCCCGTCGGGCTCGTACCGCCCGTCCGGTCCGCTGGAACGCGTCTTCACATTCGGGTCGTAGTAAGCGAACTCCACCCGCAGGAAGTCACGCGTACTCCAGGACACGTCACCGCACACCTGGGAGCCGTCGCCGTACTCGACGGTCATCCGCCCCTCGGGCAGCCCTCCCTGCCCGAGCCACGTCACGGCGACCGCCGCGCCGAGCAGGCTCAGCCCCACGGCCGTGAGTCGCACCGCCGGCCGGCGGTCCCGCGCCGGGAACAGCGCCACGGCCAACGCGCTCAGCCCGGCCAGGACGGCCAGCGCCGCCAGCCACCGCGTCACCTGCCGCAGTTCGGCGAAAGCCGCATGGCCCAACAGAAGCGCCGCCACGGCGACCGCCGCCAGCAGGATGAAGGCGATGCTGTTGCCGAACGGCGGCCTTCCCGCGGAGGCGACCGCTTTCTCGGCCGGCTCCTCCTGGACGCCGTCCGCCGTTTGCACGTCTCCCAGGCTGTCCATGTCTCCCCCATCGACGATGGAGGAGATTCTAGGGAGGACGCGGCGTCGCCACAGTCCCGTCACGCGCCGATCCAACGATCTTGCGCGAATGCCCCGAAATCCGTCCGGTATGCCGGAAAGGCCCGGACATTCGCGCAAGATCGTCGCAAGCTCGGGCCGGCGGGGCGGCGGGGCGGGGCGGTTGCGGTCCGACGAACGGGACAGGTTCGGCGATTGTTCGGGGACCGTACGAGACATTGACCACCACCTCTGTATCCCAGCAGGATTTGGGCGCGCGCAACGAACATCCCCATATCTTGGAGAGACCCATGCGTCCACCGGCACCCACCCGTGTCCGTACCGCTCTCGTCGCAGTCCTCGTCCTGCTGACCGCCTTCCTGGCCGCTCCCGCCCGCGGACTCGCCCTCACCGGCGACGACGTGGTGGCCAGCAACTGGATCGGCCTGGGCTACAACCAGAATCCTCAGCCGCCCAACCCGGCCACCTCCTGGTCGGCGCAGGACTGGGCCACGATGCAGACGCGTACCGCGTACATCTCGCCCGGCGTGGTCCGGGTGATGTTCAACCTGCCGTGGTTCTGGTCGGGTGACGACAACACCGACCACTGGAGCTTCGACACCAGCGCCCAGTACGCGAACGCTCTCCAAGTCGTCAAGTACTACGTCGACAAGGGCGTACCCGTCGTCAGCGGCCTTTTCGGCCTGCAGAATCTGACGTACACCAAGCTGCACACCGCCGAGGTCGCGGCGAAACTCGTACGCCGGCTGCAGGACGACGGCGCGGCGCCGACCTACTGGGTCGGCTTCAACGAGCCCAACGTGCCCGACGAGAGCGGCGGCCACTCCTTCGACGACTGGGTGACGGCCACCGACAACCTCGTCGTCGCGTTCGCCGAGAAGGGCGTGGACACGCACAGGACCACGATCTCCGGCGCGGACACCGCCGAGGCCGGCATCTCCGTCTACAGCGGCGATCTCAACCACCAGACCGCGACGACCTGCAAGACCGGGACCTGCCCCGCCGGCCTGGTCTGGAAGCTGGCCAACTACAGCACCATGAGCGCCACGGTCTTCGCCGACACCGCCGCCGACACCTCGGTCACCTTCCAGAAGTCCTCGGACGCCGTCACCTGGAACGAGCTGCACGTTCCGGTGCCCCAGCCGGTCGGCACGGTCACCGGCAAGAACGCGGGCGGCATGTTCCGCTACGACTACGCGCTGGGCGCCATCACGAACGCCAAGTACCTGCGGCTGTCGGTGGCCACCTCGGCGGGCGAGCACACGGTCGGCGAGGTGAAGCTGTCCAACGCGAGTACCACCATCGACGATCAGCTGGGCGACCTGACCCAGACCTTCGCGAGCACCGGCACGTGGAAGGACAACGGTTCGTGGTGGCTGCGGTCGGCCCGGCAGGGCGCCCTCATCGGGGCCAGTGACGCGCATTTCTACAGCCAGGAGCTCTACTCCGCGCCGCCCGACTACGTCCTGCCGGTGATGACCGGCGCCGTGGCCCAGCTGCGGTCGGCCCGCCCGGGTACGCCGATCCTGCTCGGCGAGACCGGGATGAAGGCGGCCGAGGTCCTGGACCCGGAAACCGGCGAACTGGTCAAGAACTACGATTTCGAGCTGGAGCCCGAACAGGCGCTGCGCATGGCCGACCTGGCCGTGCAGGAGGCCCGGGCCGGCGTGGACGGGGCCGCGGCCTGGTGCCTGGACGGGTACGCCTACGAGACGTACTGCGGTATGTGGGGCCGCGGCGACGAGGACCCCGCCCACGTCTCGGCGCACTCGACCAGGCTGCGGCCGTGGTTCTACACGTGGAGCCTGCTGTGCCGGTACCTGCCGACCGGATCGGTCATCCACGCCCCCGCGCAGCCGGCCGGCGTACGCGTGCTCGCCGCGGAACTGCCCGGGGGCGGCTGGACGATCGTCCTGGTCAACCGCACCGGCAGCCTGCAGCAGGTGCCCGTCGACGAGGACACCGGATCGCTCCTCGTGCACAAGTACGTCTTCGCCAGGGACGCGGAGCCGAAGACCGACGCCAACGGATTCCCGGTGCCGGTCGGCGACGCGTACCGGCTCGACCTGACCGGCGGCAAGACCCTGTCCGTGGGCGCGAACACGGTCGTCGTCATCACCACCCGCTCCTGAGGTCGGCCCGCAGCGGGCGCCGGACCGGCCGGCGCCCGCCCGGCGGGCGACTTGACGCGTACCGGTAGGGTCGCGCGGTGAAAACCGTGCAGGTCACCTCCCCCGGCGGCGACGAGTGGCGCGTCCGTGTCGTCTGGTTGCCGCGCTGGTCGGCGCTGTTCCGCCGGTTCGGCGCGTGGCGGCGGCGCCGCGCGGGCGAGCCCGACCGCGGCGGCCTCGGCGACCTGAACGGCTGCGGCGACCTGGGCGGCTGCGGGGGCGACGACCTGGGCGCGATCGTGTTCGGCATCCTCCTGCTGGTCGTCGGCGGTCTGCTGTTCTGGTTCATCCTGCTGCCGCTGCTGCTGCTCGTCGTCGACGTCTTCGTCGTCGTGGCGCTGCTGCTCCTCGCGATCCCGGCCCGGGTGCTGCTGCGGCGGCCGTGGGAGGTCGAGGCGGCCTGCGACGACGGGCGGGTGGAGAAGATCTTCTCGACCGGGGTGGTCGGCTGGAACCGGGCGCTGCGGACCCGCGACGAGATCGCGGAGAAACTCGCCCAGGGCTTCCCCGCGCCGATCGTCGGAACCCTGAAGACCCGGCCGAGCGGGCCGCCGGCCGAGGACCAGCCGGCGGCCTGAGCCGGGTCTACTTGCCGGATCCGGCGACCATCTGCCCGTACGTGCCGAGGACGCGCAGCTGCTTGCCGCCGCCGCCGGCCGGCGGGACGTAGATCAGCGCTTCGAGGATGTACTTCGTCTGCATGTACTGGGTGTACCTGCCCTTGAGGAACCCGGAGCCGTTGTAGGTCATCCACGAGCCCTTGTGGATGTCGTACCGCATCCCGATCGTGACGGTGGTGAAGACCAGCGCGCCGCCGTCGGCCGCCGTCAGGGCGTAGTCCGGATAGGACGGTGCGGCGGCGATCGTCGCCTTCACCTTCGAAGCCGAGCTGCCCTTCTCCCGCGCGACCCAGTCCACCCAGCCGTCCGCCCCGGCGAACCGGTCCAGCGCGCCGTTGTCGAGGCGCTGCGCGTACAGGGCCGCGACCTTCGACGGCGGCACGACCACGTCCGCGGCGTCGAGCGCCGGCGCCGTCGCGAGGCCGCCGTCGTCCACCCGCACCGCCGGCACGTCGCTGTCCGCGTCGGTTCCCTTGGGGCTCGCCACCTGCAGCCACGGCCCGTCCTTCGCGGCCTGGCGGAAGAGCAGGTAGCTCCACGCCACGTCCGGCTGCTTGCCCTTGTCGCTCACGTGGGCCCTCGCCAGGAACCACCGGGGGTACGCCGAGACGGCCGGGATCGAGAACGTCGCGTCCACATAGGTGAACTCGCTGATGCCGGCCTTCTTCGGGTTCAGCAGCCGGTCGTTGGTGAGGTCGCCCTTGTCGGCGTCCAGGCTCGGACCGCCCTCGTACGCGGCCAGCCCCGCGACGTCCCGAGCGGCGTTGACCTTGTTGTTGACCACGATGTACGCGTCCAGCACGGCCTTGGCGTCGGCCTGCGTCACCTGGACGAACCCGGGAGCGGCGGCGCTCGCGGACGCGGCGGGGGCTGCGGCCGGGTGAGCCGGGCCGCAGGCAGCCGACAGGAGCAGCCCGAGTCCAGACAGGACGATCAACGGGCGCCTGTATTGATCTTTCATGTTCGCAGCATATCCACGTCGGCCGACATCGGATCATGGCGCCGCTTCGCCCTGTGGATAACCGAGGTGACTACGCGGATGAACCGGTACGCCGCAGCCGGGCGGCGATGGTGGCCGCGGTGCACCCGAGCACCGCGGTGACGGTTGAGGCGAGCAGGAGCAGCGACATGGCGGTGCCGAGGTCGTCGTTGACCGCATAGCTTGCGATGTCGGGGAATCGGCTGGTGGAAAAGTCGCGGATCTGCCCGGCGTCGTAGGGGCCGCCGGCGGTCAGCAGCGCGCCACCGGCCAGCGCGAGGAAGAGCACCAGTCCGGCGATCAGGGCTGACAGCAGCGCGGCCCGCCGCCCCGCGGCACCCGTGCGGCCCTTGCGGACGGCCGCCCAGCCGACGGTCAGCGGCGCGAGCGGCAGGGCGAGGAGCAGCAGCGAAAGAGCCGGCCGCGCCTGGGCGTAGGTGACGGCGGTGTAGCCGAAGACGATCCACACCGCCGCGGTGCCCAGGCCGCCCGCCAGCGCGAAGCCCGCCGCCGCGCCCCGGCGGACGAGCAGGAGCGCGAGCATCGCCATGCCGGCGACGAGGACGGCGAACACGGCCAGCGCGGGCAGGCCGCCACCCCCGTCGAGGATGGCCGGATAGCGCACCAGACCGTAGGCGACCAGTCCGACGCAGCCCGCCGCGGCGGCCGGCACGAGGACGGTCACCAGCCGGCCGGTGTCGGCCTGCCGGGCGGGCAGGAGCGCGACGGCGACGAGGCAGCCCACGGCGAAGCGCCAACGCCTCGCGCGTGACGGCGACTGCTCCAGCTCGCCGAGCATCGCCTGCCCCCAGTCCGCCCGGTGCTCGGGCAGGAAGCCGGTGACCCAGGCCAGCAGCCGGGCCGGCGCGTCGGCTGCCGGCGCGGCGGCGGATCCGGGGACCCGGCGGCGGCGCAGCAGAGCCGCGATCAGAATGGCCAGGGCGCCGAGCAGGGCGAAGGCTTCCAGGATCCGCATCACAGTCCTTAACTCTACTCATGTAGCAATAAGAAGCAAGACCCCTGAGCGACGGCGCATGGCATCCTGGAGGCCATGCTGATCTACAAGATCCTGCTGCCCGAGGAGTGGGCGGAGTTCCAGGCCGCGGGCCGGTTCGACGGCTCGCCGTTCGACCACGACAGCGGTTTCGTCCACTGCTCCGGCCGCGACCAGGTGGCGAGGACCGCCCGCCGGTTCTTCGCCGACGCGCCCGCGATCGTGCTCGTCGCACTGGCCGCCGACCGCCTCCCCGTACGCTGGGAGCAGGCCTCCGACGGCGTCTTCCCGCACGTCTTCGGCCCGCTGACCGCCGAGGCGATCGAGTGGTCGGGACCCGCCACGCCGTCCACTGTGGAGGACGCGCTCAGTCGATCGCCTCGTGACGGGTGAGGCGTACCTCTTCGATGTCCAGGCGGGTCTGGATGTGGCGCAGCACGATGTCGTCGATGCTGCCCTCGTCGCGCAGCCGCACGACGGTCGCCCGCTTGCGGGCCAGCACGGCCAGCTTGAGCTCGGTGTACTGCTCGTCGTAGCGCAGCGCCGGCTTGTCGTCCGCGTCGGCGTCACCGGCCCGCAGGATCCGCAGGTGCTTCTCGTACTCGTGCCGCAGCCGGTCGAGCACCTTGTCGTCGGTCAGCAGGTCGTCGGCCAGTTGCGGCATCGCCGCCAGCGCCTCCTCGGTCGCCTGGATCTCGGCCCGGTGGCGCTCCTGCGCCACCGAGTCGTCCTGCGGGAGGGCGGCCCAGCGCACGACCCTGGGCAGGATCAGCGCCTGGGCCAAGGTGATCACGATGACACCGGTCGTCACGAACACGATGGTCTCGCGGTGCGGGAACGGCTGCCCGTCGTCGAGCAGGCGCGGCACCGCGAGCGCGGCCGCCAGCGACACCGCGCCGCGGAAGCCGGAGAACCCGCTCACCACCCGCGCCTTCGGGCCGATGCGGCGCAACCGCTGCTGCGGCCGCCGGTCGATCGCGCGCAGCACGTACGGGGTCGTGAACAGCCAGAGGAAGCGTACGCCGATCACCGTCGCGGCGACGGCGGCCACCGCGATCAGCCCGTCGGTGAACGCCTTGCCGTCCTCGGCGCGCACGGCCGCCTGCACCTGGAGTCCGATGAGGACGAACAGCGTACCGTTGAGCAGGAAGGTCGTGATCGACCAGAACGCCTCGGACTGCTGGCGCGACTCCGCCCGGATCACCCGCGGCCCGGCCTGGCTCAGGTAGAGCCCGGCGATCACCACCGCCAGGACGCCGGACGCGTGGATCAGCTCGGCCAGCAGGAACGCGGTGAACGGGGTCAGGATCGTCACCACGTTGCCCAGCAGCCGGTCGTCCACCACCCGCCGGGCGGCCGCCGACGCCCACCCGACCGCCAGGCCGGCCACCGCTCCCCCGGCGTACGCGAGCAGGAAGAGCCAGCTGACGTGCAGCGGCGTCAGGTGCTCGGCGCCGACCGTGATGCCGACGGCGAGCCCGTAGATGACCAGGGCCGTGCCGTCGTTGACGAGGCTCTCGGCCCGCAGCACCGTGACCTGCCGCCGAGGCAGCGCGCGGGCCAGCACCGAGACGGCGGTGGCGTCGGTGGGCGCGACGGCGGCGCCGAGGACCCAGGCGGGGGCCCACGGCATGCCGAGCAGGTGCGCCACGGCCGCGACACCGGCCGCGGTCGCGATCACCAGCAGGGTGCTCAGCAGGACGATGACCCGCAGGTTGGACCGGATCTCGCGCAGCGACGTGGTGAGGCTCTCCCAGTACAGCAGCACGGGCAGGAACAGCAGCAGCACCACCTCGGGCGGCAGGCTCACCGCCCGCAGCGCCGGCACGAAGCCCAGCAGGACCCCGCAGGCGAGCAGCAGCACCGGTGTGGCTATGCGCAGCCGCTCGGCGAGCAGCCCGCAGACGAGCAGGGCGACGCCGATGATGACGACGAGTTCGAGGCCGAGCAAAGGGGCACCACCTACGGGTTCGGGTCCCGTTCCCGGCGACGGCGCCGGACGACGTAGACGATCAGCGCGACGACCGCGACCGTCGCGACCACGAGCGCCGAGATCTCCCCGAAGCGCGCCGCGACCCGCTGGTACGCCGCCCCCGCAAGATACCCGATGAGGACGACGGCGGTCCCCCACACGATCCCGCCCGCGGCGTTGTACGCGAGGAACGTCCGGTACGGCATCCGCGCGCTGCCGGCCAGGAACGGCATGGTCGCCCGGAAGAACGCGATGAACCGGGCCAGGAACACGGCCGGACCGCCGCGGCGGGCGAGGAGCCTCTGGGCGGCCTCGACGCGGTCCCGGCGCCGTTCGAGCACCCGGCTCCGCAGCACCCGTACGCCGTACCGGACGCCGATCTCGTAGCCGACGGTGTCGCCGAGGATCGCCGCGGCGGCCACCACGAACAGCAGCACGGCCACGTTCGTGTGCCCGGTGCTCGCCGTGACCCCGCCGAGGACGGCCGCCGTCTCGCCGGGCAGCAGGAAGCCGACGAAGATCGCGTCCTCGGCGAACACGACCAGCGCCACGACGAGGTAGACCCAGATCGCGGGCAGGCTCGTGATGCGGTCGACCAGTCCGCTCATCCGCGGTTCACCATCCGCCCATCATGCCTCGGCCGGGTCCGGGGTATGGCCGGCCATACCCCGAAGATCCGAGGAAACCGGGTGGGCTGGAGCGGCCCGCTCGACCATGATCATTCGCATGATCACTTCCGCCCCCGTCGTGGAGCTGGCCGACGTACGCCGCGCGTACCGGTCCGGGGACACCACGACCGTCGCGCTCGACGGCGTCTCCCTGTCCGTAGGGTCCGCCTCGTTCACCGCCGTCATGGGCCCCTCCGGTTCCGGCAAGTCCACGCTGCTGCAGTGCGCCGCCGGGCTGGACCGGGCGGACTCCGGCCGGGTCGTGCTGGCCGGCCTCGACCTCGGGACCGTCCGCGAGCCGCGGCTGACCGTCGAGCGGCGTACGCGGGCCGGGTTCGTCTTCCAGGCGTACAACCTGATCGACGCGCTGACGGTCGAGGAGAACGTGCTGCTGCCGCAGCGGCTGGCCGGGACCCGGGCCGACCGCGCGTACGCCCGGGAGGTGCTCGGTGCCGTGGGCCTGGGCGGGCGGGAGAAGGCCCGCCCGGCGCAGCTGTCGGGTGGCCAGCGCCAGCGCGTGGCGCTGGCGCGCGCCCTGGCCGGCCGGCCCGCGGTGATCTTCGCGGACGAGCCGACGGGCGCCCTGGACATCCAGTCCGGCAAGGAGGTGCTGGCGCTGTTGCGGCGCGCGGTCGACGAGTTCGCGACGGCCGTCGTCATGGTGACCCACGATCCGGCCGCCGCCGCGTGGGCCGACCGCGTCGTGATCCTCGCCGACGGCCGGATCGTCCGCGATCTCGCCGCGCCCACCGCCGAGCAGGTCGCCGAGCACATGATGGCGGTGACGAAGCGATGATCCGCCTCGCTCTGGCCGGCCTGCGCAGCCGCCGGGCCGCCTTCGCCGGCACGTTCCTGGCCGCCGTGCTCGCCGCCGCCCTCCTCGGCGGCGCCGCGCTGCTGCTGTTCTCCGTCCTCACCGCCCGGCCCACCACGCACCGCTTCGACGCCGCCGCCGTCGTGGTCGGCGGCGACCGCACGGTCAGCCTCACCACCACGAAGGACAAGGGCAAGGGCAAGACGAAGAGCAAGACCAAGACCGAGCGGCTCGCGGGCGCGCCGCCGCTGCCGGCCGCGTGGGCCGCCCAGCTCGCCGGCCTGCCCGGGGTCGGCAGCGTCGTCGCCGACTACAGCTTCCCCGTCACCTTGACCACATTGGACGGTACGCCGATCGGCACCCCCGTCGCCCACGGCTGGTCCTCGGCCGCCCTGCTGCCGTTCACCCTGGCCGCCGGGACCGCGCCGGGACCGGGCGAGCTGGCCGCCGACCCGTCTCTCGGCCTGCGCCCCGGCGACCGGGTCAGGCTCGTCACGCGTACCGGGGTGCGCGAACTGACCGTGTCCGGGACCGTGGCCCAGCGGCTCGACGAGCAGTCCGCCGTCTTCGTCGCCGACGGGCAGGCCGCCGCCGTCTCGGGGCTCACCGGCCCGACCGCGTACGCGTTGACGGCGGCCGACCCCGCGGCCGTAGCGACGGCGGCCCGACAAATGCTCGGCGTCTCGACCGTCTACACCGGACCCGACAAGGTGGACGCCGACCTGCCGTCGGCCGTACCGGACTACATCGCGGCCATCTCCATCTTCGGCTTCGTCATCGGCATCACCGCGTTCGCGACCGTCTTCGTCCTGACCGGCACGGTGTCCCTCGCCATCCGCCAGCGCCTGCGCGAACTGGCCCTGCTGCGGGCGGCCGGGGCGACCCCGCGCCAGCTCGGCCGGCTGCTGAGCGCCGAGACCCTGCTCGTCACCGCCGTGGCCGCCGTCGCCGGTACGCCGCTCGCGGTCGTGACCGCCGAGGTGATCGCCGCCCGCTTCCGGACCCTCGGCGCCGTCCCCGAGCAGTTCTCCGTACGCGTCGACGTCGCCGTCCTGCTGGCCGCGGCCGCCGTGGTGCTCCTGATGGCGCAGCTCAGCGCCCGGCTGGCCGCCCGCCGCGCGATCCGGATCGCCCCGGCCCAGGCGCTGCAGGAGACCCTCGCGGAAGGCCGGACCGGTGGACTCCCGCGTACGCTGATCGCGCTCGTCGCCACCGCCGGGGCGATCGTCATCCTGGCCGTGGTGCCGCTCGACGGCCCGTTCGGGATGGGCATGACGTTCATCTCCAGCGCCCTCCTGCTGACCGCCGTCGCCGCGGCCGGACCGCTGCTGGTCGCCCTGGTCGGCGGCCTGCTCAGCCGGCTCGCCGCCGCGACCGGGATCACCGGCTGGCTCGCCGGGGCGTTCAGCCGCGCCGAGAACCGCCGCGTCACCGCCGTCGCCGTACCGCTCGCGCTGATGTTCGCCATCAACGCGCCGATGCTGCTCAACGGCCGCCTCAGCGCCGAGCTCGCGGCCGACCAGGAACGGCTGCGCACCGTTTCCGCGGTGGGGGTGGCGGCCGGCGCCCTGCCACTGTCCGATGTAGAGAAAGTGACCGGCGACTACACGGCCCTGCTCCCGACCCGGCTCATCGTCGACGAGGGCGGCAAACCGGAGGACTACGCCGCCTACGGGATCCGGAACGGGGACCGGCCGGTCCTCGACCTCGGGCTGACCGGGGACACCGGCGGGCTGGCCGCCAGCGCGTACCTGGTCCGGGCCCGCGGCTGGCACCTCGGCGACACCGTGCACGTCTGGTTCCCCGACGGCTACGCCACCGACCTCACCCTCACCGGCGTCTTCGAGCGCTCCCGCGGCCTCGGCGACCTCCTCGCCCCGGCCGGCCTGGTCGCCGCCCACGACCCGCGGGGCGTGGTCACCCGGATCGCGCTGGGCGGCCACCAGACCGTCCCCGGCATGCACATCCGTCCCGCCCAGGCGGTCACCCCCGGCGACGCCGACGAACAGCAGGGCGCCTGGGAAATCATGATCGCCGTGTCGCTCGGCTTCACCGCGATCGCCGTCGTCAACACCTTCGCCGTCGCGGCCGCGGCCCGCCGCCCGCAGTTCGCCCAGCTCCGCCTGCTCGGCGCCACCCCGCGCCAGCTACGCCGCATGGGCGCCCGGGAGGCATTCGTCGCCGTGGCGGCGGGTCTGCTGCTCGGCGTCGTCGTCACGTCGATCGTGGTGGCCGCATTCAGCACCGCCCAGGACGGCCTGCTCCGCCTCGTCGTCAGCCCGTCGCGGTACTTCGGCCTGCTCGCGGGCATCGGCGTACTCGGCCTGCTGGCCGGCACCCTCCCCTTCCACTGGATCCTGCGCCCCAGCGACAGATCAGACGTGTGAGTGTCCTTGATGACGTGGAGAAGTCCAGCCCGGTCGCCAGCCCGACCACCTTGATCAAGTACCGCTATTTCGGCACCGCGATACCGATCTCCTTGATCAAATACCGTCATTTCGGCAGGAGAGCGCTCCCCTGCCGGATAGACGGTATTTGATCACGGTCATGCGCCACGGAATGCCGTAATAGCGGTAAACGATCACCCGCGGCGGACCACTCGACAGAGACAGCTCGATCGCCCGGTATCGGAGGTGTCCCCGGGAGCCGTCGGCGCCGCAACGCGTATTCCCGGATGGAAGCGGAAGAGCGACGGCGCGGAAGCGAGAAGCTGGATTTGATCTTGAATGGGACTGTGGGAGACTTCGGCCGATGCGGAACGTGAAAGCCCTCGCCTACCTGGTGACCAGCATGGTCGCCGGCGGGGCGGGGCTGATCTGGACGCTCGCCACCTCCCTGCTGATGGCCGTGGGCGCGGTCACCGCGCTGGGCGCCCCGGTGTTCCTCGCCGTGACCTGGCTGGACCGCCGCCTGGCCACAGCCGAACGCCACCGCGCGGCGTGGGTTTTACGACAGAGAATCCCGGACCCCTACCTGCCGACGACGGGATCAGGATGGGCAAGAGCGGCCGCGGTCGCCGCGCAGCCCGCGACCTGGCGGGACATGGCCTGGTTCCTCGTCCTGTTCCCCCTGGGCCTCGTCTTCGGGATCGCCGCGACCGTCGCGACCGCGGTGACCGCCGCTCTGATCCTCGCGCCCGCCTGGGCCTGGTCGGTTCCCGAACGGCGCGCGCATCCCCTTGTCCGCCAAGCCATGGGTACGCTGCCCGGCGAACTCCTCCTGACCGCCGCCGGTCTCCTGGCCGCGCCGCTGGTCCTGTGGCTCGTCCGCCGGCTGGCGGCCACTCAGGCGCGGGTCGCCGCCGCGCTGCTCGGCCCCGGGGAGCACGGCCGGCTCGTGCAGCGGGCCCGCCAGCTGGCCGAGACGCGGGCGCGGGCGGTGGACGCGCAGGCCGCGGAGCTCCGCCGGATCGAGCGTGACCTGCACGACGGCGCGCAGGCGCGGATCGTGGCCGCCGGCATGACGCTGGCGCTCGCCGAGCGGCGGGCGCGTGACGGCGTGCCGGTCGTCGAGGACATGGCGACCGCCCGCCGGCAGCTCGACGCCGCGCTGGCCGAGCTGCGCCGCCTCGTCCGCGGGATCCACCCGCCCATCCTCACCGACCGGGGCCTGGACGGTGCCCTGAACGCGCTGGCCGCCGACTGCCCGATGCCCGTCGAGATCACCGTCGACCTGCCCGTACGCCTTCCCCCGGCGGTGGAGTCGGCGGCCTACTTCGTGGTGGCCGAGGGCCTCGCCAACGCGGTGAAGCACGCCGCCGCCACGACCTGCACGGTGACCGTCACGATCCCCGGCCCCGTACGCGTCCTCGTCAGCGACGACGGTGCCGGCGGAGCCGATCCCGCCGGGGCGGGTCTCGACGGGCTGCGCCGCCGCGTCGAGGCGCTGGACGGCACCCTGATCGTCGCCAGCCCGGCCGGCGGCCCGACCCAGTTGACCGCGGAGTTCCCATGCGCATCGTGATCGCCGAGGACCTCGTGCTGCTGCGCGACGGCCTCGTCAGCATCCTCACCGGCACCGGCCACGAGGTCGTCGCGGCCGTCGGCGACGCGGAGTCCCTCGTCCGGGCCGTCACCGACCTGCGGCCGGACCTGTCCATCGTGGACGTACGCCTCCCGCCCACCTTCCGCGACGAGGGCATCCGGGCGGCCCTGCGACTGCGCCCGGACCCGATCCTCATCCTGTCCCAGTACGTCGAGCGCACGTACGCCGCCGACCTGCTCGCCGACGGCCGGGGCGCGGTCGGCTACCTGCTCAAGGACCGGGTGACCGCGCTCGACGACTTCCTCGACGCGGTCGAACGGGTCGCCGCCGGGGGGACGGTCATGGACCCCGAGGTCATCCAGCAGCTCTTCGCCCGCAACGCCCGCAACCGGGGCGTCAACGCGCTCACCCCGCGGGAGCGCGAGGTCCTCGGCCTCGTCGCCCAGGGCCTGTCCAACTCCGCGATCTGCGCCGCCCTCGTCCTCGCGCCGCCGTCGGTCGAGAAGCACATCGGCAACATCTTCGCCAAGCTGGGCCTGCCCGCCTCCGAGGACGGGCACCGGCGCGTGCTCGCCGTCCTGGCGTACCTCAACGGCTGAGCGCGTACCTCAACGGCTGAGCCTGTCTGACTCGTAAGTCAGGAATGCCCGTGTCAAGGGATTGTGGCGCTTGTTGCGAAGATTGGTCGATCCCGTAACTTCGATGTCACGATGGCCGAAGGATCGTCCCCTGTGGACACAGGAGACGCCGCCGACCGATCGGAGAACATCGGAATGCAGCTCAGGCGTACCCTCTTCCTGGCCGCCGCAAGTCTGTCCCTCGCCGTCAGCCTGGTGCCCGCCGGCTCGGCCCAGGCGGACCCGAAGAACCCGACCCCCGTCGCCGTCTACGACACCCTGCCCGGCGCCCGCATCGGCGAGCGCGTCGGCGCGGCCGAACTCGCCACCACCGCCCCGCCCGGCCAGGTCTCGCCGCAGACCGTCGCCTGCGACGGCGACGGGACCAGCGGCAAGCGCGTCGAAGTCCTGTACATGCGCGAAGCCACGATGCCCGACCGCTACACCCAGTTCCTGCCGATGTTCCGCGCCTGGCTCGCGGACACCGACGACGTCTACAACGACGCCGCGGCCACCAGCGGCCGCAGCCGCCACCTCCGCTACGTGACGACGACCGTCGGCAGCAGCTGCGTACCGGTCGTGCGCAACCTCGTGGTCCCGGCCGGCGGCCTGGCCACCCTCGACACCAGCATCGCCGCGGCCCAGGCCGCCGGCTACGCCAGCACCGACCGCCACTACCTCATGCTCACCGAGGCCACGAGCATCTGCGGCGTCGGCCAGATCCAGGGCGACGACCTCACCACCGGCTCGACGAACCTCAACAACGGCCTCGCGTACGCGCGGGTGGACGCGATCCCGAACTGCTTCGGCGAGAACGCCATCGCCCACGAGCTCGGGCACACCTTCGGCGCCGTGCAGCTGAGCTCGGCCCACTCCGACACCACCTGGCACTGCCTGGACCAGTGGGACCTCATGTGCTACGGCGGTACGCCGTCGTGGAACTGTCTGCAGTGGAACGACTACCGCGTGCCCGACTGCAACCGGGACGACTACTACAACGCCAACCCCACCGCCGGCTCGTACCTGGCGACCCACTGGAACACGGCGAACAGCGCGTACCTGATCGCCGGCGCGACGGCCGACTCGGATCCGCATCCCAAGGTCGGCAGCACCTACGTCATCACCAACTCCGCCACCGGCGGGGCGCTCGAACCCATCGGCGGCGTCACCACCCCGCTGACGGAGCTCAGCCAGCGCACCCGCGTCGACACCCCCAGCCAGAAGTGGCTGATGGGCTACACGACCGGCCTGCAGTTCATCAACGTCGGGTCGCGGATGTGCGCCGACAGCTCGTACAGCGGCACCACGCCCGGCACCACCCTGCTGCAGTACATCTGCAACGGGCAGGACGGGATGCGCTTCGCGTATCTGCCGGTCGGCACCAACACGTACGCCATCATCGACTGGCTGTCCGGGCTGGCCCTGACCGCCGGCAGCGCGTACCCCTCGCCGGTCACGCAGGAGACCTACACCGGCGCGGCCAACCAGCAGTGGGTGTTCAACTCCGTGGCCGACGCGACCCCGGTCAACGGAACCGTCTACAACATCCAGGGCATCGACAACCGCGACAACGTGGACGTGGCCGGGGCCTCCACCGCCTCCGGCGCGCTCATCACGCACTCGGCGCCCGGCACCGCCACCAGCCAGCGCTGGACGGCCCAGGCCAGCGGCTCCTACTGGAAGTTCGTCAACGGCAACAGCGCCAAGTGCCTCGACCTGGTCAGCGCGAGCACGACGGCCGGCGTACAACTGCGCCAGGCGACCTGCAGCACGGCGACCACCCAGCAGTGGACGCTGCGCAAGGTGGCCAACGGCACGTTCTTCCTGGTCAACCGCTACAGCGGCCTGGTCGCGAACATGACCACGAGCAGCGGTTCGACGCTCGACCAGCAGGTGATCACCGGCGCCAGCCGCAACCTCATCTGGTACCTCAACCCGGCGTAGCCCCGCGTAGCGCCTTCGACTTCACTCCCGCGGCGGGCGGCGTGGCACTGGGGGTCCACGCCGCCCGCCCATCCGGACACGCGTACAGGAAAACGAACTTCACATGCCGTAGGTGGAGGCGTAGTAGGACGCGAGCGTGTCGCGGTCGATCGGGTCGAACTCGGGCGCGTGCTTGACGTGATCGCGGGTGCGGTCGACGAACACGGTCTTCTCCTGGTGGTCCACGCGGTCGACGATCCCGGCCGGGACCACCACGATCCGCCCGAAGATCCACGGCCCGGTGTCGACGACGAGGAAGCCCTCGCCCTGCTCCTTGACGTGCCCCACGTCGCCGTCGGTGGCGGCGACCTTGTACCCGGTGAGGTCGAGATCGGTACCGGGGCCACCCTCGACCCCCTCCGCCCGCGGCGACGGCGCGGCGTCAGGGGTCGTCTCGGTGTATCCGCCGGCGAGAAGGGTCGGGTCCCGCCAGCTCCAGGGGTCGAATCCGAAAGGCTGCATAGCGGGCATATACCCGTCTTCCCCGCCGATATCCCCTCGTGGCAGGCTTCGTTCATGAAGGTTTTCGTCTCGGTGGACATGGAGGGCGTCGCCGGCATCGTCGACTGGGCGCAGTGCGTCGCCTCCGGCGAGGATTACGCGCTCGGCCGGGACCTGCTCGTCGGCGAGGTGAACGCGGCCGTCACCGGCGCGATCGCGGCCGGCGCCACCGAGATCGTGGTCAACGACGCGCACTCCGTCATGCGCAATCTGCCGCCGGAACGGCTGGCCGGGCGGGCGGCGTACCTGTCGGGACGGTTCAAGCCGCTGTACATGATGCAAGGTCTGGACGAGACGTTCGACGCGATCGTCTTCCTCGGCTACCACGCCGCGATGGCGACGCCGGGCGTCCTGTCGCACACCTACAATCCGCGGGCCATCGCCGATGTACGCCTCAACGG
This sequence comes from Hamadaea tsunoensis DSM 44101, assembly GCF_000428945.1. Taxonomy (GTDB): domain Bacteria; phylum Actinomycetota; class Actinomycetes; order Mycobacteriales; family Micromonosporaceae; genus Hamadaea; species Hamadaea tsunoensis. Next base: position 5,272 of record NZ_AUAX01000029.1, on the reverse strand, counting down.
CGTCACCACCGGCGAGGCGGGGCTGAACGCGTTGGTGGCGCAGCACTTCGGCGTACCGGTGGCGGTCGTGACCGGCGATCAGTACGTCGGGCCGGAGGCGGCACCGTTCTGCCCGGGGATCTCGGCGATCGAGGTCAAGGAGTCGATCAGCCGGTTCGCCGCCCTCAACCGCCACCCCGAAGCCGCCCGTACGCTGATCGAACAGGGCGTACGCGACGCGCTGAGCCGGCTCGACGGCCTCACGCCGCCCGGGATCGCCATGCCGGGTTCGGTGGAGATCCGGTTCCTGTCCCCCGACATGGCCGAGCAGGCCACCTGGATCAAGGGCGTACGCCGGCTCGACAGCGTGACGGTGGAACTGGCCGGAGACGAGCCGTTGGAGCTCTACCGCAGCTTCATCGCGATCGTCTACCTGACGCGATCCCTCGTCGAGAACTGACCTTCAGCGGGCGGCCCACCGGACGGGCGGAATCCGAGGGCGCGCCCTGGCTGACCGCAGTGGTGCCGGTCCGCCAGGGCGCGCTCGTCGTGTCCCAGTTCATCGATTCAGGCGTTGGCGGCGCCCGAAGTCATCGATCCGTCGGCTCGGACACCGGGCCTTCGAGGTCGAAGATCGGAATCCGTTTCGGGTCGTCGCGACTCCATACCGAGAAGATCCATTCGCCGTAGGGAAAGTCGCTGGCGATCTCGAAGAGACGGCCTTGCGACGTCGTCGCACTCAGGTCGAAGCCGAACTTCGATGACCGGAACCCGACGTCCACAAGCTCGTCTCCGAGGAGGTCGTCGAGGCCGGACGACGGCGACGCATCCGGGCCCGGTAGGCCCGACGACGCCACCAGCCGCCCGCCCGCGAGGAGGCGCCAGTTCGTGTTGACGCGCAGCCGCCACGACGCTCCGCTGATGGCCACCCCATCAGCATCGCCCGTCGCCTCCTCGACCCGGAGCGGGAGGTACGCCCGGATGTCATCCAAGATCGACTGCACTACGGCTCCAACTCGATATGGGTACGCTCGCGGACGTACTGCTTGGAGTTGACCCCCTTCGGCGGCTGCACCGGTTTACCCGTGAACGGGCTGACCGGTGCGTCGGATCCGTTGGTGAAGGATGCGCGGAGTCCGGCGTTACCGTTCGCCGACGGCTGCATGACCCGGATGCGGCTTCCATCCGGCAGCTGGAAGCCGGTCCCGGCGGATTTCACCGGGAACGTGCTGAATCCCGGCTCACCCGCGTCGACGGCAGCCTGCAACCCGCCCTCCAAGCGTGACGCGCTCGTCGGAACCACCGTACCGCGGGAATCCGCCACGAACGTCGGGCGTACGCACGCGGCGTTGTTGTTGTGGACGAGGATCGGCGTGGTCCCCGCGACGACGTAGTAGGTGTGGTCCACGTCGACCGTGAGGTCGCGCATCTCGGCCCCGCCGGTCCACGAGCGGACCGAGACCACGCTTTCGCCCGCCGCCGCGTACGCCGTGGTGGGTGCGGCCTGCAACATCGTCGCCGGCACGAGCGCGGCGGCGAGGACCCACGCCTTCGCCGATCGGCTCCAGAACGGGTGGTGCTGCGTGGTACGCAGAACCGCGGTCCTGCCCGTCGCGGCGTCCTTGACGGTGACGTCCGCGAGATCGGTGTCATGGTTGACATAGAGCGCCGTGACCGGCCGGGCACTGGACTTGCCGGTGACCGGGTCGGTGGCCATGACCTCGTCACCGATCTTGACGTCCTTGATCGCCTTCGTCGTACCGTCGGCCATCAGGACCCTGGTCGAAGGGTCGAAGCTGTGGCAGCTCGACGCCCGTCCACCCATGACGGCGCCGATGCCGCCCGCGATCGCCACACCCGTCCAGTTGACGTGTCCGGTACCGATGAGCTGCGCGCCGATGTCTCCCACGGCACCGGCCACGAACCCGGAGACCATCCGGCCGCCGAGCTTGGCCGCGAAGCCGCCCATGGCCCCGGCGAGCTTGCCCGCGACCACGCCGCCGACGCCACCGGTGACCAGACCGATCCCGCCCTGCAACGCGCCCTGCCCGAGGGACCCGAGAGCGTCGCCGAAGCTGTGGATGTTGCCGGTCGCGGCGTCCTTGCCGAGGTTGATCAGTGCCGCGGCACCGACCGCGCAGGCGGCCGCCCCGACTCCGCCGGTGACCGCCGTGCAGGCAAGGCCCGCCGCGACGCCGGCGACGATGGCGCCGATCTGGATGATCGCGTCCTTATGCTCCTTCACCCAGGTGGCGCTGGCGTTGTAGGCGTCCTTCACCGCATGGGCGACGCTCTTGGCGGCCTTGGCCACCTTCTGCACCACGTGCGCGGCGGCCTGCTTGACCCGGTGGTACGCCTGCTTGACCTTCTGCTTGATGTGGTTGACCTGTTTGCCGACCCAGTGTTTGGCCCGCTGATAGGTGTGCTTCACCCAGTGCGTGGCCTTCTTCACCACATGCCGCACGTAGTGGACCGCTCGGTGTACCGCGTGCTTCACCGCTCGGGCGATCCGGTGGACCGCCTTCTTCACCTTGTGCACGACCTTCTTGACGGCCTTGACCGCCTTGTGCACGACGTGCGTGGTGGCGTGCCAGGCCGAGTGGGCGTACATGGCCGCGTAGTTGAAGGACGAGCTCGCATAGTGCGAGACCGCGTGCGAGACCTTCTTGACGGCCTTCTTGATGGCCTTGATCGGGTTCCAGCCCCAGTGCCCGGTCGGGTCGACGGTGAGCAGCGGGTCGCCGTCGCCGTACTGGTAGCGGTTGGCGTCGATCGAGTCCGGCACCGGGTCGTTGTCGGCGGTGTCCCGGTTGTCGAACGCGCCGATCGCCGGGTCGTACCACCGCGACAGCATGTTCACCCGGGCGGTCGCCGGATCGGTCCACTCCGACTGGAAGCCCAGGTTGCCCAGCTTGGCCGCGGTGGCCAGGACGTTGCCGAACGGGTCGTACGCCGTGGAACCCGTGAGCGCCGTCCCCGCCGCCGTGAACTGGCCGACGACGTCGGTGTGCTGGTCGGTCCAGGCGAACACGGCGGTCCCGGCCTTCACCCCCACGACATCGCCGTCGGGGTCGCGGCTGTAGGTCGCCGCCCCGTCCGAAGCGACGTCGTTCTCCGCACCGGAGTACGCGAGGGTGGTCGAGCCCGAGGTGAGAACCCGGCCGAGCCCGTCATAGGTGTAGTTCTGCGTGGCTATACGGGTCTGCTGGCCGTAGGCGTCGCTGGCGTAGGTCTCCGTCGACCCGCTCGCGACCGCCGAGGCCATCGTCCCGCGCGGCGTGTACGTGTACGTCTTCTGCCCGTCGCCGGTCAGCTCGTCGCGCTCGTCGTAGATGAGCGTGCGCCCGCCCATCTGCGTCCGGTTGCCGGAGGCGTCGTACGCGTACGTCGTCGTGGTCGTGCCGTTGTTCCACGACAGGAGCCGGCTGGCCCAGTCGTAGGTGTAGGTGTTCGTGGCCGATCCCGCGAAGCCGGTCGTCGTCTTGGACGTCTCCCGGCCGTTGAGGTCGTAGCCGTAGGACACCGACGCGACCGTGGCATTGGCCGACGTCTTCAACGTGTCCGACGCCAGGCGGCTGGCCGCGTCGTAGGTATACGCGCGATAGCCGCTCGCCCCGTAGGTCGCCTTCGTCAACCGGGACAGACTGTCGTACCCGTAGGTGACGCTCTGCCCCGTGCTGCCGTCGTTCACCGTGACGAGCCGGTCGGCGTTGTCGTACGCGTACGTGCTCGTCCCGGCGGCGTCCTGCCGGCTGGCGAGCAGGCCGTCGGCGGTGTAGCCGAAGGTCGAGGCGCCGGACGCCCCGCTGGCGGTCGCGAGCGCACCACGGTCGTTGTAGGTGAACGTCTCCGTGGCGGTGCCCGCCTTGGCCGAGGTGAGGTGCCCGGCCAGGTCGTAGCCGAAGGTCCGGTCGGCCGTCGCGGCGTCTGCCCCCGAACCCGTCTGGCCGATCAGGTTACCCAGGTCGTCGTACGCCGACGTGAGCGTGACCCCACCGGGCATCGTCTGCTTGACCGGCTGGGCGGCGGCGTCGTAGCTCGTCGTCCAGGTGCGGTCGTTGGCGTCCGTGGCCGTGGCCGGTTCGATCTGCGATTCGGTCAGGCCGAGGGTGTTGTAGGTGGTGATGTGCTTGTTGCCGCGGCCGTCGGTGTAGCGGGTCCGGTGGCCGAGCAGGTCGTAGCCGAACGAGGTGACGATGTTGCCCGTCGCCGAGATCGGCTGCGTCTCCCCGGTCACGAACCCGGTCGCGTCGTAGGTGAACGAGGTGGTGTGGCCGAGCGCGTCGGTCGCCGAGAGCCGGTTGCCGTTGCCGTCGTACCCGGAGGTGATCTGCGAGATCAGCGCGCCCGTCGAGCTGTACGCCTTGACGGCGATCTCGTTGCCCGCCTCGTCGAACACCGACGTTCGCTTGGACCCGTCGGGCATCGCGACCGCGGACTCGCGACCGAGATAGTCGTACTGGTACGTGGTCGTGTTCCCGTACGCGTCCGTGGCCGTCGTGCGGTCACCGGCATTGTTGTACGTGTAGGTCTCGTACGCCCCCGACGGCTGCGTCACCTTCTGCAGGTAACCGCTCGGGGCGTACGCGTACTGCGTGGTGAACGCCTGCCCGGTCGACCGCTCGGTCTGCGTCTCGCTCGTCGTACGCCCGACGAAGTCGTAGGTCGCCTGGGAGTACGCACCGACCGCATTGGTCGTCTGCAGAAGGTTGTCGTCGAGGTCGTAGACGTTGCGGACGACACCGCCGTTCGGCAGGGTGACCTTCGCGGTACGGCCGAGCTGGTCGTAGACGTACGTGGTGGTCTTGCCGAGCTGGTCGGTCTGGGTCAGCAGCTGCCCCGAACCGTCATAGGTGGCGCTCGCCGTCGGCGTGATCGGCGTCGAGGATCCCGGCGGCGTGTACGACGGCTGCTGGGACTTCACCAGGCGGCCGGAGGCGTCGCGCGACATCCTCGTGACCTGTCCGCTGGCGTCCTGGACCTCGACCTCGTCGCCGAAGGTGTCGAAGCCGGTGATGGTGACCGGCCGGGCTGAGACCGGCGTACCGCCGTTGGTCTCGACGTTGACGGCCGGTCCGGTCGTGATGACGAGGTTGTCGTTCTCGTCGTACGCGTAGTCCGCCCGGTTCCCGAGGGGATCGGTCTCCGACAGCTGCAACCCGCGCTGGTCGTAGGTATACGTAGTGGTGTTGTACGAATCACCCAGCGGCCGCCCGGCCAGCCCGTTGCCGTACAGGGTGGACGCTTCGGCCGCGGTGATCGCGCGCTGGTAGACCTGGACGTTGCCGATGGA
>NZ_AUAX01000028.1 GCF_000428945.1 Hamadaea tsunoensis DSM 44101 | reverse complement strand
CGCGGTGGATTTCGCGGTGGTGGTGTCCGCAGAGGAGGGTGGAGTTGTCGAGGTTGGTGGGTCCGTCGTGCTGCCAGGCCAGGATGTGGTGGCCTTCGCACCAGCGTGGTGGTCGGTCGCAGCCGGGCCAGGCGCAGCCGCGGTCGCGTAGGACGAGGGCTCGGCGTAGTGGGCCGTCGATCAGGCGTCGGGCTCGGCCGATGTCGAGGATCTGTCCTTCGCTGCCGAGGACGGCGGGGATGATCTTCGCGTCGCAGGCGAGTCGGCGGACGGTTTCGGGGGTGAGTAGGTCGCCGGTGTCTAGGATGCCGTAGCTGTACTTGTCGCGTAGTTGTTCCCAGGACAGTGTCACTACGAGGTGTGGGCGTTCGCCACCGGATTCGGGCAGGCTGCCCTCGGCTAAGGCTTGGGCGCAGAGGAAGGTCAGGGCGTCGGCGCGGCGGGCGGCGGCGGTGCGGGTGTCCCGGCCGGCGTCGTCGACAACATCGTCGAGCCGCCCGGTCAGGCCGCCGCTGAACCCGCCACCAGCCCAGCCGCCACCGGCAACCGAACCGAGGACCGAATCTGCAGCAGCAGCAGCCGAGCCGGAACCCGCCACAGCAGACGGTTCAGCAGCAGACGGTTCAGCGTCGCCAGCCGGGTCGGCAGTGTTGGCCAGGCGGTCGAGGAGTGATCGTGGTGCGCTGATCGGGTCGATGGCGGCTCGGATGTAGGCGGCTGCGGCGCTGTCGAGTACTCCGGACAGTCGGTATTCGCCTTGTCCGTGGGGGGTCAGGGTGAACGCGCGTCGTTGGAACGCCGACCGGTTCGCCCGCTCCAACTCCCGGCGCAGCCGTTCCTCGGCCGTTTCGGGCGACACCGCTTCCAGGATGGCCCGCCGGTGCTCGGCCAGTACTTCCGGCCGCAGGCGCTGCCCCACCGCCAAGTCCGTCAACACCTGTTCCGCGCGGGTCTTACCCGCTGCGCCGATCTCCGCGGGTAGGTCGCCGATCAGCCGGGTGATGGCCGTCGCCTGTTCGGCGTTCAGCGCACCGGATGCGAGTGCTTCAGCGACCATGGGCCGGCTAGGCAGTGTGTCGGCGAGTTTCACCCAGCCGGCCGCGGACCGTATCGACACGGCCAGGAGGTCGGCCAACCATACCCGGGTGCTGGAGGCGCCGTGCCGGGCCGGGATACCACGAGCGGCGGCCTCACCGACCTGAGCCACCATCCGGGCCGTCAACCGCTGCGTCGCGGTGAAAACCGCCGACAGTTCAGCCAGGAGAGCGTCATCGGGCAGCGACGACAACGGAGCGACCAACAGGTCCTCCACCGCCGCGGCCAACGCTTCACTCACACCCCGACCCTAGCCATCACCTACGACAAAACCAGAGCCAAAACCAGGGCACAAAACCGCAGGCCAGACCGCAGTTACGCACTGCACGCGTCCACAGCAGACAGAGACGATCAACACTGGACCGCGTGGTGATCGACTCGCTCGTTGGAGAGGTACCGTCCTTCTGGACGTCAGAGGTTGCACCGGCAATACAGATGCAGCTCCGCTGCTTGGGCGCGCCGGGCCAGCTGTATAAGGCGACTCAGAATGGGGAGCAGTTCCTCCTCCAGCGCCATCCCGGACCTGGCCAGCTCAGGAGCACGGCTCCACCACACGGCCAGCTCGCGCAGGCGCTCGTCCTCGATAAGGGCGAGGGTGTCGCGTACGCCGTCGTCGACGGAGAAGGTCCACGGCCCTTCTTCGTCGCCGTCCTCGGGCAGGGACGGGCCAAGGTCAACGGTCTCCTCGGTCCATTCCGACCCGCGTACGTACGCGACCAGACTTCCGACGGTGACCGCGGGTTCGATCCATTTCGTGTACACGGACTCGACGCCGTCCTCGCCGAGCCGGTCGACCAGCTCCATCGCGGCTGTGTCGTCCTTCGCGCGGAAGTACTCGTACTCGACGCCCACGGTTGCCTCCTCACGCCGGGCCACAGAGTCCGGCCGCATAGCCGGATCGCAGAGTAGTGTCCGCTCGCACGAGGAGCCGGCCAGATCAGCTCAGGGGCGGCGGCCAGGCGCCGTCCATTGCAGCGACAGCCCCGTCGCCGCGCGCTCCGTGCGGATCTCCACCAGGTCGCCGAGGATCGTCGCGCGGTCGGCGACCACGACGCTGCCGTCCAGCGCGTAGGTCCATCTTTCCGAGACGAACACGGGTACGCCGGCCTTGCGACCCAGTGCCGTCGCCTCTGCCGCGGTGAGTACGCCGGGCGTCAGCCGCTCGGTCGCGCGGTGTACGACGACTCCGAGGTCGGCGAGGGACGCGTACAGGGAAATGGTGGTGAAATCGACGGTACGCAGGGCGGTCGCCCACGGTGCCGGGATCCAGGAGACCTGGTGGATGGCGGGGCGCGAGCCCAGGACGCGGACCCGTTCGAGCCGGAGCGCGGAGCCTGCGGGCAGGTCGTAGGGTGCGGGCGGCTTGCGGAGGGCGGTCGAGACGACGGCGGTGGTGACGGTGTGGCCCTGCTCGCGCAGGTCTTCGGCGAGGCTGCGCAGGGTGCTCAGGCGGTACGCGGCCTTGGGTTCGGCGACGAACGTGCCGCGACCGGCCTGCTGGCTGAGCAGGCCCTCGGACTGGAGCACGTCGAGGGCCTGCCGCAGGGTGACCAGGGTGACGCCGTACGCGGAGCTCAGCTCGCGCTGCGGTGGCAGGGCGGAGCCGGGCGGGTACTCGCCGGAGCGGATGCGGGTTCCGAGATCGTCCGCGATCTGCTGGTACTTCGGCACGCCCCACCCGTTCTACGTCTGTCACAGCTCAGCTCACACCTGAGCGGAGTCCAGCCCGGCGCGGATCTCCGTCGCCAGCGTTCCGAGGTCGGCGGGCGTGGCGCCGTCGAGGATCCGGCGCATGACCGCCGCCCCGACCGCGACCCCGTCGGCCACGGCGCCGGCCTGGCGGGCCTGCTCCCGGCCGGATATGCCGAAGCCTAGCAACACGGGTAGATCGGTGAGCGCCTTGAGCCGCCCGGCGAGTCCGTACGCCTCGGCGGTCAGCGTGTCGCGTTCGCCGGTGACGCCCATGACGCTGACGGCGTAGACGAAACCGCGGCTGGTGGCGCAGATGCGTTCGAGGCGGTCGGGCGGGGTGGCGGGCGCGGCGAGCTGGACGAGGTCGAGGTCGCCGGCCGCGGCCAGCACCGGTCCCGCCTCGTCGACCGGCAGGTCGGGCAGGATCAGGCCGCCGAAGCCGTGCTCGCGCAGCATGGCGCAGAACCGGTCGGCGCCGCGCCGCTCGACGAGGTTGGTGTAGGTGAACGCGATCAGCGGTACGCGCAGGTCGCCCCGGATGCGGTCGAGGTCGGCGAGGATGGCGTCGACCGTCGCGCCCCGGGCGATCGCCTGGTCGGAGGCGCGCTGGACGACCGCGCCGTCGAGCATCGGGTCGGAGAACGGCAGCCCGACCTCGATCGCGTCCGCGCCGGCGTCCTGCAGGGCCAGCAGGTGGTCCGTCCACTGGGGAACGACGCCGCCGGTGACGTAGGGGAGGAACAGCTTCCGGTCTTTCCTCAGACTCAGCACGTTTCCCCCATGAGCGTCGGCATGTCCTTGTCGCCCCGGCCGGACAGCGTCACGAGGACGGTGGAGCCGGCGGGAAGTTCGGGTGTACCGGCGGCGCGCAGCACCCAGGCGACCGCGTGCGCGGACTCCAGGGCGCAGAGGATCCCTTCGGTACGCGCCAGCCGGTGCAGTGCCGCCACCGCCTCGTCGTCGTCGGCCGTGACGTACCGGGCTCGCCCGAGATCGCGCAGGTACGCGTGTTCCGGCCCGACGCCCGGGTAGTCCAGGCCGGCTGAGAGGGAGTGGGCTTCGCGTACCTGGCCGTCGTCGTCCTGCAGGAGTTGCGAGCGGAACCCGTGCAGCACTCCCGGTACGCCGTCGCTCAGCGGCGCGCCGCCGGCCGCCTCGACCCCGATCAGCCGGGCCGGGGTGTCGACGAATCCGGCGAACGTGCCGGCCGCGTTGGAGCCGCCGCCGACGCAGGCGACCACGTAGTCCGGCGTACCGGCGGGGAGGTGTTCGGCGCACTGGGCGCGGGCCTCGTCGCCGATCACCCGCTGGAACTCCCGGACCATCCACGGATACGGGTGCGGTCCGATCACCGAGCCGACGCAGTAGTACGCGTCGTCCACTGTGGTCACCCAGTGCCGGAGGGCCTCGCTGCAGGCGTCTTTCAGCGTACGGCTGCCGGTGGTGACCGGGACGACCGTCGCGCCCAGCATGCGCATCCGGTGCACGTTGAGCGCCTGCCGTTCGATGTCGCGCTCGCCCATGAAGACCGTGCAGCCCAGGCCGAGCAGCGCGGCGGCGGTCGCGGCGGCGACCCCGTGCTGCCCGGCTCCGGTCTCGGCGAGCAGGTGCTTCTTGCCCATCCGGCGGGCGAGCAGGGCCTGCCCGAGCACGTTGTTGATTTTGTGGGAGCCGGTGTGGACGAGGTCCTCCCGCTTCAGCAGCACGGTCACGCCCAGCTCCGCCGACAGCCGCCAGGCCGGGGTGAGCGCGGTCGGCCGGCCGGCGTACGCGCGGAGCAGCCCGGTCAGCTGCGACCGGAACCGCGGGTCGGACCAGGCCGCCCGGAACGCCTCGTCGACTTCGCGGCAGGCGGGCACGAGCGACTCGGGCACGTAGCGGCCGCCGTACTCGCCGAAACGGCCGGCGGGCGAGGGTTCCCGCATGACCGTGGCGGCCTGCGGCCGGACGGCGACATCCATGGCTTCCTCCAACAGTTCTAGAACTCTGTGCCCGGCCACTCTCGCACAGTTCTAGAACTGTTGGCAAGCCGTCCGCCGCCCGGACACCCGCGTGGCAGATCAACGACATTGGCGCGTACGGATGGCGGCGAGCTTGCTACCGTGCTGATCCACTGGACCGCCGACATCCATCGGATCGGTGGTATCCACGGCGTCGGCGGCGCCCCTGAACTGGTGGCTTCACTGACCGGCGGCGACCCTGAGGAGGCGTCATGTCGTCCCAGTACGCGATCACCGTGCCGGATTCGACGGTCTACCTGGCGGAGAACCGCATGGGCAAGATGCCGTTCACGGTGTCGAACATGACGGACGCCCCGCTGCGCGGCAAGGCGGCCGTGGTCCCGCTCGACGACGCCCCGCCCGCTTGGTTCACCGTCGTGCGCGGCGCCGACCTCAACCTCGCGCCGAAGACGTCGGCGCAGGTGCTCGTGCAGATCGACCCGCCGCTCGGCGTCGACGCCTCCACCCAGCACTTCCGGGTCGACGTCACGGACGCGGACGGCGCGGTCGTCCCGGGCCCGTCGTGCGAGTTCGTGGTGCCGCCGTCGAAGAAGAAGTTCGACCCCTCCACGCCGCGCGGCTACCTCGCGACCCTGGTCGGATCGTCGGTCGGCGGCGCCCTCGGCGAGCTGGTCATCCTGCTCACCACCCGCGCCCCCGCTGCCAAGGACTGCGGCGGCGACGTCGGGTGCGCGTTCGGCGACGCGCTCGGCCAGATCATCTTTCTCGTGATCGCGATCCTGTTCGGCCTGGTGCTGCTGTGGATCGGCTCGGTCCTCGGGGCCGGCATCGGTCTGCGGGTGCGCAACTACCTCGGGTGGAAGACGACTGCGCTGTTCCTCGCGATCCTCATGGTGCCGTGGACGCTGCTCGTGCTGTGGCTGCTGAGCAAGGTCACCGACAATCTCGCCCTCGTCATCATCCTGGCCCCGGTCCTGCTGACCGCGGTCCCAGGGGTTGTGGCCCGCGCCAGCGTCCTGCTCATCCGCACCAAACACATCTAGATTCTTTAAGATCATTTTGTCCCGGGTTCGTCGATCTCACCTCCGCTCCTCCCGCGGGAGACCGTTCCGCCCCTATCGCTGCGCTCCGGGGACTCCACTGCCAGCACAGTGGGGCGAAGCATCCTTCATGGTCGTCCGGTCACCGTTTCGCCCATCACTCCTGGCCTTTGTCGCGACTGTCCGATTTTCGCTAGGCGCAGGGCGGGTGACGTATAGATCTTGAATAGAAAGTGGGCTCTCCGGTCCGATGTGTGGGTTGCGCAGGCCGAGACAAATTGTCGCGACCGTCCACTATGCGCGATCGGCGGGCCGCCGGCGACGGCCGTTCACCTGGCGGAAGACCGTTCCCTGCATCGCCGAGCACGGGCGGCAGTGGACGGCTCGGACTTGATCCATGCTTGATCATGTCACTCATATATGTCGAAATACGGCCGCAGCAACATATACGGGTTACATGATCAAGACTTGGCCATCCACTTCGACATATGCCAGCGACATGATCAAGGACGTCGTGGCGATCGTCGGACCTACCCACCAGAAGCTCGCGGGTTCGACAGCCCCCTTGATCATGTGATGCATATACGTCGAAAACCCCTGCCTGACGACGTATCCACACCACATGATCAAGGCCAGGACAGTCCCGACGCCGGAATAGCGTCACATGATCAAGTCGCCGGACGCACCCCGGCCCCATATCGGACAGTCGCGACAAAGGCCAGGATGGCACCAGACGGGCCGGGGTCGGGATGAAACCGTGACCGAACGGCGGCGAACGATGCTTCGCCCCACTCACCTGGCAGTGGAGGCCTCGGAGCGAAGCGGAGAGGCCGGAGCGGTCTCCCGCGCGAGGAGCGGAAGTGAGATCGACGAACCCGGGACAAAAAGATCTTGAATTTGATCCGTTCCCCGATCAACCCCGAAGGACCATCGGCGGTACGCGAACCCCCACCGTCATCCACCCACACATGCGGGTGAAGAGCCAGAAAGTGCTGCTGCAGCAACCGTTTCTATTCAAGATCGCTGACCTCGCCCGTGCTATTGGGGGTGATCTTGAAGGCGGGGCATAGCTCCAGGGCTATGGGTGGACAGGATTTCCGGCCGATCGTAAACAATGCAGATATTTAGATGTGATCGTCACCCGTATAGCCGCTGTCGCGGCCTTCGCTCTGTCCGCACTCCCTCTGACTGCCCTTCCCTCCTATGCCTCGACTGCCTCGACTGCCACGACTCCCACGACGGCGGCCTCGACTGCGCTGGTGGAGGCGTTCAGCCCTGACGGCGCGATTTCCCAGATGCCGGCCCCGAAGACGAATGCGCAGTCCCTCGCCGGCGGGCGGGCCCTGACCGCGACGGTGACCGCGTTGCAGCAGACCGGCAGCACGTCCACCCGCTTCGACCTCGTCTTCGTCGGCGACGGCTACACCGCGTCCCAGATGGCCCTTTACCACCAGCACGTGGCCGAGAAGTGGGCGACGCTGACCACCATCGCGCCCTACAGCACCTACAAGAACTACTTCAACGTGTGGATGGTCGACGTCGTCTCCGCGCAGTCCGGTGTGGACAACGATCCCACGGTCGGCGTCTCCAGGAACACCGCCCTCGGCGCGTACTTCTGGTGTTCCAACACTGAGCGGCTGCTGTGCATCGACACGAACGCCGTCGCCTCGTACGCGGCCAACGCTCCGGCGGTGGACATGGTCGTGGCGGTGGCGAACAGCACGAAGTACGGCGGCGCCGGCTATTCGACCGTGGCGACGGCGTCCGGCGGCAACGTCCAGTCGGGCCTCATCGTGCAGCACGAACTCGGCCACTCGATCGGCGGCCTGGCCGACGAGTACGACACCCCCTACGGCGCGTACACCGGGGCGGAGCCGACCGAGCCGAACGTGACCCGCTACACCGCCGCGCAGATGACCTCCGGCAAGCGCAAGTGGTACGCGTCCCTCGGCCAGGCGACCCCCGACGGCGGCGTGATCGGCGCGTTCGAGGGCGCCAAGTACTACAAGACCGGGCTCTACCGGCCGTCCAGCAACTCGATCATGAGGACGCTGGGCCAGCAGTTCAACTCGGTCGGTCTCGCGGTGATGACGCAGAAGCTGCTGGCGAAGATCAGCCTGACGACCGTGCTGCCCCAGTAAGCCGGGCTGCCGCAGGAGGGCGCAGTAGGCCGCGGCCGCCGGCCCGTCCCGGGAAGAGTATGCATCGACATGCTTCCCTGGGATGGGCCGGTGGCCTACCGTGCGGTGATGGAACTGGAGCTGCGCCATCTGCGTACGCTGTGCGCGATCGCCGACGCCGGCAGTGTGACCAGGGCGGCGGCGGTGCTGAGCGTGTCGCAGCCGGCACTGGCCGCCCAGCTGCAACGCGTCGAACGGGAACTCGGCGGCCCGATCTTCGTACGCGGCCGCCACGGTGTCACGCCGACGCCGCTCGGGCAGTACCTGCTGACCCGGGCGCGGGGCGTGCTGCTGGCCATGGAGGAGCTGCGCCGCAACGCGGACCGGCACCTGCCCGCGGAGCGGCCGCCGGTACGCCTCGGCGGCGTCGCGGGCGCGGTCTCGGTCGGGCTGCTGTCGCGGCTGAGCGATCTGCTGCCCGAGGCGGAGGTCCGGTTGCACACGGAGTACTCGCCGCGGGTGCTGTGGGAGCTGCTGCTGTCCGGCCGGCTCGACGCGGCGGCGACCGTCGACTACCCCGGGTTCCGCCTGCGGTCGCCGCCGACGGTGCTGGCCGAGGTGGTCGCGGTCGAGCCGGTCTTCGTGGCGATGTCCAGCCGGCACCGGCTGGCCGGGCGGGCGGAGGTGGAGCTGGCCGAACTGGCCGACGAGCCGTGGGCGCTGACCCCGCAGGACGGCGCTGGCTGGCCCGACTGCTTCTACACCGCCTGCGAGCAGGCGGGCTTCACCCCACGAGTGCTCTACACCGTGGCCGACGCGGGGCCCATCCGGGAGATGATCGCCGCCGGCCGCGCGATCACCGCCTGCCAGGCCGTCTTCGGCGGCTCGGACGGCGTCGTGGTCCGCCCGCTCGCCGGGGACCCGGTGCACATGCGCCACCTGCTGGTCTGCCGCCGGGAAGGCCCGTTGGAGCACATGTTCGACCGGCTCGTGCGGCTCGCGCGCGAAGCTTTCGACGCGTACGCGCGGCGGCGGCCGGACTACCAGTCGTGGCTGCGTACGCGGGGCGGCGACCCGCCTGTGGCGATTCTGTAGATTTGCTGAACCAGGCCGACCTACGGTGTGACGCATGCGCATTACTCGATGGAAAGCAGTCCTTGTCGCCCTGGTCGCCGCGGCGGCGAGCGTGTCCGTGGCCGAGCCGAGCTGGGCGGAGACCAATCCCAACTGCGGCAGCGTCACCCAGATCGGCTCCACCGCGTACATCGTGATCGGCGGGGCCACCTTCGGATCGGTCAAGCAGTTCAAGGGCTGCAGCAAGAACTGGGGCTACGTCTACGTCTGGGAGTCGTGGCGCAACGCCCACACCAACTGGGACATGTGCGCGGCCGTCGGAGTCATCGAAGGCAGCCCGCCGTACGCGCTGGAAGGTCTCAACTGTTCGTACAACACCCGCAAGGCGGAACAGTGGTCCTACGGCACGAACACCCTCTCCGTCTGTACGCGGGCCGTCGGCGCATTCCCCGACAAGGTGACCGCACAGACCGACGTCCGTTGCTGATCACGGCGCCGGACGGGGAGTCGCCGACCCGACTGTTGATCGCTCAACTCGGATAGAATCCTCGGCGCGGAAAGGAGCGCGCGTGAAGGATCCGACCACCGAGGGGTTCGAGGCCAGGGACGTCGACGTCGAGGGAATGCTGCGCAACCTGTGCGCGTACGCGCTGGGTGAACCGGATCCGCTCCAGCGCTACGTCGACCTGACCCACCAGCAGGTGCTCTTCGACGGGCTGGTCGCGGCGATCCAGCGCGAACGCGGCAAGGCCCTGGCCCAGCTGCTCATCTCGGGCGCGCCGGTGGCCGACATCGTGGAGAAGACCAACCTGACCAAGCCGGCCGACGTCACGAAGCTCGTCAAGGCGGCCGACGAGACCGACCGCGTCAAGGAGGCCTTGGCGGCCCGCAAGCCGTCGCGTGCCGCCAAGGCGAAGGAAGCCGCCAAGCAGGGCAAGGACGCCGGCGACGGCAAGGGCGCTGGGGACGGCAAGGGCGCTGGAGACGGCAAGGGCGCAGGGGACGGCAAGGGCAGGCACGCCGCTCCGGACCCGCGCCCCGAGCCGCCCCGCGCCCACCGGGCCGAGGCGACCGGCAAGCGCATGCTCACCGTCGAGGAGCGCCGCGCCCTCGGCCTGGAGGTCGGCGGTCCGGCCCCGCGCGCGATCGAGAAACAGGTCGACCCTCAGAAACCCAAGGCGCGCAAGCGTTTCAGCGTACGCTGACGCAGCCGGCCCGGACGGCGTCGAGGAGATCCGCGCACTCGTCGACCGTCCGTGCCATCTCCTGCGGTGTGCCGCCGACGCGGGCCAGGATCGCCTGGGCCCGCCGGGCGAAGTCGGCGGGTGCCGTGGGCAGCCGCCCGGCCGCGGCGACCATGCCCTTCTCGTTGATCAGCCAGGCCCCGGCAGCGGCGTGCACCGCGTGGCACATCACGCCGACCGCCCGGAACAGGCACCCGGCCGCGTACGCGGGATCGGCGCCGGCGACGCCGTAACGTGCGCCGGACAGGCTGAAACCGGCCTCCCACAATCCTTCCACCAGCGCGGTACGCAGCGCGGCCGGGTACTCGGCCAGCTGCTCCTTCAGCGCCGCGAGGACGCCGTCGGGGTCGGCCAGCGTCCGGCCGAGCGCGACCTCGCCCGCGTACGCGTGGGAGTAGAACCCGAGGGGATGGCCGGGCTGGAAGCCGATCTCGTAACGGCCGGCCGAGCAGTCGCCGACGATGCGGGTGACCCGGTCGAGATCGCGCAGGATCCAGTCGACCCGCCACGAGTCGACGGTGAGCCAGCCCCCGCCGTCGACCCAGGGACCCCAGCCGCCCGGCTCGGTGACATCCGTCGCGACGCCGGTGACCTCTTCGGCGAGCCGGCGCAGCGCGGGAACGTCGAGCCTGCCCCGGTAGTAGAGGCCGATGTCCACATCGGAGTCCGGCCGGTGGGTGCCGCGGGCCCGGCTCCCGCCGAGGGCCACGGCCGCCACGCCGTCCACGTGCCGGAGCCGGTCCGCGAGGCCGAGGAGGAGTTGATCATCCATGACCTTATGAAAGCACAGCCTATGAAAGCACAGCCTATGAAAGCACAGCTGGGAAGGCACGATGTGCGAAAGACAGGGGCAGCGGACGGCTACGACGCGTTGTAAGGTTCGCGCGACGACTCACGGGGGTGAGATGCATGCGGCGTCACCGTTTCCTGGCCGTCCTGCTGGGCATTCTGCTCGCTGGGCTGGCCGCCTGTGCCCAGCAGCGGCCGACGGCCACGTCGCCGTCCCCGTCTCCGTCGCCGGTGGAGTCCTCGCCGTCACCGGAGCCGTCCCCGTCCGAGTCGCCGTCGGAGGAACCCTCGCCGGATGCCGAGATCCCGTCGCCGCCCGCGCCGCCGCAGCCGCCGGGCTGTGCCGGGTTCAAGGGGACGAACCTGTCGCGTACCAAGGTGAGCAGCCTCCTCGCCGGCGCGCAGAAGGTGGAGGAGTGGAAGGGCCTCGGTCAGTCCCGGGTGGACCCGAAGATGTGGCCCGTTCCCCGGATCACCGTGCCGCTCACCATGCTGAAGGCCATCGCGTACATGGAGAGCGGCTGGCGTACGGCGTGCAAGGCCCGCGACGGGATCGGGTTCGGGCTGTTCCAGATCTCCGCCGACACCCAGGCCGCGATGAACCAGCGCTTCGGCGAGAACTTCGACCGCATGACGCCGTCCGGGAACGCGGCGCTGGGCGTCGCGTACCTTGAATGGATCATGGCGCGGCTCGGGCTGCAGCATTTCGGGACGAACTTCGACCTGACGAAGAACTCGAAGTTCATGGACGCGGTGATCGCGTCCTTCCAGCAGGGGCCGGAGGCCGTGCTGGTGAACGGGAAGATCGTGCTGAACAACCCCGACTACGTGACGGCGGTCCGCGCGATGATGGTCGCCCGCCCCTGGGAGCACTGAGTCCTGGGAGCACTGAGTCCTGGGAGCACTGAGTCCTGGGAACACTGAGTCCTGGGAGCACTGAGTCCTGGGAACACTGAGTCCTGGGAGCACTGAGCACGGCTCAGCTCTGCCGGTTGTAGAGGCCGACGGTGAGCGGTCCGAACACGAGGGTGATCGCCGCGACGGCCAGCAGCGACCAGGTGACGGCGGCGGTGCCGCCGGTGTGGTTCATGAGGTCGCGGGCCGCGTCGGCGACGTGGCTGATGGGGTTGACCCGCACGAACGTCTGCAGCCAGCCGGGCATGGTGCTGGGCTGCACGAAGATGTCGCTGGCGAACGAGGGCGGCATCAGGACGGCGAGGCCGAGGCTCATCACGGTGGCCGGGTCGCGGACGAGCAGCGCGACCGCGGCCCACAGCCAGGACAGGGCGAGTCCGAACCCGACGACCAATGCCACCCCGCCGACCACCCCGGGTACGCCGCCCGCGGGCCGGTAGCCGATGGCGATGCCGAGGGCCATCACGATGGTGGCGGCGAGCAGGTAGCGACCGGCGTCCGCGAGCAGGTGCCCCAGGACCAGGGCGCCCCGCCAGACCGGCAGCGTACGGAAGCGGTCGAAGACGCCGGTGGTCACGTCCTGGGCGAGGCGGGCGCCGCCGTACATGGTGCAGGAGGTGATGCCCATGACGAGGGTGCCCGGCAGCAGGGTGGTGAGGTACCGGGCGGGCGAGCCGCCGAGGGCGCCGCCGAAGATGTAGGTGAACAGCACGGTGAACACGACCGGGATGGCGATGACGTCGACGAGCTGCTTGGGCTCGTGTTTGATCTTGAGCAGGGCGCGCCAGGTGAAAGCGCCCGTGGCGGCCAGTACGCCGGCCCGGGACACGGGGCCGCGCGAGATGACGCTCATGAATCCTCCGAGGTGGCGAGTACGAGATCCGCGGGACTGCCATCAGTGGGGCCGTCTGTGGGGCTGCTGTCGGTGGGGCCGCCGGTCAGGGTGAGGAACGCCTCCTGGAGCGTCCCGGCTCCGGTGCGCGCCCGCAGTTCGGCGCTGGTGCCCTCGGCCACGATCCGGCCGTGGTCGATGACCGCGATGCCTTCGGCCAGCTCCTCGGCCTCGGCCAGGTACTGGGTGGTGAGCAGGACCGTGGTGCCGGCCGCGGCGATGTCCCGGACGAGCTGCCAGACCCCCAGCTGGCTGCGCGGGTCCATGCCGGTCGTCGGCTCGTCGAGGAACAGCAGGTCCGGGGTCACGATGAGGCTCGCGCCGATGTCCAGCCGGCGCCGCATCCCGCCGGAGTAGCCGCCGACGGGCCGACCGGCGGCGGCCGTCAGGTCGAAGGCGTCGAGCAGCTCGCCGGCCCGGCGCCGGCTGGCCGCCCGCGACAGCCCGCGCAGCCGGCCGAAGACGATGAGGTTCTCGTAGCCGGTGAGGTCCTCGTCGAGCGACGCGAACTGCCCGGTCACCGCTATCCGGGCGCGAATGGCGTCACGTTCGTGTGCGAGGTCGAAGCCGAGGACGCGGGCGCTGCCGCCGTCCGGCCGGGTGAGGGTGGCGAGGATCCGGATCGTGGTGGTCTTGCCGGCGCCGTTGGGGCCGAGGAACCCGAACACCTGGCCGCGCGGGATCGCGAGGTCGATCCCGTCCAGGGCCTGGGCCTTGCCGTAGAGCTTGACCAGGCCGTGCGCTTGCACCGCCCACTCGTCCGAGCCGGTGCGGCCGATTAACTTTGACATGATGTCAAGGCTTGCGGAACTCTGACAGCTTGTCAAGGTTCTATTCGGCGGGGTAGTTTGCCCTGGATGGCCGACACCGATACAGACCACACCCGCACACGCGGCCCGGCTGCGCAGGACGCCGGGGCCGAGCACGAGCCGCCTGCTCCCGCTCGGCGCCGGCGGTCCGACGCCCGGCGCAGCATCGACGCGATCCTGGGCGCGGCGCGTACCGTGCTGGCGGAGCGGCCCGAGGCGAGCATGGAAGAGATCGCGGCTGCCGCCGGAGTCACCCGCCAGACCGTTTACGCGCACTTCCCCTCGCGCGACGCGCTGTTCACCGCACTCATCGACGCCGCGGGCGCCGACACCGTCGCGGCCCTCGACGCCGCCGGGCTCGACACCCTCCCGCCCGCCGAGGCGCTGCGCAGGTTCCTCGACATCAGCTGGAACCTCGTCCGGCACAACACCGTGCTCCTCGTCGCGGCCCTCGCGCGTACGCCGACCGGCTCGGAGGCGGCGCACCGGGCCGGAACCGACCGGCTCGAACGGATCATCCGGCGCGGGCAGGGGTCCGGGGATTTCGACGCGGCTCTGCCCGCGGAGTGGCTCGCCGACGCGGTCGTGGGGCTCGCGCGTACGGCGGCGGAACAGGTGGCGGCGGGACGGCTGTCGAGCGCGGCGGCGGCCACGGTCATCCAGCGCAGCGCGCGGCGCCTGTGCGGGATCGACGCCGCGGATCCGCCGCCGGACACGGCTCGCTGACGGGTCGAGGGCGGCAAAGGGAAGGTTTCCTTACCGGGCCGCCGCAGCGGTTCGCGCGCTATCGTCTTCGCTGTTCACCCGTCACTCCCGCCTGCACGCCGGGCTGACCTGCATGCTGGGCTGATTGGACGCCGATGGCCTCCGGATCGCTGCGCCGCCTCTACACCGTGGCGGTGTTCGTCGTGCTCGCGTCGCTCGACAACGTGGCGATCGGCCTGGTACCGCCGCTGTACAGCCCGATCAGCCACGCGTTCGGCGTACCGGAGGCGGCTGTCAGCCTCGTCACGGCGATCGGGTTCCTGGTCTCGGCCGTGGTCGCGGTCGGCTGGGCGTACGCGGGCGATCACTACAACCGGCGCTGGCTGCTCATGGCGGGCACGACGATCTGGGCGATCGGGACCGGCGCCACGGCGTACGCGGACTCCTACGCGGTCTTCCTCCTGGCACAGATGTTCGCGGCGGTCGGCCTCGGCGCCGTCGGCTCGGTCGGCTTCTCGGTCGTCAGCGACCTCATCTCGCCCCGGCGGCGCGGCCTGATCATGAGCCTGTTCGGCCTCTCGCAGGGGGCCGGCACGCTGCTCGGCACCCTCATGGGCGGCATCCTCGGCGCCGGCGACTGGCGCCGCCCGTTCGTCCTGCTGGCCTTCATCGGCGTCGGCGCGACGATCGCGTACCTGCCGACGGCCAACATCCGCCGCGGCCAGAGCGAACCCGACCTCGCCGGGGTCTTCGCCGCCGGCGACGAGTACGACTACAAGATCAGCCGGGCCGACCTGCCCAAGATCGCCGCACGGCGTACCAACGTCTGGCTCGTCCTGCAGGGGGTCACGGCCCAGCTCACGTTCGGCTCGCTCGTGTGGCTGCCCCGCCTGCTCCAGGCCAAGGCCGAATCCCAGGGGTACGCGCAGCCGACCGCGATCGTCATCGGCACGATCTTCGCCACGATCTTCCAGCTCGGCGGGGTGCTCTCGATCGTCGGCGGCCTGCTCGGCGACCGGCTGCAACGGCGTACGCCCCGCGGCCGGGCACTGGTCGCGGCGTTCGGCGTCCTGGCCGGCATCCCGTTCTACGTGATCCTCTTCTTCCTGCCGCTCCGGCTGGACATGGCGGCCGACGCGGGCGCGGGCAGCGCGACGGTGGCCGTCCTGCGCAGCATCGTCACCGAGCCCACGGTGGCCCTCAGCGCCCTGATGGCCCTCATCGCGCTCGCGCTGACCTCGGCCAACTCGCCGAACTGGTTCGCCCTGATCGTCGACGTCAACCTGCCCGAGCACCGCGGCACGGTCTACAGCGTCGGCAACCTCGCCAACGGCGTCGGCCGCGCGGTGGGCAACGGGGTCGTCGGCGTGGTGTTCAGCGCGCTCGGCCGGGCCCTGGCCGTCCCGTCCAACTACGCGGCCGGGCTGGCGATCTTCCAGCTGTTCTTCATCCCGACCGGCGTCATGTACTACCTGGCGTCGCGTACGTCGCCCAAGGACATCGCGGACGTCAGCAGCACCCTGCGCGAGCGCGCCGCCGAGACCGTGCGCGCCTGAATTTCCTGCCGACTAGAGTTCCTTGATCAGCCGGGCGACCTCGGCGGCACAACCCCACGACAGGGTGAGCCCCACGCCGCCGTGGCCGTAGTTGTGCACGATGTGCTGCCCGCCGATCCTCTCGTGCTCGACCCGCGTGAGCGTACGTGTCGGCCGCAGGCCCACCTTGTCGGCGAGGAACTCCGCCCCGGCCAGCAGCGGCTCGACGGCGACACAGCGCTCGACGATCCCGGCCCGCAGCTCGGGGGAGGGGACGAGGCTCTCGCCGTCGCGGCTGGCGTACCCGCCGAGGACGGCGACCGGTCCGTGCGGCAGGTAGTACGTCATCTCGCCCGGGTAGCCGTGGCCGCCGTCGTCCTCGCCGTCCTCGTACTCCTGGAAGAACTCCGAGATGCCGGGATTCTTGACGACCACGAGCTGGCCGCGCACGGGGGCGACCTCATGATCGTCGAGCAGGTCGCGGGCGCCGAGGCCGGTGCAGTTGACGATCACGTCGGCCTGCCCGGCCAGCTCCGTGAACGTCGACACCCGGTGCGAGGCGGTCTCGACGCCGCGGGTACGCAGCTTCTCGGCGAGGTGGAGCAGGTAGCGGCTCATGTCCACCAGGGGGAGCCGGTACTTCCACGCCATCGCGTATCCGCTCGGGACGGTGCCGGGTGCGCAAAGGCGAAAGCTTGGCACCCATTGTGCCCAGTCCGGCGGGGTCACGATGGATTTGGCGGCCTCCATGCCGTCCACCATTCTGATGCCGTAGCGCGGATCATTCCGAGCCGCCATCGCGGCGAGCCGGAGATAAGAGATCTTGCACCATTCCACGGCGCGGGGATGGGCGAGGGCGTACGGCCCCCAGCTCGCACCGGCCTTGGCGGACGTCGTCCATTCGGGTGGGAGTTCGGCGATCATCCGCACCGGGTGACCGCGGGCGACCAGCTCCCAGGCCGTGGTGAGGCCGGAGACGCCGGCGCCGACCACGAGGACGGTACGTCTGTCAGTCACCATCCCATTACAGTATGCCGATATACCGAAGAACGGACAGTGTCTCATACCCGGCTGAGTCAAGAGCGCCGTGGCCACGTTCCTCCACGATGGAGCGATAGCCGGTGCGGCCGGGAAACCGCTCTGTGAATGTCCGGGGAGGACAAATGCTGATCATGGGCGAGGTCCACACCGCATTGCTCATGCATTCGCACGCGCTCAATGCCGAGCGGGTGCACGCGGCGCTGGATGTCGTCCCGGGGGCCCGGCCGCGCGTATCGGAACGCCCCAACCGGTACGCCGTCTCCGCCGAGCGGTACGCCGGGGTCGACTGCGGTCTCGCGACTCCGCAACGGGCCCGCGTACGCGTCATCGGCACGGTCGCCCACCGGTCGGCGGTCACCGGCGGGCGGGTGGTGCAGGGGTCGGCGTACACGGCGGTGACGGCGCCGGCCGAGCAGCGCCGGTGGCCGTGGTCGCATTACCTCGCCGATCCCGGCGTCGTGGAACTGATCGGCAAGGCGACGCCGGAACAGCTCGTGGCGGGATTCGCGGCTCCCGGGCCGGCCGGCGACGCGCTCAGCCTCGGCGGGATCGGCGGGCGCGCGCTCGACCTGACCCAGGAGCGCTGCGCCGACCTCGACCGCCGGCCGCCCATCCGCGGCGACCGGGTTCGGCTGCGCTGGACCGCCGTCCCGGCCGACGAGCCGCCGTCGGTGATCTTCGTGCTCGGTGGCGAGCTGCGCCACCTTCAGCTGCGCGGGCGGGGCCTCGACGCGGCCACGGCCGCGGCGTTCGCCGAGGATGTGGCGCTGCACGACTGGTTGCTGACGACGCTGATCCGGGTCCTGGACGGCGCCCACATCGGACTGCGGCCCACCCGCGAGGTCGTCGAGCGGCTGCGCCCGGCGATCGACGAGCTCGTGCACCTCTGGATGCCGGCGGCGCGCTCGGACGAGACCGGGCGCCGCCTGTGGCAGGTCCTCGAACAGCAGCCCGGCTTCAGCCGCCAGTGGCGGGCCGGCGTCCACCGGGTGCGCGACCAGCTGGCGCTGGGCGCCGTACCCGCGCCGTAAGCCGTCGCAGAAGTCCCGGTGCATCGAGCCGTCCGGAGCCGAGCCTTCCGGAGCATCGAGCCCTCCGGAGCAAAGGAGCAAGCGTGACAACCATCCCTCATCGCGGCACGCTCGGGTCGAGACTCGCATGGAAGATCTTCATCGGTCTCAGCTTCGGCACGATCACCTACACCGTTTCCAACCTGGTCCAGAACAGCCAGATCGTCTCGGTCGGCCTGTCGGTGTTCATCTCCGGCGTCGTGGTCGTCGTGGAGTTCCTCATCGAGGTCGAGCAGCGGATGGACCGGCTGGAGGTGAGCCAGGAGGCGCACGCCCGCGCCACCCACGAGAAGATCACCGCCGGCATCAACCGGATCAACGAGGCCACCGAGCTCTACGGCGCCGTCGAGGCGTCGGCGGTCAAGAGCGACGAGGTCACCCAGCTCGTACGCCACGCGACCCGCATTCCCGAGCAGCCCGACCTGGTCACGAAGTTCGTCCAGATGGAGATCTCGCGGATGTCCCGGTTCCTCATGGAGGTGAGCAAGGGCGGCGACGTCGTCTACGAGGGGGAGGACCGCGACTGGATGCTCGGCCTCGCCCGGACCGCGCAGAAGACGATCGACGCGACCAGCCTCAGCACGGTCGACGCGGGCGGCCGGGGATTCGTCGACGGCGGTCTGTGGACGTCCGACCTGGGCCAGCGCTACCTCGACATCCAGCGCGAGCGGATCGACAAGGCCGACGTCGTCATCCGGCGGATCTTCATCATGGACCGGCCCGACCTGCTCGCCGACCCGGACTTCCAGCAGGTGATCGGCTACCACAAGGACCTGAAGGTCAAGGTACGCGTCCTCGACCCGACCTCGGTCGTCGGTACGCCGCTCAGCTCCCTGATCGACTTCATCGTGTTCGACGGCGTGGTCAGTTACGAGGCGCAGGTGGCGTCCCGGATCCAGCCGAACAGCCGGCCGATCATCGTGAGCACGCGGCTGGTGCTGCAGGAGGACCGCGTACGCGAGCGCCGGCAGAAGTTCGAGGACCTCTGGAACCTGGGAAAGGACTACTGAGGCCGGGAAGACTACTGAGGCCGGGAAAGACTACTGAGGTGTCGACCAGGACGCACCGGTGAACGAGTACTCGATGCGATCGACGAATTCGGCCGGCAGGTACAGGTTCTCGCCGTCCGCCCGCGAGCGGATCTCCGCCAGCACCCCGGCGTCGGGCAGCACCTGGCTCAGAATGGTCCGCACGGCCGTCTCCACGGCGGCGAACCGCGGAGCCAGCACCGAGAACGTCCGGTACGCGGCGAACGGCGCCGGCCGCTCGGTCAGCCGCGTGGCGGCGGGCAGTTCCGACCACGCCGCCGGCCAGCTCGGCGGCCGGTCGGCGGGCACGGCGACCGGGCGGCCGTCGTCGCGCAGCAGGCCCAGCCGCAGCAGCTGCCAGACGGCCGCGAGGAACGGGCAGGACCAGAGCCGCCCCTCCTTCTCGTCCCGCCACATCTCGACGTCGATGAAGATCGAGTGGTTGACCGCCGCGTTCTGGCTGGGCGGCCGCCACGCCGGCGCGTCCTCCAGGGCGGCCATGACCTGCCAGCCGGGACTGCGCTCGCCGTTGCACAGCCAGCCGCTCTCGGTGGCGGGCGGCCGCTCGCCCGTCGTGCGCGGCGGCGGGTCGTCCACGATGCGGCTGTGCACCAGCGACGCCAGCGGTACGCCGTCGGCCTCGGCGCAGGCGGACTCGCGTACCAGATAGTCGATGGACAGACCGGCGGCGCCGGCGGCGGCGATGATCTGCGGCAGCACGACGGCGGGCGAGCTGAACTGGGTGAAGTAGTCGTCGATGAGGAAGCAGGTGCTGATCCGGGCGCGGCGGCCGAGGGCGTCGGTGGCGTGCGCGCGGGCGGCGGCGACCCAGGGGGCGACGCGCCGGAAGTGCTCGCGCAGGTGTCCCTCGCCGCGGGCGAAGTCGTCCATGTACAGGTGGCCCAGCTCGACGGACAAGTGTGCCATCGGTACGCCGACCGTACGCGTGGTCGCGCTCTCCTCGACGAACGCTCCCGCGGTCACAGCGGCTGCCACCGATCGTCCTCGCGCAGGTGCTTGGCGAGGGCGACGAAGGCGTCCACGGTGGCCTGGTTGGCGATCTCGCGGCGCATCGTGTCGTCGTCGGAGATGATCTGCTCGCGCCATTGCAGCACGGGATCGAGCGGAACCTGGCCCAGCGCCGACGTGTGCCCGACGCCGAGGCCGTTGGCGAGGCTGCGCAGCCCCTTATTCAGCCCGACCAGCCACGTGACCTGCTCTGCGCGCAGGCCGGCCAGCTCGGGCGACTTCGGGTCGACGACGGCCGTGCGCACGAACCGCACGCTCGCCTTGAACCGCTCGGCGGTGTGTCCGGCCGCCTCCGCGGCCGACAGCAGCCCCTTCGCACCGTAGACGAGACCGTGCGCCGCGATGATGTGCTGGCGTGTCCAGCGGTGGAACACCAGCCACCGGGCCGTGACCCCGGCCAGTTTCGGCGAGCGCAGCGCGGCCAGCACGATCTGCAGCGCGTGGGAGCGGCCCGCGCTCAGATCGACGAGCGAGACGTCGTACGCCTCCTCCTGACGCATGAGCAGCCGGGCGCACCGTTCGACGACCTCGGGGCCGGGCGCGAACTCGCTGCCGCCCTCGTCGCCGGGCAGCAGGGCGAGCCGGCCGGCGGTGTCGGGGCGGCTGTGCAGCGCCTCGCGGTCCGACAGCGTCCAGACGTCCAGCACGGCCGGTTCTGCGGCGCTGCCCCGCAGGTAGCTGTGCAGCCCGTCCCGGGGGACCCCGCGCAGCGCGGATTCGATGCCGAAGATCGCACCGGCGGTCGGCGACCCGAAGTCGAAGTCCAGATAGGACGCGTCCAGCCCCTGCAGCGCGGCCCGGTACGCGATGTTGCAGGAGGTGACGGAGCGGCCGGTGCCGCCCTTGTCCGACGTCGCGAAGACCAGCATCAGCTGCCCCTTGTCGCGTCCTGCCCGGCCAGGGCCAGGCGATCCAGGGAGAGCAGGACCTGCTGGACGAGGGCCAGCGCGGTGCCCGGCTGCGTGTCCACAATGGTCCGTGCCCGTTCCAGGTCGGCCCGCAGCACGCCGAGCTTGGTCTGCAGCGCGGGACCGCCGGTCGCCGAGCCCGTCAGCAGCTGCCGGTCGAACAGGTGGTCCGCCTCGCTGATCAGGTCGTTGGCCACGTACAGCAGCCGGCCGCTGGTCAGTGGCGAGCTGCCGACGAGCTTGGCCGCCTGGACCAGGCTCTCGACGACCCGGATCGTGTAGTGCCAGGACGGCTTGTCGTCGCGGTGGCGCAGGTCGTCGAAGGCGCCGGCCGGCTCGTCCCACAGCCCGCCGGCCTGCCGCCGGAGCACCAGGTGCGCCCAGATGTCGTCGGCCAGCTCCAGCAGATCACTGCGCAGCTGGATGTCCTTCAGCAGGTCGGCGACGCGGATCGTCCGCTTCAGCAGCAGCGCCGCGAAGTCCTGCGCGACCCAGCTGAGCCGCTCGCCGTTGGCCTTCTCGGTGCCTTCCAGCGCGATCGCGACCCCGGGCTGGTGCAGCGCGAGCGCCGGATCGCCGGGCAGCGGCCGCCGGGTGATGCGGGCCCGGCTCGCCAGTTCCGACAGGATCCGGCCCAGCCGGCCGAGGTCGGTGTCGGCCCGCCGGGTCACGATGTCGGTCATCGAGATCGCGGTCACCATGAGGGTGAAGTAGTCCGACTCCGCGCCGTCGCTGGTGAACCAGGGGATGTCCTCCAGCGGCCACCGGTTGCGGTTCGTCGGGTCGAAGCTCGCCAGCACCGCCCAGTAGGCCTGCGTCAGGTCCCAGCGGATCTGCAGCGCCTGCGCCAGCCGCTGCTGCTCCTCGTTCAGCAGGTTCAGCGTACGCGTGCGGGTGCTGAACAGGTCGGCGATGCCGTCGAGGGCCACCACGGTGAAGTACAGGTAGGGCCCGTCGAACGCGACGCCCTCGGACTGGCCGGGCACGTTGACGTCGACCTGGGGCGCGTCCTCGACGACACCCCACGACCAGCCGCACTGGAACAGGCTGTTGGTCTCCCGGAGATCGTCCTTGGTCCGCTGGCCGGTACCCGATCCGGTCGACAGGTCGAGCAGGCTGGCCCGGATCTCCCGCAGGTCCTGCGAGAGCGCCTCGGCGACCCGGTGCTCAGGCTGGCCCGCCTGGTTGATCGAGGTGATCAGGTTGCGCCACTCGTCGGAGTTCGCCGGATAGACCAGGATGGCGAAGCTGCGCAGCAGCCCGACGAGCGCCGCCGTCAACCGGTCGCTCGCCAGCGCCTCCAGTTCGAGAAGGGACTTCACCAGATCCTGCCGGGTCACCTGGCCCCGGAAGGTACGCGCGAAGGCCAGCGTCGCGAGGGTCAGCGTCACCGACGACGAGAACGACTCGACCACCTCCAGCCGCCGCTGCTCCTCGGAGAGCTCCACACCCGCCGGCGGGGTGAAGAACGTCCCGCCGGGAAAGGTCGGCACCCCCTTCTCGTCCCGGTACTTCTGCAGATAGTCCGTCAGTACGCGTACCAGCAGGGTCGGCAGGGTCACCTGGTCGCCCAGCCTCGCCAGCGCGTCGAGCACCTCGTCGTCGATCTCGTTCGGCCGGGCCAGCCGGAAGTTGGCGATCTCGTTGGCCGGCGTCATCAGACACAGCAGCTGCTCGGCGTCGCTGATGGAATTCGAGTCGTCGCGGCCGCCGACCTTCCACGTGCCGTCGTCGGCGAGCGAGGCGGCGGCGGTGGCGCGCCAGATGTCCAGAAGCTGCTGCCGGGGTTGAATCCTCATGAGCGGCCGGCCACCCTCTCCCGATCCCCACCGATCTCGATCGAGAGAGCGCCACCTCATTTCAGTGGCGAGAACTTCCGGCGAAGGCCGGTGGCGACGATCATTCCGCCATAGCCGTCGCGCAGCGGCGTTCCCGAATTCTTCAACTCGATCAAGTGGACGTGCACCTTGTCGGCAACCTTGTCCAAACAGGTTTGCACGTCGAGTTCGTCGATCGCAACCGCCGGAAAGTCGCGTACGTCGACCCGATAGCCGCTGGAGTTGCGCATGAAGGCGCACGCGAATGGGGCACCGTCGCGCAAGGACTCCACGAACCTGGTGACCGCGACGTCGAATTCCCGGCGTTCCATGGTCAGCGATTCGGCGACGAAGAACATCGTGCCGATGTCCCAGTGATTCTTGTGCAGCTCGAATATGGATCCGTGCTGTGTGACCGCCCGCGTCCTGAGGGCCTGCGCGAATCCACCCGGCAGCCGTCCATAGGGCTCGCTCTTGGCCAGCACCCGCCAGAAGCTCTTCCACGACCGGTGCGGCTGGCGGACCTCGTTGCGCATCCAGCGCACGTTGCGCGGAGAATAGTCGCGCAGCGTGATCTTGTCGCAGAACGGCAGCATCGTCAGCGCCGGATACAGGTTCGACCCGCTGCCGATGTCCAGGCCGTGCAGGCGGCGCCGCTTGATGTCCTGGATGGACTCGCCGTCGAAGTGTGCGGTGAAGAAGTCGCGGACGTGCATGAGGATCTGGCGGTCGTCCTTGCGCAGCGTCGCGTAGTTGTGCTTGAAGTACGGGACCGGATTGAACCTGTCCCAGGCCCAGGCCCGATTGACGTTCCTGCGGCTGGCGGCCCGGTAGCCGAGTCGCGTGGCGTACCGGATCAGCGAGACGACCAGGTCCGCGACCCAGTCGCGCCAGCCCCAGCGGGCAATGGCGATCTCACGCGAAGCCCTCGACACAGGAGAGACGGCCGTCGGAGTGACCCGGATCGCGCCCGCGGACAGCTCGCCTCCGCGCATCTTCTCGCCGACCATGGCCACGATCGTGCTCACACCCTTGAATCAAGACCATGCGATGAAACCGGCTCACGCGGTGATTCCGGCCCACGCGGTGAATCCGGCCCACGCGGTGAATCCAGCCCAGGCGGTGAATCCAGCTCGCGCGAATCGACGCCGAACGAATGGGTACCGTCGTCGCCGGGCCGGGGCCCGACGGACAGACCAACGACCGTCGCCGAGGCGACGATATCATTCGAATGGGTTATTCCGGGCATGGCCGTGTGAAACACCTCGGAAACACAAGTCGGTCGAGTTCGCACGATGATCTCGCCGCTGCTGGGAGGTGCCCCGCCACCAGCGAAAAGCGAGATCCATTGCAGACTCTAGTGGAATTTCGGCCGTGCAGTAGCGTATTCCATCACGACAACGTGCGCGGTCCGGGTGGCGGTGCGACGGACTCGGCGTCCGACACGCGGACGCGTCCATCGCGGGGATGACGATCCGCCTGTCCGTCAGGCGCGTTCCCATGGCGGCGGTACGCGTACCACGGCCATCCCTGCCGCCCGAGCCGCCTGGATTCCGGTCTCCGCGTCCTCGAACACCAGACACTCCGCCGCCGGTACGCCGAGCAGCCGGGCCGCCGTCAGCCACGCCTCCGGGTCGGGTTTCGGGCGGGCGTACTCCCCGGCGCAGACCAGGACGTCGAAGCGGTCGAGCAGGTCCAGGGCGGTCAGGGACGCGGTCACCGAGTCGCGGGTGCTGCCGGAGACGACGGCCATCGGCAGGCGGCCGTGTCCCGACTCGATGTGCTCGACCACCTCGGAGACCGCGTCGACCTGGGGCAGCAGTTCGCGGAAGTACGCCTCGCGGTGTGCTGCGATTACCGCGACCGGCAGGTCGAGGCCCTGGTCCCGGCCGAGGTCGGCGATGATGTCGGCGACCGTACGCCCACCCCACGCGTAGAAGAGGT
Organism: Hamadaea tsunoensis DSM 44101; assembly: GCF_000428945.1. Classification (GTDB taxonomy): domain Bacteria; phylum Actinomycetota; class Actinomycetes; order Mycobacteriales; family Micromonosporaceae; genus Hamadaea; species Hamadaea tsunoensis. Next base: position 99,268 of record NZ_AUAX01000028.1, on the reverse strand, counting down.
CTTCGGGGAAGGCGCAGCCGTATTCGCCGAGAGCCCGCGTCCATGCCCGGTAGTGCAGCGGCATCGAGTCGGCGATGGTCCCGTCGCAGTCGAACAGGTACGCGGCGAAGTCCCCCGGAGGCAGCGTGAGCACATCGAACAGCGTACCGGGGGTCAGCGTACCGGCCGGTCGGATGAGGCGGGCGGCTAGATCAGGCGGGCGGCTAGATCAGGCGGGTGGCGCAGTGCAGTTCGCCGCCCAGTTTCGCGATCGTGCCGGCCGCCGCGCGGCGGGTCTGCTCGGCGTACCCGACGAACAGCTTGTTGGCCAGGGCGACCGTCCAGTAGGGACTGTCGGCGACGTTGTAGACGCGGTGTACCAGCAGGGTTCCCTCGGGATGCTCGGCGACGGTCCATTCGCCGCGGTACCACCAGCCGCCCTGCAGCGAGACCGTGTCCGCGGTCACGGCGACCGTGCCGTGGCCCATCGCCGTGACGTTTCGGTGCACGAGGGGCAGCACCCTGTCGGGGGACGCCGCGACGACCGCCGACACTTCCGCGAGCAGTTTCCTGGTCATGATGATCCTTCGGTGGGGAGGTGGGCGGCCCGGCGGAGGTCGTCGGTCCAGTCGAGGGTGCCGGCGTCGAGCCGCTGGAGGACGCCGCGGACCCAGTCGAGCTCGGCGGTGTCGAGCGCGCGCTGGTAATCGAGCTTCAGCAGCAACACCTCGGGCAGGCCGTTGTCGGTCAGGGCCCGCATGTGCGCCGTCCATCCGGAGATGCGGCTCTCCAGGTCCGCCGTGCGGTGGCGCAGGGCGCGGGCGGCTTCGCGTACGGGCAGGGCGCCGATGAGGGAGACGGCCGCGACCAGGCCGGTCCGATCGCCGTCGGGCTGTTCCAGCAGGCGGCGCAGGCGGCTGGCGAGGTCCCGCCGGCCCTCGTCGGTGATCTCGTAGACGGTCCGCTCGGGCCGCCGGCCCTCCCGTGTGGTCTCGACCGGCACGATCAGCTCGTCGCCGGCCAGCCGCTCGACGGCGTGGTAGAGGCTGCGCGGCAGGCCGGTCACGTAGTCCTTGTGCGTGTCCGCGATCTGCCGCTGCAGCTCGTAGGCGTGCGCCGGCCGCAGGTTCAGCAGGGCGAGCACGGTGAGCGCGACGAGGTCGGGGCGCTGCATGGTGCTCCTTTCATTAGTGCAGTCTGCACTATACCGCGGCCAGGAGAGATCAGGCCAGGGGAGACAAGGGGAAATCAGGCCGGGGAGAGGCGTCTCCTACAGGGGCAGTTGCGCGAGGCGGACCGCGTACACCGCGTCCTCGCCGGTCCGTGAGCACACCAGCCAGGCCGCCGTCGCCGTGCACCGGTCGACCGGCTGCGGCAGCCGGACCAGGACGGACACCGGCTTGCCGGGCGCGTACCGGCCGATCCAACCGGACGCGTGCGCGGTCGTGACGAGGTCCAGGCCGCCCGTGGCCGGGCCGATGCGAGCCCACCCCGCCGCCGTGAGTTCCCGGCCTTCGCGGGCGTCGCGGTCCGCCTCGCGCGCCGTCACATCCTCGCCTGTACGCAGATCCAGCCACCGGGTCTGGTCGGCGTAGTCGCAGACGACCTCGGGCCCGCAGGGATTCGGCTCCTGACCCGTGTACGCGAAGCTCCACAGGGGACGGAGCCGGTCGTCGAGGTCGTAGAACCTGATCCGGTGCTCGGCCGCGTAGGAGACGCCGAGGACGCCCTGCCACACGATGCGTTCACCGCCGCCGGCGGGGACCGCGCCGGTCGACACGGCCCGCCCGCTGCGCAGGTCGACGGCCGTGACCGTGCCGTCCGCCGCCAGCTCGACGAGGTTGTCGGAATGCCCGCCGTCCCCGATGTACGCGGGCCGCCAGTCGAAGTCGCGGTCGACGCCGTCGGGCGCCGGGCGACGCCACAGCTCGGTTCCGCGGGGGACGTCGATGGACACGAGTTCCGGCGGCGTCCCCGGCTCCGTGACGAGCAGTCCCGTCTCCCCGAACTCGCCGAAGACCTCGGCGTGCCGGGTCCACCGGACCGCCCCCGTCCGCACGTCGTACGCGACCAGTTCGGTGCCCTCGGGCAGTTCGGTGTCCGCGGGGCGCGTACCGCGGGGGCGCCGGGTGATCAGCAGGGCGTCGCCGTAGACCTGGGCACTGTCCGGTGGGGAGTCGAGCCTCAGCTCCCAGCGCGGCCGGCCCGAGCCCAGGTCGTAGGCCGCGATCCGGGCGCTCGTGATCAGCACGAGCGCGTCCCCCGCCACCTCGTACGCGCTGGTGTCGCCCAGGCCGCCGACCGTGACGATCTCCGCGCCCGGGCCGGCCGGTGTGGCGGCGCCGAGCAGCCCGCCGCAGATCACCAGCACGCCGAGCAGCGCGAAGGTCCGGCGGCGGCCGAAGCCGCGTACCCAAGGGGGAGCCGGGGGAGCGCCGGGCTCATGGTCAACGGGAACACCCAGGTCGATCACTGTCCCAGTGTGCCGGTTCGATCCCTACACTTCGACCATGGCTTGTACGCTCGCGGACGCGTACCGGCGCTTCGGTGTGGACGCGGCCGGGACCTCACCGCTGTATGAGCGGGTCGCCGTGGCGCTGGGCGGGTCGCCGGCGGCGCTGCGGGCGATCGAGGCGGCGCCCGCGCGCAGGCGGCAACCGGCGCTGATCCTCGCGGCGCTGCACGATCTCGCGCTGAACGGCCGGGCCCCGGCGCTGGCCGCGGCCTACACCTCCGGCGACGGCGACGCGGCGGCCGCCGCGGCGATCGACACCCTGGTACGCGACGCCGGCGCGGTCGCCGCCCTCGCCGCCCGGCGGACGGTGAAGGACGGCGAGACCGGGCGCTGTGCCGTGCTGTATCCAGCCATCGCCGAAGCGGCCCGGCGGCTGGGTGCCGGCGCGGTCGGCCTGATCGACCTCGGCTGCTCGGCCGGGCTCAACCTGAGCGTCGACCGGGTCGCCGTCACCTACGACGGCCATGATGTCCTCGGCGATCCGGCGTCGCCCGTACGCATGTCGGCGAAGCCGGTGGGGCGCGGAGCCGTCGCGACCACTGCGATACCGGCGGTCGTGGCCCGGATCGGCGTCGACCGCGACCCGCTCGACGTCACCGATGTGGACGACGCGCGGTGGCGCGCGCCTGCGTGCCGCCGGACCGGCCGGAGGAGGCAACCAGGCTGGCCGCGGAGCTGGCGCTGGCCGCCGCCGACCCGCCCGAGCTGCTGCGGGGCGACCCGATCGACCTGCTGCCCGCGGCCGTCGCCCGGGTGCCGGCCGATGCCCTGCCCGTCGTCCTCACCACGTGGGCGCTGGCGCGGTACCCGGTCGGCGAGCGCGCCCGCTTCGCCGACCGGCTCGGCGAAGCGGCCTCGGAGCGGGCGGTGGCGTGGGTGTCGGTCGAAGGGGTCGGCGTCGCGCCGGGCGTACCGACTCTGGGGGACCGGCCGGCCTCGGGCCACAGCATCATCGGCCTGACGCTGCCCGGGGCGGTACTGTCCGAGGCTGAGCCGTCCAGGGCTGTGCCCGTTGCCCTGGGCCGCTGCTGGCTGCGCGGCCGCATGCTCGAATGGCTGGCGGGCTGACCCGTCGGAGCGCGGCGGGAGGCTCGGTCCCCGTCGGAAATACGGTGATCGCGTACGTTGTGCGGATGCCGTTGACCTTTCCGTCGCACGCGGCCGCCGTGCTGCCGCTGAAGCTCTGGCGACCGCGCTGGTTCGACGGTGTGGCCCTGGTCGTCGGCTCGACCGCACCGGACCTGCCGTACGCGACCGAGCCGTACATCCACTTCGACGCGCACTCCTGGGCGGCGCTGGCGCTGTACTGCGTACCGGTGACGGTGGTGCTGTCCTGGCTGGTACGCCGGGCCGCCCCGGCCGTCGCCGCCCACGTCCCGGTCCTCGCCGAGTACGCGGTCCTCGGCCGGCACCGGCACCGCTGGTACATCGTGCTGACGAGCGCGTACCTGGGGGCGCTGTCGCACCGGCTGTGGGACCTGGTCACCCACGCGTCGATGGATCACGGCACGGTCTACTTCCCTTGGCTGGGCGCGGAGGCGTTCGCGGGGCAGCCCTGGTGGCGCGTACTCCACTATGGATCGACTGTGGTGGGTGCGGTCGTCGTGGCGGTGCTGGCGCTGCGGATCCGGCGTACAGGATGGTTGCTGGAGGGGGAGGTGCCGCTGCCCGCCGCCGCGCCATGGTCCGGGAGATTCTGGGTGGTCGCGGGGGTGGTCTGGACTGTGGGCGTGGCGGTGCAGCCGTTCCTGGCGATGGCGACCGCCCCTCAGGTGATCTTCGTACGCCTGCTCGCGGTCTTCGCGGCCGGGCTGCTGGCGGCGTCCGCGTTCTCGGGTGTTCGGGTTGGCCATACCCCCACTTAGGTGGCCGGCACGGTCGTATGCCGCTGATCATGCTGTGAGGCTGGTGCGTATGAGACGAACCATGGCTGCCCTCCTGGTAGGCGGCGGCATCCTCGTGGCCGGCGTCATGACCGGCGTTACAGCCGGTGTTACGGCCGGCGTTACGGCCGGCGTAGTACCAGCCGCCGACGCCGAGACACGAACCCCGCCCACCTGGTCGGCTTGTCCGGCGGGGACCAACGTCGACCCGCGACAGGAGTGCGCAACACTCTCGGTACCCCTCGACTATGCCCAGCCCGACGGTCGGCGCATCAACCTCGCGGTGTCGCGCATCGCCACCGCGAAGCCGGCTCAACGCCGTGGCGTGCTGGTCCTCATTCCCGGCGGCCCGGGCAGCTCCGGGCTCAACCGGCCCAGCGCCTACATCGGCAAGCTCCCACGACCCGTCCTCGACCGCTACGACCTCGTATCGTTCGACCCGCGGGGGGTCGGATCGAGCACCCCGGTCTCGTGCCGGCTCGCACCTGAGGACGTCGAGCAGAACAAGTTCATGCCGTGGCCGGCTCCCAACGGCGACATCTCCGCCAACGTGGCCTGGGCGCAGCGCGCCGCCGCCGCCTGTAGGGCCAACGGCGGATCGGTCCTGCGGAGCATCTCCACGCGCGATGAGGCTCGCGACCTCGACGCGATCCGGGCGGCTCTGGGCGAACAGCGGCTCTCGTACTGGGGCGTGTCCTATGGCACGTACGTCGGCGCGGTGTACGCCACGATGTATCCCGACCGCACCGACCGGGTCGTGCTCGACAGCAACGACGACCCGGATCCCGCCCTGGTCGAGCGCGGTTGGGCGGCCAACTACGCGATCGGTGTCGAGGACCGGTTCCCCGATTTCGCGGCCTGGGCCGGCCCTCGCGACGCCGAATACCACCTGGGCGCCGATGAGGCGAGCGTGCGCTCCACGTACCTCGGTCTGGCCGCCCGGCTCGACACGGCCCCGCTGGCCTGGCCCGGCGCCGACCCGCCGGTGTTCGATGGCAACGCGCTGCGCGCGACGCTGCTCAACGGGCTGTACTCCGATACCGGTTTCCCGCAGGTCGCCGCCCTGATGCGCGCGGCGATCGCCGGGGGACCGATGCCGTCGACAGCCGCCGCCCCCGAGGCGGCGCTGCAGAACACTTTCGCGGTCGTGACCGCGACCATCTGCCAGGACGTGGCGTGGCCGCGCGACATCCAGTCGTACGCGGCCGGTGTCGCGGCGAACCGGCACGCCTATCCGCTCACGGCGGGCATGCCGGTCAACATCTACACGTGCGCGTTCTGGCCGGCGCCGAAGGAGCCGCCGGTGCGTGTGACCCCGCATGGGCCGTCGAACGTGCTGCTGATTCAGAACCTGCGTGACCCGGCCACCCCGTACAGCAAGGCGCTGAACCTGCGGGCGGCGTTGGGTGACCGGGCCCGGCTGGTCAGCGTCGACGCCGGTGGCCACGGCTCGTACCTCGACAACGGCAACGCCTGCGGTGACGCACGCGTCACCGCGTTCCTCGCCTACGGCGTGCGCCCCGCGAAAGACGTACGCTGCCCGGCTTCGCCCGCAACGGCCGGGCGCGATGGACAGATGCCGGCGAGCCCCGAGCACATGACGTCAGCCGATGCCGGGCGGCCGGTGCCCTGGTGATCTTCGTACGCCTGCCGGACGCGGTCGCGGCCGGCTGACAACCTTTTCGGGGTCAGGTTCGTGTGGCTGGCATGACAACGGATGACCGCTCCCGGCGCGACCGCGAGTACGCCGACTTCGTGGCCGCGGTCTGGGCGCCGTATCTGCGGCTCGCCCGGCTGCTGACCGGTGACCGGCATCTCGCCGAGGAACTCCTGCAGGACAGTCTCGTCTCGCTGTACACCCACTGGCGGCGCGTCTCCGCGACCGGCGATCCGTCCGCGTACCTGCGGCGGACGCTGGTCAACGGGAACGTCAGCGGATGGCGGCGACGGCGGCGGGAACGGCTGGTCGACGCCGTGCCCGACTACGCCGTGCCTGACTCCGCCGTCGCGGGGCAGGCCGGCCCCGGCGATTCCGCCTTCCCCGATCCGGAGCTGCGCGCGGCCCTCCTCGCGCTGCCCTGGCATCAGCGGGCGGTGGTGGTGCTGCGGCACTGCGAGGACCTCAGCGAGAAGGCGGTGGCCGACGCGCTCGGCTGCTCCGTCGGCACCGTGAAGAGCCAGCACGCCCGGGCGCTCGCCCGGCTGCGTCAACTTCTGCCCGTCTCCGACCCGGAAGGGGTGTCCCCCCGATGACTCCTGATCTTTCCACCCGCCTGCGTACGCTCGGCGAAGCCGGCGAGGATTCGCCGCCGCCCACCGATGATCTGATCCGCCGGGGCCGGCACAAGCTGCGTACGCGTCGCGTATCGGCGGCCGGTGCCGTGCTGACCGTCGCGGTGGTGGCCACCGGCTGGGCACTGACCGGTCATCAGCCCTCTCATCAGCCCTCTCCTCAGCCCGGTACGCAGCAGGGGCCCGCGGCGGTCGCCGCGCCGGTCTCGCTGGCGCTGGCCGCGCAGACGTCGGAGCAGGTCCCGTACCGGTTGACGATGCACATCGGCTACCAGGGCACGGACGCGCGGCCGGTCACCTTCGAGGGCGGCTACGACCCGGCGACGGGCAACGCGTTCATCCGCGACGCCGCCAACCTGAAGTTCAGCGAGGAACGGCAGGTCGGCGGCTACTGCTGGGTCGACAGCGGCGGTTCGTGGCGGCGGGAGAAGGGACTGTGCTTCTCCGGCGGGGTCGGCGGGAAGGTGGGTTTCGTCCGGGACCCCAAGGGGCTGCTCGACGAGCTGAAGGCGGCCGGCGACACCACGTACGCGGGCCGCTCGAACGGCGTAGACAGCTGGAAGTTCACCTCGGAGGACCGTCGTGAGCTCGCCACCCTGCACTACGCCGGCACGGTGAAGGTCGACGTGGCGACGAGCCGGGTCCTCTCGGTCGAGTTCACGGAGTCGATCCCGGGCGAGACGGTCACCAGCCTCACCACGGTGTCCTATCACGACTACGGCAAGCCGGTCGTCGTCACCGCTCCCTGAGCGGCTCCCTGATCGGATGCGGGGGCCGGCTGCCGGCCCCCGCACAAGCCACCTGGTCGCAGGTGAGCATCCAGTCGCAGGTGGGCAGCCAGTCGCAGGTGGGCAGCCAGTCGCATGTGGACACACCGCCGCCGGTGCGGGATCCTGGTGACCGGGGGGTCGCGTGGACGTCATCGAGGGCGGCGGCCGGAATGTCGGCCAGGGTGTCGGCCAGAGTTTCCGCCACGGTGTCGCCGTCGACCGGGTCGGCGGACTGTGGCGGGTCACCCGGCCGGTGCACCCGGGCCTTCGCCCATACGTTCGCGTCTACGCCAGGTTCTGGGAGGCGGTCGCGGCACGGTATCGCGTACGGCTGGTGCCGACGCCCAGGGCCGTGATGATGATTAGTCTGGGCGAGCCGTTCACCGAGATCCGGCGGCTGGGCGGCCGGACCCGGATCGGCGGACGCTGCCGTGACCGGTTCCGGTGCCGGCGACGCCGATCAGAGGTCGATGAAGGTCGACAGGGCGCTCGCGACGAACGGCGTGAGGATCACCAGGCCGGCCTTCATCTCACTGAACGTCGTCTGGTCCAGGCCGAGCAGCTTCTCCAGCTTGGCCTGATCCTCGGCGGCCGCCAGCAGCCCGGCCGGCTCGGCGGCGTCGAGGGAGAAGTTGCGGGCGACGAACGTGGCGGCCCGGCGGCGCAGCGTCGTCGCGGCCGGCACGTACATGACGCCGACGACCAGGGAACCCACCGCACCGGAGAACAGGGCGGCGTTGTGGGCCTGATTGTCGGCCCAGGCGGCCCCGTTGACCGCCATCACCAGGATGACGATCAGGCCGAGCTGGTTGAGCAGGCGGGCGAGCGTACGCCGCAGGTGCATCAGCATCGCCAGTTGCGCACCGATCGAGCCGGGCAGCGGCCGCCGGGCGACCCGCTGGATCGTGGCCAGGGCGGCGGCGGTCGGCAGCACGCCGACGACCGCGACCAGGGTCATCAGCCAGCCCCGGGAGGTGACCACGTTGTCCCCGACGAACTGCGGCGCCACCCAGAGCAGCACCGCGGCCGCCCCGATCACGGCGGTGACCATCGGCAGCACCTCGATCAGGCGTACGCGGCGGATCGCCCGCAGCTCGCGCCACCGGGCGATGCCGAAGCCGAACGCCTCACCGGCGGCCGCCCCGAGCACCACGGCGATCATGGCGTAGATCACCCAGCGGTTGTGCTGATCGGTGTCCGACGCCAGCCGGTCGGGGTTGTACCAGGCCACGACGCCGGTCGCGCAGGCCCCGACGAGCAGCGCGATCAGCCGGTAGTCGCCGACCGCCCGCAGCTCGCCGTCGGCGTCGGTACGCGGGGGATCCGTACGCAGGGGATCAGTACGCAGGGGATCCGCAGACGGGGAATGAGCCTCGACCATCTGTTCCGTCGTCAATGGAGTCTCCTGGAAGTGCGGGCGAGGGGCGGGCGAGGGGGGCGACCGCGATGGTAATGCGTTGCGGCCGGGACGCGTACAGGCATAGGGTCTCGATCTTGTGACGAGGGTGACCGAGGCGATCCTGCCGGCCCGGCTGGGGCGCGACTTCCGCTGGCTGCTGGGGTCTTCCTGGTCGACCAACCTGGGTGACGGCATCGCGGTGGCCGCGGGGCCGCTGCTGATGGCGTCGGTGACGACGAGCCCGGCGCTGATCTCGATGGCCGCGCTGCTGCGCTGGGCGCCGCCCCTGGTCTTCGGCCTGTACGCGGGCGCGCTGTCCGACCGGCTGAACCGCAGGCGGATCGTCCTGTCGGCCAACCTCGTACGCGTCGTGGTCCTCGCCGGCCTCGTCGCATTGCTCGTCACCGGGGCGGCCACGCCGGTCCTGGTGCTGCTGGGGCTGGGACTGCTCGCGACGACCGAGGTCTTCGCCGACAGCACCTCCTCGACGCTGACGCCGATGCTCGTGCACCGCGACGACCTCGCGACCGCCAACGCCCGCCTGCAGACCGGCTTCATCACGCTCAACCAGCTCCTCGGGCCGCCCATCGGGGCCGCGCTGTTCGCGGTCGGGCGCACGTGGCCGTTCGCGGGGGAGACCGTGCTCGTCCTGGCCGGGCTGCTCATGGTCACCCGCGTGGTGCTGCCGCCGCACGAGCGGGAACGGCGTACGCCGCTGCGCCAGGACATCGCCGAGGGCTTCCGGTGGGTGCTGCACCACGCGGCCGTGCGTACGCTGGCCCTGACGATCCTCATCTTCAACGTGACCTTCGGCGCCGCCTGGTCGGTCCTGGTCATCTACGCCGAACGCCGGCTCGGCCTCGGCGCCGTCGGATTCGGCCTGCTCACCACCGTCAGCGCCGTCGGCGGCCTGCTCGGCACGGTCTCGTACGGCTGGATCACCCGCCGGGTCAGCCTCGGCAACATCATGCGCGTCGGCCTCATCATCGAGACGCTCACCCACGGCGCGCTCGCGGTGACCACCTCGCCCTGGGCCGCGTGCGTCATCATGTTCGTGTTCGGCGCGCACGCGTTCATCTGGGGGACGACGTCGATCACGGTCCGGCAGCGCGCGGTGCCCAGCGAACTCCAGGGGCGGGTCAACAGCGTCAACACCATCAGCGTCTACGGAGGTCTCGTGGTGGGCTCGGCGCTCGGCGGTGTGCTGGCCACGCACTTCGGGGTGACGGCGCCGTTCTGGTTCGCGTTCGCGGGATCGGCCTGCTTCGTGGTCCTCCTCTGGGGAGAGCTCACTCATATCGCGCATGCGGAACCGCTTCCCGCGTAGAGCTTCCCCCTTTGAGGAGCTTCACCCCCTTCTCCGCTTGCGCGCCGTCGTGGTTTTTCCGTCATGCGGGAATACGCGTCGCGGCGCCGACCGGATACGAGGACAGCTCCGGAGGGGTGCCCACCGACGTCGGCGGGGTCACCGCCCGGTCAATGAGCGCGCCAGCTGGTGGTCGTGCGGTCGTATCGGACGGTGCGATCGACGCGGGCCGGCAACTTGTCGCCGAGCCGCCAGGGTGCCGCGGTCGCGGACAGCTGGATGGTCACCTCGTTTCCGGTCGCGGCGGCGAGCGAGCCGACCCAGCGGGGGTTCTCCTCGATCAGCGCCGTGGCGATCGCGTGGTCCGCGTCCGGGATGTGCGTCTCCGTGCCGTCGGTGCTGTTGGTGCTTTCGTTGGTGTCGTCGGTGAGGGCGGAGCCTGCCATCAGGGCCAGGAGACGGCTGAGGATCGCCGGCGGGACCGCCGGATCGACGCATTCCAGCCAGACGTAGCAGTCGTCGTGGCCGGAGTACCAGAGGCGGCAGCCGGGCAGGGTCGGCAGGATCGCCCGGCCGTGATTGGCGAGGCTGTGATCCGCGATGCCGATGGCCAGTCCCATTTCGTCCAGGTCTTCCGTGGTCGGCGTACCGGGCAGGCCCACGAGCGTCAGTTCGTACGGCGACCAGCCGGCGAGGAAGGCGCCGAGATCGTCAGGCCGCAGGATAAGGGCCTCGGTGCCGAGTCCGAAGACTCCGGTGGAGAGCGCCCCGAACTCGTGCACCGTGCAGGTGACTCCCTGCTCCGCGGCGATCCGCGACACCGGCCACTGCTCGTACCGCTCGTCCAGGAAGCTGTTGGTCGCGACCTCGGTGACCACGATCGTGCCCCCGGCCGGGCCCCCGGCTGCGCGGGCCAGGATGTCCGCGAGCTCCTCCGCCTGCGCCGCCGTGGCGTGGACCACGTGACAGCCCGCGTCCTCACGGACGCTGAAGCTCAGCGGGAACGGCGCACGCTCCAGCCCCACGCTGTCGACCGAGAAGGCACTCATTCAACCCCTGCCCTTGTACGCTCAGCGGGGCTGGACCAGCCGGTGCAGCACGGACTCCGCGTCGTGGGCGATGCGGGCGACCAGTTCCGCCGCCGACGGCCGGTCGGTGACGAGATCCACCGCCTCACCGGCCCAGATCGGCAGGGCGGGGATGACGCCGGCCGCCTTGTCGTCCTCATAGGACTGACGGGCCTCGGTGTTGCCCGGCAGTTCGTCCTCGCGGCCGCGCCACCGGTCGAGATGCGGATGGCCGAGCGTACGCGACGTGTAGCGGGACGGCCACGCCGATCCGCGCACGATGTCCAGGACGCCGTTGCGCACGGTGTCCTCGCCCCGGCCGTCGACGATCGCCTGGGCGGCCCGCGGATCGACGAGGGATTCGACGGTGGCTTGGAAACGCGTACCGATGAGGGCGCCGGCGGCACCGAGAGCCAGGGCGGCCGCCACTCCCCGGCCGTCCGCGATGCCACCGGCCGCCAGCACGGGCACGGGCCCGGCGAGGTCCACGACGGCCGGGACGAACGGCAGTGTCGAGCGGCCGTGGCGAGCACCGTGACCGCCGGCCTCGGTACCCTGCGCGACGATGACGTCGGCGCCGATCCCGACCGCCAGCCGTGCCTCGTCGATGGTCGTGACCTGGACGATGACGGTCGCGCCGGACCGGCGTACGGGGGCGAGGAACGGGGACGGGTCGCCGAACGAGAAGAGCACGGCCCGCGGCCGGTACGCGAGCGCGCGCTCGACCGCGTCCAGCGTGACACCCCAGGTGAGGAAGCCGACGCCCCACGGCTGATCGGTGTTGGACGCGACGATCGTCAGTTCGCGGTCGAGCCAGCCCGGATCACCGGTGCCCGCACCGACGAGACCGAGCCCGCCGCCGCGCGAGACGGCCGCCGCCAGCGCCCCGCCGGCGGAACCGCCCATCGGCGCGAGGACGATCGGATGCGGGACGCCGAGCAGATCGGTGAACGCGGTGGACAACGCCATGCCGCCCATTGTCCCCGACGCCGGTCCCGGCGACGTCGAACAGGGACGGTCGGCTGCGTCCCGCCACCCCGTTGCAGGCCTGTTACCGGGGCCGACCGGAAATGTCATACGCCTCTGCGACGATGCTCGCGACTCCGGGGGGAGTTTTCATGACGGTATTCGTCGCCCATCGGCGGCGTGGTGAGAAGTCGCTCGCGGCGGCGTATCCGGGCGCGGCGGTGATCGACGTGACGTCGCGCGCCGCCGAGCCCTGGGTGCGCCTGAGCCCGTTCTTCCCGCACGGCGGCATCCCGGTGCCGTTCACGCCGGGCGTCACCGGCACCTCGGTCGAGGGCATCTGGCAGGGGCTGAAGGTGTTCCGGGACGCCGACGTCGATCCGGCCAAGCTGACGCAGACGCGTATGACCGGGATCAAGCGATCCGCGCGTACCCTCGGCCCGATCGTCGGCCACCGCCGAGGCCTGCACGGCGAGGACGTTCTCGACTATCTCGACGCCCGGCGGCTGATCTACCTGCCGGTGTACCGCCAGGTTCTCGACGGTCCGGCGCACGACGTCGTCGAACTGCTCCGGTCGCGTGGCCGGGACGGCGACCTCGTGCTGCTCGACTACACGACGAACGGCGACCCGGCCGATCCGCGTACGCCGCTGTCGCACGCCGCGCTGGTGGCCGCCTACCTCGACGACAGGTGGCCGGACGGGACGTGACGCCGCTCGGTGCTGGGAGACGTTGCTCGGTGCTGGAAGGCGCTGCTCAGTGCTGGGAGACGTTGCTCAGTGCTGGGAGACACCGCTCAGTGCTGGGAGATTAGGCGTACCAGCGAGACGCGGAAGTGGGAGGTGCTCATCGAACCCACGACGACGACCAGCCAGCCGTCCTCGCCGTGCTCGTAGACCTGGCGCCACTGCGGCCGCCACGGATGCGGCGGGTTGTACGTCGCGGCGATCTGCTGCGCGCCGGCCAGGGCCGGTGCACGGTCGGGGCCGAGGTCGACGGTCCTCGCGATCCGCCAACGGGCGTATTGGCCGCTGCCGGCGTTGTCCTCGACGATGGCGTGCCAGTGGCCTACGTTGCCCTCCATAGGCAGCCATGGTGCCATCCAGGTTCCACCTGACACCCCTTGGTCGGTCTCCTTCCTTTCCGGCGGTGACACGCGTTGCGGCTCCGGCTGACGCGATCCTGGCCATGTATGGTTCTCCGGCCGCATGCGCGGGGAACTGTCACGGCTGTCATGATCGTTCGTGGCTGTTGTCCGGTACGCGTTTCAGGGATCAGCGCATTGATCACAGTCGCCGTATTGGTGCGGGGACATCCCGGACGTGGCTCGGGTTCGTCGATATCAACTCTCCCCTGCGCCCCTGGCCTTTATCACAACTGTCCGATATGGACGCTTCGGACGCTCGCCGGCTGATGATCGACAACGGCTGGGATGTCATTTCGCACTCTCGCCCTAGATCGATTGCGGCGGAGGTGCAGCCTCGGCCCGCCATCTGCATCCGAGGCGCTTTCGATCTTGGGTCTGGGAGGATTTCGACGTCCCCGCCGCAGTCGATCACGCGCGACCCGCGCCATCGCCCCCTGTTGCCCGCGGTGCGGGAACGACTATCCGGCCCATGAGACGCGATCACTGACGCCCTGATCGTTTACGGCTGAGGTGTGATTTCGGCGCCTGACTGCATGATCATTTACGCGTCAGGTGTTGCCAGAGGCCCGATATGCACTCCAGAACCGTAAACGATCATGCATTGTGGGCTGAAAATGACGCCTCATCCGTAAACGATCAAGAAGCCGGTGACCGCGGTCCAGTTTCCGGGAGATCTTTCCCGCATCGCGGACCATCGGCGGCAGTGGAGCGGCTCGGGCGTGATCCACGGCAGCCGAGAGGGGGGAAATCCGACCGCTCGCCAGGGTGCCCCACGCAAGCAGTCGAAGCGCCATGCTTCTACATCAGGAGATCATCTGCCGGTGACGGACCGGCACCTGACCGGAGTTCCGAGCACCTCTCCGTGACCCTCCGATATGGGCGAAGCGGCGTGTGAGGAAACGAAATGCGAGGCGGCTTCCAATCGGTCTGGCATAAACTCCGCAGGTGACGAAGGACGACCTGGCGCGTGCGGTCGCCGCCGGGACCAAGGTCAAGTACCTGTTCTTCTGGGGGCACCAGCCGCAGCGTGACGGCAGCATCGGCGCCGGCTGCCTGAGCCAGTGGTGGCCGGCGCGCTTCAGCGTCGACGACGTCGAGTACGCGACGGCCGAGCACTGGATGATGTGGTCGAAGGCGACCCTGTTCGGTGATCGGGAGATCGCGGACCGGGTCCTCGCCGTACGCCATCCGCAGGAGGCCAAGGTGCTCGGCCGGGAGGTACGCGGATTCGACCAGCGGACCTGGGACGAGCACCGGTACGCGATCGTCCTCGCGGGCAGCCTGGCCAAGTTCGGCCGGCACGACGACCTGCGCCGGTTCCTGCTCGGTACGAAGGACCGGGTGCTGGTCGAGGCGAGTCCGGTCGACCGGGTGTGGGGGATCGGACTCGCGGCGACCGATCCGCGGGCGCAGGATCCGGCCCGGTGGAGAGGGCTGAACCTGCTGGGATTCGCGCTGGGCGAGACGCGGGAACGGCTCCGCGAGCCGCTGTGATCAACCTTCCGCGCTGAGCCCAGGCGACGCAGCCGACGCCGACACCGCCGCGACTCCCGCAGCCGAGACCGGCGCGGCCGAACCGGTGGCACCGTGCCGCTGGAACAGGGCGTCGTACCGGTCCAGGCAACTGTCCACACCGAACAGTTCGCGGGCTCGGGCGGCGCCCTTGTCGCGCGTACCGGTGTCCCAGGAGAGGACGTCGAGCAGGGCGGCGCGCAGGCGTTCGGGGTCGCGGGGCGGGACGATCGCGCCCATTCCGGTGGCGGCGACGGGATAGCGCCCGCCCGGCAGGTCGGTGGTCACCGACGGTACGCCGCACATCATCGCCTCGACCTGGACGATGCCGAAGGACTCGGCGACCGACGGTAGCGCGAACGCGTCGATCGAGGCGTAGAAGTCGTCGATCTGCCGACCGCGCAGCAGGCCGAGGATGCGGATACGGGGATCGCGTTCGGCGGCTGCCCGCAGGTGTTCGATGACGCTCCCGCTGCCGCCCGCCACGGTCAGGTAGTCGCCGCCGATGAGCAGCCGGGCGTCGGGATCCTCGATACCGGCGAACGCCTCGATGCCGGAGAACGCCGCAGTCAGGTAGTGCAGGCCCTTGTCCGGCACGATGCGGCCGAGGAAGCCGATGTGCGGGCCGCCGGTCTCCCGGTAGGACGGTCGCCCGCCGCGCCGGTCGAGGCAGGGCGCCGCGATCGGCTCCCGGTCCCTGTCCCGCAGGACCGGCCACAGCTCGGAGTGTTCGGCCTGGTCGTCGCTGTTGACCACGACGGCCGCCGAGCGGCGCAGGGCCAGCCGCGAGGAGACCCGCACCGCCGCCGTGGCCAGCCGGGCGACCAGGCTCGGCGGCAGCCACAGGTCGATGTGATAGGTCGAGACGATCGGCGTACGCATGCCCAGCGCGATCGCCCCGGCTTCGAGCAGCGGCAGGTGCAGGTTGAGTACGCGGGACCGGCGGGCGATCCGGCGTACCGTCGGGACGAACGAAGGGCTGACGAGACCGCGGTTGACGGCGGCGGCGACGGGGGTGCGGAAGACCTCCACGCCCTCGCGTACCTCGTGGAGGGGAAGGTCCGGGTCGTGGCGCGCGGCGACGACGGCGACCCGGCGGCCGCGGGCGGCGAGGCCCTCGGCGACCACGCGGACGACCTCGGTCAGGCCGCTCACGTAGGGCGCGTAGTAGGTGACGGCGAAGCAGACGTCGTAAGGCTGCGCCGCGGCACTGGTCACTGCGGGTTCGGGGGTCACGGCGAGTTCGGAAGTCACAGGGCGCTCACCACCAGGACGGGGAGCAGGATGACGCCCCAGATGCCGACGTTGACCAGCAGCGGCCGGTCGCGGATCAGGTCCTCGACGGGGTCGCCGCCGGACCGCTCGACCATGAGCATCTGCAGGTACCGGAAGATCGTGTAGGTCGCGAACGGAAAGGTCAGCACCGCCGTCACCGGACCGTAGGGCGGGCGCATCGGCCAGAGGAAGGCGACGTAGCCGACCAGGGCGGCCACGAGGTTCACCACGACCACGTGGTCCAGAAAGGACACCGAGTACGCCGACAGGGCCGGCCGGTGGCGTACGGCGGCATCGGTGGTGGCGGACAGCTCATGCCGGCGCTTGCCCAGGGAGAGCGCCATGCACGCGCCGTAGACCGCGATGAGCAGGAACGGCTGCGGCGCGAGCCCGGCCGCGACGGTGCCGGCCAGCACGCGCAGGACGAAGCCGGTGGCGACGACGGAGACGTCGACGAGGGGCTGGCGTTTGAGCGCGAAGCTGTACCACACGTTCATCAGCAGGTACGCGACCACGATCACGGCGACCAGCCGAGGCAGCAGGACCAGCACCCCGGCCATGCCCGTGCCCATCGCCGCGAGCAGCCAGACCGCGCCCGCCGGGCTGACCCGGCCGCTGGCGATCGGGCGCAGGCGTTTGAGCGGATGCAGCCGGTCGGATTCGCGGTCGCGCAGGTCGTTCAGGACGTAGACGGTGGACGCGGCGAGCAGGAAGGCGGCCAGCGTGAGCAGCAGGGTGGCCAGGTGCGGCCAGCTGCGCACCGGACCGGTGACGAGCGGTCCGACGAGTACGAGACTGCCCTTGACCCAGTGGCGGGGGCGCAGCAGCGCGACGTAGGCGGACAGCCGTCCCCAGGTGGTGACGGCGGTGGTCGCAGTGGCGGTGGTCGAGATGGCGGTGGTCGGCACGGCGGGCAGGGTGTCCAGGGCCTCGGTCAGGGTCTGATCCACGGCGGAACCTCCCGTTCAGGAGAGTGCTCGGCTGTTGCGGGTCGGTCAGAAGAGCGCCTTGGCGAGTCGCAGGGCACCCTGGCGCCACGGGTCGCGGTGCGTGCGGCCGGTCGTACGCCGCAGCGGGGCGGCCTCCCGCCGCCACCAGTCGTAGGTCGCCAGCAGCGAGTCGCGGCCGCTGACCTTCGGGGCGTAGCCGAGCCGGTCGACGGCCTTGTCGATCGAGACGTAGGAGTCGCGGACGAGCTTGTGCACCAGCCGCGCGTACACCGGCGACAACCGCAGGGCGGCGAGCGTACGCAGACCGGCGACGGCCGGCCCGACGGGGACCGAGATGATCCGCCGGCCGTACCCGGCCGCGTCCAGCACGGCCTGGAAGTCGTCGCGCAGCGGCCCGTACTCGGCGGCGCCGATGTTGAACGTGTCGTTGACGGCCTCGTCCGGGCCTTCGCAGACGAGCCGGACGGCGTCGCACAGGTCGCCGACGTCGAGCATCTGCGTGACGGCCCGCCCGCCGCCGATGAGCGGGAAGTGCCGGCCCTCGTCGGCCCACTCGAAGAGCATCGCGAAGATGCCCAGCCGCTCCCGGCCGAGGAAGGTCTTGGGGCGCAGGATGGGCGCGCAGAGGCCGTCCCGGCGGGCCTGCTCCACTATGGACTCCGCCGCCACCTTCGCGCCCGAGTACGCGTCCACGGGCACCCGCGGATAGTCCTCCGGCGTCGGGCAGTAGCGGGGCAGCCCGTACACGGCCGTCGAGGAGATGTGCACCAACCGGGGTACGCCCGCCCGGCGTACCGCCTCGACCACCGAACGGGTGCCGTCCACGTCGACGGACCGGATCTCGGCGGACCGGTGGCTCGGCAGCGCGGCGGCCGCGTGCACCACCACGTCGGCGCCGGCGAACACCTTGGCGAGCCGGTCGGTGTCGCGGACGTCGGCGGTCACGAAGTCCTGCGCGCCGTCCTGTGCGTTGTCGTGCGCGTGTCTGGGCGGCCGCAGGTCGACGCCCGTCCAGGTGAACCCGGGCCATTCCCGGTCCAGCAGGGCGGTGCCCAGCATGCCGGCCGCTCCCGTGAGAACGATGTGCACGTTCCCTCCCGTCGTCTGTGCTGTCGGCTGATGTGCGGTCCCGGGCAGCACGAGCGTCGCCGATCGGCGATTGCCGTTCTCTTGTCGCGGCGGCCGGCCGGCGCCAAGAATCCGACAAGGAGCCGGTGGCGAGAGTGTGATCGTGGCCGAAGTCATCGACGTTCTACCGGGTAGCGCGCAGCCGCCGGTGCCTCCGACAGTCCTCAAACGACACCGCCGCTGGCCGACCCGACTGGCCGTGGCCGCCTGCTCCGGCTGGCTTCTCCTCGTCGCGCTGCACTGGTTGCTGAGCGGCCGGGCGTACTGGTGGGGGCCGGCCGATCTCCTGCCGCCGTTCGTGTTCGCCCTGGTTCCCGTGCTGCTGCTCGGGATCGCGCTGGCGGTCCGCGTACGCTGGAAGCTGGTCGGCGTACCGCTGCTGGCTCTGGCGGTGGGCCTGCCGTTCAGCGGGTTCAACTTCGCGACGCTGTGGTATTCGCCACCCGCGGAGCCGGCCGGGGCGATCACCGTCGTCACCTGGAACACCGAATACTGGGACCAGGACTGGGAACCAGGCGGTCCACACACGACAGACCAGTTCTACGCGTTCCTCAAGGCGATGAACGCGGACGTCTACATGCTCCAGGAGTACGCGCACGTCGACCTGACGCTCGCGGACACGGCGTCGCAGGCGCTCGCGATCGACCAGACCGACCGGCTGCGGGCGGAGTTCCCCGGCTACGAGATCGTGATCGCCGGCCGGGACATCACGCTGTCGCGGCTGCCGGTCGTCGGGCACAGCTGGCTCGATACGACGAAGTACCTGCCGGACGACCTGAAGGCGGTGCCGCACGGCCTGGCGACCCGGCCGCTGTTCTACCAGTCGCAGACCCTGCGGACCGACATCCGGGTCGACGGGCAGGTCGTCTCCTTCTACGACTCGCACCTCTACCAGCCGCCGCAGCGGATCTTCCGGCTGCGCGGCGACCCGGGCCAGAGCATGTTCGCCATCGACCGGTTCAACTTCGAGATGCGCAAGGCGAGCCTGGAGGCGCTCCAGGAGGACATCGGCCACAACCCGAACCGGGTCGTGCTGGGCGGCGACTTCAACACCTCGCCGGCGATGGGCGTCCTGCGCATGGTGCCGGACCGGCTGGTCGACCAGTCGCGGGCGCTGTCGTCGTTCTATCCGACCACCTGGCAGGCCGGCCGCTACTGGTGGCGGCTGGACTGGCTGTTCACCACGCCCGACGTCACGGTGTCGAGCTACGACCAGCTCTCCCCGGCGGGCTTCTCCGACCACAAGGTCCAGCGGATCCGGCTCGCGCCCCGCTGAGCGGCGGCGGCACAACTCCACCGTGGAGGCTCGATGACGACCAGTGGCAGTACAGCAGGCGCCAGCACGGAACCCGGCGTGCGGGGAAACGGCGTGAAGGCAGGCGGTGTGAAGGCAGGCGGCGCGAAGGGGGACGGCGTGCTGGTCTCGGTGATCGTTCCGTGCCACAACAGCGCCAAGACCATCGCGCTGTGCGTCGAGTCCGTGCTCGCGCAGACCCATCCGGCCGTCGAACTCATCGTCGTGGACGACGCCGGCACCGACGACACCGCGGCCATCGCGGGCCGCTATCCCTGCACCGTCGTACGCCTGGAGCGCAATGGCGGCGCCGGCATCGCCCGCAACCGGGGGGTGGCCGCGAGCCGCGGGGAGATCGTGTTCTTCCTCGACTCCGACGTGGCGCTCGCGCCGGACGCGGTCGCCAACGCGGTACGCGTCCTCACCGAGGATCCGGAGTGCGGGGCCGCCTGGGGGGTCTACGGCGACCGGCCGCTCATCGACGACGGAGTGGTGGAACGCGTCCAGGTGCTGTTCGGCCACTACCGGCAGATCCAGCCGTCGCCGGTCCACACCGGACACTTCGCCGTGGGCGCCGTACGCCGCTCGGTGATCGAGCGGATCGGCGGCTTCGACGAGCGCCTGCACGGCCAGTGGACCAACGAGGACCACGAGTTCGGGCTGCGCATCGCCGGGAACTTCCCCGTGGCGCGGGCGCTGGACGTGGTGGGCTACCACGATGACGACGACCGCGTGGCGACCGTGCTGCGCAAGCGGTTCGGCCGGGCGGTGTCGCTCGTGCCGCTGATCCTGCGCCGCCGGGACCTCAAGCCCGAGCAGGAGGCGCTGCACCGGCCGCCGGAGATCCTCGCGATCGGGCTGGCGTTCGCCACCGTGCCGCTGCCGCTGCTGTCGGCGTACCTGGTGGTGGTGCCGGCCGGGCTGCTGGGCTGGTTCGTCGCGCTGAACCTGCCGCTGCTGGCGTACGTGCGCCGCACCGCGGGCTGGCGGACGGCCGCGGCCACGGCGGCGCTCAGCTACGCCTACGGGTTCGCGGTCGGGCTGGGCGGCCTGAGCGGCGCGTTGCGCTACGCCGTCGATCCGCGGTTCCGCCGGCGCTACGCGAACGCGGGTGCGCCGGGAACCGCGCCCGCCGCGCAGTGACGACCATCACTCACATACGCGACCACCACGGGCGTGCATTGCCGCGGGCATCGACCGCCGGTATAGCCGACCGTGGACATTGACAACCGCTACGGCCTGCGGAGACGTCTCCGCAGGCCGTAGTCGTGTCCGGCATTCGCCGTTCGAGAGCACGTATTTACATCAGTGTCGTCATAAACGCTTCCGTTCGTCGGATCAGCCAACTAGGGTCGCGATGTATGAGGGCGTGGGAACGCTCCCATCAGGATTGTTCCATATAGGAGCATCATCCGTGACGCGCGTTGGGACGGCACGGCATGCAAGGGGGATGCATGAAGGTTCGTCTGCTGGGACCGGTCGACGTCGAGGCGGGGGGACACAGTCTCGACGCCGGCCCGCTGCAACGCCGCGCGGTACTCGCCGCGCTGGCCGTGGACGCCGGCACGCCGGTCTCCATCGACGTGTTGACCGAACGCGTCTGGGGTGTCCAGACGCCCGACGCGCCCCGGAGCGCCCTGTACGCGCACGTCGCCCGGCTGCGCCGGTTCCTCGGCTCCGCGGAGCGTGGAACGCCGGAGGCGCCCGCCGACCACCGGGGCGCCGCGGGCAAGGAGGAAGGCGGCCGCGGGCCGGTACGGCTCATCCGGCACGCCGACGGATACGTGCTGGAGATCGACCGCTGCGATGTGGACCTGCACCGGGTCGGCCAGCTGCTGGCGGCCAGCCGGACGGGCGCGCCGGGGGATCCGCGTCAGGTCGCGGCGCTGCGGGCGGCCATGGATCTCTGGCGTGGCGAGCCGTTGTCGAGCCTGACCGGCTACTGGGCGATGAAGGTGCGGCGCAGCGCCGAATCTCAGCTCATCGGTCTCGCCGGCGCCTGGGCGGCCGAGGAGCTGCGGCTCGGCAACGCGGCCGCCGTCGCCGACCGGCTGGCCGGCATCGTCGAGGCCCATCCGCTGGCCGAACCCCTTGTCGCCGTACGCATGTGGGCGCTGTGCGCGCTCGGCCGGACCTCCGAGGCGTTGCAGTCGTACGCGGTCGCGCGTACGCAGATCGCCGAGCAGCTCGGCGTCGAGCCCGGTCCGGAGCTGCGGAATCTGCACGTGGCGGTGCTGCGGGGCGAACTGGAGGACACCTATCCCATCCGCGCCTATCCCATCGGTACGCCGTCCGGCGGCGGAGCCGTCCGGGTCGCCGGGTCGCCGGTGCCGAGGCAGCTGCCGCCGGACGTGGCCAGCTTCGTCGGGCGTACGCGTGAACTGAACCGCATCCACGCGGCCCTGGCCCCGACGCGGGACGGGGGCTCGCCGCCGGTCGTGATGATCTACGGCGCCGCCGGGGTCGGGAAGTCGACGGTGGCGATCCACGCCGCCCATCAGCTTGCCGACCGCTACCCCGACGGGCAGCTGTACCTGGATCTGAGCGGCTACAGCACCGGCGCGGCGCCGCTGAGCCCGGGCGAGTCGCTGGCGCGCCTGCTGCGTACGCTCGGCGTCGCGGCCGCGCCCTCGATCCCGGTGGACGAGGCGGCGGCGCTGTTCCGCTCGGCGATGGCCGAGCGGCGGATGCTGCTGGTGCTGGACAACGCGGCTGACGCCGTCCAGGTCCGGCCGCTGCGGCCGGGCGGCACGGGCTGCGGTCTCGTCGTGACGGGACGCCAGCCGCTGGCGGGGTGGGGCGACGTGTGGGCGGTGCCGATCGGCCCGCTGCCGGTGGACGAGGCGGTCGCGCTGCTCGCCCGGCTGGCCGGGCGGGACCGGGTCGGTGCCGAGCCGGAGGCGGCCGCCGCGATCGCGCGCTGGTGCGAAGGGCTGCCGCTCGCATTGCGGATCGCGGCCGCCCGGCTGGTGGCGCGGCCCGGCTGGCCGCTGGCGGAGCTGCGCGACCGGCTCGCCGACGAGCATCGCCGGCTCGACAACCTGGAGTTCGACGGGATCGGGCTGAGGTCCAGCATCGCCGGCACCTACGAGCGGCTGTTCGGCAGCGCCGACCCGTCGGCCCGCGCCGCCGCGGAGGCGTTCATCCTGCTCAGCACGGCCGGCGGGGACGAGCTGAGCAGCTCGTCGGCGGCGCGGGTGCTGGCCCGCTCCGAGGCGTACGCGGAGCGGGCCCTGGAACGTCTCGTGGACGCGCAGCTGCTGGAGACGTCCGCCCCGGGCACCTACCGGATGGGCGATCTGGTCCGGCTGTACGCCCGGGAGCGGTCCCTGCAGAACTGACAGAGCAGTGGAACTGACAGAGCAGTGGAACGGGCGGAACCGGCGTCAGGCGGCGAACGCGTCGACGCCGGTCAGCTCGGCCGAGTAGGCCCACAGCTTCGCGGCCTGTTCGAGGTCGGCCGGGGTGTCGAACGGCCGGGCGACCGCGCAGTGCAGGCAGTAGCCGCCGCCCTGACCGGAGAGCTCCGGTGCGGTGGCCGCCCAGACGAACGTGGCGGCGCCCTGCTCGGGTGCCCGGAACTCGGGCAGCAGCGGCGTACCGGCCTCGTCGATCCAGCCCGCGTCGATCATCTCCTGCTTGTCCAGGTGGCGCTGCAGGGGAGTGAGGATGTAGCCGGGGTTCGCCGAGAACGCCCGGACCCCGAGGTCCCGGCCGAGCACGTCCAGCTGGGCGGCGAACAGGGCGTTGGCGAACTTCGACTGCGCGTACGCGGCCCACTTGTTGTAGCCCTCGGTGAAGTGCACGTCGGCCCAGTTGATCGCGCTGTCCGGGCTCACGCCGGAGGAGACCTCGACGACGCGGGCGCCCCCGTCGGCGGCCAGCGCCGGCCAGAGCTGGTTGGTGAGCGCGTAGTGGCCGAGGTGGTTGATCGCGAAGTGCGCCTCCCAGCCGTCCCCGATCCGGGTCTCCGGCAGCGCCATGACCCCGGCATTGTTGATCAGGATGTCGATCGACCGGCCGGTGCCGACGAACCGCTCCGCGAACGCGCTCACGCTGTCGAGGTCGCTCAGTTCCAGCTCGTCGACCTCGGTGCCGGCCACGTCGGCCAGCGCTTCCTTGGCGGCGTCGGGCCGCCGGGCGGGCACGACGACGGTGGCGCCGGCCGCGGCCAGGGCCCGCGTGGTGGCGAGCCCCAGCCCCGAGTATCCGCCGGTGACGACGGCCACCTGACCCTGTAGATCGATGCCGGCGAGCACGTCGCCGGTGGTGCTGTCGACGGTGAACGAGCGCGGTGTCGTCATCTCTTACTCTCCGATGTGGATGGTGAACGGTACGTCCGGCGTCAGGCGCTGCGCACTCAGGCGTTGCGTACGCCGTACAGCCGCCGGGTCTTGCTCGGGAACAGCAGGCCCGAAAGGATGCCGAGGCCGCCGGCCACCGCGGAGGTCAGCATCACGAGCAGGTGCAGCACCGTGAACTGTAGTCCGAAAAGGACGCCGTGGTGCCGGAAGGCGTACGCGTACGTCCGGCCGTCGAGGGCGATCCCGATGATCAGCGCGAGGGCGGTGGCGGCGAACCCCCAGCCGCCGAGCCCCCACGCGCCCAGGAACGGCGAGACGAGCAGGCCCAGCAGGGCCAGCAGCACGAAACCGCTGCCCAGAGCGCGATAGGGGGTCCCGGCGCCGCCCGGCATCGAGCCCAGCCGCAGCCAGTTGGGCGCGCCCAGCCGCGTACGCTGGAAGACCTTGGTGATCATGACCCGGAGCGTGCCGTCGTGGTCGTGCCGGCCGCGGATCGCGGAGGCCGCGAGCACCTGGTAGCGGGCGTTGAGCCGGAAGCCGTAGTCCTGCTCCTCGGTCCAGCGCAGGTTGGTGTTGAACGGGCCGATCTCCTCGAACGTGGCGCGGCGGATGGCGAACAGCGCGGAGTGCAGGCCCGGGATCGGTCCGTCGATCTCGGTGAACCAGACGAACTGCTGGATCGCGCGGTACCGCTTGACCAGGGTGTCCGGGAACATCGGCTCGGCCAGGTACATGCCGCACACCGCGCCCACCTCGGGCTTGTCGCGCAGCATGGTCACGGCCTGGGCGATGGCGTCGGGTTCCAGCGCGACGTCGGAGTCCACGAAGAACAGGATGTCGCCGGCCGCGGCCGCGGCGCCGCGGTTGCGCGCGGTCGAGACGCCCGCGTTGACGTCGGTCTCCAGCACCGTCACCCCGCGGGCCCGTGCCACGGCGACGGAGTCGTCGGTGCTCGCGTCGTCGGCCACGATCACCTCGACGGACGGGTAGGTCTGGCGCTGAGCGGACTCGATGCACGCACCGAGCGTGCTCGCGTAGTTGTAGTTGGGAACGATCACCGAGACCAGCGGCAGCTCGCGCATGGCGCCTCCTAACGGTTGGAACCTAACCGCGCCGTCGCGGGGCGGTCTTGGCGGAATCTTGTCGCCGGCCGGCCGGTGCCGTCCGGCCACGGCTCAGACCTGCTGTACGGGCACTTCCTCGCCGTGCGCATCGTCCGGCGCGAGGTCCGGTCGCGCCGGTGCCGTGCTGTGCGGGTCGTCCGGCTCGCCGTCCGGCTCATCATCCGGTCGTGCCGCTGCGGCGGTGCGGCGTCTGAGGACCTCCGCCGCAGCGAGCCCGCCCGCCGCCGTCGCCAGCTCGCTCACGATCACCGCGAGCCGGCTGGCCAGCGCCACGACGCCCGCGACCGGCAGTGGCAGCACCGCGCCGAGCGCCGCCATCAGCACCACCTCGCGTACGCCGAGGCCCTCCGGGGCGAACACGGCGAACATCCCCGCGACCGTGCTCAGGCCGAACGCGCCCACGCACAACGCCAGCGAGCGCAGCATCGGCGCCCCCAGCGCCACCGCGACGAACCACAGCTGCAGCCCGCCGAACAACCACGAGGCCAGCTGGGTCACCAGCACCCGGCGGATGATCCGGTCCGGCACGCCGTCGTCGGGCGGCTCCTTCCGGCGTACGCGGGCGGCCAGCACCACCGCGGTGTTGACCAGCCCCGGCCGGACGAGGACGACGAGGACGGGCAGCGCCGCCACCGCGACCCAGGCCGCCGACCCGCCGAGGATCTCGGGCGCCGCGAGCAGCCCCACGGTCGCGCCGGTGAGCACCCCGATGACGAGCGTCAGCAGCCACGCCGACATCATCCGCACCGCCGGTACGCCGATCGTCCGTCCCATCCGGACGCTCACGAGCGCGCTGAACACCTTGCCGGGCATGTATTTCGCGAACTGCCCGACGAAGAAGATGCGGGCCGCCGCGGCGGCCGGGATCGGGCTGCCCACCCCGGCGAGGGTGGCCTGCCAGGCGAGCATGGCCGTCACGAGGGCGCCCACGTTCGCGAGGATGGCGAGCACGGCGCCGAGCGCGAACACGCCCGGCCGCCGGTGCTCGAAGGTCTGCCGCAGCACCGACCAGTCCTGATCGCGCAGCACGAAGACGATCGCACCGGCGGTGGCCAGCGCGAGAAGCAGAGTCAGAGCACGGCGTACGGGCACCGCCCACGCGGGGGCCGGACGCGGAAGTTCGGTCGCCGACACGCAGGTGACGCTAGTCAGCGACCGCTTGGCGAAGCCTTGTCGGAAAATCTCCCGGCGATGGTGCCGTCCCGGTCCTTCGCGCCAGCCGATCGTCATGGTTGACCGGGCGCGGCGGCGGATCCCCTTCCCCCGCCTCTCCTCGTACGCTCGGCCGGTCCCGTGCCGTGACCGTCCAGAGGAGATCCAAGGTGGACTGGAACGTCGTCTCGTCGGTGAGCTCCGCCGCCGCCACCGTCCTCGCCCTCGGCGGTCTCGCCCTCAGCGTGGCCCTCTACCTGCGCCAGCAGAACGAGGCCCGGGCCGCCGAGATCCGCCAGGACGTCCGCGGCTTCGTCGACGCGGCGCACCACCTGATCCGGCTGCTGCTCGACGGCTCGCCGATGATCGCCGCCTCCTGGCAGAGCGCGTCCCTGCTGCGGGCGAGCCTGCCCGACGGGGCCACCGTGCGGGACGCCCGCGCGCTCGCGCGTACGCAGGGAATGGGCCTGTCCCTGGCGGTCGTCGGCTGGGGCGAGTCCGATCAGGCGCGGGCCCTGGAAGAGGCGACCGCGCGGATGGCGACGGCGAGCCGGCGGCTGAGCGGCGAGCTGGCGGTGCTGGGGGAGAGCGGGGAACTGCTGCGCCTGATCGCGCAGGACCTGACCGCGACCTCGATCCGGCTGCTCGACGGCGACATGCTGACCATGGTGCTCGACGCGGCGGGCCAGCAGGCGACCGACGACGAGGACCTGCCGCGGTTCATCGCCTCGTTCGCGTCGGTGCTGCACGGCAACGCGGCGGGCTACTTCCAGGCCCGGTACGCCGATTCGGTGCAGGCCCTGAGCAGCCTCGTTGCCCTCGTCGGGGTGGCCGTCGCGCAGTTGCCCGCCCGCGACCTGCTCGCGATCACCCGCCCCGGTACGCCCGACGGGGGCACCCGCACCGCGACGATGCGGGCGGCCCTGGGCCGGATGGGGCGGCGGCTGCCCGCCACGACGGTCGCCGAGGCCGGCCGGCTCATCGACACGGTCGAGAGCACGATCAGCCCGAGGTGAAGGTCAGTCCGCGGCGACCGTCAGCCGGTTGCCGTGTTCCACCGCCCACTGGCCGATCGCCGCGATCGGCCCGTGCACGAGGGAGTCGCCCAGCTCCGTCAGCGCGTACGCGACGTTGCGCGGGGCCGACTCCGCGGTCCGGGTCACGAGGCCGCTGCCGGTCAGCCGGGTGAGCGACTCGGCCAGCGCCTTGTCGCTGACCCCGCCGATCGCCGTGATCAGGTCGCGCCGCCGCAGCGCGCCCGGCCGCAGGGCGACCAGGACCACCGGGTCCCAGCTGTGCGCGAGCAGCTCGGTGACCTGCCGCACCCGGCAGTCCGCGACGAATCCGTAGCAGTCCGCGGCCGCCGCACCCAGGGGACCCGCACCCAGAGGATTCGCACCCAGAGGACCTGCGTCCAGAGAAGTCATGCTCCGAGAGTGCCACGCGCTTTCCGGCCGATCGGCCGGAACCCCCCTCCTAACGTCGGAAGCGCCGTTTCCCAGCGGCATCCATTCCGTTCCGGCACAAGGAGAACATCCATGAAAATCGGCATCCTGGGCACCGGCAACCTGGCCGCGGCGCTGGCCGAGGCGTGGTCGCGTACGGGGCACGACGTCACGGTCGCGGGCCGGTCCGCGGAGAAGACCGCCGCCCTGGCCGCGCGGCTCGGCGTACGCGCCGCCGCCCCGGCCGACCTCGACGCGAACGAAGTCGTCCTGGTCGCCATCCCCTGGGACGGCCTCGCCGAGGCCGTCGCCTCCGCCGGGTCGCTCACCGGCGTGATCATCGACGCCACCAACCCCGTCGACTGGGCCACCGGCACCCTCCTGCCGTCCACCGGGTCCGCCGTGGAACAGGTCGCCGCCCTGCAGCCGTCCGCGCGCGTCGTCAAGGCACTGCACCTGTACGCGGGAACGAGCTGGCCGGCACCGCAGGCCGCGGGCGCGGCACCGAAGATCGTGGCGATGTGCGGCGACGACGCGGAAGCGCTGGAGATCGCCGGCCGGCTCGTGACCGACCTCGGCGGCACCCCGGCGGTGGTCGGCGGCCTGGCGAAGGGGCGCCAGCTGGAGGAGGTGGCGGGGTTCGCGGTGAGCCTGGTCCGCAACGGCCTCAACCCGATCCACGCCCTCCCGTCGGTGGGTTGACGGCTTCGCCCGGGACGCCCGGCCCGGCCGGACCGGGCGTCCCGCGGCGGCCCGACACGCCTGGCGGATTGCGGACCGAATGGGCGCGGTGCGGTCGCGGAGCTGGTTGGATACTGATGGGACAATCGACGGGCGCCCATCCCGGGTGTCCGTACGCGGAGGCGAGGTCGGCCGGATGAAGATCCCCACACCGATCGTGACCCTGATCGTGGGCATCCTGATCGCCGTGGTCGTGGCGATCCTGAGCGTGCGTGCGCACAACGACGCCCACGGCGAGTATGGACTGCGACCGGTCGCTGGGGTGATCCGATGAGCGGTTCTCCTATGAGCGGTGATCCGATGAGCGGCGGTCCGATGAGTACGCCGCAGGCGCCGGCGCGGTCGTCGCGGATGCTGTGGCCGATCCTCATCGGAGCGCTCGTCGCCGTGGCGCTGGGCGTCTACGGGGCCACGCACAAGGGCAAGAGCATCGTGTTCCGGGTCAGCGGCTTCGAGGACCTGATCCGGGCCAAGAGCTGGCTGGCCGTGATCGTCTTCGTGTTCCTGCTCGTGCAGCTGGTCTCGGCGCTGATCCTCTACGGCCGGATCCGGTTCCTGGGCTCGCCGTCGTGGATCGGCACCCTGCACCGGTGGTCGGGGCGGCTCGCCTTCTGGATCGCGGTGCCGGTCGGCGTCTTCTGCCTGTACGGGATCGGCTTCCAGTCGTACAGCACGCGGGTGCTGCTGCACTCGCTGTTGGGGTGCCTGTTCTTCGGCGTATTCGTGATCAAGATGCTGGCGCTGACGAAACCGGGGCTGGCCGGCTGGGTGCTGCCAGTGCTCGGCGGGACGGTCTTCGCGATCCTGGCGGGCGTCGTGCTCACCTCTGCCCTGTGGTACTTCACCACCGTCTGAAGACCAACAAGCCTAAAGACCAACAAACCGGACGATTGATCAGCAATTCCCGTCAAATCCGGATTACCCCATATACTCGGTTGCGTGACCTCGACGTCCGTGCGAGTGCGGGCCTCGAGCGGGTCCAGCCACGCGCCGGATCCGGTCGAGGCGGGCACCGCGGCCACCCGCGAGGCCCTCGACGGCCTCGGCGGCGAGCCGCCAGCCATGATCATCGTGTACGCGACGGTCCGCTACGACCTGCCCGTACTCATCTCCGCGATCCGGGCGGTCACCGGGGACACGCCGCTCGTCGGCGAGTCCAGCGCCGGGCACATGGCCGGCGGCGACCTGACCCCACCGGGTACCGGAGTCGCCGTGCTGGCCATGACCGCCGGCCCGTACGCGTTCGGCATCGCGGTCGCCGAGAACCTGGCCGCCGACGGCATCGACGCCGGCCGCCACCTGGCCCGGACCGCCCGCGGCGCGGTCCCGCGGCACACGGCGTACGCGACGATGATGGTCTTCGTGGACGGCCTGGCCGACGCGCAGCAGGACCTGATCACGGGCCTGCACCAGGTGACCGGCGCGGCGGTGCCGGTGATCGGCGGGGCCGCCGGCGACGACCGGGCCCTGGAGCGCACCTACGTCTTCCATGACGATCGGGTACTGACCGACGCGGCCGTCGGGGTGTGGATCGGGGCCGACCACCCGCTGCCGGTGACGGTGGGGCACGGCTGGCACCCGATCGGGTTGCCGCTGCTGGTGACGAAGACCGACGGGCTGGTCGTCGACGAGATCGGCGGGCGGCCGGCGCGGGCGGTGTTCGAGGAGAACATCCGGCGCGGCAACACCAACGACCTCGACCGGATCCGTCCCGGCGGCTACTACTCGACGCACGCCTTCGGCCTCATCGAACCCGACGGTACGCATCTGATCCGCGGCGTGTTCATGACCGACGAGCTGATCCACACGTTCTCGCCGCTGCCGGCGTACTCGGCGATCCAGATCATGGGCTGCAACCGGGAGGACCTGCTGGTGATGAGCCGGCGGGTGGCGGAGGACGCGCTGCGCGGCCGGGACGCGTCGCTGCTGCTGGTGTTCAGCTGCATCGCGCGCCTGGACATCCTCGGCGACCAGGGCGCCGAGGAGGCGGACCTGCTGCAGGCGGCCGCCGGCGCCGTGCCCGTGTTCGGCGTCTACACGTACGGCGAGTTCGCCCGGACGAGCAGCGTCGCGGGCTACCACAACGCCACCGTGGCCGCGGTCGCGCTATGACCTCCGACGACAGGTTCGGCTGGGGCGCCGGCGACCGGGGCTTCGGGTCCGACGGTCGTGACACCCCGGACGGGGGCTACGGGTCGGACGGCTTCGGGGCCGGCGGCGGTTTCGGGTCCGGCCGCGACTTCGGCTCCGAGGGAGGGTTCGGGCCGGATGACGTCGAGCAGCTCACCGCGCAGCTGGACGAGGCGACCGCGGCCGCGCGCAACGCCTACCGGGACGCGGCGCGGCTGATCCGGCTGCTGACCGTGCTGTCGGATCCGTCCTCGCCGGACGAGCTGCTGCGCCGGGCCCTCACCGTACTGTCCGAGGTGTTCAACGCCGACGTGGTCGCCGTGATGAGCGCCCTCAAGGAGGGTTTCCTCGTCACCTTCGCCGTCGGCCTGCCCGAGGGCGACCCCTCGTACGCCGACAGCTGGGCGCTCGGCGAGCTCGCCGCGAAGGCCATGGAGACCGGCCGGCCGGTGACCGCGCCGGTCGGGCCGGACGGCGCCGACGTGCCGCCCACCCTGGCCGGGCTGGGACTGGTGACCGCCGCGTTCGTGCCCATGTCCGACGCCGAGCTGCTGGTCCTGTACCGCAGCACCGCCGAGCCGTTCAGCGGTACCGATCTGCACGTGCTCGCCTCCGTCGCGGTACGCCTGCGCATCGCCGCCGAGGACCGTGAACGGGCGGTCGCGATCGAGTACCTGGCGAAGGCGGGCGCCCTGCTCGCGCCGAACCTGGAAGCGGACGAGCTGATGGCCGTGGCGGTGAAGGTCATGCGGCAGCTGACCATGTCCGACGACGCGTGGATCGTCGCGATCACCGACGGGACGGCGTACCAGCGGGCGCATGACGGGACCGCCCCCGCCCACGCGGGCTCGATGATCGCCCGGCCGGTGACGGAACTGGAGGCGTGGCCGGCCGCGCTGCGCGGGCAGGCATGGACCGCCACCGCGCAACCGTGGCACGGGACGGCGCCGAGGACCGCGCTGTGCATCCCGGTCCTGCACGACGGCAGACCTTTCATCCTCCTGTACGCCTCCCGCGACCGGCCGCGCCCGTTCGCCGGCGAGGTCGTGGAGATCGCCACGATCTTCTCCCGGTACTTCGCGACCGCCCTGGAGAACTCCGGCCTCTACGAGGAGCTGCGCCGCCAGGCCACCCGCGACTCGCTGACCGGCCTGGCCAACCGGGAACTCGCCCGCGACCGGCTCGACGAGGTGCTGGCCGCCAACCTCGTCAGCCCGGGCGCGCCGCCCTTCGTCGGCCTGCTCTTCTGCGACCTCGACGGGTTCAAGGCGGTCAACGACCGGCTCGGCCACGAGGCCGGCGACGCGCTGCTGCAGCAGGTCGCCCTGCGGTTGCAGCAGGGCCTGCGCTCCACGGACCTGCTGGCCCGCTTCGGCGGCGACGAGTTCGTGGCGGTCCTCAGCGACATCGACAGCCTGACCGACGTGACCGACGTCGGCCGCCGGCTCGTCGCCGCCCTCACCGAACCGTTCGCCCTCGACGGCGAGGAGGTCACCGTCTCCGCCAGCATCGGCGGCGTGCTCGGCGTACGCGGGCAGGCCAAGGCCAGCGCGATGCTGCGCGACGCCGACGCGGCCATGTACGTCGCCAAGGCCCGCGGTCCGGGTGTGGTCGAAGTGTTCGACGACGCCGCCTCCCACCGGTCGCTCGACCGGCTCGGACTGCGCTCGGCATTGCTGCGAGCCTTGGACGGCAACGAGTTCGAGGTGCGGTACCAGCCGATCGTGGATCTGCGTACCGGCCGGGTGGCGGGGTTCGAGGCGCTGCTGCGCTGGTCGCACGCGGACCGCGGCATGATCCCGCCCGACGTCTTCATCCCCATCGCCGAGGAGACCGGCGCGATCGTGCCCATCGACCGCTGGGTCCTGCACGAGGCCGCGCGTACGCTCACCACCTGGCAGCGGCTGCCGGGCTGGCGTACGTTGAACATGAGCGTGAACCTGTCGCCCGTCCAGTTGCGACAGTCCGATGTGGCCACGTTTCTGCCAGCGCTGCTCGACTCCGTACGCGTCGACCCGGACGACGTGTGGCTGGAGGTCACCGAGCGCAGCCACGTCGGCGCCGACGTCGAGACCGCCACCGCCGAACTCCGCGCGGCCGGCTTCCACTTCGCCCTCGACGACTTCGGCAGCTCGTACTCGAACCTCGCGTACCTCAAGCAGTTCCCGGCCGAGCGCCTCAAAATCGACAAGAGCTTCATCAGCGGCGTGGCGCGCGAGGGCGTGGACCGCAGCATCGTCCGGGCGATCATCGCGATGTCCGACGCGCTCGGCCTGCGGGTGATCGCCGAAGGGGTCGAGCGCGAGGACCAGCGCGCTGCGCTGCTGGAGTTGGGCTGCCGGCTCGGGCAGGGGTACCTGTTCGCGCCGGCGCTCTCCGTCGAGCAGGGAACGCGGCTGCTCACGGAGTCGGACGGACGGCTACCGCAGCCCTCTTGACCCTGCCTCTCCTGACACCTCCTCGTGGCTCCTCACGCCCTGACGTCGTGGTCATGGCATCTCCGGCCGCACTTGTCGCCTCTGGGTCTTCCCAACTCCCGGGTCTACCCGGCTTCCAAGCTTCACCGACAAATAGTCTTGTCTTGACAAATGATGTTGTCGGTGCGAGGCTGGTCGCGTGCTGGAGGTAGCGGTAATCGAGGATGCGGCGGTGGCGGAGGCCACGCTGGTTCCCCTGCGCGCCCGACTGCTGGCGGAGCTGGCCGAGCCGGGGACGGCCAGCTCGCTGGCGGCGCGGGTCGGCCAGCCTCGGCAGAAAGTCAACTACCACCTGCACGAGCTGGAGCGGTACGGCCTGATCGAGTTGGTCGAGGAAAGGCGCAAGGGCAGCATGATCGAGCGGGTCCTGCAGGCGACCGCCAAGTCGTACGTCATCTCGCCGATCCTGCTGGCCGCGGTCGCGCCCGATCCGCGTCACTCGCCCGACCGGCTCTCCGCGCGATGGCTGCTCGCCCTCGCGTCCCGGCTGGTCAGCGACATGGGCTCGCTGATCGCCGGGGCCGCACGGGCCGGCAAGCCGGTGGCCACGTTCGCGCTCGACGGCGAGGTGCGGTTCGCGTCCGTCGCGGCCAGGGCCGCCTTCGCCGAGGAGCTCACGGCCGCCGTGACCGGGCTGGTCGGCAAGTACCACGTCGAGGAAGCCCTGGACGGGCGGAAGTACCGGGTCGTGGTTGCCGTCCATCCCGCGCTGGACAGCCGGCCGGCGGACAGTGCCGAGGCCGCTGCGGACAGCGCCGACAAGGCCGACAAGAACGAGGAGTCCTGACATGGGCCGTGCTTGGGAGAAGCCTGAAGAGGTCGTCGTCGCCGCCTCGGTCGAGGAGGTCTGGGACGCCATCGCCACCGGTCCGGGCATCGACTCCTGGTTCATGGGCCGCAGCCAGGTGGACCCGGGTCCGGAGGGCTCGGTGACGACCGAGGTCGGCGGCTACGCGATGACCAGTGCGGTCACCGCATGGGACCCGCCGAACCACTTCGCCTACCGCGGCGACGGGCCCGGCGAACGATTCGTCGCCTTCGAATATCTGATCGAGGGCCGGGATCGGAGCAGCACGGTGCTGCGGATGGTGGCGAGCGGATTCCTTCCCGGCGACGACTGGGACGAGGAGTTCGAGGCGATGACCTTCGGTGGCGAGATGTACTTCCGGACGCTGGTCGCGTACCTGGACCACTTCGCCGGCCGGTTCGCCACCTCGGTGGACGTCATGGGCCCGCCGGTCACGGACTGGCCGCCCGCGTGGGACGCGCTGCGTACCAGGCTCGGCCTCAGCGACCGGCCGGCGGTCGGTGATCCGGTGCGGCTGACCGTGCCGGGCGTCGCCGCCCTGGACGGGCAGGTCGACTTCGTCAACGCGCAGGCCCTGGGCATCCGCACCGCCGACGGCCTCTACCGCTTCATCCAAGGCTTCGTCGGCAGCTTCGTGCTCGGCGTACACGCCTTCACCGACATCGACGAGCACAAAGTCCACCAGGCGTGGACGTCCTGGCTCGCCGGAATCTGAACACCTTCCGACTGAAACATCGTTCGACAGAACACTAGGAGAAACCATCATGGGATCGATCAACGCAGGACTGTTCATCGCGCTGGACGGCGTGGTGGAGGCGCCTGAGACCTGGCACTTCGAGTACTTCGACGACGAGATGGGCGCCGCCGTCGGCGCGATGATGGCCGGCAACGACGCGATGCTGCTCGGCCGGCATACCTACGACGAGTTCGCCGCCTTCTGGCCCGCCGCCGACCCGGCCGACCCGTTCACCGCCCAGATGAACGGCGCCCAGAAGTACGTCGTCTCCACGACGCTGGACAAGGCCGAATGGGAGAACTCCACGGTCATCGGCGGCGACGTCAAGGCGGAACTGCTGAAGTTGAAGCAGGACAAGCAACTCGGCGTGACCGGCAGCCCGACCCTCGTCCGCTGGCTGCTGGAGCAGCAGCTGATCGACGAGCTGCACCTCCTCGTCCACCCGGTGGCGGTGGGCGCAGGCAAGATCCTGTTCACGCCCGGCGAGAAGATCCCGCTCCGCCTGATCGAGGCGACCACCTTCAGCACGGGTGTCATGCACCTGGTCTACGGCCCCGTCAGCTGAGCACGGATGCCCGTTCTGTCCACGCCGCTCGATGAGACTAAACCCTGAAAGAAAGTACGGAAATGTCAGTCAAGAATGCCAATGAAAATGTCACCAGGTACATCGAGGGTTCCGCGGAGTTCGCCAAGCCGATTCTCGGGCATATCAGAGAAGTGGTGCACGGGAACTGCCCTGATGTGGTCGAGTCGATCAAGTGGGGGCTGCCGCATTTCGAGTACGCAGGCGACCTCCTGTGCGTCATCTCCTCGGCCCGTGACCATTGCTCCCTGACCTTCATCAAGTCGGAGTTCATGACCGACCCCCGATTCGCTGGGGGCAAGAAGGTGAAGCCGGACCAGCGCTTCATGGGCAGGCTCAAGAGCCTGGCCGACCTGCCCTCCGACGAGGAACTGGCCGGTTTCATCAAGGAAGCGATGGACCTGAACGACCGGGGGGTCAAGCTCGACAAGACGGCCAAGGCCGCACCGGGCAGCAAGCCGGAGCCGCCGACCCCGGACTACCTCCTCGAAGCACTGTCGGCCAACGAAGCCGCCAGGCAGGTCTTCGAGAAGGCGGCACCGTCGTTCCGTACGGGCTATGTCGAGTGGCTCGAGAGCGCGAAGACCGACGCGACGCGGCAGAAGCGAATGGCGGAAGCGCTGGAGTGGATCGCCGAAGGCAAGGGGCGGTTCTGGAAGTACCAGAAGTGAAGCAGCGGGGATCGAAGCGATGAGCGCGCCCGAACCCCCTACTAGCTGCGCCGATACAAGCTTACGGAGATCAGGCCGTGCTGCAGCGCCGCGGTGCGCCCCCTCGCCGACGGCCATCCTCAACCCGGAAGCCGGGATCAGGGCGCGACTACCGTACGCTCCGCAGGCCGAACGGCTGAAGCTGCCACCCGCATGGCCCCGAAGCTCGTGGCCGAGCAGTCGCCTCTAAGCGTTTGAGAAGTCGAGCGTCAGGTTGTTTCTCGGATTGAGTCGGCCTCGATCGCGTCGGCCGCGCCCTGCAGGATCACTGCGAACTCTTCCGGTTCGATCTTGGTGACGAAAATCTTGCCAAGATCGTCCAGGTCGGGATGCGTTGTCCGCCAGAACGCGAAGACGATCACCAGGACTTCGTCGAGGTAGGCATAACACGACAGGTTGTCGACGGTCTCGCCCCAGTGCATGAACCAGAATCGTTCCCGGAACTCTGTCTCGTCGGCATGAAGGAGCCGGTAGTTCTCTTCTGGCGAACGTCCAGGAAAGGGGCAGGACGGAATGTCGCGTTGGCGAACCTGTGTAGCGGTAGGCCGGATAAGGCGGAGAAAGGAGGGGATGAAGGCGACGTTGTCGTCGGTCGTCATGTGTTTGCCCGCTGCCCAGAGATCAATTACGCGAAGTACTGGCGAGATGGTCTCGCCGAGCTCAACGGCGAATGTGGCCCGATCACCGAATCGTCTCATCAGCTCGGGAGGTTAGCAGCCGGCTGGAGCCGCGGTCGTCGAGTAACGGTGCGGGACGGGTCAGTTGATGGCGTACGCCTGCCGGTGGATCGCAGGCATGCCGCGGGTGAGGCGGCGGACCATGCCGCTGATCGCGGCCCAGCGGATCATCGCTTCGGCGGTGGCGGGGTGACGTTTGTAGTCGTGAGCTAGCCGGCGGTAGGGGTGGAACAGGCCAGGGATCTCTCGACGCCCACCCGCCGGCGATTGCCGCGAATCCTTTCTGGCCCGGGCTTTGCGCACGATGTGCAGGGTGGTGGGCAGGATACGCTGGCATCGCTCGACCCGGAGCCTTGCGGACCCGGCGTCGGCGTAGACGAACAGCACCCGGGTGAACAGGTATACCGACAGCAGGGTGGTCTTATCAAACACGCTGAAGCGGTCGAAGTAAGAGCTGACTCGAAAGGGCTGCCTGAGCATCAATGGTCGGTTCGCCCCCGGCGGCAACAAAGTCGACGTGAGCGCGATGGCGAGCGTACTTTGTTGGATAAGCGAGGAATGTCTGAGTTACTAGAATGCGTACGTGTGCGGGCCGCCGAACCATCGGCTGAGGTACTCAGACTGGATATCGCCGGTGAGTAAGCCCGCAAGAGAAGCGCCGAAGCCTGCCCCGTAATACTCCCAGAAGGGTCCTCGTTCCTTGAACGCCACCGGCCATTCATTCGGTGTGATGTCAGGCTTGACATGCCAGAAGAGGAAGTCGCCATTGCCAGTGTGTCCCCACGAGATCAGGTCGTCGCCAGGCCCGAACCATGACGGAACCTCCGCGCGATCCGGTGCCCAGCGGGACGCGTCGCCCAAGCTCCAAACTCCCGAGTCGCCGTCAGGACCGGCGAATTCTGAACGGACGCACTCGCGGGCGTAGGCATTGTGTCGCAAAAGATCCGCCCAGTCCGCAATGCCACCAGGACCGCAAACCATGAGATGGTCGTCGACCATACCGGCACCGTAGGCATCGATGAAAAGCTTGTAGTCGCCAGGGAGAGCAAAACCCAGCTCAGCCTCAACCGGCGACCAGTCCGACCCGCTCCCGATGCCGAGTTCCGGTAAGGCCAGTAACCGAGCAAGGTGTGCTGCAGCGTCATCAGGAGACGAAAGCCGGTCGGCAACCGAACTGGTGTCCATGACCATGCGCTCGCCGGAGACGATGTCGTTCGGGCAGAGCTGGTCGCCACCTGAACCGGTGACGACGGTGTGGGAACTCGACAGCTCCAGCACTACTAGGTCTACAGCCCGCTCGCCTCGCCCGTTCTCATGGCAAGCATGGACAAAGCGTTCACCAGGACGAGCCCAATGCCTCGGGTGATATCCAGGCTCGCCCTCCAACCGCCAGCCTTCAGATACTGCCGAGACTGACTCGATGTAGAAGGTGAGTTTCTCGCTACGCATGGCCCCCATGATGCATGACTCTGTTCCCAGGTATCAGATCTGTCATCGGGTGCTCGCTCCTCACGAGGAGCTACATCACTGCTTGCCGTCCCGATTCCCGGGCGCTAAGCCGGCAACCCTTCCGCAACGAGCGCTGAGCACGTTCACGCGTACGTACTTGAGCATCTTCCCGCGTACGCCGACAACAAGCCTGTCACCCACGCCGAGGTAGCCTCCAGTCCGTGACACACGCCCAGCCGACGACAGTGAGAATCCGGGGCATACTCCGCCGCGCCACCACGGTGGTGATCATCGAGTCGCCGCCGGACGAGCTCGACCGTCCCGGCGCGGCGCGAACCATCCTGACCGGTACGGAGATCCACGAGCTGGCCGCGCTCCTGGACGTAGTCGACGGTGGCGCCCGCCACCTGTGCCGTTGCCTCGGCTCGCCGACGTTCCTGGCGATCAACGCGCAGGGAAAGGAGATACGCCGCTGGACCCTGCACCACCAGGAGTGGATCCGTGACGGCGGGTTCGATGCGCCCTTGCTCGACGCGTCGGCGCTCATCGGCTGGCTGGCCGAGCGTGGCCTTTCCGGCTCCGTGCGCGCAAGGCAGGCGATCGCGGCGGAGCGCGCCAGGGACGAGGAGCGCCGCGTCCGCTGGGTCGCGGCCGGGCCGAAGGTGCTGATGTGGGCGGTCGAAGCGGCGTCGCGCCGTGAACCCGGTGCGGAGGACAAGCTCATCACGCTTCTCCGGGAACATCATCCTGACCGGGCTGAGCGCATCGCGATGCTCCTTGCCTGGGCCAGCCTTGCCGCCCGGTCGACCGACGGCACACCCTGGCACGAGTTGATCCCGCGGCGCATGCTCTTGGCGGAATCGGACGAGGCTCTCCTGGCGGTCGTGACCGGCGGCCCGCTGACTCCCTCCCAGCTCGACGGCGCCGCCGACCTGTTCACGTCGCTGGAGTGGACGCGGCCGCCGCGTTCGGCGATTCCGGAGTCACTGCGGATGGAGCTCATCGCGCACGTCGTCGCGACGGGCACAGAGCCGATGAAGTTCCGCATGCGCCACGGCTACGGCAAGTACGCTGTTTGATCAACTTCGCGGAGATAGCGATCGACGTCGAAGCCGTGCGCTTCGAGCCTCTCGCGCGAGATCCTTCGTTCCTCGTCGTCGAACAGCGGTGTGAACTCGGGGCGGAGCATCCAGGCCTCGACGCTTCGGTCGAGGCGCTGGTGTACGAACAGGATCAGGAAGCCTTCGTGCGTCTTCGCGCCGCGTAGCAGGCGCCGTGTGGTCTCCACTCCGCCGTACTGTCCGAGCATTCGGGTGAAAAGCGGTGCACGGTAGCCGATGTCCTTCGTGAGGGCCTTGACCCCTTCGACGAGTTCGGCGTGGTAGCGCATAGTCAACGCATGCAGTGGGTCCACGGAAGGCCTCCCTCGCTGAGACATCCTCATGGATACCGCTCTTCAGGTCTCGCCGACCATCAGTCGAACAGCCTCAGGCCGCTCGTTCCGACCGGCGAGCCCCACCGGATCAAAGTCCGCGCGGCCTTCACCTTCGGCCAGGACGACGTCCGCGCAGGTCGGTGTCAATCTTGAGGAACGTCAGTATGTCTGCGTGAAGCAGTACGTGTGGGGCGACGCGACGGGATTGGCATCAGACAAGGTCATCCGCCTGATGATCGGCGACGGGCCGTATTGGCCGCAGGGCGAAGCCGTGTTCAACGACTCCACGACGTGGCAGGCACTCGCGCAGTTCGGCGATGACCCGAAGATCAATGTCGGCGTTCCGTACACGCTGCATGTGATGGTGATGAGCCGAGGAACCAGCAGCGGATTGGCAGCGAAGGTCGACACGCTTCCCGGCAGCACAGTTGCGACATTCACGGTGCTGCGTAACGACAAACCGGGTCCTTGTGCCGCCTAGAGCTATCCCGCCACGGCGGAGAGGTCGAGGGCTTCGAGGCGGTCGACGTCGGCGAGGATGTCCATCGCGACGATCCTTCCCCCGCGCACCGTGAACGCCATGACGAACATCGGTTTGCCGTTGGCGATGACGACCGCCCCCGGCGTGCCGTTGATGAGTGCCCGGTGCATGTACGCCGACAGCCGGCCCGACGCGTACGCCTGCTGGGAGACTGCCTGCGGACCGCGCAGGACGATGTTGAGGCGGGGCCGGGACGTGCCGCCGTCGGAGCGCAGCACGACGTCGGGGTCGAGGACGGCGATGAGGCCGTCGAGGTCGCCTTCGCGGGACGCGGCGAAGAAGGCGTCGACGACCGCGCGCTGGCGGGCGAGGTCCGGGTCGGGCATCGGATCCTGTCCCTGTACGCGTCGCCGCGCCCGGCTGGCCAGTTGCCGCGTGGTCGCCGGGGTGCGGTCGAGGAGCGGGGCGATCTCGTCGAAGGAGACGGCGAAGAGGTCGTGCAGGACGAAGGCGACGCGCTCGGCGGGGGTGAGCGTGTCGAGCACGACGAGGAGCGCGAGGCCGACCGAGTCGGCGAGCAGCGCCTCGTGCTCCGGGTCGAGGCCGGTGTCCGGGCTGACGATCGGGTCGGGGATGTGCGGGGTGGAACCGTCCACATCGGAGCTGTAGGGATCGTAGGGCTCCTCGCGGCGGTGGCCTCGCGAGCGCAGGACGTTCAGGCAGACCCGGGCGGTGACCGTGGTGAGCCAGCCGCCGAGGTTCTCGATCGGCTCGCCGGACTCGCTCTCCTGCGTCCGGTGCAGCCGCAGCCATGTCTCCTGGACGGCGTCGTCCGCCTCGGCGAGCGAGCCGAGCATCCGGTACGCGACCGCGCGCAACCGCGGCCGCTGCGCCTCGAACGCCTCCGTCGCCTGCACAAGATCACCCCTGATCGAACGGTACCAGGAGCCGGACGTAAGGTGTCCCGATGACCGCCGCTGACAGTGTGCTGGAGCACCTCGCCGCCCGTACCGACCGCCCGCTGATCGTCGCGGTGGACGGGCACAGCGCGGCGGGGACGTCGACTCTCGGACGGCTGCTCGCCGACCGGCTCGGGGTGACCCTCGTGCAGGGCGACGACTTCTACCGCGAGGCGCCGGACGGCGTACGCCGCGCGTGGAACGCTGCCGAGGGCGTCGACCTGTTCTTCGACTGGCAGCGGCTGCGGCGCGAGGTCCTCGAACCCCTGAAGGAGGGGCGGACCGCGGCCTACCAGCCGTACAGCTGGCGGCCCGAGGGCGGCCTGGCCGACGAGACGGTCGAGCTGAAGGCCACCCCGATCGTGATCTTCGAAGGCGTCTACGCGGCCCGCCCCGAGTACGCGGACCTGCTCGGCCTCACCGTCTTCGTCGAGACCCCGGCCGAGGAGCGCCTGCGGCGGCTGCACGAACGCGGGCACGGCAACGACGACTGGTGGCCGCACTGGGACGCCGCCGAGGAGCACTACTACCGGCACATCCGTCCACAGGAGACGTTCGATCTGGTGGTGCCCGGCTACTGAGGACCGCTGCCGCGTGGCGCTGGGGACGGCTGCCGCGTGGTGCTGGGACGGCTGCGTGGTGCAGGGACGACCGCGGAAATCGCGTTGACCTGAACGCTACGGTCAAGGCATGTGCCTCGATGACGACGCGACCGCAGCTCACACCCCGGACACCGATCCCACGATCACGTTGACGTCGGCCGACGGATCGCAGTTCGGCGCGTACCTGGCCCGGGCCGAGGCGCCCACGGGAGCCCGGGTCGTCCTGCTGCCGGACGTGGGCGGCATGCGGTCGCCCTTCCGGGAACTGGCCCGGCGGTTCGCGCGTACCGGGGCGGACGTGCTGGTCATCGACTACTACGGGCGTACGCTCGGCCCGGCCGCCCGCGGTGAGGAATACGACCCGGCCATCCGGGAGACGTTCGACCGCGAGCTGATGGTGGCGGACGTGACGGCGGCGATCGCGTACCTGCGCGGTCTCGGCGACGGTCCTGTGTACGCGGCCGGGTTCTGCATCGGCGGCGCCAACGCGCTCCACGCCGGGACAGCCGGCCTCGGTCTCGCCGGCGTGATCGGCATCTGCCCCTACATCGGGGAGGCGGGCGTCTCCGCCGCACTGCCCGAGGACTTCTCCGCCGCCATCGAGGTGCCGGTACTCGGAATCTTCGGCGGCGCCGACAAGGAGGTCCCGTCCGCCGTGCACGAGGCGCTCGGACGCCATCTGGCCGCCACCGGCGTACGCCATGAGATCCTCGTCTTCCCGGGCCAGCCGCACGGCTTCATCGAGTGGGACTACTTCGGGCGCGAGGGCCACGCGGAGGCCGCGGCCGAAGCGTGGGAGCGGATCACGGAGTTCCTCGCGGTACCCTGACGCCGTGGG
Source organism: Hamadaea tsunoensis DSM 44101 (assembly GCF_000428945.1). Classification (GTDB taxonomy): domain Bacteria; phylum Actinomycetota; class Actinomycetes; order Mycobacteriales; family Micromonosporaceae; genus Hamadaea; species Hamadaea tsunoensis. Next base: position 57,134 of record NZ_AUAX01000028.1, on the reverse strand, counting down.
GCTGATTCTGGTTCTGGTGCTGGGTTTCTCGGCGGTTCTCGGTGGGTGTGTGCTGGTGGCCAAGCGCATGCGGACGAGCGGCGCGGGGCTCGCGCTCGTCGGGCCGCTCGAGGAGGCGTGGAACCCGGCGGCCCACCGCCAGCGGATGGAGATCCGGATTCAGGCGGAGATCGCCCCTACCACGCCCACTCCGGACAAGCGTTCGGCGGCCTGACCGGGGCGCCGGCGTCCGGGGTCAGGCCACGCTCCTGATCCGCTGGACCAGCTGGGTGAGTTCGTCGTGCACGTCGTCGCCCAGCTGCCGGAAGTCCTCGACGCGCAGGACGACGCTCACCGGTACCAGCGGATTCTGGAACTGGTGCTTGAAGCCGGTCCGCCAGTGGCGACGTGCTTCCGGATCGACCTCGCGATACAGCTCGGCCGGTTTGCTCTTCGGCAGGCCGTGCTTCATGTCGATCCAGCGCTGCTGCTCGGGAGTCATCATCCGCAGGTGGTAGATCATCGTTTCCGCGTCGGGGTGGCTGGTCGCGTGCAACACCGCGTCGGGCAGGTAGTTCTCCACTTCCAGCCGCTGCCAGATGTGGACGTGCGGCTGCTCGGGCGGCCACGCCTCCGGCACCGACCGGTCGATCGGTTCCAGGTACTTGCGATCGTTGTCCTTGATGACGATCACGCGGCAGATCGCCTTGAACTCCGTCGCGGCCTCGTCGGTGACGTGGACCTGTTCGCCCCCGCCGCCCGTATGCCCGAACCGGAGCCAATGCCGGTCGAGCGCGGTCGCGAGCTCCGGCGCGTACGCCTGAAAGAGCGCCCGAAGGAAGCTGCCGTCGTTGCGACTGTTCTCGACGACGACCACTGCCGGCCTGCCCAGGTCGTGGGCGAGGGCGTCGAGATTCGCGGCGGTCACCGTCACCGGCGGCCGGGGGCGTGCCGCCTGCCAGACCCCGGCCGTGGCGGCGTTGCGCAGCAGTTCCCGCCACGTATGCAGCAATTTCGGCGCGTTTTCCTCCAGGTAGCGGATCGCCGAGTCGAGGACGGCCGGCGGCGGGTACCAGTCGTGCCGTCCGTCGATCGTGAAGCTGAGCAGCGTGAGGACGAGAAAGGCGTTATGGCCGTCGGCGTCGGCGAAGACCTCCTCGTCGAGTTCAAGCAACACTGAGGCCCGCCTTCCGCATCTGGGCCGCGGCGAGCGCGCGTACTTCCTCGAAGTCCTCGGTGAAGATGCCCTCGGGCCACGAGCTCAGCTGGCCCAGCGCGTCGACGGTGATGTGCTGGGCGGTCGCGGCGCGGCCGTCGTGGTGGACGAAGTAGATCCCCACGTCGTCGGGGGAGCAGGCCTCCTCGGCGACGCGGCGGCGCAGGCGCAGCAGCAGCGCCTCGCTGTGCGTCTCGATGAGGAAGCGGTTGCCGGTGAGCTTCGCGGCCTTGAGGTACAAGTCCGCGAGCTGCGCGTGGGCGGCCGGGTGCAGGTGCAGCTCCGGTTCCTCCACGATGTACAGCGTCGGATCGCGATGCCCGGCGAGTTCGTCCCAGGCCTGCTGCACCAGCATCGGCAGGATCTGCATCACACCCGAGCCAGCGTCCGCGATGTTGATCGCCAGGCCGGGCTCGGAATTCGACCTCAGCACGGTAGCGAACTGGCGGCCGTCGGGCACCTCGTCGAGTGTCCAGTCGGGCAGCACCTCGCGCAGCATCTCGTTCACGCGGCGGCGCATGCGGCCGGCTCCGCGTACCTGGTCGTGGGCCAGGACGGCGGCGAGGTTCTGGCCCCGGTCACCCACCCCGTCGGGTTCACCCGTCGGTACGGCATGCTCGCGCCGGACGGTGTCCCGGAACGGGGACAGATAGCGGATCCGGCCGAACGCGGTGGCGCTGTGGGCCGCGAGTTCGAATTCGTCGTCGCGGGGGAGGATCTCGCGGGGCAGGTATCTCGGCAGCAGACCGTGGAACTCGACCGGACCGGTGACGACCCGGCGCCGGCCGTCGTTCGCCGTCCACATCTGCTCGTAGAGGTCGTCGGTCGTGCGGGCGAGCTGCCAGACACCGTGCCCCAGCGTCGCCGTGACCTGGGAGACCACCTGGCGCCGCTCGGCGTCGATGTTGTCGATACGGGCCTCGACCGCCCGGAGCCGGTTGTCGGAGAACGCCAGTCCGATGTGGATCCCACCGGCCGGGTCGTGGCCGTGCACCAGGTCCGCGAACGCCGCCACCGACTCGCCGCCCAGCCGGTCGAGGTCCAGCGGCGCACGAGGTGCCTCGGCGCCTCCGGCGGGGAATCCCGTCTGCAGCACGATGGCCGCCCGGGTGAACGCGCTCTTGCCGGAGTTGTTCTTACCGAGGACGACCGTCACCGGCCGGATGTCGAGTCTCTGGCGATCGCGGAAGCAGCGATAGTGGGCGAACGACAAGGCGGTCAGCATCGTTCACCGCAGATCGATCGGTCGGTCGCGCCAGAGGCGTGCGATCGAGTCCCGGGCCGCGATGTCGGACCCCAGTTCGGGCCGGATGCGCTCGCAGCTGAAGACGAGGCTCGTCACGTAGGTCTTGATGGGTTTGTGGAAGATCGGCTCGTGGTGCGCGACACGGTTGCGCAACCGGTACAGCATGTCGATCTGCCGGTCGACGTCGAAGCGCTCGGTCCCCCGGGGAAAGGCGCGATGCAGTGCCGGAACCCAGAGGCTCTTCTCGCGGGCCTTCACCGACAGGTACCGCCAGAAGTCGAGATTGAGATGCGAGATCAGCTGCCCGATCGGCTCGTCCGGGCGCATGCGCCGGACCGCACGCACAATGGCCTCTCGCGATCGTTTGTTGACGTCCTCGGCGCCGTGCATGATAGGCCGCCGCACAGGGCTCATCGGATCGAGCAGCCAATGCTCCGGACCGATCCACCAACGACTCATCACGGCGTCGTACGCATTGCGTAGCGCTATCTCCCATTCGCCGAGGATCTTCTGCAATTCCCCGCGCATTTCCCTGTCCCAATCAACCAGCGCGACGGCGCGGGACCGATCGTTGTGGGCCGCCGACAGAAAGCGAGCGAAGCGCTCGTTTCCCAAATAGGGCTCGTACCAACCGTCATCGAGCGCCATTGCAACCTTCCTGGGAGTGCGTTAGAGTGGCCGTGAAAGCCCCGGAGTGACCGATGGCCCTTGCGGTTATGTCCCCGGGGCCTCCATCTTTTCCGGGTCCGTCCCGTCCTCCGTCACGCCGCGTACGGTGCGGAGTCATCAATCTGCACCCGCCGCGTACCCCGCGTCAACCACGCGTTGAAGGTCATCTTTTGTCGATCATGGACACTGTTCAAGATCTGACACTTTGCCTATCGGGTCGGTAGTCGTATCCTGGAGGGCTTTGCTGCCGGCCCCTCCAAGGAGTTCTGTTGTCCTGCCGTCATCCCCGGCGAAGGATCAATACGTGCGCCGAATGGAAGATCAACGCTATTCGGCGACCTAGTCGATCCTTCGTGGACGGAACATCGAAAAGCTGCCCGGAAGGCCATTGCGGCCGACGGTCGGTGATGATTCGGCGTACAGACGGCCAGTCCCGCCGGAGTCGAAGTCACGTAACGTCACATCCGAACTCTTCCCCCGATTGGCCCCCGACGCCGACCCCCTTCAGGAGAGAATTCATGCCCTCCGCCGAGCTTTCCGCCCCCGCGCGCCAAGCCCTGATCGCCCTGCTGCTGAGCGGTCAGGAAGTCACCAATCCCATGCTGATCAAGCGATTCCACCTGGACCTCAAGAAGTCCACCCGGGACGGCCTGATCAAGGCCGGTCTCGTCGAGCTGACCGGCGAGAAGATCAGCCGGGCGATGGTCTTCCGGCTGACGGAGAAGGGCCGCGCCCGGGCGGGCGCGGAGTTGGCCGCGTCGGCGCCGGACGGCACCGGCTACGGCGTCCGCCTGCTGTACGCGGTCGCGAACGTGCTCAACAGCGTCATGCAGCAGTACGGGCTGGACGTGGAGAAGATCATGCAAGGCGACATCACTCAACCGCCGGTTCCCGGGCCCCGACGCCATTCAGTCGGTGAACCGGAGCAGGGCCTGGAAGGTCAGATCCTGAGCGCGTACGCGGCGCTGACCAAGCGGTCGGGCGATCTCGTCAGCCTCGTACGCCTCCGCCGGGAACTCGCCTCGGTCGACCGGGCGGAGCTCGACCGAGTGCTCAAGGCGATGGACCGCAGCCGCGCGATCCAGCTGGAACCGGAGCCCAACCGCAAGGTGCTGTCGGACGACGCGCACGATGCCGCTATCCGCATTGGCGGTGAGGATAAGCACTTCATCTCCGTGGGGCATCGATGAAGGACGACGAGCGGCGAGCGCTCCAGGAACTGCGTTTGAGCTGGGCCCCGGCGCCGGAGGACGTCTGGCGGAGTCCCGCGTACCACGTCGAGGGAATGAACGGCGAGGCCGCCGACGGTGTCATGACGGCGTTTCGTGACATGAGCGCGAGGCCGCTGCCGATTCCGTTGGGCATCGTCCTCGAAGGCCAGGCCGGTGCGGGGAAGACGCACCTGCTGAGCTGGGTCCGCGCTCAGGTGCAGAACGAAGGCGGCTACTTCTTCCTGCTGGGCATTCCCCAGCAGAACTTCTGGGAGTGCCTCGTGCAGGCCTTCCTGGACGGGCTGTTCCGCGACACCGTGGGCCATCGTGACCAGCTGACGAAGCTCCTCGCGGGGCTGTGCGATCACGCGATGTTCAACGGCGAGCAGCGCGCCGAGATCCTGGGCAAGAAGCCGCTGACGCGGGATGCCCTGGAGGATTTCGTCCGCGACTTCAGGATGGTCGAGCGCGTTGTCGGTGCGTCCTGCCAGTACACCCTGCGAGCGCTGGTGCTCCTCGGCGCCGTGGACAGCCACCTGCAGGATCTCGGCGAAGGCTACCTGCGTTCCGCGATGGAGATCGCGGACACGGAGGAGCGCGGTCGCTGGAATCTGCTGTCGTTCCCCAAATCGCCCAAGGACGTCGTGACGGAGCTGTCACGCCTGCTGGCGGTGACGGGCCCGACGGTGGTGGCAGTCGACCAGATTGACCTGGCGCTCGCGCAGGTGCGACGGGCCAGCACCCGCATGCACGTGCCCGTCTCCGATAGGGGCGAATCGGCGGACGCCATCCAGCTGCTCGAAGAGTTCGGCCACGGCCTGATGGCCGCGCGCGAACAGTTGCATCGCACCGTGCTGGTCGTCTCGTGCCTGACCACGACGTGGCAGCTCATCTGCGAGTACGCGACGGCGTCCATCGCCGGTCGGTTCCGGCAGGAGATGCGGCTCAGCCGGATACCCACGCCGGAGGTCGGGATCGAGCTTCTCGGTGCCCGGTTCGCGGCGGGATTCGCGGCAGCGGGGTTCACTCCGCCGCATCCGACCTGGCCGATCGAACGCGTGGCCTTCGACGACGTGCTCGATTACACGCCGCGATCCCTGCTGCAGAACGTCGACACCCACATTCGCCTCTGCCTGCGCCGGGACGAGGTCATCCCACTCACCAACTTCGACCTCGGCCAGGCCGCTCGGGTCGTGGACCACCGGCCGGCCGTTCCGCCGGAACGGGGGCGGTTCGAGCGGTTCGACGAGGAGTTCGAGGCGTACCGCAAGCAGGCCTCCGTGGACGGTGCCACGCAGCAGACGCGGGAGGACGAGCTGATGCCCGGCCTGCTGCACGCGGGCCTGACCGGCTGGATTCGGGAGAAGGACGAACAGGAGCAGAAGCGGTTTGCCGTCGTCGAAGCCTCGGGCGGGACCACTGTGCACGCCGAGCTGCGCGAGTCCTTCGACGACAACCTGGAGGATTACGGTGTCTGGTATTTCCGCGGTCTGGCCCGGCAGCACCATGCGGCCCTGCTGCCGCGGCTGGAACGGGTCATGCGGCGGGCCGCGCTCGATCCGCGTATTCCGCATCGACGGGCTGTGCTGCTCCGCAACATCTCCTGGCCGAACGGGCCGACGTGCAAGGACAAGCGGGAGAAGTTCGAGTCGCTCGGCGGGATGATCAAGGAGATCGCCGACGACGATCTGCGTACCTTCGCGGCACTGCGCAAGCTGCTCGACGCGGATGAGCCCGGCCTCGACGCCTGGCTCGCCGATCGCCGGCCCGCGAGCCGTACGCGTATCTTCACCGAGGTCTTCGGCGCTCCCGAGGTCGGCGCGGCGACAGACGCGGACCAGCCCGACGATGGCGGTCCGGCGACGCCTTTCCCGCTGGACGGCGATGCCGCACCGGACGGCCAGACCGCCCGCGCCGAACAGAACGATGCCGAACAGACCGATGCCGAACAGAACGACAGTGGGGAGGAGATTCCGCTCGGGACGGCCCGGGACGGCGGCGAGTCCATCACCCTGCGATTGAGTGACCTTCGCAAGCACGTGGCCATCTTCGCCGGGTCCGGTTCGGGTAAGACCGTTCTCATCCGGCGGATCGTCGAGGAGTGCGCGCTGCGGGGCGTGTCCGCGATCGCGCTCGATCCCAACAACGACCTCGCCCGGCTGGGTGACGCGTGGCCGAGCGCGCCCGCCGGGTGGGGGCCGGGGGACGGGGGGCGCGCCGCGGCGTACCTGGAACAGACCGATGTCGTGGTCTGGACGCCGCGGCGTGAGGCCGGCCGGCCGCTCAGTATGCAGCCGTTGCCGGATTTCCGGGCGGTCGTCGATGATGCGGACGAATTCGGGCTCGCGTTGGACAGCGCGGTCGCCGCCCTGGCGCCGCGGGCGCGGGTCGGGGGGAACACGGCGAAGATGGATCGGGGCCGGGCGGTACTCCGCGAGGCTCTGGCCGCCTTCGCCCGCGGGGGCGGTACGCGGCTCGCCGGCTTCGTCGAGCTGCTGGAGGATCTGCCCGACGGGGTGACGTCGCTGGGCAAGGCGAGTGATCTGGGCTACGAGATGGCGCAGACGCTCAAGGCGGCGATGATCAACGATCCGCTGTTCGGCGGGGCGGGGCAGCCGCTGGATCCGGGGGTGCTGCTGACGCCGCCGCCGGGAAAGCGCGCCCGGGTCTCACTGATCAGCCTGATCGGCCTGCCCACGGACGAGCAGCGGCAGAGCTTCGTCAACCAGCTGCAGATGGCACTGTTCGGCTGGATCAAGCAGCATCCCGCCAACGACCGGGCACTCGGCGGGCTGTTCGTGATGGACGAGGCGCAGACGCTGGCGCCGTCGGGGGCGACCACCGCCTGCACGGAGAGCACGCTGGCGCTGGCGAGCCAGGCCCGCAAGTACGGTTTGGGGCTGGTCTTCGCGACACAGGCGCCGCGGGGCATACACAACCGGATCGTGGGCAACGCGGCGACCCACTTCTACGGCTTTCTCAACAGCCCGGTGCAGATCAGCGCCGCCCAGGAAGTCGCGCAGGCCCGGGGAAGCGCGCGGATCGACATCGCGCAGCTGCGTACGGGGGAGTTCTACGTGTCGGGGGAGTCGGTGTCGGGGGAGTCGCATGCTTTCCGGCGGATCACGGCACCGCTGTGCCTGAGCCACCATCCGAGCAGCGCGCTCACGCCCGAGGAGGTGCTGTCGCGGTCGCGGGGTTAGCCGGCCGTTGCAGGAACGTGCAGGTCACGCGGCCGAGAGCCCGCCGAACGCGACGCGGAGCGCGGCGAGGGCGAACAGGGCCGCCGCCGCCAGGAGCAGCGCGGTGCGGACAGGGCGGGCGAGGCAAACCATGTGTCCATGGTCCACCATCCCGTCAACCGGCGCACCCCGGCCTTGGTCTGTCACAGAATTCCGCCCGGTCTCGCCGGGTCCAGACGGCGCCCGGCGGCGTTTGATCTCCGCCGAGAGACGACACCGGCATCCCGACGGGGATCAAGCCTGGCCGGATCACCGCCTGGACCACGCCGAGCCTCGACCGCAATTCCGCGACAGACCCTTATCCTCGCGTGATGGTGGTGGGCGAAGTGTGGGAGGCCGGCGACGCGTACGAGGCCTATGTCGGCCGGTGGAGCCGTCGGGTGGCCGCGCGTTTCGTGCCGTCGCTCGGCGTACCCGCGAAGGTGGGCTGGCTGGACGTCGGGTGCGGGACGGGCGTGCTGAGCGCCGCCGTGCTGGCCCTCGCGGAGCCCGCGCGGGTGACGGGCATCGACCCGTCCCGGGGTTTTCTGAGCAGCGCCCGGGTCGCGGTGCCCGGTGTCGGGTACGCGGTCGCCGACGCGCGGCACCTGCCGTTCGCGGACGGGACGTTCGGCGCTGTGGTGAGCGGGCTGGCCCTGAACTTCGTGCCGGGAACCGCCCGGGCGATCGCGGAGTCCGCGCGGGTCGCGGCGCCGGGCGCGGTGGTGGCCGCCTACGTGTGGGACTACGCCGAGGGCATGGAGCTGATGCGGTACTTCTGGGATGCCGCGCTGCTGCTCGACCCGGCGATCGCGGGGCTCGACGAAGGGCTGCGGTTCCCGCTGTGCCGGCCCGGTGCGCTGCGGGCGGCGTGGGAGGACGCGGGGCTGCTGGGCGTGACGGTGGCGCCGGTCGACGTTCCGACGCCGTTCGCGTCGTTCGACGACTACTGGCTGCCGTTCCTCGGCGGGCAGGGGTCCGCGCCCGCCTATGTCGCGACGCTGAGCGCGTCGCACCGGGAGGCGCTGCGGGAGGAGTTGCGGCATCGGCTGCCGGACGGCGCGTTCGAGCTGACCGCGCGGGCGTGGGCGGTACGCGGGGTGCGGTGAGCGGGCCGCCGCCCGCTCACCGTCCATAAAGGATAACTACGGCGCGGTGAGCGCCTCCGTCGGTGACAGCCGCGCCGCCCGCCACGCCGGATACGCTCCCGCGATCACCCCCACCACCAGGGTGATCCCCACCCCGCCCGCCGTCGCCCACACCGGCACCGCGATCGGCCAGCCTTGACTTGTCGCGTACGCGGTGGTGACGGCGATGCCGAGGACCGCCCCGCCGACGCCGCCGAGACAGGACAGCAGCAGCGATTCGGCGAGGAACTGCAGGCGGATGTGTCCCCGGGTGGCGCCGAGGGCCCGGCGCAGGCCGACCTCGGAGCGCCGTTCCAGTACCGAGATGACCATCGTGTTGGCCACGCCGACGCCGCCGACGAGCAGGGCGATGCCGCCGAGGCCGAGCAGCAGCGCGTCGAGGGTCGTGTCGGTCGCCTCCTGAGCGGTGAGCGCCTCGGACGGGCGGGACACCTCGACTTCGCTGGGGGCGGCCGGGTTGGCGGTCCGGGCCAGTACCGCCTGGACGTCGCGGACCGCGTCCGGTTCGGTACGCGCGTACACGACTCCCGGGTGGCCGTCGAATCCCATCCCGGTGCGGGCCATCGGCCAGCCGACGAGCGCGGCGTAGTCGAGTTCCGGGGCGAGCGCGGCCGGCTCCAGGACTCCCGCGACGGTGAACCAGCGGCCGCCCAGCCACACCTGCGTACGCGACGAGACGGTCACGACGTTCAACCGCTGGGCGGCCGTCGCGCCGAGGACCGTGACGGGGAACTTCGCGGTCGCCTCGTTGAGCCAGGCACCCTGGGCGACGCCCGCCCGGACCGTCGACAGTAGACGGAGGTCCGCGGCGAGCACCCGGAGGTTGCCGGTCTGGTCGGCGGGCACCTTGTCGGTCGCGTACACGTGGCTGGCGGTCAGTTCGGCGGTGGCGGAGACAGCGGTGACCGGGCCGATCCGGCCGATCATCGGGATCGCCTCGGGCGGCAGGAACGCCGCCTGCCCCTGGATGTCGTGGCCGGGCGCGACCCGCAGCAGGTTGGTGCCGAGCGCGGCGAGCTGCCGGTCGAGGCCTGCCTGGCTGGAACCGGCGACGCCGACCACGCACACCATCGCGGCGATGCCGATGGCGATCCCGAGCGCCGACAGGAACACCCGCAGCGGCCGCGTACGCAGACCGGCGGTGCCCACCCGCAGCACATCGGCGGAGAGGAGGCGGGAGGGCGTACTCAGGGAACTCATGCGACCACCCGGCCGTCGCGCAGCTCGATCCGGCGCGGCATGCGGTCGGCGACGAGATGGTCGTGGGTGATGACGACGACGGTCGTGCCGCCCTCGTGCAGCTCGCCGAGCAGGTCGAGGACGGCGGCCCCGGCCGCGCTGTCGAGGTTGCCGGTCGGCTCGTCGGCGAGCAGCAGCGGCGGGTCGCCGACGACGGCCCGGGCGATGGCGACCCGCTGGCGTTCGCCGCCGGACAACTCGTGCGGGCGATGCCCCAGCCGGTGGCCGAGGCCCACCCGCTCCAGAGCCGAGGTGGCACGCCGCCGCCGTTCCTTCAGGCGTACGCCGGCGTAGAGCAGCCCGTCGGCGACGTTGTCGACGGCGTCGACCCCGGCGGCGAGGTGGAACTGCTGGAAGACGAAGCCGATGGCGCGCCCGCGCAGCGCCGACAGGCGCCGGTCGGACAGGCCGGCGAGGCGCTGCCCGGCGATCTCGACCGTGCCGGTGCCGGGCCGGTCCAGCGCGCCGATGATGTGCAGCATCGTCGACTTGCCCGAGCCGGACGGGCCGACCACGGCGACGGCCTCGCCGCTGTGGATGGTGAGGGTCACGTCGCGCAGCGCGTCGATGCCGCCCGGGTAGGACTTGCCCACCCCGTCCAACGCGACCATGACGGCACCGGCGGCCACAGCGTCACCGGTCACAGCATCTCCGGTCACAGCATCACCGGTCACAGCATCTCCGGCCACAGCGTCACCGGCCACGGCATCTCCGGCCATCGCGGCGTCACGGATCATGACGGCACCACCACGAGGGTGCCCTCGGCGAGGCCCGGGCCGGTGACCTCGACCCGGCCCTGCCCGAACATGCCCAGCGTGACGGCCGTGAAGCGGGTGCCGCCGTTGTCGGCCACCTGTACGCCGTACCCGCCCTCGGCCAGCGCCACCAGCGCGACGACCGGGATGGTGAGCACGTTGTCCGCGTGGGCGGAGACGATGGAGACGACGACCGGGGCCTGGTCGAGGTCGCCGAACTTCGACTGGTCCGCGACCGTGATCGTGACGTCGATGGTCGGCGGGTGCTGCACGTCCCCCTGCGTCGCGACGCGGCCGACGTCGGCCACCGTTCCATCCACAGTGGATCCGTCGGGCAGCGTGACGACCGCCCGCAGTCCCGTGTGGACGAGTCCCTGCAAGGCGACCTCCAGCGCCACCGTGACGACCCGCGTCGTCCCCGCGTACGCAAGCACGGGACCGCCGGTGTGGTCGCCGGGGCGGGCGGCGGTCGAGATCACCCGGACCCGGCCCGCCGTGAGGACGATCGTCGCGGGGTCGAGGACGCCGGACTGCGCGTACCCGTGGTCCTTCTGGAACCGCCGCACGGCCGTCGCGGTGGCCGCGTTGAACGTCGCGTCGACCGTGAAGCCGTGGTAGCCCAGCGCGGCGAGATTGCGTTCGAGCTCGCGTACGTCCTCGCCGGTGTCGCCGGAGCGCAGCGGCCGGTACAGCGGGAGCGAACCGAAGAACAGGACGACGGGCAGGTCGTCCACGCGGTAGACGACCGATCCCCGGGTCAGTGCCGAACCCGGCTTCGGCAGCCAGGTCAGCGTGCCGGCGCCCGAGGAGGAGATCGTGGTCTGCGCACCGTAGCCGAGGACGCCGTTGACGTCCTGCGACTGCGTCAGCGTGGTACGCGTGACCGCCTCCGTCGCCGGCGCGGCCGCCGACGGCCCGGTGTTCGGGTTTCCCCGCCCCCCGAGTCCCAGCGCCGCGGCGGTGACGGCACCCGCCGTGAGGACGGCCGAGCCGAGAACTATCACACCTCGCCGCATCAGTGCCCCGCCTTCTTGCCCGCCTGCGGGTCGGGCAGCTTGTCCTTGCAGGCGGCCATCGCCGCGATGTAGACCGGATCGGCTTCCAGCTGCGTACGCGTGACGTGCTCGAACCGGCCGTTGATCTGCATGTTGCCGTCGGGCAGCGGGTCGGTCATCGGGATGTCGTGGGCGCGCATGCAGACGGCGAACGTGCGCAGCTGCTCGATCTCCTGCTGGCTGGGCGCCTGCTCCAGGTCGCCGCCGGGCAGCAGGGACTGGCAGGCGGTGTGGGCCGCCTGCCACTTCAGCACCGCCGGATCGTTGCGGCCGCCCTCCGGCGGATGGACGGCGTGCGGGTTCGACACCGTGATGCCGTGCTGCCGCATGCACTGGCCGTACTGCTGGACCGCCTGCTCCTCGGCCTCGCGGCTCAGGGAACGGTCGGCGGTCGGCTGCGCCGTCGCGCTGACGGCCGTGGCGACGCCGGGGCCGCTCGTGTGGGTGCAGGCGACGAGAAGCAGGGCGGCGGAGAGCGCGAAGGCCGCGCGGATGAGTCTCATGGCTTCGAGGTCTACGCCGGATCCGGTGACACCAGCGCTACCGTCCCTGTCGTACGGATGTCATGCGCTGTCGTCATGCCCTGTCGTCATGCCCTGTCGTCATGCCCTGTCGTCATGCCCTGTCGTCATGCCCTGTCGTCCTGCGCTGTCGTACGGATGTCATGCGGGCAGGGGCACAATGGCCGCCATGCGAGTGCTCGTGGCCGAGGACCACCGGACGATGGCCGACCGGATCGCCGAGGGGCTGCGCGACGCCGGCCTGGCCGTCGACGTCGCCTACGACGGGTCGGCCGCGCTCACCGCGGCGCGGCAGTCCGCGTACGACGTGATCGTGCTGGACCGCGACCTGCCGGGCGTGCACGGCGACCAGGTGTGCCGCGAGCTCGCGGGGCGCGGCCCGCGGATCATGATGCTCACCGCGGCGGCCGAGGTCGACGACCGCGTCGACGGCCTGGAGCTCGGCGCCGACGACTACCTGGGCAAACCCTTCGCCTTCCACGAGCTGGTCGCCCGCATCCGCGCGCTCGGCCGCCGCGCCCCGTCCGCCCCTCCGCTGGTACGCGTGGCCGACCTGACCGTCGACCGGGCCCGCCACCGGGCCAGCCGGGGTACGCGCGCGCTCGCCCTGACCCGCAAGGAGTTCGGGATTCTGGAGATGCTGGCCGCCGCGGACGGTGCCGTGGTGAGCGCGGAGGACCTCCTCGAACACGTCTGGGACGCGTACGCGGACCCGTTCAGCAACATCGTCTCGGTGACCATGGCCCGGCTGCGCCGCAAGCTGGGCGACCCGCCGCTGATCGAGACCGTCGTCGGTCGGGGGTACCGGCTGTGAGCGCCCCCCGGCTGACGATCCGGGCCCGGCTGATGCTGCTCTACACCGGCCTGTTCGCGGTCTGCGGCTCGATCGTCATCGTGATTACGTACCTGCTGGTCGCCGCCGTGCCGATAGCCGACGCGGACTCGATCCACGTGGACAACGCGGCCAGCTTCCTCGAGGTGTGCCGGGCGACGCTCGGCGAGAACATCCCCGATCCGCGGACGCTGCAGAAGTGCCAGGTCGCGTTCACCGAGGGCGTCGTCATGGGCCGGCAGGACCAGCGGGAGACCACGCTGTCGAGCCTGCTCCAGTACTCGATCCTGACCCTCGTCGTGGTCACCGCCCTGGCCGCCCTGATCGGCTGGATCGTCGCCACCCGCGCGGTACGCCCCGTGCACCGCATCGCGTCCGCCGCCCGGGCTGCGTCCCGCCACGACCTGTCGGCCCGCGTCGCACTGACGGGACCGCGGGACGAGCTGCGCGACCTGGCCGACACGTTCGACGACATGCTGACCAGGTTGCAGGCGGCGTTCGACAGCCAGCGGCGGTTCATCGCGAACGCGTCGCACGAACTGCGTACGCCGCTGGCGGTGGTGGGGACGTCGGTCGACGTGGTGCTGGCGAAGACGGCGCCGACCCGGGCCGAACTGATCGACATGGGCCACGAGGTACGCGCCGCGGCCGCCCACGCCGAACGGCTCATCGACGCGCTGCTGACGTTGGCCCGCAACGAGAACGGCCTGATGACCCGGGCCGTCGTGGACTTCGACGCGGTGGCCGAGAACGCCGTCGAATCGGTCGATCCGCGCGACCGGCGGCTCGCCACGGCCCTGCAGCCGGCCACGGTCGTCGGCGACCCCGTCCTCCTGGAGCGGCTCGTCGCCAACCTGGTCGACAACGCCGTACGCTACAACGATCCCGGCGGCTCGGTCTGGATCTCGTCCTCCAGTGTGGACGACACGGTGCGGCTGACGGTGGCGAACACGGGACCGCGCGTACCTCCGGAGGCGGTCGACGGCCTGTTCGAGCCGTTCCGGCGCCTGCATGAGCGCAGCGGCACCGGCTACGGCCTCGGCCTGGCCCTGGTCCGGTCGATCGCCACCATCCACAACGGATCGGTACGCGCGACCGCCCGCGAGGAGGGCGGCCTGTCGGTGACGGTCACCCTCCCGCGCGGATCCGAAGGATCTTAGGCCGGGACTGGGCGGCTCGTGTCGGTGGCGAGCTTGATCGCGATCGCCCCGAGCATCGTGCCCGTGACGTACCGCTGCATGCGCAGCCAGCTCGGACGGCGCGTGAGGAACACCGCGATCGTCCCGGCCGCCAGCACCAGGATCGCGTTGACCGTCAGACTCACCACCAGCTGTACGCCGCCCAGCTGCATGCTCTGCCAGAACACGTGGCCGGCACGGACGTCGAGGAACTGCGGCAGCATCGAGGCGTACATGACGGCTGCCTTGGGGTTGAGCAGGTTCGTCACCAGGCCCATCCCGAACAGCCGCAGCGGCGAGTGCTCGGGCATCTCGACCGGCGTGAACACCGACAGGCCGCCGGGCCGCAGCGCCTTCCACGCGAGCCACGCGATGTACAGCGCGCCGGCGATCTTGACCGCCAGGTACAGCTCCGGCACGGCGGCGAACAGCGCGGACAGGCCCAGCGCGGTGGCGACGATGTAGACGATGAAGCCGACGGCCACACCGCCGAGCGAGATCAGCCCGGCGCGGCGGCCCTGCCCGATACTGCGCGAGACGACGTACATCATGTTGGGGCCGGGGGTGAGGACCATGCCGAGGGCGACCGCGGCCACCCCGAGCAACGCGCCGAAACTGATCATGGAATCACCCTGTCAGGAGGACGACCGGTCTGTCCAAGGCCAATCGGCGTGACCTGGCCCGCATCTCCGGCGATCTACCCGGATGGCCGGGTGCCCTGGTCGGCTACCGCTGGGTCCGCGTACGCGGGCGGGCGCGGCGCCACCAGCGCAGGAGCAGCAGGTTGACGGCGGCCGCGCCGACGATGAGGAGCACGTTGAGGGTGGCGCTGGAGACGAGCAGCCAGGCCGGCGTGCTCCCGTCGGGCAGCGAGGTCTCGGTGAACAGGCCGCCCACGCCGGACAGGATCGCGTATCCCAGGTAGATGCAGGCGAAGGCGACGATGCCGGTCGGCAGGGCCAGGATGACCGCCGCGAGGTAGAAGGCCGGGTTCTCCCGCCATGCCCCGAGAACCGCGCAGGTGGCGACCGCCACGAGGTAGCCGATCGCGGCGGCTTGCCGGACGGTCCCGCCGGGCGGTCCACTGATCGTCGGCGTACTGCTGTTCGTCGGCGTACCGCTGTTCATGGGAGTGGGGCTGTTCATGAGCGTGTACGGCGGGTCATGAGCGAACGGTACCAAGTGCGGAATCGGCCGCCGAGGGGTAAGGGGCGCCCGTGCCTGACAAGACCACCGAAGGCGTCGCCGTCGATCCGGCCGCCGTGGCCGCCCTGCTGCAAAGCCAGTGCGGCTATCACCTGGCCGAGAGCGATCCGCTGCGCCGGTACCTCGACCTCACCCATGCCCAGGCCCTGTACGAGGCACTCGTCGACCAGATCCGGTCCGCCCGGGGTCGCGCGCTCGCCGATCTGGTCGCCGCGGGGCGTACCGTGCCGGACATCGCGTCCGTGACCGGCCTGCAGACACGTCAGCGTGTCCAGGGGCTGCTCAACCGCGCCGGAAAGGAGGGGCTGACAGAAGAGCGATCGCGAGTATGATTCGCGTTCACTATGACAGCCTCCGCCCTCCCGGCAGCCTCCCCCCTTCCGGCAGCGTCCCCCGCTCCGGCAGGGCCCCGCCGCAGTCATGGCACCGCGCCGGTGCGTGCCGTCGCCGTTGCCTTGTTCGCCCTGGTCCTGCTGGTCCTGGCCGGTGCGGTCTGGGATCCCTCGGGTCTGCTGGCACCGGTCGGCGGCAGCGGCCTGCCGTGGGCGGGGGCCGGTGGCGCGTACCGGTGGGCGCCGCTGGTCGTCGGCCTGCCGATCCTGCTCGCCGGGACGGCGCTGCCGGTCTGGGTGGCTGCCCGGTCGGGCAACAGGATCTTCTTCGGTACCTGGACCGCCGTGGTGGGAGCGGGCGCCGCGGCCACCGCCGCCACCGCGCTGACCGCCGCAGCGCCGCTGGTGGGCGAACATCTGCCGACCGGGTCCGCGCTGAGCTTCGCCGTCGACACGAACGGCTTCGCGGCGGTCAAGTACCTGCTCGTGGGGCCGCTCGTCGCCGCAGCCGTCAAGCTCGCCGCCCGCAGTTCCCCGGGTACGCCCACCGATCGCCCCGCGCCCGTCCTGCTCAAGGCGGCCTTGCTCATGGCAGTGGTGGTGGCGCTCGCCGCGGCCGGTCCCGCGGCCCGCTGGTGGCGGGGCGGGCCCGTCGGGTACGCGTTCCCCCAGTTCGTCCCGGTTCCGTCGGCGGCGCACGGCGTACTCCTGATGGTGCTGGGAATGCTCGTGTTCCTGGGCGCTTTCGCGCTGGTCTGGCGGGTGACGCCGCGCGGCGCCGGGCGGCTCGGGACGGGTGTGGCGGTGTGGCTCGCGGCGGTCGGCGCGGGGGTCGTGCTCGGCGTGGTCGACGCCGGGCTGGCCGCGGCGGTGCCCGACCGGATCCCGGCGGGCGCCGCGGACAGTTGGTGGATCGCGACGACGTTGATCTGCCTCGCGACCGGGACGGGCTACGGCGCGCTGGTCGGCCTGGTCGGCGCGGTGCTCGCGGCGGCTGTGAGCCCTGCTGTGAGCCTGATAGGGAGCCCGGCTGTGAGTCCGGCTGCGGGCATGTCTGGGAGCCCGGCCGCCACGGCGGGCGTGCGCCGGCGGTGGGTGGCCGTGCCGCTCGCGGTGCTGGTGGTGGTGCCGCTGGTGGTGGCGGTGGGCACGCGGCCCGCGCCGCCGAAGCCCGCGGTCGTCTCCTCGGCGCTGCACCTGATTCCCGGCCGTACGCCGGACGACCCCGCCGTGATCGCCGACGGCACCGGCCGGCAGGTGCTGCTGCGCGGCGTGGACGTGAACCAGCTGATCGACTACTACCTGCGCGACCCCGCGGTGCCCGCGACGCAGGCGCTGACCGACGCCGACTTCGCGCAGATGGCCGCCCTGGGCTTCAATGTCGTACGCCTCGGAGTGTCCTGGTCGCGCCTGGAGCCGCAGCGCGGCGTCTTCGAAGATTCCTATGTGGACCAGATTCGGTCGGCCGTGTACATGGCCAAGGCGCACGACATCTACACCGTGCTCGACATGCACGAGGACGCGTGGGGCAACGCCCTGGCCAAGCCGGACGAGCGGTGCGGCGGCGGCACGTCGCCGACGACGGGCTGGGACGGCGCGCCGGCCTGGGCGACGATCACCGACGGTACGGCGTACTGCCAGTTCATGGCCCGCGACCTGGCCCCGGCCGTGGCGACGGCGTTCGGCAACTTCTACACCGACCGCGACGGCATCCAGACCGAACTCGTACGCACCTGGGCGCGCCTGGCATCGGCGTTCGCGACGGAGCCGGCGGTGGCCGGGTACGACCTGCTCAACGAACCTGGCATCGGGGCGAACCCGCCGGTCAGCTCGGGTCTGCTGCTCGGCCGCTACTACGACGCGGCGATCACCGCGATCCGGGCCGCCGAGCGCACGGCGGGCGGCCCGGCGCACCTGGCGTTCTTCGAACCGAGCGTGCTGTGGTCCGGTCTCGGCTTCGACGTGACCCCGCCGCCGGGGTTCACCGCCGACCGGCAGATCGTGTTCGCGCCGCACCCGTACAGCGAGTCGATCACGATGGACCAGAGCCTCGGCCTGACCATCGCCTCGATCGAACGGAACCTGGCCATGTCGGCCCGGGCCGCGGCCGCGTACGGGGCCGGGCTGTGGGCAGGGGAGTGGGGATGGTTCGGCGATCCGGACGTCGACGGAGTCAAGGTCACCAGGTTCGCGGCCGCCCAGGATCGCCTCGGCATCGGCGGCGCCTTCTGGGTGTGGCGGCAGGGTTGCGGCTCGCCCGAGACCGGCGCCGACGCGACCGGCTCCGGCAACCTGGTACGCGTCGACTGCCGTACCGGAGAGTCGACGGCGCCGCCCGCCGGCTTCGCGAAGCCGCTGTCGCGAGCGTATCCGCGGGCACTGCCGGGGTTGCTCTCGTCGCTGTCGTCCACACCGGACGGACGGTTTACGCTGTCCGCCACGGCTGAGGATGCTCCAGCGGACTGCACGATCGAGCTGTGGTTCCCCAGCGGCTCCAGCGATGGCTCCGGCGGTGCTTCCGGTGGTGGGCAACAGCCTCGGCTGTCGACGACCGGGGTCTCGGGGCTCACCTATCGGCAGGTCGACGGGGGATGGTGGGTGACGGGGTGCGCGCGGGGGGCGTACTCCGTGACGACCGGATAGGCCGCCGAGCCCACGCCGATCTGGTCGTCGACTTCGCCAGCCGTGGCCCGCACCCAATCTGGACGAATACGGAAAGGTGCCGGCCGCTGGCAGCATGACCTTGATCGATGTGGCGAAACTGCCCCTACGGTCGGCCGGGAAGCGTTGGTTTCGCCACATCCGTCAAGATCTCGCTCTTCCGTCGACGCCCTCCAGGGGCCGACAAACCGGGAAAGACACAACCGATTGCATGATCGAGGTGGATTTCCGGTCGCGCTCCGAAGATCAAGGCATTTTTCTGGTCGTCGGGACAGCCAGGCATCCACCTCGATCTTCGCGGCACGACCAGAAATCCACCTCGATCATGCGGGTGGATGCGCCTTGCCCGCTTTGTCGAAACTTCGACTGCTGCTCGCCTTCATGATCAACCGGCTGTTCACGGTCTCCGGACGGGCGTGGGAGACACGCAGGCAGCGACGCTGATCAGCGCTCTGATCATGAGAAGGAGCGCGCCCTCGATGAGTCGGGCCGGGCGCGTCGAGATGGGTCAACGACGAGGCTGCCGTCGGCCGATCGATCCCGGAGGCGTCCTCGGATGCGGTCGGCGCCGCAACGCGTATTACTGGATGGGAAGGAGGAGGCCGACGGTGCGCGCCCCCTCCTGCCGGAGTGCCCCGGCAGCTCCGGAAGTTTCGGAGCGTCAGTATCTCCTCCAACGTGCGCATACAGCCTAAACATCACCGCACGTCATCGACTCCGATGTCCGGAACTTGCCGAAACAAAGATAGCGATGTTTCAATGACCGCTCCCGTTCCGTTCCCACGCGGCCGCCGGTCTCCACCCGGCCGCCGTACGCAAGGAGAGGCCATGGTTTCCACACCTCGCCCGGCCCGCAGGATCCTCGCCATCGCCGCCACGATGGCCGCGGCCGCCGTCGGCACCGTCGCCGCCCTGACGCTCGCCGCCACCCCGTCGCAGGCTGCCACCTGCAACGGGTACGTCGGCCTGACGTTCGACGACGGCCCCACCCCGGGCAACACCCAGAATCTGCTGAACGCGCTCACCTCGAACGGCCTGCGGGCGACGTTCTTCGACGAGGGCCAGAACGCGCAGCCCAATCCCTCGCTGGTCCAGGCGACGAAGAACGCCGGCATGTGGATCGGCAACCACAGCTGGGACCACCCGCACATGACCGGGCTCACGACGGCCCAGATGAACACCGAGATCGGCAACACCCAGTCCGCGCTGCAGCAGATCACCGGCAGCGCGCCGAAGCTGTTCCGCCCGCCCTATGGTGAGACCAGCAGCGCGCTGAAGTCGGTCGAGGCGCAGTACGGCCTCACCGAGATCATCTGGGACGTCGACTCGCAGGACTGGAACAGTGCCAGCGTCGCCTCGATCGTGGCGGCCAACGCCCGGCTCACCAACGGCCAGATCATCCTCATGCACGACTGGCCGGCCAACACCGTCGCGGCCATCCCGCAGATCGCCGCCGGTCTGGCCAGCCGCAACCTCTGCGCGGGCATGATCTCGCCGGCCACCGGCCGCGCCGTCGCGCCTGACGGTACCCAGCCGCCGCCGTCCTCGCCGGCCGCGTCCCCGTCGCCCCGCCAGTCCAGCCCGCCGCCCACCGGCGGCGGCGCCTGCCGCGTCACCTCGGCGGTCAACGCCTGGAACAACGGCCTGACGAACAACCTCACCATCACCAACAACAGCACCTCGGCGGTCACCAACTGGCGCCTGACGTTCACTCTCCCCAGTGGACAGACGATCACCTCCGGGTGGAACGCCACCTACAGCCCGTCCAGCGGCGCGGTCACCGCGACCAACGCGGGCTACAACTCGACCATCGCCGCCGGCGGTTCGGTGGGCATCGGCTATCAGGCCACGCACACCGGCAACACCGCGGCCCCCACCGGCTTCGCGCTCAACGGCGTCGCCTGCAGCTGATTTCCGTGTACGCCGGGCCGGCGCGGACTCGTGCCGGCCCGGACTTCACGGTAGCGCTGGCGGACGGTCCCGGATGTGGCGATGATCGAGAGGTCCGACCGCATCCGGGGGAGCCGATCATGCCCGATTACCAGCCTGTACCGATCACGCTCGACCCGATCGAGACCGCGTCCGCCGGGGAGCTGCGCGCGCTGCAGGAGGAGCGCCTGCGCGACACGGTGCGGCACGCGTACGCGAACAGCCCCCACTACCGGGCGGCGTTCGACGAGATCGGCGTACGCCCGGCGGACATCGGCGGGCTGGACGATCTCGGGTCGCTGCCGTTCACCACGAAGGAAGACCTGCGGCGCGGGTACCCGTTCGGCATGTTCGCCGTTCCCCGGGAGCAGGTCGCCCGCATCCACGCCTCCTCGGGTACCACGGGACAGTCCACCGTCGTCGGCTACACCGCGGGCGATCTGCGTACCTGGGCGAAGTTGATGGCTCGAAGCCTGCGGGCAGCCGGAGCGCGGCCGGGCCAGTTGCTGCACAACGCGTACGGCTATGGGTTGTTCACGGGCGGCCTGGGCGTGCACGCGGGGGCGGAGGAGCTCGGGTGCACGGTGGTGCCGGTGTCCGGCGGCATGACCGAGCGCCAGGTACGCCTGATCGCCGACTTCCGGCCCGACATCATCACGGCGACGCCGACCTACATGCTGGCCATCGCCGACGAGATGGAGCGGCAGGGCATCGACCCGGCGGGCACGTCGCTGAAGGTCGGGGTGTTCGGCGCCGAGCCGTGGACCGACGAGCTGCGCCGGACGCTCGAGGAGCGGCTCGCCCTGCACGCCGTCGACATCTACGGCCTGTCGGAGGTCATCGGGCCGGGCGTGGCGCAGGAGTGCCTGGAGACCAAGGACGGCCTGCACATCTGGGAGGACCACTTCTACCCGGAGATCGTCGACCCCGCGTCCGGCGCGACCGTCCCGGATGGACAGTTCGGTGAGCTCGTCTTCACCAGCCTCACCAAGCAGGCCATGCCGGTCCTGCGCTACCGCACCGGCGACCTGACCCGCCTGCTGCCCGGCACCGCCCGCCCGATGCGCCGCATGGAGAAGATCACCGGCCGCACCGACGACATGATCATCCTGCGCGGCGTCAACATCTTCCCCACCCAGATCGAGGAACTCCTGCTGCGCCAGCCCGCGCTCGCCCCTCATTTCCAATGCGTACGCGGAAAGGACGGCCCGCTCGACACGCTCACGGTGACCACAGAACCGGCGGCCGGAGTGTCGCCCGAGACCGCGGCGGACGCCGGCCGCGAACTCGCCGACCGGATCAAGAACACGATCGGTGTCACCGTCGCGGTCGAGATCGTCCCGGCGGGCTCGGTGGAGCGTTCGGCGGGCAAGATGCGCCGGGTCGTCGACCACCGATAATCCGGTCTCCCGTGCGATCCTTCGTACGTGGTACGTTATATCGTGCGACGATATAGTTCGGTGTTCTGAGCTCGGTGTTCTGAGCTCGGTGTTCTGAGCTCGGTGTTCTGAGCTCGGTGGCCCTAGGTAGATCCTTGACGGTTCGGTTGTCGGTACGTGGAGGCTTCGATGGATGATCTCGGCCGGTTCGCCGACCCCAGCGTTCTCATCCTGACCAGCCTGGCCGGCGGCCCGAAGCACGGCTACGCGCTCATCCAGGACATCGAGTCCCTCGCCGGCACGACCATCGGACCGGGAACGCTCTACGGCGCCCTGGCCCGGCTGGAGAACCGCAAACTCATCCGCGCCTTGCCCGAAGAGGCGCGCCGCCGCCCGTACGAGATCACGCCGGCCGGCGCCACCGCGCTTCGGGCGTACCTCGAACATGCCCGGCAGGTCACCGGCGCGGGGCTGCGGCGGCTGGCGGCGTACGCATGAAGTGGATCCTCGGCCTCTACCCGGCCTGGTGGCGCGAGCGCTACGCGGCCGAGATGAGCGCACTGCTCGAAGAGCTGCCGCTCGAAGGACGATCGGCCCGCCGCCGCGTACGCCTGGCCGCCGATCTGATCCGCGGCGCGCTCGACGCCCGGATCGCCCTCGCCCCCGAGCCTGAAGCGTCCGAAGTGGAGACTGGTATGACCGTCCCATCGAATGGCTCGGCTGTCCCCGCGAAGAGCACGGCTGTTCCGGCGAAGCGCACGGTCGGTCTCGTGCTGATCCCGGCCCTCGTCGTGTGGGCCGCACTGTCGCTCGACATCGTGCTCACCAACGTGGTGTTCCCCAGCACCACGGACGACGACACCGTCAGCGTGCTAGGCGCGTACATCGCCGTGTTCGCGGTCCTGGCCGGGATCGGCTACCTCGCCGTACGCCGAGGCGGCGCGCTGAAGACCGCCGCGCTGTGCGGAGCGATCGCCGGTGCGGTGATCGGCCTGCTCACCATCGGCACGTTCCTGGCCGTCGACAACATCTGGCTCGACATCGTCAGCCGCCAGCCGCAGAAGATCCAGGCACTCGCCGACAGCGGCGGCGGATCGATGCGCGCGTCCATCAACCGCGGCCTGCTCGGCGCGCTCGTGGGCATGCCGATCCTGCTGGGCGCCTTCGGCACGGTCTTCTCGGTGATCGGCGGCGCGATCGGCCTGCGCGGCCGGTCCCCGTCGGTCTAACCCTCGGCGGCTGGGTCTTCCGGGGCTGAGCCTTCTGTGACTGAGGTCTTCCGTGGCGGGGCTGTCTGCGGCTCAGCCTTCCGTGGCTGAGTTCTCTGCGGCAGGGCTCTTTGTGGCAGGGCTTTCCGCGGCAGGGCTGTCCGCTGCCAGGTGTGCCGTGATCCGGCGGAGTTGGTCGGCGTACTCGTCGAGGAATTCCGGTGAGTCCGCCGCCCGGCCCGTGATGCGCCGGACGATGTGCGGGATCACCGTCGGAGCCAGGGCCGCCGTGAACATCACCAGCAGCACGTACGCCGGATCGAGATCGGCGGCGATCTCGCCGTGGGCCTGGCGCCGGCGTACGTCGGCGACCATCGCGTCGAAGTAGGGGTCGGGCGTACCGGTCCCTGCCTGCGCCGTGGATCTGTTCCCGGCCTCGGACTCGCTCTTTGGCCCGGACCCGTGCTCAGCCTCGGACTCGTGCTCAGCCTCGGACTCGTGCTCAGCCTCGGACTCGTGCTCGGCCCCGGACTCGCGCTTGGCTCCGGAGTTGCTTGCTGGCCCGGACTCGCTTCCTGAGCCGGATTCCGTTTCGGTCAGACCCTGCCAGGCGAGCAAGCGTGACCACGACCGCTGCTCGACCGACGCGCGGACGAAGCCGCCGACGACCGCGTGCAGCGGGACGTCAGGACGGTTGATCTCGCCGCTGACCGACCGCCACTGCTCCATGAGCGCCCGGTAGAGGCCTTCCTTGCCGTCGAAGTAGTACGAGATCAGCTGCTGGTTCACTCCGGCCCGGCTCGCGATGGCGCTGATGCGCGCACCGGCGTACCCGTGCTCGCCGAACTCGACGACGGCCGCGTCGAGGATCTTCTCCCGGGTCCGCTCGGGGTCCCGTTTGCGCTCTTCGGCGCGGGGTGACCGGCGTGGCTGGCTCATGGGCACACGATAGCGGATCAAGCAGAGTCATCTATGCACGTGAGCTAATCAAACGTATGGTTGACAAAAACAGATGTACGCGTGAAGACTGAAGACGTGAAGGACTTGCGAGTGATGATCATCGGTGGCGGTATCGGCGGGCTGGCGCTCGCGCACGGGCTCCGGCAGGCCGGCATCGGTGTGGCCGTCTACGAGCGGGCGCAGGCGCGTACCGACTGGTTGCAGGGCTACCGCATCCACATCAATCCGCACGGCAGCAGCGCCCTGCATGCATGCTTGCCCCGGTCCAATTGGGAAGAGTTCCTCGCCACCGTCTCGTCCACCGACGGCGGCTTCGGCTTCACCACCGACCAGCTGTCCGACCTGCTGCGCTTCACCGGCGCCGAGATCGCCGGCCACCAGGACCCGACCGCCCGCCACTACGGCGTCAGCCGGATCAGCCTGCGCGAGGTCCTACTGTCTGGGTTGGACGGTGCTGCTCCGGTTGGCGCTGCTCCGATGGGCGCTGCCACGAATGGCGCTGTTCCGGTTGGCGCTGTTCCGGTTGGCGCTGCTTCGGTTGGCACTGCTTCGAGTGGCGCCGCTTCGGTTGGTGCTGCTTCGAGTGGTGCCGTTTCGGGTGGTGCCGTTTCGGGTGGTGCTGGTTCGGGTGGTGCTGGTTCGGACAGCCCTGGCTCGGAGGGGGTTCTGCGGCTGGGGAAGAGATTCGTGCGCTACGAGGTCGGTCCCGGTGGGGTCACCGCGTACTTCGAGGACGGAACCACAGCCAACGCCGACATCCTCGTCGGGGCCGACGGCGCCAACTCGCGCGTACGACACCAGTTGCTGCCGCACGCGCGTCGTGACGACACCGGCGTCCTCGCCGTCGCCGGCAAGTACCGCCACGACGGTTCGGCCGCATTGCCGCGCGCGCTGGCCGAGGACGCCAACATGGTGATCCCCGCTGATCGCGGGTTCCTGTTCACCGCAGTCTGGAAACACGACCGCAAGACCGTCGCGACTCGCCCCGACCTGCCCGCCGGCCTGCTTGTCGACAACTTCCTTCTCGACAACTTCCTACTCGACAACACCGCCGACTACACCTTCTGGGCGTACGCGGATGCGGCCGACCAGTTCCCGCCCGGCGCCGCGGAGATGCCGGGGGACGAGTTGATCCGGTTCGTGCTGGACCGCACCCGGACGTGGTCGCCCGCGCTGCGTGACCTGTTCGCCGGAAGCGACCCGCAGACGGTCAACGCCGTCCCGCTCAAGAGCGCCGCACCCGTGTCGCCGTGGCGTACAGGTCCGGTGACGTTGCTCGGCGATGCGATTCACAACATGACGCCGATGGGCGGTATCGGTGCCAACACCGCCCTGCGGGACGCGGATCTGTTGCGCCGCAACCTGATCGCGGCGGCCCGCGGGGAGCTCGGCGTGCTCGACTCGCTCGGTCGCTACGAGCGGGAGATGCTCGATTACGGTTTCCGCGCGGTCAAGCTGTCCCTGCGCAACACCCGCCAGGCCGGTACGCCCAACCGGGCGCGTACGGCGATGTTCAAGACAGTGCTGCGTATGGTGAACCGTGTGCCCGCGTTGCGGCGGCGGATGGCGGCGTCCTTCGGCTCATGATCGGCTGAAGCGAGAGCCAGGCAACGCAGCTCACGTCCGCGGTAGCTCACGCCCGCAGGTAACTCAGGTCCGCAGGCAGCCCCTTCCCGCAGGCAGCCCTTTCCCGCAGGCAGCCCATGTGCGTCGGTAGCCCACCTCCGGAAGTAGCTCAGTCGCTGCCGGCTCATGTCCGCCGGTGGATCATGTTGCGGCGCGGGCGTTGCAGCGGGTCGAGGTGCCTCGGCGGCAGGAAGTCCGGCCGCCCGTCGCTGAGGTTGATGCGGACCTGCCAGGCGCCACGATGGATCTCACGGTGGTGGTGGCCGCAGAGCAGGACCGAGTTGTCGAGGCTGGTCGGGCCGCCGTCGGACCATGACACGACATGGTGTCCCTCGCACCAGCGCGGCGGGCGGTCGCAACCCGGCCAGGCGCAGCCTCGGTCGCGCAGCACGAGGGCCCGCCGCAGTGAACCGTCGATCAGCCGCCGGGCGCGGCCGACGTCGAGGACCCGGCCGTCGCCGCCGAGGACGGCGGGGATGATCTGCGCGTCGCAGGCGAGGCGCCGCACGGTTTCCGGGGTGAGCAGGTCGCCGGTGTCGAGCAGGCCGTGGCCGAGCTGCTCACGCAGCTGCTCCCAGGACAGAGTGACGACGAGCTGCGGTCGCTCGCCGCCGGACCTCGGGAGTTCACCGTCGGCGAGGGCCTGGGCGCACAGGAAGGTCAGAGCGTCCGCGCGCCGGGCGGCGGCACTCCGGGTATCACGGCCGGCGTCGTCCAGCGCGTCGGCGAACCGCGCCGACAAGCCGCCGGCGAAGCCCGACACGCCATCAGGCAAGCCCGGCCCGCCATCAGCCAAACCCGGCGCGTCGCCATCCAAGTCCGGCCCGCCGCCACCGGATGTCGCTGCATCGCCGTCCGCATCTATGGCGCCAGCGGAACCAGACCCGGGCGCACCTCTGCCCGAAGGTCCGGCACCGTCTGCGGATGGTGGCTGCCCGAGCAGCGAACCCAGTGCGCCGGGGGCGCTGATCGGATCCAGTGCTGCCCGCACATAGGCGGCGGCCGCGCTGTCGAGTACGCCCGTGATCCGGTATTCGCCTTCGCCGTTGGGTGTGAGGGTGAACGCCCGTCGTAGGTACGCCGACCGGTTGGCTCGTTCGAGTTCGCGCCGTAGGCGGTCCTCGGCGATCTCCGGCGAAACTGTCTCCAGGATGGAGCGTCGGTGCGCTGCCAGGGTCTCCGGCCGCAACTTCTGGCCCACGGCCAGGTCGGTGAGCGCCTGTTCGGCCCGGGCCTTCCCGGCCGATCCGACCTCCGGGGGCAGGTCTGCGACCAGTGCCGAGATTGCTTGCGCCTGCTCGGTGTTCAGCGCCCCGCGGGCCCATGCCTGCGCCACGACAGGCTGGCGCGGCAGCCGCTCGGCCAGCTTCGTCAGCCCGGCGGCGGAGCGTACCGAGATGCTGAGCAGCTCAGCCAGCCAGGCGCGCGTACCGGAGGCGCCGTGCGCGGCAGGAATGCCACGGGATGCGGCCTCGCCGACCTCCGCCACGACCCGGGCGGTCAGCTGCTGGGTCGCGGTGAACAGCAGGGAGAGCTCGGCAAGGAGGGCGTCGTCGGGCAGCGAGGACAACGGCGCGTCCAGCAGCCCCCGCACCGCCTCCGACAACTGCCCGGCCAACGCCTCACCCACACGACGAAGACTAGGCGCCACGTATGACAAACCGCAGGCCAAGCCCCAGTTACGAGCAGTTCAGTGTCTATAACGGACGGACACGATCAACACTCCGAGGCGTAGGGTTATTCAGTTGATGCTGATCGATTGAATGCCGCGAGAAGATCGGTGAAGGTGGGCGTGACGATCCGCCAGGAGTGCTGGGTGGCGTCTGACCAGATGTCTGATGCGACGACTCGTGGATTGGCCGCGTCGGTGCGGTAGTCCAGAGCGAGCGCGACATCGTCGCCGGCATGCTCGTTGACGGCGATCAGTACGGCCTGGTCGGCGTCGAGCCAGGGGAGGTCGAGGTCTCGTCCGGTCTGACTGGCGCGAGTGATGCGGAACAGGGAGCTGAGCGAGGAGTTGTCGGCGATGGAGTCCAGCGCCTTGTTCTGTAGCCGCATGTCATGCAGGTCTGCCATGAACATGAGCGGGTCGGCGAACCACGGTATGACGTCATGCAGTACTCGTGGCCCTGGGGGCAGCCAGCCTCTGGTTTCGAGCAGTGAGATCAGCGCAGCAGGCAGGGACAGGCCCCGCACCGTCCAGTCCTGTGCGTCCGGGAGGGGTCGTGACTGCGGCACCTGTACCGTCCAGAGGTTGATCGGCTTGTGACGTGTCGCACGTGGACGCGATGACCAATCGCGGGTAGATCAACTGGTCTGTGGCAACTCAAGTGATCTTCGTCGACCGGCAGTCGCGGATCGAGACTATGGCTGGGCTGGCCAGCGATCAAGTCGACCGGCTCATCCTGGACGTGTACGCCGCCGGAGTGCTCCATTCGGCCCGCCGCCGTGCGATTGGACCGTACCGCATGTATTCCGGTAGATGCCATCGGTGCGGCTTCAGTATCCAGGTCGTCTGCTCCTGAGTGCCATAGATGGTTTCAAAACATTTAAAATCTATCTGGTTGGTAGGGTATTGACCCGCGCCTCGCCCGCTGTCTACCGTTTGCGCCAACCGCCGTACACAACCCTTGTGCCCCAACGGCATCCGGGCAGTCCGGGTGCCGGTGGCGTACGCCCTGTCGGGAGTCCTCATGTCCCAAGACGTTCAGCCGGCCGCCGCCGAAACCCCGGCGACCGACCCGGCCGGGCCGCGGCGCGGCGTTCCGGTCGACTGGATCGCCGTCGCGGTCGGCGCGGTGTTCGCCGTGCTCGCGGCCGTTAGGGTCCTGCCCGCGATTCCGTGGGACACCGTCACCATTCCGCTGATCAAGTAGGGGAGCGCATGTCCACCGCGACCGCACCTCGCCCCTGGGCCGACCGGTTCACCGGCGTACCGGTTCTCCGCTATGTTCCGGGGATTCTGCTGCTGATCGTCATCGGTCTCGCGGGCAAGTGGGCCCAGGCCGAGTTGAAGGTCGTCGCCGCGAAGACCGGTACGCATCTGCCCGACATCGAGTATGTCCTGTGGGCGATCGTGCTCGGGCTGATCATCGCGAACACGATCGGCGTACATCCGATCTTCCGGCCGGGCGTCGGCACGTACGAGTTCTGGTTGAAGATCGGCATCGTGCTGCTGGGGGCCCGGTTCATTCTGGGTGACCTCGCGAAGGTCGGCGGGGTGAGCCTCGGCCTGATCCTGATCGACGGCACGATCGCGGTCACGACCGTGCTGCTGCTGAGCAAGGCGTTCGGGCTCAAGGGGAAGCTGGGCTCTCTGCTGGCGATCGGCACGGCCATCTGCGGCGTCTCGGCGATCATCGCGGGGAAGGGCGCCATCGAGGCGGACGACGAGGAGTCGGGCTACTCCATCGCGGCGATTCTCGCGCTGGGCGCTGTTGCGCTGTTCTCGTTCCCGGCGATCGGGCACGCGCTGCACCTGAGCCAGCACGCGTTCGGGCTGTGGGCGGGCCTGGCGGTCGACAACACCGCCGAAACCACGGCCACCGGCGCGATCTACGGGCCGGAGGCGCAGAACATCGCCGTTCTCGTCAAGAGCACCCGCAACGCGCTCATCGGGTTCGTGGTGCTCGGTTTCGCGCTCTACTGGGCCTCGCGCGGGCAGGCGGCCGGGGTCGCCTCCGGCTTCGGCAACCGGGCGAGGTTCGTGTGGGAGAAGTTTCCCAAGTTCGTGCTCGGGTTCATCGCGGTCTCGGCGCTCGCCACCTGGGGAGTGTTCACCAAGGGTGACATCGCGAGCCTGGGCAACGTCTCCAAGTGGGCGTTCCTGCTGACCTTCGCGGGCGTCGGGCTCAACACCGACCTGCGGGCCTTCGCGAAGAGCGGCTGGCGGCCCTTCCTCGTCGGCGCGCTCTCGCTCGCCGTCGTGGCGGTCACCTCGCTGCTGCTGGTCCTCGGGGCCACCGCCGTCTTCGACCTCGGCTGACCCGTCTCGGACCTCGGTTGATCTTCTGAGCGAGGCGTACGCCGTGCGCCTCGCTCACGGCTCTCCGGTGGACGCCCGCCGGCGGACCGCCGGGTCACGACGATGTTCGTGACGATGACCAGGGCGATGCCGAGATACTGGGCGGCCGTCAGCACCTGGTGCAGCAGGGCCAGCCCGATCATCGCCCCGATCGCGGGCTCGACGCTCATCATGATGCTGAAATCGCGTACCGGCATGCGGCGCAGGGCCAGCATCTCCAGCGCGTACGGGAGAACGGGCAGGAGCAGCGCGAGGCCGGCCGTGATCGCGACCGTGCGTACGCTGATGCCTGGCGCGGCCTGGGTGGCCCCGAGCGGCGCGGCGACGATCGCGGCGACGGCGATGGACATCGACAGGCCTTCGAAGCCGGACCAGCGCGCGCCGACCTTCCGGGTGAGCAGGATGTACGCCGCCCAGCAGCCCGCGGCCGCGAGGGCGAAGCCGAGCCCGGCCGGCCAGTCGCCGGGTGATCCGGTGAACGCGCCGCTGCTCATCAGGGCGACGCCGGCGGCGGCCAGGAGCGACCAGAGCAGGTCGGCGCGGCGCCGGGAGGCGGCGAGGGCGACGGCGAGCGGGCCGAGGAACTCGATGGTGGCCGCGACGCCGATCGGGATCCGGGCGACGGCGGCGAAGAAGAGGACGGTCAGCGCGGCCGAGGTGGCGCCGAGGGCGGCCGCGGCCGCGAAATCCCGCACGGAACGGCCCCGCAGGCGCGGGCGGACCACGATCAGCAGGAAGACCGCCGCCCAGGCCAGCCGCATCCAGGCGGTGCCGGCCGCGCCGAGTTCCGGGAAGATCGGCGTGGCCAGGGCCGTGCCCAGTTGCACCGACAGCATCGAGCCCAGCACGAGGACGGTGCCGGGCACGGCTGTGCCAGGTACTGCGGTGCCGGTGGCCGGGTGGGCAGGGGTGGTCATGATCTCCACTCAACCGCGCCCGGACGGCCGCGTCCAGCGCGGGTACGTGGACGGACCATCCGCGAATCGCGGATGATCGCCCGGCCGACGGGCGCACAATGAAGGGATGGATCTTCGTCAGCTGCGCGTGCTGGTCGAACTGGCCGACCGGGGCACCCTGCGGGCGGTGGCGGCGGCCACCGGCTACGGCACGTCGGCCGTCTCCCAGCAGTTGGCCGGGCTGGAGAAGACGGTCGGCTCGGCGCTGGCCGAACCCGACGGCCGGCGGCTGCGGCTGACCGCGGCCGGCCGGGCGTTCCTGCCGCATGCGCGGCGCATCCTGACCGAGATGGGCGCCGCCCGGACGGCCCTGGCCGCCGACCATCCACAGGGGACGGTACGCGTCGCGGCGTACAGCAGCGCGCTCGAAGCCGACGTGGTCGAGGTCGCCGTGCGGCTGCGTGAGACGCATCCCGGTCTGCGGATCGAGCTCTACGAGCGGGAACCGCCGGAGACGATACGGCTGCTGCGGGCCGGCCGCGCCGAACTGGGTCTCGTCTACGAGTACTCGCTGGTTCCGCGTACGCCGCCGCCGATGATCGTCACCGAGATGCTCTGCGAGGTGCCGATGCTCCTCGCGCTGCCGGCCGGCAGCGCTTCAGGTCACAGGTCCTCAGGTCACAGCGCCTCAGGTCACAGGTCCTCAGGTCACAGCGCCTCAGGTCACAGCTCCTCCGGTCACGATGACGCCTCGGCCCATCCTGTGCCGACGGGCCTGCCGACGGGTATAGCGCGGGCCGAGGACCTGCGAGTCCTGGCCGGCGCGTCGTGGATCGTCAACAGCCGCGCGGACGACGACGAGGAACTCGTACGCCGGTTCACCGCGCTCGCCGGGTTCGCGCCCGACGTGACCCACGGGGTGGACAGCCTCGACGTGGTCCAGCGGCTGGTGGCGGCCGGCCTCGGCATCGCGCTCGTGCCCGCGGTCGTGCGGCCGCATCCGGGTACGCGGCTGGTGCCGATCACGCTCGTGCCGCTGGCCCGCCGGATGATCGCCGCCACGCGGGCGGGGGAGGAGACCTGGCCGGCCACCGCGCTCGTCCAGCGGCTCATCGGCGAGCACGCCCGAGGCGAACATGCCTGAGCCGAACATGCCTGAGGTGAGCATGCCTGAGCCGAACACGCCTGAGCCGAGCAGTCCTGAGGTGAGCATGCCTGAGCCGAACATGCCTGAGGTGAACACGCCTGAGGTGAACACGCCCGAGAGGAACACGCCCATGATGAATACGCCCGATATCGGGACGTTCGCGATGATCACCTCCAGAATGGAGTTTTCCGACCGAGGTGCGGGGTAGAAGCGCGGGGTATCGGCACCCGGGTACGGCCGCGGCACCGGAGCTGATGCGGCACGGGAACCGATGTGGGGATTGACGTGAGGAGGGCGCCATGAACGTCTGGCGTACCAAGAGCATCGAGCAGTCGATCGCGGACACCGAGGAGCCGGAACACCGGCTGCGCAAGCGGCTCGGCCCGGTCGACCTGACCGTGTTCGGCGTCGGGGTGATCATCGGCACCGGCATCTTCGTCCTCACCGGCAAGGCCGCCGGTGTCCAGGCCGGTCCGGCGGTCGCGCTGTCGTTCGTCTTCGCCGGCATCGCGTGTGCCCTGGCGGCCCTGTGCTACGCCGAGTTCGCCAGCACCGTCCCGGTCGCGGGGTCGGCGTACACGTTCTCCTACGCGAGCCTGGGTGAGATCATCGCGTGGATCATCGGCTGGGACCTGATCCTGGAGCTCGCGCTCGGCGCCAGCACGGTCGCGGTCGGGTGGTCGACCTACTTCGCGGACCTGATGAAGTCCGCCGGCGTGACGATTCCGGCGTGGGCGTACGGGGGCGGGCACAATCTCGTCGCGGCGGTGATCATCGCGATCCTGACCCTCGTGCTGTGCCTCGGCATCAAGCTCTCCTCGCGGGTCAACATCACGATGGTCGTGATCAAGGTGGGCATCGTCCTGTTCGTCATCATCGCCGGCCTGTTCTACGTCAAGGCGTCGAACTACTCGCCGTTCATCCCGCCCGCGGGCTCGACGGGCGCCGGCGGCGCCACGAGCACGCCCAGCCTGCTGCAGGATCTCGGTTTCGCGCCCGGCTCGTTCGGGGTGAGCGGCATCTTCACCGCCGCCGCGCTGGTCTTCTTCGCCTTCATCGGGTTCGACATCGTGGCCACCGCCGCGGAGGAGACCAAGCGCCCGCAGCGCGACGTGCCGATCGGCATCCTGGGCTCGCTCGCCGTCTGCACGGCGCTCTACGTGGCGGTCTCCCTGGTGGTCACCGGCATGGTGAAGTACAACGAGCTCAGCGTCGACGCCCCGCTGGCCGAGGCGTTCCGCTCGGTCGGCCGCCCCGGGTTCGCGACCATCATCTCCATCGGCGCCATCCTCGGCCTCACCACGGTC
Source organism: Hamadaea tsunoensis DSM 44101 (assembly GCF_000428945.1). Taxonomy (GTDB): domain Bacteria; phylum Actinomycetota; class Actinomycetes; order Mycobacteriales; family Micromonosporaceae; genus Hamadaea; species Hamadaea tsunoensis. The sequence goes on along the minus strand of NZ_AUAX01000028.1, from coordinate 24,189 downwards.
ATGATGATCCTCATGCTGGGCCAGAGCCGCGTCTTCTTCGCCATGAGCCGCGACCGTCTGCTGCCGCGCCAGTTCTCGAAGGTCAACCCGCGCTTCGGTACGCCGATCCGCACGACTCTCATCACCGGAGCCGTCGTGGCGCTGCTGTCGGTCTTCATCCCGTTGAGCGAACTCGCCGAACTGGTCAACATCGGTACGCTGTTCGCCTTCATCCTGGTGGCGATCGGCGTGCTGGTGCTGCGCCGCAAGCGGCCGGACCTGCGACGGGCGTTCCGTACGCCGGGCGTACCGGTCGTGCCGGTCCTGGCCGTCCTCGCATCGTTCTACCTGATGCTCAACCTGCCGGCGCTGACCTGGTTGCGGTTCGGGATCTGGATGCTCATCGGACTCGTCGTCTACTTCGCCTACGGCGTGCGCAAGAGCCGGCTCGTCACCGACCCCAACTACAGCACCGACCGGTCATAGGCAGGATCACAACCCGAATCATGGCTCTTCACCTGCATGTGTGTGTGGCTGGACCAAGATCAAGGTCATTTTGTCCCGGGTTCGTCGATCTCACTTCCGCTCCTCGCGCGGGAGACCGTTGCGCCCCTATCGCTGCGCTCCGGGGACTCCACTGCCAGGTTTCTGGGGCGAAGCATCATCCACCGCGGTCCGGTCGCCGTTTCACCCCCACCCCCGCCGGTCTCGCGCCACCCCGGCCTTGATCATGTCGCAGATATGCCCATCGCGCACAGCGGACAGTCGCGACAAAGCCCGGCAGGGACGGGACCACGCAGGTTGAGGTGAAACGGCGACCGGGCGACGGCGGACGATGCGTCGCCCCACTCACCTGGCAGTGGAGGCCTCGGAGCGAAGCGGAGAGGCCGGAGCGGTCTCCCGCGTGAGGAGCGGAGGCGAGATCGACGAACCCGGGACAAAGAATCCTGATGATGAAGGATCTTGCCCTGTCCCCGACGTGCGCAACCCACACATCGGACCGGAGAGCCAGGATCACAGCCGTAGCGTGATCTTCCCCGTCGTCCGCCGGGCCAGCAGATCCTCGAACGCCGGGCGCACCTGCGCGAGCGGGTACGCCGCGCCGGTCTGCGGTCGCAGCGTACCGGCGGCGACGAGGTCGAACATGGCCGACAGGGGTTCGCGGAAGGCGCCCGGGACGGCGAGGGCGGGCCGCAGCCAGAATCCGGCGACCGCATGGTTGCGGTCGGCGAGCCGGCCCGCGTCGACCGGCGGCCGCCCGGCCCGGGAGGCGTTGCCGAAGGTCACCAGCCGGCCGAAATCCGCCAGCGTGTCCAGGGCGGCGGTGAACGTCGGCCCACCGACCGAGTCGAGCACGATGTCCACCGGTCGGCCGTCGTTGGCGGCCAGGACGCGTTCGGCGTACCCGTCGGGTTCGGCGGCGACGGCGGCATGCGCGCCGAGCGATGCGGCCAGGGCGCGCTTGGCGGGCGTCGACGCGACGGCGATGACCCGTCGCGCGCCGAAATGGCGGGCCAGCTGCACGGCCAGCGATCCGACGCCGCCGGCCGCCGCGTTGACCACGACCGTCTCGCCGGGACCGATCCGGGCGCAGCTGCGCAGGATGTGCCAGGCGGTGAGGCCCTGCACGAGAAGCGCGAGCGCCTCGGCGTCCGGCACCGCCGCCGGAACCTCCACCGTGGAGCGCGGATCGACCACGGCCCACTCGGCGAACCCGCCGCCCTCGGAGCGGCTGCCCCCAGACCTGCTGTCCTCAGAACCGCTGGCTTCGGACCCGCTGCCCTCAGGCCCGCCGCCGTCAGACGCGCCGCCTCCGAAGAGGGTCGCCAGGACGCGCCGCCCGTCCGCGGTCCGGCCGACGACCTCGGTGCCGGGGATGAACGGCAGCTCCGGCGTGGGGCGGTAGGTGCCCGCGATCCGGCTGGTGTCGGCGAAGTTGACCCCGGCGGCCCGCACCGCGACGAGCAGCCCGCCGTCGGTCACCGCCGGTTCGGGGACGTCGACGACGGTCAGGACCTCCGGCCCGCCGAACCGGTCGACGCGTACCGCGCGCATCACTGCAGGCCGGTGCGGACCGAGGTGATGCGGTGCGTGTTGAAGCCGAGCCAGTGCATCCGGCCGGCGTAGCGCGCGTGCTCGATCTTCAGGCACCGGTCCACGACCACGTCCAGCCCGGCGTCGGCCGCGATCCGCGAACCTTCCTCGTTGACGACCCCGAACTGGCACCACAGCGCGCGGGCGCCGATGCGTACGGCGTCGGCGGCGATGCCGGGGACCGCGTCCGGCGCGCGGAACACGTTCACCACGTCGACGGGTACGGGGATGTCGGTCAGGGCGGGATAGCTGCGCTGGCCGAGGATCTCCGACTCCCGCGGGTTCACCGGGATGACCTGGTAGCCGTGCCGCTGCAGGTAGTAGCCGACGAAGTTGCTGGCCCGCAGCTCGTTGCCGGACAGGCCGACGATCGCGATCGTCCGTGCCGTGTGGATCACCCGCTGGATCGTGGCCGGGTCCTGGTAGTCGCCGATCTTGTGCTCTCCGCCGTGCTCTCCGCTGTGCTCTCCGCCGCTCACGCCGCCGCCTCCCGTCCGCCGATGTTCGCCGCCACCTTCGCGAAAGCCCGCTCCAGGTCCCAGATCAGGTCGGCGACCGACTCGGTGCCGACCGACAGGCGTACGGTGCCGGGGGAGACGCCCGCCGCGCGCAGCTCGTCGTCGCCCAGCTGCCGGTGTGTGGTGCTGGCCGGGTGGATGATCAGGCTCTTCGCGTCGCCGACGTTGGCCAGATGCGACCACAGGGTCACGCCGCGGATCAGATCCTGGCCGCCGTCCCGCCCGCCGGCGCAGTCGAACGAGAACACCGCGCCCGCCCCGAGCGGCAGGTACTTCGCCACGAGGTCCGCGTACCGGCTGTCGGGCAGGCCCGCGTAGCTGACGTTCGAGACGAGGTCGTGGCCCGCGAGGAACTCCGCCACCGCCCGCGCGTTCTCGACGTGCCGCTGCATCCGCAGCGACAGCGTCTCCAACCCTTGCAGGAACAGGAAGGCGTTGAACGGCGACAGCGCCGCGCCCAGGTCGCGCAGCGTCTCCGCGCGCAGTTTCATGAGATAGCCGTACGCGCCGAAGGTCTCGTGGAACTGCAACCCGTGGTACGCCGGGGACGGCTCGGCGATGACCGGGAAGCGCCCGTTGGACCAGTCGAAGGTGCCCGCCTCGACGACCACGCCGCCGATGCTGGTGCCGTGTCCGCCGATGAACTTGGTCGCCGAGTGCACGACGATGTCGGCGCCCCACTCGATCGGCCGGCACAGGTACGGCGTGGCGAACGTGTTGTCGACGATCAGCGGCAGCCCGTGCTCGTGCGCGATGGCCGCGACCGTCTCGATGTCGAGCACGTTGCCGGCCGGGTTGCCGATCGTCTCGGCGAAGAAGGCCTTGGTGTTCGGGCGTACCGCGGCGCGCCAGGCGTCCGGGTCGTCGGGGTCCACCCAGGACAGTTCCACGCTCATCTTGCGCAGCAGGTGCTTGAGCTGGTTCACGGTTCCGCCGTACAGGGCCGACGACGAGACCACGTGGTCGCCCGGCTGCAGCAGGGTGAACAGCGCGGCGGCCTGGGCGGCGATGCCGCTGGCGAAGGCGACCGCGCCGCAGCCGCCTTCGAGGCTCGCCACGCGCTCCTCGAACACCGCGACGGTCGGGTTCATGATGCGCGAGTACGTGTTGCCGTACTCCTGCAGGTTGAAGTAGGCCGCCGCGGATTCCGGGTCCTCGAACACGTAGCTCGTGGTCTGGAAGATCGGCACCGCCCGGGCGCCGGTGTTCGGGTCGGGCCGCTGCCCGGCGTGCAGCTGCCGGGTCTCGAACCCGAACTCGCGGGCCTCCTCCGTACGCGGCCCACTGCCAAGCGGTGGCCCTGCGGTCGGTGACTCGGTCACTCGGCATCCTCCCCGGATGGTCGGTCGGTCGTCCCGCCCGCCAGGAACCGGCGGACGAGCGGCGTCTGTCGAGCTTCCTCCAGCAGGAAGCAGTCGTGGCCGTAGGGGGCCTCGATCAGGTGGTACTCGACCGGCTTGCCGGCCGCCCGCAGCGCCGTCTCGATCTCCTCGGAGGCCGACGGCGGATACAGCCAGTCGGAGCTGAACGCGATCAGCAGCGTACGCGCCCCGATGCCGGACAGTGCCTTCAGCAGCGAGCCGTCCCCGTGGTCGCGGGCCAGGTCGAAGTACGTCAGCGCCCGTGAGGTGTGCAGGTAGGTGTTGGCGTCGAACCGCTGGACGAAGACCTCCGCCTGATGGCGCAGGTAGCTCTCCACCTCGTACTCGGGCTCGGTGAAGGTGTAGCGGACGTCGTCGGCGGACTGCAGCCGCCGACCGAACTTGTCGGCCAGCGCGGGCGCGGACAGGTAGGTGACGTGGCCGACCATCCGGGCCACGCCCATGCCGGCGTCCGGTTTGCGGCCGGTGCCGTAGTAGCGGCCGCCCTGCCAGTCCGGGTCGCGCATGATCGCCTCGCGGGCGATCGCGTTCCAGGCGACACCCTGGGTGTGCAGGGCGTGCGTACTGGCGATGACCACGATCGCGTCGACCTGATCGGGATGGCGGACCGCCCATTCCAGCGCCTGCATGCCGCCCAGCGAGCCGCCGGCGACCGCGGCGAGCCGCTCGATGCCGAGCTCGTCGAGGAACGCGCGCTGGGCGCGGACCATGTCGGCGACGGTGACGACCGGGAAGTCCGGCCCGTACGGCGTACCGGTCGCCGGGTCGACCGACGACGGGCCGGTCGTGCCCCGGCAGCCGCCGAGCACGTTGGTCGACACGACGAAGAACCGGTCGGTGTCGAACGCCTTGCCCGGCCCGATCATCCCGTCCCACCAGCCGAGCGCCTTGCCGGCCGACCCGTCGCGGTGCTCGGCCGCGAAGCCGTCGCGCGTACTCGCGGCGGGGGCGTGCGCGGCGGTCCCGGCGGCGTGCGCGTCGCCGCTGAGGGCGTGGCAGACCAGGATGACGTTGTCCCGTTCGGGGGACAGCTCGCCATAGGTCTCGTACGCGACCCGGACGCCGGACAGCTCCCGGCCGCAGTCGAGGGGCACAGGTCGTGGCAGGTCCAGGTACCGCGTCTCGACCACACCGACCGAGCCGGCAGGCGATGTTGCGGAAGGCATGGGCGCGATCATAGACCTGGTCCTCGGAGTGGGTGCCGGTGTAAAGTCCTGCAATCCGATAGGAAATCTAGGATAGCCTGCCGGGCACGGCAGGCGAGAGGGGCATCGCATGACCGAGGTCAGCACCAGCAGTGGCACAGCCGAGAACGGTGTGAACGTCCAGGCGCTGCTCGACGCGCGCGAGGCGCTCAAGAGCGCGCCCGAGGCCGCCCAGTTCACCTGGCGCGCGTCGTCGAAGTGGCAGAACGGCGTGCACAGCACGACCCGCGTGCAGAACTTCTACGGCCTCGGCCAGGAGCAGAGCCACAAGACCGAGACGGTCTTCGACGCCGACCACCCGGCCGTGTTCGCCGCCGAGGACAACGGCATCACGCCGATCGAGTACCTCCTGGTCGGCCTGGCCTCCTGCCTGACCGCGGGCGTCGCGTCGGTCGCCCAGAACCGCGGCATCCAGCTGCGCTCGGTGGAGTCCACCGTCGAGGGCCAGCACGACATCCGCGGCATCCTCGGCGACCCGGACGTCCGCAACGGCTACAACGACATCAAGGTCACCTTCACGATCGACGCCGACGCCACGCCGGAGGAGATCGAGGCGCTCGTCGCCCAGTCGCAGAAGCGCTCGGCGGTCTTCGACGCGCTCACCAACCCGACCAACGTCACGGTCGAAGTCGCCTGAATCGGCATCGCCTGAATCGGCATCGCCTGAGATCGAAACCGCCTGACAATCGAAGCCGCCTGAGAGAGGCCCGATCATCGAGCACGTCACCACCGTCGTCGTCGGGGCCGGCCACGCCGGCCTGGCGGCCAGCCACTTCCTCACCGCCCGCGGCATCGACCATGTCGTCCTCGAACGCGGCGAGGTGGCCAACTCCTGGCGGCACGAGCGCTGGGACTCCCTGCGCCTGCTCACCCCCAACTGGCAGACCGACCTGCCGGGGTACGCGTACGCGGGGCCGGACCCGGACGGCTATCTGACCGCGGTCGAGGTGGCCGACCTCATCGCGGGGTACGCCGCCGCCTCGGCCGCGCCGGTCCGCACCGGTACCGCCGTCACCTCGCTGCGCCGGACGGAGGACGGCTACGCGGTCGTGACGACCGCCGGCGAGTTCCGCTGCCGCACGGTCGTCCTCGCGTCCGGCGCCTGCAACCTGCCGTCGGTGCCGGACTGGCAGGCGGCGGTGCCCGCGAAGGTCGACCAGCTGACGCCGTTCGACTACCGCGCGCCCGATCAGCTGGCCGACGGCGGGGTGCTGGTCGTCGGCGCCTCGGCGACCGGCGTACAGCTGGCGGACGAGATCCGGCGGTCGGGGCGGCCGGTCGTGCTGTCGGTGGGGGAGCACGTACGCCTGCCGCGCCTCTACCGCGGCCGGGACGTCCTGTGGTGGATGGCGGCGTCGGGCGTGTGGGACCAGCGCTTCGACGAGCTCGACGACCTCGACCGGGCCCGCCGGCTGCCCTCGCCGCAGCTGGCCGGTACGCCCGAACGGCGTACGCTCGACCTCAACGCGCTGGTCGCGGACGGGGTCGAGCTCGTCGGCCGCTGGGCCGCCCTGCGCGACGGCCGGGCGCTGTTCTCCGGCGGGCTGCGCAACGTGTTCTCCCTGGCGGATCTCAAGATGCGGCGACTGCTGTCCACATTCGACGAATGGGCGGAGCGGACCGGCGCCGCGGCGGACGCGCCCGACCCGTACGCGCCGACCGGCGTACCGGAATCGGCGCGGCTGCAGCTCGACCTCGGCTCCGGCGAGATCCGCACGATCGTCTGGGCGACCGGCTACCGGCCCGACTACGCGTGGCTCGACGTGCCCGTGCTCGACGGCCGGGGCCGGCTGCGCCACGAGGGCGGTGTCGTCGACAGCGCGGCCAGCCCCGGCCTGTACGCGCTCGGCCTGCCCGTGCTGCGCCGCCGCAAGTCGACGTTCCTCTACGGCATCGAGGACGACGCCCGCGAGATCGTGGGCCACCTCGCGGGCCACCTCGCGGGCCACGTGGCCGGCTGGTGAAGACGGCGGTTCACTGAAGACTGTGATTCAACGAAGACTGTGATTCACCGGAGGAGCGGCAGCACGCCCTCGGCGAAGGCGTACGCCTCTTCGAGATGCGGGTAGCCGGACAGGATGAACTCGTCGATACCGGCCTGCTGGTATTCGCGCAGCCGGGCGGCGACCTCGTCGTGGCCGCCGACGAGGGCCGTGCCCGCGCCGCCCCGGATCAGGCCGATGCCCGCCCACAGGTTGGGCCCGACGATCAGCCGGGCGGGGTCGCCGCCGTGCAGGGCCAGCATCCGCCGCTGACCTTCGGAGTCCAGAGTGGACAGCTGCTGCTGGCGCAGGCGGACGGTCGCCGGGTCGAGGCCGGCGATCAGCCGCTCGGCGTCGGCCCAGGCCCGCCCGGAGTCGTCCCGGGTGATCACGTGGACCCGCAGGCCGAAGCGGAGCTTGCGACCGGCGTCGGTCGCCTGCCGGACCCGTTCGATCTTGGTGGCCACGGCCTCGACCGGTTCGCCCCACGTCAGGTACGCGTCCGCGTGCCGGGCCGCCACCTCGATCGCGGCCTCCGAGGAGCCGCCGAGATAGACGGGCGGGAACGGGTCGACCGGCTCGCGCAGGGCGCCACCGTCCACTGTATAGTGCTCGCCGGCGTGGTCGAACGGCACGCCCCGGGCGGCGGCCCGCACGACGTCGAGGAATTCGGCCGCGCGCGCGTACCGCTGGTCGTGGTCCAGGAAATCGCCGTAGCCGCGCTGTTCCGCGGCGCTGGACCCGGCGACGACGTTGAGCATGAGGCGGCCGCCGGACAGGCGCTGGAAGGTGCCGGCCATCTGGGCGGCGAGGACCGGGGCGACGAGGCCGGGCCGCAGCGCGACCAGGAAGCGCAGCCGCCGGGTCGCGGCGATGAGGGCGGCGGTGGTGAGCCAGGCGTCCTGGCAGTGCGCGCCGGTCGGGGTCAGGACGCCGTCGAAGCCGAGGTCGTCGGCGGCCTGCGCGATCCGCGTCAGGTACGCGAGCGTCGCCGGCCGCCCGGCCGGAGCCGCGCTCCCGTCCGCGCCGATGCCGCCACCGTGGCCGCCGGGGTGCAGGGTGCGGTCGTCGCCCCCGGTCGGGAGGAACCAGTGGAACGCGCTCACGGCATCAATCTCCTGACCAATATCCTACTTGACTGATCGGGTTTGTAGACTAACACTCTCCCTGTGCATGATCCCCTCCCGTTCCGGGACCGCCTGCGGGCCGCCGGACTGCGGTTCGCCGCGGTCGCCGGGGCGGTCGCCGTGTGGTGGGCCGTGGCCCGCGCGCAGATCTGGCCGCCGGTCTTCGTCCCGTCGCCGGGCTCGGTCTGGCACCAGTTCCTCGCTACGTCCGGCCTCACCGGCGACGGGGACGGCTGGGCCGGCTACACGCTCGGCGAGCACCTGCTGGCGAGCCTGCGGCGGATGGCGATCGGGTGCGCGTACGGGGTCGGGGGCGGGATCGTCCTCGGATTGCTGATCGGGCTGGTTCCGGTGCTGGACACCGTGCTCGGGCCGGTCGTGACGTTCGTGCGGACCCTGCCGCCGCTGGCGTACCTCAGCCTGCTGGTGATCTGGTTCGGCATCGACGAGTCGCCGAAGGTGTGGCTGCTGCTGCTGGCCGCGCTGCCGCCGGTCGCGGTCGCCACGGCCGACGCGGTCCGGGCGGTCCCCGCCGACTACGTGTACGCCGCCCGCTCCCTCGGTGCCGGCCGGGCCCAGATCCCTTGGCGCATCGTGCTTCCCGCCGCCGCACCGGAGATCCTCACCGGGATCCGGGTCGCGGTCGGGGTCGCGTACACGACGGTCGTGGCGGCCGAGACGGTGAACGGCGTACCGGGGATCGGCGGCATGATCCGGGACGCCCAGCGCTACAACCAGACGGACGTCGTCGTCCTAGGGATCATCCTCATCGGACTGTCCGGCCTGTTCTTCGACGCCCTCCTGCGGTACGCCCAGCGGCGCCTCACCCCCTGGCGCGGACGCGCCTGAAGCCGCATCACCCCCATGAAGATAGAGAAAGGCATCCCTGTGAGTCCTGCCATCCACCGACGCGGACTGCTGCTCGGCGCGCTCGGTCTCGCCGCCGCACCCCTGCTCGCGGCCTGCGCCGACGACGAGCCCGCGGCCGCGCCCGGTGCCTCGGGTGCCGCCGGGCCGAAGCAGCTGCGCATCGGCTACCAGCTCATCCCGAACGGCGACCTGATCGTCAAGGACCAGGGCTGGCTGGAGGCGGCCCTGCCGGGCACGAAGGTCGTGTGGAGCAAGTTCGACTCGGGCGGCGACGTCAACACCGCGATCATCGCCGGGGCCATCGACATCGGCCTCGCCGGCAGCAGCCCGGTCGCGCGCGGGCTGGCCGCTCCGCTGAACATCCCGTACGCGGTCCCGTGGATCTTCGACGTCATCGGCGACAACGAGGCGCTCGTCGTCAAGCCCGGCATCGACTCCGTGGCGGCACTGGCCGGCAAGAAGGTCGCCACGCCGTTCGCGTCCACCTCGCACTACAGCCTGCTGGCGGCGCTGGCCGCGGCCGGCGTACCCGAAAGCGGTTTGAAGATCATCGACCTGGAGCCGCCGGAGATCCAGGCGGCGTGGCAGCGCGGCGACATCGACGGCGCCTACGTCTGGACGCCGGTGCTGGCCGAGCTGCGCAAGCAGGGCAAGGTCCTCGTCACGAGCCGCGACCTGGCCGGGCAGGGCAAGCTGACCGCCGACCTCGCCGTGGTACGCAAGGACTTCCTCGCGCAGTACCCGGCGGCCGTGAAGACGTGGCTGCGGCAGCAGGACCGCGCGGTGAAGCTGACCAGGTCGGACAAGGCCGCCGCCGCGGCGAGCATCGGCAAGCAGCTCAACCTGTCCCCGGACGAGGCGGCCGCGCAGCTGGCCGAGCTGGTCCTGCTGGACCTGTCCGAGCAGGCCGGGGCCGACTACCTCGGCAAGCCGGGCGCGCCGGGCAAGCTCGCCGAGAACCTGCACAGCGCGGCCGAGTTCCTCACCGCGCAGAAGAAGCTCACCGGCGCGCCGGACCTCGCGGTCTACCAGAGCGCCCTCGCCGTGCAGGCCCTGGCCGATGCCGCCTGAGCTCGACACTCCCGTGAGGGCGGCCGCCGACGCGGTCGCCCTCACGGGCGTCGGTCACACCTACCGGGCCGCCGGGCGCGACATCATCGCGCTCGACGGCATCGACCTGAGCGTGCCGGCCGGCGGCGCGCTGGCCATCGTCGGCCCGTCCGGCTGCGGCAAGAGCACGCTGCTGCGCATGGTCGCCGGCTTCCTGCGCCCGTCGGCCGGGCGGGTGCTCGTCCACGGCGCCGAGGTCACCGCGCCCGGCCCGGACCGCGGGGTCGTCTTCCAGCAACCGCGCCTGTTCCCCTGGCTGTCCGTCCGCGGGAACATCGCCTTCGGCCTGAGCGGGGCCTTCGGGCTGCGCAATACTTCCGGCGGTGCCCGAGCTTCCGGGCTGCGCGGGGCTTCCGGGCTGCGCGGGGCCTTCGGGCTGGGCGGTCGCCCGCGCGCCGAACGGGAGGCCCGCGTCGCCGAGCTGCTCGACCTGGTCGGGCTCGCGGACGTCGCGCGGCTCAAGCCCTACGAGCTGTCGGGCGGGATGCAGCAGCGCGCCGCGATCGCCCGCGCGCTCGCCCCCGGCCCGCGGCTGCTGCTCCTCGACGAGCCGTTCGCCGCGCTCGACGCGCTCACCAGGGAACGGCTGCAGGACGAACTGCGCGCGCTGTGGCGGCGTACCGGGACGACGATCCTGCTGGTCACGCACTCGGTCGACGAGGCTGCCTTCCTGGGTACGCGCATCGTCGTGCTCAGCGCCCGGCCCGGCCGCATCATCCACCAGGAGGACTCGACCCTCCCGTACGCCGACCAGCCCCGCGCCGAGGCGGAGTTCACGGCGACGCGTACGCGGATCCTCGAAGCGGTGCAGGCGGCCGTCCACTGACCCCGGCGGACTGAGATCATCTAGGTAAACTCCGCGGATGGCCATGACTCCCGAGGAATTCCACGCGTACGCCCTCGCCGCCGCCGACCCCGACGGCCGGTTGCCGCTCGCCCGGATGACCGGCTGGGACATCAGCCCGTTCGAGCAGGACGGGCTGCGCACGAATCCGCTGCGCCCGCCGGTCCTGCCCGAACCGGCGCGGCACGGCGAGGACCCGGCCGACTGCAGCTCCTGCCGGAACCGTGACGCCGGCCTCTGGCTCAACGAGAACTGGCGGCTGACCCGGGTCGGCGGGGTCGGCGTACCGCTGGTGCTCATGCTGCACTCGCGCGACCACTACGACTTCGAGGATCTGCCCGACGAGCTGGCGGCGGAATTCGGCCTCCTGAGCGCGCGGATCGCCCGGCACGTCAAGGCGCTGCCGGGCATCACCCGCTCCCACGTGTACCGGATCAGCGACGGCGGCGCGCACCTGCACGTCTGGTTCTTCGCCCGGCCCGAGGGACAGGGCCAGCTCTTCGGCTCCTGGCTGGTGATCTGGGACGACCTGCTCCCCGAGTACCCGGCGGACCTGGCCGACGCGGACGCGGAAACGGTGGTGGACGCGCTCATCGCCTCCCACGGCGGCCACCGCCCCACCTCATAGCGGCGAGCACAAGTCACGATCCTCTAGGGTCAAGATCAGTTTCATGTCCCGGGTTCGTCGATCTCACGTCCGCTCCTCACGCGGGAGACCGCTCCGGCGCGGGGCGCCTCCGCTGCCAGGTGAGTGGGGCGAAGCCTCCTCCACCGCGGTCCGGTCACGGTCTACCCCCTCGTCCGAACTTTGTCCCGACTGTCCGATGTGAGGTTCGGGCGGTCGGGTCCGGCGGTGATCGTTCGCGGTTCCGATGTAGTTTCGGAGTCTGTTCCCTCGATCCATTGCGGCTGAGATGTTGCTATGGGCCGGTTTCCGCATCTCCACCGCTGTGGATCTTGGGTGAGGGGTGCGTTTACATCTCAATCGCTGTGGATCACGTCCATGCGGGCCGTCATCCGTTGTGCTCCAGGATGCGGGAACGATCTTCCGCTATGCGGACGCCGAGTCCTGTTTTCATGATCGTTTACGGTTCAGGTGTAAATCCGGCCCGATCTGCATGATCGTTTACGCGTCAGGTGTAGCGGAAGCCGGTCAATGCGCTCCGGAACCGTAAACGATCATGCGTCGGGTGGCTCTTTTCGCGCCTCAGCCGTAAACGATCACTCCGTCGGCTGCCGGCCGGATGGACAAGTCGGACGGTCGGGACAAGGTCGGGCGGACACAAGCCGGGCGGGGTTGGGGCGAACCGCGACCGAACCGCGGTGAACGATGCTTCGCTCCACTCAAAATCCGGTTTGGATCAGGTTTTCGCACGTAATCTTGGCCCATGATTCGGGTGATTTCCCTGATCCAAACCGGATCTTGAAATGATCTTGATCTTATGATGAGGATTTTCAGGTGAGCGGGATCGACTGTCCACCGGGGACGGTGACCAGATGGGCGCTGGCCGTACGCGCCGCGACCGGGATCGTGAAGCCGCGGACGATCTCGGCCACCCTGGCCGGTTCCGTGACCCCGGTCGCCAGCGTGCAGTGCGGCAGGAGCGCGTCCGGCCGGTAGTAGGGCCAGATCCCCTCCGCCATCGTCTCGACCACCGCGTGCACGACGTGGTGCAGCGCCAGGAACCGGGCGGACGGGATCACGCCGAGGAAGACCGGCGCCTCCGCCGTGAGGAAGAAGCCGAGCGGCGCGAGCGGGAGCGGCAGGCCGACGGACTGGGCGAGCACCGGTCGCAGCGCGTGCACTATCTGATCGGGGTCGCCCTGGTCGAACACCGTCAGGCTGATGTGCGGATGGTAGTCGGCGTCCGGTACACCGCCCGGCGAGAGGATGCCGTGGTCGTCGAGCGCGGCCCACATCTGCCGGATCTGGCGGTCGGCCGCGTCGTCGAGGAAGAGCTCGATCGCGTACGGCATGCGGCGCCCCGATTCCTGGCCGATTTTCTGGTCCGGGCGTCATTCTGCCGTGCCCGCCCGCGTCCCGCATCCCGGGACGGCAGAATGCCGCGGCAGCCGTTCACCAGGGCAGCGGCCGGCCGTCGCGGAAGAAGCCGCCCGTCGGGCCGTTGTCGGGCAGGGTCGCGGCCCAGACGATGCCGGCCGCGCCGTCGCGTACGGGCCGGCCGCCGGGGCCGCCCATGTCGGTCGCGACCCAGCCGGGGCAGACCGCGTTGACGAGGAAGCCGGCCGGGCGCAGTTCGGCCGCCAGCATTCTCGTCAACGCGTTCAGGCCCGCTTTCGAAGCCGAGTACGCCGGTGTGCCGCCGCCCATCGACGTCAGTGAGCCGCCTTCGCTGGACACGTTGACGATCCGGGGATGCGCGCTGCGCCGCAGGGCCGGCAGGAGCGCCTGCGCCAGCCGCCAGGGGCCGTAGAGGTTCGTCTCGGCCGCCTGGCGTACGACGTCGAGGTCGGCGTCGACGGCGTGCTGCCACGTGTCGTAGAGGATCGCCGCGCTGTTGACGAGGACGTCGAGCGCGTCGACCTGGGCGGCCGCCGCGCCGATGCTCGCGGGGTCGGCCACGTCGAGCCGGAGGTGCCGGACGCCGAGGTCGCGCCCGGCCTGTGCGGCGGCCTCGGCGTCGCGGGCGGTGAGGATGACGTCGTGGCCCTGCTCGGCCAGCTGCCGGCAGACCTCGCGGCCGAGGCCCCGGTTCCCGCCGGTGACAAGGATCGTCGCCATGTCCTCAAACCGCCCTTCGGGTGTGTCAGCGCGCTGTCGGTGTGTCTGATGCCGTTGCGCGGCACGGAATGTCAGCATGCCCTACCGGTCTCAGGCCGCCGCGCGGGCCTCGGCGGTACGCGGCCGGAGAGGAAGGTGCGGCAGGGCCAGTCCGGCCGCGACCACCAGCACGCCGGCCGTCGTGCCGAGCCCCGGCAGGTGTCCGTCCATGATGGACGTCGCGGCCAGTGTCGCCAGCGGCAGCACACCGACGATGATGCCGGCCTGCTCGACGCCCAGCCGTTGCAGCCCGAGGAACCACGCGACGAACGCCACCACCGTCATGAGCACCGCCAGGTACGCCAGTCCGGCCGTTTCGACTACCGTCGGCAGGCGCCAGGCGGCGGGTTCACCGGTGACGACCGCGGCGAGCCCGAGCAGCGGGACCGCGAGCAGGCAGGCGTACGCCGAGACGCGTACCGCGCCGAGGGCGGGCAGCAGGGGAGCGGCGAGGAGGGAGAACGCGGTCTCGCAGGCGAGCGCTCCGGCCGCGGCGGCCAGGCCGATCGCGTCGGTCCGGCCGAGGCCCTCGACGAGCGCGGTGCCGGCCAGCACCACACCGGCCGCGGCGACGAGCAGGGTCGCGGGCCGGCGGCCGGACAGCAGCGGGCCGAGCAGGGCCAGGGTCAGCGGGGCCGCCCCGATCGCCGTGCCGATGACGGCCGGCTCGGCGTGCCGGAGCCCGATGAGGATGCAGGCGTTGAACAGGGCCAGGCCGGTCGCGCCGAGCGCCGCGAGCAGGGCGAGTTCCCGCCGTGTCGGCCGCGTACGCGTCGGGGCCGGGAAGAACCGGGCCAGCCCGAGCAGGAGCACGGCGGCGGCCGCGTACCGGAGGGCCTGGCCGGTCAGCAGGGGATAGCCGGTCACGAGGCGGCTGACCGCCACGGAACTGCCCACGATGAGCATGCCGAGCGTGCACAGCGCGTACGCCGCGCGGGTGGAGAGCGTCATGATCTTCACGGTAGGCTGTGATTGGACTGCCAATAAGGGCCACTCGGCGCGACGATTGGAGGACCACTTGGAGGCGCTCGTCCCGTTCGACCGGACCGGCCGCGGAGTCGCCGGGCGGCTGACGGCCGCGCTGCGTACGGCGATCGAGCAGGAGCGGCTGGCGGCCGGGGCGCGGCTGCCGTCCAGCCGCGAGCTGGCCGCCGACCTCGGGCTGTCGCGGGGTGTCGTCGTCGAGGCGTACGAGCAGCTCATCGCCGAGGGCCGGCTGGTCGCCCGGCGCGGGTCCGGCACGATCGTCGCCGCGTCCGTCCACACACGACAGGCGGCCGCGGCGGACCCGTTCGTGGCGGCGGGACTGCGCCCGCTGCGGCCTGGCATCCCCGACCTCGGGCTGTTTCCGCGGGCGGCGTGGCGCCGCGCGTACGACCGGATGGTGACGACCGTGCGCGACGCGGACCTGGACTACGGCGATCCCGCCGGGCCGATGGCGGTGCGCGAGCAGCTCGCGGCCTACCTCGGCCGGGTGCGCGCGGCCCGGCTGACGGCCGCGGACTTGACCGTGACCGCGGGCGCCGCCCAGGCGTTCGCCCTGCTCGGCCGGGTGCTGAGCGCGGACGGCCACCGCACGGTGGCGATGGAGGAACCGGGCAGCCGGGGCGTGCGCGAGCAGCTCGCGCACGCGCTCGACGTGCTCCCTGTGCCGGTCGACGACGACGGCCTCGACGTCGGCGCGCTCGAACGTACCCGCGCCCGCGCCGTCGTCGTCACGCCCGCGCACCAGTTCCCCACCGGCGTAGTCCTCGCGCCGGCGCGCCGGGCCGCGCTCATCGCCTGGGCGCGCCGCACCGGCGGCCTGATCATCGAGGACGACTACGACGCCGAGTTCCGCTACGACCGCGAGCCCGTCGGCTGCGTCCAGGGCGTCGCGCCCGACGTCACCGTCTACATAGGATCAGCGAGCAAGGCGCTGGCTCCCGCTCTGCGCCTCGGCTGGCTGTCCGCGCCACCCCGGCATCTTTCCCGGGTACGCGTCCACAAGCGGTCGATCGACCTCGGCGGCCCGATCCTGGAGCAGTACGCCTTCGCCGACCTGCTCGCGACCGGCGGCTACGACCGGCACCTGCGGCGGGCCCGGCGCGCGTACCGGACCCGGCGGGACGCTCTGGTGTCTGCATTGGACAGGCACTTCCCCGGCCGCCCGGTCCACGGGGTGGCCGCCGGGCTGCACCTCGTGCTCGCCCTGCCGCCGGGGGCGGACGACGCCGCGCTGGCCGCCGCGGCCGCCGCCCGGGGACTCGGCCCGGTGGCCCTGTCGGCCTGCCGCCTGACCGAAGGCCCGCCCGGCCTCGTCCTCGGGTACGCCGCGCACACGGCCGACGAGCTGGCGGAGGCGGTCGCGGTTCTGGCCCGGATCAACAGAGAGCTGCCATAGGGCGATGAATGACAACTGATCAGGCGCGTTGATTCAGTAGGTACGGCACGAAGCGGGTCTGTTACCGACGGTAATTGCTCGTGGAGTGCCGTGCCACTGCGCAGGCACATTTTGCCGCTCAACCGGCGGTGCCTTGCTCGCTAACCTCCGCATAGACAGGCATCAGTGCCACGTGACGAGAGGCGGACGAGCATGAAACCGATGACGAGTACTGGCCGGCGGACGTGGGCTCGGGTGTGGACGACGGCCGTCCCGCTGGCGCTGGCGGTCGTCGCCACCCTGGGCCTGGTCGACACCTCGGCCTCGGCCGGGCGTACCGGCGCGGGTGTCGCCGCGGCCGGTGTGAGCCCGTTCAACTTCGTGTCGTACCTCGATCTCGAATGCTTCAAGACGAGCCCGTACACGCCGCCGGTCACCACCGTGCTCACCCGCCACCTCAACCCCGTGCTGGCCGGGCTGCCGGCGGAGAACGTCACCCTCGGCGCGCGGCAGCAGCTGTGCGTACCGGTGGCGAAGAACGGGGTGACGCCGCCGGCCGACGTGCTCGGGTTCATCCGGTTCGTCGACCTGTCCTGCTACGCGATCAGCGGCATCACCGTCAACAAGACGCTGACGCTCACCCATCTCAACCCCGTGCTCAAGGCGCTGCCGGTGCGTACGATCACGATGGTCACGCCGCAGCAGCTGTGCGTACCGGTGGTCAAGAACAACGCCTTCCCGCCGGCCGACGTGCTGCGGCTCGTGCAGTACATCGATCTGAAGTGCTACCTGGAGCAGCCGCAGACCAGCCTCGGCATCAGCCTGCGCCTCAGCCACCTCAATCCCGTGCTGGCCGGCCTCGCCGTGCACACCGCCTCGGTCACCTTCAACCGGCAGCTGTGCGTACCGGTGCAGAAGAACAACCAGGTGATCCCGGACGACGTCCTCAACGTCGTGCGCTGGGTGGACCTGGAGAAGTTCGACATCGTCACCCCGGCGCTGACCTCGCCGGTGACGCTCACCCTGACGCACATCAACCCGGCCCTGACCGGCCTGCCGGTCGAGACCGCGGTCATCCAGACCAGCGAGCAGCTGGCGGTCCCGGTGGCCAAGAACGGCGCCATCCCGCCGACGGCCTGACCCGAGCCACGGTCCCGCCGCCCCTCGGCGGCGGGGCCTTCCCGTTGCCGGTCGCCGTCACAGCCGCGCGACGTTGACGTCCTGGCCGAGCAGCGCCCCGCCGGCCAGTTCCAGCGAGTCGGCGTGCACGAGCGCGTGCTGCGCGGCGGTGTTGACGTCACGGAAGTGCCGCTGCATCGGGCTGGACCGGTAGACCGCCGTTCCCCCGGCTGCCCGGTACAGCCGCCCGACCGCTTCGGCCGCCGCGGTGGTCGCGGTCGTGACCGCCAACCGCAGCCGGGCCCGGTCCGCCGTCTCGACCGGCCGTTGCGCCGCCGCCAGATCCCAGACCCGGGCCAGTTCGCCGCGCAGGAAGGTACGGGCGGCCGCGTACTGCGCGGTGGATTCGGCGTACGCGATCCGGGCCGAGCCTTTCGCTGCGAGCTGTTGCCCGGTCAGCGGGTTGACCTTCGCGGCGGCCAGGCGGGCGAACTCGTCGAGGGCGGCGCGGGCGATGCCGAGCGAGACCGCGCCGATGTCCAGCGACAGGAAGCCCAGCAGCGGAAACCGGCCATGCGTCGTGGCCGGCGGCTGCGTCAGGGAGAACGTACGCGCCGCCGGCACGAACACCTCCTCGGCGCTGATGTCGTGGCTGCTCGATCCGCAGAGCCCCACGGCGTCCCAAGTGTCGTGAATGGACATCTCCGTCCGGGGCAGCACGGCCATCACCACCTGCGGCGCCCCCTGGGCCACAGTCGCAGTGCCCCCGCCGTTCACAGCTCCCCCACCGGTGGGGGCACCGTCGCCGGGTACCACGACGCAGCCGACGACCAGCCAGGTCGCCAGGGGTGACGCGCTCGCGAACGGCCACCGCCCGGTGACCCGGTAGCCGCCCTCGACCACCCGCGCCCGGCCCGCCGGAGCCGCCACTCCAGCGACGACGCAGCGCGGATCGGCGAGCAACTCGGCCGCGACGGACCCGGGCAGATAGCCGAGGACGACGCTGGTCGCGCCCCCGATCATCGCGCACCAGCCGGTGGAGCCGTCCGCGAAGCCGAGCCGCTCGAAGACGTCGAACGCGGTCACCGCGTCCGCTCCCAGCCCGCCCGCGGCCCGGGGCGCGGCCAACCGGAAGACGTTCAGCTCGGCGAGGCGTACGACGAGGGGTTCGGGAAGGATTCGGTCGCGTTCGATGTCGTCGGCGGCGGCCCGCACGAGTGGCAGCAGGGCGTCAAGGCCATCGAGCACAGTGGACGGCTCGGTCTTTGGGTGCTCGGTCTCTGGGTGCTCGGTCTCTGGGTGCTCGGTCGGAAGGGACATGGTCGACAGGATAGAAGGCCGCCGTTGGCGGACACCGTTGCCATGAATCCCCGGGGCGTACGCGCGCCGTACTTAAGACGGGCCGCCGACGCGGCGGTCGTGTCTTCGATGGGAGATCATGAATGCGCCGCTTGACGATGCTCGTGGTGGCCGTGTTGGGTGCGATGCTGCTCGTGCCGGGCGCCGCCGCGGCCGAGGGGATCATCGGTTCGCTGTCCATCGCCCCGTCCACCGTCCGCGACGGTGAAACCGCGCAGGGCACGGTAACGCTCGCCTTCCCCGACGCCGCCGACACGACGGTACTGGTGTTCAGCGGCGACACCGGGGTCGCCACCGTTCCGGCGTCCTTCGTCATTCCGGCCGGGTCGAGCGCCGGGACCTTCCCGATCGCGACCAACGCCGCCGCGCCGCCGACGATCGTGCAGATCACCGCCTGGGTCGGCAACACACCGCGGTCGGCGAACCTGTCGGTCAACGCGGCGACGCCGCCCGGTCCCTCGCTCAGCTCGGTCTCGTTCGTCCCGTCGACCGTCGTGGCCGGACAGAACGCCACCGGTACGGTGACCTTCACCGGCACGATGGCGCAGGGCGCCGTCGTCCAGCTGTCCAGCAGCGACAGCTCGGTGGCCCAGGTGCCCTCGGAGACAGTCGTCTCGGCGGGCCGGTCCTCGGGCACGTTCAACCTCAGCACCACCGCCGCGGGCACGGTCACCATCACCGCCCGGTGGTTCGGGGTCACGCGTACGACGACGGTCACGGTCACGCCGGGGACGCCGCCCGCCGCCGACGTCGTCCGCATCACCAAGGCGCGCTGGAAGAGCGGGCTCCTCACGATCGAGGCGACCAGCACGAACCCGAACGCGATCCTCGGTGTCTACACCACCTCCGGCGGCTTCATGTTCAACCTCACCAACAACGGCGGCGGCCGGTACTCCGACCAGCGCGGCTGGGTCACCAACCCGGTCCAGGTCGTCGTTCGCAGCAACTTCGGCGGCTCCGCGGCGGCGACCCTGACCAACTGAACGCGTACGCGGTGTCCTCGGTCTGAGCGGTTTCTTACGATCGCGGGCCGGGGGCACCGCGGGCGGAAACGTACCGTGGTCTGATCCGACCACGGGGGAGACCGATCATGGAGAAGATCGACTACGACGACCGGCTGCACGCCGTGTACGCGGCCGGGCGCCGGATGGCCGCCGACTCGAGCGCGACGTGGATGGCCGCGTTCGCCCGCCACCTGCCGCCGACGCGACCGCTGACGTGGCTGGACCTGGGCTCGGGCACGGGCCGCATGACGCCGGCGCTCGCGGCGGCCTTCGGTGCCGCCCACGGCGTGGAGCCGTCGGACAAGATGCGGGCGCAGGCCATCGCGCAGGCGACCCACCCCACCGTCACGTACGCAGCCGGCTCCGCCGAGCACATTCCGCTGCCGGACGCCTCGGTCGACGCGGCCCTGCTGTTCTTCGTCTGGCACCACGTCGTCGACCGCGCGGCGGCAGCCCGCGAACTGCTCCGCGTCGTCAAGCCGGGCGGCAAGCTCTTCGTTCAGGCCAACCTCGCCGACCGCATGCCGGACGTCTGGTGGTTCCGCGTCGTACCGGCCTGGGCGCACGCCGACACGTCGCAGTTCCGCACCGAGTCGGAGGTGACCGGCGACTTCACCGGCGCGGGGTGGACGCTCGCGGCCCGCGACGCGGTCACGTGGTGCCGGTCCGCGAGCCTGACCGAGGACTACGAGCGGCTGCGGCTGCGCTCGGTGTCGATGTTCGAGCGGCTGACGGTGGAGCAGATCGAAGCCGGCTTCGCGACGATCGAGGCGGAGCTGCCGTCGCTCGCCGACGAACCCCAGTACGAGACCAGCGACATCCTGGTATTCCAACGGTAGGCGGTGGGCGGTCTCGGCATGCGTACCGCGGTCTGTCCGGTGTGGACTCTGTGGCGTGGGCCAGGCTTCGATGTTCCGGGGCCCCTCGCGGTGCTGAGTCACCACCGAACTGGCGCCAGCGCCGACCATTTGGCACGCCTGCCCCTGCATATGGTACTGAGCTGCCTTGCCGACGACGCCTACGACCACAACAGCGGGGCAACTCGTCGACCCCGATACGGCCCTGGCGCTTCGATGCTGATGGGCTGGCGCCGACCGGCGAGATCGGCTTCCTGCCGGCGTGCTGAGCCACAACCGATCCAGTAGACCGGCCTCGACCATCTCGGCGACCGCCTGCCACGCTGCGCCAATCGACACCCGCCGACCATCATTCATAATCGCTGTGTATTCCTCCAAGAAGGATCTTGTACCAGGCCATCTGGCACGCCGCAGACGTGGAGAGTTTTGGTGAGCATCGACAAGGCGCGCAAACGAATCCGGCGGGCAGCAGAGGTGCAGGACAGCACCCTTGACTTGTCTAATCTGAGCCTAGAGTTTGTCCCGCCAGAGATCGCTGATCTCACACAGCTGACCTACCTGGACCTCGGTGCCAACCAGTTGACTACGCTGCCGGCTGAGATCGGCAACCTTACCAAGCTCACGCACCTGAACCTACGTGTCAACAAGCTGACCGTGCTGCCACAAGAGATCGGCTATCTCACCAGGATCACCAACCTAAATCTCGGCGCCAACCGCCTGACCACGCTGCCGGCTGAGATCGGCAACCTCACCCGGCTGACCTACCTGACGCTAGGTGTAAACCAGCTAACAGAGCTTCCGCCAGATATCGCCACGCTCGCTCAGCTGATTGCCCTGGGCCTCCACGGCAATCAGCTGAGCGAGCTGCCGTCAGAGATCGGAATTCTTACCCAGCTCACCAACTTGGGCCTTAACGGCAACCAACTAATCCAATTGCGATCAGAGATCGGCAATCTCACCCAACTCACCTACCTGAACCTCGGCGAGAACCAGCTGACCAGATTGCCGCCAGAGATCGGCAATCTCACCCAACTTACCTACCTGAACCTCGGCGGAAACCAGCTGACCGGACTGCCGCCAGAGATCGGCGAACTCTCCAGACTCGCCACCCTCGATCTGAACGGCAACCAGCTGACCAAGCTGCCACCAGAGATCGGCGAACTCTCCAGACTCGCCACCCTCCATCTAAACGGCAACCAGCTGACCGGGCTGCCGCCAGAGTGTGGCGATCTGACTCGGCTCACCGAGCTGAGCCTCGGCGACAATCCGTTGGTTACGCCGCCTCCCGCGGTCACGGCCCAAGGCACGCAGGCAGTCATCGAGTTCATGCGAGGCTTGCTCACGCGAAGCCAGCTGCAATGGCGTTCGAAGCTGCTTCTCGTGGGCCAAGGCGGCGGTGGTAAGACCTCGCTGGTGAAGGCACTCCTTGGCCTCCCTTATGACGCCGGCGAGGTCACGACACACGGGCTACAGATCACCGAGCTCTCTGTACCACACACTGACCATTCTCAGGAGCTGGGCCGTGGCATCGATGAGCTGCATCCGGACCGTACGAATGTGATGATGCAGCTGGCGGTCTGGGATTTCGGTGGGCAGGAAATCTATCATGCCACCCATCAGTTTTTCCTTACCGACCAATCGTTGTTCGTGCTTGTGTGGAACGCTCGCGCTGGCTACGAGTACGGCAGGTTGCGTTACTGGCTGGACCTGATCACGGCCCGCGCGCCGAAGGCCCCTATCCTGGTCGTTGCCACTCACGCCGCAGAACGGGGACCTGATCTGCCTCGCCCACAGCTACGGGCGGCGTATCCGAAGATCTGCGATTTCATCGAGGTCGACAACGCCACCCGCGACGGCATCGACGAGCTGCGTACGTTGATCGCCCGGCACGCCGCTGCCCTACCCCTGATGGGCAGGCCTTGGCCCGCGACTTGGAAAGCCGCCCAGGATGCCATCCGCGCAGACTCTCACACTCATATGCCCCAGGCCCAGGTTCGCGACCTGCTCGCAGATCACGGCAACCCCGAGCCCGAAACCCAGAACGCTCTGCTGGGCGCGCTGCACGATCTCGGCGAGATCCTTCATTGGTCCGACGATCCTGAACTAGTACGGCAGCCGAAGATCGTTTTTTGTTCGCCCGGTCGATGGTCACGGGTTGGCAAAGTCGGTGTGTGGCAGGGGAAGTAGGCACGGTCGCCGCTAGATCATGTCTGTTGTGGACATACATGAGGTCGCGGCGACCGTTGCCGCCAGGATAGACCCTGCCGGGTGGCGGGAGGAGTTCGACTCGCTGTTCGCGCGCGTGGCGCCGGCGTTCGCCCGGGTCGAGCCCCGCCGTCGAGCCCGGCTGTTCGTCCAGGCCCTGCTCGGCCCGATCGAGGTGCGTACCTGCTGGCAGATCGCGGAGTACGCCGGTGAGAGTGATCCCGGTGGGATGCAACGGCTCCTGGCGTCGGCGTCGTGGGATGACGCGTTCGTGCGGGCGCAGATCCGTGACTACGTGGTGGCCGGGCTCGGCCCCGGCGGGGTGCTGATCGTGGACGAGACCGGCGACGCCAAGAAGGGGATCAAGACCGTCGGCGTGCAGCAGCAATACACCGGCACCCTCGGGAAGGTCGACAACGCGCAGGTCAGTGTGCATCTGGCCTACGCCACCCGCGCCGGCGGCCGGGCCTTGGTCGACTTCCGGCTCTACCTGCCCGCCGGCTGGACCGACGATCCGCAACGGTGCACCGCCGCGAACGTGCCCGACGACATCGGCTTTTCGACCAAGCCACAGCTGGCTTGGCAGATGATCGAAGACGCCCTCGACGCCGGTGTCGAAGCCGGATGGGTGACCGGCGACGAGGTCTACGGCAACGACACGAAGCTGCGCGCCCACCTACGGGCCCGGCAGGTCGGCTACGTCCTGGCGATCCGCTGCGACACCGCCCTGACCCGCTGGGACCATCCGAGCCTGACCATCACCGCCGCCCAGCTGGCCGCCTCACTACCCGCCGAAGTGTGGGGCCGCTACCTGGCCGGCTGGGGCTCGAAAGGACCCCGCTACTACCAGTGGACGTGGGTGAACATCATCGAGACCGAAAGCGACGCAACCCACCACGGCCACCACTGGCTACTGCTGCGCCGCAACGAAACCACCGGCGAAACCGCCTACTACCGGTGCTGGTCACCGACCCCCGTCAGCCTGCCCACCCTGACCTGGACCGCCGGGCTGCGCTGGCCGATCGAGTCCTGCTTCCAGGACACCAAAGGCCAGACCGGCCTGGACCAACATCAGGTCCGCACCTGGCTCTCCTGGCATCGCTACACCACCCTGGTCCTACTCGCCGCGGCGTTCCTGGCCGTGCTCGCCGCCCAACAGCCCCGACCCCAGCCCTCCGCCGTCCCGCCCGCCGACGAGATCGGACCACTGAGCGCGGCCGAGATCCGCCGCCTCCTCACCTTCGTATTCGCCAAGCCCGATATGACGATGCGGCATGCGCTGTCCTGGCTCGCCTGGCGCCTCGTCCACCAAGCCAGAGCCCGCCACTACCACCACAAACGCCGAACCCTCGTCGACATCAGTCGATGATCAGAATCTTCGGCTGCCGTA
>NZ_AUAX01000027.1:130004-130866 GCF_000428945.1 Hamadaea tsunoensis DSM 44101 | reverse complement strand
TAAGGCCCCCAGATAGACGACTGGGTTGATAGGCCGGAGATGTAAGCCCGGTAACGGGTTCAGTCGACCGGTACTAATAGGCCGAGGACTTAACTAACTTCAAACGACTTTGATGTCTCGCGTCCACTTTTCACATCACGGCATACAAACAGCCCCGACCCGATCTCGGATCGGTGTGTTCAGGGTGGTTTGACATGTTGATAGTGTTACGGCGGTCATGGCGGAGGGGAAACGCCCGGTCACATTCCGAACCCGGAAGCTAAGCCCTCCAGCGCCGATGGTACTGCACCGGGGACGGTGTGGGAGAGTAGGACACCGCCGGACAAACTTTCCAGTTGAGGGCCGCCCTACCCGGGTCGGCCCTCAACTGCGTTTATGCCGCGGAAATCGCCCGCGGTGATGGAAGGATATAGCTCGTGACCTCGTCTGCTAATGACAATCCGCGCTACGGCAGCGCCGACAAGCGCGACGGCTCGGGCCGGCGCGACTCCGACCGTACGGGCGGCCGGCCCACGGGTGAGCGCCGATACGGCGACCGAGAGCAGCGGGGGAGCACGAGCGACCGCCGGGACGGCGGCTTCCGCAGTGGCTCCACCGGTGACCGGGCGCCCCGCCGTGACCAGGGCGAGCGTCCGTCCTATGGCGACCGCGGACCGCGGCGTGACTTCGGGGACCGCCGGGACTCCACCGAGCGCGGATCCTACGGCGACCGTGGCCCGCGCCGCGAGACCGGCGACCGTCGTGAGGGCGGTGGCTTCCGCTCCGGTGGTGACCGTCCGTCCTATGGCGACCGTGGTCCGCGTCGCGACGGCGGCACCGGTGGTACTGGTGGCTTCCGCGGTGGCGGTGAGCGTACGGAGCG
>NZ_AUAX01000027.1:0-129994 GCF_000428945.1 Hamadaea tsunoensis DSM 44101 | reverse complement strand
GAGCGTACGGAGCGTGGGTCCTATGGGGATCGGCGCGAGGGTGGCTCCCGCACGGGCGGTGACCGTCCGTCCTATGGCGACCGTGGTCCGCGTCGTGACGGTGGAACCGGTGGTTCCGGTGGCTTCCGTTCGGGCGGTGACCGTGGTGGCAGCCGCGAAGGCGGCTTCCGTTCCGGTGGCGACCGTCGTGAGGGCGGCTTCCGCTCCGGCGACCGTGAGGGTGGCTTCCGTTCCGGCGGTGACCGTGGCGGTAGCCGTGAGGGTGGTTTCCGGTCCGGTGGTGACCGTCCGTCCTATGGCGACCGTGGTCCGCGTCGTGACAGCGGCACCGGTGGCTCTGGCGGCTTCCGTTCGGGCGGCGACCGTGAGGGTGGCTTCCGTTCGGGTGGCGACCGTGGTGGCAGCCGCGAAGGTGGCTTCCGTTCGGGCGGTGACCGTGGTGGTAGCCGTGAGGGTGGTTTCCGTTCTGGTGGTGACCGTCCGTCCTATGGCGACCGTGGTCCGCGTCGTGACGGCGGCACCGGTGGTTCCGGTGGTTTCCGTTCGGGCGGTGACCGTGGTGGCAGCCGTGAAGGCGGCTTCCGGTCCGGTGGCGACCGTCGTGAGGGCGGCTTCCGCTCCGGCGACCGTGAGGGTGGCTTCCGTTCGGGTGGCGACCGTGGTGGTAGCCGTGAGGGTGGTTTCCGTTCTGGCGGTGACCGTCCGTCGTACGGCGACCGTGGTCCGCGTCGTGACAGCGGCACCGGTGGTTCCGGTGGCTTCCGTTCGGGCGGCGACCGTGGTGGCAGCCGTGAAGGCGGCTTCCGGTCCGGTGGCGACCGTCGCGAGGGCGGCGACCGTAGTGGCAGCCGTGAGGGCGGTTTCCGGTCCGGTGGTGACCGTCCGTCCTATGGCGACCGTGGTCCGCGTCGTGACAGCGGCACCGGTGGTTCCGGTGGCTTCCGTTCGGGTGGCGACAGCGGCGGTAGCCGTGAGGGTGGCTTCCGTTCGGGTGGTGACCGTGGTGGTAGCCGTGAGGGTGGTTTCCGCTCTGGCGGTGACCGTCCGTCGTACGGCGACCGTGGTCCGCGTCGCGACAATGGCACCGGTGGCACTGGTGGTTCCGGTGGCTTCCGCTCGGGCGGCGACCGTGGTGGCAGCCGCGAAGGCGGCTTCCGTTCCGGTGGCGACCGTGACGGTGGTTTCCGTGGCGGCAGCCGCGAGGGCGGCTTCCGCTCGGGCGGCGACCGTGACGGCGGCTTCCGGGGCGGCGAGCGCCGTGAGGGCGGCTTCCGGGACCGGGAAGGCGTACGCGGTGGGGACCGGTTCGAGGAGCGCGACGAGTCCGGCCAGCCGGACGCCCGCGACGAGCGGACCCTGGGCCCGGAGATCCCCGCGGAGATCTCCGCCGACGAACTCGACACCGAGATCCGGGCGGAGCTGCTCTCGCTGGCCCGGCCGGTCGCGGAGCGCGTGGCCCGGCACCTGGTGGCGACCGGGTATCTGATCGATGATGATGCCGAGCTGGCTCTGGAGCACGCCGTGGCGGCCCGCCGGCTCGCCTCCCGCATCGCTTCGGTACGCGAGGCCGTGGGCCTGGCGGCGTACCGGGCGGGGGAGTGGCAGACCGCGATCTCGGAGCTGCGGACGTATCAGCGGCTGACCGGGCGGCAGACGCATCTGGCCGTGCTGGCCGACTGCGAGCGGGCTTTGGGCCGGCCGGAGAAGGCCGTGGACATGTTCCGCGCGGCCGACCGGGCCAAGCAGACCACCCAGGAGGCCATCGAGCTGCTCATCGTGGCGGCCGGGGCCCGGGGTGACCTCGGCCAGAAGGACGCGGCCGTCGCGATGCTCCAGGTACGCGAGCTCACCACCGACGTGACGGAGCCCTGGGTGGCCCGGCTGCGGTACGCGTACGCGGACGCGCTGCTGGACGCCGGGCGGGCCGACGAGGCGCGCGAGTGGTTCTCCCGGGCCGCCGAGGTGGACGACGAAGGCCTGACGGACGCGGCCGAGCGCCTGCTCGAACTCGACGGGGTCAACATCGAGGGCGATGAGGACGACGAGGACGAGGAAGGCGTGTCCGGAGACGCCGTCGAGGGCGACCGCGACGCGTCGGGCGAAGGCGCCGGCGAGGACGGCGAAGACGCCGACGACGAGGACGACTACGACGACGAAGACGCCGACGAAGACGACGAGGACTACGACGCCGACGTAGACGACGAGGACGACGAAGACGGCGACGAGGACTACGAAGACGACGAAGACGGCGAGGACGAAGACGGCGGCCCCGACGTCGAGGACGACGAAGACGACGAAGAGGACGGCGACGAAGAGGACGACGACGAGGACTCGGACGCGTACGACGGTGAGGACGAGACCGCGTACGAGAACGGGCTGCCGCTCGACGACGCCGCCGACACCGACGAATTCGACGACGAGACCGATGCCGACTCGGTTCCCGAGCCGGGCCGCCTGGTGAGCGGGAACCCGACCGGCGGGCCGGCGGCCGAGGACGGGGACGGCAGGGCCGCGTGACCGATCGGCTCGTGGACGCGTACGACCTCGTCATTCTGGATCTCGACGGCGTCGTGTTCCTGATCGACCGCCCCATCACCGGGGCGGTCGAGACGTTGGCCCGGCTGCGGGCTGACGGCGTACCCGTGAGGTTCGCGACGAACAACGCCTCGCGGCGCGCGGGCGAGGTCGCGGACCTGCTGAACGGCATGGGCATCACCGCGAGCGCCGCGGAGGTCTCGACCTCCGCGGGCGCCGCGGCCGCCGAGCTGGCGCGACGCTTCCAGCCCGGTGACCCGGTCCTGGTGGTGGGGGCCGAGGCGCTGCGCGAGGAGGTCGCGGAGGCCGGGCTGCGCGTGGTCGCGAACGCCGAGGACAAGCCCGTCGCGGTCGTGCAGGGTTACGGTCCGCAGGTCGGCTGGGCTCACCTCGCCGAGGCCACCCTGGCCGTACGCGCGGGGGCCCTCTGGATGGCCACCAACACCGACCGGACGCTGCCGAGCCCGCGGGGGGCTTTGCCGGGCAACGGCTCTCTGGTGGCGGTGCTGGCGACGGCGCTCGACCGCCGGCCGGACGTCGTGATCGGCAAGCCGGAGCCGGGGCTGTTCCTGGCGGCGGCGCGCGACGCGGGCGCCCGCCGGGCCCTGGTCGTCGGCGACCGGATCGACACCGACATCGCCGGAGCCCACCATGCCGGCCTCGACAGCCTGCTGGTATTGACCGGTGTGAGCAAACGCGAAGATCTGTCCACTGTGGCGCCCGAGGAGCGGCCGACCTACGTCGCGGACGACGTGTCGGGCCTGTTGAAGAGCGCCTGAACCCGCTGCCGGTACCGTGGTACCGCGAGAACGTTGTTTCATACGGGGAACTCGGATGAGCGGGGTACTGGAGAGGAGCCGGTGACGATGGCCGACGCATGGCGGTCGTACCTGGAGTTGGCCTACGGCCTGACGAAGACGTCGCAGAAGAAGGCGCAGAAGGCGGTCAAGGAGCTCGTCGGCAAGAGCGGCACCAAGGCCGGCGAGCTGCAGACGATGGCCGAGGACCTGATGGCGACGGGGCTGGCCAACCGGGACGCCATCACCACCCTCGTCCGTGAGGAGCTCGACCGCGCGCTCAACCGCGTCGGCCTGGCGAAGGCGGACGAGTTGAAGGCGCTGAAGAAGCGTGTCGCGGAACTCGAGACGAAGCTGAGCGCGGCGGAGTCCGCGGCTGCCGACCCGACGGGCGAGGCGCTGCTGGACGCACCGGCCGGCGTGCCGGCGCTCGACGTGGCGGCGCCCGCGATCGGCATCGCGCCGGTCAGCCCGGCGTCGAAGGCGACGCCGCCGACGGAGCCCGACGCGACCAAGACCGCGGCGAAGACCGCGGTGAAGACGGTCGCGAAGAAGGCCGTCGCCAAGAAGACCGTCGCTCCGGCGAAGGCCCCCGCGAAGGCTGCCCCGGCGAAGACCGCCAAGGCAGCGCCCGCGAAGGCCGAGCCGGCGGCACCCGCGGCCAAGGCGGCACCGGCGAAGGCTGCACCGGCCAAGACGACGCCGGCGAAGGCGCCCGCCCGGAAGGCCGTCGCGAAGAAGGCGCCGGCCAAGAAGGCGACCGGTCCGGGATCGGCGCAGTGACCGACGAGTTCGACGACCTGTCCGCCTCGGCGCCGCACGGTGCCGGGGCGGGCGGTGCGCGTACGGGGTGGACGCCCGGCGGTGGTTGGGGGGCCGAGGACGCCGACGACGAGAACTGGGACGACTGGGACGACATCGAGCCCGCTGCCGCCCAGCCTGTCGCCGCCCAGCCCGCTCTCCCTCAGCCTGCTGACGAGGCCGCCGAGGCGGTCGCTGAGGCCGCCGAGACCGACGAGGTGGCAGCCGAGCCGCTCGGGCTCGGGTCGGTCGCCGAGGTACTGGCCGGGATGGCGGCCCCGGCCGTCGAGCGCGGCGGCGGCAACGATCTGGCGAGTGCCGCGGCCGCCTGGCTGAGGAAGCGCGACGGCGTTCAGCCGGTCGCCGCGGAGGTTCGAGCCGCTGAAGACGTTCCAGCTGCTGAAGACGTTCCAGCTGCTGAGGACGTTGCCGCTGCTGAAGACGTACAAGATGCCGGGGAGGCAGCCGACGGCTGGGCCGCGGCGGAGATCGCCGCGCTGACCCCTGCGCGACCGGCCGATCCGGCGCCCGTCGCCGGGCACGTTGCGGTCCCCGGGGGCGTCGCCGTCCCCGAGCAGGTTGCGGCTCCCGAGCCCATCGTGGTCCCCGAGCCGCCGAAGCTGGTCATCCCGCTGCCGGTCCAGCCGATCGCGCAGACCGGCCACCGGGCCGTCGACGAGGCGCTGCGTTCGCTCGACAACGCCGCCGGCCTGCCCGTCTCGGAGCAGGTGGCAGCCTTCGAAGCGGCGCATCGTACGCTGCGCGAAACGCTGTCCACCATCGACGAAGCCTGAGCCGTCCGTGGCCAAGCGCATCCGGCTCGACGCCGAACTGGTCCGCCGCGGGCTCGCCCGGTCACGGGAGCAGGCCGCCTCGCTCGTGGAGGCCGGCCTCGTCGAGGTACGCGGAACGCTCGCCCGCAAGCCGGCCGCCATGGTCGACCCGGCGGACGCGGTACGCGTACTCAAGGAGGCCGCCGGGGACGAGTACGTGTCGCGGGGCGGCCACAAGCTCGCCGGCGCCCTGGACGCGTTCACACCCGAGGGGCTGGTCGTCGCCGGCCGCCGCTGCCTGGACGCGGGCGCCTCGACGGGCGGCTTCACCGACGTCCTGCTGCGCCGGGGCGCCGGGCACGTGGTGGCGGTCGACGTCGGGTACGGGCAGATCGCGTGGTCGCTGCGGACCGACGAGCGGGTGACGGTGATCGAGCGGACGAATGTGCGAACGATCACACCCGAGACGATCGGCGGGCCGGTCGAGCTGACCGTCGCCGACCTGTCCTTCATCTCCCTGCGACTGGTCCTGCCGGCCCTCGCGGCCTGCACGGACGGCGATCTGGCCCTGATGGTCAAGCCCCAGTTCGAGGTCGGCAAGGAACGCGTCGGCTCGGGCGGTGTGGTCCGCGATCCGGCCCTGCGCGCCGAGGCGGTGCTGGACGTCGCCGCCGCCGGGTGGAATCTTGGTCTCGGCGTCGCCGGTGTCGTCGCCTCGCCGCTGCCCGGCCCGTCGGGCAACGTCGAGTTCTTCCTCTGGTTCCGCCAGGGTGCTCCGGCGGCGGACCCGGCTCAGGTGTACGCCGCGGCCGGGGCAGACTGGGTCGGGGACACCTAGGGGGAAGCGATGAACGGTCGGCCGGGGCGGGAGGCGCTGCTCGTCACGCACACCGGGCGCAAGGACAGCACCGAGCACGCGCGTACCGTCGCGGGAGATCTGCTGGCGGCCGGTTTCGGCGTACGCGTGATCGCCGACGAAGTCGAGGACCTGGACATGCCGGGCGTGACCCCGGTGACCGGGCCCGACGCGGCCCGGGGTGTGGAGATCGTGTTCGCCCTGGGCGGCGACGGCACGCTGCTGCGGGCGGCGGAGCTGGCGCGGCCGTGCGGCGCGCCGCTGCTCGGGATCAACCTCGGCCGCGTGGGCTTCCTCGCGGAGGCCGAGTTCGACGACCTCGACCAGGCCGTACGCGACGTGGTCGCCGGTGAGTACACGGTGGATTCCCGGCTGACCCTGGACGTCGTCGCGGAGCTGGGCGGGGCGGAGATCGCGCGGTCGTTCGCGCTGAACGAGGTCACGGTCGAGAAGAACTCCCGCGAGCACATGCTCGAGGTGCTCGTCGACGTCGACGGGCGACCCCTGTCGCGCTACGGCTGCGACGGTGTGGTGTGCGCCACGCCGACCGGATCCACCGCGTACGCGTTCTCGGCCGGCGGCCCGGTCGTGTGGCCCGAGGTCGAGGCGCTGCTGCTGGTCCCGATCAGCGCGCACGCCCTGTTCAGCCGCCCGCTGGTGACCGCGCCCACGTCCACGTTCCTCATCACCGTCGAGCCGTACGCCTCCGGCGCCCTGATGTGCTGCGACGGCCGCCGGACGTTCGACCTGCCGCCCGGGGCCAGGGTGACCGTCCGTCGCGGAGAGTTGCCCGTACGCGTCGTCCGGCTGCGCCAGCGACCGTTCACCGACCGTCTCGTGGCGAAGTTCGGGCTGCCTGTGGTGGGTTGGCGGGGCCAGGCCTGAGCCCGGGTGTCCCCGCGCGGGTACACGCTAGGTGACAGTGTCGTACATGTGGACTAATCTCCCTGGTGTGCTGGAGGAGTTGCGCATCACCGGCCTTGGGGTCATCGAAGACACGACTTTGCCGCTCACTCGCGGCATGAACGTGATCACCGGTGAGACCGGCGCCGGTAAGACCATGGTCGTCACTGGGCTGGGGCTGCTCTTCGGCGGCCGGGCCGACGCGGGCCGCGTGCGGGCCGACCCCGGCCGGGCGACGGTCGAGGGCCGGCTGCGCCTGTCCTCGCAGACCGCCAAGGCGGTCGCGGCGCGGGTGGTGGACGCCGGCGCCGAACCCGACGACGACGGCAGCCTGCTGCTCAGCCGGACGGTGACCGTCGAGGGCCGGTCGCGGGCGCACGTCGGCGGCCGCTCGGTGCCCGTCAGCCTGCTCGGCGAGATCGGCGAGCAGACCGTCGCCGTGCACGGGCAGTCCGACCAGCTGCGCCTGCTGCGCCCGGCCGAGCAGCGCGCCTCGCTCGACCGGTTCGCCGGGCCCGAACACGAGAAGCTGCTCACGGAGTACCGGGAGCTGTTCACGGCGTGGCGGCGGATCGAGGACGACCTCGCCGACCGCCGGCGCAACGCCCGGGAACGCAGCCAGGAGGCCGATCTGCTGCGGCTCGGGCTCGACGAGATCACCCGGGTCGCGCCGCAGGCCGGCGAGGACGAGGAACTGCGTACCGAGGCGCAGCGGCTGGAGCACGCGGAGGGGCTGCGTACCGCGGCGACCATCGCGCACCAGGCGATCTCGGGCGAGGACGAGGCCGCCGACGCGAGCAGCCTGGTCAACACCGCCCGGCGCAGCCTGGAGGCGCAGGCCACCCTGGACCCGCTCCTCGGCGAGCTGGGCCTGCGGCTGGAGGAGGCCGCGAGCCTGCTCGGCGACGTGGCGGTCGAGCTGTCGGCGTACCTGGCCAGCCTCGACGCCGACCCCGAGCGGCTGCAGGCGATCTACGAGCGCCGGGCGGCCCTGCGCGGCCTCACCCGCAAGTACGCCGACGACGTCGAGGGCGTCATCGCCTGGGCCGACCACGCCCAGAAGCGGCTGTCCGAGCTGGACGTGTCCGACGAGGCGCTGGAGGAGCTCGACCGGGAGCGTCAGCGCCTGGCCGGCGAGGTGGCCGGGGCGGCGGCCCGCCTGCGCGCGGCCCGCCTGGGCGCGGCCGGCCAGTTCGCCGACAAGGTCACCGTCGAGCTGGCCGGGCTGGCGATGCCGCACTCGCGCGTACAGGTGATGGTGCTGCCGCGGCCGGCCGGCAAGTCCGAGCCGAGCCTCGTCGTCGACGGCGAGGAGGCCGGGATCACGGCCGACGGGGCGGACGAGGTGGAGCTGCGCCTGCTGGCCCATCCGGGCGCCCCGGCGCTGCCGCTGCAGAAGGGCGCCTCGGGCGGTGAGCTGTCCCGCGTGATGCTCGCCATCGAGGTCGTGTTCGCCGGGGCCGGCGGCCCGCCCACGCTCGTCTTCGACGAGGTCGACTCGGGTGTCGGCGGCCAGGCGGCGGTCGAGATCGGCAAGCGGCTCGCCCGGCTGGCCCGCAGCCACCAGGTTCTCGTGGTGACGCACCTGCCGCAAGTGGCCGCGTTCGCCGATCGGCATCTCGTGGTGGCCAAGGACACCGGCGGGGCGATCACGACCTCCGGCGTACGCGTCGTCGAGGAGACCGCCCGCGCCCGGGAGCTGGCTCGCATGCTGGCCGGCCTGCCCGACTCGGATCTCGGTATCGCGCACGCGGAGGAACTGCTCGCGGTGGCGGCCCGGGAACGGGCGGCCTGAGACCCGGTTCACGACGAACGCCGGCGCCGCTCCCGTTCGGGGCGGCGCCGTTTTTTCGCGCCCGCAGCGCGCCGGCTTACCCACCCCGGATCCCGCTCCGAGAGCCCGGCCCCGGCCCCAAGATCCCGTTTGGATCAGGGATCCGCACGTAATCAAGGCCCAAGATTCGGGTGATTTTCCTGATCCAAACGGGATCTTGGGGGTCGCGGGGTGAGGGGTGGGAGTGAGGGCAGCGGGGGCGCGGAAAAAAGGATCAAGGCGGGCGGACGGTAACAAGATGGCATACGGGGACAGGAAGCGTACGGGTTGCCGGACCTGCGGCTGTGGCGTACGTTCGGCGGGGTTTCCGCGTCCCCACCGGCCGATCTTGCGCGTTTCGAGTAGGCGATCATGGCGTTGGCATGCCAGGATGGCCCCGATGCGTCTACCCACCTTGCGCCGGACCCGGAGCGCCGAACCGGGCACGATCACAGGCACCGCACGGCTCGACCGACGGACGAAGCGCCTCGTCGGCCGGCTGCGCGCGGGCGATATCGCGGTCATTGACCACGTTGACATCGACAGGGTGGCGGCCGATTCCCTGGTCGCGGTGGGCGTCGCAGCTGTGCTCAACGCCAAGCCGTCGATCTCGGGCCGCTATCCGAATCTCGGGCCCCAGGTGCTCGTCGAGGCGGGCATCCTGCTCCTCGACGACCTGGGCGAGGGGATCTTCCAGCACGTACGCGAAGGCGACGACGTCCGCGTCGAGGGGAACACGATCTTCCTCGGCGACGAGCCGGTCGCGCACGGCGTACGCCAGGACGCCGAGACCGTCGCGAAGTCCATGGTGGACGCCCGCGAGGGGCTCTCGGTCCAGCTGGAGGCCTTCGCCGCGAACACGATGGAGTACCTCAAGCAGGAGCGTGAGCTGCTGCTGGACGGGGTCGGCGTACCCGACGTGGTGACGCAGATCGCCGGCCGGCACTGCCTGATCGTCGTGCGCGGCTACGACTACCGGGCCGACCTCGACGTGCTGCGGCCCTACATCCGCGAGTTCAAGCCGGTGCTCATCGGCGTGGACGGCGGGGCGGACGCGCTGGTCGAGGCCGGGTACACGCCCGACATGATCATCGGCGACATGGACTCCGTCTCCGACGACGTGCTGCGCTGCGGCGCGGAGATCGTCGTGCACGCGTACCCGGACGGGCGGGCGCCGGGGCTGGCCCGGATGAACCAGCTGGGTGTGCCCGCGATCACCTTCCCGGCTGCGGCGACCAGCGAGGACATCGCGATGCTGCTGGCCGACGAGAAGGGCTCGTCCCTCATCGTCGCGGTGGGTACGCACGCCACCCTGGTCGAGTTCCTCGACAAGGGGCGCGGCGGCATGGCCTCCACCTTCCTCACGCGGCTGCGCATCGGCGGCAAGCTGGTCGACGCCAAGGGCGTGAGCCGGCTCTACCGGCAGAGCATCTCCGGCTCGTCCCTGCTGCTCCTGGTGCTGTCGGCGATCGCCGCCATGGCCGCGGCAGTGGCGGTGTCCACTATCGGCAAGGCCTACCTCGCTGTCGTCGCGGAGTGGTGGGACAATCTGATGTTCCAGTTGCAGCGTCTGTTCTAGGGATACCGACTGTGATCAACTTCAGGTACCACGTCGTGTCGCTGACGGCGGTCTTTCTGGCCCTCGCCATCGGCCTGGTGGTCGGGACCGCGGCGCTCAACGGACCCGCGGCGGACGCGCTCCAGGAGCGGATCACCGCGATGACCAAGTCCAACCAGCAGTACCGCGACCAGATCGCGAGCATGCAGGAGGAGGCCAGCCGCAAGGACGACTTCGTCTCCGAGTCGGCGCCCTACCTGCTGGGCGGCAAGCTGACCGGGCGGCGGGTGCTCGTCGTCACCTTCCCGGCCGGCCGCGACTACACCAAGGGCGTCAGCACCGAGCTGACCGCCGCCGGCGCGAAGATCACCGGCACGGTGAACCTCAACGACAAGTTCTTCGACCCGGAGAACGCGAGCGAGCTGCAGGAGCTGGCGGAGAAGTCGCTGCCGGCCTCGGTGCCCGCGACCACCCTGCCCTCCAACAGCGACGTCGTGGAGACGGCCAGCGCCCTGCTGGCCGCCGTCCTGATGGACCGCACCCCGGCGGTGGGCGCCAACGACATGAACACGGTCCTGTCGGCCTTCACCAAGAGCAGCTACCTCAGTGTGGACGGCAAGGTGTCCGGCCCCGCCGAGGCGGTCGTGGTGGTGTCGGGCATGCCCTACACCGACTCCGCCGCGTCGCAGAAGAACACCAACGTCCAGACCACCGTCGTGCAGTTCGACAAGGCCGGCCCGATCGTCGTCGCCGGCGTCCTGGGCGGTGACGGCAACGTCATCGCCGGCGTACGCGCCGACCCGGCGCTCGTGAAGACGGTCAGCACGGTCGACGACGCCTCCACGATGCAGGGGCAGGTCGTCGCCGCCCTGGCGGGCTGGGAGCAGCTGGTCGGCGGCAAGAGCGGCCAGTACGGCGTCGGTTCCGGTGCGACCTCGCTCATGCCGAAGCAGCCCGCGTAGGGACTGCCCGTAGCAGCCCGCTTATAGGGAGAGAACCCACACATGACCTGGGGACGGGTCCTCGGCCGCATCGCGCTGGCCGGGGCGGGCGCGCTGGCCGCGCAGAAACTCCAGCGCGCGCTGCGCGACTCGGACGCCGCCGAGCGGCTGGAACGCGTCAACTTCCGGGGCTCGACGGTCAGCCTGGCCGGCGGCCCGGCGCTGGCGATCTCGGCCGCCGTGACCAGCGCCGCCGGTGCGGGTGAGGGCCGCGCGGCCGCCGCCGCCCTGGTCGCCGGGCTCGGCTCGGGCGCGGTCGGGCTCTACGACGACGTCGTCGGCCAGCGCCCCGAGCACAAGGCCAAGGGCTTCCGGGGCCACCTCGGCGCTTTCCAGGAGGGCCGGGTCACCAGCGGCTTCGTGAAGATCGTCGGAGTCGGCGCGGCCGGGCTGGTCGCGTCGGCCCTGGTGACCAGGAGCCGTGGCCGCGGCCCGGTCCGCACGGCGGTCGACACCCTGCTCGGCGCGGGCGTGATCGCCGGCTCGGCCAACCTGTTCAATCTGCTCGACCTGCGTCCTGGCCGGGCCTTGAAGGCCGGTGTGATCGTCGGTACGCCGCTGTCGGCCGGCCGCCGGGGCGGGCTGGCGGTCGGACCGGTCGGCGCCGCGTCCGGGCTGATGCCGGCCGACCTCGGCGAGGAGACGATGCTGGGCGACTGCGGGGCGAACGCGTACGGGGCGCTGATGGGGACCGCCTACGCGGCGCGTACCGGCGTGTTCGGCCGCCTGGTCGCCCTCGCCGGCCTGGCCGGGCTGACGGCCGCCAGCGAGAAGGTCAGCTTCACGCAGGTCATCGAGAGCACGCCGGTGCTGCGGGAGATCGACGAACTCGGCCGCATCCCGTACGCGAAACCCGCGAAGCCCATCGCGCCACAGAAGCCCGTAGCGCCCCAGCAGTGAGCCGTATCGCCCGTGCCGCGACCCTCATCGCGGTGCTCACAGTCGTGAGCCGTGTGATCGGTTTCGGGCGTACCTGGGTGCTGACCCTGGCTGTCGGGCAGACCGATCTCGGCAGCGTGTACGCCTCCGCGAACGCGATCCCGAACATCATCTTCGAGATCGTCGCCGGCGGGGCGATGGCGGCCCTGGTCGTCCCGCTGCTCGCCGCACCGGTCGCCGCCGGGGACCGCGACGAGGTGTCGCGTACCACGTCGGCGCTGCTGAGCTGGGTGCTGGCGCTGCTGACGCCGCTGGCCCTGATCGTCGTCGCCGGGGCCGACTGGGTGATCCGGCTCGTCGCGGGGAACGGCTGGACACCCGAGATGCTCTCCGCCGGGGCGGGCATGCTGCGGGTCTTCGCGATCCAGATCCCGCTGTACGGGCTCGGGGTCGTGCTGATCGGCGTACTGCAGTCGCATCGGAGGTTCGCCTGGCCGGTGATCGCGCCACTGCTGTCCAGCCTGGTCGTCA
This sequence comes from Hamadaea tsunoensis DSM 44101, assembly GCF_000428945.1. Lineage (GTDB taxonomy): Bacteria > Actinomycetota > Actinomycetes > Mycobacteriales > Micromonosporaceae > Hamadaea > Hamadaea tsunoensis. The sequence continues at coordinate 117,547 of NZ_AUAX01000027.1, read as the reverse complement.
TCGGCACGTACGCGCTCTTCGCCGCCGTCGACGGGGCCCGGGCGACGCTGGCGGAGTCGACGTCGACCGGGCGGGCGATCCTGGCCGTCGGGACGACCCTGGGCGTCGTGGTGCTCAGCGGCTGCCTGCTGATCCCGCTGCGCTCGTTGCGGCTGCGCGTACGCCCGCACTGGCGTTTCACGAACCCGAACGTGCCGAGCCTGGCGGTCAGCGGCCTGCTCACCGTGCTCGCCCAGCAGATCGCGCTGATCGTGGCGTTGCGGCTGGCCAACCAGTCCGGCGGGGACGGCGCGGCGCTGGTGTTCACCGTCGCGCAGACCGTGTTCCTGCTGCCCTGGGCGGTGCTGGCGGTGCCCGCCGCGACCGCCGCCTACCCGGCCCTCGCCGAGTCGGCGGCGACCGGCGACCGCGACGCGTACCAGCGAGTCCTGGCCCGCACGACGCGGGCGGTGACCGTGCTGAGCTGCCTGGGGGTGGCGTTGCTGGCCGGGGTGGCGGGCCCGGCGGCCGCGTTCCTGTCGAAGGGCGCGGACCCGGCCCCGCTGGCCTGGGCGATCGCGGCGTTCGCGCCTGGCCTGCTCGGCTACGGCGTGGCCGCCCTGTTCAGCCGCGCCCTGTACGCCCGCGGCCGCCAGCGCGCGGCGGCGGTGTGCTTCGGCCTGGGCTGGGGCACCGCGGCGATCATGATGCCCTTGCTGGCCTGGGCGCTGCCGCAGCGGATCGCGGCGCTGGGCCTGGCGACCAGCGTAGGCATGACCGTGCTGGGTGTGGCACTGCTCGCGGCGGTCCGCCGGGACGGTGCGACAATGCCGGGACTGGCTCGCGCGGGTATCGCGGGCCTGCTCGCGGCCGGGCTCGGCGCGGCGGCGGGCAATGCGGTGGTGTGGCTGGCCGGTGGGCTACCGTCGGCGGCAGCGGGGGTGATCGTCCTCGGCATCGCCGCCGCGGTCGCGGTGATCGCCGTCTTCGGCGGTGTCGTGCTCCTGCTCGACGGGGGTGACCTGCGCGCGATCGCGGCTCGGCGGCTGCGGCGTGGCGAAGGGGGAGCGGCGTGACACAGGACTTCCGGGGACCGGTGCTGCTGGTCCTCGCGAGCAGCACGGGCGGCATCGGCCAGCACGTCCTGTCGCTGGCTCGGGGCCTGGCCGCGGCGGGCGTCGCGGTCACCGTCGCCGCTCCGGCCGCCACCGAGACGCGCTTCGGCTTCACCGCCGCCGGCGCGGCCTTCACGCCGCTGGAGATCCCCGCCAACCCCACGCCGGGCGATCTGCGGGCCGTGCGCTCGCTGCGCCGCATCCTCGCGGCGGTACGCCCGGCGGTCGTGCACGCCCACAGCCTGCGCGCCGGGTTCACGGCGGCGCTCGCCCGCCCGACCGCCCCCATCGTCGTGACCTGGCACAACGCGCCGTTGCGCGGGGGCGTACGCGGTGGTGTGCACGCGATGCTGGAACGGATCGTGGCCCGCGCGGCGACCGTCACGCTCGGCGCCTCCACCGACCTCGTCGACCGGGCGCGGGCCGCGGGCTCGACCGACGCCCGGCTGTGGGAGGTCGGCGCCCCGGTACGCGAGCCGGCCCGGCGCGGCCGGGAACGCGTCCGCGCGGAGCTGGGACTGTCGGCGTCGGCGCCGCTGGTGCTGTCCGTCGGCCGCCTGCACCCGCAGAAGCGTTACGACCTGCTGGTCTCGGCGGCCGCCCGATGGCGTACCGAGGTGCCGGGGCTGAAGGTCGTCATCGCCGGCAGCGGACCGTCCTATCTGGACCTGGCCGCCCAGATCTCGGCCGATCACGCCCCCGTGCAGCTGCTCGGCCACCGCGACGACGTACCCGACCTGCTCGTCGCCGCCGATCTCGGCGTGGTGTGCAGCGACTGGGAGGCCCGGCAGCTGTTCGCCCAGGAGGCCCTGTCGGCCGGCCTGCCGCTCGTCGCGACCCGGGTCGGCGGCCTGCCCGAACTGGTCGGCGACGCCGCCGAGTTCATCGAACCGGACAGCGTCGACGCGCTCGACAAGGCCGTACGCCGCCTCCTCGACGACCCCGCCCGCCGCTCGGCGCTGGCCGCGTCCGGCCGGGAACGGGCGGCCGCCTGGCCGGGCGCGGAGGACATGCTCCATCGGACGATCGACCTGTACGCCGGCCTCCTCGACCGGGCACCGGCGTCCAGGGACTGATCAGATGCGACCCCTCGCCGCCCTCCTCGCCCTCCTCGCCGCGCTCGCACTGCCCGCGCCCGCGTACGCCGGCGAGCCCGAGACCCCGTCCACCCGGGCCGACTACGTGATCGTGGCCGGCGTACCCGGGCTGCGCTGGGAGGACCTCTCCCCGGCCGCGACGCCGAACCTGTGGCACCTGGCGGAGCAGGGCTCGATCGGCTCCCTCTCGGTACGCTCCGCCGTCAGCCCGACCTGCCCCGGCGACGGGTGGACGACCCTGTCGGCGGGCAATTACGCGTACCGCGGGCTGTCGGGGAACCCGCCGAAGGTGACCGGGCCGTGCCCGCGCGGCGACGAGCAGGTCACCCGGACCAAGGACGGGCTCGGCGCGTCCCTGCCGGTCGACGAGCAGCGGCTGATCATCTTCAACAACAGCAAGAACTCCTGGGGAGCCGTGCCGAGCGCGCTGCCCAACGCCGTACGCTGCACGGTCGCCGTCGGCCCCGGCGCGGCGGTCGCGACCGTGCGCCCGTACGGCCGGGTGGACCGGTACGAGCCGGCGGTCCCGGACGACGCGGCACAGCTGGCGGCCCTGTTCGGGTCGTGCGTGCTGTCGGTCGCCGACCTCGGCACGGTCGACGCCCAGCTGCCGGCCGACCGGCGCGCCCAGGCCGCCCAGGCCGACGCGCTGCTGGCCAAGGTCCTCGCGGCTCGGCCGCCGAACTCCACGGTGATCGTCGCGGGCGTCTCGGACACCGCCGCCACCGACCAGAGCCTGCACGTCGCCATCGTCGACGGCCCCGGCTGGGCCGGCGGCTGGCTCACCTCGGCCGGCACCGGCCGCAACGGCTACATCCAGCTCATCGACCTCGCGCCCACGATCCTGCACGTCCTCGGCCGGCCCGCGCCGGGCAAGCTGTTCCGGGGCACGGCCGCCCTGCCCGCCCAGGGACGGCCGACGGACCTGAACGCGGCGATCGGCGTACCGGCCGGGGCCGACCTGCAGGCCAGGGTGCAGAAGGGCGTCGCGGGCTGGTTCTTCGGCGTCCTGATGGCCGTCCAGCTCGCCGCCTTCGTCGCGGTCGGCTTCCTGCTGCGCCGCTCGTACACGAAGGCGGGCCTGCCGACCCGGTTCGTCCGCGGCATCCCCCGGTGGAACAGCTGGGCCGAGCTCACCCTCGTCGCGGCGGCCGTCGCGATCCCGGCCGCCCTCGCCGCCGGGCTCGTCCCGTGGTGGAAGTCGGGCCATCCGGGCTGGGTGTTCTGGGGCCTCACGCTGGCCGGGATCGTCCTCGCGACCGTGGTCGTCCGGCTGCTGCCGCCGTTCCGGCGTACGCTCGGCCCGGCCGGCATGGTGGCCGCGCTGGCCGCGGTGGCGGTCGGCGTCGACCTGGCGACGGGCGCGAAGTTGCAGCTCAACGGGGTTGCCGGCTACTCGGCGCTGGAAGGCGGCCGGTACTCCGGCCTCGGCGTGGTGGGCCTGGGCGTGTTCATCTCCGGCGTGCTGCTGGCGGCGGGCTGCCTCGCGCAGATCGCGCCGCGCCGGCACCGGCCGTGGGTCGTGGGCAGTCTCGGGGGCCTGGCGGTCGTCTTCGTCGGCGACCCGTACCTCGGTGCGGACGCGGGCGGCGCGATCGCATTGACGGCCGGGGTCTGCGTGGCCGCGGCGATCTGCACCGGCGGCTGGCTGACCATCACGCGGCTGGTGTACGCCACCCTCGCGGGCGTCCTGGTGACCGGCGTGTTCGCCGCGATCGACCTGCACCGCCCCGAGGCCGACCGGGGCAGCCTGGGCCGGTTCATCACCCAGCTGCTGCACGGCTCCACGGGGCTGACCGTGCACCGGCTCAGCGAGTCCAACGTGACGGCCTTCGTCGGTACGCCGCTGACCCTGCTCGCCATCGGTGCGGCGATCTTCGTCTGGTCGGTGCTGCTGCGCCCCTGGGGCGGCCTGAAGCGGCTGTTCGGCGTCTACCCGGCCGTACGCGCGGCGGTCACCGGCATCGCCGTCGCGACGATCCTGGCCGGACTGGTCGGCGGGGCCGCCCTGAACGTCGCCGGGGCCGCCGCCGCGACCGTGGTCCCGTTGCTGGCCCTCGGCGCCCTGCGCGTACGCGGACACGCCGACGAGCGGACGGTCGCGCAGGACCAGGAAGCGGACGTCCTGCTCAGCTGAGGCTGATCTTGGTGATGTGGCTCGCGCCTCACCGGCACCCGGGCCAAGTCATGTTAGGCTCAAATCCCGTGGATCGTGCGGCTGATTTTTCCTGGGCAAGACTGCCTGCGCAAACAGCTCAGCACACCGAGGTGAACCTTCAACTAACCACGGGAGCAATGCAGTGAGCCCTTCGGCCAGGACCACTCCGACTCGGCACATCTTCGTCACCGGGGGTGTCGCCTCCTCGCTCGGCAAGGGCCTCACCGCCTCCAGCCTCGGCAATCTGCTCACCGCGCGGGGACTGCGCGTCGTCATGCAGAAGCTGGACCCCTACCTCAACGTCGACCCCGGGACGATGAACCCGTTCCAGCACGGCGAGGTGTTCGTCACCGACGACGGCGCCGAGACCGACCTCGACGTCGGGCACTACGAGCGCTTCCTCGACCGGGACCTGTCGGGCAAGGCGAACGTCACGACCGGCCAGATCTACTCGGCGGTCATCGCCAAGGAGCGGCGCGGCGAGTACCTCGGCGACACCGTCCAGGTCATCCCGCACATCACCAACGAGATCAAGATGCGCATCCGGGCGATGGCCGACGCCGACGAGGAGGGCCGCCGCCCCGACGTCGTCATCACCGAGGTCGGCGGGACCGTCGGCGACATCGAGAGCCTGCCGTTCCTGGAGGCCATCCGCCAGATCCGCCACGACGTCGGCCGGGAGAACGTGTTCTACCTGCACGTCTCGCTGGTGCCGTTCCTCGCCCCGTCCGGCGAGCTGAAGACCAAGCCGACCCAGCACTCGGTCGCCGCCCTGCGCAACATCGGCATCCAGCCCGACGCGCTGGTCTGCCGGTCGGACCGCGAGATCCCCGACGGCATGAAGCGCAAGCTCGCGCTCTACTGCGACGTCGACGCCGAGGCCGTCATCTCGGCCGCGGACGCGCCCAGCATCTACGACATCCCCAAGGTCCTGCACCGCGAGGGCCTCGACGTCTACGTCGTACGCCGGCTCGGCCTGCCGTTCCGCGACGTGGACTGGTCGCGCTGGGACGACCTGCTCGAGCGCGTCCACAGCCCGAAGGCGGAGCTGACGATCGCCCTGGTCGGCAAGTACATCGACCTGCCGGACGCGTACCTGTCGGTGTCGGAGGCCATCCGGGCGGGCGGCTTCGCCCACCGGGCCAAGATCAAGCTCCGCTGGGTCGGCAGCGACGACTGCGAGACCGCCGAGGGCGCGGCCAAGGCGCTCAACGGCGTCGACGGCATCGTGATCCCGGGCGGCTTCGGCGTCCGCGGCATCGAAGGCAAGATCGGCGCGATCCGGCACGCCCGCGAGAACCGCATCCCGACCCTCGGCCTGTGCCTCGGCCTGCAGTGCATGACCATCGAGGTCGCCCGCAACCTGGCCGGCCTCGCCCACGCCAACTCGCTCGAATTCGACGAGCGCGCCCCCGAGCCGATCATCTCCACCATGGCCGACCAGGAGGACATCGTCGCCGGCCTCGGGGACATGGGCGGCACGATGCGGCTCGGCGCGTACCCGGCGGAGCTCAAGCCCGGGTCGATCGTGGCCGAGGTCTACGGCGTCACCAGCGTCTCCGAGCGCCACCGCCACCGGTACGAGGTCAACAACGCGTACCGGGGCAAGCTGGAGGAGGCCGGGCTGCGCGTCTCCGGCACGTCGCCGGACGGCCGCCTCGTCGAGTTCGTCGAGCTCGACCGGGAGATCCACCCGTACTTCGTGGCGACGCAGGCGCACCCGGAGCTCAAGAGCCGCCCGACGCGCCCGCACCCGCTCTTCGCCGGCTTCGTCAAGGCGTCGCTGTCCTACGCGGCCGGAGACCGCCTCCCCATCGACGAGTAACCCCCACGCTGCCAAGATCCCGTTTGGATCAGGGAAATCACCCGAATCTTGGACCAAGATTACGTGCGAATCCCTGATCCAAACGGGATCTTTTGTGCGTCAGAGGGCGGCTCGGGTGCGGGCTACCAGGGCGCGGGCGATGCCGGGGAGCCCTTCGCCGCTGCCGAGGATGCGGCGCTGGTCCTCGGCCGAGGTGCCCCGGCGCAGGATCGCCGCCACCCCGTCGCTGACGAGTTCCCAGTCCCCGGTGAACTCCAGTGCCGGGCGCAGGTGGGCGAGCAGGCGGCCGACCAGCACCGGTGCGCGTACGGGTTCGGCGGCGTACGGGTCGATGAGCTGGCCGCGCAGGCCGGACCGGGCCGCCCGCCAGGTCGCCCCGCGCAGCAGGTCGTCCGGCACGTAGGACGGCCGTTCCCCGGCGAACTCGGCGGCCGCGCCGGTGATCACGAGGGCCCGGCACAGGGCCGCCACGACCAGGACGTCGTCGAGCTCGGGGCAGGCGTCGGCGATCCGCAGCTCGATCGTCGGGTACTTGTACGACGGCCGGGCGTCGTAGTAGACCATGCCGTGGTCGCTGATCACGCCCGCGCGGATCAGCGTCTCGACCGAGCGCAGGTGGCTCGCGTAGTCCGGATGGATCGGCGGCGGGCCGTTGGTGGGCCAGCGGGACAGGACGATCGCGCGGTACGACGCGTACCCGGAATCGGTCTGCTGGAAGAAGGGCGAGCTGGCGCTCAGCGCGAGCAGGGTGGGCAGCCAGCCGCGCAGACGGGCGATGACCTGCACGGCGAGGTCGCGGTCGGGTACGCCGACCTGCACCTGGCACGCGCAGACCTGCTGCTCGTCCGCGAGCCGGCGGTACTCGTCCGAGATGCGGCGGTAACGCTCGTCGGCGAAGGTGGAGCCCATGGGCGTGCCGGAGGCCGGCACGGTGCCGGAGGCCGCGAGCCAGAGACCGGCCTTGTCGGCCGCCTCGACGAGGGTCCGGCGCGTGCCCAGCAGGGCGGTACGCAGGCCGGGCAGGTCGTGGCAGACCGGCGTGGCAGTCTCGATCATCGAGTCCTGGAACTCGCGCTCGACGGCCTCCTCGCCCTCTGTCAGCGCCAGCAGCCGCCGGGAGCCGGGGCTCAGGCGACCGTCGGGGCCGGAAAGGACGTGGAACTCCTCCTCGACGCCCAGCGTCGCGCCGGCCGCTTCCACGGTGGCTGCTGTGATGTCGATGTGGTGATCGTATCGGGGGAAGCGGTGCGGTGTCGGGGAAAGCGCGCCGTCCACCCGCGACGCCGATCGCGTAGCCTGTTGCGCGTGACCCATGAGTATCGCGTGGTGGCGACGACCGAGCGGTTCCACGGCCGAATCTTCGACATAGTCACCGATGAGGTGGAGATGCCCGGCGGTGGCACCGCGCCGCGTGACTACATGCGCCACATCGGCGCGGTCGGGGTCGTCGCGATCGACGACGAGGGGCGCGTGGTGCTGGTGCGGCAGTACCGCCATCCGGTCCGCGCGTACCTGTGGGAGCTGCCCGCCGGCCTCGTGGACGTCACCGGCGAGGACGCCGCCGCCACCGGGCTGCGCGAGCTCGCCGAGGAGGCCGACCTGACGGCCGGCCGCCTCGATCACCTGGTCGACCTGCACACCACGCCGGGCTGCTCGTCCGAGATGATCCGGCTCTTCCTCGCCACCGAGCTGCGCGAGGTCCCCGCCTTCGAGCGCCACGACGAAGAGCAGGACCTGGAGGTACGCCGGGTCCCGCTCGCCGACGCCGTCAAGATGATCTTCAACGGGCAGATCACGAACGGTCCCGCGGTCGCCGGGCTCCTGGCGGCGGTGGAGCGGCTACGCGGATAGCCGGATCGTCAGGCTCGCGTACGCCGGGACGAGGACGCGCCGCGCCGCCTGGCGGGACACCACCCGGAACGGCCGCCCGGCCGCGGTGATGCCCGCCAGCAGCTCGGCCAGCTGCACGCGGGCGATGGCCGCGCCGAGGCACAGGTGGCGGCCCGCGCCGAACCACAGCTGCCGCGTCTGCGGCACGTACGCGCGCCGGATGTCGAACGGCCCGGCCAGGTTGTCGGCGAGGTAGGTCAGCATCATCACCCGGTCGCCGGCGCGCAGCGTGTGCCCGGCGACGTCGGCGTCCTGGGCGACGTGCCGGCCGATGACCGGGGCGGGCGTGCTGACGCGGAGGCCCTCGCGTACCGCGCCGGGGAGCAGGCCGGGGTCGGCGAGCAGGGCATGCTGCTGACCAGTGTTGTGCAGCAGGGCGACCGTGCGGCCGAGCGAGGACGCGCCCGTCTCGGTACCCGCGATCGCCATCAACGTCGTCAGCCCGCGGGCGAGTTCCCAGCCCAGGCCCATCTCCCGGCAGCGGCCGAGGACCTTGTCGGCGCCGGCGGTCGCGTACGCCTCCCGGGCCCCGACGGTGATCTCGTCGACCAGGGCCCGGGCGGCCTCGACCCGTTCCGGGGCCAGCCGGGTGGACGCCTCGGTGCCGAGGGCCAGCGACGCGAGCTTCTCCCCGGCCGCGAACAGGCGCCGGGCCGCCGCGTCGTCGGGGACGTCGAGTCCCAGCAGGTCGCCGACGGTACGCCCGGCGACCACCCGGGCGAGGTCGGCGACGTCGACGGCCTCGCCGCCCGCGAGCCGTTCCCGCAGCCGGGCGTGGTGCGGCCCCTGCACGCGGCCGACCAGCCGCTGCGCGCTGTCCTCGGTGAACAGGTCGCGGGCGGCGGTACGCAGTTCCCCGTGCCGGGCCCCGGCGAAGAACCCGCCCATCTCCGGCCCGAACAGCTGGGTCCACAGATCGCCGACGCCGCCCTCGCCCAGCATGCTGAAGTGGTCGGAGTCGTTGAGGATCCGGCGGGCCACCACGGGATCGGTGACCACCCACCCGAGCTTCGGTACGCGGCGCACGGCACCGGCCAGCCGGGCTCCCATGAGGAGGGTGAACAGGGCGGGGTTGGCCGTCCACAGCAGCCTGGCCTCCTGCCGGCCCGCCTTGCCGTTGCCCAGCAGCAGTGCCATGCCCGGAACCTCCTGCGCGCTCGGACCCGTTCCCGGTTGAGTATGCCGCCTCAGTGTCGCTGAGTAGACGCGCCCTGCCCGGCCCGCGGGCCTTGCCGGATGCTGGAACACGTGACCGAGATGCATGGCAAGATCACCGGAGCGGCCGCGTACCTGCCGCCGCTGCGCGTACCGAGCGCCGATGTGGAGGCTCGGATCGCGCGGTCCAGCGAGGGCTTCACCCCGTACGCCGGCATCGTCGAGCGGCTGACCGGAATCCGGAACCGGCACGTGGCCGCGCCCGGGCAGCAGGCGTCCGATCTGGCCGTCGCGGCCGCGGGCAAGCTGCTGGCGAACCGGGGGATCGGCCCCGCCGACCTGGACCTGCTGATCTTCGGATCGGCCTCGCAGGACATGATCGAGCCGGCCACCGCGCACATCGTCGCGGCCAAGCTCGGCGCGACGTGTCCGGTGTTCGACGTGAAGAACGCGTGCAACAGCCTGCTCAACGGGCTGCACCTGGCCGACGCGCTGATCCGGACCGGGCAGGCCCGGCGGGTGCTGGTCTGCTCGGGCGAGGTGCCGAGCCGGGCCGTCCGGTGGCGCGTACGCGACCGCGACCAGTTCGCCGACGCGTTCGCCGGGTACACGCTGTCCGACGGGGGAGCGGCGGTCCTCGTCGAGGCGGCCGCCACCGGCTTCTTCCACTGGAGCTTCGCCGCCGACTCGACCGCGTGGGAGATCGGTACGCTGCCGGCCGGCGGCACGATGCACCCCCGCGATCCCGAGTACAGCTACTTCAGCGGGGACGGCCGCAAGCTGCGCGACGTCTTCCTGCGCATGGGACCCGGGCTGTTCCAGTCGGCGCTCGCCGAGACCGGGCTGTCCTGGACGGACTTCGCCTTCGTCGGCGTGCACCAGGTGGCGGTGCCCTACCTGGAGGTGCTGCGCCGGGGGCTCGGCATCCCGGCGGACCGGCTCGTGGTGACCCTGCCCGAGCACGGCAACCTCGCCAGCGTGACGCTCGCCCTGCAGCTGGCGTACGCCCTGGAGGAGGGGCGCTGCCGGCCCGGTGACAAGATCGCCCTCATCGGCCTCGCCGGCGGGGTGAGTCTCGGGCTCGGATTGGCGGAGCTGTGATGGGGTCCCGGCTGTGGGTGGTGATTCCGGCGTACAACGAGCAGACGCTGGTCGGCTCGACGATGGCGGCCCTGGAACGCCAGCGGGACAAGGAGTTCACGGTCGTCCTCGTCGACAACGCGAGCACCGACCGGACGGTCGCGGCGGCCCGCGGGGCGGCCCGCCGCCTCGATCTGAGGGTGGTCCGCGAGCCCGAGAAGGGCACCGGCGCGGCGGCCGACACCGGCGTCCGGTACGCCATCGAGCACGGTGCCGAGCTGATCGCGCGTACGGACGCCGACTGCCTGCCCGCTCCACAATGGACTGCGGCGGTGCGGCGGGCGCTGGACGGCCCAGGCGGCGGCGGGCTGCGGATGGTGAGCGGCCCGCTGCGGCCGCGTACCGACGAGTTCCGGCTGCGCTGGTGGGAACGCCGGCTGCTGCCCTCGGTCGTCGGCGCCGCCGCCGCGTTCGGGCGCTTCCGGCCGGGCAATCGGGACGCCGCGTACCTCGGGCCGTACGTCATGATGCCCGGCTGCAACGTCGCCTTCACGGCCGAGCTGTACGAGGCGGCCGGCGGGTTCCCGCGTACGCGGATCGAGGACGTGCACGAGGACCGCGAGCTGGTCAACCGGGTCCGCCGGATCACGAAGGACTACGGCCTGCGGCGGGACGTCGTCGTGCACGGATCCGTGCGGCGGCTGCGCGCCTACGGCCTGGCCGGCACCCTCGCCTGGTACGCCGACCACCGCAACCGTCCCTCGATCGTGGACATCCGATGACGCCGGCGAGAGCGAAGACGCCGGCGAGGGAGACGAAGCCGGCGAGAGCGAAGACGCCGGCGAGGGAGAAGACGCCGAACTGGGAGACCCGGCTGAACCTGGCCGCCCACCCGCTCGCCTACCCGTTCGTCCGCGCCCTCGGCCGCCGGCCGGTCGTGCGGGTGCCCGGCCTCGGCGTGGTCGTCAGCGACGCCGCGCTGGCCCGCCGGGTGCTCATGGACGGCGAGACGTTCCGCAAGGACGGCCCGGGCTCCTCCGGCGACCTGTGGACCCCGATCCTCGGCCCGTCCGTGCTGCTCAACATGGAAGGCGAGGCCCACCGGGCGCTGCGCCGCCGCCTGCAGGAGCTGTTCACCCCGGACTACACCGCCCGGCTGTGCGTACGCGTGCTCGCCGAACCGCTCCGCGACCTGGTCGCGCGGTTGCCGGAGGGGGTCGACCTCGTCGACGAGATGCGGGTCCTGGCCGCGACGGTCATCGGCGAGGTCATCGGCCTGTCCGGCGGAACCCGGGACGACCACCGGCACCTGTTCGAGGCGGGCGAGCGCATCGTCGGCATGGTCACGCTGCGCACGCGTACGCTCTCCGACCGGCAGAAGGCCGTCGCCCAGTCCGTGCTCGGCCCGATCGGCGAGACCGCCGCGGCCGCGTACCGGGCGGGGGACGAGACGACCGTGCTCGGCCGGATGCGCGGCCTCGGACTGTCCGAGGCGGAGGCCCGCGGCGCGGCGGCGGCCTTCTTCCTCACCGGCACCGAGACCGTCGCGACGCTCGTGCCACGCCTGATCGCCCTCCTGCACGACCACGGGCGCCTGGCCGACGTCGCCGCCGACGAGCGGCTGCTCGACCCGGCGATCGACGAGGCGATGCGGGCGACCGTCCCCACGCCGGTCATGCTGCGCAGCGTCCACGCCGCGGCGGCGATCGGCGAGGTGCGCGTCCGGCCGGGCGACCGGGTGCTCATCGCGACGATCAACTGCTGCCGGGCGTACGGGCCGTTCGATCCGGACCGGCCGCAGCCGCCCGAGCTGAAGCGGCTGTGGTTCGGTGCCGGACCGCACTTCTGCATCGGGTTCCCGCTCGCCCACGCCGAGATCCGGGCGGTCGCGTCGGCCCTGCTCGCCGCGCCGGGCCTGCGGGTGGTCGAGCGGTCCGCCGCGCGCGGCGTCCTCATCCCCACGTATCGACGTCTGGTGGTGCGCACGTGACCCTGGTCGCGGATGTCCTGTCGCAGAACCCCGCCGCTCCGGCCTTCGCGGGAATGTCCTTCGGGGAGCTGCGGCGGCAGGTGCTCGCCGTGCGGCACGGCCTGATCACCCAGGGCCTGCGGCCCGGCGACGGCGTGCTCTTCTCCGTCCGCCCCTCCGCGCGGTCCCTGGTGCTCGCGCTCGCGATCGTCGCGGCCGGCGGCGTCGTGGTCTTCGCCGACCCGGGCGCCGGCCCCGAGATGTTCGCGGCCCGCCTGCGCCTCGCGCGCCCCCGCTTCAGCGCCGCGGAGAGCATCCTCTACGCGGGCTCCAGGCTCGCGCCGATCCGGTGGTACGCGCGCCGGGGCGGCCTGCTCCTTCCCGACCTGTCCGCGCTGGACGTCGAGCGGCATGTCTACACCGGACGGTGGCTGCCCGGGGTGCCGCGCGGCGCACTGTCGTTCGACGCGATGCTCTCCGGCCCGGCGCCTTCCGCCGACGTGACGGGCGACCCGGACGCCCCCGCGGCCGTCATCTTCACCTCGGGCACGACCTCGGCTCCCCGCGCCGTGGTGCATTCGGGCGGCTCGCTCGGCGCGGCGCGTACCGTGCTCGGGTCACGCGTACGGCTCGGGCCCGGCGACGCCGTCTACACCGATCAGCTGATGCTCGGGCTGCCCGCGCTGGCCGGTGGTGCGCAGTGGGTCCTGCCCGGTCCGGGCGGCGTACCGGCCGACGCCACGCACCTGTTCGCCATTCCCGTACGCCTGGCCGAGATGCTGGCCGCCGGGCCGCTCCCGGCGAGCCTGCGGTACGTGCTGACGGGGTCGGCGCCGGCACCGGCGCAGTTGCTGCGGCGCGCCGCGGCGGCCGCGCCCGGGGCCGAGGTGCTCAGCATCTACGGGATGACCGAGATCCTGCCGGTGGCGGTCGTGTCGGCCGCGGAGAAGCTGGCGCACGACGGGGACTTCGTCGGCGCGCCGCTGCCGGGCGTCGCCGCCCGCCTGGCCGGCGACGGCGAACTGCTGCTGTCGGGGCCCAATCTGTGCACCGGATACCTGGGCCTGCCGCCCCACAACGAGCTGCCCACGGGTGACCTGGCCCGGCTGGACCCGGACGGGATCGTCCTGCTCGGCCGGAAGAAGGACATGATCATCCGGGGCAAGTTCAACCTCTACCCGGGGCTGTACGAGCCGGCGGTCGGCGCGCTTCCCGGCGTCCGCGAGGCGGCCTTCGTCGGCCTGGCGGATCCGGGGCACGGGGACGAGGAAGTGGTCCTCTGCGTCGTCGTCGATCCGGCGGCCGCCGCCGATCCGTCCACCGTGGTCGAACGACTCCGCGCGCGGCTGCCGCACGTGATCGACCACGACGCCCTGCCCGACCGGATCGTCGCGCTGGCGGATCTGCCGCGCGGCGGGCGTACGCACAAGCTGGACCGGGCCGCCCTGCGGGAGCTGGTCCGCCGATGAGGGTCGCCGTCACGGGAGCCACGGGGTTCGTCGGCGGGGCGGTCGTCCGGGAGCTGGCGGCCCGGTCCCACACCGTGTACGCCTTCGGCCGCCGCGCCCTTCCCGCACCGCCGGACGACCTGCCGCGCTACCGGCGCTGGGACATCGCCGCCGGACCGCTCGCCGACCCGCCGGACGTGGACGCGGTCGTGCACTGCGCCGGAACCGTCTCCGACTGGGGACCGGCCGCGGAGTTCTTCGCGGTCAACGCGGCCGGCACGGTCAACGTGCTCCAGACCTTCCCGGCGGCCCGGTTCGTGCACGTCAGCACGGCCAGCGTCTACGACCCGCTCCGCCCGACGGTACGCGCGACCGAGGACCAGGCGCCGGTGGAGCGGTACGTCAACGCGTACGGGCGCAGCAAGGCCGAGGCGGAGCGGGCCGTGAGCGGACGGGGGATCATCCTGCGGCCGCACGCGATCTACGGCCCGGGCGACCCGACGCTGCTCCCACGCGTCCTGGCGGCGGTACGCGGACCCTGGCTGCCCGCGGTCGGCACGGGCCGCCAGCTGATCAGCCTGACCTCCGTCGCCAACCTGGTACGCGCGATCCTCCTGAGCGTGGCGGGGCCGGTGTCCACGGGAGTGTTCAACGTGACGGACGCCGAGCCGGTCGTGCTCGACGACGCGCTGCGGGCGATCCTGGCGGCGCGGGGGATCGCGGCGCGCCCGGTCTACCTTCCGCTGCGCCTCGCGTGGCCCCTGGCGGCGCTCGCCGAGACGGTCTCCCGCCGCCCCCGCCTCACCCGGTACGCCGCGGGCCACCTGGCCGTCGAGCGCACCCTCGATCTGACCGCCGCGCGCGTCACACTCGGTTACACACCCGACATGACCTCGTTCGATGGTGCGGGGTCATGGTGACACTCTGTAAATCCGGACGTCGGGCACGTTACATCACGTCCGGCCTGCCGGACCGATTGTGATCTTAAGCTGGGGGTATAGGAGTGACGCGCACAGCGTGGTGCGCCCCGACGAGAGGTATCACGGTGAAGGTCGCAATCCCCCGCGAAGTGAAAAACCACGAGTACCGGGTGGCGATCACCCCGGCCGGCGTGCACGAGTTCGTCCGCAACGGCCACGAGGTGTTCATCGAGACCCAGGCGGGTGTCGGCTCCTCGATCACCGACGAGGAGTACGCCGCCGCCGGCGCCAAGATCCTGCCGACCGCCGACGACACCTGGGCCGCCGGGGACATGATCCTCAAGGTCAAGGAGCCGATCGAGCAGGAGTACCACCGGATGCGCCCGGGCCAGGTGCTCTTCACCTACCTGCACCTCGCCGCCTCCAAGGAGTGCACCGACGCCCTGGTCACGCAGAAGGTGACCGGCATCGCGTACGAGACCGTCGAACTCGACAACGGCCAGCTGCCGCTGCTCGCCCCGATGTCCGAGGTGGCCGGCCGGCTCGCCCCGCAGGTCGGCTCGCACTACCTGCTGCGCGCCCAGGGCGGCCGCGGTGTCCTGCCCGGCGGCGTCCCCGGCGTACGCCCGGCCAAGGCGGTCGTCATCGGCGCGGGCGTCTCCGGCGTCAACGCGGCCACCATCGCCAACGGGCTCGGCTTCGAGGTCACCATCCTCGACAAGAACATCAACCGGCTGCGGGCCGTCGACGCCCAGTTCCACGGCCGCGTCCACACCGACATGTCCAGCGCGTACGAGCTGGAGCGCGAGGTGCTCGGCGCGGACCTGGTCGTCGGCGCGGTCCTCGTCCCCGGTGCCAAGGCCCCGACGCTCATCACCAACGAGCTGGTCTCCCGCATGAAGCCCGGCAGCGTACTGGTCGACATCTCGATCGACCAGGGCGGCTGCTTCGAGGACTCGCGCCCGACCACGCACGCCGACCCGGTCTACCAGGTCCACAACTCGATCTTCTACTGCGTGGCGAACATGCCGGGCGCCGTCCCGCACACCAGCACGCACGCGCTGACCAACGTCACCCTGCCGTACGCGATCGAGCTGGCCAACCACGGCTGGCGCGAGGCGCTGCGCCGGGACAAGGCGCTGGCCCTGGGGCTCAACACCTACGACGGCCAGATCGTCTACGGCCCGGTCGCCGACGCCCACGGCCAGGCGACCCTGCCGCTGGCGACGGTCCTCGCGGAGTAGCCCTCGTAGAACATCCACTCTGGACGGTTTCGTCCACTCAAGCGCCGCGGCGGCCCCGGCTCCCCCCGGACCGCCGCGGCGTCCCTGTGCCCGGGCCCTGCGCCGCCCATTGACCAGGCACCTACGGTGTGATGCAGGCTTGGAGTCCGCTCACAGCGTCTGTGGTATCGGGGGAGACCATGAAGCCCATCGAGTTCCGGCTGCTCGGCCCCATGGAGGTACGCCGCGGCGGGTGCCCCGTGGACCTCGGACCGCGCCGCGGCCGGGCGATTCTCGGGATGCTGCTGCTGCACGCCGGCCGGCCCGTGCACCTCGACCGGCTGATCACGCTGGCGTGGTACGGGGACGTGGCTCCGCGTACCGCGCGCAACGGCGTCCAGGTGTCGGTCTCCCGGCTCCGGGCGGTCCTCGGCGACGTCGCTCCGATCGGGACGGTGGGCGAGGGCTACCGGATCGACGTCGACCCCGCGACGGTGGACCTGTACGCCTTCCGGGAGCTCGTCGGCCTCGGCAGGCGGCGTACCGGCCTGGAGCGGCTGAGCACTCTGCGTACCGCCGAACGGCTGTGGCGCGGCCCGCTGCTGGCCGGCACCTTCGGCGACGACCTGCGGTCCCAGGTGTACGCGGGCGTCGAGGAGGAGCGGCTCGCGGCCGTGGAGAGCCGGTTGGAGGCGCAGCTGCACGTCGGCCTGCAGACCGAGATGATCGGCGAGCTGACCGAGCTGGCGCACGCGTACCCGGCCCGCGAGCGCCTCGCCGAACTGCTGATCCGTACGCTGCACCGGCTCGGGCGGCGTGAGGACGCGCTGGACGCGTACCACGAACTGCGCCGCCGGCTCGCCGAGAGCCAGGGGCTGGATCCGTCGCCGGCGCTGCGTGAGCTGCATCTGGGGATGCTCAACGACGACCCGGCGCTGTATCCGCCCGGGGCCGGGTCCGCGCCCGGGGTGCGGCTGCTGCCGTGGGACGTGCCCGATTTCGCCGGGCGTACGGCTCAGCTGGCCTGGCTCGACACGACCACCGGCGGCGAGGGCGCGGCGACGGTGGTCATCAGCGCGATCTCCGGTCTCGGCGGGGTCGGCAAGACCGCCCTCGCCGTCCACTGGGCGCACCGGCGGTCCGGCCGTTTCCCGGACGGCCAGATCTACCTCGACCTGCGCGGCTACGACCGCCGCCGGCCGGTGGAGCCGCTGGAGGCGCTGGTACGCGTGCTGCGGGCGCTCGGGATTCCGGCGGACCGGATTCCGTCCGATGTGGACGCGGCCGCGGACCTGTACCGGTCGACGCTCGCCGAGCTGCGCATCCTGGTCCTGCTGGACAACGCCGGTTCCGTGGACCAGATCCGGCCGCTGCTGCCCGGCGGCCGGCGCAACGTCGTGGTCGTCACGAGCCGGGACCGCCTCGGCGGTCTCCTGTCCCGCGACGGCGCCCGCCGCCTGGACCTCGGCGTGCTGGCCGCCGACGAGTCCCGGCAGCTGCTGGCGGCGGTCCTCGGCGCCGACCGCGCCCGGCGGGAGGCGCCGGCCCTGCGGGCACTGGCCGACGCGCTCGGCCATCTGCCGCTGGCGCTGCGCATCGCGGGGGCGACGCTCGTCGACCACCCCGAGTACGCGGTGACCGACTATCTCGCGGGCATCACCGCGGCGGGACGGGTCGACTCGCTGGTCGTCGACGGGGACGGCGACAACTCCGTCCGGGCCGTCTTCGACAGCTCGCGCAGGTTGCTCAGCCCGGTCGCCGCGCGGCTGTTCCGGCTGCTCGGCCTCGTTCCCGGGCCGTCGGTCACCCTGCCGGCCGCGGCGGCGACGGCCGGGCTGAGCGAGCCGGAGTGCCGCCGGCTGCTCGACGACCTCGTCCACGCCCACCTGGTCGTGGAGCAGGAACAGGACCGGTACGGTATGCACGACCTCGTCAAGGAGTATGCCGGCAGCCTGACCGCGGACGAGCCGGCCGCGGACGGACAGGATCCGGCCGAGCAGGCGACGGGGCGGCTCATGGCCTGGTACATCGCGGGCGCGGACCGGGCCGACCTCGCCCTGCGGCCGTACCGGGTGATGCCGTTCGCCGCGGCGGACGCATCGGGCCAGGACGCTCTGACCGAAGCCGGGGCGCTGGCGTGGTTCGACGCCGAGGGGCCGAACCTGCTGGCGGCCGTCACGGCGACGGAGACCACCCATCCCGGCGCGTGCTGGCGGCTCGCCGCGTTCCTGGCCGAGTGGCTGGAACGCCGCCGCGACCGGAGCACGTGGCGGGAGGTCTGCGTCATCGGCGTACGCGCGGCGCGGGCGGACGCCGACCTGCTGGGTGAAGCCGCGATGCGCCAGTCGCTGGCGGTCTGCCTGGCCCGGCTGGGCGAATTCGGCGAGGCGGTCGCCATGTTCAGCGAGATCGTGAACGTCCGGCGCCGGATCGGCGATCCCAAACCGCTGGGGCTGTCCCTGGTGCACCTCGGCACCGCCCAGACCCAGAACGGCGAGGACGCCGACGGCATCGCGCACATCCGCTGCGGCATCGACATCCTCGGCGAGATCCCGGACGCCCGGCCCACCCTGGCGCTGGCCCTGAACAATCTCGGCTGGGCGCACTACATCGCCGGGCGTACCGGTGACGCGGTCGAGTGCTTCGAGCAGGCCGCGGTGATCGCCCGCGAGACCGGCAACCATCAGACGCTCTCCTTCGCCGAGGGCAACCTCGGTCAGATCCACTCGGAGGCCGGCGACCCCGTGCGGTGGCTGCACCACTGGTCGGCGGCCCTCGAAGCCGCGCAGAACTCGGGCGACCAGCGGCTCGCCGCCAACTCGTACGCCTGGGTCGGCAAGGCGCACCTCGCGCTCGGCGACCGGGATCTGGCCCGCTCCAACATGGAGCAGGCGCGGCGGCTGTACGTGCTCATGGACGATGCCGACGCCGAGGAGATGACGCAGCTGCTCGCCGAGCTCGCGGCGGATCCGGTCATGCCGTCCACAGTGAAAGCCGACTGAAAGCGGCGGCGCCTACGGTTCCGGTATCCCGTCGAGAACGGGGGATACGGGAGGAAGATCCCCATGATCGGAAAGTCGCAGCTCGTCCGGCTCGCGCTGGTCAGCGGCCTCGCCGCGGCCGGAGCGGTGGTCGTCACGGCCTCGCCCGCGATGGCCGCCCAGGCCTGCTCGCCGAACGGTACCTACAGCATCTACTGCTACATCAACAACACCGACAACGCCCGGGCCAAGGTGCCCTGCTACAAGCTCTCCAACGACACCCTCGTCAAGTACGTCTACGGGAAGACGGTGACCGTCGGACCGTCCACGGCGGGCCCGTGCCCCCTCGGCACCGATCCCGGGTCGGTCATCGTGGACTACTCCGTCTGATCTTCGAGCCGATCCTCGCGCTGATCCCGGCGCTGATCCTGGCGCTGATCCCGGCGCTGATGCCTGCGGTGGCGGGCTGTGCCGACGCATGGCCCGCCATCCGCGTACGCCGGGAAATGGCTCTTGATCTTGACCTTGATCTACCCTCCTCGGGTGACTGAACTCGACGATGTGGCCCGGAAGATGTTCGGGTGGGACGGCCTGCGGCCGGCGCAGCGGGAAGCGATCGAGCACGTGCTGGCGGGCCGGGACACGCTGGTGGTCTCGCCGACGGGCTCGGGCAAGTCCGCGATCTACCAGGTGCCGGCCCTGATGATCGGCGGACCGACCATTGTGGTCTCCCCGCTCATCGCCCTGCAGCGCGACCAGGTGCGCAACCTCCTGGAGCACGGCGCCGAGGTGGTCAACTCCAGCCGGTCGAAGACGGCCAACAGCGAGGCGTTCGAGTCCGTTCAGTCCGGTTCGACGGAGTTCCTGTTCCTCGCGCCCGAGCAGCTGGCCAAGGAAGAGGTCATCGCGGAGCTGGTGGAGGCGAAGCCGTCGCTGTTCGTCGTGGACGAGGCGCACTGCGTGTCGAGCTGGGGGCACGACTTCCGGCCGGACTACCTGCGGCTCGGCGAGGTCGTGGCGCGGCTCGGCCACCCGACCGTGGTCGCTCTGACGGCGACCGCCTCCCCGCCCGTCCGCGCGGACATCGTCGAGCGGCTCGGCATGCGGGACGCGGTCCAGGTGGTCAAGGGGTTCGACCGGCCGAACATCCGGCTGGAGGTGTCCCGGGAGATCACCGAACGGGAGAAGCGGCGGGAGATCGTCGAGCGCGTGGTCGCGCTGGACCCGCCCGGGCTGGTCTACGTGCAGACCCGCGCCGAGACCGAGGAGTACGCCGAGGCGCTGCGCAAAGCCGGCGAGAACGCGCTCGCGTACCACGCCGGGCTGTCGGCGGCGGAGCGCTCGCAGGTCCACGACACCTTCCTGACCTCCGACGACGTGATCGTCGTGGCGACCTCGGCGTTCGGGATGGGCATCGACAAGCCGGGCGTGCGCTTCGTCCTGCACGCCGAGCCGGCCGAGTCGCTGGACTCGTACTACCAGCAGATCGGGCGGGCCGGCCGGGACGGGCAGCCGGCGACGGCGGTGCTCTACTTCCGGCCCGAGGATCTGCGGCTGCCCCGGTTCTTCTCCTCCGGCACGGTCGACGAGGAGCTGCTGACCAGGATCGGCACCCTCCTCTCCGCCGCCGGCCGCCCGGTACGCATCGACGAGCTCGTCGAGGAGCTCGACCTCAGCCGGGCCCGGGTGACCCGCGCGGCCAACCTGTTCCAGCAGGCCGACGCCCTGGTCTCGGGGGCGGACGGTCTGGAGTGGACGTTCGACGGGCCCGTCCCCGGCGCGGTCGAGGCGGCCGCCGCCGAGGCCGAGCAGACGCGCACCATCGAGCTGACCCGGGTCGAGATGATGCGCGGGTACGCCGAGACCGAGGACTGCCGCCGCGGCTTCCTGCTCGGCTACTTCGGCGAGGATCTGGGCGACACCTGCGGCTCGTGCGACACGTGCGCGGCGGGCACCGCCGAGGAGCGTTCGGGGATCGACACCGGCTTCGCCGTCCAGTCCCGCGTACGCCATCGGCAGTGGGGGCCGGGCATCGTCATGCGGGAGGAGGACGACCGCGTCACGGTGCTGTTCGACGAGGTCGGCTATCGGACGCTGTCACTGAAGGCGATCCGCGCGCGCGATCTCCTGCTGCCCGCCTGACACCGGCGACGGGGGCCCGGCACCGGCAACGACCGGGCCCCGTTAATCTGTGCGTTCGGGCCATGGTGGAGTCCCCACGGCTCTGCATGGCACAACACGCCGTCGGAGCAAGCCGCTGGTATGCGTCCGCGTGGCGTACAGTCAAGCGACGGCGCGTGTTCGTGACACCGCGGATGGCCGTTCGGGGAAGGGCGGGATATGGCTGGCAACGAGCGTTCCGAGGCGTGGTCCTCGACGTTGCGGGCCGAGCCGTCCGTTTTGGACCTCGGTGCTGAACTGGGTCCGGCGGATCCCTCGGCGTACACGACGAGGAAAGACATCCCGGAGCCGATGCCGACGGACCGCCACGGCCCGGCGCGCATCATCTCCATGGCGAACCAGAAGGGCGGCGTCGGCAAGACGACGACCACCATCAACCTGGGCGCCGCGCTCGCCGAGTACGGCCGCAAGGTCCTGCTCGTCGACTTCGACCCGCAGGGCGCCCTCTCGGTCGGCCTCGGCGTCAACCCGCACAACCTCGACCTGTCGATCTACAACCTGCTCATGCAGGACGACGTGTCGATCGACGACGTGCTGATCAAGACCGACGTCGCCAACCTGCACCTGCTGCCGGCCAACATCGACCTGTCGGCCGCCGAGATCCAGCTGGTCAGCGAGGTCGCCCGGGAGATGGCCCTCACCCGGATCCTGCGCAACGTGCGCAAGGAGTACGACTTCATCCTGATCGACTGCCAGCCGTCGCTGGGCCTGCTCGCGATCAACGCGCTGACCGTCAGCCACGGCGTCCTCGTGCCGCTGGAGTGCGAGTTCTTCAGCCTGCGCGGCGTCGCCCTGCTGCTGGACACCATCGACAAGGTCCGCGAGCGCCTCAACTTCGACCTCGAACTCGAAGGCATCCTCGCGACCATGTACGACTCGCGGACGACCCACTGCCGCCAGGTGCTGCAGCGCGTGGTCGAGGCGTTCGGCGACAAGGTCTACCAGACGGTGATCACGAAGACGGTGAAGTTCCCCGAGTCCACCGTGGCCGGGGCGCCTATCACCTCGCTCGACCCGGCCTCGTCCGGGGCGCGCAACTACCGGCAGCTCGCCCGCGAGGTCATCGCGGCGCAGGCCGCCCGCGACTGACCCGCGTCGCGACTGCTAGCTTTCCAGGTATGACCACGCCCGAGACCGACTCCGCGCCGCTCGACGCCGCGCCGGAGCCGCCCGCCTCGGGCCGGTTCAGTGTCAAGCTGGTCAATTTCGAGGGGCCGTTCGACCTGCTCCTGCAGCTGATCGGCAAGCACAAGCTGGATGTCACCGAGGTCGCCCTGCACCGGGTCACCGACGAGTTCATCGCCCACATCCGGGGCATGGGCGACGCCTGGGACCTCGACGAGGCCAGCGAGTTCCTGGTCATCGCGGCCACGCTGCTCGACCTCAAGGCCGCCCGGCTGCTCCCGGCCGCCGCGGTCGAGGACGAGGAGGACCTCGCCCTGCTGGAGGCCCGCGACCTGCTCTTCGCCCGCCTCCTGCAATACCGCGCGTTCAAGCAGGCCGCCGCGCACCTCGCCCAGCTCGCCGAGATCGGCCAGCGCCGCTGGCCGCGCGCCGTCGGCCTGGAACAGCGCTACGCCGACGCCCTGCCCGACCTGGTCCTCGGCATCGGCCCCGACCGGCTCGCGAAGCTCGCGCACAAGGCGTTCAGCCCCAAGCCCGGCCCGCCCACCGTGTCGATCGCGCACATCCACGACGTCAAAGTCAGCGTCCGCGAGCACGCCGAGACGCTGCGCGACCGTCTGCGTACGCTGGGCACGGCCACGTTCCGCTCGCTGGTCTCCGACTGCCAGTCGACCCTCGAGGTGGTCGCCCGCTTCCTCGCCCTCCTGGAGCTCTACCGCGAGGGGGCCATCAGCTTCGACCAGGTCGAAGCACTCGGCGAGCTCACGGTCCGCTGGATCGCCGCCGACGGCGCGGAGGTCGTCCTCGACTTCGACGAGTACGCCGGGAGTGGCGTACCGGACCCGGCGGATCCCCCGGAACCGGGCGAGGACCCCGACGGTGAGCCGGTCGAGGATGCCGAAAGCTTGATTGATTAAGCGTTCGTACGCTGTGATTTCGTCCAGTTCGTGACTGATAGGCTGCCGCAGTGACACAGGATGCCGGTCCTCACCGAGACTCGCTCGCCGACCAGGCGGCGAGCTGGGTTCCGCCATGGCAGCGCGAGGGTGCGGCCCCAGCCGACCCTGCCGAGCCGGTCGACGAGTCGGACTGGGTGCCGTGGGGGGCGGAGCCGGTCGCATCCGAGCAGGAGCCCGAGACCGCCCCAGCGGCCGCTGCCGAGCCGGAGGCTGTAGCCGAGCCGGAAGCCGTTGTCGAGCCGGAAGCCGTTGTCGAGCTGGAGGCTGTAGCCGAGGCGGAGGCCGTTGCTGGAGCGGAAGTCGTCGCTGAAGAGGTAGCCGAAGAGCCCGAAGCGGTCGATGAGCCCGCGGCCGTCGAAGAGCTTGCGGCCGTCGATGAGCCCGAGGCTGTCGAGGTTGTCGAGGTTGTCGAGGACGCCGACTCCGCGGTGACCGCGGAGCCGGAGCCGGTTGCCGCCGAGGTTGATGTCGCCGAGGTGGCAGTCGCCGAAGTGGCAGTCGCCGAAGCCGAGGCCGTCGAAGCCGAAGTCGTCGAGGTGGATGAGCCCGCGGCCGTCGAGCCTGACGACGTCGAACCGGCGGACGTCGAACCGGCGGACGTCGAACCGGTGGACGTTGAAGCGGTGGACGTCGAGGCCGAGGCCGACCAGTCGGCCGACCCTGTGGAGCAGCCCGCCGCCGAGCAGCCTGTCATCGAGCAGCCTGTTACAGAGCAGCCTGTTACAGAGCAGCCTGTTGCCGAGCAGTCCGTCGCCGAGCAGCCTGCCATCGACGGGCTGCCCATTCCCGTGCAGGCCGCCGCCCCCGCGCAGGAGACCCGGCGGACCCGGTCGGCCACGCGGGAGGAGGCCGAGTCCGCCGAGTCGGTCATGCTCGACCCGGACGAGCTGCGCTCCGCGCTCGAAGCCATCCTCATGGTCGTCGACGAGCCGGTCAGCGAGATCCTCCTCGCCCAGGTGCTCGAACAGCCGGCCGAGCAGGTGGTCGACGCCCTGCTGGCCCTTTCCGCCGCCTACACCGCGGAGCGGCGCGGCTTCGAACTGCGCCGGGCGGCCGGCGGATGGCGCTTCTACACCAGGGAAGCGTACGCATCCTATGTGGAACGATTCGTCCTCGACGGCCAGTCCGTCCGGCTGACCCAGGCCGCGCTGGAGACGCTGGCCGTGGTCGCGTACAAGCAGCCGGTGACACGGTCGCGCATCTCGGCCATCCGCGGTGTCAACTGCGACGGCGTCGTGCGTACGCTGATCAGCCGGGGTTTGATCGAAGAGTGTGGCGCGGAGCCGGAGTCCGGCGCCCACCTGTACCGAACGACCGCCCTTTTCTTGGAAAAACTGGGGCTGGAGGGGATCGATCAGCTGCCGCCGCTCGCGCCCTTCCTGCCCGACAACGTCGAGGAGATCGCCGATGCCGAGCGCTGAGACCGAGACCGGCCCCGAGGAACGCCTGCAGAAGGTGTTGGCGGCGGCGGGTGTCGGATCCCGCCGCAAGTGCGAGGAGCTGATCGACGCCCGCCGCGTACGCGTCGACGGCAAGGTCGCCCGCCTCGGGGACAAGGTCGACGCCGAGACCGCCGAGATCTATGTGGACGGTCAGCGGGTGGTGGTCAACAACCGCCTCGTCTACCTCGCGATGAACAAGCCCCGCGGCGTGGTCTCGACGATGTCCGACGAGCGAGACCGGGAGGCCCTGGCCGACTACGTCGGCAACCTCGGCGTACGCGTCTATCACGTCGGCCGGCTGGACCAGGACTCCGAGGGCCTGATCCTGCTCATGAACGACGGATCCCTGGCGCACAAACTGATGCACCCCTCGTACGAGGTCCCGAAGACGTATCTCGCGGAGGTCGCCGGGCCGTTGCCGCGTACGGTCGGCCGGACCCTGCGCGCGGGGATCGACCTGGAGGACGGACCGGCGCGGCTGGACTCGTTCCGGCTGGTGGACGCGATCGGCAACACGGCGCTGGTCGAGGTCGTCCTGCACGAGGGGCGCAAGCACATCGTCCGGCGGATGTTCGAGGAAGTCGGCTTCCCCGTCTCGCGCCTGATCCGCACCGCGATCGGCCCGATCAAGCTCGGCGATCTGCGTACCGGCCGGCACCGCCGACTGAACGCGGGCGAGATCGCCGCCCTGTTCAAGATCACGGATCGGGGGCCGCGTGAGCCGCAGTGACGGTGTGAGTCTTCACGACGACGTGAGCCTTCATGACGACGTGAGCCTTCATGACGACGTGAGCCTTCATGACGACGCTGTGGCGCTGCTGCGCGATTGGCAGCCCCCGGCGCAGGCCGCCGACGACTGGCGCGCGACGCTGAAACTCCTGGCCGCGGGCCCGGACGTGATGTGGCGCGCGCACGACGGCGGTCACGTCACCGCGAGCGCCGTGATCGTCGCGCCGGACCGGCGTCGCGTACTGCTGTGCCTGCACGGCAAGTTCAACGTGTGGGTCCAGGTGGGCGGTCACTGCGAACCCGGCGACGCCACGCTCGCGGCGGCCGCGCTGCGCGAGGCGACGGAGGAGAGCGGCATCGCCGGGCTCACCATCGACCCCGACCCGGTCGACCTCGACATCCACCAGGTCACCTGCGCCGGCCGCGCCTGCCTGCACCACGACGTCATCTTCGCCGTGTACGCGCCGCCCGGTGCGGCCGAGTCCGTCAGCGAGGAATCCCACGCGCTGGGCTGGTTCACGCTGGACGGGTTGCCGTCGCCGCTCGGTACCGACACGGATCGCGTCGCCCGCCACGCGATCGACCGCGCCCGCACCCGCTGACGCACCCCACCGTCTTCCCGCCGCCCCCACCGTCCTCGCCGCCCCGAAGCTCTGCGACGATCTTGCGCGAATGTCTCGAATTTCGTCCGGTTCGCCGGATAGGCCCGAACATTCGTGCAAGATCGTCGGAAAGAGTGGGGAGGGGAGGGGAGCGGAGGGCGGGGGAAGGGTTAGGCGGCGTAGAGCTTCTTGTTGTAGACCTCGGCGCTGTAGTAGGTCTCCAGCTCGGCGAGGCTCATGCCGGTCGGCTGCACGTCGTTCGTGATGCAGGCGTGCGACGGCAGCGCGTCGGGGTGCCACGATTCCGGCTGCCACATCTGCGAGCGCAGGAACGCCTTGCCGCAGTGGAAGAAGATGGTCTCGATGGCGACCTCGAGCGCGAGGATCGGCCGGTGTCCCTTGACGACCATCGCGTCGAAGTAGGGCGCGTCCCGGACGAGGCGGCCGCGGCCGTTGACGCGCAGCGTCTCGTTGCGGCCGGGCACGAAGAAGAGTACGCCGACGTGCGGGTTCGACAGCACGTTGAAGTAGCCGTCCGCGCGGCGGTTGCCGGGGCGCTCGGGGATGGCGATCGTGTGCTCGTCGATGACGTACGTGAACCCGGCCGGATCGCCCTTGGGTGAGGCGTCGCAGTTGCCGTCCGCGTCCGAGGTGGCGATCACGATGAAGGGGCTGGCACCGATCCACTCGCGGTCGCGCTCGTGGAGGGCGGGTCGTTCCTTGGCGGCGGCTCGGGGCATCACCGGCCCGAGAAGCGCACGCAAGTCGGCGGGATCGGTGATCTCTGCTGTCTCCGCGATCTGCGTCATGGGCTCACGGTACTCCAGCCACTACGCTGAATTCATGCCCGTTCTCCGTGGTACGCGCCTCTTCGACGGTCTGTCGATGTCGTCCGGCCCGGACGCGTGGGTCAGGTTCGACGGCGGGACGATCACCGAAACGGGCACGACGCCGGCCCCCGGGGACGCGGTCGACCTGGGCGACGTGACGATCCTGCCCGGCCTGATCGACGCGCACGTCCATCTGGCCTTCGACGCGAGCGACGATCCGGTCGGCCGGCTGTCCCAGGTGGACGACGACGAACTCCTCGAGAGCATGAAGGCGGCGGCGCGGCGCGCGCTGCGGGCCGGCATCACCGTCGTGCGGGACCTCGGCGACCGGTCGTACCTGGCCGTGCGGCTGAAAGGCGTACTCCCGGACGGGCCTGAGATCCTCGCGGCCGGACCGCCGATCACGGTGACCCGGGGGCACTGCTGGTATCTGGGCGGTGAGGCCGACGGCGTCGAGGGGGTACGCGCGGCCGTGCGGGCGCACGCGGAGCGGGGCGTCGACGTGATCAAGGTGATGGCCACGGGCGGCGAGCTGACCGCCGGTACGCACGGCGCGAACCCGTCGTACGGACTGCCCGAGTTGCGGGCGGCGGTCGAGGAGGCGCGGGCCGCGGGGTTGCCGATCACCGGTCACGCGCACGGGACGGAGGGGATCCGGCGGCTGGCGGCGGCGGGGTTCGACATGGTCGAGCACTGCACGTTCATGACGGCCGACGGCGGCGCGGAGTCCGACGACGACGTGATCGCGGCGCTGCTGGACGCCGGCATGGTGGTGTCGGGGACGCTCGGGGTGGTCAGCGAGCCGGGTCCGCGCGCGGCCGAGCTGTATCCGCAGGTGGTGGAGGTGTTCCGGCGGCTGCGGGCGGCCGGGGTGCCGATCGTGTGCAGCAGCGACGCGGGGATCAACGCCAACAAGCCGCACGACCTGCTGCCGTACAGCGCGCAGATGATGGTGGAGCTCAACGGTTTCCCGGAGCTGGAGGTGCTGCGGGCGATCACGTCGCTGCCCGCGGACGCCTGCCGGATCGGCGACCGCAAGGGGCGGATCGCGCCGGGCTACGACGCCGATCTGCTGGTGGTGGCGGGCGACCCGGGTGCGGACATCCGGGCGCTGCGCGAGGTCGTGGCGGTGTATCAGGCCGGCCGCCCGGTCGGCTGACTCTGCAGCAGCACGTGCCGGACCAAGGTGATGAGCACCGCCTTGCTCGACTCCCGCCGGCGCGCGTCGCACAGCAGGACCGGTATCCCCGCGTCGAGGCCGAGCGCGAGGCGTACCTCCTCGGGTTCGTAGATCTTGCCGTCGTGGAAGCAGTTGACGGCCACGACGAAGGGCGTACGCCGGGCCTCGAAGTAGTCGATGACGGTGAACGAGTCGCCGAGCCGGCGCGTGTCGGCCATGACCACCGCGCCGAGCGCCCCGACGGCCAGCTCGTCCCAGAGGAACGAGAACCGTTCCTGGCCGGGCGTGCCGAACAGGTAGAGGACGAGATCCTCGCGGATCGTGATGCGGCCGAAGTCCATCGCGACCGTGGTGGTGGTCTTCGACTCCACACCGGACAGATCGTCGACGCCGACCCCGGCGTCGGTCAGGATCTCCTCGGTACGCAGCGGCCCGATCTCGCTGACCGCGCCGACCAGGGTCGTCTTGCCGACCCCGAAGTGCCCGGCGATGAGGATCTTGACTGCCGTCGGCAGGACGGGGTCAGAGCGCTTGGAGCCCATGCATGACCGCCTCGAGTATCTGGTGGGCCGGGCGGGCGTCGAGGGCCGGCGACCGGCTGGCGATGAAATTCTGATCGATCAGGTCGGACAGCAGCACCTTGACCGTGCCGGCCGGCAGGTCCAGATGCGCCGAGATCTCGGCGACCGACATCGGGTCGTGGCAGAACCGCAGGATGCGTACCGCTTCGGGGTTGAGCTCCGGGCCGGCCCGCTCGGCGGCGCGCGTACCGGAACCGGTCGCGATCACGATCGAGATCAGGTCCAGCTCGGCGTGGGTGGGCCGGGTCCGGCCGGAGATCATCGCGTACGGTCGCACGACGGGCCCGGCCTCACCGTCCAGCCAGGCGTCGCGCCCCAGGTCAGTCATGTCTTCCCCGTCAGGCGTGCGACAGCCGGGCCGGGGTGGTGAGGTACTGGCCGACCCGGACCACGAGCATCTCGATCTCGTACGCGGCCACGCCGATGTCGATCGCGCTGGAGCACACCACGGCGAGGCAGGCACCGTTGCCGGCCGCCGTGATGAACAGGAAGCCGCTGCCGAACTCGATCATGGTCCGGCGTACGGTGCTGCCGGCGAAGTGCCGTCCGGCGCCCCGGGCGAGGCTGTTCATGCCCGCCGCCGCGGCCGCCAGGTGCTCGGCCTCGTCCCGGTCCAGCCCGTCGGACGAGGCGAGCAGCAGCCCGTCGGCGGACAGGACGATGGCGTGGCGGGCATCGGCGACCCGGCGTACCAGGTCGTCCATGAGCCAGGCGAGGTCGATGACGGCCATGCTGTTCTCGGTCATGCTGGTCCCTCGGTACTCGGGCCGGCCTGCTCGGCGTGAGCGCGGCCGGAATGTGCGGCGGACAGGTACGCGGACAGCAGCCGCGCCACATCGTCGGGCGTACGCGCGTCCTCGGGTTCCGGTTCGGCGGACAACCGCGGTGCGGGCACGTTCCGGCGTACGCGCATGGGCAGGCCGCCCGGCGTGTACGCGGCCGGCTCGGCGGCGATCGGGCCGGACCCGATCGCGACCGGTTCGGCCTCGGCCGGCCAGGGGCTGGCCGGCAGCTCGGGCAGCGTCGGCTCGTCGGGGTCGGCCGGTGCCGTCAGCAGCTCGAGCGGCACCAGCACGCTCGCCGTGACCCCCTGGTACGCCGAGCCCTGCAGCCGGACCCTCACGTCGTGCCGCCGGGCGAGCCGGCCGACGACGTAGAACCCGAGCCGGGTGGTGCTCGACAGGTTGAGCTCCGGCGGGTCGGCGATCTGCCGGTTGGCGTCGGCCAGCGCCTCGTCGGTCATCCCCAGGCCCCGGTCCTCGATCTGCACGAGGTAGCCGGTGCGCAGGGGAGTGCCGATGACCACGACCGGCGTACGCGGCGGGGAGAAGCTGACCGCGTTCTCCAGCAGTTCGGCGATCAGGTGGGTGAGGTCGCCGACCGCCCGGCCGCTCAGCGCGGCCGGTTCGATCGCGTGCAGCTGGATGCGGGGATAGTCCTCGACCTCGGCCAGCGCGGCCCGGATGACGTCCACCATCGGCACGGCCGTACGCCATCCGCGGCCGGCCGACGCGCCCGACAGCACGATCAGGTTCTCGGCGTTGCGCCGCATCCGGGTCGCCAGGTGGTCGATCCGGTAGAGGTCGGCCAGCTCCTCGTCGGTGGCGGCCCGCCGCTCCATCGCGTCGATGATCTTCAGCTGCCGGTGGACGAGTCCCTGGATCCGGTGGGCCAGGTTGAGGAAGATGTCCCGGACGCCCCGGCGCAGTTCGGCCTGGTCGACGGTGGCCTGGATGGCGGTCTGGCGTACAGCGTCGAACGCGGCGGCCACCTCGCCGATGTCGTCGGCCCCGAACGCGATGCGGGGCGCGGCGCTGTCCACGTCGACCTGCTCGCCCAGCCGCAGCCGGTCCACCACCTTCGGCAGCCGCTCGTGGGCGAGGTCGAGGGCGGCCACCCGCAGCGCCGACAGCTGGTCCTGCAGCGAGCGCAGCGCCCGGATGGTGAACCGGATCGAGAAGATCACCGCCACCAGGCCGAGGCCGGCGGCGAGCGCGAGGCGTACCAGGACCCAGATCGCCTTCGGCGCGAGCTGCCCGACGAGCAGGTCGCCCAGCCCGTACGCGAGCTGCCGGTGCGCCTCGATCGCCCGCCGGGTCGTGTCGCGCCACGCGTCGGCGGTCACCTGCGGGGCCGGTCCGGGCTCCGCCCGCATCACGAGTTCCTCGATCGTCACCAGGTCCGTCATGGACTGTCCGGTGAGGACGGCGGCGTACCGGGCGCGCTGCTCGGCGTTCATCCGGTCGGAGGCCGTGCCGGCCAGGTTACGCTGGGCGCCCACCAGCCGGGTGAACTCCGCGCGATCGGCGGCGGTCAGCCGCCGGCTGCCGAGCACGGCCGCGAGGAGGGCGTCCTCCTGCGAGATCATCTCCTGGCTCTGGGTGATCAGCTGGATCGTCGAGGTCTGGAAGATGACGTCGTTGTCGTCCCAGAGCGTGAAGGTGTCGTAGACCGACCAGCCGATCCGCAGCAGGTCCGTGAAGTATCCGGTGGCCTCGGCGCGCCCGACCCGGCCGGCGTCCACGGCGAAGCGCTCGGCCGGCAGGCTCTCGAAGCCGCGCAGCAGGTCGCCCAGGCGGGCCTGGCCCTCGGCCGTCTCGGCCAGCCGGTTGAGCCGGTCCACCACCACGGCCCGCAGTTCGGCGGCCTTCTGGTCGGTGTCGCGCCGGGCCGCGCCGAGCTGGTCCTTCTGGGCCGCCAGCGCGGCGGCGCCGGCCGCGGTCTCGGGCGCGGAGGCGCCGGCCAGGGCGATGTACGCGGCCGACGCGCGGCGCTCGTTCTGCAGCGCGTTCAGCGCCGCCTCGGTGGGCTTCGCGACCTGGTTCTCCAGCGTGGCGAACAGGACCACGCGCAGCCCCTGCCCGATGGTCACGTACGCCGCGAACGTCCACAGGGCGATGAGCGACACGAGCACGGCAATGATCTTGGTACGCAGACGTGCGGGACGACCGGTCATGACATCCGCTCAGCTCGCAGGGGCTTCGGGTACCCCACGGGTACATACGGGACTCTCAGAAGAGATCCACAGGCGTGAACCTCGGCATGAGGTTTCTAGCAGCCGTCCGCGCCCGCGATGTCGCACACCGTGTGCGAGGGCGGGACGGAACCGGCCGTTGGGTGACACTCCGCGATCCATGCCCCGCCGGCCGCCGCGCTATCGTGCGCAGATGGATCTCTCAGCCGTGATCTCCGCGGTCGAGCGCGGCGAACGCGTACCGGCCGGGTCGGCGTACCAGGTGGTGGCGCAGGCGGGGCGGCACCCGGCGGTCACCGCCTTCACCGGCGTCAACGTGATCGCGGCCGACGTCGACCCGGACTGGGTGGCCGCGCGGCTGCCGGGCGACGACCTGTCCGCGCCGCTCAACCCGCCGTTCCTCGGCGAGCTGGAGCAGCGGCTGGGTCTGCGGGTCAACAACGTCGACCTCGTGCTGCTGGCCGAGTACCAGCCCGGACCGCCGCCGCTGCACCTCGTCGAGGTCACCGGCTCCGATCACCCGCGCGTACGCCGGGCCCATCAGTACCGCGACGACGTCCGGGTCTGGCGGACGGCCGCGGAGACCGGCGTACTCGTGCTGGGCCGCGGGCTCGCCGGCCGGTGGGAGATCGCCGTCGAGGTCGCGCCGCACGCCCAGGGCCGCGGCCTCGGGCGTACCCTGGCGCTGGTCGCACGGCATCTGGTGCCCGAGGAGCGGCCGCTGTGGGCGCAGATCGCGCCCGGGAACGCGGCCTCGGTGCGCGCCTTCCTGGCGGCGGGCTACGAGCCGGTCGGCGCCGAGGCGCTCCTGGTCTGAGGGGCGGGCCGGCTAGAGGTCCGGATCGCTGAGCTCGGTGAGCACGCCGCAGACCCGCAGGACGCTCTCGACCAGGCCGCGCGGATGCACGATGTACAGGGGGACCCCCTGCTCCCGCAGCCTCAGGCGGGCCTCGATGAGGGCGTTGACGCCCGAGGAGTCGCAGTAGGCCAGGTCGGCGAGGTCGACCTCGACCCGCTGGGCGGGCAGGGCCGCCGCGACCGCCGCGCGCAGATCGTCGTCCGCGCCCAGGTCCAGCTCCCCGGTGAGGATGATGCGGGCGCGATCAGGCTCGCGGGACACCTCGACGGTGAGCATGCCAACCCCCTCTGCGACCGGCGGGAAGATCTTCTACCCGACCCCGTTCGCAGGTTAAACACCCGCGGGCGCCGCGTCGATGACCGCCGTCACCGTCGTGCCGAGCGGGCTCGAGTCGATGGTCAGGCGATCGCTGAACACGCGGACCACCCACAGGCCGCGTCCGTGCGGGTCGGTGGCGTTCGGCGGCGCCCACCCCGCCCGGTACGGGTTCGGCATGCCCCCGCCATGGTCGGACACCTGACAGAACAGGCGCCCGTCGCGCAGGCTCACGCGTACCCGGCCTTCGCCGCCGGCGTGCACGATCACGTTCGCCACCAGCTCCGTCGCCACCAGCGCCAGCACCGTCGTCACCCGCGGTGACAGGTTCCACTCCTGTGCCTGCTCCGCCAGCCGGGCCCGCAGCACGGTCAGGCCGTCACGGGCGAAAACCCCCGTCACGACCAGCTGGTCCGGCCGCGTGTCAGGCTCGAAATCCACGCCGGGCACGCCTCCTCCTCACCTCGCTCCGATCGCCGGTCCGCCTACCCGGGGCCGGTGTACGCGAAACGCGGTATTCGTCACAAGTCCGGACTCACCCGAAGACGGCGATCGCGGTGGCGGCCGCGCTGAACAGTACGACAGCCGAGCCCACCAGCCGGCGGCCGGCCGTCGTCCGCTCCTCGGCGTACATGAGCACGGCGGCGGCGGCCATGGCGGCCAGCGGCACGGCGACGATCCCCATCAGCAGCATGAGCGGCCAGCAGGACACGACGCACCGGCGGCCCTGCCGCAGGCCGAAGCGTACGCAGGCGGCGTCGGCCCGGCGGCCCGCCGGCGGCAGCGGCACGGTACGCGCGCACGCCAGCACCGCCCGCCGCTTCGCCCGGGTCACCTGCCAGGCGGCGGCGACACCGAGCCCGGCGACCGCGACCGTCCGCTCCGGCACGTCCGCGGTCACCAGCCCCACGAGGTACGCGATCCCGCCCAGCCCCAGCCACACGGCCAGGTACGCGGCCAGGTAGACGCCGCTGGCCCACTGGCGGCGTACCCGGATGCTGTTCGCGTACACGTGGCGGACGGCCGGCAGGTTCGGCGGGACGGCCATGGCGACGCACATCAGGGTCCAGTGCACCGGATCGAAGCCGTGGTGGTGGACAGGGCCGAGGGCATGGCCGAGGGTCGTGGCGGCGAGCCCGGCCCACGCCGCCACGACACCTCCGGCGATCCACCACTGTGGATACCGCTGGATCATCTCGGCCTCCCGTGAACCGCCGCCGGTCAGGCGGCGGTCTCGCTCTCGACGGCGAACAGGCTGATCCGGCCCAGCGTGATCGGTTCGAGGCCGAGCTCCTCCAGGCCGGCCGCCCGCGCGCCGGGCACCGGGGCCGGCGCCACGGGGACGACCGTGACGGTCAGCTCGTCGGGATCCCACCGGCCGTCGGCCTCCAGCGTGGTGACGATCGCCGACACGTCGAACGTGTGCCGTAGCCCGGGCACGCCCTCGTGATCGCGGTCGGGGTCGTTCATCAGCTCGATGCCGAACAGGCTGAACGTCCCCACGTACGCGTCGTTGAGCAGCAGGTCGTAGACGACACCGGGATTCTGCGCGGCCTCGATGTCGTCGACCGCCAGGTACGCCGCGCTGATCGGGTCGGCGAGCCGCTGGACCCGCGTACGCGTGCTGCCCGGCACGACCAGTGCGGCGGTGACCGGGCCGGCCAGGGTGACCGGCTGATCGGTCGCGGCCACCAGTTCCTCGTCCGGCGCCATGCGCATCACTCTAGGCGCCGGTGCGGTGACGGCGGCCGGAGTCTGGTCGTCGTAGCGGTAGTTCAGCTGGCTCACGGTGTCGAGGATGTCGGCGACGGTCAGGTTGACGAGCGCGCCGTGCTCGTCAACGAAGGTGAACCTCTGGTTCAGCCACCGCGCGTCGGTCGGGTCGCTGCGCCCGCCGCCCTGGGCCAGCCACGTCACCCAGAGCCGGTCGATGTTCGCGTGGTGCAGCCAGAAGATCGGGTCGAGCGCGGC
Organism: Hamadaea tsunoensis DSM 44101; assembly: GCF_000428945.1. Classification (GTDB taxonomy): domain Bacteria; phylum Actinomycetota; class Actinomycetes; order Mycobacteriales; family Micromonosporaceae; genus Hamadaea; species Hamadaea tsunoensis. The sequence goes on along the minus strand of NZ_AUAX01000027.1, from coordinate 82,959 downwards.
GCACCGCGGGTCGGTCATCAGGCCGATGCGGCAGTCCGTCGCCCCGCGTGGCCGCGGCCCGCCGACGACGGTGTGGATGATGTTGTGCGGCTGCTGCTCCAGCTGCCCGGCCGAGCGGGCGAACCGGACGGGAAGCGACACGTCCCCGCCGAACGAGAGCGGTCCGCGGCCGACGAACGCCGTCGTGAGCATCGCCGCGGCGCTGGACGTGTCCTGCGGGCGCAGCTGGGCACCGCCGGCGATACCGGCCGACCGGCCGCCGGGCGCCAGCATGAGCGGGTTCGCCGAACCGTCGGGCAGGGCCGGCGTACGGAACGCGAGCGGCAGCGTGTTCGCCGGCGCCGGCTGGTCGTAGTTCCAGTACGGCAGCGCGAAGTCGGCCGGTCCGCCGTGGGCGTCGACGTTCGCACGGACGATCCGCTCGAAGAAGTACAGGTACATCCGGTGCCACGCCAGGAAGAACCACGTTCCGTGCTGGCACTGGTTCATCAGGGGACCGGTCACGAAGGCGGAGTGGATCGCGCCCTGGTAGCTCCAGCTCCGCGGGTCGGTCGCCGGCCGTGCCTGCATGACCTGCACGGCCTTCGCGTACGCGAGGACGGTCGGGTCCCAGTCCGCGCCGGGCATGAGCCCCCAGACGTCGCGGCGGACACGGACCTGGTCCTCCTGGCTGTTGCCGTCGTAGTGGTCGGACTGCGCTGCGCTCGTCATGGGCCCCTCCGTGGTCGGACCGGTGCACCGGCCGGACGACCGGTACACCGGGTCAGAGGCGTGCCCGAGTGCCCTGGATACACCCCGAGATGGGGCGTATCCAGGGAAGATGCGCTAGCTGGGTATGGTCCACTGCTGGGCGGTCGTGCCGTTGCAGTCGTAGATCTGCAGCTGCGTGCCGTCCGTCGTGGAGCTGCCCGGGTCGTCGAGGCAGCGGCCTGACTGCGGGTTGGTCAGCGCCTTGGTCGTGGCGTTGTAGGTCCACTTCTGGGCGCCGGAGCCGTTGCACTGGTACAGCTGCACCTTGGTCCCGTTGGCCGTGCCGCTGCCGGTGACGTCCATGCACTTGCCGAAGACCTGCAGCGTGCCGCCGGCGGTGACGGTCCAGGCCTGGGCGACCGTGCCGTTGCACGTCCAGATCTGGATCTTGTTGCCGTTGGCGGTGCCGCTGTGGTCGTCGTCGACGCACTTGCCGGCGAGGCCCGAGGCGATGGGTCCGGGGGCCGGGATCGTCCACTGCTGGTTCGTGCCGCCGTTGCAGTCGTAGATGACCAGCTGGGCGCCGCTGGTCGAGCCGCCCGGGTCGTCCAGGCAGCGGCCTGACTGCGGGTTGGTCAGCGCCTTGGTGGTGGCGCTGTAGGTGAACTTCTGGGCGCCGGAGCCGTTGCAGGTCCACAGCTGCACGAGCGTGTTGTTGGCCGTGCCGCTGTGGTCGACGTCGAGGCACTTGCCGAGCACCTGGAGACTCCCGTCGCCGGGTACGGTGACCCGCTGGGCGTTGGTGCCGTTGCAGCTGTAGACCTGGACCTTGGCGCCGTCGGCGGTGCTGCTGTTGGCGACGTCCAGGCAGTAGCCGGCGATCCCGGACTTCAGCGCGCCGGTCGGGCCCTCGCCGCCGTACGGGGGCTGGGCACCGCCGTCACCGTCGTACGAGGGCGGGGCCGCCGAGGCGCCCGTCGCCCAGCCGGTGTTGGCCGTCGTGCCGAGCGTGAAGGCCAGCGTCCCGCCACCGGTGACGAACGACGGCGGCAGGTACGCGTTGTTCCACGCCGCCCCGTTGAGCGTCGCGCTCTGGACGTAGGGGGCGTTGTCGGCGGCCTGCGGCGCGCTGATGGAGATGGTGCCGCCCCCGCCGAGGGCGATGGAGATCGAGGTGAACATCGGGCTGCCGAGCGCGAGGTCGGCGGTGCCGGGGGTCTCCGGGAAGAAGCCCAGCGCCGAGAAGACGTACCAGGCGCTCATGGTGCCCAGGTCGTCGTTGCCGACCCCCCAGTTGGCCGGGCTGTTCGGCCAGAGCTGGTCCTGGACCTGGCGGACGACCTGCTGCGTCTTCCACGGCTGGCCGACGTAGTCGTACTGCCAGGGCAGCTCGACCGACGGCTCGTTGCCGAGGTCCGCGTGCGAGCCGCCGGAGCCGTGGAAGTCGGCCAGCACGTTGTTCAGATACGTCTGGTACGCCGCGTTGCCGCCCTTCGCGGCGGCCAGCCCGGCCACGTTGAACGGCACCATGCCGGTGTACTGCCACGAGGTGCCCTCGACGAAGTCCGTGCCGCTCGTCGCGCTGAAGCCGCCCTTCCAGGCGCCGCCGGCGAGCTTCGGCTGCATGAAGCCGCTGCCGCTGTTGAACATGTTGCGCCAGGCCTGGGCCCGGTTGCGGAACTGGGACTGCGTCGTGGTGTCCCCGAGTGCCCCCGCGTACGCGGACACGGCGAAGTCGGCCGTGTTGTACTCCAGGGCCGTCGAGACCGAGCCGTAGAAGTTGCAGCAGCCGTACGCGCCGTCCGAGGGCAGGTAGCCGCTGTTGGACAGGTAGTCCAGGCCGGGCCGGGTGTTGTTGGCGACCGTGCCGGAGTGGATCATCGCGGCCTTCGCGGCGGCGGTGTCGAACGCGCGGGCGCCGAACGCGTAGTAGTCGGCGATGATGGCCGAGCCGGGGTCGCCCACCATCACGTAGGTCTCGCCGTTGTTCTGCGTCCACTTCGGAATCGTGCCGCTCTGCGCGTAGTCGTTGATCATCGACTGCGCCGAGTCGCTGGCCTGCTGCGGTGCCACCAGGGCCATCAGCTGCGCCTGAGCGCGGTAGATGTCCCAGCCGGAGTAGTTCGCGTACTGGGCCTGCTGCCCGGCGGCCAGGGTGTGGACCTGGTTGTCGAAACCGAGGTACTGGCCGTTGCTGTCGCTCTCCACGTTCGGGTGCAGCAGCGCGTGGTAGAGCGAGGTGTAGAAGACGACCTGCTGGTTGGTCGTACCGCCGCTGATCTGGATCTTGCCGAGCTGGTTGTTCCAGGCGGTGTGGGCGGCCGACTGGGTCGAGGCGAAGTTCCAGTTCGGGTTCTCCGCCGTCCGGTTCGCCGCGGCGTTGGCCGTCGACACGTACGACAGGCCGACCTTGGCCTGCACGACCGGGCTGGAGGTGGTGTTGAAGGTGACCGAACCGCCGCCGGTGAAGGTGCCGCTGCTGGCGAACGCCCGGTCGAACAGGACGTCGAAGTAGAGCGTGTAGGTCGCCGACGCGCCGCAGAAGTGTCCACCCACGACGGTCCCGCTGACCTCCGTGCTGTTCACCACGGTGAACGAGGTCGCACCGGTGTTGTCCCCGCTGGACAGCTTGAAGACCAGGTTCGCCTGGGTGGTCGACGGGAACGTGAACCTGCCCATGCCGCTGCGCTGCGTGGCGGTCAGTTCGGTGGTGACCCCGTTGCCGAGCGCGACCTTGTAGTAGCCGGCGTTCGCCGACTCGTTGGCGTGGCTGAACGAGGAGGTCGCCGTGCTGCTGACGGCACCGGTCGTCGGCATGATCGGGATGTCGCTGGCGCCGCCGTTGCAGCCGGGGCCGCTCATGTGCGTCAGGGAGAAGCCGGTGATGGTCGAATCCGCGTACGCGTATCCGCCGCCGTCCGGACGCGAGTTGGTGTCGGGGCTCCACTGGACCATGCCGAACGGCACGTCCGCGCCGGGGAACGTGTTGCCGCCGTTGCTGGTGCCGAGGAACGGGTTGACGACGGATGCCGGATCGGCGACGGCCGCCTGAGCTGGGGACGGTAGCCCGGCGACGGTCAGCCACAGGCCCGCCGCCAGGGCGGACGCCAGTGTGGACAGACGCCGGAGGGGTGAGGTAGCCATGGCGCACCTTTTCGTGGGAGGGTGTGCTCGACAGCGCGTGACAACGTTGTCTCGGATTCCGAAGATACGCAAACAGGCGGATATGTCAATGCCTGTTCGGCTCCGGAAAGGGTTCCAAGGCAACGAAAAAGGGGCGACGCGCCGGATCGGCACGCCGCCCTTCGGGCCGTCCTGAGCTACTTCACGGGCACCACTGTGGTGGGCGGCGTACCGCAGCTGAATCCGGCCGGCAGCTCGCGGCCGTCCTTCACCATCCGTTCGACCATGTCGAGGCAGTTCTGGTACAGCACACCGGTCGTGTTGTTCGCCGCGGCCAGCAGATCGTTGGCCTTCTTCTGCGCCTCGGCCGTCTTCTGCCGCTGCTCGGCGATCTGCGTCTCGGCCACCGCCGCCAGGTACTGGTTGATCTTCGCCTGGATGTTGTCGTCGAAGCGTACGGACGGGATGGTCACGCTGCGGATGACGACGCCGGGCGGCATCGCCGCGGCCAGCTGCTGGCGCGTCCCGTCGGCCAGCGAGGACAGCGGCGTCTGCTCGCCGCCGACCTTGGTCAGCGAGACGAGCGGGTCGTACCGCTCGAACACCCCGTTCAGGGCGCTCGCCAGCTGCCGCTTCACCACGTTGTCCTGGATGTTGTCGAAGTTGCGGTAATCGCTGTACAGCTCGACGATGTTGGCGTTCGGGTCGATCTGCCACTGCACGGTGACGTCCACGCGGGCCGTCGCGGCGTTCGCGAGGCGTACCAGCACGCCGGGATGATCACCCTGCTCGCCGGAGAGCTTCAACGTCTGGATCGTGGCGTCGAACTGCTCGACCCCCGCCCACGGCGGCACGAAATGGAAGCCGTTGCGCAGCGTACCGACCGGCTTGCCGAAGCTCGTCTCGACGGCCACCGTCCGGGTCGGCACGATCTGCGCCGACGTCGCGAACAGCGAGGCCACCGCGATCAGCAGGACGAGGGTCGACCCCGCCCGCAGCGCGAGGCGGGCGGCACGGTTCGGGGCCGGCTTGCCCTTCACCGACGGCAGGGCGAGGCGGAACGACAGCACGATGCCGCCGATCGCGATGATCATGAGAACGATCAGGAAAACAAAAGCGCCCATCAGTCTTTCCCGGGGTGAGGGGGTGGGGGTCAGCCTCAGAGGATTGCATACAAGGTCAAATCCAGATCACGAGCAAGATCTTTTTAAGATCTTTGTCCCGGGTTCGTCGATCTCACCTCCGCTCCTCGCGCGGGAGACCGTTCCGGCGCGGGGCGCCTCCACTGCCACCTGAGTGGGGCGACGCATCCATCACCGCGGTCCGGTCACCGTTTCGCCCTTCACCCCCCTGGCCTTTGTCGCGACTGTCCGACTTGTGCGCGGGGGTACGGCCCGCCCCCGACGATCTTGCGCGAATGCCCCGAATTTCGTCCGGTGTGCCCTAAACGCCCGGACATTCGCGCAAGATCGTCGACTGCCTGGCCGGTATGGCGGCGCCGGGTCGGGCTGCTGGTGATCGTTTGCGGTGGGGATGTAGTTTCGGGGCCGCTCCCTTGATCCATCGCGGCCGAGATGTCACTGGGGCCGGTTTCCTGCAGCTGGACCGTTTTGGATCATGGGCGTGGGGCTTGTTTGGCATCAGTACCGCTGTGGATCACGCCCGAGCCGTCCGGCCTCCGGCCGGCGCCCGTGATGCGGGAACGATCTTCCGTCCAGTGGGACCGGGGTCGCCGACGGGACGATCGTTTACGGCTGAGGTGTGAATTCGGCCCGATCTGCATGATCGATGACGCGTCAGGTGTAGCCGGAGCCGGTCAACGCGCTCTGGAACCGTAAATGATCATGCAATAGCGGCGATTTCTACACCTCAGCCGCGAATGATCACCCCGTCGCCGATGCGCCCCCGCGCACATACGGACAGTCGCGACAAAGGCCGATGGAGGTTGGGACAAAAGATCTTGACTTGAGGGATCTGAGAAAACTGCCTAAGGTGAGTTTCCAAAAGAAACTAACCTGGGGAGTGGGCGATGCGCGACGTCCTGGGCACCCTGCGGCGGCTGCCGGTCTGGTTGCGGGTGCTGCTGGTCGGGCAGTTCGTCAGCGCGGTCGGCGGGCTCGCGTGGCTGTACATGACGCTCTACCTGGTCGAGGACCGTGGGCTGGCGACCTCGCGGGCGGGCCTGGTCGTGGCGCTGTACGGGATCGGCACCATCACCGGCAATCTCACCGGCGGCTGGCTCGGCGATCATCTCGGGCTGCGCAAGGGCCTGCTCATCACGATCGGCGGGTGGGTGCTCGCCTGCGTCGCGGTCCCGTTCGTGCCGACGGTGCTGCTGGCGGCCGCGGTGGCGGTGGCCGGGCTGGTCGGCGGGATGACGCGGCCGATCATGGGGGCGCTGGTCACGAGCTGCCTGCCCGGGGAACTCCGGCGGCCGGGGATCGCGCTGTGGCGGGCGGTCAGCAACGCCGGAACCATTCTGGGGCCGCCGATCGGAGCGCTGCTGTCCGCGTACTCGTTCAATCTGATCTTCGTGGTCGACGCCTTGACCAGCGCGGTGCTGTGGGCGGTGATCAGGGCTCGGGTGCCGCGGACGGCGGTGGAGCAGGTCAGGGCCGCGCGGACGAGGCTGAGGGTGAGTCCGTCGGTGCTGGGGTTGCTGGCCGGGATCGTGGTGATCGACACCGTGTACCGCCTGCAGTACTCGGTGGTGCCGCTGTGGCTGCGGGACCAGGGGGCGCCGACCGTCGCCTACGGGCTGCTGATCTCGATGAACTGCGTGATCATCGTGGCCGGCGAGGCGATCATCGCCGTGCGGCTGCGGCACCGGCCCGCGCTGCTCGTGATCGGCGCCGGCTTCGTGCTGGTCGGCCTCGGCTATCTCGTCCTGAGTGCACCGTTCGGCCTGGCCGCGGCCGTCGGCATGATGGTCGTGGTGACCGCGGGGGAGATGCTCTACAAGCCGACGGCGACCGCGCACGTGGCCGATGCCGCACCGCCGGGGCTCGCCGGGCGGTACCAGAGCCTGTACGGCGCGGCCTCGATCTGCGGGACGATGCTGAGCCCGGCCCTCGGCACCGCCCTGTACGCCGTGGCGCCGGCCGCGGTCTGGCCGGTGGCCGGCGCGGTCGGCCTGGCCGCCGGGGCGTTCACGCTGGTGGCGGGGCGCCGGGCGGCGATCGGGGGAGACGTCGGGCACGTCCGGCGGGCCTGAAGCGGTACGCGTCGCCCGGACCGGGCAGAATGGGACGGTGGAGTCCAGGGAGGTTCACGTGGCACAGCGTGTTGTCGTAGCGGTCGACGGACCGTCGGGTTCGGGGAAGTCGACGGTGTCGCGGCGGTTGGCGACCGCGTTGCAAGCGCGTTACCTCGACACCGGGGCGATGTATCGAGCCGCGACCTGGGCGGTGCTCGCGGCCGACGCCGAGCTGACCGACCCGGACGGCATCTACAAGATCGTGAGTGCCGCGCAGCTGGACATCACGACCGACCCGGCCGCCCCGGGCATCAGCGTCGACGGCGTGAACGTCGACGGGCCGATCCGCGGCACCGAGGTGACCCAGGCCGTCTCGGCCGTCGCCGCCGTGCCCGCCGTGCGCCGGCTGCTCGTCGAGCTCCAGCAGAAGATCATCATCGAGGCGGGCCGGATCGTCGTCGAGGGCCGCGACATCGGCACCGTGGTCGCGCCCGACGCCGACCTGAAGGTCTACCTGACCGCCTCGGCCGCCGCGCGGGCCGCCCGCCGCAGCGCCGAGGTGCAGTCCGACCACGCCGCGACCGAGGCCGACCTGGCCCGCCGCGACCACCTCGACTCGACGCGGGCGACCGACCCGCTGCGCCAGGCGGACGACGCCGTGGTGCTCGACAGCACCGGCCTCGGCATCGACGAGGTCGTGCGGGAGCTGCTGCTCCTGCTGGAGAAGAGGGCGGCCCGGTGACCGAGTGGGTGGAAGACGTCGACTACAGCACGGATCTCACCGACGATGAAGTGCTGCCGGCCCAGCCGGTGGTCGCCGTCGTCGGCCGCCCCAACGTGGGCAAGTCGACGCTGGTCAACCGCATCATCGGCCGCCGCCAGGCGGTCGTGGAGGACAAGCCGGGCGTGACCCGCGACCGGATCGCGTACGACGCGCAGTGGAACGGCCGCCAGTTCACCGTGGTGGACACCGGCGGCTGGGAACCCGACGCGAAGGACCGCGCGGCCGCGATCGCCCGGCAGGCCGAGATCGCCGTCAACACGGCCGACGTCGTGCTGTTCGTCGTGGACACCATGGTCGGCCCGACCGACGTCGACGCGGCCGCCGTGAAGATGCTGCGGGCGAGCAAGAAGCCGGTCATCCTGATCGCCAACAAGGCCGACAACGGCACGATCGAGCTGGAGGCGACCCGGCTGTGGTCGCTCGGGCTCGGCGAGCCGTTCCCGATCTCGGCCCTGCACGGCCGGGGCGCGGGCGACCTGCTCGACGCGATCCTGGACAAGCTGCCGACCGCGCCGCCGATCGTCGAGGAGCGCCCGCGCGGCCCGCGCCGCGTCGCCCTCGTCGGCCGCCCCAACGTCGGCAAGTCCAGCCTGCTCAACAAGCTGTCCGGCGAGGAGCGGTCCGTTGTGGACTCCGTCGCCGGGACCACCGTCGACCCGGTCGACTCGCTCGTCTCCGTCGGCGGCGAGATCTGGCAGTTCGTCGACACCGCCGGCCTGCGCAAGCGCGCCGGACAGGCCAGCGGCACCGAGTACTTCGCGAGTCTGCGTACGCAGGCGGCGATCGAGGCCGCCGAGGTGGCCGTGGTGCTGCTCGACTCCAGCGAAGTGATCAGCGAGCAGGACCAGCGCCTGCTCAGCCTGGTCGCCGAGTCCGGCCGGGCGGTGGTCATCGCGTTCAACAAGTGGGACCTCGTCGACGCCGACCGCCGCTGGTACCTCGACAAGGAGATCGAGCGCGAGCTCAAGCGCATCCCGTGGGCGTCCCGGGTCAACATCTCGGCCAAGACCGGGCGCGCCGTCGAGAAGCTCGCGCCGGTTCTGCGTACCGCGCTGGCGAGCTGGGAGCGGCGCATCCCGACCGGCCGCCTCAACCAGTGGCTCACGGCCCTCGTCCAGGCCACCCCCCACCCGGTACGCGGCGGGAAGGCCCCTCGGGTGCTGTTCGCCACCCAGGCCGGGGTCTGCCCGCCGCGGTTCGTCGTCTTCACGACCGGACCGCTGGACGCGGGGTACGTCCGGTTCCTCGAACGCAAGCTCCGGGAGGAGTTCGGCTTCGAGGGCAGCCCGATCGACATCTCGGTGCGTACGCGTCGCGAGGAGCGCGCCAAGAAGGCCCGCGAGTAGTCAGGGCGGCTGAGGATCAGGGCAGGTCGAACGAGAGGCCGGGCGTCGCGACGCCGATGCCGCCCGCGTAACCGGCTCTGGCCGCGGCGCGGGCGGTGTAGGGGTCCGTGCCCGGCCAGAGGTGGGTCAGCAGCAGGCTGCGTACGCCCGCCGCGGTCGCCTGGTCGGCGGCGTCCCGCGCGCTGCTGAGCATGCCCCGGGCGCTCTCGGGCACCTCTTCGGCATGGGTGGCCTCGGCGACGAGCAGATCCGCGTCCCGGGCCAGCTCGACCGTCGCGGGGCCGGGTCCGGCGTCGCCCGTGTAGACGATCGCCCGGTCGTTGGCGGTCAGGCGGACGCCGGCGTTCGGCACGAAGTGCGGCAGCAGCGCCGTACGCGCCGTGAACGGCCCGATCTCGAAGGTGTCCCCGGCCTCGAACGGCGTGAGCATGATCGCCGGGTCGAGCATCCCCGGCCGGTCGAGGGCCAGGACGGCGTCGAGCGCGCCGGGAAGCGCGTACACGGGCAGGGGTGGGGCGGGCTTGTCGGGCAGTGCCCGGGCCCGCAGCAGCGGGTTGAGGTCGGCGCAGTGGTCGGGGTGGCCGTGCGTGATGTAGACGGCGTCGAGCTCGTCGGCGGCGATGTGCGTCAGCAGCCGGGGCAGCGTGGCGTAGCCGGCGTCCACCAGGAGCCGGAAGCCGTCTTGTTCGACGAGGAAACCACTGCACGCCTGGCCCGGTTCCGGCCACGCGCCGCAGCCGCCGAGTACGGTGAGTCGCATGCGTTCAGCCTAGGCGTGATCGGCATTCTCCGGTTTACGCTTTCGGCCTGCGGGAACATGGACGCCATGGCCGAAAAGACCCCGAAGCCCGCGAGTCCCTGGCAGTTGCGGGGCACCGAGTGGCGCTCGGCCCTGGTGCGTACGGGGAAGGAATTCCAGGCCGACAAGTTGTCGGTGTGGGCCGCCGCGCTCACCTACTACGGGATGCTCTCGCTGTTCCCCGGAATCCTGGTACTCGTGGCGGTCGTCGGCCTCCTCGACGACACCGCCGTACGCCGGACGCTGGACCAGCTCGCGCCGATCATCCCCGGTTCGGTGCAGGACATCCTCAACGCGGCGCTCGGCAACGTGCAGGACAACCACGGCAAGACGTGGCTGGCCGTCGTCATCGGTCTCGTCCTCGCGCTCTGGTCGGCGTCGGGGTACGTCAACGCGTTCATGCAGGCCTCGAACGCGATCTACGACGTCCCCGAGGGGCGGCCGATCTGGAAACGGCTGCCGCTGCGGCTGGGCGTGACCGTCGTGATCGGCGTACTGCTGGTGATCAGCCTGTTCACGGTGGTGCTCAGCGGCGGCGTCGCCGAACGGCTCGGCGCGCTCGTGGGCCTGTCGGAGCAGGCGGTGACGGTCTGGAAGGTCCTCAAGTGGCCGCTGCTGGTGGTGCTGGTGGCGGTCATGCTGGCGATCCTGTACTGGGCCTCGCCCAACGCGCGGCAGGGCGGATTCCGCTGGATCAGCCCGGGCGGCCTGCTGGCGGTCGTGCTGTGGATCGCGATCTCGGCCGGCTTCGGCTTCTACGCCGGGCATTTCGGCAGCTACAACCGCACATACGGGGCGCTCGGCGGGATCATCGTGTTCCTGGTCTGGCTGTGGCTCACCAACCTCGCGATCCTGCTCGGCGCGGAGTTCGACGCGGAGCTGCAGCGGCAGCGCGCGATCCGGGCGGGAGCGCCCGCGGACGAGGAGCCCTATCTGGAGCTCCGTGACGACACCAAGGTGGACGACGGCAGGACGCAGGACCGCGGCGACCTGGGCTGACACATCTGTGGGACGTTTCTTGGCCCGAGGCACTGCCCCGCGCGCCCCGGGCCGGCTCCTAGGACTGCGGGTGGCGGGATTCTCCGTCGCGACGGCGGAGGTTCGCCTTGACCTGGTCGATGACGGAGTTCGCACTGAGCATGGTCACGTTCTTGTACTCCTTTGAGGTCCGCTGGTCGACCAGTCCGAGCGCGATCGTCGCCCGCTCGCCGCCCGCGACCAGCACCTCGAGGTCCTTGAACTCGAATGCCGCGTTCGCCAGCTCGACGTTCTCCACGTTCGCGTTCGAGACGGGAGCGGGCGTACCCGGCTGCCAGGCGATCGCGTAGGTGCGGGTGGTCACCGCAGAGACCTGCGTGTAGGGGTAGTTGCGGGCACGCTCGCGGCTCAACCGGCCGGTGGCGAGGTCGAGCTCGCATTCGTAGATGCCGAACTGCCAGCTGGTCGGGCAGATGGCGGTCACCCGGCACCGGGAGAACAGCAGCTCCGTCATACCGCCGGTGACGAGCACGATGGACGTCGGGGCAGCCGGGCCAAGCAGCATCATCGGCTGGCGGCTGCCTTCCTGGGGTGCGGGCAGCCCGTGGGCAAGCGCGTACTGGCGCTGCTCGCGGTCCCAGTCGGTCTCCAGTTCCAAATCCTCGGGTACGAGTCGGAGTTCGGCCATGGCTCTGGCGCTGATCCGGTTTACCTCCATGGTGACGAGACTGATGATCCACTCGGCCGGCGGTTTCGGCACAGCGAGGCTGAGCCGCCGCTTGTACTCGCCGGCCTTGGCGGAGTACTTGGCGAGACCGGCGATGCCGGCGACCGCTCCGCCGATCAGAAATGGGATGGAGCAGCAGAGGCCGCCTGCGAGCCCGCCGCCGCTCTGAGTGGCGCCGATGCCCATCAGAAGGATTGTGACGATGACGGCGGCGCCGCCCAGCGACAGTAGAAGGATTTCGTTGGTGTAGCTGGGTTTCAGGGGAACTGGTGTGAAGAACCGGTTGACGGCGGCCTCTCGGTCCGCCAAGGACATGGTCATGTGTTTCCTCCTTCAGAACGCCTGTGCAATGCGGCCCACACGGAACTGCTGGGTGCCGAGAACTGCGCGCAGATCCGGGCCGCCTCCGGCCGTGGCACGGCGGCGACCACTTCGTGGAGCAGACTCCGGGGCAGCCCGTCCGCGCGGCCGCTCGCCATCCCCGCGTCCTCGTCGATGAGGAGATGGAGGGCGCGCGCCTCCGGTAGCGTCGAGGCCAGCCGCAGGTGATCGACGATCTCTCTCGTCGAGCGGTGCCGCCGCGGAGCGACACCGCGCAGCAATGCCAGGGCGAGAAGGTAGTGCTCGCGTGCTGCCCCAGACCGCCCTACCGCCTGGCTCAGGGCACTGATGACTTCCTCGTACTCGCGGTGGTCCAGGGACCGGAGCACTCTCGTCACCGAATACGCCTGCCGGAGGTCGGGGAGGTCGGCAGCCCGCCACGGCAAGCCGAGACGAGTTCGCAACTGGTCGAACCTGGCTGCTCCGCCGAGGCTCGCGTACCAGCGGGTGACGGGGACCGCGGTCAGGCAGGCGAGGGGCGCATTCGGCTCGTGCTGGCGTACGACACCGACGACGTGGCCTTCGACCAGTACCGACGCGCCGGAGAAACCTTCCCACGGTGAGTGGTCGACATCCGTGCGAGCTGCCGGTGGCGGGACGAGGACTTCGATCGTCCCTTCGCGCAGATTGCTGAGAGCCGCGATCCTTCCCCGGGCATCGTGCGAGTCCCGGTACATGATGTCGCCGAGGGCCTGCTCGGTTCGGAGCTTGAAGCGTGGGAAGCCGACGATCCGGCAAGCGACCGGGTCGGCGCTCTCGCCGAGCCGCCCGAACGGAATCCGGCCGCCGACGACGCCGCGAGCAGGAATGGCAAGGTGTAGGAGGGCGACGTCGATCTCCGGCAGGAAGTCCAGGACTTCGGCATGCTGGTCGACCACCGCATCGCCAAGAAACGTCCGTACGGTGACGGAGCGGGCCCCTGCGACGACATGACTCGCGGTCAGCGCGAGGGAATCGGTGACCAGGTATCCCGAGCCGAAGTACCTGTGCTCCGGTGAACTGCGTGCTACGACCTGGACCACGCGAGTTCGCTCGACCTCGACGGAGGTCACTGCTCGGACTCGCCCGCGGCGCCGCCCTGCACGAGAATCCGGTCGCTCCCGTGCCCACCCACGGGCCTCAGAGTCAGCTTCACCCGCTGCGAGCTCGAGGTCGATCCCCGAGCGTTCGCTCCGGCCTCGACGATGACTATCCGAACCTTGCCATCGACGCCCGACGACCTTTCTATCGAAACCTCGCATTCGATTTCGACCGGGCCGACCTCAAAGCGCACTCCTGTCGTCGGAGCTGCCTTTGCGGCTCGTGTCAGGCTCTCGCGTACATCCGCTATGAGTTCTGTGAGTTCCATGTTTCGCGATGCCTCTCGGCGTTGTTGAGCAGTGACAACGAAACACTCGCCGAGTCGGCACGGGCGACGCCATAGGGCGAGTGTTCGGGTATTCGTGATGATTCGATAGCGCTTTTCGCCAGGCGTACACCGGTGGTCTTGCATGGAGGTGGCCATACGCCGAGTCGCGTGTACACAGTCGCGGTGGCCCGGGTGCCACCCGGGCCGGGCGCGGCGTAGATCGTGACTGGACGGTGATGAATCGGACGAACCCGGCGGAGGTCGGCTCGACAGCCGAGGGGGAGCGGTTCATCCGGGGCCTTGACATCAATGGATCTCATCAGGATTCTGAACACATGTTCAGAACAAGCGTTCAGAACACCGAAGTCGCATGCGCTGAGGTCGCCGTGATCGGCGGCGGCCTGGCCGGCGTGGCCACCGCGCTGCGCCTGCAGGCCGCCGGGCTGTCCACCGTGGTCGTCGAGGCCCACGGTCATCTCGGCGGGTGTGCCGGCTACTGGCGGCACAAGGGTTTCTCCTTCGACGTCGGTGCCACCACCCTCGTCGACTTCGAACCGGGCGGGGTGGGCGCGGAACTGCTCGCCTCGACCGGCGTGCCGCCGCTCGCCGGCGAGGCGCTGCCCGGCTACGAGGCCTGGCTGCCCGACCGTCGCGTGAGCCTGCACCGCGACCAGGCCGCCTGGCACGCCGAGCGGTTGCGCGCCTTCGGCGACGATCGCGCGCACCGCCGCTTCTGGGCGCTCCTCGACCAGCTCGCCACGACCTTCTGGGCCGCGAGCCGCCGCGGCGTCCGCCTTCCCGTCCGCTCCGCCGCCGACCTGGTGCGCGACGTCCGCATCCTCGGCGCCGACCTCCCTCAGGTCCGCCACCTCGGCCGTACGCTGGGCGGAGCGCTGCGGGACTGCGGCCTGGCCGAGGACCGGGCCCTGCGCGCGCTGCTCGGCATGCTCGTCGAGGACACCGTGCACAGCACCGTCGACCGGGCGCCGCTGATCAACGCTGCGCTGGGCGTCACGATCCGGGGTGCCGGGCTGACCCGGGCGACCGGTGGGATGCACGGGTTCTGGCGTACGCTCGCCGGTCGTTACCGGAGTCTCGGCGGTGTGGTGCTGGCCGGAACGCGGGTGTCCCGGGTGGACGGATCCGCGGGCGGGTTCACCGTCGAGACGGGACGTGGACCGGTCCGTGCCCGCCGGGTGGTGTTCGCCGTGCCCGCCCCGACCGCGGCCCGCCTGCACGACGGGCTCGGCCGGCGGCTCGACCGCTACCTGCGCCGCGACGCCGGTGAGATGGGCGGTGCGGTGCTCGTCTTCCTCGGCGTACCCGCCGACGAGGTGGCGGGATCGTCGTTCACCCATCATCAGCTGCTGGAGAGCTACGAGAAGCCGATGGGGGACGGGAACAACATGTTCGTCTCCGTCTCCGCGCCCGGCGACGAGATCTCCGCGCCATCGGGGCACCGGGCGGTGATGATCTCGACGCACACCTCGCTGGCCGGGTGGCGGCTGCCGGAGGACGCGTACCGGCAGCGCAAGAAGGAGATCACCGAGCATCTGGTGACGCAGGCCCGCCGGGTCTACCCCCGGCTCGGCGAGCGGGCCGTCGTATCGGCCACCGGTACGCCGCGTACCTATGAACGGTTCGGTTTCCGGCCCGGGGGAGCGGTCGGCGGTCCCCATCAGACGCTGCGCAACACCAACCAGTTCGCGATCCCGCACGATCTCGGCGGCCGCGGGATCTGGCTGGTCGGCGACTCGACCTGGCCCGGCCTCGGCACCGTCGCCTGCGTCCTGGGCAGCCGCATCGTCGCCGAGGGCATCCTCAAGGAGAAGCCGTGACCAGGGAGAAGCCGTGACTGCTCTGCCGTCCTTGCAGGAACTCGGGACCGACCTCCTCGTCACCACCCCCCGCCAGCGGCGGCTGGCCCTGGCCCGGCCGTTCGCCGGTGTGCTCTGCTTCGCCGCGGTGGCGTGGCTCGGCTGGTGGTGGCTGACCCCGCTGGTCGTCTTCGGGATCTTCGTCGCCGTCGTCACCGTCACGCACGACGTCGTGCACCGAACGCTCGGCCTCTCCGAGCGGCAGACCGACCGCTGGCTGTTCTGGCTCGGACTCGTGCTCCTGGAGAGCGGGCACGCGTACCGGATCACGCACCGGCAGCACCACCGGATCTTCCCGAGCGTGGACGATCCGGAGGGGTATCCGGCGGACCTCAGCCTGCTCGGCGCCGTCCTCTATGGACCGGTGTTCCTCTTCCGGCTGTGGGCCTGGTCGTTCGCCCGGGCCCGGTTGCGCGACCGGCTCTGGCTGCTCGCCGAGGCCGCGGCGCCCGTGTCCGCGGTCGTCGGCGGGCTGTACTTCCGGCCGCTGCTGGTCTACGCGGTCCTCGCCATCGCCGGCAGCTGGGTCTACCCGCTGCTCACCGTCTACCTCCCGCACCACGGGTACGGCGACGAGCCGCTGCGGCAGACGCGTACGCTGCGGGGGAAGATCATTCCGGCGGTCTTCCTCGAGCTGACCTACCACCTGGAGCACCATCTGTACCCGCAGGTCCCCAGCCACAACCTGCCTGAGCTGGCCCGCCGCCTGGACCCCGTCCTGGCCCGCGCGGGCGTGCGGCCGGTGGCCGTGCCGTGAGTACGCGCGAACGCATCCTCGACGCCGCGATCGCCTCCCTGTGCCGGCACGGGTACGCGAAGACGACCGCCCGGTCGATCGCGGCGCTCGGCGGCTTCGCGCCCGGTGTCCTCTACTACCACTTCGCCGACCTGGACGACGTGCTGGTGGCGACGGCGGCGTACACGAGCGGGCTGCGGGAGGAGCGCTACCGGTCGCTGGTCGGGGTCGAACGGGCGGCCGATCTCGTCCACCGCCTCCGCGACCTGTACGCCGACGACCTCGCGTCCGGCCACATCGAGACGATCCAGGAACTGATCTCCGCCGCCCGCCCCGGTACGCCGCTGGCCGCCGCGCTGAACGACGCGACCAGGGAATGGGAGGCGCTCGCCGAGCAGATCCTGCGCGGGCTGCTGCGCGGCAAGCCGCTGGCGCGGCTGGTCCAGGTGCCGGTGGTGGCCCGCGCGGCGGTCGCGTACTACCTGGGGATGCAGACACTGACGCATCTCGACGGGGACGCGGCGCGGCCGGCGGCGGCGTTCGACCAGGCGGCCCGGCTGGCCCGAGCCTTCGACAAACTGCCTCGCGTACGCCGCTGAGCGTACTGTCCCGAATGGAGTGATGGGGCGCTCCGGTCGCAGGTGTGGGTGGGGCTCGTGCGGCGATTGTCCGGATCGAGGGCGCGACGAGCGACGCCGGCCTGGTCGTTGACCGGTACCTGATGCGGGCGTGGCGATCCGTCGCGTCGGACCCCCGCAGAGAGCCTGGACCAGACCCAGCTTTGTCGCGACTGTCCGGTATGGAGGCCGTCCGAGTGGGGCGGCGCCGGGGTGTCGAGTGGGTGGGGTGGCTGCCCTGCGCTTTGTCGCGACTGTCCGATGTGACGGTGAGGGTGGAGTGGATCTGGTGCAGTTTCTGTTGCTGGGGCGACAGTTTCTGTTCAAGATCGATCGGCGGCCTGGTCCCTCTGCGGCGATCTTGCGCGAATGTCCGGGCTTTTCGGGCATTCGTTGCTAGACTCGGGGCATTCGCGCAAGATCGCCGCGAGCCGGAACCGGTCTCCCGTGCGAGGAGCGGAGGTGCGATCGACGAACCCGATCGTCCGCCGGACCGTCAGCCGACCCTGATCATGTCGCGCATATATGTCGAGGTAGACCGCTTATCCATGATCATGTAGCGCATATACGTCGAAAGCCGGGTCGCTGCGACATATATGCGCTACATGATCATGGCCGGTGCGCGCATGCCAGACGACGGTGAAGGATGCTTCGCCCCACTGAATCGACGAACCCGGGACAAAGCTCGTGATCAAAAGATCTTGACTTTAGAAGATCCCCAGAGCAGAGATCCTATCTTCCTAGGATGCCTTAGCGGGTGTGCGGCGCACGGTAGATTCCACGGGTGCTACGCCGAACCATGATCAAGCTCGGGGTCCTCCTTCCGCTGGCGACCACCGCCTGCGCCGCCCAGACCGAGCAGCCGTTGACGATCGTCTCGGGGAAGCCGTCGGCGTCACCCCGGGCCCTGCGGTACGCCGAGGCCGCCGGCGTGCTGGCCGGGCGGCCGGGGACGATGGGGATCATCGTGTGGGACCGGCAGTCGAACACGTTCTGGCGGGAGGGCGACACCGCCCATCCGACCTGGACCGCCTCGACGGTCAAGCTGGCGATCGTGACGAGCCTGCTCGAACAGGCGCGTACGCACAAGATCACTCTGTCGGGCGCCGATCATCAGGATGTCGCCGCGGTCCTGGACGTGTCGGACGACAACGCGGCCACCCGGCTGTGGAACAAGTGCGGCAAGGACAAGCTCGTTCCCCGGTTCCGGCAGGCGTACGGGATGACCGGGCTCACCTTCGTCGACGGGTTCCCCAGGTTCTGGGGGCATATGAAGTGCACCGCCGAGGACCTGATGCGGCTGATGGCGTACGTGCTGGAGAAGGTGAACCCGCAGGACCGGGAGTTCCTCCTCGACCGGATGCGGCACGTCGGCGCCATCCAGCAGTGGGGTGCCTGGGCGGCCGGACCGTCGCAGCAGCCCGGGGTCAAGAACGGCTGGTCGATCGAGCCGGACGGCGGGCAGAAGCACTGGGTCGCCAACACGGTCGGGTTCGCCGGTCCCGGCGCCCGGTACGCGATCGCGGCCATGTACGACCTGCCGGCGGGCAAGACGATCGACGACGGCGTACACGCGGTGAGCGACGTGATCGCGACGATCTTCGGGCAGGTCGTTCCGGCGAAGGTCACGGTGCCCGATCCCAGCACCGGACTCTGAATCTTGTCATACATCGCACGGCAATATATGTTGCCGTGATGAGTGAGATGCGTGAGGCGACGTTCCTCATCCTGACTGCGCTCGCCGACGAGGTCCGGCACGGCTACGGCATCGTCCAGGAGGTGTCCGCGCTCTCCGAGGGCCGCGTGGCGCTGCTGCCGGGCACCCTGTACGCCGCGCTCGACCGGCTCGCGGCGCAGGGCCTGGTCGAGCGGGACCGCGAGGAGGTCGTCGAGGGCCGGCTGCGCCGCTACTACCGGCTCGCCGAGCACGGCCGCACGGCGCTCGCCGCCGAGTCCGCGCGCCTGCGCCAGCTCAGCACCGCCGCCGACGCCCGGCTGCGGACCCTGCGGCCGAGGAGCGTCTGAATGCGCCGCCTGCTCTTCTTCTACCCGCGCGCCTACCGCCGGGACCGCGGTCCCGAGATCCTCGAAACCCTTCAGGAGTACGCGGGGACGAGCCGGACCCGGCTGGCCGTGAACCTGATCCGGCACGGGCTGCGTACGCGGCTGGGGCGGCCGGCCAGCCGGACGGTCGTGGTCTGGGCGGCGCTGTTCACCGTCGCGTGTGGACTGTTCGCGGCCGCGTTCGGCAGCTGGGTGGGCTGGCAGACGATCCGCCCTTTGCACGAGTCGGAGGCGGCCCAGGTCGCGGCCGAGCTGCTGCCGACCCAGAACCTGAAGGTGGACACGGACGAGCCGCCGGCGAAGTTCGTCATCTACGGCCAGCCGCTCGGCTGGTATTCGGTGCGTGATCTGCTGCTCGGCGACGGCGGCGAGTACGGCCAGAGCGGGGTGGGCGCGGGGTCGAACGGCCCGGCCGACCATCCCGAGCGCGACCTGGCCACGTTGCGGGAGAACCTGCGCCGGGGCGGTTGGGAGTTCCGCGAGTACGTGCGCCCGGACTACGGCCACGAGGTGTACGCGGGCCGCGGGGATCAGCAGCTGGACATCACGTTCTACGAGTACAACTACGGTGCCAGCTACATCTCGCTGGGGATGGACCGCCCGGCTCCGGCGCTCGCGACGGTCGGCGGGGTGCTGGGCTTTCTCGCCGGGGCGGTCGGCGGCTTCCTGCTGTTCGGCTGGGCGAGCCGGCGTACGCGGTCGGTGTTCGTGAAGCTGCTGCTGGGGTTCGGGCTGTTCTTCTGGTGGGCGCCGATCGTCCTGGCGTTCCCGCAGATGGTCGAGCACCATCTGAGCGAGTGGCATTACAGCTGGCATCCGCTGTGGGAGTGGCTGGGCCAGCCGGCGCTGTCGCTGCCGTTCCTGCTCGGCACCGGCCTGCTGGTGCTGGCGCTGGCGATCTCGGCGCTGGCCCGCGCGCAGGTACGCCGGGCCGACGATCCGGTCCCGGGCTGACGCGCCGGTCACCCTTCGGTGCCGCCGCACCCGGCCCGGCTGCGACACTGGTCGGGTGCGGCTGACCTCCCATCGTCTTCGTCCCGTCCTGCGTGTGCTGGGGCCCGTGGCGGCGTTCGCTCTCCTCCTGCCGGGCGCTCCGGCGGCGGCGAGGCCCGCGGCCGAGCCGGGGAAGGTGTTGTGCGAGGTGCACGACGAGCGGGCGGGCGAGTTGTCCGGGCTGGTGGTCACCGCGACGGGCTACATCTCGATCGACGATTCCAACTTCGACCCGTCGGCGATCCGGATCTTCTACTTCGACAGGAAGTGCAAGCTGACGCGTACGGTCAGGTATCCCACCGCGGCGCGGGATCCGGAGGACGTGGCGCTGGCCCGGGACGGGACGTTGTGGGTGGCCGACATCGGCGACAACTTCGACGCGAAGGTACGCCGTTCGACGATCGCGTTGTGGACGCTGGCCCCGGGCGGGAAGACGCCGGTGATCCATCGGCTGACCTACCCGGACGGCCCGCACGACGCGGAGGCGCTGCTGCTGGACTCCGACGGTACGCCGATCATCGTGACGAAGGATCTGTCGGCGGTGTCGGAGATCTATGTGCCGGCGCAGCCGTTGCGGGCGAACACGGCCGAGGGTGTGCCGCTGACGAAGGTCGGGTCGCTGCGGCTGCCGGAGTCGCAGACGTCGAACTTCCTGGGCGGGATCGGCCGGCGTCTGGTGACCGGGGGTGCGGTGTCGCCCGACGGCCGGCATGTGGTGCTGCGTACCTATGCCGATGCCCTGGAGTGGGATGTCGGTGACGGGGGTGTGCTCGGGGCGCTGACGTCGGGTACGGATCCGCGGGTGACGCCGTTGCCGGACGAGCCGCAGGGGGAGGGCATCGCGTACACGTTGGATGGTGCGGGTTTCGTGACGGCGTGCGACGAGCCGTTCGGTCAGGCCAGCGCGCTGCGCGCCTATGTCCCGGCGGCCCGCCCGTCGCCGTCGCCGTCGGTCTCGGCCGAGGGGGCCGCGGCGGGTCCGGGGACGGCGGTGAGCCGGCCGGTCGACCGGGTGCTGTTCGGCGCGGGCGCGGTCGGGCTGCTGCTGGTGGTCGTGGGCCTGGGTGGGATGCTGTTCCGCCGGCTGTTGCGCTGATGGGTCCCCGGCGGCCGGGGTGCCGCCGCCCGGCACGTGATCTTGAAGGCATCGTCCGCGGAGCCGGGTGCGTCATGCAAGCGCGTCGCTACACTGGTACGCATGCTCGGCAAGACCTATGACGCCCAGGTGTGCTCGATCGCCCGTACCCTCGAGGTGGTCGGCGAGCGCTGGAGTCTGCTGATCGTGCGCGACGCGTTGTTCACGGGTGCGACCCGGTTCACCGACTTCCAGCGCGGCCTGGGCATCGCGACCAACATCCTCAAGGCCCGGCTGGACGGCTTCGTCGAGGCCGGGATCATGTTCCGGCACCGGTACTCGGAGCAGCCGGAGCTGTTCGAGTACCGGCTGACCGAGAAGGGCCGGGACCTGGTGCACGCGCTGGTCGCGCTCACCGAGTGGGGCGACCGGTGGGGGGCCGGGGCCGAGCCGCCGATCCTGTACCGGCACTCCTGCGGCGGTTCGCTCACCTCGCAGACGGTCTGCGAGACGTGCGGCGTTGTCGAGGATCCGACCGAGGTACGCGCGATCCCCGGTCCGGGGTTCGCCGGTACCTGCGCACCTGCCGCGCAGTGACTGGCAGGCCGACGGGCGGCGCGGGTCGGGGTCGAAAACTGTCCGGACGGGGAGATCTCCGCGGGCCCCGTTCGTCGTACCTTTCGGTATGAATTTCGGCAAGCCCCTTCGGCGGTACTCCGCCGCGGCCGTGATCGCCCTGCTGGCCGCGACGACTCAGGCGGCGTGCGGGCAGGGGTCCGACTCCCACGAGACCCTGACGGTCCTCGAACCCATCGCCGGTTCGATCGTCTCGGTGCCCTTCACGCTGCACCTGTCGAGCAGCGTCCTGCTCGGCGATCCGGCCACCGGCCGCCATCACGTGCACGCGTACTTCGACGACCAGACGAAGAACTACCTTCTGGTGGACTCGGACAACTCCGTGATCAACAAGGCGCCGGCCGGCAAGCACACGCTGCACCTGCTGCTGCGCAAGGCCGATCACTCGTCGGCCGGGGCCGAGATCCAGATCGAGCTGACGATCGTGCCGAAGACGAACGTGGACCCGACGCCGTCGTCGTGAAGCGGGGCGCTCCCGCCCGGCGGCGTACCGGGCGGGAAGATGTCCCGCGGATTTCGGGACGTTGACGGTGTTCGCTCTTTCGCCCCGGTGATGTTTCTCCTACAGTTGCGGGAGCGCTCCCACGCGGCCGAGTCCGGCTCCACGGCGGCCGCGTACCGCACGGTCCGCGAGGACTAGGTCCGCACAAGGAGAAACACATGCCCGCCCACCGCTTCCGGCCCTCCCGGCGTACGCGCATCGCCGCGTTCGCCGCCGCCGGGACCGCCATTCTCGCCGCCTCGGCGACCACCCTTCTCGCCTCCGGCGACTCCGCGTACGCCGGCAGTCTCACCGGAACCTTCTACAAGGACCCGAGTTCGAAGGTCCTGCAGTGGCTGGCCGCCAACCCCAACGACTCGCGGGCGCAGCTGATCCGCGACCGGATCGCCAGCCAGCCCCAGGGCCGCTGGTTCGCCAGCTGGAACCCGTCCACGATCCAGTCCGAGGTGTCCGGCTACGTCTCCGGCGCCAACAACGCCGGGCAGATCCCGCTCGCGATCGTCTACGAGATCCCCAACCGCGACTGCGGCGGGGCCAGCGCCGGCGGCGCCCCCGACCAGAACCAGTACAAGTCCTGGATCGACAGCTTCGCCACCGGCCTCGGTACGCGTACCGCGGTGGTGCTGCTCGAGCCGGACTCGGTGTCGCTGACGACCTGCCTGTCCAGCACCGATCTCAGCGCCCGCAACGCGTCGCTGTCGTACGCGGTCAGCAGCATCAAGAGCCACAACCCGTCGGCGAAGGTCTACCTGGACGGCGGCCACTCCGCCTGGAACAGCGCCGGAGACCAGGCCAACCGCCTGGTCGCGGCCGGCGTACGCGGTAGTGACGGCTTCTACACCAACGTGTCCAACTTCCGGTACACGGCCGACGAGGTCGCGTACGGCCGCAACGTCCTCTCGTCGATCGGCGGGTCGAACCTGCACCAGGTCGTCGACGTCAGCCGCAACGGCAAGGGCCCGAACGGCAGCGAGTGGTGCGACCCGGCCGGCCGCGGCGTCGGCGTGGCGCCGACCACGAACACCGGCGAGTCGACCGTGGACGCCTTCGTGTGGGCCAAGCCGCCCGGCGAGGCCGATGGCTGCGCGGCCGCGGCCGGCACGTTCGTGCCCGACCAGGCGTACCAGCTGGCGCTCAACGGCGTGGTGTCGAGCCCGCCGCCGTCGGCCAGCGCGTCGGCGAGCGCTTCCCCCAGCCGTAGCGCCTCGCCGTCGGCCAGCCCGTCCAGCAGCCCGTCGGCCAGCCCGAGCAGGAGCCCGAGCGCGTCGCCGTCGAGCAGCCCGACGGCCGGGACCGGCTGCTCGGTCGCGTACCACGTGGACAACCAGTGGAACAACGGCTTCACGGCGACCGTCACCATCACCAACCGGGGCAGCGCCCCGATCGCCGGGTGGACGCTCAAGTTCGCCTTCACCGGCAACCAGGCGATCTCCAACGGCTGGAACGCCACCGTCACCCAGTCCGGTACGCAGGTCACCGCGAAGGACGCCGGCTGGAACGGCACGATCGCGGTGAACGGCACGGCGAGCTTCGGCTTCCAGGCCACCTTCTCCGGCACGAACGGCACGCCCACCGCGTACACCGTCAACGGCGCGGCCTGCGCCTGACAGACCGTCCCCCCGGGCAAGATGTGCAGGTCAGGCGCATCTTTCTCGGGGGGACATTCCATGCGCGTACGCTCCATCCTGCTCGCGGCGGCCACGGTCGCGGCCACGGTCGCGCCCACACCGGCCGCCGCGCTCGCGTTTCCGGCGGCGGCCCACGCGGCCGGGCCCGGCGGCTCCATCGCCTTCGTCCGCGACGGCGACATCTGGCTCACCCGGGCCGGGAAGACCACCCGGATCACCCAGGACAAGGGCAACTCCTGGCCCCGGCTGTCGCCCGACGGCTACGTGATCGCGTACACGCACAAGGGGAACATCCGCATCGCCACCATCGCCGACGAACCGTTCTCCGACGAGCTCACGCACGGCGGCGACGCGGGCGGGGCCTCCTGGTCGCCGGACGGGACGTACCTGGCGTACAAGACGGGCGACACGCACACGGGCAACCTCACGTTCGTACGCCTCTCCTCGTCGCTGGCCGTCGAGAGCACCCGGACCGTGCGGTTGAAGGCGGCTGCGGGCTGGACGGCTCGTCGTCCGGAGAGCTTCGATCCGCTGTCGGCGGCGAACACGGTCGCCTGGTCCCCGGACGGCAAGAAGATCGCCTTCCCGGGCGGCGACTGCTGGGGCATCTACGACGACTGCCTCACCGTGCTCGACGTCGCCGCGAACACCGAGCAGACGATCGTCGCGTTCGGCGGCGGCGGCATCGACGTCGACGGCTTCGCGACCACGCCGTCGTGGAGCGCCGATTCGCGCAAACTGTTCTGGACGCAGCAGAACGACATCGAGGGCAGCTCGAACACCACGCCCGTGCACAGCGTCGCGTACAACCTCACGAACGACACGATGTGGGCCGTCGGGACGGCCGGGGACACGATCCCGGTGCACCTGGGCGGGGGAGCGTTCCTCTTCACGGCCCGGCACGGCGGCGTACCGTGGATCGCCCTGGACAAGAGCGGGACGCGGACCTGGCTGATGCCCGGCGCGCAGAGCGACTGGCGTCCGTAGTTTTCCGGTCGACCGCCGGGCCGGGCTGCCGGATCATGGAAGCATGATCGATCGCGTGGCGGCCCGGCGGTCGCTCGACGGGCTGGCGCTGGGCGACTGCTTCGGCGAGACGTGGTTCTTCCGCCCGGCGGGACAGGTGGCCTGGATGACGGCGGAACGCCTTGTCCCGCAAGGCCCGTGGCGCTGGACCGACGACACGGCGATGGCCCTGCCCCTGTTCGACATGGTGACCCGGCACGGCGCCGTACGCCCCGACGACCTGGCCCGCCGGTTCGCCGAGACCTACGCCGAGGATCCACACAGGAACTACGGCGCCGGCATGCACGACGTCCTGCGGGCGATCGGCGCGGGCGAACCGTGGCCGGAGGTGACCCGCCGGCAGTTCGACGGCCAGGGCTCCTGGGGCAACGGCGCGGCGATGCGGGTCGCGCCGCTCGGCGCCGGGCTCGCCGACGACCTCGACCTGGTCGTCGAGCAGGCCGCCCTGTCCGCGAAGGTCACCCACGCGCACCCCGAGGCGGTCGCCGGTGCGGTCGCCGTCGCGGTGGCCGCCGCCTGCTCGGCGCGGGCGACGCCCGCGGACCGGCTGCTGGCCGAGGTGGTGGCGCACACGCCGGACGGCGAGGTCGCCGACCGGCTGCGCAGGGTCGCCGAGCTGGGCCTGGCCGCCGAACCGGGGCGGGTCGCCGACGAGGTGGGCTGCGGCGCGATGATCTCCGCCCCCGACACCGTCCCGTACGCCGTCTGGTGCGCGGCCCGCCACCTCGACGACCTCACCGAGGCGCTGTGGACGACCGTCGGCCCCGGCGGCGACCTCGACACGACGTGCGCGATCGTCGGCGGGATCATCGCCGCGCGGACCGGTCTCGCCGGCGTCCCCGCGCAGTGGCTGGACGCCTGCGAGCCGCTGCCGATCTGACGCGCTCAGGATCTTCACAGAACTCCTACGTACCGTAGGACCGATGCAGCAGCAGATGACCTGCCCCAAGTGCCTGGGCCAGATGCGCAGCTACGAGCGCAGCGGCGTCGTCGTCGACCAGTGCGGCGAGTGCCGCGGCATCTTCCTCGACCGCGGCGAACTGGAACGCCTGGTGGACGCCGAGAACAGCCACTACCGCCAGGCGGGCCCGCCGCAGTACGAGCAGCCGCGCCACGAGCAGCCGAAGTACGACCAGCGCCGTGACCAGCACGAGCAGCGCTACGAGCAGCCGAGATACGAGCAATCGAAGTACGAGCAGCCGAAATACGATCAGCATCAATATTCGCACAAGAAGAAGAAATCCTCGTTCTTCGAGGAGCTCTTCGACTGACCCGCGGCCTGAGTCCCGGGCCGAGGCCGTCCGCACGACGTCCTCGGCCCGGTGACGTCTTCGGCCGGTGCGTCAGAGGTCGGCGATCCTCGGGAGCACCTTCTCGGCGACCTGCCCGGTGAACGCGTACGGGTCGCCGTCGGGCATGACCTGCACCTCGGTGGCGCCGAGGCGGGCGTACTGCTCGACGTCTGCGATCCACGCGTCGGTCTCGGCCAGCACCGGGCGGAGCACCAGGACGGTCTTCTCGATGGTGTCGTAGTCCCGGCCGACGGCGTCGCAGTGCCGGCGCAGCACGTCGAACTTGTGCGCGACCGCGTCCGGTCCGGCGCCGAAGACGTTGCACGCGTCGGCGTACTGCGCGACGAGGCGCAGGGTCTTCTGCTCGCCGCCGCCGCCGATGAGGATCGGCGGGTGCGGCCGGCTCAGCGGCGCCGGTACGCACAGCGTCTCCGCGAGCCGGTAGTGGCGCCCGTCGAAGGGGCCGTTGTCGTCGCTCCACATCTGCAGGCAGATCCGCAGCGTCTCCTCCAGCCGTTCGAACCGCTCGGCCACCGGCACCACCGGTACGCCCAGTCCGACCTGCTCCTTCTCGTACCAGGAGGCGCCGATCCCGAGCCGCGCCCGGCCGCCGGAGAGCACGTCGAGCGTGGTGACGGTCTTGGCCAGGACGCCCGGGTGGCGGTACATGACGCCGGTGACCATGAGGCCCAGCGTCATCCGCTCGGTGAGCGCGGCCACGAAACCGAGCCCGGTGTACCCCTCCAGCATCGGTTCCTCGGCGGCCGAGGTCGGGGTCTGCATCTGGAAGTAGTGGTCCATGAAGGTGAACGCGGCGAAGCCGGCCTCGTCGGCGAGCCGGGCGGTACGCGCGATCGTCGGGGCGATGAGGTCGGGCTGGTCCGGGGTGGAGAAGTTCCAATAGTGCAAACCGAGTTTCACGGTCATCCCTTCAGCACGAGACACGACGCCACCAGCCTGCCACGGCGCCGCGGTCTTCGCCGCGCGTCAGGCCGCGCGTCAGCCGGCGAGGAACCGGCGCAAGGCGGCGATCACCTCGTCGGGGATCTCGTGGCCGCCTGCGAAGGGCAGCCACTCGACGTCGAAACCGTGCTCCGCCAACAGGTCCCGCGTTCCCTCGCCGGCGGCGAACGGGAGCTGGTCGTCGTGGACGCCGTGCGCGACGAGCGCCGCGGGCCGGGTGCCGGTGCCGAGGTTGGGCAGGGTGTCGGCGATCATGACGCCCGACAGCGCCGCCACCTTCGTCACACCCGATCCGGGCGTCACGGCCACGTCGAGCGCGAGCATCGCGCCCTGGGAGAAGCCGGCGACCGTCACCGGGCCGCCGGCGTGCTCGGCCGTGTGCTCGGCAATGAGGGCGAGTACCTCGGCCCGGGCCGCGCCGACGAGGCGGTGTCCTGTGTAGTCCGGCGGCACGGGTCCCGGCCACGCCCAGGCGGGGCGGTCGGCGGGGTCGAAGAACCACCAGGCGCGCCCGCCGACCGGCGACGGCAACGGAGCCGGGGGGATCAGGACGCGCCGCCCCGGCTCCGACAGCTCGTCGGCGAGCCAGGCCAGGCCGTCGGGATCGTCGCCGTAGCCGTGCAGGAGAACGAGTAGGTGGTCCACCGCCGCAGAATAGCGGCCGCCGGCGACGGGTGCCGACGGTCAGAGGCTGACGAACGTATAGCCGCGGGCGATCAGGGCGGGGATGACGGTCTGCAGGGCGGCGTACGTCTGGGACCGGTCGCCGCCGCCGTCGTGGCACAGGAGGATGTCGCCGGGCCGGGCGGCCAGCAGCTTCTTGGTGATCGAGGCGGTGCCGGGGCGCTTCCAGTCGTTCGGGTCGTCGGTCCAGTCGACGGGGATGAGGCCGGACTGCGCGACCTGCTTCATCATCGCCGCCGACCACGATCCGCCGGGCGACCGGAACAGCCGCGGCGCGTACGCGGTCGCGGAGTAGATCTTGTCCTGGGCCCGCTCGATCTCCTTGCGGATCGCGGGGACGGCGAGTTTCGGCAGGCTGGTCGGGTGGCTGTAGGTGTGGTTGGCCAGGTGGTGGCCGGCGCGGGCGACGGACCGGGCGGTGCCTTCGTGGCCGAGGACCTGGTTGCCGATGAGGCAGAAGGTCGCCTGGACGTGGTAGCGCTCCAGCAGGTTGAGGATCTTCGGTGTCCAGACCGGGTGCGGCCCGTCGTCGATCGTCAGCGCGACGGCGTCGGCGGCGTACGCCGGGCCCGGCACGATCTCGCGGTAGCCGGCCAGGGTGAAGACCGGCTTGCTGAGCGTGGCGGCCGGCGGCAGCGTCGGCGGCCGGGACGGGCCGGGGGTCGGCGCCTTCGGTCCGGGGCGGGCGTCGTGGGCGGTGGTGGCGGCCGGCTGCGGGTCGCCGGCCAGGAACGCCGTGGTGGCGGCGAGGCCGGCGGCGCCGAGGAGCAGGCGTCGTCGCGAGTGTGCCGAGCTCATCCGCGGGAGCATAGCCGCCGCCGGGCGGGATGCCCGCGAGGTGCGGCCCGCGTTTCCCGGCCGGCCGCCGGGAACGCCGATCGGGACCGGCACCTTGACCGTTACCGCTATATGAGTAGAGTTAAGCCTCGTGCAGCGCAACCGCCCTCCCTCGCCGCAGACCGTCAACGTCCTGCGGGCGCTGGCCGCCGACCCGGCCCGCTGGCGCTACGGGTACGACCTGGTCACCGAGGTCGGCCTGAAGTCGGGGTCGCTCTACCCGATCCTGGTCCGGCTGGCCGACCGCGGCCTGCTGGACACCTCCTGGGAACCGGGCGTCGGCAGCCGGCCGCGCCGCCACCTCTACCGGCTGAGCGAAGCCGGCCGCGAATTCGTCGCCGCGCTCACCGCCGCCCGCGTCGAGCGTACGCACCTGAAGTTGAACAGCCGTTGGAATGAGGCGTGATGGGTGGCTTGTTCTTCGCACCGATGCTGGCTCTGATCGGCGTCCTGATCGCGTGGTACCGCCGCGATCCGCGACGTTTCCTGGACGGCCCCGCGCACGACGCGCCGCTGCGCCTGATGCGCTGGGCGACCGGTCTGCTGTCGGCGGAGCGGGCCGAGTGGGGCCAGGCGATGCTCGGTGAACTCGGCTACATCGAGGGCCGGGTGCGGCGGATGCGCTTCGCACTCGGCTGTGTCGGCGCGGCCCTCGTGCTGCCCCCGTGGGGACGGGCCGCAGCCGGCCTGTGGACCCTCGTCGCGCTCGGCGCCGGTGGCGTCGGCCTGTACGCGGCCCTGATCGTCCAGTACGGACTCGGCGCCGGTGCCTGGATCGGGGTGTCGATCCTGGCCGTCTTCGTGGCCGGCAGCCTGCTCGGTGCCGGCGCGCTCGTCCGCCGCCCCGGCACCGCCCTGCCGGGCCTCGTCGGCGGGCTGGTCATCGCGCTGGTCTTCCTGACCCTGACCGGGTTCACGTTCTTCGACCAGATCCTGCCGGACACGTCGGGCTGGCATCACCTGGTGCAGACGATCGTGGTGCCGTTCCTCGTCGGCGCCGCCGCCACGGTGTGGACCCGGGACCTGATCGCCGGCAAGCGCGTGGCCCGGCTCGCCGCGATCACCGCCAGCCTCGGCCTGTTCGTCTACGCGACCCTCGCGGTCACCGTGATCGGCAGCAGCGGGCCGCTGGAGGAGGACGGCGGCTTCACGCTGCAGGGCACGATCAGCGACCGGGTCGGCAACAACATGGTCCAGCTCGGCTACACGCTGCTGCTGTTCGCCGTCGTCGGCTGGGGCGGCGCCGCCGCGGCCGGCCGGCTCCTGCGCCGCACCCCGCCCGCCGTTCCGCCCGCCGCGGATCCCGTACCGCCGCAGGGGGCGTGATCCCGATGTCGGCACCGGACAACCCGGCGGACCCCGGGATCCGCGGACCCCGCCGGCGCCGGGGCGTACGCGTCGCGGTGCTGTGCGTCGTCGTCGCCGCGATCGTGTTCCTCGCCGCCCTCAGCTGGACCCGCGGATGACCCAGGGACCCACGCCCCATGAGCCGGTCAGGACGGCGAGCCGGTCAGGATGACGCGGGCCAGCGCGGCCAGGGTCGCCGACCCCGGCGAGAAGTAGCCGTCGTGCCCGTCCACCCCGTCGGTCGGCAGGATCCGGGCGCCGAACCCCGGTGACGTCGGATCCTCGCCGTGCCCGAGGCCGAGGAACTGCACGTGCGGCACCCGGCCGATCCAGTCGCCGGCCGCCCGGGCGGCCCACACCCGGCCGCTGGTGCGCAGCGTCGCCGCCGCCGGTACGCCCATCCCCGGGCTGCCCAGCGCCACCACGTCGGTGACGGCGGGACCGAACGACGACCGTCCGATGACGACGGTCCCGTAGCTGTGGCCGACGACCGTGACGGCGGCGTGCGGGCGTACCGCGGTGAGTCCGGCGACGAAGCGGGACAGGGCCTTCGCCCCGGCGACGGCGCGGTCCTCGCGTACGGCGGCCTTGTCGAGGCCCTCGGGCGGGTCGTAGCCCAGCCACGCGACGGCCGCCACACGGGCCCCCGGGTCGGCCGCCCGCAGCGCCGCGAGCAGTCCGCGGGCCTGGTACGCCGGGGCGCGCCGGGCCACCCCGCCCAGGCCCCGGTCGAAGTCGGCGAGCGTCGTGTTCACGCCCGGCACGATCACGGCGATCCGGTCGGCCGTCGCCAGGTCCCCGACCACCTCCACCGCCCGGCCGTCCCCGCGCGGGTCGTACTCCAGGAACGTCCGGCCGGCGGGCGCGCCGAGCCGCCGGTTGGCCGCGTACCGCAGGGCGATCGGGGCGCCGTCGAGACCGCCCAGCACCTCGGGGTGGCGGGCGGCCAGGGCGGCCCGCTCCACAGGGGACAGTCCGGCCAGGAACGCCGCCACCCGGTCGGGCGTGGCCGTCAGCGGGTCCAGCGTCGCCGTCACCGGATCCGCCGTCCAGCCGCGTACGTCGGGGGCCGGCAGGTCGGCGCTTTCCGGAGCCAGCAGCGGTACGCCGAAAGCGGCCCCGGTTCCGGCGAGACCGCCGGCGATGAGTACTGCGGCCAGGCGCGTGATCGCCATGGTGGTCCTCCCTCCACTCGGGAGGAAGGCTGTCGGTCACCGGGGCGGTCCGGCGTCCGACCGCAGACCCGTCTTCGGCGTAGCTCCGTGGTACGAGGGGGCGCCGGCGGATCACCCCGAAGAGGCCCGGCGGCCGGCCCCGCTACCGCATCCACAGGGCCGCAGCGCGGTCAGCCGCCCGGCGTGATCAGGCCGCTCTCGTACGCCGCCACCACGGCCTGGGCCCGGTCGCGCAGCCCCAGCTTGGCCAGGATCCGCCCGACGTGCGTCTTCACCGTCTGCTCGGCGACGACCAGGTCGGCCGCGATCTCCTGATTGGACAGTCCCTGGGCGATGAGGGCCAGCACCTCCGTCTCGCGGGAGGTCAGCCCGTTCAGCGACGGCGGTGCCGCCTGCCCGGGCCGCCGGCGCCGGGCGAAGTCCTCGATCAGCCGCCGGGTGATCGTCGGAGCCAGCAGCGCCTCGCCGGCCGCGACGACGCGTACGGCGTGCACGAGCTGGGCGGCCGGGGCGTCCTTGAGCAGGAATCCGCTCGCCCCGGCGCGCAGCGCCTCGTACACGTACTCGTCCAGGTCGAAGGTGGTCAGCACGAGGACCCGGCAACCGGCCGCCACGACCAGGGGAGTCGCGGCGAGGCCGTCCATGCGAGGCATGCGTACGTCCATGAGGACCAGGTCCGGCCGGTGCTCGCGGGCCGCGGCCACACCGGCCACGCCGTCCGCGGCCTGGCCCACGACCTCGATGTCGGGCTGCGCGCCCAGCAGCGCCGCGAAGCCCTCGCGGACCATGTCCTGGTCGTCCACGATCAGTACCCGGATCATCGTCCGCCCTCCAGCGGCAGGCTCGCCGCCACCTCGAACCCCCCGTCCGCCGCCGGCGCCGCCGACAGCGTCCCACCCAGCACGTTCGCCCGTTCCCGCATGCCCAGCAGGCCGTGGCCGTGGCCCCCGCCACCCGGCTTCGCGGGACTCGAGGACGCCGTATTGCGTACTCTAATCTGAAGTTGATCTTCGATCTTCACCTGTACGCGCACCGCGGCGCCGGGAGCGTGCCGCGCGGCGTTGGAGACGGCCTCCTGCACGATGCGGTACGCGGCGAGCGCGGTGGCCGGCGGCACGGGACCGTCCGCGACCTCGGCGTCGATGGACATCCCGGCGGCGCGCGCGGATGCCAGCAGCTCGGGAAGGTCGGCGAGCGACGGTTGCGGCGCCCGCTCCGGTTCGGTCTCCGTACGCAGGACGCCGAGGACCCGCCGCAGTTCGACGAGGGTGTCGCGGGCGGTGGCCGCGATGGCGGTGAACTCCTCGTGCGCCGAGGCGGGCAGTTCGGGCAGCCGGTAGGGCGCGGTCTCGGCGCGCACGGCCAGCAGCGACATCGAATGCGCGACCACGTCGTGCAGCTCGCGGGCGATGCGCGCCCGCTCCTCCAGCAGCGCCCGGTCGGCCTCGGCCTGCTCGCCGCGCTCCTGCGAGGCGGCCAGGTCGGACTGGGCCCGGCGGCGGCGCTGGATCTGCTCGCCCAGCACCATCAGCGCGGCGACCAGGACGATCACGGCGCCGCCGTTGACCGTGTAGAACGAGCTGGCGCCGGCGGTCAGCACGCCGGCCCACACGATGACCGGGCCGGGCTCACGCAGGGCGACCATGAACAGCACGACCAGGATGACCAGGATCTGGCTCGGGCTCCACTGCCACGCTTCGGCCGCGCGAACGTACACGGTGCCGGCGAACAGGCCCACGAACGTCCACCGCCACGCCCACAGCGGGCTGCGCCACGCCAGCGTGATCGGGCCGATCGTGAACAGGCTCAGCAGCCACGCCGAGCCCGCGTTCATCCCGCGCGAGTCCATCAGATACTGGCCGGTGACCGCGGCGAACCCGATGAACAGCAGGATGAGCGCGGCGACCACCAGCGGCGGGCGAGGTTTGACCGGTTTCCGTGCGCCGGGGTCGGGTCCCCAGACGGCGGCCGGGAAGGCGGCGAGGAAACGGGCGACACTGGACATTGGCTGCACGGTACCTGTCATACCGGCGCGTTCACGTCATACCCCGGAGCTACGTTCTCGGTCGCTTCCCCCACATCGACGCCACTGCTGACTGCCCGGCGCCCGCGATCGACACAAGTACGCGATTGAGTCGATCAACGTCTGTGGTTCTACTGACGGGATGGGATCTTCGGTGGACGGGTCTTCGGCGGATCACGGGTTCGATACGGCACTGCGGACAGTGGACGAGATCCACGCGTCGACCCGGAACCAGGCGGCCGCGATCGAGGCCGTGCTCCGGGATCTTCCCACCGACGTCCGTGAAGGGGACGCGGGCTGGCGCGCCGACGAGTACGCGGCCGCGACCGCGGTCGCCCTCACCTACCTGCACCGCCTCCGCGAGTCGCTGAGCACCCTCCGAGACCGCTGACGGCAAGATCGTCGGGGCGGTCGCGAGGGTTCAGCGCGGGTCGATGCGTCCGTCGCGGGTGCCGGTGGCGTCGGTGAGGCGCAACCGGCCGTCGGGGAAGATGGAGAACTCGAAACTCTCCCCGTTCAGCCCCACCTCGTACGCGTGCAGTTCGCCGCCGCCGAGCGTCGCCCGGACCGGTTCCCCCGAGTGCGACACGATCCGCAGCCGCGCCTTGCCTTCCTCGGGCAGTTCCAGTTCCCGGCCGGTGCGCACGACCCGCAGATCCCCGTCCCGCCACGCCCCGAGCAGCGGCGTGTACGCCTCGTAGACCACGCGGAAGTCGTAGTCCCATTCGAGGAGGATGTCGAAGCCGGGCCGGTAGCGGTTGATCTGGCCGAACCGGCCGGCCTGGGCGAGTCCGAGCGCGACGGCCTCCTCGGAGCGCGGCGCGGCCGGTTCGATACGCGTACCGGGGGCGAACAGGGTGCGCAGGCGTTCGGCGACGTAGGGGATGTGGGTCATGCCGCCCGACAGCAGCACGACGTCGACCCCGGCGACCAGTTCGGCGACCGGCGTACGCAGGACGTCGGCGGCGGTCGCGGCGACGCCCTCGGTCAGCCGGGCGGCCCGCAGCGCGGCGGCGACGCACAGTTCCGCGCGGTCCATCTGCGGCGCGAACGCGTCGTTGAGCTGATCGCGGCGGTAGGTCACCGAGCCGACGCCGAACAGCCGCTTGGGCAGGATGATGTCGTACTCGTCCTCGGTGGTCAGGCCGATCTTCGCCTCGCGCGCCGCGTACAGCAGCCGGGCGCGGGCCCGCTTCGGGGCGGGCAGGGCGTCCACGTCGACGCCGCGGGCGGCCAGCGCGTACTCCAGCTCGATCGCGAGCGCGTCGTCGAGGGTGTCGCCCGCCTCCGGCACGCCCAGCGCCGCGAGCACGGAGACCCCGGCGGGGCCGGCTTCGAGGACCGCCACGTCGAGCGTGCCGCCGCCCATGTCGAAGACCACGATCCGGCCGTACGCGCCGGAGTTGCGGGCCAGCCACGCCATGCCGGCCGCGACCGGCTCGTCGATCAGGCTGGCCAGGGTGGCGGGCAGTCCGGCCCGTCCGGCCGCCGCCACCAGCCGGCGCCGCTGCCGCCCGTCCCACATCGCCGGTACGCCGAGCCGCAGCGTCTGCCGCGTGGCGGGACCCTGGCCGTGCTCGCCGGCCCGGCAGACGGCTTCGCGCAGGATGGCCTCGATGAGGTCGTCGGCGCGCACCTCCTGGACGCCGGCCGGCAGGTCGACGCGCAGGTGGGAACGGTCCTCGGTGATCCACCGCTTGATCGAGCGGACGGACTGGTCGACCGGCAGGTCGAGGGCGGGCTCACCGGCGACCGCGCCGCCCTCGTCGTCGTAGCCGGCGACCGACGGCATCCAGGCGAAGACCTGTCCAATGGGGACGATGCCGCCGGGCGCGGCGACGAGGGTGCTGGACGTGCCGAAGTCGATGCCGACCGCGGTCTGGTGATCGATCGTCACCGAGACTCCTCTGCTCTCCGACGACGCTACTCCTCGACGACGGCTTTGCCGATTATCAGTTCGGCGCCGTCGTCCGTCCAGACATACCCCGGGCGTACCACGATGACGCGTGCGCCGTCGCGGATGGAACCGCCGATGGAACTGTGAATTTTCCGGTCGAACCGGGTCTGTTCGCCCGCCTTCTCGACCGCTTCGAGGCCACTGCGCCGGACCCGGGCGCGTACGCGTCGCAGCAGGGCCGCCGGCTCGACCTCGTTGGCCAGCAGTTCCTCCACTTCGGCCGCCAGTTCGCCGAGTGCGCGTACGCCGTCGACCTGGGTCTGGCGAGCCTGGCGCAGCGCGGCGAGCACGATCTCGGCCAGGGCGGCCTTCTTCTCGGCGGGCAGCCGGCCGTTGAGGATGCGGTCGAGCGCGTCGGCGGGGGAGACCTCGGGCGGGGCGGGCTGATGGCGGTAGGTGCCGTCCTCGGCGACGACGCGGGGGTCGGTCTTGAGTCGTTTCTGGATGTTCTCCCAGCGGCGGGCGACCTCGATGCGCTCGATCCCCGCCTCGACCAGCCGGTCCTTGATCGCGCCGGCCTTCAGCGGCTCTCCCGCGAGTTCCAGCACCCGCCGCGCGGCCAGGTACGCATCGTCCGCGAACAGGTCGGCCAAGGAGGTCACCCGTGCACTGTAGTGGGGCGGCGGACGGCTCGGATGCTGCCGCCCGTCAGGGGAGCTGCATGCCGGCCCACGGGTTGTAGTCGATGATGAGATCCTCCTGCTCCGGCCGTTCCCCTTCGGGGACGTGCTGCAGGTTGACCCGGATGCGGTACCAGATCGAGCTGCGGCCGCGCATGCCGTCCACGAGCACGTCCGCCGGCTGGAGGTGGGCCTTGACGGCCGGGTGGCGGGCGTACCAGGTGTCGAGGGCGTCCATGGCCTCGTCGCGCGTCTTCGACCGGGCGATCTCGACCAGCGGCATGGTCGGCTGGCGGCGGCCGGTGCCCTTGGGCGGCTTCTCCGCCGGGCCGAGCTCCTTGGCCAGGGCGAGCAGCCCGTCGAGCGAGCCGGCGCTATCGCCGATGCCGGCCCAGGGGTCGCCGATGTCGGCGTACCGGTCCAGGACGGTGCCGACGGTGAACTCGGCCGGATCGCAGCCGGGCACCTCGTCCCAGGTCAGCGGGGTCGACACGCGGGCGTCCGGGACGGCGCGGACCGAGTACGCGGACGCGACCGTGCGGTCCTTCGCGTTCTGGTTGAAGTCGACGAAGACGCCTTCGCGGTCCTCCTTCCACCATTTGCTGGTGGCCAGTTCCGGCGCCCGGTTCTCGCATTCGCGGGCGACCGTCTCGGCGGCCAGGCGCAGCTGCGCGTACGTCCATTCGGGACGGACGCGGGCGTAGATGTGGAAGCCCCGCGAGCCGGACGTCTTCGGCCACGCCGTCAGGCCGTGGTCCGTCAGGACGCCGCGGGCCACCTCGGCGACCTCGACGATCTGCGACCAGCTGACGCCGGGCACCGGATCGAGGTCGATGCGCAGCTCGTCGGGGCGGTCGAGGTCCTCGGCGTGGACCGGGTGCGGGTTCAGGTCGACGCAGCCGAGGTTGATCACCCAGGCGAGGCCGGCCGGGTCGCGGACGACGACCTCCTCGGCGGAGGTGCCGGACGCGTACTTCAGCTCGGCGACCTCCAGCCAGTCGGGGCGGTTGCCGGGGGCGCGCTTCTGGAAGAAGGCCTCCTGCTCGATGCCCTTGACGAAGCGTTTGAGGATCATCGGCCGGCCGGACACGCCGCGCAGGGCGCCGTCGGCGACCGCGAGGTAGTAGTTCACGAGATCGAGCTTCGTGTAGCCGGCGGAGCGGAAGATCGGTTTGTCCGGGTGGGTGATCGTCACTTCGCGTCCGGCCACTTCCAGCACGCGGGAACTCGCCATGGGTTCACGATAGAGGAAGCGGGCCGCGCGCACCGGGCCGTGCGGTACGCGTACCGGTGCGCCGAGGGCGAAGGTGCGAAGACGGGTTTGCCGAGGAGTGCCGGGCGCCGGTATCGTATTCCGGTACAACCGAATGAGGGCACGCTGGTAGACGGCAAGCGTCAACCGCGCTTGCCACAGTGACACATCGGAGGCGGGTTTGTCAAGGTCCGGCCCAGTGACTTCCAGCCCAGCGACACACCGAGGCGAGATGACGAACGAGATCGAGCACGAGCAGGCCCACCTCACCACCCTCTACGGCCAGCTCGACCGGCTCCGGGAACGCTCGGCGACCGGGCTCGCCGAGGCGCTGCGCCGTACGGGCGGGACGCCGGGCGAGCGTACCGAGCGCGACGGGGCGGTGGCCCTGTACGCCGACCAGGTCGCGCAGTACGGCGCGGTCGAGGACGGGCTGTGCTTCGGGCGCCTGGACTTCACCGGCGACGAGACCCGCTACATCGGCCGCATCGGGATCTTCGACGAGGAGCGCGATCTCGAACCGCTGCTCATCGACTGGCGGGCCCCGGCGGCCCGGCCGTTCTACCTGGCGACCGCCGCCGCTCCGGAGGGCGTACGCCGCCGGCGGCACCTGCGTACGCGCGACCGGCGGGTGGTGGACCTCGACGACGAGGTGCTCGACCTCGACGACGCCCTCGCGCAGAAGGCCGCCGCCTCGAAGCACGACGGGCTGACCGGCGAAGCCGTGCTGCTGGCGGCGCTGGGCGCGAAGCGTACCGGGCGGATGCGCGACATCGTCGAGACCATCCAGGCCGAGCAGGACCGCATCATCCGGGCCGACGTCAACGGCGTCCTCGTCGTGCAGGGCGGCCCGGGCACCGGCAAGACGGCCGTCGCGCTGCACCGGGCGGCGTACCTGCTCTACACGCACCGGCGGGAGCTGGCCACCAGGGGCGTCCTCGTGCTCGGTCCCAACGAGACCTTCCTGCGCTACATCGGACACGTGCTGCCCTCGCTGGCGGAGACCGGCGTACTGCTGAGGACGCTCGGGGGACTGTTCCCGGGAGTGACGGCGACGCGGACCGAGAGTCCCGCGGCGGCCGCGCTGAAGGGCCGCCTGGAGATGGTGGACGTGCTGACCGCGGCGATCCGCGACCGGCAGCGCGCGCCCGAGACCTACCTGGACATCCCCATCGACCAGGACTCGCTGCACCACGACACGATCCGCCTGGAGCGCGCGGCCTGCGAGGACGCGCGCGCCCGCGCGCGGGCCACCGGCAAGCCGCACAACCTCGCCCGCGCGACCTTCGAGAACGAGCTCGTCTTCGCGCTCTCGCTGGCCTACAGCGAGGACGTGGGCCTGGACCCCTACGCCGACGACCCGCTCGGCGGCGGCGACGCGCCCGGCGACCCGCACCTGCTCGACGAGGCCGACCTCGCCGAGTTCCGCCGCGAGCTGCGCGGCGAGCCCGGGTTCCAGACCGCGCTCGACTGGCTCTGGCCGACGCTCACCCCCGAGAAGCTCCTCACCGACCTGTACGCGTCGGCCGACCGTCTCGCCGCCGCCGGCGGGGACGTCGAGCTGCTGCTGCGCGAACGCGGCGAGGGCTTCACCCCGGCCGACGTACCGCTGCTCGACGAGGCGGCGGAACTGCTCGGCGAGGACGACCGCGACGCCGTGCTGCTGGCCGAGGTGCGCCGGCGGCAGCGCAACGCGTACGCGGAGGGCGCCCTGGAGATCCTGCACGGCTCCCGGTCGATCGACCTGGAGGACGAGATCGATCCGGAGATCCTCGTCGCGGCCGACGTCATCGGGGCGCTGCGGCTCGGCGAGCGGCACGAGGAGACCGAGCGGCTGACCGCGGCCGAACGGGCGGCGGCCGACCGGCGCTGGGCGTTCGGCCACGTCATCGTCGACGAGGCCCAGGAACTGTCGCCGATGGCGTGGCGGCTGCTCATGCGCCGCTGCCCCAGCCGGTCGATGACGGTCGTCGGCGACCTCGCCCAGACGTCGGAGCTGGCCGGGGCCGGCTCCTGGGCCGAGATGATGGAACCCTACGTCGCCGACCGCTGGAGGCTCGCCGAGCTGACCGTCAACTACCGCACGCCGGCCGAGGTCATGGAGGTGGCGGCCCGCGTACTGACCGCGATCGACCCCGCGATGGTCCCGCCCCGCTCGGTACGCGACGCCGGCACCGCCCCCTGGCTGTCCGATGTGGACGAGGCGTCGCTGTCGGCGTACCTGGTGAAGGCGGTCGAGGCGGAAGTGGCGGAGGCCGACGGCGGCCGGGTCGGGGTGATCCTGCCGGCCGGCCGGCTGGCCGAGGCGGTGCACGCGCTGCCGAACGCGGCGGTCGGCGCCGACGTCGAGCTGGAGCACCCGATCGTGCTGCTGACCGTGCACCAGGCGAAGGGACTGGAGTTCGACGGAGTGGTCGTGGTCGATCCGGAGGGCATCGTCGAGGAGTCGCCGCGCGGGCTGAGCGATCTGTACGTGGCGCTGACCCGCTCGACCCAGCGTCTCGGCATCATCTGCCCCGGCAGCGTCCCCGCCCTCTTCCGCTGACCCCCGCTTCCCCTCACCACCGCGCTCCGCGCCTCGGCGCTGCCGCGCCTCGGCGCTGCCGCGCCAAGATCCGGTTTGGATCAGGGAAAACACCCGAATCTTGGGCCAAGATTACGTGGCGATCCCTGATCCAAACCGGATCTTGGCGAGCGGGGGAAATGGACTTTGTTTACCTGGTCGCTATAGGTGATCTTGTATGCCGTAGCCTGCCGAGCCATGATCGCCACAATCGCGGCTCGGCCTGCGGTTACCCTGCGCCTGCGCTTCTGGTCGCACCCGGCCGCGGCGCCCGCGACCGCCGCCCTCGCGACCGTCGCGGCCGGCCTGCCCGGGCTGGGCCGCCAGCTCGACCAGGACGAGGTCGTCACCTGGTACGCCGCCACGCTGCCGGTCCGTGACCTGCTGCCGGTGCTGCGCGACGTGGACGCGGTCTTCGCGCCCTACTACTTCCTCATGCACGCCTGGACCCGGCTGGCCGGCGCGTCGCCGCTGGCGCTGCGCGTACCGACGCTGGTGGCGACCGTGCTCACCGCGGCCCTGATCGTGGTGCTCGGGCGGCGGCTGGTGGACACGCGTACCGGCCTGATCGCGGGTCTGCTGTTCGCCGTCCTGCCGGCCGTGAGCCGGTACGCCCAGGACG
Organism: Hamadaea tsunoensis DSM 44101; assembly: GCF_000428945.1. Taxonomy (GTDB): domain Bacteria; phylum Actinomycetota; class Actinomycetes; order Mycobacteriales; family Micromonosporaceae; genus Hamadaea; species Hamadaea tsunoensis. The sequence continues at coordinate 43,098 of NZ_AUAX01000027.1, read as the reverse complement.
CCCGGCCCTACGGTCTGGCCGTCCTGGCGGCCGTCGTGTCGACGCTCGCCCTGCTCTGGGCGGCCGACGGGATCCGGCAGCGCTGGCTGGTGTACGCGTGCACCATCCCGCTGCTCATCGGCGCGCACCTGATGGCGATCATGCTGCTCGCCGGGCATTTCGCGTACATGGTGGGGCATCGGCGGCGGTGGTGGTGGGGCGGTGCGGTACTCGTCGGCCTGCTGCCGCTGGCCCCGCTGGTACTGGTCGCCTCAGGGCAGACCGGCCAGGTCGCCTGGCTCGGTACGCCCACCTGGACCCGGCTGCCGCTGCTGCCCGGCGAGATCCTGGGAGCGGCCGCGCTCGGCGGGCTGCTGGCCGGGGTCGCGGTGATCCGCCGCCCGGCGCTGGACCGCGTGACGGCGCTGCTGGCGGCGTGGGCACTCGTCCCGCCGGCTGTCCTTTTCGCGGTGTCGTACGCCTCCCCGATGCTGCATCCGCGCTACCTGCTGTTCACGGCGCCCGCGTGGTGCCTGCTCGCCGCCCGGGCCTGCGGCGGCCGCTGGAGCGGCGCGGCCCTGGTCGCCGGAGCCCTCGTCCTCGGACTGTCCGCGCACGCCGCGTTCCGGGTGGACACGCTGGCCGGCAATCCCGACCTGCGCCGCGCGTTCGCGGCCATCTCGGCCGGGCAGGCGCCGGGCGACGGGATCCTGCACCGCGGTCCCCAGCAGAACGTCTCGCGGCTGGCGACCGGCCTCTACCTGCCGCAGCGCCGGCCCGTGGACGTGCTGATGCGCCAGTCGGCGCGGCAGCACGGCTCCTACTACGCCCTCGACTACGACGACGCGACGGCCGCCGCGGCGCTGCGGAACGTGACCCGCCTGTGGGTGGTCAGCGGGATCGAGGCGCCCGCGAAGCAGTGGCACACGATGCTCGGCGGCGGTCAGCTCGCCGAACAGCTGCGCAACCACTACACGCTCGAACGGCAGGAACACTTCCAGGGCGTCACCGTCCTGCTGCTGCGGCGTACCTGAGGGCGGCGTACCTGAGGGCGGCGTACCTGGGCAGTGGCGTACCTGGGCAGTGGCGTACCTGGGCAGGTGTGTACAGGGCGGGTGGGATGCTGGGCCGATGAGTGAGATCGTCCTCGGCGGCAAGTCCGGTGCCACCGTCACCCGCGACGCCACCACCTTCACCAAGGAGTCGGCCGACGAGGATCTCACGATCGAGGGCGTACGCCTGGAATGGTTGCGCCGCAACGGTATCCCGGCCGCCGAGGTGCTCGAGTGCCGGCCGGGCCGGCTGGTGACCGCGGCCCTGCCCGGCCTGCCCGCCTCGGCCCTGCGCACCGACGTGCGGGCCGCGCGGGCGCTGGGCGGCTTCGCCCGGCGGCTGCACGCGGTGCCGGTCGCGGACTGCCCGTTCGACCGGGGACTGGACGTCACCGTGCCGCTCGCGGAACTGCTGGCCGCGTACGGGGTGGCGGCCGATCCGGTCAAGATCGAGTTCTACCGGCTGCTCGACGAGTTCTTTTGAAGCCCCCGGCGGCCGGGCCGCCGATGAGTTTCCGGTCCTTTCCTCCTCTATATCCGTGGACGGTACGCAGCCGTCCACGAGAGGAAGGCAAGACGATGACACTTCCGCAGATCGTGTCCCCCGACGAGTGGCTGGCCGCCCGGCTGGACCTGCTCGCCGAGGAGAAGGCCGTCATGCGGGCCGCGGACGCGGTGACCGCCCGCCGGCAGGCGCTGGGCATGGTCCCGGTCGACCGGGACTACCGCTTCACCGGACCCGCGGGCGAGGCCACCCTGGCGGACCTGTTCGAGGGCCGCCGCCAGCTGCTGGTCTACCACTTCATGTTCCACCCGGACTGGGAGGAAGGCTGCCCCAGCTGCTCGTACGCGGTCGACAACGTGGGCCGCCTCGATCACCTGCACTACAGCGACACCACGTTCGCGCTGATCTCCCGGGCCCCGCTGGCGAAGCTGGACGCGTGGCGTACGCGGATGGGCTGGACGGTGCCGTGGTACTCGTCGGCGGGCAGCAGCTTCAACTACGACTTCCACGTCACCAACGATGAATCGGTCGCGCCGGTGGAATACAACTACAAGGACAAGGCCACGATGGAGGCCGAGAACCTCGGGTACGCCGTCGCCGGGGACGCCCAGGCGCTCAGCGTCTTCGTCCGGGACGATGCGGGGGAGGTGTTCCACGCGTACTCGACCTATGGACGGGGGGCCGAGGTGCTGCTGAGCACGTACCACTATCTCGACCTGACCCCGCTCGGCCGGCGGAACTACGTCAACCAGTTCCCGTACCACGACACGTACGGGACGGCCGCGGCGGCGCACGGCCACCATCACCACTGAGCGGAGATCGCCGTGATCTACTCGGAGCCGTTGCGCTGGCTGCTGCTGGTCGCGCTGTCCGCCGCCGGCCTGACCTTCGTCGGTCTCGGCCTGCGGTCCGGGCTGCGGCCGGTCGACCGGTTGACCCACGCCGCCCACTCGGTGATGGCCGCCGCCATGCTCGTCATGATCTGGCCCGCGTCATGAGCAGCGCCGTCCTGCCCGGCGGCCGCCCCTCCGACGCGGAGCAGTTCACGGTACGCGCACAGGCGTACCGGGGGGAGCTGCTGGCGTACTGCTACCGGATGCTCGGGTCGATCCACGATGCCGAGGACGTGGTGCAGGAGACGTACCTGCAGGCCTGGCGCGCGTACGCGGGCTTCGAGGGCCGGTCATCGATTCGCACGTGGCTGTACCGGATCGCGAGCCGGTTGTGCCTCAAGGAACTGGCGGGCAACGGCCGCCGGGTGACGCCGTCCGGGTTGGCCGCACCGGCCGACCCGGCGGCACCACCCGCGGGTGCCGCCGCGGAGGTGTCGTGGCTGGGGCCGGCGCCCGACGGCGCGTTCGCGGACGCGGCGGTGGTCGCCGAGGGGCGGGCGTCGATGCGGCTGGCGTTCGTCGCGGCGCTGCAGCACCTGCCGGCGCGCCAGCGGGCGGTGCTGATCCTGCGCGAGGTGCTCGCGTGGCGGGCCAACGAGGTCGCCGACCTGCTCGGAACGACGACGGCCGCCGTGAACAGCGCGTTGCAGCGCGCCCGGGCCCAGCTCGACGAGGTCGCCCCCGATCCGGACGAACTCGCCGAGCCGACCGACCCGGCCCAGCGCACGCTGCTCGACCGGTACGCGACCGCGTTCCAGAACGCCGACGTCGCCGAGCTGACGCGGCTGCTCAGCCGGGACGCGGTCTGGGAGATGCCGCCGCTGCCGACCTGGTACGCGGGCCGCCGGGCGGTCGTCGGCTTCCTCGGCAGCCGCATCCTCGCCCGCGGCGTGCACCGTCTCCAGCCCACGTACGCCAACGGCCAGCCCGCGTTCGCCACGTACCTGCGCGACGGCGACGTGTTCCGGGCGCATGCGCTGCAGGTGCTGACCGTCGGCCGGCGCGGGGTCACGCGGGTGTCGGCGTACCTGGACCCGGACCTGTTCGGGCTGGCGGGACTGCCCCCGCTCGTACGCTGACCCGCCCACTGCGTTCGAATGCGGTCTGATCGATCGCGGGGCCGGGCGTCAGGGGAGGGCGTCCCAGGTGGTGAGGGCGGCCCGTCCCGCGTCCGTGACGGCGAGGGCACGGCCCGTGCCGATCGGCACCACCCAGCCTGCCGCCCGCAGGTGGTCGCACAGCGCCGCGCCGACCGCCCCCGCCAGGTGCGGCTGCCGCTCGGTCCAGTCCAGGCACGGCCGCAGCGGCGGCCGCCGGGTCGGCGCGGGCACCTTCACCCCCAGCTCGGCCAGCCAGGCGCTGCCCGTGGGCGTCAACGCCGGCCCGTCGGTCCAGGTCACGAAGCCGTGCCGGGTCATCGCCCGCGTGATGCTCACCCCGAGCGCCCCCGCGAGGTGGTCGTAGCAGGTCCGGGCGTACGCGAGCGCGTGCCGGCGCCGGTCGTCGGCCAGCCCGGTCACCCGGCGGGCCGACACCGGTGCCGCCTGCGCCAGCGTCTCGATGAGCTGAGCGGTGTCGGCGTCGCGCAGGCGTACGTAGCGGTGTCTGCCTTGGCGCTCCTCGGCCAGCAGCCCGCCGCCGACGAGTTTGTGCACGTGCTCCGTTGCCGTCGACGGGGTGACCGCCGCCATCCGGGCCAGCTCCGACACCGTCCAGGCCCGGCCGTCGAGCAGCGCCAGGCAGAAACTGGCGCGGGTCCGGTCGGCGAGCAGGGACGCGAAGGCGGCGAGGTCGGGCGAGCTCATCCGCCGATCCTCTCGCGGCCACGGTTCGGCGGCCACCGAACCGTCGCGAACCTATTGTCGCGGTCGTGATGATCACCCCGCGCATCCTCTACTTCGGTACGCCCGTCGTGCTGCTGTCGACCGAGAACTCCGACGGTTCGGCGAACCTGGCGCCGATCTCGTCGGCCTGGGCGCTCGGCTGGACGCTGGTCCTCGGCCTCGGCGAGGACGGCCACACGGCCCGTAACCTGGCGGAGAGGCCGGACCTCGTGGTCAACCTGCCCGGGGCCGGCCAGTGGGCGGCGGTGGAACGCCTCGCCCCGCTGACCGGCGCGGATCCGGTTCCGGCCGGCAAGCAGTCCAGCCACCGCCACGTACGCGACAAGTTCGGCGCGGCGGGACTCGCGCCGATCGCGTCGGTGAGCGTACGCCCGCCGCGGGTGGCCGAATGCCCGTTGCAGCTGGAGGCGCGTACGGAGCGGATCGACCGGGCGGCCGCCGACGGCTTCTTCATCGTGCAGGCCCGGGTGTTGACCGTGCACGCCGACCCGTCCCTCGTCATCCCCGGTACGCAGCACGTCGACCCGGCCCGCTGGCATCCGCTGATCTACAACTTCCGGCACTACTTCGGGCTGGGCCGGGAACTGGGCCACAGCTACCGCTCCGAGACGCCAAGATCCCGCCTGGATCAGGGAAATCACCCGAATCTTGGTCCAAGATTACGTGCGAATCCCTGATCCAAACGGGATCAAGCCCGACGGATCAGGCGTGGGCGGTGGCGGTGTCCGAGGCGGCCGCCTCACCGGCCGGTTGCGTACCGTTCTTCTTGCGCCGCTTGACGAACAGGACGCTGAGCGCGGCGATCGCCAGGACCGTCAGCGGCAGGATCATCGTGTTGCGCATGGCCGCGGTGAACGCCTCGTGAAACGTCTTGAGTGCGAGGTCGATGATGTTCTGCGGCGTACCGGGCGGTAGCTGGGCGCCGCTCTGGCCGGCGCCGACCTCGAGGCCGGAGGACGCGGCGTTGGCGAAGCCCTCGACGAACCGGCTCTGCGCCTCGGGCGGCAGGCCGGCGGCGTTGGCCGTGGCCTTGTCGGTCAGCTGCGTGGCGAGCTGCGACTGCAGCAGCGCGCCGACCGCGGCCGAGCCGATGACCGCGCCCAGCTGCCGGGTCGTGTTGATCAGACCCGAGGCGGCCCCGGCGACCTGCGGCTGGATGTTGCGCATCGCGATCGTCTGCAGCGGCGCGAACGTGCAGCCGAGGCCGAGACCCGCGACGAGCAGGCCCGGGATCAGGTCGCCCCGGTTGGAGTCGACCTGCGCGGAGTACACCACGAGGCTCAGGCCGACCACCCACAGGCAGAGGCCGAAGAACAGGATGTACTTGCCGCCCAGCTTGTCGGCCATCCGGCCGGCGATGGGCGCGACGACCATGGAGACCAGCGACATCGGCGCGGTGGTGAGGCCGGCCTGCAGCGCGGTCAGGCCCAGCACCGACTGCAGGTAGATCACCAGCGGCAGGAACAGGCCCAGCATGCCGAACGAGATCGCCGAGACGACCCAGTTCATCAGCGAGAAGTTGCGGTCGCTGAAGATGCTGAACGGGATGAGCGGCTCGCCGTTGCGGTTGGCGTACTGCTGCCAGAAGAAGAGGCCGAGGACGACCACGCCGGCGCCGATGATCATCGGAATCGTGATCGGGCCCCAGGCCTTGCCCCAGTCGTGCGACTGGCCCTCGATCAGGCCGTAGCAGAGCAGGAACAGGCCGACGGTGGCGAGCAGCGTACCGACGATGTCCAGCTTGTGCTGCCGGTTGAGCTTCAGCTCCGGCATCACGATCACGGCCAGCACCAGGGCGAGGATGCCGATCGGGACGTTGACGTAGAAGATCCAGCGCCAGTCCCAGTTGGTGACGAGCCAGCCGCCGAGGGTCGGGCCGGCCACGGTCGCGACGCCCGCGACCGCGCCCCAGAGGCCGAAGGCGGCCCCCCGCTTCTCCGGCGGGAAGATCACCGTGATCACCGAGAGGGTCTGCGGTGTGAGCAGCGCGCCACCGACACCCTGGATGATCCGGAAGACGATGAGCTGGCTCGGGTTCTGGGCCAGACCGCAGGCGGCCGAGGCGAGCGTGAAGACCGCGAGGCCGATGATGAACAGCCGTCTCGGGCCGTAGAGGTCGCCGAGGCGGCCCGCGGTGATCAGCAGTACGGCGTACACCAGGATGTACGCATTGATGATCCAGAGGATCTGGTCGAGCGAGGCGTCGAGCTTGTCGATCATGTCCGGGATCGCGATGTTCACGATCGTGGTGTCCAGCAAGATCATGAAAAAGCCCAGGCACAGCGTGAAGAGCACCAGCCACGGGCTGTGCTTCAACACCGGTGCCCCGCCCGGAGAAGCCTTCGGCGCCTGCGCGGCCGGCTCCGTCGTCATGTGCGGATCTCCCTGTCTGATGGAAGCTTTCCGGTTGTCGGTCGCCGGGAATCGTCGCGTCGACCGTGCGTAGCAGTCACTTGCGATCATCGTCTTTCACGCGGGTGCGCGCCAGCAGATCCCGGCGGGCCCCGGCGGCGGTATATACCTATGACGCATCCGGCAGGTTACATGATCATCGGAATGCTCGGGCGTGTCCGCCTCTGTGGCCAGGTGGCGCGGCATGTCCGGATCCGGGGCGTCGGGGACACGTACCGGGGGTGAGGAAGCTGTACCGGCAGTGGGCACCGGGGGCGGTGCCGAACCGGCTCCGCCGACCGGCGGGGTTGCTGTCCGGCGGCCGCGCGGCGCCCGGCATGGCGGGGGCGCCGCGCCCGGCCGCGGGGGACGGGCCGGTCGACGGGCAGGTCGTGGGCATCGTCCACCCCGGGGTGGCGCGGGCGGGGCCGGACCCGCACAATTCTGGGGTGCCGGCGAGTGACGAAGACCTATTGGCCGCCATGGCGGCGGGTGATGCCGCCGCGGCCGCCGTCTTCGTCCGACGCCACCAGGGCCGGGTCTTCGGCCTGGCGGTGACCATCGTCGGCTCGGGCGGGCTGGCCGAGGAGGTCGCGCAGGACGCGTTCGTGCGCTGCTGGCGCTACGGCGGCGCCTACGACGGCCGGCGCGGTTCGGTGATCTCCTGGCTGCTCGCCATCACGCGCAACGCCGCCATCGACGCGTTGCGGGCGCGTACGGACCAGCCGATCGATCCCGAACGCCTGGCCGGGCTGCTCGAATCGCCCAGCGCCGAACCCGACGTCGCCGAGGCCGACCGGTTGCGCGACGCGTTGCGCCACCTACCCCCCGAACAGGCCCGCGCGGTCACGCTGAACAACTTCTACGGGCTGACCGCCCGGGAGATCGCCGAGCGCGACCACCTGCCCCTCGGCACCGTGAAGACCCGCATCCGGCTCGGCCTCGCCCGCCTGCGCGACCGGTTGGAGGTCGGCGATGAGTGAGCTGAGCTGCGCCGAGATCCGCGAGCTGCTGGCCGAGTTCGCCACCGGCACGCTGGCGGCCGCCGAGCGCCGGGCCGTCCTCGACCACCTCGCCGGCTGCGACGACTGCACCGCCGAGGCCGACGCGCTCGCGCGTACCGCGGACGGGCTGCTCGGACTCGCGCCCGCGATCGCGCCGCCGCCGGGCTTCGCCGAGGCGGTCCTCGCGCGCCTCGCCCCGGCACCCGTGGCCGTGCCCGTGCCGGCGCGCCCCGTGCCGCGCCGCCGCTGGCGCTACGCCCTCGCCGCCTGCCTCATCGCGATCGCCGCGGCGGGCGCCGGCGTCGGGGTGACGACCCTCGCCCAGACCCACCTCCCGATCCCCGCCGCCACCCAGGCACGGAAACTGACCACCGCGCCCCTGCTGTCCCCGGCCGGCGACAAGGTGGGCACCGTCTTCTTCTGGCAGGGCAACCCCAACTGGGCATACGCGGCGCTGCAGGAGCCGATGGCCGACGGCGTCTACCAGTTCGACGTGATCGACACCGCCGGGACGAAGCACAGCATCCCCTCGATGAGGGTGGGTACGAGCTTCCCCGGCTACGGCTTCCCGCTGTCGATGGAGATCCCGCAGGTCGCCTCCGTATGGATGACGGCCCCCGACGGAACCGTCTACACCGCCACCCGCTGACGGAAAACCGCGTACAACCTTTCGCGGCGGTCGGCCGGTACCTTCTCGTGACCGCACGGCTGATGCGGCTACCAGAGGGAACCGAGGGGGAGACGGGATGGCCGGCCGCGACGACTTCGAGGCGTTCGTCCGAGACCGGTCCGGGCGACTGCTGCGGCTCGCGTACATGTACACCCGCGACCACGCGCTCGCCGAGGACCTGCTGCAGACCGCGTACGCCCGGTGCTGGCGGGTCTGGCACCGCATCGAGGGCGATCCCGAACCGTACGTGCGCAAGTCCCTGGTCAACGCGTACAACTCGTGGTGGGGGCGGCGCTCGTCCACGGAGGAGCCGAGCGACGCGCTGCCCGACCGGCCCGGCGACGTCCCGCCGCAGCGCCGCTACGACGACCGCGACGAGGTGTGGCGGGCCGTCCGCAGACTGCCCCGCCAGCAGCAGGCGGTACTGGTGCTGCGCTACTTCGAGGACCTGTCCGAGGCGCAGATCGCGCAGGTGCTGGAGATCTCGCCCGGCGCGGTGAAGGGTTACGCGTCCAAGGCCCTCGCGAAACTGCGCGTCGACCCGACCCTGTCCGCGTTCGCGCTGCCCGACCTGGTCACGACGACCCCCGGCACGGAACGCGTCGCCGGTGTGCGTACGCGCATCGAGCAGGCCCGGCGTACGCGTACGGCGACGGCGGTGGCGGCGGTCGCGGTGGTGCTGTCGCTCCTGCTCGGCGTGCTGTTCGGCGTCGGCCTGGGCCGGCGGGCGCAACCGCACCCCGTGCAGCCGACCCCGACGCCCTCGGCGACCGCCCTCTCCCGGGCCGGGGCCGCCTACTTCGGTGGCAAGCGGCTCGTGCGGGCCTTCCCCGTTCAGGACCTCTCGCATCCCGAAGGCGACTTCACCTGGACGCCGGACAGCGACCAGCCGGTCTGGATCGCGATCAAGTGCGTCCAGAACGGACCGTCCGTAGACCCGCTCGGGCCAAAGTCGATCATGCATTACCTGTCGTTCCCGCAGACCGGCCACGCCGGCGGCTTCGGCGAGTCGTGCGAGAGCGGCCTGACGATCACCGATCCGCAGTGGTACCGCAGCGGCGGCCTGGCGGGCGGATTCGAACGCGATCCGAGACTGCGGCCGAAGGCCGGCGTGCCCATGTCGTTCCACGTCAGGATCGCCTACCTCGGAGACAGGGAACCACTGCCGGCCGGCAGCAGCGTGCACGGCCAGTGGGCGGTCGCCGTCCTGCAGGAGGTGCCGTGGGACGAGTATCCGTTCCCGACGCGCCCGGCCGCGCTGGAGCCGCTGCCGGAGTCGTTGCCGTTCGACGGGCCGCGCATCGACCCCGCTCACCTGCGTTCCATCACCCTCCCGTGGAAGAAGTCCATGGCGGTCACCGGCTATCAGCAGAGCCCCGGCCGGCTGACTATCCGGGTCGGTGACGCCGACGCCGCCGTCCTGAAGAGCTGGGGGTACTCACTCAGCGAGCAGAGCGCGTGCCTGTCGGACGCCCACCTCGACCTGCACGAGGGCGATCCGGTCACCATCTCGGTCTCGTCCGAGGCCACCGAGGGCGACTGGTACGTGATCTTGGACCCGATCGGGTTCCGTTGCCCGGAGAGCTGAGGTGAGGGACCGGTAGGCTGACTCCATCAAGACGATCAAGATCACCAGTCGCAACGCCGCCTTCCAGCAGTGGCAGGCCCTGCTGACCAACCGGGCCAAGCGCCAGCGCGCCGGCGAGTTCCTCGTGCAGGGCGTCCGCCCGATCACGCTCGCCGTCGAGCACGGCTGGGACATCCACGCCCTGCTGTACGCGCAGCGCGGTCACCGGTCGCGCTGGGCGCAGGACGTGCTGGACCGCGTACCGGCGCTGCGGGCGGAGCTGGCCGAGGACCTGCTCGCCGAGCTGGGGGAGAAGGAGGACCCGGAGCTGGTGGCCGTCGTCGGCATCCCGCCCGACGGCCTCGACCGCGTGACGCCGAAGGATCAGCTGCTGGCCGTGGTGTTCGACCGCCCGACCACACCCGGCAACATCGGTACGCTCGTCCGCTCCGCCGACGCGTTCGGGGCCGACGCCGTCTTCGTGACCGGCCACGCCGCCGACCCCTACGACCCGAAGTCCGTGCGCGCCAGTACCGGTTCGCTGTTCGCCGTCCCGGTGGTACGCGTACCGACGCATCGGGAGATCGTCGAGTGGGCCCGGTCCCAGCCGGCGAAGGTACGCATCGTCGGCACCGACGAGCACGGCGACGTGGACGTCGACGGCTGCGACCTGACCGGCCCGACGATCCTGCTCGTCGGCAACGAGACGGCCGGGCTGTCGGCCGCCTGGCGGGAGGCCGCCGACACGACGGTACGCATTCCGATCGGCGGCGCCGCCAGCTCGCTCAACGCCGCCGCGGCCGGTTCGATCACGCTGTACGAAGCCGCCCGCCAACGGCGTACGCGTTAGCGGGTCAGCCGGTTCGCCGGATCCAGGCACCAGCCGAGCACGCTGGGCCAGTCCCCGTAGCCGTCGCCGATCGTGATGTGGCCGGCGCCGGGCAGCAGGTCGACGTCCGCGCCGAGCGGCACCCCGTAGGCCTGGTCCGCCCCCTCCGGGCAGTAATGGTCGTTATCCGAGCAGGTCAGCCGCGGCTGTGCCACCGACAGCCGCAGACTCCCCAGGTCGAGATCCGCCGGGGTGAAGGGCGCGATCGCGTCCCAGCCGAACGCCGACGGGCCGGGCGGGCTCACGAGCAGGACCCGGTCGGCGGGCGGCGTCGCGGACCGGGCGGCGACGTGCAGCCAGGCGACCGCGCCGAGGCTGTGCGCGACCACGATCCGCTCGCCCCGCATCATCGCGAGCTCGGCGGCGATCACCTCGAACCAGTCCTCGGGGACGGGCCGGTCCGGGTCGGGCAGCTGCGGGTAGAACACCTGCTCGCCCCGCTCGCGCAGGCTCCGGGCGAGATGATGCTCCCAGTGATCGGCCGGTCGCCGGTTCTCGACGCCGTGCAGGATCAGGAAAGTACGGCTCCACATGACCGCCATCGTCGATCATGTCCGGCCCGGCCGGCCCACCGCGTTCAGGGACTGGGACATGATCGGGATCGCCACATTCGGCGTACACGTGAATAATCGGCCGGGTGTCGCGGACCTTGAGCCTGCTCGCGGCGTGCCTGCTCCTGCTGGCCGCCTGCGGGTCGAACGAGCAACCCACCCTGGTGGGGCCCACGTCGAGCGCGAGCGCCGCACCCCAGCTGGGTGAGGCGACGACGGCGCCCTCGGCCTCGCCGCCGGTGTCGCCCTCGCCGAAGGTGAGCCCGCCGCCCCGCAACGGCAACCCGGGCGGCGGCGCGGCGGTCCCCGCCGACGCCAAGGCCGTCGACACCGCGCACCCCAACCATGTGATCGGCGACGGCACCCCGGCGAGCTGCACGTCGGAAGCTGTCGTCGCCGCGGTGGCCGCGGGCGGGATCACCACGTTCAAGTGCGGCTCCGCGCCGGTCACGATCACCATGAAGACCACCGCCAAGGTACGCAACGCGCACGGCCCCAAGATCGTCCTCGACGGTGGCGGCCTGGTGACCCTGAGCGGCGGCGGCAAGCGGCGCATCCTGTACATGAACACCTGCGACGAGAAGCAGGGCTGGACCACGTCGCACTGCCAGGACCAGGAGACGCCGCAGCTCGTGGTGCAGAACATGACGTTCGCCGACGGCAACTCGACCGGCGACACGACCGAGGGCGGCGGCGGTGGCGCGATCTTCGACCGCGGCGGCCGCCTGAAGATCGTGAACTCCCGGTTCGTCCGCAACAAGTGCGACTCGACCGGCCCCGACCTCGGCGGCGCGGCCGTACGCGCCCTCAGCCAGTACCACAACCTGCCCGTCTACGTCGTCGGCAGCACCTTCGACGGCGGCATCTGCTCCAACGGCGGGGCGCTGAGCAGCATCGGCGTCTCCTGGTCGGTGATCAACAGCCTGTTCACCAACAACTCGGCGATCGGCCGGGGCGCCAACCCGGCCAAGGCCAACACGCCCGGCGGCGGCAGCGGCGGGGCGATCTACCTCGACGGCAACCTGTTCACCCTGACCCTCGCCGGTACGCGCATCGAGAACAACAAGGCGAACGAGGGCGGCGGCGCGGTGTTCTTCGTCAGCAACGACCGGACCGGGACGATGCGGATCGACCATTCGGTGCTGAGGAAGAACAAGAGCCTCGGGTTCCAGAACTTCCCGGGGATCTTCTTCCTCGGCGCCAAGGACCCGACGGTGGTGTCGAGCACGGTCTCGTCATAGACCGCTTCCTTCGACGCTTTCGAGTGCCCTAAGCGATCCGCAGGGCGAGGTCGCAGGCTGTTCGGATCACCGTGAACTCCCGCCGCTCCACCAGGCACGCCAGGTACTCCGTGATCGTGAGGTCGAACGGTTCGATCCGCAGCCGCGTCAGGCTGCTGTCCTCCGGCAGTTCGTCCTCCGCGACCAGGCCCACCCCGACGCCCACCCGGGCCGCCGCCATGACCGCCTCCCGGCTGTCGACTTCGAGGACGTCGGTGGCCGTGAGGCCGGCGCGCTGGAGTTCCCGGCGGAAGACCTTGCGGGTGATGGATCCCGGTTCGCGCGTCACCAGGCGGCACCGCACCAGGTCGGCCGCGTCGATCGTGGTACGCCCGGACCAGGCGTGCCCGGCGCCGACCACCGCGACGACGCTCGTGTGGAACAGCGGCCACGACACCAGCCGCGGATCGGGTTCGACGTCGCAGACGTACGCGACATCGGCCCGGTACGCGTACAGGTCGGCGAGCACCTTCGCGGCGTTGCCGGTCGACAGGGAGGTGCGGATGCCCGGGTACGCCTCGGCGAGGGCGGCCAGCAGCGGCATCGCGTACCCGGGGGAGTCGGCGGCGATGTGCAGCTGGCCGACGTGGAGTCCGGCGGCGTCCTGCAGGCAGCGTTCGGCTTCGGCGGCGAGGTCGGACATCCGCCGGGTGATCTCGTGCAGCCGTTCGCCGACGGCCGTCAGCTCGGTACGCCGTCCCCGCCGGTCGAACAGCAGCACCTGATGCGTCTGTTCGAGGGTGCGGACCTGTTCGGAGAGGGTCGGCTGACTGACGCCGAGGCGGGCGGCGGCGCGGACGAAGCTGCCTTCGGCAGCCACGGCGTGGAAGGCGCGCAGGTGGATCGGGTTGATAGGCATGACCTATGCATCGTATAGGCCGCGACGGCTGGACCAATACCCGGCGGACCTGGGAACATCCTGCTCATGCCCCTGTTCGTCGTCCTCGCCGTGCTCGGCTCCGCCGTCCTGCACGCCTCCTGGAACGCCCTGGCGAAGGCGATCCCCGACCGCCGGGTCGCCTCGACCCTGCTCGGCGCGACGTTCACCGTGGCCGGCGGGGTCGGCGTACTGATGGTGGCGGCGCCGGACCGTGCCTCGTGGGGCTATCTGGCGATCTCGTCGGTGCTGCAGACCGCGTACATGCTGCTGCTGATGGGGGCCTACCGGGTCGGGTCGTTCGGGCGGGTCTACCCCGTCGCGCGGGGCACGTCGCCGGTGCTGATCACGATCCTCGCGGCCGTCCTGCTCGGTGACCGGCTCGGCGTCGGCCAGCTTGCCGGGGTCCTGGTCGTCTCGGCCGGGCTGGTGTGGCTCGTGTTCGCCCACGGGCGGCCGCCGAGCGGGTCAGGCCGCAGTCTCGGGCTGGCCATGGGGGCCGGGGCCACCATCGCCGCGTACTCCATTGTGGATGGTCTGGGGGTGCGGGCGTCCGGCAATCCGCTGAGCTACGGGCTGTGGCTGTTCCTGTTGCAGGGGCCGCTGATCGTCGTGGCCTGCGCCGTCACCGCCGGGCCCGGCTTCGGCGCCGGGCTCGTGCGCTGGTGGCGGCACGGCGTGGTGGGCGGGTTGCTCACCGTGGCCGCGTACGCGATCGTGTTGTGGGCGCAGGCCCGCAGCCCGCTCGCGCTGGTCTCCGCGCTGCGCGAGACCAGCGTGCTCTTCGCGCTGTTCCTCGGCGGCCTGCTGTTCGCCGAGAAGGTCACCGTCCGCGCGCTGGCGGCCACCGCGCTCGCCGTCGTGGGCATTGCCATGATCAAGATCGCTTGAGCGTACGCGGAGCGGACTGGCATCTCCTGTTTACAGTGCATCGCATGCAACCCGCGATCGAGGTCGGCGAACTGCGCAAGTGGTACGGCGACATCCATGCCGTGGACGGCGTCTCGTTCTCCGTCCAGCCCGGCGAATTCTTCGGCATCCTCGGCCCCAACGGTGCCGGCAAGACGACCACTCTGGAGATGGTGGAGGGCCTGCGCGAACCCGACAGCGGCACGGTACGCCTGTTCGGCGAATCGCCGTGGCCCCGCAATCCGAAGCTGCTGCCGAGAATCGGCGTGCAGTTGCAGGCGAGCGCCTTCTTCGAGCGGCTGACCGCCCGGGAGCAGCTGCGCCTGTTCGCCTCCCTCTACGGGGTGCCGACGAAGCAGGCCGACGAGTGGCTCGCGCTGGTCGGGCTGGAGGACATGGCCGGCGTACGCAACGAGAAGCTGTCCGGCGGCCAGCAGCAGCGGCTGTCCATCGCCTGCGCGCTCGCCCACAATCCCGATCTCGTCTTCCTCGACGAGCCGACGTCCGGCCTCGACCCGCAGGCCCGGCGCAACCTCTGGGAACTGTTGCGGGGCATCAACGAGCAGGGGCGGACGGTCGTGCTGACGACGCACTACCTCGACGAGGCCGAGTCGCTGTGCGACCGCGTGGCCATCATGGACCACGGCCGGATCCTGCAGGAGGGCCCGCCCGCCGCCCTGGTACGCGGCCTCGACTCGCCGACCCGCATCTCCGTCGAGAGCGGACTGCTGCCGCTGGCCGAGGCCGCCACGCTGGCCGGGGACGTCGAGGTCGACGACGACGGCGTCTCGCTGACGTTCGCGACGCGTACGCCGGCGCCGGTGCTCGCGGCCCTCGCGGAGCGGGACGCGCTGCGCGGCCTGTCGGTACGCGGAGCCACGCTCGAAGACGTCTTCCTCAGCCTGACCGGACGGGAGTACCGCGCATGAAGGGGTTCGTCAGCCTCTCGCGGGCGATGGCGCTGGGCTTCTTCCGCGACCGGACCGCACTGTTCTTCACGATCCTGTTCCCGTTGATGTTCCTGGTGCTCTTCGGCGGCCTGTTCAAGTCGGCCGGGGTGTCGAAGACCGACGTCCTGGAGGTCGGCGCGGTACCCGTGATCGACCAACTGCCGGCCGACGCCCGCGCGGGCGTCGACCAGGTACTGACCATCAAACCGGCCGGCGACCGCGACGCGGCGCTGGCGAAGGTCCGCAAGGGCGACGTGGCCGCGGTGATCGAGCAGGTGAACGGCCAGGTCGTGGTGCACTTCTCGGCCGCCGACCAGGTCCGCTCGGGCACGGTGACCAGCGTCGTCGAGTCGCTGGTGCAGCAGGCGAACCTGCGCGCGGCCGGGGTGAGCACGCCGGCGCTGGCGATGTCGGCGCAGCCGGTCGAGGACCAGTCGCTGCAGCCGATCCAGTACATGACGCCGGGCATCCTGGGCTGGGCCATCGCCAGCGGCGCGACCTTCGGCGCGGCCCTGACCCTGGTCTCCTGGCGGCAGAAGAAGATCCTGCGGCGGCTGCGCCTGTCGCCGGTGCCGCTGCAGTCGGTGATCGGCGCCCGGGTCGGGGTGAGCATCGTGATAGCCCTGGTCCAGGCGGTGATCTTCGTCGGGGTGGCGCTGCTGCCGTACTTCGGGCTGAAGCTGTCGGGCTCCTGGTGGGCCGGGATCCCCGTCATGATCGCCGGTACGCTCGCCTTCCTCGCGATCGGCCTGCTCGCCGGGGCGGCCGCCAAGACCCCGGAGTCGGCGAGCGCGATCGCGAACCTGATCGTGCTGCCGATGGCGTTCCTGTCCGGGGCGTTCTTCCCGCTGGACAGCGCGCCCGGCTGGATCCGCGCCGTGTCGAACGTGCTGCCGCTCAAGCACCTCGTCTCCGGCATGCAGGACGTGATGGTACGCGGTCAGGGACCCGCGGCCGTCCTGCCGGAAGTCGGCATCCTGCTGGGCTTCTGCATTGTCGTCACCACCGCGGCGACCTTCCTGTTCAAATGGGATGACATCTGACGTTCCTCCATATCGGCAGGTCATGGCGTCTTACGGTGGAGCCATGAGGGCCATGGTGAACTCCCTGACCGAGACCGAGCAGCTGCTGGTCCGCGAGACCGAGACCGACCAGCTCACCGAGCTGGACGAGGACGGCCTCGCGGACCTGCACCTGCGGGTCCGGCGGGCGCGGGACAAGTACGTCAAGCTCTACCGCCGCGAGGCGGCCTCGAAGGTGTCCGAGTACGGCGGCCGGGGCAAGGCGCTGCCGAAGAACACCCGCAACCTGATGAAGGCCGAGGTGTTCGAGGACGCGCTGGCCCGGGTGAGCCGCAGCCTCGCCGCGGCGGCCCGGGCGGCGGCCACCGAACTGCGGCGCGAACGGATCGCGCTGGCGGCCGCGGCCCGCAACACGGCGCCGCCCCGCCCCACGCGCAGCTCGGGCCCGGGCCGGATGAAGTCGCAGGCGCCGCGCAAGGCGCCCGGCTCGACGCCCGCTGCCCGCAAGGAACGCGCGTCGTCCGCGGCCCAGGGTGTCCGTCGGCAGGCCCGCAAGGACGCCCGCTGACAGTTCCCTGAACGCGCTGCTCCCTGAACGCGCTGCTCCGCAAACACGCTGCTCTCCGAACGCGCTGCGCTTTTTGACGCGCCGGGCGTGCCGATTTTGCCCATATTCGCCCGAAGTGCCGCCTCTCCTTCTACCGTGTTACGGAACAGAGGAGGCATGATGCAGGTTCGCAGGCTCGCTGCGTGGACTGCGCTCCCCGTCATCGCGGCGCTGGTGTTGTCGGCGTGCGGCGGCGGTGGCGGGAGCGGTAGCAGCTCGTCGAATGATTCGGTCCGGATCGGTATCGCCGAACCGCAGTACCTGACCCCGGCGGATACGAACGAGACGAGCGGTTCGCAGGTGCTGGCCGCCCTGTTCGCTCCGCTCGTCGACTACGACGAGAACAACAAGCCGTTCGAGGTGCAGGCGGAGTCGATCACGTCCAGCGACAACAAGACGTGGACGATCAAGATCAAGGACGGCTGGACCTTCCACAACGGTGAGAAGGTCACGTCCGACAGCTACATCAACGCGTGGAACGCCGCCGCGTACAAGGGCAGCTCGCAGAACGCGTACTTCTTCTCGCAGATCGAGGGGTACAGCGCGGTCGCGCCGACCGACACCAAGCAGCAACCTACGGCGAAGACGATGTCGGGCCTCAAGAAGGTCGACGACACCACCTTCACGGTCACGCTGGCGTCGCCGTTCTCCGACTTCAAGACGATGCTCGGCTACACGGCCTTCTATCCGCTGCCGGCCGCGGCGTTCGACTCCGACGGCGCCGTGAAGAAGGACTTCCAGGAAGCGCCGATCGGCGACGGCCCGTTCCAGATGGACGGCGTCTGGCAGCACGACCAGCAGATCGCGGTCAAGAAGTACGCCGACTACAAGGGCCAGGCCCCGCACGTCGGCGGCGCGGTCTTCAAGGTCTACCAGCAGCCCTCGGCCGAGTACGCCGACCTGCTCGCCAACAACAACGACGTCATGAAGCAGATCCCGACGGAGAACCTGACGACCGCGCCGAACGACCTCGGCGACCGGCTGCTCAAGAGCCCCGCGTCGAGCTTCCAGTTCCTGGCGTTCCCGACCTACGACAAGAACTTCGCCAACGTCGACGTACGCCGCGCGATCTCGATGGCCATCGACCGGGAGCAGATCGTCCAGCAGGTCTTCAAGGGCTCGCAGAAGGCCGCGTACTCGTTCGTCTCGCCGGTGGTCTCCGGCTACCGGGACAACACCTGCGGCGACAACTGCAAGTTCGACCCCGCCGCGGCCAAGACCCTGTACCAGCAGGCCGGCGGCCCGTCGAAGCTGACGATCAGCTACAACGCCGACGGCGGCCACAAGGACTGGGTCGACGCGACCTGCAACCAGCTCAAGACCAACCTGGGCGTGGAGTGCATCGGGGCGCCGGAGGCGAAGTTCGCCGACCTGCTGACCAAGGTGCAGAAGAAGGAAGCGGTCGGCATGTTCCGGATGGGCTGGATCATGGACTACCCGTCGATGGAGGACTACCTCGGCCCGCTGTACACGACCAACGGCTCCTCGAACTACTACGGCTACAGCAACGCCGACTTCGACAAGCTGGTCCAGCAGGGCCGCGAGGCGAAGACCTCGGACGACGCGATCAAGATCTGGCAGCAGGCCGAGGATCTCCTGGCCAAGGACATGCCGGTGCTGCCGCTGCGGTTCGGCCAGAACGTGTACGGCATCTCGACCAAGGTCAAGAACGTCGACATCGACCTGTTCAACCGCGTGAACCTGGAGAAGATCGAGTTCAACTGACGATCATCTCGAGACGAGGGCCGGTGGACACCCCACCGGCCCTTTCGCGTACGCGGGTCCGGCGAACGGCCGGTTTCTCGTCGATCTTGAAGTTGGTACCGTCTGCGCGCTGACCGCTGCGAGTGAGGATGGCCATGGACGGCGACGACGACCCGCGCATCGGCTACGGCTACAACCGGGCCGGCTGGCTGACCGTACGGTGGCCCCGCAAGATCGACAAATTGCTGGTCAAGCCCGACGTCGACATCATCGACGGGCAGCCGGACGCCCGCATGCTGACGGTGTGCTGCGCCCCCTACGTCTTCGGCCTCTACCCGCGGCCGGTGAAGCTGCCGGTTCCGTTCCGGTTCGCCGGGCAGTTCCGTTTCCTCAGCTGGTTCCAGTTCGGTCTGCAGGGCCGGTTCCTCTTCCGGCTGACGCTTCTTCCCTTCGCCATCGCCGGACTCATCACGGGACTCCAGCGCAACTGGCTCGGGTTCGCCATCGTGGCGCTGCTCGGTGCGTATGTGCTGATGTGTCGCCTCGTCGGCGTGACCCGGCCCGCTCGGCTACCCCAGTATCCCGTCGCCGCGCCGGAGGGCATGGTGCAGATCGAAGGCGTACACGCGGCCTTCGTCAACGCCCTCATCGCCGCCAACCCGGACTACGCCCCGTCGGCCGGTCCGCGCGACGATGCCTTCGCCTCGAAGTACGCCGCCGCCGGCTAGCCTTTCCCCCTCCCGCGCCCACCAGGTTGCGACGATCTTGCGCGAATGTCCCGAATTTCGCGACGAATGCCGGAAACGCCCGGACATTTCGCGCAAGATCGTCGCAGGGTGGTCGGGGTGGGGGAGGGGCCGTACAGGTTGTGGTGAGCTGGTATCAAGGTGCCCATGCGTCGTCACGGGGTTGCCTTGCTGCTGGTGTTGCTGTCCGGGTGTTCGGTGCTGTCCGGGTGTTCGGCGGAGGCGCAACCGGATCCCGCACCCGCTCCGGTCACGAGCGCCGCGCCGTCCGGGGATCTGCAGGCGCTCGGCGTACGCGCGCTCGAACAGCTCGGCCACACCGTCGGCGACAAGACCGAGGGCATGGTGTTCGGGCCGGTCGACGGGGGCACCGAGGCGTTCTCCTACACGCTCGGCACCGAGCAGGAGCCCTATCCGGCGGGCCGCTACGAGCTGCGGGCCGTCTGTCTGGGACCGGGCAACGTCCAGGTCAGCTGGGACGGCGGCGATCTCCTGGTCGGCTGCGGTGCCGGCGTGGTGGCCTCCGAGGTCCCGCTGGGTACGCCGGGCGTACTCCGATTGGAGATCAAGGGGGACGACGCGGCGCGGGGGCACGCCGGCGCGGCCGTGGTGGTGACCGATCCGCGGATGATGGCCGTGCGCAACGCCTTCCCGGCGTGGGCGGCGGACGGCGGGTCGGCGGTCATGGGCGGGGAGGTGGTGGCTGACGTGAACCAGCGCGAGGACATCGGCCGGCTGCCCGCGGCCGGCGACTATGAGCTGGTGGTGAGCTGTATCGCCCCGTCGCCGCCGATCACGGTGACGATGGTGCCCGCGGGTGGTGTGACGGCGCCGAAGGTGGAGTGCGCTCAGCCGCAGAATGGGGCGGTGGGGCCGCGGACGACGATCTTCAAGCTGCCGCACCGCGCCGCGGGGACGTTCGAGATCCACCTGTCGGTGCCCTACGGGCCGATGATCGCGAAGTACGCGCTGCGCCGCATCTGAGCCCCTGTCCCCGGGAGCGGCGACGGATCGTCGGGAACGGCGACGGATCGCCGGGAGCGGCGACGGATCGCCGGGAACGGCGACGGATCGGATTATTGACAGGTATGGAAAGATCGGCGAATCATGCAGTGGCATGACAGCCACTGATGTAGATCCGCCGAACCCCGCCGGGGCCGACGCGGACGCGCAACTCCTCGCACGGCTGGGCTATCGCCAGGAGCTTCGCCGCAAGCTCTCCGGCTTCTCGAACTTCGCGGTCTCGTTCAGCATCATCTCGGTGCTGGCGGGCTGCCTCACCTCGTATCAGATCGCGATGGCCAACGGGGGACCGGCCGCGATCACGATCGGCTGGCTGCTGGTCGGGGTCCTGGTCACAGTGGTGGCGCTGGCGATGGCGGAGGTCTGCTCCGTCTACCCGACCGCCGGGGCGCTGTACTGGTGGGCGTTCGCGCTGGCCAAGCGCAACAAGGCCACCTGGGCCTGGTTCGTCGGCTGGTTCAACTTCCTCGGGCAGGTCGCGGTGACCGCCGCGATCGACTTCGGGGCCGCGCTGACCACGACCGCGTTCCTGAACCTCACGTTCGACTTCCCGGTGACCACGTTCAGCACCTTCGCGGTGTTCCTCGTGATCATCGCCCTGCACGGCCTGCTCAACACGTTCGGCGTGAACCTGGTCAAGATCCTGTCCGACGTGAGCGCCTGGTGGCACCTGGCCGGCGTCGGGGTCATCGTGGTGCTGCTCGCCGTGCTGCCGGACAAGCACTACCCGATCCGGGACGTGTTCCTGCAGACCGCGAACTCCACCGGCCTGTCGGGCACCGGCGCGGCGGTCCTCGCGTTCATGCTCGGCCTGCTGATGGCGCAGTACACGTTCACCGGCTACGACGCGAGCGCGCACGTCTCGGAGGAGACGCACAACCCGCAGATCGCCGCGCCCCGCGGCATCGTCAGCTCCGTCGTGGTCTCGCTCATCGCGGGCTTCGCCCTGCTCTTCGCGGTCACCTGGGCCATCCAGGACTACGCCGGGGCGTACAACTCCGCGACGAAGTTCCCGCCGGCGCAGATCTTCATCGACGCCACCGGCCGCAAGACCGGCATCTTCCTGCTGTTCATCTGCGTGGTCGCCCAGTTCTTCTGCGGCATGGCCTCGGTCACCGCCAATTCCCGGATGGCGTACGCGTTCAGCCGCGACGGGGCGCTGCCGGGCTCGTCGCTGTGGAAGAAGGTCAACCCGCGCACGGGTACGCCGACCAACTCGATCTGGCTGTGCGTCGCCTGCTCGACCGTGCTGGTCCTGCCGTCCCTGTGGAACAACACGGCGTACCTGGCGGCGACCGCGATCTCGGTCATCGGGCTGTACGTGGCGTACGCGGCGCCGGTGTTCCTCCGGCTCCGCAATCCGGATTTCGTCCCCGGGCCGTGGAATCTCGGCCGTTGGAGCAAGATCGTCGGCTGGACGGCTGTGGTCTGGGTGGCCGGAATCTGCGTACTGTTTGTCCTGCCGACGACCTTCCCCATCACGGCGGTCAATTTCAACTACACGATCGTCGCGGTGGCGGTGGTTCTCGGTGGCGCCTGGTTGTGGTGGGTGCTGGGAGCGAACCGCTGGTTCACGGGGCCCCGGCACACGGCCGACGTGACACCTGACAGCGCCCCACTGGAGGCAGTGGAGTAGACGCCCATCGGACCAGGGCCGCCGGCGGCACCCCGGCGGCCCTACCGTTGGCGCCCCTGCCGTTGGCGCAGCAGCCCGCCCGCCGGCCCGGGTACGCTCCCCTTCATGATCGAAAATGTGCGGGTGGCGGTCGTCGGGGTCGGGAACAACACTTCGGCGCTGGTCCAGGGACTCGCGTACTACCGGGAGACCGGCAGCCTGGTCGGCATCCACCGGCCGGAGATCGCCGGGATCGGGGTCGGCGACGTCGACGTGGTGACCGCGTTCGCGCTCTCGGACGCGAAGGTCGGCAAGGACCTGCACGAGGCGGTCTTCCTGCCGCCCAACAACTTCCCGCGGCTGCTGCCGGAGCTCGCGCCCTCCGGGGTGTCCATCCGACGTGGACTTGTCGACGCGGACGGGGTCGGCCGGATCGCCGCCGCGATCGAGGGCGCCGACGTGCTGCTCTACTCCGCGCCCAGCGGCCGGACCGTGACCGCCCGCGCGTACGCCGAAGCGGCCCTCGCCGCCCGCGTCGCCTTCATCAACACCACCTCCGACCCGATCGCCCGGGATTCCGAGCTGCTGGACCGGTTCACGGCGGCCGGCGTACCGCTGGTGGGCGATGATCTGGCCAGCCAGTTCGGCACGTCGGTGCTGCACCGCACGCTGCTGCGGCTGCTGGAGGAGCGCGGGCTCACGCTGGTCAGCTCGTATCAGGTCAACCTCGGCGGCACCGAGGACTTCCGCAACCTCGTCGTGAACGACAACACCAAGAAGCAGTCCAAACTCAACGCCGTCGGGTCGGACAAGGTCGACATGGCACCCCTGGGCTACCTGCCCCAGCTGGAGTCGAACAAGGTCGCGTACTTCAACATCGAGGCCCAGGGCTGGGGCGGCACGGCGGTGAGCCTGGACCTGAAACTCAAGGTGCACGACCCGAGCGGCGCCGCCGGGGTGAACATCGACCTCGTCCGGATCGCGGCCGCCGCCCGGCGCGCGGGCCGGGGCGGCTACCCGGCCGAAGCCGCCGAGCTGCTGAAGTCCCCGCCCGGCACCATGGTCTGACCCATGACGGTTGTCACGGTCAGGCCGTGACAACCGGCGCATCCGGCGGGACGCAGGGGTTCCTACCGTCAGGGCATGACGAACACCCTTGCCCCGCCGGCTGTGGCGCGGGGCGCGGCCGTGCACATCGCCGGCCTGGTCAAGCACTACGGCCCGGTACGCGCGGTCGACGGCGTCGATCTGGTCATCGCGCCCGGTGAGGTGGTGGCCCTGCTCGGCCCGAACGGCGCCGGCAAGTCCACCACCGTCGACCTGCTGCTCGGCCTGATCACGCCGGACGCCGGCCAGGTCACGATCTTCGGGCGTACGCCGCGCGAGGCCGTCGTCGCCGGCGCGGTCGGAGCGATGCTGCAGTCCGGTGCGCTGCGCGACAACCTGACCGTGGCGGAGACGGTCGGCGAGATCGCGGCCCTGCACCACCGGTCCGGCCGGCTCGCCGAGATCCTGGCGAAGGCCGACGTGGCCGACTTCGCCCGGCAGAAGTGCTCGAAGCTGTCGGGCGGCCAGAAGCAGCGCGTACGCTTCGCCCTCGCCCTGGTCAGCGAGCCGGACCTGCTGCTGCTGGACGAGCCGACCGTCGGCATGGACGTCGAGGTACGCCGCCGGTTCTGGGCGTCCATGCGGGACTACACGGTCGGCGGGCGTACGGTGATCTTCGCGACCCACTACCTGGACGAGGCGCAGGAGTTCGCGGACCGGGTGGTGTTCCTGCGGCACGGCAAGGTCGTCGCGGACGGCGGCATCGCCGAGATCCGCGCGGCGGCGAGCGGCCGTACGGTCGGCGTGACCGTACCCGGCGTGACCGCGGCCGAGCTGGCCGCGCTGCCCGGAGTGGACACAGTGGACGTACGCGAGGACCGGGCGAGCCTGCGCTGCCACGACTCCGACGCGGCCCTGCGCGCAATCTTCGACCGCTACCGCCAGGCGCACGACGTCGAGGTGACCGCGGCGGGCCTCGAAGAGGCCTTCCTGACCCTGACCGCAGACGAGGAGCCCCGGCCGTGAACGTCCGCTACCTGCTGCTGGAGACGAAGGTCGTGCTGCGCAACAGCCGCTTCCTCGTCTTCACGATCGGCCTTCCCGCCGTCCTGTTCCTCATCTACCTGGGCCTGTTCGGCGACCAGAGCTTCGCCGACGGTACGCCCGCCGCCGCCGCGCTGATGGTCAGCATGTCCGGCTACGGGGCGATGGGCGCCGCCCTGAACACGGGGATGGGCATCGCCCTCGAGCGCGGTTACGGCTGGCTGCGCCAGCTCCGGCTGACCCCGATGTCGGGCTGGACGTACCTGATCACCAAGGCGGTGCTCGCGATGCTGGTCGGCATCCCCGCGATCGGGCTCGTCAGCGGGCTGGGGGCCGTCGTCGGCGGCGTACACCTGGATGCTCGTCAGTGGCTGACCGTGACGGTGGGCGTGTGGCTGGCGGTGCTGCCGTTCGCGCTGCTGGGCGTGGCCATCGGCCAGTACGCGACCCCGGACAGCGCGCAGACGATGGGGGCCGCGCTGATGATGGTGCTGGGCCTCGCGGGCGGGATGTGGTTCCCGCCGGAGATCGTGCCGGCCTGGATGCTGCACGTGATGCAGGCGACGCCGAGCTACTGGCTGCGCGCGGTCGGACTGTCCGCTGTGGGCGGTGGGGACGCGGCGACCGGCGTCGCGGTGCTGGGCGCGTGGGCGGTCGCGGCCGCGCTGGTCGCGACCCGGCGCTACCGTGCCGACCTCGCGCGGGCCTAGGGTGGCTTCGTGATCGGGCGTCGGTGGGGGATCGGGGTGGGCGCGTTCTTCACGCTCATGCTGATCCCCGTCGGCGTCGCCGTGTGGCCGCGGCCGCTCGCGGTCGCCCTCCTGATCGTGTACGGGGCGCTGTACATGGTCACGCCCACGCTGGTCTGGCGGGCGCCGAAGCTGCGCCAGAGCGCGTTCATCGTCGCGCTGCTGCTGATCGGCGTCGCCTTCGTCGGGGTCGCCGGATTCGACTGGCTGCCCACCCTCGGCTACGCGTACGCGATCGCCGCCCTGCTGTGGCCCGTGCGCTGGACCGTGATCCTCGGTGCCGCCCTCCTCGGCGGCTACGCGCTGGCCGTGCTCCTGTCGCACGACGACCAGTGGGGCGAGTGGATCGGGCTGCTGATGGTGGTGTTCGACCTGATGCTGATGGGCATGCTCGTCCGCTCGAACATGGCCCTGCAACGGGCGCGCCACGAGCTGGCCGCGCACGCGGTGACCGACGAGCGCAGCCGGGTCGCCCGCGACCTGCACGACGTGCTCGGCCAGTCCCTCACCTCGCTCGCACTGCGCAGCTCGCTGGCCCGCAGGCTGCTGGAGCGGGGCGAGACCGAGCGGGCCGCGCGGGAGCTCGCGGTCCTGGAACACCAGAGCCGCGACGTGCTCACCGAGCTGCGGGCGACCGTCGCCGGATTCCGGGCGGCCTCGCTCGCGGCCGAGCTGGCGGGGGCGCGGGCCGCGCTGGAGGCCGGCGAGATCACGGTCGAGATCGACGGTGACCCCGAAGACGTCCCCGCCCACCTGCGGGAACCCTTCGCCTTCGTGGTACGCGAGGGCGTCACCAACGTCATCCGGCACAGCTCGGCCCGGCGCTGCGTGATCCGCGTACGCCCGGACGGTATCGAGATCCACGACGACGGCCGGACGGCGACCGATCAGCCGGTGGACGGGCACGGCCTGGCCGGGCTGCGGCAGCGGCTGGCGGCGGTCGGCGGCGACGTCCACAGCGGACCCGCCCGGCCCGCCGGATTCGTGCTGACGGCCAGCGTCCCGTGATCCGCATCCTGCTCGCCGACGACCAGGCCCTCGTACGCGGAGCCCTGGCGGCCCTGCTCGACCTGGAGCCGGACCTGGAAGTGGTGGCCTCGGTGGCCACCGGTGACGCGGTGGTCCCCGCCGCCCTCTCGGTACGCCCCGACGTGGCGCTCATCGACGTCCAGATGCCGGGCCTCGACGGCCTCGCCGCGGCGGCCGCGCTGCACCGGGCCCGGCCCGAGACCCGGATCGTCATCCTGACGACCTTCGGCCGGCCCGGTTACCTGGCCCGGGCGATGGCGGCCGGGGCGGTGGGATTCGTGGTCAAGGACGCCACCCCGGAGTACCTGATCGACGCCATCCAGCGAGTCCACTCAGGACTCCGCGTGGTCGACCCGGGCCTGGCCGCCGAGTCGCTCGCCGCCGGGGCCAGCCCGCTCACCGCCCGGGAACGGGACGTCCTGGTGGCCGCCGCCCAGGGTGCGACGGTCCGGGACATCGCGCGCGGCCTGCATCTCTCCGAAGGGACCGTCCGCAACCACCTGTCGGCCGCGATCGGCAAGACCGGGGCGCGGACCTCGGCGGAAGCGGCCCGCCTGGCCGAAACCAACGGCTGGCTCTGACCCTCTAGGCTCTGACCCTTCAGGCAACAACCCTTGGGGTCAGGCGGCAACCCTTGGGGTCAGGCGGCGGCGGGGATGCGCATCGACTCGATGAAGGCTCCGCAGGCGCGTTCGCAGGCGATGGCCGCTTCCGCGCAGACCTTGCAGTGCTCGTACTTGTCGGCGTGCTGTGCGCACTCCTCCGCGCTGCGGCGGCAGGCGAGGCGTACGAGGTCCAGCATGGCGGCCACATAGGACAGATCTTTCGCGGGCGCCCGGCACAGCATGCGTACCGCGGTGGCACAGATGTCGGCGCAGTCCAGGTCGAGCCGGATGCAGGTGGCCAGGCGGTCCGTCTCCTCCTCGTACAGGCAGGCGTCCGCGCAGGTCGTGCAGATCTGGGCACATTCGTCCAGCAGCGCGATGGTCTCCGTGACGACCGAATGATCCGCAGATCGCCGGGCAGGGTGAGTGCTGAGGGCACTGGAGAGTGTCGGCATGCCCGGTCTCTACCCAAGCCGTCCGCATCAGAAACATTTAAAGTTGTTGTGTCGCTTTAGCGATGAATCGCAGCATCAGCGGCGAGCCGTGGTAGCTGTCCCAAACACGGCCCGATTCGGAGGTTTCCCCTGGCCCGGCTGTTCCCTCTGGCCCGGCTGTTTCCTCTGGCCCGGCTGTTCCCTGTGGCCCGGCTGTTCCCTCTGGCCCGATTGGTTCGATGGCGGCGAAACGCCGGGTCAGGCCCAGCAGCACGCGGTCGAGGACCAGCCGGCTCAGCTGCGCCGCCGGGCAGTAGTGCCGCCCATACCCGAACGACAGGTGCGGGTTCGGGGTCCGGCCCAGGTCGAGGCGTTCCGGGTACGCGTACCGGGCGGGGTCGCGGTTGGCCGCCGCCTTCCAGATCCTGACCGTACGCCCAGCCGCGATCACGTCTCCGCCGACCACCGTGTCCTGGGCGGCCCGCCGGGTGCTCGACCGCTCGGCCGGCTCCGCATACCGGAGCAGTTCGTCGGTGGCGCAGGCCAACCGGGCGGCCGGATCGGCGGCGAGCCACGCGTACGCGTCCGGGTCGCGCCCCAGCGCCCGCACCGCACCGCCGATCGCGTTGGCGAGGTTGGTGAACCCGGCCGACGCGGCGAACAGCAGATTGGCGGCGACCTCCGACCGGCTGAGCGGATTTTCGCCGGCCGGCGCCCGGGCCAGTTCGGCGGCGACGGTGCCGGGCGGTGGCGTTCCCGCTGCCAGCCGGTGCAGCGCGTCGTCGAGCACACTGTGCAGCCCACTGTGCAGCCCGGCTTGGTCGGTGTCGATCGCGCGCGCCACGGCGGCCCAGTACGCGTACTCGCCGCCGAGCCCGACGACGAGGTCGACCACCCCGATCGCCACCGGGTACGCCAGCCGCTCGGCCGCGTCGACCGGCTCCCCGGCGGGCAGGTCGTCGACGACGTGACCGATCAGGCGGACGATCCCGGGCAGCCGTGCGGAGACCGCCGTGTCCAGGGCCGCGTCGACCGCGCGCCGATGCCGGGCGTGGTCCTCGCCTTCCATGTTGAGCACATGTTCGTCCGCGCCCCCGCCGGTCCGCAGCGCGGCCCGACCGAGATCCGGGCCGGCCAGGGCCTGGCGGGCGGCCGCGTAGCCGCGTACATCGGCGTCGTTCATCTCAGGCGTCGGTCACCTCATGGGTGGGACCGGCGGGCGGTTCGAGCAGGCTGTGGACGCCGGGCTGGCCGAGGACGGGCGGCGCGGCGTGCGCGTTGCACTTCACGACCCCGGCCACGTCATGCCCGTTGCACTGGATCCCGGCGGCGGAGTGGCCGTCACACTGGATCCCCGCGGTCGTGTGGTGCCCGTCGGCGCCGTGCGCGTGGGCGTGGGCGTGGGCGTGCCCGTCACACAGCAGCGCATGCCCGTTGCAGACGAACGAGTGCCCGTCGCAGACGAAGGAATGTGCCGGGGCCGCGCTCAGATGGCCCAGCGCCGACGTCAGCGCGCCCGCCCCGAACAGCCCCGACTTGGACAGCCGCGGCACCATCTGCTCCGGACCCTCGGCGGCCTCGGTCCGGTCGAGCGATTGCAGGGTCGCCAGCTCCGTCTCGGTGAGACCCCGTTCCCGGGCGACGTCGGCTCCCTCGTCGCGTACGCGCCGGGCGAATTCGGCGTCGGTGGCCATGCGTACCATGGCCTCGCGCATGGCTGCGTCGCTCATGCCCCGCTCCTCTCCGATGATCACTCAGGATAGGGCGCGGCGGACGCGGGGAACCTGTCCAGTCGGCGGCATTGCGGCCCCCGTTCGGCGGCGTCAGAGGTGCTTGAGCGTCCGCAGGACCGGCACGGTCTCCACCCGTTGGATGCCCGGCAGTCCCCCGATCCGCGTCGCGAGATAGGTGTAGAGGGTCGCGGGGTCGGGGCTGAGCACGCTGGCGTAGACGTTGTGCGTACCGGTCACCGCCGCGGCGAACGCCACTTCCGGGTGCCCGGCCAGCGCCTCGCCCACGGCCGTCAGCCGGTCCGGCGCCGCGGACAGCCACAGCATCGTCTGCATCGGCAGGTTCAGCGCGCGGTAGTCCAGGTCCAGATCGAAGTACAGCACTCCGGACCCCCGCAGCTCCGCGATCCGGCGCCGCACCGTCGTCAGCGGCAGGCCCGTGTCGTCCGCCATTTCCGTGTACGCGACGCGCCCGTCCGCCCGCAGCGACTCCAGCAGGCGCCGGTCCACGTCGTCGAGGACGACCGGGCCGCCCGGCGTGACCGGCGGCGGGGCGAGCTGGGCGATCTGCCCGGGGGACAGGACGTGCACGACGCCTTCGTTGCCGCCGGAGAAAGTCCCGCCGTAGAAGACGTGCAGAATGCAGTTGGCGCTGACCGCGGTCACGCTGGGCGTCTTCGGCAGCTTCGCCAGCAGCAGGCTGTCGCCGTCCTGCCCGGTGGCGGCGCGTACGACGCAGACGATCTCGGTTCCGCCGGAGGCCAGCTTCACCCAGGAGGTGTCGGGCCGGCGGGCCAGTGCCGCCCCGATCGACGCCGCCACGCTCGGTACGCACCGGATGCGTACGAACCAGGTGACCTCGCCGAGCAGGGCGGGATCGGTGCGGCCGGCGACCCGGACGCGCAGCGTGGAGCGCAGGCGGGCGTACCGGCGCGCGATCGTCTGGTCGGAGACGCCGAGCACTTCCGCGATCTTGTTGAACGGGGCGCGGCCGTCGATCTGCAGGGCGTGCAGGAGCTTCCGGTCCAGCTCGTCGAAGTCGGAATCCGCCATGGCCATCCCCACTCGTGTCGAATACCGCCGTCCCAGGCTATCCGACGTGGTGTTCGGCGGGGCATTGTCCAGGCTGGACGGCATGACAACGCTTGTGATCGGCGCCCGCGGCAGCATCGGCCGCCACGTCCTCGACCAGCTGCTCGCCGCCGCCGTCCCGGTACGCGCATCGGTGCGCAGCCTCGCCACCGCCGCCGAGCTGCCGCCCGGCACCGAGGTGGTGGCGGCCGACCTGACCAGGCCGGAGACGTTGCCGGAGGCACTGGACGGCGTACGGGCGGTGTTCGTCTACGCGCTAGCGGACGGTGCGGAAGACTTCGTGCGGGCAGCCGAGAAGGCCGGTGTGGAGCACGTAGTGCTGATGTCGTCCGGGAGCGTCCTGCTGCCGTGGACGCAGAACAACGCGATCGCGCGGGAACACCGCGAGGTCGAGGCCGTCCTCGCCGCCTCCGCACTCCGCTGTACGCCGATCCGCCCGCTCGCCCTGGCCAACAACGCGCTCGGCTGGAGCTGGGGAATCCGCGACGACGGGGCCGTCCGGATGGCGTACCCGGAAGCGAGGACCGCGCCCGTCCACGAGCGTGACGTGGCCGCCTTCGCGACCGAGGCGTTGCTCGGCCGGGCCGGTGCTGCGGTGAGCGACCTGCTGACGGGCGGTGAGCTGCTGACCCAGCGCGAGCAGGTGGCGATGATCGCGGCCGCCCTCGGCCGCCCGGTACGGATCGAGGAGCTGAGCCCGGAGGAAGGGCGGGCCTCGTTCGCCCGGTTCATGCCCGCGGCGCAGGCGGCGGCCGTGGTGGAGTTCCTCGCCGACGCGGCGACCGGCGGCTCACCCGCGACCGACACCGTGGTACGCGTTCTCGGCCGCCCGCCCCTCTCCTTCACCCGGTGGATCACGGAGCACATCGCCGACTTCCAGTGAGAAGCCGTCGACTTCGGATGAGCAGCCCTCCCGGCCCCGGCTGACGGATCTGCGACACACGTACCCGGACGGTGTCCTGCTTCCGGAGGTGCGGCCGCCCTGGGGAGCCACCTGCGAGCGCTGGAATGGCGAACGGCGTCTCTATACGTTCCCACCACTGTGGCCGGGAGCTCGATGATTATCATCGGCGCCCTCCGTACGGTGCGGTGATGCCCGTTGCGAAGAAACGAATCAACCTGCTCATCGCCGCCGTCGCCGCCGCGCTGACCTTCTCCGGCCTGGTGGCGGGTTGCGGGCCGGCGGCCGACGGGACCGCGCCCAAGGCGCTCAGCGCGAGCGCGGCCACCAGCGAGACGGCGTCGGCGTCCCCGTCGGCATCGGACTCCGCATCGCCCAGTCCGGCGGCGGTTCCCAGCCCGACGACGGGTCTGGCCAAGGTGACCACCCCGTCGAAGCCCGCCCCCAAGCCGTCGACGAAGAAGCCCACCCCCAAGGCGTCCCCGACGCCGAAGCCGCCGACGACGCACACCCACTCCGGAACGGTCGTTCCCGGGGCCTACTGTCCAGCCTCCGAACACGGCTGGTACGGGATCAGCGCCGCCGGCAACCGCTACCAGTGCTCCCAGTACTCGAACGGCCAATGGCGCTGGAAGCGCGTCTGACCGGACACCGCCCGTACGGGCCCTTCCCTCGGTGACGGGGCGACGGCGAATGATGCGTCGCCCCACTCACCTGGCAGTGGAGGCCCCCCAGGGCCGGAACGGTCTCCCGCGCGAGGAGCGGAGGTGAGATCGACGAACCCGGGAAAAAATGATCTTGGATTTGGGTCTTAGAAGGATGCCGGTGGCGCTGTTGATTCACGAACCCGCAGCGCTGGGCTGATGACCACCCGGTGGGCCGGCCGGTCGGCGTCGGCGAACCGGTCGGCCAGCAGCCGCACCGCCGCTCGCCCGATCGACCGGCGGGGTGGCCGCACGGCCGTGAGCGGCGGCGTGAACAGCCCCGCGACCTCGTCGTCGTACGCGATCACGGACAGCTGCCCGGGTACGGAGATGTGGCGCTCCTCGCAGAGCTGGACGAGTGCGATCGCCTGCGCGTCGGCGTGGACCAGCAGCGCGGTCGTGTCCGTGGCGCGGCAGCGGGCGAGGACGGCGTCCAGCGAGGCGTCCCAGTCGGGCGAGCGCGGGTCGGGCACGAGGGTGTCCACTGTGTTCTCGACGTCGAGGCCGAGTTCGGCGGCCGCCTCCAGCCAGCCCCGCCGGATGTGCGGCCGGGTCGGGCTGAGCTGGGAGAGGACGAGGCCGACCTTGGTGTGGCCGAGCGAGGTGAGGTGCCGGACGGCCATCGCGGCGCCGAGGGCGTGGTCGGTGACGACCGACTCCATGACGGCGTGGTGCGGCCCGGCGACCGCCGTGCGCTCCAGCAGCACCGTCGGTACGCCGGTCGTCGCGAGCCATTCGAGCGTGCGATCGGCGGTGGGCGCGTCCATCCGCGGCGCGATGACAAGGCCGTCCACGCCCATCCGGCCGATGAGCCGTTCGAGCTGGGGGCGGTCGTCCTCGGTGTCGTACGAGGAACCGCGCAGGATCACCCGCATGTCCAGCTCGCGGGCGGCCTCCTCGGCGCCGCGGGCGACGTCGGGCCAGTAGTAGTCGAGCGACGGCACGAGCATGCCGAGCGTCCGGCCGGCCGGCCCGTCGGCGGCGCGGGTGGTGCTCTCCTCGGGCGCCGGCGGCTCGTCGGCGATCAGCGCGACCCCGCCGTGCACCCGCTGCACCAGGCCCTCGGCGGCGAGCTGGGCGATGTCCCGGCGGATCGTCACGGCAGCGGCGCCGAGCGCGACGGTCAGGTCGGAGACCCGCAGCGCGCCGTCGCGCTGCAGCGCCTCCAGGATCTGCGCCCGGCGGGCGACCTGCAGGGGCCCACGCTGGTCCGCGGCGGTCATCGCACTTCCCTTCCACTGCTTGAGGATCCACTGAGGACAGCTACGCGGAGCGTGAAGGCAGCCGTCGGTCCGAGCGCCGTCACGTCGAAGTCGAGCCGCGTGAGCCGCTCACCCCACACGTCGCTGAGCATAGGGTCGTCGAGTACGCGTACGGTCGCGGCACACGGGGTCGCGGCGGGCAGCCAGGTCGAGACCACGACACCGCTGCCGTCCAGTCCGGTGATCTCGATCCGGTCCTCGTACGCCCGGACGTCCCCGGCGGCCAGCAGGCGGATCTGTGTCGGGGGAGCATCGTCGTCGGGCGTGAGCTCCCACTCGTCGGTGACCGAAACTTCACCGGTCGCCCGGTCGAGGCGGGCCGTCCGCAGCCACCGCCGCACGTCCGTACGCGGATACGCCCCGGCCAGGTCGAGCGTCAACTCGGAACCGAGGTCGCCGATGGTGGCCGTGACGGCGCGGGCGGCGTACGCGTGGCCGGGTTCCTGAGCGGTCGACCGGATCTCCGGCACGTTGTGCCACGAGCTCTGCATCGTCCAGATCGCGTACCGGTCGGGGCCGAAGGTCTGCCGGGTGTAGGTCGGGCGGCCCGCGTCCACCAGCACCGGTACGCCGCCCAGCGCGACCACGAACCCGCCGACGTCATTGTGGTTGTGGTGCTCGGCGTTGTGCCCGCCCTTGGCCGCCAGCGTCAGTCCGGTGCTCGTGCCGGCCTCGGTCCGGGCGACGAGTACCTGGGTCGACGGCAGCCAGACGTCGCGGGGAAGGGGCGAAGCCGAGGGCCGCGCGCCGACCCAGGCACGATCGGTGAGGGCTCGCAGCAGTCTGCCGAGCCCTTGATCCTCCGTCGCGACCGGTCCGCCCGGTACGCGATGCGCGGCCGCGTGCGCCAGCGCCCCGTCGTCGCCGAACCGCCGGGCAGCCGCGTGCAACGCGTGCCACGGCAGGGGATCGCTGACGCGGGCGGTGCCGTCGGCGTGGTTGACGTACCAGTCCCCGCCAAGCTGCATCCGGTGCGGGAAGGCGACCGTGTTGCGCAGCGCCGTCACTCCACTGTGGTCGAAGGCGCCACCGGTCGCGTGGTGCACCAGGTCCAGGGCTTCGAGCGCCCGGCCGGCCCCGTTCCACCAGTACGCGTACCCCTCGTCGATCGCACCGTCCTCGGGAAGGGAGGCCACGTAACGGTCGAGACCTTCGAGGACGAGGTCCACAAGGGACGCCAGCCGCGCCGGGTCGTCGACGAGTTGCAGGGCGGCCACGAGGACGTTGCCGTGGATCCACGGATTCCAGTTGTGGACATCGCCGTCGAGGCCGAGCCAGTGCCAGTCGCGGCGTACCTCGAAGGGGGTCAGTACCCGCCGGTCCACCTCGTGCCGGATCCGGGCCCGCAGCCCCGGCGCGTACGCGTCGAGTTCGGCGCCGAGCAGGTGGTCGAGCCAGGCCAGCTGGCCGGCGATCTCCCCGGCGCCGAGGTCGAGGAACGGATCGGTGACGACCGGGACGACCGACCCGTGTACGCGCAGCGCGTCGTCGTGGGCCGGCCAGCACCAGCTGCTCAGCTCGCAGAGCAGGGTGGTGCCGTCGACCACCTCGTCCATCCACTGCGGACCGGGGGAGACGGCGGCCATGATCGCGGCCCGGCTGACCCGCCGCTGCCGGGCGAACAGCGCCTGCTCGTACGTGTTGCGATCGCCGTCGCGGAAATACCGGGCGTACGCGTGCGGAGCCGGGGTCGGCCACGGTTCGCCGAGATCGGCGAGGGCGCGTACCTCGATGGCGCGCAGGGTCGCCTGATCGATCGCGGCCCATGCGGCGCGGTCGCTCGCCGGCGGCACGGGCAGCCGCGGCGCGGTCCGGAAACGGGGTGCGGCCTCGGGATCCGCTTCGAACGCCGCCGCCCGCAGCGCAGCCAGCGGTCCGGCAAAGCGGTCATGGGCGGACATGCGTCTCCTCGTTTCGCCGGCAACCCTCGTGAGCGTTTGTGAACGTATCAGATCACTTCTGACTCGTGGAAGAGCCGATTCCCTGCCCCCGTTTTCCCCGCTCACATCGCCTCAGTGGTGAGGTGATCACGCAGTGTGCAGCTGGAACGCTCAGCGGAGTCCAATTCTGTGATCAGGTTTGGCGTACGACGATCGTTTGTGATCGTATCGGTTGGATAACGGCGTTGACATGAGCCATTGTGATCGTTTTTACTTCCGAAACCAGAACGACGCCGCCCGGACACAGGGCGATCCAGCGAACGGTGAGGAGCGACGTGGCAGAGCCGACCGGCCGCTTTTCCACGGTCCGATTCGACGCTGACCGGGATGCCTGGCTCGCTGCGGCCGACGACCTGCTCGCCGCCGCCCGGCGGTACGCGTCGCCCGGCCACGCCCGGATCGTCCTGCCCGGACCGGAGGGCGGCTACGGCCGCGACGTGGACGGGCTGGAGGGCTTCGCCCGCACCTTCCTCCTCGCGGGCTTCCGCATCGCCGGCGCCCAGGGTGTCGGCGTGGACGATCTGATCGACTGGTACGCCCGCGGCATCGCCACCGGCACCGACCCCACCGCGCCCGACCGCTGGGTACGCCTCGACGAGCACCCGCAGGCGAAGGTCGAGGCCGCCTCGCTGGCCTGGATGCTCGACCTGACGCGACCGTGGATCTGGGACCGGCTGGACGCCGCCGTCCAGCAGCGGGTGATCGCGTACCTGGCCCCGGCGGTCGGCGACGACACGTATCCGCGGATCAACTGGGTGTGGTTCCGGCTGGTGGTGCAGACCTTCCTGCGCTCGGTCGGCGGCCCGTTCTCGCTCGACGAGATGGCCGCCGACCTGGCCACCCACGACACGTTCCAGCGCCGGGGCGGGTGGCTGTCGGACGGGGCCGAGCGCGCGTACGACCACTATGTCGGGTGGGCGCTGCACCTTTATCCGACGATGTGGGCGCGGATGGCCGGCGCCGCCGATCTCGCGGTGCCGCGCGCGGAACGCGACCGCGCCGCCCTCGACCGCTACCTCCAGGACGCCGTCGAGCTCGTCGGCGCCGACGGCTCCCCGCTCCTGCAGGGCCGCAGCCTCATCTACCGGTTCGCCGCGGCCGCGCCCTTCTGGGTCGGCGCCTTCGCCGGCGTACCGTCGGTGGCGCCGGGTCTCCTGCGGCACGCCGCGGGCGCGATCGTCGGCCACTTCGCCGCCCACGGCGCCCCCGACGAGCGCGGCCTGCTCAGCCTCGGCTGGCACGACGCGTGGCCCCGGCTCGCCCAGGCGTACTCCGGGCCGGGCTCGCCCTACTGGGGCAGCCTCGGATTCCTCGGCATCGCGCTGCCGCCGGAGCATCCCGTGTGGACGGACCCGGTGCGGCCGCTGCCCGCCGAGCGGACCGACATCCTGCGCGCCGTCGAGGCCCCCGGCTGGGTCGTCGCGAGCGCGCGCGGCGACGGCATCGTGCGGGTCGTCAACCACGGCACCGACCACGCCGTCGAGGGTGCCGAGGTCGGCGACTCCCCGCTGTACGCGCGCCTCGGCTACTCGACCGCGACGTGCCCCGTGCTCGACGAGCGCGGCTGGAGCACGCCGACCGACCAGTCGGTGACGCTGATCGACCACTTCGGACGATCGACGCACCGCGCCGGCATGCGCACCCTGACCGTCGGGGTCCAGCCCGGCCTGCCTCCAGTCGCCGTGGCGGGTTCCACGGCCGCGGCGCACTGGGTCGATCCCGGCCCCGCCCAGCGTGACCATGGGAGCGGTCGCGCTGGGCGGTTCCGGCCGGCCGGAACCCTCACGACCTATTCCCTGGTACGCGCCGCGTGGGAGGTCCGCGTCGCGTACGTCGACGACCTCGACGAGAGCGTCGCGGCACAGGATCTGCGGCTGCGGTTCGGCGGCTGGCCGGTCGCCGGCCCGGCAACGGTCGCCACGACGTCCGGCTCGGTCACGGTCCGCGCCGCGGATCTGTTGTCGCACATGGCTTCGGCCGAAGGTACCCCCGGTGTCGAGGTCCACGAGGACGGCGGCCCGCTCGGCGGTCCCGTGCACGTCCCGTGGATCGACTTCCCGGCGCGCGTACGCGTCTGGACGGCGGTGTTCATCGAGCTGTCCCGCGAACCTTCCCGCGAGACGGCGCCCGGTGCGGCCGACATCGCGATCCGGCCCGGCGGTGACGGCGACGACGGCGGCGGCGACGGCGACGGCGCGGACGTCACCGTCCGCTGGCCGGACGGACTTTCCAGCACCCACCGACTTCTCCGTGCTCCCAGGAGATCCCCCAGGTAGTTCCATAGGGCCACCCCCACTTTGGCCCCGTCCCGAAGGAGATAGAGAGGATGAAGCGCGCAATAACGGCCGTGCTCGGACTCGGCCTGGCCGCGTCTCTCGCGTTGACCGGTTGCAGCAGCTCCGACACCCCTGAGACGATGCCGACCGGCCCGGTCAGCATCACGTTGGCGGGCTGGAGCCTGTCGACCACGCCGGAGTTCAAGACGCTGGCGGACGGCTTCCACACCGCGAACCCGAACATCACGGTGGAGCTCAAGGAGTACGACGCCAGCAACTACGACACCCAGATGACCGCCGACCTGGCGGCCGGGTCGGCGCCGGACGTCTACGTGCAGAAGAACCTGA
The DNA here is from genome assembly GCF_000428945.1 of Hamadaea tsunoensis DSM 44101. Taxonomy (GTDB): domain Bacteria; phylum Actinomycetota; class Actinomycetes; order Mycobacteriales; family Micromonosporaceae; genus Hamadaea; species Hamadaea tsunoensis. Next base: position 5,859 of record NZ_AUAX01000027.1, on the reverse strand, counting down.
AGATGTTCTACACGTACCAGGCCGGCGGTCAGCTGCTCGACGTCTCCGACGTGGCCAAGGGGCTGACCAGCTCGCCGGGCGGCCTGTCCGGCTACCAGGTCGACGGCAAGACGTACGCGATCCCGTACCGGCAGGACTCGTGGGTCCTGTTCTACAACAAGGCGCTGTTCGACAAGGCGAAGGTCGCGTACCCGGACGGCTCCTGGACCTGGGACAAGTACGCCGAGGTCTCGAAGTCGCTCACCGCGGCCCTGAAGACGGCCGGCTCCAAGGCGACCGGCGACTACCAGCACACGTGGCAGTCGACGGTGCAGGGCTTCGCGCTGGCCCAGACGCCCGGCGCCAGCCTGCAGAGCGGTGACTTCTCCTACCTCAAGCCGTACTACCAGCGCGCGCTCGACCTGCAGACGGCCGGCGCCCAGCCGAGCTACGGCACGGCGACCACGAACAAGCTGACCTACCAGGCGGAGTTCGGCAAGCAGCAGGCGGCCATGATGCCCATGGGCACCTGGTACATCGCCACGCTGCTGTCCCAGCAGGCCAAGGGCGACGCGGACGCGTTCGACTGGGGCCTGGCCCCGGCGCCGCAGTTCGACGCCAGCACCACGGGCACGTCGGCCACCCCGGTGACCTTCGGCGACCCGACCGGCCTCGGCATCAACCCCAAGATCAAGAAGGAGAAGGTCGCGGCGGCCAAGGCGTTCCTCGCGTACGCGGCGGGGACGCAGGGCGCGAAGTCGCTGGCCGCGATCGGCATCACCCCGGCCGCCAGCGCGGCGGTGGCCGACGACTTCTTCGGCCTGAAGGGCATGCCGACCGACGACCTGTCGAAGTTCGCGTTCGCCAAGCACGACACGAAGCCGGAGAACCCGGTCTCGAAGTACACGGCCGGCCTGCAGAACGTTCTCAACGACCTGCACTCGGCGGTGCTGTCGGGCAGCAAGGACGTCGACGGCGCCATCGGCGACGCCCAGAAGCGCGCCAAGAACGAGGTCCTCAACTCGTAGCGCCCGCTTCAGCCCGGCCGGCGGTACGCGGCGCGTGTCCCCCGCGTGCCGCGTACCGCCGGCCGGGCCCGATCCTCAGGAGGCATCCCCCATGGCAACCCTGCTGCCGGCCCCCGCCCGGCGCCGCCGGACGGTGTGGCGCGACACCGCGGTCGGCTGGTCGTTCATCCTGCCGAACTTCGTCGGCTTCGCGGTGCTGACGCTGGTCCCCGTGCTCGCCTTGTTCTACCTGGCCTTCACCAACTGGAACGTGTTCGGCCTGGCCGAGTGGACGGGGCCGGCGAACTTCCAGCGCCTGATGCACGACGCGAGCTTCTGGACGGCGCTGCGCAACACGCTCTACTACACGGTGTTCCACATCCCGCTGACGATGGTCGCGTCGCTCGGCCTGGCCCTGCTGCTCAACCGGAAGCTGCGCGGCGTCGCCTTCTTCCGCACGGTCGCGTTCTTCCCGTACATCGCCGCGATCGTGGCGACCGCGCAGGTTTGGAACATGCTGTTCAGCCCGGAGTACGGCCCGATCAACCACATCCTGCACTTCTTCGGCTTCTCGGGGAACCCCGGCTGGACGGTCTCCGCCGACGGGTCGATGCCGGCCGTGATCATCGTGGGCACCTGGCGGGAGATGGGCTACTACATGCTGATCTTCCTGGCCGGCCTGCAGACGATCCCCGGCGAACTGTACGAGGCGGCCCGGATGGACGGCGCGAACGCCTGGCACCGCTTCTGGACGGTGACGGTCCCGTCGCTGCGGCCGACGACCTTCTTCGTGACCGTGATGCTCACGATCGGCAGCTTCAAGGTCTTCGACCTGATCCTGCTGCTGACCAACGGCGGCCCCGGCCAGTCCACGCTGGTGCTGTCGCAGTACATCTACCAGAAGGGCTTCCAGGAGAACCAGTTCGGGTACGCCTCGGCGATCTCGATCGTGCTGTTCGCGATCTGCTTCCTCGTCACGGTCGTGCAGTTCCTGGTCAACAAGCGGAGGAACGCGTGATGGACACCGCCGTACGCCCCGCGCAGGCCGAGACCGCGCTGCTGCTGAACCACCGCGCGACCCGCCGCCGGCGGTTGAGCCGGACCGGCCGGATCATCGGGTACGCCCTGCTGGTCGTCGCCGCGCTCGCGCTGCTGCTGCCGTTCTACTGGATGGTCGTCTCGTCGCTGAAGACGAACAACGAGGTCTACACGACTCCCATCCAATGGGTGCCCAAGACCGTCGTCTGGGAGAACTACCTCGACATCTGGCGCAAGTCGCACATGGTGACGTGGCTGAAGAACACCCTGATCCTGTCGGTGGCGGTCAGCGCCCTGCAGGTCTTCACCGGCAGCTTCGCCGCGTACGGGTTCGCGAAGGTGCGCTTCCCGGGTCGCGATCTGCTGTTCCTGGCGTACATCGGGACGATCGCGGTGCCGTGGCAGTCGTACATGATCCCGCAGTTCATCCTCATGTCGAAGCTGCACCTGTCGAACACGCTGTGGTCGATCATCGCCCTGCAGGCGTTCAGCGCCTTCGGCGTGTTCCTGATGAAGCAGTACTACGAGACCATCCCGAACGACCTCTCCGAGGCGGCCCGGATGGACGGGATGAGCGAGTACGGCATCTGGCGGCGGATCATGCTGCCGCTGTCGATGCCGGCGCTGGCCAGCCTCACCCTGCTGACCTTCGTCAACACCTGGAACGACTACCTCGGGCCGCTGCTGTACCTGCGCGATCCGAGCCTGTGGACGATCCAGATCGGCCTGCGCTCGTTCATCAACGAGTACAACGCCGAGTACGCGCTGATCATGACGGGTTCGGTGCTGTCGGTGCTGCCGATCGCGCTCATCTTCCTGGTCGGCCAGCGGTACTTCATCGAGGGCATCGCCACGACCGGACTGAAGGGATAGGCCATGCGGATTCCCGGGCTGAAGCACCAGACCATCGGCACCCTCTTCGACCTGGTCTACCTCACCCTGATGACGAACCTCCTGCTGCTCGTCGGCTGCTCGCCGCTGGTCGCCGGGCTCGTCCTGACCGACCCGGTGCGCTCCTGGCCGCTGCTCGCGCTCGTCGCGCCGCTGTGCGCGCCGGCGGTCTGCGCCGCCTTCGCCGTCCTGGCCGACTACTCCGGCACCCGGTCCACCGCGGTCGCGCGTACGTTCGTCCGGGCCTGGGCGGCCACCTGGAAGCGGGCCGCCACCGCGGGCGCCCTCACCACCGGCGCGCTCGTCGTGCTCGGCGTCGACATCAGGCTCGCCTGGGGCAAGCCGATCGGCGCGGCCGCGATCCCGGTCCTGGCCGTCCTCATGGTCCTCACCGCGGCCACCGCCCTGCTCGCGCTGGTCGTGCTCGCCGAGAAGCCGGGTGTACGCGTACGCGACGCGGCCCGGGCCTCGGTCTACCTCGCGGTGCGGCACTGGTACCTCACGGCCGTCTCGTTCGGCGTGCTGGTGCTGCTGGAACTGCTGTTCACCAGCCGGCCGGCGATCGCCCTGGGCCTCGCGGCCACTCCTCTGCTCTACGTGGTCTGGGCCAACAGCCGGTTCGCGCTGCGCGCCGCGCTCGGCCCGGTCCCGCACCTGACCCACAAGAAGGCCTGACCCCGTGTCTACTGCTGTTTCGTCTACCCCTGCCTCGCCGTCCGCCGTGCACAAGCCGGCCACCCTGCTCGCCATGTCGGAGCGGACGCGGCAGATCCTCTTCACCGAGCGGCTGCTGGCCGAGCTGGCGGACGCCGGTGAGGTGGATCCGGCCCGGATCGTGACGGACTTCGCCGACCCCGCGCTCGCCGACGCGCTCGCCTCCGTCGAGGTGCTGCTCACCGGCTGGGGCTGCCCGCCGATCGACGAGGCCGCGCTGGCGCGCATGCCGGCCCTGCGCGCGGTCGTGCACGCCGCCGGAACCGTCAAGGGCCACGTCACCGACGCCGTCTTCGCCCGCGGGATCGTCGTCACCTCGGTCGCCGAGGCCAACGCGGTCCCCGTCGCCGAGTACGCCCTGGCCGCCATCCTGTTCGCGGGCAAGCGCGTACTGGAGACGGCGCAGGAGTTCCGCCGTGCACGGGGGTCGGTCGACGTGTCCGCAGCCTTCCCGGCGATGGGCAACTACGAACGGGTGGTCGGCCTCGTCGGCGCCTCCCGGGTCGGCCGGCGCGTGGCGGAACTCCTGCGGCACTTCGAGGTACGCGTACTCCTGCATGATCCTTATGTGGAGCCGGACGACGCGCGGGCGCTCGGCGCGGAGCTGGTGGAGCTCGACGATCTGATCGCGGCGAGCGACATCGTGAGCATCCACGCGCCGCAACTGCCGGCGACCTACCACATGTTCGACCGGCGGCGGCTGGCGCTGATGCGCGACGGCGCGACGCTGATCAACACGGCGCGGGGATCTCTTGTGGACACCGACGCGTTGACCGAACAGCTCCTGACCGGCCGCCTGTACGCGATCCTCGACGTGACCGACCCGGAGCCGCCGGCACCGGAGTCGCCGCTGTGGGACCTGCCGAACGTGCTGCTGACCCCGCATGTGGCCGGATCGCTGGGCAACGAACTCGGCCGAATGGTGCGGGCGGCCCTCGACGAACTGCGCCGGTACGCGTCCGGCGAGGCGTTCCAGCACGGCATCGAGCCGGACGAGCTGGCGGTGACGGCGTAAGGCCGGCCGGTGGGAGAGCTCGGCGGCGCACGCGCCCGCGGATTCGCCCGGACCAGCAGACCCGCCCGCCGAGCACGTCGGTGACCTCGCGGAGCCGCAGCGGGTACGCGGCCGCAGCGTAACCAGCGACGCGGACCGGGCCGCCGGCGACAAGGGGGTGATGGCGGACGCCGCCTGCCGTCACCAGGGCTCTGCCGTCACCAGGGGCCGTGCCGTCGGTGAGGTCGTGGTCAGTGAGGCCGTGCCGTCACTGAGGTCGTGCCGCAGCACCCTCACCAGCAGTGAGGCCAGGACGGCAGCGGTCACGTCAGCGATGACAGGCGGGCGATCACGGCAGCGATGACAGGCGGGCGATCACGGCAGCGATGACGGTCGGCGAGGACCAGGCGGCCGAGCGCCCGGCCGGTCTCGGTGAGCCTGAGGCAGCCGACGTGCGTGTGGCGTCGGGCGAATCCGACCGCCGCCGCGATCACGACGACACGGTGCGGCCAGCATGAGGCCAGCGTCGACGAGCGCCGCTGGCAGCCGCGTACCTATGGAGAACTGGCGGGGCAAGGACATGCAGGCGGCTGTCGGCGGCCGCGTGGCGACGGTGGCTGCGTTGCGACGGCGACTGCGTGGCGGCGGTGGCTGCGCGGCGGCGGCCGGGGTGTGGTGGCATCCAGGCGCTGATCCGGGCGAGTTCGCACAGGTGCGACGCGTAGTTCGGGGAGGGGCTCCTCCTTGGTGCATGCGTTGCGGGGTAACGGTCTGGCCGATGAGGCTGCACCGGTGAGGTCACGCTGGTGGGGTCGCGTCGGTGAGAAGGCTCTGCCGGCCCGGGTGTGCTTGCTTCCCGGGCCTCACCCGGGCTGCTGTGGCGCCCCCCGCTGGCATGCTTGCCACTCTGCAGGACGGGTTGAGCGGCGAATGGTTACTCCTGGACGAGGACGTTGGTGATCGAGCGCCTTCCGGCCACGCGTCAGCGTGGAACCATGGCAGCGGCGTCTGCAATCTCGCACAGGACACGCGATTCGTAGCGCACCGCACCGGCACCGGCACCGGCACCGGCCGGATACGACCTGGCGACCCGGCTGCCGGTGACGAGCAGTCGATACGGGAGGAACGGTTGGTCTTGGGTCTCATGTTCGCCGGTGGAGGTTGTTGCGGCGTGGTCGTTGGAGTGGGTCGAGGTGTTTGGGTGGGATGAAGTCTGGTTGTCGGTCGTGGGGGTTG
>NZ_AUAX01000026.1 GCF_000428945.1 Hamadaea tsunoensis DSM 44101 | reverse complement strand
GTTCAAGTCGAACACCGATGATGTCCGTGACTCGCCGGCTCTGGCGGTGGCCGGGATGCTGGCCGAAGCCGGGGCGGATGTGCATGTGTACGACCCGCAGGGCACCGACAACGCCCGCCGGGTGCATCCGGAGCTGGCGTACGAGAAGTCGTTGACCGACGCGGTGACGGGTACGGACCTGGTGTGCGTGCTGACCGACTGGGCCGAGTTCCGTAACGCCGATCCGGTGTCGCTGGGCGAGATCACCGGCCGCAGGCTCGTCGTCGACGGCAAGAACTGCCTCGACGGACCGGCCTGGGCCGCCGCCGGGTGGACCTACCGCGGACTCGGCCGACCCGCCCTCTGACCGATCGCTTGTACGGCCGCGGATCCCGACCCGGGACCGCGGCCGTACGTTTCCGTGGGCCGTCGCGGCCCGCAGCCGAACGTCACAATCTGATCACCGAGCGCCGATCAGGATCGCAGGACGAACTGAGTATCCGGCGCATGAGCGACCAAACGGGACTGTACACACCTTGCCGCCACCGGGCATGCTGACTGCACACGGCGTGACGGTGTTCGGAGGTGTCCCCCCTTGGAACAGGCCCCCTGCTCCATGTGCGGCAGGCTGCGGGACCCCTCGGAGCGGTGCCCGCACTGCGGCAACACCCCCGAGGTGCTGGCGGCGGAGCTGGCCCGGATCAACAAGGCCATCGCCGACATGAGCGCGGAGGACCTGTCCCTGTCCGCTCAGCGCAAGAAGCTGAGCAGCCAGATGCAGGCCGCCATGCACCAGCGCAACCTCATCGCGCACGCGGAGGCCGAGCGGCAGCGCCAGAGCCGGGCGCCCCGGCAGCGCCGGCTCGGGCGTACCGGGCCGACGCGGAGCGTTCCGCCGCAGCCGGGTCCGGGCACGACGACCACCACGACCCCGCCTCCGCCGCCGCGTACCGCGCCGGGGCCGAAGGCGGCAGGACCTCGACAGCCCCGAGTCGCACCGCTGGCGCAGCCCGAGCCGGAGGCGAGTCCGCGTACCGTCCAGAACGTCCTGCTCGTGCTGGGCGGGCTGCTGCTCGGCGTCGCGGCCGTCGTCTACGCCGTCCTGGCCAGCGGTCTGCAGGCGGCCGGCGGCCTCACCGTCCTGTCCATCGTCACCCTCGTGATGCTCGCGGCGCCGCCCTGGCTGATCCGCGTACGCCTCGTGTCGACCGCGGAGACGCTGACGACCGTCGGGCTGCTGCTGATGCCGGTCGACGGCTACCTGATCAGCCAGTTGCCGGCCGTCGCGCACAGCGGGATCCCGACGTCGGTCGTCGCCGCGGTGATCTTCGCCGTCACGGCCGCCGTCGCGTTCGTCTACCACCGGCTGACCCTGCTCAGCTCGGCCCGCTACGGCGTCGTGCTGTTCGCCCAGCCGGTGCTGCCCCTGCTGTGCATAGGGCTGGTGAGCGGGAAGCCGGCCGCGTGGGCCGTGGTCTTCGCCGTGCTCGCGGGCGGCGACGCCATCGCGGCCCGGGCGATCGAGCTGTCCCGCCGGGAGCCGCTGGCCATCGGCGGCGAGCACCCGGTACGCCATCCGGAGATCCTCGAAGGCGCCTGGTCGAGCTTCTGGCTGCGCGAGCTGACCTGGGCATTGCACGGGCTGTCCGTCGTCGTCGCGCTCGCCTTCGGGGCCACCGCCCTGTGGCATCCCGAGACCGCCGGCGGAGCCGCGCTCGGTGGGGCGACGTTGCTGCTGGCCTGCGTCGTCGGCCTGCTCGGCGCGCTGATGCTGCGTACGCGTCCGCTGCCCGACGTCGCCGCCGGTGTCACCACACTCGCGGTGATCGCCGTGGCCGGCCGGATCGCCTCGATCTCCTCGCCCGGGCAGACCCTGCTCGCGTTGGCCGCCGCGCTCGTGGGCACCGGGTTCGGCGTACGGCTGCTGCCGCATGCCGCCCGCCGGGGTCCGCAGCTGGCGTCAACCGTGGCCGTCGCGGGCATCGGCCTCTTTGTGATCGGGGCCGCCCTGCGCGCGGCCGCCGCTCCCGCCCGGGCCGGGTTGCCGATCTGGGATCACCGGACCGAGGCCGACTTCGCCGCTCTCCTGGAGCACGCCCGGACGGGGATGGGCGCCACGCTCGTCGCCACGATCGCGCTGACCACTCTGGCCGCGGGGCTCGCGCTGCCGCCGTCGTTCCGCCGCGAGGTGGCGGTCGGCGGGGCCGCCCTGACCGGCCTGGCCGCGCCGGTCTCCCTGGGACTGTCGACGGCCGGGACGCTGTGGGTGCTCACCGGTACGGCGGTGGGGATCGCGGCGGTCGGCATCGGCGTGGGCGCGTTCGACTTCGGACCGCTGGGCCGGCCCCGGCCCCTCACCCCGCCGCCGTCGGGCCGCACGATCCGCCTGGCCGACCTCTGGTTCGGCCCGCCCGACCCGGATCAGCACGCCGACGGGTTCACGGCCACGACCAGACGATCCTCGCGGGCGCACGCCGTCGCCGCCGTCCTGGTCGGGCTCGTGGCCATCCTCGCCTCCCTGCAACACCCGGGTCTCACCGCCGGGGTGTTCTCGGCCGTCACGATCTGCGGCGTGGCGCTGGCCATCGCGCAACGCGTACTGCCGGTGCCGATCCGGGCGGACGATCCGACCGGGGTGCCGGGGCGGAGGGTCACCAAGATCATTGGCGACACGTGCGCCGGTGCGGCCGCGTTCGCCGCGCCCTCGGCGGTCGCCGCCCTCGTGGTCACGCTCGCCCCCGGAACTCTCACGCACCCGTCGATCCCGCTGGTCGCCGCGGCGCTGACCGCGACGGTCACGCTCGGGTACGTGGCCCTCGGCCAGGTCGCCCGGCGCGAGGTAGGCATGCCGGTCGCGATCGGCAGCGGGCTGGGCGCGCTCATCATCACCCTCGCCACCTTCAGCGCCCGCGGGGCGAGCTTCGCCGACACGCTGGTCGCGACGCTGCTGCTGGTCGGGGCCGTGCTGCTGGTGCTGAGCTCTTCCATCGACTCCGGGCTGCGCCGGGCCGACCGCCTCTACGACGGCGCCGACTACGCGGCCGCGATGGTGGTCGCGGGTGCCATCGCGGCCCTCACCCGGGCGTTCTCGCTCGGCTACGCCGGCGTGTGGCTGTTCGTCGCGGCGGTCATGGTGCTCGTCGCCGCCGCCGGCATCCGCCTCATGCCCGAATCGTGGCGGCGGGGTCCGGTCCTCGGCACGGCAGCGGCCGGCCTGCTCGTCCTGGTGCTGGCCGGCTATCCGGCGCTGATGGGCGGCGTACGCGCGCTCACGGTGGACGGCGGCCTCTGGCACGGCAACGTGAGCACGGTGCCGACGGGCGGCATCGGCTGGCAGGGGCCGGTGTCCCTGCTGGTGCTCGCACTGGCCGCGACGGTCGGACTGCCGTCGCCGCGCAACTACGACGCGGCCGCGCTGTGTGTCGTGCTGGCCACGGTCGGCATGCCGGCCGCGCTGCACTGGGCGTGGTGGTCGCCGATCGTCGTCGGGCTGCTGATCGCCTGCGGCTACGCCATCGCCTCGACCGTCGCGAAGGATCCCCGGGCCGGGTACGCGCGCATCGCGGTGGCGATCGCCCTGGCCGTGTACGCCGTCGGCGCGGCCCTCGTCCGGCCCTGGACCACGGCGGCCGCGCTGGCGTTCGTCGCGCTCGTCTGCGTGGTGGTCGTCGTGCTGGCGTCCATGATGTACCGCGTCGTGCTGGCCGACGAAGTGTCCACTGTCGACCTGCGGTCCGCCCAGCTGGATCAGGCCCCGCACCTCGGTTTCATCGGCGGGGCGGCCACGCTCGGCGCGCTCGTCGCCGCATCCGCGATGGCGGCCGCGCTGGCGTACATCCTGCACGAGAACGCGCCGGACCTCCGGCGACTGGTGCTCACGTCGGCCATCGCGACCGTCTCCATAGGACTCGCCGTGGTCGGGGCCGGCCGGCGGCGGATCCCAGCGTTCCTCGGTGCGGCCACGGCGGGCGTCGCCATCGTCGCCGGTGCCGTCGCCCTCGGCGAGCTGACGACACCGTCGCCCGATCATCCGACCGGCGTCTTCGCGGCCACCGGCGCACTGCTGTGCGTCCTCGCGGAGTTGTTGCGGACGGGGACGGTCGCCCAGTTCGCGCCGCGGCCCTCCGCCGCCGCGAGCCGGCTGCTCGCCGCGCGGTTCCGGCTGCCGGCGTACCCGGCGGTGGGGGCAGCCGTCGCCGCGGCCATTCCGTCGCTGGTCGCCATGCTGATCCTCTGGCCGCTTCTCGTGGCCGCGCTGACCCGGCCCTACCAGACGTTCACGAGCGGCACGTGGAAGGGCGTCCCCGAGCCCTACGCGGTCGCCTCGGCCGCCGTCGGGCACAGCTCCGCACTCACCGCCGTGCTGCTCACCGCGGCCGCCGCACTCGCCGCGGTCGGCTTCGGCGGTGGCGCCAGCCGCGCCGTCGCCCGCGTCTTCCCGGTCGCCGCCCTCACCCTCCTCATTCTCCCGTACGCGTTGCACCTGACCTGGAACGCCGCGGTCCTCGCCGGGCTGACCGTGTTCACGCTGTGCATGCTGGGAGTCGCCCTCACCGAGCCCGCGACCCTGTCCGACAGCGACCGCTCGTTGCGGACGGAACGCGTACTCGTGCTGGTCATGGGACTGATCGGCGGCGGCGCGGGACTGGCCGGGGCGCTGGCCACCCCGGAGATGACGATCTTCACGTTCGGCGGCGCGGTCTTCGTGGGCCTGGCCGCGGCGCTCGGCGGTCGCAGCCTGCCCGCCCGCATCCTGGGCTGGGTCGGCGCGGCGGTGGCCGCGGAGCTGTTCGTCATGTCGGTCAGCCTGCGGCTCGGCCTGGACCGGACGTGGACCGCGCTGGGCGTGCTCGCGGTGGGCGCGGTCCTGGTGATCGGGGCCGCGCTGCTGCCGCGGTTCTCCCGGCCGGACGCGCGGCCGGAAGCGGCGGCGATCGAATGGGCGGGCCATTTCGCGGCGGTCATCGCGATCGTCCTCGCGCTCCCGGCGCCGGCCATCGTCGCGGTGCTGCTCGCCGTGTGGAGCGGTGTTCTCGGTGTGGCGGGCGGCCGTCCGGGGCTGTCGGACACGCAGCGGCGCGCGTTCTTCTGGGCGAGCGCGGGCTGCGCGATCGGGGCCTGGTGGCTGCTCGCGCAGAACGCGAAGGTCGCCGAGCCGGAGGCCTACACGCTGCCGTTCGCGGCCGCGGTGCTGCTCGTCGGCGTGGTCGAGCTGCGGCGGCGGCCCGAGCTGGGGTCCCGGGCGGCGTTCACGCCCGGCCTGGTGCTCGCGTTCGGCCCGTCGCTGGTCCTCGTCATCGCCAACACCGACCCGGTACGCGAAGGCATCCTGCTCGTCGCGGCGGTCGCCACGCTGATCTACGGGTCGATGCGCAGCCAGCGGTCGCCGATCGAGGTCGGCGCGGCGGTCACGACGATCACGACACTGCACGCGCTCACGCTGGCGTTCAGCGCCTGGATCATCATGATCCCGCTCGGCGTCGTCGCGCTCGTCCTCGGTGCCAACAGCGAGCGCCGCCGCCGGATCACCGAGAACTTCCAGAAGATGCGCTGATCAGGCGGGCTTGCGCCGGGTCGCCAACTCCTCGAACGCGACCAGCGACTCGGGGTTGGCCAGCGCGCCTTGGGCAGCCGCCCGCTCGACCGGCGTACCGGTGAGGATGCGCTTGACGGGGACCTCGAGCTTCTTGCCCGACAGTGTCCGGGGCGCGGCCGCCACCTGATAGATCGCGTCCGGGATGTGCCGCGGCGACAACGCCGTACGCAGTTCCCGGGCGATCCGGGCGCGCAGCGCGTCGTCGAGGTCGAGCCCGTCGGCCAGCACGACGAACAGCAGCAGCTCGCCGGCGCCGCCCTCGGCGTCCTCCAGATGCACCACGACCGAGTCGACGACCTCGTCCAGCCCCTCGACCACCGAGTAGAACTCGCTCGTGCCGAGGCGTACGCCGCCCCGGTTGAGGGTCGCGTCGGAGCGGCCGGTGATCACGCAGGTGCCCCGGTCGGTGATGGTGATCCAGTCCCCGTGCCGCCAGACCCCCGGGAACACGTCGAAGTACGCCTCCCGGTACCTCGCGTCGTCGGTGTCGCCCCAGAACCCGACCGGCATGCTGGGCATGGGCGCGGTGATGACCAGCTCGCCGAGTTCGCCGGCGACCGGGTGCCCGGTCGGGTCGAAGGCGGCCACGGCCGCGCCGAGGCAGCGGGCCGCGATCTCGCCCTCGTAGACGCGGTTGAGCGGGCTCGCGCCGACGAAACCGGTGCACACGTCGGTGCCGCCGGACAGTGACTGCAACTGCAGGCTGTCCGACACGTCGGTGTAGACCCAGCGGAAGCCCTCCGGCGGCAGCGGTGCGCCGGTCGACCCGAGCCCGCGTACGCGGTCCAGATCGGCGAGCTCGCGCGGCACGATCCCGGCCTTGCGGCAGGCGAGCAGGAAGGGCGCGGAGGTGCCGAAGTACGTCATCCCGGCCGACTCGGCCAGCCGCCATAGGCCGCCGAGGTCGGGCCAGCCCGGATTGCCGTCGAACAGCACGATCGCGGAGCCGACCGCCGGCGCGGAGACCAGGAAGTTCCACATCATCCAGCCGGTGGTGCTGAACCAGAACATCCGGTCGCCGGGGCCGAGGTCGTGGTGCAGGGCGAGCATCTTCAGGTGCTCCAGCAGGATGCCGCCGTGGCCGTGGACGATCGGCTTCGGCAGGCCCGTGGTGCCGGAGGAGTAGAGGACGTAGAGCGGCGCGTCGAACGCGACCGGCGTGCAGGTCAGCGGCTCGTCGGTCGGCCCGGTGAGCTCGTCCCAGCGCAGGTCGGCGTCCTGGCCGAGGCCGGCGTAGTCCACGGTCACCGTCGCGACCAGGCTCGGCAGCGCGGCCCGGATCGCCGCCACCTCCGGCCGCCGGTCGACGATCTTGTCGCCGTACGCGTACCCGTCGACGACCACGAGCACCTTCGGCGCGATCTGGGTCCAGCGGTCGGTGACGCTGCGCGTACCGAATTCGGGGGCGCAGGACGAGAAGACGGCACCGAGCGAGGCGGTCGCCAGCATCAGCACGAACGTCTCCGGCACGTTCGGCAGGTACGCGCACACCCGGTCACCGCGGCCGACACCGAGCCGGCGCAGGCCCGCGGCCGCTCGGCGTACCTGTTCGCGCAGCTCGGCGGCGGTCAGGGTGACGGGCTCGCGGGTCTGGGAGTAGCCGAGCACCATCGGGGTGTCGCCGTCGACGCCCGGCATCCGCAGCACGTGCTCGGCGTAGTTGAGCGTCGCGCCCGGGAACCAGGTTCCGCGCGGCCCGAACGGGGTGCCGGGGCCGAACGCCGCGCCGGCGTCGTAGCCGGGGGCCATCGTCGAGGTCGGCTCGGTGTGTGCCACGACGCCGAAGTAGTCCCAGATCGAACGCCAGAAGCCGGGCAGGTCGGTGACCGACCACGTCCACAGGTCGTCGTAGCCCTGGAAGTCGAGTCCCCGCTCGGCGGACAGCCAGCGCAGGTAGCGGCCGATCTGCGCGGAGTCGCGTACGCCTTCCGGCGGCGTCCACAGAACAGAACCCGTACCGCTACTCATTTCTCGCCCCTCACGTCGTTGTGCCGGCCCGTCCATCCTGCCCCATTCTCGGGGCGGGCCGGCAGCCGGACGGATGTGTCCGCCGGACACCGCCAGGTCCCTACGTATGTGGGATATCGGGAGTGTCACGGGACCAGTACCCTGCGCGCATGCGTCACCTCTGGAGCCTGCTGTCAGGTCTCGTCCTCGCGCCGGTCGCGTTCCTGCTGTTCGCGTTGGGCGCCGCCGGACCGGTCGGGCAGCGGCTGCAGTCCGGCTCGTGGGGCCATTACGCCGTCACCGGCGGCGCGTACGCGCTCGCGGCCGTCCTGCTCGGCCTCCTGGCCAGCCTGCGGATCTCGCCGGCCGGTCCGGTGGCGGCCGGACTGATCTTCCTGATCGTCCAGACCACCGATCTCGTCGCGGTCGGCGGCCGGACGCTCGCCGAGAGCTGGTCGATCGGCGGCATCACCTTGTACCCGGGTCGTGTCACCGCCGGGTGGCTGCCCTTGATCGCCGGTATCGTGCTGCTCATGGCCGGTTTCAGCGGACAGCGGTGGCGGGCCTGGCCGGGTACGCGTACCGAGGCGACGGTCGGTCCGGTCGATCCGATGGTGGACACCGGACGCATCCAGGCGATCTCGGCCTGGGCGCCGTTCACCGAGGGACCGGCCGCGCCGCCGCCGCCGGACTGACCGGCCGTCCGGCACCGGCCCCGGGCGGGCCGTGCGAGGCCCGGAGCCGCCGGGGGAATCGGAGGGACAACATGCGCCACGTGGGCTCGTTCCTGCTCGCCGTGATCCTGGCCCCCGTCGTCTACCTGCTGACCGGGCTGGGGCTCAGCGCCTTCCAGCAGGCGACCGCGCCCGGTTCGGGGCACCGTCCGATCGCGATCGTCCTCGCGCTGGCCACGCTGGCGGTCGGCGGCATCGTGTACGCGATCCTTGTGATGGCCCGCCTCTCACCGGTCGGCCCGGCGCTGGCGGGCTGCGCGTTCCTGGCCGCGCCGGCCTGGCCGCTGGTGGACAGGGCGTCCTACGACAGCACGCTCAACGACATCGGCGCGCGGTTCGTCAACGTGCTCGGGGTGCAGATCATCGGGCTCGACCAGGTCGGGTCGACGGGAATCGGCGTACTGCTGGCGGTGCCGTTGATCGCCACGCTGGCCAGCGCCCGCCGGTGGAGCCGGTACCCGGATCGGGCCGCGCGGGTCGCGTACGCGCCGCCGCCCGTGTACGCGCCGCCGGCGTACCTTCAACCGCCCCAGTACCAGCAACCGCCGCAGTATCCGCAGCCGTACGCCTACCCGGCGTACGCCGACCCGCCGGAGGCGGTCACCGAGCCGCTGCCCGACGTGGCGCCGCCGACGCTGCACTACCCGCCTACGCAGGAGCAGCCCCCGGCGGACAAGCCCACCGTCCCCGAGACGGACCCTAAAGGCTGACGACGCGCGCCCGCTCCATCCCGGCCCGTCGCTCCAGGGTGGACGCGTCGGCGCCGACGCACGCCACCATCGTGCAACCCGCGACGAGCGGCGCGACCAGCCAGTCCAGCACGTCGGCCGCGGGTGTTACGGCGTAGATCACCCGCTCGCCGGCGGGCAGCCCCTTCGCGCCCGCCCGCTCGCACAGTCGCGCCTGCGTCAGATCCGCGTACGCGAGATCGTCCGGACCGGCCGCCGATCCGCCGAAGTGGTCGCCGTGTACGCGGGCCGCCGTCACCCAATCGGTGACACCGGCCGGCAGATCGCGTACCGGAAGGGCGAACGGGTGCAGGCCGACCGCGAACGTGTCCGGGGCGGCGGCGGCCTGGCCGGTGCCCACGAAGGCGACGTCCCCCTTGCCGGTTCCGCCGGTTTCCACGGAAAGTCCGGCGCTCCAGCAGGCGAGCAGGATTGCCGCGGTCTGCCAGTGCGGCGGCAGGTCCACCGTGGCCACGTCGCCGGACCCGAGACCGCAGCCGTCGACGAGCAGGTTCGCCGTCTTGGCGACCCAGTTGGCGAGCGTCGCGCCGGACAGTTCCGTCCGCTCGCCCGTCGTGTCGTCGTACCAGGTCAGCAGCGGTCGAGTCGGATCGGTACGCACAGCGGCGGCGAACGCCGAGGGCACGGTGGTCACACGGTCACGGTACGCGAACCGTTCGGCGCATCGCCGAGTGACTGTCGCGTCGCAGACCACCACCGCCCGTGGCACGGGCGTAGTGTGGGAGTCGGAATACTGTGACGCGGCGCACAGCCTCCCTCGGCGCACCACTACAAGCAGGCCATTCCGCGGCAGCGAGACCGGTAGCAGCGAGACCGGCAACAGCGAACCGGTAGCAGCGAAACCGGTGCCACGGACCGGCGGACAGTGGCATCGACGGCGGGGGTGCCGGTGCCCGCCAGGCGAAGGAGTGAACGTGGTCCGCGTGCTCGTCGACGCCACCAGCATGCCCGCCGATCGGGGCGGGGTCGGCCGTTATCTCGACGGATTGCTCGGCGCTCTCGTGGAAACCGACGGCATCACCGTGGTCGCGCAGCGTACCGACACCGAGCGCTATGAGCGGATGATGCCCCGGGCGCAGATCATGCCCGCCCCGGCCGCCGTCGCCCATCGCCCGGCCCGGCTGGCCTGGGAGCAGACCGGCCTGCCGATCCTCGCCCAGCAGGTCGGCGCCGACGTGCTGCACTCGCCCTTCTACACGTGCCCGCTGCGGGCCGGCTGCCCGGTCACCGTCACCGTGCACGACGCGACCTTCTTCACCGAGCCCGAGCACTACGACGCGGCGAAGCGCACGTTCTTCCGCAGCGCCATCCGCACCTCGCTGCGCCGGGCGGCCCGGGTCATCGTGCCCAGCAAGGCAACCCGCGACGAGCTCATCCGGCTGCTCGACGCCGACCCGACCAAGATCGACGTCGCGTACCACGGCGTCGATCCGGACGCCTTCCACGTGCCCAGCGAGCAGGAGAAGGCCCGCGTACGCGCCCGGCTCGGCCTCGGCAACGGCGGCTACCTGGCCTTCCTCGGGGCCAAGGAACCGCGCAAGAACGTGCCGAACCTCATCCGCGGATGGGCGCAGGCCGTCCGCGACCGGGTCGACGCGCCCGCCCTGGTGATCGCCGGCGGCTCGGGTCACGACGACGACATCGAGCGCGCCGTCGCCGACGTGCCCGCCCATCTGCGCCTCCTGCGCCCCGGCTACCTGCGGTACGCCGACCTGCCCGGTTTCCTCGGCGGGGCGCTGCTGGCCGCGTACCCGAGCCACGGCGAGGGCTTCGGTCTCCCGGTGCTCGAAGCCATGGCCTGCGGTACGCCGGTCCTCACCACGCCGCGCCTGTCGCTGCCCGAGGTCGGGGGCGACGCCGTCGCGTACACCGGGGAGGAGCCGGACCGGATCGGCAAGGACCTGGCCGACCTGCTGGACGACCCGCCGCGCCGGGCCGTGCTGACCAAGGCGGGACTCGCCCGGGCGAAGGAGTTCACCTGGACGGCGAGTGCCGAGGCCCACATGGCTGCGTGGGCCCGTGCGGCCAAATAGCTGACAGCGTGAAACCGGAGTCGGTCGGGTACGGTGTCGGCGTGTTGCATGCCGTTGTTCTCGCAGGTGGTAGCGGTACCCGTCTGTGGCCGCTGTCCCGCGCGGGGAATCCCAAGTTCCTGCATCCCCTCACCGGTTCGGCCGACACGTTGCTGCAGGCGACCGTGCGGCGCGTCGAGGGGCTGAGCGCCCCGGCCGACACGCTGGTGGTCACCGGTGTGGCGCACGCCGCGGCGGTCGCCCGCCAGCTGCCCGACCTGCCCGAGGACAACATCTTCGTGGAGCCCTCGCCGCGCGACTCGTGCGCGGCGATCGGACTGGCCGCGGCCGTGATCGAGCTGCGTTCGCCGGGCGCGTTGATGGGGGCGTTCTCCGCGGATCACCTGATCCGGGACACGGCGGCCTTCACGGCGGTGATCCGGCAGGCGATGGCCGGTGCGCGGCAGGGCCTGCTCATGACGGTGGGCATCACGCCGACCCGGCCGGAGACCGGCTACGGCTACCTCCACTGTGGCGAGACCGTCGACGGCCCGGTACGCCGGATCGTCGAGTTCAAGGAGAAGCCGTCGGCGGTCGTCGCCGAGGAGTACCTGGCGTCCGGGCGGTATTTCTGGAACGCCGGGATCTTCGTGTGGCGTACCGACGTGTTCCTCGCGGAGCTGGCCCGCCAGCAGCCGGAGCTGCACGCCGGCCTGCAGACCATCGCGGCGGCCTGGGACACCGACGAGCGTGAGGCCGTCCTGACCGAGCTGTGGCCGGCGCTGACCAAGATCTCCGTCGACTACGCCGTGATGGAGGGCGCCGCGGCCGAGGGCCTCGTCGCGACCGTCCCCGGCGACTTCGGCTGGCACGACGTCGGCGACTTCGACACCCTGGGCGACATCCTGCCCGGCGACGAGGACGGCAACGTCGTCGTCGGCGCGATCGAGCCCGAGCAGGTGACCGTGGTCGGCCGCGACCCCGGAAAGGTCGGCAAGGACGAGGTGCTCATGCACGACGTCGCCGGCTGCGTGGTCGTCCCGGCGGCCGGCCGGCTGGTCGCCGCGCTGGGCGTCCGGGACCTGATCATCGTCGACACCGCCGACGCCGTGCTGGTCTGCGCGCGCGACCGGGCTCAGGACGTCAAGAAGCTGGTGGACACGCTCAAGGCCCAGGGCTCGGCGACCCTCTGATCCCCGGCCGGCGATCCTGATCCCGGCCCGGTGATCTTGATCATGGCGTCCGGGTGTTGCTAGGCATCACGGCGTCCGGGTGTCGCTGAGCCCGGTCCCGCCGGAAACGGTTTCACCGGAGCCCGGCCGAGCGGTGTTCCCCCGAATCACCGACCGGCCGGACCGGCGGGCCCCATCGCGACCCGACAGCGCCGCGACGTGCTCAGACATAGTGCCGGAAGAGTTCCTGTCAAATCACGGACTTTCAGCTGTGGCCGAAAGACGCAGGCCAGATGGGCTGGGTATTCTCTTGCCCAACGGGGCGCCGCGCGCCCACCCCTCGACCCGCGGACGACCGATGCTGCGTATCCATTTCACCGGAGCGGACCTGGCCCGCACCCGGCTCGTGGGCGGCCCGGATCCGTTCTGGGAACTGGTGCTCAGCGTGCATCAGCTCAGTCACCGGCGGCCCGAGCGGCCGGATCTGACGCTGGGGGAGTGGCGCGGCTCGGTCGCCGAGCGGCTGCGCCCGGGTGTCACCGAGCGCGGCCAGGTCGATCTGCTGCTCCAGCTGAACCCGCCAGTCGGGTACTTTCCGGACTTCCTCACCCCGACCGCCGCCCAGCACGGTTTCGAGGCCGGGCTGGAAGCCGTCCTGACCACCCCGTCCCGGCGCGTACGCGAGGAGCTGACCCTGCTCGCCCGCGGGGTCGTACCCGATCTCGGCGGGGTGGACGGGATGCGGGCGCTGGAGGGGGCGCTGCGCCGCTACCGGGAGATCGCGCTCGACCCGATCTGGCCGGCCGTGCAGGCCGCCGTCGAGGCCGACCTCGCCCGCCGGCGCCGCCAGTTGGCCACCGGCGGCGTGGAGACCCTGCTCAACGGGCTCATCCCCGCGATGCGCTGGTCGGGCGGGGTCGTCGAGATCGCCGAGTACCCGGCCGACCGTGAGGTGCACCTCGACGGGCGCGGGATCACGCTCGTCCCGGCGTACTTCACCGCGCCGGGGAAGCCGGTGACGCTGGTCGACCCCGATCAGCCGCCGGTGCTCGTCTACCCGATCGAACGGCAGGTCCGCCGGCCCTACCGGGAGGGCGCGCTGGCCGAGCTGATCGGGCGTACGCGGGCCGCCGTGCTGGAGGCCGCCGCCGAGGGCTGCACGACCGGCGAGATCGCCCGCCGGCTCGGGATCTCGCCCGCGTCGGCCAGCCAGCACCTGACCGTGCTCCGCGAAGCCGGGATGGTCATGAGCGTCCGCGAGGCCAACAAGGTACGCCACATCGTGACCCCGCTCGGCCACGTCATGCTGTCCGGCAACTAGTCCGTCCCGCGGGCCAGCTTCTCGCCGAGCGCGATCGCCTCGGCGGTTCCCAGCGAGAACAGGTCGTTGGCGGCGTCGCGTACCAGGGTGGGGGCCACGCCGGGGACCTCGTCGACGGTCGCCGTCAGGTAGCCCCGGACCACCGCCACCGGCACCTGGTCGATCTTGCCTTTGACCAGCTCGGCGGCTGCCGCCAGCTCGTCGACCACGGCCATCTGGGTGATGTGCAGCTCGTTGCCGTGCGGGTCGGTCTCGCCCCGGTGGTCGCGCAGCGGCGCGATCCCGGCCGAGCCGAGGGCCACGTCGGTGAGCCCGTTGCGCCACGGCCGGCCCATCGTGTCCGAGACGATGATCGCCACGTCGAGGCCGCGCGCCAGGAATCCCGCCCGCAGTACGCGGGCCGAGGCGTCCGGGTCCTTGGGCAGCAGCACGAGCTGGGAACGGTCCACGTTGGACGCGTCGATCCCGGCGCTGGCCATGACGAAGCCGTGGTGCGTCTGCACGATGCGGGTGTGCCCCCGGGTGGCGACGACCCGGGCGGTCTGGGTGGCCAGGGCCGCCTCGCGGGCCGCCTCGCGCTCCGGACCGGACGTCGGCACGTCGACCAGCGCACCCTCGGACTTCGAGACGATCTTGCTGGTGACCACGAGCACGTCCAGCGGCTCCAGCCACGGCGCGGCGGCGGCGATCAGCTCGACCAGGTCGTCGCCGGGGCGTACCTCGGGGATGCCGGTGACCGGGAGGACCTGGAAACCGGTCACACCACACCGCCGGCGGTGAGGGCCGCCCGCACCATGGCCACCGTCGCGTCCTCGTCGGTCATCCACAGCGGAGCGGAGCGGACGGTCACGCCCGGCACGACGATCCCGGCGTCGGTGGTGTCCACCAGCCACGCGTCCAGCAGGCCGCCCGCCGACCGGGCCCCGTACGCGCCGCCGACCCCGGCCGCCGAGCATTCGACCCCGATGGCGGCGAGGCACTTGTCGGCCATCCCGCGTACGGGTGCGCCGCCGATGACGGGGGACACGCCGATGACCGGGGCGCGGCTGGTGAGCAGCGCCGACCGGATGCCCGGGACGGCCAGGACCGGCGCGACCGACACGACCGGATTGCTCGGCGCGACCAGCACGACGTCGGCGCCGAGCAGGGCGTCCTCCACGCCGGGGGCGGGCTTCGACGCGTCGGCGCCCACGAACACGAAGCGCTTGGCCGGGATGCCGGCGCGGAAGCGTACCCACCACTCCTGGAAGTGCAGGGCGTAGTCGCCGCCCTCCAGCGCGGCCGTGGCCGAGGCGGAGGTGACGAGTCCCTGGTCGGCGGCGTCGGCGGCGGAAATGATCACATGTGTCTCGACCGCGTCGTCGGTGGCCGGGATCATCGTCACACCCGGCTGCCACCGCTGGCAGAGAGCCTGCGTGACCTGCGAGAGCGGATAACCGGCATTGAGCATCACCGTACGCGTGAGATGTGTCGCGATGTCCCGGTCGCCGAGCCCGAACCACTCGGGGCCGACCCCGTACGCGGCGAGTTCCTCCTTGACCGTCCAGGTCTCCTTGGCCCGGCCCCAGCCGCGCTCGACGTCGTTGCCACCGCCGAGGGTGTACATGACGGAGTCGAGATCGGGGCAGATTCGCAGGCCATGCAGGGTCACGTCGTCACCGACATTGACGATCGCGGTCACGCTCGCGTCGACGGCGCGCGCGTACGCGCGCACCCCCTGCAGGAAGCGTGCCCCGCCGATGCCGCCGGCGATCACGGTAATGCGCATGACCCCATCCTCTCCCATGACCTCGTCGTTTCTCCAACGGCGTTAGGCTGCCCCTCGTGGCGCTCTCTTCAGCTGGATCTTCCGAGCCGCCGGCTTCGTCTCGGCCGGGCGTACCCGAGAACGGAATGCGCAGGGCGTTGCACCGCGCGCGAGAAGGCCGCACGCTGGACCGCGGCGAGGCCGAGATCCTGCTCTCGGCGCGCGGCGCCGACCTGGACGCGCTGCTGGCGGTCGCCGGCGCGGTACGCGACGCGGGCCTGGCGCAGGCGGGCCGTCCGGGGGTCGTGACGTTCTCGAAGAAGGTCTTCATCCCGCTGACCCGGCTGTGCCGCGACCGGTGCCACTACTGCACCTTCGCGACGGTGCCGCACAAGACCGTGCCGTTCCTGGAGCGCGAGGAGGTGCTCGCCATCGCGCGGGCCGGCGCCGCCCAGGGCTGCAAGGAGGCCCTGTTCACGCTGGGCGACCGGCCGGAGGACCGGTGGCCGGCGGCGGCCGAGTGGCTGCACGAGCGCGGCTACGACTCCACTCTGGACTACGTACGCGCCAGCGCGATCGCGGTGCTGGAGGAGACCGGTCTGCTGCCGCATCTCAACCCGGGCGTCATGACCTGGGCGGATCTGCAGCGGCTCAAGCCGGTGGCGCCGAGCATGGGCATGATGCTGGAGACCACCGCGACCCGCCTGTGGTCGGAGCCCGGCGGCCCGCACTTCGGCTCGCCCGACAAGGAACCGGCCGTGCGGCTGCGGGTCCTGGAGGACGCCGGCCGGGTCGGCGTACCGTTCACGACGGGCATCCTCATCGGCATCGGGGAGACGCCCGCCGAGCGGGTCGACGCGATCTTCGAGATGCGCCGGGCGGCCCGCGCGTACGGGCACGTCCAGGAGATCATCGTCCAGAACTTCCGGGCCAAGCCCGACACGGCCATGCGGTCCGCGCCCGACGCCGACATGCTCGACCTCGCGGCGACCATCGCCGTCACCCGGCTGGTCTGCGGGCCGGCGCTGCGCATCCAGGCGCCGCCGAACCTCGTCGCCGAGGCCGGCGACTACGGCCTGCTCATCCGGGCCGGCATCGACGACTGGGGCGGCGTCTCCCCGGTCACCGCCGACCACGTCAACCCCGAGCGGCCCTGGCCCCAGATCGAGCTCCTCGCGCAGCACACCGCCGCCGCCGGGTTCCAGCTCCGCGAGCGCCTGACGATCTATCCCGCGTACGCGCGGCGGGGGCTGTCGGGTGAGCCGTGGCTGGATCCCCGCCTGCACGCGCACGTGGCGGCCCTGATGGATCCGGCGACCGGACTGGCGGTCGAGTCCGCGATCCCGGAGGGCCGGCCCTGGCAGGAGCCCGAGGAGGCGTACGGCGGCCGGACGGATCTGCACACCGCGATCGACGTCAGCGGCCGGACCGACGACCGCCGCTCCGATTTCGACTCCGTCTACGGCGACTGGGCGGCCCTGTCCGAGACCGTGCCCAGCGTGACCGTGCCGTCCCGAGTGGACTCCGTCATGGCGGCCGCCCTCGACCGCGCGGTACGCGATCCCGCCGCCCTCCTCGACCCGGCCCACGAAGCCGAGGCGCTGGCCCTGTTCGCGGCCGACGGCCCGGAGCTGGACGAGCTGTGCCGCATCGCCGACCACCACCGGCGTACGGCGGTCGGGGACGATGTGACCTATGTGGTCAATCGCAACATCAACTTCTCCAACGTCTGCTATGTCGGCTGCCGGTTCTGCGCGTTCGCCCAGCGGGAGCACGACGCCGACGCGTACCGGCTGAGCATCGACCAGGTGGCCGAACGGGCGGCCGAAGCGGCGGCGGCCGGTGCCACGGAGGTCTGCCTCCAGGGCGGGATCGACCCCAAACTGCCGATGTCGTACTACCCGGCCGTCATCGAGGCCATCAAGGCGCGCGTACCGGGGATGCACGTGCACGCGTTCTCGCCGATGGAGATCGTCACGGCCGCGGCCAAGGCCGGCGTCCCGATCGCCGACTGGCTGGGCCGGCTGCGGGACTCCGGATTGGACACGATCCCCGGCACCGCCGCGGAGATCCTCGACGACGAGGTGCGCTGGGTCCTCACCAAGGGCAAACTTCCGGCATCCCAGTGGATCGAGGTGGTTTCGACCGCCCATGCGCTGGGGATACGCAGCTCCGCGACCATGATGTACGGACATGTGGATCACCCGGGCCACTGGCTCGGGCATTTCCGCGTACTCGCCGCGATCCAGGACAGAACCGGGGGATTCACTGAATTCGTAGCGTTGCCGTTCGTCCACACGAACGCGCCGATCTATCTGGCGGGGATCGCCCGTCCGGGTGCCTCGTGGCGGGAGAACCGCGTGGTGCACGCGATGGCCCGGATCCTGCTGACCGGACGTATCGACAACATTCAGTGTTCGTGGGTCAAGATGGGCGACTCCGGCACCGTCGACATGCTCCGGTCGGGCTGCAATGACCTGGGCGGAACCTTGATGGAGGAGACGATTTCGCGAATGGCCGGATCGGAGCACGGCTCGGCGCGTACGGTGAGACAACTACAGGAGATCGCCGCGGCGGCGGGGCGCCCGGCCCGGCAGCGGAGCACGACGTATGCCCTCCTGTGAGCCGTCGTGGGGGAATTCAGTGCGCCAGTTTGCGCCGACCCCGCAGAATTTCTTGGTACGACACGCCGAGAGGGCGTAACCAATCGGGTCGGCGAACCGATAGGGCAGTGGCGGGGTGCCCCGGTACGAACGGTCCTGACTGGTCCGTTCGCCTTGACGATGCAGACGCGGCCTGCGTGTAATTCTCAGGGGTTGTTCCGATGGCGCCGACCGCTAGAGGGCAAGAGGGGGGATGCGCCGGCCGGACCGGCGCAGTGAAGGAGGCTGGTGCGATGGACGGCCGTCCCGTCGTCGCCGATCTGCTCGGCAACGCGCCTGAATGGCAGGAGCGGGCACTGTGCTCGCAGACCGACCCGGAAGCTTTCTTCCCGGAGAAGGGCGGGTCGACCCGCGAGGCGAAACGAATCTGCTCGCGCTGCGAGGTCAAGGCCGAATGCCTGGAGTACGCGCTGGGCCACGACGAACGCTTCGGCATCTGGGGTGGACTGTCCGAACGCGAGCGCCGCAAGCTGAAGCGCCGCGCGGCCTGAGGCAGGCCGGCGAAGGTTTGGGGCGATGCCCCGGCGGAGTGATCCGCCGGGGCATCGTTCATCTGATGTCCTCGGGATTCAGCCCGAGCAGGTTGGCCACCTGCTCGACGACCACGTCCCGGACGAGTTCGGCGAGATCGTCGCGGTCCCCGGCGCGGAATTCCAGCGGCCGCCGGTAGACCACGATCCGCGGCGGTACGCCGTGGCGCCCCGGCCGGCCGGGCAGCAGCCGGGCCAGCGGCACCGAGCCGTCCTCGAGCACGTCGGAGTCGTAGACGTTGAGATCCGGCGGAACGTCCTCGACGGCGAACTCGACGCCCTGCAGTTCCTTGGAGTACCGGCGTTCGAGTCCCTCGACGGTGTCGAGCACGAGATCGTCGAAGATCTCCGCCTTGGTCCGCGACATCGGTACGCTCGCCGGCACCAGCCGGCCCCGCAGGCCCCGGCCGTGCCGGTCGCGGTGCGCCCGACTGCGCGGTCGGGGGTGGCGAGGATCGGTCACGCAGCTACCCTAGCCCGGCCGTCCGGCGTACCGAGAGCGAGTTCACCCACAGTATTCGGGCGTGTCGGGGAAGTCCTGTTGGACACGACACGCTAACGTCAGCGGCCGTGAGGTCACCGCGACGCTGTTCCCGCAACGGATGCCCCCGGCAGGCAGTTGCGACGCTGACCTATGTCTATTCGGACTCCACGGCAGTTGTCGGACCTCTCGCCATCAATCAGGAACCGCACACGTATGACCTGTGCGAGACGCACGCGCGCAGCCTGACCGCCCCCCGCGGCTGGCAGCTCGTGCGCCATGACGGTGAGTTCGAGACACCCCCGCCCACGACCGATGACCTGGTCGCCCTGGCCGAGGCGGTACGCGAGGCGGCCCGCCCGGCGCCCCGGATCGCCCAAGACGGCACGCCGCTCCCGCCCACCCCGGGCCGCCGCGGCCACCTCCGAGCGGTCCCGCCACCCCAGTAGCGGCGCCGGCAGGCGTACAGAGGGGTACGCGGGGTCAGCCGCCCAGGAGGCGGTGGAACAGGGCTGCCCTGCGGGAGGGGTGTCCGGTGCGGGCTTCCTCCCGATCGGCCGCGCTCATCAGTCTGAGGCCCGCGTTCGCCCCGAGCCAGCGCAGTGGCTCCGGTTCCCAGCGCGGTGACTCGTGCCCGACCCAGGGCAGCGCGGTCAGCGAGGTCGTCCGCCGCAGGACGAGGTCGGCGAGCGTACGCCCGGCGAGGTTGGAGGCGGCCACTCCGTCGCCGACGTAGCCGCCGGCCGCGTACACGCCGTCGGGTCGGCGGCCCACCGAGGCGTGCCAGTCGCGGGCGATGCCGAGCGGGCCGCCCCACGCGTACGCGACCGGGACGTCGCCGAGGATCGGGAACAGGTCGCGCAGGGCCGATCGGAGCAGGTCGAAGACCCGGGGCACCCGGTCGTACGCCGGCCGGACCGCCGAACCGTAGTGGTAGGGGGCGCCGCGGCCGCCGAAGACGAGCCGGTCGTCGGCCGTACGCTGGCCGTAGATGATCAAGTGGCGATGGTCGGCGAACGTCTCCCGGTGGCGCAGGCCGATGGTGTCCCAGGTGGACTCCGGCAGCGGCGGGGTCGCGATCATCAGGGAGTACACCGGCACGATCGCCCGGCGCAGGCCCGGCAGCCGGGACGTGTAGGCCTCGGTCGCGCGTACGACGGAACGGGCGGCGAGAGTGCCGCGGTCGGTGACGACCTCGCGGGCGGTGAGGCGGACGGCCCGGGTGTGCTCGTGGATCGTGACGCCGCGCCGCTCGGCCGCCGCGGCGAGCCCGCGCACCAGGCGCAAGGGGTGCAGCGCGGCGCAGTGAGGGGTGTAGGTCGCGCCGCGCACGCCGCTGGCACCGCAGACGGCGCGGGCCGCTTCGGCGTCGAGCCACAGGTCGCCCTCCGCGCGGGCCCGTTCTTCCTGCGCGGGTGTACGCGCGAGCGTGATCGTGCCGCCGCGGGCGTAGTGGCAGTCGATGTCCTCGGCGTCGGCGACCCGGCCGACCTCCTCGACGGTGTCGTTCATCGCGGTCCGGAGGGCGGCCGCGGCGGCCGGGCCGTGGGACCGGGCGACCGCGGCGTCGGACATGGGCAGCAGGGCGGAGCACCAGCCGCCGTTGCGGCCGCTGGCACCGAATCCGGCGTGCTCGGCCTCGACCACGGCGATCCGCAGGCCGGGCTCGGCGCGCGCCAGGTAGTACGCCGTCCACAGCCCGGTGTAGCCGGCGCCGACGATCGCCACGTCGACGGTCGCGTCGCCGGCGAGAGGCGGGCGGGACCGGTTCGGGCCGCCCGTCTCTTCCCAGTACGAACCGATCACAGCAGCGCCCACGCGCGCGTGAGCACGTCGCGCAGGATCTGCTCCATCTCGTCGAACTGCTGCTGCTCGGCGATGAGCGGCGGGGAAAGCTGGATCACGGGGTCGCCGCGGTCGTCGGCGCGGCAGTAGAGACCGGCGTCGAACAGGGCCTGCGAGAGGAAGCCGCGCAGGATGCGTTCGGACTCGGCGTCGGTGAACGTCTCCCGGGTCGCGGTGTCCTTGACCAGTTCGATGCCGAAGAAGTAGCCGTCGCCGCGGACGTCGCCCACGATCGGCAGGTCGTACAGCTTGTTCAGGGTCGCGCGGAAGGCGTCGGTGTTGCGGCGTACGTGGCCGGTCAGGTCCTCGCGCTCGAAGATGTCCAGATTGGCCAGGGCGACCGCGCAGCTGACCGGGTGCCCGCCGAACGTGATGCCGTGGGCGAACATCTGCCCGTCGGCCAGGAACGGCTCGATCAGGCGGTCGGCCGCGATCATCGCGCCGAGCGGGGAGTAGCCCGAGGTCAGGCCCTTCGCCGTGGTGATGATGTCGGGCTGGTAGCCGTAGCGCTGGGCACCGAAGTACTCGCCGAGCCGGCCCCACGAGCAGATCACCTCGTCCGACACCAGCAGCACGCCGTACCGGTCGCAGATCTCGCGTACGCGCTGGAAGTAGCCGGCCGGCGGGGGCAGGCAGCCGCCCGCGTTCTGCACCGGTTCCAGGTAGACCGCGCAGACCGTCTCGGGTCCCTCGCGCAGGATCGCCCGTTCGATCTCGTCGGCCGCCCAGACGCCGAAGGCGGCCTCGTCGTCCTTGCAGAATTCGGGGGCGCGGTAGAAGTTCGCGTTGGGGACCTTGATCCCGCCCGGCACCAGTGGTTCGAAGTCCACCTTGAACGCCGGCACGCCGGTGATCGACAAGGCTCCCATCGACGTCCCGTGGTACGCGATGTACCGGCTGACGACCTTGTGCCGGGTGGGCTGCCCGATCCGCCGGAAGTACGCGCGGGCGAGCTTCCAGGCGCTCTCGACGGCCTCGGAGCCGCCGGTCGTGAAGAAGACGCGGTCGAGGTCGCCGGGTGCGAGCGCGGCGATCCGGTCGGCCAGCTCGACCGCCTTCGGGTGCGCGTACGACCAGAGCGGGAAGTACGCCAGCTCGCTCGCCTGCTTGTGGGCGGCGTCGGCGAGTTCCTGGCGGCCGTGGCCGGCGTTGACGACGAACAGGCCGGCGAGCCCGTCGAGGTAGCGCCGGCCCTGGTCGTCCCAGATGTAGCAGCCGTCGCCGCGCACGATCGTCGGCACGGCGCCGTCGCGGTACGCCCCCATCCGTGTGAAATGCATCCAAAGGTGATCGGTCGGGTTGGACATCACTGCCGCCTTCGTCCGGTCCGGGGCGGTCACCGCCCGCGTGGCTACCACGGTTATCGCATACGGCAGCCGGACTTGGCAACAAGAACAGTCGTGATGTTGGAGTTTGGCAACGAAATCCGAAGGCTTCTGCGGGAACGCCCCGGAAGCGGGTCAGACGCCCCAGGTGTAGGTCTGCTTGCGCAGCTTCAGGTACACGAAGATCTCCGCGCCCCGGACGCCCTTGACCGCGCGTACGCGCTGGACGATGTCGAGCAGGTGCTCGTCCCCGCTGGCCACGACCTCGCACAGGATGTCGAAGGAGCCGCCGGTGATCACCGCGTAGTCGACCTCGTCGATCTTGGCGATCTCGTCGGCGATCTCCTCCAGGTTCCCCGTCGTCTTCACCCCGACCATGGCCTGCCGGCCGAGCCCGAGTTGCAGCGGGTCGGTGACCGCCACGATCTGCATGACACCGGCGTCGATCAGCCGCTGTACGCGCTGGCGGACGGCCGCCTCGGACAGGCCGACGGCCCGGCCGATGGTCGCGTACGGCCGCCGGCCGTCCTCCTGCAACTGGGTGATGATCTGTTTTGCCACATCGTCCAGCAGGGCGTGCTGAGCGTTGTTGAGGTGACCGCGGGCCGACATGGCGACTCCCATACATCCGTGTACGCCGGGTTGTGTAACGAAACCGCAACCCACGGGAGCCCCAGGTCAACGCAATCCGTTGTCTAAGTCGAGAATCGCAACGGAATCACTTGTTAATGAGGTACCCGCGTGCCAGTATCAGGCGCACACGATACCGCCGACCCGCTGGGGAGCAGGCATGTCACATCACGTCATCGGTGCCGATTCGCTCACCGATGCCGGCGACGAGCGGTTTTCGGTCATCAATCCGGCCGACGGTTCGATCGTGAGCACGTACGGACTCGCGGACGCCGCCGCGGTGGACGAGGCGGTCGCGGCGGCGCGGAAGGCGTACCCGGAGTGGTCGGGGGCCACGCCGAAGGAGCGCTCCGACGCGCTGCACCGGTTCGCCGGCCTGCTCGCCGAGCGCGCCGAGGAGTTCGCCCACGCCGAGGTACGCCAGACCGGCAAGCCCATCCGGCTCGCCACGGAGTTCGACGTGCCCGGCACGATCGACAACACGGCGTTCTTCGCCGGGGCCGCCCGCAACCTGGAGGGCAAGGCCGCGGCCGAGTACTCCGGCGACCACACGAGCATGATCCGGCGGGAGCCGGTCGGCGTCGTCGGCTCGATCGCGCCCTGGAACTATCCACTGCAGATGGCGGCCTGGAAGATCCTGCCGGCGATCGCCGCGGGCAACACGATCGTCCTCAAGCCGGCCGAGATCACCCCGCTCACCAGTGCCCTGTACGCGCGGACGGCCCTCGACGCGGGCGTACCGGCCGGGGTCGTCAACGTGGTGTCCGGCCGGGGACCGGTCGCGGGGGCGGCGCTCGTCGCGCACCCCGGCGTCGACATGGTCAGCTTCACCGGATCCACGGCGGTCGGGCGGCAGGTCGGCGCGGCCGCCGCCGGCGCGGTCAAGCGGGTGCACCTCGAACTGGGGGGCAAGGCGCCGTTCGTCGTGTTCGCCGACGCGGATCTGGAGGCCGCCGCCCACGGCGCGGTCGCCGCCTCGTTGATCAATTCCGGACAGGACTGCACCGCGGCGACGCGGGCGTACGTGGCCCGGCCGGTGTTCGGCGCCTTCGTCGAGCGGGTCGCCGAGTTGATGGGGAGCGTCGTGCTCGGCGATCCCACCGATCCGGCCACGGATCTCGGACCGCTGGTGAGCTTCGCCCAGCGGGACCGGGTCGCCGGTTTCGTCGAGCGGGCGCTGGCCGCCGGGGCGAAGGCCGTCACCGGCGGGTACGCGCCGGGTGACACCTTGAGCGAAGGTGCGTACTATGCGCCGACGGTGATCATCAACGCGGCGCAGGACAGTGAGATCGTGCAGCAGGAGGTCTTCGGGCCCGTGCTGGCGGTGCTCCCGTTCGACACCGACGACGAGGCGATCGCGCTCGCGAACGACACGCCGTACGGGCTGGCGGCGAGCGTGTGGACCCGCGACGTCTACCGGGCCCTGCGCGGTTCGAGCGAACTGCGCGCCGGCTGCGTCTGGGTCAACGACCACATTCCGATCATCAGCGAGATGCCGCACGGGGGGATGCGCGGCTCCGGCTTCGGCAAAGACCTGTCGATGTACTCGTTCGACGAATACACGCAGGTCAAGCACGTGATGATCGATCGTACCGGGGTTGCCGCCAAGGGGTGGCAGCGCACTATATTCGCGGGACCACACTGAAGTGACCAGGTTCCCTGTTCCGCCGACCCGCCGAAGGGTCTTGATAACCCCGCATACCCCCGTGTTCCTGGAGTAGATAGGACCCCCGATGAGCTCGCGTCCCCGCAAGCCTCTGTCCCCGGAGGCACAGGCCCTGCTGTCCGCCCTGCCCACCCGTCGCGGACTGCTGCGCGGCGTCGCCGCCGGCGGCGCGCTGGCCGCGACCGGCGCCGCCCTGGCCGCCTGCGGCACGAAGCCGAAGAATCCGGGCGCCGCGAAGGCCAGTGCCGGCCCGATCTGCTCGACGCCGGACGCGTCGGCGACCGAGCGCAAGCTGACCTTCTCGAACTGGGTCGAGTACCTGGACACCGACGAGAAGGACCCGAAGAAGCACCCCACGCTCGACGCCTTCAAGGCGAAGACGGGGATCGCGGTGACCTACCAGGAGGACATCAACGACAACGACCAGTTCCTCGGCAAGATCCGGACGCAGCTCGGCGCGTGCCAGACGGTCGACCGGGACATCGTCGTGTTCACCGACTGGATGGCGGCCAAGTTCATCAACCTCGGCTTCGCGCAGAAGTTCGAGCCGACCAAGGTCGCGACGTTCCAGAAGAACCTGCTGCCCAGCCTGCAGCACCGCGCGTTCGACAAGGACATGGTGTTCGCGGCGCCGTGGCAGTCGGGTCTGACGGGGGTCGCCTACAACGCGAAGGTGGCCAAGGAGATCAAGTCCGTGGACGACCTGTTCACGCGGCCCGATCTCAAAGGCAAGGTCACCTTCCTGACCGAGATGAACGACACCGTCGGCCTGGCGCTGCTGGCCCTGGGCAAGGATCCGGCCAACTTCACCGAGGCCGACTTCGACGCGGCGATCGACAAGATCAAGAAGGCCGTCGCGGACGGGCAGCTCCGTCGCTTCACCGGCAACGACTACAAGGACGACCTGGCCAAGGGCGACATCGCGGCGTGCATCGCCTGGTCCGGTGACGTGATCCAGCTGTCGGCCGACAATGACAAGATCCATTTCGTCGTCCCCGAGGAGGGGCTGATGATCTGGAGCGACAACATGATGATCCCGGCGACGTCGAACCACTCCTCGAACGCCCAGGCGCTCATCGACTACTACTACGACCCGAAGGTCGCTGCTGAGGTCTCAGACTGGGTCAACTACATCTGCCCGGTGGCCGGGGCCAAGGAAGCGATGAAGGACGTCGACCCCGACCAGGTCGACAATCCGCTGATCTTCCCGGACGACGCCACGCTGGCCAAGACGCATCCGTTCATGACGCTGGCCGACAACGTACGCAAGGCGTACGAGGCCAAGTTCCAGGCCGTCACCGGGGCTTAGGCAGAAGTCGATGACCGTTCCGACCCAACCGACCGGCGGCCACGCCGGCGACCTGGAGCTGTCCGCCGTGACGAAGCGCTTCGGCGCGTTCACGGCGGTCGACCAGCTCAGCCTCACCGTCCCCGAGGGATCGTTCTTCGCGCTGCTCGGCGCCTCCGGCTGCGGCAAGACCACCACCCTGCGCATGGTCGCCGGGCTGGAGGAACCGACGGCGGGCACCGTCGTCCTCGGTGGCCGCGACATCACCCGCGTGCGCCCGTACGCCCGCCCGGTCAACACCGTCTTCCAGAGCTACGCGCTCTTCCCGCACATGACGATCGCCGAGAACGTCGGATTCGGGCTCAAGCAGAAGCGCGTCGGCCGCAAGGAGATCGCCGACCGGGTCCGCGAGATGCTCGCCCTGGTGGAGCTGACCGGCTTCGACCACCGCCGGCCGGCCCAGCTCTCCGGCGGCCAGCAGCAGCGCGTGGCGCTGGCCCGGGCGCTCATCAACCGGCCGCAGGTCCTGCTGCTCGACGAGCCGCTCGGCGCGCTCGACCTCAAACTGCGCCGCCAGATGCAGATCGAGCTCAAGCGCATCCAGACCGAGGTCGGCATCACCTTCGTGCACGTCACGCACGACCAGGAGGAGGCCATGACCATGGCCGACACCGTCGCCGTGATGAACGCCGGGCGCATCGAACAGCTCGGCGCGCCGACCGAGAT
Source organism: Hamadaea tsunoensis DSM 44101 (assembly GCF_000428945.1). Lineage (GTDB taxonomy): Bacteria > Actinomycetota > Actinomycetes > Mycobacteriales > Micromonosporaceae > Hamadaea > Hamadaea tsunoensis. Next base: position 104,725 of record NZ_AUAX01000026.1, on the reverse strand, counting down.
CTACGAGTTCCCGACCACGGCCTTCGTCGCCAACTTCCTCGGGCAGTCCAACCTGCTCACCGCCTCGGTCACCGGGGCCAACGGCGGCGACGTGCTGGTCGAGGCGTACGGGAAGCGGTTCGCCGTGCCCGCCGGCCGGTGCCGGGTCTCCGACGGTTCCGCCTATCTCGGCGTACGCCCGGAGAAGCTGCACGTGGCCGTCGACTCCGCCACGGTGCCGGGCTCCCACATCCACGTGCCCGGGGAGATCACCGACTCGTCGTACGTCGGGGTGTCCACGCAGTACCTGGTCCGCGCCCCGTGGGGCGAGGAGCTGTCGGTCTTCGCCCCGAACTCGGGGACCGAGGGGCCGCTGCAGCCCGGCGCGCACGTGTCGCTGCACTGGCACCCGTCGCACTCGTTCCTGCTGGCGAGGGACAACGAGGTCGCCGAGCCGGTACTGGAAGCGGCATGAGCACCGTTCTCGCCACGAGCGCGGGGTCGGGCACGGCGTACGAGCCGCCGCCCGAGCCGGTCGCGGGCGGCCGCCGTCGCCGGTGGCTGCCGTACGCGCTGCTGCTGCCGGGCTTCGCGTGGCTCGGACTGTTCTTCGCCGCGCCGATGGTCTCGCTGTTCACCACCAGCCTCTACGACCCGAGCGGGTCGGAGGAGACCGGCTACCAGCTGACCTGGGCGTTCGGGAACTACTGGGACGCCCTCGACCTCTACCACGAGCAGTTCCTCCGGTCCCTGCTGTACGCGTTCATCGCGACCGTGGCCTGCCTGATCCTCGGCTACCCGCTGGCGTACGCGATCGCGGTCAAGGGCGGCCGCTGGAAGAACCTGATGCTGGTCGGCGTCATCGCGCCGTTCTTCACCAGTTTCCTCGTGCGTACGCTGGCCTGGAAGACGATCCTCTCGGACCACTGGATCGTGGTCGGCGGCCTGAAGCGGGTGTTCGCCCTCGGGGACGACTTCCACCTGATCAACACCGAGTTCTCGGTGATCGCCGGGCTGACCTACAACTTCCTCCCCTTCATGGTCCTGCCCCTGTACGCGTCCCTGGAGAAGCTGGATCCGCGGCTGCTGGAGGCCGCCAACGATCTCTATGCCACGCCGTGGCGGACGTTCCGCCAGGTGACGCTGCCGCTCTCGCTGCCCGGTGTGGTGAGCGGGACGCTGATGACCTTCATCCCGGCGGCCGGTGACTACATCAACGCCGAGTTGCTGGGCAATCCGAAGACGACGATGATCGGCAACGTGGTGCAGTCGCGGTTCCTCACGATCCACGACTACCCGCTGGCGGCGGCCCTGTCGTTCGTGCTGATGGCCGGAATCCTGATCATGGTCCTCATCTACGTACGCCGCGCCGGTACGGACGAGGTGGTGTGATGCGACGCGTCGGACGTTTCCTCGCCCGCTACTGGGTCATGGCCGTCGGGCTGGCCGTGCTCGCGTACATGGCGGCCCCGGTCGTGGTCGTGCTGCTGCTGTCGTTCAACCAGCCGGCCAACCGCAGCACCACGTTCCTGCTGGACGACGGGATCCACTGGACCCTGAACAACTGGACCGACATCTGCGGCGGCTCGGAGACGATCTGCCCGGCCCTGTCGACCAGCATCCAGGTCGGACTGATCTCGACCCTGATCGCCACCGTCCTCGGTACGCTCATCGCCTTCGCCCTGGTCCGGCACCGCTTCTTCGGCCGGGGCGCCTCGAACGTGCTGATCTTCCTGCCGATGGCCACCCCGGAGATCGTCATGGGGTCGTCATTGCTGGCTTTGTTCGTGTCGGCTGGCGTACCCACGGGTTTCGGAACTATCGTTATCGCACACGTGATGTTCTGTATCTCGTTTGTGGTGGTGACAGTGAAGGCGCGGCTGGCGGGGATGGACCCCCGCCTCCAGGAGGCGGCGATGGACCTCTATGCCACGCCGTTCGCCACCTTCCGCCAGGTCACGCTGCCGTTGGTCATGCCGGGCATCGTGGCGGCGGCGCTGCTGTCGTTCTCGCTGTCGTTCGACGACTACATCATCACGACCTTCAACTCCGGCAACGTCGTGACCTTCCCCCTGTTCGTCTGGGGAGCCAACCAGCGCGGCATCCCGCCGCAGGTCAACGCCATCGCCTCGGCCATGTTCCTGATCGCCTTCGTATTCGTGGCGATCGGCCAGATCCGCAACGCCCGGCGCGCACGCCGCGCCGCCACCAGCTAGCTTCCTCGACGCCCCGCCCCGCTCGCCCGCGCGTACGCCGGCGAGGGGGCGGGTTTTCGTATTTTCAGATACCTCCGCGCCCCCGGGCGCCGAACGTCCTACAGTGACGCGCCGGCCGGGGAAGCACCGCGGACCCGCGGGTAGCCGCCTCGCGGGGCCGGGCCCGGCGCCTGGCAGCCGGTCGAGCAGCTCGATCGGCCCGTACAAGAACCACACGCGCGGGCGTGTGCGAGAGAAGAAGAAGGTGATCGGCTCATGCGAGCCAAAGGATCAAATCTGTGGGCGTCGGCCCTGCGTGACGCAGCCCCGACGCCGTACTGGACGGACCGGCTGGACCGGCCTGTCGCCCGCGAGCCGCTGAGCGGCGGTGAGAGCACCGACCTGGTGATCATCGGCGGTGGCTACAGCGGGCTCTGGACAGCACTGCTGGCCAAGGAGCGCGACCCGCACCGGGACGTGGTGCTGGTCGAGGCCGGACTCTGCGGCGACGCCGCCTCCGGCCGCAACGGGGGATTCTGCTCGGCGAGCCTCACGCACGGCCTGGCCAACGGGGCCGAGCGCTTCGGGGCCGAGGTCGCCCGCCTGGAACGGCTGGGCCGGCGCAACCTCCACGAGATCGAGCAAACCCTCGACCGCTACGACATCGCGTGCGACTGGGAGCGCACCGGTGAACTCTCCGTGGCCGTCGAGGACTACCAGGTCGCCGACCTGCACACGGCCGCCGAGGACGCCCTCGACTTCGGCCACGACGTACGCCTGCTCGGCCGGGACGAGGTGCAGGCGGAGGTCCATTCGCCGACCTACCTCGCCGGGCTCTGGGACACCGAACGGGTCGCGATGGTCGACCCCGCCCGGCTGGCCTGGGGACTGCGGGCGGCCGCGATCCGCCTCGGCGTACGCGTCTACGAGCACACCCCGGCCGTGAAGATCGTCAGGGACGGCTCCGGGATCGCCGTGTTCACCCCGTTCGGGGTCGTACGCGCCCGGCACGGCGCACTGGCGACGAACGCGTACCCGCTGTTGCGGCGGTTGCGGCGGTATCTCGTTCCGGTCTACGACTACGCCCTGATGACCGGCCCGTTGACGGCCGCGCAGCGGGCGAGTCTCGGCTGGGACAACCGGCAGGGGCTCGGCGACATGGCGAACCAGTTCCACTACTACCGGATCACGCCCGACAACCGCGTGCTCTTCGGCGGGTACGACGCCATCTACCACTTCGGCAACCGGATCCACTCCGATCTGGAGCGTCGCTCGGCCACGTTCGAGAAACTGGCCGAACACTTCTTCGCGACGTTTCCGCAGCTGAAGGGTGAAGTCACCTTCTCGCACGCATGGGGCGGCGTCATCGACACCTGCACCCGGTTCTGCCCGTTCTTCGGCACGGCCCTCGACGGCCGACTGGCGTACGCGGCGGGGTACACGGGGCTCGGCGTCGGTGCCACCCGCTTCGGCGGCCAGGTCATGCTCGACCTGCTCGCCGGGCAGGAGACGGAACGCACCCGGCTGCGCTTCGTGCGCTCGAAACCGCTGCCGTTCCCGCCGGAACCGCTGCGTTCCGCCGGCATCGCCATCACGCGCTGGTCGCTCGCCCGCGCCGACGCCCAGCAGGGCCGCCGCAACCTCTGGCTGCGCGCCCTCGACCGGGCCGGCCTCGGCTTCGACTCCTGACTTCTCGCGCACTCCCAGACGGCCCGCGGGCCAGCAAGGACTTCCATCATGCGTATCCTGCTCATCGGTGCGGGCGGCGTCGGCAGCGCCGCCGCGGCCATCGCCGCACGCCGATCATTCTTCGACGCCTTCGTCGTCGCCGACTACTCCCTGGCCCGGGCCGAGAAGGCCGTCGCGGCCCTGGACATCCGGTTCACCGCGGCCCAGGTCGACGCGTCCAGCGCCGTCGCGGTCGCGGAACTCTGCCGCGAACACCGCATCACGCACGTGCTCAACGCCGTCGACCCGCGCTTCGTGCTCCCGATCTTCCACGGGGCGTACGCGGCGGGCGCCGACTATCTCGACATGGCGATGTCGCTGTCCACGCCGCATCCGGACCGGCCCTACACCGACACCGGGATCAAGCTCGGCGACGAGCAGTTCGCCGCCGAGCGGAAGTGGCGGGAGGACGGCCGGCTCGCCCTCGTCGGCATCGGCGTCGAACCCGGCCTGTCCGACATCTTCGCCCGTTACGCCGCCGACCACCTGTTCACCGAGATCGACGAGATCGGCGTACGCGACGGGTCGAACATCACGGTCGACGGCTACGAGTTCGCGCCGAGCTTCTCGATCTGGACGACGATCGAGGAGTGCCTGAATCCGCCGGTGATCTGGCAGGAAGGGCGCGGCTGGTTCACGACCGAGCCGTTCAGCGAACCGGAGGTGTTCGACTTCCCCGAAGGCATCGGCCCGGTCGAGTGCGTCAACGTCGAACACGAGGAAGTCCTGCTGATCCCGCGGTGGATCAGATCCCGCCGGGTGACCTTCAAGTACGGCCTGGGCGCGGAGTTCATCGACGTGCTCAAGACCATCCACAAGCTCGGCCTCGACTCCACCCGCCCGGTACGCGTCGGCGGCGTCGACGTGTCCCCCCGCGACGTCCTCGCGGCCCGGCTGCCCGACCCGGCGACGCTGGGCGACCGCATGCGGGGCAAGACCTGCGCGGGCACCCTGGTCACCGGAGTCGGAACGGACGGGGAGTACCAGGAGGTCTACCTCTACCACGTGGTCGACAACGCCTGGTCGATGGACGAGTACGGCCACCAGGCGGTCGTCTGGCAGACGGCGGTCAACCCGGTGATCGCGCTGGAGTTGCTCGCGTCGGGGCAGTGGTCGGGGACCGGGGTTCTGGGTGCGGAAGCGTTCGACGCGCTCCCGTTCCTCGACAAGCTCGGCGAGTACGGCAGCCCGTGGGGGATGCGGATCGGCGCGGCCCGGCTCGCCGACGCCTAGGGTTGCAGTGCTTTCGGGGCGGGGTCGTCGCATGATGCGGCGGCCCCGCCCCGACCTCCAGCCAGCGCTGTCGGCTAGCCGATCTTCAGGTGGTCCAGGATCAGATCGATCTTCCCGCCCAGTGTGTCGACCTTCTGGGTCAGCTCGCTGTGCACGCCGTCGATCTTGCTGTTGAGCTGGTTCATCCGCTCGTCGGCCGCCGCGAAGCCGCGGTCCATCTTCGCGTCGGCCTTCGCGAACTCGACACGCATCTGATGCTCGGCCATAAAGAACTTGGTATTCATCGATCGTTCGAGATCATCGGCACGAACCTGCGCCCTGGCGTCCACCTCTTCGATCCGGGTCTCCAGAGTGTCGAAGCGGCGAACCGTCTCCGCGCGAAACTCCGTGAACTCGCCGTGGAGTGCGGCGACCTTCCGGCCGACGGTGCTCACACCCGTATTGGCCTCCTTCACCATGTCGTAAAGGGCGGCGTCGTCCTCGCCCAGTTTGCGCACGTGGTTGTCCTCCAGTTCGCGCACTCGGGCCTCCAGCTGCGTGTAGGACACGGTTCCTCCTCCAGAGTAGCGTCCATTGATTCGCCTCGCGGATCGACTATTCAGCGCGTCGGCGGAGTCACTGTAGGTCGACCGTTCGAGGCACATCTAGGACACTTCCGGGCCTGAAGCGTGCTCTCTGTCTATATTGGAACAATGGTTAATGGTTATTATCGAATGCGTGGGAAAGGATGTCGAGTCCGCGCTCCAGAATGGCGTCCGGCATGACGAGCGGCGGGAGGAATCGGAACACGTTTCCATAGGTGCCACACGTCAATGTCAGTAGTCCCGCCGCGTGGCACGCCTTGTTGATGGAGGACGTGAGGGCCGCGTCCGGTTCGAGGGTGCCGGGCTTGACCAGTTCGACCGCGACCATGGCGCCGCGGCCGCGTACCTCGGCGATGGCGGGGTGGTCGAGGGATGCCAGGCGGTCGGTGATCGTGGCTCCGATCCGGCGGGCCGCCGCGGCGAGGTCGAGCGTACGCATCGTCTCGATCGCGCCCAGCGCCGCCGCGCACGCGATCGGGTTGCCGCCGTAGGTGCCGCCGAGACCCCCGGCGTGCACCGTGTCCATGATGGACGCCCGGCCGGTGACTCCGGCCAGCGGCAGGCCGCCCGCGATCCCCTTGGCCGTGGTGATCAGGTCGGGCTCGATCCCCTCGTGGGTCGAGGCGAACCAGTCGCCCGTGCGGCAGAACCCGGTCTGGATCTCGTCGGCGATGAACACGGCACCCGCCGAGCGGGCCCAGTCCGCCAGCGCCGGCAGGAATCCAGGCGCCGGTACGACGAAGCCGCCTTCGCCCTGGATCGGCTCGATCAGGATCGCGGCCACGTTCGACGCGCCGACCTGCTTCTCGATGATGTCGATGGCGCGGGCCGCGGCAGCCTCGCCGGACAGCCCGTCACGCAACGGGTACGACATCGGGGCCCGGTAGATCTCCGGCGCGAACGGGCCGAACCCGTCCTTGTAGGGCATCACCTTGGCGGTCAGCGCCATCGTCAGGTTCGTACGCCCGTGGTATCCGTGGTCGAAGACGACGACGGCCGGGCGGCGGGTCGCGTACCGGGCGATCTTGACGGCGTTCTCGACGGCCTCGGCGCCGGAGTTGAACAGGGCCGACCGCTTCTCGAAGGTGCCCGGCGTCAGCGCGTTGAGCTGTTCGCAGACGGACACGTAGGACTCGTAGGGCGCGACCATGAAGCAGGTATGCGTGAACCGGGCGACCTGGTCCTGGACGGCCTGCACCACGAGTGGGGCGCTGTTGCCGACGCTGGTCACCGCGATGCCCGCGGCGAAGTCGATCCACTCGCGGCCGTCGACGTCGGTGAGCGTACCCCCGGCGGCATTGTCCACATAGGAGGAGATGGCCGAGGTGACACCGGGGGCGACGGCGGCGAGGCGGCGCTTGTGCAGGTCTTCGGAGGCGGACATGATCACATCCCGATGTTGTGCATGACGTGCTTGACCCGGGTGTAGTCCTCCAGGCCGTACATGGACAGGTCCTTGCCGTGGCCGGAGTGCTTGAAGCCGCCGTGCGGCATCTCCGCGACCAGGGGGATGTGGGTGTTGACCCAGACGCAGCCGAAGTCGAGCGCGCGGCTGACCCGCATCGCCCGGCCGTGGTCGCGCGTCCAGACGCTGGAGGCCAGGCCGTAGCGGACGTTGTTGGCGAGCCGGATCGCGTCCGCCTCGTCCTCGAAGGACTGCACGGTGATGACCGGGCCGAACACCTCGTCCTGGATGATCTCGTCGGTCTGGCGTACGCCGCCGATCACCGTGGGGGCGAAGAAGAACCCGCGGTCGCCGACGCGCTGCCCGCCGGTGGTCACGGTCGCGTGGTCGGGCAGCCGGTTCAGGAAACCCTGGACCCGTTCCAGCTGGTGGACGTTGTTCACCGGGCCGAAGAGCACGTCCTCGTCGTCGGGCCGGCCGGTCCTGGTGTTGCGGGCCTGCTCGGTCAGGGCGGCCAGGAACTCGTCGTGCACGGCCGGCGCGACCAGCACCCGGGTCGCCGCGGTGCAGTCCTGGCCCGCGTTGAAGTAGCCGGCGAGCGCGATCGCCTCGGCCGCCGCCGCGAGGTCCGCGTCCTCGAAGACCAGCACCGGCGCCTTTCCGCCCAGCTCCAGGTGGGTGCGCTTCAGGTCCGGCGCGGCCGCCGCGGCCACCTCCATGCCCGCGCGCGTCGAGCCCGTGATCGAGACGAACTGCGGGTCCGGGTGCGTGACCAGCGCGCGGCCCGTGTCCCGGTCGCCGCACACCACGTTGAGTACGCCTTCCGGCAGGAACTCCGCCGCCAGCTCGGCCAGCCGCAGCGTGGACACCGGCGTGGTGTCCGACGGCTTGAGGACGACGGTGTTGCCGGCCGCGATGGCCGGGGCGAACTTCCAGACGGCCATCATCAGCGGGTAGTTCCACGGCGTGACCTGGGCGCAGACGCCGATCGGCTCGCGGCGTACGTAGCTGGTGTGGCCGGCGAGGTACTCGGCGGCGGCCCGGCCCTCGAGCATCCGGGCCGCACCCGCGAAGAAGCGCAGCTGGTCGACGGCGGGCGGGATCTCCTCGCTCATCGTCAGGCCGAGCGGCTTGCCGGTGTTCTCGCTCTCCAGCGCCACCAGCTCCTCGGCGTGCGCCTCGACGGCGTCGGCGAGCTTCAGCAGGGCGCGCTGGCGTTCGGACGGCGTGGCGTCGCGCCAGCCCGGGAACGCGGCGCTGGCCGCCTTCATGGCGAGGTCGACGTCCTCCGCGGTGGAGACCGGCGCGGACGCGAACACCTCGCCCGTGCTCGGGTCGACGAGGTCGGCGTGGCGGCCCTCGGCCGGTGCCCGGTGTTCGCCGTTGATGAAGTTACGCAGCGTTCTGTCCATCATCCGCTCCGGATTCGGGTTGTTTCTGAGCATCCTTGCCACTGATTTCGTCGCAAGCAAGATGGTCGGCAACTATTTCCGTGTCGAGGCCTTGGTATCGCCCACCGGGGCTGGACTAGGCTCGGGTTCATGGTCGAGCCCATCTGGATCGCCGGCAAGCCTGAGCACGGCGCGGCGGAACTTCCCGTCCTTTCGCCCTACGACGGACGGGAGGTCGGCCGCACCACGTACGCGACGCCGGAGCAGGTCGACCGGGCGGTCCAGGCCGCCGCCGACGTGGCCGCCACCTTCGCCGGTACGCCGGCCGCGACCCGGGCCGCCGCGCTCGACCACGTCAGCCGCCGGATCGCCGAGCGGGCCGAGGAGTTCGCCGCCCTGATCACGGCCGAGAACGGCAAGCCGCTGGTCTGGTCGCGGGGCGAGGTGGGCCGGGCGGTCTCGACGTTCCGCTGGGCGGCCGAGGAGGCCCGCCGGTTCTCGGGCGAACTGCAGCGGCTGGACACCGACGCCGCCGCGGCCGGCCGGATGGCGGTCGTCCGCCGCTTCCCCAAGGGGCCCGTGCTCGGCATCTCGCCGTTCAACTTCCCGCTCAACCTGGTGGCGCACAAGGTGGCCCCGGCGATCGCGGTCGGCGCCCCGATCGTGCTCAAGCCGGCGCCGGCCACGCCGCTGAGCGCCCTGCTGCTCGGCGAGATCCTCGCCGAGACCGACCTGCCCGCCGGGGCGTACTCGGTGGTGCCGGTGCCCAACGAGGACGCTCCCGGGCTGGTCGCCGACCCTCGCCTGCCGGTCGTCTCGTTCACGGGATCCGGGCCGGTCGGCGCCTCCATCCGCCGGGCGGTGCCTGACAAGCACGTCACCCTCGAACTCGGCGGCAACGCCGCGGCCGTCGTGTGCGCCGACTGGTCCTCCGACGCCGACCTCGACTGGGCGGCCCAGCGGATCGCCCTGTTCGGCAACTACCAGGCCGGTCAGAGCTGCATCGCCGTGCAGCGGGTCATCGTCGCGTCCGGGCTGCTGGACCGGTTCACGCCCCGCCTCGTCGCCGCCGTCGAAGCGCTCAAGACGGGCGATCCGGGGGCGGACGGCGTACAGGTGGGGCCGGTGATCAACGCCGCGGCGGCCGATCGCATCGAGCAGTGGGTCGCCGAAGCGGTCGCCGGCGGCGCACGGGTCCTCGCCGGCGGTACGCGGGACGGCTCGACCATCGCGCCGACCGTCCTGACCGACGTCCCCGCCGACGCCAAGGTGAGCTGCGAGGAGGTGTTCGGCCCGGTCCTCGTCCTCGGCCCGGCGGACTCCGATGGGGATGCGTTCGAGCAGGTCAACGACTCGGCGTACGGATTGCAGGCGGGGGTGTTCACGCACAGCCTGCAGACGGCCTTCCACGCGCACAGGGTGCTCCAGGTCGGCGGCGTGATCGTCGGCGACGTGCCGTCCTTCCGGGCCGACCAGATGCCCTACGGCGGGCTCAAGGGCTCGGGCGTCGGGCGTGAGGGCCTGCGCAGCGCCATGGACGACTACACCGACCCGAAGGTGATGGTACTGACCGGCATAGATCTGTAGCACTCGATCTGTAGCGGCCTCGGCTCGCGGCCCGGCCCGGCTTGACTAGGCTGTGACGCGAGCGATCCGCCGAGTCATGAGGAGTGCAGCCGTGCCCGATCTGTCCCAGATCATCAAGGCGTACGACGTTCGGGGAACGGTGCCCGACCAGCTGAACGCCGACATCGCGCGGGCGATCGGCACGGCGTTCGCCCGGGTCCTCGTCGAGCGCGGCGTGACCCAGCGGACCATCGTGCTCGCCCACGACATGCGCGAATCGGGCCCCGGCCTGATCGAGGCGTACGCCGAGGGCGCGCGGGCGGAGGGCTTCGACGTGATCAACGTCGGCCTCTGCTCGACCGACGAGCTGTACTACGCCTCCGGCATCCTGGACCTGCCCGGCGCGATGTTCACCGCGAGCCACAACCCGGCCAAGTACAACGGGATCAAGCACTGCTACCCCGGTGCGAAGCCGGTCGGGCAGGAGTCGGGGCTGGCACGCGTACAGGAGATCGCCCAGGAACTGCTCGACAGCGACGCCAAGACCGGCGAGCTGGTGGGCGGCTACTCCGAGCGGGAGATGCTCGCGGACTACGCGGCGCACCTGCGCGGGCTGGTGGACCTGTCGGGCATCCGGCCGCTGAAGGTCGTGGTGGACGCGGGCAACGGCATGGGCGGCCACACCGTGCCGGCCGTGCTCGGTGACGCGCTCCTGCCGGCGCTGCCGCTGGACATCGTGCCGATGTACTTCGAGCTCGACGGCTCGTTCCCGAACCACGAGGCCAACCCGCTGGAGCCCAAGAACATCGTCGACCTGCAGGCGCGGGTGGTCGCGGAGGGCGCGGACCTCGGCGTCGCGTTCGACGGCGACGCCGACCGCTGCTTCATCGTGGACGCCGACGGAGCGCCGGTCTCGCCGAGCGCGATCACCGCTCTGATCGCCACCCGGGAACTCGCCAAGTACCCCGGCAGCACGGTCATCCACAACCTGATCACCTCGAAGGCGGTGCCCGAGATCGTCACCGAGAACGGGGGCCACCCGGTGCGTACGCGGGTGGGGCACTCGTTCATCAAGGCGGAGATGGCCACCACGAACGCGGTGTTCGGCGGAGAGCACTCGGCGCACTACTACTTCCGCGACTTCTGGGGCGCCGACACCGGCATGCTGGCCGCGATGCACGTCCTCGCCGCCCTGGGCGGTCAGGACCGGCCGCTGTCGGAGCTCGGCGCCCGGTTCGAGCGGTACGCCGCCAGTGGTGAGATCAATTCCACTGTGACCGACGGCAAGGCGAAGCTCGCCGAGGTCAAGGACCACTTCGCCGACCGGCCGCAGGACGAGCTGGACGGCCTCACGATCACGTTCGACGACGGCGCCTGGGTCAACCTGCGCCCGTCGAACACCGAGCCGCTGCTCCGGCTCAACATCGAGGCCCCGTCCGCCGAGCGCGTGGCCGCGTTGCGTGATGAGGTTCTCGCCATCGTGCGCGGGTAGGCTGCTGCGCATGTCTGCTGACCGAACTCCTGGCGGCTCGGGCGAGCCCTCCCCGGCTGGCCGAACTCCTGGCGGCTCGGGCGAGCCCACCCCGGCTGGCCGAACCCAGGGTGGCGGCTCGCCGGAGGGCTCGCCGACGCTGGATCCGCTGCTGCTCGAAGTCCTGGCGTGTCCCGCGGAGGACCACGCGCCACTCACGTTCGACGACCAGGCGCAGACCCTCACCTGCACCTCGTGCGGCCGGGTCTTCCCGGTCCGGGACGGTCTGCCGGTGCTGCTGCTCGATGAGGTGATCCAGTGATGAACCCCGTCGACGGCGCGGCCGGCGTACGCGGCTCCCGCACCGTCGACGAGGCGCTGCTGGACGACGCGGCCGGCCTGGAGGCCAACGATCCGGGCGGCATGCTCCGGGCGACGGCCTCCGCCGGCTCCCAGGTACGCGAGTCGACCGCGCTGACCGCCGAGGTGAACCTGACCCGGCTGGCCGACGAGGGCCGGCCCCGGGCCATCGTGATCGCCGGCGCCGGCACGGCCGCGCGTACCGGTGATCTGCTGGCGACCGTGGCCGGACCGCGCTGTCCCGTGCCCGTGCTCGCGCACCGCCACTCCGGCGTACCCGGCTGGGTGGGCGCGGCGGACGTGGTGATCGCGGTGTCGGCGAGCGGCCGTTCCCCGGAGGCGCTGGCGGCGGCCGAGGCCGCGGCGCGGCGCGGGGCCCGGCTGGTCGCGATCGGTGCTCCCGGTTCGCCGCTGGAGGCGGTGGCCGAGCGGGCCCGGGCGCCGTTCGTCGGTGTACCCCGGCGGGCCGCCGCGCGGGCGAGCCTGTGGGCGCTGACCGTGCCGGTGCTGCTCGCGGCGCGGGCGCTGGGCCTGGTGAAGATCACCGAGGCGGACCTCGCCGAGACGGCCTCGCGCCTGGACGCGGACGCCGACCGGTGCCGCCCGACGGCCGAGAGCTTCGTCAATCCGGCCAAGAGCATGGCGATCGCCCTGGCCGGCTCCGTGCCGGTCGTGTGGGGTTCCTCGCCGCTGGCCTCGATGGCCGCCCGCCGTTTCGGCGACACGCTGTCGGCCAACGCGCGCTACCCGGTGATCACCGGTGAGCTGGGCGAGGCCGGGCGCGGCCGGGTCGGTCTGCTCGACGGCTACTTCGGCGCCCTCGCCGAGTCCACCCGCGACATCTTCGCCGACCCCGAGGACGTCGACGACACGGCGACCCGGCTGTCGGTGACCCTGCTGCAGGACGGCGGCCTCGCCGACGACGAGATCAGTACGCCCGCCGCCGTCGAGCAGCGCCGTATCGAGGCCGTCCAGGCGCTCTGCGACCGCCGGGGCATCCGGTGCACGCTGGTGACCGCCGAGGGCGGCTCGGTGCTGGAGCGCTTCGCGTCGCTGGTGGCCGTCCCCGACTTCGCGTCCGTCTACCTCGGGCTGGCGCATGGATTGGACCCGATGGCGGTGCCGGCCGTCACCGAGTTGAAGGAGAAATTGCGAGCGTGAGCTCTGGAGGAGGCACCAAGGCCGTCATCGCGGCCCTCTCGGCGAACCTGGGCATCGCGGTGACGAAGTTCATCGCCTTTGCCCTGAGCGGTTCGTCCTCGATGCTGGCGGAGGCCATCCACTCCGTAGTTGACTCAGGTAATCAGGTTCTGCTGCTGGTCGGCGGCAAGCGGGCCAAACGGGAGGCCACCCCTCGGCACCCGTTCGGCTACGGCCGGGAGCGCTACATCTACGGCTTCATCGTGTCGATCGTGCTGTTCAGCGTCGGCGGCCTGTTCGCGCTGTACGAGGCGTACCACAAGTGGCATGATCCGCACCCGATCGAGAGCTGGGCGTGGCTGCCGATCCTCGTCCTGGTCGTCTCCATCGGCCTGGAGGGCTTCTCCTTCCGCACCGCCATCCAGGAGGCCAACCACATCCGCGGCAAGGCGAGCTGGAGCCAGTTCATCCGCCGGGCCAAGGCGCCCGAGCTGCCGGTCGTGCTGCTGGAGGACTTCGGCGCGCTGATCGGCCTCGTCTTCGCCCTGATCGGCGTGGCGATGACCCTGGTGACCGGCGACGGCCGGTGGGACGCGGCCGGCACGGCGATGATCGGCCTGCTGCTCGTCGCGATCGCGGTCATCCTGGCCTTCGAGACGAAGAGCCTGCTGCTCGGCGAGGCCGCGACCGACACCGACGTGGACGCGATCGAGCGGGCGATCCTGTCCGGCGACGAGGCCGAACGGATCATCCACATGCGTACGCTGCACCTCGGTCCCGAGGAACTCCTCGTGGCGGCGAAGATCGCGATTCGGCACGGCGACTCCGCCGAGCGCATCGTGACCGGGATCGACGCGATCGAGCAGCGCATCCGCGCGGCCGTGCCGATCGCGCGCGTCATCTACATCGAGCCTGATCTCTACCGGGTTCCGGCCGACGATCCCGCCCCCGCCGTCGGGTAGCCCGGTCATGCAGCCCCTCACCAGCATCATTCAGCCGTACGCCTGGGGATCGCGTACCGCCATCGCCGCCTTGCAGGGCCGGCCGGCGGCCGACGGTCCCGAGGCGGAGCTGTGGATCGGCGCGCATCCGTCGGGGCCGTCCCGGTTGCCGTCCGGTCCCCTGGATCAGGCCATCGCGGACGAACCCTCGCTGCTCGGTGACGCCGTCGAGCAGCGGTTCGGGCCGCGGCTGCCCTACCTGCTCAAGGTCCTCGCCGCCGACGCGCCGCTGTCCTTGCAGGCCCATCCGGATCTGGACCGGGCCCGCAGCGCGTACGCCGCCGGTGACGTGAACTACGTGGACGGCAATCACAAGCCCGAACTGCTGGTCGCGACCGAGCCCTTCGACGCGCTCTGCGGATTCCGGCCGGCCGACGCGTCGGCGAAGGTCCTCGACGCACTCGGCATCCCCGCGCTGGCCGTTGTGGTGGACTTGCTCGCGGCCGGCGACCTCCGCCAGGCCGTGGAGACGCTGCTGCGCTGGCCGGCGGGGGAGCGCCGGGAGCTGGTCGCGGCCGCCGCGGCGCACCCGCTCGCCGGCGAACTGGCCGCCCGGTACCCGGACGACATGGGAGTACTGGTCGCGCTCCTGCTCAACCACGTCACCCTCGAACCCGGCGACGGGATCTGGATGCCGGCGGGGAACCTCCACGCGTACCTGCGGGGGGTGGGGGTGGAGATCATGGCGGCCAGCGACAACGTCCTGCGCGGCGGGCTCACGCCCAAGCGGGTCGACGTGGACGAGTTGCTGGCGGTCCTGCGCTTCGAGCCGCTCCTCGATCCGATCCTGCCGGCGGTCCCGGTGCGGGACAACGTTGTCACCTGGCCCGTTCCGGTCGACGACTTCGCCCTGCACCGCATCACCGGAACCGCGACTCTCGACCCGGAGGGTCCGCGTACGGTCCTCTGCCTCCGAGGCGAGTTCACCGTCACCGACGACGCCGGCCCGACAATGCTGCGCGGCGGTGAGGCCGCGTTCGGCGCGGCCGGCGGCGGCCCGCTGCGCATCGAGGGAACCGGCGAGCTGTACCTGGCGACCATCGGGGACTAGCAAGATCAACCCCGCTCACCCAACTGCGCCGATCTTGCGCGAATGTCCGGGCAATTCGGCCACACCGGACGAAATTCGAGACACTCGCGCAAGATCGTCGGACGTGAGCGTCGGTAAGTCGGGCCCGGGACAAACAGATCTTGATCTTGAATGCCCCGGGCCCGAAGAATGATCAGTACCGGTAGTGGTCCGCCTTGTAGGGGCCCTCGACCGGGATGCCCAGGTACTCCGCCTGCCCCTTGCTGAGCTCGGTGAGCTTGACGCCGAGCGCGTCGAGGTGCAGGCGGGCGACCTTCTCGTCGAGGTGCTTGGGCAGCACGTAGACGCCGACCGGGTACTCCTCGGTCTTGGTGAACAGCTCGACCTGGGCGATGACCTGGTTCGTGAAGCTGTTGCTCATCACGAACGACGGGTGGCCCGTGGCGTTGCCGAGGTTCAGCAGGCGCCCCTCGGAGAGCACGATGATCGTGTGGCCGTCGGCGAAGATCCACTCGTCGACCTGCGGCTTGATGTTCTCCTTGGCGACGCCCGGCAGCTTGGCCAGGCCGGCCATGTCGATCTCGTTGTCGAAGTGGCCGATGTTGCCGACGATCGCCTGGTGCTTCATCCGGGCCATGTGGTCGGCGGTGATGACGTCCTTGCAGCCGGTCGCGGTGACGAAGATGTCGGCCGTCTCGACCACGTCGTCCAGGGTGGTGACCTGGTAGCCGTCCATGGCCGCCTGCAGCGCGCAGATCGGGTCGATCTCGGTGATGATCACCCGCGCGCCCTGGCCGCGCAGCGACTCCGCGCAGCCCTTGCCCACGTCGCCGTAGCCGCAGACGACCGCGACCTTGCCGCCGATCAGGACGTCGGTGGCGCGGTTGATGCCGTCGATCAGCGAGTGCCGGCAGCCGTACTTGTTGTCGAACTTGGACTTCGTCACCGAGTCGTTGACGTTGATCGCCGGGAAGAGCAGCGAGCCGCCGGTGTGCATCTCGTAGAGCCGGTGCACGCCGGTCGTGGTCTCCTCGGTCACGCCCTTGATCTGGGCCGCGACGTTCGTCCAGCGCTTGGCGTCCTCGGTCAGCGAACGCTGCAGGACCGACAGGATGACCGCGTACTCCTCGGAGTCCTCGGGGCCGGCCGACGGAACCGCGCCCGCCGCCTCGAACTGCACTCCCTTGTGGACGAGCAGGGTCGCGTCGCCGCCGTCATCGAGGATCATGTTCGGGCCCTCGCCGCCCGGCCAGAGCAGGATCTGCTCCGTGCACCACCAGTACTCTTCGAGAGTCTCGCCCTTCCAGGCGAAGACCGGTACGCCGGCCGGCGCGTCGACGGTCCCGGTCGGCCCGACGACGACCGCGGCGGCCGCGTGGTCCTGCGTGGAGAAGATGTTGCAGCTCGCCCAGCGTACGTCGGCACCGAGCGCCACCAGCGTCTCGATGAGGACCGCGGTCTGGATGGTCATGTGCAGCGAGCCCGTGATGCGGGCCCCGCGCAGCGGCTGCGACTGCGCGTACTCGCGGCGCATCGCCATGAGGCCGGGCATCTCGTGCTCGGCGAGCTGGATCTCCTTGCGCCCGAAGGCGGCCAGGGAAAGGTCGGCGACCTTGTAATCGCCGTTGACCAGGGTGCGGGTCATAGATGAACTCCTGTCGGTCGGCTGACCAGCGTCCGACGTCGCGACGCTTCGGTGATGCGACTTTCACCCTACAAGTCGCCGTAGGCCCGGACGTGCGCGGATGTCCCCGCGGGGGTCCCTGTGGCGGACATGTGCGTACGCCGGTGGTCGCCGTTCGCGGACCCTCCGCTCCCGGTGACCACCGGCGTACATCCCCCCGGTTTGGTTCCCCCGCGCGCGACGCCGGGATCCCCGGCCTCACGCTGCGTGGTTATAGGCTTACATCGCGTAAGGGACATGTCAAGCAAAAGGGAACATTTGGTCACGCGTCGCGTATCGCTTGCGACCCGAATGAGATCTGGGCCGGATTCGCGCCCTCCGCTTGACGGCACCCCCGGTCGGGGACTTAAGGTGTGGCTGCCCTAACTTAGGGCCGCCTCAGCTAAGTAACCGAGACCCCGGGAGCGCGCCATGACGGGCAACGTCTTCCTCGCCACGTTCCTGACCGGACTACGCGAGGGCCTCGAGGCAACCCTGGTCGTCACCATCCTGGTCGGCTTCCTGGTGAAGTCCGACCGCAAGCGCCACCTGCCGCTCGTCTGGGGCGGCGTGGGCTGCGCGGTCGCGCTCTCCGTCGCGGTCGTCCTGATTCTCGGGTACGCGTCGGAGCGCCTGAACGGTCCCGGCCGCGAACTCTTCGAGGCGATCACGTCCGTCGTGGCGGTCGTGTTCGTGACCTGGATGATCTTCTGGATGCGCCGGGCGGCCCGCTCGATGGCGGGGCAGCTGCGCGCGCGGCTCGAAGACGCGATCAAGCTCGGCCCGGTCGCGGTGGTGCTCATGGCGTTCCTGGCCGTGGCCCGCGAGGGCGTCGAGACGTCGGTGATCTTCGTCGGCATCGTGCAGGGCGCCCCGTCGGTCTGGTCGGTCGTGGCGATCTCCGCCGGCATCCTGACCGCCGTGGGCCTCGGCTTCGGCCTGTACGCGAGCCTCGTGCGGATCAACCTCACCAAGTTCTTCACCTGGACGGGCCTGCTCCTGATCCTGGTCGCCGCCGGCATCTTCAAGTACGGCGTGCACGACTTCCAGGAGGCCGGCGTCCTGCCGGGGCTCAGCAACCACGCCTTCGACATCTCCGGCTGGTTCGACCCGACCTCGTGGTACGGGATGCTCCTGTCGGGCATGTTCAACATCACCGCCCAGCCTTCGGTGCTGGAGACGATCGGCTGGTGTGTGTACGTGGTGCCGGTACTCGTTCTCTTCCTGTGGCGCAAGAAGCCGGCGAAGCCCGCCGCGCAGCCGTCCGCCGCGGCGCCGGCCGGTGCCGCACCGTCCTCCGTCAACTGATCGTTGGAGTCATCAGATGCGTAGACACCTGCTCGTCCCGGCCGCCGTCCTCGGCGTCGCCATGCTCGGCCTGACCGGCTGCGGCAAGGACGACAAGACCACGACCGGTGACGCCGCGGGCGGCCCCATCGCGGTGAGCGCCAACGACACCGCCTGCGACGTCGCGAAGGCGGAGGCCCCGGCCGGCACGGTCACCTTCAAGGTCACCAACAGCGGCTCGAAGGTCACGGAGTTCTACGTGTACGCGGCCGGCGACCGGGTCATGGGCGAGAAGGAGAACATCCTGCCCGGCGTACCCGTGGAGCTGAAGATGGAGCTGCCTGCGGGCGCGTACGAGACGGCCTGCAAGCCCGGGATGATCGGCGACGGTATCCGCGCGAAGTTCACGGTGTCCGGCTCGGCCGCGCCGCTGACCGCGGACGCGAAGCTGGCCGCGGCGAGCGAGAACTACCAGGCCTACGTGAAGACGCAGACCGACGGCCTGCTGGTGAAGACGCAGGAGTTCGCCGCCGCCGTCAAGGCGGGCGACGTGACGAAGTCGAAGGCCCTGTACCCGGTGGCGCGGACCTATTACGAGCGGGTCGAGCCGGTGGCGGAGAGCTTCGGCGACCTGGACCCGAAGCTCGACGGCCGGGAGGACGACGTCGAGGCGGGCACCGAGTGGACCGGCTTCCACCGCCTGGAGAAGGACCTGTGGACCGGCTCGATCGCCCAGGACGGGCCGATCGCCGACCAGCTGGTCAAGGACGTGCAGGAGCTGGTCGCCAAGGCCACCACAGAGAAGCTGAGCCCGCTGCAGCTGGCGAACGGCGCCAAGGAACTGCTCGACGAGATGGCCGCCAGCAAGATCACGGGCGAGGAGGACCGCTACTCGCACACCGACCTGTGGGACTTCGCGGCCAACCTGGAAGGCTCGAAGGCGGCCATCGCGGCGCTGCGCCCGTCCCTGGAGGACAAGGCGCCGGACCTCATCGCCAAGCTGGACAGCGGCTTCAAGGGCGTCGAGACCACGCTGGCGAAGCACCGCGCCAGTGACGGCTGGAAGCTGATCACGACCCTGTCGAAGGACGAGCTCAAGGAGCTGTCCGACTCGATCAACGCCGTGGCCGAGCCGGTCAGCAAGGTCGCCGCGGCCATCAGCTGAGTACGCAGTCCGGGCCCGCCGCGACCACGGTGGGCCCGGCCGTCTAGGTAGGAGAGACGTCATGGTGTCCAGGCGCAAGGCGCTGACACTCGGAGGACTCGGGGCCGCGGGCGCGGCGGGGGTCGCCGCGGGAGCGACGGCGCTGCTGTCCGGCGGCGGTACGCCCGCCGCGGCGGCCAAGGCGGCGGCCGACGCGATCGAGTTCTACGGCGAGCACCAGGCCGGGATCGTCACGCCGGCCCAGGACCGGCTGCACTTCGTGGCGTTCGACGTGATCACCAAGGACCGCGCGGACCTCATCGAGCTGCTGCGCCAGTGGACCGCCGCGGCCGCGCGGATGACGCAGGGACACGACGCCGGGCTGATCGGTGCCGTCGACGGGATCGCCGAGGCGCCGCCGGACGACACCGGCGAGGCGCTCGGCCTGCCGCCCAGCGGCCTCACCCTCACCATCGGCTTCGGGCCGACGCTGTTTCGCACGGCCGACGGCGTCGACCGGTTCGGCATCGCCGACAAGCGCCCGGCCGCCCTGGCGGACCTGCCCGCGTTCCGCGGGGACGCGCTGCAGGCCGAGATCTCCGGCGGCGACCTGTGCATCCAGGCGTGCGCCAACGATCCGCAGGTGGCCGTGCACGCGATCCGCAACCTGGCCCGCATCGGGTTCGGCAAGGTGAGCGTGCGGTACTCCCAGCTCGGGTTCGGGCGTACGTCGTCGACGTCGCGGGACCAGGCCACAGCGCGCAACCTGCTCGGGTTCAAGGACGGTACGCGCAACCTCAAGGCCGAGGACACCGAACTGCTGCCGCAGCAGCTCTGGGCGGCGGCCGAGGACGGCGCGAACTGGATGTCGGGCGGCTCCTACCTGGTCACCCGGCGCATCCGAATGATCATCGAGACCTGGGACCGGACCTCGCTCGGCGAGCAGGAGCAGATCTTCGGGCGTACCAAGGGCGAGGGCGCTCCGCTGGGTTCGGCCAAGGAGTTCGACGAACCGAACTTCGACGCCAAGGACGGCGACGGCATGCCGCTGATCGCCAAGGACTCCCACGTACGCCTTGCCCACCCCGACCACAACGGCGGCGCGCACCTGCTCCGGCGCGGGTACAACTTCGTCGACGGGTCGGACGGCCTCGGACGGCTCGACGCGGGACTGTTCTTCATGGCGTACCAGCGGGATCCGCGCAAGCAGTTCGTGACGGTGCAGAAGAGCCTGTCGCGCAACGACTCGCTCAACGAGTACATCCGGCACGTGTCCAGCGGTGTCTGGGCCTGCCCGGCGGGTGTGAGCGGCGCGGCGGACTTCTGGGGCCGGGCGCTGTTCGCCTGAACGACCTCCCGCCAGGCGCCGGGCGCTCCGGCTAGAGCAGGCGCTGAGGCGGGATCGGGGCGGCCGGGCGGACCGGCTGTCCGGGGATCGACGGGCTCGGCGCCGGCATCGGTGACCAGGGAGCCGGTGCCGTGAACGTGTGCGGCGCCGGCGGTGCGACCGGGAACAGCTCCGGCCAGAGCGAGGCGTGCGTCGCCCGGGCGGCCGCGAGCCGGGCCGCGCTGCGCCGGTGCCGCTCACCCAGAACCGCCGCCAGGTACGCCCAGCCGGGCGTCTGCGGTGGCGGCGGCGGGGTCGTCTTGGCCATGACCTCGGTCGCGAGCACCATGCCGAGCCGCGTCCGGAAGGGCTCCTTCAGCTGACGGCTGCGGGCCAGGAAATGGCGGACCGACAGGGCGAGCTCGTCGTCGAGGCCGGTGAGGTCCAGTGTGGACGCCCAGGCGGCCAGCGGCGGCGGCGTGGCCGGAATCCAGCCCCAGGTCGCCGGGGAGCGCTCGTGGATGACGAGCGTGCCCGCGGCCACGTCGCCCAGCCGTTTGCCCTGCGGGTTGACGGCCATCGTGCCGATCGCCGCCACCCAGGTCACCACGGGCATCAGCAGGCCGGGCCACTCGACGGCCGCCCCGATCAGCGACCGGACGAGCGCGTGCCGGAACTGCACCGGGCCGCCGTCGTCGCGCACGACGCGCAGGCCGACCGCGTACTTGCCGGGGGTGCGGCCGGCGGTCAGGGTCTCCCAGATCGCCTGATGACCGACGAAGACGATCACGATGATGGTCACGCCGACCGCGCCGGCCAGCGCGGCGTCGCCGAATCCCGCCGCGAGCGAGGCGATCCCGACGACGACCCAGAGCACGAAGAACAGCAACAGCTGGATCACGATGTCGATCATCAAGGCCAGCGCCCGCGACCCGGGCCGGGCCACGCGCACGTCGAGATGGACCGCCTCGCCGCTGACCAACTGCGTCGGTGGCGTCTGCAGCACCGTCGTCACGTGTGTCACCTCCCCCGGGCGATTGGAGCTTACGCTGTGCGGGCGACCCCCGCTGTCGGCGTACGCGTGGGGTCCGGACCGGGGGAGGGGCACGTGGATCTCGACGCGTTCGTGGCCGAGCACCAGGCCGAATGGCGGCGCCTGGAGCAGTTGAGCCGGCGTCGCCGGTTGAGCGCCCGGGAGGCGGACGAGCTGGTCGTGCTCTACCAGCGGGCGGCCACGCACCTGTCGGCGGTCCGCAGCCGCCTGCCCGACCCCGCCCTCGTCGCCCAGCTGTCCCGGCTGGTGCTCACGGCACGGGCGGCGGTCACCGGCGGGCAGGGCTTCTCGTGGCGGGCCGTCGGGCGGTTCTTCACCCACGGCTTCCCGCTGGTGGTATACCGGGCCCGCTGGTGGTGGGCCGGCACGACGATCGCGTCCCTGGCGGTCGCGGTCGCCGTCGGCGTGTGGTTCACGGAGAACCCGGACGCCCTGGCCGCGTTGATGTCGAACGACCAGGCCCAGCGCATCGTCGACAAGGAGTTCGTCTCGTACTACAGCGATTACGCGGCCCAGAACTTCGCGGCCGAGGTCTGGACCAACAACGCGTGGGTCGGCGCGCAGACCTTCGCCGGCGGCGTGCTCATCCTGCCCGCGCTGTGGGTGCTGTTCACCAACGCGCTCAATCTCGGGCTGATGGGCGGCCTGATGATCAGCCACGGCAAGGCGGACGTCTTCTTCGGCATGATCGCGCCGCACGGCCTGCTCGAACTCAGCGCCGTCTTCGTCGCGGCCGCCCTCGGGCTGCGGATCGGCTGGGCGGCCCTGGCCCCCGGCCCGCAGCTGAGCCGCGGCGCCGCCGTCGGGTACGCGGCGCGTACCGGGCTGCTCGGGGTGCTCGGGCTTGTCGCCGTGTTCGCCGTCGCGGCCTGCCTCGAAGCGTTCGTGACCCCGTCTCCGTTGCCGATGATCGTCAAGGACGCGATCGGTGCCGTGGTGTGGCTCGGATTCATCGCGTACGTGCTGATCCGGGGGCGGGCGGCGGAGGCGGCAGCCGTCCAGGTGGACGTCGAGCACTGATCCGGCGGTCCGGCGGGATCGGGGGGCTCCGCGAACGCGCCGCGACGGCTACTCTCACGCTCGTGTCGCAGCCCGATCCCTGGCAGTCCCCGGCTCCGCAGCCCGAATCGCCGTCCCCGGCGGTTCCCCTGCCCGAGTCGCAGCCCTCCTCGCCCGAGGCCGAACCTTCCGCGCCTGGAGAGCAGCCTTCCTCGCCGGAGGCGGAGCTTCCCTCGCAGGGAGAGCAGCCCGCCGTGCCCGAGGCGGAGCTTCCTGGGGCGCAGCCTTCCGCCGCCGAGTCGCAGCAGAGCGGGCCGGCAACGCCGCCGGAGCCGTCCGCCGTCGACCAGCCCGCTGCCGGGCAGTACGCCTACCCGCCGGGCTACCAGAACCCTTATCCCGCACAGTATCCGGGCCAGGCGTACCCGGCGCCGGTCTATCCCGGACAGGCGTACCCGGCGCAGCCCTACCCGGGACAGGCATATCCGGGTCAGCCGTATCCGGGGCAGCCGTACCCGCAGGCGCCCTACGGCTACCCGCAGGCCGGCTATCCGCAGGCGGGATATCCCCAGCCCGGTTACGCCCAGCCCGGTTATGCCCAGCCGGGATATCCGCAGCCGGGATATCCGCAGGCGGGCTACCCGCAGACCGGCTATCCGCAGGCGGGTCAGCCGCAGGCCGTGACCCCCGGTACGCCCGGTACGCCTGGTACGCCGAAGAAGCGCCGGTCGATCTGGCTGCAGCTGGGCATCTTCGCGGTGGTACTGCTGCTCGTGTGCGGCGGGGTCGGCGTGTGGGCGTACACCTCGTTGACCAAGGGGTACCCGGCCGCGGTGGGCTTCCCGACCGAGATGCCCGGCTACTTCAACACCAACTCCGGGATGTCACCGTCCGGTGTGGACATCGAGGGGCTGCTGACCGATCTGGGCACCTTCGACAAGGTGCAGGCGACCGCGTACCGGCGGCCGTCGGGGCACCTGTCGGACAACATCGCGATCGCGGTCGGCACGGGCTACGTCTTCCAGCCCGAGACGACGCTGCGGCAGGTGATGGGCTACGCCCAGTCGTTCACGTTCACCGACCCGGACAAGTTCGACGCCGGTACGCAGGGCGGTGTCGTCCTGTGCGTCGAGCACCACGGCGAGAGCATCGTGGACACGCTGTGCGGCTGGGCCGACCACGGCAGCGTCGCGTTGCTGATCTTCGGTGACCGCCGGGCCGACAAGGCGGCGGCCGAACTGCTCACCCTCCGCGACGCCCTCGAAACCCACTGAGACACCCGCTCAGCCCCAAGCCCAGTCCAGCCCTCGCCCCAAGATCCCGCCCGACCCCAAGATCCTGTTTGGATCAGGGAAATCACCCGAATCATGGACCAAGATTCGGGTGAAAAACCTGATCCAAACGGGATCTTGGGGCCGGGCCGGGCCGGGCCGCGCCGGGGCAGGGCGGGGCGGGGCGGGGCCGGGGCGACACGATGGTCAGAGGCGGCCGGTGGCTTTGAGGTCCAGGTAGACGTCGGTCACCTCGGACGCGAACCGGTCCGCGGCCGCGTCGAGGACGCGTACGCCGTGCCGTGACAACGACCGCACGACCAGCGACCGGTCTTCGCGGGCGCGCAGCCCGGCGACCCGGCGGTAGACGGCGGACGCGTCGGTGGGCGGCGTCTCGATCAGCTCGCCGATGATCGGATCGTGGACGGCCGCGACCAGCACGGTGTGCCGCGCGGCGAGCCGGGGCAGCACGGGCAGCAGGCCTTCGCCGAGCGCGCCCGGTTCCAGCGCGGTGAACAGCACGACCAGGCTGCGCTTGCGCTCGGTACGCAGGATCTCGCTGGCGATGAGTTCGAAGTCGGTCTCGGCGGTGGCCGGGTGCACCGGGGCGAGCGCGTCCACGAGCCGGGTCAGCAGCGCCCGGCCGGCCGTACGCGTGACCGTGGCCCGGACGCGTTCGTCCGCGACGATGAGGTCGACCTGGTCGCCGGCCTTCTCGGCAACGGCCGCCAGCAGGAGCGCGGCGTCGATCGCGTGGTCGAGCCGGGGCACGTCGCCGACGCGTACGGCGCTGGTGCGACCGCTGTCGAGGACGCAGACGACCCGCCGGGACCGCTCCGGCCGCCAGGTCCGCACGACGACGTCGTTGCGCCGCGCGGTCGCCCGCCAGTCGATCGACCGGACGTCGTCGCCGACCACGTACTCGCGCAGCGCGTCGAACTCGGTGCCCTGTCCCCGGCCGCGGATGGCGGTCGCGCCCTCGACCGTGCGCAGTTTGGACAGCTTCTCCGGCAGGTGGCGGCGGGAGTCGAAGCGCGGCAGCACCCGCAGTGTCCACTGTGGCGTCATCGCGTCGGCGCGGGCGTGGCGTACCTGCTTGAAGGCGAAGGACCACGGCCCGTAGGCCCGCAACGTCACGCGTACCGCCGGTCGGTCGCCCCGGCGGGTGGGGTGCAGCCTCGCCGGCAGAGTCACCGTCGCGCCCGGCTCCAGCTCGACCGTCTCCGCGTACGCGGCCTGTCCCGCCGAGGGCACCCAGGCGTCCCGGACCCGCAGCTTGTACGCGTACGGCGTGGGGTTGTGCACGAGCAGGTCCACGACGGCGTCCTCGCCGAGCCGCACGACCTTGGCGCCCGACCGGCTGAGGGTGAGGGCGGCGGGGCTGGGCGTGGCGATCAGGTCGCCAAGGCTGACGAGGGCGACCAGGCCGATCAGAATGAGCAGCGCGAGCCAAGGCCAGGGCAACCACCAGACGGTGAGCAGCCCCGCGGCGAACAGCAGGGCCGGCTTCCAGGTGATCATCGCGGCGTCGGTACGCCGGCCAGCACGGTGTCCAGCACTGCGTCCGGGGTGACGCCTTCCAGCTCGGCCTCGGGGCGCAGCCGCAGCCGATGCCGCAGCGTCGGCCGGGCCATGATCTTCACATCGTCGGGCGTGACGAACTGCCGGCCGGCCAGCCAGGCCCACGCCTTGCTGGTGTTGAGCAGGCTCGTGGCGCCGCGCGGGGAGGCGCCGAGCTCGACGCTGGGCGTGGTGCGGGTGGCCCGGCACAGGTCGACCAGGTACGCGAGCACCCCGTCGGCCACGGTCACCTTGCGGACCTGCTCGCGGGCGAGCATCAGCTCGGCCGGGCCAGCGACCGGGCCGATCCCGGCGGCGCGCAGGTCGCGCGGGTCGAAGCCGACGTGGTGGTTGCGCACGACGCCGAGCTCCTCGTCGCGGCTGGGCAGCGGGACGGTCAGCTTGAGCAGGAACCGGTCGAGCTGCGCCTCCGGCAGCGGGTACGTGCCCTCGTGCTCGATCGGGTTCTGGGTGGCGGCGACCAGGAACGGCTCGGGCAGCCGCCGGGCGACGCCGTCCACCGAGACCTGCCGCTCCTCCATGACCTCCAGCAGCGCGGCCTGCGTCTTGGGCGGCGTCCGGTTGATCTCGTCGGCGAGCAGCAGGTTCGTGAACACCGGGCCCTCGCGGAACTGGAAGTTGGCGCCGCGCGGGTCGTAGATGAGCGAGCCGGTGACATCGCCGGGCATGAGGTCGGGGGTGAACTGCACCCGCTTCATGTCCAGCGACAGCGCGGCCGAGAACGCCCGTACGAGCAGCGTCTTGGCCACCCCGGGCGGGCCTTCGAGCAGCACGTGTCCCTGGCAGAGCAGGGCGATCGCGAGCCCGGCGACCACGCCGTCCTGGCCGACGACCGCCTTGGCCACCTCCAGGCGCAGCCGGTCGAAGGCCGCCCTCGCGGCCTGGTCCTCGTCGATGCGGGCCGCGTCGACGTCGGGGGTGAGCTCAACCACGGGTGTCTCCTCGTTCGGGGTCGTACGTCGGAGTGCTGACCAGCGTCAGCAGGCTGTCCAGGGCGCGGGCCAGCTCGACCAGCTCGGCGTCCTTCTTGGGCAGGTCGTCCGCCAGGACCGCCAGGTATTCCGCGGGATCGCCGCCGTGCCGGGCGGCGATCGCCCGGGCCAGCGTGTCCGCGTCGGCGGTCGGCGGGAGGCCCAGCGCCGCCGCGATCCTCGGTCCGGTCTCGCGGCGCAGGGTCTGTGATCCGGTCAGGACGGCGCCCGCCCGCCGGTAGAGCCGCGCGCGGCCGAGCACCGTCTCGGCGCCCTTGACCGCGAACGGGATCGGCTCGGCGACCGGCGGCCCCAGCCGCCGCCCGCGCCACAGCGCCAGCAGAAGCCCCAGCAACAGCAGGCCCGTGAGGGTCGCCCAGAGCCCGGCGGGGAACAGGGTCCAGATGGGCGGCTGGTCGGCGCCCGAGGCCTGGTCGTCGTCCGACCCGCCGGAGCCGCCGCCACCGTTCGACCCGCTGCCGCCGTCGCCCTGGCCGGAGCCGCCGCCGTCGCCCGTGCCGGTGCCGTCCCCGCCGGGAGCCAGCGACGGGGGTACGCCTTCCCCCGCCGACGCGTTCGGGTCCACCTGGGGCCCGGCCTCGCGCCGGTGGACGTCCAGCCACACGACCCGGGAGTGGCCCGACAGCAGGCCGACGGCGAACGCCGAGTTGTCCACCTCGTCGATGCGGTCGTTGCGGAACGGGTCGACGCTGCCGGCCACGGTCAGCTCGGTCGACTGCCAGCCGACCGAGGCCAGGCCGCCGCCGTAGCAGGAGCGGAAGTCCGTCACGTCCGCCCCCGGCGCGTACGCGGTGCGCAACGCGGCGGCGGGGCCGGCCCGGTCGACGAGGTCGATCTCGCACCCGCCGGCCGTGTCGTCGTCGCGATCCATCACGGCCGACGCCCATCGGCGACCGCTCGCGACGACCGGTGCGTCCGCCCGGTTCAGCTCGTCGGTGCCCGGTTCGACCAGGACGACCCGCGTACCGGTGGGCAGAAGGCTCAGCATGGTGAGGTAGCCGGTGGGCATCAGTTCCGGCGCGGGCACGAACAGCGTCGCGTCCCCCTTGTACGCCGACACCAGCGCGTCCGACGTGCTGGTCTGCCGTTCGACGGTGATTCCGTTGGCGCGCAACCGGTCCGCCAGCTTCGACGAGCCGAGCGGCGCGGTGCTGCCGGGGGAGAGGAAGGACAGGTCGGTCCGGTCCGGCTCGTTCAGGGCGTGCAGCACGATCGTTCCGGCGACGAGCAGGAACAGCACCGAGAAGGGGATGACGACCCGGTGCCGCCGGCGGCGTCGCTTCGGCGTCGGCGTTTCGGCCGC
Organism: Hamadaea tsunoensis DSM 44101; assembly: GCF_000428945.1. Lineage (GTDB taxonomy): Bacteria > Actinomycetota > Actinomycetes > Mycobacteriales > Micromonosporaceae > Hamadaea > Hamadaea tsunoensis. The sequence goes on along the minus strand of NZ_AUAX01000026.1, from coordinate 77,021 downwards.
CGGGGGTGCGGGGGCCGCGGTCGCTGTCGTGGTCACCGTGGCGGTCATCGGTTCACCAGCCGCTCGTGGACGTCGTGGGCGTAATCCCGCATCCGGTCGTCGTGCTCGGCGGTGGCGGCGTGCTCGGCGTACCAGACCTCGCTGAACAGGCCACTCGCCGCCCGCAGCGGTACGCCGACCGCCGGCCGCGCGGTCGCCGCCGCCCCGGCCAGTTCCGCGACCGTCCACCCCGGACGGTTCTCGACGACCCCGTTCTGGACGAGGTCGCGTACGGCCGACCGGTAGCGTTCGCGGAGCGCCTCGGCGTACCGGCCTTCGGCGGCGAGCCGGTCGGCCAGGGACAGGTAGATCTCGGCGGGCACGGCCGGCAGCTCGTCGGGCGAGGCGATCAGCTCGGCGATCTGTTCCTCCACAGTGGCCGGGCCGGACTTCGCGGCCCGCCGCCGGCGCCGCCAGAACCGCAGGTCCGGCCAGCGGAACCGGGGCCGCCGCCAGTGCGGCCACCGCAACCGGGGCCGGCGGAGGCGCCAGCGCGGGAACCGGGCCCGCCGCCGCCAGAAGCCCCGGCGGGGAATCCAGGCGGGGAAGAAGTACCAGAGCGCGGCGACGAGCGCGGTCACCGCCACGAGGACCAGCAGCAGCAACGGCAACGAGAGCAGGTCGGACAGCATCGCCACGAACTCGGTCCAGGTGCGGCTCACACCGTCACCGCCAGGTGCGCCGGGCTCAGCGGGGCGGCCGTGCGGCTCAGCGCGATGTCGAGTCCCTCCGTGCGTACGCGTGTCTCCAGGTGCAGGACGGCGTCCAGACCGGCCAGGGTGGCGTACGCGAAGGAGTTGGCGACGGCCGTGAAGGCCCCGGCGACGAGGAGCGGGACGGTGTGGCCGCGCAGCCCGACGAAGTCGGCGACGGCGAGCCCGCCGAAGAGGAAGGCGAGCCGCAGCGGCAGCCAGCCGAGGTAGCCGAGCAGCCGGATGCCGATCGGCCGCCCGCCGGTACGAAACAGCATCTTGACCCCGCGCCCGAGCCCGCCGAACACCCCGCGGCGGTCGATGACCAGGGCTGGGACCGCGAGCCCGAACAGTGGGTACGCGATCACCCAGCCCAGCGGCAGCAGCGTGACAGTGCCGGTGGTGATCCCGGCGATCAGCCCGATGAGGACGGCGCCGGCCAGGTCGCCGAGGCGGAACGCGGAGCGGGCCGGGAGCGCCTGGCCGACGAAGGCGGCGGCGGCCGCCCGGCCGGCGACCACCCCCAGCAGGGCCAGGATCAGGGATTCCAGCCCGGCACCGATCGCGACCGCGCCCCAGGCCGGCCCGACGAGCTTGGTGGGGTCGGGCAGCACCGCGCCGTCGAAGAACTCCCGCCGCAGGAAGAACATGACGGCCTGCTCGGCGACGCTGAGCAGGAGCGCGACCGGCACCAGTACGCGGGCCGCGCCTCGGGTCACGTCGACCGCCGTGTCGAGCAGCTCGCCCACGGTCAGCGGCCGCAGGGGAAGGGTCCTCGCTGGCACGCGCGTCATCGTGGCACGCGCGCGCTCGTCCCGCGTACCCGTGTGGACGCGGTGCGAGGTGTTTCAGGGTCTTTGTCGGAAATATCGGCGGGTCACCGTTAAAGATCCGCACGGCGGCTGTGAGCCGGGCTGGGCAGGGTGCATTATTGGTCCCCATGAGACCCCGGGTTCTAGTGGTGGACGACGATCCCGCCCTTGCCGAGATGCTCGGCATCGTGCTGCGCAGCGAGGGCTTCCTGCCCGCCTTCGTGGCCGACGGCGAGCGGGCGCTGGCCGCCTTCCGCGAGGCCCGGCCGGACATCGTCCTGCTCGACCTCATGCTGCCCGGGATGAGCGGGATCGACGTATGCCGGGCGATCCGTGCCGAATCGGGCATCCCGATCGTCATGCTCACGGCGAAGAGCGACACCGTGGACGTGGTGCTGGGCCTGGAGTCCGGCGCCGACGACTACGTGGTCAAGCCGTTCAAGCCGAAGGAGCTCGTGGCCCGCGTACGCGCCCGGCTGCGCCGCGGCGAGGACAACACGCCCGAGATGCTGACCATCGGCCCGCCCGGCAACCAGATCTCGATCGACGTTCCGGCCCACACGGTCACCCGGGACGGCGAGGAGGTCAAGCTGACCCCGCTGGAGTTCGACCTGCTCGTGGCGCTGGCCCGCAAGCCGCGCCAGGTCTTCACCCGCGAGGTGCTGCTGGAGCAGGTCTGGGGCTACCGGCACGCCGCCGACACCCGCCTGGTCAACGTCCACGTCCAGCGCCTGCGCGCCAAGATCGAACCCGATCCCGAGCGGCCGGAAATCATCCTGACCGTTCGCGGGGTGGGGTACAAGGCGGGTACCAGCTAGCCTGGGTACTCCTATGAGCGCACCCCCCTCCCCGCCCCCCGCACCGGCACTGGTCACCCGCCGTGCGGTGAAGCGTGCGGTCAAGCAGGCGCTGGTCAAGGCCGGTCCGGTCGGCCGGAAGCTGATGCCGCCGCTGACGGTCGCGTACCGCACCTGGCGCCGGTCGCTGCAGCTGCGGATGGCGCTCATCACCGTGGTCCTCTGCGGCGCGCTGGTCGGCGGGTTCGGCTGGCTGGTCGCCGAGCGCAACACCTCGGCCCAGATCCGCGGCGCCCGCGACAGCGTCCGCGTCCAGCTGGACAACGGCCGGGAGTACGCGACGGGCCAGCTGACCGGCTACACGGTGCCGAGTTCGGCGGTGAACGCGCAGGTCGAGAGCATCCTGTCGCGCCTGATGATCACGCCTGAGCAGGGCGGCGGCGTCATCGTGGCGATGTCGGCGGAGGCGGCCGAGGCGACGACCACGGACTCCCGGCTGTTCACCGGCTTCAAGACCGCGCCCCGGTCACTCAACCTGAACGGCGCGATCACCCCCGAGCTGCGCCATGAGGTCGCCGGCCGGGGGAACATCGCCAGCCAGATCGTGTCGGCGCAGATCGCGTCATCCGAAACCGGCGTCACCATGGGCCGGCACACCTACCTGGTCTTCGGTACGCCCGTCGCGACCCGCTGGGGCCAGCTGGAGCTGTACTACCTCGTGCCGATGGACACCGCCGAGCTGGTCAGCAAGGACTTCCGGACGTCGGTGCTGCTGCTCGGCGCGCTGCTGGTCGTGCTGCTGGTGGCCGTGGTCATGCTCGTGACCCGGCTGGTCGTCTCGCCGATCCGGATCGCCGCGCGGACCGCGCAGCGGCTGTCGGCCGGGCTGCTCGACCAGCGCATGACCGTCGTCGGTGAGGACGACCTCGCCCTGCTGGCCAGCTCGTTCAACCAGATGGCGGCCAACCTGCAACGCCAGATCACCCGGCTCGAGGAGATGTCCCGGCTGCAACGGCGGTTCACCTCGGACGTCTCGCATGAACTGCGTACGCCGCTGACGACCGTGCGGATGGCGGCCGACCTGCTGCACGGCGAGCGCGAATCGTTCGACCCGGCCGTGGCCCGCAGCGCCGAGCTGCTGCAGCACGAGCTCGACCGGTTCGAGAGCCTGCTGTCGGATCTGCTGGAGATCAGCCGGTTCGACGCCGGGTTCGCCATGCTCGACGCCGAGCCGGCCGACCTCGTGCCGATCGTGCACCGGGTGGTCGAGCGGCTGGCCTCGGTCGCCGAGCGGGCCGGCGCCGACGTCGAGGTACGCGCGCCGCAGGCCCCGGTCGTCGCCGAGGTGGACGCCCGCCGCATCGAGCGGATCCTGCGCAACCTCGTCGGCAACGCGATCGAGCACTCGGAGGGCCGCCCGGTCGTGGTGACGCTGGCCGCCGACCCCCAGGCCGTCGCGGTGACCGTCCGGGACAACGGCATCGGCCTGAAACCCGGCGACGAGAAGCTGGTCTTCAACCGGTTCTGGCGGGCCGACCCCTCGCGGGCGCGGCAGACCGGCGGCACGGGCCTGGGCCTGTCGATCGCGCTGGAGGACGCCCGCCTGCACGGCGGCTGGCTGGAGGCGTGGGGCGAACCGGGCCGTGGCGCCCAGTTCCGCCTGACCGTCCCGGCTCGGGCCGGTGACCGGCTGAGCGGCTCGCCGCTGCCCCTGATGCCGAGCGGCAGCGCGATCGGCGACACGGCCGACATCCCGCTGCAGTCGATCGCCGAGCTGGCCGAGGCCGACCGGACCGCGGGGGTTTCCTGATGGATCGTCGTACGCTGCTGCGGGCCGTCGCGCTCGGCAGCCTGAGTGCCGTGGCCGGCTGCGGTGTGGCCTCGCGCAACGGAGTCGTCGTGGACGGCCCGGGCCCCTCGGCCGGCCAAGGCGGTACCGCGCCCGGCGGAAGCCAGCCGCCCCCGTTCAAGAGCGGCCTGACCCCGGAGGCGCTGATCCAGAACTTCCTGCGCCAGGGCGCGGGCGACCCCGGAGATCTCGCCTCGGCGATCGAGTCCTACCTGTCGTACCTCGGGGGCGACTTCGAGCCGACGATGAAGAACCAGCTGGCCGACGCCGCGCACACCAAACTGACCGTCGTCTGGTACGACTCGGAGATGCTGGCCGGCCAGAGCCCCGCGATCACTCCCCTGGGCAGCACCGGATACGCGGTCTCCCTGCCTGTGGTGGTGTTGGGAACGCTGAACCAGAGGTGCGTCCTCGAACCGCCGGCGTCCGGCCAGACAACGCCGCGCATCGACTTCACCCTGACCAAGTACGATGACAAGATCCACGGCGAGACGCTACGCATCTCCAACATCAAGAATGCGCCGCCCGGGATGATCATCTCGTCGGACGCGCTCGCGGACTACTACAACTATCGCAGCGTCTACTTCTGGGACGCCGCCGGCGAATGCCTCGTCCCCGACCCCCGGCACGTTCCGATCGTCTGGGACGAGGGCGTCCGGCGCAAGCACCTCATGGAGTGGCAGATCGGCGACCCGGTGAGCTGGCTGGCGTCGGGCGTCACCTCGCTGACGCCGGGTGCCACCGATCCGCCCACCATCGTCGGCAAGAACATCGTGGTGAACATCTCCCACCAGGTGCTGCAGAACGGGCAGGGCCAGGTCGACGCCTCGCGGGTGATCACGCAGCTCACCTGGACGCTGTACGACGACGCGATCCGCCTCGGCGCGTTCTCGCCGACGGCGGAGTCGCCGATCAAGCTGCGGATCGACAGCACCGACAACCGCACCGGCGGCCGGTTCTACATGGACAACCTGACGGCGGCCCGGACCGAGGGCCGCGCGGCGGCAGCGTTCGCCATCCTCGACAAGGACCACAAGGTACGCCGCCTGCCGTCGGGCAACGCCGAGGACGGCAGCCCCGTTCCGCTGCTGGAATCGGCCGATCCCGCCAAGACGCAGAACAAGGACGTCGAGTGGGCGGCGATGATCCGCGACCGGGCGCACGAAGACGAGGGGCCCGCGACCATCGCAGTCGTCCACCGCGACAAGAGCGGCTTCAGCCTGCGGGTCGGCGCCGCGCGGCGTGACGGTGCCAAGGCGGGTGACGACTTGGCGGTGCTGCGCGACGTCAAGCTGACCGGCCAGAAGTTCCTGCGGCCGGGCTTCTTCGACGAGCGCATGATCGTGGCGGTCTGCGACGGGCGGCTGTACTGCGTACCGCGGGACGGGAAGGCCTCGGCCACCCTGGTCACGGTGCCGAACGTGGACGGGGTGATCCAGGCGTTCGCACTGGCCCCCGACGGTCGCCGGATCGCGCTGGTGACCGCGCGCGGCCTGTACGTCGCTGCGCTCTCGCGCTCCGGCCAGGCTGTCGCGGCCGGGCCCGCGCAGCGCATCTCGACCATCCTGGACCAGCTCAGCGGGGTGGCCTTCACCTCCGAGAACTGGTTGGCGATCTCCGGCCGGTACCCCTACAACCAAACGCCGCGCATCGTGGAGATATCGCTCGACGGCGGCCTCGTCGGGCGTACCAGCAGCAGCCCTTGGTACGCGAAGATCCAGGGCACGCCGGTCATCACCTCGCTGACCGCGCACCCGGACGCGCCCAACACCTTCGGACGGGCTCGCGTCTTCTACACGGCCAACGGAGCCGCCTGGGAAGCCAGCGGTACGCCGACGGAGCTGACCCCGGAGCTGGAGACGCTGGCACCCGTACCTCCCCACGAAACCGCGGTGAACGCCTTCTTCCTGGAGTGACTCGTGCTCGGTACGCTCGCGGACCTGCTCCTGCCGACCGCGTGCGCCGGATGCGACGCCACTTCAGTTCCGCTGTGTAGTGGGGTGTGTTCCGAGTGTGTCGAGGTCATGGTGAACCTCGTCCCGCACGAGACGAGGCCGACACCCGCCCCGGCCGGACTTCCACCGTGCCACGCCCTGGGCGCGTACGCGGATCCGCTGCGCTCGCTGGTGCTCGCGTACAAGGACCGGGGGCGGCACGGGCTGGCCCGGCCACTCGGGAACCTGCTCGCCGCCGTGGTGGCGTCGGCATCGGCGGACGGCGTACCGGTGCTGCTGATCCCGATCCCGGACACCCCGGCGGCGGCCCGCGAGCGGCACGGCGATCACATGGCCCGGCTGGCCCGCACCACGGTACGCGCGCTGCGTGCGAACAACATCGACGCACGCTGGGCGTACGCGTTGAAAGGTTTGAAGAAGGCCGATTCGGCGCACCTGTCCGCGGTGGAGCGCGCGGCGGCGGCGCGCAACGCGTTCGCGCCGCGGGGGCGCCGGCCGGCGGCGGACCGGCGGGTGATCCTGGTGGACGACGTGCTCACGACGGGTGCGACCCTCGCGGCGGCGGCCGGTGTTCTGCGACACGCCGGTGTCGCGGTCGCCGCGTGCGCGACACTGGCCGCGACCCGGCGTAAAGATCCAGGCCGGGGCTGCGACGTTTGAGCGTCCAAGCCCCGAACGGGCGAATCGCGGGCGAACGGTCTTGGGCCAAAGGATGACGAGCGGGCCACGAACAGCTAGCGTCAGAGGCCAGAGCTAGTCCCGCTCCCCCGGGGGAGCTTGCGGAAGGAAGGAGGCCGCAACGTTCCCGCCCCGAGCGAGGACGCCGGGGCGCCACCACAGAAAGACCGTGGGAGGTCAGGCGTGGACATCGTCGTCAAAGGTCGCAACGTCGAGGTACCCGATCACTACCGGGTGCACGTCGCTGACAAGCTGCAAAAGGTAGAACGCTACGACCAGAAGATCCAACGCATCGACGTCGAGCTACTCCACGAGCGCAACCCGCGACAGTCCGAGCACTGCCAGCACATCGAGATCACCTGCGTCAGCCGAGGGCCCATCATCCGGGCCGAGGCGACCGCCGGCGACTTCTACACCGCCCTCGACCTCGCCGCCGCCAAGCTGGACTACCGCCTGCGCCGTGCCGCGGACCGGCGGCGCGTGCACCGGGGCCTCAAGTCGCCCATCTCGGTCGGCGAGGCCACGGCCGGGTTGCCGATGTTCGAACCACCCTCCGCCGACGGAATCTCCGTCGACGGCCACGGCGTCGATCACGACGAGGACCAGCCGTGGCACATCGTGCGGGAGAAGGAATTCTCCGCCGTCCCGATGACGATCGACGACGCCCTGTACCAGATGGAACTGGTCGGGCACGACTTCTTCCTGTTCAACGACAAGGACTCCGGCCGCCCGAGCGTGGTCTACCGCCGCAAGGCGTACGACTACGGAGTCATCGCGCTGGCGCTGTAGGACGCCCGCCGCGCCCGGCCCCTCACGCCTGGGGGCCGGGCGGCCTCGTCTCCGGGCACCGCTTCCCGCGATGTCCTACTTCCCGCGGAAGCGGACCCACTGGATGTCGTCCTCACGGGTGCCGTCGCGGCCCGGCAGGCGTTCCTTGCAGTACGCCTCCTGCTCGAAACCGGCGCGCCGCAACACATTGTGCGAACCGGTGTTCGTCGGATTCGTGCCCGCGATGACGCGGTACATGCCGGCGTGGCCGAACGCCCACTCCGTGATCAGGTCGACCGCGCGGGTGGCGAAGCCCCGGCCCCGGAACTCGCGGCGCAGGCTGTAGCCGATCATCGCCTCCTGCAGCGGCGGCACCGGATGGAACAGTCCGATGTCGCCCGCGAAGGCGCCCGTCGCGGCGTCCGTGACGACCAGGTCGGCCCGGGCGCCGGCGAGCCACTGGCCGGCCGCGTGCGCGCAGCGTACGCCGATCTCGTCCCGACCCGACGGGCCGAAGCTGGTCGCCGCGACCTCGGGCAGGTTGAGCAGCTCGAAAATATCGTCGGCGTCCCCGGCGACCAGCGGCCGCAGCGTCACCACCCCGTCGCTCAGTACGCCGCCCGGCAGGTCCGGCAGCCCCGGCGGGACCGGCGTACCGTCGTCGGTCCGCAGGCGGGCGAACGCGACGAGATCGTGCCGGGTGCAGACGCCGTCGCGGACCTTGCGCAGGGCCTGCCGGCGTACGCCCTCCCGGCGGAAACCGGCGGCCAGCGCGACCCGTTGCGACGCGATGTTCTCCCATTCGGCGCAGACCTCGATGCGCTCCAGTCCGGCGGCGAACGCGGCCTCGGTGAGCGCCCGGACGGCGGCCGTCGCGATCTTCCGGTTCCGGGCGGCCGGCGCGACCCAGTAGCCGAGTTCGGCCTGCGCCCGGTCGGGCAGGACGCGCTGGACACTCGCGCCGCCGAGGAACTCGCCGGTCGCGGGGTCGGTCACGGCGTACCGGCGGCCGCCCGCCTGCCGGAACTGCCGCGCGCCCTCGGTGCACCAGTACAGCGCGTACCCCGGGTCCATGGGGATGGGGACGCTCGGCAGGAAGCGGCGGGCGTCCGGATCGTCGAGCGCCGCGGCGACGGCGGTGGCGTCGGCGGCGACGGGGTCGCGCAGCAGGAGGCCGGGAGCGGTGATCCGGGCCGGCAGCTCGTACGTCATGAGACGAGGTCGCGGGGCAGGTACGACGCGATCCAGGCGTCGAAGCGGCGGCCGTGCGCGGCGCAGCCGTCCCGCAGCACGCCCTCGAAGGTGAAGCCGGCCTTCTCGGCGACGCGGCGGCTCGCGTCGTTGCCGACGTGCGCCTTCCACTCGACCCGCGCCAGCCCGAGCTCCTCGATCGCGTACCGGGCCACGAGGCGCAGCGCGGCCGTCATGTAACCCCGGCCCCGGGCCGGCGGCGCGGTGAGGAATCCGATGTCGGCCACCTGCGGATCGGCCGTCACGCGCAGGTCGATCTGGCCCGCGTACGCGCCGTCCGGCCCGGCGAGGACCCAGCAGCCGCCCTGCCGACGCTGCCACCAGCCGGGCGCGTACTCGGTGATGAAGCCGACCGCGCGGTCGTGGTCGTAGTCCGGCGCGATCGTCGTCCACCGGAGGGTCTCCGGATCGGTGCACGCCGCGACGAGGCCGTCCGCGTCCGCCGACTCCGGTACGCGAAGAGTGATCTTCTCGCCACGGTCCGTGACGGCATGTAAGGTCGGCTGCGGAGAGTCGTAGGGGCTGCTCATGACCCGAGTCTGCCACCCCGGCAGCGGGGTGTCCGGCGGGGTGCTCGCGGTATACAGTGCCGGTATAAGCGGTTTATGCCGCTTTTGGTGCACGGCCCTCGGTCGGGGTGGGAGATACGCCGTTACTCCGCCTAGGATGGGTCGGCAGACCATCTAGGGGAGCGCTGACCCGTGTCGATTTTTGAGAAGATCCTCCGTGCCGGTGAGGGTCGTATGTTGCGACGCCTGCAGGCGATCGCGACCGCGGTGAACTCGATCGAGGACACCTACACCGAGCTGACCGACGCCGAGCTGCGCGAGCTGACCGACCAGTTCCGGGATCGCTTCGCCGACGGGGAGACCCTGGACGACCTGCTGCCCGAGGCCTTCGCCACGGTACGCGAGGCCGCCAAGCGCGTGCTCAACAAGCGTCACTACGACGTGCAGATCATGGGCGGTGCCGCGTTGCATTTCGGCAACATCGCCGAGATGAAGACCGGTGAGGGCAAGACCCTCGTGTCGACGCTGCCGGCGTACCTCAACGCGCTCTCCGGCCAGGGCGTCCACGTCATCACGGTCAACGACTACCTCGCCCAGCGCGACGCCGAGTGGATGGGCCGGGTGCACCAGTTCCTCGGCCTGACCGTCGGCGTGGTCCTGCCCAACCGGCCGGCCGCCGAGCACCGCGCCGCGTACGAGTGCGACATCACCTACGGCACGAACAACGAGTTCGGCTTCGACTACCTGCGCGACAACATGTCCTGGTCGCAGGAGGAGCTGGTCCAGCGCGGGCACAACTTCGCGATCGTCGACGAGGTGGACTCGATCCTCATCGACGAGGCGCGTACGCCGCTGATCATCTCCGGCCCGGCCGAGCAGTCGGCGCGGTGGTACACGGAGTTCGCCAAGGCCGTGGCCCGCCTGTCCCGCGGCAAGGACGGCGAGGGCGACTACGAGGTCGACGAGTCCAAGCGGACCGTCTCGATCACCGAGTCCGGCATCGAGAACATCGAGCGGCGCCTGGGCATCGACAACCTCTACGAGTCGGTGAACACCCCGCTGGTGGGCTACCTGAACAACGCCATCAAGGCCAAAGAGCTCTACAAGAAGGACAAGGACTACATCGTCTCCGACGGCGAGGTCCTGATCGTCGACGAGTTCACCGGCCGCATCCTGCACGGCCGCCGCTACAACGAGGGCATGCACCAGGCCATCGAGGCCAAGGAGAACGTCGAGATCAAGCAGGAGAACCAGACCCTCGCGACGGTCACCCTGCAGAACTACTTCCGCCTCTACGAGAAGCTGTCCGGCATGACCGGTACGGCGCAGACCGAGGCCGGCGAGTTCAACAAGGTCTACAACGTCGGCGTCGTCTCGATCCCGACCCACCGCCCGATGGTCCGCAAGGACCAGCCGGACGTGATCTACAAGTCGGAGAAGGCCAAGTTCGAGGCGGTCGTCGAGGACATCGCGGAGCGCCACCAGAAGGGCCAGCCGGTCCTGGTCGGCACGGTCTCCGTCGAGAACTCCGAGATCCTGTCGCAGATGCTGCGCCGCAAGGGCGTCGCGCACTCCGTCCTCAACGCGAAGTACCACGCCCGCGAGGCCGAGATCATCGCGCAGGCGGGTCGCAAGGGCGGTGTCACGGTCGCCACCAACATGGCCGGCCGTGGTACCGACATCCTGCTCGGCGGCAACCCCGAGTTCCTCGCGGCGGCCGAGCTGCGCCAGCGCGGCCTCACGGAGGAAGAGCACGGCGACGACTACCGCAAGGCGCTCGACGAGGTCATGCCGAAGTGGGAGGAAGCGTGCGTCGCGGAGGCCGAGGAGGTCACCGACGCCGGCGGCCTCTACGTCCTCGGCACGGAGCGGCACGAGTCCCGGCGGATCGACAACCAGCTGCGCGGCCGGGCCGGGCGGCAGGGTGACCCGGGCGAGTCCCGGTTCTACCTGTCGCTGCAGGACGAGCTGATGCGCCGGTTCCGGTCGGGTGCCGTCGAGGCGGTCATGGACCGGCTCGGCCTGCCGGACGACGTGCCGATCGAGTCGAAGATGGTCAGCCGCCAGATCCGCGGCGCGCAGACCCAGATCGAGGCGCAGAACGCCGAGATCCGCAAGAACGTCCTCAAGTACGACGAGGTCATGAACAAGCAGCGCCAGGTGGTCTACGCCGAGCGCAAGCGCGTCCTGGACGGCGAGGACCTGCACGACCAGGTCCGGCACATGCTCGACGACACCATCGAGGGCTACGTCCAGGGTGCCACCGCCGACGGCTACGCCGAGGACTGGGACCTCGACCAGCTCTGGACCAGCCTCAAGCAGCTCTACCCCGTCGGTATCACCGTCGAGGAGCTGATCGAGGAGGCCGGCGGCGACCGCGCCGGGATCGACGCGGACTTCCTGCGGGCGCAGCTCCGGGAGGACATCCACGCGGCGTACGAGCGCCGGGAGGAGCAGCTCGGCACCGACGCGGTGCGGGAGCTGGAGCGCCAGGTGCTGCTCGCGGTCATCGACCGCAAGTGGCGCGAGCACCTCTACGAGATGGACTACCTGCAGGAAGGCGTGGGCCTGCGGGCATACGCCCAGCGTGACCCGCTCGTCGAGTACCAGCGCGAGGGCTTCGACATGTTCGCCCAGATGATGGAGGGCATCAAGGAGGAGGCCGTCGGCTTCCTGTTCAACCTTGAAGTCCAGGTCGAGCAGGCCGAGCCCGCGGCGCCCGCCGAGTCGCAGATCAACCTGAGCCTGCCGGTCCCGGTCTCCGAGGCCGCCGTCGAGGTCAAGGCCAAGGGGCTCGGCGGTTCCGCCCAGCCGCGCAACCTGAGCTACACCTCGCCGGCCGAGGGTGGCGGCGCCAAGGTGGAGCAGGCCCCGGCCCTCGGCATCGGGACCGCCGCCGCGCAGGGCCGCAAGCCCTCACCGCGGGGCGGCGCGCGTACCCAGGCGCAGTCGAGTGAGGTCGGCGTCGCCGCCTCCCGCAACGCCCCCTGCCCGTGCGGCTCGGGCAAGAAGTACAAGCGCTGCCACGGCGCCGCTTCCTAATCACGAGTACGCGTCAACGGGGCCGTCCGATTCGTCGGACGGCCCCGTTCGCATTGGCCGATCAGGAATTCGGGCCGGTCGGGAATTCGGGTCGGTCAGGAGTGGCCGACGCTGTTCAGGAGCTCGTCGAGCTCGCTCGGCGCGTACCAGAGCAGATCGTGGTCCTCGGCGCCGTCCACGGTGAACTGGGCGTCCGGATCGCCCGCGGCCGCCTCCTCGACGACGTCCGCCGCCGCGGCCACGTCCGCCTCGGCCTCCGCGTCGTCCACGTGGTACGCCGCCACCGCCGTCAGCCGGACCTCGCCGCCGACGCGTACCGTGCTGGAGCCGAGTTCGCCGTCGGACGGGCGTACCGTCGCGGCCGGCACGTCCGCGGAGACGACGACCCGTCGCCGGGCGGCACCGTGGTCGGCCCGCAGCAGCCGCAGCGCGTCCTGGGCGGCCCGGGTGAACGCCACGAACTCCAGCTCCTCCTCGTCGCCCTCGACGTACCACTCGCGCAGGGCCGGTGTCACCGCGTGGGCCGCCGCCGGCTCGACCAGGCCGGCGGACCGGGCCTGGGCCAGCATCGGCAGCGTCGCGGCCAGGTACACCCGGACCATCTCGTTCGCCACCCTGGGCACCTCCCTGAATGAAGTCTGTGTGTGTATTTAGTACACCCGGGCCGCGTGGCGCGGGGGACCGGATCGGGGCTTGCGTCGCCGCCATCCCGTGGCAAACTGAAGCAAACGCGGTCTGGATGAGGTTTTCGGATGGAACAACGCCGTTTCCTGGAGTTGAGCGACGTGGCCGAGGAGCTCAACATCTCCTTCGCCCAGGTCTACGCGCTCGTGCGCCGGGGCGACCTGCCCGCGATCAAGATCGGCGGCCGGGGCCAGTGGCGGGTCGAGCGGTCGAGACTCGAAGACTTCATCTCCCGCATGTACGCGGAGACCGCCGACTTCATCAAGGACAACCCGTTCGTCGGCGGCGAGGCCGAGACCGCGGCCGCCTTGCGGGCTGCGAACTCTTGACCCTCCCCTGTAGAGTGCCCTATAACTGAATCGGGCTCACGCAAACACAGGCAAACTCAAGATCCGGCAAGCAGGCGAGGGAGACCACGATGACGGCGGAGGTTGGGCGATGACTGCGGTGCATCGGCTACTCCCGGCGCCGTCGCACGAGCCACCTTATGTGGACCCGGCGACCGACGCGGCGGCCGCCCCGCCTCTACCGCTGGAGGCCCTGGTCGGCGCCTCGGGCGTGTGCCAGACGGCCGCACGGCGATTCCTGATGCTGTGCCTGGAGGTCTGCCAGGGATTCCGGCCGAGCGGCCAGCTCGCTCGCATCTGCCGGCCCGCCGAGGCCATCCAGATCACCGAGGAGATCTCCCGGCTCGCGCGTCGGGTCGCCGAACTCCGCCCCGCCAACACGGCCGCCCGCTCGGGTGCCGTCGTCAAGCCCCGCCGGCTGCGCGTCTGCGAGCCGCGTCCGGGGATCGGGGAGGCGGCGGTGGTGCTGAACGCGTACGGGAACGTGATCGCGTTCGCCTTCCGGATCGAGCGGCAGGACGACGGCAACTGGCTCGCCACCGCCGCCGTTCTTCTCTGACCTACTCGGTCGGGCGCTTGATGGAGCGGCCGTAGCCGATGAGGGCGGCCAGCGTACCGATGAAGAAGACGACCAGCGCCTGATTTGTCCGGTTTCCCTCGCCCCAGGCGTACAGGGTCTTGTCGAGCACGCTCACCTCGGACGCCATCGACAGCAGCCAGCTTCCGGCCAGCCGCGTGAACACCTCCGCGGCCCCGATCACGAGGCCGGGCAGGCCGCCGGCCAGCGCGTACGCCCAGGGCTTGAAGGAGCGGCCCCGGACGAGCAGGTAGCCGACGATTCCCGCCACCAGGCCCTCGACCAGGGCGGTGGTCATGCCGACGTAGCCCGAGGCGCTGTAGTTGTGCGCGGCCGTGCCATCCCCGCCGAAGAGCTTGAGCAGCGGGGAGGCGACCGGGCCGACGCCGAACACGTACTCGAGGATCAGGACGGGCAGGGTGGCGAGCAGGCCGGCGGCGATCATGCGGACCGGGCGGGCCGCGCCGATCGCCCCGCCGATGCCGCCGGCGATGACGACGGTGGCCGCGAGCGCCCGGGCGGCCGAGGCCTGGATGCCGTACGCCAGCAGGATGGGCGCGGCGGCCAGGGCGCCCACGACGGCGCCGGTGCCGACCGCCACCAGTACGCGGGTACGCGTCGCCACGAGCGGCGCGGTGATCGCGAGGCTGACCGAGGCGGCGCCGAAGAGCGCGGCCTGGACGAGGGCCGGGAGGCTGAGGACGGCGGTGGACAGGGCCACGTCGCCGGCCCGGCCGTGCAGGGAGCCGTGGCCGACGGCCAGCGTGACGGCGAGCCACACGAGGCCGATGACGGCGACGGCGGTGACGGCGCCGCTGCGCGCGGGCGTCGTGGCGGCGCTGGTCACGGGCTTGCGTTCGGCGAGGCCGGACTGGCTCATGGGGTACTCCTTGTCGAGGGGCGGCCTGAAGCCTATCGAAGGTCGGTAGGAGGAGTGGGCAGCGTGTGACGCAAGGGGCGCACGGTTGTGCGGTCGCCGTCACACGGGGTGCCGGGACCAGGCATTCGACGGGCCGGAGCGTGCGAGGATGGCCACGAGGCATTGCCACTGTCGTCAAGGTCTGGGAGCACTCGATGGACGCCCTCTTCGTCACGCCGGAACCTCGCAACGAGCCGGTA
This sequence comes from Hamadaea tsunoensis DSM 44101, assembly GCF_000428945.1. Classification (GTDB taxonomy): domain Bacteria; phylum Actinomycetota; class Actinomycetes; order Mycobacteriales; family Micromonosporaceae; genus Hamadaea; species Hamadaea tsunoensis. Next base: position 61,902 of record NZ_AUAX01000026.1, on the reverse strand, counting down.
CGCGGCTACGCCCCGGGTAGTCCGGAGCGCGTGAGTCTGGAACGCCGCCTCGGCGAACTCGCCGCCGACCGGCTGGATCTGACCATGACCGTCGACGGCCGGCAGCGGATGGCGAGCGGGGCGGCGATCGACGTCGTCCAGCCGCACCGGCGCGCGCACGTGCTGGGAGTCACCCACAATGCGACTAACGCGGACGCGGTGGCGGCGGTGACGGCCGCGAAGAAAGCTGCCCCGATGTGGCGGGAATTGTCCTTCGAGGACCGCGCGGCCATCTTCCTGAAGGCCGCCGAGCTGCTCGCCGGGCCGTGGCGCGACACCCTCAACGGGGCCACGATGCTGGGGCAGTCGAAGACGGTGCAGCAGGCCGAGATCGACGCCGCCTGCGAGCTCATCGACTTCCTGCGCTTCAACGTCCACTTCGGTCACAAGCTGCTGGGCGAGCAGCCGCAGTCGTCGCCAGGCGTCTGGAACCGGTTCGACCACCGGCCGCTGGAGGGCTTCGTCTACGCGGTGACGCCGTTCAACTTCACCGCGATCGCCGGCAACCTGCCGATGTCGCCCGCGCTCATGGGCAACACGGTGGTCTGGAAGCCGGCCACCACCCAGCAGTTCGCGGCGCATTTCATCATGCGCCTGTTCGAGGAGGCCGGCCTGCCGCCCGGCGTCATCAACATGGTGACCGGGGACGGCATCGCGGTCTCCGAGGTCACGCTGGCCGATCCGGACCTCGCCGGCATCCACTTCACCGGTTCCACCCGCGTCTTCCAGCACCTGTGGCAGCAGGTCGGCCAGAACATCGGGGGCTACCGCAGCTACCCGCGGATCGTCGGCGAGACCGGCGGCAAGGACTTCGTGCTGGCGCACCCGTCGGCCGACCCGGCCGCGCTGGTCACCGCGCTCGTCCGGGGCGCCTTCGAGTACCAGGGCCAGAAGTGCTCGGCGGCGTCGCGGGCGTACGTGCCGCGGTCGCTGTGGGAGGGCGGCGTCCGGGACGACCTGGCGGCCACCGCCGACTCGCTCACCTACGGCGACGTCACCGACCTGCGCAACTTCGGCGGCGCGGTCATCGACGCCCGGGCGTACGCGAAGCACAGCGACGCGCTGGAGATGGCGGCCAAGTCCGACGTCTGCACGGTCATCGCCGGCGGCACCTGTGACGACAGCGAGGGCTTCTTCGTCCGGCCGACCGTCATCGAGTGCACCGACCCCGCGCACGAGGTGTTCACGACCGAGTACTTCGGGCCGATCCTCGCCGTGTACGTGTACGAGGACGCCGACTTCGAGGCGACCGCCCGGCAGGCCGAGAGCGTCGCCCCGTACGCGCTCACCGGCTCGATCTTCGCCAACGACCGGCGGGTCGTCGAGTGGGCGACGAACACGATGCGGTTCGCGGCGGGCAACTTCTACATCAACGACAAGCCGACCGGCGCCGTCGTCGGCCAGCAGCCGTTCGGCGGGGCCCGCGCGTCGGGTACCAACGACAAGGCGGGCTCCTGGCAGAACCTGGTCCGCTGGATGTCGCCGCGCACGATCAAGGAGACCTTCGTGCCGCCGACGGATCACGCGTACCCGCACATGGGATGAGCCGGGTACGCCCTCCGTGTACCCGACGGCTGCCACGCCGCGTAACGGCTGACCTCTGTGGAGTGATGAGTCGGCCGATGTTGTCCACAGCCCGGGCGCAGCGATTGACCGGCGCGGGCTGTGGCGTGACAGTGGCTGCGTGACCGAGGACCGCGTGACCCGCTGGCTCGCCGGGCACTCCTCGGAGCGCCTCGCCGCCCTCCTGCTGACCCATCCCAGCTTCTTCGGGGTGGCGGGGCCGGCGGGCCCGGTGCGCTCGCTGACGGAGGTCGCCCGGCGGCTGCGGGATCCCGGCGTCGCCCGCGAGGTCATCGTCACGATGCCGAAGCCGCTGCTGCAGGTGTGCGAGGCGCTGGCGGCGCTCGGCCCGGAGCCGGTCGGCCACGACGCGCTCGCCGCGTTCCTCGCCCGCGACCCCGCCGACGTCGAGCTGACCGAGGCGCTGACCCAGCTCAGCCGGGTCGGCGTGGTGGTCGCCGAGGAGGACGAGCTGGTGGCGCCGGCCCCGCTGCGGGTCATCTTCCGCCGCCCGCTCAAGCTCGGGCCGCCCGCCGCCGACCTCTACGGCCGGCTCGCCCCCGCCGAACTGCTCGCGGTCGCCGAGCGGCTCGGCCTGCCGACCGCGCACCGCTCGCCGCGCAAGGTCCTGGCCGCGCTGGTCGCCTTCGCCCGGGATGCCGAACGCGTACGCGATCTCGCCGCGTCCGCGCCGGGGCGTACCAGTGCGGTTCTGCGGTCCTATGCGGACGGTGGGCGTACCGGCGACCTCGGCGACGCCGACGCGTACTGGGGGCTCGAACACGGCCTGCTGGTCCGCGTACCGGGGTGGGACGCCGGGGTCGAGATGCCGGCCGAGATCTGCCTCGCGCTGCGGGGACCCGGCTACGTCGCGCCGTTCGACCCGAACCCGCCGGTGGTCGCCGCCTATCCGGCCCCGTCCGGATTCGTGGAACGGGATTCGGCCGCGGCGCTCGCGTCCGCTGTGGAGGGTCTGCGGGCCGTCGTCGACGAGTGCGGCCGGCAACCGCTGGCGCTGCTGCGTACCGGCGGGGTGGGCGTACGCGAGCTGCGCCGGCTGGCCAAGCGGGTCGGCCGGGACGAGCAGGAGGTCCGGCTCTGGGTGGAGATCGCCGAGGGGCTGGCCGCGCTGTCCAGCGACGACGCCGAGACGATCTGCGTGACGGACTACTACGAGAGCTTCCGCCGCCTGCCCCCGGCGCAGCAGGCGGACCTCGTCGTGCACGGCTGGCTGCACGCGCCGACGCTGCCGACCTGGCGACCGGCCGACGGCCGCCAGGAGCCGGCGCTGCTGAGATATGGCGCGGAAGCACTGCTCTCGCAGATCCGCATGACGGTGCTGGAGGTGGCCGGCCAGGTCCTGACCGATGTGGACGGTCGCCCGCTGGCCCTGCCCGACACGCCGGCCGGGATGGCCGCCTTCGTCGCCGCCGTCGCCTGGTACGCGCCGGTCCTCGCGGCCGACCTCGCCGACGGGATCCTGGCCTCGATCTGGACCGAGGCGGCCGTGCTCGGGCTGGTGGCGCAGGGCGCGCCGACCCGGCTCGGGCTGGCCGCCGTGCGCTACGCCGAGGACGAATGTCCGATCAGGACGGTCACCTCCGCCCTGGTCGGCCCGGCGACCGAGGCCGGCATCTTCCAGGCCGACCTGACCGTCCTCGTCCCCGGGTTCGCCTCGGCCGCCCTGTGCGACCTGCTCGACAGCGCGGCCGATCGGGAGAGCCGCGGGATCGCCTCCACGTGGCGGTTCTCCGAGAACTCCGTACGCCGCGCGCTCGACGCCGGGGCGACCGCCGACGGGCTGGCCGAGTCGCTGGCCGAGGCCGCCCGGCCCGGATCGCTGCCGCAGCCGCTGCGCTACCTGATCCAGGACGTCGCCCGGCGGCACGGTGCCCTGCGCGTACGCCAGGCCGGCTGTGTGATCAGCTCGGCCGACGAGACGCTGCTGGCCGAGGTCCTCGCCAACACCCGGCTGCGGGCGCTCGGCCTCTGGCAGCCCGCCTCGGCGGTGCTGGTGTCCGGCCGGGGCGTCGCCGAGACCTTGGCCCACCTGCGCGCCGCCGGGTACGCCCCGGTCGAGCAGGGCCCCGGTGGCGGCCTGGTGCTGGAGCGGCTGGAGGTCCACCGGATCCCGGCGCCGGTCGCCGAAGGCTGCGACGCCGGGCCCGGTGAAGACTTCCTCGACCCGGTCCCGGCCGAGGCGGGCCTGTTCGACCCGCTCGACCTCGCCGAACGGCTGCTGCGTGAGCACGACGAGAGCAGTGATCACTACTCGGCGACCCCGGCCGGCGACGGCGACGAGACCGGCGGCGCGGTCGGGCAGGACCGGGAACAGGAGATCGACTACCTGGAGCGGCTGTTCCGGATGGAGTGACGCACGGCCGCCTTGGCCTCCTCGGTGGCGCCGAGCGCGTCCAGGCCGAGCAGGACCGCACCGGTGACAGGCGGTTCGGCGAGGATGCGTACGCGCGCCCCGGGCACCTCCTCGGCCAGGCCGCCGAGGATGCCCTCGTGCAGCAGGTCGTGCCGGGCGGTCAGGACGCCGCCGCCGAGCACCACGTCGACCTGGCGGTCGAGCAGCCCGATCCGGCCGGCCGCGACCGAGGCGAGGGCCACGATCTCGGCCGCCTGACGGCGTACCACGGACAGGGCGACCGGGTCGCCGGCGTCGGCGGCGGCGAACAGCAGCGGGGTCAGCTCGTTCACCCGGTCCCCGGCCAGTTCGCCGAAGTGCAGCGCCAGGCCGACCGCTTCCACCGTGGGCAGCCCGAAGTGCCCGGCGACCGAGGTCTGCAGGGCCGTGGCCGGTCCGCGGCGGTCCTCGCCGCGCGCGGCGTGCCACAGCGTCAGGCTGGCCAGATGGTGCCCGCCGCCCCAGTCGCCGGTGATCGGCCCGAGGGCGGGAAAGCGCGCGGTCTGCCCGGCCGCGTTGCGCCCGACGCAGTTGATGCCCGCGCCGCAGACGACCGCGATCGCGTCCGGCTCGTCGGTGCCGGCCCGCATCAGCGCGAACGTGTCGTTGTCCACGCGGTGCTCGGCGGCCCACCCGGCCTCGGCCGCCGCGGCCATCAGGATGTCCACCTCGACCGGAAGGTCCGCCCCGGCGAGGTAGACCTCCGCCCGGGTCAGCTCCAGATCGGCCGGCAGGCCCGCCTGGGCGCGGGCCTGCCGGATGAGGCCGTCGAGCAGCGCGATCGAGCCCGGCACGCCGAGCAGGTGGGGCGACGACGCCGGACCGCGCACGCTCGCCAGGACGGCGCCGTCGGCGTCGGCGAGCACCACGTCGGTCTTCGAGTTGCCGCCGTCCGCGGCGACCAGGATCGCCGCGCTCACGGCAGGAACGCCTTGTTCGCCGCGAGCAGGCGGTCCGCGAGCCCTGCCGCGACGTCGCCCTGGCCGGTGGTCGGGTGGGCCAGCAGCGCGCGGTAGACCCGCTCACGCCCGCCGTGCAGGGCCGCCTCCAGAGCCAGTTCCTCGTACGCGCTGACGTGTGCGATCAGACCCCGGATCGCAGGGTCGAGATACCCGGCGGGCGCCGGGTGCGGCCCGGTCGCGTCGACGTCGGCGCAGACCTCGATGACCGCGTCGTCCGGCAGGAACGGGAAGGTGCCCCGGTTGCGGACGTTGACCGAGTGGTAGCCCGGCTCGCCGTACAGCGACCGGAGCAGGCCCACGGCCGCCTCGGAGTAGAACGCCCCGCCCCGCTTGCCCAGCAGTTCCGGCTTCGTGTCCTGGGTCGGGTCCGCGTAGATCTCCAGCAGCTGCCGCTCGATGTCCGCGACGGCCTGACCTCGGGTGGGCGTACCGCGCTCCTCGGCGACGACCTCGTCGTGGCAGTAGAAGTACCGCAGGTAGTAGGACGGGATCGCCTGCTGGGACAGGAGGATCGCCGGCGGCAGCACCACCCCGGCGGCCAGCTCCTCGACGTGCTTGTCCAGCATCTCCGGCAGGTGGTCGACGCCGTTCACGCGTACGCCGCGCTCCCAGGTCAGGTGGTTGAGGCCGACGTGGTCGAGGCGTACCTGCTCGGGCTGGACCCCCAGTTCGGCGGCGAACCGGCGCTGGAACCCGATCGCCACGTTGCACAGCCCGATCGCGCGGTGCCCGGCGTCCAGCAGGGCCCGGGTCATGATGCCGACCGGGTTGGTGAAGTTGATGATCCAGGCGTCCGGCTTCGCGAGACGGCGTACCTGCTCGGCGATGTCCAGCACGACCGGCACCGTACGCATCGCCTTGGCGAGACCGCCCGCGCCGGTGGTCTCCTGGCCGATCCGGCCGAACTCCAGCGGGAAGGTCTCGTCGCTGATCCGCGCGGCCTGGCCGCCCACCCGCAACTGGATGAGGACCACGTCCGCGCCGTCGAGGCCCTCGGCGAGCGTCGAGGTCCAGGTGACCAGGCCGGAACCGCCGTAGCGGCCGAAGATCCGGGCGGAGAACCCGCCCACGACCGCCAGCCGCTGCGCCGCCGGGTCGATCAGCGCCAGCTCGGACACGGGCAGTCCGAGCCGGGCGATGCCGTCGACCAGCTCCGGTGTGTAGGTCGAAGCTCCGCCGACCACTGCGATTTTCATGGCTAACCCTTTACTCCGGTGAGCGTCACGCCCTGAACGAAAGCCTTCTGGGCGAGGAAGAACAGCGTGATCACGGGCACCATCGTGATCAGGGTGGCGGCGCTGACGAGGTGCCATTCGACGTGGTGCAGGGAGCGGAACGAGGCCAGCGCCAGCGAGATCGTCCAGTGATCGTCGTTCTCGCTCGTGTACAGCAGCGGCCCGTAGTAGTCGTTCCACGCGAAGAAGAAGCTGAACATCGCCGTCGCGGCGATGCCCGGCCGGGCCATGGGCAGCACGACGCGCAGCAGGGTCCGCCATTCCCCGCACCCGTCCATCCGGGCGGCGTCGAGATAGTCGTCCGGGATGGTCACCAGGAACTGGCGCAGCAGGAAGATCGAGAACGCGTCCCCGCACAGCATCGGCAGGATCAGCGGCCAGAGCGTACCGGTGAGGTGGGCGCTGGCCCAGAGCATGTAGAGCGGCACGGTCGTCACCTGCGCCGGCAGCATCATCATGCAGATGATCAGCGTCATCGTCAGGCCCCGGCCCCGCCAGCGCAGCTTCGCCAGCCCGTACGCGGCCGGGATGCTCGACAGCAGCATGAACCCGGTCGACAGGCAGGCGTACAGGACGGTGTTCCCGAGGTACTTGAGCAGCGGCGTCTTGGCGAAGACGGCCGCGTAGTTCTCCGGATGCCAGCTGTGCGGCCAGAGATCCGAGGTGAAGGTCTGGTCGCTGGTCATGAAGGACGTCAACAGGAGGAACAGCACCGGCGCCAGGAACATGAACGCCAGCGCGATCGCGATGGCGTGCCGGGCGACGAACACGAGGAACCGCTTCGGCTGCGTACGCTGCGTGTTCACCGGTCACCGCCGATGAACGTCCGGAAGCGCTTGAGCAGGACCACCGTCACCGTCATCGAGACCACGAACAGGACGACGGCCATGACGTTCGCGTACCCGAAGAGGTTGTAGCGGAAGCCCTCGGTGTAGAGCCACATGGGGTAGGTGAGCATGGAGTTCTCCGGATAGCCGAAGGTGCCGGAGACGCCGCCACCGCCGGTGACCTGATTGGACGCGACGCTCGCGGCCACCGCGGCCTGGGTGAAGTACTGCAGGGTGCCGATGACGCCGGTGATCGCGGCGAAGACGATGACCGGGTTGATCGCCGGCAGGGTGACGTAGCGGAAGCGCTGGAACGCGTTCGCCCCGTCGAGCGCGGCCGCCTCGTGCTGCTCGACCGGTACGTCCAGCAGCGCGGCCACGAAGATGATCATCAGGTCGCCGACGCCCCAGAGGGCCAGCAGCACCAGCGCAGGCTTGGCCCAGGCCGGATCGTTGAACCACCGCGGCCCGTCGATGCCCAGCGTACGCAGGAAAGCGTCCACCGGCCCGGTCTGCGGCTTGAGCAGCAGGACGAAGGCGATGGTGGAGGTGACCGGCGGGGCGAGGGCGGGCAGGTAGAACAGCACGCGGTAGAGGCCGCGGGCGCGCTTCATCGCGTTGAGCAGCATCGCGGTGAGCAGCGCGGCGAGCATGCGGGCCGGGACCATGACGACCGTCAGCCACAGGGTGTTGTATGCGGCCTGCCCCACCAGCGGGTCCGAGAACAGGTACTTCCAGTTGTCGAGGCCGACGAACTCGGGCGGGTTGAGCAGTGAGAAGCGGGTGAAGGAGAAGTACACGGCGGCCGCGAGGGGATAGCCCAGGAAGACCGCCAGCCCGATCAGGGCGGGCGCCATGAAGGACAGCACGACGAGGCGGGAGCGCCAGGAGCGGTGGCGCGAGCCCCGCCGGAGGACCGGGCGTACGCGGTCCCCCGTCAAGGTGATCGAGGACATGGCTCAGCCGGCCAGCTTGATGAGCTGGTTGACCTGCTTGTCGACATCGGACAGTCCGGCGGCCAGGTCGGTCTTCTTGCCGGACTGGTAGGAGTCCAGGAACGTCTGGAACGTCTCCTGGTACGCCGGCCCGACCGCGCTCGGCGGCGTCGTGCCGCTCTGCGGGTTGGCGAAGATGTCGAGGAACGTCTTGAACTCGGGGTCGGCGGTCAGATCCGGCGACGTCAGCGCCGAGGTGACCGTCGGGACGTTCCGGATGCCGTTGGACAGCTTGACCTGCGCCTGCGTGTCCATCGTCAGGTACTTCACGAGCGCCCAGGCGGCCTCGGGATTCTTCGCCGTACGCGACACCCCGATGACGTTGCCCGTGATGTAACCGGCGCCGTACCGGCTCGCGTCGCTGACCGGCAGCGGAGCCACGCCGAAGTCCAGGGTGGGCGCCTGGCCGCGAAGGAACGCCTGCGACATCCGCCATTCGCCGTCGACGGCCATCGCGACCTGGCCCTTCTGGAAAGCGTTGTCGGCCGACCATTCGTCACCCAGCGTCGCCCGGAACTTGTCCAGCTGTGCGTAGCCGTACCAGTCGACGAGATCCTTCTGCCACTTCAGCAGGGTCTGCCAGGCCGGGTCGCTGCCGACCGCCGAGGTGCCGTCGCCGTTGAGCCACTTCGCGCCCACCATGGGCCCGAAGTGCGCGGGGGAGTTCTCGTAGAAGCCCCACAGCGGCAGGAATCCGGCCCGCTGGATGGTGCCGTCCGGCTTGCGTACGGTGAGCTTCTTGGCCATGTCGGTGAGCTCGTCGAGGGTCTTCGGCGGTGCCGTGAACCCGGCGTCCGACAGCAGCTTCTTGTTGTAGTAGAAGCCGTACGCGTCCGCGAGGAACGGCATCGCGCAGCGCTTGCCCCGGAACTCCGTGTAGGAGCGGACGACGGGCGGCATGGCGTCGAGGTTCACTTTGTCCCGTTCGATGTACGGGGTGAGGTCGATCCAGCCGCCGGTGGCGCAGAACTTGCCGACGATGTCGGTGGAGTAGCTGATGGCGACGTCGGGGCCGGTCCCCGCGCCGATGGCCTGGACGACCTTCGTGTCGTCCTCGCCACCCTTGATCTTCACATGGACCTTGGGGTACTTGGCCTCGAAATCGGCGATGATCGCGTCGACCGTCTTCGCCTCGTTCTCGGTGAAGAAGTGCCACAGCTCCACGTCGCCACTGGGCTCGACACCGGGGCTGGCGACGGGGGCGGGGGCCGGGGCGGGCGTACAGGCGGCGGTCACGCTGAGCGCGACGGCCAGGCCGGTCAGCACGACCGGAAGGCGGCGCGGGGTACGCAGCATCGAAGGTGCTCCTCTCGGATGACCTTGCAGGGTTTCGGTAACGGGGGATATGAGCTGATAAAACGGGTGCACCAAGCCACGGCGCCGTCGGCGCCGTTCGTGGTGGTGTTTCTCCGGTGGGATGCGGGGGGTGTGGCGGCCTTAGGCGGCCGGCACGTTGGTGCGCAGTGCGTTGATCAAGCTGTCGCGCACTGTGCGCAGCCCGGCATCGAGCGCGCCGAGCAGGACCGCGTCATCGGTGATGCCGGTGACCGCGATCGTGATGTCGAGCGGGGTGGTGGCGGAGATGGCCGCGCGTACGCGCTGCGCCAGCTCCTCGCTGCCGGCCTGGGCGACCTCGCCCGCCAGCACGATCAGGGGTGGGTCGAGCACGCCGGCCACGGCCGCGACGCACTGCGCGACCCGGGCGGCGAGCTCGTCCAGGAAGGCCGCCGCGGTCTTGGCCGACGACGCGACGGCGGCCGCCACGACCTCGCCGGGGCTCGCCGCGGCCGCGCCCTTCGTCAGGCCGAAGCCGGCGGCGAGCTCCACGACGGCCGGGCCGCCGACGAGCTCCTGCAGGTCCCGCGGGCCCTCGCCGGCGCGGCCGACGGGGACGTAGCCGATCTCGCCGGCCCCGCCCCGGGCGCCGCGCAGCAGCGAGCCGCCGAGGTCGATGGCCAGGCCGAGGCCCTCGCCGAACCAGACGAGCGCGAAGCTGCCGCCCTCGGCCGCGACGCCCCGGCTGCGCTCCGCGATGGCCGCCAGGTTGACGTCGTTCTCGACCTCCACCGAGGCGTCCAGCCGCTCGGCCAGCCCCTCGACCAGGCCGGGCCGGGCGAAGCCGGCGACGTCGATATGCCGGATGACACCGGCGCCCGCGTCGTACGAGCCGGGGACGCCGAGGTGTACATGCGACACCTTCCCCCGCTCCAGGCCTGCCTCGTCGGCCAGCCGCTCGACCATGCCCGCGATGACGCCCAGCGGGTCGGTCTTGGACAGGTCGACAGGTTCCTGCCGGCGGGCGTGGACGGTGCCGGCCAGATCCACCAGCGCGGCGGTCAGCTCGGGCCGGTGCAGGTCGGTCGTCTCCCGGACCGACACCGCCACCGCGTACGCCGCCGCGGGATTGGCCGCGTAGATCTCGGCGTTCGGCCCCGGCCCGCCGCGGGTGTGCCCGACCACGATGGCCAGTCCGGCGTCGGTCAGTCGGCGTAGGACGTCGGATGTGGTGGGTTTGGACAAACCGGTCAGCTCGCGCAGGTCTCCCCGCGTCAGCGTGCCGCGGTCGAGCAGGTGGGCGAGGGTCGCGCTCTCGTTCATGGCGCGCAACAGTTTGGACGAACCGGCCAAACGGCCTGCGGACGGCGTCCGCGCCTGGTGGCGCAGCATGCGCGGCCCCCTCGCTCGTGGTGGACGCCGGGCTGGCGTACCCGCTTGGTGATCGTAGTGGATCGGGACTGTTAGGCAAACTGACTAACTAAAATCGGAGGGTAAACGAGCAGGAGGAAGCCGTCAAGAGGATAAACCGGACAGCTACTCGTCGTTATCCTCCGACCGTCTGGTCCGCCCTGGACTGTCTCCGCAAGACAGTGCACAGTGGAATGAGCGGAAATAGTGGACAGAGGACCGACAAAGTGGCAGCGTAGAGGCATGGCGGAAGCAGGAATCAACGCAACCGCGGCAGCCGTTCTCGGCTTGCTGCATGAAGGACCCATGACAGGCGGCCAGCTCATGGCCGCTGCGGACCGGCGCCTCGGGGCGTACTGGTCGATGACTCGCAGCCAGGTCTACCGCGAGCTGCCCGCGCTCGCCGAGCTTGGCTACGTCAAGCTGGGCAAGCCCGGACCCCGGGCGAGCCAGCCGTACGCGATCACCGCCGCCGGAAAGCGCGCGTTCAGCCGATGGCTGGGCGAGGCGCCCGGCCGCGACCTGGTGCGCAACCCCACGGCCCTGCGGGTCGCGTTCGGTGCGCAGCACGGCGCGGGTCAGCTCAAGGACCTGGTCGCCCGGGCGAACGAGTACCACAACGAGGCACTCGTGACCGCTCGCGAACAGGCGAAGGAAGCCAAGAAGGAGGGGGACGACTACGGCGCCGCGGCGCTCGACTTCGCCGTCTCCTACCACAAGGCCGCTCTCGCCTGGCTGAAGACCGCACCGGCCAAGTAGGGCCGAGCCGGTCATCCGGGTCTGTACCACCCGCGAGGGCGCCGGGGGCACACGGCGTCACATCTCGCACCCGTTTGACTAAGTAAATACGGTTAACCGCCTGGGCGGCCGGTTCCCTTTCGAGGACCGGCCGCCCACGCCGTTCCGCCCGGCGGTATCCGCGTAGTCTTTATGGACGTGACCGCCGCTGATTACGCCGACCAGTTCAAACACCTCGATGCCACGCTGCGCAACGTCGAGACGGTGCTCGACCTCGACCGGCTGCGCCGGGAGAAGGCGGATCTGGAGGAGCAGGCGTCCGCGCCGGACCTGTGGGACGACCAGGCCCATGCGCAGGTGGTGACGTCCAAGCTGTCCTACGTCGGCGGGGAGATCAGCAAGCTGGAGAAGCTGCGCTCCCGGCTCGACGACGCCCAGGTCCTGCTGGAGCTGGCCGAGGCAGAGGGCGACCCGGCCTCGCTGGCGGAGGTCGGCACCGAGCTGACCGGCCTGGCCAAGGCGATCGAGGACGTCGAGGTCCGGACCCTCCTGTCCGGCGAGTACGACTCCCGGGAGGCCCTGGTCAACATCCGGGCCGGCGCCGGCGGGGTCGACGCCGCCGACTTCGCCGAGATGCTCCTGCGCATGTACCTGCGCTGGGCCGAGCGGCACGGCTTCCCGACCGAGGTCTACGACACGTCCTACGCCGAGGAGGCAGGCCTGAAGTCTGCCACTTTCGCTGTGAAGTCGCCCTACGCGTACGGCACGCTGAGTGTCGAGGCTGGTACGCACCGCCTCGTTCGCATCAGCCCGTTTGACAACCAGGGCCGTCGTCAGACCTCCTTCGCGGGCGTCGAGGTGCTCCCGGTCGTGGAGCAGACCGACCACATCGAGATCCCCGAGAACGAGATGCGGGTCGACGTCTACCGGTCGTCCGGGCCGGGCGGGCAGTCCGTCAACACCACCGACTCCGCCGTACGCATCACGCACATCCCCACTGGCATCGTCGTGACCTGCCAGAACGAGAAGTCGCAGCTGCAGAACAAGGCGTCCGCGCTGCGCGTACTCCAGGCCCGGCTGCTGGAGCGCAAGCGGCAGGAGGAGCAGGCGAAGCTGGAGGGCCTGAAGGCCGACGCGGCCGGCTCCTGGGGCGACCAAATGCGCAACTACGTCCTGCACCCCTACCAGCTGGTCAAGGACCTGCGTACGGAGCAGGAGAGCGGCAACCCGTCCGCGGTCTTCGACGGCGAGCTCGACCAGTTCGTCGACGCCGGCATCCGCTGGCGCAAGCAGCGTCAGCTGGCGCCCGACGAGGACTGATCGGCCGGGCCGGGTGGTGGCCGCGAAGCCGCCGGCCACCACGGTCGGTAAGCGATCTGAGGCGCAGAGCACACGGTCAGCCGAACGGCCAGTTCTTACCGTGCGAAAGAGTGAAGCCCAGGCCCCGCCGCACCGGACTTGGACGGTGCACGTCGAGAAGAACCGGCTAGACTCCCGGTCGTGATTCGCCTAGAGCATGTGACCAAGACCTATCCGAAGGCGTCCCGACCCTCGCTGGACGACGTGTCGGTCTCGATCGAGAAGGGGGAGTTCGTCTTCTTCATCGGTCCGTCCGGCTCCGGCAAGTCGTCGATCATCAAGCTGTTGCTGCACGAGATGGCGCCCAACCGGGGCAAGGTCGTCGTCAACAACAAGGACGTCACCTCCATCCGCGGCTGGAGCATCTCCAAGTTCCGCCGCACCATCGGCTGCGTGTTCCAGGACTTCCGGCTGCTGCCCAACCGCACCGCGTACGAGAACGTCGCGTTCGCGCTCGAGGTCATCGGCAAGTCGAAGGCCGTGGCGCGCCGGGTCGTCCCGGAGGTCCTGGAGCTGGTCGGTCTGGGCGGCAAGGAGCACCGCTACCCCCACGAGCTGTCCGGTGGCGAGCAGCAGCGTGTGGCCGTCGCCCGCGCGTTCGTCAACCGGCCGCTGATCCTGCTGGCCGACGAGCCGACCGGAAACCTCGACCCCGACACCTCCATCGAGATCATGCGGCTGCTGGACCGGATCAACCGGACCGGCACGACCGTCGTCATGGTCACCCATGACTCCAACATCGTGAACCAGATGCGCCGCCGCGTGATCGAGATCGAAGGCGGCCGGATCGTCCGGGACCAGGCGCGTGGCGTCTACGGCTGAGCCGGCGTACCCCGCCGGGCCGACCCGTACCCGACTGATCTGAAGCCCCCTTCCTCCGGAGGAACTCCCGATGCGTGCCAAATACGTCCTGACCGAGGTCTTCGTCGGCCTGTGGCGCAACGTCACGATGACGATCGCCATGATCATCACGATGGCGGTCTCGTTGACGATGCTGGGTGCCAGCCTCATGCTCTACCTGCAGGTGGGCGACATGAAGGACTGGTACTACGACAAGGTCCAGGTCTCCGTCTTCCTCACCAGCGACATCTCCGACCAGCAGCGCGCGGACCTGAAGACCCGGCTGGAGACGGACCCCGCCGTCCAGAAGGTCTTCTGGGAGAGCAAGGAACAGGCGTACGAGCGCTTCAAGCAGCAGTTCCGCGACCTTCCCGACCTGGTGAAGTCGATCGGCCCCGACTCGCTGCCGGAGTCCTTCCGCGTCACGCTGAAGGACCCGAACCAGTCGACCGCCTTCAAGACGGCGCTGGAGAAGGCGGCCGGCCTCGACACCACCGCGACCACCGACGACGGCACCGCGGCGTCACCGTCGGCGGATCCGAGCGCCTCACCGAGCGGAGGCACCGGCACCACCACCGCGACCACGGCGGCCGGTGACACCAAACCCATCGCCGGCATCAAACAGGTGGTCGACCAGAAGAAGCTGCTGGAGAAGATCTTCAGCATCATCGGGTCGGTGCAGAGCATGGCCCTCATCGTCTCGGTGGCGATGGGTATCGCCGCCCTGCTGCTCGTCGCGAACACGATCCAGGTCGCGGCGTACAGCAAGCGGCGTGAGGTCGCGGTCATGAAGCTGGTCGGCGCGTCGAACTGGTTCATCCAGGCGCCGTTCGTGCTCGAGGCCGTGTTCGCCGCCCTGCTCGGATCGGTGCTGGCCTTCCTGGCCCTGGTCGCCGGCAAGGTCTTCCTCATGGACGGCTCGCTCAGCGACCTCAACCAGATCCTCACCCCGCTCAGCTGGGGCCGGGTCCTGCTGATGCTGCCCATCATCGCCCTCATCGGCGGTCTGATCAGCTCGATCACCGGTTGGGTGACGCTCCGGGCGTACATCAAGAAGTAATCCCCTTTGGGGCATTTCAGCCGTACAGGCGGTGCATGTCGGTAAGCTGCCGATATGCACCGCCTCGTCGGTTTGTTGGGCCCGCTTCTCCTCGCCGTCGCCCTGGTGCCCGCGCCGGCCGCCGCAGGATCGGGTGGCCTCGCCGGCGGCAGGCTGTCGGCGATCAGCCGGCCCGACGACCCGCACGACGACTACAAGCGGGCGCAAGCGCAGCTCAAGCAGGCTGGAGCCGCTCTCGACGGGGCCACCAAGAAGGCAGCGGACGCGGTCGCCCGCTATCAGGCCACCGCCGCCCGGCTGCCCGCCGCTCAGGATCGCGTCGCCCAGGCTCAGGGAGCGGTGGTCGCGGCGGGCGTACAGGCCGACACCGCCCGGCGTACCGCCGACTCGGCGACCCTGGCGCAGCACGAGGCCGAGAACACCGTCGCGCAGCGCAACGACCAGGTCGCCGCGGCCCGCGGCCGGCTCAGCTCGTTCGCGGTCGCCGCGTACACGGGAAGTGCCGTCGCGGAGTTCAACATGCTGCTGGAGGTACGCGACCCCGGCGACATGGTGCAGCGGATCGGCTACCTGCAGCGGATCACCGAGACGGAGCGGTCCGCGATCGACCGGGCGCGCGCGGCGCGGCTAGCCGCCCAGGCCGCTGCGAACTCCGCCGAGCTGGCGCGGCGCCGGGCCGTCGACGCGCAGGCCGCGGCGCGGGAGCGACTCGCCGACGCCCAGGCGGCGCAGGACGAGGCCACCGCGGCGGTGAGCGCCCTGGCCCAGCTGGTGACCGACCAGAAGGCGGCGGCCGCCGCGGCTGACGCGCAGCGGGCGGCAGTGCTCCAACAGTACAACGAGCAGAAGGCCGAGTCCGAGCGGATCGCGGCGGACCTGCGGGCCTGGGAGCGGGCGCACGCGGCCACGCCGGCCCCGGTCCTGCAGCCCGGGGCGCGGCTGCTGACACCGGTCGCGGGCTGGAAGAGCAGCGACTTCGGCATGCGTTACGACCCCTACTACCACGTCTGGCAGCTGCACGCCGGCGTCGATCTCGCGGCCGACGAAGGTACGCCGATCTACGCCGCCGCCGCCGGAACGGTCACGTACGCGGGTTGGGCCGGCGGTTACGGCAACTACACGTGCGTCCGGCACGGGCTGTATCGGGGCCGGACGATGAGCACCTGCTACGGCCACCAGTCCCGCATCCTCGTCGACGTCGGGCAGCGCGTACGCCAGGGGCAGCTCATCGGACGGGTCGGGACGACGGGCGCGTCGACGGGCGACCACCTGCACTTCGAGGTGCGCTTCGACGGGGACCCCGTCAATCCGCTGCCGTACCTGCCGTCCTGCCTCTGCTAGGGCGCGACCGGGACGCGGTCGGGGCGCGGTCGGGGCCAAACCCGTTGGGCGCGATCTTGTGCGGCGGGTAGACTTGCCCGGCTCCCACGACCGACGAAGGAGGGTGAGTCATGCCGCGCGAAAAGGGCCGCAAGGTGGTCGCGTCCAACCGCAAGGCGCGCCACGACTACGCCATCCTGGAGACGGTCGAGGCCGGCATGGTGCTGACCGGCACCGAGGTCAAGTCGCTGCGGATGGGCCGGGCGTCGCTGGTGGACGCGTTCGCCCAGGAGCGCGACGGCGAGCTGTACCTGCACCAGCTGCACATCCCCGAGTACACGCAGGGCACGTGGACCAACCATGAGCCCCGGCGTACGCGCAAGCTGCTGCTCAACCGCGGCGAACTCGACAAGCTGATCGGCAAGCTGCACGAGTCGGGCCTGACCCTGGTGCCGCTGTCGCTGTACTTCTCCGACGGCTGGGCAAAGGTCGAGCTGGGCCTGGCCCGCGGCAAGAAGTCGTACGACAAGCGGCAGGACATGGCCGAGCGCGACGCCAACAAGGAGATCCACCGCGCGCTGGGCCGCCGCAACAAGGGGATGGACTAGTACCCGACCGGCCCACGCCGCTTACCCCCGCGGGGCGGTATCGTGCGACTCGCTCATGTTCGCCCGCCGAACCCCCGGCGTGGTCGCGAGTTTGGGGAGGAACAGTCGGGTGGCCAGGCATCGCCGCGATGATGAACCCTTCGGTCCGAACACGGCCTCGACGGACGTCATGCCGGCAGTGGTCTCGTCGAGCCGGTGGAACCGCCGCAGCGCGAGCCCGCTGCTCATCACGGCCGGCGCGATCGCCCTGACCCTGGTCCTGTCGGTGGGCGCGTGGGCGCTCGCGGGCGGCGGGTCCAAGGACAACCCGCTCGTGTTCCCCTGGAGCTCCGGCAAGCCGGGCGAGATCAACGTGTCTGTGAGCATGCAGCCGACCGACGAGCCCAGCGACGAGCCCGCACCGTCGCCATCGGACTCCCTGTCGCCCTCGGCCCATCCGATCAGGAGCAGGTCGGCCTCGCCGTCGGCCACCCCGTCGGCCACGACGACCGCTGCCGCCGCGCCGAGTGCGCCGGGCGGGTCGCCGTCGACCGGAGCAGGCATGATCACCGTCGGCTGCGCGAACCAGGGCTGGTCCGACGGGCGTACCGGGTATGTCAAGGTGAACGCCGAGATCACCAACGGCGGCACCGCACCGATCGCCGTCACGGCGGCCTTCGCCTTCGACCGCCGGGTGACCCTCATCCAGGTATGGAACTCCAGCTCCAGCGTGAACGCGGCGGACCGGTTCGTGCTGGCCGGCGATCGCCAGCTGAGCGCCGGCCGGCAGGTGGACATCGGCGGCATCGTGGTCGGCACGAGCAAGATTCCCGACAGTGTCGTGGTCAACGGCCAGACTTTCAGCTGTTCGACCAGGTGAGGCAGCTGAACTGAGGGCGGCGGTCACCCAGGGTTCGCGATATCGTCCTGCCCGTGAGCGAGATTGTCCTCGATGTCGATCTGCCCCACCCGCCGGAGCGCGTGTGGCGCGCGCTGACCGATCCCGACGTGCTCGCGGGCTGGTTCATGTCGACCGATCTGGTCGCGCGGACCGGCGGGCGGCACCAGGCGTACCCGGCCGGCACGCCGGGGTTCACGGGCCCCTTCGACATCGAGGTCGATGAAGTCATCCCGGTCGAGCGGCTGGCGATGCGGTGGACCGGCGATCAGCTGCACGCCCAGGTCGTCTGGGAACTCGAGCGCACCGGCGCCGGCTGCCGCCTGCACGTCGCCCAGAGCGGCTTCCTGGGCGTGAACGGGACGGTGCGGCGACGGGAGCTGCGCCGCGCGTACGCCGAGATGTTCGAGGACCGGCTGCCCCGCGAGCTGGACCGCCTCGCTCAGCGGGAGATTCCGCGGCAGCGCGGTCCGGAGCTGATGCCCGCGGGCCGGGCGAACGCCGGCGAGCATCACATGGACAACGAGCTGCCGTCGGCCGCGTCGCCGGTACACCCCTCGGATCTGCGCGACCCCTCGGACCCCTGGGCGCTGAGCGACCCCGGCGTCTCCGCGGGGGTCGGGCTCGAGCCCGTGGGCGGCCCGATCGACGAGTCCACCACCCCGCCCGAGCACGGCGACCGCCGCCGGCGTCCGGGTGCTTTCGGTGCCCAGGAACGCGTACGCGTCGTGGCGATCGCGGTGACCGTGGCGATGGCCGTGGTGACGGTGGGCTGGCTGTGGCTGACCAGGCCGGTGCACCACGACGCTCCACCCGGGACGGCGACCTCGCCGGCCGCGACCGGTGTGGCGGGGTTCGGTGACCAGCCCGCGCTGCAGTCGCCCACGCCGGGCGCGAGCGGTTCGCTCGGGGGTGGCGTGCAGCCGTCGGGATCGGCGAACCCGGGTACCAGTGGCGACCCCGCGACCCAGACCAGCGGGAGCGCCGCTCCTTCGCCTGCCGGTTCGGCGGAAGCCACCCCCGGTACGCCGGAAGGCCAGCCCGCCCTCACCGCCGAGTACGCGACGCAGTCGTCGACGGGCCTGCTCGGCTACACGGTGGCCGTGACGGTCACCATCCACAACCGAGGTACGCAGGCCCGGCCCGACTGGAAGCTGGTGCTGACCGTGCCGTCCGGGGCCAACCTGGACTCGTTCTCCAGTTCGGTCTCGGCCAAGAAGGACGGTGGGACCGTGACGGTCACCCCCCGCGTGGGCGAGCTGGGCGCGGGCAGCGACACGGCGTTCTCGCTGACGTTCTCGGGCGGCTCGCTGCTCGGCATCGGCAGCGGCGGCGTCACCGGTTGCACGATCGACGGCGTGGCCTGCTCGAAGGCGTAGGGCTGTACCGAACGGTACACATGGGTGTACCGTTCGGTACATGAGGCTCACTGCGTCTACCGACACCCACGCCGATCCGCGTACGGCGTGGGAGGCACTGGTCGATGTCGGCACCTGGCCGCGCTGGACGGCCTCGATGACGACGGTCGAACGGCTCGACAGCGGCCCCTTGCGGGTCGGCAGCCGGGCGAGGATCAAGCAGCCCGGTTTCCCCACGCTCGTCTGGGAGGTCGACGAACTGCGCGAGGGCTCCGAGTTCACCTGGTCCACCCGATCGCCCGGCGTGCGTACGCGTGGGCGGCACGTGCTGACCGCCAATCCGGACGGGGGCACGAGGATCACCCTCGAACTGGAGCAGACGGGAGCGCTGGGGGTGGTCGTGGGCGCGCTCACGGGCGCGAAGACCCGGCGCTTCCTTCAGCTGGAAGCAGCCGGCCTGCGAGCGGCTTCCGAAGCAGCTTCCCCCGCTTCCCCGGCATCCCCCGCATCATCGGCTTCCCCGGCTTCCTCGGCCGGGGCGGCCGCGGTCGAATCCGCCGGCGTGCCCCGCCCGGCCGGCGAGGGACTGTGACCGCCGCCCGGGAGGCGCTCCTGGACCGGTGCATCGAGGTCCTGCACGCCCAGGGCTTCGGCGATCTCTCGCTGCGGGAGATCGCCGCGGCCGCCGGCACCAGCCACCGGATGCTCAACTACCACTTCGGCTCCCGGGACGGCCTGCTCGCCGCGGTCGTCGGGCGGATCGAGGCGACCCAGCGCGCCGCGCTCGCCGCGCTGACGGCCGGGGAAGGCGACGAACTGCGGGCGGGCGCGACCGCGTACTGGCGGCAGCTGAAGGAGCCGGGACTGGCCCCGGCGGAGCGGCTGTTCTTCGAGATCTACGCGCACGCGCTGCACGGTCGGGAGTGGACGGAGTCGTTCCGCGCGGCGGTGATCGGCGCGTGGGAAGCGCCGCTGGTCGAACTGCTGGGCCGGGTCGTCGGCCCCGGGGACGCGCGGGCGGCGGCGCGGCTGTCGCTGGCGGTCACCCGGGGGCTGCTCCTCGACCTGCTGCTGACGAAGGAGGACGAGGTGCTCGACGAGGCGATGGAGCTGTTCGGCCGGCTCCTCCTCGGGCGGCCCGCGTAGCGCCGCGCCGCGCTCCGTGGCGCCGCACGACACGCGGTCGTCCACATGCGATCAGTGCGGCCCGGCGCTGATAGGCTCCGCGCATACCTGCAAGATCACTGCATCGGTGCACTTCGGCGAGGTATACGCAACAGTACTCATCGATCAAACGCGCCTGGATCGGCCGGCCTGACGCCGGCTCGGCCAGGCGCCACATTGTGCGCTCATTCTACGGGGGATGATCACATTGCTCCTCAACGACGAGGAGACCTTCGCGCTGGCCGACCTGCATCGGTTGCGGCGTACGGTCGACAAGGCCAGGCACGCGCTCTCCGAGCCGCCCGGCGCGCTCCTGCCCCGGCGGGCGGACACGGCCCGAGCGGCCCGGCTGGTGGACGAGCACTGCGTCTTCGCGCACTGCGCGGTCCTGCTCTTTCCGGTCTCCATGGACGCCGCGCTGCGGTACTTCACCGAATGCGGCCTGCCCGCCCAGCCCGCCACGCCCAGCGTCGTCGTCCGTCACCGGCTGGCCGTCCGCCATGGGCTCGCGTACGGGGACTGCGAAATGTGGGTGACGCGGCTCTACGTGGAGGAACGCGGTCGCGCGTACCCGGCGGTGGAGGCTTTCCTGTTCCCGCAGCCGTCGGTCGCGGAGACGCCGATGAGCCGGGCCGAGCGCGCCTACGGCTACGAGGACCACGTCGCGCTCCAGCTCGTCGATCCGCAGCGGCCGGTCGTGGAGCAGCTGATGGCGGCGCTGGGCACCGAGGCCGGCCTGATCTGGGAGGGCGGCGGCTACACCCCGCACGACGGCCCGCGTGGCAGCACCGTTCTGTACTACGTCCGGGACGGACTCGCCGCGGTGGACGGGCCGACCCGATGGGAGCTGAACTGCCCCGGCGATTTCAGTGATCTCGTCCAACGGCATCCCGTGGACGCCGCCGCCGTGGCCCGCGCGTACGCGTCCTGGCCGGCCACGCCGCCCAGCCTGACCACGCCGCCCAGCCTGACCAGCCTGCCCGGCCTTGGCGGGCAACGTCGAGAGGTTCTGTGATAACCCAGACCGTCCCGGTCAAGAACACCGTTCTGACGCCCGAGCTGCACTCCTATGTGCTCTCGCACTGCCTGACCCCCGATCCGCTGCTCGACGATCTGGCGGCGCAGACGCGTACGCTGATTCCGGGGCAGGCGCACATGATGGTCGCGCCGGAGCAGGGCGCCCTGCTGACCCTGCTCGTCCGCCTGCTCCAGGCCCGGGCCGTGGTCGAGGTCGGGACGTTCACCGGCTATTCCAGCCTGTGCCTGGCCCGCGGGCTGCCCCTCGGCGGCACGCTCACCACCTGCGAGCTGTCCGCCGATTACGCCGCCGTCGCGCGGGCGTACTGGGAGCGGGCCGGGGTCGACGACCGGATCAGCCTGCGGGTCGGGCCCGCCCTGGACTCGTTGCGGGCGCTGCCTTCCGTCCCGCACGTGGACCTCGCGTTCATCGACGCCGACAAGCCGGGCTACATCGCGTACTGGGAGGAGCTCGTGCCCCGCATGGTCCCGGGCGGCCTGATCATCGTCGACAACACCCTGTTCAACGGCGAGGTCCTCGACGCCGATCCGGCGCCCAAACCGGCCGCGGTCGCCGCGTTCAACCGGCACGCCCTGGCGGATCCCCGGGTCGAGCGGGTCATGCTGCCCATCGCGGACGGCGTCCTGCTGGCCCGCCGGCTCTCCTACGCCGACCGGCCGCTGTGACCGCGCTGTCCACCCAGGTCTGCGTCGCCGGGGCGGGGCCCGCCGGCCTCGTCCTGGCCATCGCCCTCGGCCGGGCCGGCATCGACTGCACCGTCGTCGAGCGCCGGCCGCGCGCGTACCTCGAACAGCAGGCCCGGGCCGGGTTCCTGGAGCACCGGGTCGTCGCGTACCTGCGGGAACAGGGGGTCGCGCCCGGCCTCGACCAGGGGATGAGCCATGCCCGCTGCGAGTTCCGACTGCCGGACCGCCGGTTCTGCCTGCCCTACGGCGAGCTCGCCGGCGGCTTCGCGCACACCGTCTACCCCCAGCACCTCCTGGTGGCCGACCTGATCGCCACGCTCCTCGCCGAGGGCGGAAAGATCCTTTTCGAGTACGCGATCACCGGCGTCACGGGCCTGGACGGCGACCGCCCGAAGGTGACCTGCCGGGCCGATCAGGGACCGCCGGTCGACATCGCCTGCGACCTGGTCGCCGGCTGCGACGGGTGGCGCGGGGTCACGCGTACGGCGGTGCCGGCGGGCCCGCGTACCGTGGCCGTGCGGTATCCGTTCAACTGGCTCACCCTCCTGGCCGAGGTCCCGCCGGACGCCGACCAGGTCGTGTACGCCTTGCACGACAACGGCTTCGCCGGGCAGATGCCGCGTACGCCGAAAGTCAGCCGCTTCTACCTCGCCTGCCCGCCGGAGTCCGCAGTGGCGGACTGGCCGGACGACCGGGTGTGGAAGGAACTGGGGGAGCGGCTGTCGACGGGCGGGGCGCCCGCGCCCCGGCCGGGCCCGATCCTGGACAAGGGCATGCTCGCGATGCGCAGTGCGGTGACCGAGCCGATGCAGTACGGCCGCCTGTTCCTGGCCGGGGACAGCGCGCACCCGCTGACTCCGGTCGGCGCGAAGGGGATGAACCTCGCGATCGCCGATGCGGCCCACCTGGCCGGGGCGATGACCGCGTACTACCGGGACGGCGACGAGAGCCGGTTGCGGGGTTACAGCGACAGCCGCCTGCCGCTGGTGTGGCGCGCCCACGAGTTCTCCGACCGCTTCCTGCGCATGCTGCACCCCGCGGGCTCCGACTACGAGGACGCCCTGGGCAGATCGCGGTGGGATCAGCTCGAACGGAATTCGGCGGCGGCCCGGGTGTTCGCCGCCGAATACGTCGGTAGCGGCCCGCTCATCGCGTGAACGTGCCCATGCCCTGGTCGTCGAAGTATTCGAGGTTGAGGCGGTTGCCGCTGAACGTCGCCTTCGAGACCGACCCCGGTGGAGCGTTCTCGGTGTCGAGGTCGAACGCGAACGTGTCCCCGTCCCAGTGCTTCAGCGGGAAGTTCTTGCCCAGCCCCAGCGTCAGCACGAGCGCGCCCTTCTGCTCACTGATCTTCGCGGCGCCGTAGTAGTCGTTCGCGTACGTCCCGGCGTACTCCGCGAGCGGCTTCGCGGCGGCCGGGTTCGTGGGCGCGGGCTTGCCGACCAGCGATCCGACCGGCTCGATCAGCGGCGCGATCGCCTTGCCGACGAGGTCCAGGTAGTCGAACTTGACCTCGCCGAACTGCACGAGATCGGTGAAGCTGTCGTTGACCGCCTCCGGTACGCCGATCGGCCACGCGTTGGTCAGCGTCACGATCCCGACGTCGGCGGACGGCAGCACCGAGATGTTCGTGGCCCCGCCGGAGACGAACGCCCCCGAATGATTGAACCCGGTACGCCCCGACTGCGACGTGGTCACGTTGAACCCGTACCCGTAGAAACCCGCCCGCGCGTCCATCTGCCGCGGCTTGCCGGACACGATCTGCGCCGTGATCGCCGGCTGGAAGTCCGCCGGATCGTAGATCTTCCTACCCTCGAAGGTCCCGTCGCCGAGCACCATCCGCAGCCATTTCGCCATGTCGTTCACCGACGAGCTGACCCCGCCCGCCGGGTCCTGCTGATCCGGATCGCGTACCAGGCCGGGCACGAACCTGCCGTCGATCTTCTGGTGCAGCGTCGCCTTGTCCGTACGCTTCACGAAGTCGTTGTACCAGGAACTGGTCGACGTCATGCCGAGCGGCTTGTAGACCGCGTCCGCCGCCAGATCGGCCCACGCCATCCCGGACTTGCGCGCCACCGCCTCCGCTCCCGCGGTCAGGCCGTAGTTCGCGTACGCGTAACTGATCCGGAACGGGCTCAGCTTGTGCAGGTGCAGATGATCGAGAATGTACTGCCGGTCGTAGCCCAGATCCTCCAGCTTGTCCCCGGCCGCCGGCGGAAGCCCGGTCCGGTGCGAGAACGCGTCGCCGACGGTCACATGCCCCGAGACCCACGGGTCGGCCAGCTTGAAGCCCGGCATCGCCTCCGCCAGAGGCATGTCCCACGAGGCGACACCCTTCGTGGCCGCCGCCGCGACGACCGTCGCCGACACCGACTTCGAGACCGAGGCGACCTGGAAGACCGTGTCGGGATCCACCTTCGCGCCCGTGCCGACGTCGCGTACGCCGAAGCCCTTCGCGTACACGACCTTGTCGCCGTGCACGACGGCGACGGCGGCGCCGGGGATCCCGGACCTCTTCATGACATCGTCAACGATGCCGTCGAGCTTGGCCACGGCCTTGTTGACGGCGTCCTCCGGCAGCGGGATGCCGGCCTGGACGTTCGGCGGCTCGGCCGAGGCAGTCGGCGCGGTGGTGGCCAGGAACGCGTCGGTCGACCCGGAGGTGCACCCGAAAGCGGACCCGGCCGTGGCGAGCAGAACGGCGGCGACGCCGAGCCGGCGGTACCGCCGCAGATGGGTGTCGGCACGGCTGGATTTCATCAGGCCCCCCGAAAGCTCGCAAAACCGGCAAATCAGCCGTGAGCCTAACCCCCACCGGTACGCATACCCAGTCCATGACCCGCATGGCGAATCCAGGCTTGAGTCCACCGCGCGGCCGCGTCGTGGGGTATCGCTTACACATAGCCGTAGTGTGTATACAATTTCCTACGTGAGTTCTGGTGCTGACGGCCTCCGGCCCGCCAGGGTGCTCCGCGAACTGCCGGCCGTGTTCACATATAGCCAGGCGCGGGCGCTCGGCGTCCCCGAACGTGAGCTGTATTGGTTGCGCGACAAGGGCTTCATCGAGTCGATCGCCCGAGGTATGTATCGGCGCCACGACCTCGATCCAGCGAACATCGACCTCGTGGAGGTCGTGCTCAGAGCGCCCGCCGCGACTCTGTGCCTCACCACCGCCCTGGCCCGGCACCAGCTGACCGACGCCATTCCAGCGTCCATCGACGTCGCCCTGCCGCGCGGTCAGCGCCACCCGTCCACGATCGCCCCCGTTTCCTGGAGATCCTTCGATTCGGCCACCTTCGAGATCGGCCGCGACATCGAACCACTCGACGATGACGTCGGCATCGGAATCTACGGGCCCGAACGCAGCATCATCGACGCCTTCCGCCTACGCCACCTCGAAGGCCCGGAGTTGGGCAACGACGCGCTCCGACGCTGGCTACGCCGCAGAGGCAGCTCTCCTGCCCGGCTGCTCGCCATGGCCCGCCGCTTCCCCCGAGCCGAACGACCACTACACGCCGCGCTGGAGATCTTGTTGTGACTGTCCGCCCCACACGCGCGACCACCGGCGGACGCGCCTACCTGGATCTCCAAAATCTCGCTCGCCGCACGACCCGCCCCACCGACGAACTGCATCAGCTGTACGCCCTGGAGGGCTTCCTCGCCCGGCTGGCGGACTCGCCGTACGCCGAGAAGCTCGTTCTCAAAGGCGGCGTGCTGCTGGCCGCCTACGACACCCGGCGGCCGACCCGTGACGTCGATCTGCAAGGCCAGAACCTGCCCAACGACACCGGGCATGTGCTCGGCATCATCCGCCAGGTGGCGGCGATGGACCTGGACGACGGCCTGGCCTTCGACGCCGATGAAGCGATCGCGGAGACCATCCGCGACGAGGACGACTACACCGGCGTACGCGTGAGCCTCACCGGCCAGCTGTCCGCGGCCCGTCTGAGCCTGCATGTCGATGTCAGCGTCGGGGATCCGATCCGGCCCGCGCCCACTGCCGTCACGTTGCCGCGGCTGCTCGAAGGCGAGATCACACTGATCGGCTATCCGTTGCCCATGGTCCTGGCCGAGAAGCTCGTGACCGCCGTCCAGCGCGGCACGGCGAACACCAGATGGCGCGACTACGCGGACGTCTACCTGCTGACCCGCCGCCATGACGTCGACGGTCGAGATCTGCGGACAGCCGTCGAGACGGTCGCCGAATACCGCGACGTCCGCCTCATTCCGCTGGCCGAGGTGCTCGACGGTTACGCAGCGCTCGCGCAGAACCGATGGGCGGCATGGCGACGCAAGACCCGCGTCGACGACCGGCTCCCGGCGGATTTCGGCGAGGTCGTGCGAGCGGCAAGCGACTTCCTCGATCCGATCCTGCCGTCGGGCAGTTCCCTACGGAAGTGGATCGCGAGTGCCCGTGCCTGGACGACGCCCTAGCCATGAGGTTCGCCTACCGGCCGCGCCTGGTCCGGAATGCAGATCACCCCGGACCATCTGGTCCGGGGTGATGTTGTCCGAAGACGCTTTCACTTTGTAGCGGGGACAGGATTTGAACCTGCGACCTCTGGGTTATGAGCCCAGCGAGCTACCGAGCTGCTCCACCCCGCGTCGGCTTCATCAGTCTAGCCTGGCTGCCCCTCCCACCGCGAATCCAGTGGGAGCCCCATGGCGGATCCGGATATCGGCTTCACTTTGAGCGCGATGACCAGCCCATCCTCGCGCTTGAAGATCGCGTATTTTCCGCATCTGCAGAGATTGTTTTCCGCGTTTGCAGGCGCTGGATTCCGCATCTGCGGGGCGCCGCGGAAATCCATGACGAGAGCCGAGGGCCAGACAGCAAAACACCCCGAACCAATGGTTCGGGGTGGCGCTTGTCCGAAGACTTCTTCACTTTGTAGCGGGGACAGGATTTGAACCTGCGACCTCTGGGTTATGAGCCCAGCGAGCTACCGAGCTGCTCCACCCCGCGTCGGCTTCTAAAGGTTACCCCAGGGCGTCGGCCCCGCCAAATCCATATCGCTCGCGGTCCTGTCACTCCCGTCACATCCGGCAAGAGGGACGATCCCCACCAGGACGGACGCTCAGTTCAGCGACGGGTCGGACGGGTAGTGGGCGATCGCCGACAGCAGGCCGCCCTGGCGCCGCCAGACCATCGCCCAGAGGTCGTCGGGCCGGGCGGAGAACGCGTCGGAGGGCAGCGAGTGGCAGACGTGCCAGGAGCCGCTGTCGATCTCCGCTTCCAGCTGGCCGGGGGACCAGCCGCTGTAGCCGGCGAAGACGCGTACGGTCTCGATGCGTTCGCGCATGCCGGCCGGATCTCGCGACAGGTCGACCGTGCCGATCTGGCCGACGACCCGGCTGAAGCCGAGGAAGCCGGCGACGCCGTGGCGGGCCCGGGCCACGCAGATCGCGGAGTCCGGCTGGACGGGACCGCCTTCGAACAGGACCGCCGGTTCGGGGGCCATGGTCTCCCAGCCGGGCAGGACTTCGCGTACGGCGGTGCCGGTCGCTCGGTTGAGGACGACACCGAGCGCGCCGGAGTTCTCGTGGCCGAGCACGAGCACGACGCTGCGCTCGAAGTTGGGGTCACGCAGATTGGGCGTGGCCACCAGCAGTTGCCCCGTCAGCTCCACGCGCTCCACGCCCGATGTCATGGGTTGCACCATATCCGTCCTCACCCGCTGCCGATAAGGTCTGCTTCATGAGCCGCAGCGCAGACCTCGCAGTGATCGGTGGATCGGGACTCTATGCGCTGTTGGAGGACGCGGTCGAGCAGAAAGTCGACACACCCTTCGGCGACCCCTCGGACGTGGTCACCATGGCCACGGTGGGTGGTCGTGACGTGGCGTTCCTGCCCCGGCATGGAAGAGATCATCGATTTCCGCCGCATCGGATCAACTATCGCGCCAACCTCTGGGCGCTGCGGTCGCTGGGCGTACGCCAGATCCTCGCGCCCTGTGCCGTCGGCGGCCTGCGACCGGAGCTGGGGCCGGGCACTTTCGTGCTGCCGGACCAGGTTCTGGACCGGACGACGTCGCGCGTACGCACCTTCTACGACACCGGTGCCGTCCATCTGACGTACGCCGACCCCTACTGCCCGGCCGGGCGGGACGCGGTCCGGGTGACCGCTGCCGAGCAGGGGCAGGAGATCGTGGACGGCGGGACCATGGTCGTCATCGAGGGGCCGCGTTTCTCCAGCCGGGCCGAGTCCCGCAGCTACACCGCGGCCGGTGGGGCGGTGGTGAACATGACCGGTGAGCCGGAGGCGACGCTGGCCCGGGAACTGGGGCTCTGCTACACGTCGATCGCGCTCGTCACCGATCTGGACGCCGGCGTCGAGGGCGATCACGGCGTGACGCAGGAAGAAGTGTTCCGCGTGTTCGGGGAGAACACCGAACGCCTCCGCGCGCTCCTGCTCGCCGCGATCGGTCGGTTGCCGGAGACGCGTACGTGCCCCTGTTCGTCCAGTTTGGACGGACTGGCGCTGCCGATCGAGCTGCCCTGAGTCAGCCCGGTTCGCCGATGTCGATCAGGTACGCCTCGTAGACGAGATTCGCTCCGCGCTGCCGGTGCGAGCTGACGTCCGCCAGGAGGCAGGCCGCCCAGTCGCGCCACCGTTCGAGGTCCACGACGGCCGACGGCGGCGCGTCGAGGGCGGCGAGGATGGCTCGGTGGTCGTCGACCAGGGCCCGGATGCCGGGTTCGAGGCGGGGCGCGTCGCGCAGCAGCCTCGCGTAGGTGCCGGCGGGGCCTTCGGTCGCGCGGACGTGCTCGCTCATCTCCTCACGGAGCGCACGCAGGCTGTCGGACAGGGACTTCTCCCAGTGCGGCCCGGCGGGCGGCAGTGCCACCGTGCGGGCGAGACCACGGATCGCGTGCGGAAGATCCATCGCGCACCTCCGGCCAGAGAGGGGCATTGTCCGTCCCTCGATGGTGCGCCCGCGGAGAAGGCCCTGTCCAGAGGGCCGGCACGACAACCTCGGCCGACCGTGTGGCCGGTGATGCGGCCGGCCGGATCCCGATCACGAAAACGCCCGTGGACCACCAGGCCCACGGGCGTCCCCACGCGATCGGACGAACTACATCTTGGCGACCGGGTTCTCGCCGGTGGCGTACCCGAGGGGGCCCGCCGTCCAGCCGCCGACCTGCGCGTCCACCCCCGCCTGCGCCACGGCGCCGACGAGCAGGACGGTGTCGACCGACGCGGACGAGTCCTGCAGCCACTGCTGGGCGTCGGCGTCCACCTTGCCCGACGACACCGGCACGACCGCCGAGCCGAACCCGTGGGCCAGCGAGGCCGCGATCGCCGCGGTGAGCTGGTCGGCCGGGTCCACCAGGACCGCGACGTCGGGGCTGGCCGTGAACGTCGTGGCCACCACCGTCGCCAGGGAGCCCCCGGTCAGCGGCTTCACCTTCAGCTTGGCGTTCTTGCCCGGCCAGGTCGCGGCGACGGCCTGCTGCGCCTTGTCGCCGATCGGGTAGACCACGCCGTCGGCGTACAGCTTGTTGAGGTACTTCTGCGCCGCGTCGGGCAGGGTCGCGCCGTTCGCGTACAGGACGGTGACACCCTCCAGAGTGGAGGCCTCGGCGATGGCGGCGGTGTCGTCGGAGGAGACCACGGCCACCGCGGCGGCGCTCTCCGCCGGGACGCTCGCGGTCGCGGCCGCGGCAGCCAGCGCCGCGGCATCCTTCCCCGACACCCGCTGGACCTGGTAGTGCAGCGCCTTCAGGTCCTTGTCCACCTGCGCCGAGAGCACGTCGGTGCCGCCGACCACGAAGATCGTGGGCTGACCGTACGCGTCCTTCACCTTCCCGAGTACGCGCTGCAGCTCGGCCTTGACCGCGGCGTCGAGCGTGGTGCCCGAGGTGAGCAGCAGCGGGCCGTGCGCCGCGCCGGTGAGCTGGGCGGCGGCCAGGGCCAGCTCGGGCTTGGCCGCGGAGGCGATGACGACGCTGCCGGCCGGCCGGGTGTCCTGGGTCTGCATGAACTCGGTGACCTTGGGCCAGCGCGCCTGCGAGGCCGAGATCGAAAGGGCCACCGGGTCCGCGCCGGTGACGCGGTCGACGCGGTCGACGGCGGCGGGCAGGAAGCTGGGCACGCCCGGCGTGGACGCGACCGACTGCGGCTTGTTCTCCTTGGCCCCGGCCGGGATCTTCGCGGCGATGCTCTCGACACCGGTCTTGGTCGCGTACGCGATCGACTTGCCGTCCGGCGTCCAGGTGAGGTGCGTCGGGGACGCGGCGCCGAAGGAGATCTGGGTCGGCTTGGCCTTGTCCTGGTTGGCGATGACCGAGATCTGCCCGTTCTTCGCCACGTACGCGACGGCCTTGCCGTCCGGCGAGACGGCGGGCTCGGTGCCGTCGGCGGCCTTGAGGCCCCACGGCTCGCGCTGGTTGACGTCGAGCACCCACACCTCGGGGCCCTTCGACCCGGCGTGCTGGAACGCGATCTCGCCGGTGCCCGCGAACAGGCCGGTGTTGCTCATCGCGCTCGGCGAGGAGTTGCCCGACTCGGGCGAGTCCGAGCCCAGTACGCCGTTGTAGACGGCGGTGTCGCGCCAGCGGTCGGTGTGGCCGTTGGCGGAGGTCTGCATGACGTTGACGGCCTTGGCCGTCTTCTCCGTGAACAGCACCGAGCCCGAGAACCAGGCCGGGTGCGAGCGCGTGACGCCGTCCTTCTTCTCGGTCAGGACGAGGACGCCGGTGCCGTCCGGCCGGGCGGTCGCGACGTTGCCGTCCCCGTCGATGTACGCGATGCGGCTGCCGTCGGGCGACCACACGGCGTCGGTGACCGTCGACGGGAAGGTCACCGTCCGGGTGCCGATGCGCACGTTGGCGGTGCCGTCCGACAGCAGCAGATCGCCGGCGGCGTACGCGACGGCCGGCGAGGCGCCCGCGGACGGGCTCGAGGACGCCGACGGGGTGGAGGGGTTGCATGCCGCGAGGACGGCGGCCGATGCCACGACTACGGCGGTGGTCGCGGCCCGCTGGCGCGCGAGCTGGGTACGCATCTTGAGTGCTCCGAGAATCCTGTGAGGAGGTGACGCAGTGGCACGAAGGTAGCGGAGATCCGCAACCGTCGGCAGGATCTCAGGATGTGAGGTAGGACGCGAACCGCGCGTCGGCGGCTTCCTCATCGGACAGCAGGTAGGCCGGACATGGCGTGACCTGCGTGGACTCCCCGGCGACCGCGGCGATCAAGCGCGGTAGCTGCTCCTCGCCGTTCTCGTGGCGCAGAAACTCGACAACTTTGCCGAACCGAAACATCATGACGTCGGCGTACCGGTGGTCCATCTCGGCGAAGCCGACGACCGCCCCGCCGAGCCCGCGCTTGTCGCCTCTGGCCGCTTCGACGACCGACGCGTCGGCACCCCGGCGAGCCGTCGGCCGGGCCAGATACGGGCAGGTCACGGCGGCGTACAACATGCAGGAGCGGTGGCCCGGGGCCTCGACGGTCGGCGCCGCGTTGCGGAAGCCGGGCCCGGCCGCCTCGATCGCGTCGGCCTCCGCCCCGGCGACCACCCGCCAGACCGGGCCGGGCGCCATCGGCGTACCGCAGATGGAGCAGAGCCTTTCCACAGCGCAGATGAAGGTACGCGCGGTGCCGGTGCTCGCGAAGCGGGGAACGCCGTCCACCCACGGCGTGATCGCGAGGACGGGGTAGCCGCGCTCGTCGCGGGGGCGGGCGGCGACCAGTGGGGGCATGGGGATGTCCGAGACGCGCACGCCCCCACGGTAGCCGTCAGGCGGTGGTGCGCAGCGGCGCGGTGATCGACCAGGCTTCGGCGATGCGGCCGTCCACGATGCGCAGCACGTCGTGCCCGTGGGCGCGCCAGCTTCCGGTCTCGTCGGTGCCGTCGGCGTACCAGCGGGCCGCGAGGAACTCGCCGTCGCCGAACGGGCCGATCTCGGTTCCATAGCGCAGATGGGCGAAACCGGCCCGGAAACCGCCGATGAGTTCCGCCATCGCCAGGCCGTCGCGTACCTGGTCGGCACCGGGCACCTCACGGCCGAAGCGGACCCGGAACTCCGGGGTGAAGATCTTCGCGCCGAGCGCGAGGTCGCCGTTCCAGAGGGCGGCCCAGCCGTCCCACAGTTCCTCGTTCGTCATGTGCTCGGCGGTCATGTGCTCGGCGGTCATGTGTTCGTTCGTCATGCCGGTAAGCCTCGGGGGCTAGCGCGACACCGTCCTGTCGGTGTTCGCCATCACATCCAGCTCCAGACCGAGGGCCTCGATCTCGGCGAGGTCGATGTCGCGTACCGGCGCGGCCTCGTCGGTGGCCTCGGCCCGCGCGATCCGGTCCAGCCGGAAGCCCCGCACACCGTCGCGCAGCCGGCACCAGCCGAGCAGGTACCAGGCCCGCGCGCCCAGGAACCCCAACGGTTCCACCAGGCGCGTCGTGCTCCTGCCCGCACTGTCCGTGTACGCGATCCGCAGCACCCGGTGCTCGTCCAGCGCGTCGCGCAGCGCCTCCGGCACGGAAGGCGGCAACGGCTCGCGGACGAAGACGATGCGCCGGGCCCGCTCGTCGGCCGCTTCGCGCAGGGTGGGCGGCATGACCGCGCGTACCTTGTCCAGGGCCGTGCGGGCGGCCTCGGCGAACGGGGTGCCGGCCAGGCCGCGCAGCGCCACGGCGAGGGCGGTCGCCTCGGCCGGGGTGACCGTCAGCGGGGGCAGCGTCTGCGCCTTGTCCAGCACGTAGCCGCCCGCTCGGCCGGGTTCGGCATAGATCGGTACGCCGGCCTGCTGCAGCGCGGACAGGTCCCGCTCGACGGTCCGGGCGCTGACCTCGAAGCGCGCCGCCAGCCAGCGGGCGCTGCGGGGCCGGGGCGACACCGCGCGCAGCTCTTCGACCAGCGCGTACAGCCGGTCGGTGCGGTTCACGGCGCGGGCTCGGCGAACCGCTGGAGCCCGGCGGCGATCGCGGCCAGGTCCAGCTCGCCGGTCACCACCGAGATCACGAAGGCCTCGGCCGCGTCCTCGTCGAGCGCCTCCCCGAGCGGATGGCCGTTGATGCCGAGGAAGAACCAGGTCGCCGTCCACGCCAGCCGCTTGTTGCCGTCGATCAGCGCGTGATTGCGGCCGAGCGACTCCATCAGGGCGGCCGCCTTCGTCCACACGTCCGGATAGGCGTCCTGCCCGAACAGCGACGTACGCGGCCGCGCGGCGGCCGAGGCGAGCAGGCCGGCATCGCGTACGCCGGTGCCGGGGGCGACCCGGTCGGCGACCATGAGCAGGTCCTCGACGGACAGGTAGTCGATCATGATTACTGGGCGAGGCGCCGGTTCAGACCCTCGCTGATCCGCAGGACGCGATCCAGCGTGTCCCGCCGGCGGTGGGCCCGCGCGGACACGGCCTCCATGAGGGTGTCGTGCGCGTATTCCTGAAGAGTGCGGCCCTCGCTCTCGGCCTGGGCCCGGATCTCCTCGATCTCGGACTCCTCGAACCGCACGGGCAGCATCTTCTTCACGTTCCCCACGACCTCATGCTAGCTCGTGATATCAGTGGCTGTCAGGTGAGTCACAGGGGTATCCCGGATGACGAAGGGCCGCTCGAGACGTTAACCTTGACGAGTCGTCCACTCCGGGCGGCCTCCTTCGGGGGTGACAGGTTTCGACCGCGTACGTTGCGGTAGGGGAAGCGAGCCGAGGAAGTCGACGTCGTCTCGTAAATCGTCGTCGAAAACCAATAAGCGCCAACGTTAAGCGCGCTGACCTCGCTCTCGCCGCCTGAGGCGAGTAGTGGGTCTGTCGGTCTGGACGTGCCTACGGTCCAATAACCGGCATCAGTAAGTAGGCTGGCCAATCCGGTCCTGTCGCGGGGCTGGGGCGGTGAGATCAATCGCGACTGGGCCCGTCACACCGACTCGCTCGCGTGATCGGTGGGGCCGAGAGAGGCACAGCGAGCTGCGCTCGGAGAAGTCCTGCCAAACCGGCGAGGGACCGGGGTTCGATTCCCCGCACCTCCACCGAAGATCAGCGCCCCACCCGCTCGGGTGGGGCGCTTCTTCATGTGATCCACCGGAAGTACGGGCGATCTACCAGGCGTACGGGCCGAACCGTCCCCAGGCGACGACTGCGGCCAGGATCAGCAGGATCCCGGCCACCACCACGCCGCGCGTCTCCTTGCGGCGGATGTGGAGCAGCACGCCCAGCAGCATCATCAGCGCCAGGCCAGCCGCCGCCACCGCCGTCAGGACCGGGACGATCCCGGTCGCCCCGGGGAGGATCAAACCGACCGCCCCGAGCACCTCCATCAGGCCGATGAATTTCACCGTGTTGTCGGAGAAGTCCGTCATCCACGGGTACTGGGCCGCGAGGCGGGTCCGAGGCTGGAACAGCTTGCCCAGCCCGGACAGGCCGAACATGATCGCGAGTACTGCCTGAAGAATCCAGAGCGCGATGTTCATTCGGCCAGCCCGATCTGCCGCAGCTGCGCGTACACGTCCACGACGCCCCAGATCTCCGCGGCGAGCCCGTCCGCGTACCGGACGATGAACATCTCGTCGTACGCGACGCGCCGCCCGGTCGGTTCCGCGCCGCGGTACTCGCCCAGGTGGGTGCCGGTGACCCGGCTCCGGTACGCGACCTTGTCGCCCTCGGCAATGATGTCCTCGATCGTGACGCGGATGTCGGGGAAGGCGCGCAGCAGCACGATCCACACGTTCTTCATCGCCTGTACGCCGCTCATCCCCGACGGCATCGGGGCGTGGAAGATGACGTCCGGGGCGATGACCTCGTCGATCGCCTTCTCGATGGCGGCCTGGTCGCGGGTCTCGATGGCCTGGTGGATACGGATGAAGACCTTGGTGTTGTCGTCGTTCATGCCCAGGCCACGAACGGCGGACAGGCCGGGGGACAGCCGCCGTCAGTGATCTTCCAGTCGCCGGCTCAGGAATCGCCGTTCCGGGGTCGTCGTGGCCAGGTCGAGCGCCTGCGCGTACGCCGCCTGGGCTTCTTCGAGCCGACCGAGACGGCGCAGGAGCTCGCCGCGGGTGGAGTGGAAGTAGAGGTAGCCGTCGAGGTCGAGGCGGTCGACGGCGGCCAGGGCACCGGCCGGGTCGCCGGCCAGCGCGACGGCGGCGGCGCGGTTGAGCTCGACCACGGGTGAGCCGGTGACCTCGGCGAGCCGGCCGTAGAGTTCGGCGATCCGGGCCCAGTCGACCTCGTCGCGCGTCTGGAGCGAGGCGATCGCGGCCTGCAGCACGTACGCCCCCCGCCCGCCCAGCCCGGACGCGTGGTCGAGCGCGGCCCGGCCCTCGGCGAGGAGCTCGGCGTCCCAGAGCGTGCGGTCCTGGTCTTCGAGCAGCACGAGGTCGTCGCCGGCGAAGCGGGCCCGGCGGCGGGCGTGGTGGATGGTCATGAGGGCCAGCAGCCCGAGCGGTTCCGGCTGGTCCGGCAGCAGCCCCACGAGGACGCGGCCCAGCCGGATCGCCTCGGCCCCGAGGTCGACGCGGCCGCGGTAGCCCTCGTTGAAGATCAGGTAGAGCACGGCGAGCACGGCGTCCACCCGGTCGGGCAGCACCTGGGCGCCGGGTACGCCGAACGGGATGCCGGTCGCCCTGATCTTGTTCTTGGCCCGGGTGATGCGCCGCTTCATCGTCTCCTCGGAGACCAGGAAGGCCCGGGCGATCTCGGCCGTCTCCAGGCCGCCGAGGGCTCTCAGGGTCAGCGCCACCTGCCCGTCCAGGGCCAGCGCCGGATGGCAGCAGGTGAAGATCAGTTCCAGCCGTTCGTCCTTGATCACGGCGTCGTCGAGGATCTCGTCGAATTCGTCCATCGTGGCCTCGGGCACCGGTAGCAGGTGGATCTTCTGGGCGAGGGTCCGCTCCCGGCGGATGCGGTCGATCGCCCGGTTGCGGGCGGTCGTGACCAGCCACGCGCCCGGGTTGGGCGGCGTACCCGCGGACGGCCAGCGCTGCGCCGCGATCGCGAACGCCTCCTGTGCCGCCTCCTCGGCCCGGTCGAAGTCGCCGAGGTACCCGACCAGCGAGGCCAGCACCCGGCCCCACTCGTCCCGGAAGATCTCCTCCAGCGTGCTCAGCGCGGCACCACCGGCCAGACCTCCACCACGCCGCCGTAGCGGGCGGCGGGGATGGCGGCGGCCATTTCCAGCGCCTCGTCCAGGTTCGCGGCCTCGATGAGGCAGAGCCCGCCGAGCACCTCCTTGGTGTCGGCGAACGGGCCGTCGGTCACCAGGGTCCGGCCACCGCGTACGCGTACCGAGGTGGCGGTCTCGGCCGGTTGGAGCTGGGCGGCGGCCACGCATCGCCGATCGAGTTCGAGGGCCTGGTACTCGGCGTACGCGGCCTCGAACTCGGCCGGCGGCACCTTGTCCCGCTCGGCCGGGTCGTTGTAGACCATCAGGGCGTACTGCATGGGCGACCTCCGCTTCCTCGGTTCCATCATTCCGACGAACCATCATTCCGACGAACGGGGACGGCCGTCGGGGACAACCGCTTCGTACGCGTCCCGGGCCCGCTGCTCGTCGAAGGGGCGGCCGAGGTCGCGGGCAAGTTCGATCATGCGCGCGTACAGGGCCCGGGCCTCGTCGGGGTGGCCGGCGACGCGCTGGGTCTCGGCGTACGTGGCCAGGAAGTCGATCTCCCATTGCGGCTCGCCGAGCAGGTCGATCAGCTCGAACGCCCGCCGGTGGTGCGCCAGCGCCGGGCCGGGCTCGCCGATGATCCGCAGCGCGACGCCGAGGTAGTTGTGGCACCACGCCTGGTTGTGCAGGTGGTCGTCGGCCTCGGCCAGCCGCAGGGCGTCGCCCAGGACCGCCAGCGCCTCGGCCGGTTGCGTTCCGGCGAGCGCGACGCCGAGCGTGACCAGGCCGGTGATCTGCGGCGGCCCGTCGGCCAGCGCGATCGACTCCCGCGCCAGCCCGGCGGCCTCGGCGTCCTCGCCGAGATGCAGCGTCGCCCAGCCGTCGAAGGCCAGCGCCTGCGACTGCCCGGCCCGGTGCCCGGCCTCGGCGAACAGCGCCCGCGCGCGACGGAACTGGGTCCGTGCCTCGGCCAGCTCGCCGAGGTCCAGCCGTAGATAGCCGATGCGCAACGCCAGATCGGGTCGTTCCGGGCCCGCGGCCTGCGCCCGCTCATAGGTCGCGAGCGCGTCCGCCGGGCGGCCCGCGGCGGCCAGCGCGAAGCCGAGATCGGTCAGCAGGGCCGCCCGCCGCGGCCGGTCGCCGAGCCGCTCGGCCGCGGCCACCGCCGCCTCGAACAGCCTGACCTTCTCGTCGGTCCCGCGCCGCCGGAAGAACCAGGCCAGCATCGCCGGCGGCAGCGCGGTCACGACGTCGTCCGCGCCGGTCCGCAGCGCCGCCTCGAAGCAGGAGAGCAGGTTCGCGTACTCCGCGTCGAACCAGGCCATCGCCGTCGCCGGGTCGCCCTCGGCCGGCCGGTCGCGCTCCACGAAGGGCAGCATCCGGTCGTACGCGACGGCGCGTCCGACGTAGTGGTCCAGCACCCGGCGTACGGCCGCCTCCCGCTGGGGCTCCTCGTCGGCGGCGAGGTCCGACGCGTACCGGCGGATCAGGTCGTGCTGGCGGAAGCGCCCGGGGGAGGGTTCCTGGACGAGGTGGGCGTCCACCAGTTCGTCCAGCACCTCGCCGACGCGGCCCGGCGGTAGGCCGGTGAGCGCCGCCACGACCGCCGCGTCGAAGTCCTCCCCGGGGACGACCCCCAGCAGCCGGAACGTACGCCGTTGCTCGGTGTCCAGCTGGTGCAGGGACATGCCGAAGACGGCGTCGAAGCGGCCCGGTGTGTCCCGGAGTCGCTCGGCGAGTACCGCGACCGTCCATCCGGGACGGTGCCGGAGCCGGGCGCCCGCCATACGCAGGGCGAGCGGGAGTCCGCCGCACTGCCCGAGTACCTGGGCGATGGCGTCGTCGGCGGCCGGCGCGACCCCGGCGGCCCGGCCGAACAGTGCCACGGAGTCCTCCGCGGACAGCGGTGCGAGTGACAACGGCGGCACGGTGTCCAGGCTCACCAGGCGGTTGCGGCTCGTGACGATGACCGCGGACTTGCCGGCGCCCGGCAGCAGGGGACGGACCTGACCGGCGTCGGCCGCGTTGTCCAGCACGATCAGGGCGCGCCGGCCGGACAGCTCCGAACGCCACAGGGCGGCGCGGTCGGCGGGATCGCCGGGCAGCCGGTCCACGCCGAGCGCCGCCAGCAGCCGCGCGAGGGCCGTCGCGGGTTCCAGCGGATCGTGTCCCGGGGTGAACCCGTGCAGGTCGAGATAGATCCCGCCGTCCGGGTACGCCGCCGCCAGCCGGTGGGCGACGTGCACCGCCAGCGCGGTCTTGCCTACGCCCGCCATTCCGTCGACCGCGACCGCCCCGGAGTTCCGAACGAGCTCCTCGGCCCGGGCGATCTCCCGCTCGCGCGCGGTGAAGTCGGCGACGTCCGCCGGAAGGTCGTTGCGGCGCGGCGCGGGCGCCGGTGCCGTCTGGCTCGCCTCCGCCCAGAGTGGGCGCAGCGGCCGCGGATCGCGTCCGACCACGCGGCACAGGGCGACGACGGCGTCCCACGGTGGGACGAGCCGGCCGGTGAGGTAACGGGAGAGCGACGAGCTGCTCAGCCCGGCCTTCTGGGCGAGGGCACGCAGGCTGAGCCCGCTCAGCTCCCTGATCCTCAGCAGCTGGGCGAGCAGCCGTTCCCGGCCGTCCGACACGGCCCACACGGTACCCGTCCCACCCGGCGACTCCGGAACACCGGCATGTTTACGCAGGTCAAGGCGCTGGCGAGTGTCCCACGGTGTCCCACGGGCGGCGCGTACCGGACCGCCGCGCTGGTCCTATGAACGGGCACACGCCGTGCCACGACAAAGCCGCACCACGACAAAGCCGCACCACGACAGAGGAGTACGAGATGTCCACCGAGCGTATGCCGAACCCGGCCACCCTGATCCCGGACGCGATGCAGGCGCTGATCGGCGTCACGAAGGCGATCCACCGCACCGGCCTGGACCCGAAGCTGCTGGCCCTCAGCCACCTGCGGGCCAGCCAGATCAACGGCTGCGCCCCCTGCGTCGCGGGCGGCGCGACGCAGGCCCGCAAGAGCGGCCTGACCGACGAGCAGATCTTCGCCACCCCCGCGTGGCGGGAGACCCCGTGGTTCAGCGAGGCCGAACAGGCCGCGCTGGCCCTGACGGAGTCCGTCACGCGTCTCGCCGACAGCGCCGACCCGGTTCCCGACCAGGTCTGGGACACGGCCGCGAAGCACTTCGACCACGACGAGCTGGCGGCGCTGCTGCTCAACATCGCCGTCACCAACGCCTTCAACCGGCTCAACGCCCCGACCCGCCAGCAGGCGGGCCAGGCGTGGTGAGCCCCCTCACGACAGGAGCAGGACGATGACCACCACTTTCGAGGGATTCACCGCCGAGGAACGCGCCGCGATGAAGGACCACGCGGCGGAGCTCAAGACCGCCGCCCGGCGCGGCGCGAACAAGGCCGCCGAAGCGGAACAGGAGGTGCTGGCGAAGATCGCCGAGTTCCCCGGCCCCGACCGGGAGCTGGCCGAACGGATCCACGCGATCGTCACCGCCGCCGCGCCTTCGTTGACGCCCCGGCTCTGGTACGGGCAGCCGGCGTACGCGAAGGACGGCAAGGTGCTCTGCTTCTTCCAGCCCGCCTCGAAATTCAAGACCCGGTACGCGACCCTCGGCTTCAGCGACGTCGCCGGCCTCGACGACGGGGCCATGTGGCCGACCTCGTACGCGCTGACGACACCGACCGCCGCCGACGCCGACCGGATCGCCGAACTGATCAAGCAAGCAGCTCAGAACGCCTGACAACGGGGACGCGGGGCGGCGACTGTCGCCCCGCCTCCGTACGATCGACGGGTGCTGGACAGCGATGCGAACCCCGGCCAGGCCCTGGAAGTACTCGGCAAGGTCTTCGGCTACGACTCCTTCCGCGGCGACCAGAGCGAGATCATCGACCACGTGGTGGCCGGCGGCGACGCGCTGGTGCTCATGCCGACCGGCGGCGGCAAGTCGCTCTGCTACCAGATCCCGGCCCTGGTCCGGCCCGGTGTCGGCGTGGTGGTCTCCCCGCTCATCGCCCTCATGCAGGACCAGGTCGACGCGCTGACCGCACTGGGCATCCGGGCGGCGTTCCTCAACTCGACGCAGGACTTCGAGACGCGGCGCGAGGTCGAGGCGGCCTTCCTCGCCGGCGAGCTCGACCTGCTGTATCTCGCCCCGGAGGCCCTCAGCGGCGGTTCCGCGATGCGCCTGCTGGAGCGCGGCCGGATCGCGCTGTTCGCGATCGACGAGGCGCACTGCGTCTCGCAGTGGGGCCACGACTTCCGCCCCGACTACCTGGCCCTGTCGGTGCTGCACGAGAAGTGGCCGGACGTGCCCCGGATCGCGCTGACCGCCACGGCCACCACCGCCACCCGCAAGGAGATCGCGACCCGGCTGAACCTGACCGGGGCGCGGCTGTTCGTCTCCAGCTTCGACCGCCCCAACATCCAGTACCGGATCGTGCCCAAGGCCGAGCCGCGCAAGCAGCTGCTGGACCTCCTCCGCCGGGAGCACGCGGGCGACGCGGGGATCGTCTACTGCCTGTCCCGGGCCTCGGTCGAGAAGACCGCCGACTTCCTGGTCGACAACGGCATCCCCGCGCTGCCGTACCACGCGGGGCTGGACGCGCGTACGCGGGCCGGGAACCAGGGGCGGTTCCTGCGCGAGGACGGCCTGGTCATGGTCGCCACGATCGCGTTCGGCATGGGCATCGACAAACCCGACGTCCGCTTCGTCGCCCATCTCGACCTGCCGAAGTCCGTCGAGGGCTACTACCAGGAGACCGGTCGCGCCGGCCGGGACGGGCAGCCGTCGACCGCCTGGCTGGCGTACGGGCTGCAGGACGTGGTGCAGCAGCGCAAGATGATCGACACGTCCGAGGGCGACGCCGCGTACCGCCGGGGTCTCGCGGCCCACCTCGACGCGATGCTCGCCCTCTGCGAAACCACCGAATGCCGCCGGTCGCAGCTCCTCGCGTACTTCGGGGAGCAGGGTGACCGCTGCGGCAACTGCGACACCTGCCTCGAACCGCCGCAGTCCTGGGACGGGACCGTCCCCGCGCAGAAGCTGCTGTCGACCGTCCTGCGGCTGCAGCGCGAGCGCAACCAGAAGTTCGGGGCCGGCCAGTCCATCGACATCCTGCTCGGCCGCAAGACCGACAAGGTCGCGCAGTTCCGCCACGACGAGTTGAGCGTCTTCGGCATCGGCACCGAGCTGCAGGAGTCCGAGTGGCGCGCGGTCGTGCGGCAGCTGCTGGCCCAGGGCCTGCTCGCGGTCGAGGGCGACTACGGCACCCTCGTCCTCACCGACGGCAGCTCCGCCGTGCTCGGCCGGCAACGGCAGGTCATGATGCGCAAGGAGCCCGAACGCGTACGCCGGTCGGGCGGCTCCGGCACCGCCAAGAAGTCCGCGACCGTGGCGGCTGACCTGTCCGGCGAGGCCGCCGAGCTGTTCGAGAAGCTGCGCGCCTGGCGGGCGGCGACCGCGAAGGAACAGGGCGTCCCGGCGTACGTGGTCTTCCACGACGCGACCCTGCGCCAGATCGCGACCGAGGCACCGGGGTCGCTGGCGGCACTGGGAACGGTCAGCGGAGTGGGCGAGAACAAGCTGGCCAAGTACGGCGACCAGATCATCGCCACCATCGCCGGCTGAGTTACATGATCAAGGCCGACGCGCGAACGTCCGGGTCCTCACGGTCAGCGGATGTCTCACCCCGCATACGGGCTGGTTCGGACCGGTTCGGCCCGGCCTGGGCGGACTTTGTCGCGACTGTCCGATGTGGGCGGCGGGAGCATCCCCGACGGCGTGATCGAGTAACGCTATTCCGGCAACGAGGGCCCGCTGGCCTTGAACATGTAACGCCATTTCGGCAGGAGAGCGCTTTCTTGCCGAAATGGCGTTACGCGATCAAGGGGATCGCCGCGATCATGCCAAGGCCGCGGTCGGCCCACTGGGCTTTGTCCCGACTGTCCGATACGGGGTTTGGTTGGGCCGGCACGCCGGTGATCGTTCGCGGCTGGGATGTAGTTTTCGAGCCACCAGCGAGCCCGCATATCGGACAGTCGCGACAAAGGCCAGCCAAGCCGGGGTCGAACGGTGGGGCTGATCGCCCCGGAGCGCGGCGGAGGGGCCGGAACGGTCTCCCGCGCGAGGAGCGGAGGTGAGATCGACGAACCCGGGACCAGAATTCGATCTTTGATTTGGGCCCTGCGACCAGCTATGACCGGCACACTCCTGTGGACTGACGAATCACCAGGTCGGTGGCCAGTTCGATGTGCAGGGCGTCGAGCCGGTGCCCCTCCAGGAGTCGCACGAGCAGGCCGACCGCCATGCGTCCCATCTCCTCCAAAGGCTGGCGCACGGTGGTGAGTCCGGTCGCGTCGGCCAGGTCGAGGTCGTCGAAGCCGGTCACCGAGAGATCGGCGGGTACGCGTACACCCCGATCCGTCGCGGCGGCGAGGACCCCGACCGCGACCTTGTCGTTGAAGCCGACGATGGCGGTCGGGGGATCGGGGAGCGCGAGCAGTTCCGCGGCGGCGGTGTGGCCGAATTCGGTGGTGGGTTCGGCGGCGCGGACCAGGGCGGGGTCGGCGAGGAGGCCGATGTCGGCGAGGGCTGAGGTGTGCCCGGCGAGGCGGGCCTTGCCCGCGAGCCAGTTCTGCGGTCCGGCCAGGACGCCGATCCGCCGGTGCCCGAGTTCGAGCAGGTGTTCGGTGAGGGCGCGGGCGCCCGCGAAGTGGGCCGCGGAGACGGCCGGGATGTCGCGCGGCGGCGTGGTACGCGGGTCGACGACGACGAACGGGAAGCCGCGGTCGCGGAGGTTTTCGAGGCTGCGACCGGGTTCCGGCGGCAGGATGAGGATGGCGCCGCCGAGGCCGGGGCGGTCGGCGAGGGTGGGCAGGACGGTCTCGTTCTGCGCGATCCGGCCGGCGTCGAGGATGATGTGCCGCCCGTGCAGGTGCAGGGTTTCGGCGATGGACGAGACGATCAGTCCGAAGTAGTCGGTCAGCACGTACGGGCAGCGCACGAACACGGCTGGCGGGCTGGGATCGCGCGGCGGCGCGGTACGCGGCAGCGGGGCGTGCGGGCCGAGCCGGTCGACCGCCTGCCGGATGAGGTCGCGGGTGTGCTCGGCCACGTGCGGATGTCCATTGAGGACGCGGGAGACGGTGGCGATCGACAGGCCGGTCTCGGCGGCGATGTCGCGCACGGTGACCCGCCGGGCCGGTCTCGACATGTCGCGCAGCATAGCGCCTGTTACCGATCTTGTTACAGCTGTGGAAGGGCTTGACTTCGCATCGACCCAGTGGTTAGGTCTCTGGCCGGATCGATGTTTCAGAATCGTTACATTTGTTTCAGGGCCCGTTCCGTGGAGCTGCGACGCTACTGGAGGGAAGCGATGAGAAGACGACCGATCCTCGCCGGTGCCACCGCCGTCCTGGCGGCCACGTTCGGCCTGCCGGGGGCGAG
The DNA here is from genome assembly GCF_000428945.1 of Hamadaea tsunoensis DSM 44101. Classification (GTDB taxonomy): domain Bacteria; phylum Actinomycetota; class Actinomycetes; order Mycobacteriales; family Micromonosporaceae; genus Hamadaea; species Hamadaea tsunoensis. The sequence continues at coordinate 18,633 of NZ_AUAX01000026.1, read as the reverse complement.
CGGAGCCGCGGCGTCCGACCGTCCCGTGCCGGTACGCGTATTCCTTACCACAGTGGACAGAGCGCAACTGTTGCAGGAGAACGCCTCCCTGCAGTTCCAGCCCGGCAGCTCGACCGACCCGACGATCGTGGTCGACCCGGACACCTCCTACCAGCGGATGGACGGGTTCGGGGCCTCGCTCACGGACTCCTCGGCCGCCGTGCTCTACCGGCTCGCGCCGGGCGCCCGGGACGCGGCGATGCGGCAGCTGTTCGATCCGCGTACGGGGATCGGGGTCGGTTTCCTGCGGCAGCCGGTCGGCTCGTCCGACTTCACGGCCGCCGCCGAGCACTACACCTACGACGACGTGCCCGCCGGGCAGACCGACTACGCGCTGCGGCACTTCAGCGTCGCCCACGACCAGGCCCGGGTCCTGCCCCTGCTGCGCCAGGCCAAGCGCCTCAATCCCCAGCTCACCGTCATGGCCACGCCGTGGAGCCCGCCCGCGTGGATGAAGACCTCCGGCTCGCTGGTCGGCGGCCGGCTCGTCGACGATCCGAAGATCTATGACGCGTACGCGCGCTACCTGCTCAAGTTCGTCCAGGCGTACGCGGCGGCGGGCGTACCGGTGGACTACCTGTCGCTGCAGAACGAACCGCAGAACCGGGCACCGTCGGGCTACCCCGGCACCGATCTGCCTGTGCGGCAGGAGGAGCAGGTCATCCTCCGGCTCGGTCCGCTGCTCGCCCGGTACAGCCCGGGGACGAGGATCCTCGCGTACGACCACAACTGGCAGACGCACCCGAACGACGTGGCCACCACGCCGCCCGGGGAGGACCCGCAGACCGACTACCCCTACGAGATCCTCGCCGGGCCGGCCGCCCGCTGGGTCGCGGGGACGGCGTACCACTGCTACTACGGGGATCCGAGCGCGCAGACGGCGCTGCACGACGCGTACCCGGACAAGGGGATCTGGTTCACCGAGTGCTCCGGTTCGCACGGTCCGACCGACCCGCCGGCCAAGTTCTTCCGGGACACGCTGGTCTGGCACGCGCGTACGCTGACCATCGGCACGACCCGCAACTGGGCGAAGTCGGTCGTGAACTGGAACCTGGCGCTCGACGGGACCAACGGGCCGCACCTCGGCGGCTGTGACACCTGCACCGGTCTCGTCACGGTGAACGCCGACGGCACCGTCACGACGGACGCCGAGTACTACACGATCGGGCACCTGTCGAAGTTCGTCCGCCCCGGCGCCGTACGCATCGCCAGCACCAGCTTCGGCACGGTCGGCTGGAACGGCCAGATCACCGACGTGGCCTTCCGCAACCCGGACGGCTCGACGGCTCTCGTGGTGCACAACGAGAACGACGATCCGCGCTCGTTCGCCGTCTCCGTGAACGGGCAGATGTTCGCGTACACGCTGCCGGGTGGTGCGCTCGCGACCTTCACCTGGCCGCGCGACCCGCGCGGTGAGCACCTGCGCGCGGTCGACCTGGCCGGTGCCACCGCCACCGCGGACCCGGCGGGCGAGACCCCGTCGGCCGCCGTCGACGGCGACGCCTCGACCCGGTGGTCCAGCGGCGCCGGCCAGGCGCCCGGGCAGTTCCTCCAGGTGGACCTGGGCGGCGTACGCGCGTTCCGGCGGGTCGCGATCGACAGCGGCGGCAACCTGGGCGACTACGCCCGGGGCTGGCAGCTGTCGGTCGGCGACGACGGCACGGCGTGGCGCGCGGTGGCGAGCGGTGCCGGAGTGGGGCAACTGACCACTGTGGACCTGCCGCCGACGCGGGCGCGCTACCTGAAGATCGAGAGCACGGCGACCGCCGGCAACTGGTGGAGCATCGCCGACGTCCGCCTCTACCGCTAGGGCCTGTCTCCCGGATCTCGTGGTCCGGTGGCGAGTCTCAGGCGGCGATTCGGCAAGCTTGATCTTCGTCGTCAGGCTGGTGGCCTGTCGGCGAAGATCAAGCGCTGCCGATCGTCGTCTGAGGCCGCCAACGGGCCGCGAACGATCCGGGAGACAGGCCCTAGGTCTCGCTCCCCACGCCCGAGCCCGCGGTCCGCGGTCCCGCAGCCCCAAGATCCGGTTTGGATCAGGTTTTCGCACGTGATCATGGCCCATGATTCGGGTGATTTCCCTGATCCAAACGGGATCTTGGGGGCGGGGCGGGGCCGGGGGGGGGCGGGGTGTGGGGGTGAGGCTCACGGGGAGACGGGAGAGTGCCGGGGCGCCCCGCCCGCGTGCCGGCACTCTCCCGTTCGTCTGCGTACTCCCTTCGTCTGGGCGCTCTTCGTTCAGGCGGTCGCGCGGAAGAAGCGCCAGAAAGGGTGCTCGATGCCGATGTCGGCGACCTCGCGGAAGCCCGCCCCCTCGGCCAGCGCGACCACCTTCGCCGGGCGGATCATGGTGCCGACCGGGTGCGCCCCCGTGCCGATGCGGCCCTGCGGCAGGCACCACAGTGGACTGCACGCCGCGAAGAAGCGCTGCACCGGGTCCTCGGTCGTGGCCATCGCCTCGTCCGCGCGCTCCTCCATGATCAGGAGTGTGCCGCCGGGCGCCATCTGGGCGCGGGTGGTGGCGAGCACGCCGTCCGGGTCGGCCATGTCGTGCAGGCATTCGAACATCAGCGCGATCTCGTAGCGCGGCTTGTCCTCGTCGGTCGACGACAGATCGCAGACCTCGAAATGTACGCGGTCGGCCACGCCGGCCGCCAGCGCACCGGTGCGCGCCTGCATGATCGACGCCTCGTCCGCGTCGTAGCCGTCGACCTTCAGGTGACCGAACGCCTTGGCCAGCTCGATCGAGGCCCAGCCGGCCCCGCAGCCCAGGTCCGCGACCGCCGGCGGGCGCTGCGCGTCGGCCAGCCGGGCAGCGACGTCCGGCACCGCGGGCAGCCATTCCGCCACCAGCTGATGGGTGTACGCCGGCCGGTTGAGCGCCGCCTGCGCCGAGACCGCCCCCAGCCCGTACGCGGCGTACGGGACGCCGTCACCGGTGCGGAACGCTTCGACGAGAGCGGGGAACACCGTCCCGACGGCCGCGAGCGCCGCTCCCAGCGGGGCCAGGTACGCCGGCGACAGCTCGTCGAGCAGCACCTCGGCCAGGCCGGGCGTGCCCGCGTACCGGGCGGTCGCGGGGTCCTGTCCGTCGGCGGTGAGCAGCCCGGCGGTCGCCTGGCCGAGGCACCATTCGCGGACGTAGCGCTCGTCGCAGCCGGTGGCCGCGGCCAGTTGCGCGCTGGTGACCGGGCCCGCCGCGACGACCTCCCGGTACAGGCCGAGCGTGACGCCGAGCTGGACGTTGAACAGTTCCAGGGCGCCGACGGACGAGGTGAACAGGCGGCCGGCGAGCTGCTCGACCGCGGCCGCGGTGTCGATCGTGGCGGTGTCGGCGGTGTCGATGGTGGTCATGATCCTGTCCCTTCGGTGAGTGCCTTCACCCCTCACGGCGCCAGGAACGGCCTGACGATGTCAGGCCGCCCGTCAGCCGGTCCGCCAGACCACCGTGGTCTCCGGCCGGTACGCGCAGAACCGGCCCGTCTCGATCGAGCGGTCGAGGTGCCGGCCGAGGACGGGGTGTTCGGCGGCGAGTGTCCGGATCGTGGCGCGCAGCCGCATGGTGACCGCTTTGCGGGCCCGCTCCGCGGCGTCGGCCGCGGCCGGCCGGTCCCGCCCGTGCAGCCCGAGCGCCCCGGCCAGCTCGGCGAGGATGAACTCCTGCTCGGTACGCAGCCGCGCGGCCTTCTCGGTGTCCCCGTCGGCCTCGGCGTCGGCCGTCTGCTCGCCGAGTTCCGTGATCCGCGCCCGGTACGCCGAGCGGGCCCGCCCGTCGAGCACGGGTCCGGCGTCCCCGGCGGTCGTCCGGGCGGTTCCGGTCGGGTCGGCCAGGTCGAGCACGTGGACCTCGCGGCCGGGCCGGTCGAGCAGCGTACGCAGATCGTGCAGGCCCTTGGCGTCGGGCAGGCTGACCGAGCGGCCGCGGAAGGTGACGTGCCACAGCCGGCCGTCGCGGACGAGAGCGGCATGTTCCACTGTGGATGGCGTCGGCGCGGCCGGTCCCGGATCGGGCAGGGCGGCCGCCAGCAGCGGAGTCTGCGCTTCCCGGTACGCGTCGCGGGCCTGCGCGTACCAGGTGGCGGCTTCGACCGGGTCGCCGAGCGCGGTCGCGAGGCGGCCCAGCTGGTCGCTGACCACACCCCACACGGCGCCGCCGATGCCGTCGACCGCCCAGAGGCCGGCGTACGGGCGGAGGGCCGCATAGGTCGCGGCGATCCCCTCCGGCAGCTCGTACGCGATCGCCGCCTGGCCGAGACTCCATACCGTCTCCAGCCATTCCGAGTCCCGCGGGATCTCGCCGACCGCCTGGAGAGCCGCCGTGACCAGGGCCCGGGCCCGGACCGGCGGCAGGAACTCCCAGCCTCCGGCGGCGGCCATGGCCGGGGCCACGCCGGAGTCGATGAGCGGCTCCATGAGCGCCCGCACCTCCGCGGCGTACGAGCCCGTCGTGCCGGCCGTCCGATGGGCGGCCGCCCGCAACGCGAACACCATGAACGTCGCGTTCATCGAGTCGGCGCGTACGCCCAGATCCTCGGCCCGGTCGGCGGCGGCGAACGCGGCCGGCACATCGCCGCGGAGCAGTGCCCGCATGCCTCGCCAGATGTGCGGCAGCCACGTGTACAGCGGGACGCCGAGCGTTTCGGCCAGCCGGGCGTACTCGGCGATCTCCTGGTCGGCGGCCTGGAACTCGCCGCCCTCGCACAGCGCGACCACCCGGAGCCGGCCGGCGAGCAGCGTGCCCGCCGTGTCCCCGACTGACTCGGCCAGTACGCGCATCCGGGTCGCGGCGTCCAGGCGTTCCCGTCGATGCTCGGGCCCCGCGATCGCGTCGCAGTAGGCAGCCAGCACGCTCACACGTACCGGGACGTCCACACCGGACTCCGTGAGGTCGAGGGCCGTGCGGGCGATCCGGGCGCGCTCCTCCACCGGGGCGAACTCGGTGAGCGACACCGACAGCCGCGCCAGCAGCGCGGCCCGCTCGTCGACGGCGTCCGGCGGCAGCAGGTCCAATGCGGACCGCAGGACCCGGATCGCCTCGTGGTCGTAGAGGCGGATCTCGAAACCGGCCAGGCCGCCACCCACCCCGAGCGCCGCGCGGGCGAGCGCGCCGCTGTCACCTTCGGCCCGCGCCGCGGCCGCCGCGGTCAGGAAGGTGGTCCGGGCCTCGTCGGCGTCACCCGCGAACCATTGCGCCGCGCCCAGGTCGAGCAGCACCGCCGTCCGGTGGTCGATCGGCTGTTCCAGGGCCCGCCGGAAATGGCGCGCCGCCGCCTCGTAACCCAGCCGGGCGGCCGCCGCCCGACCGGCCGCCACCCACCACGGCCCGCTCCGCAGCTGTTCCGCCGGCTCCGCCGCGCGGCTCCAATGCTCCGCCACCACCACCGCGTACGCGTCGTCGTCCGCGGCCCTCGGCTCCAGCGCACGGGCGTACGCGGCGTGCAGCCCTCCCCGGTCCGCGCCGGGCAGCCCGATGCCGAGGACCTCGCGGACGAGTGCATGCGCGAAGGCGTACACGCCGGTGTCGTCGGTGCGCAGGAGACCGGCCACGACCGCCTCGTCGAGAACGGCGCGGGTCTCGGCGGCCGAACCGGTCCCCGCCACGGACACCAGGAGCGGCACGTCGACGACGTCCGTGCCGCCGAGCGCCGCGACCTGCAGGAGCCGGTGGCAGTCCTGGCTGAGCCGGGCCAGCCGGCGTTCGAGCACCTCGCGGACGCCGACCGGGACGGCTCCGCGTACACCCTGGTGGTGGAGAAGGCGGGCCACCTCTCGCACGAAGAACGGATTGCCGCCGGTGCGCGCGCAGACCTCGTTCACGACCTCGGCCGGCGGCGGTGCCGCCAGCACCTCGGTGAGCAGTACGCCGACGTCGGCCGCGGTGAGGCCGGCGAGCGGGAGGCGGAGCGCGTGGGTGGGCAGCGCGGCGAGCCGTTCGGCGACGGCCGGACGCAGCTCGGGGTCGTCGCGGGCGGTGGCGACCAGCAGGAGCGGCATGGTGCGGCAGCGGGTGGCGAGGGCGTTCACCAGGTCGAGCGACGCCTCGTCGGCCCAGTGGAGGTCCTCGATGATCACGATGACCGGGCCGTCGCCGGCCAGGCGCTCGGCGACCGCGGACTGCAGGCGCAGCCGGGCGACGGCCGAAGCCCCCGTCGCGGGCCCGTCGAGCAGCCCCGCGTGCCCCAGGCCGCCCAGCACCGTACGCCACGGCAGGTAGACGGCCGGCTCGCCGGGCGCGCACCAGCCCCAGAGCGGGCGCAGGCCGAGTTCGGCGGCGGTGTCGGCGAGCGCCTCGACGATCGTGGACTTGCCGATGCCGGGTTCGCCCCGCACGAGCGCGACGCCACCGTGGCCGGTCCCCGCCCGCACGGCGAGCGCGGTCAACTCAGCCAGCGCGCCGGCCCGGCCGACCATGCCCATACCGCGATCGTAGGCGCGCCGCTGAGCTGCGCGTACCGGCTTCTCGCCGACTTCCCTGCGACGCATTGCCGACACGGCGCCGGACCTGTCGCCGAGCCGATTGCCGCCCGGCGGTTCCCCTGCCCTAATGAGCGCCACCGCCTGCGAGGAGGTACGCCATGCCCGGCTGGCTCAAAGGTCTGCTCACGGTCGTCCTGTTCTCCGTCGCGCCGCCCGCGTTCGTCGCGGGCCTGCTCAGCGCGGCCGGGAAGCTCGACGACTTCACCTGGCTGGTGGTGGCCACGGCCATCGCCGGCTTCCTCTACGGACTGGAGGCCGGGATCATGCTGATCTACGACCTCGGCGATCCCGTCGGCTGGGTCGCGCTCGTCGTCGACATGACGTGGAGCCTGCCCAACACGATCTGGGGCCTGTTCTGGGGGAACGTCATCTTCTGGTTCATCGGTACGCCGTCGCGTACGGCCTCGGAAGGGCAGACCTGGATCAGTTTCAGCGGCAGGCTCGGCAAGGGCACCCTGCAGACGCACGGCACGATCAATCTGGGGGGCGCCGGCCAGCACGAGAAGCTGCACCTGATGCAGGCGCGCGTCTTCGGGCCGCTGTTCCTGCCGCTCTACCTGGCCTTCTATGCGATCACGGCGGTCCTGCAAGTGCTCTGGTGCGCCCTGCCGGGCTGGATCGCGGTCGTCGCGGGCTGGCGGCAGAAGGTGCCGCTGCAGCCGCCCGCGGCCAGCGTGGTCGGCGGCTTCTTCGGCTGGATCTACTACGCGACCCTGTTCGAGCTGTGGGCGTACAACGCCGGGAACCCTTAACGGTTTCCTAGTAGGTCGGCAGCGGGTCCGGTTGACATGCAGCTGAACGGCTGCCTATCCTCGTGATAGGCAGCCAGTTGGCTGCATGATCAGCCCGAACCAGAATACGAACCATGGACGAGGTGTTCAAAGCGCTGGCCGACGAGTCCCGTCGGCGGCTGCTCGACCGGCTCAACGCCGCGAACGGGCAGACCCTGCGCGAGCTCTGTGCTGAGCTGGACATGGCCCGGCAGTCGGTCAGCAAGCATCTCGCCGTCCTGGAGTCGGCCAACCTGATCACCACCGTGTGGCGGGGCCGCGAGAAGTTCCACTACCTCAACGCGGAACCGATCAACGCCATCGCCGACCGGTGGATCCGGCAGTACGACCGGGGTCGCGTACAGGCCCTGGCCGACCTCAAGAGCGCATTGGAGAGCCACGCCATGCCCAACGACGCCTTCGTCTACACGACCTACATCGACACCACGCCGGAACTGCTCTGGCGGGCCCTCACCGATCCGGCATTCACCGGCCGCTACTGGGGCGCCACGTTCGACAGCGACTGGACGGCCGGCTCGCCGATGACCTGGCACTACGCGGGTGCCACGATGGCCGATCCGGCCCAGGTCGTGCTGGAGTCGGAGCCGTACAAGCGGCTCGCGTTCACCTGGCACGCCATCACCCCGGAGTTCGCGCAGGCGGTCGGCGGCGACCCGGAGGAGATCGCGCGGATGGCCGCGGAGCCGCGGTCGCGGGTCAGCTTCGAGATCGAGCAGACCGACGACGGCGTGCGGCTGACGGTGGTCCACGACGGCTTCGAGCCCGGCAGCGCCATCCGCGAGGGGATCTCGGGTGGCTGGCCGCAGCTCCTGTCCAAGCTCAAGACGCTGCTCGAACGAGATCTGGACCAGGTCGCGTCCGCATAAGCGCGCGTGGGGACCGCCCGGGCGGGTACAACGGAAGGGTGGCCGACCAGCAGCCGCCGCGGCGATTCGTCGTGCAGCGCCACCGGGCCCGCCGGCCGCACTACGATCTGCGGCTGGAGATCGGCGACGCCCTCGTGAGCTGGGCGGTCCCCAAGGGCCCGACCCTCGATCCCGGCGTACGCCGGGCGGCCTTCCATGTCGAGGACCATCCGCTCGACTACTTCGACTTCGAGGGCGTGATCCCCGGCGGCTACGGCCACGGCGACGTCATCGTCTGGGACGTCGGCACCTGGGTCCCGGCATCCGCCGATGAACCGGGTAGGTCCATTGAGGACGGCGAGCTCCATTTCGACCTGACCGGCGCCAAGCTGCGTGGCCGGTTCGTCCTGGTGCGCACCCGCCGGAACGCACGCGCCCAGGAGGAGTGGCTCCTGCTCCACAAGCACGACGAGTACGCGGTGGCCGGCTGGGACGCCGACGACCATCCTGCCTCGGTGCTGTCCGGCCGGACGAACGAGGAGGTCAAGGCCGACCCGGACCGTCTGTGGACCGATCACGGCGCGGTCTACCAGCGGGCCCTGGCCGCCGAGCTCGCGGCCCTGGACGAGCTGAAGGATCAGGGTGTCTGGCCGGTCTTCGGCCGGGAGCTCAAGGTCACCAACCTCGACAAGGTGCTCTTCGAGGGCCGCCCTGGCGAGGAACCGGTCACCAAGCGGGACTTCCTGCGCTACAGCGCGCACATCGCGCCGGCCCTCGTCCCGTACCTGAGCGGCCGCGCGCTCAACATGCACCGGTTCCCGAACGGCACGCAGTCGAAAGGCTTCTGGCACAAGCAATTGCCCGACCACGCGCCCGACTGGCTGCCGCGCTGGGAGAATCCGGCCGCCGAGAACGGCGAGTCCCGCACGTACCTGGTGGTCGACGAGCCCGCGGCACTGGTGTGGGCGGCCAATTTCGGGGCGCTGGAATGGCACGCTTGGACGTCTACGACAGACAGTCCGGACGAGCCGAGCTACGCGCTCATCGACCTCGACCCAGGCGAGACCACGGACTGGGAGGACCTGCTGGATCTGGCCCGCCTGCACCGCACCGCGCTCGACCACCTCAAGGTGACGGCCCGCGCGAAGGTGACCGGCCGGCGCGGCATCCAGATCTGGATCCCCGTGCGCGCCGGCTACACCTTCGCGGAGACGCGTACGTGGGTGGAGCAGCTGTCCCGGGCGATCGGCGCGGTCCTGCCCGAACTGGTCAGCTTCAAATGGCAGCGGGACGAGCGGCGGGGGCTCGCCCGGCTCGACTACACGCAGAACGCGGCCAACAAGACCCTCGTCGCGCCCTACAGCCCGCGGCCCGCACCGGGAGCGCCCGTGTCGGCGCCGATCGGCTGGGACGAGCTCGACGATCCCGGGCTGCGTCCGGACGGCTTCACCATCCGGACGCTGCCCGAGCGGCTGGCCGCCCGCGGCGACCTGTTCCGCCCGATCCTCGACACGCCCCAGACCCTCCCACCCGTCTCCTAGGCCGTCGCGCCCACCTGGGCCCGGTAGTGGGTGGCGATCTCGTCGCTGGTCGTCAACCACACGTCCGGCTGCGCCGCGAGGAACGCGAAGGCCTGGTCGACGTACTTCGCCCGGAAGGGCTGGCCGGTCACGAACGGATGCAGCGCCAGCGCCAGCACCCGGCCGCTGTCCTGCGAGTCGGCGAGCAGCTGCTCGTACTGATCCTGGACGATGCGTACGAACTCGGGCCCGCTGGTGCCCTTGCCGAACAGGCCGAGATCGTTCAGCTCGACCGAGTAGGGCACGCTGATCAGCCCGGGCCGGCGCAGCGGGTAGGGCTGGTCGTCGTTGGTCCAGTCGAGCACGTAGTCCAGCCCCAGTTCGGCGAGCAGCCGGGGCGTCTCGAAGGTCTCGGTCAGGGCCGGCCCCATCCAGCCCCGGGGCCGCTGCCCGGTCGCCGCCTCGATGGTGTCGACGATCTCGGTCAGGACCGCCTTCTCCTCGTCGGGGTCAAGGCTGGCATGCAGGATCGAATTGGTACGCCCGTGGGCCAACCAGGCCCAGTCGCGCCGCCGGCCGGCCTCGATGATCTGCGGGTAATGCCGGGCGACGTCGGAGTTCAGCAGGACGCTGGCCCGGATGCCGTGCCGGTCCAGGCTCTCGATCGTGCGCCAGACACCGACGCGTACGCCGTAGTCGCGCCAGCCGTAGTTGAGGGCGTCCGGCACGAGGTCGACGGTTCCCGGCCAGATACTGGCCGACGGCCGGTCGACGAGGAAGTGCTCGATGTTGAGCCCGACGTACGCGGCGACCTTCTTCCCGCCCGGCCAGGTGATGGGCGGCCGCTCGGTGATCGGGCTGTAGTCGAAGGGGACGAGGTCCGCACTGGTGTCCGTCATGAAAGAACGGTAGGACCTGACATTGATGTCAGGTTCAAGGAGCTGTTCGCCGCGGGACTGCACAGTCGCAAGATCGCACAGTTGCCGGCCGTCATCGACGCGGCCGCTCAGGCCTGATCCTCGCCGCCGCCGAGGCGCGCGGCGGCGATGTGGTCGCGGTACCAGGCGTACGAGGATTTCGGCGTACGCGTGCCGGTGGGGAAGTCCACGTGGACCAGGCCGAAGCGCTGGGCATAGCCCTCGGCCCATTCGAAGTTGTCGAGCAGGGACCAGACGAAGTAGCCGCGTACGTCCACTCCGGACGCCCGGACCCGGTCCAGCACGGCGATGTGGTCGCGCAGGTATTCGACGCGGCGCCGGTCGTCGGGGCTCTCGGCGTACGAGCAGCCTGACTCGGTCACGTAGAGGGGCAGCCGGTAGTCGGTGTGCAGCCGGGTCAGCAGGTCGCCGAGTCCGTCCGGCACCACGGGCCAGCCGAAGTCGGTACGCGCGTACCCGTCGAGCTCCACGGTCTCGAACGGAAGGCCGGTCTCGTCGGACTGGGGTGCGCGTACGCCGGTGGGGTTGTAGTAGTTGACGCCCAGCGCGTCGATCGGCGTGGCGATGATGTCGAGATCGCCCTCCTCCACCGGGAACTCGAAGCCCGGCGGGTAGCCGCGGCCCAGGAGCGGTTCGGTGAAGAGCCGGTTGTGCAGGGCGTCGTACGCGTACGCGGCGGCCTGGTCCGCGTCGGTCTCTCCACAAAGGACGACGGGGGAGTAGTTGTTCGCGATGGAGATCGGCGAGCCGGTCCGCGAGCGCAGCGCGCGGACGGCGAGGCCGTGGCCGAGCAGCTGGTGGTGGATGGTCGGGAAGGACTCGAAGCCGAGGGTGAGCCCCGGCGCGTGCGTCCCGTACGCGTGCCCCATGACCGTGTGCACGAACGGCTCGTTGAGCGTGATCCACATGCGTACGCGGTCGCCCAGCGCGTCGGCCACGACGGCGGCGTAGTCCGCGAACCGGTACGCGGTGTCGCGGTCGAGCCAGCCGCCCTTGTCCTGCAACTCCTGCGGCAGGTCCCAGTGGAACAGCGTCGCCACCGGATCGATCCCGCGCTCCAGCAGCCCGTCGACGAGTCGCGAGTAGAAGTCGAGACCCTTGTGGTTGACCGTGCCGGCGCCGGTCGGCAGCACGCGCGGCCAGGCGATGGAGAACCGGTACGCGTCGACGCCGAGCCCCGCCATCAGCTCGACGTCCTCCGCGTACCGGTGGTAGTGGTCGCAGGCGACGTCGCCGGTGTCGCCGTTGGCGATCCGGCCCTCGGTGTGCGCGAAGGTGTCCCAGATGGACCGGCCGCGGCCGTCTTCCGCGACAGCGCCCTCGATCTGGTAGGAGGCGGTCGAGACGCCCCACAGGAAACGATCGCTCAGCACACCGCACCGCCCTTGATGAAAGTTCTTCGGATCTTAGGGGGCTGGTGAAGGGTGCGACAACAGCCCCTCCGGACCGATGATGGTAGACAAGCCGCCCGGCTGATCGCCGGGTTGACCGTTCTGCCTATGAATCAGTGTCTTGCGCAGACGCATGCAAAAACAGGCACTGTCATGTCTAGATATTGCGCTGAGGTGTCCCCGGGGTTACGGTCCCAGTAGCACATCCACCCCCGCAATTGCCCGAACATCAGCCCCGACTCCGCATATGCCCATGCCGAGAAGGGGTTGATGTGCCGTGCCCCCGTTCCGCACCCCCAGTTCAAGGGAGCACTCCCATGTCTCTGTCCCTGTACGCGAGTCGCAAGGCTCGCGTCGGCGCCCTCGTGGCCAGCATGGCGCTGGTCTCGACGGGCGTTCTGGCGTTGTCCGCCAGTCCGGCCGCGGCGGCCGCGACCGGCGGCGTCGGGGCGACGCTGCCCTACGTCGAACTCCAGGCCGAGAACGCCTCGACCAATGGAACGATCATCGGCCCGAGCGCGGTGTACAACACGCTGCCCGCCGAGGCCAGCTACCGCAAGGCGGTGACGCTCACGGGGACCGGCAAGTACGTCGAGTTCACGACGACCGCGCCGACGAACTCGATCGTGTTCCGGTACAGCATCCCGGACACCGGCAGCGGCTCGGTCTACACGGCGCCGATCTCCCTGTACATCGACGGAACCCGGCAGTCCGACTTCACGCTGACGAACGCGTACAGCTGGTACTACGGCGGATACCCGTTCACGAACTCGCCCAGCGGCAACGCCCACCACTTCTACGACGAGGTGCACCGCCTCTTCACGAGCACCTACCCGGTGGGCACGAAGTTCCGCCTCCAGGTGGACACGGCCGGTGCCTCGGCGTACACCATCGACTTCGCGGACTTCGAGAACGTGGCGGGCGCGCTGTCGCAGCCGGCCGGCTCCGTCTCGGTGACCAGCAAGGGCGCCGACCCGACCGGCGCGGCCGACTCGACCGCCGCGTTCAACTCGGCGATCGCGGCCGCCGGCGCGGGCGGCACCGTCTGGATTCCCGAGGGCACGTTCAAGATCCCGGGCAGCGGCCCCGGCTGCAGCAACAGTTGCAGCCACCTGATCCTGAACAACGTCACCATCAAGGGTGCCGGCATGTGGCGCTCGACGATCACCGGCAACGCGCCCGGCCTCTACGGCAACTACGCGCCGAACCCCAGCACCAACGTGCACCTGTCGGACTTCGCCATCTTCGGCAACGTCCAGGAGCGCAACGACGGTGACCAGGTCAACGGCATCGGCGGCGCGCTGACGAACTCCACCGTGGACCGGGTGTGGATCGAGCACACCAAGGTCGGTGCCTGGATGGACGGCCCGTTCGACAACCTGGTCTTCTCGGGCATGCGGCTGCGCAACTACACCGCGGACGGCGTGAACTTCCACAACGGCGTCACCAACTCGAAGGTCACCAACAGCGACATCCGCAACACCGGTGACGACGGCCTCGCGACCTGGGCCGAGCAGAACGCCGACGTGAACGACTCGTTCGACCACAACACGGTGCAGTACCCGATCCTGGCCAACGGCATCGCGATCTACGGCGGCCACGACAACTTCGTCACCGACAACCGGGTCATCGACTCGGGCCTGGCCCAGGGCGGCGGCATCCACGTCGCGCAGCGGTTCGCCTCGACCACGCTGGGGCGTACGGACGTGCTGCGCAACACGATCATCCGGTCCGGCAGCCTCGACCCCAACTGGAACTTCGGGGTCGGCGCGCTCTGGTTCGACGCGCGTGACGGCGGCATGACCGGCCTCACCAACGTCGACAACATCCTGATCCAGCAGAGCCCGTTCGAGGCGATCCAGTTCGTCTCGGGCTCGAACATCACCAACGTGAAGATCAACAATGCCACGATCCAGAACACCGGCACCTACGTGGTGCAGGAGCAGGTCGGCGGCGCGGCGACGATCACGAACAGCACCGCCACCGGTACGCAGGCCCCGCAGCCGATCTACAACTGCGGCGTCGGCTTCACGCTGACCGACGGCGGCGGCAACTCCGGGATCTTCGGGACGACCGGCTGCTCCAACATCACCAGCCCGACCTTCCCGCCCTACCTGCCGGACAACGGCTCGAACATCACCATCAGCCCGAACCCGGTGGCGTTCGGCTCGGTCGCGACCGGCTCGTCGGCGAACCAGGCCGTCACGGTCACCAACGGCGGCTCCGCCGCGGCCGCGATCAGCAGCATCGCGACGACCGGCGACTTCAGCCAGACCAACACCTGCGGCAGCTCGCTCGCGGCCGGCGCGTCCTGCACCGTGACGGTCAAGTTCACCCCGACCGCGGCCGGTGCCCGCAGCGGCAACCTGACGATCACGGCGGCCGGCATCACCAACACCGTTCCGCTGTCCGGCACGGGCGTGGCGCCCGGCCCGGTGCTGAACGCCAACCCGACCGGCCTCACCTTCGCGGGCACGATCGTCGGCAGCTCGTCGGCGACCCAGACGGTGTCGGTCACCAACAGCGGCACCACGACGGCCACCGTCTCCGGCGTCTCGGCGACCGGCGACTTCAGCCAGACGAACAACTGCTCGTCGCTCGCGGTCGGCGCGTCCTGCACCGTGACCGTCAAGTTCACCCCGACCGCCTCCGGTACGCGTACCGGGTCGGTCACGGTCACCAGCAACGCCAACAACAGCCCGACCACGGTCTCGCTGACCGGATCCGGCATCGGCAGCACGACGAACATCGCGCTGCACCAGCCGGCCACCGCCAGCAGCTCGGTCAACGGCACCCAGGCGGCGACGACCGCGACCGACGGCGACGCGAGCACCTACTGGGAGAGCAACAACAACGCCTTCCCGCAGTGGCTGCAGGTCGACCTCGGGGCCACGTACAACGTCGGCCAGGTGACGCTGAAGCTGCCCCCGCTGTCCGCGTGGGGTACGCGTACGCAGACCCTGTCGGTGCAGACGAGCACGGACGGCACCAACTTCGCGACCGCGGTGGGTTCGGCGACCTACACGTTCACCTCGCCGACCAACGTCGTGAACATCACGGTGCCGGGCAACAGCGCCCGCTACGTCCGCGTCAACATCACCGCCAACTCCGGCTGGCCGGCCGGGCAGGTCTCGGAGTTCGAGGTCTACCCGAGCGGCGGGGGCACCACGCCCACGGCCTCGCTGAGCACCAACCCGTCGTCGCTGACGTTCGCCACCCAGGCGCTCAACACGACCTCGGCGGCGCAGTCGGTGACCGTCACCAACTCGGGCACGGCCGCGGCCGCGATCTCGGGCGTCAGCGTCTCGGGTGACTTCCAGCAGACCAACACCTGCGGTTCGTCCCTGGCGGCCGGCGCGTCGTGCTCGGTGAGCGTCACGTTCCGCCCGACGGCGTCCGGTACGCGTACCGGCGCGGTCACCATCACCAGCAACGCGACCAACAGCCCGACCACCATCGGGCTGACCGGCACCGGGCAGGGCTCGACGGCGACCAACCTGGCCGCCGGCAAACCCACCAGCGAGTCGAGCCACAACGACGTGTACCCGTCCAGCAACGTGACCGACGGAAACCAGGGCACGTACTGGGAGAGCGCCAACAACGCGTTCCCGCAATGGGTTCAGGTCGACCTCGGCTCGTCGCAGAGCGCCAGCAAGATCGTTCTGCAGCTGCCGGCCGGGTGGGGCGCGCGTACCGAGACGCTGACCGTCCAGGGCAGCACCAACGGCACGAGCTTCACCAACATCGTGGGCTCGGCCGGGTACGTCTTCAGCCCCGCCAGCAACAACACGGTCACCATCACGTTCACCGCGACGACCCAGCGCTACTTCCGGCTGAGCTTCACGGCGAACACCGGCTGGCCGGCCGGCCAGCTCAGCGAGTTCCAGGTGTGGAACCAGTAGTCCACGCTTGACCGCCTCGGCCCGGTCCCGCACCCGCGGGACCGGGCCAGTCCGTTTGGAGCCGTGTCTGCAACTACTTGCCACATTTCGCGCAAGAACTAGACGGAAATGCTGAATCAAAATGACGAAAGTGTTTCCTAGACCTTGTGGGATGACGCACAAGAGCTCTAATGTCAGCTCACTTCTCTTGGCGTCCGCTCCGCCTAGGGCGCCGGAAGGCGTTGCCCATTCCAGAGAAATGAGTCCCCCCGATGTCTGAGAACATCACTCGACCCGCGGCGAGGTGGTCCAGCAAGCGGTCGCGGTGGGCCGCGCTGAGCGTCGCGTCGACGGCTGCCGTCGCCCTGGGCGTCGGCACCGTGGCCGGGGCCACCCCGGCCGTCGCCGGCGGATCCCCGGCCCCGGCGGCTCCGGCCGCCACCCGGGCCGCGCTCGACCCGGCGCTCGTCGCGGGCCGGGGCGCGAACGTGGCCTTCTCCGAGCAGGAGGCGGAAAAGGCCGCGACCAACGGCACCGTCCTCGCGGGACGCGCCGCGTACACCCTGCCCGCCGAGGCGTCCGGCCGGTCGGCCGTCAGCCTCGCCCCCGGGCAGTACGTGGAGTTCACCCTGCCGAAGGCGGCCAACGCCATCACCGTGCGCTACAGCATTCCGGACGCGGCCAACGGCGGGGGCATCACCGCGCCGCTGAACGTCACGGTGAACGGCGGCGACCGCAAGACCCTGAGCCTCACGTCGCAGTACGCGTGGCTCTACAACCAGTACCCGTTCAGCAACGACCCGAACGCGGGCCTGCTGCACTCGGACTGGTGGATCACGGAGTGCGGCTGCGTGCCGAACTCGACGACGCCGCCGTTCCAGGTGTCGACGCCGTTCCGGCCGAACCACTTCTACGACGAGCAGCGCCTCCCGCTCGGCCGCACGTACGCGGCCGGCAGCCGGATCCGCCTGACGGCCCCGGCCGGCAGCAACGCTTCGGCGACCGTCATCGACCTGCTCGACTCGGAGCAGGTCGGCCTGCCGAAGATCGATCTGATCGCGGCGAACGTACTCGTCTTCGGGGCCGACCCGACAGGCCGGCGCGACTCCGCGGACGCGATCGACAAGGCGATCGCCTTCGCGAAGAAGGCGCACCTCAAGGTCTACATCCCGCCGGGCACGTACCAGGTCAACCGGCACATCGTCGTCGACGACGTGACGATCGAGGGCGCGGGCAACTGGTACACCGTCATCAAGGGCAAGGAAGTCGCCCTGAGCACCCCGGCCCCGGACGGCTCCGTCCACACGGGAGTCGGGTTCTACGGCAAGGACGCGTCCGCCGGCGGCAGCAGCAACGTCCACCTCTCGGGCTTCGCCATCGAGGGTGACGTACGCGAGCGCATCGACACCGACCAGGTGAACGGCATCGGCGGCGCGCTGAGCGACTCGACGATCGACGGCCTCTACATCCACCACACCAAGGTGGGCATGTGGTTCGACGGCCCGATGAACAACACGAAGATCACCGACAACATCATCGTGGACCAGATCGCCGACGGCCTCAACTTCCACACCGGCGTCACGAACTCGCTGGTGCAGAACAACTTCATCCGCAACTCGGGCGACGACGGCCTCGCGATGTGGTCGGAGAAGACCGAGGACGCGAACAACACGTTCGACCACAACACCGTGCAGACGCCGGTGCTGGCGAACGGCATCGCGATCTACGGCGGCACGGACAACACGGTCTCCAACAACCTGATCGCGGACCCGATCCGCGAGGGCAGCGGCATCCACGTCGGATCCCGCTTCGGTGCCGAGGCGTTCACGGGCCACCTGTGGATCACGAACAACACCACGGTCCGCGCCGGTACCTACGAGCTGAACTGGAACATCGGCCTCGGGGCCATCTGGTTCTTCGCGCTCGAGAAGGACATCAACGCCGACATCGAGGTGGTCGGGGACAACTTCCTCGACAGCACGTACAACGCGATCATGCTGGTCGCGGACTGGCCGGTGAAGGACCTGTACCACATCACGAACGTCCACTTCAAGGACGTCAAGATCGACGGTACCGGCACCTCGGTGGTCAGCGCCCGCGCCGGCGGCTCCGCCTCCTTCGAGAACGTGGACGCGCGCAACGTCGGTGCCGTCGGCATCAACAACTGCGGGCAGTTCAACTGGCTGCCGACGGGTTCGGAGTTCTCGTTCGAGGACCGCGGCGGCAACGACGGCGGCGGCACCACGGGCCCGTGGTTCGCGTCGTGGGAGCTGCCCAACACGATCACCTGCGACGACCGCCCGCCGGTCGTGGTCCCGCCGGCTCCGTCGGCTTGGTGATCATTTCTTGCTGCACCTCGAGGGCGTCCGGTTCTTCCGGGCGCCCTCGCCCATGTCCAAGATCAAATTCAAGATCGAATTCATGTCCCGGGTTCGTCGATCTCACTTCCGCTCCTCCCGCGGGAGACCGTTCCGCCCCTATCGCTGCGCTCCGGGGACTCCACTGCCAGGTTTCCGGGGCGAAGCATCATCCACCGTCGCCCGGTCACCGTTCACCCCCAACCCCCACCCGGACTTTGTCCCGACTATCCGACTTGCACCCGAAATGGTCGAGGATCTTGCGCGAATGTCTCGAATTTCGTCCGGTACACCCGGAATGCCCGGACATTCGTGCAAGATCGTCGACCATGGTGAGATCGGAGCCACCGTCCGACCCGGGCCGCTTCTGACTTTGTCGCGACTGTCCGATATG
>NZ_AUAX01000025.1 GCF_000428945.1 Hamadaea tsunoensis DSM 44101 | reverse complement strand
GTGTACCCCCACCGATACAACCCGCCCCGCGTCGAGCCCAGCGGATTCTTCACCCCGTGCCGATGCGAGTTATGACGATCCAACTCCCGCCACACCGTCGAAAAGTCGGTACCGACCGCTACCGCGATCTCCTCGAACGTCGCACCCTGCCGCCACAGATTCTCGATCACCAACCGCAAATCCGCCGTCAGCACATGAGCCCTCGCCACCCGCGACCCCTCTCAACCAGCCAGCACCAAGAAGGTCAACGACCCACTTGCACCGACCGGTTGAGAGGAAGGTCGGGCTTGCCCAAAATGCCCGGACATTCGCGCAAGATCGTCGGCGCTCTGCGGATCCGTGAAGAGCGGGGACGCCGTTCGCCTCGGGCGGCTTGGCCTTTGTCGCGACTGTCCGATATGGGCGCCCGGTGGGGTTGATCGTTTACGGCTGTGGTGTGAAAACGGCTGCCGGATGCATGATCGTTTACGGTTCCGGGGCGCGCCGACCGTCCCTGGCTACACCTGACGCGCAAACGATCATGCAGAGCGGGCTGGATTGACACCCCGGCCGTAAACGATCAAGGAATCGGTGATCCCGGTTCACCTGACGGAAGATCGTTCCCGCATCACAGGAAACACTCGACGGCGAGGCGGCGTTGGCGTGATCCACAGCGGCTGAGCGGTAAAACCCGCCTCTCATCCAAGATCCAAAGCGCCTCAGATGCGGCATGTCGGCCCTGGCTACATCCCAGCCGCACTGGATCGAGGGAGCGGCCCGAAAACTACATCTCAGGCGCGAACGATCACCAGCGAACCGACCCGCCCGACCTCCATATCGGACAGTCGCGACAAAGGCCAGGGGTCGAGGCGGACCAGGGACGCGGTGAACGGCGACCGGGCGGCGGCGAACGATGCTTCGCCCCACTCACCTGGCAGTGGAGGCGCCCCCGGCGCCGGAACGGTCTCCCGCGCGAGGAGCGGAGGTGAGATCGACGAACCCGGGAAATAATGATCTTGCAATAGATCTTGAGGCACCCTTCAGTGGATTGTCAGGCGTCACGGTTAGTCTGGGCGCCGGTGGGTATGGACCGCCCCGGCCATCGGTGACTGGAGTGGAGAACATGCAGATCGAGCACGACCTGACGGGTTCCGGCCCTTCCCTTGTTCTCGCCCTCACCGGCGAGTTGGACATCGCGACCGCCGAGCACGCCGGTGCGGCACTGCTGGCGGCGGTGGAGATGCCGGGCCTGGCCCAGCTCGCGATCGATCTGGCAGCGGTCCCGTTCATCGACAGCACCGGCGTGACGCAGCTGATCAGGGCCGTCGGCCGGGGCAAGGTGCGCGGGGTCACGGTGAAGGTCATCAATCCACGGCCGGCCCACCGATATGTCTTCAACGTGCTGCAACTCAACCCGCTGCTCGGCGTCGAGGACGAGGCGGGGGCCGCGGCCGCCGTGTGATGCCGCTCAGGTGAGCATTTTGACCGGGCATCGGGGGGTTTACGCCGATCCCGGGCGGGTACGCGCGCCCGCATGCACGTCGCCATGATCTCCGCGGACGGTGGCGCTCGCCCGCTCGCGGAGGCCCTGCACCAACTGGGGCACCAGGTCAGCCTGTACGCCGACGCCACCGACCTGCCGTCCGATGATCCACCGGATGTCGTGCACGCCTTCGCGGGCCTCGCCGACGCTGTGGCCTACCGGGAGAAGACCGGGGCGCCGGTGGTGGCGACACCCGCCGCGCTGGCCGCCGGAGGCGTCCCGGCCGCCGACGTCGACCGGATCGTGGCGCCGACGGCGGTGGGCGTACCGGCGTTGCTGCAGGCCGGGGCGGTGCGTACGCAGATCCAGGTGGTTCCGCCCGGCATCGACGTGGACTTCTTCCAGCCGGGTCCGGACGGGCCCGGATCGAGGACGCCGGACCGGCCCGCGCGCGTCCTGTGCGTCGCCGGGCCGGGCGGGGCGGGACTCGCCGACGCCGTGGGGGCGCTACGCCGGGTGCCGGGGGCCCAGCTCATCGTCGAGGGGATCAACCCGTCGGCCACCCCCGGCCGGGTGCACTGGCTCGGCGACGTCCCGCTCGAACGGCGGCCGGCGCTGTTCCGGTCGGTCGACGTGTTCCTGGGTACCGCCCCCGCCGGTATGACCCCGGTCGAGGCGATGGCCTGCGGCACGCCCGTGATCGCGTACGCGCAGGGCGAAGTGGCCGACCAGGTGGCGCACGGGGTCACCGGCACCCTCGTCGAACCCGGCGACGTGGCGAGTCTCGCGGTCGCCCTGCGGGACCTGCTCGACTTCGAACCCCGGCGGTACGCGTACGGGGCGGCAGGGGTCAGTCGCGTCCGCGCCCGGCACGCCTGGCCGCTGGTGGCGGAGCAGATCGAGGCGGTGTATCAGTCCGTGGTCTCGCTGACCGAGCCGGACTCAGCATCCGCCTGATCGCCGCTCCGCATCCGCCTGATCGCCGCTCCGTATCCGCCTGATCGTCACTGCGACGCATATCCCGCCCGGATCGGGGTACGCCTTGGGCAACCGACGAAACGGAGGTAGCCGACCATGGCTCACAAGACCGAGTCCGTCGACGTTGCCGTCCCTGTACGCACGGCGTACAACCAGTGGACGCAGTTCGAGCAGTTCCCCCGGTTCATGCGGCAGGTCAAGGAGGTACGCCAGGTCAACGACACGCTGACGCACTGGACGGTCGAGATCAACGGGATCCGCCGCGAGTTCGACGCGCAGATCACCGAGCAGCAGCCGGACCGGCGCATCGCCTGGTCCTCGATCAACGGCATGCATCAGCGGGGCATGGTGACCTTCGAGCCGATCGACGCCGGCCACACGCGGGTGACCGCGGAGTTGGATCTGGAGCCGAGCGGATTCGCCGAGCACGTCGCCGACGCGACCGGGATGATCGGGCACTCCGTGCACGAGGACCTGGCCAATTTCAAGGAATTCATCGAACATCAGGGCGGCGAGGCCGGCGCGTGGCGGGGCCGTGTCGAGGACGGCCGGGTCACCGGATCATCGGCGGACATCCCCGCCGGGCCGGCCGGACCTGGACGCTCGACCGGGCTGTCCGACCCCGCGACCGGGATGACCGGGATGTCCGACCCCGCGGGAGCACGCGGCATGACGGCACCGGCGGGCACGGGGCCGAGGCCGGGGAGCATGGAGGCTCAGGGCCTGTCCGATCCGGCGGGGATGGCGTCGGCGGACGACGACCGTATGACCCCGCTGAACGACCGGGTCACGCCGCAGACGCTCCGGCAACGCATGACCCCCACACACGGCGCCGGTACGCCGTCCGAACCCGGGGCGATGACCGGCCCTGACACGATGACCGCCTCGGGCGGGGGCGCGATGGCCGGGATGTCCGCGCCGGATCCGCTCGACGATCCGCTGCTGGCCGACCCGGCGCTCAACGACCCGGGGATGGGCGAGCACGACGAGCGCATGCACCGGGACGAGCGCATCCCGGACGACGGCGGGCAGCGGGACGAGCACGGCCGGGACCGGCAGGACCGCGATCCCGACCAGCCCGGCACCTGGCGTCACCCCGACGCCTGATCCGCAGTACCGATCCCGAAGGGCGGGGCTCCGGCCCCGCCCTTCCCTGCTGCCACCCGTCCCTTCTTCCGCGCCCTTCCTCCGCGCCCTTCCTCCGACGATCTTGCGCGAGTGCCCCGAATTTCGCGGCCTATGCCCGAATGGCCCGGACATTCGCGCAAGATCGCCGCAAGAAGAGGGCGGGGGCGGGGATGGGGGTCGATATGGGGTGGTTGGGGGGAGAGATGCGGATAGCATCACGTTTAGGGCCGGCGGAGGGCGGTGAATGATCTCCGATGCACTCAGTCTGGTGGACCGCCGTGGCCGCTGCCGGCGCGGCCGTGCTGGCCCTCATCGCGGTCTCGATCGTCCATAGTGCCGTCGCCCGGCTCGGGCGCCGCTCCGTGGTTCCCGCCGAGATCGCCGCCCACGCCCATCGCCCCTTCCAGATCGTCGCCGTCCTGCTGGCGTTCCGGCTCACGTTGCGCATCTCGCCGGTCCCGGTCGCCGACGGGCTGCTGCACTTTCTCGGGATCGCGCTCATCGTGTCGGCCGCGTGGCTGATCGCCGCGATCCTCATCGCCCTGGAGGACGCGGCCGAGTCCCGCTACCGCATCGACGTGCCGGACAACCGGCAGGCCCGCCGCATCCGCACCCAGGTGGTCATGCTGCGGCGGGTGACCATCGCGGCGATCGTGGTGGTCACCCTGGGACTCATCCTGATGACCTTTCCCGAGGTACGCGCGGTCGGCGCCAGCCTGCTCGCGTCGGCCGGCGTCATCGGGATCGTGGCCGCCCTGGCCGCCCAGAGCGTCCTGGGCAACGTGATCGCGGGACTGCAGATCGCCTTCTCGGACGCGATCCGGCTGGACGACGTCGTGGTCGTCGAGGGCGAGTGGGCGCGGGTCGAGGAGATCACCCTCAGCCATGTCGTCCTGCAGATCTGGGACGACCGGCGGCTCATCATGCCGACGTCCTATTTCACGACGAAGCCCTACCAGAACTGGACGCGGCAGAAGTCCGAGGTGCTCGGCACGGTCGAACTGGACGTCGACTTCGCCGCCGACGTCCAGGCCCTGCGCGAGGAGTTGCGGCACGTCGTGGAGGCCGCCGACCTCTGGGACCAGCGGGTCTGCGTACTGCAGGTGACCGATGCCGTGGAGGGACGCGTACACCTGCGGGCACTGGTCAGCGCGCCCGACGCGCCCCGGCTGTGGGACCTGCGCTGCCTGGTACGCGAGCACCTCGTCGGCTGGATCCGCGACCACCAGCCGACGGCGTTTCCGCGTACGCGGGCGGAACTGGCGACGGCCGACGCGACCAGGAACTTCGGCTGGACCGCCACCCGGCCGGTGCCGCACCGGCCGATGTCCTTTGAGGAGGGTGACGACCGCGTGTTCAGCGGGAGCGTGGACGGCGAGGCCCGGGCGCAGCAGTTCACCGGGCCGGATCCGTCGCTGCAGTCGGTCGTCCTGGCCGAGCAGGCACTCCTCGACGAGCCCGCCGACGAGGCGGATCACGACGGCGAAGCCACCGACGAGTCCACTATGCACGGTCTTTCCTGAACGGTCGCCTCGCCGGTCGCTGTGACTTTGCTGTGCAGGTGGTAACGGAACGAGCTTCCGCGTTTGCGCGGTGCCACTCTGGGTAGAGCGTCGCGCAACACGTCCACGGCGGCCCGCACCCCGGGCCGCCGTCCGAACAACAGGAGGCTGCCATGACCGTCACCGCGGACCGCGCCACGTCCGAACTCGGCAGCCTGCTGCTGTCGCGCTATGAGGAGACCGCCGAGCGGTACCAGACCCAGCTGCACACCGCCGTGGTGCTGCGGCGCGACGGCCGCGAGCTCGGCGACATCGCCGACGAGGGCACCATGGCCGCCGACGTCGAGCAGCAGGACATGCTGACCGCCTCCCTGCACGAGCAGCTCGTCCGCATGGAGGAGGCGCTGCGGCGCTACGAGGACGGCTCGCTCGGCACCTGCGAGCGCTGCGGGGGGCAGATCCCGGAGGGCCGGCTGGAGATCATGCCGTGGGCGACGCACTGCGTACCGTGCCAGGCCGCCGCCGACAAGCACCGGTGAGGGCGGCCGGACAGGGCTTCATCGAGGGGGGTGTCGCGTGATCGGAGTCGCCGGCGGGGCGGCTCCGATCACGCGAACGTCTATGGAGCCGGTCTAGCCCTTCGGGTGCACCGGCAGCGCGGTTGTTCCGTACACAATGGACGCCGGACGGAACGGCAGGGTGGCCGGGTCCGCGGCGAGCCGCAGATCCGGGAAGCGCCGCAGCAGCGCGGGGTACGCCTGCCGCAGCTCCATCCGGGCCAGCTCCGCGCCGACGCAGCGGTGGATGCCGTGGCCGAAGGCGAGATGCGGGGAGACCGCCCGGTGCGGGTCGAATCCGTCCGCGCCGCCGTTGCCCGGGTCCCGGTCGGCCGCGATGAGCGACACGAGCACCACGTCGCCGGCCTTGACGTCGATGCCGCAGATCGTCTGGTCCCGGGTCGCGAAGCGCGGGAAGGCCACCTGCACGACCGTGAGATAGCGCAGCAGTTCCTCGACGACGCGGTGGACGTCGGCCGGGCCGCCGGCGCGTACCAGGTCGGCGGCCTCGGGATGGTCCAACAGCACCAGTACGCCGAGCGCCAGCATGCTCGCGCTGGTCTCCAGCCCGCCGGTGAGCAGGCCGTCGGCCAGGCCCGCCAGCTCCTCGTCGCCGATCGCGTCGCCGTTGTCCCTGATGAGCGCGCCGAGCAGCCCCTCACCGGGATGGGCCCGCTCCCGGGCGACGAGTTCGCGCATGTAGACGAGCGAATCGTCGAGCGCCTCGAAGGAAGCGCTCGTCTTGCCGAACATGTCGAACCGGGCCGCGCTGAGCTCCTGGAACTTCTCGCGCTCGGCGTACGGGACGCCGAGCAGCTCGCAGATCGTCAGTGTCGGGACCGGCAGCGCGAACGCCTCCCAGAGGTCGACCGGGCCGTCGGCGGCCGCGATGGCGTCCAGCCGGCCGGTCACGATCGCGTCGATCCGGGGTTCCAGGCGGGCCAGCCGCCGCATCGTGAACTCCGGGGTCAGCAGCTTGCGCAGCCGGGTGTGGTCGGGCGGATCGGCGAAGCCCAGGCCGCCCGGGTGCGTGGCGCCCGCCTGGCCGACCCCGCCCGCGAGGTGCCGGAAGTCGTTGGAGAAGCCGTCCGCCGTCGAGAGCACGGTCTTGGCTTCCTCATGGCCGGTGACCAGCCACGCGGTGATGCCGAACGGCAGCGGGAAGCGGCTGAACGGGGCGGCGTCCCGCCAGGCGGCCAGCGCCGGGACCGGGTCCATGCCGTCGCGCCGCAGCGGCATGAGCACCGAGGGCGGCAGCATGCTGATCCCGGACAGGTCCGTCGGCAACCGGTCGAGGTGCCGCAGCGCCCGTCCACGCGCCCAGGAGGTCACACGGGCGCGTACCACGTCAAGCATCTGGGTCTCACCTTCCGCCGAGGAGTTGTGCGGTCGAGGCTTGTTGGTCGCGGTTCGCCGCTCAGGAGTTCCCCGCTATGAACAAGTCCACCCGATCACCGGCCGGTTCCCGTCAGAACCTCCGGGTGAACGGCAGCGGTTTGCGCATGCGTACGAGCAGCAGCAGCGGCAGCAGGACGTAGGGCAGGTTGAACGCGAGGAACTTGGCCGGATTCTGCGTACGCGACGCGGCCTCGCCGAAGAACTCCACGCCGAACACGATGACGCCGGTGATGGACGAGATCATCGTCGCATAGATCACGGCCGGCAGCTGTACCCAGTTCCAGCCCTTGACCAGGCTGAACACCAGTACGACGTAGAACGGCATGTACACGAACGCCGACAGGCCGGTCACGATCCGCATCCAGTCCGGCGGGTTCATGAACAGCGGATCGGCGTCGTGCGCGTACCAGTAGTTGGAGTTGACGAAGAAGTTCGACGACGGGTGGGAGAAGTCCACGCCGATCGTGGGCAGCAGGTCGCTGATGATCGAGGTGATCGTGAAGGCCGAGAAGACGACGGCGAGCACGATGTCGATCCGGCGCTCACGCAACGGCAGGTTGCCGGGGGTCATGCCGGATGATCTTAGTGGCCCCGCGGCGGGCCGGGGATCGGTGGAATGGCGCCGGACGTCACCGAAAAGCCGCGAAGTCCGTCGTTTTTGAGCGGAATTGTCGGTTGTCGCGCGAGAATCACACCGGACGGCCCACGGGGGGCCTCCGAAGTGGGGGCCGATCATGACTGCGCTCGCCGACACGTCGCTCCAGCAGACGCTGCTCGCCGACCGGTTCGAGCCGATCCCGTCCTGGCGGACCCTGCCCGCCGTGGCCGTCGGCGACCCGCCGGGCGACGCCGTGCGCGGCGTACCGGTGGCGGTCGGCGCGGTCCCCCGTGGCCTGGACGCCTTCGGTTTCCACGGTGAGATCGGCCAGACCACCTTGACCACCGGGCCGGGCGGCGGACTCGTCGTCGCGTACGGGGTCGGCGAACCGGGTTCGCTGACGCCGACGGGGATACGCGACGCGGCCGCCGCCTGTGCCCGGGCCGCCGCCGACGCCCCCAGCATCGCCCTGGAGATCCCGGATCCCGGGCTCACCGCCGCCGCCGTCGAAGGCGTGCTGCTCGCCCGGTACCGGTACGCGACGTTGCGGAAGGACGCTCCCGGCGTACCCCTGGACAAGCTGACGATCGTCGGCGGCGACCTGGACGGCGTACGCCGGGGTCTGGCTTATGCGCAGGCGGGGGTGCTGGCGCGGGACCTGGCGAACGCGCCGCCGAGCCTGCTGACCGCGACCCGGATGGCGAAGGCAGCGCAGCGGGTGGGTGCCGACGCGGGCCTGAGCGTGGAGGTCTTCGACAAGGCCGCGCTGCTGGAGATGGGGTGCGGCGGCCTGCTCGGGGTGAACGCGGGCAGCGCCGATCCGCCCATGATGATCAAACTGAGGTACGCGCCCGCGGCCCCCACGGCCCGGCTGACCCTGGTCGGCAAGGGCATCATGTACGACTCGGGCGGCATCGCCCTGAAGCCGGCGGACGCGGTGCACGCGACCATGAAGAACGACATGTCCGGCGCGGGGGCGATCTTCGCGGCGATGAGCGTCCTGCGCGACGTGGCCTGCCCGGTCGCGGTGACCGGCTATCTCATGTGCACGGACAACATGCCGTCCGGCTCGGCGACCAAGCTCGGCGACGTCCTGTCCATCCGCGGCGGCACGACCGTGGAGGTGGTCAACACCGACGCCGAGGGCCGCCTGGTCATGGCGGACGCGCTGGTGCTCGCGACCGAGGAGCCGACCGACGCGATCGTCGACATCGCCACGCTGACCGGGGCGTGCATGCGCGCCCTCGGTACGGAGATCGCCGGCGTGATGGGCAACGACCAGCCGCTGATCGACCGCGTGATCGCGGCCGCCGAGGCGGTCGACGAGCCGGTCTGGCAGTTGCCGCTGGCCCGCCGCTACCGCCGGGAGCTGGACTCGCAGATCGCCGACATCAAGAACCTGGGCGGGCTGAACGCGGCCGCCATTCACGCGGCGCTCTTCCTGGAGGAGTTCGTGGCCGGCAGACCGTGGGCGCATCTCGACATCGCCGGGGTGGCGCAGGTGGAGACGCCGTCCTCGTGGCGTACGCCCGGATGTTCCGGTTTCGGCGCCCGCCTCCTGCTGGAGCTGGCCGAACGGTTCGCGCGGTGACCGCCGAGGCGCTGCCGGCGAAGCGCACCTTCACCCAGCGGATGCTGGACGGAGTCGAGCGCGCCGGCAACAAGGTCCCGCATCCCGTCATGATCTTCCTGATCCTCATCGGACTGATCATCGTGCTGTCGGCGATCCTGGCCGCCTTCAACGTCAGGGTCACCTACGAGGTCGCCGCGCCGGCCCCGGTCGTCGCCGAGCAGACCTACGACGGCGGCACCTACGAGCCCGGCCTGGAAGCCCACGACGTGCATCCGCCGGTGGAGACGCACGTCGAGACAGCCAAGATCAAGAGCATGCTCACCGCCGACGGCATCCGGTTCATCTTCACCTCGGCGGTGCAGAACTTCACCAACTTCGGCGTTGTCGGCGTCATCCTGGTCGCGATGATCGGCGTGGGTCTCGCCGAGCAGGCCGGCCTGATCGGCGCGCTGATCCGCAAGCTGGTCGCGGTCGCCCCGAAATGGTCGCTGACCTTCATCATCGTGCTGCTCGGCATCGTCTCCTCGATCGCCTCGGACGCCGGCTACCTGGTCCTGATCCCGCTGGGCGCGGTCGCGTTCATGAGCGTCGGCCGACATCCGCTGGCCGGACTCGCGGCGGCGTTCGCCGCGGTGGGCGCGACCTTCGGCGTCAACGTGCTGATCACACCGATCGACGGCATCGTGACCGAGGTGACGAACGAGTCGGCGGCGCTGGTCGATCCGACGCGGACGATCGGGCTGACCGCGAACCTGTTCTTCGGCATCGGTTCGACGATCTTCCTCGCCTTCCTGATCACCTTCATCACCGAGAAGATCGTCGAGCCCCGCCTCGGCAAGTTCACCGGGAAACCCGTCGCCGCCGGTCCGGACGACGTCGCGGCGGACGCTCCGGACGAGGGAAACCAGCAGCGCGGCCTGCGGTACGCGCTCTGGGGCTTCCTGGTCGTCTTCGTCATCCTGCTGCTGATGACCGTGCCGAGCTGGGGCATCCTGCGCAACCCGAAGACGGGCAGCCTCGTCGAAGACTCGCCGCTGATGGACAGCCTGATCTTCCTGATCATGCTCATCTTCCTGGTCTGCGGCCTGGCCTACGGCTACGGCGCCGGTACGCTCAAGGGCAGCGCGGCGGCCATGAGCGCGATCACGAAGACGTTCGCCGGCCTGGGCGGCCTGATCTTCATGCTGCTCGTGATCGCGCAGTTCATCGCGTACTTCAACTACACGAACATGGCGACCGTGGCCGCGGTGAAGATGGCGGACTGGCTGGAGAGCGCCAACATCGGTCCGTTGTGGCTGCTCATCGGCTTCATCATCGTGACGCTGATCCTGGACATCATCATCCCGGGCGTGATCCCGAAGTGGGCGATCTTCGCCCCCATCTTCGTCCCGCTCTTCCTGCGGCTGGGCGTCGCGCCGCAGACCGTGCTGGCCGCGTACCGGGTGGGCGACTCGCCGATGAACGTGGTCACCCCGCTCATGGTCTACCTGCCGTTCATCGTGCTGCTCGCGCAGAAGTACAAGAAGGCGGCCGGGGTGGGGACCGTGGTGTCGCTGATGATCCCGTACACGCTGATCGTCGCGGTGGGCTGGACGCTCTTCTTCGTGGCCTGGTACCTGATCGGCATCCCGCTCGGCCCCGGCGCCCCGGTGCACCTGCCATGAGGACTCCCGGCACGCCTGGAAGAGCCTCCGTGTCGTGAGCGACGCGACCGTCTGCCTGATCATCCTGGTCGCGGTCGTCGCGCTCTTCGTCTGGAACCGGCTGCCGGTCGAGATCGTCGCGGTCGGTTCCGCCCTCGCCCTGTGGGCCGCCGGCGTCCTGCCGTTCGCGCAGGTCTTCGCCGGGTTCGGCGACCCCGTCATCCCGTTCGTCGCCGGGCTGTTCGTGGTCAGCGAAGGGCTGAACGCGTCCGGCGTGACCGCGTGGCTCGGCCGCCAGCTCGTCCTGCGCGCCGGCGAGAGCCGCCGCCGGCTGCTCGCGGCGACCATGCTGCTCGCCGCCGCCCTGGCCGCCCTGATCAGCGTCAACGGCGCGACCGCCGCCCTGCTGCCGATGGTCGTCCTGCTCGCCGTCCGGCTCGGCCGCTCCCCCGCCGGCCTCGCCATGCCCGTCGCCTTCGCCGGCCACGCCGGCTCGCTGCTCCTGCTCACCGCCACACCGATCAACCTGCTGGTCTCGGAGGGCGCCGTCACCGCGGGCGGCCGGGCCTTCGGATTCGCCGAGTACGCGCTGGTCGGCGTACCGCTCGTGGTCGGCACGATCGCGCTGACCACCGGGCTCGGCGACCGGCTGCTGCCCGCCCGCACGCCCCGGTCGCTGCCACCGGACCTCGGCGGCCACGCGCGTACGCTCATCCGCCACTACGACCTCACCGCCCAGGCGGCCGGGTTACGGGTCGGCCCGCACTCGGACGTGTCCACCCTGGACGAACCGGGTCTCGTGGTCTTCGGCGCGGTGACCGCCGACCGCCGGCCGCGCGGAGACGCCCCGCCCCAGCCCGGCGACGTCCTCGTGGTCCGCGGCCCGGAGGGCGTCGTGCACGCGTACGCCGACCGCCGCGGCCTGGCCCACGTCCCCCGCGACGTGAGCGACAAGCTGGCCACGATCCTGCTCAACAACGAGCTCGGCGTGGCGGAGGTGGTCCTCGGCCCGCGCAGCGCCCTCGTCGGCGACACGGTCAGCCCGGGGATGACCACGGACAGCGGCGAACTCGTGGTCCTGGCCGTACACCGCAACGGCGACCAGCTCGGCCCCGGCGCCGTGGCTCTCGTACCCGGCGACATGCTGCTGGTCCAGGGCTCCTGGCTGGCGCTGGACCGGGTCACCGGCGACCGCGACGTCCTGCTCGTCGACGAGCCCTCGGCCGTACGCCGCCAGGCTCTCCCGCTCGGCCCCGGCGCCCGGCCGGCCCTGGTCATCCTCGCCGCGATGATCGTGCTGCTCGCGACGGGTCTGTTCCCGCCGGCCGCCGTCGCCGTCCTGGCCGCCGGGGCGATGATCGTGTCCCGCGTCCTGACGATGGGGCAGGCGTACGAGGGGATCTCCTGGACCACGATCATGATCGTGGCGGGGCTCATCCCGCTGTCCGTCGCGATGCGACAGTCCGGACTCGCCGACGACCTCGCCCACCTCGTGGTACGCCTGTTCGGCGCGAGCGGGATCCTGCTGCTGCTCGGCATGTTCCTGCTCACGGCGATCTTCGGGCAGGTCATCAGCAACACGGCGACGGCGCTGATCGTCATCCCGATCGGCGCGGCGGCCGCGACGGAGGCCGCGATCTCGGTCCAGCCGGTGATGATGTGCATCGCGGTGGCCGCGGCGGGCGCGTTCCTCACACCGATCGCCACGGCGGCGAACCTGATGGTCAAGGATCCGGGCGGGTACCGGTTCGGCGACTACTGGAAGCTGGGGCTGGTCCTGCTGAGCTGGTTCCTGCTGATCGGCGTCATCGTGGTCCCGTTCATCTGGCCCCTCTGACCGGCGCTCTTTCCAAGATCCCGCTTGGATCAGGGAAATCACTCGAATCTTGGGCTCTTCCCCTGCATGTATTAGGTCGATGACGGTGGGGGTGGATCAAAATCATGATCAATTTCTTGTCCCGGTTTCGTCGATCTCACCTCCGCTCCTCACGCGGGAGACCGTTCCGGCCTCTCCGCTGCGCTCCGAGGCCTCCACTGCCAGGTGAGTGGGGCGAAGCATCGTTCGCCATCGCCCGCTCACGGTTTCACTCCGACCCGCGCCCGTCCCGCGCCCGTCCTGTGTCACCCCGGCCTTTGTCGCGACTGTCCGATATGGGGCTCGGGCGGGTTCGGCGGCTTGATCATGTGACGCTATTCCGGCGGCGGGACCGTCCTGGCCTTGATCATGTGACGCCAGTTCGGCGGGAGAGCGCGATCTCACCGAACTGGCGATACATGATCAAGGAGGTGGCCGTGATCATGTCCGGTATCCACTGCGGGCCTGTCGCCATCCAGGTTGCGGGAGGGATCTTCCCGACAGTGCGACGCGCCTCGTGCTTTGCCCCGACCTTGCCGTTTCCCTGACCACCGGGCCTTGATCATGTCGCTGATATATGTCGAAGTGGATGGCCAAGCCTTGATCATGTAACTCATATATGTCATAGCGGCCGTATTTCGACATATATGAGTTACATGATCAAGGCCGATACGCGCACGCCCGGTTCCGGCCTGACGAGAGCGCACGAGTGGGCCGCCGGGCCTGTGATCATCTGTGGCTGGGAGGTAGATGCGTCTGGGGCCGCCATGGGTCACGTCCGAGCCGTCCCGCTGCCGCCCTTGCTCGGCGATGCAGGGAACGGTCTTCCGTTAGTGAACGGCCGTCGCCGGCGGCCCGCCCAGCGCGCATAGCGGACAGTCGCGACAAAGGCCGGACCGAGACAGGACTGCGGGGCGAATCTCGGCCATGATCGTGTGGATCGCTGATCCACACGGGATCTTGGAAGCCCGTCAGGAGAGGGAGAGGGTGCGGGTGGCGGCGTGGAGGTGGGTGAGGAACTCCGTGACCGCCGGCGACGGCGTACGCCCGGCGGCCGTCGCCGCGAAGACCCGGCGTACCGACTCGTCGGCGGGGTGCAGGCGGAGCAGGGCGATGTCCGGCGGCGTACCCCGGACGGCCAGGGCCGGGATGAGCGCCACGCCCAGCCCCGCGGCCACGCACCCGAGTTTGCCGGTCCAGTCGGCCGCGATGATGTCGATCCTGGGCCGGAACCCGGCCGGCAGGCTGGCTCGCAGCAGCGTCTTCTCGGCCGTCGCCGACCCGGCGATGAAGGGCTCGTCGGCGAACTCCGCGAGGCGTACCGTGCGGCGGCGCGCGAGGCGGTGACCGCGCGCCACGGCCAGCAGCAGCCGCTCGTCGAGCAGGTGGTGCAGCTCGAAGCGCTCCGGTTCCAGCAGGTCCGCGGGCGACGAACTCACCACCGCGAGGTCCGCCTCCCCCGCCGCGAGCCGGTCCAGCAGTGCCGGGGTCAGTCCCTCCACCAAGGACAGAGCCACTCCCGGGTACGCCTCGCGGAACGACGCCAGCGCCCGCGGGACGAGGGCGGCGACCGCGGTCGCGAAGGCGCCGACGCGTAACCGGCCGCTGCCGAGGCGGCGCCGGTCGTCGAGGTCCCGGCGGGCGGCGTCGAGGCGGCCGAGGACGGCGTCGGCGTACGGGAGCAGGGCGGTCCCCTCGTCGGTCAAGGTGACGCCGCGGGCGAGCCGGTCGAACAGCCGCCCACCGAGCTCGGCCTCGAGAGCGGCGATCTGCCGGGAGACGGCCGACTGGGTGTAGCGGAGTTCGCGGGCGGCCGCCGAGATCGACCGCGTCCGCGCGACGGTCCTGAACACTTCCAGCAGTTGGGTCTCCACGCCCGACAGGTTAGCCGGACATGCCGGTCACGCATGGCTCGCATGCGATTCATTCGTTGGTGGCATGCCCGGTCGCGGCCTAGGTTGGTGGCATGACCAAGATCGCCGTGCTCGGCACGGGAACCATGGGCGCCGCGATGGTCCGCCGGCTGCTGTCGGCCGGGCACGACGTCACGGCCTGGAATCGCACTGCGGCCCGGGCGGCCGCGCTCGCCGCCGACGGTGCCCGGATCGCCGCGACCGCACCGGACGGCGTACGCGACGCCGACGTCGTCCTGCTGATGCTCAGCGACGGGCCCGCCGTCGAGACCGTGCTGGACGAGATCGGGCCGGCTCTGCGTACGGACGCGGTGATCCTGCAGATGTCGACCATCGGGCCGGACGAGACGGTGGCGCTCAGCCGCCGCGTGCCCGCGGGAAGGTACGTCGACGCGCCGGTGGCGGGGAGCATCGGCGCGGTGGCGGCGGGGACGCTGACGATCCTGGTGGGCGGTGACCCGGCGCCCGCGCAGGCCGTGCTGGACACGCTCGGCACGGTCGTACGCTGCGGCGACGTCGGCGCGGGCGCGGCGACCAAGCTGGTCGTGAACACGGGCCTGGTCACGGCGCTGGCCGCGCTGCGCGACGCGCTCGCGGTGGCGGCGGCCCTGGGCGTGCCGCGCGAAGCGGCGCTGGCGGCCCTGGGCAAGGGGCCGCTGTCCGGGGCGGTCGGCCGGGCCACGCCGTCGCCGGGCGCGGCCTTCTCGGTCGGCCTGGCCGCGAAGGATCTCCGCCTCGCGATCGACCGCGCCGGCGATCTGCCGGTCACCCTCGCCGCGCTCGGCCTGCTGGACGCCGAGGCGGATCAGTCCGTGGACGTATCCACCCTTGTGACGGAGTAGAAGATGCCGCTGCTGAAGGACAACCCCGTCGCCGCACCGTTCGGCGACCGGTTCGCACATGTCGCCCGGATCGACGGCGGCAGCCTGCTCATCACGGCCGGCCAGGTCGCCGTCGACGACGACGGGGCCGTGGTCGCGCCGGGCGACGTCGTGGCCCAGTCGGAGCGGATCTTCGAGATCCTCGGCGGCATCCTGGCCGCCCACGGCGCCACGTTCGCCGACGTCGCGCACGTGCGTACGTTCATGACGAACCTCGACGACCTGCGCGGCTACGGGTCGGTACGCGACCGCTTCTTCCCCGCCGACCCGCCCGCGAGCACGACGGTCGAGGTGAGCCGGCTGTTCCTGCCGGGGGCGGTGCTGGAGGTCGAGCTCACCGCCGTCATCCCCTCGGGCGGCGCAGCCAGTCCTCGAACGTCGTAGCCGCGAGCAGCGCGCCCTCGTCCGGGATCAGGGCCTCGCCGGACATGCTCAGGCCGAACCCCGCCCGCCAGGTCGGCACGATGTCGATCGTCTCGCCCCGGTGGGCGTACGCGCGGCGGAGCATGTCGACCATGTCCTCCGTCCGGGGCCCGGCGAGGTCCAGCCGGCCCCGGGGAGCGCCGCCCGCCACGAAGACCAGCGTGTCGGCGACGTCCTCCGGGGCGACCGGCTGCAGCAGCAGCGGCGCCAGGGCGACGGTGTCCCCGGTCCGGGCGCGCTCGGCGATCATCTCCGGGAAGTCGTGGAACTGGGTCGCCCGGACGATCGACCACGGGACCGGCCCGGCCGCGACCAGGTTCTCCTGCGCCACCTTGCCGTCGTAGTGCGGATTGCCGGCGATCCGGTCGACGTTGACGATCGAGAGCAGCACGTGGTGGCGTACGCCGGCCCGCTGCTCGGCCGCCAGCAGGTTCTCCGTCGTCCGCGTGAAGTACGCGACCGGCTCCGCCGCCCCGGCGTTGACCGCGTCGACCACCGCGTCCACGCCGTCGAGGGCCGCGTCGAGTCCGTCCCCCGTGGACAGATCCACGCCGAGCGAGCGGCTGACCCCGACCGCCTCGTGCCCGTCCCGTGTCACGGCCGCCATGGCCAGCTTCCCGATCCGCCCCGTCGCCCCGATGATCGCGATCCGCATACGCCGACCGTAACCCGGCCCGGCCGGCCCCCGCCTCATGATCGCCATCACGCTCGTGGCCCGGCTCCGCGCCATGATCCCGTTTGGATCAGGTCTTCCACCCGAATCATGGCCCAAGATTCGGGTGATTTCCCTGATCCAAACGGGATCATGGAACAGGGTCACAGGTGGTAGGTCTTCGCGACCATCACCAGTTCGGAGGTGTGGGAGCCTTCGACGCCGATCCCGGCCGGGCGCGGGATGAAGCCCGGCAGGCCGGCCAGGCCGTCGCTGCCGTCGAGCACCTTGAACGTCGTGGGCCCCGGCTTGTCCAGGACGAGCGAGACGACCAGGCCGTCGGTCGGCACGTTGTGGAACAGCACGCCGAACTCCCCCGCCAGCGCGTCGGCCGGGACGGGGCGGCCGTCGACCGTCGCGCTGATCACGTGGGCGTCGCGTACCTGGAGGTAGGCGAGCCGGACCGACCGCTGCGGCTTCAGGTTCAGGGTGACCGTCCGCTGCCCGCCGGCCGTGCTGTCGGACGTCACCGTGAGCGCCGGGGCGGGCAGGTTCGCGGCCTGCGCCGGCCCGGCGGCCATGTCGTCGCGCAGCAGCGGGAACTCGTCCTTCAGATCGGCCCGGCCGCCGGCCAGCTGCTTCGCCCAGGATCCCGGCCGGTCGTCGCCGCTGACCCACTGCGCCTGGCCGGTGTCGGTGTCGAGCGCGTACATGAGCTGTTCGGGGGCGGGGTGGCGGACGTCGAACGAGTCGACGGCCAGGCCGACGCCGAGGAACACCACGAACGCGAGCGCCGCGCCGATCGCGGGCCACCACGCGCGGCGCGGGATCAGCAGGATCAGCGTCAGGCCGAGCAGCGCCGCGAAGAACGCGGGCGCGGCCCCCGTGGCCAGGCCCAGGGCCGGGAAGAAGAGCAGCACCGTCGGCGCCAGGATGACGACCGCCACCGCCGCGCCGAGGGTCAGGGCGAGCAACTTCACCCATCCCGTACGCACGACCAGCGCCACGATCCCCGCGACGCCCCCGGCCAGCGCGGGCAGCGCGGTCAGGTAGGAGCCGCCGGGCGCGAAGGCCGCGAGGACGATGCCGAGGACGGCCAACCACGCGAGGCCGCCGACGGCCAGCGCCCAGGAGCCGAATCGCTTGCGCAGCAACGCGTACCAGACAAGGACCGTGGTGGCGACGAGGGCGACCACCGCGAGCCGGAACCAGTCGGGCCGCCAGGGGTCGAGCATGGGCCGGTAGCCGGGCCGGACCGCGACGAGGATCGCCCACAGGACCTGGGCCAGGACCGGCGCGAGCAGGATCGGGACGAGCGCGAGGCCGAAGGCGGCCGACAGGCGGCCGAAGCCGAACTTGCCGCGGCGGCGGCCGAGCCAGGCGAGGGCGAGCACGGCGAGCAGCGCCAGGATCGCGAGCGGCCAGACCAGCCAGCCGGGGTAGCGCACGAGGTAGCGCAGGACCGGGAAGTACGTGGCGTCCGAAGCGGACGGCTGCGACAAGGTCTTGAGGTCGGCGCCGCCGAACGCGCGGGCGAGCGCGAACGCGTTGGAGCCGTGGTGTTGCAGGCTCGCCTGGTCCATGTACTCGGGCCGGTCCTCGGGCGAGTGGTAGACCGCCGACCCGTCGATGTACGCCGTGTTCAGCCCCGTGAACCGCCCGGCGTCCCGGAACGGGGAGAAGTCGGTGTCGTTGGGCAGGATCCGGTAGACCTCGACCGCGAAACTGGTCGCGACCGGGTACGGGACCGAGTCGCCGTAGACGCCGACGACCCCGGCGTTCTCGCGGGTGGTCTCGAACATGATGGCCGGGCCGCTCGACCCGCGGGCCTCGAAGTTGAGGACCACGCCGCCGTCCGCGGCCAGCGGGTCGGAGTGCACGAACGCCTCCGCCCCGCACAGGCACGCCTCCTCGGCCTCGGTGAAGACGAAGACGATGTCGTTCTTCGGAGCCGGGCCGGTCTTGAGCGCGCGGACCGTCTCCAGCAGCGTCGCCACGCCCGCGCCGTCGTCGTTGGCGCCGTACGAGACCTGGACCGAGTCGTAGTGGGCCATCATGAAGATCCGGCCGGTCGGATTCGTGCCGGGCAGGACCGCGACGACGTTGCGTACGCGGGCCATGGTGTAGCCGTCGCCGAGCGCGTCGTCCGCGCCGACCGCGTCCTGGATCCGGGGGTCGAGCCCGTCGTCCTGGAGCGTCCGGACGATGTACGCCCGCACGTCGTCGGCCGCGCCCGACCCGGCCACGTGGACGTTCTGCCCGATCTTCGCGACGTGCGCGTACGCCCGGGCGCCGCTGAACTCGCCGGCGGGCGCGTCCGGGCCGAGCGGGGACGGCGGTCGCACGGCCCACAGACTGGCCAGGGTGAGGGCGGCCAGGAAGATCAACGCGACCAGGCCCGCGACGATGCGGCGTACTCCGGTGTGCTCCACGTGCACATGATCGCCCCTGGTCCAGCCGAACGCACGTACCCGGACGGCTGGATCTTGGTGATTGACAGGTCTCGACGTTACACTGTCCACGCGCGACTGATCGTGGGGACGATCCAGCAACACCGGTCCGGGCATACGCATACCCTCACGGCCGAAAGGACCGCCCCCGTGAAACGCATGCTCGGCGTGCTCGCCGCGCTCACCCTCGGCGCCACCGCCCTCCTCGTCACCCAGCTCGGCCCGGCCGAGGCCGCCACCGCCTGCTCGGTCACCTACCGCGTCAACGAGTGGACCGGCGGCTTCGTCGGCTACGTCGACATCACCGCGGGCGCCACCGCCATCCACGGCTGGAACGTCACCTGGACCTACGGCGGCGACCAGCACATCACCTCCGGCTGGGGGGCCACCGTCACCCAGACCGGTGCCAACGTCACCGCCGTCAACCTGTCCTACAACGCGGACGTCAACCCGGGCGCGACCGTGGAGTTCGGCGTACAGGGGACGTGGTCGGCCGCCGACCCGACGCCGACGACGCTGCTGCTCAACGGCGCGCCCTGCGGCACGGCACCGTCGCCGTCGGCCTCCGCCGCCTCCCCGTCGCCCTCGGTCTCCCCCTCGCGGTCCGCGTCGCCGTCGCCGTCGGTCTCGCCGTCGCGCTCGGCCTCACCTTCCGCCTCCGCTTCGCCGTCCGTCTCACCGTCGGCCTCGCCTTCGGTCTCGCCCTCCACGTCGCCGGGCGCGGGCTGCGGCTCGCTCGCCCTCTGCGACGGGTTCGAGAACCAGTCCGGGAGTACGCCGAGCGGCGCCTGGCAGGCCACCTACCAGGACTGCCAGGGCGCGGGTACGGCCGTGGTCGACTCGACGGTCGCGTACCGGGGGGCGAAGTCGTTGAAGATCAACGGTGCCGAGGGCTACTGCAACCACGTCTTCGCGAAGGCGACCGCGAACCTGACCGGGATCGGCCCGATCTGGTACGCCCGCTTCTACGTACGCCACACGACGGCCCTCCCGACGGCGCATGTGACGTTCGCCGCGCTCAAGGACTCCGCCGACGGCGGCAAGGACCTGCGCATGGGCGGCCAGAACGGCGCCCTGCAGTGGAACCGGCAGTCGGACGACGCCACCCTGCCCGAGCAGAGCCCGGCGGGCGTCGCCCTGTCCGTGCCGCTGCCGGTGAACTCGTGGAACTGCGTGCAGTTCATGGTGAACGGGACCGCCGGGACGATGTCGACCTGGCTCAACGGGACCGAGGTCGCCGGGCTGCACGAGGACGGGGTCGCCACGCACGACGTCGACTCGCAGTGGCTGGGCCGGGCCGGCTGGCACCCGGCACCCGCCGACTTCCGGCTCGGCTGGGAGTCCTACGGCGTCGGCACCGACACCCTCTGGTTCGACGAGGTGGCCCTCTCCGCCACCCCCATCTCCTGCTGACCCGTTCGTCACAGCCGTCCCCGGCCGCCCGCCGGGGACGGCTAGCCTCGGGGGATGCGAACCGCATTCGAGCAGGCATGGGCGGCGCTGGGCGGCGGGCAGCGGCCGGAGGTCGAGGTCGTCGACGCGCCGGTGCTGCCGGGAGCGCTGCCGACCGCCGATCTCGCGCTGGCGACCGTCGCCGCGTGCGCCTGCGCCGCCGCCGAACTGGCCGTCGCCCGGGGCGGCCCGCCCGTCCCGGTGGTACGCGTCGACGCCGCCCGGGTCGCGACCGCGTTCACCAGCGAACGGCACCTCCGCCGGGGTACCGAGGCGTTCACGGGGTTCGCCCCGGAATCCGCCTTCTTCGCGGCGTCCGACGGCTGGGTGCGTACGCACGCCAACTATCCGCACCACCGCGACCGGCTCACGTCCGTGGTCGGGGCCGACGTGGCGGCCGGGATCGCCCGGCGTACCGCGATCGAGGTCGAGGAGGACGTGCTGGCCGCGGGCGGGTTGGCGTTCGCCGTGCGACCGGCCGGGCAATGGCCGGCCGGAGACGTCCCGCTCATCGCCCGGCGCCCGGTCCCCGGACCGCACCAGCCGCTCCCTACCCCCCATGACGGCCGCCCCAGTGACGGCGTACGCGTGCTCGATCTGACGCGGGTCATCGCCGGCCCGGTCGCGACGCGCGCGCTCGCCCTGCTCGGAGCCGACGTGTTGCGAGTGGACAGTCCGCGGCTGCCGGAGATCGAGGGGCAGCATCTCGACACGGGACTCGGGAAGCGTACGACCCTGCTCGACCTCGACCGGGCGGCCGACCGCGCGACGTTCGAGGAGCTGCTGTCCGGCGCGGACGTCGTCATCACGGGCTACCGGCCGGGGGCGCTCGACCGGTTCGGGCTGACCCCCGACGCGCTGCTGGAACGGCGGCCCGGCCTCATCGTCGGGCGGCTGGCCGCCTGGACGGGCGGCTGGTCGGGCCGGCGGGGCTTCGACAGCCTGGTCCAGGCCGCGACCGGCATCGCCCTCCGCGAGGGGCACGACGACCGCCCCGGCGCGCTGCCCGCCCAGGCCCTCGATCACGGCAGCGGGTACCTGCTGGCCGCGGCCGTGCTGCGGGCCCTGGCCCGACGGCACACCGACGGCCACGGCGCGGTCCTGGAGCTCGCCCTCGCGCGTACCGCGGAATGGCTTCTGGCCTTGCCCGCGCGGGAACATGTCGCCGGGCGCGCGCCGGAACCGACCACTGTGGAGCTCGGCGGGCTGACGGTGGCCCGGCCGGCGTTCGGCGACCTG
Source organism: Hamadaea tsunoensis DSM 44101 (assembly GCF_000428945.1). Taxonomy (GTDB): domain Bacteria; phylum Actinomycetota; class Actinomycetes; order Mycobacteriales; family Micromonosporaceae; genus Hamadaea; species Hamadaea tsunoensis. The sequence goes on along the minus strand of NZ_AUAX01000025.1, from coordinate 116,177 downwards.
GAGTGGCCGGCGCCGCCGCGCCCGTGGGGACGGGACGCGGCGGCCTGGTGATCAGCGGCGGCCTGGTGGTCAGCGGCGGCCTGGTGGTCAGCGGCGGCGGGCGGCGCGGCCCAACTCGACCAGCTCGGCCAGGCGCTCGACGCGGTGGACGAACGCGGCCGCGAGCAGGAACGTGACCAGCGGGACGAGGACGAGCCCGGCCCACTCGCCCGCGGTGAGCAGGACGGGCGGATCGAAGCGCGGGCTGGAGGCCGCGAACCCCGCGTAGACCCGGTGCACGACGACGATCAGCGCGACCGGCGGCGCGACGAACGCGGCCAGCCGCAGGCGCACGGCAGGAGCGAGCCGGCGCAGGCCGAGGAGCACGGCGATCGCCGCCGCCGCCAGGAACACGTCGGCGGGCAGGTTGTCCAAGCGCCAGTTGTAGATCAGGTAAACGTGGAACGGCGCGCGGACAAGGGGCTCCAGGGACTCGCCCGGTACGGCGCGGGTGAGGGCGTAAGTGCAGAAGGTGCCGATCACCGCGAGGACGGCGCCGATGGCGAACGTCTTCGGGATCAGCCGCGGAGCGCCGCCCGCGACGGTCAGGCCCAGCGCCGCGATGAACGAGGCGACGATGACCCACGTGCCGTCGAGCACCGCGACCGGATCCTCCAGATAAGACACTCCCAGCACTGCCGCCTGCGCGGCGGCCGCCACCCACGCGGCGACCGCCGCGGTCCGGCGCAGCGGCGTCAGCACGAGCACCGCCGCGACCGCCCAGACCGCCGCGAGCAGCGACACCTCCGGCGTGACGGCGCCCCACGCGCGCGGCAGATGCAGCGCGAACCCGGCCATGACCGCCACCGGGTGCACCGCCTTCACCGCCAGTCCCAGCACCAGCAGTACGCCTGCCACAGCGGCACCCTCCCGCCAGCGGGGATGGCCGAGCGCGGTGCCCGTGCCGGTGATACGCGTACGCAGGCCGGTCACGACGAGGACGGCGGCCTCGGCCGGGGTGGGACGACGCCGGCCGGGCGCGGCATCGTCCAGTAGTACGCCGATCATCTCCTCCTCGTAGTGGTCGCGATGATCGGCGGGATACCAGCGCAGGAGCTTCCGGTAACGGGCGGCGAGAACGTCTTCGGCGGTTTGGCTTGTTCCTTCGGCTTGGACGTCCTGGGGGTCGGTCATGCCGTGCCGCCGGCGGTCCGGAGGTTGCGCAGCCGGCTCGCGGCGGCCTTCGCCTGGGTCTGACGGCGCTCGGTCTCGGCCGCCAGCCGTTCGACTCCCGCGCCCGTCAACCGGTAGTAGCGGCGCAGCCGGGACTGCTGAACCTCCTCGCGCTCGATCTCGACCAGGCCCCCGCGGTGCAGGCGGTCGAGAATCGCGTACAGGGTTCCGGTGTGGAGGGTGACGTCGTTGCGGGAGAGGTCCCGGACGTCGGCGAGGATGGCGTACCCGTGCTGCGGCGGCCCGGCCAGGGCGGTCAGCACCAGGTACGCCGGTTCCGAAAGGGCATCGGTCATGGGCACCACTATATACGTGTTGGACGTATATCCGTCCACACTCTTCGAACGGGGACCGGACCGGATGACGGGTGCTTGACGGGCGAGTGAGAGGCGTCTATGTTGAGCGGGATTCTCGGAAAGCGCTTTCCATCCACGGTCGTCCCAGAGCGCTCAAGGAGCACGCAATGCGTACACGCAGCCTCGGCGGGGTCCTCCTCGCCCTGGGCATCCTGCTCGCCGCCGGCACCCCCGCGTACGCGTGGCCCGGACCCTACGTCACGGTCGCCGTCGACGGCACCGGCGACTACACCTCGATCCAGGCCGCCGTCGACGCCGTACCCGCCGGGAACGCGTCGACCTTCACCATCAAGATCAAGCCCGGCGTCTATCAGGGCCAGGTCGTCATCCCGTCGACCAAGCCCTACATCACGTTCCGCGGCCAGGGCCCGAATCCGGCCGCCGTCGTCATCTCCGACAACCGCGCCAACGGCACCCTCAAGCCCGACGGTACGCCTTGGGGCACGTCCGGCAGTGCTTCAGTGACGATCGACGGCCACGACTTCACGGCCCGCAACCTGACCTTCGAGAACGCGTTCGACGAGGCCGCCCATCCGGAGATCACCAACCGGCAGGCGGTGGCCGTGCTCACCCGGGCCGACCGGATCGTCTTCGACAACGTGCGGTTCCTCGGCAATCAGGACACGCTCTACCTCAACAGCTCGGCCGCGACCGTGGTCGCCCGCGTCTACCTGCGCCAGTGCCATATCGAAGGGGACGTCGACTTCATCTTCGGCCGCGCGACCGCCGTCTTCGACCGCTGCGACGTACGCTCCCTCGACCGCGGCTCGACCACCAACAACGGGTACGTGACGGCGGCCAGTACGAGCATCGGCAACGCGTACGGGTTCCTGTTCACGCACTGCTCGTTCACTGGGTCGGCGCCGGACGGGACCGTCTACCTGGGACGGCCCTGGCATCCGGGCAACGATCCGAACGCCGTCGCGCAGGTGCTGATCCGGGACTCGAAGATCGGCCCGCACATCATCCCGGCCGCGCCGTGGACGGACTTCGGCACGTTCTCCTGGCGCGACGCCCGGTACGCCGAGTACCACAACCGGGGGCCGGGCGCGGTCGACAGCCCGGACCGCCCGCAGATCGACGAGGCCACGGCGGCCGCGACGACTCCCGAGGCCTACCTCGCGGGCTCCGACGCCTGGAACCCCCTCCGCTGACCCCGCCCGCGTCACACCCGCCCGGTCCCGCCCCTTGATCCCGTTTGGATCAGGGATCGCCACGTAATCTTGGCCCAAGATTCGGGTGATTTCCCTGATCCAAACGGGATCAAGGCGGCGGGATCACGGGGCAGGTAGGGGCGGGGTCAGATGCCGAGGAAGTCGGCGACGGCGGGCTTCATGGCGCCGTTGAGGAGCGACACGCCGTGGTCACTCGTGGGCAGGATGCTCAGGACCTTGTGCTTCGACGGGCACGACGCCGCCATCGCCTTCGCGTCGGTCGCGAAGTTGCCGTCGGTCTCCCCGGCCGCGAAGATCACCGGCACGGTCAGGTTCTTCGCGGCCGCGCCGGCGTCCATTCCGTCGTAGAGAGCCGGTCCGGACAGGCTGACCACGCCGTCGACCGGCGGCTGGATCTGCGCGGACGCGACGATCGCCGTGGTCGCGCCCATCGACGTGCCGACGACGAAGACCTTGGTCACGCCCTCCTTCCGCAGGTACGCGACGGCCGCGATCGTGTCGTCCACTCTGGACGGCTGCGTGATGTCGACGGCGAAGCCGCGCAGCCCTCGCTGGGCCAGCAGTTCGGCGTACGGGGTGAGCTGGCAGAGGTCGCCGTCGGACTGGTGCAGCAGGACGACCGCCGTCGACCCCTTCCCGGCCGAGTACGCGAGCCCGAGGTCGTCGCCCTTCGTCGGGTAGGTGACGAGCTTCGCGGCCCGTGCCCCGGGCGCGACGCAGGTGGGGGCGGCGCTGTCGATCCGGGCCTGGCGGGCCTGTTCGGCGGCGGGCACCTGCGGCGCCGACGGGGTCGACGTCGAGCAGGCGGCCACCGCGAACAGCGCCGTGAGCACGCCCACGTGGACGATTGTCTTCAGCATGCCCACGTAACGCCCGAGGCATTGGTGAAGGTTGCTCACAGCGAGCGCTGGTACTCCTCCCAGGTCAGGATCGGCGACACGGCCGGACCGTCGTCGGCGGCCCGGTTCGCCAGCCCGTTCAGGCCGAGGTAGTAGTCGCCGACCTGGTGCTGCGCCGCCGGGGACTGGTCGGTGTCGGAGATCGCCACGGCGTGGATGTGGTACGGCCAGTCGCCCTGCGAGGGATTGCGTACCCAGGCGGCGAAACCGACGACGCGCAACTGCTTCGCCACCGCCGTACGCGTCGCGGCCGTCATCCCGTCCACGCCGATGTCGAGGACGCCGCCGCCGTCGTGCGTACCGGCCGACGCGGCTTCGCCACCGGGGTTGTAGGAGCCCTGCGTGATGGTGAGCGTGCGGCCGAGCAGTCCTTCGGCGGCGAGCAGCATCGACTGCGTACGCGTGTTCATCTGCACGCCGCGGTAGGTGATCCGCGAGCCGGGCGAGAGCAGCTTGGTGACCGTGTACCGGTTGGTGCCCAAGGTTTTCAGCGACGTCGGGCCGGGCAGGCCGGACGCGTCCAGTCCGGTGTACCCGAGCGAGCGCTGGTACGCCGCGTACGCGTCGATGGTCTTCGTGCCGAAGTAACCGTCCACATAGGTGGATGAGAGCAGGCCGGCGGCCGCGAGGGCCTGCTCGACGAGCAGGACACTGGCCTTGGCACCGGGGGTGAGCGTGCTGTCCGCGCGGCGCGGGTCGATCTGCGCGGCCTTGACCACCGCTTCCATGTCGACGACGGGCAGGGCGGCGTCGGCGCGCGCGCCGAGGCCGGCGGTGAGCGCACCGGCGGCGACGGACATCAACGCTTGTCTTCTTGTGATCATGCGCAGACGCTAGGTCGCCCGGCTACAACCCCAGTACAGGGTCGCTACAGGCGCAGGCGGGCGGCGGTCAGCCGGCCGTCGAGGAAGGCCCGCTCGACGTCGTTGTCGGTGAGGGCGAGCGCCTCCTCGTAGGCGGGCACGGCCTCGGGCCAGCGTCCGAGCCGGCCGAGGAACTCGGCGCGGGCCGCGCTCAGATACCCGTACGCGGCCAGCACCGGCTCGTCGAGCAAGGCGTCCAGCGCCGCCAGCCCGGCCGCCGCGCCGTCCCGCTCGCCGACGGCGACCGCCCGGTTCAGCTCCACGACCGGCGAATCCCAAAGCGACCGGAGCACGTCGTACAGGCCCACGATCTCGGTCCAGTCGGTCGCCGCCCAGGTCGGCGCCTCGGCGTGCACGGCCGCGATGGCCGCTTCGACGGCGTACCGGGAAGGCCGGCGGGACAGGGCGACGGTCAGCAGGCGGACGCCCTCGTCGATCCGGGCCCGGTCCCAGCGCGCGCGGTCCTGCTCGCGCAGCAGCAGCAGGCGGCCGTCGGGAGCCTGGCGCGTCGCCCGGCGCGCGTCGATGAGCAGCAGCAACGCGAGCAACCCGGCCACCTCGGCGTCGCCGGGCAGCAGCTCGTACAGCATGCGGGCCAGCCCGATCGCCGACTCCACCAGATCACCGCGTACCAGCCGGTCGCCGATCGGCGCCGTGTGCCCGGTGGTGAAGAGCAGATGCACCACCTGCAGCACCGCACTCACCCGCGCGGGCAGGTCCGCCCGCGTCGGGATCCGATAGGGTACGCGCGCCGCGGCGATCTTCTTCTTCGCCCGCGTGACCCGGGCGGCCATGGTCGCCTCGGAGACGAGGAAGGCCCGGGCCACCTCGCCGGTCGACAGTCCACACAGGAGCCTGAGGGTCAGCGCGACCTGCGCCTCGCGGCTCAGCGTCGGATGGCAGCAGGTGAAGATGAGGCGGAGCCGGTCGTCGTCGACCGCCGGGCGCTCGGGCGCCTCCTCCGGACCCGGCGTGCTCTCCTCGGTGACCAGCAACGGCAACCGCCGCTGCAGCGCGGACTCGTGCCGCAGCCCGGACACCGCCCGGTTGCGGGCCACGGTCGTCAGCCACGCCCCCGGCCGGTCCGGTACGCCGTCGCGCGGCCACGATTCGAGCGCCTTCGCGAACGCGTCCTGCGTACATTCCTCGGCGAGGTCGAGGTCCTTGGTGACGCGTACCGTGGCGGCGAGGACCCGGGCCCACTCGGCGCGGTGGGCCGCCGCGACCGCGTCGGCGATCGCGGCGGACCCGGGCGCGTCCGTCACTGCTCGACCAGCGGCCGGATCTCGACGCCGCTGTGCCCCGCGTGCACCTCGTAGAGGCCGCTCGCCATCTCGACGACCTTGTCCAGGTCCGGCGCCTCGACGAGGTAGAAGCCGCCGAGGGCCTCCTTGGTCTCCAGGAACGGCCCGTCCGTGGGCACCACGCTGCGGTCCGGCCCGCTGCGCAGGCTGGTCGCGGTCGAGGAGCTCTCCAGCTGGGCGCCGAGGACGAGCGAGTCGCCCGCGGCCGCGGAGAAGGCACGGTGGGCGGCGAACAGGTCGGCGACCTCCGACTCCGTCATCGCGTCCCACTTCTGCTCGACGCCGTAGATCAGGATGAGGTATTTCGCCATGTCACAAGGCCTTTCCCCGGGGCCGCCGTTCGGCCCTTCCACCCTAACGACGCACGCGCCCCCGCTCCATCGACACCGCGCCCCGACCTTTCACCCGACGATCTTGTACGCCGGCCGGGTGCGCGTATCGATCCGATGGCGTGCCAATCCCGTTCCGGTGACACGCGGGCGCTGCCCGGTTCGCCGGAACCGGTGCCCGTCTCGTCCCCCTTCCGGAGCGTTCATCGCTCTCCGTAGTGACGGGGTCGACTCCTTACGCCTGGGGACGTCGAGCTCGCTCCGGTACGCTGTGCGCCGACCCGGAAAGGACCGCCCTGTGACCTCGACACCCCCGCGACGGCGCACCTCGGCCAGGTTCGTACGGAGAGTAGCGGCACTACTCGCCATGGTGATCGTCGCGTCCCTGTTCACCGCGCCCGGCAGCGCGTACGCCACCGGCGGCGAGGACGACCCGAAGCTGCTGCAGAACGTCGAGGCCGCCGCCCGCGGCTACGTCGCCGCCAAGCAGGCCTACGATGCGGCCAAGGCCCGCCAGCAGGAGCTGAACAAGCGGCTGGACCAGATCGAGTCGGACCTGCTGCCGCTGCGCATCCAGGTCTCGAAGATGGCCGCGCAGGCGTACGAGAACGGCCGCTTCTCCAGCGTCACGGCCCTGCTGTCCAGCCCGACGCCGTCGGCGTTCCTGGAACGCGCCACCATGCTCGAAGAGATCAACACTCGCGACAACGACGCCATCGGGGCGCTGGCCTCGGCCGAGGACGAGATCTCCCGGGACAAGGCGGAGATCGACGCGCAGGTCAAGATCATGGCGCAGCAGACCACCGAGATCCAGTCCCGCATCCACGCGGCCGAGCTCGCCCTCTCGTCGGCCGGCGGCAGCCGCGCCAACCCCAACTTCGTCGACCCGGCGGTGAAGACGGCCGTGCCGTCGCCCAAGACCTCCAGCGGCAACTGGCCGAAGCAGAGCGCCTCGCTCGACGACCCGACCTCGGGCGGTCACATCACCCCGCGCCTCGCGCATGCGCGTACGGAAGCGATGAAGGCCGGCTTCACGTGGTTCAACGCCTGCTGGCGTGAGCAGAGCTGGGGTGAGCATCCGCTGGGCAGGGCCTGCGATTTCGCGACCTATCCCAGCGGCTTCATGGGCCCGGCCAAGGGCGAATACCGCCTGTACGGCCAGCGATTGGCGTACTTCTTCGTCTACAACGCCGACCGGCTGGGGATCTTGTACGTCATCTGGTACCGCATGATCTGGCTACCGGGCCTCGGCTGGCGGAACTTCACGCCGTCCGGCGGCGAGTCCGGACCGTCCGGCGAGCACACCAACCACGTACACCTCTCCATCATCTAGCGCCGCCCCCTTCCGACGATCTTGCGCGAATGTTCGGGCCCTTCGGGCATTCCGGACGAAATTTGGGACACTCGCGCAAGATCGTCGGGGGTCGGATCTTTTGAGGGCATTTTGTCCCGGGTTCGTCGATCTCACCTCCGCTCCTCGCGCGGGAGACCAGGAGGCCCCGTCACCGTCTCACCCCCGCGTCTTAGGCTTTGTCGCGACTGTCCGATATGGACACCGGGGGCCGCTCGATGCCCATGATCATGTAGCACTATTCCGGCAATGCTGGCGGTCGAGCGTTGATCATGTAGCGCCATATCGGCGGGAGAGCGTTTTCTTGCCGATATGGCGCTACATGATCGAGGATCTCGACGCGATCATCCGGGGCCGCAAAGCTCCTCGCGCCGACTTTGTCGCGACTGTCCGATATGGCGGTCGGGTGGATCGGCTGGTCGGTGATCGTTCGCGGCTGGGATGTAGTTTCGGGTCCGTTCCCTCGATCCAATGCGACTGGGATGTAGGCAGGGGCCATTCTCTGCATCCCGACCGCTGTGGATCTTGGGCGAGGGGCCGGTTCTACATCTCAGCCGCTGTGGATCACGTCCACGCCGTCCCGCCGATGGCCGTAGCCCGTGATGCGGGAACGATCTTCCGATAGGTGGACCCGGGGCGCCGTCTTCTTGATCGTTCACGGCTGGGGTGTCCATCCGGCCCGAACTGCGTGATCGATGACGCCCCAGGTGCAGCAGAACCCGGTCAGCGCGCTCCAGAACCGTAAACGATCATGCATCGGGTGGCTGTTTCCACACCTCAGCCGTAAACGATCACGCCGTCAAGCCGTCGGTCGACGGCGGGCGCGCAAGTCGGACAGTCGCGGCAAAGGCCGGGGCGAAGGCCGGGGCGGTGGGGTGAGACGGTGGCCGGTGACGGATGCGGCGGCCGGCTCAGACGGCAGGGCTTTCCGGGGAGAAGGATGCTCGGGCAGACCAGCGCCCGTCACGGCGCGTCACCTCGATCGGGTGGTCGAACGCCGCCGACACGTTGCGCGTCGTGACCGTCGCCGCCGCCGGACCGGCCGCGACCACCCGCCCGTCCGCGATCAGCACCGCGTGCGTCGTGGTGGAGGGCAGTTCCTCCAGATGGTGCGTGACCAGCACCGACGTCACTCCGGGATGCGTACTGTCGAGCAGGTCGATGGTCGCCAGCAACTGCTCCCGCGCGGCCACGTCCAGGCCCGTCGTCGGCTCGTCGAGCAACAGCAGCCGCGGCTCGATGATCAGTGCCCGCGCCACGAGCGTCCGTCCCCGCTCTCCCTGCGACAGCACCGGCCAGACGTCCTCGGCCTTCTTCGCCAATCCCAGCGTACGCAGAAGGTGGTCGGCCTTGTCCCGTTGCTCGGCCGTCGGCGTCCACCGGGCCGGCAGGTCGATCGAGCCGGTGAGACCGGTGTACACGACTTCGCGTACCGTCAATGCGTAGCGCAACGGGTGGCGCGGGTTGACGTGGCCGATCGTGCGACGCAGGGCCTGCAGTTCGACGTGGCCGAGGCGGTGGCCGAGGACGTCGACGGTGCCGGTGCTCGGGTGGGTGACCGCGCCGCAGAAGCCGAGGATCGTGCTCTTTCCCGCGCCGTTCGGGCCGAGCAGCGCCCAGTGCTCGCCGGAACCGATCTTGAGGTCGATCCCGTGCAGGATCTCCTTGCCGTCGCGGCGGAAGGTGACGTCGCGCAGTTCGATGGCGGCGGTCATGCCAGGGCCTCCTTCAGCGAGGTCAGGTGCGTGCGACTGTCCGCGGCCGCGGCCCGGGCGTCGCGCGCCGCGATGGCGTCGGCCAGCGCGATGTGGGCGTCGTGGTCGGCGGCGGGCGAGGCGAGCGGGCGGGCGCGCAGCATCGCCACCATCGCGGTGCGGATACGCGGCACGAACGTGTCGAACAGCTCGATCAGGACGTCGTTGTGGGCCGCGACGAGGACGGCCCGGTGGAAGGCCATGTCGGCGTCCACGTGGTCCTCGATCGACGCGTGCTCCTCCCCCCGGTACGCGAGCGCGCGCCGGATCGCACGCACGTCGGCGGGCGTACGCCGGTCGGCGGCCAGCGCGGCGGCCTCGGCTTCGACGGCGATCCGCGCCTCCAGCACAGCGACGACGGAGACCCGGGTCAGCACGGCGTCCCAGTCCTCGGCGACGTCCAGGGCGGTCACGTAGACGCCGGACCCCTGCCGCGAGTCGAGTACGCCCTTGCCGGCCAGCTCGCGGATCGCCTCGCGTACGGTCGACCGGCCGACGCCGAGCAGCGCCGCCAGGGTCGTCTCGCCGGGCAGCCGTCCGCCGAGCGGCCACTCGCCCGCTCTGATCCGGCCGAGCAGGACTTCCGCCGTCTGCGCCGCCAGCGGATGACGGCGTACCGTGGTGGTCATCGGTGGCCAACTCCTCTACTTGTCTGAGGACTTGGCGAGCGTACTCCCCTGGTCGGCGCGTAGCGGGCGCGGGTACCGGCGGGCGGCACCCGCGCCGGGACGAGACCGTCCGGCGGGACTACTCGGCCGAGCGGATCAGGCGGTCGATCTGGCCGTCCTTGTCGTCGTCGTACATGGCCGCGTCGAACTCGCCGTCCTTGTTCTCGTCGACGAGGATCTTGTCGGCCCGCCCGTCGCCGTCCGTGTCGTACGCGACCACGTCCGCCTGGCCGTCGCCGTCGGTGTCGAAGGCGTACAGCGGGTTTTCACTCATCTCGAACTCCCTGATCTTCCAGCGGTCGGCCTCCTACGGCCGGGTACATCGTGCCTCCGCGAGGGTCGTCGGGGAAGTCCCGAGGTCACAAGCCATCCGCAGAGATCCGACAGCGGTCACCGCCGCAGGCTCGTCGCCCGGCCCATGAAGGTCAGCTTCTCGGGGTTGCGCACGGCGTACAGGCCGGTGACCTGGCCGTGGTCCAGCCGCAGGGCGAGGACGGTCAGGATGCCGTCGTCCTGCCGCACGACCAGGGCGGGATAGCCGTTGACCTGCGCTGTCAGCAGACCGGCCGCGACCGGGATGCGGCGCAGCACGTCGATCACCTTCGCCGCGCCGACGACGGGAGCCAGGGCCGCCGACACCACGCCGCCGCCGTCGGTCAGCAGCACGACGTCCGGCGCCAGGATGTCCAGCAGCCGCTGGAGATCACCGGTCTCGACCGCGCGCTGGAACGCGTCCAGCGCGTCGCGGGTGTCGGCGGCGGAGATCGCCGTCCGCGGCCGGCGGGCGGCCACGTGCCCCCGGGCGCGGTGGGCGATCTGGCGTACGGCGGCCGGCGTCTTGTCCACCGCCGCGGCGATCTCGTCGTAGTCGACGTCGAACACCTCCCGCAGGACGAACACCGCCCGCTCGGTCGGGGTCAGCGTCTCCAGCACCAGCAGCATCGCCATCGACACGCTCTCGGCCAGTTCGACGTCCTCGGCGACGTCCGGGGTCGTCAGCAACGGCTCGGGCAGCCACGGTCCGACGTAGGTCTCGCGCCGGCGGCTGAGCGTACGCAGCCGGTCCAGGGCCTGCCGGGTGGTGATCCGGACCAGGTACGCGCGCTTGTCGCGGACTTCGTCGAGGGCCACGCCCGTCCAGCGCAGCCAGGTCTCCTGCAGGACGTCCTCCGCGTCGGCCGCCGAGCCGAGCAGTTCGTACGCGACCGTGAAGAGCAGGTTGCGGTGCTCGACGAAGGCGGTCGTCGTCTCGTCCAGTACGTCCATCGGCGGTTCCTCGTTCCCTCGCGGCTGTGCCTACCCAGCGTCACCCACAAGACGCCGGTACGCCCGTTCGTGTGACATCCGTGCCCTGGCTCACAGGTGGGAGTCCCTTTCGGACTCCGGAGCACTGGCGCCGCTTCACTAGACTCGCACCGAGAGTGGCCGGTTGATCACCATTCGCCGGAAGGAGCCGCCGGTCCCCGTGGACGACGCGCCGGAACCGCAGCAGACCCCCGCATCCCCCGAGACCCCTGAGCCCCCGGCGAGCGCGGCATCCCCGCCGGCCGTGCCCGTCGTCAGCCGGCGGCGGATGATCCGGACCGCGTGGCAGCGGGAGCGCTGGACCGTCCTGATCGCCCTCGCGTCGGTCGTGGTCGCGACGACCCTCGCCGTCCTGCGCAGCGTGCCGGCCGTGGCCGCGCTCGGTGCCGTCGTCGAGCGGCTGGGCGACGGCGCGCTGCTGGTCAGCGTACTTGTCGGCGTGATCGGCACGCTCCGCGCGTTCAGCGGGGCCGCCCGGGAACAGGTCGCGGAGGCGGTCGCCGACGCCGTCGCCGAGGAGCGGACCAAGGCCGAACGGCCCGCCGACCAGGCTGAACGGCCCGCCCGCCCGGCGAAGCGGGTCGGCCGGTGGGTGGGCTTCCTCGTGCTGCCGGCACCCCTGATGTACGGCGGCTCGGCCGTGGTGGTCCTCCTCGTGTGGGCCGTCTACGTGACGACCGTTCCGCCCGTGATCGGCTTCGGCTTCGACGGCCGCACCGAGGGCGGCGGCAGCGGCACCGGTGGTGGCGGGCATTCGGCGACCGCGGGCGCCCCGCCCGCCTCCCCGTTCCCGTCGGCCGGGCCGTCCGCCGACCCGTCCGCCGGAGTGAGCGCGGCATCGCCGAGCGGATCCCCGCGATCATCCGGACCCGGCGGCGGGTCGCCGAGCCCGAACGGCGGCGGTAGCACCGAGGCCGCCCCCGCCACCTGGGGCTTCGCGTTCGTACGCCACGTCACCGACCCGGTCGGCTCGACCCATCCGCTCACGGCGAGCCCGCAGCACGACACCAACGACGAGGCGAACTGGACCTACGGCCCGTGGCGGCTGGATCCGGCGACCGCCGCGAGCGCGCCGACGGCGTACCACGGGGGGACCGGGCGGCAGGTCGTGACCTTGCCGGGGGTCGGGCGCACCGGCGGGATCGTGCTCGCCCAGGCGTACGACTATGCCGGCACGGGCGCCGTCTGCCAGCCCGTGCAGTGGCGGCGGAGCAACGCCGACGAGGTCGTCGAGGTCGCCTGCTTCGACCACACCGGCGCGCCGGCCGACATCCCGGTCGCCGTGCTGTTCCTCGGCGGCACCGGCGGCTCGGCGTACGCGGCCGGGGGCGAGCGGGGTTTCGTCCACGCGTCCGCCCCGGCGGCCCAGAGCTACACCCCCGGTACGCCGAACGCGTCCGGCACCGGACGGATCAGCCGGACGGGCCGCGGTGCGTACACGGTGGAGCTGACCGCCGGAGCCCGCTCGGTGCAGGTGTCCCCGGTCGGCGGGGCGGCCCGGTACTGCGCGCTGGCCGGGCGTACGGCGACGGCCGTGCGGATCACCTGCGCGGCACCGGGCGGTACGTCGGCCGACACCGCTTTCGTGCTCGCGTACGCGGGACGGGGCAGCCTGCTCGACGACGTACGCCGGCCCCAGGCCGCCGCGGTCGTGGTCGACGACGCGGGCGGCCCGGTGGTCTCGTCGTGGTGGCTCACGAAGCCGGGGACGCCGACGGTCACCCGGCCGCGTACCGGCCATTACCAGATGAAAGTGCCGCTCGGGCAGGTGCCCAGCTTCACCGGGGTGACCGCCCACGGCGGCGGGTACTGCTCGGTCGAACTGCGCAACGACTACAGCGCCAAGGACGACGTCACCCTGTACGTCGAGTGTCTCGACGCGTCGGGCCGGCCCGCGAACAGCGGCTTCGACCTCGCGTACGCGACCGCGTCGGCGAGCGACTGACCACGGGGCGCGATCACGGGGCGCGATCACGGTGCCTGGTACGCCGTCCGGTACCGCCGGGTGAAGTCCCAGTCCCCGTCGAACGGCACGGCGACGCTGACGAGCGCGGACCGTTCCGGACCGGTGAGGTCGGACGCGTCGGCGGGGGTGTAGTTCAGGGCCACGAAGACCTGTCCGAAGCCGCCGACGAACGCGTGGAAGGTGTTCACGGCGTCCACCCTGTACCCCGGCTGCTCGAAGACCCGGCTCAGCAGCACGGTGCCGTCGGCGCCCAGCACGGTCAGCCGCAGCCGCCGGCAGGTCGCCGCGGATCCCTGGGCCACGCAGGCGTAGTCCTGCTGGCTCAGGTACGCGATCCGGCCCGTCGCGTCCGCCGCCACCGCGGCCCCGTCGAGGCTGTCGATGCCGTAGAGCGATCCGCCGGGGAGTGTCTCCGGACGGGACCACGCGATCGTGCCGCCCGGCCGCACGCGGGTCACCGTGGTTCCGTGTCGGTCGGCGCTCACCTGCACGAGGTAGCCGCCGCCGTCTCCCGTCGCGTAGAAGTCCTGGTACGCACAGCTCGCGTACGCGGGCGGGACGGTGACCGTCCACTGCGGACCCGACCTGTCCATGCGCTCCATGTCGGAGCCGCAGTCCCCGCCCGACGGCGACCAGACCGCGCTGACCTGCCGGGCCGCCAGCGCGGCGGTCTCGTCGGCCGGTCGCGTGCCGAATCCGTCGGGCAGCGGGTCCGTGCCGGTCGCGTGCGCGCCGGTGGCCCGGTACCGGTAGCCGATGCCCCGGTTGACGCCGTCGGGCTTGAAGACGAAGTAGTCGGCCGTCGCCGCCAGCGGTCCCCAGGCCGAGTCGCCGAACACGTACTTCACCGCACCGGTGTGCGGGTCGAGGACGGCCGAGTGCTCGCCGATCAGCAGCAGCTGCGTCCGGTCGGGCGTGACGTCGATGAGGCCGGTCTGGCCCGCGACCGGGTAGGTCCACCGCACCGTCCCGTCCGGACCGTACGCCCGCACGACCTTGGTGGCCGAGGTGTCGAGCACGTAGGTCCAGCCGTCCGCGCTCCAGACGGTGTCCCCGGCCGAGGTCAGCTCGTAGAAATGGTTGTCGCGCGGGAAGTTCGCGTTGTCGCAGACCGTCGTCGGCGCCGGCCCGGAGACGGAGCCGTCCCGGGCGATGTAGGAGGCGGCGCGGACCAGTCCGGAGCCGGTGCCGGTGAAGCCGCACAGGAGCACCTCGCCGCGCGGGCCGGGACCCCAGATGCTCGGCAGGTAGAGGTCCGTGGTCGCGAACTCGTGCACCGGCGGCGATCCCGGCAGCGGCAGCACGTTCGACGAGCCGGGCGCGATGACGTCGACGGCGAACGCCTGCTGCGCCGACCGCCCGGCGCCGTCGCTCACCTTCAGCGTGAACTGGGCGTACGCGGGTGCGGTCGGCGTACCCACGAGGTGGGAGCCGCTGAGGGACAGGCCGGCCGGCAGCGTTCCGGCGGTCTTGGTGACCGTGAGCGGCGGCGAGCCGGCCAGGCCGAGGGCGGCGTCGTAGGCCAGGCCGACCTCGCCCCGCGGCAGGGTACGCGTCGTGAACCTGGGCCCCGGCCAGGGACCGCTCGCGCGGGCGAGCTGGAACCGGCCGAACACGTACGCGCCGAGTTCGTAGCTGAAGTCGGTGAACCAGAGGTCGGCCTCGAACGCGACCTCGACCTCCAGGCCGCCGTCGACCTTCCACCACGGGTCGCCGCTCGTGGAGACGGTGCTCTCGGCGAACAGGCCGCCGAACAGCGAGACCCCGACCGCGTCGGCGAACTTCACGGACGCCTTGGGACCGAAGGTCACCTTCGCGGTCAGCTCACCGGCCGCGGCCGGCGCCGGTTCCGTGCCGGACACCGATCCACTGTGGATCCACTGCATGCCGCCGTTCCGGTACGCGGCGCCGACGCGTACCTGGCCCTTCACCTCGCTCGTGAGGGTGAGGCCGCCGGAGAACTCGAGTTTGAACGCCGGCTGGAGCACCGGCACGAAGCCCCACACCGGCGGCAGCGGGATCGCCGGCGGCAGGCCGATCTCGCACGACGCGTGCCCGCCGACGGTCAACGTGATCGTCCCGGCGACGTCCAGCTCGAAGACCAGGGACAGCTCGTCGACCGAGCCGAGCCCCCAGCGTACGTCCAGCACGAAACGGGCGTGGATGCCGAGGTTGACGTCGTAGGTGATCGGGCTGCCCTCGCAGTCCGCGTGGACGGGACCGGTCGCGGTGTGCACGAAACCGTTGCGGTCGGCCACTTTCCGGCCCGCGTACGCCCGCAGTGCCGACGGGCCGGCGAGCTCGCTGGAGTCGACGCTGCCGTGGATCTCGCCGCTCGGGAACGCCTCCTCCAGGCGGGCGGGCGTGGTGTGCACGATGGTGCCGCCGCCGCCCGGCGTGGTGCCGGTGACCTTGCCCAGGATCGTCCCGGCCGCCGAGGTGCCCGGCTCGACGAAGACGAACTGGCCGGTGGCCGGGGCGGCGCCGGTGACGGTCAGGTCGCCGCTGCTCTCATCGACCTGGCTTACCTGGTCACCCGGCACGATGGTCGTGCCCGCCGGCTTCTCGACGGTCCCGGTCAGGCCGGTCGAGATCCAGCCCACCACGTCCACGATCAGATGCACCGTGCCGGAACTGTTGTAGAGCCGGATCGCCCCGTCCGCACTCAGTTTGGTGACGACGAGGTTGGCGGCGGTCTGGCCGCGTACCAGATTGAGGTTGCTCGCGGTGGGACGCGCGGCGCCGTCGGGATAGACGGTGACGAAGGTCCCGGCCGAGGCCGCGGTGCCCGTCAGGTTGAGCACGACGGCGCCGACGCCGTCCGGCGGCACCTCGCCCTCGCCCGTGAGCTGCAGCCGGACGCCGGCATCGGGCCCGACCGCCTGGCTCTCCCGCGTGTCGAGGAACCGCGCCGGCGTCAGGCCCGTGTAGTCGCCGCCCGCGGCGATCCAGCCCACGACGTCCGCGATCAGGTGCACCGACCCCGAGTTGTTGTAGAGCTTGACGACGCCGTCGGCGCCCAGCTTGGCGATGACCAGGTTCGGGCGCGTCTGGCCCGCGGTCAGGTTCAGGTTGCTGGCGGTCGGCCGCACGGCGTCACTCGGGTACGCGGTGACGAAGGTGGCCGCCGTCGGAGCCGTGCCGGTGAGGTTGAGCACGACGGCGCCCGCCGTGTCGGGGATGTCCGCGACGCCGCCCAGCCGCAGGCTGATCGTCTTCTGTGGACCGACCGCCCCGGCCGGCGCCCCGAGCCCGGACCGGGTGTCCAGTACGCGCACCGGCGTGAGCCCGGTGAACGCCCCCGCCGCCGCGAACCAGCCGAGCACGTCCGCGATCAGGTGGACGCCGCCCGCGTAGTTGTAGAAGCTGATCCGGCCCTGCGCGTCCGGCTTGGCGACGACCAGGTTTGGCGAAGTCTCGCCGCTGGTCAGGTTCAGGATGCTGGCCGTCGGCAGCGGACCGCCGGCCGGGTACTCGCTGACGAAGGTGGCCGCGGTGGCACCCGTCCCGGTCACGTTGAGCACGACCGCGCCGACCCCGGACGCGGGTACGCCGCCCGTGCCGGTCACCTTCAGCGTGATGCTCTGCCCGGCGCCGACCGGTCCGGCCGCCCCGAGTCCGCTGCGCGTGTCCAGGATCCGTGCCGGATCGACGGCCTGGTACGCCCGGTCGGAGATCGTCACGGTGCCCGCGGCGGCCGTCGCCGGACCGGCGGGAACCGCCGTGACCAGCGAGAGTCCCAGCAGCAGACTGGAGCCCAGCCCGAGTACGCGTCGAAAACGCATCCGCCCTCCCGGCGCCGCAGTGACCTCCGACTCTAGGTGCGACGGTCCTCAGCGGACACCGGGTGATCGCTTCCGGTGGCGGGCCGGAGGGCGGCCGGGGCGCGGTCCGTTCGACCTACCCCGGCCTGGGTACCACGGGAGTGTCGGCGCGGGGCCGGCTCGCCGCGGGCAGCCGGGTTCACAGCAGGGACAGGGCCGCCATCGTGATCCGGCCGACCACCGGCGCGTCGGTCGCGGACTTGGCGTCGGTCGAGTTCACCGAGTAGACGACGCGCGAGGCGGCGTCCGGCGTACCGGCGATCGCCGCCTTGTAGCCGTAGCGGGAGCCGCTCTTGCCCCAGACGACCCGGCCGTCGGGGAACGTGACCAGCTTGGTCAGCCCGGCACTGTAGGTCGCGGGCCCGCCGGTCTCGTGGTCCGGCACCTCCGGCACGGTGAACAGCGCGGCCTGCTGCGCCGCGGGCAGCAGCCGGCCGCGGAAGAGCGCCGCCATGAAGGTGTCGAGATCGCGTACGGACGAGACCATGTCCCCCGAGCCGGGCGTCGAGGACTGGTTCCACCGGCTCACGTCGAACAGCGTGCCGTCCGGCATCACCTGGTATCCGTGCGCGTGCGGGCCGTGGATCGCCGGATCGTCGCCCGGCAGCGAGCTGTCGCGCAGTCCCAGCGGGCGCAGGATCCGCCGCTCGATCTCCTCGGCGTACGTGTTCCCGGTGACGCGCCGGATCAGCACGGCGGCCACGATGTAGCCCATGTTCGTGTAGTTCTGCCGGGTGCCGGGCGCGAACTCGGGTTCGCCGCGCAGGGCCAGCCGGACCAGCTCCTCCGGCGTGTACCGGTCGAACCGGTGCTCCACCTGCCACACGATGCCGTCCGGCCAGGCCGGGCTGGGCAGCCCGGTCCGGTGGTCGAGCAGGTGGCGCACCGTCACCGCGTCGTACGCCGAGGGCAGGAAACCCGGCAGGTAACGGCGTACCGGGGCGTCGAGGTGCAGGCGGCCCTCCCCGGCGAGCTGGAGCACCACCGTGGCGGTGAACGTCTTGGTGATGCTGCCGATCCGGAACCGCGCGTGCTCCGGGACCGGGGCTCCGCTGTGGACGTCGCGGACTCCCGACCGCCCGTCCCACCGGTCGGCGCCGCGGGTCAGGCGTACCTGGGCGGCCGTCGCGGTGGACTCGGGCAGTCCGGCGATCGCGTCGCGCATGGGGGCGTACCACTCGGCAGGCGTGGCGGCGATCGCGAGGCCCGGGTAGGACGCCGTGGCGGCGACCCCGCTCAGGGCGGCGAGGGAGAAGAGGGTGCGGCGGGAGAGCGTCATGCCTACGAGCCTCGCAGCGCGCCACGTTCCGGACATCAGGGCCGCAACCCGGAAAGATTCTCCGGTGCATCCCTGAGGCCTACCCGAGAAGGCTGCCCGTACGCAGCACGGCCAGGATCGCGATGTCGTCGGAGACCGCCTGGTCACCGGCGAGGCCGACGGCCGCGTTGCAGATCTCCAGCGCGCTCGATCCGGCGACCGTACGCGCCAGTTCGGCGATGCCGTCGTCGATGACCCGGTCGCGCCGCTCGACCAGCCCGTCGGTGTAGAGCAGCAGCGTCGCGCCCGTGGGGAACGGCAGGGTGTACGTCCGGCGCGGCGCGTCCGGGAAGACGCCCAACGGCAGGTCCGGGCGGGTGTCCACCGGACGGGCCGGGGCGCCGGGGCCGGCGTACACCGGTGGGAGGTGGCCGGCCAGCGACAGGTGCATCACGTCCCCGGCGGGCGGGATGACCACGTACGCGGCCGTGGCGAGGGCACCCGGCTCGAACAGCTGGATCTTGCGGTCCAGCCGGGCCAGCACCTCGGCCGGGTCGTCGTCCTCCAGCGCGTACGCGCGCAGGGCGCTGCGGATCCGGCCCATGATCACGGCCGCCGCGAGGCCGCTGCCGGCGACGTCGCCGATGACCAGGCCGGTGTGGCCGCTCGGCAGCCGGAACGCGTCGTACCAGTCGCCGCCCACGCCGACCTGCTGGCCGGGCAGGTAGCGGGCGGCCAGATCGAGCCCGGGCAGCGGGGCCGGCCGGGCGGGCAGCAGGCTGCGCTGCAGGGCGAGGGTGGCGGCCCGGTCGAGCCGGCGCAGCTGGGCGCGGGTGGCGAGGCTCGCCCGGTCGGCGACCAGCCGGAGCACCTCCACGTCCTCGCCGGTGAAGGTGCCCTGGCGCCGCCGGCCGACGTACAGGACGCCGATGACCTCGTCCTGGTCGAGCATCGGTACGCCGGCCATCGAGATCAGGTGCTGGTCGAGCAGGACCGGGCTGAACACGTTACCGGGGTCGACGTGGTCGAGGATCATCGGCCGCGCGGTGGCCGCGATCCGTCCGGTGAACCCCTCCCCCACCGGTACGCGGATGCCCAGCCGCACCTCGTCCTCCAGCCCGGCGGCGGCCGTGGCGACCAGTTCCGTGCCGGACGGGTCGAGCAGCATGATCGCAGCGGTGTCGGCGTCGAGCACCTCGCGGGTGCGGTCCAGCAGCTCGGCGAGCATCGCGTCGAGGTCCAGACTGGACAGTGCCGCGTCGGTCACGGCCTGGATGCGTCGCAGCTGGGCGGCCGCGGTACGCGTAGCGGTCACCGCTGCGGCCATTCCCCGGACAGGAACTGCCGGACCCCGGTCATCTCCAGGATCCGCTCGACGGTGCCGGTCGCCTCGGTGACCGTCAGCGGCACGCCGGCCTCCCCGGCGGCCCGGCGGGCGTTGGTGAGCACGGCGATGCCGGTGGAGTCCATGAACGTCAGCCCGGACAGGTCGACCACGACCGGCCGGCCGGCCTCGATCGCCTCGGCGAGCGCCGCCTGCAGCCGCGTACGCGACCCGAGGTCCAGCTCGCCGGCCAGCGCCACGACGGTCGCCTCCGCCTGGTGGTCAGTGGTGATCGACAGCTGCGTCACGCCGGTCCTTCCCATGCGCCGGGCACTTACCCGCACTGTATCCAGGTTCCTGGGCTTTCGCGCAGCTGGACGGGCAGTTCAGCGGATCAGTCCGGACCGGTAGGTGGCGAAGAACGGCTCCCAGCCGAGCGCGGCCCGGGCCCGGGTGTTGCGTACGCGCCAGGAGGGGAAGGCGATCCGGCCGCCCGTCACCGGGGCCGCCGCCCCGGCCATGGTCGCCACCTGCCCGAGGACGTCCCGCCAGGGGGCCGGCTCGTCGTCGGCGACGATCAGGGTCTGCCGCGACGGCCACCACTCGACCGCCGCCGCGGTGGCCGCCGCCATGTCCTCGACGCGGACCAGGGAGACGTAGTCCTCGCCGTCGCCGGGCAGCCGCAGCCGGCCGGAGCGCGCCCGCTCGAACCAGTCGTCGTCGAGCCCGGTGCCGGGGCCGTAGAACAGGCCGCCGCGCAGGATGAGCCAGTCCACACCGGACCCGCGGATGCCCTCCTCCATGTCGCGGGCGGCCGCGATGGCCTGCCCGGCGACCGAGTCGTCGGCCGGCAGGCAGGTGTCCTCGTCGGCCCACTCCGCGCCGGCGCCGCTGTTGACCATCGAGATGCTCTGCTGCAGCAACCGGGGTACGCCCGCTTCGCGGCAGGCGGTCACGAGGATCGGCGTACCCTCGCGGCGCAGCCGGTCGTTGGCCGCGAAGTCGCCGCCGCCCCGCGGGCCGGGGAGGGTCGTGGCCAGGTTGACCACCACGTCGCAGCCGCGCAGGGCGGCGGCGAGCGACCCCGGCTCCAGCAGGTCGGCGAACTGGACCTCGGCGCCGCACGCGTGGGCGACGGTGGCCGTCTCGGGCCGCCGCGCGAGCGCCCTCACCTGCAACCCGCGCCGGGTGAGCAGGGGCAGGAGATGGCGGGCGTAGACGCCGGACGCGCCCAGGACCGCGACGGTGGTTCCCACGGCCGCAGCCTACCCCCGCCGCCCGTCGATGAACCGCCCCGTCGCGGGCGGCCCCCTGGCGCAGCCCCGCCCGATCGTGACACGACCGTGCCGACTGACGGCCGGATACTGCGTCAACTTGGCCAACACATGCATGTATGTCTATTGATAGACACAGTGCATGTCTGTCATCGCCAGGTCCCTGGATTCCCTGATCGACGACCTGCCCCAGCTGCCCGCCGACACCGACTTCGGCCCAGACATCGACCGAGCCAACCTGATCCTGCTCTCGGACGCCGACCGGGCCGAGAAACGCGCGGCCTTCTGGAAATGGTGCGCCCGGTTCACGCCGTGCCTGTTCGGACGGCTGTCCTCGCACGCCGACAAGGGCATCGCGCCGTCGAAGGGGCTGACCGCGTACCTGCTCTGGCTGGACGACGCCGACCTCGCCCTCGGCGCCACCCACGTCAGCGCCGAGATCCAGCGCGGCCGCCGCGAGTTCAAGGATCTCGCCGAACGGGGCGAGGCCAGCGGCTTCCTCATCATGATCAACAGTGCCCGGCTCGCGTACGCGGCGCCGGGGCAGGAACTCATCGACGTCTGCGTCGAGTTGTCGAACCTCTACCTCACCGAGCACGCCCCGATCCAGCAGGACGTCATCTATACCGAAGCGGTGCCGCTGCGGACGGCCGAGGGGCAGCTCACCCTGTTCAAGGCCGGCTGCAACATCTTCTACGGCGGCGCCCACCGCACCCGCAACCACGACCGGCGGGTCCCCGGCGGCCTGCTGTTCTCGATGAACTCCCCCGGCCACTACGCCCAGTCGATGCACCTGCGCGGCCTCATGCCCAAGCTGGAGGACGCCATCGAGTTCGTCCGCGACACCGCGTACCGGTCGATCGGCAACGGCGGGCTCGGCGTCGACGGGGTGGCGAGCCAGAGCTGGCACAACCGGCTGGCCGAGGGCAAGTGCCCGGTGCAGCACGACGGCAAGCTGCCCGGCTACGTGCCGAAGGACTTCGACCCGGCCCGCTACTCGGCGCTCTACCACACCGACGTCCTCGTCCCCACCGACGCGACCCGCGACGGCCGCGACGTCACCGGCGTCGCGTACGAGGAGACGGACCTGGAGATCTGGTCGCACCTGATCCTCGACTACATCACCGACCAGCGGTTCCCGCAGGACCACCTGAACTACGGGCTGTTCCACGGCCACCCGACCGAGGACAGCAACAAGTACCACAACCCGTGGCCGGCCCGCCGCGCGCACAACACCGAGCTCTTCGAGTACTGACCGGCCGCCACCGACCGGCTCCTACCGACCGGCTGCTGAAGGCCGGTTCCATCGGCAGTGAGGAGACCCCAAGGACGATGAACATCTCCAGCCCCTCGGCCGGCGTCGGCGACGCCGAGCAGCAGACACCGTACCTGCTGTTCGACGTCGGCGTCGCCGTCGCCCAGTACCGGCGCCTCACCCAGGCGTTCGGCGACGCGACCGCCTTCTACGCGGTGAAGGCCAACCCGCAACCACGCCTGCTCTCGGCGCTCGTCGCGCACGGATCGGCGTTCGACATCGCCAGCCCCGCCGAGATGGATCTCTGCCTCGACCTCGGCGCCGACCCGTCGGCGCTGTCCTACGGCAACACGATCAAGAAGGCCGCCGACATCGCGTACGCCTTCGACCGCGGCGTACGCATGTTCGCCTTCGACAGCGAGTCCGAACTGGACAAGCTGGCCAAGTACGCGCCGGGGGCCGCGGTCTACTGCCGCATCGCCGCCAGCAGCGCCGGTGCCCAGTGGCCGTTGAGCAACAAGTTCGGCTGCTCCCCCGAGATGGCCGTCGCGCTGCTGCTCGCGGCCGCCGACCAGGGACTCGCCCCGGTGGGTGTGTCGTTCCACGTCGGGTCGCAGCAGCTCGACCCCACCCGCTGGGGGCCCAGCGTGGCCGACGCGGCCCGGGTGTTCAAGGCCGTCGAGGCGGGCGGCGTACGCCTGACCCTGCTCAACGCGGGCGGCGGTTTCCCGGCCGCGTACCGGCAGCCCGTGCGGCCGATCGAGGACTACGCCGGGGCGATCCGCGCGGCGATGGACCGGCACTTCGACGGCGACCCGCCGGCGCTGGCGATCGAACCGGGCCGGTACGTCGCGGCCGCGGCCGGCGTGCTGCGGGCGCAGGTCGTCCTCGTGGCGCGCAAGTCGTTCACGGACGACAAGCGCTGGGTGTACCTGGACGTGGGCCGCTTCGGCGGTCTGGCCGAGACCGAGGGCGAGGCGATCCAGTACGCCATCGCCACCCCGCACGACGGCGACGGCGAGGACGGCCCGGTGATCCTGGCCGGGCCCACCTGCGACAGCGTGGACGTGCTCTACCAGCGCGCGGCGTACCGGCTGCCGATGGCGCTCGGCCCGGGCGACGTGGTGGAGATCCACGGCACCGGCGCCTACACCACCACCTATTCGTCCGTCGGCTTCAACGGGTACGACCCGCTGGCCACCGTCTGCATCGGAGACTCCGCATGAGCGACGACTTCCCGTCGATCCGGCACGACGGCCGGGTGCTGGTGCTGGGCTGCGGCTCGGTGTCGCAGTGCCTGCAGCCGCTGCTGCTGCGCCACCTCGACATGGACCACGGCCGGCTGACCGTGATGGACATGCTGGACCTGCGCGACCGGATCCCCGAGACCCTCGCCGCCGGGGCCCGGTTCGTCCAGCGGCAGATCACGCCGGAGAACCTGGCCGCCGAGCTCGGCGAGCAGCTGGGCGAGGGCGACCTGCTGGTCAACCTGAGCTGGAACATCGACACCGGCGACATCATCGAGTGGTGCCAGCGCAACGGCGTGCTCTACGTGGACACCTCCGTCGAGGACTGGGACCCGTACGCCAACCAGGCCCTCACCCCGCCGCAGGACCGCACCCTCTACCACCGGCACATGAAGCTGCGCCGGCGCGCGGCGGGCTGGCCGGCCCACGGGCCGACGGCCGTCGTGGAGCACGGCGCCAACCCGGGCCTGGTCAGCCACTGGACGAAGGTGGCCCTGACCGACATCGCCCACGCCATGCTCAAGGAGCCGGAGCGGCTGCCCGCCCCGCTCGCGCCCGAGCGGCGGGACCGGATCGAGACCGCGCTCGGCGACCGGGACTTCGCCCGGCTGGCCCGCGAGGTCGGCGTCAAGGTCATCCACATCTCCGAGCGCGACACGCAGATCGGCGACGTGCCCAAGCGGGTCGGCGAGTTCGTCAACACCTGGTCGGTCGAGGGCTTCTACGAGGAGGGCATCGCCCCCGCCGAGATGGGCTGGGGTACGCACGAACCCGAACTGCCGGCGTACGCGTACGAGCACGAGTCGGGTCCGCGCAACCAGATCTGCCTGGCCCGGACCGGGATCAGCACGTTCGTGCGGTCCTGGGTGCCGGCCGCCGGTCCCATCATCGGCATGGTCGTACGCCACGGCGAGGCCTTCACGATCAGCGATCACCTGACCGTGTGGGAGGGCGACCGGGCCGCGTACCGGCCGACCGTGCACTACGCGTACCTGCCGACGGATGCCGCGATGGCGTCGCTGCACGAGTGCCGGATGAACGGCCACCGGCTGCAGACGGACCAGCGGATCATGAACGACGAGATCGTCGACGGCGCCGACGAGCTGGGCGTGCTGCTGCTCGGCCACGACCTCAACGGCTGGTGGGTCGGCTCCCAGCTGGACATCCACGAGACGCGTACGCTCACCCCGCACCAGAACGCCACCACCCTGCAGGTCGCCGCGTCGGTGCTCGGCGCCGTGCACTGGATCCTGCGCAATCCCGACCGGGGGCTGTGCGTACCGGACGACCTCGATCATGAGCAGGTGCTGGCCGTGGCCAACCCCTACCTGGGCCCGAGCCCGTCGGTGGCGACCGACTGGACGCCGCGGTCGGCCGCGTACGAGCCGTTCTCGACCTTCCGGCCGGCCACCGGTTCGAGTGTAGAACCATGGGCATTCGGCAACTTCCTCGTAGAGTGATCCCTCGTCGGGGGCGCGGTCGCGGTCGCCCGCCGCCGCGCCCCGTGTCCGCTAAGGAGCTTCCGTGCGCCACCGTCTCGCCCTGTTCGCGGCCGCGCTCTGCTGGGGCACCGCCACGGGGATCACCAAGTACGCGCTCGGCGGCTTCGCCCCGATGACCCTGCTGCTGTTCGAACTCGTGGTGGGTACGGCGCTCATCTGGATCGTGCTGGCCCTGCGCGGCCGGATCGGCTTCCCGGGCCGGCCGGGACTGCTCGCCGTCATGGGACTGTTCGAGCCGGCTCTCGCGTACGCGGGGCTGACGGTCGGGCTGACCCGCACGACGGCCGGCAACGCCTCCCTGCTGTCCAGCCTGGAGGCCGTGTTCGTGGTGGTCCTCGCGGTGGTCGTGCTGCGCGACCGGATCGGGGTCCGCTCGGTGCTCGGCGTGGTGCTCGCGGCCGTCGGGGTCACCGTCATCGAGGGCGCCCATCCGGTCGCCGCGGTGGGCCTGGGCGACCTGCTCATCATGGGCGGCGCGCTGTCGGCCGCGATCTACGTGACGCTGGCCGGCCGGATGGCTGGTTCCATCGACCCCACGCTGATGACGGCCTGGCAGTTCCTCTTCGGACTGATCTTCACCATCCCCGTCGCCGCCTGGCAGTGGGGCACCGGCGCGGAGAGCGTCTCGACCTCGATCCCGGCCCGGTTCTGGGTCGCCGGGGCGCTCGCGGGCGTGCTCGGCTTCGCCGCCAGCTTCCTGCTCTACAACTACGCGATCACCGGCGTACCGGCCAGCTTCGCCGGCTTCACGCTCAATCTGATCCCCGTCTTCGGGCTGCTTACCGCGATCGTCTGGCTCGGCGAGCCGCTGCACGCGGGCCAGGCCCTGGGCGGCGTGCTGATCCTGGCCGGGCTGGTGCTGTTCTCCGCCCACACCGACGCCCCCGCCGAGGCCTCTACCGACGCTCCTACCGAGGTCCGCACCGAGGTCGTCTCCGCCGGCGACGAGGCCGAAGCCGCGCGGGTCAGCGACTAGTCGCGCAGGACGCCCCACTGGGCGGCCAGCGCGATCGCCTCGGGTCGGGTGGCCACGCCCATCCGGCGGTAGAGCTGCGCGAGCCGCCGGTGCAGTTCCCGCTGCGAGTAGCCGACCCGCCGGGCGAGATCGACGACCGAGCCGCCGCGGGCGAGCTGCCGCAGCCAGAGCGTCTCCTGCGGATCGAGTTCCACCATCGCGGCCCGGCCCGGCACCGTACGCGCCATCGCCCGGGCCACCTCCGTCGGCAGGGTCGTGAACCCGCCGAGCGCGGACAGCAGCGCCTGCAGGATCTCGGCCGACGACGCCGACCACGGGATCGCGGCGTGCGCGCCCGCGTCGAGCAGCCACCGGCAGTCCACCGGATCCGGTGCGGACAGCAGCCCGACGATGGCCAGCTTGGGATGCTCGGCGTTCAGCGTACGGATGATCTTCTCGGCCGCGGGGGTGCCGACGATCACCACCGCGGCGTCGGCCGTGGTGTCACGCAGCCACCGCAGCGGGTCCACCGGCTGGGCGACGTCGAACCCTTTCCCGGTCAGGTACGCCGCGATCCCCTCGCCGAAGGCCGGCACATGGGAGACGACAAGAATCCGTTCGGCCACCATCTCAGGCTACACAGCCATTGTGAACTAGCAATCCATAGTGGAGGAATTATCGGGGCTGGTAGTGCCACCAAATGGCATAACATTGACAAATTTCTACATTGACGCAACACGTTGCCTGTCACTTTAGTGTCAAGGCCCCCGGCCGCCGGGTGGTCGCCGGACGCCCGCGTCCCTAGACTCGGACACCAGACTCCCCCCGGCGGAGACGAGGTACCGTCTTGCTGTTCCGGATCCTCGGTCCGGTCGAGATCCAGCATGACGCGGGGCTGATCGACCTCGGCCCGCGGCGTGGCGAGCGCTGCCTGCTCGGCCTGCTCCTGCTGGCGGCCGACGGCGGCATCCTGGCCAACGACCGGCTGCAGACCCTGCTGTGGGACGACGATCCGCCCGCCGGCGCGCAGCGCACCGTGCACACCTACGTCGCCCGGCTGCGGGCCCGCCTCAAGCCGCACGGCATCCGGATCGCCACCCGCGGCAACGGCTACCGCATCGAGATCGACCCGGCCCAGGTCGACGCGCACCGCTTCACCGCCGCCGTCGCGCGGGCTCGCGACACCGACGATCCCGGCGTACGCGCGGCGGTGCTGGCCGAGGCCCTCACGCTGTGGCGCGGCCCGCTCCTGGCCGACGCCGCCGGGGACTATCTGCGGGCCCGGGTCGGCGCCGCCCTGGAGGAGCGGCGGTTCACCGCGATCGAGCTGCTCGCCCAGGCCGACCTGGACTGCGGCCGGCACGAGAAGGTGCTGACCGACCTGACCCGGCTCGTCGAGGAGCACCCGACCCGCGAGCACCTGACCGAACTGCTGATGCTCGCGTACTACCGCGCCGGACGGCAGGGCGACGCGCTCGCCGCGTACCGCCGGGTGTGGAAGACCTTGGACACGGAGCTCGGTGTCGCGCCGGGGCCGGGACTGCGCGACCTGCAGGCGCGGATCCTGGCGAACGACCCGGGCCTGGCGATGGCGACCGTGCCGCGGTTCCTGCCGCGCGCGGTGCCGGACTTCGCCGGGCGCGAGGCCGACCTGCGGCGCCTGGACGAGATCGCCGGCGAGAGCGCGGCCGTCGCGGGGTCCGCGCTGATCACCGGCGCGCCCGGCGCCGGCAAGACCGCGCTGGCCGTCCACTGGGGACACGCTGCCGCCCATCGCTACCCCGACGGCCAGCTCTACGTCGACCTGCGCGGCTTCGCCACCGGCCGCCCGCTGCGCCCGGTCGACGCGCTCGCGCAGGTGCTGCGCGCGCTCGGCCAGCCGAGCGACCGGATCCCCGTCGATCCCGCCGAAGCCGCGGGCCTCTACCGGTCGCTGCTCGCCGAGCGCAGGGTGCTGGTCCTGCTGGACAATGCGGCCACCATCGACCAGGTACGCCCGCTGCTGCCCGGCGGCGCCGGCAGCCTGGCCCTGATCACCAGCCGCGACCGGCTCAGCGGCCTGGTCGCCCGCGACGGCGCCCGCCGGCTCGACCTCGGCGTCCTGTCCGCCCGCGACGCCGAAGACCTGCTCGCCCGCGTCCTCGGCCGGGACCGCGCGGGCGGCGAACCCGACGCCGTCGCCGACCTCGCCGCCGCCTGCGGGTACCTGCCTCTGGCCCTGCGCATCGCCGCGGCCAACCTCGCCGACCAGCCCGGCAAGCCGATCGCCGACTACGTCTCGCAACTGCGCGGCGGCGACCGGCTCGCCGCCCTGGCGATCGACGGCGACCAGGACAGCACGGTCCGCGCGGCCTTCGACCAGTCCTACGCCCGCCTCACCGCACCGGCCGCCCGCCTGTTCCGCCTGCTCGGCATGGTCACCGGGCCCGACATCCCGCTGCCGGCGGCCGCCGCGCTCGCCGATCTGCCCCTCGACACCACCGAGACGCTGCTGCGCCGCCTGACCGCCGCGCATCTCGTCCAGGAGCGGGCCGACGGCCGCTACTCGCTGCACGACCTCCTGCGGCTGTACGCGTACTCGCTCCGCGACCCGGAGACGCCCGGGGCCCGGCAGCGGCTGATCGGGTGGTACCTGGTCCGCGCGGACGCGGCCGCCCGCCGGATGATGCCGAACCTGCCCCTGCTGCCGCTGCCCGCTCCCGTCCCGGCGCCGGTCCCGCCCGGCGACGTCCCCGCCGACTGGCTCGACGAGGAAGCCGCCAACCTCGTCGCCTGCGTACGCGACGCGTACGACCACGATCTGCCGGAGCACTGCTGCGCCCTGGCCGACCGGTTGCGGCCCTACTTCCACCTGGCCCGGGACATGATCGACTGGTTGCCCACCGCCGAGTACGCGCAGTCGGCCGCCCCGGCCGTCGCCGACCCCTTCCTGGCCGCCGCCGAAGCCGCCGCGGCCGAACTCAGCATCGCCTTCTACTTCCGCGGCCTCGGCCGGTACGACGAGGCGAAGGCGTACGGCCGCCGGGCGGTCGACCTCGCCGAACCGATCGGCTGGGCCGACGGCCACGCGGCCGCCCTGGTCAACCTCGGCGTCGTCCACTTGTGGACCGGCGAATACGAGCAGTCGGCCGGGTACGCCCGGCGCGCCCTCGACGCGCACCGGCTGACCGGCAACGGTGCCGGCCAGGCCCAGGCACTCGGCACCCTGGCGTTCGTCTGCCTGTCGGTCGGCGACCTCGGCGAAGCCGAACGCTGCTTCCGCGAAGCCGTCGGCCTGCACCGGGAGGCGGGTGCCCGCAACAGCGAAGGGCTGGCCCTGGCCAACCTCGGCGACACCCTCCGGTACGCCGGCCGCCTCACCGAAGCCGCCACCGTCCTGCGGGAGTCGCTGACCGTCCTGCGAGCCGCCGGCGGAAGACTCGCCGAAGCGGTGGCACTGATCAACCTCGCGTACGTCGAGTGCGAATCCGGCGACCTGGACACCGCCCTGCACTCCGCGACGGCAGCCCTCGACCTGGTACGCGAAACCGGCGACCCCAACGCGGAGGCCAACGTCCTCAACCGCGTCGCGATCGTCCACAGTGCCCGCGGCGATCACCGGCAAGCCGTCGACCTGCTCCAGACGGCGCTCGACCTGTGCATCATGACCGGCGGCCGGGACCCCGAACTCGACGCCCGGGTGGCCCTGACCCACGCCCTGCTCGGCCTGGACGATCCGGCGGCCGCCCTGCCGCACGCGCGGACCGCTCTCGACCTGGCCCGCGAACTCGGCATCCGCGTCACCCACGGGTACGCCGCGGCCGCCCTCGCAGCAGTCAAGCTCCGGCTCGGCGAGGTGGCGGAAGGGCGGCGGCTGGCGGCAGAGGCGCTCGCGTACCACGAGGAGATCGGGCAGCCACTCGGCATCCGCGCAGCACAGGCACTTCTGGAAATTGTCTAGCGCGCCGGTCAGCGCCGCTTTCCGCTACACCGGTCGACGCGATTCGCCTTGATCAGATACCGCTATTACGGCAGCGCGACCCCGATTGTCTTGATCAAATACCCCTATGACGGCACGGGAGCGCCCCTCTGCCGTATTGACGGTATTTGATCAAGGAAATCGGGGTCGGCTTGCCGTAATGACGGTAAACGATCACCGCGCCAGGACTGCTCGATGGGTTGGCCGATTGTGGACCGTCAGCCGATGCCTGGGCGGGTGAAGCGGTGACCGATCCGCGGTGGATGATGCGTCGCCCCACTGTGCTGGCAGTGGAGGCGCCCCGCGCCGGAACGGTCTCCCGCGTGAGGAGCGGAGGTGAGATCGACGAACCCGGGACATGAAATTGATCTTGATTTTGAACGTCAGGCTCGGCGGAGCTGGAGGACCGCCACCCGGGCGTCGTGGTCGTCGACGTTCATCGCGACCGTGAACTTGTTGCGCAGCTGGATCTGCACTCCGTTCGTGCTCAGGACCCACCCGATCTGGTCGATCCCGTTGGCGAACGCGCGCGCCTCGCGCGCCGGGAAGAACTTCGGCATCGGGTCCCGGTTGGTGTCCCCGGTCCAGATCACCGGGTAGCCGCGGTCGAGCCAGTAGGACATGGTGTCGCGCATCTTGTCGAAGTGGATGCCCCACATCTGGTCGCGCCACGCCTCGTAAGGATCTTCCTTCCCGTTGTACGCGCCCGCCACGAAATGCGTGTTCAGGAAGGCGAACTGGAGCGCGGGGTCGTCGGCCGCGCCGAGGAGGACCTCGGTGATGACCCGGTTCGGCGAGACGCCCGCCTTGCCGGCGTGCACGGAGGTGACGCGCTGCGCGAGCACGTTGTACGCCTTGGGCGCCGAGATCGGTACGAGCTGCCCGCCGTCGTTGAGGTGCAGGTTGTTGTAGTACGGGCCGAAGTGGTCGTTGATGTAGCCCTTCTCCTTCTCGTCGCCGTCGCCCTCGCCGATCTCCTGCCAGCCGACCAGCGGACGGTCTTGCGGGCCTTCCATGCTGAGGGCGTTGCGGACGGCGATGATCGCGGCGTCGCGCCGGCCGAGGTTGTCACGGCCGATGTTGGCGGTGATGACGCCGAGGTTGCGCCAGGCGGTGGCCGCCCCGGCGGGTTCGGTGGCGGCGAGGGCGCCGGTCGCGCCGGCGAGGGCGGCGCCGCCGGCCAGGCCGAGGGCGCGGCGCCTGCTGATGGGTCCCATGGGATCTCCTTCACGAGAGGGGTTGCGGAGAATCGGGCGGGGTTCGCGAAGGTTCAGGAGACGAGCCAGCCCGACGTCGGCCGCGTCAGGACGCCGGTCATCGGGAACCGGTGCGTGCCGTCCCACCAGTGCCAGACCACGCGGGCGGTGCCGTCGGCGGCGGTGAACACGTCCATGCCGCCGGGACCTTCGTGGTTGCCGGGCAGGCCGCGGAGCGGGTCCAGCCCGGCGGCGCCGGTGAAGCCGAAGAACGGGTGGGCGACGCCGTCGCGGATGGGCGTACAGCGGGAGGCGGGCAGCGGGGTCGTGCCGCAGTTCGCGATGCCGGTCGCGTACCGGGGGCTGTCCCAGTTGTTGCCCGAGTACATCAGGTACCAGTCCCCGTCGGCGGCCTTCCACATCGACGGGTTCTCGACGACATGCGTGCCGCCGCTGGTCTTCGCCGTGTCCCAGGTGATGTCGGTGCTCTTGAGCATGTCCCGCCGGGTGTCCCAGATCGCGCGGCCCTCACTGTCGGTACGCACGGTCGAGATGCCGGTCTCCGCACCCGTCGCGATGGCGTCGTCGCGGTAGGTCACGTACAGGTTCCCGCCGGCGACGAAGGGGTTGGGGTCGAGTGCCCACCGGCCCGCGTCCGGACAGGCCCACTCGCCCTGGTTCTGGAACGGGCCGTGGGCGCTGGTGGCGATGGCCCGGCCGATGCACTTCTGGCCGGAACCGCTGCGGGAGGCCGTGTAGAACATGAAGAACCGGCTGCCGAAGCGGACGACGCCCGGCGCCCAGATCGCGCCGCCGGGCTCGGCCCACGCGCCCGGGCCGGACGGGAGCGCGTCGTACGAGGCGCAGTTCGCCATGCCGACGGCGCTGCCGGAACCGTGGACGAGGACGGGAACGTAGAGGCGGCCGGTCGCGCCGCAACGCGTACCGGTCCCGGCGCCGACCGTGGTGCCGTAGGTGACGTAGGTGCCGTCCTCCGCCAGCAGCGTGTCGGGGTCGGCCAGCGGGAAGGTGGACGTGCTCGCCTGGAGGGAGAACCGGGCGTCGTCGCGTACCGGCGCCGCGGGGGCCGCCGACGCCGTGGTCACCACCAGAGCGGTCGTCGCGAGGGCGACGAACGCCCCGCGCAGTCCGAGATTGCCCACGGGCTCCTCCTACCGAAGCTCGACGAAAGATGTTCAGGTTCCGACGCTATAGAGGTCGACTACATTCGATGCACAGAATTCCTACATGGACAGTGGATGGCCGGTGTATGAAGTCCGCACTTCTATGTACCTTGACGGGTACGTAACCTGCTGGGTACATTGGCCGCATGGAGGCAGTTCTGCACGCCCTGGCGGACGAGAGCCGGCGTACCGTGCTGGACGCGCTGGTCGCCGGCGAGGCGACGGCGGGCGAGCTGGCGGCGCTGCTGCCGATCGCCCGGCCGGGCGTCTCCCGGCATCTGCGCGTGTTACGCGAGGCCGGCCTGGTCGAGGTTCGTCAGCGGGCGCAGCAGCGCATCTACAGCCTCCGCCCCCAGCCGCTCGCCGAGATCGACGAATGGCTGGGCCGTTACCGAGCCTTGTGGCAGCAGCGGATGGACGCGCTGCACGCCGAGGTGGCCCGAGGCAGGCACGAGCGAAGGAGCACCGGATGACCACTGGGACAGGCGGCGCCACGCGCATTCTGGGCAGCCTGCGGGCGGCCGACGGCAGGGGCGTCGTCCGCATCGAGGACCGCTACGACACCGACATCGACGACCTGTGGTCGGCGCTGACCGACCCGGCGCGGCTGGCCCGCTGGTACGGCACCGTCGAGGGCGACCTCCGCCGGGGCGGCGAGTTCCGGGTCCACATCGAGGCGGCCGGCCTGGACGGGGTCGGGCGGGTGGAGGTGTGCGAGCCGCCGAGGCGGCTGCGGGTCGTCACCACGGAGGTCGACGAGTCCTGGCGGGAGAACGGCGGCGTGCCGCCGTTCGACCATGTCATCGAGGCCACGCTGACCGCCGACGGCGATCACACCGCGCTCGTCATCGAGACCAGCGGCATGCCGCTGGAGAAGGTCGCCTACTACGGGGTCGGCTGGCAGGTCCACGCCGAGAACCTGGCGGCCCACGTCGCCGGGCGCGCGGGCGGCGACGACGCGGCCCGGTGGGCCGAGCTGCTTCCGTCCTATCTGGAGCAGGCCACGGCCGTCGCCTGACGGCCGCGCCGACAAGGAAGGTCGCCCCGTCCGTCGGGACGGGGCGACCTCGTGGGTGACCGGTCAGTCCCGGACGTCGGAAGGATCGGGGTTCTCGCCCTCGCCCTCACACTGCCGCGACGTCAGCGCTCCGGTGCGGAAGTACGCGACCAGCAGCGCGGAGCAGTCCTGCGTCCTGGCCACGGATCCGTGCACGTCGTCGTTGACGGTGAGGACCGTGCCCCCGATGGCGTGCTGCATCTGCAGCGTCCAGGGATAGATGGAGACGGACTCGTCCCGGTGGCCGGACAGGACCAGGGCGCCGGTGCTGTACTTGAGGGTCACCGGCCGGACGGGGTCCCAGCCGGCGCAGCCCGCGTCGAACTGGGCCAGCAGGCCGCTCAGCGGCAACGTGCTGAGCTGCTGGTAGGTGTTCCACGCGGTGTCGAAGTCGCGCCGCCCGAAGTCTTCGTTGCAGATGGCGGCGTGGTTCATCACATCGTTGAAGTCCTGCGGCGCGTCGGCCGGCGGCGGCGTGTCGCCACCGTCACCGCCACCGTCGTCACCGCCGAGGACCATCTTCACGTGCGGCGGTGCCGGCGTACCGTCGTGGGAGTCGCGCATTTCGGCCAGGACGACGGCGGCCAGCGGCCACACCGGTGACGGCTGCACGGTCGACAGGGCGACCACGATGGCGTCCACCGGTTTCGGCAGGTCGGTGAAGACCCGGGGGTGATCGGTCAGCGACTGTTCGAGGGCGAGCAGCGATGCCTTGACGGCCGACGCCGTGGTGCCGAAGTGGTAGACGTCGTCGTGCTGCGCGATCCAGACGGTCATCCGGTCCGCCCCGGCTTCCGCCGCGGTCGACCGGGCGGTGATGAACTCGTTGCCGTAGAACCGCGTCGGCGCACTGCTGTCGATCCACATGCGATCGACGTGGCTCGGGAACAGGCTGCGGTAGACGGATCCGAACCACGTGCCCCACGACACGCCGAAGAAGCTGATCCGCCGCTCGCCGAGGCCCGCGCGTACGGCATCGAGGTCACGGGAGATGTTCTCGGTGGTGACCTGGCGGAGGAACTCGCCCTGAGCGGCCAGGCACGTCCTGTTCTTGATAACGGAGTCGGCGTAGATCGCCAACGCCTGCTCGCGGGTGAGCGCGTCGGGGTTCGTCACCGCGGCCAGGCCGCGGGACTCCTGCGCCGCGGCCACGCTCGGGGGTTCGTCGCAGGTGGCCCGCGTGCTGTAGCCGACGCCGCGCGGGTCCATGCCGATCAGATCGTAGGTGTCGTGCAGCCCGGCGGTCGTCGGGGACATGCTCAGGTCGATGGGCATGAGGTAGGCCGAGCCGCCCGGTCCGCCCGGGTTGACCGCGAGGGTTCCCTGCCGGTGGGCGCGGTCGGCGGCCGGCAGGCGGGTGAAGCCGATCGTGATCGACTTTCCGCCCGGTCGCCGGTAGTCCAGCGGCACCCGCAGGGTGCCGCACTGCAGCGTGGACACGAGCTCGCGGTACCGGTCGAGGTCTTCCGGCGGCACCCGGTCGGTGCTGGTCACCGCCGAGGGGCAGGGGGCCCAGACGATCGCCGGCGGCCCCGCGGCCGCCGGTACCGCCGCCACGACCGCGCCGGCCAGGCCCGCGAGGCCCGCCAGGGTCAGGGTTCGGGTGAGGTTCATGAACCCAGCCTCGGCCGCGACCGCCTCAACCCGCGTCGCTCCACCGTCGTCCGCTCCCTCTTCCTTCGGATGTACGCGGAAGGCTTCGCATGTCCCTCCTGAGACAGATCCGGAGTGGACACTGCCGACGTATGCTGCGATGACCATGAATGCAGTGGGGAATCGTCGGGTGTGGACGGACGCCGGGCTGGCCGTGGTGCTGCTCGTCGTCTCCGCGGTGGTGAACTCGCCCGCGGGGCTGCTGGACGGTCTGAAGACCGCCACGTTGCCGGAACCCCTGATGATCTGGTGGCTGGCGACCCTGGCCTGCACCGCCGCCCTCGCTCTGCGCCGGGTCGCACCGTTGTCGATGCTCGGCCTGAGCGTCACGGCGGCCGTCGTGCACCTGGTGCTCGGGTCACCGATCACGGCGGCGGATCTGACCGCGGCGGCCGTGCTCTACACCGTCGCCGACCTGCGGCCCCGAGCGGTGTCGCTGAGCGCCCTCGTCCTCGTGGTCGTGGTGGCGGCAGGCGCCTTCATGCTGTGGAAGTCCGCCGCCGAACGGGACGGCAAGAACGTCGAAGTGTCGGACGTCAAATACGCGATCGCCCAGGATCCGCAGCCGGACCTGCCCGTCCTCGTCATCGCCCCCAAGATCTTCATGATGGACCAGACCGGCCTGCTCTCGCTGCTGGGCTCGCTGTTCCTGGTGGCCTGGGCGACCGGCGCGGCCGCGCGCAGCCGCCGCGCGTACCTGGAAGCCCTGCGCGCACGAGCCGACGACCTCGAGCGTTCGCAGCACCAGCAGGCCGCCCTGGCGGTCGCGGCCGAGCGGGACCGCATCAGCCGGGAGCTGCACGACGTGGTGGCGCACGGCTTGTCCGTGATGGTCGTGCAGGCGCAGGGCGGCGTGGCCGCTCTGGATCATCGGCCCGAGGACACCCGGGCGGCGCTGGCGGCGATCGTCGAGACCGGCCGGGAGTCGCTGGCCGACATGCGCCGGGTGCTCGGTGCGGTGAACCCCGGTGCCGGCTGGCATCCGGTACCCGGCCTGGCCGCCCTGCCGAAGCTCGTGGCCCAGCTCGCCGCGGCGGGGGTGGCGGTGGACTTCGCCGAGAGCGGTGAGCGCGGCGCCGTGCCGACGGCCGTGGGGCTGGCCGTGTACCGCATCGTGCAGGAGGCGCTGACCAACACCGTCAAGCACGCCGGACCCGGCGCCACCGCCCGGGTCGAGATCATCTATCAGCCGGGCAGCCTGACGGTCGTCTGCACCGATGACGGCACCCCGGCCAGGCCGGCCGGGGACGGCGCCGGGCTGCGCGGCATGCGCGAGCGCGCCGAACTGCTCGGCGGGCGCTTCACCGCCGGCCCGGCCGACGTCGGCTTCCAGGTCACGGCCTGGCTGCCACGGCAGCGAACGGAACGGGGAGGAGGCCGATGATCCGGGTCCTGATCGCGGACGACCAGGCGCTGGTGCGTACCGGGCTGAAGATGATCCTGGAGAACACCGGCGACATGTCGGTCGTCGGCGAGGCCGGCGACGGCGGCGAGGCCGTGGACCTGGCCCTGGAGCTGAACCCGGACGTCGTCCTCATGGACGTACGCATGCCGGACGTGGACGGCGTGGCGGCGACGAGACGGCTGCGGGCCCAGGCCCCGCACATCCACGTGCTGGTCCTCACGACGTTCGACCTCGACGAGTACGTCTACGCCGCCCTCCGGGCCGGGGCGAGCGCCTTCCTCCTCAAGGACACCCTGGCCGACGACCTCCTGTCGGCCATACGCGTCGTCGCCCGCGGCGATGCGGTCGTCGCGCCCTCGGCGACCCGGCGGCTGCTGGAGCGCTACGTCGGCGTCGGTGACGAGCCGCCGCCCCCGGCCGACCTGGGCCGCCTCACCGAACGCGAGCGGGAGGTGCTGGGCCTGGTCGCCAAGGGCATGTCCAATCTGGAGATCGCCGCCGCGCTCTTCCTCACCGAGGGTACCGTCAAGACCCACGTGAGCCGGATACTGTCCAAACTGGAGTTACGCGACCGTGTCCACGCGGTGGTGTACGCGTACGAGCGGGGGGTGATCCGACCCGCGACCTGATGAGCCGGCCGGATACGCCGTGCCTGCGAGAACCGCCTCGACGCGCTGCGTACAGCGGGCGTAACCGGTGTGCTCGACGAGTTCCCGAGCCAGCTCGGCCTCGGCCGCCGCGGCAACGGGGTCGCCCGCCCGCAGCCGGATCTCCGCGAGCGTCGTACGGGCATGCGTCTCGATCACCGCGTAGCCGTCGGCCCGGGCGAGGTTCAGGGCTGCGGTCGCGCGTTCGGCCGCCTCGGCGACCCGGCCGCCGGCCAGCAGGACCCGGGCGTGCTCGTCGAGGAGGTCGGCGTACAGGTAGGTGTGGCCGTCGACGCCGGGCAGCGCGAGGGCGCGCTCCATCCGATCGGCCGCGGTGCCTGGATCGCCGGATCCGAGCGCCACCATGGCCAGCAGCCCGGTGGCGGCCGCCTCGTGCTGGACGTCGCCGGTCTGCCCGGCCAGCTCGACCGCGGCCGCCAGCCGCGCCGCCGCATCGTCGAGATCACCGGCATCGAGGCTCAGCCGGCCCAGCGCGGTCGACGCGATCGCCTCGCCGTACCGGTCGTCGAGCTCCCGGTGCCCGGCCAGCGCCTCGGCGAGCAGTTCCGCGGCGCCCGCCGCGTCACCCAGTTCGTGCCGGGTCATCGCGAGGTTCGTCAGCGTGACGGCCTCGCCGGCCCGGTTGCCCGAGGCACGGTAGACGGTCAGCGCCTCGGCGAGGTCGCCCTCGGCGCGCCGCAGCTCACCCAGCCGGCGCCGCAGACCCGCGGCATTGCCCAGTTGCACGGCGAGCGGGCCGACCCGGCCCAGCCGCCGGTTGATGGCGACCGCCTCGTCGAACGCGGCGAACGCCGCCGGGCCGTTCCCCGTCTCGGCGTGCGCGATGCCCAGGCTGCCGACGACCGTGGCCTCGCACTCCGCCCATGCGCAGGCGCGCGCGTACGCCAAGGCCGCGGTCAGGTGCTCGATCGAGCCGTCGAGATCACCGGCGGCCCGCCGGGCGACCCCGAGGCTCACGTGCATCGCCGCCTGACCGGTGGTCGACGCGGCGGACGTCGCGGCCGCCAGCCCTGTCTCCGCCATCGCGGTCCAGGCGTGCAGATCCCGCCGGATCCAGAAGTAGCCGCGCAGCGTGTCGGCGATCGACCAGGCGAACGAGGACAGCCCGGCCCGGTCCGCGTACGCCACGGCGGCGGCGAGGTTCGGCTGCTCCACGACCAGCCAGGCGAGCGCGGCCGACGAATCCGCGAAACGGACCTCGGAACTCCGCTCGCCGGCCGGGGCCGGTAGCCGGGTGGTCTGCGGAGACACCACTTCGACGGCACTTCGGGCGACCGCCGCGTAGTACGCGTACCAGGCGTGCAGCGGTTCGGCTGCTTCGGGCGCCGCGACCTGCTCACGCGCGTACAGCCGGACCAGATCGTGCATCGCGTAGCGGTCGGCGTCCTTCGCCACGATGAGGTGCGCGTCGAGCAGGCCGGCGAGCGCCTGCGCGGCGTCGGCCGCGGGCCGGCCGGTGAGCGCGGCCACGGCCGCCACGTCGAAGTCGTCGCCGGGGATCAGGCCGAGCAGCCGGAAGGCGCGCCGGCGTTCGGCGGACAGGGCGCCGTACGACTGGTCGAAGATCGTGCGGACGGCGCTGGCCGGATCGTCGGCGACCGCGAGCGCGCCGATGCGGACCGCTTCGCCCAGACTCGCGACGTAGTCGGCGACACTGCGGCCCGGCTCCGCGACGAGGTTGGCGGCGGCGATCCGCAGCGCCAGCGGCAGGTGCCCGCAGATCTCGCCAAGTCGTTGCACGGCAAGCGGTTCAGCCTCGGCCCGATCGGCGCCGAGGATGGCCGCCAGCAGTTCGGCGGAGGTCTCGGCCGGCAGGACGTCGAGGGTCAGCCGGGCGGCCCCCTCGCGGGCCACGAGGCCGCCGAGCACGGTCCGGCTCGTCACGAGCACCACGCAGTCCGGTGTGCCGGGCAGCAGCGGACGGACCTGCTCGGCGGCGGCCGCGTTGTCCAGCACCAGCAGCAGCTTCCGGTCGGCCACCAGGCCGCGGAACAGCGCGGCCGCCTGGTCGAGCCCGGCCGGGACCCGCTCGGGTGCCACCTCCAGCTGGGCCAGCAGGTGGCTGAGCGCCTCGCGGGCCGACATCGGGGCGCGGTTGTCGAACCCCCGCAGGTCGACGTACAGCTGGCCGTCCGGGAACAGGGACGCCGACCGCCGCGCCCAGCGCACGGCCAGCGCGGTCTTGCCGACCCCGGCGGTCCCGGCGATCGCGGTGATGACGATCATCGCAGGGCCGGCCGGCCCGCTCAGCCTGCGGTCGAGTTCGTCCAGCTCGGCCTGCCGCCCCGCGAAGTCCGGGATGTCACGGGGCAGGAACCGGCGTGCGGTCGTCCGGCCGGTGGGAGCGCGGAACGCCAGATCGGGGTCGCCGGCCAGCACCCGCCGATGCAGCGACTGCAACTCGGCCGAGGGATCGAGGCCCAGCTCGTCGGCGAGGATCGCCCGGGTCCGCCGGTAGAGGTCGAGCGCGTCCGCCTGCCGCCCGTTGCGGTACAACGCGGTCATGAGCGACCCGACGAGCCGTTCCCGGGTCGGCTGCTGTTCCAGCAGCGCGGTGAGCGACACGACCAGGGTCTCGTGGCAGCCCGCGGCCAGCGCCGCGTCGGCGTGCAGTTCCAGCGCCTCGAAGCGCAGCTCCTCGAACGGCCGGCCGAGCCGGACGGCGAGCGCGTCGTCGGCCACCCCGGCGAGGACCGGTCCGCGCCACAGCCCGAGCGCGGCGGCGAGGACTTCGACCCGGGCCGCGGGATCGGCGATGTCGCGGGCCCGCTCGACCTCGGCCCGGAACCGGTGCACGTCCACCTGGTACGCGTCCACGCCGACCGCGTACCCGCCGTCGCGGGCGGTCACGGGAATCCCGAACGGGCTGAGCTTCGAGCGCAGGCGGGCAGCGTAGGTGTGCAGGGTCGCGCGGCTGGCGGCGGGTGGTTCCACCGGCCACAGCAGGTCGACGAGCCGGTCCATCGTGACGACCCGGCCCGCCTCCAGCAGGAGCAGACCCAGCAGGCACCGCTCCTGCCGCCGGCCGAGCTCCACCGCCCGGCCGGCATGCTCCGCCGCCATGCCCCCCAGCACCCGGAATTCCACGCGCCGAGCCTAGATCACCACGGCAAGAAGGATCATGGGGAGAACCGGCGGTACGCCGGCCCTCCCCATCGCATTACGGGAAGTACTTCCAGCCCGTGCTGTGGCCGTTGCGGTCGTGACCGTTCAGGTCGATGATCCGCCAGCCGCTCG
The DNA here is from genome assembly GCF_000428945.1 of Hamadaea tsunoensis DSM 44101. GTDB lineage: Bacteria > Actinomycetota > Actinomycetes > Mycobacteriales > Micromonosporaceae > Hamadaea > Hamadaea tsunoensis. The sequence continues at coordinate 75,998 of NZ_AUAX01000025.1, read as the reverse complement.
GGGTGGTGTAGTCGCCGCAGCCACCGGCCGAACCGTTGGTGTCACTGAGGGTCTTGTACTGCGCGGCCTCGCCGTTCTTGTAGATGTGGAACTCGACGTAGACGCCGACGCCGTCGGACAGCTTGTCGCAGATGTCGATCCAGGTCTGCTGGACGTTCATGGAGGTATATCCGAATACCACCTTGTCTCCGTCCGTGATGTTGAACTTGTAGTCCACCGCGGCCGCCGGCTCGCTGATGCCGACGACCAGCCCGAGGACGGCCACGGCGGCGACCGCCCAGCGCGTCAGGGTTTTCCTCACTGTTTCCCCGTTTCAGTTCTCTCGCCGTCCCCCGTGGCCGGCGATCTGCGGGGAATCCTGGATCGGCCGCCTTACCACCGCCTTACCACGCTCGCTCACAACGCTTGCCCACCCCGCGCTTGACAGCCGAAGTTAATGCCACTAACTTATGAGTTAGCAACCTTAACCTTCTCGCACACCTGGAGCGGCTGTGACCGACCTCGCCACCCCCACCACCACCCCCACCCGCGTACGCCGCTGGTGGCTGACCGTCCCGGCCTCGGCCGGCATCGCGTACACGGCCGCCTGGATCGCCGGGCTGAGCGTCTCGTCGGCGAGCACCGACGTCCACTCGACCGGAGCGGAACTCGTCGCCGCGTACACCGGCCACCAGACCGGCGCGATAGCCCAGTTCGTCCTCACCGAGGGTGTCGCCTCGGTGTTCCTGGCCGTCGTGGCGTTCGGGCTGGCCCGCTCGGGCCGGGCCGCCGGCGCCCGCCGGGCCGCCTTCTGGACCGCCGCGACCGGCGGCATCGCGGCGCTGATCGCGTTCGTCCAATGCGGACTCGGCATCGTCGTCGCCGGCCCCGCGACGTCCAACGGGGATGCCGCCACGGCCGGCACGCTCAGCGAAACGATCAACCGGCTCGACGGCGTGAAGATGTTCCTCCTCGCCGGGCTCGCCCTGGCCGGAACAGCGCTCGCCCGGCGCGTCGGGCTGCCCGCCTGGCTGCGCTTCACGGGCCCGGCCCTCGCCGTGGCGATCGTCCTGTCGGGTGTGGGCTACCTCTTCCTGCTCGACGGCTTCTCGGTCGCCGCCTGGGTGTCGCTGCCGCTGCTGCTTGTCTGGGTCACCGGCACGGGTATCGTTCTGGGCCGCAACCGACGCTGAGGAGGACCGGTGCCCCGCATGGGTCTGACGCGCGACCGCGTGGTCGCCGAGGCCGCGGCGGTGGCCGACGAGGTGGGTCTCGACCGCCTCGCGCTGGCCACCGTCGCCAAGCGGCTCAACGTCTCGCTGCCCGGCCTCTACAAGCACATCGACAGCCTCGACGGGCTGCGACGCGACCTCGCGGTCCTCGGCGTCCGCGAGCTCACCGCCGCGCTGGGCACCGCCGCGGTCGGCCGCTCGGGCCGCGACGCCCTGTTCGCCGTGGCCACCGCCTACCGGGAGTACGCGCACCGCCACCCGGCCCGGTCCGCGGCGAGCGTACGCGCACCCGACCCGGCGGACGCCGAGCACATCGCGGCGGGGACGGCGGCGGTCGGCGTACTCGCGGCCACTCTCGGGGACTACGGCCTGGCGGGTGAGGATCTCGTCCACGCCATCCGGTCGCTTCGCGTGCTGCTGCACGGTTTCGTGGCGCTGGAGGCGGCCGGGGGATTCGGGCTGCCGGCGTCGGTCGACGAGACGTTCGCGCGGCTCGTCGACGGTCTCGACGCCGCTTTCCGGCGACAGTGATGCTTTCCGGAGAGAGTGACGCTTTCCGGCGACAGTGACGCTTTCCTGATCGTCCTGGGAACTCCGGAGGGCCATACTCGTGCCCACACGGACGGGAGGGCAATCGATGACGACGGAACTGGCGGTCACCGCAGCCGCCGAGCGGGTGAAGCTGGACGGGCAGGGCCGGGCCGAGGTCGCGTTCACCGCGACCAACTCGGGAGCCGCACCGAACCAGGTGGTCTTCGAGGTCGTACCCGGTGACGGCGCCGACGGCGGCTGGTTCGGCGTCGACGAACCCCAGCGCCGGGTGGACGCCGGCACCTCGGTGTCCTATCTGGTCAGGATCGCCGTGCCCGCCGGGACGGCCGCCGGCGCCTACACGTTGCAGGGACGCGTATACCCTGCCGACTCGGCCCCCGAAGAGGCCTCGCGGCTCAGCACCCGCGTCGCCTTCGACGTGGCGCCCTCCGCCCGGCCGGCCAGACCCTGGTGGCCGTACGCGGTAGCCGCGGGACTGGTGATCGTCGCACTCGGTGTGATCGGCTGGCTGGTCTTCGGCGGCGACGGTGGTGGCGGCGGCGAGTCCACCGGTACGCTGGCGGTCGATGTCAGCGGCACCGGATCCGTGAGCAGCAGCCCGGCCGCCATCACCTGCCCGACCGGCTGCCGGAGCGGCTATCCCCTCGGCACGGTGGTCACCCTCACGGCGACACCGGCCGAGGGCGCGACGTTCGGCGGCTGGCAGAACTGCCCAGCGCCCGACGACACGCGCTGCACAGTGACCATCGCCGCCGGTACGCAGACGGTGGCCGCGACCTTCGCCGTCGCCACCTTCACGATCAAGGTGCAGGTGTTCCCCGCCTCGGGCGGCATAGTGAACGCGACGGGCGACCACACCTGCACCGCGGAATGCGACTTCACCTACCCGGTGGGCACCACCGTCACCCTCAACGCCCTGCCCCTGGCCGGCTTCCGGTTCGACGGGTGGGCCGGCGCGTGCAACACGGCGACAGGCCGCAACAACCCCACCTGCACGCTCTCCTTCCAGCAGAACACCGGCGTACGCGCCGTCTTCGTCCCCAGCAGCTGAGAAGGGTCGCCGAGATCCGGATACAACCAATTTCATATCTATCATCCCGCTAGCATCAGGTTCGGCGGGCTGCGCTGCCCGCACCATGGCCGAGGGGGATGCAGTGGCGGACGGCGAGCGCACGGATCGTGTGAACATCCTGGTCATCTGGGGCGATGACATCGGCACGTCCAACCTGAGCTGCTACTCCGACGGCGTCATGGGGTACCGGACGCCGAACATCGACCGGATCGCCGCCGAGGGTGCGCGGTTCACCGACTATTACGGCGAGCAGAGCTGCACCGCTGGGCGCGCCGCCTTCATCTGCGGGCAGAACCCGTACCGCACCGGCCTGACGAAGGTCGGCATGCCCGGCGCCGACCTCGGGCTGCGGGCCGAGGACCCCACGATCGCCACCGCCCTCAAGAGCATCGGGTACGCGACCGGCCAGTTCGGCAAGAACCACCTCGGCGACCGTGACGAGTTCCTGCCCACGGCGCACGGGTTCGACGAGTTCTTCGGCAACCTCTACCACCTCAACGCCGAGGAGGAGCCGGAGCAGCCGGACTACCCGACCGAGGAGGACATCCCCGGATTCCGGGAGAAGTTCGGCCCGCGCGGGGTCATCCGTTCCTGGGCCAATGCCGACGGGACGCAACGCATCGAGGACACCGGCCCGCTGACCCGCAAGCGGATGGAGACGTGCGACGAGGAGTTCCGCGACGCCGCGATCGACTTCATGCGCCGCCAGAGCACCGACGGCAAGCCGTTCTTCCTCTGGTTCAACTCCACCCACATGCACTTCCGTACGCATACCAAGCCGGAGAGCAAGGGCCGGGCCGGGCGGTGGCAGTCGGATTACCACGACACGATGCTCGATCACGACGACGTGGTCGGCGATCTCCTGACCGCGCTGGACGAGCTGGGCATCGCCGACAACACGCTGGTCATCTACTCCACCGACAACGGGCCGCACATGAACACGTGGCCCGACTCGGGCATGACGCCCTTCCGCAACGAGAAGAACTCCAACTGGGAGGGCGCGTACCGGGTGCCGGCGATGATCCGCTGGCCCGGTCACGTCCCGGCCGGCACGGTCCTGAACGGCATCGTCAGCCACAACGACTGGTTCGTGACGCTCCTGTCGGCGGCGGGCGTACCCGACATCGCCGACCGGCTGCGGGAGGGCACCGAGCTGAACGGCGTCCGCTACAAGGTCCACCTCGACGGCCACGACCAGCTGCCCTACCTCACCGGCGAGGTCGACCAGAGCCCGCGCAAGCATTTCTTCTACGTCTCCGACGACGGCGATCTGACCGCGCTGCGGTACGACAACTGGAAGTTCGTGTTCCTGGAGCAGCGCGTCCCCGGCACGCTGCGCGTCTGGGCCGAGCCGTACACGCAGTTGCGTGCGCCGAAGATATTCAATCTGCGTACCGATCCCTACGAGCGGGCCGACATCACCTCGAACACCTACTACGACTGGTGTCTCGATCATGCGTGGACGCTGGTACCGGCGCAGGCGTACGTGGCCAGGATGATCGCGACGCTGGCCGAGTTCCCGGCCCGGCAGGCGCCGTCGAGCTTCGGTGTCGACCAGGTCCTGGAGAAGCTCAAGGCCGGCGTCTCCAGCTCATGAGCGAGCCCGTCCTGCTGGCGTCGCCCGGAATCCGGCGGGCGACGCCCGACGATGCGATCCGGTTGCCCGGCGGCACCTTCGTGATGGGCTCCGACCGGCACTACCCCGAGGAGGCGCCGGCCCACCGCGTGTCGGTGGACGGTTTCGCCATCGACCGGTACGCGGTCACGAACGAACGTTTCGCAGCCTTCGTGACGGCGACCGGATACGTGACCGTCGCCGAGCGGCCGCTCGACCCGGCCCAGTTCCCAGGTGCCCCGCCGGAGAACCTGGTACCCGGGTCGATGGTGTTCACGCCGACCCGGGGCCCGGTCGACCTGCGCCACCTGAACCAGTGGTGGACGTGGCGGCCCGGCGCGTCGTGGCGCCACCCCCGCGGACCCCGTTCCGGCATCGACAAGCTCGGCGAGCATCCGGTGGTCCACATCGCGTACGAGGACGCCGCATCCTTCGCGCGCTGGGCCGGCGCCGCCCTGCCGACCGAGGCCCAATGGGAGTACGCGGCCCGCGGCGGCCTCGACGGCGCCGACTTCACCTGGGGCGACGAGCCGCGCCCCGGCGGTCGGATCATGGCCAACACGTGGGACGGCCCCGACTTCCCGTGGCGCAGCACCGGCGAATCGGGCTGGATCCGCACCGCACCCGTAGGATCGTTTCCCCCCAACGGTTACGGCCTCTTCGACATGGCCGGCAACGTGTGGGAGTGGACGGCCGACTGGTGGACCGACCAGCATCCGGTCGCCGATTCCTGCTGCGCACCGGCGAACCCCCGCGGCGGCACCGCGGCCGCCAGCCTCGACCGCCGGCAGCCGCAGTTCTCCGTACCCCGCAAGGTGGTCAAAGGCGGGTCACACCTCTGCGCCGACTCCTACTGCCTGCGCTACCGGCCCGCCGCCCGCCGCCCTCAGATGATCGACACCGGCATGAGCCACGTCGGCTTCCGCTGCGTCTGGAGTTGACGCCGAGGTCGCGTACGCCTCGATGGGTTCGATGGTTTCCTCCGCCGGGCGCGCGAGGCGCAGTGCGGCCTCGACCCGGCGGTTGGTGGTCATGGTCGCGGTGACCGCGGTCATCGCGAGCAGCAGGCCGGCCGCGGCATAGAGCGGGGTACGCAGGTCGAAGGTGGTGGCCAGCCACCCGCCGAGGAAGGCGCCGAAGGGCGCGGCGCACATGGCGAGCATGCGGGAGGTGGAGGCGACCCGCCCCATGAGATGAGCCGGGACGATGGCCTGCCGGAGGGACGGTCCGAGCACCATCGTGGCGCCCATGCCCGCCCCGCAGACGGCGAGCGCGAGCCCGGCCACGTACGCGTTCGGAGCGGCGGCGAGCCCCATGATGGCGAGGCCCTCGATGGTGGCGGTGCAGGTCAGCGCCGTACCGGTGCCCAGCCGCCGGCCGAGGAACGAGGCGATGCCCGCGCCGAGCAGGCCGCCGGTGGCCTCGGCGGTGAGCAGCAGGCCGAAGCCGAAGGCGCCGACGCCGAGGCGTTCGCGGGCGAACAGCGCCAGCACCGTTTCCACGGCGAGGAAGGCGACGTTCCCGACCGCCGGACGCAGCGCGAGCCCGAGGAGCAGCCGATCCTTGAACACGTAGGAAGCTCCCGCACGCGCCTGCCGCAGCAGCGATTCGCGGGCGCTCACGGCCGGCCGCGGCACGGCGGGCAGCGACCGGACGAGCAGCGCCGACAGCGCGAACGAAGCCGCATCGGCGAGCAGCGGAACCGACCGCCCGAGCGCGAGCAGCGCACTACCCGCCGGCGGACCGGCGAAGCCGGAGGCCGCGGTCTGAGCACCCCGCAGCCGAGCGTTGGCCCGTTCCAGCCGTCCAGGATCGCGCCCCAGCAGATCCGGCAGGTACGCCGTGGCAGCCGTGTCGAAGAACAGACCGCCCAGGGCGAGCAGGAAAGCGACGGCCGCCAGCAACGGGATGCTCAGCGCGCCGAACACAGCCGCCCCGGCGGTCACGCCCAGCAGCACCGTACGCGCAGCGTCCGTGACCCACATCGTGCGCCGACGATCCCACCGGTCGACCAGCGCCCCGCCGAGTACGCCGAACAGCAGCCACGGCACCGTCCCGGCGGCCGTGACGACGGCCAGCGCCATCGGATCCCGGGTCAGCGTCAACGCGATCAGCGGCAGGGCGGCATGCGTCACGCCGTCGCCGAGGGAGGACACGGTCTGCGCGGTCCACAGCCGCCCGAACCCGGTGGGCATCTTCATTCGGCGTCCTTCGCGGTCGGTCGGCTCGAAGGCGGCTGGCATCGCACTCATCGGGCGTCCTCCTCGACCGGCTGGCCCGAGGCCGGCCGGAACAGCGCGAAAACCAGCGACACGTCGGGGAGCGCCGAATCCGACAGCGCCCGGTACTCGTCCGCCAGCGCCTGCAGCCGCTCCCCGAGCTCCGTGAACTGCTCGTCGGTGAGTCGCAGGTGCGCCATGCGTACGTGCCGTTCACCGTCCACAGGCGACGCCTCCAGGTCGGCCACCGCGTTCCGCAGCAGCACATCCGGCTGCCCCGGCCCGGGATCCGGCAACTCGATCGACCGCGCGGCCATCGCGTAGTAGCGCTCGACGACTCCCCTCACCTTCGCCGTCCGCACCACCTTCACCAGGCCGGCCCGCTCCAGCAGGCGTACGTGATAGCTGGAACTGCCCTTCGCGAGGCCCATCCGGTGGGCGATCTGCGTGATCGTCGACGGCTCGAACCGGAGGATGGCCATGATCCGGTGGCGGGTGAGGTTGGAGACGGCGCGCAGCTGCTCGTCCGTGGTGACGTGGAAGGTCTCGGGAAGATCATCGGTAGGCACGGGACAATGGTCAACGATTCTTGACCATTACGCAAGGGGTTAAGGCAAAGGGAAGGAAGCTAAGGTCCGGCCAGCCGACGAGCTGACGCCGATCAGGCGGTCGGGGCTTCGAGTAGAGCGCCGAGCTGCCGAAGATTGGCCACGACCGGTCGGTAGTAGACCCAGGTGCCGCGGCGTTCGCCGTCGATGAGCCCGGCTTCGCGCAGGACTTTGAGGTGGTGGCTGATCGTGGGGCCGGTGACGTTGAAGTCGTCGCCGGTCAGGTCGCACACGCAGATCTCGCCGCCTTCAGCCGAGGTGATGCGGGAGAGCAGCCGCAGCCGGATGGGGTCGCCGAGGGCTTTGAACATGCGGGCGAGGTCGGTGGCGGCTTCGGCGTCCAGGGATGCCTCGGTGATCGGCGCGCAGCAGGCGGCCGCCGTGTCGGCGGGGTTGTCCAGGACGACGAGTTGCTTCGACATGCCTCTAGGTTGACAGATCTCGAATCAGGGTGCAAGCTTCCCTCGGTCGACTGATTCGATAAACATCAAGACAGGAGGCGGTCATGTTCGCCAAGCTGCGTCAGCGCCTGGGACAGGTACGCGGGGTGGAGTTCTGCGAGTCGTGCAGTGAGGTGTGCACGGCCGGCTGCCGGGCCGACGCCCGCTACGACCGGATGCGTACCGAGGCGATGTTGCGCATCGGCCTGCCCCGCTGATCTGGAGCACCGGGTTCTGATCTGACGCACCGGGTTCGAGGAGAAGGAGTTCGTGATGAGTGTGGAGACGACGAAGGTCGGCGGGTTCGCCGGCGATCCGGCCGAGGCACTGACCCCGCCCGAGGCGGCCGGTGGCTGTTGCGGCGGCCCGGCCGCCGGCGCGACGCAGCCTGCGCAGGCGAGCGCCTGCTGTGGGACGGCGCAGGAGGCGGCCGCCGAGGGTGGCTGCTGCGGGACGGCGGCGAAGGCGGATGCGGTGGCTTCGGGTGCGGGGTGCTGCGGGTGACCTCGCCCGTCCTCGGGCCGGCACCGACCGGTGCCGGCCCGGACCCTCACGCGATGCGCCGAACCGTCACCGCCCTGGCCGCTGATGCGTACGCGGGCCGTCGGGTCGGTACGCCCGGCGGCCGGGCCGCCGCCGATCACCTCGCCGACCGCCTGCGGGATCTCGGCGCGGTCGTGGTGCTGGACGAGTTCGCGGTCACCGGCTCGGTCCGCGAGGTGTACGCGACGCCGACGCTGACGATCCGCGACCGCGACGGCTCGCGGGACTTGATGTTCCGGCGGGAGTTCTGCGAACACCTCGCGACGGCCGACGTGCCGACCCCACGGGCCGGGCGCCTGGCCCGGTTCGGAGACAAGGACGTATCGGGGGCGTGGGTTCTCGACAGCGGCTTCTCGGCCGAGCGCGTCGCATCCGCGTACGCCGCCGGCGCTGCCGGGGTTCTGCTCCCGCGAGGCACCGACGGCGCGGGGTGGATGCCGAAGATGATCGCCGGCCCGGCGCCGGTCGGCCTACCGGTGCTGGCTGTGCGTGCCGACCTGCACGAGGGACTCGCCACCAGCGAAGCGGTGGTGTCGGCGTCGACGCCGGTACGCCCGGTCGACGTCACCGGCGTCAACGTCCTGGCCACGTTCCGGGCACCGGCGCCGGGCCGGTTGTCGGTGCTGCTGACCGCGCATTTCGACGGGGTCGGCGACGACCCGGACGGAGTACGCTTCCCGGCCGCGTGCGACAACGCCTCCGGCGTCGCCGCGGTCCTGGAAGCCGCCCGCGTCCTGCACACGGTCCTACCCCTTGAGGTCGGTCTGGCGGTCGCGCTGCTGGACGCCGAGGAGGCCGGCGCGTACGGGTCGGCGCATCATGCCCGGTTCGTCGAGGAGGGCACCTTCGTGATCAATCTCGACGGTGCCGCGCAGCTGGCCGATGCCGCGCACGTGCAGGCCGGCGGCCCGTCCCGGCCCCTGCTCACCGCGCTCGACCTGGCGGGCCGTGAGGTCGGCGTACCCCTGGTCGCCGCGGCGATGCCGTCGGACAACCGCCGCTACGCCGCCGCCGGACTGCCCGCGGTCGGGATCGGCATGGGCATGCCCGGCTACCAGACCCCCGCCGAAACCCCCGACCGAGTCGATGACGCGACCCTTGACCGGGCCGCCCGACTGGTGGTGGGGACGGTGGCGAACCTGGCCAGGTCGTTCAACGGCGTACGCGGCTACGCCACCTGACCGGGCAGTTGCCGCGTCTCCGCGGCCCGGCGTAACATCATCGTTGATCGGCGATGAACGATGATGTTGATGGGAGCGTCGGGTGGAGTTGTTGGAGCGGGCGACCGCCGAACAGTACGCGTCGTGGTTTCGAGCCCTGGCCGACCCGTCGCGCGTACAGCTGGTCGAGCTCCTCGCCCGGGTCGGCGAGCCGATGAGCGTGGGGCAGATCGTGGCCGCGATCGGGTTGGCGCAGTCGACGGTCTCGCAGCATCTGAAGGTCCTGACCGAGGTGCGGTTCGTGCTCGTGGAACCGGTCGGCAACGCCCGCCACTACCGCATCAACGCCAACTGCATCGCCTGCTTCCCGAGCGCCGCCGACATCGTGATGGGCAAGCCCGCTCCCGCGGCGGCCGGTGGCTGCTCATGACCGTTGCGCCGCACGACATCCGGCTGATGACCACCGCCGACGGCCCCCGCGTACGCGAGATCTATCAGGCCGGCCTCGATGGCGGCTTGGCGTCGTTCGAGACGATCGCTCCGGACTGGCCCGCGTTCGACGCGGGCAAGCTGCCCGAGCACCGCCTCGTCGCGGAGATCGACGGCGTGGTGGCCGGCTGGGTGGCGGTGTCACGGGTGTCGGCCCGCCCGGTGTACGCCGGGGTGGTCGAGCATTCGGTGTACGTCGACCCGGCCGTCCAGGGCCGCGGCGTCGGGAGGGCGTTGCTGGCGGCGCTGTTCGCCTCGACGGAGGCCGCCGGTATCTGGACGATCCAGTCCGGCGTCTTCCCCGTCAACACGGCGAGCCTGCGCCTGCACGAGCGGGCCGGATTCCGCGTCGTCGGCGTACGCGAACGCGTCGGACGGCACCCCCTCGACGGCTGGCGCGACGTCGTGATGATCGAACGCCGCAGCCCGACCGCCGGCATCGACTGAACCAGCCCGCCGGACCCTGGTTTGACAAACCTCTAAGTAGGCGGCAGTCTAGACAACGTTGGTTTGAAAAACCTCTAAACAGTCTCGGCCGTGTGCCGGGGAGGAGCGCGACCATGGACACCAGCACGCAACGGCTTCCCGTCGCGGTGATCGGCGCCGGCCCGGTGGGCCTGGCCGCCGCCGCCCAACTGGCCACCCGCGGCCTCGACTTCGTCGTCCTGGAGGCCGGCGACCGGATCGCGGCGTCGATCGGCGAGTGGGCACACGTGCGGCTGTTCTCCCCGTGGCGCTACGACACCGACCCGGCCGCCCGTACGCTCCTCGAAGCGACCGGCTGGGCCGCCCCGGACCCCGAGCGGCTGCCGACCGGCGGCGAACTCGTCGACGACTACCTCACTCCGCTGGCCGCGCATCCGGCGATCGCCCCCCACATCCGGCTGAACGCCGCAGTGGTCGCGATCGCCCGGCAGGGCTTCGACAAGGTCCGCACCGCCGGGCGGGAAGCCGCGCCGTTCCTGATCCGCCTGGCCGACGGCACAGAACTCCCCGCCTCGGCCGTGATCGACGCATCCGGAACGTGGCGTACGCCGAACCCCGTGGGCGGCAACGGCATCCCAGCCCAAGGCGAGATCGGCGCGTACGCCGATGGGCGGGTCTTCAACGGCATGCCCGACGTCACCGGCCGACTGCGTACGCAGTTCGCCGGGCGCAGCGTCGCGGTCGTAGGTGCCGGCCACTCGGCGACCGGGACGCTCATCGCTCTCGCCGACCTCGCCGCCGCCGAGCCGGGCACCACCGTGCACTGGGTCCTGCGCGCCTCGACGCCTGTGCGCGCGTACGGCGGCGGGGACAACGACGCGCTGCCCGCACGCGGCGCCATCGGCACCCGCATCAAAGCCTTGGTGGACGAAGGGATCGTGACCGTCCACACCGGATTCCTCGTCCAGGAGGTCACCGACGAGGGCCTGGTGTCGGCCGACGGGCGCAAGCTCGACGCGGCCGTCATCGTCAACGCCACCGGCGCCCGCCCGGACCACTCCCCCGCCGCCGAACTGCGCCTCGACGTGGACCCGATCCTCGGCTCGACGCGTACGCTCGCCCCGTTGATCGACCCGAACGAGCACTCCTGCGGTACCGTGCCGCCGCACGGCGTCGACCAACTCGCCCACCCCGAGCCCGGCTTCTACGTCGTCGGCGCCAAGTCCTACGGCCGCGCCCCGACCTTCCTGCTCGCCACCGGGTACGAGCAGGCCCGCTCGGTCGTCGCCGCCCTGGCCGGGGACTGGACCGCCGCCCGCGACGTCCGGCTCGACCTGCCCGAGACCGGCGTGTGCAGCTCGGACTTCACCGACGACAGCGCCGGGAGTTCGTGCTGCGGCCCGGCCCCGGCGACGGTGGAAGTCGGGCGGGGACTGGCGACCGGCGTCGCGGGCGGACTGCTGTCGCTGCCACTGGTCGACGTCAGCGCGACCGCGTCGGCCGGCGGATCCTGCTGCGGCTGACCCGCCCCCGACCACCGCCTCGGTTCCCGCCGCGGGAACCGAGGTGCGGGCCGCTGCGCTTCGTGATCTATCGTGATGATCACTGACCACTCCAAGGATGTACATCGATGGCTCGCACACACCTGTACCTCGTCCGGCACGGCGAACAGGACCCGTCCTCGGATCACGCTCCGGACGGCGGCCTGTCGCGACTCGGTCGCGAACAAGCGGATCGGCTCGGCCGGCGGCTCGCAGCCGTCCCGTTCGCAGCCATCCATCACAGCCCGCTGGCCCGGGCGGAGCAGACCGCCGGCATCGTGGCCGGCCATCTTCCCCACGTGCCGAGCCACGCCTGCGACTACGTGGCGGACCGGACGCCGGTGCCGTCGCCGGGGCAGCGTGACGGTTACCCGGAGCGGTGGCATGCGTGGCTGGAGGGCGTACCGGAAGACGAGCGCGATGTGGACGCTGTCGCGTTGCAGGGCGCCGTCGACCATTTCGGCGTCGCCGGGGAGCAGGACCGCAACGAGCTGCTGATCACGCACAACTTCGTGATCGGCTGGTTCGTCCGGCACGTGTTGGACGCGCCCACGTGGCGGTGGATCGGGCTGAACCAGGCCAACTGCGCCATCACCATCGTGCAGTGGGACGACGCCCGGCCGCCGACCTTGGTCGCCTTCAACGACACCGGACACCTGTAGGTGGGCGGGTAGCCGTCGCCGCCAGCCGATCTCCGGCACTGGCTTGCGCGACCAAATTTACTCAATGTATTTTGAGGCAATGAGCGTTGAGCTTTCGTCGGTCGAGCTGCGGGCGCGGATCCACGCCGCCCTCGGCGACCCCGCCCGGCTGGCGATCGCCGACATCCTCGCCACCGGGGACGCCTCACCCGGCGAGATCGGCGCCCACCTCGGGATGCCGACCAACCTCGTCGCCCACCACCTCGGCGTCCTGGCCGACGCCGGGGTGATCGACCGCCGCCGGTCCGAGCACGACCGCCGCCGCTCCTACCTCCAGCTACGCCCGGCCGCGCTCGCCGCGCTGCACCCGCCCCGCCTGTCGGCACCGCGGCGGGTGGTGTTCGTGTGCACCCGCAACTCCGCCCGCTCCCAGCTGGCCGCCGCCCTGTGGACGCAAGCCAGCCCGATCGCGGTCGCGTCGGCCGGCACCGAGCCCGCCACACGAGTCAACCCCCGGGCCGTACGCATCGCCCGACGCCACGGACTACGCCTCGATCCGACCGGTACGCGTCGGCTCGACGACGTCGCCGACGACGGGGACCTCGTGATCGCCGTGTGCGACCACGTCCACGAAATCCTCCCGGTCGACACCGCCCGGCTGCACTGGTCGATCCCCGACCCCGTCCCGGTCGACACCGACGAGGCGTTCGAGACCGCGTACGCCGACCTCGCCGACCGCATCCACCGGCTCGCCCCGACCATCGAGGAGCAGCACCCGTGAACCCCGGCCGCACCCTTCAGCCCCGGCGACTGCTCGCCGAATACCTCGGCAGCCTGCTGCTGGTCGTCGCCGTGGTCGGCTCCGGCATCATGGCCGCCAAGCTCTCCCCGGGCGACGTCGGCGTACAACTGCTGGAAAACTCGATCGCCACGATGCTCGCCTTGGCCGTGCTGATCCTCGTCCTCGGACCCGTGTCCGGCGCTCACTTCAACCCGGTCGTCACCGCCGCCGACTGGTGGCTGCACCGCCGCGATCCCGACCACACCGGCGTCGCCGAACTCGGTGGATACGTTGGCGCACAAGTGATCGGCGCGATCAGCGGCACGATCGTCGCGAACCTGATGTTCGGCCTGCCCGCCGTCACCTGGGCTACGACAACCCGTACGGCGCCGCATCTGTGGATCGGCGAGACCGTCGCGACCGCCGGGCTGATCCTGCTCATCTTCGCCCTCGTCCGCACCGGCCGGACTCAGTACGCGCCGGCCGCCGTGGGCGCGTATATCGGCGCCGCCTACTGGTTCACCAGCTCCACTTCGTTCGCGAACCCGGCGGTCACGATCGCCCGCGCGTTCACCGATACGTTCGCCGGGATCAGCCCGGCCTCGGTGCCCGGGTTCGTCGCCTTCCAGATCGTCGGCGCCGCGCTCGGACTCGGCCTCGCCGTTGTGCTGTATCCGCGTACGCGGACCGTCGCCGGCGACACCGCTGTCATCGAGCCGGCTGGGAATCGCGTACCCGCCCTGCTCACCGAACTCACCCAGGAGCCGACCCGATGACCACCCCGACCAAGCCGAGCGTGCTGTTCGTCTGCGTCCACAACGCCGGCCGTTCCCAGATGGCGGCCGGATTCCTCCGCGCGCTCGCCGGTGACCGCGTCGAGGTCCGCTCCGCCGGATCACAGCCCGCCGACCAGATCAACCCCGTCGCGGTCCAGGCGATGCAGGAGGTCGGCATCGACATCACCGACCAGACCCCGAAAATCCTCACCGTCGAGGACTCCGAAGCGTCCACCGTGGTCATCACCATGGGCTGCGGCGACGTCTGCCCTTACTTCCCCGGACAGACCCACCTCGACTGGGAACTCGACGACCCGGCCGGGCAAGGTATCGAGGCGGTGCGCCCCATCCGCGACGACATCCGCTCCCGCGTCGAGGCGCTCGTCGCCGACCTCACCACGGCGGCGTAGGCTCGCGCCGCCCCGCGTTCTCCCGGCGCAGCGCGCTGGACGTGGGCCGGTCGTCGACGTCGGGCGCCAACCTCCGCGAGCTGATGCGCCGCATGGGGCACTCCTCCACCCGGGCCGCGCTGATCTACCTTCACGGCTCGCCGGAGCGGGACCGGGAGATCGCTGCGGAGATGGATCGCAAAGCCCGTGAGGCCGAGGAGAAGAAGCGGCGGAAGGACGCCCCCGAGGACGGCGATGAGCCCGAGGACGGCTAATGGCCCACGGGACCGTTTGAAGATCAGAGTGAGAAAGGCCCAGGCTCGCGATCTTGCCGCTGGCCTGGGCTTTTCTTCGTTGAGCGGGCGATGAGAATCGAACTCACGTAATCAGTTTGGAAGAACGTACCAACCTCGGTGAAGGACCCGAACTGCCCCGGTTTGAGCGTGGAGCGAGAGGCCGTTGGTGACCGCTCGCGACCCCCACGGGACACGTTGAATGGCCCGCAAATGGCCCGGCTTCCGACCGTCGTTCCGTGCTCGCGGCTCGTCGTCCGACGCCATGCGCCGTCAAGCTTTCCTTGACACCAGAACGCGCCTGGCGGTTCTCAAGGACGGCTCCAGTGGCTGGCGCTGTTACCACCACTGGTCCCACTCCTCCGTAGGTACGGCTTCCCACGACACATCGGCTGGTTCGGCCAGCATCACAGGACGGGTGAGCATGAAGTCGCCAGCGCGTTGCACCCGAATGATGAGGCCGAGCTCGTACAGTTCCGGATCGGCGTACGTGCTGTAGCGCAGCTGATGTCCATTAGCAAGATGCTGGTCGACCGCCCACTGTTCGAGTTCCGACGGGACCCGCCCGACCAGCGCCTGATCGTTGTAGATCACCTGCGGCCCGGAGCGGGCATGAACCGCCACGATGCCCAGCCGCCCGTCGCGGTAGTAGACCGTTACGCCGCTGCGGAACTCGGCCTGGATCCACCACCGGTAGTCCCTACAGATCTGCGTGCGTGGCTCGCTGCCGATGACCGCCTCTACCTCATCGCGGCTCGCACCAAAACGTAGTGGCCCGACACTCACGAGCGGGACCCAGTTCCATTGATCCCTCGCTGCGTCATCTCGCACATCCCACAAGCCCATACATGAATCATGACGGAGGGCCGAGATGAGTCAGCACGACCTTGACATCCGAACGTGCGGATGGCCCACTCGGCTGTCCCGTCGCTGTCGGCCCGCCCACCGGGGAGCGGGCTTCTCTTGGGGCGCATAGGTGGAGCGCCCTACCGGACGTACGACCTATGCGCCCCAAGAGAAGTCTGCTCAGCTCAGCTCGGGACGTCAGTGACGGGACCAGTCCCACCGAGCATGACCACCATCCCCACCAGGCAGCGCACCGCGGTCGCCACCCTCCTGTTGCCGAGCGCCCCTGCCAGGGGCATGCCCTTCGGCTCGGTCGTCCTGGGCGTGGTCGCCGCCGGCCGTCTGGTCATCGTGCGGAGGATCGGTCCGAAGTCTCTGGGATCGTCGCCGAGCTGCACCGTGCACGCCAGCCGCCGGGCCGGTCGCCGTTGCCGAAGGCACAAGGCGATCCGTGCCCGAGCGAGCAGGCGTGCGCGCCGCGCTTGTGCGGCGCCTTGATCCCTAAGAGACAAAATCGGCAACAAATCTGGCTGATCCGCACCCCGTATTCAGCCCATCGTATAGCCGAATCTGACGAGGCATGCAACCACGGTGTCACTACAGACGCTTACGTGCGTTGATCAGATGGCTATTCAGAGATGATCGGGCAAGTATAGAAGTCCCCTGTCTCACCACACTATCCTCAAAGCTGTCGACCTCACTGGGGCGTACGTGCGACGTTCATAATGCCTGGAAGTCGACGAGTACTGGAGCCAGTGATGATATTGCAGATTGTGGGCGGCACACTGATTGTGACTGGCCTAGCTCTTCTCGTATGGCGTCGCATGGCGGAGCGTGAAGGAAGCGCCAATGGTGGAGTGGTTCATGTGCGTGGACCAGTTGGCCTATTCGTATTTCTGGTCGGCGCCGCATTGTTTGCGATGCCCTATGTGCTCCCAAATCTACAAGGCGGCAGTACGCCGGAAGTGCTGGCCACCGCCGCTCATAGATCTACCTCATCGCCAGCGAGCGTCCCCTCCATGCCAGAAGGTACTCGTATAACAAGCCCAGCAGACTACACGTCGGTGTCAGGAAAGGATGGGACCGTCGTACAAGGAACTTCGACTGACTCAGACAAAGACCTTTGGGTTTTCGTCATCGCCGATGATGAAAACGACACGAGCGTCTTTTACCTTTCGGTAAGTGACCCGCTCCCTGTCGTGGATGGACATTGGAGCCTGCTGGTCCAGCCAATCGGTGGCGGATCATCAGACATCGGAGTGACGTTCCCGATTGTTGTCGTCGAAGCCAACGGCAGTTGCAGTAAGCAGATCTCGTCTAAACCCGCAAACCGGGTAGGCGATATAACTTTCTCTTCACTTCCGACGGGCTGCAAAGAGGCAGATCGGGTACGAGTCGTGATGGCCAAGGCTTAGGTACGTTCCTAGAATGAACTGATGACGAGCACAGTTCGAGGACTGTAGTCCCATCGTGCAGGCGACGGCTATATCATCATCGCTAACTGGTGCGGCCCAGTTGCGCTACCCTCTACTCCGTGGGTGAGCTGACCGAGCGGGTAGAGGCGACGATCCGAGGCATGATCGAGCGGGGCGAGTACAAGGCGGGCGAGAAACTTCCGTCCGAACGCCAGCTCGCCGCCGACCTCTCCGCCGGCCGAACCACGATCCGCCTGGTGCTTTCGAAGTTGACGGCGTTGGGCCTGGTGGAGGCCCAACACGGCCGCGGCTACTTCGTCGTGAACACCACCGGTCGCTAGTTCTCCAGCGACGGCCAGCGAACGGTCAGGATCACCGAGTCCTCCAGCGCTTCCCAGGTGTGCTCGATCCCGGGTCCCCACACTGCATAGTCGCCCTGGCGTTCCATCAGCACCTCGCCGACCGAGAGGTCGATGCGGTGGCGGCCCGAGATGAGAACCACCATGGTCGTGCGGTCCTCCCCGGTGGTCCAGCCCGCGCGCTTGTCTCCAGCCGGGTGAACTCCCCACTTGATCTCAAGAGCACCGGTGGAGCGGATGGATTCCTCGGGCTTGACGAAATGTCCGAGCAGCCAGCCGCGATGTACATCGCCGTCATTGTTGGCGTTGCCGGTGTACCAGCCGTCAGCCACTACAACTCCCACTCGATCGCCGGGAGGTCTACGCGGTCGCCCCCGATTTCCGCGAGGCGGCGTAGGCCCTGGAGGAAGGCGAACAGACCTTCGTTGCTCCAGGAGGCATCATGCACCAAGTGCGCGATCAGTTCACGGTCAAGGCTTGAATACTGACGGAGACCGTCCGCCTCCCAGTTGGCCTGGATGCTTCCTCCGTGCGTATGCCACCAGTCCTCGTCTTCGATCACGATCACGCTGGCGAACTCGAAGTTGCCGCTGACCAGGTTGAGCCCGAACCCGCTGCACTCCATTCGCCAGTTGTCCATGTCGTTGAGCAGCGCCCGGAACGGTGGCGTCAGGCGGCTTGGATGAAGCGGCTCTGCCAGCCTGAAGCCGTCGCCCGTCGAGTCGACCTCCGGTCGTCCGAACAGCTCCTCCTCCATCTCCCGGTTGAGGGTCATGGAGATGGCCGCCTCGGCCCGGAGATCCACCATCGGCTGATGGAATGCCTTCGGGATCACGGCCAGCCGATGAGCTGCGTTGAGGACTCGCCCGGATCGCTGCTGGACCAGCAGGACGAAGTCAGGCTTCCTCCGCGTACGCGTGGCCGGCCGGGCGGCGGCGAACAGAGCGAGGGGGCCTCCAGCACACAGCCTGTCGCCAAAGCGGATCACGCTATCGACCGTGGGCAGGAACTGCGCTCGAAGAGGCGTGCTGTCCGGCTCGGGCGGCAAGTTGGCCACTATGGCGTCGATTGTCTCGCCCTCAAGCAGGTCCATGGTCAGGGCGTAGGTGACGAAGTCGGTGAGCGCTACCGCGCCTTCGATCCCTCCGCGCCTGATCACCAGATCAGTCAGACGGTAGAGGGTCGAGTTGACGAGTCGACCACCCGTTGCAAGTCCGACCGCAAGTCGTTGCGCCGCAGCTTCGGCGGCGGTGCGATCTAGAGACGTCAGAAGGGCGTCGCGGCCGTCGTCGAGCACGAACCGTTCGAGGCTGTCGCCCAGACGCACCTTGAGATCGAGCCAGTCAGGCCGAGTGAGGACGCTCGTCTCAGCGATGATCCCGCCGACACTCGCGCGAAAGGCTCCGTAGCCGGCGGCGGGAAGGTCGTAGTACGCCCGTAGAAACTTGGCTATGTCGTTCCTGCTCACTCGACTGCGGGCTCGCGCCAAGTCCTGCACGCGGCGCGGATCGACTTCGCGCGCCAGCCTGGCGACCAACCTGCGTGCCGAGCCGTCTGTCCAACTAGCCGCCTCGTCCAGCCAGCTCAAGGCTTGATTCGCGGCGTCGTCAGTGGCGAGCCGGGTCTCACTGGCCGCGTCGATCTCCCGTTCCGCTCTGGTCGCGGCGAAGACCAGCCCGAGCCGACGACGTTCATCGTCTGTGGCTCGGGAAAGCATCGTGTCCAATGCTCGCTGGAGCTCGGGCGATGGAACGACTTCGGGTTCGGCGTTCCATTTCGCAACGGTGCGGACGGCGGTTCCGAGCTGGCGTGCCATCGCCTCGTTCGTGAGGCGTAGTGCCAGGCGTAGCGCGTTTGCATGTCGCCCGGTCCACAGCTCGACCACGTCCACGGACACGACCTCCCCAAGTCGTCCTGCGCACGCGGAGTGCATCGCGGGTGCATCACGCGTTCATCGTCGCCAGGTGATCACCGTACTTCAATGGAGACATAGGAAGCGAGCCTCAAGAAACGCTTGTATGCCAACGGCTCTAGCGAGTGTTGACAACTGGTGCGCACCAGTTGCAGACTACTGGTGCGCACCAGTTGCGCTCAGAGAAAGCCCCGACGGGCGGCTACCCGTCGAGGCCAGGTGCATCGCAACCCTGTTGGAAGGAAACGACGATGCCTGTTCAGAGTACGCGTAAGCCTGCCCGTCGCACTGCTGCGCGGTCGATCGCCCATCAGACTCCGGCGGCCGGCACAGTCGTCGCTCCGCCCCGGTTGAACTTCGCCGGGTTCTGCTCGTACTGCGACACCCGGTGGTGTACCTCGACGAAGTGCGTCGAGCGCTACAACACGTCGTTCTGGGTGGTGTGCGGGGAGTGCAGTGGGACGGGTCTGGGTGAGTGGGGTGTGTGCTGCACCTTCGGGATGACCGAGGCGAAGTCGACCACCCCGGGCGCGGTCGGGGCGTTCGAGCCGCTGCCGGGCGACCTCGCGCCGGTCATCGCCTTGCCGACCCGCACCACTTCGGTGTCGACGTCGGGGCCGTTGGATCTGGCGTCGGTGTCGTTCGACGAGTGGTGGGCGGCGCTGTACGCGTCGGACAGTCCGCAGTCGGCGTGGGCGCCGATGACGGCGGAGGCGTTGACGGACCTGGCGGTGCAGACCATCACCCGCCTGGGCTACGACGTGATCTCCCAGACCGCCCTGCAGATCCGCGACGCGATCACCAACGGCCGGTGGGGGGCATGGGAAGCGCTGATGCCCTCGCGTGAGCGCCGCAACTCCGCCGACTTCCACGCCGATACCATCGCCCGGCTGATCGCCCAGGCCAGCAACGCATCCGGTCGGGCGTCGCTGGTGTGGGCGCAGGCGGTGGCCGCATGACCACCACCCCGACCCCGACCGTGACGGCCGACCTGACCCACGTCCTGGAGGACGGCGACGACATGCCGGGCTGTCTGCCCGACCTGTGGTGGGCGGCCCTGTACGCCTCGGACACCGACAACGCCGACTGGCCCACGATGACCCTCGACGAACTGATCATCGCCGTCGCCCGGACCATCGAACGGCACAGCGTGGAAACCCTCGCGTACCTCGCCGCTGACGCCCGGGAGGCGTTCGCCGGCGGCCGCTGGTTCGGCCAGACCGGCCCCAACCCACTCCGCGACCGCTGCCGCGAGGCCGTCGTCTACGGGCTGAGCATCTCCACGGCGGTCGCCCTGCGCCGCACGAAGGCGGTGCCCGCATGAGCCGCCTGGTCATGACCAACCCGTGCACCTACCGGCAAGCGCGCCTCGCGCGTGGCTGGGACCTCGAACACCTCGCCCTGCGGATGAAGTTCGTCGCGACCCTGCACGGCACGATCGTGCCCCCGGTCGGCCTGCTGGCGGTGTGGCTGTTCCTGTGGGAACACCAGCGCACCGAACTGCCCGCCTTCTACGACGACCTCCTCACCGCCACGTTCAAGCTCTACCGCCGACCCACTCCCCGGGTGGTCGCGTGACCCTGACCGCGACCCGCACACCCCCGGCCGCCGTCATCGCCCCGGCCGGGGGCACCACCCCACCCACCGACCCCACCCCGCCCACGCCTGGCCAGCGTCAAGGAATCCTTGACACTCCCGACGCGCCCCGGCCCGGATCACGGGCGGACCGGATGCGGCAGCCGCGTGCGCGTAAGGCGCTGCAGGACGTCGCCGAGCACTACGGCGTCTGTGTACGCCCGCTCGCCCTGCGCCGGACCGACAAGGTCACCGGTCTGACGGAGATCGTGGATATCCCTTGTGGGGCGCGGCTTTCGTCGAAGTGCAAGCCGTGCGCGGAGAAGAACCGGAAGCTGCGTCAGCGGCAGATCCGCGAAGGCTGGCACCTCACCGACGACCCCGAACCCCCCGTAGAGGCCCCAACCGATGAGGTGCGGGCGCTGCTGGAACTGCGGTGCGCGCTGGTCTTCGAGCGCCACGAGGCCGAGCGGATCTCGGACTGGAAGCAGGTCGCCGACCTCGACGCCGGGATCGTCGACCTCGACGAAGAACTGTCCACCCATCGGGTCCGGGGGAAGCTGCCCCGGCCGGCGGAGGAGGGCAAGTCGCGGAAGGCGCGTTCTACCCGCCGCCGCGAGGACGCCCCGGAGCTACCGCGGCTGCCGGTGTCGACGCGCACGACCGGGAAGGTGTACACGGGCAAGGACGGCCGCACCTACCAGCCGTCCACTCTGCTGACGATCACGCTCGGGTCGTACGGGCCGGTGCACACCGGTGCCCGGACCCGACGCGGCCACACCGTCCCCTGCACGTGCGGTGTGCTGCACGCCGACTGGGACGGACTCCTCGGTACGCCGATAGACCCGAACTCGTATGACTACCGGCGGGCGGCTGCTGATGCGGTGTTCTTCGCGGCCGGGCTGGATCGGCTGTGGCAGAACCTGCGCCGGGCGGCCGGGTACTCGGTCCAGTACGCCGGAGCCGTCGAACTCCAACGCCGCCTCACCCCGCATGCCCACTTCGCCATGCGCGGCACCATCCCCCGAGCCCTGCTGAAGCAGGTCGCAGCGGCCACGTACCACCAGGTGTGGTGGCCGCAGTTCGACACCGCCGTGTACAGCCTGCGCAAGCCACCCGTCTGGGACAGCGCGAGCGGCCGGTTCGTCGACCCCGTCACCCGCGAACCGCTCCAGACCTGGGCCGATGCCGTCGACGCGCTCGACGACGAGGGGGCGGAACCGGCGTACGTGCTGCGGCTCGGGACCGTCGACGCCCGGGGCATCCAGCACGGGACCAAGGACGCCGAGAAGGCCATCCGCTACGTGACGAAGTACGTGACGAAGGACCTGACCGAGCAGGCGGCCCCGTCGTCGGAACCGCAACGGGATCACTTCGACCGGCTGCACGCCGAGCTCGCGCTCATCCCGTGCTCGCCCAAGTGCGCGAACTGGCTGCTCTACGGCGTCGAACCCGAAGACCCGAAAGCCGGACTCGTCCCCGGACGCTGTTCCGGCAAGGTCCACCAGCGCAAAACCCTCGGCTTCACCGGACGCCGCGTCCTTATCTCCCGCCGGTGGTCGGGCAAGACCCTCGCCGACCTCCGCGCCGACAACCGCGCCTGGGTCCGTGAAGTCCTGGCCGGCGCCCTAGCCGACGACGAACAACCCGACACCCCGGCGACGGCGGGCCGGTACATGTTCGAGATCGCCCGGCCCACCGACCGCGACGTCGGCTCCCTGGAAAACCGGATCATGCGATCGATCTACCTCCGCCACACCTGGAAAGACCAGCTTGAGCAGGCACTACGACCACCGGGACCTGTTCCGGCAACCGAGATCAACAACGGGGAGAAAGGAACCCAGTGACCGACGACCACCTCATGACCAGCAAGGAACTCGCCACCTACCTCCGCCAAACGGAGCGGTTCGTCCGCCGCCTCGTCGCCGGACGCAAGATCGAGTACGTGAAGTCCGGCCGCGCCGTCCGCTTCACCCGCCAAGCCGTCGCCGACTACATCGAACGCAACCGCGTCCAGCCCACCAGCCGCGCCGAGCTTCGCCGCGCGATCCTGGAAGGGCTGGTCTGATGGCGAACAAGAAGGGCAAGCGCCAGTTTGGCAGCATCCGTCGTCGTGCGAGCGGCCGGTTTCAGGCTCGATACGTTGGGCCAGACGGGATTCAGCGTTCTGCGCCGCATACCTTCGCGACCGAGGCGCAGGCGCGAAAGTGGCTGACCCTCATGGAGTCGGAGATCATCAAGCAGACGTGGGAGGCGCCTGAGAAGACCGAGATCACCTTGTCCGTCTACGGGACGAGGTGGATCGCTGAGCGCAAGCTCGCGCCCCGGACTCGGGAGAACTATCAAGATCTGTTCCGGCTGTACATCAATCCGCACCTGGGGCACCTCACGCTCGATGGGGTACGTCCGTCGACGATCAGGACGTGGCGTCAGAAGCTCCTCGCGGCTGGGACGCCTGAGCCGCAAGCGGTTAAGGCGTATGTGCTGCTGCGCGCGATCTTCAATACAGCCATCAAGCCGGACAAGATCCTGCGCGAGAACCCTTGCCAGATCGACGGATACGACCGATACGAGACGCCGGAGCGTGTTCCGGCAACGCTTGATCAAGTCTTGGAGCTGGCCGAGCGGATGCCGTCGCGCTATCGGGCGCTGGTTCTGGTGGCGGCGTTCAGCAGCCTGCGTTGGGGCGAGTTGGCGGCGCTCCGTCGTCGGGACGTGGACCTGGCGGACGGCACGCTCCGGGTTCAGCGCAAGCTCGCCGCTCTGCGTACGGGTCCGGTGTTCGGGCCGCCGAAGTCCAAGGCCGGCAACCGGGTCGTCACGATCCCCACGATCGCGGTGGAACCGTTGCGGGAGCACATGGCGGAGTTCGTCGGGGCCGAGCTGGACGCGATCATCTTCACCGGTGACAAGGGCGCATATCTGCGGAGCGGCAACTTCCTGCGCACGGTGAAGTGGGCGAAGCTCCGGGCTGATCTCGGCTTGCCGGCCAACTTCACGTTCCACGATCTCCGGCACACGGGCAACGGCATGGCGTCGGCGTCCGGCGCCAACCTCCGGGAGTTGATGCGCCGGATGGGGCACTCGTCGACCCGGGCGGCGTTGATCTACCTTCACGGCTCGCCGGAGCGGGACCGGGAGATCGCTGAGGAGATGGATCGCAAAGCTCGTGAGGCCGAGGAGAGGAAGCGGCGGAAGGACGCCACCGAGGACGACGACGAGCCCGAGGCCAGCTAATGGCCCGCGAATGGCCCACGGGACCGCTTGAAGATCAGAATGAGAAAGGCCCAGGCTCGCGATCTTGCCGCTGGCCTGGGCTTTTCTTCGTGGAGCGGGCGATGAGAATCGAACTCACGTAATCAGTTTGGAAGACTGAGGCTCTACCATTGAGCTACGCCCGCGTACGCGCCCAACCCTCGGGCACGTGAGCGCTAGCTTACACGACGCCCCCGCCCTCGGAGCGAACCCTTAACCTCCTCGGCGAACCCCGCCGCGTCGTACCGGAGCCGGTCTTCGGTCACCTCGTGCAGGATCCATGGCTCCCCCACCGACTCCGGCACGGCTCCGGCCAGGGTGACGCCTACGCTCTCCTCCGGCCACGCCAGGGGTACGTCGTCGAACAGGCCGCAGAAGGGCCGGGGTACGCCGTGCGTCATGAGCGAGACGCGTACGCGTGATTCGAACTGCGTACGCGCCGCGGAGTCGCAGTATTCGGCCGCCGTGAGCAGTTTGCGCCAGCCGCGGTCGGGTTCGTGGTGCAGCGCGTACCGCTCGATGTCCGTGAGGCTCACCACACCGGTGCGGATCAGCGCGTCGAGGAGTGGGACGGACGCGGTGAGCGGGAACCAGAGTGCGAGGTCCCGGCAGGTACGCCCGATCGCCGTGTACGCGAGCCCGTCCGCGCTGGTGAGCACCTCGTCCGAGGGTGGCATCCCGAGGTGGACGTGTACGCCGTGGATCGGCCCGAACCGCCGGTCCGCCACGAGATCGATGTCGTCCCACGCCCCGGCCGGTACGCCGTGCAGGAAGGCGGCGGAGCGGCCGGCGAGGACGCAGCCGGGCGGCAGGATGTGGCGGTCGAGGGCGGCAAGGCGCAGCCCGTAGGTCACCTCGACGTCCGGGCCGGCCCAGATGCCGCGGTAGAGCCGCTGGTAGCCGGCCCGGCGCAGGCCGGATCGGCTGACCAGGCCGGCGCGGACGGCGTCGGGGCTGCGAAAGACGGTGTCGGAAAAGGGAATGCCGGCCATGCGGGAGAGGGTCCCAGCCGACCGGCATCGCCTTCACGTCATCAACTATCCGGAACTGTGGACAGCCGAGTTTTGTGGATAAGTCAGAGCTGCACCGCGACCAGGCCGGCCCGCGCCTTCGGGGTGAACCAGGTCGACTTGCGCGGGAGCTTCTGGCGGCCGAGGTTGACGGCCACGAAGTCGTCGACGGTCACCGGGGCGATGAGGATCGCCAGGGCGGCGCGGCCGGCGTCGACCTCGCCCGCGAGCCACTCGGCGGGATAGTCGCCGCCGACGTAGGTGATCTTCTTGTCGCCCGGTTCGAGGGCGAGGGCCTCGCCGAAGACCAGCCGCTCGACGAGTGCGTGGTCGAGATTCTCCACGTCCGGGACTCCGCTGGACGGCGGGAGCTTCACCAGCCAGTGAGCGCCCTGGCCCGCGTACACGTGGATGGTGCCGCGCGTGGCGGGGACGGTGACCGGGCCGTCGAGCGGGGTGACCACGGCGCCGGTCTTCTCCAGCGCGGCGACCAGGTCGCCGGCGGTCATCGGCAGGGTGTGGACCAGGCGGTTGTAGGGCTGGATCGCCACGGACGCGGGCGTGGTCACGACCGCGAGGAACCGCGGCAGGGCGCCGACCTGCGCCGCGAGCGACCGGTGGTTGCCGTCCGCGACGACCAGCTCGCCGCCGCCCGCCAGCTCCGCGAGGCTCGCGGCGAGCGGGGAGGTCGCGCTGATCGGCCAGATCTCATGGGTACGCCCAGCCGGGTCCACGTCGCTCGCGAACGCCTCGCCCAGCGTGGCGGTCGCGTCGGCGAGGGCCGCGTGCAGTTCGGCGCCGCGGGCGGTCTGCAGCAGCAGGACCGGGGAGAGCAGGTGGCCGATGGCCTGGAAGAGGGCGACGCGCTCGCGGACCTTGGCGAGGAAGACGTCCTCGTTGCGGATGACGAGGCCGGGCTCGTCGGCGCTGGTGGAGATCTGGTCGGTGTCGACCATCGACCACAGCCCGTACGCCGTGTCCCCGTCCGGCCCGGTGATCCTGTACGCGACCAGCACGTCCTGCGCCGAGGCGAGGGCACCGGCGGTCTGCAGGCCGGTCAGGCGCTCCGCGGCGGCGGGGAGCGCGTCGGCGAAGGGGGTGCCCACCGAGCCGGGCGCCAGGTGCGGCATCTCGATCGACAGGGCGCTGGCCGGGTTGGCCTCGATGATCGCGGTGATCTCCGCGTCGTCGGCGAACTCGTCGTAGTTCTGCGCGCCGGTGCGGCCGGCGGGCGTCGCGAGCCAGGCGTGAGGAATCGGGTGCACAACCGTCATGACGGAAACGTACCGGCGCCGGGTCAGGCCGGCGCGAGCGCCCCGGCGAGGTCTCGCCACGTGGGCAAACGCTCGGCCACGGGGATGGGCGCCGGCACCGGTACGGGGAACGGCGCGAGGGCCAGGCGGTGGCGGCCGGGGGCGCGTACGCCGGCCGCCGACACGGTCACCGGCGGCGCCACCAGGGCGGCCAGCTCGGGATCGGCCCACTGCCCGGCGGTCACGCCGACGCCGACGGCGCCGCTGCACGCGGCCACGTCGTCGGGATGGCTGGCAAGCGTCCAGGGCGTGGCGGTCGACTCGGCCATTTCCGGTTCCTCCTCGGCTCGGCCCGCGGGGGTGCGAGGGTTGATACGAGGGGTGCAACGAGTGGCGGAACGCGGGGAAATGGCCGACTAATAGACAGGTGACCCGGTGCTAAGGTCCAGTCACATCCCGGCACCTTACGGAATTATCGACATCAGTCAACTGAGCCATATCAAGGAGTGACCACCGTGGCAGGAGTGCGTAACCTCACCCAGACGGAGGCGGTCGAGAGGGCCCGCCTGCTGAAGGTGGGCTCGTACGACATCAGCATCGATCTCACCGACGGCTCCGGCAACCCCGGCGACGGCACCTTCCATTCGGTCACGCGAGTCACCTTCGACTGCTCCGAACCGGGCGCGCAGACCTTCATCGAGGTCGCCGCCCGCGCGATCCGCGGCGCGACGCTGAACGGCGCGCCGGTCGACGTCTCCGGCTGGGCCGACACGACGGGGCTGCCGCTCACCGGCCTGGCCGCGCACAACGTCCTGGTCGTCGACGCCGACTACGACTACTCCACGTCCGGCCAGGGCCTGCACCGCGCGGTCGACCCGGTCGACAAGGAGGTCTACCTCTACAGCCAGTTCGAGACGCAGGACGCCCAGAAGGTCTACGCCTGTTTCGACCAGCCCGACCTCAAGGCCACCTACACGTGGCACGTGACGGCGCCGCGGCACTGGAAGGTCGTCTCGAACTCCCCGGTCGCCTCGGTCGAGCAGGGTGAGCCGGGCGCGCAGATCGTCCACTTCGCGGAGTCGGCGACGATGAGCACGTACGTGACCGCGCTGTGCGCCGGGGCGTACCACGAGGTCCGCGACTCGCACGACGGCATCGACCTCGGCATCTTCTGCCGGGCGAGCATGGCGCAGTACCTGGACCCCGAGGAGATCTTCCTCATCACCAAGCAGGGCTTCGACTTCTTCCACGCGAAGTTCGGCGTGCGGTACCCGCTGCCCAAGTACGACCAGCTGATCGTGCCCGAGTTCAACGCCGGCGCGATGGAGAACTTCGGCTGCATCACCAACGCCGAGCAGTGGTTCATCTTCCGCTCCGCGGTCACCGACTACGAGTACGAGCAGCGGGCCAACACGATCCTGCACGAGATGGCCCACATGTGGTTCGGCGACCTGGTCACCATGCGCTGGTGGGACGACCTGTGGCTGAACGAGTCGTTCGCCGAGTGGGCGTCGCACTGGGCCAACACCGAGGGCACCCGGTTCACCGACGCCTGGACGACCTTCCTGTCGATCCGCAAGAACTGGGGCTACCGCCAGGACCAGATGTCCAGCACCCACCCCGTCTACAGCGAGATGCCCGACGTCGCGGCCGTGGAGGTCAACTTCGACGGCATCACGTACGCGAAGGGCGCGTCCGTCATCAAGCAGCTGGTGGCGTACGTCGGGATCGAACCGTTCACGCAGGGCCTGCGCAGCTACTTCGCCAAGCACGCGTGGGGCAACGCGACCTTCACCGACCTGCTGACCGAGCTCGAGGCGGCGTCCGGCCGGGAACTGACCGACTTCGCCGACCAGTGGCTGAAGACGGCCCAGGTCAACACCCTGACCCCGGTCGTCGAGATCGGCGAGGACGGCGCGTACGCGTCGGTCAAGGTGCTCCAGTCCGCCCCCGACAGCCACCCCGTGCTGCGTACGCACCGGATCGGGGTCGGCCTGTTCGACCTCGACGGCGACCGGCTGGTCCGCCGGGACGTGATCGAGGTGGACGTCACCGGTCCGGAGACCGAGATCACGGCGCTGGCCGGGGTCAAGGCGGCCGACGCCCTGGTGCTCAACGAGGGCGACCACTCCTACCTGAAGCTGCGTCTCGACGACCGTTCCATGGCGACGGTCGTACGCCACATCGGCGGCTTCGCCTCGTCGCTGACCCGGGCACTGTGCTGGGCCGCGGCCTGGGACATGGTGCGCGACGCCGAACTGGCCACCCGCGACTACCTCACCCAGGTGGTGTCGGGCCTGCCGACCGAGGACGACGTCAACCTCGTCACGGCGACGCTCAACCAGCTGCGCTCGGCCCTCACCTTCTACGCCGACCCGCAGTGGGCGCCGACCGGCTGGGCCCGGCTCGCGTCGACCGCCCGCGAG
Organism: Hamadaea tsunoensis DSM 44101; assembly: GCF_000428945.1. GTDB lineage: Bacteria > Actinomycetota > Actinomycetes > Mycobacteriales > Micromonosporaceae > Hamadaea > Hamadaea tsunoensis. Next base: position 47,191 of record NZ_AUAX01000025.1, on the reverse strand, counting down.
ACGATGATCGCCGCCGAGCCGGGCAGCGGCTTCCAGCTGCTGTGGGCCCGGGCGTTCATCGGAGCCGCGCGCAGCGCCGACGAACTCGCCGAACTGCGCGGCTGGCTGGACGGCAAGGGCGTACCGGCCGGGCTGACGATCGCGGGCGAACTGCGCTGGCAGCTCGTGCAGGCGCTGGCGGCCAACGGCGTACTGAGCCGGGACGAGGTCGAGGACGAGCACGCGGCGGACCAGACGGCCAGCGGCGACAAGGAAGCCGCCACGGCGGTCACGCTGCTGCCCGATCCCGAGGCGAAGGCGGCCGCGTGGGCGGAGCTCACCGGTGACGAGGAGCCGGCCAACTGGCGGTCGCGCGCGCTGCTGCTGGGCTTCCAGCACCCGACGCAGGTCGAGCTGACCCAGCCGTACGCGCAGAAGTTCCTCGACGTCGCCGCCGAGATCTGGGCCAAGCGGGACAGCGAGCCGGCGCAGGAGTTCCTCGTGCTCGGCTACCCCGCGCTGCAGGTCAGTGACGAGATGGTGGCCGCCACCGAGGCGTGGCTCGCGCAGGACGGCCACCCGGCCCCGCTGCGCCGGCTCGTCGGCGAGGGCGTGGACTCCGTGGCCCGGGCGCTCAAGGCCCGCGCCTGCGACGCCGCCGCCTGATCGCGTACACGAGAAGGCCGCCCCGATCCGTCGGGGCGGCCTTCGTCGTCTGCGTCCGGTGCCCGCGGGTCAGGCGCGGCCGGCCAGGTTGACCAGCATGGCGATCCCGCTGATGAAACCGCCAGCCAGGTCGCCGCCGCCGAAGGCCGCCACCATCGAGAAGGCGGCGAGCTTGCAGTCGCGGTCGTGCAGGCGCTTGCGGGCCTGCTCACCGGTGACGATCTCCAGCTGACGCTGCTCGGGCGAGGCCGCGAGCAGCACGGAGTTGGCCGGGTCGACCAGCTCGCCGTGCAGCTTCTCGGCCGCTTCGCGGGCGGGCTCGGTGAGCTCGCCGCAGTAGATGCTGAAGTTCAGCCCGGTCGTCTGGTCGGCGAGCCGGAGGGCCTCGTCCAGGCGGAGCAGCTGACGCGTCGTGAAAGGACCGTCGTTGGCCTGCTCCACCTTCGCTTCACCAGCGGTCACTTGCGCCTCCCGTCACGCCCGGGGCGGAGACCGCCGCAGGCAGCGCCGCCTGCGGGGAACGGTGCTCGATCGCCGCACCGTGGGCGTCCTCCGCGTGGGTCCCCGCGGTTTCCCCGGACGCGGTGAACCAGACCGGGGCGAAGTCGTACGGCCGACCCGGCCGGTAGCGCCGGGTACGGCTCTTGCCACCGCTCGCGAAGACAATGCCCGCGATGATCGCGATCACCGCGAGGGGTGCCGCGACGTAAACAAGTACCGTCTCAGGAATAGACAAGATCAACGCCCCCAAGGCGTCGTTCCGACGTGGACCAGCTAACGCTAACGCTAACGACGATCCGCACAGGTCGCGGGGTCGATCCGAGTTTTCGCAATCACCTCATTGCCCGTGTTTCTCTGAGAGGATGACGACACGGACATAAGAGAGGAAATGCCATGAGGACTGCTCTGTCCCGGAGGGCCTGGTCGCGGGTCGCCGCCGTCGGCGCCGCCCTGCTCGCGGGGAGCGCGACGCTGCTGATCGGGCCCGCGCCCGCGCACGCCGAAACCGTCTTCATCGAAGTGAATCCCTCCACGATCCTCGCTGGATTCTCCGTCAGCCTGCGTGCGAGCTGCGGTTCCACGGTCAACCCGGCGAAGGCGACGTCGAGCGCCTTCGGCAGCGCCGCCGGATCGGTGATCCTCACGCCGGAGAACGGCTTCCTCATCGGCACCGGCACCATCCCCGCCAACACGGCGCCGCACGGGTACCCGGTCAAGCTCACCTGCGCGACGGGCGGCACCGCGACCACCACACTGTGGGTGATCAGCGCCACGTCGAAGCCGACCAAGGGCCCCAACACCGGCGGCGGCTACTTCGCGGACCACGGCAAGGGCGGCGGTACCGCGATGCTGGCCGGCGGCCTCGCCGCGGTCGGCGCGGGCGGCGTCCTCGCGGTCTGGGCGGCCCGCCGGCGCCGCGCCGTGGAGTAGACCGGCGTGCGGCCGAGGGCCGGGCGGTGGCCGGGTACGCTCGCCGCCGTCCTCGTCGTCGGTGGCATCTTCTGCGCCGGGCTGGGACTCGGCCAGGCCACCGGCAACATCCACCTGTCGTCCCTGTTCTCCGGATCCGGGAGCAAGCCGCCGCCCGGCAGGTTTCCGGTCCTCGGGCCCAGCCAGCCGACGCGGATCGTCATTCCCTCGATCGGCCTGCGCGCACCGGTGCACGGGGTCGGCCGGGATACCGACGGCTCGATCGCGGTGCCGGCGCTGGCCCTGCGCAACGAGGCCGGCTGGTTCCGGGAGGGGCCGACGCCGGGCCAGTACGGGCCGGCGATCCTGGTCGGGCACGTCGACACGAAGGACCATCCGGCCGTCTTCGCGCACATCGACGATCTCAAGGCGGGCGCCCGGATCGAGATCACGCGGCGGGACCGGCAGGTCGCGATCTTCGAGGTGAACTCGGTGGAGACCTTCTCGAAGGCGCAGCTGCCGGTCAAACGGGTGTACGACGACTACAGCCGCCCGGGGCTGCGGCTGATCACCTGCGGCGGGACGTGGGTCGGCGGTGAGCTCGGCTACGCCAGCAATGTGATCGTCTTCGCGTCGCTGGTCACGGTGCACAAGGCCTAGGGCCTGTCTCCCGGATCTCGTGGTCCGGTGGCGAGTCTCAGGCGGCGATTCGGCAAGCTTGATCTTCGTCGTCAGGCTGGTGGCCTGTCGGCGAAGACTCAAGCGCCGCCGATCGTCGTCTGAGGCCGCCAACGGGCCGCGAATGATCCGGGAGACAGGCCCTAGAGCGCGGGTGCGAGCCACTCCGCCCAGCGCGGGTCCGGTACGCGATGCCCCAGCACGCGCCACACGGCGCCCTTCGGGATCGAGGGCTGCACCGGCAGGCGCCAACCGAGCTCGTTCAGCGTCTTGTCGCCCTTGGTGTGGTTGCAGCGGGCGCAGGCCGCGACGACGTTCTCCCAGTGGTGGCCGCCGCCCTTGGACTTCGGCATCACGTGGTCGATCGTCTCGGCCGGGCCGGCGCAGTAGACGCAGCGGCCGCCGTCCCGAGCGAAGATCGCCCGCCGGGACAGCCCGACATGAGTGCGGTACGGGACGCGTACGAAGCGCTGCAGCCGGATGACCAGGGGCACGTTGAGCGCTCGCCGGGTGCTGTGCAGTACGCCTTCGCCGTCGGCGACGCAGACTGCCTTACCGGAGAGGACGAGGATCGCGGCTCGGCGTACCGAGACGACGCACAGGGGCTCGTAGGTGGCATTGAGAACCAGGGCGGAGGCCTTTGTGCGTCGTATGTCAGGCATCGCCGTCACCCTTCGCGCGTGCAGCCCTTCCCCGAACGGGGGTGTACCACCATCGTGACCGACAGATGTGGTAAACGCACGGTCTTTTTGGACATCAAGCGAAGAATTCACCAGCGTGTAGTGCAAAGCGCCCGAAATTCCGGAAAAGTCTGGCCGACTGGCGCAGCGGCGATTCGCCAGGTTAACTAGCTCTCCGTGATCGCCGCGCTCCTGCCCCTCGCGAACTTTCTCGCCGACGCGACCCCAGCTCCGGCACCGTCCAGGACCAACGTCTGCGACAACGACGCGGTCTGCGAGTGGCTGCAGAAGACGACGGGCTCGGCCGGCGTCGCGCAGAGCAGTCTCTGGGTCATCAAACCGGCCCGCATCCTGCTCATCATCGTGCTCGCGCTCATCGCCCGGGCGCTGATCAACCGGACGATCACCCGGCTGACCGACCGGGCCGGCGAGGGCAAGGTCCCCACGCTGCTGCGACCGCTGCGGGAGCGGCTGCCGAACGGGCTCACCGAGGCGACCAGCCTGTTCCCGGAGCGGCGGCGCCAGCGGGCGGCCGCGATCGGCTCGGTCCTGCGCAGTTTCGCGACGGTCGTCATCTTCTCCGTCGCGGGCCTGATGGTCCTCGGCGAGCTGGGCATCGATCTCACGCCCCTCGTCGCCGGCCTCGGCATCGTCGGCGCGGCCCTCGGCTTCGGCGCCCAGTCGCTGGTCAAGGACCTCATCGGCGGCCTGTTCATGCTGCTCGAGGACCAGTACGGCGTCGGGGACGTGGTCGACGTCGGCGACGTGACCGGCGTCGTGGAGGCGGTCGGGCTGCGTACGATCACGATCCGCGACATGAAGGGCGTCGTCTGGTACGTGCGCAACGGCGAGATCCTCCGCGTCGGCAACCACAGCCAGGGCAACTCGGTCGCGGTCATCGACATCCCGATCGGCTTCGCGCCGGTGGACGAGGCGGTCGCGGTCCTGCGGCAGGCGGCCGACGAGCTCGGCGCCGACCCCGAGTACGCCGACGACTTCCTGGACCTGCCCAAGGTCGCGGGCGTCGAGAACGTCACCATCGACGGCGTGGTCGTGCGGGTCACCGCCAAGACCACCAGTGACGCCAACGTACGCGTGGCCCGCGAGCTGCGCCGCCGCCTGACCGAGGCGCTGTTCCGCTCGGGCCTCGCCGTGTCGGTGCAGAACCTGCGGGCGGTCCGGGCCGCGCAGGGCCTGGACGCGACCGGGGAACTGGGCGCAGAATAAAGCGCGAAGTCGGCATTAACGGTCTTTGTCCGTTAATGCCGCACAGAAAGCCCGGACTCGCATCGACTTCCCCCGTGGGGACTAGCCAACCCTCGTCTATTCGGGCAGAATCGGGGCACGAAGCAAGACGGCAGGAACGTCGCATGTCGCCCGAATTGCGAAGCGGTGACCGACCCGTGCACCGTTGTCGCGAACTATGGAGGCTCCACGGTGTCCCGGATCACCCCCGAGGATGGCGCGAAGAGTGCACCCGGACCGGAAGAGCGGTCGGCCACGTACCGTGAGGTGCTGGCGAACGGCGAATACCGGACGATCTTCGGTGCGAGCCTTCTCTCCTGGGTCGGCGACTATTTCGCCAAAGCCGCGATCACCGCGCTGGTCTTCGCCGAGACCGGCTCCCCCGCCCTGTCGGCCGCCGCGTTCGCGCTGAGCTACGCGCCGTGGCTGATCGCGGGCCCGCTGCTGGCGACGCTGGCCGAACGCTACCGCTACCGCACGGTCATGATCACCTGTGATCTGGTCCGGATGACGCTGATCGCGCTGGTGGCCGTGCCGGGCATGCCGTTGTGGGCCATGCTCACGCTGCTCTTCCTGGCCTCGCTGGCCAGCCCGCCGGCGCAGGCGGCCAAGTCCGCGATGCTGCCGCAGATCCTGCCGGGCGACCAGCTGACCGTCGGCCTCGCCCTCAACCTGACTTCCGGCCAAGCGGCGCAGGTCGGCGGCTATCTGATCGGCGGCCTCGTGGCGGCGGTCAACCCGCGCGGCGCGCTGGCGTTCGACGCCGCCACCTTCGCGCTGAGCGCGCTGCTGCTGATCACCTGGGTCCAGAGCCGTCCGCCGGCCGGGTCGACCCGGCGCCACCTGCTGCGGGAGACCAGCGACGGGTTCCGGCTCGTCTTCGGCACCGCGACGCTGCGCTCGATCGCGCTCGTCGTCTTCGGCGCCTCCGTGTTCTCGACCGTGCCCGAGGGGCTCGGCGCCGCCTGGGCGGCCTGGCTGCATCCGGCGAACGCGTCCACGCAGGGCGTCTGGCAGGGCCTCATCATGATGGCCAACCCGGTCGGCCAGGTGGTCGGCGCCCTGCTGCTGACCCGCCTGTTCTCGCCCGCCCGGCGCCGCTCGCTGATCATCCCGTTCTCCCTCGCCGTCCCCGCGGTCCTCATCCCGTCGCTGCTGGAACCGCGCTTCGCGGTGGTCTGCCTGATGGCCTTCGCCACCGGCTTCTTCGTCAGCGGCATGGTCCCCACCAGCAATTCCCTTTTCGTACGCGTCCTGCCCGACGGTTACCGGGCGCGCGCGTTCGGGGTGATGCAGATGGGCGTACAGCTGACGCAGGGGATCGGGATCTTCGCGGCCGGACTGCTGGCCGACCGGATCGCGCTGCCCCTGGCCGTCGGGGTGTGGAGCGTCCTCGGTCTGCTCGTCATGATCTGCATCGCGCTGGCCTGGCCGAGCCGGGAGACCTTCGACCAGGCGCTGGCCGCCCGCTCGCCCGCCCAGCCGCCCGCGCAGCCCGCCGCCTCGCCCAGCCCTCGGGCCGGTGCGCTGAGCCAGGGCGCCTGACCGCCCGAGCGGCGGTGTCGATCTCCGCGACGGCTGGCAAGATGGAGGCGTGACGGTCAGCCTCTACGAACAGTTCGGCGGCGAGCCCACCTTCCGCAAGCTGGTGGACGTCTTCTACGCCGGTGTGGCCGACGATCCGCTGCTGCGCCCGATGTACCCGGAGGAGGACCTCGGGCCGGCGCGCGACCGGCTGACGAAGTTCCTCGTGCAGTACTGGGGCGGGCCGACGACGTACTCCGAGGAACGCGGGCACCCCCGCCTCCGGATACGGCACGCGCCCTTCGCGGTCGACGCGACCGCCCGCGACGCGTGGCTCGCGCACATGCACGACGCGGTGGACTCGCTCGACCTGTCCCCCGAACTGCGCCAGACTCTCTGGGACTATCTCGAGCGGGCTGCCTACTTCATGGTGAATACGGGAGATTCCGTCGCCTGAGGATGATCGTTAGGCAGGTATGCGCCGTAGCATCCTCGTCCTGACCGCCTTCCTCGCCGCCCTGTTCCTCGCCTCGCCCGCGACGGCCGCCCCGGCCCAGGGCCGGATCTCCGCCGACCCGGTCGACTGGACGCCGCACATCCTCGACGGGCAGGTCTGGGCCATGGCGCTCGTCGGGCGTACGGTCGTGGTCGGCGGGGACTTCGCCCAGGTCGCGTCGGCTGATCGGCGTACGCGGTTCGACCGGGACTACCTGATGGCGTTCAGCCTCGACACCGGTGCGGTGCAGGCGTTCCGCCCGGACGTCGACGGCCCGGTCCGGACCCTCGCCGCCGGCCCGGACGGCAGCGTCCTCGTCGGCGGCTTCTTCCAGCACGTCAACGGGGTCGCCATGCGGGGCCTGGTACGCCTCGACGTCGCCACCGGCCGCGTCTCGCCGGGTTTCCGCGCCTCGGTCGACGGCGACGTACGCGCGGTCGTCGTGCACGGTGGCCAGGCGTACGTGGGTGGCTGGTTCAGTCACGTCGACGGGGTCGCCCGCAAGGCGCTGGCGCGGGTGGACGCGCGTACCGGGGCGGTGGACACGGTCTTCGACGCGCGGCTGGACGCACCCGAGCTCGGCCGGACGAAGGTCGAGGACGTCGCGGTCAGTCCGGCCGGGGATCGCCTGGTCGTCATCGGCGCGCTGACCCGGGCCCTGGGCGCGCCGCGGGCCCAGCTCGTCATGCTCGACATCAGCCGGCCCCGGGTGGCGCTCGCGGACTGGCGCACGAACGCGTACAACCCGCGGTGCCGCAAGCAGTTCGACACCTACATGCGCGCCGTCGACTTCGCCCCGGACGGCCGCTACTTCGTCGTCGTCACCACCGGCCGGATGACCGCGCCCAACCTGCTCTGCGACACGGCCGCGCGGTTCGAGAGCTCGCCTGGCGTACACCGGCCGACCTGGGTCAACCACACCGGCGGCGACTCCCTGTACGCCGTGGCCGTCACCGGCTCGGCCGTCTACGTCGGCGGGCACCAGCGGTGGCTGGACAACCCGTACGGCGACGAGTCGGCTGGTTCCGGGGCGGTCTCCCGGCCGGGCATCTCCGCGATCGACCCGGTGACCGGCAAGGCGACCGCCTGGAACCCTACCCGTACGCGTGGCGAGGGCCTGCGCGCCTTCGTGGTGTGCCCGCAGGGCCTGCTGGTCGGCTCGGACACCGACCAGCTCGGCCACGAGTACCACGGAAGGATCGGCCTGTTCCCAGCCGTGCACTGAGAACAGGCCGATCCGTCGGATCACGGCACCCAGAAGTTCCCGGAGGCGACGATCATCACCTGGAGCTGGACACTCGTGTTGTAGTACTCCGACGAGCCGAACGACGTGCCGACCATGTGCGACCAGAGCGCGTCGAGCCACGCCTGGCTGCCGCTGTCGGTCATCGCCGCCACCGCGAACGGCGCCACGAAGCACGCGTCGTTGCCGGCGTCCAGGTTCGACCCGGACAGCGAGTACCCGTCCACGATGCTGTTCGGGTTGCCCGACACCTTCGACTTGATCCAGCTGTTCATCTTGCGGGCCGACGCCAGCGAGGCCGAGTTGCCGCTGGTGACCGCGTCGGCCCCGATACGCCACGGCGTACGGCAGGAGTTCCAGTAGTACTTGCCGTCGTTGGCGCTCTCCAGGATCTGGCCCGAGGGCGGCTTCGGCGTCGTGTTGGTGTTCTGCACGAAGTCCGGCAGCAGGCCCGTGCTCGCGGCGTACTGCGACTGCATGTTCGTGATGAGCGTCTGGTGCGCGGACCGGATGGTGTCCCACGTGGCGTCGCCCGTCGCGGTCTTGAACGCCCGCATGTGGTCGATCATGAAGTCGGACGGCCGGGTGACGTAGTGCAGCGAGTCGCTCGCGTCGCTCCAGTCGCCGAGCAGCAGCAGGTGGGTGGTGGAGTTGACCTCGCTCGCCTTGATGGCGTTGATGTGCTTGATGGCGAGCTGCTTGTAGTTGTAGGTGCCCGCGCTGCCCCACTGCTTGTCGGCGAGCAGGAGCCCGAACGCCACGTCCATGTCGCCGTCGGTCGCGGAGTCCGAACCGTTGACGCTCTTGCAGGAGGTGTCCTGCTCGGCCGCGAGCAGGTCGGCGTTGTTCACCGACGGGTGGGCGAGCATGTACTTGACCATGCCGTCGAAGATGGTCTTCGCGTTCGCGTCGGCCCCGGCCATCGTCGCCACGACGACCATGCCGTAGCCCTGGCCCTCCGCGACGTAAGGGTGGTCGGCGTCCGGCGAGATCGTCTCGTACCAGCCGTTGCCGCAGTTCTGCTTGACGAAGTTCGCCTTCCACTTGTTGTAGAGCGTCACCACGGCCGCGTCCAGGGAGGACTGCGAACCCGACGGCTTCAGCGTCCCCGCCGCGTACGCGAACTGGTGGCTGCCGAACGGCACGGCCGGACCGCCGCTGCTCGCACTCGTCGTGACGGTCACCGGCGAGGATGCCGCGCTCACGTTGCCCGCCGCGTCCCGGGCCTTCACCGTGAACGTGTACGCCGTGCCCGCGGCCAGCCCGCCGACGGTGGCCGACGTCCCGGACACGTTCGTCGCCAGGCTGGACCCGTTGTACACGTCATATCCGGTGACGCCGACGTTGTCGGTCGACGCCGTCCAGGCCAGGCTGACGCTGCTCGCCGTGACGGCCGTCGAGTGCACACTCCCCGGTACGCTCGGCGCCTGCGTGTCGCCGCCGCCACCGCCATCGGTCACGGAGAGCACGTCGACGTTCGGGCCGCCGTTGGCCGTGGTGGCCGTGGCCCGGACGGTGTTCGCCCCGGCGACCAGGCTCGCGGTGACCGCCTTGGTCGTCCAGGTGTCCCAGTCGGTCGTCGCGGGGAACGAGACCCCGGCCGCCACGACGGTTCCGTTGACCGTGATGTCCATCGGCCGGTCGACCGCGGTGCCGTTCGAGTAGCGGAACGTCAGGGTCTGCGTACCCGCGGCGGCGGCGTTCACCGACCACTGGATGTACGAGCCGGCGATGTTCGTGTAGTCCACGAAGCCCGTACCCGTGTAGCCGGTGTGGTTGGTGGCCACGGCCGCCTGCGACAGGGTCGCGTCCTCCGCCTGGTAGTCGCTCGCCGGAGCGGCCACGTCGACGTCCAGGTAATCCAGATTGGCCGGACCGTTGGCGGTGGTGGCGGTGACGCGTACGGTGTTCGTTCCGGCGGGCACGGCCACGGTGAAGGTCTTGTTCGCCCAGCTGTCCCAGTTCGTCGTGGACGGGAACGAGACGGCCGCCCCCACGACCGTCCCGTTCACCGTCACGTCGGCCGGCCGGTCGACGGTGGTCCCGTTCGAGTACCGGATCGTCAGGGTCGCGGTGCCCGCGCTCGCCGCGTTGACGGTCCACTGTGTATAGCTGCCGACGACGTTGTCGCCGTTGACGAAGCCGGTCCCGGAGAAGTTCAGGTGATTGGACTCCACCACTCCCTGCGAGATCGTGGCGCTCTCGGCCTCGTACCGCGTGCTGACTGAACTCCCTGCGGCTCGCGCAAGCGCTCCCCGGCTTGCCGCCGAGCCGGCCGATGCGGGCAGAACCGCACCGATCAGGCTCAGAACAGCGGCCGCGACGCCCCATCGGTATCTCATGCTGACCCCATCCCTACGGGGCGCCGGAACGAGGCGCGGCGTCCGGCACCGATCCAATGGTTAGACAGTTTGTCTAACCATTAAACAGATGTCAATGGCCGATCACAGAGGAAATGAGTCACGGCGAGCCGGGGCAGGACGCGGCGCGCGGGGCCCCACCCCGGCGTCAGAGCACTGAACGAACCGTCGGATGGGATACGCGTATCCTATAAATGATCTTGAATTTAAGATCGTGATCCGGGGACGGAAAGTGCCTCACCCGTGGCACGTGGGCGCGGGGATCGCCACGGGTGAGGCCTGAAACAAGCGGGACGGGGACGGTGCGTGGAGCGGGACACCGGAGGGACTAGATGAGCGCCGCCTCCGAGTGCAACCAGTCGACGAAGCTGACCGCCACCGACGCGCCGCACTCGACGAGCTCGACCAGGAGCGCGTCGTGGACGCCCGCGCCGAGGGGGACCTGGGTCTCGGCGTAGATCGGCAGCTGGCCGGTGTCGGTGGGGTCGCCGACGTAGGCCTTCGCGAAGCGGTTGAGGTGGTTCCATTCGTTGATCGCGCGGTACGCGCGGTCGGCGAAGTCCATCGGCACGGTCGCGTGTGGACGGGCCCGGATCACGAGGATCTCGTCCTCGGGTCCCTCCATTGTGTACAGCAGCGCGTGCCTCTCCCACATGGCGAGGAGATTGCCGTAGCCGTCGGACAGGTAGCGCACGTCCAGCAGATTGAGCGCGACCCCCACGCGGGCAAGCGTGACGGGTGCGACGGCCCCCTGCTGGGGCGGCATACCGAGCATCGACAGGTCGTCGGGCACGGCAAAGGTGTTGCGGTCCAGCCCGCCGCAGTCGGGCTGGGGTTTCTCTGAAGCCCCCGTGCTATGACGTTGTGAACGAGACGGCACAAACCATGACCCGACTGACCACCACGGCATTGCTCGCGCTCCTCTATGGATCCGAACGGTTACCTTGCGTGTGATCCCGAGGCTGAACGTTACCTGGAAGTACGAGTTATAGCAGCCCCCCAATCGCATCCCCGATCCGTTCGGTTCAGCGACGATCAGCTGTTCACCCGATAGACAGGCGATGGGCAGAATAACCCCGATATCAGAGCGGGCGCAAGGTCGGAGCGGAAGCGCGATACCACACCGCTCCCTCGCCCGTCGCGAGGCCCGTCCAGGGGCCGGCTACGCGTACCTCGACGGACTCGGCGCCTTCGAGCAATCCCGTACGCGTCAACGCCTGTACGAGCCGCAGGGAGACGGGCACGTTCCGGCCCTCGTGCGGACCGGGCCGGTCGACCTGGACGGTCACGGCGACGTGGTCGAGCAGGGCGTCGCGCAGGGCCCGGGATCCGACGGGTCGACCGTCCACACCGGACTCCATCGCTTCGCGCAGCGTACGCGCGGCCGCGGCGGCGATGTCCCGCACCACCGCGGCGGGGAGCACCTCGACGGCGTCGGAGGTGGCCGGCGGGAGCGCCCAGCGCCAGTCGCCGTCCCGGTTCGCCGGGCGGGCCGTACCCCCGGCCAGGTCCGCGGCGCTCACAGTCCGGTCGGCCGACACCGAACCCGCCACGGTACGCGTGGCCAGCACGCCCCACGGCAGCATCGACCACCAGGCCACCGCGTCGGGGCCGGCGGGACGCGTACGGACGAGGCTGGCGGGGTCGAGCCGCAGCAGCCGGGTCAGGAAGTCGTCGCCCATGGCCGCAGGAACTCCTGCTCGCTGTCGGTGAGCCGGCGGGGCCGCCCGTTGCGCAGGTCGAACGGCACGAGGATGGTACGCGCGCGGCTGGCGAGCACGTCGCCGTCGAACAGTTCGTAGCAGACCGTGAAGCGGGAGGTGCGCAGCTCCTCGACCCACAGCTCGATGCGGACGGGATCGCCGTAGTCGATCGGCCGGAGGTAGTCCACCTCGTGCCGCGACACGACGATCCCCTCCTCGAACGTCGTCAGCCCGGCGGCCCGGGCGCCCACGAACATCATCGCCACGCGCGCCTCCTCGTAGAGGGTGAGAAAGCGCGCGTTGTTGACGTGCCCGTAGGCGTCCAGGTCCGACCAGCGCAGGCCGCAGTGGTACACGAACCGCTTGGGCCTGCCCGTGGCCGCGAGGTCAGTCACGGGTGAGCTTGCGGTGGGTGACGCGGTGCGGCCGGGCCGCCTCGGCACCCATACGGTCGATCTTGTTCTTCTCGTACGCCTCGAAGTTGCCCTCGAACCAGAACCACTTCGCGTCGTCCTCGTCGTCGCCCTCCCAGGCGAGGATGTGGGTCGCGACGCGGTCGAGGAACATGCGGTCGTGGGAGATGACCACGGCGCAGCCGGGGAACTCCAGCAGCGCGTTCTCCAGGCTGGAGAGCGTCTCGACGTCGAGGTCGTTGGTCGGCTCGTCGAGCAGCAGGACGTTGCCGCCGATCTTCAGCGTCAGGGCCAGGTTGAGCCGGTTGCGCTCACCGCCGGACAGCACGTTGACCGGCTTCTGCTGGTCCGGGCCCCGGAAACCGAACGCGGCCACGTACGCCCGCGACGGCATCTCGACCTTGCCGACCATCAGGTGGTCGAGACCGTCGGAGACGACCTCCCACACCGTCTTGGCGGTGTCCAGGCCGGCCCGGTTCTGGTCCACATAGGACAACGATACCGTCTCGCCGACCTTGACCGAGCCGTTGTCCGGCTTCTCGATCCCGACGATCGTCTTGAACAGCGTCGTCTTGCCGACGCCGTTCGGGCCGATGATGCCGACGATGCCGTTGCGCGGCAGGGAGAACGACAGGCCGTCGATGAGCACCCGGTCGCCGAAGCCCTTCACGAGCTCCTTGGCCTCGATGACCGTGTTGCCCAGGCGCGGGCCCGGCGGGATCTGGATCTCGTCGAAGTCGAGCTTGCGGGTCTTCTCCGCCTCGGCGGCCATCTCCTCGTAGCGGTCCAGGCGGGCGCGCGACTTGGTCTGGCGGGCCTTGGCGTTGGAGCGCACCCACTCCAGCTCCTCGGAGAGGCGCTTCTTCATCTTCGCGTCCTTGCGGCCCTCGACCGCGAGACGCTGCGCCTTCTTCTCCAGGTACGTCGAGTAGTTGCCCTCGTACGGGTACGCGCGGCCGCGGTCGAGCTCCAGGATCCACTGGGCCACGTTGTCCAGGAAGTACCGGTCGTGGGTGATCGCGATGACCGTGCCCGGGTAGGCGGCGAGGTGCTGCTCCAGCCAGAGCACGCTCTCGGCGTCGAGGTGGTTGGTGGGCTCGTCGAGCAGCAGCAGGTCGGGCTGCTCCAGCAGCAGCTTGCAGAGCGCGACGCGGCGCTTCTCACCACCCGACAGCGGGCCCACGGGCGCGTCGGCGGGCGGGCAGCGCAGCGCGTCCATCGCCTGCTCGAGCTTGGAGTCCAGGTCCCAGGCGTCGGCGTGGTCGAGCTCCTCCTGCAGCTTGCCCATCTCGTTCATGAGCTCGTCGGAGTAGTCGGTCGCCATCAGCTCGGCGATCTCGTTGAACCGCGCCAGCTTGGCCTTGGTGCCCGCGACGGCCAGCTCGATGTTCTCCAGGACGGTCTTCGTCTCGTCGAGCTTCGGCTCCTGAGCGACCATGCCGACGGTGTAGCCGGGCATGAGCCGGGCCTCGCCGTTGCTGACCTGGTCCTGGCCGGCCATGATGCGCAGCAGGCTGGACTTACCGGCACCGTTCGGGCCGACCACGCCGATCTTGGCGCCGGGCAGGAAGTTCAGCGTGACATTGTCGAGAACGACCTTGTCGCCGTGCGCCTTGCGCGCCTTCTCCAGCACGTAGATGAACTGAGCCACGGTCGGGCCAACCCCCTGAGTAATGGATGAATTCCCCGCCAATCTTTCCACGCTGGCCGCGATACGCGTCGCCCGGGTATCCAGGCTCACCAGCCTGTGAAATGTTGCACGATCACTGACCGTCCCCATGCGCAAAGTGGGACGATCGACCCATCCGGGTACCGCATCAGCGCGGACTCGAGAGATGCAGGAATGGAGACAGCGATGTCCCAACCGTCCCTTTACGGCGGCCTCGCCGACGGAGTGAAACGCGTACGCACCCGCGACCTGGTACAGGCCAAGGAGCGCGGCGAGAAGTGGGCGATGCTCACGGCGTACGACCAGTACACGGCGGCGCTCTTCGACCAGGCCGGCATCCCGGCCCTGCTCGTCGGCGACTCGGCGGCCAACAACGTCTTCGGCTACGAGACCACCATCCCCGTCACGGCCGACGAACTGCTCCCCCTCGTCCGGGCCGTGGTCCGCGCCACCAAGCGCACGCTCGTCGTCGGCGACCTGCCGTTCGGCTCGTACGAGGAGGGCCCGACCCAGGCCCTGCGCACGGCCGTGCGGTTCATGAAGGAAGGCGGCTGTCACGCCGTCAAGCTCGAAGGCGGCGTACGCAGTGCCGCCGCCATCGAGGCGATCACGTCGGCCGGGATCCCCGTGATGGCCCACATCGGCTTCACCCCGCAGAGCGAGCACCAGCTCGGGGGGTACCGCGTACAGGGCCGGGGCGACGCGGCCGAGCGGGTCCTGGCCGACGCCCGGGCGGTCGCCGACGCGGGCGCGTTCTCGGTCGTCCTGGAGATGGTGCCGGGCGACGTGGCCAAGAACATCACGCACGAGCTGGCCATCCCGACGATCGGCATCGGCGCGGGCCCGGAGACGGACGCGCAGGTGCTCGTGTGGCAGGACATGGCCGGACTGCGGACCGGTCCGCTGCCCCGCTTCGTCAAGAAGTACGCCGACCTGCACACCGTGCTGACCGACGCCGTCCGCCAGTACGCCGACGAAGTCCGCACCGGCCAGTTCCCCACAGCAGAGAACACCTTCTGACCGCCGCTTTCATGATCCCGCTTGGATCAGGGAAATCACCCGAATCATGGGCCATGATTACGTGCGAAAACCTGATCCAAGCGGGATCATGCATGCCGCCGGCGGGCCCGGCTACACGTCGGTGATGCGGATTCCCGCGTGGGCCTTGTAGCGCTTGTTCATCGCGATCAGATTGGCGGTGAACGCCTCGATCTGGTGCGCGTTGCGCAGCCGGCCGGCGTACACGCCGCGCATGCCGTCGATCCGGCCGGCCAGCGCCTGGACCGCCTCGACCGCCTCCCGGTCCTCGCCGAGCACCAGGACGTCCAGGTCGATCCGGTCGACCGCGGGGTCCGCCAGCAGCGCCGCGCTGACGTGGTGGAACGCGGCGCACACCCGGGACTCGGGCAGGACCGCCGCCGCCTGCTGGGCCGCGCTGCCCTCCTCGACCGGGAGCGCGTACGGGCCCTGCTTGTCGAAGCCGAGCGGGTTGACGCAGTCGACCACGATCTTGCCCCGGAGCTGGTCGCGCAGCGATGCCAGCAACGTCCCGTGGCCCTCCCACGGCACGGCGACGATCACGATGTCGCTGGCCGCCGCGACCTCCTCGTTGGCCGCGCCGGCGACGGACGGGCCGATCTCGGCGGCGGCCGCGACCGCGCGCTCGGCCGACCGGGAGCCGACGAGGACCCGCTGGCCGCCGCGGGCCAGCCGGTACGCCAGCCCCCGCCCCTGGTCGCCGGTGCCGCCGAGGATGCCGACGGTCAGACCGGACACGTCGGGAAGACTGGTGAGGTCGAGTGCCATGCCTCGAACCCTACCGACGAGTCGCCCGTGGTTGATCAGGCCAGGGCGAACCTCACACGCCGCTTGACGGGATCGGCCTCGGTCAGCTTCGCCTGGATCCGGTCGCCGGGCTTCAGGTCGCCCGCGCACTTCGCGCGTACGGGCGGGGAATCCAGGGCGATCTGCGATTCGTCGATCACGGCGGCCGGGAAGACCTCGCCGATCCGCTTCTCCAGCAGCACGGCCTCGGCCAGGTCGATCGCGCCCCGGTCGGCGGCGTTCGCCACCCGGCCGGTCTCCGCCATCACTTCGGGCAGCTTGGGCAGCGACTCGCGGACGTGCGCGGGAACGGGCCGCCCGGCGAACAGGGCGAGGGCCGCCTCGGTCGCGTACCGGTCGGCCAGGCGGCGCAGCGGGGCCGTGACGTGCGCGTACGTGGCCGCGACGCCGCCGTGCTCCGACTGCTCGGGCGGCGTGCCGTCGAACGCCGTGTACCCGGCGCCGCGCAGCGTGTCCGCGGTGTGGTCGATGAACGCGGCGGCCCGCGGATTCTGCGGGTCCAGGCCCGCGATCACGCGGCCCACGCTCTTGCCCGCCGGCCACTCGATGCCCAGACCCGCCGCGGCCACCTTCAGCTTCTCGATCGCCTCCAGCGAGGGCGCGGGCATCGTGCGCAGCAGCCCCACTCCCCCGGCCAGCATGATCTTCGCCGCGGCCACGCCGGTCAGCAGCGAGATCTGCGCGTTCCACTCCTCCACCGGCAGCGGCGCGCGCAGCGTCAGCTCCCAGCCGTCCGCCGTCTCCTCCACGTCCTGCTCCGGCATGGGCAGGTTGATCGCGCCCCGGTCCAGGCCGCGCTCCACGAGCAGGCGCCCGATCTCCGGCAGCAACGCGATGGCGTCCGGCAGCGCGCCTCGATCACAATCCGCCTGTACGCCGGGATAAGCCAGCTGCGCCCGGCTGCGTACCCGGGCGCGCTCGACGCGTACAGCCTGGGTGTCGCCTTGCGGGGTGACGTCGATCGTCCACAGGACCGCCGCGCGGACCTGGTCGGGCAGCAGGCTCGCGGCGCCTTCACTGAGCTCGACCGGGTGCAGCGGGACGTTGCCGTCGGGCAGGTAGACGGTCTGGCCGCGGCGCCACGTCTCGGCCTCCAGCGGGCCGTCCGCCGGGACGGCCGCGTAGACGTCGGCGATGGCGTAGTAGACGCGGTAGCCGCCGTCCCGGCGTTCCAGGCAGACGGCCTGGTCGAGGTCCTTGGAGCCGGGCGGGTCGATGGTGACGAAGGGTATGTCGGTGCGGTCGAGATCGGGCAGCACCGGGTTACGGGCGCTCGCCTCGGCCTGCGCCTGCGCGTCGGCCGGGAAGTCGGCGGGCAGATGCAGTTCCGCGCGCAGCGCGGAGAAGTCCAGGGCGGATGCGAAAACGCGTCGGGTGACCACGGCACATTCCTACCAGTGCCGGGCACCCGACGCGTCCGCACACGCTGTCGGATTGCTGTAGCGGGTCTACATCCGCGAGGTGGCCTTGGCCATCGTGCGCGTGGCCGTCTTGCGGGCCGGCGCCTTCTTCGCCGCGGTCTTGCGCGCTGCCGGGGCCTTCTTGGCGACCGCCTTCTTCGCGGCGGTGGCCTTCGTCGCGCCGACCTTCTTGGCGGCGGTCTTCTTCGCCGCCGTCTTCTTCGCCGGCGTCGCCTTGGCGGTGGTGACCTTGCGCGCCGTGGTCTTCTTGGCCGCCACCGTCTTCTTGGCGGTGGTCTTCTTGGCGGTCGTCTTCTTCGCCGCCGTGGTCTTCTTGGCGGCCGCCTTCTTGGCGGTCGTCTTCTTCGCCGCCGTCCTGGTGGCGGGGGCCTTCTTGGCCGTCGTCTTCTTCGCCGGCGCCGTCTTCTTGGCCGCCGTACGCGTCGTGGCCTTCTTCGCCGCGGTCTTGCGAGCGGGGGTCGCCTTGGCCGTCGTGACCTTCCGAGCCGTCGTCTTCGCCGCGGCCGTGGTCTTCTTCGCCGCCACCGTCTTCTTGGCGGTGGTCTTCTTGGCGGTCGCCTTCTTCGCCGTCGTCTTCTTCGCGGCGGCCTTCTTGGCAGCCGTCTTCTTGGCCGCGGTCATCGTGCGGCCCGCCGGAGCCTTCTTCGCCGCCGTCTTCCGGGCAGCGGTGGTCTTCTTCGCCGCCGGTCGGGTGGCCTTGGTACCTTCGGCCATCGTCTCCTCCTCACGGATGTGTCCGACAGGCCCTCGCCCGATGCGGACGTCGCGCAACTTCGGTATCGGACCGATGTTGCTCAACGTCACTATGCATCGCAAATTACCCATGTGCGCGCATTTCGCGAGAAATTGAAGTCATAAATTCTTCGAGCGGTCATCGTGGACGGACTGTCGATTCGACGTACGCGCCAATCGTCACTCTGGAAAAGCGCTTGAGCCGGCGGCGATCGCGGGCCGGAACGTCGACAAGGGAGACAGTTGTGAAGTACGTGATGCTGATCTGCTGGCAGGGTGCCTGGCACGGCACGACCCCGGAAGCGCAGAAGGAGGGGTACGACGAGATCTGGGCGTACCTCGCCAAATGGGAGAAGGCCGGGAAGGTCGTGGACGGCGGGGCCGAACTCGACCTGCCGGGCACGGCGAAGACGGTACGCCGCACCGACAACGGCGTCACCGTGGTGGACGGCCCCTACATGGAGCTGAAGGAGTTCCTCGCCGGCTTCCTCATCCTCGAGGCGGACGACATCGACGAGGCGGTGGCGGTGGCGTCGGAATGGCCGGGCATCAAGTACGGCGAGTCGGTCGAGGTACGCCCGGTCATCCCGCACTGACCACGGCTTTCTTTCCTGCCGGGCCCGGTGTTTCAGGCGCCGGTCCCGGCGAGCCTGCGAGCGAGGAGTTCCCGTTCGGCGCTGTTGGTCGCGAGCGCGAGCGCCCGGCCGACCGCCGCCCGGGATTCCTCGTCACGGCCCACGGCTCGTAGCAGTTCACCCCGCGTCGCATGGAACAGCCGGTACGCGCCCAGCCGATCGGCCAGGGCGTCCACCTCTTCGAGCGCCACGGTGGCCGAGTTCGCGCGCCACGTCGCGACCGCTCTGTTCAGCAACACCACCGGATTTCCGGTCTGCGCGTACCAGATGTCGTGCAACGCCCGGATCTGCGGCCAGTCCGTCGTCTCGACGTCGGCCGCGGTCGCGTGCAGCACGGCGATCGCGGCCTGGGTCTGATACGGCCCCGGCGTTCCCTTGCGCAGTACGCGTTCCAGCCGCCGCTCCGCCTCGCGGATGCGCCCGTGGTCCCAGCCGCGCCGATCCTGCTCTTCCAATAGCACGAGGCGACCCGCGCGATCGAAGCGCTGCGCACTGCGCGCCTCGTGCACCTCGATGAGCACCGACAGCCCGACCACCTCGGCCTCGCCCGGCATCAGCTCGGCGAGTTCGGCGGCCAGATCACGCGCCTCGCCGGCCAGTTCCCGGCGCTGCGGACGGTCCGTGGAGGTCGTCAGGTAGCCCTCGTTGAAGACGGCGTACACGACGGCGAGGACCGCGTTCAGCCGCTGCGGCAACTCCTCCGGCTCCGGCGCCGCGAACCGTACGCCTTCGCGCCGCAGGCGGTGCTTCGCGCGGACGAGCCGCTGGGCCATGGTCGCGGTGGGCACCAGGAACGCCGCGCCGATCTCCTCGGCGGTCAGGTCCGCCACCGCGTTCAGCGTCAACGCGACCTGCAGCGGCTCGGCCAGCGCCGGATGGCAGCACGCGAACACGAGCGCCAGCCGGTCGTCCGGCACCGTCGCCGACGGCGCGGGCTCCTGCGCGAGCCGCGCCAGTTTCTCCCGCCCCGTCCGTTCCCGCCGCAGGATGTCCAGCGCGCGGTGCCATGCCGCGGTCATCAGCCAGCCCGCCGGATTGTCCGGCACACCGTCGTGCGGCCACGTCGCCGCGGCCTTCGCCGCCACGTCCGCCAGCGCCTCCTCGGCCAGGTCCAGGTCACCGAGCCGCCGCGCGAGCGTCGCCCGCAGCCCCGCCGCGTCGCGCCGCCACGCTTCCGCCAGCTCTCTCACCCCGCCATTGTGGCGCTCTCCCGCTGCTCGGCACCGCCCCGCGGTTCGCCGCCGTCACGCGCCACCGGAGGCTCGGCCGGCCGGCTCACGGCCGCGAGCGCCCATCCGCCCAGCGCGCAGAGCACCACCACACCGGCCCACAATTCCCTGGTCCAACCCATGCCATTCGCGTACGCGGTCCCCAGCAGTTGCCCGGACCAGACGAACACGGGTGCCGCGAAGCCGAACAGCAGCCACGGGTCCCGCCGCCACGGCACGATCCCGAGCAGAACGTCGGCCACCACGGCACCGACGACCGCACCGACGATGGGCGCCGGGTACGCGTACTCGCTGTTGGCTCCACCGCCGACGGCGACCGCGAAGACGACGACGGACAATGCGCCGCGCGGCGGCCGGGGCAGATGGCGGCGCATGAGCAGGATGGGAACGAGGATCGCGGCGGTGTCGAGCAGGTAACCGCCCACCCCGAAGATGACGTACGTGTCGTCGGTGTTGGGCACGAACGGCAGGCGTGCCCACGGCTGCCGGAAGACGTCGAGGTAGCTCATGAAGAACGCGGCCGCGGCACCCACGGCGGCGGCCGACAGCGCGATCGCGACCCGCGACCCGTTCACCCGCGCGGCCGCGACACCGGCCGACGAGAACAGCAGCATCCCGCCCACGAGCAGCACCAGATGCGTGGGGCTGAGCAGCGCGTCGACGCCCTTCTCGACACCGAAGAGGGTATGCCACAACATGTCCCCGGCGCCCCCGACGGCGAACGTCGCGACCCCCGCCAACCCCACCTTGTACGCCTTCGGCAACGCGTGCCACCAGGCCTGCGGCCCGCCCGCCCGGCCGCCGAGCCGAACCCCCAACACCACCAGGTACGCCGCGGTCACGACGAAACCGGAGTACAACACGGCATGCCAGGGGGTGAAGAAGGTCTCCAGCCCGCGTACGTTCACGTGCGCCCAGCCGTCGAGGTAGACGCCGCCGACGGTGATCAGGCTGAGAGCGGCGACGGCGACGTGGTCGCGGTCCTTGACCACTGTAGACATGCCCATATCGTAACCCGTATATCTCCCCCGCCGGGCGCCCCCAAGATCCCGCTTGGCGGCGGCCCGCCCAAGATCCCGCTTGGATCAGGGATATCACCCGAATCTTGGGCCATGATTACGTGGTTTTCCCTGATCCAAGCGGGATCTTGCGGTCCCACCGGCGGGCGCCGGCGGCGGGGTGGCCCGCGTCATAATTGATCATGGACTGCTAAGCTTGACCTGCGACGGACGAGTCGGCTGGGCGGTCGCGTCACCTTCGGGTGCCGAGGAACGTCCGGACTCCACAGGGCAGGGTGGTTGTCAACGGCAACCCGGGGCGACCCGCGGGACAGTGCCACAGAGAACAGACCGCCCGGGCCCCTCGGGGCTCGGGTAAGGGTGAAACGGTGGGGTAAGAGCCCACCAGCACCCCGGGTGACCGGGGTGGCTCGGTAAACCCCACCCGGAGCAAGGCCAAGAAGGGACCCTCGGGTCCTGCGCAGGCGTTCGAGGGCGGCCCGCCCGAGCCTGCGGGTAGGCCGCTGGAGCGTACCGGCAACGGTACGCCGAGATGGATGGCCGCCACGCCCGCGAGGGCGTACAGAATCCGGCGTACAGGCCGACTCGTCCGCCGCCCCACGGTTTTCAGGAAGTGCGCCGAGGTGCCCCACCCGCCTCGACGGGGTGACGACGGTATTCCGGGCCGGGCACGTGATACTGGAAGCCGTTCTCGTCGAGGGCGTTGTAGATCGTCAGCCAGCGCGGCCGCTAAGTCGAATCCCACAGCGACGCTGCCGTACGCGAAATCGCGCCGATCAGCCACCCATTCCAGCAGCTCGACCGCACGAAGCGGGCGACCGCACAGGTCCTCGACTTCAGGGAAGGGCGCGGGCCGCCAGGTCAGGTTGTCCCACGAATCCTCCATAGCGCGGGCGGGGTCGATCGTGTTCCAGGTGATGGAGAGGTCGTCCAACTTCTGGTGGTCGATCTCGACCTGCTCGGATCCGAAGTCCATCAGCACCGGCGCGTCCACGAACCAGGAGTCGTCCGCCAGATCCCACACCGCCCAGACGTGGCGGAGCGTCCGTGTGACGAGGGCCGCCAGTCGCTCGCCGTGCTCCTGTCTGACGGCATCGACGCCGTTGAGCCAGCGTGGTTCGTAGTCCTGGATGCCGTAGCGGATCATGAAGGCATTGTGCCGGAGCATGCCCCCAGCGGCATCTCCTTACTTCACGGCTTGAATTGACAACAGTATTTACAGAGGCATAACCTTCGATCGATCCGGCCCACCCGCCCTCATGACCCCCGGGCCGCGATCATCACGAAGGGAGCTTCCGCCCATGCCCCTGAAAGAGCTGAAAACCCTGCGCCGCAAGGCACTCTTCCTCGCCGCCGCGCCCTTGCTCGTGGCGACCCTCCTCACCACCCCCACGAGTACGCCGGCCTTCGCCGCGGTCGGCGGGCTGACCTGGTCCGACGACTTCAACGGGGCGGCCGGTTCGGCGCCCGACGGGTCGAAGTGGGCGTACGAGACCGGTGGCGGCGGCTGGGGCAACAACGAGCTGGAGTACTACACCACCAGCACGAGCAACGCCGCGCTCGACGGCAGCGGCAATCTGGTCATCACCGCCCGCGCGGGCAACCCCAGCGGCTATTCGTGCTGGTACGGGTCGTGTCAGTACACGTCGGCCCGGTTGAAGACGCAGGGCAAGTTCACGCAGACGTACGGCCGGTTCGAGTCGCGTATCAAGATTCCGCGCGGGCAGGGGCTGTGGCCGGCCTTCTGGATGCTCGGCGACAACATCGGCAGCGTCGGCTGGCCGCAGTCCGGCGAGGTCGACATCATGGAGAACGTCGGCAACGAGCCGGGCACCGTCCACGGCACCCTGCACGGGCCCGGCTACTCGGGCTGCTGTGGGCTGGGGCAGGCGTACACGCTGCCGAACGGGGCGGCCCTGGCGGACGGGTTCCACACGTACGCCGTCGACTGGGCGCCGGACTCGATCACGTTCTACATCGACGGCATCCAGTACGGCCGGCGTACGCCCGCGGACGCGAACGGCAACCAGTGGGTGTTCGACCACCCGTTCTTCATGCTGCTCAACGTGGCGGTCGGCGGTAACTGGCCCGGTTCGCCCAACGGGTCGACGACGTTCCCGCAGACGATGACCGTCGACTACGTCCACGTGTACGGCTGGGACACCGGCGGCGGCACGGGCGGCCACGCGATCACCGGGTACGGCGGCAAGTGCGTCGACATCTCGGGGGCCAGCACCGCCAACGGAGCCAAGGCGCAGCTGTGGACCTGCAACGGCACCGCCGCTCAGAGCTTCACGTTCAGCGGCGGCAACCTGCGCGTACTCGGGAAGTGCCTGGACGTGGCCTCGGGTGGCACGGCGAACGGGACGAAGGTGCAGCTGTGGGACTGTAACGGCAGCGGCGCGCAAGTGTGGCAGCACACGAGCATCAACGAGTACTACAACCCGCAGTCGGCCAAGTGCCTCGACGCCGCGGGCCCCAGTTCGGCGGACGGTACGCAGCTGCAGATCTGGGCGTGCGCGGGCAGCGCCAACCAGAAGTGGAGCCTGCCGGCCTGATGATGCGTTGATCGGGCGGGGAGACGGCCGTCCTCCCGCCCGGTCAGCTCACGGAGTCGCCGCGCAGGAATTCGACGTGGTGCAGGAGCCACGACACCGTGCGGTCCCCCGCCACCTCCGGTCTTCCGACAACCGCCAGCACGTGCGGCAGCACCGATCGCCACACCTCGTCCGCGGCGTCCGTGAGGTGGGCCCGCAACGCCGTCGCCGCCGAGGTCGCGCTTTCGCGGCGGCGGACGTCGGGGGCGGTGCGTACCAGGGACTGGATGAGCGGGTGGACGGTCACGGTCACGCCGTCGGTGCGGGCCAGGCCGAGGCGTACGGCCGGGTCCGGGTCCAGGTCGCCGAACACCGCCAGCGGGATCGGTTCGGGGCCGAGGAAGGACCACATCTCCAGGGCCCGGTAGGCGTCCGGCGCCGTCGCCCGCAGGTGCTGCGCCGACAGGCTCCACAGCGCGAGCATGATGTTGCCGGGAACGCGTACGAGCAGCGTCTGCAGGCGTACCAGGTAGGCGTGCGGGTCCGCGCGGGTCTCGGCGAGATACGCGCCCGCGAGCTCCAGCGCCAGCGGCAGGTCACCCACCGTCTCGGCCAGCGCCCCGGCTTCCTTGCGGCTGAGGTCCGCGCGCCTGCGCAGGAAGTCCGCCGGTTCTTCCAAGCCACCCAGGGTGTACGCGTTCCAGCCCGGCGCGGACGACGTCACGATGATCCGGCCGCCGGGCGGTAGCAGGTGCTCGATGTCGGCCGGGCCGCCCGCGTCGTCGAAGATCAGCAGCCACGGTCGATGGTCCGCCAGCGCCGCCACGACACCGTCGGCCGGTACGCCGAGCGCCACGGCCAGTTTCGCGTACTGGTCGGGGAGCAGTTCCGGGCGGGACGCGTGCAGCACACCGACGAACTGGAACTCGTGAGCGCTCCGGTACGCGTACTCGAAGGCAAGTGAGGACGTGCCGCTGCCCGGCGGCCCGGTGATCACCTTGGGCGGCGCGGCGAGCAGGTCTTCGCGGCCGGCGAAGTGCGGATCGCGCGGCGGGAGGCCGACCACCCGATCGCCGGCGCGCACGACGGCGGGCGGCGGCGGTGGTACGCGACGGCGCCGGACGGCGACCATGCCCAGCACGACGAGCAGCAGCGACGTGCCGGCCAGAGCGAGCAGGGCGGGCCGGCGGGCGACGGTGCCGGTGGCGAGGGCCGCGACGGAGCCGGCCCACAGCAGGGCCAGAACCACGGTCGCCACACGCCTCACCACGAAGGGAACCTAGCGCGTGGCCGAGATGCTGTCCCACCTCCGTCGATCATCAGACGATCCGCGACGACCATGTCGCACAGAGCGTCGGCGAGGATGGCGAAGGGGCGGCCGCGTGGGAGGCGGCCGCCCCTCTTGTTTCGTGGGAGCGGGTGGTACGGATCTACCGGTTCACGGGTAGTTGACCACGTTCACCGGTACCGTCGCGGTGCCCTGGGCGGGGCCGCCGGTGCTGTTGATGACGTGGGCGATCGAGCCCTTGCCACCGAGCGAGACGGTGAGGATGTCGTGGAACTTCACGTTGGCGTTGTTGGGCACCTCGAAGCCGTGCTCGGCGACGATGGTCGGGTCCGCGGTGAAGTTGCAGTAGCTGCCCAGACCCCACGCCTCGTGGCTGGTCACCGAGTCGGCGACCTTGTACGCGGCGTACCCGTTGGCCCCGGTCCGCCAGGCGGCCTGGGACGGCGGGTCGTAGGGCATCTCGTTCTGGAAGAAGATGGTCTTGCCACCCTGGCCGTTCCAGAGCACTTCGTAGTTCTGGTAGTGCTCCACGAAGAGGCCCAGCGCGGTCACGTTGTTGCCGTTGACGATGAGGCCGTTGGCCGCCGGGTTGGCGGTCCAGCCGACGCCCGCGCCATGGTCGGCGCGCCACGCCCAGATGTGGTCGATGATCGTGTTGTTGCTGTTCACGATCAGGCTGGTCGTGGCCGAGCCGGGGCCGGCGCCGCCGATCCGGAAGAAGACGTCCTGGATCGTCGTCGGGTCGGTCGCGTGGCTCGCGGACGAACCGGTCCCGCCGATCTGCAGCAGGTACGGCGAGTTGACCGTACCGGCGTCGAAGAGCAGGCCCGCGATCTTGACGCCGTCCACGTCGGCGACGCTCATCGCGTTCACGCCGTTGTCGGGGATGATCGTGGCGTACCCGAGTCCGAGGACGACGGTGTCGGGGCGCGTCACGTTCAGCGTCTGGTTGACGTGGTAGATGCCGGGCGTGAAGAGCAGGTTGAGGCCCTGCGCGAGCGCCTGGTTGATCCGTGCCGCGGAGTCGGTCGGCTGCGCGACGTAGAACTGCGACAGCGGGAGCGAACCGCCGGGCGTGTTGCCGCCCGCCCAGGTCGTGCCGGAGCTGTTCGTCTTCAGGGACGGAACCCACACCCGGTACGCGCCGGACGAGTCGACGTACAGGTAGGGCTTCTCCCGGACGACCGGAGTGGTGGCGAGCGTGGTGTAGACCGGGTTCGGGAAGCCCTGGGCAGGAGCTCCCTGTACGCCGGAGAACACCATGTTCCACACGCCGTTGGTCCAGCCGCCGATCTGGCTGTCGCGGGTGTACCACTGCTGCTGCGAGTACGGGCCGACGGTTCCGCTGACGCGGCTGTCGGCGATGTAGCCGCCGGACGCCCAGCCGTAGCCGTTCGGCGCCAGGTTGAGGTCACCGTGGACGTCGATACGCCGGAACGGTGCGGCCTGCGCGACCGCCCACCGGGTGAACCCGGCCGACGGCGTGATGGAGAAGTTCTCCGCGGAACGCCAGAAGTTCTGCGTCGCGTTGCCCTGGAACCAGCCCGCGTCGACGGTCACGTCGCCGTTGATCTGCACCTGGTCCGGGTTCTGGCCGAGGCCGGCGATCGACGTGTAGAAGCCGATCTGCGCGTTGAATCCGGAGTAGGTGCCGGGCTTGAACAGGATCTCGTAGCGCTGCGTGCCGAACTGGTTGGCCTCCTGCTGGGCGAAGATCTGGTCCACCTTCGCCTGGATCGTCGCGCCCGAGGTGCCGGGTTCGAAGACGATCACGTTCGGGCCGAGCGGTCCGCCGCCGGGCAGCGGGGAGGAGCTCGGTCCGGCACTCGGCGACGCCGACGGGGACACCGGCGTCGAGGGCGAGGAGGTCGGCGAGGTTCCCGTGTGGATGCCGAACTCCCAGAGCGAGTAGCCGTAGCCGGTCGAGCGGGCCGTGCCGTACACGCGTACGTAGCGGCCGGTGCCGGTCACGTTCAGGGTCTGGTTGCCGCCGGTGCTCGTCGTGGTCGAGTAGATCGAGGTCCACGTCGACGCGTTGTCGGACACCTGGATCTGGAAGGCCATCGCGTACGCCGTCTCCCAGTTCAGCAGCACCTGGCAGACGGACTGGGTCGAACCGAGGTCGACCTGGATCCACTGCGGGTCGCTGTACGCGCTCGACCAGCGGGTGCCGGTGTTGCCGTCGATCGCGCTGGACGCCGGCGTACCGGCGTTCTCGGTCGACGAGGCCGTCGCGGTCTTGCCCAGCGAGGCGTTGGCCGTGCCGCACCCGCCGGTGCCGCCGCCGATCGAGCCGTAGACCTGGAACTCCCACAGCGAGTACCCGTAGCCGGTCGCGCGGGCGGTGCCGTTCATCCGGACGTAGCGGCCCGAACCGGTCACGGTCAGCGTCTGCACGCCGCCCGTGCTCGTGGTCGTGCTGTAGATGTTCGTCCAGCTCGTGCCGTTGTCCGACACCTGGATCTGGTACGCGGTCGCGTACGCGGCCTCCCAGTTGAGGACCACCGAGCTGATGGTCGCCGACTGGCCGAGGTCGACCTGCAGCCACTGCGGGTCGCTGAACGCGCTCGACCAGCGCGTGCCGGTGTTGCCGTCGACCGCGTTGGCGGCCGCCGAGCCGGCGTTCTCCGTGGACGACGCGGTCGCGGTCTTGCCTTGGGACAGAAGGGTGTCGGCGGCGTGCGCCGGCATCGTGGTCACGACGATCGCCGAAACGGCCGCGAGCGCCATGGCCGCGAAGGCCGTGACGAGCGCGTGCCGGGGTCTGACGCCCCGACCGGGGCGCGCGGGGGTTGGGATCATGACATCTCCCTGGTTGGGGGACCGGGCACGCGGGATCACCGCCGAAGGACGGTCGGCGGCACCCGCGCGGGGGGATGAGCGGCTCCGGGACCCGCGCCGGCGGGTCCCGGAGGTAGTGCCAGGGAGCGCTCTCTCAGAAGAGAGTCGTCGCGCGTTCCGCGCGTGTCAAGGCCATGTTTCGCCGCCGTTTCGATCCGTCCATCATGGCCGGACTTTTCCATGTACGCTGGCCAGCGTATTTGTTGTTCGAGACACCATTCATCGCGGCGGCTGACGGAAATAAATGTTATCCGATCTTGGGCAAGCGCTCTCCCATGATCCCCCGTCGATACGCCCGTTTCCCCGGTGAAGCGCTCTCTGCACCCCGCGCGCCGCCCCCAAGATCCGGTTTGGATCACGGTTTTCCCCCGAATCTTGGGCCATGATTCGGGTGATTTCCCTGATCCAAACGGGATCAGGCAGGCCGGGCGGGCGGAAAAGCAGGTGGAAACGTCGGGAGCGGGTGGCAGGGTGAGGGCATGGAGATTCGGCTGGAACACTGGTCCGACGACGACTCCGCGCTGCTGCTGCGGACCAACGCCCCGGCGATGACCGAACACCTCGGCGGCCCGGAGAGCCCGGCGAAGCTGGCCGACCGGCACGCGAAGTACCTGGCGATGACCGACCCGGCCGAGGGCCTGTTCTTCCGCATCGTCGGCACCGGGCCGGACGGCGCCGAGGTGTCCGTCGGCAGCATCGGCTACTGGAGCCGGGACTGGCAGGGCGAGCGCGTCTACGAGTCCGGCTGGAAGGTCCTGCCGGAGTACCAGGGCCATGGCATCGCCACCGCCGCCGCCCGGCTGATCATCGGGCGTGCCCGCGACCAGCACCGGCACGCCACGTTGCACGCGTACCCGAGCCTGGACAATCCGGCCTCGAACGCGATCTGCCGCAAGGCCGGCTTCACCCTGGCCGGGCCGTGCGACTTCGAGTTCCCGCCCGGCAATCCGCTGCGCTGCAACGACTGGTACGCCGACCTAACGTGACGTCCTGATCAGCTCACGCAGGACGGCGTCGAGGGCGCGCGTACGCTCCAGGGCGATCTCGACCACCGCCCGGGTGGCCGCCGAGAGCTGGGCGTCCGGCCGGTGCACGAGGGCGAACTCCTCGTAGAGCCGCGGCCGCAGCGAGGTCCAGTGCAGCCCGGCCGGGGCCCGGTCACCCAGCTTGTGCAGGACCCCCCGCCAGGTCACGGTGTCGGCCAGCCCGCGCGCGGCGATGTCGAGAGCCGTCTCGGTGTCCTCGACCTCGACCCGCGTACGCAGCGTGTGCCCGGCCGCCTGGAGAAGGCGTACGAGCATGTGCCGGGTGGAGTCGACGTCCCGCCAGCTCAGCTCGGACAGGACCAGCTGGGCGGAGGCGAGGTCGGCGGCGGTGACGCGGCGGGCCACCCGCTCGGGGTCCGCGCTGACGTAGACGAGTTCGTCCCGCATCACCTTGGTGACGGCCATCTCGGCGTCGTCGACGGGCAGCGCGATCACGGCCGCCTCCAGCCGGCCCTTGCGCAGATGCTCCAGCACCTCGGCCGAGTTGCGCCCGGCGAACTCCACGCGTACGCCGGGGTGGCGGCCCAGCACGTCGGCGACCAGATCGGCACCGAGGTAGAACCGGGAGGTCGAGAAGATGCCGAACCGGACCGTCCCGGTGAGCACGTCGCGGACGGACGAGACGGCCCGGGCTCCTTCGTCCACGGTGGCCAGTGCCGCGGCCGCGTACGGCTGGAGCGTCAGGGCCTCCTCGGTCGGCACGAGACCCCGGCCGGCCCGGCGGAACAGGGGCGCGCCGAGGGCCTGTTCGAGCAGGCGTACCTGCTCGGAGATCGAGGGCTGCGCGTAACCGAGGTCCGCCGCGGCGGCCGTGAACGACCCGTGCTCGACCGTCGCGAGGAAGCACCGCAGCTGGTGCAGCGTGACCAATCCCGCCTCCCAAAGACCAAGGAATATCCTGGGGGTTCCGAAGGAAATAAAGGCTACCTCGATGGATTGCCCGGGGCCTACCGTCGACGCGTGAGCACCACCTCGCGTACGGGCGCCGTACTGTGCCTGCTGTCCGCCACCGGATTCGGCGTCTCGGCCCTGTTCGCCAAGCAGGCGTACGCGGCCGGTGTCACCGTGCCAGCCATGCTGACCTTGCGGTTCGTCATGGCCGCCGCCCTGTTCTGGGCGATCGTCGCCGTACGCCGGCCGAGGCTCCCGCGCGGCCGCACCCTGCTGATCTGCATCGGACTCGGCGGCATCGGGTACGCCCTCCAGGCCGGCTGCTACTTCGGCGCGCTGCAGTTCATCGACGGCTCGCTGACCGGCCTGCTGCTCTACCTCTACCCCGCCCTGGTGACCGGGCTGGCGATCGTGCTGCGCCGGGAGCGTCCGCAGCGGCGCGGGACGATCGCGCTGGCGAGTTCCGCGGCCGGCCTGCTGCTCGTCCTCGGCACCGGTGGCGGCGGCAAGCCCGTCGCGGTGATCGGCGTCCTGCTCGCGATCGGCGCCGCCGTCACGTACGCGCTCTATCTCACGGTCGCCGCCGCGGTCCCGGCCGACCTGGACGTGTTCGCCCTCTCGGCGGTCGTCTGCACCTCGGCGGCCGTCACCATGGAGACGGCCACCCTGGTCACCGGCACCGCCCAGGCGCCCGGGCGGCCGATCGGCTGGCTCTGGATCGCCCTGCTCGCTATCTTCTCGACCGTCGTGCCCATCGCCCTGATGCTCGCCGGCATGCGCCTCGTCGGCGCGCCCACGGCCTCGATCCTGTCCTGCTTCGAGCCCGCCGTCACGGTGCTCACCACGGCGGTCGTCTACGGCGAGCGGCTCACCCCCGGCCAGGCCGTCGGCGGCGCCGTGATCCTCGCGGCGGTGGTCATCCTCGCGGCACCCCGCCGGCGTACGTCCACAAAGGAGGAATCGCCGGCGGACGTCACCGTGGTCGACGCCGTCGTCGAAGAGCGCCCCCACATCATCCGATCGGCGACGTAATATCGGCCGTATGACCGAGCAGCAGCGCAACGTCGCCGTCGTCCATCGCTACCTGCGCGCGTTCATCACCAAGGATCTCAACGAACTCGCCGAGGTCGTCGCCGACGACGTCCTCATCTACGGGGCGGGCCAGGGCGTACAGGGAATCTCCTATGTGGAGCAGGCCGTGCTCTCGCCCGGCTTCACCGTCGTGGCGCAGGAGATCATCGAGATCTTCGCCGCCGGGGACCGGGTGGTGGTGGAGGTTGCCAACACCTACCGCCACGACGAGTCCGGGCGCACCACCGTGCAGAGCGCCTGCAAGATGTACCGGGTCGCGGACGGCAGGATCGTCCAGTTCTGGGGCGAGTCCGACTACTACGGCCTCCTCGTGGGCCTGGGACTCCTCGACCCCGTCCCCGCCTGACAGCCCGAAGCCCCATAACCCCGCAACGCGAAGATCCCGCAACGCGAAGATCCCGTTTGGATCAGGGAAATCACCCGAATCTTGGTCCAAGATTACGTGCGAATCCCTGATCCAAACGGGATCAAGAGCGAGCCCGCGGACCGGGCCCGAGAAGTGCGGGCTACCGGATGGCCGTCCGGTGGACACCGCCGTTCTCGGTGCCGACGAACAACCACTTTCCGTCGGGACTCGCCGCGAGCGAGGTGGCGTCCGGGTTCTGCAGCCCGGCCGAGATGTTCTCCCAGCTCCGGCCGCCGTCAGTGCTCCGCAGGACGCCCCGTCCGCCCTGTGGGAACCCGTACGCGCCGAACGCGTGCGTGGCCGCGTACAGGGTGGTGCCGGAGCGGATGACGTCCGAGACCCACACCTGACCCGCCCCGGAGTCACCGGTCCGGAAGGTACGCCCGCCGTCGGTGCTGTAGCGGATCTCGGTGCCGCCCGCGACGATCCGGGCACTGTCGGCGTACAGGGCGCTGACCGGGCCGGACAGGACCAAAGTGACGGTCACGCCGCCGTCGTCGGTCCGGTAGAGGCCGTCGGGCGAGCCCAGCCACATCCGCTTCGCGTCGTGCGGGTCGGCCGCGATCGCCGTGAAGACGGTGTTCTGGTAGAGGTTCTTCCAGGTCGCACCGCCGTCGGTGGTGGTCGCCAAGCCGATGCCGGACAGCCGCTCGAACCCGGCGACGATGTGCCGCGGGTCGCGTGGATCGACGAAGAGCGCGGTCGCCTTCTCGCCGCTGTGGCCGATCTGGTTCCACGTCACGCCGCCGTCGTCCGAGCGGTCGACGAAGAACTCGTCGAACGCTCCCGGGCGTACGCGCCAGGTCTGCTGCCCCACAACGGAAAGGAACTGGGCACCGAGCCCGATCCAGCCCTCGCCCTCGGCCGCCCCCCACTCCGGGGACGCCGCCGGCACCCGCGTCCGGTAGACGCCGCTGCCGGTGGCCGCCAGCAGCGAGTCGCCGGAGACGGCCAGGTCGTGGGCGGTGAGGCCCTGCACACCGTGGCGTACGCCGTCCGCGCCGAAGACGCCGTTGGTCATGGTGACGGCCTCGGTGCCGTCGGCGTACCGGTCGTAGTCGTAGAAGACCGCGGCCGACGAGGGCAGGGCGCGCTCCGTCCACTCACGACCTTCGTTCGCGCCGGCGTACCCGGTGCCGGAGTAGGTGCCGACGAACAGGGTGCCGCCGCTGATCCGCAGGGTGGACGCCCCGAACGGGAGGTCCTTCAGCGTCGACCACGCGCCGCCGTGCGAGCCGACCACGCCGACCTGCCCGACCAGCGCCGCGACGACCCCGTCGTCGGCCACCAGGTCGTAGATGAAGTGGCCGTCGCTGTCGTAGGCCGCCTGCGGCGCGCCGGGCGTGCCGGTCACGATCCCGGGCAGCTTCCAGACCTGGCTCGCGCCGCGCAGGTACAGGTCGTCACCGCCGATGGCGGCGCCGTAGACGTCGTCCGGCACGCCGGTCGCCCGCAGGCGCCACGTGTCGCCGCCGTCCGTGCTCACCTCCAGGCCCGCCGACGTCACCGCCGCCAACACCCGGGTACGCGTGTCGGCCACCAGCGTCGCGATGTAGTCCCGCGGCAGGTCCAGTGGCCGCCAGGTCCGGCCGCCGTCGTCGGTACGCAGGATCCGCCCGCCCGTGTACGGGTCGTTGACGGCGTACCACCAGCGGGCCGGGTCGTTGTGGTCGATGACGACCGTGCCGAGACCGGCCGCGGCCGCGACGGGCAGCCGGTTCAGCTGGGTCCACGTCCGCCCCTGGTCGGCGGTGACGAACGGGCCGGCCGTGTAGTCGGTCAGCATGACGCCCTGCCCGGCCTGGCTGGGCCCGGTCGTGAGCGCGCCGCCGGCCCCGATCGGACCGACGGGCTCCCAGCGGTTGTTGCGGACGTCGACCGGGGTCACGTCGAACCGGCCCGCTCCGGTCAGCAGCGTGCCCGCGGGCGTCCGGCCACGCACGTCCACCGCGTACGAGCCGGCCGCGCCGACGGTCAGCTCCGCCGCGTACGCGGTGCCGCCCTGAGCGGTCGGGGTCACGGTGAACGGCCGGCCGTGCTGCGGCTTGACGGTGACGACCGGGGCGGCCGTGAGCGCTGTCGGAGCGATCACCCACACCGTCGTGTGCCCGTCGCTCGGGTTCGGCGTCGACTGCACCACGAGCGGGCTGGCGACGAGCAGGTAGGGCACCCGGACGGCCGGACCCTGGGCGGGCGTGACGGTGATCAGTCCGCTGATCTCGGCGTACTCGGTGGGCGTCTTGGTACGCAACGAGACGGTGACCCGGACCGAGCCGCGGGCCGGGATGCTCACGTGGCCGGGCTTGACCGTGGCCGCGCCGCCGGCCCGCAGGTCGGCGGAGACGGCGCGGGCGGAGTCGTTCGTGAGCGTGACCGAGCGTGTGCCGCCCACGGTCGACCCGCCGAGATCGGCGAGGCCGAAGGAGACCGAGGCGGGTACGGCGGTGACCACTGCGCGCGCGGCGGCCGCGACGTCGAGCCGGCCCGAACCGCGATCGGTCTGCGAGCCGTCGACCGTCTTCGCCGTGCCGACCAGCGCGGACTTGACCAGCGCGGGCGCCTCGCCCGGGTGCAGCTGCCGCAGGAGCGCGGCGGCCCCGGCGACGTGCGGCGCGGCCATGGAGGTGCCCGAGAGCCGGTACTGGCCGGGCGCGAACAGGCTGGTCGGCACGGTCGACTTGATGTCGACGCCGGGCGCGACCAGGTCGGGCTTGAGGGTGAAGCGACCGGTCGGCCCGCGCGAGGAGAACGACGCGATGTCGTCGGTGCGGTCGACCCCCTCGATCCGTACGCGCAGCGCCGGGTCGGCGCTCAGCCGCGTCAGCTCGTCGAACTGGGTGTCGTCCACGCCGAGGACGACGAGACTGTCCATTCTGTACAGATCACCGGATCGCACCGCGGTCCGGGCGCTGGCCCGCTCCCCGTTCGCGGTGGCGGCCAGGACCGGCCCGCCGCCCCCGGGAGCACCGCCGAGGAGGGCGACCGCGCCCCGGCTCTCCAGATCCTGGGCGAGGTCGACATCGCTCTGCGACAGGGTGTCCAGGCCGGGCGCGATGTAGCCGGTCAGCATGGCGATCCTGCCGTGCAGGTCACCGGCCGCGGCCACCTCCTCCGGGCTGCCGTAGCCGATCGACACCACCGGCGCGGTGACGCCGCCGGCCGGGGCGTTCGCCGACAGCTGCCCGCGATAGGTCTGCAGCGTGATCGGCTTGCCCGTGGCCGTCCGCGCGTACGCGACGGGGTCGACCCGGCCGCTCGTCGAGGCGCCGACCGTGATCACGTCGTCGGCCGCTCCCGGCGCGCTGACGGTGCCCGTGCCGGGGCCGTCGTTGCCCGCCGACGCGACCACCACGACACCGGCCGCGCTGGCGGCGTTCGCGGCCTGGCTCAACGGGTCCGTCCCGTCGCCCGGCCCGCCCAGGCTCATGTTGATGACGTCGGCGCGATGCGGGTTCGCCGGGTCGATCGCGGCGTCGATGGCCGCGAGGATGTCCGAGGTGTCCCCCTCGCCGTTCTCGTTCATCACCTTGTACGCGAGCAGCGACACGTCCGGCGCGACGCCGGTGATGCCGTCCTGCGCAGACGCTTTTGCGCCGATGATGCCGGCGACGTGCGTACCGTGGCCGTTGTCGTCCATCGGATCGGCGTCGTCGTTGACGAAGTCGTAGCCGCCGACGACCTTGTGTCCCGCACCGAAGCCGGCGCCGAGATCCGGATGCGTGTAGTCCACACCGGTGTCGATGACCGCGACGGTCACGCCCTTGCCGGTCACGTGGGCACCGGCGGCGTCCTGCCGCTGCCAGACCTCGGGCGCGCCGATGAGCGGGACGCTGACGTCGGTCGCCGCGCGTACCGGCGCGTCGGGGTAGACCGCGGCCACGCCGGGCAGGCCGCGCAGGCGGTCGACCTCGGTGTCCGGCACGGTCAGCGCCACCGCGTCCACGGCCAGGGCGAACCCGCGCTCGTGTCCGATGTGCAGGCCGTTCTTCCGGCCGGCGGCCAGCACGTCCGCCTGGCGAGCCCGGCGGTTGCCGCGCAGGCTGTCGGCGGCCGAGCGGCTGTTCGGGGCGGCGGCCGTCCCGTCCGGGGCCAGCATGACGATCACGTGGCGCTCGGCGGCCGGGGTGGCGGAGGCGGCCGGCGTACCGGGGGTCAGGACGGCGGCGACCACCACGAGGGCGGCCGCGGCGCGGGCGGGTCTGCCGGAAGGAGAGAGGGATCGCAGAGGGGTGGATCTCATAGGCAAGTGGTCTAGTGGTCCCGCGGCGTCCCGGGCAAGAAGATCAGCTGGCCCATTGCTGCCGGTGGCACTTCTAGGCCAAGATCTCCGGCATGCCGGACCAGCCCGAACTGACCGCCGCCGGGGTCGATCCCTTCGACGAGCGGGTCTACCGCGCCCTGCTCACGACGCCCTCGGCCGCCCCCGCCGACCTGGCCGCGGACCTCGGCCACTCCCCCGACCGCGTCGCCCGCTCGCTCGACCGCCTGCGCGAGCACGGTCTCGTCGGGCGCCTCGCCGGTGTACGCCGTCGCTACGCGGCCATCGAGCCGCAGGCGGCCGTGACGGCGCTGGTCCGGACGCGTACGGCCGAGCTGGATCAGGTGCAGGCCGCGGCCGCGCGGCTGTCGGCGGTCTTCGCGTCGGCCCACGACACCGGCCGGGACCAGATCGAACTCGTCTCCGGCAGCGAGGCGCTGGGCCGCTGGTTCGTACGCCTGCAGCAGGAGGCCGAGCACGAGATCATCACCCTCGACCGCCCGCCGTACGCGCTCACGACCTCCAATCCGGTCGAGCAGACGGCGATGACGCGCGGTATCCAGTACCGGGCGATCTACGCGCCCGAGGCGCTGGAATGGCCCGGTGTGCTCGGCGACATCCGGGAACTGGTACGGCACGGGGAGCAGGCGCGCGTACTGCCGGGGTTGCGGATCAAGCTGGCGATCTCGGATCGGCGGCTGGCCCTGATGCCGCTGTCGCTGGACCTGACCGGCGTACGCGCCGCGGTCATCCGCCCCTCGACGCTCCTCGACGGGCTGGTCGACTTCTGGGAGATGTGCTGGAAGCAGGCGCTGCCGCTGGACGCGCCGGCCGCCGAGGAACTGTCCGAAGAGGACAGGACGTTACTGGCGCTGCTCGTCGGCGGGCTGAAGGACGAGGCGATCGCCCGCCAGCTCGGCTGGTCCGTCCGCACCATGCGGCGCCGGATGAGCCGGCTGCACGAGATGCTCGGGGCGGCCAACCGGTTCCAGGCCGGCGCCATCGCCGCCCGGCGCGGCTGGCTCTGACGGTCGCGGGGAAGTCGCCTGGTCGAGATGGGTGATCCGGTACGGAGGGCGGTACCTAGGCGTACGGAGCCCGTGAAGTTCCGTACTGGAACTGAGGTGGACGAGGCGGCGGAATTCCTACCGTGATGGCACACCACCGGGAGAGGAGCTCGAATGTCCCACTTCGCCGACGCCATCGCCCGCATGACCATCGACAAGGACTTCGCCCGCGACACCCGCCGGCAGCCCGAGAAGGTCGCCACCCTCTACGGCCTGACCGCCGAGGAAGCCCGCAAGCTGCGCGAACTCGCCGACGCCGCGGTCAGCGAACGCGTCGCCGCCCTGCGTACGCTGCTCGCCCAGCCCGCCGCCGTGCCCGTCGAGGGGCCGACGAACGGGCTGACCGGGCTGCCCACCCTCCTCACGATGCCGCTCACCCCGCTGCCGGCCGCCGGCGAAGGGTACGGCTCTCCTGCGGAGTGAGGCGTTGCCGCGTACGGTGTCCGCGTGACGATTCGCGCCGTGGTCTTCGACATCGGGGGCGTCCTGGAGATCACTCCGCCCCTCGGCACCGCAGCACGTTGGGAGCAGGCCTGGGGTCTGCCCGCCGGGGCGCTCGACGAGCGCCTCGGCCACCTCTGGCGGGCCGGCGAGGTCGGCGACATCACCTACAACGACGTGCTCGCCGGGATCGCCGACGCGTTCGGCAAGACACCGCAGCAGGTCGAGGCGTTCATGGCCGACGTGTGGACCGAGTACCTCGGCACGCCGAACACCGAGCTGATCGAGTACTTCGCCGGCCTGCGCGGGCGGTACAAGACCGGGATCATCAGCAACAGCTTCGTCGGCGCCCGGGAGCGCGAGGAAGAGATCTACAAGTTCCCGGAGATGACCGACGACATCGTCTACTCCCACGAGGTCGGCCTGACCAAGCCCGATCCCGGGATCTTCGAGCTGTCCTGCTACCGCCTCGGCGTACGCCCGGAGGAGGCGGTGTTCGTCGACGACGTCCCCGGCCACGTGACCGCCGCCCGCAACCTGGGCTGGCACGGCATCGTGCACGTGGACACGGCCCGGACCATCGCCGATCTGGAGATGCTGCTCGGCAGCTGAATCCAGGGCGGAGCTGTTTAGCGCGGGGGCCGTACGCCGTTCGCAAGGCGCGGCCCCCGCACCGGCCCCGCCGGACCTGTGAAGAATCCTATTCGATCACCTGGAGAGAACGTTTACGGACCCTCTCCAACGCGCCGACCTCGACCGCGGTGAGGACCGCCCAGGCGACCGCGGTGGCCGCCACGACCAGGGCCGGTAGCGCCACCCACAGGCTCAGGACCAGGCCGCCGACCGCGATGACCAGCTTGAGCGCGAGGAACATCCGCTGCGTCCGCAGCGGCACGCCGAGCTCTAGGCCGACCCCGTTCGAGACCGTCACGAAGCCCGCGATCAGCAGCGCCTGCGCGACACCGAACAGCGGCAGCGTCACCCGGTGGCCGTGTGCGGCGGCCTCGGCGGCCAGCTCGACGCCGACCCCGCTCGCCACGATCGCCACATAGACGATCAGGTGTCCGTAGCCGTAGAGGAAGCTGCGTACCTGCGCGGTGCGGCTCTGGCTGAGCACCCGCGAGATCGCCTCCTCGTCGAACGCCAGGAAGTAGATCCACCACATCGAGGCCGCGATCACGAAACCGCTCACCGCGACGGTCACCGCGCCC
The DNA here is from genome assembly GCF_000428945.1 of Hamadaea tsunoensis DSM 44101. Classification (GTDB taxonomy): domain Bacteria; phylum Actinomycetota; class Actinomycetes; order Mycobacteriales; family Micromonosporaceae; genus Hamadaea; species Hamadaea tsunoensis. Next base: position 9,166 of record NZ_AUAX01000025.1, on the reverse strand, counting down.
GGGCTCCACGACCCCTCGGTGATCCCGGTGACCGTGCTCCAGACCGCTTCACCCAGCACCACCAGCACGAACAACCCGAATCGCTCCGGCATGTGGGACACCTGCCGCGGCGCTTCGCGCATCTTCGCGTACGCGAGGGGGCCGGAGACCGTCGCGTTGGCCACCAGGGCGACGGCCCACACCGCGTACCGGCCCGGGACCGGGACGAGGATCGAGATCGCCCACAGGGCCGCGCCGATCCCGGATCCCGCCGTGTACCACCGGCAGAGTTCGGCTGCCCGTGGCTCCCGGGCGCCCGTCCACGCGTACATGACGGTGAGCAGGAGCAGGAGAACGGCGAAGATGGCGGCGAACCGCGCGGAGTGGGCCCTGATGTCGCCGTCGACGGTGACCGCGAGGATCGCGGCGCCGAGGGCCGCGACCAGCTGGGTCAGGCGTTGCAGCGGGCCGTCGTCGTCGAAGAGGTCGGCGAAGTAGGAGAAGCTGAGCCACAGCCACCAGACGGCGACGAACAGGCCCGCGAAGGCCAGGAAGCCGCGGACCGAGTGGTCGGTGTGCAGCAGCGCGCCGAGCCGGGCCACGGCGACGACGAAGACCAGGTCGCAGAAGAGTTCCAGCCAGGTCGCGCGGCGCAGGGGCTCCCAGTCGTGCAGCTTGGAGGCCCGCGGCGCGGTGGTCGTCTCGGTCACGCGCTCACATTAGGGCGTTCCTACGACACGATGCCGGCCGCGGTCTTGACCTTGGCGATGGCCGCCGCCTCCGTGTCCTTGACCCCTTCGGAGGCGCTCGCGACCTGGTCGCAGGCGGCCGCCAGCACCGACCGGTACGCGTCCACGTCCTGCGGCGCCTTGGCCTGCAGGATGCCGATCGCCTGCCCGACCTGGCCGAGCACGTTCGCCTCGACCTCCTGCATCGAGCCCTTCGGCATACCGGGCATGCCGCCGCCCTTGAACAGGCCCTGCAGGTCGGGCGGCGCGGCCGCGAGCGCCTTGGCGCCGGCCATGCTCTCCTTGAACATCGCGAAGAACCCGGGATCGGACGCCGAGACGAGCATCATCGCGCCGAAGGCGGCGTCGCGCAGCGTCTTGCGTTCCTCGTCGGTGTAATCGGTCACATCAGTCATCCTGCCCTTCGGGGCTCTCCCCCGTGACCCGTTCATGCAGTTCGACCGGCTTTGCCCGGCGTTTCGCGCGTACGCGCAGGTTGAGGATCTCGACCAGCAGCGAGAAGCCCATCGCGAAGTAGATGTAGCCCTTCGGGATCTTCAGGTGGAACCCGTCGAGCAGCAGTGTCAGGCCGATGAGCAGCAGGAACGACAGCGCGAGCATCTTGATGCTCGGATGGCGGTGCACGAACGCCGAGATCGGCCCGGACGCGACCAGCATGATGATCACCGAGACGACGATCGCCGCCGCCATCACCCAGACCTCGGAGACCATGCCGACGGCCGTGATGATCGAGTCCAGCGAGAAGACGACGTCGAGCAGCATGATCTGCACGAGGACGCCGCCGAACGTGACGCCGGTACGCCCGTTGGCGTGGCCCTCCTCGCCCTCCAGGCTGTCGTGGATCTCGTAGGTGCTCTTGGCCAGCAGGAACAGGCCGCCGAAGATGAGCACGAGATCCTGTCCGGAGAACTCGCGTCCCGCCACGGCGAACAGCGGCTCGGTGAGGCGTACGACCCAGGAGATCGCGCCCAGCAGGGCCAGCCTCGAGATCAGCGCCAGTCCGATGCCGAGCTTGCGGGCGCGGTCGCGCTGGTCGAGGGGCAGCTTCGCGGAGAGCACCGAGATGAAGACGATGTTGTCGATGCCGAGCACGATCTCCAGGGCGAGGAGCCCCAGAAAACCGATGATCAGCTCCATGTCGAGAATGTACCTTTTGATCCGCCAAGATCTGGTTTGGATCACGGTTTTCACCCGAATCTTGGGCCATGATTCGGGTGATTTCCCTGATCCAAACGGGATCTTGGCCGTGCGTCCGTTGGCGGGCGAACTCGAAGGACCCGTGCGAGCATGAGGGCATGGAATCCGAGCCTTGGTACTACTGCCTGAAGCACAATCGGGCCGAGCACGGCAAGGTCTGCCCCGGTGAGGACCGCCTCGGCCCGTTCCCGGACGAGGCCTCGGCCACCCGGGCGCTCCAGACGATCCGCGAACGCGAGGATCGCAAGGAAGCCGAGGATCGCGCCTGGTCGGGCGAGTGACCCCCGGACGGGATCGGTCATTGTCGGTGCCCCGGGGTACGGTCGCGGTATGTCTGGTGAGACCACCCGGCGGTTCGCCTGGTGCGAGGTGCCCACGCCCGTCGTCGATCTGACCCTGGCCACCTCGGACGAAGGCGTCGTCGCCGTGACCTTCGGCCGGCCCGGTCCGGCCCTGCGCGAGCTGAGCAAGCACGCGGCCGTCCAGCGCGGCGGGGCCGGCGACGAGCTGCTCACCGAGGCGGCCCGGCAGTTGACCGAATGGGGCGCCGGCGCCCGCAAGGAGTTCACCGTGCCGCTCGACTGGTCGCTGACCTCGGGTGTGCAGCGGACGGTGCTGCGGGTGCTGCACGACACCGTGCCCTACGGCGACAGCGTCAGCTACGGCGATCTCGCCGACCGGGCCGGCATCCCCGGCGGTGCCCGGCTCGTCGGGCAGATCATGGGCAGCAATCCGCTTCCGGTGATCGTCCCGTGCCACCGGGTGCTCGCGTCGGACGGGCTGGGCGGCTTCGGCGGGGGTGTCGAGACGAAACGCCGGATGCTGGTGCTGGAAGGCGTACTGACACCGTCGCTGTTCGACTGAGAACGCCGAAGGGGCGCCCCGGCCGGGACGCCCCTTCGCTGGTGTGACAGGTCAGCCGCGGCCGCTGGCACGCCGGCCCCGGCGCGAGACCGAGTCCAGGATGACCGCTGCCAGCAGGACCGCCGCCGTGATCATGTACCGGACGGACGAGTCCAGGTTGATCAGGAGCATGCCGGAGTTGATCGACCCGAGGACGATCGCACCGAGCAGCGCGCCCCAGGGACTGCCCCGGCCGCCGAAGAGGCTCACGCCGCCGATGACCGCGCCGGCGATCGCCATCAGCAGCACGTCGCTGCCGCCGGTGGTCTGCGTGGCCGAGAAGCCGCGCGCCACCAGGAGGACGCCGCCGAACGCCGCGAACGCGGAGCACAGCGTGAAGACGGAGATCTGGATCCAGCTGACGTTGATACCGGCCCGGCGGGCGGCCTCGATGTTGCCGCCGACCGCGAAGATGCTGCGGCCGTAACGCGTACGCCGCAGGACCAGGTCCAGGACCGCGACCAGGGCCACCAGGATGACCACGCCGATCGGTACGCCCTGCCACGCGTTCAGGACCGCGACCGAGACGACGACGATCGCGGCGAGGCCGATAATGCGTACCAGGTCGGAGACCAGGGACTGGGCGGGCAGTCCGGCCGACATCCTGCGGGCGCGGCCGAGCAGCACCGACGCGGCGTACAGCAGGACGACGATCGCCCCGATGATCCAGCCCATCGCCATGGTGAGCTTGTTGTTCATCAGGTCCGTGACGAACCCGGACGGCATGTTGATCGTGCCCTCGGTGCCCAGCAGGTAGAGCTGGAGGCCGAGCCAGCCGAGGTTGCCGGCCAGCGTCACCACGAACGCCGGTACGCCGAGCTTCGCGAAGATCGTGCCCTGGATGAAGCCGATGACCGCGCCGAGCAGGATGGCGGCGATCATCGCGGTGACGTCGGACCAGCCGTGCCGGACGGTGAGCACCGCCAGCGTGGCGGCGGACACGCCGGCGACCGAGCCGACCGACAGGTCGATCTCGCCGAGCAGCAGCACGAGCACGATGCCGACGCTGATGGTGCCGACGGCCGTGATCTGCAGGGCCAGGTTCGACAGGTTCTGGGCGGTCAGGAAGCGGTCGCTCAACGACTGGAAGACGATCCAGATGATGACCAGGCCGATGATGACCGGCCACGCGCCCAGCTCGCCACCGCGTACGCGGCGCTTGATGATCTCCCACGGCGAATGTGTGGCCTCTTCCGCGAGCGGGCCGGCGGCCGGCGTCGGTGTGGTGGTCATGCCTCGCCCTCCGCTTCGTCGACGTCGTCCGCAGCGCCCTCGGCGCGGGCCTTGCGGCGCGACACCGCGTTGTCGAGCGCGCCGGTGATGGCCTGCACGATCTCCTCCTGGCTGGTCTTGTCCGGGTCGAACTGGCCCGCGTTGCGCCCGAGGCGCAGCACCACGACCCGGTCCGCGACGGCCTTGACGTCGGCCAGGTTGTGGCTGATCAGGATCACGCCGAGACCGCGGTGCTTGAGCCGCTCGACGAGGTCGAGGACCTCCGCGGTCTGGGCGACGCCGAGGGCCGCGGTCGGCTCGTCCAGCAGCACGATCTTGGGCTCGCCGAGCAGCGAGCGGGAGATCGCGACCGACTGCCGCTGGCCACCCGACAGCCCCGCCACCGGTACGCGCACGCTCGGCAGGCGTACGGACAGGCTGGCGAGCAGCTCGCGGGACTTCTTCTCCATCGCGATCTCGTCGAGCACGATGCCGGACGTGGTCTCCTCGCGGCCGAGGAAGAGATTCGCGACCACGTCGAGGTTGTCGCAGAGCGCGAGGTCCTGGTAGACCGTCGCGATGCCGAGGGCGACCGCGTCGGCCGGCTTGCTCACGCCCACCGGTCGCCCCTGCCACCGGATCTCGCCGGCGTCGGCAGGACCGACACCGGCGATCACCTTGATGAGTGTGGACTTCCCGGCACCGTTGTCGCCGACGAGCGCGACCACTTCGCCGGGGTACACCTCCAGGGAGACGTCGGACAGAGCTTGCACCGCGCCATACCTTTTCGAGATGCCCGACAGAGCGAGCACCGGGCCGTCCGCGGTCATGAGATACCAGCCGCCTGGCACGCCGACGCGAACTGCGGAGTGCAGATCTGCGCGACGGTGTAGAAGCCGTCCTTGATCACGGTGTCCTTGATGTTGTCCTTCATCACGGCCACCGGGGTCAGCAGGACGGACGTGACGTCCACCGTGCCGTTGTTCTTCTTGACCGTCTCCTGGCCGGAGAAGGCCTTGCCGGTCGCGGCGGCGACCGCCATCTGGGCGGCCGTCTCGGCCTGCGGCTTGATCGCCTTGTAGACCGTCATGTACTGCTCACCGACGAGGATCCGCTGGATCGCGGCGAGCTCGGCGTCCTGACCGGTCACCGGCGGGTACGGCGCCGTGAAGCCGCCGCCCTTCAGGGCCGCGATCGCGCCGCCGGCCGTGCCGTCGTTGGCCGCGTACACGCCGATGATCTTGTCCTTGCCGAGGGCCGTGATGGCCTGCTCCATTTCCTGCTGGGCCTTGTCGGGCGACCAGTCAGGCGTGTCGTACTCCTTGCCGATGTTGACCTTGCCGTCGAGCACGGAGTGCGCGCCCGCCTTGAAGTCGGCGGCGTTCGGGTCGGTCGGCGAGCCGTTGATCATGACAATGTCGCCGCGCTTCGGGTCGGCGCCGTTCTTGCTCAGCGCGTCCAGCAGCGCCTGCCCCTGAACCTGGCCGACCTTCATGTTGTCGAAGGAGACGTAGTAGGAGATCGGGCCCTTGGCGAGCCGGTCGTACGCGACCACCGGCACGTTCTGGCTCTTGGCGTTGTTGACGATGCTCGCCGCGGCGGAGGCGTCGACGGCGTCCAGGATGAGTACCTTGGCTCCCTGGGTCAGCATCGCCTCTGCCTGGGACTGCTGCTTGGAGCTGTCCTGATCGGCGTTCTGGTAGAGCACCTCGCACTTCGGGCACAGCTCTTTGAGCTTGGACTCGATGTACGGCTTGTCGAAGGACTCATACCGCGCGGTCTTCGACTCGGGCAGAAGCAGACCGATCTTGAATCCGTTGTCGGTACTCTCACCGCCACCGGTCCCCGATGAGCTACCGCTGTTGTTGTTGTCGTTCGAACTGCTGCATGCGCCGGCGGCCAGCACGAGCGCCACGCCGCTCACGGCCAGCAGCCGTCGCCAGTGTGTGGTCATCATAGGGCGAGTTAATCGCATTTTGTCCGATAAAAGATTGATTTCAGGAAAAAGCGGCCCGTCGGCGGGCCGCGCGACCTGCCCATACGCTCATCACAGCCACCGTCACCCGTACGCGTGGGAGCGCTCATCCGCCGAAAGGCGCGTACCCGGGAAGCGGCCTATGATCGCGGGGGAACAACGTGAAGGGCGGTTCAGGCACACGTGACGGAGCGCAGGTGACGGAGAGTACGGCCGAGGACTGGGCCGCCCGGGTGCACCGGTTGGAGCAGGAAGTCGTCGGCATGCGCCGGGCCATGCGTACGCGCGGCCTCATCGAACAGGCCAAGGGGATCCTGGCCGAGCGCCTGCACGTCGACCCCGAGAAGGCGTTCGCGCAGCTCTCCGAGCGTTCCCAGAACACCAACACGCCGCTGGTCGACGTGGCCGCCGACATCATCAACACGATCTCGCCCGTGGACGGGCCGATCCCGCTCGCCCCGGCCCCGGCCGCACCGGCCCCGGTCGAGTCGCCCGAGTCCCTGGCCGACGAGCGGCAGCGGCCGCTGGCGGTGCTCACCGGCCTGGCCCAGCGCGGCAAGGTCAGCTGGCCGTTGCCGCGTACGCGGCTGCTCCGGCGGGGCATCGCGGCCATGAACGCGGCCGACGACGTGCCCGCGCTCGCCGCCGCCCTGCTCGGCGGGCTGTCCGCCGTCGAGGACACTCCGTCCGCGAGCGGCGCCGCCCTCTTCGCGACCGAGCCGAACGGCACGCTGCGGCTGCTGGGCGCGGCGGGCTGGTCCACCCAGCAGACGGCCGACGCGCGGCGCATCCCGTCGCTGATCGCCACCCCGATGAGCGAGGTCGCCCGCAGCGCCCATCCGGTACTGCTCGACGGGCTCGCCGAGCACGATCTCACCATCCTCGGTCCGGGGTCGGCCGTGGCCGCGTACCCGATCGTCACCGGGTCGCGGGTGGTCGGCGTACTGCTGTTCAGCTGGCCGGACCCGCGCGAATTCGGCCCGCTGGACCGCGACTACCTCGATCGGCTGGCGAAGGCCGCAGGGCGCGTGCTCAGTCGCGTGTGGACGATCGCCGTGGCCGGCTCCCCCGCCGCCCTCACCGGCGACCTGTCCTGGGTCAGCCGCGTCATCGAGGGCACCTTCGGCATGACCCAGCTGCTCGTCCCGATCCGCGACGCCAGCGGCACGGTCGTCGACTTCACCATCGGCGCCATGAGCCCGGCCGCGCTCGTCGACCACCCCCACGCCCTCGGCCGGCGCCTGCTCGACGTGTACCCCAGCCTCGTGACCAACGGCGTCTTCGAGGCGTACGCGCAGGCGCTCGCGTCCGGGCAGCCCTGGGAGCGCGGCGGCCAGCCCGAGCAGGTGGAGATCGCCGGGGTCTGGCAGCGGGTGGTGAAGACCCGGCGGGCCACCCCGATCGGCGGCGCGCTCATCTGCTCCTGGCAGCGCCTCGACGAGTACTCCCGGCTCGAACAGCAGGTCGTCGGCATGGAGCAGCTCGGCCGCTTCGGCTGGTGCGAGTGGGACTCCGCCACCAAGCGCATGTGGTGGTCCCCCGGCCTCTACGAACTGCTCGGCCGCGATCCGAAGAAGGGGCCGCTGTCGCGTACCGCCCTGGTCGAGGTGGCCGAACCGGAGTACCGGCCCGCCCTCGCCGACGCGCTGCGCCGGGCCGCCCACGGCGGGCAGAGCACCGTGGACGTCGACGTACGCCGCAGCAACGGCTCCCTGACCCGGCTGCGCATCCTCGCCGCGCCCGACACGTCGGCGGTCGAGGACGGCGATCGCGCTCCCGTCCGGCTGGTCGCCCAGGACATCTCCGACCTGCGGCTCCTCGACGACCAGCTCCGGCGTTCCCAGGCCCAGGCCTCCGCCCAGCGCGTACGCCTGGCCGCCGAACACGAGCTGACCCGCGAGCTGATGGACCTGGTCTACCCGGCGCGGTCGTTCGCGCAGAGCGTGCCCGGCCTGAAGGTGGTCGGCCGGCACTACGCCGCCGACACGGCCGGGCCGCTGCGCGGCGACTTCTGCGACGTGCACGTCCTGCCCGGCGACGACCTGCTCGTGGCGATCGGCGACATGTTCGGCTCGGGCATGACGGCGGCCGCCGGCGTCGCCCGCCTGCTGCCGGCACTACCCCCGCTCGGCATCGCCGGCCTGCCGCCCGAGGAGATCCTCACCATCCTCAACGCGGAACTCCACCGCACGCCGGAACCACCGCTCGCCAGCGTCGGACTGGCCCGGATCGATCACACCACCCGCATGATGACCTGGGCCCTCGCGGGACACCTGCCGCCCATCCTGGTCCGCAAGGGAGTCGCCACACCGCTCAAGGCGCCCGGCGGCCCGGTCCTCGGGCTCATCCCGGAGGCGCTGTTCACCAGCGGTTCGGCACAGCTGGAACCGGGCGACATGGTCGTCTTCTACACCGACGGCGTGCTGGACCGGCGAGCCGCCGATCCCGTCAAGAACCTGGGCAACCGGCTGGGGCGGCTGGTCCGGGCCGGGGAGCCGGAGTCGGTCTTCGAGCTGCCGACATCGGAGCGTACCGACGAGGCTTGCCTGGTGGCGGTCTCCCTCTAGATCATTCTTGTCCCGGGTTCGTCGATCTCACTTCCGCTCCTCCCGCGGGAGACCGTTCCGCCCCTATCGCTCCGCTCCGGGGCCTCCACTGCCAGGTTTCCGGGGCGACGCATCATCCACCGTCGCCCGGTCACCGTTCACCCCCAACCCCCACCCGGCCTTTGTCCCGACTGTCCGACTTGCGTCCGTCGCGGTCGACGATCGTCAGGATCGGGGCCGCCGTCCGACCTGGCTGGTCCTGGCTTTGTCGCGACTGTCCGATATGGGTGCTGGGGCGGCGGTCGGTGGGGTGATCGTTTACGGCTGTGGTGTGGAAACGGCCACCCGATGCATGATCGTTTACGGTTCTGGAGCGCGCTGACCGGGTTCTGTTACACCTGACGCGTCATTGATCATGCAGATCGGGCCGGATTTACACCTCGGCCGTAAACGATCAAGGAATCAGCGCACTGCGCCCATCTGACGGAAGATCGTTCCCGCATCACGGGCAACGGCCGGGGACAGGACGGCGTGGACGTGATCCACAGCGGCTGAGATGTCAAAACGCACCCCATCTCCAAGATCCACAACGGTCGGGATGCAGG
>NZ_AUAX01000024.1 GCF_000428945.1 Hamadaea tsunoensis DSM 44101 | reverse complement strand
CGACCTGTTCCGCCGCCTGCCCGAACACCTGACCAAAACAGTGACCTGGGACCAAGGCGTCGAAATGGCCGAACACCACCACATCCAACTCGCCACCGACTGCCGGGTCTACATCTGCGACCCGCACTCACCCTGGCAACGCGGCACCAACGAAAACACCAACGGCCTACTACGCGACTACTTCCCCCGCGGCCGCTTCGACTTCCGCACCATCGACCAAGCCGGCCTCGACGTGATCGCCGACCAACTCAACCGGCGACCACGCCAAACCCTCGACTGGGACACCCCCACCGAACGCCTCAACCAACTCCTACTTGCACCCACCGGTTGAAACCACCGACGGAATTCGAGGCATTCGCGCAAGATCGTCGGGCTAGGGTGCGGGGGTGGCGATGTTCGTATTGGTGCCGGGCGCGTGGCTGGGCGCCTGGGTATGGGATGCGGTGGCCGAGCGGCTGCGTACCGGTGGGCACGAGGTCCGGGCGGTGACGCTGGCCGGGCTCGCCGAGCGGGCCGTCGCGGACCCGTCGGCCGTCGGACCCGAGGAGCACGTCGAGGACCTGCTCGCCGCGCTCGATCCCGACCGGCGCTCGGTTCTCGTGGCGCACAGCTACGCCGGGATCGTGGCCGGCACCGTGGCGCAACGCGTACCGGAGCGGATCGCGCGGGCGGTCTACCTCGACGCGAACCTGCCGGTCGCCGGGCAGTCGATGGTCGACGGGTGGTCCGAGGGCGGGCAGAAATACCTGCACGACCTCGTCGCCGCGTCGGGCGGCTGGTGGCCCGCGCCCCGGCCGATCGACTTCGAGGGGCACGCGTCCGCCGAGCAGGCCGAATTCCTCTCGGCGCGGGCCACCCCGCACCCGGCGCGTACGGTGACCGAACCGGTGCGGCTGGCCGGTTCCGTCCCTCCCGGCGTCTATCTTGCCTGCGTACGCCCATCGGGCGGGCTGTCGGCCGAGGCGCGGTCGGTGCAGCGGGTCGCCGGCTGGCGGATCGAAACCCTGGAATCCGGGCACTGGCCGATGGTGTCCGCGCCGGACGCCCTCACCGAATCCCTGCTCCGGATCGCGGAAACAACGTTGTAACGTTGCGCGCGTCACACCGGCACAGGGGCAGGGGGCACAACCGTGTACTACGAGCAGATCTCGGTCTCGGACGGGCTGCCGCCCCGGGCGTACGCGGACACCGACGCCGCCCGGCTGAGCCTGAACGGGACGTGGCGCTTCCGCCTCCTGCCGCACGCCGACGGGCCGACCGACTTCGCCGACCCGGCCTTCGACCCGGACAGGGCGGCCGGCACCTGGGCCGAACTGCCGGTCCCGTCGCAGTGGCCGCTGCACGGCGACGGCGCGTACGGGCGGCCGATCTACACCAACGTGCGGTTCCCGATCCCGGTCGACCCGCCGTTCGTGCCCGACGAGAACCCCACGGGCGATCACCGCCTCGTCTTCGACCTTCCGGCGGACTGGCCGGCCGGCGACGCCGTGCTCCGGTTCGACGGGATCGAGTCGTGCGCGAAGGTCTGGCTCAACGGCACCGAACTCGGCGTCACCTCCGGCTCCCGGCTGCCGGTCGAGTTCGCCGTGGGCCACCTGCTGCGCCCGGCCGGCAACGTGCTGGCGGTACGCGTACACCAGTGGTCGGCGGGCACCTATGTCGAGGACCAGGACATGTGGTGGCTGCCGGGGATCTTCCGGGACGTGACCCTGCTCGCCCGCCCGGCCGGCGGCGTCGACGACGTACGCGTGAGCGCCGGCTACGACCACACGACCGGCCTCGGCACGCTGTGCGTACAGACGGCCTTCGGCCTACAGGGCGTCCGGACAGGCGACGGCGTACCGGCGGGGATCGCCCGGGTGACGTGTGCGGAGCTGGGCATCGACGCGGCGGCCGGGGAGGCGGTGACCCGGCCGGTGCAGCCCTGGACGGCGGAGACGCCGCGGCTGTACCACGTCGAGGTCGCGACCCCGACCGAGCGCGTGACGCTCAAGGTCGGCTTCCGCACGGTGGCGGTGGCGGACGGCGTGCTGAAGGTGAACGGGCGGCGGATCCTGCTGCGCGGGGTGAACCGGCACGAGTTCGACCCGGACCACGGCCGGGTGGTGAGCGACGACCTCATGCGGACGGACCTGCTGCTCATGAAGCGCCACAACGTCAACGCCGTACGCACGAGCCACTATCCGCCGCACCCGCGCTTCCTGAGCCTGTGCGACGAGCTCGGCCTCTGGGTGATCGACGAGTGCGACCTGGAGACGCACGGGTTCGAGGAGAACGGCTGGCGGCGCAACCCGAGCGCCGACCCGGCGTGGCGCGACGCGCTGGTCGACCGGGCCGAGCGCATGGTCGCCCGGGACCGCAACCACGCCTCGATCATCCTGTGGTCGCTGGGCAACGAGGCCGGTGTCGGGGAGAACCACGGCAGCATGGCCGAGGCGATCCGCGCGCTGGACCCGAGCCGCCCGCTGCACTACGAGGGCGACTGGTCCTGCCGCTACGTCGACGTCTACTCCCGCATGTACGCCCACCAGGACGAGGTCGACCTCATCGGGCGCGGCGAGGAGAAGCCGCTGGACGCCTCGCAGCCCGGCGGCGGTACGCCGGACGACGCCGAACTGGACGCCCGCCGCCGGCGGCTGCCGTTCATCCTGTGCGAGTACGGCCACGCGATGGGCAACGGCCCCGGCGGGCTGCTCGAATACCAGCGGCTGTTCGAGAAGTACGACCGCTGCCAGGGCGGCTTCATCTGGGAGTGGGTCGACCACGGCATCCGTACCCGGCGGGCGGACGGCAAGGCGTTCTACGCGTACGGGGGTGACTTCGGGGAGGAACTGCACGACGGGAACTTCGTCTGCGACGGCCTCGTCCTGCCCGACCGCACGCCCTCGCCCGGCCTCGCCGAGTTCAAGAAGGTCGTCGAGCCGGTCCGGATCACCGCCGCTCCGGCCGGCGTCCGGATCGCCAACCACTACGACTTCGCCGACCTGTCGGACCTGCGGTTGCGCTGGTCGTACCAGGTGCAGGGCACGGTCATCGCCGCGGGCGAACTGGACTGCCCGCCGCTCGCGCCCGGCGCCCACGCCGATCTCCCGCTGCCGCCCGCGCCCCGCGATGCCCCGCCCGGCGAGGCCTTCTGGACGGTACGCGCGGTGCTGGCGAAGCCGGCGGACTGGGCGCCGGCCGAACACGAGATCGCGTGGGGTCAGTGGCGCGTGGCCGAGTGGGCCCGGCGTCCACTGGGGACGGTCAAGGCGCCCACCCCGGCGCGGGTCGGACCGGGCCGGTTCACCGACGGCCGGCTGACCGGGCTCGGCGGCGTGACCCTGGAACCGCCCCGGCTCGACGTCTGGCGGGCGCCGACCGACAACGACACGATGGGCCGGCGGCTGGCCGACCAGTGGCGCCACTACGGCCTGCACCGCACGAAGGAACGCCGGATCTCCGTCGGCGTCGAGGGCGACGCGCTGGTCGTGCGTACGCGGGTCGCGGCGGCCGCCGCCGACTTCGGCCTGCTGACGACCTACCGGTGGCAGGGCGACGAGGACCGGCTGCGCCTCGACCTCAGCGTGGAACCGGACGGCGAGTGGCCTGTCGTGCTGCCCCGGCTCGGGCTGCGCTTCGGCCTGCCCGGGATGGTGGAATCCGTGCAGTGGTACGGGCTCGGCCCCGGCGAGGCGTACGCGGACACCCGCCAGGCGGCCCGCGTCGGCCGGTTCGAGTCCACTGTCGACAAGATGCAGACGCCCTACGTCATGCCGCAGGAGAACGGGGCCCGGCTCGGCGTACGCTGGGCGGAGCTGACCGACTTCGCCGGCCTGGGCCTGCGGATCGAGGGCGACCCGGAGTTCGTGCTGACCGCCCGGCGCTGGACGAGCGAGCAGCTGGACGCGGCCCGGCACACGCCGGATCTCGTGCCCGGGGACCGTGTGTGGGTCAACGCGGACCTCGCCCAGCACGGCATCGGCTCGAACTCCTGCGGCCCGGACACGCTGCCCGCCTACCACCTGAACGCGGCCCCCATGTCCTACGCGTTGACATTCAGCGCCCTGGCCTGAATTCCTTGCGGGACCCGGGCCCGGCTGCGCCTCGCTTAACGGGAGCCAGGACATTAATCTGTCCGAATGCGTGTCGTGCGGAGATGGTTGCGCTACAACGCCTCGTGGATACGCTCCGAGGTGCTGCTGGCGGCCGCCGTCGTCGCGGCCTTCCTGGTCTACCTGCCGCTGCGCCCGGCCGCCGAGCCGGATCTGCTGGCCGAGCTGGGTACGCGGATCGTGCTGACGCTGGAGCAGGCCTCGCCCGCCCAGCACCACGATCACGGGCACGACATCACGGCCGGGGAGAAGGTCGTGTGCACCGCGGAGGTGTTCGGCCACGATCCCGCCGGGGCGCGCCGGGTGGCCGACGTCCAGTGGGCGTACGCGTACTACCTGTGTGCCGCCGCCCCGCCCGGTACGCCGTGGGAGCAGGCCGCCCGCATCTCCGGCCCGGTCGCGGTGTCGCTGACGAATCCGCCGGTCGTGCGGATCGCCGAGGCCGGCCTGGGCTATCCGGACCGCGTACGCGCGATCATCCCGGCGCGGTACCTGGACCGGACGGCGGGCTTCACCGACTCGGCCCGGCCGGCCGCGCTGCGGTCACGCTATGAGCGGGAGATCGCTACCGTGGGTCAGACCGGCTCGTCAGCGCGTTGATGCATGTCGGCGCATTGACAACTGAGAACTTGAATATGGAAGATCGTCGTCAGTCTCTCGGGTCGATCCTGCGATCTCTTCTGCCGAGCGGGCCTCCTCCGGAGGCATCATATCGACTCAGATAGCTATAGCGAAGAATGGGGTTCGCCCGGGAACCCCGGGTGCTCGGCATTCCACATCAGACGGTCGCGAGTACGCCACTCACCGCCGCGCCCTGGCGGTGGTACACGCCATCGGACTGGCATCCCGGCTTTCCGGCTGCACACGGATATCAGTTTTGTGCGACCCCCCTCCGGCAGTGCTCGGACCGCTATCACGCCCGTACGCGGCGACAAACCGCGCCGGGCACCGGCGAAAGTGATAGGGGTATGCATGTTGGACGTATCTCTGCTCGGGCCGACCGAAGCCCGGGTCGCGGGGGTCAATGTCACGCTGTCGCCGCTCGAGCGCAACCTGCTCGCGCTGCTGGCCCTGTCCCGGGGAACGGTCCTCTCCACCGAGCGGATCATCGACAGCCTCTGGGGCGACCGTCATCCGGCCTCGCCGCGCTCGCGCGTACAGGGGCTCGTCTCCTCGATCCGGCGCAAGATCGGGGACCCCCTGATCACCCGCCATCCCGGCTACCTGCTCGACGCCAAGGAGATCACTCTCGACCTGACCGAGTGCGAGGACCTCGCCCGGCAGGCCCGGCTGGCCGGCTCCCTCGGGCAGGCGGCCCAGTACCTGCGCAAGGCGCTCGGGCTGTGGCGCGGCGAACCGCTGGACGGCGTGACCGCACCGGGCCTCGAAGCCGACCGCGTACGCCTGCACGAGCTGCGGATCGCCTTGCTGGAGGAGCGGTTCGCGGCCGACCTGGAGCTCGGGCGGCACGCCGACATCGTGGCCGAGATCGGCGTGGCGGTCGCCGCGCACCCCCTCCGCGAACAGCTGGCCGGCCAGCTCATGCTCGCCCTCTACCGGTGCAACCGGCAGGCCGACGCGCTGCGGGCGTACCAGGCGCTGCGCGACCGGCTGGCCGACGAACTCGGTGCCGACCCGTCGGCGGACCTGCGCAACCTGCACGCGATGATCCTGCGCGGGGAGCCCGACCGCCCCGCCGAACCGCACCGGCCGGGCGAGGCCCGCGACGGCAGAGCGGGCGACCCGCCGGACGCCGGCCTCCGTCACGAAGCCCACCGCGGTGCCGCTCCTCAGGACGCCGCTCATCACGACGCCGCCCATCACGACACCGCCCATCACGACACCGCCCATCAAGAGCCCGCCCATCATGAGCACCGGCCCGCGCAGCTCCCCGCCGGCGTCGGCCACTTCACCGGCCGCGACGCCGAACTCGACGCCCTGACCCGGGCCATCTGCGCGCCGGCCGAGGAGTCCCGCGTCCTCGTGGTCGCCGGTGCGGGCGGTCTCGGCAAGACGGCCCTCGTCGTACGCTGGGCGCATTCGGTGGCCGAGCGCTATCCGGAGGGGCAGATCTTCGTGGACCTGCACGCCCGCGTACGCGACGAGGAGCTGACGGCCGGCAACGCGCTGGCGGCGGCGCTGGGCGCGCTCGGCGTGGCCCGGGACGCGATCCCCGCCCGGGTGGACGAGCGGGCGGCCCTCTACCGGACGCTGACCAGCGGGCGCCGGATGCTGATCGTGGCCGACGACGCGCGCTCGGTCGAGCAGTTGCTGCCGCTGGTGCCGCCGACCGCGGCGAGCCAGCTGGTCGCGACGAGCCGGCGGGGGCTGGCCGCGCTCGCGGCGCACCACGCCGTGCAGACCGTCCACCTGGAACCGCTGGGCCCGCAGGCGACCCGCGACCTGCTCGCCCGGGTCGTCGGCGCCGACCGGCTGCGCGATCCGGCCGCCGCGCGGCTGCTGCAGTGGTGCGGCGGCTGGCCGCTGGCGATCCGGATGGCCGGCACCAAGCTGGCGGCCCGGCCCTGGCAGTCCCTGGCCGCGTTCGCCGACGAGCTGGAGGAGCAGCCCGACCTCGCCCTGGAGGACGACCCGCGCAGCGCGCAGGCGCCGCTGCTGAGCGCGTACCGTGCGCTGAGTCCGGCCGCCCGGCACCTGTTCGGCCGCATCGGGCTGCTGGACTCCCCGTCCGTACGCCTGCGCGCGGAGGACACCGGCTCCGGCGTCGACCTGGCCGCCCGGCGGCTGCGCGTGCTGTTCGACGAGCTGGTGGACGAGCATCTGCTGCTGGAGACCGGCCCCGACCGCTACCGCGTGCACGACTTCGTCCGCCGGTTCGCCCGGCACTGCGCCGCCGAGTTGCGCGAACGCGACGCCGTCGACGCGTGGGTACGCCCACGGGTGGCGACCGGGGACGAACCGCGGCCGAGCCGCACCATGGCGGATTCGTACCAGATCTGAAGCGGCTTCGCAGTCCTCGTTGTGAGACTCGCCTGACACGGGGCCCGGGCCCGGCCCGACCCGGCCAACCCAGGCGGATCACAGGCGCGGAACAGCGAGGCGAGCATGCCCGACGAGGCACCGCCGGCGACCGGCCCCCAGCGGCCCCTGCCGGAGCAGTTCACGGCGATCGCGCGCGCTCGGCCGGAGCGTACCGCCATCGTCCACAACGGACACGAGATCGGGTACGGTGCGCTGGCGGACCGGGTGAGGCGAGCCGCGCGCCGCCTCGGTCCCCGGCCCGGCCGCGTACCGGTCGACGCCGTGCACGACCCCGAGACCGTGGTACGCCTCCTCGGCACCTGGCTGGCCGGCGGCACGTACGTGCCGATCGATCCGGCGTACCCGGCCGAGCGCCGGGCGGCGATGCTGGCGGCGGTGGAGCCCGCGGTACTCCGGCAAGCGGGCGAGCCCGCGGTACTCCGGCAAGCGGGCGAGCCCGCGATACCCAGGCAGGGCGGCGCGCTCGCGTACATCCTGTTCACGTCGGGGTCGACCGGGGTGCCGAAGCCGGTGCTCACCAGCCCGGCGGCGATCGCCACCACGGTCGGGGCGCTGCGCGACCTGTTCGGGATCACCCCGGACGACCGGGTGCTGCAGTTCGCCTCGCTCAACTGGGACACCTGCTTCGAGGAGATCCTGCCCGCCCTCACCGCCGGCGCGGCCCTGGTCTTCGACGACGACGCGTACGCGGGCTCGTTCCCGAAGTTCGTCCGGATGCTGGAGCGCGAACGGATCACCATCGCCGACCTGCCGACGGCGTACTGGCACGAGCTCGTGAACTTCCTCGTCGAGGAGGACCGCCGGCTGCCGGCGACGCTGCGTACGGTGATCATCGGCGGGGAGGCGGCGCGACCCGCGCGGCTGGCCGACTGGTCCACTCTGGACACCGGCCGCATCCGCCTGGTCAACACCTACGGCTGCACCGAGACCACGCTCATCACGCACGCCGTGGACCTGTGCGGGCCGCTCGCGACCGAGGCCGTCGACTGGTCGGCGGCGACCCGCGTACCCATCGGCCGCCCGCTGCCGCACGTCGTGCAGCGCATCGACGACGAGACGGGCGAGCTGTGGATCGGCGGCCCCGCGATCGCCGACGGTTACGCAGCTCCGGACCTGGCCGAGCGCTTCACCCGGCACGACGGGCAGCGGTTCTTCCGGACCGGGGACCGCGTACGCCGGCGGGACGACGGGGTGCTCGTGCACGAGGGGCGCGCCGACGACGTCCTGAAGATCCGGGGCGTCCGGGTCGACCCCGGCGAGGTGGAGGCGCATCTCGCCGCCCATCCCGCGGTCGGCGCGGTCGCCGTCGCCGGGCTCGCCCGCGGCGACCACACGATCCTGGCCGCCTTCGTGGTGCCCCGCCGTTCCGCCCGAACCGAGACCGCCGCCGGGACCGGGACCGCCGCCGGGACCGAGGCCGCCGCCGGTACGGAGACCCTCGCCGCCGACCTCGTCCAGTACCTCAAGGGACGGGTGCCCGCCCACCTGGTGCCGAGCCGCATCTCGCTCGTCGCCGAGCTCGCCTATACCCCAAGCGGCAAGGTCGACCGCCGCCGGATCAAGGAGACCCTCGCATGACGACAGCCGACATCACCGCCGACGGGACCGGGGAGATCACGGAGGTGACCGAGATCTTCCGGCGCGTCCTGGAGTCGCCGGATCTCGCCCCGGACGCGGACTTCTTCGCGGCGGGCGGGGACTCCCTGCTCGCGACGCGGGTGCTCAGCGCGGTCGCGCGCGCGTACTCGGTGGAACTGACCTTCGACGACTTCCTGCTCGCGCCGACGCCGCGGGCCCTGGCGCGGCTGATCGCGGGTGGGGACCGATGAGGGTCGTCGTGGTCGGCGCCGGGCTCGCGGGCCTGACGGCCGCGAGCGATCTGGTGGCGGCCGGCGCCGAGGTGACCGTGCTGGAGGCGCGCGGCCGGGTCGGCGGGCGCACCCACGGCCGCGAGGTCGCGCCGGGCGCGTGGGCCGACGCGGGCGCCGCGTACCTCGGCGACCGGCACACCGAGCTGCACGCGCTGCTCACGCGCCTCGGCCTGGCCACCACCCCCACGACCATGCTGGGCGCCTCGCGGTTCGCGCTCGGCCCCGCCGCCCGGAGTGACACTCCGCAGACCCGCGAGGCCCGCTTCCCCCCGCTGTCCGCCGTCGCGCTCGGCGACCTGTTCGCCCAGCTGCACGACCTCACTTCCGCCGTACGCGTGGACGAGCCCTGGCGTACGCCAGGAGCGTCCACATGGGACGCGATGACGGCGGCCGAATGGGCGGCGAAGTACCTGGAGCACCCGGACGCGCAGCTGTTCTTCCCGCTGTTCCTGGGCGAGATGATGGCCGCCGACCCGGCCGCGGTCTCGGTCCTGCACATGGCGTTCTACCTGAGCTCCGGCGGCGGCGTCCGCTACCTGAACGCGTTCGAGGGCGGCGCGCAGGCCGACCGGGTCGACGGCGGCGCGCACCGGATCTGCGAGCGGCTGGCCGCCGGCCTCGACGTCCGCCTCGACGCCCCGGTCTTCGCCGTCGAACAGGATGGCGTCGAACAGGATGGCGTCGAACAGGGCACAGCCGGCGTACGCGTGCATTCCGCGGCCGGGGTCCTCGCCGCGGACCGGGTCGTGCTGGCCGTGCCGCCGGTGCTGGCCGACGCGATCGAGTTCCGCCCGGGGCTGCCGGTACCGCGCTCGACCCCGGCGACCGCGCCCGGCTGCGCCGTCAAGGTGCACCTGGTCTATCCCGCGCCGCTCTGGCGCGAGCACGGCCTGTCGGGCTGGTCGGTGAGCGCGGACGGCCCGCTGCTGTCGACTGTGGACGATTCGCCGCCGGACGGCCGGGCCGGGATCCTGACCGGGTTCGTGACCGGCGCGGCCGCCCACCGGTACGCCGCCCTGACCCCGGGGCAGCAGCGCGCGGAGGCGCTGGCGCAGGCCGCCCGGCTGTTCCCGGAGTTGCCGGAACCGGCCGGCTTCCACGTCACCGACTGGCTGGGCGAGCGCTACAGCCGGGGCTGCTACGCGGCCCTGTTCGGCCCCGGCGACTGGCTACGCCTCGGTCCGCACCTGACCGGGCGGCACGGCCGCGTCCACTGGGCCGGCACCGAGACGAGCACGGAGTTCTTCGGGCTCATGGAAGGGGCGATCCGCTCGGGTCACCGCGCGGCCGCCGAGATAGCTGCTGAAGGAGCGTGACATGCTGACCAGTGAGTCGCTGAACACCGGGGGATCGATCGCCCCGCTGGACGTCCGGCGGAAGTTCATGACCGAGCCCGGCCTCGGCGCCGGCAATTTCCTCGACTACGCCGTGCGGTACAACCCGAACAGCGCGGTCCCGTGCGTCTACAGCCACTCCACCGACCACTTCGGACGGGTGGAGCTGCGCGGCCACAGCCTGGAGGACCTCGTCGCCCTCCGGGACCGGCACGCCAAGTGGTACCGGGCCAACGGCGTACGCGCGGGGGAGCCGGTCGGGATCGTGGTCGCCGAGGGCCTCGAACCGCTGCTGCACTACCTGGCGCTGACGGCGCTCGGGGCCATCCCGGCGATGATCAACGACGCGATGCGGCCCGACGTCATGCTCCGGTTCCTCGACTACGTGGGAGTGGTCGGCGTCGTGGCCGACGACACCACGCGGCTGGCCGCGGCGTACCGGGCCGATCCGCGCCGGCGCCCCCGGTTCCTGGCGCTGGCGGCCGAGATCCAGGCGTTCGACGCGGCCGCGGTCGAGCTGCCCGACCCGTATCCGTACGCGCACAAGGACGACGACGTCGTCGCGATCATCCATTCGTCCGGCACCACCGGCACGCCCAAGGGCACCACGCTGTCCCACAAGAGCTTCTGGGACGGCAAGCAGGCCCGGATGGTCCGGTTCCCGGCCGAGCCCTACGACCGGCTCATGTCGCTCATGCCGCACACGCACGCGGGCGGGCTGAGCTACTTCCTCACCGCCGTCCTGCTCGGCCTGCCGACCGTGGTGATGTCCGACTGGCGCCGCCGCACGGTGGAGCCCGTCATGGAGGCGTTCCAGCCGACGATGCTGGCGTCGTTCCCGCGTACGTTCGTGGAACTGGCGACCGGCGACCTCCCGGTGAAGGGGGCGGCGAAGGTCCACTCCTGGTTCAACACCGGCGACTCCGCCCACCACGGGCACATCCGCCGCCTGACCAGCCTCGGCGAGCGGCCGGCCGGTCTGATCGCCGCCTGGCTGCTGCCGCCCGACGACGGCGGCGAGCCGGCCCGGGCGCTGCCCGGTTCCCAGTTCGTCGACGGCCTGGGCTCCTCGGAGATGGGCATGGCGCTCTTCGGCGGCCTCTGGACGCCCGAGACGCCCCGCAACGACCGCTGCGTCGGCAAGCCCCAGGACGCCGTCATCCGGGCGGCCGTCCTCGACGAGGCGGGCGAGGAGGTGCCGGACGGAACCGTCGGGCTGCTCGGCGTCATCACCCCGTCGCGTACGCCGGGGTACTGGAAGAACCCGCGGCTGACCAGCAGCTTCGAGCTGAACGGGTTCTGGCTGACGGGCGACGTGGCCAGCCGGGACGCGGCGGGCAACTACTACCACCTCGACCGGACGGTCGACGTGATCGACAGCCTCGACGGCCCGGTCTACAGCCTGGCCCTGGAGGAGGTCCTGCTGGCGGACTGCGCCGACCTCGTCCGGGACTGCTCGGTGGTCGGCGTGGCGGCGCCCGAGGGCGGCCAGCGGCCGATCGCCGTCGTCCAGCTCCAGGCGGACCCGGTCACCGGGCAGCCTGTCGACGTCGCGCCGGAAGCGGTGCTGGAGAAGGCGAACAAGGAACTGTCCGCCGCCGGCCTCGCCACGCTCGCGCACGTCAGCGTCGCCCGCGCGCCCGAAGACTTCCCGCTCGGGCCGACCGGCAAGGTCCTCAAGCGGGAACTCCGCACCAGATTCGCCACCCTCCTCGTCCAGTGACCGTCTAGTTAGGAGACCCACTCATGTCCCGCTACGACTGGGATGCCACCCACCCCGGCATCGAGCAGCTCAAGGCGCGCATCACCCCGGCGCGCGACCGCGTGGTCGGCCACGCTCTCTACGGCGCCCTCGACAGCCACGAGGCCATCACGACGTTCATGGAGCACCACGTGTACGCGGTGTGGGACTTCATGTCGCTGCTGAAGTCTTTGCAGCGCCAGCTGACCTGCGTCGAACTGCCCTGGGTGCCGACGGGGCCGACCGGCAGCCGGCGGCTCATCAACGACATCACGCTCGTCGAGGAGAGCGACGAGTTGCAGGGCGGCTTCATCAGCCACTTCGAGCTCTACGTGAGCGGCATGTGGCAGGCGGGGGCCGACTCCAGCACGATCGAGGCGTTCATCGGGGCGCTGCGCAAGGGGACCGGCGTCTCGGCCGCCCTCGACGAGGCGGGCGTACCGGCCGTGTCGGCGGCGTTCGTGCGGACGACGTGGGAGTTCATCGAGACCCTGCCGGTGCACTGCCAGGCGGCGGCGTTCGCCTTCGGCCGGGAGGACCTCATCCCGGACATGTTCGAGCAGGTCGTGAAGGTGAACACGGACGTCGCGGGGGAGGCCGGCCGGCTCGACACCTTCGTCGACTACCTGGCCCGCCACATCGAGGTGGACGGCGAGGAGCACACGCCGATGGCTATGCAGATGCTCGCCGACCTGTGCGGCGACGACGAGGAGAAGTGGGAGCAGTGCGCGCAGACGGTGAACCGGGCGCTCGACGCCCGCGTACGCCTCTGGGACGGCATCCTCGCCGCGATCCGCGGCTGAGATCCGCACGAGAAGAGCCCCGGCCGATCCGGCCGGGGCTTCCTCGTGTGTGCATGTAGTCGTGTGCATGTAGTCGTGTGCATGTAGTCGTGTGCGGACGCCGCCCTACGGGGCCGGATCCGGGCGGACCCAGGAGCGGGTGAGCGCCTGGATGACGGAGCCGTCGGGGTCGGCCAGCTTGCGGCTGACGTAGCGGCGCGCGTACTCGCTGGTCTGGACGCGGAACGCGGGCTGGTCGGCGGTGAGCGTCGCGACCACCACGTCCGCGACGTCCGCCGCCACCTGGGCGCCCTCGACGGCCCCCGTCTGCACCCACCCCCGGTACGCGCGGTACGCCTCCTCGTACGGCCCGGCCGCGGCCAGCATCGCGGTCGGGTCGGCGTGCGCGTTGGCGATGAAGTCCGTGTCCAGGACGGCGGCCGGTTCCACGACGGAGACGCGTACGCCGACCTCGGCGGCGACCGGCGCGAGCCCTTCCATGAAGCCCTCGACGGCGAACTTGGCGGCCGAGTACGCCTCGTTGAAGGGCTGGCCGACGACGCCCCGGACGCTGGAGACGGTGACGAGCCGGCCGCGCGCCGCCCGCAGGTGGGGCATGGCCGCCCGGGTCATCGCGACCACGCCGAAGAAGTTCACCTCCATGCTCGCCCGCAGCGACTGCATGGCGCACAGTTCGGCGGTGGGCGCGATCCCGGCCACGCCGGCGTTGTTGACCAGCGCGTCGAGACGGCCGTGCATCGCGACGACCGAGCGTACGCAGTCGTGCACCGACTCGGGATCGGTCACCTCCAGCGTGACGACGTCGATCCAGACGCCGGCCTTCTCGGCGGCCTCGCGCAGGGCGAGGTCACCGTCCGGGCGGCGTACCGTGCCGACGGTCGTGAAGCCCGCGCGGGCCGCGGCGACGGCGGTGGCCAGGCCGATGCCGGACGAGGCACCGGTGATGAGGACGGTCGCGTTCATGAGGCTGTCGCCACCTCCGGGCGGGGTTCGGCGACCGGCTCCGGCCGCATCGGCGGGGCGGTCGCGAGCAGGCGCTGCATTCCGGCCAGCGGGATGATCGAGAGGATGCCGATCACGGTCGCGCCGAGCACGGTGTACTTGGCGGCGTACAGGATGCCGTGGTTGGTGGCGAGGTGCGTGACGATCCAGCCGCCGGTGAACGTGCTGAGCGGGATGACGCCCCAGGTCACGGTGCGGTACGCGCCGTGGATGACCGCCTGGTCGCCGACCGGTACGCGGGCCTGGCGGACCGCGGCGCTGTTGATGTTGTACCAGGCGAAGAAGAAGCCGTAGGCCGCCAGCGTCAGCGGGAGCACGGCGAGGGCCGGGAAGCGGGGGACGAACAGCAGCCCGAGGCCGGACGCGGAGTGGCAGACCATGGACAGCGCGAGCATCCGGCCGGAGCCCACCCGGGCGCTGACCCGCGGGGCGATCAGGGCCCCGAGCACCGCCCCGACGGCGGCCAGGGACATGACGGCGCCGAACATCCCGGCCGACAGCCCCAGCCCCTGGTACGCCAGCACCGGCATCTGCGTGACGAAGATCGGGCCGCCGATGTTGGCCAGCAGCGTCCCCGCCGTACTGCGGCGCAGGACCGGATCCGTCCAGTTGCGACGGACGCCGGTCATCGCGCGGGCCAGGATCTGCCGCCCCCCGGTACGCGTACCGAACGGCTTCATGAACCGGATGAGGGCCGCGGAGAACAGGTAGCTGAACGCGTCGATGAACAGCGCCGCCACCCCGAACACCTGGTAGATCCCGCCCGCCACGGCCGGCCCGCCGAGCTCGGAGACGGTGCGGCTGGCCTCCATCCGGGAGTTGCCCCGCACCAGTTCGCCGGACTCCACGATGGAGGCGACGGCCGGCATGTAGCCGATGTTGAAGAAGACCGTGCAGGCGCTGACGACCACGACGCAGCCGAACAGCAGCCCCACGCTCAGGAACCCCTGCCAGTACGCGACCGGGATGATCGCGATCGCCGCGAACCGCAGCAGGTCGCACGCGATCAGCATCGTACGCAGATCCCACCGGTCGGCCAGCGCGCCGGCGGCCAGGCTGAGGACCGGGATCGCCAGGTACTGCGCGGTGCTGATGAGCCCGACGTCGAAGGCGCTGCCGTGCAGCAGGAACACGAGCACGGTCGGGATCACGAAGAGCGTGACGCGGTCGCCGAGGTAGCTGACCGTCTGCCCCGTCCACAACAGCTGGAAGTCCCGCCCCAGCGCGCGTACGCGTGGGGTCGGGACCTCGTTGCGGACGGCCGTGCCGGTCACGACTCCCGCCGGGTGACGAGATTCGGGATCTTCCCCGTCCGCTCGTTGCCCAGCAGCGCGTCCACGACGGTCACCCGCAGGGCGTGCGGGTTGCGCTGGAACACGATGCTCGGCCCGAACCCGGCCCCGGCGATGCGGTCGCGGACGCGTTCGGCCAGCCCCTCGGTCGCCGCCCCGCTCGGCAGGGCCAGGACTTCGAGGACCGCGTTGCCGTCGGCGTACTCGTGCACGACCAGCTGCGCCTTCGCGACGCCCGGCACGCCGCCGACCTCCGCCAGCGTGTCGGCGACGTTCACCAGGTGCCCGCGGAACTTGATGAGCCCGTCCCGCCGCCCGAGGATCTTCAGGGCCGGCCGCGGGTCGCCGCACGGGCAGGCCGTGATCTCGCCCGCGTCACCGGTCTGGTAGCGCAGGATCGGGTTCAGTCCTTCCGGGTTCAGCGTGGTGAAGTCGAGGAACTGCTCCTCCTCGACTGACCCGTCCTGTCCCGCAGATCCGACGTGGACGAGCTGCGAGGGCAGCGGGTGCCAGGTGTCGTAGGCGCACTCCGGCGTGTTCGTCGCGACGACCCATGTCTCGGTGCTGCCGAACATCCCCCAGCGCCGCGCGCCCGGCGCCACCACGGCCAGGTCGTCGTCGATCCGCGGATCCCACGCCTCGCCCAGGAACAGCACCGCCCGCAGGTCCGGCAGCTTGATGCCCGCCTCCCGCGCGTGGCCGAAGACCAGGCGCAGCACGCTCGGCGTACCGCCGAAGGCCGTCACTCGCCGCTTCGCGAAGAACTCCAGCCAGGCCGAGTACTCGTCCTTCGTCATCGCCCCGACGTTCATCGCCGTGCAGCCGGCATGATCGGCGTACGCGTTGACGAGGAAGTGCGCGCCCCACATCTTGCCCGCGCTCCAGCCGTTGACGAACACGTCGTCCGGGCCGAGGGCCGGCCAGTTCTCGTAGACCTCTCGCATGTAGAGGCCGGTCGGCGCGTACCCGACCTGCGGCGAGCCGGTGCTCCCTCCACTTTGGAAGATCCAGGTGGCCGCCGCCGCTGCTTTCGGCGGGTGGGCGGCCAGCGCCGCCTGCAGGTCGTCCTTGCGCATCACGGGTACGCCGGCCAGCTCCGACAGGCTCGTCACCGGACCGGTGCCCGCGTACCGGCCGGCGAGGCCGGGATCGGCGCGCAACCGGTCGAGCAGGTGGGCGATGCGCTCGACGTTCGCGTCGGTGAGCTCGGCCGTCCCGAGCAGGAAGCCAGGCTGTGTTTCAAGTTGTGTTTCAAGCCGTGTTTCAAGCCGTGTTTCAGACATGGTTCGTCTCCAGGTGTCGGGCGTGGCCGCGCGCGTACGCCGCGAACCGCGCCTGGATGATGGCGCGCTGCCGGTCGACGAAGACGCGGTCGGTGGGGTCGGGGCAGACGATCGCCCCGTCGGGCTCGATCTCGGACAGCCAGTAGTCCTCGCCGTCGAAGAGGAAGTCGACGCACAGGAACGGGATCGGTACGCGCTCCGCCACGTAGGCCAGCGTCTCCTTCAGCTCCGGCGGCGTGTCGATGTACTCGATCCCGCCGCCCCGGCCGAAGTTCGCCACGTAGGCCCCGTCCGGCGGCGTACGCCGGGCGACCGTGTGCGGCTCGCCGTCGACCAGGAACACCCGAAAGTCGATCGTGCCGGGGCCGAGGTACGGCTGGATCGCCATGGCCGTCTCCCCGCCCTGGGCCAGGCTCAGCAGCCCGTGCAGGTCTTCGAGGTCGCGGGCCATGCAGATGCCCCAGCCGGCGCACCACCCGACGGGCTTCACGATCGCCGGGAAGGTGAGGTCGGCGAGCACCGGTTCGTAGAGGCGTACGCCGAGGTCGCGTCCGGTGCCGATCCGCAGCGTGGGCACGGCCGGGATCGGCGAGTCCTTGAGGTACAGGATCGTCGCGAGCTTGTCGTTGACGATCGACGACAGGCTCGGCGGGGCGGGCAGGTAGAACCCCGCGTTCTCCAGGACGGCGTACATCGCGTACTGGTTGAAGACGTCCTGCGACTGGTAGGGCAGCGAGTAGAGCGAGGTGACGAACAGCGTGTCCGCGGGCGTGACGAGCTCGCCGGCCACGTAGAACCTCGGCGGCTCGCCGCGCCGCAGGTGGTCCACGGCGATGTCGTCGGGGGCGTGCCGCTGCCAGGTCAGCCCGAGCCGCCCGGCTTCCTCCTCGTACGCCGCCCAGAAGGCCTTCTGCCATTTGGGGAGGGCACGGCTGGATTCGCGGTCGGGGAAGACCCAGACCATTCTGCGGAGAGTCCCCGTGTCTGTGTCCATATCGGATCCTTGTCGTCTGGGGCGGTCGCTCGGAAAGGACGTTCAGCGCTCAGAGGGAGGTTCGGTGCTCAGAAAGGAGGTTCGCTGGGGGAGGCCGAGAGGCTGTGCCGCCCGGCGACGAGCGCGCTGCGGCCGCGGAACTCGGCGATGACGTCCGGGCCCGCGCTCACGGTGACGTCGTAGACGCCCACCCGCCCGCGCCGGGAGCGTTCGAGGGCGTCGGCGACGAGCAGCTGCCCGGCCGCGGCCGGCTGCAGAAAGGTGATCTCGGCACTGTGGGCGACGGCCATCGGCCCGTGCGTGTTGCTCGCGTACGCGAACGCGGCGTCGGCCAGCAGGAACAGGTATCCGCCGTGCACGACGCCGTGCCCGTTGACCATCGCCTCGGTGGCCCGCATGCGCAGGCGGGCGTACCCGGGCGAGACCTGGTCGAGTTGGATGCCGAGCGCGCGGCTGGCCTGATCGCGGGCGAGGAGCGCCGCGGCGATCTCCTCGGCCCGCAGGCGGCCCAACTGAGGTTCGGCCGCGGAGCGGATGGTCGGCGTGTCGGTCATCGGCGCCTCCTGGGGTCCCGCCCGGGTCCGGGCCGGACGCCAGGCGAGCGTTCCAGGAGGCGCTACAAAAGCCCTGCGGATCCCCTACGAGATCGCAGTCCGCGGAAATGCCCCGACCGCAACGCCCGTACGGCCGGCTGGGCCTGGCGCGGGCGATGATGCTGCGCGACCCCGGCCTTGATCATGTCGCGTGGATATGTCGAAGTGGATGGCCTGGCCTTGATCGTGTAGCGCGGATATGTTGCGGCGGCCGGATTTCGACATAGACGAGTGACATGATCAAGGCTGGTGCACGCACTGCTCCGGAGCGAAGCGGAGGAGCCGCAACGGTCTCCCGCGCGAGGAGCGGAGGTGAGATCGGCGAACCCGGGACAAAAAGATCTTGATTCGCCAAGGCTAGATGTGGTCCCGCCAGGCGTGCTCGGGCTCGTAGCCGAGCAACGCGCGCGCCTTGTCGATGCTGAGCAGGGTCTGCGTGCCGGTCAGTTCCTTCGTGACCGGTACGCCGGGGAACACCTCCGCGACCAGTTCCGCCGACGGCCGGCTCATGACGGTGTCGGCGTTGGCGATGATGAAGATCTCCAGGCCGGGCGTGGTGTACTCCAGCGCCTTGCGGACCGCCTGGGCGCCGTCGCGGGCGTCGATGTAGCCCCACAGATTCCACTTGCGCCGCAACGGGTCCGCCTCGAACGACGGGAACTGCGCGTAGTCGGCGACCTCCATCACGTTGGAGAAGCGCAGGCCGACCATCTTCAGCCGCGGGTTCCACCGGCAGAACTCGGCGGCGATCGTCTCGTCGACCAGCTTCCCCAGCGAGTACGAGGACTCGGGCCGGGGCGCCTGCGTCTCGTCGATCGGCACGGCCACCGGCGGGATGTCGAGCGGCAGGCCGAGCAGCGTCTCGCTGGACGCCCAGACCACGTTCTCGATGCCCGCCTGCCGGGCGGCGGCGAAGACGTTGTAGCTGGCCCGCACGTTGTTGTGGAACACGGTCGCGTTGGTCGCCACGCCCGGCGCCGGCAACGCGGCCAGGTGGACGACCGCGTCCACGCCGCCGTGCCGGTCGTCCACGGCGCTCAACGCCTCCGAGGTCTGGCCGTAGTCGGTCAGGTCGAGGCGTACGAAGGGGGTCGTCGGTTCGCGGGGCGGCACCGCGTCCAGGTTGATCACCTCGTAGCCGTGGTCGAGCAGATCCGCCACGACCGCCCGGCCGAGTTTGCCGCTGCCGCCGGTCACCGCCACCTTCGTCATGCCGATGATCCTATGCACCGTGCCGGCGCCCGGAGCGCTGTGCCTCCGCCCAGAGCAGCGCGCCCCGCCCATCGTGGGAGTGTTCCGGTAGATCTGGTGTTTCGGCTGCGCGCGGTGAGGACCGCCCGATACGGTGATCGGCGGGACCCGGGGGAGGACCCGTGTGAAGGGATGGCCGTACGCATGGCCAGTGCCAAGAAGAAGTCGCTCATCGCCGCCGGTGTCATCGCCGCCGGCTCGGCCGCGGCCATCACCGCGTACGCCGTGCGCCGCCGCCGGGACCGGGCCGTGGACGCCGAGCTCTCGCACATCATTGATGAGGCGGAGGGGTCGATCGGCCGCGCGGCCGGGCCGGACAAGATCCGTGACTCGCAGGCGGTGGCGGACAAGGTGGCGGCCAACATCCGCGGCGCCGGCCGGGAAGATGCGCAGCGGCGCGACAGCGAGCAGCGCGACAGCGAGCAGCGCGGCGGCGAGCGGCGCGACAACGACAAGAAGGCGTCGCCGAGCCTCGTCAGCGCG
The DNA here is from genome assembly GCF_000428945.1 of Hamadaea tsunoensis DSM 44101. Classification (GTDB taxonomy): domain Bacteria; phylum Actinomycetota; class Actinomycetes; order Mycobacteriales; family Micromonosporaceae; genus Hamadaea; species Hamadaea tsunoensis. The sequence continues at coordinate 123,440 of NZ_AUAX01000024.1, read as the reverse complement.
AAGCCGGGCCCGGGCAAGGGCCAGGCTTTCTGAAACGGCCGGACTTGCTGAACGGCTGGACTTCGGAAAGTCCGCGAGGGCCGCACTCCGTCCGGAGCGCGGCCCTCGTTCCGTCTGGTCGGCCGGCGGGCCTCAGCTCGCCGACTTGACCAGCGCGCCGGAGACCCGGACCGCCTTGACGATCGACGGGATCGAGCCGACCAGCAGCACGATGCCCCAGACGATCGCGACGACGGCGAAGACGATCGCGCCGATGTCGTCGAGGATGCTGACCAGGATCACCGGCAGCAGGTCGTGCAGGAACTCCAGCACGATGTTGCAGACCAGCGTCGTGACGACCAGCGCCACGAGCCCCTTGTTCTGCAGGAACCGCGGCTGCGCGACGAGCAGCAGCACCGCCCAGCAGAGCTTGAGGAAGAACAGCAGCCCGATGATCACCGACGCCTTGCCGACCGGGAAGAATCCCCAGATCGCGAGGTAGACGATGGTCCCGAAGGGCGGCGCCAGGAACAGCGACACCATGATCATCAGTTCGACGAAGGCGATGATCGCCAGGACGAACGAGACGATGATCAGGATGATCGACCCGATCAGCGTCGCCACGCCCTGGACCCGCCCTTGTACACGGTCCGGCACGATCAGGCTGAGCGTGAACAGCCCGGTCGTGTACAGGGCGATCACGTCGATCAGCGCCAGGTACGCGATCCCGCGCCCGGGCGGCTCCGACACGTTGGACACGTCGCCGAGGTCGACGCCGAGATCGTGGGCGCCGCCGCCGAGGGCGCCGGAGGCGTCGGCCCCGCCGAGGATCAGGCCGGAGCCGAGCTCGACGAGGACGACCAGGATGATCGCCAGCATCGCCAGCAGCAGGAAGGGTTTACGCAGGCCCACGACGTCACTCCTTCGCCACGGTGACGAGGCAGGTGGTGTTCAGCCCCGGGCAGGTCAACTGGATCTCGGTGGCCTTGTCGACGGCCACCTTCGCCACGGCCCCCGCGGGCGGGGACGGCTGCACGTCGTCGCTCATCGTGAACGACGAGTCGCCCGGCCCCGGCGCGCTGACGTGGAACTGCGCGTCGCTGCGCAGGATGACCATCTTCATCGAGCCGGGGTCGGCGACGTGCAGCGTGCAGGTGCCCGTGACCGCGTACGCGGGGCCGGACTTGGGGCAGTCGGCGGTGACCTTGGCCGGGTCGACCGCCCCCGCCCCGGCGCCGAACTTGCTGAGCCAGTCGACGAAACCGTTGTGCTGGCCCGCGTTGCCGTTCGAGTCGTCGCGTCCCGCCACGGCCACGAAGAACACGGCGACGAGCAGCACGGCCAGGACGATCAGCGCGGCCTTCTGCTTACCACTCATCTTCGGCCCGCTCAGGAGATCTGCTGGAGGCGGATCGCGTCGACGCCCGCGAAGTAGCTGGTCGTCGACTGCAGCTTGCCGGTGACCGTGATGGTGAAGGCGTGCGTACCCTTCGTCAGGTGCACGGTGCCCACCGTCTGCCAGGGCGTCACGAGCACCTTCGCGGAGAAGCCGGCGAAGTTGCCGCCGATCGCGCGGCCGTCCACCTGCCACACCGTGTTGGCGTAGTCGGGCGCGGTCGTGCGGATCTGGCTGAACGCGTAGTCGCCGTCGGCCGGCACCGCGACCGGGAAGCTCACCTGGTCGCCGATCGCTTTGCCGGTGAAGAACGCCTGCGAGCCGCCGGACCAGGTGAGGGTGATGCCCGTCAGGTCGGCCGCGTTCTGCGTCTGGATCTTCGCGTCCGTCTTGGCGGGGCTGTTCACGGTGGCCGTCGCGGCGAGCGTCTCCATCTCCACCACCAGGTCGGCGGGGGCGGGCGGCGGGGGCGGCGGGGTCGCCTTCGGCCGGGTGAGCAGGAACGTCGTCACGCCCCCCACGATCAGCACGAGCGCGACCGCCGCCGCGATCCAGGGCCAGCGGCTCGGCTTCTTCTCCTGCGCGCGGACGTCGTAGGTGACCCGGCCGGACGACCGCGAGCTTTCCTCGGGCGCGGTGTCCGCCGAGTACGCGAGCCCGGTCATGTCGTAGCGCCGGGGCGCGGTACCGCCCGGCACGTTCAGCTTGACGAGATAGGAGACGGCGGCGCCCGCGCGTACCCGGCGCTGGGGTTCGGGCACGTCGAACCAGCTGCGCGCGGTGCCGTCGCCGGGTACGACGTCGAAGACCACCGTGTCGTCGGCGGGGCCGGGGTTGGACACGGTGAAGGAGAGTTCGCCGGTGTTGCGGGCGTCGAGCGCGAAGTGCTCGGCGGCGGCCACGACGGACCATTCGGTCGTCATGCGTGCTCCTCGGAATCTGGGGTGGAAGGAGGGGGTGCGGGGGGATTGTCGGGAAGGCTCGGGTCGACCGTGACCTCGAACGTGGTGGCGGCCGGCTTCTCCGCCTCGACCACCCGGGTGATCAGCGCCAGCCGGTCCGCGCCACCCGGCGGGACCCGGACGACGAGGTGGAACGGCCGGTCGGCGGGCTCGTCGACGACGTAGCCGGACAGGCCGGTCGCGAGGGCCAGGGCGCGGCGCATGCCGGTGGGCGTACCGCGCCACTGCGCGAGCCGGGCGCCCTCGGCGACCAGGTCCCGGACCCGCCCGATCGGCAGCGGCAGGCGGGTTTCCGAGGAGTTCACGCCGGTGTTGACCATGTAGTCGAGGGCCACCCACTGCGTGAGGTACGCGACGAACCCGTCCGGCGCCCGGTACGCCGAGAACAGGTCGTCGATGTTCGCCAGGATGCGCTCGTCGGGTTCCTGGAGCGCCTCCATCGCGTCGATCAGCGCGCCGAGGACGCTGCCGGGCGTGGCCGCGCGCTGGTACGCCGCCGGCAGCAACCGCTCAATTGCCGCTCGCCGCATCCTGCTGCACCACCTTGATCTTGTGCTCGCCGGAGCAGAGCAGCCACGTGTCGGGGACGGTCACCACGTCGGCGGTGGCCTGGTTGGCGCTGGCCGTCCAGTCGACGGCGGTGATGCTGCGGAAGACGCCCCGGGTCCCGCCCGCGAGGATGAGCGTGTCGCCGCCGGCCCCGGCGGCGATCGCGTCCACCGGCACGAACCGGGTCCGGTCGCGCAGCGGCAGGCCGCAGTTGACCGAGGCGGCCGTCCACGCGGGCGAGGTGGCCCCCGCGTCGAGCCGCAGGACGCCGCCGCTCTGCGTCGCCGCGACGGCCGTGTTGCCGGAGAACGCGACGGCCCGGCAGGTGCCGCCGGTCCAGCCGCTGTTCAGGGCGGTCCACTTGATGTCGCTCTCGAACAGGCGCGTACGCATGATGCCCTTGCCGGGCTTCGCGGAGTCGGCCTCGCCCGCGCCGGACCACAGCCACGTGGCCGGCCCGTCGTACTGGACGGCCAGGGTCCGGTTGTCCACGTTGGCCAGTCCGATGTTGGCGAAGGTGCCGCGGCGGCCCCCGTTCGTCGACAGGTACACGCCGTACTGCGTCTGGGCGGCGGCGGCCACTCCCGGCACACCCCGCTCCGACACGAACGTCCGTACGCTGTAGAACCCGCGGTCGGCGTCCGACTGGTCGACGAGGATCTGCAGCGGGACGGCGCCGGACAGCAGCGACACCTCGTAGAGGCCGTTGTCGGCGGCCATGATCAGGATGCCCGTGCCGTCCCGGTCGAGCCACGCCACGTCCTGGATCCGCGTGTCCAGCCCGGTCAGCGGGGCCCACGTCTCGCCGAGATCGGTCGACAGGTAGACCCGGGAGCCGTTGTCGGTCTGCGTCACGACCGCCACCGAACCCGGCCGGGCGGTGATGCCGGGCCGGACGGGAGCCGGCGCCGGGACCACGCGTACCACCTTCTCGCCGGTGAAGCGGCCGACCGGCTCCCAGCCCGCCCCGGCGTTCGTCGAGCGGAACAGGACGTCGTTCGCGCCCGCGTACCACGTCTTGGTCTGGTACTGATCGGCGGCGAGCGCGGTGACGCCGGCGTCGGGGGCCTCGTCCACGACGAAGCGGACGTCGTCGACGTAGCGCACGCCCGGCTCGGCCTGTTCGAGCAGGCGGTAGACGTTCGAGGCGCGCAGCGGCTCGCCGAACGCCCAGCCGGCCGGGTTGATCGCGGTCGGCAGCGGGCTCAGCGTCTGGTAGAGCCGGTCGTTGATGCGGCGCGCGACCGCCTCGGCGTCCTCCTCGCGCCGGACCACGACGGTCGCCTCGATCGAGACCGCCTTGTACCGCGCCCAGGTGGCCCGCACGCTCGTGCCGAGCGACCGCCGCTCGTCGAGGTCGGACTCCGTACGCCGCCGCGCGTCCTCGACCTCGTGCTGGCGCAGCAGGGCGACCGGGAGCCGCCCGCCCGGGCGCATCTCGTCGGGGACCGCCGGGACCAGCACGACCTCGACCTCGCCGGGCCGGGCGAAGGTGTAGACGGCCGCCCGGGTGAACGCGCGCGCCCGGGCGACGGCGCCCGAGCCCGCGGCGAGGATCTCGAAGTCGCGGGCGGTGATGGCGCGCTGCTGCGCGAAGAACTCGTACGGGCCGCGGACCAGCGCCGACTCCAGGCCCTCCATCGCCCGGCCGCCGCGGGCCGGTTCGGTGTTGGTGACCTTCACACCGGCGACGGCGTCGCGCAGCGTGGTCAGGGTGCCGGCCGCGACGTTGCCGGTGGGGCCGCCGCCGGAGCGGTACCAGAGCCGGACCTGCCGGCCGGCGGGCGGGACGGCGGCCAGGGTGACCAGGCCGCCGCCGTCGGACGCGGCCGGGCTGGCGACGCTCGCCACGCCCCGGGCCGGCGCCGGGCCGGTGGGCCGCAGGTCCAGCGCGGGCGCGAAGGTGACCGTGCCGCTGGATCTGTCCACCATGTACACCTTGGCCTGCGCGCCGACCCCGGCGAAGCTCGGCACCGGCCGCCAGATCTCGAACGTGCGGCCGTCGTGCTCGCGCGCGGCCGCGCCCAGCTCCACCGAGCCGGGCGGCACCTCGACCCCGAGCAGCAGGTCGAGCGCCTCCGCGGTATGCGTCAGCGGCGCCTTCGCGGCCGTCAGCACCTGGCCGGGCTGGCCGGTGCCGAGGCCGAGCAGTTCCGCGTCGACCACCTCCGCGTGGTGTACGCGTACCGTCACCTGGTCCTGGCCGGCCGGCAGTTCGGCGGGGTCGGTCGCGACGAACACCACCGGCTGCGGATCGGCGCCCCGGGCCGCGGCCACCCGCGTACCGGCCGGGATGCGGATCGTCCCCGTCTCGGCGCCGGACCGGGTGAACACGACGTCCGCCCAGGCCGCCGAGGGCGCGTGCCGGCTCACGCCGAGCAGGTTCAGGAACGACACGTACGCCTTGGCCGGCAGCTTGTTCAGCCGGTAGAGCATGACGTCGGTGAGGTACGCGTACGCCTCCAGCAGCGCCACGCCGGGATCGTGCACCGACATGTCCGTCCACGAGGGACAGGACTGCCGGGCCCGTTCCCGCGCCTCGGTCACGAGGTCGAGGAAGTTGCGGTCGTCGAGGTTCGGGACGGGCAGCGTCATCGGGGCTCTCCCTCATCGGGGCGGTCTGCTTCTTTGGGGTCTGCGTCTGCGTACGGGTCCAGGTCCACCGAGAAGCGCATGGTCGCCTGCGTGAGGCTGGCGCGGATGCGGTAGTCGAGCCGGATCAGCAGCCGCCACGGCGCGTCCGGGTCGGGGTGCGCGTCGACGTCGACGATGTCGACCCGCGGCTCCCACCGGACGATCGCCTGGCGCACGTAGTGGATGGCGAGGCCGGCCGTGGTGTCGTCGTTGGGCGCGAAGACCAGCCGGTGCAGCCGGGAACCGTAGCCGGGCCGCATCACGCGCTCGCCCGGCGTGGTCGACAGCAGCAGGAACAGCGCCTGCCGGACGGTCTCGTCGCCGTCGGTCATGGCCAGCCCGCCGGTCGAGGTCAGCCCGAGCCCGGCTCCCTGGCCGGCCCCGTCGAAGCCGGCGTTGACGAATCGGAACGCTTTCATGAGTCCGCCCGTACGAAGATCTGCTCGGGGTCGCGCACCTTGTAGTGCACGAGTCCGGGCGGGGTGCCGTCGGTGAAACCGTCCAGGTTGGACAGGACCACGCCCTTGCCGCCGATCGTGAACGGCCCGCTGTAGCCGACCGCCACCTTGAGCGTCTTGGCGCACGGCTTGATGGTCGGGCCGTAGTTCGGGCATGCGGCGATGCTGCGCCCCTCGGGGTCGCTGTCGACCAGCACCGGTACGCCGGAGATCGTCACCCACTGCTGGGACGGCTGGTTGACCACGCGCCCGTCGTGATCGCACTTGATCACGGAGTCGCGGTGGATCCATTCCATCCGGGTCCCCTCCTTAGCTCGCGTGCTGGAAGTCGACGGTGTTCGCGCGGATCGTCATGGCCTTGCCCGGCGCCTCGACGACGAGGTCCGTCGCGGCGTGCAGGGTGGCCAGGTCCGGCGTGATCTCGAAGAAGCTGCCGGCCTCGTTCTCCAGCCGCAGCCGCCGGCCCCCGTCGTCGAGGACGATCGCCTGCCCGTTGGCCGTCCGCAGCGTCCAGCGCTTCGCCTTGCCGCCGTCGATCCCGGCGTCGTAGGGCTCGATCGCGCCGAACAGGGCGCCGAGGACGATCCCGGCGGCCGGCTCGCCACCGGGCAGGGCGACGAGGACCGTGTCGTCGGGGTCGGGCAGGGCGATGATTCCCTTGCCGTGCCCCGATCCGGGGAACACGACGCCGAGCCATCCCGCGTCCAGCCCCCCGTACGCGGGCAGGTCGACGCGTACCCGGCCGAGCTGGTCGGGGTCGTCGATGTCGGTGACCGTGCCGAGCGTGATCAGGGCGGCGGCCGGGGGCGCCGGGGGTGCGGGCGGCGGCTCGGTCGAGAACCGGGTCAGGTGCCCGGCGGCGTCGATCGTGTGCACCGCCTCGGTCAGCACGTACACCCCGGCGACCGAGTCGGCCGTGCCGCTGACCGAGATCCGCCGGCCCGCCCGCAGCTCCACGTCCCCCTCGGCGATCCCGCTGACCGTCACCCAGGCGGCCGCCCGGGCGTCGAGCCGGGCCTGGGCCAGCGCCGCCAGCTCGTCGTCGCTGCGCCCCGGCTGGTCCACCGCGGTACGCGTACCGCCGCCGCCGACGTCGTCCGCGTCCGGCCGCAGGTCGATCGAGCGGCCGGTCCGCGGCGACTCCGCCGTCTGCGTGATCACCTCGGCCGTGCGGGTGTTCCAGCCGAGCGCCGCGCTGGACCCGATGGCCTGGTCGAGGTTGGCCGCCACGCGCAGGCTCAGCACCGAGGCGCCGAGTTCGAGCCCGACCGGCGATCCGTAACCGTCCAGACTGAACAGCCGCAGCGTGTCCCCGTCGGCCGCGAAGTGCAGCCCGGCCCGCCCGGCCACCTCGGCCAGCAGGTCGAAGTCCGTGTGCCGGTGCTGGAGCAGCCGCTCGATGCGCGGCCCCTCCTCGTCGGCGTCGACGCTCAGCCCGGTGCCGTCCACGAGCTGCCCGGCCAGGTCCGCCGTGGTCACCGACTCGAACACCCGCAGCTCCTGGCGCTTGCGCAGCCGGTGCAGCGGGTCGTAGCCCCGGGCCCGCAACAGGACCGAGCCGTCGCCCGCGTACTCGATCTCGCACGCGGTCACCTCGCCGGTGAACAGGTCGTCGCCGACCCCGCTCAGCCCGATCACCAGCGCGGCGCCCAGCGGGAACAGCCCCGGGTCGGCGGCCGGTCCCGCGTCGGCGGCCAGCGTGATCTCGCACTGCGCGGGCTGGTCCAGGCGGGTCGCCACGCGTACCGAGACCAGGCGGCGCAGCTGCGCGTCGGCCAGCGGCGACGACCCTACCCGGACGGTCACCGCCCGCGGCGTCAGAGTCCCCATGGCAGCCCGTCCTCCTCCGCCGCGCTCCCGGCGGTGCCCCCGGAGATGTCGGACGGCACGGCGAGGGGCGTACCCGGCGGGATCTCGAACGGGTTGGCGATCCGGTTGTGCTCGGCGAGCAGCCGCCACCGCAGCGGCGAACCGAGCGCGTCGTGCGCCAGCAGGTCGAACCGCACCCCGGAATAGCCCGTCTCGGCCGCACCGTCACCGGTGGCGATCACCGCGCTGCCGGGTGCGGCGGCCGGCGTACCGGCCTCGGCCAGCTCCTCCTCGAAACCCTTCTGGGCCGCGGCCGCGTCCTCCGCCACCCGGACCATCTTCAACCGCAGCCAGGACCGCCGCGGCGTACCGTCCAGCGTGAAGGCGTCGAACCGCTCGGCCATCGCCACGATGATCCCCGAGACCTGCCACGCCTTGCCCCAGAACAGGCTGAACTTGGGCGGGCGTACCCAGCCGTTCTCGACCGCGGAGTTCTCCGAGAGCATCCACAAGGGACGGGTCAGGGCGCGGACGTCCGTCGGGCGTACCTGTTGCTCCACGAAGTCCAGGTCGAACAGCAGGTCCAGGACCAGCTCCGTCCGCCCGCCGCCGGTGAACACCAGCGGATCGTCGGCCAGGCCGGCGCCGGTCGAGGCCCGTGCGCGTACCCCGGCGACACGGGTCACCTGGACCGTCTCCGGGTTCAGCAGACAGTCCACGCGCTCGCCCGTCTCCTCGATCAAGAATGCGACGCGTTCCATGCCCCTTGCTCCCCATTCAGGAATGACTCTCGGGTGGTGTCTCGCGGCGCGGCCGTCCACAGCGCCGTCTCATCCGGCAACTCAGGCCACAGCTCCGTCGTAGTCTTTCCATCAGAAATGTCCGGCCATGGACTTTTGTCACCATTCTTGGGTGTACGCGTACCGGGGTGCTCGGGTTCCGAGGACCGGGTCCGGGCCCACCGGTCCGGTGATGCGACCGGCTGCGCCGCTACCGGTGGTGAGGCGGGGCGGTTCGTCCGCTCGACCGGCCACTGTGTCGGCTGCGGCTCCGGTGACGGTCGCGCCGCCGGCGGCTCCCATTCCGGACCGGCCGTGCCCACCCGTCGCTGCTCCTGCCCCGGCGAGCTCGCCGACGGCTGGGGTTGCTCCGGGGCGAAGCGGATGCGCGCGGCGGCCTGCCTGGGGGCTGCCTGCCGTGGTTCGGACGTCTGCGGTCTGTCCAGGAGGGCGTGCACGATCGGGCGCCGGGGCCGCGCGGGCTCCGGCTGCGCTTCGAAGGGCGCGGCACTCGTCGGTGTACTCGTCGGTGTGGTCGCTGGTGTGGTCGTCGGTGTTGTCGAAGGCCCGGCCGGGCCCGGCGTCCGTGCGTGCTCGTCAGCCGCCGTCGTGACCACCGGTTCGGGCGCGAGGCGGACAGGCTGGAACCCGCTCGGCACCGTCCTCGGCTGCGCCGCTGCCGGTGCCGGCACCACAGGACCAGCACCCACCGGTCCACCATCCACAGGGGACGGCGTCGCCGGAGCCGGCCTGCCGCCGCTCTCCTGAGCGCTCGGCGCGACTTGAGCCGCCGGCGGCCGGTACGCCTCCGTGGCGGGGTAGGCGACCGGCTGCTCCGGTCGCGCGTACTCCTGTGTGTGGTCGTAGGTAGGTAGCTCGTGCCGGTCGGCGAGGTCGTGCAGGTAACCGGGCGCGTGCTCGGCGACCAGCCGGAGCCAGTGCTCGGGCGGGCCGCCGGGGCGGGAGCGCGCGGACGGCGCGGATCCCTCCCCGGCGGTCGCGACGCCGTCATCCGTGCCGGTATCGGTGTCCAGAATGGACGCCGCGCGCCGGGCGGTGCGGGCGGCCCAGCCGCGCAGCGCACCGGCCCAGCCACGGCGGCGCGCGCGCGGCAGGTCAGGCCGGGCTGGCGGCGGCCGGCGCGGCACTGCCGGACTCCAGTTCCAGGCTCTCGTACGCGAGCGTGATCGATTCGATGGCGATCTCGTGGGCGAGGGTGTTGAGGTGGGCGCCCCGCCACTGCATCGGCCAGGCGCTGATGACGTTCCAGCGCAGGACCTCGGCGGTGCCGGCGGCGTCGAGCAGGACGATCGAGATGTTGCGCCGGTTGACCGTCCCCTTGGCGGCGCTGCTGACCCAGTCCCACAGCTCGCGGGAGGCGGTGACGCCGAAGTGCAGCGTGATCGGGCTGTACTCGACCTGGCCGGGGATGGCCCGGATCCGGTCGTTGCCGGCCTCCCGGTAGTCCACCTTCCGGATGTTGATCTCCAGCCCGCTGACCTCGGTGAAGTGCCCGTTGGTCACGTTGTTGATGAGCAGCTTGAAGTTGTACGCCCGGTACGGGTCCACCGGTGCGCCCGGCTGCGGCGTGGCTGCGGTCGCCATGGTCAGCTCCCCATCGTCTCGGTCTCGGAACCGCCGGCCCACTGGCTCAGCTTGAACACCACGAACTCGGCGGGCTTGACGATCGCGACGCCGATGTGCGCCACGACCATGCCCGCGTCACGGACGTCGGTGGGATTGGTCTCCTCGTCGCACTTGACGAAGAACGCCTCCTCGGGCGTGCGGCCCATGAGGGCGCCGTCGCGCCAGACGCGGGTCAGGAACGCGCCGATGTCGCGGCGGATCGAGCGCCACAGCGAGAAGTCGTTCGGCTCGAACACCATCCACGTGGTGCCCAGCGAGATCGACTGCTCCAGGAAGTTGGTGGTACGCCGGACGTTGAGGTAGCGCCACGGGCTGGCCTCGGCGGCGAGCGTACGCGCGCCCCAGACCCGGATGCCCTCGCCGGAGAAGAACCGGATGCAGTTGACCCCTGCGGGGTTCAGCACGTCCTGCTCCGACCGGGTGATGAGGTAGCTCAGGTCGACGGCGCCCCGGACGGGCTCGTTGGCCGGCGCCTTGTGCACCCCGCGCAGCGCGTCCGTACGCGCCCAGATCCCGGCGATGTGCCCGGACGGCGGGGTGGACGTCAGCTCGCCGGTCAGCGGGTCGCGCACGACGATCCAGGGGTAGTAGAACGCGCCGTAGTCCGATTGCCGCGGCCGGTGGCCCGCGTCCGGGGCCGGCGCGGCCGGGCCGTCGGCCGGCGGCTTGCCGTCCGCGGCCGGCTTGGGCGGCTTGCCGGCCGTCTCCACTTTGGTCAGTGTGGAGACGTCGTCCAGGTCCGGGGCCGGGTCGAGGATCGCGACCATCGTGCGCGACCGCTCGGCGAGGGTCAGCAGGGCCTCGTGGGCGACCGTGTCGTGGAAGCCGGGGGCCGCGATGATGGCGATCTCGTCGACCGTCTCCAGCACGTCCAGGCCCGACCGCTTGCGGCCGGTACCCGAGATCTGGCCCTTCGCGCCGACGTTGACGACCCAGCAACGCGTACCGCCGTTGTCCAGGAAGCCGAAGACGGCCCGGGCGAGCGGGGTGCTCGGCAGGTTGTCGCCGTCGGCGAAGATCCGCAGGAACTCGGACCAGTTGTTGATCGCGACCGCCTCGTCCACGCGCGCCGCGGCGTCCGGTGCGATCCCGACGAACCCCGCCGTGCTGGTGCCCACCGCGCCGATGGGGCGTGCTCCGCTGGGCACCTCCTCGACGTAGATGCCGGGGGAGTAGTAGTTGGGCATGGGAACTCCTCGATCGTTTCGCGGCGGCGAGGTTCGCCGCCGGGCGGCCGCGGGGCCGCCGTTCGGCTGCGTTACCGGGTCGGCAGGTCGCAGGTGATGACGAGGTCTTTCTCGGCGGGGTCCACCGAGGCGAGCAGGACGCGCCCGCGACCGGTCAGGCGCAGCTGCACCGTCGCGGCCTCGGGTACGCCCGGGACCGCGAAGCGGCCCATGGCGTCGGTCAGCGTGGAAAGGGGCGTTCCGACGACCTCCACACGCATCGCGGCCAGCGGTTCGTCCCCCGGCCCGAGCACCCGCCCGGCCAGGGTCAGCCGGGCGATGGCGCGCAGCTGCAGCGGATGCCGGACCGGCGGCGCGGTCCGCTCCTCGTACGCGATCTGCACCGGCACGTCGACGAAGAACGCCGGCCGGGGCGGCACGCCCAGCGCCCGCCAGAGTGCCGTGTCCCCGGCCTCCAGCACGATCTGCGGCTCCCCGGCGGCCACCGCGGCGGCCAGCACCCGGTCGAGCAGGCCGAGCGCGCCCTCACCCGACGCCGTGAGCAGGTAGCGCACGCCGAACCGGTAGGGCTCGCGCGCGCCGGTGCCCCGGGTCTGCCGCTGCGTACGCAGATCCAGCGGGGTCAGCGTGAGGTGCTCGCCGGTGCTCTCCCCGGCGTCGGGCGCGCCCAGCCGGGCCGGCTGCCCGGCCGCTCTGCCCAGCCAGGCCAGCAGGTCGGCCGTGGCGGCCTCGATCGGCCCGTGCGGTGTCGGCCCGTGCGGTGTCGGCCCGTGCGGTGTCGGCCCGTGCAGTGTCGGCCCGGTCATCGGGGCGGCGTCCCTTGGATCCGGTACGCGATCGCCTCGTTCCACACGTGCGGGTAGACCCCGATCTCGAAGTACCGCCCGAGCCGGTTGATCGGCGCGGCCGCGTGGTCGTGGTAGATCAGCCAGATCGGCGCGACCGTGAACAGCGCGTAGTTGCCGGCGACGAGGGGCAGGTAGAGCGGTCCGAGCAGGCGCGCCTGGAACACGTGCACGTCCTCGTGGCGCTGGATCGTCGGGTCGGCGCCGGCGCAGACCGGTCCGATCGTGGTCGCGTAGCGGGGCGAGAAGTTGCGGTCCACACTGATCCGGCACGCCCCGGCGGACGTGGTCCGGTCCAGGGAGTGCCCGGCCACGAGCTGCGCGAGGAGGAACAGCTCACCGGCGACGGTGTTCGGCATGCTCCATGTGTGGTCCACGAGGAACATCCAGATACGCCGCGGGGGTGACGAACTTCCGCCGTCCGCGTACGCCCCGGACGAGGCGGCCGCCCACCCGTACAGGATGCCGAGCAGCAGCCCGATCCCGCCCAGGATCAGCGCGCCCGTCACGCCGGCGGCCAGCGCCCCCAGCACCACCCCGTACGCCGTGTGCACGAGCGCACTCGCCACACCCGCCCCGGTTCTCATGGCGCGGTCGGCGTCGCGGGCGTCGCCTCGGGCTCGGGTGCGACCGGGGCCTTGGGCTTGCGGATCAGGAACAGCACGACCGCGGCGACGATCGCGAGCAGCACGACTCCGCCGACGACGAGCAGCCACGGGAACCCGCCGCTGCCTCCACCGGCGGCGGCCGCGGAGGCGCTCGGCGCGACCGACGTACCCGCGCTCGGCGGCGTGTTGTCCGGCGCCTCGGCCGTGGCGTGCAGGTCGGCGGGCTTGTCCTGGTTGGCGTCGACCTTCCAGCTGACGGTCTGCCCGATCTCGGTGCCGTTGCTGTCGAGGATCCGGCCCGGGAAGGTCACCTGGATCTCGAAGGACATCAGCTTCATGAAGGTCTGCTGCTGCTGCGGGTTCGAGCTGGCGAACTTCGCCCCGTACAGCTTCGGGTCCAGCGGCAGCGTGAAGCGGTAGGTGCCGTTGTTCTTGACGAGTTTGATGCTCTCGCTGTTGAACTGGCTCAGCGGGGTGCGGTCGTACTTGATCCGCACGCCGTAGTACTTCGGGTCGGTGTTGTACACCGACTCGTCGCCGGGTGGCATCGCCGGGATGTTCTGGCGCAGGTCGGCGAAGCCCTGTTCGACTGTCTTGCCGCCGTTGGTCAGCAGGGTCCGCTCGGCGGTCAGCAGCAGCTCGCCGCTGACCGTGTCGTCGCTGTTGACCGTCAGACCCATGTTGAGCTGCATGCAGCCGGCGAGGATCATCGCCATCGCCGCGAGGGCGGTGGTGCTCAGGATTATTTTGAGCCTGCGCGTCATGGATGAATTCTGTGTGACGGCGATCTCGATTTACAGTCGGCGATCTGTCACAGGGCTGTCGCCGATCTTACGACAGGGCGTTCACCTTTGGGTGATGAAACCACTACGCGAAGAGCACTACGCTGTAGGGTTCTCCTTCGGGCGGCCCGCTGAGCCGCCCGCCGAGTCGCCCGCGGTATCGACCGGCGCCGTCACGTGATCATCTCCGAGCAGCTGCGGCTCGTTCTGTTTCGGCACGTCCCGCAGGGGAAGGTAGGGCTCGGCGCGCTCCGGCAGGCCCGCCGCGATGGCCCGCGCCCGACTCAGTTCGGCATCGAATTCCGCCCCCAAAAGGACGGCGACATTCGTCAGCCAAAGCCATACGAGGAATATGATCACGCCGCCGAGAGTGCCGTATGTCCGATCGTATGAATTGAAGTGTGCAATGTAGACGGCAAAGCCCACCGAAACGGCTATCCAGATGACGACCGCCAGGATGCTTCCCGGCGTGACCCACCGGAACCCGCCGGTACGCGCGTTCGGCGCCGCCCAGTACAGCAGCGCGAGCATCATCGTCACGCCGACGATCAGCACGGGCCACTTCGCGATCCCGAACACATGGATCGTCGTGTCCTTGATGCCGAGGACGCGCCCGGCGTAGTCCGCGACGCGCCCGGTGAACAGGACGGCCAGCGCGGACGCCGCGAGGAAGACGCCGGTGAGCGCGGTGATGGCCAACTGCACCGGAATGGTCTTCCACAGCGGCCGTCCCTCGGGCACGTCGAAGATCCGGTTGGCCGCCCGCATGAACGCCCCGACGTACGCCGTCGCCGACCAGAACGCCACCGCCAGGCCGGCGATCGCGACCGCGCCGGCCGTGCCGTGATGCTCGCGCAGGTTGTCCAGCGCGTCGGCGACGATCTCATGAGCCGGCCCCGGCGCGAAGGACCGCAGATTCGCCTCCACCTCGGCAGCGGTCGACCGGCCGAGCAACCCGACCCCGGCGACCAGGACGAGCAGCCCCGGAAAGATCGACAGGATGCCGTAGTAGGTCAGCGCGGCGGCCATGTCGGTGAGATCATCCTCGATGAACTCCTTCACCGTCCGGGTGAACACCCGCAGCCAGGCGCGCCCGGCGAGATCACGCGGATGCCGCGGAGCGCGCCGCAGCAACCTGACCAGTCTGTCCCGGTGGAGCCGTCCCGGCTCACGCGATCCCGCCATGGCCCAGTCTTACCCGGATGGGTTGCACTTCGTAACTCCCTGCGCGCTTTCGTGTCACGGCGTGTTGATCGCCGCTGTCCGTTGTGGACGTTGCGCGTACGGTGACTGTGGTCTGGCCTGGGGTTTTGTCGTATGGGCGGTCTAGTCTTCGGGGTGTGAGCGAGGCGTTGGGTGTGGTGGTGGAGGAGTTGTTGGATGCTCCTTTGTCGTCGTTGCCTGACGATGTCTTGCTGGCTGAGTTGTCGGCGGTGTTCACCGCGACGCAGCGGTTGACGGCCCGGGTGGTGGCGCAGGTGGGTGAGGCCGCGTCGCGGGGTCTTCCGGCTCGGCAGGGTGCTGCGAGTGTGCGGGTGTGGTTGGCGGATCTCTTGGCGGTGTCGGTGCCTACCGCTGCGGGGCTGGCGCGGTTGGCGCAGGCGTTGCCGGGTCAGCCGGTGGTGGCGGCGGGGTTGGCGTCGGGGTCGTTGAGTCTGGAGCAGGCGCAGAAGATCTCCTCGCTGGTGGCCGGGCTGCCGTCGGAGGTGGGTCCGGCGGGTAAGGCGCGGGCGCAGCAGGTGTTGTCGGATCTGGCGGTGTCGCAGCGGTTGCGGCCGGAGGTCCTGGATGCGCATCGGCGGGCGGTGTGGGAGGCGGTGTCGCCGGAGGTCGCGGAGGAGCGTCTGCGGCGGGACTTGGAGCGGGCGAATCGGTCGGCGTTGCAGCGGCGGGCGTTCACGCTGACCCCGCATGGTGAGGGCGAGTACCGGCTGTCGGGGATTTTGGACAGTGCCGCGGCGGCGTATGTGCGGGCGGCGGTCGACCCGATCAGCGCACCAGGTTCGCTCTTGGGACGGCGTCCGCCCCATCCAGACACCAGCACATCGGTGCCCGGGGCGTTTGGTGATGAGCTTTCCGACCGGCTCGCGGACGCGTGGGACGATGCCGGCCGTGATACCCGCACCGCTGCCGCTCGCCGTGCCGATGCGTTGACCTATCTGTGCGCGCAGGCGTTGGCTGACGGCAGCCTGCCGGAGTCCGGTGGTGAGCGTCCGCAGCTGGTGGTGACGTTGTCGTGGGAACAGCTACGCACCAAGTACGGCTACGGGATCCTGGACACCGGTGATCTGCTCACGCCCGAGACCGTGCGTCGGCTGGCCTGCGACGCGAAGATCATCCCCGCGGTCCTCGGTGCTGAAGGGCAGGTCCTCGATGTCGGCCGCGCCCGACGTCTCATCGACGGGTCGCTGCGGCGTGCGCTCGTGTTGCGGGACCGCGGTTGCGCCTGGCCAGGCTGTGACCGCCCGCCTCGCTGGTGTGAAGGCCACCATGTGCGCTCGTGGCAGGACGGCGGACCGACCAGCCTCGACAACGCCGTCCTCCTCTGCGGATATCACCACCGCGAAATCCACCGCGGGGCGTGGGAAGTCCGCATCAACCCCCACGACCGGCACCCGGACTTCATCCCGCCCAAGCATCTTGACCCGCTACAACGCGCCCGCCGCAACAACATCCACCGGCGAACATGAAGATCAGGATCGAAGGATCAAGGTCAGGTTCCTCTCGACGGTGAGACTTGCGCTCCCCGCCAGGACAGCAGCCTGCCCAGCCGGCGACCTGCCCAGCCGGCGACCTGCCCAGCCGGCGACCTGCCCAGCCGGCGACCTGCCCAGCCGGCGACCTGCCCAGCCGGCGACCTGCTTAGCTGTGTCCTGGGGTGGCTGCGCTCGGCGTCGATCGCTGCGACCAGGCCGAGCGCAGCGCCGCGATCGTCGCCCCCAGCGCCGGGCGTACCTCGTTGGCCTTGCGCCAGGTCACGATCACCCGGCGGGTGGGGATCGGGTCGATCGGGACGATCGCGGTGCCGGGAACCGTGTGGGTGCGGGCGAGCCGCGGGATCAGCGCCACCCCCAACCCCGCCGCCACCAGCGTCAGCTGCGTCTCGAACTCGCCGACCAGGAAATCCGGCCGTACGCCGGGCAGCACCCGCAGCAGCCAGTCGTGGCAGATGGTGCCGGGCGGGGCCGCGATCCAGCGTTCGCCGGCGGCGCGGGCGAGCGGCCCGGGCGGTGCCCCGTCCAGGCTGTGTCCACGGGGGACGATCAGGTCGGCGCCGTCGTCGCCCAACACGGTGTGCGCGATGCCGCCCGGCAGGTCGAGGCCGATCTCCGGCCAGTCGTCGACGACCGCGATGTCGATGCGGCCGCGGGTGACGGCGTCCAGCGCCTCGTAGGGGTCGAGTTCGAGGATGCCGGTGTCGAGTTGCGGGTGGGCCGCGGCCAGTTCGGCGAGCGCGGCCGGGAGCAGGCCCCGGCAGGCGGTCGCGAACGCGCCGATCGCGACCCGTCCCGACACCTCCTCGTGGTACGCGGTGAGCGCCGCTCGGGCCTCGTCGACGGCGGTGAGCACCCGGGCCGCGTGGTCGGCGAGGAGCCGGCCGGCCGGGGTGAGGCGTACGCCGCGGCCGTCTCGCTCGAGCAGCGTCGTCCCGGTCTCCCGGTCGAGCTTCGTCAGTTGCTGGGAGACGGCCGACGGGGTGCAGTGCAGCGCTTCCGAGGCCGCGAGGACGCTGCCGTAGGTGGCGAGGGCGTCGAGTGCGCGTAGCCGGCCGAGATCCATGCAGCAATGCTAAACCCACGGTGTAGAACAATGTGCTGGTGCTGAAGTGTCGCCCGGCCGCAGACTCGGCACATGCAAGCTCAGCTCATGCGATCGCGTTACGTCATGCGGCCTGGCGACCTGCTCCTCGCCACTCTCGTCGCCGCGATCTGGGGGTTCAACTTCATCGCGGTCCATGTCGGCCTCGACGACCTGCCGCCCTTGCTGTTCTGCGGGCTGCGGCTGCTGGCGGCGGCCCTCCCGCTGGCGTTCCTGCGCCGGGGCCCCGGGGTCGCCTGGCGGTGGGTCCTGCTCTCGGCGGCCTGCCTCGGCGTGCTGCACTTCTCGCTGTTCTTCTGGGGCATGGCCGAGGGGATGCCGGCCGGCCTCACCTCGCTGGTGCTCCAGAGCCAGGCGATCTTCACTCTGCTGCTGGCCGTGCCGCTGCTGCGGGAGCGTCCGGGCGTACGCCGGATCGCGGGGACGGCGCTCGCGCTGGCCGGGATGGTCCTCGTCGGCGCCACCCTGCACGCCGGTACGCCGGCCTTCGCGTTCGCGCTCGTCGTGGCCTCGGCCGCGTTCTGGGGACTGAACAACATCGTGCTGCGCCGGGCCGCCCCGCTGGACCCGCTGCGCTACACGATGTGGCTGGCCGCGCTGGCCGCCCTGCCGATGCTCGGGCTGTCCCTGGTGATCGAGGGGCCGTCGGCCGACCTCGCCGCCCTGCGGGGCTTCGACCTCACCGCGCTGGCGGCGCTCGCGTACACGAGCGGGATCTCGACGATCGTCGGCTTCGGGCTGTGGGGCCGGCTCATCCACCGCTACGGGGCCGGGACCGTGGCGCCGTTCTCGATGCTGGTGCCGTTCTTCGGGATGACCGCCGCCGTCCTCGTCCTGCACGAAGCGTTACGCCTGCCCGACGTCCTCGGCGGTGTCCTGGTGATCGGCGGCATCCTGTTCGGCGCGACCCGGGCCCGCAGCCGGACGATCTCGCCCCCCGGGATCGTGCGGCGGGTCGAAGAGCAGGCCACGGTATCTTCGGGGGCATGACGGTTGCCGTGCGGGTCATCCCTTGTCTGGACGTCGACGCCGGGCGCGTCGTCAAGGGCGTCAACTTCGAGGGTCTGCGGGACGCGGGCGACCCGGTCGAGCTGGCGGCCGCGTACGACGCGCAGGGGGCCGACGAGCTGACGTTCCTCGACGTCAGCGCCAGTGCCGAGGGCCGGGGCACCATGCTCGAGGTGGTACGCCGGACCGCCGAGACCGTGTTCATTCCGCTGACCGTCGGCGGCGGCGTGCGTACGGTGTCGGACGTGGACACGTTGCTGCGGGCCGGCGCGGACAAGGTCGGCGTGAACACCGCCGCGATCGCACGCCCCGGGCTCATCGGCGAGATCGCGGAGCGGTTCGGCCGCCAGGTGCTGGTCCTGTCCCTCGACGTACGGCGGACCGCACCCCTGGCCGGCGGGAGCCTGATGGCCCACGCGCCCAGCGGCTTCGAGGTCACGACGCACGGCGGCCGCAAGCCGGCCGGGATCGACGCGATCGACTGGGCCCGGCGTGCCGCAGAGCTGGGCGCGGGGGAGATCCTGCTCAACTCGATGGACGCGGACGGCACCAAGGGCGGTTTCGACCTGGAGCTGATCGCGGCCGTCCGGGCGGCCGTGGACATTCCCGTGATCGCCAGCGGCGGCGCCGGAACGGCCGGCGACTTCCCGCCCGCGATCGACGCCGGGGCCGACGCCGTGCTCGCCGCGAGCGTGTTCCACTTCGGCGAGGTGAGCATCGCCGAGGTCAAGGACGCCCTCGCCGAGGCCGGCCACCCCGTCCGCAGATAGCCGACCGTACTTCCGGGCCGCCCACAGCATTTCCTGGCCGACACAGCATTTCCTGGCCGACACAGCACTCCCGAGTGGGAACGAGCGGCGTGCACGAGCGTCAATGCGGTAGTTTCCCCTCGTGATGCCGCCCATCCCAGCACCGGCGCCGGCCGCCGGCCCCGCTCCGCGCGGGCTGCGGCCGATCACCCTGCTGTGGGTCCTGCTCGGCTCGCTGCCCCTGCTCATCGCCCTCGGCGGCGGGGGCGGCGCCTGGATCGCGCACCGGCAGAACCTCCGCGACGAGGCCCGCACCGCGGCCCAGTCCCAGCTTCTGCCCTCGTCCCCGGCCTCCGCCGATCCGTCGCCCCGATCCAGCGGTACGCCGGTGCCGGCGCCCAGCTGGCTGACCGGGCGTACCGAGCCGCGGCTGGTGGACGCCCAGGAGAAGCCGGTGCTCGGACCCGTGTACGCCGCCCGCGACGCGACCTACACGGCGGCGTTCCAGGGCTGGCCGTTCGCGTTCCGCGTACCGCCGGCGTGGAACTGCGTCGACGGCGTGACCCTGCCGACCGCGCCGGACGCGTACCGGAAGGTGTGCGTGGACGAGTCGGTTCCGGGCAGCAACCGCAGTGTCGTGCTCGCGCTGCAGCACTGCGTCAACAACTGCACGGCCGCGAAGCTGAAGACGCAGGCCCTGGCCTGGCTCGCGAAGTCCGGAAAGGTCACCCAGTTCGACAACCGCACCTGGTACGCGGTCACCAACCCCGCGGCCAACGGCGATTACCTGCTCGAACTCGTGCACCGGTTCGTGGTCGACGACCGCCAGTACATCGTGGCCGTGTACGCGACCGCGCCCTACGGCGACCGCGCGGTGATCCAGAAGATCGTCAACAGCATCGTCAGCCAGGCCGGCTGAGCTGCGGCCCGGCTGAGCAGCGGCCCGGCTGAGCTGCCGGCGGGCTGAGCTGCGGGCGGCCTGAGTTGCCGGCCGGCTGAGCTGCCGGCCGGCTCATGTGCTCAGGCCGGTTGGGGAATCGGCTCAGGCGCGCGGCGTACAGCGAAGACCGGCAGGAAGATCTGGGCCAGCGGCCCGATGGCGACCGCGAACAGGATGGTTCCGGCGCCGAACGTGCCGCCCAGCAGGAAGCCGAGCGCGACCACGGTGATCTCGATGAGCGTGCGGGCGAGCCGGATGGACAGGCCGCGGCGCGCGAGGCCGGTCATGAGGCCGTCGCGCGGGCCGGGACCGAACTGGGCGCCGATGTAGAGGCCGGTCGCCACCGCGCAGAGCAGCACCCCCACCACCATGTACGAGATCCGCGGCAGCATCGCGTGCGGTTCGGGCAGGAAGCGGGCGGTGAGGTCGACGGACGGCCCGATGATCAGCATGTTGGCGATGGTGCCGAGGCCCGGCCACTGGCGCAGCGGGATCCAGCAGATCAGTACCAGGCCGGCGACGATGACGACGATGGTGCCGACGGTGAGCCCGGTGTGCCGCGCGATGCCCTGGTCCAGGACGCTCCACGGCTGGTTGCCGAGCCGTGAGGCGATCATGAACTGGATGCTGGCGCCGTAGAGGAGCAGGCCGACGAGCAGCCGGGCGAGCCGGCTGGCGAGTTTGTAGCGAAACGGGAGTGGCTTGCCTTGCTCCGTCATGAGTGCCATTCTGAAGGCCACTTGAGGGCACGGCAAAAGCCAATTTCCGGGAGGTGGCCCATGACTGGCATGGTACGCGGAAGCCAATTGGCACGCCTGCTCGGTCAGTGGCACGCCCTGCCGGCCCGTCGCCGCAGCCCCGACTACCTGGCGCTGGCGGCGTCCGTGCGTGGCCTGCTCACCGACGGCCGACTGGCGCTGGGAATGCGGCTGCCCGCCGAGCGCGACCTCGCCGAGGCGCTGGGCATCTCGCGGACCACCGTCTCGGCCGCGTACCGGGAGCTGCGCGACTCCGGCCACCTGTCGAGCCGGCGCGGTTCGGGCAGCTGGACGACGCTGCCGGACGGGATGCGCGTCGGCGCGAGCGGCCTGTGGGGACCGCACGACGACCCCGACCTCATCGACCTGAGCTGCGCGGCCCCGCCGGCACCGGCCGAGCTGACCGAGGCCGCCCGGGCCGCCGTCGACGACCTGCCCGCGTACCTGGGGAAGGTCGGCTACTGGCCGTGCGGCCTGGACGTCCTGCGGGAAGCCGTCGCCGCCCGGTACGCCGCCCGCGGCCTGCCGACCCGCCCCGAGCAGATCGTCATCACCAACGGTACGCAGCACGCACTGGACCTGGTCAGCCGCTTGCTCCTGCACCCGGGCGCGCCGGTGCTCGTCGAGTCGCCGACCTACCCCGGCGCGCTGGCGGCCCTGGCCGGGGCGCGGGCGCGGATCGCGACACACGGGCTCGGGCGTACCGGGTGGGACGGCGAGCTCCTGGTGGACACGTTGCGCCAGACCCGGCCGCGGCTCGCGTACCTGATCCCGGAGTTCCAGAACCCGACCGGCCACCTCATGCCCGTACGCCTGCGCGAGCAGCTGCCCGCCGTCGCGCACTCGGCCGGCACCGACCTCGTCATCGACGAATCCTTTGTGGAACTGTCCCTGATGGGCCCCTTGGCCGACGGCTCGGACACGCCGATGCCGCCGCCGGTCGCCGCGTTCGACAAGCACAGCCGCGTCCTCACCATCGGCGGGCTGTCCAAGCCCTACTGGGGCGGCATGCGCATCGGCTGGATCCGGGCCGCCGCCCCGATCGTGCAGCGGCTGGCCGCCGTCCGGGTCGGCGTCGACATGGCCAGCCCCGTGCTCGACCAGCTGGTCGCGGTGCGGCTGCTCGCGTACGGGCCGGAGATCGTGGCACGGCGCCGGGCGGAGATGACCCGGCGGCGCGACGTCCTCCTCGCGGCCCTCGCCGACCGGCTCCCCGAATGGCGGGTCGTCGTACCGCAGGGCGGCCTGACGCTGTGGGCCGAACTCGACGCCCCCGTCTCCAGCGCACTCGCGCGAGCGGCCGAAGGGCTGGGCGTACGCCTCGCCCCCGGCCCCCGCTTCGGCGTCGACGGTACGCTCGAACGCTTCCTGCGCCTGCCGTTCACGCTGCCGGAGGCGCAGCTGATCGACGCGGTCGACCGGATGGCGGCGGCCCGCTTCGATCTGGACACGGCCCCGGCCCGGTCGCTCTACAGCGAGCAGGCCCTCATCGCCTGACCGCCCGTCACCGCCTGACCGCCCGTCACCGCCTGACCGCCCGTCACCGCCTGACCGCCCGTCACCGCCTGACCGCCCCTACCGCTGACGAGTCAGGGAGACGTCAGACCTCGGCCAGGGTTCCCGCGTACATCGCGTCGATCTCGGTTTTGAAGTTGGTCTCGACGACCCGGCGCTTCAGCTTCAGCGACGGCGTGACCTCGCCGTCCTCGATCGTGAGGTCGCGGGACAGGACGGTGAACTTCTTGATCGTCTCCCAGCGGTTGAGCTTCTGGTTGAGCTCCGCCACCGCCGCCTCGACGACGCCGCGCACGTGGTCGGACGCGGCGATCTCCGCGTACGACCGGCCTTCCAGGGCGCCGTTCGCGGCGAGCGCGGTGACGGCGTCCGGGTCGAGCGTGATCAGCATCGTGCAGTAGTTGCGGGCCTGGCCGATGACGATCACCTGCGAGGTGAGCGGGCACAGCGCCTTGAACAGGCCTTCGATGTGGCTCGGCGCGATGTACTTGCCACCGGACGTCTTGACCAGGTCCTTCTTGCGGTCCGTGATCTTCAGGTAGCCGTTGTCGAGTTCGCCGATGTCGCCGGTGCGGAAGTAGCCGTCCTCGGTGAACGCGGCGGCCGTCTCCTCGGGCTGGTTGTGGTAGCCGCGCATGATCGGGGCGCCGCGCAGCAGCACCTCGCCGTCGGTGTCGATTTTGATCTCGAGGTCGCCGAGGGCCGGGCCGACCGTGCCGATACGCAGTTCGCCGGGGCGGTTGACGCAGTTGCCCGCGCTCGACTCGGTGAGGCCGTAGCCTTCCGAGATCGGCAGTCCGGCGGCCGCGAAGAACTCCGCGATCGGGACCGAGAGCGGGGCCGAGCCGGAGACGAGGTAGCGGATCCGGCCGCCGAGGCGGGCCTGGAGCTTGCTGAAGACGAGCTTGTTCGCGATCGCGTACTTGGCGGCGAGGCCGGCGCCGACGGACTTGCCCGCCTGCTCCCGCGCGACCTTCTCCTTGCCGACGCCGACGGCCCACGCGAAGATCTTGGCCTTCGCCCCGCCGTCCTCCTGTACGCCGGTCACGACCCGGTTGTACACCTTCTCGAAGATGCGCGGGGCGGCCGCCATGAGGGTCGGCCGGACGACGCCGAGGTTCTCGCTGATCTTGTCGACACGTCCGTCCACATAGGTTTCCACGCCGACGTGGATGATCCCGCAGATGAGGGTCTTGCCGAAGGAGTGCGACAGCGGCAGCCAGAGGAACTGCAGATCCTCCGCCAGCAGTACGCCGACCTCGCCCTGCACGACGCCTTCCCAGACCCAGCCGCGGTGCAGCAGTTCGACGCCCTTGGGGCGGCCGGTCGTGCCGGACGTGTAGATCAGGGTGGCCAGGTGCTCGGGCTCGATCCGGCCGACGACGTCCTCGACGAAGTTCGGCTGCTCGGCGCGCAGCGCGGCGCCCGCGGCCTCCAGCTCGGCCAGGGTGAGCTGCGGCGGGGTGGCGTCCGGGTCGGCGGCGCCGTCGATGAGCACGACGTGCGTCACGGCCGGTACCGGCGCGGCGGCGAGCTTGCGCGCCTGGGCCGCGTTCTCGGCGATGAGCACCTTCGAGCCGGAGTCCGCGACGATGAAGCAGGCGTCCTCGGGCTCGGTCGTCGGGTATACCGTCGTGGTCGCGCCGCCCGCGCACATGATGCCGAGGTCCGCGATGATCCATTCGACGCGCGTACCGGCGAGGATGCCGACCCGGTCCTCGGGGCCGACGCCCAGCGTGGTCAGCCCGGCGGCGATGTTCTTGGCCTGCTCGCCGACCTCCGCCCAGGTGAGCCAGGTCTGCCCGCCGTCCGGGGCCGGCCCGCCGAAGGCCCGCTTGTGGGGCGTTGCGGCCACCCTGTGCAGGAACATCTCCGGAATCGACCGGTAGGGAACCTGAGTCGCGTTCGTTCCAGACGTGGTCATGCCGCACTGCCTTTCCACTACGTGACCCTGGCCACGTTTCCCTGGTGTTACCGAAGAGTAGCCGCAACTTCTTCTCAGGGCCATAGCCGATGCGCTCTTGAGCGATCAAGAGCGTCGGCCGCACCGGACCCCGAGAGCGTCAGACTCCCAGCTTCGCCCCCGACAGCCGGGTGATCATGTCACGGTCCCCGGTCAGTTCCACCCGGGCGTACGCCTGCCGGCCGCTGAAGAACATCGTCAGCTCGCCCGGATCGCCGGCGGCCGTCACGCGTGGACCGCCGCCGCCGACCGTCACGGTTCCGTGGCCGCCCGCGTCGAGGGTCACCGTGGCGGCCAGTTTGCGCAGGCCGAACCGGGCGGTCGTGCGTACCCGGCGCCACAGCGCGGCCTGCAGCCCGTCCGCGAGCGGCCGCGGGCTCCAACCCGGCTGGGCCCGCCGGACGTCTTCATGGTGGATGAACATCTCGCTCACGTTGACGAGCTCGTCGAGGAGGGGATTGCTGACGATGCTCCAGACCGGCGGCTTGCGGACATCGGCGAGTATGGTTGCGTACGCGCGGGCCGCCACCCGATCCTGCACGGTGCGCGTACGCCCGGAGAACCTCGGGACGGTGATGCCGATGGCCGCGTCGGGGCGGCGCTCGCGGACCACGATGTGCGCCGCGAGGTCGCGTGTCGTCCATCCGGTGCACAGCGTGGGCGCGTCGGGGCCGAGAGTGGCCAGGTCGTCGGCGAGGGCGAGCCGTTCGGCGCGCGCGTACGCGGTCATGCTCCGCATCCGGTCATCCCCAGATCGTAGTGCGCCGGGTGTGATCGCACCCACACTCGTTACCCGATGGCGGTTCCGGGCGGCGGTCGTGAAGGATGACCCGTAAGGATCATCGGTAAGGACGGACGACCAGCACACAACTTACTCAGCGCGTACGCGCGACTACCGGCTGAGTAACAGGGTGGCTGAGCGACGATCGACTGAGCGACGACCGGCCTGAACGACGACCGGACTGAACGACGACCGGACTGAACGACGACCGGGCAGAGCGACGACTGTTGGAACACGACGAACGGCTGGGCGGGCACGGGTGGCGGACGAAAGAACCGAAGCGCGGAACACGGCAGCGAAAGACACAGCAGCGAAAGTCACAGCAGCGAAAGACACAGCAGTAAGAGGCACAGCAGTAAGAGGCACGGCACCGAAAGACACGGCAGTAAGAGACACGGCACCGAAGAACCCGGCGGCGGAGATCACCGGCCGGGATGTCATCGGCCGCGGCCTGCGGGTTCTCGGCGTCGGCATCCGGGAGCAACCGAGGATCTTCGCGGTGGCGACCGCCGGCAGCATCGTGTTCGGCCTGCTGACGATCGGGACGGCGTACGTGACCGGGGCGGTCGTGGGGAAGGTCGTCGAGCCGGCGTTCGCCGACCACCGGTACAAGCTGGGCGCGCTGCTGCTCGGCGCGGGCGTGATCCTCGGCCTGAGCGCCCTGAAGGTGCTCGGCATCTTCGGCCGCCGGCTCGGCTCCGGCTTCATGCAGTTCAAGCTGCAGGCGATCTACCGGCAGCGGGTGACCCGCCGCTACATGGAGCTGCCGCCGTCGTGGCACGCGCAGCACTCCACCGGTTCGCTGCTGTCCAACGCCAACTCCGACGTCGAGGCCACCTGGTGGCCGATCGCGCCGCTGCCGTTCGCCATCGGCAGCATCGTGATGATGGTCGTCGCGGTGGGCGTCCTGTTCACCACCGACTGGGTACTCGCGCTGGTCGGCCTGGGCGTCTTCCCGTGCCTGTTCGCGCTGAACGTCGTCTACTCGCGCCGGATGGCCCCGCGCCAGGCCAAGGCGCAGGCGCTGCGCGCGGCGGTCAGCACCATCGCGCACGAGAGCTTCGACGGCGCCCTCGTCGTCAAGACCATGGGCCGCGAGCAGGCCGAGACCGACCGCTTCGCGGCCAAGACCGGCGAGCTGCGCGACGCCCTCATCCGCGTCGGGCGGCTGCGCGGCATCTTCGACCCGTCCCTGGACAGCCTGCCCAGCCTCGGCACGCTCGCCGTGCTGGTGGCCGGCGCGTGGCGGCTCCAGGCCGGCGCCATCGGGCTCGAGGAGCTCGTCTCGGTCACCCTCCTGTTCACCGTGATGGCCTTCCCGGTACGCGCGATCGGCTGGGTCCTGGGCGAGCTGCCCCGCTCGGTGGCCGGCTGGGACCGGGTGCAACGCGTCCTGACCGCGACCGGCGAGATGGCCTACGGCACCCGCGACGTCCCCGGCACCGGCCCGGTCGACCTCGAGTTCGACGGAGTCGAGTTCGCGTACGGGGAGGGGGAGCCGGTGCTGCGCGACGTGACCTTCACCGTGCCGGCCGGCAAGACGGTCGCCCTCGTCGGCCCGACCGGTTCCGGGAAGTCCACGATCGCCACGCTGGCCGCCCGCCTGCTCGACCCCACCTGCGCCGAGAACGGCAGCGGCACCGGCAGCGGCACCGGCACAGGCGGCAGTGGCAGCGGCGGCGGCACCGTCCGGATCGGCGGCGTACCCGCGACGGAGCTGTCGGCCGCCGACCTGGCCCGGACGGTCGCGCTCGTGCCGCAGCTCTCGTTCGCCTTCGACGACAGCGTCCGCGCCAACGTCACCCTGGACCGCTCCGCGGCCGGCGGCAGCGGGGCGATCTCGGACGAGGACGTCTGGGCGGCGCTGGGCACCGCCCAGGTGCGGCCGTTCGTCGAGCGCCTGCCGCAGCAGCTCGACACCGAACTCGGCGAGCGCGGCACCACGCTCTCCGGCGGCCAGCGCCAGCGCCTCGTCCTGGCCCGCGCGCTCGCCGGCGGGCCGCGGCTGCTCATCCTCGACGACGCCACCAGCGCCGTCGACCCCCGCGTGGAGGCCGCCATCCTCCGCTCGCTGCGCGACACCGCTTCGGGCAAGGGGGCGACGATCCTGGTCGTCGCGTACCGCCGCGCGACCATCGCCCTCGCCGACGAGGTCGTCTACCTCGAGCGCGGCCGCGTCGTCGCGCACGGCCCGCACCAGCACCTGCTCGACACCATTCCCGGGTACGCGAACCTCGTGACCGCGTACGAGAAGGCGGAGGCGGAGCGGGAACGCGAGCACGACTACGAGACGGACACAGCCCTGGAAGACACAGCCCTGGAAGACACAGCCGTGGAAGACACAGCTGTGGAGACGGACACAGCCGTGGCCGACGGCCCCGACGAACTGCTGGAGGTTTCCCGATGAGCACGGCCGACAGCACGGCCGGCGCCGTCACCACGGCCCCTCAGGGCACCTGGCAGACCCTGCGCCGGGGTCTCGCGCTCTCGCCGGAGCTGCGTACCGGGTTGCTCGGCACGCTGGTGCTGGCCATCCTGTCCATGGTCGGCCGGGTCGCCGTGCCGATCGCCATCCAGCAGGGCATCGACGACGGCATCCAGGCCGAGGGCGGCCCGGACCTGCGGCGGATCGCGCTCGGCGCGACGATCACCGTCGCCATCCTGGTCGTCACGACGGCCTGCGGCTACCTCATGATGCGGCGGCTGTTCACGGTCACCGAGACGGCCCTGGCGACGTTGCGCGTACGCACCTTCCGGCACATCCACGACCTGTCGATGCTGCACCAGCAGACGCAGCGGCGCGGCGTACTCGTCTCGCGGGTGACGTCCGATGTGGACTCGATCACGCAGTTCCTCCAGTGGGGCGGCGTGATCCTGCTCGTCAACTCCGGCCAGATCCTGGTGACCACGGCCGTCATGGCGTACTACTCGTGGAAGCTGACCCTGGTCGTGCTGCTGGCGTTCGTGCCGTCGGCCGTGCTGATCAAGAAGTTCCAGCCGATGCTGTCCGTCCTGTACGGCGAGGTGCGCAAGCGGGTCGGCTTCCTCTACGGGGCCGTCTCCGAGGCCGTCGTCGGCTCCGCCGTCATCCGCGCGTACGGCGTGGGTGAGCGTACGCAGGCCAAGTTGGACGACACGATCGGCAGCTACCAGAAGGCGCAGCGCCGGGCCCTGCGGATGAGCGTCACGAGCTTCTCCACCGGCGAGCTGGCGGCGGGCCTGGCGCTGTCCGCGGTGATCGTGGTGGGTGTGCTGCTCGGGGTGGACCGGCAGCTGGAGCTGGGCGAGCTGATCGCGTTCCTGTTCCTGGTGACCCTGTTCATCCAGCCGGTGCAGATCGCGACCGAGGTGCTCAACGAGGCGCAGAACGCCGTGTCGGGCTGGCGTCGCGTGCTCGACGTGCTCGACGAGCAGCCCGACGTGGCCGACCCGGCGCACGAGGGCGTGGACCTGCCCGGCGGCGCGCTCGACCTGACCTTCGAGCACGTGAGCTTCAACTACCCGGGCGGGCCGCGTGTGCTGCACGACGTGCACCTGGAGATCCCGGCGAAGACGAAGGTGGCCGTCGTCGGCGAGACCGGCTCGGGCAAGACCACGTTCGCGAAGCTGCTCACCCGCCTGATGGACCCGAGCGAGGGCCGCGTCCTGCTGTCCGGAGTGGACCTCGCGACCGTACGCTTCGAGTCGCTGCGCTCCCACGTCGTGATGGTGCCGCAGGACGGGTTCCTGTTCGACGACACGATCGCGGCCAACGTACGCTTCGCCCGCCCGCTGCTGACCGACGACGAGCTCCAGCAGGCGTTCACCGACCTCGGCCTCGCCGACTGGCTGGCCGGGATGCCGGCCGGCCTGCACACGCCGGTGGGGGAGCGGGGCGAGGCGCTCAGCGTCGGCGAACGGCAGCTCGTCGCGCTGGCGCGGGCGTACGTCGCCGATCCGGACCTGCTGGTGCTGGACGAGGCCACCTCGGCCGTCGACCCCGCCACCGAGGTACGCCTCCAGCACACGCTCGACGCGGTGACCCGCGGCCGCACGACGGTCGCCATCGCGCACCGGCTGTCCACGGCCCAGGCGGCCGACGAGGTGATCGTGGTGGACAAGGGGGTCGTCGTCCAACGCGGACCGCACGACGAACTGGTCCGCGACCCCGACTCCATCTACGCCCGCCTCTATGCTTCATGGCTCGAACAGACGAGATAGTTCTCTTCAAGGCCTTTTGTCGCGGTCTTTGTCGCGGCTGTCCACCGATACACATATTGGACAGTCGCGACAAAAGCCGGGATCGACCGGGCGAACGGGCGAACGGGCGAAACCGTGACCGGACCGCGGTGAAGGATGCGTCGCCCCACCGTGCTGGCAGTGGAGTCCCCGGAGCGCAGCGATAGGGGCGCAACGGTCTCCCGCGGGAGGAGCGGAGGCGAGATCGACGAACCCGGGACAAGATGCTTATAAAGATCTTGAATTCAGCCCAAGGGGTCGGCGAGGAGCTGCTCGAAGGCGAGTTCGGCGGCTCCGAGCAGCGGCGCGTCGTCGCCGAGCTGCGGTGTACGCAGGCGGACGTGCTCGCGGCAGGCGGCCAGCGCGTTGTGGTTCAGCCGGCTGCGGACCTGCGCGGCGGCGGCCAGGTAGACGTCGCGGAGCGTGCCGCCGAAGATGACGAGTTCCGGGTTGAAGATGTTGACGAGGTTGGCGACGCCGAATCCGAGCCAGTCGCCGACGTGCCGCACGGCCGCCTGGGCCTCCGCGTCACCGCGGACGGCCGCGTCGACTACGGCGAGGACGGCTTCCCGCCCGCTCTGCCCGGTACGCCCGGACAGGCGGAGCAGCGCCTCCTCGCCGACCTCGGTCTCCCAGCAGCCGCGCGAGCCGCAGCCGCAGGGCCGGCCGTTCGGGTGCACCACCATGTGGCCCACCTCGCCGCCG
This sequence comes from Hamadaea tsunoensis DSM 44101, assembly GCF_000428945.1. Classification (GTDB taxonomy): domain Bacteria; phylum Actinomycetota; class Actinomycetes; order Mycobacteriales; family Micromonosporaceae; genus Hamadaea; species Hamadaea tsunoensis. The sequence goes on along the minus strand of NZ_AUAX01000024.1, from coordinate 93,349 downwards.
TAGCCGCCGTGCCCGGTCACGCGCCGGCCGCCGGCGATGATCCCGGCGCCGATGCCGACGTCGCTGTACACGTAGATGATGTTCGAGCAGTCGACGCCCGCGCCGCGGGTGTGCTCGGCCAGCGCGGAGAGGTCCGCGACGTTGCCGACGACCACGCTCGGCAGCAGGTCCGGCAGTTCTTCCTGCAGGGCGATGCCGACCGGCTGGTCCAGCCAGCCGAGATGCGGACCGAGGCGTACCATGCCGTCCTCGCGGCGGACCAGCCCGCACACGGAGATGCCCGCGCCGAAGCAGCGGGCATCGGTGTCCACCTTGGATTCCATGGACTGGATGAAGCTCCGCAGCGGCGGTACCACGTCACCGCTCGGCCGGGTCGACTCGCGCCGGTCCAGGATCACGCCGCCGAGTCCCACCCGGGCGGCCGTGATCCGGTCGACGCCGATGTTCGCCGCGTACACGTAGACCTGTTCGGACGAAGCGCGTACCACGAGCGAAGGACGGCCGGCCCGGCCGGTCTCGCGAGGAGCCTCCTCGGAGACCAGGCCGGTGGCGGTGAGATCGGACGTGAGCGCGCCGATGGTGGAGCGGTTGAGACCGAGCTCGGAGGTGAGCTCCGCCCGCGAGATCTGGCCGCGCATGTGCACCAGGCGCAGCAACGCACCCAGATTCTGCCGCCGGATCTCCTCCTGGCTCGGCCCCGCCCGCATCAGCTTCCTCTCCCCGCAGCCCGTTCGTCCGTGCGCTTCCTCAGTTCGTACGCTTGCGCAGCAAGGCGTCCACGCCCGCCGCCAGCAGCAGTACCGAACCGGTGAAAACGTACTTGACCCACGACTGCTGCCCCATGAGGCCCAGACCGTTGACGATCACCGCGACGACGGTACCGCCGAGGACCGGGTCCACGACACGGCCCCGGCCGCCGAAGAGGCTCGTCCCGCCGATGACGGCGGCGCCGACCGCGTACAGGAGCACATTGGAACCACCGGTGTTGGGGTCCACGGAGCGGGCCTGGCTCGCGGCGATGATGCCGCCGATGGCCGCCATGCTGGAGCAGATGACGAACGCGGAGATGCGGATCCGGTCGACCCGGATGCCGGCGCGGCGGGCCGCCTCGACGTTGCCGCCGACGGCGTAGATGTGCCGGCCGAAGGGGGTGCGGCGCAGGATGAGCGTCCACAGCACCAGCAGGACCGCGATGATCACGACGACGATCGGCATGCCCTTGTTCGAGCCGAACAGCAGCGGGTTGCGGCTGCGCTCCTCGTTCAGGATCGTGACGAACACCGCGAGCAGCGCGGCCAGGCCGACGATCTTCAGCGCGACCACCGCGAACGGCGCGTGCGGCAGGCCGCGCGAGCGTCGCTTGTAGACCTTCACCAGCTCGACGGCCGCGAACACGGCCACGACCAGCGCCGCGAAGGCCCAGCCGAGCAGCGGGCTCAGGTAGCCGTTCTCGATCGAGATGATGACCGACTGGCTGTCGCGGATCGAGATGTTCGTGCCCTCTTTGAGGAGCTTCAGCACGACGCCCTGGAAGGCGAGGAACGCCGCCAGGGTCACCACGAACGAGGGGATGCGGACCTTCGCGACCAGGAAGCCGAGCAGCAGGCCGATCGCGACGCCGACGACGATCGCGATGCCGACGCCGGCGTACCAGGGCCAGCCTTCGTTGGTGAGCAGGATGGCCAGTACCGCGGCGCAGACGCCCGACGTGAAGCCGGCGCTGAGGTCGATCTCGCCGAGCAGCAGGACGAAGACCAGGCCCATGCCGATCGCGATCATCGGCGCGCTCTGCTGGAGCAGGTTCGCGATGTTGATCGGCGTCAGGAAGGACGGCCGCGCGATGGCGAAGAACGTGCACAGCACGATCAGCCCGCCGACCGCCGGCAGCGCGCCCATGTCGCCGCCGGCCACCTTGCGCCAGTAGTTGGCGGCGTAGTCGAGCACGGCGTTGCGGCGCTCGGGGGCCTCGACGACCGGCGCGGTGTCCGGCGTACGGGCGATGTTCTCAGTGGTCATAGTGCTTCCTCCGGCTGGAGACCCAGCGAGCCGGACCGGCCGGCCGTGATGAGTTCCACGACCTGCGCGTGGGTGACGTCGGTGGCGCGCACCTGCGCGGCCATCCGGCCGAGGTAGAGCGCGGCGATGCGGTCCGAGACGGCGAAGACGTCGTTCATGTTGTGGGAGATGAGGACGACGGCGAGGCCGTTGTCGGCGAGCCGCCGGACGAGCTCCAGCACCTGGGCGGTCTGCGCGACGCCGAGCGCGGCGGTCGGCTCGTCGAGGATCACCAGGCGGCTGTTCCACAGCACGGCCTTGGCGATCGCGACGGTCTGGCGCTGGCCGCCGGACAGGCTGGAGACGAGCTGGCGGACCGACTTCACGGTCCGTACGGACAGCCCGGCCAGCGTCTTCGCGGCGAGCTCCTCCATGGCCGGCTCGTCGAGGATGAGCCCGCTGCGCTTCTCCCGGCCCAGGAACATGTTCTGGACGATGTCCAGGTTGTCGCAGAGCGCGAGGTCCTGGTACACGATCTCGATGCCGTTGTGCGCCGCGTCCCGGGGACCGTGGATGTTGACCTTCTGGCCGTCGATGTGGGTCTCACCGTTGTCGGTGGAGTAGATCCCGCCGATGCATTTGACGAGGGTGGACTTACCGGCGCCGTTGTCACCCACCAGCGCGGTCACCTCGCCGGCCCGGACGGTGAAGTCGACGTCGCGCAGCACGTGCACGGGGCCGAAGCTCTTGTTGATGCCCCGCAGCTCCAGCAGCGGCGGGGCGGCGGTGTCGCCTGGTGTCACGGTGTTTCTCCTTGAGAGGTCGTACGGAGAAGTCGTACGCGGAGTCCTTACGCAGAGCGGTTCTTCGGACCGGCGGCCGCCCCGCCCGCACCGCGGCTCGCCGGCGTCCCAGGTGGAACGCGGGCGAGCCGCGGTGTCGATGTGCTGCCCGGCCGGGCCGGGGGACGTGCCCGCTACGGTGGGGCGCCGTCCCGGCCGGGTTCGCTGCGGTGAGGCTGGCTCAGGCGGAGCCTGGTCAGCTGATGCCGGCCTCGGTGCACTTCGCCGCGAACTCCGCGGTGCACAGGTCGGCCTTGGTGACGAAGCCGTCGGCGACGACGTCCTTGACCGTCGCGAAGGTGATCGCCTTCGGGGTCAGCAGCACGGACGGAACGGTCTTCTGGGTGGTCGGGTCGGTCACCGTCACGCCGGTGTCCTTCTTCTCACCCTTGGCGAGCGAGATGGCCAGCGCCGAAGCGGCGTCCGCCTCCTGCTTGATCGCCTTGTAGACCGTCATGCACTGGTCGCCGGCGAGGATGTTCTGCAGACCCTGAACGGTCGCGTCCTGGCCGGTCACCGGGACCTTGCCGTTCAGCTTGTTCTTCTTCAGGATCGCGATCGCCGCGTTGCCGAGGCCGTCGTTGGCGGCGAGCACGCCGTCGATCTTGCCGTTGGCCTGGGTCAGCATCTGCTCGAACAGAACGCCGCCCTGCGCGTTGTCCCAGTCCGGAACCGACTGGTCCGGGCCCTTGGTGTACTCCTTGGAGTCGTACTTGGGCTTGAGGACCGAGTCGTAGCCGTTCTTGAACAGGGTCGCGTTGTTGTCGGTCGGCGAGCCGTTGAGCTCGGCGATGACCGGGTTCTTCACGCCCTTCGTGGTGAGGCAGTCCACCAGGCCCTGGCCCTGCAGCTTGCCCACGGCCTCGTTGTCGAACGAGACGTAGTAGGACGCGTTGCCGCCGAGGGTGAGGCGGTCGTAGTCGATGGTCGCGACGCCCTGGGCGCGCGCCTTGTCGATGACGGCCTTGCCCGTGCCGGAGTCCAGGTTCACCGTGAGCAGGACGGTCGCGCCGTTGGTGATCATCTGGTCGGCGATCGTCTGGAACGCGCTCTTGTCACCCTGAGCGTTCTGGATGTCGTAGTCGACGCCGGCCGCCTTGAAGGCGTCCTCGAGGTACTTGTGGTCGGCCGTCTCCCACCGGTTGGAGGACTTGCTGTCGGGGAGGATGACGCCGATCTTCGGCTTCTTCGGGGTGTTCGAGCCGGTGTCGGTCTTGTCGCTGCAAGCGGCAAGGCTGCCGACGGCGATGAAGCCGACGGCGGCGACGGCAAGGAAACTCCTGCGCATCTTTGCTCAGATTCCTCTCGGGGGGTGCCCGCGGGGGACGCGCCTCGCGGGGTGCCTCGTCGAGCGGGTCGGACGAGGCGGGGTGCGTACGCCGGCGGAGCGCCAAGGGGCTTGCGTTCCGTCCGGCGGGCGCGGGGTCAGGGGTGGCCGCACCGGCCTCCGGAAGCCGGTGCGGCCGACGTGAAGCCGGCCACACGAAGGTTTTGTTGTGTCCGGCAACGTATGCCGCTGCGGAGGGTTCACGCAAGTCCACGGTTTGTTGCCGCCGATAACAATTCAGTTACGTGCACTTAACCGCACGAAAACAAGGGGCCCGCGCGATCTTGCGCGGGCCCCGTGGGGACTTCGTATACTTCGTTATATATGAATGACTGAGTATCAGCGTGAGTAGAACTCGACGACCAACTGTTCGTCGCACACGACCGGGATCTCCGTACGCTCCGGCGCCCGCAGCAGGGTCGCCGTCAATCCACCGATGTCCACGGAGAGATACGGCGCCGTCCGCGCTCCGACATGCGCACCGGCGGCCGCGATCTGGAACGGCGGCTTGGCGCGGCTGGCGTCGCGTACGCCGATGCGCTGATAGGGCTGCACGCGATAGCTCGGGATGTCGACCTTCCGCCCGTCGACGGTGATGTGCCCGTGGCTGACCGCCTGGCGGGCCTGGTAGATCGTGCGGGCGAGGCCGGCCCGCAGCACGAGCGCGTCCAGTCTCGTCTCCAGCAGGGCGACCAGCACGTCACCGGTCTTGCCGGCCGACCGGTGCGCGGCGTCGAAGGCCCGCCGCAGCTGGGTCTCGCTGACGTTGTACTGGGCCTTGAGGCGCTGCTTCTCCAGCAGGCGTACCTGGTAGTCGCTGGGCTTGCGGCGGGCCCGGCCGTGTACGCCCGGCGGGAAGGGTCGGCGCTCGAAGTACTTCACGCACTTGGGGGTCAGCGGTATGCCGAGCGCGCGGGAACGCTTCGCCTTCGGCCGCGATTGATTCACTGGTTCCTCCTGCTCATGGGGTCTGTTCATGGGTCTGTTCATGGGGTCTGCTCATGGGGCGCCGTCGGAGCACTCCTGGGGTGCCGGCCGAGATCGGGGCTGGCTTCCCGCCGCCTGTTCGGGTTAGGCTGACCTTAGCAAGGGTAGCCTAACTTAAGTAGTCGCAGGATTTCTGGAGGTATGCGATGCGGGACTCCGCGATGGAGGGCTCTGCCATGGGGGAATCTGCGATGGGGGACTCCGTGATGGGGGGCTCTGCGATGCCGGACGGAACCTCAGCCCGCCTCACTCCCGCCGGCTTGCGCCCGGCCCCGATCGCGCCCGCGGTCCTCGCGCGTACGCTCGCGCAGGGGCGGCTGCTCGGGGTGGCCCAGATCGCGTGGGCGACGGGCCCGTTCCGCGTACGCCACGCCACCGACGCGAACGGCAACCCGATGCTGTTGTGCCGCACGGGTTCCGGCCTGGCCCAGGCGCTCATGCCGCGTACCGGCGCAACCGGGACGGGGGCCGCTGCCGTGGACGATGTCGCCGTGGTGGTGTGCGTGGAAGCGGTCGACGAGCGGGTCCGAGTGTGGATCTCCGGCTGGGCGCATCCCATTCACGGGATCGCGCTCAAGCAGGCGGCCATCGAGTTCGCCGAGGTCAACCCGCTCGGCGATCTGCTCGACGTCGGCGGCGCCTTCGAACTGCACCACCTCGACGTGGCGGAGGTCCGGCTGGAACGGGACGGCGAACTGATCGACGTTGACGTCGACGCGTACGCGGCCGCGGTACCGCTCTGAAGGCTGCCGGTTCTGAGGGCTGCCGGTTCTGAGAGCTGCCGGTTCTGAGAGCTGCCGGTTCTGAGAGCTGCCGGTTCTGAAAGCTGCCGTTCTGAGAAGCGGTCGCAGGGTGCCGAAGCTTGTTCAGGCTGTTTCAGGGCTGGTGAAATTCAGGGTGCCGGTGAAATTCGAGGTGCTGGTGAATTCAGGGTGCCGGCGAAATTCAGGGTGCCGGTGAATTCATGGGGCCGGTGAAATAGCGCTGGATCGTCGGGCCCATCGCGGCGATGAGCAACTCCGGTGCGGCACTCGCTATGGGCTCCAGCTTGATGATGTAGCGGGTCATCGCCAACCCGGCGATCTGCGAGGCCACCAAAGCGCCCCGCAGCGGTGCCTCGGCAGGGTCGACGCCCAGCTCCCGCGTGATGCGCCGGAGCAGCTGGGTGACGAGGAACTCCCGCAGCAGCCGTGCTGTCCACTCGCTACTGACGGCCGATCGGACCAGCGCCGTGCCCGCCGATCCGAAAGGCGAGTCCCACATCTTCAGGAACATGCGGATCAGGTTCTCGCCGGCGTTGTCGGGGCCGCCGCCGACGACCACGGGAATGATTTCGGCGGGATCCACGGGAATCCGCATCGCCGCGAGGAACAACTGTTCCTTGGTGCCGAAATAGTGGTGGACGAGGGCCGGGTCGACGGCCGCGGCCGTGGCGATCGCGCGTACGGTCGCGCCGTCGAAACCCTTCTCCGCGAACGCGTCGCGGGCGGCGGACAGGATCGTCTCCCGGGTGTCCGGTGTGCCCGGTCGCCGTCCCGTCCGGCCGTTCTTCCGCATGGACATAGTCTTTCAGAAGCGCCTTCCGTGCCTGCGGACGCTGTGCTTGCCGAGATTGAGCCCGCCGACGCTGTGCTTGCCGACAGCGTGCCTGCCGACGCTGTGCCCGCTGCTAGCCGGGGCTGTGCCCGCTCATGCCGTCCGGCGGCGGAGGGTCAGGGACGCCGCGACCAGGGCCAGGACCACCGCTCCCGCGACGATGCCCAGGTCGCGCCACATCGTGGCGGTCGCGTCGGTGTACTTGCCGACCTCCTGAAGCGCCTCGACGGCGTACGTGAGGGGCAGAACGTCGCTGATCGCCTGCAGCCAGCCCGCCATCTGGTCCCGCGCGACGAACAGCCCGCACAGGAGGATCTGCGGGATCGCGATCACCGGCATGAACTGCACCGCCTGGAATTCCGTACGCGCGAACGCGCTCGCCAGCAGCCCCAGGGCGACCCCGAGGACGGCGTTCGTGACGGCGATCAGCACGACCAGCGCCGGATTGCCCTGTGTGGACAGTCCCAGCAGCCAGTACGCGACTCCGCTGGCGATCGACGCCTGGATCGCGGCGGCGACCCCGAACGCGATGCCGTACCCGAACAGCAGGTCCGTACGCTTCAACGGCGTCGTGAGCAGGCGTTCGAGCGTACCGGTGGTGCGTTCGCGGAGCATGGCGATGCTGGTCACGAGGAACATGATGATGAAGGGGAAGATCCCCAGCATGATCAGTGCGATGTGGTCGAACAGCTGCTCCTGGCCGTCGTACATGAAGTAGAGCAGCGTCAGCAGCAGGACCGGGACCACCACGAGGAGCCCGACCGTACGCCGGTCGTGGCGCAGCTGGCCGAGGATGCGCCGGGTGGTGTGCGCGAGGATCATTCCCCCGCCTCCTTCGTGGCCAGGGCGGCGTCGTCCTCACCGCGGTCGCGGATGAGCCGCAGGAAGGCCGCGTCGAGGTCGTCGGTGCCGGCGGCCGCCTTCACCGCGGCCGGGGTGTCGTCGGCGATGAGCGCGCCCTGCCTGATCAGCAGTAGCCGGTCGCACCGGTTGGCCTCGTCCATCACATGGCTGGACACGAGGACCGTCGTGCCGGCGGCGGCCGCCGCCCGGAACTGCCCCCAGAGCTCGTCGCGCAGCACGGGATCCTGGCCGACCGTCGGCTCGTCGAGGACGAGCACCTCCGGCTTGCCCACCAGCGCACAGGCCAGCGAGGCGCGGCTGCGCTGGCCGCCGGACAGGTCGGCGACCAGCTGCCGGGCCGCGTCACCGAGGCCGACGTCGCGCACGACCTGGTCGGCGTGCGCCGCCTCCAGTCCGTAGAGAGCGGCGAAGTAGCGGGCGTTCTCGCGTACGGTCAGATCCGCGTAGATGCTCGGGGCCTGCGTGAGGTAACCGATCTTCTTGCGCAGCTCGGCGGAGCCGGCGGCGCTGCCCAGGACGGTGACCGTGCCGCCCTTGACCTTCTGTACGCCGACGACGGCGCGCATGAGCGTGGTCTTGCCGGAGCCGCTGGGGCCGAGCAGCCCGGTGACGCTGCCGGTCGGCACGGAGCAGGAGAACCCGTCGAGGACGGTACGCCTACCCCGCACGACCACGAGGTCTTTGACCTCGATCATCGTTCCTCCCAGATCGATGGGTGGGTGTAGCCAGTTCGGTGGGGGGTGAATTTCATTGCGTGTTGAATTCAACGCTAGATGAGTTCTTGGCGGCCGTCAACGGCGGGTCGGCGACAGGCCCGCTGGGCACGGATCAGACCGGAAGCAAACCGGGATTCAGGCGGGGATTCAGACTGGATTCAGGTCAGGACTCAGATCAAGAATCAGGTCAGCTGCCTAGGAAGCTTTACGGGGAGTGACAGGACGTACGTCCCAACTCCGGACCCCTTGCTTCGTGATCCGATCACCGGGCGGGGACAATCGACCGCATGACCCAGGAAGTCGTGCGTCAGGACGGTGCTCCGCAGGCCGGTCCTCCGCAGAGCAGCCCTCCGCAGAGCAGTGTCGCGCGGGGCAGTGCTCCGGGAGCCGGTGGTCGGGGGACCGGTGTGAGCTCGCTCGATCCCGCGATCGCCGCGCGGCTCAAGCGGGACGAACACGGGCTCGTGGCGGCCGTCGTTCAGCGGCACGGCACCGGCGAGGTGCTCATGCTCGCCTGGATGGACGACGAGGCCCTGGCGCGTACGCTGGCCACCGGCCGGGCCACCTACTGGTCCCGGAGCCGCGGCGAGTACTGGGTCAAAGGCGAGACGTCCGGTCACGCGCAGTACGTCCGCGGCGTGGCGATCGACTGCGACGGGGACGCCCTGCTGGTCAGCGTCGACCAGGTCGGCGCCGCCTGCCACACGGGCGAACCGACCTGCTTCTACACCGATCTGCCAGTAACAGATCTGCCAGTAACAGATCTGCCAGTAACCGACCTGCCAGTAACAGAACTGCCCGTGACTGAGCTGCCAGGGGCTGAGCTGCCCGCCACTGAGCCGTCCGCATGATCAATGGAGTTCGCATGATCAACGGGAGTGTCACCCCCGACCTCGACGGCTTCGTCGAGCGCGCCCGTGGCCGCAGGGTCGTGCCCGTCGCCCGGCGCCTGCTGGCCGACGGCGAGACCCCGGTCGGCGTCTACCAGAAGCTCGGCGGCGGCCCCGGCACGTTCCTGCTGGAGTCGGCCGAGCCGGCCGCCGGTGCGGCGTGGTCGCGGTACAGCTTCATCGGCGTACGCTCGCTCGCGACCTTGACCGAGCGTGACGGTCAGGCGGTCTGGCTGGGTACGCCGCCCGAGGACCTGCCGGCCGGCGGTGATCCGCTGACGGTGCTGCGCGAAACCCTGCGCCTGCTGTCCCACGCGGAGGACGCGGACGGCGGTGATCCCCTCCCGCCGTTGAGCGGTGGCCTCGTCGGCTATCTCGGCTACGATTTCGTACGCCGGCTCGAACGTCTTCCCGTGCTCGCGGAGGACGATCTCCGGCTGCCCGAGCTGGGCATGATGATCGCGACCGATCTGGTGGTGCTCGACCACTACGCGGGCGCGGCGATCCTGATCGCGAACGCCGTCCTGCCCTCGGATCCGTCCGAAGAGGACATCGCGGCCGGGTACCACCACGCGGTCGGCCGGCTGGACGCGATGACGAGCGCGCTGTCGCGGCCGACGCCGCCGCTGGTCTCGACGATCCAGAACCCGGGCCCGGTGATCCTCGCCAGCCGTACGCCCGAGGGCGGCTACCCGAAGGCGGTCGAGGCGGCCAAGGAGGCGATCCGGGCCGGCGAGTGCTTCCAGATCGTCGTGGCGCAGCGGTTCGAAGCCGAGTGCGAGGCGGACGCCCTGGACGTGTACCGCGTACTGCGGACGACGAATCCGAGCCCGTACATGTACCTGCTCCGGTACGACGGGTTCGACATCGTCGGCTCCAGCCCGGAGGCGCATCTCAAGGTGACCGCCGACCGCCAGGCGCTCCTGCACCCCATCGCCGGTACGCGTCCCCGCGGCCGCGACGGCGAGCACGACGCGCAGCTCGCGGCCGAGCTGATCGAGGACCCGAAGGAGCGCGCCGAGCACGTCATGCTGGTCGACCTCGGGCGTAACGACCTCGGCCGGGTCAGCCGCCCGGGCACGGTCGAAGTGCCGGAGTTCGCCGCGATCGAGCGCTACAGCCATGTCATGCACATCGTCTCCACCGTGGTCGCCGAGCTGCGCGACGAGCACACCGCCTTCGACGCCCTCTGCGCGACCTTCCCGGCCGGCACGCTCTCCGGCGCGCCCAAGGTCCGCGCGATGGAGATCATCGAGGAGCTCGAACCCACCCGCCGCGGCCTCTACGGCGGTACCGTCGGCTACCTCGGCTTCGCCGGGGATCTCGACATGGCCATCGCCATCAGGACCGCACTCATCCGCGGGCGGAAGGCGTACGTGCAGGCGGGCGCCGGGATCGTCGCCGACTCCGACCCGGCGGCCGAGGAACAAGAGACGAGGAACAAGGCGATGGCCGTGCTGTCCGCGATCGCCGCCGCCCAGACGCTGCGGGCGGCGCGATGAGAACCCGATCCCTGCTGTTCTGCCTGGTCGGCGCCGTGGCGGCCTGGCTGGTGGGCCAGCCGCTCGACACGTGGGTCCGGCCCGTCGCGCTGGTCGCCCTCGCCGGCACCGGCGCGCTCCTCGCCCTGCGCGGCCTGCGTTCCGCGGCCGCCGTCCTCGTCGTCCTCGCCGGTCTCACCCTGCTCGCCGGCGGTGTGACGGGATTCGGAACCTCCGCGTGGCGCGCCGTGATCGTGCTCGCCGGCGGCCTCGCGGTGGTCGTCGGCGGTTCGCTCGCGCTGGTCACGGGTCGTTCGTGGCCATCCATGAGTACGCGTTACGAGCGCACCGGTTCCGAGGACGACTCCGTTGCCGGTGCGCCCGCTTCCGGTGAGCCCGTTGGTGAGCCCATTGCCGGTGAGAACGGCAGAGACAGCGCCGCGGCCGGGGTGCGGTCCACGGCTCCGGCGCCGACCTCGAAGGACGTCTGGGACGCGCTGGACCGGGGCGAGGATCCGACCGCCCGCTGACCGGTCTGCTGCGGGCCACCCAGCAGCGCCTTACACAGCGGCGGTCCGCTCAGCCGCGGTCCGCTCGGCAGCGGGTCACCCAGCAGCCGGTTCGCTCAGCGGTGTGCGCGGAGGCGGGCGCGCAGGTCGGCGCGGGCCGCCGCGCGGTCACGGTCGGCGCACACGGCCGCCCAGGCGTTACCTTGCGCGGTGCTGCGGTTCTCCTCGGCGACGAGCGCACGCTCCAACCGGGAGAGGACCCGCGCGCCGAACATGATCAGTGCACGCGGAACGGCCGTGATGTCGCCGTCGAGCGCGGCCTGGTTTCCCGCGGGCGTTTCCGGGGAAGGGGATGCGCTGACGGAGACCGGACGTTCGGCGGTCGCGGTGGACATGACGGCCTCCTCTGGACTCGACCCATCATTCTGCTCGGCAGGTTCGAAGATCGCATGTCGCCAGGCCGACTTGTGCCCGCCGTCTCGTGCGTTCCCGATCACTGTGGGCTGGGCAACTGTGGGCTGGGCAACTGTGGCTGGGTAACTGCCATCGTTCCGGCTCCGCGTTTCCCGGCGGTGTCTACCCTTTTACGGAGACCGAAAACGTGCTGCGAAATCTGCTGCGAAGTCAGCCGCGTAATCAGCTGCGAAACCGGCCGCGCAACCGCCGTCGATGCCCCGAGGCGTCCGCGGTGGGGCATCGTGCCTGCGTAGGGGGCCCGGCATTATGCACCATTCCACTCGGTGGCGGGTCCCATACCCCGGAGGTTGGGTCCGAAATCTCTCCGCCTAGCATCCACCCATGGCACCTGGAGATGGGAAAACGCAGGTGACGGGGAGTGTTCTCGACGAGATCGTCGCCGGCGTGCGTGAGGACGTCGAGGCACGTCAGAACGCTGTTCCGCTGGAGGAGGTGCGCCGTCGCGCCGAAGCGGCCCCGCCGCCGCTGGACGCGTACGAGGCCCTGCGCCGGCCCGGCGTGGGCGTGATCGCGGAGGTCAAGCGGTCCTCGCCCTCGAAGGGTGCGCTCGCCGACATCCCCGATCCGGCCGAGCTCGCCGGCGAGTACGCGGCGGGTGGTGCGCGCTGCGTCAGCGTGCTCACCGAGGGCCGCTGGTTCGGCGGTTCGCTGGACGACCTGGCCGCCGTCCGCGCCAAGATCGAGATCCCGGTCCTGCGCAAGGACTTCATCGTGTCGGCGTACCAGGTGCACGAGGCGCGGGCGTACGGGGCCGATCTGGTCCTGCTGATCGTCGCCGCCCTCGACCAGAAGGTGCTCACCGGTCTGCTCGACCGCATCGAGTCGCTGGGCATGACCGCCCTCGTCGAGGTGCACACCGAGGAAGAGGCCGACCGCGCCCTCGAGGCCGGCGCCCGCGTCATCGGCGTCAACGCGCGCGATCTGCGTACCCTCGAAGTTGATCGGTCGGTGTTCGAGCGGATCGCGCCCGGCCTGCCCAACCAGGTCGTGAAGATCGCGGAGTCGGGCGTACGCGGGCCGCTGGATCTGATCCGGTACGCGAGTGCCGGCGCCGACGCCGTCCTCGTGGGGGAGGGTCTCGTGACCCAGAAGAGCCCGCGTGACGCGGTGGCGGAGCTGGTGAACGCGGGCAACCACCCGGCCACGCCGCGCCCCGCGCGGTAGTTCTGGTGATTCCCCCGGAACGGTGATTCTCCAGCACGGTGAATCCTCAGCACGGTGATTCTCCAGCACGGTGATTCTTCAAGACCCAGGGAGGCAGCCATGGAGGCGGACGCGAAGGGCCACTTCGGCGTCTTCGGCGGCCGGTACGTGCCGGAGGCGCTGATCGCCGCCCTGGACGAGCTGGACGCCCATTTCCGTAAGGCGATGGGGGACCCCGAGTTCACCGGCGAGTTCCAGCGCATGCTGCGCGACTACGCCGGGACGCCCTCGATGCTCTACGACGCCACGCGGCTGTCGGCCGAGGCGGGTGCGCGGATCCTGCTGAAGCGGGAAGACCTGAACCACACCGGCGCCCACAAGGTACGCAACGTGCTCGGCCAGGCGCTGCTGACGAAGCGTATGGGCAAGGGCCGGGTGATCGCCGAGACCGGTGCCGGCCAGCACGGCGTGGCGAGCGCGACGGCCGCGGCGTACCTCGACCTGGAATGCGTCGTCTACATGGGCGAGGTCGACACCGAACGGCAGGCGCTCAACGTCGCCCGCATGAAGATGCTGGGCGCGACCGTCATTCCCGTGAAGCACGGTTCCCGGACACTCAAGGACGCCATCAACGAGGCGCTGCGCGACTGGGTGACCAACGTCGACAACACGCACTACCTGCTCGGCACGGCCGCCGGACCGCACCCGTTCCCGACGATGGTCCGCGATTTCGTCAGCGGCATCGGCTTCGAGGCGCGCGAGCAGTGCCGGGAGAAGACCGGGGCGCTCCCGGACGCCGTGGCGGCCTGCATCGGCGGCGGGTCCAACGCGATCGGCCTGTTCCACGCGTTCGTCCCCGACGACTCGGTACGCATCTACGGCTTCGAGGCGGGCGGCGACGGCTTCGACACCGGCCGGCACGCGTCCAGCATCACGGCCGGCCAGACCGGTGTGTTGCACGGTGCGCGTACCTATCTGCTGCAGGACGAGGACGGCCAGACGATCGAATCGCACTCGATCTCCGCCGGCCTCGACTACCCGGCGGTCGGTCCGGAGCACGCGTACCTGAACGACATCGGGCGGGTCACCTACGAGCCGGTCACGGACGCCGAGGCGATGGACGCGTTCGCGCTGCTGTGCCGCACCGAGGGCATCATCCCGGCGATCGAGAGCGCGCACGCCCTGGCGGGTGCCCTGCGCATCGTCCCGGCGCTGCGGGCCGACCTCGTCCGGGAACCCACGATCATCGTCAACCTGTCCGGCCGCGGCGACAAGGACATGCACACCGCCGGCGCGTACTTCGGCCTGTTCGAGAAGGGCAGCACGGTATGAAGGGCAGCACGGTATGAGCTCGTCCGGCACGCTTTTTGACCGGGCGCTGGGGGAGGGACGGCCGGCGCTGGTCGGCTACCTGCCGGCCGGCTACCCGAACGTCGCGGGCGGCATCGACGCCATCAAGGTGATGATCGACGCCGGCGTCGACCTGGTCGAGGTCGGCCTGCCGTACTCCGACCCCGTGATGGACGGGCCGGTCATCCAGCGGGCCACGGAAACGGCGTTGGCGCAAGGCGTACGCACGAAGGACGTGCTGGCGACGGTCGAAGCCGTCGCGGGCCGCGTGCCGGTCGTGGTGATGACCTACTGGAATCCCGTGGACCGGTACGGCGTCGACGCCTTCGCGCGGGACCTCGCGGCAGCGGGTGGCGCGGGCCTGATCACGCCGGACCTGATCCCGGACGAGGCGGACGAGTGGCTCGCCGCGTCGGACGACCACAAACTGGACCGGATCTTCCTGGTGTCGCCGTCGTCGACCGACGAGCGCATCGCGATGACGGTGGCCCACTGTCGCGGATTCGTCTACGCGACCGCGGTGATGGGCGTGACCGGGGCACGCGACAACGTGTCCGACCTGGCACCGGCCCTGGTAGCCCGCGTGCAGGCGACCGGCTCCGCGGTCCCGGTCGGCGTCGGCCTCGGCGTACGCGACGGGCAGCAGGCCGCGACGGTCGGCGCGTACGCGGACGGCGTCATCGTCGGCAGCGCGCTCGTCCAAGCGGTCGGCGACGACCCGTCGCTGGCCACGCTGCGGAACCTCGTCACGGACCTGGCGGGCGGGGTCCGCCGGGCGTGCTGAGCGCATGGCGACCCGAGTCCCGGACGACCTCCACGACCGGTACGCGGCCTGGCGGTGGGAGAAAGTCTACGAGTGGATCCCCGGCCGGCCGACGTTCCGCCTGACGCCTCCTGATCCGTCCAGCGCGGACGGCCACCGGAGCGGTCGGCTCAGCGGCGGTCAGCTCAGCGGTAGTCAGCTCAGCGGTAGTCAGCAGGCCGGTAGCCAGCTCAGCGGTGGTCAGCAGGCCGGCGGTCGGCTCGGTGGTAGCCAGCTCGCGGACGGTGATCTCGGGGTTCGGTACCTCAAGGTGCAGCCGGTGGGGACGGGGCTGCCCGACGAGGCGACCCGGCTGCGATGGGCGGCCGACCGCGTACGCGCACCGCGTCTGATCGAATACGGCAGCGACGGCTTTCAGGACTGGCTGATGACCGCCGAGCTGTCGGGAGCCGGCGCGGCCGAGCATCCGCTGCGTACCAGCGACCCGGTACGCCTCGCGACAGTGTTCGCTCAAGGGCTGCGCGCGTTCCACGACGCGTTCGACGTGGACGATTGCCCGTTCGACTTCCGCCTTCCGACGGCGCTGCGAGCGGCTGGTGACCGGGTGGCGGCCGCTGAACGATTGTCTGCTGCCCGAGCGGCTGCTGCTGATCGGGCTGCGGCTGATCGGGTAGCTGCTGATCGGGTAGCTGCTGATCGGTTAGTAGCGAACGCGAACACCACCGATGCCGTCGCCGAGCGGGAAGCAACCGAGAGGGAAGCAGCCGAGCGAGAAGCCGCCGAGACAGAAGCCGCTGCGAAGGCCGGTGCGGATGAGCCGCGCGCGTTGCTGGAACGTGCGCGGGTCCTGGCCGAGGAGATCACGGGTCTGTCGGCGGACGCCTGGGACACGGGCGAGGACCTGGTGGTCTGCCACGGCGACTATTGCCTGCCCAACGCGTTCCTCGAAGACGGCTCGCCCGACGGCACGGCCGTCACGGGCTACATCGATCTGGGCGGGCTGGCCGTCGCCGACCGCTGGTACGACCTTGCCGTCGCGCTTCGCAGCCTCGAGCAGCCGTACAACCTTGGTCCCGGTTACGGAGCCGTGTTCCTCGACGCGTACGGCGCGAAAATGGACGAGCGGAAGAACGAGCTCTACCTGATCTTGTACGACCTCACGTTCTGACAGCGATCCCACGTTCCGACAGCGATCCCACGTTCTGAAGGCGATCCCACGTTCTGAAGGCGATGTCCTCGCTAAGGTCGGCATTGCGTGCGGAAATCGGCCGCCCGGAGGCCGGCATCGCCGACGGATCAGCGCGCATGCATCAGTCGAGAGTGAGGAGACGTCAGTGGGTAAGACCGTTTATTACACGGCCACCAGCGCCGACGGCTTCATCGCGGACGCCGGCAATTCGCTGGACTGGCTGTTTCCGGTGGAGCACACCGATCCCGACGGCTTCGCCACGTTCTTCGGCGCGGTCGGTGCGATGTGCATGGGCGCGACCACCTACGAATGGGTACTCGATCACGAGAACCTGCTGGCGGAGCCGGAGAAGTGGCGTGGGTACTACGGCGACACCCCGGCCTGGGTCTTCACTCATCGTGACCTCCCTGCGATCCCCGGGATGGACATCAGGTTCGTGTCGGGTGACGTCGTACCGGTTCACGCCGCGATGACCGAGGCCGCCGCGGGGAAGGACCTGTGGATCGTCGGCGGCGGGGAGCTGGTCGGCCGGTTCGCGGACGCGTACCTGCTCGACGAGATCATTCTTGGGGTGACACCGGTGTTCCTCGGCGGCGGCGCTCCGCTGTTGCCGCGACGGCTGCTGTCCGACCGCGTACGTCTCGTGGACGTGAAACCGGACGGGCAGATGGCCGTGCTGACCTACTCGGTGGCACGCGAGCACTGACCACCGCCCCGAGCCGCCTGCAGACGCCGGTAAGCGGACGCCGGTAAGCGGATGCCGGTAAGCGGGTGTCTGCAAGTGGATGTCTGTGCGCGCAGCCCTCATGTCCGCCGGTGGATGACGTTGCGGCGGGGCCGTTGCTGCGGATCCAGGTGCCGTGGCGGCACGAACTCCGGGTAGCCGTCGGGCGCCATGCGTACCTTCCAGGCGCCGTTCCTCCCGGCGGTACGGTGGATCTCGCGATGGTGGAAGCCGCACAGCAGCACGGAGTTGTCCAGAGCTGTCGGTCCGCCGTCCGCCCAGGCCACGATGTGGTGGCCGTCGCACCAGCGGGGTGGTCGATCACAGCCGGGGAAGGCGCAGCCGCCGTCGCGTACGCACAGCGCGCGGCGGAGCGGTCCGTCGATCAGGCGGCGGGCGCGGCCGACGTCGAGGACCTGGCCGGCGCCGCCGAGCACCATCGGGATGATCGTGGCATCGCAGGCCAGTCGCCGGACGGTCTCCGGGGTGAGCCGGTCGCCGGTGTCGAGGAGGCCGTGGCCGAGCTGGTCGCGGAGCTGCTGCCAGCTGAGCGTCACGGCGAGGTGCGGCCGCTCGCCGCCGGAAACGGGCAGCTCGCCGTCGTCGAGGGCACGCTTGCACAGGAAGGTCAGCGCGTCGGCGCGCCGAGCCGCCGCGGACCGCCGATCGCGCACGGCGTCGTCCACGGCCTCAGCACCACCCGCAAGCCCCGCGGCCTCGGCACTGCCGTTGGCAAGCCCTGAGCCCCCTGAGCCCCCTGAGCCCACAGCATCGCCACCCGCATGCCCCGCGCCCGAAGCTCCGCCAGCCGAAGACTCAGGAGAAAAAGGCCCCACAGACGAAGCCCGCGAGCCCGGCGCGCTGAGCGCGTCGATCGCCGCCCGGACGTACGCGGCGGAATCCGAGTCCAGCAGTCCGCGTACGCGGTAGCCGCCGAACTCGTCGGGCACCAGCGTGAACGCTCGGCGGGCGTACGCCGTCCGGTCGGCTCGTTCGAGGTCTTCGCGTTCCTTCTTCTCGGCCAGTTCCGGCGCGACCATTTCCAGCAGCGCCGCCCGGTGCCTGGCGAGCACTTCGGGGCGGGCCTTGTCCTCCTGGGCGATGCGGGTCAGCACCTCTTCCGCTCGGGCTTTGCCGGCCGGGCCGACGGCCGCGGGCAGCGCGGCGACCGTACGCGCGATCACCTGCGCCTGCTCGACGTTGACCGCTCCGGCTGCGAGGGCTTCGGCGAGGCGGGGCCGGGCCGGGAGCTCCGCCGCCAACCGGGTCAGACCGGTAGCCTCGCCGATCGACATGGCGAACCTGGTGGCCAGCCACATCCGCGTGCTCGCGGCGGCCTGGTCGGCCGGGATGCCGCGATGGTGCGCCTGCTGGATCTGCGCGAGGAACCGGGCGGACAGCCGCTGCACGCAGGCGAACACGTCGTCCATCTCCGCGAGCAGCGCACTGTCCGAAATGGACAGCAGCGGTGCGTCCAGCGCATCCGCCACCGCCGCCTTCAGTGCGCCACCCGTCCCCACGCGAGGAAGATAGCCCGCCCCACCGACAGAACTCAGACAAGACGCAGAGAACAAAACAGCAGGTCGTACGCATGTTACCGCCCGCTTTCATCTATACGCGTACGGCAACTCGGGCGCGGAGCGACCGTCAGTCCGAAGTGGATGATGCATCGACCGACATGCGTACGATGATCTTCTCGAGGGCGCTCACGAGATGCCGTCGCTCGTCGGCGCTGAGCGTCGCGGTCGCGTACGCCGCCAGTTCCGCGCGAGCCAGCTGGACCGGCTGCTCCGCGGCGACCCCCTTCGGCGTGAGGTGCAGCCGGACGAGACGCCGGTCCGCCGGGTCGCGGCGCCGTTCGAGCAGGCCGGCCGCTTCCATCCGGCCGGCCGTGTTGACCACGGTCGGTGTGCTGAAGCCGAGCCGCCCGGCCACTTCGCCGGGAGTGAGCCCGTCCTGCGCCCAGAGCGCTTCGAGGATCAGGTTCTGCCCGATGCGTACGCCATGGCGGCTCATCGCGTCGTCGGAGGCGGCGCGCAGCATCTTCTGCGCCCGGGTGATCAGCCGGAGAACGTCGGGTACGCCGTCGGTAGCCATGCGGGGTAGTCTACTCATTAGCACGCTAACGATCGAGTGAACCAACGGCATGAGTAGACCAACGGCACCGAACGAAAGGCACGACAGACATGATTCTCGTGACGGGCGGCCTCGGGTTCATCGGCTCCCACACAGGCCGAGCGCTCGTCGACCAAGGAGCCGCCCCGGTCCTCGTCGGCCGCGACCCCAGCCGAGCAGTGACGACCAGCCGAGCAGCGACCGGCCTCCAGACGATCGTGGAGGGCGCGGCGGTCGCGGCGATGGACTGCACCGATCCGGCCAGCGTCCGGGCGGTCGGCGAGCGGTACGAGATCACCGAGATCGTCCATCTCGCGAGCGCGCCGATGGGCTCCGGGAGCGCGTACGAGCAGGTGAAGGGGAGTCTCCTCGGGCTCATGACGATGATCGAGGCGGCTCGGCGCTGGGGTGTGCGGCGGATGGTCGTGGCCAGCACGATCGGCGTCTACGGCGGCGTCGAGGCCGGGGCGGCCGGCGTCCTCGGCGAGGACCTGCTGCTGCCACTGGCGAGCGGGCACGCCATCCCGGCCGCGAAGAAGGCCGCCGAGATCGTGTCCGGCGTCGTCGACGACGTCGAGATCGTCTGCGCGCGGATCGGCGCCGTCTGGGGCCCGCTCGGCCGCGAACGGTCACCCTTCTTCGCCGCGCCGCAACTCGTCCACGCCGCCGCCCGACAGGCAGCAGCCCCCCATGCTCCCACCACCATCCAGGCGTACGCGAACGACGGGCTCGACATGCTCTATGCACGCGACTGCGGCCGGGCGCTCGCCGGGCTCGTCCGCGCGGATCGGCTGCGCCACCGGGCGTACAACGTGGGAAGCGGCAGGAGCACGACGAACGGCGAGGTCGCGGCGCTGCTGGGGGTGACGCTGCCGGCCGGGGGCGCGGCCGCGGCGCCGCTGGACGTGACGCGGCTGCGCGCGGACACGGGGTTCGTGCCGGAGTGGAGCCTGGAGCGCGCGGTGACCGACTACCGCGACTGGCTGTCCGCCCACGAGCGCTGAGCTGCCGGCACCTGAAGGCTGAGCTGCCGGCAGCTGAAGAAAGGGCGCCTGAAGAAAGGCAGATCAGGGGGACCGCTGGGCCGCCGCGTAGGCGCAGAGGGCGCCGAGGTCCCAGCAGGCCTCGCGGTCCGCGGCCCCGGGGGCGCCGATGACGCTGACCGCCGGGCGGGCGGCGACCCACGACAGGCCGGCGGCGATGGACTCCACCGCGCGGACCGCGCCCGTCGTGTCGTTGTTGCCGTGGACGTAGACGCCGTACGCGAGGCCGGTCGTGTCGGTCAGGCACGGGTAGTAGACCGTGTCGAAGAAGTGCTTGAGCGCGCCGGACATGTAGCCGATGTTGGCCGGCGTGCCCAGCAGCACGGCGTCCGCGCCGAGAACGTCGACGGCGGTGGCGGTCAGCGCGGGGCGGGTGACGACCTCGACCCCGCCGGTCTCGGGGGCGCGCGCGCCGTCGAGCGCCGCCTCCAGCAACTCCTGCAACGCGGGGGACGTGGTGTGGTGGACGACCAGAAGCCGGGCCATGCGACAGAGGTTAGCGCTTGTCAAGATCATAGCTAGGTATTTCGTCGGGCGGCAGGTAGCGTCTACGCCCGTGAACCTCGCCATCGCTGGGGCGGCCGAAGCCCTGTCCGCGGTACCGCGGGCGGCCCTGCCCGTGCAGATCCCGAGCCCGTCGACGGCCGTGTGGCATCTCGGCCCGCTGCCGATCCGGGCGTACGCGCTCTGCATCATCCTGGGCATCGTCGCCGCCTGTGTGATCACCGACCGGCGGATGCGGACGCGGGGCGCCCCACCGTGGGCGGTGCTGGACATCGCGGTCTTCGCGGTGCCGTTCGGCATCATCGGCGGCCGGATCTACCACGTGATCACGTCGCCGCAGCAGTACTTCGGCGAGGGCGGGCACCCGATCGAGGCGCTCTACATCTGGCGCGGCGGCCTGGGCATCTGGGGCGCGATCGCGCTCGGCGCGCTCGGCGCGTGGCTGGCCTGCAAGCAGATGGGCCTGCCGTTCGCGCTGGTCGCCGACAGCATGGCCGTCGGCCTGCCGGTGGCGCAGGCGATCGGCCGGCTCGGCAACTGGTTCAACAACGAGCTCTACGGCGGCGTGACGAAGTCCGTCCTCGGCCTGCAGATCCACCCGATGGACCCGCGGAATCCGGGCCACGCGGAGCTCGGCCCCGACGGCAAGGCGCTCACGCTGCCCGACCTCTACCAGCCGACGTTCCTCTACGAGCTGGTCTGGGATCTGCTCGTCGCGCTGCTGGTGGTGCTGGCCGACCGCAGGTTCAAGCTCGGCCGGGGGCGCGCGTTCGCGCTGTACGTGATGGCGTACACGGCGGGTCGCGGGGTCATCGAGACGATGCGTACCGACCCGGCCAACCACTTCGGCGGGCTCCGGCTCAACGTGTGGACCTCGATCGTGGTGTTCCTGGCCGCGCTCGCGTACTTCCTGCTGAAGCCGGGCCCGCGCGAGTACGTCATCCCGAACGCCGACGGAGTCAAGGGCTACCAGGTCGTCACCGAGGCGCAGTACGCGGCGTTCGCCGCCGACGGCACCCGGCCCGAGGGCACCGCCCCGGAGGCGCCCGCCGCATCGGGCGACGGTGACGGCAATGGGGACGGCGCCGGCGACGGCGACGCGGACGGCGATGCCGCGCAGAGCGGTCCGGCGGGCGAATCCGCACAGGCGGACACGGCGAAGGCTGAGAAGGCGGAGAAGGGCTGAGGTTCCCCATGGGGCAGGCGGTGGTGGTCGGAGCCGGCGTCGGCGGCCTCGCCGCGGCCGGGGCGCTCGCTCGCAACGGGTGGCGGGTCACGCTGCTCGAACAGGGTGATCGGCTGCGTGCCGACCCGGCCGCGCTGCTGATCTGGCCCAACGGCGTACGCGCGCTGCGGTCGCTCGGGCTGGCCGACGGGCTGGACTCGATCGCGACGGCTGTTCCGCAGGGCGGCGTACGCCGGTCGGACGGCAGCTGGCTCGTCCAGCCCGGTGCCGCCGCCGCGCTCTCGCCCCGGGTGTCCCCGGTCGTGGTGCACCGGGAAGACCTGCACGACGCCTTGATCGCCCGGTTGACGGCCACGCTGGACGTCCGGACGGGCATCACGGTCACCCAGGTCCGGACCGCGCCCGGGGAGCGCCCGGCGGTCACCGACGGGCGCAGCAGCTGGGAGGCCGACCTGGTCATCGGGGCCGACGGCGTCCAGTCGGCGGTACGCCGCGCGATCGCACCCGAGGCGGCCGTGGTCTCCAGCGGGTACGCGGCCTGGCGGGCCGTGATCCCGTGGTACCGGGCGCCGATGCTGGGGCCGGACGTCACGCTCGGGGCCGAGATCCTCGGCGGCGAGTACCGGTTCGTGGCGGCCTCGCTGGGCGACCGCGGTTCGGCCGGCGCGTCCAGCCGGGGCGGCATCTACTGGCAGGCGACCGTCGCCGGGGCGGCCCGGCCCGAAGCGCCCGCGACCCAGCTGGCCCTGCTGCGGCGGTGGTTCGAGCGGTGGCCGGCGCCGGTGTCGGAGCTGCTGGCCGCGACCGAGCCGGGCGACCTCGTCCAGCACGACGGCCGCGAGATCAGCCCGGTGCTGACCGAGTTCGGCCTGGCCGCCGGGACGGGCGGGGTGATCCTCGCCGGTGACGCCGCCCACGGGATGGCCCACCACCTGGCCCAGGGCGCCTGCCTCGCCTTCGAGGACGTGGCGACGCTGGTCACCCTGGCCAACGGCACGCAGCCGGGCGACGGGCTGCGGGCGGCCGTGCACGCGTACTCGCGGGCCCGCGTACCGCGCAGCGCGGCCGTGGCCCGCCAGACGCGCCGGGTCGGTGCCGTTCTCGCCCCCCGCGGCCGCCTCGGTACGCGGGCCCGGGACGCGGCGTTCGGCGTACTGTCCACACGCGTGCTCGATCGTGCCCGCGGCGAAGCGGTGAACTGGTTCCCGCCCAAATAGGCGGTTCCCGCACGGGTGTCAGAACGGACCTGTCGGAAATCTCCCCTATCTCACCAGGTGGACGTGTGATCTATCTGTGTCTGGCGGAATGACGGGGGAGTTAACGTAGACTCACTTTCACTCCGCGTCAGAACCGGGTAACGAAAACCGAGTAATACTTGCGGCAAGGCTGGTCCCGCGACCGGCCGCCGGTCAGGCCCCACAGGGCGGACCGGGTTGCCGACCCGGCGGAGAACCCCCAGGGCCGATGTCGTCCCGATGCCCACATCAGCGAGCTGACCGGCAGCGCCTGTAACTGCAAGCCTGTGCAACCCAGGCCGGCCGGATTCCCACCCTCGCAAACGACGACGACAGGAGGCCGATGTGGCGTACCCGTCCCCCCGCGCAAGCGAGCAGCAGCCGCGCCCTTCGACCCTGCCCGGCATGAGCCTGCCGGCGCCGCAGGGTTTGTACGACCCTGCCAACGAGAAGGACGCCTGCGGTGTCGCGTTCGTCGCGGACGTGCACGGCCGCCGCAGCCATGACGTCGTCGAGAAGGGCCTGGCCGCGCTCGTACGCCTGGACCACCGCGGCGCCCGCGGCGCGGAGCCGGAGACGGGCGACGGCGCGGGCATCCTGCTGCAGCTGCCGGACGCCTTCTACCGGGCGATCCTGGCCGAGGAGGGCGCGGGATTCGAGCTGCCGCCCGCCGGCGAGTACGCGACGGGCCTGGTGTTCCTGCCGACCAACGGGGCCGACGAGGCGCGGGCGCTGACCGTCCTGGAGAAGTACGCGCTCGTCGAGGGCGCGGAGATCCTGGGCTGGCGCGAGCTGCCGGTGCGGCCGCGGGGCCTCGGCGCGACCGCGGAGCGGGCCCGGCCGCGCATCCGCCAGGTCTTCATGGCCGCCCACCGGTTGAGCGACGGTACGCCGCTGAGCGGGATGGACCTCGACCGCGTGATGTTCTGCGTCCGCAAGCAGACCGAGCGGGAGACCCGTGAGCGGGGCGTGCCGACGTACTTCCCGTCGCTGTCCGGCCGGACCGTCGTGTACAAGGGCATGCTCACGCCCGACCAGCTGAACACGTTCTTCCCGGACCTGCACGACGAGCGGGTCGACAGCGCGATCGCGCTGGTGCACTCCCGGTTCTCGACGAACACCTTCCCGAGCTGGCCGCTGGCGCATCCGTACCGGTTCATCGCCCACAACGGTGAGATCAACACGATCCGGGGCAACAAGAACTGGATGCAGGCGCGCGAGTCGCTGCTGGCCAGCCCGCTCATCCCGGGCAACATCCGGCGGCTGTTCCCGATCGCCACGCCGGACGCCTCGGACTCGGCGAGCTTCGACGAGGTCCTCGAGCTGCTGCACATGGCCGGCCGCAGCCTGCCGCACGCCGTGCTCATGATGATCCCGGAGGCGTGGGAGAACGACGCCTCCCTCGCGGCCACCCCGGAGGGCGCGGCGCGCAAGGCGTTCTACCGCTTCCACGCGAGCCTGATGGAGCCGTGGGACGGCCCCGCCGACGTGGCGTTCAGCGACGGCACCGTGGTCGGCGCCGTGCTCGACCGCAACGGCCTGCGCCCCGGGCGCTGGTCGCTGACCTCCGACGGCCTCGTCGTGTTCGGCAGCGAGTCGGGCATGCTCGACCTCGACCCGGCGACCGTCGTGGCCAAGGGCCGTTCGCAGCCCGGCCGGATGTTCCTCGTGGACACGGCCTCGGGCCGGGTCGTCGGGGACGACGAGATCAAGAGCGAGCTCGCCGCCGCGGCCCCGTACGCCGAGTGGCTGCACGCCGGCCTCATCCACCTGGAGTCGCTGCCGGAGCGGGACCACCAGGTCTACACGCACGACTCGGTGCAGCGCCGCCAGCAGACCTTCGGCTACACCGAGGAGGAGCTCAAGATCCTCGTCGGGCCGATGGCCCGGTCCGGTGCGGAGCCGCTCGGCTCGATGGGCACCGACACGCCCGTCTCCGCGCTGTCGCAGCGCCCGCGGCTGCTCTACGACTACTTCCAGCAGATCTTCGCGCAGGTCACCAACCCGCCGCTGGACGCGATCCGCGAGGAGATGGTGACCAGCCTGTCGCTGACGATCGGCCCCGAGGGCAACCTGCTCGACCCGGGCCCGGCCAGCTGCCGGCAGATCGTGCTGCCGTCGCCGGTCATCGACAACGACGAGCTGGCCAAGATCCTGTCGATCGACGAGGACGGCGACATGCCCGGCTACCAGGCCGTGCGGGTCTCCGGCCTGTACCCGCTGCGCGACGGCGAGCAGGGGCTCAAGGCCCGGCTCACCGAGATCTGCCGGCACGTCTCCGAGGCGATCGAGGACGGCGTCCGGATCCTGGTGCTGTCCGACCGCGACTCCACCGCCGACCTCGCCCCGATCCCGTCGCTGCTGCTGACGGCCGCGGTGCACCAGCACCTCATCCGGGAGCAGACGCGTACGCAGGTGGCGCTGATCATCGAGTCCGGCGACTGCCGGGAGGTGCACCACGCCGCCGTGCTCATCGGGTACGGGGCGGCCGCGGTGAACCCGTATCTCGCCTTCGAGAGCGCCGAAGACCTCATCCGCGAGGGCGCGCTGCCCGGGGTCACCCCGGAGAAGGCCGTCCGCAACTACGTGAAGGCGCTGAACAAGGGCGTACTGAAGATCATGTCCAAGATGGGCATCTCGACGGTCTCGTCCTACTGCGGCGCCCAGGTCTTCGAGGCGGTCGGCCTCGACCTGCGGCTCGTCGACCGCTACTTCACCAGCACCAAGTCGCTCATCGGCGGCATCGGGCTGGCCGGCATCCACGCCGAGGTGGCCGTGCGGCACGCGGTCGCGTACCCGCAGAACGCGGCGGAGCAGGCCCACCGGCGACTGGAGGTCGGCGGCGAGTACCAGTGGCGCCGCGAGGGCGAGGTGCACCTGTTCAACCCGGAGACGGTCTTCCTGCTCCAGCACGCCACCCGCTCGGGCCAGGAGAAGGTCTTCCGCGAGTACACCGGCAAGGTCAACGCGCTGTCGGCGAAGGGCGCGTCGCTGCGCGGCCTGTTCTCCTTCAAGGCCGCGGCCGAGCCGATCCCGGTCGAGGAGGTCGAGTCGGTCGCGGAGATCGTCCGGCGGTTCGCGACCGGCGCGATGAGCTACGGCTCGATCTCGGCCGAGGCGCACGAGACGCTCGCGATCGCGATGAACAGGCTCGGCGGCAAGTCGAACACGGGCGAGGGCGGCGAGGACGTCGAGCGCCTCTACGACCCGCAGCGCCGCTCGGCGGTCAAGCAGATCGCCTCCGGCCGGTTCGGCGTCACGACCGAGTACCTGGTCAACGCCGACGACCTGCAGATCAAGATGGCGCAGGGCGCGAAGCCCGGCGAGGGCGGGCAGCTGCCCGGCAACAAGGTGTGGCCGTGGATCGCCAAGACCCGGCACGCCACCGCCGGGGTCGGTCTCATCTCGCCGCCCCCGCACCACGACATCTACTCCATCGAAGACCTCGCGCAGCTCGTCTTCGACCTCAAGAGCGTCAACCCGGCCTCGCGCGTACACGTGAAGCTGGTCAGTGAGACCGGCGTGGGCACCGTCGCCGCGGGCGTCGCGAAGCTCAAGGCCGATGTCATCCTCATCTCGGGCCACGACGGCGGCACCGGCGCGTCGCCCCTCAACAGCCTCAAGCACGCGGGTACGCCGTGGGAGCTCGGCCTGGCCGAGACGCAGCAGACGCTGCTGCTCAACGGCCTGCGCGACCGGGTGACGGTGCAGGTGGACGGCCAGCTCAAGACCGGCCGCGACGTCGTGGTGGCGGCGCTGCTCGGCGCCGAGGAGTTCGGCTTCGCGACCGCGCCGCTGGTCGTGTCGGGCTGCATCATGATGCGCGTCTGCCACCTGGACACCTGTCCGGTCGGCATCGCGACGCAGAACCCGCGGTTGCGCGAGCGCTACGCGGGCGAGCCGGAGTTCGTCGAGAACTTCTTCCGCTTCCTCGCCCAGGAGGTACGCGAGCTCCTGGCGAGCCTGGGCCTGCGCAGCATCGACGAGGCCGTCGGCCGGGCCGACCTGCTGGACTTCGTGCCGGCGGTCGACCACTGGAAGGGCCAGGGCGTCGACCTGACCGGCGTGCTGTACCAGCCCGAGATCCCGGCCGGCGCCGCGCTGCGCCGGACCCGCGCCCAGGACCACCAGCTGGAGAAGTCGCTCGACAACGAGCTGCTCGTGCTGGCCGCCCCGGCGCTGGAGAACGGCACGAAGGTGACCGCGGCGATCGGCGTACGCAACGAGCACCGCAGTGTCGGCGCCATGCTGGGCGGCGAGGTGGCCCGGCGGTACCGGGGCCGGGGCCTGCCCGACGACACGATCTCGATCACGCTCACCGGTACGGCGGGGCAGTCGTTCGGCGCGTTCGTGCCGCGCGGCGTGACGCTGCGGCTCTACGGCGACGCCAACGACTACGTCGGCAAGGGGCTGTCGGGCGGCCGCCTGATCGTCCGGCCGCACGCCACGGCGCCGTACGCGGCCGAGGCCAACGTCATCGCCGGCAACACCGTCCTCTATGGAGCGACGTCCGGCGAGGTCTTCCTGCGGGGGCAGGCCGGCCAGCGGTTCGCCGTACGCAACTCGGGCGCCACGGCGGTCGTCGAGGGCGTCGGCGACCACGGCTGCGAGTACATGACCGGCGGCACGGTCGTCGTGCTCGGCCCGACCGGGCGCAACTTCGCGGCCGGCATGAGCGGTGGTACGGCGTACGTGCTGGACCTGGAGCCGGAGCTGGTCAACCGGGAGCTGGTCGACCTGGACCCGGTGGGATCCGAGGACAGCTTCCAGCTGCGCGCACTCGTCGAGAACCACTACGCGGAGACCGGTTCGGCCGTGGCGGAGAAGCTGCTCGCGGACTGGTCCGAGGCCGTCAGCCGGTTCACGGCGGTCGTCCCGCGCGACTACAAGAAGGTTCTGGAAGTCATGCGGACCGCCGAGGCAGCCGGCCGTGACGTCGACGCGGCGGTCATGGAGGTGTCCCGTGCCTGATCCGAGTGGATTCCTGCGCTTCGGCCGGCGGCTGCCGGACCGGCGCCCGGTCCCGGTACGCATCCTCGACTGGAACGAGGTCTACCCGCCGGCCGGCGACAACCTGGTACGCGAGCAGGCGACCCGGTGCATGGACTGCGGCATCCCGTTCTGCCACGACGGCTGCCCGCTCGGCAACCGGATCCCGGACTGGAACGACCTCGTGCGTACGGGATCGTGGGCGTCGGCGGTCGAGTCCCTGCACGCCACGAACAACTTCCCGGAGTTCACCGGGCGGCTGTGCCCGGCGCCGTGCGAGGCCGCGTGCGTCCTCGGCATCGGCGACGACCCGGTGGCGATCAAGCAGGTCGAGGTGTCCATCATCGACCACGCGTTCGCCGACGGGCTCGTCACGCCGCAGCCGGCACCCGAGCCGTCCGGCCGGTCCGTGGCCGTGGTCGGCTCCGGCCCCGCCGGGCTCGCCGCCGCCCAGCAGCTGGCCCGGGCCGGTCACGCCGTGACCGTGTTCGAGCGCGACGACCGCCCCGGCGGCCTGCTGCGCTACGGCATTCCGGACTTCAAGCTGGAGAAGCGGCACGTCGACCGCCGGGTCGAGCAGCTCGTCGCGGAGGGCGTCGTCTTCCGCACCGGGGTGGACGTCGGCGTCGACGTCACCGCCGACCAGCTGCGGGCCGGTTTCGACGCGGTCCTGCTGGCCACCGGCGCGCTCGCCGGCCGGGACACCCCGCAGACCGAGGGCCGGCAGCTGCGCGGCATCCACCTCGCGATGGACCACCTGGTGCAGTCCAACCGTTTCGTCGCCGGCGAGTTCGTCACAGGCGAGGTCACCGCTCCGGAGATCACCGCCGAGGGCAAGCACGTCGTCATCATCGGCGGCGGCGACACCGGCGCGGACTGCCTCGGCGTCGCCCACCGCCAGAACGCCGTGTCGGTCACCCAGCTCGACCGCTACCCGCTGCCGCCCGGCGTACGCGACGAGGGCCGGGACCCGTGGCCGACCTGGCCCTGGGTCCTGCGCAACTACGCGGCCCACGAGGAGGGCGGCGACCGCGTCTTCTCGGTGGCCGTCCAGCGCTTCGTCGACGACGGCACCGGCGCGGTACGCGCGATCGTCCTCGCCGATGTCGTGGTCGAGCGGGTGAACGGCCGCGGTGTCGTGACGCAGGTGCCCGGCTCCGAGCGGGAGATCCCGGCGGACCTGGTGCTGCTCGCGATCGGCTTCGAGGGGACCGACGCGCTGCCCGCCCTCGCCCAGCTCGGGCTGGAGCGCAGCGACCGCGGCACGGTCGAGGCCGACGAGAACTGGCAGACGGGCACGCCCGGCGTCTTCGTCGCGGGCGACGCGCACAAGGGCGCCTCGCTCATCGTCTGGGCGATCGCCGAGGGGCGGTCGGCCGCGGCGGCGATCCACGCGTACCTGGGCGGAACGGGAACCCTGCCCGCCCCGGTACGCCCGTCGTCCCGCCCGCTCGCCGCGATCTGAGCGGGCCCCTGCTCACTGTGCGATCATGACTCATTGATCATGATCACGGTCCTTCCCGGGGAGTGGCGGCCGGCCGCGAGGTCGGCGTAGGCCGCCACTGCCCCGGTCGGCGTGCGGGTACGCGTGACCGGGTCCGGTATCGTCCCGTCGACGACCAGTCCCGCCAGGGTCGGCAAGGTCCCGGAGATCAGGTGGGTCGTGCCCATGACCGTCTCGACGGCCAGGTCGCCTGGGCGAGGGCGGCGGGATCATGGCCGGGATAGACCTCGGTGGCGCCCCGGCCCCGGACGTGCTCGCCAGGTCCAGCACTAGCCCCAGCCCCAGCCCTCGACCCAGCCCCCGGCTCGGCAGCGACTTCAGCTCCGGCTTCGGCTCCGACTTCGGCTCCGGCTCCGACTTCGGCTCCGGCTCCGGCGGTCGTGTCCGCCGAGGTCGCGAGAATGGTCAGGCCGGGGCGGCGGGCCGGCAGCGGGAGCCGCGCGTACGGCCGCCCTGGCCTCGGCCGTCATCCGGGAGGCGCGTTCTTGATCGTCGGCCTTCCCGGGGATCCCTTTGACGATCTGACAAATCAAGCATAGATTGTCAGTATGTCCAGCACGGTGGCGGCCGACGAACGCAGGGAGCGGATCCTGACCGCGGCGCTCGGCGTCTTCGGGCGCTACGGATTCCGGCGTACCTCGATGGATCAGATAGCCCAGGCGGCCGGATTCTCCCGCCCGGCGGTCTACCAGTACTTCGGCGGCAAGGAGGCCGTGTTCCGGGCCCTCGGCGAGCGCCTCGCGGCCGAGGTCGTGGCGGCGGCCGCCCGAGCCCGGCACGACCGTGGCCCCGTCGCCGACCGCCTGTACGCGGCTCTCGCCCCGAAACTCGACCTCGTCGCGACATCGATCCAGCCGGAGTTCCGTGCGGAACTGTTCGCCGAGGCCAAGGAGGTCGTCGGCGATCTCGTGGCCGACTTCCACGACCGGCACCTGGCCGAGGTCGAGGGCCTGCTCGCCGAGGCCGCCGACGGGCTGCCCGGGGTGGGGACCGTGATCTCCGCGCGGGACGCCGCCCTCGTCCTGGTCGACGGGCTGCCGGGGATCGGCCAGGAACCGGTGCCACCGGACGAGGTCCGCCGCCGGCTGCGTCAACTGATCGACCTGGTGACGCGCGGGCTGCGTGACGTCGGCCCCGCGTGATGCCGGCCCCGGCGATCCCAGCCCCGCATGATGTCAGCCCACGACAGTCAGCCCACGAGCAGTCAGCCCGCCGGCGTCCTGGCCGGCTGACAGGAGAGTGACCACATGGGACAGACGATCACGCTCGCGTTCCTCGCCGGGGTGTTCGGCGCGAACGGCGTACCGCACTTCGTCCGGGGGATCACGCGCGAGACGTATCCGAGCGCGTTCGGCTACGGGCCGGTCGTGAACCTGGTCGCCGGGTGGCTGATGTTCGTCCTCGCCGCCGTCGCGGGCTACTTCGCCCATCCGGCGACGCATCCGCTGCCGGCCGTCGCGGCGATCGCGGCCGGGGTCCTGGCGATGGGCCTCTTCCACGCCGGGCCGGGCGCGTTCGGCCGCAAGCCGCCCGTCGGTGCCGCGCCGGAGGCCGGGGAAGCGACGGCGCCGGGCGGCCCGGTCAGCGCGCCGCGGCCGAGTTCGCGCTGACCATCAGCGTCGACACGTTGACCGCTTCGAAGTCCGAGCCGGTCAGCCCGCCCAGGGCGTGCAGGGCGTCGTTGTCCCAGTGGGAGTCCGGCGTGCCGGAGATGTACCAGGGCGAGCCGTTGTCCGCGACGATCAGGCCGTACTTCTTCATCGCCTCGGCCACGATCCGCGCCTGCTTCGGCAGCTTCGAGACGTCGACGCCCGCCTTCAGCCGCAGCCGCAGGCCCATCGGCGGCAGGGCGGCGTCGGCGGACTGGCCGGCCGCGTGCCGGGCCGGCCACACATAGGACGTACGCGATCTCGGCACCGTCACCCGGATCGCGTGGTCGATGTGGCCGGACGCGACCTCGGAGTAGCGGACGAGCCCGGCGAAGATCGACAGCCCGGCCGCGTCGGCGGAGGTCCACCCGGCCGGGCGCAGCCGGTCCGAGCGGAGGTCGAAGACCGCACCGGAACCGGCGTGCCAGCCGTCGGACCGGTGCTCGGCGGCGAACAGCTCGTAGACCTTGCAGGCCACCGGATCGTGCAGGACGACGTGCCGGTCCCCGTCCGCCTGCGGGCCGCCCTCGATCGCCGCGCCCGCCGGGATCGGATACGGGCCCTTGTCGCTCTCGCCGGCGTACGCGAACCGGACAGTGGAGCTCTTCTGTCCAGCCGGGACGGTCGTGACGGGGATGCCGATCGGGCCGCCGTCCCACGTGCCGCTGCCGAAGTCGGCGTGTACGCCGGATGCCGTCCCGATCGAGGCGATGTACCGCGCGGAGGCGGGGTCGGCGGGCAGCCGGGAGACGTCGGCGCGCCAGATGTTGTCCGCGGGAAAGCCGTCGCAGGAACCCTGTCCTGGGCCGGCACCGGTGGAGGCACTGGGTGCGGCAGTGGCCGCCGCCCCGATCCCCGCCGACGCGGAAGTACTCGGCCCGGCAGTGCTCGAGCCGGCGGCATCAGGTCCCGCAGCGTTCGGGCCCGCAGCGTTCGGGCCCACGGCATCGGGACCGGCTGCGGTCGGAGCGGTGGACCCGCAGGCGGCGACCGCCAGCGCCAGCACGAGTGCCGACATACGTGCCGCCACGCGTACTGACATTCCCATCACGCATCTCACAGCGCAGCAGGATGTCACAAAAGCGCCGGCCGATCCACGGCTGCCTTGATCACCCAGTTCGAGGCGATCGCCTGGTATCCCTCCCCGGTGGCGAGGCTCGACCGGGCCCATTTGCCGATCCCCATGGCCTTGATCTTCGTCAGCGGGTACGCCTGGGCGAAGTCGCTCATCTTCCGCAGGAACGCCTCGGCCGCCCGGAGCAGCCCGGCGAGCTTGGCGGCGATGGTGGCGCACCGGCTCGCGGCGGCGGCCGACGCGCTCCAGCCGGCGCTGGTGCCGGCGGCGACGGACGCGCCGAGCGTGGCCCACGAGGACGCGAGGGCGACGAGGATCGTGGCGATCAGCCAGGCGACGAGCTCCTTGATGATGCGCACGACCAGCTCCTCGGCCTGCTCGGCGCCGGTGGCGGTCTGCTCCAGCAGGTCGGCCGTCTGCTGGAAGTGCCCGACGATCTGCTCGAGGCTGGTGGCGAGCTGGTCGAGTTCGCGGTTGAACGCCTCGGAGGCGGGGCCCTCCCACGAGGCCATCAGCTTCGCCCGCGCGCCGACCTCCACCCCGACGAGATCGTGGACCTCGTCGGCCGCCTTGCGCCAGGCCTGCGCCTTGTCGCGCAGCGCGGCCGGGTCGCCGGTGACCGCGTCGAGCGGGTCGGCGAGGAACTCGACGATGGGCTGGATGACGTGCAGCGCGGCCCCCGCCGGGGACAGCCATTCGGCGATGCGCTCGACGCCGGGTTCGGAGCGGGGCATCTCAGTCACCTCCGCCGAATCGCGCCGCGGCGGCCTGGTCGGCATCGCGGTACGCCGACCGGATCGACTCCATCGCCTCGGCCAGCGCGTCGAAGACGTCCCGCCCGTCGCGCAGCGCGTTCAGCCCCTCGTCGCAGCGTTCGGCGTACCGGTCGTGCAGCCCGTGCGCCTCCTGGAGCAGGCCGAAACTGCCGGCGGTGACGTCCGTGTCGGCCAGCACCTGCCGGGCGCGCTCGAAACCTTCCGAGATGTCCTGCGCCGCCTGGTGGTACGCGGTCAGCGCCCGCAGGGCGACCTTGGTGGTGTCAACCTTGGTCGTGTCGGTCGTCACGGGTCCTCCCGTCGCTTGTCCTCGTGTTCGGTTGTCCACCCAGCGCGGCCAGCACTGTGGACGATTGCCTGCGGAGCAGGTTCACGGCGACCGCGGAGCCGTCGGCGCAGGACACGACGATCCGCCCGCGGCGCAGCAGCCCCCGTGGCGCCGGCCGGGCCCCCGTCACCGCGGTACGCGCGACCCAGCCGACGACGGAGAACTCGTAGTGCCCCGGCGCCTGGCGCTGGTGCTCGACGAGTTCGCCGCGTGCGACGATCACGCGCCGGTCCGTGACCACCAGCTTGGCCCACGACGCCTCGGTGATGAGTTCGTGCAGCGTCGCCGCGGTCGAACCGGCCGGACCGTCGACGGCCCTGCCGAAGCCGGCCAGGCGCAGCAGTTGCGTGTGCCCGCCGAGCAGGCCCAGCGTCAGGACCCGGGTGGCGGCGGCGCCGAGTTCCGCGCGCGCGTCGACGGGACCGGTGGCACCGGGATCGATACGGGTGATGACGGCGGCCGCCCCGAGTTCCTCGCCCGGACCCAGGACGCCCGCGGCGTCACGGGCGATCGTGTCGGTCGATGCGTCAGGCACATCGGGAATCCTGGCACGGTTCGGCGGCACTGGCTATGGTCTGTCTTCGAGCTGTGGACAACTCCCGGCGGGGAGGGGGAAACGCGGATGGATGAAGTGAAGAACCTGGATGACTTGGCCGCCTATGCCCTGCATCAGGTCGAGCGGTTGCGCGCGCTGCAGGCCCGGCTGGCCGACCTCAGCTGCGAGGGGCGGTCACCCGACGGACTGGTCGTGGCGCGTACGGGGGCCGGCGGGCGGGTGCTCGACCTGCGCCTGGATCCCCGGGCGCTCGGCGGCGGGGCGGAGCGCCTCGGCCGGTCCGTCCGCTCCGCGATCACCGCCGCCCAGAACGCGTACGCGCAGGAGGCCGGCAAGCTGATGGCCACGGAGCTGCCGCCGCCCGGCGACGAGGAGTACGAGCGGGGCGTGGCGCGGATCGACGAGCTGACCGAGCGCCTGAACGAGATGACCCGCCGCCTGGAACGCTGAGCCGCAGAAAAGCTGAGCCGCAGAAAGAGCTGAGCCGCAGGAAACGCAGAAATCGCTGAGCCGGCTGGGAAAGCAGTGCTGCCGGGAAAGCCTCTAAGATGGCACGAAGTGCGCCGCCGGGCGGGAACCGGCGGACCGGGCCGATGCCGCTCACCGGGCGGTTCGGCGGGGCGGACAACTATAAAGATCCCAGGTTAACGTGGGTTAAAGGCTGTAGCCCGGCTGTCATGGTCCCAGTGGAAAGCGCTAGGCTCGGTCACCGTGACACGCCGCGCGAAAATAGTCTGTACCCTCGGCCCCGCTACCAGCAGCCCGGAGCGGCTCAAGGGCCTCATCGACGCGGGCATGAACGTGGCCCGCCTCAACTTCAGCCACGGCGACCACGCCGACCACGAGGCCGTCTACGAGCAGGTGCGCCGGCAGGCGCGGGCGGCGGGCGTGGCGGTGGCGATCCTCGCCGACCTCCAGGGCCCGAAGATCCGGCTCGGCCGGTTCGTCGACGGCCCGCACGAGTGGCGTACCGGTGACACCGTCACCATCACCAGCGACGACATCGAGGGCACCAAGGACCGGGTGTCGTGCACCTACAAGCGGCTGCCCGAAGAGGTGAAGGCGGGTGACCGCCTGCTCATCGACGACGGCAAGGTCGCCGTCGAGGTCATCGGCGTGGATGGCCACGACATCAAGTGCCGGGTCGTCGAAGGCGGCATGGTCAGCAACAACAAGGGCGTCTCGCTGCCGAACGTGGCCGTCTCGGTGCCCGCGCTCTCCGAGAAGGACGCCGAGGACCTGCGGTTCGCGCTGCGCCTGGGCGTCGACTGGATCGCGCTGTCGTTCGTGCGCTCGCCCGAC
Source organism: Hamadaea tsunoensis DSM 44101 (assembly GCF_000428945.1). GTDB lineage: Bacteria > Actinomycetota > Actinomycetes > Mycobacteriales > Micromonosporaceae > Hamadaea > Hamadaea tsunoensis. The sequence continues at coordinate 58,234 of NZ_AUAX01000024.1, read as the reverse complement.
GACATCAAGCTCGTCCACGAGATCATGGCCGAGGAGAACGTCTACCGGCCGGTCATCGCCAAGGTCGAGAAGCCCGAGGCGGTCGCCCGCCTGGAGGAGATCGTCAACGCGTTCGACGCGGTGATGGTCGCCCGTGGCGACCTCGGCGTCGAGATGCCGCTGGACCAGGTCCCGATCGTGCAGAAGCGGGCCGTCCAGCTCTGCCGGGAGTACGCGAAGCCGGTCATCGTCGCGACGCAGATGCTCGACTCGATGATCGAGAACTCGCGGCCGACCCGCGCGGAGGCGTCCGACGTCGCCAACGCGGTGCTCGACGGCGCCGACGCGGTCATGCTGTCCGGCGAGACGAGCGTCGGCAAGTTCCCGGTGCTGACCGTCGCCACGATGGCCAAGATCATCGAGACCACCGAGGAGGCGCTGCCGCTCGGCGTACCGCGGCTGCAGCACGACCCGCGTACCCGCGGCGGTGCCCTGACGGTCGCGGCGGCGAACATCGCCTCGGCCGTCGGCGCCAAGGCGCTGGTCGCCTTCACGCAGACCGGCGACACCGTCCGGCGCCTCGCCCGGCTGCACTGCGAACTGCCGCTGCTGGCGTTCACCCCGGAGGAGCACGCGCGCAACCAGATGGCGCTGTCCTGGGGCGTTGAGACGTTCCTCGTGCCGTTCGTGCACCACACCGACGACATGTTCCGCCAGGTCGACCAGGCGCTGCTGGGCCTCGGCCGCGGCAAGCCCGGCGACGTCGTGGTCATCGTGGCCGGTTCGCCGCCCGGCACGCCCGGTTCGACGAACACGCTGCGCCTGCACCCGCTCGGGTCGCTGACCGGCCACATCGGCCGCTGATTCGGCGCGTACGCGTCCACGGGGCATCCGGATCACACCGGGTGCCCCGTTCGGCGTGTGTGGCACAGCGGACACCGTGCGGAAACCCGGAAAGGCCCTACCGGCCGGTAGTCTCCGCTGGTGAGCACCAATGATCCGGTGACCGGTCAGGCGGCCGTGGACCACCTCGTGCAGCTGCTGGACCTCGACCGCGTCGACGACCTGCGGTTCGTCGGCCACAGCCCGGCCGAGCTGCCCATCCGCGTCTACGGCGGACAGGTCGCGGCGCAGGCGCTGTGTGCCGCCGGGCGGACCGTCGAGGAGTCCCGGCGCGTGCACTCCCTGCACGGGTACTTCGTCCGCGCCGGCGACCCCCGCCAGCCCATCGAGTACGCCGTCGAGGTCATCCGGGACGGCCGGTCGTTCTCGGTCCGGCGTACCGTCGCGATCCAGGACGGTAAGCCGATCTTCCTGATGTCGGCGTCGTTCCAGATCGAGGAGTCCGGGCTGGACCACCACGCGCCCGGCCCCGACGACGTGCCCGGCCCGGACGGGTTGCCGACGATGCTGGACCGGCTGACGCCCTACCCGGAGCGGGCCGAACTGTGGCAGACCATCCCGCGCCCCCTCGACGTACGCTACGTCGGCGAGCCCGGCTGGGTCCGGCCCGGCACCCGGCAGCCCGATCCGCACCAGCGGGTCTGGATGCGCATCGACGGCAAGCTGCCCGAGGACCCGCTGGTGCACGCCTGCGCCCTCACGTACGCCTCCGACCTGACCCTGCTCGACTCGGTGCTGTCGGTGCACGGCGAAGTGTGGGGGCCGGGCGGGGTGATCGGCGCGTCGCTGGATCACGCGCTGTGGTTCCACCGGCCCTTCCGGGCGGACGAGTGGTTCCTCTACGACTGCTGGTCCCCGTCGGCCTCGGGCGCGCGCGGCCTGGCGACCGGCCGGATGATCGACGTCGAGGGCCGGCACATCGCCACCGCGGTCCAGGAGGGACTTCTCCGGAAAGTCCACTAGCGGACGCTGGCCCCTAAGATGCCCCGGAGCGCGTGGGAACACGGACAACGGTCGGATAAAGTTGTTCATGTGCGCCTCTCCGCCCGCGTGGACTACGCGATCCGTGCCGTGATCGAGCTCGCCTCCGTCGAGCCGGTCCTGGCCGGCAAGCCCCCGGCGGACTTCCCGATCACCTCCGAGCGGATAGCCAAGGCGCAGGAGATCCCGCCGAAGTTCCTGGAAAGCATCCTGCTGCAGCTGCGCCGCGGCGGCGTGGTCAACGCGCAGCGCGGCCCCGAGGGCGGCTACTGGCTCGCCCGGCCCGCGTCGGAGATCACCCTGGCGGCCGTCATCGAGATCATCGACGGCCCGCTGTCACAGGTGCGCGGCCAGCTGCCGGCCGATCTCGGCTACCAGGGCCCGGCCCAGACCCTGCAGAAGGTCTGGATCGCGGTGGAGGCGCAGGAGCGCACCATGCTGGAGCAGGTGACGTTCGAGCACCTGGCGAGCGGGTCCCTGCCTTTCTGATCTTTAGTTCGAGATCAATTTCAAGATCAAGTTCGGATCAAAATACTGTCCCGGGTTCGTCGATCTCACTTCCGCTCCTCGCGCGGGAGACCGTTCCGGCCCTGGGGGGCCTCCACTGCCACCTGAGTGGGGCGAAGCATCGTCCGCCGTCGTCCGGTCACCGTTTACCCCCAACCAAACCCCGCCCGGCTTGGGTCGGCCCGGCCTTTGTCGCGCCTGTCCGGCTTGTGTGGCCAGTCGACGGCCGGCGGGGTGATCGTTTGCGGCTGAGGTGCGGAAAAGGCCGCCCGATGCATGATCGTTTACGGTTCTGGAGCGCGTTGACCGGCTTTTGCTACACCTGACGCGTAAATGATCATGCAGATCCGGCCGGATTTACACCCCAGCCGTAAATGATCACGAAAACAGGATCAGTGCCGCATCGTAGAAGATCGTTCCCGCATCCCGGGCCACAGCGGTCGGCCAGACGGCTTAGCGTGATCCACAGCGGCTGAGATGTAGAAAACCGGCCTGTAGCGACCCGGGACGAATTGATCTTAGAGAAGATCTTGATGTACCCGTGACCTGAGTCACCCGTTCGGCCATCTTCCGGATTTCCCCGCCTCATGCCAAACTCAATGCCTAGTAAGTCAGTAGGGAATATATGGATGGTAGGGATAGTGGGGATGACGATGGGTAGGGCACGTGTCGCGGCGAGCATCGCCGCCCTCGCGGTCGCGGCGATCGGCCTCGCCGGCTGCTCGAAGGACTCCGGCAGCGGCGCCGGGGACAAGCCGGAGGTGACGCTCTCGCTGGTGGCGTACTCGACTCCGCAGGCGGCGTACGAGGCGCTGATCAAGGCCTTCCAGAAGACCGACGCCGGCAAGAACGTGAAGTTCAAGCAGTCCTACGGCGCCTCCGGCGACCAGAGCCGCGCCGTCGCGGCCGGCCTGAAGGCCGACATCGTGGCCTTCTCGCTGGAGCCGGACGTCACCCGCCTGGTCACGGCCGGTCTGGTCGCCGACGACTGGAACAAGAACGCCACCAACGGCTTCGTCACGGACTCGGTCGCCGTCATCGGCGTCCGCAAGGGGAACCCGAAGAACCTCAAGACCTGGGACGACCTGGTGCAGCCGGGTGTCGAGGTGCTGACGCCGAACCCGTTCACGTCGGGCGGCGCCCGGTGGAACATCCTCGCCGGCTACGGCGCGAAGTCGAACAAGGGCGCCGACCAGCAGGCCGGCCTCGACTACCTGGACAAGCTGATCTCCAACGTCCCGGTGCAGGACTCGTCCGGCCGCGCCTCGCTGCAGACGTTCACCGGCGGCAAGGGCGACGCGTTCATCTCGTACGAGAACGAGGCGATCTTCGCCCAGCAGCACGGGCAGGCCGTCGACTACACCATCCCGGACTCGACGATCCTCATCGAGAACCCGATCGCGGTCACCAAGAACTCCGAGCACCCGACTGAGGCCAAGGCGTTCCTCGACTTCCTCTTCTCGGCCGACGGCCAGAAGATCTACGCGCAGAACGGGTACCGGCCGACGGTGCAGGGCGTCGACACCGGCGGCGTGAACTTCCCGACCCCTTCGGGCCTGTTCACCATCAAGGACCTGGGCGGCTGGACCGACGTGACCAAGAAGTTCTTCGACACGAAGACCGGCCTGGTCACGGCGATCGAGCAGAAGCACGGCGTCGCCACGGTCGCCGCGTCCCCGAGCGCATCAGCGAAATAGCATGACCGCCACCCTCGACAGGACGGCCGCGCCCGGTGCCACCAAGGCACCGGGCTCGGCCCGCGTCCGGGGACCCAAGAGCCCCGGGCTCGGCCTCGGCCTCGCCGTCCTCTACCTCAGCCTGATCGTGCTGTTCCCGCTGGCCGCCGTCGCCTGGCGCGGCGTCGAGGGCGGCCCGCAGGCGTTCTGGTCCGCGGTCACCACGCCCGATTCCTGGGCCGCCCTCAAGCTCACCCTCGGCGCGTCCGCCCTGGTCGCGATCATCAACGTCGTCATGGGCACGGTGATCGCCTGGGTCCTGGTCCGCGACAGGTTCTGGGGCAAAGGCGTCGTCGACGCCCTCATCGACCTGCCGTTCGCGCTGCCCACGATCGTCGCCGGCCTCGTGCTCCTCGCGCTGTACGGCGTCACCAGCCCGCTGCACGTGAACCTCGCGTACACGCGGGCGGGGGTGGTGGTCGCGCTCCTGTTCGTCACCCTTCCCTTCGTCGTACGCACGGTCCAGCCGGTCCTGCAGGAACTCGACCGGGACATGGAGCAGGCCGCGTACTCGCTGGGGGCCGGGCCGGGGCTGACGTTCCGGCGGATCATCCTGCCGAACCTGGTGCCCGCGATGGTCTCGGGGGCCGGGCTCGCCTTCACCCGGGCGATCGCCGAGTTCGGCTCGACCGTCCTGCTCTCCGGCAACCTGCCGTTCCAGACCCAGGTCGCCGCGGTCAACATCTTCGGCCGGATCGAGGGCGACGACACCGCGTCGGCGGCGGCCGTCTCGACCGCGCTGCTCGTCGTCTCGTTCCTGGTCCTCGTCGTCCTCGATCTGCTGCAGCGCTGGGGGTCGCGTCGTGGCTAAGTGGATTCTGCGCCTGGTCGCGCTCGCGTACCTGTTGTTCCTGCTGATCCTGCCGATCGGGCTGATCGGCTGGCGGACGTTCGCCGACGGGCTCGCCCCGGTGATCGAATCGCTCACCTCCGAGGAGGCCCTGCACGCCATGCGGGTCACCGTCGAGGTCGCGATCTGGGCGGTCGTGCTCAACACGGTCTTCGGCGTCGGCGCCGCGATCCTGCTCGTCCGCCGGGAATTCCCGGGCAAGCGGCTGCTCAACGCCCTCATCGACCTGCCGCTCGCCGTGTCGCCGGTCGTCGTCGGGCTCGCGCTGATCCTCGCGTACGGGAAATATTCGACGGTCGGCGGCTGGCTGGAGACGGCGGGCATCCAGGTGATCTTCTCGGTCCCGGGCATGGTCCTGGCGACCGTGTTCGTGTCGTTGCCCCTGGTCGTCCGCGCGATCGTGCCGGTGCTGGAGCAGATGGGCGACGACCAGGAGCAGGCCGCCCGTACGCTCGGCGCCGGCGGCTGGGCGACGTTCCGGCGGATCACGGTGCCGGGCATCCGCGGCGCGCTCGGCTACGGGATCGTGCTCTGCCTGGCGCGGGCGCTGGGGGAGTACGGCGCCGTGGCGGTGGTGTCCGGCAAGATCGTCGGCGAGACGCAGACGCTGACCCTGTTCGTCGAGGAGCGCTACCTCAATTACGAGGTACTCACCGCCTTCGCCGCCGCCTCGCTGCTCGCACTCGTGGCCGTCGCCACGCTCCTGATCACCCGAGTCCTTCGCCCGAAGGAGGGCAACTGATGGCCATCGAAGTACGCGACGTCTCCAAGTCGTTCGGCAGCACCCCGGTCCTGAAGGACGTGAGCGTCGACATCACCTCCGGCTCGCTGACCGCGCTGCTCGGCCCGAGCGGCGGCGGCAAGTCCACGCTGCTGCGGGTGATCGCGGGCCTGGAGACGCCGGACGCGGGCACGGTCACGATCTCGGGTGTGGACGCGACGCGGCTGTCCCCGCAGCGGCGCAACGTCGGCTTCGTCTTCCAGCACTACGCCGCGTTCAAGCACATGAGCGTGTTCCGCAACGTCGCGTTCGGCCTGGAGATCCGCAAGCGCCCCAAGGCCGAGATCCGCAAGCGGGTCGACGAGCTGCTGCAGCTGGTGCACCTGGAACAGTTCCGCGACCGCTATCCCGCGCAGCTGTCGGGCGGCCAGCGCCAGCGCATGGCGCTCGCCCGGGCGCTCGCGGTCGAGCCCGAGGTGCTGCTCCTCGACGAGCCCTTCGGCGCCCTCGACGCCCAGGTACGCAAGGAGTTGCGTACGTGGCTGCGGCGGTTGCACGACGAGGTGCACGTGACGACCGTCTTTGTGACGCACGACCAGGAGGAGGCGATGGACGTGTCGGACTCGATCGTCGTGCTCGCCGACGGGCAGGTGCAGCAGGCCGGTACGCCGCAGCAGCTCTACGACGAGCCGGCGAGCCCGTTCGTGATGAGCTTCCTCGGCCCGGTGACCCGGCTGGACGGGCGGCTGGTCCGGCCGCACGACATCGACATCGCGACCTCGCCCGAGCCCGGGACCGTCGAGGCGACCGTGAACCGGATCGTCCACCTGGGCTTCGAGGTACGCGTCGAGCTCCAGGCCCGCTCCGCGGCCGAGGACCCGGAGGACGTCTGGGTGCAGGTGACCCGGGGGACCGCCGAAGGGCTGCGGCTGCGTACGGGGGACACCGTCCACCTGCGGGCGATCCCGTCGGCGCTCTCGCTCACGGTGTGATCCCGGCATGACCCTGCCGGCCCGCGTCGACTACGCGGTGCGGGCGCTGCTCGGCCTGGCCCGGTCGGCGCCCGCACCGGCGAAGGCGGCCACCCTCGCCCGGGACGCGGGCATCCCCCGGCCGTACCTCTACGACGTGCTGGCCGAGCTGCGCCGGGCCAACCTGGTCCGGGCCCAGCGCGGCCACTACGGCGGGTACGCGCTCAGCCGCCCGCCGGACCAGATCACGCTGGCCGACGTCCGGCGCGTCCTCGACCCGCCGGGACCGCCCGCGCCCCGCCGCGCGGACCCGCTGGGCGAGCGGCTGAGCACGTTGTGGGGAGCGGCCGACGACGCGACCCTGCGCGTACTGGACGAGGTTTCGATCGCCGATCTGTTGTCGGGGTGTGAGAGCACGTCTGGTTGACTCGGCGGCGTGACCACCCTCGCCCGCCGGCTCGGCACGCTCGACGCCGTCGTCATCGGCCTCGGCTCCATGATCGGCGCAGGCGTCTTCGCCTCCTTCGCGCCCGCCGCCCGGGCGGCCGGACCGCTGTTCTTGGCCGGCCTCGGGATCGCCGCGATCGTCGCGTACTGCAACGCGACCGCGTCGGCGCAGCTGGCCGCGCAGTACCCGACGTCCGGCGGCACCTACGTGTACGGACGCGAACGCCTCGGCGACTGGTGGGGTTTCATCGCCGGCTGGGGCTTCGTCGTCGGCAAGACGGCCTCCTGCGCGGCCATGGCGCTGACGTTCGCCGCGTACGCCGCCCCCGCCGGCTGGGAACGTCCCGTGGCCGTGGCCGCCGTGGCGGGACTGGTGGCGGTCAACTACCGCGGGGTCACGCGTACGGCGAAACTGGCTCGGATCCTGGTCGCCGCGGTGCTGGTGGTGCTCGCGGTGGTGACGGCGGCCGGGTTGCGTGCCCCCGGGGCGCCGGCGGGGCAGGTGCACGGTGCCTACGGCGTGCTGCAGTCGGCGGGCCTGCTGTTCTTCGCGTTCGCGGGCTACGCGCGGATCGCGACCATGGGCGAGGAGGTACGCGAACCGCGCCGCACGATCCCCCGGGCGATCCTGATCGCGCTGGGCATCGCCGTCATCGTGTACGCGTTCGTCGGCGTGGCCGTCCTGCACGCGCTCGGCGCCGACGCGCTCGCGACGTCCACCGCCCCGCTGCACGACGCGTACCCGTCGGTGATCGTGACGATCGGCGCGGCACTCGCGTCCCTCGGCGCGCTGCTGGCGCTGATCGCGGGAGTGGGGCGCACGACGCTGGCGATGGCCCGGACCGGCGACCTGCCGCGGTACCTCGCCGCGGTGCACGAGAAGTACCAGGTGCCCCACCGCGCGGAGCTGGTACTCGGCGCGGTGGTCTGCGCACTCGTGCTGACGGTGGACCTGCGCGGGGCGATCGGATTCTCGTCGTTCGGCGTGCTGGTCTACTACCTGGTCGCGAACCTGGCCGCGTTCACGCAGACCGACCGCCTCTACGCCCGCTTCTGGCAGGTGCTCGGCGCGCTCGGCTGCGTGGTGCTGGTCGTGACGCTGCCGCTGCCGGCGATCCTGGCCGGGGTGGGGGTCTACGCCGTCGGCCTTGTCTATCGCGTCGTTCGGCTGAGATCAAGGGCTTGAGAATCTTTTATCAAGATCTTTTGTTCCCGGGTTCGTCGATCTCACCTCCGCTCCTCCCGCGGGAGACCGTTCCGGCCCTGGGGGGCCTCCACTGCCAGCTGAGTGGGGCGAGGCATCCATCACCGTCGTCCGGTCGCTGGTTCACCCCTTCAACCCGGCTTTTGTCGCGACTGTCCGATATGGGTATCGGTTGCCGGCGGGTCCTGTGCCCGACGCCATGATCATGTAGCGCCATTCCGGCGATGGGGGTGGCTGCGCCTTGATCATGTAACGCCATATCGGCAGGAGAGCGTTTTCTTGCCGGAACAGGGTTACATGATCAAGGAGTTCGGCGCGATCATCGGCGACCCGCTATGGGTGACGCGGCTCTTTACCCCGGACTTTGTCGCGACTGTCCGATATGGCGATCGGGTGGATCGGCTGGTGGGTGATCGTTCGCGGCTGGGATGTAGTTTTCGGGCCTGTTCCTCGATCCATTGCGGCTGGGATGTCGCTATGGGCCGATTTCCTACATCTGGGGCGCCCTGGATCTTGGGACAGGGGCGGGTTTTAACATCGCAGCCGCTGTCGATCAAGCGCGCGCCGCCCCGTCCTCGGCCGGAGCCCATGACGCGAGAACGATCTTCCGTCATGTGGGCCGGAGGCGCGGAGTCCTTGATCATTTACGGCTGAGGTGTCAATCCGAGCCGATCTGCATGATCATTTACGCCTCAGGTGTAGCCGGAGCCGGTCAGCGTGCTCCAGGACCGTCAACGATCATGCATCAAGGGGCCGTTTTCACACCTCGGCCGTAAACGATCACCAAGTCCGGCCGCGACCGTCACCAAGTCCGGCCGCGACCGTCACCAAGTCCGGCCGCGACCGTCCGTGCAAATCGGATAGTCGCGACAAAGCACATGGCGGGGTCAGAGGGCGGCGCGGACCAGCGCGGCCAGGTGGTTGGCGGCCTCCGCGACCGGGACCTTGGTGGTTTCGCCGCTCGCGCGGACCGTGATCTCCACCGTGCCCTCGGCGAGCCCGCGCGCTCCGACCGTGACCCGCAGCGGGAAGCCGACCAGTTCGGCGTCGCTGAACTTCACGCCCGGCCGCTCCTCGCGGTCGTCGAGGATGACCTCGACGCGCCGGTCGAGCAGGTCGGAGTAGAGGGTGTCGGCGGCGGCCACGGTCGCCTCGTCCTGGCCGAGCCGCACGATCGCCACGTGGAACGGCGCTGTGGCCATCGGCCAGAGGATGCCCTTCTCGTCGTGGTGGCTCTCGACGATCGCGGCGAGCGCCCGCTCGACGCCGATGCCGTACGAGCCCATGATCGGGGCCACCCGCCGGCCGTCCTGGGTCAGCACGCTGACGCCCAGCGACTCGGTGAACTTGTAGCCGAGCTTGAAGATGTGGCCGACCTCGACCGTGCGGACGACTTCGAGGGTCGCGCCGCAGCGGGCACAGGTCTCGCCCGCGACGACCTCGCGCAGGTCCGCCCAGCGTCCGACGGTGATGTCGCGTTCCACGTCCACGCCGCGCAGGTGCACGTCGTCGATGTTGGCGCCGGTCGCCATGCCCCGGCGGCCGCGCAGCGCCTCGTCCGCCACGATCGGCAGGCCCGTCACGCCGACCGCGCCGAGGCTGCCGGGCAGCGCGCCGAGCGCCGACTGGATCTCCTCCGGATGGGCCGGGCGTACGCCGACGGCGCCGAGCACGTCGATCAACTTCTGCTCGACGAGCGCGTGGTCGCCGCGCATCAGCACGAGCGTCAGCTGGTCGTCGACGACGTAGACGAGCGTCTTGACCTGCCTGTTCCCGGGGAACCCGAACCGGACGTCGAGGTCGTCGATCGTGCGTACGCCGGGGGTGTCGAAACGCTCCGGGGTGTCCAGGAGGCCGTCGTCCTCGACCGGGGCCAGGGCGGCGGCCGCCTTCTCCACGTTCGCGGCGTACCCGCAGGCGGGGCAGTGCACGACGAGGTCCTCGCCGGCGCCGCACGGCGACATGAACTCCCGGGAGTCGCTGCCGCCCATGGTGCCGTTGGACGCCTCGACCGGGATCGCCTCGATGCCCAGCCGCTGGAAGATCCGCACGTACGCGTCGTAGTGCCTGTCGAACGACACGTCCAGGCCGGCCTGGTCGAGATCGAAGCTGTAGGAGTCCTTCATCGTGAACTCGCGTACGCGGATCAGACCGCTCTTCGGCCGCGGCTCGTCGCGGAACTTGGTCTGGAACTGGTACCACATCTGCGGCAGCTCGCGATAGGAGCGCAGCTCGGCGGCGAGGGTAGTGAAGATCTCCTCGTGCGTCATGCCGAGCGCCAGGTCGGCTCCCCGGCGGTCACGCAGCCGGAACATCTCCTGTCCCATCACGTCCCAGCGTCCCGACTTGTGCCAGATCTCCGCCGGATGCATCGCCGGCAGCAGGAACTCCTGCGAGCCGATCCGGTCCATCTCCTCGCGGATCACGGTCATGATCTTCGCGCGTACGCGTACCGCCATGGGCAGGAGGCTGTAGTGGCCGGACATGAGCTGTCGGACGAAGCCCGCGCGCAGCAGCAGCCGGTGGCTGACCGCGTCGGCGTCGGCGGGGTCCTGCCGCAGGGTGGGGACGTACATCTGAGACCAGCGCATAGTCGCCGAGCCTAGCCGACGGTCCCGGCGAACCGGACATCAGTTAAGCAGGGCCGAAGCGGTGAAAGTGCCGGGAGCGGGACTCGAACCCGCACGCCCTTTCAGGCAATGGATTTTGAGGCCATGGTGTCTACCGATTCCACCATCCCGGCGCGGACGGCTCACTCTACCCGACTAGGCTTCGGGGCAGAAACAGGGTTCGCTGGGTGTTGGGAGTTGTCGGTGACGGAAGTGCAGGCGGGCGCGGCTCGTAAGCGGGTGCTGATCGCGGAGGACGAGGCGCTCATCCGGCTCGACCTCGCCGAGATGCTCGGCGAGGAGGGCTATGAGGTCGTGGGCGAGGCGGGCGACGGCGAGACGGCCGTGCGGCTGGCCGAGGAGCTCAAGCCCGATCTCTGCATCTTCGACATCAAGATGCCGATCATGGACGGCCTCGCCGCGGCGGAGAAGGTGGCCGGCGCCCGGATCGCCCCGGTGATCATTCTGACCGCGTTCAGCCAGCGCGACCTGGTCGAGCGGGCGCGCGCGGCCGGTGCCATGGCGTACCTGGTGAAGCCGTTCCAGAAGTCGGACCTGGTGCCCTCGATCGAGATCGCGCTGTCCCGGCACGCCGAAGTGGCGGCGCTGGAGGCCGAGGTGGCCGGATTGTCCGACCGGCTGGAGACCCGCAAGGCCGTCGAGCGGGCCAAGGGTGCCCTGATGACCCAGTACGGCATGACCGAACCGCAGTCGTTCAAGTGGATTCAGCGGACCGCGATGGACCATCGGATGACCATGCGGGAGGTCGCCGAGCGGATCATCGAAGAGGCTGCCGCCGAGGCCGCTGAGTAGGCGCTGTCATCACCTGTTAACACGCAACCCGTAGGTCTCTGACCTGCGGGTTTTCGTATTGATTGATTAAGTTGAGATTGTTTCGCCGAGATGACCGCATCACCTCGGCCACCATTGCATTACGGCTTGGTAGGCAAACACGCCGGTGGGGCGTCCCAAGCCTTGACACAGCTCTCGTCGACAACCTACGTTCGCGCCACCGGTGTGCCGCATCACAGCCAGGATCACCGAATTGGCTGTTGAGCGCTGGTACGCCGCGAGCGCCGCGGGCCCGTGCCCGAGGCGCCCACTTGGGTTGAGGAGTCGAGAGGACAAGGATGAACAGGCGCATCAAGGCACTCACCGTGCTCGTCGCCGCGACCGCCACCGCGTTGACGGCGACCGCGTGTGACAAGTCCGGCAATAGCGGCTCGGCCACCACCGAGGTCGTCGTCGGCGTGGACCTGCCCTTCACGGGTTCGTCCAAGGACGCGTCCGACTCGACGTACCAGGCGATGGAGCTGTACCTCAAGCAGCACGACGGCAAGGCCGGCAAGTACAAGGTCACGCTGAAGAAGTACGACAACGCGACCGCCGCGCTGGGCAAGTGGGACGCCTCGCAGTGCACCAAGAACGCCAACGACCACGTCGCGAACGCCAGCGAGGTCGCGGTCATGGGCACCTACAACTCCGGCTGCGCGCAGCTGGAGATCCCGGTGCTCAACCAGGACCCGTCCGGCCCGATGCTGATGATCTCCGAGGCGAACACCTACCCCGGCCTCACCAAGGCGTGGAGCGACAACGAGCCCAACAAGTACTACCCGACCAACACGCGTAACTACGCGCGCGTCGTCACCACCGACGACCTCCAGGGCAAGGCCGGCGCCCAGATGGCCGCCCAGGACCTGGGCGTGAAGAAGTGCCTGGTCCTCGACGACACCGAGACCTACGGCAAGGGTGTCGCGAAGCAGTTCGCGCTGGAGGCCACGGCCAAGGGCATCACCGTCACGACGGCTGCCTGGGACGGCAAGGCCACCAACTACAACGCGCTGTTCAACAAGGCCAAGACGGACGGCGTCGACTGCGTCTACTTCGGTGGCGTGTTCGACAACAACGGCGGCCAGCTGCTCAAGGACAAGGTCCGCATCCTCGGCGACAACAAGACCGTGAAGGTCGTCACCCCCGACGGCTGGGTCGGCTACACCGACCTGGACGCCATGCCCGAGGCGGAGGGCATCTACAACACCTTCCCCGGTCTCGGCCTCGACGACCTGGGCAAGACCGCCATCACCGGCAAGTTCCTGGACGACTACAACAAGGAGTACGGCAAGGCCCCGGCCAGCCCGTACGCCCTCTACGGCGTCCAGGCGCTCCAGGTGATCCTGGCCGCGATCGAGAAGTCGGACGGCACCCGCAAGAGCGTGACGTCGCAGGTTCTCGGCGGCAGCACGGGCATCACCGTCCCGGCCGACACCGCGATCCTCGGCAAGGAGATCAAGATCGACCCGGCCTCCGGTGACGTCAACGCGATCGACATGACGATCCAGACCATCACCGGTGGCAAGGAGACCTCGATCAAGGCCTGGCCGGTCAGCTGATCCTCGGATCGGAAGATCCCGGGTAATCGACCCGGTCGGAAACAGAAGAGAGCCGGCGCGGCTGACCGCCGCGCCGGCTCTTTCACCACCCAGGCCGGCCGCCGATCCGGCGGCCCACACCGGCCCTCCCAAGGAGCACCATGGCACAGTCCCCGACAGCGGCGGCGTCCTTGCCGAAGAGCCGCCTGCGCCTGTCCGCGTACGGCGAGCGCGTGGCCGCGTACACGATCCTCGCGGCAGTCTTCGCATGGCTCGTCGTGAACTTCCTCGACAACCCGCAGCAGTTCCTCTCGGCGGCGGTCTTCGGCATCAGCAACGGCGCGCTCTACGCGCTCATCGCGCTGGGCTACTCGCTCGTGTACGGCATCATCGAGCTGATCAATTTCGCCCACGGCGACCTCTTCATGCTCGGTACGCTCTTCAGCGGCTTCATCATCACCGTCGTCTTCGGCAGCAAGGCCATGAGCGCCATGGGCTGGGTGGCCTTCCTCGTTGCGCTGGTCCTCGTGATTCTGTTCTGCGCCTCGATCAACATGTCGATCGAGTTCCTCGCGTACCGGCGGTTGCGACACGCGCCGAAGCTCGCCCCGCTCATCACCGCGGTCGGCATGAGCTTCGTCCTGCAGTTCGTGGGTCTGAAGTGGAACGGCTCGACGCAGAAGAGCCAGCCGAGCGTGCTCCCGCAGGGCTACATCGACCTCGGCGGCGTACGCATCTACACGTCCTTCCTCATCGTGCTGGCGGTGACGATCCCGATCCTCGGCCTGATGACCTGGATCGTGACCAAGACCCGGATGGGCAAGGCGATGCGGGCCACCGCGCAGGACCAGGACGCTGCCCGGCTGATGGGAGTCAACGTCAACCGGATCATCTCCTTCACCTTCGGCATCGGCGGCGCGCTGGCGGGCGTGGCCGGCCTGATGTACGAGCAGACGGTCGGCACCACCCGCTACGACCTCGGTCTGCAGCTGGGCCTCATCGCGTTCACCGCGGCCGTCCTCGGCGGCATCGGCAGCCTGCCGGGCGCGGTGCTCGGCGGCGTCCTCATCGGCCTGATCCAGGGCCTCAACGAGGGCGTACGCTACGGCGCCGGCCAGCGCTGGACGCAGAGCGTCGTGTTCTCGATCCTCATCCTGTTCATGGTCTTCAAGCCGACCGGCCTGATGGGCGTCTCGATGCGGGAGAAGGTGTGACCATGGCCCAGCCGAATTTCGCCGTACCCGTGCCCCAGCGGCCGCAGAACGTCGACCGGACCAAGCGATCGTGGCCGATCGGGTTCGCCATCGCCGCCGTGGTGATCTTCATCTTCTACAGCTTCATCCTGCCGTACCTCACGCCGGACATCCGGACGGTCGTCCAGCACTGGATGCCCCTCGGGACCATCAACACCGCCCTGATCTGGGCGATGAGCGCGCTCGGGCTGAACATCGTCGTCGGCTACGCCGGCCTGCTCGACCTCGGCTACGTGGCCTTCTGGGCCCTGGGCGGGTACGCGGCCGCCTGGCTGATGTCGTACTTCGTCCCGGTCAGCGCGATCAACATCCTGGGCAACGCCGCGCCCGGCACGAAGACGGGCCTGCACCTGAACATCCTGCTGGTGCTGATCGGGGCGGCCGCGTTCTGCGCCTTGTTCGGCGTCATCATCGGCGCGCCGACGCTGCGGTTGCGCAGCGACTATCTCGCCCTGGTGACGCTCGGCTTCGGTGAGATCATTCCGCAGATCTTCAAGAACGGCGACGATTTCTTCGGCCACAACATCTCCAACGGCACGCAGAGCATCGGCCCGATCGATGCGGTCGAGGGCGTGACCGCCCGCACCACGGTCGTGGCGGGGGTCGCCCAGCACACCGACGTGGGCTGGGGTGACCTGCTAGCCTTCGACCACTCCGGCCGCTTCATTATGTTCACGCTGCTCACGGCGCTGATCATCTTCATCTCGCTGCGCATCCGGCAGGGCCGGCTCGGCCGCGCCTGGCTGGCCATCCGCGAGGACGAGCTGGCGGCCAGCGCGATGGGCGTACCGCTGATGCGGGCCAAGCTGGCCGCGTACGCGGTCGGTGCCGTCGCGGGCGGCATCTGCGGCGTCGCGTACGCGCTGCAGCTCAACCGGATGCTGCCCGACCCGTTCACCTTCTCGGTGTCGATCACGCTGCTGGCCATGGTCGTGCTCGGCGGCATGGGCAACGTGTGGGGAGTGCTCGTCGGCGCCCTGCTCATCGCGTGGTTCAACTCGACCGGCCTGCCGGAGATCGGCGACACGGTCAACGGCACGTTCGGTACGAACATCGATTTCCCGTCGTACAGCTTCCTGATCTTCGGCGGCACGCTGGTGATCATGATGTTGTTCCGCCGCGAGGGCCTGCTGCCCGAACGGCGTACACGGCTGGTCCTGCACGAGGGCGCGGCCGGCGACACGCAGGCGGAGGAGCCCGACGAGGAGCTCGTGGACCAGGCGGGAGCCGTCAAGTGACCGAAACCCAGACCGCCGTCCCGGAAGCCGAGGCCCCGGCCCCGGCCGCGCTGTCGGCGGAGAACATCACCGTGACGTTCGGCGGCCTCGTGGCCGTCAACGACGTCTCGTTCACCGTGCCGGACCAGAGCATCGTCAGCCTCATCGGGCCGAACGGCGCCGGCAAGACCACCTTCTTCAACGCCCTGACCGGTCTCTACCAGCCGGACCGGGGCGGCCGGGTCGTCCTCAACGGCCTGGACGTCACCGGGATGTCGCCCAACCGGATCGCCTCCCTCGGGCTCGCCCGCACGTTCCAGAACATCCGGCTGTTCAACCTGATGACGGCCGAGGAGAACGTGAAGGTGGCGATGCACTCCCACCTGAAGTCGGGCGTCTTCGGCACCGTGCTCGGCCTGCCCTGGCAGCGCCGGGAGGAGCGCGAGGCGCACGAGGTCGCGCTCGAACTGCTGGACTTCGTGGGCATCGGCAAGACCGCCTACGAGTACGCCCGCAACCTGTCCTACGGCGACCAGCGGCGGCTGGAGGTGGCCCGGGCGCTGGCGTTGAAGCCGCGCGTGGTGCTGCTCGACGAGCCGACGGCCGGCATGAACCCGCGCGAGTCGGCGGCGTTCGTCGAGTTCGTCCACCGCGTACGCGACGAGCGGAAGGTGTCGGTGCTGCTCATCGAGCACGACATGAGCGTCGTCATGCGGGTGTCGGAGCGGATCACCGTGCTCGACCGGGGCGAGAAGATCGCCGAGGGCACCGCCGAGGAGGTCCGCACGAACCCCCGGGTCGTCGAGGCGTACCTGGGCAGTTCGGCCGGGGACAACCACATCACGATCGCCGACGAGGAGGGCGAATGACCACCACTCCCGCCGGTCCGATGCTGGAGATCTCCGGCCTGTCGGTGTACTACGGCAACATCGCCGCGGTGAAGGGGCTCAACCTCACCGTCAACGAGGGCGAGATCATCACGCTCATCGGCTCCAACGGCGCCGGCAAGTCGACGACCCTGCGTACGGTGTCGGGGCTCATCCGGCCGCGCAGCGGTGCGGTGACGTTCCTCGGCCAGCGGATCGACAGCCTGCCCGCGCACGACGTGGTCAAGCGCGGTCTGGCCCAGTCGCCCGAGGGCCGGCGGATCTTCCCGCGGATGACCGTGGCGGAGAACCTCGACCTGGGCGCGTTCCTGCGCAACGACAAGGCCGGGATCGCCCAGGACCAGGAGCGCATGCTGGAGCTGTTCCCGCGGCTGCGCGAGCGCATCTCGCAGAAGGCCGGCACGCTGTCGGGCGGCGAGCAGCAGATGCTGGCGGTCGCCCGGGCGCTCATGGCCCGGCCCCGGCTGCTGCTGCTGGACGAGCCCTCGATGGGCCTCGCGCCGGTGCTGGTCGACGTCATCTTCGCGACCATCCGGCGGATCCGCGAGCAGGGCACGACCGTCCTGCTCGTCGAGCAGAACGCGCGGGCGGCGCTGAGCGTCGCCGACCGGGCGTACGTGCTGGAGTCGGGCACCATCAAGCTCTCCGGCAACGCCCGGGAGCTGCGCAACGACCCCGAGATCGCCAAGGCGTACCTCGGCGGCTGAGGCACCGTCCACGAGCGAGCCGGGGTCCACGGGCCCCGGCTCGCTCCATGCAGGACGAGCTCGTCAGGACGCGCCGTACGCGAACCGGCCCGCGGACGATGACCGGCGCGTTACCCTGCGTAGGTGCGATTTGTCCATTTTGCCACTGCCCGATATGCCGCTGTCCGGTACGCCACGGTCGTGATCGCCGCCGGCGTCGCGCTCTCCGCCTGCGGGAGTGACGACGGCACCGGCACGACGCCCACGACGCAGCCGCTGCCCACGGTGACCGCGGATGCCGCCCTGGCGGCGATGGTGCCCGACGCGATCAAGGCGGACGGCAAGATCACGGCCGGCGTCGAGGCGACCTACCCGCCGGCCGAGTTCCTGGCCGAGGACGGCAAGACGGTCATCGGCTTCGACCCCGACCTGTTCAAGGCGGTCGCGGCCAAGCTCGGGCTCACCGTCGAGTTCCAGCAGAGCACGTTCGGCGACATCATCCCGGGCGTCGGGACGGGCAAGTACGAGGCCGGCGTCAGCGCGTTCACGATCAACAAGGACCGCATCCAGCAGGCCAACATGGTCAGCTACTTCAACGCCGGTACGCAGTGGGCGACGAAGAAGGGCAACCCGGCCGGGGTGTCGATCGACGAGCCGTGCGGCAAGCGGATCGCCGTCCAGAAGGACACGGTGCAGGTCGACGACATCACCGTACGCTCGACCGCCTGCACGTCGGCCGGCAAGCCGGCGGTCACCATCGACCCCTACCCGGGGCAGGACGCGGCCGCCAACGCCGTCGTGTCCGGCAAGGACGACGCGATGCTGGCCGACTCGCCCGTGATCGCGTACGCGGTCCAGCAGTCGAACGGGCAGCTCGAGAAGCTCGGCGACATCTACGACTCCGCCCCGTACGGCTACGTGGTCAAGAAGTCGGACATGCAGTTCGCCCAGGCGATCCAGAAGGCCACGCAGGCCCTGATCGACGACGGCTCGTACAAGAAGATCCTCGACGCCTGGAACGTGGGCGACGGCGCGATCAAGACCTCGGAGATCAACCCGGCGTGAGCCAGCCCGAACCCATCCGCGCCGTTCCCGTCCGCCACCCGTGGCGGTGGGTGGCGGTCGGCTTCCTCGCGGTCCTGACCGCGATGTTCGTCCACATGCTGGTGACGAACGAGAACTTCCACTGGCGGTTCATGTTCCGCCACATGTTCACCCCGGCCGTCCTGCGCGGCCTGCAGGGCACGATCCTCGTCACGGTGCTCGCCATGATCTTCGGGATCGGCCTGGGCGTCCTCGTGGCGATCGCCCGGCTGTCGCCGAATCCGGTGCTGCGCGGGGTGTCGTGGGCGTACACCTGGTTCTTCCGGGCGGTGCCGCGCATCGTCCTGCTCGCGGTCTTCGGCAACCTGAACATCCTGTGGCCGAACCTGTCGCTGGGCGTCCCGTTCGACACCTACATCGGCAAGATCTTCGGGGTCACCGACCTCCACATGCGACTGTTCACCGTGGAGACCCGGTCGCTGCTCACCGGATTCATCGCCGGCACGATCAGCCTCGCGCTGTCCGAGGCCGCGTACATGGCCGAGATCGTGCGCGCCGGCATGCAGTCGGTCGACCCCGGCCAGGAGGAGGCGGCGACCGCCCTGGGCATGAGCCGCGGCCAGGCCCTGCGCCGCGTCGTGCTGCCGCAGGCCATGCGTGTGATCATCCCGCCGACCGGCAACGAGACCATCGCGATGCTCAAGGACACCTCGCTGCTGATCTACGTACCGGTCACGACCGAGCTGTTCTACCAGCTCTCGGCCATCGGCTCGCGGTTCTTCCTGCCGTTCCCGATGTACGTCGCCGCCTGCCTCTGGTACCTCGCCATCGTCAGCGTCCTGCTGGTCGGCCAGTACTACCTCGAACGGCACTTCGCCCGCGGCCACCGCACCGAACAGGCCCGCATCCGGCTGTCCGGCATCGCGGGCGAGCAGGGCGGTGCGGTATGACCGACGTGGACCCGACCGGGCCGATGGTGCGTACCGTCGGGGTGCACAAGTCCTTCGGCCGGCTGGAAGTGCTGCGCGGCATCGACATGGTGGTCGAGCGCGGGCAGGTCTGCGTCGTCCTCGGCCCGTCCGGGTCCGGCAAGTCGACCTTCCTGCGCTGCCTCAACCACCTGGAGAAGATCGACGCGGGGGAGATCTGGATCGACGGGCGGCTCGTCGGTTACCGCCGCAAGGGCGACAAGCTCTACGAACTGCACGACAAGGTGATCGCCGAGCAGCGCCGCGACATCGGCATGGTCTTCCAGCGGTTCAACCTGTTCCCGCACATGACCGCGCTCCAGAACGTCATGGAGGCGCCCCTGCGCGTCAAGGGCGAGAGCAAGGCCGACGTCCGCGAACGGGCCGGCGCCCTGCTCGCCCGGGTCGGCCTGGCGGACAAGGCGACCAGCTATCCCAACCAGCTGTCCGGCGGCCAGCAGCAGCGGGTCGCCATCGCCCGGGCGCTGGCTATGCGCCCGAAGCTCATGCTCTTCGACGAACCCACCAGCGCCCTGGACCCCGAGTTGGTGGGCGAGGTCCTGGACGCCATGAAGGACCTGGCCCGCGAGGGCATGACCATGGTCGTCGTCACCCACGAGATCGGCTTCGCGCGCGAGGTGGGCGATCTCCTGGTCTTCATGGACGGCGGCGTGGTCGTCGAGTCCGGGAATCCCCGAGAGGTCATCGCGAACCCGAAGCACGAACGCACGAAGTCATTCCTGGCGAAGGTCCTGTAAGCCTTTCAAGAACTCGTCACGCTCCGCGTCCGAGAGCGCCGTCCAAGGCCCGGCCGCCGTCTCGTTCGTTCTCTCCTCGATCCGTGTACGCGTCGCGTGGTCGACCGATTCCGAGGACATCTCGGCGGCCGTGGCGCCGGCGGACTGCCACGCCGACGCGTGCGCATCCGCCCTCGCGTAGCGCAGGCAGCTCAGTCTGTTCAACAGGAGCACACCGGTAGGCGTACCCGGAGGTTCGAAAGGGGGAGCGACGGCGGCGAGGGCGTGCCCGTCGGCGGTCTCGGGCGGTGAGATCCGAGCCGCCTGAAGGACGCGATGTGCCCAGGGGGCGAGGTGCTCGGGCCAGGAGCGGGTGATCCGGGCATGGAGGGTGTAGACGGCGGTGATCAGCTCGCGGCCTCTGCCGGTGGCCTCGATGGTGCCGTCCTCGTAGGTGATCATGCCTAGCTCGGCCTGGCGGAGGAGAGCCTGGTGGGTCTGGGCCGGATCCCAGTAGCGACGAAACGGGACGAACTGCTCGTTGGTGACCTTGCCGCCCTCTTCGCCCAGCCTGGTGCGGAGGTCGATGAGGACGCCGACAGCTTCCGGACCGCCGTAGCTGCGGCCGAGTTCGAGGCCGCCGTGGGCGCGGGCGGCCTGCATGGCGCCGATGAAGACGCGGTCGATTTCCCGGGCGATCTCCGCCGTGAACTCGGTGAGTTGATCCACGCGCGGACCCTACCGCGGCGGCGCGGAAGTGGCGGCGCGGAAGTGTCGGGGGCTTGGCATAGGCTTCCCGGGTGACTGACCGACTGCTGCTGCTTGATGGCCACTCGCTCGCCTACCGGGCGTTCTTCGCGCTGCCGGTGGAGAACTTCTCCACGTCGACGGGGCAGTCGACCAACGCCGTCTACGGCTTCACGTCGATGCTCATCAACGTGCTGAAGGACGAGCAGCCGACGCACATCGCGGTGGCCTTCGACGTGTCCCGCAAGTCCTTCCGCACCGATCAGTACGCGGAGTACAAGGCGGGCCGGTCGGAGTCGCCCGAAGGGTTCAAGGGGCAGGTCGGGCTGGTCCAGGAGGTGCTGGACGCGCTGCAGGTCAAGCACGTGCAGATCGAGGGCTTCGAGGCCGACGACATCATCGCCACGATGGCCCGGCAGGGCCGCGAGGCGGGCATGAAGGTCCTCATCTGCTCCGGCGACCGCGACGCGTTCCAGCTCGTCACCGACGACGTCACCGTGCTCTACCCGCGCAAGGGCGTCTCCGACCTGGCCCGGATGACCCCGGCGGCCGTCCAGGAGAAGTACGGCGTCGGCCCCGGCCGGTACCGCGACCTGGCCGCGCTGGTCGGCGAGTCGAGCGACAACCTGCCCGGCGTACCGGGGGTGGGGCCGAAGACCGCCGCGAAGTGGATCGAGCAGTACGACGGCCTCGACGGCGTGATCAACAGCGCCGACCAGATCAAGGGCAAGGCCGGCGAGAGCTTCCGCGAGCACCTGGCCGGCGTCATGCGCAACTACCAGATCAACCTGCTCGTCGACGACGTCGAACTGCCCTTCGCGGCGACCGAGACGGCCTGGTCGGGCTGGGACCGCGAGGCCGTGCACCGGGTCTTCGACACCCTGGAGTTCCGCGTCCTGCGCGAGCGGCTCTACCAGTACCTCGACAACACCGAGCCGGAGGCGCAGGAGGGCTTCGAGCTGACCGGCGACGTGCTCACCGAGCCCGGCGCGCTGACCGCCTGGCTGGGCGAGAAGGCGACCGGCCTGGTCGGCGTCGCCGTCGCGGGCTCGTTCGGCCGCGGCACCGGCAGCCTGACCGGGATCGCGCTGGCCACCGGCGAGGCGGCCGCCTGGTTCGACCCGGCCGAGCTGGACCCCGCCGACGACAACGCGTTCGCCGCCTGGCTCGCCGCCGCCGACCGGCCCAAGGTGCTGCACGACGTCAAGCCCGCCCTGCTCGCCTTCGAGGCGCGGGGCTGGTCGCTGGACGGGGTCGCCGCCGACACGGCGCTGTCGGCGTACCTGGCCCGGCCGGATCAGCGCACCTACGACCTGGCCGACCTGTCGGTCCGGTACCTGCACCGGGAACTGCGTACCGAGACGCCGGACGACGGGCAGCTCGCCCTCGACTTCGGCGACTCGTCCGGTGTGGACAGCGCGGCCGAGGCGCTCATGCTGCGCGCCCGGGCCACCCTCGATCTCGTCGAGGCGCTCGGAACCGAGCTCGACCGCGGCGAGGGCAGCGGGACGCGCCTGCTCGACGAGGTCGAGCTGCCGCTGATCCGGGTGCTCGCCGCGATGGAGAAGACCGGTATCGCGGCCGACACGGAGTACCTCAGCGAGCTGGAGGCGTTCTTCGCGGGCGAGGTGAAGTCGGCGGCCCAGTCGGCGTACGGGGTGATCGGGCGCGAGTTCAACCTCGGTTCGCCCAAGCAGCTGCAGGAGATCCTGTTCACCGAGCTGAACCTGCCGAAGACCAAGAAGATCAAGACCGGTTACACGACCGACGCAGACTCCCTCCAGTGGCTGTACGCCGAGACCACGCACCCGGTCCTCGAACACCTGCTGCGGCACCGGGACGTCGCCAAGCTGAAGTCCACGGTCGACGGCCTGCTCAAGTCGGTCAGCGACGACGGCCGCATCCACACCACGTTCTTCCAGACGGTGGCCGCGACCGGCCGGCTGTCGAGCACCGACCCGAACCTGCAGAACGTGCCGATCCGGACAGAGGAGGGCCGGCGCATCCGGCGCGCGTTCGTCGTGGGCGAGGGCTACGAGACGCTGCTGACCGCCGACTACTCGCAGATCGAGATGCGGATCATGGCGACCCTCTCCGGCGACGAGGGCCTCATCGACGCCTTCATGTCCGGCGAGGACCTGCACACGACGGTCGCGTCGCGGGTGTTCCAGACCGACGACGTCACGCCCGACCACCGCCGCAAGATCAAGGCGATGTCCTACGGGCTCGCGTACGGGCTGTCGGCGTACGGGCTGTCGCAGCAGCTCAACATCTCGACCGCCGAGGCGAGCGGGCTGATGGAGGAGTACTTCGCCCGGTTCGGCGGCGTCCGCGACTACCTGCACCGCGTCGTCGAGCAGGCCCGGCGCGACGGGTACACCGAGACGATCCTCGGCCGCCGCCGCTACCTGCCCGACCTGACCAGCGACAACCGGCAGCGGCGCGAGATGGCCGAGCGGATGGCGCTCAACGCCCCGATCCAGGGGTCGGCCGCGGACATCATCAAGATCGCGATGCTGCGCGTCGACGCCGCCCTGCGGTCCGAGCAGCTGTCGTCCCGGCTGCTGCTCCAGGTGCACGACGAACTCGTCCTCGAAGTCGCGCCCGGCGAACGTGAGCGGGCCGAGGCGCTGGTCCGCCGCGAGATGGCCGGCGCGTGGGAACTGCGTACGCCGCTGGAGGTCTCGGTCGGCGCCGGCACGGACTGGAACGCCGCCGACCACTAGGCCGGGGCAGCGGGGCCGGTCGAGTTGTGCTTGGATCGGCGCTCGTGTCCACCACTCCCACCGCGGCCTACCTGCCGCAATCGCTGTCTGCCGAGGCGGTCTCGGTCGCGATCGAGCACCGCCTCGGCCAGCACGTCGCCACCTTTCCGCGGGCGAAGGGCTGGCGGCGCATCATCGCCGGCGTGCTGCTCGGCGTGGTCTTCGTGCCCATCGGGCTCGGCATCGCCCTCAGCGCCGTCGGCGACGACGCCGGCGAGGCCGCGCCGATGATCCTCCTCGGGTCGATCTTCGGCCTGATCGGCCTGGGATTCCTCGGCTTCGCCGGCTACCTGGCGACGCAGAGTCCGGTGTTCTCCGCGAAGGCGGCGGCCCGGCCGTTCCAGTCCTTCGCCAACGGCTACATCGAGATGGCCAAGACCGGTCCGGTCGCGTACCGGTTCGACCAGATGGCCACGGTGTTCCAGGAGATCACCACGACCTACGTCAACGGCGTCAACACCGGGACGAACTACATCTACCGGATCACGATGACCGACGGGCGCAAGGTCAGGCTGCACTCGAACAACACCAACATGGCCGCGTTCGGGCCGGTCATCCAGCGCGGCGTGGCCGAGGCGCACGTGCCCCTGGCGATCGACGCGCTGCGCGCCGGGCACCCGATCCCGTTCGGCGACGTCCAGCTCACGCAGGCCGGCCTGCAGACGGGCAAGGGCGTCCTGCCCTGGCCCGAGATCAGCGACCTGCGGGTGCAGCGCGGCTACGTCTTCGTCGACCGGGCCGGGAAGCGGATCTCGTTCTTCAGCCGCCAGTGCAAGCGGATCCCGAACCTGCCGGTGTTCCTCACGCTGCTCGACCGCGGCCGCCAGACCGCCGGCCGCTTCTGACCCACCCCACCCCGCCACCCCTGCCCGCCCCAAGATCCCCCGCCCCAAGATCCCCCGGCCCAAGATCCCGCTTGGATCACGGTTGTCACCCGAATCATGGCCCAAGATTCGGGTGATTTCCCTGATCCAAGCGGGATCTTGGGGGCTGTGGGGTGGGTTACCGAGTGGTCCATTCGGAGCGGGTGCCTTCGTGGAGGCCGGCGTAGACGCGGTCGCGCAGGGCGTTCGCGTCGGCGTCGGTGAGGGTCCGGTCCGGATGCCGGAGCACCAGGCGGAGCAGCAGGTTCTTCTGCCCGTCCCGCATCCCCATCCGCGTGCGCGCCGAGTCGGGCAGGGCGGCGTACGCGGTCTCGGACAGGAGCACCACCTCCTCGATCGCCTCGGCCTCCTCGGCCAGCAGTCCGCGTACGCGGTCACCGAGCAGTTCCTCGTCGAGATCGGCCGGCACCGCGAGGGAGAGATCACGGCGTACCGGGGGCATCATCGAGACCGGTACGTAGGGCGCCAGGTCGAGCATCTGGGCGGCGACGCGCGGGTCGGCGGAGCGCAGCAGCCGGATGTCGGGCACTCCCTTGGCCAGCATCACCAGCCGGTCGAGGCCGAGGCCCATCGCGAGCCCCGACGCGCCCGCGAGCCCGGCCGCGGCCAGCACCTCGGGGTGCGCGAGACCGCATTCGCCGATCTCGACCGCGCCGCCGCCGTCCTCGACGTAGATCTCGCGTCCCTCCACTGTGTAGGGATGCTCGCTCGGCACCGTCCACCACCGGCGGCCCGGCAGGATCGCGCCGACGATCAGACCCGCCATCCACTCCAGGTCCTCGCCGGTCAGGCGGCCGTTGCGGCGTACGCGCCACAGATCCAGCTGGTGCGGCTGCCCGACGTGGTGGCGGTCGATGACGTCGCGGCGGTAGCAGAGCCCGGGCACGCACAGCACCACGTCCCCGGTGACCTCCCGGAGCAGCCCCGGAATCCGGGCGGTGGTGTGCGACCGGAGCATCCGTCCGGCGCCGATGTAGCGGGTGTAGCGGCGGTCGCGGGTGACGGCGTCGGGCGCGTACCGCAGGGCGTCGTAGTTGTCGGTGACCTCGACGACGCGGCTGCCCCGGTCGCGCCGGACCGGTACGCCCCACGCGGCGGCCAGCGCGGCCTCGATCCGTTCGAGCACGACCTGCATCGCGTGCGGGCCGGCGGCCGGATCGGACAAGTCGCGCAGGCGCAGCGCGGCGTCGAGCTCTGCGGCACCGAGTTCAGTGGCACCGAGTTCAGCGGCGTCGAGCCGGGCGGTGCCGATTCGGGCGGTGCCGAGTCGGGCGGTGTCGATTCGAGCGGTGGGGACGGTGTCCATGATGATCTCCTCGCGGGTGCGGCCGATGCCACGGAAATGCGAGAACCCCCGGACTCTGCCGGGGGCCGCGAGGTGCCTGCGCACGCGGAGAAGTCAGCCCACCGGAGTCCGGGGGCCGGCAAATCGCGCGGCGGCTGTCATGGCGTCCAGTGTGCGCGGGGACGCGTACGCGATCAAGCGGGTTTGGCCGCGCAGAAGATCGCGGTGCCGGGGAAGAGGTGGCCACGCAGGGGTGACCACTGGCCCCAGATCTGTTCGTGGCCCTCGGGCCATTCGGGCTCGACCAGGTCGGTGAGCACGAAGCCGGCGGCGATCAGCTCGCGCAGCCGGTCGCCGAGGGTGCGGTGGTGCTCGACGTAGGTCGCGACGCCGTTCTCGTCCTGCTCCACGTACGCGCTGCGGTCGAAGTACGAGTTGACCGCCATCAGCCCCTCCTCGCCCGGCTCGTCGAGGAAGATCCAGCGCATCGGATGCGTGACGGAGAACACCCAGCGGCCGCCGGGCCGCAGCACCCGGAACACCTCGCGCATCGCGAGCGCGGAGTCGTCCACGAACGGGATCGCCCCGAAGGCGGTGCAGACGATGTCGAACGCGGCGTCGCCGAACGGCAGGGCCAGCGCGTCGGCCTGGACGAGGGCCGGGCGCAGACCGGTCGCGTCGGCCGCCTCCCGCGCGTGGCGCAGCATGCCGCCGGACAGGTCCAGGGCGACCACCTCCGCGCCCTGGGCGACCAGCCAGCGGGCGGCGGCCGCGGCGCCGCAGCCGAGTTCGAGGACGCGCCGGCCGGCGACGTCGCCGAGCAGGCGGGCGTCCTCCTCCCGCAGGCCCTCGGGGCACCAGACGAAGTCGGCGCGGCCGAGGAAGTCCCCGTGCTCGGCCTGGTACTCGTCGGCGTCCTCGTCCCACCAGTGCCGGCTGGCCCGGCGGTTCTCGCCGCTGGTCACGGCGCGGCGGGCGGGGATGCCCTCGCCTGGGGGCGCGGCCGGGGGAGCAGTCAGGGGAGCGGAAGGGGGAGCGGACGGGCGGGCGCTGGCGAAAACGGCGTCGGGCACGCCGTCATCCTATTGGTGTGAGCGAGCACACAGTCGGCCCATAACCTCATCTACACGGGCGTTGCGGCGAAGGTGGTGCCTCTCTTATCGGGAGGGGTTGCGGCGTGTGCTAAGGCGCACGGTAAGCTGTTCAGTGCACTTGCGCGCTGCGTGCCTCAGTAGGGAGCAGGTTCGCGGTCGTCGATATCGGTGATCATCGCTACATCCGGTTTCCGCCGGATGCGACGGTCGTCCTCGATGCCGGCGGCGGGCGCGGCGGTGCGGCTGGGCAACCAGACGTCTGTCACCACGACGACCATCCGACCGGAGCAACAGTCCACATGACGAGCAGCATCGAGGCCACCTCGAGCGTCACCAAGGTCATCACCCACGACGATCTCGGTTCTGAGGAGGCATTCCTCGCCGCGATCGACGAGACCATCAAGTACTTCAACGACGGCGACATTGTCGAAGGCACCGTCGTCAAGGTCGATCGGGACGAGGTCCTGCTCGACATCGGCTACAAGACCGAGGGCGTCATC
Organism: Hamadaea tsunoensis DSM 44101; assembly: GCF_000428945.1. Taxonomy (GTDB): domain Bacteria; phylum Actinomycetota; class Actinomycetes; order Mycobacteriales; family Micromonosporaceae; genus Hamadaea; species Hamadaea tsunoensis. The sequence continues at coordinate 30,890 of NZ_AUAX01000024.1, read as the reverse complement.
CCCTCGCGCGAGTTGTCGATCAAGCACGACGTTGACCCTTCCGAGGTCGTCACGGTTGGTGACCACATCGAGGCCCTTGTTCTCCAGAAGGAGGACAAGGAGGGGCGTCTGATCCTGTCGAAGAAGCGCGCGCAGTACGAGCGGGCGTGGGGCACGATCGAGAAGATCAAGGACGAGGACGGCGTCGTTCGGGGTTCGGTCATCGAGGTCGTCAAGGGTGGTCTCATCCTGGACATCGGCCTGCGGGGCTTCCTCCCGGCGTCGCTGGTCGAGATGCGCCGTGTGCGCGACCTCCAGCCGTACGTCGGCCGGGAGCTCGAGGCGAAGATCATCGAGCTGGACAAGAACCGCAACAACGTGGTCCTGTCCCGCCGGGCGTACCTGGAGCAGACGCAGTCCGAGGTCCGTACCGAGTTCCTCAACAAGCTCGGCAAGGGCCAGGTCCGCAAGGGCGTCGTCTCCTCGATCGTCAACTTCGGCGCGTTCGTGGACCTCGGCGGTGTCGACGGTCTGGTGCACGTCTCCGAGCTGTCCTGGAAGCACATCGACCACCCGTCCGAGGTCGTCGAGGTGGGCCAGGAGGTCGAGGTCGAGGTCCTGGACGTCGACCTGGACCGCGAGCGGGTCTCGCTGTCGCTCAAGGCGACGCAGGAGGACCCGTGGCGCCAGTTCGCGCGTACGCACGCGATCAACAACATCGTGCCCGGTAAGGTCACCAAGCTGGTTCCGTTCGGTGCGTTCGTGCGCGTCGAGGACGGCATCGAGGGCCTGGTGCACATCTCCGAGCTGGCCGAGCGCCACGTGGAGATCCCGGAGCAGGTCGTCCAGGTCGGCAGCGACGTCATGGTCAAGGTCATCGACATCGACCTGGAGCGTCGCCGCATCTCGCTGTCGCTGAAGCAGGCCAACGAGGGCTTCGTCGAGGGCGAGGAGCACTTCGACCCGACCCTCTACGGCATGTCGGCCACGTACGACAACGAGGGCAACTACATCTACCCCGAGGGCTTCGACCCGGAGACGGGTGAGTGGCTCGAGGGTTACGACAAGCAGCGCGAAACCTGGGAGACGCAGTACGCCGAGGCGCGCCAGCGCTGGGAGGCCCACACCAAGCAGGTGCAGACCTCTCGCGCCGCCGACGCGGCCGCCGCGACGGAGGCCCCGGTGGGCAACGTCTCGACGTCGACCCCCGTCAAGGCGACCGAGGAGCCCACGGGCACCCTGGCCACCGACGAGGCGCTCGCCGCGCTGAAGGAGAAGCTGGCCGGCGGCAAGTGACCCGCTGAACAGTCGCAACGAGGCCCGTCCCCGGAAGGGGGCGGGCCTCGCCTTGTCCGCGAAGAATCGCTACGGAACACGCACCCGCTACGGGAGCAGCATCGTCGCCACCGCGACGACACCGCGGGCGGCCGCCGCGAAGCTGACCGCCGCCACCGCGGCACAGACGATCAACGTCACCGTGAACGCGGCCGGCGAGACCAGGTGCGTCGACCCGCGCCGGCCGTGCCGGGGGCCCGCCCACTGCCGGGGCCGCGGGCCTATGCGGAAGGGCACCGATCCCGGTCTGCCCTGCCGATGCCTTCCCCGCGCGTACGCCACGAAATGAACTTTATGTCGGATTAGCCGGAAGCGATTGCCGCCACGCCGCCCCGCGCGGACCTGGGTAGGGTGTGTCCATGCTGTTCGTGGGGCTGACCGGAGGTATCGGGTCGGGCAAGAGCGCCGTGGCGGCGCGCCTGGCCGAGCTGGGAGCGGTCGTGCTGGACTCCGACCGGATCGCGCGCGAGGTCGTCGAGCCCGGCACCGACGGGTACGCGGCGGTCGTGGCGGAGTTCGGCCCGGGTGTGCTCGGCGCGGACGGCGGCATCGACCGGGCGGCCTTGGCGCGCAAGGTTTTCGGTGACGCCGAGGCGCGGCGCCGGCTGGAGGCGGTGATCCATCCACGGGTGGCCCAGCGGATCGCCGAGCTGACCGCCGCGGTGCCGCCGGGTACGGTCGTCGTCAACGACGTGCCGCTGCTCGTCGAGGCGAAGCTCGCCGGGCGCTACCAGTTCGTCGTGGTGGTCCTCGCCGACGAGACCACCCGGATCGAGCGCCTGATCCGCACCCGCGGCATGACCGCGGACGAGGCCCGTGCCCGGATCGCCGCCCAGGCCACCGACGAGCAGCGCCGGGCCGTGGCCGACGTGGTCATCCCCAACGACGGTACGCTCGCCGACCTGCACTCCACTGTGGACGACGTCTGGGAACGGGAGCTCAGGCCACGCGCGCGGGCAGCGTAGGCAGCTTCGACCCGATCGCGAGGTCGAGCTGGGCGAAGCCGACCCGCGTACGCAGTTCGATGCGGTGCACGACCCCGAACGCGTCGACCCAGTAGCGCATCAGGGCCGTGCCCGCCGGCGTGGCCCGGTCGCCCGGCGAGTGGATCTCGAACACGCCGACCGTCCGGCCGTCGAGCTTGTCGACCCGCAGCCGGTACGCCCGGTCCAGCAGATCCTTCGGGTCGTCGGCCGCGTTCAGCCCGATCGACAGCGCCTCGTGCAGCAGGACGTCGAGATCCGTGGCCGGGGCGGTGACGCCGAGGTCCTCCCAGGCGCGTACCTCCCAGGCGCCCCGGGGTGCGGGCAGCGGCGGCTTGACCAGGCTCCCCGCCGCCCGCAACGAGATCTTCGTGTGGCCCGCGTGCACGAGCGCGTTCAGCTTCGAGTCGTCCTCGTTGTGCGCCAACGCGTACGCGACCCCCGCCCGCCAGTCCAGCCAGCCTTCGGCGAGCACCATCCCGGACGGGGCGAGCGGCATCGTGATCGACATCGTCCCGCCCCGGGCGGACAGCGTACGGCGGCGCATCATCGACAGCGCCCTCGCCTCGACGGAGGTGACCTTCCGAGGGCTGATCCGCGCGCCGCCCAGAGCCGCGATCGGCACCGGAACGGGCTGCGCGGACCGGTCGAAGTCCACCCGCGCGGAGACGGTGTCGGACAGCAGGGTCTCCAGGCGCTGCAACCGGGACTGTCCGTCCACCCAGTACGCGACCGCACCGCCGTGGGCACGCAGCTCGTTCGGCCCGGGGCTGCTCGAAGTCAGGCCGGGCTTCGGAGTCGAACCGGGCTTCGGGCTGGTGCCCGCCTTCGGAGTCGTGCTCGCCTTCGGGCTGGTGCTCGCTGTGGGGGACGCGGCGAGTAGTTCGTTGTGCGCGGGGGCGAGGACGCCGCCCGAGGCCGAGGGGACCGGCTGGGGCATCAGCGCCGGTCCCATCAGCACCTCTACCGCGGTGCCCTGGTAGCTGTCGTGGCGGATCCAGCGGGAATCCGTCCGCTGCAGCAGTCCCGGGTCGTCCGGACGGTTCGCCGCGAGCGCGAACAGCAACTGCACCAGCGAGTCCATCGGATCGGGCTTGTCGGGCAGCGGCAGGCCGAGCGGGCGTACGCGCCAGTTGTCGGCCGGGGCCACGGCCGGCGGCATCGTCCCAGGCGGCGGTGGCGTGGCGGACGGGTGCGGGTCGGACCGGATCGCCATCAGGCCCGGTTCGGCCTGGATGAGCAGCGCCGCCATCCCCGCCCGCGCGTCCGTGCGCACGTACAGCAGCGGCTGCCGCCAGTCGACCCAGCCGGTGAACCGTATCTGCTTCGTGGCGTCGCCGACCTGGCCCCGAATTCCCACGCGGCCGTCGGAGTAGTCGCGTACGCGTACCCGGGCCAGCCGGTCGGCCTCGACGGCGTTGAGCGGCCTCGGCTGCTCGGCCGCCGCCGGCTTCGGCGGAGAGCAGGCGCTGATGCCCTGGGTCAGGCCCAGCAGGGCACCCACGGCGAGACATCCGGCCGTCATGATCGAGGCGAACCGGCGGCGGCGGTTGGGGCGGGCGGACTCCACGGCATGCAGAACTGCGGGGGCGGGTGGCGGGTGACGGCCCTGTCGCATTTACGGCGTTTCCGGGCACTCGATCGTTCCCTGGCACACGGGTCGAAACGTTCCCCGACGCACGGGTCGGAACATTGCCCGACACACGGGTCGAAAGTGGAACAAAACGCATAAGGACGCCCGCGGCGGCGGGTCTGCGCGCGTGAGCGCGCGACCACGTGGGTGCGCTCACCAGGGCGCGACGCCCATCGCCGGTTTGGGTCAGCGACGGTCGTCGTGGCGGGAGCAGCGACCCCGCACCGAGGGGACCGGCCGGTGTGGAGGTCCGGTCACAGCCTCGGTCGGCCGCCGCGAGCGGCCTACGGGATTGACGGTACCCGGATGGATCGCGTCACACAATCGCAATATTCGGCCCGGATCCGGCCCTACAGGGCGTTGTCGGCGGAGGTTGTCATACCCACGGGCTAGGTTGGGCTCATGGCTCTGGAGATTCCGCGGCTGGACGGCGAGTTCCGCGTCATCAGCGATTACGTCCCCTCCGGCGACCAGCCGACCGCGATCGCGGAGCTGGAGCGCCGGGTGCGGGCCGGCGAGAAGCACGTCGTCCTCATGGGTGCCACCGGCACGGGCAAGAGCGCCACCACGGCCTGGCTGATCGAGCGCCTGCAGCGCCCGACGCTGGTGCTCGCCCCCAACAAGACGCTGTGCGCCCAGCTCGCCAAGGAGTTCCGCGAGCTGCTGCCGAACAACGCGGTCGAGTACTTCGTGAGCTACTACGACTACTACCAGCCCGAGGCGTACATCCCGCAGACGGACACCTACATCGAGAAGGACTCCTCGATCAACGAGGAGGTCGAGCGGCTGCGCCACTCGGCGACCATGTCCCTGCTGACCCGCCGGGACGTCGTCGTCGTGGCGACCGTCAGCGCGATCTACGGCCTCGGAACGCCGCAGGAATACCTGGAGCGGGCGGTCAAGGTCAAGGTCGGCGACGAGGTCGACCGGGACAAGCTGCTGCGCCAGCTGGTCGACATCCAGTACAGCCGCAACGACCTGGCGTTCAACCGGGGGACGTTCCGCGTCCGCGGGGACACGCTGGAGATCATTCCGGCCTACGAGGAGCTGGCGGTCCGCGTCGAACTGTTCGGCGACGAGGTCGAGAAGCTGTCCTACCTGCACCCGCTGACCGGCGACGTCGTGAAGGAGGTCGACCAGCTGCTGGTCTTCCCGGCCACGCACTACACCGCCGGCCCGGAGCGGATGGAACGCGCGCTGGCCGGCATCGAGAAGGAGCTGGAGGACCGGCTCGCCGAGCTCGACCGGCAGGGCAAGCTGCTGGAGGCGCAGCGGCTGCGGATGCGGACCACCTACGACATCGAGATGATGCGCCAGGTCGGGTTCTGCTCCGGCATCGAGAACTACTCGCGGCACATCGACTACCGCGAGGCCGGCAGCCCGCCGCACTGCCTCCTCGACTACTTCCCGGACGACTTCCTGACCGTCGTCGACGAGTCGCACAACACCGTCCCCCAGATCGGCGGCATGTACGAGGGCGACGCCTCGCGCAAGCGCGTACTGGTGGAGCACGGTTTCCGGCTGCCGTCCGCGATGGACAACCGGCCGCTGCGCTTCGACGAGTTCCTGGAGCGGGTCGGTCAGCAGGTGTTCCTGTCGGCCACCCCCGGCCCGTGGGAGCTGCGCCAGTCCGGCGGCGAGTTCGTCGAGCAGGTCATCCGGCCGACCGGCCTGGTCGACCCCCAGGTCGTCATCAAGCCGACCAAGGGCCAGATCGACGATCTCATGCACGAGATCGGGCTGCGTACCGAGCGGGACGAGCGGGTGCTGGTCACGACGCTGACGAAGAAGATGGCCGAGGACCTCACCGACTACCTCCTCGAGCACGGCATCCGCGTGCGCTACCTGCACTCCGAAGTGGACACCCTGCGCCGGGTCGAGCTGCTCAAGGAGCTGCGCAAGGGCGACTTCGACGTGCTCGTCGGCATCAACCTGCTGCGGGAAGGGCTCGACCTGCCGGAGGTCTCGCTCGTGGCGATCCTCGACGCGGACAAGGAAGGCTTCCTGCGTTCGGGGACGTCGCTCGTGCAGACCATCGGCCGCGCCGCGCGTAACGTCTCCGGCGAGGTCCACATGTACGCCGACAAGATCACACCGTCGATGGCCAAGGCCATCGAGGAGACCGACCGGCGGCGGGCGAAGCAGATCGCGCACAACGAGGCACACGGCATCGACCCGCAGCCGCTGCGCAAGCGCATCCACGACATCCTCGACGACATCTACCGCGAGGCGGAGGAGACCGACGCCGTGCTCGGTTCGACCCCGGTCGGCGGCAGCGGCCGTGGCATGTCGCGCGGCAAGACGCCGACCCCGACCGGTTCGAGCCGCAAGTCCAGCGGGCACATCGAGGCCAAGACGCAGGGCATGGCGCGCGAGGAGCTGACCCGGCTCATCGGCGACCTGAACGAGCAGATGCTCGCGGCGGCCGGCGAACTCCAGTTCGAGCTGGCGGCCCGGATCCGGGACGAGATGCAGGAGCTGAAGAAGGAGCTGCGGGTGATGGACGCGGCCGCCTGAGACGCCGCCGCCCAACACACCGCAGCCCAACACACCGCAGCCTGAGAGGCCCGGCTATGCCGTGAGCTGCTTGACCGCCCATTGCGCGACGCGGTCGAGCAGCTCCGGCGGAGCGGCGTTCTCGGCGTGCCCGAAGCCCGCCTCGATCCACAGTTCCTTGGGCGGCTCGGCCGCGTCATAGAGCTGGTGCGCGTGCTCCACCGGGAAGTAGGCGTCGGCGTCCCCGTGCACCACGAGCAGAGGGGCCGGCGCGATCCGTCCGGACACCTCGAACGGCGCCTCGGGGACCGGGTCCCAGGCGCCGCCCCCGGCGATCCGCGTACGCAGGAAGACCCGGGACACCATCCGGCCGACCGGGTTCTCGATGACGAGATGCACCCGGCGCATGGGCGGCGTTCCGCGGTAGTACCAGCGCGCCGGACCGCTGACGGCGACGGCAGCGGCGACTCCGCGTACGAGGGCGGCGTGGCGTACCACCACGGAGGCGCCCATCGAGAAGCCGACCGTGACGATCTTGTCGTAGCCCAGTTCGCGGGCCCAGCCGACGGCCGCCTCCAGGTCGTGGATCTCCAGGGCGCCGACGGTCGACCCGCCCGCCGACCGGCCGTGGCCGCGGAAGTCGAAGGTCACGACGCCGCCGTAGCGCGCGAACACGGCCGCCGCCCGCCGGGTCGCCGGCTTCCGCCAGGTGCCCGTGAATCCGTGGGCCACGACGAACGCGGTCCTCGCGGGTTCGACGGATTCAGTCCTCGCGGGTTCGACGGATTCGCCGGACGTGAGGCGACCGGCGCTGGGTGGGGAGAGCGGGGCGGGGCCGGGATCATGGTGCGCGTCGATCGCGACCCCGTCCGAAGTGATCAACCTCACGGGATGTGCCGTCCGGCTCAGAGGTCGGCGAAGTGCTCGACCGCCGGCGGCGCGGCGAAGTGCGGACCGATCAATGCCCGCCACTGGCCGAAGCGCTCCGACCCGCGGAAATTCTCCTCGTGCGCGGCCACCGTCGCCCACTCGACCAGCAGGACGAAACGGGACGGCGACTCCACGCCGCGGGTCATGCGTACCGACAGGAAGCCGTCGGTGGCCTCCAGCAGGTGCCGGGCCTGCGCGTACGCGGCCGCGAACGCGTCCTCCTGACCAGGGATGATCTCGAACTGGGCGATCTCCAGAACCATGGAGAAGATCCTGCCACGCCGATCTTCCGGCCCGGTTTCGCCCTGGGGCGTCTCATGAGCGACAATGGTGCTACAGAGAGGGGAGTATCCCCCCGCGATGGCCTCGTCAGCACGGCTCGCACAGAGGAGCCCGGTGTCATCGGTCGTGTGAACCCTGAGCGTAGGGCTCTCGCGGCGGGAGAGACCTCTGGGGCAAAATGCTGCCAACCGGAGGATTCTCTATGAACGTCACCACGCTGGAATGGGTCGTCACTCTCGTCGCGCTGGTAGCGCTGCTCGTGGTGGACCTCATGATCGTGGGGCGCCGCCCCCATGAACCCTCGATGCGCGAATCGTCGCTCTGGGTCGCCTTCTACGTCGGACTCGCCGCCCTCTTCGGCGTCTGGATCTACCTGCACGAAGGCAGCCAGTACGCAGGCGAGTTCTTCGCGGGCTGGCTGACCGAGTACAGCCTCTCCGTCGACAATCTCTTCGTCTTCGTGATCATCATGGCCCGGTTCGCGGTGCCCCGCGCGTACCAGCAGAAGGTTCTGCTCATCGGCATCGTGATAGCGCTGGTGATGCGCGGCGCGTTCATCGCCGCCGGCGCCGCGGTCGTGAGCCGGTTCTCCTGGGTCTTCTACTTCTTCGGGCTTTTCCTGGTCTACACCGCGATCACGCTGCTCAAGCACGGCGAGAACGACGAGAGTGACTACAAGGAGAACCTGATGATCCGGTGGGCCCGCCGGATCCTGCCGATGAGCAAGGAGTCCGACGGCGCCAAGCTGACCACGCGGGTCAACGGCAGGCGGCTGTTCACCCCGATGCTCATCGTCATGATCGCGATCGGCACCACCGACCTGATCTTCGCGCTCGACTCGATCCCCGCGATCTTCGGCCTCACCAAGGAGCCGTACCTGGTCTTCACCGCGAACGTCTTCGCGCTGATGGGCCTGCGCCAGCTGTACTTCCTCCTCGGCGGCCTGCTCAACCGGCTCGTCTACCTGTCCGTCGGGCTCGCCGCGGTCCTCGCGTTCATCGGCGTCAAGCTCTTCCTGGAGGCGCTCGCCACGAACAGCCTCCCGTTCATCAACGGCGGCGAACCGGTGGGCTGGGCCCCGCACATCCCGATCTGGCTGTCGCTCGCGGTGATCATCGGGACGCTGCTGGTGGCGACGATCGCCAGCCTGGTGAAGTCCAGCCGGGACCGCTCGTTACAGACATCCAAAGCGTAGGGATCCTTTAGGATCTTTTGTCCCGGGTCCGTCGATCTCACTTCCGCTCCTCCCGCGGGAGACCGCTCCGGCCCCGCCAAACCCGGGCGGGGCCTCCACTGCCAGCACAGTGGGGCGAAGCATCCTTCGCCGCGGTCTGGTCACCGTTTTCACCGCACCGACCTGCGGAGAGGTGGGTCAGGGGCGGTGGGTGGAGACCAGGGTGGCGGCGCGGTCGCCGGTCAGCTCCTCGATGACCACCTCGCCCTTGGCCGAGCAGGCGTGCAGCATCACCCGGCGGTCGCCGCGCGGGGCGGCGGCCACGAAGCCGACGTGGTGTACGCGTTCCCCGGGCCGGGCGAAGAAGTAGAGGTCGCCGGGCTTCTCCTCGCCGAACTCCAGCGGCTGGGTCGCGGCCGCCTGGTTGTACGCGTCGCGCGGCAGCGTCACGCCGTGCCGGCGGAAGGAGAGGTGCACGAGGCCGGAGCAGTCGATGCCGAACGGCGACAGCCCACCCCACACGTACGCGACTTCGCGCATCATCGTGGCCGTCTTGAGGACGTCGCGGGGGCGTACCGGGCCGGACGGGGTGCGGGACAGGTCGAGAGTGCGCGCCCAGAGGGGTTCGTCGAAACCGGGTACGCACACCGCCGACCAGCCGTCCGCGGCGTTGCTCCGGCGCCGGGCGGCCATCGGGTGGCCGGTCGCGGGGCGGAGATGCGTACCGAGGACGACGGAGGGGAGCACGAGGTCGCCGTCGGGGGCGTCGCGCAGCGTGGTCGCGGTCACCGCCACGACGAAGTCCGGGCCTTCCGGCGACGATGCAGCCGACGACGATGCAGCCGACGACGATGCAGCCGACGACGATGCAGCCGACGAGGAGACCGCCGGCGACGGGGCGAGCTGGTGGGTCGGGAGCCAGCCGGGATAGCCGCGGGTGTCCAGGTCGGTCGCGGGCTGCCCGGTCACCACGACCCGGGACCAGCCGTCGCGCTCCTCCTCGACGACGACGTGCTCGCCGAGCAGCGCCTGCGTGACGACGGCGGGACGCATCCGTTCCTTGTCGTCGAGGCCGGCGACCCAGCGGCGGACGTCGGTGACGGCGGCGAGCGCCGGTTCGTCGGCCGGCCGGTCGCCGGTGGGCTGCCGGAAGAGGGTGGCGGTGGCCACTCGGACGGACGCGTTCACAGCTCGACCCCCAGACCCGGCCCCTCCGGCAGGACGATCTCGGCGCCCTCGTATCTCAGGCCGCCGGTGACGGGCGAGGACTCCAGCCACCAGGCGGCGTCGAGGTCCGGCACGGCGGTCGTCGGGTACGCGGCCACCAGCGCGGCCGCCGCCCCGATGCCGATCGGGGACTCCATCATGGAGCCGACGACCGTCCCGAGGTCGTGGGCGCGGGCGAGTTCCAGCAGCGTACGCGCGTTCGTCAGGCCGCCGCACTTGGCCAGCTTGACGTTGACCAGGTCGGCCGCGCGGCGCCGGATGATCTCGACGAGGTCGCGTACGGAGAACAGGGACTCGTCGGCCATGATCGGCGTCTCGACGCGGTCGCTGACCCAGGCCAGGCCCTCGATGTCCCAGTGCGGTACCGGCTGTTCGACGAACTCGACGCCGAGGGCGGCGTTCTCCAGGCCGTGGATGATGCGTACCGCTTCGCGGGCGGACCAGCCCTGGTTGGCGTCGAGCCGGATGGTGACGTCGGGTCCGGCGGCGTCCCGGACGGCGGCGATGCGGGCCAGGTCCCCGGCCGCGTCGGTGCCCACCTTGAGTTTCAGGGTCGTGAAGCCCTCGGCGACCCGCTCCTTCGCGGCCGACCGCAACGCCTCCACCTCGCCGGCCGCGATCGTCACGTCGGTGCGTACGCGCGAACCGGTGCCGCCGAGCAGGCGTACCAGGGAGATGTTCCGGCGGCGCGCGGCGAGGTCGTGCAGCGCGATGTCGACGGCCATCTTGGCGGCCTGGTTGTCGCGGACCGCGCGTTCGACGCGGCGGGTGAGCGCGACGGTGTCGTCGGGGTCGGCGCCGGTGAGCAGCGGGCGCAGAACGGCCTCGACGCAGGCCTGGGCGCCGGCGATGTTGTCGCCGGTGACCTGCCAGACCCCGGGCGCCTCGCCGTAGCCGTGCCGCCCGTCCTCGTCGACGAGCTCGACGATCAGGCTTTCCGTGTGCGTCGTACGCCGGAGCGCCGTGACGAACGGGGTGTGCAGGGGGGCGACGAGGCGGTGCGTGCGCACTTCAGAGATCGGCACGGGGGCCAGCCTATGTGAAGGCTTTTCGGTCGCGCCAGGCCGCCTCGGCGATCCTTGCCACGAGAGCGGCCCCTTCGGCCTCGCCGAGATCGGTGGAGGTGCAGATCACGAGGGTGAAGGGCGGCTCGTCGTCGGGGAGCACCACCGCGGCGCCGTGTCGTACACCCGTCACCCAGCCGTTCTTTGCGGCCACCGGCGTGCCCTCGGGCAGGCCGGCCGGCAGGTCGTCGCGGTACTCCTGGGCGAGCAGGATGCGCAGCATCGCGTCGCAGCTCTCCGTGGTCGCGATGTCGTGCCGGGCGAGCGCCGAGAACAGCGCGGCCAGGTCCGCGGCGGTCACCGTGTTGGTCACCCCGGCCTCGCGCGCCGCCGCGTCCTCGATGCCGCGGCCGGTCACCGACCGCTTCGCGCCGACCGCCCGCCACACCTCGTTGACCCCGGCCGTCCCGCCCAGCTGCTCGATCACCAGGTTCGTGGCCAGATTGCTGGAGCGCACGATCATGCGCTCGATCAGCCAGCCCAGGTCGGCCCGCCCGCCGATCCGGCTGGTCACCGCCTCGTCGTTGTCGTCGTCGGCGTCGATGGCGTACGCGGGGGCGCCCGGGTGGGCCGACGTGAACCGGTTGACGATGTCGACCTGGGCACCGAGGTCGAGCTCGTCGCGCTCGGCGGCCCGGAAGGCGGCCGCCATGACGGCGACCTTCATCGTGCTCGCCGCGTAGTGCCCGGCATCCTCGTTCCACGCGTACGCCGGGGGGCCGTCGATCGGACCGGCCCATATGGACACGGTTCCGCCGGTGCTGGTCAGGGCTTCGAGGTCGGGGCGGAGGGCGTCGAGCGCGCGCGTCATGCCCCGGACGCTACCCGAACCGCTGAGCTATTTCCCCCTGCGCGAATGAGTATCCGAACCCTTTTGGCGCACTTGGGGTACGCGGGTAGGTTCAACCGGGTCCGCCGGTATTTCCCCCGTTCCGGCGGCACGGGGAGGCGTACGTGAACAGCAGGAACGGATTGGTCATCTCGATCGCTGCGCTGGTCGCCGGGGCGAGCCTGGTCGGCCTGGCCGCCTTCGGCTTCTCCGGTAAGCCTGATCCGGTGGCGGTGGTGGGCCCGTCGCCGTCCGCCTCGGCGGTGCCTCCGTCGATCGAGGCCGCCGTCCTGCCCTCGGCGTCGACGGCGAAGTCGCCGTCGGTGAAGCCGAGCGCCTCGCGCAAGCCGAGTCCGAAGCCGACGCCGAGCCGCAAGCCGGTCACGGTCACGCAGCCGCCGCCCAAGCCGAAGGCGTCACCGCTGCCGAGCGGCGTGAAGTGCCCGTACCACGCCGGGACCGACGCCGCCAAGACGGACGTACGCGCCGCCCTCGACACCGCGGCCGCGAAGTCGTTCTGGCCCGGCACCGCCGTCGACCTCACCCCGCAGCTGCTCAAGGCGATCGCGTGGCAGGAGAGCGGCTGGCAGTCGACCATCATGGCCTGCGACGGCGGGATCGGCACGATGCAGGTCATGCCGAACACGGCCACCTGGATGAACCAGAAGTTCGGCACCGACTACGACGTGAAGACGCTGTCCGGCAACACGATGATCGGGGCGGCGTACCTGCAGTGGCTGGTGAAGTACTTCGGGGACGTGTACTTCGACAGCGACTACTCGCTCAGCGCGGACGACTGCGTCAGCGGTGACCCGGCGGTGCCGAACTACAAGACTCCATGCCTGCTCAACGCGGTGATCGCCAGCTACAACTACGGGTACGGGGCGGTCGACACCGACGCCGGGATCAAGATTCCCAACCCGTCGTACGTGAGCAGCGTGCGGGCGCTGATGGTCAACTGCACGTGCTTCGGGATCTGAGGCGGTAGCATCCCGCTGATCTTTCCCCTCGCTCCCCGGTAGGCCCCCTCATGACCGACCTGTTCCCGCCGAACCTCTCCCAGCGTCCGGGCGCGTACCCGGTGGCGCCGCCCGTGCCCGGGCTCGTCTGCCGGTTCTGCGGCAACGGGCCCGCCGCGCAGACCACGTTCCGCAAGCACACCGGGATGATCCTGGTGATGCGGTTCGCGTCGGTCACCGGACCGTTCTGCCGCGACTGCGGCCTGTACGCCTTCCGCTCCACCACGGCCCACACGCTGCTCGCCGGCTGGTGGGGGTACGCGTCGATGGTGATCGCCCCGGTCACCATCCTGATCAACCTGTTCCGGCGCTCGACGGTGGCGAACCTGCCCGCGGCGCAGCCGATGCCGGGCGGTCGCGCGCCGGCCGATCCGGGCAAGCCGCTGTACCAGCGTCCGGCGATCCTGGGCGTCCTCCTGCCCGTCCTGGTCATCGGGTTGATCGTCCTGGCGGCGTCGACCGACGCCAACGACCCGTACTCGCCGTACGAGCAGAGTCCGGTGATCACGAGTACGCCGGTCATCACCGGTTCGGGGATCCCGTCGGTCGAGGACGTCATCAACGGCCTGGCGGGCAAGTGCGTGAACCGCGGCGGCGGCCGGTTGACCGAAGTGGACTGCGCCGGCCCGCATGACGCCGAGGTCGTCGCCGTCACGGACGGGGCGTCGTGTCACGGAACGCCGCTGCCGTCCCGGAAGTACGGCGTTCTCTGCATCCAGAACGCTCAGTAGATCCAGAAGGCGCAGTAGATCCAGAAAGCGCAGTAGCCGGGCTGGACAAGCGAAAGGGCGGGTGCCGACCGGCACCCGCCCTTCTGCGTCTGCTCCGGGCAGATCAGCTGGCGTGCTTGCGGCGGGCCGTCTCGCGGGCCCGCTGCGTCTGGTCCAGCACCACCTTGCGGATGCGTACGGCCACCGGCGTCACCTCGACGCACTCGTCCTCGCGGCAGAACTCGAGGGCCTGCTCCAGCGACAGCTTGCGCGGCGGGATCAGCTTCTCGGTCTCGTCCGACGTGGACGCGCGCATGTTGGTGAGCTTCTTCTCCTTGGTGATGTTCACGTCCATGTCGTCCGAGCGCGAGTTCTCACCGACGATCATGCCCTCGTAGACCTCGGTGCCGGGGTCGACGAACAGCGTGCCGCGCTCCTGCAGGTTGGTCATCGCGAAGGCGGTCACCGGGCCGGACCGGTCGGCCACGAGCGAGCCGTTGTTGCGCGTACGCAGCTCGCCGAACCAGGGCTCGTACTTCTCGAAGACGTGGTGCAGGATGCCGGTGCCGCGGGTGTCGGTGAGGAACTCGGTCCGGAAGCCGATCAGGCCGCGGGCCGGGACCAGCCACTCCATCCGGATCCAGCCGGTGCCGTGGTTGACCATCTGCTCCATGCGGCCCTTGCGGGTGGCCAGCAGCTGCGTGATCGCGCCGAGGTACTCGTCGGGAGCGTCGATGGTGAGGCGCTCGACCGGCTCGTGGACCCGGCCGTCGATCTCCTTGGTGACGACCTGCGGCTTGCCCACCGTCAGCTCGTAGGACTCGCGGCGCATCTGCTCGACGAGGATGGCCAGGGCCAGCTCGCCGCGGCCCTGCACCTCCCAGGTGTCGGGGCGCTCGGTCGGCAGGACCCGCAGCGAGACGTTGCCGACCAGCTCCTTCTCCAGGCGGTCCTTGACCATGCGGGCGGTGACCTTGCTCCCCTTGGCCCGGCCGACCAGCGGCGAGGAGTTGGTGCCGATGGTCATCGAGATGGCCGGCTCGTCGACCGTGATCAGCGGCAGCGCGATCGGGTTCTCGGCGTCGGCCAGGGTCTCACCGATCATGATCTCCGGGATGCCGGCGACCGCGATGATGTCGCCCGGGCCCGCCTGCTCGGCCGGCTTGCGCTCCAGGCCGTCGGTCATGAGCAGTTCGGAGATGCGTACGCGCTCCGTGGTGCCGTCGGTCTTGCACCACATCACCGACTGGCCCTTGCGGATGACGCCCTCGCGGACGCGGCACAGCGCGAGCCGGCCGAGGAACGGTGAGGCGTCCAGGTTGGTGACGTGCGCCTGCAGCGGGGCGTTCTCGGTGTACGCCGGCGCCGGGATCGTGTCGAGCAGCGTCTGGAAGAGCGGCTGCAGGGTGTCCGAGTCGGTCGGGACCTTGCCGTCCTCGGGCTGGCTCAGCGAGGCGATGCCGTCGCGGGCGCAGGCGTAGACGATCGGGAAGTCGATCTGCGACTCGTCCGCGTCGAGGTCGAGGAAGAGCTCGTAGGTGTCGTCCACGACCTCCTTGATCCGCGCGTCCGGGCGGTCCACCTTGTTGATGACGAGGATGATCGGCAGCTTCGCCTTGAGCGCCTTGCGGAGCACGAAGCGGGTCTGCGGGAGCGGGCCCTCGGAGGCGTCCACGAGGAGCACGACACCGTCGACCATGGTCAGACCGCGCTCGACCTCACCGCCGAAGTCGGCGTGGCCCGGGGTGTCGATGATGTTGATCGTGATCGACTCGCCGGCGGCGTTCTGGTAGTGCACTGCGGTGTTCTTGGCGAGGATCGTGATGCCCTTTTCGCGCTCCAGATCCATGGAATCCATCACGCGGTCGGCCATCTCGCCGCGCGTGTGGATCGCACCGCCCTGCTTGAGCATGGCGTCGACGAGCGTTGTCTTGCCATGATCGACGTGGGCGACGATCGCGACGTTCCGGAGATCGGGGCGGGTCAGCATAGTGACCATTGTCGCGTGTCACCGGCCCCAAACCGGCATCGGGGTAGCCCTGAGCGGCGAACCTCACGTCCGGGGGTTCTCCGCGAATTCCGACGCCGTGTCGTATTCATCCGGTTACGCTGGGTATGCGATGAGTGCTCGCTTTACCGGCTTTCGAACCGGATGTCACGAGGAGGCCGTCATGCGGAACCACCGGCGGGCCTTCCGGGAACCGCGCCGCGCCCTCGTCCTGCCGGTCCTCGCGCTGCTGCTGAGCCCGTTCACGGCTCCCGGAAGCGCCGAAGCGGTTCCCGGGAACGCCGTAGCGGCCGCCGCCGGGCCCGTGGTCCGGTCCTCGATCGGGCTGAACGTGCGTACCGGGCCGGGGCTGTCGCACCCGGTCGTCCGGCGGGTGGCGAACCGGTCCGCGCTCGCCGTCGCCTGCCGGATGACCGGCCAGAACATCGTCGGCAGCCTGCGGACGACCGCCGCCTGGGACCGGCTCGCCGGCGGCGGGTTCGTCTCCGACGCCTTCGTGGCGTGGCCGCGCGGGCGTACGGCGCCGGACTGCGCGGACCTCGCGGGCACGGTCGCCGCCGGCATCGTGTCCGCGGGCATCGTGTCCGGCACGCCCGTCAACGTCCGCTCCGGGCCCGGCCTGCGCGCCGCCGTGGTCGGCCACCTCGCCCCCGGCGCGGGCGTCACGGTCACGTGCCGCGTGTGGGCCGAGAACATCGCCGGCGATCCCGTCTGGTACCGGCTCGGCGCCGGCCGCTACATCACCCAGGCCTACGTCCGCTGGACCGGGGGTACGCGTCCCTGGCTGCCCTGGTGCGGCCAGGCGCCCGCCGAGAACCCGCCCGCCACGCGAGCCGCCTTCATCGCCCGGGTCGCCGGCCCGGCCCGGGTGAGCCGGCAGCGGTTCGGCGTACCGGCGTCGGTGACGATCGCGCAGGCCATCCTGGAGTCGGGGTGGGGGAGCAGCCCGCTGACGGTCAAGGACCACGGCTACTTCGGCATGAAATGCTTCGGCGACCCCGGCAGGGTGGCCGTCGGCTGCTCGGCGTACGCGACGCGCGAATGCGCCGGCCGCGGGCATTGCTGGAACACGCGGGACGTGTTCCGGGCGTACCGGAACGCGACCGATTCGTTCGTGGACCACGGCCGGCTGCTGGCCCTCTACGACCGGTACGCGACCGCGATGAAGTACCGGAAGGCGCCCGAACGGTTCGCCCGGGAACTCCAGCGGGCCGGGTACGCGACCTCGCCGACCTACGCCGCCGCGCTGATCGGCATCATGCGGCAGTTCCAGCTGTACAAGTACGACTCCTAGCGGACGTACGTCGGGTTGTCGGCGACCCACTGCGGGACCGTGTCGTTCGCGACGGCTTGCCAGAGCTCCGGCGACTTCGTCTCGTCCGAGAGGACCACGCTCTCGCCGTCGATGGTCGGCGTACCGGCGGAGGGGTTCGTCACGAACGTGACGTCGGCGCTGGTGATCGAGCGCATCGCCCAGGCCGTGTCGAGCGGTGACAGGGTGTCGTCCACGGTGACGGCGCTGGCCGTGGCGCTGAGGAACGAGTGCAGCTTGGCCAGGTCGGTGACCGTGCCGGTGCTGACCGCCTTGTCCATGACGGCCTTGATCACCTGGTGCTGGTGCGCGATGCGGGTGAAGTCGCCGTCGGTGAACTGGTAGCGCTGGCGGGCGTAGTCGAGGGCGGTCGCGCCGTCCATGTGGGTCGTCTGCCCGTCGGCGTTCTTGACGAACTCGTGCTGCGTGTGGATCGAGGTGAACGTCTGGTCGACGTGGATGTCGATGCCGCCGAGCGCGTCCACGATCTCCTTGAAGCCGGAGAAGTCGATCAGCGCCACGTGGTCGATCCGCAGCCCGGTGAAGGACTGCACCGTACGCACCATCAGGTCGGCCCCGCCCTCGGCGAACGCGGAGTTGATTTTGTCCTTGCCGTGGTCGGGAATGTCCACGTAGGTGTCCCGGGGAATCGAGATCAGCTGGACGCTGCGGTGGTCGGCCGAGATGTGGGCCACCATGATCGTGTCCGTGCGCGAGCCGTCCGTCGTGTCGGGATTGCGGGAGTCGGAGCCGAGCAGCAGGATGTTCTGCGTACCGGCGGCGATGTTCTGCGGGCTGTTCTGCGGATCGGTCAGCGAGGCGACGCTGATCCGGTGGAGCTTGCTGTCGACGGAGTGGTAGTACGCCCACCCGCCCACCGCGGCCCCCGCCAGCAGGACGACGAGCACCAGCCCGGCGATGAGAGCGATCCGCCGGCCTCGCCGGCGCCGCGCAGGAGCCTCGTAGATCGTTCCCATGGCTTCACGCTAGCCGTGTATTCCCAGGTCAGCCATGAATGTCGGCTGGGAGAACGATTTACGGCACGAGTGCGAATCGTACTTCGTCCCAACAAGTACCTCTTAAGCGGTAACTGCGGTTAAACCTGCATGAAGCTCGCTCTGGCCGCCCTGGTCCTCGGCGCCCTCGCGGGGACCGGTGTCACCGCTCCCGCGTACGCCGCCGGCTCGTCCGCGATCGTCCGCGCGTCCGGCGGGCTGAACGTCCGCTCGGGGGCGGCGACGGACCGTTCCGTGATCGGCGCCGTCACCGACGGCTCGACCGTCCACGTCGTGTGCCAGGTGTTCGGCCAGCAGATCAGCGGCAGCCAGCGCACCTCCGCGCTGTGGGACCGGCTGGACTGGGGGCACGGCCACGTCGCCGACGCGTTCGTGCAGTGGCCGGGCGGCGTACGCCCGAAGCTGCCCTGGTGCGGCGACGCGCCCACCGACGCCACGCACCCGGCCGTCCACATCACCAGCGGCGTGCTCAACGTCCGCACGGGGCCTGGCACCGGGTACGCGACGGCGCGGCAGCTCGCCGACGGCACGGGCCTGACCGTCGAGTGCCGCGCCTGGGGTACGAAGATCGAGGGCAACGGCACCTGGGACCGGCTGGCGGCCGGCCAGTATGTCGCCGACCAGTACGTGCGGTGGAGCCCGGCCAGACCGCGCTACCCGTGGTGCGGGCAGGACCCGGCGACCGTACCGCCGGCCACGACGGCCGCGTTCCTCTCGCTGGTCGCCGGGCCGGCCCAGCAGAGCATGCGGACGTGGCAGGTGCCCGCCTCGGTCACCATGGCCCAGGCCGTCCTCGAATCAGGCTGGGGCCGCAGTACGCTCACCCGCCTCGACCACAGCTACTTCGGCATGAAGTGCTTCGGCGACCCGGGCGGCATCGCGATCGGCTGCTCGAACTACCTGACCTCGGAGTGCTCCGGCAGTACCTGCCACAGCGAGCGGGCCGACTTCCGGGCGTACCGGCGGATGGCCGACTCGTTCGACGATCACGGGCGGCAGCTGGCGACCCTGTCCCGGTACGCGACCGCGATGAAGCACCGCGACGACCCCGAGCAGTTCGCGCGGGAGCTGCAGAAGGCCGGGTACGCGACCTCGCAGACGTACGCGAACAGCCTCATCGATCTCATCCGGCGCTACGGCCTGCGAAAGTACGACAAAATCGGGTAACAATCTGTTCTCCATCAAACGATTGACGGAGGCATTGTCGACACAGTAGCTTGGCGGGCATGGCCACCCCGGACGACAGTCGTGAACGCGTCCTCGCGGCGGCCACGCGGCTGTTCGCCGAGCGCGGCTACGACGGCACCACCACCCGCGAGATCGGCAAGGCCAGCGGGCTCAACATCGCCACCGTCGCGTACCACGTGGGCTCGAAGGCGGAGCTGTACCGCGAGGTGATGCGGCGCGCGTACACCCGGGAGATGGCGGCGCTGACCGACGCGGTGGGGGAGCTGGCGGCGGCGGGCGACCTGGTCGCGGGCGCGCGCCTGCTGGTGGGCCGCTACCTGGACTTCTGCCTGGCGAACCCGGAGATACCGGCGCTGTGGATGCGCCGGTGGCTGGCGGACGCCGCGGAGGTGGGCGAGCCCGAGGCCGAGTACGCGTGGCCGCTCGCGGGACTGGTGCTGGAGGCGTTCTCGGCGCGCGGCCGGGACGTGCAGATGGCACTGTGGACGGTCACGTGGAGCATCCACGGCTTCTGCCGCGGCGGCATCATCGAGCCCGACGGCCGGCGGCACGGCCCCGGCGACCAGGCCACTGTGGACAGATACCGCGCGCACCTCGACACCCTCGTCACGGCGTTACTGACGGAGACCCCATGAAGCGTGCCCGCCTCTTCGGCTACGGCGTCGGCTCGATCGGGACGGGCGTCTTCTCGACCGTCCCCGGGCTGCTGCTCCTCTACTACATGACCGACATCCTGGCCGTCCCGGCGGCGCTCGCCGGCGTGGTCGTGGTCGCCCCCAAGGCCCTCGACGTGCTCTTCAACCCCCTGATCGGGGCGGCCTCCGATCGCGAGGCCGTCCGCACCGGCCGCCGTCGGCGGCTGCTGCTGCTCGGCTCGTTCGCGCTGCCGGTGGCGTTCGCGCTGATGTTCCTCGCGCCCGGGACCGGCTCGGCCGCCGCGGGCTGGGTGATCGTCGCCTTCGTGTTCGCCTCGGTCAGCTTCGCCGCGTTCCAGGTCCCCTACGTGGCCCTGCCCGCGGAGATGTCGCCGGATCAGGGCGTACGCCTGCGGATCATGACGTGGCGGATCGTCTTCCTGACCCTCGGCATCCTGGTCGCGGGCGGCCTCGCCCCGGTCGTGGTGAACGCGGGCGGCAAGGGCCGGCCCGGGTACGCGCTCATGGGCCTGGTCGTCGGCGTCGTCATCCTGGCCGCCTGCCTCACCGCGACGCTGTCCACCCGCTGGGTGCCGTCGTCCGCCGGCGAGCAGCCGCTCGGCCTCGCCGCCACCTTCCGTACCGCGCGCGGGAACCGCCCGTTCTTCCGGCTCATGACCGCGTTCGTCGTCCAGGCGCTCGGCATCGCGACGATGCTCGCGGCGGCGCCCTACATCGCCACCTACTGGCTCGGCGACAACACGCTGACCTCGGCGCTGTTCGTCTGCGTGGTCGGGCCGAGCGCGCTGGCCGTGCCCGTCTGGTCGGCGCTCGCCCGCCGCTTCGGCCGGCTGCGCTGCTTCACGGTCGCCACCGTCGGCTTCGCCGCCGCCTGCGCGCTGGGCTACCCCGCCGCCGCCGCGAAGTCCGTCCCGGCCGTGCTCGCGCTGGCCGCCGTCCTCGGGCTCTGCTACGCGGCGCTGCAGGTACTGCCGCTCGCGTTGATGCCGGACGCCGTCGTGGCGGACGCGGCGCGGACCGGGCGGATGCAGGCGGGCGCCTTCACCGGCGCCTGGACGGCGGGGGAGACCGCCGGGCTCGCGATCGGCCCCGGCGTCTACGCGGTGCTGCTCACCCTGGGCGGCTTCGCCTCGTCCACCTTCGACGCCCCGGTGGCCCAGACGGCCACCGCGCGCACCATGCTGCTACTCGGCTACACGGCCGTCCCGGCAGTGCTCATGCTCGTCTCGCTGCCGGCGCTGCGCGCGTACGGCCGCACCCGGACCGTCACGGGTCCCGGGGTGGCGGCCGCCGAGCCCAGCCGCTAACCCAGTCCAGCTAGTCCAGCCCAGCTCAGCTCAGCTCAGCCATCCAGCAAGGAGAAGACCGTTGCTGCCGGAGAACGGACGCCCCGTCGAGGAACTGCTCGCCGAACTCGCCGCGGCCCGCCGCGCCGACCTGCCGACCCAGGGCGGGCGCACCACCGCCTACGTCTACGACAGCGGGCGCGAGGACGTGCGCCAGGCCGCGCGGGCGGCGTACCTGGAGATGCTGGAGGTCAACGGGCTCGACCCGACCGCCTTCCCCAGCATCGTGCACCTCGAACGCCAGGTCGTCGGCGCGGTCGCGAGCCGGCTCGGCGGCTCCGCGGCCACCCCCGGCATCTTCACCAGCGGCGGCACCGAGTCGATCATCCTCGCCGTCAAGGCCGCGCGCGACGCTCGGCCCGAGATCACCGATCCCGAGATCATCGTCCCGACCACCGCCCACGCCGCGTTCCACAAGGCCGGGCACTACCTGGGCGTACGCGTGAAGTCGGTCCCGGTCGACGCGGACACCTTCCGCGCCGACCCGGCCGCCATGATCTCGGCGATCACCCCGTCGACGGTGCTCGTGGTCGTGTCCGCGCCCTCGTACGCCCACGGCGTCATCGACCCCGTCGCGGAGATCGCCGCGTCGGCGGCCGACCGGGGCGTACCCTGCCACGTGGACGCGTGCGTCGGCGGCTGGCTGCTGCCGTGGCTCGGCGTACCGGTGCGGCCGTTCGACCTCTCCGTTCCCGGCGTCACCTCGCTCTCCGTGGACCTGCACAAGTTCGGGTACGCCCCGAAGGGCGCCTCGGTCCTGCTCTTCGCCGACGACGCGCTGCGCCGGGCCGCGTACTTCGCGTGCGCCGACTGGCCCGGCTACACGGTGATCAACTCGACCGTCCAGAGCAGCAAGGGCGCCGGACCGCTGGCCGGAGCCTGGGCGACCCTCCAGGCGCTGGGCGCGTCCGGTTACGCTTCGCTCGGCCAGGACGCCTACGCCGCGACGCGGGCACTGATCGCCGGCGTCTCGACCATCCCCGATCTCCACGTCCTCGGCGAGCCGGACGCGACCCTGGTGGCGCTCGGATCGTCCACCGTCGACCTGTTCGTGGTGGCCGACGAGGCGCGGGCCCGCGGGTTCTTCATCCAGCCGCAGCTCAGCTACGCCGGACTGCCCGCCAGCCTGCACCTGACCCTGACCGGCGTCAGCCTCGGCGCGGTCGACGCGATGCTCGCCGTGCTCCGGGAGTCGGTCGAGGCCGCCCGTCTGCGGGGCCCGGTCGCCGCGCCGCCGGAACTGCTCGGCATGCTGTCGTCGCTGGACTTCTCCACCATGGACGATGCGGCGTTCGCCGCGCTGCTGCCGGCGGTGGGGGTGGACTTCTCCGGCGGCCAGCCCGAGATGGCGACGGTGAACGCGGTACTGGACGCGCTGCCGCCCAAGGTCCGCGAGGTGATCCTCATCCGCTTCCTCAGCGCCCTCTACAGCCCTTATCTGAGCTGACTACGTGGATGGCGTCACGAGCTTCGAGCTCTGGCGCCATTCCACCGCCTCCGGTTCCTCGTGGAACTGGAGCACATGTTCGCTCGCCGCCTCGCGGAGAAGGTCGCGTACCTCGGCCGGGGTGGCGTAGAAGAACTCGCGCCGGAGGTTGACCTTATTCACGGCCCGGTCGCGCAGCATCGTGTGTAGCCGGGTCTCCAGACCCACCGCGTCCGAGCTGAAGATCAGCGCGTGCGTGTCGAACCGGAACGGCACCGACGCGTCGCCCAGCTCGCGTACGCGATCTTCGGGCTCCAGGCGGCGAGTCATGCCGATCTTGACCATCTTGGGCCCGAACGCGCCGACGTTGGAGATCACGTAGACGAACCCTGCCCGGATGTTCGCCTCTCGAGCTTCGACGCCGGCGATGGCCTCGTCGATCTCCTTGAGCTTCGCCGTCATCTCCGCCGCGGCGGCCGCGTTGCCGTTGGCGGTGAGCTTCGCCAGGGCGTTCTCGTAATGCGCACGCTCCTTGGCGAGGCGTGCCTTCTCGCGCTCGAATTCGAGTGCAGCCGCCCGTTCCTCTTTCTGGCGTTCGCGCTCTTCTCGTACGCGCTCCTTCTCTTCCTCAAGCCGCGATCGATAGTCGGCGGTCAATCGGATTTCCTGCACTCGGAGCTGGTGGTATTCCGGCGCGATGCGAATGCCCATCGTCTTGCCGAGCTTGGCGATCGTCTCCGCCACCTTGGTCAGCCGGTCGATGACTGTGTGGACGCGGTGCGGCTGAACCCGCAGTACGCAGGCGTCCGCCTCCGCGTTGTAGGCGCGGAGCATGAGTTTCGAATACTCCTTGAGCATCTTCCTGCCCTCTGCCATCGACCCGTTCACGGTCCATCCCGTGGCGGCGAGGACCGCTCCGTCGCCACGCGCCATCACCTTGATGTGGTCGGTGAGGTCCGCCAGACGAGCTTTGTACGCGACTGCGTCCTCGAGCGGATGCTGGTACGCGTACACGCCGACCTCTTGGAGGTCCACGTCGATCGATGTCTGTACCAATTGTGCCCTCAGTTGTGCGAGCTGGGCCTGAAGCTGCGCGTACTCCTGGCGGGACTGCTGGAGAGCGGAGCGGATGGAGTCGCCTTCGGCGCGAGCGGCGGCGAGGTCGAGGCCCAGCAAGCGGTTGACTTCGCCACGCAGTTGCTCGTTCTCTTCTTCCAGGTGGCGCCGCCGCCCGAACAAGCCGCCCGAGTGAATCGGCGGTGATGCTTGTCCGAGCGGAGCCGCGGGAGCGGCGGTAGGGACGGGCGCTGGCGGCGACGCAGGAACCGATGGGGTCACGGTCGCGATCGGAACCCACCATTGCCATCCGGGCGGGGCGGGCGGAAGAGATGGATCCGGCTGCCAGCCCTCCGGCGGGCGCCAACCCACGGGAGCGGGCGGCCATCCGGGCGGTGGATTGAACTGGACATCGGTCATGGCTCGCTCATTCCGCGTGGCATTCGTTGTCTATCACGCTAGTGATGAATGCGGTGCGAGAAAGCCGGGCGGACGAACGACCCCGAATCGACGAAACATCCCTCAGAAGGACGCTTCCGGCCGTTCCGTCGTTGTTTCGGATGATGATCAGGCGGATGAGGGGGTGCGGACCTGGGGTGGGCGGCCGGCGTGCGGCTGGTCGTGGCTGAGCACCAGCCGGGCCTCGACCTGCTCCCCGTCCGCGTACGCGGTCGCCGCCGAGGGCGGGTACCCGGACGCGACCACCGTGTACGCGCCGTCCGGCAGGTCCTCGAAACTGAAGGCGCCCTCGGTTGCGGTGACGAGGTGGGCGCGTACCTGGCCGCGGTCGTCGAGCAGCATGACGTGCGCGTCGGCCACCGGCGTGCCGGCAGGGGTACGCACGACGCCGCCGATCGCGGCCATCCGCCGCAGGTGGACGGGGACGGTCAGCCGTTCGCCGGGGCCGAGCGGGACGGGGTGCGCGAACGGCTGGTGGCCGGGCGCGGTGACGGTCAGGGTGTAGTCGCCCGCGTCGAGCCGCTCGAACGTGAAGCCGCCGTCCGCGCCGGTACGCGCCGACGCGGCCACCTGTCCGTCCACTGAGGAGGTCAGCGTCACGGTCGAACCGGCGGGTGCGGTTCCGGCGACGGTCGCGGCGCCGCCGAGGGTCACGTCGTGGACGGCCGGGCCGTCGACGCGTACGCGGTCGGCCTTCGGCCAGTGTCCGGGAGCGGCCGCGACCAGCACGTACGTTTCCGGCCGGCGAACCGCGACGGAGTAGGAGCCGGTCGGGTCGACGGTCGCGCCGGCGACGTAGCCGCCGTCCGGGGCGAGCAGGGTCACCCGGGCCCGGTCGAGCGGCCGCCCGTCCGTCGCGCGTACGCGGCCGGTCAGCGTCAGGGTGCCGGGGCCGGGGCCGGGGCCGGTGCCGGGGCCGGGGCTGACCGCGGATGCGGGGTGGCCGCGCAGGGCGTCGGCGGGCAGGAACGCCACGCAGACCAGGGCCACGGCCAGCAGCGGCACGAGGTAACCGAAGATCGGCGGCAGCGCGTGGGCGAACGCGTGCGCGATCGGCTCGCGTACGGCCGCGGGCAGGTGGGCCAGCTGCGCGGGGGTCAGCGAGGCCACGTTCAGGCCGTGCGGCAGCCGGGCCGTGAACAGCGAGCCGCAGACCGCCACGCCGAGCGCGCCGCCGACCTGCCGGACGAACGTGATCGTCGAGGTCGCCACCCCGAGATCCCGCCGCGCCGCGGTCGCCTGCACGACCAGGATCAGCACCTGCAGGATCAGCCCGATCCCCAGGCCCACGACCACCATGTACGCGCTGATCAGCGTACGGCTGGTGGTTTCGTCCATGGTGGACAGCAGGAACGTGCCCGCGCCGGTGAGGACGCAGCCCAGGATCGGGTACGCCTTGTACCGCCCGGTCCGGCTGATCAGCTGCCCGGACAGGATGGCGGTGACCAGGATCCCGGCGACCAGCGGCAGCATGAGCAGCCCGGAGTCGGTGGCGTTCGCGCCGTTGACGACCTGCATGAAGGTCGGCAGGTAG
Source organism: Hamadaea tsunoensis DSM 44101 (assembly GCF_000428945.1). Taxonomy (GTDB): domain Bacteria; phylum Actinomycetota; class Actinomycetes; order Mycobacteriales; family Micromonosporaceae; genus Hamadaea; species Hamadaea tsunoensis. Next base: position 5,228 of record NZ_AUAX01000024.1, on the reverse strand, counting down.
CTGACCGAGCCGAACAGGGCCACGCCGACGGCCACGCTCGCCACACTGGCCAGCGCGAACGTGCGGTCCGCGAACAACCGCAGCGGCAGGATCGGCTCGGCCGTCCGCCGCGCGCTGACGAACCAGGCCAGGCCGAGCACGACCGTCGAGCCGATCAGCCAGCGGATCTGAGGACTGCTCCACGCGTACTCGGAGCCTCCCCAGGAAGTGACGAGGACCAGGCCGGTGACGGTGGCCGAGAGCAACGCGGCGCCGAGGTAGTCGATGGTGCCCGGGGCCGACGGCGCCGGCAGGTGCAGGACCAGCGCGATCACCACGAGCGCCAGCACGCCGAGCGGCAGGTTGATGAAGAAGACCCAGCGCCAGCTGGCATGGTCGGTGAGGTAGCCGCCGAGCAGCGGGCCGGCGACCGAGGCGACGCCGAAGGCCGCGCCGATGAAGCCCATGTAGCGGCCGCGCTCGCGGGGCGGGACGAGCTCGGCGATGATCGCCTGCGCGGAGACCATGAGGCCGCCGGCGCCGATGCCCTGCACCGCGCGGAACGCGATGAGCTGCGTCATCGTCTGCGACCAGCCGCACAGCAACGATCCGGCGAGGAACACCGCGATCGCGAACAGGAAGACCGGCTTGCGGCCGAACAGGTCGCCGGCCCGGCCGTAGAGCGGCAGCGTGACCGTCGAGGTCAGCAGGTACGCCGTCACGACCCACGCGATGTGGTCCAGCCCGTCGAGGTCGCCCACGATCGTCGGCAGGGCGGTCGCGACGATCGTCTGGTCCAGGGCCGCGAGCAGGACGCACAGCATCAGACCCAGGAAGATCGCGATCAGCCGGGGACGGCGAAGCTCCTCAGAGGATTGATCGGGCACGCATCACCCAACGAACCCGTCGCGCTTGCGGTGCGGTTTTTGCCGGTTTTGCGCAACTGGCGGCCGCCTCCAAGATCCCGCTTGGATCAGGGAAATCACCCGAATCTTGGGCCATGATTCGGGTGACAACCGTGATCCAAACGGGATCATGGCGACCCTGAACCAGACGGGATCTGGAAAGCAGAGGGTTCCTGCTGAGTGGGGGATCAGTAAGACTGGTGCATGGCGTACGACGTGGTGATCATCGGTGCGGGGCACAACGGGTTGACCGCTGCCGCGTACCTGGCCCGGGCGGGGCGGAAGGTTCTGGTGCTGGAGCGGCGGCCCGTCGTCGGCGGCGCGGCGATCTCCGAGCATCCCTTCGGGCCCGACTACACCGTCACGGCGCTGTCCTATGTGGTCAGCTGGCTCGACCGGGCGATGGTCCGTGACCTGCGCCTCGAAGAGCACGGGTATCACGTCTACCCGCAGGGACCGTACTTCGCGCCGAGGCGGGACGGGCGCCATCTCCGGCTGCCGGACGATCCGGCGGCCCGGCATGAGGAGATCGCGAAGTTCTCGCGGAAGGACGCCGACGCGTACGCGGAGTGGGACGCCTGGCTCGGCCGCCTCGGTCGGCTCGTCGGCCCGCTGCTGCACGAGATACCGCCGAAGGTCGGCTCGAAGCGGCCGGCGGATCTGCTCTCCCAGGCCGGTCTGCTGGGCCGGCTGCGCGGGGCCGGCGTACGCGACGCGTTCGATCTGACCCGGCTGTTCACGGCCAGCGTGGCGGACATCGTCGAGGACCGGTTCGCGTCCGACGCGATGCGGGGCGTGCTGAGCGTGTCCGGCGTGATCGGCGGCTGGGCGGGCCCGCGCAGCGCCGGTACGGCGTACGTGATGCTGCACCATCATCTCGGCGACGCGGTGGACGGCCAGGTCGGCGCCTGGGGGTTCCCGCGCGGCGGCATGGGGGCGGTCAGCGGGGCCATCGCGGCGGCGGCCCGCGGCTTCGGCGCCGAGATCCGCACGGACGCCGAGGTCGCCCGCATCGATACGCGCGACGGCCGGGCGGTCGGGGTGACCCTCGGCGACGGGACCGAGATCAAGGCGTCCACCGTGGTCACCACCGCGCATCCGCAGATCTCGTTCCTGCGCCTGCTCGACCGGGCCGACCTGCCCGGCGACTTCGTGCGGGACATCGAGGCGTACCGGAGCCGGTCGGGGACCGTGAAGATCAATTATGCGGTGGACAGGCTGCCGGTCTTCGCGTCGCATCCGGACTTCGACCCCCAGGTCCACGGGGGCACGATCGTGCTCTCCGAGTCGCTCGACGACGTCGAGGGCGCCTTCCGCGAGGCCGCCGCCGGGCAGCCCGCCACGCTGCCCTTCGCCGACGTCTGCATCCCCTCCGTCTTCGATCCCACCCTCGCGCCCGAGGGGCACCACATCGTCTCCGCCTTCACCCAGTGGGTGCCCCACACCTATGCGTCCACACCGGACAGAGCGGGGCTGTCGGCGTACGCGGACCGGCTCACGGCCCGCCTCGAAGCCGTCGCGCCCGGCTTCACGGCCTCCGTCGTCGGCCGCCAGGTCATCGGTCCCCATGAGATGCAGCAGGAGTACGCGTTGCCGGGCGGGAACATCTTCCACGGTGAACTGGTACCGGGGCAGATGTTCCACTGCCGTCCGGCCGCCGGGTACGCCGATCTGCGTACCCCCGTCAAGGGGCTGTACCAGGCCGGTTCGGCGACCCATGGCGGGGGCGGCGTGACCGGCGTACCCGGGCGGAACGTGGTGCGCCAGATCCTGCGGGATCAGCGGCGCTTCAGGCTGGGGTTCGGATCACGGTGACGTGCAGGTGACCGCCGGGATCGCGTTGGTGCCGCTCCAGCTGGCGTTGAAGCCGAACCAGACCTCCGCGCCCGCCGCGAGCGAGCCGTTCCAGGTCTGGTTCTTGACGGTGATGTTCGCGCCGCTCACCGTCATGACGCCGTTCCACAGCGACGAGATCACCTGGCCGTTGGCGAAGGTCCACTTCGCGGTCCAGCCGTTGATCGGTGCCGCACCGGCCTTGACGTGCACGTCTCCGCTGAACCCGCCGGGCCAGCTGTTCGTGATGACGTACGTCGCGGTGCAGGCGCCGCCCGCGGTGGGCGACGACGACGGCGAGACCGACGCGCTCGGGGAAGCCGACGCGCTCGGCGAGGCCGACGGCGATCGGGAGGCCGAGGGGGAGACCGACGGGGAGGCCGACGCCGACGGGGACGACGGGTTGGACGGGGACGCCGTCGATCCACCGCTCGTCGTGTACGTGACCTGCGTGTACGGCGCGCTGCACTGCGAGGAGCAGGTCGAGGGCAGCGTGAACGAGTACACCCGGCCGCCGTTGATGAGAGCGCCGTTCACGTCGCGTACGCGGATCTGGAAGGCGTTCGCACCGCTCGTCGTGCCGCCGATGATGTACGACTGGCCCATGTCGCCGTTCATCGAGGCGGTGACCCAGCTGCCGTTGGCGAGGTACTCGACCCCGTGGATGCCGTTGGCCAGGTGGGAGACGGAGATCGCCGGCCACCAGACCTGCGCGCCGTTGAGGAAGCCGACCTTGATGTCGCCCGAGTAGTTCGGCGCCGGCACGAAGTTCCAGGTGATGTGCCGGTTGTTGAAGTGGTTCGGGTACATGTCGGTCATCGTGGTGCCGTTCTTCACGAACCTGTTGAGCGACGGCTTCGACAGGTCCAGGTGGTAGGGATCGTCGCGGCACCAGGCGTTCGAGTCGCCGCAGCTGTCCGCGACGAGCATGGTCAGCGTGCCCCCGTTGTACGCGTCGGAGACCCAGGAGCCGTTGCGGCAGAACGCCTGCCCCGGGGCGCCGTCATTGGTGCCGGTGCAGAAGTCGCTGATGCTGACCTGGACGTAGCGGCCGCAGTTGAGGCCGTTGTTCCACATGCCGGTCTTGGCGGAGTCGGCGGCCGGCACCGGCCGGGTCGAGTACGCGTAGTCGCCCGGGGTGTTGAACACGTTGAGCGCCACGAAGTCCTGGCTGTCGAGGTCGGCCTGGGGCAGGCCGCAGCCGCCGTAGGGCGCGCCGAGGCCGTCGAAGTACGTGGAGTTCCCGGTGACGGGAGAAGGCGGATCGGGCAGGGCCTGGGCGACCGCGTCGAACGACGCTATGGCCAGCATGGACGCCATGGACAGCAGACAGGCGGAGACGGCGGCTATGACCGTGGAGCGCAGCCGGGTCCCGCGCCTCAGACGAGGCACGAGCATGGGGACGACCCTTCTCAAGAGAGCCGTGCGCACCCGTCGGCGTGAAGTCGGCGGCACGTCTGGGCGGACGCGTACGCCGGGGACGGACTTACACGGCTGTGGATATGTTTGACTCTACTACCGATCTGCGTTCTGCTGATCCGGTGAGAACGAGAGCGCTGGTCCTCGGCGGCGGCGGAGTCACCGGAGTCGCCTGGGAACTGGGAGTTCTGGCCGGGCTGTCCGATCGGGGCGTCGATTTCGGCACGGCCGACCTGATCGTCGGCACTTCCGCCGGCGCGGTCGTCGGCGCCCAGCTCTGGTCCGGCACCCCGATCGCCGCCCTGTACGCCGCCCAGCTCGAACCGCCCGGTGCGGAGATCCCGGCCCGGCTCGGGTCCGGCTGGGTCGCCCGGATCGCCTGGAGTTCCGTGCTCTCCCGCAGCCCGGAGTCGTTCCGGCGGCGCGTCGGGCGTACCGCGCTGGCCCTGGCGGAGCCGACCGAGGCCCAGCGGCGGGAGGTCATCGCGGCCCGGCTGCCGAGCCACGAGTGGCCGATCGGCTCGCTGAAGATCACGGCGGTCGACGCCGTCTCCGGCGAGTTCGTCGTCTTCGACCGGGACACGAAAGTGTCGCTTGTGGACGCGGTCGGGGCCAGTTGCGCGGTGCCGGGCGTCTGGCCGCCGGTGACGATCGGCGGCCGGCGCTACATGGACGGCGGCATGCGCTCCTCGACCAACGCGGACCTCGCCGTCGGCTTCGGACGCATCGCCGTCATCGCGCCGATCACCCGTGGCGGCGGCCACATCGGCCGGGTCACGGAGGAGATGCGGATCGTCGGGCAGATGGGCCGGCCCTGGCTGATCTCGCCGGACGCGGCCGCGAAAGCGGCGATCGGCGGCAACGTGCTGGATCCGGCGCGCCGGGCGGGTGCCGCGCAGGCCGGCCGGGCCCAGGGCCGGGACCTGGCCGAGCAGGCCGCCCAGTTCTGGAAGTGACCCACCCGCCCGCACCCCCAGCCCCCAGCCCCCAGCCCCCAGCCCCCAGCCCCCAGCCCCCAGCCTCCAAGATTCCGCTTGGATCAGGGAAATCACCCGAATCATGGCCCAAGATTCGGGTGGTAACCGTGATCCA
>NZ_AUAX01000023.1 GCF_000428945.1 Hamadaea tsunoensis DSM 44101 | reverse complement strand
TCCGCTCCTCGCGCGGGAGACCGTTCCGGCCCCGCCAAACCCGGGCGGGGCCTCCACTGCCAGGTGAGTGGGGCGACGCATCGTCCACCGTCGCCCGGTCACCGTCTACCCCCAACCCGGCCCAACCCGGCCCGGCTGGTGTCGGCCCGGCCTTTGTCCCGACTGTCCGTCTTGTGCGCCCAGTCGGCGGCCGACGGGGTGATCGTTCACGGCCGAGGTGTAAGAACGGCTACCTGCCGCATGATCGTTTACGGTTCTGGGTCGCGTTGACCGGCGTTTGCTGCACCTGACGCGTCATCGATCATGCAGATCGGGCCGGATTGACACCTCAGCCGTCATCGATCAAGAAATCCGGGCCTTGCGTCCACATGGCGGAAGATCGTTCCCGCATCCCGAGCCACCGGTGATGGCCGGGCGGCTTGGGCATGATCCACGGCGGTGGAGATGTAGAAACGCACCCTCGCCCAAGATTCACAGCGGTAGGGATGTGGAAGATCGGTCTGTAGTGGCATCTCAACCGCAATGGATCGAGGGAACGGGCCCGAAAATACATCCCAGCCGCGAACGATCACCGGCAAGCCGATCCGCCCCAACCGCCATTTCGGACAGTCGCGACAAAGGCCGGCCGTGGCCGGGCTGCCCGCGGTCCGCCGCGCCCCGACTGGCTTCCGTAAGTGTGGATCTTGACGGATGTCTGGAAAGCAACGTCAAACCGGTCGGAATGATGTTTCTTTCTGGACATCCGTCAAGATCCAGCCCACTGCGGCCGCCCACAAGTCGGACAGTCGCGACAAAGGCCAGGGGTGAACGGGGTAAACGGTGACCGAACCGCGGTGGATGATGCTTCGCCCCAGAAACCTGGCAGTGGAGTCCCCGGAGCGCAGCGACAGGGGCGGAACGGTCTCCCGCGGGAGGAGCGGAAGTGAGATCGACGAACCCGGGACAAAATGAATTTGATCTTGAATATATAGCCGTCTATGCGGATTCGCGGATCACCAGAGACGTCGGGAAGGTGACCGGTTCCACCGGACCCGCCCCGTCGATGAGCTCCAGCAGCAGCCGGATCGTCTCCTCGGCGACCCGCTCCAGCGGCTGGCGTACGGTCGTCAGCTGAGGGTGGGTCGACGAGGCCACCGGCGAGTCGTCGAAGCCGCCGACCGCCACGTCCACCGGTACGCTGCGGCCGCGTTCGCGCAGCACGGCCAGGGCGCCGGCGGCCATCAGGTCGGAGCCGACGAACACCGCGTCCAGATCCGGTACGCGGTCCAGCAGCGCGTGCATCGCCCGCTCGCCGCCCTGGCGGGTGTAGTCGCCGTGCTCGATGACCTTCTTGGTGGCCCGGCGGCCGAGCACGTCGCAGAAGCCTTCGAGCCGGTAGAGGCCGCCGGGGGTGTCCATCGGGCCGGTGATCGTGGTGATCCGCTTGCGGCCCTGTTCGACCAGGTAGCGGGCCATCTGCCGGGCGCCCTCGCGGTCGTCGGCCGCCGCGTACGGGATGAGGTTCTCGCGCCCGAGGATGGAGCCGCAGGCGACCGCGGGCAGGCCGGCTCCCTGGAGCTCCTCGACGAGGGGATCGCCGGAGTGCGCCGAGATGAGCAGGATGCCGTCCGCGTGCCCGCCGCGGATGTAGCGCATGACGCGCTCGCGGTCGCCGCGGTCGCCCGCGGTCATCATGACCAGGGAGACGTCCCGTTCGGCGAGCCGCCGGGTGGCGGTACGCAGCAGGACGCTGAAGTTCGGGTCCTCGAAGAGCTTCTCCTGCGGCTCGGAGAGGACCATCACGACCGAGCCGGTCCGCTGGGTGACCAGGCTGCGGGCGGCCCGGTTGACGACGTAGCCGGTCTCGGCGACCGCCCGGCGCACGGCGGCGAGCGCGGCGGCGCTCACGTAGGGGTCGCCGTTGAGGGCGCGGGAGACCGTGCCCCGGGAGACTCCCGAGGCCCGGGCCACGTCGTGGATCGTCGGTCGTTTCACACGCATCAGCTTTTCACAGCCCCGCTCGACAGGTCGGTACGCCAGTATCGCTGCATCGTCAGGAACAGCACGATCAACGGAATGATCGACAACAGCGAGCCGGTGAGCACCAGGGTATACAGGGCCGGTTGGTTGGCCCCGGAGACCAGCAGGGTGTAGAGGCCGACGGTCAGCGGGAACTTCGTGTCGTCGGCCAGCATGATGTACGGGAGCAGGAAGTTGTTCCAGATCGCGACGAACTGGAACAGGAAGATCGTCACCAGTCCCGGCACCATCATCGGCAGGCTGACCCGGTAGAGCATGCGTACCTCGCCGGCGCCGTCGATGCGCCCGGCGTCCAGGATCGAGGCCGGGATGGCCGCCGCGGCGTACACGCGGGCGAGGTAGATGCTGTACGGGTGCACGATGCCGGGCAGCAGCACCGCCCAGTAGGTGTTGGCCAGGCCGACCTTGGCCAGCAGGAGGTACTGCGGGATGGCGAGTACCACCGACGGGACCAGGATGCCGCCGATCAGCAGGTTGAAGATCAGGTTCCGGCCGCGGAAGCGGTAGACGGCCAGGGCGTACCCGGAGACCGCCGAGACGAGCGTGGACAGCAGGGCGCCGACCCCGGCGTACAGGGCGGTGTTGAGCATCCAGTGCCAGAAGATCCCGCCCCGGTACGCGTTCAGCTCGCTCAAGTTGCCGAAGAACCCGCTGCCGGGGGTGAACGCGTCGAGGGTGAACAGCTCGGCCCGGCTCTTGGTCGCGGCGATGAGCACCCAGCCGACCGGCAGCAGGCAGTAGACCGCGCCGAACAGCAGGAACGCCGTGGGGAGAAGTTTGCGCCTGGGCATGATCACTCCTCGTCCGCGAAGGCCCGCTTGCGGACCGCGCGCAGGAAGCCGAACGACACGATCAGGGAGATCGCGGCGATGATGACGGAGGTCGCGGCGGCCGAGTAGAGGTCGCCGGTGACGAACGCGTCCCGGTAGACCTTCATGAGCGGGGTCCACGTCGAGCTGATGGTGTTGGAGATCGAGCGCAGCGTGGTCGGCTCCGTGAACACCTGCATGGTCGCGATGATCGAGAAGATCGTGGTCAGCACGATCGAGGGCAGCAGGATCGGGATCTTGATGCGGACCGCGATCTGCAGCTCGGAGGCGCCGTCGATGCGCGCGGCCTCGTAGTAGTCGCGCGGGGTGGCCCGCAACGCCGTGTAGAGGACCAGCATGTTGAACCCGGTCCCGCCCCAGACCGCGATGTTGGCGAGCGAGAACGTCAGGATCGACGGATCGAGCAGGTTGACGTCGTCCACGCCGACCGCGTGCAGCGCCTGGTGGATCGGGCTCAGGCTGGGCAGGTAGAGGAAGCCCCACATCAGCGACGCGATGACGCCGGGGACCGCGTACGGCAGGAAGATCGAGATCCGGCCGAACCGGGCCAGCCGGACCGCCTCGGAGTCCAGGATCAGGGCGAAGACCAGGGCCAGCCCGAGCATGACGGTGAGGACGACCGTGCCGTAGCCGAGGACGCGTACCCAGCTGCGCCAGAACTCGGCGTCGGTGATCGCGTCCTTGTAGTTGTCCAGCCCGACGAAGATCTCGTGGCGGGATCCCTTGCCGAGCCCGAGGCCGCTGACCCGCGTACGCCGGAGACTGAGGTAGGCGGTGTAACCGATCGGCAGTGCGAAGAACAGCAGGAACAAGACGATGGCGGGGGCGAGGAACAGGTAGGGCACGGCGCCCGCGCGACCAGCGCGGGCGCCCTTGCCGTACCTGTCGTCCCGCCGGGGGGCGGGTGTGCTCATATCAGGACGCCACCTGGAAGCCGGCCTTCGTCATGTCGGCGAGGGTCGCCTGCTGGGTGGCCGTCAAGGCGTCGGTGAACGAGGACTTCGCCGCGATCGCCTTGTCGAAGTTGTCCTTGTACGCGTTGTACGCGACGTTGACGTCCGGCCCGAAGGTGAAGCCGCGGGCGGTGCTGGAGATCGCCGAGGCCTGCTGCCAGAAGTCCGCCTGGTTGGAGAAGTAGTCCGGGGCGGTGGTGAGCAGCGCCTGGCTCTTGGTCGCCGCCGGGTAGACGGCCGCCTGCTTGATGAGCAGGTCGGCGGCGGCCGGGTCGGTGTTCATCCAGGCGATGAACTGCGCGGCGGCCTTCTTGTGCTTGGAGTTGGCCGAGACCGCGGAGGACGAGCCGCCCCAGAAGCCGGAGTAGTTCTCGCCGGCCGACCACTGCGGCAGCGGCGCGATGGCCCACTTGCCCTTGCCGCCGGGGGCGTTGGAGGACAGCACGCCCGGCGCCCAGACCGCCGACGACCAGGTCAGCAGCTTGCCGTTGCTGAGAGCGGCGTTCCAGTCGCTGGTCCACTGGGCCTGCGTGTCGACCACGCCGTCCTTGACCAGGCCGCCCCAGAAGTCGGCGACCTTGGTCGTGGCGGCGTCGTTGATGCCGACCTTCCAGGTCTGCCCGTCGACGTTCCACCACTGGCCGCCCGCCTGCTGGGCGAGGCCGGCGAACCAGCCCGGGTCCTTGGACGAGAACCCGCCGAGGTAGACCGACTTGTCGGCGGCGTGCACCTTGCGGGCCGCGGCCGCGTAGTCGTCCCAGGTCTTCGGGACCTCGATGCCGTACTTGGCGAACAGGTCGGTGCGGTAGTACAGCATCATGGGGCCGCTGTCCTGCGGCAGACCGTAGACCGCATCGGTGCCCAGGGTCACCAGCTTCCAGATGCCGTCGCTGAACTCGCTCTTCGCGGTTCCGACGTCACCGGAGATGTCCGCGACCGCGTCCGCGGCCACGAACGAGGGCAGCATCTGGTACTCGGCCTGGATGATGTCGGGCGCGTTGCCCGCCTTGGCCGCCGTGAGGAACTTCGCGGCCGTCTCGTCACCGCCGGACTGCTTGCTGACGGTGACCTTGATGTTCGGGTGCCCGGCGTTCCAGGCGTCGGCGATCTTGTCCATGTTGGGGGCCCAGGTCCAGAAGGTCAGCGAGACCGGTCCGGTGTCCTCGGGGCTGGCGGATTTATCGGTGCCCGACGAGCAGGCACCCAGCGCGATCAGGAGCACGGCCGAGGCGGCCGCCGAGAGGCGCTTGATACGCATCTTTCCTCCGTCGAAGGATGGGACGTTTCCGGGGCGAACGTTGGGGCGTTTCTGGGAACGTTCACAGTGCCGAACAGTGTCAGTCAGCCACCCGGCGGCGTCAAGGCGCAGTTTCCAAATGGTTACGTGCCAGGGATTTCTAGGTGTACGCCTTCCGGTGCACTCGCCCGTCCGCTACTGTGCACGTTCACAGATCGGTTTCGGGGAGGAATCCGTGGTGCAGGGGATCGCCTTCGGCGGCGACTACACGCCCGAGCAGTGGCCGCGCGAGGTCCAGCTCGCCGACGTGGACCTCATGCGGGAGGCCGGGGTCAACCTGGTCAGCCTGGGCATCTTCGCGTGGGCGCTGATGGAGCCGCGGGAGGGCGCGTACGAGTTCGCGTGGCTCGACGAGATCATCGACCGGCTGCACGCGGCCGGGATCGCCGTCGACCTCGCCACGCCGTCCGCCGCCACGCCGGCCTGGTTCGCGAAGGCGTACCCGCAGTCGTTGCCGGTCACGCGGGAAGGCGTACGCATCGGCTACGGCGGCCGGCAGACCGCGTGCCCGAGCTCGCCCGAGTACCGCGCCGCGACCGTGGCCCTCGCCCGGGAACTGGGCAAGCGGTACGGCCGCCACCCCGCCGTCCAGCTGTGGCACGTGCACAACGAGTACGGCGCTCCGCTCGGCGAGTGCTACTGCGAGACCAGCGTGGCCGCGTTCCGGGAATGGCTGCGCCGCACCTACGGCGACATCGAGAGCCTCAACGACGCCTGGGGCACCCTGTTCTGGGGCCAGCGGTACGCCGACTGGTCTGAGATCGACGCGCCCCGCCTGGGCCTGACCGTGGTGAATCCCGCCCAGCGCCTGGACTTCGCCCGGTTCACCAACGACGAGCACCTCGCCTGCTTCATCGTGCAACGCGACGTCCTGCACGAGCTGAGTCCCGGCGTACCGGTGACGACGAACTTCATGTCGATCAACTGCAAGTCGATGGACCTGTGGAAGTGGGCGAAGGAGGTCGACGTCGTCAGCAACGACAACTACCTCGTCCCCGAGGAGGCCGACAACCACATCCGGCTCGCCATGTCGGCGGACATGAGCCGCTCACTGGGCGGCGGCCGGCCGTGGCTGCTCATGGAACACTCGACCGGCGCGGTCAACTGGCACCCGCGCAACCTCGCCAAGCGCCCGGGGGAACTGCGCCGCAACAGCCTCGCGCACGTCGCGCGCGGCTCGGACTCGGTGCTGTACTTCCAGTGGCGGGCCTCCCGCTACGGCGCCGAGAAGTTCCACTCGGCGATGATCCCGCACGCCGGCACCGACTCCCAGATCTGGCGCGACGTCGTCGGCCTCGGCGGCGAACTGCGCGGCCTCGCCGACGTGGCGGGCACCCGCGTGGAGTCCGAGGTAGCGATCCTGTGGGACTGGGAGGCGTACTGGGCGCTGGAACTGGACTGGCGGCCGTCGGTGGACGTCACGTTCCTCGAACGGATCGACGAGTTCTACGCCGCCCTCTGGCGCTCGCACGTCACCGTCGACTTCGCCCACCCCGCCGCCGACCTGTCCCGCTACAAGCTGGTCGTCGCGCCCAGCCTCTACCTGGCCGGCGACGCCGCGGCCAAGAACCTGCACCGCTACGTCCAAGCCGGCGGGCACCTGCTGGTCTCGTTCTTCTCCGGCATCGTGGACGAGCACGACGCCATCCACAATGGACCACACCCGGGCGCGCTCCGCGACACCCTCGGCCTCACCGTCGAGGAGTTCCACCCGCTCCCGGCCGGCGGATCGCTGCCCCTGTCCGCGGGTGGTCACGGCCGCATCTGGTCCGAACGCGTACGCCTGACCGGCGCGACCGGTCACGCCACCTTCGCCGACGGCCCCGACGCTGGCCACCCGGCGATCACCCGCAACAGCCTCGGCGCCGGCCTGGCCTGGTACGTCGCGACCGCACCGGACGACCTGCGCGGGATCCTCGCCACCGTCCTGGACACCGCGGGAGTGCTCCGCCCGGCCGACCTGCCCGACGCGCTCGAAGTGGTCCGCCGGGGGGACCGGGTCTTCCTCCTCAACCACGGGGAGACGGCGGTCTCGTTCCAGGGGGTCACCGTCGCGGCCGGCGGTGTCGTGATCCTGTGAACCGAAGATCGCGTTTGGATCAGGGATCGCCACGTAATCATGGCCCAAGATTCGGGTGATTTCCCTGATCCAAGCGGGATCTTGGGGCGGGGCGGGGCGGGGAGGGTTAGAGGGGTTTGGTGAAGAAGCGTTGGGCGTGGGCTCGTTCGCCGTATGGCGCGGATTCGGTGTAGCCGAGGCGCGGGTACATCGCCACCGCCTCCGGTAGCGCGTTGTGCGTGTTGAGGACCACCGTCGTCGCCCCGTCCGCCCGCGCCTGCTCCTCCACTGTGGATAGGAGCCGACCACCCAGGCCCGTACGCCGCATCCGCTGGTCAACCCACATGTGGCGTACCTCGGCGCGGGTGGGGTCGAGGCGGTGCAGGCCGACGCAGCCGACGGGGCCGGTGTCGTCGCGGGCCACGAACAGCAGTCCGCGCGGCGGTTCGAGGTCGGCCGGCGGGCTCAGGTCGGCGGGGCTGTAGCCCTCCGGGAACCGGTGGGACAGTTCGGCCGCGTACGCGAGGAGGCACTCGCGGCCGTCGCCGGATCCGGCCGGGGCGGCCGAAATGGTGACGGCGGCCAGTTTGAGCAGCCGCTGCACGACCGTCAGGGCCTCGTCGAGAGTCTGGCGCTGCGCGCCGGAGAGCGGCGCGATCAGGTCGGCGGCGGACCGCTCGGCCCGGACGTCCTGTTCGGACAGTTCGGCGAGCCCGGCCGCGGTCAGCGTGGCGACCTTCGCCCGGGCGTCGGCCGGGTGCGCCGACAGCTCGACCAGGCCCTGGCGTTCGAGCGAGCGCAGCAGCCGGCTCAGGTAGCCCGAGTCGAGGCCGAGCCGGGCCCGGACCGTCCCGAGGTCGGCCCCGCCGCCGATCTCGTAGAGCAGCCGGGCCTCCCCGAGCGGCCGTCGTCCCAGGTACCGGTCGGTCAGTACGCCGATCCGGGACGTGTAGAAGCGGTTGAACTCGCGTACGCGGGTGGTCACGGGGTCCATCCCGAAATTGTCTGACTAACGTCAGCTATTTGGCAAGGCTCCGCGCCGGAGCGGGACGGCGGCGCAACCAGAGTTCGGCGAGCAGGATGTTCGGCAGCCAGGACAGGAACGGCATGACCGCGTACGCCTTCGCGAACGGGTCGTCGACGCCCGCCGCGACCAGGACGCCGATCCCGATCCCGAGCCAGAGCCGGAGGGTGACGCCGGCGTACGTGAGGGCGAACGTGCGGACCATCCAGCGCCGGTGGCCCTCGACGTCGCCGCGGCGGATCTTCGCGAAGGCGGCCCCGGCGGACGCGAGCCAGCACACCGCCAGCGCGCCGAAGCCGATCGTGCCGCCGAGCCCGGCCTGGTCCCGGAACGCGATGACGAGACCGGCGAGGCCGCCCGCGAGGATGCCGAGCAGGGCCAGCCGGCCGACGACGCGGTGCGCCCGGGGTGCTCGCGTACGCAGCCGGGCCGCGAACTGCCACGGGGACAGCAGCAGTGCCGTCCCACCCCCGACGACGTGCACGTAGAGCGCCACCTGTACCCAGTGCGGCTCGGCCGCGTAGTGCTTCGCCAGCCCGGTCCCGGCGGCTGCCAGGGAGTCCAGCGAGGACGTCAGGTAGGGCAGGGGAGCGTAGATCGCGATGGCCGCGGCGCTCAGCGCGTACCACCACCAGGCCGCCTTGCGGCGCCGGATCTGTTGTGTCGCAACAACCATGGCCCGAGCGTAGGAGAGGTTGCGGCACAGGGGACCCCTCGCGCGAGGGAGAACCCCTGGGTGGTTCCCCGGATTCGCGTACCCCGATCCGGCGGGCACGATGAGGACATGACGCTGCGCAAGGATGCCGTGCTCGCGGCCGGCCTCGCGGTGCTGGGCGTACTGGTCACCGCGGTGGTGCCGGCGGGACACGCGTACCGGGCGGTCGACGGGTGGACGGTGCTGCTGGCCGCGCTGCCCGCGCTGGCGCTGGCGGCCCGGCAGCGGTGGCCGCTGGCCGTGCTGACGCTCGTGTCGGCGACGGTCGCCGTGAACGCCGCGGCGGGCTTCACCGTCGCCGTGGTGCAATGGCCGGTCTGGATCGCGCTCTACACCTGCTTCGCGCTGCGGGACGTGCCCGCCCGGCTGATCGGGCTCGGGGTGGTCGGCGCCGGCGTCGTCGGCTACGTCGCGTTCGACCGCGAGGTCGTCGGGCCCTTCGAACTGTCCAGCGTCGCCGTCTGCGTCCTCGTCGCCGCCTTCGCGGGCGACGCCACCCGGGTGCGCCGCCGGCTCGCCGCGACGCGGCTGGCCCGCGAGCTGCACGACGCCGTCGGCCACGCCGTCAACGTCATGGTCCTGCAGGCCGGGGTCGCGCGCCGCGTCTTCGCCACCGACCCGGCCTTCGCGCGGGAGGCGCTGGAGCACATCGAGTACGCCGGCCGGGAAGCACTGTCCGAACTCGACGGAGTGCTGCACGTGCTGACCGAGGCGGACGCGCCGGTCGGCGTACACCTGGATGTGGAAGATCTCGTGGCGCGGGCCCGGGCCGCCGGTCGCGAGCTGGTGGTACGCGCGGAGCCGGTGGCCCTGCGGCCGGGCGGGGCCCGCGCGTTGCGGCGCATCCTGCTGGAGGCGGTGACGAATGCGTTGCGGCACAGCGATTCCGGGCCGATCCGCGTCGACCTGGTACAGGATCAGGGCACGGTACGCCTGGCCGTGGCCAACGATCTGACGCCCGGCCGGGGCCTGACGAACATGCGGGAGCGGGCCGAGGAGGCGGGCGGCGCGCTGGAGACGTTCGTCCTGCGCGCGAGCCTGCCGGCGGCCTCATGACGCCCGGTGCGGTGATCCGCGTGCTGGTGGCCGACGACGATCCGCTGATCCGCAGCGGCCTGCGGGCGCTGCTGGCGGCGGAGGCGGACATCGCGGTGGTGGGCGAGGCCGCGGACGGGCGTGACGCCGTGGCGCAGGCGGGGCGGCTGCGCCCGGACGTGATCCTCATGGACGTACGCATGCCGGTGCTCGACGGCGCCGCGGCGACCCGGCAGATCGTGGCCCGCTCGCCGCGGCCGCGCGTCCTCGTGTTGACCACGTTCGACGCGGATGCCGTGGTCGACGCGGCGCTCGGCGCGGGCGCGGACGGATTCCTGCTCAAGCGGGTCGGCGCGGAGCAGCTCGTGGCCGGCATCCGGACGGTGGCGGCCGGTGACGCGCTGGTCGCGCCGCAGGTGACCCGGCGCCTGCTGAGTACGCTGCGGCACCGCACCGGCACGCCGCTCGCCGATCCGCTGACCGACCGGGAGGCGGACGTGCTGCGCGCCCTGGCCGCCGGTCTATCCAATGAGGAGATCGCCGGTACGCTGCGCGTCTCGGCCGAGACGGTGAAGTCCCACGTCAAACGCATCCTCGCGAAACTGGGCGTACGCGACCGCACGCAAGCGGTCGTGTGGGCGTACCGAACGGGATTCGTGCCCTAGGGCCTGTCTCCCGGATCATTCGCGGCCCGTTGGCGGCCTCAGACGACGATCGGCGGCGCTTGAGTCTTCGCCGACAGGCCACCAGCCTGACGACGAAGATCAAGCTTGCCGAATCGCCGCCTGAGACTCGCCACCGGACCACGAGATCCGGGAGACAGGCCCTAGGGTTGGGGTGTGGTGATCAACGAGTTCGACGTCGAGCTGCCGGACGGCGGCGTGCTGCACGCGTACGACTCCGGGACCGGGGACGTGGCGGTCTGCTGGCACCACGGCACGCCCAACATCGGCACCCCGCCCGCCCCGCTGTACGCGGCGGCCGAGCGGCTCGGGCTGCGCTGGATCGCGTACGACCGGCCCGGGTACGGTGGTTCCGCCGCGGCGCCCGACCGGCCCGTCGGCAGTGCCGCCCGGTACACGGCCGCGGTCGCCGACGCGCTCGGCATCGGGCGGCTCGCCCTGTTCGGGCATTCCGGCGGCGGTACGCACGCGCTCGGGGCGGCCGCCCTGCTCGGCGACCGGATCACGGCCGTCGTGAGCGCGGCCGGGGTGGCGCCGTTCGGCGTACCGGGGCTCGACTGGTACTCCGGCATGAACAAGTCCGGGCTGGGCTCGCTGACCGCCGCCGCGTGCGGCCGGGCCGCGAAGGAGAGCTGGGAGGCCTCCGGCGTCGAGTACGACTCGGAGTTCACGGCCGCCGACTTCGCCGCCTTCGAGGCCGGCTGGGGCTGGTTCGGCAGCGTCGTCGGGCCGGCCCTCGCCGGCGGGCGCGCGCCGCTGATCGACGACGACCTCGCGTACGTGCGGCCGTGGGGCTGCGACCCCGCCCAGATCACCGCGCCGGTGCTGCTGCTGCACGGCGAGCTCGACCACACCATTCCGAGCTCGCACGCCGTCTGGCTCGCGGACCGCATCGCCGGGGCCGAGCTGCGACTGTCCGCACAGGACAGCCACATCTCCATCATGACGTCGGGCGAGGCCGCCCTGGAGTGGATCGCCGCGACCGTCAGCCGCGGATGAGCGTCCACGGGCCGGTCGCCTCGACGAGGAGCAGAACCGTCCCGCCGGGCACGGTCTTCGCGCCCTGTACCGGGGCGGTGTGCTGGACGACCTGCGTCTGCGTACCGGTCTTCGTGTACGCGTACACGGCGAAGCCGCCGGTGCCACGGGCGTCGTAGACGAGAGTCCCGAGTGTGGTCAGCCCGGCGCCGAGCCGGAGGACGTCGCCGTTGCGGCCGGTCGTCGGCGCGTCGGTGGACCACTGGCGGGCCTGGTCGAGGGGGCGCAGCGCGATCGTCCACGAGCCGGGGGCGACGACGCTGAAACCGGCGAACGCCGCGCCGTGCTGCCGGTTGACCACGGTCGTCGTGGTGTATCCGCTGCCGCCGACCGCGCTGACCAGCTGCTCCCCGGCGCCGCCACCGGGCTGGACGGCCCGCACCGACAGATCCCCGGGTACGCCGTCGGCCTGGAAGGTGAACAGCAGCGATTCGGTGACCGGCCCGCCGGCGTCGACGATCGCGGTGCCCTCGCCCGACCACGTCATCCCCTGAGCGCCGGGGCTGCTCGTCGTGGTCCCCAGCGGATGCGGGCTCGTCCCCAGCGGATCCGGGTCCGTTCCCGGCGGGATCGGGGCGGAGCTGGGCGCGAACGGGTCCGGCGCGCTGTCCGGCCGGGCGTACGCGGCCGTGCCCAGGCCGGTGAGGAGAAAGAGGACGAGCGGCATCAGGACGGACATCCGTTTCATCGGCACCCCCATGATCACGTCCTTGGCGCATCCCCCGGCGCACCCTCATTGTGGGACGCCGGCCGGTGCCGGGGACGATCATCCGCGAACTGGCCGCGCGGCGGCGCCGGTGCCGGTATAGCCTCCGCGTCATGCGCCGACCCCTGCCGCTCGTGCTCGCTTCCCTGATGCTGGCCGGCGCCTGCGGCACGGCGGCCCCCGACACGGCCGCGCCGGGCGTGCCGGCGCATCCGCGTACCGGCGGGCTGACGTGCGAGAAGGTCGACCTGTCGTGGGATGCGGCCGCCGACGATCACGGGATCGCCTTCTACGACGTCTACCACGACGGGCAGCTCATCGTCTCCGTCCCGGGGGACCGGCGTACCGCGGAGGTCGGGGTGGTGCCCGGCGCCGCGTGGGGCCTCTACGTCAACGCGCGCGACGAGGCCGGCAACGTCTCGCAGGCCAGCGCCACCGTCCCGGTCACCGCGCCGCCGTGCGCCCCCGACCACGTCGCCCCCACCGCGCCCCGCGGGCTCACCGGCGCCGCGGACGGCATGACGGTCACCCTCCGCTGGGCTCCTTCCTCCGACGACATCGGCGTACGCGCCTACGACGTCTACCGCGGTTCGGTCCTCGCCGGTTCCGTCACGGGTACGCCGCCCGCGACCACGTTCATCGACAGCGCCTACGAACCGAAGACGACGTACGCGTACTCGGTGGTGGCGCGGGATCTGCAGCGCAACATGTCGAAGCGCAGCAACACGGTGCGGATCACGACGGGTACCGGGTGCACGGTCTGCGGCGTACAGGTGGTGGCGACCGAGACCGACCTCCCCTGGGGGCTCGCCACGCTGCCGGACGGCTCGGTCCTCTACAACCGCCGGGACGCGCACGACATCATCCACCTCGACCCGAAGACGGGGAAGAAGGTGAACGTCGGCACGGTCCCGGGCGTGGAGAGCACCGACGGCGAGGGCGGTCTGACCGGCCTCGCGGTGTCGCCCTCGTACGCGGTCGACCATTTCGTCTACGTCATGCACACCTCGCCGACCGACAACCGGATCGTCCGCTTCCGGCTGGTGAACGACCGGCTCGACGCGGCCTCGGCGAAGGTGCTCGTCAGCGGGATCCTGCGGAACAAGTTCCACGACGGCGGCCGGCTGCGGTTCGGCCCCGACGGCAAGCTGTACGCGGCCACCGGCGACGCCCAGAACGGCGACAACGCCCAGAACCTGGCCGGCCTCAACGGGAAGGTGCTGCGGATCAACCCGGACGGCAGCGTACCGGCGGACAATCCGTTCGGCACCTATGTGTGGAGCTACGGCCACCGCAATCCGCAGGGGCTCGCCTTCGACGCCCAGGGCCGGCTGTGGGAGCAGGAGTTCGGCAACTCCGCCATGGACGAGACCAACCTGATCGTCAAGGGCGGCAACTACGGCTGGCCGGCCTGCGAGGGGACCAAGGGGGACTGCGCGGGATCGGTGCCGCCGAAGCTGACGTATCCGGTGGCCGAAGGCTCGTGCAGTGGCATCGCCATCACCGGTGACGTCGTCTGGATCGCCTGCCAACGCGGTACGCGCCTCTACCGCGGTCTGATCGACGGGGACGGGCTGAGCGGCGTACAGGCGTATTTCGTGGGAACCTACGGCCGGTTGCGGACCGTGGAGCCGGCGCCGGACGGCGGCCTGTGGCTGACGACGACCAACCAGGGCGACAAGGACGGCGTGCCGGACAACAGCGACGAGAAGGTCTTCCACGTGGCCCTCCACTGAGGACTTACGTGTACATCGATGTCACTCGCCGGGCGAAACCCCGAGCGGGAGGCTGACGCGGCGACCGACAACGATGTCATAATACGGTCCATGAGCGCCCATCCGCCCGATCGGCAGCCCACCCGCCCGACCCTCGCCCAGGTCGCCGCGCTGTCCGGGGTCTCCCTGAAGACCGCGTCGCGTGCCCTCGGTGGGGAATCCAACGTAGCGGAACACACTCGAACGCGCGTCCAGGAGGCGGCGGACCAGCTCGGATACCGCCCCAACGGGATAGCGCGCGACCTGCGCCGGGGCGCCCAGGCCTCGACGCTGATCGGCCTGCTGAGCGGCGACCTGGCCAACCCGTTCTACTCGCGGCTGGCCGGCGGCCTGGAGCGGGAGCTGCGCCCGCACGGCTTCCAGCTGGTCATCGCCAGCACCGACGAGGACGCCGACCTGGAGCGGCAGCTCGTCGACAACCTGCTGGAACGGCGGATCCGGGCGCTGGTCGTGGTGTCCGCCCTGGACGAGCACGACTATCTCGCGGCCGAGCGCCGGCACGGCATCCCGTTCATCTTCGCCGACCGGCCGCCGGTGGGCCTGTCGGCCGACGCGGTGCTGCTGGACAACCGGGAGGGTGCCCGCCAGGCGGGGGAGCACCTGATCGCGGGCGGCCACCGGCGCATCGGCGTGGTGGGCGACCTGTCGCGACTGTCCACACACCACGATCGCATCGACGGGTTCGCCGAGGCGATGCGGGCCGCGGGGATCGCGGACTGGACGGACTACCTGGTGCAGGACGCGCACGACGTGGCGGCCGCCGAGCGTGCGGTGGCCGGCCTGCTGCGCCGGAATCCGGCCCCCACCGCCCTGTTCACGACGAACAACCGGATCACGACCGGTGCGCTGCGGGCCCTGCGGGATCACCCGAATCCGCCCGCCCTCGTCGGTTTCGACGAGCTGGAACTGGGGGACGTCCTGGGCGTGACGGTGATCGCCCACGACGCCGAGGAGATGGGCCGCCAGGCCGCTCACCTGCTACTGGACCGGCTGGGCGGGGAGACCGGCCGGGCCCGCCGGGTCGTGATCCCCACCCGCCTGCTCGTCCGTGGTTCCGGCGAGCGGTTCCCCGCCGGTACGCCCTGACCAGGACCCCTAAGTCGACCTTGGTACACAAAAGACCAACCAAAGTCACGACTTGGAAACAGCAAGGAGACACAGATTGACATCGCGGAGGGCCGTCCGCAGAGTGACAACGATGTCACTTTGATTCGGAGGAGCTATGCGTCTCGCAATACGGGCCGCCGTCGCGGCCGGGATGGCAGGATTGCTCATGACGGCCGCTGCGTGCAGCAGCGACGACAACAGTGGTAGCTCGTCGGGCAGCAAGAACGTAGAAGTCTTCACGTGGTGGGCCGACGGCGGTGAGAAGGCCGGTCTCGACGGCCTGGTCGCCGCGTTCGGCACGGCCTGCCCGAACGACAAATTCGTCAACGGCGCGGTCGCCGGCGGCGCGGGCTCCAACGCCAAGGCCGTGCTGGCCTCGCGTCTGCAGCAGAACGACCCGCCGGACACGTTCCAGGCCCACGCGGGCGCGGAGCTCACCGACTACATCAAGAGCGGCAAGATCCAGGACCTCAGCCAGGAGTACAAGGACTGGGGCCTGACCGACGCCTTCCCGAAGGGCCTCATCGACAACCTGACGGTCGGCGGCAAGATCTACTCGGTCCCCGCCAACATCCACCGCGCGAACGTGCTGTGGGGCAACAAGACCGTCCTCGCGTCGGCCGGCATCACCAAGGACGCCACCGACCTCGACGGCTTCTTCGCCGACCTGGACAAGCTCAAGGCGAAGAAGGTCACGCCGCTGGCGCTGGGCAAGGACTGGACGCAGGAGATGCTGTTCGAGTCCCTGCTCATCACCGAGCTGGGCGCGGACAAGTTCAAGGGACTGTGGACCGGCACGACCGACTGGGCGGGCGCCGACATCACGAAGGCGATCAACGACTACAAGCGGCTGCTGACCTACACGAACAAGGACACCCGCGACACCTACGACTGGACCGACGCCGAGAAGCTGCTCATGGACGGCAAGGCCGGCTACCAGCTCATGGGTGACTGGGAGGCCGCGGACCTCGACGCCAAGGGCTTCAAGGACTACTCGTTCTCGCCGTTCCCCGGCAACGCGGGCACCTACCAGTGGCTGGCCGACTCGTTCGTCCTGCCGGTCGGCGCCAAGAACGCCGAGGGCACCAAGTGCTGGCTGAAGGTCGTCGGCAGCGCCGACGGTCAGAAGGCCTTCAACACCAAGAAGGGCTCGATCCCGGCGCGTACCGACGCGAACGCCGCGGACTACCCGGCCTACCAGCAGGCGGCCATCGCCGACTGGAAGTCCAACGCGCAGGTCCCGTCGTGCCCCCACGGCTCGGCGTGCTCGCAGGGCTGGCAGGGTGCGGTCGGCTCGGCCCAGGGCAAGTTCTCCACCGACGGCGACGTCGCCGCGCTGCAGACCGCCCTGGTGAACGCGGCCAAGCAGTTCGCGAAGGCCTGATCGGGTGAGCCTTCCCGGGTACCGTGCTCACGGTGCCCGGGAAGGCTCCATATCGTCTGGGGTTCTCCAATGCTTCTCCGACTGCGCCGCTGGGGCCCGGGGCTGCTGCTCATCGGCCCATCGCTGATCGTCCTGGCCATCTTCGTGTACGGCCTCATCGGCTACACGGTGAACCTGTCGCTGCAGAAGCGGCACGACGCCCTGCCGTCCGAGGGGTACGCGGGGCTGGACAACTACAAGAACCTGTTCACCGACCCGACCGGGCGCTTCCAGCACAACCTGTGGAATCTGCTGATCTTCACGCTGGTCTTCATGGGCGGCACGCTGATCTTCGGTCTGCTGTGGGCGCTCCTGCTCGACGTGCGTACGCGCTTCGAAGGCTTCTTCCGCACCGTCTACCTGTTCCCGATGGCCGTCTCGTTCGTCGCCTCCGGCGTGGTGTGGCGCTGGCTGATGAACTCCGGCCAGGGCGACAACGCGGGCGGCATCAACTCGATCTTCCAGGGGCTGCACCTGTCGTTCCTGGAGAACAAGTGGTGGACCACGCCGACGTGGGGCATGGCCGCCATGGCGATGCCCGCGATCTGGCAGCTGTCGGGCTACATCATGGCGCTGTTCATCGCCGGCTTCCGGGGCATCCCGGTGGAGCTGCGCGAGGCGGCGGCGGTGGACGGCGCGAGCACCTGGCAGCTCTACCGCCGCGTGCTGTTCCCGCAGCTGACGCCGACGACGCTGTCGGCGCTCATCATCACCGGGCACATGTCGATGAAGATGTTCGACCTGATCATGTCGGTCTCCGGGGCACAGTGGATCACCGAGGTCCCGTCGGTCTACGTCTGGCAGACGCTGCTCACCTACGACTACGCGAAGGCGGCCGCGATCGCGGTGTTCCTGCTGGCCGTGGTGGCCGTCGTGATCGTGCCCTACCTCATCCACGTCAACCGGGCGGAGAAGCGTTCATGAGCATCGACGTCGCCGCCCCGCCGATCGCCACCCGCCCGCCGGCCGCGGGCGGCCGGCGCAGCGGGAAGAAGGGCCGGTCGCCGGTCGCCACCACGATCCGGTACGCCATCCTGCTGTTCTTCGTGATCGTCGTCCTCATGCCGCTCTACGTGCTCGTGGTGACGTCGTTCAAGTCGGGCCGGGAGATCGGTGTCGACGGCGCCTGGAACCTGCCGACGACGTGGACGTTCGCCTCGTGGGCGAAGGCGTGGACGGCCCTGGGACCGTCGTTCCTGCGCACGTTCGAGCTGGCCATCCCGGTCGCGCTCATCTCCTCGCTGCTCGGGGCGGCCAACGGCTTCGTGCTGGCCCGCTGGCGCTTCCCCGGTGCCGACGTGGTGTTCACGCTGATCCTGTTCGGCATGTTCATCCCGTACCAGGCGGTCATGATCCCGCTCGGCCAGATCGTGCAGTGGCTCGGCATCGCGCACGGCATCCCGACGCTGATCTTCGTGCACGTCATCTACGGCATCCCGATCTGTACGCTGATCTTCCGCAACTACTACGCCACGATCGTGCCCGTCGAGATGATCGAGGCGGCCCGGATCGACGGCGCGGGAATGCTGCGCACGTTCGCGTACCTGATCCTGCCGATCTCGATCCCGAGCTTCGTGGTGACGATCATCTGGCAGTTCACGTCCTCGTGGAACGACTACCTGTTCGCGATCTTCCTGTCGAGTACGCGCAACGGCCCGATCACCATCGCGCTCAACGCCCTGGCCGGTGCCCAGTCGCCGGACTACGCGGCGTCGATGGCGGGTGCGCTGATCACCTCGCTGCCGACGCTGGTGGTCTACGTCCTGCTCGGCCGGTGGTTCATCGGCGGCCTGATGGCAGGCTCCGTCAAGAGCTGACCCCTCCCGGCCCCAGGGCTTCGCCCGCCCCAAGATCCCGTTTGGATCACGGTTGTCACCCGAATCATGGCCCAAGATTCGGGTGATTTCCCTGATCCAAACGGGATCTTGGGGGTGGGAGCTGGGAGCTGGGGGCGGGAGCTGGGGGCGGGATGGGGGGCGTGTCAGTACATGCCGCCGTTGGCGCGGATGATCTGGCCGCTGACCCACTGCGCGGTGTCGCCGGCGAGGAATCCGATGACCGCGGCGACGTCGACGGCTGTGCCGAGGCGGCCCTGCGGTGAGAAGCCGGCTGCTTCCACAATGGACTCAGGTGTCTCCTCGCCCCGGAAGAAGTCGTTGTCCACCGGGCCGGGAGCCACCGAGTTCACCGTGATCCGGCGCGGCCCGAGCTCCTGGGACAGGGACTTCACCAGCACGTCGCCGGCGGCTTTCGTGGCCGCGTACACGGCGAAGGGGCCGGGCATCTTGGCGGCCAGGGTGGTCGACACGACGATGATCCGGCCGCCGTCGAGGACGTGCTCGGCCGCGGCCCGCAACGTCAGGAAGACGCTGCGGAGGTTGACGGCGACCAGCCAGTCGAAGTCGGCGTCGTCGATCCGGGTGAGCCACTTCTTGCGGACCTGGCCGGGGGTGTGCACGACGATCGACGGGCGGCCGTGGCGGGTCACGACGTCCTCGAACAGCCGGGCGACGGCGGCCGGGTCGGTCGCGTCCGAGCGGATCAGGTCGGCTTGGCCGTGGGGGGCCAGTTCGGCGACGGCCTCCTTGGCGGCCACCTCGTCGTTGGCGTACGTGAGGACGACGCGGGCGCCCCGCTGGGCGAGTTGCGCCGCGGCCGCCCGGCCGATGTCGCCGGTGCCGCCGATCACGAGGGCCAGCCGGCCGGCCAGATCCGAATGCATGTCCACATTAAACAGACGAGGGCCGCGAACGGAAAGGGCGGGCCCCGGGAAACCCCGGAACCCGCCCGATCGTGACGGGTGCTACTTCAGGCGTACCGTGACGTCGCTGTCGACGACCGTGGTACCCGGCACCGTGCTGGCGGTCATCTCACTGGTGACCGTGCCCGTGCCGGGGAGCAACCCGAGCGCGGAGACGGTGTAGGAGACGCTCGCGCCCGGGGTCGGGTCGGTCGAGGTGACCACGAGGTCCTCGGTCGGCAGGACGCCGGCCGGCAGCTGCGCGCCGCCGGAGCCGTTCTCGTTCTCCGCCCCGACCAGGAACGGTACGCCCGGGTCGGCCGGCAGGTTGCCGGGATCGTAGGTGAACGAGATGTCCTGTACGCCGTTGAGCCCGATCCAGACCTGGAAGGTACGCGGATCTGTCGTGCCGCAGCAGACGTTCACGTCCCACTCGACGACGAGCCAGCTGTTGACTCCGTCGGTGAGGCTGCCGACGCGGAGACCGTCAGCGCCGCCACCCGTCAGATCCGTCCAGAAAGGAGCGAGCACGTTGTTGGGGCGTGCCGGATCCGGGATCTGCGTGAGCGAGCAGCAGTTGTTGTCCTCCGCGGTGCCGCCGCCGACGACGAGATAGCCGTTGGAGTCGACACCCACGCTCGTGTACGTCTTGCCGTCGTACTGGAACGCCGGGACGTTGTAGTTCGTCATCGTCTCGTCCCCGATCGCGTCGGGGGCGATGCCGAAGATCGACAGCGGCAGGTAGCCCGCCGGAGTCGCTCCCGGTGCGATGGACGGCACGCCCGGCTGGGCGCCCGCGAGCGTCACGTTGTTCTTCTTGACCGTCCACGGGTCCGAGACCGAGGCCCCGGTCGCGCCGGTGACCAGCAGGTGCGGGTCGACCGTGGTCTTGAGGTTCGCCGTGGCGTCACCGAAGGAGTTGTTCGACGCGGTCACCGTGCAGGTCGTCTGACGCAGCCAGGTGATCGACGACGGAGCGCAGTCCTGGGTCAGGCTGACCTTGCCCTGCTGCGGGATGAACGCGACCGGCAGGTGCAGCGCCGGCAGGTCCGTGCGGCTGGGCGTGAGCAGGATCTGACCGAAGTACTGGCCCTTCGTGGCGGACGAGCTGATCGTGATCTTCAGGCTCACCGACTTGCCCGGCTGCACCGTGAAGGAGCTGGGGCTGACGGTGATCTTGCTGTTCGCCGGGGCCGTCGTCGTCACCTTGTAGGTCTGCGCCTTGCTGGTGACGTTCGTGGCCGTACGCACCGTGCTGACCCGGCCCGGCAGCACCGGGACGTCGATCGACGGCAGGTTGAGGTCGACCGCCGACAGCGGGTCGTTGCCCAGCGCGTACATGTTCGCCGCGGTCTCGTCGAACGTGAGACCCGGCGTACCGGCCTTGGTCAGGTCGACGCGGCCGGAGCCGTCGTCGAACGGCGTGGCCGGCGTGACCGTGTCCTCCTTCACGACCGTGGTCTTGGCCGTGGTCATGAGGGCGGACTTGATCTGGCCCGGCGTCCAGGTCGGGTGCAGCGCCTTGACCAGCGCGGCCGACCCGGTGATGTGCGGCGCGGACATCGAGGTGCCCGCGATCGCCTGGTAGTACTGTCCGGGCGGGCCCTCGGTGGTGCCTTCCGGCGTCGGGGTCATGCCCGCCAGGATCTGCACGCCCGGCGCGGTGATGTCGGGCTTGATGCCCAGCCCGCCGGGACCGCGCGAGGAGAAGGCGGCCATGACGTCGCCCTGGCCGTTCTTCTTCTGGCCCTCGGTGAACGACGCCGTCACGGCGCCCGGGTGGGCGGCCATGAACGCCGAGAACTGCGTGCCGTCGGCCAGGTGCACGGCCGGCAGCCAGTGGTTGTCCGTCTCGACGTCGGCGAGCGTGGCGTTGAACAGGATCATGCCGGCGGCACCACCCTGCTTCACGTTGAAGCCCTTGTCGACACGGGCGTTGCCGCCCCGCTGGCAGGCGACGATCTTTCCGGCGAACAGGCCGGCCGGGGCGGCGTGCGTGCAGAGCGCGTCGCTGTAGGGCGCGGCCGACGCGGGGACCACCGGCAGCGGACCCGCGCCCGCCGTGATGGAGGCGCCGGTCAGCGTGAGCGTGTCCGCCCCGCTGGTCAGCGTCAGCGTCGAGTCGAACTCCCGCGTCTGCGTCGAGGCGGCCACGGTGGTCACCCACGGCGAGACGTGGTCGGTGGTCGCCGCGCCCGGGCCCGAGTTGCCGGCCGAGGCGGAGACGAACACACCGGCGGCGTACGCGTCGAGGAAGGCGAGCTCGGTCGAGTCGGTGTAGGGGTTGCTCCCACCCGAGATCGAGTAGTTGATCACCGAGACGCCGTCCTTGACGGCCTGCTGCACGGCGGCGGTCAGGTCGGAGGCGTAACCGCCGCTCGGCCCGAGAGCCTTGTAGACCGACAGCCAGGCTCCGGGCGCGATGCCGTGCAGGGGACCGCGGTCCACGCCGAGCACCGGCGCCGACGTCACGATGTCGCCGGTCGCGGTGGACGCGGTGTGCGTACCGTGGCCGTTGGAGTCGCGCGCGGAGCGGTAGGTGTCGGCGGTGGCGCTGCCGGGCGGGTTGAGAGCGTCGTACGTGGCGGCGAACCGGGCTCCACCGATGAGCTTGTTGGTGCAGGTGAAGACATCCGTGGCCGGCGTCAGGGGGTTGTCCCCGAAGTCGCACGTACGCGCCGTCCCGTCGGCCTTCGCCGGTGGTGCGCCCAGGTTGCCCTGGTCGGCGAAGGACGGGTGCTCGGGCCAGGCGCCGGTGTCGATGTCACCGACGATCACGCCCTTGCCCGCGTTCGCGGTCCCGCCCAGCTGCGGGTACAGCGAGGTCGCGCCGATGAACTCGGAGCTGGCGTCGGTGAGCGGCTGGCGCAGGTCGTCCTTCTGCACCGCCGAGACGCCGGGGATCCGCAGCAGATCATTGATCTGGTTGGCCGGGACCACGGTGGCGACGCCGCCGTAGACCGTCCGCAGCCGCTGCGAGATCTTCGCGTTCGGCACCTTGGCGTGCAAGGCGTTGAGGAACGCGTCCTCCTTGCCGGCGAGGTAGCCCTCGTAGTTCCGTTCGGCGCTGCTGTTCGACAGGCGCTTGCCGGTGACCGTGGGGCTCGTGGCGGCGTACCCGGAGACGCCACCGGTGTAGGTGGACACCGAGTCGACGTCGAGCTTCACGACGACCGCGACCGGTGCGCTGTCGGTCCGCCCGAGCAGCGACGGGTCGGTCTGCGCCAGCCGGCTGCTGGGTGTCTTGTCGCCGGAGTAGCGCGTACCGGGCTGAATCTTCTGCGCCGTGAACGACGGCGCCTGCGCCGCTGCGGCCGAGGAGATCGTCACCGCGGTGAGCGGCGCGATCAGCACACCCGCGAAAGCGGCTTTCAGCCACTTGCGTTGTGTCATACGGACTCCCTTTCTGGGGGCGACCAGGTACGCCGGTGGCAGGGTTCACCGTCCGGTGCGGACAGTCCGGGCCGGCGTACCTGAATGACGGTTCAGTTGCCTACCGTGATGAAGGGGAGAGTAATGACCGGGATGGCTTATGAACATAGAAGATGATCTCCTGGAGCCTTCTCCTATAAGCCATAGGTGCAGGTCGGGCCGGATGGGCGAGATAGTTGCCGATCATCCTTTGTCCGACCGACGACCGGCCGATCACCGGGTACGCCGACCGGCCGAGCGCGACCGGCGTAGCCACCCTTCCCGCTCCCCTCTCCCCACAGTGGATCCACCCCGAGGATCTTGCGTGTGCAAGATCGTCGAAAGGAGAACGGAGGGGGAGGGTAGCGGGTTACGCGGTGATCGAGAAGCGGGCGGCCTGGAGTTTCTCGTCGCGGGACGACGGGCCGACGAGGAGGTCGAACTCGCCGGGTTCGACGACCCGGCGGCCCTGCGCGTCGACGAGCGTACAGGCGGCGGCGGGCAGTTCCAGCTCGACGATCCTGGTCTCGCCGGCCGCCACCGGCACCTGCGCGTACGCCTTGAGCTCCTTGACCGCCCACGTCGCGGAGGTGACCAGATCGCGGACGTAGACCTGCACGGTCTCCAGGGCCGGCCGCGATCCGGTGTTGCGCAGCTCGACCCGCGCCCGGATGGTGTCGCCGGCGGTGACCGAGGGCGTGTCGACCGTCAAGCCTGAGTAGACGACCGTGGTGTAGCTGAGGCCGTCGCCGAACGCGTACGCCGGGCTCTGCGTGAGGTCGGCGTAGCGGCTGCCGTGCTGGCCCCGGATCTGGTTGTAGTAGGTCGGCTGCTGGCCGGCGTGCCGGGCGAACGAGACGGGCAGCCGGCCGCTCGGCTCGATCTGGCCGAGGATGAGCTCGGCGAGGGCGGTGCCGCCCTGCATGCCGGGGTTCGCGGCGTAGATCAGCGCCGCCGCCCGGTCCGCCGACGGCGGCAGCACCAGCGGCTTCGAGCTGATGAGCACGATGACGAACGGCTTGCCGGTGGCGGCGAGCGCGTCGAGCAGGGCGACCTGGGCGCCGACGAGTTCGAGCGTGGCGGTGGAGCGCCCCTCGCCGACCAGCTCGATCCGGTCGCCGACCACGGCCACCGTGACGTCGGCGGCCTCGGCGGCGGCGACGGCCTTCGCGAGCAGCTTGCGGTCGGGGGCGGCGGGCAGCACGACGTTCGGCCGGGGCTGGCCGTCGGGGAAGTACGCGCCTTCCGGGTCGGGGCCGACGGTGAGGATGTCGGCGCCGCGCGCGTGGGTGACCTTCCACCCGGCCGGTACGCGTTCCTTCAGTCCATCCAGGACGGTCCGGATCAGCCGGCGGGGGTGCCCGTCGCGCAGCCATTCGGCCTGCCCGGAGGCGCCTGCCCAGTCGCCGAGCTGGGTGTGGGGGTCGTCGGCGTTGGGGCCGACCACGGCGATCGTGCGGGGCGTGCCGGTCAGCGGCAGCGTCCCGTCGTTGCGCAGCAGCACCAGCGAGCGCCGGGCGACCTCGAGGTTGAGCGCGGTGTGCGCGGGAGTGCCGATGACGGCCTTCTGCCGGGCCGGGTCGGGCCGGCGCGGGTTCTCGAACAGGCCCAGCTCGAACTTGAGCGTGAGGATCCGGGCGACCGCCTGGTCGATCTCCTTCTCGTCGAGCAGCCCGCGCGCGACCGCGTCCTGGGCGCCCTGGAAGAACTGCGGCGTGGTCATGACCATGTCGTTGCCGGCCCGCACGGCGGCCGCGGCCGCCTCGGCGTGCCCGGGGAACAGGTGCTGCTCCCACACCATCCGCCCGACGTTGTCCCAGTCGGTGACCAGCGTGCCGGTGTACGCCCACTCGCCCCGCAGCACCTCGTCGAGCAGCCACGAGTTGACGGTGATCGGTACGCCGTCGATCGCCTGGTAGCCCAGCATGAAGGTGCGGCAGCCGGCCCGGGCGACGCGCTCGAACGGCGGCAGGAACCAGGAGCGCAGCTTGCGCCGGGAGATGTCGGCCTCGCTGGCGTCCCGGCCGCCCTGCGTCTCGGAGTAGCCGGCGAAATGCTTGGCGCAGGCCAGGATCGCGGTCTCGTCAGCGAGCCCGTCGCCCTGGTAGCCGCGGACCATCGCGGCGGCCAGCTCGCCCAGCAGGAACGGGTCCTCGCCGAACGTCTCGCTGACCCGGCCCCAGCGCAGGTCGCGGGCGATGCACAGGACGGGCGAGAAGGTCCAGTGGACGCCGGTCGCCGACACCTCGACGGCGGTGGCCCGGGCGACCCGTTCGATCAGCGCCGGGTCCCAGGTGGCTGCCATGCCGAGCTGGGTCGGGTAGATCGTCGCGCCTTCCCAGAACGAATGCCCGTGGATGCAGTCCTCCGCCACCAGCAGCGGGATGCGCAGCCGCGTACGCTCGGTCAGCTTGGCCGCCTCGAGAACGCGTTTCGGGGACGTGTGCAGGATCGAGCCGACGTGCATCTCCTCGATCAGGTCGCGCACCCCGTGCTGGGCCGACAGCTGCATCATCTGGCCGGCCTTCTCCGCGAGCGTCATCCGGCCGACGAGGTCGGCGACGCGCTCGGCGACGGGCAGGTTCGGGTCGAGGTACGGCATTGCGGTCACGGGGACGATCCTTGCATGCCGGTCCGACAGGTAGGGTTCCCCCAGGTGTGCCGGGAAGTCTGGTCGGCGGTCGACGACCCCTGCCCAGGAAAGGCCCGCTATGACCGATGCCCGCCCCTTCGCCCTCCTCATCACCGTGATCGCGCTGGCGCTGCTCGTCGCCGTCGCCGTCAACCGGGTACGCGTACCGGCGCCGGCGATCTTCCTGATCGGAGCGGCCGCGGCGTCGGACCTCGTGCCCGCCTGGGGCCGGCTGTCCCCGGAGACGGTCGGCCGGATCGTCACCGTCGCGCTCGTCGTGGTCCTCTTCGACGGCGGCATGGGCATCGGCCGCCGCCGGTTCCGCACGGCCGCCGGCTCGATCGCCTGGGTCGGCGTGGCCGGCACCTTCGTCACCGCGGCCGCGGTCGCCGCCTGCGCGCACGGGCTGTTCGGCCTCGGCTGGCAGACCTCGCTGCTGCTCGGGGCCGCGCTGTCGCCGACCGACCCGGCGGTGGTCTTCGCCGTCCTCGGCCGCCGCGAGATCCAGGGCCGGTCCTCGACCCTGCTGGAGGGCGAGTCCGGCGCGAACGATCCCGTCGGCATCGCGCTCATGGCGGCCCTGCTCGCGGCCGGCGGCGCGACCGGCTGGTCCGCGGTCGGCGTGGGCGTACGCGAGTTCGCGGTGCAGATGTCCGTCGGCGGGGTCGCGGGCGTCCTCGGGGGACTCGGACTGGCCGCCTTCTCGCGTCGCGTACGCCTGCCGCACCCCGGCCTCTATCCGCTGCGGTCCCTGGCGGGGGCGGGGCTTATCTACGGCGTGACCACGATCGCCGGGGGCTCCGGATTCCTGGCGGTGTTCGTCGCGGGCATCCTCCTCGGCGACGTGGCCGCCCCCTTCCAGGACGACGTACGCCGGGTCAGCACCGCCCTCGCCAGCCTGGGCGAGATCGTCGCGTTCACCGTCCTCGGCCTGACGGTGTCGCTGCGCGGCCTGCCGGCGGGACACGCCTGGCAGATCGGACTCGGCCTCGCCGTGCTGCTGGCCGTGCTGATCCGGCCCGTCCTGGTCGGGCTGCTGCTCCTGCGCGTACGCCTGACCCCGGGCGAGAAGGTCTTCGTGCTCTGGTGCGGGCTGAAGGGCGCGGTCCCGATCCTGCTCGGCACCTTCGTGCTCGCGTCCGGGGCAGCCGAGGCGGACCGGATCTACGGGATCATCTTCGTGGCCGTCGCCTTCTCCGTCATCGTCCAAGGTGGACTCGTCGGCTGGATGGCGAAGCGGTGCGGCGTACCGGTGCGGGAGCGGGAACTGCGCCCGTGGCCGCTCGGGATCCGGCTGGCCGGCGCGCCGGAGCTGTTGTCCTATGTGGTCGAAGCCGGTGCGCCCGCCGACGGGGCCGCGGCCGGCACCCTCGCCGAGGACCACGGCGTCTGGATCGCCCTCCTGGTCCGCGACGGCGCCCTCGTCCCGGTCTCGGCGGACACGGTGGTCCGGGCGGGCGACGAGGCCCACGTCCACCGTCCCACCGAGGTCATGCGCGGCGCGTCAGGAACCTGAGCTGCGGGCTTTCCCCGATACTGGTCCGATGATCGACACGACCATGCTCACACCCCGGCAGCAGAAGATCCTCTCCGTCATCCGGGACTGGGTCGTGGAGCACGGCTACCCGCCGACCTCGCGCCAGATCGGGGACGCCGTCGGGCTCGCGTCCTCGTCGTCGGTCTCGTACCACCTGCGGCGGCTGGAGGAGGCCGGGTGCCTGCGGCGGGGGGCGGCGCGTACGCGCTCGGTCGACGTCCGCATGTTCTTCGGCAAGGGCGAGGACGGCGAGGACACCCCGACTCCGGTGCTCGTCCCGCTGCTCGGCGCCATCGCGGCGGGCGGCCCGATCCTGGCCGAGGAGTCGCTGGAGGAGGTGCTGACCCTGCCCCGCGAGCTGGTCGGCCGGGGCACGCTGTTCTGCCTGCGGGTGCAGGGCGAATCCATGGTGGACGCCGCCATCTGCGACGGGGACATCGTGGTCGTGCGGCAGCAGCAGGACGCGTACAACGGGGACATCGTGGCCGCCATGATCGACGGGGAGGCCACCGTCAAGGTGTTCCGCCGCCGCCGGGGGCACATCGTGCTGGAGCCGCGCAATCCGGCGTACGAGGACATCGACGGGGACGAGGCCGTGATTCTCGGCAAGGTCGTCTCCGTCATGCGCCGCCTCTGACTCCGGCGTCCCCAGCTCAAGATCCCGTTTGGATCAGGGAAATCCACGTAATCTTGGCCCAAGATTCGGGTGATTTCCCTGATCCAAACGGGATCATGGGGCGGTTCTCAGCCCTTCAGGGCGGCGGCGACCGCGTCGGCCAGGGAGGTGGTCGGGCGGCCGATGAGGCGGCTCAGGTCGTGGCTGTCGGAGGCCAGCTCGCCCCGTGCGATGCCCTGGTCCGCGTCCGCCAGCGCGCCCGCGTAGCCCTCGTCCAGGCCGAAGCCGACCAGCGCCTGAACGTAGTCCTGCGGCGCCAGGTCGTTGTACACCACCGGCTTGCCGGACTGGCGGGCCAGCTCGGCCGCGTACTGCGCCATCGAGAACGGCTCGTCCGCGGCCAGCTCGTAGACCTTGCCCTCGTGCCCGTCGGTCGTCAGGACCGCGGCCGCGGCCGCCGCGTAGTCCGCGCGCGGCGCCGCGCCGACCCTGCCGTCGCCCGCGCTGCCGATGACCGCGCCCGCCGCGATCGAACCGGCCGCGCCCGCCGTGTAGTTCTCGGTGTACCAGCTGTTGCGCAGCAACGCGTGCGGCAGGCCCGACTCGCGCAGATAGGCCTCCGTCGCCTGATGCTCCGCGGCCAGCGCGATGCCCGTGTCATCCGCCTTCAGAATGCTCGTGTACGCGACGAAGGGCACTCCGGCAGCCTTCGCCGCGTCGATGACGTTGCGGTGCTGGGGCACCCGCTTGCCGACCTCGGATGCCGAGACGAACAGCAGCTTGTCGGCGCCCTCGAAGGCGGCCCGCAGGCTCTCGGGGTCGTCGTAGTCGGCGACGCGCACGGGTACGCCGAGATCGGCGGCCTTCTTCGGATCACGGGCGACGGCGACGATCTCCTCCGCCGGTACGCCCCGTTCGAGCAGGTCGGCGATGACGAGACGGCCCAGGGCGCCGGTGGCGCCGGTGACAACGATCATGACTCTTCACTCCTCGGCTGTGTACGCTCACCAACAGACTTGCACTAACTTTTCGAAAGTGCAAACTGTGAGTGAGTGCTGTCACCAGGTATGGTAGACGAGTGAGCAGCCCCGATCCCGTGAACGACCCCTCGAACGAACTCATCGCCGACGTGTTCGCCCGCGGCTGCGATTCGCGCGGCGTACTCGCGGATGTCTCGAACAAGTGGGGAGTGCTGGCGCTCGTGGCGCTCGGCGAGGGTGCCTACCGGTTCAACGCGCTGCGCCGGCGGGTCGACGGGGTGAGCGAGAAGATGCTGGCCCAGACGCTGCAGACGCTGGAGCGCGACGGCCTGGTCCGCCGTGAGGTGCAGGGCGCGATCCCGCCGAAGGTGGAGTACAGCCTGACGCCGCTCGGCGGGCAGGTCGCCGAGCGGCTCCGGGGTCTGATCGATCTGCTGGAGGGCAACCTGCCCGCGATGGTGGCGGCCCAGGCGGACTACGACGCGGAACGGCTCGCTACCCGACCAGCTTGAGCATCATCGGGATCTCGCCGCTGCGGGTGGAGTCGATGCGCGTCGCGAACTCCAGCACCTGAGGCTGTACGCCCGACGTCAGCTCCATGCGCGCGTACTCGACGGCCTGGTGCTGGTGGCCGAGGAGCAGGTTGAGGAACTCGCGGTCGAAGTCCGCGGGCGCGGCCTGGGCGAGCGCGTCGATCTCCTTCTGCCCGGTCGCGGGCAGGCCGCCGTGCTCGGCGTGCAGGGCCGGGTTGCTGTCGGGCGCGAGCGGCTTCCCCCAGCCGGTCAGCCAGGCCTGCACCTGCTTGTACTCGTCGGCCTGCGTCACCTTGATCGCTGCCGCGAGCTGCTTGACCTGCTCGTTCGTGCTGTGCGACGCGGCCAGTTCGAGCAGCTTGTCGGCCGGCGCGTACTGCGCGGCCATCATCTGCAGGAACATCACATCGGTGGCGTTGTGCGAGCCGTCCTCGGCGATGCCGATCGACCGCGACGCCGACGGTCGCGCCGGCAGGGACGCAGCGGCCTGCGTACCGGTGTCGGGGGTGGGCTGTGCGGCGCAGCCGCTCACGCTGAGCAGCAGGAGGGCGAGCGCGGCGATCTTCTTCACGGGGGACGTTCCGTTCCGTCGCTGGAGGAGGTGGCCGGGCCCGTTCGGGGCGGGCCCGGCCGGGGACATCAGATCTTCTGCCAGAGCGCCGGCGTGGTCGGCGGTTCCCAGCCGACGAGGGCCGTGTGCGCCTGCAGGCATCGGTAGCTGACGCCGTTGTACGTCACGACCGCACCGACGGCGTACGCCGTGCCGGGCGTCCAGGTGGTGGCACCCGTCGGCGAGGAGCTCGGCGACGGGGCGGTGCTGCGCGAGGGGGACGCGCTCGGCGAGGGCGAGGCCGAGCGGCTGGGGGAGGCCGACGGCGACGGTGACGGGTTGCCGCCACCGCCCACGGTGAGGTCGACGCACGAGTAGAACGCGTTCGCGGTGTCGTAGACGTTCCACCGGGCGAGCACCTTGATGCGGCCGGAGTAGCCGGCGAGACTGACGGTATGGCTGACGGTGGCGCCAGGGGTGGCGCCGTTGTCGTTCACGACCGCGACTCTCGTGCTGCCGACGAAGTACTCCCAGGTGCTCGTGCGGTGGCGGGCCGTGAGGACCCAGTTGAAGGTGACGCTGGTGCCGACGCTGGTCGCGACCCACGGCTTCGAATCGTCGTTGAGCTCGGCGAACCGGCTGCCGCCGCCGTTGCACAACATCGAACCCTTGGGCGCCTCGACACTCTGCGGCTCCCAGACGATGTCGCCGCAGTTGGGGACCGTGCCCGAGGCGCATTGTGCCTGGCGGCTCGGCGGCGACGAGATGTAGCCGTGCGCGCTCGCGGCAGGAACATTGACCAAGAGCGAGGCCACGACGGCCACTGTGGACAGGATGGTGAGGGTGACGCTCTTACGCATGGCTCCTCCTCGTTGGGGGACGAGTTCTTCCAGGGCCGTGCCGTACGCGTGCGGAAATTCGCGTACGTCTGTGCGCCAAGATAC
The DNA here is from genome assembly GCF_000428945.1 of Hamadaea tsunoensis DSM 44101. Taxonomy (GTDB): domain Bacteria; phylum Actinomycetota; class Actinomycetes; order Mycobacteriales; family Micromonosporaceae; genus Hamadaea; species Hamadaea tsunoensis. Next base: position 117,346 of record NZ_AUAX01000023.1, on the reverse strand, counting down.
GGTAAACAAAAGTTACAGTAAATGCTCTTAACGACAACGCGTCGGATTGGCACACCGGATTCAGGTCAGGCCCGCATGGGTAGCCTGGTTGACATGGCCGAAATGCCGACCGACATGCGGGCGTACAACCGCCAGGTGATCTCCGATTTCCGTGCCCACGGCGCGCCTCCGGGGCGACCGCTGCTCCTGCTGACCACGACCGGCCGCCGGAGCGGTGCCGCCCGGACGACGCCGATGATGTTCGTACGGCTGGACGGGCGGCTGCACGTGATCGCGTCCAACGCCGGGGCGCCCCGGGACCCGGACTGGTACCTCAACCTGGTCGCCGATCCCCGGGTGGTCGTGGAGGTCGGGTCGTCCACGATCGCTGCAACGGCATCGTCGCTGACGGGAGCGGATCGGGAAGCGGCCTGGGGGCGGATCACGGCGGACTACCCGTTCTTTGTAGATCACCAGGCGGGGGTGTCGCGGGTGATCCCCGTTGTGGCTCTGGATCCTGTCTGATCCAACCAGCTCGCTTTTTGTCGCGACTCCATTCTGGATGGATCGGACAGCCTGCATACCGGACAGTCGTGACAATGCCCAGCCTGACCAGGCTGTCGGCCCGGCGTCGTTGTGGCGCTATGGATCCCCGGCCTCGGTCGCGGGATCCGGAACGTCCCTGGCCTCGATCCAGTGCCCGCAATCCGTAGTAGTGGATCTCCATGGCGTGATCAAGTTCCCTGGAGCCGCGGAATCGGCCCGTTTTCTGCAGGATCCGGGAACTTGATCATGCCTTCACGTCTGATGGAGCGACCTCTGCCCCCCGAGTGATATCCGGCAAGGAAGCGCCCTCCCGCCGTCATGATGTTACTTGATCAAGAAAATCGGCGTCGTGATGCCGTATGAGTGGTATTTGATCAAGGCAGCTGCCGTTCATCGATCACTGGCGGGGGCGGGAACCATGTTGTCGGCCGCGACCGATTCACCCGCAGATGCGACCGGAGAGCCCTTTCCTGTCCAAGATCGCTTGCGTTGCCCGCGCAGCTGCGTCTTCCGCGATCGTGTCGATGTGGGAGCTCCGGCACCACCGGCCGGAAGCACGACGTTACAAAGAGGACCGGGAGCGTTTGTTGCGGTAGAGCTCCTGATCCGCCACCCGCAACGCGGCGGCCAGGTCGTCCTCCAGGGCCGCCCATCCCGCGCTGATCGAGACCGGCGTCGACCGGGCCAGGGCCTGCCAGTCGTGCGCGTCCACCGCGGCCGTCATCCGCCGTCCGATCTGGTACGCCTGCTCGACCGTGGTCGACGGCAGCACGACGACGAACTCGTCGCCGCCGTAGCGGGCGAGGAGGTCGTCGGGGCGCATGTTGCGGGCGAGGATGCCCGCGACGCGCTGCAGGACGAGGTCGCCGGTCGGGTGGCCGTGGGTGTCGTTGACGGCCTTGAAGCCGTCGAGGTCCAGCAGGCCGATCACGGCCGGTACGCGGCGGGCGGCCAGCGCGGCGATGAAGGCTTCGAGCCGGCGGCGGTTGGGCAGGCCGGTGAGCGGGTCCGACAGGGCGGCGTCGGCGTGCCGGGCGGCCATCTTGCGCAGGCGTTCCTGGTCGAGGGTCACGCCGACGCTGCCGATGTAGCGGCTGCGGACCTCCCGTTCGGGGGTGGTCGTAAGGCGCATGGCCAGGCGTTCCGCGGCCAGCGCGGCGGCGTGGTCGCCGCGGGCCGATTCCACGATCGAGCGCAGCCGATGTGTCTCGGCGGCGCCGAACACGTCGATCGGGCCGGAGACGTCGTCCAGCAGTTGGAGAGCCCGGTCGGGGTCGCCGCCGGAGAGGGCGTCGCAGACCGCGCGGAGTTGGCCGGCGTGGATCAGCGACGGATCCTCGCCCGGGTCCGGTGGCGCGATCGCCTCCGTGGGTACACCGAGGACACACAGCCGGGCGGCCGCGTACGCGAGGAAACCGGTGTCCATCGCGTTCAGGTCCGCGGCGCTGGCCCGGCCGAAGCGTACGGCGGCTTCGAGATCGCGTACGGCGATGTCGGTGCAGCCCTGGTGGTCGGCGGCGACCGCGGCGCGTACCTGGGTCTCGAGGCAGGCGCAGATCGCCTCGGTGATGTTCGCCCGCACGCACAGCTGCCGGCCCTGCCGCATGGCGTCCAGCGCCTTGGCGTGGAAACCCATCGCCGAGTAGGCGCTCGACAGGTCGTGCCAGGTGTCGGCGGCGGCGACCGACAGTTCCGACATGCGGCGCAGGACCCGCTCGGCGCGTACGAGATGGTTGGCGGCGGTGCCGAGCGAGCCGTTCTCGTGCGCGACCACCCCGGACAGCACGTGGTACTCGCCGGTGAGGCGCGGGTGGCGGGGAGCCTGGGCGAGCGCGGCGCCGATGGCGTCGAGGATGGCGGCCGTGGCGCGCCGGTCGTCGGCCTGCCCCAGGTTGAGCAGGGCGACCAGCTTCTCGATGAGCGCCTGGCCGACCCGCAGCGGGTCGACGGTGCCCGCGATGATCTCGTCGGCCAGCGTGTACGCCTCCGCGGAACGCCCAGCCGTGGTCAGATCGCGGAAGATGAGCCACTCGGCCGCGATCGGGTCGTCCTGCGGGCCCGCCATAGCCGTACTGTACAAATCCCCAGCCTGCCACGCAGGAACCGGGCACCGCTTGATCCCCTGCGGGTCCGCCGGTCAGCCGGGCTGAATCGTACGAAAAGCCATCGGCGTCGTGAACCGGACGTCGTGTGCGGTGTGGCGGTTATCGTGCCGCAAGCGTACCGTCTGCTGATCTGTCCAACGTAGACGAGGTGGGGCTATGCGGCTGCGCTGGCTCGCGATCGCGGTCGGCCTGGCCGTCGCGGCCGGGGCGACGGTGGCGTACCTGACCCGATCCGCGGGCGATCCGACGCTGCGGATCGACACCGTCGCGGCCACCCCCGGCGGGTCGGTCGCCGGCACGCCGCCGGGCTCGGCCTCCGCGTCGACATCGGTGTCCGCGTCCGCGTCCGCCTCCGCTTCGCCGAAGGCCTCCGCGCGCCCGAACGGCTCCGCGCTCGCGTCGCGTCCGAACGACGGTTCCGGCTACTGGCCCGACTTCTCCAACACGGGGTACGCGCACACGCCGGCGAACGCGGGCGGTTTCGGGCATGCCGCGTACCCGGGGAGGTTGACGGACTACGCGTCGGGGATGAGCGCGACGAAACCGTTGCGGCTCAGCTATCCCGACAACAGCGTCATCTACTTCAAGCACTTCCTGGCGTTGAAGGTCGAGATCTACGGCGACAATCTGACGTTCGTGGGCTGCCTGTTCGAGGGGGCCGACCCGAACGACAACCTCGTGCAGATCTACGCCGACCGGGCGATCGCCTTCCGCTACACGACCTTCAAGCCCAGCGCGTACGCGCGGCCGCCCGGCAACGACGGGAAGGTGTCGTCGGCGCACAACCCGCCCGGTACGCCGTTCGACAAGTCGTGGCAGCTGATCACCACGATGAAGGAGGCAGTGTCCACGATGGACCACAACGACATCTGGGGCGACGCCGGGCTGGAGATGGTGACCGGGTTCGCCGGCCGGCCGTCGCGCTGGACGAACAACTACATCCACGATCTGGCGGACACCTCGCACGACGTGTACCACCACGACGGCATCGGCCCGCAGAGCGAGGGGAACGGCGGTCCGATGATCATCGACCACAACACGATCGCCTCCCTCGGCAACACGAACGGGCTGGCGTTGCAGGGCGACGGCGTCTACGACCACGTCTCGTTCACGAACAACTACGTGTCCGGCTGGGGGTACGCACTCAGCATCGGCGTACGCGACAACGCCACGAACATCACCGTCACCGGCAACGTGTTCTCGGCCGAGTTGAGCCAGTTGTACGGATTCAACTACGGCGGGATGTGGGGCGGGAAGTCGCGTGGTTCGACCTGGCGGAACAACCGCCTCCAGGTACGCGCCGGCGACGGGAACAAACACTTCACGACGGCCGACAACGGCAGATATCTCTGGCCCTCGAACTCCGCGCACAGCGGCGACTTCACCGGCTGAGCGCCGCCCTGAGATCCGGATTCGCCTATCTGCGCAGGTCATCACACCTACCCTCGACATTATCGAGGGAAGGAGACCTTTGATGACCTCCATCAGGGCAGGAGCCGGACTCTCCACGCGGACGGCGCGGCATGCGGCGGCCGAATACAGCACGGTACGCGAACACGCCGTCGGCGAGATGCTCTTCGGTCTCGCGCGGGCGGCCATCGGATTCATCTTCCTGTGGGCATTCCTCGACAAGCTGTTCGGGCTGGGCAAGGCGACCCCGTCCGCGAAGGCCTGGATCAACGGCGGCTCCCCGACGACGGGGTACCTGTCGGGCGTCGAGGGGCCGTTCGCGGGGTTCTTCAACGGGATGGCCGGCAAGGCCTGGGCCGACTGGCTGTTCATGCTCGGTCTCGCCGGGCTGGGCCTCGCGCTGATCCTGGGCATCGGCATGTGGGTGGCGGCCGTCACCGGGCCGCTGCTGCTGATCTTCATGTGGATGGCGTCACTGCCGATCGCCTCCAATCCGTTCCTGGACGAACACCTCATCTACGCGGTCGTGATCCTCGCGGTGGCGTTCAGCGGCGAGGGCCTGCGGTACGGCCTCGCGCCCTGGTGGCGCAGCCTGCCGATCGTCCAGAAGTGGGCCTGGCTGAAGTAGCGGAGGTGTTGGAAGCGCTCCCAAGAAACTGAAATGTGTTTCTGTCACGCTGTGTAGCAGTTCGCTTTCGGAAAGTGTTGCAAAGCGGCCTGACCTCTGGTTATGGTGGTGGCACAAGCGTGAAGCTCGTATCAACACCCCAGGTGTTGATCAGCGCCCAGGCCCGGTAATGGGGGTTTCCGGACCCGCGAGCGCCGAGGACACGCACACAGGGGACGGGTCCCACGCCGGACGGGGGTACGGCGTTTCGTCCCCAGAAGCCGGTCGGCCGGCCGCGATGACATGGGGGTGATCATCGCGGACCGGCCGTCGGCACATCTTCAGCCGGTTTCACTCCGCCCGTAGCGCGGTGGCGACCCGGGTCCGGGCGGCCCAGCCGGCCGGGAGCAGGGCACCGAGGACGGCGAGCACCACCCCGGCCAGGCCCAGCAGGACGAGTTGCGGCAGCCCGTAGACGTCGACGATCTCCGACGGGATGGCGATGCCGGCCGCGTTGCCCATGATCGGCAGAACCCGGTGCTGCAACGCTACCCCCAGCGGCACCGCCACCACGCCGGCCAGCAGGCCCAGGCCGATCATCGAGCTGATGATCATCATCCGGGTCTGCCGGGGCGTCATCCCGAGCGACTTCAGGACGCCGATCTCCTGGATGCGCTCCCGCGTGGTGAGCACGACGGTGTTGAGGACGCCGGCCGCGGCCACCCCGGACAGCAGCAGGGTCAGCAGCGTGATCAGCCCGGTGAGGACGAGCAGCGTCTCCGAGCCGGAGTTCGCCAGCAGGTTGTCGACGAAGACCCCGTCGCCCGCGTCGTACTGCTTCTGCAGGTCCTCGGCGTACCGGGCAGCGTCGGTGCCGGGGGCCAGGCCGATCTCGATGCCGGCCCGGTCGGGCTCGGTGACCAGGGACATGTCACCGACGATGTTGAAGATGTTGCTGCCGTCCAGGAACTCGCCGACGATCGTGACCACCGCCCCCGTCGACAGGGTCAGCTTGTCGCCCACGTGATGCCCGGTCTGGCGCAGCATGTACGTCGAGGCCATGACCTCCCCCGGGGTCGCGTTCAGCCGGCCGGACAGCAGGGCGAAGCCGGATTGGGCGACGCTCTCCGCGTACCCCCGGATGTTGACCTCCCTGGTGTCGCCGGCGACCCGCAGGCTCTGCTCGCGCACGAGCACCGCGTGGGCCGTGCCGGTCATGGCCTTGACCTTGGCCAGAACGGCGGCCTGGTCGGGGATCTTCGGTGCCGGCGGCGGCTCGTTCTCGTGACCGGGCGCCGGGCGGTTCACCTCGATGCGCCCGTTCGCCACCATGATGTCGACGTTGATCTGCATGGCGTCCGTACGGTTGAACGCCGTGTCCAGCCGGTTGAGCGATGTGCCGAGGCCGATGGAGAAGACCAGGGTGACCGAGCCGAGCAGCAGCGCGACGACCGTGCCGACGGCGCGGGACGGGCGGGCCAGCGGCAGGCCGAGGCCGAGCGCGATCGGGCGCGGCAGCGGGCTCGCCGTGAGCGCGCGGCGCAGCCGGAAGCCCCGCCCGCTCCGGGGCGCCCGCCCGACACTGATGGCCTGGTTGGCGGCGAGCCGGCCGGCACGCGTGGCGGGCCCGACGGCGGACAGTGCGACGAGCACCGGGACCGCCACCGCGACGACGGCGACCACCCACAGTGGGATCGCGAGGTTGCGTTGCGGCAGGTCGTACGCGCGGTTCGTGTCGCTGAGCAGCGGCACGGCGGCCACGACGCCGATTCCCGCCCCGATCACGGTGGCGATCAGCGACGGACCGGTGACCTGCAGGACGTAGACGGCGACCACCTGCCGCGGTGTGAAGCCGAGCGTCTTGAGGATGCCGATCGTGCGGAACCCTGAGACGACCGCGCCGTTGACGACGTTGGTAGTGATCAGGACAGCCAGGATCAGGCCGAGCACCGCGAACGCGACGATGAACGGCACGAACGCCGAGATCGACCGGTTGACCGCGTGGCGTACGACGAGCCAGTCCGTTGTGGACAGAACGGTGTCGGCCGGGAGCCCGGCCAGCGGCTGGGCGCCGCCGGCGAGGCGGTACGACATCTGCCGGACGTGGCCGTCCTTGCCGAGGACGTCGGACTGGCTCGGCCAGACCCAGGCGTTGGCGGTCGAGGTCACCGAGGAGGCGATGCCCGTCACTTTCAGGCTCACGCCGCCCACGGTCACGGTCTCGCCGGGGGAGACCATGGGGCCTGCGTACTGGCGGGACAGGACGATCTGGCCCGGGCCGGTCAGCCAGCTGCCGTCGTCGAGGGCCAGCCGGTCGACGGGGCCGTTTTGCTCGGACCGTCCGACGATCACGGCGTCGCCGAGCAGAGGGCTCCGCTCGGCCTTGATCGGCAGGGTCACCTCGTCGAACGGCCCCGCGTACGCGGTGACGCCGGTGGCCTTCCCGGTCTGGGCCAGCCGGTCGGCGGCCACGTCGGCGCTGACCGTCGCGGTGAGGTGCGCCCCGTTCGCCGCCCGGAACGCCTGGTCGAAGGGGCCGTGCGAGGCGACCAGCAGGCCGATCGCGAGCACCCCGGTGATCGAGGAGAGCAGCACGACGAGGCTCACGATCACCGTCTGCACCCGCCGCCGCGCGACCGCCTTGCGGGCCGCCGTCAGCACCGCCGTCACGCGTTCACCGCCTCGGTCGCGCGGCCGTCCCGCATGGTGATCAACCGGTGGCCGGCGTCCGCGGCCAGCGCCGGGTCGTGGGTCACCAGCAGCAGCGTCAGGCCGCCGTCGTTCAGCTCGGCCAGCAGATCGCGTACGCCCTGCGCGGCGGCCTGGTCGACGGCCCCGGTCGGCTCGTCGGCCAGCAGGAGTTCGGGGGAGTTCATCAGCGCCCGGGCGATGGCGACCCGCTGCCGCTGCCCGCCCGACAACCGGGCCGGGTACGCGTCGGCCTTGCCCCGGATGCCGAGCCGGTCGAGCAGTTCGTCGGCACGCTTGTTCGCGGCGGCCGTGCGTACGCCCGCCAGCCGGCCGGGGAGCAGGATGTTGTCGCGTACGGTCATCTCGTCCAGGAGGTGGAAGAACTGGAAGATGATCCCGATGTGCGCCCGGCGGAACTTGGCCAGGCCGGTCTCGGAGAGCTTGTCGACGCGTACGCCGGCCACCTCGATCTCGCCCGCGGTCGGGCGGTCGAGCCCGGCGATGACGTTGAGCAGGGTGGACTTGCCGGAGCCGGACGGGCCCATCACGGCGACCGCCTCACCGGCCCGGACCGTCAGGTCGACGTCGTCCAGGGCGGGCGGCCCGGCCGACTCGTACGCCTTGCGTACGCCGGCCAGCCGGATGATCTCGGTCATGGTGGATCCCTTCGTTCGGTGTCGGACACGACCGTAGGAATCCGCCGGGGTGCACCGCGTCCGGCGCGGGAGCGAACCTGACCTCCTCGCGTACGCCGGTGTGATGACGGGGGTAGTCATCGCGGCGGACGCCGGACGCCGCCGGCCTGGGCACAATGGGTCTCGTGCGCAACCGCCTCCGCCAACTGATCGACCGCGCCGGGCTGCCCCCGGCCGACCTCGTGCTCGCGGGAATCTTCGTGGTGGCCGCGGTCCTCTGGGCGATCCACATGCAGGACGGCAGCGACACGATCCTGCCCCGCCCGGTCTTCCCGCTGCCGCCCGAGGTCCCGCCCGTGCCCAGCGTGGATCGCGGCGAGGAGGGCGCCGACAGCCAGGCCATGATCGTCAACGTCCTACCGAGCCTGGCCCTGGCGTTCCGGCGGCGACTGCCGTTCTCGGCGTTCGTGGTCGCGATCGGCGGCATCTTCCTGATCCAGAACGGCATGCAGTGGCCCGGCTTCGTCGCGATCCTGATCTGCGCGTACTCGGCAGTCGCGTACGGGCGGTCGGTGCCGTCGGCGTCGGTGCTGCTGATCACGGCGGCCGCGATCACCGCCGCCCTGTTCAACGGGGCGATCCCGGAGATGCCCGGCTGGCTCAGCCCGTTCGTCGTGTTCCTGCCGGCCGGCCTCGGCGCGGCCGCGCTGCGCAGCGCCCGGGAGCGCGCCCTGACCGCCGCCCGCCGGGCCGACGCGCTGGAGGCCGAGCAGGAGGAGTCGGCGCGGGCGGCGATCGCCGAGGAACGCGCCCGCATCGCCCGCGAGCTGCACGACGTGGTCAGCCACCACGTGAGCGTCATGGTCATCCAGGCGGGCGGGGCCGGCCAGGTGATCGGCGAGCGGCCCGACCTCGCCCGGGAGGCGCTGTCGGCGATCGAGACGAGCGGCCGGGCGGCGATGGCGGAACTGCGCCACCTGCTCGGCGTCCTCGCCCCGGCGGACGAGCGGCTGCGGCCGCAGCCGGGCCTGGCCGACCTCGACGACCTGCTCGGCTCGGTACGCGCCGCCGGCCAGCCCGTCACCGTCGTCCGGGACGGGTCGGAGGTGCCGGCGGGAGTGGACCTGACGGCGTACCGGATCGTGCAGGAGGGCCTGACCAACGCCCTGCGGTACGCGCCCGGCGCGCCGACGGCGGTGGCGATCCGCCGAGAGGGGGATGATCTCGTGGTCGAAGTGACCAACGAGGCGGGCGGCGGCGCGCCCGCCGGCCAGGGCGCCGGCCGCGGTCTGATCGGGCTGCGCGAGCGCCTGCGCCTGCACGACGGCAAGCTGTCGGCGCGACCCGCGCCCGGCGGCGGATTCCGGCTCACGGCAAGGATTCCGGCCCAGTCATGACCCCCGAAACCGAAACCGAAAGCGAGACCCGGACCGCGATCCGGGTCGTGGTCGCCGACGACCAGGCGCTCGTACGCAGCGGCTTCACGATGATCCTCACTGCGGCCGGCATGGAGGTGGTCGGCGAGGCGGCCGACGGCGAGGGGGCGCTCGCGGCCACCCGGCGGCTGCGCCCCGACGTGGTGCTGATGGACATCCGGATGCCCGGCATGGACGGGCTGGAGGCGACCCGGCGGCTGCTGGCCACCGAGCCGACCACCACGGCCGGGCAGCCGACGCGCGTGATCATCCTGACCACGTTCGACCTCGACGAATACGTGTACGCCGCCCTGCGCGCCGGGGCCGGCGGCTTCCTGCTCAAGGACGTCACCCCGGGCCACCTCGTGCACGCCGTCCGGCTGGTCCGCGACGGGGACGCCCTGCTCGCGCCGGGGATCACCCGCCGCCTGATCGACCGGTTCGCCGGGCCGTCGCGCGTACGCGAGGCGGATCTGGCCGCGCTGACGGCCCGGGAACGGGAGGTGCTGGTGCTGCTCGCCCGAGGACTGTCCAATGCGGAACTGGCGGCGGAGCTGCACCTCGGCGAGGCGACCGTGAAGACCCATGTCGCCCGCATCCTGGCCAAGCTCGGGCTGCGCGACCGGGTGCAGGCGGTGATCTTCGCGTACGAGACGGGGCTCGTGACGCCCGCCTGAGCCCGGGTCAGGTGAGCGCGACGCGGTGCTCGCGCAGCCAGGCGTCCACCTCCAGCACGTAGGCGACATGCTGCAACGGCGTCCACTCCGTGAGGTCGCCCTCGTACGCGTCGAGCATCGCGCTCAGCTTCGGCGCCGAGACGAGCCGCAGCACGGGGGACCGGGTGTCGCCGAGCAGGTCCCGGGCCTGCTGCCAGACCGCCGCCTGGTAGCCCGCCGTCAGGCTGGCCGGGTAGCCGCTCTTCGGCCGCCACGCGACCGACGCCGGGAGCAGGTCCTCGACGGCCTCCCGCAGCGGCCCCTTCTCCCGGGCCCGGCGGCGCAACCGGTCGCCGGGGATGTTCCAGGCGTACTGCACGAGATCGTGGTCGAGGAACGGGACCCGGACCTCCACGCTGCTCGCCATCGACAGCCGGTCGGTCCGCCGCAACAGGAACGGCAGGTAGAACGCCATCGTCAGCCACTTCACCTCGCGCAGCCGGCGGGCCGGTCCCGCCTCGCCGGCCAGTAGCGGCAGGTCGGACAGGGCGGCCAGGTAGCGCTGGTGCGCGTACACCTGAGGGTGCACGTGGTGGACGGTCTCGTCGGTGAGCAGGCCGGTGAGCGGGCGGTAGGTCGTGGCCCAGGGGAAGCGGCCGGCAGGCGCGAGGCCGCTGGCGAGGTCGTGCCAGCGGTAGCCGGCGAAGATCTCGTCGGAGCCCTCGCCGGACAGCACGACCCGGCGGTGCGGGGCGATGCGGTGGAACAGCTGGTAGAGCGAGGCGTTGATCGGCGTGAGCGACGGCAGGTCCATGGCCGTACGCGTCGCGGCCTGCGCGGCGACCAGGTCCTGTGTGGACACTTCGATGGTGCGGTGGCGGCTCTTGACGTGCTCGGCGACCAGCAGCGCCCACGGATGGTCGTCGGACCGGTGGAAGGAGCTGGCCGTGCTGGCGGCGCCGCCCGCGTGCAGCACGTCGAAGGTGGCGAGCTCCCCGCCCAGCTCGGCCGCGGCGAGCGCGGCGGCGGCCGACGAGTCGAGGCCGCCCGAGTTGAGCGCGCCGACCGGCACGTCCGCGACGACCTGCTCGCGGACCGCGCGTTCGAGCAGCGCCCGCACGCGCCGCGCGGTCGCCGCCGGATCGTCGTGGTGCTCGCGGCTCTCCAGCGTCCAATAGCGACGGCGGGCCAGGCCCGTACGCCCGAACCGGATCACGGTCGCCGGCGGCACCTCCTCGACCCCGTCCAGTACGCCGTGCCCCGGTGACGTCATCGGCGGCAGGGCCAGCAGCTCGCCCAGGCCGTCGGCGGTCAGCCGGGCGGGCAGCCCCGGATGGGCCAGCAGAGCCTTGATCTCGGAGCCGAACACCAGGTCGTCGCCGGCGCGGGCGAAGTAGAGCGGCTTGATGCCGAACCGGTCCCGCACGAGCAGCAGCCGTTCGGCGTCGGCGTCCCAGAGGGCGAAGGCGTACATGCCGCGCAGGCGGTGGACGAAGTCCTCACCCCACTCCAAGTACGCCCGCAGCACGACCTCGGTGTCGCTGCGCGTCTCGAACGACTGCCCGGCGGCCGCCAGGCTGGCCCGCAGATCGTCGTGGTTGTAGACCTCGCCGCTGAAGGTCAGCACCACCAGCCCGCCCCCGGTACGCCGGGCCAGCATCGGCTGCGCGCCCCCGGCGACGTCGAGGATCTCCAACCGGGTGTGGCCCAGCGTCGCATATGGACCGCACCAGATCCCGTCGGCGTCCGGACCGCGGTGCCGCAGGGTCTCGGTCATCGCCCGGACGATGCGCTCGGCGCGATCGGGGGGTTGGGCGTTCGTCGGGCGGTCGAAGGTGACCAGGCCCGTGATTCCACACATGTCTCGCATCCGTCCTTGGGCTTCTGGAGGGGAAGAGCCTTGATGGAACGCATGTTCTAATCGAGCAAGGTTCAGACTCTATCGAGGACGGTGTTCGAACGCGGCTCGGAACGCGTGTGGCGTGCGTCACATGCCTGACCCTGTTGGGCTGGACGGTTTCTTTACAGAAGAGGTTGACGGGCATCACTGCGACGGCTAGCTTGTCCGTGTCCACGTGACACAAACAAGTCAGACGTCCACATACGTGGACGCCCAGGTCCGCGCCATGGCCGGCGCGGACGGGGAAGGAGTCCAACGTGTACACCAAGACAGCGGCGGCGCTCGCCGTGGCGCTGTTCGTCCTCGTGCCGGCCGCCCCGGCACCGTCGGCACCACCGGGTGGCCCGCCCAGTGTGTCCGATGTGGATGACAGTGCCGCGGTCGTCGTCGACACCGCCCATCCCGCCGGCCGGCTGCCGGCGGACTTCCTCGGGCTCTCGTTCGAGATGCGGGAGCTCGGCATCGGCAATCTCGATCCCGGGCGCGGCAACGTGACGGCGCTGCTGCGTACGCTGGGGCCGGGCAATGTGCGCATCGGCGGGAACACGCTCGACCGGGACACGCTGTGGGTGCCGGCCGGGCAGTCGCCGCCCGCCGTGAAGCCGGACTGGGTGCAGGACATCGTGACCCCGGCCGACGTCGAGCGGCTGCGCGGCCTGCTCGACGCGACCGGCTGGACGGCCGAGGTCGGGATCAACGTCGGCCGCTGGGATCCGGCGCTCGGCGCGGACGAGGCCCGCGTACTGGCCCGGGTGCTGGGGCGGCGGCTGGTCGCCGTCGAGTGCGGCAACGAGCCGGATCAGTGGGTCGGCAAGGCGATGCGCCCGGCCGGGTACGCCTACGCGGACTACCTCGCGGACTGGCGGGCCTGCGCCGACGCCGTCGGGCACGGGCGGATCGCCGGGCCGGACACCGCTGGGACCTCGTCGGACTGGGCGGCCCGGCTGCCCTCGGACGAGCCGGACCGGCTGGCGATGCTGACCGTCCACCAGTACGCGGCCGGCGGCGACGCCACCATCGCCGGCCTGCTCTCGCCCGCGCAGGTGACGAGCCAGCTCAACGCCGTGGCGAAGAACCTGGCCGCCGCGAACGCCGCCGGCATCCCGTTGCGGGTGGACGAGGCGAACTCGGCGTACAGCGGGGGAGTCGACGGGGTCAGCAACAGGTACGCCTCGGCGCTGTGGGTGCTCGACTACAGCCTCTCCCTCGCCCAGGCCGGCGTGGCCGGGGTGAACATCCACGGCGGCCTCGGCGTCTGCAACGACCCGATCTGGAACGGCAAGTTCCAGCGGTACACCCCGTTCTGCGCCGCGAACAAGGCGTACGAGCTGGCGGGACAGTACAAGGCGATGCCGGTCTACTACGGGATCTGGCTCGCCCGCCGGATGGGGGCCGGCCGGTTCCTGCCGGTGACGGTCGACTCCGCCCGCAACGTCACCGCGTACGCCGTCCGGGGCGACGACGGGCGGCTGCGGATCGCCCTCGTGCAGAAGGACGAGGTCGGCACCGCCCCGGTGGCGGTCTCGCTGAACGTCGGCGGGCGCGACCGTGACGGTGGCGTACTGCACCTGACCGGGGCGGCCCTCGGCGACGAGGCGACCGCCGTTCAGGGTTCCACCGTGGATCCCGCCGGGCGGCTCGTGCCCGGCCCCGCCGACCGCGTACGCGTCCGCGGCGGTGTACTCACGCTCGACCTGGCCGCCGGCAGTGCGGTCCTGATCACCCTCCCGGATGGAGCATCCCGATGATCCGTCGTCTGCTCGTCACCCTCACCACCGCCGGGGTCGCCGCCGCCCTCGGCCTGTTCACCGGCGCGCCCGCGCTGGCCGCCGCGACCGGTCCGATCGTCGGCCCGGCCGGCAAATGCGTCGACGTGGCCGCCGCTTCCACGGCGAACGGCACGCACATCCAGGTCTACGACTGCAACGGCACGACCGCGCAGTCGTGGACGACCGGCAACGCCGACAACACGCTGCGGTCGCTCGGCAAGTGCATGGACGTCACCGGCGCCTCGACGGCCAACGGCGCCAAGATCCAGCTCTACGACTGCAACGGCTCCGCCGCGCAGCAGTGGACCTACAGCGGCGGCGCGCTGGTCAACGCCGGCTCCGGCAAGTGCCTCGACGTCACCGACCACAACACCGCCAACGGTACGCAGCTGCAGATCTGGACCTGCACGGGCGGCACGAACCAGCAGTGGACCCTGCCGACGGGCGGCGGCGGGGGCGGCACCGGGCTCGACCCGAACGTGGCCCCCGGCGGCAACTTCGACCTCGGCATCTGGTCGCTCCAACTGCCGGTCGGTTCGCCGGGCGCGCCGACCACCATCCCGCCGAGCCAGCTCGCCGGGGCGAACGGCTACACGAACTCGGCGTACTTCTTCACCGACAAGACGGACGGCTCGATGACGTTCTGGGCGCCGGAGAAGGGCGTCACCACGCCCAACTCCAACTACGCGCGCTCCGAGCTGCGCGAGATGAACCGGGACGGCAGCGCGGCCGACTGGGCGCTGTCGGGCAACCACACGCTGAGCGCGACGCTGCGCATCCCGAACGTGACCAAGAACGTCTGCGTCGGCCAGGTGCACCTCGGCTCGGGCGGCTCGTCGACCAAGCCGCTGCTGGAGCTCTACTACAAGCCGGACGGCAGCATCACGCTCGGCACCGAGAACTCGCCGGACGGCGGGCAGACCCTGCACCCGGTCGGCAACGTGCCGCTGGGCACCAAGTGGAGCTACGTCATCAACGTGTCGGGCAACACGATCCGCCTGACCGTCAACGGCAGCACCACGACGTACGCGATCCCGTCGTCGTTCAACGCGTACCACGAGTACTTCAAGGCCGGCTCGTACAACCAGTCCTCATCGGACAGCACGACCAACGGCGCCAAGGTGAAGTTCTACGCCCTGACCGTGTCGCACAGCTGAGAAAGATCCCGTTTGGATCAGGGATGCGCACGTAATCTTGACCCAAGATTCGGGTGATTTCCCTGATCCAAACGGGATCTCCGCAGCGGTGATCTTCGCGGCGGCGGCTTTCTCAGCCGACCTTGAAGGACTCGGCGAGTTCGATGAGGCCGAACGCGGCGCCCTGCGGGTCGATGATCTGGGAGTAGACGCCGACGCCCGCGTCGACCGGTCCCACGAGGACGTTGGCACCGCGGGCGACTGCCCGTTCCGCGTGGGCGGGGACGTCCTGGACCTCGAAAGTGATGAGCCAGTGGGTCGGCACCCGGGACGCGATCTCGGGAGTCAGGACGCGCATCCCCGCGACCGCGCGGGCGTGGGTGCTGAACTCGTAGTAGTTGTCGCCGGGGCTGTAGTCGGTCAGCCGGGACGCCCACTCGAAGACGTTGCCGTAGAACGCCTCCGCGCCGGCCCGGTCGCCGGTGGCGAGGTCGGTCCAGCAGACCGAGCCCGGCTCGCCGGCCACCTGCGCACCGGCGAGGGTCGTGCGCTGCCAGATGCCGAACACCGCGCCCGCGGGGTCGCGCAGGACCGCCGCCCGGCCGCCGTGCGGATCTTCGACGATGGGGGAGAGCTGCGTCCCGCCGGCCGCGGCGGCCGCGGACACGGCCGCGTCGATGTCGTCGGCGGCGATGTAGCTCAGCCAGGCGGCCGGGCCGCCGGGCACCGGCTGCAAGCCGGCCGCCGCGCGGTCGTCGTGCCGGAAGACGTCGGCGTCGTCGCGTTTCCAGCCGAGGAGATCGGCGTAGAACACGGCCGAAGCGGCGGCGTCCGGAGTGGTCAACTGAGTCCAGCACGGCACTCCGGCGGGATAACCCCTCACGCGCACGGCGTTTCCTCCTCGCGAATCCGATTCGGCATCTCCGATCTGGACGATTGTGCCGCATGCCCGGGAAGTTCGGCGCTGCCACGCCGACACATTTCGATCACCGCCCGGTGGGCGCGGCCAGCCGAACCGCCGATGTCCGGACGCAGTGCCCTACCGGAGGACCTCCCAAACGGGCAGCCGCCACAGCACCGGCCGGTCCTGGTCCGCCTCCGTGCTCTGGACCGGCTGCCAGACCGAGCGCGTACCCCGGTGGTTGGCGACGTGCAGCCGGTTGCCGCAGTTCGGGCAGGTGAGCGAGCCCCGGGCAAGGTCGGCGGGGTCGGCCGGGAAGTAGCCGAAGTAGTCGGTACGGTCGCGGTCGGCGGGCAGCCGCATGTGCTCCCGCCAGTCGGCCTGCGACCAGTCCCGCTGCGGCGCGCAGCGGGGGCACGGTACGCGTACCAGCTGCCAGAACTCGTCGGTCTGGAACTCGGGCTGGTAGTAGCCGTACCGGTTGCGGACGGCGAGCGCGATGAGCTTGCCGAGGCCCCGGGCGGGTACGCGGGTCTCCGGCGCGGTCGTCACCGGCGAGGCGTTGTTGGTCAGATACACGAACCGGTCCATGTCGCCCGGTCCCATCATCGGTACGCCCAGCCGCAGCAGCCCGTCGCGGAAGGATTCGAGCTCGGAGACGGACGGCGGCCGGGCGAAGAACGCCTCGCGCATGAACCGCGCCCCCGTACGCGGGTCCCGCCCGTGCAGGAACAGCAGGATCAGCAGCTCGGTGGCGGTCCAGAAGGAGGCGAAGTAGTCGTCGGTCGGGTAGACCACGGCCCGTCCGATCGCCTCGATCTCGTACTTGAGGCGGGCCGCGCCCTCCCAGAGCTGCTGCTGGGTGACGATCTCGGTCCGGTACGCGTACTCGTTGGGCGGGACCATGCGCACCGACCGCCCGGTGGTACGCATGAAAGCGGTCCGCCAGGCCTCGACCTCGCCCTGGTGGGAGCCGCGGAAGCTGAGGAAGAGGTCGTCGAGCTGGGGTGCGTGCCAGTAGTGGGCGGCGATCTCGGGCGCCGGGCGCGGCGGGACGGGGCCGCCGGTGCTGCGGCTGTGCAGCAGCCGGTCGAGCCAGCCGCCGAGGAGGTCGTTGCCGGCGGTGTGGCCGTGCACGGGCGCGCACTGGGCGAAGCCGAGGACGTTGCGCGGCAGCGGCGTGCGGCTGAGCAGGACATGGTTGGGCTCGGTCTTGGCGTGCATCGTCAGCGTGCGGTAGACGTTCTCGGCGCCCTCGTCGGACAGGTCCCAGACGACGACGGCGTCCCGGCGGTGCTGGACGCCCCACAGGCGGTCGGCGTTCGGCGGCGCGACGGCCAGGTCGAGGCCGTAGCGGGCGCACAGCGGGACGATCCACGAGTCGAGCAGCTCCTGGCCGCCGGCGGAGGCGGGGCCGCAGAAGGCGAGGACGGCCATCAGGCGGCGGCACCGCTCGGCAGCGGACCGGCCGTGGTCAGCCGGTTGAACAGCTCCATCGCGGCGCTGTTCGAGCGCCGCCGCTGTAGGTTGCGGGCGAGCATTTTCAGCTGGGCGCCGGCGGTGGCCGAGTCGGTCAGCTGGGCGAGTTCCCACGCGCGGTGCCCCGCGGTGCAGGCGTTGTCCACCTGGTCGGCCGCCAGGTACGCGAGGGCCAGCCGGCTGCCGAAGATCGCCCGGATGCGGCGCGACGACTCGGGGATCTGGGCGAGACCGTGTTCCAGGCGTTCGATCGCCGTGTCGTGATCGCCCAGTTCGAAGGCGCACCAGCCGTCGGCCATCGCGGCCATGTCGACGATGGTGGAGGAGCCGAGGACGCCGTGCTCCTCGGCGTGGGCGAAGCCCCACCGGCGGGCGCGGTGCAGCGCGTACGCGACGCGGCGGGCGTCGAACAGCAGGGCATGGGCCTGCGCCTCCCGGTGCGCGGCGAGGGCACGGGTCCGGGCGGAGGCGGCCGGGTCGGCCTGGACCTCGGTGGCGTAGTCGAGAGTGGACACCGGATCGCCGCGCTCCATCGCCAGCTCGGCCTGCCGGACCTTCGTGTACGCGGCCAGCTCGGCGTCGCCCGCGCGGGTCGCGTAGCGCCAGGCGTACGTGGTCCAGTACTGGGCGGCCTCGGCGTCGCCGGCCTCCTGGGTCAGCCAGCCGGCGTACTCCGCGTACCGGGCCATGAGGCGCAGCAGTTCGGGGTCGGGGGTGGCGGCCAGGCTGCGCAGGCCGGTCAGCTGCGCGCGGACGAGTTCCAGGACCGTCCCGCTCGGACTCGACTGGCCCAGCTTGCGCAGTTCGGTCAGCATCGCGGCGAACGGCGCGCGCAGCAGCGGGTCGGTCGGCGCGCGCCCGGCCGCGGCGGGCGGATCCTCGGCCGGCTGCTCCCGCACCGCCGGTATCCGGGGCGCCGCCCCCGACAGCAGCAGCCGCGTCAGGTATCCGCCCGTGCCCAGCACCTGGTCGCACAGGCGGGACAGCTGCGGGCTCGGCGTACGCTCCCCGGTCTCGACGCGGCTCAGGTAGCCCTTGTCGAAGTGCGTCGCGCGCGCCAGCGCACCCAGTGACAGCCCCGCCGCGCCGCGCAGCCGCCGCAGTTCCCTCCCGAACTCGGCCCCCTCCATGCCGACGACGGTACGAACGTCCGGCAACCCCGGTCGACCGGCCGATCGGCCGAAATGGAGCGACGTCCATCGCCGTACGCGTACCGGCGGGCTTTTGGCAACGGGCAACCCGTGCCCGGGCCGGGCGCCGAACGGCATCCTGACCGTGCGAACGGCCACCGTCCGCACGGACCGTCCGCGGCCGACCACCCGTGACCGGAAGAAACGCGCATGACGCTCGACGAGGCCGACCGCAGGCGGATCATCGACGCCCTCGACGGGCTCGACGATCTGCACCGGCGGCTGATCCTCGCGACCTTCCCCGCGTTCGTCGAATGGCTCACCCGCACCCTGCCCGACGTGTACGCGCGGATCGCCGAGATCGCCGCCCGGGTCTGGGGCTACCTGCGGGAGCTGTTCCTCTAACGCCTTTTCTGCCCCGGTGTGATCGAGTTTGTGCCAAGGTGGGGGACATGTTCCTCAGCGTGCTGGGCGTGCTCCTGCTGGCGGCTGGGTTCGCCGCCGCGCTGCGCCTGGCCCGCGCGCGACTCGGCCGGCCGGAGGCGGACTGGTTCCCCGATCCGTCGACCACCGTCTCGCAATCCCGCTTCTGGGACGGTCGCGCCTGGACCGGCCGCGTGCGGGCCAGCGACGAGCGCTCCGACCGGGGCCGGTTCTTCCACGGCCGGTTCTGGGGCCGCTGGATCTGGTTCGTCGTCGCGGCACTGGTGGTCATCGCGGCCGGCGGGGCGGCGTACCGGGCGAACGGGGAGGTGGCCCTCGCCGCCCTCGTCAGCTTTCTCGCGATGACCGCGCTGAGCTGGGCCTTCTATCGCTTCATGGTCCGGCAGCTGGCGCTGGACGACGTCATCGGCCTGCCCGAGCTGATCGCCGTCATGGTCGCGGTCGCCGGCGCCGTCCTGGTGATCGCCGCCAACGTCAACAGCGCGATCCTGAACGGCGCCGGCGCCCGCACCGCCACGATCACCGTCGGCCTCGTCGAGGAGGGTACGAAACTGCTCGTCCCCCTCTGCCTGTACGCGTTCGGCCGCTACCGCGATCCCCGGGCCGGCCTGGCGCTCGGCCTGGCCGCCGGGTTCGCCTTCGCGATCACCGAGACGACCCAGTACGCGTACGCCACCGCGCACGCCACCGGCCCGAACTTCTGCGGGACGCAGACGGCGGTCCCGACGACTCTCGGCGTACTGCAGGCGCAGGTGTTCCGGATGTTCTCGGTGTCGCCGCTGCACTGGCTGTGGACGGCGGCGGCGACGGCGCTCGCCTGGCGGATGTGGCATCTCTACGGCCGCCGGGGTACGCCCGCCGCGGTCGGCGGCATCGTGCTCGTGATGGTGGTCCACTCGGCGAACGACACCTCGGCGACGTTCAGCTGCGACGAGGGGGCGGGCGCCCTGCTGCTCCAGCTGGGGCGCTGGATTCTCCTGGTCGCGAGCTACCTGTTCTTCAAGGCGATGGCGCGCAAGTCGACGCCGCCGCAGCTCGTCGGCGCGGTCAGCCGCGGCTGGACCCCGCGCCACCTCCCCAAGGCGCCTACCCCTTGACCGCCCTTTCCCGGTCCGTGACGCGGCTCGTGATCCGGGCCTTGATCCCGTTTGGATCAGGGAAATCACCCGAATCATGGGCCATGATTCGGGTGATAACCGTGATCCAAACGGGATCTTGAGGCGGGCGACGGGGCGGCGGGGAGCCGGCGGTCGGGAGCCGGCGGTCAGGTGGCTATGCCGACGATGCGGCCGATCGTCTCGGGGCGGTTCAGCATCGCGAGCATGTGGTGGGCGACGTCCGCGCGCGGCACCGACCAGCCGCCCTTGATGTTGCGCCCGTACGCCTCCCGGTACCGGCCGGTGCCCGGCTTGTCGGTCAGCTGGGGCGGCCGGGAGATCGTCCACTCCAGTCCGCTGTCCCGGACCAGATCTTCCATGATCGCCAGGTCGGCGTAGTGCGCCCGGAACATCGCCCCGGCGAACCTCGCCCCGAGGTTGCGCATGAAGAAGCCGTCGCCCGGGTCGTGCTTCGGCGGGTGCGGGTTGCCCGGCGACGGGACCGTCCCGATCGGGGCGGCGCTGACGACGATGAGCCGGCGGGCGCCGGTGGCCGCCATCGCGGCGACGATCGCCCGGGTCCCCTTCGACGCGATGCCCGCCTCCGTACGCGGATTCCTCGGCCCGAGCCCGGACAGCACCGCATCCGCCCCGGCGACCGCGGACTCCAGCGCGGCCGGGTCCGGGGCGTTCAGGTCGGCCGCGACGACGCGTACCGGGCGGGGTTGCGGGGGGATGTTGGCGGGCGTACGCACCACGGCGGTGACGTCGTGCCCGGCGGCCACCGCCTGGTCGAGCAGGTGCCGGCCGATGCCGCCGGTGGCCGCGATGACGGTCAGCCTCATCGCGCGCCCCCGCTCGTGAAGGCGGCGCCGCTCGCGAAGGCCGCCCCGCCGGTGAACGCGGCCGCGTGTTCGGCGGCCCAGTCGGCGAAGGTCAGGGCCGGGCGGCCGAGCACCTTCTCGACGTCGTCCGAGGTCGGCCCCGGTTCGCGGGCGTAGTCGGCCAGGGAGCCGAGCAGCCGGTCGGGCACCTCCTCGGGCAGGCCCGCGGCCAGCATGCCGGCGCGTACGTCGTCGGGCGGCAGCTCCTGGAACGTCAGCGGCCGGCCGGTCGCGGCGCCGAGGAGGCGTACCTTGTCGGCCTGGGAGAGCGACTCCGGGCCGGTGAGGATGTAGGACTTCCCGGCGTGCCCGGGCTCGGTCAGCGCCCGGGCGGCGACCGCCGCGACGTCCCGCTCGTGCACGGTGGACGTCCGCGCGGCCGCGTACGCGCCCCGGACGACGTCGCCGGCGCGGACCTGGCCGGCCCACGCGAGTGCGTTGGCCGCGTAGTCGGTGGAGCGCAGGAACGTCCACTCCAGACCGGATTCGGCGGTGGCCAGCTCGGCCGCCTCGAAGCCCGCCCGGAACTTCGCCAGCCCCGCCGGGTACGCGACGGTCGCCGCCGACAGCAGGACGGCCTGCCGGGTTCCGCCGCGCCGGGCGAGTTCGAGCAGATCGGCGAGGGCGGGTCCGACGGCCCGGGGGCTGATGAGCAGCGCCTGCGTGCCGTCGATCGCCCCGGCCAGGGTCTCCGGCCGCCCCGGGTCACCCACGATCCGGTACGCCCCGGCGGGCAGTTCGCTGTGCGGATCGCGGGTGACGGCGGCGACGCGTACGCCCTGGTCGAGCAGTGCGGAGAGGGTGAGGCGACCGATGGTGCCGGTCGCCCCGATGATCGTGATCATGACTGACTCCTCGTATCTCGGATGATACGAGAATCATATTATCGGAATCTCATGAGTGAAGGCCGGTCGGGCGCTGCGTTGTGAACGGGCTCACCTCCAGCATGTTCGCCTGGCAGGTAGAACTCGTCGAAGTCGTCGGCATCCAACCCGTTCCTCCCGTGTCGCACTGACACCATCAGACACGAGCGACCATCGATGCAGGTTCCCCGCTCCGCGGGCCCCACCGGGTCCGGGGACCTCAGCGGGTGGGGAAGGTGAGGACGGCGCGGGCTCCTTCGCCGGGGCGGCCGGTCAGCGTGAGACCGCCGCCGTGCGCCTCGACCACCTCGCGGACGAGCGCGAGCCCGAGCCCGAACCGCCGTCCGCGCCCGGTGTCCGTGCCGCCCCGGGCGAAGCGTTCGGTCAGCGTGTCCGCCTCGGCAGGGTCGAGCCCTTCGCCGGTGTCGGTGACCGACAGCGTCGCCGCCCCCGCGTCGAGCCCGGCCGCGATGACGATCTCGTCGCCGGGGCCGGTGTGCGCCAGCGCGTTGTCCACGAGCGCGTTGACCGCCCGGCGCAGCGCCACGGCGACACCGGCGATGACGACCGGTGCGGCCGGGGTTTCGGCGGTCAGGCGTACGGAGTTCTGCTGGGCCAGGATGTTGAAGCCGACTGCCACCTGCCGGGCCAGCTCGCCGAGGTCGACCGGCTCGCTGAGTTCGGGGCGGTGTTCGAGTTCGGCCGCGAGCAGCAGGTCGTTGACGATCTCGGTCAGCGCCTGGGTGTCGTGGCGCAGCCCCTCGATGTCGCGGCGCGTACGCTCGTCCAGCCCCGAATGCGGCCGCCGGGCGATGAGCTGCGCGCGGGTGTGCAGGATCGTCAGCGGCGTACGCAGTTCGTGGCTCGCGTCGGCGACGAACCGGCGCTGCATCGCCAGGGCACCGGCGAGCGGGCGGACGGCCCGGCGGCCGACGAACCAGCCGATGGCCGCCGCCGCGAGGATTCCGGCGATCCCGGCGATCAGCAGCGAGGTCCCCAGCCGCCGCGTCTCGTACGCGCGAAACCGCGTGTCCAGCGCGGCCACCATCCGGACGTCGCCCCGGTCGGCGGCGTACAGCAGGTACTCGGTGTTGTCGTCGCCGTGTCCGGTCCGGGGAGCCCGGACCGTGCTCCGGCCCGGGGGCAGCGACCGGATGTCCAATCGCCGCAACACATCCGGCGCGTTCGTCGAAGACTCCACGGTGGTGCCCGGCCCGGTGCTCTCCAGCAGCACGATCTGCGGCTGTTCCGGGGTGACGTCGCGGGCGGCCGTCGCCGCGTCGTGCACGATCCGTTCAGCGTCCGTACGCTGCTCCCGCACGGTGAAGACGAGAACGACCAGGATGATCCCCGCGACCACGAGCGCGACCGCGGCGGCGGTCTGCGCCGCGACCACCCAGGCGGCCCGGCGTACCAGGCGGGCGTCGGCGGAGCGGCCGGTCATGCGCGGCCCATCCGGTAGCCGACCCCGTGCACGGTCTGCACGACCCCGGTCCCGAGCTTGCGGCGCAGGTAGTAGACGTAGGTGTCGACGACGCCGGTCCCGTCCGCGTCGGGGAAGATCCGGGCGAGCAGGTCGTCGCGGCTGAACGTGCGCCGTGGCTGCGCCGCGAGCACCCGCAGCAGCTCGCATTCGCGCCCGGACAGCTCGACCGGGTCCGCGCCGCCGCCGAGCACCCGGCGGGAATGCAGGTCGAGGACGCGGTCGCCGAGGCCGACCGTGCCGGCGGCCGAGGCGTGCCGGCGTACCAGGGCGCGCAGGCGGGCCAGCAACTCGTCGACCTCGAACGGCTTGACCAGGTAGTCCTCCGCGCCGGCGTCGAGGCCCTCGACCCGGTCGGCCAGCGTACCGAGGGCGGTCAGGAGCAGGATCGGCGTCGCGACACCCCGGTCGCGCAGCCGCCGCACGAGGTCCGCGCCCTCGATCGCGGGCAGTCCCCGATCCACCACCATCACGGTATATGTCCTGGTCAGGGCGAGATGCAGGCCGCGCTGGCCGTCCCGGGCGGTGTCGACCGCGTACCCGGCGTCGGTCAGCAGCTCGCCGAGCATCTCCGCGAGCTGGATGTCGTCCTCGACGAGCAGCAGCGGCGCGGGAACCATCACATCATCATCCCATCGCGCTCTCAGAAGACTCTGAGATGACCACAGCACGCTGGTGGGCATGAGCACGCAGCCGATCATGATCCGGGCGCCGCGCCGCTGGTGGGCGGATGTCGCCGGGACCTTCGGCGTCGGCAGCCTCGTCGCCGTCACCGCGCTGTGGGTGGCCGGCGGCGGCCTGCAGGACCTCGGCGGCCAGGACAACGGTCTCACCTCCGCCGGCCGCCTCGCCGGTCTGCTGTCGGCCGACCTCATGCTGCTGCAGGTCCTGATGATGGCCCGCATCCCGTGGCTCGAACGCTCCTACGGCCAGGACACCCTCGCCCGCCGGCACCGGCTCGCCGGCTTCTGGTCCTTCTGGCTGCTCATCGCGCACATCGTCTTCATCACCTTCGGCTACTGGGCCACCTCGCCGCTCGGGCTGGTCGCCGAGACCTGGAACCTCGTCACGACCTACCCCGGCATGCTGCTCGCCGTCGCCGCCCTCGCCATGATCATCATGGTGGTCGTCACGTCCATCCGCGCGGCCCGCCGCCGGCTGCGCTACGAGTCCTGGCACCTTCTGCACCTGTACGCGTACCTGGGCGTCGGGCTCGCGCTGCCGCACCAGATCTGGACGGGTACGCATTTCGTCGACTCCGCGCCGGCCCGCTACTTCTGGATCACGTTCTACTGCGCGACCCTCGCCGCCGTCCTCGTCTTCCGGATCGGGCTGCCCGCGTGGCGTACGCTGCGCCACCGGCTGGTCGTCGACCGGGTGGTGCACGAGGCGCCTGGCGTGGTCTCGCTGCACATCCGCGGGAACCGGTTGACGGCGCTGCGCGTACAGGCGGGGCAGTTCTTCCTGTGGCGCTTCCTGGACGGGCCGGGATGGTCGCGCGGGCACCCCTACTCGCTGTCGGCCGCGCCGCGCGCGGACCGGTTGCGGATCACGGTGAAGGACCTCGGCGACGACAGCGCGAAGGCGGCGGCGATCCGGCCGGGGACCCGGATCATGATCGAGGGCCCGTACGGCGCGCTGACCGCGGACCCGGCCAGCCGCCGCCCGGCGGTGCTGCTCGCGGCCGGAGTCGGCATCACGGCGCTGCGCGCGCTGATCGACGACCTCGTCGCGGCGCGCCGCCCGGTCACGGTCCTCTACCGCGTCGGCGACCGCGACACGGCGGTCTTCCGCACGGAACTGGAGGCGTACGCCGAGAGCGGCCGGCTGCGGCTGCTCTACCTGACCGGCTCACGGGGCCGCCGGGCGTCGTTCCTGCCGGGAAAATTCGCGAACGAAGGCGACGCACGGGCGCTGCGCCGGCTGGTACCCGACGTGACGGCCAGCGACGCGTACCTGTGCGGGCCACCGGAGTGGATGTCGTACGCCCGGCACGCGCTGCGGTCGGCGGGCGTACCGGCCGAGCAGATCAAGTCCGAAGAATTCGCCTGGTGATGAGGAACTGATGCGACGGATCACGCTCTGGATCGTGTCCACGGTGGCCGTGCTGGTACTGCTGTTCAGCTACCGCACCAGCACCTCGGGACCGGCGACGCCGGCGACGGCGGTGCTCGCCCCCGCGGCCGCCCCGGCCGGGATCGTCACCACTCCCGCGCCCTCGTCCTCGTCTTCCTCTTCATCCTCGTCTTCCTCTTCGGGATCGGCCGCGCAGCCGTCGAAGGCGGCGGCCACGAACGTCACCGTCAACGGCTCGGCCGTCGACACCCGCTGGGGCCCGGTGCAGGTCCAGGTGGCCATCGCCGGCGGCAAGATCACCGAGATCACCGTGCTGCAGCAGCCCACGTCCAACCGGCGCGACGAGGAGATCAACGCGTACGCCCTGCCGCAACTGCGCGAACAGGTGCTGTCGGCGCAGAGCGCGAACATCGACGGGGTCAGCGGGGCGACGGTCACGTCCGACGGATACCGCGAGTCGCTGCAGAGCGCACTCGACGCGGCGCACTTCGGCTCCTGACCACATCCAAATCTTGAGAGCGACCGGCAGTTGGCGCTCGGGATCCGTCGATCTGCTCCGGGACGCTCGCTGCCAAGATCCCGTTTGGATCAGGTTTTCGCACCGGGTCCTGATGCGGGGGGAGTGATCCATCGCGTCGGATCCTCGCAGGTGGCCTGGACCAGGCCTGGGCTTTGTCGCGGCTGTCCGGTATGGAGGCTGTCCGACGCGTCCGGGGTGTGGCTCTCTCATGGGTCGGGGCGTCGCTGGGCCTCGATCCAGTACCCGGATGCTGTAGTAGTGGATCTCTGCGGCGTGATCAAGTTCCCTGGAGCTGCGGATTCGGCCTGTTTTCTGCAGGATTTGGGAACTTGATCATGCCTTCACGTCTGCTCGATCATGCCTGCACGTCTGATGGGGCGATCACTGTCCCGAGTGATCATTTACCGCTATTACGGCGGGACGCGGCAGATGGCCTTGATCAAGTACCGTCTATTCGGCAAAGGAGGGCCCGCCCGCCGTAATGACGGTATTTGATCAAGGAAATCGGCGTCGCGATGCCGTTATAGCGGTACTTGATCAAGGTGATCGTGTCGCGGGTGGGGACGAAGTTGTCGGCCCCGACGGATCACCCACACAGGCAACCGGAGAGCCCAAGATTCGGGTGATTTCCCTGATCCAAACGGGATCTTGGGACTGGGACGGAACACCGGCGACAGCGGAGCGACTGGGGCGTGATCGACTGCGGTGGGGGTGTGGACTCGAGTCGCGTCCCGGGCGTCCGCGCACCCATATGGCGACTGTGATCAGCGGCCTGGCATGAAAAAAGCAGGGAACCCCCTGCCACTCTTAACGTATACCGGACCCCCGGTCTTGCGGCAAGACCCGGGTCATGCCCCAGAATGGTCGGCCGAGGCCAAGTACGGACCGAATTGGGGGATTCGCGACATGCGCGTGCTGATGACATCGTGGGGATCACGGGGGGACGTCGAACCGCTGGCCGCACTGGCGCTGCGGCTCACCGAACTGGGCGCCGAGGTACGCCTCGCCGTCCCGCCGGACGAGGATTTCGTGGACCTGGCGGACCGGGTCGGGGCGACGCTGATCCCGTTCGGGCCGACCGTGCACTCGATCGTGGCCGCGGACCGGCCGCCGAGCGCCCAGGACGCCTTCCAGCTGGCGGCCGCGCTGGTCGCCGCCCGCTTCGAGACGCTGCCGGGCGCGGCCGAGGGCTGCGACGTCATCCTGGCCACCGGTCTGATGCCCGCCGGCGTACGCGACGTCGCCGACAAGCTCGGCATCCGTTACGAGCTGGCGGCCTTCCAGGTGTACGGGCTGCCGTCGAAGGTCTTCAAGCCCGGCGGTCGGCCCGGCAAGCAGTCCTCACCCGACGAGACCGACCTCGACGTGCTGTGGCAGGAGGACGCCGACCGGGTGTACGAGCTCTACGGCCGGCCCCTCAACGAGCACCGCGCCGCGATCGGCCTGCCGCCGGTGGCGAACGTACGCGACTACGTGTTCGGCGACCGGCCGTTGCTCGCGGCCGACCCGGTCCTGTGCTCGTGGGCGGACACGACCCGGGTGGAGGTCGTGCAGACGGGCGCCTGGATCCTGCCGGACGAGCGGCCGCTGCCGGACGGGCTGACCGCGTTCCTCGATGCCGGGCCGCAACCGGTCTACGTCGGCTTCGGCAGCATCGGCATGCACGCCGCGCCGGACGTCGCCCGGGTCGTCGTGGAATCCGTGCGGGCCCACGGCCGCCGGCTCGTCCTCGCCCGCGGCTGGGCGGAGCTGGCGAAGATCGACGACGGGGACGACTGCTTCGTCGTCGGAGAGGTCAACCAGCAGCTGCTGTTCCGCCGGGTCGCCGCCGTCGCGCACCACGGCGGGGCCGGTACGACGACCACGGCCGGGCTGGCCGGCGTACCGCAGCTGGTGATCCCGCAGTACGCGGACCAGCCGATCTGGGCGGCGCGGGTGGCCGAACTGGGGATCGGCGTGGCGCACGCCGGGCCCGCGCCGACCGTCGAGTCCTTCTCGGCCGCCCTCGACTCGGTGCTCGCCCCGGCGGTCCGGGAGCGGGCGGGAGCGGTGGCAGGACGGATGACGACCGATGGTGCGACCGTGGCGGCGAAGCTGCTCCTCGGTCCGAACGCCTAGGACAGGCCCTGGCTCAGAGCTTGCTGAGCCGCCACGCGAACCAGAGCTGCAGCAGGCCGACCATGATCAGCCAGAGGGCCGCCATCCAGATCGCGAACACCAGCGTCGGACCGGGCCAGACCAGGATGATCACACCGAACACCAGGTTGAGCAGGCCGATGAAGATCGTGGGCGCCTTGTCGCCGGCCGGGCGGCCGAAGCCGGAGATCATCTCGCTCAGGCCGCTGATCACCCAGAGGATGCCGACGAGGATCACCAGGAACTTGACCGACTTGCCGAGGTTGAACAGCACCAGGATGCCCGCGATCAGGTAGACGGCACCGGTGAGGCCCCGCCACGCGCGGGCCTTGCCGGTGACGCCCTTGCTGGTGAACGCGCCGACGAGGCGTACCAGGCCGAGCAGGATGAGGCCGATGGCCAGCAGCGAGGCGAACACCAGCAGCGTCTGGCCGGGCCACACCAGCAGCACGAGGCCGAGGATGATCGAGGTGATGCCGCCGGTGACGCCCGTGCTGCGCCAGGTGTCCATCATCGAGGTACGCGGCTGCGCGGCTGGGCTCGTCATGTCCTGACGGTAGATCCACTATGGCGGGTCTCGCCGGTGAATCGGCTATTTGCCCACCGGCTGCGGATTGGTCACCGGCAGCGTGTGCGAGGTGCTGGCGGCCGCGGCGGCCCGGTCGAGCAGAGTGGGCTTGAGCGGGCGGAAGCGGCCGATGAGAGCGGCCATGGCGACACCGAGCACGCACCAGATCCCCATCGCGATCGCCGTACGCGAGACGCCCGCGGCCAGCGCCGCGCTCTGGTCGTCGCCGGCGGCCACCCGGTTCGCGGTCACCGTCGCGTAGATCGAGGCGACGATCGCGGTCATGACGGCGGCACCCACGTACCGGGCCATGTTGGAGATGCCGGACGCGGCCCCGACCTCGTTCGGCTCCACGCTGGCCGTCGAGATCGACGAGGCCGGCCCGTTCTGCAGGCTCATCCCGGCCGCCAGGGCGACCAGCGGCAGCACGAACGCCGCGTACGCCCAGGAGGAGGTGACGAAGGCGAGGACGCCGAACGCCACTGTCATGATCAGGAAGCCGGTGACGATGGTGCGCCGGGCGCCGATCTTGGAGACGACCGGCGTGATGAGCGGGGCGAGCACGACCGCCGCGGCGGCGACCGGCAGCGTGGCGAGGCCGGCGTCGAGCGCGCTCATCCCCAGGCCCGCCGAGTCCTGGAAGTACAGGCTGACGATGTACATGATCGCGTTGAGCGTGCCCGAGCCGAGCAGGATCGAGATCGTCGCGCCCACCAGTATCTTGTTGCGGAGCAGGTTCAGGTCGAGCAGCGGAGCGGCGAGCCGCTTCTCGACCACCACGAAGGCGACGGCGGCGGCGATCGAGAGGACGAAGCAGCCGATCGTCCTGGCCGACAGCCAGCCCCAGTCCGGTCCCTTGGTGAGGCCGAAGATGATGGGCGCGAGGATCACGGCGATGAGCACCGTTCCGGCGTAGTCGATCGAGCGCGGGCGGTTCGGGTCGCTCGACTCGGCGATCCGGGTGAGCGTCAGCGGGACGCACGCCGCCGCGATGATGGCGTCGATCCAGAACAGCCCCTGCCAGCCGGTCGTGTCCGCGAGTACGCCGCCCACCAGCGGTCCGGCCGCGGCGCCGATCGCAGACGCGGCTCCCCACAGGGTGACCGCGCGCAACTGTTCCTTGCCGGTGTTGGCGGCCGAGATGAGGCTCATGCCGCAGGCCAGAATCGTCGAGCCCGCCGCGCCCTGGATGCACCGTCCGGCGATCACGCCCCCGCCGCCGGGCGACAATGCGATGAGGACGCACGACGCCACGAACAGCAGCAGGCCGCCGAGGAAGATCTTGCGGCGGCCGAACACGTCGCCGAGCGCGCCGGAGGTCACGATCGTTGCCGCGCCGACCAGCGAATAACCGGTGACCGCCCACTGCAGCGTGGTTACGGCCATGCCGGTGTCCTTGGAGATGGCGGGCAGCAGGATCGACACCGCCGACGTGTTCGCGTTGACGACCAGCGCCGAGACGCACGTCGCGATGAGCGTTCCGGTCGCGTTGCGCTTGCGCCGCGCCGCATCGGGGTCGGCCGCGCCGGCATCGGCCGCGCGGCTCGCAGAGGTGCCCGCCATGGTCGCAATCTAGGCGCGATCCGACCCTTGTGCGGTGTTTTACGCGAATCTACGGGTCTCACCCGGCCCGGGTGAGGCGCGCCGGTACGCGTACGGGCACCGTGGACGGGTAGCCGACCGTGGAAGGAGCGCCTGATGTGCCGCTGGATGGCGTACTCGGGATCGCCGATCATGCTGGATGCGCTCCTCTACAAGCCACAGCACTCCCTCATCGACCAGAGCCTGCACAGCAAGCTCGGCGTCGAGACCACCAACGGCGACGGCTTCGGCGTCGGCTGGTACGCCGAGGGCGGCTGCGGGATCTTCCACAGCGTCGGCCCGGCCTGGAGCAACCGCAACCTGCGCGAACTGTCGTCGCACATCAGCTCGCCGATCGTCTTCGCGCACATCCGCGCCTCGACCGGCAGCCCGGTGCAGGAGAGCAACTGCCATCCCTTCCGGCACGAGGGCTGGCTCTGGATGCACAACGGCTCGATCGCCGAATTCGGCAAGATCAAGCGTGAGCTGCTGTTCGCGGTCGACCCGGGCCTCTTCGACTCCATCGAGGGCTCCACGGACTCCGAGGTCATGTTCTACCTCGCCCTCACGTTCGGCCTGCGTGACGATCCCCCCGGCGCGGTGGCGCGCATGGCCGGCTTCGTCGAGCAGGTCGGCCGCGCCCACGACATCGAGAACCCGCTGCAGATGACCGTCGCGACGACCGACGGCGTACGCACCTGGGCGTTCCGGTACTCGACGATCAAGAAGTCGCGGTCGCTGTTCTACAGCACGGACGTGCTCGCGCTGCGGGCGCTGCACCCGGAGAGCGAGTTCCTGCGCAGCGTCTCGGCGGAGTCGCGGCTGATCGTGTCGGAGCCGTTCGGTGAGCTGGAAGGGGCCTGGAACGCGGTGCCCGAGAGCACCTGGGGAGTGGTCCAGCCAGGCCCGGACGGCATGCACCACTTCGCCCCGATGACCCCTTAGGTAAAGATCTTTTTAAAGGCCTTTGTCCCGGGTCCGTCGATCTCACCTCCGCTCCTCGCGCGGGAGACCGTTCCGGCGCGGGGCGCCTCCACTGCCAGGTGAGTGGGGCGAAGCCTCCTCCACCGTCGCCCAGTCACCCTTTCACCCCGATCACGATGGACCCGCAGCCCGCGATACCCCCCCTCGCCCGGATTACCAGGGGTGGGTCGGTGGGGGAGGGCCGGGGTGGAAGAGGTCCTTGATGAGCTTGCGCGCGTCGCCATTGCTGGTCGGACGAGACCGACACGCTCACTCGGAACTCCATCAGAAGATCATCGCGTGGCGTCGGTGTGTTCACTGGCTCAGGGCTGTCGTACGGGGCTGCGACGATGGCGAGGTGGTGAAGATTCGGGTGGCGGTGGCCGACGACGTTCCGGCGATCATCTCGGTAGGGCGGCGTACGTGGCCGGAGACGTACGGGTTCGCAGGCTCTGAGTACATCGCCCACGGGCTGGCCACCTGGTGGTCTCCCGAGGCCGTCGAGCGGAGTCTGGCGAATACCGTCGTGCTGGTGGCGGGCAGCGGCGACGAGATCGTGGGGACTGGCAACATCGATCTGCGCGGCGACGTCGCGATCATCTGGAAGCTCTACGTCGTGCCCGCGGCCCAGGGCACAGGCACCGGCTCCGCCCTCATCACGAGCCTCATCGGGTACGCGGGGAGCCGCCCGGTCCGCCTCGAATACCTCGACGGCAACACCCGGGCGGCCCGGTTCTACGCGGCTCAGGGCTTCGCGGAGATCTTCCGTGAGCCGAGCGGTCACGAAGGCTGGCCGGCGACGATCTGGGCGGAGCGGACGGCCGGGTAGGAGGTCAGCGGGTGAGGTCGTGGCCGGTGGTGCTGTCGATGTGGGCGGGTAGCTCGCCCTCGTACCGGTCACCGGTCGTGGCCGTGCCGGTCGGCTCGAACATCAGGATCGCGCCGCCGGGCGACGACGGCTTGTGTTCGGTTCCCCTCGGTACCACGAAGACGTCGCCGGCGTGGAGCACGACGGTGCGTTCCGCGCCGTTCTCCCTCAGCGCGATGTCGAACTCGCCGTCGAGGACGAGGAAGAACTCGTCGGTGTCCTCGTGGACGTGCCAGACGTGCTCGCCCAGGGTGTGCGCGACGCGTACGTCGTAGTCGTTCATCCGCGCGACGATGCGGGGGCTGTAGATCTGGTCGAACGAGGCGAGGGCGGCGTGCAGGTTCACGGGGTCGTTCATCATGGCTCCAGCGTTCCAGGGCGGCCGCGGCGCGTCTTGTACGTTTGCTCCACCGTCCTCACGGGCCCAGGGTCACGTGGAGGATCTTCTCGTTGCTGTTGTCCGGCACGCTGTCCTTGTCGCCCTGGTTGGTCGTCGTGAGCCACAGCCCGCCGTCCGCCGCCGGTTCCACGGTACGCAGCCGGCCGTAGGTTCCCACGAAGTACGCCTGCACTCCCGTCAGCGCGTCGCCGGAGATGACGGCCCGGTACAGGCGGGTGCCGCGCTCGCAGGCGATGTAGAGGACGTCACGCACGACGGCGATGCCCGAGCAGGAACCCTGCGCGACGGGGTAGGTCTGCTTCGGCGGCCGGTAGCCGGCGCACGCGCCCTGCGTACCTTCGCAGGCGGGCCAGCCGTAGTTCCCGCCCTGGACGATCAGGTTGGTCTCGTCCATGACGGAGTTGCCGAACTCCTGCTCCCAGAGGCGCCCGGTCGAGTCGAACGCGATGCCCTGCGGGTTGCGGTGGCCGTAGCTCCACACGTAGGTGCCGAACGGGTTGCCGGCCGGTACGCTCCCGTCCGGGTCGATCCGCAGCACCTTGCCGTTGAGGTTGCCCAGGTTCTGGGCGTTGTCGCCGTTCTGGGCGTCGCCGATGGTCGCGTACAGGTCGCCGTCGGGGCCGAACCGCAGCCGGCCGCCGTTGTGGAACTTGTTGCGCAGCATCCCGCTCACGAGGACCTGCTCGGAGGCCACGTCGAGTACGCCGTTCGTGAGGCGCATCCGCACGATCCTGTTGTCCGCCGGGGACGTGTGCATGATGTAGAGCCAGTGGTCGGTCGCGTACCGCGGGGAGACCGCGAGGCCGAGCAGGCCCCCCTCGCCGTCGGTGCCCCGCACGTTCGGCACCGTCCCGATGCTCGTCTTCGTGCCGGTGACCGGGTCGAGCCGGACGATGTCGTGGGCGTCCCGGCGGCTGTAGAGGAGGTCGCCGTCCGGCAGTTCCACCAGGCCCCAGGGGATGTCGGTGTCGGTCGCGACGACGCGTACGCCGCAGACGGGGTTGGTGCACGCGTCGCCGGTCGTGGTCGTCCACGGCGCGCTGGGATCGGAGCTGTTGCCCTGGGCGTCGCGCGCGACGATCGCGTACCGGTAGATGGTGTGCGGGTCGAGACCACTGTCCAAGAAGGACGTGGCCGGCGGCGCGCTCGCGGTGCCGGTGCTGGTGCCGACGCGGACGTCGTCGCGGAGGATGTCGTACGCGCGCACGCCCACGTCGTCGCTCGCGGCGTTCCAGGTGAGGGCGACCGAGGTGCCGTCGGCGGTCGCGGTGAGCCCGGTGGGCGCGGTGGGTGGCCGGGTGTCGGGGGCGCAGGGCGGGGGAGTGATGCTCACGGTGGTGCTGGACTGGGAGACGTTGCCGGCGGCGTCGCGGGCGTCCACGTAAAGCCCCCAGGTGGCGCCGGCGACGACGTCGAGCCGGGTGGACAGCGTGCCGCCCGGGACGGTGCGGATGAGCTGGCCGTCGTGGAACACGTCGTACGCGGCGACGCCCACGTCGTCGGCCGAGGCGTTCCAGGCGAAGGTGACGGAGTCGCAGGCGAGCCCGTCGACCCGGGGACTGCCGGGCACGCTCGGCGGCTGCTTGTCGCCGCCGGCCGCCGCGGTGGTCCAGCGCTGGTTGGTCTGATGGTTGCAGGTCCACAGCTCGACCCGGGTCAGGTCGGCGGTCCGCGCGCCCGTCACGTCCAGGCAGAGACCGGACTGCACGCCGACGATCTCGCCGGCGGCCGTGAAGCGCCACTGCTGGTTGGCCTGGCCGTTGCAGGCGTAGCTCTCGACGACCGCGCCGCGCGTACGGCCCTGCCGGTAGACGTCGAGGCAGCGGGTGCCGTTGTAGACGCGCAGTTCGCCGCGGGCGGTGTAGGTCCACGCCTGGTTGGCGCCGCCGTGGCAGGTGAAGATGATGATCCCCGCGCCGGGGCGCTGGGACGCGCCGTAGACGTCCAGGCAGCGCCCGGACCCGACGCCCATGACCGGGTAGCCGTTCACCGCCGCGTGGGAGGAGGTCGCGGTCGACGCGGCGAGCGTCAGGCAGACGGCCGCGAGGACGCGGTGGACGAAACGCACGACAGGACCTCCGCTGATCATTACTGGGGTCCAACGCGCGAGGTTGATCCAGGTATCGGCGGCATGACAGGCTAGTTCGGCGCCCCCGCACGATGGAGGATGATCGGTGCCGTCGCCCTCGAAGGCCGGAGTGAGCGTGTTCGTGTTCGGATGAGACCGGCTCCTCGGTACTCTTCGCGCATGATATTCCCGCTGCTGGCAGCGCTGGCCGCGGCGGTGTGCTACGGCGTCGGCTCGGTCCTGCAGGCCGTCGCCGCCCGCCGTACCGGCCACGGCGGCGACGTCGACCCCCGGCTGCTCATGCGGGCCCTGCGGCAGACCCCGTTCCTCGTCGGCATCGGCTTCGACCTGCTCGGCTTCGCCTGCCAGTTCTACGCGCTGCGTACGCTCCCGCTCTATCTGGTCCAGGCGGCGCTCGCGGCCAACCTCGCGGTCACCGCCGTGATCGCCGTTCCCGTTCTCGGCGTACGCCTGGAGCGGCGGCAGTGGATCGCGGTGGCGGCCGTGTGCGGCGGCCTCGCCGTGCTGGGCCTGTCCGCGGGGGCCGAATCGACGGCGTCGGTGAGTCTCGCGCTGCGCTGGTGGTTCCTCGGCATCGCGGTGGCGCTGGCGATCGCCGGTCTGGCCGCGACCCGTGCGCCGCAACGCTTCCGCGGCCCGCTGCTCGGTGTGGCCGCGGGCTGCGGCTTCGCCGTCATGCCGCTCGCGGTCCGCGCCCTGTCCGATCTGCACGCGACCGCGCTGCTGGCCAACCCCGCCGCGTACGCCGCGGCGATCGCCGGGATCGTGGGGTTCGCCTGCTACGCGGCGGGGTTGCAGCAGTCGGGGGTGACGGCGGTGACCGCCGCGGTGGTCGTGGTGGAGACGGCGATCCCGGCGGCGGTGGGTGTGCTGGTCTTCGGCGACACGACCCGCTCGGGGTTCGGCGTCGTGGCCGTCGTGGGCTTCGTGCTCGCGGTGGTCGGGGCGCTCGGGCTCGCCCGCTTCGGCGACCTCGAACACCAGACCTGAGGCTCGCTCGTGAAGATCCAGTTCAAGTTCCATGGCTTTGGCCGGGTTCGTCGATCTCACCTCCGCTCCTCACGCGGGAGACCGTTCCGGCGCGGGGCGCCTCCACTGCCGCCTGAGTGGGGCGAGGCATCCTTCGCCGTCGCCCGCTCACCGTCTACCCCCACCCGGCCGTTGTCGCGACTGTCCGACTTGTGGGCCAGGCGGACGGCTGTCGGGGTGATCGTTTGAGCGCTCTTCGTCCGTATGCGTGGGTGCGACCCCTGCGGCGATCGCCCGGATCGGGTCGCGACGGGCAGCGTCGGCTGTCGTGGACCGATTCCCTACGCGCCTCCGGGCGGAGCGACCGATCGCGTCGGATCTGACGCCGCCGGCCCAGCCTGAGCCTTGCCCCCACTGTCCAGCATGGATGACGCTGACCCGGCGTGACCTTATGGGCGGGGGTCGGCCGGGCGGTCCGCGTACGCCTGGCAGTTCCCTGGGTAGGTCGGCCGTTCGCCGTGCCGGCCTTGATCATGTCGCGCGTATATGTCGACGTGGGTCGCCTGGCCGTGATCGTGTCACTCATATATGTTGCGGCGGCCGAATTTCGACATATGCGAGTGACATGATCAAGGCTCGTGGTCTTCGGGATCTTGACTGCATGATCGAGATCGGTTTCCGGTCGTGTCACGAAGATCGATCAGGGATCGCCACGTCATCATGGCCCAAGATTCGGGTGATTTCCCTGATCCAAGCGGGATCTTGGGGCGGGGCGGGGCCGGTCAGGCGAGGAAGGCGGTGAGGGCGGCCAGTGTCCACTCCGGATCGTCGCGCCAGGGCGTGTGCCCGGCACCGGGCTGGATCTCGTGGCGGGCGTTCGGGAACAGCGCCGCGTACTCGGCGGCGCGGTGTGGCGGCAGCGCCGGGTCGACGCCGCCGCTGAGCA
The DNA here is from genome assembly GCF_000428945.1 of Hamadaea tsunoensis DSM 44101. GTDB lineage: Bacteria > Actinomycetota > Actinomycetes > Mycobacteriales > Micromonosporaceae > Hamadaea > Hamadaea tsunoensis. Next base: position 81,100 of record NZ_AUAX01000023.1, on the reverse strand, counting down.
GCAGGACCGGCGCGGTCACCGCGCACAGGGCCGCGCGTACCTCCGCCGGGTCGAAGCAGCCTGGCGCGTAGTAGGTCCCGGCCGCTTCGTCGTTGCGGGCCGCGTCCTCCCACTCGACCGCCGCGCGCGCCGCGGAGTCCCAGCGGCCGTGCATGAAGGGCTGGATGCGGTCGAAGTTCTCGTCGGTCAGCTCGCCGGCCCAGATCCCTTCGAAGCCGGCGTACGCGTCCGCGAACCAGGGCTCGCCTTCGCGCTGCCGGGCCACCTCGCGCCGGTCGTCGTCGGTGACGAGGATGCCGACCGGTCGGGGGCTCGGCGCGGCGAGCACCAGGCGGGCGACGCGATCGGGGTGGCGCAGGGCGTACAGGAGGGCGAGGGTGCCCCCGGCGGAGTGGCCGAGCAGGTCGAGCCGCTCCAAACCGAGCTCCTGCCGCAGGGCCTCGACGTCGTCGACCTGCCGGTCGCAGCGGTAGGAGGTCGGGTCGGCCGGCACCTCGGACGCGCCGGTCCCGCGCAGGTCGAGGCGTACCGACGGCAGCCGTTCGGCCAGCCCGGCGAGGTACGCCGACCCGACCATCGGGCCGCCGGGCAGCAGGACCAGCGGCGGGGTGTCCCCGTGGCGGTGGTACGCGAGCCGGGTCCCGTCGGCGCTCGAAAAGGCGGTCACCTGATCAGGATAATGATCAGGCTTCGCGCCACGCCGGTACGCCGAGCAGCTCGTCCACCGTCACGAACCGGTAGCCCTGGGCGGACAGCGCCTCGACGGTCAGCCGGACCGCGCGTACGGTCTGGGACCGGTCGCCGCCGTGGCCGTCGAAGCCGTCGTGGAAGATGAGGATCGATCCCGGCTTAGTCTTCGCGACCGCGCGGCGGGCCAGCCGCGTACCCGAGGGCTGGAAGACTTCGAGGGCGTGGCAGAACTCGCCGGCCACCGGGTTCAGGTCGTGGCGGCGGAACATGCGCAGGACGCCGGGCCGCCGCCAGAGCCACGGCGACCGGGCGAGGGCCGGCGTACGCCCGATGGTGCGGGTGAGGATCTCCTGGGTGACCGCGACCTCGGCCTCGAACGCGCGGGGTTTGAGATAGGTGTCGAACCGGTGGGTCAGCGAGTGGTTGCCGACGGTGTGGCCGGCGGCGGCGATGCGGCGGGCGGTGTCGGGGTGCCGCTCGACGCACCGTCCTACTTGGAAGAACGTGGCGCGGATCCGTTGCTGTTCCAGGTAATCCAGGATCTCGGAGGTGTACGGCTCGTTGGGGCCGTCGTCGAAGGTGAGCGCGACGACCCGGTCACGGGTCCGCGCCCGGTACGGGTATGCGCCGAAGACCTGCGAGAAGGGCGACATGAGCAGGAAGTACGCCGCGCCGCCGAGGAGGGCGAGCGCGGCGAGCGCCACGAGGGCGGCGGTCATTCGGCGCCCCGGCCGGCGAGGGTGGCGGTGAAGGAGCCGTGGCTGTCGCGGATGGCGGGGGCCGAGCCCAGGACGCGGCGGCCGGCGACCCGGTTGACGGTGTAGGTGAGCACGTAGTGCACGGGCAGGGTCACGAACATGTTGTACGCCAGCCCCTTCGAGAACCGGCGGCCGGAGGTGAAGGTCGGGTTGTCGTGCAGGTACGCGATCCGCCCGCGCTTGCGCAGCTTGCGCAACAGGTCGAACTCGTCGCCGCCCTGGGTCAGGGTGACGTCGTAGCCGTCCCAGTGCTCGCGGCGGAAGGCGATGTTGGTCGCGGACGCGTACGCGGCCCGGCCGGTGAGCTTGTAGACGCCGTTGACCGCCCCGAACAGGGCCTTGCCGTACGCCGTTCCCCAACGGGGGCCGTCCGCGTACACACAGGGGCCGACGACCGCCACGATCTCGTCGTCGTCCTGGCCGCCGTCGCGGAACCGGGCGTCGATGCGGCTGAGCCAGTCGCGCGCGTACACCGTGTCGGCGTCGGCGGACACCACGATCTCGCCCCGGGCGGCGAGCGTACCGGCCTGGCGCGCGTTGCAGACGCCCGGCGCGGTCTCGGCCACGACCCGGGCGCCCAGGTCGCGGGCGATCCCGGCGGTGTCGTCGGTGCAGTTGTTGTCGACCACGATGATCTCGTACGCGCCGTCGAAGTCCTGCTTGTGCAACGAGAGGATCGCGTCGGCGACGTAGCCGGCCTCGTTGTAGCACGGAATGACGACGCTGAACCTGATGCCATCAGCCATGCGGTTCAGTCTTCTGCCGCGACCGGCCGCGGGCCATCAGGAAGCCCCCCGACTTGACCCTGAGCCGAACCCCCCGAGAACCGTAGGGTTATCCCCCGGTACGCAGGGAGTCGAGCAGCTTCCGCACACGCGCCGCCCGGGTCTTCGGCGCCACCGCCTTGAGGACAGGTAGGACGAGAAGGTAGCGCTCGGTCTTGCCCAGCTTCGCGAAGGCCGCCGCGGCTTCGGGATCCGTCGCGAGGGCGGCCGTCACGTCGGCGGGCACCTCGGCCGTGCTCTGGGCGGCGTACGCGGCCTGCCACCGCCCGTCGGCCCGGGCCGCCTCGATCTCGGCGTACCCGGCGGGACGCATCCGGCCGGCGGCGATCAGCTCCCCGGCCCGCGCCACGTTGACCTGGGACCACGTCCCCTTCGGACTGCGCCGCGAATAGCGCTGGAGGAAGTAGTCGGCGTCCAGGCCGCGGCGGTGGCTGTCGATCCACCCGAAACACATCGCGGCGTCGCCGGCCTCCGGTGCCGTGATCGCCGGCACCCGCGCGTTCTTCTTGCGTACGCGCAGCCAGGCGCCGTCGGCCGTGGCGTGGTGCTCATCGAGCCACGACTCCCACGCGGCGATGTCGGCGAAGGTGAGGGGTTCGTCCACAAGATCAGCGTATACGTTCTAGGTGACACTCTGATCGGTGACGCCGGGAAAGTATGCATCGACCAAACACGATCCCGATCCCTATCATGTGCACATGGCGCGCACGCGTACCGTCGCCGGGGCGGGCACCCTCGGCATCGCTGCACTTGTGCTCATCGGCGGCAGCCAGCCGATCACCGAGTGGGTCAACAAGCACACCAGTGCCGACACGGCGTGGGGCTGGTTCCTGCGCGTACTCACCTGGCCGCACTGGGCCTTCGGGCCGGACGACAACACCAACTCGGCCATGCGCAGGCTGCTCGCGGCGGACCTGCGGGCATTGCTGCTCATCCTCTTCGTCGCGCTCATCGTCGCCTTCGCGGCCAAGTCCGTCACCGGTGGCGGCGGGGCGTTCCTGCTCGGCTGGGCGGCCGTCATCTTCGGCAGCGCCCTGGCCGCGTTCATCACCGCGTTCATCCTGTCCTCACCGTCCCTGCTGACGGCCTTCCAGCTGGCCGCGGCCGGGTCGACCTACGGGCTGTTCGCGGGCTGGATCGTCGGCGCGATCACGGCCACCGGCAAAGCCGCCGGCTGACCCCCGCCCCCGGCACACCCCTTCCCGACGATCTTGCGCGAATGCCTCGAATTTCGTGGCATGTGCCCGAATAGCCCGGACATTCGCGCAAGATCGTCGAAAGGCAAGGGGGTTACGAGAGGAAGGTGCCGTAGGGGCCGGCCAGGATCGAGTTCTTCTGCGCCTGGCTGAAGTGCGTGTTCGGGTAGCTGTAGAACGAGGCCGACATCGGCGTACCGTCGGTCGACGCCGCGTCGGGCAGGCCGAACGCATGGCCGAGCTCGTGCACCATGCCGCCGTACCAGCGGTTCATCGACTGGCCGCTCACGCCGGCCGCGCCGTCGGCGTCGTGGCCGGACAGCACCACCCAGCCGGGACTGCCGCCGCCGCCCGCGCCGTCGCCCTCCGCGCTGATCTCACCGACGCACAGCCACCGGCTGTCGGGGTTGTTCAGGGCGAACTTGCGCGCCAGCTCGTTCTGCATGTTGGTCACCGACCACCAGTACTTGTCGCCGCCGTTCGGCGTGTTCTCGTACCAGCTGCGGACGTGGTCGCCGTTGACCACCTCGACGACCACGCTGTTCAGCGTGAACGTCTTGCCGAGCTCCTGGCGGTAGTAGTTCTGCGCTTCCCGCATCACGGCCGCGATCCCGTCGGGATACCGCTGGTCGTACGCGACGTCGGACGGCTTCAGCCAGAAGACGCGTACCGTGCGGGCGGGCGGCGTACCGCCGGTGGGGGTGACGGACGGGGACGCGGAGGGCGGCGGGGACGACGTGCCCGGGAACCCGGCGAGCCGCCAGGTACGCGAGGCCGCGGTGCCGCACGGCAGCTGGACCACGCCGGTGTTGGCGGTGGCCGAGCCGCCGGCCGGCACGACGCACTTGCCCGAGTGCAGGGCCTGGACGGTGAAGGTCTTGTCGGCGCCGGTCGTGACGAGCCGGAACTTCTGGTTGTTCGCGCCGCTGCAGCCCCACTGGATGACCGTGGCATTGTCCGCTGTGGACGCTCCGTAGACGTCCACGCACTTGCCGGCGGCGGCCGTGCCGATCGTGTACTGGTCGGTGGTGCCGGCGACCGGGGTGAAGGTGAAGCTCTGGTTGGTGCCGCCGTTGCAGCCCCACTGGATGAGCTGCGTGCCGTTGGCCGTCGACCCGTTGGGCAGGTCGAGGCAGTTGCCGCCGTTGCCGTTGACGGCGGTCGAGGTGAAGGCGGCCGCGGCCCACGCCGTCGGCGCGGTCAGGACGGCCACGGTGCCACCGGCGAGGACGGCGAGCAGGGGGACGAGGACGGCAAGCAGCCGGGATCGTCTCACGAGGTCACTTCCTTCGTGTGATAACGATGCCCGGCGTCGTCGTTCACTATGGACAGTGGCCGTGCTCGATACAACCGGCGTCCCGGCATGCGGACGCGGGCCGCGTCAGCCGACGGGCGAGGTCCCGTCGCCGACGAGGAACTCGGGGTTGCCCGCGATGAACTCGCCGAGGTTGTCGTTCGCCGCCGCTTTGAACAGCTCCTTGGTGCCCTGCGTGACGGCCTCTCCGGTGTTGCCGGCGTTCGTGGCGAACGTGCCGCCGTTGGTCTTCAGCGCGATCAGGTCGGTGCCGGCCAGGTTCTTCAACCCGAACACGAAGTCGTTCACCGGTACGCCGTGCGTGTCCATCTTCAGCGAGGACCCGGCCGCCGCGATGATCTCCGACAGCTTGCCGGGGTTGGTGAGGATGCCGGCGCTGGTGGCCTTCTTCGCCATCGCCTTGAGCAGTTGCTGCTGGTGGCGCTGGCGGTCGTAGTCGCCGTTGGTGGAGTGGCGCAGCCGGGAGAACTCCAGCGCCTCCCAGGGGGCCATGTTGCGGCAGCCCTTGCGGAACCAGACGGCGTTCTTCGGCGGGGACTGCGGGTCGCCGTCCTTGTACTGCACCTTGCCGTCGACGATGACGTAGTGGTTGGACCACATGTCCTTGTCGACGCACATGTACACGCCGCCCATCGCCTGCAGGATGCCCTTGAAGCCGTCGAAGTCGATGACCACCACGCCGTCGAAGTTGATCCCGGTCAGCTCGTGGATCGCCTTCGTGGCCAGCTTCGCGCCGCCGGTCCAGCCCCGCCCGTTCATGGAGCCGTACGCGTACGCGGCGTTGATTTTGGTGGTGTCGCCCGGGAAGCCCATGGAGCTGTCGGCCGGGATGTGCGCCACCATGTCCCGCGGAATCGAGATCATGTACGCCTGGTCGTGCGAGGCCGAGATGTGCAGGATGATGATGGTGTCGGAGCGGGAGTCCTTGCCGGCCGCCTCCCAGCCCGCGCGGGTGTCCAGGCCGAGCATGAGCAGGTTCATCGCGCCCTTGGGCAGCTTGCCGGAGCTGTCGGCACCGGAGACGGAGTTGTCCGACAGCACGCTCGAAGTGGTCTGGATGTTGCTGGTCAGCTTGCCGAGGTAGTACTTGGCGGCGACCAGGCCGCCGAAGCTCATCACCACGAGCATGACGCCGAAGCCGGTGAGCAGCTTTGTCCACAGCGGCGCGTGGGCGCGCTTCTTGCTCTTCTTCTTGCGCTGCGGACCCGTGCCACGCTCGGAGTCGCGGTCAGGGGACCGGTCGACGGCGTGTCGCCGCGTCGCCTGGACCGACATGTAGGTACTCCTCTGAGGACATCGCCCGCACGGCGCGGCTGGCCAACCGTAAAGGGCGAGGCAAGGGCGGGTCGACCCGGGGTCGAGGCATCGTGGCAAATGCCCGGATTGTTCTGGCGGAAGGGGTGAACAAACATCCACCGAACGTCGGAGGCAGGCTGAACGCCGGCTGAACCGGCCATGAGCGCCACTTGGCGCAGAATCGGACAAAACCCGCACGAAGTCGGATAGCTCCGAATTCGGTTCGGTGCCGTTCCGTTGTGATTACGGTGAATTCGTGACGGGGGACGTGATCATCGCGCGGCCGCGGCTCGTCCGCCGGCTCGACGAGGCGGTCACGGCGGCCCCGGTGACGCTGGTGAGCGCCGAGGCGGGCAGCGGCAAGACGACCGCCGCCGGCCAGTGGTACGCGACGCGCCGGTCGGCCAAGCTCTGGCTGACCGCCGACGCGACCGCGAACAAGACCGGGGTGTTGTGGAGCGCGGTCCTCGCCGCCTGGCCCGGGGCGGGGGTCGCGATGCCGCCCCGCGCGGCCGCCTTCTCGAAGCTGCTGCCGCTGGCCGCCGTCCTGCCCGAGCCGACCGTGCTGGTCCTCGACGACCTGCACGAGATCACCGATCCGGACATCCTCGCCGAGCTGCGCTACCTCATCGACCGGCGGCCGCCGAACCTGCGGCTGCTGCTGCTGAGCCGGTCCGACCCGGCGATGCGGCTGGAACGGTGGCGCCTGAGCGGCGTCCTGGCCGACGTGCGCGCGGCCGACCTGGCCTTCGTCCCCGACGAGATCGCCGAGCTGGCCGGGCGCCAAGGTCTGCGGCTCGCCCCGGGACAGGCCGCCGACATCGCCGACCGGACCTGGGGCTGGGCGGCCGGCGTACGCCTCGCGACCGCGGCCCTGGCCGGTGAGCGCCGGGACGCGGCCGCGTACGTGCTGGGCGAGGTCGTCGACGGGCTGCCGACCAACCTGCGCGAGTTCCTGGTCCGCACGAGCGTCGTCGACGAGGTCGGCGGCCCGTTCGCCGAGGCGCTGCTGGACGACCCCGCGGCCCCGGCGCTGCTCGACACCGTCGCGGCGACACACCAGTTACTTGTCCGCCCGGTCGGCCAGGACCGGGTGTACCGGTACCACCCGCTGCTGCGCGAGGCGCTCTACCACGACCTCGTCGCCCAGCGGCCGATCCTCGGCCAGGTCCAGCACGGCCGCGCCGCCGGCTGGTACGCCGAACGCGGCCGCTGGGTCGAGGCGGTCCGGCACGCGATCCTGTCCCGCGACGCCGACCGGATCGAACGCGTACTGCTCACGGCGCTGCCCCGGCTGTTCTCGGCCGACGCCGACGATCTCGTGGCGGCGCTGCACCCGGAGGGTTCCGCGGGCTACCCGCACGGGCTGTCGGGCACGCTTGTGGCGGCGGTCGAGCACCTGCACGGCGGCGACCTCGACGGGCTGCGCTGCGATCTCGTCCGCTGCCGCGAGCAGCTGCCGAGGGCCGGGTCCGGCGGGATGCGCGGCGCGGTCGAGGCCGTGCTGCGGGTCCTCGACGTGCTCGTCGCCGCCGGCCGGGGCGACGCCGCCGAGCTGGTCGCCACCGCCGAGGACGCCGTGCGCCGGCTGGACGCCGCCGGTCCGGTGATCGGCCCGGTCGTGGCCGCGTACCGGGCGGTCGCCGAGTGCCACCGCGGCATCGGTCTACTGTGGATGATGCGGCCGTGGCAGGCCGAGTCGTCGCTGCGCTCGGCGATGCGGCCCGCGCTGGCCCGGGACCTCGTCGCGGTGCAGGCGCTGGGGCACGCGTACCTGGCCTGGGCGGCGGCCGCCGCGGGCCGCTGCCGCTCCGCCGAACTGCACGCCGCGGCCGCGCTGCGCCATCCGGTCCCGGCCGGCGCGCCGGCCCACCTCGCCCTCGCGCACGTCTGCCTGCTGCGGGCCGACTTCGACACGGCGGCCCTGCACGTACGCCACTGGGCGCACGACGCCGACCGCGGCGCCGACCCGCTGGTGGAACTGGCCGCCCGCATCCTCGAAGCCCGCATCCACCTCGGCCGCGGCGGACCCGCTCGGGCCGAGGCCATGCTCGCCGAGGTACGCGAGAAGGCCGGCCGCGAATCGGTCGCCGCCCCGCTCGTCGGCAGCTGGGTGACGAGCATCGAGGCCGACATCGGTCTGGCCCGCGGCGCGTACCCGATGGCGGTGGTGGGGGAAAGCCCGGGTGAGCAGGTGCGGGCGGCGCGGGCGGAGCTGGGGGAGGGCCGCGCGGGGCGGGCGGTGGAGATCGCGGGCGCGGTCCTGGAGGCCGAGCCCGAACTGCTCACGGAGGTACGCGCGCGAGTGGTCGACGCGGTGGCGCAGCACCGCCTGCGGCACGACACCGCGGCGCTGACGGCCATCGGCGAGGCGCTGCAGGCGGCGGCGGGTGAGCGGCTGGTGCTGCCGTTCATGGAACTGCCCGCCTGCCGTGACCTGGTACGCCTGCACCGCGATCTCGGCGGCGCGCACCGGGACTTCGCCGACGACCTCCTCACCACCGGCGGTACGCCGACCCCGCGGGCGGTCGCGCTGGTCGAGCCGCTGACGGAGCGGGAGCTGATCGTGCTGCGCCACCTGCCGACGCTGCGGGGCAACACCGAGATCGGCGAGAGCATGTTCGTCACGGTGAACACGGTGAAGGCGCACCTGAAGGCGGTGTACCGCAAGCTCGGCGTGACCAACCGCCGGGCCGCCGTCGAGAAGGCCCGCGAACTCCACCTCCTCTGACGGTCGACCCCTGACGGTCGGCCTCTGACGGTCGACCCCTGACGGTCGACCCCTGACGGTCGACGATCTTGCGCGAATGTTCGGGCATTTAGGATACACCGGACGAAATTCGGGGCATTCGCGCAAGATCGTCGAGCATCTCGGGTGCAAGTCGGACAGTCGCGACAAAGGCCGGTCCGACACAAGCACAAGCCGGGCGGGGTTGGGGTTGGAACGGTGACCGAACCGCGGTGAAGGATGCTTCGCTCCACTCACCTGGCAGTGGAGTCCCCGGAGCGCAGCGACAGGGGCGGAACGGTCTCCCGCGGGAGGAGCGGAGGTGAGATCGACGAACCCGGGACAAGAAGATCTTGATTCTTAAGGATCTTGACGCGATCCGCTCGGCGCGCGCAACCCACGCATCGAACCGGATTGCCGGCTCAGTGGGCGCCTGCCTGCCGGGGGGATGATCGTTTACGGGTGAGGTGTGAAATCGGCCGCCTACTGCATGATCATTTACGGCTCCGGGGTGCGTATATGGCTCCAGCCGCACCAGGCGCGTAAACGATCATGCAATGGGAGCCGGAAATGACACCTCAGCCGTAAATGATCAAGAAAAGGGCGGCCGCGGTTCACCTGCCGGAAGAGCCTTCCCGCATCGCGGACAACGGGCGGCAGTGGAGCAGCTTGGGCGTGATCCACAGCGGCCGAGATGTAGAAATCCTGCCCTCGCCCAAGATTCAAAGCGCTGCTGATGGAGAAAGCCGGCCCCTACCTACATCCCAGCCGTAAATGATCGAGGGGATAGGCTCGAAAACTACATCTCAACCGAGTTTGCCAGGCGCGAATCGCGGCGCTGTCGAGTGAGGCGCGGGATGCCGCTTTCCGTCGATCGGTGAGGTCATGCGGCCGTCGGACTCGATCCCTGGTGCAGCCGACGGAGAAAAGATCTTGGTGGTGGAGACCTGCTAATCACCCGCGCTGGGTGAGGAAAGCGACCGGCATCCCCGGCAGGGTGAACATCGGGGCGATTCGGCTCCATGTTCGGTCCCGAGCAGAGGGGAACCACATGAGCGCAATGGACCTGCCGGCGAAGAAGCCGGCAGCCTCGGCCGCGTCCGCGGTCCGCGCGCCGGCCAAGCCCAACACGATCACGTGGATCGCGCTGGCGCTGATGACGACCAGTTCGGTGGCGAGCCTGCGGGCCGCGCCCACCATGGCCGTGTACGGCTTGGCCTGCGTGTTCCTGTACGTCGTCCCGGCGATCATCTTCCTGCTGCCGACCTCGCTGGTCTCGGCGGAGCTGGCGTCGGGCTGGAACGGCGGGGTGTACCGGTGGGTGGCGCTCGGCCTGTCGAAGCCGCTCGGCTTCCTGGCGGTGTGGTGCCAGTTCGCCATGACGATCTTCTACTACCCGAGCCTGCTCGGCTACGTCGCGAGCACCCTGGCGTACGTGTTCAATCCGGCGCTGGCGTCGAGCGGGTTGTGGACGGCCGTCGTCATCATGGTGTGCTACTGGTCCGGCGTCTTCATCTCGTCCCGCGGTACGCAGGGCGTCGCCGGCCTGGCCAGCGCCGGGCTCATCATCGGCACGCTGATCCCGGGCGCGCTGCTGATCCTGCTCTGCGCGATCTTCCTGGGCCAGGGCAACCCGTCGGCCGCCCCGATGACCGCCTCGCACCTGCTGCCCGCCTGGACCGGTCTGGCCAGCCTGGTGCTGATCGTCAACAACTTCCTGTCGTACTCCGGCATGGAGATGAACGCGGTGCACGTGTCGAAGCTGAAGAACCCGGCCAAGGAGTTCCCGAAGTCGATGTTCTTCGCGATGGGCCTGGTGCTGGTCATCTTCATCCTGCCGGCGCTGGCGATCAGCTGGGTCGTGCCGGCCGAGCAGCTGTCCCTGACGGCCGGCGTCATGCAGGCCTTCGACGCCGTGTTCGCGCACTTCAGCATCCAGTGGCTCACGCCGCTCATCGGTATCGCGCTGGTCGCCGCCTCGCTCGGCGGCATGCTGACCTGGCTCGCCGGGCCCAGCCGCGGCCTGCTGCTGATCTCCAAGCAGGAGGGCTACCTGCCCCCGTTCCTGCAGAAGCTCAACAAGCACGGCATCCAGCAGAACATCCTGGTCACCCAGGGCGTCATCACCACCGTCATCGCCCTGCTGTACGCGTTCATCCCGGACGTGTCCAGCGCGTACTGGATCTTCTCGGTGATCACGACGCAGGTGTACCTCATCGTGTACCTGCTGATGTTCGTGGCGGCCGTCGGTCTGCGGCGCAAGTTCCCGGACCATCCACGCGGCTACAAGGCGCCGATGATCGTCGCGCTGTGCGGCGTCGGCTTCGTGGCGTCGCTGGCCGCCCTGCTGGTCGGGTTCATCCCGCCGTCGCAGTTCGCGTCCGGCAACACGGCCGTGTACGTCGCCGTCGTCGCGGGCGGCGCGCTCGGCCTCGGCCTGCTCGTGCCGTACCTGTTCTACCGGTTCCGCAAGCCGTCGTGGAAGACGGCGACGGCGAGCGAGGAGGTGGCTGAGGCATGACCACCGTCAACCCGTCGGCCAAGACCAAGCACTGGATCACCTGGGTGATCCTGGCCGCGATCTTCATCATCCTGGCCGCCGTCGCGCTCGGGGTCTTCCGCTCGGCGAAGGCCAGCGCGCAGGCCAACACCAAGGCCGATCAGCTGATCGCGGCGATCGAGTCCGCCGGCTATCCGGCCCCGACCAAGGAGCAGATCACGCGTACGCTCGGCGAGGACGGGGGATCGATCTGTGCCGATCCCAACAGTTCCCTGCGCCGGGCGGTGCTCAACGCCATGCTGGTGAACGGGGCGGGCGGCCCCGGCGCCCGGCCGGTCATCGCCGACAGCCTGGCGGTCAAGGGCCAGGTCCTCGTGATGCAGATCTACTGCCCGGAGAAGGTCGCCGACTTCCAGAAGTACGCCGGCGACCTCAAATTCGACGACGTGGTGAACCGATGACCGATGAGCTGAGGCAACGCATCGCGGCCCTGATGCCGCAGGCCCGCACCGATCTCGCCGAACTGGTGGCGATGAAGTCGGTCGCCGACCCGCGGCAGTTCCCGCCGGAGGAGTGCGCCAGGGCCGCGCAGTGGACGCTGGACGCGTTCGCGGAACTGGGTTTCACCGACGCGCGGCTGGTCGAGACGGCCGACGGCAGCAAGGCGGTCTACGGCACCCGCCGGTGCCCGAACCCGGACGCGCCCACCGTCCTGCTGTACGCGCACTACGACGTGCAGCCGCCGCTGGACGATCAGGCGTGGCGTACGCCGCCGTTCGAACTGACCGAAGTGGACGGACGCTGGTACGGCCGGGGATCGGCCGACTGCAAGGGCAACATCGTCATGCACCTGACGGCGCTGCGGGCGCTGCGCGACGACGTGCCCGTGCACCTGAAGCTGATCGTCGAGGGCTCGGAGGAGCAGGGCACGGGGGGCCTGGAGGAGTTCGTGGCGCCCAACGCCGAACTGCTGAAGGCCGACGCGATCCTCGTCTGCGACACGGGCAACGCCGCGGTGGGGTCGCCGGCCGCCACCGTCAGCCTGCGCGGCATGGTCAACGTCGTCGTCAAGGTGGAGAGCCTGAAGACCGAGGTGCACTCGGGCATGTTCGGCGGCCCCGCCCCGGATGCCCTGTCCGCCCTGGTACGCATGCTGGCCACGCTGCGCGACGAGAACGGCGGGACGACCGTGACCGGGCTGGACAACACGCAGACGTGGACGGGGGAGGCGTACCCGCCGGACCGGTTCCGGGCGGACGCCGGCCTGCTCGACGGGGTCGAGCTCCTCGGCGGCGGGCACGTCTCCGACCTCGTGTGGGCCCGGCCGGCGCTGAGCATCCTCGGCATCGACTGCCCGCCGGTGGTCGGCTCGGCGGCCGCCCTGCAACCGCACGCGGCCGCCCGGCTCAACCTGCGCATCCCGCCGGGCACCGACCCGGGCCAGGCGCAGGCGGCCCTGACCGAACACCTCAAGCACGCGGCGCCGTGGGGCGTCCACGTGACGGTCGAGGTCGAGGCCACCGGATCGCCCTTCCGCGCCGACACGTCGGGTCCCGCGTACGCGGCTCTCGGCGAGGCGATGAAGGAGGCGTACGGGACGGAGATGGCGATGCTCGGGCAGGGCGGTTCGATCCCGCTGTGCAACGTCTTCGCCGGGCAGTACCCGGAAGCGGAGATCATCCTCATGGGCGTGGAGGAGCCGCTGACGTTGATGCACGCCCCGAACGAGAGCGTCCATCCGGACGAGATCGCCGGCATGGCACTCACGGAGGCGCTGTTCCTACGGAAATTCGCAGACCGCAAGACGGGGTGACGGGGGAGTAGACGACATGACCGACATGAAGACCGCGACCGACTTCGGCGACCTGGACACGATGGGCCCCATCGACTACCTGATCGTCGAGTTCCCGGGCAGCAGGATGACCGGCGAGGGCGTACCGCTGCTGCTCGATCTGGTCGCCAAGGGCACGATCCGGATTCTCGACCTGGCGTTCATCACCAAGAACGCCGACGGCACGATCAACGCAGTGAAGATCGCCGACATGGACGTCGAGGGGGCCAAGGAGTTCGGCGTCTTCGAGGGCGCCTCGTCCGGCCTGCTCGGCCACGAGGAACTCCAGGAGGCGGCTTCGGCGATCGAGCCGGGCAACTCCGCCGGCATCCTGGTGTACGAGAACCTGTGGGCGGCCCCGCTCGCTCTGGCCTGGCGCCGCGGGGGCGGCCAGGTCGTGGCGAGCGGCCGGATCGGAGTGCAGGCGATCCTCGCCGCACTCGACGCGAGCTGAAAGGCAGGGTGGTCACGATGGGACTTCTGCGCGGAGTGGCGCGCACGGCGGTCATCGCGGGCACGGCGACGGCGGTCTCGAACCGGGTGTCGCGGCGCCAGGCGGGCCGGTGGGCACAGCAGGAGCAGGAGCAGTACGACCAGCAGCAACAGCAGTACGCACCGCCACCGCCGGCGGCGGCGCCGCCCGCGGCCGGTATGTCCATGGAGGACAAGGTGGCCCACCTGAAGTCGCTGGGTGAGCTGCGCTCGCAGGGCATCCTCACCGACGAGGAGTTCGAGCAGCAGAAGGCCGCGATCCTCGCCAACTGACGGCGCTCGCGGATCATGGAGGACAGAAGGGGGCCGGCTGATGGCCGTTCAGTTCACCGCCGAGGACTACGCCGGGCGGATGCGCCGCGCGGCGGCCGAGGCCGTCCAGGCCGGGTACGCCGGCGTGCTCGTCACGCCCGGACCCGACCTGGTGTGGCTGACCGGCTATCAGCCGACCGCCCTGACCGAGCGGATGACGATGCTCATCCTGCGCGAGGGCGAGCCGCCGCGGCTGGTGGTGCCGAAGCTCGAAGAGCCCGACGCCCAGGCCGCCACGGGCGCACCGGTGCTGGAATTCGTCCCGTGGACCGACGGGATCGACCCCTACACGGTGACCCGGCCGCTGCTCGGACCGCAGACCGCGTACGCCGTCGCCGACTCGGCCTGGGCGCTGCACGTGCTCGGGCTGCTGCGGACGGTGTCGGGGCTGCGGCTGACCCCGCTGACCGACGCGCTGCCGATGCTGCGCGCGGTCAAGGATCCGCACGAACTCGACCGGCTGGCCGCCGCCGGGGCCGGGGCCGACGCGGCGTACGGGCAGATCCTCGGGGTCGCCTTCGCCGGCCGCAAGGAGACGGAGGTCGCCGCGGACCTGGCCGCGCTGCTGCGCGAGCACGGCCACGAACAGGTCGACTTCACCGTCGTCGGCTCGGGGCCCAACGGCGCCAACCCGCACCACGAAGCCGGCGACCGCACGATCGCCACCGGGGACACCGTCGTGCTCGACTTCGGCGGCCTGCGGGACGGCTACGGGTCCGACACGACGCGTACCGTGCACGTGGGGCCGGACGTCGACGACGAGGTACGCCGCGTCCACGACCTCGTGCGCACCGCCCAGCAGACCGCGTTCGAGGCGGTCCGGCCGGGCGTCACCTGCCAGGACATCGACCGCGCCGCGCGGAAGGTGATCACCGACGGCGGCTACGGGGAGTACTTCATCCACCGGACCGGCCACGGCATCGGGGTCACCACGCACGAGCCGCCCTACATGATCGAAGGCGAGCGGCTGCCGCTGGTCCCCGGGATGTGCTTCTCCATCGAACCGGGCGTCTACCTGCCGGGGCGCTTCGGCGTACGCATCGAGGACATCGTCACGGTGACCGAGGACGGCGGCCGGCGGCTCAACAACACCAGCCACGACATGGCGATCGTCGCCTGAGCACCGCCGCGGCGTCGCGGTTCTGCTCAACGGTGCTCAACGCCGCTCACCTTCGCGGCCGGCACCGCTCATCCCCACCGATCCTGAGTCTCATCCATCCGCCTCAAGAAAGGATGCGGGATGAGGCTCCGACGAACCCTCTGCGCCGGGCTGCTCGCGGTCGCCGCGACCGTGGCCGGCGTACCGGCGGCGACACAGGCGGCCCCGCCGGCGACAGCCCGGGCCCAACTGCTCAACAACAGCATCTTCAACGTACGCCTGGTCAACGCGAACAGCGGCCGGTGCCTGGAGATCGGCTTCTGGGGCACCGAGGACTACCGCAACGCCGTCCAGTACACGTGCTACGGCGGGGCGCCGCAGCGGTGGAACGTGCTCGCGTACCCGACCGGGGAATTCGAGCTGGTCAACGTCAACAGCGGGAAGTGTCTGGAGATCAGTTTCTGGATGGCCGGGGACTTCGCCTTCGCCGGGCAGTACACCTGCTACAACGGGGACATCCAGAAGTGGTGGCTGACGGTCACGGGATCCAACACCTACTCCTTCACCAACAAGGCGACCGGGAAGTGCCTGGAGATCGCCTACTCCGGCCTGGAGGATTTCCGCACGGCCAGCCAGTACACGTGCAACAACGGGGCCACCCAGCGGTGGGCCATGCGTACCGACTGATCCCCGTCGAAGGTGAGAATCTGTCCAGATGAGACATTGGATTCCGGCCCTCATGGTGGCCGCGGGCCTTGTCGTGGTGGCCGTGCCGGTGGTGTCGGGGGCCGCGCCGGGTACCTGTACGCGTCAGCTGTCGCTGCAGCCGCAGGCGACCGTGTCGGAGTCCGGGGGCCCGATCGTGTTCGCCGTGGCCTCGGGCGGGTGCGCGGCGGCGGGGCATGTCCGGGTGGACGTCGTGGACGGGTCGGCGCGGCGGCCGGGGGACTTCACCGGTACCGGCGGGGAGCTGAGCTGGACCGCCGGGGACTGGAGCGATCGGTCGGTCACCTTCGGCGTCGTCGATGACGGCCTCGGCGAGGCTGCGATGGAGACCTTCCGGGTGCAGCTCGTCGTGGACGGTCCCGGAGTCGCGATCGCGTACGGCGTGGGCGAGGGGCGGATCCTGGACGACGACTCGGGGGCGCGGGTCGTCGTCGCGCAGGATGTGCTGGTGGTGGCCGATCGGGGGCCAGGCGGGCCGTCGGCGGCACCCTCGCCGCCGGTCAACGCGTTGCGAGGACTGGGACAGGACAATGTGGATCCGCGGTTCCGGTTCAATGTGCCGCCGCAGTCGGCGGTGGTGCTGCGCTACAGCACCGTGGACGGGACCGCGGTGGGCGGGGTCGACTTCGTTCCCGTCACCGACGCGCTGGTGACCGTGCCGGCCGGTGCGCTCGGGGGCGAGCTGCCGGTCACCCTCCTGGCGCATTCCGGTGGTGCCCGGTCGTTCTCGGTACGCGTCGAGTCCCTCTCGCCCTACGTCGTGCTGGACGGGGAGGCCGTGGTCACGATCGCAGGGCCGTAACGGCCCGGCCGCGCAGGCGTACATCGCCGATGGAGCGGGCCACCTCGGCGGCGGCGGTGTACGCCTGCCCGGCGGCCCGCTCGTCGCCCGCGGCCCGCCGGGCGTCCCCGAGCAGCAGGAGGGTCTCCGCTTCGGCGCCCCGCTGACCGAGGTCCCGCCGCGTGCGGAGGGCGGCGGCGAGATGCCGGGCGGCGGTGGCGTACCCGCCGAGGGCCAGGTACGCCTCGCCGACACTCTGGCGTACCTGGGCCTGAACACCGGGGTGCCCCGCCGACCGGGCCAGGGCCGACGCCCGCCGCAGGTACGCGAACGCTTCGCCGGGCCGGCCCATGAGGGTGTGGGTGTGCCCGATGTTGTTGAGCGCCAACGCCATCCCGGCGAGGTTGCCGCCGTCGGTGTGCAGCCGCAGCGCCGCCGCGAACGTGTCGACCGCCTCGGCGTACCGGTGCAGGCTCGCGTACGCGACGGCCATGTTGTTGAGGTTCTTGCCGACGGCCCGGTCGTCGCCGGCCGCCCGCAGCAGTTCCACCGCCCGGCCGAGGTGCCCGAGGGCGGCCTCGTGCTCGCCGGCGGCGTTGCGGGCGACCCCGAGCCCGCTGCGCATCAGCGCCTCGGCGGCCGGATCGCCCTGGCGCAGGGCGGCTTCGAGCCCGCGGACGCACAGCTCGGTCTGCTCCGGCCACAGCCCGCGGCCGGTGAAGTAGCTCGTCAGCAGGTAGCTCAGCGACCACACCGCCGTGTCGAGCCCGTGCCCGGCCGCGTACGCGGCGATCGGCAGGATGTTCGGCCGCTCGGCGTCCAGCAGGGCGAGCACACCGTCGCGTGTGGACGGCACGGCCACGGCCGCCGGGACGTCGACGCGTACCGTGCTGCGGCCGGGGTCGAGGACGTCGTCGGCAGCCTGGGCGAGGGCCAGGTACCAGCCGGCGATCCGCCCGGCGATCGTGGCGGGGGCTGCCGGCAGGGGCCGCTCCCGCGCGTACTCCCGGAGAAGATCGTGGAAGTGGCAGCGGCCCGGCGCCGACTCGGTGAGCAGGTGGGCGGCGAGGAGCTCGTCGAGGCCGGGGCCGAGGGCGGCCGCGAGCGCCGGGGCCAGGGAGGGGCCGGGATGCTGCCCGAGCAGGGCGAACAGCTCGGCGGCGGCGGGGGACAGCGCCTGGTACGCGCCGTCGAAGACCGCCCGCAGCGGCGGTACGCCGGGAACGGTGACGCCGAGCCGGTCGCGGGCGAGCTCGTCGGCGACGTCGGCGATCGGCTGGTGCGGGCGGGCGGCGAGGCGGGCGCCGGCGAGCCGGAGCGCGAGGGGCAGGCCGGCGCAGAGGCCGGCGAGCCGGCGCGCGTGGCCGGGCTCGGTGATGGCGCGGTCGCCGACCAGCGCGGTCAGCAGCGCCTCGGCCTCGGCCGGCGGCAGCGGATCGAGCTCGACGTGCCGCACCGCGTGGCCGACGCCGAGCCCGGCGAGGCGCTGGCGGCTGGTGACCAGCAGGCGGCTGCCTGATCCGGGCGGCACGACAGAATCGACCTGCTCGACCGAGCCGGCGTTGTCCAGCACGACGAGCGCCCGGCGGCCCGTGATCGCGGACCGGTAGCGGGCGACCTGTTCCGCGAGCCCGCTCGGGATCTCCGCCGCCGGTACGCCGAGCCCGGCCAGCAGCGCGCGCAGGATCGCGGCCGGGCCGAGGGCCTGGGCGGGATCGTGGCCGCGTACGTCGAGGAACAGCTGCCCGTCGGGGAACCGGCGGGCAGCCGAATGTCCCCATTGGACGGCGAGGGCGGTTTTGCCGATCCCGGCGGGCCCACACACGACCGTCACCGCGTACACGTCCGGCCCGTCGAGCCGCGCGTGCTCGGCCGCCCGGCCGACGAAGTGTCCCGGCGGCGCGGGGAGCTGTGCGGGCCGTGATCCGTTGCGTGCCAGGCGTTTGCGTTCCTCGGCCCGGTCCCGCGCGGTGGCCAGGGCGCCCTGTTCGGCCGCGGACGCGCCGAGCAGGCGTACGAGGGTGTCGAAGCGGTCGGTCGGCGGCAGGGTCCGGCCGGAGAAGTACTGTGCCACGATTCCGTGCGACCAGCCGGTGGCGGCCGCGATCTCGCGCTGCGTGCGTACCCGGCCGTCGCGACGGCGCGCTTCCCTGCGGAGGAGCTGCCGCAACAGGATCGCAACATCAATTTCCGGATCCGGGGTGGGCACCGATCCGCCTCTGATTCGTTGATCTCGATAGGTGAGGGGAGGATAGCTCAAATGACTTGGCCTATGTCACAGTCTGTACCCGCTAAGCAACTAGGCGTACCATCAGCGCCACTCCACGTACGCGACACACCGTCGTCACATGTTCCGACATATGCCGAAAAAGATGATGTTCTCCCCGCTAGGGTGAGCCACGACCGGTGCGGACGACGAGAGGATAAGACCATGGATGCCGACATCGAGTTCCTCTGGAAGACGATTCTGTCCGGCGCGGGCGGCTGTCCGGCGCTCTACCGGGCGCCTGGCGGCTACATCGTCCAGGGTGTGAAGATCGACGCGGCCACGCGGGCGGTCCTGCGAGACCTCGCCGCGGGCGAGGACGCGGTCTTCGTCCCGGCCGATGTTCTGGAGCGGCTGCGCGAGCACGTCTGACCCGCCACCGACCAGTCAGGACATTTCCATCCGATGTACCGCCTGTTAACAGGGCGCATCGATGGTCATCTGACGATTCGGCCAGCCGGCGCACAGGTCCGCCTGACTCACCAGTCAGGACGGTGCGCCGGTTTGGCGGATGCCCAGGTCAACAACGCCTTCTCGGGGCCGCCCGAACGCTCGGCCCCGAGCGGAGGACGCCCGGCCAGCGCAGGGTGGCGGCATGGTGGAAAATCGGCTAGCAGCGATTTTGCCCGTGCCACTCCCAGCGGAGCAGTCGATGAATTCGGTTTCCGAACGGCAAGCGCAAGCTGATCAGCTCGCCGAGGCGTTACGAACGCTGCGGCGGCGTACCGGAATGTCCGGCAAGGACTTCGCGTCCCGGCTGGGCTGGCACTCCTCCCGGGTGAGCCGGCTGGAGCGGGGGCGGCAGACGCCGACCAAGGCCGACCTGCGCGCCTGGGCCACCACCTGCTCGGCCAGCCGGTCCGAGTTCGACGAACTGACCGTCCTGCTGCGCAAGGTGCAGGCGGTGCACCGCGACTGGCGCCGCCGGCTCCAGCGGGGACAGACCGCGATCCAGGCCGACTACAACCAGCTCGTGGCCGGTGCCCAGGTGGTACGCCATTTCGAGACGGCCTGGATCCCCGGCCTGCTGCAGACGGCGGAGTACGCGCGGCGGGTCTTCCGCGAGCAGGCCGAACTGCATGATCTCGACGTGCACGACGAGGACGCGGCCGTCACGGTCCGGCTGGCCCGCCAGCGCCATCTCTACAATCCCGCGAAGCAGTTCGAGTTCCTGCTGGCCGAGCCGGTGCTGCGGTGGCGTACCTGCCCGGGGGACGTGCTGCGCGGCCAGCTCGGCGGCCTGACCGAGGCGGCCGGACTGCCCAATGTGCGCATCGGCATCCTTCCGCTGGACCGGGCGCTTCGGACGACTCCCCAGAACGCCTTCCAGATCTACGACCGGGTCACGGTCGTCGAGACTTTCGCCGGCGAGACCTATTACGACGACGCCACGTCCGCGGCGTACCTGCGGATCATGGAGCGGCTCTGGGCGGACGCCATGACCGGTGACGACTTCGTCCGGGTCATCCAGGACGCGGCCGCCGCGCTGCACTGATCCACTGTGGGCAGGCTGTTGATCCGCTGAGGACCGCTGGGCGCGCCGCGTACGCCGCTCGGCGCGCGGGCGCTCCGTTCGGCGCGTACGCCGGCCGGGCGGCCCGCCGTCATGTTGACAGACGCCGATGGGCAACTTAACGTCGCCTATCGACTTCCGGAAATGTTCCGGAAGTCAGTCCGGAACAATTCGCCCTCGCGCCCACGAGGAGTGTCCACAGTGAACCTCCGTTGGAAGGCCGCCTTGGTGGCGGCCGCATCTGTCGTGGCGGCCGGCGCCGGGATGACGGTCCTGTCGTCGCCCGCCCAAGCCGCCTCACTGGTCGAGGTGACCAACTTCGGCACCAACCCCAGCGCCCTGCGCATGTACGAGTACGTGCCGGCGACGGTCACCGCCAACCCGGCGATCCTGGTGGCCGTGCACTACTGCACCGGCTCCGGCCCGGCGTTCTACTCGGGGACCGAGTTCGCCTCGCTCGCCGACCGCTACGGCTTCATCGTCATCTACCCGTCCGCCACCCGCAGCGGCAGCTGCTTCGACGTCTCCTCGCCGCAGGCTCTCAAGCACGACGGCGGCAGCGACCCGGTCGGCATCATCTCGATGGTCCGCTACGTGCTGTCGCACAACGGTGCCGACGCGAGCCGGGTCTACGTCACCGGGGCGTCGTCCGGCGGCATGATGACCAACGTCCTGCTCGGCGACTATCCCGACGTCTTCAAGGCGGGCGCGGCGTTCATGGGCGTACCGTTCGCCTGCTTCGCCACGACCGACGGTTCGAGCTGGAACAGCGCCTGCGCCAACGGTCAGGTCACCAAGACCCCGCAGCAGTGGGGCGACCTCGTCCGCGGCGCGTACCCGGGCTATGCCGGGGCCCGTCCCCGGATGCAGCTGTGGCACGGCACCGCCGACACGACACTGCAGTATCCGAACTTCGGTGAAGAGATCAAGCAGTGGACCAACGTGCTCGGCGTCAGCCAGACCCCGGTCGCCACGGACACCCCGCAGAGCGGCTGGACGCGGACGCGCTACGGCAACAACAGCGCACAGGCGCCCGTCGAGGGGATCAGCATCAGCGGGGTGGGGCACAGCCTGCCGCTGAGCGGCCAGGCCGCGATGGCGATCCACTTCTTCGGCCTCGACGGGAGCGTCACCACCAGCCCGTCGGCCAGCGCCTCGCCGAGCCGCTCCGCGAGCCCGAGCGCCTCGCCCAGCGCCTCGCCCAGCGTGTCGCCGAGTTCGCAGCCCAGCCAGAGCCCGCCGCCGGCCGGCGGATGCACCGTCGGTGACTCGATCAGCGCCTGGAACACCGGCCTGACGTCGAACCTCACCATCACCAACACCAGCGGCTCGACGATCACCAGCTGGTCGCTGGTGTTCACGCTGCCGTCCGGCCAGGCGATCACCTCGGGCTGGAACGCCACCTACGCGCCGGCCAGCGGGCAGGTCACGGCCAAGAACCTGAGTTACAACGGCACCCTGGCGCCCGGCCAGTCGACCACGATCGGCTTCAACGCCAACCACACCGGCAACACCGCCAAGCCCGCGTCGTTCACCCTCAACGGAACGCTCTGCGGCAACGTCTGATCCGGCTCCCCCCGGCGCCCGCGGGTCACTCCGCGGGCGCCACCTCGGCCCAGTCCAGAGCGGACAGGTTCACCACGATCGCCTCCTGCGTGGTACGCGAGATCACGACCACCGCCTCGTTCTCCGGATCGGGATTCTCCTCCCGGTGCGGCACGTACGGCGGGACGAAGATGTAGTCGCCGGGCCGGGTGCGCACCACGGTCTCCACGGGCTCGTCCCCTTCGACGTCGAGGAAGACGAAGGTCGGCGTACCGGAGACGACGAAGATGGCGGTCTCCGAGGAACCGTGGTGGTGGTTGGCCGACGCCGTCCCGCCGGGCACGTGCGTCTGGCCCATCCACAGGTTCCGGGCCCCGACCGTCTTGCCGCTGACCGCCTCCAGCCGCTTCATGCCGGGCGTCTGCGTGGTCTGGGCGATCAGGTCGTCCGGACCCACCCGGTGCAGGCGCCGGTGGAACGGATCGATGTCGGCGGGCAGGACGACGCCGGACGGCGTACGCCGGAACTCGGTCATGACACTCCTTGCGGTAGCAGCCGGCGCAGCGCGTTCGCGGCAGTGTCGGCCAGATCGTGGGGCAGGCCCCGGCGGGCCCACATCGACAACGTCATCGGCTGCGCGGCGGGCAGGTCGTCGCGGGGGACCAGGCCGGGCGGGGACTGCCCGAGCGTCGCCATGAGGCCGACGCCCAGCCCCGCCAGCACAGCCGCCTGCACGCCGGCCAGGTGGGCCGCCTCGCAACTCACGTCGGCCGGAAGTCCTTGCGCGGCAAGGGTTTCCAGGGCCCGCGTACGCAACGCGCAGGGAGCGTCGAACGCCACCACGGAAACGGGGGTGCCCGGATTCCAGCCGGGGGCGGCGTACCAGGTGAGGTCGAGTTCGCCGACCGGGCGGGCCCCGTCGCCGTCGGCCGGACCGAGCAGCAGGGCGAGGTCGATGCGGCCGTCGGCGAGCGCCGAACGCAGCGGAGCGCCCCGATCGAGCCGGAACCGCACGCGGCAACCGGTGACGGTGGTCGAGAGGGCGGTCGACAGCGCCGGCAGCAGCTGGGCGGCGGCGTGCTCGGTCGACCCGATTACGAGCGTACGCTCAGCCTCCACGCCGAAGCCCCGCAGCGTCTCGTCGTGCACCGCGAGGATCCGCCGGGCCTGGCCGAGCAGCAGCTCCCCGTCGGCGGTGAACCGCGATCCGCGGCCCTGCCGTTCGACCAGCGTACGCCCGACGGCGGTCTCCAGCCGCCGCACGTGCTGGCTGACCGCGCCCTGGCTCAGGTACAGGGCCGTGGCCGCGCGCTGGAAGCCGCCGCAGTCCGCGACCGCCACGAGACTCCGCAGCGGCGCGATCCCCAGTTCACGGCTCATGCGATCCAGGTTAGGCGCCAACTCTTTACGATTTGTGAACGGTGTTTCACGAGTTCTCGATGCTCATCACGGATCGTGATGAGTCGCCATCACGATCTCTGCTTGGACATCGGCGCAGGCCGGCGGGCAGACTCGACGGCATGAGCCCGACTGTCGCCCCGCTGCTGACGCGGTGCCGCTGGCTCGACCACGCCCGCAGCGGCGCCACGCGTTGTCGCTGACGCATCGCTGACCGGGGCGTCGTCGAGCGGACGCCCGCAGCCTTCACCCGCCGAGCCCTGTGCGGCCGGCTTTCTCCGCCACGCCCGTGGACGTGCCGTGGCGGCCTGTCTCACCTTCCCACCGGACCTCGGCCGCGCGCCGGTCCGGCGATGTCCTCTGACGACAAACGCCGACATCCCTGAAAGGCGTACCCATGTCACGCACCCTCAAGCTCGGCGCCGTGCTGCTCGGCGTCGGCGGCCCCGGCCAGCATCACACCTGGCTGAACCCCGAGATACCCGGCGACGCCAGCGTCGACGTCCGCTGGTACATCGCCCGTGCCCAGCAGGCCGAGGCGGCCAAGTTCGACCTGGTGTTCATCGTGGACAGCCAGTTCATCACGCCGGACTCGCCCAACCACTACCTCAACCGGCTGGAGCCGCTGACGCTGCTGTCGGCCGTGGCCGTGCACACGTCGAACATCGGCCTCGTCGGGACGCTGACGACGTCCTACAACGAGCCGTTCCACATCGCCCGCCGGCTGGCCTCGCTGGACCTCATCAGCGGCGGGCGCGCGGGCTGGAACGTGGTGGCGACCGGCGACGGCGGCACGGCCGCCAACTTCGGCCTCGACGAGCACTACGACTACGCCACCCGCTACGGCCGCGCCCTGGAACACGTACGCGTCGCCCAGGGGCTCTGGCAGTCCTATGAGGAGGACGCCTTCCCGCGCGACAAGGAGAACGGCGTCTTCTTCGACCGCACCAGGCAGCACGAGCTGAACCACAAGGGCGAGCACTTCTCGGTCGCCGGCCCGCTGAACATCCAGCGCTCGCCGCAGGGCCAGCCGGTCATCTTCCAGGCCGGCGACTCCGAGGAGGGGCGCGACCTCGGCGCGAACATCGCCGACGCCATCTTCACCCACGCCCAGACGATCGAGCAGGGGCAGGCGTTCGCCCGCGACATCCGGGCCCGCGCCGCCGCCCTGGGCCGCGACCCCGACCAGATCATCATCTTCCCCGGCATCAGCCCGGTCATCGCCGCGACCGACGAGGAGGCGCGGGCCAAGGACGAGGCGATCCGCGGCGGCAAGAGCTTCGACCGGGCGCTCGCCGAGCTCGGCCGCCCGTTCGGCTGGCACGACTTCTCGCAGTACGACCTCGACGCGCCCTTCCCGGAGCTGGGCGACCTCGGCGAACGCAGCTTCAAGACGCAGGCCGAGCGCATCAAGAAGCTGGCCCGCGACAACGGTTTCAGCCTCCGCCAGGTGGTCCGGCACCAGCTCGACGCGCACCGGTCGCCGTTCGTCGGGTCGCCGCTGACCGTCGCCGACGAGATCCAGCGCTGGTTCGAGGCGGGCGCCTTCGACGGCATCAACCTCACCGTCACCGTGCCCAGCGAGTTCGCCGTCTTCACCGACGAGGTGCTGCCGATCCTGCGCGAGCGCGGCGTCGTGCGTACCGACTACGAGGCGAGCACGCTGCGCGGCAACCTCGGCCTGCCCATTCCCCGCAACACCCACACCCTTGCCCGTGAGGCGGTCCTCGTATGAGAAAGCAACTCCTGAGCCTGCTCGCCGCCGTCACCCTCGGGCTCGCGGGTTGCGCCGGCGGCACCGGCTCGGCCACCCCGGGCGAGAGCACGCTGCGCTGGGCGGTCGCGCTGCCCGCGCACTGGGACCCCGTCGTCAGCGGCAGCGGCGCCCAGTTCCGCATCCTCTCCCTCGCGTACGCGTCGCTGACCGACATCGACGAGAACGGCAAGGCGGTGCCGAGCCTCGCCGAGAAGTGGGAGTACAACGCGACCGGCGACCAGGTCACGTTCCACCTGCGGCCGAACCTGAAGTTCTCCGACGGGGAGGCGCTGAACGCGGCGGCGGTCAAGGCGTACCTGGAGCGGGCGAAGACGCAGAAGAACTCCGCGCTCTTCGGCGACCTCACCTCGATCAAGGAGGTCACCGCCGCCGGCGACACCGACATCGTGCTGAAGCTGTCCCAGGTGGACTACCAGATCCCGCTGCTGCTCGGCGAGCGCGTCGCGCAGATCACCAGCCCGAAGGCCGCCTCCGACCCGGCCAAGCTCGACCAGTCCCCGGTCGGCGCCGGACCCTTCGTCGTCACCGAGAACGTGCCGGGCTCGCACGTCTACCTGAAGAAGAACCCGGACTACTGGGACGCGGCGAACATCCACATCGACCGCGTCGAGCTGTCGGCCGCGCCGGACAACGCCACGCTCGTGTCCAGCCTGCAGACCGGGGTGTACGACCTGGCGTACCTGGATCCGTCGCAGGTGAAGGCGGCGCAGGCGGCCGGGCTGGACGTCGTCTTCCAGCCGGGCTTCAACGCGGCCAACATCAGCCTCAACGTCAACAAGAAGCCCTTCGACAACCCGAAGGTCGTCGACGCCTTCCGGTACGCGACCAACCGCAAGGAGTTCGTCGACAAGGTGACCTTCGGCTACGGCAAGGCGACCGACCAGGCGTTCCCGCCGGGGTACGTCGCGTACGACCCGCAGTCGGCGAACGCCTACCCCTATGACGTGGCCAAGGCGAAGCAGCTGCTGGCCGAGGCGGGCTACGCCGCCGGGCAGATCAAGCTCGACCTGGTGATCCCGGCCCCGTCGAGCGCGGCCGAGATCGTGCAGTCGCAGCTGGCCGCGATCGGCGTCACGGTGACGATCAAGGTGGACCCGAACTGGGCGACCCCGTTCTTCGCCAAGGACCTGACGCTGTCGCTCTACGGCACGACCGGCCGCGAATCGCCGGTGCAGACGCTGACCGCCCACTTCGGACCGAACGGGCCGCTGAACCTCAGTACGCCCTACGAGCCCGCCGGTTTCGAGGACGCCGTCTCGCTGGCCCGGCGTACGCCGCTGGACTCGCCCGACTACGCCAGGAACCTCCAGGCGGCCACCCGGGCCGGGCTGGCCTCCGAAGCGCTGATCTTCACCTATTCGCAGCCGAACATCTTCGTCAAGAGCAAGAAGGTGTCCGCGCTGCCGGCGGTCCCGGGCCAGATCCACTGGACCGGCGTCACGGTCGGAGGCTGACATGCTCCGTCGTACGCTGGCCGCGCTCGGCCGGTCCGTGGCCCTCTTCGTCCCGGTGTTCCTCGTCGCCACCTTCGTGACCTTCGCCCTGCGGTCGCTGTCCGGGCTGAGCCCGGCGCACTTCCAGCTCGGCGAGTCGGCCACCCCGGAGGCGGTCGGCCGGATCGAGCACCAGTGGGGTCTCGACCGCCCCTTCCTCGCCCAGTACGCGTCCTGGTTCCACGACCTGCTCACCGGTCACCTGGGCACGAGCTGGTTCAACGGGGCGGACATCAGCGCGCTGCTGGCCGACGGCGCGATCGTGAGCCTGTCGGTCGCCGGGTTCGCCCTGGTGATCGGCGTGGTCTTCGGTTCGGGCCTCGGCATCCTGGCGGCCGTCCGGCGTACGACGTGGGTGGACCGGGCGATCACGGGGGTGACGACCGTGCTGTCGGTGATGCCCTCGTTCGTGGTCGGCATCCTGCTCGTGGGCGTGTTCGCCGTCGGGCTGCGCTGGTTCCCGTCGGCCGGGTTCGTCCCGGCCGACCGGGGCCTCGGCCCGTGGCTCGCGCACATCACCCTCCCGGCGATCGCGCTCAGCTTCGACACGATCGCCGACCTCGCCCGGCAGCTGCGGGCCGGGCTGGTGGCCGCGTACCGGGAGAACTACGTGACCGGCGCGGTCGTCCGTGGTCTCAGCCCGCGCCGGGTGTTCTTCCGGCACGTGCTGCGCAACGGGATCGGGCCCGCCCTGGCGGTGCTCGGCCTCAAGTTCCCCAACCTGCTCGGCGGGGCGGTGGTCACCGAGGCGATCTTCGGGATGCCCGGCTTCGGGCAGTTCGCCGCGGCCTCGGCGCAGCGCGGCGACGTCCCGGCCGTGCAGGGCGTCCTCGTCGTCTCGATCGTGCTCGTCGTCGTCTTCAACCTGATCGTCAACGTCCTGCTGGCCCGGGTCACCCCGGCCGCGGCGAGGGGAGTCTGAGATGCTGCGGCGCGTACTCGGGCTCGGGGCCGGCCGGGTGGCTCTCGGCGTACTCCTGACGGTGGTGTTGCTCGCGATCTTCGGACCGCTCGTGGCGCCGCAGGATCCGCTGGCGACGAGCACGGACCTGCTCGCGGCGCCGTCGGCGCACCACTGGCTCGGCACCGACTACCTGGGCCGGGACGTGCTGAGCCGGCTGCTGGCCGGCTCGCGGCTGAGCGTGCTCGGCGCGGTCGAGGTCGTGGCGATGGCGCTGGTGGTGGGCGCGGTGCCGGGCGTGCTGTCGGTCTATCTCGGGCGGGCGTTCGAGTGGGTGACGCTGCGCCTGGTGGACACGCTGATCGCGCTGCCGTTCCTGGTCTTCGCGGTCGCCGTGACCGCGCTGCTGGGCAACGGCATCCCGCAGGCGATGTTCGTGGTCGGCCTGCTGGTGTCGCCGCTGTTCTACCGGGTGGCGCGGGCGGCGACGCTCGCCGTGGCCCGCTCGCCCTACGTCGAGGCCGCCGTCATCGCCGGCGCCTCGGTCGCCTGGATCGTGCGCAAGCACGTGTGGGGCAAGGTGCTGCCGCCCATCGCGGTCGCCCTCGCCCAGACCACCGGCGTCGGCTTCGTCGTCGTCGCCAGCCTCACCTTCCTGGGCATCGGCGTACGCCCACCGGCGCCGACCTGGGGCGGGGTGCTCGCGGCCGACCTCGGCTTCCTCAGCTACCAGCCGTACGCGCCGCTCGCCCCGATCGTGCTGATCATGGCGACGGTGTGGGCGTGCAACCTGCTCGCGGACGCCCTGCGGGACGCGTCCGGGGTGGCGGGGCGGGCGCTCGTGCTGCGCCGCCCCCGGTTTTCCGGCGGCTCTCGTGTGAAGGAGGCCTGACATGGTGTTGCAACTCGTCGACGTCCACATCCGCAACGACGCGACCGGGCAGGAGGTGGTCCGCGGCGTCTCGTTCGACCTGCGGCCCGGCGCGGCCGTCGGGATCGTGGGGGAGTCCGGCAGCGGCAAGACGCTCACCTGCCGGTCGGTCCTCGGCATCCTGCCCGAGCTGTTCTCCGTCTCCAGTGGACACGTCGCCGTCGACGGCCGGGACGTGTCCTCGCTGTCGGGCAAGGAATGGACCGCCCTGCGCGGGTCGGTGATCGGCGCGGTGTTCCAGGACCCGGCCTCCTACCTCAACCCCTCGATCAAGGTCGGTGCCCAGGTCGCCGAGGTCGTACGCGTGAAGAAGCGCGTGTCGCGCCGGGCCGCCCGCGACCGGGCGCTCGAACTGTTCGCCTCGGTACGCCTGCGCGACCCCGAACTCGTCTACCACCAGTACCCGCACGAACTCTCGGGCGGGATGCTGCAACGGGTGCTGATCGCGGCGGCCGTCGCGGCGGACCCGCAGGTGCTCATCGCCGACGAGGCCACGACCGCCCTGGACGTGACCGTGCAGGCGGAGATCCTCGACCTGCTGGCGCACCTCCGCGCGACGACCGGGCTGGCGCTGGTCGTGGTGTCGCACGATCTCGCGGTGGTGGCCCAGGTCTGCGACGAGGTGATCGTCCTGCGCGACGGGGAGACCGTCGAGCAGGGGCCGACCGACGAGATCCTCTTCGAGCCCCGGCACGAGTACACGAAGCTGCTCATCGAGGAGCACCTCCAGTACGGCCTCGAACGCTTCCTCACCCCCGTCGACGTCGCTTCCGAGGTCGGGGAGCTGGAGCATGTCTGAGAAGGTTCTGGACGTCAGCGGGTTGGACGTGCACTACCGGCGCCGCGGTGGCCGGCTGCACGCGCTGCGCTCCGCCTCCCTCTCGGTCGCGGCCGGGGAGACCGTCGGCGTCATCGGCGAGACGGGTTCGGGCAAGTCGACGCTCGCGCGTACCGTGCTCGGCCTCGTCCGCCCGACCGCGGGCCGGATCACCATCGCCGGCCAGGAGGTCACCGGTTTCTCCGGGCGGCAATGGAAAGCGTTGCGGCGTCAGGGAATCGTGCAGTACGTCTTCCAGGACCCGCTGCGCAGCCTCGACCCGGACCTGACCGTGGCCTCCTCGCTCGTCGAGCCGCTGCTGATCCAGGGCATCCGTGCCGCCGACGCGCGTACGCGAGCCCTGGCGGTGCTGGATCGGGTGGGTCTGGACCCCGAACTGCTGGACCGGCTGCCGGGGGAGCTGTCCGGCGGTCAGCGCCAGCGCATCGTGGTCGCCCGGGCGCTCATCACCGATCCGCGGCTCGTCATCCTCGACGAGCCGGTGAGCGCCCTGGACTCGGCGAACCGCGTACGCGCCCTGGAGTTCCTCCGGCAGCTGCGCCTCGGCGGGACGGCGCTGGTGTTCATCTCCCACGACCTCGGTTCGGTGGCCGGGATCGCGGACCGGATCGCGGTCCTCTACCAGGGCGAGGTGGTCGAGGACCGGCCCGCCCGCGACGTCGTCGTGAATCCCTCGCACGAGTACAGCCGGCTGCTGGTGCGGTCGGCTCCCACCCTCGCGTCCGCGGCCCGCCACCGGGCGGCTCTCAACGGAAAGGCGGTCACCACCGTATGACCCGGCAGATCAGACTCGCACTGCGCGCGTACGGGGTGGGCGGGCCCGGCCAGCACAGCCTGTGGAAGGACCCGCGCATCCCGAAGAACGCCAGCATCGACATCGACTGGTACATCGCCCAGGCGAAGGCGGCCGAGCAGGCGAGGTTCGACGCGCTGTTCATCGTCGACAGCCAGTTCATCGACGCGACCTACCCGCCGCACTACCTCAACCGGCTCGAACCGCTGACGCTGCTGTCGGCCGTCGCCGTCCACACGCGACACATCGGCCTGGTCGGCACCCTCAGCTCCACCTACAACTCGCCGTTCAACGTCGCCCGCCGGTTCGCCTCGCTGGACCACATCAGCGGCGGCCGGGCCGGCTGGAACGTGGTCACGAGCCTCGACTCCGGCACGTCGCGCAACTACGGCCTCGACGAGCACCTCGACTACGCCACCCGCTACGGCCGCGCCCTCGAACACGTCCAGGTGGTACGCGGGCTCTGGGACTCCTATGAGGACGACGCGTTCCCGGCCGACGTCGAGCGGGACGTGTTCGTCGAACCGGACCGGCTGCACGCGCTGAACCACGCCGGCGAGCATTTCAAGGTCGCCGGACCGCTCAACATCTCCCGGTCGCCGCAGGGCCAGCCGGTCATCTTCCAGGCCGGCGTCTCCGAGGAAGGCCGCAACCTGGCCGCCCACGTGGCCGAGGGCATCTACGCGCCCGGGGGCACGCTCGCCGAGACGCAGGCGTACTACGCCGACATCAAACGGCGTACGGCGCAGGTCGGGCGCGATCCCGAACACGTGGTCGTCTTCCTCGGCGCCAACCCCGTCGTCGCGGGCACGGACGCCGAGGCCCAGCGCCGGTCCCGGGAGATCTTCGACGCCGACAACGACTTCGGCCGCAAGCTCGCCGCGTTCGGGCGCTCGTTCGGCGCGTACGACTTCTCCCGGCACGATCTCGACGAGCCCTTCCCGGACGTCTCCGCGTACGCCGAGCGCAGCGGCCGGACCCGCGGCACGGAGATCGTCCGGCGGGCCCGCGAGGAGAAGCTGACCCTGCGCGAGACCGTCCTGGCCTTCACCGAGTACGCGC
Organism: Hamadaea tsunoensis DSM 44101; assembly: GCF_000428945.1. Taxonomy (GTDB): domain Bacteria; phylum Actinomycetota; class Actinomycetes; order Mycobacteriales; family Micromonosporaceae; genus Hamadaea; species Hamadaea tsunoensis. The sequence continues at coordinate 50,074 of NZ_AUAX01000023.1, read as the reverse complement.
CGTCGCCGTTCACCGGCGCGCCGGAGACGGTGGCCGACACGATCGCGGAGTGGTTCGCGGCGGGCGCGTTCGACGGCCTGAACCTCGGCTTCCGCACACCGGACGACCTGGAACGGTTCGCCGGGGACGTGGTTCCCCTGCTCCAGGCCCGCGGCCTGTTCCGCACCGAGTACACCGCCGACACCCTGCGCGGGCATCTCGACCTGCCCGTCCCGGTCAACCGGCACACCGCCGCCCGCCTGCAGCCCGTGTCCTGACCGGGTTCTCCGCGGTCCCGCTCGGCTCTCCACCGAAAGGCTTCCCATGGCACCACGATTCCGGCTGGGCTTCCTCACCCACGTCCAGGGGCGCGGCGATCTCGCCACGACCTACGCCGACGCACAGGAGCTGTTCGTCGTCGCCGACGAACTCGGCTTCGACGTCGGCTGGGTGGCCCAGCACCACGTCCCGCTCGGCGGCGGGGGCCTGTCCTCCCCGTGGACCTTCCTGGCCCACGCGGCGGCGCGTACCAAGCGCATCCGGCTGGCCACCGCCATCACGATCCTGCCCCTCGAACATCCCGTACGCCTCGCCGAAGACGTGTCCGTCGTGGACACACTGAGCGGCGGCCGGGTCGAGATCGGCCTCGGCAGCGGCTCCGGCCCCCAGGAGTACGCGGCCTTCGGCGTCGACTTCGCCCGCAAGCGCGAACTGACGACGGAACATCTGGCGATCCTGCGCGCAGCTCTGTCCAATCAGGAGGTCGGCACCGACGGGTTCACCATCCAGCCGCCCGCCGGGGACTTCACCGACCGGATCTGGCAGGGGGTGTTCTCCGCCCCCGGCTCCCGGTACGCCGCCGAAGCGGGCGCGAACCTGCTGCTCAATCGGGCCGCCTACGGATACGAGGAGCCGACCGACGTCGTCCAGCGCCCGTGGGCCGACGAGTTCACGGCCGCGTGGGACCGCCCGCACGAGCCCCGGATCGGGCTGTCCCGGTTCATCTTCCCGGCCGCGGATCGGCGTACGGCGGTGGCGCAGGTGGGGGAGGGCGTCCTGCGGGCCACCGAAGGATTCGTCCAACGTGGATCGTTTCCGGCGGGGCTCTCGGTCGAGGACGCGCTACGCCGGTTCCACGCCTTCTACGGCCATCCGGACGAGATCGTCGCCGAACTGCAAGCCGAGCGCGTCCTGCCGGTCGCGACCGACCTGATCGCGCAGTTCAACCCGGGCGTACCGGACCGCGACGCGGCGATCCGCGCCCTCGAACTGCTCGCCACCGAGATCGCGCCGGCCCTCGGCTGGCGCCCGGCCGTCACCGCGGGAGTCTGACATGTCCCTCGAATTCACCGGACCCGCCGAGCTGCGTACCCGGGGCACGGTGCTGGTGGTGCCGGGCCGGGGCGAGACCCCCGAGACCTACACCCGGCTCGGCCGGCGGCTGGCCGCCGACTCCTACCAGGTCCGGGTGCTCTCGGCTCCCTCCGATGTGGACGACCTACGCCAGGCTGTCGAGGCGGTTGTCGAACCCGATGCGGTACGCCCCGTCGTGCTGATCGGCGCAGACCTCGGAGCGGCCCTCGTCGCCGCTCTTGCCGCCGATGCGGACCTCTCCGTCGACGGAGTCGTGCTCGCCGGGCTGCCCGGGTACGCCGACCATCAGCTCGACGGATGGGACGACGAGCTGAACGCGCGTACGCACTGCCCGGTTCATCGGAGCGTCCTCAGCGAAGGCGTCCTGCGCGAAGGAGCGGCCGAACGCGGCGCGCTCGCGGAGCCTGTGCCGACCGGGGTGCTGGATTCCGCGTACCACGGAAGCTCGGAGCTGCCGACCCTGGTGCTGGCGGGAGACGCGGACCCGTTCACGGATCTGCCCTCGCTGCGCGGCCTGGCCAAGGTACGCCCGGCGGCGCGGCTGGCGGTGGTCCGCGGCGGTCACCACGACGTGCTCAACGATCTTCAGCACCGGTCGGTGGCTGCGGAGATCGTGCGGTTCCTGGAGGAACTGCGGGCCGGCGGCCCGATCGTCGTGCCTGACACGCTGTAGGTTTACTGCCGCGTGATCGGCATATATTGACGAATGTCATCAGGTGGTGAACCATGGGCGGCGGTGTTCGCACCTCCATCGCGGGTCTGCCCGGACCGGCCGGAAAGGCCCGCCCCCACAGGGAAAGGAGCCGCCGATGAGGACCTCCCGCCTCATCTCCGTCCTGGCCGCCGCCGTCATCGCGGTCCTGGCAGCCCCTGGCGCCGCCCACGCCGCCACCATCAGCCAGCCCTTCGCCGCGAACTCCGGCGACGCGTGCCGCTACGGCACCACCGCCGGCACGCTGAACTGGCACTTCGGCGCCACCTCACCGCTGCCCGGCCTCGGCGTCGACGTCAAGGGCACCCTCACCGACCACCCGCAGCCGATCGACCCCGTCACCACCTGCCGCGACGACGGCTACTACAGCACAGTCACCTTCGTCGCGTACGCCGGCAGCGTCGAGGTCGACCGCCAGTCCCGATCGGCCAACAACACCACGACGTCGTTCACGTTCGCGCTCGGCGGATCGGCGACGACGTCCACGGTCAACCGGGTCGTCGTCCAGGTGTGCCGCAGCCCGCTGGTGACCCTGCCGCCGTCCTACTGCGGCGCAGCCGTCGTCTACAACCCGCCACCCATCGCCTGAGTTCTAGGCATGCCTGGCCGCTCGCGCCTTGATCCCGCTTGGCGCTCATGATCCCGCTTGGATCAGGGAAATCACCCGAATCATGGTCCATGATTACGTGGCGATCCCTGATCCAAGCGGGATCTTGCGAGCTTGGGTTGGCGCTGTCGGGCGCTTTCGGGTGCTGTCGGGTCAGCTTGCGGCGGCGGTCGCCTTCGCCTCGCTGGGCGCCTTCGAGCCGTTGCTCGCCTTGGCGCCGTTGCTCGGCTTGCTGCCATTGGTGGGCTTGCTGCCGTTGGCGGCCTTGCCGCCGGCGTCCTTCGCCGCGGCGAGCGCCTGGCGCAGGTGCTCCTCGGCCTCCGCGGACAGCGAGCTCTGCAGCAGCTTGCCGCCGTACGGGGCCAGCTCGGCGATGACCTTGTCCTGGGTGCTCTGGCGGACCAGCGCGAACACGGCCGCCGAACCCGGCGACAGCGTGTTGGCCAGGTCCTTCATCATCTTGTCGTCGACGCCCACATCCGTGAGCGCACCGCCCGCGGCACCGGCGGCGGCGCCGACGGCCATGCCCAGCAGCGGCATGAAGAAGATCAGGCCGATGAGGCCGCCCCACAGAGCGCCGCTCGCCGCGCCCAGCCCGGCAAGATTGGCCGACTGGTGCAGCTTGATCTTGCCGTCCTTGTTCTCCACGACGACGATGTCGTCCAGCTCGATGAGGTGTTCCTTCTGCAGAGACAGGATCTTGTCTCGTGCGGCGGCCGCGGCGGGTACGTCCGGGTAGCCGATGACGAACAGATTGCTCACGATTTCCCCCATGATGAACCATCCCCGGAGGGTCCGGGGTACGCCTACCGTCCTCACGCTAGGGGAAGACGAAGGTAGGTTCGGGGGATTCGGGAATTCTGTCGCATCCTGTGAAGAATCCGTGGAATTCGCGGCGCCGGCTACCCCTTCACGACCGCCGTCGCCGCACCATCGCCGTCGATCACCACCCGGTTTCCCAGCGGCGCCGCCAACTTCACCTGGTACGCCCTGAACCGCAGCATCAGATCCGAGATGCACGGCTCGGACGACGAGGCCGCCGGCGACACAAGCCGCTGATGGAGGGAGACCGCGATGGCGGTAGCCGTCTCCTGAGCGACAGCGGTGTACTCGTAGACCGCCGCGCCCGGGCACTTGTTATCGGAATCGGGCAGTTGCACAGTGAGGGTGACCCCGTCCGCGGCGATGGTGTCAGCCGCAGGCGCCGTCGGGCTACGTCGAGTGACGGGCTGCCAGAACGCGCTGGGCGCGACGGCGGCGACCGCGACCGGACCGAGCGCCTCCGGGGCGTCGAACAGCCAGGCCGGCAGGCGCAACGGTCCTCGATCAGTGTGGAACTCCGCCGTACCCAAAGTGACGCTCGTGAAGTCCAGGACAGGCACCACCTCGACCGCGTTCGCCTTGCTGCCGTCCTGAACGACCTGATCGAACGCCTGGGTCGCGGAGATCGCCGGCAACGTGAAAGTGCCGTCGGCGAGGTGCACCGTGACCGTCTTCGGGGCGGCCGGAGGCGTGGCGGCAAGGCGTACGCGGGCGGTGAGGACGGCCAGCTTGGCGTTGTCGGTGCGGTAGCCGGCCTGCAGGACGGCGTCGCCGGTGAGGACGATCGGGCGGGGCTTCTTCGTGACCGGGAAGTCCTTCCACTCCTGCAGGAAGGCGGTCGCGTCGCCGCCACCCGGGGCTGCGGCGGTTCCGACCGCGGGGACCGCGGATCCGGCGTTCACCTGTGGTCGGGCGCAGGCGGCGACTCCGAGGAGCAGCAGAGCGGACAATCCGATCAGAGCGGTACGCGACATGGCAGTCCCCCGGGGATGGCGCGGATATGCCTGGAGAGACGCAGGTTAGCGGAGGTCGGTTCCCCGGTTGGTCCCTCGGGGGAGGAAAGTCCGCCGAAAGACTCGGTGCGGGAGTGCTTCAGCCCTCGATTGCGGCCGCCGACTAAGGTTGCGCGATGAGTCTGCTGCAACCGGCGCCGCTCGTCGCCACGATCAATGGCCAGGTCTTTCACTGCCTGGTCTGCCAGGGCGGCTTCTTCATCCGGCGACGAGTGCGGCTGGAATACCGGGACCTCGCATGGGCGGATTCGTCGGCGCAAGGTCTTGTCTGCCAGAACTGCGGCTACGTCCATCAATTTCTGGGGGATGCGGTGGATCTATGGGATTCGGAAAGTGGCGACAGGGTAATTTGACCTGCTGCACCCTCCTCCTTCCCCTCGTGGCCTGAGCACGAAGCCCTCGCACACCCATCCGTCATTTCGCGTACATGCCGTGGGATGCGTCGGACAGGATCTCTGCGAGCTTCTCCGGCTCCGACCACATCGGCCAGTGACTCGTCGGCAGATCGATCCACCGCACGTCCCGCAGCTCCTTCAACCCCGCCAGCCACCCAGCCCCTTCATCCAGGGCGGCCTGGAGCTGAGCCGCCGAGAATGCACAGCAGATCATCAAGCTGGGTACGCCCAACCGCTCCGGATTCCGCAGCTCGACCCCTTCCCGGATGGCTCCACCAGGTTCCGGCAGTGCCCGTCGCACGAATTCGAGCAGCTGCTGTTCACTGAGCCCGTCGAGGTTCTGGTCCAGATCGTCGATGCGCGGCGACAGCTGTTCCTCGCCTTCGAAGCCGGGGTCAAGCGCCCCGATCGCCGGCCCGGAGTCGACGTAGACCATCGTCGCGATCCGGTCCGGAACCCGGTCGGTCACCGCATAGCCCGGTACGCCGGCACCACTGTGGACGGCCAGCACCACGGACTGCCCCATGGACTCGACCGTGGCGCGGATCGCCTCGACGTGGTCCTCGATGGTGATCTTCGAACGGTCGGTGATGGCGGATTCGAGGCCGGGGAGGGTGACTGCCTGGACGGTGTGGCCGGCGGCGCGCAGCCGGTCCGCGACGCCTTCCCAGGCCCAGCCGCCCAGCCAGAAGCCGGGCACGAGAACGATCGGGTAGCCGGTGAGGGGAGCGGAGTTCATGGAGGGCAACTTAACCGCACCCACCGACAGAAGCGGATCCACCATTTTCCAACAGGTTCTATGATTTCCGACCGTCGTCGCGCATACTGATCCATCGAAATCATCGAATAGGGGCTGGGCCCGCTCCGTCCTGTGCGGCGGCGGCGCATCTGGGAAGGGTCGTGCGCCGCCGCCCTCGGCGGGTCGCCATGCCCCTCGACAGAAAGGTGCTCCCCGTGATCGCCCGGTCACATCCGCGCCCCTGGCGCCGGACCCTTCTGGCCGTAGCCTCGGCCGCCGCCCTGGTCGTCGCGACCCTCGTCAGCCTGCCCGGTACCTCGCAGGCCGCCACCTCGCTGCCCTGCGACATCTACGGCAACGCGGGCACACCCTGCGTCGCCGCCCACAGCACCACCCGGGCGCTGTTCGCCGCGTACAACGGTGCGCTCTATCAGGTCACCCGCAAGTCCGACGGGGCCACCCACAACGTGGGCCTGCTCGCCGCCGGCGGTTATGCCAACGCGGGTGACCAGGATGCCTTCTGCAACGGTACGAGCTGCGCCATCACCAAGATCTACGACCAGACCACGCGGCACAACGACCTGTCGGTCAGTCCGGCCGGCGGTGCGGGGCCGGTCGACTATCCGTCCGACGCCGCCGAGATCGCGGTGACCGCGGGCGGCCACAAGGTCTACGGCGTGTGGATCTCGCCGCAGCACGGCTACCGGTACGTCGGCGCCGCCTCCGGCGTCGCGGTCAACGGCCAGCCCGAGGGCGTGTACATGGTGGCCAGCGGCACGCACGTCGGCTCCGACTGCTGCTTCGACTACGGTAACGCCGAGTCGACGCCGTACGACACCGGCAACGGTCACATGGACGCCGTCAGCATCGCCACCACCTGCTACTTCTCCCCGTGCACCGGCTCGGGGCCGTGGGTGGAGGGCGACCTGGAGAACGGCATGTTCCAGGGCGCCAACGGATCCAACACCGCCAACCTCGGCAACAACACCACCTACGTCACCGCGCTGCTGAAGACCAACGGCCAGACGACGTACGCGATCAAGGGCGGCAACTCGCAGTCCGGCAACCTGTCGACGTGGTGGAACGGGGCGCTGCCGAACCGGGGCGGCTACATGCCGATGCACCAGGAGGGCGGCATCATCCTGGGTACCGGCGGTGACAACAGCAACCGGAACATGGGTACCTGGTTCGAGGGCGTCATGACCTACGGGACCCCGACCGACGCCGCGGACAACTCCGTGCAGGCCAACATCGTCTCGGTCGGCTACTCCGGCCAGACGAACGTGCCGAACGGACCGCAGGGCACCGTGACCGGTCCCGGCGGCAAGTGCATCGACATCGCGGCCGACGACACCGGCGTCAACGGCACCGCCGCCCAGCTCTGGGACTGCCAGACGTGGGCCGAGGACCAGCACTGGGAGCACTTCGCCGACAACACCCTGCGTACGCTGGGCCGCTGTCTGGACATCAACGGCAACGGTACGGCGAACGGCGCGCAGCTCGAATTGTGGGACTGCAACGGGGTCGGCGGTCAGAAGTGGGTGCAGCAGGCCGACGGCTCGCTGCGCAACCCGCAGTCCGGGCGGTGCCTGGACTCGCCCAGCGGCAACACCGCGAACGGCACCCGGCTGCAGATCTACGACTGCAACGGCTCGGCCGCGCAGAAGTTCGCGGTCAACGGCGGCGGCGCGAACGTGGGCCCCGGCGGCAAGTGCGTCGACGTGGCGGCCGACGACTCGGGCGTGAACGGCACCGCCGTGCAGCTCTGGGACTGCCAGTCGTACGCGGTCGACCAGCACTGGTTCCACCTGAGCAGCGGCGCGCTGCGTACGCTGGGCCGCTGCCTGGACATCAACGGCAACGGCACGGCCAACGGTACGCAGGTCGAACTGTGGGACTGCAACGGCGCCGGCGGGCAGGTCTGGCAGCAGCAGGCGGACGGATCGCTGCGCAACCCGCAGTCCGGCCGCTGCCTCGACTCGCCGAACGGGGCGACGGGCAACGGCACCCGGTTGCAGATCTGGGACTGCAACGGCAGCGCGGCGCAGAAGTTCGCGTTGAGCTAGGACGAACCGGTCAGCGGGGGTCGTGTGGCGGGGACCACACGACCCTCGCTGCGCAAATACGCCCGCGGCAGGCAAGAAGCGGGACAATAAGGGCATGTCCGAACCGAGGCCCGACCTGGCTCACGCCTTCGACACGATCGCCGCCCGCTACGAGGACGCGTTCGCCGACCGTCCGGGGCAGCGCGAGGCCGTCGCATGGCTGCTCGAACGCCTGCCGCCGGGCGGCAACGTGCTCGACGTGGGCTGCGGCACCGGGCTGCCGACGGCGAAGCAGCTGATCGAGGGCGGGGCGCACGTCGTCGGGGTGGACATCTCCCCGGTCATGCTGGACCTCGCCATGGACAACGTGCCGGACGCGATCTTCGTCGAGCGGGACTTCACCGACCTCGACGGGCTGCACCCGGTCGGCGAGCGCTTCCATGCGGCCGTCGCCTTCTTCAGCCTGCTCGCCCTGCACCGGGCCGACATCGAGAAGACCCTCGACGCCATCCGCGGGCAGCTCGACCTCGGCGGCCTGTTCGCGCTCGGCATGGTCGAGGGCGACAGCGACTACCTCCTGCGAGAGTTCCTCGGCGAGCAGGTGCCGCTGACCGCGTACCCGGCGGGGGAGTTGCGGGCTCTGCTCGAACGGCACGACTTCGAGGTGCTCGACCTGCGATCGGAGAGTTGGCGGCCGCCACGTGGCAGCGACGCGCCCGCCCAGACCCACCTGTACGCGTACTGCGAGGCGCGGGAGGCACGGAACGGGTAACGTTCCGGGACTGTGCCCGAACTTCCCGAAGTCGAGACGGCCCGCGCGATCATCGACAAGTACGCCCTGGACCGCCGCATCGCCGGCGTCGACGACACCGACGCCTACGTCTGCCGCCCGCACGCGCCCGGCGACATCCGCGCCGCGCTGCTGGGACGGACGCTGACGGGCGCGTACCGGCGCGGCAAGAGCATGTGGTGCGAGACCTCCGGGTCCGGCCCGCTGCTCGGCATCCACCTCGGCATGTCCGGGAAGATCGTCTTCTCCGACTCCGACGGGGTCGAACACGACGGCGGCGACTACTGGGACCGCGGCCGCAAACCCGGCGACCACCGCTTCACCCGCTTCGCCCTCCAGTTCGACGACGGCACCTTCATGCTCCTCGTCGACCCGAGACGGCTGGGCCGCGTACGCCTCGACCCGCCCGTGGAGAAACTCGGCCCCGACGCTCGCGAGATCACCCGCGCGGAGTTCCGCAGGGCACTGGACCGCAGCACCGTCGCCGTCAAGGCCCGGCTGCTGGACCAGGAGGCCATGGCCGGCATCGGCAACCTCCTCGCCGACCAGGCGCTGTGGCTGGCGAAGATCAACCCCGCGAAACCGGTGGACGAGCTCTCCCGGCCGGCAATAGACCGCCTCTACCAGGCAGTTCACGAATCGGTGGAGGCGGCGATCGCGGGCGGCGGCGTCCACACGCTCTCCGTCATCCCCGCCCGCCGCAACGACGGCCGCTGCCCGCGCTGCAACACCCTCATGCGCCGGGCCACCGTCGGCGGCCGCACCACCTACTGGTGCCCCAAAGACCAGAAATAGCCGCACGCCCCACCCGACCAGCCCCGCCTTTGTCGCGACAGTCCGACTTGTACGCGCCGCGCCCGACGATCTTGCGCGAATGTCTCGAATTTCGTCCGGTGTACCCGAAATGCCCGAACATTCGCGCAAGATCGCCGGACGCCGGACGCCGGACGCCGGCCGCCGGACGCCGGCCGCCGGACGCCGGGCACCGGACGCCGGACGCCGGACTCCGGGCGTCGGGCGTCGGGCGTCGGGTGTCGGGCGCTGTGGCGATCGAGGTCGCCGGTTCACCTCGGCTGGCCCGGCCTTTGTCGCGACTGTCCGATATGGGCGCGCGGTGGCGGCCGGTGGTCGGGGCGGGGCTGATCGTTTACGGCCGTGGTGTGAATACGGCTGCCCCTTGCATGATCGATTACGGCTCTGGTGCACCATGACCGCCTCTGCCTGCACCAGACGCGTAATCGATCATGCAGATCGCGCCGGAAATACACCTAAGCCGTAATCGATCAAGCGAGCAGTGATCTCGGTTCGCCTAGTGGAAGATCGTTCCCGCATCACGGGCAACGGCTGGGGGCGCCACGATCCACAGCGCCTGAGAGGTAAATCCCGACCCGCGCCCATGATCCAAAGCGCCTCCCATGCGGGAGACCGGCCCCGGCTGCATTCCGGCCGCAACGGATCAAGGGGGCAACTCGGAAACGACATCCCAGCCGCAGGCGATCACCGCGAGCCAACCCGTCCAGCCTCCCCATACCGAACAGTCGCGACAAAGGCCGAACCAGCCGGGCCGAACCAGCCGAGATCAACGCGCAGAGATGAACCGGCCCCTCGCCTCCCACCGCCGCCGATCTTGCGCGAATGTTCGGGCATATCAGGTACATCGGACGAAATTCGAGACACTCGCGCAAGATCGTCGGACGTCGAGCGTACAAGTCGGACAGTCGCGACAAAGGCCAGAGAGGGCAGCCGGAGTGAGGGAGACATGATTTTGATCTTCAGGGTCTCGACCTGAGGAACCCCTGTTCGTACGCGTAGACCACCGCTTGAGCCCGATCGCGTACGCCTGTCTTGGCCAGCAGGTGGTTGATGTGGGTCTTGACGGTCGCCTCGGAGATGAACAGGCGGGCGGCTATCTCCGCGTTGGACAGTCCTTCGGCGATGAGCGTGAGCACCTCCGCCTCGCGGGGTGTGAGGGCCGCCGGCGGGGGCGCGGCGACCGCGGACACGAGGTGGTGCTGCACGGCCGGGTCGATGACGGACTGGTTGTCGCACACGCGGTGCAGCGCTTCGCGGATCTGCTCGCCGCCCGCGTCCTTGGTGAGGTAGCCGCGGGCGCCGGCGCGCAGCGCGTCGAGCACGCTGCGGTCGTCGGAGAACGTGGTGAGGACGATGACCTTGATCTGCGGGTGGCTTTCCCGCAGCCGTTTCGTCGCCTGTACGCCGTCGCAGCGCGGCATCCGCAGGTCCATGAGCACGACGTCCGGGCGGAGTTCGGCGGCGAGCGAGACGGCCTCGTCCCCGTCGGCGGCGGCCCCGACGACCTCGATGTCCGCGAGCAGGCCGAGGACCAGCGTGAGGCCCTCGCGGACGACCCGTTGATCGTCGGCGACCAGGACCCGGATCATGCCGGTACGCCCAGCTCGACCCGGAAGCCGGTGGGCGTGGGTTCGGCGGTCAGCGTGCCGCCGAGGAGTTCGGCGCGTTCGCGCATGCCCGTGAGGCCGTAGCCGTCCCCGGCTTCCGCCGCCGGTACGCCGAAGTTCTCGATCCGCAACCTCGTCCAACCGTCGCAGGTGGACAGATCCATGGCGATCCGCTCCGCGGTGGCGTGCCGGGCGATGTTGGTCAGCGCCTCCTGGGCGACGCGGTAGATCGCGAGCCGCTGCTCCGATCCGGTCGACGGCGGTGTTCCGGCGGGCTCGGAGACCGTCAGCCGGCACGGAATGCCGTGATCCAGCTCGAACTGGGCGGCCAGCGCGGGAAGCAGCTCGGGTCCGGGCAGGTCGTCGTCGCGAAGCATGCCGATCGCCCGGCGGGCCTCGTCGAGCCCGGACTTGGCGAGGTGGTGGGCGCGGTCGACGGCCAGCCGCAGCCGCGGATCGGCCGGGTCCGCGGCGGCGAGCATGCGGGCGCCCTCCAGCTGCAGCATCAGCCCGGACAGCGAATGCGCGAGAATGTCGTGCATCTCGCGGGCGACCCGCTGCCGCTCGGCCATGCCCGCGGCGCGCGCCTGGGCGTCCCGGCTCGCCTCCAGCTCCGCGACCAGCCGCTCGGCATGCCTGTTGGCGGCGCTCAGCCGCGCGGCGAGGAACCACATGCCGTAGAAGGCGCCCAGCGTGATCACGTTGAGCATGGCCGTCTCGAACGAGCTGTCGCGGATCGCCGCGGCGAACGTGCCGACCAGGACCAGGCCGAGGATGCCGGGGACCAGCCAGACCGGCTTACGCAGGCGGAACAGGATCAGCGAGAAGCCGACGAAGATGCCCGGGATCGCCGCGCCGCCCTGCACGATGGTCAGCGCCACGGAGGACGCCAGCAGACCGACCGCGAACATTGGGTGCCACCGGCCCTCCGGCCGGGTCAGGGTCGCCACCACGCCCACGCTCATCAGGGCGAACGCCGCCAAAGCGACACCGATCGCATTCATCCCGGGGCGGGGCGTACCGGCCGCGGTCGCCACGAGCACCACGAGCAGCAGGGCGGGTACGAGCAGCCGCAGCCACCGCAGCACCTTGCCGAACTGCGCCGGCGACGCGTCCAGCCGATCCGAGGACATGATCCGACATTACGGCCTGGCCGGCACGGCTGCCTCCAACCCAGGGTGGAGACGGAAGTCCATTCCCGCGCCGACGCGTACGGGCGGGGTCCGGCGGGACCCTTTCGACATGCGTACAGTCAAGGTTCTCGCGCTCAGCTATCTTGGACTGAGCATCGCGACACTCGTCGCGATCTACCTGCTCCGCGACCACGCGTCGCTCGTCAACGACGCCGCGTGGGTCCGCTGCACGATCGTCGTCCTCAGCGCCCTGGGCACCACGCTGTTCGCGTTCCAGGCCGCGCGCGGCTCGCGGAAGGGCTACCTCCGGCTGCGGATCCTCTCGGCCGTCATGGTCGTCGCCATCACCGTCATCGTGGCCATCCCCGGTTTCCTGCCCGCCTGGATCCGGATCGAGCAGGCCGCCTGCGGCGTACTCTTGCTCGCCGTCGTGGTCATCGCCTTTTCTCCCCGCGTACGCGAGGCCATGTCCTCCTGATACGTGAAGCGGCCGGTGCGGGGACCCGTCCCCGCACCGGCCGTGTTTCTCCCCGGTGGTCAGCTGCCGGAGCAGGAGACGGTCAGGCCGCTCGCGTTACCGTTGGCCTGGAACCCGAACTCCGTGTACGCCCCGCCGTCGATGTGGCCGTTGTAGCTCAGGTTCGTGAACCGGACGGTGCCCGAGGTCCCGCTGGGCGTCGCGTTCCACGAGTTGGTGATCGTCGCACCGGACGGCAGGTTCGCCGTCACCGTCCACGCGTTGACCCCGGCCGACCCGGCCGTGACCCTGATCGTGGCCGTGAACCCGGTGTTCCACTGGTTCACGCTCGACACCGCCGCCGTGCAGCCACCGCTCGGCGGCGGGCTCTGGCTCGGCTGCGAACTCGGGCTGACACTCGGGCTCGGGCTGGGACTGGTGGACGTCCCGGTGCTCGGGCTGCTCGACGGGCCCGGCCCGGCCGCGTTGAGCGCGTTCAGCACCGATGTGTACGCGGCCTTCTTGTTGCCCGACGCGTCGAACAGCAGCGGGTTCTCACCCGACCGCCACGAGTCGCTGTCGCGGATGCCCCACGTCGTGATCCCCGTGCACCGGGTGACGTTCATGCAGGCCTGGGTGATCTGGCCGTAGACGGCCGCCTGGTTGGACCCGGACACGTCCAGCTCGGTGATCTGCACGTCGACGCCCAGGTTCGCGAACCGCTGCAGGTTGGCCTGATAATCGCTCGGGATCGAGTTCGTGATGTGCGACTGGAACCCGACGCAGTCGATCGGTACGCCCCGCGCCTTGAAATCCTGCACCATGTTGTAGACGCCGGTCGACTTCGCGTTGACCCCGTCGGTGTTGTAGTCGTTGTAGCAGAGCTTCGCCGCCGGGTCGGCCGCCCGGGCGGTCCTGAACGCCACCTCGATCCAGTCGTTACCCGTACGCTGCAGGTTCGAGTCACGCCGGCCGCCCCCGGTGCCGTCGGCGTACGCCTCGTTGACGACGTCCCAGGCGTAGATCTTGCCCTTGTAGTGGGCCATCACCTGGTTGATGTGATTGATCATCGCGTTGCGCAGCGCCGTTCCCGACAGGTTCTGCACCCATCCCGGCTGCTGCTGGTACCAGGCCAGCGTGTGTCCGCGCATCCGCTGCCCGTGCGCCGTAGCGTGCGCGACGATCGCGTCCGCCGCGCCGAAACTGAAGCTGTTCTGCGACGGCTCGGTCGCGTCCCACTTCATCTCGTTCTCGGGCGTGATCATGTTGAACTCACGGTCCAGAATCGTCGAATACGTCGAGTCGCCCAACTTGCTGTTGGGAACCGCCGTACCGAAATACCGTCCGGACTGGGCAGCCGAAGCACCCAGCGTCGTCGCCGCGTCGGCGGCGGGGGCGAGGACCATCATGGCACCGGTCACGAGGGCGACCCCGGCGGCGACGCCCCATCCCTTCAGCGATGTCTTCGCGCGGGGCAGATCCCGATGGCGGGGAACGGTGATACGCATACGTGGAGGCCTTTCGGGCGGGAAGCACGAGTCGGTACGGGTCTGGGCGGACCCGGGGCATCGAGGTGAGGTGGAGAAGTGTCGATGCCGTTGCCGGCGATGCTATCGATAGCCTTCCGGAAACTCAACCGATGATGTGCGGGTGGATAGTGCTTGATCTGCATAGGAGTCGTGTGTTGCTCCGAAACTTTCATCGGCTTGGGCTGATGGGAAGCGAAGTCGATCTTCGGAAGCGCAGGTGAAGAAGTCTGCTCCCCGCACGCACGGGGTGCTCGTCGGCTGGGAAGCCGCTGTCCTCACTGGATGATCTCGCCATGTACACGTGGAGGGTGTTTCGGCGACTCTGAAACACCCTCCACGTGTACATGGGCAAGATCGCGAGATGGGCCGGACTCACATCTCGGACACAGCGGAGTGCATGGCAGTCACGTCGCTCGGCGGGAAGGGCTGCGCCAGAGCCCGTACGCCGCCGTGTACGCGAACCGACAGTGTCGGCGCGCCTATGTGACAAAGAGACTGGTCGATGGATGGGAAGTGTGGCGGCCGACACGCTGCACTTGTCGTCATGTTGACGGGGCAGCCAAATCTGCTGGAACTACTCCCCGTCGGAGCCTTAAGTTCCCCTCCGTGTCCACCCTAGACATCCGCGTCCTCGGCGCGCTCAGCCTACGCGTCGACGGCGTGGAGATGCCCCTCGGCGGTCCCCGGCAGCGGGCCGTCCTCGCGTGCCTGCTGGTCGCCCGGCCGCGTTCGGTGTCGGTGGGGCGGATTGTCGAGGACGTGTGGGACGGGGAGGTCGCGCCTTCGCCGACGACGCTGCACGCGTACATCGCCGAGTTGCGGCGGGTGGTCGAACCGGGGCGGCGTGCGCGGGGGGCCGCTCAGGTGCTGACGACCGAGGGGGCCGGGTACGCGCTGCGCGTACCACCGTCGAGTGTGGATGCTTCGGAGTTCGTGCGGCTGGCCGGGGCGGGCGCGAACCTGTTGCGGGACGGCGATGCGCAGGGGGCGTTGGCGGCGTTGGAGGACGCGCTCGCGCTGTGGCGGGGGCCGGCGTTCGCCGATCTGGGGGAGTACGCCTTCCTCGCCGCCGAGATCCGCCGGCTCGACCAGCTGCGGGAGGCCGTGCGGCTGGACCGTTTCGAGGCGCTGCTGGGTCTCGGGCGGCCCGACCATGTGCTCGGGGAGCTGGCCGCGTACGTGCACGATCATCCGTTGAGCGAGCGGGGGCGGGAGCTGTACGCGCTCGCCCTGTACCGGTCCGGCCGGCAGACCGAGGCCCTCGACTCAGTACGCGAGGCCGTCGAGTTGCTCGCGGACAGTTTCGGGCTGGACGCGGGGCCGTCGTTGCGGGCGCTGGAGACGGCGATTCTGCGCCAGGACAGCGATCTCGACGTGCGGGAGGGGACGCCGAAGGGGACCGGCGACCTGCCTCATCCGCTGGCGAGCTTCGTCGGCCGGGAAGGTGAGTTGGCCGATCTCGCCCGGGCGCTGGAGAACCACCGGCTCGTGACCGTCACCGGCGCAGCGGGCCTGGGCAAGACCCGGCTGGCTGTAGAGGCGGCGCACAGGATGGAGTCGTACGCCGACGGACCGTGGTTCGTGGAGCTGGCCGACATCGGCCGCCCCGATCTCGTGGCCGCGCAGGTCGCCGCGGCGGTCGGCGTACCGGTGGACGGGTGGGAACTGCTGGCCCGGCGCGAGACGCTGATCGTGCTGGACAACTGCGAGCATCTCGTCGACGCCGTACGCGGTCTGTGCGCGAAGCTGCTCGCCCGCTGTCCGGGGCTGAAAATCCTCGCCACCAGCCGGGAATCGCTCGGCCTGGCCGGTGAATTCGTGCTGGACGTGCCGCCGATGGCCGCGGACGGCGTACGGCTGTTCCTGGACCGGGCGGCGCCGTGGATGATCGAGGACGACCGGGAGCTCGTCGAGCGGATCTGCGCGGGCGTGGACGGCGTACCGCTGGCGATCGAGCTGGCCGCCGCGCAGTGCCGGGTGCTGTCGCTCGCCCAGATCGCGGCCGCGCTGCCGGCCGGGCCCGGTGCGGATCCGGCGAAGCCGGCCCGGCACCGGGATCTCGACCGGGCCATCGCGTGGAGCCATGACCTGCTCGATCCGGCCGAGCGCGAGCTGTTCGGCCGGCTGAGCGTCTTCGCAGGCCGGTTCGACTATGACGCCGCCGGAGCGGTCACGGGCACGCCGGATCTGATCGGGCCGCTCGCGGCGCTGGTGCGCAAGTCGCTGCTGCGGGTCGAACCCGGCACGTCGCCGCGCCGCTACCGCATGCTCGTCGCGCTGCGTACGTTCGCCGCGGCCACGCTCGACCCGCCGGCCGCCGCGGCGCTCGCCGCCCGCCACCGCCACTGGGTGGTCGACTGGGTCGAGGCCGCCGAGGGTGGCCTGCGGACCTTCGACGCGTACGCGGTCATCCGCCGGTTGGAGGCCGACCAGCCGGAGATCCGCGCGGCCCTCGAATCGGCGCTCCTGGACGGCGACGGCACGGCCGCGTTGCGGATCGGCGGTGCGCTGCACTGGTTCTGGTACCGGCGGGGCCAGATCACGGAAGGGCTCAACTGGTTGCGGGCCGCCCTCGACCTCGCCCCGGCGGCGCCGGCCGTCCTGCGGGCCCGGGCTCAGCTGGGCGTCGCCGGGCTGGCGTACCTGGGCGGGGATCTGGCTTCGGCGCTGGCCGCGGCCCGATCGGCGCGGGCGGCCGGCGACCGGCTGACGACCGCGTACGCGCAGGCTTATGAGGCGCATTTCCTCTCGCTGTCCGGCCGGGTCGCCGAGGCGCTGCCGATCGCGCTGGCCGCCGAGCGCGGTGGGCGTCGGCTGCGCGTACCGTGGCTGCACACCGAGACGCTCATGGTGCTCGGCATGGTACGCAGGCTCGCCGGGGACCGGACCCGTGCGCGGATCGACCTGGCGCGCGCCGTCGAGATCGGTGAACGCTGCGGCCACCGCTGGGCGACGGGCTCGGCGGCCTGGACGGCGATGAAGTCCGCTCTGGACGCCGACGACCCCGCCGCCGCGCTGGATCTGGCCGCCCGCATCCTGGGTCCGCTGGAGTCCGAACTGGACATCACGTCCTGGCTGGTCCTGGCCCACACCACGGCAGCAGCCTTCGCCCTGGCCGGCGACCCGACCCCGGCAGCACTCCTCATGGGTGCGGTGGAAAAGCTCGGCGCCGAGGTCGGCTTCCGTCCGTCCATGATGGACCTCGTCGACGGCCCCCGCGAAGCCGAAGCAGTACGAGACGCACTGCCGCCGCAGGAGCTGGAACGGTTGCGGGCAGAGGGCTCGAAGCTGACCCGCGCCGAGGTGAGCGCCCTCATCACCGGCCGTACGCTGACCGCGTCGGCGGCCTGAACCCCGTCGGCCCACCCGAATCAGACCGTACTTTCCGTCGGCAGAGCACACCGTCCACGCGTATTCCCGCAGTGTGTTTGAAGCATGTGTCGGAAGCGGAAGACGCCCCCAAGCCGTTCCCAAGTGACGCCCTTTCTCATTGATGTCGACGGCGCGACCGCGCCGGAAGAAAGGGAAGACATCATGAGGATCACGGGACGGCTGCGACCGATAGCCGCCGTGACGGCCGTCGTGGTGGCCGCGGTATTCGCGGTCTCGAACGCGGCCTACGCGGACCCTGTGCCGGTCGACGCGCAGCAGTTGCGAGACCAGCTCTTCGTCGCCTCGGTACGCCTGCACACGAGCGGCTCGCAGGGGTTGAAGGATCTGGTCCTGAGCGCGGAGATGCTCGGCTACCGTCAGCGATATCCGGACAAGTCCGTGGCCGACATCCACAATCACGCGGCGGTGATGAGCCAGTGGTACGACGGTCACCTGCAGGGTACGGATTTCGCGCTGCAGACCTATGAGGCGCTGCCGCACGTGCTGAACATGCTGGCCCTGAGCCCGGAGGCGGCCATCGCCGCGCCGGTGATGAAGGAGCTGCTGGACGTCGTCGTCAGCCCGGTCGGGAAGGCGTACGGGGACCGGATCAACCAGGTCACGACCGCGCAGTTCTCCTACGACCAGTTCCAGCGCTGGTACCCGGTGCAGGACCTGATCTGGAACCGGATCACCGGCCGGGCCGCGACCGACAGCACCTTCGCGGCCGCGTGGGACGGCGACTTCGGCGCGCGACTGGGCGTCATGTCCACCGCGTCGCTCGACCAGCTCGCCGCGGATCCGGTCATCGGGACCTACATGAACGTGGGCGCGCTGCTGGACCACCAGATGAACACCGACGCGTACATCGCGGAGGCGAAGGCCCAGATCCTCTCGGCCGTCCAGCACATCGAGACGCAGAACGAGCAGCTCATCACCTCGGCGCACGACATCAGCGCCACCTACCCGGCGGTGAGCACCGGCAACCGGCCCACCACCCCGACTCCCTTCAACGACGCCAAGGCCGCGGCGGCCGCCCGTCAGCAGGTCATCGACGGCTTCGGGGTGGGAATCGAGGTGCTGGCCAAGGCGCTCGGCTTCGTCGACGCCAAGTCCAGCCGGATCGCGGCGGGGGTCGGCAAGGCGGCCGTGCAGATCGCGACCGCGATCAACAAGTACATCCCGTCGATCGCCGGCTTCAGCCTGGGCCAGGCGCTCACCTCGATGAGCACCGTCGCCCTCACCGGCAACATCGTCGGCGCGATCGGGGCACTGCTGCCCGTCTTCCTCGACGGACCCACCCCGGACCAGATGCTCATGAACGAGATCCACAAGCTGCGTGACCAGGTCACCCAGCTCTCGAACACGATGAACTCGCGGTTCGACCGGGTCGATCATGCCCTCACCGTCATGTACGCGTCGATGCTCGACCGGTTCGACCAGGTCGTGGCGCTGCAGCACGCGACGCTCGGGCAACTGGCCGACATCTCGGCCGACCTGTACCACATGAACACCTCGATCGACAACTGGGGCGAGGCGATCATGGCGGCCCTTCGTGCGGGCGGCCTGAACCCGGTCATGGGGGCGATCAACGACGGTGTCGGGCACCAGGACACCTACGGCGAGCCGATCCCGACGTACACCGAGTACCAGAAGTACGAGGGCCCGCTCAACCTGATGGCGGCGACGACCGCGAAGTCCGACCCCTATGCCGGCCCGAACCCGACCTCCTACAAGAACCTCGATCCGCGGTCGGTGCTGACGACCTACGGCGCCAAGGGTGCGATCAACTACCTCGACTGGTACGCCGGCCAGAACTACGGCACGTCGCCGGTGGTCCTGCCCGACACGGTCGCGGACGCGGTCCCGTGGACGGTGGCCGCCCGCGGATACGCCCGCCTCGTGGCCGAGAACCCGGGCTACGCCGCTCGCGTCAACCAGAACCGCACCATCGAGATCCTCGGAGCGGGACAGGGCATCATCGACCGCTCGACCCGGTTCAGCATCCCGCTGTCCACACCGGACTCGGCCGGGCGGCGTACGAACGTGCTCTACACGAACATCATGAACGACTACAAGAACGCGATGCGGGCGTACTCGACCGAACTCGGGAACATCCGCGGCGCCAACCCGGGCGGGAAGACCTTCAACGTGTTCGGCAACGGCGACCAGCAGATCGACGCGTCGCTCCGGATGACCGACACCGCCAAGATCGGACCGTGCGCGGGCACCCCCGGCCAGCCGACGATCACGCGACCGTCCACCGCCTCCATCACGCAGACCCCGGACACGCTGTACCTCGCGAAGTACGCGCACCCGGACCAGCCGACGATCAAGCTCTGCTACTCGGCGAGCTTCGCCAACGTGGAGGAGTTCGACGACGTCAAATGGCACCACACGTACGCCGACATGAACATCGTCGTGCGCATCCTGGTGCACTGGGGCAACCAGGACCGGGACTACCGCAGCTGGAGCATGACCTGGAACCTCGGTGAGACCTGCCGGCAGTACCTGACCGGCGCGCCCGGCGGCTTCTGCAACAACATCACGTACTACCTGAACAAGTGGGACAGCACGTACCTGACCGGGTTCACCAACTCGGCGTTGATGCAGACCGACTGGAACGTGCCGCTGACCGCCCGGGACCGGATGAACGAGTACCTGACCGGGCTGCAGAAGGCGTACTACGACAAGGTCGTCGCCGCCCTCAACGACCCGCACTCCGCGCTGTTCGCGACGAACGAGCGGCTGAGCAGGATCGTGGCGCTGGTGCAGGCGTACACCCAGCTCGGCTTCGCCAAGGCCCTGAGCCAGGACGAGATGCTCGGCCTGCTCACCGACGGGGCCGAACGCCTGCCGGTCGACCTCGACGGGCGCAACATGCTCGGCGACTCGTTCCGCCAGGCCCAGGCGAACTACGCTGGTTGTGCGACGACCGGACCCGGCGGCGCCTGCGCCCCCGGTACGCCGATCGTCAACCCGCGCGCCAACCAGTACACGATCCCGTTGCAGTGCGACGGTACGCCGCCCGGCTACACCGGTGACCCGGTCGGGGACTGCCTGCTCGGCATCGCGAACCTGCGGGCCGACGTGCTGTCGACCCGGTTCGACCAGCACTCGCTGGAGCTGGCGACGGGCGTCTACACGGAAGGGATGCCCGACGTACTGGCGATCATGGAGGACCTGACCCTCGCCGACGCCTTCGTCCGCCACGCCTGATCCTGATCCGCACAATCCGGCCCGGCCCGTCTTCGGACGGCCGGGCCACCCTCCTATCAACCTAGGACGCTTCAGGGGTGGTCGGCCCTTCCGCCGTTCTTGCCGACAACGGCACATCGGAGGCGGGCGGCCACCCGGTTGCCTCGGACTTTGTCGCGACTATCCGTTATGGGGGAACGCCGATCGAGCGGCCCGCTTGATCATGTGATGCATATATGTCGCCGGCCCGGGGTTTTCGACGTATATGCATCACATGATCAAGGCCGGGCCGTCGTCGAATCGGACAGTCGCGACAAAGTTCCGAGGGTGGACGATCGGCGGCAGCCGCGTGGGCCGCCGCCGAACCGCGGCGGACGATGCTTCGCCCCACTCACCTGGCAGTGGAGGCGCCCCAGCGCCGGAACGGTCTCCCGCGCGAGGAGCGGAGGTGAGATCGACGAACCCGGGACATGAAATTGATCTTGCATTTGATCGTGAAGATGAGGAGGTCATGGGGTCATGGTGGCGCCGGGGCCGGATCTGCGGGTCATCAGGAACGTGGAGTCGGGCAGTTTCCAGTCCGCCGGCCGTGGCCCCTCCGCCGTACGCGAGTCCGTGCTGCGGAACAATCCTGTCGTCCAGCCGGACTGGTTCCAGGAGTTGCCGGCCTCCTGGGTCGCGTCCCCCCGGTTGTCGTCGCGCTGGTTGGCGAGGGCCAGGTTGTCGCGCAGGACGGCCGTCGAGTACCAGAAGGCGAATCCGTCGGATCCGTTGCGCCACGCGGTGTTCCCCGTGACGACGATCGGCCCGCGGTTGTTCTGCTCGGTGAAGCCGAAGCTGCGGTTGTCCCAGGCGGCGCTGTCGGTGATGACGTGCGCGACCGGTGGGGGAGGGTCGCCGCCGCCGAGTTTGAAGCCGGTGCCGGCCCCGGCGAAGTCGGTCAGGTTCCAGCGGTTGACCCCGTTGCCGTACGCCCACGAGTGCGTGATCGTCACCGGTGAGGCGAAGCCGGACAGGTCGATCCCGTCGTCGGCGTTGGCGTACGCGCGGACGCCGCGGACGAGGTTGCCGGTGCCGGTGCCGTCCTTGAAGGCGAGGCCGTCGGCGTTGGCGCCGTGGGCCGCGTCGTCGTGGTTGTCGTGGAAGTCGCTGTCCAGTACGGAGTTGGCGGAAGTGTCCGCGCCGCGCAGGACGAGTCCGGTGGCTCCGTTGTCGTGTATGGACAGTCGCTTGTAGACGTTGTGCGCGCAGGAGACGCAGACGAACGGGTACGTCGGGGCGCCGGTGACGGTGAGGCCCTGGACGGTCCAGTAGGACGCGCGCTGGGTCACGAACCACTGGTTGGACCGGAGGCCGGAGGCGTCGAACACCGGCTGTTCACCGGGGTAGTTGGTGAGGGTGATGCGCTGGGAAGGCGTACCGCTGGTGGTGATGGTGACCGGGGTCGTCGGGCGGTAGGTGCCGCCGCGTACGGCGATGGTCTGTCCTGGCCGGACGATGGCGGCGGCGCGGCCGAGCGTGGCGACGGGGGCGGACATGGTGCCGGGGTTCGCGTCGTCGCCGTCGGGGGCCAGGAAGATGTCCGCGCGCGCGGCGGCTGCCAGGGACGGGGACGGGACCGCCGACGGGCTCGCGGTCACCGGGGACTGGGTGACGTCGACGGCCGCCGAGGCGCGGGGCGGGGCGACGGTCATGGTGGCGGGCGGTTCGGGGGGCAGGTAGTAGACCGCGAAGGCGAACGCGGTCGCCCCGGCGGCGAGGACGGTCGAGCCGACGGCGGCCGTCTTCAGGTTCAGGTAGCCCAGGAAGCGGCGCAGGCCGGCGGCGGCCGGCACGGTCAGGCCGGTCAGCTTGGCCGCGAGCAGGGCGGGCACCGGCAGCGCGACGGCGCCGGTGAGCAGGCGTTCGGCGGGGACGAGGGGCTCGTCGGCCAGCCTGCACTCAGGACAGTCGCGGACGTGGCGGCCCAGGCGGCGCAGCGGGTTCGAGCGGCCGGGCGCCAGCTCCGTCAGCGTCGCGCAGCGCGGGGCGGCCCGCCAGGCGCGTACCACGGCTCGGGCCAGTTCGAGGTCGGCCTTCATGCGCTGGACGCGTACGGCGGCGTGTCCCTGGCTGATGCCGAGGGCGGACGCGAGTTCGGCGCGGGACAGCACGCCGCCGACCTCCTGCCACCACAGCGCGAGCAGTTGCCGGTCGCTCGGCGTGAGCAGGCGGGTGGCCGCGGCGATCGCGCGGCGCTGGGCGGACAGGCCCACGCGGGCGACGGTCTCGCCTGCGGGGTCGGCGGTGGGGTCGGCGGGTTCGGGCCATTCGTCGAGCGGCAGCTGGCGGGCGAGGGCGGCGCCGCGGGCCCGGCCGCGCTCCTGGGTCTGGCGGATCGCTATCGCGACCAGCCACGAGCGGAACCGGTCGGGGTCGCGCAGCCGGGGCAGCGCGGCCACCGCTCGGATCATGGTCTCCTGGACCACGTCGTCGGTGTCCGGGTGGCCCTGGAGCGCCCGGCCCACGACGTTGTAGATCAACGGCAGGTGGGCGGAGATCAGGGACTCCAGCGCCTGCTGGTCGCCGGCCTGCGCGGCGTTCACCAGGTGTACGCCGGAAGCGGTGGGCTTCATCGGCAACCTTCTTAGGGACGGAACGCGGGACATCCTGACACGGTCGCGAAACGGCTGTAAAGAAGTTCGTCCGTCGAACCTGTTATTCGACCGTATTTCGATCCGTCTACCAGAGGCAGCGAACGCTGTGGCCCGGCGCCCACCGGGTCCGTCCTCGTGAGCTCGTGGTTCGTGGCGACCATGGGCAGAAAGGCATTTCCATGTCTCGTGTCCTACGGGGCGGCGCCGCCCTCCTCTTCGCGATCTCCGCGGGGGTGGTCGCGATGTCGGCGCTCCCCTCGGCCGCGGCCAGTACGCCGTCGGCCGGCGCGGTCTACACCCTTGCCGCGGGTGCCAGCGGCAAGTGCGTCGAGGTCCCCGCCGACTCCACGGCCAGCGGCGCCCTGCTCACCCAGGCGGCCTGCGCGGCCGGGGCGACCCGCCAGCAGTGGAAGGTCGTCGCCTCGGGTTCCGGCTACAACCTGGTGAACGTCAACAGCGGCAAGTGCGTCGACGTGCCGTCCGGCACCGCGACCTCCGGTCTGCAACTGCA
Organism: Hamadaea tsunoensis DSM 44101; assembly: GCF_000428945.1. Lineage (GTDB taxonomy): Bacteria > Actinomycetota > Actinomycetes > Mycobacteriales > Micromonosporaceae > Hamadaea > Hamadaea tsunoensis. Next base: position 26,342 of record NZ_AUAX01000023.1, on the reverse strand, counting down.
GCAGTGGAACTGCGGCGCGGGCAAGACCAATCAGGAGTGGACGTTCGCTGCCTCGGCGGCGGCGGCCGGCAAGTACCGGGTCATCAGTGCCGCGACCGCGATGTGCGTGAGCGACAAGGACGGCTCGACGGCGGGCAACAATCCGATCGTCCAGGAGACCTGTGCGGACATCGCGCGGATGCAGTGGTCGTTCAACCTGGTCAGCGGGGCGCCGGCGCATCCGTGGTCGGACGTGGCGGACGGGTTCGCGACCGGCACGACCGGCGGTGCGGGCGGCACCACCGTCACCGTGTCGACCTACGCCGACCTGCTCAAGTACGCGACCGCGTCGGCGGCGTACGTGATCCGGATCAGTACGGCGATCACCGTGCCGACCATGGGTTACGAGATCCCCGTGACGTCGAACAAGACGCTCATCGGGGTCGGCACCGCCGGAAAGATCGTGCACGGCGGGATCTTCCTGGGGACCGGCGTGCACAACGTGATCATCCGGAACCTGACCATCGGCGAGACCGAGATGCCCGACGACGACCCGGACGACAAGGTCTACGACTACGACGGCATCCAGATGGACACGGCCGACCACGTGTGGATCGACCACGACCTGATCACGCACACCAACGACGGTGAGATCGACAGCCGTAAGGACACCACGTACCTGACCGTGTCGTGGACCGTCCTGTCCGATCACAACAAGACGTTCGGCATCGGCTGGACCGACAACGTGACGGCCCGGATGACCATCCACCACAACTGGATCCACGACACCAACCAGCGCAACCCCAGCGTGGACAACGTCGCGTACGCGCACCTGTACAACAACTACCTGCAGAACGTCACGTCGTACGGCAACCTGGCGCGCGGCTCGACGAAGATGGTGCTGGAGAACAGCTACTTCGAGAACGTCAACAACCCCTACTACCCGGACACGACGGCCGCGCAGCTCGTTCAGCGCGGCAGCATCCTGGTCAACTGCACCGGCAAGGCGCAGACGAACGGGACGGCGTTCAACCCGTCGAGCTTCTACGCGTACACGCTGGACGCGGCCAGTGCGGTTCCCGGTCTGGTCAAGGCGTACGCCGGCCCGCAGTCGTCGATCGGAGTGTGAGTCATGCGCCGTGTATTCCTCATCGTGGCGGTGCTGTCCTCGTTCCTGGTCGGCGTACCGGCCTCGGCCGCGTCGACCCCGGTGGCGGGCAGCATCTACACGCTCGTCCCGGGTGCCAGCGGCAAGTGCGTCGAGGTACCGAACTCGTCCACTGCCAGCGGCACCCTGCTGACCCAGGCGGCCTGTTCGGCCGGGGCGACCCGGCAGCAGTGGAAGGTCGTCGCCTCGGGGTCGGGCTTCAACCTGGTCAACGTCGGCAGCGGCATGTGCGTCGACGTCCCCTCGGGCGCGGCGACCTCGGGCCTGCAACTCCAGCAGTGGGGCTGCGGGTCGGGCCAGACCAACCAGCAGTGGACCTTCGCGGGTTCGGCGGCGACGGCGGGCAAGTACGAGGTCAAGAGCGTCGCCACCGGAATGTGCGTGAGCGACAAGGACGGCTCGACGGCCGGCAACAACCCGATCGTGCAGGAGACCTGCTCGGACATCGCCCGGATGCAGATCGCCTTCAACCTCGTCGGCGCGGGTACGCCGGCCACGGCGACGGTCGCGTCGGACGGCACCGGGACCTACCGGACCGTCCAGGCGGCGATCGACGCGGTGCCGGCGAACAACACGACCCGGCGGATCATCACGATCAAGGCCGGCACCTACCGCGAGTCCGTGGTGGTGCCGACCGACAAGCCCTACGTCACGTTGCAGGGCCTGGGTTCGGGGGCGGCCAACACCGTGATCGTCAACAACCACACCGCGGCCGACGGTTCGGCCAACAACGGCGCGACCGTCACGGTGTTCGGCCATGACTTCACGGCGACGAACCTGACGATCTCGAACGACTACGGGGTCGGCGTGCAGACGCTGGCGCTGAACCTCAACGTCGACCGCGGCACCTTCAGCAACGTACGCCTGCTCAGCAACCAGGACACGCTGCTGGTGAACAACTCCGCCCGGGTCTACTTCGTCAGCTCCTACATCGAGGGGACGGTCGACTTCATCTACGGCGGCGGCATCGCGGTCTTCAACGCGTGCCAGATCTACGAGAAGCGTACGACCGGCGGTCCGATCACCGCCGCGAGCACGGACGCCGCCCACACCTACGGCTTCCTGATCTACAAGTCCACGATCACCGGCGCGGTCGCGAACACGACCCAGCTCGGCCGGCCGTGGCGGCAGGGCGCCCAGGTGCTCTACCGGGAGTCGAACCTCTCCTCGACGGTCCAGACCGCCCAGCCGTGGGTGAACATGGGCGACGCGGTCTGGCAGAACGCCCGGTTCCTCGAATACCGGAACACCGGCTCGGGTGCCACGGTGAACGGCAACCGGCCGCAGCTGTCCGACAGCCAGGCGGCGAACTACACGCCGCAGAAGTACCTGGCCGGCACGGACGGCTGGAACCCGGTCTGACCGGTGGCCGGGGCGGCGTCGCAGGGCGTCGGCGCCGCCCCGGCCTCCCCACCGCCCCCGTTCTTTTCGACGATCTTGCGCGAGTGTCTCGTTTTCCGGGCTTTTCGGGCATTCGCCGCGGAAAACGAGACACTCGCGCAAGATCGTCGGAAGAATCGACGCGGGGGCGATGACTTTTCGGGCGGTGCTTCGTCATCCCTCACGTAGACGGTTCCGACTCCGAGGGAGCACGAGATGACCAGAACGACCTGGACCGCCGAGACCGCCGGCACCGGCCGGTACGCCGAGGTCAACGGGATCAACCTGTACTACGAGGTGCACGGCACCGGCCGCCCGCTGATCCTGCTGCACGGCGGCCTCGGGTCGGGGGAGATGTTCGCCCCGATCCTGTCCTCGTTCGCCGATCACCACCAGGTCGTCCTCGTCGACCTGCAGGGCCACGGGCGTACCGCGGACATCGACCGGGATCTCGACATCCGGCTCATGGGCGACGACATCGCGGCCCTCATCGACCACCTCGGCCTCGACCGTCCCGACCTCGTGGGCTACTCGCTCGGCGGCGGCGTCGCGTACCAGGTGGCGTTCCGGCACCCGGAGAAGGTCCGCCGGCTCGTCGCGGCGTCCGCGGCGATCAGCCGCTCGGCGACCTACGCGGAGATCCTCGCCCAGCAGGGCCAGGTCGGCGCGGCGGCGGCCGAGTTCATGAAGGACACCCCCATGTACGAGCTGTACCAGCGGGTGGCGCCGCGCCCGGAGGACTTCCCGCGGCTGCTGGACAAGATCGGCGCCGCGATGGCCGTGGACTTCGACTTCTCCGCCGAGGTCGCCGCGCTCCAGGTGCCGACCCTCGTGGTGGCCGCCGACGCCGACATGGCCCCGCCGAGCCACTTCGTCGAGGTGTTCGCGCTGCTCGACGGCGGTCAGCGGGACGGCGGCTGGATGGGCGAGGGGCGGCCCAAGGGCGGCCACGCGCTGGCGATCCTGCCCGGCCTGACGCACTACAACCTGTTCCTGTCGCCGCTGTTCTCGACCGCGGCAGTGGCGTTCCTCGACGCGGAGTGACGGTGTGCAGGCAGGGTCAAGATCATTGAAAGGCTTTGTCCCGGGTTCGTCGATCTCACCTCCGCTCCTCGCGCGGGAGACCGTTCCGGCTCCGCCAAACCCGGGCGGCGCCTGCACTGCCAGCACAGTGGGGCGAAGCATCATTCACCGCGGTTCGGTCACCGTTTCACCCCTTCCGCAACGGTGACCGGGCGACGGTGGATGATGCGTCGCCCCACTCACCTGGCAGTGGAGTCCCCGGAGCGCAGCGATAGGGGCGGAACGGTCTCCCGCGGGAGGAGCGGAGGTGAGATCGACGGACCCGGGACAAGAATTTGATCTTGGACTTGGGGGATCGCCCCAGGCGACCTGCCTGACGGATACATGCGAGATGATCGTGGTCGGGGTCAGGAGGGCGGGTGCCGGACCGCCCAGGCGGCGATCTCGGTACGCCGCCCCGCCCCCAGCTTGGTCAGGATGTGCTCGACATGGGCCGCCACCGTCTTCGGCGAGATGTGCAGGGCGACCGCGATCTCCTTGTTGGTCGAGCCGCGGGCCACGTGCCGGGCGATCTCCACTTCACGGCTGGTGAGGACCGACCCGGAATGCGGCGAGCACGAGGCGAGGTCGGCGCGTACCGAGGTGGCCTCCCAGTGGCGGCGGTGGCGGTCCCAGCCGGTTCGCGCCTCCTGCAGCGATTCCCGGGCCTTCCCGGTACGCCCGGCCGCCAGGTGCAGCAGCCCGGACGCGTGCGCCAGCGCGGGCAGGGTTCCGGGGATCGACCGCTGCAGCAGGAGCGGGCTGGTACGCGCGTACCAGTCGGCGGCCGCGGTCGGGTCGCCGGTACGCAGGTACGCCCGCACGCCGGTGACCACGAACGGGAACAGGTACGCGGCGTCGGAGACCGCGGCCGAGGCGGCGTAGCCGCGTTCGCACCAGGCGATCGCGTCGAGGACGTCGCCGGTGAGCAGGGACGTCTCGGCCAGACCCCACAGGGCGGGGGAGAGCCGTTGCAGCTCGCTCATCGGCTCGGCCAGTTCGCGGGCGGTCGTGAGGTGGCGGGCCGCGTCGGCGTACCGGCCGCGGGACAGGGCCACGTAGCCCAGCACGTGCGCGGCGGTGATCTGCGTGGTGATGCCGCCCCGGCCGTCGGCCAGGGCCTGGTCGGCTTCGCGGGCGGCGGCGTCCCAGTCGCCCGTGCACCAGTGGACGTGGGCGAGGTGGGCGGCCATGTAGTGGCGGTCGTTCCACCGTTCGGCGCGTTCGGCGTACGCGATGCCGTCGGTGAGGTAGCGCTCGGCGAGGGCGTACTCGACCAGGACGGAGGCGCTCGATCCGATCATCCGGTACGCCCGCGCGGCCTCCGGTTCGGCCTTGGCGGCCACGGCGTCGGCGACGGCGCCGGTGAGCAGCGCCCAGCCGGACGCCATCCGCCCGGCGAAGACGTCGACGACGCCGAGGGTGGCCGCGACGTTCCAGCCGACGGCGGGTTCGCGGACGAGGGCGGCGGCTGCGCGGCCGTGCTCCCGGGCCTCGTCGAGCCGCCGGTCGAGCATGTACGCGGCGGCCAGCGCGGCGAGGACGCGTACCCGCAGATCGGTGTCCAGGGGATCGGCGAGGGCGGCGCGCAGGAGGGCGGTGCGCTCGCTCAGGCCGGCGCCGAGCAGATGGCGGGCAGCGACCAGCGGGGGTACGACGGCGGCCGCGGCACGGGTGTCGCCGAGTTCGGTGAACCGGGTGTGGGCCGCGGCGTAGCAGTGCGCGGCGGCGGCGTTGTCGTCGATCGCGGCCAGCGAGCCGGCGAGTTCGAGGAGCAAGTCCGGCCCGAAGGCGGCCCCCGTACGCTGCGCGCGGCGGTACAGCTCGACGGCTTCGCGGTGGGCGGACAGCGCGGCGGCCTGACGGGCGGCGGCCAGCGCGTGGCGGTGGGCGGGCGCGGCCTGGTGGGCGTGCTCGTACTGGGCGGAGACGAAGGCGCCGGCGAATCCGGCCCGCTCGGCCGCCGCCGCCGTACGCGCGTGCAGCTCGCGCCGGGCCAGCGGGCGTAGTCCACTGTAGACGGCGTCGCGGATGAGGGCGTGCCGGAACTCGTAGCGGCCGTCGCGCAGCGGGGCCACGAAGAAGCGTTCGGTCAGCTCCTGCAGCCCGGCGTCGATCTCGGCCGGCGGCCGGCCGGTGATCTCCACGAGCAGGTCGAGGTCGAAGGTGCGGCCGATCACCGAGGCCGCCCCGGCCAGGTCCCGGGCGGGCCGGCCGAGGAGTTCCAGCCGGGCGGTGACGACGTCGGCGAGGGTGTCGGGCAGGCCGGCGAGGTCGCCCGGCGCCGCCATGATCTCCTCGATGTGCAGCGGGATGCCGTCGCTGCGCGCGTGGATCGCGGCCACCGCCTCGGCCGGCAGGGGGCCGCCGCCGATCGCCGCGCACACCGCCGCCGTCTGCGCCGCGTCGAGCCTGGCCAGCCGCGCCTCCTCCGCGCGGCGCTGGGTGAGCAGCCGGGCCCGCCAGACGCGTACGGGGGCGGCGGGGTAGAGCTCGTCGCTGCGCAGGCTGCCCAGGACCAGCAGCGGCACCGCGTCCGCGCCCGCCGCGATCCGGTCCAGCAGGTCGAGGGTCAGCGTGTCCGCCCAGTGCAGGTCCTCCACGATCAGCAGCGTCGGCGCCGTCGCCGCGGCCAGCACCGCCGCCGCCTGCTCCCGCGGCCGCCCGCCGAGGGAGAGCCCCAGAGCGGCGGCCACATCCACGAGTACGCCGCCCGGAGTGTCGACGTCGCGCGGATGGGCGGCCGCGGTGAGCGTACGCGCGCCGGCCGCCTCGATCCGGGCGGCGGCCTCGCGCAGCAGGCGGGTCTTGCCGATCCCCGCCTCCCCGGCGATGAGCAGCAGGTGCCCCGATCCGGCCGCGGCGGCCCGCCAGCGGCGCTCGACCAGGGCCAGCACGTCGTCCCGCCCGACCATCGCCGCGGCAGTTCTCGTCACCCTCCGAGGGTAGAAGAGGACCGGGTAGGTCATCGGCAGACGGGCCGGATAGGTGCAATGACCGATGTCCGCGGCGGCCCGGCGGCCGATCCTGGAGGCGGTCAAGCAAATTCCGGAGGGGGAAACCGATCATGGCGAAGTACATGGACGTGCACTCGGGCTTTGTCGGCGTCACCGCCACCCAGCTCAAGGAGGCCCACGACGCCGACATCGCGATCCAGGCCGACGAGGGTGTGGAGTTCGAGCACGCCTGGCTCGACCCGGAGTCCGGCAAGGTCTTCTGCCTGTCCAGCGGGCCCAGCAAGGAAGCGGTCATGCGCATCCACGAGCGGGCCGGCCACCCGACCAGCGAGGTGTACGAACTGCCCATCGAGGTCTGATCGACCGCACCGAGCCCCGCTGCGCCCGCAGCGGGGCTCTTGTTCGTACGGATATCTTTTTCCTCCGGCGGACAACCCGAGCACCCACTGCGGAGTAGATGGCGCATGAGTTGGACATCCGACTACGCGGCCTACTTCGCCGGGCAGGGCGTGCGATTACGGCGCCTCGCGTACGCCCTCGGCGGCGACTGGCACCTCGCCGAGGATCTCGTGCAGCACACCTTCCTGCAGCTGTTCCGGCACTGGAAGCGGCTGGACCCCGTGACGATCGACGCGTACGCGCGCCGGACGCTGGTCAACGCGTACCTGTCGCACAAACGCGACCGGCGGCGCGAGACGGTGCTCGCCGAGCCCCCGGACCGGCCGGCACCCCCGGGCGCCGACGTCGCCGGGCGGCTGGACGTCCGCCGGGCCCTCGACGAACTGCCACCCCGCCAGCGCGTCCTCATCGTGCTGCGGCATCTGGAGGACGTGTCGACCGCCGAGGCGGCCGAGATCCTCGGGATCACCGAAGGGACCGTCAAGAGCCAGACCGCGCACGGCCTGGCCAATCTGCGCAGGGTGCTCGACCCTGCCGTGTACTCGGGGGAGCTGGGATGATCGCCGACGAACTGATCGCGTACGTGACGGCCGACGAGCCGCCGATGCACCTCACCGCCGACCGGCTCATCGCGATGGGACTGCGCCGCCGCCGGCTGCGGGTGCTGGGTTCGGTCGGCGGTGGCGGCGGCGCGCTGGCGGTGGCCCTGGCCGTCCTCCTGGCCCAGCTGCCCGGCAGCACGCCGCAACCGCGGATGCTCACACCGATGGCGGCCTGCCTCGCCGACGTGCCGATCGACCCGGCGGTGACCGGCGACGTCACCGAGGACCCGCTGCACGGGCACCTCGACCCGAGCGCCTCGCCGGTGGCGTCGCCGCCGCCGGCCACCGAGGAGCAGCTGACGGCGGTCGGGTGCACGGCGGCGCGGGAGGTCATGGCCCTGCTGCCGGCGGCCCGGTTCTACCCGCACAGCTACCGGGGGGTTCCGGCGTTCCAGGCGTCGTGGACCAACGAAGGAATGTGGCAGGTCTTCTCGGCCGCCCGGGTCGCCGGTGGCGGGACGGTCGGCGTGACCGTCGGCCCGCAGACCGCCGGCAATCCGCCGATCACCCGCCGGCAGCTCACGACGCAGGAACCGTGGAAGGAGATGCCCGGCGTCCGGCTGGAGGACGACGGCAGCGGCGTGGTGGTCGTGAGCTACACCGAACAGCTGCCGATGGGCGACGGCAAGAGCATCACCCAGAACATCGCGCTCGTCTGGACCGGCCACACCGTCGTGACGGTGACCGCGGACAACGCCCGCTCGATCCGCCCGGTCGACATCGGCGGGCAGCCGGTGCTGACCGTCGAGCAGGTACGCGGACTCGCGCTGAACCCGGGATTCGCCCTCTTCGGCTGATCTCCCTCGACGGCGGGGCCGCCCGATCCCCCGGGCGGCCCCGCGTTCCCGCCGTTGAGCAGCGGATGCCGCTGGTGAGCCGCTGGGAGTGGGGCAGGTGCTGGTCCGCCGCTGGGAGTTAGGGCACGCTAAGCTCGTTGCGTGTCGAACCCGAATCCCGCCCCGTCCGAGGGCCGGCGTAGCCCGCAGGCCCGCAGCGCCGAGGTGCTCCGCGTCGAGCGCGTGACCCCGCACCTCATCCGCGTCGTGCTCGGCGGGCCCGGCCTGGCCGGCTTCCCGGCCGGCCAGTACGCCGACCACTACATCAAGATGCTCTTCCCCCGGCCGGGTGTGGCGTACCCCGAGCCGTTCGACATCGCCCGGATCCGGGCGGAGTTCCCGCGCTCGGAGCAGCCGGTCGTGCGCACCTACACCGTCCGCCGCTGGGACGCCGAGACCGGCGAACTGACCGTCGACGTCGTCTACCACGGTGCAGAAGGCGTCGCCGGCCCATGGGCGTACGCGGTCCAGCCGGGAGCGGTCGTGCACTTCATGGGCCCCGGCGGGGCGTACGCGCCCGATCCGGCGGCCGCCTGGCACCTGTTCGCCGGGGACGAGAGCGCCCTGCCCGCGATCGCGGCTTCGCTGGAGATGCTCCCGCCCGGCGCCCACGCGTACGCCTTCGTGGAAGTGGCCGACCCGGCCGAGGAGCAGGCCCTGAAGTCGGCGGGCGCGGTGACGCTGACCTGGCTGCACCGCACGGGCCGGGTGGGCGACGCGCTGATGGCCGCGCTCCGCGATTTCACGTTCCCGGACGGGGACGGGGACGCGTTCGTGCACGGCGAGGCCGGATTCGTGAAGGAGGCCCGGCGGCTGCTGCTCGTCGAGCGGGCGATGCCGCGCGAGCGGGTCTCGATCTCCGGCTACTGGCGGCTCGGCCAGGACGAGGACGGCTGGCAGTCGACCAAGCGCGACTTCAACCAGCAGATGGAAGCCGAACACGGCCTGTAATCAAGATCATTTAGAGGCTTTTGTCCCGGGTTCGTCGATCTCACCTCCGCTCCTCGCGCGGGAGACGGTTCTAGCGGTTCGACGCAGGGGTGATCGTTTGCCGCTATTACGGCAGTCCTCGACGGATGGCCTTGATCAAATACCGTCTATCCGGCAGGGATAGCGCTCTCCCGCCGTAATGACGGTATTTGATCAAGGGAATGGGCGTCGTGGTGCCGTAATAGCGGTATTCGATCAAAGCAATTCGCGGTCGCTGCTTCTCGATCGCGTACGGGTGAGGTGTTGTTTCGAGCCTAGGAATGGCTTTTGTCCCGGGTTCGTCGATCTCACCTCCGCTCCTCGCGCGGGAGACCGTTCCGGCGCTGGGGCGCCTCCACTGCCAGGTGAGTGGAGCGAAGCAAGATCCACCCGTCGGCCGCCCGTTGCGATCCAGACATGCTGCGCAAGGCGCCGGCCGCCTTCGTGGCGATCTTGACGGATGTAGCGAAAGCGACGCTACCGGCCGCCGGAAGCGTTGGTTCTGCCACATCCGTCAAGATCGCCACGGCACGCGAGACCGTGAGGCCGCGAGGCCGCGAGACCGTGAGACCGCGAGTGGGTCGGGGTGGTCCGGGATTCGGGTGATTTCCCTGGTCCGCGCCGGATCATAGGGTTTGGGCGCGCCGCCGCCCAGGTGGGCGGTTCGCGAACCCCGGAAACCAAAATTTCTTGCCCACAGAGCAAGAAATATGTCGCCTGCCGATTGTCGACAATCGGCAGGCGACGCTAGGGTCCTGATCATGTCCCCCCGGTTGGGCGTCCTGATCGCCACTTACCTCGAACCCGATCTCGTCGAGCGGATCGCGGCCGTCGACCCGAGCCTCGACGTCATCTACGAGCCCGAACTGCTGCCGGTCCCGCGCTACGCCTGCGACCACACCGGTACGCCCCGCGAGCTGACCCCCGCACAGCAGAGCACCTGGGACGGCGCGCTCAGCGCGGCCGAGGTGAGTTTCGACTTCGACTGGCAGGCGCCCGCCGACCTGCCGACGCGGGCCCCGAAGCTGCGCTGGATCCAGGCCACCAGTGCCGGGATCGGCGGGTTCGTGCAGCGTACGGGGTTGGACCGGACGGACATGACGTTCACGACCGCGGCCGGGATCCACGCCGTGCCGCTGGCCGAGTTCGCGGTCATGGGGGCGCTGCACTTCGTGAAGGGCGTCCCGCACCTGCGGGCACAGCAGGAAAACCACCGGTGGCAGCGGTACACGACCTCACGGCTGGCCGGGCGTACGGTCACGGTCGTCGGGCTCGGCGGGATCGGGCGCCGGGTCGTCGAGTCCTTCCGGGCACTGGGCACGAACGTCATCGAGGTCGGCAGGCCGGGGAGCGCGGCCGCGTACACCACGGACGATCTGGACGGGATCCTGCCGCGTACCGACGTGCTGGTTCTCTGTACGCCGCTGACCGCGCAGACCGAGAACATGCTGGACGAGCGCCGGATCGGGCTGCTGAAGCCGGGCGCGGTGCTGGTGAACATCGGCCGCGGCCAGCTGGTCGACGAGCCGGCCCTGATCGCCGCGCTGACCGCCGGGCACATCACGGGTGCCGCGCTGGACGTGTTCGCCACCGAGCCGTTGCCCGAGACGTCCCCGCTGTGGGACCTCGACAACGTGCTCGTGTCGCCGCACTCCGCTTCCACTGTGGACGCCGAGAACGCGGCCATCACGGATCTGTTCTGCGACAACCTGCGCCGCTTCCTCGACGGGGTCGAGCTGCGCAACACCTACCGACGGGACCTGGGGTACTGATGACGAATCTGACGGGCACCTGGTACATCAGCCCGACGCCGTTCACGGACGACAACGCGGTCGACACCGCGAGTCTGCGGCGGATCGTCGACGCGGCGGTGAGCTGGGGCGTGGACGGCATCACGATTCTCGGCGTGATGGGCGAGGTCGCCGATCTCACCGCCGCCGAGCGGGAGACGGTGCTGTCCACTGTGGCCGATGCCGCGAAGGACCGGCTGCCGTTCGCGGTCGGCTGCTCGGCCCCGGCCGCCGCGGTGGTACGCGCCAACGCCGAGCGGGCCGTGCAAGCGGGTGCCGCCGCCGTGATGGTGGCCGCGCCGAGCCTGCTCAAGGACACCGACACGATCGGCGCCTTCTACGCCGCGGCGGTCGGGGACTGCCCGGTCGGCGTCATCGTGCAGGACGAGCCGGCCGCGACTGGGGTCACCATGCCGGTCTCCGCGCTGCTGGCCGCGCTGGACGCCGCGAACAGCACGGTCGTGAAGCTCGAGGACCCGCCCACCCCGCCGAAGATCGGGCGGCTGCTCGCCCGGCGCCCGGACCTGACGGTGTTCGGCGGCCTCGGCGGCGTCAGCGCGTACGCCGAACTGGGACGGGGCGCGGCCGGGACGATGACGGGATTCGCGTACCCGGAGATTCTGAAGGCCATTCGACTGGCCTTCGCGGCGGGGGACCGCGCGCGGGCGGCGGCGCTCAACGACCGGTTCCTGCCTTATCTGGTGTTCGAAGGCCAGGTGAAGGTGGGTCTGGGGATCCGCAAGGAGGTGCTGCGGCGGCGCGGGGTGCTCGCGACGGCGCGTACGCGGGCGCTGAACCCGCTGCCGGACGAGGTGACGCTCGCGGAGCTGGACGACGTGCTGGCGCGGGTCGGCCTGACGCCCGCGATCGAGCCCCTGGAGCTGGCGTGAGTACCGCGATCGTGGGCGGCGCGAGCGCGGGCCTGGGTGCCGCGATCGCCGAGAAGCTCGCCGCGACCGGCCATGACCTGCTGCTGTGGTCGCGCAGCGAGGAGCGCCTCGCGCCGATCGCCGCGAGCTTGCGCGACCGCCACGGCGTCGCCGTGCACACCTTCGCGGCCGACGCGGGCGATCCGGGTGCGGCGGCCGCGGTCGCCGAGCGCGCCGCCGAGGTACTGACCACAGTGGACGTCTGCGTGCTCAACGCGGGCGGCCCGCCGCCGGCGACCGCGGACCAGACCGACCCCGACACCTGGCGCGCGGCCCTCCAGCTGCTCACCGTCACGCCCATCGATCTCGCGACCCGCGTGCTCCCCGGCATGCGTCAGCGCGGTTTCGGCCGCATCGTCGCCGTCCTCTCCTCGGGTGTACGCGAGCCGCTGCCGAACCTGGCCTATTCCAACTCCGGTCGGGCGGCTCTCGCCGCGTGGCTCAAGACCCTCGGGCGGCAGGTCGCGGCGGACGGGGTGACGGTCAACGGCGTCGTCCCGGGCCGGATCGACACCGAGCGGGTCGCGCAGCTGGACGCGGCCGCGGCGCAGCGTTCGGGCACCGATGCCGAGAGCGTCCGCGCGGCCAGCATCGCGACCATCCCCAGTGGACGGTACGGGCGGCCGGAGGAGTTCGCGGCGGTCGTCGGCTTCCTCGCGTCGCGGGAGTCCTCGTACGTGACGGCGAGCATGCTGTCCTGCGACGGCGGTCTGATGCGGAGCCTGACATGACCGCCGTCTCCCGGGAGGTCGCCGGGACCCCGGCTTCGGGCATCCGGGCGCTGGCCAACGCGGCCTGGGCGACGCCGGGCGCGGTGCACCTCGAACTCGGCGAGCCCGACTTCGACACCCCGGCCCACGTCGTCGAGGCGCTCGCCCGGGCGGCCCGCGACGGGCACACCCGGTACGGTCCGAGCGTCGGGCTGCCTGGAATGCGTACGGCGGTGGTCGAGAAGCTGCTGCGCGACAACGGGTTGAGCACGCCGGCCGAGCACGTCGTGGTGACGGCCGGCGGGGTGGGCGGGCTGACGGCCGCGTACCGGGTGCTGCTGTCCGCCGGCGACGAGATCCTCGTGCCCGACCCCGGTTGGACCAACTTCACCACGATCGCCATCATGCTCGGGGCCACCGCCCTCGGGTACCGGCTCGTCGAGGCGGACAACTTCCGGCCCGACTACGAACACCTCGACTCCCTGGTCGGGCCGCGTACGCGGGCCATCCTGATCAACTCGCCGGCGAACCCGGTCGGCTACCAGTGGACCGCCGCCCAGCAGGCGGAGCTCGGGGAGTGGGCGAACCGGCACGGGCTGACCGTGATCTCCGACGAGTGCTACGACCAGCTGTGGCTGGACGCGCCGGCGACCACGTTCGCCGTGGCGGCGCCGGACACCCCGGCGATCACGGTGTTCTCCCTGTCCAAAAGCTACGCGATGACCGGCTGGCGGCTCGGGTACGCCGTCGCGTCCGGCCCGGCGTCCGGCGGACTGGCCCAGGCGCTGGCCCGGGTCCAGGAGGCGACCGCCTCCTGTGTCAGTACGCCGACCCAGCACGCCGGCATCGCCGCGCTGACCGGACCGCAGGAGTGCGTGTCCGCGATGCGCGACGCGTACCGGCGGCGGCGGGACCTGGCCGTCGACCGGGCGGCCGCCCTGAACCTCACCGCCGTACGCCCGGCCGGGGCCTTCTACCTCTGGCTGACCGCGCCGTCCGTCGAGGACACGGCGACGGCCGCGCTGGATCTGTTACGCGACACGGGGGTCGCGCTGGCACCGGGGATCGCCTTCGGTGCCGCGGGCCGGGACCGGCTGCGCCTCTCGCTGGCGGCCGCGCCCGGTGACATCGACCGGGGCCTGACCGGGCTGGCCCAGTTCCTCGCCCGGCCGGCCCCCTGAACGTCCGTCCCAACCTCTCATCCCCTTGAGTCCCTTATGGAGCGAACGAGATGACCCAATCCCCTCTCCGGCGGGTTTCCGCCCGCCGGGCCGTCCTGGGCGCGCTGCTCGCCGGCACTCTCGGCGTCACCGCCGCCTGTGCCGGCAACAGCTCGACCGGCAGCTCCGCCGGCGGCGGCGGTACCGAGCCGCGCTACGGCGACACGATGACCGTGGCGTACAAGAGCGACCCGAAGACGTTCGACCCGGCGGTGTGCTACGACGCCACCTGCTGGAACAACATGCGGATGATGTACGACCGGCTGTACGACTACACCGGCGACACGATGAACATCGCCGCCCAGGCTGCCGCGGACATGCCGCAGGTCAGCGCGGACGGGCTGACCTACACCATCAAGCTGCGCGCGGGCATGACGTTCACCGACGGCAAGCCGGTGACGGCGGCGGACGTCGTCTACTCGTTCGACCGCATCCTCGACCCGGCCACGAAGTCGCCGGTGGCGAGCTTCTGGACGGGCGTCAAGGGTGCGGCCGACTACGCGAAGAACCCCGGCGGCGACCTGGCCGGCATCTCGGTGGTCGACGACAGCACGGTGCAGATCGTGCTGACCGCGCCGAACAGCTCGTTCAAGTACGTGCTCGCGATGCCGCACGCCTCGATCATCGAGAAGGGCACGGCGGCCAAGCCGGTCGGCTCGGGCCCGTTCGTGCTCGACCACTTCACCCCCGGCTCGGAGATCGTGGTCAACCGCAACGAGAAGTACTGGGACTCGCCCCGCCCGTACGTGAACAAGGTCGTCGAGAAGCTCGGCGTCGACCCGCACGTGCAGCTGCTGGAGCTCCAGAAGGGTCAGATCGACCTGATGGGCGACCCGATCCCGGCGGCCGACTACCTGACGGTCAGCAACGACGCCTCGCTCAAGGCGCAGACGAAGACGATCGTCAAGCCGTCGACGTACTACGTCACGATGAACACGCAGATGAAGCCGTTCGACAACCCGAAGGTCCGCGAGGCCGTCTCGTACGCCTTCGACCGCAGCTTCCTTCTGAAGCTGGTCGCCGGGCAGGGCCAGGTCGCCAACGAGTACCTGCCGCCGGGCATCACCGGCTACACGTCCGACAAGCTGGTGCACGACCAGGACATCGCGAAGGCCAAGCAGCTGCTCGCGGACGCCGGTTACCCCAACGGCTTCGAGACCACCATGTACTCCTGGAACACCTCGCCGTGGACGGCCCTGCTCCCGCAGCTCCAGCAGGACCTGGCCAAGATCGGCATCAAGGTCGACGCGCAGCCGATCCAGCAGAGCGCGTTCTTCGACCTGGCGGCCACGCCGAACAAGGCGCCGATGACGCTGACCTTCTGGGTGGCGGACTACCCCGACGGCAGTGACTTCTACCAGGCGCTGCTGTCCTGCGCGGCGGCGGTCCCGGGCGGTCAGAACTACTCGTTCTACTGCAACAAGGACGTCGACGACCTCGTGAACAAGGCGCTCGCCGCCTCCACGGTGGAGGACGCCAACAAGATCTACGCCCAGGCGACGGCCAAGATGCTCGCCGACAACCCGGTGGTGCCGCTCTACTACGGCTCCAAGACCGAGGTGTTCGGCAAGACCGTCGGCGGCTACCACTCGCAGCCCATCTGGGGCTGGGACATGACGAACTACTGGAAGACCACCGGTAGCGCGTCGCGCTAGTTCTTTCCTCCCTCCTCAGGGCGGTGCGGAGATTCTTTCCGGGCTCCGCACCGCCCGCCCCCTCCATGACATCGAAGGAACCCCAGCGATGACAGCCATTCTCGAAGTCGACGACCTCACGGTCGACTTCACCCGCGCGGGTACGCGTACCGCCGCGGTGCGCGGGGTGTCGCTGCGCGTCGAGGCGGGCGAGCGGGTCGGCATCGTCGGCGAGTCCGGCTCCGGCAAGTCCGTCACGGCTCAGGCGGTGATGCGGCTGCTCCCGACGACCGCGACCGTCGGCGGCTCGGTCCGGTTCGCCGGGCAGGACGTGCTCGCGTACGACGCGGCGAAGCTGGCCGCCTGGCGCGGGGCCGACATCGCCATGGTGTTCCAGGACCCGATGTCGAGCCTCAACCCGCTGCTGCGGGTCGGCACCCAGCTGACCGAGGGCCTGCGCCGCCACCGCGGACTGTCCAAGTCGGACGCCCGCGCCGAGGCGGCCCGGCTGCTGAAGCTGGTCGGGATCGCCGACGCCGACCGGCGCCTCGACGACTACCCGCACGCGTTCAGCGGCGGCATGCGCCAGCGCGTGTGCATCGCCATCGCGGCCGCGTGCACGCCCAAGCTCATCATCGCCGACGAGCCCACCACCGCCCTCGACGTCACCGTCCAGGCCCAGGTCCTCGACCTTCTCGACGAGCTCACCGAGCGGTACGCGACGGCGACGGTCCTGGTCAGCCACGACCTCGGGGTGATCTCCAGTTTCTGCGACCGGATCCTGGTCATGTACGCCGGCCGCGTCGTCGAGGCCGGACCGACCGACGACATCGTGGCCGACCCCGCGCACCCCTACACGCGCGCCCTGCTGGACTCGATCCCGCGGCTGGAAGGGGAGCTGCCCCGGCGGCTGCCCGCGATCCCGGGCTCGCCGCCCTTCGGGGACGTGCCCGCGGACTCCTGCGCCTTCGCCGACCGGTGCGCGTACGCCCAGCCGGTCTGCCGGACGGTCGCGCCGCCGACGGTCCCGGTCGGGCCGCGTACGCAGGCGGCGTGCCATTTCCCGCTGACCCTCGCCGAGGAGGTGACCCGATGAGCGGCACCGACTCCGCAGGCAGTCGCAGCGGCACCGACTCCGCAGGCAGTCGCAGCAGCAGCATCGTCGACGTCAAGGACCTCACCGTCCGCTACCGCCGCCGGGGATCGTTGCGGCGTAACGAGTTCACCGCGGTCGACGGGGTGAGCTTCGAGATCGGGGCCGGGCGCACCCTCGGCATCGCCGGGGAGTCCGGTTCCGGCAAGAGCAGCGTCGCCCGCGCCCTGATGCGCGTCCACGACCCCGCCGCCGGTTCCGTACGCGTCGCCGGCCGGGAGGTCACGACGCTGCGAGGCGGCGCGCTGCAACGGTTCCGCCGGCACATGCAGATGGTCTTCCAGGACCCGTACGACTCGCTCAATCCGCGGCTGACCGTCGGCGACAACGTGGCCGAGGCGCTGACCGCGGCCGGCGTACCGCGACCGGATCACGTGCTGCGCGTCCGCGACCTGTTCGACCGGGTCGGGCTGCCGGCCGCGTTCACCGGGCGCTACCCGCACCAGCTGTCGGGCGGCCAGCGCCAGCGCGTCTCGATCGCCCGGGCGCTCGCGGTCTCCCCGCAGGTGCTCGTCTGCGACGAGGCGGTGTCCGCGCTGGACGTCTCCGTCCGCGCCCAGATCCTCAACCTGCTCAAGGACCTGCAGGAGGCCGACGGGCTCGCGTACCTGTTCATCTCGCACGACATGTCGACGCTGCGGTTCATCGCCGACGACGTCGCGATCATGTACCAGGGCCGGATCGTCGAACTCGGGCCGGCCGACGAGGTGTTCGCCCGGCCCCGGCACCCGTACACCCGGGCGCTGATCGCCGCCATCCCGCAGCCCGGGGTCGGCCGGCGGCACCGGCGCGGACTCGTCGGCGGGGAGGCGCCCAGCGCCGAGGCGGTGCTGACCGGCTGCGCCTTCGCGCCCCGCTGCCCGCTGGCCACCGAGGTGTGCCGGGAACACCGGCCGCTGCTGATCGCCGAGCCGGGCGGGCACCAGGCCGCCTGCCACCACGCCGACGCGGTGGGTTCCCTGACCGTCACCGCCGACACGACCGTTCCACACCAGCAGGGGAGGACCGCATGACCGCCCCGCCGATCGTCACGACCCCGGCGCCGAGCGGCGAGACCGTCGCCACCGAGCCGGCCGGGATGCGGCGCGTCCTGCGCAGCCTGCGCCACGACAAGCCGGCCCTGATCTCCATCGTCGTGCTGGTGCTGCTGGCCCTGGCGGCGATTCTCGCGCCGCTGCTGGCGAGCCACCCGCCGTTGCAGACCTACCCGGAAGGGCTCGCCGCCAACGGCGCCCCGATCGGGCCCGGCCACGGCTTCCCGCTCGGCACCGACCCGAACGGCCGCGACGTGCTCGCCCGGCTGCTCTACGGCGCCCGCGTCTCGCTGGTCATCGGCATCCTCGCCAACGGCCTGGCGACCGTGCTCGGCGTACTCGTCGGGCTGACGGCCGGGTATCTCGGCGGGTGGGTGGAGACCGTCCTCATGCGACTGACGGACGTCGTCATGTCCTTCCCGATCCTGCTGTTCTGCATCGCGCTGATCTCGGTGACCGGGCCGAGCGAGCGCAACGTGGTGATCGTCATCGCGCTCATCTACTGGACGACGCTCGCCCGCATCATCCGCAGCCAGGTGCTCTCGCTGCGGGAGCGGGAGTTCGTGGTCGCCGCCCGCACGATGGGCCTGTCGCACTGGCGGGTCATGCGCCGGCACCTGTTCCCGCACCTCGTCCCGACCATCATCGTGTACGCCACCCTCGGCGTCGCGTCGTCGATCCTCATCGAGGCGTCGCTGTCGTTCCTCGGCGTCGGCGTACCGGTCCCCACGCCGTCGTGGGGGCAGATGATCGAGCAGGGCAAGGAGTACTTCCAGATCGCGCCGTGGCTGCTGTTCGCGCCCGGGGTCTGCCTGATCCTCACCGTGCTCGCGTTCAACCTCGCCGGCGACTGGCTGCGCGACCTCCTCGACCCGACCGCACCGGAGCGCCGCTAGATGAGCCGGTTCCTGCTTCGCCGCGTACCGCAGGCGATCATCGTCCTGTTCGGCGTGGTGACCCTCGCCTTCCTGCTGACCCACGTCGTGCCGGGTGATCCGGCGCGGCTGATCGCCGGCCCGAACGCCAGCGCGGCCACGGTCGCGTCCATCCACCACGAGCTGGGGCTCGACCGGAGCCTGGCGTACCAGTACGGCAAGTTCCTGCTCGGGCTGCTGCACTTCGACCTCGGGACGAGCTTCGCGCTGCAGAACACCCCGGTGTCGACCGCGATCCTGCGGGCCCTGCCGGTCAGCGCGGCCCTCGCCGTCCTCGGCGTGCTGTGGGAGGCCGTCCTCGGCATCCCGGTCGGCATCATCGCCGCGTACCGGCCGGGGAAGCTGGCCGACCGGGCGACGACGCTCGCCTCGCTGGTGGGCCTGTCCGCGCCGCCGTTCTGGGTCGGGCTGCTGCTGCTCTACCTGCTGGCCTTCAAGTTCAACCTCTTCCCGCTGTCCGGGTACGAGGCGCCGTTCATCAACTACCTGATCCTGCCCAGTTTCACCCTCGGCCTCGGCGGCGCCGCCTGGTACGCCCGGCTGACGCGTACCAACATGCTCGAAGCCCTGCGCAGCCCCTACGTGCAGATGGCCCGGGCGAAGGGGATGCCCGAGCGGGTCGTGCTGCTGCGGCACTGCCTGCGCAACGTGCTCAGCCCGCTGCTGACCATGCTCGGCATGGACCTCGGCTACTTCCTCGGCGGCGTGGTCGTCATCGAGTCGGTGTTCGGCCTGCCGGGCGTCGGCAAGCTCACCTTCGACGCGATCGGCACGCTCGACGTCCCCATGATCACCGGCGCCGTCCTCTTCGCCGCCTTCTTCATCGTCGTCATGAACCTCCTCGTCGACCTCGCGTACGCGCTGGTCGACCCCCGGGTACGCCGCTAGGCCCCGGACCGCTACGAAAGGAATACCCCCATGAGTGACAAGCTGCGCGTGGCCGTGGCCGGCGCGGGCCGCTGGGCCCAGCGCGCCCACATCCCCGGCTGGCAGCGCGACCCCCGCGTGGAGGTCGTCGCCCTGGCCGACACCGACCCGGAGATCCTGGCCGCCGCGGGCGCCAAGTTCGGGGTCGGCAAGCTGGTCACCGACTACCGCGAGCTGCTCGACGACCCGGACGTCGACGTCATCGACGTCGCGACCGCCAACCGGGCGCACTACGAGATCTCCGCCGCCGCGCTCGACGCGGGCAAGCACGTCCTGTGCGAGAAGCCCGTGCACCACGACAACCGGCAGACCCGGGCGCTCGCGGAACTGGCCCGCAGCAAGGGTCTGAAGACCAAGCTGGGCTTCACCTTCCGGTACGCGCCGGCGATCCAGTACGCCAAGCACCTCATCGACACCGGTTTCGTGGGTACGCCGTACATCTTCAACGGGTACGAGCAGAACAGCCAGTGGATCGACCCGGCGACGCCGATGCGGCAGGTGGACCCGAACGCGGACCCGAACGTGCTGACGACCTCCTCGATCGAGGGCTACGGCGCGCCGATCATCGACATCATGCACTGGTTCACCGGCGGCAACCTGACCTCGGTCGTCGGCACGATGCGCAACTTCGTCCCCGAGCGGATGGTCCGCGACACCGGCCTGATGCAGCGGCTGAACATCGACGACGGCGACATGTGGATCGGCGAGTTCGACAACGGCGTGCTGGCCTCGATCCAGTCGTCGTACGTGACCGTCGGCAACTTCCCCGGCATCGAGGCGCGGATCTACGGCTCCGAGGGCGCGATCATCGTCCGGCTGGTCGAGGAGTTCGGCATCTGCCAGACCATCAAGACCGCCACCAAGGGCTCGATCGAGTTCGTGGAGCAGTCGATCCCGCAGGAGTTCTTCCCCGAGGGCGGGCACTCCCGCGAGGACTGGGACTTCCTGTTCTACTCCAACCTCTGCGCCGACTTCGCCACCGAGATCCTGTCGGGCAGCGACGTCAACCAGGGCGACTTCGCGCAGGGCGCGCTGGTCCAGGAGACCATCAACGCCTTCGAGAAGTCCTTCCGCGACCGGGCGTGGGTCAGCTTCCCGCTGGAGGAGGCGTGACGGCGCACGAGTGGGGCGCTCTCGCCGACGACGCGTACGCGCGGCGGGTGCTGGAGTCCGCTCTGGACACAGTGGACGGCCGCGTCCAGTACGCCGACGCCCGCCTGATCGAGTGCGAGGAGCTGCGGTCCTACGCGCAGCTCGGCGCCGACCCCGATGAGCGGATCGAGCAGAACGTCGGCATCGGCGTACGCGTCCTCGTCGACGGCCAGTGGGGCTTCGCGGCCCGGCCGCTGGCCGCCGACACGGACGCGGCGGCCGCGGCCCGGCAGGCGCACGCGTCCGCGGTGGCGCTGGCGGGCAGCGGCAAGCGCGTCGAGCTCCCGCCCCGGGAGCCGGCGAGCGGCCGCTACGAGACCGAGGTCGCGCAGGACCCGTTCGCGGTGGACACCGCGGCCCGGCACGAGCTGCTGGCGGCCTGGCTCGGCGCGGCGAGTACGCCCGCCGAGGTGGCCGCCGCGCAGGCCGGAGTCAACGCCAAGCGCCAGCACCGGCACTTCGCCGACACCGAGGGCTCGCGCCAGCACCAGCACCTGCTGGAGACGGGCGCGATGCTCGTGGTGACCGCCGCCGGGCACGGCGACGTGCAGCGGCGCAGCTACCCCAACTCGTTCCACGGCAACACCGCCGGGGCCGGCTGGGAGTACCTGGCGAGCCTGGCCATGCAGGAGAACGCGGCCCGGGTCGGGCAGGAGGCGGTCGCGCTGCTGACCGCCCCCGCCGCCCCGCGCGGGTACGCCGACGTCGTCATCGGCGCCCAGCAGGTCTCGCTGCAGATCCACGAGTCGTCCGGGCACGCCCTGGAACTCGACCGGATCCTCGGCGACGAGGCCAACTACGCGGGTACATCGTTCATCCAGGCGTCCGACGTCGGGACGCTGCGCTACGGCTCGGACGCGGTCACCATCGCGTCGGACCCCACCCGCCCCGGTACGCGCGGCAGCTTCGCCTTCGACGACGAGGGCACCCCGGCCCGCCGGGCGGCGCTCATCGACCGGGGGATCGTGCGCAACACACTGTCCACCCGGGACTCGGCGGCCCGCTCCGGACTGGCGCTCACCGGCGCGGCCCGGTCGGACGGCTGGGCGTACCTGCCGGTGTGCTTCTCCACCCACGTGTATCTGGAGCCGGGTGACGGCGGCAGCCTCGACGAGCTGCTCGACCGGATGGGCGACGGCTACTACATCGACGACAACCGCAGCTGGTCGATCGACAACCAGCGGCTCAACTTCCAGTTCGGCACCGAGGTCGCGTACGAGGTGAAGAAGGGCAGGCGGGGACGGTTGCTGAAGAACTTCTCCTACGGCGGGGTGACGCCGCAGTTCTGGGGTTCCGTGGAGGCGGTGGCCGGACCCTCGGAGTTCCGGGCGTTCGGCTACCCGTGCGGGAAGGGCGAGCCCAAGCAGTGGGGTTTCCTCAGCCACGGCGCCAGCCCCATGTTGGTACGCGACCTGCGGATCGGAGTGGCCTGATGAGCACGGAATTCGCGGCGCCGGTCGCGCCGGACGGCCTGCTGGACCGGCTCGGCGCGGCGGCGAAGGCCGGCGGCGCCGACGCGGTGGAGATCACCCTGCTCGGCCGGGCGGGGGAGTACACGCGGTTCGCGGGCGGCCGGGTGCACCAGCCGCAGGACATCCTGGAGACGCAGTACTCGGTACGCGCCATCGTGGACGGTCACGCGGCGCGGGCCGCGGTCGGCACGGTCAACGGACTGGACGAGGCCGTCCGGCGGGCGACCACGGCGGCCCGGGCGATGGCCCACGGCGATCACGGGAACGCGACGGTGGCGACGCCCGCAGCCGCACAGGATGTCGTCCTGTGGCACGACGACACCGCCGCTTTCGATGCGGCCCAACGGGCCCAGGCCGCGGGCCGGACGATGCGCGAGGCCGAGAAGGCGGGCGGTCACGCGGCGGGCATGTTCGGCCGCGCGCTGACCCAGATCGCCGTCGTCACCTCGACCGGCGTCGCCCACCACGCGCTGGCGACCGAGGCGATCGGCTCGCTGACCGCCACGGTCGGCGACGGCACCTCGCACTGGATCGACCTGCACCGGTCGGCGGCGGCGCTGGACCTCGCGTCCAGTGTGGACCGTACGATCGCCGAGGCGGTCGCCGGGCAGAACCGGATCCCCGTTCCCGACGGCCGGTACACCATCGTGCTCGGCCCGCAGGCCGCCGGTGAACTCCTGGGCTTCCTGGAGGACGCCGGGTTCTCCGGCGAACTCGCGGCGGCCAAGGTCGGCCTCGTCGCGCAGCGCGCCGGCGACCGGGTCGCCTCGCCGCTCGTGACGGTGGCGGACGACGCCCTCGCCACGGTCGGCCTGCCGATCGGCTTCGACATGGAAGGTACGCCGAAGCGACGTGTACCGCTGCTGACGAACGGGGTCGTGGGGGAGGCGGTCACGAACCTGGCGACCGCGAAGGCGCTCGGCACGGCGTCGACCGGGCACGCGCACATCGCCCGCGAGGAGGTCCCGACCCCGGTGGCCGCGAACATCGTCATGGACGCCGGCGACGCGACCGAGGCCGAGCTGATCGCGGGTGTCGAGCGTGGCATCTACGTGCAGCGGTTCTGGTACACGCGGCTGGTCGACCGGCTGACCGCGACGATCACCGGCGTCAGCCGGGACGGCTGCTTCCTCATCGAGGACGGCAAGCTCGCCCAGCCGGTGGCCGGGGCGCGGTTCACCCATTCGATCCTCGACTTCCTGTCCACTGTCGACGGAGTCGGCGCCGCACGCCGTTCCCAGCCGGTCATGAACGTCTGGAACGGCTCGGTGACCGCCCCCGCGTTGCGGGGCCACGGTTTCCGCTTCGGCTCCGCGAAGATCGAGGAGAACTGATGATCCGGACCAACGGGGACCGCCTCGTCACCCAGATCCTGACCGGCGAGGTCTGGCCCGCGCTCGCCGACCGGCACGGCTACAAGGTCGACGCCGACGGTACGCCGATCCTGCTGCCCGGCATGGGCGGCGTGACGCTCGGCGTACACCCGGGCGATCCGGCCACCGGATACGCGGCCGACCACCTCGAACCGGGGCTGTCCGTCCGGGCCCGCGACGGCGGGGCGAACATGGCGCTGCAGTTCCTCAGCTGCGTCGGCAACACCGTCACGGTGCGTACCGGGCCGGCGGCCGGCAAGACGGGGAAGGTGATCGGGCAGCACGCGTACGTGCTGGTGGACATGGCCGAGGAGGACCTCGCCGAGGTCACCGTCGGCGACCAGGTCACCGTCGCGGCCCGGGGCCAGGGGCTCAAGCTGCTCGACCACCCCGCGATCGTGGCCAAGAACCTCGACCCGGGCCTGCTCGACCGGCTGCCCGTGCGTACCCTGCCGGACGGGCGGCTGGAGGTCGGCGTCGCGGTACGCGTACCGGCCGCCGCCGTCGGAGCGGGTTCGGGCATGGTCTCCGAGTTCGCGAACACCGACCTCATGGGCGCGTACGCCGGCCAGGGCGAGGACCTCTCGCTCGGCCTGGAGGCGCTGCGCATCGGCGATCTGGTGGTCATCGAGGACGCCGATCACCGGTTCGGCCGCGGCTACCGGCCCGGCTACCTGACCATCGGCGTGATCAGCACCGGCCACTGCCGGCTGTTCGGCCACGGGCCGGGCCCGAGCACGATCCTGTCCGGACCGGCGGACGCGTTCAGCATCGTCGACAACCCCGACGCCCACCTGGGAGGACTCCTGTGACACCGGTGGCGATGAACCTCGCCGGCGTGATCGAGACGCCGGCCATGCCGTCCTCTCCGTACCTCATCGACGTCGACGGCCACCCTTACGTGCCGCTGGCGGACTCGGGGGTCGTGCTCGGCGTACACGTGGGGGACGGGGTCTTCGATCATGACGCGGACCATGTGGCGCCCGGCGTGACCCTGGCCCACGCGGACCAGGCGGCCCGGCACGCGCTGACGACGTTCGCCTGCTTCGGCAACCGCGCGACCGTGCGTTCCGGCGCGGCCGCGGGCGCCGCGGGCTTCGTGCTGGGCAAGCGCGGCGAGGCGGGCCGCGTGATCGTCGTCTTCCCCGACGACGTGCTCGCGCGCCTCGCGCCCGGCGACGCGGTCACCGTCCGCGCGTCCGGCCAGGGCGCCGAACTGCCGGGCGTCGCCCTGCTCAACGCCGACCCCGAAGCCCTCGGCCTGCTCCCGCTGGTCGTCGGCCCCTCGTCGGTGCATTCCACCGTACGCGTGACCGTGCCCTCCGCACTGGCCGGCAACGGCATCGGCCGGCCCGCGCAGATGTGGGATGTGGACCTGCAGGTGACCGCCGAGACGGCGGCCGCCGCGGGGCTCGCCGGCCTGCGCCTGGGCGACCTGGTCGCGGTCGACGACCTCGACGTCCGGCACAACATGGGCTACCGCCGCGGCTTCCGGACGATCGGCCTGATCGTCCACGGCGGCAGCCCCCAGCCCGGCCACGGCCCCGGCCTCATGCCGATCCTCTGCGGACCGGCCGACCGGTTGCCGGTGACGGTCACCGAGGACGTACTGCCCATGCTCACCCCCGACGCCCTACACTTCCGGCCATGACCGATCCAGCGACCGTCCTGCACAGGTCCCTGCCGGAGAACGTGTACCTCCTCCTGCGGCGCCGGATCCTCAACAACGAGTTCGAGGCCGGGCAGCGGCTGATCGAGATGAACCTCGCCGACGAGTTGGGCGTCAGCCGCTCGACCGTCCGCGAGGCGCTGCGCCAGCTGTCCGTCGACGGCCTGGTCGACATCTCCCCCCGGCGGCACAGCGTCGTGACGAGAATGGCGTACGAGGAGATCCGCGACGCCTGCTACGCCCGCTTCGTCCTGGAGGCGGGCGCGGTACGCAGCGTCGGCGAGCGCGGCATCATGCTCTCCCGGATGGAGGCCGTCCTCGACCGCATGCGCGGCGCCGCCGCCGACGGTGACGTGGCGTCCATGATCGACCTGGACACGGAGTTCCACAGCTGCATCATCGACGCGTCGGGCCGCCGCCGGCTCGGTTCCCTCTGGCGGATGCTGGACGCGCAGATGGGCGCCCTGATGCGCTCCTCCATCGACCGCCAGCACATCGACCTGCGCGAAGCGGTACGCCGTCACCAGCTCGTCGTGGACGTCTTCGGCAGCGGCAGCGTCGACGAGATCGTCAACACCCTGGAGGAGCACTACCTCGGCACGGTCGACGACATGGCCTCCGCCGGCGTCCTGCCCAACTGACCCCGCCACTTACCGACGATCTTGCGCGAATGTCCGGGCCTTCCGGGGTGGTTTCAACCGGTGGGTGCAAGTAGGAGTTGGTTGAGGCGTTCGGTGGGGGTGTCCCAGTCGAGGGTTTGGCGTGGTCGCCGGTTGAGTTGGTCGGCGATCACGTCGAGGCCGGCTTGGTCGATGGTGCGGAAGTCGAAGCGGCCGCGGGGGAAGTAGTCGCGTAGTAGGCCGTTGGTGTTTTCGTTGGTGCCGCGTTGCCAGGGTGAGTGCGGGTCGCAGATGTAGACCCGGCAGTCGGTGGCGAGTTGGATGTGGTGGTGTTCGGCCATTTCGACGCCTTGGTCCCAGGTCACTGTTTTG
>NZ_AUAX01000022.1 GCF_000428945.1 Hamadaea tsunoensis DSM 44101 | reverse complement strand
CGGGTTGGGGGTAGACGGTGACCGGGCGACGGTGGACGATGCGTCGCCCCACTCACCTGGCAGTGGAGGCCCCGCCCGGGTTTGGCGGGGCCGGAACGGTCTCCCGCGCGAGGAGCGGAGGCGAGATCGACGAACCCGGGACAAAATGCCCATAAAAGGATCTTGAAGGTCTTGGAAGGATCAGGTGGTACGCAGGGCGGTGGCGGCCGGGGAACGGCGGCCGATCACCAGGCTGAGGGCTGTCGCCAGGGCCACCGCCAGGAGGGCCAGGCCCGCGTACCGCAGGAGGGACAGCCACTCGACGGCCGGGTAGACGGCGTGCCACGGGCCCTGCGTCCGCGCGTTCACCCACGAGTACGGAGCGTCCGGGCAGGGGCCTCCGCCGTTGCTCGCGCACTTCTGCAGGGCGATGTGGGCGGCGATGCCGGCGGGCGTACACGGCACCTCCGGCGGGTCCGTGGCGCTGGACGAGGACTGGTGCGCGTAGCACGTGTACTCGATCGAGTCCGGCTTCTGCACCGGATCGAGGGCCAGGTACGGCACGGCCGTCCCGACGGCGAGTCCCAGCAGGACACCCGGGATCGCGGTCAGGAGAACGGTTCCCACGCTCGCCTTGGCCAGTGTCGTCACCGAGACCCCGGCCGCGGTGGCCGCCGCGTCCGTACGCCGGCGGGTCAGCGCCCGGTCCGTCAGCGCGATGAGCAGGCCGGCCGCGCCGATCCAGAGGAACACCTGGACGAGCCCGTCGAGCAGGCCGAACACCGTCCGGTCGAGCTGCGGGTCGCCGTGGCTGGTGTTGGAGAGCGCCCCGATCTCGTTGTCGAACGCGAACTGCGCGCGTACGCCGGTGAACACGGCCACCATCAGCGCGGCGACCAGCAGCACGCTGACCGCGCGGCTGCCCGAGTAGGGATCGGCGAGGACCCGCCGGGCGGCGAGGAGCGGGGCGGGACGGCGGGCGTACCGGGCGGTGACGCGGGCGCACACGTGACCGATGGCCGCCGCGCAGAACGGTACGGCGACGACGATCGCCGCGACGCTCAGCCCCGAGCCGACATGAGGGAGCACTGTGGACAGTGGTTCGCGGCCCTCGACCGGGTCGGACCTCAGAGCCGTGAGCCAGCCGCGGCACAGGGCCAGTCCGGCCAGCCCGGCCCCGAGCGCCCAGACCGGCCACCAGCGCGGCCGCGTACGCCGGGCGGCCCGGCTCGCCGCCAGCGGTTCGGCGATCACGCCGCGCAACGCGTACAGGGAGAGGAGAGCGGCGAGGACGGGCAGCGCGAGCAGCAGGACCCAGCTCCACCACGACGGCGCGGTGTCCGTCGGGAGCGGCCGCCACGGCCCGGCGAAGTACGGGATCTCCTGCACGACCTTGCCGTCGTGGTACGCGACCGCGCTGACCAGGTAGCGGGGGTCGTTCACGGGCCGGTCGAGCAGCGCACGCACCCCCGGGTACGCGACCGCGGCCAGCACGGCGCCGGCGGCGACCGCGAAGCCCTGCTCGGCGCCGGCGATCCAGCGGACCTGCTGCGGAGCCGCACCGGCGATGCGAAGGGCGGCGAGCCGGCGGTCGCGGGCGGGCCCGCCGAGGCGGGCGGCCTGCGCGATGAGGAACAGCGCGGGGATCGCGAGCGCGGCGACCATGATGATCAGGCCGGGTCGCAGCCCCGGTTCGTTGAGCAACTGCGACGTGTACCGGTAGCTCGTCGGGTACTCCTGCGGAAGGCCGTCGCCGTCGGGCAGGATCGCGGTCGTCGGCGCCATGTTCGTCACCACGCCGACCGCGAGGATGGCGAGTCCGGCGAGAAACGCCGCGACAACCGTGAGCGCCGCGCGTACGCCGTCGGTCCAGGAACCCGCGAACGCCAGCCGGAGCAGGGTCGCCGCCCTCATGCCGGCACCACCTGACCCGGGAAGGCACCGTCGCGCATGTGCAGTTCGCGGTCGGCGTACGCGGCCACCGTGGCGTCGTGGGTGACCAGCACGACCGCCGTCGACAGGTCACGCGCCGCGGTCATCATGGCGCGCAGGACCGCCTCGCCGGCGACGGAGTCGAGCGATCCCGTGGGCTCGTCGGCGAAGAGCAGGCGCGGGCTCGTGATCAGCGCGCGGGCCAGCGCGACCCGCTGCTGCTGGCCACCGGACAGCTCGCCCGGCCGCAGCGCGGCCACCTCACCCACCCCGAACCGGTCCAGCCACTCTCCCGCCGCGCGCAGGGCCCCCGCCCGCCGCGCGCCCCCGAGCAGGAGGGGCAGAGCCACGTTCTCCGCCGCCGGCAACTCCGGCACCAGCTGTCCATGCTGCAGGAGTACGCCGATCTCCGTCCGCCGCAGCCGTGCCCGCACCGATTCCGGCCGGTCGTCGAGGCGGGCCCCGGCGAACCACACCTCCCCGGAGTCCGGTACGCCGATCCCCGACAGGCACATCAGCAGCGTGGACTTGCCGCAGCCGGAGGCGCCGGTGATCGCGACGACCTCCCCCGCGCCGAGCCGGAGGTCGACGGCGTCCAGCGCGGTCGTGCGCCCGTACGCCTTCGTGACGCGTCTGGCCTCCAGCAGGCTCATTCCGTTCATCTCGTGATCTCCCCGTGGGTGGTCTGGTCTTCGGCGATCTCGTCTTCGCCGGTCTCGTCCCCGCCGGTCTCGTCCCCGCCGGCCTCGTCCGCGGCGGTCGCATCTTCGGCGATCTCGCCGGCGAGGGCGTCCACCCGGGCGACCGTCTGCTGCATCCAGCGCAGGTCGGCGTCGAGGTGGGCGATGGTGTAGTCGGCGGCGGCGACCTCGCCGAGGGAGGCCGCCGATTCCTTGTCCCGCGTCAGTTCGCGCATCCGGGCCATGTGCGCCTCGCGCTGGCGGGCGAGGTAGTCCACGGCGGTCTGCCGGTCGGCGGCCAGCAGGGCCACGACGACCTTGACGAACATCGTCCCGCCCAGGTGCGGGGCGGGCGGTTCGGGCGTGTGCAGCCACTCGGCCAGGGCCGCCCGGCCGGCGTCGGTCAGGTCGTAGAACGTCCGCTCAGGACCGCCGGCCTTGCCCGCGCCGGTCTCCGTCACGAGGCCGTCGCGCTGCAGGCGGCCGAGGGTCGCGTAGACCTGGCCGAAGGCGAGCGGCTTGCCGGCCGGCAGCCGGCTGTCGTGGGCGCGCTTGAGGTCGTAGCCGTGCTGCGGCCCTCGGCTCAGCAGCCCCAGCAGTACGTGCCCCGTCGACATGCGAGGAGTATTCACTGAGTGAATAGGCCACGTCAAGAGACTCTTCACTGAGTGAATAGTTGCTTCGTGCCGGCGGCCTCCGCGCTCCTCGGCCGGCAGACGAGTGCGGCCCGGCCGGGGGCTCCCCTCCCCGGCCGGGCCGCGTCCTTCCCGTTCGCCGGACTACGCCGTGAACCGCACATTCGGGTTCAGATGGCCGGTCCAGTCGAACAGCGCCATGTTGTCCCACTGGTCCCCGGTGCCGTTGATGTTGGCCGGGTCCCAGCCGTTGCCGGCGATCGCGTACCAGGTGGGCTCCCAGTAGAAGACGCCGATCGCACCCGCGCCGCGGGCGGTGTTCTGCACGGCCGTGAACTCACTCGCCTGGCCGGCCCAGGTGGCCGCGTACCCGGAGCACGGCGCCGAGCCGCTCACCGAGTTGGCCTGCGAGTCGGCGTTCGCCGCCGTGAACGGGTACGCCGTCTCGGCGAGGATCACCGGCTTGCCGTACCGGGACTTCACGTCCGTGATCACCGAGGACAGGTTGGACAGCGTCCCGTGCCACATGCAGTAGTACGACAGCCCCGTGATGTCCCAGGTCACGCCCTTGGCCGTGATGCCGTCGTAGAACCAGCGGGCGTTGGCGTCGCTGTCGGCGTCGGCCGTGTGGATGATGACCTGCGTACCGCTGTTGCACGCCTTCGTCGCGTTGTAGCCGGACTTGAGCAGCAACGACAGGTTGGTGAAGTCGTTGTTCACCACTTTGCCGTCGTTCCACAGCATCCCGACGTTGATCTCGTTGCCGATCTGTACGCTGTCCGGCGTCGTCCCCTGCGCCTTCAGCGCGCTGCACACCTGGTACGTGTAGTTGTACACGTCGGTCTGCAGCTGGCTGATCCCGTGACTCGACCAGGCCGCCGGCTTGTACTGCTTGCCGGGATCGGCCCAGGTGTCCGAGTAGTGGAAGTCGACCATGAGCTTCAGCCCCTTGGCCTTGACCGTCTTCGCGTACGCCAGGACCTTCGCCTGGTTGTTGTAGCCGCTGGCCGGGTTGTTCCAGACCCGCAGGCGTACGTAGTTCAGGCCGACGCCCTTGAGGATGTCGAGCGGGTCGCCGGCGGTACCGGCGCCGTTGTAGTACTTCGCACCGAGGTCGAGGCTGCGCTGGACCGAGGACACGTCGGCGCCGAGCATCGACAGCGTGTTCGCGGCCAGCGCGGGCGGCTGTACGGCGAACACGGCCGCGGCCGCGGTGAGCAGCAGCGCGGCGATCCGGGCGGGGGTTCTTGCCATCCCGTTCTCCTTGATCGAAATGGTGAGTGTGGCGCTCTGTGAACGTTCCCAGTCCGTGGAGCGGGTGGTTTCCTGAGTTTTGTTCCAAAAGGGACGTCGTTCAGGGGCGGGGCAGGCCGTGAACGTTCACAGAGCGATGCGCACGAGCATAGGTCTTCGTCGACCGCTGCGAAACCCCCTCCCATCGCCCCAATCCCCTCTCTCACGGCAAGAGTGGCCGTTCGGGTCACCGCGGAGGGGCTCCGGAGGCCTTCGCATGGCAACAGCCGGGCGGTATAGTCCGTCGACTGCGCGGGTTAGGTACGGTCCCCCGATTGCCGCGCTGATGATCGTGTGGAGGATGGCGCATGTCCCAAGGTGAGGGAACGCACGGCCAGAGCGAGAGCATGACCTCGCGGCCGAACTTCGACTCGGGCCTGCGCGGTTATGACAAACGCCAGGTCGACCTGTACGTCGAGCACGTCGCCGGCGAGATCGCGAGCCTGTCGGGCGAGCGCGAGCGCGCGTACCGCCAGATTCAGACGCTCGCCTCGAACCTGCAGCACCTGGAGATGGACTTCACCGAGCTGCAGACCGAGCTCAACGAGATCCGCCAGAACCCCCCGCAGGTGGACCGGGCGTCGTTCCGCCACCTCGGCCCGATGGTCGACCAGATCCTGGCGCTGTCGGAGAAGCAGGCCGACGCGATCGTGAACACCGCCGAGCAGCGGGTCACCGAGGCGCAGACCGAAGCCGACCGGCGGCTCAGCGAGACCCACGAGGCCGCCGACAAGGCCCGCGCCGAGGGCGAGGCCGCGTTCCAGGCGTCGCTGCAGGAGGCCCAGCGCGTCGCCGAGGCCAGCGCCGCCGCGGCCGCCCAGGCCCAGGCCGAGGTGCAGGCCATGGTCGAGGCCGCCCTGGAGAAGATCAAGCAGGACACCGAGGCCGCGCACCACCAGACCCAGCAGGAGATCGGCCTGCTGCGCACGAACGCCGAGGCCGAGCTCAACGACCAGCGCGCCGCGCACGAGGCCGAGCTGGCCCAGCAGCGGACGGGGGCGGAGCAGAAGAACGCGGCGATGCAGGCCGAGGTCGAGCAATACTCCGCCGACCTGCGCAAGCGCGCCAACGACCAGCAGGCCGCCCACCAGCAGCAGATGGCGCTGGTGCAGAAGGAGATCCAGGGCCGCCAGCAGCAGCTCGCCCAGCTCCAGCAGCAGCTGGGCAGCGTACAGCAGCAGCTGAACCAGGCCCGCCAGGACGGATCCGCGGCCTCCACCGAGCTCTCCCAGCTCCAGCAGCAGCTCGCCCAGACCCGCCAGGACCTCGCCAGTGAGACCACCCGCCTCGACGAGGCCCGCCGGGCGGCGGAAGCGGCCGAGCGGCACGCCGCCGAGGTACGCGCCCGCGTCCAGCGCGAGGCCCAGCGGGTCGCCGACCGGGCCGCCGCGGCGGTCATGGCGGCCGCGGCGATCAGCGGCGAGACCGGCGAGTTCCGGATGGTGCCGGTCTCCGGTGCCGGTGCCGGCGCGGTCCGGTCCGACGAGCCCGCGCGGCCCGCCGAGGAGAACGGTCACCGGCCCGCCGACGACTACCGCCGGCCCGCCGAGGAGAACGGTCACCGGCCCGCCGAGGACCACCGCCGTCCGGCCGAGGAGCAGCGGGCCGCCGAAGAGCAGCGCCGCGTGGCCGAGGAGCAGCCCCGGGCCGTGGAGGAACCGCGGCGCCCGGTCGAGGAGCCGACCGGTGGCCTGCTCGGCCTGCGCCGGCCGGAGGACGAGCGCCCCGAGGGCCGCCGCGACCCCCGCCAGGTCGAGTTCGAGCAGCGCCGCGCCGAGTACGAGCAGCGCCAGGCCGACGACCAGCGCCGCGCCGAGGAGGCCCGGCGGGTCGAGGAACTGCGCCGGCCCGAGCCCGAGCAGCCGCCGCGCTTCGCCGCCTTCGAGAGCCGCAACCTGTTCGACCCGCGCCAGGACGCACGGCTGGCCGCCGAGCAGAACGGCCGCAACGGCGCGCTGTCGGCCGAGACCGTCCAGTCCGAGACCGTCCAGGTCGAGGTCGTCGCGCCCGAGGCGCTGCCCGAGGACGACGACGTGCTCGACCTCGCGCTCGAGGTGCCGCCGGCCGTGGACGACGACGAGGTCGGCGTACCGGTGATCCCGGCGCAGCGCGAGCCGCACCACCACAAGGTCAGCGCCGACGCCGAATAGGCCCGCACGACGACGCCCTCGCCGGATCCGGCGGGGGCGTCCTGCTGTCCGCCCGCCCGCGCCCCGCCCCTCAAGATCCCGTTTGGATCAGGGAATTCCACGTAATCTTGGGCCAAGATTCGGGTGATTTCCCTGATCCAAACGGGATCTTGGCGGGTCGCCGCGGGGCGGGGGCGGGCGCGGGCGGGTGGGTGGGTGGGTGGGTTACTCGGCGGGGGCGGTGCCGTTCAGGGCGGGCATGTAGGCGCGCCACGGGCCCACGTCCTCCCGGTAGTGCCGCGCCAGCACTTCGCTCGCCTGGCCAATGTGCGTCAGGTCGTGCGCCACCCACGACGCGATCAGCTGACCCAGCGTCACCTCACCGAACTCCGGGTGGCGGCCTCGGCGTACGAGGTCGGGGGTGGTCAGGTTCAGGGCGGCCAGTTCGGCCAGGCTCGCCCGCCGGGCCTCGGCGAACTCCGCCAGCAGCGCGGTCACCGGCACAGGCGCCGTGCGCAGCATCGCCTCCCGGTCGAACGGTTCGAACCCGCGCGCCGTCCCCTCGTTCAGGATCATCCGCGTACGCGGCAGCCAGTTGGTCGCGTCGCCGTGCCGCAGATGCCCGAGGATCGCGTACGCGCTCCAGGTGCCCGGCCCGTCGTCGCGACGGGCCCAGCCGTCGGGCAGCCGGGCGAGCAGTGCTTCCAGGACGGCGGGCGTACCCGCGAGGACGGCCGTGGCCTCCGACAACTCCATGGTTGCAGCGTAGGAACACCGGCCGCCGCGACGCTCGGGCCAATACCGGCGGCGTGGCTCAGAAAAGCGGCGTGGCTCAGAAAGCAGCGTGGCCCGGAGAAGCAGGGTGGCTCAGAGACGCAGCCGCCACCGGGTGACGCCCAGCTGATCGGAGAGCGTGGCTGCGGTGGTCCCGGCGACGGCCAGCCCGGTCAGCGGCTCGGTGCGTACGCGTACCAGCACCCGCCCGTCGGCCACCGACCAGGCGGTCAGGCCCTCGGTTCCGGCGCCGAGCAGGACGCGGCCGTCGGCGGCGAAGCCGAGACCGGCCACGGGACCGTCGAGCGTGGCGAACACCTCGCCGCCCGGCCACAGCCGGACCGCGCCCTGGAGATCTCCGGACGCGCCGAGGAACGATCCGCCGGCGACCGTCGCCGCGACGCTCCACACAGGAGGATGGAGATCCGGTGGCAGCAGCTGCTCCACCGCGGACCAGGGCTGGACGAGCGACAGGCTCCCCGACGCGTACCCGGCGAGGATCGTCCCGTCGGCGGCCGCCGCGACGACCTGGATCTGCCGTCCGGCGTCCACTCGCCGGACGGGCAGGCCGCCGGAGCCGCCGATCGGCCACAGCGACACGCTTTCCGCCCCGCCCGCGACCACCACCACGTCCGCGAACGACGCCAGGGACCGGGCGCCGACCTGGCGGCCGAACTCCGTCCCGTCCACGAGCAGCCGGCCGTCCTCGGCGAGCGCGAACACCCGCCCGCCGGCCACCGCCAGCGCGCGTACGCCGACCGGCGCGCCCGGCAGCCCGTCCGCCAGCCGCCGGACCTCCCCGGCGAGCGATCCGGTGTAGACCTGCCCGGCGGGGTCGACGGCGACCGCGGTCAGCGACTGCCGCACCGGGACCGCGTCGCCCGAGGAGGAGAGGTCCCACAGGTGCACGTTCCCGTCGGCCGCGCTGGACACGACGAGCGTGCCGGCCGGATTGACGCTGACGCAGCGTACGGGTTCGCCGTGGCGGCCGAGGACGCGTTCGGTCACGCCGGGCGCGAGCGGCCAGAGGCGTACGCAGCCGTCACCGCCGCCGGTCACCGCGAACGTGCCGTCCGGGCTCACCGCCGCCGCCCAGACCTGGCCCTCGTGCCGCCCGATCGTGCGCGGCTGCCCGCCGTCGAGCGGCCACGCCTTCACCACGCCGTGGTAGGAACCGGTGATCACCGTCTGCCCGTCGGGCGTCACGGCCAGCGCCTCGATCCACTTGCCGGGTTCGTTGCGGCCCAGGATCCGCCCGGCCCCGGTCGCGGGCCACCAGACCCGGATCGTGTCGTCCCGGCCGCCGGTGACGATCATCGTGCCGTCGGGGCTGAAGACGAGCACGCGTACCTGGTCGTCGTGGGTGCCGACGAGCTCGTCCGCGCCGGTCGCGACGTCCCACAGGCGTACCACGCGGTCGCGGCCGCCGGTCGCGATCTTCCGGCCGTCCGGCGACCAGGCCACCGCCCACGTGTGGCCCAGGCCGCGGACCAGCTCACGCTCCGGCCCACCGTCCAGACTCCACAGTCGCACCGTCTGGTCGTTCCCGCAGGACACCGCGGTCCCGTTCCACACCCCCATCCGGTGTACGCCGGAAGCATGGCGGCCGACGTCGGTGTACCGGCCGCCGTCCAGCTCCCACAGGCGTACCCGGCCGTCGTCGTCGCCGGTCAGCACGGTCGTGTCGGTGACGAACACGGCCGACCAGACCTGGCGGCTGCCGGTGTCGAAGGAGCGCACGAGCGAGCGGCTGGCCCGGCCGCTGGTCCAGTCGGCGGCCAGGCCGCACCGCTCTCCGGCCGCGGTCGCCCAGCGCGGATCGTCCGACCCGGCGAACGCCGCCGCCAGGGCCAGCTGACCCGCCACGGGCACGCCTTTCCGCGTACGCAGGAAGTGGGCCTGTGTTTCGAGAAGGCGCAACGCGGGCCCGGGGGTCGGCGCGGCGCGCAACGGGGCGAGGACGGCGTCGACGCCACGGGCGGTGACGGCGGTGTCGAGCCAGCGCGGGTCGCCGGTCAGCTCGGCGAAGCGGGTGTCGTCGCGACGCGCGAGCAGTGCCCACGGATAGTGCGCCAGCAGGTAGGGCGGGGTGGTCGCGGGCCAGCCGGCCGACGCGTGGCGCCCGGCCCAGGTGTCCACAGTGGTCACGTAGGGTGCGAGCTGCGGTCCGAAGATGGTGTCGCGGCAAGCGTCGAGCAGGGTCTGGTGGCCGAAGCGCCACCCGCCGGCCCCGCCGTCCAGGACGCGGGCCGCCTGCTTCTCAACGATCGCCGCCACCACGAAAGGGTCGAGTTCCCCCAGTTCGGCGAGTTCCGGCGTGGTCAGCGGGCCGGCCGCGGCCGACATCAGCCCGATCACCTTGCGCGCATCCGGCTCGCGGAGCAGCGCGTCGAGGTCGAAGACCGCGCGCTGCTCGACGCGGGCCGCCTCGACGACCTGCTCCATCCGGACGGGCGTGACGTTCCACAAGGGATGATCGACGTCCAGGTCCTCGGGCAGCTGATCGCGGCGGGCGGTGACGAGCACATGGGTGAAGCCGCCCGCGCGGGCCGGCAGCAGGGACGCGACGCTGCGCTCCCCGGCCGGGCGCAGATCCTCGTCCAGGCCGTCGACCACGAGCAGCAGGTGCCGGTCGACGCGCTCGGCCCGGTCGGCCGCGCGGCGCCACAGGTCGGCCAGGTTCGCGGCGTCCGGGTTCTCCGGCGGCTCCTCGTCCAGCACGGCGGCCAGCTGGCCGGTGACGGCGGCGAGGAACCGCGACCCGGTCGCGTCCAGCGCCCGCCGCTGCAACAGGTACGCGACGCAGTCCACGCCGTCGGGCGGGTCGGCCGCCAGATGCGCGACGAGCGCCGTCTTGCCCGCCCACGGCGTACCGATGAGGAACCGGTACGCCTCCCGGCCGGTCGCGAACGCCCGCAGCTCGCCGAGTTCGGCCTCCCGATCGACCAGCGCCG
Source organism: Hamadaea tsunoensis DSM 44101 (assembly GCF_000428945.1). Taxonomy (GTDB): domain Bacteria; phylum Actinomycetota; class Actinomycetes; order Mycobacteriales; family Micromonosporaceae; genus Hamadaea; species Hamadaea tsunoensis. The sequence continues at coordinate 142,451 of NZ_AUAX01000022.1, read as the reverse complement.
GCGTACGCGCCACGATCTCGTCCACGATCGCGTGGTACGCCGACCGCCTTCTCCTGGGAAGCTTCTCGTGCCGCCGCCCGAGGATGTCCCACCACTGTGGAGCGTCGGCGAGCCGGTCGATCGCGGTGATCGGCGTCAGCGTCACGGCCGCGTCGCCCGCCCGCGGATGGTGCTCGGTGACGACCCCGACCATCACGTCGTCGGCGGTGACGATCACCGTGCCGGAGACCCCGGACCACTGGCTGCGCCCGAGCGCCTCCTCCTGCGGGGGAAGCGGCCGGGGCGTACTGGTCACCCGCAACGTGAGCAGCTCCGACACCCGCCGGTCGCCGGTCGGGATGACGCCGTCGAGCTGGGCGGTGTCGCGTACGGGCCGGCCGTCGGGACCCGGAACCTGCTGGAACACCGGATAACCGAGACCACGGCAGCCGGCGACGATCTCGGCACCGTCGCGGTCGACGGCCCCCCACGCGAGCCTCGTCAGCCTTCGGCCCCCGGCCGTCTCCAGGATCGCGAGGTCGACACCGCCCGCCTCCCCGTGCACCTTGACCGTGGCGGCGTGCTCGACTTTGTCCGCGCCGCGTACCGTGACGGCGGCTCCGGGCACGACGGCGTGCGCGGCGGTCAGCACATGCCGGTCGTCCACGAGCAGACCGGACGACGTCAGCCAGCGCGGCCGCGCTTCCGGCCCCAGATCGCAGAGCACCTCGACGACCCGGTCGGCGAAGCCGCTCACCCGGGCTTCTCCGTCTCCCCCGCCGACACCCTGACCGGCCGCCCGTACGCGTCCACCGGCGGATCCAGCTGGATCGTCACCTTCTGCACGGACTCGGCGGAGACCCCGGCCTGCGCGCCCAGCTCCAGCACCCAGAACCGGACACCGCCCCGGGCCTCGGCCGACGTGGTCACACCGACCTGGAACTCCAAAGTGATCTGACCGACGGGGAACTGGATGTCCTCGCCGGTGGCGAGGGCGCTGGCACGGGCCAGTTCGGAACGCAGGGCCTGCACGACATCGACCAGGCCGATCTGGGAGGACATGGGGGCCATCTTGCCACCCGCCCACCGTCCACACTGCCCGCTCCCACCCCCGCCCCCGCTCCCACCCCGGCCCCTCCACTCCACCGCGCCCCGCGCCCCCCTCTGCGACGATCTTGCGCGAATGTACTGGCATTCCGGGCATTCGCCGCGAAATTGGAGACATTCGCGCAAGATCGTCGCAGAGGGCACTGCCGATGGGCGGGTACTGCCGGGCCGTCATGCAAGATCGTGGAGCGATAGCTTGATCAAGTGCCCGAAAGCTGGCAAAAGATGGGCTGATTCAGCAGCTCCAGGGCACTTGATCAAGCAATGGAGATCAACTACTACAGCTCTCGGGCACTTGATCACCACACCACCAGCACCGCTTCCATGATCGAGGCAGGTGGTTGCGCCTTTCCCGGTTTGTCGGACCTCGTCGGCCGTCCGCAGCTCACTTCATGATCAGCGCGTTGACAACAGTCGCCATATGAGTGCGGTACGGCTAGGACGCGACTCTGATCAGCGCTCTGATCATGACCGGCCAGATCGCCAGACGCCTGCGCTCCTACACGAGGTCCCAGGTCAGCGGCGTACCGCGGCGCACTGCGGATCGGAAGCGGCGGCCGAGGACCTGGGACGTCTCCCCCGGCGCGAGGCCACCCGCCGGCCGGATCGACCGGACGTTCGACGCCGTCACCTCCTCCCCGGCCTCGACGTCCGCCACCACGTACAGCGACCGCCGGAACCGCAGTCCTTCCGCCTCGCTCTCCGAGGGTCCGATGTGGTCGGTCCCCAGTGCCGAGAAGGCCCGGCCCGTCTCGGTCACCAGGTTCGCGAACTCGGCGGGCGTCAGCGAGAAGGCCGCGTCCACCCCGCTGTCGGAACCGAGCGCCACATGCTTCTCGATGAGCACGGCCCCCAGCCCGACCGAGGCCACCGCTGCCCCCAACCCCAGCGTGTGGTCCGACAGTCCCACCGGCAGGTCGAAGACGTCGCTCAGCAACGGAATCCGCCGCAGGTTCGAGTCCGCCGCCGGAGCCGGGTAGGCCGCGGTGCACGCCAGCAGGATGATCTCCCGCGCCCCGGCGGCCCGGGCCGTCGAGACCGCCTGGGCGATGTCCACAAGGGACGCCATGCCGGTCGACAGGATGAGCGGCTTGCCCGTCGCCGCCGCCAGGGCGACGAGCGGCAGGTCCACCAGCTCCGACGAAGCAATCTTGTACGCCGGGCACCCCAGCCCTTCCAGCAGCTCCACAGCTGTCGGGTCGAAGGGGGCGGAGAACACGGTCAGCCCGCGTTCCCGGCCCCGGGCGAAGATCGCTTCGTGCCAGGCGTACGGGGTGTGGGCGCGGCGGTAGAGCTGATACAAGTTCTCCCCGCCCCACAGCGGGTGCTCCGCGGACACCCGGAACTGCGGGCCGTCGTGGTCGATGGTGATCGTGTCCGGCGTGTAGGTCTGTAGTTTCAGGGCGTGTACGCCGCTGTCCGCGACCGCGTCCACGATCGCCAGGGCGCGGTCGAGCGAGCCGCCGTGGTTGCCGGACAGCTCCGCGACGATGAACGGCCGCTGATCCGGCCCCACCAGATGGTCACCGATTCTGATCGTCATGCCTTCCAGGCTGGGCGCCGCGACCCCGGCCGGTCCAAGACAGGAACCGCCGCCGGTGACAGGATCTGGTTATGAACCGAGGTGACGGCGTCGACCCGCGGCTGCTGCGGTACTTCCTGACACTCGCCGAGGAACTGCACTTCACCCGCGCGGCCGCCCGGCTGTTCGTGTCGCAGCCGGCCCTCAGCAACCAGATCCGGCTCCTGGAGACACGGGTCGGCGCGGTTCTGTTCACGCGTACGCGTCATGGGGTGGAGCTGACCGCGGAAGGCGAACGGTTCCGGCCGTACGCCCGCCAGGCGGTCGCCGCGATCGAGGCGGGCCTGCACGCGATCGGCGCCCGCGAGCTGCGGGTGGACGTGCTGGACGGCGAGCTGCGCCTGCCCCGCCGGGTGCTGAGCGCGTTGCGGGCCCGCGAGCCCGGTGTGGTCGTCCGGATCACCGCGCTGGGTCGTCACCGGCAGCGGCTGCACGCCGGCGACCTCGACGCGGCCTTCACCGGTCCGGGTCTCGAAGCACGCGGTTCCGGTTCACCGGGCGGAGACGACGGGCTCGCCACCGAGCACGTCGCCGACGAACCCGTCGACGTCCTTCTCCCCGCGACGCACGCCCTCGCCGCTCACGACGAGATCGCGCTGTCCGACCTCGCTGCCGAGATGTTCTACCTCCCGGCCGACGACCTCGCCCCGGAGTGGAACGCCTTCGTCCGCACGGCGTGCGGCTTCACCCCGCGCCGTCACCCGGTCACCGCCGACGGCGCCTCCGCTGCCCTCGACCTGGTCGCCGAGGGCGCGTGCATCACCGTCGGGCTGCGGTCGACCGCGTACCCGCCCGGGGTCGTGCGGCGGCCGGTCGCGGGCGGACTCGCGTACCCGTGGACGTTGGTGTGGCGGGCCGGCGACCCCGCGGTCGAGCCCCTCCGGGCGGCGTGCCTGGCCGTGCACTCCCCCGGTGGGGCCGACCCCGATCGACCTGAGATCCTCCACTGAGGACGTCCGTGTGTGCACGCCCCCGCCTCGCTGGCACGTCGGCCATCGTCGACGTCGTCCTGGAGCTGTGCGGCGCTACTCCGCGTACCAGTAGGAGTAGAAGCGCAGCGTCTCGCCGAGGATCTCCAGCATCCGGTCGCGGGCCGGGATCGACCGCTCGAAGTGCCCGTCCTCGCAGTACCACGGCATCGGCGTCACGCCGAGGTGGAGCTGGAGGTACAGCGCCCGCAGCCAGTTGAGCGCGTTGATCCGCGCGTACGCGCCGGGGTCGATGTCGACGCGGTTCTCCGCTCCGCCGAGGTGGCGCAGCGGCGCGAGGACGTCGGCGAGGTCGGCCGGGCCCAGGTCGCCCCGGTGCAGCAGGGCCATGGTCGCGTACGCGAGCCGGTCGTCCTCGCTGAGCAGCCACGGCAGTTCGCCGGTGCGGATGCGTACCACGATGCTGCCGAGGAAGACGCGGGCCTGGTCGGTGGGCAGGTGGCGGCTGCGGGCCGCGGCGGCGATGACGTCGGCGCCGTGGGCGAGGGCGTGGGCGACGCCGCGCCGGGGGTCGACGGCGCCGCGCAGGTCCGCTTCGAGCTCCCACCACATGAGGTACGCGCCGAGCCAGCGCTGGATGGTCTCGGCGTCGACGAGGCGGGCGGCGTTGTCGCGTTCGATGACCATGCCGAGGGTGGCCGCCGCGAAGGAACGGCCGAAGACGCTGTCGGACTCGCTCTCGCCGAGGCCCCGGAACAGGGCCGCGCACAGGCGGTCGCCGAAGTCGGCGAGGTCGTGGTCGACGACGCCGCTCAGCACCCAGTCCGCGAGGATCTCGAACGCGAGCTTGTCGCGGACGGCCTCCTCGGGGGAGCGCAGGAGGTGCTCCAGCTCCTCGATGAGCAGGTCGGGCTGGTATCCGGCCGGGACCCGCAGGTCGTCGGCCTTGATCTTCTCCCAGAAGGCGGCGTCGAACATGCGCTGAAACTAGCCGGATACCAGCCCGATTGGCTAGGGCCTGTCTCCCGGATCATTCGCGGCCCGTTGGCGGCCTCAGACGGCGATCGGCGGCGCTTGAGTCTTCGCCGACAGGCCACCAGCCTGACGACGAAGATCAAGCTTGCCGATCGCCGCCTGAGCCTCGCCACCGGACCACGAGATCCGGGAGACAGGCCCTGGGCCCTGATCGTTATGCGGTATTGCTCCCTACCGCCCGACGCCAGACCCAACCGTTATGCGCCGATCAGATCGAATTGCTCCCAGCCGCCGATCGCGGCACGGTTGGCGATCAGGGGCGACGCCCCCGTGTTGTCCGCGCAGACGTAGAGGTTGTTCGCCAGGGCTTTCAGACTGACCGTCCCGTTGGAGTTGCGGACGAGCTGGAAGGTCTCCCAGCCGCCGACCGTGGTGCGGTTCGCGATCAGCGGCGACGCCCCCGCGTTCTCCGCGGTGACGATGAGGTTGTTGGCGTGCGCTCGCAGCGCGACGTTGCCGCCGCCCGCGTCCAGCAGGTCGAACTGCTCCCACGCGCCGATCGCCGCGCGGTTGGCGATCAGCGCCGCGGCCCCCGCGTTCTCCGCGGTCACGTACAGGTTGTTCGCCCGCGAGCGCAGGCTCACCACCGTGGTCGGGCTCGTTCCCGCCACCGGCGGCGTCGGGCGGGTCGCAGTCAGGGCGATCTGCCCCTTCAGCATCCGGCCGCCGTCGCCGGTCAACCTCAGGTAGTAGTCGGACGAGCAGGCGGTCCCGTCCTCGTCCAGGGCGAGCAGGCCGCTTCCCGCGGGTACGCCGGCCGCGTTCTCGGCCGTCTTGGCGATCTGGTTGCCCTCGCCGTACTCGTCGAACATGGAGATGTAGACGCCCTGGCAGCCGGCGCGGACCATGTTGTAGAACTGCCGCCACATGAAGTCGCCGTGCTTGCGCTGCCGGGCCGAGACGTCGCCCGGCAGGACGCAGGGCTGGTAGTCGATCCCGTGGGCGTTGCAGTCGGCCTGGTCGGGCACGGTGATGTTCTGGTAGACCGAGTCCGAACCGGCGGCGTCCGAGATGGCGCCGACCATCCAGGGCGACAGCATGTTGAAGGCGTGGTAGACGTCGGCGTACCCGGCCCGGGAGCCGCCCGTGCCCGTACGCCATTCCCGCGGCACGCCGCCGATGACGTAGCAGCCCTGGGCCTTGAACCAGTTGACCACGTCGAGGCAGGCGGCCGCGCTCCACGGGTGGTTGGCGTCGTTGAAGCCGAAGCCCCAGATGCACACGACGGGCTTGCCGTTCTGGCGGGCGTACGCGCCGCTGGCCGTGTGCGCCGCCATCTTGTTCGTCCAGTCCGTCTTGATCTCCGGCTGCATGTTCGCCCAGCCGGAGACGTCGTACATGACGTAGAACCTGCGGCCGTGCGATTCGGCGGCGGCGCGTACCTTCTGGGCCATCGCGTCGCGGGTCGCGCCTTCGCTGCTGTTCGGGTTGAACCGCTGCAGGGCGGCCGTGTCGATGCCGTACTGCTGCATCCACAGGAAGTGCAGGTCCACGGTCGACTGGTCGTAGGACGAGAACAGCGTCGCGGCCCCGCCCCCGTTCAGGTTCGGGTACGCCGTCGCGTAGGTACGCGCGTACTCGCGCATGTCCGGCCAGGCCTTGATGGCGTTGTTGGACGGCGAGGGGGCCTGGCCCCAGTTCTGGCTCCAGTGCCACCAGCCGTTGATCGGGGCGCCGTCGCCGGCGCAGGCGAACCAGCCCTGGTAGCCGACGGTGATCTTGCCGACCACGTCGCCGGGCGGGCCGGCGGCGGAGGCGGCTTCCTGGCCGAGGGCGGTCAGCAGCGGCGCGGCGAGCGGAACCGTGCCGAGGGCGGTCAGGACGGTGCGGCGGGAAAGTCCCATGCGTGCTCCTTGATGCGGCGAGACCGGGCGGATCTCGCTCCTGTCACGGGCGCGCCGATCCGGCCCCTGGTTTCACCGAGGGGCTGGGCGGGACGCGGGACGGGAGGCGCAAGAAAGCGATGGGGCTGGATGGACGCGTGCCGACCCTAGGCCAGCCCGCCCGCAACCGTCAAGACCGGGCATCGGATGAATCGACGACATACGGACGTGGCCGCCGAGGTCGGCGGCCACGTCAGCGCAGGAACATCCGATGTCTCACCGGCCCTACTGGGTCGCCTCGGCCTCGTCCTCCTCCTCGGCGGCGGCGTTCGGGTCGAGGTCGGCCGGCAGCGGGTTGGGCTGCACGTCGGTGCCGAGCGCCCGCAGCTGTCCCTGCATGAAGGTCGCGAGCCGGGCCCGGTACTCCCGGTCGAACTGCTGCAGCGCCTCGATCCGGCGCTGGATGGCCGCCCGCTTGCCCTCCAGGCTGCCGACCACGTCCTGGTAGCGCTGCTGCGCCTCCTGGTCGAGGGTGTCGGCGTTGGCCTCGGCCCCGCTGATGATCTCCTCGGCCCGCGTACGCGCGTCGGCCAGGGCCTTCTCCGACTGCTGCCGGTGGCTCTCGGCGTTCGCCTGGGCTTCGCGGGCCAGCTGCTCCGCCCGGGCGCGCGCGTCGTTGAGCAGGTTCTCGGCCTGCAACCGGACGGCCTCGGCGCTCGCCTGAGCCTCCCGGTTGAGCTGCTCCGCCCGCGTACGCGCATCCGACCGGATCTTGTCGGCCTCATGCTGGGCGAGCGACAGGTGCTCATCGGCCGTACGCCGGGCGAGCACCAGTACCTGCAGCGCCTGCCGCTCGCCGTCGGAGTCGGGGTGGTCGTGCCCGGCCCCCGGGTGCTGAGCGGGAACGTGGCCGGGTTCGGGCAGTGGCATGACTTGTACGTCCTCGTCAGCCACCGCGCCGCTGAACAGCCCTTTGACGCGGCCCTTCAGCCGGTTCTCGGTCATGCCAGACCTCCTGTACGCGTCCGTGGGCGCAGAGTGACGTCCGGCCGGGTGCCGGAAGGGGCCATCATCGCCGACCCTCCGCACGAATCGCAAGGCCACCCTGCTCGACGCGGGGAATCGATGCGTCACCATCCATAATGGACGGACGTGGAACCGCACTGACCTGGGCGTTCTCACATACTCCTGCATGGACGCACGCTCTGCGACGACACGAACACCATCGGGTGACACTGATTAGGAAGATCCAGGCAACTGCCCCGTCCACAGCATTCGCCACAGGGTGATCGGCAGGTGCTTCCAGCCGGCGGCGCGTATGGCGACCTTGGCGGCGGTCCCGGCCAGGACCAGCCCGATGAATCCGATCAGGTACTGCACGGTCCAGATGGAGACCCGCGCCTTGTCGGCCGACTCCCCGCTCAGGTCGGCGATCCAGATGTAGAGCTGGGCGAACGGCACCCAGGACAGCAGGAACAGACCCACACCCGACCGCAGCCGCCACACCGCACCTCGCCCCATATGCACGATTTTGCCGCTCTTCTCGGTATGGTGCGGGCATGCGACGGTATTTGGCGCTCTTCGCCGGCCTGGCCCTGGCCGCCTCCCTCGGCGCCGCGAGCAACGCGGCCCCCGCGAAGCACCCGGCAGCGCGCCCGCCGGCGACCGCCGCGACGACCGTCCCTCAGCGGCCGGCGCACGTCCTGGTCGTCATGTTCGAGAACAAGGCCTTCGAGCACGAGGTCGGCGACCCGCACGCGCCGTACATCAACTCCCTGCTCGCGCGCTCGGCCGTCCTCACCCGGTCGTACGCGGTCACGCACCCGAGCCAGCCGAACTACCTGGCCCTGTTCTCGGGCTCCACGCAGGGCGTCACCAGCGACCGCTGCCTGAAGCGGATGCACGGCGTACCGAACCTGGGCAGTGAACTGATCGCGGCCGGTCTCAGCTTCACGGGCTACTCCGAGGGGCTGCCCCACGCCGGCTACCGAGGCTGCACCGCCGGCCGGTACGCGGCCAAGCACAACCCGTGGGTGCACTTCGACAACGTGCCGGACGCGTCCAACCAGCCCTACGAGGCGCTCCCGGCGGACTACTCCCAGCTGCCGACGGTCGCGTTCGCGATTCCGGACCTCTGCAACGACATGCACGACTGCGGCACGGCGGCCGGCGACCGGTGGGCCGAGGCCAACCTGGAGCCCTACCTGCAGTGGGCGCAGCGCAACAACAGCCTGCTGCTGGTCACCTACGACGAGGACGACCACAGCGCGGGCAACCACATCCTGACCGTGATCGCCGGGGCCGGCGTGGTCCCCGGCCACTACGACCAGCGCATCGACCACTACGGCGTGCTGCGTACGCTGGAGGACTGGTACGGCCTCGCGCCGACCGGGTACGCCGCGCAGGCCGCCCCGATCAGCGGGATCGGTCTCGGCAGCTGAGCACTCGGCATCAGCCCAGTTCGCGCTCATTGGACCCTACAAACCGTAGGGAAGTCCTCGATCCGGGTACTCTTCTGGCATGCGCAGACCGGCCGGACAGCTCGAAGGCGAGGTGCTCGGCGTACTCTGGTCCGCTCCGCAGGCGCTGACGGCCAGCGAGGTGCAGGAGGCGGTAGGCGGCGGGCTCGCGTACAACACCGTGCACACGATCTTGACGAGGCTCACCGCCAAGGGCCGCGTACGCCGCGTCGGCCCGGCCGGCCGCTCGGCGTACCGGCCGGTGCAGGACGCCGCCGGGGCCGCCGCCGATCAGATGCGCGCCGTACTCGACGCGGGCAGCGACCGCGGCGAGATCCTCATGCGCTTCGTCACCAACCTCTCCCCCGCCGACGAGGCGGCCTTGCGGGCGGCGCTGGACGGCGACTGATGACCGTGGCGGTCTACCTGCCCCTGCTGTTCTGCGCCGGACTCGCCGGGCTGGCCGGCCCGGTCGCGCGGCGCGTACCCCCTGGGTGGGGGCTGTGGTCGCTGACCTTCTCCGCGGTCAGCGGCGCGCTCGGCGCCGCCTGGTCGCTCTGCCTGCTGGCCGGCATGCTCATCGACGACCTGCCGATCGGCCGCCGGCTGCCGGGCCTCGTGCCCGTCCCCGACGCCGTCTCGCTGCTCGCGCTCGCCGCGCTCGTCGCCGCCGGCGTGCGGGTCACCGCCGCGATGCGCTCGCGGGCACGGGAGCAGGCGGCGCTGAGCGGTTTCGCCCGCACCGCCGACGACATCATCATCGGCGAGGACGACCGCGCCGACGCGTTCGCCGTCCCGGCCCGCGGCTGGCTGGGCCGCGGCCCCGGCAAGGTCGTCGTCACCACCGGCCTGCTCCGCCTGCTCACCCCCGCCCAGCAGCGCGCGCTGTTCGCCCACGAGCACGCCCACCTGTCCGGCCACCACGCCGCCGCGCGTACCGCCACCTCGCTCGCCGCCGCCGCCCTTCCACCCCTCATTCCCGTACGCGCGGCGGTGTCCTTCCTGTGCGAGCGCCAGGCCGACGAGGCGGCCGCGACCGCGACCGGCGACCGGCGGCTCGTGGCGAAGACGATCGCCACCGCCGCGCTGGCCCGCTCCTCCGGTCGGGGAGCCCCGCTCGCGCTGCACCGGCTGGCCGTGATCGACCGCGTGGCGGCGCTGCTGGGCGAGCGCCCGCATCCGCGCGGCTGGCAGCTGATCGTGCTGGCGACGATGGTGGCGGCCATGATGGCCGGGGTCCTGGAGGCGACCGGCGACTCCGCGGCGATCGCGCTCAGCCTCCTGCACTCCTGACCGCCCGCTCCTTCGGCCGCCCGCTCTTATGACCGCCTGGCGCACCTTTGTTGAGCAGCATCCGCGTACATGAATGGGTGAATTGCTCATTCGGGGTTAGTGCCACGCTTATCGCGGCACACTGTCCGCCACTCGGGGTACTCCGATCTTTCGTTGCCGCGGATACCATGAGCGGCATGTTCCGGACCCCTAAGTCCGATGTGCTGACAGTGGTGTTGCTGACATTGGCGATGTCCATCACCGCGGTGACGACTTCCGCCCGGCCCGCGAATGCGGTTACCTGTACGCCCGACGGCGGCGGGAATTACTTCGACGGCTACTACCACAATCCGAATGCCTGGCCGCAGTACAACTGGGAGGGCGCATCCGCGTACATCGTGGTGCGCTGGCCGCTCGCCAGCTGCTCGGACGGATTCATGCCGTGGACCTATGCCTGGGTGATGATCGGATCCGGCGACGGCGGGCCGGGCGACGGCTGGGGACAGAGCGGTTACATGCGTTACACCGCGAGCGACTTCTCCGTGCAACTCCAGCACGTCTTCCAATTCGCCAACGACACCAACCGCTCCGGCCGGCTGGGCGACACCGCCGGCGAACTCCACACGATATATGTGGGCACACCCGCAACCGGGGACAAACCCGCGTACCGGGTGCTGTGGAATGCGAACTGCTCGTGCCTGCAGGGCTCTGTCGACGGAGTCGTCTACGCCAGTAGCGGCTTCAATCCGTTCACCCAGCAATGGCGTCTGCCGCTCGTGCCGCAGTTCATGGGCGAGGCCAAGTACCAGACCGGCAACATGCCCGGGACCGCCGCGCAGCCGGCCGCGTTCAGCGCGCTCGGCGCCCAGCGCTACTCCGACGACGTGCTCGTGCCGATGTCGTGCTCCATGTACGGCGTCGACGACAACACCGCCATGTGGGGGCGGGCGGCGTCGAGCTGCACCGCGTTCACGATCTGGCAGAAATAGGAGATCCGCATGAAGGCCACGCCGAAGCCGGCAGCCCTGCGCTGGCTGCCCCTGCCGCTGCTGGCGGGGGTCGTGTTCCTGCTCCCGTTGACCAGCCCGGCCAGCGGTGCCGACGGTGTACGCTACCGGCCGCCGACCGCGCTCACCCTCGGCCATGATCCGGCCAATGTGGACAGAGCAGTCACGTACGCGGACGCGGGGTTCGTCTCGCTCCCGGCACCCGCATCGGTCTCCGCCGCCCTCGACGCGCCCGCGGCGGCCCGGGCGGCCGACGCGTACTGGAAGAGTTCGGCGTACGCGTCGTCGGCCGAGGTCGCCCTGCGGCTCATCCGGTTCCCGGACGCCGCGCACGCCGGGTACTACGGCCTTGCGGCAGGTCAGGACACATTGGCGTACGTGGTCATCGCCCACAACGTGCCGGCCGCCTTCTTCGGCGGGCCGCACCGTGACACACCGGTGAAAGGCCCCGAGCCGGGAACCGTCTGCATCGACGTGATGCTCGTGGACCCGGGCTCGGGGGCCGTCCTCGGCGGTCGGCGCGAACAGCTCTGCTGAGTCGCCCGATCAACCGTCTTCGCGGTCGGCTTCGCCCGGGCGGGCGGCTCCGTCTCTGTTGGCGGCTTGGTCTTCGCGGGCGGCTTCGTCTTTGCGGGCGGCTTCGGCGAGCCGTTTGATCGCGACCAGGCGCCGGTCCCAGCGCGCCGCCGCCTCGGCCATCTGCCGCGCGGCGGCCGCCATCGCCCGGGCCGCCTCGTCGAGCCGGTCCGGGCGGACGGCGTAGAGCACCTCGCGACCGCTGCGCCGGGCCTCGACCAGGCCGGCCCGGTCGAGGACGGCCAGATGCTTCGCGACCGCCTGCCGGGTGAACGGCAGCTGCGCGGCGAGCGTTGTCGGAGTCGCCTCACCCCGGGCGAGCAGCAGGTCGAGTACGCGGCGGCGGCTCGGTTCGGCCACCGCCGCCCACAGTTCGTCCTCGGCCGGCTCGCTCATCGCCGCCTACTTTGCCGCAATCGCGTTGAGGCGTACCAGGTGGGCCGCCCAGCCCTCGGTGTGCGTCCGGGTGTACTCCTCGACTTCGGCGGCCGGCCAGCCCTGCTCCTCCACGCCCGACTCCACGACGCGGACGCGTGTGCCGTCGCCCTCGGCCGTCAGCGTGAACTCGACGAGCACCGAGTTGCCCGGGCCGGGCTGCTCGCCGGCCGGGAAGTTCCACCGGAAGGCGAACCGGCGCGGCGGGTCGACAGCCTCGATCGCGATCATCGAGGTGTGCTTCTCCGGGTGGTCCGCCGCCCCGAAGACGAGCGTGCCCACGCCGCCCGCGCGCAGGTCGAGATCGGCGGCGTCACTGAACCACTCGGTCATCTGGTCCGGCTCGGTGACGATCTTCCAGACGACGTCCACGGGCGCCTCGACCAGGATTTCACTCTCGATCACGTTCATCATGCCCTCCCTTATACGCAACCCTTGGTTGCACATTAACCCGCGAGGCGCGTACGCGCAACCGATGGTTGCACATTAAGCTGTGTACATGCTTGCGCTCGTCGCCGCGCCCGGCCGGCCCGGGAACGTCCAGCTGACCACCATCGACGACCCCCGCCCCCGGCCCGACCAGGCACTCATCGCCGTCCACCACGCCTCGGCCAATTTCGGCGAACTCCGCCACCCCCTGCGCGGCCCCGGCGAGCCGCTGGGCTACGACGCGGCCGGCATCGTGGTGGCCCCGGCCGCCGACGGCTCCGGTCCGGCCGCCGGTACGCGTGTCGTCGGCTTCGGCGCGGGTGCCTGGGCGCAGCTGGCCGCCATCTCGACCGACAACCTCGCCGAGGTCCCGGCCACGGTGGACCTCGCCGACGCCGCCTGCCTGCCGGTCGCGGGCGCGGCCGCACTGCGTACGCTGCGCGCCTCCGGATCGCTTGCCGGTAAACGGGTTCTGATCACCGGCGCCTCCGGCGGGGTCGGCCGCTTCGCCGTCCAGCTGGCCCGGCTCGGCGGCGCCGAAGTGGTGGCCGCGGTCGGATCGGCCGAACGCGCCCAGGGCCTCACCGACCTCGGCGCGACCGAGATCGCGGTCGGCCTCGACGGGATCGCCCCGGTCGACGTCGTCCTCGACAACGTCGGCGGATCGCTGCTCGTCTCCGCCTGGGGACTGCTGCGGGCGGGCGGCGTACTGCACTGCATCGGCGCCACCTCGGGGGAACCGGCCAACTTCCCGGCCGGCGCGCTGTTCTCGATGGGCGAACCGCGGCGGATCCAGACCTACGGCGACGTGTCCAGTTTCGGGCCCGACCTGGCGATCCTGGCCGGGCTGCTCGCCGCCGGCGACCTCGTCGCGCCCGTCGGATGGCGAGGGCCCTGGGACGCGCTGCCGGCAGCCGCGGCGGAGTTGTTCGCGCGTCGCGTACTCGGGAAAATCGTTCTGGACGTCCCGCCGGAAAATAGTTCTGGATATCCTACCGACTGACTAGGATATACTCGCCGCCGTGACCACCGTCGAGGTCCTGCTGCTCTCGCAGCGGCAGGGAATGCTGCGCTATCGAGCCGTGCGCGGCCGGTTGGAGACCGGGATGCACCCGGACGACCTGGCCGTCTCCCTGGCGGGCCTCACCTTGTGTACGCGCGGCGCGCTGGTGCACTCGACGTCCTGGCGGTACGCCGACGACGTGGTCCTCACCTACGCGGCGCTGCCCGATCCCACACCCGGGGAGCCGACGCAGCCGGTGCCCGCCGACGCGATCGAGTTCTCGGCGAGTCCCCTGATGCCCAGCCCGTACGCGCTCGGCCTCGACGCGGTGGCCAGCCACGCGGGACGGCATCTGGCGCTGCTGCTCACCACGGATCCGGTCGTGGCGGGTGCGGCGGTGGAGTCACCGGAGCTGTGGGAACTGGTGGGAAAGCTGGCGCCGGGAGTGGCGGGATCGTTGTCGGCTCCGGTCCTCCAGACGGTCTGAGAGCTCTCAGCCCCCACCACTTCTCATCGGTGCGTCGGTGCGCTCGACGGAATTCCCGTGATCGTTGGTGTCCACGCGGTCGCCGGTGTTCGCGCGGTCGCCGGTGTCCGCGGGCTCTGCTGCTGGGGTGCGGCGGCCGATCCTGCGCAGTGAGCGGTCCGCCACCGCGACCGCCAGTCCGAGTATCGAGACCACGACCATGAACTCGGCCAGCCGGTGCAGCCCCACGGTGTCCGCCCCGTCGCCGAGGAACGCACCGGTCGCGGCCGAGGCCACCATCGCGCCGAGGTACATGAAGGTCCGCAGCAGCCCCGCGGCGGACCCGATCCGCGCCGCGTCCGACTGGTGGTAGACCGCGTTCTGGTTGGCCAGCCCGATCAGCCCCTGCGGTACGCCGACGACGATCACGATCGCGAGCAGCAGCCAGATCGCGCTCGCCGGGTGCAGGAGCAGCAGGAGCGTGCAGGCCAGCACCTGGGTGGCGCCGCCCACCAGGAGTTTGCGGCGGACTTCGGGGTGGCGGCCGGTCGTGCTCGATACGACGATGGCGGTCAGGAACATCGGCAGCAGCAGCCGCCGATCGAAGCCGGTTCCCGCCGTCGTCGCGCTCACGGTCCGGTCAGCCGTTCCAGCAGGCCCATCGCGCGGGTGACCACTTCGCGCTCCTCCTCGGTCAGGTTCTCCGCCAGCGTTCGCACCAGCCACTCCTCCTTCGCCTGCCGATTGCCCTCCGTCCGGCCTCGGCCCGCCTCGCTGAGCTGAATCACCTGCCGCCGGCCGTCGGCGGGATCGGGCTGCCGGCGAATGAGCCCCTGCTCGTCGAGGGCGGTCAGAATCGCGGCCATCGACTGGGGGCGTACGCGCTCCGCGGTGGCGAGGGCACTCGCACTCGACGGCCCTTCCTTGAGGAGCCGGCTGAGCACGGAAGTCTGCGAAGGGGTGAGGTCGTCGACGCCGGAAACCTCCCGCAACCTGCGCCGCAGGCGGCTGAAGACGACGACGATCTCGCGAGCCGCCCGGGCGGCCGAGTCTTCACCCATATAGCCAGTATAAACTTATCAGTTCAGACTGTCGAATTCGCCGTCGCGG
This sequence comes from Hamadaea tsunoensis DSM 44101, assembly GCF_000428945.1. GTDB lineage: Bacteria > Actinomycetota > Actinomycetes > Mycobacteriales > Micromonosporaceae > Hamadaea > Hamadaea tsunoensis. The sequence continues at coordinate 127,239 of NZ_AUAX01000022.1, read as the reverse complement.
GCGGCAGCCACCAGCTGGCTCCGCAGTTCCTCCATCGGGTCGTCCTCGCCGCCGTAGGCCAGCGCGTTCTTCGTGATCGCGAGAGCCAGCCCGAGCTCGGGCGCCATGCCGGCGATGCTGCCGCCCATGCCGCTCCAGCCGACCATGCCGGCATCGAGGGCGTACCCGAGGGTTTTCGGGGAGTCCACGCCGAAGACCCAGTCCGGGCCGTCGGTCGCCGCCGTGCTCACGAGCGCCAGCCGCTCCGGCGAGATCAGGGTTCCGTCGAGAAGGGCCGAGTACATGCGGGCGAGACCCCGGGCGCTCATGGTGCCCATCGCCGGCAGGTCGGCCGTCAGGATGTCCCGCCGATTCGCCAGAGCCGCGTCCGTACGCACCTTCGGCGGCACGACCTGCCGCAGGTGGGGAACCATCGCGGCCATCAGGTCCAGCGCGTCCGACCAGTCGCGCTCCTCCAGGACGGCGAGCCGGTCGAGGTGCGCCTCCGGCACCGCCAGGAACACCTCGTCGGCGATCCCGAGGGGTCCCGTCACCTCCTGCGTGAGCGCCTCCCGCAGCGTGCGGCCGGTGGCCCGGCGTACGGTCTCGCCGATGAGCCAGCCGAAAGTCCAGGCGTGGTAACCGTTGCGGGAGCCCGGTGTCCACAGTGGCCTCGTGTCGGCGAGGACGGCGCACATGCGGTCCCAGTCGACGAAGTCCTCCGGCGTCGTGTCCTCCGGCAGGTGCGGTACGCCGGCCGTGTGGGTCAGCGCGTGCCGGAGCGTCGTCGATTCCTTGCCATGCCGGGCGTACTCCGGCCAGACGTCGGCGATCCGCAGGTCGTAGTCGAGCTCGCCGCGCTCGGCGAGGACGTGCACGACGGTCGCGGTGAGCGCCTTGCCGGTGGAGTAGCTGAAGAACGGCGTACTCGCGAGCGCGGCACGGCCGGTACCCGAGTCGGCGAGCCCCGCGACCGCGTCGACGACCAGCCGGCCCCGGTGGTACGCGGCGACCTGGACGGCCGCCTCGCGACCGCTCGCGACGAGCGACTCGACGGCGGACTGGATACGGTCCTGGACGGGATTGGCCGTCAGACCGGGAAGGGTGTCCACGAAAATTCCTCTCGCCCTTGTCGTCCTTTATGGACGTTGCTGTGAGGTCGGCCCTCGCGAAGGGAGCCCGTCAGGCGGCCGGCGGCCAGTGCGTGAGGAGGTCGGCCAGCGCGGCCACCATGCGGTTCCACGAGGTGTCGACGTCACGGGAATGCTGGAACCCGCCGCTCTGCTCGATGGCGATGAAGCCCGTGAAAGCGCTGCGCAGCATCCGGACGGCGTCGGTCTGGTCGGCTTCGCTCAGCCCGTAACCGCGCAACGTGGCCGCGGTGAGCTCCATGAGCCGCAGGTGCCCGGCCGACTCCATCGTCACCTCCGGCGCGATCTGGTACTGCGTCGCCGCGTACCGGCCGGGATGTGCCAGGGCGAACTCCCGGTACGCGTCGGCGAACGCGGTCACCGCGTCGGGCCCGGCCCGGCCGGCGACGGCCGCGCCGAGCGCGTCGGCGAAGTCGAGCGCGGCCAGCCGGGCGACCCGCAGCCGCAGATCCTCGGCGCTGCGGACGTGCGAGTAGAGGCTCGCGTCCTTCACGCCGAAACCGCGGGCCAGCGCGGTCACCGTGATCTTGTCGAACCCGACCTCGTCGGCGAGATCCGCCGCCGCGACCGTGATCCTGTCCGCGCTCAGTCCTGCCCTAACCATCACAGGCAGAAACCTAGACCCTCTAGGTTTCTGCGTCAAGCGGCGGTAGAGTCCGGCGGTGTGAGCCTTCTTGCCGATGAACGGGCCGCGGTCGTCGAGACCTGCCGCCGCATGACCGCCGACCGGCTCGTGGTGGGATCCTCGGGCAACGTGTCGGCCCGCGCCGGCGATCTGGTGGCCGTGACGCCGACGGGGCTGCCCTATGCCGAGCTGACGCCCGAACTGGTGGGCGTGCACCGGCTCGACGGCACCGCGGCCGACGCGCCGCTCGCGCCGACCAGCGAGCTGCCGATGCATCTCGCGGCGTACCGGCTGACGGACGCGGCGGCCGTCGTCCACACGCACTCCACCGCCGCCACCGCGGTTTCCCTGCTCGTCGACGAACTGCCGGCGCTGCACTACCTGATCGGGCTGTTCGGCGGCCCGGTCCGCGTCGCGCGCTACGCGACCTACGGCACGGACGAGCTGGCGGACGCGATGGCCGAGGCGCTCGACGGGCGGACCGCGTGCCTGCTCGGCAACCACGGCGCGCTCACGGTCGGCCGGACGCTCGCCGAGGCCTACGACCGCGCCGTCTACCTGGAATGGCTCTGCGACGTCTGGCTGCGCGCCACCGCCGCGGGCCGGCCCCGGCTGCTGCCCCCGGAGGAGGTCGGCCGCGTGACCGCGAAGCTCTCGACGTACGGGGTCAGGGATGCCAGACGCGATCCTGAGTGACGATGGCCGTCACGAGGTCGGCCGGCGTCACGTCGAACGCGGGGTTGAACGCGCCCGCGCCCGGCGGCGCCACCCGCTGCCCCGCGAAGTGCGTCACCTCCGCCGGATCGCGCTGCTCGATGCGGATGTGGCCGCCGTCCGGAATGGACAGATCGACGGTCGACTCCGGTGCCACCACGATCATCGGTACGCCGTGCCGGGCCGCGGCGAGCGCGACGGCGTACGTGCCTATCTTGTTGGCCACGTCCCCGTTGGCGGCGATCCGGTCGGCCCCGACGATCGCGCAGTCCACCAACCCTTGTGCCATGGCGGCCGCGGCCGCGCCGTCGGGGCAGATCCGGTAGGCGACGCCCATCTCGGCCAGCTCGTAGGCGGTCAGCCGGGCTCCCTGCAGCAGCGGCCGGGTCTCGTCGGCCAGCACCTCTTCGACATCGCCCGCGAGCGCGAGACTGCGTACCGCGCCGAGTGCCGTTCCCCAGGCGACCGTCGCCAACCGGCCGGCGTTGCAGTGCGTGAGAATGCGCAGCGGCCGCCGGCCGACCAGCTCCCGGACGAGGTCGGCGGCGCGGTCGGAGGCGGCCCGGTTGACCCGCTCGTCCTCGTCGAGCACGGCGAGCGCCTCGGCGAGCACCGCGTCGGGTCCGTCGCCGAGCCGGGCGAGCACCCGCTCGACGCCCCAGCGCAGGTTGACCGCGGTCGGCCGGGCCTGGGCGAGCCGCTCGGCCGCGACGCGTACACCGGGGTCGTGGCGCAGCAGGGCGACTCCGAGGGCACCGGCCGCCCCCAGCGCGGGCGCGCCCCGGACGGCGAGCCGCTGGATGGCGTCGATCAGCTCGTCCACGTCGCGGAGGCGGAGAACGATCTCCTCGTGCGGCAGGGCACACTGGTCGATCGCGATGACCGCGTCGCCGTCCCAGTCGATGGTGCGTCGCATGACGGGCAAGCGTACGCCCCCGGGTCCGGGGGCCGGCGAGGTCAGACGACCGGCGCCTGCATGGCCGCCCCGATGATCCCGGCCTCGTTGAGCAGCTTCGCCGGCACCACCTCGACGTCCACGTCGATCAGCGGCAGGTACTTCTCCGACTTCTTGCTGATGCCGCCGCCGATGATGATCAGATCGGGCCAGAACAGCCCGTGCACCAGCTTGAGGTACTGGTCCAGCCGGTGGGCGTACTGCTCCCAGGACAGGTCCTCGCGCTCGCGGGCGGAGTCCGCCGCGTACTCCTCGGCGTCGCCGTGGTGCAGGTGGAGATGGCCGAGCTCGGTGTTCGGCACCAGTTCGCCGTTGACGAACAGGGCGCTGCCGATGCCGGTCCCCAGCGTCAGCATCAGCACCACGCCCGAGCGGTCCTTGCCCGCACCGAACTTGACCTCCGCGATCCCGGCCGCGTCCGCGTCGTTGACCACCGACACCGCGCGGCCGGTCGCCTTGGCGAGCAACTCCCCCGCGTCCGTGCCGATCCAGTCCTTGTCGATGTTGGCCGCCGTCCGCGCGACGCCGTGCATCACCACCGCCGGCAGCGTGATGCCCACGGCACCTTCGACGTTCAGCTCCTCCAGCAGCTGCGCGACGGTCGCCGCGACCGCCTTCGGCGTGGCCGGGCTCGGCGTGACCAGGCGCTTGCGTTCCCCTGCCAGCGTCCCCGTCGCCAGATCGACCGGGGCTCCCTTGATGCCGGAGCCACCGATGTCGATGCCGATCGCCGTGCCCGTCATGCCGCCTCCTCGCGTACGCTCGCCGACTCCAGTATCCCGGTTGATGAACGAGCCGGAAACGATTCCCGGGGGTTCGGGACCGGACGGGCGACCCCGTACCCCCGGAACGGACGGCTTACGCCGTGAACGGCGTCAGCAGGTGCGTGAAGTCCCACGGATTCTGGACGATCCCCGAGCAGGTGTTCGAGTCGGTCACGCCCGGACAGCCGCCGTTGTCCCGCTGCACGGCCCAGATCGACAGCTCGGCGATCCCGTTCGCCCGCGCGAAGTCCAGCACCCGCTGGGCGTCGGCGACGTAGGTGACCTCGGTCTTCTTCGGGTAGTCGTCGATACCCGGCAGCAGGGTCAGGCCGACGGTCGCCCAGAGCTGGGCCGGCGTACGGCTCGGCAGCAGTGTGTGCAGCTGGGCGTAGAGGCCCTGGGCGGCGGTCAGCGCGGCGGCGCCCATGTCCGTCGTGACCCTGTCGTAGTAGTCGAACACCATGGGATTCACGATGTCCACCCGTACGCCGTTGGCGACCGCGTTCTGCAGCACGGCCAGCCCGGTCGACTCCAGGCCCGACGCCGAGGTCGGCAGCGTGTAGACGACCTGGACCGTCCGCCCCGAGGCCGAGGCCCAGTCCTGGAGGAGCTTGATCGCCTTGTTCCGGCGGTCGATCCCGGCGGTGTTGGTCAGCGACCGGCCCTCGATGTCCATGTCCAGACGTGTCACGTCCAGCCGCGTGACCAGGTCCTCGTAGGCCGCCGCGATCGCGTTCACGTCCTTGCAGGAGTCACCGATCTCGGTGCCGCCCTGGTCGGCGCTCCACCCGCCGAACGACGGCACGACGTCCCCGCCCAGCGCCCGCAGCGACGCGATGTCCGCCGCGTACGCGCCGGACGCCACCGTGCGCGCGTTCTCGCCGTTCCAGGCCAGCGTGCACGACGTCTTGCTGAGCGTCTGCAGGAAGGCCATCGTGAAGTAGCGCGCACCGGACGCCTGCGCGACACCGGTCAGGCTGTCCGGCTCCCAGGTTTCGAAGTACGGCGCGTACACGTGGGTGGGAAGAGCCGTGGCGGCGTGGGCGGGGGCTGGGACAAGCAGCACCGCGGCGGCGGTCGCGCAGGAGAGCGCGATCAGGCGGCGGCGAAACGTTCGGGCCATGGCGGCCACCTTCCAGCGGAGAATGGTAAGACGCCCTTACCATCGACCACCGGGAGCGGCGCTGCCACCGTCCATTCGTGGGCTCGCCGTGTCGCGGAGGGACGAACCCGATACCCGTATCAATGTCATCACCGCGACACCGCGGGTGTCGCGGTCACCCGGCCAGATGGCCCCAGTCGGACTCCAGCGCCGGCCAGCTGCCGCGGGCCATCACCTGCCCGTCGATGAGGACCACCACCTTGTCCGCCTGCGCCAGCGCCGCCCGCTTCGACGTGGAACCGATCACCGTGATCCCCCGTTCGCGCAGGGCCCGCCACAGCGCGAGTTCCGTCGTCACGTCGAGCGCCGAGGACACGTCGTCGGCGACCAGCAGCTCCGTACGCGGTGCCAGCGCCCGGGCGAGCGCGAGCCGTTGCAGCTGCCCGCCGGAGAGCCGGGTGCCCTTGTGCCCGATGACCAGGCTGAGCCCGGCGCCCGCCTCGGCGAGGTCGTGGTCGAGCTGTGCCGTGGTGACCGCGGCGGACGCCTCGACGTCGTGGCCGAGCTGGATGTTGTCGGCGACCGAACCGGAGAAGACGCGCGGCAGCTGGGCGACGTAGCCGACCTGGTTGGGGCGCAGGAACAGTTCCGGCTTCGTGACCTGCTCACCGTTCCAGCGCAGCGCCCCGGTGTGGTGGACGATCCCGGCAAGCGCCCGCAGCAGCGACGACTTGCCCGCGCCGACCGGGCCGACGACGAGGACGAGTTCACCTCGGTCGATGCTGAGGTCGACGTCGCGGGCCGCGACCGTGCCGTCCTCGTGGACCGCGCTGAAGTGGTCCAGTTCCAGGCACTGCAACGGTTCGCGCGGCGCTTCGACGGGTGCGGGAGCGGTACCCGAGGAGATGTCGACGCCGTCGACGTTCGCCGAATAGTCGCCGACGCCGGTCATCGCCACGGTACGCCGGCTCCAGACGCGGGCCGACGGGAACTGGGAGATCAGCGAGGCGGTGGTCCAGGCGAACCAGCGCGCGGAGCCCAGCGTCGAGATCGCGACGAGGGTCGCGCCCGCCGACAGGGATCCGGTGAGGTAGAGGCCCCAGGCGGCGATGGGCAGCAGCCCACTGAGGATGGAGGGCGTGGACCGCGCCCACACCTGCACCGCGATCTCGCGGCGCTGCAGCTCGCTGCGTTCGACGTCGAGGCGCGCGAGGTGGGCCAGGACCGGTTCGGTCGCACCGGCGAGCTTGACCGTACGCGCGGCGTTCAGTGACGACACGAGCGCCGTGGCGAACGCGGCGCGCGCGGCGACCGTCCCCTTCGCGGAGCGGGCCAGGCGCGGGCCGAACAGCGTGGCGGCAAGCCCGGACAGCAGCATGGTGCCGGCGAAGAAGGCCGCCGGCACGAGGGAGCCCGAGATCAGGGTCATCGCGATGATCGTGACCAGGCACGCCGCCTGGTCAATCAGGTTGTCGGCGAGGATGACGACGCGTTCGGTGTCGCCGCCCTGGGCCACCACTTCGGCCGGGGTGTGCGCGCTGACCCGCCGCGGCCCCGTCTGCCCGTGCACCAGGCGCTGGCTGATGCGCAGCATCTGGCGTACCCACCATTCGGGGAACCAGCGGCTCGTGTAATAGGGCATCGGCGCCGTGACGATCAGCGCCGCGACGATGCCGACCGCCGGCCACCACGCGCTGCCCTCACCGTCCACGATGGACGACCACAGCCACGGCAGCGCCGACCCGTCCAGGCCCAGCACCACCATGACCAGGAACAGCACCACCGCACCGAGACCGAACCTCGGGTCGTTCGTGGCGAGCTTGAAGATCTGCCAGAGCGTACGCGTCTTCGGCGCCTCGGGCAGCGGCGGCGGATCCGACTTCGGCGGGGCGCTCATCGTGATCGCCTTCGGCGCTGCCGGCTCCGGCGGGTCGAGCACGGCGACCCCGGCCGAGCCCGCCGCGACGGGGACGAGCGTGTGCGAGTCGACGCTGGACGACAGCAGCGCCGCGAACCGCTCGGAGTCCGCCAGCGGGCCGGCCTCGACGACCTGGCCGTTCGCCAGGATGACGACCTCGTCGCAGTGCTGCACCGAGGAGAGCCGGTGGGCGATGACGATGCCGATCCGGTCGCGCAGCAGGCGTTCGGTCGCGCGCTGGACGCGTACCTCGGTGACGGGGTCGAGCCGGGCGGTCGCCTCGTCGAGGATCACCACGTGCGGATCGCGGACGAGGATGCGGGCGAAGGCGACGAGTTGCTCCTGCCCGGCCGACAGCACGTGGCCGCCGTCGCCCAGCCGGGTCTGCAGCCCGTCGGGCAGGTCGGCCACCCAGTCGCCGAGTTCCAGCTCGTCGAGGGCGGCGGCCGCCTTGGGCAGCAGCAGCGGGTCGAACAGCGCGATGTTCTCCTCCAGGGTGCCGGCGATGATGTCCGTACGCTGCGGCACCACCGCCACCCACCGGCGCAGCTGCTCGACGTCCAGGTCGAGCAGGTCGGTCCCGGCCAGGAAGACCTTCCCCGGTTCCAGGGCGACCGCCCGGGTGAGCACCTTGACCAGGGTGGACTTGCCCGAACCGGTACGCCCGATCAGCGCGTACGAGCGGCCCTGGGCGAACGTCAGCGACACGTTCCGCAGCGCGGCCGGGCGGTCGTCGCGGGTCGCGTAGCGGAAGGTCAGGTCGCGGATCTCCAGATCGCCCTCGACCGGTGCCGCCCCCTCGAACGGTTCCTGGGCGGCGTCGCGCAGCAGCAGGACGCGGCCCCAGGCGCCGAGGGCGTACTGGAGTTCGGGGATCATGCGGGTCAAGTGTTCGACGGTGCCGCCGAAGTTCAGCGCGAGCAGCCAGATCGCGGTCAGCCGGGCCCCGTCGACATGGCCGTTGACCAGGGCCCACGTTCCGCCGAGGACCACGAGCACGATGCTCGTACGCGTCACCGTCGCGGCGGTCGCCGTCAGCCGGGCCGAGCGCAGCCAGACCCGCCGGCCCCGTTCGAGGACGGTGGCGGCCCGCTGGGCGTACAGGCGCAGGACGTAGGGGCGGGCGAGGCTGGTCCGCACGTCGTCCTGGCCGTGGATCGACTCCTCCATCACGGCCGCGAGGTCGGACCACGCCTCCTCCTCGGCCATCCGCGCCGGGGCGATCTGCTGGGCCGGTTTGCGCAGCCGGACCACGAGAAGGGTCGCCACCAGGCACATCACCACGCCGGCCGGCCACCAGACGAAAAGGGCGATCCCCGCCGAGATCACCGCCATGGTCACCGACTGGGCGATGCGTACGCCCTGGGAGCGCACGGAGGACGCCACCTGGTAGACGTCGCCGTCGATCCGGTCGAGCAGTTCACCGACCGGCGTGTTCTCCAGCGCGGGCAGGTCCTGGCCGAACGAGACCCGGCACAGCTCCCGGCGTACGCGGGCCGACCAGTCTGCGGTCAGCTTGGCGATGCTCAACCCCATGACGAGGTCGCCGAGCACGCCCGCCACCAGGGCGACCGCGAGCACGACGAACAGCACGCCCGAGCGGTAGAGCAGCACGGGTCCGGCCAGCGCCGCGGCCAGCGAGTATCCCGCGGCGCCGACGGCGATGACGATGAGGACGAGCAGTGATCGCCGGGGGGAGGCCGACCACAGGTCACGGAACAGACGCATGGATCACTCCCAGAAGCCGGACGGATGTCCCTCCAGCCTCCTTGACCTCCCCGTTTCACTCAACGCAATTTCCGGCCGAGGAAGGAGTTCATGATCACATCATCGGAGCGTCAGCTGCCGCGTGATGCTCGGATCGGTGATCTCGGTGTCCTTCGCCAGGAGCATCGCCTTGCTCAGGATCACGGCCAGCACCCGGTCGCCCTCGAACGGCAGGAACAGGTCGCCCGTACGCTCCGGCGCCTGCTTCGGCACGATGCACAGGTACTGGTCGTTGGGCTCCATGAGGATGTTGCCCGAGCCCAGATGGATCTTGTAGGTCCGGCGGTCGCCCCGCACCACCAGGAACCGGCCGTCCACGTGGGCCCGGTCCCGGATGGCCAGCCGCGGGACGAGCCGTTCGAGCAGCGCCTTGCGGGTCTCGGCGGTGCCGCTCAGCTCGCCGAAGCTGAAGGACTGCCAGTATTCGCGGAACCTGCCCTCCGGGCCCCCGTCTTCCCAGGTCGGATCGTTGCCGACGCTGGCGACGCCGACGAACAGGTCGATGTCCCGCAGCACCTCGCTGAGCACCAGCGGCGGGATGTCGGCCAGCGGGATCGGGTCGGTCGGCTGGGCGCCGCCGGGTACCCACTGCTCGTAGCCGCCCCCGCCGGCGTGCGCGTAGTTCTCCGGCGCCGCCACCGGGTAGAACCGGACCTGGTCGGTGGCGACGCGCAGGTAGGAGCCGGACTCGGTCGTGTCGGTCACCCAGTCGTCGCCGATGCCCTCGATCCAGTACTCCGCCCGCAGCCCCCACGCGGGCAGCTCGCGCAGGGCCGGCTCGTACGAGTCGTCGACCATGAGCCGCAGCCTGTTCCGCCAGCCCCGGACGGCCGCCAGCGCGTGGAACTGATGCTGGCGCAGGACGTGCGCGGCGAACCGGTTGGAGTAGGTCCGCGTGTTCTCCTCCGCCGCGGTGAGCAGGTAGACCTCGCGGTGCGCCTGCTTGAACGGCTGCGTCACCCGCCTGTCCTCCAGCCAGGCGCGCCACGCCAGCACCTCGTCGACCGGCCGGCCGATCGGATGCCACAGGACGACCTCCCGCCCGCCGTCGACCGCCGCCCCCGCGACCGTCCGCAGGCTCCCGTCCGCGTACGCGCAGGCCACCCCGTCGACCAGCCAGATAAGCCGACGGGTGTGCACCCCGATCAACGGGTGGTCGAGGTACCGCTCCCGCCAGGCGCCGAACTCCCAGACCCGGCGGGCGAGGAACTGCCGGTCGAGCCGTTCGGCCTGGGCCGACAGCATCTTCTCGACGTCCTTGACGCCGGCCTTGAACTCCTTCAGCTCCTCGGCGTACCCGGTGCGGACGGCGGCGGGCGGGGCCTTGACGACCTTGCCCGCCCCGGTACGCCACGTCACCATGCCGGCCGCCGCGTCGAAGGTGACCGTCGTGTCGCCGAACTTCTCCTCGCGGACGCCGACGGCGGTCAGGCCGTAGGTCGGCACGGCCAGCTCCTCGACCTCCTCCCGGCTCAGGCCGAGCGCGGCGGCCCGGGCGTCGAGGGCGGCGTTGAGCTCCTTCAGCGTCCCCTTGAACGTGACCCGGGTGGCGAGGCGGGCGATCTGCGCGAGGGCCGCCTCGGTCGGGATGTTCGCGAGCGCCCACACCGCGGCGTTGGCCGTCTTCGGGTTCCGCGGCCCGATCCCGGCCACCTTGCGCAGGCTCGTGTCGACCACGGCCCCGAGCACGCGGGCGGTCTCCGGATGCTCCGGCACATAGGCCGCCAGCCAGATCAGCCCGCGCAGCACGGTCGCGTTCACCGGGTCGAACGTCTCGTTGACCTCCCCCTCGTACTCGCTGGACCGCAGCGGGACCGTACGCGGCCGGCCGACCAGCGCGTACCAGGAGCGGAGGTGGTCGCCGGTGGTCTCGCCGGTCGCGGCCAGCAGCCTGCGCGCCTCGGCCTCCCATTTCGCGGACGGCCGGGCGCTGGTCGCCTTGGCTGCGTGGGCCAGCAGCGCGCCCCAGGCCGGGCCCAGGTCGGCGGCGTCGGCCACGGCCCGGTCCGCCCAGGCCTCGCCGGGGTTCAGCGGCGTGCCGGCGTAGGAGGCCAGGATCGGCTTGATCGCATCGGTGACCCAGTAGCCGGCGACCTCGACGGTCCGGCGGACGACCCCGAGCGCGGCGGGCGAGAACCGGCGGCCGGCATCGTGGACGATCTGCGCCCAGTCGGCGACCTGCCGGCGCTCGATGAACAGGTTGTAGCGCCCGGCCAGCTCCAGCAGCCGTTCCGCCGCGTCCGGAGCGGCCCCGGCCGGGAACGAGCCGAGCGTCCGCAGCACCAGGTGGCCCAGCACCCGCCGGTGGTCCTCATCGTCGAGCCCGTCGAGCCGCGTCATCAGCTCGGCCAGCACGTCGAGCAGCCGGTCGGCCGGGATTTTCAGCAGGGACAGGGAGACGGCGGAGACGTCCCGCCAGTCCCGGTCCCGGCCGGCCTGCCGGGGCGAGCGCGCGTAGGCGACGACGGCGTCGGCCAGGGCCGGCCAGTCGCCGGCCGCCCGCAACCGGCCGAGCGCGTCCATCTGCTCGCGGTGCAGGGCGAAGTCGTTGTGCGCCATCAGCCACCCACCAGCGGGACGAGCTTCAGGAAGGTGATCTCGGTGCCCCGGCTGAGCTCGACGACCGTGTCGAGCCCCTCCACCTGGCGGTCGTCGACGAGCACCACGAAACCGTTGCGCTGAAAGGCTTCCAGCGCACGGTTCGCCTGCTGGTCGGCATCGACCTTCCGCGGCTCGGGCAGGCGGAAGCCGTCGGGCCGCTTCTCGGCGCCGGCCGGCTGGACCAGGCCGCGGAACACGTCGCCGCCGCGCGCGTTGTGCTCGGCCACCTCCTGGAACACCCGGCGCCGGATCAGCTCGCCCAGCGCCAGCCGCTCCTCGAAGATCTCCAGATGCCAGGCGGCCGCGCGATCACCGGCCGTGGTCTCGTCCACAAAGGTCACCATCGCCATGCCGCCAGACTCTAGGTGCCCCCTCCGACATTCACCCGCCGGCGCAGGTCGCAGCCCCGTCAGCGCGGGAAGGAGTTCGCCGCGGACAGCACCTGGAGACCGATCCAGACGATGAAACCGAGGACGGCGAGGAAGAAGATCGCGCCGATCACCTTGCCGACGGCCGACGAGCCGCCGTTACGGCGTACGGGAGGGGCGGAGTGGAACTGCCGTGAGGCGTGCTGAGCGTGACGCACGGCGTGCTGATGGGCTTGCTGCGCCTGCCAGGCGGCCTGTTGCGCCGCCTGCTGCGCCGCTTGCTGGGCTTGCCGGGCCGCCTGCTGGGCCGCCTGCTGGGCGGCGAAGTTGGGGTTTGTCATGACGGGCTCCCTCAGGACTGGTGACTGCGAGACGGAAGACGTGACTGGAAGACAGGGGCCGGCGGCGGGCCGCCAGATACATCGAGATTTCCTGCCGCCCGAGGTATCTGCGACGGGCCCGGCGCCCCTCCAGCATCAGACCGAGGAGGGGAGAATCATGAAGATCAACCGATGGGCGGTGGCGGGCCTCGCGGCGCTCGCCGCGATCACGATCGCGTGCGGCGGCGGAGGCTCCGGCGACAAGGGCACGAGTGGCAACAACGGCGGCGGCGGGTCCACGGCCGCGCCGCCGGATGCGGCGAGCCCGGCCGCCGGCAACAGCAAGGCCGCGGCGGGGAGTGCCGCGGAATCCAGCGGTACGCCGCAGGCGACCTTCCGGGGTACCGGCGGCAGCGACCGGGTCAACTGCGCGGCCATCGACAGCGCACTCGCGGTGAGCGCCTACCGGGGCCAGATCGTATGGACCGCCACCGCGGTCGACCAGACGACGCAGGGCCAATGGCCGCTGCAGGGCAACATCCTGCGCGACGTGTCGTTCTCGCCCGCCACCGGGGTCATGCCGGACGGGAAGACCGCGACCGTGCACATCTCCGGGAGCGTCAGCGGGCTCACGGAATTCGCGGTGGTGGTGTCGGCACCGAACCACTCCGGCACCGGCTGGGTCACGGTCGTCTTCCACTGCGTCTAGACACCGAGGACACTCAGTCGCCGGCGCCGAAGCAGACGAATCCCGTCGGTTCACCGCCCGTCGCGGCAGCGAGCGCCGCGGCGGGCGTACCACCGGCGGCGAGATGGCGGTGCAGATCCGTCATCACCCGCATCGCCACGTCGTCGGCGACCCGGCCGACGCTGGCCACCACCGTGACCGTCCCGGCGGCGATGAGCGCGGTCGTGAGGCCGATCGACTCGTCGCCGGGGCGTACGTCGGCGAGACCGAGATCGCATGTGGACAGAACGGCCCGGCGCGGGGGCGCCGCCAACTGCTGGAGGTCGTAGCCCATGAGCGGCCCGTCGGCCAGCTCGAACGACGAGAACAGCGGATTCTGGGCCTGGTGCCGGCCGTGCGCGGCCACGTGGACCAGGCCGGCACCGGACATCGCCGCGGCGGTCGCCCCGGCGGTCGCCCCGGAGCCGGTGAGCACGGCCGAGCCGGGGTACAGGGCGGCGATCTCGCGGATCTCGGCCTCGGCGCGGTCGTTGCCCGGGCCGGCCACGAGCGTCACCGGCCCCTCCCCCGGCACCGGCCTGGAGCTCCGGCCCGGAGCCGCCCCGATGCGGGACCGCGCCGCGTACCAGGTGGTTGCCGACGGGGTGACGGTCACCGGCCGCCCCGCACAGCCGGGCAGCAGCGACCACGGCGCCACCATCAGACCGCCGGTCGGCACCAGCACCAGCGGCCGGTCGCCCACGACCGGCAGGACCGGCGCGAGCACCACGTCCGCGAGCGCCTCGGCGTCCCGGCGCAGGGCGGCGAGGATCGCGGTCGCCAGCCGCTCGGGAAGCGCCCGGCCGGCCAGGGCGTCGAGGTCCGCGCGCAGCCGGAGCACCGACTCCTCCGCCGCGGCCGCCGATCCCAGCACCGCCAACCGCGCTCGTCCATTCTGGAGGATCAGCGCGTGCAGGGTCGGCCCGTCGCGCAGGTACACGACCATCGCGGCGTCGCCGAGCGCCGCGGCCGCGTCCCGTAGGGCGACGGGTTCGGTGACGCCGCCCGCGCCGGGCGAGGCCCAGGACCGCTGACGGATCCGGCGTTCCAGCTCCGCGCACAGCGCCCGCAGGGCCGCCGTGGGGCGGCCGGCCCGCTCGGCTTCCCCCGTCGACAGGCGCAACTGGCGCAGCCGCTCCACGGCGGCCGCCGCCTCCGGATCGTGCGGCGGGCGGACCGCCGGCAGCAGCAGCGCCTGTGCCCGCGACCGCTCGGCCCAGCGGAAGACGGTCGCCGCGCGGCCGTCCGACAGCGCGTGGCGTACGCCCGCCGCGGCCAGGTCCCGGCCGTGCACCGCCGCACCCGTCTGCAGGTCGAGGCAGCCGAACGCCGCCCGGTAGCGGTGCAGCTCCGCGAGGCCGTCGGCCAGTTCGCGACGCGTACCGGTGACCTCGGCCCGGACCAGCCGGCCCAGCACCCGGGTGTCCAGCCGGTCGCCCCGCCGCCGGCGCCCGTACGCCGACAGCAGCGTCCGCGCCTCGCCGTCCCGGCCGAGTCCGGCGGCGCACCGGGCGGCGAGCAGTCCGGCGACCCGGGCGTCCTCGTCCAGCCCGAGCGCGGCGAGCCGATCGGCGAGTCCCGTCAGCCGGCGCAGCAGCCGGGCCGACGGCGCCCCCTCGGCGGCCGAGGCGCGGGCGCCGACCAGCTCCGCCAGCTCCCAGAAGCGGCCGTTCTTGCGGCGGTCGAAGGTCGCGCGGGCCTCGGCCGCCCAGCGACCGGCGGCGGCGGGGCGACCGGCGAGCAGGGCGGCCTCGGCCCGGGCGAGCAGCGCCTCACCGTCGTCCTGGCTCATCCCCTGCGTACGCAGCGCGGCCGCCGCCCCGGCCAGTTCCTCGTCCGCCTCCCGGTAGAGCCCGGCGGCCAGCAGGACACGGGCGCGGTCCAGGGCCAGGAGCGGCAGTACGCCGGGCGCCTCCCGCGCGTACTCCTGGGCGATGTTGTTGAAGGCGGACAGCGCGCGGGGCAGGTCGCCGGCGGCGAGGTCGAGCAGCGCGAGGTTGTGGCCGGCCTTGGTCGCGATGAGGGTGAGGCCGTGGCGGCGGGCGACCCGGGCGGCCCGGGCGAGGTCGGCCCGCGCGGCCGGCGGGCGGGACGCGCGCAGGTGCAGTACGCCGCGGTTGAGCAGGACGCGGGCGAGCTCGCGCGGTTCGCGGCGTTCGTCGACGACGGCCAGTGCCCGGTCGTACTCGGCGAGCGCCTCGTCGTCGCGGCCGGTGCGGCGCAGCAGGACCGCTCGCTGTCCATGCAGGACACCACGCTCGGACGGCGGCAGCAGCGATTCGGCCTCGTCGAGGTGGCGCAGTCCGAGATCGGTGTCCCCCTGCTCGGCGACGGAGTACGCGAGGCTGACCAGGACCCGCCCGCGCAGCTGAACGGCCTCGGGGTCGTCGACCGCGGCGAGCAGCGCGAGGGCCTGGCGCAGCCGGCGGGCACCGGCGGTGGGGCGCATGTCGTTGGCGGCCTCGACCCCGGCGGCGTGGAGGGCGGCCGCGCGGGCGTAGGCCTCCGTCCTCACAGGACGATGCTCGGAGTCACCACGGGATGCTCGTCGAACAGCACGACGATCTGGACGAGCCCGTGCGGGACGTTCTCGAAGACGAACCGGCCCCCGGCGTCGGCGGTGGCCTCCCGCAGGACGGCGGCCTCCTCCGGTTGAGCCGGCGCGGTACGCAGCTCGATGTCCAGCTCGCCGGGCGGGGCGAGCCAGCCGTCGATGCGCAGCCCTTCGTGCATCGGCGCCACGGAGATCATGATGCTCAGCCGGACGCAGTCGAACGTGATGGTCCGGGTCCGGTCCGACGCCCGCGCGCCGGAGCCGATCAGCACCTCGTCCTGCAGCCGGGCCACCTCGGCGTCGAGGCCGTCCAGCCCGAGGGCGAACATGACCCGCTCGGTGAGGTCCGACGGCACCGGGTCGATCGTCTCGTAGACGGCGCGCAGTTCTTGGAGGAGCTTGTCGTCGTCGTCCATCACCGGCTCCAAGCGGGGTGGGCGAGCAGCTGCTCGCGGAGTTTGGCCAGGCATCGCCCCCGGGTCGGTCCGATGCTCCCGCGCGGCATGGCCAGCGCCTCCGAGACGAGGTCGTAGTCCGGGCGGTCGGCCATGGCCACCACCCGCAGCAGGCACCGGCACTTCTCCGGCAGCTGCTCGACAGCCTGCCACAGCACGCGCGCCCGCTCGTCGGCCAGCAGGGCCTCGTCCACCGGCGGCTCCGGCGACACGGCGGCCTCGACCGCCTCCGGATCGGGCACCGCGCGGTTGCGTTCACGCTCGCGTACGCGCCAGGCCTCGCGCTGCGCGGCGGTCACGAGCCAGCCGGTCAGCGCGGCCGGCGTCCGGATGTCGGCCAGGCTGCGCAGGAACTCCAGCCAGGTCGTCTGCACGACGTCGGCCGCCGATTCGGTGCCCAGCCCCTGCGCCCGGGCGACGTGCCAGAGCAGCGGGTTCAGCTCGCGCACGATCTCTTCGAGGGCCGAGCGGTCGCCCACCCGGGCCCGCAGCAGCAGGCCGCCGATCCGCTCCCCCCGTTCGGTGGTCATGCCGGTTCTTCCCCGCGTTCCCCGGCCGCGAAGGGCAGCAGGCCCGCCACCGGTACGCCGAGCGCCACGGCCTGCGCCACCGTTCCGGCGTAGCCGGCGACCGCGTAGGACGTGCCGCTGCCGACGCCGAACCGGGCCCCGACGAGTTCCGGGGGAAGCTGTTCGTGGTGGACGTCGGCACCCAGGTCGTCGGTGCTGTCCTGAGTCTGGTCGGCGGTGGCCGTCACCACCGGTGCCGTGCTCACCACGCTCACGCCCGGGTACCAGACCATGCCGCCGATCCCGCCCAGGCTGTCCTCCCAGTGGTCGCCGGACAGCGTGAGGGCGCCCACCGCCGTCAGCGGAGTGCCGGTCGACGCCGAGGCCGCGGGATAGACGAGTCCCGTTCCGGCGCCCGGCTCCACCGCCGTGTTGCCGGCGGCGGCGAGCACGGTCACGCCGCGCGCGGACAGCTGGGTGATCAGCACCGCGAGTTCGTCGATGTAGGTGTCGTCATGGGTGGCGGCGTCCCTGCGGAAGCCCACGGGGATGCAGACGACGTCGACCTGCCCGCCGCCCTCGTGATAGGTCAGCAGCCACTGCAGCGCGGCGCGAAGCTGGTCGTCCAGGATGTAGCCCAGAGCGCTCTGGGCCAGTTGGAGGGAGAGGATCCGCGCGTCCGGCCCGTTCTGGTGGATCAAGCCGGCCACGAACGTGCCGTGCCACCGCGTCCCGGAGCCGTCCGCGGTCCACCCCGCGGCGGGGACGACGACCGGATCGTCGGTGCCGGCGGCGAACCAGGGATGGTCGTCGGCCACGCCCGTGTCGACGAGCGCCACCACCGGCCGCCGGCCGCCGGGGAGATCCGCCGCCGGGCGTCTGCGCGGCGCGGGCAGCCACGCCTGCAGCGGCCGGAACGGCAGGCCGTGGGTGTCCTTGACGGAGAACAACTCGATCTTGCCGGCCATGATCACTCCCGGGGTGACGGATGGGTCCCTCACGAATCTAGGGGCGCCGCGTCCCGGCTGGATACATGTTCCCCGGAATCCGACCCTCTTTCACCGGAAAGCGCACCCGCAAGATCCCGCGCTCCCCCGCGCGCCCTCCAAGATCCCGTTTGGATCAGGGAAATCACCCGAATCTTGGTCCAAGATTACGTGGCGATCCCTGATCCAAACGGGATCAAGGCCCTACCGAGACGCCCTACCGGAACACGGCAGGGCGCTACGAGAGGGTGATGCGGTCGAAGTCGGGGGCCCAGCCCGACGGGTTGCCGAACCGGATGGTGTTGCTGCCGGCCGTCAGCGTGACGGTGGTCGTGACCGAGCCGATCGTGTCCCAGCCGCCGCTGGCCGGCGTACTGACGGTGGTGGCGGTGCCGCCGTTCACGCTCACGGTCGCCGAGCGGTTCTCACCGGACGCGTAGTAGATGGTCAGGGTGTGCGCCCCGGCCGTGCCCGTGACGTTGTTGATCTGCAGGTAGTTCGCCGTGCCGTTGCCGACGTAGCCGACCACCGCGCCGCCGGACGCTCCGGCCGAGCTGCGTACCGCCGCCTGGCCGCCGCGGGTGTTGGCGCTCGCCTCCGCCTCGTAGCCGGTCGCCGTCGAGCCGCCGGACAGCTGCGCGGTCCAGTGGTCGTTGGCGTGCGCCAGCGTGAAGCTCAGGCTCGGGCAGTCGTACGCGCTCCCCGACGGTGTGCCCGCCGGGTCCACCTGCGAGTTGCCGGGGGCCGCCGCGACCCAGGTGGCGCCGGCGAGAACCTGGACCGAGCTGCTCTCGAAGACCTTGCCGGCCACGTCCTTGCAGTAGTAGCCGGCCCCGGTCGCCGGGTTCACCGACGTGTAGATCTCGAACATGTTCCAGCCGAACGGGAACTGCGGCAGGTCGTAGGTGCCGCTGCTGGTGAAGAAGGCGTCCCAGACGTGGGTCTGGTAGTTGTACAGGTACGCCGTCCAGGTGTTCGCGGTCGTCGACGTCCTGTGCTCGTCGAGGCTGTACGCCGCCCGCCCGTTGACCGTCGTGGTGTACGTGGCGAGGAAGGACGCGTCGAGGTTGACGATCTTGCCGACGCCGTCCCGCCCGCCGCACCAGTCCCAGGCCCACAGCTTGGATCCGGACGGCGTGTACGCGGTCGTCATCTCGATGCACGCGCCGGACGCCGGGATGGCCGTGGGCGCGTACACGTAGTCCCCGCCGGTGGTCGTGATGCCGGTGAGGACGCTCTGCGTCGCGTGCAGGCCGGCGCTGGCGGAGTTGGGGAGGTCGACGCCCCAGGTGGTGTGCAACTGCGCGGCGGCGAGCGACGCCTTCGCCAGCCGCGAAGCCTTGAACTGGGCGGCCGCGGCGCCCGCAGCCTGCTGGGCGGCGGCTCCGGTGAGACCGGGGACGACGCCTCCGATCGGGGCGGTCGCACCGCGGGCGGCGGGATCGTCGGCGGCCGGGCGGGCGAGTCCGTCCGCTGTAGACGGTGCCGTCGTGGACGGATGTGCCGAGGCGGGTGCCGCGGCGGTCACGCCGAGGACGGCGACCAGGGCGACGTAGATGAGGGACCGGGCCATGCTTTCTTCCTCTCGGAGAAGGCGCGGCCCGGTCGCGCTCGAATCAATACATCACTGTACATCCATTTAGGATCGTGCGCTCCCCCGCGCGCCGATCACCCGCTGCAGCAGGATGAAGAGCAGCAGCAGCACACCCGTGAAAATCTTGATCCACCACGAGCTGAGCGTGCCCTCGTCCGAGATGATCGTTTTGATCAACCCCAGCACGAGTACGCCGAGCAGCGACCCCAGCACGTAGCCCGTACCGCCGGTCAGCAGCGTGCCGCCGATGACGACCGCCGCGATGGCGTCGAGTTCCATGCCGACGCCGTGCAGCGGGTCGCCGGACTGGATGTAGAGCACGAAGACGAGTCCGGCCAGCGCCGAGCAGAAGCCGCTGACGGCGTACACGGTGATCTTGGTACGCGCCACCGGCAGACCCATCAGCAACGCCGACTGCTCGCTGCCGCCGACGGCGTACACCCGGCGGCCGAAGCGGCTGAAATGCAGCACGACGACGGCCACGAGCACGGTCAGCAGCGCGACGGCCGCCCCGACCGACAGGAACACGTCGCCGCCGAGCGGGATGTGGTACTGAGCCAGGTTCGACACGGTCGGCTCGTTGATCGAGATCGCCTGCTTGCTCAGCACGAGACTGAGGCCGCGGAAGAGGAACAGCCCGGTCAGGGTCGCGATGAACGGCTGCACCTTGTAGAAGTGGATCATGCAGCCCATGAGGGCGCCGCCGAGCGTACCGACGAAGAGGACGATCAGCGAGGCGACCGCGAGCGGCACGTGCTCGACCACGACCAGTTGCGCCAGCAGCATGCCGGAGAAGCCGATCACGGAGCCGATCGACAGGTCGATGCCGCCGGTGAGGATGACGAAGGTCGCCCCCACCGCCGCCACCACCAGGTAGCAGTTGTTCACCAGCAGGTTCGGCGCGACCTGGGCGTCGAACGAGTAGCGGTAGCCGCCCCACGCGTACATGACCAGGAACAGAGCCAGGGTCACGACGACCGGCAGCCGCCGATCCCGCAGGAGCCGGCCGGCCGCCGACACCGCCGGCGACGCGGAGAGCGTGGTCATGACGAGACCTCCACGGGTTCCTGAGTGGACACTGCGGCCGGAGCCGGCGGCGGTGGCGCCGACCGGAACGGGGCCATCAGGCGCCGGCGGAAGTCCGGCGACTGGATGAGGCACACGATGATGACGACGGCCGCCTCGAACACCATGTTCGCCTGCGACGGGATGCCGATCGTGAAGATCGTCGTCTTCAGGGTCTGGAGAATCAGCGCGCCCAGCACCGAGCCGCCGATGCTGAACCGGCCGCCGGTGAGCGGCGTACCGCCGATGACGACGGCCAGGATGGCGTCCAGCTCGATCCACAGACCGGCGTGGTTGGCGTCCGCGTCCGACAGGTTCGAGCTGTTCATCAGCCCGGCGATGCCGGCGAGCAGGGCGCAGAAGATGTAGACCATGATCTTGATGCGCCGCGCCCGGACACCGGCCAGCCGGCTCGCCTCGGAGTTGCCGCCGACCGACTCGACCAGCAGCCCCAGCGCCGTACGCCGGGTCAGCGCCAGCATCGCCACCACCGCCAGGGTCACGATGAAGACGCCGGTGGGGGCCGTGAAGGCGTACCCGCCGATGGTGGCGTAGGGCTTGGACAGCACGGTGATGATGAAGCCGCCCGTGATGAGCTGGGCGATGCCGCGGCCGGCGACCATGAGCACGAGCGTCGCGATGATCGGTTGTACGCCGATCCGCGCGACCAGGAACCCGTTCCACAGTCCCAGCAGGACACAGGCCGCCAGCGCGAGCGCGACCGCGATGAGCACCGCGCCGACCGAGTTCTGGTCGGGCTGCCTGCTGATGTACCAGCAGGCAAGCGCCCCCGCGATGGCCATGACCGCGCCGACCGACAGGTCGATGCCGCCGGTCGCGATGACCAGCGTCATCCCCAGGGCCACCAGGATCAGCGGCGTGCCGAAGATGAGGATCGAGACCAGGCTGCCGTAGAGATGGCCGTTGCGCACGTGGATCGCGAAGAAGTTCGGCGTGAACGGCAGGTTGAACAGCAGCAGGGCGATGAGGATCGCCGCGGGCCAGAACAGGTGATGGCGAACGACCCGGCTCATGCGTGGCCTCCGCTCGCGATCGTCTCCATGATGCGCTCCTCGGTCACGTCGGGACCGTTGTCCAGCCGGGCGACGAGGGTGCGGTCGCGCAGCACGCCGATGGTGTGGCTCAACCGCAGCACCTCCTCCAGCTCGGCCGAGATGTACAGGACGGACAGGCCCTCGGCGGCCAGACCGGCGACGAGCTTCTGGATCTCGGCCTTGGCTCCGACGTCGATTCCCCGCGTCGGCTCGTCCAGGATCAGCAGCTTCGGCTCGGTGATCAGCCAGCGCGCGAGCAGCACCTTCTGCTGGTTGCCGCCGGACAGCGCGCCCGCCTTCGCCTCGGGGTCGCCCGGCCGGATGTCGAGCACCCGGATGTAGCGGGCCACCAGCTCGTCGACCTTCTCCCGGGGCAGCCGCCGGGTCCAGCCCCGGGCGGCCTGCATGGCCAGGATGATGTTCTCGCGTACGGTCAGCTCGGGAATCAGGCCCTCGGCCCGGCGGTTCTCCGAGCAGAACGCGATGCCGCGGCCGATCGCCACGTGCGGGCCGCGCAGGGCGACCGGGCCGCCGGGCATCTCGACGCGTCCGGAATCGGCTGTGTCTGCGCCGAACAGCAACCGCGCCAGTTCCGTACGCCCGGAGCCCAGCAGCCCGGCCAGCCCGACGACCTCCCCGGAGCGCAGATCGAGGTCGAAGGGGGCGATGCCGCCCTTGCGTCCCAATCCCTCAGCGCGCAGCACCGGGTCGCCGATCGGCGGGCGGTCGTGCTCGGCGAGCTCTTCCAGCCCGCCGAGTTCCTTGCCGATCATCGCGCGGACGAGCCCGACCCGGTCCAGTTCGGACACGAGGTGCTCGCCGACGAGCCGGCCGTTGCGCAGGATCGTCATCCGGTCGCAGATCTCGTAGATCTGGTCCAGGAAGTGCGAGACGAAGACGATCGCGACGCCCTCCTCCTTGAGCCGGCGCATGACCGAGAACAGGACCTGCACCTCGTCCCGGTCCAAGGAGGAGGTCGGCTCGTCGAGGATCAGTACGCGGGCCGATGACCCTTCGACCGCGCGTACGATCGCGACGAGCTGCTGGATCGCGAGCGGGTACTCGCCGAGCGGTGCCGACACGTCCAGGTCGAGCCCGAACTTGGCGACGAGCCGGCGCGCGGCGGTACGCGTACTGCGCCACTTGATGAGGCCGCCCGCCGTCTGCTCCCGGCCGAGGAAGATGTTCTCCGCGACGGTCAGGTTGGGACAGAGGTTGACCTCCTGGTACACGGTGCTGATGCCGAGCTGCTGGGCGTGGTGCGGACTGGTGATCCGCACCTGCTCCCCGTTCAGCTCGACCGCACCGGCGTCGAGGTCGTAGACCCCGGTAAGGACCTTGATCAGGGTCGACTTGCCGGCCCCGTTCTCGCCCAGCAGCGCGTGGATCTCGCCCGGGTAGAGCCGGAAGTCGACCTCCGACAGCGCCCGCACGGCGGTGAACTCCTTGCTGATGCCCGTCATCCGCAACACGGGCTGCGTCTCCGCCATGCGGGCGCTCCTTTCCGTTCGTTTCCCCAGAGGGCGAGGACGGTCAGTACTTGCGGTTCGGCAGGGCCGCCGCCGCGTCGGCCGCGACGAAGTCGGCCTCCTGGGTCTTGATCCACTTCTCCAGCGTCTGGCCGGCGAGGACCTTCTTCACCGCGTCCATCAGCTGCGGGCCGAGCAGCGGGTTGCACTCGGCGATCGCGTTGATCTGCCCGGCCGCCATGGCCACGAAGCCGTCGTGGACGCCGTCGATCGAGACGATCTTGATGTCGGTACCGGGCTTCTTGCCGGCGGCCTGGATCGACTGGATCGCGCCCAGCGCCATGTCGTCGTTGTGCGCGAACAGGACGTTGATCTCCGGGTGGGAGGTCAGGAAGGCGGCCATGACCTGCTTGCCGCCGTCCCGGGTGAAGTCGCCGGTCTGGCTGGCGACGATCTTCCAGTCGGGGTGCGAGGCGTCCATGACCTTCTTGAAGCCGGCGGCGCGTTGGGTCGCCGGCGCGGAGCCGGTCGTGCCCTCCAGCACGGCGATGTTCACCGCGCCGGTCGCGCCCTGCAGGACCTTCTCCAGCAGGTGCGCGGCCCGCTCGCCCTCGATCTCGAAGTCCGAGCCGACGAGCGAGACCCACAGGTCCTGGCTGGAGTCGACCTGGCGGTCGGTCAGGATGACCGGGATCTTGGCCGCCTGGGCCTCCTTGAGGACGGTGTCCCAGCCGCTGGAGACCACCGGCGAGAAGGAGATGACGTCGACCTTCTGCGCGATGTAGTCCCGGATCGCCTGGATCTGGTTCTCCTGCTTCTGCTGGGCGTCGGAGAACTTGAGGTTGATGCCGGCGGCCGCGGCGGCGTCCTTCACCGAGGACGTGTTCGCCGAGCGCCAGCCCGACTCGGAGCCGACCTGGGAGAAGCCGAGCGTGATCTGCTTGGTGCCGCCGCTGCTGGAGGACGACGGCGACTCCTTCTTGCCGCAGGCCGCGAGCGTACCGGCGGCCGCCGCGGCGACCGCGCCGGAGAGAAGCGCCCTTCTACTGATCATTTCTGCTCCTTGAGGGGATGGGACGGTCACAATGAGGGATTCAGTTGGGGCAGTGCAGGCAGTGCAGTCACAGACCCGCGGCCAGCCGGTGGTACGCCTGGTTCCAGCGGATCTCCTTCGCGAAGTCGCGCAGGTTCGTGTCGGCGTCGATGACGAGCAGCTCCACGCCCGTCATCTCGGCCAGGTCGGCGAGGATCTCGGTGTCCACCGCCGCCGAGTACGCGGTGTGGTGCGGCGCCCCGGCCGTGATCCAGGCCTCGGCCGAGGTACGCAGGTTCGGCCGCGGTGTCCAGACCGCCCGCGCGACCGGCAGCTTGGGCAGCGGCTGCGGCGGCGGGACGACGTCGATCTCGTTGGCCACGAGGCGGAACCGGTCGCCCATGTCGGCCAGGCCGACGACGAGCGCGCGGCCGGGCAGGGCGTCGAAGACGAGGCGTACCGGGTCCTCGCGGCCGCCGATCGACAGCGGGTGGATCTCGCAACTCGGGGTGCCGGCCGCGATCGTGGGGCAGACCTCCAGCATGTGCGCGCCGAGGACCAGCTCGTTGCCGCGTTCCAGGTGGTAGGTGTAGTCCTCCATGAACGAGGTGCCGCCGGGCAGCCCGAGGGCGGCCGTCTTCAGGGCGCGTACCAGGATGGAGGTCTTCCAGTCGCCCTCGCCGCCGAAGCCGTAGCCGTCGGCCATCAGCCGCTGGACGGCCAGGCCCGGCAGCTGCCGCAGCCCGCCGAGGTCCTCGAAGTTCGTGGTGAAGGCGCCGAACCGGCCGGCCGTCAGGAAGTCGCGCAGGCCCAGTTCGATGCGGGCGGCGTAGCGCAGCGAGTCGTGCCGGTCACCGCCGGAGCGCAGCTCGCCGGCGACGCGGTAGAGCTCCTCGTAGTCGCGGACGAGATCCTTGATCCGGGCGTCCTCGACCCCGTCCACGGCCGCCACCAGGTCGTTCACGCCGTAGGTGTTGACCGAGACGCCGAAGCGCAGCTCCGCCTCGACCTTGTCGCCCTCGGTCACCGCGACGTCGCGCATGTTGTCGCCGAACCGGGCGACCCGCAGCGTACGCAGTTCGGCCGCGCCGGCCGCCGCTCGCGTCCAGGTCGCCACCCGCTCGGCCACCGACGGCTCGGTGACGTGCCCGGCGACCACCTTGCGGGGTACGCCCAGCCGGGCCTGGATGAACCCGAACTCCCGGTCGCCGTGGGCGGCCTGGTTGAGGTTCATGAAGTCCATGTCGATGCTCGCCCACGGCAGGTCGACGTTGGCCTGCGTGTGCAGGTGCAGCAGCGGCTTGCGCAGCGCGTCCAGGCCCGAGATCCACATCTTGGCCGGCGAGAACGTGTGCATCCAGGCGATGATGCCGATGCACGAGTCGTCGGCGTTGGCCTCGAGCATCGTGCGGCGGATGGCCCCGGAGTCGGTCAGCACCGGCCGCCAGACCACCTCGACGGGCAGGTCCTCGCCGAGCGAGGCGGCGATGCGCCGCGACTGCTCGGCCACCTGCACCAGGGTGTCCTCGCCGTACAGGCCCTGGCTGCCGGTGAGGAACCAGATGCGGTAGTCGGTCGTGCTCATCTCGCGGGTACTCCATCCACAATAGACTTGGACTGTCCGTACACGTTCTGGTAGCGGTGGTAGAGGGCGTCGATGTCCTCCTGGTCGATCGGGACCGGCTCGCCGTGCACCCGGGCGAGGTGCACCGTGCGGGCCACGTCCTCGGCCATGACCGCCGCCTTCACCGCCGCGCGGGCGTCGCGGCCGATCGTGAAGACGCCGTGGTTGCGCATGAGCACGGCCGGCGACCGGTGGCCGTCCAGGGTCTCGACGATCCCCTTGCCGATGTCGTCGTTGCCGATGAGCGCGAACGGCCCGATCGGGATCTCACCCCCGAACTCGTCGGCCATCGCGGTCAGGACGCACGGGATCGGCTCGCCGCGGGCGGCCCAGCTGCTCGCGTACGCGGAGTGCGTGTGCACCACTCCCCCGACGTCGGGCCGGTGCCGGTAGACGTACGCGTGGGCGGCGGTGTCGCTCGACGGCGCCAGGTCGCCCTCCACCACGGCGCCGTCGAGGTCGCAGACGATCATGTTCGCCGGGGTCAGGTCGTCATAGGACACGCCCGACGGCTTGATGACGAACAGATCCGCCCCCGGTACGCGCGCCGAGACGTTCCCGGCGGTCCACACGACCAGCCGGTAGCGGACGAGCTCCGCGTGCAGGGCGCAGACTTCAGCGCGTACGGAAGAGATCATCGGAGGGCCTCGTTCCGCAGGCGCCGCAAGCGGTGGAGCATGCCTTGACCGCCGAAGGTGTCGTGCAGGACCCGGTACTCGGCGTAGAGCGCGTCGTAGACGTTGGCCCGCTGGGGATCGGGCTGGTACGCGCCCCGCTCGACCGCGCCCATCGACTCGGCCGCGGTCCGCACGTCCGGGTACGCGCCCGCCGCGACCGCGGCGTGGATGGCGGAACCGAGGGCTGGGCCCTGGTCGGAGACGGCGACGGAGACGGGCCGGCGCAGGATGTCGGCGTAGAGCTGCATGAGGAAGGCGTTGCGCTTGAGCCCGCCGGCGACCACGAACTCCTCCACCGGTACGCCTGCGTTCTCGAACGTCTCGACGATCACCCGGGTGCCGAAGGCGGTGGCCTCCAGCAGCGCGCGGTAGATCTCCTCGGGCCGGGTGGCGAGCGTGAGACCGGCGACGATGCCGGACAGGTCGTGGTCGACGAGGACGGAACGGTTGCCGCCCATCCAGTCCAGCGCGACCAGACCGTGCCCGCCGACCGGTTGCCCGGCGCACTTGCGGGTGAGCAGGTCGTGCAGGGACTCGCCACGCTCGGCCGCCTCCGCCTGATACTCCGCCGGTACGCCGGTCCGCAGCCACCAGGCGAAGATGTCGCCGACGGCGCTCTGCCCGGCCTCGTAGCCGTACGCGCCGACGCTGATCCCGCCGTCGACCACCCCGCACATGCCGGGCACTTCCGCGAGCGTCGCGCCGTTCATCACGTGGCACGTCGAGGTGCCCATGATGGCGAGCATCCGGCCGTTCTCGACGGCCCGGGCGGCCGGCGCGGTGACGTGGGCGTCGACGTTGCCGATGGC
This sequence comes from Hamadaea tsunoensis DSM 44101, assembly GCF_000428945.1. Taxonomy (GTDB): domain Bacteria; phylum Actinomycetota; class Actinomycetes; order Mycobacteriales; family Micromonosporaceae; genus Hamadaea; species Hamadaea tsunoensis. The sequence goes on along the minus strand of NZ_AUAX01000022.1, from coordinate 100,418 downwards.
GACCGCGATCCCCTCCGGCAGACCGGTCCACTCCGCGGCCTTCTTCGACAGCGTTCCGGCCGGCGTACCCAGGGCGCTCAGCGGCTTCGTGGCGAGCCGGGTCGGGGGGAAGTCCGCGAACTGCGGGTTCAGTGCGCCCAGGTATTCCGCCGACGGGTACGCGCCGTCCTGGAAGATTCCCTTGTACCCGGCGGTGCAGGCGTTTCGGCTCTCGACGCCGGTCAGCTCCCAGACGATCCAGTCCGCCGCCTCGATCCACCGCTGCGTACGCGCGTAGACCTCGGGGTCCTCCTCCAGCACCTGCAGCGCCTTGGCGAACTCCCACTCCGAGGAGATCTTGCCGCCGTAGCGGCTGATCCACTTCTCGCCGCGCTCGTGCGCCAGGGCGTTGATCCGGTCGGCCTGCGGCTGCGCGGCGTGGTGCTTCCACAGCTTCGGCCACGCGTGCGGGCGGGCGGTGAGGTCCGGCAGCTCGCACAGCGGCGTACCGTCCGCGGTGGACGGAAGGACCGTGCACGCCGTGAAGTCGGTCGCGATGCCGATCACCTGCCCGGCGGCCACACCCGCGTCGGCCAGCGCGGCCGGGACCGTCCGGCGCAGCGACTCCCGCCAGTCCTCCGGATCCTGCAACGCCCAGTCCGGCGGCAGCCGCCGCTCACCGCCCGGCAGGGTCGTCTCGATCACGCCGTTGGCGTACTCGTGGACGGCCGTACCGAGTTCGGCGCCGTCGGCGACGCGGACGACCACGGCGCGCGCGGACAGCGTGCCGTAGTCGACCCCGACGACGCAGGCGTCGTCCGGATGACTCTTGTTAGCGTTAACATCCATGGCTGTGCGGCTCCCGTGAAACTCTTACGGAAAGGGCTGATGCGCGTGGTCGGTTCAGGCGATGTGCGGCGGCCGGGCGCTGCCTCGGACCACCAGGTCCGGCGGGATGATGACGTGCCCGGCCGGCCCGGGCCGGCTGCCCGCCAGCCGGTCGACGAGCAGTTGCAGGGAGCGCCGGCCCAGTTCGCCGAAGTCCTGCCGCACCGTCGTCAGTGGAGGCATGAAGTACGAGGTCTCGGGGATGTCGTCGAAACCGACGACGCTGACGTCCTGCGGCACGCGGCGGCCCGCCTCGTGCAGGGCGCGCAGCAGGCCCAGGGCCATGTGGTCGTTGGCGCAGAACACCGCCGTCACCGTCGGGTCGACCGCGAGGCTGCGGCCCGCGGCGTACCCGGAACTCGCGCTCCAGTCGCCGAGGATGGGCAGCGGCACCGGCGCGGCGGCCTGTTCGAGCGCCTCGCGCCAGCCCTGCATGCGCCCGACCGCGTCGAGCCAGTTCATCGGCCCGGCCACGTGGTGCACCGTGCGGTGGCCCAGGTCCAGCAGGTGGCGCGTCGCGATCAACGCGCCGGCCCGCTGGTCTATCGCGACCATCGGCACGCGTTCGGTCACGCCGCAACCAGCCCCCACCAGCGGTACGCCGGCCGCGGCCTGTTCCAGCGCGCCGGCCGCCTGGGTCTGCGGCGCGATGACGACGACGCCCTCGACGGCCTGGTCCCGCAGGCGGCTGACGGCGTCGAGCAGGGTCGCCCGGTCCATCGCCCGCAGGCTGGAGATGCTGACGAAGTAGTCCGCGTCCCGGGCGGCCTGCTCGATCCCGTAGAGCATCGAGGCCGGCCCGTAGAGCGTGGTGTCGAAGCTGACCACGCCGAGCGTCTGCGAGCGCCGGGTGACCAGGGTCCGGGCGGCCGAGTTCGGCCGGTAGTCCAGTTCCCGGATCGCCGCCAGCACCCGCGCCCGCGTCTCGGTACGCACATTGGGCTGATCGTTGAGCACTCGCGAGACGGTCTGGTGGGACACGCCCGCCAGCCGCGCGACGTCCGCCATGACGGGCGGCGGAGGCGCCGAGTTCCTGTCCATCGCCACCCACCCCTCTCGGCGTTTCGTCGTCGTTACGCGGTGATTGCTGATCGGTAGTGTGAGCGTTCACATCTGGGTTCGTCAAGAGGCGTTCACATCTGCCCTGCTGACACCCGCTGGCCTGCCATGACACCGGATGGCGTTGACGGTAGCGAATGTTAACGCTCATAATCGACGGGCGCGGACAGGCAGGCGTGCGGCTGTGGCGCGCCCGCGGACAGACCTGACATGAGTAAGCTGCGTCCGTGGCGAAGAGCGCGCGGGACCCCGGCATGATGGACGTGGCCAGACTGGCCGGCGTCTCCCATCAGACCGTCTCGCGGGTCCTCAACGAGCACCCGAACGTCGCCGAGCGCACGCGGCTGCGCGTACGGGCGGCCATCGCCGAACTCGGCTACCGCCCCAACCGCGCCGCGCGGGCGCTGGTCACCGGCAAGTCCCAGGTGATCGGGGTCGTCGCGCAGAACTCCACCCTCTACGGCCCGGCGGCCACTCTCGCCGCCCTGGCCCAGGCCGCCAGCTCCTCCGGCTTCACGGTCAGCGTGGAGAGCGTGCGTACGCTCGAACGCCGGCCCGTCACCGACGCGATCAACCACCACCTCGACCAGCGGGTCGCCGGGCTCGTCGTGATCGCCCCCGTGGCCGAGGCCAGCGAAGCCCTCGACGGCCTGCCCGACGACATCCCGCTCGTCTGCGTCGACGGCGACCCCGAACGCGAGACCGACCTCGTCACCGTCGACCAGGAACTCGGCGGCTACGCGGCCACCAAGCACCTGCTCGACGCCGGGCACCCGACGGTCTGGCACGTGTCCGGCCCCGAGGACTGGTTCGACAGCCAGGGCCGCATCGCCGGCTGGCGGCGCGCACTCACCGAGGCCGGCGCCGAGATCCCGCCGCTCATGGCCGCCGACTGGTCCGCCGCCTCCGGCTACCGCATCGGCCAGGTCCTCGCCCGCATGACCGAGGTCAGCGCGGTCTTCGCCGCCAACGACCATCTCGCGCTGGGCATCCTGCGGGCGCTGCACGAGCGGGGGCGGCGCGTACCGGACGAGATCTCGATCGTGGGCTTCGACGACGTCCCCGAATCGGAGTTCTACATCCCGCCGCTCACGACCGTCCGCCCCGACTTCGACGCGGTCGCCGCGGCCAGCCTCGACCTGCTCCTCGCCCAGATCGAGACGGGCCGTCGCCACGGCGGCCGCCGGGTCATCCCGCCGGCGCTCGTGACACGGCATTCCGTCTCCCCACCGAAGTGACCCATCCCCCGTCCCGTCGTACGACGATCTTGCGCGAATGCCTCGAATTTCGTCCGGAGTACCCGAATTGCCCGAACATTCGCGCAAGATCGTCGGGCGCTTGGGACGGGGTGCCGCGTCGGATCGTCGGGTGGGCCGGGGTCGCCGATTTCTGCGATCATCCCGCCCGGCGTCACTAGGCACATATATCGGACAGCCGCGACAAAGGCCGGGGGCGACGGGGCGAAACGGTGACCGGACCGCGGTGAAGGATGCGTCGCCCCACTCAGGTGGCAGAGAGGCCCCCCAGGGCCGAACGGTCTCCCGCGGGAGGAGCGGAGGCGAGATCGACGAACCCGGGAACGGAAGAACTTGAATTTGATCTTGTGGGGGTTGCCCTCCACCCCCGGCGTCGGCTATAACAATCCGCACTGGGATGCCGGGTAGGCGTTCGTCCACTGTGCCGAGTGGCGCGTTCCATCACAGGACTCTGTCCGCCCTACCCAAGGACGTGATCTTGTGAAACGTCTTGCCCTGTTGTGCACGGCCGCGCTGGCCGTCGCCCTCCTCGTCGCCCCCGCTCGCAGCGAAGCGATCGTGGCCTTCACCTCCACCGCCGTGAACACCAACGGCGGCAACTGCATGGACCTGCCCAACGGCGCGAACACCAACGGCCTGCAGCTCGTCCAGTACGCGTGCAACGCCGGCACCAACCAGAACTTCACCTTCACCCCGGTGGCCGGATCGGCGGACTCCTACACGATCGGGACGCTGAACTCCGGCAAGTGCGTGGACGTCTACGGTGCGTCCACAGCTGACAATGCCACGATCATCCAGTGGAGCTGCCACGGCGGCACCAACCAGCAGTGGCGGCTGACCGCGGTCGGCACGAGCGGCTACAACATCGTCTCGGTCAGCTCGGGCAAGTGCATCGTGCCGAGCGGCGGGGTCGCCACGAGCAACACCGGTCTCGTACAGCTGGCCTGCTCCACGGCGACCAGCCGGGTGTGGCGCCTCGCCGGGTTCACCAGCGGCGGCGGGGGCGGGGGTGGCGGGACCTTCACCAATCCGCTCAGCCTGCACGGCCCCGACCCGTGGCTCACGTACTACAGCGGCTACTACTACCTGGCCACGACGACCTGGAACAACACCATCACGATGCGCAAGGCGACGACGCTGCGCGCGCTGGCGACCGCGGCCGACCAGGTGATCTTCACGTTGAGCCGGCCGAACGGGGCGGGCACCATGTGGGCGCCCGAGTTCCACCTGCTGACCGGACCGAACGGTACGCGCTGGTACCTGTACTACGTCGCCGGCCAGGAGCCCTACAACCTCGGTACGCAGCGCATCCACGTGCTGGAGAGCGCCGGGCTCGACCCGATGGGCCCGTACTCGTTCAAGGCCGACCTGCTCGACCCGACCTCGGACAACACCTGGGAACTGGACCCGAGCATCCTGCAGCTCAACGGCCAGCTCTACCTGCTCGGCACGTACTACAACGGTTCCCAGCCGCTGTTCATCCGGCCGCTGTCCAACCCCTGGACCGCCAGCGGTACGCGCCACCTGCTCTCCACGCCCACGTACAGCTGGGAGACGGTCGGCGGGGCGGTGAACGAGGGCGCCGAGGTGATCCAGCACGGCGGTAAGACGTTCATCGCGTTCTCGGCCAGCCACTGCTCCACACAGGACTACAAGATCGGGCTGCTCACCTGGAACGGGGCCGACCCGCTGCAGGCGTCCTCCTGGGTCAAGTCGCCGAACCCGATCTTCCAGAAGTCCACCGCCAACGGGGTCTACGGGCCCGGGCACAACGGGTTCTTCAAGTCGCCCGACGGTACCGAGGACTGGATCGTCTACCACGCGAACAGTTCGGCCAGCGGCGGTTGCGACATGAACCGCACGACCCGGGCGCAGAAGATCACCTGGAACGCCGACGGTACGCCGAACTTCGGCACGCCCGTCGCCACCGGAGTCACGCTCACCGCCCCGTCCGGCGAACCCACCTCGTAACCTTCCCCTCCCGCCTCTCCCGCCTCTCCCGCCTGTCCCGCCTCTCTCGGCGATCTTGCGCGAATGTCTCGAATTTCGTCCGGTGTACCCGAAATGCCGGTACATTCGCGCAAGATCGCCCCTCGCTTCCCGGGCCCGCTGCCTTTGTCGTGACTGTCTGATATGGATGATCGCTGGGCGGCCGGCGAGATGATCGTTTACGGGTGAGGTGTGAAAACGGCCGCCGATTGCGTGATCATTTACGGTTCCGGAGCGCGCTGACCGCCCCTGGCTACACCTGACCCGTAAACGATCATGCAGATCGGGCCGGAATTACACCTCAGCCGTAAACGATCAAGAATTAGCAGCCTCGGCCCACCTGTCGGAAGATCGTTCCCGCGTCACAGGAGGCGGCCTCCGATCGAGCGGCTTGGACGTGATCCACAGCGGCCGAGATGTAAACCCGACTTTCGCCCAAGATTCAAAGCACTCCAGATGTAGCAGACCGACCACTATCGACATCCCAGCCGTAATGGATCGAGGGAGCGGGCCCGAAAACGACATCCCAGCCGCGAACGATCACCAAAGAGCCGGCCCGCACCAACCCATTTCGGATAGTCGGGACAAAGTCCGGTCGGGCCGACCGCGGGCTCGACATGATCACGGCGAGCCTCTTGATCATGTAGCGCTATTCCGGCAAGAAAGCGCTCTCCTGCCGATATGGCGTTACATGATCAAGGCCCAGCGGCCCCCGTTGCCGGAATGACGTTGCATGATCATGCCGTCGAGCGTGCCCCTCCGACACCCTCGACACCCTCGACACCCTCGACACCCTCGACGATCTTGCGCGAATGTCCGGGCATTTCGGGTACACCGGACGAAATTCGAGACACTCGCGCAAGATCGTCGGATGCCCCGGTCCACAAGTCGGACAGTCGCGACAAAGGCAACCCGCACGAGGGGTAACCCGCACGAGGGGCGACGAGCGACGAGCGACGAACCCCGCGAAGAAGGGGTCAGGCGGGACCGGTGGACTCGCGGACGACCAGCCGGCACGGCTGCCGGATGACTCCCGTCGACGCCACCCCGTCGAGCGCAGCGAAAAGGTGCATCACCGCGGTCGCCCCGAGCTGCTCCAGGTTGAGGTCCACAGTGGTCAGTGGCGGCCGGCAGTCCGCCGCGAACTCCGCCCAGTTGTCGTAGCCGACGATCGCGACGTCCTCGGGTACCCGGCGGCCGAGGTCGAGCAGGGCCTGCGCGCAGCCTGACGCGATCTGGTCGTTGCCGCAGAAGATCGCGTCGACTTCGGGGTGCGCGTTCACCAGGGCCCGGGTCGCGTGCCGGCCCCACCGCTGGGACCAGTCGCCGTACATCGGTTCGCCGCCGACGAGCGGCAGGTCGTGCTCGGCCAGCACGGATCGCAGCGCCACGACCCGGTCCCGGGCCGCGCGGTAGCTCTGCGGTCCGGTGATGTGCCCGATTCTCTTGCGCCGCAACGCGATCAGGTGTTCCACCGCGAGCCGCGCCCCGTTCTCGTCGTCGGCCAGGACCGAGAGGTCGTTGGGGTCGGTCGACTGGCCGTAGACGTAGACCACGGGTACCGGGATGTCCTTGCCCAGCGACGGGCGGACGTCGTTGCTGTCGCCGAGCACGATGAACCCGTCGACCTGCCGGGCGAGGAGCGTCTGGATGTAGTGCCGGCGGCGGATCGCGTCGCCCCGGGCGTCGCACAGCAGCACCGACATCTGCTCGTTCGCGAGGGCGTTCTCCGCGCCGAGCAGGATCGGGATCGAGAACCGGCCGCCGAGTTCGTCGGTGAGCAGGCCGATGGTACGCGTACGCCCGGAGATCAGACCGCGGGCGAGGACGTTGGGCTGGAACGACAGCTGGTCGGCGGCCTGGATGACCCGCTGGCGCGTGTCCGGTGCGACCTCCGCACGGGCGTTGAGCGCCTTCGACGCGGTGGCCACGGAGACGCCCGCCAGCCGGGCCACGTCGGTGAGGGTCACCGCTGTCGATCGCTTCCTGCCCATGCCCGGCCTCCCACGAAACGCCGCCGATTCGATTTCGACGACTCCTTTCGACCAGACCAGGCCGCCGAGCACGTCGCTGACACAGTAAACCCAGGGATCTACGTCCCGTCCATCGGCGTACGCGTTATCGAGACGTAACAGAACAGGCACCTTGCCGAAAAGGTTTTCGGCGCGCATGGTGGCTTCCAGCACGACGGAGTGACCGCGGTCACGAACATTTTGGAGGCGAGAATGGACCTCACCGGAGGCCGGCCTGTGGTGCCGTCCCGGTCCGCCGTCCGGCCGCTGGGTCTCGGCGAGTCACGGATCACCGGCGGCTTCTGGGCGGACCGGCAGCGGCTCATCGGGACGGCCACCCTCGACCACGGTCGCCAGTGGATGGACAAGCTGGGCTGGACGGGCAACTTCGTCCGGGCCGCCCAGGGCGCGGCGGGCGGGGTCGACCGGCGGGGCCGGGAGTTCTCCGATTCCGAGGTCTACAAGCTCGTCGAGGCGATGAGCTGGGAGTCCGGCCGGCTGCCCAGCGCCGACCGGGAGCGCGAGATCGTCGAGCTCACCGGCATGGTCGCCGCGGCGCAGGCCGGCGACGGCTACCTGCACACGGCCTTCGGGGGTCCGGGACAGGCCGCCCGCTACAGCGACCTGTCCTGGGGGCACGAGCTCTACTGCGTCGGCCACCTGCTGCAGGCGGCCGTCGCCCGGACGCGTACCAGTGGTGACACGGATCTGCTGGGGGTCGCCCGGCGGGCCGCCGACCACGTCTGCGCCGCGTTCGGCCCGGACGGGCTGGCCGCCGTGTGCGGGCACCCCGAGATCGAGGTCGGCCTGGCCGAGCTCGCCCGGCTCACCGGCGAGCAGCGCTACCTGGACCAGGCCGCGCTGTTCCTGCGCCGCCGCGGCCACCGCACCCTGCCGCCGCATCAGTTCGGATCGTCGTACTTCAGCGACGACCAGCCCATCCGCGAGGCGTCGGTGCTGCGCGGGCACGCCGTACGCGCGCTCTACCTCACCGCCGGCGCGATCGACGTCGCGGTGGAGACGGGCGACGACGAGCTGCTCGGCATCCTGGCCGCGCAGTTCGACCGGACGCTGGCGACGCGTACCTATCTCACGGGCGGGATGGGTTCGCGCCACACCGACGAGGCGTTCGGCGACGACTTCGTCCTCCCGGCCGACCGGTCGTACGCCGAGACCTGCGCCGGCGTCGCGGCGACGATGGTCGCGTGGCGGCTGCTGCTGGCCACCGGCGATCCCCGGTACGCCGACACGATCGAACGGATCATCTACAACGTCGTGGCGACCTCGCTCGGCGACGACGGCCGGTCGTTCTTCTACGCCAACACGCTGCACCAGCGGACGCCCACGTTCGCGGTCCCCGACGACGAGGAGCAGCTCGGCTTCGGCGGCGGTCCCCGGGCCGCGTGGTTCGAGGTGTCCTGCTGCCTGGCCAACCTGTCCCGGCTGACCGCCAGCCTCGGCGCGTACGTGGCCGGGGTCGTGGACGACAGCCTGTGGCTCTACCAGTACGCGCCCGGCGAGATCCGCACCACCCTCCACGATGGACGGGCGGTCGGCGTCGACGTGGCGACCGCGTACCCGGACGACGGCACGATCGTCGTGACCGTCACCGAGGCCGACGGCGGCCCGTGGACCCTGGCGGTACGCGTACCGGAGTGGGCGAAGGGCGCCACGGCGACGCTCAACGGCGAGCCGCTGGCCCTCGACGGCCACCTGCGAGCAAGGCACACGTTCCGCAAGGGCGACGAGATCCGGCTGCACCTGCCGGTGGGTCCCCGGTTCACCTTCCCCGACCCCCGCATCGACGCCGTACGCGATTGCGTCGCCGTCGAGGCGGGTCCCCTGGTTCTCTGCGCCGAGGCTGATCCGGACGGGCTGGACCTGGACACCGTCCGGGTGCGTACCGACCGGGGGCCGGCGGCCGGCGACGGCGGCGTGCACGTGGCCGCCGAGATCGAAGACCCCGCCCCGGACGGCTGGCCTTACGCCACCGACCGGCCAGGCGGCCCACGGTCCGCGGCGGACCTGCCGCTGCTGCCCTACCACCGGTGGGGCCGTCGAGGACCGGTGACGATGCGGGTCTGGCTCCCCAGGGCTTGACCCCATGACCGCAACTCTCCCTACCCTGATCACCCACCCCGGGTGGAAGGAGCGATTGTGATATCGAGGAAAGTGCAGGCGGCCGCGGCGTTCTCGGCCGTGCTGCTGGCCGCCGCGCTGGGCGGCTGCAGCAAGGACACCCCCGCGGCCTCGTCCGCCGCGGCCGTCGACGATGGAGCGCAGCTCACCCTGTGGACCCGGGCGGCCACCGAGGCCGTCTCGAAGTCCTACGCGGAGGCGTACAACAAGACGCACAAGAACCAGGTGACGGTGACGGCGTACCCGAACGAGGAGTACCCGGCGAAGCTCGCCTCGGCGGCCGGGGCGAAGTCCCTGCCGGACCTGTTCGGCTCGGACGTCGTCTTCGCCGCCCAGTACGCCTCCCAGGGCCTCTGGCAGGACGTCACCGACCGCTTCGCGGCCAGCGGTGTGAAGGACAAGGTCTCGCCGGCGCACGTGCGGGCCGGGACCTGGGACGGGCGCAACTACGCGGTCCCGCACACCATCGACATGTCGGTGATGCTCTACAACAAGGACCTGTACGCCAAGGCCGGCCTGGACCCGGAGAAGCCGCCGACGACCCTGAAGGAGTTCGCCGAGCAGGCCCGCAAGGTCAACAAGCTGGGCGGCGACGTGCACGGCACCTACTTCGGCGGCAACTGCGGCGGGTGTGTGGAGTTCACCTTCTGGCCGTCGGTCTGGGGTTCGGGCGGCAACGTCATCGACGACGCCGGGACCACCGCGAAGATCGACTCCAAGGAGATGGCCGACGTCTTCGCCCTGTACCGCTCGCTCTACGACGACGGCACGGCCGCTCCGGCGTCCAAGGACGAGGCCGGTCCGACCTGGCTCGGCGCCCTGCAGAGCGGCAAGATCGGTATCGCGCCCGGCCCGTCGGTCTGGCTCGGCCTGATCGAGGAGAAGGGCATCAAGATGGGCGTCGCGCCGATCACCGGCCTCGACGGCGGCGACTCGACGTTCGTCGGCGGCGACGCGATGGGCATCGGCGCCACGAGCACCAAGTCGGCGCAGGCGTGGGACTTCCTCAACTGGACGATGTCCGAGGAGGCCCAGGTCGAGGTCATCGCCAAGAACAAGGGCGTGCCGATCCGCACCGACCTGGCGTCGAACAAGTACTCCTCGGCGGACCCGCGGATCGTCATGATCAACAGCTTGGCGGCCAAGGGCAAGACCCCGTACGCCAAGAACTTCAACGCCTCCTTCAACGACCCGCAGAGCCCCTGGCTGCAGACCGTGCGCGGGGCTCTCTTCGGCGACGCCGCCACGGCCCTCTCCCAGGGCAACACGGCGATCACGAAGTCCCTCCAACAGAGTTGACCCCCGGGGCCGGTCGCCCCATGAGCGGCCGGCCCACCCCATGACCCCCGGAGACAGTGAATGTCCACAGTGCTCGAACGCACGAAAGCACCGGCGCGAGAGAGAGCAAGAACCGTCGGACGCAGGCGCAGAAAGGGTCTGGTCGGCGCGCTCTACGCCGCCCCCACCGCCGTCATGGTCGGCCTGTTCTTCGTCGTGCCGCTGCTGCTCGTGGTGTGGATGTCGCTGCACCGGTGGCCGTTGCTCGCCCCGCCGACGCTGAACGTGCCGGACAACTACACGAAGATCGGCGACAACCAGCTGGTCGGCTCGGCGGTCTGGTTCACGGTCAAGTACACGGTGCTGCTGACGGTCCTGCTGTTCGGCCTGGCCCTCGGCCTGGCCCTGCTCGTCCAGCGGCGCCGGCGCGGCGTGGGCTTCTTCCGGACCGCGTTCTTCCTGCCGATGGCGGTCGGCTTCGCGAGCGCCTCGCTGCTGTTCCTCGGCCTGCTGAGCGACGAGATCGGCCCGATCAACGGGTTCCTGCGGTGGCTCGGCGTGGTCGACGGCTACATCTCCTGGACCAGCGGCAGCGGCACCTCCGCGCTGAGCTCGGCCATGCTGCTCGTGCTGTGGCGGTTCGCCGGCTTCAACATGCTCATCCTGCTGACCGGCCTGCAGGCCATCCCGCTGGAGATCTACGAGGCCGCCCGGATCGACGGCGCCGGCCGCTGGCAGATCTTCCGCCGGGTCACCCTCCCGCTGCTGCGCCCGACCATCGCCCTCGTGCTCACCATGATGACGACCGGCTCGCTGCTCGCGTTCGACCAGTTCTGGATCCTCACCCGCGGCGGCCCCGACAACACCACGACCTCGCTCGTCATGGTCATCTACCGCGAGGCCTTCATCAAGCTCGACCTCGGCTCGGCGGCCGCCATCTCCGTCGCGCTCCTGGTCGCCCTCGTCGTCGTCAACGTCGTCCAGCTCGGCGTCCTGCGCCGTCGCTCTTCCTAGGATCCGGGGGTACGCACAGTGCAGCGCACAAGTCGCGCCAACCGCTTCGCGTTCTCCGCGACCGGCGGGGCGCTCGCCATCCTCTTCCTGTTCCCCCTCCTCTGGAGCGGGTACGCGTCGCTGCGTACCAGCAGCGGGTTCGGGTTGGAGAACTATGACCGGCTCTTCACGTCGGACAACGGGATCCGGCCGCACAACGTCGTCAACAGCCTCACCGTCAGCGCCTTGACGGTCGGCGGCACCCTGCTCGTGGCGACGCTGGGCGGCTACGCGTTCGGCCGGTTCAAGTTCTGGGGCAAGGAGGCGCTCTTCCTCGTCACGCTGGCGATCCTGATGGTCCCGTACGCGACGATCCTCATCGCCCTCTACGTCCTGCTCGGCTGGCTGGGACTGCAGGACAGCCTGATCGGGCTCAGCCTGGTGCTCATCATGTTCCAGCTGCCGTTCTCGCTGTTCATGATGCGCAACTCGTTCGAGGCCGTCCCCGCCGAACTCGACGAGTCGGCCCAGGTGGACGGCTGCAACAGCTTCTCGACGCTGACCCGCATCCTGCTGCCGGCCGTGCGGCCGGGCCTGATCACGGTCGGCCTGTTCGCGTTCCTCACCTCGTGGAACGAGTTCTTCGCGCCGCTGATCCTGCTCAACTCGACCGACAAGTTCACGACCACGCTGGCGGTGGTCAACATGCGTACCGCCAGCCACGGCTCGATCGACTACGCGGCCCTCGAGGCCGGCGTCGTCGTGATGGCCGTGCCCTGCCTCATCCTGTTCGCCTTCATGCAACGCAGCTACGTACGCGGTTTCACCTCAGGGGCGCTGAAGGGCTAGCCACACCGAGCTCCCAGCGCAGTGCTTCTCCGGGCGAAGCATCCTTTCACATATCGATCATGATCGATCAAGTCGGCCCTGGCCACGACGGCCTCGGCCCGCACGAAAGGTGACACGCTCATGCACGACACCCCCGTCTCCCGGCGCTCCCTGCTGCGTGCCAGCGCCGCACTCCCTGTTGGCCTCGCGACTGGAGGTGCTGTGGCCGCCTTGCCCGGCCAGGCCGCGTACGCTGCGCGTACCGACGTCGGCGTCTCGGCGTACGCGTTCCCGCTGACCGCGGTCAGCCTGCAGACCGGACCGTTCCTGTCCAACTTCTCGCGGACGCAGGCGTACCTGTCGTTCGTGGACGCCGACCGGCTGCTGCACACGTTCCGGCTCAACTACGGGCTCTCCTCGACGGCCACCCCGTGCGGCGGTTGGGAGACCCCGACCACCGAACTGCGCGGCCATTCCACCGGGCACCTGCTGTCCGGCCTCGCCCAGGCGTACGCGAACAGCGGCAACGCGGCCTTCAAGACCAAGGGCGACTACATCGTCGGCGTCCTCGCCCAGTGCCAGGCCCGGGCGACCACCGCCGGCTTCAACACCGGCTTCGTCTCGGCGTACCCGGAAAGCTTCATCGACCGCGTGGAAACGCGGCAGAGCGTCTGGGCGCCCTATTACACGCTGCACAAGATCATGGCGGGCCTGCTCGACATGTACCTGCTCGCGGGCAACGCGCAGGCGTTGACAGTGCTGACCGGGATGGCCGCGTGGGTGAAGTTCCGGATGGACCGACTGACCCAGACGCAGCGGCAGAACATGCTCGACACGGAGTTCGGCGGCATGAACGAGGTGCTCACCAACCTCTACCAGCTGACCGGCGACGCCAACCACCTGACGACCGCGCAGTACTTCGACCACGCGGAGATCTTCGACCCGCTGGCGGCCAACACCGACGCGCTGTCGGGCTACCACGCGAACACGCAGATACCGAAGGTCATCGGCGCGATCCGCGAGTACCAGGCGACCGGGACCACCCGCTACCGCGACATCGCGGTCAACTTCTGGGACATCGTCACCCAGCACCACACCTACGTCATCGGCGGCAACTCCGACGGCGAGTACTTCCAGGCACCCAACCGGATCGCGAGCCAGCTGTCCGACACGACCTGCGAGGTCTGCAACTCCTACAACATGCTGAAGCTGACGCGGCAGCTGTTCTTCACCGACCCGGCGCGCGCGGACTACATGGAGTACTACGAGGGCACGCTGTTCAACCAGATGCTCGGCGAGCAGGACCCGGCCTCGTCGCACGGCTTCGTCACGTACTACACGCCGCTGCGGGCCGGCGGGATCAAGACGTACAGCAACGACTACGACAACTTCACGTGCGACCACGGCACCGGCATGGAGACGCACACGAAGTTCGCCGACTCGATCTACTTCCACGACGGCGCGTCGACGGTGTACGTCAACCTGTTCATCGCCTCGACCCTCACGTGGTCGGCGAAGGGCGTCACGATCCAGCAGGCGACGAACTTCCCGGAGACGAACTCGACCCGGCTGACCGTCACCGGCTCCGGCTCCTTCACCATGAAGGTACGCGTACCGGCGTGGGCGACGGGCGCCACGCTCACGGTCAACGGGACGGCCGTCACGGCCACGCCCGGCGCGTACGCGACGATCACGCGTACCTGGGCGTCGGGCGACGCGGTGGTGCTCACGATGCCGATGGCGCTGACCCTGCCGGCGACGCCGGACAGCGCGACGACGAAGGCGGTGAAGATCGGCCCGATCGTCCTGGCCGGTGCCTACGGGTCCACCAACCTGACCTCGCTGCCGACCCTCACCGCCGCGAGCATCGCCGCCACCGCGACACCGTTGCAGTACACCGCCACGGCGAGTACCGGGACGGTGACGTTGCTGCCCTTCTACAAGATGCACCACCAGCGCTACACCGTGTACTGGAACGTCACGTCCACGACGCCGCTGCCCCAGTTCGTGGCCTGGTACAAGTTCGACGAGACCAGCGGGACGAGCGCCGCCGACGCGACCGGCAACGGCAAGACGGCGACGCTCTCCGGCACGACGGCGTGGGTGGCGGGCAAGTCCGGCAACGCGCTGGACCTCAACGGCACCGACGGGTACGCGACCGTCCCCAGTGGAATCCTCGCCGGTGCGACCGCCGCGACCATCGCGACCTGGGTCCGGATCGACACGCTCAGCAGCTGGTCGCGCGTGTTCGACTTCGGCAGCAGCACGACGGTGAACATGTTCCTCACCCCGCGCAGCGGTTCCGGCACCGCCCGGTTCGCCATCACCACCTCCGGCGCGGGCGGCGAGCAGCAGATCAACGCCCCGGCCGCGCTGGCCACCGGAAGCTGGGTCCACGTGGCGGTGACGCTGTCGGGCGGCGTCGGCATCCTCTACGTCAACGGTGCCGAGGTCGCGCGCAACTCCGCGATGACGCTGACCCCGGCGAGCCTCGGATCGACGACGCAGAACCGCATCGGCCGGTCCCAGTACGCCGACCCCTACCTGGACGGCGCGGTCGACTCGTTCCGCGTCTACAGCCGGGTCCTGACGGCTTCCGAGATCTCGACC
The DNA here is from genome assembly GCF_000428945.1 of Hamadaea tsunoensis DSM 44101. Taxonomy (GTDB): domain Bacteria; phylum Actinomycetota; class Actinomycetes; order Mycobacteriales; family Micromonosporaceae; genus Hamadaea; species Hamadaea tsunoensis. The sequence continues at coordinate 85,387 of NZ_AUAX01000022.1, read as the reverse complement.
CTCTACTCCACCGGAGTCTAGAAGGGTTCTCGAGCCCCGGCCGGTGGCGGCGGTTGCGCCCGGCGGCCCCGCCACCGGCCGGTCCTGCACATCCCCGCTCATCTTCCGTCCTGCCCGCTTTCCCCTGAGCGAGCATCCTGAAAGGACAGAGCATGCCCGCATCCACCCGTCGATGGCTGGCGGCGTTCTGCGCCGCCGCCCTCGGCGCCGCCTCGCTCACGGTGAACGCGCCGCCGAGCTTCGCGGCGCAGACCATCGGCTTCCCCACGTTCTCGGGGCCCGCCATCCCCGCCCCACCGGTCGGCTACACCACCGGCGACATGATGCAGACGATGTACAACGCCGAGAGCTCCGGCACCGACTTCTGGATGGACCGGCTGCTGGCCCGGACCGGCAACGATCCGGCTGGGCCCTGGCTCATGTCGCGCGGCCGCGCGGTCTTCATGAAGGAGCACAACCCCGCCGTCCTCGGCTTCGCCGGCAAGGTCGCGTACTGGGAGTCGATCTCCGACGCGAACGCGTACTCGGTGACGCTGTCCCCGGGCACCTTCACCGAGCAGGTCAACTCCCGGTGGCAGGCGCCGAGCTACTGGAAGAGCGTGCACACCTCGGGCTCGCTCTCGGTCACCCAGACCAAGTTCATCACCGACAACAACGTGGCCGTGACCAACCTCGCGATCACCAACAGCGGTTCCGCCGCGACGACCCTCACCGTCCGCGCCGTCTCGCCGTACGCGACGAGCGGCGGCAACGGCGAGCTGACCGGCTCGACCGGGGTGAAGAACGGCCTGACCAACGTGACGACGAAGCTCACCGGTGACGGCTACACCGTCACCAGCGGCGGGCTGAACAAGTCGATCACGATCGCGGCCGGGGCCACGGTGACGACGAAGCTCGTCATGGGCTTCATCACCAGCGAGATCCCGGAGTCGGCCACCGACTACTCGGCCTACGCCGGATACTCCGCGGCGACCGCCTTCGCCACCCAGGTACGCGCGTACAACCTGTGGTGGGCGAAGTACGTGCCCTACATCGACGTGCCCGAACCGGCCATCAAGAAGGAGATCTACTACCGCTGGTGGCTGATGCGGTTCAACAACCTCGACGCGAACATCCCGGGGCAGACGTACCAGTTCCCGACCTCCGTCGAGGGCGCGCTCGGCTACAACAACGCGATCGCGCTGACCCAGCCGATGCACATCGACGACCTGAAGTACCTGCGCACGCCCCTGTACGCGTACGGCGACTGGCTGTCGGTCGGTCAGATCTCGAAGGGCGCGCGGTTCCTCGACAACCCGGGCGACCCGGAGAACTGGTCGAACAGCTACACGCAGTACATCGCCGAGGCGGCCTGGAAGAGCTACCAGCTGCACGGCGGGCAGCCGGGCATCGCGAACAACCTCGCGCACTACGCCGAGGGTGACGTGAAGGGCCAGCTCGCCTACTACGACCACGACCACAACAACCTCATCGAGTACGACTGGGGCGCCCTGACCGGCAACGACGCCGACGCCGTGAGCTTCCACTGGAAGGCCGGCAACATGGACCGGGCCGAGTCCGCGTACCAGTACAGCGGGGCGCTCGCGGCCGCGCAGGCGTACGACGCCGTGGGCAACACCGCCAAGGCGGCCGAGATGCGCACGATCGCGACGAACATCCAGAACGCGATCCTCAACGTGCTGTGGAACCCGACCGACCAGCTGTTCGAGCACCGGCTCAAGTCGACGAACGAGTACGTGCCGTGGAAGGAGATCAACAACTACTACCCGTTCGCGGTGGGTGCGATCCCGACCTCCAACACGACCTACCGCCAGGCCCTGCGCCTGTACGCCGACCCGGCCCAGTACCCGGTCTTCCCGTTCTACACGGCCAACCAGGTCGACAAGGCGGCCGCCGCCGCGGCCGGATCGCCGGGCTCGAACAACTTCTCGACGATCAACTCGACCGTGCAGTTCCGGCTCTACTCCTCGGTGCTGCGCAACTACCCGAACTCCTACATGACCGCGACCGACTACAAGAAGCTCCTCTACTGGAACGCCTGGGCGCAGTACATCAACGGCAACACCGCGTACCCGGACGCCAACGAGTTCTGGTCGGACTGGAACGGCTCGTCGATCACCTACCGCTCCTGGATCCACCACAACATCCTGGGCAGCAGCAACTGGACGGTGATCGAGGACGTGGCCGGCCTGCGGCCGCGCAACGACGCGAAGGTCGAGCTGTCGCCGATCAACATCGGCTGGCCGAACTTCACGATCAACAACATCCGCTACCGCAACGCCGACCTGACCATCGTCTGGGACGACCCGTCCGACGGCGTGGTCAAGTACCCGGGCGTACCCGAGGGGTACTCGATCTTCATCAACGGCACCCGGGTGGCCACCGTCAGCACCCTCGTCCCGTTCACGTGGGACCCGGCGACCGGCTCGGTCACCACCTCCGGCACCGTGACGTACAACGCCGCGTACGCCGGCCTCCAGGCGCCCAACCAGGTCGTCCAGTCCGACCCGCGGGTCGTCGACGAGCTGGCCAAGGCGGGCGTCGACCTGACCGCCAACCTCACCAACCTCGCCCAGGGCGCGACCGTCTCGGCCAGCTACACCGGCTCGGGCACGGCCACCTCCGGCGCCGTCGACGGCTTCCCCACCAACGAGCCCTACTGGGGCGCGGGCGGCTCGGCGAACGCCCAGGACTGGTACGAGCTCAACTTCGGCAGCGCCAAGACGCTCAACGAGATCCGGCTCTACTTCAAGGACAGCCGGCCGGCCTCGACGACGTACCGGGCGCCGTCGGCGTACACGATCCAGTACTACGACGGCGCCAACTGGGTCGCCGTCCCGAGCCAGGCCAAGACCCCGGCCGCGCCGCAGGCCAACTACAACCTGGTCACCTTCCCGGCGATCTCGGCGACCCGCGTACGCGTCCTCGCGACGAACGCGTCCGGCGCGAAGACCGGCCTGACCGAGATCAAGGCCTTCAACCGCGGCGGCACGCAGCCCCCGCCCGTCACCAACCTGGCGCTGTCGGCGACCCCGTCGGCGTCGTTCACCTCCTCGTGGGAGTCGATCAACGCGGTCAACGACGGGATCGACCCGCCGTCGTCGAACGACACCGTGAACCCGCGCTGGGGCTGCTGGCCGAACACCGGCCAGCAGTGGGTCGACCTCACCTGGTCGTCGGCCCAGAACCTGACCAAGGCCGACGTCTACTTCTTCGACGACGACCAGGGCATCGACATGCCCGCGTCGTGGAAGCTCCAGTACTACAACGGCAGCTCCTATGTGGACGTACCGTCGCCGTCGGCGTACACGCTGACGAAGAACGCGTACAACACCGTGACGTTCGGGTCGGTGAACACGACGAAACTACGGGTCCTGCTCACCGGCAACGGGACGTCGTCCGTCGGCCTCCTGGAGGTGAAGGCGTATAGCTGACCTTTCCTGACCCGTCCCCCTCGCAACTACCCGGGCGAGGGGGACGGTCTCTTTTTCAGGATGAAATTCAAGATCAAATTCAGGTCCCGGGTTCGTCGATCTCACCTCCGCTCCTCGCGCGGGAGACCGTTCCGGCCCCTCCGCTGCGCTCCGGGACCTCCACTGCCAGCACAGTGGGGCGAAGCATCCATCACCGCGGCCCGGTCACCGTTTACCCCCTTCACCCGGCCTTTGTCGCGACTGTCCGATATGGGGGGCCGGGGTCGACGGACGGGTGATCGTTTACGGCTGAGGTGTAGAAATCGCCACCCACTGCATGATCGTTTACGGTTCTGGAGCGCATTGGCGGCCCTTGGCAACACCTGCGCCGTAAATGATCATGCAGTGGAGGCCTGAAATCACACCTCAGCCGTAAACGATCATGGAGTCGGTGAGACTGTCTCGCAGGTTGGAAGATCGTTCTTGTATCGCGGATACGGGCGGTGCCGACGAGAGTTCGGCGTGATCGATTGCGGTCGGGGTGAAGGGGTGAACGGTGACCGGGCGACGGCGGATGATGCTTCGCACCGCTCAGGTGGCAGTGGAGTCCCCGGAGCGCAGCGATTGGGGCGGAACGGTCTCCCGCGGGAGGAGCGGAGGTGAGATCGACGAACCCGGGACAAAAAGATCTTGAACTTGAATTTGATCTTGACATAAGCACGGTTAGGATGCACAGACACAGGACGACCAGGAAGCGGGAGCGTAGGTGCACCACGCCAACCACTACTACGGCCACTCGCACGTCCTCGCGCGCTACTGCGGCCTCGACGACCGCGAGCCCCCGCGGATCCACGGCTACCTGCAGCACGGCTGGAACATCGGCGACGGCATGGCCGCCGACCACGAGTTCGTCCCCGGTACGCCGATCTTCCTGTGGTCGGAGCGGATCCGCCGGCGCGCCTGGTCGATGGGGCGTCGCGAGACGTACGTCGTGGGGTCGCCGTGGGCCTACCTGATCGAGATGGAGCCCGATTTCGGCGCGGTCGACCAGCGGGAGGGGACCATCTGGTACCCGTTCCACGGCTGGGAGGGCCAGCACGTCGTGGGTGACCACGACCGCCTGGTCGACGAGATCCGCGCGACCGAGGACGGTCCGGTCACCATCTGCCTGTACTGGCAGGAGTTCCAGTCGAAGCGCAACCGCCGCCGGTACGAGAAGGCCGGTTTCCGGGTGATCTGTCACGGTTACCGGGGCGGCTGGTGGGAGAACCTCGACCCCGACTTCCTCTACCGGCAGCTCGCCGAGCAGCGACGACACAAGCGGGTCGCGTCCAACCGGCTGAGTTCCGCCGTCTTCTACGGCACGCTGGCCGGGTGCGAACCCGCCGTCTACGGCGACCCCATGCAGCTCGAACGCGAGAGCCACGCGTGGGGCGGCCAGCCGCGCATCGAGCGTATCTGGCCCGAACTGCACGGCGCGCGGCTCGACCTGCCGGTCGCGCGTGAGATCATCCGGGCCGAGCTCGGCGCCGACCACCTGCTGCCGCCCGAGGAGCTGCGCCGGCTCTTCCGCTGGCCCAACGCGTACCAGGAGCCCTTCGTGGAAGACTCTCGCCTGCTCAAGGAGGGGGTCCGGTGACCCCGCGGCTGATCGGCGGGGAGATGCTCGTCTGGTCGGACCTCGACGGCACCCACGGCCCCGGTCCGGTACGCGGTTCGTTCGCCCCCTTCCTGCGGTCCGGGCGTACGCTCATCGCCGGCCCGCACGACACGTCGATCATCGACGCCGTGCCCGGTGACGTCACGATCCTGGTACGCGGCATCAGCGACGCCGAGACCCTCGCGGCCCGCCATCCCGGTGCGACGATCCTGTGCGGCGCCCTGGAGAAGCTGAGCGAACCGGCGGCGTTCGACACCGTGATCGCGCTGGACGGCGTCGGCCGGCTCAACTCGGTCGAGGGCGCCGAACTGTCCTGGGCCGAGGCGCTGAACGTGCTGCTGGCGACGCTGCGCCCGGACGGGCGGCTCGTCCTCGGCTTCGACAACCAGCTCGGCCTGCACCGGCTGACCGCTCTGCCGGGTGAGCCGTCGGATGCGGAGTGGCTGGTCAGCGACGCGCACGACCGTAGCCGCCCGGCCGGGCTGGCCCGGGTGAGCGCCGCCCTCGGCCGCCCAGTCGCCCGGACGTACGCCGTCTTCCCCGGGCCGATCGCGCCGACCGCCCTGCTCTCGACGGAACTGCTGGCCGACGAGTCGCGGACGGGCTACGTGGACGCCGTCCTCAGCCGGGCCATGGCTCCCGCCGCGCCCGTCCTGTCCGACCCGGTACGCCTCGCGCACGAGGCCGTACGCCACGGTGCCGCGGCCGAGCTCGCCCCGGCGTGGATCTTCGTCACCGGCCCGGCCGGCGGTCTGCCCGACGCACTCGTCGACGGGGAACCGGTCGACCGGTCCGAGCTGCCCGGTGGGCGTACGCTGGAGGATCTTCTGCTGGAGGCGGCCCTGAAGCGGGACCTGCCGGCGGTGCGGGAGCTGCTCGGGCAGTGGCGCGACCGCGCAGCGGGTGTGCCGGCCGACCAGCTGGTGGACTTCGCGCCGCTGGCGGAGGCGGGCGAGCACGCGGCGGCGCTGCGGGCGTTCGCCGCGACCGTCCTCGACGGCGGGTACGCGCACCCGTGGCCGTCGCCGGCGGGCGTGGACGACCTGGCCCGGATGCTGGCCGCGATGACGGGCGACACGATCGAGTTCTCCGGGCCGGCACCGGCGGGACCGTCCGCGACGGCCTTCCGCGAGCTGACCGCGGAGCGCGACAGGCTCGCGACCGAACTGGCCGAGGCGCACGCCAAATTCGAGTACTACGAACAGCGGCTGACCGCGCGGGAGAACTCGCTCAACCGGGCGCTGCGGATCATCGACCTGCTCAGCGCGAAGGGCCCGGCGCGGGCCGGACGGGCGCTGATGGGCGGGGCGAGGGCGGCCCGCCGCACGGTCCGCACCATCACCCGGACGATCCGCCCCCGCTAGCGGCGGTAGGAGCGGACGGCCTCGTCGTAGAGGGCTTCCAGGCGGCGGGTCTGCTTCGCGAGGTCGAAATGCTCCTCGACGTACGCGCGGGCAGCCGCGCCCATGCGTTCCCGGGCCGCGTCGTCGCCGAGCAGCGTACGGATCGACGCGGCGAGGGCGGCCCGGTCCCCTTCCGCGCCGAGCAGGCCGGTCTCGCCGGGCACGACCGCCTCGGGGATGCCGCTGTGGTAGGTCGACACCGTCGGCAGCCCCTGCGCGGCGGCTTCGAGGATGGTGGTCGGCAGCCCCTCGGAATCGCCGTTCGGGGCGGTCTTCGACGGCGCCACGAAGATCTTGGCGTCGGCCAGGGAGGCGCGGACGACCGAGGCGTCCTGGGCACCGAGGAAGGTCGCGTCCAGCCCCAGCTCGACGGCCCGGGCGCGGAGCCCCTCCTCCAGCGGTCCGGTGCCGATGAACAGCGACCGGACGCCGGGCAGCGTACCGAGGGCCTCGATCAGGTCGTCGATGCCCTTCTTCTCGACGAACCGGCCGACGAAGATCACGTCCCACTTCTTCTCCCCGGTCGCCGGGACGGCTTCGGGGAGCGGGATTCCGGTGTGGTGTACGCGTACCTTGGCCGGGTCGGCGCCGATCGCGATGGCCTTGTCCCGGATGAAGCCCGACACGGCGATGATGATCGTCGCGCGGCCGAAGGCCGTGCGCAGGTTGCGCCGGAACCGCGCGCCGAGCGGGCCGGGGCGGCTCGGCTGGCTGGTGACGTCGAGCCCGTGCAGCGTGATCACCAGCGGTACGCCGACCTTGCCCGCCTCGCGGCTGATCAGCCAGCCGTCGCCGCCGAAGTGCGCGTGCACGAGGTCGGGCCGCAGCCCGGCGAGCACCTTCCGGAGTCGGGCGGAGCCGCCGGTGACCCGCAGCCGCAGGAAGTCCTTGCCGCCGGGCGGGAAGGCGATCACGTCGGACGGGGTGGCGATGAAGGATTCGACCTTGGTCGCGCCGAGGTACGTCGGCTCCCACTCCGTCAGCGCGCCGCCCTGGTTGCGGACGAACGTCTCCGAGGCGGGCAGCAGGTAGCTGCGCCAGATCACCACACGCCGCTTGCTAGTCACCGGAGACCGCCTTGTTCGCCTTGCCGCGCTTGAGGATCCGGTCGCGCAACCCGCGCCGCAGGTCCTGCGGGATGAGCCAGATCTGGGCGAAGGTCACGTAGTCGATCAGGCCCGGCCGGCCGTTCCTGCGCGCTTCCTTCAGGATGGTCTTCGCGATCTTGGGGCTGTGGGTCGGCGCGGCCATCGAGCTGACCACGCTCATCATCAACGCCGCGTACGCGCGGGGGGTCATCAGCGGCCGGCTGCGGATCAGCCAGTCGAGCTGGGACTGCCACGGCGTCTCGGCGCTGATGCGGGGCCGGTCCTCGTCGGTGTGCCACAGCACCAGGGCGTCCGACGTGTAGACCAGGTCGACGTCCTCCTCCGCGAGCGCCCGCAGCGTCCAGTCCAGCTCCTGCATCCGGCGTACGCCGGGGGTGAACGGGACGCGCCGGAACAGCTCGGTCGGCGCCATGATCGTCGAAGTCTGGATGAAACCGTCGCCGTGGAACAGGCCGCGGCGGACGGTGAAGTACTCGCTCAGCGGCTCCCCGGGCGCGGGCAGCCGGCGCGGCATGATCAGTTCCGCCCGCGGGGTCCGGTTGATCAGCCGGGTCGCCACGATCGGCGAGGCCGCGTCCGCCCGGGCCGCCGCGGCCAGCTGCACTTCCAGCTTCCGGGGCATCCACTCGTCGTCGTCGTCGAGCATGGCCGTCCAGGCCGCCCGGGCCTCGCGTACGCCGGTGTTGCGGGCGTTCTGGGCGCCGCCCTGCTCGGTCAGCGGGACCACCCGCAGGCGCTCGTCGGCGATCTCCGCCAGCGCCGCGACCGAGGCCTCGTCCGGGCCGTCGATGACGACGACGACCTCGATGTTCTCGACGGTCTGGGCCAGCGCGCTGCGGACCGCGCGGGTCACGAGCTCGGGCCGGGCGAAAGTCGGGATGACGACGCTGACTTCGGGGCTGACCTCTGCATTACCGGCCTCGGGCATGGCGAACACACTAGCCCAACCCTTCCGGGGTGGCCCGCGCCCGCCCCGCGCGTCGCCTAGCTGCGCGGACACCCGTCGCCCGTCGCCCCGCTCCCGGAAGACGTCGGCCGATCCGTCGCGTACGTCCGTCCAGGGTGGACAGGTTCGAGCGCTTCGGCGGGTTCTGACGCGGGGTCCGCGGCAGTTGGAATGGAGGAACAAGCGAGCTGCGAACCGGGGGGAACGGATGTCTCGCACAACACTGGTGATCGCCTTGGCGTCGGCCGTCGTACTCGCGGCCGGCGCGGCCGTCACGTGGGTCCTGTTCGAGCGGGACGCGGGCCGGCTGACCTGGACCGCGGCCCGCCTCGACGGCATACCCGCCGGTACGCGTTTCGACAGCATCGGCTGCGCCCGCGCGGCCGGCTGCTGGGTCGGCGGCGAATCCGGCACCCGGCAGATGGTCCTCGGCCGCCTGGACGGCACGACCCTGGTCGCCGCCCAGGTACCCGTCGACGACGAGGGCAGCGACGGCGCGGTCGCGGCCGTGGACTGCTCGGCGGCGAGCGACTGCTGGGCGGCGCGTACGCAGGCCCCGACCAACGGGGAGGCGACCTACGAGGCGCTGCACTACGACGGGACGCGGTGGAAGCTGCTGCCCGCCGCCCCGGCCGCGCCCTCGCTCGGCTGCCAGCCCGAAGGACCGTGCTGGGTCGCCGAGAACGACGTGCTCTACGGCCTGCGCGACGGCGGCTGGACCGCCGAACCCGCCGCCGGGCAGGTGACCACCGGCGAGGCGCGGGTGGCCTGCCGGGGCACCGGCGACTGCGTCTTGCTGCAACCGGGGTCGCGTTTACGGCATTTCGACGGCACCGCCTGGCAGACCCGGGAGGCGCCACCGCTGCCCGACCGGTCCGGCAACACCCTCCTGCGCGCCGATCCGCGTACGCTCACCTGCCCGAACGACTGCTGGCTGGCCGCGAACGCCGAGCCGGTCGACGAGCCGGGGGCGGCCGCCTCCGTCCTGCTGCACCTCGACGCGGCCGGGTGGCACATCGTCACCACCGGAACCGACGGCCTGCCGGCCCTCGCGGGCGGCGCGGACCTCGACTGCCCGGCGGCCGACAGCTGCTTCCTGTTCGGGGCGACGGAGAAGGGCGCGCCGGCCGGCAAGCTGTACCACTGGAACGGGCGGCGCTGGCGGAGCGTGCCGGTGCCGGGCCAGGTACCGTCCTCGGCCGCGCTGGCCTGCGCGTCGGCGACGTTCTGCGCGCTCGCGGGCAACGGCGCCGTCACCGTAGGCACCACCTGACCCGGCTCTTCGCCCACCCCGCCCCGCCCCGCCCCGCCCCGGCCGCCCCTACCCCCAAGATCCCGCTTGGATCAGGGAAATCACCCGAATCTTGGGCCATGATTACGTGGAGATCCCTGATCCAAACGGGATCTTGGCGTCGGGGCCGGGGCCGGGGACGGGGCCGGGGGCGGGTCAGGGGCGGGCGGCGCGGCGGAGGAACAGGGCGAGTCCCACCACCGACCCGGCCGCCTGCGCCAAGAGCGGGAGCGACCCGCCGCTCAGGACGACAAGAGTGGGCGCGAGCAGCAGGGCCGCGAGGTCCACGCCGCGGATCGCCCAGTGCAGGATGCCGGTCGGTATCAGGCCCGCGGGCGTCACGATCGGCGGGAACTCGTGCCGGACCCGCCCGCGCCGCGCCGCGCGCATCATCCCCGTGGCCAGCGCCGGGCCCGCGAGCACGCCCCACACCAGGTAGCGCGTATCCACCAGCGCCAGCGAGAGCACCGTCCACAGTGTTCCCACGAGCACCGGCACGACCGCCCGGGCCGCCGTCAACACGCCTGTACGCAGACCCAGCAGCCGGGGCAGCGCGGCCTGGTCATGGTCGCGGCGGATGTTCGCGCCCGCCCCGGCGATCCCGGCGACCCCGCACAGCAGCCAGACGACGGCCAGGACGACACCGGTGCCGAGGATCTGGGCGGCCGTGGCCGGGACGACGGCGGTCGCCGCGAACACCGTCCACCGTTCCGGGGCGCGGACCGCCGACAGCAGATCCTGGCGTACCACGGCGCGCCAGCCGAGTGCCGTTCCGAATCCGGTACGCCGCGGGTGCAGTGCCGCGCCGCGCTGCTCCTCGAAGACGCGGGCGGCCAGGCCGGGGTCGAGCGTGACCACGCCGGCGGCGATCGTCGCGGCGAGTCGCGTACCGCCCGCGAAGGCGAGCCAGCGCAGCCGGCCGAGGCGCCACACCGCCAGCGCACCGCAGATCGCGGCGGCCACGGCGAACGGAAGCCACGGAACATCCACATCGGACGGAAGGGCCGGTCGGAGGACGGTCACCACCGCCGACGCGGCGACGAGTAGAACGATCACGAATTCGCCCCAGCGCGCGTACGCCCCCGTCTGTACGCAGATCAGCAGTGCCGCCAGGGTGACGCCGAGGGCGGCGCAAGCGGCCGCGAAGGCGACGGCGGGCGCGGCGGGCAGGGCCAGGCCGAACGCCCCGACCGTGCCGTAGAGGCCGCCCGCGAGCGCGCCCGCGCCGAGGACCCACCCGGCGGCGGGCAGCAGCAACCGGCGCCGGTCGAGCGGACTGGTGGCCAGCCACGTCACGGTGGCGGCCGAGGACGTGACGGGACCGAGCCGCAGGGCGGCCGCGAGGCACAACGCGTACCAGAGAAGGCCGAGAGCGAGCAGCGCGGACGGTGCCGGGGGCATGGCGTGCGCGAGGTGACGCGCGTCGAGCCGGCGCAGCGCCCCGCCGGCGGCGGAGACCAGCGTCGGTACGCCGATGACCAGCGCGAGCAAGGTGGTGTAGAGGCGCTCGGCGGTGTTGTGCCGCCGCTTGCGCCGCAGCCAGCGGCGCACGTCCCCGGTCGCGCTCATCCCAGGAGGTGTTCCTGCGTGCCCGCGAGGTCCGCGTCGTGCGTGGCGACGACGGCCGCCCGGCCGGCGTCCACATAGGAAAGCAAGGTGGCGCGCAGGGTCGCGCGCCCCTCGGCGTCGAGGTGGCGCTCCGGCTCGTCGAGCACGAGCAGCGCGCTCGGCCGCGCGAAGACCATGGCCAGGGCCAGCCGCTGCAGCTGACCGGAGGACAGCCGCCCCGGCGTCTCGCCCGCGAACTCCTCGACGCCGAAGGTCCCGGCCGCCCGCCAGCCGTCCGGCAGCGGCCCGTTGGCCCGCTCGACGAGCTCGACGTGCTCGGCCGCGGTCAGGTCCGGGTACCACGCTCCCCCGTCCAGCAGCAACGCGACCGTACGCCGATAGCGCGGGTCCCGGTCGTCGGCGCGTACGCCGTCCGCGCTGATCGTGCCGGCCATCGGGGCGACGAGTCCGGCGAGGGAGCGCAGCAGGGTCGATTTGCCCGAGCCGTTCGGACCGCGGAAGACCGCGACCGCGCCGGCCGGCACGGTCAGGTCCAGCCCCTTGAGCAGCGGTACGCCGCCGTACCCGACGGCGACTCCCTCGACCTTCAGCACCACGGCAGTCAGCCTAGCCGCCGGTGGCAACGATCGGCTGTCCATATAGCGGGATTTTCCTTCCACTATTCAGGATGCCAGGACTACCTTAAGGATCATGAAGCGCTACACGCACGGCCATCACGAATCGGTCCTGACCTCCCACCGGTGGCGTACCGCCGAGAACTCGGCCGCGTACCTCCTGCCGTACCTGCGGCCCGGAATGTCCCTGCTGGACGTCGGCGCCGGACCTGGCACGATCACCATGGACCTCGCCGACCTGGTCGCCCCCGGAACCGTGACCGCCACCGAGTACAACGCCGGTGCGCTGGAGCTCACGCGGGCCGAGGCCGCCCGGCGGGGCACCGCGAACGTCGAGTTCGCCGTGGCGGACGTGCACGCGCTCGCGTACGCCGACGACACCTTCGACGTGACGCACGCCCACCAGGTGCTGCAGCACGTGGCCGATCCCGTGCAGGCGCTGCGGGAGCTGCGCCGCGTGACGAAGCCCGGCGGGATCGTCGCGGTACGCGATTCCGACTACGCCGGGTTCATCTGGTACCCCGAACTGTCCGAACTGGACGAGTGGCTGGCCCTGTACCAGAAGGTCGCCCGGGGCAACGGCGGCGAGCCGGACGCGGGCCGGCGGCTGCTCTCCTGGGCACACGCCGCCGGATTCACCGACGTACGCGCGACCGCCTCGGTCTGGTGCTTCGCGAACGAGGCCGACCGCGCGTGGTGGGGCGGCATGTGGGCCGAGCGGATCCTGAAGTCCGAGATGGCGACGACGGCACTCGAGACCGGCGCGGCGGTCCCGGCGGACCTGGACCGGATCTCGGCGGCCTGGCAGCGGTGGGCGGCGGAGTCGGACGGCTGGTTCCTCATCCCGCACGGCGAGCTCATCTGCGTCGTGTAGCGCCCGTCGTGCGGATCGTTCGCGGCCGCACCCGGCGCACCGGGTCCGGCACGGCGGTCGGCCGCCGTGCCGGACGATCGTCTCAGTGGGTGATCTGCAGGTCGGCGCTGCGGGTGGCGAGCACCTGGACGCCGTTGGCGATGGTCACCGTCAGGTGCAGCACCGCGGCCGTGCAGTCCTTGAACACGAGGTACGTGACCGACCGGGTGAGCGCGCCGCCGGGCGGGAAGTCGAGCGGGGTGTTCAGCGGGTCCAGGGCCGGGCAGCCCTGCGGGATCGCGGGGCCGCTCGACGCGTTGGCGAACCGGCCGACCCAGGTGGCCGTGACCTGCTGGCGCCGGCTGGTGCAGTTGGCGGCGGCGAGCGTGGCGGTCGAGGTGCCTCCGGCCGCGATGCTCGCCGGGTTGAACGCCAGACCGGTGATGACGATCGTCCCGGTGCAGGCGGCGGGACCCGCGGCGGCGACCGGCGGGGTGGGTCCGAGGGTGACGGCGGCGGCGGCCACCGCGAGGGCGAGGAGCAGTTTTCTCATGCCGGGCCTCCCGAGGGCATGACGACGATGGGCATCGAGGAACGTAACCCCGCGGACCCGCGTACGCAACGACACTCATCGATCAAGCGATGGCCGTCCCGGACGCCTGCGACAATGGTGCCCATGAGCGAAGCGGCCGTCGAGCGGTTCGAGGACGCCTGGCGGGCGGTACGCCAGGCCGTCGGCGCAGCCGAGGCCGAACCCGGCACCCGTACGCGTGACCGGCTCGTGAGCGCCCTCGACGAGGCGGTCGAAGCCCGGGCCGCCGCCCGCGCGGCACTGATCGGCCGATCCGGGACCTGGGCCGGCACCCAGGCGCTGCACGCCGCCGAGGCCCGCGTGGGAGCGTTCTCGTACCTGCTGGAACAGTTCGCTCCCACGTGGACGCCCGGCGGCGGCGGGCATTCCGCCGAGGAGATCGCCACGATGGTCCGCCCGATGATCCTGCACCCCGGCGACGGCGGCAACGCGGCCGAATACATCGCGGAGCAAGAGGGTCACAGCTTCTGACGGCTACTCCGCGGCCGGCACGCTCGACTCGTCCAAGCGGACGGGAAGCTCGCTGAGCAGCGTGAACGCGTACTCGTTGCGGGGCGCGGAGTCGTCGTCACCCGGGTCCGCGACGACGTAGGACTCCAGCCGGAAGCCGAGGCCCAGCAGGTCGGCCGCGGCCACCCGCTCCAGCGCCTCGTCGAGCGTGGGCAGGTATTCGGTGTACAGGGAGATGTCGTGGGGTTCGGTCATACCCCGACCCTACGGTCGCCCGGCGCACCCCGCCCGACCGCCGTCCGGAAACGCGCCGAAAGCACCCGCCGGAGTGCCCCTAAACTACGGACATGCCGGCCCCTTACAGGTACTTCGTCCTCGCCGAATTCATCCTCGCCGCGTTGACCATGGCGGGCCTGCGCTTCATCGTCGCCCCCTACGGCCGGCACAACCGCCCCGGCTGGGGCCCCTCGATCCCCGCCCGGCTCGGCTGGCTCGTGATGGAGGCGCCGGCCTCGCTGCTGGTCGCGTACTTCTTCGCGACCGGGGCCAACCGGGCGTCCCTGGTACCGCTGCTGCTCCTCGCACTGTGGCAGATCCACTACGTGCACCGGGCCTTCGTCTACCCCTTCCGGCTGCGGGGCGGCACCCGCATGCCACTGGCCGTGGCCGCGATGGCGTTCGCGTTCAACCTGCTCAACGCGTACGTCAACGGGATGTGGATCGGGCACTACGGAAGCTATCCCACGTCATGGCTGGCCGACCCGCGCTTCCTGATCGGCGTCCTCCTCTTCGCCGGCGGGCTCGCGCTCAACCTGCGGTCCGACCGCATCCTGCGGGCGCTGCGGCGGCCGGGCGAGAGCGGCTACAAGATCCCCCAGGGCGGTCCCTACCGGTGGGTGTCCAGCCCCAACTACCTCGGCGAGATCGTCGAATGGCTCGGATGGGCGCTGGCGACCTGGTCGTTCGCGGGACTGGCGTTCGCGGTCTACACCATCGCCAACCTCGCCCCCCGCGCCCTCGCCAACCACCGCTGGTACCAGTCCGAGTTCCCCGACTACCCCGACCGGAAAGCCCTGCTCCCCTACCTCTGGTAACCCCCTCTCCCGTTGCGACGATCTTGCGCGAATGTCCGGGCTTCTCGGGCATTTCCGGCGAAATTCGGGGCACTCGCGCAAGATCGTCGGAAAGGGTGGCGGGAAGGGCGGCGGGAAGGGTGGCGGGAGGGGTGGAAGGATGGCGCGGTGAGCCAACGCCTTGGGGAGATCGCGCGCCAGACCGTCGTCATCACCGACGCGGGCGCGTACCGCACCGAGGGGGTCGAGGTCGACATCGCCGACCAGGTCCGAGCCTCCATCGCGGGCACGCGGCTCTACACCTCGCCACCTCTTTTCGAGGGTACGCCGGCCGAAGCGACCATTGAGGTCACCAAGGAATCCACATTGGAGGCTGCCCGCCGGGTCGGGCCGGAGGCGGCGACCCTCGTGTTCGCGTCGGCGCGCAATCCCGGCGGCGGCTTCCTCGGCGGCGCCCAGGCGCAGGAGGAGAGTGTCGCCCGCAGTTCGGGACTCTACCGGTGCCTGCTCAAGGTCCCGGAATTCTACGAGTTCCACCGCGAGGAACGGGATCTTCGCTACAGCGACCGGGTCATCTACTCCCCCGGCGTACCGGTGTTCCGCAACGACAAGGGCCGGCTGCTGGAAGAGCCCTACACGACCAGTTTCCTCACCGCGGCGGCCCCGAATCTCGGCGCGATCCTCGACAACCAGCTCCCGTACGCCCGTGACGTCCCCGCGGTGCTGGCCCGGCGGGCCCGGCACGTGCTGGCCGTCGCGGCGGCGAACCGGCACCGGCGCCTCGTGCTGGGCGCCTGGGGGTGCGGCGTGTTCCGCAACGACCCGGAGACCGTGGCCGGCGCGTTCGCCGAGGCGCTCGCGGCGATGCCGTGCTTCGAGCAGGTGGTCTTCGCCGTCTGGCAGGGCCGGCCCCTCGACGTGTACGCCGCCTTCCAGCGCCGGTTCGTGCGGTAGCCCCCTTCACACAAATCCCTTCCACATACGTGGACGAATATCCAGGGATTGACAGGCATATCCGCCGAGCCCACCATTAGGAAACTTAACTTCCTAAGGAGTGGCCATGATTCGTAGAGCCCTCGCCGTCCTGGCCGTCGGCCTCGCGGCGGTGATCCCCGCGCTCCCCGCCCACGCCGCGACCGCCTTCGTGCATCCGGGCGTGCTGGTCAGCCGGGCCCAGCTCGACTTCGTCAAGGGCAAGGTCGCCGCGGGCGCCCAGCCGTGGAGTGCGGCGTACTCGGCCATGATCGGCAGCCGGTACGCCTCCCTGTCCCGCACCCCGGCGCCGCGATCGGTCGTCGAATGCGGCCCGTACTCGAACCCGAACTACGGGTGCACCGACGAGCGGGAGGACGCGCTGGCCGCGTACACCGACGCGCTGGCCTGGTACATCTCCGGCAACTCCGCGTACGCGAAGAAGGCGATCGCGCTGATGGACGCGTGGTCGGCGAAGATCACCGATCACACCAACTCGAACGCCCCGCTGCAGACGGCCTGGGCCGGGTCGGTGTGGCCGCGGGCCGCCGAGATCATCAAGTACACCTACTCCAGCTGGCCCAACTCGGCGCGGTTCGCGACCATGCTGCGCAACGTCTACCTGCCCGAGATCCGCAACGGCTCCAACTCGAACGGCAACTGGGAACTGTCCATGATGGAGGCGACGGTCGGGATCGCGGTCTTCCTCGACGACCACACCACCTATGACGCCGCCGTCACGCGCTACCTCAACCGCGTCCACGCCTACGTGTACCTGTCGACGGACGGCGCGCTGCCCTACACGGTCCCCGGCAGCGGGCTGACCACCAGCTCGCAGATCATCGCGTACTGGCAGGGCCAGTCGACGTTCGTGACCGGGCTGACCCAGGAGACCTGCCGGGACTTCACCCACACCGGGTACGGGATCTCGGCCATCTCGCACGTCGCGGAGACCTCGCGGATCCAGAACCTCGACCTGTACCCGCAGGTCGGCGAGCGGCTGCGGCAGGCGCTCGGTTTCCAGTCGACCTACCAGCGCGGTGCCGCTGTGCCATCGTGGCTGTGCGGCGGGACGCTGACGCTCGGGCTCGGCCCGGTGACCGAGGTCGGGTTCAACGCGATGCACAACCGCCTCGGGTACGGCATGACCAACACCGAGGCGCTCACCCTCGCCCAACGGCCGGCCGGCACGGACAACCTCTTCGTCGCGTGGGAGACCCTCACGCACGGCGACAATCCGGCCTGAGTACCGCACACTGAGCAGGTGCCCCCGCGCCGACGTCTCGCCGCCCTGGTCCTGCTGGCCCTGCCGGTCCTCCTGACCGCCGCCTGCAACACGGCACCCCCGCCGACCTGGAGCCTTCCGGGTACGCCGACCTCCGAGGGCGCGTCGAGCACGCCGCCCTCGGAGGAGGTGTCGCCGAGCGCCGTCCCGCCGGGCTGCACGACGGCGGGCGCGCTGGCCGGCTGGTCGCTGCAGAAGCTGGCGATGCAGACGATCACCGTGCCCGCCAACGAGGGCAGCGTGTCGACGGCGAGCGCCCAGGTGGCGGCGGGTGCCGGCGGGGTGATCCTGTTCGGCTCGAAGGCGCCGGCGAGTCTCGCCGCATCGCTGAAGACGTTGTCCGCCAAGGCTCCCGGCGGCATCGCCCCGTTCGTCATGACCGACGAGGAGGGCGGCACGGTCCAGCGTATGTCCAATGTGGTTGGCGACCTGCCGTCGGCCCGCAAGATGGCCGCGACCATGACACCCGCGCAGATCCGCGCGCTGGCCCTGGCCACCGGCAGGAAGCTCAAGGCCGTCGGGGTCACCATGGATCTCGCCCCCGTGCTCGACCTCGACGACCGCAGCGGTCCGAGTGAGAGCAACCCCGACGGGTCGCGCTCCTTCAGCCTCGACCCCAAGAAGGCCGCCGCGGCCGGCATCGCGTTCGCCCAAGGGCTCGCCGAGGCGGGCGTCGTCCCGGTCGTCAAGCACTACCCCGGCCTCGGGTACGCGTCCGCGAACACCGACTCCGCCAGCGCCACCACGTTGCCGTGGACCACTCTGCAGAAGGCCGGCCTGCTCCCCTTCTCCGATGCGGTCAAGGCCGGGCTGCCCGCGATCATGACGTCCAACGCGACCGTGCCGGGCCTGACCAAGCTGCCGGTGAGCCTGTCGCCCGAGGCGGTCACGAAGGTGCTGCGCGAGCAGCTCAAGTACGACGGCCTCGTCATCACCGACTCGCTGTCGGCCACCGCGGTCAACAAGGCCGGCTACAAGGTGCCCAAGGCGGCCGCGCAGGCGCTGATCGCCGGCAACGACATGATCATGTTCACGGCGGCGGCCGGTGACGTGGCCACGGTGACCAGGCAGACGGCCGACGCGATCGTGGCCGCCGTCAACGCCGGTACGCTCACCCGCGCCCGCCTGGAGAACGCGGTCACGCACGTTCTCGCCGCCAAGAAGGTGTCGCTCTGCTCCTGAGCAGCAGCACGAAGACGGCCGCCCCGACCAGCGGGCCGACGCCCTGCACGGTCAGCAGGGACATCACGTCGGCCGGGTCGGCGTACGCGCCCGCGACGGCTGTTCCGGCGATCGCGGTCAGCGTCGCGCCCGTCCAGATCAGCGCGTACGCGCGGCCGCGGACGGCGTCGGGGGTGGCCGACTGGAACAGCGCCCAGATCGCTCCCACATGCACCCCCACCGGTACGCCGACCAGCACGAACAGCGCGACCACCGGCGCCACACCGGAACCGATCCGCGGGTAGTTGAAGATGGCCAGGTCGACGAGGCCGAAGAACGTGTAGCACCCGGCGATCAGCGGCACCGGCGGGATCCGGCGGGCGAACCGGGCCGCGACGAGGCCGCCGAGGATGCCGCCGACCGCCTGGGCCGACGTGCACCAGCCGAGTTCCCGGGCGCCGCCGTGCAGCGGACCGGTCACGTAGACGGCGAAGAGCGTACTCATCATCCCGTCGCCGACCGAGGTGATGGCCAGCAGCGCGAGGATCGCGCGGACGGTGCGGTTGGCGGCCGCTTCCCGCAGACCCGCCCACCCCGGTACGCGTACTCCCGCGTGCCTGCGGTGACGACCGCGGATCAGGCAGCAGAGCGCGGCGGCCAGGGCGAAGGAGGCCGCGTCGACGATCGCGACCAGCGGGAGCGCGGCGATCAGGCCACCCACGACGGGGCCGGCGAGACGGCCGGTGTTCATGGCGACGCCGAGGAGGGAACTCGCCGCCGCGCGGCGGTCGGGCGGAACGAGTCCGGGCAGGATCGCGGTCTCGGCGGGGCCGACGAAGCTCGCCAGGGCGGCGGCGAGGAAGGCCACCGCGACGACCGCCCGCGGATCGCGCGTGAGCAGCGCGAGCACGAGCGGCGCCTGGAGGGCGTTGGCCGCGACGAGCGTGCGGCGGCGATCCCAGCGGTCGACGAGCGCGCCGGCGAACGGCAGCGTGAGCGCGCCGCCGAGCATGCCCGCGGCGACGACGGCCGCCACCTGGCCGACCGACCCGGTCAGGGCGAGGACGCCCACCGGCAGCGCGACGCGCAGGGCGAAGTCGCCGGTGGTGGAGATGGCGGTGGCCCACCACAGTGGACCGAAGTCGCGGGAGAGGAGCAGGGACACGGCAGAGACCACCCGTCGGTCGGGAAACGGGCGCGCGGGAACGCGCGCTGGAGTTTCCCGGCCACCAGGAGGTACGGCGCGAAGGCCGATGGGTGGGGCCGAGCGCGGACAAGTCTACCGGGTCCGGCGGGAAGATCTACGATCGTGCGTAGGAGCAGCTCAATGCCGCCCCGGACCGTCCAATTGTCCACTTCCGAAGGTCTCATCCGTCCGGTCATGATGGACTGTCAAGATTCGCATCGGACCGAGGACAGAGTCGATGACCGCAGAGCACGACCAGAAGTTGACGCTGCACCTGGTGACGCACGTGCCCGAGCACGAGCCGCGCGAGGACGACCCGCACTACCACCTCTTCGAGCAGGTCAAGGCTCGGATGAAGCGGCAGGGTCTGTGGCAGTGCGTGATCAACGACGACTACTGCGGCGGCAACGTGGAGCTGCACCACTCCCACATCGAGTTCTCCCAGACCAACGCGGTCGACTTCGACCGGCTGAACAAGCAGCTCGGCCTCAGCATCGACTCCGACGACGAGTTCCAGGAGTGGATCGAGTCACCGGGCAACCTGGAGGCGCTCTGCGCGGTCCACCACCGTACGCACTTCGGCGTGCACGTGATCCCCGGACCGCTGTGGGAGCCGCTGCGCTACCGCAAGGCGAGCGCGAAGCCGGCGGCCGAGTACCAGACCGCCGACGAGGCCGAGGTCGACGCGACGGTGGTGGAGAAGACCAAGACGCGCCGCAAGGTGACCAGGAAGGGCATCGAGACCGACACCAAGACCGACATCGCCACCGACGTCAAGGTCAAGGACGCCGACCACCACACGGTCGAGGAGCACGTCGAGCACACGAAGTCGGTCGAGAAGACGGTCGTGCCGCGGCAGCGCAAGAAGAAGGGTCTGCTCAGCCGCATCTTCGGCGGAAACTGATCCGGGGTGGGTCGCGGTGGCGGCTCCATGATCGCCGGGTTACGGTGCCCTCTGTTCACATTCCCGATGCCCGGGGTTAACCTCCCGGATAGGAGCGGACAGTGGCAGTCTCCCGAACCCGGCGCCTGGCCGTCACCACGGCCCTCGCGCTGATCGGCCTCACCGTCGGCGGCGTCGCGTACGCCGACACGGCCGCCCAGCCGGCCATCAAGACCTTCACCCCGAAGTACGCCGACCAGATCACCAACATCGACGTGCTGCGCCAGCAGATCCGCAACTACTACGGCGACCCGCTGAACACCGGCGTCTCCTCGCCCGACAGCAACTACGCCCACGAGGCGAAGAGCGTCGCCGCCGCCGGATCCCGCTGGCTGACCGCGCACCACCACGGCGGCGCCCCGAAGGCGATCCTGCTCGACGTCGACGACACGACCCTGCTGACCTGGAACTACGAGGTCGCCAGCAACTTCGCGTACAACCCGGCGACGAACGCGACCTACGTCAACGGCCAGCTGTTCCCGGCCGTGCCCGGCATGGTGGACATGGTGACCGCCGCCCAGCGCGCCGGGTACGCCGTCTTCTACCTCACCGGCCGTCCGGCGGCCCAGGAGGCGGCCACGCTGGGCAACCTGACCTCGGACGGTGTCGGTGTCGACGCCGGATATCCGCAGCCCACGACCCTCGTCAACGGGGAGGACGGCCTGTTCACCAAGCCGGCCGTCGCGGACTACCCGGACTACCTGAAGGCCGTGTGCGCCGGCGACCCGAACGGGTCGTGCACGACGCTGCACTACAAGACGGCGACGCGGGCGCACATCGAGGCGCTGGGCTACGACATCGTCGCGAACTTCGGCGACCAGTACAGCGACCTCGAAGGCGGGTACGCCGACCGCACCTTCAAGCTCCCCAACCCGAACTACTTCCTCCCCTGACCGCTTGATCCCGTTTGGCGCTTGATCCCGTTTGGCCTTGATCCCGTTTGGCCTTGATCCCGTTTGGATCAGGGAAATCACCCGAATCTTGACCCAAGATTACGTGGGGATCCCTGATCCAAGCGGGATCAAGGGGGCGACGGGTCCTGTCTCGCGGCTCAGGCAGGCGTGATTTCATCACGTGATGAGCGACTCGATGACCACCAGCACGATCAAGATCACTGGGGACGGCGGCGACGAGATCGAGGCCTACCTGGCCCGGCCCGCGGAGACCGATCGGCGGGGCGGGGTGGTCGTCATCCACCACATGCCCGGCTACGACCGCGCCACCAAGGAGATCGTCCGCCGGTTCGCCGAACTCGGCTACGACGCGATCTGCCCCAACCTCTACTGGCGTGAAGCGCCCGGCGCCGCCCCCGACGACGCCGCGGCCACGGCCCGGGCCCAGGGCGGCGTCCCCGACGACCGGCTCGTCGGCGACGTGGCGGGCGCGGCCGCGTACCTGCGGGGGTTGGACACCGCCAACGGCCGGGTCGGCGTGATCGGCTACTGCTCCGGCGGCCGGCAGTCCGTGCTCGCGGCCTGCCGTCTCGACCTCGACGCGGCCGTCGACTGCTACGGCGCCTTCGTCACCGGTACGCCGCCCGAGGGCATGCCGATGCGCCGCAATCTGGTCGAGGAGCTGCCGAATCTGCGTACGCCGCTGCTCGGCCTGTTCGGGGCGGACGACAAGTACCCCGGCCCGGAGCAGGTGGCCGAGCTGCGCGACATCCTGGCCGCCCACGGCAAGGACTTCGAGGAGCACACCTACGACGAGGCCGGGCACGCGTTCTTCGCGGTCGACCGGCCCGCGTACCGGGTGGCCGCGGCGAACGACGGCTGGGAGCGGATCGCGGCCTTCTACGGCAAGCACCTGGCGGGCTGAGCGATGTGCACCTACGAGACCGTGTGCCTGTGCGTCGACGGCTCCGGCAAGGGACCGGGCGGCAGCTGGCTGCGCGTGACCGACGCGACCGTCTATTTCGACCACCCGGTCCACGCGATGGCGGACCACACGCTCAACATCGACTTCACCGACCCGGCGAAGGGCCCGGCCGCCCGGATCGCGCTGGAGCTGACCGCGGAGTCGGCCCGCCGCCTGGTCGCCGCCATCCAGGAGGCGCTGGACGCGGTTCCCGCCGAGCTCACCCGCTGACCGCCCCGCCTGCTCTTGATCCCGTTTGGATCAGGGAAATCACCCGAATCTTGACCCAAGATCACGTGGCGATCCCTGATCCAAACGGGATCAAGCAAGCGGCCCCTGGGAGGGGCCCCAGGGAGGGGCGTCAGGGGGTGGCCAGGGCTTCGGTGGGTGACAGGCGCGCGGCCCGGATCGCCGGGTACAGCCCCGCCATCCCTCCGATGAGGATGGTCGCGGCCAGGCCGCCGACCGTCGCCCACGCCGGTACCACCGACGGCCAGTCCTGGTAGAAGGCGTACCCGGTGGTGACCAGGATGCCGAGGAACAGCCCACCGGCCCCGCCCAGCGCGGACAGCAGCAGGGATTCGGCCAGGAACTGCAGCCGGATCTGGCCGCGCGTGGCGCCCAGCGACCGGCGCAGGCCGATCTCCGCCCGGCGTTCCAGCACCGAGATCACCATCGTGTTCGCCACGCCGACCCCGCCGACGAGCAGGGCCACCGCGCCGAGGCCCAGCAGCAGGCCGGTGAACGCCGTGCCGGCGGCCCGCTGGGCGACCAGCGCGTCGGACGGTCGGGACACGCTGACCTCGTTGGGCGCCGACGGGTTCGCCGTCGCGGCGAGCACTCCCCGCACGTTCTCCACCTGGCTGTCCAGCGACCGGGTGTAGATCGTCGTCGGGTACCCGTCGAAGCCGAACACGCTCTGCGCGACCGGCCAGCCGATGAGCGCCGCCGAGTCCAGCTCGGGCGCGAGCGCCACCGGGTCGAGGATGCCGACCACGCTGAACCAGTGCCCGCCCACCTGGATCCGGGTCTGCGGATCCACCTTGCCGAGGCCGAGCCGCTCGGCGGTGGCCGCGCCGAGCACCACCGCCGGATAGTTGACCGTGGCGTCG
Source organism: Hamadaea tsunoensis DSM 44101 (assembly GCF_000428945.1). Lineage (GTDB taxonomy): Bacteria > Actinomycetota > Actinomycetes > Mycobacteriales > Micromonosporaceae > Hamadaea > Hamadaea tsunoensis. The sequence goes on along the minus strand of NZ_AUAX01000022.1, from coordinate 61,898 downwards.
TTCAGCCACGCCCCGGACGCCACCGTCGCCCCGACGGTGGCCGGCAGCGTCACCCGGGCCGTGAGCACCGAGATGCCGTTGGTCTGCGCCGCCGGCACCTTGTCCGAGCGGTAGACCTTCGCCCCGGTCACCTTGCCGGTCGCCGAGGTCGCCTGCACCGGCCCGATCCGCGCCACCATGGCCTCGGACTCGACCGGCAGCACGGCCGTGTCGCCGAACATCGTCTGCCCCGGCGACACCGTCAGCAGGTTCGTCCCCAGCGCCGCCAGCTTGCGGTCCAGGTCCGCCTGCGACGAGGCCGAGATGCCCACCACCGCGATCATCGCCGCGATGCCGATCGCGATGCCCAGCGCCGAGAGCAGCGCGCGGGTCGGTCGCGTGCTCAGTCCCGCCGCGCCCACCCGCACGATGTCGCGCGGGCGCATCCGGGGCGGCGCCAGCCGCGGCCGGTCCAGCTCCACCGTTGCCATTCAGACCCCCGTTCCGGCGTACGCGCCGCGCGTGTCCTCGACGACCAGCCCGTCCCGCATGTGCACCTGGCGGTCGAGTCCGCCGGCGATCTCCCGGTCGTGCGTGATCACGATGACGGTCGTGCCGGACTCGTGCAGTTCGCGCAGCTGCCGCATGACCGCCGCCCCGGAGACGCTGTCCAGGTTGCCGGTCGGCTCGTCGGCCAGCAGCAGCGGCGGATCCCCGACGATGGCCCGGGCGATGGCCACCCGCTGCCGCTCGCCACCGGACAGCTCGTGCGGTTCGTGGTCGAACCGGTGCCCGAGCCCGACCCGGACCAGCGCCCTGGCCGCCCGCCGCCGCCGCTCCCCCAGGCCGACCCCGGCGTACAGCAGGCCGTCGGCGACGTTGTCCACCGCCGACAGGCCCGGCGCGAGATGGAACTGCTGGAAGACGAAGCCGATCCGGCTCGAACGCAGCGCCGACAGCTGCCGGTCGGACAGTTTCGCCACGTCGTACCCGTCGATCACGACCGTGCCGCTGGTCGGGCGGTCGAGCGTACCGAGGACGTGCAGCATGGTGGACTTGCCCGAGCCGGACGGCCCGACGATCCCGACGAGTTCGTGCGCCCCGATCGACAGGCTCACCCCGTCGAGCGCGCGTACCCCGCCCGGGTAGACCTTCGTGACGCCGGTCAGCTCGATCACCGCGGCATCCCCACCGTGGTGCCCTCGGCGATGCCGTCGCCGGTGACCTCCACCCGGCCGTTGGCGAACAGGCCGGTCTCCACCTTGGCGTAGTGCGTGGCCGAGCCCTCGACGACCTCGACGCCGTAGCCGCCCTCCGAGAGCGCCACGAGCGCGCCGACCGGCACGGTCAGCACGCCGGTCCGCTGACCGGCCGTGAACTCCACGTGCACCGACGCGGCCGTGAACCCGGCCACCGCCTGGGCGTCGTCGAGCGAGATCAGCACCTCGATCTTCGTCTCGGTCCCGCCGTTCGGACTGTCCGAACTCTCGATCTTCGTAGTGACCCGGTCGATCTTCCCGTTCACCGTCTTGCCGTCGGGCAGGCGTACCGAGACCTTCGCGCCCTTCCTCGCCAGGCGCTGGTCGGCCACGTCCAGCTTCACGGTCACCACGCGCACCGTTCCCGTGTACGCGAGCACCTCCTGCCCCGGTTGCGCCTCGCCGCCGAGATCGGCGCTGACGCTGTCGACGCGTACGGCGCCGGGGCTGAAGACGACCCGGCCCAGCTCGACCCGGCCGGTCTTGGTGAGCCCGAGATCGTCCTGCCAGTCCTTGACCGCGGCCGCGGTTTCGGAGGTGAACTTGTCGTCGACGGTGAATCCTTTGTAGCCCAGCGCTTTCAGGTTCTGTTCGAGCTGGCGTACATCGGCACCCTTGGCACCTGTGCCCAGTTCCCGGTACGCCGGAACGGTCCCGTACATCAGCACGACCGGCGTATTGTCCACTTTGTACAGCGCTTTGCCGCGGGCGACGACGGTCTCGCTGTAGGGCAGGGACGTGACGGTGCCGGGCAGGCGTACCTTCAGGGAGGTCGTCGGGCCGAAGGCCAGGTCGCCGTCCTCGGACTGGGTGTCGTCGAGCGTCTGCCGGGTGACCTGGGCGGTCGACGGGGGCAGGCCCGCCGCGGCCGGCGTACTCGGACCATGGCCCCCGAAGCCGATCGTGGCCGCCGCCGCCGCTCCGGCGACGACCACGACGGCCGCCGCGCCCGCCGCCGCCTTGCCCCTGCGCCGCCGCCGGCGGGACCGGGGAACGGCCACCGGCTCGTCCGGCGTGCCTGCGCTGGTGGTGGTCTCGGTCATGATCAGCCCTTCCCGCCGCTGCCGGGGGCGGTGAGCGAGCCGATCTGGGCCTTGCCGCTCGGCGGCGGGATGAGCTTCATGCACTTCTCCTGAGCGGCCTTGAAGTCGGGATCCTCGGCGATCGAACCGTCGATGGCGATGCCGCCGTCGGCACTCGGATCCGGGAAGTTCGGTACGCCGCTCTCCCGCATGCACTGCGCCATCTTGCGCATGTTCTCCTGCAGAGCGGGGTCGACCTTGCCGCCGCCGGGACCGCCGCCGGGCGAGTAGTCCTTGCACGCCTTCTGGGCCGCGTCGACGTCCTCCTTCTTGACGTTGCCGCCGATCTGGACCTGGATCCCGCCGTTGCCGTCGATCTTCGGGTCGTCCATGGGAACACCGTGGTCCCGCATGCACTGGGCGAACTTCAGCGACCGGTCCTGCTCCGACAAGGTCGGCGTGGGACTGGCGCCGGGCTGGGCCGAGGCCGTACCGGTGACCGAGGCGACCTTGCTGCCGTCGTCCTTCTTGGCGCAGCCGGCCGCGGCCAGCATCAGCGCCAACGCCAGCAGCCCGAGCCCGAGCAGGACGAGCGTCCCCCGGCTCGACCCGCGTACGAACACTGTCATGATCCACTCCACGATCCGCGACCGGCTGTTCCGGCCGTCGCATCGCAGTCTTCGGCGGAGCCTGTTTCCCGGGCGCTTCCTCATCCGCTAACGCCGAGGAAACACCAGCCCGAGCAAAGATCAAATTCAAGGCCGGATTCTCGTCCCGGGTTCGTCGATCTCACCTTCCGCCAGGTCGGCGCCGGGTGCTGATTTCTTGATCGTTTACGGCTAAGGCGTAAATCCAGCCCGATCTGCATGATCAATGACGCGTCAGGTGTAGCCAAAGCCGGTCAACGTGCTCCAGAACCGTAAACGATCATGCATCGGGTGGCCGTTTCGACACCACAGCCGTAAACGATCACCTCACCGACCCCACTCGGCACCCATATCGGACAGTCGCGACAAAGGCCGGGTGGGGGGTGGGGTGAAGCGGTGACCGAGCCACGGTGGACGATGCGTCGCCCCACTCAGGTGGCAGTGGAGTCCCCGGAGCGCAGCGATAGGGGCGGAACGGTCTCCCGCGCGAGGAGCGGAGGTGAGATCGACGAACCCGGGACAAAAGGCATTTGATCTTGAATCTGGTCTCCTCCGCTAACAGGGAAGAAACAGGGTCGGCAGGCACCATTGTCGGATGCGGGTATTGGTGGTGGAGGATGAGCGGCTGCTCGCCGACGCGATCGCGGAGTGGCTGCGGGACGACGCGCACGCCGTCGACGTGGCCGGCGACGGCGCGGCGGCGTTGCAGCGGCTGGACGTGAACGATTACGACGTGGTGGTCCTCGACCGGGATCTGCCGGTCGTGCACGGCGACGACGTGTGCCGGGCGGTCGTGGCCGGCGATTCGACGGCGCGGGTGCTCATGCTGACCGCGTCCGGCGAGATCTCCGACCGGGTCGCCGGGCTCGCGCTCGGTGCCGACGACTACCTGCCGAAGCCGTTCGCCTTCCCGGAGCTCGCCGCCCGGGTCCACGCGCTCGGACGCCGGTCGCGGCCCGCGACGCCGCCGGTGCTGCGCCGGGCCGGCATCATTCTCGACCCGGTACGCCGTCAGGTCTTCCGCGACGGCCGCTACCTCCTGCTGTCGAAGAAGGAGTTCGGGGTGCTGACCGAGCTGCTGCGGGGCGACGGCGCGGTGGTCTCGGCCGAGCAGCTGCTGGAGAAGGTCTGGGACGAGAACGCGGATCCGTTCACCTCGGCCGTCCGGCTGACGGTTCTCAAACTGCGCCGCAAGCTCGGCGATCCGCCCGTCATCGAGACGCTGCCCGGAGAGGGGTACCGCATCCCATGAGTCTGCGTACGCGCCTGACGATCGTCTACGGCGGGATGCTGTTCGCCGCCGGCCTCGTCCTGCTCGGGGTGACCTACGTGCTGGTCGGGCAGCACGGGCCGGGGATCGCCAGCTTCGTCGGGACCCGGATGGGCTCCGGTGACACCGTCTACGGCTCCGGCCAGGCTTCCGACGCCGACGTGAACAAGGGCAACCCACCGGTGCTGCGGACGACGAACGGCGACGTGATCACCGCGGACCAGGCCCCGCAGTTCATCCTGGAGCAGCAGAAGATGGTCCGGGACTCGACGATGACCGCCTTCCTCACGCAGGGGGCGATCGCCCTCGTCCTGGTCAGCGGGGTCTCGGTCATGCTGGGCTGGCTCGTGGCGGGACGCGTACTCGCGCCGCTGACCAAGGTCACCGAGACGGCGCGGCGGATCGCCGACGCCCCGGCGGCCGAGCACGGCCTGCGCGAACGCATCGCGCTGACCGGACCGCGGGACGAGGTGAAGGAGCTGGCCGACACGTTCGACGTGATGGTCGCCCGGCTCGACCGGTCCTTCGAGGGGCAGCGCCGGTTCGTCGCCAACGCCTCGCACGAGCTGCGTACGCCGCTGACGCTGAACCGGGCCCTCGTCGAGGTGGCGATGCACCGGCGGACGGCGAGCCCGGACGTCAAGCAGCTGGGCGAGACCCTGTTGGAGATCAACAAGCGGCACGAACAGCTGATCAGCGGCCTGTTGATGCTGGCCAAATCGGAGGTGGAGATCGGCCGCCCCACCGAACTCGACCTCGCCGACGTCGTGGCGCACGTCGAGGCGCAGTCCGCCGCCGAGGCCCGCGACCTCGACGTGGCGGTACGCGCCGACGGGGCGGAAGCGCGTACGTCCGGCGATCCGATCCTGCTGGAGCGGCTCGCGCAGAACCTGCTCGACAATGCGATCCGGCACAACTCGCCCGGCGGGTTCGCGGAGATCTCCAGTGGCACCCTGCCCGACGGCTCGGCCCGCCTGGAGGTCGCCAACAGCGGTCCGGCGATCCCGCCCTACGACATTCCGGGCCTGTTCGAGCCGTTCCGCCGCTACGGCGACGAGCGGCTGGTGACGGCGAAGGGCGCCGGCCTGGGACTGTCCATTGTGCAGTCCGTCGTCCGCGCCCACGGCGGGCAGGTGGCGGCCCGGCCCCGCGAAGGCGGCGGCCTCGTCGTCACCGTGACGCTACCGGGCAGCTGAGACCTTCGATCCCGGGCGCGTCGAGTCACGCGACCGCCGGATCCCCGGTGGCGAGGTCGGCGCCGCCCACGTCCGCCACCCCGACAGGGCTGCGGCCGGCCGGCGGGCTAGGGCGTGACGACGGTGGGCATCGCGACGGTGACCCGGGTGCCCCGGCCGCCCGTCTCGATCTTCACCCGCGGGACGAACTGGCGGATCAACCAGAGCCCGCGGCCGGTGGCGGCCGACGGCGCCGGCCGCTCCGCACCGACGTCGCCGGGCGGCTGCGCCAGCCCCGGACCGTGGTCCTCGACCCGGCAGTAGAGCCAGCCGCCGTCCGGCCACAGCCACATCCGCCCGGTCCCGCCGCCGTGCCGCATGACGTTCGTCAGCAGTTCGTTCACGGCGAGCACGAGATTGTCGCGGTGCTCGGGCGTCAGTCCGCACCCCTCCGCCGTACGCAGGATCACGGTACGCAGCGCGGCCAGCGAGTCGATGTCGACCGCGTACCCGGGCGTGCCCGATGGCGGGGCTTCGCCGTCGATCCGGGGCTGCCCGTGATCGAACACCCAGTCCGGGGAGGTGTCGGTCGCCCTCATGCCGCCCCCTCTCCCGCGTATCCAGTGGCCCTCGCGTCCGTCATACCCACATTCGCGCCGTTCAGACGCCGTTCAGCCGGCGGGTTGCCGGCGCAGGACGACAAGCGCGATGTCGTCGCTCGGCACCGGCGGGCCCACGTCGGCGAGCAGCCGGCTGGCGTACTCCTCCAGGTCGCGTTCGATCCGGACGGAGGCCGCGGCCAGCCGCTCGAAGCTCTCGTCGAACGTCTCGGTACGCAGTTCGACGAGCCCGTCGGTGTACAGCACGAGGGTCGCACCGGGATCGAGGGTCACCTTGGTCTCGGTGGCCGCCCGAACGTGAATGCCGAGCAACGGACCGTGCTCGCTGATCATGCTGACACTTCCGGGCGCGCACGGCAACGCGGGAGAGGCTTCGGGGTCCGGCCGGTGCAGCAGCGGCGGCGGGTGGCCGGCGTTCGCCATCAGCATCTCCCCGGTGGCCGTGTCCAGGCTGAACAGGCACAGTGTCGCGATCTCGCCGGGCAGCAGCCGCCGGACGAGGGTGTTGAGGCGGTCCAGGACGGCCGCCGGACCGTGCCCCTCGACCAGGTACGCCCGGGTCGCGTGGCGCAGTTCGGCCATGACCGTCGCGGCGTGCAGGGAGTGCCCGCCGACGTCCCCGACCGCGATGAAGAGCCGGTCGCCGATGCGTACCACCTCGTAGAAGTCGCCGCCGATCTCCGCGGTGTCGCTGGCCGGGACGTACCGGATGGCCAGGTCGTAACCGGCCACGGCCGGCGGGCGCGCGGGCAGCAGGCTGCGTTGCAGGGTCAGGGCGAGATTGTGCTCCTCGTCGAACAGGCGCACCGCCTCGGTCGCCGCCATCACCGCCTGGCCGAACAGGGTCAGCACCGGCGCGCCCTCCAGGGTGGCCGCCGTCGGCACGATGACGTACAGGGCCGGGCGGTCGGCGCGCGTACGCACGGTCAGCACGCGTACGGTGCCGTCGGGCGGGAAGGCGATCTGCGGCCAGCGCCCGGCCGACTCGTCGGCGAAGCGTACGCCGACCGGCTCGTCGCCGACGTCCACCATGGACGGTCGCACGTCGACGGCGGCGCCGGGACCGGTGCACGCCGCGACCACCCGGGCGCCGTCCGCGTCATTGGCGATGACGAGGATCGGTGCCTGGAAGATCTCGGCACCGCCGGCGGCCGCGGCTTCGAGCAGGGCCCGCTGCGCGGTCACGCCGTTCATCGCGGCGGTCACCCGGACCAGGTTCGCCAGCCGGGACGCCAGCCGCTCGGCCTGGATGCGGGCCTGGTAGTAGCGCAGGATCGCCGACACCGTGGCCAGCAGTTCGTCCGGGTCGATCGGCTCCACCAGGTACGCGTCCGCGCCCCGCTCCAGCCCGTGCGTGCGGTCCACGGCGTGGATCGCCGCCGCCGACACGTGGATCACCGGCGTCGCCCCGTGCACGGGGTGCGCCTTCATCTGCTCGCAGACCTCGAAGCCGCTCGCGTCGGGCAGGCGTACGTCGAGGACGACGAGGTCCACGCCGCCGCGTTCGAAGCGTTCGAGCGCCTGCGCGCCGGTGGCCGCCTCGTCGACCGCGTACCCGCCGCGGCGCAGCCAGCTGGCCAGGATGTAGCGCTTGGACGGGGTGTCGTCGACGACGAGGACGGTGTTCATCGTCAGCCCCGCCGCCGGGCGGTCAGCACCACGACGCCGCACAGATCGTCCAATGTGGTCGACGTCTTGTCGAGCACCGCCACCGCGTGCCGCAGCTCGGCCGTGTCCACCACGTCGGCCCGGTACGCCGTCACGACCACCACCGGGATCGAGCGCAGCCGCTCGTCGGCCTCCAGGGCCTCGATCACGGCGAACCCGTCGAGCTCGGCCAGCCGCAGGTCGAGCAGGACCACATCGGGCGGCCGGGCGGCGATCGCGGCCAGCGCGGTACGCCCGTCGGCTGCCTCGCGTACGCCGAACCCACAACCGCGCAGCACCTGGGCGGCGGCCCCGCGGAACGTGTCGTCGTCGTCCACGAGCAGCACGCTGATCGGCTGGTCGGGCCGGGCGTCGGCCGGCCCGCCGACGGGCAGCCGGAGCGTGAAGGTGCTCCCCCGGCCGACCTCGCTCGCCAGTTCCAGGGTGCCGCCGAGCGCCTCGGCCAGCCGGCGCGCGTACGCGAGCCCGAGGCCGGTCCCCTGCGCCGACGCCTGCAGGTGATTGCGGACCTGGTGGAACTCCTCGAAGACCCGGTCCTGTTCGGCCTCGGGAATGCCGATGCCGGTGTCGCTCACCGCCAGCGCGACCCATGCACCGTCCACGGTGGCCGTCAGGCGTACCTCGCCGTCGGGCGTGAACTTGAGCGCGTTGGTGAGCAGGTTGCGCAGCACCTGGGCCAGCATGATCGGATCAGTGTGGATCACCGGTACGCCGACCGGATCGTCCACCACCAGCGAGGTGTCCGCCGACCGCGGAGCGGCGCGCAGCGTACCCCGCAGGGTCGTGAAGATGGGCCGCAGGTCGGTGTCCTCGATCGCAGGCTCGACCCGGCCGGACTCGGCCTTGGCCAGGTCGAGCAGGTCGTTGACGAGCGTCAGCAGGCTGCGCGACGAGGCGTCGATGAGGTCGAGCTGCTGGGACTGCTCCGCGGAGAGCGGGTCGGACAGGGGATCGCGCAGCAGCCGGGTCAGGCCGGTGATCGAGCTGACCGGCGAGCGCAGTTCGTGCGTGACGTTGGCCAGGAACCGCGTCTTGGCCTCGCTCGCGGCGCGCAGCTGCGCCGAGCGCTCCTCCAACTCGGCGTAGAGCGCGACCACGCCCCGGTTGGTGGCCTCCAGCTCCTCGGACAGCTCGGTGTAGAGGGCGAGCACGCCGCGGTTGGTCTCCTCCAGCTCGGCGTTGAGCCGCAGCAGTTCGTCGCGCTGCGTCTGGACCTCGCCCAGGGTCGCCAGCAGCTGCCGGTTGTGCTCGGCCAGCTCCTCCAGCGGCGTACCGGTCTGGGCCGAGACGACCTCCGTACGCAGCGCGCCGAGCTGGTCGTCGGTCAGGGTCGCGGCCTTGTCCGGCACCCGGCGCGCCATCATCACCGTCGTCCTCCCCGGCTCCCGCTCGACCGACCAGCGGTCCATCAGTCCTCTTGTCACCGCCAGCGCGGCGACGAACTCCTCGTCCACGTCCGCCGCGACCGTCGCGGCGAACAACAGCGCGGGCTGCGGGGCCTCCAGCGCGAAGATCACCGTCACCCGGCCCAGCGGCAGCAGCCGCCGCCCGGTCTCCGACAGCGCCGCGGCCACCCGGATCTGGTCCTGGTTCTCCAGTCCCAGCCCCGCCGCCAGTTGTCTTCCCTGACGGCGTACGCCGAAAACATCGGCCTCCGTCGCGACCACCGCACGCAGCAGCTCCCGGGCGCTCATGTGGCCGTCGCCACCAGGACCGCCGCGTCGTCGCGCCGCTTGCCGGCGTCCCGCAGCAGGGTCGCGGCCACCACGACCGGCGCCTGCCGGGACAGGCCCGGGTAGTCGGCGAGGTCCCAGCGGTCGGTCAGGCCGTCGGTGTGCAGGACGACCAGGGCGCCGGGTGTCAGCGGGTACTCGAATTCGCGGATCGTGCGCGCCTGGTGGCCCACGATTCCCGGCAGCGACACCATCGCGCGGCGGCTGTCGGCGCAGACCACCGCCCCGATGTTGCCGATGCCGGCGAAGCGGGCGGCACCGCGTACGGGATCGAGATCGGCGATGCCCACGACGGCGCCGCGGGTGTGCGTGACCTTGCGGTGCAGGAAGTTGAGTGTCTCTTGTGGACCCGCGGCCGGGGCCGCGTGGAAGGCGGTGACCAGCGCGTCGGCGGCGATCGCGGCGAGCGCGCCGTGCCCGAGCCCGTCGCAGAGCATGATCTGCCGCCGCTCGCCCACCAGCCGCGCCGCGTAGCCGTCGCCGCAGACCGTCTCGCCGTCCATCGGCCGGCGCAGGCCCGCGTACCAGGCCGCCGCGGGGGTCGCGCTCCAGACCGTGGCCGCCAGCACCGTCCCTTTGCCCACACGGGAGTACGCGTGCAGCTCCGAGGCCTGCCGCTGGATGGCACCGAGACCGATGCCGAGCGTGCCGGCCGTGGAGTGTCCGTCCACTGTCGACGCCGCCAGGTCGGCCATGCCGGGGCCGCGGTCGATCCCGATCATCTCCACCCCGTACGCCTCGTCGCTGCGGACCAGCCGGAGGAGGACCACGCCGCCCTCGGCGTGCCGGGCGAGATTGGTCGCCAGCTCGGTCGCGACGATCGCCAGGCCGGCCTGCGCCTGCTCGGACAGCCCTGCCTCGGCACCGAGCGCGACCGCCGCCCGGCGTACGCCGCCCGCTCCCGTCACCTCGGTCGCGGGCAGCCAGGCCCGGTCCTCGGTGGTGCGGACGGTGGCGGTCATCGTTCCCACTTGACGGCGGAGACGGTGGTCCCCTCGCCGGGCGTCGTCTCCACCCGGAACTCGTCCATCAACCGCCGGGCCCCGGACAGCCCGAGCCCCAGCCCGCCCGCGGTGGTGTAGCCGTCGGTGAACGCGAGATCCAGGTCGACGATGCCGGGGCCGTCGTCGACGAAGACGATGAGGATGCCGTTGCGCCGGCCGTTGGTGACCGGTATCACCTCCGCGTACCCGCCGCCGCCGTGGATCAGCGTGTTGCGGGCGAGCTCGCTGGCCGCGGTCACCAGCTTCGTCTGGTCGACGAGGCTGAGCTTGGTCGCCACGGCGGCCGCCCGCACGAGTTGGCGTACGCGTACGACGTCGTCGTCCCCGCCGATGCCCTGCCGGCGGGTCTCCCCGGTCGGTTCGGCGTTGATCATGTGGCGACCGACTCGTCGTCGTCGCTCTCCTCCGGCTCGGCGTACTCGGCGGCGCGGGCGGCCCGCAGCGCGGCCAGGCCCAGCTCGACGTTGAGCGCCGTGCGGATGCCGCGCAGCGGCAGGCCCAGCTCGACCAGCGTGATCGCGACCGCCGGGCGCATGCCGACGACGAAGGTCTCGGCGTCGAGCACCTTCGACACGGCTGCGATGGTGGCGAGCATCCGGCCCACGAACGAGTCGACGATGTCCAGCCCGGTGATGTCGATGATCACACCGTGCGCGCCGGTGGACACGATCCGGTCGGCGAGATCCTCCTGCAGGCGCAGCGCCAGCTGGTCCTCCAGGTCCACCTGGATCGAGACCAGCAGCACGTCGCCCAGGGTCAGGACGGGGATCCGGTCCATCAGATCACCGCGCCGCGGGGCGCCCGCTTGCCGATGTCCGTGCCGAGCGAGCGCAGGGCGTACTGGAGGGCGTCCGACAGGTTCGCCTTCGTGACGATCTCACCGAACTCGATGCCCAGCGACACGATCGTCTGGGCGATCTGCGGCCGGATGCCGGAGATGATGCACTGCGCGCCCATCAGCTGGGCGGCCACCACCGTCTTCAGGATGTGCTGGGCGACCTGGGTGTCCACCGCTGGTACGCCGGTGATGTCGAGGATCGCGTACGGGGAGCCGGTGTCGACCAGCGCCTGCAGCAGCCGCTCCATGACGATCTGGGACCGGGCCGAGTCGAGCGTGCCGATCAGCGGTACGGCGACCACCCCGTCCCACAGCTTCACCACCGGGGTCGACAGCTCCATCAGCTGCTGGGACTGCTCGGTGATGATCGAATCACGGGCGGCCACGTAGGTCTCCACGGTGTGCAGCCCGAGGTCGTCGATGAACAGCGAGAACGCCGCGAAGTCGGCCTTCGACACGTGATCGTCGTCGCCGGCGGCCCGGTAGAACGCCGCTTTCAGCGCGAAAACGCTGATGGCGGTCTCCGAGACCGAGAAGCCCTGCCTGGCCCGCGCATGCGACAGATCGGACAGCATCGAGCGCAGATCCGCCGCATCGGGCCGGCCCAGCGACGAGCTGCCCGACTCGAGCAAGGTGCGCAGGAGCGTGTACAGATCGGCCAGCTGCCGGTCCAGCTCGGCCCGGGTCAGCCGGCCGCGCAGGGTCTCCCGGACCGCGTCGGACCAGGCCTCGACCACCGCGTCCTGCCGGTCGGCGAGCACCGCCGCGAGGCGTAGGGCCGTGTTCGTCTCCATGTGTCCTCCGTGTGGCTTTCAGCGACGTTCGGTAGCGGCCACGCTACCCGCCGGCCATGTCGGCCGACACGTCGCGTTGCAGGTCTCGCGAGTTGTGGCCACAATCGTGACCATGGCCGTCTCTCCCGTCCCGCTTGACTGCGGCGCCGTCTTACCCGGTGCGCGCACCGCCCAACCGTCCACGGGGGCGTCATGCCGCTGAGCACCTCCGCCACGGAGGCCGGCGCGTACGGCGTCCTGGCCGTCACCGGCGACCTCGACCTCGTGACCGCGCCGCAGCTGACCCGGGCGGCCGGTGAGCTGATCGCGGCCGGCCGGCGCGACGTGGTGATCGACGCGAGCGGGTTGAGCTTCTGCGACTCGTCCGGCATCACGGCGTTCGTCGCGATCGCCACCCGGCTCGAGGATTCCGGCGGCCGGCTGGCCATCGCCGGCGCGACCGCCATCGTCCGGCGCATCCTGGAGATCAGCGGGCTGATCGAGGCCCTGGTCGTGACCGCGACGGTCGAGGAGGCGGCGGCCGAGCTGGCCGGCACCTGAGACCGGCGCTAGGCCGGCACCTGCTGGTAGACGCGCAGGTAGTCGACCTCGAGCTGGCGCGTCAGCGACGGGTCGGCCAGGCCCACGCCCCACCGGCGCTGCCAGTCCACGTCGACCATCAGGTTGAGGATGATCTGCATGGGCCCGTTCTCGATCTGACTCGCGTCGGTGTACTGCGCGCACATCTTGCCGTCGATGTACCAGGCGATCCGGTGGGGCTCCCAGTCCACGCCCATGCGGACGAAGTCCTTGGAGTAGTCCTTCACCGCGCACGCGCCGTTGTTGCCCTTGCCCTTGTTCACGGCGTACGACTGGGTGCGGTCGTCGTAGTTGTAGGTCATGAACATGGTGCTCGGGTCGTCGCCGAGCATCTCCAGGATGTCTATCTCGCTCCGGTAGTGGAAGCTCGTGTCGGTGGGCAGCATCCAGAACGCGGTGAAGAAGCCGCGGCCGGCCGGCACCTTGAAGCGCGATTCGACGTAGCCGTAGGTGAACTTGTAGAGGTAGCCGGAGCCGTTGTTCGCGTTGGGCCGCGCGGTCGACAGCAGCCCGGACTTGTAGGTGCAGGTGCCGTTCTGGCAGCCGTCGGCCTTCAGCGCCGGTGAGAGCGGGGCCGCGACCAGCTTGGCCGTGCCGCCGGAGACCCGCACCTGCGACGACTGGTAGTGCTCGCGGCCGTTGTTGAACGAGTTGGTGCAGCCGCCGGTGTTCCAGTCGAAGCACGGCGTCAGGTGGTCGTGGTCGTAGTCCGAGCCGTCGAACTCCTCGTTGAAGGTGACCTTCCACGCCTTGCCGCCGGCCGCCGCGAAGGGCGGCTGACCGCAGTCGGCGCACGGGGGAACCGGCTTGCGCGGCGACGGCTTCGCCGTGGTCGAAGCCTGGCCCGAGGCCGACGGGCTCGGCGTGGCCGAGAGGCTGGGCCCCATGGCCGACGGCGAACCGTCCACGATGGACTCACTCGGCTGCGGGCCGGCGAGCGGACCGCCCTGCGCCCGGGGACTCACCTGCGTCGGCGGCAACGCGAGCATCGCCAGCACCACCCCGATCACCACGGCCAGGGCCGCGACCGGCAGGCCGATGGCGAGCCACAGCCGGCCGCCGCGGCGGCGGTGGGCGGGAGCGTACGGGTCCGCGGACAGCACCCGGCGACCTTAACAGCGGCGGCTGTCCGGCAAGCGCCCGTCCGCATAGATCTACACGAACGGGTCGGGCATGCTGACCTGCCGATCTTCGTTGTACGCCGATCCCGCCCGGCAAGTGTCGGATGGCTTACCGAAGCGGCCGATCCGGCATCGATATTTGAGCATCGACATTTCTCGTTGACCGGTGCCACGATGTGCCATGCGTACACCTCGCCTGATCATCCCCCTCGTGCTGGCCGTCGTGCTCGTCGGCGGCGGCGCGTACGCCCGACCGGCGCACGCGGCCGCGCTCACCCAGACCGACCCCGTCTACTCCTACACCGACGCGATCCGGGAGACCGTCTACGTCGACACCGCCCTCGACAACGACGGCGACCACGTGCCGGACAAGGTCGTGGCGGACATCATCCGCCCCCGCGAGCTGAGCGGGGTGGCGACCGTCCCGGTCATCATGGACGCGTCGCCCTACTACGACTGCTGCGGACGTGGCAACGAGAGCGAGACCAAGGTCTACGCGGCCGACGGCACGGTGACGAAGTTCCCGCTGTACTACGACAACTACTTCGTCCCCCGCGGGTACGCGTTCATCGCCGCCGACCTGCCCGGCACGTCCAAGTCGACCGGCTGCGAGGACGTCGGCGGCCCCGAGGAGGTGGCCGGGGCGAAGGCGGTGATCGACTGGCTGAACGGGCGTACGACGGCGCACACCGCGAGCGGGACGGCCGTCGTGGCGAGCTGGTCCAACGGCAAGGTCGGCATGATCGGCAAGTCGTGGGACGGCAGCATCGCCAACGGTGTCGCCGCGACGGGTGTCGCCGGGCTGGTCACGATCGTCCCGATCTCGGCCATCTCCAGCTGGTACGACTACGAGCGGGTCAACGGCTCGGTCAACCCGAAGGTGAGCTCGGTGACCAGCCTGCAGTCGCTGGTGACCGGGCGGACGTCGAGCGCCTGTTCCGCCGTGGCGAGCGCGCTGTCCAGCGGCTCGGACGCGAGTACCGGCAACTACAACGCGTTCTGGGCGGCCCGCGACTACGTCCCCGCCGCGGCCGCCGGCCAGGTGCACGCCAGCGTCTTCGTCGTGCACGGCATGAACGACCTCAACGTGCAGGGCGTCAACTTCGGCAAGTGGTGGAACGCGCTGTCGGCGGCGGGCGTACCGCGCAAGATCTGGCTGTCCCAGGAGGGGCACGTCGACCCGTTCGACTTCCGCCGCGCGGCCTGGGTCGACACCCTGCACCAGTGGTTCGACTACTGGCTGATGGGCATCGCCAACGGCATCATGAGCACGCCGACGGCCGACGTCGAACGCGCCGCGGACACCTGGTCCACCAGCTCGGTCTGGCCGCCGGCCGGCACCGCCACGGTCAACTACTCCCTCGCCGGCACCGCCAACCCCGGTACGCTCAGCACCGCCGCCCCGGCCGCGGGCACACTGTCCATCACGGACTCCCCGTCGCTGACCGAGACGAACGCGGTCTCCTCCCCGGCGACCAGCCGGACCGGCCGGAAGGTCTACGAGACCGCGGCCCTCGCCACCGCCCTGCACATCGCCGGTACGCCGACCGTCACGCTCAAGGTGAAGTCGAGCAAGTCGACGACGACGCTGTCGGCCCGGCTGGTCGACTACGGCACGGCGACCCGTGTCAACTACCGCAGTTCCGGTGAGGGGATCACGACCCTGACCACGCAGACCTGCTGGGGTTCGGCCACGACCGCCGACGACGCCTGCTACAAGGACACCGCGAAGACGGTCTCCTCGTCGGCGCAGCAGGTCCTCGCCCGCGGCTGGATCGACGGCGCCCACCGGGATTCGCTGTCGGCCACGACCGCGATGTCGACGTCCACGTACTACACGATCACCATCCAGCTGCGGCCGATCGACCAGGTGATCCCGGCCGGCCACCAGCTCGGGCTGGTGCTCACGCTGAGCGACGCGGAGTTCGTCTCGTCGCACTCGACCGGCGCGACGGTCAGCTACGACCTCAGCGGCTGCGCGCTCGCGCTGCCGGTGGCCCCGGCGTCGTTCGCGGCCTCGGCCCTGTCCGCGCCCGCCACCGTCATCGACCCCGCGCAGACCACGACCCGCCTCACCCTTCGGTAACAGCCCTCGCACCCACCGAAGATCCCGTTTGGATCAGGGATTCGCACCTCATCATGGCCCATGATTCGGGTGATTTCCCTGATCCAAACGGGATCAAGCGGGGCGGGGCAGGGCGGGTGCGGTCAGAAGGAGAGGGCGAGGGCCGGGCTCGCGGGGGTAGTGGTGGCTGAGGCCAGGGCGGCGATCTCCGTGTCGGTCAGGGCGCGCTTGTAGAGGGAGATCTCGTCGAGCATCCCGCTGAACGGGTACGGGGCGTCGCCGGGGAGCACGCGGTCCGGCCGGTGTCCGAGGTGGATGGTGAACTGGTCCTCGGCGTCCAGGCCGGCGATCTCGCCGCTGGCGCTGACGTTCCCGGTCAGCCCCGTCTTCGCACCGGCGAACACCCCGTCCAGGTAGAGCGACAGGGTCGTGCCGGAGCGTACGAGGGCGAAATGGTGCCAGGAATTGACGGCGAGGACCGGCGCCGGGAAGATGTCCGCCGTCGTGGTCGTCCACGCGCTCGTGCCCGCGGTGACCGCCTCGGCGTGGCCGCGTACGCGTACCCCCGTCCCTGAGGCTTCGAGCCGCAGCCAGACCTGGGGCTTGCCGGCGCCCTGGTCGTAGGCCCACAGGACGGCCTGGGTACCGGTGGCCGACGACGTGTCGAACCAGCCGCTCCAGGTGAAGTCGCCGGCGCCGGTCGCGTCCGCGGCCGCGTACGGGATCTTCACGTAACTGCCGCCGCCGAGCTTGACGGCGGTTCCCACGCGGCCGGCCACGGTCGCCGGGGCGCCGGTCGTTCCCCAGGACAGGCACGAGTCCAGGCCGTTGCCCGAACTGTCCGGGGTGTCGACGAGGGTGTGCGGCGTACCGAGGGTGGTGGGATTGAAAGTCAGCCAGCTCAGGGTCGCGGCGGCGTTGCCGTCCGGGCCGAGTTCGCCGATGAGGCCGACGGAGGTCGAGCTGATCTGGACCATGTCCGTGTACGACGCGTCGTTCGCCCAGACCTGCTTGCCCTGGTCGGAGATGGTCTGCCAGCTGCACCCGTTGTCGAAGGACGTCCGGATGCGCAGGTCGTGGCGGCGGTCGCAGATCGACGGGTTGGCGAACAGCAGCCGGTTGCCGACCGCCAGCAGCGAGCCGTACGCCGTCGGCGTCACCAGGTCGGACTCGAAGCCGAACTTCTTGGACAGGGTGGCGCCGTCGGGGCTGACCGCGTACGTGCGGTTGTCGCGGCCGTCGTTCTCGCACAGGTCACCGGTCGGGTTGGCCTGGTTGCGGGCGTTGACGTACACCTTGCCGTCGGCGGTCTGCGCGACCGCCAGCTCGCCCGGGTCGACCGTCGCGGTGGAGTTCTGCGATTCGCCCCGGTGCCAGGTCACGCCCTGGTCGTCGCTGTAGATGAGGGCCGCGCTGCGTACGCCGCCGTTGATGTAGTTCATGCCGCCGACGAACCGGCCGGAGGGGCTGAGAACGATTCCATGTCCGGGCCCGATGGCGAGCCAGGCGGGCGGGAAGGTCCACCCCAGCTGGCCGGTGATGTCCTTGGGGGCCGTCCAGGTCCTGCCCCGGTCGCTGCTGTACGAGACGCGGGGTTGCCGCCCGCACACCGGATCGGTGCCGGTGGTCCCCGACAGGCGGCACGGATACGAGCCGCACGACGGGTGCTCGATGCAGCCCACCGCGGTGAGCAGGACGATCTTGTCGGTCCCCGGCACGATGAACGGAGCGGGGCTGTCCTTGACGTCCTTGTTGCCCTTGACCGCGATCCCGAAGTCGGTCCAGGTCGCGCCGTTGTCGTAGGAGTGCTTGGTGACGACGTCGATGTTGCCGTTGTCCTCGCAGACCCGGCCCGGGGTGACCGAGGTGATCCGGCCCTCGGCGAAGGCGACGAGCTCGCCGTCCGGGAAGCGGACGATCGACGGGATGCGGAAGCATTCGTAGGTGACGCCGTTGTAGGTCTGTCCCTCGGCGAAGATCGTGGTGGCCGCGAGGGCGGCGGGCGGCAGGGCGGTGACGGCCGGGACGGTGAGGACCGCCACGGCCAGCACCGCCCGCAGCAGGGTACGCATGCGCATACGACCACTGTAGGCATCCACAGTAGACGCACAGAATGGCCTACTTCACACCACCGGCCGTGAGGCCGCTCACCAGGTAGCGCTGGAACACCAGGTAGAGCGCCACCACCGGCACCGCGCACACCAGCGCCGCCGCCATCAGCTGGCCGTAGGGCGGGATCGCGCCGCCCTCCTGCGTCGCCCCGAACACCTGCAGGGCCACCGCGGCCGTACGCGTGTCCGGCGCGGTCAGCACGGACGCGTACAGGACGTCGTTCCAGCCGAGGAGGAAGGCGAAGATGCCCGAGACGACCATGCCCGGCCAGCTGAGCGGCAGGACGATCCGCAGCAGGATCTGCCGGGGCGTCGCTCCGTCGATCACGGCGGCCTCGTCCAGCTCGGCGGGCAGCCCCCGCAGGTAGGTCACCATGACCCAGGTGGAGAACGGCAGCGCGAAGGTGAGGTACGTGACGATCAGCGCCCACCGCGTACCGATGATCTGTACGCCGACCGCGTTCGCCGTGCTCGCGAACAGCACGAACACCGGCAGCACCAGCAGCGTCCCCGGTACGCTCTGCAGCGCCAGCAGGCCGCGCAGGATCATCGCCTTGCCGCGGAAGGCGTACCGGACGAGGACGTAGGCGCTGCCCAGCGAGACGGCGACGCAGGTCAGCGCCACGGCACCGCAGACGATGAAGCTGTTGAGCAGGCCGCTGCCCAGATCCACGGTGGACCAGATCGACACGTAGTTGCCGAGCACGAGGTGCGACGGCCAGAACTCGCCGGCGACCACGTCGAGGTCGGAGTTGACCGACGCCAGCCCCACGTACGCCATCGGCGCGCCCACCAGGAGCAGCAGCACCGCGACGACGATCATCCGCAGCGGCCCCGGCAGGAGCTGCTGGACCTGGGCCTCGCGGACGCGTACTCGGGTCATGGTTTCTCCAGACGGACGGCCCGCAGGTAGCCGACGAGCGGGACCAGCACGAGGATGAGGGAGAAGATCGCCATCGCCGCGCTGACGCCGAACCGGAAGTTCTGGAAGCTCTCGACGTAGGTGAGCACGGGCAGCACCTCCACGTCGCGCGGGGCGGGTACGCCGAACAGCACGAACGGCAGCGTGAAGGCGTTGAGGTCGTGCAGGAACGCGATGACCGCGGCCAGCGCGACCGGGCCGCGCAGCAGGGGCAGCACGATCCGGCGCAGCTTGGCCCACCAGCCGGCGCCGTCGAGCGCGGCCGCCTCGTGCAGGAGCGGGTCGATGGACTGCAGGCCGGCGAGGGCGAGCAGGTAGATCAGCGGCCAGGAGCTCCAGGCCTGGACGAGGACGAGCGCCCAGAAGCTGCGCGGGCCGTTGAGCCACAGGCCGTCGCCGTGCAGCAGCTGGTTGGCGATGCCCTGCGGCTGCAGGATGATCCGCCAGATCGTGCCGACCACGAAGGCGGGCAGCACGTACGGGATGAGGAAGACCGATCGGACCAGGCCCCGGCCGCGGAAGGCGTTGTGCGTGGCGACCGCCGCCGCGACGCCGATCGGGACGGTCACCACGGTGACGATGACCGAGTAGCCGAGGCTGACCCACACCGCGTGCAGCAGGCTCGAATCCCGCAGCGCGCCGGTGTAGTTGGCGAGCCCGGCGAACGGCGCGGACAGCCACTCGCGGAACGTGTACTGGTCGAGGTCCAGCAGGGAGATCTGGACCGCCGCGAGCAGCGGTACCACGATCACCACGATCATGAGGAGGCCGCCGGGGACCAGCATCCACCACGGGATGCGGCCCCGGCGGCCGGTTGCCTGGGACACTACTTCTTCGCCTTGTCCAGGGCGGCCTGCGCGTCCGACTGGGCCTTGGCGAGCAGCGCCTGCAGCGCGGCGTCGTCGACCTTGCCCTTGGCGAGGTTCGGCACCGACTGCACCACCACGTTCACCAGGGCCAGCTGCACCTGGCTCCAGGCACCGGAGAACGGCGTACCGACGGCTTTCGAGGAGGAGTCGACGATCGCCGCGAGGGCCGCGTCACCCTGCAGGGTCTTCGCGTACTCGGCGTTGGTCGGCAGCTCACCGAACGTCTTGTAGTACGTCTCCTGCCACTCCGCGCTGGTCAGCATCTTGATCAGCGCGTACGCGAGATCCTTGTTCTTCGAGTACTTCGCCACGACCAGGTTGTCCCCGGACAGGATGCTGGTCGCCGCCTTGCCGTTGGCCGGCAGCGCGGACTGTCCCGGCGGGACGGTCGGCATGATCGCGTACGCGTACTTGCCGGCGACCGCGGACTTGTCCAGGGTCACCTTGGAGGTGGCCGAGACCATCGGCAGGAACGCCGCCTTGCCGGCCCCGAAGGCCGCGATGGCCTGGGCGTTCTTCCAGCCGACCGCGGCCGGGTCGACCACCTTGTCGTTGGCCAGCCAGCCCAGATAGGTCTGGTACGCCTTCAGCGTCACCGGGTCGGACAGGCTCGCCTTGCCGTCGGCCACGAGCGGGTTGCCGGCCTGGACGCTCATCGCCCAGATGAACTTCCAGGGATCGAACCCGTCCCCGTACGCGACCGCCAGCCCGAACTGGCCCGGCTTGGTGAGCTGCTTCGCCTGGGCGGCCAGGCCGTCCCAGGTGTCGGCGGGCTTGTCGATGCCGGCCGCGGCCAGCATGTCCTTGTTGTACGCCATCACGAACGGCCGGCTCGTGAACGGGATGCCGACCTCGTGCGTGGCGTCCGGCCCGGAGAGGGTCAGGGTGCTGGGCAGGAACCGGTCCCGGCCGCCGACCTTGCCCCAGTCGTCGGCGGACAGCTCGACGAACGCCCCCGTCGCGTACGCGGTGGGGGTGAAGGTGGTGCCCAGCGAGTAGACGTCCGGGCCCTGTCCGGCGAGGACGGCCGTCTGGATCTTCGTCAGTTCGTCGTTGGGCGAGGCGAACGTCTCGAAGGAGACCTTGGCCCCGCCGTTCTGCTCGGCGAACTTCGCCGACACCGAGGCGAACCAGTCCTTCTGCTGCTGCGGGTAGATCGAGTTGGCGGAGACGAGGACGTTGAGGGTCTTGCCGGCGCCGTCGCCGGACGACGAGTCCGACGAGCACGCCGTTATGGAGGTGAGCAACACGGCGCCGGCGAGCACCGCGATACCGCGTCTGGCAATCATCACTGACTCCTTGAGGGGAGCGGGCATCCCGGCCGGTGGGGCGACGGAGCGGAGGCCGAACGGGGGATGCGGGCCTGGGGAGCGGGTTGTCCGGCAACGTATCAACGGTGGCAACATGCGGCAACCGTTTGCCATTTCTTGCCACTCGTGGTCTCCTCTTCGCCATGGAGACCCCCGCTCCGCGCCCGCGCCGGGTGACGATCAACGACATCGCGGCGGCCACCGGGTACGCGGCGTCCACCGTGTCCCGCGCGCTCTCCCGGCCCGGCCGGGTCAACGCCGAGACGCGCGACCGCATCCAGGCCGCCGCCCGCGAGCTGGCCTACGTGCCGAACACGCAGGCCCGGGCGCTGACGTCGGGGCGGACGGAGACGATCTCGGTGCTCGTCTCGGACGTCACCAACCCGTTCTACTTCGGGCTGATCCGCGGCACGCAACAGCAGCTCAAGGCGGCCGGCTACGCCCACCTGCTCATCGACAGCGAGAACTCCGCCGAACTCGAATCGCACATGCTCACCAAGATGCGCCAGTCCATCGACGGCGCCATCCTCGCCGCGTCCCGCCTGTCCGACCGCGCGCTCGCCGCCCTCGCCGCCGACCTGCCGCTCGTCGCGATCAACCGGACGGTGCGCGGCGTACAGAGCGTCGTCATCGACTCGCCGTCGGGCATCGCGCAGGCCACCGAGCACCTCATCTCGCTCGGCCACCGCGAGATCGTCTACCTGTCCGGCCCCGAGAACTCCTGGGCCAACGAGGCCCGCTGGCGGGCGCTGTCCGCCGCGGGCGGCCGGCACGGCCTCGCCGTCCGCCGCCTCGGCCCCTTCCCCGCCGGCCGCAAGTCCGGTTCGGCCGCGGCCGACGCCCTGCTCAACACCGGCGCCACCGCCGGCATCGCCTTCAACGACCTGCTGGCCATCGGCATGCTCACCCGCCTGCGCGAGCGCGGCGTGAACGTCCCCGGCCAGATCAGCATCGTCGGCTGCGACGACATCTTCGGCGCCGACTTCTGCCACCCGACGCTCACGACCCTGACGGCACCCATCGAGCAGGCCGGCCGCATGGCCGTCTCCATGCTGCTGGCCCGCCTGGAGAACCCGGCCGGGCCCGCGCGGTCACTCGTCCTGCCCACGCACCTCACGGTCCGCGAGTCCACCGGTCCTCTCCCAACCACTCCCTAGTACGCGTACCGGGGCCGGGCCGATGCCGTCACCCGGCCTACGACTCCTCCGTCCAGCAGTGCAGAACGGTCTCGGCGATGGTCCGCGCGGCCTGCGCACGCGGGCTCGGCGGCGTTCCGAACGGCTCCGGCAGGCGGCTCACGTCGACGTAGAGCACCGACGCTTCGCGGCTCGCGTAGACGTTGCCGTTCGGCTCGTGGAACGCCCCGGCACCCAGCTCCGGGACGAGCTCGTTGCCGCCCCGCCGGTCCGACAGGTAGGCCGCGGCGGCCGCCTCGTCCTTCAGTTCCGTGACGGTCATGGTGAAGCTGCCGTTCGCGTACTCGTAAATGCAGGTGAAAGTGGGCTTGACCCACGTAGAAGCGGGAGTCGTCCGGGCGGGGGTGCCGAAGGCGGCGGCCAGCTCGCCGGCGACTTCGGTGCCGCAGACCATGGCGGTCTTCTCGGCGGGCTTGCCGGCGGCGCAGCCGGCGGAGCCGCCGACGAGGCCGAGGGTCAGGAGCAGGGCGGCGAGGGGGCGACGCATAGACGCACAGTACGCCGCGCGAGGGTCTAGAGTCGGCGCGTGCGTATCCCTCGAATCGCAGCTGTCCTGATCATGGGCTTGTTCGCGGCCGGCTGCGGTTCGGCGGCGCCCACGCTCACGGCCGGCGACCCCGCGTCCAGCGCCTCAGCCGGCGCCTCGACCGTCGCTTCGGGGGGCGCTTCCGCCCAGCCTTCGACGAGCGCGGCGCCTTCGCCCAGCGCCATGCCCTCGGCGAGCCCGGTGCCGCACGGCGCGCCCGCGAAGACGTTCTCCGTCGCCACCCGGCAGATCACGTTCTCCCGCGGCAGCCGCTCGCTGCCGACCACGATCTGGTACCCGGTGGGCTCCGGCTCCGCCCTGCCCGCCGGACGCTTCCCGGTGATCCTGTTCAGCCACGGCCTGCACGGGCTGCCCGCCTACTACCAGCAGATCGAGTCCCGGCTGGCCGCCGCCGGATTCGTCGTGGCCGGCCCCGCGTACCCGTTCACGAACGCGAACACCAAGGACTTCAACCCGGCCGACATGACCAACCAGCCCGCCGACGCGTCAGCCGTGATCACCGGCGTCCTCAAGCTCGACACCAAGGCCGGCGACCGGTTCGCGGGCCACCTCGACACCCAGCACATCGGCGCGGCCGGGCACTCCGCCGGCGGCTTCACCACGGCCGGCCTGCTCGCCGACAAGCGGGACACCCGCATCAAGGGGGCGGTCGTGATCGCGGGCGCGGCGATGGGCACGTTCAGCGGCCCGAAGACCCCGGTGCTCTTCGTGCACGGCGACGCCGACCCGACCGTGCCGTACTCGATGGGACACAACGCGTACGCGTCCCTGAAGTGGCCGAAGGCGTTCCTCACCGAAGTGGGCCAGGGACACGGCGAGTACCTCGGCGCCGGGGCGAAGGGCTTCGACCAGATGATGCGTACTACGCTGGACTTCTTCCGCTGGACGCTCTACAACGACGCCGCCGCCCACGGCCGCCTCAAGGCCGACGCGGTGAAGTCCGGCACCACCAAATGGGAGTCCTCCCTGTAGATCCCTGATCCAGGTGTCCCGTGTTCGACCGCCCGTAGCCGAGGCCGGGCGGGATGGCGGCGGCACGGGTGATCATCGCTGGTTTCATGACCGCACCGTACGGCGGTGCGCGGCCCGGACATGAGTTGTCGGCTGGGTCCTAACGCGGCTGGGAGTGCCGCTGCAGCCACCGCACGTAGGCGCGGCTACGCCCGACGGCCTCGGCGTACGCGTCCTCGGCCAGCTCGATCACCTTCATCGCGCCCGGGGCGGCGGGCGACTCCGGCCGCCACCCGACCAGATGGCGCCACCGCAGCGGGGCGCCCTTGATCGGCACGACCACCACGCCCGGCGACTCCCGGAACGTCGGCTGGCACAGCGTGACCGCGTGGCCGTCGCGTACCAGGTCGACGCAGCCGGCGATGTCCGTCTCGAAGATCGGCCGCGGGGTGAATCCGGCGCGGGCGCACGCCGCCGCGAAGCATTCGGCGAAGCAGCCGTCGCCCGGCGTGGCCGCCCACTGCGCCTGCGCCAGCTCGGCGAGGTCGATCTCCTCGGCCGTCGCGAAGGGATGGTCGTGGCGCACGAGGACGAAGACCGGCGCCTCGGCGACCAGGTGCCAGCTCAGCTGCGGCGGCAACGGCGTGGTCGGATCGCCGCAGGCGCCCGCGAGTGCGAAGTCGAGCCGGTCGTCGAGCAGCATCGAGCCGAGTTCGGCCGTGGACCAGGACGGCAGGGTCGTCAGGCGGGCGGCCGGTTCCCCGGCGGCCAGCCGGCTCACGAGACCGCCCAGGATCGGCCCGTTCACCGCACCGATCCGGTACGCCGCCGGTCCCCCGTCCTGCCGCTGCGAACTGGCCAGCCGGGCCGCCTCGTCCTCCAGGGCCTGCACGGCCGGCAGGAGTACGCGCGCCCGCGCCAGCACCAGCTCGCCGAGCTCGGTGGGGCGGGCGCCGGTGTGGTCGCGGTCGAACAGCCGGCCGCCGAACATGTGCTCGATGCGTTTGAGCTGCGTCGTCAGCGCCGGCGGGGCGAGCCCGAGGACCGCGGCCGCCCTGGTCACGCTGCCCGCGTCGGCGATCGCGCACAGTACCCGCAGATGCCGCAGCTCCAGCCGCATCCGACGACTGTAGGCCGCGGGCAAGGGAAGGTAAAGGGTCCGTCCAGGGGTGCCCCGGCCGCAGAATGGCTGCCATGAGCGATCACTACCCGGTGCGCCCGTACGCCCCGCCTCGGCTACCCGTCGAGGAAGGGCTGCGACGCGTACGCGCCTTGTTCACGTCTCTCGACGACCGCCGCAGCGTACGCGCGTTCAGCGCGGAAAAGGTGCCGGCCGAGTGCATCGAATGGGCGGTACGCTGCGCGAACACGGCACCGAGCGGGGCGCACCTGCAGCCCTGGCGGTTCGTGGCGGTCGGTGATCCCGCGGTGCGCCACCGGATCCGGGCGGCGGCCGAGGTCGAGGAGAAGATCAACTACGAGGGCGGCCGGCTGACCCCGGAATGGCGCGCGGCGCTGGCCCCGCTGGGTACCGACGCGGATAAGTCCTATCTGGACATAGCACCGTGGATCGTCGTCTGCTTCGCCGAGAAGTCCGTGGTACGCGGCGACCGGCTGCAGAAGGCGTACTACGTCAACGAGAGCGTGGGGATCGCCTGCGGGCTGTTCATCCAGGCGTTGCACACGATGGGGCTGGCGACCTTGACGCACACACCGAATCCGATGGCGTTCCTGACCGAGATCCTGGAACGGCCGGCCCACGAACGGCCGTACATCCTGTTCCCGGTGGGCTACCCGGCCCGCGGGGCGACCGTGCCGGACATCGTCCGCAAGCCGCTCGACGCGGCGCTGACGTTCTTCCCGCCCCGGGCCGCCCAGGATCCGGTACCGGCCGGCCCGAAGCCGGGGCCGCCGCCCCCGCCACCCCGCCCCCGCCCCACCCCCATCGCCCCCGTCTGACCCGGGCTACCCCGTCTACCCCGGCGCCCCCGGGCGGCGCCCGTCCAGCCGCGTCACCATGATCCCGCTTGGATCAGGGAAATCACCCGAATCTTGGGCCATGATTCGGGTGACAACCGTGATCCAAGCGGGATCTTGGGCTAGGCGGCTTCGGGGTGCTGGGCCACTGTGGAGTCGCGGGCGACTGTGGACAAGGGTGGGGCGACGTCCTCCAGCGACTTGCCCTCCGCGTCCACGCCCAGGAAGATCTCGACGATGCCGCCGATCATCATGACCCCGGCGCCGACGAGGAAGCCGATGAACAGCTTGCCCGGGTCCTCGCCGTCGCCGATGAGGTGGCCGTAGAAGATCGGGCCGATCGCGCCGAAGCACTGGGCGATGGCGAAGAAGACCGCGATCGCCTGGGCGCGTACCTCCAGGGGGAAGCTCTCGCTGACCGTCAGGTACGCCGAACTCGCCCCGGCCGACGCGAAGAAGAAGATGACGCACCAGGCGATCGTCTGCGTGGTGGCCGTGAGCATGCCCTTGTCGAAGAGCACCGCGCTGATCGCGAGCAGTACGCCGGAGACCAGGTACGTGCCCGAGATGAGCTTGCGCCGCCCGACGGTGTCGAAGAAGCGGCCCAGCAGCAGCGGCCCGGCCAGGTTGCCGGCCGCGAACGCGATCAGGTAGAGCGGCGCGGCCTCGGCCTTGACCCCGTAGAACTTGGTGAGCACCAGCGTGTAGGTGAAGAAGATCGCGTTGTAGAGGAACGACTGAGTGATCATCAGCGTGGCGCCCAGCACCGACCGCCGCGGATAGTGCGAGAACAGCACGCGCAGCAGCGACAGGTATCCGTGCCGCCCCGACGGCCGCAACTCGATCGCGTCCTTCTCGTCGACCTCCGCCAGCCGCTGCCCGGACGCCTCGACCTCGTGCTCGATGAAGGCGATGTTCTCCTCGGCCTCGTCCTGGCGGCCGTGCGTGATGAGCCAGCGCGGACTCTCGGGCAGATGCCGCCGCAGATTCCAGATCAGTACGCCGATCACCGGCCCGATCAGGAAGCCGAGCCGCCAGCCGATGTTCAGCGGCAGCTGGTTGAGCAGGATGAAGGTGCCGAGCGTGCCGAGGATGGAACCGGCCCAGTAGGTGCCGTTGACGGCGATGTCGACCCGGCCCCGGTAACGGGCGGGCATCATCTCGTCGATCGCCGAGTTGATCGCGGCGTACTCGCCGCCGATGCCGGCGCCGGCGATGAACCTGGTCCCGTAGAGGAAGATCAGCGCGAGCAGGCTGTTCCCCCAGGTCAACGCGGTCAGCACGTTACCGGCGAGGTAGACGCCCAGCGTCACGATGAACAGGTTCCGGCGGCCGAGCGCGTCGGACAGCCGGCCGAAGAACAGCGCGCCGAACACCTCGCCGAGCAGGTACACGGTGGCGATCGCGCCGACCTGGGTCGCGCTGAGGGCCAGCGTCTCCTTTTCGTTGAGAACGGCACCGACCGCACTGGCGATCGTGATCTCCAGCCCGTCGAGGACCCAGGCCACGCCCAGCGCCATCACCATCCGCGTATGGAACGGCGACCACCGGAGACGGTCGATCCGCGCCGGGATCAGACTTCGGATGGATCGGCTGGATGATTCGGCTACAGCGACCATGCACGACGGGTACCCCGGAAACTCGCCGGAAAACGCGGAAAGTCCGGTTGCGGGGGGAGCGCATGATGATCCGCATGGGGAACTGGTTCGTTCTGGTGGAAGAGAACATGAACTACGGCGAGAACCGCACCTGGCGGGTCTCGGAGTACCACGACGCCGGGCTCAGCCGCGACGCCGCCGACGCGCTCGCGGTGAAGTACGCCCACGAGTTCCAGCCGCGCCACCCCACCTTCGACAGCGGCCGGGAGATCTTCCGGCTGCCCGACGGCGGGCTCCTGGTTCTGGTGCAGGGCGCGACCTCGCAGTACCACTTCAGGGTGTCGGTGGCCGAGAAGATCTCGGCGCGGTGAGCCGAGACCGGGCGGCGGGCGAGGCAGGTTGATCAGGTAGGCGAACAGGATGTGCACGCCGCTACGCGGCCCGCGTCATGGTCGGCGCGGGCCGCGGCGCTGCGGTCGGTCATCGGATCAGGGGCGTTCGAGGTCGGTCGCCGAGGCGCCCCGCTTGGCCGTGTCGGCCGGCTTCGCGACGGGGATCCGGTCGGTGGCGGGCGGGATCGGGGCCACGCCCACGACCGTCGAGCCGTTCATCATCTCCAGCGCGTACATCTCTTCTTCCTGCTCGATCGCCTGACGGCGGGCGGCCCGCGCCCGCATCCGGGCGGCGGCGTACGTGGCCGCGGCGCCGACACCGATGCCGACCGCCGCGGCGCCGAGGATCCACGGCAGGCGGCTGCGGCGGTGACCGGCCAGGGCGTCCCGCGCGGCCTTCGCCCGCCAGGCGCTCTCGGCCCGCGCGGCGCTGACCGCCTTGCGGCCCTCCTTGCGCAGTTCCTTCGCCCGGCGCCGGCCGTGGTCCGACAGCGCCAGCACGCGGTCGTGCGCCTCGTCGGTCAGGTCGTGCGCCCGGTCGGTGGCGCTGTCCAACAGGTCGGCCAGCTCGTCTCGCATCGTGCGCATGGTCCGGGTCATGATCACTCCCATCGACGGGTGCTCGTCGATCTCACCCTTCCCCGCCCGGCACGAGCCACAAACCTCCCAGCGGGGGTACGCGCAGTGTGGCCGACGCGGGCTGGCCGTGGCGGGCCGGCCCGTCGGCGTACGCGCTGCCGAGGTTGCCGACGCCGGAACCGCCGTAGACCTCGGCGTCCGTATTGATCACTTCGTCCCAGCGGCCGGCCCGGGGCAGCCCGATCCGGTAGTCCTCCCGGGGAACGGCCGAGAAGTTGAGGACGCAGACGAGCACGCTGCCGTCCTCGGCGACCCGCTGGAACGCGAAGGTGTTGCCGTCCGCGTCGTCGCCGACGATCCAGCCGAACCCGGCCGGCGCGGTGTCGAGCGTCCACAGGGCCGGCGTACGCCGGTAGAGCGCGTTGAGGTCGCGGACGAGCCTGGTCACGCCGGCGTGCGCCGGATCGGCGGCCAGCTCCCAGTCGAGCCCCCGGTCGGCGCTCCATTCGCGGCCGTCGGCGTACTCGCAGCCCATGAAGAGCAGCTGCTTGCCCGGATGCGCCCACATGTACGCCAGCAGCGCGCGTACGCTCGCCCGGCGCTGCCAGCCGTCGCCGGGGAACTTGCCGGCCAGCGAGCCCTTCCCGTGCACCACCTCGTCATGGCTGATCGGCAGGACGAAGTTCTCGCTCCAGGCGTACACGGTGGTGAAGGTCATCTCGTTGTGGTGGTGGCGCCGGTGGATCGGCTCCCGCTGCAGGTAGCCGAGGGTGTCGTGCATCCAGCCCATGTTCCACTTGAAGCCGAAGCCGAGCCCCTGCCGGTCGGTCGCGCGGGTGACGCCAGGGAACGCCGTCGACTCCTCCGCCACCATCAGCACGCCGGGGTGGTGCTTGTACACGGTCGCGTTGAGCTCCTGCAGGAAGGCGACCGCCTCCAGGTTCTCCCGCCCGCCGAACCGGTTGGGCGACCACTCCCCTTCCTTGCGGGAGTAGTCGAGGTAGAGCATCGAGGCGACGGCGTCGACCCGCAGGCCGTCGACATGGAACTCGTCGATCCAGTAGAGCGCGTTGGCGACGAGGAAGTTGCGGACCTCGTTGCGGCCGAAGTCGAACACGTACGTGCCCCAGTCCGGGTGCTCGCCCCTGTGCGGATCGGCGTGCTCGTAGAGCGGCGTGCCGTCGAAGCGGGCCAGGGCCCATTCGTCCTTCGGGAAGTGGGCGGGCACCCAGTCCAGCAGGACGCCGATCCCGGCCTGGTGCAGCGTGTCGACCAGGTGGCGGAACTCGTCCGGCTCGCCGAAGCGGGCGGTCGGCGCGTAGTAGCCGGTGACCTGGTAGCCCCAGGAGCCGCCGAACGGGTGCTCCATCACCGGCAGGAACTCCACGTGCGTGAACCCCAGATCCACCACGTACGCCGTCAGCTGCTCGGCGAGGTCGCGATAGGACAGTCCGGGCCGCCACGAACCCAGGTGGACCTCGTAGATGCTGGCCGGATCCCGGTGAGGTTGCCGGCGCGACCGCTCGTCGATCCAGGAGCCGTCCCGCCACGCGTACTCGGAGGTGGTGATGATGGAGGCGGTACGCGGCGGGACCTCGGCGCGGCGGGCGAGTGGATCGGCCTTGTCGCGCCATTGCCCGTCGCGCCCCAGGATCCGAAACTTGTACGCCTGCCCGGCGTGCGCGCCGGGGACGAAGATCTCCCACACGCCGCTGGCGCCCATGGAGCGCATGGGCCAGCCCTCGTGCGCGCCCCAGCCGCTGAAGTCGCCGACGACCCGGACGCCGACGGCGTTCGGCGCCCAGACGGCGAAGGCGACGCCTTCCTCGCGGGGCCGGGCGCCCAGGGCACGCCACAGCTGTTCGTGGCGGCCCTCGGTGATGAGCTGGAGGTCGAACTCGCCGATCGTCGGCGGGTACCGGTAGGGGTCGTCCTGTTCCTGCCCGTCGACGTCCAGCCGGTAGTCCGGTTCGTCGGCGGCCGCCACGAAGATCCCGTCCGGGTGGACCCGCTTCATCGGCACACGATCGTCCTTCAGCAGGAGGGAGACCTCGGATGCGCCGCGGCGCAGCACGCGCACCACGCCGTCGTGCAGCCCGAGGATCGCGTGCGGGTCGTACGCGCGGCCGGCGATCAGCTCGTCGAAGTCCGTCATCGCTGGACCACGAGGATGTGGGCGGGCTCGTCGAACGGGTCGAGCCGGACGGCGTTGTGCTGCCCCCAGGTGAACCGCTCGCCGGTGAGCTGGTCGACGACGTCGAACCGCTCGTGCCAGTCGTAGCCGAGCACGGGCATGTTCAGCGACGTGTTGCCCCACTGCAGGTTGTGCGAGTCGAGCGAGCACACGACGATGACCGTGTCGCCGGTCTCGGAGTCCATTTTGGACCAACAGAGGAACTGGTCGTTGTCCACGTCGTGGAAGCGCAGGTTGCGCAGCCGGCGCAGGGCCGGATGGCCGTTGCGTACCTCGTTGAGCCTGGTCAGGAAGGGTGCGAGGGACTCGCCCGCCGCCTCCGCCCGGGCCCACGCCCGCGGCCGCAGCTGGTACTTCTCGTTCTGCGCGAACTCCTCCACACCCGGCCGTGCCACGTGCTCGTACAGCTCGTAACCCGAGTAGATCCCCCACGACGGGCTCAGCAGGGCGGCCAGCACCGCCCGGATCTTGAACATCGGCGGGCCGCCGTGCTGCAGCGACTCGTGCAGGATGTCCGGCGTCGTCGGCCAGAAACTCGGCCGCATCACGTCGGCCGTGCGTACCAGCTCCTCGCAGTAGTCCCGCAGCTCCCTCGCACCCGTACGCCACGTGAAATACGTGTACGACTGGGTGAAACCGGCCGCGCCGAGACCTCGCATGAGGGTCGGCTTCGTGAAGGCCTCGGCGAGGAAGAGGACGTCGGGATCGGTGGTACGCACCTGGCCGATCAACCAGTGCCAGAAGTCGATCGGCTTCGTGTGCGGATTGTCGACGCGGAACACCCTGACGCCCTGGCGTACCCAGTGCCGGACGACGCGCAGGATCTCGGCCCGGATGCCCTCCGGATCGTTGTCGAAGTTCAGCGGATAGATGTCCTGATACTTCTTCGGCGGATTCTCCGCGTACGCGATGGTGCCGTCCGGCAGCGTCGTGAACCACTCCGGGTGCTCGGCGACCCACGGGTGATCCGGCGAGCACTGCAACGCCAGGTCCAGCGCGACCTCGAGCCCGTTCTCCCGGGCCTGGCCGAGGAACCAGCGGAAGTCGTCGAGCGTACCGAGCTCGGGGTGGATCGCGTCGTGCCCGCCCTCGGCCGCGCCGATCGCCCACGGCGACCCCACGTCGGCCGGTTCGGCCACGAGCGCGTTGTCCCGGCCCTTGCGGTGCGTACGCCCGATCGGGTGGATCGGCGGCAGGTAGACGATGTCGAAACCCATCCGCGCGATCCCGGGCAGCCGGTCGGCCGCCGTGCGGAAGGTGCCGTGCCGGACCGCCCGCCCGTCCGCGTCGACGACCGCGCCCTCGGAGCGGGGGAAGAACTCGTACCAGGCCGAGAAGAGGGCCCGTTCGCGCTCGGCGAGGATCTCGCGCTCGGCCGACCTCGTGGTCAGCTCCGTGACGGGGTTCGCCCAGAACAGGTCGTGCAGGCCGAGCGCCGGGGAGACGCGTACGCCCAGCGGCATGTCGGCGGCCTCCAGCGCCTCGATCGCGGCGGTGATCCGCGGCTCGGGCATGGGCGCCCTGTGGAGGATCTTCACGCCGGTGGCCAGGTCGTTCCGGAGATCCTCGGGACCCTGGCCGGCCTCGATCTTCTTGCGGACCGCGTTCGACCAGGTCTGGAAGGGATCGCTGAAGGCCTCGATCTGGAACGTCCAGCGGCCCTCCTGGTCGGGCGTGATCGCCGCGTGCCAGGTGTCGTCCCCCTGCGCGTTCATCCGGGTACGCCGGACGGTCCCGTCGGGCCCGCGCCAGACGACGAAGCACCCCATGGCGTCATGCCCCTCCCGGTACGCGACCGCGGAGACCGGGATCAGCTCGCCGGGGACGGCCTTGGCGGGCAGCTGTCCGTTGTGGACAGTCGGGGTGATGCTCTCGATCGCCAGGCGGCCGATGGTCGCGGGTTCCCAGGACTCCGCGGGCGGCGGGGCTTCGAGGGAGGCGCGAGGTTTCACGTCGGCGGGAACGGCCTGCTGGAGGTCCACTTCCGGCTTCTCTACCGGTTGCTCGGCGGCGTCGAGGTAGCTCTCGGGGTCGGCGGGCCGCGGCACGGGAATGAGGACGGCGGGCGCCAGGTCCTCGGCGGGCGCGGCTCCTTCAGCGGCCGTCGCCACGGCTGGCGTGACACCTTCAGCGGCCGTCGCCACGGCGGGCGCGGCACCTTCAGCGGCCGTCGCCACGGCGGGCGCGGCGGGAACCCGGGGTGCAGGGATCTCCGCCCCGCCCCCGGTCGGACGCGGCGCGAGCCGCCCGGATGGTGTCGAGGCGTTGTCCGTCATGGGGTGCTCCTCAGGACCGAGCGGTAGATGTCCAGCGTCTGGTGCGCGATCGCGTCCCAGGAGAAGTGTTCGATCGCCCGGCGGCGGCCCGCCACACCCATCGCGTACGCGCGGCCGGGGTCGTCGAGCAGGGCGGTGATCTGAGCCGCGAGGTCCGCCGCGAAGCGGTCGGGGGCGACCGGGGTGCCGTCCGGGCGCTGTTCGAGCGGGACGAGCAGTCCGGTCGTGCCGTCGTCGACGACCTCGGGGATGCCGCCGACCGCGGTCGCGACGACGGCCGTCTCGCAGGCCATCGCCTCGAGGTTGACGATGCCCATCGGCTCGTAGATCGAGGGGCAGACGAACACCGTGCTGTGCGTGAGGATCTGGATGACCTGCGGCTTGGGCAGCATCGCCTCGATCCAGACCACGTTGCCGCGTTCGCGGGCCAGGTCGCCGGCCAGCTGTTCGACCTCGGCCGCGATCTCCGGGGTGTCCGCCGCGCCGGCGAGCAGGACGATCTGCGCATCGGGCGGGAGGTGGGCGGCGGCCCGCAGGAAGTAGGGCAGGCCCTTCTGGCGGGTGATCCGGCCGACGAACACGACCGTGGGCAGGTCCGGCTTGATGCCGTACGCGGCCAGCACGTCGGTACCGGGGTCGGGCGCGTACTGTGCGACGTCGATCCCGTTGTGGACCACGCGTACGCGGGAGGGGTCGACGGAAGGATAGGCGGCCAGCACGTCGCGCCGCATGGCCGCGGAGACCGCGACGATCGCGTCGGCGGATTCGACGGCGGTGCGTTCGGCCCAGGACGACAGCCGGTAGCCGCCGCCGAGCTGCTCGGCCTTCCACGGGCGCAGCGGTTCGAGCGAGTGTGCCGTGACCACGTGCGGTACGCCGTGCAGCAGGCTCGCGACGTGCCCGGCAAGGTTGGCGTACCAGGTGTGGGAGTGCACGACGTCGGTGCCCGCGGTGGCGGCGGCCATCGCGAGGTCGACGCCGAGCGTGCGCAGCGCGGCGTTCGCCCCGGCGAGTTCGACGGGGTCGGCGTACGCGACCACGCCGGGCTCGGGGTGCGGCGGCGGGCCGAAGCAGTGGACGCGGACGTCGGCGAGCATGCGCAGACTGCGGGCGAGGTACTCGACGTGCACGCCCGCGCCGCCGTAGACATGCGGCGGATACTCCCTGGTCAGCAGGTCGACACGGAGCGGGGGCGAGGGTGGTGCCGGGGGCGCGGCCATGACCCCGACCATAATGCGCACCGCCGGATTGATCTACCGGACGAGGCAGGGTCGAGCCGAACGGACACCCCGCCTCCGGTGGTGTAACGGGTGGTTGCGGGCTAACTTCTCCTCATGGCTCCTCCCAAGGTTCTCGCAATGGTGCTGGCCGGTGGGGAAGGCAAACGCCTGATGCCGCTGACGGCGGATCGGGCCAAGCCCGCGGTTCCCTTCGGTGGGTTGTACCGGATGGTGGACTTCGCGTTGTCCAACCTGGTCAACGGCGGCTACCTGAAGATCGTCGTCCTGACCCAGTACAAGTCCCACTCCCTCGACCGGCACGTCACGAAGACGTGGCGTATGTCGAACCTGCTGGGCAACTACGTCACGCCGGTTCCGGCGCAGCAGCGGCTCGGCCCCCACTGGTTCGCCGGTTCGGCGGACGCCATCCACCAGAGCTACAACCTGGTCAACGATGAGCAGCCGGACTACATCATCGTGTTCGGCGCGGACCACGTGTTCCGCTTCGACCCGTCGCAGATGGTCGCCGACCACATCGCCTCGGGCGCCGACGCGACGGTGGCCGGCATCCGCCAGCCGCTGAGCCTGGCCGACCAGTTCGGCGTCATCGAGACCACCCCCGGCAGCACGCAGATCGCCCGGTTCCGCGAGAAGCCCAAGGACGCCAAGGGATTGCCGGACGCGCCGCACGAGGTGTACGCGTCCATGGGCAACTACGTCTTCACGACGAAGGCGCTGACCGAGATGCTCATCGCCGACTCGACGGACGGCGACAGCAAGCACGACATGGGTGGCAACATCATCCCGAACTTCGTCTCGCGCGGGCAGGCGCACGTCTACGACTTCCGCGACAACGAGGTGCCGGGCAGCACCGAGCGCGACCGCGGCTACTGGCGCGACGTGGGGACGCTCGACTCGTTCTACGACGCCCACATGGATCTGATCTCGATCCATCCGATCTTCAACCTGTACAACTACAAGTGGCCGATCTACACCGAGAACCGGCCCTGGCCGCCCGCCAAGTTCGTGCACGGGTACCAGGAGCGGCTCGGCCGGGCGATCGGGTCGATGGTGTCGCCGGGCGCGGTGGTCTCGGGCTCCCTGGTGGAGAACTCGGTGGTCTCCCCGAACGTGCACGTCCACTCGTGGGCGCACGTGTCCGGCTCGGTGCTCATGGAAGGCGTCGACATCGGCCGCCACGCCGTGGTACGCAACGCGATCCTGGACAAGAACGTCGTCGTGCCCGAGGGCGCGGAGATCGGCGTCGACCTGGAACGGGACCGCCGCCGGTTCACGGTGTCCGACGGCGGTGTCGTCGTGGTCGGCAAGGGCCAGCGGATCGATCCCTAGGGCCTGTCTCCCGGATCGTTCGCGGCCCGTTGGCGGCCTCGAGATCCGGGAGACAGGCCCTAGGACGTCACCGGAGGCGGTGCCAGAGGAACGTCAGCCGCAGCGCCTCCAGGTACGCCTCCTGCTCGTGCCCGGCCGCGCCCGCGTGCCCGCCCTCGGTGTTCTCGTAGTACGTCACGTCGTAGCCGTGCCGGCGCAGGAGGGCGGCCATCTTGCGGGCGTGCCCGGGGTGCACCCGATCGTCCTTTGTGGACGTGTAGAGCAGCACCGGCGGGTAGCCCGCGCGGGCGCGTACGTTGTGGTAGGGCGAGTAGCCGCGCAGGAAGTCCCAGTCCTCGGGCACGTCCGGATCGCCGTACTCGGCCATCCAGGAGGCGCCCGCGAGCAGCCGGTGGTAGCGGCGCATGTCGAGCAGGGGCACGCCGATCGCCACCGCGCCGAACAGCTCCGGGTAGCGGGTCAGCATCACGCCCATGAGCAGCCCGCCGTTGCTGCGGCCGTGGATGCCGAGCCGGCGCGGCGTCGTGATCCCCCGCGCCACGAGGTCGCGGGCCACCGCCGCGAAGTCCTCGTACGCGCGCGGCCGGTTCTCCCGCAGCGCCGCCCGGTGCCACCCCGGGCCGTACTCGCCGCCGCCCCGGATGTTCGCCAGGACGTAGGTCCCGCCCCGGGCCAGCCAGCCCCGGCCGATCACCCCGGAGTACTCCGGTGTCCGCGCCGCCTCGAAGCCGCCGTACGCGTACAGCAGGGTCGGGCCCGGCCGCGCCGACGAGCCGACGACGAAGTAGGGGATCCGCGTCCCGTCGTCGGAGGTGGCGAAGTACTGGCGGACCTCGGCCCCGGCCGCGTCGAAGAAGTCCGGCGCGGTACGCAGAACCGACGGCTCCCCCGCCCCCGTGACATACGACAGGGTGGTGGGCCGCAGGAAACCCTCGGACGTCATGAGGAAGTCGTCGCACTCGTCGGGTTCGGCCGTGACGATGCCGACGGTCGCGTACGCGTCCGCCTCGGCGATCGGCTCGGCCGACCAGGTCCCGGGGGTGCGGATCTCCAGGCGGCCGCGGACGTCGGTGAGCAGGCCGAGCACGAGCCGGTCCCGTGTCCACCGCCAGTCGAGCAGGCTGGTGCGCTCGTCGGGCGCGAAGACCACCGTCATCTCCCGCTCCCCGGCCAGGTACGCGTCGAAGCGGGCGGCGAGGAGCGTACCGGCGGGATGGGTGGTGCCGCCGGCGGTCCACGGGGTGCTCGTGCGGATCAGCAGCCATTCCCGGTGCGCCTCGAAGTACGCGTCCGCCGGCACGTCCATGCGTACCGGGCCGTCGTCCGTCAGCAGGAACGTCTCGCGGGTGTGGAAGTCGGGCATGCGCCGGGCGAAGTCGCGGACGAACCCGTCCTGGTGGGACCGCCACGCGTACGCGAACACGTCGGTCACCGGCGCCGCCAGGACCGTCGGCGCCCCGGCGAGCGGGGTGCCCCGGCGCCAGCGCTTGACGATGCGCGGATAGCCGGACTCGGTCAGCGACCCGGCGCCGAAGTCGGTGGCGACGAAGATCTCGTCCTGGTCGATCCACGAGACCTCGGATTTCGCCTCGGCCAGCGTGAAGCCGTCGGCGACGAACGACAGCGAGCAGAGGTCGAACTCGCGGACGACGACCGCGTCCGCGCCACCCCGGGAGAGGCTGACCAGCGCGCGGGTGTGGCCGGGACGCAGGACCCGGGCGCCCTTCCAGACCCAGCTCTCCCCTTCGGCGGCCGCCGTCGCGTCCACGTCCAGCAGGGTGTCCCAGGTGGACTCGCCCGCCCGGAACGCCTCGACGGTCATTCGCCGCCAGACACCCCGCGGGTGCGCCGCGTCCTGACGGAAGTCGTACAGATGCGCCCCGCGCCAGGTCGGCAGGGGAACCCGCTCCTCCGCGTCGAGCACCTCGTGGATCTCGCGGCGCAGCCGGTCGAACAGCCCGCCGCGGGAGAGGTCGGCGACGGCGGAGGCGTTGTTCTGGCGTACCCAGGCCAGCGCCCTGGCCGATGTGACGTCCTCAAGCCATAGATACTGATCTTCATCATCGACCACGCCGTCAGTGTGTCACGACCCTGCTTGGATCAGGGATACCCCCCGAATCAAGGGCCATGATTCGGGTGACTTCCCTGATCCAAGCGGGATCATGCCCTACAGCGAGATGGACAAGGACTGCGCGCGGTGGTCGCTCATCCGCTCGGTGGGCATGAAGTCGTAGTCGTGGACCTTGACCCCGTGCGCCGTGAACGCCCAGTCCAGCCGCCACAGCGGCATCGGGAACGCGTTGACCGTGCTGCGCGACCGCCAGCTGTACGGGTACAGGTCGCGGTTGGCCCGCAGCGCGTCGTCGGCCACCGAGGTGATCCAGTGCATGTCCCCCATGGACGGTGAGGTGTTGAAATCACCCGCGAGGAGGACCGGGTTCCGGTTGGCGGCGATGTCGTCGTGCACGCCCTCGAACTGGTCGCGCCGCGCGGTGTCGGCGAACGCCACGTCCTTGAGGAAGTCGAGGGTCAGCAGCGAGTGCTCGCCCAGCTGCACCGGCATGTGCGTGTTGTAGATCGACAGGATCCGGTCGCCGACCTTCACGTCCGTGCGCAGCACCTTGACGTTCGTGTAGACGTCGGTCCAGTCCTCGACCGGCAGCCGGCCCCAGTCCGGCGCGACCGGCGGCGTGGCCACCACCGGCAGCCGCGACAGCGTGAGCAGCTCGCCGCGGGTGGTCACGGTGTAGCCCGGGAACACCTGCTTGAGCCGCAGCAGGTCGCCCGCCGACCGCGGGCCGGTCGGCAGGCACTGCGCGTTCATCGTGTTGTCCCAGAAGATGTACTCCTGCAACAGGTACACGTCGGCGTTCTGCGCCTTGAGGAAGTCGTAGAACTGGTCCGGGCTGTCGTACTGGTCCCAGTACTCGGTGTTCCAGGAGAAGATCTTCAGCGATCCGGCCGGTGCCGCGCCGTCGCCCCCGCCGAACACCGCGTGCGGGTTCAGCCCCGTGAGATTCGCGCTCAACAGGATCGCGGCCACCGCGAGCGTCAGCACGTACCTTCTCGCCGCCCGCAGCGTCACCCCCGCCACGATCAAGATCACACCCACCAGGAGGTACGCCGGCGGCGGCAGCAGGTCGAACAGCAGGAACAGGTAGGAAACCCCGCTGAAGACCAGATGAGCCACGAGGTACGCGACCCACAGCGCGGCGAACCACACGAAGAAGCGCGTACGCCGGTTCCAGCGCGCCTGGACCGGGGCGGCCGGCTCGGGTTCCGGCGTCTCGGTCGCCGGGACGTCTTGCAGAGACTGGGACATCGAAACAGCACCTCTCAGATGACGCCGTGCAGCAGGGCGTGCGCGAAACCGGGATAGCGGGCGGCGGCGAAGATGGCGACCAGCGGCACCATCCACAGCAGGGAGCTGGTGACCAGGACGCGGTCGCCGAACAGCGCCGCCGCCGGGTCGCCGCCGGTGTGCCGGATCAGCAGGTTCTGCAGGTAGCGGAACAGGCAGAACAGCGCGAACGGCGCCGAGACGAGCATGGCCGCGGTCGCGTACCCGCCGATGGGCGCCTCCGTACGCAGGTACAGCAGGAAGGCCACGCCGGTCAGCCCGGCGCTCAGCAGGATCAGGTAGTCGGCCAGCTGGACGGTGTAGCCGCGCAGGGCCGGCCGGTGCTCGGTGGTGGAGGCGAGGATCTCGGTACGCCGCTTGCCCAGGATGAGCAGCAGGCACAGGGCGAGCACGCTGACGGTCAGCCAGCCCGAGACGTGCGATCCGGCGGCGAGGTCCCCGATGACCAGCCGCAGCAGGAATCCGCCGGCGATGACGAACACGTCGACCATCGGCAGGTGCTTGAGCCACGTGCTGTACGCGAGGTTGAGCGCCACGTACGCCAGTGCCGGCCAGCCCAGCGTCAGCGGTTCGACGGCCAGCCCGCCGACGAGCAGCGCCCCGAGCAGGACCGCGTACGCCCAGGCGAGGCCGACGCCGACGCGTCCCGAGGCCAGCGGCCGGTGCCGTTTCACGGGATGCTCGGCGTCGCGGTGCCGGTCGGCGATGTCGTTCACGACGTAGACGAGGCTCGCCGCGATCGTGAAGACCAGCACCGCCCAGCCGATGCGCGTGAACGCCCGCGCCGACCAGTCCGGCGCGTCGAGCAGCGCCAGCGGGACGACGACCGCGTTCTTCGACCACTGCCGCGGGCGTACGAGGTTGATCAGATCGGCGAGGCGGCCCCGGCGAGGCGGATCGTCCGCGAGAGCGGGCGCCGGCGGGACGGCCGTCCTCGGCTGCGCCGGATCGGCGACGGTCATGGTGCGACTACCCCATTCCTAGAAGAAGAACTTCACGGCGGCGAGGGCGCCCTGCCGCCACGGGTCGCGGCTGGTCCGGCCGCCCGACGGGCGGGTCGCGGGCGCGAGGTCGCGCTG
This sequence comes from Hamadaea tsunoensis DSM 44101, assembly GCF_000428945.1. Classification (GTDB taxonomy): domain Bacteria; phylum Actinomycetota; class Actinomycetes; order Mycobacteriales; family Micromonosporaceae; genus Hamadaea; species Hamadaea tsunoensis. Next base: position 22,192 of record NZ_AUAX01000022.1, on the reverse strand, counting down.
CGAGCGCCACCACTCGTAGCTCGCCAGGATCGCGTCCTGATTGGACAGCTTGGGTGCGAAACCGAAGCGCGACTTGGCTTTCTCGACGCTCACATAGGAGTCGGCCTGCAACTTCGACAGCAGGCGGCCGTAGACCGGCGACAGCTTCGTGCGCTCCAGCCCGCGCAGCAGGGCCAGCGCCGGGCGGGCCGGCAGGCTGACGACGCGCTTGCCGTGCCCGGCCGCGTCCAGCACCGATTGGAGGTCCTCGCGGAACGTGCCGAACCGTTCGGCGCCCACGTTGTAGGTGTCCACGAAGACGTCGTCGGGCGCGTTGAGCACCGTCACGACGGCGTCCACGAGGTCGGACAGGGCGAACATCTGGATGCGTACGTCGCCCTTGCCGAGGACGGGGAAATTGCGGCCCTCGTCGGCCCACTCGAAGAGCATCGCGAACAGGCCCATCCGGCCCGGCCCGAGGAACGTCTTGGGCCGCAGCATCCCCACCGCCAGCCCGTCCGCGCGGTGCCGCTCGGCGATCTCCTCGGCCGCCGCCTTCGCCCGGCTGTACGCGTCGACCGGCTCGCGCGGGTACGCCTCCGTCGTCGGCACCACGGACGGCAGGCCGTACACGGCCGTCGAGGAGACGTGCAGGATCCGGGGTACGCCGGCCGCGCGTACGGCGTCGAAGACGGAGGTCGTGCCGCCGACGATGATCGAGGAGATCTCCGCCTCGGGATAGCTCGGCAGGGCCGACGCGGTGTGGACGACGAGGTCCACGCCCCGGAACGCGGCGGTCATCGCGGCGGTGTCCCGCACGTCGGCGACCGTCCACTCCAGAGACTCCTCCGGAGAACCGGGACGGAGGTCGATGCCGCGTACCGAGCAGCCGTCGGCGAGCAGGCGGGTGACCAGGCGTGAGCCGAGCATCCCGGCCGCGCCCGTGACCGCGACCGTCCTCACCACAGCGTGCTCACCTTCTCGGCGACGAACCGCGTCACGAGCTTCGTCAGCCCCTGGGCGAGCACGGCGTCGAGGGCGTCGAGGGCGTACTGGACCTCGTCGCGGCCGACGATCAGCGGCGGGCCGAAGATCAGCGGGTTGAGCCCGTTGAGGGTGTAGTACGTGTAGAGCGCGTGGTCGCGGTAGAGCGCGTTGATGACCGAGCTGGTCACGAGCTTCGCCTTGAAGCGCGGGTCCTTGGCCAGGCCGCCGGGCGCGAACTTCGTGACGAGGTCCAGCACCTTCGGGCCGCCGTCGATGAAGACGCCCCACATCGCGCCGTCGCCCTGCACGTCGCCGATGGCCTCGGGATACTTGGCCCGCAACGCCCGCAGCCCGGTGCCCAGCTGCTCGCCGATCGCGCGCGCCCGGGCCGGGAAGTCCTCCTCCATGACCACGGCGATCGCCTCGACCGCGGTCGCGCACTCCTCGCCGAACCCGTAGTAGGTCGTGCTCGTGCTCGTCATCAGCGCGTCGTTCAGGTTGTCGTACGCCTTGCGGAACACCTTCTCCCGGGCCACGTACGCCGAGATCGACGACTTGCCGCCGCCGAACGTCTTCGACGTCGTGACCACGTCCGGGATCAGGCCCTCGTAGCGCATGAAGTAGAACAGCGAACCGGTCTTGCCCCAGCCGGAGTAGATCTCGTCGAACACCAGCACGATGTCGTGCTCGGTGCAGATCTCGCGTACGCCGCGCAGGAACTCCTCCGAGCACCACCGGATCGTCGAGGCGCTGAACGGTTCGATGAGAAGGGCGTACACGTCTCCGGCGTGGGCGGCGACGAGTCGGCGTACGGAATCGAGATCGCCGTAGGCGAAGGAGGCGATGCCGGGGATGGTCGGGAACGCGAAGTGCGACTGCGCCCCGGCGGTGAGCCCGCCGGAGCCGAGCAGCTTGCCGTGGAAGCTGATGTCGGCGCGCAGGATCGTGTTGCGCTTCCCGCCGTGGTACTTGTACGCGAGCTTGACCGCGCCCTCGACGGCCTCCGCCCCGGAGTTGGGGAAGAACGAGAGGTTGAGGTCGCCGGGCAGGACCGCGGCGAGGTTGTGCCCGAGGGCCGCGACGTAGGGCGAGAAGTAGGTCTTGTGCACCTCCATCCGCTGCTGCTCGGCGAAGCGCCGGCGGGCGGCCAGGACGCGCGGGTGGTTGTGGCCGTGGGACAGGACGCCGACGCCGCCGGTGAAGTCGAGCACCTTGCGCCCGCCGCGCTCGTAGATGTACGCGCCCTCGGCCCGCTCGGCGAGTTCCCGGCCGAAGCCGAACGAGGTCATCAGCGAGACCTGGCTCTTGTTGACATACTTGCGGTAGAGGTCGTGGACCTGCTCGACGCTGAGCTTGTCGCACTCCTCCAGCGTGATCAGCTGGGGCTGGGTCATCGCATGGTGGGTCATCGCATGCTGGGTCATCGATAGACTCCCGTCAGAAGTTTTTCGTACGCGTCCACGCACGGCGTCACGCCGTAGAGCTGCCAGGCCAGGGCGGCGCGCTCGGCCCGGTGGTCGGGCGGCAGCTCGCGCAGCTTCTGGATCGCCGCGAGGATGGCGTCGGGGTTCTCCGGCGGGATGAGCTCGCCGAACCCCGTCTGCTGGATGGGGACGCGGCCGCCCCACACCTCCGCCGTGATCGACGGGACCCCCGCGATCATCGCCTCGGCCTGCACGATGCCGAACGACTCGTACACGCTGGGCAGGGCGAACAGGTCGATCGAGGAATAGAAGTCGTCGATGTCCGTCCCCGAGAGCAGCCCGAGGATCCGGATCCGGCCGTCCCCGTCGGCGGCCGCGCGTACGCGGTCGATGCAGCTGCCGCCGGCCACCGCCAGGTAGTCCCCGGCGAGCAGCAGCCGGGCGTCGGTGTCGGGCAGCCGCCGGAACGCCTCGACGAGGTATTCGATCCCCTTCTCCTCGACGATGCGGCCCATGAACCCGATGTGCAGCCCGTCCGTCTCCCGGTAGCCGGGCTTGCCGCCGCTGCGGTCGACGCACGGTGCCGGGATCGGCACGTAGCCCTGCTTGTCCAGGGTCGGCCGGATCCGTGAGTGGTCGGCCTGGTCGACGCTGTTCACCACGACCGCGGCCGACCGCCGGATCGCCATCTGCGCCGACAGGTCGGTCGCTTTGGCGGCCGCCGAGTTCACGAACCCCTTCGGCAGCCACAGGTCCAGGTGGTAGGTCGTGACGATCGGCGTACGGCCGGCCAGGCGGGCGATCAACCCGGCCTCCAGCATCGGCGCGTGCAGATGCACCACTCTGGACTCCCGGGCGAGCTTCGCGGCCAGCCGCGGGAACGCCGGGCTCAGCACGCCCCGGCTGATCCGCAGGCCCACCGGGCAGCGGAACACGTCCACGCCGGCCCGCCGCTCCCGCAGCGGCAGCGCGGTGTCGTGCTGGGCACAGACCACCGCGACCTTGTGGCCGCGCCCGGCCAGCCCCTCCGCGACCAGCCTGGCTGCCTCGGTCAGCCCGCTCACATAGGGCGCGTAGTAGTTCAGAACGACGGTCACGTCATACCGCATGCGCTGTCTCCTTAGTAGACAGTTTCGAAGTGCCCAGAACAGCGAGCGACGTCGTCAGCTCCGCGAGCACGCAGACGATCCGGCTCGCCACCGCCGCCGCGGCCGCCGTCGCGGGCGGCAGCACCGTCGCGAGCGCGCCGACGATCGCCACTTCGCGTACACCCCAGCCGTCGGGCACGATCAGCACGAGGCTTCCGGCCACCGTCGCCAGAGCGAAGGCGCCCGCACTGGGCAGGGCAGCCCGGGCCGGTTCCGCGCCGAGCGCCACGGCGACGGCCCACAGGTGTACGCCGGACGCGAGCCACGAGATCACCGCGGTGAGCACGCCTGCCCGCACAGCGCTACCGGGCAGCGGTTCGACGGGCTTGCCCACCCGCCGGGCGACCCAGCCGACGGGCGCGGTGAGCAGCGCCGGCCAGAGCAGCAGCACGAGGAGCACCGCGACGGGCGCGGCCAGCGCGTAGGTGAGCGGGGCGGCCAGCAGCCCGACGACGAACCCGGTCAGCGTGGTGATCCCGAGACTCATCAGGTACGCCGTCGTCATCCGGGCCGCGTCCATCCCGAGTGGACGGCCGAGCTCGATGTGCGTGACGACGCCCCACACCCGGCCCGGCAGGTACTTGCTCAACTGGCCGAGGAAGAAGATGCGCCCGGCGGCCAGGGCGGGGATCCGGCGGCCGAGCAGCGCCCGCCACGACAGCATCCCGAGCCACAGGCCGACTGCGTTGGCCACCAACGCCAGCAGCGCCAGGGGCAGCGCTCGCGGCCGGGCCAGCGCGGCCGACAGCACCGCACGGTCGTGGCGGACGAGCAGCACGACGGCCACCGCGGCCGCGACGACCATTCCGGTGGCCACCGCGACGCGTACACCTCGAAGGCGGAGCAGACCCACGACGGCGCCGGCCACCAGGGCGACATGGGTGAGCAGGTGCAGGCAGAGGAAGTAGAGGAGGAACGGGATTCCCTTGCGGCGGGCCACGAAGCTCAGCAGCCCCGGGTCGGCGGCGGTGAAGAGCGCGAGGAATCCGGCGGCCGCGACCAGCGACCAGGGCGACAGGAGCGAGAGCCCGAGCGCGACGAGCATCAGGCCGACCGCGAGAATCCCGAGTGGACGGTTGGCGGTGAGCGACGTGCGGCCGGACCGGCGGGCGGCGAAGAGCGTCTCCCCCAGCAGCAGCGACCGGCGGAACTGCTCCCGCAGCATCGGCCACAGGCGGTGCTCCTCGTCGTGGCGCGCGGAGATCCGGTCGGTGAGCAGGATGCGGTGGCGCGGCGCGAGGCGCTCGCTGTATTCGAGGTCCTCGCTGTCGCGCAGCTCTGGCTTGAACGGGCCGACCTCGTCGAAGACGTGGCGCGGCATGGCGGCCTGGGCGAAGAAGGCGGTCGGCACCTCGCCGGCCCCGCGCTTGCGCCAGAAGTACGCGTGCAGCGTCTTGTACCACTCGACCGGACCGTCGTCGATGAGCGGCTCGGGCGCGATCACCCCGTGCACGACGCCGTAGCCGCCCGCCAGGAGTTCGAGGGCGTTGGCGATCGAGTGCTCCGCCAGGGCTTCGTCGGAGTCGAGAAAGAAGAGCACCTCGCCGGAGCTGGCCGCGACCCCGGCGTTACGGGCGACGGACACGCCGCCGTTGACGGGCAGGCGCACGACGGTCGCGCCGAGGGAGGCGGCGAGGTCGGCCGTGCCGTCGGTACTCGCATCGTCGACCACGATGACCTCGTCAGGGGTACGGGTCTGGCGGGCGACCGAGTCGAGACACAGCGGCAGGGTGCGTACGCGGTTGTAGGCGGGGATCACGACGGACACGCGAGGCATGCGGGGAGTGGACGACGCCGCGCTATGGTCCCGATATCAACCGCCCGACCAGCCCGGCTCTCCCACCCCTCAACCCGCTCAGCGCGGCAGGCGTACGCCGAGGTTGAGGCGTACGGCGGTGCGGTAGATCTCGACGGCGAGCGCGTCCGCCCCGAGGCCGCCGTCATCGGGGTCGACCACCCGCAGTCCCTCGTCGGGCGACTCGTCCAGCACGTCGGACAGGCGCAGCTTCCCGCCCGCCGCCAGCACCACGGCGTCCGGGGAGAGCGTCGCGAACGGCGGTGTGCCGACGATCAGATTCGCCCCGTAGACCGCTTCTTCGGCGTCCGCGACCGCGCTCACGCGTACGCCGAACCGCCGGGCCGCCTCCAGCACGGGCAGGCCGGGCATGACCCCGTACACGCTCAGGTGCACGAGGCCGGGCAGGGCGTGCAGCAGGGCCTCGACCGTCTCCGGGGTCGCGCCGAGGACGGCGGCCGTGACGGGCAGCCCCCGCAGCAGGTGCGCGGCGAGCGCGGCGGCGGTGGCCGCGACCCGCAGCCCGGCCAGGTACGCCGAGGAGATGAGGCACACGTCGAGCCAGAGCCACCGGTCGACCAGGACGGTGAGCCGGGGGTCGCCGGGGACGGCGGAGACGACCGGGGTCGCCATCGAGTGCGGGACGCCCCGGCGGTGGGCGGCGACGACGACCGCGGCGGGGTCGAGGTGCCGGCAGGCCTGGCGGGTCGCGCGCTCGTCGAGGTAAAGGATCGTATCGGTGTTCATCGGACTCGACGGTGATGCTCGTCGATGCTTTTCTCCCGTCGCCATCGTCCGCGCGCCCGGATGCCGGCGACGGATGCATAGCGGATCGATGGGCGACTCATAGTAGCTCCCCGAACGCTCTCTGAAGCGATCAGCAGGACGAGCAGGGATGAGCAGGAGGAACCCGAATGAGCAACCGAGCACCCGCCCGGGAGACCCACTGGGGGGCAGCGTGAAGACCAAACTGTTCCTTGCCGTGAGCCTGGCCGGCGTGATGGTCGCGGCGTCCGGCTGCGTGACGACCAAGACCGAGAACGCCGGCGACCAGAAGACGATCCGCGTGTGGCTGATGGAGGACTCCGCTCCCGACCAGGTCATCGCGGACCTGGACAAGGAGTTCGAGGCGACCCACTCCGGTTACAAGGTGCGCTACGAGATCCAGAAGTGGGCCGGCATCCAGACCACCCTGAGCGCCGCGCTGAGCAGTGGCAACCCGCCGGACGTCATCGAGACCGGCAGCACGCAGACGGTCAGCTTCGCCCGCGGCGGCGGCCTGCTCGACCTGACCGGCAAGAAGGCCGAGCTCGGCGGCGACCACTGGCTGCCGGGCCTGGTCGACTCGGGGGTGTGGGAGAACAAGCAGTTCGGCATCCCGTTCTTCGCCTCCAACCGGGTCGTCGTGTACCGCAAGGACATGTTCGAGCGGGCGGGTGTGACGCCGCCGAAGACCCAGGCCGAATGGGTGCAGGTGTCGCAGAAGCTGAAGAACGCGTACGCGGGTGATCCGAAGTTCCAGGCGCTGCTCCTGCCCGGCACGTTCTGGTACGCGTTGTGCGGCTTCATCTGGGACCGCGGCGGCCAGCTGGCGACGGACGACGGCGGCAGCTGGAAGGGTGCCCTGGACTCCCCGCAGTCGGTCGACGCGATGCGCTACTTCCAGACCATGTTCAAGTTCTCCAAGCTCGCCCCGGACTCCGACGAGGACGTGCCGCGCAGCTCGGACGTGTTCGCCCAGGGCGACACCGCGCAGATGGTCTCGCTGCCGCTCTACTACCACGAGGCGATCACCAAGAACCCGTCGCTCGACGGCAAGCTCGGCGTCTTCCCGATCCCCGGGCTGACCGCCGACAAGCCCGGCTCGGTCTTCGTCGGCGGCTCCAACCTGTCCATCCCGGTCCGCAGCAAGCACGCCGACCTGGCGTACGAGTACATCAAGATGCTGACCGGCGACAAGTACCAGACCAAGCTCGTGCAGTACCCCAACAACTGGTACGTGCCGGACAAGACCACGCTCGCCCCGGCGGTCGCCAACGACCCGGTCATGACCGTGGTCTCGCAGGCGGCCGCGTTCGGCCGGTCCATGCCCGTCGACCCGCGCTGGGCCGCCGTCGAGAACGAGCCCAACGTCATCCGCCGCTACATGACCCAGGTGCTCTCCGGCGGCGACCTCGCGACGCTCGCCCGTCAGGCCAGCGACGAGATCACCCGCCGGATGAACGCCGCCGGCGCCGTGGGCGGCTGACGACCGGGCCGGGCCCCGGCGGGTCGGGGCCCGGCCCCCCACTTACGGCTGCACCAGACCCAGTTCATAAGCGAAGATCACCAGTTGTACGCGATCCCGCGCGCCCAGTTTGGACAGCAACCGGGCGACGTGGGCCTTCGCCGTCGCGACGCTGATGAACAGCCGTGCCGCGATCTCGGTGTTGGACAGCCCCTGGCCGACCAGCGTCAGCACCTCGCGTTCGCGTTCGGTGACCCCGTCCGCCATCGGCCGGGCGGCGGCCGGCACCACGGCGGGCCGGCCGGCGAACTCGGAGATCAGCCGCCGGGTCACGCTCGGCGCGATGAGCGCGTCGCCGCCCGCGACCACCCGGATCGCACCGAGGATCTCCTCCAGGGCCATGTCCTTGACGAGGAAGCCGCTCGCCCCCGCCCGCAGCGCGCCGTAGACGTAGTCGTCGTCGTCGAACGTCGTCAGGATCAGTACGCGCGCCGCGCCGCTCGCCGTGATCAGCCGGGTCGCCTCGATCCCGTCCATGCCGGGCATCCGGATGTCCATGACGACGACGTCCGGGCGCAGGTCGGCGGTGAGGCGTACGGCCTCGGCACCGGAGGCGGCCTCGCCGGCGACGTCCATCCCCTCGGTGCCCTCGATCAGGACGCGCAGCGCCGACCGGATCAGCGGCTGATCGTCCACAAGCATCACCCGGACACTCATGATGCCGTCACCAGACTCAACGGGATCCTCGCGAAAACGCGGAATCCCTTGCCGTCGCGGGGGCCGGCCTCGATCTCGCCGCCGAGCAGGGCCACCCGTTCGCGCATGCCGGCCAGGCCGAACCCGCTGCCTTCCGGCTGGCCGCCGCAGCCGTCGTCGACGATCTCGACGGTCAGGGCGTCCCCGCCGTAGGCCAGGGCGACCCGCGCCTCGGCGACGCCCGCGTGGCGTACGACGTTGGTCAGGGCCTCCTGCACGATCCGGTACGCCGACAGGTCGATGTCCCCCGGCACCGCGACCGCCTCGCCGGACCGCACGACGGACACGCGTACGCCGGCCCGCTCGGTCTGCTCGGCGAGCCGGTCGAGATCGGCCAGGCCGGGCAGTGGATCGAGGGAGGCGCTGCCGTCGGCCTGCCGGAGCGTGCCGAGCGTACGCCGCAGTCCGGCCAGCGTCTGGCGGCTCGTCGCCTCGATGACGTCGAGCGCGTCGCGGGCCGCGTCCGGGCGGGTGTCGATGACCCGGCGCCCCACCCCGGCCTGGATGGCGATGATGCCGATGCTGTGCGCCACCATGTCGTGCACCTCGCGGGCGATGCGCTGGCGCTCCTCGGCCATCGTCCGCTCGGCCGCCCGGGCCCGGTCGTGCTCGGCCTGGGCCCGGCGCTGGCGGATCTGGCTGCCGATCGTCCAGGCGATGAGGAGCGCGAAGAAGGCGTCGACGGCGAGGTTGACCGTGTCCATCGTCCAGATCGGACGGATGAACACGATGGCCAGCTGCACACCGAGCACCGAGACCGCGAAGACGACGGAGCTCACGCGCGGCCGGCGTACGGCGAGGTAGACGATGGCGAGGTCGATCACGATGAAGGTGATGTACCGCAGGTCGCGCAGGTACCCGGCCTGCCAGCCGCGCAGGCTGAACGCGAACCACGCGGTGACCAGCAACATGATCGTCAGGGCGGTCTTCGGGAACCGGCGCAGCAGCAGGGCGGGCGCGACCACGCCCGCCACCGGCCACACGTAGCGGTCGACGTTGACGGGCATGACGACGGTCGTCCAGAGGGCGGCGAGGGCCGCCACGGCCGCCACGATGATCACCATTGCCCGCCCACTGGGCCTCGGTCGCGGTTCTTCCACGCCGCCGATCGTAGCCATACCGCCGCGATCAGGGCATTCTCCCGTGGGCGTACGCCCGCCGGCGGATGCTTCTCGGCCGCGCTTCCGGCATCGTGCCTACGGTGATCGAGATGACCGCGCTGACGAAGCGCTACCGCGAGACCACGGCGGTCGACGACCTCACCTGCACCGTGCGGCCCGGCCGGGTCACGGGGTTCCTCGGCCCGAACGGCGCCGGCAAGTCGACGACGCTGCGCATGGTCCTCGGCCTGGCCACGCCGAGCTCCGGCACGGTGACGGTCGGCGGCCGGCCGTTCCGGGCCCACGCGCGCGGCCTGCACCACGTCGGCGCCCTGCTCGACGCCGCCGACGTGCACGGCGGCCGGTCGGCGCGCTCGCATCTGCGGGCGCTGGCCGCGAGCAACCGCATCGGGCGTACGCGGGTGGACGAGGTGCTCGCCGAGGTGGGCCTGACCAGCGCGGCCGGCCGGATGATCGGGCGCTTCTCGCTCGGCATGCGCCAGCGCCTGGGCATCGCGACCGCGCTGCTGGGCGATCCGCCGGTGCTGCTGTTCGACGAGCCGTTCAACGGCCTCGACCCCGAAGGCGTCCAGTGGGTACGCACGATGTTCCGGACCCTGGCCGCCGAGGGGCGTACGGTCTTCGTCTCCAGTCACCTGATGAGCGAGATGGAGAACACCGCCGACCATCTGGTCGTCATCGGCCGGGGGCGGCTGCTCGCCGACGAGAGTCTGGCCGACTTCGCCCGGCGCGGCGGCACCTCGGTCCTCGTCCGTACGCCCGACGCCGCCCGATTCGCCGCTCTCCTGCCGGAGCCGCCCGCGATCGACGGCGACACCCTGACCGTGCGCGGCCTCGGCGCCGACGAGCTCGGCGAGCTGGCCTTCACCCACGGCGTACGCCTGCACGAGCTGACGCCCCGCCACGCGTCCCTGGAGGAGTCCTTCATGCGCCTGACGGCCGACCGTACCGAGTTCGCCGCCGGGGGTGCCCGGTGAAGGCGCGCTTCCGCGATCTCGTCGTCGCCGAGTGGATCAGGTTCTGGTCGCTGCGCTCGACACGCTGGGGCCTGCTCGTCTGCACGGTCCTCATCCTGTACGTGAACATCTCGGCCGCGTTCTGGGATGAAACTTTCTTCGACCGGCTTCCCGTCGAGGAGCAGCGGCACTTCTACGCGCTCGGCGACGCGTTCCAGAACAACGCGTACCTGTTCATGATCTTCGCGATGAGCACGATGGGCGCGCTGTCGATCGTCGGCGAGCTGAGCTCCGGCCTGATCCGCACGACCTTCGCCGCCGTGCCGGACCGCCGGGCGGTGCTGCTCGCCAAGGCCGCCGTGGTCGGGGCCGTGTTCACCCTCGTCGGCGCGTTCATCGCGCTGACCTCGTTCTTCGTCACCCAGGCCATCCTCGCCGACCGGCACGTCGGACTCTCGATCACCGATCCCGGCGTACCCCGGGCGGTGCTCGCGGCCGTCCTGCTCGCGCCGGTCTGCGCCCTGACCGGGCTGGGCATCGGCACGGTTCTGCGGCACCCGGCGACGACGGCGGTCTTCCTCGGCGTACTCCTGTTGCTCGTGCCGCAGTTCACCCGCGACGACAAGTTGTGGAAGGCGGACATCCGGCACACGATGATCGTGAGCGCCTGGCAGCGGCTCGCGGACATCTGGCCGGCGGTGACACGCCCGGGCGTCTTCTATCCCCCGACGCTTCTCGGCTCCTGGGTCGTGTACGCCGCGTGGCCGATCGCGGCGCTCGCGCTCGCTCTGATCACCTTGCGTCGACGCGACGTCTGAGCCCGCACCCACAGGCGAAACCGGGGCAGAAATCGGCCAAGTGTGATCTGCAAGGAAACTTTATGGATTGCTTGACCCCCGCGTGCGGCTTAGTAGGCTATCGGACGAACGTCGGGGAGGTACGGCACGAACAGCGCTGCCAGCTCAGGTTCATTACTGCAAATATTTCAACCTGTCCAACGGCGGACCACCCACGTCCGCTCCCCCGACCGCGCGTGGGCCACCGGCCAGCTATGGGGGGCGACACATATGGAGCTGCGGATCCTAGGGCCGTTGACCGCGCGCGTGAACGACCGGACCGTCGCCCTGGGCGGCCCTCGCAACCAGGCGGTACTCGCCCTGCTGGCGCTCGAACCGCACCGGGCGGTCCCGGTCGAGCGGCTCGTCGACGCCGTGTGGGACGACGACCCGCCCGCGACCGCGCGAGCCCAGCTCCAGATGTGCATCTCCCTGTTGCGGCGGGCCTTCGCCGCCTGCGGGGCCGCCGACGTCATCGAGACCCGCGCGCCCGGCTACCTCCTGCGGGTCGGGCCGGGCGGGCTCGACGCGGACGTCTTCGCCGAGCACGTCGCCGCGGCCAAGAACCTCGGCGCCCAGGGGCGTACGGCGGAGGCGGCCGCGGAACTCCGCCGGGCGCTGGCCCTGTGGCGGGGTCCAGCGCTGGCCGGGCTCACCGGCCGGCTCGTGCAGGCCGGCGCGCGCGCCCTCAACGACCGGCGGCTGACCGTCACCGAGGAGCGCATCAACCTCGACCTCGCCCTCGGCCGGCACGACGATCTCATCGGCGAGCTGATGGCCCTCATCGAGGAATACCCGCTGCGCGAGCGGCTGTACGCGCACCTCATGCTCGCCCTCTACCGCTCCGGACGGCAGAGCGAGGCGCTGCAGGCGTACCGGCGGGCGCGCCGGACCCTCTCCGACGAGCTGGGCCTCGAACCGGGCGCGGAACTGCGCCGGCTCGAACACGCGATCCTCGTCGGCTCCACCGAACTCGCCGGGTACGCCGCTCCCCCGCGCCCTGCCCCGCCCGCCCGCGCGCCCATGCCGCACCAGTTGCCGGCCGACGTACCCGGATTCGTGGGGCGTACCGACAGCCTGCTGCAGATCCGCCGAGCCCTGTGCGGGGAGGCTGCGCGCGGCGTACCGGTGGTGACCATCCACGGGCCGGGCGGCATCGGCAAGACCGCACTGGCCGTGCACGCGGCGCACGCCCTGGCCGAGCAGTTCCCCGACGGCCAGCTGTACGCCGGCCTCGGTGGCAGCGGACCGCGTCCGCACCCGCCCGCGGAGATCCTCGGCCGGTTCCTGCGCGCCCTGTGCGGCAGCGAGGCGGCCGTCCCGACCGGCGCCGACGAGCGCGCCGAGATGTACCGCAGCCGGCTGGCCGACCGCCGCGTCCTCATCGTGCTCGACGACGCCGCGAGCGAGGCCCAGGTCCGCCCGCTGCTGCCGGGCACCGACTCCAGCGCCGTCCTGCTCACCAGCCGGGCCCGGCTCACCGGCGTGGACGCGGCCGACCGGGTGGACCTCGGTGTCCTCGACGCGGCCGGCAGCCTCGCCCTGCTCGCCGACGCCGCGGGCGCCGAGCGCGTCGCGGCCGACCCCGACCAGGCCCTCGCCATCGCCGACCTCTGCGGCCGGCTCCCCCTGGCCCTGCGCATCGCGGGCGCCCGGCTCGCCGCCCGTCCACACTGGACGCTCACCAGGCTCGCCGGCCGGCTGCGCGACGAGACCCGCCGGCTCGACGAGCTCGAGCACGGCGAGATGGGCGTACGCGCCAGCATGACGATCACCTACGACATGCTGGCCCCGGCCGAACGGCGGCTGCTGCGCCGGCTGACCCTGCTGGAGGCGCCCGACTGCGCGCCCTGGGCCGCCGCCGCGCTGCTGGACGTCGGCCCCGAGGAGGCCGAGGAGATCTGCGAGCGGCTGGTCGAAGCGCAGATGCTGACCGCGGTCACCCGCCCGTCCGCGACGACCGTCCGCTATGGACACCCCGAGCTGGTACGCGTCTTCGCCCGCGAGCGCCTCGCCCAGGAGGAGACGCCGCAGCAGGCCGAGGCCGCCCAGCAACGCCTGTTCGGGGCCATGCTGAGCCTGGCCGAGACCGCGCACCGGGCCGAGTACGGCGGCGACTTCACGATCCTGCACGGCTCCGCCGCCCGCTGGCCGGTCCCCGGCGGCCTCGCCGACGACGTCCGGGCCGACCCGCTCGGCTGGCTCGCGGCCGAACGAGCCACCCTGCACGCCGCCGTACGCCAGACCGCCGCCCTCGGCTGGGACGAGCTCTGCTGGGACCTGGCCCTGACGTCGGTCACGTTGTTCGAGGCCCGCTCCTACCACCGGGCGTGGCGCGAGACGGCCCAGACGGCCCTGGACTGCTGCACCGCCACCGCCAACGTACGCGGCCAGGCGGCCATGCTCGCCACCCTCGGCGCGGTCGAGCTCTTCGAAAGCCGCACCGACGACGCGGAATCCCTGCTGCACCAGGCGCTGGACCTGTTCACCGCCTGCGCCGACGGGCACGGCCGGGCGCTGGTGCTGCGCAATCTCGCGTACCTGGACCGGATCAAGGGCCGCACCCGTCAGGCCCGGGCCCGGTACGACGAGGCGCTGGCCGGTCTGCAGCAGGCCGGCGACCTGATCGGGCAGGCCCACGTCCTGGTCAACGTGGCCGGCCTGCTGCTGGCGGACAACCACGTCGAGGACGCGCGCGACCTGCTCGGCGAGGCCCTCTCCCTGTGCCGCAGCGTGGGCAGCCGCCGCGTCGAGGCCCAGGTGCTGCACCGGATGGGCGAGGTGTGCCTCACCCGCTCCGAGTACACCGAGGCCGGCGAGATGTTCACCTCCGCCCTGCGGATCGTCCGGCACTGCGGCGACCGGGTCGGCGAGGCGTACGCGCTGCTCGGACTCGGCCGCGTCGAGCACGCCGAGAACCGTCCGGACCAGGCCGGCCGGTGCTATGCGGCGGCGCTGGGGCTGGCTCGGCGTACCGGCGAGAAGTTCGTCGCCGCGCGGGCCCTGCAGGCGCTCGGCGAGCTCGACCTCGACCGCCGCCGCGGAGAGATGGGCGCGGAGCGGCTGGCCGCAGCGGGCGAGCTCTTCGCGGAGATCCCCGCGGGCGCCTGGCAGGAGAAGGTACGCGAGCGCCTGGCGGACACGATGCCCTATTAGTGCCGGCGGTCGTTATCAGTGCTGGTGGTCGTGGCCGCGGTGGACCGGGCCGTGCGAGTCGGCGCAGTGGTCGCCGGAGGGGATCTGCAGCAGTTCCTCACCGACGTGGTCCACCTGGAGCGTCGTGTGCGTGAGGTCGTAGTCCCTGGCCAGGACCTCCTGCAGCTGCACCCGCACGGCGTGGCAGTCCGCCGCCGGCTGCACCAGCACGTGCGCGGACAACGCGGGCTGCTGCGACGTGATCACCCATACGTGCAGGTCGTGCACCTCGACCACGTCCGGCTGGCGGAGCAGGTCGTCGCCGATATGATCGGGGTCGATCCCGGCCGGCGCCGCCTCCAGCAGGATCCGCCCGGAGTCGCGCAGCAACCCGAGCCCCGCCTTCACCATGAGCACCACCACGACCAGGGACGCCAGCGCGTCCGCCCGGCTGAACCCGGTGAGCAGCATGATCGCGCCGGCGACCGCGGTGGCGATGAAGGCATACAGATCGTTCAGAACATGCTGGAACGCGCCCTGGATGTTGAGACTCGCCCGGTTGGCCTTGCTCAACGCCCACGCGGCCGCCACATTGACCCCGATCCCGGCGATCGCCGTGACCAGCACCCACCCGCCGGCCACCTCGGGCGGGTTGAGCAGCCGCTTCACCGCCTCGTACGCCAGCCACGCCGCCAGCAGCAGCAGCGTCAACCCGTTGGCCTGGGCCGACAGAATCTCGGCGCGTTTCAGGCCATACGTATAGGTACCGCGAGCGGGTCGGGCCGCGAGGCGTACGGCGATGAGCGCCAGCACGATCGAGGCGGCGTCGGTGAGCATGTGGGCCGCGTCGGAGAGCAGCGCGAGCGAATGCGCGACCAGGCCGATGACGACCTCGACGGCCATGAACCCGAGGATCAGGGCAAGGGCGATCGACAGCCACCGGCGGTCGGCGTCGGCGTTCACGCCATGGGAGTGGCCGTGGGGCTCGCCATGGCCGTGGGCGTGCTCATGCTTGTCCATCGCAGCCCATGGTGGCGCGGAGGGGCGGGAAATGCCACTTGAACATGGCTTTCAAGTGCGGAAACTCTTCCGGCCATGTTCACCGTCGCGTGGGTCCATCTGAGCTGCATCGATCGTCCGCGACGATTGTCGTTGATGGTCGTCATTGGCCCTCTTTTGACGGCCCAATGACGGCCCTGACGGCCCGGCGACGGCCCGGGCCAGCACCGCGAGACCGCTTCCACCCTGGCGGCCCAGGGTTCCCCTCGGACTTGCTGTCGCCAACCGGCGCCGTCGTCGTATGGCATCCTCTCCGGCATGACTGGATCCGCCTGGAAAGGCGATGTCTGCCCTGAGTGCAGTGGGCCGTTGCGCCTGCTCGGTATGGTGCTGGGCCGCCGAGAAGACGATCAGCAGAGGACGTGCAAGACTCCGCTGCACTGCGAGCGATGCGATCGAACCTGGAGCAGATGGGCCGACCAGCCAGAGGTACCGCTGACCGAGGAGACAGTGCTCACCCCTGGGATGCTCTCGCCGGCCAGGAAGAGCCGCCGGCGTTGATCTGCAACGACACGTCCTTCCGTGTCAACGAACGATCACGGCGGTTTGACCTTGGGGAGCAACCGTGCCTGGCTCGGGAAATAGTCAGCCGCCGTTCACCAACGTCCGTCCGCGTACGCCGCGATTGTCACCCAGTTAGACACTCAGCCCGATTTCGGCAGGTCGAGCGGGGTGCCGCACCAGGGGCGGTACTTGATCTGGACGTATGACGACCCGCCGTCGTGAAGGATCAAACCGAACCGACCCTGTGCGTCCCGCCAGACCAGCCGGTCCGGGCAGTCGAATGGGTCAGGATGCAGGTCGCAGGATGTCTCGAAGTTCGATCGCATGGTGTCGCAGCAGTACGCCACGCGCGTAGCGTAGATCACCACAGGGGATTTGAGCACCATAGATATTGAGCTTCGCGAGATCGCCTCAAGCCGGACGCCTTGACGTCCGGAGCAGCTAGAACGCCGCCATCGCTTGTCATCACTTTGCAGCGGTTTCCGTGCCGAGTTGTGCCGAATCTGTGCCCGATGATCTCGACAGCACAGGTCCGGCCTACACGTCTAGTCGAACTTAGGTTCTTCGCCCCAGATGGCGGAGGCTGCCCGATTGGCCCTTCCACTCCCGCTACGTCCGGCGCGATGCGCACTGGCAGGACCAACACGACCAGCATTGGTTGATCGGTACACAACTCTGTCTCCAACAATGGTGCCCGCGTACTTGCCAGCCGGGGGTGTACACGTGGTCACCCCTGATCTTGCCGACATGCCTGCCGGAGCGGTCATACACAGCATCGCCATCGACTCGCAACGGCTCGCCGTTCTTCGTGTACAGGTAATCCACGTCGCCTCCTGGTGTAGCGCTGTGGACATAGTTTCCGGGGAGGGTCTGACAGATTCCGGCGTACAGGCCGACTCGTCCGCCGCCTTCCTGATCACGCCGATCCCCGGCCTTCTGAGCTGGCGATATTCGTAGTGTTGATGGTATTCGTAGTGTTGAGCCTAACGTAGACATGAGCTAGGCGGCAGCGTGCGTGGTCTGTGTATGCTTAACGACCAGCAGGTTACCGGACCAGTCAAGGCGGCCAATCAGATGCCTCTTAGACCCGCCAATGAGGATCTATGGATAACGGAAATTCGGGGCGTCCGAATTTACCTCGATGACGTCGAAAATATGGCGTCGGAGCTAGGCAAGTACGGCACGGCCGAAGTAACGGTTTCACATCGAGGGCGCCCCGATTCGATCTACGATTCAATCGACGACTTGATCGGGCGAAAAGACGTTTATGGCGTGAGCATGCGCGTCGAAAACCCTAAGGGCCAGCCGTGGGGATACACCGAGCTTGACCTCGGGATGACCGGCGTACGCGTACGTATGGCAGGTAAGACCATCGTGCCTCGGTCGATAGTTGAGCATTTCCTCAGCTCACTCGAACGCAGACGCTTCCGGCTACTTTCTCCCTTAATCGGTAACTATGCAGAAATAGTGACGGACAAGCGCTTGTCGAAGCTCGCCCGCACTGATCAGCGCCGCCACGATTTGAAGCTTGCCCTCATTTCCGGGGTAATAGGTGCAGCCATAGGCGCAGTCGCAACAATCATTGGTGCCGTAATTGCGAAATAGCCTCTAGGCAATCGGTGAATGCGGACTGTAAATCCGTCGCGAAAGCTACGAAGGTTCGAACCCTTCACCCGCCACCAATAGCACAAAGACGGCCTCCGACCTGGACAAACAGGCAGAGGCCGTCGCCGTTTCCCGGTCCGGTTGAGTCCGGTCAAGTCCGGCTCTCAACGGCCGTTCACGGGAACATAGCGGGAACACAATCTGCTGGCCGCGCCGTCGCGGGACG
This sequence comes from Hamadaea tsunoensis DSM 44101, assembly GCF_000428945.1. Taxonomy (GTDB): domain Bacteria; phylum Actinomycetota; class Actinomycetes; order Mycobacteriales; family Micromonosporaceae; genus Hamadaea; species Hamadaea tsunoensis. The sequence goes on along the minus strand of NZ_AUAX01000022.1, from coordinate 4,434 downwards.
CGACACCGACACGGCCTTCGGGTTGATCGACAGCCGTACGGTGATCGAATGATCATCCTGGTACCGGAGCAGGCACCCGTGCCGCCCGCACCGCCCATGTCCAAGAACGCACGACGGCGGCTGCTCGTAGCAGTATTGATCTTCCTGAGCATCCTGACCGCGTGCGTTGCGGTGCCGGTTGTTGGCGCCGTCGCCTGGCTGGCTCGGATCACGGTCGACGCTGGCAAAGGCGAAGCCTGCTCCACCTGCGCGGCAGGGGTTTACCTAGACGCGCTGCAAGACGGGCACCCGGGGGATGCGTGGCGTGTACTGGGCGGGTCACACCGGGACGAACTGCTACAGCAGCTAGACCAGCTCAACGCCGAGGTGGGCAGGTCGGCCGGCGGCCGCCCGTTCGAGATCGCACCGGTGACCGCTGTACCGATGACCGACAAGATCACCGACCCGTCGGCCACCCTGCAACTACGGATAGAGGTCACCTGGCAGACCGAGGGTCACGGCACCACCTTCAACACCAGCCTCATCGAAACACCCTGGGTCTTCCACATCGTCAACGAAGGCTCGGGCGGCTGGCGCATCCACGAACTGCGTAACGCTCGATGGTGCGAGCCGATCCGCTGCAAGCCGTAGGCGGTATGCAGGCGGCCTGCCAGGCCGCTCAACACCTCGCTCAGCGATGTAACGCCACGCCCAGCGATGCAATGCCACGCAATGCGTTGCAAACTGAGTTCACGCTGGCATACGCTTTGTCTTATGACTACGATTACGTTCCGTACTGACGACGCGGTGGATGAAGCGCTCGCCAGCCTGGAGGACGGACGTGACCGTTCCCAGGTGATCCGTGATGCGATCTTGACCGCCGCACGCGTACGTACAGCGGAACGGCTCCGCGCTGAAGCTGTGGCGCTGGCCGAAGACGAAGACGACCGAGCGGAAGCACGAGCAGTGCTGGAAGACATGGAGGGCCTTCGTGCGTGGTGACGTGCACGAGCTACCGGCGCCCCGGGGCGCTCGTGGTCATGAGCAGCGAGGCAACCGGTACGCCGTAGTCGTCCAGTCCGATCACCTCCCACTGTCGACATGGCTGGTCGCCCCGACGTCGACGAGCGCCCGCCCGGCGTCCTTCCGTCCAGAGATCGAGTTGCTCGGCAAGACAACGCTGGTGCTCGTCGAGCAGACAGCCGCGGTTGATCCGGAGCGCCTCGGCCGCCTCGTCGGCCATCTGAGCGCCCGCGAGATCTCCAACGTGAACCAAGCGCTCCGCACAGTCCTGGACCTGTAGCGACTCTCTGCCGTCAAGGATTCCTTGCCCCCGTCGCGCGCCGGTGGCCCACTCAGGTGTCCCGTCGCTGTCGGCCCGCCCACCGGGGAGCGGGCTTCTCCTTGGGCGCATAGGTGGAGCGCCCCACCGGACGAACGACCTATGCGCCCAAGGAGAAGTCTGCTCAGCTCGCTCGGGCCGGCAGTGACGGGACCAGTCCCACCAAGCCACACCACCACTCCACCCGGCAGTCGCCCGACTTCCTCTGCCTCCTGTTGCAGGAAGCGCCCCTGCCAGAGGCGCGCCTCAAAGCGTAAAGTGGCTCTGTCGCTCATCGCGTGTCCTCGGCCGTCAGTTCGGTGTGTAGAGCAGTCGACAGCTCATCTTGTTCTCGGACCCCGCGGCCGATCCATCAACCAGATTGGTTGAAGATGATCGACAAGGTCACCTGCTTCTGGGGTGCGGTCGGGGCGGTCCTGTGCCAGGTTGCATATAGCCTGCCATGGATCATTATCGCCGTCCGTGCCCCCAAAGAGAACTTGGTCGAGATCGCACGAGCGTTGAAGCGCTCGCCGATCTCGGACAAGAAGCAGATCAGGTAACCAGCAGCTCGGCGCCGGAACGCTGCGAACTCTTACGTTCCGGCGCCGAGCCATGCCTGTGCACGCCAGCCGCCGGGCCGGTCGCCGCGACGCCGAAGGCATAGCGGCGATCCGTGCCCGAGCGAGCAGGCGTGCGCGCCGCGAAGCGGCGCCTTGAAAACGTATAGAAAGTTCTCACAAGGCTGATCAGCCTCAGAGGATCGTGACTCCGTCGTGGAGGCGCACTGGTACGTCGGTCGCCTGGATGGCGTCGATGGCGCGGATGGCGTACACCTGGGGCATCTTGGCGCGGATCTCTTCCTCGGTCCACCATTCGACGGCCTGGGACTCGTCGGTCGTGGTTGGCTGGCCTGATACGTATCGGGCGCGGAAGACCAACGCGACAACGCCGACCTTGATGTTCTTGTAGACGCCGGTCAGGCGTACGGGCTCGACGTGGACGCCGGTCTCTTCGAGGACTTCGCGCTTCATGCCGTCCGGGATGGACTCCTCCAGTTCCAGGACTCCGCCGGGCAGCTCCCACCGGCCGTTGTCGCGTCGCTGGATGACGAGGACCCGGTCCTGGTCGTCGACGACGACACCGGTCACGCTGACGGAGTGGCGGGGCAAAGTCATGGCTGGTCCTCCGTGATGAGCAGGACGGCGGCTGTCGCGTCGTCGTGGAGCTTCCCTTCGACCTGTCCGGTGGCGGCCAGGTTGTCTTCGGCTGTGCGTACGCGCCGGATGAGTTCGGCCGGCCCTTCGTCGGCCAGGAGCTTCAGCAGGCCGGGCCAGTCGAGGATGTTGAGACTGTCGACGGCGCACGAGGCTCCATCGGTGAGGAGTGCGACGCGTCGGGTCTCGGAGGTCGGCAGGCTTCCCGTGATCGCGTGATGTGCTGCTTCTGGGTCAGCCGCGGCGATCCAGTAGCCGCCGTCGCGATTGGTGTACGCCCACTTGCCCGGTGTGTAGCCGCGGTTGGCAGCAACGGACTGAGCGGCCGTCGGGTCACTCGGCGTGTGCCGCAACACGTTGATGATGCGATGGAACCGATCATCCGTCACGGCCACGACCTCGCCGGAGACCTCGTAGACCAGGGTCGTGTCACACAACACCAGGTAGTCGATTCGTTCGGCGTTCGCCCGGACGAGACACACGGTGGCGGCAGGCGTATTCGGCCGAGCCAGATCGCATTGCGGGTGATCGGTACGGACGTCGGCAATCGCTGCCGCGAGAAGGTCCGGTAAGTCAGCGCTCGGACAGGCGGTGTGCTGCTCAGTTAGCCGGGCGACGAGGCGGCCGACGTACCAGGCAGCGCCGTGCACGCAGCCGGAGTCCATACCGGCGGGCTGAGTCACGCCGTCGAGCACCCCGACGAGGTTGCCCGCGCGGAAGACCGCGTCTTCGTTCGCGCTCCGGTCTGGTGCCTTCTCGGTCGCTAGGCGTACCTCGATCACTGGCCGCTCTCCTGCGGGTCGTCCCACGTGTATCGCAGTGTCCAGAGGTGGCCGGGCATGACGTGGATCGTCACGCTGACCGGGCGGTCGTCGGCGGCGTACGCAACATGGGTGATCTCGAAGATCGGAGCCGAGGCCTCGATTTCCAGGCGGTCTCGCTCGATGTCGTAGGGCATCCGGACGTTCACGTCTTCGCTGAAGCGGACCGGGCCGACGCCGAGATCGGCGAGCCTCGCGTACGACCCGCCCTTGCCGACCTCGGCAGCAGTCAGCGGGCCGTCCTTGGTCAGAGCCCATGAGTAGTACGAGTCTGCGAGCTGAGTCGGCTCGTCGTTGGCGAACAGCCGGCGGCTGCGGATCAGAACGTCGCGTTCGCCCAGGATCTCTGCGACGGCGGCAGGTGCCTCGACTCGGCCGATGTGCAGGTACTCGGTCCGGGATTGCAGATTGAGCTTGGAGATCTCGACCTGGCCGGCGCCTGTTCCTTGGTTGCGGGCGGCGAACCGTGCGACCGCATCGCGGTTCAACTTGGGCAGGCTACGGACGAACGTCCCAGCGCCGCGCCGGACTTTGACCTGGCCGCTGGCCCGCAGGAGGGTGACCGCCTTGTTGACGGTGACGCGCGAGACGTCCAGCTCTCGCGATAGCTCCGGCTCGCTGGGCAGCAGGGTTCCCGGCGCGTAGGTGCCGTCCTGGATGCGCTCTTGCAGCAGATCGGCGATCTGCTGGTACTGCGATTTGCCCGGTTTGATCACGGTCACGCTGCTCACCTGCTTGTACGACGTCTGACAGGGACAGCTTAGGTGCGTGAGCCGCCTGATGCATCTCAGCTTGTAAGACATCTTGCATCTACGTTTGGCTCGACGTAGCATGTCTTACATCTAAATCGACGCGCAGCTAAGCGCGAGATCACCGGGAGGACGAGGTCATGGAGAGCTTCAAGATCGACACGCGGGGTGTGGAGTACGAGGTGGCGAAGTCGCCGGTTCCGCGTCTGGGTCGGAATAACGCTCCGCGTACGGATCGGGAGACCGGGTGGACGCAGTTCGTGGTGGAGCTGGTCGCGTACCGGGGTGAGAACGAGGGTGCCGAGACGCTCGCGGTGACGTTGGCGTCGCCGTCGCTGCCGGTTCTG
>NZ_AUAX01000021.1 GCF_000428945.1 Hamadaea tsunoensis DSM 44101 | reverse complement strand
GGCTCCTCCTACACCACCGTCCTGAGCGACTCGACCAACAACCTGTTCGAAGCCGTCCAGGTCTACAAAGTCCAGGGACAGAACCAATACCTCATGATCGTCGAAGCCATCGGCAGCCAAGGCCGCTACTTCCGCTCCTTCACCGCCACCAGCCTCAACGGATCCTGGACACCACAAGCCGCCAGCGAAAGCAACCCCTTCGCCGGCAAGAACAACAGCGGCGCCGGCTGGACCAACGACATCAGCCACGGTGACCTCGTCCGCAGCAACCCCGACCAGACCATGACCGTGGACCCCTGCAACCTGCAACTGCTCTACCAGGGCAAGTCCCCCAGCGCCGGCGGCCCGTACGACCAGCTGCCGTGGCGGCCGGGCCTGCTGACACTTCAGCGATAACCCTTCCACCGCCGGTGGTCGCAGCCGGCCCCAAGCAGCTGCGACCACCACACCTGCTTGTGCTCGTCGATGAACATTACGAGCGTTGCTGTGGCCGGCCGAGTCCGGCCGCGAAGAAGACGGACGCTGCTTCGAGGATTTCGTTGGCCCGCCTCAGTTCCGCGAAAGCCACGCGACCCATGCCTTCTCGTCGAACGAGCCGGCGTCCGGGCCCATGATCGCCTCCAGAAACTCATCGGGTGGCCGGTAGCCGTGCACGGTGACGTAGTGGTGGACCATGTTCGGTGCGGCGAGCGCCGTCCCATCGCGACAGGGCAACCAGATCTCGGCTCCGCCGAGAGCCCACCGCCGGCCGTCCACTACGACAGCCGCCACGACCCGGTTCTCCCGGCACGGAGAGAACCGGCACCGATAGGCACCGCGGGTCACAGCGACCGGCGAGGTGCCACACAGCTGTGCGAGCCGGTCCACCACCAGCGGATCGACCGGGCCGCTCGGGACCGGATGTCCCGGCTCCAGCCAGCCCACGTTCAGCAGGGCACTGAACGGCCCGATCGACGCGCGGTATTCATACGGAGTGAGGTCGGCGAAGTAGGTCACGGCGTCACCATTCCTCTCGGCAGGCAGCCCAGTGACACCTTCCCATACCGGGCTGGAGGATGTCCGACAGCTTCGTGGGCTGGTCGACGACATACGGGTTGCCGGTGATGACGATGGGCTGAAAGTCCGGGTCGTGCGGCGGCACCAGCTCGTAGTCGGGCATCCACTGCCCCGGGCCGTACACCTGGGCAGGTTTGATCGGCTGGTTCTGCTCGATCAGGTGACCGTCGGTATCGTCGAGCATCTCGCCGTCCCGGCAGTACATGATCACCCAGCAGCCCGCCGGGACGCGTGTTTTCTCCTTGGGCGTACCCCAGCGCCCGCCGTGACCGCTCAGAATCGAGTCGCCGTCGCGGGTCTCGACCGGCTGGCTGGGGTTGTACGGCCGGAGTCCGCCGCCCGGAGGGGTGCGCCCGCCGCCTAGCGGAAGGCCCCGGCCGCCGCTGCCGGGTGAACCGCGGCTCGCGAGCCCGGCGATACCGCCGGCGACCGTGACGGCCGTGGCCCCCGCGACACCTTCGGCCGCCAGGGTCGCGCCGGCCGCGACGGCCAGTTCGCCTCCCGCCGCCACCGCCGCACCGGCGATGGTTCCCGTGGCCGCCGCGCCCTCGGCCGCGGCCAGGGCCACCGCGCCGGCCGTACTGGCGGCCGCGCTCGTCGCCGCGTAGGCACTGGCCGCGGCCGCGATCATGGGACCGGCGACGACGACCGCCGCGACGACGACCGCCACCACGGCGACGACCGCGACGACCTTCCAGAACGTCCCCCAGGAACGGCCGGTCGGGTCGGTGAACGTCAGGGGGCTGTTGTTGGCGTAGAGGAAGCCGCCGAGACTCTGCGGATCCCCGGTGTCGATCTCCGGGTCGATGCTGAGGAACCGGCCGATCGTCGGGTCGTACTCGCGGGCGCCGAGATGCACGAGTCCGGCCAGGGCGTCGACGGTGCCGCCGACGAAGCCCTTCTGGTTCGGCCACGCCGTCGGCGGTATGCCGCGCGTACCGCCGTAGGGCGTCGTACGCCGCCACGTGATCGCGCCGGTGGCCGCGTCGACGGAGGCGAACGAGGTGCCGTGCGCGTCCGCGGACTCGAACGTCAGCCCGCCGCCCGTCCGAGTTCCGATGACGCGATCGCCGAACGAGTAGAACCTCGTCCCGGTCACCTGACGGCTGGTCAGGTCCAGCCGCAGCTCCATGCCGTCCAGGTAGAGCGTGGTGGTGTTCGGCTCCTTGCGGACGAGGCGGTTGCCCTCCGCGTCGTAGACCATCGTCGTGGTCTGGCCGCCCTGCGTGAACGTCGCCAGGTGCCCCTCGGCGTCCCAGCCGAGGTCCTGCTGCTGGCCGTTGACGTTCTTGCTGGTGGTGTTGCCGGCGGCGTCGGGCAGGTAGGTCGTGGTCGCCGTGACGGTGCCGGTGGTCTGGTCGACTTGCCGCAACGTGTGCGGCTGCGTGGCGCCCGCCGCCGGATAGTGGTAGGTCCGGTTGACGTCGTTGCCGCCGGAGGTCGAGTAGATCGTCTCGGTCTTGCGGTCGCCGGAGGCGTAGAACGTCCACGCCTCGTGATAGGCGGCCGATCCGCCGACCCCGTTGACGGCCGGGTCGCTGCCACCGCAGGGATCGGTGGCCGCGCTCGCCGTGCTCCACGCCTCTCGCAGTCGGCGCAGGTAGTCGTAGTCGAAGCACTGGACGTCACGTGAACCACCGGCCGGAGTGTCCGCTATGGACAGGACGTTGCCGGCGGCGTCGTAGGAGTAGTGCGCGTCCGCGTCGACGGTGGCCACCGTCTCGCGATCGAGTCGCGCCCCGGTCAGGCGCCCGGTCCCCCGCTCGTACGCGTAGGTCTGCCACACCTTTCGGCCGGCCACGCCCGCCGACAGCGTCGTCTGCAGCAGCTCGCCGGTGTCGGCGTAGTTGGCCGCCGTCACATAGCTGGTGGCACCCGTGAGCGTCGTGGGGCGTTGCAGCGCGTCATATCCGACCGCCACGCTCTCGGCCGGCAGGTCGCCGCCGGCCGGCATGCCGATGCCCTGCAGTGTGCCGTCGATGTTGTAGGACTGCGCGAAGTCGTAGGTCTTCGCCAGCTCGGCGCCCGCGTCGGTCGGGATGATGTAGCTGGTCTTCAGCGGCCGGTACTGCCCGTCCCGCTGGGGGTAGGTGACGAAGTAGGTCTTGCCGTTCACGATCCGGCCCGTGCCGGCCAGCTGTCCCTTGTAGAAGCTGTCCCACGTCCAGGTCGCCGTCTTGGTGCCGGTCGTGACCGCGGTCAGCCATTCTTCGGTCTTGCGGTTGAGCTTGTCGTAGACGAACGCCAGGACCGTGTTGCGCCCGTCCTTCTGGGTGAGGATGTTGCCGGCCTTGTCGTAGGTCAGGGTCGACGTGCCGGCGTCGGGATCCACCGACGTCCACTTGCGACCGTTCTGGTAGTAGGTATAGGACCAGGTGGCGCCGTCCGGCCCGGTCACCGACGCGAGCTGGCCGTCCGCGGCGTACGCGTAGTGCGTGACGTCCGCGTCGCCGGACGGTGAGGAACCCTTGTACTGGTAGAGGGCGGTCTTGTGGCCGGCGGCGTCGGTCACCGTGGTCGTCGGCGTGCCTCCCGTGGGCGGGTCGACACTTGTCCGGTCACCGAAGTACGCCGTCGTGGTGCGCCACTTCTCGTCGCCCGCCACGGCCGTGATCTCGTCGGTGACGCGGTTCGCGCCGTCGTAGGCGTACTTCGTCTGGCCGTTGACCGAGCCCTCCGCCACGACGAGGACGCTGTCGCCCGGCGTACCGGTGACGAGGTGGTTCTGGTACGTGGCCGCCTTCTGACCCGTGGCGGTGTAGAGCGTGTCCGAGACGAGCCAGGCGCCGCCCGGCCCTTCGGCCTGCGTCTGGCGGTCCCTCAGGAAGCCGTCGTAGAGCTGGTATCCGGCCTTGTAGCTGCCGTCGTTGCGGACGCTGTCGGTTTCCACCACGACCGGCTTGTCCGTACGCAGCGTGTACGCGTACTTCAGGCTGGGCGGGTACTGCAGCGACTTCGGCCGGTCCGGGATCCAGACGCCGACCAGGCGGCCCAGGCCGTCATAGGCGAAGTCCGTACGCTTGCTGTTCGCGTCCGTCGTCCCGGCCGGTGTGCCGAAGGCGGTCACCATGTCCGTGGTCGACGTGTGCGCGAGCGCGTTGGTCTTCTTGACCTGGGTGGTCAGCCCGTCGGTCTCGACGTAGACGGTGCTCGTCGCGTTGCCCCGCGGGTCGGTGACCTTGGTCGCCCGGCCGAACCCGTCCACCACGGTGTCGGTGGCCAGATAGGTGGTGGTGGTGCCGTCGTCGGTTTCGAGGTGCTCCTCACGCGTGATGCTGCCGCTGGTCGGCGCCGCGCCGTAGGCCAGCCCGTCGTAGGATGTGCGGTCGCTGGACAGCAGCTTCGTCGCCCGGCTCGGGTTCGTCACCGAGCAGTTCGCGGAGAACTTCTCGACCAGTTTCTTGGCCTGGTGAATGTAGGAGCCGGTGCTGTCGGCGTACGCGATCGTCGTGCACTGGTCGTCGGCGGGGTCCGCGACGTCCACGAGATCGCTGATCTTGGTGGGCCGTCCCCAGCCGGTGTCGTAGGACGTGACGGTCTTGGTCTCGCGCCATGTCGGCGTCCCACCGCCCGCGGCGTAGATCGCGGTCAGCGTCCGCTCCGTCTCCGGCCGGACCATCCACGCCTTGCTCGTCCCCCAGGACTCGGTCTGGGTCTGCGTCGACCACGACGTCGGCATCGTGATCTTCTTCGAGACGATCTGCGTGCCGCTGTAGGTGATCGTCTCGTATTCCTGGCCCGCGAACTGGTCGCTGTCGGTGTACAGGGCACCGGTCGAGTCGGTGGCCTTGACCGTACGCGTCGCGCCGGCGGCCGTCTCGTCGCCGTCCATGCCGCGCAGGAGGTAGTGCTCGACCTTGGTGGTCAGGGTCTGCATGTCACCCCGGCGTACGGTCACCACCGGATAGCCCCGCCAGTCCGACCAGGTGCGGTACGCGTCCTTCGTGATCCCGTCCGGCGGGGTCTTGCGCCATCCGGCGCCGTCGACCGGGTCCTGATCGGTGGCGCTGCCGCCCGAGTAGTCGTACTGCGTCACCATGTCGGGGGCGGCGCCCGTGCGGTCCACTTCGATCGTCTGCGCCACGAGGTACTTGTTGAACCAGTCCGTGTGGGGCGTGTCCGGGTCGAACGGGTTCCACTTGACCGGGAAGCAGCGCTTGGTGCTGTTGCCTTCGGTCGGCAGCGTCGTCGGCGTGCACTCCGCCGGCGTGTAGTTGACCTGGATCTCGCCGCCCGACTCGTTGTAGACGGTGTTGAGCCGGTAGCGGTTGAGCGGGGCGAGCATGTCGGTGTCGCTGTCCACGCGGTTGGGCAGCTGGATGCCGACCAGTTCGATCGCCGGCGTGGTCACCTGGCCGCCGTAGAGACCGGTGTGACCGATCTTGTTCAGCCACAGCGTCTTGGAGCCGTCGCCGTTGTCCGTGAAGGAGTGTTCGAGGCTCCACTGCTCGACCGGCGTCCACGTGCTGCCGGTGCGGACGTCCGTCGTGATCGTGGTCAGCCGCTTGCGCGTCCAGAAACTCTCCGACGACTGCGAGATCTTGCAGTGGGTGTTCGCGGCGCAGTTGCGGTCGAAGGGCGTGTCGGGCCAGTTGCCCGCCGTCGTGTCGGTCAGGTCGGCCACGGCGCAGGTGACCGCGCCGCCCGGGATGCACCGCTCGGCGGTGTCGAAGCGTACGCGGGCCGGCGCGTTCGTGGTGTAGACGGCGCCGTCGACCTGGCCGTAGTCCGCCCGCAGCAGATATCCGCCCCGGACGTACGCGCTGCCGTTGACGTCGGTCTTCGCCGCCTCGGCGTAGTAGTTGATCTCTTTGGCGTAGAAGTACGAGATGACGTTGTTGTGGGCGTCCTTGACGTAGTCGAGATTCCAGCGCCAGCCCTGATCACAGAACGAATCGGTCCAGCCCGACGTGTTGTGGCAGGGCTCGCCCGCGTCGTCGCCGGAGACGGGCGCGGTCCACGTCGAGTTGGTCTCGTCCTTGTTCGCGCTCCAGCCGGGCAGCCGGTTCAGCCCGAAGAAGTACTGCGTGCCGTCCGGCGTGGTCGCCTTCCAGTACTCGCCGTCGTCGTCGCCATTGGTCGCGCCGGTCAGCCGCTCGATGCGGGTGCCGTCGTCCGACGACAGCTTCCAGAGCCCATCGTTGATCTTGATGAGTTCGCCGGAGTGCCCGCTCAGCATGATGGTCGCGTTCTGGAACGCCCAGCACTGGTCGCCGTAGTTGTCGTGCCCGTCCTCGTCGCACGGCTTGTACCGGCGCTCGATGTACCCCGGCTCGTAGCTGAAGCCCTCGCCGATCCACGAACCCTGGTTGTTGGTCGCCGACGTCCGACCGTCGACGCTCTGCGAGGAGTAGTTCAGCTCGACCTGCGGCACCAGCCCGCCCGGGGTCGGCGGTACGCGCAGCGGGTAGTTCCAGCTGAAGTCGCCGGAGGCGAGCGACACATCCCACTTCGACGCCGGAGACAGCTGGGTGGCGGAGTAGTCGCCCTGCGAGGAGGCGTCGCCGGCCTCCAGCGCGAGGACGGTCATCGCCGTCGCGCTCGCGTCGACCGTCCCGGAGACCGTCTTGTGCGCGGTGTCGTTCGCCACCGAGCCGACCGGCGTCGTGGTCCGGCAGCCGGCCACGTCCGGTGTGGACAGTGCGCAGGCGGGCAGGCGTACCAGATGAAGGCGCGCGCCGTAGTCACCGCCGTAGGCATCGGCGAACGCGCCGTAACCCAGGTCGAGCCGGACCGAACCGGTGGACGCCGAGGCGTCGGCGCGGCGCAGGGCGACGACCGGCCCGCGTACGCCGAGTTTCGTCGAGGTGGACCGGTCGAGAACCTCGAACCTGATCTTCGACGGCAGCCCGGCGGCCGAGCGGCTCGCCTGGCCCACGGCGGCGACCGGCTGAGCGGTCACCGGCAGGCCGCCCACGGTGGCGGCGACGCGGCCGTCGGGGACGAGGTCGAGATCGCCCTGCCCGCCGACCGGCCAGGCCGACCGCGGCGCGGCGGTGAGCGCGGCGGCCCGCGTCGGATCCGCGGCCGAGCGCGGGCGGGCCTTCAGTGCCTGAGCGGCCGCGGGGGCCGGTTGGCCCGGCACGGCCGGCGGGCGGCGGGTCGACGGCGCCGCGAAGACCGGCTCCTGCACGGAACTGAGCGCCACGAGGGGTACGAGTGCCCAGGCGAGGTTGCGAGTCCAGCGACGGAATGTCGCGCGGCTGGTCCGCAGGGGCGAAGCAGACATCGAATTCTCCACCTTGATGGGAGGGCCGAGAGCGCGGAGGGTCCGGGAACGCGGGAACGGTGGGCGGGCCTCGACGGCCCGCCCACCCGGTCAGAGTTCGGGGTCGGCGACGAGCCGGTTCAGCTGGTTCGCCGTGGTGGCGTCGAGCGCGCCCGAGTAGACGCGCACCTCGTCCACGACCGCCGCGAGATAAGAACCCCAGGCCGTGTCGGTGAAAGAGCGGCCCACCTGCAGACCACCGCCGGTCGCGTTCCACGGCACGGGGACGCTCGTGGCCGTCCCCGCGAGATTGCCGTCCACATAGAGCCGCAACGTCTGGTACGCCGCGTCGTACGTCAGGGTGAGCAGCTGCCCGACGCTGGCGTTGGGGTCGGGGTGGGAGACCGCCGCATTACCGGTCAGCACCGTCGTCGCGGCGGCGTTGGCGTCGGTGCCCGTCATCACCACCCGCCAGACGGACGAGCCGGTGCCGTCGGGCGCGCAGCCCACCGAGAAGGCACTCGCGTGGGTCCCCGGCTGTGACAGCACGCTCATCGGCGCGGTCGTGCAGTCGGTGGCCATCAGCACCCGCGCCGACACGGAGAAGCTGCCGTTCGTCACCGCGATCGGCCCGGTGGTGGCGGCGTACCCGGTGAGGCCGTCGAGGACCAGGTGCCCGTCGCCCACGAGCGGGCTCGGCCCGAACGGATTGTCCGGATCGCGCGTCATGACGGACGCGCCGGTGTAGAGGCCGAGTTCCAGAGCGGGATCGATCTCGGTGGCCCCGCCGGGCACCGGCGTGCCGTAGCCGGCACTCTTGCCCACCAGCGGCGCCTGATCGGCGATCGCCGTGGCGGCGTCCAGATCCCAGTAGCCGAGGCGCTTGGTCACCGACGCGGGCAGGACGTGCACCTCGACCGGCACGAGGACGCGGTCCCACACCTGTACGTCGGCGAGATCGGCGGTCGCGGCGTCACCGTACACGCCGGTCTGGACGAAACGCCGCCCGATCTGCAGCGCCCCGTGCGCGTTCCACGGCGAGCGCCACTGGCCGGTCCCCGCCGGATCGCCGTTGACGTAGAGGGTCGTCTGGAGCGCGACGGCGTCGAACGACAGCGTCAGATGCGTCCACTTGCCCGACTGCGCGACCGGGCCGACAACGCTCCACGTGCCGAGCGTCTGCACGTCGTTGACCGCCGCCTGCGCGAGCCACTTCTGCCCGTTCGGCGTGTAGCCGAGCTGGAAGCCCGACTCGCCCGAGCCGTCCTGCGAGAGGAAGGTCTGGGCCCGGGTCAGATCGGTGAGGCGTACCCAGACACTGACCGTGAAGCTCGTACCAGTGTTCACCACCGGTCCCGCCGTACGCAGGCCGCTCGACGCGTTTCCGTCGAGCCTGACGGCCTTGTCCGCCGCGCCGCCCGGCCCGGCCACGCCGAACTGTGTCGTGGTGCCCGCCGTGGCCGGCTGCGAGCCGGTGGCGTCGAGCGCCGCCGAGGAGCCGGCGACGTCGTCCAGGCGCCAGTCCGCGACCGGTCCGCTGCCGGCCGCGACGCGGAAGGTGCAGCTGGCGATGTCGGACTGCTTACCTGCGTGGTCGACCGCGACGACGTTCACCGTGTGCGGCCCCTCGGCCAGCGGCAGCCAGGAGACGGACACCGGCCCGCCGTCCACGGCCGGATTGAGCTTGTTGGCGGCGGACGGGTTGGTGTCGAAGCCGTACCGGTACTCGTTGACGTCCGTCGCGGCGCTGTCGAACGTGAAGGTGCCGTACCGCCCGACACCGGGGAACCAGGTCTGGTCGTCCGCGCACGCCGGCGCCCCGACCGTGCCGTTGTCGGCCGCATCGGCCGGCAGGTACTGCGGCGAGTCGATGTCCGGGCCGGCCGGCTTGGTCGTGTCGAGGACGAACTCGCACAGGCTTCCGGCGCCGTCCGACGACCACGGGCCCGACACCTTGGTGTCGTTCGCCCGCACCTTCCAGGCGACGACCACGTTCTCCGGCAGGTTCGGGATCCCGGTGGCGGCGTCGGCGAGGTTGTAGGTGAACGTCGATCCGTTGGCCAGCTGCGACGAGGTCCAGGTCTTCGTCTGCAGGGTCCCGCCGGACGGCGTCCAGGTCACCTGGAACTCGGCGGTCAGCGGTTCGGCGTCAGCGGTGTCCGGATCGGACAGTACCGCCTTCAGGCTCGGCAGGGAGCTGACGTACGGCCGGGCGCCGCCGGTGACGCACGCGCCGCCGGGGTTGAGGCTCAGACCGGACAGGCTGGGCTGGTTCGGCTCGCGGTTGTAGGTGACGGCGAGAACCGCGTTGTTGCAGAAGCGCTTCAGATGCAGGTAGGAAGACTCGTTGTCGGCCCTGATCATGAAGGTCGTCTTCGACCAGCCGTGGTCGACCGCGTTGTCGAGGGCCTCCTGGGCGTCGAACTCCGTATTGCGGGTGCTGCCCGTCTGGCACGCAGTCGTGCCGGTCGGCGCGATCGTGTCCTGCTTGACGAACTTGGTCATGCTCGCGCCGCCGGGCATGTTCCCCCAGTTGGTCGCGCTGGTGATCAGCGCACCGGCGCTGCCCGCGCGGTAGAGCGAGACGTTTCGCGCCGTGCTGTCGTAGGTGTGTTCCAACGTCACCCGGAACTTGGCGCTGAGGATGGTCATACCGGCGAAGCTGGTCGGCATGACGTAGAACAGCCGCTTGATACGCGAGTCGTTGCACACCTGCCCCGACACGCCGACCGGGCAGTAACCCGCCCGCTCGTTGTCGTCGCCGTTGAACTTCCAGTACTCGTCGCTGGGATAGCCGGAGTCGACCATCGCCCAGGACTCGTTGGAGGCGCCCGAGGTGAACGGGTCGATGAAGAGCGGGAACTTCGAGCGGCCGTCGTCCAGCATCCCGGAATCCGGCGTCAGGGTCAGGGTGCCCGATCCGAGGGAGACCGCCACCGGGGCGGTACGCGCGCCATCCGGGGCGCCCGCGCTCAGGTCGCCTTCGGTCGCCGGGACGCTCGAGTCCCACATCCGGGGCGCCGGCGCGTCGAACACCGTCCCGCCGGAGCCGGCGTCGACCATCTGCAGCCCGCCGGTCGGCGTGGTACGCAACCGCAGCAGCTGCAGCTGGAGTCCGAAGGTGAGCCGGCGCACCTGGGGCGACCGCGCCGCAGCCGGGGTCTTCACGACCAGAACGTGGGTGAAGCCGCTGACGGAGGCGGTGACCACGAGGTCGACGTCCGGCAGCACGTTCGCGTAGGTCGCCGTGGACCCGCTGAGCACCGGAACGGGCAACGCCTCCGGCCAGGTCAGGGCGTACCGGCGGCCGGCCCGTTCGACGGACGCCACCAGCCGGTCGCCGCCGCCCGACAACCGCAGGTTCGTCAACGTGGCCCGCGGGGTGACAGTCCCGTCCGCGCCCCGGACGAGGGTGGCGTCGACCGGCACCCAGGCACCGTCGCGTACCACCTGGATCGGCTGCTGGTAGTCGAGCTGGGTGAAGGTGCCGTCCGCGTTGGCGAACACCTGCCGCCGTTCACCGCGCAGCAGGGTGGCCTCGGTCTTGCGGCCGGTGGCGCGGGCGGTGGACGCCGCCCAGTCCGCGGTACCCGGTGCCGCCGCGTGCCCACCCGTGCCTCCGCTGCCGACCGCGAGCGCCTCGGTCCGGCCGGCCGGCCGGTGCACCGGCAGCGCCGTCCAGGCCGTCCCCGCGACCAGTGTCGCGACCACTCCGATCAGACCGGCCCGCCGCCACCACGAGCTGCCCCGCCCGCGCTCCCCCGTAGACACCATGCGCCCCTTCGTCCGGTCCTGCCGATTCCCGTCGTGATCGTGGTGGCTGTCGCGCTCGCCGTTCGTCGTCGTCATGAGGTCACCCGGCCGTCGTCGCGAACGCGTACACAGTGGACGGCAGGCCGCCGACACCGGGGGCGTACGTGGTCACCGGCGTGCCGTTGCCGGCGGCGAGGTTCGCCCAGGGCAGCACGTACGCCGCCCGCGTGCCGTAGGGGCTGGAGACCAGGAGGTTGGTCCCGTCGCTGGCCAGCCAGCCGCCGATCAGCTCCTGTGCGACCGGCGAGCCCGGTAGCGCACCGGAGACGCGCTCGACCAGGACGCTGCCGGTCAGCACGTTCGTGCCGCCCGCGAAGACGCGTACCACGCCGCTGTCCACAGTCGACCCTCGGTCCTCGCCCGGCGCGCCTACGGCCACGAGGACGGTGGACGCCGACGCGACGGCGGCCGGATCCCGGTTGACCACGGCCACCTGCTGACCGAAGTAGTCCCCCGACTCGTCGGCCTCACCGACCCCGGGTGTCCCGCCCCCGACCGTGCCGAGATGGCTGACGCCCGTCGCCGTGATCAGGTACTCCTGCACGATGCCGGCGTCGTCGGCCGAGCCGAGATCCTCGCCGGGCACACCCACCACCAGCAGCGAGTCGGCCACGCCCGAGGCGGCTCCCACCGGCCGGTACGCCACCATGGCGATCGACTGGGCGAACTGGTCGTTGCGCTCCGGCGCCTCCGACGAGTACGTGTCGTCGCCCTGCCGCAGGCAGCGGATGACCGCCGGCGGCGTGCCGCCGCTGTTGTGGTTGAGGACGCACACGGCTCCGGAGAACTCCGACCCGGGCCCCGCGGCCTCGCCGGGCGAGCCGATCGCGACCTGGTACGGCGACGCCGCCACCGAAGCCCCGCTGCGGTCGTCGCGCTCGGCGCCCTCCGGCGAGGATCCGTCGAACTTCACGTCGACCGATCCGCGCAGGTAGTGCACCGTTCCCGCGTCGAGCACGCCGCCGACGTCCTCGCCGGGCGCGCCGATGACCAGGTAGGGCTCGTTGGCGGCGGTGACGCCACCGGCGAGCGCGGCACCGAACCAGTCACCCGCCTCGGGCGCGTCAGGAACAGCGCCGCGACCGCCGGGCAGAGCCAGTCCCTGCCCGATCGTCATCGCCGCCGGTCCCTTGCCCAGGCCGAGCGGTGAACCGTAGAGCAGGTAGACGGCACCGGAATCAGCCACGCCGTTGTAGTCCTCGAAGGGCGCGCCGATCGCCAGATCCGCGCAGCCGTCGCGGTTGGCGTCGAAGACCATGAGGGCCCGGCCGAACTGGTCGCCGGCTTCAGGCGTACCGGGGACGCCGTCGAGGCCCTCCTGCAGGGTTCGCCGCGCACCGGTCGCGCCGTCGACGAGGTAGATCGCGCCGGCCGTGGCCTGCGTCCCCACCGTCGCCTGCGGATCGCCCAGCACCCGGTCGCGTACGCCGTCGCCGTTGAAGTCGCCCGGCGCCAGCGCGGCCGGGCAGCCGGGTGCCTGCGGATCCAGGATCATGGTCGAGAACTCGCACCAGGGCGAGACGACCGGGGTGCTGCCGTCGGAGACCGTGACCCGCCACTGGTACGCCCCACCGCCCGCCAGCTGTCCCGATGGGATCTGCGCCGAGGCGGTGGTCCCCGAGGCGACGTTCGCGACCGTGGTCGAGCCGATGGCCGCCGAACCACCCACCGCCCACCACTCGAACTTCGCCGACATCGGCTGGCTCTCGGAGTCACTGACCGCGGCCGAGAGCGTGGGGATGCCGGTCGCGAGGACGGGGCGGCCGGCGCCGGTGACACAGGTGGTCGCCGGTGCGGTCGAGGTCGAGGTGATGGTGGGCTTGGCGTCATAGGTGATCGAAAGCGTGGGGCTGTTCGCGGCGTCGTTGAGATAGCGCTTCCACGACGTGTGCGCGGACTCGTCGCCCTTCAGGCCGAGCGTGAGCGTGCCGCAGCAGCCGAGCGACAGCGTCGTCAGCGAACCCGTCAGGTCGAAGACGACATCGTTGGGGCCGCAGGTGGCGCCGGTCATGTCCGTGCGATGCGCGTCGCTGTTGCTGCCGAGGAGAGTGGTCCAGCCGGTCCCGGTGGTGTTCCAGCTGGTGTTCCAGTTCGTGGCGGAGGTGATCGGCGGCGTCTGATAGAGGCCGACGGCCGAGGGACCGGGCGTATCCGTGCACTTCACACCGGACCATCGCTGGGCGAGCCGGAACGACGCCGCCGTCACCTTGCCCGCGCCGACGACGCCCGAGGTGTCCATCTCGAACACGGGCCGCATGGTGAAGACCGGCGACTGCCAGTCCGACAGGCCCACGCGAGCCAGGCCGTTCGTGGAGTCGGTCGTCCCGAAGGTGCCGTCCGGAGCGTCGAAATACGACGTGGTGGGCGAGGACTTGCTCAGCTCGGTCCAGTGGTTACGGGCACCGACGACCGTCGGGTCGATCACCACCGGGTAGACGACCGACGCGTCGTCGAGCATCGCCGCGTCCGGGGTCAGCAGGAGATCGCCCCCGTCGAGCGCGATACCCACCGAGGCGGTACGCGGCACCACGTCACCGGCCTCGTTGACCTTGCCGGCCGCGAGCAGCCGAGCCCGGGCGGGAACGTCCGAGGCGTCCCACATGAGCGGCGTACCGGCGGAAAAGACGACGTCGCCGGCAGGGTTGACGGCGTCGATGCTGCCCGACGCGTCCCGGCGTACGGCCAGACCGGATGCGGCCAGCCCGAGACGCAGCCGGCGCAGTGCCGCCGGCGCGGCGGCGGCCCGGCTCTTCACCACCACGTGCTCGGAGAAGCCGTCGACGCCGGCGACCACCCGCAGGTCGACGCCGGGCAGGATCTCCGCGTAGGTCGCGACATTGCCGTCGAGAACCGGCTTGGGCAGCGAACCCTTCCAGGACATCGACAGCTGCCCGCCCTGCCGGTCGGCCCGGATCAGGGGCGCCGACGCGCCGCCGCCGGAGAAGACCATCGGGAACGTCGCCGCCCTCGGCGAGATGGTGCCGTCGGCGTTGGCGACCAGCGTCGCGTCGGCCTTGGTCCAGGCACCGTCGGCCTTCCGGGCGAAGCGCGGGCGCACGCTCGACTCCCAGGTGAACGTGCCGTCCGCGTTGGCGAAGGTCTGCGACGTCTCGTCGATGGCCCCGGTGACCTCGACGCGACCGCCGCACAGGCGCGCCATCGCGGCGGCACCGGCCCGGTCGCCGACACCCGGCGGACAGCTCACCGCTTGCGCTGCCAGGCGCGGTGGCGCCGACGGCCCGACCGCGACCGCCGCGAGGGCACCCACGAGCAGCGCCAGGCTCAAGGCAGCCGAAAATGGGCGTGGCAAAGCGCGCGTTCTCATTGGACTCCCCCGTGAAGGCCGATTCGAGACGGTCGAAGCCTAGGTCGACCCGGCGCTCGCTGAGAAGGTCCGGCGACCAAGTTGGCGTAGCTCTGCCACTCTTGACAGCGCCGCCGTCGCGGCCAGAAGATGCGCAGACCAACGTACGGTCATGGGGCTTCGGTCCCTCACGGGAGATGACCACAATGGATGTTCAGGAGATCGACGACGAAGAGCGGGCCATGCTCTACCTCTTCATGTGTGACCTACGTGATCACGAGATCGCGTCACGGCTCTTCATCAGCGTGCGCACGGTGCAGCGACGCCTCGACCGGCTGATGACGATCGCCGACGCGCAGACCCGCTTCGGGCTGGGCGCGCGAGCCACCAAATTGGGATGGATCGATCCCGACTCGCCCGGCGGGCTGACCCAGACCGCCACCGCGCGCCGGCCCTTCTACTGACAGGGCGCGCCCGACATGCCGGTCAGCTCACCGGCATGTCGGCGCCCCTGCCAATGACCACCACCCTGACGCGACAAGTCGGTTAGACAGCAGACCTATTTGGGAACGCGCAGCGCGCCGTCAGGCCACAGCACTATCACCGGCAGGCCGCGTTCTCGTGCCTGTTCCACCACGGCGGCAGTGCCACCTTGATCAGCGGGAGAACATCCATCCCATACGGCCAAGAGAAGGTCGCACGAGGACAGCACCACCTCGTTCGCAGCCTCGTAGGCGACCGGGTTCGCCTCGGCATGCGCCGTCGTTCGGACTCGCGCTGCACGACGGATCAGGGAGTCGAACTGAACCGCATGCGCAGGCTTCACCTTGCGCTCCCGATAGTCAGCTGAGGGCAGGACCACTTCCAGCGATCCACCCAGCTCCAGAACGACCTCGGCGAAGATCGAATCTGATCCCGCAGCAATACAGCTCACGCCTTCCAATCGATGTCCGGCGTGCGGCCTCAATTGTTCTCGTATAGCCACCCTGACCAGCTCGACCGTCTCGGGAGAAAGGTTCATGTGCCCGGTGACACCAATGCGGGTCAATTCTTCTCCCATGATCAGACTGGTCCCGGAACCTCAAGGATACCGACGATCCCTTGCTGAAGCTCAGCCACTATTGGTACTCGGGAATGGTGCCGGACATTGGTAGGAATCTGACGCCAGTGACGGCCTGGCATGTGACCAGCGAAGACTCCACCTTGACCGACTGCGGCTGGAGCACTAGCGGGAAGCGCGCCACAGCGTGTGCTCCCGCGAGATCGCTTCCTCGGCGTTGGCGACGAAGTCCGCCCACTCGGATTCCTTGCTGTACGTGGGCACTTCCTCGGCGATCAACGACAGTTCATGCTGTGCCACCGAGTAGGCCGTGACGAGATTATGATGTTGCTTCAGTTGCACCCAGGAGGCTCCCGCGGCGACCAACGCAGCCGTCAATCCGAGGATGTCCAGGTGAAACACGCCGGCGGCCTTGAGAACGCCTGTGGCCAGGCCGAGGGTCGTGAGTACAGCCAGCAGAATCGACCAGAACCGTGCTCGTCGCCGGTTCCACGAAGCCTTCGCGTAGTACCAGCCGATCTGCTCATGAATGCGCTCAGTGAGGTAGATGCGTCGGCGCTCGGCCAGCGGTCGCGAACGAATGTCGCTCATCTCCGGCGTGGCCTGCCCGAGTCGCTGGTCGGGGGAACCGATCCAGGCACCCGGAGGATCGCGTAGCAACGCACCCAGGCGTAGCCGGAATCGATGAGCAACCACGTTGGCGGGTTCGCCGATGGGGAAAGGGTTGCCTCCGACCATGTATCGCCAGCTCAGCGTCTTCGCCGACTCGGCGACCGCCCGGCCGCCGTACCATGCTCGCGCCGGATCCTCCCTGAGCTGGAACACCTCGCCCACAAGGGAGACGCTGAACGCGACGGCCGCCACGATGCCGGCTACGTCGGCCTGCCCAACGGTCCAGCTGAACACCCCGAACGCCGCGGCCACTACCAACGACACCAGTTGGATCCGAACAATCCACAGGTACGCCCGCTGGCCCTGCTCAGACGCGTCGGACGCGGCGCGGTAGACCGCCGGCAGAAATACGCGATCGACGATCGGCGGTTCGGCCGGATCCACAGGTGACACATCGACAGCACTCACGCAAATAAGTCTATCGATCACAACGATGGATTGACCTCAGGCATCGGTCGGTCAAGCTTCACCGAAGGCACGGCAAATGATCAATAGAAGTCGATTGACGGGGGCGCGCCAGCGCAAACATTCGCCGAGAAATTCGGTCGATTCTCAAGTTGGCGGAGGGTTCGTTGCCGGGAAGATCGATCGGCCCGCTCAGGCCCACGTGCGGCGAAGTCGCGACATCTGCGAGCCGGACATCTCGCCGCCGCGCCGCGCCATACGGCGCCGGCCGCCCGCAATCGCCGCCGCCGAACCACGCCGTCGCCGCCAGCATTGAGTGGAGCTGCGGTCCTCTCTCCGTCGACGACATCTCGTCCCGGTCAGGGGCGGACTCGCGCAAGATCAAGGCCGCTACGAGTGCGACGAAGCTCCCAGAGCATTCCGAGCACCCTCAAGGAAATGCGAGAGAGGCTCCACTTTGGCGACCTCGAACCAGAGCCTCAGCGAATGGGATCAAGTCCTCGCCGCCGAGATCTTGGCGGACACGGGCTTCGACCGCCTGTCTCACGACTGCCTGGCGGCGGGTTTGCCAAGCCTCCGACGTCGTCTCTATCCATCCTCCGTACGGTCCATGCAATACCGGCGTCGCCGAAGGTGGGAGTGCGTTCTCGTGTCGCACGCTGGCCGCATGCAAATCGAGCACCGGTCCTTTATCTTATTCCAGTGACCAGACCGGCACCGGTGATGAGTCTACCGGTAGCAAGCTCCATAGCAACCAGGGAATCCCTGGCCAACGACCTTCGCCGCCTCGGCCTACGGCCCGGAGGCACGGTGCTCGTCCACTCCTCGCTGAGATCACTCGGCTGGGTGTGCGGCGGTGCGACGGCAGTGGTCCTCGCCCTGCGAGACGTATTGGGGTCCGCCGGAACGATAGTGGTTCCTGCCCACACAGCCGAACACCGTGACCCGAAGGTCTGGTCGCCGCCTGTTCCCGCCGAGTTCTGGCCGGTGATCCGCGAACATCTGCCCGGATTCGACCCACTGCTCAGTCCAACCTGTCTGGGCGCGATCCCCGAGCGCGTCCGGACCTGGCCCGGCGCGGTACGCAGCGACCATCCGCAGACCTCGTTCGCGGCGATCGGACCGCGTGCGGCGGACCTCATGTCAGGCCATGCGCTCGACTGCCAACTCGGCGAGCGCTCGCCGCTGGGAAGACTGTCGGGCCAGGGCGCCCAGATCCTCCTCCTCGGAGTGGACTTCTCCAGCTGTACGGCTTTCCATCTCGCCGAGTACCGGCTGCCGCATAGCGTCGACTGCGGTTGCAGGCGTGTCTTTCGCACCATAGTGGATGGTCCGGATGGTCCACAGTGGGTGACCTATGAGGACATCGATCTCGATGCCGAGGGATTCGGCGAACTCGGCAATGCGTGGGCGGCCACGAGCCCCTCGGTGACGAGCGGACGGATCGGCGGCGCCACGGCAAGACTCTTCCCGTTCGACGACGCGGTGCTAGCGGCGTTCCGCGTTCTGCAGGGCCAGCGCAACTGTCACCTTCAAGGCACGAAAGACATAGGAAGCGAGTAGCTTCGATGGAGACCACGCGGCCGGAAACCGACGGCTACATTCTCGACCTGCAAGACTTCCCGCTTGACCGGCTGCTGTGGGACAACGAATCCATACTCGCCGAGGCGGTCCGTCGCGTGACGCGGTCGGCGCAGTTGAAGCCGCATGAGGATGTGGCCGCCTTCGGCAACGCCGTATGACGACGCCGGGGTTCTCACCGATCCGACAGATCCTCCTCAAGGTACATAGCCGTTGCAACCTGGCCTGCGATCATTGCTATGTATACGAAGGGGCGGACCAGTCGTGGCGCAGCCAGCCGATGACGATGTCGCCGGCCGTGGCCGCGCTCGCGGCACGGCGCATCGCCGAACACATGCGGCGTCACGACCTGCCGTGGGCGACGGTGATACTGCACGGCGGTGAACCCCTGCTCGCGGGTCGGGACCGGCTGGGCGAGATCGTGGCGGCGGTCCGGTCCGCCGTTCCGCCCGGTCGGACGGTCGACGTCTCCGTGCAGACCAACGGCCTCCTGCTCGATGACGCGTATCTCGACTTCTTCGCGCGGCAGGGCATCCGAGTCGGTGTCAGCCTGGACGGGGGCGAGCAGGCGAACGACCGGCACCGCCGGTACGCCCACGGTGGCGGAAGCTATCGCGCGGTGGCCCAGGCGCTGGCCCTGCTGTCGGGTAGACCGGATGTCTATAGTGGACTTCTTGCCACCGTGGATCTGCGCAACGACCCCGTCGAGGTCTACGAGGAGCTCCTGAGGTTCCGGCCGCCGCGCATCGATTTCCTGCTCCCCCATGGCAACTGGACCACACCTCCGCCCGGGCGGCCGGCCGAGCAGAGCCAGACGCCCTACGGCGACTGGCTCGTGGCCGTGTTCGACCGTTGGTACGGCGCGGGCGCCCCCGAGACGCGCGTACGGCTCTTCGATTCGTTGGTGTCCCTGCTCCTCGGGGGACCGACGGGCAGCGAATCGGTCGGCCTTGCTTCCATCGACCTTCTGACGATCGAGACAGACGGATCGATCGAGCAGGGCGACGTTCTCAAGACCGCCGGGCCGGGAATGGCCGCGACCGGTCTGCATGTCGCCGACCACTCGTTCGACGACGCGCTCGCCCATCCGGCGCTGGCCGCGCGGCAGGCGGGGCTCGCCGCGCTGGCCGACGAGTGCCGGCAGTGCCCGCTGGTCAGGGTGTGCGGCGGCGGCCACTACGCCCACCGTTACCGCGCCGGATCGGGCTTCCGGCACCCGTCGGTGTTCTGCGCCGACCTGGCCCGGCTCATCGGGCACGTCCGGGGCCGGCTCTACTCCGATCTGCGCGTCGGGGCCGCATTGTGAGTTCCGCTACCTCGACGCACAGGCTGAGTGCGGCTGATTTCGAGGCCGTGGCGTCCGGCTACGGCACGCCAGAGGCGCTGGCCGGAATCCGCGACGCGCAGACGAGCCGCCGGATGCTGCTTCTGCGCGCGGCGCTCGAAGCGCAGCCGGAACTGCGGCAACCGCTGACCCTGCTGACGGCTGCCTGCGCCCGCGATCGCCGCGCCCACGCCGAGGTGTTCGCGGCCCCGATGCTCGGCGCATGGTTGCACGCGGCCATACGGAACCCGTCCGGCGCAGAACTGGCCTACGGCTACTGTGTCGCCGTCAGCGCCGCGGTTCGCGCCGCCCTCTCCTTTCAGGTGACGATCCCTACAGACACCGGGACTGTCGCCATTCCCGGGCTCGGCGCGGCTGTGGAGCTGGGCACGGGCGAGGTACGCGTCGAACTGTCGGGCTCGACCCTCTCCTTCGACGGCCCGGCCGGCTCCGTCAAGGTCGACCCGCCGTACAGCAGGCCGGTCTCCGGCTGGTGGCCTACTCGATCGGCCGGCCCTCCGGCCGATCTCCTCATCGAGGACCTCGACCCGTACCGCGGCTGTTTCGGCCTGCCGCAGACGGGCCGGCTGGCGGCGGACGACCGCACGGAATTCCAGCGGAACCTGTCCGCGGCGTGGCGCTACATCCGCCGTCATCATCCCGAGCACGCGGACGCGATGACCGGATCACTGCGAGCGGTCGTCCCCGTCCGGTCGCCCGATCCAGGGCACAGCGTCAGCGCGGCCTCCCGGCTGGCGTACGGCGCCGTCGCGGTGTCGCTGTCACCGGACCCGTTCACCGTCGCACTGGCGCTGATCCACGAGTTCCAGCACATGAAGCTCGGCGGCGTGCTCGACCTGATGGAACTGGACCGGTCCGACGGCACCGCCCGCCACCACGCCCCGTGGCGGGAAGACCCCCGTCCGGCCGGCGCGCTGTTCCAGGGCGCGTACGCCCACGTCGGCGTCACCGACTTCTGGCGCGTACGCCGCCGGACGGCCGATGACGCGACGGCTCGGGCCGCAACGGCGGAGTTCGCGTACTGGCTGGTGCAGACGCGGCGAGCCGTGCAGACGCTGATCGGCAGCGGCGAACTGACCGGCCGCGGTGAGTCCTTCCTGGCGCGTCTCGCGGCGACGCTCGATCGATGGCGGAGGGAACCGGTCCCGGCCGACGTGTGGGCTGCCACCGACGAGGCCGTCGAGCACAGCGCGGTCCGCTGGCGTCTGCGCAGCTACGTGACGGAACCAGCGGAGATCGAGACGCTCGCGGATCGATGGGCGACAGGATCACCGTGTCCGGCCGTGCGAGACCCCGGAATCCGCACCGGGCTGCCCGCCGGCCCGGCACGTCCGTCGGGGTTGGCCGAACTCGTCCTGGCGCGCTCCCGAGGTCAAAGTCATCCCCGACCGGCCGCCGCCGATGCCGCCTATGCCGATGGAGATGTGCCGGCCGCGCGCTCGGCGTACCTTCACCGGATGGCGGCAGGCGAGGACGCCGATGCCTGGGCGGGGCTGGCCCTGTGCCTGCGTCACACCGGGGAAGCCGGCGCCGACGCCCTGTCGCTGCGCCCCGACCTGGTACGCGACGTGGCCCGCCGGACCGGCGGTACGCCGGTCGGCGTGGCCGCCTGGTTGAACGTCACGGCGACGGTGGATCGATGTCGCAGTTGAGCCGCGCGCCGAGCCGGGCCGCCACCGTGTTCGGATGCTCCGATCCCAGGGTCGCGGCTGAGCGGGCGCGGACGAAGTCGGCGAGGGTGCGGGCTTCGGCCGCCCTCCCGACGGCGTCCAGGCTGGCGGCGAGGTTGTTGGCCACGGCGAGGGTGTCGGGATGCTCCTCGCCGAGGACCGTCTTGATCTGTTCATAGGTCCGCTGGTCGATCTCCCAGGCGGCCTCGATCTCCCCGGTGTCGAAGTACGCGTTCGAGAGGTTGACCGTGCAGGCCAGGGTGTAGGGATGGGTGGGCCACAGCACCGCTTCGAGATGGCCGACCACCGATGTCGACACCGTGAGAGCGTCCGCCGGCCGGCCCAGCTTGCGCAGGAAGATGGAGATGTTGTTGGCACAGGCCAGAGTGAAGGGATGGTTGTCGCCCAGGGTCTCTCGATAGCGCGACCGCGTCTGCTCGGCCAGCTCCAGCGCCCGTTCGTCGTCACCTCGGGCCGAATAGTCGCAGGCGTGGTTGCTCGCGCAGGCCAGCGTCTCGGGATGGCGGGCGCCGAGCAGTTCGGTCAGCCGGCGTAGGGTCGCCTCGGTGAGCTCGAAGGCCTCCTCGATCCGGCCGAGTTTGCGCAGAGTGATCGCCAAGGCCTTGGCTGTACGCAACGTCTCCGTACTTTGATCGCCGAGGATCACCCGATACTCGGCGAGCGTACTCTCGAGCAGTTCCCGGGACGCCTCGAACTCCCCCAGTTCGCGCAGATCGAGGGCCAGGTTGTTGGCGCTGAGCAAGGTGTAGGTGCGATTGATGGTGGTGAGCTGCTGGCGCTTCTCGTAGGTCCCTTCGTCGACGCTGCGGGCCTCCCGGAACCTGCCCATCAGCCGCAGCGACACCGCAACGTTGTTCGCGGCCAGCAGCGTTCGTTCGTGATCGTCGCCGAGGACGCGGGAAGCGCGTTCGTGCGTCTCGTTCTGCAGGCGCAGCGCTTCGTCATAGTGTCCGAGCGCTCGCTCGTCGGCGGCGAGGCTGCTGCTGAGCATGATCGCGTGGGGATGATCGTCGCCCAACAGGTTCGCCAGGCTACGATAAGCGCTCTCGTCGATCTCCTTCGCACGCTCGAATTTGGCCTGTGAGCGCAGCGAGTTCGCCAGGTGCCAACGCATGACCTCCGGCTGCGTGTAGTCGGTCCCCTCGGCCGCCGGGGTGGCCGCCCAGCGGGTCAACGCCTGCTCGGCGAGGTCCTGGCTGCTGGTGTAGTCGCTGATCTTGTATAGGTAGCGGCTCATGTCCAGGATGAGCTGACGCACGTCGGGATCGGTCGAATCCAGCGCGCCGCACGCCGTCAAATGGGGCAGGAGGTCACGGTAGACCGGCCAGGTCCGGGCCTCGTTGGGCTCGCCGGGATTGGCCGCCGCCAGGATTTCCTGCACCGTCCGCTGGTTGTTCGCCGCCTCCTCGTCGGGCAGGATGCTGCGGATCATCCCCTGCACGAGCCGGTGCAGCTGGATGCTGGGCCGCGCCGCGTCCACGCGGGCGAGGGCGTAGCGGCCGACCTCCCGGACCAGGTGCGCCTGGATGATCTTGTCCCGTAGCGTCCGGTCGTACGGCAGCAGGGCGTCGATGAACCGGCCGCTGGTGATCAACCACATCGGAATCGGTTCAGGGGCGAAGAACGCACACAGCTCCAGCAGCTTCGCCGAGGCCGGCATCCGCGCCCGCAACGTCTGCAGCGACACCAGCCACGAACTGGCTGCCGACCGCTGGTATCCGGGTGGCGGGTGCTCCTCCAGAATCCGGGGCAGTTCGGTGTTCAGCAGATCCAGGTACTCCCGGACCGGCATCGCCGTGGCGGCCAGCCAGGCGCCGGCCTGCTCGACGGCGAGCGGCAGGTCACCCAACTGCTCCGCCACCAGGTCCGCGTCGTCCAAGCCGATGCCCGGCAGCCGCTCGCGCAGCAGCGCGACGCTCTCCTGCCGCTCGAAGACATCGACCTCCAGCGGATTCGCCCGCCCCTGCTCCGCCCAGGTGTGGTCGCGCGAGGTGAGCAGGACGTGCCCCGCACCGGTCGGCAGGTAGCGGCGCAGATCTTCGGGATTGCCCGCGTTGTCGAAGATCAGCAGCCAGTGGGGATAGGGGCTGCCTTGGCGCAGTGCCTCCAGCACGGCCTCGATGTTCTCCTCGGCGTTCTCCCCGACCGGCAGGCCCAGCCGCTCGGCGAGCGCCGCGAGCCCCGACCGGACCTGGCTCGGCTGCTCCGCGGAGATCCACCACAACACGTCGTAATATGCGGAGAACCGGTAGGCGTACTCCAGGGCGGCCTGTGTCTTGCCTACGCCCCCCATCCCGTAGAGCGCCTGCACCACCACCATCACGTTGCCCGCCAGCCGCTCGTGAAGCTGGTCCAGCAACACCGACCGGCCGATGAACACCGAATTGCGCTGGGGCAGATTCGACACCGGTGGCGGCCGGCGCGGAAAGCGCGGGGCCAGCTGGGCGCCGGGCCGCATCTCACCGGCGCTGCCGACGATCGGAAGGTCTAGGGCGCTCAGAACCGCCTCCTGCGCGGTCCGCTCGTTGACGATGTCCGAGAGGTCGGTCGGCAACCGGTCGGCGAAGGGGCTCGGCGGGCGGACGTTGTCCAGGCGGATCGGCACGAGGAAACGGCTCCCCGACTGTTGCTCGCGTTCGACGACCGCGTCCCAGAACTGCTGGGCGCCCGGCAGGCGGACGTAGGCCTGCGAAAGCAGCACGACCGCGCGGCTCGCGGTCCCCAGCAGGCGCAGCAGCTCCGCCTCGAAACCGCTGCCTCCGGCGAACTCCGCCTCCTGCATGACCACCCGCACGTTGGTCTGCGTCAGCTGGGCGGCGATCCAGTCGGCCCAGGCCCGGTCCACCGACGCGTAGCTGATGGCCACGTCCGTGGGGAGGGCCTGCTTCGGCCGCTCGAACCGGGCCAGCCAGCGACGTCGCTCCCGGTCGTCCAGAAGTCGCGGCTCACCGGCCACGCCGGTGATCGCCCGCGCCAGCCGCCCGTACGCCGCCAGCAGCGTATTCTCCTGATGCGGGCGGTCGCCGAACACCGCGAGGATCTCCTCGTACGCGTAGAACGGCTTGTACGGGATCTCGACGTCCCCCCAGTAGCGGGCCATCCCGTCGCTGTCCAAGTGGGACAGAAATGGCTCGAATCGTTGGCGGGCGTAGTCGCGGCCGGCTTCGAGCTTGATCTGCTCCGCGTCCTCGACCCGCATCGGCACCGGGAAGATCTGGATGGGCTGATCCGTTCTCTGGGCTCGGATCGAGTGCGCGATCGCGGCCGCTCCATCGATGCTCTGCGTACTCAGCGTGAAGCAGTCGACGATGATGTCCGGCAGCAACACCGTGCAGATGCCGGCCGTGTCGGACAACCCGGTCCGGCTGTCGATCAGCACGTAGTCATAGTTCGAGCGCATGTCATCACGCAGCGCCCGCAGGAAGGCGCCGCCGTGCAGCCGGTCGTAGAAGCTCGGCCAGTCGAAGGTGCTGACCGCCTCCGCATATGCGGGCCCCTGCTTGCCGGCCGGCAGGAAGTCCAGGAACGCGCCGTCGGGAAAGACCCAGTGCACCGACATGGCATGGCTGAGAACCTGGGCATGGCGCAGATACCAGCCTGGATCGTCGGCGGGCTGCGGCTCGAGTGTGCCCGTGGCGTAGCCCCGAATCATGTCCAGGACGCCCGGGGACGACCGCAGCTGCGTGTCGGTGAGGAACGGGTGGAAGTAGCGGTGAAGACCCGGCGATTCCAGATCCCAGTCCACCACGAGCACACGCTTGCCCTGCCCGGCAAGGATCCAGGCGGTGTTGGCCAGCGCCATCGTGCGGCCCGTTCCGCCCTTGTAGGAGTAGAAGGTGATGATCCGCCCCTCGGGCGGTCTCGACATGGTCATGGGATCGTCCCATCTCAGCTGGGCAGGTCGGGAAGCCCGAGCCGCGGCCGGGCCGGTCCCGCATCAGGGAGGTCCTGGAGCGGGGTCCCCCGCACATACGTGTGGTTCTGCGCGATCCCCAACGCCACCTTGAGATCCGCCTCGAAGGCCGGGAAACTCAGCACGCTCGGCCGGAACAGCCGGTCGTCGCCGTCGGCGTACCGGTTGGCGAAGACGGACCGCAGATCCCGCGAGAGATCGCGCCAGTGCCGCCCGGTCTCACCGTCCCCATGGTTCACCGGGATCAGAACCGTCGGTACGCCCGGATCCTCGCTCGCCGGACTCCAGATGTCGCACGCCTCAAGAACCTGGCGGTGCTCGACTATCCGCGTCTCCCACGCGTCCAGCAGGAGCACCACGATCTGATTGTGCCGGTACGCGAAGTCCAGCCGATCCATCAGTCGGTCCAGCGTGACCGTCTCCGACCGAAAGCTCTGCTCGGCAGCGATGTCCATGGCGTAGGAGGCGATGGGGGCGGGAGAGTTCGGCCGGAAGGGCGCCCATTCCGACGAGGTTTCGCCGTAGTAGCTCATGTCCTGGCGGACACGGTGCGCGCTGAGCTCCCCGACCGTCGGCGCCGCCACCACGAAGTGCACGTACTGGGAGGTCTTCGTGGACGTCGCGACGGTCTGGAAGGCGCTGCGCAGCTGACCGAAGTCGGGCCGCTGGCGGGCCGCCGGAAGACCCGCCTCGCAGTACTCGACGATGTGCCGGGCCACGGTCGACACCGCGTCCACGTACGCGTCGTGGTTACGTTGCAGCCGCATGAGCTGACGCAGCCCGTGCCGATCGTACGCTTCGTCAAGCGTGTCGTTGGAGAACTGCCGGTGGAAGGCGATCTCGGGCATCGTCTGAGTGGGCAGCCAAATCAGCGGGACAAGGAGAGGCAACTGGTCGCCGGTGCTTTGTTCGTAGGCCTTGAGCCTCTGCTCGAAAGCCGCCCATTCCTTGCCGCAGGCTTCACTGATGAAGTACCTCGGCGAGAGTAGCGCAATGAATAGGCGACACTCGGCGAGGGCGTTGACGAGTTTGGTCGGCCACCGGGCGCCGAGTTCGATACTGTGGACATCGAGAAAACCGACCTCTTCGTGGCGCGCCTGCCCAGCCAGATCGCGGACCTCCGCGCTCAGATCTCGGAAGAACCGTTCCACGAACCCGTCATTGTCGCCGCGGGCGTAGCTAAGGAAGAAGTACAGCAAGACGGCCCCCGACCTAGCGGCTCTTCCGGACGTACCCATTTCGGAGTGTAACAACGGCGTCCACACTCATCAATGAGTCGATCAAACGCAGGCACATGCGACGCGGATTCGGTTCTGCGACTCGCTCGAATGAAGGCGAATCCCTGACCGTCGGTTCCGGCTCAGACCCCCGTATAGGCGAATGCGCGGCTCAGTCGGGCGGCAGCGGCGGCAGATTCACGATTCGGGCCGTCAACGCGAAGGCCACCACGCCGACCGTCCCCTGCCACGGCGCCCACCATGCGAACGTGGCGAACATCCCACCGGTCGCGTACGCCCACACGAGAAACGCGGCCACCGAGATCGCGAGCTGTTGCGGGCGTACGACATGCAGGATCCGGCGGCCGAAGAACCACACTGCCACCGCCGCCAGGCCGAGCAGGGCGCCGAGCATCCAGCGCAGGGCCGGACCGTGCAGAGCCGAGGCGACGACGCCGCTCGTGGCGATGTACGCGCCGACGACCTCCAGCGGTGTGAACTTGAGCAGCCGGGCGAAGAAGTCGTCGGCAGTGGGCTGCGTGCTCTCGAAGGCGCCCGGCTGGATGTCGGCCGGCGTGACGATGTTGCGGTTCATCGAGGGATCCTTCCGGTGACGGGATCGAGGGCGCGGTAGACGTCGGCGATGACGGCGATCGTCGGTGCCGCCGCCGGCAGCGACCGGATCGCGGTGGCCAGGGCGGCGGCGACGACGCCGGGAGCCGTACCACGCAGCCAGTCGGCCCAGGTACGGCCGGGCGCCTCGGTCAGACCGGCGATGGCGGAGAGCTCGTTGCGCTCGACCGCGTCCCAGGCTTCGAGCGAGGCGGCCAGTTGGTCGGCCTGGTCCGGCGACAGTGGTGGCAGGCCTTGGATCCGAAGCGCGCGGACCACGAGGTCCGGCCGGACAGGACCGAGCACGGCGGCGAGCTGGACCGCCAGCCGTGGTTCGTCCGCCAGTTGCGAGGCGTCCTGCCCGAGCAGCCGGCCGAGTTCGTCCAGCAGTTCATGCTCGGGCAACACCAGTCCGAGGTGCCGGTCGATGGCGAGCCGCAGGACGAAGGCCCGCAGTTCGTCTCGGCGGGCGCCGCGTTCGCGGGCGACGTCGGCACAGCCGTCGACCAGCCGCCGCGCCAGTTCCCAGTTCCGCTCACGCATCGCCAGCAGCGCCGCCCCGTACTCGCAGCGCAGGTGGGCATCGTGGTCGCCGTCGGCGATCGCGCGCTCGGCGGCGGCCTCCATGGCCCGGCGTGCCCCTTGCCAGTCCTCGCGGGCCGCGAGGATACCGGCCTCCAATTCGAGCAGCCGGCCGCTCGGCTCACCTGGTGGACGCCCGGCGAGCAGCTCGGTGGCGCGTACGGGATCACCGGCGGCGAGCAGCTCGCGCAACCGGGGTTCAGCCAGGGCCTCCCAGTCCGCGAGCGCCTGCCGGGCGGCGACCTCCGCCGGCACGGGCACACCGAGCCGCCGCAAGAGGTACAGCCGCGCCGGTCCGTGGAAGTCCTCGACACCGGCCGACAGCAGCCCCGCCACGCCGTCCACCCATCGCCCGTCGAGGATCTCGGCGGAGTCGCCACGGCACAGCCGGTGATAGATCTCCTCCGCGCGGTCGGCCAGGCGTATGCCGTCCGGTCCGACGGACGCCGCCGCATAGTGGTCAACGGCTGCGTCGTGCACCGCGGCGACCGTCGACGACTCCTCGGTCCGCATCATCGGCAGCATCAGGCGGCGCAGTTCGGGCTGGTACTCGACCTCGTCCTCGGCGTACCGCAGCAGCAGCGAACTCTCCTGCCGAAAGGCCGTGAACAGGTTCGCCGCGGCGGCGTCGTCGGGCACGTCGAGGCCCGTCGGTCCGGCGAGCACGTGCCGGATCACCGGAGCCGAGACCTTGCGAAGGACGAGCGCGTACCGGGCCAGCACGCGTACCCGTTCATCCGGGATGTGGTCGAGTACGCGCCGGTGGAGGTACTCCCGCTGGGCGCCTACGCGTAGCGAATCGGCCAGTTGGCGCCGCCATTCCGGCTCCTGCACGTCGGCGGCCGCGTACCGGCGGACCAGCTCGGCGGCCAGCCGGAGGCTGAGCGGCAGATCGCCGACCTGGGCGAGGACGAACTCACAGACCTCGCGCAACCGCGGATCCTCGACGGTCGACGGCCTCAGCAGATCGAGGAGCAGGTCGAGGGCATCGGCGTGGTCCAGCCCGGCGAGCCGCACAGCGGTGTGCGGCAGGCCCGTCAGCGGCCCCCGCCCGGCCACGACCAGCCGCAGGCCGGGTAGCGCTCGGTGCAAGGTCTCGGCAACCCCCCAGACCCTGCCCACCATCTCCGGTCCTAGCCGCTGTACCGCCTCGAACGTGTCGAAGACGAGGACGAACGGCACGTCGCCACCGGCTGCCGAGCGTAGGTAACCGCCGAAACGCCGGCAGAAGGCCGTCAGCCGAACCTTGTCCTCACCGAGCCAGGCATGCGCGGCGGGGCCGGCGTTCGGCCATAGCGGCCGGCTCGCCCAGTCGTCGCCGTCCCATCCGAGCCGGACGTCGGCGGCGGCCCCGGCCGCCTCGGGGAACTGGATGTCGAGTTGCCGTAGCGCCTCACCCAGCAACGCGAGCGGGTCGGCGGACAGCCGTCCCGGCCGGTCGAAGTCGATGTACGCGAACGCCACTCCCCGATCGGCCTGCTCCAGGACGAACCGGGCGACCAGAGTGGACTTTCCGGCTCCGCCGACCCCCCAGATGCCCAGCGGAGGCGCGGCGGCGAAGCCGTGCCCGGCGGGAGCCTCCTCGACGACGTAGGCCCGCAACCGCGCCAGCTCGCCGGAGCGACCCCGGAAGCCCTCTGCCAGCCGGCGGAGCGGCTCGAAGAGTTCCCGGGTCCGGACGATCGCATGAACCTCGGCTTCGGGAGGCAGGTCCGGGACGATCTCCGCGAGCCACGGCAGGAACTGTCCTATCTGGAGCAGATTCGCCGTCGGGTACGCGTCCAGGGGTCGGGGCAAGCCGGTGAGCAGGTCCGCGAAGAGCGCTTGAGCAGGGTCGGTCGACGCGTGCTGCGGCCCGGTGTTCGCGGCCAGCGCCTGACGGACCAGGCCTTCCGCGTACAGCCTGCGCAAGGCGGCCCGCCGAGCCGCCGAGGTCAACCGCCGACGGACCACGCCATCGTTGGACGGCAACGATTCGGTGCAGTGGTCCAGCAGCTCGGGCGGCACCCGGTCGCCGTGCAGCGTCCGCAGCTCCGCGGGATCGAAACTGGTCAGCACCGCGGCCGCCGCGACGGCCGGCCACGTGCTCCCGCTCTCGGCCGGGCTTGCGGACAGGGCTGCGAGCAACACCTGCATGACCCGCTCGTCGATCTCGGGCGGCCCGGCCGGCGGCCGCGCCTCCTCGACGGGATCCGCCGCCACGACGGGATCCGCCGCCACGACGGGGCCCTCCGACGGCGGGAAGACCTCGGAGACAAGGCGCACATCCAGGACTTCAGGTCCGCTGGGCCGGCGGTCCGGATCGATCGCGGGCTCCTCCCACTGCGCCGGATGCAGCCGTGCGCCGGGAACCCGCAGCCACGCCCGGCGGCGGCTCCGCTCCAGTCCGACCAGGATCGGCGCGTACGCGGAGGCGTACACACCCCGATAGCCGTAGTGGATCATCGTCTGGAACACGTCGTCGGCCACCACGACCGCGAGCGGAGCCTCGGGCAACGTGTGCATCGCCTGGCGTACCGGATGCGAGTCGAGCGTGAGTGGCGATGTGGCCGGTAGCGGCGTCGCACCGTCACGGACCACCGTGGCGCTCGAAACACCGAGCCGTACGCGCAGACGGTGGTCGTCGGCGAACTCCAGGTCTCGCTGCGAGAGCAGGAGATGAAGCCAGCGGACACCGTCGCCGAGCAGCCGCGCGACCGGTACCGTCTCGGGGACGAAGACGGTGAGCCGGTCCCCCTCCGGCGCCGGCAGGAACATGCACGCCTCGGGATCCACCGCGGACTCGGCGAGCGCCTCGCTGACGAGCACGAACAGATCGCGGGTGAGCCGCTGCGCGATGTCCAGCCGGCGATTGGCGTGGTCGGCGATCTCCAGGACGGCGACCGTGTACCGACCGACCGCGGCGTTCATCGGGCGTACTCGTGGAGGGAGGCGATGACCTGGCGGGTCCGCTCGTCGACGATCGCGAGGTCGTCGGGGCGGCCGGCGAGAATCCAGGCGACAGCCTGGTCGACCGCGGCGTCGCTGATCGCATGTCCCAGATCGTGCGCCACGCGGCGCAAGGCGTCGCCGATATCCTGCCCGGTCAACAGCCCGATCACCTCGTGCAGGACGCTGCCCATCGCGTCCCTCGGCAACTGCCGCGGATAGCCGAGCAGGACGATGCGCAGGCCGGGCACGTCGTCGTAGACAGCCATCTCGATCAGGTGGTCGATCATCTCGAGCGCGTCCGCCGACAGGATCGCGTGGTCGATGCTGTCGATGAAGAGCAGCAGCGGAGGGGCACCCGAGTTCGCGCGCTCGACGAGCCGGCCGACAAGATGGTCCCGACGACGCCTGGCCTTTGTGGACAGCGCGGCGTACGCATCACTGACCGGCCGTGGGAGGGGGAGCCGGTCGCAGATCGCGTCGGCGATGTCCGCGGCCGTCGGCGGCGCCTCGGCGGGCGCGAGGTTGATGCGAAGCGGCCGGAAGGCATGGGTCTCCGCGACGTAGCGCACGAAACGCCAGCTGTGGGTGCGACCGGAGCCGCGCGGACCCCGGACCGACAGCAATCGGCTGGGACTGGCCGAGATCAGGTCGTGCAGCTGCTCGCGAAAGACACGCCGGTTGACGAACGGCCGCTCGGCGATCATGACCCGGTCCCATCGCACCGTTCGGCTCTCGACGGTGGCGACCACCTCGTCGAGCAGTCTCGTGGCTACGTCGCAGACGTCGGGATACTCGCACTCGGACAGTCGGACCAGAAACGGGTACAGCTTCCCGCGCAGCTCGATCTCCGTCACGACGTCGAAGACGACCGTCGGCAGCCTGTCGGCGCCGGTGATCGCTTCCAGCCGCACCTCCATGAAACCCAGCAGCCGGCGAAGGTAGTCCTTGCTCAGGCGGCTCTCCAGCACCTCACAGAGCAGCGCACGCTGGTCTCCCCGGAGCCGGGGTGCCTCATTCATCGAGGAAGACCCTCCCGTCGAGGTTGTTCGCCGCGAGCCGCCGTACGATCGCGTCGATCGGCACGGCCTGGTTGAACAGCGGCACCGAGCGCGGATCGCGGGCGTGATGCAGGGCGACGAGCCTCATCCGCGCATCGAAACAGGGCGAGCCGGACGAGCCGTAGTCGGTGGCGACGCCGTGCCGCAGCCGCGTGCCGTTCGCGTTCACCTCGAACGCCTGCTGAAACGCCAGCTGCAACGGCCGATCGGCCGGATACTGAAGAATGAGCAGCGGCCCGCCGGGCCCGGGCGGCGCGGCCAGGTCCGAGCGGGTGAACCAGCCTCGCGGGACCGACTGCAGCGGTGACCGGCGCGTACCGACCGGCTCGGCGAGGCGCAGGACGGCATAGTCGAGCTGGGCCGGATCGGCCGGTGCCGTCGGCTGCCGCAGGTCGAGATCGATCGGACTCGGCGGGCTCGCGTCGAGCAGCCAGTCGGTGGCGAGGGTGTACTGGGCGCCCTTCTCCGGCCGGCCGCCACCGACTCGTTGCACCACGTCGAAGCTCACCCGGGCCCGCGACGCGTACGCCGGCCGATCCACCAGCGATTGGACGACGTGCTGGTTGGTCAGCAAGAGATCCGGCCCGACCAGGAACGCCGTGCCGGCCATCGTGCCGTTCGTTCCGGGCACCTCGATGCGCGCCACCCGGGCGGCGACCCGGCTCAAGTTCGCGTACCAGTCGCCGAAGTCGACGGTTTCGTCAGCCGTGCGGAGCATCGCCTCCAACGACGTACGCGATTCCTGGCGCACCGGCTCCACGAACAGCTCGGCCGCCACCGCCGCCAGCAGATGGTTGCCGGGGTTGACCGCCCGGGCGGCGAGAACGAGGTCGGCGAGCCGCCCGCGTCGATCCAGTTCGGTCGTCAGATCGAAGACCATGGTGGTCAGATCACCGGCCGTGGTGATGTGCTCCAGAGTGATGCCCAGACCGTAGGTGCAGATCCGACGGAGCCCGCTCAGGTTCACACTGTCCAGCAGCGCCTCATTGATCCGCTGAAGCAGCGGTCCGTCAGTTCCCATGGCCGGTCCTCATTCGCCGGCTCTCGGCAACGGCCGCAGCGTCACATAGCCGCGGGCGCCACGCTGGTCGACCTCGGCCATGGGCAGCTGCGGCAACGGCGTACGCGGCTGGGGTGGAGTCAGCTGGATCTGGCCGCGGCCGCTCAGTGCCAGCCGCCACTCCTCGATGTCCGGGCGCGCGGTCCGATCGGCCGTCGCGGCTTTGGCAAAGGTCTTGACCACCGTCGCGGCGATCTCGTCCGGAATTCCGGACAGCAGGGTGAGTTCCGCGCCGGGCCGCACATAGGCCTCCCGAGCCAGGACACGCCCGACGAAGAGGGCGGTCTTGTACCGGTCAGACTCGATGTCCGCGACGCCAGGCTTGCCGGCAGGATCGTCCCAGTCCGTCGTGTTCGCCTGCGGCAGGACGGGCGGCATGGTCAGCCGGCGAGACGAGTCGCAGTCGAGCACGAAGATGCCGGCGGGCTCGTCGCCCCCGCACCACAGGACATTGCGCATCGAGATGTCACCCAGCACCACGCCGTGCCGATGCAGGATCGCCATGAGGTCGACGAAGAGCCGTGCGATGGCTATCCGATCATCCGCATCCGCCGGCTGGATGTCGCCCCAGATCGGCTTCGGCTCGTAGAGCAGGTATTGCAGCTCCCGCAGCCGCCGGCCGCCGGTGATCGTGGCGGCCGTGAACCGTTCCGGGGCCCGCGGCATGAGAAAACCCACGACCCGGCCACCCTCGATCGTGGCGCACTCCGGCCACGCGGTCGTGTTCAGCAGCAGGCTCCGCTCGTGCTCCGGCAGCCCGCTCGGGAACCTGACCAGGTCCTCGAGCGCGGGTCCGTTGACGTTCGGCAGGAAGTACCGCTTGAACACCTGGTCGGGCGAGTTGCTCAACTCCCAGATCTCACCTTGCCCGCCGCGGTCGAGGAGATCCCCCACCACGAGCTGGTCCACCCCGACGCGGCCGTTGATCGTCATGTCACCGAACCCACACACAGACGGCCGTGCGATCGTCCCCATAGGACTGCGCACGGAAACTGAGCTGCCAGAAGTACGCGGGCAGGCCCGGTACACCGGGCTCGCCCCACCATTCGGCAAGCTGGCGACGGACGGCCGGCGTACGCATGGTGTTGCCGAGGCCGTCGGTGCACAGCAGCACCATGTCACCGGCACACAGCTCGGCCACTCGCACCGACACCCGACCGATCTGGGTCGGCAGGGCGTTGGTGCCGCTGCTGGCGATCTCCTCCTGCTCGACCGTGAAGACCGGCTGGAAATCCCGCGCCCGCAGCACGTAGGCCGGGCTGTCGCCGACGGCGAACATCACCGCTCGGCGTACCGGCGCGGCCGGGCCGAACAGGCAGCCGACGAGCGTCGTCGACAGCTGCTTCTTGTTCAGGTCACGACTGTCGGCCTCCATCGCCAGCCGGCCCGCCACCTTGTCCATGAGCTCCTGGCAGTTGTCCTGCAGCCGGTTCTCCCGCGCGGGATCGAGCATCGCCTCCGCGTAGCCGCCGATCTCCTCGGCGAGCAGGCGGCAGGCCGCGGCCGACCCGATGTGCGACCACGTCTCACTACCGACACCATCGGCCACGGCGGCCATGAAGACCGGGCCGCCCGGTACGGGCGTCATGGCGTACAGGCCGAAGGAGTCCTGCCGGGTCTCGGCATAGTGCCGGTGGTCGTCGCCCCGCAGTGACGCGGCGCGCACGATGAGCCCGTCGACCTCACCTCCATCCACAATGGAGTCAGGTACCCGCTCACCGATCTCGGGAAAGGCTCTGGGCTCGGAACGCAGTTTCGGATTGCCGATGAGCACGACGGGTTCCCCCAGTGGTGACGCCTGCGGGGGCGGCGCGGCCGCCGGCGCCGCGGGCCCCGCAGCCACCGACTGCCGCCGCGCAGCCGGTTCGGGCTCGATCTTCCCGCCGGCGGCCAGGCTCAGTACGCCCCGCGGTGCCTCGCGTTCCGGATCGCCGACCGGTTGGTGCGGCCGCGCCGGGGGTTCAGGCGAGGGCCGGGTGTCGACCAGCTGGGGAATCTGGGGCAGCCCGGGAAGCACCGGCTGCGGTGCCGTCGGGAGCGGGGGCAACTCGGGCCGGGTGTCGATCACCTGGGCCTTCAGCTGCTGTCGCACCATCGGCGATTCCCCGGCGTGCGGATTGTCCGGCGCCGGCCCCTGTTCGGCGGCGGCGGTGGGAACTCCGGACGGATCCGCCGCGGGCGGCGTGGTGCCGGTCTCGGCTTGCGGCATGCTCGGTCTCCTCAGAATCAGCCGGATCAAGCCGATCACACCTGGTCCGCCTCTATCGTGGTGAAGCCCGGCACGTTGTCCGGCATGACCAGCGTCGCGCCACCGGCCTGCTCCGCGGCCGAGGAGGTGCCGGAGTTGACGATCGATCGGATCAGCGACTTGGCGAACTCGCGGAGCGCCGCCGCCGGGCCGAGCGTTCCGTTGGCGATGAACGCCTTGGTCGTGGCGACCTGCTGGATGGTCTGCGTGTCGGCCTGTCCGAAGCCGAAGGCGAGGATGTTCGGGTGCGGCCGCCAGACCGGGTCGACCAGCGCCTGGTAGGACTGGTGCCAGTCGTCGTTGGGCAGGCCGTCGGAGAGGAAGAACACCGCCGGCCGGTACACCTGGTGGCCCTGGGACTTCAGCGCGTTCACGTCGTTGTTGATCGTCTCGCGCAGCTTGTCGAACGCCTGGCTGTAGTTCGTACCACCGGACGCCTTCAGCATGGGCATCTGGGTGACCGTGCTCAAGTCCGACAGCGGAAGCAGGATCTCCGCCTTCGACGAGAAGCCGATCAGGCAGAACCGGGTCTTGTCCGTGACCACCGGATTGCTGCCGATCTCGTAGTGAAGCTCGGGCAGCGACTGGTTGATCGCGTCGACGGGAGCGCCGGACATCGAGCCCGACTCGTCGCAGACCAGATAGAAGGGCAGGACTTGCTGGCTCACGGGGGTCCTCCTCGGTACGGGTGGCAGGCTGGGTGGTGCTTCAGTCGATCCGCGCGGCGGGCTGGTCGGCGATGGGCAGGTCCGCTCGGGGCGGCGGCTGCGGGCTGGTGAGCGGCGGCCGGGTCGCGGGAGCGGCGGGCGGCTGCGCCGGAGCCGGAGGCGGGGCAGCGGGATATGCCCGAGTACCGCTCAACAGCGGCGGTGCGGGCGTGCTGGACGACACGGTGGAGGGCTGGCTGCCCGAAACCGGCTCGACGGCGGGCACGGACGCCGACGGCGGAGGTGCCGCCGGTGCGGGCGTCGGCTGCGGGACCGGCTGGCCGGACGCGGCGGCCGGGGTGAACCGGGCCGGTGTCATGTCCACCACCGGAGCCGACCGCTGCGTCGGAATCCGGCCGTTGAACACCCACTCGTACGCCATTCCGCGTACCACTGTGCGTACGTCGGGAGGCAGCAGCCGCTCCTCGGCACCAGCCCGCAGCCGCAGCAGCCGGCTGCCGTTCCGGCGGACTATCCGGACGTGGAGGGGCTGGCGGTCATGCGTCTCCTGCGTCGGCAGGACAGCGGACCGGCCCCGACCGGCCAGCGAGACGAGCGTCGGAGCGGCGACTCCTGGCGCGTTCACCGCGAGCACCTGGCCGAGCTGCGGACGCCGGTAGTTCGCGTATGCGGCCAGCGCGGCGAGCAGGACCAGGATGAGCAGCACGATGTTGTAGAACCACGGCCGGCCGATCTCCGCGCGGGCACCGATCGACGACGACTCCCCGGTGAGCTTCGGCGCGTACGCGATCCCCAGGTCGTCCTGAAGTGTCGCCGACCACGGCGAAGCGACGGTGGCATGCAGTGTGAGCTTTGTCGACGCGTCGAAGGAGGAGTGGTAGGCCCAACCTCGCCCCGGCACCTTCCACGTGACCCGCAGCGGAAGATCGGCGCTGCCTCCTGCCGGCACGTGGAGCTCGTGGACGGCCGGGGTCACCGTGAACGTGCCGTCCGAGCTGTCGACGGCGAGGTCGGTGAGGCTGAGCGGGATCTTGCTCGTTCCCGAGTGGACGGTCGCGGTGACGGTGCTCGTGTCCCCGGTGATCGGCGAACCCGCCGGCCAGCTCACGGAGGCACCCTGGGCGAGATCGGCCGCGAGGGCGGCGCGCAACTTGTCCTTCAGAACCCGGTCCTTCGGCCCTTCCAGCAGGCGTGTCACGTCGTCGATGGAACGCGCCGGCAGGTCTATCGGATGCGGGAACACCTTGCCGAGCAGAGCGGCCCCCTTCGCCCCGGCGATCGGCAGGTCGTACGCGGACAGGGAGGTCTTGTGCAGCTGGGCCACCTCGTTGTGCAGCGTCTGCCAGGCGTACCCGCCGGTGAAGCGGTAGGCGCTGCCCGACTGCGGCTTGTGCTCCCCGTCGGTGACCAGGACCACGCTGGCGATGGCCGGAGTGCCCTTGGACTTCAGCGCGCCGACCGCTGCCTCGATCGCCTTGCCGATGTCGGTGCCCTGCCCGTCGGCCTGGGCCGGCAGCTTGGCGATCAGCGCGTCCGGGGAGCGCCCGACCTTGCCTTGATACGCGATACGGGCACTCGTGTCGAAGGTGATCAAGGTCAGCTGGTCCTCGGGGGCGAGCGCCGCGAAGAAGGCCCGGAGGCTCTCCTTGAGGCCGCCGTAGCGGTTGTCGAACCGCATCGATGTCGAGGTATCGGCCATGATGACGTACTGGGCAGGCACGTCGCCGACACCGACGGCCCCCACGATGTCGCCGAGCGTGGCCGGGTCCGCGCGGGTGACTGTAGGGGCACCCGCGCCGAGTGCGACCGGCGGACCCGTCACGCTCACCGCCGCGAAGACCGCCACTGCCGCCAGGATGTTGCCGAGCTTCATGGGATGTCTCATGGGATTCCTTCCTCGGTCCGGTGGGTCAGGGCGTCAGCCCCGCGCCCGCCGGCTTTCCTTCGCGACCTGTTCGAGCTTCTTGAGGTAAGCCCGGCGCACCTGGACGAAGTCCTTGAGCCAGGCGTCGAAGGCGGCGGCCCGGGACGCACCGGCACCGCCGCGCAACAGCCAATGCACGGCGTAGAGGGCGACCGAGTCGTCCTGCCAGGCCGGAATCGCATGTACGGCCGCGGCGTCGAGCCATTCGAAGAATTCGAGCGCTTCGACCGGGCTGGCGAATCCGGGCCAGTTCCGGATCGTGTCGAGCATCTGCGACACCGGCACGTGCCGGACGAGCGCCTCGACACAGCATGTCGTGAAGTCCTCCATCGACAGGTCGTCGGCCGCCGCCACGCGCAGCCGCACCAGGAGCATCACGTTGGCGAGTTCAGGCCGCAGCCGGATGAACTCGTCGATGGTGGCCGCGTCGCAGCCGCCGAGGATGTCCGGATCCTGCACCGCGCCCCAGGCGATCCGGCGCCGGATCGCATCGGCGGCTTCCGGGTCCGTGAGATTGCGGCACAGTTCCGTCAGGCGCGTCACCCGCTCTCGGGTCAGCGCACCGACACTGGCGTCGATGAACCCGGTCGCCAGCCGCTCCCGCAGATCGGTCAGCAGCACACGTTCGAGCTTTTGGTTGATCTCGGCGTAGTAGTCGGCCACCGCGGCGTACGCGCGCCCGTCCCAGGGCGTGCTGCCGGCCAGGCCGCCGACCGCGAAGACGAGCAGGTCGAGGGCGGCGTGGGGACGATCGTCCAGCCTGGACAGACCGAGGGCGAGCGCTTTGAACCGCGCCTTGACGGCGGCGTCGTCCGCCTTGAGCTGGTTGAGCAGCACCGACCAGGCGTTGTCGCAGGTGAGGAAGGTGCCGGGGGTACCGGCCGCATCGGCCGCGGCCAGCAGCGCGAGCATCATCCAGCGCCCGCCGTGCGCGTCCGGCAGGATCTGCTCCTTGGTCAGAACAGGTCGGCCGGCACGCATCGCCACGAACGCCTCTGCCCACTGTGGACGTTCGGTCGCCGTGTCGCCGAACAAGAGGTCCAGCCAGGGTCGCGCGTACGCTGCCCGGGTCGGCAGAAGTTCAAGGACCAGCAGAGCGGTGATCTCCGGTGCCGTCAGCAGCGCCCAGCGCAGCTCTTCACCGGGTGCGAACATGTTCATCTCGGCCAGGAACGCGGCGACATGGTGGCGCTCGTCGAGGCTGCCGACGCTCGCCCGGTCGATGAGCTCGCACAACACCGAAACGCTCTCGCCGTACGCGTCGGCGGTCCGCCAGAGCGAAACCGTCTGCCGCGGATTGGCGCAGGCCAGCATCGACTGGAGGATCGCCTCGCGGACAGCCGGGACGGGCCAGTGCCGGTCGAGCGCGCGTACCTGGTCGCCGAGGGCCTTGCCGGCGACCTCGCGGACCAGCCGGTCGACCACCTCCGGTTCGGCCCTGGCGAGGTCGGTCTCGGGGGCGTTCAGCAGGGCCACGACATCGCTGATCTTCGCGGTGCCCATCAGCATGTCCTGGTGCACCGCGAACGGCCGGTCCAACCCTTCCAGGCTCCGCAGGACCTGGCCCGGGTCAGCCCAATCGTAGGAACGCCGGTCCCGCCAGAGCGCCTCGACCACGCCCTGGGTACCGATGCTCTTGAGCAGGCGGGAACAGCGGTAGGCGTACTCGATGGCGGCCAGGCCCCGGTGCGCACCGACAGGTTCGCCGAAGCGCACCAGCTGCTGGCCCTCACTCGCCTGGGCGGCGAAGGCCAGCCGAAGCCCGTCACCGGGGTGCGCCGACCAGGTACCGGCCGACAGCCGGGCGCGCAGCCCGTACGGCAGCAGTGTGGCGACCGCGTCCAGCACCTGGAGGCGGTCCTCGGCAGTCTGCCTGCGGGCGTCCGGCACGATGCGCACCGGGCCGTCGAGGAGGGCCGCCGCCACTCCGGCGAGCCAGATCGGATCGAGGGCCTCCACTGTCGCCAGCATCCCGGCCGGGTCCGGTTCGGACAGCGTCACCTGGGCCGCGCGGGAACCGTCGGCGGGCAGGGTCGCGAGCGCGGTGTAAAGCCCTGCCAGGTCCGCTCCGGCGGCGGCGAGGTCCGGCCACGGAACGTCGAGATAGCGGGTGAACATCACCGGCCGGCCGACACCGTCGCGGTAGTCGGCGTCCGGCCAGTACACGATGGCCGCGCTGACCCGGTTCTCCGCTTCCCACGGCCCCACCAGCAGCCAGGGCAGCGCGTCCACGCGCCCCTCGGAAGCCGAGCTGGGGTCGGCCCGGACCATGTCACTGATGCGCGCCGCATAGGTCGACCGGGCCGCCGCCCCGGCGTCGCACGCCATGATCTGGTAGTCGTCGGCCGACCCTTGCGGCTTGCCGCGCAGAGCCCAGCGAACGGCGACGGTCCGCGCCTGTGACATCACCACGCCCCCGTGCTGATCTTGCTTTCCAGGGCGGCGAGCGGCTCCAGAACGTTGATCGGGCGAAGCCGTCCGCGTACGCGGGGCAACCCGTCGACGATGCGGACGTTCCAGCAGTCGTGCAGGTCGATCTCCTTGCCGGGCTCGGT
This sequence comes from Hamadaea tsunoensis DSM 44101, assembly GCF_000428945.1. Lineage (GTDB taxonomy): Bacteria > Actinomycetota > Actinomycetes > Mycobacteriales > Micromonosporaceae > Hamadaea > Hamadaea tsunoensis. The sequence goes on along the minus strand of NZ_AUAX01000021.1, from coordinate 124,073 downwards.
GTAGAAGCCCACCGACGAGGTGCAGAAGACGCGTACGGCGTCGGGCTGAAAGGAGGCTCGCATCAGGCCGAGGAACTGAGACGGCGCCGAGTCCTGAGCGTGCCGCTCGGCGAATCCGCAGAACCACTCGAAGTACTCGTTCGTGCGATCGGCGGGCACGTGCGGCTGTCCGTCGGCGTCCACGTCGATCAGCCCCGCGTGGTACGCGTGCCCGAAGATCTTCGGGTCGTCGTACTTGGTGACGCAGACCGCCAGCTTGTGCGGCAGCCGTCCGTTCGGGGCGAGCCGGCCCAGCTGTCCGAGGCGCATGCCCAGGGTCTGCACCAGACCGCTGAAGTACTGCCAGTTGGACCGGACCTGCACGTCGCCGCGGTCGAGCTCGCGGATCGGGTCGAAGATGAAGATCAGGGCACTGGCGTCGGCGAGCCGCTTGAGGCCCTCCTCAGTGATCTTGAAGCTGGCGTCGTCGTCCATGAGGAAGGCGCTGCCGGGCCGGTCCTCCACGTCGATGACGAAGCTGATCGGCCGCGCGGTCGGCGTACGCCGGAACCGCCCGGTTCTCGCCGGCGCCGTACTCCCGTCGATCCGCCACTGGTATTGACTGGTGACCGTGGTGCTCTGCGGGAACATGCGGCCACTGATCACCTCGGCCTCGCGCTCGCGCAGGAACTTGAGCGATGCCTCGTCGCGCGCGGTCAACGTCCACTGGTCGCCACCGAGGTTGGCGTTCTGGATCGCGGTGTTCAAGGTAGCCAGGAAGGTCGTCTTGCCGCCGCCGGTGGCACCGCACAGCCCGATGCTGATGGGCGGCGGGCCGGGTGGCACGGCGGGCGCCGGCGCCGCGGACGGCCGCGCCGAGGACGGCGGTCTCGGCACCGCCGGCGCTGGACCGGCGACGACCGGAGCGGCCGAGTTGGAAGACGCCAGGCGCGACGACACGGGCGGGGGCTGGAGGCTCATGAGGTCCTCTCCGGATGGTTCCGACTGGGGGAAGTCGCGACCGCGTACGCGAACGGGGTCGACGGCGTGACATACGCGACCTGCACCGCGTGCAGGATGTCGGCGATCTCGGTGTCCTGCTGTGCGAAGGAGGCGTGCGCGCCGAGCGCCTGCCACGCCTCGTGCAGCCGTACCCAGGCGACGTCATCGGTGGTGCGCGGGGCAGGCCACTCCGGCTGACCGAGCACTCCGATCATGCGTACGCCACGCGCCGCGAGATGGTTGTACGCCGCAACCCAGTCCAGCCCTTTGCGACACGCGTTGGTGTAGGCCGGCAGCTGGTCCCGCAGGTAGGGGGGCCGAGATCCGAACGTCACGAGGAAGCGGTGCGCCTCGTCACGCCAGGCCAGCTCGGCGGCGTCCGCGAGGGCTTCCTCCACGCAGGCGGCGTAATCATCCACATTGGATCGCGTACGCCAGGCCGCCAGCGCACGCTTGGCCAGGGCCGGGGCGGTGAGTGGCTGAACATGGGTCTCCGGTTCCCGGCGTAGGTCACCATGCTGGAAGTAGCCGATCGCACCGACCCTGATCAGCTCGGGATCCCACACCTCACTCGCGATCGCGTCCACCGTCGCGCGGACCAGATCGAGCCGGGCCTCGGCGGCAGGACCGTCGACCAGCTCTACCGCGAAGACGACGTCGATCGGACCACCGACCAGGCGGCGTGGCATGCGGTGCAACAGTTCCAGCCACGTCGACGAAGGCCCGCTCACGACCGGCACACCGTCGAGCGCGAACTGGGCGCGGTCGTTGAGGGAGACCCGGATGCGGCTACGCCGTCCCCGCGGGACATCGGCCAGCATCAGCTCGACCATCTCCCAGTCCGCGGGCTCCGTCACCGCGGTCGGGCGGATGACGAACGGCAACGCCACCGGCCCTGTCGGGCCCACCGGCGCGTAGATCTCCACCTCGTTGACCGCCGTGCTCTTCTCACCGGGCCGTAGGACGGTCGCCATCTCCAGCTGGAGCACACCGTCGTCACCGGGCCGGATCAGGACCAGTTCATGGCGTACGCCGACCGGGGCCTGGCGTACCAGGCTGTCCACGAGAGCGGCCGCGCTGTCATCGGGGCCGGTCAGGGGATGCTTGAGGCACGTCGACGCCCGGTAACGGGTGACCGCCTCGGCGCGTACCCGGCTCAACGGCAGCCAGTCCGGGCAGCCGTCGACCACGACGATCGCCCGCCGGGAGGAGATCAACAGGGCGTCGAGGTCCGGCAGTTGGGAGAGGATGTCAGCCACGACGGCGACCGGGTCGGCGGGTTCGTTCGTGCCGATACCCCCCGCCAGCACGAATCGGCGCCGCAGTGGGTCGGTGGGCAGAGCGGCGGTGAGCTCCGCCCACTCCGATCTCGGTCCGGGGTCGGCCATGTGCGCCAGCCGCGAGCCGCTCGCCTCCGCTCGGTGGAGCTCGATTCCGTCGGCGGTGAGGCAGACGAACACGAGTACTTCGAGGTCGCCGGCGACAAGGGCGCTGAGCAGGTTTGCGATCGCACCGAGACTGTGGTCGTAATGCCGGTCAGGCTCCCAGCGCAGGTTCATACCGGCGGCCAGGATGTCCGCCGGCTCGACCGGGTCGTCGCTGCGTACCTCGGCGACCAGGGCCAGCAGGGCGCGCTCGTCACCGGCCGCCGCCCGGTGCGCGGCCCGCAGATCCCACGCCAGCCGAGCCCGGCGGCGGGCATCCTCGGCGCCGGCCAGCGGAGAGTGGCAGACGATGCACTCCGCCCCGGTGCCGGCCGGCCAGCCGCAGATCAGGCAGCGCGCCGTCACGGGCGATCCCGAATTCACAGTCCGGCTCCGATAGTCCACATAGGTCCGAATTTTCGGCTGAACGCCAGCTCCACTGTGTTCTCCAGTAGGTATGCCGCGCGGTGTGCGAGCAGCTGTCGAGGTCCTCGAATAACACAAGCCGCAGTGGTGGGAGCCTATATCTTGATCACGTTGACTCGCGGACTGCTTTTTCTCCACGGCGGTTGACCATCTATGCCCGTATAGACATGCCCGGTCCGCCGTACAGAGTGGCTCCTCGAGAAGCGGTGGGCCATTTTCCTTGGTCTACGATGGCTACTCCGGCAGGTAAGTCCGGCCCACTTGTTCGACACCCGGTTACCAGTGCAATGATCGCGGCCCGCGACACGTTCCTATAGGCCATCTGACGCACAACGGCGATGACACTCGCGGCGCCCGTTCGGATCAGGCGGCAATGGCGAGCAGGCGCCCTTGATCCTTGATGTGGATGGCGAGTCGGCCGGTCGCGACGATGTCGCCGCTGCGCCAGTCCTCCATGATCCGCGCGACCGTACGCCGCGACACCGACAGCAGGCCGGCCAGGTCATCCTGGGACAACGGGAGACCGATGAGAACGCTTCCGTCCGCCTGGGGACTGCCATGGTTGCGGCTGAGATCGATGAGGATGCGGGCAAGCCGCTGCGTGGTGGAGTAGGTGGCGGCGGCCGCCCGGTGCCGGTCGGCCTCGCGGAGCCGTTCGGCCAGACAGCGCTGCAGGACCGCCGCCGCCTCGCGATGTGCACGAATGAAGGTGCTGAACACCTCGGAGCGGAATGTGAGCGCGCGTACCTCGGACAGGACCAGCACCGACGCCGACCGGGTGCCGCCGTCGAGGCTCGCCATCTCGCCGACCACGTCCCCGGCCTGACGCAGGGCGAGAATCGCCTGGTAACCACTCTTGTCGAGGGCGACGACCTTGACGCAGCCGGAAAGGATGACGAAGACGAGCCCCGGCGGGGCGTCCTGTTCGATGATGACGCTCTCCACGGAGAACATCCGCCGCTGCCCGAGCGCCAAGAGCTCCCCACGGTCCTTTTCGGACAGTGAGGGCCAGAATCGGCTGGCTTGGGAGATGCCCACCATGCAGCGATCGTACTCACTGTCTTCAGGCCCGCTGGAAGCCTTCTGGATCCCTGACCGAAAGTGTCGGTGTTCCCCGAACGAGGGTCTCACCGGTCGAAATCGCGCTCTCCGTCACCGATCGCCAGAATGCGGCGAGCCCTGCGCCCAGGTCGGCGTCGGCCGACTGGAAGGCGAAGTCCGGCCGTGTGGCCATCGCCCGTACGGTGACAGGCGTCGTGCCGCCGAGACCGTACGCGACGATGTTGGGCCCGGCCGGCAGCGCCTGCCGATCGGCCAGCCGCGTACGCGGGCCGGACCAGTCCGCCGGTGGCTCGGCGCCCAGGAGGAGGAACACGACCGGCCGCTTGACCGAGTGCCCCTGGCTCTTCAACGTGGCCACGTCTCCTTGCACGCGCCGGAAGAGCTCGCCGAAGCCGGACCCGAAGGACGCCGACGCCCCCGCCACCGGCGGCCACGCCGGTACGGCAGCACCGACTGGGCCGAGCGGGACGACCTCGCGTACCGTGTCCGCGATGCCGAAGACGGCCAGCCGCAGCGTCGCCGCGACGTCGGGCCTCGCGCCGACCTCGCGCAGCAGATCGGTGAGGCCGCCCTGGGCCTGCGGAGCCCACGGCGCGAGCGCGGTCGAGGTGTCCACGAGCACGTAGATCGGCTGTACGTCAGCCGTCGGCGGGGCGGCCGGTGCGGGGACCGGCGGCGCTGCCACCGCCGCGGTGCCCTGATCCGGGGGCGCGACCGGGATCACGGGCGACGCCGCCGTGTCGGCAGTCGAGCCGGGCTGCTGGGGCAACCGCATCTGCATGGGCGCGGTCGACATCGGCGGCCGGGTAGCCGGCCGGGCCTGCGCAGCGGGACCGGCTGAGTTCGCCGGAGCAGGAGCCGCCATCGGAGCGGGAGCCGGTGCCGAGTAGGGGCTGCCGGCCGGACCGCCGGGGCCGGCCGACTGCGCCTGGGGTCCGAGTACCACCGACGGCCGGGCCGCCGGCGTGGCCTGCACACTTCCCTCGATCGTCGGGTAGGGGTCCGGTCCCGCCGGCAGCGCCGCGGGCGCCGACGCGGCGGCCACGGCCCACAGTTGCCGACCGTCGTCGAGCGCCGTGAGGTGCGGTAGCACCTGCTGCAACTGCCCGCGGGTGAGCAGCTTGTTGTCGACCAGGAACTGCAAGACTCGGAGCGAGACCTCGTTGCGGATGTCCTCGCGCTGATGCCGGGCCGCGTCCCGCTCGGCGAGCAGCTGCCACGCGGTCGCCGCGTTGGCGGGATTCTGGGCGACGAAGATCTTGAGCAGCTGCGACTCATCGATGTTCATGCCGCTGAACGTCTCGACGAGCTTGCGCTGGCTCTCCCGGGCGTGACTGTCGTGGATGCTCTGTACTTCGACGGACGCGGCCGCGCTCTGCACGTTCGCCGTATGCGCATGCTGGGCAAGGACTGCCTGCTGCTCGGCGGCGCGGACCGCCTTGGCGTGCTCGCCGTGCTGGTCGTCGACCGACAGACTGGCGACGCAGCGGTAGACGGTCACGCCCTCCATCCTCAGCTCCAAGGGCTGCTCGAAGCTGCGATTGACGGCGAGTTCGGCGTCCCCGACCCGGGTGATCGGATACTGCGCGCAGATCATCCGCATCTTCTCCATCACCCGGCTGGTGACGAGGCTGTGGGCGCCGGCCGGCTGGCCGTAGCGAACGAACGCCGCCGGGTCGGAGATCCGGAATCCTATATGGACGAATCCGCCGAAGTCGAACACCTGCTCCGAACTCTTGAGCGTTCCCGGATTGACGCGCATGTGCGCCTCACGTGGCGACACGTCCACGTCGTACCGGTACTTCAGCCCGCGCCCGACCCGGTCGGTCACACCGGCGACGCGACCGCCGCCGAGGTCGATCACGTGACCATCGACCGTGGAGTAGACGACGTAGATGTGCGGGGGCTTCTCCACCTTCGACAAAGCCAGCTGCTGTACCGGCGTACGGACGAACAGCTCCGGGGCCTGCGGATTCATCATCACCTCTGAGAGATCAACTTGTCACGGACGGCCGCCGCCGCCGCGTTCGAAGGGGTAAGAGTGCCGTCCGTGATCCAGGTCTCGACCAGAGTCAGCAGGTGCTGGTGCAGTCCCAGATCGTCGAAGCAGATCTGGGACGCGAGCGTCGCCAGCGGGCTCCAGGCCCGCTGGTCGTCGGCGACCTGCCGTAGCCACTGGGCCAGGACGAGGTCCGCCTGCTCGGGGAAGTAGCGGGTCGTCGACATCGCGTAGTGCCAGATGCGCGCTATGCCGAAGCCGAGTGCCGGCTTCTCCGCGGCCAGGTGCAACAGCATCGGCCACGAGAAGGCGTCCGCCGCGCCCTCTGCCCTGGGCACCTCGACCACGAGGCTGGTGGCCAGGATCAAGAAGGCCAGGTGGGCGGTTGCCGCGAGATCCTCGTTGTCCGCGTCCTCGTCCAGCCAGGACAGCACGTTGGCGAGAATCGGCTCGGCCCGCTCGGGCCGGTCCAGCAACAGCTCCGCGAGACTCTCCCCGACTGCGAGGGCGACGCGGATGTCGTCGATCTCGGCCAGCCGGCGCAACGCGCTCAGCGACTCGTCAGGCTCGTCACGCCCGAGTGTGACGCCGTAGATGCGGGCGGCGGTCGCCTGGGCGAGCCGATCGACCTCGAAGTCGTCATCGGTCAGGTCGGTCGCCTCGGTCATGGCCGCCGCATCGGCCCAGGTAGCGGCCAATTTGCGGACGTGCGGGCGCAACCGGGGATCACTCGCCGGCACATGCAGGGCGTGCGCGACAGCCGAGCGGGCATACATCGATTTACTGAGTGCCCACGTCTCCAGCGCCGTCTCGCAGAGGTAGTCGAAGGACTCCGCGGTCAGGATGCCGATCGCCGTCGCCGCCCATACGCGTACCGGCTCGGCCGGGTGGACCGCGAGCTCCCGCAGCCAGTCCAGCAACTGCGCCTGGGCCGCGTACTGGGACCACGCCCGCTGAATGATCTGCGGCGCGTAGGCCGGATTCCGGTAGCGGATCACGTCGGCCGGCGCCATGCCGTACTCGCCGCGTACGTCCTTGCGTTCGACGATCGCGTGCAACCGGGTCAGCCGCTCGCGCCGCGAGATCTGGAAGGTGTCGGCCGGGGCCCGGACCGCGATCTCATTGCCTTCCGAGCCCGCGTTGAGCACCGTGATCGGCGGCATGACCCGCCGCCGCAACGACCGCGCCGCGTCGACCACGTACTCGTAAGGCAGGTCGTTGAGGACCGCCAAGGCGATGGCGAATACCTGCGACTCACGATCGAGCTGGTCGAACCAGATCTCGAAGGCGGTACGCGTACGTTCGTCGACCCGGGCGCGTACCGATTCATAGTCGTAGCCATTGTCCGAACGAGCCTCGAAGATCCATTGGGCGAGATCGGCCGCATGTCGCAGCGGTGCGTCGTCGGCGACGAAGTCGGCCATCATCGACTGCACGACGGTGGTGGCGGCGGCGGACTCCTCGGCGAGGCGCCACGACAGGTGACGCCTGAGTACGTCCATCGCGCTCGGCCCGGGCGGCAGCTGAATCTGGATCTCCAGCAGCTCGACCGTGATGCGCTCGGGCGGAAGGATCAGAATCAACCGGGCCCCCGCGTGGCTCAACTGCACACCCAGCGAATCCAGTTCACGCATGTCCACCACGCCGCTGTCCGCCGGCATGTAGATGTAGCCCGTGCCCTCGACGACGTTGTCCTTGAGATCCTTCACCGCGCGTACGACGCGGATCGTGGCGTGTTCCATCAGCTGGAGTACGCGCACCGCGCGAGCCAGCCGCCCACGGCCCGGTTGGTCGCAGACGACCAGGGTGGGCACGGCGCCCAGCTGTTCCACCGCGGTGATGAGGTCTTTCTCGTCGCCGACGAACGCCTCCTTGACCGAGAGGTAGACGGCGTCGGGCAAGCGGCCGGGCAGCAGGGTCTGCTCCGTCGCCATGTTGACTTGGAGGCCGATCAGATCGCCCTCGGCGTGCACTCCGGCGGCGGCGTAGATGCCGAGGCGGTCGACGCTCAGGCTGCGCTGTGCCGCCTGGCTCATCTGCTGCCGCGCGGAGACGCTGCCCGTGTCGTGCAGCGTCTTGGCGACGTACGTCGTCTTCCCGGCCCGGCTCGGCCCCGCATCAGCCTGCGCACCGGTCTGCGGCGCGCCCGTCGCCTGCGGGTTGTCCGGAGTCGCAGGTGGCCCTGCCTGGTCCCCGCCACCAGGCGAGGGGGGCGGCTGCGCGCCTGGAACGTCGGCGGGCTGTGTCACCCTCCCATCCCTCCTTCGACGATGCCGATGAGGTTGTGCTGCACGCTCAGCGGACCGGTGACCACGTTGCCGATGCGCTCGGCGTGAATTTCCGTGCTGGTTCGCGGCGCGACGCCCGTCGCACCGGCGGCGTTCTCACCACCGGCTCCCGTGTCTGTGCCCGGAGCTTCCGGAGCATTCGCCCCCGGCGGACTTCCCGGATCGAGACGCTGGGCCGAAGCCGGGCCGGGCGGAGTCCAGACCCAGGCCGGCTGGTCCGTCTTCTTGGCGACGGCACGGGCCGGCCGATAGTCGGCCGCCGGTATGGAGGGGTGGCCCTGCATGATGACATCTCGATGAAGTTCGTCGCCGACAATGACCACCAGCTTGGACTCCGGATGGGTCTCAAGGGCATTCCGTGCGGCATCCGAATCACAGAGCCGGGTGGCGGCGTTGATCGCCGATCCGACCCAGCCCCGGCTGTCCTGCCAGATGTATCCATGGTGGACCGCGAGGCGCAGCCGCATGGCATGACTCTCGTTACGCGACTCGGCGTACGCGTTCAGTCCGAGGCTGAGCTGGTAGACGAAGTCGCCAAGGATCTCCACCGGACCCGGCTTGCGCGCGAAGATCAGAACCGCGTCACCGCGGTCCTCGTGGGTCCAGCCGGCCCAATCGACATGCGCGTTGTCAGCGGCCTCGCGTAGCACCTCCACCAGCGCATCCCGCAGCTTGGCCTGCACCACGTCCAGTCTGCTGCTGTAGTCCTCGATGTCCGCGAGAAGCACGAGAGCGCACTCGGGCTTGGGTGCCATATGGGAAGCCTTTCGCATGAGGCCATGCGCCTGTCGCAGGCCGATACCCCGGTTTACCTGTCGCCCGGCCAGGCTGTGAAGGACAGATGGCGTACAACGCCGACCCGACACGCCCGCATGCCCGACGAGCAATTCACGATCGGCCGCCATCGTATCGACGAGGCTACGCTGGGCAATATCGTTGAATGGGTCGGTGCGACGGTCGCGTTTGGACCGGGCAGTACGCCGTACGGCTGCCGAATGCGACGTTGATACGTCAGCAATGAGCCTGTCGAGGACACCGCCCGCGATTCAAAGGTACGATCCGGGCAGAGGGAATCCGTTCGGCTGATTCCTCGGGAAGATCGTCGACCACTCGCGTACGACTGGACATCGACCGGCCGGCAATAGGCATCAGTCGATACATCGACGTCTCATTGATGTGGTGCCGCAAATCGCGACGGTCCAACGACCGCCACCCGAAGTGACACCCTCCTGCGAGGTTGCTACACGCGCTGCGCGAAGCGCTCTCCGGCTGGTTCGGCACGCCCTGAACCGAAGATCCGACCCCCCTGCCGGGTGACCGAACAGAACTGGCCCCGCCTAGGTTCAGGTAGGCGTTCGTCGAGGAAGGCGAGTGGCATCGCCCCATCGAGACCGCCAGGAAACTCGCTGAGCAAGGACCTGAAAGACGACGACCCCGGATCGCACTGCCCACCATCGACGAAGAAAGAACCCGACTGTGCTGAGAATTCGTACCGCCCGTCCCGACGAGCTACCCGCGCTGACGACCTGTCCGGACGACGACGAACGCAACGCGGCGACCGCTGCGTACCTGTCCCGACTGCTGGAGAACGGCTGCACAAGACCCGAGTGGTGCCTGGTCGCCGAGCGCGACGGCCGGTTGACCGGCAACGTCGTGCTGTGGACGATGCCCGGCCGCACGGTGCCGATGGACATCGTGCTGGTGGAACCCGGCACCCCGGACACCGGCGAGGCGCTGCTGGCGTACGCCGCCGAGCTTGCCCGCGAGTTGGGCGCACAGACCCAGGGACACGTCCTGGACGGCCCCGCCCAGGCTCCCCAGTTCCAACGGGATCCACAGCTACGCGAGAAGCTGCTCGCCGACGCCGGGTTCACCCTCGCTCGCGACGGCCGCAGGTTCCTATGGACCGCAGGCGACCCGATGCCGGTACAGGACGAGCGACTGCACTGGCGGTCCTTGGCAGACGTGGGTGAGACGCCGTTCGTGGAGCTGTTCGCCGACGCCCTCACCGACACTCAGGACTCGATCTTCCAGGCGGAGATCGCCCAGCACGGCCTGCGCGGCGCGGCCGAACGCAACATCGCCGACATGCTCGAGATGGACCACCAGCCCGGCTGGTACGAGATCGGCTACGACGCGGCGGACACGCCCGTGGCGATCAGCATGCCGGCGCGTACACCCGCCTCGGCGGTCATCGGCCTCGTCGCCGTCGCGAGGATCGGCCGCGGTCAGGGCTACGCCACCAGCGTGGTCGCCCGAGGCACCCAGGTACTCGTCGACGCTGGGGCCGAGGAGATCCGCGGCGACTGCGACGCCGGCAACATCGGCATGTTCAAAGCGTTCCAGCGCGCGGAATACCACAACTTCGCCCACCGGAAGATGTTCACCCGCTCGCTGTGAGCAGATCGGGTTGATCTCTTCCAGGGGCCGGGTCTGCCACGCCTTGACCCCATCCAGCACGGCGTCAGTGATGTTGGAGATCGTTTTGTGCGACCGTAGCACCGGCCTCCGACCCGGACGCCCCTACACGTGGTCGGCGGTCAGCCGACCACCCAAAAGCAGCGCGATGCGGTCGACCAGCGCGGTGGTGTCGGTCGTGTTCATCGGGCGCGGCCAGAACAGGCAGCGGTCCACGCCGGCGCGCTCGTACGCCGCCACGTCCTCGGGGAGACCGCCGAACAGCGTCACCGGAATCGGCTCGTCCGAACCCGGTTTCCGGACGGTCCGACGGAATTCGGCGATGTCGTCCAGCACACCCGGCCGGAGCATCGGAATCCACTCGTCTCCGTAGGAGATCACTCGCTTGGCCACGTTCGGGCCGTTCCCGGCCACCAGGATCGGTGGATGCGGGCGCCGTATCGGTTTCGGCCACGACGTGACATGTGAGAAGTTCACGAATTTACCGTGGTAGTGCGCGATGTCGTTGGTCCAGATCGCACGCATCGCCTCCACTCGCTCCTGCTGGACCGCCCACCGGTCCTCGGGCGCCACGCCGTGGTTGCGCAGTTCCTGGAAGATCCAGCCGGGGCCGACGCCGAAGTGCATCCGGCCGTCGGATAGCACGTCCAGGGATGCCACGGCCTTGGCCGTGACGAGCGGGTCTCGCTCCGTTACCAGCGCCACGGCGGTGCCGATGTTGAGCGTCGTCGTGGTCTGCGCGGCCGCCGCGAGCGCCACGAACGGATCGAGGCCGTTGCGGAACTCCGGAGCCAGGCCCAGCACGTCGTACCGTTCCGGTGTGATCGCCGGGATGTGGGTGTGGTCGGGGTAGAAAAGCGACTCGAACCCGCGTGACTCGAGCAGCGTGGCGAACTCACCGGGTCGGATCGACTCGCGGGTGGGGAACGCGATGAATCCGAACTTCACGAGTGCCCCCGGACGGTGACCACGACCTTGCCGGTCTGCGCTTCCGACTCCAGATAGCTGTGCGCTTGCACGATTTCGGTCAGGTCGAAGGTACGGTCCACGACCGGGCGCAGCGCTCCGGAGGCCAGGCCCGTGCTGATGAATCGCTCCGCCCGGCGCAGCCGGTGCTGCACGTAGGTGAACTCGAACAGCGTGTAGCTGCGCATCACGAGGGCGCGCATGCCGTCGGTGCCGGGGAATGGGGTGGGCTCGCCGCTGAGCGTGCCGTGGACGATCAGCTGACCGCCGGTGGCCGTGGCCCGCGCCAGTTCGTGGACGCCGGGGCCGGCCACGGCGTCGAACACGAAGTCGGCGCCACGTCCGTCGGTGACCTCGCGCACCGTCTCGACCAGGTCCTCGCCGACGGTCACGACCCGCTCCGCGCCTGCGGCGAGTACGGCGTCGGCCTTGTCCGCCGACCGCACGACGGCGATGGGCACCGCGCCCACCAGGCGGGCGAGCTGGATCGTGGCCAGGCCGACGCTGCTGGTCGCGGCAGTCACCACGACCACGTCGCCCGCGCGGATCCCGCCGATGTCGACCAGCGCGCCGTACGGCGTGAGGTACTGCATCCAGGCGGCGGCGCTGGTCACGGGGTCGACTGAGGCGGGCAGCCGGACGACGGCCGAGGCGGGCACCACGATCTCCTCGCCGTAGGTGCCGTAGTCGTTCTGCGAGAACGCGGGTACAACGCTCACCGGCTGACCGGCGCGGAATCCGGTCACACCCGGTCCGACGCGCACCACCGTTCCCGCCGCTTCATATCCGAGCCCGCACGGTAAATCGCGCGGTTTGTCGATGTAGTGACCACGACGGAAGTTCACCTCCGCCCGATTCAGCCCGATGGCATGCACCCGGAGATGCAGTTCTCCTGGTCGTGGCTCCCGAATCGGTATGTCGTCGAGTTGCAGCACCTCGGGACCGCCGAGTTGGTGGAACCGGACATTGACTGCCATGTGCCAGAGCTTTCCACTTGAATGCTTCGTGCAGGACAAATGAAAGTATGACTTAAATCACTTCCGTGCTGTTGCGGCGCGACCGACGCGCTGACCTGCCACTTTGCACCGCAAGTTGCCTGCGAATGACTGCTCAGCTGGTGCGGGCATAGGTGTTTGCATGATCGCGAATCTTGTGGCGTGATAGTGAGTGCGATCGGCCGTGGCCGATGTCCCTTATGGACGAACGCGACACGGTGCAGAAAGCCCTGCTCCAACGCCTCACATTATGATCATGGGGGGAAGAGCGGGTCGAGCAACCCACCCGGTAGTTGAGGTCGCTGCCCTCAATTGTCAGGTCAGAAGGTCTGTCCAATCAGGAAGAAAGGTGAATATTCGACGACCACACCACGGCACCCACCCACACCGCTTCGCCTGGACCACAACGTCCGACATGACGTGGCCAAAGGCGTGGCACCTCCGGTGACCGCCCCGAACGGCCAACGGCCGCGCGGGTCGCGAGGGAGCACCGCACCGATCCACCTGGCGGCACGTCGGATTCCCGAAGCTGCGTAACGACGCTGCCCCATGCGCGGTATCCGTTCATACCCGCAGCCGCGACATCGACGCAATCGATGAATTCATCCAGCTTCGCCGGGGAATCCCGGCCGCCACAGCCGGCTGACCATCTTCTTAGATCGATGTTTGTCAGTATCGTTCGACACCTGCGCGTCGATGGACTTGTGCACTACCCACCCTTGACCCATGTCTTCGTAATCTAGGGGGATTCGATGACCGGTACTTTGCAGATTGACGTCACGCGCGGCGCTTCACGTGCCCGCACGTGGCTGCGCGACAACGGGCTTCCCTACAGCGACGAGATCCCGCTGGAGGCGTCCGGGATCGAGTTCGCGGACGGCGGCCACTACGGCGTGGAGATCCCCGTCGTCAACAACTTCCGCGTGCTGGAGGCCACCCTGGGCATGCTCCAGGCCGAAGGCCTGCCGGTCACCCGGTTCAACGAGACGCTGGGCGCGATGCTGCTGTCGGACGCCGAGGTGCTCGACATGCTCGCGCTGTGCCGGGAGAACGGCGTCGGCATGGTGTTCGCGCTGGGCCCGCGCCCGGAATACGACCGCAAAGCGGCCTTCTACCGGGGCGGTTTCGGCGCCTCGCAGGGCCGCCGCATCAACAACAACGACGCGCTCGCGCAGACGGCCGAGGAGGCGCTGCGACTGACCGAGATGGGGTGCCGCGGCCTGATCGCCTACGACCTCGGCGTCATCCGGATGCTCAAGGAGATGCGCGACGCCGGTGTGCTGCCCGCCGATTTGATGATCAAGTCGTCGTCGCACTGCATCGTGTCCAACCCGATGACGGCAAAGGTCTACAAGGAGAACGGCGCGGACAGTGTCACCACCATGCATGACCTGGGCCTCGCGGTCCTGCAGGACATGCGCAAGGCGGCCCCGGACCTGACCATCGATCTGCCGACCGACGTCTACGGCAGCAAAGGCGGCTTCATCCGGTTCTACGAGGTCCCCGAACTTGTTCAGATCTGCTCGCCGATGATGCTCAAGATCGGTGCCAGCGCTCAGTCCCACCCGCACGACCCGGTGAACGAGAACACCATCCGCCAGCGCGTACAGCGCGTCGGGCTGTGCCTGGAGTACCTGCGGAAGTCCGGCGTCGAGGCGGAGTACATCAGCGACAAGTCGCCGCACCGCTGTGTGCCGGTCAAGGTCTGAGTGCCGGCGGCACTGGGACACGTCTCGTAACGGTGTGGTCCGTCCGATCGCCACCAGGCCGGACCACACCCCTCTCATCGCACTGAAGGGTAACGCGAAGTATGAATCTCACCTTCGATGGTGAGCTGCCTGAACTCCACAACAGGGGCAGGCGCGCGGGCCGCGTTCTCGTCGAGGAAAGCACAGCCGCCCGGGACCGGCACGCCGAGTGGGACCCCGTGCTGTTCACCGAACTCGCCAAACACGGCGTGCTGGCCATCGCGCTCCCGGCCGTTCACGGCGGCGGCGGCGCCACACCGTTGGAGGCCGTTGCCCTGCTGGAGGGCTTCGGCGAGGGCTCCGGCGACCCCGGACTGGCGCTGTCGGTGACCGCTCACAGCGCGCTGTGCGGCGTACCGATCTCGTTCCTGGGATCGGTCCACCAGCGCGAACGGCTCCTACCCGCGATCGCCTCCGGCGAGCGGGTCGCGGCCGTAGCCCTGGCCGAGACCACCGGCGGCGCACCAGGCGTCCACGCCGTCCGCACCCCGAACGGCTGGCGGCTGGACGGCGCCCTGCACAACACGATCAACGCGCCGGTCGCGGGCACGTTCCTGCTGACCGCCGTGACCGACCACGGTCGACGCACCGCGTTCCTCCTCGATCGTGAGACACCCGGCCTGTCCGTACGCAGCACCGAACCCGCCGTGCTGCGGACCTGCCCCATCGGCGAGGTGGAGCTGGTCGGCTGCGAGGTCGGCCACGACGCGGTGCTCGGCGCGCCCGGCGCGGCGGCACAGCAACTCGTGCCGCTACTCGCCGCCCTGGACCGGACGCTGGTCGCCGCTCCATGGCTGGGGCTGCTGCGCCTCCTGGCCCGGCGTGCAACGGAACTGGCCGCCACGTCCGACCTCGCCCGCTCGCAGTCGGTACGGCTGGCGGTGGTCGATGTGCACACCTCCGCCGAACTCGCCAGCGGCCTGCTCCACCGCGCTGCCTGGGAGTTGGGAACGCTGGCCGAGGTCCCCCGGCAGAACCCGGCCGCCGCCAAGCTGTTCCTCGCCGGTGCCTTGCCCGGCGCGACCCGCCTGGCCGCTGAGCTCGCGGGCGAAGACCCCGACCCGGTGGTGGCCCGGCTGCACCGCGATTGGCCCGCGTTCACCGCAGCCGCCGGCGGGACCGAGGTCCTACGCGCGGCCGTCGCCCACCCACTGCTCGCTCTCACCGCGAACTGAGGAGCACTCCATGGACTACTCGATCGACGCCGACGCGCAGAAACTGCTCACCCACCTCCAGGAGCGGTTCACCGGCATCGCCGAGCGCGCGCAGGCCGCGGACGAGACCGGCGTGCTACCGGTGGAGAACTGGCGCGACGTCGTCGACAGCGGCTACCTGCGGGTATTCCACCCCAAAGAGCTGGGCGGGTTCGGTCTTGACGGACCAGCGCAGGCAATGGCGATGGAAACGCTGGCCCGTGCGTGCCCGAGCACGTTCTGGTCGGCGACCATGTCCGCGCTCGTCTGTGTGAAGCTCATCAGCGCCTACGGCAACCTGGACGACCACCGGAGCCTGATCGATTCCCTGGTCAGCGGCGAGCGGATCGCGTGCTTCCCGGTCGTGGAGACCACCTCCGGCAGCGACGCGGGCACATACACCACGACGGTGCGCCGATCCGGCGACCACTACACGATCAGCGGCGAGAAAGCCCGTATCACCAATGCCACCAACGCCGACCTCGGCGTCGTTTTCGCTCGCCTGCCCGACCACGAGGACGGCTGGTGCTACGCGCTCGTCGACCTGCGGCAGGAGCGCGTACGCACCTACAGCATGCCCCACATCGGACTGCGCGCGATGCCATGGGGCGGCCTCGTGTTCGACAACGCTCACGTGGACGCCAGGAACGTCCTGCCCCTGCGGCTCGAACAGTTCCCCGAAGGCATGGCGTGGGGCTGGCTGTTCATCTCCATCGCCGCCATCGCGATCGCCGAGTCCGCGCTGGAGGCCGCCGTGGACCAGGCGCGCTCGCAGTTCGCGTTCGGCCGCGTCCTCGGGCACATGGAGGCTGTGCAGTCCGCCCTGGCGCAGACGCGTACCGAGATCGACGCCGCCCGCCTGCTCGCGTACCGCTGCGCGTGGCACCGCACCGAGGGACGGCTCGTGCAGGACCTCGTCGGCATGCTCAAGCCGTACGCCACGGAGATGGCCGTACACGCCACCAACCGCGCCGTTCAGGTGCTCGGTTCGCGCGGCCTCACACCGGGCAACACCGTGGAACGGTTGTATCGCGACGCGCCCATGAACGTCATCGGCGGCTTCGCGTCCAACCGGCTCCGCGAACTCGTCGCCCAACAGATCGGCCTACCACCGGTCTACCAGCCGTTCGACCGGCTGGACGGAACCGGGCTCGACCTCGATCCGCACGGACTGACGGGAGCGAACACATGACCTACACCATTGCGCTACTGCCCGGCGACGGCGTGGGCGCCGAGGTCGTCGGGCAGGCCCGGCGGGTGCTCGACGCCGCCGCGGCCGTCCACGGGCTGGACCTCGCCTACGACGAGATCCCCTGCGGGGCCCGGTATTTCCTCGAACACGGCCAGGACTGGCCGGACGGCTCGGCGCAGCGCTGCGCCGACGCCGACGCCCTGCTACTCGGTGCGATCGGCTGGCCCGCCGAGGACGGCTCCGGCACACTCCTGCGCCCGGACGGGAAGATGGCGGGCTGGTCGGCCATCGTCGGCAACCGCCTCAACCTCGACCTGTACGCCAACATGCGCCCGGTGAAACTGCTACCCGGCGTGCGGCACCTGATCTCCGGCCGGCACCGTCAGGTGTGGGAGCCCGAGGACGTCGACATGCTGTTCTTCCGGGAGAACACCGAGGACCTGTATTCCGGCATCGGTGGAAAGATGATGGCCGCCGGCGAGATGGACGTCGCCATCGACACCCGCGTCGTCACCCGTCCCGCCACCGAACGCATCATCCGTCGCGCGTTCGAGGCCGCCATCCGCCCCGACCGGGTCCGGCCCGACGGCGTACGGCGGGTCACCTGCGTGGTCAAGGACAACATCCTGCACGGCTGCAGGCTGTTCGTGCGCGTCCTGCACGAGATCGGCGCGGAATACCCCATCGTGGAGCGCGAGGTCGTGCTGGTCGACGCGTTCACCCAGTGGCTCGTACGGCAGCCGGAGCACTACGACGTCGTGGTCGCGCCCAACATGTTCGGCGACATCATCACCGAACTGGCCGCAGCGCTCCAAGGCGGCATGGGCATGTCCGTAGGCTGCAACATCGGCGACCGGCACGCCATGTTCGAACCCATCCACGGCTCCGCGCCCAAGCACGTGGGCGAGGACCGAGTCAATCCCATGGCGACCATCCTCGCCGCCGCCGAGATGCTGACCTGGCTCGGCGAGCAGCGCGACGACAAAACGCTGCTCGCCGCCGCCGACAACATCCAGTCGGCCGTACGCGCCGTCCTCAGCAAGGGCGAGGTGCTCACCTACGACCTCGTCGGCGCACACCGCGCGTCGCCCGCGTCCGCGGTCACCACCGCGATCATCACCGAACTCGCCCCGGCAGGCGGCTGATGCTCGTCGACGCCCAGGTGCACGTGTGGGGCGTACACTCCGAGGCCCGGCCGTGGCCCGCCCACGCGCGCCACACCGCGCACCGCCCTGTGCCGCCCGACAGCACCGAGGTGCTCGCGGTGCTCGACGCGGCGGGCGTGGGCCGGGCTGTGCTGGTGCCGCCGTCGTGGGAAGGCGACCGTAACGACGTCGCGCTCGCCGCGGCGCGGGCCCACCCCGACAGGTTCGCAGTGATGGGGCGCGTACCGCTGACCGAACCAGGCCACGCGCGGCTGCTGCCCGGCTGGCGCGATGCGCCCGGCTTGCTCGGGGTTCGCGTCACCCTCCATCGCGAGCCGCTGCGCGGCGCGTTCCTCGACGGCGCGACGGAGTGGTTCTGGGCCGCGGCGGGCGACGCGGGCCTGCCGGTCATGGTCTACCCGCCTGGTCTGGTACGGGATCTGGGCCGGGTCGCCCAGCGCCACCCCGGTCTGCGGCTGGTGGTCGACCACCTCGCCATTCCGGTGGAGAAGACCGGCGCCGAGGCGTACGCCGACCTGCCCGACCTGCTCGCTCTGGCGCGGCTGCCCAACGTGGCGGTCAAGGCCTCCGCGCTACCCTGCCACTCGCGGGAGCCTTACCCGTTCGCCGATGTCCACGATCCGCTCCGGCGTGTCGTGGACGCCTTCGGACCGGACCGCGTGTTCTGGGGCAGCGACTGGACCCGGCTACCCTGCTCCTATGAGGACAACCTGCGGTTCTTCGGCACGGCGCTGGCCCACCTGAGCGGCGAGGAGATGGACCTGGTGCTGGGTGGAGC
Organism: Hamadaea tsunoensis DSM 44101; assembly: GCF_000428945.1. Classification (GTDB taxonomy): domain Bacteria; phylum Actinomycetota; class Actinomycetes; order Mycobacteriales; family Micromonosporaceae; genus Hamadaea; species Hamadaea tsunoensis. The sequence goes on along the minus strand of NZ_AUAX01000021.1, from coordinate 105,437 downwards.
GCTGCTGCGCTGGGTCGACTGGCAGTGAGGGCGGTGTCGCCCTAGCCGCTCGAATCCCTGGATGATTCCGCAGCGCCTGCCGTCATCGCTCACAACCGGAGCGCCTCTCCGCAGAACCGACCGCAGAGGGAACCCCCGGCCCGCGACTTCTGGCGGGTCACCGGGCGTGGATCACTCGGACGTCGCCGAGCCGATCGCCTCGTCGAGGACATCGCGGGACAGCAGCAAGTCGGCGATGAGGCGGTCGATGCGCCGGCGTTCGGCGGTCAGCTCAGCGACGAGCTTGGGCGTGGCGCGCTCGTTCGGGGTGCCGTCGGCGTCCTTCATGCAGGGCAGCAGTTGGGCGATTTTCTGGCTGTGCAGGCCCGCCGCGAACAGCATTTGGATCCGTACCACGCGGTCGATGGCCCACTCGCCGTAGTCGCGGTGCCCGCCGGGCGTACGCGGCGCGGTCAGTAATCCCTGTGCCTCGTAGTAGCGAAGGGAGCGTTGGCTAACTCCGCTGCGCTGGGCAAGTTCTCCGATCCGCATGTGCTTCCCGTCACTGGCGATAGAAGTTGACACTGATGTCAACTTCTAGCATGCCTGCATGAACAACACACACCAGGATCTGGCAGGCAAAGTTGCCCTTGTCACCGGCGGCAGCCGCGGCATCGGCGCCGCGATCGCCGGCCGCTTGGCCGCCGCGGGTGCGACGGTGGCGTTGACGTACGTCCGGGCGCGGGAACAGGCCGATGCGGTTGCTCGACGGATCGAGGTTGATGGCGGCCGGGCGATGGTTCTCCGGGCGGACCTGTCAGAGCCGGACGCCGCGGCCAGTGCCGTCGAGGAGACGGTTCGCAGCCTGGGCCGGCTCGATATTCTTGTCAACAACGCCGGCGAGCTCGCCTACGGGTGCATCGAGGAAGTGTCCCAACCGGAGTTGGACCGGGTGATCGCCATCGACATCCGGTCGGTGTTTCTAGCCGCGCAGGCCGCCGCCCGACACCTGGGCGACGGCGGGCGGATCATCAGCATCGGTTCGTGCTTCAACGGCCGCGTGCCCGGGGCGAACTTCGTCCTGCAGGCGATGGCCAAGTCGGCACTTGTCGGGCTCACCAAGAGTCTGGCCCGCGAGTTGGGGCCACGCGGCATCACGGTCACGACCGTGGATCCGGGCCCGATCGACACCGACATGAACCCCGCCGACGGCGAAACCGCAGAATTCCAGCGGTCGCTGACGGCACTGGGCCGTTACGGGGAGGTCGAGGACATCGCCGAGGCGGTGGCCTTCCTGGCGGGTCCCGGCGGACGGTACCTCACCGGCACCGGAATCGCGGTCGACGGCGGGTACACGATCTAATTCGGCAGGTAGGTCCGCCGACATTGATTCTCGACCAATGGCTGACCTCGGTCTTCGCGCCGGCCCGGCGCGACGAGACGAGCGCCACGCTCTCAGCGCTCGTCGCTGAACTCGGCGACATCGCCACAGTACTCGATGAGGCTCCACCCGAGCTGGAGTTCAGCGATATCAAGCGGTTGTCTCATCAGAACAACGGCGCAGCTCGAAGCGCTCGGACTCAGGTCGTGGCGGCGGCGGCCGTGCCGTTGTCCGGATGCGCCCTGCCACGACGATGGCTATAGACCGCACCGGATCAGCGGGCAGTCGATGGTCTCGAACGTGAGTTCCAGGGCGCCGATCACGATCAACCTCGCAGCGTTCTCAAAACATGCCCTGGTCATGGCGTTCCCGGGTGCAGTACGCCAGGCAGTCGATTGACGCAAGCGTCGCAGACCGTACATGGCGAAATCTGGAAGGCGACACCGGCGGGGGTGGCCCGCCGGACCGGCCTTCCAGGAGGAGCCATGGATACCTTCGCCAGTACCGGCGACGCCAAGGGCGAACCGGTACCCGAGCCGCTGCGTACGCTGTTCAACCATCCCGACGACGTCCGCGTCCAGCATCTGCCGAGCGCCCTGCCGGGGCTGGACTCGCTGGCGGTGCACTTCGGCGCCGGTACGCGCACCGTGCCGCACAAGCACGAGGGCGGCCAGCATCTGGTGATCGTCGACGGCGTCGGCGTGGTGGCCGACGACGAGGGCGTGCACGTCGTGCGTACGGGCGACGTCGTCTCGAACCCGCCCGGCACCTGGCACTGGCACGGCGCCGCACCCGGTACGCCGATGACGCACGTGACGTTCGAGTCGCCGGGCGACTTCAACCTCGACGTCGAGCGCCGCGACTGGGACGACGCCTACGGACCCGAACTCGGCCGCTGATCCCATTCCACAAAGGAGTTTCGTCATGTCGCATCACCTCGATTCGCCGCTGGCCCGTCAGGATCCCCGGCTGAACATCACCGACCAGTACGTGTTCGACGCCGACGGCGCCACCGTGTTCGTCATGGACACGCGTACGTCGCTGGCCGCCGACCAGCATCCGGACGCGTTCCATCCCGAAGCCCGCTACGAATTCAAGATCCACCTCGACGGCGCCGAGCGGGAGGCGATCACCTACCGCTTCGCGTTCGACGCCACCCAGGACGGCGCTCAGGCGTACACGGTCTGGCGGCTCGACGGGCCCGCGGCGCAGGACGACGCGGCGACCGGCACCGTCGTCGCCACGGGGCGTACCGGCGATGCACTGTCCACTGACGACGGTGGCCGGATCTGGGCGGGCACCGCCGTCGAACCGTTCTACCTCGACCTGTCGCAGCTCGACGCCGTCGACCAGACCGTCCTGCACGGCGGCGACGCCGACCTCACTCACTGGGTCGCAGGCGTCGCCCGCGACACGTTCACCGGCTCCACCGTCAACGCCATCGTCCTGGCGATCCCGGTCGGCACCGGCGGCCTCACCGCGGGACGGCGCATCTCCGCCTGGAGCACCACCAAGCTCGCCACCGACGCGGGCGGCTGGCGGCAGGCCGGGCGCACCGGCCTGCCGATGATCTGGCCGATCTTCCGCGACGCCGACAGCGACCTCGCCAGCGAGTCCAACACCACGCACCCGGCCGACGACGTCACGAACTACCGGCAGGACGTCATCGAGCTGATCGCGTCCGTCGTGCGCCGTCGCGGCACATCCGACCGCCCCGACGAGTACGCGAAGATGCTCGCCGACCGGATCGTTCCCGACCTGATGGCGTACGAGGTGGGCTCGGCGGCGCTGTTCGGGTTCGCCGGGTTCAACGGCCGTCGCCTGGCCGACAACGCGCCCGAGATCATGTTCTCGCTCGCGACGAACTCCGCCATCCCCGGCGGCCTGAAGGCGGGCGACGTCAAGCGCAGCCAGGAGACGTTCCCGTACGTCCTGCCGGCCGGCGAGAAGTAAGCGGGGCGGGTGCGACATGTCCCTGTCCGGCGTCCTTCGCTCCGACGGCGTCGCCGCGTTGACCGCCGTGGCGCTGCTCGCACCCGAAACCGTCGCCTTCGCTCAGCTGGCCGGGATCGCACCGGCACAGGGACTGGCCGCGGCACCGCTGTGCGTGATCGCGTACGCGGTGCTCGGCCGGTCCCGGCAGCTCATCGTCGGCGCCACGGCGGCCACGGCCGTCCTCACCTCGGCGGCGGTCGCGGGCCTGGCGTCCGATCCCGTGCACCGCAGCGCGTACGCCGTCGCCCTGGCTCTGCTCACCGGGGCGATCCTGGTCGTCACCGGCCTGCTGCGGTGCGGCTTCATCGCCCGGTTCCTCGCCCCGGAAGCCTTGCGGGGCTTCCTGTTCGGTCTCGCCGTCGTCATCGTCGTGCGGCAGGCCGCCGTCATGGTCGACGTGCACACCCGCGACGGCAACGTGTTCGTCCGCGGCCACGACATCCTGCGCGCCCACTCCGGCTGGAGTCTCGTCTCGCTGGCCGTCGGCGTCGTCGCCCTGGCGGCGCTGTACCTCCTGGAACGGCGGCTGCCGCGCGTACCGTCGAGTCTGATCGTCCTCGTGGCCGCCGCAGCCGCCGCGTACGCCCTGGGCCTGCACCGCTACGGCCTGCACCACGTGCCGCAGGTGCCCGCGGGCCTGCCCCTGGTACGCCTTCCGCACCTGACCGCCGGCGCCTGGCTGCACCTGCTGCCGGCGGCGGCCGGCCTGGCCCTGATCACGTTCGTGCTCGGCCACGGCGTCGCCGACCGGCTGCGCGACGACGACCAGCCCGCCCTGGACGCCAACCGGGAGATGACCGGTCTCGGCGTGGCCAACCTGCTCGCCGGCCTGGTCGGCGGGGCCGCGGTGACCGGCAGCCCGTCGGCGAGCACGGCGGCGGCCGGCGCGGGAGCCCGCACCCGCTGGCTGCCGATCATGAGTGCGGGTCTGCTTCTCGTGGTCGCCGTCTGGCTCACACCGCTGTTCACGTACCTGCCCGAACCCGTACTGGCGGCCGTCGTCATCATGGCCGTGCGGCCGTTCCTGTCGCTCGCACCGCTGCGCACCTACTACCGCCGCGACCGGCGCGCCTTCGCCGTCGCGATGGCGGCGGTGCTCGGCGTCGTCACACTGACCCTGTTGCCGGGCCTGCTCCTCGCGGTCGCCCTGTCCCTGCTGATCTTCATCGCCGACGCCGGGCACCTGCGCGTCTCCGAACTCGGCCGGTCCGCCGACGGTGCCTACCTGGCGCTGGACGCGCATCCCGATCTGCGTACGTTCGCCGGACAGGTGATCCTGCGCCCCGACGGACCGCTGTTCTTCGCCACCACCGGGCAGCTTCGCGCCGCCGTGGACGCCGCTGTGGCAGGCGTACCCCGGCGGGTGGTGATCCTCGATCTGACCGCGAGTTTCAGCCTGCGCCTCAGCGTCGTCGACGCCCTGATCGCCCTGCATCGCCGCCTGGCCGCCGACGGCCGCGACCTGTATTTCGTGCACCTGTACCGCAACGCGAACGTGGCGGTCTCGGCCAGCGACCTCGCGGCCGTGCCCGCGTTCACCACCATCGACGCCGCCGTTCAGGCGGCGATCACCCCAACCGAACGGCGCTGATTCTGAGTGTGAAGCGGTGACCGTGTCGGCGGTGAATTCCAGTTCCGCGGTCTGCCGAGGCTCTCTCCTCCCTCGGCCTCATCGAGCAGAGGCGGTAGCCCGTTCAGTCGCCTGACTCAAGCCGCCCGCCGCCCCGTTCAGCAGGATCAAGGGAGAGTTTTCACCTTAGGAGGAATCATGGCAGGCGGAATCCCCGTGGTCTTCATCCACGGACTGTGGCTGCACGCGACGTCCTGGCAGCCGTGGGTACGGCTGTTCGAACAGGCCGGGTACGCGCCGATCGCGCCGGGCTGGCCGGGCATCGCCGCCACGGTCGAGCAGGCCCGGGACAACCCCGACGCGATCGCCGATCACGGCATCGACGACGTCGCTCAGCACTACGCGCGCATCATCGAAGCACTCCCGCAGCGGCCGATTCTCGTCGGACACTCGTTCGGCGGGATGATCGCCGAGAAGCTGCTCGGCGAGGACCTGGCGGCCGCCGCGGTCGCCATCGACGCCGCCCAGATCAAGGGCGTACTCCCGCTGCCGCTGTCGTCGCTGCGGTCCACGCTGCCGGTGTTCCGCAACCCGGCGAACCGGCACCGGGCCGTCTCGCTGACGGCCGGGCAGTTCCGGTACAGCTTCGGCAACGCGGTGAGCGAGGAGGAGTCCGACGACCTGTACGCCCGCTGGGCCATTCCCGCACCGGGCAAGCCGTTGTTCGAGGCGGCCGCAGCGAACTTCGCGCCGCACTCGCCGGCGAAGGTCGACACCGGCAACGCGGACCGCGGCCCGCTGCTGCTGGTGATGGGCGGCCAGGACCACACGGTCCCGGAGGCGATCACGAAGGCGACGGCGAAGCTGTACCGGGACTCGGCCGCGGTCACCGATCTGATCGAGTTCCCCGATCGCGGGCACTCGCTGACCATCGACAGCGGCTGGCGGGCGGTGGCCGAGGCCAGCCTGGAATGGCTCGACAAGCAGCAGCTCGACCGGTCCTCCGACGGTGCGCGGTCATGACCGCGACCATGAAGGCGCTGCGCGCCCACCGGCGGGGCGGTCCGGAGCAGCTGGTCTACGAGGACGCTCCGGTGCCCTACCCCGGCCCCGGCGAGGTGCTGGTGGCGGTGCACGCCGCCGCGATCACCTTCGCCGAGCTGTCGTGGGACCTGTCCTGGACGCACAGCGACGGCACGGACCGCACACCCGTCATCCCGTCGCACGAAGTGTCCGGAACGGTCGCGGCGGTGGGCGCGGGCGTGACCCGGCCCACCGTCGGCGAGGAGGTCTACGGCCTGGTCGCGTTCGACCGGGACGGCGCCGCGGCCGAGTACGTCACCGTGCCCGCCGAGGCCCTCGCCGGCAAGCCCCGGTCCGTGCCGCACGCACTGGCCGCCGCGCTGCCGCTCGCCGCCCTGACCGCCTTTCAAGCTCTGCACGAGTACGCCGAGATCAAGCCGGGCGAGACCGTGCTGGTCCACGGCGGAGCGGGCGGCGTCGGGGTGTACGGCGTACAGCTGGCTGTGATCGCGGGAGCCACCGTCATCGCGACCGACGTCGGGACGCAGGCGCCCTTCGTCCGGAACCTGGGTGCCGGGCGGTTCGTCGACGTCACCCGCGAGCAGTTCGACGACGTCGTGCGGGATGTCGACGTCGTCCTGGACACCGTCGGCGGGGCCACCCTCGAACGGTCGTTCGCGGCGCTGAGGCCGGGTGGAAGGCTCGTCACGCTGAGCGCTCCGCCGCCGGCGGGGCTGGCCGAGCGGTACGGCGTACGGGCGTCGTTCTTCGTCGTGCGACCGGACTCGGCGCAGCTGGGCGAGCTCGCCTATCTCGTCGACGCCGGACGGCTGCGGCCCATCGTCAGCCGGACCTTCCCGGTCAGCGAGGGCCGGCAGGCGTACGAGTCCGGGGCACTTCCCAGGCCGCCGGGCAAGACGGTACTGATCGTTCGCTGACGGACACTGCCGGGCAGGGCGCATCCGTGCCCTGCCCGGCGGATGGGAGATATGTCATGGATCTACACCTGTCCGGAAAGGTCGCCGTGGTCACGGGGGCCAGCCGCGGTATCGGGCTGGCCGTCGTTCAGGCGCTGGCGGCCGAGGGCGCGACCGTCGTGGCCGGCGCGCGGCACGTCGGCGACGAACTGGCTGCCCTGGCCCATACCGCCCCGGTACGCGCGACGGAGCTTGATCTATCCACCGCGGACGGACCCGCGCGTTTGGTGGCCGAGGCGGTGGCCGCGTTCGGCGGCATCGACATCCTGGTGAACAACGTCGGCGCTGTGCGTCCGCGTACCGGTGGCTTCCTGTCGGTCAGTGACGAGGACTGGCTGACCATGTGGACCGTCAACCTGATGGCGGCCGTACGCACGACCCGGGCCGCCCTGCCGCACCTGCTGCGCCGGGGCGCGGGCAGCATCGTCACGGTGGCGTCGGCGAACGCGAGGCTGCCCGACCCGATGGTCATCGACTACGGCGCGGCCAAGGCCGGACTGCTCAACTTCAGCAAGGCGCTGTCCAAAGAGGTCGGTGGCCGGGGCATCCGGATGAACACGGTCAGCCCCGGCCCGGTCAGTACCGCGCTGTGGCTCGCCGAGGGCGGAGTCGCCACGACGATCGCCGAGGCCGCCGGCTCGACCGCGGCCGACGTCGCAGCCGGTGCGGCGGGAGCTTCCGTCACCGGCCGGTTCTCCCGACCGGACGAGGTGGCCGCCCTGGTGGTCTACCTGGCGGGTGACCGCAGCGGCAATGTCACCGGCGCCGATTTCGTCGTTGACGGCGGTCTCATCGCGACACTCTGACCGACGACCGGAGATGCCACACCGGCAGCATCACTACGGGGAATCACCCGAGGCCCGCTGGATGGTCCAGCGGGCCTTTCAGCGCATCCTCGCCGTACTCGCCCCATCGATCGCACGGCGGGCCCGCTCAGTCCACGGCACGGCACCGATCTCCTCGAGCGTCTTGTCCGCCGAACGCAACCGGCCGAACGCCTCGACGGTGCGCCCTTGCCGCAGCAGCCACTCCCCGTACGCGAGGTCAAGGCGGCCGCGGACGAACGGCCATCGGGTCAGCGGCATCGACAGCGCATCCCGGTAGCGGCACTCGGCATCGGCGTCGTCGGCGAGGACGGCGCGCGCATATCCAAGATGGACACGCAGCAGCGGTGCCGGAGTGATCCCGGCGACCTCCTCCAGCCGGGCCAGGATCACACGGGCCTCGGCGACGCGATCGGCACCGACGGCCGACTCGGCGAGCGTGCCGACGCCGGCGAACGCCTCCCGCCAGTGGTACGCCGGATCGGTGGGCTCGAACAGCCGCGCATGGGCGTGGAAAGCCTCCTCGTACCGGCCGGCCGCCAGATGTGCCGCGCCGATGGCGAGCACGGCCACACACAGCTGGTCGTTGATCCGACCGGCCAGCTTCATGGCCTGCTCCGCCATCTCCGCGGCCCGCCTCGGACGGCCCTGGAACGCGAGGAGTCGGCCTCCGGTCGACAACGTTCCCGCCGTCCACACCGGCTGGTGGGTCTCGGCCGCCAACCGGCTCGCCTCGGTGACGACCGCCTCGGCCTTGGCCAGCTCACCGAGTTCGACCAGCAGGTGGTTGTAGATGCCCAGCACGTGAGGCAGCAGGCCGAGGCGGCCCGTGTCCCGCAGCGCCGTCTGCGCACCGTCCATCAGGTCGGCGGCCCGCTCGGTGTCCCCGATCGCGTGCGCGGCGATGCCGAGCAACCGCAGCCGGTCGCCGTCGGTCTCGCCCGTCCAGTCCGACCGGTCGAGGACGGCGCTCACGGCGGCGGCTTCCAAAACCGGTTCGGCGCACGCGAGAGCGGCCACCCAACGCGGATCGTCCGACGCGTCGAGCTGTTTGATCGCTGCCGCGCAGCGGGCTCGGGCGGCCGGACCGGTATCGGCCCACCAGCATCGCAAGCCCGCCCCCAGAAGGAGGTTGAGGGCCAGGTCGGTGTCGGCGGCCGCGTACGCCTTGTGCGCGACGTTGCACAGCTCGAGGACGCGTATGGCGTCGCCGGGAGTGCCGTCGTGGAAGATCTCGCGCAGCCACTCGACCCGCGCCCAATCGAGTTCATCGAGGTCGCCGCGCGTCGCCTCTTGAACAAGCCGGGACACGGTGTCGACCTGGCCGAGGGTGAACGCGTTCTGGGCCGCGAGCAGGAGTCGGTGGCCGCGCCGGGCCGGATCGGTGGTCAGCTGCGCGGCGCGTTCGAGCTCGGCCACGGCCCGTCCGGCCGCGCCCCGGGCGACGGAGATGTCGGCGTTGGCGGACAGCTCGTCGGCGATGCCGTCGTCCGGCCCGACGATCGACATCGCCCGGTGCCACGCCCGCCGATAGGAGTCGTCGACCAGGATCTCGGCCAGCGCCGCGTGTGCGGCCTGCCGGCGGGTCAGGCTCTCGGACTGGATGATGCCGGAGCGAACCAGCGGGTGATGGAAGCTGATCGTCGCGGCGTCGCTGAGCGGGTCGTTCGCCACCAGCCGGGCGGCGGTGGCTTCGGCGAGCGCACCGTCGCCGACCGGCCGGCCCGTCAGAGCCGTCGCCGCGGCGAGCAGCTCGGCCCGGTCGCCGCTATGCGCGACCGCCATGACCAGCAGCAGATTCCGGGCCGGGGTCGCCAGCTGGGCGACCCGCCCTGCGAAGGCTCGTTCCAGCCGAGCGGTCAGTGGCAGATCCCCGGTGGACTGATCGCGCTGCGGCCAGGCCGCCGGCAGCTCGACCAGGGCCAGCGGGTTGCCGAGCGACTCGGCGAGGATCTCGCGTACCGCGGCCGTGTCCAGGTCCGCGGCGTGCGCGTGCAGCAGCTGCCGGGCCACATCCTCAGCGAGCCCGCGCACATGCAGGGTCGGCAGGCCGGCCTCCAGCAGCGGACCGGGATATCCCTGGCGAGCGGCGCCGACGAGGGAGACCGGAAGGTCTTCCAGATGCCGGGCGATGAACGCGAGCGCCTCATGGGTGGGCTGGTCGAGCCAGTGCACGTCGTCGAGGACCACGCAGATGGGCCGGTCGGCCGCGGCCGTCGCGAGCAGGTTCAGCGCCGCCAGCGCGATGAGGTACGCGTCGGGTGCGGTCGCCTCGTCTGAGCCGAACGCGGCCCGCAACGCGTGCTGCTGACCGTCCGGCAGCCGCCGCAGGGTTCGCTGGATCGGCCGCAGGAGCTGGTGCAGCCCGGCGAACGGCAGGTCGGCCTCGGCCTCGACGCCGGAGATGGTCAGCACCCGGTGTCCCCGGTCATGGGCGTGATCCGCGGTCGCGCCCAGCAGGCTCGACTTGCCGATGCCGGGCTCGCCGAAGACCAGCAGGCGATCGGCGGTGTCGACGGCGTACGCCAGCCGGGCCAGCTCCACGTCCCGGCCCAGCAGCGCGCTCTTCGGCCGGGTCATGACGAGAGGTCCAGCCGGGCGGCCAGCTGCGCGCGGGCGGTGATATTGAGCTTCGGGAATATGCGATACAAGTGGGATCCTACGGTTCGGGGGGAGAGGTACAGCTGCTCGCCGATCTCCCGGTTGGACAGGCCCTGCGCGGCGAGCCGGGCGATGTGCAGCTCCTGCGGGGACAGCAGATTCTGGGCGCTTGTGCCCGCCTGCGCTGTCCGCTCACCGGCGGCGCGCAGTTCGACGCGGGCCTGCTCGACCCAGCAGTGCGCCCCGATGAGTTCGAGGCTGACCAGTGCTGCGCGCAGATGAACCCGGGACTCCGCGATCCGCCGCTGCCGGCGCAGCCACGTGCCGTAGGCCAGTTCGTAGCGCGCCCGGTACCACGGAGATCGGTTCAGGTTCGCGGCCAGCGCGGCCTGGTACAGGTCCTCGGCTTCGTCGTCGTCGGCCAGCACGGCTCGCGCGTACGCCAGGTTGAGCTGCAGATCGGGGGCCGGCGTGATCCGGGCGAGCTGCTCGAAGGCGGCCAGCACCGATCGGGCCTCGTCCCGCCGGTCGGTATGCACGGCGGCGTCGACGAAGAACATGATGCCCGGATAGCTCTCCCGGACGTGGTACGCCGGATCGGTCGGGTCGAACAACCGGCGCAGCTCCCGGTACGCCTCCTCGTAACGGCCGGCGGCGGCCCAGGCGTACCCCCGGGTCAGCTGGACGCAGCACAAGAGGTTGGTGAGGCGCCGACCGTGGGCGTCGTGCTCGGCTTGCGCGGCCAGCCGCAGGGCCTCCTCGAGTTCGCCCCGCAGGGCCGCGGACCGCGACTCGCCGACGAGATTGTTCCAGATCGACTGCCCGGTGTCGCTGCCCAGGCGGCGGCCCTCCTCGGCCGCAGCGAACGCCCGGTCCCAGGCGCCCAGGGTGAGCCGGATGCCGACCTGCATCACCAGTACGTGCGTCAGCAGGCCGAGCCGCCCTTGGCTGCGCAGCTTGGCCTCGGCCCGGTCGAGGAAGTCGGACGCAAGGGCCGAGTTGCCGATCGCATGCGCGGCCATGCCGAACAGGCGCAGCGCGTCCGGATCGGAGATCTCCTCGATCGGGATCTCCGTCAGCGCCTGGTGCACCGCGGCCGCCTCCAGGACCGGCTCCGCGACCGCGAGGGCGGCCAGGTAGCGGGCATCTGTCTGCAGGCCCGCCAGGCGACGGACGGAGCGGGCGACCGCCGCGCGCGCCCTCGGTCCGGTGTCTGCCCACCAGCATCGCAACGCCGCCCCGTTCAGCAGGTTGAGCGCCAGATCGCGGTCCTCGGCCTGATCCGCGGCATCGGCGACCCGGCAGAGTTCCATGATGCGCCCGGCGTCGCCCGGTACGCCGTCGTGGAAAATTTCGCGCAGCCACTGGGTCCGCGCCTCGTCCAGCGGCGCCAGCGGGTACGCCGACGCCTCCTGCACGAGCCGGTTCACCAACTCGGCCCGGCCGAGCCCGAACGCGTGCTCGGCGGCCAGCAGCAACCGGTGGCCGCGCAGGCCCGGGTCGGCGGTCAGCAGGGCGGCGCGTTCGAGGCAGCGGATCGCGGAAATCGCCGCGCCCCGGGCCATCGAGTAGGTCGCGCTCTCGACGAGGTCGTCGGCGACCGTGTCATCGAGCCCGGTGGTGGCTTCGGCACGATGCCACGCCCGCCGGTAGGGGGCGTCGGTGAGCACCGCGGCGAGGGCGGCATTCGCGGCCAACCGGCGTTGGACGGACTCCGACTGCACGACCGCGGAGCGGACGAGTGGATGCCGGAACCGGACCCGCCCGCCGTCCAGCCGGGCAAGCCCGGCACGGACCACGGGGTCGAAGGAGTCCACGGTGACGGGTGAGCCGGTCAAGACCGCGCCGGCCGCCAGGATCTCCGGCAGTTCGTCTCCATGGTTGACTGCGGCGATCAGGAGCACGTCGCGGGCGTCCGCCGGCAGGCCGGTCATCCGCCCGGTGAAGGAACGTTCCAGTCGCGACGTGACCGGCATCAGGTCGGGCGGCAGTTCCCGGCCGTCGTCGGTGTCCCGCCAAGCCTTAGGCAGTTCGATCAACGCCAGCGGATTGCCGGCCGCCTCGCGCAGGATCCGCTGCCGGCGCCACTCGCTCAGCCGCGCGTCCTGCGTCCGCAGCAGCACTTCGGCCGTCGCCTCGGTCAACCGGCCGATCTCGATCTCCGGCAGGCCGGCGGACACCAGCGGTCCCGGGTAGCCGCTGCGGATCGCTCCGACGATGACGATCGGATCCATCGTCACCCGGCGTGCCAGGAAGGCCAGCGTGTCGTGCGTCTGCGGATCGAGCCACTGCACGTCGTCGGCCAGGATCGCGACCGGGCGGTCCGCGGCCGCCTCCACCAGTAGGTTCAGCGCTGCCAGCGACACCAGGAATGGTTCGAAGTCCGCGTCGCCGTCCCCGCCGAACGCACAGCGCAGCGCGTTCACCTGCCGCTGCGGCAGCCGGTCGGCGTAGCTCATCAGCGGTCGGAGCAGTTGTTGCAGCCCCGAATAGGGCAGTTGCGCCTCGGCTTCGATACCCACCGTGGTCAACGTGCGAAACCCCGCCGACCGGCTGAGGTCTCGGGCCGCTTCCAGCAACGCCGACTTGCCGATACCGGGGTCACCCGTCACGACGGCTGCCGCGCCGACCGCGTCATCCTCGTCGTCCGAGCCGGAGCGTGCGAACAGCGCGGCGAGGCGAGCCACCTCGTCGTCCCGTCCGCACAGCGCGGTACTCCACTGCGGGGCCTGATCGGCGGAAACGTCTGCCATGGCCCCAGACACTAGATCAACCTCCTGGGCTAGCGGTGCGAATGGAACGGTTACCCCCTCATTGACCTACGACCGCCGGCGCTCGCGCTTGGGTCAGATGACTTAAATGCGCCCATGGCACGGCCGGCGGGCTTGTGACCCGCCGGCCGGACCGGGTTCAGTCGGTGCCCGCGATCGCCGCCAGCACGATCCTGGTGACCGCGTCGGGGTGCGACACCATGACCGCGTGCGAGGAATGCACGGTCTGCACGCGCGCGTGGGCGCGCTCGGCCATGAACCGCTGGCCGGCCGGGTTGATCGCCTGGTCGTCGAGGGTGATCAGATCCCAGGTCGGCAGCGCCCGCCAGCTCGGTGCGCCCGAGGTTTCCGTGTACGCCGTCAACGCCAGCGGGCGCTGCTCGATCGCCATCAACTCGGCGGTGGGCGCCGGGACGTCCCCGGCGAACACCGACCGAAAGTCCTCCGGCTTGATGGTGAGATCCAGGTCGGTGCCACCCACCGCGGCCGCGTTCGGCACCGGGCGTACCTGGGTCGTGCCGGGGCCGAGCAGCGACGGGTAAGTCGCCGGGTCCGGAGTGGTCGCGATGCTCTCACCCTGATCGGGCAAAAATGCTCCAATGTAGACCAACGCGCGCACGTTCGGCACCCCCCGGGCCGCGTTGGTGATGACCGCGCCGCCGTAAGAGTGGCCCACCAGGACGATCGGGCCGCTGATCGACTGGAGCAACGCCCGCACGTAGTCGGCGTCACTGGTCAGCCCCCGCAGCGGGTTCGCGGCGGCGACGACCGGGTAGCCGAGCCGCCGCAGCGTACCGATCTCGGCATTCCAGCCGCTGGCATCCGCGAACGCGCCATGCACCAGCACGACCGTCGGCTTGATCTTGCTCGGCTTGCTGTACGCGCCGAAGGCCGAGGACATCCCCGCGAACGTCAACGCCAGAGCGGTCACCCCGGCGATCGCGGTCAGCGTGAGGCGCTGCCGGCGCGGCAGTCTCCGTCGATGAGCAGACATGGCTGATCCCTTTCCCTGATGGTTGTTGGACAGCTCCCATCGTCGGCAGCCCGGCCGGTGACGATCTTCGGTCTGCCGACTGCGCCCTCCCCCGTCAACCGACTGCGCATCGACACGATGATCACCGACGGTCGCCGGACCAGTCATCCGACTCATGCCGCCGGATGACGCGGCTTCCTAGCGTCAGCGGCAACCCCATCCGCCGAAGGAGCCATCCATGACCGCCATCCCCATGACCACAGGCCGCGACCCACGCGCGCTCCGCCGGCGGCTGGCCCGCCAGCGCCACATCAACCACGTGCTGCAGCGGGCGATCCAACCCGCCGCGGGACTCATGACCGAGGTGGGCGGCCTGCGGATCGCCGCCCGCTGCCGAAGTGCCGATCCGGAGGTACGCGTCGGCGGCGACTGGTATCTCGTCACTCCCCTGCCCGACGGCGACATCGTCCTGGCGGTCGGCGACGTCGAGGGCCACGGCCTGCGCGCCGTCGAGTCCATGGTGGGACTCCGGTACGCCATGGCCGCATACGCCGCCGCCGGCGAGCCGCCCGCGTTGATCCTCTCCCGGCTGAACACCCTGCTGGCCCAGACCGCCGGGGCCGTCACCGCCACCGCCGTGATCGCGAAGTACCGGCCGAGCCTCGGCCGACTGGTGTGGGCACGGGCCGGTCACCCGCCGATCCTGCTATCCGACCGCCGGCGCACGATCCAGCTGCCCAACCCACGCGGACCGCTGCTCGGCCTGTTCCGCCTCCCCCCGTACGAACAGGAAGCGCGGCACCTGCGCCCCGGCCAGTCGGTCGTCCTCTACTCCGACGGCATGATCCCGCGCGACGCCGACGACGGCATCGGCGTACTCGCCCACCGGGCCACCGGCATCCAGGAACCGGATTCGATCCTGCGCCGGCTCGACATCGCCCCGGCCGGCGACGATGCGTGCGCCCTCGTCGCCCAACGCGCTATCTGACGACGGGCATGTACAACGCGCCCAGCAACCGGGCATCCGTCGGGTGCTGCGCCGAGACGAGGGGAGATCGGCCGCCTCCCGAGTGTCGGCGGTCAGCATCGCACCCGGTGAGCCTGCCGATCTTGTCCCCGAGGTGCTGAGTGCTGCCGGTCGGGAGATATCCGCGGCCGCCATCGTGGTGGTTCCAGCCAGCCTGGAAGAGTATGCGAGCAGCAGATTAGACGGCCTGCCCGGCGTGACTGAGTTCCGTGACGTCCTACTGGCAGCAAGCTTTCCGCCGGTGCCTGCCGCCCCACCGTCTGCATCGACACTCGGCTGCGCATCCCGCTCGACCCACGAGGCCAGCCAACTAGCTGCCACTATGCACCGCAGTCGATGACGAAAGCTCCTGGATTTTGGTGTCTGAGGGGGGATTGAACCCCCACAACCGGGATGCACGCCCAGTGGGCGTGTTCATGTGGTGCAGTTTATCGGTTGAGCTGCAACGCTTTCAAGCCACTGTCGATAGTGGAGACTTGGGCGCGGGCCACGCGTGGCTCCTCTCCTACTTGAACACCTCCATCTACTTGAACACCGTCCGGTACGAGTCGCGGTACAGGTTGATCACCACGTACAGGCCCTCGGCCAGCGCCCAGTCCACCGTCTGGTGGACTTTGGCGAGCCACGCCTCATCAATGACCTAGCCCGGTGCCGCGCCCTGGCACCCCTCCCAGGTGACCGGAATCCGAATGCCCCGGAAGCCCGCGGACTTGACCTTTCTGATGAGCGCGCGAGTCACGGGCGGGTTACCCCACGCGGTCTCGTCAGCGCCGATCGCGTCGTAGGTGTTACCCATGCCCCAACCCGGCTGCACGGCAGCCCCGACGCTGCGAGCGGCCGGCGCACTGGGGGCACGCCCGGATCCATGCCGGCCGCGTACACCGGATTTGGTGTCCATGCCGCCGCGGTGGCCCGAATCATCAGCGCCATGAGTCTGGGCAGAAGTCGACGAGGTCCCTGACGCCGTGCCAGATGGGCTTTCAACGCAGCATCCCGTCGGTAGAATCGTTGCTAGAAACTTTCCATCCAAAGATGCGCAATGTTTCCGACGAACGCCATTGGCCGACCTCGATGTCAGCAAGAGTGGTCGCGGAACACCGTCGGCACGGCCCGCGCGACGCTCGACGACCTGGCTGGCAAGCGGGCGTGGAACGGCGGTGCCACCCGCAGACCAGTGAGTGCGGCCTACGGGTGGCATCCGGATGTCAACCGATCACGGCGGCGATCTGGATCCGGTCGATGTCGGGCGCGTACCCGGTGCTGCTGTTGCCGAAGGAGATGGTGTTCGTCCCGGCGTTGAGGGTGATGTCGGCGGTGGTTGTCCACCAGTTGGACCACCCGAGCGTGTTGCGGAAGTAAAGACGGCTGCCGGCGGCGCCGTTGACGCTGATGTCGGCGTACCGGTTGACGATGTTGGAGTTGTAGTTCGCGGCGCCGGGGCCGAGCTCGCCGTTGGCGTAGCTGATGACGAGCCGGTAGCGGCCGGCGGTGGCGGCGGAGATGCCGTTGAAGCGCAGGGTGTTCGCGGAGCCGTTGCCGATCCAGCCGACGTAGGACCCGCCGGATGCGCTGGAGTTGGCGGAGACCGCGGCCGCGCCGGACCGGGTGTTGGCGCTGCTTTCGGCCTCGTAGGACGTGACGGTCCCGGTCGTCGCGGCGACGTCGATGTAGTCGACATTGATGGCGTCGCTGTCATCGGCGGTGTAGGCGGCCACGTCGATCCGGTTGATGCCCGCGTTGAGGAATACCTTGGTGGTGACGGTGTTCCAGGTGTTCCAGTTGGCCGTACCCGGCAGGCTGAGGTTGGTCACGGTGCTGCCGTTGAGGCCCAGTCGCGTCGTGCGGTTGGTCGGCGCGCCGGTGAACGGTCCGGCCGAGTAACGCAGGCCGATGTTGTAGTAGCCGTTGTTCGGGGCGGTGACGACGAATTTGGTGGTGGCCGTGCTGCTGGCTCCGTAGCCTTCGACGAAGTAGGTGCCGGAGTAGCCGGTGTTGGATCCGTAGGTGATGGCGGCGGTGCCGGCCGTCTGTGCGTATTCGGCTTCGTAGCGGGTGGTGTTCGCGGCGCTCGTGTCGGTGTTGGGCGTCACCAGCACCTCGTACGCCGCCGAGCCCTTGAGCCCGGACAAGGGAACGGTGACCTGACCGCCGCTTGCGGTGTAGTCGCCTTCCGCCACGATGTAGGGGCCGGGCGAGGCGTTCTGCCCGGTGCCGTCGACGCCGAGCACTGTGGCGTGGACGCTGCTGCCGAGATACGGCGCGGAAGCCAGGCCCTTGACCACGATGTCGGCGGAGAAGATGTCGTTGACGGACGGCGACCCGCCGAAGATGACGCGGGCTTGCCGCTTGGCGGAGTCGAGCGCCGCCAAGCCCTGCAGGGATCCGGTCGGCGTGGGCGGTGTGACGGTGACGGTGTTGCCGGTCAGGTCCCCGTACCACTTGTAGAGCCACCATGCGCCGGTGGCCTGGTTGTTGTGGGTCACCAGGTCGTTGAGGGCGCCGGAGGTGGTCCAGTAGCCGAGGCTGGCGTCGACCTTGCTGTTTTCGAAGCGGGTGACGAATTGCACGAGGTTGCCGGGTACGGCCAGATCCTGGGGGCGCCCGTATTCGTTGATGGAGATCGGCCGGGGGCTGATGCCGAGGCTGGTCTCGATCGAGCGGTAGTCGTTGTAGTGGGTGTACCAGCCGGAGAAGAACGAGTCGCCGAGTTCGTGCCATGTGGTGACGTCGGGCAGTACGTTGTTGTTCTTGGCGTAGGTCATGAACGACCGGTAGTCGGCGGAGTTGTACGCCGAGTAGTTGGGTCCGGCGATGCGGGCGGTGGGGTCGATCGACCGGATCTTCTGGTAGACCAGCTTCCAGTCGTTTTCGAAGCCGGCGAGGTTGCCGCTGTACCAGATCCAGTCGGGCTCGTTGATCGGTACGTAGACGTACGAACTCCGGCTCGGGTCGGCGATCACCTTGCGTACCATCGTGTCGACCTTGGCAAGGTAATCGTTGATGCCGAGGTTGTCGTAGGGCCACGCCTGGTAGATGTCCTGCATGTAGATCTGGATGTCCCGGCCGCCGGTGCGCTTCCACTCGGGGGCAACCTGGAGCGCGTCTCCGTCGGGGTGCTGCAGTCCGCCGGGTGCCTTCTGTGCCAGGACCTGGGGCCGCAGGGCGGCCAGCATCGTGTCGCTGGGGATTCCGTCGTTGGCGAGTCCGTACAGGAAGCCGGTGGCGCCGTAGCGAAGCGATCCGGTGTTAGTGGACAGGTCCACGACGACCTGCGGGTTGGCCGAGTAGCCGGGCGACGGGGCAATGGTGGTCGTCGCCACCAGCGCGAGGGCTGCAACGAGCCACGCACTTCGAGTGCGCATCGAGTGCCTCCTCGGAGAGGGGTGAGGGATTTGTGATTCACGATTGTCCATGTGATCGATCACATGGACTACCCGGAAGTGTGAACGTTAACATCGGCCGGAACTAGTGGGTGTTACCAGACTGTTACACGCGAGCGGGGCGGTGGCGGGCCGTTGTCTCACGGATGATCAGCTCAGGCACGGGAAGCATGACGTCTGGCTGAAAGGCGCCGACGAGAACGGCTTGAGCCGCATCGACGCATGCTTTGCCGAGTGCTGCGAAGTCCATGCGAACGGTGGTCAACGCTGGGGTCATATACGCCGAACCGGGGGCGTCGTCGAAGCCGACGAGGCTGACGTCGGTCGGGACTTGCCGGCCGGCGTCGTAGAGTGCCCGGCGAACGGCGAGGGCAAGGTCGTCGTTGCCGGCGAAGATGGCCGTGACCTGAGGGTCCGCGGCCAGCTGCAGGCCGGCCTGATAGGCCGCACGCATGTCCCAGCCGGCTCGCAACACCGGTGGCGGTACGACGCCTGCGGCTGTGAGCGCGTCGCTCCAGCCGGCCTGGCGGTCGTTGCCACGTTCCTTGAACGGGATGGCTATGTGGTGGACGGTGGCGTGGCCGAGCTCGAGCAGGTGGGCGGTCGCTGTCGCGGCGCCGGTCCGCTCATCTATCCGCAAGGCCGGGATGCCGGCCCGTACGACGGCGGCTGGTTCGACGGCCGCGACCGTGGGCACGTCCGGGTTGAGGTGGTCCAGGACCGTGATGCCGACGCGGTCGAATCCCAGGACGATGACCGCACCCGCGCTTGGGTCGGCGAGTTCGTCGGTGGCGCGCTGGACGTCCTCGGTTCGTTCGGATTCCACGACGCGGATACCCACGGACAGTCCCGCGGCTCTAGCGGCTTCTTCGATGCCTCGCAGAGTGGCGGCGTATCCGTAGAGCATCGTGTCGGGAGTCACCACCGCCACGGAGCGAGCACGTCCCGAGCGCAGCGTCCGGGCCGAGCGGTTCGGGCGGAACCCGGTTCGCTCGATGGCTTCGACTACCTTGCGGTGGGTCTCTGGAAGGACGCGGGGCGATCCGTTGAGGACACGGGAGACCGTTTGGTATGACACCCCGGCTTCAGCCGCGACATCTCTGATCCGCGGCGCGCCGCGGGGTTCGTTGGACGGCACGTCCACATCATCCCGCATCGGGTCCGAACGTACCCAGCTCGGTGCGCAGGCCCGGGGCCGTGCGGTCGCGGCCGCGGGCCTGCGCACCGGTGTCTGCTACTTGAACAGGGCGTTGACCTGATCGTTGGCCTGCTTCAAATCGCTGGCCGCCTTCTTGCCCGACAGGATGGCGTCCATCTCAGTCGTCATGATCGTGTTGACGTCTGCCGCGTTGTCGGTGATCGGGAAAAGGAAGGTGGTGTGGTCCTTGACGTGGACGAGGAACGCGTCGACGTCAACGCCCTTGGCCTGGAAGGCGGCCTGTGCCTTGTCGGTCGCCTGCGGGATGGCGGGGAAGACCACGCCCGTCTGCCCGACGACGTTCTGGCAGTCCGCAGAGGCCAGGTACTTGACCCACTTCCACGCGGCATCCTTGTGCGATGTCGAGGCGTTGATCGCGTCCGACAGACCGTTGTACATGCTGGCGCGCTTGCCTGACGGGCCGACGGGCGTGGGGGCGATGTCGACCTTCACGTCTTTGAGGCCGAAGTACGCCTCGGTGTTCCAGTCACCGTCCATCGCCATCGCGAACTTGCCGGCGCCGAAGTTGGCGACGGGGTCCGATCCCGTGGTGGTCTCCAGGGGGTTCATGTACCCCTTGTCCATCAGGCTGTGGTACCAGGCGACGGTGTCCTGGAAGCGCTGGTCGTCGTAGTTGTAGTGGGTACCCCACGGGTTCTTGTCGGTGAAGGTCCAGCCGGTGCTGGCAGCGTACGCGCTCCAGTACTGCTGGCCGTAGGGGCCGCCCGAGCCTTCGCCGGCCGACAGCCCGTAGGTCTTGACCTTGCTCTTGTCGAAGCCCGGTTCGTCGCCGCGCTTGCCGTTCTTGTCGACGGTCAGGTGCGCGATCGCCTTCTCCAGCGAGCCGCCGTCCTGAGGATTCCAGGTCCAGGCGGCGGCCTGATCCTTGGTGATGCCCGCGTCCTGGAACATCTTCGTGTTGTAGAAGTAGGCGACGGTGTCGAAGTCCTTGGGCAGGCCGTAGCGGTGGCCGTCCTTGTGCACCCACAGATCGGCGAGCCCTGGCTGGTAGATGTCGGTCGGTACGCTGTCGGTCTTGACCATGTCATCGATGGGCAGGATCTGCTGCTTGGCGACAAAATCGGCGTACTTGGCCAGGTGATCGGTGAAGACGTCGGGACCGCTGCCCGAGGCCAGGGACGTGGTCAGCTTGTCCCAGTAGTCGCCCCATGCGTACTGCTCGATCGTCACTTTGATGTTGGGGTTCGCGGTGTGGAACTTGTCCGCGCACGACTGGTAGGCCGGCTGCTGGTTGGACTGCCACAGCCAGTAGGTCAGGTCGGCCGAGCCGTCGTTGTTGGAGCCGGCGGTGGAGCTGCAGCCGCTGGCGACGAGTCCTGCCGCCAGGATGGCTGCGGCCGCACCGCTTCTCAACTTAAGGTACATAACAGACCTCTCTTGACATGAATTCAGGAATTGATCGCTATGCGTTGATTTACTTCAGGCCGGAGAAGCCGATCGAGTTCACGACCTTCCGTCCGAAGATCAGGAAGAGCAGGAGGATCGGGGCGGCGGCGACCAGCGATGCCGCCATGAGTCCTGCCCAGTCGGGTGCGATGCCGGGCGTTGATTGGCGGAAGGACGCCAGGGCGACGGTGAGGACGCGGCTTTCCTCCTTCGACCCGGCGATCAGCGGCCAGAAGTATTCGTTCCAGGCGGTGATGTAGGTCAGCAGGGCTAGCGTCGTGATGGGAGCCCAGCTCATCGGCAGGATGATGCTGAAGAACCGGCGCGCCGGTCCCGCCCCGTCGAGCCGGGCGGCCTCCTCGACTTCCTTGCTGATGCCGAGGAAGAACTGCCGCATGAAGAACACGGCGAACGGCGTCATGAAGAAGTACGGCAGCACGATGGCG
The DNA here is from genome assembly GCF_000428945.1 of Hamadaea tsunoensis DSM 44101. Lineage (GTDB taxonomy): Bacteria > Actinomycetota > Actinomycetes > Mycobacteriales > Micromonosporaceae > Hamadaea > Hamadaea tsunoensis. The sequence continues at coordinate 83,885 of NZ_AUAX01000021.1, read as the reverse complement.
GCGTAGGTGTTGAGCAGGCCGAGGTCCTTCATGAGCAGGAAGTTCGGCAGCACGGTGAAGACGGGCGGAACCATCAGCGCCGTGAGGAAGGCGAAGAACACCTTGTCGCGGCCGCGCCAGCGCAGCCGGGCGAACGCGTAGGCCGCCATCGAGCAGAACCAGACCTGGCCCGCGGTGATCGTTGTCGCAACGATGACCGTGTTGAGCAGGTACCGCCAGAAGTGCAGTTCGGCTCCGGATCCGCCTTCGGCTTGTGCCTGCTGCAGGGTGGACAGGCCGAGGACCCGCTTGAACGGCCCCCAGGTGAAGTCCACGGGCAGGAGCGAGCCGGGATCGCTGGGCAGTGACCGGTTGTTGGACAGCGCGGTACGCAGCATCCAGTAGAACGGGAACAGGGTCACGGCCATGAGCAGCATCAGGGTGATCCACGCCCCGACGCGCCGCCGGCGGGTCCGGTCCGTGGTTCGCCGAGCGGTCGCTGTGTGCAGGTTCATTGGGGCCTTCATCGGTCAGCCTCCGCTCAGATCGGAATCGCCGGCCCGCAGGACCTTCAGCTGGAAAGCCGCCAGCGCGGCGAGGATGACGAACACCACCACGGAGATGGCCGCCGCGTAGCCGTAGTGCGATCGGACGAACGCCTGCTCGTAGACGTAGTACTGCAGTACGCGGGTGGAGTTGACCGGGCCGCCTTTCGTCGTGACGGCCACGGTGTCGAAGATCTGGAACGAGCCGATGATGGAAAGGATCATGACCATCGCGAACACGGGCCGGATCATCGGCATGGTGATCCCCCAGAACGTGCGCCATTCGCTGGCACCGTCGAGGTCGGCGACTTCGTAGAGGTTCTTGGGAACGGTCTGCATGCCGGCGAACAGCAGCAGGGCGGTGTAACCGACGAACCGCCAGACGTTGATCAGCGCGATGGAGGGGATCGCCCAAGTGTCGCTGCCGAGCCACGCCGTCGGCTCGGCGCCGAACCAGCCGAGCACGTGGTTGACGATGCCGAGGTTGTAGTCGAGCATCCACATCCACACGATGGCCACCACGACGTTCGCCACGAGGAATGGCATCAGCAGGATGCTGCGCACGGCCAATGACTGGGTGACCCGGAAAATCAGGTACGCGATGCCGATGGCGGCGGCGGTCTGCACCCCGATGTTGATGATCACGTATTCGACCGTGACCTTGATCGAGTTCCAGAACACGTCGTCGTGAATCAGGTTGTCGTAGTTGTCGAGTCCGACCCACTGCGGAGTGCCGGCCAGGTTGTACTTGGTGAAGCTCAGGTACAGCTCGCGCAGGGCGGGCCAGAGGAAGAACACCACGAACCCCAGTGCTGCGGGCGAGACGAACACCCAGGCGGTCGCGCTTTCGCGCAGCGAGTACCGCTCGCGTGGTCGCGGCGGAGGGGTGTCCGCCAGGGCTGCGCGTTTCGTGGCGCACCTCCGATGTTGTACGTTCCGCTGCAGGCTGGACGCAGATTGATCACGCAGCCGGTCGGCTACGCGGGCCAGTGCGCTATGGCTTGGGACCGTGACACGCGCTAACATGGTCGAAATGAAACCGCTATCAGAGCGGCCCGTCAAGCCCTGGCGTCAAATTCGATACATCCCCCTGACGGCGTGAGGGTCGAACCAGCGAGTCGGCGGTGAACGCAGTAACCTCCACTCGCCCGATGGAAGGACGAGACTGGTGTCAACCACCGACAGCCGTAGGCCGCCGACGATCGCCGACGTGGCGGCAGCAGCTGGTGTCTCCGTACCGACCGTCTCCCGCGTACTGACCGGCTCGGTTCCGGTCAGCGCGAAGCGCCGCGCGCTGGTGATGCAGGCGATCGACGAACTCGGCTTCCGGCCGAACGCGGCGGCGCGGGCGCTGGCCAAGGGCCGGCCGTCGATGATCGCGGTTCTCGCCGCGAACACGTCGCGATACGGCTACATGATGACGCTTGAGGGCATCGAGCAGGCAGCTCGGACGGCGGGCTACCTTACGATGATCACGGTCATCGAGTCCACCGATCCCATGGCCGCCAAGGCCGCGGTCGGCATCGCGTTGTCGCAGCCGGTCGCCGGCGTCATCGTGCTGTGCTTCGACGAGCACGGCCAGGCCGCGCTGGAGGCGTTGCCCGCGGATCTGCCCGCTACCGCCGCCGGCAACGCGCTGTCGCGACGGTCGGGTATCCCCCGGCTGGAGATCGCCGAGCGGCAGGCAGCCGAGGTGGCGGTCACGTACCTGCTGGGGCTGGGCCACAAGACCGTGCACCACGTCGCACTGCCCAGCGGCAGCACCGCGTGGGGCCGCACGTCCGGCTGGCTCGCCGCGCTGCATGCCGCGAACGCCCCCGTACCGTCGCATGCCGTCGCGACCTGGCATCACTTGTCGGGCTACGAGATCGGGCGCAGCCTGGCCGCTGATCCGGACGTGACCGCCGTCTTCTGCGGCAACGACATGGTCGCCATCGGCGTGCTGCGCGCGATGCACGAGGCCCAGCGCAAGGTGCCGCAGGACGTGAGCGTGATCGGCTTCGACGACGAGCCGCTGGCGGCCATGTGGCTGCCTGCGCTGACCTCGGTACGGCAGGACTTCGCGGAGCTGGGGCGCGAGGCCTTCCGGCTGCTGGAAGCGTGCATGGACGAGGCGGAGACGCTGACGGCCCGGCCCTTGACCGCGTCCTTGGTGGTGCGGGACACCACCGGTCCGGCGCCGACGCGCCGCAGCTAGTCGGATCCCGACCTACGCTCTCCCCCCGAGGGAGTCGGATCCGTGTCTCCGCGTCCGATTTTTGATGTGCGCTATCACAATTTTGTCCGATATCTGGGCCCGCTAGCGCTCTTTTATCGTTGCTTAACAGGCATATCGAACTTAATCCGGCGGGTTTCCGGCGAACTCTTGCCCCAGTTTTTGATATGCGCTATCACTGAGCCTCGTAGTTTCCTGTCGAGAGCGGAGCGCCTCCCTTGATCGAACACCTCACTTCCACGCTTCGGCTGAGGGTCATGACCGACCCGGATCAGCCGGCCCGCTGGAGTGCCGCACCGATTCACCGCGAGCTCGACGACAGCGCTACGCAGGTCGGCATGGCCGACGTCCTGATCGCAGGCGAGAGCCGGGCATGGTCGGGCACCCTGTACACGACCTCCACGGTGGGGCGCCGGCTCCGTTACGTCTCACATCAGGTCACCCGCGACGATAACTGGCATACGCTGGCCATCCGGCAGCAAGACTCCGAAACCGGTCTGATTACGATTTCAGAGCTGCGCCTCCATGACACGGTCGCAGCAGTCAGCTGCCACACCATCGTCTGCAACGACGGACCCGCGGCCGTTACGCTCCACGCCGTCAGTTCGATGGTCTTCTCCGGATTCGGCTGCCGCACCGGCGACGCCATCGGCGCCTACACGCTGACCCGCGGCCAGAACACCTGGCTCGCCGAGGGCCGCTGGCACGACGAGCCGTTGAACACCGTCGTGCCGACGCTGGCAACGGACGGCCGGCCGGTCCAAACCCGCAGCGCCGTACGCGCCGTCAGCACCGGCAGCGCCTCTACCGCCGACGAGTTGCCGGCGGCCTTCCTCACCCATGAGGACGGCGCGGCCTGGGGCTGGCAGGTCGAACACAACGGTGCGTGGACCTGGCAACTGCAGGGCAGCCACGATGGGCTGCATCTGGCCCTACTCGGGCCCACCGACGAAGAACACCAGTTCTCATGCACACTGGCTCCCGGCGAGACTTTCGCGTCGGTGCCAGCCACACTCGCCTTCGGCGACCACGGATTCGCATCGGCGGTCGCGGCGCTGACCGCGTGGCGCCGGGTGAGCCGGCTGACCGTCGACACCGACCTGCCGCTCGTCTTCAACGACTACATGAACACGCTGATGGCCGACCCCACCACCGACCGCCTCCTGCCGCTGATCGATGCGGCCGCCGAAGCCGGCGCGGAGTACTTCTGCATCGACGCGGGATGGTATGACGACACCAGCACATGGTGGGACGCGGTCGGCGAATGGATGCCCTCGTCGCGCCGGTTCCCGGGCGGCCTCGACGAGCTCCTCGACCGGATCCGCGACCGCGGCATGGTTCCCGGGCTGTGGCTGGAACCCGAAGTCATCGGGGTCAACAGCCTCATGTTCGACCGGCTTCCCGCCGAGGCCTTCATGCAGCGAAACGGCCGGCCGACCGTGGAGCATGGCCGCTATCACCTCGACTTCGCCCATCCAGCCGCTCGTGCACACGTCGACGGCGTCGTCGACCGGCTGGTGGCACAGCACGGCATCGGTTACCTCAAGCTCGACTACAACATTCGCACCGGTGCCGGGACGGACACCGCCGGCCGGGCGGCCGGCGCTGGGCTGCTCGGGCATAACCGCGCGATGTTGGACTGGCTGGACGGCATCCGGATCCGCCACCCGCAGCTGGTCATCGAAAACTGCGCGTCGGGTGCCATGCGCTCGGATCACGCGATGCTGTCGCGGACCCATCTTCAGTCGACGTCCGACCAGGAAGACGCGGTGCTGTATGCGCCCATCGCCGTATCGGCGCCGCTGATGATGCTGCCCGAGCAGTCGGGCAACTGGGCGTACCCGGCGGACTGGATGTCGCGGGAGCTGACGGTTCTGACCTTGGTCAACGGTCTCGCCGGGCGGCTGTACTTGTCGGGATTCCTGTACCGCTTGCCCGAGCACCATCGGACGCTGGTCGCCGATGCCGCGGCGGCGTACAAGGTAACGCGTGCGACGTTGGCGCGGGCATTGCCGTTCTGGCCGCTGGGCCTGCCGAGATGGAGTGATGCGTGGCTCGCGTTGGGGCTACGGGCGGCTGACGGCTCGCATGCCTTGCTGTACGTATGGCACCGCCCCGGGCAGGGCGCGGCGAACATCAAACTGACGCTGCCCGGCGATGTGCGCTGGAAGAGCCTTGAGGCCCTGTTCCCCGGCGACATCGGTGGATGGACCGCGGAACTGACCGGGTCCGAGCTCGCGCTCAGCGCACCGATCACGGAGGCCAGCGCACGTGTCTTCCGTCTGACGGCGTAGATCCAGCGTGTCCCCCACCACGGGCGGGGCCTGTTCCTGGTGGTCAGCGTTCGAGTCGACGGTGCGCTGCCGTTGCGTCCGCCGCGATCGGCACTTGCGGCAGGCAGCTCAAGACAAGGAGCAACCGCTGTGACCAAGGGCACCGGCGATCCGTCCATCGTCGATGTGGCGCAGCTCGCCGGAGTGTCCCATCAGACTGTGTCACGAGTACTCAACGGCCACCCCAGCGTCACCGGGCGCACGCGTGTACGGGTGACTGCCGCGATCGCCGAGCTAGGCTACCGGCGTAACCACGCGGCAAGGGCGCTTGTCACTGGTCGTACGCAGGTCATTGGCGTGATCGCGCAGAGTTCGACACTCTACGGTCCGGCGGCGACGCTGACCGCCTTCGCTCATGCGGCGGTCGACGCCGGGTTCACCGTCAGCGTCGAAAGCGTACGCGCTCTCGAGCACGAACCGATGCGGGCAGCCGTCGATCGCCAGTTGGAACAGCGGCCGGCAGGCTTGGTCGTCCTGGCACCCGTCCAGTCGGCCACCGAGGTGCTGGCCCGGGTGCCGCCGGACACTCCCATGGTGTGTATCGATGGGGATCCCGAGGGTACGAGCGACCTGGTGACGGTGGATCAGGAAGGTGGCGGCTACACCGCGACAACATGTCTGTTGAATGCCGGTCATCGCACCGTCTGGCATGTGGCCGGGCCCCATGGTTGGTTCGACAGCCGCGGCCGCCTTGCCGGCTGGCGGCGTGCCCTCACCGATGCCGGCGCGGAGGTTCCGCCGGTCATGGCTGCGGATTGGTCGGCGCAGTCCGGCTACCAAGCCGGTCAGCTCCTTGCTCGGGTCAGCGACGTGACGGCGGTCTTCGCGGCCAACGATCATCTCGCACTCGGCATCATGCGGGCATTGCGGGAACGTGGGCTGTCCGTACCGGGGGACGTGAGCATAGTGGGCTTCGATGACGTTCCCGAGGCCGGGTACTATCCTCCCCCGCTGACAACGTTGCGACCCGACTTCGATGCGGTCGCGGTTTCGACACTGGAGCTGCTGCTGGAACAGGTCGCGGGTCGGCCAGGCGGCAATCGGCGGGTGATCCCTCCAGCGTTGGTGCGGCGCGAGAGCGTCGCAGCACCTACCCACGGACGGTGAGCTTCCCCGATCGTCCGGAACGATACTGGCGCAGCGGGTCGCCAGATCCGACCAACCACGATCAAGAAGTTTGCAGGAAGTGGGCGCCAGGTCAGCGAAGCCAGCCGGGTGTCACGGTGCTTGCCAGCGGCCAAGCCGATCTCGGAGGCGACCAGCGTCCAATGTTCGACCAGCTCGCCGAGATCTATCGACGGGTGATTCACACATCGCCGAACGCGAGGTTCAGGGTCGACAGGAGCGCGGCACCTAGCGTCGCTGGCCGACGCACAGCATCGGCACGTTACGGGTCCTCAAGCAGCGAGCCACGAGACTGCTTGCGCAGCCGCTTGTTTCACCTCGGCCTGGCTCAGATAGATCGCGCTGGAGAAGTAGGCTACCGGCGTCCACGCTCCCATGTCTTCGGGATCGCGACGGAACTCCTCGAACCCGAACGACCCGTCAGGCCGGATGAAGACGTCAACGCAGCGGAAGTGATCCGGGGACTCCCAGCTGGTCAGGACGCGCCAGCTGGGATCAAGGCGGGCGGACATGTAGGCGACGTTACCGCCGTCCGGCCGGATCTCGTGATGGCATCTCGACCTCTGAGCCAACCTTGGCGGCAGTAGAGCTTGGTGATCGCTCTGTCTTCGCTCACGGCCGGTTCGCTGTCTGGTAGTCGTCGTCGGGCAACGGTTCCAGCCAGGTGGTCGGATCGCCACCGTCGGGCTTGGCTTCGAGCATGGCTAGATGGCTCATGAAGGTGTCAGCACCGGCGCCGTGCCAGTGCTCCTCTCCGGGTGGGCACACGACGGTGTCACCTGCGCGTACGCGTACGACTTTACCGTCGCGGGTGCCGACCAGGGCCTCAGGTTGCGGATCGTCTTCTCGGTTCTGATTTCCAGAAGAGTCTGGTCGGTTTGCCAGTTGAGGTCGGGCCGGTAATGGATCATCCCAATGACCGTCCTGATCTTGGCATCGACTCCCACCGCGTTGCGAGAACCTTTGCCGTAGATGAAGCCGTTGGCGGCCACTGACAGCCACTGCAGGTTGACCGCCGTTCGGGTGAGCCCCATCGCGGTCGTACGCGAGGCATCTGGGTTGAGCGAGGTGTTGGGTGGTGCCCGGCATCTGTCGTTGTTGGACGCCGGGCGGTGTTTTGTTGTTCTTAGAGTCCGAGGTAGATCTGGCGTACGCGGCTGTCGTGGCTGAGCTCGGTGGACGTCCCGGTCATCGCTACCTTGCCGTTCTCCATGACGAGGCAGGTGGATGTCACGTCGAAGGTGAGTTTGGCGTTCTGCTCGACCAGCAGCATGGTCAGCCCTTGGGCGCTGAGGCGTTGCAGGACGCGGGCGATCTCGCCGACGAGTTTCGGCGAGAGTCCCATGGACGGTTCGTCGAGGAGCAGGACGCTGGGCTGGGCCATGAGAGCCCGGCCGATGGCGAGCATCTGCTGTTGGCCGCCCGACAGTGCCCCGGCGAGGCGGTGGCGCATCTCGCCGAGGACGGGGAATAGCTCGTAGACCTCGTCGACTGCTGTCCGTGTGTGGGCGTTCCATGGTTTGGCGTACGCGCCGAGAAGCAGGTTCTTCTCGACGGGCAGTCCAGCGAAGACGTGTCGTCCTTCGGGGACGTAGCCGATGCCGTGGCGGACCATGTCGCGGGCTTTGACCCGGCTGAGGTCCTTGTCGCCGAGTTGGAGGCTGGTGAGTTTGCGTGGGATGAGACCCATGAGTGCCTTGAGCGTGGACGTCTTCCCGGCGCCGTTGGATCCGATGACACCTACCGCTTGACCGGCTTCGACGGTGAAGTCGATCCCGTCGACCGCGCGTACGCCCCCGTATTGGACGGTCAGTCCAGTGACCGTCAGTGCCTGGCCCTGGGTGGTCAGGTCAGCGGTGGTGGCGGCTGTGGTGGTCATGAGGCGATCTCCGTCGGTACGGGCGCGGGGACGTCGTGGGACAGGTCGGAGTCGCCGAGGTATGCCTCGATGACCTGCGGGGCCTGGGCGACTTCGGCGGGGGTTCCTTCGGCGATGACGGTGCCGCCGGCGAGGACGGTGATGCGTTCGCAGAGGGACATGACGAGGCTCATGTTGTGTTCGATGACGATGACCGTGACGCCGGTGGCGCGGATGGAGCGCACGATCTCGCTGAGTTGGCGGGTTTCCTCGCCGTTGAGGCCGGCGGCGGGTTCGTCGAGTAGCAGCAGGCGGGGGCGGCGGGCCATGGCGCGGGCGATTTCGGCACGGCGCTGGATGCCGTAGGGCAACGCGCCCGGTAGTGCGTCGCCGAACGCGGCCAGGCCGTAGCGGGTGAGGATTTCGTCGGCGGCCGTGCGGAGGTTGCGGTCGTGGCGCCAGATGCCGAATGGCCAGAGCAGGTAGCGCCAGGCTTGGTAGGTGCGGGTGTCGTCGAGCGCGACGAGGATGTTGTCGCGGACGGTGAGTTGGCCGAATAGGCGCAGGTTTTGGAAGGTACGGGCGATGCCGACGCGGGCCAGGCGGTGGGAGCTCGCGCCGGTCAGGTTGCGCCCGCTGACGTGGACGGTGCCGCCGGTCGGTTTGTAGAGGCCGCTGATCACGTTGAACAGGGTGGTTTTGCCGGATCCGTTGGGGCCGACGATGCCGCGGATTTCGCCGGGTGCGACGGTGAGTTGGACGCCGCGGAGTGCTTGCAGGCCGCGGAAGGACATGTCGATGTTGTCGATCGCGAGGATCGGTTCGGTGCGCCGCGTGTCACTGTCGACGGGCTGGGCTGCGGTGTAGGGCTCGAAGGGGCCGAGGGCCGCGGTGCCGGCAGCGGCGGGCTGTCGCGTCCAGCCGAGGCGGCTGGCGGTGGATCGAAGCCGTGCCGGTATGCCGGCGAGGCCGGTCGGGGCGAACACGACGGTGAGGACGACGACGGTCCCGTACGCGATCTGCGCGTAGGTCGGGTAGTCGGCGAGTAGTTCGCGGACGAGGGTCAGTCCGGCGGCGCCGACGACGCACCCGACGAGGCTTTGGCGGCCGCCGATGATGACCATGGCGAGCAGGAAGAACATGTTGGCGATGCTGAACGTCTCGGGGGCGACGTAGCGGATGAGGCCGGCGTACAGGACGCCGGCGAGTCCGCCGTAGACGCTGGCGAGCAGGAACGCGGTCATGCGCAGGGCCGGGACTTCGGCGCCGATCGCTCCGGCGGCGAGGGCGTCGTCGCGCATGGCGCGCATCCGCCGGCCGAGCGGGGTGTGGACGACGAACAGGCCGAACGCGAGCGCGATCGCGAAGACGATGAGTTCGAGGTAGTAGTAGAGGTATTCGCTGGACAAGTCGATGCCGGGCAGGATAGGCCCGGCGATGCCGGAGATGCCTTCGGCGCCACCGGTGATGGTGGCGTTGGTGGCCCAGTTGGTGAAGGCCAGCGCCAGGCCGAGGGTGACGATGCCCAGGTAGTGCGACTGGATCCGCAGTGCGGGCAGGCCGACGACGAGTCCGAAGGCGGCCGCGGCGGCAAGAGCGAGGATGGCGGAGGTCCAGAAGCCGTAGCCGGCTTTCGTGGTGAGGATCGCGGTGGCGTACGCGGCGACGCCGAAGAAGGCGACCTGGGCGAGGTTGATCTGCCCGGCGATGCCCATGGCCAGGCCCAGTCCGATGGCCAGCAACGCGAAGACGATCATGACGTCGACGACGTGGATGGAGTACGAGTCCAACTGGTAGGGCAGCAGCCAGCCGATGACCGCCAAGATGAGCAGGCCGCCGGCGCGCAGGGCGGTAGCACGAGTTCTCATGCGCGGTTGACCGTCCTTTCGCCGAAGATCCCGGTCGGGCGGATCACGATCAGGATGGTGAAGACGAGGAACGTGACCAGTTCGGAGTAGCCCTGGAAGTGCCCGGCGGCGAACGAGTCGAGGACGCCGATGGCGATGCCGCCGGCGATGGCTCCGGGGATGCTGCCGAAGCCGCCGAGGATCGCCCCGGCGAAGCCCTTGATTCCCAGGGTGCCGCCCATGGTCGGGCTGACGTAGAGCAGCGGGCCGACGAGGCTGCCGGCCAATGCGGCGAGGGCGGCGCCGAGGACGAAGGCGATGGCGTTGCTGCGCCCGACGTGAATACCGACGGCGGTGGCCGCTTCGTGGTCCATCGCGACGGCTTGCATGGCGGCGCCGCGTTTGGTCCGCTGGAGGAACAGCATGAGCAGTGCCGTGGCGGCGGCGGCGATGGCGAGGACGACCAGGTCGTAGGTGCGGACCTTGATGCCGAACAGGTCCAGTGGGGCGGCGGGCACGGGCGAGGGAACCGCGCGGCCGGTCGCGCCCCAGACCAGGGTGGCCAGGGCCTCCAGGACGATGCCGAACCCGATGGTGCCGATTAGCATCAGGTCGAAGTCTTTGTTCTCCAACGGTCGCAGCACCCGTTCGATAATGACGCCGATCAGGCCGGTGACGGCCATGGCGATCACGGTGGCCAGCGCGAAGGGCAGTTTCGCCGTGAGGTAGAACGTGGAGGCCATGTACGCGCCGATCATCACCACGTTGCCGTGGGAGAAGTTGACCAGGCCCATGGTGCGGTAGACCAGCGAGAAGCCGAGCGCCACCAGTGCGTAGACGGCGCCCAGGCTGACGCCGCCGATGAGGGTTTGAAAGAAGATCTGCATCGCTCTCCTCCGAGCGCCGGGGTGGCGCGTGGTCCCGCCGCGGGGTCGTGGGTTGCCCCGCGGCGGGTGTACGGGGTCAGCTGGCCGGGACCAGCTTGCCGCCGGTGATCGTTCCGATGGTGGTGGCGAAGATACCGACGCCGGTGCCGTCGTAGGCGAAGCTGCCCAGCAGCCCGTCGCGCTTGGTGGCGCGGATGGCGTCCGCGAGGGCCTTGCCGGTCGCCACGTTGCTGCTCTTCAGCGCGTTGAGCAGGATCTGGGCACCGTCGTACGCTTTCGCGCCGTGCAGTTCGGCGTCCTCGTTGTAGGCCGCCTTGTACGCTGCCGCGAACGCCTTGGTCTTGTCGTTGAGGTCGTTGCTCATGTACGGCGTGCTGACCAGGGTGCCCTCGACGGCGGTGACGCCGGCGGTGTCGCGGAAGACCGGGGTGCCCTGCGGGGCGGCGCCGGCGAAGGTGGCGGTGATGCCAAGGTCGCGGGCCTGCTTGACGATCAGACCGGATTCGACCTCTTCAGCGCCGAGGAAGATGATCTGCGGGTTCTTCTGCCGGATCGTGGTGAGCGCGGCGCTGAAGTCCTTCTGGTCGGTGGTGACGACCTGGTCGGCGACCGGGGTGATGCTGCGGGCGGCGAGGGCCTTGGTGAACGCGTCGTGTTCGCCCTTGCCGTAGGAGCCGTTGTTGGTGATCATCGCGATGTTCTTGACGCCCTTGGTTTCCACGATGTACTTGGCCAGGGTCTCGTCGTAGGTGGTGCTGGTCGGCCCGTTGAGGAACAGGAACGGGCTCTTGAGCGCGACCATGCCCGGCGACTGGCCGGAGGCGATGTTGGGGATCTGGTTCTGCTGCAGGATCGGCGCCATCGCGATCGTGACCGCGCTTTCGGCGGTGCCGATCATCGCGATGTAGCCCTCGCTGGCGATCTTGCGGGCGAGGTTGGTGCCCACGGTCGGGTCGCCCTGGTCGTCGAAGACGTCGAGCTGGATCTGGCGGCCGCTGATGCCGCCGGCCTTGTTCCATTCTTCGACGGCGAGCTTGGCGCCTTTGAGTTCCCAGGCACCCAGGGAGCTGAGCTGGCCGCTCTGGGCGTCGATGATGGCGATCTTTATCGGGCCACTGGAGTTCTTGCCGGTGGAGTCCTTGTCGGCGCCGGGGGCCGAGCAGCCGGCGACGGCGAGCAGCGCCGCGGCGGCGGTGACCGCGAACCGTGACCACAGTGTGCGGGACAGCGATGTGCGGGACATGGGGTTCACCTCGTTCTCGGGAAGGGCATGAGGTGCTGGGGAATGTGCTGTGCGGGAGCGATCACTCGAAGACACCGTGGTAGATGTCTTTGATGTTCCAGTGCCCGGGTGTGGGCACAGGCTCGTTAGTCATCGGCACGTCCAGGACCGCGGGGCGGCGCCGCTCGATCGCGGTACGCAGCGCCTCGGCGAGGCCGTCGGGGGTGTCGATGAGGTAGCCGTCAGCGCCGCATGATTGGCCGAGCGCGGCGAAGTCGGGGCTGTAGGGGCGGCCTTGCGGGTCGCGGAACTCGCAGCCGTAGCTGCGGCCGAAGTTCGCGGCCTGCAGGTCGGCGATGGTGCCGTGGGCGCGGTTGTTCATCACGAGGAAGATGACCGGCAGGCCCTGCTCGACGGCCATCGGCACGGCGGGCAGCTGCGCGCTCATGCCACCGTCGCCGATCAGCGCGACGACGACCCGGTCGGGTTGGGCGATCTGGACACCGAGCGCGGCCGCGGGTCCGAAGCCCATGGTCGAGGCCCCGCCGGGGGTGATGAAGCGGCCGTCGGCGGGCAGCGGGTAGCACTGGGCGACGCCGTTCTTGTTCCAGCCGACGTCGGTGACGAGGATCGCGTCGGTGGGTAGCTGCCGGCGGACGTCGGCGAGGATGCGTTCGGGGCGTAGCGGGAACTGGTCGCTGCGGCCGCGTTCGGCGCTGTCGTCGAACAAGGTGGTGCGGGCGGCCCGGATCTCCTCGCGCAGTTCGGGTCGTGTCACCGGCCGCGGTACGCGCCGGTGCAGTGCCGCGTCGATCGCGGCGACGGCGAGGGAGGCGTCGGCGACGACGCCGATCTCGACCGGGTAGTTGCGGCCGATCTCGGCCGGGTCGATGTCGACCTGGATCAGCTTCGACGGCGGGAACCGCCAGGTGTAGTCGGGGTTCCAGGAGCTGGCGTCGGTTTCAGCGAACCGGGTGCCGAGGGCGAGGACGACGTCGGCGTGCAGGGCGTAGTCGTTGGTGGTCTTCAGGCCCCAGAAGCCGGGCATGCCGAGCACGAGCGGGTGTTCGTCGGGGATGGTGCCTTTGGCCATCAGCGAGTGCACGATCGGGATGTCGAGGTGTTCGGCGAGGCGGATCAGCGCGGGGCGGCCGAGGTCGCGCGACAGGCCGCCGCCGACGTAGATCAGCGGCTGGTGGGCGTCGGCGAGCACAGCGGCGATCCGGTCGGCGTCAGCGGCGGCCAGGTCCGGGACAGTGGTGCTGGCGGGCAGCGGGAAGTCGGCGGTCGTGGTCTGTGGCCGTGACAGCAGGTCCATCGGGATGTTGAGCAGGACGGCGCCGGGCCGGCCGGAGGTCGCGGTCCAGAACGCCCGCTCGGTGAACCTGGGCAGGTCTTCGACGCGGTGGGCGTGCCAGGCCCGTTTGACGAACGGCCGGTAGATCGCGGTCTGGTCGGCGTCGGCGTGCAGGTTGACTTCCTGGTGCGGGTGCCGCCCATACATGTAGGACGGCACGTCACCGGCCAGCACGATCATCGGGACGGAGTCGAGAGCGGCGGTCGCGACGCCGGTGACGGCGTTCATCATGCCGGGACCGACGTGCACGAGCAGGACTCCGGGTTTGCCGGAGGCGCGGGCGTAGCCGTCGGCGGCGTGCGCGGCGGCCTGTTCGTGGCGGGCGATGACGAACTGGATGCTGGTGCGCCCGATGGCGTCGAGCAGGGCGATGTTGGTGTGCCCGCAGGTGCCGAAGACGTACTCGACGCCGTAGGCCTCCAGTTGCGCGGCCAGGGCCTCAGCGCCGGTGGAAGTGGTGGGTTGGCTGGTCATCGGGTCTGCCCCCAGATGGACATGTCGCGCAGCAGCAGGGTCTTGATAACGGTGTAGTCCTCGATCATCTGGCGGGGGGCTTCCCGGCCGAAGCCGGAGTCTTTGACACCGCCGAACGGGACGTGGTCGAGGCGGAAGTTGGAGGAGCCGTTGACGACCAGGCCGCCGACCTCCAGTTCGCGCCAGGCGGTGATGATGCGGCCGATGTCGCGGGTGAACAGGCCCGCCTGCAGGCCGAAGCGGCTGGTGTTGCAGGTGGCCAGGACATCGTCGAAGTCGTCGTAGGCCAGGACCGCGACGAGGGCGCCGAAGACTTCGCGGATGACGATGTCGGCGTCGGGGGCCGGCCCGGCGACGATGGTCGGCTGCAGGGTGGCGCCGTCGAGCGCCCCGCCGAGCGTGAGGACCGCTCCCCCGGCGACGGCCTGCTGGGCCCAGCCGGCGACCCGCTGGGCGGCGGCGTCATCGACCATGGAGCCGACGTCGGTGTCCGGGTCGAGCGGGTCGCCGACCTTCAAACCCTTGACCTCGGTGCTCAGGACGTCGAGGAATTCGTCGTAGCGGCTGCGGTGGACGTAGATGCGCTGGACCGAGATGCAGCTCTGCCCGGAGTTGGAGTATCCAGTCCGGGCGCAGACCCGGGCGGCGGCGGGTATGTCGGCATCTTCGCAGACGATCGTCGCGGCGTTGCCGCCGAGTTCGAGGACCAGCCGCTTGGCGCCGGCAGCGCGGGCGACGGCCGTACCGGTCTCGGCGCTGCCGGTGAAGCTGATGACCGCGACCGGGTCGGCGGCGCACAGGGCTGCCCCGACATCTCCGCCGCCGTGCAGCAGTTGTACCGCTTCGGCGGGAGCGCCGGCGGCCAGCAGCAGCGCGACGATCGCCGCGGAGGTCGCCGGGGCCTGCGGCGGGGCCTTGACGATGGTGGTGTTGCCGGCCGCGAACGATGCGCCGAGCTTGTGCGCCAGCAGGTTGGCCGGCGCGTTGAAGGGCGTGATCGCCAGGGCGACGCCGGCCGGGGCGCGGTAGGTCAGCGCGGTGTTGCCCACGCCGCGGGCGAAGCCGGCCACCGGCAGGACTTCGCCGCCGATCTGGCGGGCTTCGGCCGCGCAGACCAGGAACGTGTCGGCGACCCGGTCGAGTTCACCGCGGCCGTCTTTGAGTGGCTTGCCCAGTTCCAGGGCGATCAGCCGGGCAATGTCGTCGCGGCGTACCGATGCGGCGAGGGCGGCGGCCTCCAGGACCTCCGCCCGCCGGGCCGGCGAGAGCCGGGCCATGGTCTTCGCTGCGGCTGGTGCGTATGCGACCGCGGCCGCGATGTCCTGTTCGGAGGCGGCCACCGATCGGCTGACCGTCCGGCGGAGGTAGGGGCCCTGCCTGTCGTGCCATGTCCCGTCGGTGACCCAACGGCCGGCGATGTAGGACGGCGCTTCGACCACCGCGTCGGCGGTGCGCGTCGCCAGGATCGTTTCGAGCATCCTCAGGCCCTCTCGATCTCTGAACCACTGTGCGGTACCACTGGACCGCTATACGGACTAGGTGTAAGGTACGGTCGTCCCGACGGTCTGGCAAGAGGGCGATTCGAGAACGTTACGGATGCGTGAAAAGACCGGCCGGGCGCGAGAATCGGTCGACAGTCAGGTCCCAATGCGCCTCCCACCGGGACCGTGCGGAGGCCAGGAAGCGAGGAACCGTGAAGTCGGCACCCAACCGCGAGCCGGATCAGCAGGGCGATCCGCAGGGCGTACGCAGTGTCCAGCGGGCACTGGACATCCTGTCGCTGCTGACCGAGGACAGGTCGACCATCTCGATCCGCGACGTCGTCGAGGCGACCGGCCTGCCCAAGACCACCGTCATCCGGTTGCTGTCCACGCTGGAGCAAAGCGGCCTGGTCTGGGCGACGGCCGGCGGCTATATGGCCGGCCCGGGCCTGTGGCGTTGGGCGCACCTGGCCCGCAGCAGCTGGGAGATGCCGCCGGAGACCAAGCGGATGATGCGGGAGCTGGCCGCCCGCCAGCGTGAAACGGTCAACCTGTATGTCGCCCGCGACATCTACCGGGTCTGCATCGCGCAGCAGGAAAGCCCGCAGCCGCTGCGGCACGTGGTCCACGTGGGCGACGAGCTGCCGATGTGGGCCGGTGCCGCGGCGAAAGTCCTGTTGCGCGACGCGAACGCGACCCTGCTGTCCCGGGTCGCGCGCAGTTCCCCCTACGGCGAGCAGCACGTACGCCGCTTGCAGGAGTGGATCGACGAGGCGGCGGTACAGGGCTTCGCGTTCAGCCACGGCGAGCGCGAAGACGGCCTGTCGGCGGTGGCTGTCCCGGTCGTCGGGCATTCCGGCTCGGTGGTCGCCGCGTTGTCGCTGAGCGGTCCCACGCTGCGGTTCACCGATCAGCGGATCGCCGAGTTCGTCGCCGATCTCAAGGAAATGGCCAAGCGCATGTCGGATCGGGGCTTCGAGCCGGTGGGCTCGGCGACCTGACCCGATGCGCCGCGGCCCGTCCAGCGCTTCCCGAGGAGTACGCGCATGCGCCAAGGACCGCTTTCCGGCGTCCGGCTGCTCGACCTGACCAATGTTTTGGCCGGGCCTTACTGCACCTATCAGCTGATGCTGCTGGGCGCCGAGGTGGTGAAGATCGAGGTTCCCGGTCAGGGCGACCTGGCCCGCCGGCTCGGCGCCGACCCCGACCTCAACGACCTCGGCCTGGGCGCGTCCTTCCTGGCCCAGAACGCGGGCAAGAAGTCGATCGAGCTCAACCTGAAGGAGGAGTCCGGGCGCGACTCCTTCACCGAACTGGTCCGGCACGCCGACGTGCTGGTGGAGAACTTCCGGCCCGGGGTCCTGGCCCGGCTCGGATTCGACTGGGACCGGCTGCGTGAGCTCAATCCGCGGCTGGTCTACTGCGCCATCAGCGGGTTCGGGCAGACCGGGCCGCTGAGCCAGGCGCCCGCCTACGACCAGATCATTCAGGGCATGTCGGGAATGATGAGCATCACCGGGACCGCGGACACCGCTCCTCAGCGGGTCGGGTTCCCGGTCTGCGACACGATCGGCGGGCTGACTGCCGCGCTGGCTGTCGCGGCCGCGATCGCCGGGCGGGAACGCACCGGCGAAGGCTGCTTCATCGACGTGTCCATGCTGGAGGCGAGTCTGTCCACGATGGGCTGGCCGCTGTCGAACTACCTGGTCGCCGGGGTCGCTCCGCTGCCCATGGGCGACCAGAACGCCACCGCCGCCCCGTCGGGCACGTTCGAGACGGCTGACGGGCCGCTCAACATCGCCGCCAATCAGCAACGCCAGTTCGAGAGCCTGTGTCATGTCGTCGGCCGCCCCGACCTGATCACCGATCCACGGTTCGAACGAGCCCTGGGGCGCAAGAACAACCGCGACGAGCTCAACCGGGAACTCAACAAGGCGCTCAGCGCCCACGGCGCCCTGCACTGGGAGCAGGCGTTGACCGCGGCCGGTGTGCCCGCGGCGCGGATCCTGACCGTCGCCGAAGCCGTCGAGCTACCCCATCTGACCGACCGTGAGTTCTTTCTCGACCTGCCGTTCCCGGAGCCGGCCGAGTCGGGTGTCGCCGCGCGCCTGGTGCGGGTCAGCGGCAGCGGGATTCTCATCGACGGACACCGCGGCCACCCGGCAGGCCCGCCGCCGCTGCTCGGTGAACACAACGAACAGGTCAGCGACCTGATCTCGGCGTGGACCGCGGAACAGGAGAACCGATGACCAGCGTCGAGGACGTGGCCGCCTGGTGGGCCACCGGAGTGTCGCGGATGGAGCCCGGCGTCGTTGAACTGCGGGGCCGCCCGGTCCAAGACCTCATCGGCACGACCGGGTTCGCCGACATGGTGTGGCTGATGCTGCGCGGCGAAATTCCGGACCCGGCGGCCGCCCGGCTGCTGGAAGCCGCGCTGGTCGCCGGTGTCGACCACGGCCCGCACGCACCGTCGATCGCGGCCGCCCGGATGGCGGCCACCTGCGGCGTCGGCCTCAACAACGCCATCGCCACCGGCGTCAACATGCTCGGCGACTCGCACGGCGGCGCCGGCCAGCAATGTGTGGAACTGCTGACCGACATCTGCCGGCGCCAGGACGGCGGCGCGGACGTCGCCACCGCAACCGCCGAAACGATGGCCGCGTGGCGGCAGCAGACCCGCTACCTGCCCGGCTTCGGTCACCGCTTCCATCCGCGCGACCCCCGCCGGGATCCGCTGCTGGCCCTGGTCGAGCAGGCGGTCGCCGACGGGCTGGTCGAGGGCCGGTTCCTGGCCGCCGGGCTGGCCGTCGAGGCCGCACTCGACCGGCCGGGCCGCCGCCCCGTCCCGATGAACATCGACGGCGCCACCGCGATCATCTACGCCGAACTCGGGTTCGCCGCGCCGCTGGCGCGTGGCCTGTTCGTGCTCAGCCGCAGCGTCGGCATCCTCGCCCACGCCTGGGAAGAAAGCCAGCAGGGCCGGCGCAACAAGGGGCCCATCCCGCCCGGGATCCTGCCCGCACAGTTGTGACCCGCCCGCCGGCGCACGACCCTCAGTCATCGGAGCGGCCGCCGATGAGGCGCTGCATGTGCTGAAGCATCCGCTCGGCGTCCGGGTCGCGTCCGGTGAACAGGCGCAACGCGTCCACCGCTTGGTAGACGGTCATGCCGCTGCCGTCGAGGGTGCGGCAGCCGACCGCCCGCGCGTCGGCCAGCAGCGGCGTCTGCAACGGCCGGTAGACGATGTCGGTCACCCACAGCTTCGGGTGCAGCAGCTCAGCTGGGACCGGCGTGCGGGTGTCGGGGGTCATGCCGACCGCGGTGGCGTTGACGAGCCCGTCGGCGTCCGCCAGCCGAGCGCCCAGGCCCGCCGGCCGGGCGGCGACGACCACCTGACCCGGCGCGGCGGCGGCGCTGAGCACGTCCCGCAGCCGCTCGGCCCGACCGTCGGCGACGTCGACGATCGTCAGCCGCTGCGCGCCCTTCTTGAGCAGCGCGTATCCGACGGCCGTGCCCGCGCCGCCCGCGCCCAGCAACACCACGTCGGACATCCGGGCATCCGGCAGCCCTCGGGTCATCGACGCCGCGAACCCCGACCAGTCGGTGTTGTGGCCGATCCGGCGCCCGTCACGAAAGACGATCGTGTTGACCGCCCCCAGGACCTGGGCGTCGGGCGACAGTTCGTCGAGGTGACCGACCGCCAGTTGCTTGCACGGATGGGTCACGTTCAACCCGGTGAAGCCGAGCCGCTGCGCCTGGGAGATCAGGTCGCCGATCGCTTCGGGGCGCAACCCCAGGTCGTGCAGGTCCATCAGCTGGTACAGGTAGCGCACGCCCAGCCGGTCCGCCTCGCGTTCATGCAGCAGCGGTGTGAGGGAGCCGGCGATACCCGCGCCGATGAGCCCCACCAGGTAGCGTTCCGCCCTCACCATGCCTCCAGTAATGTACGAACTAGTACGTTAGTTATCTGCTCCCGGTCGCTCCCTGTCAAGACCTCGTGAGACGCTTGAGACATCGACGCCGGCGGTCCGACGGCACCAGGCGGTAGCCCAGGAAGGGGTGCGGCATGACCTCGACGGCGCAGGCGTCGACGGAACCACAGCGCGACCGGGAGCGTACGCGCGCCGAAATCCTCGACGTCGCCACCGCCGAGTTCGCCGCCGCCGGGTACGCCGGGGCGCGGGTCGACGAGATCGCCGCGGCGACCCGGACCACCAAGCGGATGATCTACTACTACTTCGAGAACAAGAAGCAGCTGTACATGGCCGTGCTGCAACGTGCGTACATGCGCATCCGCGACGCCGAACAGGACGTCGACGTGGCCCACCTGGACCCGGTCACGGCGGTGCGCCGGATCGCGGAGACCACCTTCGACCACCACGAGGCGCACCCGGACTTCATTCGCCTGGTCTGCGTGGAGAACATCCACCGGGCCGAGCATCTGGCCGAACTGGTACAGACGGTGGATCTGCGTACGCCGGTGGTCCACCAGCTCGACGTCCTGCTGCGCCGGGGCCGTGAGCAGGGCGTGTTCCGGCCCGGCTGCGACGCGATCGACCTGCACATGATGATCAGCTCGTACTGCTTCTTCCGGGTGGCCAACCGGCACACCTTCGGCGCGATCTTCGATCGCGACCTGGTGGATCCGGCCGAACGCGGGCATTACCGGACCATGCTCGGCGACATGGTGGTCCGCTTCTTGGCCGCCTGACGGCCACGTTTCTCGCGCTGCGGTGAGCCGTCGGTCCCTTCAGGACCGGCGGCTCTTGTTCGATCCCTTCATCCGCCGCCCCAAGATTGCTTGCGCCACGCAGTGGCGTCGTCCTATATTGACGCGGTACCTCTAGGCGGTACATCTGGTCCATCTAGTGGACCAACGCAGCTCCGGGCGTTGTACCGCCGGCATCCCATCGGTCCTCGGCATCAGACAACGAGGTGACCAGCATGGCCCAGCTCCCCCGACGTACCGTCCTGACCGGCGCGGCCGCGACCGCGGTCGGCGCCACCCTCCTGCCCGGCACGGCCGGCGCCGCACCGGCCGACGATCGGTCCTGCGCCCCCGCAGTGCCCGATCCGGTCGCCGCGGCGACCCGCGACTTCCCGAAAGTCGGCGGCAACTACGGCAACCAGAACTACACCGCCCTGCGCGACGTCCACCACGGCAACATCCACCGCCTCGGCGGCGCGTGGCTCAACCGGATCGAGGGCGGCATCACCACCGGCACCAACCAGAGCACCGCCGTGGCCGTCGACGGCGTGCTCTACATCGAATCGGCGTACGGCAACGTGTTCGCCGTCGACGGCAAGACCGGCGTCACCAAATGGGTCTACCGCCAGACCCGCGGCACCCTGACCCGCCGCGGTGTCGCCGTCGGCGACGGCCTGGTCTTCACCCACGGCAAGGGCAGCTGGATCATCGCCCTGGACCAGCAGACCGGCGCCGTGGCCTGGGAGAAGCAGATCACCGGCTACGGCGGGATGGAGAAGGTCGCCGTCACCCACTACGACGGCCTGCTCTACGTCGGCACCCACGACAGCGACCGCAACGCCGCCCTCGCCCTGGACGCCCATACCGGCGACGTCGTCTGGCACTTCTGGGGCGCGCCCGGCCCCGGCGAGATCGGCAACGACACCTGGGAGGGCACCTCCTGGCAGACCGGCGGCGCCGCGCCCTGGATGCATCCGGCCGTCGACCCCGAACTCGGCCTGGTCTACTGGGCCTTCGGCAACGCCCGCGGCAGCAAGTCCTCACAGGACGGATCGCAGCGCGGCGGGCAGAACCTGTTCTCCAGCGCACTGGTGGCCATGGACCTCAAGACCGGCCAGTACCGGTGGCATTTCCAGTCCATCCACCACGGCATCTGGGACATGGACAACACCATGGCCCCCGTCCTGGTCGACACGAAGATCCACGGCCGCACGCGCAAGCTGGTCGTCTACGGCTCCAAGTCCGGGATGTACTTCATCCTCGACCGCACCGACGGCACCGCGCCGCTGGGCATCGACGAAGTCCCCGTGCCGCAGGAACCACGGCAGAAGACGTGGCCCACCCAGCCGTTCCCCCGGCAGGGACCATGGACCGAGAACCGGGTCGTCGACCAGCCGCTGGGCACCGACGTTCCGGGTGACCCCAACCGGGCCGTGCCCAACTACGTCCAGGGCGCCCTGTACGACCCGCACTGGGACATCCCGATCCTGACCATCCCCGGCCACGGCGGCGGCGCGGACTGGGCCCACCAGTCCTTCAGCCACAGCACCGGCTTCATGTACACCGGCTACGGCTACGTCGCCGCCGCCCACTCCCTCACCGAAGCCAGCAACGGCCTGCGGCCGCCCGGCGAATATCAGACCGGCGGCGTGGTCGCCGTCGACGCGTCCACCAACAAGGTCGCCTGGAAACGCCGCCTGCCCTACTCCGTCGCCCACGGCAACGGCGTCCTGACCACCGCCGGGGACCTGCTGTTCATCGGCCAGCCCGACGGCTATCTGCTCGCGCTGGACGCCCGCCACGGCCACGAACTGTGGCGCTTCCAATGTGGAGCGTCGATCAGCAGCAGCCCGATCAGCTACGAGATCGACGGCGAACAGTACATCGCCGTATACGCCGGCGGCACCGGCATCCCCTACGGCGACTCCGCCCCGCGCGGGGACTTCCTGTGGGCGTTCAAGCTCGGCGGCACCGTCGCGCCGGCCGCGGTGCCCACCCCGCCGGTCGTCCGCCGGCCGGTATCCGGCGGCCCGGTCGAGGGCAGCGTCGTGAACAACACGGTCATCCTGGCCCGCACCTACAACGCCGCCACCAACACCGTCGGCACCGTCGAGTCGACCGCGGTCAACGCCATGGCACCGACCCACCTGCGCGTACCGGTAGGAACGACCGTCACGTTCACCAACCCGGCCGACAACGCCAACGTCCACGGTGCCACCCAGTTCTTCGAAGGCCTGTTCGACGTCCGCCTGCAGCCCGGCGAGTCGTTCACCTACACCTTCACCACCAAGGGCGAGTACTTCTTCAACGACTCCTTCAGCCCCCGGCCGACCGGCAAGGTCGAGGTCTACTAGCTCCCAGGAGACACATCGTGCGCCGTTTCATCACCAAGACCAGACTCAGCGTCGCGCTGACCGCGCTCGTCAGCGTCGCCGCGACCCTCACCCTCGCCGCCGCGACCGGCCTGCCCTCCGCCGCTCACGACGACCACGGCCGCGACCAGGGCGCCCAGCAGCTCGGCGACCCCGACTACGGCGTCTGCCGCGGCACCGACGAACGCTGCTACCACGACTGGGGCAACTTCGACCCGGCGACCAACGGCTACAAGGTTCTGCTGTACACGCGTACCGCCGGTCCTCGGCACGCCAACCTCGGCCCGGCCCTGGCCGCCGGCCTCAATCCGCCGCTGACCGCCGCGAACGTCGTGCAGAACGCCATCATCAAACTCGGCCAGGACAACGGTTTCAGCGTCGACTACACCGAGGACGTGGCACAGCTGGCGTCGCCCAACCAGCTGTTCCGCTACAACGCGGTCATCTTCTACTCCACCTCCCGCGACACCCTCGACGACGGCGCCCAGACGTCGCTGCGCCAGTACATCCGTGGCGGCGGCGGCTTCGTCGGCATCCACAACGCCTTCGGCACCGAGTACAACTGGCCCTGGTACGAGGGCCTGCTCGGCGGGACGAACTACTACGACCACGGGCCCGCCCAGGCCGGCACGGTCGAAACCCTCGACCGCCGCGATGTGTCCACCGCCGAGCTGCCGACCCGGTGGAACTTCACCGACGAGTGGTACAACCTGGTGCCGTTCCCGTCCAAGGTCCGGTTCCTGGCCTCCGTCGACGAGGACACGATGCTGCGCGGCACCGAAGGCTCCATGGGCCACCCCGGGCACGGCGACTTCCACCCCGTCGCCTGGTGCCAGTACTACGACGGCGGCCGGGCGTTCCTGACCACCCTCGGCCACGACGCCAAGGACTTCGTCACCGACGGCTCGTACGCCGGTGCGGCCGAGTTCCAGAAACTCATCATCGGCGGCATCGAATCGGCGATGGGCAAGACGCCGTTCTGCAAGTAGCCCTCATACAAGTACGCCCGCCGGCAGCGTGGCCGGCGGGCGTACCGCATGTTCGGCGGTTAGCCGGCCGCTGCCGCCAGCCGAGCCTCGGCCTGCCGGTGCAGATGGTCCCGGGTGGCCGCGATCGCCATCCGCGCGTACTCCTTGCCACCCACCTGGGCGACCGTTGTGGCACGCGGGATCTCCAGCGCGTACGGGATTCCCCGCGGCAGCGCGGCGAGGATGCCGGGGACGTCGATGCCGCCTTCGCCGGGAAACAGCCGCTCGAACCGGGCCGTGTAGATGATCCCCTCCACCGTGTCCGGGACGACCGCCGGCGCGTCGCAGACGTGAGCGAAATGGAACCACTCCCGAGGCAGCTCCGCCAGGTCCGCCAAACTCGACCCGGACCGCGCGAAATGCAACAAGTCGACCAACATGCCGGCGTTCGGCTGCCCGGCGGCGCGCAGCACCCGCGTCGCCTCACCCAGATCTGGAGTCTCCGTCCACGACGGAAACTCCAGATCCACCGTGAGCCCGAGCGGCCGGGCGAGCTCGCACAGCTGCGCGAACCGGTCGATCTTGCGTGATCGGTCGGGATCGGGTAGCTGCGTAATGACGTGCCGCGCGCCCAACTCCGCGCCTGCCTCCAAGAAACGCAACAGGTCGCGTGGTTCGACGTCCGGCCCGATCCGCGCCAGCTCCACGTCGAGCACCTCGACCCCGGTGGCCGCCAGGCGTACCTTCGTCGTGCGCATCAACGCCGAATCTGTGGCCAGCGGATAGTGCGGCTCCTGCGGTGTGACCCGGGTCAGCCGTAGCCCCACGTACCGGTAGCCGGCCTCAGCGGCTGCGTCCACCAGCTCCGGCGGGGACAGGCTCAATGCGGTCAGGTGCGCCAGCGAGTACTCCTGCACCGGTGTACGTGCGTGGTCGTCCCCCTCCCGCAGACTGATCAGCCGCCGCTCACGGTGGGCGGCCATGCGTACCGCGACCGTGTTGGCGGCCCCATAGCCGCGGTATCCGCCGATCCGCTGGACCACCTCGAAGAAGATCCGCGAACCCAACAGTTCCGTGTAGAAGTGCAGGTACTCGCCGTATTCGTCGCGGTCATAGAGGATCGAGTTCTCCCGCAGGGTCGCCAGCGTCGTCGTTGGCAGCTCCAGGCGGGCATCGAGGTCGTCGTAGTAGTTGTCCGGGATCCTCAGCAACACGGCGCCCGCCGCTCGCATCGCCTGCGCGGCGGCGATCGCGTCTTCGGTCGCAAATGCGATGTGCTGGGGGTTGGGTACGCCGGGCGACCAGGCCCCGCGTCGAAGCGCGGCAGTGTTCAGCGTGATCCGGACGCGATGCTCGGGGTCGGCCGCCGACCGGCTACGGATCAGTCCGAACGGCGCGGACAGCTCGACCGGGGCAGCCGAGCGCAGCCCGAGCACGGAACGGTAGAAGAACGCGACCTGGTCGAAGTCGTCGACCGACTCGGTCAGCGAAATGTGATCAGTCGCCGTCACCCACCGGTCGCTACGCGGAACCTGGCCCGTGGTAACGAAATCGTGCAGCCAGCCATCGCCACAGGCTTGCGGTTCCACTGCGATCCCTGCGGTCTGCCGCGGGCCACCCGCGCCGGGAGCCGGACCGTCATGGGTGGCGCGGCAGAAGAAGATGGCCGTGCCGTCCGGCGACGCCACGGAAGCCAGGTCTTCCTCGTCGGGCCGGCGTACGCGGGGCAGCACCGGGGCCATCAGCCGCTGAGCCCGCAGCGCCGACGCGACCGGATCTCGGCTCTCGACCGCGACCGCACAGATGGCGGCGGTCCCGGGGAGCACCCGATTCGGTGCGGACGAGTTCACCAGAACCCGCGCGGCCCCCTGCTGCCATAGCTGCACCGGCTTGGATCTGTGCTGACCACAGTGGACGAAGCCGAGCGCGGTCAGCGTTCGCGCGACGGCCGGGCCGGAAACTTCGTCTACCGCCAACTCGGTGAACACCATCCCGTCCAGGCCCGGCGCGGCCGGAAGGCCAGTCAGCCGGACGCTTTCGCGCGCCCTTTCGGGTCGGCGATGCTCCACGGACTCCTGCAGCACAAGTAGCGATCGCATCCCGTCCATTGCCACCTGACGCGGATCGGCCTGCCGGTAGACGTCGTTGGACACCTCCAACGACAGCGGGCCGGCGTACCCGGTCGACTGGATGTGCTCGATGAAGGCAGGCAGGTCGAATGCCCCCAGCCCCGGCAACAACCGGTAATGCCGACTCCACTCCGTCGGATCGATCGCCAGCCGAGGCGCGTCCGCCACCTGCACATGGAAAATCTTGGAACCCGGGATCACACGGATACCCGAGGGATCGTCGCCCTGGCACAACACGTGGAAGCTGTCCAGGCCCAGACCGAGCGCCGGATGATCGGCTCGGCGCACGATCCGCCACGCATGCGCGTAGGCCCGCACGAACCGGCCCCACGCCAGCGGCTTGTACGCAACCCGCAGCCCGGACGCGGCCGCGTGATCGGCGAACATGTGCAGTTGCTCGGCGGCAAGCTCATCGTCGTCGACCGCGTCCGCAGACTCCGACGAGTGAACGAGCAGCGTGCCCGCACCCAGCCGATGCATCAGGTCGAACTTGCGATCCGCGCGATGCAACCCCGCCCGGAAGACGTCCGGCGCCACGGCTTCGCAGTCCCGGAATGGCTGATACACATCAATCGTCAGCCCGCGCCGGTCGCATTCTTCCCGCACCCGCTCGGGCGACCATGCCGAGGCGATCAAATCCTCCTCCACCAGCTCGATGCCTGCGAATCCGGCCGCGCTGACAGCAGCCAGTTTGTCCTCCAACGTTCCCGACAGGCACGCCGTAGCGATGCTGAGCCGCGGTCCAGTCGGGATGGCATCCGTGGGCAGCGTCTCCGCGTCCCGCACGCCGTGCGCCATCGCTCGTACCTCCATCTCGCAAGCTAATGTACGAACTAGTACGTTAGTTATACGCGGCGGAGCTCATCGTCGGAAAGACCCGGTGCGGCGTATCCCGGGGGACGCAGCGTGGACGCGATGCCGGGCCTGGATAAATCGAACTACGTTTCCCCGTCACCGATGATCTCGGCATGCCGCAGGAGCGACATGAGTGGAGAATCCGGCTGAGGGTTCCCCGCTCTGGGTCTCGGGGCTGATCAGACTGTGGCCTGTTCTCCGACCCGGACCAGCGAAGTCGAGGTGGCTTTCGGTGGCCGGCGTCCGGGCATCCACCAGTTGGCTTTGCCGCAGAGTTCCATCACTGCGGGGACGAGGATCATCCGGATGATGGTGGCGTCGATGAGAACGGCGGCAGCCATGCCCAGGCCGATCTGTTTGACCGAAACGTCGGAGCCAAGTAGGGCGGTCGTGAAGATGGCGATCATGATGGCGGCTGCGGCTGTGATGACCTTGGCGGTGCTGGCCAGTCCGCGGGTGACGGCGGTGCGGGTGTCGCCGGTGCGCTGGTATTCCTCATGGATCCGCGAGATCAGGAAGACCTCGTAGTCCATGGACAGGCCGAACAGGAGTGGAAACATCATCATCGGTACCCAGGTCGTGATCGGCATGTGGGTGGGGAATCCGAGGGCTGAGCCCAGCCATCCCCATTGCACGACCGCGACGAGTACGCCGTAGGCAGCGCCGATCGACAGGATGTTCATCACGGCGGCTTGCAGTGCGATCGTGGCGGACCGGACCAGTGCGATCAGCAGGATCAGGGACATCATGATGACGGCGGCGATCATCAGGGGCACGTGTGAGCGGGTGTCCTCGGCGAAGTCGATCGCGCCGGCGTTCGGGCCGCCGATGTAGACGTGTTCACCGCCGGGGGCCTGGGGCAGTACGTTGTCGCGCAGTTCGTGTACCAGGGCTGTGGTCGCCTCGTCTTGGTATCCGGTCGTGGGGAAAGCCATGAAGATGGCGGCCTGCCCGTCGTTGCTGATCCGGGGTTGGGTGGCGGAGGCGATGCCGTCGGTCTTTGTGACCGCTTCGATGAGGGGTCGCAGATCGGCGTCCTGGGCGTCGACGTTGGTGGCGAAGATCAGGGGTGCGCCGTAGCCGGGGCCGAAGCCCTCGGAGAGGATCTCGTATGAGGTGTAGCTGCTTCGGTCGTGGGGCTGAACGCTGGCATCGGGCAGGCTCAGCCGCATCGACAGCGCGGGGGCGGCCAGCACCAGCAGGCTCGCGCCGGCCAGGATCGCTGCGATCAGTGGTTTGCGCTGCACCACGCCGGCCCAGCGTTCAGCGGGGGTAGGGCGTTCCCGGGGAGGGACACTGTCGTGCCCGTGGCGGCGGGACGTGCGCCGGGGCAGACGCAGCGAGTGGATCTTGTGGCCGGTGAAGCCCAGTAACGCCGGCAGCAGAGTGACCGCGGCGATCATCGTCACCAGCACGGTCACTGACGCGCCGATTGCCACGCCGGTCATCATCTTCTGCCCCATGGCGATCAGGCCGAGCAGCGCGATCACCACGGTCGTTCCGGCGAACAGGACCGCGTGGCCTGCGGTGGTGATGGCCTTGACCGTGGCGCTCTCGGGATCGCCTTGGTCCTGCAGGCTGTCTTTGTAGCGGGTCAGGATGAACAAGGCGTAGTCGATTCCCACGCCGAGACCGATCATCACGGCGACGAGCACGGTGAAGTCCGGCGACGGGACGAGGTGCCCTACGAGTTTCATCAGGGCGATGCCGCCGACGACTCCCATCAGTCCGGTCATGATCGGCAGGCCCATCGCTACGAGTGACCCGAAGGCGATGAACAAGACCACCGCTGCGGCCAGGATGCCCACGCTTTCGGCCGAGCCCGGCGCGGGGGTCTCGGCCTTTTCCGCCTTGTCCCCGCCCAACCCCAGGGTCACACCGTCACCCGAGGCTTCCTTGACTGTGTCCACTAGGGGCTTGACCTCGGCCTTGGTGACATCTTTGCCGGTCAGCGGTATGGTCATCCGGGCGATACGACGATCCTTGGTGACCAGGCTTTCGTCGTGATAGGGGGAGGTCACCGGTCCGGTTATGGGCGAGGCGTCCAGATCGGCGATGACCTTCTCGATCTCTTGCCGGGCGGCGGGGTCGTCGATCCCTTTCTCTGCCTTGATCGCGAGCGTCAGCGTGTCTCCCTGCTGTTGAGGGAAGTGTTTGTCGATCAGAAGCTGCGCTTGGGCGGAGTCGGAGGCACCGCCGGAGTAGTCGTTGTCGGAAGGCGTGCCGTAGCCGAAGCCGACGAACGCTGTGGCGATGACGCCGACGATCCAGGTCAACAGGACCAGGCGGCGGCGCCGGTAGCAGAATCGGGCTAGCCCCGCCAGAACTCCGTCCGTACGGGGAGTCTCGGTTGTCACGTCTTTCTCCTCAGATCCCTTGTGTGTCGCGGTTCCTGCTCCCTGATCTTTGATGTCGAAAGCCAAGGACTGGGAAGTCGGGGACATCCAGGACGGTTACCGCGACTTCGCTACGTGGTTTGCTGCATCGGTTTCGGTCCAGCGCCGGCAACGTGTCAGCGGAGGCGTCGTGTCCGTTGGTGCGTTCCCGCGGCGGCGAGGATTGCCGGCGCGGCGCGCGGGCGGCACTGTGGTGATGGCGTCGAGGTCGGTGGGCACAGGGGTGGGGCTCGACGGGTCAGCCGACGCGGTTCAGCGTTGATCGTGGCCGTCCTGGGCCAGGGCTAAGCGATTCCGACTGGGATCGTCCGCGCGCCCGACGGGTGGACGTGTGGGCGCGTGGTCAGGCCCGCAGCCGGGTCCGGTTCGACGGTTGGCCTACCGCCAGTTGCCGAGCTGTTCGACGTATATCTGCCCGGATATCGGCTTGCCCCGGTACCGTCCGGTGACACTGCCTGCGCCTTCGTAGACGCCGCCGAACGCCTGGACCTCCTGTCCCTGCGGCTCGACGACGATGGTGAGGCTGGCCTGCAGCCCGGGAATATTCACAGTCCACCGGGTGCCGTACCGCTTGCCGGTCGTGGGGCTGGTCCAGAAGGCGGAGGTGGTGTCGGCCAGCGGCTTCACCGCGACAATTTCGTGGGTTCCGTCCGGGTGCAGCACAGTCGCGTAGGAGGATTCGCTGCCTTGGGCGAACAGATCCCACAGGTTGATCCGCTCGCCGTTAGACAGCTGCAACGCCATCCAGGTCCACTTCTGCATGGTGCTCCAGTCCCAGGTACCCCATTGGCGATCTAGCCACGACTCGCCGGTCACCGGGTAGGTATGGCTGTTCACGGTGAGCGTTCCCTGGGACGTCAGGCTGGGCAGCGAATAGTAGTAACTCGTCCCGCCAAGGAACGGGATCAGCCCGGTCCCATTGTTGTACAGGGCAGGTCCCCGCGCGCCGAGGGTCAGGTCGATGTCACCAGCCGGCAGGATCGCGTGCAGGTGCATCGCATCCATCGGCCCGGACAGCGTCGCCGTGGGCGTGCGTACGTCGAGCGTGGTGGTGGAGAAGCTGGCCTGGTCAGATGAGAAGCACTGACTCTGCGTGTAGTACTCGCCGGTGGTCTTGTCGGTGATCGCGATGAAACTCTGCGGCGCCTGGCCGGCGCCGATCGTGACCTCGTAGCCGAACCGGTGACCATGGGCGTTGAGGTGGCCGACCACATACCACCATTCCTGGGCTGCGTTCGGATGCGCTGCCTGATCGGCCGGCAGATGCACGAATGTCGGAAAGGCGGATGCGGTCGTAGCGGTCGCCGGATGTGCGGTATCCGCCGGGAGGAAGACAGGGCCGGCTGTTGCGGGGATCGCCGACAACGCCGCGTCGGCCAGTACCGCGCCGAACGTCAGTGCGGCGATCACAGCGGTAGGTCGACGTCGCTGAATATGCATGGTGTTCCTCTTCATCTCTTGCCAGCGGACGGCATCCCGTCGGGGACGGGGGTGCACGGAGGTCACGGCAGCGATCGTCGCCCAGCCGACCCGGGCACGTCCTCGGGCAGGAGATGGCTTCCCGACACCGGTTGTGCGTAGCCGCCGGTGCCAGTGGTACGCAGTTTTGCGTAGACGCTGCGCTCCCGGTCGCGCTCCTCGTCGTAGCCGCTGCCCGGCGCACGGCCACTATGCTCGCGACATGAAACGCCGAGCAGTGTCGTTGCGCCTGCCCGTCTGGGCACAGGACGTCCTGCTCGGACTGTTCATTGCGGTGATGCAGGTTCAGGGCACGATCGTGAAACCCGCGGACGTAGGGTCACGGCCGCTGGACGACGTCGGCCACCTCGGCTATATCCTGCTGATCCTGAGTGGCGTCGTGCTGGCCGTACGCCGCCGGTGGCCGGTGGCGGTGTTCATCACGGCCGCTCTGGCGAGCCTGGTGTACTACACCGTCGGCTTCACCGACGGGCCCGGCTCGATCGGGCTGTTCGTCGCCCTCTACACGGTGACCGCCTACGGCGACGGGCGCAAGGCCCCGGTGATCGCCGGTGTGGGTATCACCGTGCTGGCCGCCGCCTGGCTCGCCGCCGCAGCCGACATCGAGCCGCGGGCCGCCATCGGCTGGGTGTTCTTCCGTATCGCGGCGTCGGTCATGGCCGCCGCACTCGGCGAAACGGCCCGGTCGCGGCATGTCATCGCGGCCGAAGCAGTGGAGCGGGCCCGGCAGGCGGAACGGACCCGGGAAGAGGAGGCACGTTCGCGGGTCGACGCCGAGCGGCTGCGGATCGCCCGCGAGGTCCACGACACCGTCGCCCACGCCATCGCCATCATCAACGTGCAGGCCGGCGTCACCGCATACCTGCTCGACAAACACCCAGAACGGGTACGCGAAACGCTGGTGACCATTCAGGAAACCAGCGCCCAGGCGTTGCACGAGATGCGAACGGTCCTGAGCGTACTGCGGGATTCGCGCAACGGACGAGCGCCGCACCCCGGCCTGGGACAGGTCGACGCGCTCACCGCGATGGCGCGCGCGGCCGGACTGGACATCAAACTCGAAGTGACCTCGCCCAGCGTTGCATTACCGAGCGCGGTGGACCACACCGCCTACCGGATCCTGCAAGAGTCGATCACCAACGTGATCCGCCACGTCGGCCCGACCCGAGTGACCGTCGCGCTCGACTACGGACCCGAGATCCTGGAAGTCCGGGTGGCCGATGACGGCGGCCGGGATGCCCCTGGGGACGACGGCTCAGGTTCGCACGCGTTGGCCAGCGTGGCCGGCACCCCTAACAGCGGCCGGGCCGATCCGGGCCGGGGAATCGTCGGCATGCGCGAACGCTGCGGTCTGCTGGGCGGTGAGCTGACCGCCGGGCCGACGACGTCCGGAGGGTTTGAAGTCAAGGCACGGCTGCCGTTGTCTCCGGCCGCAACGGCGTCGCTGTGAGCACGGCAGCCGCAGCTTCGACGTCCGGCGGCAACCCGATCAAGGTCGTGCTCGCCGATGATCAGGTCCTCGTGCGGTCCGGATTCAAGGCGTTGCTCGACGCCGAAGACGACCTCACCGTCGTGGGCGAGGCCGCCAACGGGGCCGAGGCGGTGGAGCAAGCCCGGACCACCCGGCCCGACGTCATCCTCATGGACATCCGCATGCCGCAGATGGACGGGATCAAAGCCACCCGCCAGATCACCGACACGCACGGCCTCGAACACATCCGGATCCTGATCCTGACCACATACGACACCGACGCATACGTCTTCGAAGCCCTCCAAGCCGGCGCCAGCGGCTTCCTACTCAAAGACGCCGGACCAGCTGAACTGTTGCACGCCATCCGAGTGGTCGCCGCCGGAGACGCGTTACTCGCACCGCGGATCACTCGACGCCTCATCGCCCAGTTCACCGCACAACGCATCGCCACCCAGGTCGCCGAAGACCGGCTGGCAGTGCTGACCCAACGCGAACGCGAGGTACTGACCCTGGTAGGACAAGGACTGAGTAACGACGAGATCGGCGCCCAACTGTTCCTCAGCCCAGCCACCGCCCGCACACACGTCAGCCACGCAATGACAAAACTCGGCGCGCGCGACCGCGCGCAGCTGGTCGTCACCGCCTACCAAACAGGACTGGTCCAACCCTGACGGTCAATACCGTCCCTGCCGGGTCGCCGCTGCCTGGATGGCTTCCACCGCAGATCAGGCGCGGTCACCGGAACTCGACCCCACGCGCAGCCCACGCCCGCCGGCTGGGACCATCTCGCTAA
Organism: Hamadaea tsunoensis DSM 44101; assembly: GCF_000428945.1. Classification (GTDB taxonomy): domain Bacteria; phylum Actinomycetota; class Actinomycetes; order Mycobacteriales; family Micromonosporaceae; genus Hamadaea; species Hamadaea tsunoensis. The sequence continues at coordinate 51,391 of NZ_AUAX01000021.1, read as the reverse complement.
CGGCTCTGTCGCTCTTACGGCTCTGTTGCTCTTTCGGTGGTGACGCTGGGTGATGTCAGTTGAGCAGGATGCGGTGGCGGAGGAGCGGGAAGCTGGCTCAGCCGTGCATCTGGCGCATGATCCGTTTCGTTTTGGTGTTCACGCCTTCGGTTCCGCCGTTGTGGTAGGACAGGGTGATCGCGGCGTGGACGGTCGAAGTCGAGTCCGCGGGTGAACGCCTGTAGGTGCCGGCGCGTTCCGGCACCCACAGGGCGCGTCAGCAGGGCGGCGCGATAAAGACACCCCGATCAGGGTCGTTGAAGGACTGCCGGGCGACGAACTCGTTCATGGGGTTGGCGGTGCCCCATTGGTCGGCGACGGACGGGTCGCTGAAGTCGTAGATGTGCGGGTGCCAGGTGTCCTCGTAGAGCTGTTCGAGTTCGGTGGTGTATTCGACCGTGTTGCCGTGAGGGTCGAGGAAGTAGCTGAAGGTGTTGTCGCCCGCGGTGTGGCGGCCGGGGCCCCAGACCTTCTCGACGCCGGCGCGCAGGAGGCGGCCCGATCCGCGCATGAACTCGTCGATTCCCCGCAGTTCGAATGACGCGTGGTGCAGCGCCACGTGGGGGCCGCGGGCGATGGCCAGGCTGTGGTGCCACTGGTTGCAGCGCATGAACCACATGACGTCGCCCATGTGCGGATGGGTGAGCGTGTCGGAGAGGGCAAAGCTCAGGTGCTTGTTGTAAAAGGCGACGGTCGCGGTCGGGTCGGGTGAGTTGATCACGACATGGGACAGCCGGACCGGGATGGACTCCCGCTGCTCGACGCGGCGATGCGTGCGCGTCTCGACCTCTGCGGAGACCTCTACCGTGCGCCCGTCGACGTCGAAGAAACGGAAGCCGTATCCACCGCCGGGCGTGTCGAGGGCGCTGGGCTCGGTGATGAGGGTGACGCCGTCCTGGCCGAGCCGCTGGGCGAGGGTGTCGACGTCGGTCGGGGTGGCTGCGCCGAAGGCGATCAGGTCGAGGCGCTTGTCCTGGGCCTGCCGGATGCGGACGACGTACTGCTCCGGAGATCCTTCGGCGGCCAGGAACGAGATGCCGGTGTCAGAGGCGACCTGGGTCAGGCCCCACATGTCGGTGTAGAAGGCGAGCTGGCGGTCGATGTCGGGTACGGCGAGATCGACATGGCGTAGATGCGTGATCAAAGGGCGAGTCATGGTGGCTCCTCGGGCATGGCGGGCGGAGTCCCACTGTCGGGTTGTGCCCTGGCGCCCGGGAAGGCGATTTTGCCGATATCAGGTATCTGCGCTGTGGATGGGTGCTGTTAGCGCTGGACGATGCGGGCGGCTTCAGTGAAACGCTCGCGCAGCCATTGGTGCCCGGCGTCGGTGTCGTTCATCGGGTGCCACCACATGGCTTCGATCAGCGGTGCGGCCTCGAAGGGGCACGGTAGCGCACGGACCCGACCGCCGGCGCTGAGCTGTAGCCCGAGCTGGCGCTGGATGAGCGCGACGCGCCGCGTGCCGATGATCATGGCTGGGAGCAGCGCGTAGCTCTCGGCGACCATTCGTACGTCGAGTTCGACGCCGAGTTGGCGCAGTTCGTGGGCGGCCGTGGTGAAGGCGGTGCCGCGGTGGTAGGTCAGCACCCAGGGCATGGCGGCGAGCTGCTTGAGGGTGAGGGTGGGTCCGACGTCGGGGTTGTCGGCGCTGACCAGGCACATCCATTCGTCGGAGTAGAGGTCCTGGTGGGGCAGGTCGGTGAGGAACCCGTGGGGCAGGACGAGCAGGTCGGCGGTGCGCAGCGTCTCGTGGGCGGCGTCGACGTTTTCGCGGGTGGTGGGCTGCACGTAGAGGCGTAGCCGTGGCGCCTGGGCGTCGAGGAGCCCGGAGATGGCGGGGCCGAGCGTGGACAGGGCGTAGTCGGACATTAGGACGGTGAACTGCCGGTCGGAAGTGGTGGGGTCGAAATCGGGTTCGCTGGCGAACACGCGTTCGGAGGCCGCCACGGCGATGGCGACCCGTTCGTACAGCTGTGTGGCCAGCGGCGTGAGCTGGTAGCTGTTGCTGACGCGTACCAGCAGATCGTCGCCGAAGTGGCGGCGGAGTTTGGCCAGCGCAGCGCTGGTGGCTGGCTGACTGAGCCCGAGGCGCTCGGCGGCGCGGGTCACGCTGCGTTCGGCCAGCAGCGCCTGGAGGGGCAGCAGCAGGTTGAAGTCCGCATTGCGGGGCACGCTGCCAACTCCTTATCCGTGTCGCGAATATCGACCATAGGCAAAATCGTCTTCACGGATAGTGCGACGGCCCGCAGAGTGTGTCAAGTCACACCGCCGTCATCAGTAGGGAACCTTATGGAAACCGCATCGCAACCCACTCCCGGTCGTGACGACCCAGCCGGCGCTATCGCCGCCGCGGCAGCCGCGTACTCCAACCGCGGCCGGTGGGGTGGCGACGACGTGCTCGGCACCATGAACTTCCTGACCGACTCCAAGCGCCGAGAAGGCGCTGCTCTGGTGCGCCGGGGCGTGTCGTTCTCCCTAGCGCAGCGCTTCGACACCGACGGGCCCCAGCGTGGCTGGCGGCGTCGGACCAACCCCGTGCACACGATGCTGGACACCGGTCTGGACGCCGAGCGCGGCCAGGGGTTCCCGCATGGTCTAGGCGGCGCCGACGACGTGGTGTTCATGCCGTTGCAGTGCTCGACCCAGTGGGACGGGCTCGGGCACATCTTCGACCACGGCATGGCCTACAACGGCCGCCGGGCCGCCGACGTCGTCACCTCCGCCGGTGACCAGGTCACCGGCATCGAGACCGTCGCCGGGATCATCGCCGGCCGGGCGGTGCTGCTGGATGTCGGCCGCGCGGCCGGCGACGGCGAACTGCCCGACGGTTTCGCGATCACCGCCGAGCACCTGGACGCCACCATCGCCGCTCAGGGACCGACCTCACGGGTGAGCAGCGGCGACATCGTTGTCGTGCGTACCGGACAGCTGACTCGGGTGCGACGCGAAGGCTGGGGCACCTACGCCGGTGGCGAGGCTCCCGGGTTGTCGTTCACGACCGCGGGATGGCTGCACAAGCGCGAGATCGCCGCGATCGCGACCGACACCTGGGGGTTCGAGGTACGGCCCAACGAGTTCGACGACGCGTTTCAACCCTTGCACCAGGTCGCCATCCCGCACATCGGGCTGTTCATCGGCGAGATGTGGGACCTGGACGCCCTCGCCGCCGATTGCGCTGGCGACGGTGTGTACGACTTCTGGCTCACTGCAGCCCCCATCCCCGTCACCGGTGCTGTGGGTGCCCCCCGTCAATCCCATCGCCGTGAAATGAGGCATCCATGCCCGCAGTGAACAACGTCCTGGTCGTCGGCGGCGGCCTGGCCGGCACCGCCACAGCGATCCTGCTCGCGGACAGCGGCGTCACCGTCGACCTGGTCGAACTCAAACCTGACGCTGCCGCGCTGGGCTCCGGCATCACCCTCCAGGGAAACGCGCTGCGCGTGCTACGCCAGGTCGGTGTCTGGCCGCAGGTCAGCCAGCTCGGATACGCGTTCGACACCCTCGGGCTGCGCGCCCCTGACCCGGCCGGAACCCTGCTCGCCGAGCTGCCCGACCACCGCACCGGCGGCGCCGACCTGCCAGCGACGGTCGGCATGTACCGTCCAGACCTGGCCCGCGTCATACACGACCGCGCCCGTCAGGTCGGCGTCCGCGTCCTGCTGGCGACGAGCGTCGAGAAGCTGACCAGCGACGACAGCGGAGTCGACGTTGTGCTGACCGGCGGAGTCAGCAGCCGGTACGACCTGGTCGTCGGCGCGGACGGGCTGCGTTCGCACACCCGCCAGCTCATCGGCATCGACCTGCAGACCCAGCCCACCGGTATGGGGATCTGGCGAGCTTTCACACCTCGCCCGGCACAGATCACCCGCACGGACCTGTACTACGGGGGGCCGAGCTTCATCGCCGGATACTGCCCGACCGGTCCCGACAGTCTCTACGCCTACATCGTCGAAAAGGCCCAAGACCGCAGCGCGCTCACCGCGCAGCAGCGCCTAGACACGATGCGCGAACTCGCCGCCGCCTACCACGGGCCGTTCGACGCGATCCGCGACAGCCTGACCGATCCCGCGACGGTCAACTACACCTGGTTCGAGGCACACCTGCTGGACCGGTCGTGGCACCGCGGCCGGGTCGTGCTGATCGGCGACGCCGCCCACGCCTGCCCACCGACCCTGGCCCAGGGCGCGGCCATGGCCCTGGAAGACGCGGCGGTACTCGCCGAACTGCTGCTGGCCGCAGACGCGGTCGACGACGGGTTGTGGGAGGCGTTCATGGATCGCCGCCACGACCGGGCGGGGCAGGTGGTCTCCGCGTCGGTGCAGCTGGGGCAATGGCTGCTGGAGGGTCACCGCGGCGCCGACGTACCCGGACTGATGGGCCGCATCGCGGCCCTGGTGAGCACGCCGGCATGAAGCTCGCGACCTACCTCCACCACGGCGGCGCGCACGCCGGAGTCGTCGTCGATCAGCGCATCGAGCCGCTGGCCGACGGCGCCACCGTCGCCGACGTGGTCTCCGGCCGTGCTCCGGTCACCGCCGGGCCGTCAGTCGCTGTCGCCGATGTGCGCCTGCTGCCCCCGTTGCACCCACCGACGGTCCGTGACTTCGTTGCCTTCGAGGAGCACGTCGAAGGGGTCGTGCGCAGTGTCGGCGACACCGCCACCGTGCCAGCCCAGTGGTACGCGGCGCCGACGTTCTATTTCACCAACCCCTACGCCATGATCGGCGCCCACGACGACGTCGCTATCCCACCCGGGTGCCGCGTGCTGGACTTCGAACTCGAAGTCGCGGCGGTCGTCGGAACAGCCGGGGCGGACCTTACCGTCGAGCAGGCCCGGGATCACATCTTCGGTTACACGATCTTCAACGATTGGTCGGCCCGCGACTTGCAGCGCGCCGAGATGCAGGTGCAGCTCGGCCCGGCGAAAGGCAAAGACTTCGCCACCACCCTCGGCCCGTGGCTGGTCACCGCCGACGAGTTGGAACCCTGGCGCGACGCCGACGGCTTTCTGGCCCTGCCGATGAGCGTGGCTGTCAACGGCCGCACGGTCGGCAGCGACCTGCTGTCGAACATGGGCTGGCCGTTCGAGGCCCTGGTCGCCTACGCCTCGCGCGGCACCCAGGTCCGTCCCGGTGACGTACTGGGTTCGGGAACCTGCGGTAACGGCGGCTGCCTCGCCGAACTATGGGGCCGCTCCGGCACCGCCGATCCTCCTGCGCTGCAGGCCGGCGACGTGGTGGAAATGACTGTCGGCGGCATCGGCACCATCTCCAACCGTGTCGTCGCCGGACGCGCCCCCCAGCCGATACCCGCCGCCCGACCCGCGCCGCGGCGCAGACCGAGCGCGCTAGTGCACCACCACCCGGTTGATCAAGGAGCCTGACGTGTTCGAGTACTTTCCCGGCAACTACGTGTGGAATCTCGCCGTCATCGGCGCACTCAACAGTGGGGCGCTGATCGACGAAGTCGACCGGGCCTGCCGCCCGCTGCGCGATACCGCCGCTCTCGGCGCCGACGTCGGCACCGAGGAGTTCTTCGCCTCCTGGACCGCAGTAGCCGACCGGCTGGAGGAGTTGGCCGCCGCCGATGAGGCCCGCGGCTGGTGGCGCAGCGCCGGACAGAAACTGCACCGCGCCGCACTCTATGTACAGGTCGCCGAGCGGCTGCAAAGCCGCCACTGGGAGCCCCGCCAGCGGGCATACGAGCGAGCGCTCGACCTGTTCGCCCGAGCGACAGCCGTCGGTCGCGACAACTGCATCCGCGTGGAGATCCCCTACGGCGACGGGTCCCTGCCCGCCTATTACATGAAAGCCGAGGCCGTCGACGGTCCAGCTCCGTGCATCGTGCTGTGGAACGGCCTGGACAGCACCAAGGAGATGATGTCCCAGTCCGGGTTCGGTCATGAACTGGCCGCCCGCGGCATCTCAACCCTCATGGTCGACGGCCCCGGCACCGGCGAGACTCTGCGGCTGCGCGGCGTCACGGCCGTCGCCGACACCGAACGGCCGGCCGGCGCCTGCGTGGACTGGCTCCTGGCCACCGGCGAGGTCGACCCGGGCCGGATCGGGATCGCAGGCTGGTCCTTGGGCGGCTATTACGCACCTCGCGCGGCGGCGTTCGAACCCCGCTTCAGCCTGTGCGTCGCCTGGGGCGCCAATCACAACTGGGGCCAGATGCAGAAGCGGCGCCTGCAGCGCGAAGGCGAGCACCCGGTTCCGCACTACTGGGACCACGTCATGTGGGTTTGGGGCAAAGACACGATCGACGAGTTCATCGCCGCCGCCGAACAGGTCACCCTGGAAGGCATCCTGGACCGGATCACCGTGCCGTTCCTGGTCGTGCACGGCGAGAACGACCGGCAGATCCCTCTGGAATACGCCCAGCTGAGCTACGACCAAGCAGTCAACAGCCCGCTGCGCGAGCTGACGGTGTTCACCGCCCGAGACGGCGGCAACGAGCACATCGGCCTGGACAACCTGCCGCTGGTCAGCACATACGTCGCCGATTGGATCTCCGACAGGTTCACCGCGGCCAAGGCACACACATGATCACCGCTACGGTCGATCGCGGTGCGGCTGACCGTCTGCGCGCGGCGGTACCCGACCGGATAGAAGGTCACCCCGTCGGCAATACCGACAACCGGATGTACTTCGCCGACGGGTCGCTGATCTACGCGGGCGGCTACCGCCACGACGGGAACTTCGGTGTGCACACCCACAGCTTCATGGAGATCGCTTTCGCGGTCGCCGGGCGCGGTACGCACCACGCCTCCGTCGGCAGGCAGGACATGCGCCGGGGAGACGTGGTGCTGCTGCGGCCCGGGGTGTGGCATGGATACGAGGCCTGCAGCCAGCTTGATCTGATCAACTGCTGCATCAGCATGGAGATCTTGCGCAGCGAGCTGAGCTGGATGCGCCACGATCCGATCCTGAGTTACCTGCTGTGGACCGGTCCGCATGCCCAGCAGCGCCGCGGCATGCTGACCGTCACGCTGCCGCCGCCGGTTCTCGATGAGTGCCTCGGCCATCTACAAGCCCTCGACGAGCTGCGGTCACGGCCGGCCACACGGTACCGGGCCGACACGCTGGCCCGGTTGTCGCTCGTACTGGCCGCGCTCGCTCGGGCGGTCGTTGACGCCGACGACGCCGGATACGAACCGACCGGGCCGACACACCCGTCGGTGGTCGAGGCGATGAAGCTGCTCGAACGCGACGTCGCCCGCCGCTGGACTCTCGACGAACTCGCCGAGGTGTTACATCTGGCGCCCGGCTACCTGGTGCGGTTGTTCAAGGCCGCCACCGGGCTGCCGCCGATAGCGTATCTGTCGCGCCAGCGGATGGAGACCGCTGCGGCGATGCTGCTCTACACCGACGAACCGATCAGCCACATCGCCGACGCGATCGGCTGGCCGGATCAGAACTACTTCGCCCGCCGATTCAAAGCCCATTTCGGCCTGCCAGCCAGCGTCTACCGCGACCGGTTCCGGCACGACGGCGGTCAGCTGCGCACGCACAGACAGCTGACCGCACCGCGCCCTCACGGGCATCCAGCGCTGCGGGAACTGACCGCACTCAGCTGAACCAGCACAGGTCAATTTTGTGCTACAGGCGGTTCATCGAGGGCTACGTCGCAGCTCACACGGGCCGACATCATTTCGGACACAGCCGAAACCGGCTGGAGACGCGAACGCAACAAATGCCAATCCATTGCCGGGCCCTACCGGCGACATCACCAACCTTCACCCGCACCCGAGGAGAACAGCGTGAAGCTTCGCAGCGTCGCGATCGCCGCGGCGGCCATGCTCGCCCTGGCCGCGTGCAGTTCCGGCACCGACGACACGGCCGCATCCGGACCGTTGCAGGTCAAGTACTACTCCGTGCAGCAGCCCACGGAGGGCTGGCCGCTGGTCTTCGGCAAACTGACCGATGACTACGCCAAGACCAAGCCCGGCACCACCCTGAAGGTCGAGGTCGCCCCGCAGGCCGATCTGGACCAGAAGCTGCAGCTGCTGGCAAGCCAGAACAACCTGCCCACCATCTTCAACGCACCCAACAGCAACGAGCTGCTGCAGCAGATGTACAACTCGGGGCAGATCCTCGACCTGGAGGCCACCCTCAAGGAGCTCGGCGTCTTCGACAAGCTCAACCCGGCCGCGGTGGAGCTGGTGAAGAAGACCCAGGGCGGGAAGCTGCTCGGCCTGCCGCTGGAGCTCAACATCGAAGGCGTTTGGTACAACAAGAAGCTGTTCGCTGACAACGGCATCACGGCACCCACGACCTGGGAAGAGCTGTCGGCGGCAGCTGCCGCTCTGCAGGCCAAGGGCGTGCAGCCGTTCGCGGCATCCGGACAGCAGGGCTGGCCGCTGACCCGCCTGCTCGGCAACTACTTGTTCCGCACCGTCGGGCCCAACGCGCTGCAGGACGTCAAGGACGGCAAGGCCAAGCTCACCGACCCGCAGTACGTCGCCGCCGCGCAGGCCGTGGCCGACCTGGGCACCAAGGGCTACTTCGGCAAGGGTGTCGGCACCCTGGACTACGCCACCGCCCAGGACCTGTTCCTGCAGGGCAAGGCCGCGATGTTCTACATGGGCAGCTGGGCTGTGCGTGACTTCGGCAACCAGCAGACCAACAAGATCGGCGCCGACAACATCGGATTCCTGCCGTTCCCGACGGTTGCCGGCGGCACCGGCACCGCGGACCAGACCCCGATGAACGCCGGCCTGACCACCGTGGTGTCGAAGAAGGGCTACAACGCCGAGGTCGGCGCGTGGCTGAAGTACATCGTCGAGCACTACGGCGACCGCGCGCTGTCCGAGATCGGCCTGGTCAGCGGCTTCACCGCCAACCCGCCCGCGGACGCCAGCGCTCTGACCAAGGGTGTTGTCACGCAGATCGGCGCCACCAAGCAGCCGCTGCTGTGGTTCGAGGCGCTGTTCCCGACCAAGGCGACCGACACCGCGACCAAGAACGTGACGCGGCTGGTCACCGGCGACATGTCGCCCGCTGACTACATGAACACCCTGCAAAAGGCCATCGATCAGGGCTGACCTGCATGACGGGCCGCCGCCATCGTGGCGGCGGCCCGTACCCCGACCGTCTCATCACCTACGAGGAGGAACCCGTGCGATCAATGCTCGGGGACAAGCGGGCCATCGCTGTGTTCATCGGACCCGCCCTGATCGTCTACACCCTTGTCATGATCGTCCCGCTCATCTGGTCGGCGGGCTACACCTTCTTCGACGGCAGCGTCATCGGCGGGTTCAACTTCACCGGCCTGGACAACTACAAGCAGCTGCTCGGCGACGACGCGTTCTGGGCCTCGACCTGGTTCACCGTCAAATACGGCATCGCCGTAACCGTCGGGCAGGTCGGGTTCGGGCTGCTGCTGGCCCTGCTGTACACGTTCTACCTCAAGCGCGCCTCCGCGCTGGTGCGCACCCTGGTGTTCTTCCCGGTGGTGCTGCCCACGGTCGCGGTCGCGGCGATGTTCACCAAGCTGTTCGCGGTCGCCCCCCAGCCAGGCTTGATCAACTCGATCGCCTCGGTGCTGGGCATGTCCGGCGACCGGGACTGGTTCGGCGATTCCGGTAGCGCTTTCATCGTCTTGGTCGTCATGGACGTCTGGCGGTCTATGGGCTTCTACGCCGTGCTGCTCTACGCCGGCCTCGTCGACATCCCCGACGACATCATCGAAGGCGCCCGCCTCGACGGCGCGCGGGGCTGGCGGCTGGTACGCCACATCATCCTGCCGATGCTCACCCCGATCCTGCTCTCGTCGGTGATCTTCAGCATCAACGGCACTCTCAAAGTCTTCGACTCGATCATGGCTTTGACCGGCGGCGGTCCAGGCGACACCACCAGCCCGCTCACGCTGTACATGTACAAGACCGCGTTCAGCTTCGGCGACTACGGCTACGGCTCCACCATCGCGATGCAGCTGACCCTGCTGAGTCTTCTCGTCACCCTCGTGATCTTCCGCTTCTCGCGCAAGGACCAGACCCGATGAGCACCCCCACCGCCGTTCGGCACGCCCACGAGACCGCGCCCGTCACGCCCACGCTGCGCCACCGCCCGAAGAACCGCCTCGGCCGGCAACTGCGGCGGATGCCGCTGCGCGCGGCGGTAGCGCTGCTGCTGCTCATCGAGATCTACCCGCTGGTCTGGCTGATCCTGTCGTCGCTCAAGCAGGAAGACGAGTTCTCCCTCAAGCCGGTCTGGGCGCTGCCGGAAGGGTTCGACTGGGCCAACTACTCCGAGGCGTGGACCACCGGCCACATGTCCACCTACCTGCGTAACAGCCTGCTGGCCACCGTGCCGTCACTGGCGGCCATCATCGTTTTCGGCGTCGCCGCCGGATTCGCCCTGCAGGTCATGGTGTGGCGAGGCCGCGGCGCCGTCCTGTTGGTGTTCCTCGCCGGAGTCATGGTCCCGCTGCAGATGGTGCTGCTGCCGCTGTTCACCATCTACTTCAAAGCCCAACTCATCAACTCGCTGTGGTCACTGATCATCACCTACACGGCGTTCGGGCTTCCCCTGACCGTGTTCCTCATGGCTGGCTACTTCCGCGCCATCCCACCGGAGGTCCTGGAGGCTTCGTTCCTCGACGGCGCCGGGATCTTCCGCACCTTCGCCGTCGTCGTGCTGCCGATGGTGCGAAACGCCATCCTCACCATCGCCCTGGTGCAGTTCTTCTTCATCTGGAATGACCTGCTGCTGTCACTCACCTTCATCAGCGACGACAACCTGCGCACCGTGCAGACCGGCTTGCTCAACTTCGTCGGACAGTACGGCCAGCGCCAATGGGGACCCACGTTCGCCTCCATCTGCCTGACCGTCGTACCGACCCTGCTGCTGTACCTGGCCCTCAACCAGAAGGTCATGAAGGGCCTCACGGCCGGATCGGTGAAGGGCTAACCCATGCACACGCACCATCTGCGCTTCGAGCACATCGGCGAAGCGCTCGGGGCAGGCTGCCCTCGTCCGCGCCTGTCCTGGCACACCAGCACAGATCAGGTCGCCTACGAGGTCGCCGTCGACGGCGGCCCGCAGCCCTACACAAGCGGGCGCATCAGCGACACCGACAGCAACCTGCGGCCCTGGCCTGCAGCGCCGCTGGCCTCCCGGGAACGCCGCCTCGTACGGGTCCGCGCCTGGGCTGACGGCTGCACGGAACCATCGCCGTGGAGCGCACCGGCCATCGTCGAAGCTGGCCTGCTGCACCGTGACGACTGGCAGGCTAATGCGATCAGCCCGCAGCCCGACACGGCAACGGACCTGCCCCGCCCGGCGATGTTGCTGCGCCGCGACTTCACGGTCACCGCACCGGTAGCCTCCGCCCGCTTGTACGCCACCGCCCACGGCCTGTACGAACTGGAGATCAACGGCTGTCGGGTCGGTGACCACGTTCTGGCACCGGGGTGGACCAGCTACCCCGAACGGCTGCGATACCAGACGTTCGACGTCACCGAACTGCTGAGCGACGGCGCCAACACGATCGGCGGATGGCTGGCCGACGGCTGGTTCCGCGGGCTGATCGGCTTCAACGGCGGCACCCACAACCTCTACGGCACCCGCACAGCACTGCTGGCACAGTTGGAACTGCGCCACCCCGACGGCACCATCACCACGATCGGCACCGACCGGCACTGGCGCACGGCACCAAGCCCCATCACCGCTACCGGCCTGTACGAAGGCGAACACCACGACGCCCGCCTCATTTCGCACGGCTGGTCGTCACCCGGGTTCGACGACCGAGACTGGCTACCGGCCACAGTGAGCGACATCGACCTGTCTTGCCTCACCGCACCGACGGGTCCACCGGTCCGGCGTGTCGAAACCCTCACCCCGGTAGCTGTCTTCACGTCCCCGGCGGGCAAGCAGATCCTCGACTTCGGGCAGAACATCTCCGGCCGGCTCCGTATCCAGGTCCACGGTCCGGCCGGGCAGGTGGTGCGACTGCACCACGCTGAGGTCCTCGAACACGGGGAGCTGTGCACCCGGCCGCTACGCAACGCCCCGTCCATCGACACCTTTATCTTGGGCGACAGCGACACCGTCCAGGAATGGGAGCCGCGGTTCACCATCCACGGGTTCCGCTACGCACAGATCGACGCCGACGTGCCGGTAGACGCAACAGCGGTGGTCATTCACACCGACATGACCCATGCCGGACGGTTCGGCTGCTCCGACCCGTTGCTGACCCGGTTGCACGACAACGTCGTGTGGAGCATGCGCGGCAACTTCGTCGACCTGCCCACCGACTGCCCTCAGCGCGACGAGCGTCTCGGCTGGACCGGCGACATCGCCGCGTTTGCGCCGACCGCATCCTACCTGTATGACTGCACCGGGCTGCTCACCTCGTGGCTGACCGACCTGGCCGCCGAACAACGCAGGTTCGGTACCGTCCCGCACTACGTGCCATGGGTACCAGTGCTGTTCGACCTGACCCCAGCCGCCGCCTGGGGCGACGCCGCTGTCCTCGTGCCGTGGACGCTCTACCAACGCACCGGCGACCTGCAGATCCTCGCTGACCAGTACCCGAGCATGACCGCCTGGGTCGACCAGATCGCCGCGATCGCCGGCCCCGGGCACCTGTGGAACAGCGGCTTCCAGTTCGGTGACTGGCTCGACCCCGCCGCCCCGCCACGGCGCCCCGACCAGGCCCGCACTGACCCGTACCTGGTCGCTTCGGCCTACCACGCCTACACTGCCGGGCTGCTTGCCGAAACCGCCGCGCTGCTGGGCAACACCGAAGACCAGCGCCGCTACAGCGGTCTCGCTGCAGCAACCCGCACTGCTTTCCGCGCCGAGTTTGTCACCGCGTCCGGCCGGATGGCATCAGACGCACCCACCGCCTACGCCCTAGCGATCATGTTCGACCTGCTGCCCGCCGACCTGCGCGACCGGGCCGGACGGCGCCTCGCCGAACTCGTCGCCGACAACGGCCATCTCATCGCCACCGGATTCGTCGGCACACCGCTGATCTGCGACGCGCTCACCGTGACCGGTCACCTGGACACTGCCTACCACCTGCTGACCCAGACCAGCTGCCCATCCTGGCTCTACCCGGTGACGATGGGCGCCACCACCACCTGGGAACGCTGGGACAGCATGCTGCCCGACGGCAGCGTCAACCCCGGCGAGATGACCTCCTTCAATCACTACGCGCTCGGCGCGGTCGCCGACTGGATGCACCGCACCCTGGCAGGTCTATCCGCCGACGCGCCCGGCTACCGGCGCCTGCGCGTAGCGCCGCGGCCCGGCGGTGGTCTCACCCACGCCCACACCGAACACCTGACCCCCTACGGCACCGCCGCCGTGTCCTGGCAGCGAGACGGCGCCACCCTGCACGTGCAGGCCACCATCCCCGCCGGCACGACCGCCGTCATCGACCTCCTCGGTCAGGAACCCACTGCCGTTGGTGCGGGCAACCACACCTTCACCGTGGCGTACCGCCCCGCCGACGCCGACCCCGCCCGCCCCACCCAGGTCAACATCCACGACCGTGAAGCAGCAGGAACACCCGCATGAGCACCCAACCCTGGCACGACCAGACGCTGCCGCTGCCCGACCGGGTCGCCGCCGCCGTTGCTGCCCTCACCCCGGGACAGCTCACCGCGCTGGCGTTGGCCGACTACACCGTCCTGGACAGCCTCGGCCTGCCGCCGCTGTCCTACCGTGACGGACCCAGCGGCGTACGCGACATCCCGTCCGGCACAGCGCTGCCAGTCGCGATGGCTCTGGCCGCGACAATGGACACCGACCTCGCCCACGCCTACGGGGCGGCGATCGGCGCCGAAGTAGCCGCGAGCGGTCACACCGTCCTGCTCGGCCCCAGCCTGGACCTGGTGCGCACAGCGCTGGCCGGGCGCATCCCGGAAACCTTCGGTGAAGACCCTTGGCTGGCCGGTCACATCGGCCTGGCCCACATACGGGGTGTCCAGAGCCGCCACGTCATCGCCGTCGCCAAACACCTGGTCGCCAACACCCACGAGCGAGGCCGCACCGGCGACGGACACCTCTTCGCTCGCGGCGACGCCGTCGACATGCGCATCGACGAACGGACCCTGCACGAGCTGTACCTGGCCCCGTTTCGGCGGGTTCTCGCCGACGGCGGCGCGTGGGCGGTCATGGCCTCCTACAACCGGCTCAACGGCCGGTACCCGAGCCAGGACCCCGACCTGTGGCACCTGGTCAAAGACGAATGGCGCTGGCCCGGGTTCACAGTCCCGGACTTCATCTTCGCCGTCCGCGACCCCGCCCAGGCACTCGCGGCAGGCCTGGATGTGCCCGGCCTGGACGGGCCGTCCGGGCGCACCGCCGAGATGCTCGCCGACAGTGGCCGCTGCCGCGATATCGCCACCCGGATCCTGACCGCCGTCCTCGGCTGCGACCTGGCCAGCACCGCAGGCCAGCCGCAGCCAGACAGCAACGCCCACGACCTGCTCGCCGCCACCGTCGCCGCCGACGCCAGCGTCCTACTGACCAACAACGGTGTCCTGCCGCTACGCAACATCACCGAGATCGCCGTCATCGGCTGCGCCGGCACCGACGCCCTGTACACCGTAGGTGGCTCCGGCGGCGTCGACGCCGATCCCACCCGGATCGTCACTCCGCTCGCGGGTCTCCGTGCCCGCGCCGCCGGGCGCATCAGCGTCACCCACGCCCAGGGAACACTCGGCGACACCGCCCTACCAGCGGTCCCGGCGCAAGTCCTCACCCAACCCGACGGCAGGCCCGGTGTGCTCGCCGAGTATCACGACACCGACGGTGTGCTGATCCTGCAGACGACCGAGCAGGCACTGGGCCGGCACGGACCACCTGACGGCGTCGACGGCGCCTTCACCGCCCGGTACACGACTCGGCTGACCCCGCGCAGCAGCGGCCGGCACCGGTTCAGCCTCACCGGCGGCGGCCACGCCACGCTCTATATCGACGGCCGCGCCGCCACCACCGGCACCCACGAAGCCGACCGGATGTTCGCCGGCCCCGGCTACAGCCGACATGCCGTCGTCGACCTTGTCGCCGGGCAACCGATCGACGTCGAGGTCACCTACGCCTACGGGCCAGCTCTGGACCTGCCGTTCCTCGGCATCCGGCCCGGAGTCCGGCTCGGCTGGCAGGAACCCGACGACCTGATCGCAGACGCCGCCGCTGCCGCCGCCCATGCCGACGTCGCGGTAGTCGTCGTGCAGGCTGCTAGCGGCGAGGCGATGGACCGGACCGGTCTGGATCTTCCCGGCGACCAGGACGAGCTCATCGCCGCAGTCGCCGCCGCCAACCAGAACACGGTTGTCGTGCTCAACACGCCCGGCCCGGTCCTCATGCCATGGCTGGAACACGTCGCCGCCGTCGTCCAAGTGTGGTACCCGGGCCAGCGTTTCGGTCAGGCGCTCGCTGCGGTGTTGTTCGGTGACGCTGATCCTGCCGGCCGGCTGCCGATCACGTTCCCCGCCGACGCCGGCCAGGGTCCGGTGACGACACCAGCGCAGATGCCGGGCGTCGATGGCAGTGCCGTGCACCCCGAAGGGCCACTGATCGGATACCGGCACTTCAGGCATCACGGCCGACGGCCACTGTTCGCGTTCGGCCACGGACTGTCCTATGCCAGCTACACCTATGGCCCGCTTGCCGTGTCCGCCAGTCAGCAGGCCCTGACGGTGACCATCCCGGTCACCAACACCGCTGACCGTCCGGGGACCGAGACGGTGCAGCTCTACATCACCGCACCCGAGGGCGCGCTGCAGCCCTACCCGCAGTTCAAGGGCGTCGCGAAGCTGCGTATCAGCGCTGGGGCCACCGCCACGGCGACGATCTCGGTAGCGCTACGGGACCTGGCCGCCTACCAGCCTGGCATCGGCTGGCAGGTCCACCCGGGCACCTACTGCATCGAGGTCGGGACCTCCAGTGCCGATCTGCAGTTCCACGCCCGATTCCAGCTCACCGCCGACCTCGTCGCCGACGTCTTGAAAGGCCAGAACCCATGACCCACACCGCCGCCGCGGTACTACGCCGCCAGCACATCGAGACCCCGTCATGGGCATACGGCAACTCCGGCACCCGGTTCAAGGTATTCGCCCAGCAGGGCGTGCCCCGCAACGCCTACGAGAAGATCGCCGACGCGGCCACCGTGCACCGGTTCACCGGCGTGGCCCCCACGGTGGCCCTGCACATCCCCTGGGACCGCGTGGACGACTATCACCACCTGTCCCGCTACGCAGCTGAACAGGGAATCCAGCTCGGAACTATCAACGCCAACGTCTTCCAGGACGACGACTACCGGCTCGGGTCGGTGACCAACCCTGACCCGGCCGTACGCCGCAAAGCCATCGAGCACCTGCTCGAATGTGTCGACATCATGGACGCCACCGGCTCCGCGGACCTGAAACTGTGGTTCTCCGACGGCACCAACTATCCCGGCCAAGACGACCTTCGATCCCGCCAGGACCGACTCGCCGAGGCACTGCAACAGGCCAACAGCAGGCTTACGGGCAGCCAGCGGCTACTGCTGGAGTACAAACTGTTCGAGCCCGCGTTCTACGCCACAGATGTCCCCGACTGGGGAACCGCCTACGCCCACTGCGTCGAACTTGGCCCGCGGGCGCAGGTCGTCATCGACACCGGCCACCACGCCCCAGGCACGAACATCGAGTTCATCGTCGCGTTCCTCCTGCGGCAGAACAAGCTCGGCGCGTTCGACTTCAACTCCCGCTTCTACGCCGACGACGACCTGATGGCCGGCGCTGCCGACCCGTTCCAACTGTTCCGGATCATGAACGAGATCGCCGCCGCCGACGCTGTCACCCCCGATGGGGGTATCGCATTCATGCTCGACCAGTGCCACAACATCGAACCGAAGATCCAGGCGGTGATCCGGTCGGTGTTGAACGTGCAGGAAGCCACCGCGAAAGCGCTCCTCGTCGACCGCACGGCGCTGGCCGCAGCGCAGAAGGCCGGCGAGGTGCTCGGCGCCAACGACATCCTCATGGACGCCTACCACACCGATGTCCGCCCGATGCTGCGCCAGCTACGCGAAGACATGGGCCTGGACCCCGACCCCATCACCGCCTACCGCCGGTCCGGCTACCTCGAGCGCGTGACCGCTGAACGGGTCGGTGGCACCGCCGCCGGCTGGGGCGCCTGACCTATCCCTCACCCACGTCATCTGATCAACACGGGGCGGCCCTGATGCCGCCAAGGGAGAGCACATGAGCACCGTCGACGACCTCATCGCCCGCAGCAACCGGCTCGGCGCTGACCCGGCCAACACCAACTACGCCGGCGGCAACACCTCCGCCAAAGGCACCGGCACCGACCCAGTCACCGGCGACCCCGTCGAACTCGTCTGGGTCAAAGGCTCCGGCGGCGACCTCGGCACGCTGAAAGCCTCGGGGCTGGCCGTGCTGCGCCGCGACCGCCTCGACGCCCTGGCCCGCACCTACCCCGGTATCGAGCACGAAGACGCCATGGTCGCCGCATTCGACTACTGCCTGCACGGCCGCGGCGGCGCCGCCCCCAGCATCGACACCGCCATGCACGGCCTTCTCGACGCCGCTCACGTCGACCACCTGCACCCCGACAGCGGCATCGCGATCGCCACCGCCGCCGACGGCGATGAACTCACCTCGAAGATCTTCGGCGACAAGGTCGTATGGGTGCCATGGCGGCGGCCCGGTTTCCAGCTCGGCCTCGACATCGCCGCGATCAAGCAGGCCAACCCGCAGGCCGTCGGCACTATCCTCGGCGGGCACGGCATCACCGCATGGGGTGACACCAGCGCCGAATGCGAAACCAACTCGCTGTGGATCATCCAGACGGCTCAGCGATACATCGCCGAGCACGGCACACCGCAGCCGTTCGGCCCGGCACGGCCCGGCTACGAAGCGCTGCCCGAACCCGAGCGCCGAGCTAAAGCCGCCGCCCTGGCCGCCACCATCCGCGGCCTGGCCTCGACCGAGAAACCGATGGTCGGTCATTTCACCGACACCGACGTCGTGCTCGACTTCCTCGCCACCACGAAAGCACCTCACCTGGCGGGACTGGGGACCAGCTGCCCCGATCACTTCCTGCGGACCAAGGTCAAGCCATTGCTGGTCGACGTGCCCGCCACCGCCAGCGTCGAGGAGACCATCGCGGGGCTGAAGCAGCAGCATGTCGAGTACCGCGCCGACTACGCCGCCTACTACCAGCGCTACGCGACCGCCGACTCGCCAGCCATGCGCGGCGCCGACCCGCTCATCGTGCTCGTACCGGGCGTGGGCATGTTCAGCTACGGCGCCAACAAGCAGACCGCCCGCGTAGCTGGCGAGTTCTACGTCAACGCGATCAACGTCATGCGCGGTGCCGAAGCCCTATCGAAGTACACCCCAATCGCCGAATCAGAGAAGTTCAACATCGAGTACTGGGCCTTGGAGGAAGCCAAACTCCAGCGGATGCCCAAGCCCAAGAGCCACCAGGGCCGCATTGCGTTCATCACCGGCGCTGCCTCTGGCATCGGCAAAGCCATCGCCACCCGTCTGGCAGCCGAAGGCGCGTGTGTCGTCGTCGCCGACCTCGACCTCGCCAAAGCCGAATCAGCCGCCGCTGAAATCGGCACCAGCGACGTCGCGGTCGGGGTCAGCGTCGACGTTTCCGACTCCAGCGCCGTCCAAGCCGCCATCGACGCCACCCTGCTCGCATTCGGTGGCATCGACCTCGTCGTCAACAACGCTGGCCTGTCGCTGTCCAAGCCGCTGCTGCAGACCAGCGAAGCCGACTGGGACCTGCAGCACGACGTCATGGCCAAGGGCTCGTTCCTGGTCTCCAAAGCCGCTGCCGCAGCGTTGATCGAGCAGGGCATGGGCGGCGACATCATCTACATCTCGTCCAAGAACTCCGTGTTCGCCGGCCCCAACAACGTCGCGTACTCAGCAACTAAAGCCGACCAGGCGCACCAGGTCCGGCTGCTCGCCGTCGAACTCGGCCAGCACGGCGTACGGGTCAACGGCATCAACCCCGACGGCGTCGTGCGCGGGTCAGGCATCTTCGCCGGTGGATGGGGCGCGCAGCGCGCCGCCACCTACGGCGTCAAAGAAGAAGACCTCGGCCAGTTCTACGCCGACCGCACCATCCTCAAGCGCGAAGTCCTGCCCGACCACGTCGCCGACGCGGTCTACGTGCTCACCGGACCCGAACTCAGGCGCACCACCGGCCTGCACGTCCCGGTCGACTCCGGCGTCGCCGCAGCCTTCCTGCGATGAACACAACCATCGCCGCCGTCGACCTGGGAGCGACCAGCGGCCGAGTGATCCTCGGCCGCTTGGTCGACGGCGTCCTGCACACCGAACACATCACCCGCTTCGGCAACGAGCCGGTGCACACCCTCGACGGCATGCACTGGAACCTGCTCAACCTGCACCGCCGTGTACTGGCCGGGCTGGCCGCGGCCGAACGCTCCGCACCGGGCGAAATCGCCAGTGTCGGTATCGACTCGTGGGCCGTGGACTACGCGCTGCTGCACGACGGTCGCGTCCTGGGCAACCCATACCACTACCGCGACGCCCGCAACGACGCTGGCGTGCGCGCCGTCCACGACCGTATCGGCGCCGCCGAGCTCTACCAGCGCAACGGACTGCAGCACCTGCCGTTCAACACCGTGTTCCAGCTGAGCACCGAGGGTGCCCTGCTCGAATTCGCCGACCAGATGCTGCTCATCCCGGACCTGTTCACCTTCTGGCTGACCGGCCGGGCGATCGCCGAACGCACGAACGCCTCCACCACAGGGCTGCTCGACCCACGCAGCCTCGCCTGGGACCTCGACCTCGCCGACACCCTGGGCATCCCGAGCCGGATCCTGCCACCCCTGGTGGACCCAGGAACACCGGTAGGCGTGCTGACACCGCAGGCCGCTGCAGCAGTCGGCCGGGCATTGCCGATCGTCACCGTCGGCTCGCACGACACCGCATCAGCGGTCGCAGCAATCCCCAACACCGGACGAGACTTCGCCTACATCTCCTGCGGCACATGGGGCCTGGTCGGACTCGAACTCGACGGACCAGTGCTCACCGAGCACGCCCGCCAGGCGAACTTCACCAACGAAGGCGGCCTCGACGAAACCAACCGTTTCCTCCATAACGTGATGGGGCTGTGGCTGCTGTCAGAGTCCCTGCGCCACTGGGAACCGGCCGCCACCGACGCCCGCCGCGCCAGCGCCCTGGCCGAACTGCTCGACGCCGCCGCAAAGGTCGACGAACCGCTGGCAATCTTCGACGTCAACGACCCAATCTTCCTGCCCCCGGGCGACATCCCGCACCGCGTCGAGACCTGGTGCCGCGACCACGACCAACCGGTCCCGCGCAGCCGCCCCGTGCTCATCCGCGCCATTATCGAAAGCCTCGCCGAAGCGTTCGCCCACGCGGTCCACGACGCCGCGCGGCTGGCCGACCATGAGGTCACCACCATTCACATCGTCGGCGGCGGGTCACAGAACACCCTGCTGTGCCAGGCGACCGCGAACCGATCGGGCCTGCCCGTCGTGGCCGGGCCTGTCGAAGCGACCGCCATGGGAAACATGCTGGTCCAGGCGCGGGCGCTCGGTGCGCTCGGACCTGATCTTCGCGACATCCGCGCTGTCGCCGCCGCGTCCAGCAACCTCACCCGCTACCTGCCTCGATAGGTCAACGACAATGGTGAAACGACAACTCCCCAAGCCAGCAGAGCTTCTGGAGCTCATGAAGTTCCGCACCCCTGAACTCAACGGCCGCAGACGCCGCCTTGCCCGAGCGCTGACCATCTATGACCTACGTGCTATCGCCCAGCGGCGCACCCCGGCCGCAGCTTTCGACTACACCGACGGCGCCGCTGAGATGGAACTATCCCTAGCCCGCGCACGGCAGGCGTTCGAAGACGTCGAATTCCATCCATCGATCCTGCGCGACGTCTCCACCGTCGATACTGCTGCCACGATTTTTGGCGGACGCTCCGCGATGCCGTTCGGAATCGCACCGACCGGCTTCACCCGGCTCATGCACACCGAAGGCGAAACGGCCGGAGCCAGCGCCGCCGGGGCTGCCGGGATCCCTTTCGCCCTGTCCACCCTAGGCACCACCTCGATCGAGGACGTCCAGGCGGCCAACCCCCACGGCCGCAACTGGTTCCAGCTCTACGTCATGCGTCAGCGGGAGATCTCCTACAGCCTCGTCGAACGGGCCGCTGCCGCCGGGTTCGACACCCTCATGCTCACCGTCGACACCCCCGTCGCTGGTGCCCGCCTACGCGACAAACGCAATGGGTTCTCCATCCCGCCGCAGCTGACGCTCCGCACGGTCCTGAACGCCATCCCGCGGCCCTGGTGGTGGTGGGACTTCCTGACCACTCCCAAACTCGAGTTCGCGTCGCTGTCATCGACCGGAGGTACCGTCGGTCAGCTCCTCGACGCTGCCATGGACCCCACGATTTCCTACGACGACCTAGCTACGATCCGCAACATGTGGCCCGGCACGCTCGTCATCAAAGGCGTGCAGGCGGTCGACGACGCTAAGAAGCTAGTCGACGCAGGTGTGGACGGCATCGTCTTGTCCAACCACGGCGGCCGGCAGCTCGACCGGGCACCGGTCCCATTCCACCTGTTGCCCGACGTCGTCCGCGAGGTCGGTAGCCACACGGACATCGCCGTCGACACCGGCATCATGAACGGCGCCGACATTGTCGCCTGCATCGCGCTGGGCGCGAAATTCTCCTTGATCGGCCGCGCCTACCTCTACGGGCTGATGGCAGGCGGTCGCCCTGGCGTCGACCGCGCCATCGAGATCCTCTCTGAGCAGGTGGTGCGGACTATGAAACTGCTCGGCGTCGCATCGCTGGACGAACTCACCCCCCGACACGCAACCCAGTTGCAGCGTCTCGCGCCACGACGGCCAGACGGTGACCAGAATCTGTAGCGCCGGCAGCCGGTAATGAACTTGGCAGGCTGGCCCTGCGTCCCCGGCCGTTCGGCGCGGCTAGAGTCAGTGCTCGGCCTCTCACGCGACGTAGCAGTCGACGAGGTCTACGAGCTATTCCCCGTCCTCGGCGAGATGCGCCACCGCCTCGCCGGGGCATTGTCGGACGGCCAACAGCCTGCAACGCCTCAGCGCCCAAGGGCTCACCATGCTGTTGGTCGAGCAGAGCGCCAAACTCACCTTCGACGTGCCATCCACCTGCCTCGTCATGGAGAGCGGCAAGGTAGCGATGACCGGGACATCGCGGGCGATCTCGCCGACGAGTTTCGGCGAGAGCCCCATGGTGTCGGCGTACGGGTTGCAGTACAGAGCCGCGAACACCAGCGAGTACAGAGCAGATAGCAAGATCGGTAAGTGCCTACCGGTGCATGCAGATGCGAGTCCGGCGTTCAATGACTACGCACTGTTATAATGGGCAGCACCGAACAGGTCGTGCCGATGAGCGGGCGCGGACTGTACTGGGGGATGCCGACGAATCATTACCCACGAGATCATCACCGTGCCGGATGGCCTTGGTGCTGTGGCTATTCGGCACGGTGCCGTCAAAACTCGGCGCGCCGCCAGGACGGCCCGGCGTATGCCGGCGGGTCCTCGCGGTCCGCCTTGATGCTGTGCCACCGCGCGGGCCAGGCAGCAGCGGGCCCGGCGAGCACCGAGCGCACCATGGCGGCACTGTCGTCGGGTCGCTGCGCATCCCAGGGGGCGTGCACAAAGATCTGGTACTCGTCCGGCTCCTCAAGCCACACCTCGAGCTCCCCGGCGCCAATCATGGTGACCCGCACGCCCTCAACCCCTGAGGGCAGGTCAACACCGGCGAGGATGAGCCGCCCGGCCCGGTGCATCGCCGTCTGCCAGCTGCGGTCGGCCTCAATACGGGCGACTTCGGCGTCGTAGGCAGCCGCATCGAACAGGATCGTGCGTCGCTCGCCCACCCAACGAACACCGCGCCGGTCACCTACTTCCCAGCGCACGACGTCGCCCTCGCGGCGGACACACGCTTCGATCGCGCAGCATTCCGGGCCACAGCTCTTGCAGCAGGCAATCGTCGCGGTCGTGAAGTCGTCGGTCGCCACGAAGCGGTTCACCGGCACCAGTGCGTTCCACGGATCTGGGCCGTCGTCGCCGTCAGCATGGCTGACGTCAACACCATCGATACGCACGATCACGCGCACATGCTCGGCAGACCGTGCATGCAACGCCCTCTCGATCGACAACGACAGCAACGACAGCACGACCACACGCTACCGCTGTTCGCGCACCTGCCGCGATCCTGTGCCGGCCGGATTGCGTCGGTAACTCAGTGGAAAGAATGAAAGAAGATCACCGAGTCGGGGTCAACGCGAAATCGCATCGTCAGATGTTCCCGAACTGTGTACGCCTGGCGTACGCGGCTCTGCATCAGAACCCGTACGCCGACACATGGACGGCTCGTCGAGGAGCAGGACGCTGGGCTGAGCCATGAGCGCCCGGCCGATCGCGAGCATCTGTCGTTGGTGGTCGGGGAGGTCGTCACCTTCGCGACGTTCGCCTCCGGCACGATGGCCACGGCCGGCGGGGTTCCGCGCCCGTCCTTCGCCGACCCAGGTGTACTGCGAGCGGTCGTGCTGTCCGGCGTGTACCTGGCGATGGTGGGCCTGATCGGGGTCCGGTGACCGTCAGTGCCTGGCTGTCGACCTTCCCGAGAGTGCCGGTGTACTGGTCCTGAACACCGACGGTCTTGATCCCCTTTTTGATAAACCCGGTTTCGTCGATGACAAGGATGCCGTCGGCGTCGCCGAGATGCTCGCCGACGTAGTCGTACAGATCGTCGCGGACCGCGTCTGCATCCCACACGGCATCATGCCGCTGAGCTATGCGTCCAATCAGATCCACTGCTGTTGGTCTGGCTTGCCGGCCGCCGCGGTCCGGTTGGCGGTCCGAACAGCTTCGATCGGCATGTCGTAGCGACTTCGCCGCTCTTCATCCCCGTTGTATGCGACTGCCAGCCCGTCCATCGTGCCAGCAGTATTACCTCATTACCTCCAGACCCGACACCGACGGTCAAGCGATCGAGCGCTTTTGACGTTCTTGCGGGTGGATCGCACCATCGCACCTTTTCATCGTTCTACCCGGACGAACATGCTGAGGTCGCTAGCAGCATGCGAATGGGCGGTGAACGGCGATGACTACACCCCACGACCCTCTCCATGCCGATCGGCTCCAGGTCTGGGCACAACTCGACGACCCCAAGACAGCTTGGCGGCTGCGCCACCCCGTTGGTGTCGGCATCGCCACGACCAGGTTCGCGTTCTACGGCCGGATGTCGACCGACCGCTTCCAGCACTTTCAATCCTCTGCCGGGTGGCAGCGGTTCGTGGTCGACGACTTGATCGCCGGGCACGGCACGATCGTGGTCGAGTACATCGATCAGGGAGTGACACGCAGCCGCGGATGGGCTCGCCGACCGGAAGCCGCGAAACTCCTCACCGCGCTGGCCGACCCGAATCGGGAGTTCGACGCTGTCGTCGTGGGCGAGTTCGAGCGCGCCTTCTGCGGTAACCAAATCGAGCAGCTCGGTCCCATCTTTGAAAGCCACCATGTGCAGCTGTGGCTACCCGAGCTCGGTGGCCCGGTCGATCTCCACAACCCGGAGCACCAGTCACTACTCAAACTGCTGGGCGTGCACGCCAAACGCGAGGTGCAGCGAACCCGGTTCCGGGTGAAGGCTGCGATGCAAAGCCAGGTCCTCGAACAGGGACGGATGATCGGTGGCCGCCCACCGTACGGGTACATGATCGTGGATGCCGGACCGCATCCGAACAAGGCCCACGCCCAGTGGGGACGCCGCCTGCACCGCTATGGCCCCGACCCGGAGACCGCTCGGTGGGTGTCCTGGATGTTTGCCCAACGACTGGCCGGCTGGAGTGTCGCCGCGATCACCGTCTCCCTCAACGAGCAGAACGTCGCCTGTCCCTCCGCACACGACCCGCAACGCAATCCACACCGTAGCGGCGAGGGATGGACGTTGCGCACCGTGGCATCGATTCTGGCCAACCCCCGCTACACCGGTCGCCAGGTGTGGAACCGCCAGCACACCGATCACGGCAGCCTCGACCAGGCAGACGACGCCCTCGGGCATGCCGAGATGTATCGATGGAGCAGGGTGCAGGAGTGGACGATCTCCAAGGACACCGTCCACGAGCCGCTGGTCAGTGAAGCGGACTTCATCGCAGCGCAGGCCATCCATAGCACCGCCCACAATGACGCCCACGAGTTCACGATGACCG
Source organism: Hamadaea tsunoensis DSM 44101 (assembly GCF_000428945.1). Taxonomy (GTDB): domain Bacteria; phylum Actinomycetota; class Actinomycetes; order Mycobacteriales; family Micromonosporaceae; genus Hamadaea; species Hamadaea tsunoensis. The sequence continues at coordinate 26,110 of NZ_AUAX01000021.1, read as the reverse complement.
GCCTGTTCTCCTGCGAACCGTGCGGCCGACGGTTGGAACCGCATTGGAGTCACGGCCGGGCTTCGCACCGGTGCCGACACGGCCGCACGAGCTCACGATTGCGCTGGAGCCGACCGTCCAAGAACATCTACGCCCGGGAGGATCAGGCGATCCTCTTTCTCGCTGGTGGCGACATCACCATCGCGGACCTGCCCACGATTCTAGAGGGCCACCGATTGATCATCTGGTGTGATCATGCGGAGTGGCGGCTCGACATCGACGGCGAGACCGTGTTCCAGCAGACTCCCCCACGAATGACACCGATCCCGAAGCAGCGAACGCCTCGCTCCACGGAATCGGCGTCACCCGAAGATCGAGTGACGCCGATGGAAGCCGTGGGGAAATAACGTGTCCGAGACTCGGCCCCCCACAACCGGGACGCACGCCCCAATGGGCGTGTTCATGTGGTGCAGTCTATCGCTTGACCTGCAAAGCTTTCAAGCGCCTGTCGACAGTGGATTTAGGGGTCGCCGACGCAGGGTGGCTACTCTCCTACTTGAACACCGCCGCTGCGGGGATCGCGTCCGGCCAGGTGAGGACATCGGACAGTGACCGCGGCAGACCCGGGTCTGCGAAAACTGACTTGAGGGCACCGATATCGGTGCTCTATCGCCCCGCCGACGCGCCGGGCGTCGGCCACGTAGTTGGAGACGGGCCGAATGCGCGATGGCTTGCCCCCACCGTGAGAGCGGCGAGGGCTGCGTTGGCTCCACCGCCGATCACTAGACCGACCCCGAAAGGCACCATCCGGCCGAGGACGATGATCCCCTGCTTGGTTCCGTACTTCGTGACAAAGTGCTTCCCCAGTATCCCGTTGATCTGACGCAGCGTCTCGACAGGCACCTTCGCGACGATCTGACGTCCCCAGTGTTGACCCGTACGCTCGGCGACCCTGGCAATGGTGGCAGAGCCGGACCTGCCGAGCAGGATTCCCATCACGATCGTCCGGCGGCGCTCGAGCTCATCGAGCGGGATTCCGTGGATCTCGGCGACGGAGAGTGCGAAGAGCGTGCTTAGCTCAAGAGATGAGAGTGCCTCGCCCGCCGACAGTGCGAGTGAGACTCCCGTGCCGACGCCGGGCGCCGCTGCGGCTCCTCCGACCGCAGCGCCCGTTCCGGCCAAGGCGCTGACGTACATCCGCTCCAGAGTGCGGATTACTTGGGCTGGGGTCGCCTCGGGGTTTCGCTGACGGGCTCGGGCGATGTTCTTGCGTACCAGCGGACTCTGAAGGTCAATTGCCCCGTTGAGCAGGCCGGTGACTCGCTGCCTACGCACGGTGGTTGCCGGCACCGGTCCGTTGAGGGCACCCGTTCTCATACGTAGCTCCTGTAGCCGTGGCGATTTGTCGGTGCTGTCGGTCGGCGAACGCCGTAGGACATTGTTGGGGGTCAGACGTTGGGCAAGGCGTATCGGAAGCGCAGTCCTCGGCCCACGAGTTGGAATCTTTGCTGACCACGCCGGCTGAAGGGGTTGGGCAGGACTTCTAGGCGTCGCAGGCTGGTGTCCAGGGCGTTGCTGATGACGATGAGTCGCCACCGGTCTTCGTGTGTGTGGCGTTGCGCCTCTCGCACTTGGCTCTCGCCTAGTTCGAATTCTCCGAGTTCGCCTTGGGTTGTCTTCACTTCGAAGTACAGATCTTTAGCCGCTGGGATGCGGAAGTCGAAGCCGAGCCCGTCGTCGCCTGGCACGCCAGGAAAGACGTGGCGCCGGTAGGTGGAGACCCAGCATTCGGGGGAGGCTGTCGGGTAGCGATGCTGCAACCATTGGTATGCGAGCCACTCGCCGATGAATCCGACCGCCTGCCGCTGATCGTCGGACATCGCGTTCGCCGACGGCGTCCGCCCACCGCCGGTGTATCCAGCACCTGAGGTTGACGATCGGGGGTTGCGTGCTGGGAGCGTCGGGGTTGCGAACCGAGTACTTCTGCCGGGGAAGGGATCTTGATCGCCGACCTTGGCGCGTAGGGCTTCACATAGATATTCGAAGTCGTTTCCGCCGACGTCGATGTCCTGATCGTCGAGTTGGATGACTCGGCGTTGTCTGGCGCGCTCGAGTCGGGCTTGGCCTGCCGCTGCGGCGTTGACGTCTTCGGGCCGGACTCCTAGGGCGTCTGTGTCCAGGCTGGGCGGCATGTCGGCTGGCCAGTGGCCCAGAACCGTGAGCCAGTTGATCAGCAGGGAATCGTCGAGGCAGCGGAAGTCCAGCGCGGCGGCGCGGTCGAGTTCGTCGACGGCCGCAGCGGTCGTCTCGGGTTGGTCGCGGTGGACCCACCAAGTCGGTACTGCTCGATCGTAGGTCTGTGCCCAAGCCCGGACGGTTGCGGTCGCGACGGGCAGCCGAGCGACGATGAAGGTGCGGTTGGCTTGCTGTACGGATTCCAGGGCAGGTAGGTGCGCATCAGCATGATCGCTGGTGCCGTGACGGGCGAGCCACGTCTCGACCTGCGTACGCATGAGTTCTTCCGACGGCAGCCGGTAAAGCATGAGCCAGGCTTCGTCAGACTCGAGGCCCGCGAGGGCACGTAGTTCGCGCCAGTCTGATTGCGGTCGACCTTCGTCGAAGTCCGCGAGGCGGGCGGTCCGCAGCCGGTCGATGATCTCGCGGCGTTGTTGGGCCACGAAGTACTTGAAGGCGTCGCCGTGCTGCTCGCGGGGCAGGTCGGGTGCGTATGCCGGTGAGAGCGCATGCAGCACGTGGTTGAACTGGGCGAAGTCGATTCCTAGCCGGTCGCGCAAGCTGTAGACGGTTTGAGCGTCGATTGCTTCGCGTAGCAGTGTGTCGGCCGTGAGCCCGTCGCCCAGGGGCAGCCTGCGGAGCGCGGTGGCGAGCATGTGTTCGTCGGAGATCATTGAGTTGCCCGGATCCAGACCGGCGGCTGCGTCAGGTCCGCACAGGTGCACGACGATCGGGTATAGACGATGAAGAATGGTCGTTATCTGGCGGTTGACTCGGCGGCGGGTGTCGCCGACCTGCTCGGCCGTGATGCCGAAGACCGTCGCTAGTTCGTCGTTGTCGGGGCCGTCTGCGAAGTCGGCGCCGAGTTCGTCGAGCTCCATGATCGATAGGCGTAGCGCTTCGACGAGTTGTGGCCGCCCGATGAGCTCGCAGATCGCACCGGCGGCTCTTCTCAGCTCAGCTGCATCGAGGTTTGTTGTTTGCTGGCGCAGCACCAAGGTCGGCCACGTAGGGTCAGGAATTGCGAATGCGTCATGCATGCGGTCGGGGATCGTGAACTCGTTCCGGTCGACGGTAACGGTGATCTCGGTTGCGTTCACGACACGGAGGCGCCGGAGCCGATCAATGGTTCCCCGGAAACCTGTTTCGGCCAGGCGCAGAAATGTTGTGCGGTATTCGATCGCCAGGCCGATCAGGGTGGGCAGCCAGGGCAACAGGTCGTCGACCAGCGCAGGGCTTGCCGATGCCGGGGTATATGTGTGGCCGTCCAGAATGACGCTGGCGGCCGCGGCGGCGACAGCGCGGACCTCAAGCGCCGTGTCTTCGGCAAGCAGGCGCGCGGCGGTGTCGGAGTGTTCGCGAAGCGGCAGCAGGCTGAGCCCTAGCTCGCGGGCGATGCGGTAACTCGACGCTGCGGCGTTGTCGGTCACGTAGACCGATCCAGGTTCGTCGACGGGCACGACGGTGAGCCGCTCACGTTGTTCGACCACCAGATACCGCGGTGTGGGAGCGGCAGGTAGACCCGCATTGCTGGAGCCCGTCAGACGTGCCCAGGCCGCCTGATAGCTGCGGCGGAACGTCCCGGATTCCAGGTCGGGCACGAGCGTGTCGGCGAGCAGCTGCCCGTGATGCCAGATCAGGCGGCCAGCATGATCCGGATCGGACCATACGCCGATTCCGGCGTGCCTCAGCCGTTGCAGCGTCTGCTTCGAACCGAAGATCAGACGCCGCAGCGGCATGGAGACCAAGGGAGCGAACCGGCGTGCGTTGTCGTCGTCCTCGTCATTGGTCATCCACGCGTCGGCCGGCTGGACGAACTGGCCGCCGGAGTGCCCGGGTGCGCGCGTTTCCAGCCATGCCGCGCGCACCAGGAAGGCCGCCGCCAGCGTCGGGACCGTCTTGACATCCGGATCACCGGACCGGTCACGGTGGAACGAGGTCCGAAGGCACTCATCGGACCACTTGTCCAGACCGAGAACTAACAGTTCGGCGTAGGCGCTTTTCGCCTTGCTCGACAAGTGTTCATGGTCGTCCTGGCCCGGCAGCCCGTAGCCCGGCGTCGCCGCGACATACGGTGTCTGCGGGTACCTTGCCGGCCGCTCCAGCCGATCGAAGTGAGCTCGCCACAGCTGCTGTGCTTCCTCGGTCAATCCCATGAACGCGGCCAAGGGGCGGTGGGTCAATTCCGCGCCGTACAGACTTTTGCCCGTAGACGGCATCGCCACGGGATCGAGCCAGTCCCGCACACCCGCGCGACGCAGGAACGCCACCCAATCGCTTATGTCGTCGTCGGCCGAGGTGACGTCGGCCGGACGGGCGAGCAGCCGTGCCTGCATCCGCGTCAGATCATCGCTGACACCGGTCGCTTCGCGGATAAGCGTCTCGATCTGGCCTCCGGCGGTCCGCGGCCACGCGCTGGAGAACAACGCCTGTCCGGCAGGTAGCCAGCCACCGCCGAGAATCGGCACCTTCAGCCCGACTTCCTCCAACGACAACTGGCTGCCGGGCCGGGCGAGGTGCACCCGGAAAGCGAAGCCAAGTGCGGCCAGGGCCAGCTCATCATCCGTGTCACGGCGCAGGGCGTCGCGGACGTGATCAAGCAGACTGCGTGCGTCAAAGCGGCGCACCAGCCGATGGCGTTCTAGCCATCGCCGTGCGCGTGTCTGCTGGGCGGGCCGCGAGTTTGTGGTCCACCGCAGCCCGGGATGCAGGTAGAACATGCGGTCGACGAGCTCTGCCGGAATACGCAGATCGGCGTCGGCTGCGATGTCGTCCTCGCCCTCGACCCGACCGCGCACGGCGGGAAAGAACGCGCTGGAGACACGGGGCCGGCGGCGGCTCGAATCGGGCGCAACGTTGCACCGGCGAAGCCGGTTGGACTCGTCGAGGAGGACACGTCTTCCCTGCAGCGCGTCTGGATCACGATCGAACATCGTGGCCAGTTCGTCGTAGGCCAGGTCCCAGCCGGACAGGTCGTCGCCGACGGGCATCACCCGCAGCATTTGCTCCACCCACACCGCCAGCTGGTCGGCCTTCGGCGCAAGCGACAAGTTGAGCGCTGCGACGAGTTTGTCCAGGCGCTTGACCCGCCGGTCTTGCAGGTCGTCGTCGAGCAGCGGTACACCGATCAGCGGCAGCGCGGCGCTGCGGCTGAGCACCTGCCACGTGCCCGCAGGCCATCGTCGTGCTTGCACAGGGCTCGCCCACGCCGCCCCGGACGCCGTCTGGACGGGCAGCTTCAGGCGCGTCGCGAGAGGCTGCGAGAACAGCCGCTGGCATGCGTCCTCAAGAGCCTGCAGATGGTCGGTCGACCAGCACGCGAGGTCGACGGCGGCAGCTCGCGCGCCGGGCAGGTCACAATGGGTGAGCGCGTCGATGGTCAGAAGACAGGTCTCGGCGGCCACGTCGATGAACAGTCGGTTGAGGTGTTCGTCCTCCGATAAGTCCGTTCGATTGAGGAACGTGCGGAACGGTGCGTTCATGTGGCCGGCGAACGGTGACCTGGCCCTCCTGCCCAGTGGCAAGAACGCGTATGTCCGGAAGTCGGTCGCCTCGTGTTCCAACGGCACGGCAACCGAGACCACCGCAGGCTTGCTCCACTCCCGCCAGGTCGGTTCAAGTTCTTCATCCCCGACGCCAGCCTCGATCGCTGCTGCGAGACGCTCAACCGGAACAGTCCGGTTCGCCACAAGGAACCGGCCACGATCCCCTAGATCAATGATTTCGGTGGAGATGGTTTGGTCGGAGGCTGCCGTGACGGGAGTCGCCAGCCGAGTCAGTTCACGGCGGACGGTCTCACCGTCACGATCACGATGCTCGAAAACCAGCCGGCGCAGCTGAGGCAGGAACAACAAGACAGGCACATCACTATCTCGCAGTTCGGTGAGAGCCTGCCAGGCCTGACTACGGGCCGTCGCGCTTCGCAACGCCAGCCTGACTACAGTCACATGGCCGTCCGCAGCAAGCTCGGCGGCGGTCGGCGGCACGTGGACACGCGGAACCGTCAAAGCAAACCGCGGCAGCTCCGTCCACACCAGTTTCGCCACGTCAGCGTCAAGACCAAGCAGCGTCTCCAGGTCAGAGGGCTCCGCCGGGCCGAAGCAGAAGCCATCCAGCCGCCCGCCGAACGGCCGGGAGGGGTCGGCACTGTACACCTCAGGCCGTTCCGAAACCTGCAGCACGCTTTTGAAACCGACGCCCTTGTGCCCGATCGACTCCCCTGGCGCCTTGTCACTCATACCCAAGCGCCGGATCGCCAGATAGTTGCTCGAGACGAACGGCGCCCCAGCGTTCGCTACATACAGCGTGCCGAACTCACCTTCACCATCGTCGAGCACAATAGACATCTGACCGTCTACAGCGTCGTCAGGATGCGCGTCGTATCCGTTCTGAATCAGCTCAAGGAGAAACCGGCCGCCGTAGTCGTGTACAGCGTGTCGCGTCATGCTCGCCAGTTCCTCGGCCGCATTCCACCGATCACGCACCTGGAGGTGAGCACCGATCACGTCACGTGTTGGCCGAAGGACCTGCTCCGCGAAGCCTGACACGATCGTTCCCATCTCGTTCTCCAACGGCGCATCGCCACGCCCCACAGTGGAGCCGCGCAGCGTCCAGCCTTCAGGCGGCCCGGACCAACCTCACCGTAGACAGTTGTCCATCCCACGGGAAACAGCTGAACGAACGCTAGCGATGTCCAACTCGTGGTGAAAGATCGTGCGGGAAGCTGATGATGTGCTCCGGGTTGCTTGGATTCGTCGTAGTTGACTCTTGCCACAAGCTGCGGTTCAGTGCAGCAGACCCGCCCTCGCGGGCCTACCACTCGCAAGCCGTGTACCCAACCTCCCGGGACGGAACAGTTAGCGGCCATGCCCTCTGAGCCGGGGACCCCAGACGCCGTTAGGTTGCGCGTTGTCGGATCCAGCGACGCCGGGCGTCGGTGGCACCACCTCGACCTCGGCAAAGGTCTCGACGATCTCCACAGCCGAGGTCGCTCGGATCCACCACCATAGAGCGCCCATGCCGTAGTCATGGCAGACGAGGAACAGTCCTTCCTCACAAGCCGGTACGGTCTCACCAGATCCACATTCGGCGGACCGGCATCTCGGTCGCAGGGTCGGGTACGTGCAGGTGGGCGGCCTCCGGGCCAACGCGTGCGTTGTCGTCCAGCGGAATCGCGAAACGATGCTCGCCGAAGTCGAGGGCGAGCAGCCGATCCGGGGACAGCTCGAACCCGTCGACCGTCTTGCCGATGTAGTAGCGCATGACTGTGGGCGAGTCTCCGTCGGGGAACCGCCAACCGCGGCACCCATACAGTCCGAAGGGAGCGCTCAACGCACGCAGGACCGGCCCGTCGAAGTGCAATTCGACATAGTCCCGGACAAAACAGACGGCACTGACCTCGAGTCCTACCAGCAGCGCGAGCCCATCCCGCTGATGATCAGTCACGGCGTCATCCTGCCAGAACTCGCCCCTGCCACGGAGCCGTCGAACCAGGTCGCCCGGCGCCTTATGTGCTGGGCAGCCCCGCGCATGCCCGTTAACCTCGGCGGTTATGGCAGCGTTCGACCCCAGAAGGACCACGGACACGATCTGGCGCTTCTGCTGATGATCAATACCTTCGTGACGCTGTTCTGGCGCTCCCATCTCCTTGACCAGACCACCGCCCAGTTGGCTGAAGCCGGCTACCAGGTCACTCGCCTGGACGCCTCCGGCTGGGCAACTGAGGGCGACCTGCACCGCGAGATCGCCCAGGCGCTCGACTTTCCGGACTATTACAGATGTAACCTCGACGCGCTCAACGACTGTATGCGCGACGTCGTCGACGGCCAATACGGCTGGGCTGCCGCCGAGACCGCCGGCCTGGTTCTCGTCTTCACCGGCTACGACCAGTTCACCCGCCACTGCCCGCGCGCGGCGCAGATCGTGCTCGACATCATGGCCGACCAGGCCAGAAGTGCACTGCTGTTCGGCCGGCGCGTGATGTGCCTGTTGCAGTCCGACGACCCGCAGATTCGATTCGAGCCCGTCGGCGCTACGCCGGTGATGTGGAACGACGCCGAATGGCTCGACGCAAGGCGGCAGCCATGACGGCAAGTCGCGGTCGGCTCGACCACGTGGTCGACGCGGCTCGCAACCAGTTCGGCCCGCAGGCCGACGTCGAACAGATCCTCGGCTACCTGCGATCCGAAGGACTGGCGATCATCGACGCGATCAAGACCGTGATGCAGCTTCGCGGCGACGACCACGATGCCGCGGTCGCGCTGGCTCGGTTCGAACGCCACCACGACTTGGAGATCATCTGCGATCGGCGCACGCGGTGGCTTGAGGTCGATGGGGAGCTTGTGGTTGACGTTTTGCCTCCGCGACCTACTCGGGCACCGTTCGCCCGCCGGCCACCGTCGTCCATAGCCAGCTGAGCGGGCCAAGGCTGCGAGGCTGTCCGAAGGTGCGCCGCTGCCCCTACCCCCCACCGACATTTGTGAGGAAGCTTCACGCGACTGGATCCCACGGGCTCGTTCTGACTTGGGCGACGCGGGGCTCATTGCAGATTTGTTCGAGTTGCCTAAGCTTCACGTGTGCAGGCCAAAGAAACTCCCAGTGCTCAGGGGAGCCACGCCCAGCGCATGCCGCAGCCGGAGGTGGTTGCCCGTGCGCTGGACGCTGTTCGTGGTCCGTATGTGGCGATCCTGCTGTATGGAAGTCAAGCGCGTCGATCGGAACGAGAAGACAGCGACATCGATGTACTCCAGGTCGTTACAGCAGTCCCAGGTAAATACTCGGTCGGCGACGTCAACGTGACTGCCTATAGCGTCGAGACTCTGCGTGAGATGGCCTCGCAAGGCAGTCTGTTCATGCTGCATTTGCAGACCGACGGGTACATGATCGCCGACCCGGAGGGCGTGCTGACACAAATCCTTTCTGAGTATCGCCGGCCCGCGACGTTCGATGCGGCCATCTCGGAACTGGCTGCGGCTGCTCGAGCGCTGACTGTCGACGACGCCGCTGAGCACTGGGACGCCCTTCGAAAGCTCGGAATCTATGTTGCTCGTACCGCCTGCTATGCGGTCGTTGCCAATGACGGCGAACCCGAGTTCGATCCCGACCTAGTTGCCGAGCGTCTCGGGGTGTCGTCTGTAACGCGTGCGCTGCGGATGCGACTTGCGCCTCCGCAGGCCGACGACCTGGAAGTTCTATTCAATGCGGTTCGCGACGTCGTCGGTGACATTCCCCGCGCGGAGACCACACTGGACTCTCTGGCGGTATCGCTGCTGAGCAGCTCGCCGTACGCGGCCACGCTGATGGTCCAGGCATTGATCGGACCCGTCGAGGGGTTCGAGTACACGGCGTTGGCGACGCCTCCGATATGACCCAACCGATCATGATCGTTGGCGATATCCATGGCCAGTACGATCAGGCGGCGCAGCTCCTGGACTCGCCCGAGTCGCAGGGGCGCCACCTTTACTTCGTCGGCGACCTCATCGATCGCGGGTCGCAAAGCGCACATGTGCTCGATCTTGCCTGCCAGCTCATCGAGAGCTGGCCGGACGGCGCGACGATCGTCCGCGGCAACCACGAGCAGGCGTTGCTGGACTTCCTTGACACCGGAAATCCGAGCACTTTTCTGAAGAACGGTGGACTCGCGACGGTCGCCAGCTACTACCGATCCGTGCCAGCGCACGTTTTGAAGGATTTTCGCAGTAGGTTCCCTGAGAATCACCGCGAGCTGCTGGTGCGCAGCGAGCTGTACTTCGAGACCAGCGAGTTGCTGATCAGCCATATGGGCTTCGACCCGCGTCGACCGACCGCGAGGGACCTTGAGACCATGGTTCTGCGTCCACACCCTGAACTCTTCGACGATCCAACAGTCGCGCGGAAGCTGACGGTCTGTGGGCATTATGCGCAGCGTTCTCGTCGTCCGTTTGAAGATGGTCTGCTGGTTTGCGTCGACACTGGATGCGGGACGTATCCTGGTGGGCCGTTGTCGGCATACCTGATTCCAGAGCGAAAATTCGTGACCATTCCGGCCCAAGGCGGTGAGTAGTGGAGTCCTCCAAGCTACGCGAACTTCGCAAGGCACATAGAGAGGGCAGGGAGATCATCTCCGTGCACTACGCATGCGAAAGTCTTGCGGACGCACAAGACCATCCACCAGCCATTGCCTGCATTGCCGTCGCCAATCTCAAGAACGGCACGCGGCAGGCGTTCTCGCTCGCTGACCTTCCAGCGGACACCGCCATACAGGAGCGCGAGGAAGCCCTGTTCGAACGGTTCTACGAGCACCTGGTCGAACATCGCGACTCATTGATCGTACACTGGAACATGAACAGCTCGACCTACGGATTCTCCGCGCTAGCCAACCGTTACCGATACATCACGGCGAAAGAACCAAAGCACACTCCCGCAGAGCACCTGCTGTATGACCTTGACGACATCGTCGGGGAAGCCTACGGCGAGAACTACGTCATCCATCCAAAGTTCTACAACCTCGCAACTCTCAACGAGCTTGGTCTGTTCTCATACCTCTCGGGCAAGGATGAAGCAGCCAAGTACAAGGCCGGGGACTTCGGCGCGATCGCATCGTCAGTTTCCACGAAGGCAAGGGCGATCCTCGACATCCTCAACGCCCTGGTGGCTGGCACCTTGCGGACGCAACGCAGCGCTGGAACGACTGACTTCGCTGGGGAGAAGATCGACGCCGTGAAGGTCTTGCTCACGGTAGGCGAGCGCCTGCGGTACGTCGAACGTGAACTTAGTAGACGCCATGGCGGCCGTCCGACGTTGACGATCAGCGACGAATACGACTACCAAGACCTCCTGCGGACGGTCTTCGCGCTCTTCTTCGACGACGTGCGCGACGAAGCTTGGACGCCGCCTTATGCCGGCGGTGCGGCGCGAATTGACTTCCTCATCCCCGCGCTCGAACTGGCAATCGAGATCAAACGCAGCCGAGCCAGCATGACGGCCAGGGACCTCGGCGACGAACTCATCGTCGACCGCGATCGCTACAAAGCAGAGAATCGGGCGAAGCACCTTGTCTGCCTCGTCTTCGACTACGACGGCCGGCTTCAGGGGCCCCGAGGGATCGAGGCGGACCTCACCCGCAGCTCCACGACTGAAGGGCTAGCTGTCACGGTCAGGATCTTCGACCGCTAACTGCGGCCCCTGGTTCGCACAGGGAACTGCATTGCCAGCTGGGCTGGCGTCAATCGCTGCGCATTGTCACGCCCCAGGGTGAGGTTGCGCAGTTACTCGTGGTCGGTGGGCGTGATGAGCAGGGCGTTGAGTGTGCCGGCGAGGGTGTGGTGCACGACCTCCAGCCATAGCTAAGGTGCGGGATCCGAAAGCGACCAAGGTAGATGGAAGCCCCAGCCGTGCCAGCCCAGCCCGACGCGATGTGTCGGTCGAATTCGGATCGGCCGCTGATCGCGATCATGCGCGCGAGTACTCCGGTCGATTCGAGGTAGGCGACCGCGGCGTGGGCGGCGCGGCGGCGAGGATTGCCATGGGTTGACCTGCACCGCTTTCAAGCGACTGTCGATAATGGATTCAGTAGCTTCCCGACATGTGATGGCTACACTCCTGAGGACTCCACCAGTCTCGGGGCGTTTCACTGTGAGCCTCTTTGTCAAGCGGTGGCGTGTTGTTGCAGGTGGCGGTAGAGCTGTCGGGCGAGGTAGTCCCCGGACCGTCCGCGCATGGTCCGGTCACACGCAGCTCATGTGATTTCCCGCTAGGAGTGTTTCGCGAAGTAGGGAGCTGCCGCCAAAGCTGTCCGGTGTGGTGTCGGTGGATACGACGATCAACCCGAATCCGGCCGTCGAGCCATGATGCGTGATCCGTTCGACAATCGGAACGATGTCCGGCGCGGTTCGAAAGAGTTGATCGGCGTCGTCAATGGTGATCAGAATAGCCTTGTTTGTTGAAGTGGGATCGGTCTGTTTGCCATGGCTCAGATTTTCGGTGAGGCGTTGATTCAACGTCTGCAGTAGGCGCCGGACCGCGTCAGGTCCTTCGGCCTGGAACGAAGCCACCTTCCAGGTGTCACGATCGGTGTCGGACCAGGTGGGAGCCATGGGGCTTATGAGGAACCGCTGGGAGTGCATCGCGTTGATCAGGATGCGGTTGAGTGCGTTGGTCCGGCCGCTTCCGGGCGGGCCGGTAATTACGCCGTGCCGGACGCCAACGCCGGGTTCGTGCAGGCGCCAGGTGCTCGCCGATCCGTAGGGGCCTACACCGATCTGGATCCGCCCACTCATGGGTTCGTAGCGAGGACCCGGAAAGTCTGCTATGTCGGGCCAGGGCTTTCCGCTGGGGCTCGCGGTGCCGCTGGTGGACGGTTCGACAGAAGTATGGTTGGCATGACGCGTCCTGCGGGGTGGAGCGTAAAGCTGGCGCTGCCGTGCAACAGCGTCCGACGTGGTGTTGCGGATCGTGATGTCTGTGAGCGTCTCCGGATGCTCAGGTCCGAAAAGGGCCGTATCGATCTGGATGGCCTCGTCGAAGGCTGCGTAGGCCGCGTCGGCGTCGCCCAGGAACATGGCGGCCTGGCCGAGGTGTACCAAGATGACGGCGAGTCCCGCCTGCTCAGCCTCTCCAGCTTGGCGAACCACCGAGGCCGCTGCCGCCAGGTCAATCTCGGCGTCCTGCCAGTGATGACGCCCAACGTTGAGCCGGCCGCGAACAGCCAGGTACTTGGCATACTCGAGGCTGTCAACACCAAAGGTTGATCGGGCAAGTTCCTCAGCCTCGGTGAGCAGACGGACCGCGAGCTCGAAATCGAGGGCGCCGATGGCGCCGTCGGCACTGTCGATCAACGCGGTAACCGTCTGCCAGCCGATGCGTTTGCTTGGCACGGCCCGTCGAATGTCAAGCACGGCAAGGTCGTGGCGAAGCGAGGTGAGGCTGTCACCTCGGTCCCGGGCGAGAACTGACGCCCTCGTGTGCAGGTCGGCGAGCAGCCGAGGCGAGGCGGTGGTGGTCGATGCCGCTTGCAAGGCGGCCGCGTTGACTTCGGCGGCTTCCTCGGTACGTCCAAGCAAGCGGAGCAACGAGGCACGGATGTGCCCGATTGACGCTTGGACGTCCGGTGGCTCTTCGGCGAGATCGACGAGGTATGGTGTCAGCCCCTCAAGTATCTCCAGGGCGAGATCCCGACGAGTGGCGTGTGCGGCTATCGCTCCGAGGTCCAGCAGAGCCATGAGAATGACTTCGCCGGCTTCGTCGCGTGTCTGGGGGAGCTGTTCCGCGAGCCGGAAAAGCGTTTGGAGAAGTTCGATCGCTTCGTTGATTCGGCCAGCCCGTAGCAGTACCGCGGCTGCTACGCGATGGTGCCGAATAGGGGCGATTATAGGAATCAAGCGCTGAGTGTTGAGATGCTCCGTGAGGGCCAGTGTGCGCAGCGCAAACTCGGCCGCGCGGTCGGCAGTGTCAAGTGCAGGGATGCTGCCGCGGGAGTAGAGATATTGGCACACCACGATCGAAGCACCTATCACGCCGTATCCGGAATGGCCGTGGTCCAGCGCGAGAAGTGTGAGGGCAGCGATGTGGTCGATGTCAGGGTCGACGGCTACCGTGACGTCGTCTTGGTCTGCCAGCCCCAGCGACTCGGCATAAAGACCGAGTCCAATCTCGATCCACGGGACGGGATCGGGCTCGTGCTGGCGAATCACCGTTGCGATCAGTGGGTGCAGCAGCAGCCCGTGGCTGCGACGCTGCACCAACGACTGTCGGACGAGCGTGTCTACGGCATCCTCACGAGTGGCATCGTCAGACAGCGCGGCAGCGATGGCCGGGGCGCGAGCGGACTGAGGGATCACGATATGTGCGTCCGGTAGCGGTTGTCGAGTTACGGCGGCCTTCAGACGGGCCCATCGGGAGATCGTGGGCCGCCAGACGTAGGGAGTCTTTACATAGAGGTATCCGTGGAGACGACCGAAGTGCTCCACATCAAACGGCTCGGCACTCACATGGGCTAGCAGGATGAGTAGGTCGCAGGCAGTTGGATGCTGCTCTCGTAGTAGCCGCACATTCAGGTCGATGGTCGCTACCAGGCCCTTTGAGTGCCCAGCGGCGATTCCGCGCTGTAGGGCTACTGCCGGTTGCGCAGCAAGACGGGTCAGGAAGTCCGAGATCGAGCGGTTCGACGCGAGGCAGTAGTTGACGGCTTGCGTCACCGCCAACGGATGGTGTCCGAGTGCGGTGCCCAACGACCGGCGGTCGTCGTCGGACGACTCTGGGAGTGCTGCTTGGATGAACGTGGATGACTCAGTCGTAGTCCATACTGGCAGTTCGATCGATGCAAAGCCTTGATCGAGATGCCGTACGGTGCTGGTGATCACCACCCGACACAGCCCGTGGCGAGGAATCAGCCCGGCTAGCGCGCCAGGGTCGGTGACGCCGTCAATGACCAGTAGCGTCGCCGAGTTTTGTGGCAGGCGGACTGTGACCGGCGCCCCTAGGTCTTGGAGGTCGGTCTGAGCCACGGATACAGCGTTACGCGGCTGCAGCTTGGCGAGGGCACGCTGCAAGGCGACTCGGGAGGTGCCGCTGATGAACACCGCCTGCAGCTTGCCAGCATTTAGCGCAGCGAACTGGGTAGCCAGGCTTGTTTTGCCGGCACCGGGCATGCCATGGACGACTACAGGCGGGACCTCGTGCGGGTCACCCGGTTTGAGGAGTTCCGCGAGCGTCCGCAGCTCGGCGTTGCGCCCAACAAAGTGGGGATCAGACTGCCATCCTGCTTCATCGAGAACCTCTGTGTGCTGCGTTGAAAGTCGGTCGTGGACGCGTAGGAGAAGATCAACGATATCTGCTCGGCTTACGTACTCGTGCCGGATACGGAGCTCGTCGCGTATCGAGGCGGCCTGCGCGAGGGTTGCGGTGTGTGCTGCCCGTTCCGTGGTGCGAGCCGCGGTGTCGGTCGCTGCGTCACGCAGTCGGGCTCGTAGCTCGTCGAAGCATTCCTGCGCCGTACGGTCGGGATGGGTTCGCATTGGTCGCAGGAGATCTGCGGTGCGCCGGACCGCAACATCTCCGATCTCTTTGCGGCGGGGCAGCGGCTCCTCTGGGAGGTGGAGCACGTCGAGAAACTCGCGAGCATCGGTTTCGGAGATCTTTAGGTGCCGCGCGAGCTGACGGACCAGGTCGGGGGACGGCTTCTCGCCCTTCGCGCACGTTCGCCACAAGGCGTAAGTGTGGTCGGCGAAGCCCGCGCTGGACCAGAACGCCACAGTCGCCTGCTTGTCGTACATCAGCCATTTGGAGTGCAAGTCCATTAGCACCCGATCTTTGGCGAGGGCCGACCACGACCATGCCGCGGCGCCGCTGCGGTTCGCCTCACGGTGCTTGATTGACACAAGCTCCAAGCCACCGTCCAACCTCACCAAGATCAGATCAGTGGCCCGCTCGACGATCACGCCATCAAGGTCGTCTGCGCCTAGGTGGCCGAGGAGGACCAGCGCTGCGCAGTCGTCCTGATATTGAAAGTTGGCGCGAACCTGCGGTGCCGGATTTCCATGGTCCACGGGTAGCCGGGCTAGATCCTCCTGTCGGTGCATACTCTCAGCAACCCCTCAACTACGATTTCGACCCATCGAGACGGACTGTAGATGATGGCGCGTCAGTTTTCGAGGCCTCAGAGGGTTATGCAGCCGATGAGCATCGATTGACTCGTGTGAGTTGGGCTGCGCACCGTTAAGGGTGCTGGTCGGCACCGAGGGGGCGTGTTCGGCGCTGGGCTGGCGTTTCTGTACCGGGTGCCTGTCGTGGCTGTTAGAGGGCTATGCAATCGATGGTCATGAGATTCGGTAGATCTCCAGCTTCGTGATCGTGTCGAGGAAGGCGTCGAAGCGGTCGAGCAGGCCGCGGTAGCCGGTTGCGAGCAGGCGCCAGTTCTGCAGGTGGGCGATGACGCGTTCGACGCTGGCACGGCGTGAGGCGATCATTCGGTTGTGGTCGCGGGCCGATTGGGTGAGGGTCTGGTCGGCTGGTCTGCGGTCGGGCACCTGCAGACCGCTGCCGGTCATGGGATGCCGGCGGTACAACGCCCGGAGCTGCGGCCGCTCGGACATCTTGCATTCCGCAGCGATCGAGTCATGGGCGAATCTCGGACCGGGCGAGTGGGTGAGGTTGTCCGGTCATCGCCGATAGCGCGGCGGCGACCTCGGCTAGCTGGCCCTTGATGTAGGTGGTGGTGGCAGGTCCGGTGGAATCGGTGTGGCCGGCGTACGCGCGGGCGATGCCGTATCCGAAGTGGCGTTCGACCCACGTCAAAGTGGTGTGCCGCAGCCAGTGAGTGGACACTCCAAGCATTGCCACCCACGGCAACTGGTCGCCGATGCGTTTCCACAGGTGGTCGTAGCGGCGGCTGGTCAACGCGCGTCCGTCGCGGTAGCGAAGCAGCGTGTCGGCGGGCAGGATGGCGCCGCGGGCGCGGGCATGTTCGGCCAGCCGCCCGGCGAGGTCGACGGTAACCGGCTGCCAGCGCTGCGTACCGCCCTTCTCCGTCAGACGCACCTGCCCGTAGTGGACATCGAGGTCGGCCAGGCGGAGCCCGAGGGCGCCACCGCGGCGGCACGCGGTCTCGGTGTGCAGACGCAGGATCAGCGCGTCCAGGACGACGTCGTTGCCCCCGCCGCGGACAACCTCGTTAACCTGCACGAGTTCATCGGCGGTCAGCGCCCGGCGAGTGTTGGGCAGCCGACGCGGCTTGGCCACCTGATGTGCGGGGCTGGCGCCGACTTCGATAAGCCCGTCGGCGATCGCCCTGTTGTAGAAGGCGCGGGCGGCGGCGATCACGTGCTCACCGGCGTGCCGGCCACTACGGCTGTTGCTTCGGAACCGCACCGAACCCGCCGCCTCGTGCTTCAGCCCTTCAATGTCGGTTGCGGTGACCTCATCCAACCGCCGGTCCGCCCACACCACGCTCATTCGTGCCCAGTAGCTGCCATACGTACGCCGCGCGGCGGGGCCGGCGGCCGCAGCGACCTGCGGCAGGTACTCGCCAACGGTGGGCATCGGGTTGCGGGCACGCAGGTCGTCTCGCAGGTCGGTGATGGTCACGCCGAGGCCTGCGAGCATGCGCCACGCGGCCTCGACGCGGTCAGGTCGGGTGGCCATCACGGCTCCTCACGATCTGACCATGGCGGCGCGCCAACTGCCGGGCGATCACCCCGATCGAATGGACCACAAGAACACCGGCGTCGGGAAGGGCGGCCACCAGCACCTGCGAACCGGAAGGGAACGCGCACATTCGCCGGGCAGCGACCGGTAGCACCAGCAGCCCGCCGGTACCCAGTGCTCGGCCGCGGTGGTCGGTCGCAGCTACCACGATGCAGCGGCGCTCGACGGTGAAGGCGATGCGCTCACCGGGTGTCCAGCCAAGGGCCGGCAGCAGGGTCCGAACGCTGATCTGGCCGGACGGGTTGAGACGCGCGATCACGAGTACCGCCACATCCGCTCCATCGACAGTCACCGGCGGCAGGTCGCCGACCGGAGCCGGTTCGGGTCGCGGGCGCGGCAGAGCCATCGGGATCAGCGCGCTGATCGGCAGCTCGGGCGGGCAGTCAGGTGGTGGCACGCGCTTCATGGTCGCCACCAGCCTGGAGGCTGGGCGAGGCGATTTTCGAGCGGGTGACATTCGTTGGGGGTACGGCGGCGCGCATCCCGGTGGCCCCGCGAATCTAGGCCGTGACCAGCCGATACCTTGCTGGAGTCGACGACTAAATTTCGTGGATCGTGGTGTCCGAGGGGGGATGAACCCCCACAACCGGGATGCACGCCCCGATAGGCGTGTTAATGTGGTGCAGTCTATCGCTTGACCTGCAACGCTTTCAAGCAACTGTCGATAGTGGATCCGGGACGCTGATACACAGCTATTGCCTCTTCCCCGGGGCATGCAGCCTTCGCGCCGTGGAGGTGGCTGCTGCCTAAGCCCGACCGAGAGCGGCGCCCTCACTGCTTGGGCGTCCTCGCGCGTAGATACGCCGCAACGAGTTCGCGGTTGCTGCTCACCCCAAGGAGCGCACGGAGTTCGGCGACACGCCGATTGGCTGTGCGCAGAGACATCCACTCGGCGGCGGCCGCAGCAGCGATGGTCTGACCGTCTGCCAGCCGTTCAAGCAACGCGACGTGATCCGGGCTCAGGCGCTCAGCCCAGTCTGTATCTGGTCGGACGGCGCGACCTGCTCGGCGAGGGCGACCGGGAACCGTCGGTTCATGCTCTTGGACGCTCGGGTCCTCATCGCCGTCGCCGGCTGACGGTGGGCTGGACGGATATGGGCGTGCGGCAAGTGCCCATACAAGGCGCCGCATGAAGGAGGTCGGCTGGGCGACTGGGGCACCGCCGGTGTCGGCGAGGGCATGAAGAAGGCGTAGAGCCAGGTCAGTGCGAGGCATCGCTAGCCTTCTCGCTGCCGGACCGTGTCCGTTGCACTCCGAACGGACTGGCTGGCTCTGCCTTAAGTTCCTCGGTCGAGCGGGTCATTGGCTCGACGACCTGGAAAATCTTGGCGACCAGAAGGGGCGCGGCCAGACCGGCAACGAACGCTGGGCCCACGTCGCAGATCTGGCCGGCAGCTACGCCCGCGGCGGCGAGCCCGCAGCCGGCCAAGGCTCGCAACAGGAACGCCAGACCGTCAGCAGCCAGATCTGCACCTGTTCGCCATGGCAACCTGGCCCCAGCGTTGCCAGCCCGAATTCGGCCGAGGTGCAGGAAAGCCTCGGCAACGACCGCGCCGACAAGCGCCCACCCTGCCGCCGTAGCAACGTTCATGGCAGCACAGTAGGACCTGAACGCAAAGGCGAACGTCGATAGCCGTTGGCAAACGGCTCCGATCCCCGGAAACATTGCCGATGTGTCGACTCGCTCGGCCCCTACAGCAGCCCAGGACAATGACTCCCCGCGCGTCGCACGAAGCGCCGTGGACACGCGGCGGCCAACGGCTTCCGATCGCCCACTTCCCCGGGGATCGGCTCAAGCGTGTCACCGCCGGCTTCCCCATCGACTTCTCCTCGGGCGGCGCCGGGGCCGGACCATGATGCTCCGACATCCTCGCCGCCCTCGACAACTCCAAATGCCGGTGACTGCGCCCGCCGGCACGTGACCCGCATCCGGCGCGAGTTCGCCCTAGGGGCAGCCCCAGCCCAGTCTCGGACTACCAACGGTTCTGCGCCGAGTTGCGGAGAGACCCGTATCAGCCTGCGGCTGGAAAATAGGGCGCCGCCACCAGCGCATGGCCGGAGGACGACCAAACGCTCGCCGGCACCTGTCAGGCCGAGCGATCCGGGATGAGCAGGCCGGGCAGGACACGATCGATCTCCTCCTCCCACTCCGTAAGCACCTTGGGCCGATGCCCGGTGTAGCTGGCCAGCAAGGCCAGCGCGCTGTAGAAGGACGCGATCGCGAGCCGTACGAGCTTGTCCACCCCCTCCATCGTGATGATGCGTACGCCCTCGCGGTCGAAACGCAGGCCGAATGTGGCCGCAAAGCCCTGCGGGTGCCCCAGCACCGACATCAAATTGTACAGTGCGCCGCCGTTTACGCCTGTGTCGTGGGCTTGTGCCCACGACGCGGTGATGGCCGTCCAGCTTGGGTAGCCGTGTCCTTCGATGCTCCACCGGCTGGGGTCGTCGGTGAGGATCACGTCGGAAAAACGGGCCGCCGTTTCCATCTTCATCTGCCGTAAGGCAGCCTTGGCCTCGGCCTTCTGCTGGGTCAGCTCCGGGTTGGCCGGCATGTCCTTAGCGGCTTCCCGGGCGTAGTGCATGCTGACCAGTTCGAACAGCATGGCCCGCGCGCACCGGCCGCGGTGGTCGACGGCGAGGTCTGGGTCGAGGAGCCAGTATCCGCGGGCGCCGTACTCGACGACCGAGCGAACGAGCGTGGACGCCGGGTCGCCGGTCTCACCGGCACCGATTGCCAGCCCAAGTACGCCGCAGTAGTCGGCTTACTGGCGCAGAAGCTTTGCCGCGGCCGCGAACGGCTGTCGGTTGAGATTCATTGGCCACAGAGCCCCATCCGGGCCCTTCATGATCATCATGAAGTCTTCCCCCGCGGCCGACGGGTTCTCGGTGGACGGCTTGTACAAGCCCAGGTCCTCCATGGCCAGAAGGGTCGAGCGGCAGGACCGCAGCAGCGCGGAGAGCTCGTCAAGACGCTCCTGATAATCCAACTTAGTAGACTTAGTCACCTTGGACACAGTACGGGCCGTCACGCAAGATCGCCACTGGGTTTTTCGTCCGGAATGCCGGACGACTCTCGCAGACTGGCCGATCCCGACGAGATCGAGGCCGCGTACGCGCCCCACTCGGCAGGTCGCGTACGCGAGGGGCGCGAAGGCTTGGTGCGCACTGGGGTCTACTGACGGAAGAGATGCGCCGACAGCTCGGTCGACAGGTCGGCCACGCCCCAGGGATGCTCGCACCCATGCTCGCCACAACCGGCACAGAACCAGCCACCGCTTGTGGTCCCTCGCCGCCGCTTGTTCCAGGCGCAACGGCAGTGCCCGCCTTAAACCGCGGCGACAACGCGCTCGCAGGCTCGGGTGTCCTCTTTGCCGCGATCTTGACGGTGGCAGAGAAGCTCAGCTACACCCGGAAACTCCTCAGCACATCAGGGTGCCATTCTTGATCTTTGAAGGCACAGTTGGCACAAGCATTCTTGGCATTGTGCCGATTGTGCCATCTACAATCATGAACATGACACCCAAGCCGCTATCCGAGTGGGCCGATCAGCAAGGCATCCCCCGGCGCACCGCCTACAACTGGGCCAACCAGGGCAAGCTCCCGGTTCCGTTCCGGCGCACCCTGACCGGCCGAATCGTGGTCCTCGACGACGACGAGTCCACCATCGACGCCCACCCGTTCGTCGCCGCGTACGCCGAGATGCTCGGCGGCCCAGGTCGACACGCGATCGACAACCGGGCCGACTGGCTGCACCACTCGCCGATCCTGGAGGCCTGGGGCGTCAGCCTCTACGATGCCGTCGTCGCCGACTTGCGACCCCTCGTTCTGCAGCTGGCGATCCCCGCCGCAGTCAGCCGAACCAAAGCCGACGTGCCGGCCCGACTGTCGGACTGGCTCAACCGAATCGAGCTGACCGCCTGGCTGCACGACACCGGCTTCGCCGACGTCGCCGCCCTCGTCGCGCAGCTGCCTGAGATCACCGGCCCAGACGACTTCTTCGACGCCTGGCTCACCCTGCCCCGCCAATTCGACCGACACGGACAGGTCATGGAACTGACCACTGCCACCGCGAAAGCCCGCGGCGCGGACTGGGAAGCCGGCGCCGGCGCTGCCGCGGGCCTGGCCGAGATGGGCGTCGGCGCGTTGGAGAGCATCCCGATCGCCGGCCGCCGAGAGTCGCTGCGCTTCGCCCTGGCCTCCCTCGCCCACCCCGACGGCGACGTCAACGGCCGCCACGCCCTACCTCTACCCGATCAGTCCGAACTGTGGGGCCTACGCGGTGTCTACGGCGACGCCGCCTGGCCGATCGGACGCCCCGAGGCATACCGCACCGCCGTGACCGCCTGCCACCTCGCCGGCTGGGACCCCGACGCCGCACCCCCGCCCGACAGCCACCGCCTCTACGAAATCGGCTACCCCGCCACCCAGCGCGCCGCCCGCGTCGCGATCGCCCCCTACGTCCACCGCGCGTTGCTCCGCGAAATCGACGCTTTCCGTCGCATCGCCCTGGGTCTCCCCTTCATCCCCGACCACCCGTAGCCACGGCCAGCCCACCCCGCCCTCCGATGCACTGCCACGGATGCATAGTTCACGAGGCGGACGCCGATGGGCCGGCGACGACTCAGCTGACCGGCTTGCAACTCCGTCCCTGATAGACACAGCAGCCAGTTGCCGGCAGGTCATCGTGTTTGTGTGGACCAACCTGGCCAACGCGAGCCGGTCGCCGCGCGGCGAAGGGCAGCGACGGTGGCGGATCTGTCCTATGGTGACAGTGCGGCTACCGAGGGGAGGCGGGCGTGGGCCAGCCGGGTGGGCAGATCGCGGTGAGTCCGGGCGCGTTGCTGACGCATGCGAACCGGATCGAGGCAGTCGGCGGGGAGCTGGGCACGGCGAAGGCGGCCGGTGACAGCGTGCGGGTGGGTGTCGACGCCTACGGGAAGCTGTGCACGTTCGTACCCGCGCTGCTGGATACGTTGCAGGACACGCTGATCGACGCGATCGACGCCGGCGCGCAGTCGTTGCATGACACCGGTGAGCGGCTGCGGACCGTCGCCCAGTCCTACACCGGCTCCGATCAGGCCAGTGCCGCCGCGACCGGCGTGCTGCAAGGCCAGCTGTGACGATCAATCCGCTCGTCGCCGGGCGGATCGACGGCCCGAAGGACGCGTGGGCCGGGGTGTGGCTGGCCGAGGACATCGAGCTGATCAAGCAGGGCATCGACAATCACTCGTGGGTCGACGGCACCCTCGGCGTCGTCGGCGCCGGCCTGGACGCCCTCGCCCTCGTCTCCGACCCGGTCGGTGTTCTGCTCCAGTACGGCATCTCGTGGATCATCGAGCACGTCAAACCGCTGACCGAGGCCCTCGATTGGCTGGCCGGCGACCCGGGCCAGATCGCCGGGCACGCCCAGACCTGGCGCAACGTCGCCAAGAGCCTGCACGAGTCGGCCACCCATCTCGCCGACGGCGCCACCGACGTGACCGGCTGGCAGGGGTCGGCGGCAGACGCGTACAAGGCCTGGACCAAGCAGCAGCAGGACGCGATCGAAGGCCTGGCCAAAGGCGCCGAGACCATGGCGTCGATCACCGAAGGCGCGGGCTACCTCATCGCCGCGGTGCGCATCCTCGTCCGCGACGCGATCGCCACCTGCGTCTCCCGCCTCATCGTCTACGCCGCCGAAGAGCTGGCCTCGTTCGGCATCGGCACTCCCCTGGTCGTCGAGCAGGTCACCACCCTGATCGCCTCCTGGGCGGCGAAGATCGCCCGCTGGCTCAAAGCGCTCATCGGCAGCCTGCGGAAACTGATGCCGATCGTGCGCCGGCTCGGCGAGATCATCGAGGACCTGAAGAAGATCCTCAACAAGCTACGCGGCCGCAAACCCGAAGAGCCGCCGAAACCTAAGGAACCGCCGAAGAAGATCGCCGGGCCGAAGGAGTTCGATCCGCACGAACTCGACGGCCTGACCCCCGACGAAGTCCGGGCGAAGATACCCGACGACTGGAACCACGACCCGTCGGCTCGCGGCGGTGGCGAGGTGTTCCGCGACCCGGTCAACAAGGGCCGCCAAGTTAGAATCATGCCCGGCTATCCGCCCGGTTCCCGACCCGACCCCGTCACCTGGGGCCCCTACGCGGTCGTGTCCCAGAACGGCCAGCCGCCCGTCAAGATCCCCCTAGCCGGAAACCCGACGCTGCCATGACCAGTCCAGACACCGTGACGTGGCTTGTCCAGGAGATCACCGACCTCCTGGACGTCTCCCCCGTCGGCCTCTACGAGTTCCTCGACCAGCTCAACGCGCCGGACCAGACGCTGAGCATCGACGAACGCCGACAGGTCGTCCGGCAGGCCCTCGACCGGATCCTCGCCGACGACCCGCAGGCGGCCCTCGTCGAGCTGAAATGGCCGGACTCCGCGCCCCTGCGGCACGTCGACGCCGCCGAACTGCCCGCCGACGCCTGGAATCCACCCGGCGACAGCGGCACCTTCATCGCCGTCGACCGCATCGACTAGTGTCCGGTCGCTGAGGTGAGCGACGACGGTCAGTGAGAGTGGCCTTGGGAGGGCATATGTATTTTGTTTTCCGCCGAGACGATGGCTATGTGGATGTGGTCAACGCCGCAGATCGGAACACGTACGAACGACGCGTCGCGGCTCCAAGAAGGTTCGATCTGCTCCTGGAAACCGCTGAGTGGAACGAAGCACGAGCCAAGGTCGAGTCTGTTCGGTGGGGAACGCCGGAGCCGCAGTTGGCACGGTCTGCCGGTTGATGGTGTCCTAATCTTGCTGAGCTGTAGGGGTTTTGGCGGGGTTCGGTAGCGTCCTCGGGGCGGCGTACGGCGGGGCGTAGGTGCAAGCAGCCGTAGGCTCAAATCCGACCAAGTCTTCTGTTGGGCGTTCTCTCGATGGGAACGTGGGGTCTCGGCTCCGGTAGGCGCCGAGACCCCATGCCTGTATTCAGATCACGTCGTGCTGCAGGTGAGTGTCGGGGCGTTGTTGGTACTGCCGGAGATCTTGCCGATGAATCCGAATGTTGTGCTGGTTCCGGCGGCCAGGTTGCCGTTGTAGCTTTCGTTCTTCGCGGTGGTGACCGTGCCGTTGGTGGTCACGATGGCGTTCCAGGCGCTGTTGACTTGCTGGCCGTTGGCCCAGGTCATGGTGACCGTCCAGCGGGTGATCGCAGCCGTACCTGCGGTGATCCTTACTTCGGCTTGGAACTCGCCGGGCCAGCCACCTTGCAGGGTGTAGGTCGCGGTGCAGCCGGTGGGTGTCGCTGTGGGTGAGGCGGACGGGGACGTCGATGGGGTCGGCGATGCCGACGGTGAGGCGGAGGCCGACGGGCTCACCCACGGTGAGGGGCTTGTCGAGGGAAGCTGGTTGGTGAAGGTGAGGTTGGCGGAGGCGACCAGCGGGAGTTGTCGGGAGGAGGAGCCGGCGCTGACGAGGTATCCGCCGCTGACGTTGATCCATCGATGGTTGGTGGTGTCCCACATGCCGAAGGGGTGGTCTGGGGAGGCAGCGTCGATTGTGGTTGAGACCTGGGTCTGGGCGCCGGCGGCGAGGGTGATCCGGTTGAAGCAGACGAGGCGCTTGGACTCCCCTGCGCTGGTGGGCAGGTTGAGGTAGACCTGTGGGACTTCGCTGCCTGCGCGGATGCCGGTGTTGGTGACGGTGAAGGTTGCGGTGATCTTGGTGGTGGCGTCAGTGCCGGTGGTGGTGAGTGACAGGTTGGAGTAGCTGAAGGTGGTGTAGGACAGGCCGTAGCCGAACTCGAACTGTGGGGCGATGTTGTGGCTGTCGTACCACTTGTAGCCGACGGAGAGGCCCTCGCTGTAGTTGACCTGGCGGATGCCGCTGGTGATCAGGCGTGAGCGCCAAGCGGGGTCCGGTCCTCCGTTCAGCACCAGTCGCCTGGTCCCTCGTTCGAGATGTTCGCCTGGTTCGGTTCCGAGCCCGTGTCGATCGCCCTGATGAAGTCCGGCGTACGCGGTGAGGTGTCGGCCGCGCTGCTGCGCGTACTGCGGGATCCGGTGCAGTTCCCGAAGACGCTGGCCGACATCAGCCGCTACGGTCTGGCCCGGTTGAACTCGAACACGCAACGCGTCGAGGTCCAGCCCTTCGTACGCCTGACCCTGCGCGACATCCTCTCCCCGGAGGCCCGGGAGCGGGCGCGGCAGAACGTGCACGAGATCCTGATGGCCGCCGACCCCGGCTGGCCGGACGACTTGACGTATTTGGGCATGCACCGGGAGCTGGCCCCGCACGTGCTGCCGTCGGAGCTGATCAGCTCCCGCAAGGAGGCCGCCCAGCAGACGGTCGTCAACCAGATCCGCTACCGCTACCTCGTCGGGGACCACGAGAACGCCGCCCGGCTGGCCGAGGAGGCCGTCACCACCTGGAAGCAGCCCGGGTTCCTCGGGCCCGATCACGCGTACGTGCTGCAGGCGACCCGGGAGTGGGCGAACGCGCTGCGGGCGATCGGCCGCTACCGCGAGGCCCGCGACCTGACCGCCGACGCCATGGAACGCCTGCACGGCCGTGCCGAGTTCGGCGAGCACCATCCGCACACTCTCGCCCAGGCCATGGGGTACGCGGCGGATCTGCGCATCGTCGGGCGGTACCGGGAGGCGCTGGAGGTCGACAACGACAACCACCGCCGGCATGTGCTCGTCTACGGCGAGGAGCACGGCCGGACCGCGACGAGCCGGCACAACGT
>NZ_AUAX01000020.1 GCF_000428945.1 Hamadaea tsunoensis DSM 44101 | reverse complement strand
ACCTGGCAGTGGAGTCCCCGGAGCGCAGCGATAGGGGCGGAACGGTCTCCCGCGGGAGGAGCGGAAGTGAGATCGACGAACCCGGGACATGAATTTGATCTTCAAAGCACGGCACTCGAAGCCGGCGAAGTCCGGAGGCCCCAACCCCGGGACCGGATAGGCTGACGGGATGCGTACGCCTCAGCAGCCCGTCGGCAGCGGATTCGGCTACCGGTCGACCGCGACCGAAGTCCTCGGCGGGATCGACCTGACCGGCAGGCTGGCGATCGTCACCGGCGGCTATTCCGGGCTGGGACTGGAGACGGTGAAGGCGCTGCGGGGCGCGGGCGCGGAGGTCGTCGTGCCGGCCCGGCGCCCGGAGCACGCGAAGGACGTCGTGCCCGAGGGGGTGGAGGTGGCCACCCTCGACCTCGCCGACCAGGACAGCGTCAAGGCCTTCGCCGCGGGCTTCCTGGACAGTGGCCGCACCATCGACATCCTCATCAACAATGCCGCGGTCATGGCCTGCCCGGAGGCGCGGGTCGGGCCCGGCTGGGAGTCGCAGTTCGGGATCAACCACCTCGGGCACTTCACGCTGACCAACCTGCTGTGGCCGGCCGTACGCGGACGCGTGGTCGCGCTGACCTCGACCGGGCACAAGCTGTCGGGCATCCGCTGGGACGACCCGCAGTTCACGACCGGCTACGACAAGTGGCAGGCGTACGGGCAGGCGAAGACGGCCAACAGCCTGTTCGCGGTGCACCTCGACGCGCTCGGGCAGACCTCGGGCGTACGCGCGTTCGCGGTCCACCCCGGCGGCATCATGACTCCGTTGCAGCGGCACCTGTCGCGCGAGGAGATGATCGCGTCGGGCTGGATGGACGAGGCGGGCACGGTCAACGAGCGGTTCAAGACACCGGAGCAGGGCGCGTCGACCTCGACCTGGGCGGCCACCTCCCCCGCGCTGGCAGGCCTGGGCGGGGTGTACTGCGAGAACTGCGACATCGCCGAGCCGACCGACCCGTCGTCGCCGACAGCGCGGTTCGCCGGGGTCGACGCGCACGCGGTGGACCCGGAGGCCGCCGCCCGGCTGTGGGACCTGTCGGCCGAGCTGACCGGGGTGAACGCGTTCGCGTGACGCCGGACGCGCTCAGCGGTGAAGGCGGCTGACGCAGACCGGGCTTGACCTTGACGCTACGTCAACCCCCGACACTGGCCGCATGAGCAACCCGCCGACAACAACACAGCAGGCCGCCGAGCCTGCCATCCGGGTCCAGGACCTGGCGAAGTCGTACAAGGAACTGCACGTCCTGCGCGGCGTGAGCTTCGAGGTGGCCCGGGGCGGCATCTTCGCCCTGCTCGGCTCCAACGGAGCGGGCAAGACCACGGTGGTGCGGATCCTCGCCACGCTGCTCAAGGCCGACGCGGGGACCGCCCGCGTGCACGGTTTCGACGTCGCGACCCGCCCCGCCGACGTACGCGAGTCCATCAGCCTCACCGGCCAGTTCGCGGCGGTCGACGAGATCCTCAGCGGGCGGGAGAACCTGATCCTGGTCGCCCGGCTGCGGCACCTCCCCGAGCCGGGAAAGATCGCGGACGGGCTCTTGCGGCGGTTCTCCCTGACCGAGGCGGGCGGCCGGCGGGTGGCGACGTACTCCGGCGGCATGCGCCGCCGCCTGGACATCGCGATGAGCATGATCGGGAATCCGCCGGTGATCTTCCTCGACGAGCCGACGACCGGGCTGGACCCGCAGGCGCGCATCGAGGTCTGGCAGGCCGTCAAGGAGCTCGCCGGCGGAGGCACCACGGTGCTGCTCACGACCCAGTATCTGGAGGAGGCCGAGCAGCTCGCCGACCGGATCGCGATCCTGCACGAGGGCCGGATCATCGTCGACGGCACCCTGGCCGAGCTCCGGCGGCTGCTGCCGCCGGCCCAGGTCGAGTACGTCGAGAAGCAGCCCTCGCTGGAGGACGTGTTCTTCGCGGTCGTGGGCCGCACGGGCCCGGACGGCAGCGCCCACGACCTCCTGACCACGTCGAACGAGCAGTAGGGGACGACCATGGCCACGAACTTCCTCGGCGACACCGCCGTCCTCACCGGACGGACGATGCGCCACGTCACCCGCAGCTTCGACACGATCATCACGACCGCGGTCACTCCGATCGCGATCATGGTGATGTTCGTGTACGTGTTCGGCGGCGCGATCGACACCGGGTCGGTCAAGTACGTCAGCTACATGCTCCCCGGCGTCCTGCTCATCACGATCGCCTCGGGCATCTCCTACACCGCGTTCCGGCTCTTCACCGATCTGAAGAGCGGCATCTTCGAGCGCTTCCAGTCCATGCCGATCGCGCGGTCGGGCGTCCTGTGGGGGCATGTGCTGACCTCGCTGGTCGCGAACGCGATCTCGCTCGTGCTCGTCATCGGGGTCGCGCTGCTGATCGGGTTCCGGTCGAGCGCGGACCTGCTCGCCTGGCTCGGCGTCGCCGGCATCCTCCTGTTGTTCACCCTCGCCCTGACCTGGCTCGCGGTCATCCCGGGGCTCACCGCGAGCAGCATCGAGGGCGCCAGCGCCTTCTCCTACCCGCTGATCTTCCTGCCGTTCATCAGCTCGGCGTTCGTCCCCACACAGACCATGCCAGGTCCGGTACGCGCGTTTGCCGAGCACCAGCCGGTGACCTCGATCGTCGACACGATCCGCAACCTGTTCACGGGGCAGCCGGTCGGCAACGGGGTGTGGACGGCGCTCGCGTGGTGCGTCGGCATCCTCGTCGTCGCGTACGCGTTCGCGGTCTCGGCCTACCGGCGGAAGATCTCCTGAGCGGCGCCGGCCGGCCGGGACGGGATGAGGGGCATGATCACAAGATGCTGACGATCGGTCAACTGGCGGAGTACGCCGGTGTCACGACCAGGGCGGTGCGGCACTACCACCAGATCGGGCTGCTGCCCGAGCCGGACCGGGACGCCTCGGGGTACCGGCGGTACGACGCCACCGCGGTCGTGTCCCTCATCAAGATCCGCACCCTGGCCAATGCCGGCGTACCGCTGTCGCAGATCCGGCTGATGCTCGACGCCGACGAGACGACGTTCGCCGACGCCGCCGAGCGCATCGACGAGCGGCTGCGCGAGGAGATCGACCGGCTGGAGGCCAGCCGCAAGCAGATCGCCCAGCTCGTCGCCGGAGACAGCCTCGTCCTGCCGCCGGAGGTGGTCCGCTACCTCGACCGCCTCCGGGAGATCGGCGCGTCGGAGCGGATGGTCGCGGCCGAGCGGGACGGCTGGATCCTGATCGCCGCACGCTGGCCCGATCAGGTCACGACGTGGATGCCGTCGAAGTTCGCGCAGCTCGAAGATCCCCGCCTCGTCCGCATCTACCGGCTCGGATCCGAACTCCTGGAGACCGAGGGGGACACCGAGCCGGGGCTGCGGGAGCTGGCCGACATCATGGCCGAGATGGCCGAGGAGGCGTACCGGCGCGGCGAGCCGGACGTGGCCGAGAGTGTCCACGACGATCTGCCCTTCGACCTGCTGGACTCGCTCGCCCTCGAAGCCAGCCCGGGCGCCCGGCGGCTGCTGGACCTGATGCACGAGCGCGGCTGGGCACGGTGGACCCGGCTGGAACGCTGGCCGAAGCCGCCGGCATGACCTGCCGCTCGACCCTGCCGACAACCGTTCCCGCTATCGAACCAGCGGGGCGGCGGCCGCCGGCCGGAGACCGGTCAGCAGGGAGCGCAGGTCGGCCAGCGGCTGCGGCGGCGCGACGTGGTAGCCCTGCGCGTACGTGACACCGACCTCGGCCAGCGCGGCGAGCTGCTCGGGGCGCTCGACTCCCTCGGCCGTCACCCGCATGCCGAGACCGTGCCCGAGGTCCGCCAGCAGTTTGACCACGGCGTGGTCGCGGGGATTGTCCAGCATCCCGGCCACGAACAGCCGATCGATCTTGATGTCGTCGATCCGCAGCGCCGACAGGTAGCGCAGGTTGGTCGAGCCCGTGCCCATGTCGTCCAGTGCCAGGCGTACGCCGAGAGCGCTCAGCCGTTCCAGCCGCGGGGCCGCCTCGGACAGCGTACGCAGATCGGCCTCCTCCGGCAGTTCGAGGTTGAGCTGGCCGGAGGCGAGGCCGGCGGCGGTCAGCGCCTCCTCGACGATCTCGTCGAACGACTGCCCGAGCGAGGCGGTCGAGATGTTCACGTTGACCCGCCGGGGCGCCTGGCGGCCGAGCGTACGCCGCAGTTGCCGCAGGTCCGCGCAAGCGGTACGCAGCACCCAGCGGTCGAGCGCGGGCAGGTGGCCCTGGCGCAGCGCGCCGGGCAGGAACCGTTGCGGGGGCAGCAGTCCGAGGCGCGGGTGCTGCCAGCGGACCAGTGCCTCCACTGAGGACACCGCGCCGTCGCGGATGCGCACGATCGGCTGGTAGTGCAGGCACAGCTCACCGGCGTCGATGGCCTCGGCCACGGTCCGGTCGACGATGCCGATGTCGTCCGGCAGGCCGGCCTCGACCCCGACGGCGATCTCGACCTGGGCGCCGCCGGCCTGTTTCGCGTGGTACATCGCCATGTCGGCCTCGGCGAGCAGCGTCTGCGGGTCCGGGCGCCCGCCGCCGACCGCCACTCCGACGCTGGCCGTCACCGTGATCCCCGGCGGGTACGCGCCGTCGGGGCCTCCGACTGCCAGCAGGAACCGCCGGCCGAGGCGGTGCGCGGCCTGGACGGCGTCGGCGTCGCGGTCGACCCGGCCGAGCACCGCGAACTCGTCCGCGCCGAGCCGGGCGGCCAGTTCCCCGGGGCCGAGCGCGTCGCGCAGGCGCCGGCCGGTGGCACCGAGCACGGCGTCGCCGGCGTGATGGCCGCGCGCGTCGTTGATGCGTTTGAGGCCGTCGAGATCGAGGAAGACCAGGGCGACACGGTCGTCCTCCGAGGTCGCGTCGGCGCACGAGGCGGCGAGCATGTCCAGGAAGTGCGCGCGGTTGGCCAGGCCGGTCAGCTCGTCGCGGACGGCCCGGGCGCTGAACTCGCGGGCGAGCCGGTCGAACAGGAGCGCCGCCGACACCAGGCCGAGCTCGCCGCGCGGGAGGTCCACGAGGATGTCGTCGTAGCGGCGGGATTCCGCCCGGGTCCGCAGCCGGTGGGAGACCGCGACGACCGTCGAGCGCCAGCCGACCCGCAGCACGTCCCAGGCGGCGACCTCACCGGCGGGCAGCCGGTCGAACAGCGCGTGCCCGAAACCGAAGCGGCCTGACATGACGTGCTCGAACCGCTCGCGCATGATCAGTCCGTGCCGCTCGCCGTCGGCGACGACCACCGAGCGCAGCGCGGCGTCCTGCCGGAAGACGTCCTCCAGCTGCCCGCACCACATCGTCGCCGGGACCACTGTGGCCCGGTTCGCGAGTGCGCCGATCCCGTCGCCGAGCGTCACCGTCCGCCCTCCGCGTCGCCGATGCTGCACAACGTACGCTAACCGGCTCCCCAGCGAATGCCCACTTCCGGCGAGGTTATCGGACCGGCCGCGCCGGCTGCCCGATTCGGCCCCGCCGCCCAGCCTCGGACCAGGCCGTTCACGGCTCGATCCGGACTGGACGGCGGTGGGAGAATTCGCCGGCCGTTCACCCGGGATGCGCGGGTTACCGGCCGGTATTCGTCACCCAGCGTAATGGTCAGGCGGCGAATCGCTCCCCGTACCGCTCGGCCAGTTCGGCCGCCCGGCCCGCGAAGTCCGCGTGCTGCTCGATGTAGCGCAGCGCCCCGCCCGTCCAGGCGGGGTAGCCGATGCCGAGGATCGAGCCGATGTTGCCGTCGGCGGCCGACCGCAGGACGCCTTCCGCCAGGCACTTGCGCGCCTCGATCGCCTCGACGGCGAGCAGCCGGTCCTTGAGGTCGGCCAGCGGCACCCCGGTGTCCGTGCGGTACTCGGCGAGCCCGGACCACAGCCCGAGGCGCTTGCCGCTCTCGTCGTAGTCGTAGAACCCGGCGCCGCCCGCGCGGCCTGGCCGCCCGGCGTCGATCAGCGCGTCGACGAGCCCGTGCACGGCCTCGTGCGGCAGCGCGATCCCGGCCGCCTGCGACTGCCGGCGGATGCGCTGCATCAGGGTGAGGCTGACCTCGTCGGCCAGGGCCAGCGGGCCGGTCGGGTAGCCGGCCTGCAGCGCCGCGTGCTCGACCGACGCCGGCGGTACGCCTTCGGCCACCATCGCGATCGCTTCCTCGATGAACGTGCCGATGACCCGGCTGGTGAAGAAGCCGCGGCTGTCGTTGACGACGATCGGCGTCTTGCCGATGCGCCGGCCGAGGTCGAAGGCGCGGGCGATCGACCGGTCGCTGGTCTGCCCGCCGACCACGATCTCCAGCAGCGGCATCTTGTCCACGGGCGAGAAGAAGTGCATGCCGATGACGTCGGCGGGCCGCTCGAAGCCGTCGGCGATGAGCGTGATCGGCAGCGTCGAGGTGTTGGAGGCGATGAGCGCGTCCGGCGCGACGACCGCGGCCACCTCGGCCAGCACCTTGCGCTTCAGCTCGACGTCCTCGAACACCGCCTCGATGACGACGTCGCAGCCGGCGAGGTCGGCCACGTCGGCGGTGGCGGTAATGCGGCCCAGCACCCCGGCGGCCGCCGCTTCGGTGGTACGCCCGCCGCGTACGGACTTGGCGAGGAGCTTCTCGCTGTAGGACCGGCCCCGCTGGGCGGCTTCGAGCGACACGTCCCGCAGCACGACGTCCACTCCGGCCTTCGCCACCACGTACGCGATCGCGGCGCCCATCATTCCCGCGCCGAGCACGGCGACCCGGGTCGCCGGTGCGACCTCGACGGCGGGCCGGTTGGCACCCGAGTTGACGGCCTTCATGTCGAAGAACAGCGCGTTGATCATGTTCTTCGCGATCTGGCCGGTGAGCAGGCCGACCAGGTAGCGCGTCTCGACGACGGTCGCGGTGTCGAAGTCGACGGCCGCCCCCTCGACCGCGGCGGCCAGGATCGCCTCCGGGGCCGGCATGTCGGCACCCTTCAGCTGCTTGCGCAGGTTCCCGGCGTACGCGGGCAGCTGCATGGCCACCGACGGGTTGCTGATCGAACCGCCGGGGAACTTGAACCCGGGCCGGTCCCACGGCTGGGCCGCGTCCGGATGCGCGGCGATCCACGCGCGGGCCGCGGCGAACATCTCGTCCGATGTGGACACCACCGCGTCGGCCAGCCCCTCCGCCACCGCGTCCGCCGGCCGGAACTGCCTGCCGGTCAGCAGCACGTTCATCAGCGCCGGCGCGAGGCCCATCATCCGCGTCGTCCGGACGACCCCGCCCGCGCCCGGCAGCAGGCCGAGCGTGACCTCGGGGAAGCCGAGGCGGCAGCCCTTCGCGTCGAGGACCACGCGGTGGTGGCAGGCGAGCGCGATCTCCAGCCCGCCGCCGAGCGCGGAACCGTTGACCGCCGCGACGACCGGGCGGCCCAGCTTCTCCAGCCGGCGCAGGTCGCGCTTCATCCCGTTGACCATGTCGGTGAGCATCGCCGCGTCCGACGGCTGCGCGGTGACCATGAGGTCGAGGTCGCCCCCGGCGAAGAAGGTCTGCTTGGCGCTCGTGACGATCACACCGGTGATCTCGTCGCGCTCGGCCTCCAGCCGGTCCACCGCCGTACGCATCGCGGTCGCGTACCGGTCGTTCATCGTGTTCGCGGACTGCTCGGGGTCGTCCATGACGAGGGTGACGATCCCGGCTTCGTCGCGGGTGTAGGAGATCATGCGGTCCTCAGATGCGTTCGATGACGGTCGCGACGCCCATGCCGGCGCCGATGCACAACGTGATCAGGCCCCGCCGCTGGTCGCGGCGTTCGAGCTCGTCCAGCACGGTCGCGACGAGGATCGCGCCGGTGGCACCGAGCGGGTGGCCGAGCGCGATCGCCCCGCCGTTGACGTTGACGACCTCGTGGTCCAGCCCGAGATCCTTCATGTAGTGCAGGACCGCCGCCGAGAACGCCTCGTTCATCTCGTAGAGGTCGATGTCGCCGATGCCGAGGCCGGCCAGGTCCAGCGCCTTGCGGGTCGCCGGGGCCGGGCCGGTCAGCATGATCGTCGGGTCGGCGCCGCTCGTGCCCACCGACACGATCCGGGCGCGCGGGGCCAGGCCCATCGCCTCGCCCGCCTCGGCGGAGCCGATCAGCACCAGGGCGGCGCCGTCGACGATGCCCGAGGAGTTGCCGGCCGTGTGCACGTGCTCGATCTTCTCCAGCCAGTGGTACTTGCGCAGCGCCACCGCGTCGAAGCCGCCCATCTCGCCGATGCCCGCGAAGGACGGCGGCAGCTTGCCCAGCCCCGCCAGCGTGCTGTCCGGCCGGGCGTGCTCGTCGTGGTCCAGCACCGTCAGCCCGTTGCGGTCGGTCACCGGCACGAGCGTGCGGTCGAACCGGCCGTCCGCGATCGCCGCCGCCGCTCGCTGCTGCGACGTCAGGGCGTACGCGTCGACGTCGGTGCGGCTGAAGCCGTTGACGGTGGCGATCAGGTCGGCCGAGATCCCCTGCGGGACGAAGTTCGTGGCCAGCGCCGTCTCCGGGTCCATCGCCCAGGCCCCGCCGTCCGAACCCATCGGTACGCGCGACATCGACTCGACCCCGCCGGCGAGCACGAGATGCTGCCAGCCGGAGCGGACCTTGGCGGCGGCGAGGTTCACGGCTTCCAGGCCGGAGGCGCAGAACCGGTTGAGCTGCACGCCGCCGACCGTGTCCGGCAGCCCCGCGGCGATCCCGGCGATCTTGGCCAGGTCGCTGCCCTGCTCCCCGATCGGCGACACGATGCCGAGCAGGATGTCGTCCAGCCGCTCGGGATCCAGGCCCGGATTGCGCTTGCGCAGCGCGTCGATGAGCCCCACGACGAGCGACACCGGCTTGGTGCCGTGCAGAGAACCGGTCGCCTTGCCGCGACCGCGCGGTGTGCGTACCGCGTCGTAGATGTAGGCCTCAGAGTGCACGGGCCAGCAGCTCCTTCATGATCTCGTTGGTACCACCGTAGATCTTCTGGGCCCGGGCGTCGGCGTACATGCGGGCGATCGGGTACTCGGTGGTGAAGCCGTAGCCGCCGAACAGCTGCAGGCACCGGTCGATCACGGTGCACTGCGACTCGGTCAGGTGGAACTTGGCCATCGCCGCCGTCGGCACGTCCAGCCCGCCCGCGACGTGCCGGGCGATCAGGTCGTCGAGGAACGTCCGCCCGCTGCGGACCAGCGCGGCGCACTCGGCCAGCTCGAAGCGGGTGTTCTGGTGCTTGATGAGCGGCTTGCCGAACGCGGTGCGCTCCTTCGCGTACGCGACCGTCAGCGCGAGCGCCCGTTCCATCGCGGCGACCGCGCCGACCGCGATGACGAGGCGTTCCTGCGGCAGCTGCTGCATCATCTGGAAGAACCCGACGCCCGGCTGCCCGCCCAGGATCGCCGAGGCCGGTACGCGCAACCCGTCGAAGAACAGCTCGGCGGTGTCGTTGGCGTGCAGCCCGAGCTTCTCCAGCGGACGCCCGCGGCGGAAGCCGGCCGGGGCGTCGCGGACGTCGCACAGCACGAGCGAGATGCCCGCCGCGCCCTGGTCCGGGTCGGTCTTGACGGCCAGCAGGACCAGTCCGGCCAGCATCCCGTTGGTGATGAACGTCTTGGACCCGTCGATGACGAGCTCGTCCCCCTCGACCCGGGCGGACGTACGCATCGCCTGCAGGTCGGAGCCGCCGCCGGGCTCGGTCATCGCGATCGAGGCGACCATCTCGCCGGCGCACAGCGGGGGCAGGAACGCGCGCTTCTGCTCCTCCGTCCCGTACGCGAGCAGGTACCCGGTGACGATGCCACTGTGGACGGCCACGCCGAGGCTGTTGTCCCCCGCGTACGCCTGCTGCTCGAACAGCACGGTCTCGTGGCTGAAGTCGCCGCCACCGCCGCCGTACTCCTCGGGGATGGACAGGCCGAGCAGGCCGAGGGCGCCGGCCTTGCGGTAGAGGGCGGGATCGGGGTGCCCCTGGGCGATGAACTCGGCCTCGCGCGGGGCGACCTCCTTGGCGAAGAAGGCGGCGACGGTTTCGGCGAGGGCGTCGTGGTCGGCGGTACGCCACGCGGACCGGTACCCAGACAGCCCTGGGACCTCGACACCGGGAACGGAGAACATACCCTCACCCTCACCCAGTTATTGGCAGATTGTCAACAGCCGTTTCCCGCACCAGCCGTACGCAGTCCCCCGGCGCGTCGGCGAACGGCAGGTGACCGGCCCCGGCCAGGATCTCGTGGCGGGCGAACGGCAGCTCGGCGGCGGCCCGGCGGGCCTGCCGGGCGGGCAGGATCCGGTCGCGGCTGCCCCACACCACGGTGACGGGAACCTGCGGCAGCCGGCCGGGGTCCGCAGGGAACCGGTGTCGCGCGAACGCGTCCCGGGCGGCCGTGAACCCCGGCGCCGCGACGAGCGCCCGCGCGTCCGCGACCCCGGCCACCGGGTCCACCTTCGCCGGATGCCCGAAGAACAGCCCGAACAGCGCCGCCCGGCCGGCCGCCGAACGCGCGAGGAGCGGCAGCGCCGGACCCGCCAGCCGCCCCGACCACCGGCAGGCCGTGATCGACGCCTGGCACCAGCGCCGGCCGAGCGGCCCCCAGAAGCCGATCGGCGCGAACGCGGTCACCGAGCGCGCGACGCCCCGGCGGCCGAGTTCGAGGGCGATCCCGCCGCCGAGCGAGCTGCCCGCGACATGGCAGGGCCCGAACTCGGCGGCCAGGAAGTTTGCGTACTCCTCCACAGTGGACGCACCCGACGCCGTGGACCCGCCGAACCCCGGCAGGTCCACGGCGACCACGTCGTAATGCTCCGACAGCACCGGCAGGACCGGTTCCCAGAGCTGCCACCGGCTGCCCAGCCCGTGGATCAGCAACAGCGGCTCGCCCGCCCCGGCGCGGTGGTGACGCAGACCTTCCGGCATGGCATCACCGTAAGACCTCATTGACACGGCGCCAATAAGGGTGCACGTTGTCGGTCATGTCCGCGGACTACGACGTCATCGTGATCGGCTCCGGCTTCGGGGGCAGTGTCAGCGCGCTGCGGCTGACCGAGAAGGGCTACCGGGTCGGCGTACTGGAGTGCGGCCGGCGCTTCGCCGACGACGAGTTCGCGAAGACCTCGTGGCGGCTGCGCGACTACCTCTACGCGCCGGCCCTCGGCTGCTACGGCATCCTGCGCATGACGCTGCTCCCGCAGGTGCTCGTCATGTCCGGGGCGGGCGTCGGCGGCGGCTCGCTCGGCTACGCCAACACCCTCTACCGGCCGCCGGACGTCTTCTTCGCCGACCCCCAGTGGGCCGGGATCACCGACTGGCGGGCCGAGCTCGCGCCCTACTACGACCAGGCGAGCCGGATGCTCGGCGTCGCCGTCAACCCGGTCACCACGCCGTCGGACGAGGTGCTGAAGGCGGTCGCCGAGGACATGGGCGTCGGGCACACGTTCCGGCTCACGCCGGTCGGCGTACTGTTCGGCGACCGGCCCGGCGCGGCGGTCGCCGATCCCTACTTCGGCGGCGCCGGGCCCGCACGTACGACCTGCACGTTCTGCGGCTCGTGCATGACCGGCTGCCGGGTCGGCGCCAAGAACACCACCGTCAAGAACTACCTCTACCTCGCCGAGCGGGCCGGGGCCGAGGTCCACCCGCTCACCACCGTCGTCGACGTCACCGAGCGCGCCGAGGGCGGTTTCCTGATCTCGACCGTACGCACCGGCGGGAAGCTGCGCCGCGGCCGCCGGACGTTCACGGCCGACCAGGTGATCTTCGCGGCCGGGGCGGTCGGCACCCAGCGGCTGCTGCACCGGCTCAAGAAGACCGGTGCGCTCCCCCGGCTCTCCGACCGGCTCGGCGAACTGTCCCGGACCAACTCCGAATCGATCCTCGGACCGCGTACGCGCCGCGGCACCGCCGATTTCAGCCGCGGGGTCGCCATCACGTCGTCGATGCACCCCGACGCCGAGACGCACATCGAACCGGTCCGGTACGGCCCCGGCAGCAACCTCCTCGGGCTGCTGGCCGCCGTGCTGGTCGACGGCTCCACGCGTACGCCGAGATGGTTGCGGGGCCTGGGACGCACGATCGCGAGCTGGCGCGACTGGCCGACGCTGTTGTGGCCGCGGCGGTGGTCGCAGCAGACGATCGTGCTGCTGGCGATGCAGCCGCGGGACAACTCGATCACGGTACGCGGACGCCGCGGCCCGTTCGGCGGCCGGCGGCTGACGAGCCGGCCGGGGGCCGGTGAGCCGACGCCGGTGGAGATCCCGATCG
This sequence comes from Hamadaea tsunoensis DSM 44101, assembly GCF_000428945.1. GTDB lineage: Bacteria > Actinomycetota > Actinomycetes > Mycobacteriales > Micromonosporaceae > Hamadaea > Hamadaea tsunoensis. Next base: position 189,126 of record NZ_AUAX01000020.1, on the reverse strand, counting down.
CGCACGAGGTGACCCGGCGGGTGGCCGAGAAGATCGACGGCGTGCCGATCGGCTCGGTGACCGAACTGGTGGGGCGGCCGGTGACCGGGCATTTCCTCGGCGGCGCGCCGATCGGCGCGGATGCCGACCACGGCGTCATCGACCCGTACCACCGCATCTTCGGCCACCCGGGGCTGCACGTGGTCGACGGCGCGGCGGTGACCGCGAACCTGGGCGTGAACCCGTCGCTGACGATCTGCGCGCTGGCCGAGCGGGCGCTCGCCCTGTGGCCGAACCGCGGCGAGCCCGACGGGCGGCCGCCGCTGGGGGCCGGATACCGGCGCCTCGACCCGGTCGCGCCCGTACGCCCGGCCGTCCCCGACGGCGCCTCCGGCGCGCTGCGGATCGCGGGTGATAATGGCTGACGTGACCGCCGACCTGTTGCCCCGCTGGCGGCGGCTGGAGCCCGACGAGCGCCGGGAGCAGATCCTGGCCTGTGCCGTGCGCCTGTTCGGCGAGCGCCCGTACGCCGACGTCAGCACGACCGACATCGCGACCGCCGCCGGGGTCGCGCGCAGCCTGATCAACCACTACTTCGGCACCAAGCGCGGCCTGTTCATCGAGTCCGTACGCGCGCTCGTCACGATCCCGGCGGTGGCGGTCGAGCAGCTGCCCGAGGGCGACCTGGCGACCCGGGTCGACGCGAGCGTGGCCTGGTTCCTCGACGTGGTGTCCCGGCACAGCCGCTCGTGGCTGGCGGCCGTCGACGGCGGCGGGGTCGGCCGCGACGCCGACATCGAGGCGGTGCTGTCCGAGGCGGACGAGATCGCCGCCGACAGCATCCTCGTGGCCGTCGGCCTGGACGCGGTCACCGAGCGGCGCACCGAGCTGCGGGCGGTCATGCGGGCGTACTGCGGGCTGGCGAAGGCGACCGCCCGCGAGTGGCTGGAACGCGACGCGCTCGACCGCGAGCAGGTCCACCAGGTCCTGGCGACCACGTTGATCATGCTGGTGGAGCAGGTCTTCCCCACCCTAAAGAGTTCCGTCAAAATCAACTGAACGCCCGTTCTGCCCGGCGTTTCTGGCTTTATCTGTCAGCTAGGCGACAGATCAGCTAGATCGATTGATTCATATATTGGCAATGATTTCGATCAATGTTTCCATGGTTCGCAAGCGAGTGGTGCACCCCTCGGACCCCGTTTCTCCCCATCCATAGGAGGAAACCATGGAGAAGACCGTCGAGACCCGCAAGCCGTCCAAGGTCGTCGTCCGCAAGCTCGAGCGGCTGGAGACCACGGCCGTCATCGTCGTCGACCCGGGCTGCCGGAACGAGGTCTGCGGCTAACAGCCGCCGAGCCGGGGCCACGGCGCGAGCCTGGCCCCGGCTCCCTCGTATCCGGGCCGTTCAGTACCTCGGCCTTTCAGTACCTGGGCGCTTTCAGTATCTGGGCGCCTTTCAGTACCTGGGCGCCTTCAGTACTTGGGCCGTTCTGTCTCGACGGAGGTTCGACGGAGTGTTGCGACCACGGATCAAGCGCATCCACAAACCGATGCGGCTCACCCCGACGCTGATCAGCATCGGCGGCCGGCAGCTGGGCATCGGCGCCGAGATGGACGACGAGGACGGCTCCCTGTGGGCGCTGCTCGGCCTGATGGACGGCACGCGTACGCGGGACGCGATCGTCGCCGACCTGCGTACCGCGTACCCCGATGCCGACCCGGCCGACACCGCGGAGACGATCCAGACGATCATCGACGCCGGTTACGTCGAGGACGCCGCCGCCCGCGTACCGGCCGAACTGAGCGCGGCCGAGGTCGAGCGGTACGACCGGGCGCTGACCTACTACGCCTGGGTGGACCTGACTCCGCGTACCTCGCCGTATGACGTGCAGGCCAAGCTCAAGAACAGCCGCGTGGTGATCGCGGGGCTCGGCGGCACCGGATCGGCCGTCGCCGCCTCCCTGGTCGCGGCCGGCGTCGGCGCCGTGCACTGCGTCGACTTCGACGCCGTCGAGGAGGGCAACCTCACCCGGCAGCTGCTGTACACGGAGGACGACATCGGCCTGCCCAAGGTCTCCGTGGCGGTCGAACGGCTGCGCCGGCTCAACTCGTACACCAAGGTCACCGGGCAGGAGGTCCGCATCGACTCGGTCGAGTCCGCCGCCGCGCTCATGCACGACCAGGACCTGCTCGTGCTCTGCGCCGACCAGCCCCGCCACCTCATCCGCGAGTGGACGAACAAGGCTGCGCTGCGTACCGGCACCCCCTGGATGCTCGCCCAGTACGCCGGCCCCATGGCGGTCGTCGGCCTGTTCGTGCCCGGCGAGACGTGCTGCCCCGACTGCCTGCCGAGCGTGGCCGACCGGCTGGCCGACGAGCACGGCGGCCGGCCCGAGGACCTGTTCGCCTTCGACGGGCACGCCGTGATCGCGCCGTCGGCCAACCTCACCGGACACGTCGCCGCGCTGGACGCCGTCTACCACCTGACCGGGATCCCCACGAGTACGCGCGGCCGGATGTTCCACCTGAGCCTGACCGACCTGACCTACCACTACGCCGTCCGGCCGGAACCCGGTCGCACCTGCGCCACCTGCGGCTGGGTCGGGGCGCCCCGATGATCGCCCTGAGCCCCGCCAGCCGCCTGGACGTCGCCCACCTCGTGGTACGCCAGGAGGACGAGGACGAGTTCGTCGTCGGCGACCCGGCCAGCGGCACGTTCGTCGTGGTGCCCGAGGTCGGCGCGCGGCTCGTCGAGCTGTTCGCGGCCGGGCGTACCGTCGCGGAGGCGGCCGACGAGATCGAGCGCACCACCGGCGAACCCGTCGACGCGCTCGACTTCGCCGAGGTCCTCGTCGACTCGGGCATGATCCAGGACCGCCGGGAGCGGGGCGGCCGCAGCTGGTCGGTGTCGCGGATCCCGGCGAGGTTCGTCCGCCCGCTGTTCGGCCGGGTCGCCTGGACCTGCTACGCCGCCTGCCTCCTCGCCACCGGCGTGATGTTCCTCGCCGAACCGTCGCTGCTGCCGTCCTATGAGGACACTTTCCTCTTCCCCGACGTCGTGCTCAGCCTCATCGTCACCAACGTCGTCGTCATCGCGCTCACCGTCGTGCACGAGATCTGGCACGCGCTGGCCGGAGCGGCGGTCGGCGTACCGTCACAGCTGCGGCTCGAACGCCGGGGCATCTTCCCCGTCCTGGAGACCGACCTGTCCGGCCTGTGGGCGCTGCCGCCGGAAAAGCGCTACAGCCCGTTCCTCGCCGGGATGGCCGTCGACTGCGTCCTGCTCTTCTCCGCCGTGGCGCCCCGGTTCGCCTGGTCGCGCGGCTGGCTGGACATGTCCCCCGGATTCGCCCGGCTGCTGGCGATGGTGGTCTTCAGCCAGGTCGCCAAGCTCGCGTTCCAGACGATGGCGTATCTGCGTACGGACATGTACCTGGTGATGGCGACCGCGACGGGCTGCCGCAACCTCCACCAGATCACGCGGCTGTCGGTCAAGCGGCTGTTCCGGCGGCTCACTCCGGCCGAGGCCGCGATCCTGCGCGACGCCCACGCCCGCGACCTGCGCGTCGCCCGGTGGTACCGGCTGCTCTACGTCAGCGGCCTGATCTGGATGGCCTGGTTCTTCCTCCACTTCTTCCTGCCCAGCGCCAAGGTCGTCTTCGGCTGGGCGGCCGGCGTCCTCATCGGCGCTCCGTTCGGCAGCGCGTACTGGTGGGAGGGGATCGGATTGCTCGTCTTCGCCCTGCTCAACGTGACGCTGCCGCTCGGCGTCGCCGTCCGCAACTGGCTGCGCGGCCGCCGCGCCGCCGGAGCGCTGCCGTGACCCGCCGCGGCTGGCTGGGCACGGCTGTCAGCATCGCCGTCACCACGCTCAGCATCATCACCATGTCCAGCCTCGGCGTCGGCGTCCTCGCCCACACGGCCGCCCAGACCGCCGCGCTGCCGTGCGACCAGCTGCCCGGCACGCCGGAACAGTTCGAGGGCAACAACCACATCCCCTACGAAGGCGCCGGGCACGATCCCTACCGGACGATGCCGCCCACCTCCGGGCCGCACTCGCCCCGGGTGGTCACGCCGGGCGTCTACCGCGAGCCGATCCTGCCCGAACTCCAGGTGCACGTGCTCGAGCACGGCCACATCATGCTCCAGTACGCGCCGGACGTGTCGGCCCAGGACATCGACAGGCTGGAACGGATCGGGCGCAAGCATCCGCGGGACGTGGTCGTCGCGCCCTACCCCGACCTCGGCCACGGCATCGCGCTGTCGGCCTGGCAGCGCCTGCAGCGGCTGGACACGCTCGACGAGAAGGCGATCGTCGCCTTCATCACCAAGCTCGCCGGCCGCTACAACCACGCCTGGCAGAACGGCGCCACGGATTGCGTCGTCGCACCGTCCTACAGCGACTGAACCACCCGCACGGGTGACCGCCGGCGTCAGCACTGCGAGTGACGCCGTGTCAGCAAATCGTCACCACTCTCGGCGGAGCGGCCAGACCTTGATGGAGTGGCACCAGTCGATCCCGAGGGGGCCTGATGCTCATCATCATCACCAAGGACCGGAAGATCCGGCAGTTCTACACCAGCACGCGCTCCAATTCCGGCGCCTGGGGACAGGTCATCGAGCTCAACGACACCTACGATCAGGAGCGGGCCACGAACGCGCTGAAGAAGGCGCTCAGCCGGCTCGGCGCCAACGAACCGCTCTGCCTCGTCGGCCACGGCAACGACACCGAGATCGGCGGCAGCGGCAAGACCCGCGACCCGTGGGGCTGGAGCTACGCCGACGTGGCCCCGATGCTGGCCGCCCTGCCGCACCGGCCCACGGCCGTCCTCATCGAGGCGTGCGCCGAGGAAGAGGAGGACGGCACCAAGATCGACCCGGTCTTCGGCTTCGCCCAGGCGCTCGCCCAGCAGCTCAACCGGCACGGGCAGGCGGGCCGGATGAGCGGCTGCACGGTCTACGGGTACATCAACGAGACCGACTCCGAGCACTCGCTGCCCAACCCGGCCACGATCGGGCGAAGCGTCGAGCTGATCCCGTACGTGATCCACTGACGGCGTATCTGCCCAGCTCACGGACCCCCTCATCAGTCAAGACAGGCAAACCGTGAGGGGGAGCACATGCTGATCATCATCACCAAGGACCCGAAGATCGTGCGGTTCTACACCAGTGCCCGGTCCGGCTCCGGCGCATGGGGGCAGATCGTCGTCCTCGACCCCGGCTACGACCAGACGCAGGCGACCAGGCAGCTGAGCGACACGCTGGCGAAGCTGCCGGCCGGCGAATCGCTGTGCCTCGTCGGCCACGGCAACGACACCGAGATCGGCGGCAGCGGCAAGCGCAACGACCCGTGGGGCTGGCATGCCGATGAGCTCGCCGGGATGCTTTCGCTCCTGCGGCAGAAGCCCGACGGCGTCCTGTTCGAGGCCTGCGCGCTGGACGAGGACGATCCCCACAAGGTCGATCCCGTGTTCGGGTTCGCGCAGGCGGTCTGGTCGCGGCTCAACGGTTCCGGCCAGGCCGGCAAGATGAAGGGCGTCACCATCTTCGGTTACCAGAACGGCGTACCGGTGGAGCACACGCTGCCCCGGCCGGGCACCGCCGCCCTGGACAAGAACGTCGAGCTGACCGGCCTCTACGTCAGCTGACATCCGGTGACCGGTGCGCCCGCCCGTCGTGGTGGGCGTACCGGCCGGGGTCACACCTGATACTGGTCGTGGCTCGCCCAGAGCTCGACCCATTCCTCCTGCGACAGTTCCCGTCCCGACGCCGCGATCTCCGCGAGCGCCTCGAAGTACGCCTCCCGCGGCGCTCCCGGCGTGAAGAGCACGAGCATCGACGCCTCGGCGCCGGACTCGTTGGCGAAGCCGTGGACGCCGCCCGGCGGGACGTAGAGGAAGTCCCCGGCGGTCGCCGAACGCCACGTGGCACCGTCGTACAGGGACACCGTGCCGTCGAGGATGAAGAACGATTCCGACATCGTCCGGTGGAAGTGCCCGGCGGGCAGGCTGCCGGGCGGCGGATAGGCGGCCATGTTCCAGCGGTAGAGGCCGAACCGTCCCTCGGTCGACGCGCCGGTGGCCAGGTGGTCCACGAGCGTGCGTACGCCGATCGCCAGATCCGAGGGCGTGTCCGACGGCCGGAAGGTGGCGCTGACGTTGCCGGCGTCAGCCGTGTACTGGACGGGCGGGTACGACATGAAGGGCTCCTCCTGTTGTGCGCGGTCCTTTTCATGATCGCACGCGGGCCTATTGGCAATCTGTCAACAGGGGGTTACGCTGCGGCCGTGACGCGAGTGGCGATCATCGGCGCGGGCTTCGGCGGCATCGCCGTCGCCCATCAGCTGCGCCAGGCCGGCTACCGGGACCTGACGATCTTCGAGCGCGCGCCGGAGGTCGGCGGAGTGTGGCGCGACAACCTCTATCCCGGCTGCGCCTGCGACATCCCCGCGCCGCTCTACTCCTACTCCTTCGCACCCAATCCCGAGTGGACGCGCAGGTTCCCGCCGCGCGCCGAGATCCTCGACTACCTTCGCGCGTGCGTACGCGACTTCGGCCTCACCGCGCACCTGCGGCTGGGCACCGAGGTCGTCGAGGCCGCCTGGACCGGATCCGCGTGGCGGGTCGTGACGGCCGCCGGAGCCGAGGAGTTCGACGTCCTCATCCCCGCCATGGGCCAGCTGTCGCGACCGGTGATCCCGGTGCTCCCCGGCGCGGCCGAGTTCGGCGGCATCGCGATGCACACCGCGCAGTGGGACGCCTCGGTGGACCTGACCGGGCGGCGGGTCGCCGTCCTGGGTACCGGGGCGAGCGCGATCCAGCTCGTCCCCGCGATCGCCGGGCAGGCCGCCCACGTCACCGTGCTCCAGCGGACACCGCCGTGGACGCTGCCGAAGCCCGATCGCCGCTACGGCCGCCTGCGCCGGGCGCTGCACCGACGCGTACCGGTGGTGTTGCGGGCGGCGCGGGCGGGGACGTGGCTGCTCACCGTCGTCACCGGCAAGGCGGTCACCGGCAGCCGGCTCGCCCAGGTCGTCGTCGGCACGATCTCGCGTACGCAGCGGGCGATCCAGGGCCGGGGCCTTGCCGGGGTCCGCCCCGACTACGCCCTCGGCTGCAAGCGGGTGCTGTTCACCGGGGACTGGTACCGGACGCTGCGCCGGCCGGACGTCAGCCTCGTCACGTCCGATGTGGACCGTCTGACGCCGGCCGGCGTACGCACGGCGGACGGTGTCGAGCACCCGGTGGACGTGCTCGTCTACGGGACCGGCTTCGCCGCGACCGAGTTCCTCGCGCCGGTACGCGTCCACGGGCGTACCGGTCCGCTGGACGCCGAATGGCGCGACGGCGCGTACGCGCATCTGGGGATCGCCGTACCGGGCTTCCCGAACCTGTTCCTGATGTACGGCCCGAACACCAATACGGGCAACACGTCGGTGGTCTACTTCCACGAATCGCAGGCCCGCTACATCGTCCAGGCGGTACGCCACGTCGACGCCCACGGCCCCGTCGAGGTACGCCGGGAGGTGGCCGAAGCGTTCGACGCGGAGATCCAGCGGCGCCTGGCCCGCAGCGTCTGGACGGCGTGCTCCAGCTGGTACCGGACGGCGACCGGCCGGGTCGTCACCAACTGGCCCGGGATGGCCGGCGAGTACCGGGCCCGGACGAAGGTGTTCCGCCCGGCCGACTACGCGCCGGCCGGTCAGTTCCAGGGGACGTCGGCCCCGAACGGCTTGGGTTCCAGGTCGCAGTAGGCGTACGCCTCGGTCCGGGCGGCGGCGCGCTGCTCCGGGGCGTCCGCGGTCGCGTCGAGGAAGGCCGTCGCCGTACCGGGCCGGCAGACCTGGTCGCCCGCCGAGCGCAGCGGCGCCTCGTCACCGCCGACGATCGTCCCGTTCGCGGCCCGGTAGACGACCGCGCCGCCCCGCGAGTCCAGTGCCCGGCAGTTCGCGGAGTCCACCGTCATCGAGACCGTCGGCGGGGCGTTGCTGCTCGTGCCCGCGTACGCCGCCGTGACGGGACGGTACGCGCCGAGCACGGCCGGGTCGATCCAGCGGGTGCCGCTCGGCAGGACGTCGATCGACACGGCCTGCCCCGTCCCGGCCACGTACGCGAACGCCCCGACGCCGATCCGCTCGCCCGGCATGAGCACGGGGATCTCCTGCACGAGTTGCAGCGACCTCGGCCGGGCGACGTCGTGGTGCGCCGCGTCGAACACCTGGAACGTGATCCGGGTCCGGTACGCCACCCGGCTGCCCGTGTTCCGCACGACCGCGCCCATGCTCACGCCTTCGGCGCCGCTGTCGGCGGTCCGCCGCTGCCGGCTGAAACCCTTCTCCAGCACGGTGATCACGCCGCCGGACGCGTCCGGGGCGGCCGCCACCGAGTCCGGGATCGTGCACGCGGCCGGGGCCGGCGCGGGTCGGCGATGCGTGGCCCACCAGACCGCGCCGGCCGCGGCGACGATCACGACCAGCAGCACCGCGCCGGCCCGGCGGCTCATACGTAGTACCGCTTCTTCAGTTCCTCGATCTGGTCCATGTGGTTCTTGGCCAGGACGACCACCGCCTCGTGCACCCGCTCGGCGAACTGCCACTCGGTGAGCTCGCGTACGGTGCCGGCGGCGATGCGCACCTCGACGTCCTGCATGGCCCGGCCGGTGACGGTCACCCGGCCGTCGTTCGAGGCGCCGGTCGAGACCATCTCCCCGCGCGCCCTCAGATAGGCGCGGTCCTCGTCGCTGTCCGCGCCGACCAGCGCCTCGCGGAACGATTCGCTGAGCGCCTCGGAGTACGCGCGCTGCCACGCCACGAACAGCAGCCGGGCCAGGCTGGCCAGGTAGTGTTCGAGATCCCGCTCGGACAGCCCGTCGTACACGCCGTGGCCGAAGGAGATGCTCACCTCCTCCCGGTTGCGCAGCTCCGCGGAGATGTCCGTCCCCGGTACGCGTACGCGCAGGTGGATCCGGTCGAGCCGGTCGGCGAGCGCGCCCATCAGTTGGCCTGTCCGAGGTTCTGGCCGCTGGTGACGTTCTGCGCGGTGGCGTCGGCCAGGGCCGGGCGGGGCGCGACGAACAGCCGCTTGCCGTCGCCGAAGACGAGGTCGTGGGTGGCGTCCAGGGACTGGCTGATCTTGGACTCGGTGTCCTGGATGTCCTGCGTCAGCTTGACCAGCGCCCTTGCCCATCTCGTCGGTGATCTGGCGGGCGGTCGTGCCCTGGTACTTCACCTTCGGCGCCTCCGGCGGCTTCACGGCGACCACCGACGAGGCGGACCCGACCGCGGTGATCCCGGTGGCCAGGCCCAGCCCGATGCCCTCGATCGGAGCGAGCGGGACGGCGGCGACGAACGCGACCGCGGCGATCACCGTGAACGTCATGACCCACGAGTTCGTGCTGCAGCAGCCGGAGTTGTCCAGCGCGTCCAGCGTGTCGTGGACGATGGTGTCGACGTTCTGCCGGGCGTTGCGCCACATCTCCTGGTGCGCCTCCAGGCCGGCCTTGAGGATCGAGACCAGCAGGAACTGGTTGCGGCAGACCAGCGGGAACGGGTCGACGAAGTTCGTCTTGAAGGCGATCGCCGCCCGGCCGTCCCACATGGTCATGTAGTCCGCCGCCGTGGTCATCATGGCCAGGTCGGTGTTGGCGTAGAACACGTCGTTCTTGTTCAGCGGCGTGTCGTTGTGGTCGCCCGCCGACAGCCGCGACAGCAGCCTGCGCAGGTCGGCGATCATCGGGTCGTACGCGGCCGGGTCGGGCATCTGCGAGAACGGCTTGAACTGGTCCGGCAGGCCGGCGTAGTAGCCCTCGACGCCGTGGGCGGCGTAGGCCGGGTCGTCCTCGTGCTTCTGGACCGCCCGGCGGATCGCCGTCTGCTGGACGTCGTTGGCCTCTTCCATGAGTTTGTCGAAGCTCATTTCGGGGTCACCGTCGCCTTCGGCTCGCCGTTGACCGAGCGCAGCGAGGTGAGCTTGTCCCGGGCGCCGGTGTCGGCCGCCGCGTACGCGTTGACCGCCAGCACCAGCGCGTGGCCGGTGTCGTCCAGGTTGGACGCGGTCTGCTTGAGCAGGCTCTGCACGGTCTGCTGCAGGGCCGCCCAGGAATCGTGCACGGGGCCGCCCGACCCGCCGCCGAAGTACGCCGGCCGGTTCATCGCCGAGGCGGCCTGCCCACCGGCGGCGTCGACGTCGCCCACGCCCTCGTGGTAGATCTCGGCGATCGACGGCAGATCCTGCTGGCCGACGATCAGCAGCTTGTAGAGGTCGGCTCCCAGTGCGTCACCGTGATCGGGCACGGCGCCCTCCCCCGTATCAGTGGACCGCTCGTGTACCGCGGACAGCGGACGACACCATGGAACACAGCGGCACGCCGAGACGTCAAGGAAGATCGATCCGCCTGTGGATAACCACGCGGACGACTATGCCCCGGCGGGGGCGGCCGCCCCGAAGCGCATGTCGAAGTCGCCGATCGCGAACGACAGCAGCGGGCGCCGGCCGGCGAGGTACCCGAGCGGGCCGCCGGGCGCCACGTCCCAGGTGACGCGGGCCGTTCCGGGCCGGGCGGTCGCGCGTACGGGCGAGGTCTTGGGGCGGCCGCCGAGATCCTGGGCGACCTTGAACCCCACCGGTACGCGGAACGGCAGCAGCCGCCGCCGCAACACCGCCGTGGCGAGCGGGCCGCCCTCCGCCGCGGCCGAGGCGTCCGTTCCGGTCAGCTCGAAGGCGGCCAGCTCCTTCGGGATGCCCCACAGCGCCCGGCCGCCGTCGCGGGAGGGCACGCTGTCGACCCAGATGCCGGTGATCGTGACGCGCGGCCGCAGCCCGTCGCGGGTCAGCGTGGACACGAGCAGCTCGCGGTAGGACAGCACGCCGCCGGGCTCGTAGTCGACCCAGGCCGCGCCGACGAGCGCGCGGCGGCCGAGGCGGACCGGGCGCAGCGACGCCAGGGCGGCGGGCAGCGGCGGCAGGTCGGCGACCGGCACTCCGAACACGGACACGTACATCCGGCCTCGCAGGTGCCACGGCTCAGGCGGGTAGCTCATCAGGCTCCTCGATGATCGAAGGATCATTGTCGCGCGGCCGCTACCATTCCGCGAGAGGTTGTTTTCCTTCCCCGGCCGGAGGCGGACGTGAGCGAGCAGGGCTGGCGGGCGTTCCTCGCCGCGGACGGGGTCGGCGACTGGGTCGTGCTGCACGGCGGCGCGACGGCGGCCTTCCGCGTACCGGGGATGGTGGCGGCGGCCCGGCTGGCGGAGGCGGTCGCCCGGATCCCCGGCACCGGCGAGCTGCTGATGACCGTCGCCGCCGACCGCCTCACCGTACGCCTGACCCGCGACCTCTGGCTGCTGGAGGAGCGCCACGTCGAGCTGGCGCGGGCGGTCTCGGCGACGGCCCGCGAGCACGGCGCCCCCGCCGACCGGACGCTCGTGCAGGAGGTCCAGTTCGCGGTCGCCGCCCGGCCGGACGCGGTGGACGTCGGCTTCTGGCGGGCGGTGCTCGGGTACGCCGCGATGTCCGACGACAACGCCGTCGACCCGCTCGGCCACGGCTCGACGGTCTGGATGCAGGAGCTCGATCCCGGCCGGCCGCTGCGCCACGCGATGCACGTCGACGTCTCGGTCGCCCGCGAGCAGGTCGAGCAGCGGGTCGCGGCGGCGCTGGCCGCCGGTGGCCGGATCGTGGTGGACTCCGGCGCCCCGTCCGCGTGGATCCTCGCCGACCGGGCCGGCAACCGGGTCTGCGTCTGCGCCTGGCCCGACGGCGCCGAGCCGCAGGGGTCCTGACCGGACGCCGCCGGTCTTGTCGCCGGCCGGCCGGCGTGGCAGTGTCGGACCGGTGCAGTACGTCGACGTCGCCGCCCGCCTGATCCTCGTCACCGTCTTCGCGCTCGCCTTCGCGAGCAAGGTCGCCGGCCGGGCCGCGTGGGCCGCCTTCGTGAAATCGTTGCGGGACATGGCCGTCGTCCCCGAACGGCTGGTTCCCGCCGCCGCGGTGGCCGCCGCCGCCGCCGAGGCCGCCGTGGTGCTCGTCGCCCTCGTTCCCGTACGCGTCGCCGGCACCGTGGCGTTCGTGCTCGCCGCCGGCCTGATGGCGGCCCTGACGCTGGCCGTCACGGCGGTGGTACGCCGCGGCGCCGCGGTCGCGTGCCGATGCTTCGGTGCGACCACGGCGCCACTGGGAACAGCCCACATCGTGCGTAACGCGCTGCTGCTCGGGGTGAGCCTGCTCGGCCTGGCCGGGTCGTTCGTGGACGGATCCGTCCAGTGGGGACTCGCCGCGATCGTCGGGCTGTTCGGCCTCGTGATCGGTTTCGTCGTCACCCGCTGGGACGACCTGGCCGCCCTCGTCTGACCCTCGGTTCCACTCGTCCGGCCGTCAGTTCCAGAGGCGTACCTCGACGGTGGGGACGTCCTCGTGCAGCACGGTCGTGGCGATCTTCTGCCCGTGCTCGTCGAGCGCCTCGAACGCCGCCGTGGCCGGCTGGTCCACGTCGAGCGTCGCGGCACCGCCGGTCACGACCGCCTGGGCGACCGTCGCGCCGTCGCGTACCGCTCGGACGGTCCGGGCGCCGACCGGGGCCAGCAGCAGGATCCGGTTCGCGTCGGGGTCCGCCCGGATCGCGGTGAGCGCGGTCGCCGCACCCGGGTCGTGCGACGTGGTGAAGGTCGCGGACGTTGCCACCGAGCCGCCGCTGCCGCTGTCCGGCGAGTCGAACCGGATGTACGCGATGCCCTGCCACCCGGACTGCTTGACCCGCGGCACCGCGGCGACGACCACGCGACCGGTGATCGTCCCACCGGACCCTCCCGGCCAGACCGCGGGGCCGCCCCACAGCAGCCGCGGAGCGCCTCCGGCCAGCGGCCGCTCGCCGTCGAGCTCGCGCAGCGTGTCCCGGGCGACGTCGGGGTCCACGGTCCCGCGCGCCGCCCCGATGAGCGCAGCGAGTTCCGCGTCGGTGTACACGGGCGGCGCCGTGTTCGTCCACGCGGGACTCTCCTGCCGCACGATCCCGTCGCACGTCGCCTGATACCACTCCGTACGCGTCTTCCGGTCGCCGTCGCGGACCAGGAAGCGGCCGTCCGGGGCGGGCTGCCACGGCTGCAGGCCGGGTACCGGGGCGGTGGCGAGCGTGCAGCCCGGCGGAACGATCGCGACCGTGCCGCCGCTGAAGTTCACCCCGGTCAGCGGCTGGATGCTCGGCTGGTTCCCGGCCTCGGCGGCGGCCAGCTGCCGCGGTGTGGCACCGGCCGGCGCCTCGTACAAGGTCATGCCGTACTCCGGGTCACCGGACGTCGATCGGGTCGGCTCCGCCGTGGGGTGGCCGGAACCGTTCCGCCGGACCGCGACGATCGCGACCCACTGGTCGCCGACCGCCCCCAGGAACAGCACCTTCGACTGCCCCTTCGCCAGCGCGGACAGGTACGCGGGATCGTGCGCGGCCGCGATGTTCCCGACCGTCGGGCCGTTCACCAGCCGGTCGGTCCAGCTGTTGCCGGTCGCGGCGTCGATCTCCGGCGCGGCCCGGCCGAGCTGGGTGACGGTGGCGGCCACGACGGCGAGCGCCGCGACCCCGCACACGGCGGCCATCGAGCGGCGGCGCCGTTGCGAGCGGCGCAGGCCGGCCCGGGCCCGGGCGGCCGCCCCCGGCTCGGCGCGTACCTCGCCGGCGAGGTCCAGCATCAGCTCGCGGAGCTGGTTGTCGGTGCTCATAGCGTGATCTCCTCGGGTTCGCGGGTCGGGGCGGCTTTCATGGCGGCGCGCAGTTTCGCCAGGCCCCGCGAGGCCAGGCCCTTGACGTTGCCGACCGAGGTGCCCAGCGCCGCGGCGACCTCGGCCTCCGACAGGTCGGCCAGGTAGCGCAGCGTCACCACCACCCGGGCGCGGGGCGCCAGCGTGCGCAGGGCCGCCTGCAGCGCCAGCCGCTGGGCGACCCCGTCGGCGATGTCCGGTACCCGGTCCGGCTCCGGCGGGCGGGCCGAGACGTACTCCCGGCGGCCGAACCGCCGCCACGAGTTCACGTGCTGGTTGACCATGGCCCGCCGCACGTACGCCATCGGATCGTCCACTTTCGACCATTTCCGCAGCGTGCTCACGAGCGCGCCCTGCACCAGGTCCTCGGCGTCGTGCGCCGAACCCGTCAGCAGGTACGCGACGCGTACCAGATCGCCGTAGCGGGCTTCGACGAATTCGTCGAAGCCGTCGTCGGCCGGTTCTCCGGCCATGCGACCACCTCCCTTGTCACACACTCCGACAATGCACGGTCCTGGAAGGTTGTTGACCGAGGGGAGGAGAATCGGGGCGGGATCTGATCATCGGAGGTGCATGGATCTATGATCTGGGCCACTCCCGCCAACCCGCCCGCACCGCCAGCCGGTTTCACGAAAGCCGGATCGATCCCGGATGGACATCATCTGAGCAGCACAGACTGAGCTGATCGAAAGGGTGCCTCTCCGCAGTGGACCATCGGCCGCAGCCCAGCCGCGTCGGCGTACTCCTGCGCGAGTACCGGCGCCGGGCCCAGCTGACCCAGCAGCAGCTCGCCGAGCGCAGCGGCCTGAGCATCCGGGCCGTACGCGATCTCGAAAGCGGCAAGGTCGCCGCGCCCCGGGCCGGTTCGCTGGCCCGCCTCAACGAGGTCCTCGGCCTGTCCGGCGTGGACGGGCTGGACCAGCGCGTACCGGGGGTGCGGATCGGGGTGCTCGGCCCGCTGACCGTCGTGGCCAGCGGCCTGCCCGCCGATCCGGGGCCGCCGGCGCAGCGTACCGTCCTGGGGCTGCTGGCTCTGCGGGCCGGCGAGACCGTCTCCCGGGACGAGATCGTCGACGTGGTCTGGGGCGACGATCCGCCGCGGACGGCCGTCGGGCAGGTGCAGACCGCCGTCAGCCGGCTGCGCCGCCTGCTCGAGGAGGACGGGACGGTCCGGCTGCACACCGCACCGCACGGCTACCGGCTCGCCCTCGGACCGGACGAAGTGGACAGTGCCGAGTTCGCCGCGCTCCTGGACGCCGGCCGGACCGAGGCGGCGCTGCGGTGCTGGCGCGGCCTCGTGCTCGCCGACGCACCGGCCCGGCTGCGTACCCACCCCGCGGCCCTGGCCCTGGCCCGGCAGCGGATCACGGCGGCGCTCGCGTACGCGGCGTCCGGCGGCCCGGCCGTCGACCTGCTGCGCGAACTGGCCGCCCAGGAACCCCTGCACGAACCGCTGCACGCCCGGCTCGTCCTCGTCCTGGCCCGGGCGGGCGACCGCGCGGCGGCCCTGCAGGCACACGCCGAGATCACCGACCGGCTCGCCGACGAACTGGGGGTGCTGCCCGGCGACGAGCTGCGCTCGGCGTACCGGGAGGCGGCCGGCGACGACGAGCCGGCCCGGGTCCACCCCGCGCAGCTGCCCGGCGTCGGCGCCGGCTTCGTCGGCCGGCTCGACGCGCTGCGCCGTCTGGACACGAGCCGGGCCGCGGTCAGCGTGGTCACCGGCACCGCCGGGGTCGGCAAGACCACCCTGGCCGTACGCTGGGCGCAGAGCGTACGGCAGTCCTATCCGGATGGTCAGCTGTTCGCGGATCTGCACGGCTTCGACCCGGCCGGCGCGATCGCCCATCCCGGTACGGTGCTGCGCGGATTCCTGGCGGCGCTGGGCGTTCCGGCGGGACGGGTACCGGCCGGGTTCGACGCGCAGGCCGGTCTCTACCGCAGCCTCATGGCCGAGCGGCGGATGCTCGTCGTGCTCGACAACGCCCGGGACGCCGCCCAGGTCCGGCCGCTGCTGCCGGGGGCGCCCGGCTGCCGGGTCGTGGTCACCAGCCGCGACCAGCTGCGGCCGCTGCTCGCCGAGGGCGCCGAGCCGATCACCCTGGACCTGCTCAGCCCGTCCGACGCCGTCCGGCTGCTGGCCGAGCGGATCGGTCCACAGCGGACCTACGCCGAACCCCGGGTCGCCGAGCACATCGCCGAACGCTGTGCCCGGCTGCCGCTCGCCCTGGGCGTCGCCGCCGCGCGGGCCGCGCTCTACCCCGGCTTCTCGCTGGCCGAGATCGCCGACGGGCTTCGGCCCGACGATGCCGACCTCGGCGAGCTGGGGGACGTGCGGGCAGTGTTCTCCTGGTCGTATCAGGCCCTGGGCGAAGACGCCGCCACGCTGTTCGCGTTGTGCGCCCTCGTCCCGGGCACCGACTTCGCCGCACCGGCCGCGGCCAGCCTGGCCGGGTGGCCGGCTTCGCGCACCCGGGCCGCGCTCGGCGAACTCGTCCGCGCCCACCTGGTCACCGAGCACGCGCCGGGCCGCTTCACCCAGCACGACCTGCTCCGCGCGTACGCCAACGAACTGCTCGACGCGGACGGGCAGCGGGACGCCCGGCTGCGCGTACTCGATCACTATCGGGCGACGGCGACGGCCGCGGCGCTGTTGCTGGACCCGCACCGGGAGCCGATCGTGCCGCAGCCGCTCGTCACGGGTGTGACGGTGCTGGTGCTCGCGGACGCCGACCAGGCGATGGCCTGGTTCACCGCCGAGCACGCGGTGCTGATGGCGGCGGCGGAACGGGCGGCCGCCACGGGCGAGGACGCGCGGGCCTGGCAGCTGGCCTGGTCGCTGCTGGACTACCTGGACAACCGCGGGCACTGGCGGGACTGGATCACGGTGGAGGGCCTGGCGCTGACCGCCGCCGCCCGCCGCGGCGACCGGATCGGCGAGGCCTACGCCCACCGGCTGCTCGGCCGCGGCCATGCGCAACTCGGCGAGTACGCCCAGGCGATCGGCCACTACAGCGCGGCGTTCACGCTCTACCACCGGCACGGCGACCTGCTCGGCAGCGCCCACACCTCGATGGGCCGCTCGTTCATGCACATGACCCGCGGCAGCCATCACGCCGCCCAGCGCGACCGGTTCACCGCCCTCGACCTGTACCGGCGGGCCGGCCACGCGATCGGCGAGTCCCGGGCGCTCAACGCGATCGGCTGGGGCTACGCCCAGCTCGGCGAGTACGCGCGGGCGCTGGAGCACTGCCGCCAGGCACTCGTGCTGGCCGAACCGCTCGACGACCCGGCCGGCTGCGCCGCGATCTGGGACAGCATCGGCTACGTCCACCATCACCTCGGCGAGCACGAGCTGGCCGTCGAATGCCTCGACCGGGCGGTGACCATGTTCCGGCGGGTGCACGACCTCTACAACGAGGCCGACGCGCTGACCCACCTCGGCGACGCGTACGCCGACACCGGCCGCACCGACGACGCGCGCGCGTCCTGGGAGGCGGCCGTGACGATCCTCGACCGCCTCAGCCACCCGGACGTGGACGGGGTCCGGGCCCGCCTCAAGGACTGAGACGGGCCCGGGCGGTCACTGGATCACCCGTAGCGCGTTCCAGTCGAGGCCGCCGCCGTTGTTGGAGTCCCAGCGCAGGTTCTCGCCGGACAGCGCCGAGCCGGTGTTGTAGAGCACCCACAGCGTCGAGCGGCCGGTGCCGCTGGCGTAGAAGTGGGCGAGATCGGTCTTGCCGTCGCCGTTGAAGTCACCGGTGAAGGCCTTGACGTTGGCCGCGTCCGAGTAGCCGGACGCGGCGCCGATCTGCGCGCCGTTGGCGAGATCGGGCCCGAACCAGGTGAACACCTTCCACACGCCGTTGCCGTAGTAGTACATCGAGGCGATGTCGGCGTACCCGTCGCCGTTGAAGTCGCCGGGCAGCAGGTTCATCGTGTTCGCCGCGCACCACGCGTACTGGGTGGTGACAAACCAGGTACGCGCCGGCCAGCCGCCGAT
This sequence comes from Hamadaea tsunoensis DSM 44101, assembly GCF_000428945.1. Taxonomy (GTDB): domain Bacteria; phylum Actinomycetota; class Actinomycetes; order Mycobacteriales; family Micromonosporaceae; genus Hamadaea; species Hamadaea tsunoensis. The sequence continues at coordinate 171,399 of NZ_AUAX01000020.1, read as the reverse complement.
GAGGCCGGAGCCGCTCGACAGGAACCGGAACATGCCGGCGTGGCAGTTGAGGTAGTCGTACAGCGCGCCGATGTCGTCCTTGCCGTCGTGGTTGAAGTCGCCGGCCACGATCCGCATGAGCGTCCAGTCGAAGTTGCCCACTCCGGAGTCCCACCAGATCACGGGGGGCGTGAACGACGTGCCGGTGGAGATCATCACGTACAGCTTCGTCTGCGCGTTGCTGAAGTTGTACAAGGACGCGATGTCGTCCATGCCGTCGCCGTTGAAGTCGCCGACCGCCGTCTTGTCGCCGGTGTAGAAGCACCAGCTGTTGACTCCCGAGTCCCACCACGGGCTGGGGCTGGCGGCGAGGCCGTTGCCGTTGGACAGGTAGACCGATCCGGTCGTGCGGCAGTTGCCCTCGTTGCGGATGGACACCAGGTCGCTCTTGCCGTCGCCGTTGAAGTCGCCCATGTACTGGCGGCTGGAGTACAGCTCCATCACGTAGGGGTCGCTGCTGACCGGCGAGGCCGGGTTGAACACCGTGGAGCCGTCGGCCTTGGTGGTGAAGTCGAGCAGCTTGCTCTTGGCGGCGCCGAGGTCGAACGCGGTGGTGATGTCGGCCTTGCCGTCGCCGGTAACGTCACCGTGTACATGGTGGACGGTGCCCGGATCGGCGCGGAACTGGCGGGTACCCGCGGCGTCCGCCTGGGACACCGGTACGGGTGAACGGTTGCCGGCCGCGTCGACGGCGACGACGGTGAGGAAGTTCTTCGCGATCCCGGAGACCACCGGCACCACCGGGATCGTGCCGACGCCGCCGGGTGCCGCCGGGATGTAGACGGTCGGATCGGTCGGCACCGACCCGACGCCGTAGTAGTAGCCGACGATGTCGGTGTCCCCGTTCGCCGGGGTCGCCGTCACGGACGCCGGAGTGCCGGTGACGTCGTTGGCGGTCGGCGCCGCGGGATAGACCGGCAGATCCGACGAGGTGAGCAGTGGCTGGCCGGGGGCGTTGCTGTCGTAGCCGAAGTGGCACCAGGCGGACACCGAGCCGTTGTCGGTGCCGTCGAACCCGTGCACCCGCCACTGGAAGTTGTGCCCGTTGGGGAACGAGGTTCCCGGGATGGTGACGTCGAACTGGTGTCCCGACGGGAACGCCGGTGTGTCCGGCACGGTGACGACCGCCGTGCCCGCGCTCACATCCTGCCATTCGTAACGGGCCACGAGGTTGTCGCCGGAGTCGTTGTCGGTCAGCGTCGCCTTCAGGTGTACGCCACCGGACGCGTTGATGTACGGCTGCCCGTCCGTTCCCGCCGTGTAGCAGGGAATCGTGGCGGTGATGCCGCTGGCCGACAGGTTCGCGGCCGGGGGCGTACCCGGGAGCGAGTTGTACTTGATGATCAGCCAGGTCGAACCGACGTCGAACTTCTTCCACCGGTCGGTCGTGCCCTCGTTGTTGCCCGACACGTCCCGGGCCGAGAACGCCAGCGTGGTCGCGGTGACCCCGGCGTTCGCCCACTCCTGGACCTTGCCGGTGAGCCCGCCGGTGAACGTCATCGGCATGTCGGGCTGCGGGTCGTTGCCGCACCCGGCGCCCGAACTCGGCTTGTGCGCGTTGCCCCACTCCTCGTCGAGCGAGGCCAGCAGCGCGGTGCTGTACGACACCCGGGTCCCGTTGACCCCGGCCGGCAGGCCGCCCGCCCAGTACAGGTCGACCGGCGTACTGCCGCAGGACCAGGAGTGGGTCAGCAGCGTGCTCACCGACGCGGCGATGATCCGCGTACCGACGACCGCGCTGGTGGGGAACTCGAAGAAGGAGCGGTAGATGCCGCTGCCGTCCGGGTTGAGACCGACGCGGGCGATGCCGTCGTTGCGGTCGGAGTTGCTCGAGTCCGAGTACGCCCACCGGTTGCGGCCCGACGTCTGCGGGTCGATGAACACCGGCAGCTTCAGGGCCGGGTCGGCGAGCGCGGCGGGATCGGGGGTCAGCACGATCTCGCCCGACCCCGCACGTACGCCGACCGGGGCCGAGCGCGTCGTGTCACCCGGGCCGGTGGCGCTCGCCTCGCCCGAGGAGTCCCACAGCACACCGCCGCCCGACGACAGCAGCACCGAACCGTCCGGCGCGACGACCTCCGCTCCCCCGTCTGCCCGCGGTCGCACCGCCGGCCCGGACACCGTCAGGTGTACCGGCTGGAACGTGGTCAGCGCCGTCCGGTCCCGGACGACGAGGACATAGGTGAATCCGGTCGGCAGCGCGCGGACGCGCAGGTCGACCTCGGGGCGGACGTTCGCGTACACGGCCGTGTCGCCTTCGATCGACGGGACGGGCAGTACACCCGGCCAGCCGAGCGCGAAGCGGCCCGCCTTCGTGTCGACGGCTGCCAGCGGACCCGTGCCGCCGCCGGAGAAGCTCACTTTCTCGGTGACCACGCGCGGTGCGATCCGGCCGCCGACGGGCCGCAGCGCGGTGTCGATGGCCGCCCACGAGCCGTCCGCCTGGCGTACGCGCTGCGGGGTCGCGGCCGTCTCGACGGTGTAGGAGCCGTCCGGGTTCGCGTACGTCTGCGACTGCTCGTCGGTCTGGTCGGCCGCCTGGACGCGGTGGCCGCACGAACGGGCCGAGGCGAGGGCCGTTCTTCGGTCGGCGGCCGACGTTACGGGATGCGGGCACCGCGCAGCCGCCGAGGCCGGCGGCGCGAGTGCCACGATCCCCGCCGCGGCGACCAGAGCGGTCGCTGCGATCACGGAAAGGACAGATGGAATGCGCACTAAGTCTCCCAAGCTCTGCGCCGATGACAGTTCAGCGCAGCGTAGGGAGCGGGCACGGGTCGATCGCTCAGCGCCGATCCGGATGTTTCGACGCTGGCCGGAGGGGGTAACGGCGCCCGGACCGGCAGCTCGCGGCGGCAGAAACGGCCGCCTTCTGCCGGTCGCCAAGGTCACGACGGCGAGCGGGGCACCTCCGCCGCCGGGTCTTCGGTCCCGTCCACTCAGGACTAAAGTCCTGTCCTTTCGGGACTAAAGTCCCTAATGTGAAACCTGTTGAGCCACATAGTGTTTCGCGGCGAGGGGCGCTCGCGGCGGTCCGCCGATTCGTCGCACGGGCGGCGCCCCTCACCCTCACCCGCGGCGACGCTCCCGCCTCGGCAGCACTTTCCGGAGCGCACGGCTACGGGTGCTGGGCAACGAGTACACCGCTACGAGCGCAGGTTACGAGTGCAGGGCCTTGAACGCCTCGTAGACCAGGAACGCCGGCCAGACGAGGGCCTTGAGCACGCCGACGACACCGGACCAGAACCCGTCGGCCTGCTGGATATAGTAGATCAGGGCGCCGATCAGGCCCAGCCCGTACACCGCGCCCCCGCCGCCGCCCCCGCGTCCCGACCAGCGACGGCCCTCCCGCTCCGACATGACGCCCACCTTCCGCGATCACCGGCCACAGCGCCCCGCCGTGAGAGACGGCGTTCGATGGCCCCGGCCTCGACGGTAGGCCCCGGCCGCCACCCGCGCCCGCAGTTTGCCCGGCTTTCCTCAGGCCGTGCGCAGTGCCGCCCGGATCGCCTGCTCCGCCTGCTCGGCGCCCACGCCGAGACCGTGCGCGACCCGGGCGAAGTCCCGCGCGGCGACATCGAGCCGCTCGGCCACCGCCGCCGCGGACAGGGCCGGCCGCGGCGCGACGACCGTCCCGTGGCGTACGCGCGAGGTGACCAGGCCCGCCCCTTCCAGCTCCCGGTACGCGCGGGCGGCCGTGTTGACCGCGAGACCGAGATCGGCCGCGAGCTGCCGGACGGGTGGCAGGCGGCGTCCCGGCGGCAGCTGGCCGGTCTCGATCAGCCCCGCGATCTGGGCGCGGATCTGCTCGTAGACCGGGACTGCGCTGCCGGTGTCGACTTCGACGATCATGCGTACGCCAGCGGCCCACGGGCCGACGCGGCGTACCGGCCGACGAGGACGATCGCGAGTCCGATCAGGACGACGACGCCGGGATCGCCGCCCCAGCCGGCCAGCCCGCAGAGCCCGGCGAGGGTGAACCCGCCGCCGCTGAGCACGTGCAGCGAGCGGGCCCGGACGGCGTCGTCCGCGCGTACGCGGTCCGGCTCGCCGGGATCCTGCGCGCGCCGCAGGACGCTGCGGCGCACCAGCCCGACCGCGAGCAGGATGGCGAGCCCGATCGCGGTCCACAGCACCGGCCGCCGACCGGTCGGCCAGGGCGCGACGAGCACGACCGAGGCCGCCGGCAGCAGCCCCCACACGAACCAGCTCACGTACCGGTCCGGCGTACGCGCGTCGAGGGAGGCGGCGCGACGCGTACTGGAGGCGGTGAACGCGAGATGGAGCTCCGCGCACAGCGCGCCGGCGAACCAGCCGGCGAACAGGGCGAGGAAGTTGACGCTGACCCGGTCGGGCAGGCTGACCAGGACCGAGGCGACGGCACCGGCCGCGAAGCCGGCGCTGCGCCAGCGTCGGGTGACCGCGAGGTAGCGGATGACCTGGTCGCCGTTGCCGGCGGTGACGGCGAGCCGGGCGTGGCGGGCGAAGGAGCGCACCCGCGACCGCGAGATCGGCCCGTACGCGTAATACCCGGCGACCAGCACCGCGAAGCCGGCGAAGGAGGCGGCGACCGTCCACAGCGAAGACATGACGACAATGTAGCAATGTCTTGCTACATTGCTCCACATGACGGCGACGGAGATCTCCGATGATGTGTGGCGGCAGCTCGACCGCAACGCGGGACGCATGTCGCGCCGCGGCTTCCTGCTCTTCCTGACCGCCTGCCTGGCCCTGCCCGCCGTGGCCTACGGCGGCCTGGTGGCGTGGCGTACGGTGGCACACCCGCTCGTCGCCGCCGACGACTTCCTCTCGTACTCCGCGACGGCCGGGCAGCACAAGGTGTTCTCGCTCCAGGTGAAGGTCCGCAATCAGGGGATCACGGCGCTCACGGTCGTCAGCGCCGGCCAGGACGGTCCCGGGCTCCACCTCGTCGCGCCCGTGCTGGCGGTCGAGCACCACCTCGCCGTGGGACAGGAACTCCTGCTCGTCCTCGAATACGAGGTGACCGACTGCTCGGCGGTCCCGGCGGGCACGTGGCCGGTGCCGATCGTCGTCGACCAGCCGTGGGGCCGGCGGACCGTCGAGGTGCGACCGCAGACGATGCCCGATCCGGCCGACACGAACGGCGCGTTCACCGCCGCCGACGAAGTGCAGTGGCAGACGGCGATGGCGTACCAGAGCTGCCGGTCACCCTCGGCGTAGCACCACCCAGCTGAACGGCTGCACGGAATCCCACGGCGTACGGTGCTCCTCGCGTTCCACCGCGACGATCTCGAACCCGGGGAACTCCGCCGCCAGCTCCGCCGGCGCGTACCGGGCGGTCGGCAGGCCCGAGCAGGTCTGCGGGCCGTCCGCGGCAAAGGTTCCGATCACCACCCGGCCGTCCGGGGCCAGCCCGTCGACGAGCGCCCGCCGGTAGCGGTCCCGCTCGCGGTGCTCGGTCAGGAAATGGAACACCGCGCGGTCGTGCCAGAAGTCGTACCGCCGCTCGGGTCGCCAGGTCAGCAGGTCCTGGACGAGCCACGTCACCCGGTCGCCGAGCCGCGTACGCCCGGCCGCCAGCGCGCTGCCGGCGATGTCCAGCACGGTCACGTCGGTGACGCCGCGGTCCAGCAGCCGGTCGGCCAGCACCGAGGCGCCGCCGCCGATGTCGATCACACTGCGCCCCGCGGCGAGACCGGCGACGTCCAGCAGGCGCAGGGACGGCGCGGGCTCGGCCTGGTACCAGCTGACCTGGTCGCCCTTCGTGTCATAGGTGGTACGCCAGTGCTCGGCGGAGTCCATGACCTCACGATCTCACGGCCACCAGCACGTCATCGGCGGCTTGCCGGGAAGACCTCCGCGCGAGCGGTACGACGAGCGGCGTACCCGTCTCCGGATCGGCGATGATCCGGCAGCGCAGCCCGAACACCTCCTCGACCAGCGCGGCGGTCACGATGTCGGCCGGCCGGCCCTGCGCGACGATCCGGCCCCGCTTCAAGGCGATCAGGTGGGTCGCGGTTGAGGTCGTGCAGGACGGCGACGAGCGTACGCCCGTGCTGTTCGCGCAGGTCCGCGCACAGCAAGATCCACCGGAGCACCCTATCCGGGCGGCCGCAGGCTCGGCGGAGTCGGTCTTGGACGGGAACCGTTGCTGGGACCGCGCCCCGCCAGTGATCAATAAACGGCCGCCACCTTGATCAGATACCACTAATACGGCATCACGACGCCGATTCCCTTGATCAAGTACCGCCATTACGGCACGAGGGCGCCTCCTTGCCGAATAGACGGTACTTGATCAAGGCCATCCGTCGCGTCCTGCCGTAATAGCGGTGAACGATCACTCGGGGGGCGCCCTGTCAGACGCGAAGGCATGATCAAGTTCCCAAATCCTGCAGAAAACGGGCCGATTCCGCAGCTCCAGGGAACTTGATCACGCCATGGAGATCCACTACAACAGACTCCGGGTACTGGATCGAGGCCAGGGATGTTCCGGACCCACAAGCAACCGGAGAGCGCGGTTTCCATCCAAGACCAACTCGCTGCCGCCGTTTCTAGCCGGCGGCGAGGGCGGTCGCCGGCGCTACCCGGCTAGCGCGGATCGCCGGATACAACCCCGCGATCCCTCCGATGACCAGGGTCGCCGCCACTCCCCCGGCCGTCGCCCAGGCCGGTTCGACGGGCGGCCACCCCCGGCTGTACGCGTACGCGGCGGTGACCGCGATGCCGACCGCGACCCCGCCGACGCCGCCGAGGGCGGACAGCAGGAGGGACTCGGCGAGGAACTGCGTACGCACGTGGCCCCGGGTCGCGCCGAGGGCCCGGCGCAGGCCGATCTCGGAGCGTCGTTCGAGGACGGAGATGACCATCGTGTTCGCCACGCCGACGCCGCCGACGAGCAGGGCGACCCCGCCGAGGCCGACGAGCAGGGCGGTGAGCGCCGAGTCGGTGGCCTGCTTGGCGGCCAGGGCGTCGGACGGGCGGGACACCGCCACCTCGTGCGGGGCGGCCGGGTTGGCGGTCGCGCCGAGGATCGCCTGGACGGCGGCCACCTGGTCTTCCGGCGTACGCAGGTAGATGCGTGTCGGATGCCCGTCGAACCGGGCGAAGGCCTGGGCGGCGGCCCAGCCGATGATGGCCGAGCCGTCGAGTTCGGGGGCGAGGGTGACCGGGCCGAGGAGTCCGGTGACGGTGTACCAGCGCCCGCCGAGCCAGACCAGCCCGCCCGGTACGCGGATGTCGAGCCGGGCCGCGGCCCGCCGGCCGAGGACGACGGTGGGCAGGTCGGGGGCGATCCAGGAGCCGGCCGACAGGTGGGCGCGCAGCGTGCCGAGCAGGTCGCGGTCGGCGGCCAGGACGGCGATGCTGCCGGTCTCGCCGGCCGGGATGTGGTCGTTGCGGTAGACGTGGACGTCGAGGGTGCCGGTGGCGGCGACCGACTGCACCGGGCCGATCCGCGACACCATGACGGTCGACTCGGGCGGCAGCTTGGCCGCCTCGCCGAAGGCGCTCGCGCCGGGCTCGACGGTGAGCAGGTTGGTCCCCAGGGTGCTCAGCTGCCGGTCGAGGTCGGCGTGGCTGGACGCGGAGATCCCGACGACGGCGAGCATCGCGCCGATCCCGATGGCGATGCCGAGCGCCGACAGGAACACCCGCAGCGGCCGCGTACGCAGTCCGCTCGCGCCCAGCCGGGCCGACTCCGCGGGCGACAGTCGCCGGACCGTCCTCATACGACACTTCCTTCGATCGAGGCGGCCGAGCCCGCCGAACCGGCCGAGCCCGCCGAACCGGCCGAGCCCGCCGAGCCAGCCGCGCTCGCCGGCCCGGCCGCTCCCCCGGAGCCGGCTGCCGGTGAGCCCGAGTCGGCGACGATCCGGCCGTCCTTGAGCTCGACCCGGCGCGGCAGTCCGGCCGCGATCTCGCGGTCGTGGGTGATCACGAGGACGGTGGTCCCGGCCCGGTGCAGCTGGTCCAGCAGGTCGAGCACGGCCGCCCCGGCCACGCTGTCCAGGTTCCCGGTCGGCTCGTCGGCCAGCAGCAGCACCGGCTCGCCGACCACCGCGCGGGCGATGGCGGCCCGCTGCCGCTCGCCGCCCGACAGTTCATGCGGCCGGTGATCCAGGCGATGGTCCAGGCCCACCCGGGCGAGCGCCGCCGCCGCGCGTCTCCTTCTCTCCTTGCGGGGTACGCCGGCGTACAGCAGCCCGTCGGCGACGTTGTCCAGGACCGGGACCCCGGCGGCCAGGTGGAACTGCTGGAAGACGAAGCCGATCGTGGTCGCCCGCAACGCCGACAGGGCCCGGTCGGACAGGCGGGCCACGTCGTGCCCGTCGACGCGTACGCTGCCGGTGGTCGGGCGGTCGAGGGTGCCGAGCAGGTGCAGCAGGGTCGACTTGCCCGAACCGGACGGGCCGACGATCCCGGCCAGCTCGCCCCGCCGCACGACGACGTTCGCCTCCGCGAGCGCGGTGACGCCACCGGCGTACACTTTGGATACGTCGGTGAGTTCGACGGCCGCGATCATTGCGGCACCCGCACGACGACGTTCTCGGCGATGCCGGAGCCGGAGATCTCGACCCGGCCGCCGGCGAACATGCCGACCTTCACCGCGACGATCCCGCCGCTGTTCAACTCGACGCCGTAGCCGCCCTCCGACAGTGCCAGCAGCGCCGCCACCGGGACGGTCAGCACGTTCGGCCGCTGCTCGGCGGCGTACCGGACGGTGACCGCGCCCCGGTCCTGGCTCAGCTTGCCCTGGTCGGCGACCGTGATCGTGACGGTCACGGCCGGCGGCCCGCCCCCCGATTCGGCGGTGGCGGCCGGTTGCGTGACGGCCTGCACCGTGCCGGCCACCTCCGCCCCGTCGGCGCCGATCGTCACGGCGACGCCCGCCTTGGCCCACCCGGCCTCGGCCGCCGGGACGGACGCGGTGACCATCTTCGCCGTGCCGGTGACCGAGGCGATGTCGGCCGGGGCCGGGCTGCCCAGGCGTACCAGATGCTGTTCGATGCGCACGGGACCGGGCGCGTAGACGACCCGGGCGAGGGCGACGGAGCCGGTCTCGGGCAGGCCGAGGTCGTGCTGCCAGCGCCTGATCGCGGCGGTGGTGGCCGCGGAGAGCCGGCGGTCGGCGGTGAACCCGGTGTAGCCCAGGGCTTTCAGATTGGTCTCCAGCTGGACCACGTCGGCGCCCTCGGCCGGCTCGGCGAGGTCCCGGTACGCCGGCAGCACCCCGTAGAGCAGCACGACGGGCTGGTCGTCGACCCGGGCGACGGTCTGTCCACGCCGGACGGTCGAGCCCTCGGGGGCGAGCCAGGTGACCGTGCCGGCCGCCTTGACACCGAACGGTTGCGGCGTGCCGAACCCGACCTGCCCGTCCGCGGTGACCGACCGGACGAGCGTCTCCCGCCGGACCGGCACGCCGGCCACCGACGCGGCCGGCGCGGGCGCGGCGGGATCGGTGCCGCCGCCGAGGCCGAACGCGGCCCAGCCGGCGGCCCCGGCGACGGCGACCAGGCCGCCGCCGGTGAGGATCGTCCGGCGCCTCATCCTTGGGCCGGCACGGGTGAGGCGGAGCCGCGCTGGATCGACTCGCACGCCGCGGTGGCTTTGAGCGCTCCCGGGGTGTCCTGGTTCCAGTCCGGCTTCCCGTCGCCGCTGCCGAGGAAGTAGCCGTCGGGGTCCGGATCGGGGAAGTCGGGGGCGCCGTTCTCACGCATGCACCTGGCATAGCGGCCCGCCCGCTCGATCTCCTCCGGCGTCAGCTTCGGCAGCCGCGCCCGCAGCAGTTCCATCGGCATCGGCACGCTCAGGCTCTGGCATTTGCGCTGCGCCTGCTGGAACTTCGGATCGACCTTGAACACCTTCGGGTCGCCCTCGAAGTGCACGTCCCCGGTCGGATCCGGATCGGCGACCTTGACCCCCTCGCCGCGCAGGCACGCGACCCAGGCCCGCTGCGCCTCGATGAACTGGGCGAGCACGTCCGCCGGTGCGGCCGAGGCGGTCGGCGTACCGCCGGCGGTCGCGATCCGCGGGGACGCCGCCGGGGAGCCGCAACCGCCGAGCGCGGTCACGAGAAGCAGGAGCACAGCTGTTCGCTTCGACATGGGCCAGGACGCTAGGCAACCCCCTTTGAAGAACCCGTGAAGAACCTGTGGACTGCCCGTCCGGCCGCGTTCCGACCGGTTCACCCCGCCGACCCGCGCGGCCTACTGTGGCGGCATGACCGCCCGGGTGCTCATCGCCGAAGACGACCGCAAGCAGGCCGACCTGCTGCGCGTGTACCTCGAACGCGAGGGCCACAGCGTCCTCGTCGTCGGCGACGGCCGGGCGGCCCTGGACCGCAGCCGCGCGTACCGGCCGGATCTGGTGATCCTCGACGTGATGATGCCGCTCGTCGACGGCCTGGACGTGTGCCGCATCCTGCGCGCCGAGTCCGCCGTGCCGATCCTGCTGCTGACCGCCCGCAGCACCGAGGACGACCTGCTGCTCGGGCTCGACATCGGCGCCGACGACTACATGACCAAGCCCTACAGCCCGCGGGAGCTGACGGCTCGCGTACGCGCGCTGCTGCGCCGGTCCGGCCGGATCCCGTCGGGTGAGGCCGACGTGCTGACCGTCGGCGACCTGACCGTCGACACCGGCCGGTTCGAGGTACGCGTCGCCGGCCGCGCGGTCACCGTCACCGCCAAGGAGTTCGGCATCCTGCAGACCCTGGCCGCCGAACCCGGCCGGGCCTTCACCCGCGCACAGATCATCGACCGCGCGTTCGGCTTCGACCACCACGTCGAGGAGCGCACGGTCGACGCGCACGTGATGAACCTGCGCCGCAAGATCGAGGACGACCCGGCCGAGCCCCGCTACGTGCAGACCGTATACGGCCGCGGCTACCGGATGGGCGAGCCGTCGTGAGCTTCCGGCTGCGCGTCCTGCTGCTCATCGTGTTCCTGGTCGCGACCTCGTCGGCCGCGACCGCGTGGCTCACGCTCCGCCAGGCCGGCAAGGACCTCACCGCCTCGGTCGTCGCCAGCCAGCACGACGTCACCGAGGCGAGCACCCGGCTCGCCGCGTACGGGCACCTGCACGGAGGCTGGCAGGGCGTCGAGGCGGTCGTGTCCGACCTCGCCCGCTCGCTCGGCCAGCGGGTCCGCGTCACGACCGGCACCGACACCGTGCTGGCCGACTCCGACCTGCTCGCCGGGCACGCCGCCCGGCCCGCCCCGGCCACCTCGTCCCCGGTGGACGCCCGGCCGGTCATCGACTTCGGGCTCGTCCACGACGACTACAACCGGATGATGTTCACCCTCGGCGCGGTCGACGCGTACACCCGCAACCAGCGGTACGCGGCCTGCCTCAGCCAGGCCCGCATCCCCGCGCAGGCGGTCCCCGCCAAGGGATTCGCCCTGGTGGTACCGGTCGACCCGGTCGCCGCCACCGGGGCCGGCTGCGCCTTCCCCAACACGCCGGTCACCAACCCCGCCGCCGCCGACCGCGGCAAGCAATGCCTGCGCGCCACCGATCCCGCCGGCTGCCTGCGCGGCCTTTTCGCCGACGCCATCTCCCCCGCCGCGCCACCCCAGCTGCACCTCTACCTCGGCGTACGCGACGAGCCCACCCACCAGTTGTCCACCGGCTCGATCGCGGTGGCCGCCGGGGCCGTCACGATCGCCGCCATCCTCGCCGGATTCCTGCTCAGCCGGCGCGTCCTGCGCCCGATCGGCGCGCTGACCGAGGCTTCCCGGCGGCTCGGTGCCGGCTCGGCGGCCGCCCGCGTACCGGAGAACGGACGCGACGAGCTGGGCGAGCTGGCGCGTACCTTCAACCGGATGGCCGAGTCGCTGTCGCGCAGCCGGGAACAGCAGCGGCGGCTCATCGGCGACGTCGCGCACGAGCTGCGTACGCCCCTGGCCAACCTGCGCGGCTATCTGGAGGCCCTCGCCGACGGCGTGATCCCGCCGACGCCCGAACTGTTCGCGTCCCTGCACGAGGAAACGCTGCTGCAGCAACGGATCGTCGACGACCTGCAGGAGCTGGCGCTGGCCGAGGCGGGCGCGCTCGCGTACCACCGGGCGGCCGTCGACCTCGCCGACCTCGCCGAGACCACCCGCGCCGCCTTCCTCCCCCAGGCCGAGACCGCCGGCGTACGCGTACGCGTCGAGGCCGTCCCGCTGACCGTGCCCGGCGACCCCGACCGGCTCCGCCAGGTGCTCGGCAACCTGGTACGCAACGCGGTCGCCGCCACACCCGACGGCGGCACCATCACGATCGGCGTACGCCCGGCCGGCGGGCGGGCGATCGTCGAGGTCGCCGACACCGGCCGGGGCATCGCCGCCGCCGACCTGCCGCACGTGTTCGACCGGTTCTGGCGCGCCGACGCCGCCCGGGCCCGGTCGACCGGCGGCAGCGGCCTCGGCCTGGCCATCGCCCGCGAGATCGTCACCGCCCACGATGGCACGATGAGTGTCGTGAGCAGCGAGGGCGCCGGAACGGTGTTTACTGTGGAGCTTCCGGCATAATCTTGAGCCACGTCCAAGCGGTGGGACGCGCCGACCAGATCACATCTTTGAGGGGCTCGCACGGGTTCCGCTCCAAGCACCTGCTACCGCACCATGGATCACCAGTTGGACGCACCCCGCCCCCGGGGAACGTGCACGGTATTCACGATCGCTACTGTTGCGTAGTCCCTCTATCACCGGGAGTGCACGTGGATCAGGTAGAAAGCGCCGACCAGCCGGAAGGCGCCCAGCCCGGCGCGGTCCCGGCCACCGGGCAGCGACTCGGCGTCGTGGCCGAGTCACTCGCGGGCGAGACCCGGGTCGCCGCGACCCCGGCGACCGTACGCCAGCTCACCGGTCTCGGCTACGAAGTGCTGGTCGAAGCCGGCGCGGGTGCGAAGGCGAACTTCCCCGACGAGGCGTACGCCGAAGCCGGCGCGAAGATCGCCCCCCAGCGCGACTGCTGGCAGGCCGACGTCGTCATCAAGATAAACGCGCCCTCGGATCCCGAGGTCCAGCGGCTCGGCACCGGGCAGACCCTGATCAGCCTGATCAGCCCCGCGCTGAACCCCGAACTCGTCCAGAACCTCGCCGCCCGGCCGGTCACCGTGCTCGCGATGGACGCCGTCCCCCGCATCTCCCGCGCGCAGTCGATGGACGTGCTCAGCTCCATGGCCAACATCGCCGGCTACCGGGCCGTCGTCGAGGCCGCCCACGCCTTCGGCCGGTTCTTCAACGGCCAGGTGACCGCCGCCGGCAAGGTCCCGCCCGCCAAGGTGCTCATCGCCGGGGCCGGCGTCGCCGGGCTCGCCGCCGTCGGCGCGGCCAAGAGCCTCGGCGCGATCGTCCGCGCCACCGACCCCCGCCCCGAGGTCGGCGAGCAGGTCCGCTCGCTCGGCGGCGAATTCCTCGCCGTCGAGGTCGCCCAGGAGGTCGGCACCGACGGGTACGCGAAGGCCACGTCGGACGCGTACAACAAGCGGGCCGCCGAGATCTACGCCGAGCAGGCGCCCGACGTCGACATCATCATCACGACCGCGCTGATCCCCGGCCGGCCCGCGCCGCGGCTGCTGACCGCGGAGCACGTGGCCGACATGAAGCCCGGCAGCGTCATCGTGGACATGGCGGCCGCCCAGGGCGGCAACGTCGCGGGCTCGGTCGCCGGGCAGGTCGTCGTCACCGACAACGGCGTGACCATCATCGGCTACACCGACCTGCCGGCCCGGCTGCCGAGCCAGGCCTCGCAGCTGTACGGCACCAACGTCGTCAACCTGCTCAAGCTGCTCACCCCCGCCAAGGACGGCCGGATCGGGCTCGACCTCGACGACGCCGTCCAGCGCGGCATGACCGTCGTGCACGCCGGCGAGCTGCTGTGGCCGCCGCCGCCCGTCCAGGTCTCCGCCACCCCGGCGGCCGCCGCGACCCCGGTCGCCGCACCGGCCCCCGCCGCCGCACCCGTACGCCGTCCCGGCCGCACCTACACGGTCGTCGGCGTGACCGCGGCCGCGCTGTTCGGCGTGACCGCGTTCGCCCCGAACCAGTTCATCGGCAACTTCACGGTGTTCGCGCTCGCGGTCGTCATCGGTTACTACGTCGTCGGCAAGGTGCACCACGCGCTGCACACGCCGCTGATGTCGGTCACCAACGCGATCTCCGGCATCATCGTCGTCGGGGCCCTGCTGCAGATCGGCCACGGCGACGCCGTCGTCACCGCCCTGTCGTTCGCCGCGATCCTGCTGGCGAGCATCAACATCCTCGGCGGTTTCGCCGTGACCCGCCGCATGCTCAGCATGTTCACGAAGGGCTGACCGCCATGACCGCCACCACCGCCGCACAGGCGGCGTACATCGTCGCGGCCCTGCTGTTCATCCTCAGCCTGGCCGGCCTGTCCAGGCACGAGAGCTCGCGCTCCGGCGTCGTCTTCGGCATCGCCGGCATGGCCATCGCCCTCGCCGCCACCATCGCCCTGGCCACCCGCAGCATCTCCACCGCCGGCGGCGCGCTGCTCGCCCTCGCCGTCGTCATCGGCGGCGGCATCGGCCTGTGGCGCGCCCGCGTCGTCAAGATGACCGGCATGCCCGAGCTGATCGCGATCCTGCACAGCTTCGTCGGCCTCGCCGCCGTCCTCGTCGGCTGGAACGGCTACCTCGAAGTCGAGGCCCACCCGGCCACCGCCGAGATGACCGGCTCGCTGCTGCGCATCCACCACGGCGAGGTGTTCGTCGGCATCTTCATCGGCGCCGTCACCTTCACCGGCTCCATCGTGGCCAACCTCAAGCTGTCCGCCCGGATCAGCTCCAGCCCGCTCATGCTGCCCGGCAAGAACCTGCTCAACATCGGCGCGCTGGTGGCGTTCGGCGTACTGACCGTGTTCTTCGTGATCCACCCCAGCCTGGGCCTGCTCATCGCGGTCACCGCGCTCGCCCTCGCGCTCGGCTGGCACCTCGTCGCCTCCATCGGCGGCGGCGACATGCCCGTCGTCGTGTCCATGCTCAACAGCTACTCCGGCTGGGCGGCCGCCGCGTCGGGCTTCCTGCTCGACAACAACCTGCTCATCGTCACCGGCGCGCTCGTCGGCTCGTCCGGCGCGTACCTGTCCTACATCATGTGCCAGGCGATGAACCGCTCGTTCATCTCCGTCATCGCCGGCGGCTTCGGCATCGAGGCCCCCACCACCGACGACAAGGACTACGGTACGCACCGCGAAGCGACCGCCGAGGAGGTCGCGGGACTGCTCAGCGAGGCGAGTTCGGTCATCATCACGCCCGGCTACGGCATGGCCGTCGCGCAGGCCCAGTACCCGATCGCCGAACTGACGCGGCGGCTGCGCGACCGGGGCGTCAACGTGCGCTTCGGCATCCACCCCGTCGCCGGCCGCCTGCCCGGGCACATGAACGTGCTGCTCGCCGAGGCCAACGTCCCCTACGACATCGTCCTGGAGATGGACGAGATCAACGAGGACTTCGCCGACACGTCCGTCGTCCTCGTCATCGGGGCCAACGACACCGTCAACCCGGCCGCGGCCGACCCCGGCAGCCCCATCGCCGGCATGCCCGTCCTGCACGTGTGGGACGCGGCCGACGTCATCGTGTTCAAGCGCTCGATGGCGGCCGGGTACGCCGGCGTACAGAATCCGCTGTTCTTCCGCGACAACACGCAGATGCTGTTCGGCGACGCCAAGGCGCGGGTCGAGGACATCCTGCGGGCACTCGAACGCGAAGGCAGCCCGAACCGGGTGGCCGTGGCCGTCGGCTGACCGGTCCGCGCTCAGCGGCCCGGACCCTGGTGGTCCGGGCCGTTTTCATCGGGCCACGCGGGCGGCAGCGGACTGCTAATCTCACGTCCCGTGACCGATCTCGCCACGCTCCCCGCCCCCGAACCCGCCGAGCAGCCGAGCCCGCGTGGCCGGCTGAGGATCGCGGCCGTCGCCGTCGTGGCGATGCTGGTCGGAGCGGCCGCCGCGACCGGGATCCTTTCCCTCACCGGCCTGCCGGGCCAGCCGGTGCACCGCTTCTCCGTCTTCGTCTACCTCACCCACGACGTGACCGCCGACCAGAAGGCGAGCATCCGGGCGGCGCTGCCGTCCTTCGACCCCACCGGCGACATCACCTTCGTCAGCCGGGACGACGCCTGGCGTATCTTCCAGGAGCGCGCGAAGGACTTCCCCGACCTGTTGAAGGGCACCACCGCCGACAGCCTGCCGGAGTCGTTCACCCTGCAGACCAAGGGCCGCCTGTTCGACTGCACCGGGTACGCGAAGGTCCGCCACCTGCCCGGCGTGGACCGGATCCAGGTGCTCCAGCAGCGTGTGGCCGACTACGGCGCCACGATCGTCTGCGACGCGGAGTACGCCTCCTGACGCGAGTCGCACGTGCTCAGGCGCCGGGCGGTCTCCAGCCCGACGGCGGCGGCACGGGCGGCCCGGACACCGGTGGCGGCGGCGGCATCGGCTGACCCGGCGGCGGGGGCGGCGCCTGGTAGACCGGCGTGACCTGCTGCGGCCCGGCGGAGCTCCCCTGCCCCGCGGTCGGTCCCGGGCGCGGCGTGAAGTCGGTCGGGTACAGCGGTCCCTGGAACGACCGCTTCGGCCGGAACGCCTCGATCGCCTTGTAGACGATGCCGGTCAGCGCCGCGGCGGCGAAGACGAAGCACAGGACCGCTCCGACGAAGCCTCCCAGCGACCGTGCCGGATCCATCGCGCCGCTCACATCCCCTGAAGCGTCCTAGGCCGCTGGGCTGATGCCCCCGTGTGCTCGATGGTAGGCCGACCCGGTCCGTCCCCGCTGCCCCGCGAGCATCCACATCGGAACGCGCCATATCGGACAGTCGCGACAAAGGCCGGGGCGAGGGGTGAAACGGTGACCGAGCCGCGGTGACAGATGCTTCGCCCCACTCACCTGGCAGTGGAGGCCCCCCAGGGCCGGAACGGTCTCCCGCGCGAGGAGCGGAGGTGAGATCGACGAACCCGGGACATGAAATTGATCTTGAATTGATTACGGTTTCAGGTAGACGGCGAGCGCGATGTCGGTGGCCTCGCGTACGGCGGCTTGGACCGCGGCCGGATCGTCCTGTTCGGACAGGTCGTCGAGGAGCACCGCCAGTGCCCCGGTGACCGCTCCGACGAAGGCACCCGTGAGCGCGCCCGCCTGGACCTCCGTCAGCTCACCCGGGTACGCGGCCGCGAGATGCCGGGCGATCTCCCGTTGTGCGTCGAACTGGATCTGGGCGGCGCGCCCCCGCACGGCCGGGACGGTACGCAGGAAGCGGACCCGGAGCGCGGCCATCCGGCTGCCCATGTCGTCGCTGTCCTCGCCGACCGTGCGCAGCGCCCGCAGCAGCACGGAGGCCGGCGGCTCGTCCGGGGCCCGGTCGGCGATGGCCTTGATCGCGGCGACCACCCGGGCGTCGCTCTCGGCGAACATGACCTCTTCCTTGCTGGTGAAGTAGCTGAAGAAGGTACGCGTGCCGATCTCGGCCGCCGCGGCGATCTCGGCGACGGTCGTCTCGTCGTAACCGCGCTTCTCGAACAGTTCGGTGGCGGCCTCGACGATCGCCTGCCGGGTGCGTACGCGCTTGCGGTCACGAAGGGACATGCCGAGGAGTATACGGCAGCCAATGCCGAGCTGCACTTGTTGCAATTCTGCACTCGATGCAGTTATTGTCGACGGCATGACCGACATCCTGATCTCCGGGGCCGGCGTGGCCGGCCCGACGCTCGCGTACTGGCTGGCTCGCAACGGTTTCCGGCCCACCGTGGTGGAGCGTTCGCAGGGCCTGCGCTCCAGCGGCAACCCCGTCGACGTCCGCGGCCCCGCCTTCCCCGTCGCCGAGCAGATGGGCATCCTGCCCGCGCTGCGGGAGCACCAGACGCGGGCCAAGGCGATGCGCGTCCTCGGGATCGACGGAAAGCCGCTGGCCCGCGTACCGATGGGGGCGCAGCGGGCCGGCTCGCAGGAGGTCGAGCTGCCGCGCGGCGAGCTGGCCTCGGTCCTGTACGCGGCGGCCCGCGACCACGCCGAGTTCCTGTTCGACGAGACGATCACCGGACTGCACCAGGACGAGGGCGGCGTGGACGTCACCTTCGACCGGGCCGGGCCGCGCCGGTTCGACCTGGTGATCGGGGCGGACGGGCTGCACTCGACGACGCGGCGGCTGGTGTTCGGGCCGGAGGCGGACTTCGTCCGGCACATGGGCGTCTACGTGGCCACGCTGCCGCTCGGCGAACCGGCCCGCGAACCCGACGAGATCCTCATGTACAACACGCCCGGCCGGCTGCTGTCCATCCACCCGGCCAACGGCGACGCCCTGGCCGCCTTCATCTTCCGCGGTCCGGCCATCCCCGGCTTCGACCACCGCGACATGGACCAGCACAAGAAGATCGTCCTCGACGCGTACGCGGGGATCGGCTGGCGCGTACCGGAACTGCTGGACCGCGTACGCACGGCGACGGACCTCTACTTCGACTCCGTCAGCCAGGTACGCCTCCCGGCGTGGTCGACCGGCCGGGTGGCGCTCGTCGGCGACGCGGCGGCGTGCCTGTCGCTGTTCGGCGAGGGGTCGAGCCTGGCGATGTCCGCGGGGTACACGCTGGCGGCCACGCTGGCCGAGGCTCCCCACGACGTCGCGTTCGCGCGGTACGAGACCGAGCACCGCAAGCTCGTGGAACCCAAGCAGCGCAACGTTTCCCGCGCGGCGGGCCTGATCGTGCCGAAGACCCGCCTCGGTATCGGCGTCCGCAACCTCGCGGCGCGTGTCGGCGGGACCCTCTGACCGGCCGACACCCCCGAGATCCGGTGTGGATCACGGTTGTCACCGGAATCATGGGCCATGATTCGGGTGACTTCCCTGATCCACACCGGATCTTGGGCGGTGCTGGGCGGCGGTTCAGAGGAGCGCGGCGAAGCAGGCGCGTACTTCGCGGAGGAAGATCTCGGGCTGTTCGAAGGCCGCGAAATGCCCGCCCCGCTCCGGCTCGCTCCAGTAGCGGATGTCCGTGAAACGACGCGCCGCCCATCGCCGCGACGGCCGCGGGTTCTCCCGCGGGAAGATCGAGCAGCCCACCGGCACGCTCACGGTGTCACCGGTTCCTTCGCGGAAGATCTGCCGTACGCCGCGGAAGCTCTCCCAGTAGAACCGGGCCGCCGACGCGCCGGTACCGGGCAGCCAGTAGAACATCAGGTTGTCGAGCAGGTCGTCGCGGGCGAAGACGGAGTCGAGATCGCCGCCGCAGTCGCTCCAGGCGTGGAACTTCTCGATGATCCAGGCACAGAGCGCGGCCGGCGAGTCGACGAGTCCGTAGCCGAGAGTCTGCGGGCGGGTGGCCTGCTCGTGGGAGTAGCCGTCGCCATCTTCACGGTCACCGTCGCCGGAGCGTTCCAGGTCGTCGAGCGCACTGCGTTCGGTCGCGGTCAGATCACCGAACGTGTCCGGGTCCGGAGCGACGAGCGGCGGCACGAGATGCAGGCCGAGGATCCGGTCGGGGAACTGCTGCCCGAGCGACGTGCTGACGCTGGTGCCCCAGTCGTGGCCCTGGGCCGCGAAGCGCTCGTAGCCGAGCCTGGTCATCAGGCCGGCCCAGGCACGGGCGGTACGCTCGACGCCCCAACCAGGCCGGGTCGGGCGGTCGCTGAAGCCGTAACCGGGCAGAGACGGGCAGACCACATGAAAGGTCTCGCTCAGCGGGCCGAGCACGTGGCGGAACTCCACCACCGAGCCGGGCCAGCCGTGCGTCAGGATCAGCGCCGGCGCGTCGGGCCGGGGTGCGCGTACGTGCAGGAAGTGCAGGTTCAGGCCGTCGATCTCGGTCCGGAACTGCGGGTACGCGTTGAGCCGCGCCTGCCGCGCCGGCCAGTCGTACTCCTCGGCCCAGTACCGGCACAGGTCCCGCAGATACTCCACCGGTACGCCCTGCGTCCAGCCCGGCGCGGTGGCGGGTTCGGGCCAGCGCGTACGGCGCAGCCGGTCCCGGAGATCGTCGAGGGCGGCGGACGGGACGTCGAGGACGAAACGATCCATGATCAGCACCTTCCCGGGATCGGGCGGGGGTAACCGTCCAGAGGATGACAGCGACGTTGGCATCTCCCGCTTACAGTGAGTCAACGGATTGTTGCCATCTGTCGATCTCTCGCTAGGGCGTGTGGTTGTGCCGACCGAACCTTCCGCTCGAAGACTTCGCGACCCCTTCCTCAAGCATCCCGGCTGGACCGTCCTCGGCACGCTCGCGGGCGTGGCGAGCGCGATCATCCCCTTCCTCATGGCGAACGGGTCACCGAACGATCGGACCGCACCGCCGCAGCCCGGCCCGGCCGCGAGCGCCTCCGCCGCACCGAGTCCGAGCGGCGTCGCCGGGGTCGTGCTGTCGCCGTCGGCCGCTCCGCCGGCCACCCCGTCGGCGACGACCGGCCCGAGCGCGCTCGCTTCGCCGATCGTCGCGGTGCCGAGCCGTACCGGTCCGCCGCCGGCGACCCCGTCGCCGAGTCCCAGCCCGGTCGGGAACGGCGGCGTGCTGCAGGCCGCCGAGGGGACGTGGATCGACTGGGACGCCGGTACGCCGACCGTCCAAGGCGCCACCGGGGACACGCCGACACCGATGGACGTGCGGATCGGGCCGGACAACGCGTACCCGGAGAACAGCGCGCGGCTGTGGCGCACCGACAGCCCCGGCAGTTGCGCGGCGCAGGCCGCATCCAACGGCGGCACGGGCTTCCAGACCGAGTTCGACCTGCACACGGCACTGCAACCGCAGGCCGGGTCGACGATCAGCGCCTGCCTGGTGACGACGGGACGCCGGGTCGCCGTCCTGACGATCTCCTCCGCCGGGGACAACACGTTCGCGCCGTACCGCATCCAGTACCGGTTCTCCTGACCGATCTCCCGCCGCAGTACTCTTGCCCGTCATGTGGACGAGGTACGTGGCGATCGGCGACAGCACGACCGAGGGCCTGGACGATCCGGACGGCCGGGGCGGCTACCGGGGCTGGGCCGACCGGTTCGCCGGGCACGTGGCCGCCGCCCATCCCGGTCTCGAGTACGCCAATCTCGCCGTCCGCGGCCGCTTGACCGCCGAGATCCGCCAGGAGCAGCTGCCGGTGGCGCTGGACCTCCGGCCGGATCTCGCGACCGTGGTCTCCGGGGTCAACGACATGCTGCGGCCGAAGTTCGACGCCGACGAGGTGACCGGGCAGATCGGCCAGATGCAGGCGGCCCTGATCGCCGGCGGCGCCACCGTGATCACGTTCACCATGCCCGACCCGGTACGCGTCATGCCCCTGGCCCGGCCGTTGCGGGGCCGGTTCGCGGCGTACAACGCCCGGCTGCGGGAGGTCAGTGCCCGGACGGGGGCGATCCTGCTCGATCTCGGCGCCCATGAGGTGGCCGGCGATCCCCGGCTGTGGAGCCTGGACCGGTTGCACGCCAACAGCGCCGGGCACGAGCGGATCGGCCGGGCCCTCGCCTGGGCGGCGGGGCTGCCCGGGTTCGACGACACGTGGACGCAGCCGCTCCCGCCCGCCCCCCGCCGTACGCCGTGGGGCGCGCTCGCGGCGGAGGGCGCCTGGCTGCGCGGGCATTTCGTGCCGTGGATCGTCCGGCACGCCCGGGGCGAGTCGTCCGGGGACGGCATCACGGCCAAGCGGCCGGTGCCGACCCCGGTGACCGGCGCGGATCAGGCCGTGTAGATCAAGCCGTGTAGCCGGTCGTCGACCAGACCCACCACGCCACGTTCGCGAGACTCATCGTGTACCGGTGCCCGCTGCCGAGGGCGACGTCCTCGATCACCGCGTACGCGCCGGAGCTGCTGTAGCCGACGACCGTGAGGTAGTGCCCGCCCGGATAGTTGTGGTAGACGCCCGCGGTGTCGGTACGCCCGCCCCGCACGTTGAGCACCAGCACGTAGCCCCGGTCGATGTCGAACGTGATGTCGTACTGGAGCAGGTTCTGCTCGGCCGCGCTGTTGCTGTTGATCACTTTGTGCTCGTACCAGTTGTTGACGTTCGCGTAGCTGTTGAGCACCCGCATCACCTGCGTGATCGAGTCGGTCCCGTTCGTGTCGGTCGGCAGCGCGTTCGCGAGCGTGCTCTGCGCCGGGGCGTACCCCCGGGCCGTGAGCGCGAGCCGGGTCGCGGCGGGACCGCACCAGTAGGAGGTGCTCTGCGCCTGGAACGTGTAGCTCGTGAGGGTGTTGGCGGTCGCGGCGTGGGCGGCGGTCGGCCCGGCCAGGCCGACGACCAGGACCGCGAGGGCGGACAGGGCGGTCGCGGCGAGCCCGCGGCGCAGGGGGTGGAGCGCCATCGGTAAACCCCTTTCAGAGATCGGTGAAATCCTGAAAGGAATTTACATCCACACATCCCTATATGGCGATACCCCTCGCATTCAGCCACGTGTCGATGAGGCGCAGCTGGGACGGCGTCAGGCCGGTCTCCTCGTCGGGCGCGATGATCAGGGCCCCCTCGATGGCGGCACCCTGGCGCAGGGCGTCGTCGTCGGTCCACAGCAGCGCCCGGCCCGAGTCCGCGACCCGTTGCGCCGCGGGCAGCTTCCACCACGGCTCCGCCGCCTCCGTCAGCGGTACGCCGAGCGGCGCCGACGCGTACTCGGGGCAGTCGAGGATCGGCCAGGCGGGCAGGTCGAGCGCGGCGGACACGTTGCCGGCGTAGTGCTGCCAGCCGGTGTGCCAGCGGATCTCGGCCCGGCCGGACCGGTGCACCTCGCGCAGGAAGTCGAGCACGGGCCGGGCGGCCTGCAGCGGCCACTCCAGATCCCCGGCACTGCGGGCGGTCGTGGTGATCCACTGATCGGCGGGCCAGACGGACGCGGGCGGTTCGTCGGCCAGCGCGTTGATCACGCCGTCGATGTCGAGCAGCCACATCGGAATCGCCATGAAATATCGCCCCAACTCGTGCGGGTCCCGGCCAAGCCACCAGTATGCCGAGTTCAGGATGCCCGCGCGGCGTACCTGGCGGTCGTGGACACGGTGAATCACACTGCCGGTATGTCGTTGATCGATTCGCATGCGTACGCCCTCGACGGTCGGGTCGTGGCGGTCGCGCACTGCCCGAAGACCTACGACGTCGGCGGTTGCGACACCTGGTATCTCGTGGAGGCCGCCGGCTCCACCGTCCGCGTGGTCGTCGACGGCCCGACCTGCCGGTACTGCGACCCCGACGGCGACCTGACCCCGGTAACCGGCGTACCGACCCGGGCCGAACGGGAATCCACCGGGGCGCGTACGGTGCTGCGCTGCCGGATGACGGCCGGACGGCGGCCACGCCCCGCGACGGCCACCGGCACCACCGCCGTGCTCGTCCGCCGATGGGCGGCCCAGTACGACGAACCCGGTACGCGGGAACTGCCCACGTTCGGCCGGTCCCTCGCCGAGACGCTGGCCCTGCTCGCGGACGTCCTCGACGACGCGACCCGCCTGATCGGCCGGGGCACCTCCCGGATCGCCGAGGTCGAGCTGACCGTGGACGGCCTCGCCGACGAACTGGCCGAGCGCATCGTGCGGCTGACCGGCCGGGCCCTCGTGCACCATTTCCTCGCGCCCGCGTACTCGGTGTCCATCAGCCTGCGGATAGCGAGCGTCGCCGCGTGGACCCTGGCCGGCGAGCCGGTCGCGCAGTGCCCGGCCGCGACGCTGCTGGCAGCCGAGGCGCTGGACAAGTACGCGCCGCTCGGCGCCGATCTGATGGTGGCCGAGGCGTGGGCCTGGCTCGACGCGACCGTGGGCCTGGCCCGCGAGAAGTTCACCGAGCTGGCCGAGGTGGCCTCGCCCGAGCAGTTGGACGAGCTGCTGACGCTGACGGTCGGCGCGGCGGCCGTCGTCGCGGCGCAGCGGCCCGAGCCGGTGGCCGACCTGCCCCCTGCGCCGAAACGCCCGCTCCGCTCGCTGCTCGACCGGGGTACGCGACGCCGCCGGAAGGCCGCGCCCGCGATCGAACCGGCCGGCGCCGACTGCCGTCCCGAAGCCTGGACCACGCCCGACCCCGAGCAGGACCAGCCCTGACCACCAGCCCTGACCACCAGCCCGACCGCCAGCCCGATCGCCGGCCCTGACCGCCGGCCGGGCAACGGCCAAGATCCCGCTTGGATCAGGGATCGCCACGTAATCTTGGGCCAAGATTCGGGTGATTTTCCTGATCCAAGCGGGATCTTGGGGGTGGGGGGTGAGGTTGGGGGCGGGGGTTGGGGATCAGCAGATCGGGTGCAGCCAGTTGTCCGGGTCGGGGCGGCGGCCGTGCTGGATGTCGAGCAGCGCCGTGCGCAGCTTCTTCGTGATCGGGCCCATCGCGCCGTCGCCGATGGCGAAGTCGCCGTCGCGGTCGCGTACCGCGCCGACGGGGGTGACGACGGCCGCCGTGCCGCACGCGAACACCTCGGTGATCGTCCCGGCCGCGCACTCGGCCCGCCACTGGTCGACCGTGATGCGCTCCTCGCTCACCGCGTGGCCCTCCAGCCCCGCGATCGTCAGCAGGCTGCTGCGGGTGTTGCCGGGCAGCAGCGTACCGGTGAGCTGCGGGGTCACCAGGGTCGCCGAGGAGCCGGAACCGCGGACGAAGAAGAGGTTCATGCCGCCCATCTCCTCCACGTACCGGTGCTCGGCCGCGTCGAGCCAGACCACCTGCGCGCAGCCCGCCTCGTGCGCCTGCCGCTGGGCCAGCAGCGACGGCCCGTAGTTCGCCGCGCACTTCACGTTCCCGGTGCCGCCCGGAACCGCCCGGGTGAAGTCGCGGCTGACCAGTACGCGTACCGGCTCGACCGCGTCGCCGAAGAAGCCGCCCGCGAGGAACGCCATCATCAGGAACGTGTACTCGTTGGACGCCCGCAGCATCAGGTTGTTCTCGCTCGCGTACAGCAGCGGTCGCAGGTAGAGGGTGTGCCGCGGGTTGTCGTGCAGCCAGTCGGCGTCGGCACGCACGACGTCCTCGACCGCCCGCAGGAACATCGCCTCTCCGACCTCCGGCATCGCCAGGCGGGCGGCGGAGCGGGCGAAGCGGGCGGCGTTGGCCCGCGGGCGGAACGCCGCGATCGACCCGTCCGCCTGGACGAAGGCCTTGAGCCCCTCGAACACCACCTGCGCGTAGTGCAGCCCGATCATTCCCGGGTGGATCGTGAGGTTCTCCAGCGCGCCGAGCCGGGCCGGACCCCAGCCCGCCTCTCTGGTCCAGTACGCCGTCACCATGTGGTCGGTGAACGCGTCGCCGTGGCCCGGGTTGGCCATCGCCTTGCTGGGCCGGCCGCCGGGGTGGACGGCCGTCATGGGTTCGGCAACAGCGGTCATGTCAGGTCTCCTGTCGGTCAAAGGGAACAACTCATTCGGAAGATTCAGCCGAGCGGTGCGAAGTAGTACGTGTCGCGGCGCGAGAACAGTCCCGCGTCGCCGAGTTCGAAGAAGTCCGCGAAGCGCAGGTCCATCGGCGTACCGTCGTGCAGTTCGCCGTGGAACTCCCCGTGCACGGCCACGTGGCCGCCCGTGTCGAGGATGGCCGTGAAGTCGTGGCTGCCGCTGCGGAACTTGCGGCCGCTGCTGTAGAAGGCGGCCATCTCGGCGTGCCCGTTCATCCGCGGGTAGCCGGGCCGGCAGTAGACGGCGTCCGGTTCGAACAGCGCGACCAGGCCGGCCACGTCTCCGGCGTCGACGCAGGCGTAGTAGCGGCGGACCAGGGTCTCACCGGAGTCGGGCGTGCTCATCGGTTTCCTCCTTCAGGATTTCGGTGAAGAGCTTGCGGTGCAAGGGCTTCGGTGATCAGCGGGGCGATCCGCGCCAGCGGGCCCGGCTGGAGCATGTCGCCGTGGCGGCACGCGACCTCGTGGACGGTGAGCCGGCCGCCGACGTGGCCGCGCCACGCCGCCGGGTCGGGCCGTTCGCCGGGGTCGCCGGTCGCGGCGACGAAGAGCACGTCACCGCCGAACGTTCCGCTGTCGTATGTGGACATCGCGTTGCCGTTCCCGGCGAACACGGCCGGCAGCGCGGCGATGCCCTCCGCCCCCAGCACCGCGAACGGGCTGTCCGGCGCGGCGGCGAGCGCGAGGAACTCCGCCCGGGAGGCGACCGGCGCGTCGACGCCCACGGAGTCGAGCAGGGCCCGCAGCGACACGGGATCGTCGGCGGCCAGCGGGACCGCCCCGGCATCGCGTACGGCGGGGTAGCCGTCCAGGATCGCGAGCAGTTCCACCCGCTCGCCCGCCGCCTCCAGCGCGGCGGCCATCGCGTGGGCGACGACCCCGCCGAAGGACCAGCCGAGCAGGCGGTAGGGGCCGTGCGGCCGCACCGTCCGGATCTCGGCCACGTAGTCCGCGGCGATCGCCCCGATGTCCGGGGTCACCGGGTCCGCCGCCGTGAACCCCCGCGATTGCAGGCCGTAGAGCGGCTGGTCCGGGCCGAGGTGGCGGAGCAGTCCCGAGTAGACCCAGCTCGTCCCGGCCGCCGGGTGCACGCAGAACAGCGGCGTACGCGAGCCCGACGCGCGCAGCGGCACGAGGACCGCGAGGGCGTCGGCGTCCGTGCCGGCGCCGTCCAGCTGCTCGGCGAGCAGGGCCGGGGTCGGCGCGGCGAACAGCGTACGGATGCCGACGGTGCCGCCGAGCTCCCGCCGGATCCGGCTGATCATCTTCGTCGCCAGCAGCGAGTGCCCGCCGAGGTCGAAGAAGCTGTCGTCGATCGTCACCCGGGGCAGGCCCAGCGTCTCGGCGAAGATCTCCGTCAGCGCCTTCTCGACCGGCGTACGCGGGTCGCGGCCGGTCCCGCCCGCTCCCCACTCCGGTTCCGGCAGTGCCCGCCGGTCGAGCTTGCCGTTGAGGGTCAGCGGCAGGTCGTCGACGATGACGAACGCGGCCGGGACGAGATAGTCGGGCAGCAGCGCACCGCAGTGCCGCCGCAGCTCGGCCGCCGAGACGTCCGGCGCCGCCGGATCCGCGGCCACGTACGCCGCCAGCCGCTGGACGCCACCGGCCGGTTCCGGGCCGGCCGTGACGACGAGGACGACCGCCTGGCGTACGGCCGGATGGCGGCCGAGGACCGACTCGATCTCCCCCAGCTCGATCCGGATGCCCCGGATCTTCACCTGGTTGTCGAGGCGGCCGAGGAACGACAGCTGCCCGTCCGGCCGCCACTTCACGATGTCGCCGGTGCGGTACATCCGCTCCCCCGGCGTACGCGCGAAGGGGTTGGCGACGAACCGGGTGCTGGTGAGGCCGTGGCGGCCGAGATAACCGGCGGCCGTGCCCGAGCCCGCCAGGTACAACTCCCCCGCTACGCCGACCGGAACCGGCCGCAGCGCGCCGTCGAGCACGAGCAGGTCCGAGTTGGCCACCGGCCGCCCGATCGGCGGCAGGCCCTTCCCGCCGGCCTCCACCGCGCAACCGGAGGCGACGACCGTGAACTCGGTCGGGCCGTAGAGGTTCATCAGCGTGAAGGGCAGGTCACGGCCGGGCGTGCGGCGCAGGACGTCGCCGGCGGTGAACAGCCAGCGCAGCGCGGACTTCTCCCATCGCGGATCGTCGAGCAGCAGCTCCAACCGTGGGGTCGGCAGGAAGCAGCAGGTCAGCCGCTTCTCGACGATCCAGTCCAGCAGGGCGTCCGCGTCGTCGAGGGTCTGCTGGGCGGGTAGGTGTACCGAGGCTCCTGCGCACAGGTAGGGCCAGATCTCCCAGACTGTGGCGTCGAAGCCCTGCGAGGCGACCTGCGAGGTGCGGTCGGCCGACGTGAGCGCATAGCGCTCGGCATGGTCGAAGCACATGTCGGTCAGGGTGCGGTGCCGGACGACCACGCCCTTGGGAGTTCCGGTCGAACCCGATGTGTGGATCACGTAGGCGACCCCGTCCGGCGTCGACTCGTCGATCCTCGTGTCCGCGGCAGCCGCGGTGTCCTCCAGCCGGAGGCGGGCCATCCCGTCCGGCAGCAGGTCGGCTCGCGCGGTGTTCGTCACGACGAGGGGCATCGCCGTGTCCTCGATGAGGAAGGCCAGCCGATCCGCCGGATACGTCGGGTCCAGCGGCGCGTAGGCGGCGCCGGCCTTGAGGATGCCGAGCATCGCGACCACCATGTCCACGCCGCGGTCCAGGCAGACTCCCACCACTGTGGAGGGTTCGACTCCGGCGCCCTTCAGGCAGCGGGCCACCTGGTTCGCGCGCCCGTTCAGCTCCGCGTAGCTCAGCCTTGTCAGATCGTCGGCCACGGCCAGCGCGCTGGAGGGTTGCGCTTCGATCAAAGCGCATATAGTACGCGTAACGTCGTATTCCCTCCAGTTGCCTTGCCAGTCGTCGAGGAGCCGGCGGCGTTCCTCGGGACCGATGACGTCCACTTCGGACAGCTTGATTCCGGGGTTGGACGTGACGGCTTGCAGGAGCATGGTGAGTCTTGCGGCGATCGTTTCGACGGTGGCGTCGTCGAAGAGGTCGGTGGCGTACTCGAAGGCGGCGTGGATGCCCTGCGGGGTGCCGTCCTCGCCGTGGTTCTCGGACAGGACCATCGTCAGGTCGAACTTCGCGCCGGTCTGGCCGATCCGCTCGAAGTCGACGTCCAGCCCGGGCAGCGTGAACGTGCTGTCGCCGCCGGTGTTCTGCAGGACCAGCATCACCTGGAAGAGCGGGTGGCGGGCCAGCGAGCGGATCGGGTTCAGCTCCTCGACGAGCTGGTCGAAGGGAAGGTCCTGGTGGGACAGGGCCGCCAGGTCCGTCTCGCGTACGCGGGCCAGCAGATCGGTGAACGTCGGATCGCCGCTGGTGTCGGTCCGCAGGACCAGGGTGTTGACGAAGAAGCCGACGAGCTCGTCGAGTTCCGCGTCGGTACGCCCGGCGACGACCGAGCCGAGCGGGATGTCCTCGCCCGCGCCGAGCTTGGTCAGCAGGCCCGCGACGGCCGCCTGGAGCAGCATGAACAGGGTCACCTGCCGGGACCGGGCCAGCTCGGCCAGCGCCGCGTGCAGCCCGGCGGGGATGACCGCCTCGAAGGTCGCGCCGGCTCCCGTGGGAGTGGCCGGGCGCGGCCGGTCGACCGGCAGGCTGAGCTGGTCGGGCAGGTCGGCGAGCTGCTCCCGCCAGTAGCGCAGCTGCGCGCTCTGCTGCGACTCGGGATCGGCCGCGTCGCCCAGCATCTCGCGCTGCCAGAGGGTGTAGTCGGCGTACTGCACCGGGAGCGGTTCGAAGACGGGTGCCGTGCCGTCCAGCCGGGCCGCGTACGCGGTCGCGAGGTCGGTCAGCAGCGGTCCCATCGACCAGCCGTCGGCGCAGATGTGGTGCAGGACGAGGACCAGCACGTGATCCTCCGCACCCAGCCGCAGGACCCGGGCCCGCAAGGGGCTGTCGGTGGCGAGGTCGTACACGTGCCCGGCCGCGTCGCCGACCGCCTCGGCCAGCCGGTCCGGCGTACAGTCCACTTCGGACCAGTGCGGGACGGCGTCCGCGGCGGCCCGGACGAGCTGGACCGGTTCGCCGTCGACCTGCGGGTAGACCGTCCGCAACGGCTCGTGCCGCTCGACCAGGTCACCGAGAGCGGCCCGCAGCGCGTCGCCGTGCCACGGCCCGCGCAGCCGCAGCGCCGTCGCCATCGTGTACGCGGCGCTCGGCTCCATCTGGTGCAGGAACCACAGCCGCTGCTGGGCGTGCGACAGCGGCAGCCGGTCCGGCCGGGCGGCGACGGCCAGCCGGGGACGCGTACGCCCGCCGGCCTGGTCCAGTCGCGTCGCCAGGCCGGCCGGGGTCGGTGCCCGGAAGATGTCCCGGACGTCCAGCTCCGCCCCGAGCGATTCGCGTACGCGGTTGATGAGGCGTACCGCCAGCAGGGAGTGGCCGCCGAGGGCGAAGAAGTTGTCGTCGGCCCCGACCGGCGCGGCGTTCAGCAGCTCGGCGTAGAGCCCGCAGAGGATCTCCTCCTGCGGCGTACGCGCGGCCCTGCCGGTCCCCACGACCGGAGCGGGAAGCGCCCGGTAGTCCACCTTTCCGTTGGGAGTCACGGGGATCGCGTCGATCGTCACGTAACTCTGCGGCACCATGTGGTCCGGGAGCCGCTCGGCCAGGAAGGCCCGCAGTTCGTCCTCGGCGACCGGCGCGCCGACCGGGTAGGCGACCAGCCGCTCGTCGCGTACCGTCACCACGGCACCGGTCAGGGCCGGGTGCTCGGCGAGGACGGCTTCGACCTCGCCGGGCTCGACGCGTACGCCGCGGATCTTGACCTGGGTGTCGGTACGGCCGAGGTATTCCAGTTCCCCTTGCCGCCAGCGGACCACGTCGCCCGTGCGGTACATGCGGCCGGGGGCCGTGCCGGCTGCGAACGGATCGGCAGGGAACGGATCGGCGACGAACCGCGACGCGGTGAGGCCGGGCCGGCGGTGGTAGCCGCGGGCGATCTGGGGACCGGCGAGGTACAGCTCGCCGGGGCGGCCCGGGGCCACCGGCCGCAGCCGCTCGTCGAGGACGTACACGCGGACGTTGCGGTTCGGCCGTCCGATGGGGACGGTGCCGCCGGCAGTGGCGCCCAGCCGCTCGTCGCAGGTGAACTGCGTGACGTCCACCGCCGCCTCGGTCGGCCCGTACGCGTTGTGCAGCGGTACGCCGAACGTCGAGCGGCACCGGGCCGCCAGGTCCGCGGTGAGCGCCTCGCCGCCGGAGAAGAGCCGGCGCAGCGACGTGCACGCGGCGGCGGCCGGTTCGCGCAGGAAAGCGTCCAGCAGCGCCGGCACGAAGTCGGCGACCGTGACGCCGTGCTCGGCGATGAGCCCGGCCAGGTACGCCGGATCCCGGTGCCCGCCCGGCTTCGCGACGACGACGGCGGCCCCGGCGGTCAGCGGCCAGAAGACCTCCAGCACGGCGACGTCGAATCCGGCGGCCGTCTTGTGGACCATCCGGTCGGCCGGGGTGAGGCCGTAGAAGTCCTGCCGCCAGGTGAGCTGGTTGACCAGCGCCCGATGCGAGGTCAGGACGCCCTTCGGCCGCCCGGTCGAGCCGGAGGTGTAGAGCAGGTAGACGCCGTCGTCCGGGCTCGCCGGACGCAGCGTTGCCTCCACTATGGACGAGGTCGGGACGTCGATCGCGACGACCGGCCGGCCGTCGAAGAGCGGGGCCAGTTCGGCGGTGGTCAAAATGCACACTGGTTCCGCGTCGCCCAGCAGATACGCGATCCGGTCGGCCGGGAGTTCCGGATCGAGCGGCACGTACGCCGCGCCCGCGTACACGGTGGCGAGGATCGCGACGATCGACTCCCGGCCGCGGGGGACGGCTATGCCGACGACCGTGTCCGGTCCGGCGCCGAAAGCGGCGAGCAGGCCCGCCCGGTTGCGGGCCGCTTCGTCGAGTTCGGCGTAGGTCAGCGTCGTCCCGTCCGCGTCGATCAGGGCCGTCCGGTCGGGATGCTCCGCGACCCGGGCGCGCACGAGGGCGTCGATCGTGGTCGCGGGGAGTTCGCCGGCGGTGTCGTTCACCTCGACCAGGGCGTGGTGCAGCTCGGCGGCGGTCAGGACCTCGGCGGCCAGCACCGGGCGATCGAGATCCGCGACGGCCTCGGTGGCGAACCGCTCGAACCGCGCGGCCAGCCCGGCGACCGTGCCGCGGTCGAACAGGTCGGTCGCGTACTCCCAGTAGACGTCGAGGCCCGCCGGGGCGCCGCTCTCGTCCCGCCGGTCCAGGAAGTCGACGCTCAGGTCGAACTTCGCCGTGCCGGTCGCGACGGCCCGCAGCTCGATCCCGTCCCCGTCCCCGTCTCCGACCGCCTCGTTGTTCTGCAGCGCGACCATGACCTGGAACAGCGGGTGCCGGCCGAGGACGCGGGTCGGGTTCAGCTCCTCGACAACCCGCTCGAACGGCGCCTCCTGGTGGGCGAACGCGTCGATCGTCGCCGTACGCACCCGGCGCAGCAGTTCCCGCAGCGACGGGTCGCCGCCGAGATCGGTGCGCAGCACCAGCGTGTTCACGAAGTAGCCGACGAGGTCGTCCAGCGCCGGATCGCTGCGGCCCGCGGTCGGCGTACCGAGCGGGACGTCGGTGCCGGCGCCCATCCGGGCCAGCAGCGCGGCGGTCAGCGCCTGCACCACCATGAAGGTCGTCACCTGCTCCGAGCGGGTGATCTCCAGCAGGCGCGCGTGCAGCTCCGGGCTCAGCCGGTGCACGACCGTCTCGCCCCGGCCGTCCCGCTCGGCCGGCCGGGGCCGGTCCGCGGGCAGCTCGATCTCCTCGGGCAGTCCGGCGAGCCTGTCCTTCCAGTACGCGAGCTGCTCCGATCCTTCGTCCGTGCCCTCGCCCAGCACGTCGTTCTGCCAGAGGGTGTAGTCGGCGTACTGGACGGGCAGGGCGGTCCACTCGGGACTCCGGCCGGACCGGCGGGCGGCGTACGCGCGGGTCAGGTCGTCGATCATCGGCCGCATCGACCAGCCGTCGGCGGCGATGTGGTGCATCAGCAGGAACAGCCGGTGCTCGTCGTCGGACAGCGAGACCAAGGCGGCCCGGAACGGGATCTCGGTCCCGAGGTCGAAGACGTGCCCGGCCAGCCCGTCGAGCACCTCGTCCAGCTCTCCTTTCGCGCAACGCAGGAGTGCCAGGGCCGGGCGTACGTCGGAAAGGTGCTGGAAGGGTTCGCCACCACGCTCCGGGAAGGTGGTACGCAGGACCTCGTGCCGGTCGGCCAGGTCGCCGAGCGCGGCGGTCAGGGCCGCGGTGTCCTGCGGTCCGCGCAGCCGCAGCGAGAACGCCACGTTGTACGCGGTCCCCGGCTCGACCCGGTGCAGGAACCACAGGCCGCGCTGGGCGAACGAGAGCGGCATGGGTGCGGGGCGCACGGCGGCCGGCCGCAGCGGTCGGCGGCGCAGCCCGCCCGCGCTCTCCAGGTACGCGGCGAGCGCGCCCGGCGTCGGGTTGGCGAAGAGCGCCTTGATGGTGATCTCGCGGTCGAACCGCTCGCGGGCCCGGCCGATGAGCCGGGCGGCGAGCAGGGAGTGGCCGCCGAGGGCGAAGAAGTCGTCGTCGATGCCGACCCCGCGCACGCCGAGGAGATCGGCGTAGAGGTCGCAGAGGATCTCCTCGCGGGGGTTGCGCGGCTTGCGGCCGGCGGCGGTGATGTCGGGCTTCGGCAGCGCCCTGCGGTCGAGCTTGCCGTTGGGGGTGCGGGGCAGCTGTTCGAGCACCACGAAGGCGGCCGGCACCATGTAGTCGGGCAGCGCCTGGGTGGTGTGGGCCCGCAGCTCGGCCGTGTCCACGGTCGACTGGCCGACCACGTACGCGACCAGGCGCTTGTCCCCCGGCTTGTCCTCGCGGACGACGACCGCGACCGACCGGACCGACGGGTGGCGGCCGATGACCGTCTCCACCTCGCCCGGCTCGACCCGGAAGCCCCGGATCTTGACCTGGTCGTCGGCGCGGCCGCAGAACTCCAGCACGCCCTCGGCCGTC
The DNA here is from genome assembly GCF_000428945.1 of Hamadaea tsunoensis DSM 44101. GTDB lineage: Bacteria > Actinomycetota > Actinomycetes > Mycobacteriales > Micromonosporaceae > Hamadaea > Hamadaea tsunoensis. The sequence goes on along the minus strand of NZ_AUAX01000020.1, from coordinate 138,016 downwards.
CAGCGGACGAGATCGCCGGTGCGGTACATGCGCTCGCCAGTGCTCGACGGGGAGCCACCGGCGAAGGGGTTGGCCACGAACCGGGCCGACGTCAGGCCGGGCTGACCGCGGTAACCGTGCGCGAGACCGGCTCCGGCCATGTACAGCTCGCCGGTCACCCCGCGCGGCACGATCTGCAGGAACTCGTCGAGCACGTAGACCTGCTTGCCCCGCAACGGTTTCCCGACCGGGATCGAGGGCCCGGCGCAGTCCTCGGCGGTGATCGGGTGGAACACCGTGAAGATCATCGACTCGACCGGCGAGTAGCCGTTCACCAGCCGCAGCCCTGGATTGATCTCCAACAGCTTGCGGACGTGCGCGACCGAGGCCGCCTCGCCGCCGGTCATCACCTGGCGTACGCCGGCGAACAGGGACGGGTGCTCGTCGACCAGATAGTTGAGCAGGCTCGCCGACACGTGCATGGTCGTGATCTTGTGGTCCTCGACCAGGTCGGCGATGACGGCCGGCTCGGGAGTCTGGCCGGGCTGCAGGACGCAGGTGCCGCCGAAGAACAGCGCCGCGAACAGTTCCAGCGCGAACGCGTCCCACGAGACGGGCGAGCACTGCAGGACTACCTCGTCCGGCGCGAAGCGTACGTAGTCCTGTTCCAGGAACGTGGCGACCATCGAGCCGTGCGAGGAGACGACGCCCTTCGGCCGGCCGGTCGAGCCGGAGGTGAACATGACGCACACGGCGTCGTCCGGGCTCACCGTCGTCTGTGGAGCATCACCGCGGTCGCTTTCCGTCGTGATGTCCAGCCAGCTCCAGGTGCCCGGCGGGACCTCGGCCATCTCGGCCGGCCGGCTCAGCACCGTGCCGATGCGGGCGTCGGCGACGACGGCGGCCAGGCGCTCGACCGGGTACTTGGTGTCCAGCAGCGTGTAGGCGGCACCGGCCTTGGCGACGGCCAGCAGCGCGACGACGAGTTCCACGCTGCGGTCGAGGTAGACGCCGAGGAGATCGCCTCTGCTCGTCCCGTTGCCGAGGAGGTGATGGGCGAGCCGGTTGGCCCGCTCGTCCAGCTCCCGGTAGGTCACGCGCTCGTCGGCGAAGACGAGGGCGACCGCGTCCGGGGTCTCCGCCGCCCACCGCGCGACGGTCTCGTGCACCGTGGACAGTGGCGCGGCCGGCTCGGCGGCGCCGCTCCACCGGTCCACCAGCAGCGCCCGCTCGTCCGCCGGGAGCAGCTCGACGCTGCTCAGCCGGTGCTCCGGGCCGGCGATCATCGAGCGCATCACCACGACGAAGTACGCGAGCATCCGCTCGATCGTCGCGGCGTCGAACACGCCGGTGGCGTACTCGAAGGAGACGACGAGACCGTCCGGTCCCCCGGACGCCGTCAGGATCTCCGAGACGGCGACGGTCAGGTCGAACTTCGCCGACGTCGCCGGGACCGGGATCACCTCCAGCTGTACGCCGGACGCGTCCTGCTCGGCTTCCGCGGCGGACTGGGCGGCCTGGCTCTGCAGGGCGTACATGACCTGGAAGAGGGGATGCCGGGCGAGCGAGCGCGGCGGGTTGAGCGCCTCGACGATCCGCTCGAACGGGACGTCGGCGTGCGCGAGCGCGGCCAGGTCGGTCTCGCGCACGCGGGCCAGCAGCTCCAGGAACGTCGGATCGCCCGAGGTGTCGGTACGCAGCACGACGGTGTTGACGAAGAATCCGATGAGGTCTTCGAGCGCCTCGTCGTCGCGGCCGGCGACGGCGGTGCCGAGCGGGACGTCGGTACCGCCGCCGAGCCGCGTGAGCAGGGTGGCCACGGCCGCCTGCAGCACCATGAACAGAGTGGTCCCGGTGGCCGACGCGAGCGCGGCGAGCCCCGCGTGCACGTCGGCCCCGACGATGACCGAGGACAGCGCGCCGCCCTCGCCGGTGTGGGCCGAGCGGGAGCGGTCGACCGGCAGCGGCAGCTCGTCGACCACCCCCGCCAGGTTCTTGCGCCAGTAGTCGAGCTGCCGCGCGACCACGCTGTCGGGATCCTCCTCGTCGCCCAGCACGTCCTGCTGCCACAGCGTGTAATCGGCGTACTGCACCGGCAGGGGTTCCCAGTCCGGGGCCACGCCGGCCGACCGGGCGCGGTACGCCTCGGTCAGGTCGCCGATCAGCGGCCGCAGCGAGGAACCGTCCGCGGCGATGTGGTGCAGCAGCAGGCAGAGCCGGTACTCGCCGTCGTCCTCGGTGCCCGCCGTGGCGTCGCGACCGGAGACCGCGACGAGGTGGGCCCGCAACGGGATCTCCGCGCCGAGGTCGAAGACGTGCCCGGCCAGCCCGTCGAGCACCCCGTCCAGCTCGTCCGCGGTGCACGAGACGAGCCCGAGCTCCGGGCGTACGCCGTCGTGGATCTGCTGGCAGGGCTCGCCGTCGTGCTCCGGGAAGGTCGTGCGCAGCACCTCGTGCCGGTCGGCCAGATCGCCGAGGGCGGCCCGCAGCGCGTCCGCGTCGACGGTTCCGCGGACGCGCAACGTGAACGCCACGTTGTACGCGGTCCCGGGGTCGACCCGGTGCAGGAACCAGAGCCTGCGCTGGGCGTAAGAGAGGGGGATCGCCGGGATCATCGCATGGACTCCGTCCGGGCTCGGGCACGCAGGGCCGGACGGGCCTTGTCGGCGTTGTCGAGCTGCTCGACGAGGTTGGCGACGGTACGCGCGCTGAACACGGTCTGGATGGTCAGCTCGACGCCGAACGCCTTGCGTACCTTGCTGATCAGGCGGGTCACGAGCAGCGAGTGGCCGCCGAGGGTGAAGAAGTCGTCGTCGATGCCGACCCCGGCCACCCCGAGGATCTCGGAGTAGAGGTCGCACAGCGTCTGCTCGCGCTCGTTGCGGGGACGGCGGCCGTCGGCCGAGGCGGTGATCTCCGGGGCCGGCAGCGCCTTGCGGTCGAGCTTGCCGTTGGGCGTGCGGGGCAGGCCGTCGAGGACCATGAAGGCCGACGGGACCATGTAGTCCGGCAGGCACGCCGCCACGTGGTCGCGGAGACCGGCGACGTCCACAGTGGCCGCGATTCTGTCCACGCCGGCCGGCACCACGTACGCGACGAGCCGCCGGTCGCCCGGCTTGTCCTCGCGGACGATGACGGCGACCGCGCCGACGCTCGCGTACCGGCCGATGACGGTCTCGACCTCGCCGGGCTCGACCCGGAAGCCCCGGATCTTCACCTGGTCGTCGACCCGCCCGCAGAACTCCAGGACGCCGTCCGGACGCCAGCGCACCAGGTCGCCGGTGCGGTACATGCGGCCGCCCTCGGCGAAGGGGTGGCCGACGAACCGGGACGAGGTCAGCCCGGACTGGCCGAGATAGCCGTGGGCGAGGCCGACGCCCGCCATGTACAGCTCGCCGATCACCCCGACCGGCACGATCTGCAGGAACTCGTCGAGGACGTAGACCTGCTTGCCGTGCAAGGGTTTCCCGACCGGGATCGAGCGGCCGTCGGTGTCCGGGCGGGTGACCGCGTGGAACACCGTGAAGATCATCGACTCGACCGGCGAGTAGCCGTTCACCAGGCGCAGCCCCGGGTTGATCTCCAGCAGCTTGCGGATGTGCGCGACCGAGGCCGCCTCGCCGCCGGTCATCACCTGGCGTACCCCCGTGAAGGCGGTCGGGTACTCGTCGACCAGGAAGTTCAGCAGGCTCGCCGACACGTGCAGCGTCGACACCTTGTGCCGCGACACGAGGTGCGCGATCACGGCCGGCTCCGGCGTCTGGCCCGGCTGCAGCACGCACGCGCCGCCGAAGAACAGCGCCGCGAACAGTTCCAGCGCGAACGCGTCCCAGGACACCGGCGAGCACTGCAGCACGACCTCGTCCGGCCCGAACTTCACGAACTCCTGCCCCACGAACGTCGCCACCAGCGACTCGTGCGACGACACGACGCCCTTCGGCCGCCCGGTCGAGCCCGACGTGAACATCACGCACACCGCGTCCGCGGGCGACACCTCGACCAGCGGCGGGGACACCGGCCGCTGCCCGACCTCCGGGTCCGCGATGTCCAGCCAGGACCACCGGGTGTACGCGTTGCGCTCGGTCATCTCCTTCGGCCGGCTCAGCACGGTCCGGATCCCGGCGTCGCTGACGACCGAGGCCAGCCGCTCGACCGGATACTTCGTGTCCAGCAGCGTGTACGCGCCGCCGGCCTTGGCGATCGCGAGGACCGCCACGACGAGTTCGGCGCCGCGGTCGAGGTAGACGCCGACGAGGTCGCCGCGGCGTACCCCGGCCGCGATCAGGTGGTGGGCGAGCCGGTTGGCCCGCGCGTCGAGTTCGCCGTAGGTGACCTGGACGCTGCCCTCGATCAGCGCCACGGCACCCGGCGTACGGGCGGCCTGCGCGGCGAACGTCTCGTGCATCGTGGACGGTGCCGACGCCGGCCGGGTCGCACCGCTCCACACCTCCAGCAACTGCGTACGCTCGGCCGCCGGGACCAGGTCGACGCTGCTCAGCCGGGCCGACGGGTCGGCCACCAGGGTCTGGACGACCATGTCCATGCTGCGGGCGACGAGCTCGATCGTGCGGCGGTCGTAGAGGTCGGTCGCGTACTCGAAGGAACCGCTGATCCCGGCGATCTCCCCCTGCGCGTTGCGGATCTCGGAGAACGCCACGGTCAGGTCGAACTTGGCGGTCCCGGTGTCCGACAGGCGGCTGGTGACCTCCAGGTCCGGCAGGGCCAGCGACGCCTCGTCGTTGTTCTGCAGCACCAGCATCACCTGGAACAGCGGATGCCGGGCCAGCGAACGGGCCGGGTTCAGCGCCTCGACGATCCGCTCGAACGGCAGGTCCTGGTGCGCGTACGCGGCCAGGTCGGTCTCGCGTACCCGGCCGAGCAGGTCGGCGAACGTCGGATCCCCGGAAGTGTTGGTACGCAGCACGACGGTGTTCACGAAGAAGCCGACGAGGTCTTCGAGCGCGTCGTCGACCCGGCCGGCGACCGGCGAGCCGAAGACGATGTCGTGCCCGGCGCCGAGCCGGCTCATCACGCCGGACAGGGCCGCCTGCAGGATCATGAACAGGGTGACCTGCTCGCGGCGGGCCAGGTCGAGCAGGGCGCCGTGGGTCGCCACGTCGAATTCGAGCGGCACGACGGAACCCTGGTAGCTCGGCGTGGCCGGGCGCGGGTGGTCGGGCGCGATCGTGACCTCTTCGGGCAGCGCGTCCAGCGCCTTCGACCAGTACGCGAGCTGCTGGTTGGACAGGCTCTCCGGATCGGCCGCGTCGCCGAGCAGTTCGCGGTGCCAGACGGTGTAGTCGGCGTACTGGACGGGCAGCGGCTCCCAGCCCGGTGCCGCGCCCTGGCTGCGCGCCTCGTACGCGACGGCGATGTCGCGCAGCAGCGGGCTCATCGACCAGCCGTCGCTGACGATGTGGTGCATGACGACGAGCAGCACGTGCTCGTCGGGCGCGCTGCGCAGCAGGGTGACCCGCAGCGGCAGCTCGGCCGACAGGTCGAACACGTACCGCGACGCGTCCCGGATCAGGTCGTCGACCTCGCCGGCGGCGCAGTCGATCTCGATCCACTCGGGCCGGGCGTCGTCCACGATCTGCTGATACGGCTCGCCGTCCCGTTCCGGGAACACCGTACGCAGCGCCTCGTGGCGCGCGACGACGTCGGCGAGGGCGGCACGCAGGGCCGCGGTGTCGATCCGGCCGCGCAGGTTGACCGCGACCGGCACGTTGTACGCCGGGCTGTGTTCCAGACGGCTCAGGAACCACAGCCGCTGCTGGGCGAAGGACAGGGGAATCATCGAAGCTCCTTGAGGCCGTGAAAGGGAACGCAGCGCCGGCCGGCTGCCCCGGGACGTACCCAGGCGGCCGGCCAGGTCGGCGACGGTGGGGCTGGCGAACAGGTCGCGTACGGTCAGCTCCGCGCCGAACGTGGCACGGACCCGGTTGATGAGGCGGGCGGCGAGCAGCGAATGCCCGCCCAGGTGGAAGAAGTGGTCGTCGATGCCGATCGCCGGCAGGCCGAGGACCTCGCCGAAGAGCCCGCACAGCAGCTCCTCCGGCCCGGTCCGCGGCCCCCGCCGCTCGCCGGCCGGCAGCTCCGGCGCGGGCAGCGCCTTGCGGTCGACCTTGCCGTTCGCGGTGAGCGGCAACGCTTCCAGGCGTACGAAGGCACTGGGCACGAGATAGGCGGGCAACCGCTCCTCGCTGAACGCGCGTACGGCGTCCAGGTCCCCGCCGACGCCCCCGCCGACATCCTCGCCGACCACGTAGGCGACGAGGCGCTTGTCGCCCGGACGGTCCTCACGCGCGATCACCTTGACCGCCGCGACGCCGGGCGCCTTCGCCACCACGGCCTCGATCTCTCCCGGCTCGACCCGGAACCCCCGGATCTTCACCTGGTCGTCCGAGCGCCCCAGGAACTCCAGTACGCCGTCCGCCCGCCGCAGCGCCAGGTCCCCGGTCCGGTAGAGCCGTCCTCCACTGTGGAACGGCGACGCGACGAACCGGGTCGCGGTGACGCCCGGCTGCCCGAGATACCCCTGGGCCAGCCCGTCGCCGCCGATGTACACCTCGCCGGGCTCGCCGGCGGGCACCTCGCGCAACTCGTCGTCGAGCAGATGCACGCTCGTGTACGCGACCGGCACGCCGATCGGCAGCGTGACCGCGTCGAGATCGGCCGCCACGACCTGGTGGCAGCTCGCCACGACCATGCTCTCGACCGGCCCGTACCCGTTGACGATGCGCAGGTCCGGGTACATCCGCCGGATCCTGTGCAGCTGGGCGAGCACCGGCACGTCACCGCCGGTGACCACCTGCCGCAGCCGCCCGAAGATCTCCGGGTTCAGGTCGGCCAGCAGGGCGAACAGCCCGGCCGACAGGAACAGGCTCGTCACGCCCTGCGTCTCGATCAGCTCGACCACGAGCGCCGGATCGGGACTCTGCCCCGGCTGCAGCACGCAGGCCGCCCCGTGCAGCAGCGCCGGATACAACTCCAGCGCGCACGCGTCCCACGAGACCGGCGCCGCCTGCAGGTAGACGAGATCACTGGTCAGCTGCATGAAATCCTGGCCGCAGAACGTACGCAGGATCGACCGGTGGTCGCCCACCGCCCCCTTCGGCCGCCCCGTCGACCCGGACGTGAACATCACGCACGCGGCGTCGGTAGGCCCGACGGTCACGTCGGGCTTCGCCGGATCGGCGCTCGCGATTCGCGGGTCGGCGACGTCCAGCGTCCGTCTGTCGTGGAGGGACCTGCCGAGTTCCTTCGTCGTCAGGATCGTGCGCGGGTCCGCCTGGTCCAGCAGCCCCTCGATCCGGCTCACCGGGTACGCCGGATCCGCCGGAACGTAGGCGGCGCCGGCCTTCAGGACCGCCAGCATCCCGACGACCATCTCCGGTCCCCGGGGAACGTAGACGGCCACGAGATCGCCCCGGCGTACGCCGTCCTCGATGAGAACATGGGCCAGCCGGTTCGCGGCCGCGTCGAGGGCGGCGTAGCTGATCCGTTCGCCGTGGAAGATCAGCGCGGTCGCGTCCGGCGTACGCGTCGCGTACATCTCGATCTGAGCGTGCACCGTACTGTCACGGGGATACTCGTGCGTATCCTCGGGTTCGCACCATCGGAGCGCGGGCGGCTCCGCGATAGTCACAGCCACTTTCGCTACCCCTATCTGAGTGGACGTACGACGGGGGTCAGCGAGCGGAGGCCCCGGCCGCCGCGACGAGGCTCGCGGGCCGCAGGTCCGTCCAATGTGTCTCGACATAGTCCAGGCAGGCCGCCCGGGTGTCCGCCTCGTGCACGACCCGCCAGCCGGCGGGCACGCCGATCTCCACGGGCCACAGGGAATGCTGGTTCTCGGAGTTCGCCAGGACCAGGAAGGAGCCGTCCTCGCGATCGAAGGGGTTGGCCATCGCCACCATCTCCAAAGTCGTTCCGGAAAGGGAATGACAGGAGGCTATGGCCGCCACGCAGGCGAAACCGGCTGGTGAAGCGGCAGATGACCGGCAGATTGCCCGGTCATCCAGGAAGCTTTAGCGCAGACTCACGTCCAGGCGGTGGCGTCGACGGCGAGCCATGGTTTGCGCGGTGCGGCCGTCGGCGTCTCCCCGGTGAACTCCACGACTTCGCGGTGCAGGTGGGACTGGTCGGCGTACCCGCAGTCGGCGGCGACCCGGGCGATGTCCTGCCCGGCGACGAGGCGGTGGACCGCGTGGTCGAAGCGGACGAGGCGGGCGGCCCGCTTGGGCGGCAGGCCGATCTGCTCCTGGAACCGCGACCAGAGGCGTTTGCGGCTCCAGCCGAGCTCGGCCGCCAGCTCGTCGATCCGGACCCGGCCGCCCCCGGCCTGTACGCGTCCCCACGCCCACGCGATCTCGCCCGCCGGCTGCGTTCCGGGCGCGGCGGCCCGCAGGCGGCTCGCCAGCTGCTCGGCGACCAGCGAGAAGCGCTCCGCCCAGGATGCGGCGCCGGCCAGCTGTTCGCGGAGCCGCGCGGCCGACCGGCCCCACAGGTCGTCGAGGCTGACGGGGGCGCCGGTCAGGTCGGCGGGGCGTACGCCGAGGAGGGGCCGGGCGAGCGCCGGCGGCAGGCGTACCTGGACGGCTTCGAAGTGCTCGCCGCCGACCCACAAAGGGCCGGGGCCGAAGCCGAGTCCGGCGGCGACGCTGCCGCGCAGTTGCCGGCCGGAGGCGTCGGTGACGATGAGCCGGCCGGCCCCGAAGTCGACGGCCAGGGTCAGCGACGGATGGGCGATCGCGCGCTGCGGGGTGGCGGACACGCCGCGGTCGCGGAAGCCGACCATGCCGACACCCGGGACGGGAATCGGCCTCTGTGGACGGACGACGTCCCACACCGCGGTGGCGCTGGACCTCACACCCCGCATGGTACGCCGCGCAGGTGGGGAACATTCGTTCAAGCCGCGGCACCCCTGCGCGGCCGACAGTGAACGCATGAAACGAGGTCTGATCATCACCGCCGTGGCCGTCGCCGTCGTGGCCGCCGCTCTGCTCACCAACACCCTGCTCGGCTCCCGGCAGGCCGCCGCGGCCACCGGCTCGCCGCTGCTCACGGTCGACGGCGGCCTGATGCACGTCCGCGAGGACGGCCCGGCGGGCGCGCCCGCCCTCGTCCTCATCCACGGTCTCGGCGGATCGTCACGCTGGTGGGACGGTGTCGTGCCGGCGCTGGCCCGGTCGCGCCACGTCGTACGCGTCGACCTGCTCGGCCACGGCGACTCCGCCAAGCCGGCCGACGCCGACTACAGCATCCCGGCCCAGGCCCGCCGGGTCGGGCAGGTGCTCGACCAGCTCCACATCCAGCATGCCGTCCTCGTCGGCCACTCCACCGGCGGCTACGTCGCCACCTCGCTCGCCGAGCAGCGCCCCGGCCTGGTCGACGCGCTCGCGCTCATCGACACCGGCCCGCGCCTGGACCTCTTCGCCTCCGAGGGGTTCACCGGGAAGCTCGTCGAGGCGCCCGTCGTGGGCCAGCTCCTCTGGCGCGTACGCACGGAGGGGCTGGTCCGCAAGAGCCTCAGCAGTGCCTTCGCGCCCGGCTTCACCGCACCGGCCGACATCGTCGACGACGTGCGGGCGATGACCTACCACGGGCTCCTCGCGACGTCGCACGCGTCGGACGACTACCTCACGCAACGCACGATGCCCGAACGGCTGAGCGCCCTCGGCAAGCCGCTTCTGGTGATCTTCGGCCGGCAGGACCAGCGCTGGCCGGTGAGCTCCGCCGAGTTGTACCGGGCGGTCGCGGGAGCCCGCATCGAGGTGGTGGCCGACTCCGGGCACTCGCCGATGGTCGAGGACCCGGCGCGTACCGCCGAACTGCTGTCAGGCTTCCCTCCCGCCGCATAACCGAGGACATCGGGTGGGCCGGCCGCCGGCGTGCTAGATTTCCGCCTACCTGCTTTGTCGCATTTGGGAGGATTTGTGCACGAGGTCGCCGCGAAGAACAAGTACATCGGGATGCTCTTCATGAAGATCGACCCCGCGTATTTCGAGCTCGGCCGCAAGGGGATCCACGACGTGTCCGCCGCGCACGCCAAGGACCTGTCCAAGTGGTCCAGCCAGCTCACCCACATCGTCACCAGCGGTGTCAACGGCAAGTACGACCAGGTGACCATCATCGAGGCGGACACCCTGGAGGAGATCCACCACGCCGCGGTCGACTTCCGGATGGGCGCCAAGGGCAAGTACATCGAGATCGTCGACGTCGTCTGCGGCATGAAGGCACCGCAGCGCAAGGTCGCCGGCGCGTAGACCGGCACCCGGACCCGCTCGCCCGATCGGCCTCGCGAGGCGGTACGGCGATCCGGCCCCGCCAGGCGCGAGACAGGCCGACGTATCGTATCGCCTGTGGACTTCCGCCTCCTCGGGCCGATGGAGATCACGATCGCCGGCGAGCGGGTCCGGGTGGTACGCCGGCAGGAGCGGGAGATTCTGGCCCTGCTCCTGCTGAACGCGGGCCGGTGGGTGACCGTCGACCGGATCGTGGATCTGCTGTGGACGGCGACGCCGCCGGCGCGGGCCCGCGAGACGGTACAGACCTACGTCTCCCGGTTGCGTCACGTCCTCGGGGCTGCGGGCGCGCCCGGCGCGCTGGAGCGCCGCGGGGACGCGTACCGGCTGGACGTCGATCCGCACGCCGTGGACTGCCACCGGTTCGAGGCGCTGGCCCGGCGGGCGGCGGGGCTGGCGGATCCCGCCGAACAGGCCCTGGTCTACGGGGAGGCTCTGCGGCTGTGGAGCGGCCCGGCCCTCGTCGACGCGCCGGCGCTCACGTCGCTGCGCGAAGCCCTGGAGCGGCGGCACCGCGAGGTTCAACGCGGGTCGTACGCCGCCCGCCTCGACGCCGGGCACGCCGCCGAGATCCTCGGCGAGCTGGCGGATCTGGTCGGGGCGCGGCCGCTGGACGAGGACGCCACGATGCTGCTCATGCGCGCGCTCGCGTACGCCGGCCGGCGGGGTGAGGCGCTGGAGGCGTTCGCGCGGCTCCGCGTACGCCTCAGTGAGGATCTCGGTCTGGATCCGGGTGCGGCGGTGGCGGATCTGCACGCGCGGATCCTGCGCGGTGCGACGGTCGAGCCGGTCGCGCGGCCGGCCCGGACGGTACCGGCGCAACTGCCGCCGGAGCCGCGCTTCTTCGCGGCGCGCCGCCGCGACCTGGAGACTCTCGCGGACCTCATGAAGCGGGCCGACTCGCCGGCGGTACTGACCGTCTCCGGGCTCGCCGGGGTGGGCAAGACGACGCTCGCGGTCAGCCTGGCCCACCGGCTCGCCGACACCTACCCAGACGGGCATCTGTATCTCGACCTGCGGGGCTTCTCGCCGGCCGGTGCCGTCGGCCCGGACGACGCGCTGTACGCGCTGCTGGTGGGCCTGGGCGCGGCGCCGGCAGCGGTGCCGCACGGTCTCGACGCCCGGACCGGGCTGTACCGCAGCCTGCTGGCCGGCCGTCGCGTCCTGGTTCTCCTCGACAACGCGCGGGACGCCGAGCAGGTCCGCCCGCTCCTGCCGCCCGGCGGCACGTCGGCGGCCCTGGTCACCAGCCGCAACCGGCTCAGCGGCCTGGCCGTCACCCACGACACCCACCCGGTCGAGCTGCCGCTGCTGGACCCGGACGGCGCGCACCAGGTACTCGCGGGATATCTGAGCCGCGAACGGATGGAACAGGAACCCGACGCGGTCGCCGTCATCGTCGAACGGTGCGCCGGGCTGCCGCTCGCGCTGGCGGTCATCGGCGCGCAGGCTCTCACGCGGCCCCGCCACCGGCTCGCCGACATCGTGCGGCGGCTGAGCTCCACGGTGTCCCATGTGGAGGATCCGGTGACCGACCCGCACAGCGTCTTCTCGTGGTCCTACGACCAGCTGTCCGGGCTCGCCGCGCGGGTCTTCCGGCGGATGAGCATCGTGCCCGACGGCGAGCTGTCGGCACCGGCGGCGCAGAGCCTGGCGGACGCGCCGCCCGAGGACCTGCGCCGGGCGCTGGACGAACTGGTGAACGCCGGCCTGCTCGCCGAGCTGGGATCGGACCGTTTCGGCGCCCATGACCTCCTGATCGCGTACGCGGCGGAACTGGCGGCCGCGCAGGAGGAACCCGATGCGCTGAGCGCCGCCCGGCTGCGCCTCTACCAGCACTACTACGAGACGGCATGGGACGCCCGGGTGCTCCTCTACCCCCAGGAGCCGGTCGCGCACGAGACCCTGGCGACCGCCGTACGCGCACCGCTGACCGACGCCGACGACGCCCGCCGATGGCTGACCGCCGAACGGGCGAACCTCGTCCACACCGTCGCCGACCTCGCCGACCGGGGCTGGAACGAGCAGGCCACCGGGCTCGGCCGCGCGATCGGCTTCTTCCTCGACCGCGCCGGGCACTGGAACGACTGGCTGACCGTGGCCGAGCGGCTGCTGCCCGTCGCCGAACTGCTGGACGACGACGCCGAACGCGGCTGGCTGCACCGCTCGCTGGGGTACGCGTACCTCAAATTCGGCCGCGAAGACGAGGCGGAGACGCAGTTCCGCCGCGCCATCGAGTGCCTGCGGCGTACCGGCAACCGGCGGGTCCTCGGCAACGCGATGAACGGGCTCGCCCATATGTACTTCAGCCGCGGCGACTACACCGCCGTGTGCGCCGCCGCGCGGGACGCGTACGAGGTGTTCCGGGAGGCCGGGCACGACGAGTGGGCGGCGGGATCGATCAACGCCATCGCCTGGGCCGAAGTCCACCTCGGCGAGTTCGACGCGGCGATCGGGCACTGCCGTGAGGCGCTGGACATGTTGGCGGCCGCCGGTTTCAGCGAATCCACCCACGCCGCGGCCACCTGGGACACCTACGGCGCCGCCCTGCACCGGCTCGGCCGCCACGCTCCGGCGTGCGACGCCTACCGGCACGGCGCGCGGCTGTTCGACCTCGCCGTCGAACCCGCCCGGGCGGCGAGCACGCTGCGGTACCTGGGCGACTGCGAACTCGACGCGGGCGACGCCGCCGCCGCCGCGGAGTCCTACCGGCAGGCCCTCGCCCGCGCCGAGAACACCGACAGCCCGCTGACCGTCGAGCTGCGTGAGAAGCTTCGCTCGACCTGACGACCTCGTGCGGCGTACGCGCGCACGGTCCGGCCACCCCCCGTTGCGGATGGCCGGACCGGTGCGGATCACGCGGTCGCGCGTACCGCCTGCTCGATGACGCCGGTGACGACGTCCGGGCGAGTGATCATCGAAAGGTGCCCCGCGCGGACCTCGGTGATCCTGGCGCCGGCCCGTTCGGCCATCATCCGCTGCGCGTCCGGCGTGATCACCTTGTCCTGGGTGCCGAGGACGTACCAGGACCGGATGGTCAGGTACGCCGGCACCCCGGACGGCACGGTCCCCGCGCTGTAGGCGATCGGCCGCTGGGCCGCCCACAGCAACTCGGCCTGCGACCGAGGTACGCCGTTCGCGAACGACGTGACGAACAGGTCGTGCTTCAGATACAGGTCGACGTCGCCGGGCGGAGCACCCGGATACGCCGCGGTGTCGAACACGGTGGCCGGGTCGCCCAGGACGACCGAGCCGGCGCCCGCGAGCGGGAAGATCGACTCACCGGCGGCCGGCGCGAAGGCGTCGACGTAGACGAGTGCCTTCACGTTGGCGTGCCCGTTGGCGGCGTTGGTGATGACCGCGCCGCCGTAGGAGTGTCCGACCAGGATGACCGGCCCGGTGACGGTGGACAGGAAGTCCGAGACCGTCTGCGCGTCGGTGCTCAGGTTGCGCAGCGGGTTCGGCGGCATCCGGACCGGATACCCGTCCTGGATCAGGCGCTGAGCGACCGCGTTCCACGAGGAGCCGTCGGCCCAGGCACCGTGGACGAGGACCACGGTCGGCTTCGGTTTGACGTGGTGGGAGCGGGCGCCGGCGTTCGCGGCCGCGCCGGGGGCGGGCAGGGCGAACGCGAGCAGTCCGGCGAGCGCGGTGAGGACCGCGAACCTGGTTCTTAAGCGTACGCGGGTCAAAATGCCTCCTCAGACGATGAGTGCGGGCACCCGGATCATGGGTGCCGACCTCCTCAACGGGTCGAGGATGCGGATAGTGTTGGCATTTCCGACAAAAGACTAAACGCGCTGCCCAGCGGGCCTCACCTCGACGGCGATCGGCGAGTCCTCGCCCTGCGGACCGGACGCCGTCGCGTAGTCGCACTCCGGGTCGGTGCACACCGTGACACTCCCGCGCCGGCGGATGCGCACGTCACCGTCGTGCACGGTGTCGGTCACCACGTTCGCCCGCAACGTCTCCCGGCCGCAGGTCGGGCACGGCTCGAGAAGCCTGCGCCCCCAGTCGATGTCGGCCCCGGTCAGCGCCCGGACGGCTTCCACGAACCACAGCAGGGCGACCAGCAGCGCCGCCCCGCCGACGAGGTACAGCAGCGGCTTCAGCAGGAAGCCCAGCCAGCCGATCGGCAACGGAATCCGCCTGACGGCGATGACGCAATGGCAGCCGGACGTCGGGTTGTCGCCGACGTCGATCGCGAACACCAGCACCCAGCCGATGAGACCGACGACCGCCACCGCGACCAGCAACGCGACCACGTACGCGAGCCGGCCCCGCTGCCTGCGGGCACCGTCGCGGACCGCGGCCTCGACCAGGACCGCCGCATGCATGGCCTCGTCGCGCGCGACCGCCATCGGACCCACCCCCGCCATGACGTCAGCGGCCCCGGGATCCGGCCGGATCGCAGCGGCCATCCGCATCATCGCTCACGATCTCGTGGATTTCCATGGCCCGAATGCCTCTCACATTCGCGACGCTCGTCCACGCCGGGATCCACTGTGGTCAGCTGCCCACGGCGACCAGGAGCGCGACCGCGGTCGCCTCGTCCCCTTCGGTCCGGATGCCGTTGTTCCGCAGGTTGCCGGGGGTGGCCGCGAGGCCGCGCAGGAACGGCCACAGGCGGCCGGGGCTGGCGATGATCCTCGCGTCGGGGTGGCGGCCCGTCGCCGCGGTGACCCGCAGCCGGCCGTCCTGTACGAAGGCGTGGAAGACCTCGCCGTCGAGCTCCAGTTCGACCAGACCGGCCAGTTTCTCGACCCTGGCGGATGGGGCGAACCCCTTGAGCGCGAGCGCCATGCTCGCGGGAGTGACCGGCGCCTCGCAGTCGAACCGCGGAGACTGGATGCCCCACCGGCCCAGCCCCATGATGATCGGCTCCAGCTCCCGGCCCCAGTCGGTCAGCTCGTACACCCACGAGCCCGCCGGAGGGGGCAGCTTGCGGCGGGTGAGGACGCCCGCCGCGGCGAGTTCCTGCAGCCGCTGGGACAGCACGCTCGTACTGGCGCCGGCGAGCCGGCCGTCCAGATCCGTGAACCGCTTGGGCCCGAACAGCAGCTCACGGACGATCAGCAGGGCCCAGCGCTCACCCACCAGGTCGAGGGCGTGCGTCGCGGCGCAGCCCTCGTCGTAAGCCCGCGCAACCATGCCCACAGCGTAGCCTGCGATTGTCGAATTCCTTACTTGTAAATTCGAAGTGCTGACTGCTACTTTCGCAGCACGGCTCGTCCACTTCGGAAACTCGTCCCCGCGGCCGGCGTACGCACGCCACCGCACCGCAGGGAACGGTGCAGCCGACCCGCACCCCAGAAGGGGGAAAAGCACGATGACACTACTGATCGCCGGCGCCGCGGGGCGCCACGGCGCGACCGGCAACCACGCCGCGCGGCAGCTGCTCGCGCGAGGACTGCCCGTCCGCGCGTTCGTTCGCCAGGACGACGCCCGGGCCGCCGAGCTCAAGGCGCTGGGCGCCGACATCGCCGTCGGCGACCTGCGCGACCTCGGCGATGTCGCCTCCGCACTCGACGGAGTGACCGGCGCGTATTTCACGTATCCGCTCGAGGAAGGGCTGCTGGAGGCGACGACGACGTTCGCGGCCGCCGGGAGACGCGCCGGCCTGCGGTCGATCGTGAACATGTCGCAGATCACGGCCCGTCCGGACCATGCGAGCCCGGCGGCCCGCCGGCACTGGCTCGCCGAGCGCGTCCTCGACTGGTCGGGGATCGCCGTCACGCACCTGCGACCGCCGTTCTTCCTGGAAAACCTCATCACCATCGCCGGCGCGGCGACGATCCGGGCCGAGGGCAGGATGTACCTGCCGTACGGCAGCGCGCGGCACGCCCCCGTCGCCGGCCACGATGTCGCGCGCGTGGTCGCCGGGGTGCTGGCCGATCCGGCCCCGCATCAGGGCAGGACGTACGTGCCGACGGGGCCCGCGTCCTTGTCCATGGCCGAGCAGGCCGACGTGTTCAGCCGCGTACTCGGCCGCCGGGTGGAGTACGCGGACATCCCCGTCGAGCGGTGGCGGCAGATGCTGTCCCAGGTGGACGGTGTGCCCGCGTACCTGATCGAACACCTCTCGCGGGTGGCCGAGGCACACCAGCACGGCGAGCAGGACCTGGTCACCGACGTCGTCGAGACGATCGGGGGCGCGCCGCCGCAATCGTTGGCGACGTTCATCCGCGAGAATCGGGCCGTGTTCGAGCGGTAGTAACGGTGTTCGGGTGATCGACGCCGACGGCGGCCGACGTGGATCACCTGAACACCGCCGCATGTACGCAGCTCTACGTGCGCAGGTATGACGCCCCGTTGAGGTCGATGATCGCGCCCGACGCCCACTGCGCCAGCGGTGACGCCAGCCAGTGCACCGCCGACGCGACCTCCTGCGGCTCCGCCACCCGCTCGAACGGGCTCTCCGCCCGGATCGCCGGTCCGTCGGCGGATTCGAGCCGTTCCCGCGCCATGTCCGTCGCCACGAACCCGGGCGCCACCGCGGCCACCGCGATGCCGTACGGCGCGAGGGCGACGGCCATCGACTGCGTCAGCGAGTTCAGGCCCGCCTTGCTCGCGCCGTAGGCCGCGTGCCGCGGCTCGCCGCGGAAGGCCCCGCGCGAGGAGACGTTGATGATCCGGCCGCCACGGTCGCGCAGGTGCCGTGCCGCGCACCAGATCGCGTTCGCCGCACCGACCAGGTTCGTGTCGAGGGTGGCCCGCCACTCGGCCTGCCATTCCTCATAGGACACTTCCAGCACGGGGTGCGTCGTGTACATCGCCGCGTTGTTCACCAGCACATCGAGCCCGCCGAGCGCCTCGGCCGCCCCGTCCACCATCGCGCGTACCGAGGCCGGATCGGCCATGTCGCCCTGCACCACGGCATGCCCTTCACCCGGCAGGGCATCCCGCAGCTCGGCGGCCGAGGCGGCGGAACCCCGGTAGTGGATCGCCACCCGGTCGCCGCCCGCCGCGAACGCCTCGACGATCGCCCGCCCGATCCCCCGGGCCCCGCCGGTCACCAGAATCGCCCGTCCCATGACGATCATCATGCCCTGTGTACGCCGGTACGCGTACACAGGGCGGAAAAGCGTGGCCCGACGGACCGCGCGCGGGTGGGACTAGGCCGGGACCGGCAGATCCCGGGTCTTCTTGATGGGGCCGAAGAGCCGCAGCCATTTCGCGGCGGCCAGCCCGGCGAGCATGATCCACAAGCCGGCCGTGATGCCGAGGGTGGAGCCGAGCACGCCGCCGATGAGCGCGCCGATCGGCATGCTGCCGTAGACGATGACCATCGCGGTCGTGCCGACCCGGCCCTGCATGTTCGACGGGACGTAGCGCTGGCGGAACGTGGAGCTGATGATGCCGCAGGCGACCATGCCCGCCGCCGGTACGCCCAGCCCGACCGCGAAGAACAGCAGCCCGAATCCCTTGGTGGTCAACGGGATCAGCAGGCCGAACGGCGCGCTGGCGACGGCGAGCACGATCAGGGCGCGGGCGGTGCCCAGCCACTTGCTGACGCGGGTGGCGATGACGGCGCCGGCGAAACCGCCCACGCTGTCGGCGATCATCAGGACGCCGACGAACCCGGCCGAGACCCCGACGTCGCGGACGAGGAAGACGACGAGGAGCGCGAGGGCCCCGGAGAGCAGGAGGTTCTCGATCCCGGCGCAGAGCGCGATGATGCGCATGTAGGGGTCGCGGACCAGGAACCGGACGCCCTCGGCGATGTCCTCGCGGATGGTCGTGGGGCTCGCGGAGCGGTCCATCTTCGGCTCCCGCTTGCGGATCGCGCTGAGGCTGACGACCGCGACCAGGTAGGTGACGGCGTCGATGAGGATGCCGCCGACCGCGCCGAACAGCTGGGCGATGAGCCCGCCGACGCCGGAGCCGCCGATGAAGGCGACCTGGGCGCTGCCGTCGAGCTTGGCGTTGGCCTCGCCGAGGTCGTCGCCCTCGACCAGCGTCGGCAGGTACGCCCCGTACGCCGGGCCGAAGAACACCGCGCCGATGCCGGAGACGGTCGCGACGACGAGCAGGTAGCCCATGCTCAGGTAGCCGAGCCAGTAGACGAACGGGATGCTGGCCAGCAGCACGAAGGCGACGGCGTTGCAGACGATCATCACGGGCCGGCGGGGCCAGCGGTCGACCCAGGCGCCCGCGGGCAGGCCGAGCAGCAGCCAGGGCAGCCAGGCCAGGGCCGACAGGACGCCCATCGCCAGGACGCTCGCGTGCAGCACGGAGACGGCCACCAGGGGCAGGGCGATGCCGGTGATCGCCGAGCCGAACTTGCTCGTGCTCTCGCCGATCCACAGCAGGCGGAAGTCGCGCTGGCGCAGCACTCCCCCGCGTCTGCGGACGACCGGGACCCCCTCGGGTACGCCGGCGACGGATTCGGCCGCCAGTTCGGGCTCAGTGGTGATACTCATGATTGTTCGTCCCTTCCGGTACGCGGCCGGCCACGGTGACCGGATGCTGCGGGAGCCAGATGTCGTCGGCGTCGAGCGCGGCCGGGCTGTACTTGCCCAGGGCGCTGATGACGAGGCGGAGTTCGAGGGCGATGCTGTCGAGCAGCCGGGTCAGGCCGGCCCGGGGGTCCTCGTCGGCGGCGATCAGCGCCGCCCGGCCGAGCCCCGCCGCGCGGGCGCCGAGGATCAGGGTCTTGGCGATCCGCGCCCCGTCGGCCATCCGGCCGGACGCCAGCAGGCAGTACGCGGCGGGCCGCTCGATGCGGCGCAGGCATTCGGCCAGCGGCAGGCCGACGTGGTTGAGGAAGGCCAGCGGCGCCCAGCCGGAGCCGCCCTCGGCCCCGTCGACGGTCACCGCGTCGGCCCCGGCCGCCCAGGCCACCTGGGTCACCTGGGCGATGTCGCGGCCCGGGTGGACCTTGACCCAGATCCGCGCCCGCGGGAAGTTGTTGCGCATCAACCGGATCTGCTGGCGGAGGATCTCGTCGGTGAACGTGCCCGGCGCCCCGCACCGCAGGACCCGGCCGGCGTCCGGGCCGAAGATCGGGTCGATGGCGAACTGCTCCGACACCTGGCGGCCGACCTCGTCGCTGACGACCGTCATGCCGCCCAGGCCCGGCTTGGCGCCCTGGCCGACCTTCAGCTCGAAGGCCAGCCGGCCGGTGTCCATCAGCCGGGTCGCGGCCGGGTCGCTGTAGACGAGGTTCCACACCTCGGCATCGGCGTCCTCGGTGGACTGCTGGACGACCACGCCGCCGGTCCCGTCGGGGACGTGCTCGGCGTACCTGTGCAGGCGGCCCAGCAGCGTACGCTCGGTGTCGGCGTCGATGCGGCCGTAGCCGTTCATCGGCACGATGTTCTCCCCGATCACCATCGGCACACCCAGCCGACCGGCCTGCTCGCTGACCGCGTGGCCCAGGTTCGAGCTGGCCACCTGGGTCGAGCCGAACGCCGAGACGTAGACGGGCAGCGGCGAGGTGAAACCGCCGATCGCGGTCGTCAGGTCGACGTCGCCGTAGAGCGGTTCGCGGCCGAGGTCGATCAGCTTCTCCAGCCGCTGCGGCATGAACACCGGCGGCACGAGCCGGGCGGTGTCGATCTCGTCGCCGGCCGGGCGGCCCGGGTCGGCGCCGAACAGCGCCGTCCCGTAGCCGTCCGCGTCGGGGAACGCCGCCGCGGCGCCGAGGCGGGCGCGGCGGCGTACGTCGGTCTCGGCGAAGGTCGCCGCCCGCAACACGCTCACGGGGACACCACCCCGGGCAGCTTCGGGTACGCGTTCGCCTGCCAGGTCGCGTCGAGCCCGGCGATGTAGCGGGTCAGCCGCTCCAGGCCGATGCCGAAGCCGGAGCTGCTCTTGATGCCCTCGCGGACCAGGTCCAGGTACCAGCCGTACTTGGCCGGGTTCTCGCCGGTCTCCCGGATGCGGGCCATGATGCGGCGGTACTCGAACTCGCGCTCGCTGCCGCTGCACAGCTCCCCGTAACCCTCCGGGGCGATCAGGTCGAAGTTCATCAGGGTCCCCGGCCGGTCGGGGTTCTCCCGGTCGTAGAAGCCCCGGGACCCCTTCGGGTAGTCGGTCACGAAGAACGGGCGCTCGTGCTGGGCGGACAGGAGGCGCTCGGCGTACCAGTCGATCTCGGCGTGGGGGTCCTGGTCGTGGCCCAGCCCGTGCAGGCTCTCCGCCGCCTCGTGGTGGGTCATCCGGCCGAACGGTCCGGCCAGCAGGGCGTCGAACGCGCGCGGGTCGCGGCCGAGGAAGGCGAGCTCGGCCGCCATCGTCCCGGTCACCCGCCGGATGATGTGGCTGACCAGGCCCTGCGCCACGAGCAGGATGTCGTCCCGGCTCGCGTGGGCCACCTCGACGTCGATCTGGTGGAACTCCGCCAGGTGCCGGGCCGTGGACGAGGTCTCCAGCGGCTCCAGGCGTACGTTGGGGGCGATGTAGAAGATCCGGTTGAAGGCCAGCAGGGACGCCTGCTTGTAGAGGATGGCGCTGGTCATCAGCTTGTAGCGGTGGCCGTAGAAGTCGATGTCGACCTGCTTGGCGCCGCGGGCGCCCGGGTCGGTGACCGGGCCGATGATCGGCGGCAGCATCTCCACGAAGCCGTCGCCCGACAGGTACTCGCGGGCGGCCGCCGTGATCTGGTTCTGCACCCGCAGGACGGCCTGGGTCACCGGCGACGTCAGGTGCGCCCGGGGTCCGGGCGGCCCGGCGAGCGACTCGCCCGCCGTCGCGGGCAGCTGGGTCTGGGTCATGACACGCGCTCCTTCACTGTTGTCTTCTCGATCAGGGCCGGCCGCCGCGCGGGGGTCAGCGCGCCGGCGTCGTACTTGAGCTCTACATAGGACAATGCGTCGATCAGCTCGGCCGCGGACATCGGCCGGCCCGAGATCACCTCCGCGGTCTCGCGGATCGGCAGCCCGCCGATGCGCTTCCAGCGCAGCCGGCCCGAGCCGTCGACATAGCCGCGCGTACGCCCCGCGTTGTCGGGGTGCAGGCAGTAGGGGACGTCGAGGCAGCCGCGCGCGAAGGCGGCCACGAGAGCGGCGCCGACGTCGTCGGACAGTTCCAGGACGGCGTCCACGATGGACTTCGCCTGCTCGTGGAGGCCGGTCTCGCCGACCAGCGGAGCCTCGGCGCGGAACTCGTCGGCCGCGACCCGGGCCGCGTACTCCAGGGCGGTCACGTTCTCGGCCACGGTCGGGATCCGGAACGCCTCCGCGGTCGTCTTCACGATCAGCCGCCGGGCGCCGGTACGCACGGCCAGCCGGGCCGAGTCGCCGAGCAGCCGCAGCGCACCCTGCTCCGTACGCGGGAACACGCCCATGTACGTGTAGACGACGACATGCGACCGGGCCTGCGGCAGCAGTTCGCCGGCCAGCCGGTGCAGCGCCGCCACCGCCTCCTCGTCCTGCGCGGCGTTCGTCTGCTGGGCGTAGCTGAACGAGATGTCGCGGACGCCGTGCTGCCAGAAGAACAGCCCCTCCAGGACGCTCAGTGCCACGAGCAGGGCCGGCGGGCACAACTGGCCCATCATGCAGCCGCCGAACGTCTCCAGGTGGGGTTCGCGTTCGGGCGTACGCGCCCCGGCCAGCGCCTCGCACGTACGCGCCCAGTTGTCGACGGCGTCGCGCAACGGCGTACGGCTGTAGGGCAGGCAGTAGGAGACCGGGCCGCCCTCGGTGGCGTCCAGACCACTCGCCAGCAGCGCGGCGACGATGTGCCGCGGATCGGGCGAGCCGTGGCGGACCTGGATCGGGAAGTCCGGGCCGGCCACGCCGTCGATCATCGCGGCGGTGGCGTCCGGGCCGTGGCCGACGATCGGGAAGCCGTTGAGGTCGTCGCCGCGCCGCAGGGCGAGCCGGACGGACTCGTGGTCGCCGACGCGGGTGTAGCTGTCGAGCGTGATCGTCCCGGCGGTGGCCGCCCGGGCGCCCCGGGTCGCGACGAGCCCGGCCCGCATCCGCGCCGGGTCGGCGAACCCCATCCGGGGCTGGACGACCAGGCCGTGCGTGGCGGCCCGGCGACGGACGACGTCGCCGAACGATCTACCGACGAGATCGCCTTCCATCACGCACCCGCCATCGCTTCGCCGGCGCCGACCAGCGCCCGCGGCTCCCACCCGGTCGTGAGGCCCGCGACCGGCAGGGCCGCGACGAAGGAGCGGAACTCGGTGATCGCGCCGGCGTCCTGGAAGACGCCGTCGAAGCCGGCCGCGCGCAGCTCGGCGGCGCTCTGGCCGCCCGCGCCGCCGACGGTGTCCAGCTTGCCGCCGATCACCACCGGCAGCGCCGCGAACTCCGGGCAGTCGCGCAGGGTCCGGATGACGCGCAGCCCGTCGTGGCGGCCGTGGCCGTTCACGGTGCTGATGACGACGAGGTCGGGGCGGCCGGTGCGGCACGACTCGACGATCGTCTCGTCCGGTACGCAGGCGCCGAGGTTGGTCACCCGGTGGCCCATCTCCTCCAGGACGAGCTGGAGGTAGACCAGGTTCCAGGTGTGCGAGTCGGAGGACACGCTCGTCACGACGATGTCCAGCGCCGGGGCGAGTACGCCCGGCACCGGGGCGTCGGCGAGCTCCGCGCCGCCGTCTATCGCATCGAGATTCATGGGTGTGACCCTTCGCATTTGTCGTGCGTGGGAGGGGTGAAAGGTGTGTTGGGCAGACGCTAGGACCGGGCCGCCGCGATCATCGGTGGTTGACCAGGCAGATCACCGGCAGTTTGGGCCGCGTGCCGGACCAGGAACGGGACGGCGAACCGGGGTTCCGTGCCCGGCGGATGCGGCTGCGGGCGCAGCAGCCCGCGGACGGACAGGTTGCGGGCCAGCCGCGCACACCACTGCGCGGGCAGGCCGGCGACGGTCGCGGCGCGGCTGATCGAGAACGTGCCGCCGAGATCGGTCAGGGCGGCCAGCAGCGCCTGCTCCTGCGGCGGCAGGTCGCGTACCGACGTACGCAGCGCGCCGCGCAGTTCGCTGCCGGTCGCGGGCTCGCCGATGACCGCGAAGGGATCGGCCTCGACCCGGTCCAGCAACGCGGCCGGATCGTAGAACAGCAGCCAGGATGCCGCCCCGGCGAGCGCGGCGGGCAACCCGTCGAGCCGCCGGCACAGCGCCGCGACCGTGTCTGCGTTGCCGGCGGAAAGGCACGGCTCGGCCCCGCTGCGGCGGGCGTGGTGCAGCAGCAGGCGTACCGAGTCGATCTCGCGGAGCGCCGCCGGGTCCAGGCCGTCCGGCGGCACCGGCAGCGGCGCGAGCGGCAGGGCGAACACGCCGCCGGCCGGGATCGGCGTACGCGAGGTCACCACGATCCGCAGGCCCCGGCAGGCGCGCAGCAGCCCGGTCAGCGCCGCGACGTCCAGTGTCGACGCGTCGTAGCCGTCGCAGACGATGACCGCGTCCCGGTCGCCGATGACGGCGCCGAGCTGATCGGCCGCGCTGACTGCGGCCACCGGAGCGACCCCGGCACCGAGTGCCGCGCGGATCAGGGTCACCGTCGGATTCGCCGGCGGCCCCGCGTACGCCGACCAGAGCACGGGCAGCCGGTAGCGGTCGTAGCAGTCGGCCGCCACCTCCAGCGCGAGCCGGGTCTTGCCGACGCCGGCCACCCCGACGAGAGCGGTCAGCCGCTGCCCGCCCGCGAGCGCCTCGCCGAGGTCCGCGAGTTCCGCCGTCCGCCCGATCAACCGGTCGTACGCGGGCGGCAGGTCCGGCGGCTCGTGCCACCAGTCCGGCGCGTCGTCCGGCCGGGTGGCCGCCGCGTGGAACTCGGCCCGCGCCCGGCCGGTCAGTCCCAGCCCGTCGCAGATGAGCCGGACGGTGTCCTGCCGCGGCTGCGCGACCCGGCCCATCTCCAGGTCGCGGATCGCCCGCACGCTCACCGTCGACAGGTCGGCGAGCTGTTGCTGGGTGACGCCGCGGCGCTTTCTCCAATGCCGCAGTACGCCACCGAACTGCAGTGGTATCGACATCGTGGTCATCGTGTTCCCCCAAGAAGCCTGTCCCCGTGCCTCCGGCGCGACCGCGCCTGACTTCCAGCCTCGGGACAGCGCTATCGCGGCGTTATCGCCACGCCTGGTCCGGCGGCCGGATCGCTATCGCCGGGCCTTGTCCGCGCGATAAGGAGCCGAAGGGGCGCCTTCATAGCTTGGGATCAGCACCGAAACGGGCCACCGGGTCGGGCCGAGACGAAGGAGCAATCCCATGCGCCGCAACGGTTTCCGCGTCATCACCCTGCTCGGCACGCTCGCCGTCTCGGCCGGCCTCGCGGCCGTCGCGTTCGCCGGGATCGCCGCCACGACGCCGGGCCGCCCGGCCGGTCCCTCGGGCGTCGTGCTCGCCGACACCCCGTGGGGCGACGGCCTGGTCGCGAGCCCGTCCCCCAGCAGCCACTGACGCACTACACCTTCGCGAGGGCGGCCATCGGCCGCCCTTTCGCCATTCCCGCCCACATCAAATTCAAGATCTTTATTTCCCGGGTTCGTCGATCTCACCTCCGCTCCTCGCGCGGGAGACCGTTCCGGCCCTGGGGGGCCTCCACTGCCAGCTGAGTGGGGCGACGCATCCATCACCGTCGTCCGATCGCTGATTCACCCCTTCCCTTGGCTTTTGTCGCGACTGTCCGATATGGGCATCGGCCACTGGTGTGCATCGCGTATATGTCGGACAGTCGGGACAAAGTCCGGGTGAACCTCGGCGGCGACACCGCATCTGCTACGGGAGCCTGCCCAACGCCATGATCATGTAACCCCATTCCGGCAATGGGGGCGGCCATGCCGTGATCATGTAACGCCATCTCGACAGGAGAGCGCTTTCTCGCCGACATAGGGCTACATGATCAAGGAGTTCGACGCGATCATCAGCGACCACCGTCGGCGACCGTGGACTCCTCACCCGAACTCGGGATCTTGGGTCAGGGGCGGGTTTTCACATCTCAGCCGCTGTCGATCATGCCCAAGCCGTCTCGCCATCAGCCCGAGCCCATGACGCGGGAACGATCTTCCATCACGCGGACGTGGATCACTGAATCCTTGATCATTTACGGCTGGGGTGTAAATCCGGCCCGATCCGCATGATCGTTTACGCGCCTGGTGTAGCCAGAGGCGGTCAGCGCGCTCCAGAACCGCAAACGATCATGCATCGGGGGCCCTTTTCGCACCTCAGCCGTAAACGATCACGCCGCCAGCCCTCACCTAGCCAACAAATCGGACAGTCGCGACAAAGGCCAGGGGTAAGACGGGGGTGAGGCAGCCGTGAGACACAGGGTGAGGGACGCGAGACGGTTCAGAGCAGTGCGGGATCGGGCTCGCCAAGGTCGACCGCGAGCTTCGCCAGCGCCGCCCGGATCTCCCCGACGCCGCGCCGGTCGTAGACCTGCTGTTGCAGGGCGAGCGCCTCGCGGAGCAGCCGGCGCGCTTCGGGAATCCGGCCGAGTTCCGCGCTGAGCACACCGAGCCGGTGCAGGATCCGGCCCTGGCCGACCACGTCGCCGGTGGCGCGTACGAGTTCGAGCAGGCCGTTGAGCAGGTCTTCGGCGTCCGCGTGGCGGCCCTGGGACAGCATCAGGCCGCTGAGCCGGTAGCGGACCTGCACCTCGACGCGCCGGTTGCCGACACCCTGGCTCAGCCCGAGCGCGCGGTGCAGCAGCCCGGCCGCCTCCTCGTACGCGTCGCCGCGCAGCGCGATCTGCGCCTGCTGGCTGAGGATGTGGGCCTGGCCGATCGGGTCGCCGGTCTGCTCGAATCCCGCCAGTGCCTGCCGGTACTGGCCGAGCGCCGCCTCGTCCTCGCGCCGCAACTGGTGCAGGAGGCCGAGGTTGCGCCGGGCGAGCGCGATGCCGGCTACGTCGCCGAGTTCGAGGAAGCCGGCCAGCGCGGGCGTGATCGCGGCTTCGGCTTCGTCGAACCGGGATCGGGACAGGTGCAGCGAGCCGATCGAGCACAGCAGCGCGGCGTCGCCCCGGCGGTCGCCCGCGGCCCGGACGGCTTCGAGCGCCAGGGCGTGCGTACGCTCCCAGTCCTCGTAGTAGCAGCGGGTCTCGAAGAGCGCCACCAGCGCCAGCGCCAGCGACCAGGCCAGCTCGTGGGCACCGGTGCGGGCGGCCTGGGCCACGACCGCGCACAGGTTGGCGCGTTCGGCTTCCAGCCAGCGCAGCGGATCGGTGAGCACCTGGGCGGTGTAGGTCGGCGGCGGGCACAGGGCCGGGATGCGGCCGATGACCGTGGTGTAGTCGCCGCCGTAGATGCGCCGGTGCGCCTCCCGGGCCAGCGCGAGCCAGCCGTCGCCGACCCGGGCGAACTCCTCGGCCCGGCTCTGCGCGCTCTCGTTCAGTTCGAGCTGCTCACGGGCGAACAGCCGGATGATCTCGTGGAACTTGTAGCGCGGGCTGCCGTTCAGGTCCGGCGCGGCGATCTCCAGCAGCTGGACGTCGACCAGCACCTCCAGCAGGTCGGCCGCGCCGAACAGGTCGAGTTCCAGCAGGGCGGCGCCGACCCAGATCGGGAAGGTCACGGCGTCCACCCCGGACAGCAGTCGCAGCAGCCGCCGCGCGCCCGGTTCGAGTCCGTCGTAGGACAGGGCCAGGCTCGCGCGTACCATCAGCGACCCGTGCGCCAGCTCGTCCAGCCGGCGCCGCTCGTCGGCGAGCCGCTCGCGCATCCACGCGAGCGACCAGTGCGGGCGCGCGGCGAGCCGGGCCGCGACCACCCGCAACGCCAGCGGCAGGCCGCCCACCAGCCGGATCAGCGCGTCGGCCGCCGCCGGTTCCGCGGCCACCCGCTCGTCACCGATCACCGCGCTCAGCAGCCGCAGCGACTGGTCCGCGGTCATCACCTCGACCTCGATCACCGTCGCCCGCGGCTGCGCGGTGAGCCGGGTCCGCGTGGTCACCAGCGCCGCGCCCGCCGCCGCGTGCGGCAGCAGGGCCGCGACCTGCGCGTCGTCGGCGGCGTCGTCGAGCACCACCAGCAGGTCGCGTCCCTTCACCAGCCGCCTGTACGCGTGGACGCGCGCCTCCAGCCCGTCCGGTATCGCCTCCCCGGGTACGCCGAGCGCGCGCAGGAACCCGTCGAGCACGTCGATCGCGGTGACGGCCTCGGTACGCGTCCCGCCGAGGTCGGCGTACAGGTGGCCGTCGGGAAAGGAACGCGGGCCCGCATGGTGGGCGGCGTACACGGCGAGGGAGGTCTTTCCGACGCCGGGCTTGCCGGTGAGGATCGTGACCGCGCCGGGCCGGGCGAGCGCCTCGGCCACCGCGGCGGCGAGGTCCTCGCGGGCGGTGAAGTCGGGCAGGTCCGGCGGCCGGAGGTCGGGGATCTCGGCCGGCGGTTCGTCCACGGGGGACGGTGCGGGCCGCGGTGCGGCGACGGGTGCGGGCGCCTCCGGCCGCAGCGCGGGGTCGCCGGCCAGGATGGCGCGTTCGAGCTTGCGCAGTTCCTCGCCGGGCTCCAGGCCGAGCTGTTCGACGAGCAGCTCGCGGCCGTCGCGGTAGACGCGCAGCGCGTCGGCCTGCCGGCCGGCCCGGTAGAGGGCGAGCATCAGCTGGCCGCGCAGCCGCTCGCGCAGCGGATGTTCGTCGACGAGGGCGCCGTGGCTGTCGATGACATGGTGGTGGCGGTCGAGCTGGAGTTCCAGGTCGGCGAGCGCCTCGACGGCGTTGAGCCGCTTCTCGTCGAGCTGGGCCGCCCGCGCCTGCAGGACGCGGCTCGACGTTCCGGTCAGCGCGGCCCCCCGCCACAGGTCCAGGGCGCCGCCGATCCGGTCCGCGGCCGCCGACCGGTGCCCGGTACGCGCCAGCCCGTCGGCCTCGCCCACCAGATCGGTGAACAGATGCGCGTCGACGAGTTCCCGCGGTACGCGCAGCAGGTACCCGGGCGCGCGGGTGACGATGGCGACGTCGTCCCCGAGCGGGGCGAGATGCTGCCGAAGCCCGGAGACACAGATCTGCACCTGCGTACGCGCGGTCGCCGGCGGATCGTCGTACCAGATGGCGTCGATCAGCTGGTCGATGCGTACGACCCGGTTGGCCTCGATCAGCAGGGCCGACAGCACGATCTGATGGCGGCCCGGCGGCAGTGGCGCCAGGTCGGCGTCCGCGGTGATGTCGAGGGCGCCGAGCACCCGGAACACCGGCCCCGCGCGGCGGCCGGCCCCCTCACGTGCGTCGGCCACATCGTCTCCTTCGACTCGGGACCACAACGGTCTTGCTCACCGCCGACGTTCCCCATGAGAGCGCTGTGCGACCTGCGTGCGCCGTGCGACCAAATAACGCCGACAATCACGAGAATGCCCGAAATGCACATCGCATTCTGTGAATGTTTTACCGCGACGATAGCAGGAGGTTAGCGCGCGCGAAACGGCTGGTCGCAAGCTGAGTCGGACAAATGACTTTGAACGACTCGCCCCCTCCGGCGAGGTCCGATCGGAGAATCCCGTGGAGCATGACAAGCTTTCCGCCGCGCGTACCGGCAGCGCCGCCGTGGCCGCGATCGGGATCGACCACGCCCGGCTGAGCTACGCCTATCTCAACAATGGGGACATCGACTCGTATGTCTCGCTTTTCGAGCCGGACGCCGTGGTCCGCAGTCCCGAGGCCGAGCCGATCCGGGGCCGGGCCGCCCTCGAAGTGGCCCGCACCGCCGACGCCCCCGGCACCCGCGCCCGCTACCTGACGCAGAGCGTCTTCGCCTCCGGCAATCGCGTCGCCGTGACCGGAAGACTGACCCGGGCAGTGGCCGCGTTCGGCTATCAGGACGTGGAATTCGCCGACATCTTCACGGTCGGCGAATCGGGCCTTTTCGTCGAGCAATCGAGATACTTCTTCGTCTCGGCGAATGCCGCGTCACCGAGTCCTCAATAGAATGAGACTGGCGGATGTCCGCTACCCTGCCGCCATGAACGACGGCTTGGACCCGCCCGAGGACGAAAGACTCCGCGAGCGCCTGGGCGACGAGGAATTCCACAACCTGTACCGCCACACCTGGCGCCGTCGCCACATTCGTCGCGGCCCCCTCGGCGAACTGCTGCAGCGGCTGGTCACCCGGCGCGGGGCGGCGGTGATCTTAGGAATCCTGGCCCTGGTCGTCGCGGGCCGGTACTGGATCGATTTCTCGACCGCCCCGGCACCCCTCTACGGAACGGTGGCGGTCACCGCGACCGGCAGCGGGTACGCCTTCAGCGGGGTGTTCCGATCGGCCGACGGAAAGACCACCGAGGCGGTCGCCGACGCCCATGCCACGAGCCCGGTCAGCATCGGCGACGCGGTGCCTGTCTGGTATCTCGGCGCAGGCAAGGCGACCACTGTGGACCCCGGTGGCGGCTCCGACTCCGGCGTACTGCCCGTCGTCTTCATCATCCTTGTCGCCATGGCCGTCGTCGGCATCGCCGCCCTGCTGTTCTGGTTACGGCGCGCCGCCTCTTCAGCACCGTGAGCCACTGCCGCTCGCCCACTGGTATTTATTGATGTGCATCTCTTGCGTACGGATGCGGGCTCTGCTTGTCTACTACGAACCGTCCCCAGACGGTCCCGACCAGAGGAGCCCCCATGACATCCAGAACGGTGACGGCACGATCTGCCCTCGCTGTTTTCGCCGCCGCCCTGATCACACAGATCTCGCTGAGCGCACCACCGGCGACCGCCGCGCCGGCCGCCGCCCCGGTGACCCTCGCGGCCGCGCCCACCATCGACGTCAACAACGTCAAGGCCCACCTGCAGCAGTTGCAGACCATCGCCACCAACGCGGGCGGCAACCGGGCGACCGGCACCGCCGGGCACACCAACTCGGTCGCGTACGTGCAGCAGAAGCTGACCGACGCCGGGTTCACGGTGACCGCGCAGACCTGCACCACCTGCAACGGCTCGGCGAAGAACATCATCGCCGACTGGCCGGGCGGCGACACGAACAACACCTACATGTTCGGCGGCCACCTCGACAGCGTGTCGGCCGGGCCGGGCATCAACGACGACGGCTCCGGGTCGGCCGCACTGCTGGAGGTCGCGCTGCAACTGGCCGCCGCCCACCCGACCATGACCAACCACGTACGCTTCGGCTGGTGGGCCGGCGAGGAGCAGGGCCTGATCGGCTCGAAGTTCTACGTCAACTCGCTGACCTCGGCCCAGAAGACGGCCATCAAGGCGTACGGGACGTTCGACATGATCGCCTCGACGAACGGCGGCTACTTCGTCACCGGCACCGACGCCATCGCGGTGAAGCTGCGCGAGTACTTCACGTCGATCAGCGTACCGACGGAGACGTCGACCGAGTGCTGCAGCGACGACGGCTCCTTCCGCAACGCCGGCATCCCGTCGTCCATCAACTCGACCGGGGCCAGCTACACCAAGACCAGCGCCCAGGTGACCAAGTGGGGCGGCACGGCCGGAGCGGCGTACGACTCGTGCTACCACAAGGCGTGCGACAGCTATCCGTCCAATGTGAACTCTACGTCGCTGGGCCGGTTCGCCAACGCCCAGGCGTACGCCATCTGGGCTCTGGCCACAGGCACGGCGACGAACGACTTCTCGGTGGCGCTCAGCCCCGCGAGCGGCGCGGTGAACCCCGGCTCGGCGGCGACGTCGACGGTGAGCACGGCCACGACGGCGGGCAGCGCGCAGTCGGTGACGCTCAGCGCGAGCGGCGCGCCGAGCGGGGCGACGGTGAGCTTCAGCCCGGCCAGCGTGACCACGGGCAGCTCCTCGACGATGACCGTGTCGACCACCAGCAGCACGGCACCGGGCACCTACACGATCACCGTGACGGCGACGGGTTCGGTCACGCACAGCGCGACCTACAGCCTCACCGTCAACGGGACCGGCGGATGCACGGGCGCGGGGCAGAAGTTCACCAACCCCGGCTTCGAGTCGGGCACGACCGGCTGGACGCAGACCTCCGGCGTCATCGGCGCGAACACGGGCGACGGCGCACCCCGGACCGGGACCCAGTCGGCCTGGCTCGACGGGTACGGCAGCAGCCACACCGACACGCTGTCGCAGTCGGTGACCCTGCCGTCGGGCTGCTCGTCCTACACCCTGGCGTTCTACCTGAAGATCGTCACGGCGGAGACGACCACGACCACGGCCTATGACAAGCTCACGGTCACCGTCGGCACGACGACCCTCCAGACGTACTCGAACCTCAACGCCGCGGGTTACACGCTGCGCTCGTTCAACCTGTCCGCGTACGCCGGCCAGACCGTGACGATCAAGTGGAGCGGGGTCGAGGACGCGTCGCTCGCGACGTCCTTCGTCATCGACGACACCTCGGTGACGGTCGCCTGACACCCTTCCCCGCTTTGCCCGGGCTGGGCCGTGACCCCGCTGGGCCTTGACCCCGCTGGGCCTTGACCCCGTTTGGATCAGGGAAATCACCCGAATCATGGTCCATGATTCGGGTGATTTCCCTGATCCAAACGGGATCTTGCCTTGACGGGAGCCCGGGGCGTGGAGGCTTGGGAGCGTTCCCATGCTAGCGTCCGCACATGCGAATGCATCGCTCTCTGTTCCGGCTCGCGGCGACCGTCCTCGCCGTGGCCCTCGCCGTCGCCGTCGAGGCCACGCCCGCCCACGCCTCCCTCTGGCAACTCAATGACGGCTTCGAGGCCAACCCGGCCGCCACCTGGTCCTGCTGGCACACCGTCGAAGACCCCAGCTTCGTCAACGGCTGCAACATCGGCTTCACCGACGCCAACGCCCACTCGCCCAGCCACGCCAGCTGGATCCAGGGCAACTCCGGCTGGTCGGACATCGGCCGCACCGTACACCTCACGCCATTCCTGGCCGGGCGTACGCTCAACTGCGCCGCCCAGCTCCAGGGCCGGGTGATCACCAACAACACGCAGCTGCACGGGCAGCTCGAAGTGATCGACGTGGCCTCGTGGACCTACATCACGATCAAGCCGTTCGTCCTCACCAAGGCCAACGACTTCCTGCTGTGGCGGGCGATCACGACGTCCGCGTGGACCCCGCCGCACGCGGACGTCTTCGTGCGGATCGGCCTGATCGGCGAGAACCTCAACCAGCTCGACGCCCTGGAAGTGGACGACCTCATCGTCCAATGCGGATACTGACCCGCCGGCCACGAGACGGGCGCGTCGAGCGCCCGTCTCCGGGGCACCTGCCCTAAAATGGCCGTTTCCGGATCGGTGGTGACGGCATGCCCGGACAGCTTCCCTCCCCGCCCGCGGCGCGATCCCGCCGGCGGATCTGGATCGCCCTCGGCATCGCCGGACTGCTGCTCGCCCTCTGCTGCACCGGCAGCGCGCTGTCGTCGCTGACCACCCGGTAGGTCGCCGACCACCCGGTGGTCAGTACGGCTGCTCCACCGGCAGCAAGGCCCGCGCTCCGTCCAGATCCCGCGCCCCGACCAACCGGTGGATCTCGTGGCAGAGCGGCGTCACGTCCTCGATCCCCACGATCCAGTCATCCGCGTACGCGTGGACGGCCGCACCCGACAGCCCGACCTGGATCGCCCGGTACGCCAACGGTCGCAGCTGCAGATCGCGCTCGGGATCCCACTGGACGCGTACCGGGGCGCGAAGCGCGGCCCGCCAGGCGTCGCGGGAAGCGTGGACATCCGGTTCGTAGCCGCTGAGCGCGCTGTTCGCCAGAGCCCAGTCGAAGCCTTCCCGCCGGATCCGGATCGCCAGTACGCGTTCCTGCCCGGCCTTCGTCGCCCAGCCGCTGCGGTACATCATCCAGAGGAAGGACGGCTTGATCCACGTCATGCGCTCCCGCCGGAAGCCCGCCCCGAACCGTCCCGCCGCGGCCGCGGGGTCCGCGATGGCCGGCGCGTACGCCTGGTAGACGGTGAGGGTCGAGTCGTCGTGCCGGGCGCGGATCTGGCGGAGCGGGGTATTCACGATCGTCGACGGTAGCGGGCACGGGCAGTCCTGGGCGAGTGATATTGCGCGGCTTGCATACCGTACGTACGTACTGTTACGTTGGCCGGATGAACGAGTTCTCGCCCACGACGCTCGCCGACATCCTCGGCCGCGGCCAGGTCATGGCGGCCAGCATCCGTCCGTTGTGGACGCCGATCCCGCGGATCGCCGGCCCGGCCTTCACCGTACGCTGTCCGCCCGGCGACAACCTGATGCTGCACGCGGCGATCCACCGCGCGCCGGCCGGCTCGGTCATCGTGGTGGAGTCCGGCGATCTCGACTATGCGCTGGCGGGCGGGAACGTGTGCGCGGTCGCGCAGGACCGGGGCATCGCGGGGTTCGTCGTCGACGGCATGATCCGCGACCTCGCCGAGGTACGCGAGCGCGGCTTCCCCGTCTTCGGCCGCGGTGTCATCCCCATCCCGGGTACGAAGAAGGCGGTCACCGACATGAACGTGCCGGTGGTGTGCGGGGGCGTCACGGTCAGCCCGGCCGACATCGTCGTGGCCGACGAGGAGGGGATCGTGGTGGTTCCGGCCGAACGCCGCCCGGACGTGTACGCGGCCGCCCGCGTGAGGGTCGACCGCGAGCAGGCGCAGACGCTGGCGGAGTGGCGCGCCGACCACGAAGCCCGCATCACCGCCCTCCTCGCCGCCTGACCCGCCCCCCGACACCCTCCCGCAGGCCCTCAAGATCCCGCTTGGATCAGGGAAATCACCCGAATCTTGGGCCATGATTCGGGTGATTTCCCTGATCCAAACCAGATCTTGGCGGCGGCCCCGGGGCGGGGGCTCGGGGCGGGGGCTCGGGGCGGGGGCCCGGGGCGGCGGCCCGGGGCGGGGGCCGCGGGTCAGCTCGTGAGGACGGGGACCGTGCCGATCAGGATGCGGTGGTCCGAGCACGATCCGGCCGGATACGCTCCCGCCTTGGCCGGGATCTTCGTGCAGGCCGTCGAGATCGCCAGTGAATCCCCGGAGTACGCGCCCGCCAGCCGGTCCTCCCGGACGAAGATGAGGTCGATCTTCCCTTCCGGCTGGGTGGCGCTGCACGGTGGCGTACCGCCGGGGGTGCCGGTCGCCGTCCATTCGCCGTAGCCGGGGCAGTTGGCAGGGTCATTGTCGTCGAGTTCGCGGTAGTGGCCCGT
The DNA here is from genome assembly GCF_000428945.1 of Hamadaea tsunoensis DSM 44101. Classification (GTDB taxonomy): domain Bacteria; phylum Actinomycetota; class Actinomycetes; order Mycobacteriales; family Micromonosporaceae; genus Hamadaea; species Hamadaea tsunoensis. The sequence goes on along the minus strand of NZ_AUAX01000020.1, from coordinate 103,750 downwards.
GTTGCCGCCGTTGTTGACCGTGGACAGAGTCGGCGAGTACCAGTTGTCGAGGCGACCGTAGTGCGGCTGGGCGTTGAAGTCACCGGCGATGATCACCGTGTCGCCCGCCGACCGGTACGCCTCCACCTGTGCCAGGACCGCGTTCAGCTGGTTGACGTTGTTGGGCTGGCCGTTGGCGCCGTTCGCGTTGCTCGTCGTGATGTGGGTCGTGCAGAAGCGTACGTGCGGCAGGCTGACGACGTTGTCGCACAACAGGTTGCGGTTTTCGACACTGCCGTCGGACGGTAGCGTGATCCGGGCCGCCGGGCCGAGCGGCAGCTTGCTGAAGACGGCGTTGCCGAACTCCTCGCCGCCGCCGCAGAGGCCGGCCGCGGGTGAGCGGCTCGCGGCGAACCGGGAGAAGTTCGTCGTGTCGGCCGGCCAGCCCCGGGCCGCGAGGCCGTCCTGGATCGCCTGGTACTGGCCCCAGCACAGCTCGTTGAGGGAGGCGAAGGTCGCGCCGCGGCTCACGATCGAGGAGACCGCGCCGTCGACCATCTGGTCGACGGCGCCACCGTGCATGGTGTTGCCGGCGACGTTCCACTGCCACACGGTGTAGGTCGCGCTGGAAGTGGCGGCTGCGGCGGGCGGCGCGGCGAGGAACCCGGCGAGGCAGGCTGCCGCGAGGGCCGCCGCGGATCTGGACATGAAGGGCATGGTGCGTCTCCTCGGCGGACACTGTGGACGAAACAAGATCCATCCTGCCCCACGAACGATCATCCTGAAAGGACGAACTCGCCGCCGACCGGCAGCACTTCCGCCCGTCCCCGGCCCAGCCGCCGCATCTCGTGCTGGAACGCCCGGCCGGGCGCGACCAGGCGCGTACGCATCACGGGGCGCAGGGCGAACGGATGCAGGGTGCCCCAGTGCACCGGGATCGCGACGTCCGCGCCGGCCAGGGCGGCGGCCCGCGCGGCCGCGTCCGGGTCGAGGTGGCCGGGGCCGAGGCGGGGTCCCCAGCCCCACACGGGGATCGCCGCGACGTCCAGCCGGCCGGTGCCGGTGAGACCGGGCAGGTCCCGCATCGCGGGGTGCAGCGCGGTGTCCCCGGCCAGCCAGACCGAACCCTCGGGCCCGTCGACCACGTGGCCGACGGCGAGAGCGCGCGGACCCCAGGGCTCCCGGCGCCCGTGATGCTCGGCGTGGACGACGGTCACGGACACCTCGCCGCCGGCGGGTCCGTCGGGCAGGACGCCGCCGCGCACCGGCACCAGATCCCCGGGACCGGCTTCGACCACCCCGCCGACACCCTGCTTCGTCAGCCACGCACCCGCGCCCGCCGGCACGATCACCACGGGCGCGCCGAGGAGGCGCAGGGAGCGTACGTCGCAGTGGTCGTGGTGCAGGTGCGAGATCAGGACCGCGTCCACCGCCAGCTCACCGGCAGCCATCCGCAGCACCGCGGCGGGCATCGGCACCGCCCACCGCAGCCCGTTCACCCGCGGGCGCAGCAGCGGGTCCGCGGCGACGCGTACGCCGGCGGTCTCGACGAGCACACCGGAGTGGCCCAGCCAGGTGATCCTCATGGGCCGTCCGCCCGGCGCGCGCCGCAGCGCTCGAGCCAGCGCACGAGCTGGCGGTGCACCATGTCCGCGCCGTAGAGCAGGTCGCCGTCGAGCAGGTCCGCGTCGATCTTCCAGCCCGCCGGGTGGACCAGCGCGGCCTCGTTCTGCCACCCGCCCAGCCCGCCGTGGCACCCGACGAGCTCCTCGAACGCGTGCACCTCCCCCGTCCGCGGGTCCAGCGAGGAGTGCACGTACAGGTCCGGCGCCGTCGTCATCGCCGCCACCCGCGCCAGGTCACGTGCGGCGCGCGGCCCGAACGGCGCCAGCGGGTCCGTGCCTTCCACTGTTCCGTCACCCAGCACGTGTACGCCTTCCGGCCCGATCGCGAGCGCCCCGCGACCGCTGTCCACCACGACGAACCCGACCCCGGGTTCGGCCAGCAGCCCGGGGATCAGGTCGGGGAACTCGCGCCGGATCACCTCCACCGGTACGCGTCCCGGCAGCCGCGGGAACCACACGAGGCCGAGATTGCCGGACCCCGCGACGACCAGTTCCGGGGTCTGGGTGCGTACGCCGTCCGGCCGCTCCCGCCGCGCGGACCACCGGGCGGTCGTCTTCGTGGCGCTCAGCAGCTCGGTCAGCATCGCGTTGACCGGCCCCCACGCCTCGACCGTGCTGGTCTCGTCCATGGTGGCGGCCCGGTCGGCGCCGATCCGGCGGCGTACCGCCTCTTCGAGGGTGTGCCCGGCCAGCTGGAAGAAGGTCGCGCCCTGGCTCTGCCCGTGGTCGGACAGCACCACGAACTCGTACGCGCGCGGCGCCGCGGCCGCCACCTGTTCGAGCGTGCCGAGGACCCGGTCGACGCCCCGCAGCGCGTCGAGCGCCTCGGGCCGCAGGACCCCGGCGTGGTGGGCGATCTCGTCGTAGTCCACGAAGTCCACGAAGATCACCGGCGCGCCGGCCATCATGTGCTCGGCGACGAGCGCGACGTTGAGGTCGCGCAGGACGGCGTTGGTGGCGCCGCGCAGCAGGACGTACGAGCCGTGCCGGGGCACGCGCGGCTCGACGCCGCGCAACCGCTGCTGGCGGCCCTGGTACAGCTCCTTGAGCATCTCGGCGACGGTGAGCACGAGGGCCCGGGCGAACACGAACGGGCTGGCGAACAACCGCAGGTACGCCCGGCCCGGCCCGAGCCCGCCGCGGCCGCTCGCGAGCCGGCTCATCACCATGAGGGCGGTCGGCGCGTCGCCGGTGAACATGTTCGAGATGCCGACCCCGCCGTCGGCGAGCAGGCCGCGACCGTTCGACAGCCGCTTCTCGATCTCGGCGGCGTCGGCCGGGCGGTTGGCGACGACCAGCCGGCCGAGTTTCTTGTCGTACCAGCGGAAGGCGGAGATGCCGTCGTTCGTCCCGTGCAGCAGCGCGGCCTGGCTGGCCGGCGTGGTCGACGGTACGCGGGCCCACCAGCGGGCCACGTCGTGGCGGCCCGTGCGTACCCAGCGGGCGAGGGTGGGCAGGTCGCCGGAGACGACGCCGAACCGGAGCACGGGGAAGGGCAGCCCGTCGATCTGGACGATCACCACGCCGGCCGGCCCGCCCCCGGGTACGCCGGACCGCGCCCGCTTCTCGCCCCGCCGGATCAGGTCGGCGACCAGGTACGAGCTGTCGTTCACCCCGATCAGCCAGCGGACGGCGGCCAGCACGACGGCGACCACGATCAGGGTCAGCACGGCGGCCCCGATGCCGGTGAGGGTCACGCCGGGCACGATGTTGACCGCGATCCAGAGCACGGCCAGCTGTACGAGCACGCCGAGCACCATCGCGGCCACGGCGCCGGCCCGGCCCGCCACCAGCCGCAGGACCGGCCGGGCGAGCGCGTCGACGGCGGCGGTGACGACCGCCAGGACGACCGCCGTCCACCAGGGCGCCAGGTCGAACCCGTCCACCAGCGCGGCCGCGACCAGCAGGGCCAGCGCGGTCGGCACCAGGCCCAGCAGCGCGTCACGCAGATCGCCGGCGCGCAGCGGCCCCGGGCGGCGAGAGGTCATCCGCTCATCGTCGCACCGCTCTGCTGGTATATGTCCCGATTCCCCGGGAGCGTGACCGTCACCGTGAGACCGCCGCCGGGGTCGGGCGCCGCCGTGACCGTGCCGGCGTGGGCGAGCACGATCGCGCGGACGATCGCCAGGCCCAGGCCGGTCGAGCCGCCGGCGACCCGGCCGGCCGACAGCCGCTGGAACGGCTCGAACAGCCGCTCGACCTCGGCCGCCGGGATCACCGCCCCGCTGTTGCGTACGCGGACCGTGGCCGCCGGCCCGTCGCTTTCCGTGATCACGTCGACCCGGCCGCCGGGGTGGTTGTGCCGGACGGCGTTCTGCACGAGGTTCGCCACGAGCCTGTCGAGCAGCGCCGGATCGCCGGTGACCGGGGCCGGGCGCAGGTCGCTCGTCATGCTCAGCCCGGCCGCCTCGGCTTCGGGATCGGCGTCGGCGAGCGCGGCGGCCGCCGCCTCCGCCAGGTCGCACGGGTCGCTCGCGAGCACCCCGCTCTCGCTGCGGGCCAGGGCGAGCAGGCCGTCGAGCAGCCGTTCGGCCCGCCCGGTCGCGACGAGCGCCCGCCGGGCCGAGGCCGTCCACTGTTCCGCCGTACTGTCCCGGCGCCCGAGCTGCACCTCCGCCCCGGTACGCACGATCGCCAGCGGCGTACGCAGCTCGTGGGCGGCGTCGGCGACGAACCGGCGTTGCGCGGCGAACGAGGCCTCCAGCCGGGTCACCATCTCGTCGAAGGTGTCCGCCAGCTCCTTGAGCTCGTCGCGCGGACCGGTCAGGGCTATCCGCTCGTGCAGCCGGTCCTGCGAGATGCGTCTCGTGGCGGCGGTCAGCGTACGCAACGGGCGCAGCACCCGCCCCGCGACCAGCCAGCAGATCGCCAGCCCTACGAACGCGGCGACCGCCAGCGCGGCGGCGGAGGGACCGGCGGCGTTGCGTACCGCGCTGGTACGCAGCTCGGCCGCCAGCTCCTGCTGCAGTTCGAGCGCGCGGGCTTTCTGCGCGTCCTTGCTGTCCTCGTACTCCGGGGTCGGCTTCGGCGTGGTCGCGACATCGTCGGGACGCGGGCCGTTGATCTGCGCGTACAGGCTGTTGTAGAGGAGGGTGTCGTTGATGGCGAGGACCGTGGCGCAGGTGCCGAGCAGGATGACCGCGAAGGCCAGGGTGAGCCGCAGGCGGATCGTGGGCCTCACAGCCGGTACCCCGCTCCCACGACGGTCTCGACCAGCGGCGGGTCGCCGAGCTTGCGGCGCAGCCGGGCGACGGTGACCCGCACGGTCGCGGTGAACGGGTCGGCGTGCTCGTCCCAGGCGCGTTCGAGCAGGTCCTCGGCGCTGACCACGGCGCCGTCGGCGGACATGAGGATCTCCAGCACGGCCAGCTCCTTCGTGGTCAGCGGGATGAGCCGGCCGTCGCGGGTGACGGTCCGGCGGGCGGTGTCGAAGGCCAGCCCGGCCCGGTGCAGGACGCGCGGCGCGTTGTTCGCCCGCCGCGCGAGCGCGCGTACCCGCAGCACCAGCTCGTCGAAGACGAACGGCTTGGCCAGGTAGTCGTCGGCGCCCAGGCGCAGCCCGGCGACCCGGTCCGCGGCCTCCCCCGCCGCGGTCAGCATCAGGATCCGCGCGTCGGTCCCGCCCGCCGCGAGCGCGGTGCAGACCTGATCCCCGTGTACGCGCGGCAGGTCGCGGTCGAGCACGATCACGTCGTACCGGTTGGCGCCGGCCTTGTGCAGCCCGTCGAGACCGTCCCCGGCCAGGTCGACGGCCATGCCGTGGTCGCGCAGGCCCTCGGCCACCTGCTCGGCGAGCAGCGGTTCGTCCTCGATCAGCAGTACGCGCACCGGTTCCCCTTCCCGCGTCAGTCTCTCCGGCCGGGCATTACACCGGCGTTACAGGCGCTGTGACGGTGGCGTTGCCGCCGGGCTGGTCGACTGCACCCGTCAGATCACCGCACCGACCCTGCGCCGACCACCGGGAGAGCGTCGATGAGAACGAGAGTATGGGCCACCTTGCTGATGCCGCTCCTGCTGACGGCCGCCTGCACGTCGTCCGGACCGCCGGAGGTGGCCTCGGCCGGCGGGACGGTGTCGCCGCATCCGAGCGGCACGACGAGCCACTACGACCAGCTGGTCGCGTACACGAACTGCATGCGCCAGCGGGGCGTGCCGATCGGCGACCCGATCGGGACGGGGGACGACGCCGACGAGGGACACGTCCAGCCCGGCTTCGACAAGGGCAAGGCGGACGCGGCGATCGCGGCCTGCCAGGCGCTGCGGCCGCCCCGCGTCGGCCCCGAGATCGACCTGAAGAACGAGCTCAGCCGCCGGTACGCGCGCTGCATGCGGGAGCACGGCGTGCAGGATTACCCCGACCCGGACGCCGAGGGGCAGACCCGCGTGTCGCAGGAGGTCGGCGAGGACCCCGAGTACCCGGCTGCGAAGAACGCCTGCGACCAGCTCACCGAGGAGTGGTGGGCGTCCGCGTCGGCGTCGCTGAGGCCGAGCCGGTGAAAGGCCGGCACCGCCGCGCCCGGACGGTCGCCGTGACCGGGGTCGTCGTGCTGGCGGCGGGGGCCGCGACCGCCGCGGCGCTCGGCTTCGGCGGCGCGGACCCGGCTCCGACGGCGGCCGGCGACCTCCCGCCGGAGACCGCGACGGTCACCCGGGAGACGATGCAGGACACCGCCGAGGAGGCCGGCGACCTCGGCTTCGGCCACCCCGACACGCTGCCCGGCTGGCTGCCCGGCGTGATCACCCGCATGCCCCTGGCCGGCCAGGTCGTCGGCCGGGGGCAGGTCGTCTACCGCGTCGGCGAGCAGCCCGTCGTGCTCATGACCGGGCCCGTGGCGGCGTACCGGGATCTCGCGACGGGCTCGGTCGGCGCCGACGTGCGCGAGCTCGAAACCAATCTGCACGCCTTGGGCTACAACGGTTTCACCGTGGACGACCGGTACTCGGCCACGACCGCGGCGGCCGTCCGGCGGTGGCAGGCGGACCTCGGCGTACCCCGCACGGGACGGGTCGAGCTCGGGCGGGTGCTGTTCGCGGCGGGCCCGATCCGCGTCGACGCCGTCGCGACCGGGGTCAACCAGCCGACCGGCGGCGGCCAGCCGGTCCTCACGTACACGGGCACCGGGCACTCGGTCACCGTCCGGCTCGACGTCACCGAGCAGCGGCTGGCGCGGGTCGGCGTACCGGTGACGATCCGGCTGCCGGACGGGACCACCACTCCCGGCCGGATCGAGCGGGTCGCCACCGTCGTCGACCAGCAGTCCAGCGGGGACGGCAGCGCCGAGACCAAGATCGAGGCGATCGTGTCGCTGCGGGACCCGGCCGCCGCCCGGGGCATCGAGGCGGCCGTCGTCACGGTGGTGTTCACCGCGGCCGAACGCCCGGACGTCCTCACGGTGCCCGTCGCGGCGCTCGTCGCGCTCGCCGAGGGCGGCTACGGCGTCGAGGTCGTGGACGGCAACACCACCCGCTACATACGCGTCCGGACAGGACTGTTCGCGCAGGGCCGGGTCGAGGTCACCGGCGACGGGCTCGCGGCCGGGATGACCGTCGGGATGCCCCGATGATCGAGCTGACCGACGTCACCAAGGAGTACGCGGGCGGCATACGGGCCCTGGACGGGGCGAGCCTGACGATCGGGGCGGGCGAGTGCGTGGCGATCGTCGGCCCGTCCGGCTCCGGCAAGTCCACCCTGCTGCACCTCGCCGGTACGCTCGACCGCCCGACCACCGGCCGCGTGGTGGTCGACGGGCACGACGTGGCCCGCCTGTCCGACCGGAGCCTCTCCGCGCTGCGGGCCCGCCGGATCGGCTTCGTCTTCCAGCAGTTCCACTTGGCGGCGGGCGTGCCGGCGATCGAGAACGTGGCCGACGGGCTGCTCTACGCCGGCGTACACCGGAAAGAAAGAAGGCGTCGCGCCGAAGCCGCACTGGTACGCGTCGGCCTGGGCCACCGGCTTGATCATGAACCGCACGAGCTCTCCGGCGGCGAGCGTCAGCGCGTCGCGATCGCGCGGGCGGTGGCCGGGAACCCGGCGCTGCTGCTCGCCGACGAACCGACCGGCAACCTGGACTCGGCCGCGGGCCAGGGGATCCTCACACTGCTGCGCGAGCTGCACGCGGCCGGGACGACGGTCGTGGTGATCACCCACGACCGGGACGTCGCCGCCCGCCTCGACCGCCAGGTACGCGTCCACGACGGAAAGGTGCTCCCCTCATGAATCCAGCCCGTCTCGCCCCCGGCGACGTGCTCCGGGTGGGTGCGGCCGGACTGCGGACGCGGCCGGTCCGGGCGTGGCTGTCCGCGCTCGGCATCGCGATCGGGATCGCCGCGATGGTCGCCGTCGTCGGCATCTCGTCCTCCTCCCGCGAACAGCTCGACCGCCGGCTCGCCGAGCTCGGCACCAACCTGCTCACCGTCTCCACCGGACGCACCGCCACCGGCCAGGACGCCGCCCTGCCCGCCGAGGCCGAATCGATGGTCGGCCGCATCGGCCCGGTGACCGCCGTCTCCGCGACCGGACGCGTACCGGGGTTGCGGGTCTACCGCTCGGACAGGATCCCCTCGGTGGAGACGAACGCGCTGAGCGTCCTGGCCGCCCGGGTCGGCCTGCCCGCCACCGTCGCCGCCACGATCCGCCACGGCACCTGGCTCAACGGCGCCACCGGCCGCTACCCCGCCGCGGTCCTCGGCGCGGCGGCCGCCGACCGGCTCGGCATCGGCCGGCCCAGTTCCGCCGTCGAGATCCTGGTGGGCGGCGTACGCTTCACCGTCATCGGCGTGCTCGCCCCGGTCGCGCTCGCCCCCGAACTCGACACCGCCGTCCTCATCGGCTGGGACGCGGCCGCCACCCGGTTCCATTTCGACGGCCGTCCGACGACGATCTACGCCCGCGTCGACGACCGCCGCCTCGCAGCGGTCCACGCCGTCCTCGCCCCGACCGCCAACCCCCGCGCCCCCGGCGACGTCACCGTCTCCCGGCCCTCCGACATCATCGCCGCCCGCGCCGCCGCCGACGCCGCCCTCAACGGCCTGCTCCTCGGCCTCGGCGCGGTCGCCCTGCTCGTCGGCGGCGTCGGCGTCGCGAACACGATGGTCATCTCCGTCCTCGAACGCCGGGCGGAGGTCGGCCTGCGCCGCTCGCTCGGCGCCACCCGCGGCCAGATCCGCCTCCAGTTCCTCACCGAGTCGCTCCTCCTGTCCGCCCTCGGCGGCGTCGGCGGCATCGCCCTCGGCGTCGCCGTCACCGCGGGGTACGCGGCGTACCAGGCGTGGCCGTCGGTGGTCCCGGCCTGGGCGACCGGCGGGGGACTCGCCGCCACCGTCGTGATCGGAGGGTTGGCGGGGCTGTACCCGGCGTTGCGGGCGGCCCGCCTGTCCCCTACCGAAGCCCTGGCCACCCCATGATCACATCGACACCACGTACGCCCTACGACCCGTTCGGCCGGAGACCCGTGCGGCCGGGGACCGGTTCGGCCGTGGAGTGGTTGGCCGTGATCGAGTGCCCGAAAGCTGTAGATGTTGATCTCCATTGCTTGATCAAGAGCCGGGGAGCTGCAAAATCGGGCCGGTTTTGACAGCATTCGGGTACTTGATCAAGCCTTCGTGCCGCGATCAAGCCGAGCACGCCTGCGGCCAGTGATCGTTTGCCGCTATAACGGCAGTTCCCACCCCATCAGCATGATCAAATACCGTCATTACGGCAAGAAAGCGCTCTCTTGCCATATTAGCGGTATTCGATCAAGGGAATCGCCACCGCGGTGCCGTAATAGCGGTATTCGATCACGCTGATCGTGCCGCTGCGCCGACCTACAGCATCCCGAACGCGCTCCCTGAGCGAGTCGGACACCCTGCATATCGGACAGTCGCGACAAAGTCCAGGCCGCCGGCGAGTCCTGCACGAGGAGCCGCCCCGCCCGGACGCGAGCCAGTGAAGGAAAATCCTATACGGCGATTGTGGTGGATGCGTTACACATTTACAGTCCTCGCCATGACGACTCCCTTGACCGGTTCCGCTCTCCCCCAGCGCATCCGCCGCGTCGCTTTCGCCGTCCTCCTCGGCGCGGCCGCGACCCTGACCGCCACCTCCCCGGCGAACGCCGCATCCCTCGTGCAGTGCGAGAGCGAGGGCGGCTACTTCGACTGCTACCTGCCGAGCGGCTATGCGAGCGAGGTCTGGTACCTCGACGGCACGCATGTGGCCGGCGCGGACAACGCGTCCTCGATGGGCGGTTCCTGTGTGGTCGCCAGCCGCCACAACGTCCGCGTCACCTTCAGCGGGCCGGGCAGTTCCACCACCAATTTCACCTGCAAATAGACCGCTATCGGGCGCGGCGGGCGGCGCGTACCTGGGCGCGGAGGACGCGGGCGGACAGTTCCTGTTCGACGGCGGCGATCAGTTCGGGATCGTCGCCACCCGCCTCTACCTGGTCGACCAGTGCGGCCACCTCGTGGGCGTCGCGGCCGTGGATCTCGTCAAGCCACATGACCGGTTCCCCGGTACGCGGTTCCTTCCAGCGGACGTAGCGGCTGAGGATGTCGTACCAGGCTTGGCGGCAGCGCTCCTCCTCGGCCAGTTTGTCGGGCGGCCAGACGGTACGCCGGCCGCTCACCTCGACCGACGCCGACGGCCCGGTGATGATCGGGCCGCCGGCCTCCTCCTGGTAGAGCACCTGAGCCTGCACCGCGAACGGCGTCGCCCCCGGTACGCCGACGAACGCGATCCGGTGCTGCAACCCTTGGTACGGCCAGATCCACCGGATTCCGGGGGTGTTCGGCACGATGCCGGTCGGGCCGGTGCCCGGGACCGGGTAGAGGATCTCGGTGTCGTTCTGCAGGCTCCAGAAGACGTTCAGCCGGTCCGGGTCGTGCTCGAAACACAGCGCGACGGTCTGGACGAACAGGATGTCGCGGCCGACCCACAGGCCCCGGCGGCAGAGGGTCGCGTGGCTGCCGTCGTAGTCCTCGATCACGACGCGCCGGCCGGTGATCTCCTCGGACCGCTCGCACTCCTGCAGGGTATGGTTGGCCATGGTTCGACGGTAGATTTCCCGGCCCGGCCGCGAACCCGTTTCGGCGATCATCCTCCCGCCGGTCGATGGCGACGGGAAAATATCATGGCCGCATGCCCGCCGAGCCTTATCCGTCCATCACCGTCCGCGCCGTCGTCCCCGCCGACGAGGCGCGCTGGCGCGTGCTGTGGGACGCGTACACCAGATTCTATGAGCGTGAGCCGGTCGAGGAGATCACGCGCCGCACGTGGGCGCGCATCCTCGACCCGGCGGTGCCGATCTTCGCGATCGTCGCGGAGCGCGCCGGCGACGGCGGCCGCAGCATCCTTGGCATGGCCAACTACCTCCTGCACGACAGCACCTCGCACCTGACGCCCGTGTGCTACCTGCAGGATCTGTACGTCGATCCCGTCGCCCGCGGCGGCGGGGCCGGGCGGGCGCTCATCGACTGGCTGTGGCTGCGCACGCGCGAGGAGGGCTGGTCGACGCTCTACTGGCAGACCCGCGAGTCCAACCACCAGGCCCGCGCGCTCTACGACTCCTACACCCCGCACAGCGGCTTCGTCCGCTACGTCCTGCGGAACCAGCCCGTGCTCTGAAGAAGATCAAGATCGTTTTAGGGACAAAAGAATCTTGATTCTGAAGGATGAGCCAAACGGCCTCAGGCCTTGATGAGGTCGCGGGCCGCCATGGCGACCGCCTGGGCGGCGTTGTCGTAGTTGGCGAGGACCGTCACGACCCAGCCGCTGCCGGTGTACATGTCGAGGCTGGTGGACTCGCCCGGCGAACCGCCGCCGTGGCCGACCACCCACTCGTCGGTGACGAGCGCGGCGACCGGCCCGTACGCCTGCATCGCGGTACGCAACCTCGACGTGGCGGGCGGCGGTCCGGGCGGGGACGGCAGCAGGACCTTGCCGTTGAGGGTGAGCCGGGTGAAGGCCGGTTCGAGCAGGCGGTCGCCGAGGAGCGCGCGGGCGAACGTGTCGAGGTCGCGGCAGGTCGTGTACGCGTCCCCGCTCGGCGTGCCCTGATAGAGCCGCCCGGCGACGTCGTCGGAGCGCGTACCGTCCGCCGCGGTCGGATACGGGTGCGCGAAGCGCCGGTCGGTCGAGAACTCCGGCTTCGCGGCGAACTCCGTGGCCGCCATGCCGGCCCGTTCGAACACCGCCGTACGCACGTAGTCGTAGTAGGACGAGCCGGCGGCCTTCGCGACGATCGCGCCGAGGACGTGGAATCCCGAGTTGCTGTAGGACATGCCCGCGCCGGGCGCGAACGCGGGCGTCTCGGCCCGGATGAAGCCGAGCGGGCCGGCCAGCATCTGCCCGGCGCTCGCCCAGGTCGCCGCGACGTCCCAGAACCCCGGCGCCTGCATGTAGTCGCCGAGCCCGGAGGTGTGCGTGAGCAGGTGGTGGACGGTGACGTGGTCGGCGACCGCGGGTGCGAACCCGTCCAGGTACTCCCCGATCGTGCTCTTGTAGTACAGCTTGCGGTCCTGGGCCAGCCGCGCGACGGCGACCGCGGTGAACAGCTTGGTCACCGAGGCCATCGCGAACCTGGTGTCCGGGCTGTTGCGGACGCCGCGGGCGCGGTCGGCCCAGCCGTAGGACCGGGCGAGCACCGTCCGGCCGTGCCGGGTGACCAGCACGTTGCCGGAGAACTCGTCCCTGGCTGCCAGGCCGGCCACGAACCGGTCGAACTCGCCGCCCGGTCCGAGGGCGCCGCTGCCCGTGTCCGCGTACGCCGAGCCGGCCGTCGCCAGGGTCGCGCTCGCGGCCACCGGCAACGCGCCGAGTACGCCCAGCATCGAGCGTCGAGTCGTCATTCGCTTCGCCTTTCGTCGGAAGACCTCTGGGAAGAAGTTCTAGGCACGCGCGGCGATGGCGGCCCGATGCTGCGGCCATAGGCGGTCCATAGGTCCGCGCGGGCATACTGGGCCGGGTGAAGGTGCTGCTGGTGGAGGACGAGGAGCCGCTGGCCGGCTACATCGCGGCCGGGCTGCGCAAGCACGGGTTCGCGGTCGACCTGGCGCTCGACGGCCGGACCGCGCTGGACAAGTACGCGCTCACCCCCTACGACGTCGTGGTCCTCGACCGGGATCTGCCGGTGGTGCACGGCGACGCCGTCTGCCGCCGCCTCACCGAGGACGGGACGGCCCGCATCCTGATGCTGACCGCCTCCGGCACGGTCGAGGACCGCGTACGCGGACTGGATCTGGGGGCCGACGACTATCTCGGCAAGCCGTTCGCGTTCACCGAACTCGTGGCCCGCGTACGCGCCCTCGCACGGCGGGCGGCACCGGCCCGGCCGCCGGTCCTGCGGCACGGCGATCTCGTGCTCGACTCCGCCCGGCGGACGGCCGAACGGTCCGGGCGGCTGCTGCACCTGACCCCGAAGGAGTTCGGCGTCCTCGAACGCCTGCTCGCCGCGGCCGGTGACGTCGTGAGCGCGGAGACGTTGCTGGACAAGGTGTGGGACGAGCACGCCGACCCGTTCACCAACGCCGTCCGGATCACCGTCGGCACGCTGCGCCGCAAGCTCGGCGACCCGCCCGTGATCCACACCGTGACCGGCGCCGGCTACCGGATCGCCTGATGCGCGTACGCCTGACCGCCCGGGCGCGGCTGACGATCCTGTACACCGCCCTGGTCCTCGCCACCGGCATCGTCCTCGCCGGCCTCACCTACGTGCTGATGCTGCGCCGCCCCGTCCACGCCATCCAGCTGACGTGGACCTCCGGGACCAATCCGATGCCACCGGCACCCTCCATCGTGGACGGCGTACGCGCGGCCACCCTCTCCGACCTCCTCACCCAGGCCGCCGTCGCCCTCGCCGTCGTCACGCTGCTCGGTGCCGCCCTCGGCTGGTGGCTCGCCGGCCGCGTCCTGCGCCCGATCCGCGGCATCACCGAGACGGCCCGGCGGCTGTCGGCCGAGAACCTCTCCGAACGCGTCCCCGTCGGCCCGGCCGCCGACGAGCTGACCACGCTCGCCGCCACCGTCAACGGCATGCTCGACCGGGTCCAGGCCGGCCTCGCCGACCGCGACCGGATCCTCGACAGCCAGCGGATGTTCACCGCCAACGCCGCCCACGAACTGCGTACGCCGCTGACGACGATGCGTACCGCCCTCGACGTCACCCTCGACGGCGAGCCCGGCCGCGACGAACTGCTCGCGATGGCCGCCGACATCCGCATCGCCATCGACCGCAGCCGCGACACCCTCGACGGCCTGCTCACCCTGGCCCACAGCCAGGCCGGCCCGGTCCAGCGGACGCCCGTCGACCTCGCCACGATCGCCGCCGACCAGGTGAACGGTGAAACCGTCACCGACCTGCTGCCCGCACCGGTACACGGCGATCCGGTCCTGCTCGACCGCATGGTGGGCAATCTCCTGGACAACGCCGTCCGCTACGGGTCCAATATCACCGTCCACACCGGAGTATCAGAAGGCCGGGCCCACGTGCGGATCGGCAACGACGGGCGAGCCATCTCACCCGACGAGCAAGTGCGACTGCTGGAACCGTTCTTCCGCGGGCGGGCGGCACGCACCCGCCACGACGGGGTCGGGCTCGGGCTGTCGATCGTCCGCGCGATCGTCACCGCCCACGAAGGGAGCATCACGCTCCACCCCCGCGCCACCGGCGGTCTCGACGCCCACATCACCTTCCCCCTCCCCTGACCGGTCCGGCGGGCCGGAACACATTCAAGATCAACTTGAAGATCATATTCATGTCCCGGGTTCGCCGATCTCACCTCCGCTCCTCCCGCGGGAGACCGTTCCGCCCCTATCGCTGCGCTCCGGGGACTCCACTGCCAGGTGAGTGGGGCGAAGCATCCATCACCGTCGCCCAGTCACCGCCTCACCCCACCCCCGCCCGGCCTCACCCCACCGGGCCTCACCCCACCCCGCCCGGCCCTACCCACCCCGCCGGGCCTTTGTCCCGACTGTCCGACTTGTACCCGTTACGGTCCACGATCTTGCGCGAATGTCCGGGCATTTCGGGTGCATCGGACGAAATTCGGGGCATTCGCGCAAGATCGTCGGCCATCTTGGAGATCGGGGCCACCGTCCGACCCTGGCCGGTTCGGGCTTTGTCGCGACTGTCCGATATGGGTGCTGGGGCGGCGGCCGACGGGGTGATCGTTTACGGCTGAGGTGCGAAAACGGCCACTCGGTGCATGATCGTTTACGGTTCTGGAGCGCGCTGACCGGGTTTTACTGCACCTGACGCGTAATTGATCATGCAGATCGGGCTGGATTTACACCTCAGCCGTAATCGATCAAGAAATCCAAACCCGGCGCCCACCTGGCGGAAGATCATTCCCGCATTCCAGACGTTGGCCGTCGACAGTACGGCGTGGACGTGATCCACAGCGGCTGAGATGTCACAACGCACCCCTCTCCCATGATCTACAGCGGCCGGGATGTAGGAAAACGGCCATTACCGACATCCCAGCCGCAATGGATCAATGGGATGGGCACGGAAACTACATCCCAGCCGCGAATGATCACCGGCCAGCCGATCCGCCCAGCCGCCATATCGGACAGTCGCGACAAAGCCCGGGCGGGGGTGGGGTGAAGCGGTGACCGGACGACGGTGATGGATGCTTCGCCCCACCCACCTGGCAGTGGAGTCCCCGGAGCGAAGCGATAGGGGCGGAACGGTCTCCCGCGGGAGGAGCGGAGGTGAGATCGACGAACCCGGGACAAAATGCTTATATGATCTTGATCTTCTAGAAGCTGGAGACGACCTTGACGAAGGCGTCGCCGATGGTCGACGGGTTCTGGGCGTCGAACGCCTTCCCACTGGCCGCGCTCGCGATCTTCGTGAGCGTCGCCAGGTCCGACTCGTCGTCGAACGCGATGCAGAAGATCTTCACCGGCTTCCGCGGATCCAGTTTGACGTCCGCGAGCAGCCGGTCGAGGTCGTTGTCCTTCGCGTACTCGTTCTTGCCGTCGGTGAGGACGACGACCGCGTTGATCCGGCTGGAGTCGTAGTTCGCGGTGAGGTAGTCGTGCGCGGCGCGGATCGTGGTGTAGAGCGCCGTGTTCCCCGCGGGTTTGCGGGCCGCGAGCTTGGCGTCGACCGGGCCGGCGGCGAACGGGCCGAGCGGTACCTCGCTGGTGTAGGGCTGGGAGGGGCGCGCGGACGTCTCGGAGGAGAACGTCCACAGGCCGACCCGGTCCTGGGAGTTGAGCAGCTTGATGCCGTTGGCGACCGCGCCGGCGGCGATCTGCAGGCGGGTGCCCTTCTCGATGTGCTTGGCCATCGAGCCGGAGGTGTCCACGGCGAGCAGGATGTTGGCCTTCTTGCGCAGCGTGCCCCAGCTGCCGAGGATGCCCTGGATCACTTCGGGGTCGGGGGTGGAGAAGTAGGTCAGGTGCGCGCTGTCCTTGCCGCGGACGGTCTGGACGAGGTCGGCGGTGGCGTTCTGGTCGTGGTCACGGAAGCCGACGGCGGCGAAGGCGGCCTGCTGCGCCGGCTCCTGCAGGTACGCGAGGAAGTCGGCGGCCGCGGCCTTCTGGGCGGCGCTGTCCGACGGGAAGACGACGTAGGGGTGGTCGAGGTTGTACGTGCCCTCCTTCGGGTAGAGCGCGACCAGCGGCACCTTCGGCTTCTTCTTCTTGTTCGGCGAGAGCTCGCCCTCGTTGTAGAGGTAGACCAGCTCCTCCTGGGTGACGATCGCGCTCAGGTCGCCGGGTCCGTCCCCTGTGGACACCGTGGTCTGGTCGTTGGCGGCCACGGACCTCAGCAGGTCCACGACGTCGTCGCTGTAGTGGGAGACGTTCGCCTCGATCTGCCGCACGAACCGCGTGACCTCGGGGTCCTTGAGGTCGTCGGTGGTCAGGTCGCTGGACTTGCCGACCGTCGCCGCGTAGTAGGTGGCGATGGTCGCGGCCAGGCCGGAGGTGGACAGGTTCGGGTTGTCCTTGCCGAAGGTGAACCGGCCCCAGTCCGGGCGGCCGAACTTCGCCCAGCCCTGCTCGCCGGACAGCCCGAGGATGTCGTTCCAGCCGAGCGGGCCCTTGGACTGCAGGAGTTCACCCTGCGGCTGCTTCATCGCGATGACCAGCGGGCTGCTCGCGACCGACGGGAACTTCGTGCCCGGGGTCTGTTCGGGGCGGCCGGCGGCCCGGTCGCGCAGCTGCAGCTGGCCGGTCCACAGGGTCGAGGACGGCAGCCACACCTGCGGCACCGGGATGTCGGGCTGCTGCCTCGCCCAGCCCTGGTCGAGCGCGTCCATCGCCACGCCCGAGGTCAGGCCGTGGACGGTGACCCGGGCGCAGTGGCCGGCGTACGTGCGGTCGCTCGTGTTGTAGCGGTCGGCGAGCTCGCGGACCAGCACGTCCTTCTCCGTCGAGGAGACGACCTCCAGTCCCACGCAGGCGGCCCGGTCCACCGCGGGCTGGCGGTTCTGGACGAACACGTAGGCGGCGGCCATCACCGCGAGGCCCGCCACCACCGCGATCGAGTACGGCAGCCAGGTCCGGGAGGTGCGCGCGGTCATGACGACATCATGTCAGTCGCGTACCAGGGCGGCGGCGGCCACCGCGCGGACCGCGTACACGACCGCGAACGTGGCCGCTCCGGCCACCGCGGCCGTCGTGACCACAGTGGACGCGATGTAGGTCGTCGCGGTGCCGGCCGCGCCGAGGAAGATCGCCAGCGCCGCTCCCCGCGGGTCCGCGAGCTGCCGCGCGAGCCGCCGTCCCCAGGGCGCCCGCGCCGTCGGCACCACGGCCGTCGCCGCGTCCGTCCCCGCCTGCAGGACGGTCTCCATCGGCTGCGTCGGCGACGGATCCTTTCCCGTGTACGCGAGCAGCCGCAGCACCACCTGCTGGGCGGTGGGCCGCACGCGCTGGTCCTTGGCGAGGCAGTCGGTGACGAGGTCGCGGAGCGGGCCGTTCAGCCCGGCCAGGTCCGGTGAGCCGGACATGACGCGTTCCATGACGGCGGCGACCCCGTCGTTGCCGAACGGCGGCCGGGCCGCGGCCGCGTACGCGATGGTCGCCGCCCAGGCGAAGATGTCGCAGGCCGGCCCGACGTCCACATTGCGGAACCGCTCCGGGGCCATGTACGGCACCGTCCCGATGACGCCGCTGCTCATGGTCTCGTGCCCGTACGCGCGCGCGATCCCGAAGTCGATGACGCGCGGCCCGTCCTCGCCGAGGATGACGTTGTCCGGCTTGAAGTCGCAGTGCACGACCCCGGCCTGGTGGATCGCCGCGAGGGCGGTGGCCGTGCCGACCGCCAGCCGGTAGAGGTTGTTGGCCGGCAGCGGGCCCTGGTCGCGGACCTGCTGGAACAGGGTGCGGCCCTCGATGAACTCGCTCACCACGAACGGCGGCTCGCCGTCGAGGTCGGCGTCGAGCACCTGGGCGGTGCAGAACGGCGCCACCTGCCGGGCGGCCGCGATCTCCTTGGCGAACCGCGCCTTCGCCTTCGGGTCGTTCACCAGGTCGGCGTTGATCGTCTTCACCGCGACACGCGTACCGGCGGGGTCCTCGCCGAGGTAGACGACGCCCTGGCCGCCCGCGCCGAGCCGGCCGAGCAGCCGGTAGCGGCCGGCCTTCTGGGGGTCGTGCGCCATCAGCGGCTGCGACGGATTCGTGGGTGGCATCGCGCTCGATAGTGCCATGCCCGCGCCGCGCTGTCCCTCCGGATTCCCGCTCCGGCGAGTACCCTGTGCCGGTGCAGACGCTGCTCTCCCTGCTCGGTGTCGTGATCGGAGCGATCGCGACGTACGCCGTCACCGCACTGTCCGAACGGGCCCGCTGGCGGCGGGAGCAGAACGCCCGGTGGGACGGCCAGCGGCTGACCGCGTACGCCGAGTACGCCCACGCCGCCAAGAACCTCATCACGGCCATCGTCAACCTGCCGTACGGCCGCCGCCTCTTCGAGGGGTACGAGAACGCCGGGCAGGAAGCACCGGAGACGACGGTCGCCGATCTGCGGGCCGCCGAGGCCGAGCGTACCGCGCGCTGGGAGGCGGTCCTGCTGCTCGCCGGGGACCGCGGTGTCCAGGCCGGTCGCGAGTGGCACCAGAGCATCTTCGTGCTGCAGACGATCGTCGTCGCCGAGGGCGGGCAGGACGAGTGGAACACCGCGATCGAGGCGGTCAGCCGGGGGCGGCGGGCGTTCTACGAGGCAGCCCGGGCGGACCTCGGCATGCCCGCGAGCCGCACGCCCGAGGTGTTCGAGTGGCAGATCGGCAAGTACCTGCGCCCGCGTACGCCGCAGTCCTCGGAGCGCTGAGCGCCGCCGCGGACCGCTCGGACGGCAGCCGGCGGCAATGGCCGTACGCGCCGGCCCGGCCGGTGCGGGCAGCGCCCGGACCGGCCGTGGTGCGGGTGTTCCGCGGGCCTACGCGGCATCCCGTCGACGCTGGTCACGCTTCTCGTTCTTCTGCGTGCGCTTCTCCTTGAGGGTGAGCGCGGGCTTCTTGACGGTCCGTTTCTGCGCTGACTTGTCCGACATGATGCCTCCCGGATGCCCCGGCCGACGGTCGCCGTCGATCGGTGCGTAGGCGTGCGTTGATCCCGCCGACCCGGACCACGTCCAGGACGCACGAGCTGAAGAGGGGTTCGACCTCGCCGTGTGCGAGGCCGCCGGCGGTGCCGACGAGACGATCACGAGCACCCGTGCGGGCGCCGGCGATCCGCGCGCCGGCTCAAGGGGCGCCGTCGAACCGGTAGTGTCTGTCACCCTACGCGCCGGGACAGCCCCGCACCAGCCGCGCCACGCGTACTTCGATGCGGGCGAATCGACTCCGCGGCGTACGGCACGTGCTCCGGCGGATCCGCAGGCTATACTCGCACTGCCGGGGAAATGGACCCGCGAGTTCGGTTTGACGTATCCAGCTGTAGGTGACCTGCCGTCGAGGCGTGTCCCTGGAGGCGGGCCGAGCGGGACCGGTGCGGCGCGACCACGCGCCCCGCTTCCGCGCCCGGCGTCTCGGCACCTCGCACGCCCCTCCGCGCCCGTCCCCGCCGGTCCGACTGTACACATCGGACGGGGGATCGGCCGTCGCCGTGCCCGCTCGATCGCACCGCATACCCGCGGCGGTGTTCCGCACTGGCCTGACTTCGAGAGGCATGCCGCCTTTCCAGGCAGGCACCGGCTGTGTGAACCGCGCCCGGCGCCGACATCGAATCCGGAGATGCCCAGAGTGAAGCAAGCCGTACGCCTTCCCGCCCACCCGTCGCCGAGCACCCCCGAGCGCCGCGGGGCCAGATCGCTCGCCGAGCGGCCGGGGGCCGCCACGCCGAAGTCCGTCCGGTCGATCGGCATCCTGAGCACCTACCCGCCGATCCAGTGCGGGATCGCCACGTTCACCGCCTCGCTGCGCGACGCGCTGATCGGCGGCCGGTCGGACCTGCAGGTGGGCGTCGTACGCGTCGGCGAGGCCGCGCGGTCGCCCTTCGACGACGCCGTCACCCACGTCATGACCGGCACGGGCGGATCGGACAGCCGGGCGGCCGCGGCGGCCCTCAACCGCTACGACGTCGCCGTCGTCCAGCACGAGTTCGGCATCTACGGTGGCGACGACGGCGAGCAGGTCCTGGAGGTCGTGGCGGCGCTGCGCGTACCGGTGGTGGTCGTGGCGCACACCGTGCCGGCCCGGCCGACGCCCAACCAGCGGCGCGTCCTCACGGCGCTGGGCCAGGCGGCCGACTCCGTCGTCACGATGTCGGCCACCGGCCGCCGGCGGCTGCTCGACGGCTACGGCATGGACGCCCGCAAGCTCACCCTCATTCCGCACGGCGCGCCGGCCGGTGCTCCGTCCACGCGGGACCGCGGCAGCCGCCCGGGCCCGGTCGTGCTCACCTGGGGCCTGCTCGGCCCGGGCAAGGGCGTGGAGTGGGGAATCGCGGCACTGTCAGAAATGGACACGACCCGGCTCGCGCCGACGTACGTCGTGGCCGGGCAGACCCATCCCAAGGTGCTCGCCCGCGACGGGGAACGCTACCGCGACGACCTCGCGGACCAGGCCGAGCAGCACGGCGTCAGCCGGTTCGTGCGGTTCGAGCCGGGCTACCTGAGCCCCGAACGCCTGCGCGAACTGCTGGCCGAGGCCGATCTGGTGCTGCTGCCCTACGACTCCCGCGAACAGGTCACCTCCGGGGTGCTGACCGAAGCGCTGGCGGCGGGCGTACCCGTGGTGGCGACGCCCTTCCCGCACGCCGTCGAACTGCTCGCCGACGGCCGGGGCGGGGTGCTCGTCCCGCACGCCGATCCGGCCGCGATCGCGGCGGCGGTCACCCGCATCGCGGACGAGCCCGACCTCGCAAAGTCCATGTCCGAGCACAACACCCGGCTGACAGCCCTCGTCGGCTGGCCGGCCGTGGCGACGCGGTACCGGCGGGTCTTCGACGACCAGCTGCGGCGCCAGCGACGGCTGACCCGATGAGCGCCGACCTGCGCGCGGCCTGGGGCCATCTGCTGCGGATGTCGGATTCCACCGGGCTGTTCGAGCACGCGGAGGGCGCCACGCCCCGCCGTGAGCACGGCTACTGCGTCGACGACGTCGCGCGCGGCCTCGTCGTGCTGGCCCGCGAAGGTGCCCTCACCCCGCAGCTGCACCGGCTGGCCGAGAACTACCTGGCTTTCCTCTGCCACGCCCAGGTACGCACCGGCGCCATCCACAACAGACTGAGCTTCGACCGGCGCTGGACGGACACCCCGGGATCCGGCGACTGGTGGGGTCGGGCACTGTGGGGCCTCGGCACACTGGCCCACCGCGGTCCCGACAGCTGGCTGCGGGACCAGGCGCTGACCCGGTTCGAGATCAGCGCCGCCCACCGTTCGCCGTCCACGCGCTCGATGGCGTTCGCGGCGCTGGGCGCGGCGGAGGTCCTGGTCCGCGATCCGGCGCACAAGGCGGCACGGCGGCTGCTGGCCGACGGCGCGGCCGCGGTCGGCCGGCCGAGCCCGGACCCGCGCTGGCCGTGGCCCGAGGCCCGGCTCTTCTACGCCAACGGCGCCCTGCCGGAGGTACTGCTGGCGGCCGGGCACCTGCTCGACCGCCCGGCACAGGTCGAAGCGGGGCTCGCCCTGCTGACGTGGCTGCGGGAGATGGAGACCGAGGCCGGGCAGCTGTCGATGACACCGGTCGGCGGCCGGGCGGCCGGCGACCGGCGGCCGGGCTTCGATCAGCAGCCCATCGAGGCCGCGGCGCTGGCCGACGCGTTCGCCCGGGCCTTCGCGTACACCGGGGACGCCGAGTGGGCCGAGGGCGTCCGGCAGTGCGCCGCCTGGTTCCGGGGCGCCAACGACGCCGGCGTGCCGCTGATCGACCCCGGCACGGGCGGCTGCGGCGACGGGCTGGGCGCCACCGAGGCGAGCCTCAACCAGGGCGCCGAATCGACCCTGGCCCTGATCTCCACGCTCCAGCACGAGCGGGCGCTGACAGGACCGGCGCGGTGAGCGGGAATCCGGTACGCGTCGGCCCGCGCCTCGCCGCCGACCCGCGTCGCGTCATCGCCAAGCTGTTCGCGCCCGGCGAGGAGGCCTCCGACAGCCAGTCCCGCGTACACCTGGTCGTCGACCGGGTCCGGGCGCTGACCGAGGACGAGGTGGCGACCGGCCTCAACCGGGTACGCGACGGCTTCGCATCACGGCACCGCGATCTGGACGCCCTCCTCGAGCGGCATGCCGCCACCGTGTCGCCCCGGTTGCACGACACCGACCAGTTCAGCCGGGAGCGCCGGCTGCTCGTCGGGGCGTACCTGACGCACGAGTACTCGGTCGAGGGCGCCGCGCTGTGCAATCCGTCGATGGTCCGCCATCCCGACCAGGCCGGCGTACCCGCCGGGCGGACGCGTTTCGTGATGAGCGTACGCGGCATCGGCGAGGGGCACCTGTCGTCGATCGGGTTCCGCACCGGCACGGTCTGGGCCGGCGGTGTCGACGTCGACGATCCGGGCCACCACCTCACGACCGGTACGCGTACCAGCCGGGACACGGTCAAGCAGACGATGGTGCACCACCTCGCCGGGCTGGGCGTCGACGCGATCACAGCCGGGCAGATCCTCTCGGAGCTGCCCGGGTCCTTCACCGACGAGACCCTGCGGTACGCCCTGTCCAACCTGCATCCGCACCTGCTGGACCGGCCCGGCATCCAGCAGGCGGCCCGGATCGCGGCCGACATCTCCACCAGCCGGTACGCCGTGACGTTCGCCGCCGGCACGCCCCCCGGCGAGCAGCTGATCTGGCCGCAGGCCCCGGCGGAGCGCCACGGCATGGAGGACCTGCGGCTGGTCCGGTTCAGCGCACCCCGCTCGGCCGACGTCTACCTCGGCACCTATACGGCCTACGACGGGGATCACGTCACACCGCACCTGCTGTCCACCCGCGGCTTCCAGACCTACGACATGAGCCCGCTGGCCGGGCCGGCCGCGCGCGACAAGGGGATGGCGTTGTTCCCGCGCCCGGTCGGCGGGGCGTACCTGGCGCTGTCCCGATGGGATCGGGAGAACCTCAGCCTCGCCACCTCCACCGACGGCACCTTCTGGGAACGCGGCCCGGTCATCTGGCCGGCGCTCGAACCGTGGGCGTTCGTCCAGGTCGGCAACTGCGGCTCGCCCATCGAGACGGAGGAGGGCTGGCTCGTGCTCATCCACGGCGTGGGCCCGATGCGCACCTACGGGATCGGGGCCATCCTGCTCGACCTCGAACGTCCCGACCGGGTCCTCGCCGCGGCGTCCGAGCCGCTGCTCCTGCCCGCGGCCGACGAGCGCGACGGCTACGTGCCCAACGTCGTCTACTCGTGCGGCGGCCTGCTGCACGACGGCACGCTGACGATCCCCTACGGGCTGAGCGACGGCGCGGTCGGTTTCGCGCAGGCGGAGCTGGCCGCCCTGATCGCCGGACTGCGCCGCCGCCCGTGACGACGCCGCCCGTGACGACGCTGGAGGAGACGCGTCAGTAGGAGCCGTCGAGTAGGCCGTTGAGGTACTTCTCCACATTGGAGTATCCCGTGTGGTCGAAGTCCCCGCCCGCGTCCGACGCGCTGTCCGGGTTCAGGCCGTGCGCCGTCTCCCACGCGTCGGGCATGCCGTCGCGGTCGGCGTCGGCGGGCGGCGTACCGCCGGCGATCGTGCCGTAGCCGCTGTTGCCCAGGCCCGTGCCGGTCTGGTGCGCCCACAGGTCACCCGACTTGCCCAGCGACTTCACGTCGGCCACCACCAGCGTGTCCACCTGGTCGCGGGGCAGCGCGCCGGCCTTCGCCGTGACCTCCGCGTACGCGGCCGCCGCGGACAGGGCCGGGATCGACGCGGTCGCCGTCGACCACGGGCCGGCCAGCGCGGTGGCACCGCCACCGATCCCGAGAGACGAACCGTTGAGTACGCCGTCCTTGTTGCTGTCGATCACGTTCCCGCTGTTGTAGACCGACTGGTTGCCCATCTGGTAGTACGCGTTGGACGCGTTCGTCGTCCGCGGGCCGGTGATGAAGTAGTTGCCGATCACGTCGTGGTCGAAGTGGCCGGAGGAGTTCCCGGCCGTGTACCCGGCCTGGTAGTCGTACACGACGTTGTTCACGTACTGGGTGTTCGCCTTGGCCAGCGGGCACCGGTTGTGCGCGTTGGCGAACAGGTCGCGGTACCAGGTGTACGGCCCGGTCTCGGTGTGCGCCGCGAACTGCTGCCCGATCGGGTCGGCGCTGATCGAGTACTGGACGGTGACGTTCGTCGCCCCGACACTGTCGATGTTGTTCCACTGGGCGAACTCGATCGACACGTGGTCGAAGATCAGATTGCCGCCGTTGTAGAGGTTGATGCCGCTCTTCTCGTTGTCCGGGTCGAGATCGCCCTGGCGGAAGCGTACGTCGCGGACGATCACGTTGGTGCTGTTGGCGAACGACACCTCCCGGCCCATGATGCCGATGCCGCCGCCCGGTGCGGTCTGCCCGGCGATGGTGAGGTTGCTCTTCACGGCCACGGCCGACGACAGGTTGACGTAGCCGCCGACGTCGAACACCACGATCCGGTTCGAGCCGCCCACCGCGTCGCGGAAGGAGCCGCTGCCCGAGTCGTTCAGGTTCGTCACGTGGTAGACGCTGCCGCCCCGGCCGCCGGTCGCCGCCGCGCCGAACCCGACCGCGCCCGGAAACGCGACGACCGGTCCCGCGGGCGTCGGGCTGGCCGAGGGCGACGGTTTCACCGACGGCGACGGGCCGGCCGACGCGGACTTGCTCGCCGAGGGGGACGCACCCGGCGAGGACGCCGGCGAGGAAGGCGTGCTGGAGGACGGCGTACCCGTGCAGGTGACACCGTTGAGTGCGAAGCTGGAGGGAACGGGGTTGGCCGTGGTCCACGCGCCGTTGAAGCCGAAGCCGACCGTGGCGCCGGCGGCGACGACGGCGTTGTAGGAGACGTTCCGGGCGCTGACCGCCGGGCCGCTCTGCGCGACGGTGGCGTTCCAGGCCTGGGTGACGCTCTGGCCGGGCGCGAACGACCAGGTCAGGGTCCAGCCGTCGACGGCGTCGCCGAGGTTGGTGACCTGCACGTCGGCGCCGAACCCGCCGGACCACTGGCTCGTCACCGTGTACGCGACCGAGCAGCCGGCGCCCGCCGCCGAGGCGGTCAGCGCCGTGGCGGTCAGCCCGGCGGCGACGGTGGCCGTGGCCAACGCGATCACGAGGGGGCGACCTCGTGGGATGGTACGCATCGGGAGTTCCTCCGTGGAGTGGAAGGGACGGGATGTCGTTTCGGAGACGGGACGGGCACGGGGCGGATAACAGCTCCGGCGCGGCCTACCCTGTGCCGATGCGGCGAACGCCCAATCCCGTGCTGCCCGGCTCCCACCCCGACCCGTCCGTCGTCCGCGTCGGCGGCGACTACTACCTGGCCACGTCGACCTTCGAGTGGTCGCCCGGCGTACGCGTACACCATTCGCGGGATCTCGTGACGTGGCGGCCGCTGGGCGGCGTCCTCGACGGCCGGCACCTCGATCTCACCGGCTGCCCGGATTCCGGCGGGGTGTGGGCGCCGAACCTGAGCCACGCGGACGGGCTGTTCCATCTGGTCTACAGCAACGTCTCCACCTATCTCGGCGGCTTCACCGACAGCCCGAACCACCTCGTCACGGCGCCGTCGATCGACGGGCCGTGGTCGGCGCCGGTGCCGCTGCACGCGCGCGGGTTCGACGCGTCCCTGTTCCACGACGAGGACGGGCGGAGCTGGCTGCTGAATCTCGTGCACGACTGGCGACCCGGGCACGGCGGCAGCGCCGGGCTGGAAGCCGTCCGCTACGACCGGTCAGCACGGCGGCTCGACGGCACCCCGGTCCCCATCGAGCTGCCGCCCGGCGGCGGCTGGATCGAAGGGCCGAACCTCTACCGCGTCGGCGACTGGTACTACCTGCTCACCGCCGACGGCGGGACCGGCTGGGCGCACCGGGTGACCGTCGCCCGGTCGCGTACGCTCGCCGGTCCTTATGAGCGCGATCCGGCCGGACCACTCGTCACCGCGTACGACCGGCCGGACTGGCCCCTGCAGAAGGCCGGCCACGGCAGCCTCGTGCGTACGCCGGCCGGCGACTGGTTCCTCGCCTACCTGGTCGCCCGGCCGCTCGGCGTACACGGACGGTGCCTGCTCGGGCGCGAGACCGCGATCGCTCCCGTCACCTGGACCGCCGACGGGTGGCCCCGGATCCCCGGCGCGCTACCGGTGCTCGGCGACGAGCCCGCGGCCGAGGACGAGACGGACGGGTTCGACCAGCCCGTGCTCGGGCCGCAGTGGTCGACGCTGCGCCGGCCGGCCGCGCCGGACTGGCTGTCGCTCACCGAACGGCCGTCGCGGCTGCGGATCCGGGGCGGGCGCTCACCCCAGAGCCTGATCGGGCCGAGCCTCGTGGCACGGCGGATCACCGCGTACAGGTGCGCGTTCGAGGCCACCGTCGAGTTCCGGGCCGAGGGGTTCCAGCAGCTCGCCGGGGTCACCGCCTACTACAACACGCGCAACTGGCATTTCTGCTACGTGACCGACGACGGCGGACCCGTCCTGCGCGTCGCGACCTGCGACCGGGGCGAGGTCCGCGTCCACCCGGCCGGCGTACCCCTGCCCGACGGCCCGGTACGCGTCGGCTTCGACCTCGACCACGGCGACCTCACCTTCCGCTACGACACCGGCGACGGCTGGCGGCGCTGCGGTCCGGTGCTCGACCCGCTGATCCTGTCGGACGAGCACGCCACCGAGATCACCGGCGCCGACGTGCGTACGCTCGCCTTCACGGGCGCGTTCGCCGGGCTGTGGGTGTGGGACCTGACCGGCGGCGGGCACCCGGCGGACTTCGCCGACGCCGCCTACCGCACCGGGGTTCAGACGGTGTCCGGGTCGCCGACCGTCAGCCGGAGCGTGTAGGCGCCGTCTTCGCGGTAGAGCCCGACATGGCTGCACATCTGGTGGCACAGCCACAGTCCGAGACCGCCGCCGTCCCCGGCCCCGAGCGGGAGCATCCCGGCGAGCGGCTCCTTCGGGCCGAGCCCCTGATCGGTCACGGTGAGCACGAGCCGCTTCGCGCCGGCCCACAGGCGTACGCGTACCGGCGCGCGGCCGTAGAGCGAGGCGTTGGTCACCGCCTCGCTCACCGACAGCACGAGCGCGTCGACGTCGGACTGGGGGAACTCCGGCGGCACGGCGGCCTGCACCGCCTGCCGGGCCTCGGCCGGTTCCGGGTCGATGAGACTC
The DNA here is from genome assembly GCF_000428945.1 of Hamadaea tsunoensis DSM 44101. Lineage (GTDB taxonomy): Bacteria > Actinomycetota > Actinomycetes > Mycobacteriales > Micromonosporaceae > Hamadaea > Hamadaea tsunoensis. The sequence continues at coordinate 76,447 of NZ_AUAX01000020.1, read as the reverse complement.
ACCACCGGCGCGGTCAGCAGCAGCGGATCGTCCGGCGGCCGGCGCGACTCGGTCAGGAACTCGGCCGGGTTTACGTAGTCGATGTGTGGGGTGTGGCCGCCGTCGGGCCGGGCCGCCCGCGGATGCGTACGCACGACGTCGGCCAGCATGTCCGGCGGAGTGGAGGTCGTGTCGTACGCGCACATGCTCCACAACGGGAATTCGTCGTACGCCTGGTTGATCGCCGACTCGTAGCGGGCCCACCAGTCCCAGGTGGCGCCGAACGCGGACGGGGCGAGTTCGCCGATGATCCGGATCTGGCCGGCCCCGCCGAGGACGAAGTCCGCCAGCATCCGCCGGTACGCCTGGATCGCGCCGGGCGGGCGCGCGTACATGTCGCCGCCGGGCAGGTACGTGATGCCGGGATCGCCCCCGGTCGCCCGCCGGATCAGGGCCGCGTGCTCCTCGCCGAAGGCCACCAGCACGGGCTCGCCCGCGGCCACACCGTCCCGCAGGAACGGCACCGCGATGTCGACGAGTTCCCGGTCCGACGCGTACAGGGCGGCCTCGTGGAAGTACCCCGTGTGCCCGGCGGCCGCTCCGGTCCTCATGCCGCCACCTCCACCCGTACCGCCTCCAGCTCCATCAGTTCCACCAGCCGTCTCAGCAGCGGCCGGGCGCCGCGCAGCAGCACCCGCCGGCCGCTGCCCGCGGCCCACCGCTCCAGCGACCGCACCGCGCCGTGATGGGCGAAGCCCAGCCCGGTCATGTCGACCACCAGTTCGCCGTCGTCCGGCCGGATCCGGTCCAGCGCGGCCTCCAGCAACGCCACCGCATCATGATCCAGTTCGCCCGCGAAGGCCAGTCCTGCGCCGACGGCGTACAGGCGGAAGGGCGACGACTGCGGGGTCACGGTCGGATGCAGCGAGGCGACCTGCGCGAGGTCGGTGTCCGGGACGACATCCCGAGCGTACGCGCACAGCCCCGACAGCGGATGCGCCGCCATGTAGACATCGGCGAGATGCTCGTAACGGGCGAAGCCGTCGAGCGCGACGGGATCGCCCACGAGGGTCGTCGCATCGGCGGCGACCCGCAGCCCGGTGTAGCCGGCGGCAAGAGCCCGCTCGGTCTCCTGGCTGTAGTACTCGACCTGCGCGTACGGGTCGGCCAGCGTCCTCGGGTAGACGGTCTCCGCCTGGAGCAGATCCGCCTGGCCGCCCGCCAGCACCTCCGCGAACCACTCGTCGGACCGCCACCGGTGGTACTCGCCCGGCGGGGCGATCAGCAGCACCCGCTCCCCCGACGCCATCCCCGTGCGCGCGAACTCTCGCGCGGCGGCGCGCAGTTCGGCCGGCTCCCGGAACGCGAAACAGACATGAGAATGCGCACCGACCTCGGCCGCATCCGCCACCACACCCGAGCGCCGCATGCGGCGGCCGTTACCCGGCCGGCCGGCGTCCCAAACGATCTTTTTCCGGCAGTCCCGCCGTCCCGACTTTGTCGCGACTGTCCGATATGTGCGCCGGCGGGCCGGCGACAGGTGATCGTTTACGGCCGAGGTGCGAAAACGGCCACTTGATGCATGATCGTTTACGGTTCTGGAGCGCGCTGACCGCCTCCGGGTGCACCTGACACGTAAACGATCATGCAGGTCAGGCCGGATTTACACCTCAGCCGTCAACGATCAGGAAATCGGCGGCCGTTGTCCGCCTGGCGGAAGATCGTTCCCGTATCGCGGACGACGAGCGGCGGCGACGCGGCAAGGCCGGATCGGTCAGGACGGGCGCGGGGTGCGGGGCAGGACGGTCAGAACCCGGATGATGTGGTCGCGGAACTCCGCCATGTAGCCGCGCAGGAACTCCCGGACCCCCTCGTCCGCGACCTCGCCGTCGCCGGGGAACACCTGCGGCGTGAACTGCACGTACGCCTCCGGTGCCGTCATCTGCCGGGCGTTGCAGAAGCTGAGTACGCCGCGCAGGCTCTGCTGGGCCAGCGCCGTGCCGATCTGGCCGATCGAGGCGCCGATGACCGCGGCCGGGATGTGGTCGAAGGCGTTCTGCCCCCAGGGCCGCGACGCCCAGTCGATCGCGTTCTTCAGGCCGCCGGGGATGCTCCGGTTGAACTCCGGCGTGACGAACAGGACCGCCTGCGAGGCGTGGATCGCCTCCTTGAGCGCCACCGCCTCCGGCGGGTAGTCCGCGTCGTGGTCCTGGCTGTAGAGCGGCAGGTTCCGGATCGGGATCTCGGTGAACTCCATGTCCGCCGGGGCCAGCTTGATCAGCGCCCGGGACAGCTCACGGTTGACCGACGTCGAGGACAGGCTGCCGATGAAGTATCCGACCTTGTACGTAGCCACGGTTCCACGGTCGCACGGGGGCGCGGCCCCGGAGGCCTGTTCAGGAAAGTACGCGGAACGCCAGTCGTCGCGGCGGCAGGTCGCCGAGCGCCGTGCGTACGCTGAGCGCCGCCTCGTGCTCGCCCGGCCCGGTCGGCAGGGGCCAGACCGGATCGGCCGCGCCGATCTCGTGACGGACTCCGTCGTGCTGGACGGCGTACCCGAGAAAGTGGGGGTGGCGGCAGGTGAGGCGGACGGCGGCGGTGTCCGCGCGCACGTCCATGCTCAGGCCGATCTCGCCGAGGTCGGGGTAGACGTCGGCGGGTGAGCGGACCAGTTGCCGGCTGACCCGCGGCGCGCCCTGGAAGTGCGGTACGAACGTCTCCGCCCAGGTGGCGCCGGTGGTGGCGATGTGGTGGAAATAGGTGAACCAGAACGCGGCGGTGTCGGGGGCGAGCGGACCGTCCGCGGCGACGAAGGCGGGCGGGCTGCCGGCGGTGAAGGCGGCCTGCAGCTCGGGCGCGGACAGCGGCTGGTCGCCGGAGGACCAGTACGCGCCGTTCTGCCCGTCCAGAACCACCCACTTGCCGAGGTCGTCGAGCCAGGCCTCGCTGACGACGTGGCCCTTGCCCCAGCCCGCGTGGTAGTCGCGCTGGCGCAGGCCGACCCGGCGGGCCGGAATGCCGGCGGCGTTGAGGGCGTGGCTGAGCACGACGCTGTACTCGACGCAGGCGAACCGCATCCCGTCGTCGTCCACGTGCCGCAGGACGTCCACCGCGTCCTGCTCCTCGGCCACGTGGTCGTTGGCGTGCTCCCACCGGCCGGTCACCCAGTGCAGCAGGGTCAGCGCGCGGTTCCAGGCGGAACCGGACAGCTCGGGCAGGTAGGGCCGCAGGAGTTCTTCGCGGTCGGGGGTCGTGCGGTAGAGCTCCAGCGGCAGCGTCGGAGTCAGCGTCGGCCACTCGGTGAGCAGCAGCGGCACGGGCGGGAGGTTCGCCGCGAACCGCGCCTGGATCGCCGGCCACGCGGGATCGGCGCCGAAGGCCTTCTCGACCTCGCCCTCGAAGATCTCGGGCTGGAAGAAGCCGCCGTCGAGCGCCTCGTCGAGGTAGCCGCGGGCCAGCGCCTGGCGGCCGAGCCGGCTCGCCGCGACGGCGCAGGCGGGCGCCCACAGGCTGGGCCACAGCTCGTCCTCCCGCAACTGGTGGGCGAGGGCCAGCAGTCCCCCGTCGTCCTCGGCGCGCAGCAGGTCCTCGGCGGCGATGCGCAGCTGGGTCGGGGTGGTCATGACAGACATCATGGACCACCCCGGCCGTGGTTGGTCACCCGCCGAGTCCCCGGCCGACCGCCACGAAGACGCAGAGCACCAGCAGGAAGCTGGTGAGGGCGACGTTGCGGGGTTCGCGGAGGCGGACGTGGGCGCTGATCGCGCCGATCATGACCATGCCGAAGCCGATCGCGGCCAGCGGCGTCAGGACGGTCGCGATGCCGGTGGCCTGCGGCAGGATCACGCCGAGGACGCCGAGCAGTTCGCAGACGGCGGTGAACCGGACGAGGGGCATCGGGAAGACGCCCACGCCGGTCTGGCCGGAGGCGATGAGCGCCTCGCGGCTCCGGGTGGCCTTCTGCGCCCCGGACACGGTGAATGCGACGGCGAGCAGGATCTGTGCGATCCACAGGAGGAGGTTCATCATGCCCATGGGACCGGACAGCGCCCCGGAGTGTGACATCCCTCAGAGAACCGCCCGTTCCAGTGCCGTCCGCAGGTGCGCCAGGCCGGTCGTGTCCACCGACAGCACCTTCTCGTGGAAGTCCGCCGGGTCGAAGCCCGGCCGCGCCTGGGCGGCCGCGCGTACCTCGCGGTAGACGCGCTCACCGGCCTTGTAGGACAGTGCCTGGCCCGGCCGGCCCAGGTAGCGCACCAGCTCGTAGGCGCCGTGGCCGCCCTGGAAGGCCCGGTCGGTCAGGATCGCCCGGCCCTTCTCCGGGGTCATGACCTCGCCGTCCGCCGGGTCGCGCAGCTTCAGGTGCATGCCGATGTCGAGCACCACCCGCGCCGCGCGCAGCGCCTGCGCCATCAGGTAGCCCAGCCGCGCGCCGGGCGCCTCCAGGTAGCCGAGCTCGTCCATCAGCGACTCCGCGTACAGGGCCCAGCCCTCGGTCGCCGCCGACCGTCCACCCAGGATCTTCAGGCGCTGCGCGATCGGATCCCCCCGGTACGCGGCCAGCCCCAGCTGCAGATGATGACCGGGTACGCCTTCGTGGTACGCGGTCGTCCAGGCGTACCAGGTGTCGAAGGGGCCTTCGCCGGCCGACCAGGAGACGCGGCCGGGCCGGCTCAGGTCGGTCGACGGCTGCATGTAGGAGATGCCGGCGTCCCGGGTCAGTACGCAGTCGATCCGCCGCAACCGCTCCGGTACGCGGAAATGCACGCCGTCCAGCGCCGCCATGGTCTCGTCGAGCGTGCCCTGGAGCCAGCCGGCCAGTTCCGCCCGGGTGGCCAGCTTGCCGGGACCGTCGGGGCCGTCGAGGAAGGCGACCGCCTCGGCCGGGGTGGCGCCCGGCCGGATCCGGTCGGCCTCACGCCGCATCCGGTCCTCGATGCCGCGCAGTTCGTCCCAGCCCCACGCGTACAGCTCGGCGAGATCGGGATCGACGCCCAGGAAACGGCGTACCCACAGGCGGTAGCGGTCCGCACCGAACGCGTCCTCGGCCGGGGCCTTCCCTGCCAGCGTACGCAGGAACGCCTCCAGCCTCCCGTACGCCGCGCCCGCCTGGAACGCGGCCGTCCGCAGGGGTCCCGCCAGCGGCCCGTCGCCGTAGCCCTGGGCGATCTCGGCCATCGTCGCGGCCCAGCCCGGGCAGCGGCGTACGCACTCCTCGACCTGGCGTACGGCGGCGACGTGCCCGCGCTCGGCGGAGGCCCGCAGGCTGCGCTGCAGTCCGTCGAGCGCCTCCGGGACGGCCCGCAGCCGCAGCAGCGCCTGGTTCCAGTCCCCCGGCCCGGCGGCCTGGACGGCCTGGGAGATCAGCTGCAGCGGCCCGGTCACCGCCGGGTTCAGCTCCCGCTGGTCCTCGCCGGCGGCGTGGAAGTCGATCGTCACCGCGAACCGTTCGAGCAGATGATCGCGCAGCAGCGCCTCGCCGTCGTCGGCCGGCTCCATCGCCAGCAGCCGGTCCCGGCCGGCGACCGCGGCGGCGGCCCGGGCGGCGTACCCGTCGGGGCTGTAGTCCGTCAGCGCGGCGATCTGGTCCTCGCCCCCGTCGATCACGGCGGTGCACGGATCGAGGTCGGCGGCTTCCTGCAACAGTTCGGTGGCGTACGCGCGGATCATTGTTCGGATCCTACGCACACCTGGGCTAGGCTCGCGGGCTGTGACAGAGCTCGAACCCCGCGGCAGCGGCATCGAACGGCACACGTCCCGGCACGACGGTTTCGTCGCGTCGCCCGGCCAGCGGCCGCAGGTCGCCGACGCGATCGACCGGCACATCGCCCGGCATTTCGGTCCCGTGTCCTCCGTCCTGCACGAATTCGCCTCGCACCTGGTCGGCGTACACATCTATGTGGTGGAGCCGACCGAGGAGCGGCCGTACCGCACGCTGGTCACCTCGGGCATGAGCGAGCGGCCGATGACCGTCCCCGAAGGGATCAGCCCGTACGCCGAACTCATGCTCTGCCTCCCGGCGGACTGGCCGCTCACCGACCGGGCGCTGCGGGACGAGCGCATGAGCTGGCCGATCAGTCTGCTGAAGCAGGTGGCCCGGCTGCCGCACGAGTACGGCACCTGGATCGGCGAGTGGCACTCGGTGCCCAACGGCGATCCCGCGCAGCCCTACGCGCCCGGCGCCGAGTTCGCGGGCGTGGTGGTGACCCCGATGCTGCACGCGGCCCCGGAGGCGCACGTCGTCGACGCCGGCGACGGTACGCTGATCAACCTGCTCGCGCTCGTGCCGTTGCACCCGGCGGAGATCGACCTGAAGATCCGGGCGGGGACGGACGCGCTGATCGAGGTGCTCGACGGGGGCGGGGTCAGCGAGATCCTCGACCCGGGCCGTCCGTCGCTTGTGGACTAGGCGGTCCCAAGATCCCGTTTGGATCAGGGATATCACCCGAATCTTGGGCCATGATTACGTGCGAAAACCTGATCCAAACGGGATCTTCGCAGCGAGCAGACGGCTCAGGAGGCCACGTCGGGCAGGCGCGAGCCAGCCCACGATCGCCTCGACGACCTCCCGGTCCACGTGTTGCGGCCGGGCGTAGTCGGCCGGAGCGGACGCCCCGGTTCCCGGGAAGAACATGTGGTCGTCGGCTTCGATGACCCGGATCGTCACGTCCGATCGGCCCGCGAGTCCCGCGCGCCACCGGGCGAGGTCGTCGGCCACGGTCACCTGGTAGTCGCGGCCGCCCTGCAGGACGAGCAGCGGCCGGCCGAGTCCCGCGGCCGTCGCCACCTGGTCGTACGCCCGCAGTTCCAGCCAGTACGCGGCCGGCCAGCCGAACAGCAGCTCGGCGGCCGGGGTGGCCGCCGTCAGGGCCGGGTCCTCGACGGCCGCAGCCTGGCGGGCGAGCAGCTCGGCGGTCCGCTCCGCGGCCGGGTCGAGAGCCGCGAGGTGGCGGGCGACGCGTACGGCGGCGGCGGGGAGCGGGACGGCGTCGGCGGCGAGCAGGATCGCGCCCGCGACACCGGGATCCGCGGCCGCGATCCGGGGAGCCGTCCGGCCGCCGCCGCTGTGGCCGGCCAGGAAGATCCGTCCGGCGTCCACACCGGACGTACGCCGGAGCTGTCCGACGGCGGCGAGGGCGGGGTACGCGTACTCGTCGGTCATGCTCGTGGCGGGCGCGGCGGCCTTGTCGAAGCGGGCGACGGTGATGCCGCGGCTCGCGAGGCCCCAGGCCAGGTCCTTCAGGGGCTTGTTGGGTCCGGCGGTGCCGTCGCGGTCGAACGGCCCGGCCCCGGCGAGCAGCACGACGGCCGGGCCGGCCGGGGACTTCGGGAGGGTGAGCGTGCCGGGCGCGTTCGCGAAGACGGCCTCGCGCTCGGTGAACCGGCCGGGCTTCGCGTAGTCCGGCGGCTGCCAGCTCTCCCCCATCGGCGGGGCGAGGCGCAGGCCCTGGACCAGCCCGGTGTCGTCGGCGGAGAGCACGAGCGTGAACCCGCCGCGCTCACCGTCGACCGGCACGTGGAACCGGACGCGGCCGTCGAGCGGCTCGGCCACCGGCGTCCCGGCGGCGAGTCCCGGCCCGGCCTTCGCCGCCTCCGCCGTCCACACCGTACGCAGGGTCTCCTCGGACACGGCGGCCCGCAACGGCGGCGCGAACAGAGCCGCGATGTCGGCGAAGCGCCCCTCGACCGCCAGCTCGGCCACGTGCGCGGCGACGTACGCCGGATCCGATGCCATCCCGTCCCCCAGTGACTGTCGTTCCGAGATTCCACTATCCGTTCTGAGATTCCACTACCCGTTCTCAGATTCTGCGAACGGTAGCACAGCATGAGATAGTTGAGCCATGGAGACGCTGGAGCTGCTCGGCCACCCCGTACGCCTGCGGATCGTGCACGCGCTGCGCGGCGACCGGCAGCTGACCACGACCCAGCTGGCGGCCCTGCTGCCGGACGTCTCGAAGGCGATGGTGTACCGGCACGTCGACCTGCTGGCCGGGGCCGGCGTCCTCGAAGTGGCCGGCGAACGGCGCGTACGCGGGGCCGTCGAACGCCACTACCGCCTGCGCCAGGACCGGGCCGGGATCGACCCCGCCCTCGCGAGCACCCTGACGCCCGACGATCACCGGCGCGGGTTCGCGGCCGCCGTCGCGGCACTGGTCGCCGAGTTCAACGCGTACCTGGACCGGGAGAACGCCGACCCGGCCGCCGATCCGGTCGGCTACCGGCAGCACGCGGTCTGGCTCGACGAGGCGGAACTGCACGAGCTGATCCGCGAGCTGCGGTCGGCCATCGTGCCGCGGCTGGCCAACAAGGCGACCCCGGGCCGGGCCCGCTACCTGCTCAGCCCGATCCTCTTCCCGAGCGAGGCGCCGGCGGACGAGTCACTATCCTGATCGGATGCTCACCCGGCGGGCGCTCGTCCGGGCCGCGGGGATCGCGGCCGTCTCCCTCACCGGCTGCGCGCCCCTGCCGCACCGGCCCGCGCCGCACCTCGGCGACGCCACCGGCGCCGGCCCGGGCTACGAACTCCGGCCCGCCGGCGAGGCCCTCTGGATCTGCGGCGAGGACGGCGTCCTTCAAGCGCTGGACGCGCGTACGGACACGGTGTCGGCCCGGGTTCCGCTGGAGATGAAGCTGCCCGAGCGCAGCGCGCCCGAACTCTTCGCCGGCTCCGCGCTCTGGGCGTACGAGTTCCAGACCGGCGCCGTCGTCGCCGTCGACCCGGCCACCGCGCGGATCACCGGCCGGGCCCGGCTTCCCGGTGCGGCGAACCTCGTCGGCCTGGTCTCGCTCGCCGCGCACGGCACGCTGTGGGTCGCGTACCACGGCGGCGTCCGGCGCGTCGACCGGACCGGCGGCACCAGGCACACCCCCCTCCCGCCCGGCTTCGCCCCCACCGCCGCGACCGCGACCGCGCGCCATCTGTGGCTCGCCGGCGAGGGCACGCTCCTACGCCTCGATCCCGGCGGTGCCGCGCCGCTGTCCGTCCCGCTCCCGGTGGGCGTCGAGGTCGAGGAACTCACCGCCACCACCTCCGCGCTCTACTCGCTCCCCGGCTCCGCCCGGCAGCTGTCGTCCTTCGACCCGGTCACCGGCGCCCATCGCTCCACACAGGACCTCAGCGCGGCCGCCCGGGCCCTGCACGCCGTCGGCGACACCCTGTGGATCGCCGACGACGATCACATCCATCGCGTACGCGCAACCGGGCTGGACAGTCCCCCCATCGAGGTCGGCGAGTACTACGCGGACTCCAGCGCGGTCCTCGACGGGGGCCTGTGGGTCGGCATCTCCGGCCTCAACGAGGTGCACCGCCTGGACCTGACGACCGGGCGTACGACGGCACGCGTACCGGTCGAGGTCGCCGAGGAGGACGACCCCGCATTCGCCGTGTACGCCGGTGCGCGGACGCTGTGGGTCCTCGACGGCGACTTCTTCAACGGGATCGCCCGCATCGACCCAGTGGCGGGCAGGGAACGGAAACTGATCCCGACCACCGGCATCGACATCCAATACGTCACCACCACCCCGACATAACCCCCGTCACCCCGATGCCCGCCGATCTTGCCCGATGTACGGCGACCGCGAGTGCCCGGGCGTACGCGCGTCGACCCCCGCCCTCATGATCAAGTGCCCGGATTCTGCGTAAGTGGATCTCCATTGCTTGATCAAGATCCCTGGATCTGCGGATTCGGACCGATTTCTGCAGCGGGCGGGAACTTGATCAAACATTCGCTTCGCAATCAAGCCCCGCACCCTGCCACGGGTGATCGTTTACCGCTATTACGGCAGCCCAGCGCCCATCTTCTTGATCCAATACCGCCTATTCGGCAAGAGAGCGCTCCCCTGCCGGATAGACGGTATTTGATCAAGGGAGTCAGCGCCGCAGTGCCGTCATAGCGGTAAATGATCAAGAAATATGAAGCCGCCACCCCGCCCTCGAACGCAGCAGTCGGGCCTCGACGCGAGCCCAGACCGCCATATCGGACAGTCGCGACAAAGGCCAGGGCGCAGGGGTGAAAGGGTGACTGGGCGGCGGTGAACGATGCGTCGCCCCACTCAGGTGGCAGTGGAGGCGCCCCGCGCCGGAACGGTCTCCCGCGCAAGGAGCGGAGGTGAGATCGACGAACCCGGGACCTGAATTTGATCTTTACTTGGGAGGAATGGTCGCCGGGATGCCGCGAGCACCGCGATCGCGTTCACTCCGGCGACCACCACGATCCCCGCCCACTCGTGCAGGCCGAGCCGCTGCCCCAGCAGGACGAGGCCGGAGAGCGCGGCGAGCACCGGGTGGATGCTCATGAACACCCCGAAGAACCGCACCGGTACGCGCCGCAGGGACACCAGGTCCGCCGCGTACGGGATCGCCGAGCTGAACAGGCCGGCACCGACCGCGTACAGCAGAGGGAGCCAGCCGAAGCGGCCGTGCGCGACGATGACGGCCGCGACGGGGACGTAGAGCAGGGCGGAGACGGCGGTCGCCGCCGCCGGCGCCTGCAGGCCGGGCAGTCGTTGCCCGAGCAGCCGGTTGAGCAGGATGTACGCCGCCCAGCAGCCCGCCGCGAGCACGGCCGAGCCGAGGCCGAGGTAGTCGCTGGCGGCGCTCGGCAGGACGAGGATGTAGACGCCGGCCGCCGCCCCGAGGGCGCACAGCAGGTCCGGGCGCGTACGCGTACCGGCCAGCGCGACGCCGAGCGGGCCGAGGAACTCCAGCGTGACGGCGAGGCCGAGGCCGATGCGGCTGATGGCGAAGTAGAGGCTGAGGTTCATGACGGCGAAGACCACGCCGAGGGTGAGCGTCGGCCACCACTGCGCCCACGTGAAGCGGCGGAAGTTCGGCCGGGCGAGCGGGAGGAGGACGGCGAGCGCGACGAACTGGCGTACGGCCACGACGCCGGCCGGTCCGATCGCGCCGAAGGCGTGGGCACCGACGGCCGCGCCGATCTGGTTGCTGACGCCGCTGCCGATCATCGTCGCCGACCCGGCGATCACGGAGCCGCGGTTGCGCTGGATCACCCACCCAGTCTCGGCCGGCCGGGCGGTGCGGAGAAATACGCGAGCCGCAAGACTTATACGCTGAACGTATGGATGTCGAGCTGCGCCACCTGCGCGCCTTCCTCGCCGTCGTCGACGCCGGCAGCTTCACCGAAGCGGCCACCGCCCTGGGCATCACCCAGGCGTCCGTCTCCCGCGCCGTCGCCGCTCTCGAAGAAGCTCTGGGTGTACGCCTGCTCCGCCGCACCACCCGGCATGTCGCCCTGACCCCGGCGGGTACGCGGGCGGTGGCGAGCGTACGCCGGATCGTCACGGAGACCGCCCGGCTGCGCCAGGTCGTCGAGCAGACCCAGACCGAACTGCGCGTCGGGTACGCGTGGGCGGCGCTCGGCCGGCACACCCGCCGCGTACAGAAGGAGTGGGCGGCCGCGCATCCCGGCGTACCGCTGGTGTTCGTGCAGGCCAACAGCGTCAACGCGGGGCTGGGCGAGGGGCTGGCCGACATCGCGGTGCTCCGGCGTCCGCTCGACGATCCCCGGTTCGCCACGGCGGCGGTCGGCACCGAACCCCGGTACGCCGCGGTCGCCGGGGACAATCCGCTGGCCCGCCGCCGCTCGGTACGCCTCGCCGACCTGGCCCGCTACACGGTCGCGATCGACAGCCGGACCGGAACCACCACATTGGACCTGTGGCCGCCGGACGAGCCGCCCCGGGTCCGGCGTACGCACGGCCTCGACGAATGGTTGACCCTCATCGCGGCCGGGCAGGCCGTCGGCCTCACCGCGCAGGCGACCGCGCAGCAGAACCCGCGACCGGGGGTGGCGTACCGGCCGGTGGCCGACGCGCCGCCGATCACCGTCGCGCTCGGCTGGTGGCGGGCCGACCCGCCCGCGTACCTGGCCGAACTGCTGGACCTGGTGACGGCCGCGTACCAGGGCGGCGAGCGTGGGTAAGGGCGGCCCGTGGACCCCCATCTCGCCCGTGCCCTGCTGTCGGCCTGGCAACTGCCCGCGTTCCGCGACGCCCTCGCGGACCTGATCGACCTCGACGAGATCGCCGGCCTGCTCACGGCCCTCGCCACCGACGCGTCCGATGAGACCACGCGTCGCCTGCTGGACCTGGTGCGGACCGCGTCGGAGACCGACTCCATCCGCGACGCGGTCCTGCTCCTGCTCGCCGACGGCACCTTCCGGGCGGAGATCGCGGAGGCCGTCGTCGCGGCGCTCCCCGACCGGCCCGCCCTCGCCGCCGCGATCCGGTCGGCCGTCCTCGATCCCGCCGTGGCCGAGGAGGTCGCGCGGATCCTCGGCTCGCCGCGTACGCGTACCACTCTTTGGAAGGTTGTCGACAGCGCAGTGGCCGGGCGCCGCCTGGGACTGGTCACAGGCGGCGCCACCCTTCTGTCCAAAAAGGATGTTCGCCGGCTCCTCCACGCCCTCAAGCGGCACGGCGTCCTGCGCGGGCTCCGCCATCCGGGCACGCCGGTCATCCCGGTCGCGCAGTGAGATCCCGGTACCCTCAGGACCGCACCGGTGCGTAGTGCTGGACGACGACACGGCCGTCCACGGGGCGTACCTCGACGAGGCGCAGGTTCACCCGCTCCGCGGGCGACGCGAACACCCGCCGTCCGCCGCCGAGCACGACCGGATGCACCGCGATGTGGTACTCGTCGATCAGCCCGGCCGCCGTGAGCGCCGCGGCCAGGATCGCGCCCCCGATCAGCAGGATGTCGGCACCCGGGCGGGCCTTCAGCTCCGCGATCCGCCCGGCGAGGTCTTCCCGGATCACCTCGGACGTCCAGTCGTCGCCGGGATGGCTGCGGGAAACGACCACCTTCGGGGTGGCCCGCCAGTAGGGCGCGAACACGGCGACGTGCGGGTCGTCCGGCGCGGCCTGCTCGGCCGTGGGCCAGAAGTCGACCATCATGTCCCACGCGGGCCGGCCGAACAGCAGTGTGTCCGAGCGTCCCGACAACTTCTCCGAGTACGCGGCCAGCTCCGGGCTGAGCGCCGCCCAGTCGAACTCGCCGTTCGGGCCGTCGATGAACCCGTCGACGGAGGTGTGCACCCAGTAGATGATCTTCCGCATCCCATGCTCCTTCGCGTCGGTGGCCTTGCCGTCAAGGCCACCTTCACAGAGAGGTCGGAACGTCGCGGGCGTTCTCGACATCCCGCGGCGAACTCTTCCGCGCCGCCGGGAGGGTCTGGGCGAGCAGGGCGAGCGCGTACGCCGATCCGCTGTCCGGCGCGGCGGTGTGGGTCACGATCCGCTGTCCGCCGGTGTCGGGCAGGTGCAGCACCTGGAAGTCGAGGTCGAGGTCGCCGACCTCCGGATGGTGCAGCCGCTTGACCCCGCTGGTGCACAGGCGTACCGCGTGCTTCGCCCACAGCCCGGCGAACTCCGGGCTCTTGACGGTCAGCTCGCCGATCAGGTCGCTGAGCGCCCGGTCGTCGGGCTGCTGGGCGGCGACGAACCGGAGCGAGGCGACGGCCAGCGCGGCCTCCTCGCTCCAGGCGCGGTGCAGTTCCCGCGTGTGCCGGTCGAGGAACAGCAGGCGGGTGAGGTTGGGCCGGTCGGCCGGCCGGGCCGGGGCGTCGGCCGGCAGGTGGCCGGCGAGCAGCGCGTGCCCGAGCCGGTTCCAGGCGAGCACGTCGTTGCGCGGGTCGACCAGGACCGCCGGTACGCCGTCCATCGCCGCCAGCAGCTGCCGCCCGGCCGTGGTCGCGTGCTCGGCCCGGGGTGCCCGGCGGCGGGCGGCCGGCCGCGGCCGGGCCAGGTCGTACAGGTGGGCCCGCTCGTCGTCGCGCAGCCGCAGAGCCCGGGCGAGCGCCTCGATGATCGAGTCGGACGCGCCCGTCGACTGCCCCTGTTCCAGCCGTGTGTAGTACGCGATCGAGATGCCGGCCAGCTGGGCCAGCTCCTCCCGCCGCAGCCCCGGTACGCGCCGGCGCCCGTAGCTGGTCAGGCCGGCGTCCGCGGGGGTCAGTGCGGCGCGGCGGGTACGCAGGAACTCGCCCAGGTCGCCGGTCTCGGGGATGTTCATGATCCGATTGTGCCTCGGCCGCGGCCGGACAGCCTGACCCTGCCGTTGGTAGGCAACGCAGGGATCTGGCTCGGCCCGGCGGTCACGGCGAACGTGGAGATCATGACCGCAACAATCACGGCGTCCACGCCCCCGACCGCCGAGGCACGTCTCGACCGGCGGGCCCGGATCGCCCTCGCCGTCCTGCTGACCGCTAGCTTCACGCTGGCCGTCGACTTCTCCATCCTCAACGTCGCGCTGCCGGGGATCGGCCGCGACACCGGCCTCGCCCCGGCCGCCTGGCAGTGGATCGCCACCGCGTACGCCTTGTGCGCGGCCGGGTTCACGCTGTTCTTCGGGCGGGTGTCGGACCTGGCCGGACGCCGGCGGCTGTTCCTGCTCGGGATGGCGCTGCTCGGCGTCGCCTCGCTGGCGGGCGGCCTCGCCCAGGAGCCGGTCGTGCTGCTCGCGGCCCGGATCGCGCAGGGTACCGCCACCGCGATGGTCATCCCGGCGGCGCTGTCGCTGCTGACGACGATCTTCCCCGAGGGACCGGCCCGCGAGCGGGCGCTCGGCCTGAACGGCGCGCTCATGGCGGCCGGCTTCACCACCGGCGCGCTGCTCGGCGGGCTGCTGACCGACCTGCTGAGCTGGCGCTGGGCGTTCTTCATCAACGTGGCCGTGGCCGTCGTGGTCCTCGCCGTCGCGCCTTCGGTGCTGCCGGAGAACCGGGCCGGGCACCGGCCGCGGCTGGACGTCGCGGGCGCGGTGACGGTCACCCTCGGCCAGTTCGCGCTCGTCTACGGCGCCACCGAGGCCGGGCAGGGCTGGCGTACGCCCCGCGCCGCTGCGGGGTTCGCGGCCGCGATCGTCCTGTTCGGGCTGTTCTGGCGGATCGAGCGCCGGGCCGCCGAGCCGCTGATCGCGCCGGCCGTGCTGCGCCGCCGGGCGGTCGCCGGGGGCAACCTCGCCGGGCTGCTGGCCTTCGCCACCGAGACCGCGCTCGTCTTCGTGCTGACCCTGCACCTGCAGGAGGTGCTGGGCTGGTCGCCGTGGGCCACCGGGCTGGCGTTCGGCGTCCTCGGGGCGGGGACCGTCCTGGGTGGACTGCTGGCGCCCCGGGTGATCGGCCGCATCGGGTCCCGCCGCGGCATCATCGCCGGGTTCGCGGTCCAGGCCGCCGCCACGTTCCCGCTCGCCTTCGCGGGTCCGGGACCGGTCTGGGCCGCCGCCCTGCTCGCCCTGGCCTTCGCCGGCGGTGTCGCGAACCTCGTGGCGATCGTGGGCTACGTCGTGACGGCCACGTCCGGCCTGCCGGACCGGGAGCAGGGCCTGGCGACCGGGCTCGTCACGATGAGCCAGCAGGTCGGCATCACCCTCGGTACGCCGATCCTGTCCGCGGTCGTCGCCGGCCAGTCAGCTCGCGGGCTGGCGGCCGGGGTGCACACCGCGATCTGGGTCGACGGCCTGCTCTGCCTCGCCGGGGTCGCGCTGGCGGCGACGGTCCTGCGCAGCCGGAGCTGAGCGCGGCCCGAGCCGGCCGGACGGATCCGGCCGGACGGATGGGCGGGGGCGGTCCCGGGCGAGGGCCGCCCCGCTCACTGCCGCAGGCTCGGGTGCAGGGCCACCAGCATGGTGAACCGGTGGTCGCCCGATCCCTTCTTCTCGAACCGCTGGATCAGCTCCAGCAGCGCCTCCCGGAATTCGCCGACCTGCTGCTCCGAGATGCTGGCGCTGGCGTTGGAGACCAGCATCCGCTCGTGGAGCGGCGAGTCGGCGCTGCCGGACATCGTTCCCGACGAAAGTCCCTCGTCGATGTCGTCCCGTACGCGGTTGAGCTGCGCGGCGACGACGGCACGCAGACCTCCCGCGTCATCGTCCTCGTCGGTGCGCCGGGTGAAGGTCAGGTCGAGCTGGCCGGCGCCGTACTGCTTCTCGATGATGCCGTTGACCACGCGGGTGTCGCGGATCTGCACGAGGTCGTGCTTCTCGAGCTGGTTGAGGTGGTAGTAGATCTTCGTCGGGGGGATTCCCACCAGGCCGGCGAACTCTTTCGCCGTCCAGGTGCGGTTCGGTTCACCCATCGCCGCTTCGAGGATCGCCATCCTGATGGGATCGGCGAGCGCCTTCAACGTCGCCACGTCCTCGATGACCCGACGTGGGAGCACGTCGCTCACGTTTCGACCTCCTTCCAACGGTGGAGTTGAACCTAACGGTTCGACTATACACCAACGCTTGACAGAATTTCTTCGCTCAAGTTATTTTGAACGTGCAAAAGCAAAGCATCTTGATCTATCGATACGCAAGCCCCCCGGCACCCCCCGCCGAAACCTCTCGCCCCACCCCCACCCTGGAGGCACCCCGTGCAGTTCGATCGCCTGGCCCGCGTCATCGCGGCCGCCGCCATCGCCGCCACTCCCGCCCTGACCGTCGCCGCCACGACCGCCGCGACCTCGGCCGGCGCCGCCGAGATCCACGCCGCCGGCCCGCAGAGCCTGAGCGTCATCGAGATCGTCGGCAGATCGGCGGACGACGAGTGCTGCGGCTGGCCCGGCAGCACCAACAGCGGCTGCGGATTCCTCGTCTGAGACACGTGAACCGGCCGGCGCCTCACCAGCGCCGGCCGTTTCGTTTTGCCCGTCCGGCAAGTCCCGAACCTCGCGCGTACAGGAGCGTTGGCCATGGAGCGTCTCATCCCGAGCCGGTACCTCACCTTCTCCGACGTGGTGCTGCGGCACCGGTCCGGTGCGCCGGTGCGGGCCGTGTTCCACGCCGCCACCGCGCGTACTCTCGTGCTTGATACCACCACTGTGGACGCTTTGCGCGCAGGCGCACTGGAACGCCTGCCGGATGGTGACCTTCGCACGCTCGCTCAGCTCGGGCTCGTGGTCCCGGCCGGCACCGATGAGCCGGCCGCCGTCATCGAGGCCGGCCGCCGGGCCGCCGAGCAGCGGCCGGAGCGGCAGTTCGTGATCATGCCCACGGCGTACTGCAACATGGGTTGTGACTATTGCGGCCAGGAACATCAGCGCGGACCGCAGGCGCCCCCCGGGCGGCACCGCGACGCGCTGACCGCGCGCGTGACCGCGGCCATGACCGGCGACGGCGACGTGCGGGTGCGCTGGTTCGGCGGCGAGCCGCTCATGGGGTTCGCCACGATCCGCGCGCTGTCGGCGGCGTTCGTGGCCGCGGCCGAGCGGACCGGCACGCGCTACGGCGCGATGCTCGTGACCAACGGCGCCCTGCTCGACGCGCGCAAGCTGCGCGCGCTGCACCACGAGTGCCGCGTCGACCACATCGAGGTCACCGTGGACGGTACGGAGGACCTGCACAACGCCTCGCGCCCGCTCAAGAGCGGCCAGGCGTCCTACCCGCGCATCATCGCGGCGCTGCGGGCCTTCGTCGCCGACGAGACGCTCGCCGGCCTGCGGATCACCGTGCGCACCAACATCGGCCCGCACAACGCGGAGCACGCCACGGCTTTCGCCGAGGCGATGCGGGACGCCGGGCTCGCGCACCCCCGGCTCATCTTCTATCCCGCGGCCATCCACTCCTGGGGCAACGACATCAGCGAGTACGCGTTGAGCCCCGCCCGGATGGCGCGGATCGAGACCGATTGGCTGGCGGCGTACCAGGCGGCCGGATTGTCGTGCCGGATCCTGCCGAACGCCACCAAGCCGGTCGTGTGCACCGCGACCACGAAGCGCAGCGAGGTCGTCGCCCCGGACGGCGCGGTCTTCTCGTGCACGGAGCAGCCGCTCGTGCCCGGCTACGCCGACCGCGCCGTCGGCACGCTGTCCACTCTGGAACCGGGCGAGGAGCGGCCGGACGGCGACTTCGACGACTGGTACGCGGCCCTGCAGCGCAACGAGACGGGCTGCCGCGAATGCCCGATCCTGCCCCTGTGCGGCGGCAGCTGCCCGAAGCTGTGGCGGGAGGGCAAGCCGCCCTGCCCGCCGCTGCGTACCAACATCAAGGACCGGCTGGACCTGGTGGCCCCCTCTCTGGTGTGAGTCACGGGAAGTCCCAGCGCAGAGTTCCCCAGGCGGCGCGGTACTCACGTTCGCGCCGCCCTTGCGCGCTCTTGCGGGCCACCACCCGGACCAGGTCGGCGTCGCGCAGGATCTTCAGGTGGTACTGCATCAGGGTCGGGGCGATCCCGGTCGCGTCGGACAGCTCCCGGGAACTCAGCCCCTTCTCCCCGCCCAGCTCCACGAGCAGCCGCAGGACCGACAGGCGTACGGCGTCACTGACGGCTTTCAGCTCCACGAGCCGCGAGATGTGGTAGGTCTCGCTGTCGTATGGCACACTTACCTCAGCGATGCCCCCGGCCCTCCCTGACGGCCGGGGGCTGCTTACGTTCATCCCTCCTCCTTGGGCGGCTTCTCGGCGGCCGGCTGGTCGTCGGCGTCCTGCTGCCCGGCACCGGCGGAACCGCCGACCGGCATGAGGTAGATGGCCAGGTTGTCGATCCCGTCGAGACCGAACACCTCGTGCACGAGATCGTCGTAGAAGCCGCCGATCATCCCGAGGTGCAGGCCGGTCGCCGCGGCCACCAGGGCGAGGTTCTGGGCGAGATGCCCGGCCTCCGCCACGGCGAACCGCAGGGCCCGCATGCCGTACCGGGGGCGCAGCCGGCCGAGCTCCACGTAGACCGCGAGCATGGCCGGGGCCGCGCCGATGTCCAGGCCCTCGACGAGACCGGTGCGGTCCTGGAACCACATCGACATCGCCCGCAGGTCGGCCACGGTCGGCGCCGCCCCCAGGTACGCGAGCCGCCGCCCCACCGGGTCGACGTGGTAGCAGCCCGGCTCCAGTCCCGCCACGTCCCGCACGACCAGGCGTACGCGGGCCACGTACTTCGCCCCGGCACTGGGATACGGGCGGTGCGGGTACTCGAAGTTGGCCATCACCTGCGTATGGGTGACCGCGTGGGCGCTCCACAGCAGCGTACCGAGGTCCACGTCGGACACCGGTCCGGTGATCCGGCCGCGGGCGGAACCGCGCAGCCGCATCGCCTCGGCCAGGCTGACCGGCGGCAGCTCGTGGGACGGCAGGTTGATCCCGGTCAGCCGGCGGCGTACGCGGGTCGCCGAACCCGGCCCGTCCTCCTCGCGCGGCGCCTGGTCGATCGGGTCGCCGGGCAGGTACTTGGCCGCCTCGTGGTACCGGCGGTCGGGGGCCTGGGCGCCGTCCTCGAAGAAGTGCGGAATCCCTTGCGGGGTCAGCGCCGTGCCGGCGACCAGCCAGCAGACCGAGCGCTCCTCGTCCGGCGTGATGCCGAGCCGGTTGAACAGCATGTGCAGCTGCGAGGACCACACCGCGTGCCAGAGGCCGTCCGGCGCCGGTTCGGCTTCGAGCCGCTCCCGTGCCTGGCGGATCACCGCGGCCCACCGGGCGACCGGCGAGCGCAAGCCCTCCGGGTCGGCCTCGATCAGCGCCTCGGTCCGGGCCCAGCGCTGCTGGAGCGTACCGGACTGCAAGGCGAGCACCTTGGCCGAGCGCTCCTGCATGACCGAGGGCGGGACCATGGCCACTTCGCTGTTCCAGCGCCAGCCCCCGGCGTGCTCCCGCAACCAGCGCGCGGTCGCCAGCCGGTCGAGGCCGAGCGCCAGCGCGGTCGCGATGGTCAGCTCGGTGATGGCGGCCAGCCGGGTCTTCTCGCTGGTGGTCGCGGCGACCACGCGGACGGCGATGTCGGTGCTGCGGCAGAACACCTCCTCGGCGACGGGCAGCGCGCGCTCACCGCCGTACCGGTGGATCTCCGGCTTGTACGCGATCTCGGCCACCTCGCCGTGCGCGTGCCAGCCGGCGCCGGACACCGCGGCCGGGCCGCCCAGGCGCTGGTAGTAGGTGTCGGCCGACAGCTGGCCGACGGGGTAGCCCGCCTCCGCCATCTGCCGGGCCAGCTCCTCGCGCAGCCAGGCACCGGTCGCCGGATCGGCATCGCGGACACGGATGCGCAGGTGCGGGCCGCCCTCCCAGTACCGGATGTAGAACCAGTCGGCGATGCGGTCCTCCGCGCGCAACCGGTCGAGCAGGGGTGCCACCGTCCGGGCGAGGAAGTCGTCCAGGTCCGGTGACCGCCAGTACGCGAAGCAGTGCAGCGCCAGCCATTGCCCGCGGGCGGTCACGGGCGGGTCTGCGGTCAGGACACTCACGGGGACACCTCACTGAGGTCGTAGGCGAAGTCGCGTACCGGCGACACGCCGATGAGCAGGAGATACAGGAAGTCCTCGGCCGGGGACGCGCCGACGGCCGCCTCGATCGGGGCTTCCTTGACGCTGCGGGCCGGCCGGCAGAACAGGCCGAGCGTGGCCGCGACCGATCCGACGTGCTGGGCGGCCGCCCCCGCGGCGATCAGCAGCTCGGCGTAGTCGTGGCCGGCGGCGACCGCGTCCGCGACCGGCGCGGTCATCACCCAGGCCAGGCCCATCGTGTCGACGCGTACCTGGCTGGGCGGGTAGGAGAAGGCGGCGGCGACCTCGTCGGGCGCGGCGAGCACGTGCCGCACCGGGACCGGCCACGCCGACGGCGATCCGGCCGGCGGTTCGGCGATCGCGGCCAGCAGCGCCGCCGTCACCGGGGCCGGCAGCGGACCCGAGGTCGAGTGCAGTCCCCGCGGGCCGATCCCCGAGCTGCGGGGCGCCCGCACCCGGGCCGCGTACGCGGGATCCGCCGCACCGGCCGGGTTCAGGGCCACCCGGAGCCGGCCGTCCACCCAGGACGACACGGCCGCCCAGCCGGTCGCGGCGGCGCACTCGGCCAGCGCGGCGGCGAGGTGCCCGGCTTCGAGGAAGGACAGGCCGGTGGCGAGGTCGGCGTACCCGGCGGGCAGGCGCCCGGGATGCGTACGCAGATCCAGCACGACCGGGCCGCCCGGCAGCGCGGTGCCGCCGACGAGCAGGTCGCGGACGGGGTCGACGGTCCAGCCGCCGATCTCGACGTCGACCAGCCAGGCGGCCCGGGGCGACGGGTAGAGCCGGTGCTCGTTGTAGGGGTTCCACGGCTCGAACCGGCGCGGGGCCAGGGCCGAGCGCAGGATCGACGCGACGGGACCGCCGAGCACGTCCAGCGGTACGCGGCTGTGGCCGACCGGTTTCGCGTACGCGGGCATGGGTCCGGCCATGACGGCCTTCCCGTGAGTCTGGGCCCACGCTTGCAGGGTGGACATCGTGCGCACCTCCTCTAGGGGAAGGGATGGGGGTAGAGGGCGAGATCGTCGTAGCGCAGCGGCGCGGGCGCGCGGCCCAGCCGGTGCGGCACCTCCAGCAGCCGGGGCAGGTCCCGGGTGCGGTGGTGCATGTGGCCGAACGTCATCGGCAGGCTGCCCGGCACGATGACCTTGGCCGAGTGCAGGCCGACCTGCCGGCGCAGGACCTCGTCGGTCTGGTCGACCGCGATGACCTCCAGGCCCTGGGCCCGGAAGTGCTCCACTGTGGAGTCGAGCAGTTCGGTGAGGTCGTGGGCGGGGGCCGGCCCGGTGGGCCAGATCGCCCGCCAGTCCTCGGCCTGCGCCCCGAGCAGGAACTCCAGCCGGGGCCGGGCCTCGGGCAGGGTGTTGAGGGCCACGTGATCGTCGAGCACGCGGACGAGCCGCGGGTCGTCGAGCATCGGCAGCAGCCGCTCGCGGTCGAGGTGCTTCGGCTTGAACCGCACCACGTCCGGCATCACCAGCGCGTCCACGACTGTCTCCGCGGCGGCCGAGCGCATGGCCGCGATCGGGTCCGGGTGCGCCCCGGCCGCGAACAGCGCCTGCGGCGCGCCCGACGCCGGGTCCCGGTGCAGCGCGAGGGCGAGCACCGTCGGCACGGCCAGGTCGTTGGTCGCGTCGAAGAACAGCAGGTCGTAGCCGGCCGCGTCGAGCCGGTCGGCCAGGTGCGGCAGCACCGGGTCCTCTTCGGGTACGCGTACCCGCCGCAGCGGTGTCCGGGCGTACCAGGCCATGAGGAAGGCGTCCCGCTCGGCGACCTCGAAGAGCCCGTAGAGGACGGCCTCGGTGAGGCTGTT
Organism: Hamadaea tsunoensis DSM 44101; assembly: GCF_000428945.1. GTDB lineage: Bacteria > Actinomycetota > Actinomycetes > Mycobacteriales > Micromonosporaceae > Hamadaea > Hamadaea tsunoensis. The sequence goes on along the minus strand of NZ_AUAX01000020.1, from coordinate 54,447 downwards.
GCCCAGGCCGCAGCCGTTGGAGCTCTCGTAGACGAAGCGCGGGCCGTCGGCGCCGTGCAGTCCCCAGTACGCGACGTGCTCCGGCACCGCGATCGGCCGGGTGTTCGTCAGCGACCACCCGTGCACCCACTTGGTGACGGTGTCCGGGGTGTAGGGGATCATCCGGAACCCGGGCTGCCCCAGGTACGCCGGATCGTGCAGCCCCAGCCGGGCCGGGTCCAGTGTGGACGCGGGATCGAGTTCGCTGTAGGAAGCCTTCAGCACCGTCCTGCGCCGGTGCGGCCGCATCCCGGTGTACCGCTCGGCCGCCTCGAACAGCGCCACCCGCTCGGCGTCGGCGAAGGTACGCGACCGGCCGTAGCCCGCTTCGCGTACCTGGCTGTCGCCGGCGAGCTCGGCCGTGACGAGGGCCAGCGGCATCTGCTCGGTACGCCGGATGTGCGCCACCGGCCCATGCCGGAAGTCGAACAGCGCACCCCGCAGCCCTTCCCGCGTCGTCGCCGGGTTCTCGGCCCGGTACGCGTACGGGTCGTCGACCGGGACCGGCGGGAGTTCCATCGTCTCGGGCGCGTCGTCGGGCAGCGGTCCGCAGAGCGCGCAGCCCCGCCGGGCCGGCCGCAGCACGTGCTCGGAGACGGTCAACTGGTCGGTACGCACCGCCACGACGACGCCCTCGAACGCGTCCGGACCCTGGGCCAGCAGCGCGTCGACGACGCCCTGGACGCTCGGCGGGATCAGTCCGCCGAAGCGCAGACCGGCTTCGCGCTGGGGCACGTCCGGACCGAAGACCTCCAGCCGCTGGTGCTCGGCGCAACCGAGGCACACCGGGGCCGCCGCGTGCAGCGTCGGACCGAGGAGGACCAGGCCGCCGTCGAGGCGTACCGGGACGACCTTGTCGGCCGTGGCGAAGGTGATGGAGCTGATGGTCGCCGTGTCGGCACGGGTCCAGGAGTCGAGCAGAAGGGTGGTCATGACGCGCTCCCCACGGTGGTCCGGGCCCACTCGGCCACGGCGAATCCGACCGCGGCGAGGGCCTGGGGCAGGTCGTCGTCGCCGCGGACGACCGGCGGCGGCCCGACGAGGTCGGTCAGCACGGCCTGGAGGTCCTCCTCGTGGCGTACCACGCCCGCGGGCCAGGACCAGCCGTCCGACCAGGGCGTCGTGACCTCCCCTTCGGGCTCCCAGTACGACAGCGCCCCGGTCAGCAGGACAGGCCAGCCTGTGTCCACACCGGACTGGGCGACGCCGGTGGCGGCCAGCGCGGCGAACCCGACGGCATCGGCCGCCTCCGCCTCGACGGCATGCGCCACAACGGTTCCGTCCACCGTGACGACGGCTCGGACCGCTCCGGCCGCGAGCCGGTCGACCGTGAGCGTCGCCGGTACGCCGAACCGCAGCGTCAGCGCCTTCCACCACCGCCGGGCCGCCGGGTTCGACGCCCACTCCGCGTCGGCGACCGGTTCCGCGGCGGGCAGTGCGAGCGCCCGCAACCGGAGCGCCTGGCCCCGGGCGTGGGTGTCGTTGACGCCGACCACGAAGGTCCCGTCCGGGCAGAGCCGGTACGCCGTCCACCGCAGCGCGGCGTCCAGCCGGGCCGCGTCGGTGGTCGCACCGAAGCCGACCAGGTCCCCGGCGCGGGCGAGGGCGGCGGGCTGCTGCGGGAGCGTACCGGCGGCGGGCTCGGGGACCGGGCCGAGGACCGGATCGGTGAGCACGTCCAGCCGGGTGAGGATGTCCGCCACGGTCGCTGGCTGGTCCACCGAACCACCCAGCAGCACCGGGTGGTGGCTGACCCGCAGCGGGTCGAGCCGGGTGACGATGGCCGTCGGGTGCTCCGGGCGTACGCCGGCCGAGTCGGACACCAGGGCCGCCTCGTGCGCGGGGTCGGGCAGGCCGGCGATGGCGCACACGAGCCGGTGGGCCGCCGCGCCGCCGGTGAGGGCGGACAGCACCCACGGCGTCGGACCGTCCACGGCGGACAGTCGCGTGCCGATGATGCCGGTGACGCCGGACAGCTCGCCCCGCGGGACCACCGGCGTGACGAAACCGGTCTCGCCGCGGACCCGCAGACCCACCGCGTACGCCTGCCAGGCCAGCATGTCCGGGCCGTCCGCCTCCGCGACGGAGACGCCGGCGTCGACGAGCGCCCGGACGGCCGCTTTCCGGAGGTCCCCGGCGCCGGTGACGGTGACCGTCGCGGACGACAGCCGCCCCCATGCGTCGGCCGGATCGTCGGCCACGGCGAGCAGCCAGTTCGCGATCGCGGGCGGCGCGGTGAACGTCTCCGGCACCTCGACCAGCATGTCGTGCTCGCGCAGCGACGTGAGCAGCCCGGTGACCGCGCGGACGATCTCCGGCTTCCCCTCCGGAGCGCTCACTTGGTCGGCCGGGATCCCGGCGGCCAGCTTCGCGGACAGGATCTCCCAGATCCGCCACAGTCCGGCGCCGCCGCGTACGGTGACGCTCGACGACCAGCCCCGCAGGTGGACTCCGTCGGCCAGTCTCGTGGCGTGCACGATCGGGCGCAGCTTCACGATGCTCATGACGCCACCTGCCCCGCGTCCGTACGCTGAGCCGCGAGGTAGCCCGCGAGCCGCTCCCGCCAGGTGAGCCCGGTGATCTGCTCGGCCGCCCGGCTGACCAGGAACGCGGCCAGATAGCGCTCGGCCGGTTCGAGGTCGCAGACGCCGAGTAGCAGGTAGAGCATGTTGGTGTTGAACCGGTAGACCACGAACTCGCGCTCGTACGGCGCCTTCTGGAAGTCGATCTTCCGTAGTTCCTTGTGGTACTCGCTGTACTCGGTGCGCTGATCGGGGTCCCACTGGCGCAGCGTGCGGTCGTCGCCGACCCGGCGGGCCCGGTCGGTGTAGGCCTCCCCCGGCGCGCTCGGCAGCTCGCCGCGGTCGAACGCGGGCGCCGTGATCTCCCAGGCCTCGCGGCTCCAGGCCAGCCAGCCGGTCTCCACCGGCGTCTGGTCCCGGCCGTCGGCCATCCGCGCCACCAGGTCGGTCACCCGGCCCGCGTGCCGCTCCCACTGCCGCGTGTAGGTCGCGCGCAGCGTACCGTCGGGGTCGGCGAAGAGCAGGAAGTCCTCCAGGTGGGACAGGAAGGACTGGTGCCCCGCGCCCAGGCCCAGCGGGTAGGCGCCGGCGTGCGCGGCCATCGCGGTCAGCGCCAGCCACACCCGGCCGCTGCTGCCGTCGCCGCGCTCACCCAGCCGCGCCACCGAGGCACCGATCGCGGGTACGCCGAGAGCCAGCAGCCGCGACCGCAGGTCCACCGCTTCGGTGCTGCCGAGCAGCCCGACCAGGTCGGTCCGCGGCTCGACGATCGCGATGGTGTTGTCGGCCCAGATCGGCGTGTACGGCGGCGGGACGAGTTCGGCCTTGCCGGCCAGGGTCGCCCGGCGCAGCAGTTCCGAGGCGAGGGTCACGTCCTTCGACGGGCGTACCGAGACGTGCTCCCGCAGCGCCGCGGCGACCTGGAGGGCGGCCAGTTCCACGGCCGGCTTCGGCCCGCGCAGCCCGATCCGCAGATGCGGCCCGTGCAGCCAGTGCCGCTCCACATGTGTCTGTACATTCTCGACGGACCTGATCGCCGGGAGGACGGCCGCCCGGAGATAGGGCGCCTTCACCGGGTCGTAGTAATGGCTGATCACGTCCAGCCCGTACGCGGTCATCGGGCTCTCCCTTCGTCGTGGGCCGCCTGCGAGCGGGCTCGGTAGACCTCCGTGACGAGTTCGACCACGCGGCCGTCCGGGTTGCCCCGGCCGGGCACGGGCAGCGCCTCCTCGATGCGTACGCCGCCGTCGTGGCGGCCGAGCAGGCGCGACAGCGTACGCAGATGCAGCGCGTTGCCGAAGTCGACGAATTGCGGTTTGTGCGCGTTGACGTACTTGGCCAGATCGTCGGCGCTCTTCATGTCGGTGCCGATCGGACCGAGGAACACCTCCGGGGGCAGCCCGTGGCGGGCCTGCCAGCCGGCGACCGCCTCGGCCGGGACGTCCCCGGCGGTGGCGAGTTCCTGCTGCAGGGCGCCGACGTCCTCGGCCGGCACCCGCCAGGCCCGGCGGGTCAGGACGATGTCGCGGTAGCGCAGCCGCGGCCACACGACCGTCCCGTCCGGACGCTTCGAGGCCGGGGCGAGGTGGTTGATGCTCGCCAGGCCGGCCGAGAAGTCCAGGTACAGCGGGACCATCCGGTCGGGCAGGATGAACGGCACGAGGAACCCGAGGTAGAGCACGTCCAGGTAGGTTCCGTCGACGCGCAGGCGTACCTGGTCGGTCTCGGTGTCGTGGACGACCTCGATGTCCTCCCCGGCGATGCTCGCCCAGGCGGGGTCCTCCCCCACCTCGTCGCCGACCAGCAGCGGATGCAGGTTGGCGTTGAACCCGTTGACCGGGCGGAACTGCGCGATCCGCGAACCCGGGCCGACGCCCCGGCGTACCTGGGCGGCGACCTGGGCACGGGCTTCAGGGGCGACGAGGTCCAGGAAGCGGCTCGTGAACCGGCCCCAGCCCGCGTAGATGTGGTTCAGCACGACCCCGTTGGACTCGCCGTCGAGCGAACCGTCCGAGTAGGGCTGGACGAAGAAGCTGTACGACGCCGGCCGGGAGCGTACCCAGGCGGGCATCGCGGCCTCGGCCAGCGCGGTGATGTCGTCGGTGAGCCACAGCTCGGCGTCGCTCTCCTGGCGGGACGCGGCGACGGCCTCGACGACCAGCCGCCGCGCCTCGGCGAGCTCGCGCAGTTCAGGGGTCAGCAGGCTCTCCTGCCCCGGTGCCGCGTTCACCTCGCCCGACAGCGACAGCAGGCCGCCGGCCTTCCAGATCTCGCCCATCTGCACGGCGAATCCGGCCAGGTCGCGGGTGGCCCCGCCGACACCGTAGCCGGCGACGAACCGGTCGCGGGCCAGCCGGCGGAACACCAGGTACTGGTCGAACAACTCGACCAGGGTGGCCAGCCGCGCCAGGCCCTGCACGGCGTCGCGGCCGTGGGCGTTGCCCAGCCGCAGCGGCGTACGGATGCCGACGTCCTCGCTGAGCACCGGCGCGTCGATCCAGTCGGCGCCCGCCTCGGCGAACGCCTCCTGCCACAGCTCCTTGAGCCCGGCGAGGGCGGCCATCCGGCCGTCGGTCGCCCGGTCGACAAAGGAATTGGTGGCCGTCTCGATCCGCCGCAGCAGGTTCGCCAGCGCGGCCTCGCCGTGCCGGTCGAGCCAGCCGGCGGTGGTGGTGAGCGCGTCGATGTCCTGCGGGTTGGCCGGGGCGATCGGGGCGAGCAGGCCGCCGTCGATCACCTGGAGCACGAACCGCAGCGCCTTGGCGGCCACCTGCTCGGGCTCCCCCGGCAGCTTCCCCGCCAGAACCTCGGCGAGGTACGCCGGCGTGACACCGGCCGGACCCGCCGACCGGGCCTGCGCGACGATCAACGCCAGCGGCGCCGAGTACGCGAGCCCGACCTCCTCCTCCCGGGCGGCCACGATGCGGTCGCCGTACCCGAGCGGGGTGTCCCGCCGGAAGTTGACGGTGCCGCCGTCGACCCGGATGCTCGGCGCCAGCCGGTACGCGATCGAGTCGCGCAGGTTGCCCTGCACGGCGGTGACGACCTTGGCCAGCAGGGTCCGGTTGGCCCGGGCGACGGCGACCGGTTCGCCGTGGACGTTCTCGGTCTCGTCGGCGGCCGCCCACTGTCCCCACGCGACATACGTGAACCAGGACAGCGGGCTCGTCTTCGAGTCGACCCGCAGGGCGTAGCGCAACGCGTTGTGCTCTCCCTTGCGGGCGCGGGCGTCCGGCGTACTGCCGCACGCCGCCGCGCGGTCGATGCCGCGCAGCAGATCCGCCCCCGTGAGGGTGACCGCGCGGCGCAGCGGGTCCGCCGAGCAGGTGGCCGCGAGGGCCGCCCGCTCGGCGGACAGCGCTTCGGGCGCCGTCTGCGCGACGGTGCCGCGCAGTGCGGTCACCTCGGCCATCGCGTCGAGCCAGACCCGCAGCTGGGGTACGCGCTCGGGCAGGTCGCCGAGCTGGTCCAGCAGTACGGGCCGCGGTAGCCGTCCGTTGTGGACGTCCCGCCGCAGCGGCAGCACCACCTTGCGGTGGAACTCGGCGTCGTGCCCGTCGGCGCTGGCGTACAGCGCGTCGCCGAGGGCCGCCGCGGTCCCGCCGAGCGCCCGGGTGACCTCGACCAGCCGTGCGTACGCCGTCCGGAAGGCGGCGGTCGCGTCGGGCGTGGCGGGGTACGGCAGGGCGGCCAGCCGGACCAGGGCGTAGGGCGCGAGTTCCGTGTCGCGAGGGGTGTCCGTGAGCGGGCCGTCGGCGATGGCTTGGGTGCTCATCCGTACCGCACCCCCTCGTCGCGCCGGAACGCCGTCCGGGCGAGCAGGGCGAACAGCAGGGTCCACGCGCCGAGGACGGCCATGGTCCAGCCGGGTGAGGTGATGCGGTCGGCCCGCCCGATGATGGTCAGCACGATCTGCTGGTACTCATGGGTGGGCAGGAACGGCACGATCGGCTGGACCGCCTTCGGCAGCTGGTCGGACGGCAGGAAGAGCCCGCCCAGGAAGGCGAACAGCATGAAGATGATGTTCGCGATCATCATGGCCGCCTGCGGCGCGAACCGGTACCCGATGGCCATGCCGAGCAGCCCGAACGGGATCGACCCGAGCAGTACGCCGCCCAGCCACGCCGGCCACAGGTACAGCGGCAGCTTGATCGTGGTGGTGAAACTGGCCAGGGTGAGCAGCGGGATCCAGCTCACCAGGTTGAAGGTGAGGATGTAGAACAGCCGCCCGGCGAACCGCGTCAGCGACGGGATCGGCAGGACGCGCAGCCGCGACTCCCACGGGTTCTCCCGGTCCGCCGCGACGCCGGCCGAGAGGCTGACGAGCGTGACGTTGAGGGTCGTGAAGAGCAGGAACGGCGTGATGACGTACTCGCTGCCCAACCCGAGCTGCGACAGCCGGTGGGCCGTCGTGTATCCGAAGAGGACGAAGAACAGCAGCGGGAAGAACAGCGCGGGGATCCAGTAGATGGGCATGCGCATCGTGTCGCGCGCATGGGCGAGGGCGTGCCGGAAGACGTGCTTCATCGGGCCACCTTCTCCGTGATCTGGCCGACGGCCGGGCTGACCGGTGCGTCGGCGTCGGTGGCGGTGATGGCGCGGATGGCCTCCTCCAGGCCGACGCGGTCCACCCGGATGCCCCGGAACGGAACGCGGTCGACGACGAGGGCCCGGACGGTGGCGTCCGGATCCGCGGTGTAGATGCGTACGCGGGAGCCGATCCGCTCGACGCGCTCGGCGTGGACCGTCGCGAACGTCAGTTCCGACGTCCCCTCCGGCACGTCGGCCTCCACCAGGTGCAGGCCGACCTGGGCGATGACCTCCTCGATCTCGCCTTCCCGGGCGACCTGGCCGCCCGCGATGACGATGACGTTCTCGGCGAGGTGCTCCGCCTCGATCATGTCGTGCGTGGTGAGCAGCACGGACCGGCCCTGGGCCGCGACCGCGCTGATCGCCGACCACAGCTGGTTACGGGAGTCCGTGTCCAGGCCCGTGGTGGGCTCGTCGAGGAACAGCAGGTCGGGCGCGCCGATGAGGGCCGCGCCCAGCGCCACCCGGCGCCGCTGTCCACCGGACAGGGTGCCGTTGCGCTTGTTGAGGAACGCGCCGAGGCCGAGGGTCTCGACGATGACGGACCGCGGGATGGGGGCCGGGTAGTGCGCCCCGATCAGGTCCAGGGTCTCGGCGACGGTGAGCCGCCAGGGCAGGGCCGTACGCTGCGGGGTGAGCCCGATGCGGGCCTTGATGGCCAGCGTGGTCGGGTCGCCGCCGAGCACCTTGAGCTGCCCGCCGCTGGGGCTGCGCAGGCCGGCCAGGATCTCGATCATGGTGGACTTGCCGGCCCCGTTGGGACCGAGGACGGCTGTCACCCCGGCCGGAACCGTCAGGCTGACCGCGTCCAGCGCGACAACCTGACCATAGGTCTTGGTGACGTGGTCGAGCTGTGCGATGACTGTCACAACTGTCTCCTCGCGGATACGCCAGGGGACGCAAGCGACGCCTGCGTCCCCTGGGCCTGTGTGCTGTCGCACCTCGAAGGTGCATGGTTGTCGGCTACCGGGCAGTCCCTGACGCTGCCGGGTGGCCGTGTCCGGACCGGACAGTCCTTACTGGACGGCCGGCTCGTTCGTGTCCGCGCAGGATCCGCAGCAGGAGCAGCTGCCGCAGCAGGAGGACGAGCTGCTGCTCGAGCTGCCCGACGACGCGCCGGTCTCCGGCAGGGCGGCCGAGTCGCGGATCGAGGTCACCGCGATCTCGTCGAGCTCCAGCTCCTCGACGTTGAAGTCTTCGTTCGACATGATTCACCTCCTTGGTGAGGGGTTGGGGGGATGTACCAGGCGGTGCAGGTGTTGCGGGGGTGTTGCGGTGTGCGGCTACGTACACGGCCTAGGTGACGTAGCAGCACGAGCACGAGGCGTTGCCGCTCGTGTTGACCCAGGACGCTCCGGTCTCGGGCAGCGCCATCGAATCGCGCATCGCCGTGACCGTCAGCGGGCCAAGGTCGAGGTCATCGAGGTCGAACGCGAAGTCGTACTCGGGGACCAGATCCCAGGTGATCGAGCCTTCGGCCATGGTGTGCACCTCCTCTGGGCCGCCCTGCCGGAATCGGGATCCCGGACCGGGCGAGTCGCTGTAGTTGCGCCTTACGTTTTACTTCGTTCCTTCGTTCATCTCTGGAACTACGCTTGAGATTATTCAAACGTCGTACGCATGTCAAGTACCGGGGAACACGAAACTCGTTGTGCCCCAAGGGCTGCGGAAACGTATGTGGATCATCCCTAGTGGACGATGTCGACCCGGTATAGACGCAGGTCAACCCGGCCGCAGTCATCTGCAGGTCGAACTCCCCGACCGGGTCGTTGTGGGAGTCGGGGCCCGGCGTGAGGCGACCCAGCGTAAGTGCGTCCGCTACATAGGGTGTCGAAATTCGGTTGCCCGCGAGGTCAGAGCCCAGGCATGCTCTCGGGCATGACGTACTGAGCGCCTTACCCCGCTTCCTGACACCCGCTGCCCTCGCGGCCCTCGCTGCCGCGCGCCGGGATCTTCCTACGTCGCCCCATCACACCGTGAAGTGAGTCCTTCTTGTCTCAGCAGCCCTTGGCGTCCCCAGCGGCCTCTGTCACCGTGTTCGCCTCCCCCGCCAGCTGGATCGAGTCCGACGCCCTCGACCAGTGCCGCCAGGTCGCCGCCCTCGACGGCATGCGGCACGTCGCGGGCATGCCCGACCTGCATCCGGGCAAGGGCGCGCCGATCGGCGCGGCCATGTCCTCGACCGTGCTCTACCCGCTGCTCGTCGGCTCCGACATCGGCTGCGGCATCGCGGTCTTCCCCATCCGCCTCAAGCGGGTGGCGCCGGAGAAGCTCGCCGCGCGCTTCCCCGACCTCGACCGTACGCCCGAACCGGACGACCTGGCCTGGTCCGTGGTCGACGGCGGCATCCCGGCCGGCCACCGCGACGGGCTCGGCACCGTGGGCCGGGGCAACCACTTCGTCGAACTGGCCCGCATCGACGACGTACGCGACCACGGCCACGCGGCCCGCCTCGGCCTGTCCGGCGGCGACCTCGTCCTCATCGTCCACAGTGGCTCCCGCGGTCTCGGCGAGCGGATCCTGCGGGAGCACACCGAGGTCCACGGCGCCGGACCGGCCCCGGATCCGGACGCGTACCTGGCCCGGCACGACGAGGCGGTCGCCTGGGGGCACCTCAACCGGCGGCTGATCGCGACCCGGGTCGCCCGCGCTCTCGGCGGGGACATCGCGGACGGCACGCCCGTCGTCGACCTGTGCCACAACTCCGTCGAGGTACGCGACGGCGCGTATCTGCACCGCAAGGGGGCCGCCCCGGGCGACGGCAAGGACGTGCTGATCGCCGGCACCCGGGGTACGCGTTCCTTCCTGGTCGCCGGGCACGCCGGTGCCGAGGCGAACCACTCGGTCGCCCACGGGGCCGGCCGCAAGATGTCGCGGGCGGATGCCTTGCGCCGCAACAAGGCCAAGCACACCGTCGAGGAGCTCAGCCGGACGCCGCTCGGCTCCTACGTGGTCTGCGGGGACCGGCAGCTGCTGTTCGAGGAGGCGCCGGCCGCGTACAAGCGGATCGAGCAGGTGGTCGGCGATCTCGTCGAGCACGGCCTCGCCACCGTCATCGCGGCGACCGTCCCGCTCGTCACCTACAAGACGCTCGGCGATACGGCCGAGCAGGGCCGGCGGCGGCGATGAGCGTACACCTGCTGATGTCGGCCGGACGCGGGCCGCAGGAGTGCACCTGGGCCGTGGCGGGCCTGGCCGCCCGGCTCGAAGCGGAGGCCGCGCGCCGGCACCTGACCGTGCACCGGGAGGAGACCGTGGCGGGCGACCGGCCGGGGACCTTCCGATCGGTCCTGCTGCGCATCGGCGGCACGGACGCGCAGCCCTTCGCGGACGCGTGGACGGGGACGCTGTGCTGGCAGGCGCCGAGCCCCTACCGCTCGACGGGCCGCAAGAACTGGTACGTCATCGCCGAGCAGTGCTCGGTACGCGTCGAGACGACCCGGTTCGACGAGGCGGACATCGAGTTCGTGCCGTGCCGCACGGGCGGGCCCGGCGGTCAGCACCGCAACAAGGCCAGCACGGCGGTACGCGCGACGCACCGTCCTACCGGGACGGTCGTCGTGGTGGACACCGAGCGGCAGTTCAGCCAGAACCGGCGCCTCGCCGTCGACCTGATCCGCCGCAAACTGGCCCAGGGGGACGAGGCGGCCGGCCGGGCGGCGGTCACGGCGCGCTGGCAGATCCACGACGACCTGGTCCGCGGCAACCCGGTACGCACCGAGAAGCCCTGACGTGAACGCCCGGCGGGATCCAGCCGGGCGTTCACGATCACTTCAGACCTGGGACGAGTAGCTGCTCGTCCAGCCGGCCGCGACCGGGTTGCCCGCCGCGTCGAAGCAGTTGATCTGCGCGACGATGTCGGTGCCGGCGGTGAACCACGGTTTGTGCAGCCCGCAGAAGAAGTTGTTCGGCCCGTACGCCGTCACCTGCGCGTTGCCGGGCAGGCTCGCCGCGAGGCTGTAGTACTTGATCGTCCACACGGGAGCGCCGCCGCCCACGCCGTTGCTGCCGGCGATCGAGTTGAAGTTCGTCGACGGCGGCCCGGCGCCGGGCATGTCCCAGACGTAGCCGAACCGGTTGGGCGGGAAGGCCGGCCCGTAGAGCGACCGCTTCAGCTGGTACGTCGAGGTGAAGGCGTTGTCGGTGAACGCGCCGGCCGCGTTGAAGCACCAGATCTTGAAGAACTGGCCGTTCGGGGACGACTGCCAGCTCACCGGCTTGCACCGGGCGCCGGCCGACGAGTTGACCGCGGTGACCTGGATGCCGCCATCCTGCGGGCCGGCCGAACCGAGTCCGGTGAACCCGATCGCGTACTGGCCGAGTCCGACGTGCGTACAGGTGGTGCCGAAGCCGAGCGTGGTGTAGTTCGTGATGATCGCGCAGCCCGCGTCGTTGAACATGTACCCGTACAGGCCGCCGCCGATGGCGCCGGAGCTGCGGGCGAACTGCACCGAGAAGCCGGGCAGCGGATCGAGGACGTTCGTCGTACGCCAGCACGAGACGTAGACGATCTCGTTCGGCGGCACCGAGCTGTCCGGTCCCCACTTCTCGGCCTGGCAGAACCGGCCGGGCGGCGACGACAGGGCGTCCTGGACGGCCGTGACGTGCACGACGCCGCCGGCGATGCCCTGTCCGGGGAACTTGACCATCCAGCGGCCGGGCGTGAGCGGGCTGACCGAGGTGGCCGGCGGGTACGCCTGCGACACGGCGCCGCCGTACCAGAGCGCGAAGCCGAACCGGTCGGGGACGGCGGCGCCGGCCGGGTCGGCGACCAGTGCGGTGCCACCGGCGGCGAGCACGAGGGCCGCGGCCCAGGCGGCCCAGCGTTTCCTGCTCATGAGGGGCTCCTTTCGTGAGCTTCCGGGGTGGGAGAGCGGACCCGGAAGAGGAACCCAGTATGTCTATTCATTGACATACCTTGATGTCAGATCACGGACAGCCTGACCGCCGGTCAGCCGGCCGGAAGCAGCTCCGCCACTCCTGGGGCGTGCCGGCGACGCTCGACCCGCGCGTACTCCCGGCGAAGATCTTGAAGGATCAGGGGCCCCGCGGCGAGCTGGTCGCGTAGGGCGGTGAGGGCCGCGGAGCGCACCTGCGGTGCCCATTCGACGGCGCGCTCGACGAGGAAGGGGACGTGTCCCCGGTGCGGCGCGCTCGCCATCGCCGCGACCGCGCGCTCCCGGACGCGCCCGTCGGCGTGCAGGCTGGACAGGGCCGCGACGAGCGGGTCGCGCGGATCGGCGGCCAGGCGCTCCACGAAAGTGGAGAGGTCCAGCTCGCCCCGGTGGGCGTGGTGGAACAGCCCGGCCCGCAGCGCCGGCTGGGCGGCCAGGAACTCCAGCATGGCGGCGGATCGGCGGCGGCGGATCCGCCGCCGCCCCTGGAGCCCGGCTAGGACGCGCAGGAGCGAGCCGTAGCCGGCCGGGTTCCCGCGGCGCAGGGTCCGGCCGAACGGCGCCAGCGACTCGGCGGGCCCGGGCGACCGCCGCCGGGCCAGGGTCCACAGGTGCCCGAACAGCTGCGCGTAGAGCCCGAAACCGAAGAACAGCGCGCCTATGACGCCCCAGACGGGCTCCTCGGGGATCATGCCGAGCGAGCCGCCGGTCATGACCGCCGTGGCGAGCAGCATCAGGCCGTCGCCGAACGTCGTCCGGTCGGGCCGGTCCGGCCGGAACTCGGCCGGCAGGTCCTTGATCATGCCGTCAGCGCCGTTTCGGCCGGTTGATCTTCATGTCGTCGACCGAGGTCGCCGTCCCGCGCAGGGGCCCGTGCGTGATGCGCAGCCGGTCCAGCAGCTCCTCCGCCAGCAGGCATCCTGTCGCGATCGCGTCGTCGTCGCTCGCCTCGGACCCCTGGCGTACCTCGAAGCGGAGGCTGAACGCGTGCAGCGCCCGGTCGTACGCGAGCGTGCCCTCCTCGGTGAACGCCGTCGAGTACAGGTCGTGCTGGTCGGCCTCGGCCAGCAGCTCGGCCTTGCGGGCGGCGTCCAGCCCGGCGAAGGTGCCCCGGACGATCACGCGATAGGTGCGGTCGGTCATGACCTCGACCTTAGTCAGCCGGGCCAGTGGTTTTCCGGTCTCTTCCGGGCCGGAGCACCTACCGAGGCTTGCGCGTTTTGTACCATTTAACCATGCCTAGTGGACGCGTGCCCGGGACACTGATCAAGCACGAACCGCTGCCGGCCGCCCTGAGCCCCACCCAGGCCGGCGCGGCGTACCGGCTGTTCTACCAGGGCACCGGCTACGACGGCCGGCCCAAGCTGATCACCGGCTCGGCCTTCGTCCCGCACGGGTACGCCCCGGCGGACGGCTGGCCGGTGGTGGCCTTCGCACACGGGACGACCGGGCTGCACCAGCGCGCCGTGCCGTCGCGTACCGGGCTGTCCCGGCCGGAACTGGCGCATGTGGACGGCTGGCTCGCCGCGGGGTACGCCGTCGCCGCCACCGATTACGAAGGCCGGGGCGTGCACCCCTACTTCAACGGGGAGGCGACCGCCGACGACGTGATCGACGCCGTCCGGGCCGCCCACGCGCTCGACCGGCCGCTCGACAAGCGGTGGATCGTCGCCGGCTTCTCCCAAGGCGGGCACGCGGCCCACTACACCGCGATCACCGCCACCGCGTACGCGCCGGAACTCGACTTCCGCGGCTCGGTCAGCTTCGGCCCGGCGGTCGGCCTGCGGGCGATGGTCGCCGCGCTCACCGCCGACGGCCACGCACCCGTCCCGTGGGTCATCCCGATGTTCCTCGCCGGACTCCCCCAACTGCACGCCGAGGTGTTCCTCACCGTGGACGGCGTCCGGCTGCTCCGGCTCGCCGAGCGCGCCACGCTCAAGGAGATGGCGTACGCCTGCGCCGACGTGACGAACGACGCGGCCGGCACGACCGGGCTGGCCGGCCACCCCGAACTGACCGAACTGCTCGACCGCATCGACGTCCCGGTGACCACTTTGGACCGGCCCGCGCTCGTGCACGCCGGCGTACGCGACGTCATCGCGCCGATCAGCATCATGGAGCCGTTCGTGCACGCCCTGCGCGAAGCGGGCGGCGACGTCGGACTCGTGCGCTGCGCCGGGGCCGATCACGTCGGCGTACTCGAAGACGGTCTGCCCCACGCCCTGGAATTCGCGGCGCGCGTGCTGGAGGTACCGCCGCGACCCACCGAGGGCTGCCGCTTCAGCCTGCTGGACGCGACGGGCGACGGCTACCTGAGCCGGGACGACTACACGGCATTCGCGTTGCGCCTGGTCCTGGCCCTGGGTGAGGCGCCGCGCTCGCCGCGGGCGCACGCCGTCCGCGAGGGATACCTACGGCTGTGGCGGGCGATCGTGACCCGCGCGGACACGGACGGTGACGGCCGCGTGAGCCGCGACGAGTACGCCGCCTGGGCCGCCCGCTCCGACGCCGACGGCGCGTTCGACGCCGCCGTCCGACCGCTGGCCTGGGCGGTCATCGGGCTCGCGGACACCGACGAGGACGGCCTGCTCAACCGGCCCGACCTGACCCGCCTGCTGACCGCCTGCAACCTGACGAAGGAGCAGGTCGGGCGGACGATCGCGGAGCTGGACACGGACGGCTCGGGAACGGTGAGCGCCGACGAGATCGTCACCGCGGTACGCGACTTCTGCCGGGGGCGCAGCACCGCGGGCGAGTGGTTGTTCGGCCGGGTCTGACCGCTCTCTCGGACTTTGTCGCGGCTGTCCGACTTCTGGGTCCGGCGCGCCGCCGACGGAGTGATCCTTGACGGCCGCGGCGCTACCCGATGCATGATCGATGACGGTTCCGGAGCGCGTCGACCGGCTCCGGCCGCACCTGAAGCGCATTTGATCATGCAGATCGGGCGGGATCGACACCTCAGCCGTAAACTATCAGGAGCTCAGCGCACCGTGTCCGCATGACGGAAGATCGCTCCCGCATCACGGACTACGGCCGAGAGCGGGACGATCTTAGGCGTGATCCACAGCGGCCACGAGGTAAGAACCCGGCTCCCACCCAAGATCCATAGCGGGCGGGATGCAGGAAATCGGCCTCTACCTACATCCCGGCCGCATTGGATCGAGGGAATGGGCCCGAAAACTACATCCCAGCCGCGAACGATCACCAGGAGCCGATCCACCCGGCCGCCATATCGGACAGTCGCGACAAAGTCGGCGCGAGCCCGCAGCCCCGGATGATCGCGCTGCGGACCCCTACGGCAATTGTCCGTTCAACAGTGCGAACGCGTGCGCGATCTTGGCCATGTACACACGGAGGGTGTTTCCGAAGCGCTGATACACCCTCCGCGTGTACATCGGGAGATCATCTCGGCGACGGCGACGGCGACGGCGAGGACGAGGACGAGGACGGGCGCGAGGACCAGCGCGAACGCACGGCGCCACCGAGCGCGTCTCCGCAATTGTCCGATGTGAACGATGCCGCGCGGCCCCCCAACCGAACGCGCCGCATACGCATCTCCCGGCTATTCCGCTCTGCGATTCTCGTGGATGCGAAGCTGGAGCGTGGCCAGGTCCAGCAACGGTGTCGCGACGCCGGAGGCCGACGCCCGCGCCGTGAGGTCGCCCAGGATCTGCTCGACCTCGGTGGCCCGACCCGCGACCAGATCACGGTAGAGCGAGGCCGTGTCCGTCGATCCCGGCCGGGACGTGAACGCGACGACTCCATCCAGAGTGGACTGAGGTACGGGATGCCCCGCCGCCGCCGCGACCGCCGCGCCTTCCGCCGCGATGCGCGCGCCCAGGTCCGCACCGCCCGGAACCGCCACTGCCTCGCCGACGCTGCCGCGCGCGAGCGTGTTCAGGGCGCCGAGCGTACTGATGAAGATCCATTTGTGCCACATCGCCGTCAGGATGTCGCCGGACACCGCGAAGTCGAAGCCGGCGCCGCCCAGCACCGCCGCGACCCGCTCCACGCGCTCCGACCGCGCGCCGTCCTGCTCCCCCACCGCGATGTCCGCGAGCGGCGCGAGCTGCACGATGTCTCCGTCGTCACTCAGCGTCGTGATGACCCGCACCACGCCGCCCAGCACAACCTCCCGGCCGTACGCGTCGTTCAGCGTGTCCATGTGCGCCATGCCGTTGAGGAACGGCACGATGGTGGTACGCGTACCGACCGCGGGCTTGAGGTCCTGGAGCGCGGGAGTGAGGGCGGTGGCCTTCACCGTCAGCAGGACGAGATCGTAGGGACCGTCCACTTCGGATGCGGTGACCAGGTTCGGCGTCACGACGGTGTCCGGGCCGACGCCGGTGATCCGCAGTCCGCGGCGGCGCAGCACCTCGGCGCGGGCGGGCCGAACCAGGAAGGTGACGTCCCGGCCGGCCTCGTGCAGGCGGGCGCCGAAGAAACCGCCGGTCGCGCCGGCGCCGACGACGAGAATCCTCATAGCCGCCGACGTTACGCCGCACCCGTCGACGGCCGCCGTTAGCAAGATCACTCACGCCCCGTGATCCCGCGGAGCCCGCCCCATGATCCCGCGGAGCCCGCCCCATGATCCCGCTTGGATCAGGGAAATCACCCGAATCTTGGGCCAAGATTACGTGGATTTCCCTGATCCAAACCGGATCACGGAGCTGGATCACAGAGCCGGATCGAAGGAGCCGGGTCAGGGGCGTTCGGCGAGGAGGCGGGGCGGGGCGGTTCCGTCGAAGGCCAGGACGACCGGGACCAGTTCGCTCACCGGGCACGGCGACTCCAGGACCGCCTGGTGCAGTTCGCCGACCCAGCCGGAGTCCGCCCGCGTGACCAGTACCGTGTCCGGGTCGGGCAGGCCGACGACCAGGTCGTCGGCGCCGAGCGCCGCGCTCATCTGCCGGTGGAAGTCCGGCAGCGCCACCGCCGAGGACGCGAACATGCCCTCGCGGCGCAGCACGAGCAGTTGCCCCTTCTCCGGGTGCCGCTCGTCCGCGTGGCCGTCGACCTTCAGACCCTGCACGAGCGTACGCGCGGCGGTGTCGAACAGGTCCGCGAACGGGTCGTCGCCGAGCTTCGCGTACGTCACGTGGCTCATGCCGATCTTGCCCTGGGGTGTCGGGGCGACCGCGGCGACGGCCACCCGCAGGCGGCCCGGGACGACCTCGGCGTGCGGCAGGTGTTCCAGCATCCCGATCGACGGGGACGTGCTGCTCCACAGGACGGGCAGGAGTTCGCCGTGCTCGGCCGTGCGGTTCATGTTCTCGACGGCCTCGGCGGCCGCGCGGCTCTCCTGGGCGGCGGCCAGCTGCCGCTGCACGGCGGCGAACGCGTCCGGCCAGCCGTCCGGCCGTTCGGGCCGCTCGAAGCTGTAGGTCACCGCCACCTGCGGGAACGTACGCCCGATGAACTCTTCGTCCGCGGCGGACGGCTGCCATTCGCTGTAGATCCTCGTGACCGCGGCGGCCGCCGTGGCGTGGTCGAGGGGGACGGCGTACCAGGCGCGCTGGATGCTGTACTCGTCCTGGGTCGGTCCGCTCGCGATGAACGGCTCGGGATGGCCTTGGACCTCGAAGGCGACCATGTTGGTCGAGGGGTCGGTGCTCACCCGTCCGCACGTTACCACCGAACGATCTTCCGCGCTCCCCAAGATCAGCCGGCCGGCGTCCCAGGTCGTACACTGTGGACTTGATGGAAGCGCTCCCATTCGCTTAGGATGCGCCCTGTCGGATGCACGCCATTCGATGCGTGGTGCCGAGACTCCGGGCATCTCACTCCACGTGACCATTCCGTTTCGCGCGCCTGCGGGCGCCTGAATCCGTCCCCGGAGTCACACGTGCTCACCACCACCAGACGCGTACTCGCGTCCATGATCGTGTCCGTGACCGGCGCAGCGCTCCTGCTATGGGGGTTGACCATGCCGACCGCCCACGCGGCGGCGGCCGGCTGCCAGGCGACCTACGCCGTCCAGTCCCAGTGGGCGGGCGGGTTCACCGCCAACGTCACGCTGAAGAACCTCGGCGACCCGGTCACCGCCTGGAGTCTCAAGTGGACGTTCCCGGCCGCCGGCCAGGCCGTCACCCAGGGCTGGAACGCCACCTACACACAGACCGGCGCCGCCGTCGTCGCCACGAACCTGAGCTACAACGGCGCCCTCGGCACCGGCTCCAGCACTTCGTTCGGCTTCAACGGAGCCTGGACGAGCGCCAACCCGGTTCCGGCGAGCTTCGCCATGAACGGGGTGACCTGCACCGGAGCGACCACGTCGGCGTCCTCGGCACCGTCGCCGTCCACATCGCCGTCGCCGTCGCGGTCCGCGTCGGCCTCGCCGTCGCCGTCGCGTACGGTCAGCCCGAGCGCCAGCCCCAGCAGCAGCCCGAGTTCGAGCGGCTGGAACCCGCCGGCCAACCTGGTCCAGCCGCTCAACGAGGTGTGGGCGCACTACGAGGCCACCTACAACCAGCTCTACACCTTCCGCAACTACCTCTGGGACCAGATCATGGCCGCCGGCGGGCAGATCAACTACTGCGTACGCTGGGACTCCACCGCCCACGTGACGGCCGCGCTGCGTGACCAGATCCAGGCGGCGCTGCAGCGGCAGTTCAAGAAGTGGATCGACGTGATGGCGGGCCACAACGGCTGGCCGTACGCGACGGTGCCGGTGAAGGTCGTCGGCTGGGCGGTACGCGACCGTGCCACCCTGGAGTGGACGGACAACGCGGTGGACGTCTACGTCAACAACATCCGGGAGGACGCGCCGCAGTGCTCGGAGCCGTGCGGCCGGTTCTTCCACCAGGACGGCAACTACTCGGGCTGCCCGGGAGGGGTCTCGCACCACTACGACGTCTCGCTGTGGCTGACCGCGGGCTTCAGCGGCGGCGCGGGCGGCGACTGGGGCCAGCGGATCGGCAGCGAGTACTTCACCTCGAACCTGAACACCGACAACATCCACATCCTGCTGCACGAGATGGGGCACGGGTTCGGCCTGGACGACTTCTACGACTGGACGCCGACCGGGCAGTGCTGCTTCCTGATGAACGCCGGATCGGCCACCTACATCACCGATTTCGACGCCTGGATGCTGCGCGACTGGTGGCGGCATCTGAAGAACCGCTGGGGCTACTGAGCAGCGGGCCGGGGCCGTGCTCCTGCGGGCGCGGCCCCGGCTCCCGCCGCCACGGCGTCGCCACGGCGAGCGCAGCCACGCCGAGCACGACCGGAACGACCAGCAGTACGCCGCAGCAGGCGAGCACGGCGACGGTGAAGCCGCTGCCCACGACCGCGCTCCACCACAGCGGACCGCCCCGGGGCAGCAGCCGGACGGCGGCGAGCAGGCCGGTCGCCGAGACCGCCGCGAGGCAGGCCGAGGTGGCCCGCATCAACGTGGTGAGGTCGAGGTGCCACACGAGGCTCGCCGCGCCCGTCAGCCCGCAGGCCGCCAGCTGTGCGACGACGCCACGACGGGGTACGGATCCGGCGTCGCCGCTGAGCCGGCGGGGCAGCGCGCCCGCGCGACCGAGCGCCGCCACCAGCCGCGCGCCCCCGGCGATGTAGGTGTTGACGGCGCCGAGCGTGAGGAGCACGGCGACGGCCGCGGTCCCCGCCCGGGTGGCCGGGCCGAGCCCGCGCTCGAACAGCAGCGTCAGCGGCACGTCGGTCGCGCCCGCCCGGTCGCCGAGCACGCCGAAGACGGTGCCGGCGAGCCCGAGGTAGAGCACGCTCACCAAGGCGAGCGTCAGTCCGGTGGCGGCGATGATGTGCCGCCGGGGATCCCGGAACTCCGCCGACAGGTGGCTCGCCGCCTCCCAGCCGGCGAACGCGTAGAAGAGCACGCTCGCGGCGGTGGCGACCGCGGGCCACCCGTGGGGCGCGAACGGATGGAAGTTGGCCGCCCGCGCGGCGGGCAGGGCGGCGGTGATCGCCGTCAGCAGCAGGACCACGAGCAGGCTCACCGAGAACACCTGCAGCCGGCCGGACACCCTCAGCCCCGCGTAGTTGGCGCCGAACGCGGTCAGCAGCAGTCCGGCGGCGACCGGCAGCACCGTTCCCCCGCCCCCGCCGAGCGTCGTCGCGACGTATTCACCCCCGATGATCGCCCCGGCCAGTACGCCCATCGGGACGGCCGCGGCGAACCACCAGCCGACCATGGCCGCCACGCGTACGCCGAAAGCACGCCCGGCGAAGGCCGCCACGCCGCCGCCGTCCGGGAAGCGGGCCCCGAGCGCGGCGAAGGCGAGGGCGACCGGCCCGCTCAGCAGAAGCATGGCCGCCCAGGCGAGCAGGGAGGCAGGACCCGCGGCGCGGGCGCCGAGCGAGGGCAGGGCGAGGACCCCGGGACCGAGGACGGCGCCGGCGTACAGCGCGGTTCCCTCGGCGAGCCCGAGGCGGTGCCGGGTGTCGAGCGTCATGAGTGCCTCCATGCGGACATGGCCGCGCTTCGTGCGGCATGGAGGGCACACGCTAGGCACAAGACCGGGGGAATTACCGTGCCGCCGAACATCATTCGGCAGATCCTGGATAATGACGACCGTGGACGAACTAGATTCGGCGATCCTGCGGGAACTGCAGACGGATGCGCGCCAGACCAACCGGGAGCTCGCGGCCACCATCGGCGTCGCCCCGTCGACCTGCCTGGAACGTGTACGCGCGCTGCGGGCGGCCGGAGTGATCACGGGCTACCACGCCGGGGTGAGCCTCGCCGCGCTCAACCGGGGCGTCCAGGCACTCCTCGCCGTCCAGGTACGCCCGCTCAGCCGCGCGGTCATCGAGGACTTCAAGTCCCACGTGGCGAAGCTGCCCGAGGTGCTCTCGGTCTTCGTGGTGGCCGGTGGCGACGACTTCCTCGTGCACGTCGCCGTGCAGGATGTCGAGCACCTGCACGCGTTCCTCATGGACCGGTTCAGCCAGCGGCGGGAGATCGTCGGCTTCCGTAGTTCGATCATCTACCAGCACGTGCAGAACACCGTGCTCACCCGCCTGGCCGATGCCTGAGTCTTTCGACCATCCGCCCGTCTCCGGAGTTCACGGGCATTAGCGTGGATCGGGTGGGCGTACAGCTGAACCGCCGCCACCTGTTCACCGCCGCCTCCCTCGCGGCGGCGGCGGCCGTGACGGGCTGCGGTTCCGACGAGAAGCCCGCACCTCCCGCGGCACCGAGCCCGAGCCGGCCGACCCCGGCGCCGCCCGCCAACGCGCCCACGACGATCGACGAGGCCGCCGTACGCCGCAAGGTCGCGAGCCTGCTCGTCGTCGGCTTCCGCGGCCAGTCCGTCGGCCCGGACGACTGGATCGTGAAGGCGATCAGGGAGCAGAACATCGGCGGGGTCATCCTGTTCGACACCGACCAGCTGACCGGCGGGCCGCGCAACATCTCCTCCCCGGCCCAGGTCACGAAGCTTGTCGCGAGCCTGCGCGCGGCCGCCGGCGGCCGGCCGCTGATCGTCTCGATCGACCAGGAGGGCGGCCGGATCGCGCGGCTCAACCCGTCCAACGGCTTCCCGGCCAGCCAGTCGCAGGCCGAGGTCGGCGCGATCAACCAGGCCGCGCACACCCGGTCCTGGGCGCAGGGCATGGTCACCAGCATGAAGTCCGTCGGCGTCACGATGAACTACGCGCCGGTCGTCGACCTGAACGTCAATCCGGCGAATCCGGCCATCGGCAAGCTGGGCCGCAGCTTCTCCGCCGACCCCTCGGTGGTCGTCGCCAACGCCACCGAGGAGATCGGAGTCCACCGGGCCGCGCACATCCAGACCTCCATCAAGCACTTTCCCGGCTTCGGCAGCGCCGCCGGCAACACCGACTTCGACGTCGTCGACGTCACCGACAGCTGGCACCGCTCGGAACTCGTGCCGTTCCAGCGGCTCATCGCCGCCGGCACCGCCGACTCGGTCCTCGTCGCCCACCTGCTCAACCGCCAGCTCGACCCGGACAAGCCCATGTCGTTGTCCCGCAAGGTGGTCACCGACCTGCTGCGCGGGCAGCTCGGCTGGCAGGGCCCCGTCGTCAGCGACGACATGCAGGCCGCCGGGATCACCGCCCGCTTCGGCGCCGCGGAAGCGTTCACCCTGGCCGTCCAGGCCGGTGTGGACCTTCTCGTGTACGCCAACCAGCAGGTCTACGATGCCAAGGTGGTCGAGGAGACGCTGGCGACGGCGGTGGCCCGGGTGCGCAGCGGCGACCTGACGATGGCGCAGATCGACGCGGCCGTGTCCCAGGTGGACAAACTCCGCCCCTGAGCCGCCGGGGCCCACCTCAGGGTCAGCGCGGGGTCAGCGCGGTCAGCTGCTCGATGTCGTGGCGCGCCCGCAGCTGCGCGATCGCGGTCTGGTCCGGGCGGCCGCCCCCGATCAGCTCGCCGAGTTCCCGCAGGTACTCCTCATGCCCGGAGGGCGTCACGAGGAACAGCATCCGCGCGGGCGCCGGGCCTGGATTGTGGAACGCGTGCGGTACGCCGGCCGGCACGTACATGCTGCTGCCCGGCCCGCCCCGCAGGACCTCGCGGCCGTCGTCGGACTGCCAGCCGCGCCAGTCGCCGGCGCCGGTCGCGTACCCGGGGCGGGGTTGGAAGGCCAGCAGATCGAGCTCGCCCTCCAGGACGTAGAACAGCTCCTCCGCGTGGTGGTGGAAGTGCGCCCCCACGTCGAATCCGGGCTGGACCACGGTCTCGAACACCGACCAGGCCGGCGTGTGCTCGGCGCCGACCTTGAGGGTCATGCCCGATCCGCCGATGGGCCGGCCCGACCCGGGCGGCAGCAGAAGTCCGGTCATCGCAGTGTTCTCCTCGCCGTCGACGGTGTCGCGGGTATCGCGTCCCTGCCTGCCGACGCTAGCGCCGCGCGGCCGCCGCGGTCCTGGTACGGATCCTGCTACCCTCGCCGCTGGCGATCGGGGGACGACGATGCACGAAGCCGCGCGGCGGGCCGAGCTCGGCCGTTTCCTGCGGGCGCGGCGGGCCGCCGTCCGGCCCGCCGAAGCCGGCCTCCCGCCCGACCCGGCACCGCACCGGCGGCGTACGCCGGGGCTGCGGCGGGAGGAGGTCGCCGAGCTGTCCGGGGTGAGCCACACCTACTACACCTGGCTCGAACAGGGCCGGGACGTCACCCCGTCGGCCCAGGTCGTCGACGCGCTCGCCCGGGCCCTGCGGCTCGACGCGGACCAGCACCGCCACCTGCGCCGCCTGGCCGGACTCGGCGCGCCCGGGACGCCGGCCCCGGCCCGGTCGCACGACCGCCTGCAGCGGCTGGTCGACGCCCAGTCGCCGGGCCTGGCCGCGATCTACGACCGCTGCTTCGACTACGTCGTCTGGAACGGCGCGTACGCGAGCACGCGGGTCGATCCGCTGACGCTGCCCGCGGACCGCCGCAACCTGATCTGGATGATGTTCACGCACGAGGAGAACCGGAAGGTGATGGGCGTACGCTGGGCCGCCGCCGCCAGGGCCGTGCTGGGCCAGTTCCGCATCGCGGCCGGCGAGCACCCGGACGAGCCCCGGTACGCGTACATCGTGGACGCCGTGACCCGGGCGAGCCCGGAGTTCGCCGCCTGGTGGCCCGCCTACGAGGTACGCCCGTTCCGCCCCGCCCGCCTGGTCCTGCACGGCGACGCCGAGGACACCGCCGTCGAGATGTTCCAGCTGCGCCTCGTGGACGATCCGGAGCTCGTCCTCGTCCTCCAGCTGGCCGCCTGACCAGGGTGACCTCGGCCCCGGCATGATCGGGTGGCTTGACGCCGGCCCGCCGGCATGTTCCAGTGCGGCGATGAGAATCGTGCGCTACCGCACCGCCGACGGGGACGTCCGCGTCGGCCTGGACACCGACGGCCGGCTGCTGCGCCTCGCCTGTCCCGGCATCGCCGCGCTCCTGGCCGGGGATCTGGAACGGTGCCGGTCGATCGTCGCGGCGCCGGGTGAGGCCGAGACCGGTCCCGTCGAACTCCTCGCCCCGGTCGACGGCGCCACCGAGGTCTGGGCGGCCGGCGTCACGTACCTGCGGTCGCGCGACGCCCGGATCGAGGAGAGCCACGAGCCCGACGTCTACGACCGCGTGTACGCCGCCGAGCGTCCCGAGCTGTTCTTCAAGTCGCCGGCGTGGCGCGTACGCGGGCCGGGCGAGACGATCTCGGTGCGGGCCGATTCCACCGTGGACGTCCCCGAGCCGGAGCTGGCGCTGGTGCTGACCGCCACCGGGGAGATCGCCGGCTACACGATCTGCGACGACGTCAGCTCGCGGTCGATCGAGGGCGACAACCCGCTCTACCTGCCGCAGGCGAAGATCTACAACGGGTCCTGCGCGCTGGGCCCGGCGATCGTGCCGTCCTGGGCGGCGCCCGGCACCTTCGGCATCTCGCTCACCGTCCGGCGGGCCGGGGCGGTGGCCTTCACGGGGACCACCTCGACGGCGCAGCTGGCCCGCCCGCTGCCCGATCTCGCCCGCTGGCTGTACGCCGAACTCGACTTCCCGGCCGGCGCCGTCCTGTCGACCGGGACCGGGATCGTGCCCGGGCTCGACTTCACGCTGGCGCCCGGCGACGAGGTCTCGATCGAGATCCCGGGCATCGGCACTCTCACCAACCCGGTCGTACGCAATGAACGTCTATGTTAGCGATAACACAATCATGATCCTATTGAGGCCAGGGACCGCCACGTCATCACGGCCCGGATTCGGGCGATTTCGCTGATCCGAGCGAGACCGAGGGGCGGTGCGGCTATCGATCGTTGCCAACAGTCGGACAGTTCGATATGTTAACGTTCACATGGATGGACCAACGCCCTCGGATCCAGCCATGGTACGCGGCTGCCCCGCTGCCGGAAGGAGACCCCGCCGCGTACAGCTCTCCGCTGTTTTCCGTCCCTCGCAACGGAAGAGGTCAACATGGCTCCACATCGGCGCGTACGCGCCGCCGTCCTGGCGTTCGCCGGCGCCGCGGCCCTGTTCGCCGGGGCTCTCACCGGAATGGGCACCTCGCAGGCGGCCACGACCGGCCCCTGCGACATCTACCAGTCCGGCGGCACCCCCTGCGTCGCCGCGCACAGCACCACCCGGGCGCTGTACGGCACGTACAACGGCTCGCTGTACCAGGTCCGGCGCTCGTCGGACAACGCGACGTCGAACATCGGCGTACTGAGCGCGGGCGGGGTGGCCAACGCCGCCGCCCAGGACTCGTTCTGCTCGGGGACGTCGTGCGTCATCACGGTCATCTACGACCAGTCCGGCCGGGGCAACAACCTGACCCAGGCACCCCCCGGCGGGTTCAACGGCCCGGCCTCGGGCGGCTACGACAACCTCGCCAACGCCACGTCCGCCCCGATCACGGTGGGCGGGCACAAGGCGTACGGGGTGTTCGTGGCGCCGGGCACCGGCTACCGGAACAACAACACCAGCGGTGTCGCGACCGGTGACCAGCCCGAAGGCATGTACGCCATCATGGACGGCACCCACTACAACGGCGGCTGCTGCTTCGACTACGGCAACGCGGAGCGCAACAGCCACGACAACGGCAACGGCACCATGGAGGCCATCTACTTCGGCAACATCAAGGTCTGGGGCTACGGCACCGGCAACGGCCCCTGGATCATGGCCGACCTGGAGAACGGCCTCTTCTCCGGCGTCAACGCCGGCTACAACGCCAACGACCCGACCGTGAACTACCGGTTCACCACCGCCGTCATCAAGGGCGAGGCGAACCACTGGTCGATCCGCGGCGGCAACTCCCAGTCCGGCAGCCTGTCCACCTTCTACAACGGTGCGCGTCCGAACGTGTCGGGCTACAACCCGATGAAGAAGGAAGGCGCCATCATCCTCGGCATCGGCGGCGACAACAGCGTCGGCGCGGCGGGCACCTTCTACGAAGGCGTCATGACGTCCGGCTACCCCAGCGACGCCACCGAGAACTCGGTGCAGGCCAACATCACCGCGGCCGGCTACAGCACGTCGGGCTCCACGACCGGCCCGGCGGTCGGCTCGACGATCTCGCTGCGGGCCACCACGGCGTGCTGCACCACCCGCTACATCTCGCACTCCGGCGCGACGGTCTCCACGCAGGTCGTGTCCTCGTCCAGCGCGGCGACCGACAAGGCGAACGCGTCCTGGATCGTGCGCGCCGGCCTGGCCAGCAGCTCCTGCGTGTCCTTCGAGTCGAAGAACACCGCCGGCAGCTACCTGCGGCATCAGAACTACCAGCTCTACCTGCAGGCGAACGACAACAGCACCCTGTTCAAGAACGACGCGACGTTCTGCGCGCAGGCGGGCATGAACGGCCAGGGCAACTCGTTCTACTCGGTGAACTTCCCGGCCAAGTACATCCGGCACTACAACAACAGCGTGTACATCGCGAGCCAGGGCGGCTCCAACGCCTGGGACTCCGCCACGCTGTGGCCCGATGACGTGAGCTGGGTCGTCACCGCCCCCTGGACGCCCTGACCCGTCCGCTGTACGCGGATCAGCCGAACGCGACGGCCGTCCCGCACGTCCCTCGGGACGGCCGTCACCCCCGGGCGATCCCGCCTACGCGATCTCGCTGACGCGCGTGCGGACCAGCGTGCGCACCGCCTCGTCGGGCAGCGGCCGGTCGAGTGTGAACCGGACCGTCCCCTTCGACAACGCGTACCCGTCCAGCAGCCCGCTCGCGGCCTCGACCGCCGCCGGGCTGAACGGGAAGATGCTCAGGTGCGCCTTGGCGGCCCGGAATCCGAGCAGCGGCTTGCCGTCCAGACGCAGCGCGGGCATGCCGTAGCTCACGCTCTCCTGCGCCGCCGGCGCGATCTCGGTCGCCACATCCCGGATGTGCTCGAACGCCGCCCGCACGGCCGGATCGAGCTCCTCGAAATAGTCCGTCACTGCACCCATGCCTCGACCCTATCCGAGCAGGTCGCGGCCACCCCGCACATCATGGACGCCGTTGGGCCGCCCAGCGCGCCGCCACGCGTACGACGGCGTGTCGGGCGAGCACGCGGGACACGTCATACCGGGGTATGACCCGAGGGTTGGCTCCGCGGCGGGACGCGGGCGGTGAGCGTCGGTTCCTAGCGTGAGGGCATGTCGAACGTCATGCCGCAGCACACCGCCAAGCCCGCCAGGTCCGCCGGCGTCGTCGCCTCGGGGATCGCGGTCGGGCTCCTCGGCCTCATCCCGCTGGCGATGATCGCCCTGGGCGTCGCCCGCGGCGCCTTCTACGGCCTCGTGGACCACGGCCCCTACGACAATGCGTGGGGCGGGCCGAGCAAGCAGGGCGCGTGGGCCGCGCACTTCGCGATCAGCGTGCCGGTCGTCGTGGTCGGGATGCTCGCCCTCGTGGGCCTGGCCGCGCTGCACCGCCGCTGGCGGCGGTGGCTCGGCGGCGAGCGCGGCTGCCGCTGGGTTCTGCCGGTGACCGTCCTGCTGTACGCCGGCGCGGCCCTGCTGGTCCGGGCCTGGATCCACCAGCTGTGAGGCGATGCTCAGCGCTCCGCCTCGGGGGTGGCCGCGTGCACGGCGACCCGCTTGCCGAGGTTCACGAAGAGCAGGATGAGGCCGACGGTGAGCACGATGTGCCCGAGCCCGGCGATACCGGCGATCGCCTCGTTGCTCTCGTGGCCGAACACGGTCAGCGTGCCGTGCACGACCATCATCGCGACCGTGAGCACGAGGCCGCCGTTGTAGGTCCAGAAGAACCAGGTGAACAGCCGCCGGTGGGCGGTCAGCGTGAACAGCTTCTCCAAGGCGAGCACGCCCAGGAAGAAGAGCATGCCCAGCGCGAGGACGTGGGTATGGACCAGGCCCAGCTGGGTGTCACCGGTGAAGTCCTTCGCCTTGGTGATCTCGCGGTACGCGAGCCCGCTCACCACTCCGACGATCATGTACGCGTGCGCGGCGTAATACAGCATTCTCACCCGTCCATGATCGAGTGATCGGCGCGGCGGGATCAACGGCAAGGTCGGCAACGCAGCGTTAAGCCGCAGTTGACGGAGCGCATTGAGGGCCGCCCGCTCAACACTGTGTTAAGCCGTAGTTGATATTGTCCGGCCAATGGAGCTGCGCGACATCGAGATCTTCCTGACGTTGGCCGAGGAGCTGCATTTCGGCCGGACCGCGGAGCGGCTCCGCCTGACGCCCGCCCGGGTCAGCCAGTCCGTCAAGGCACAGGAGCGGCGGATCGGCGGCCCGCTGTTCGTGCGGACGACGCGTACCGTCCGGCTGACCACGCTCGGCAAGCAGTTGCAGAAGGAACTCGGCGTGGCCCACCGGCAGATCACGGCCGCCGTGCAGAACGCGACGATCGCGGCCGGCGGCGGCATCGCCGGTACGCTGATCCTCGGCTCGATGGGCGCGCAGCCGTTCACGATCACCCCGGTCCTCGACCTGTTCCGCGAACGGCACCCCGACGTGGAGCTGGTCATCCGGGAGATCCACCCGACCGCACCGCTGAACGAGCTGCGGACCTGCGAGGTGGACGTGGCCCACCTCTGGCTGCCGGTCGGCGAGCCGGACATCGCCGAGGGTCCGGTGGTCCACGTGTGCGACGCGGTCCTGATGGTCAACGAGGCCCACCCGCTGGCCGGCCGGACGTCGGTCACCTGGGAAGACCTCGGCGACTGCGTCGTCCTGCGGGGCGTCGACGTCCCGCGGGCCATGGAAGAGGTCTTCCACCCGCACGTCACCCCGTCCGGCCGGCCCATCCCACGCGGCCCGGTCGCCACCAGCTGGCACGAGGAGATGACGCTCGTCGCCGCGAACAAGGCGGTCGCGGTGGTCGCCTCGGACGCCATCCTGTTCTACAAGTGGCCGAACATCGTCTACATCCCGATCACGGACGCGGCGCCGGTCCGGTGGGCGTTCGCCTGGCGCGCGTCGTCGGAGACGCCGCTGATCCGGGCGCTGGCGGAGGCGGCTCGGGACGCGTCATCAAGACCTGAATCGATAAATCCACAGTAGATCGTTCCATTCATCGATGAATCACACTAAGATCGCGATCGATGTTGTCCGATCCTCTCGGAGGTGGCCGATGAAGAAGATGACGATCCGCCGCAAGGGCGCCCTGCGCCTGCTGTCCGGCGCGCGCCGGCTCTGGATGGAATGGTGCTGGTAGGACGCCGCAAGGCGGGTGCCGTCGAGCACCCGCCTTTCGACTGCCACCGCGACCACGGCCCGTACGCCGGCGTCGACTCCTTCCTGACCACGCTCGCCCACGACCGGCCCCGGCTGGCCGCCGCGCACGCGGTGGAGCTCGCCGCGATCGCACCCGGCCTCGATCCCTCGCCGCGCCGGGCCGCCGAGGAGCAGCCGATCCGGTTCCACCCGGCCCGGCGTACGGCGGCGCTGGCGTACGGCGCGGCGGAGTTCGTGCACGCGTGGGCCGCGGGTCTCCGCACGCCGGTCACCGTCCACTTCGTCCACACCGCCGACGCGGACGAGACCACCGCGGAGCTGCTGGCCGCGCTCGGCCGCCGGCTCGCGGACGGGCCGCTGCGGCTCGCGCTGCACACCGACGGCCCGCCGACTCCGGTGCCCGCCGTGCGGCCCGAGGAGTTGCGCGCCGCCCTCGGCGACAGCCTCGCGCGCGGTTTCTACCACCATGCCGCCCGGGTCGCCCGCCGCGGCCGCGCGATCACCCACGACCCCGGCCTGCGATGGTCGTTCACCACCGGCCTCGCCACCGCCCTCGCCGCGCTCGACCAGGCCTCGGAAGCCCTCCAGCTGTACGCGGAGACGCGTACCACGACGACCGACCCGAAGATCCTGATGTCGGCCGCGTACGCGACGGCGATGCTCTACGCCCGCCACCTGCCGCCGGCCGAGCAGGATCAGGGCGCGGCGCGGGACTGGCTCGGCCGGGCGATCCGGCTGGCGGCGGACCTCCCCGATCCCCGGCAGCGCGTGCTCACGACGGTCTTCTACGAGCAGGGTGTCGCGCTGCTGGACAGCCGCGAGGGCCGGCCGGACCGCGCGCTGGCGACCATCGACAGTGGACTCTCCGCGCTCGCGGCCGTCCTGTCCCCCGGCGAGCGGCCGCAGGACTGGGCGCGGCTGCTGCACAACCGGGCCCAGGTGCATCTCGCCCTCGGCGACCGGCAGCGGGCCCTGGCCGGGCTCGACGAGGTCATCGAGCGCGACCCCGGCAACTGCGAGTACTACGCCGACCGGGCCGCTCTGCACCGCGCGGCCGGCCGCGACCGGGACGCCTTCGACGACTACGCGGCGGCGATCCGGCTCGGACCGCACCTGCCGGAGGCGTACTACAACCGGGCGACGCTGCATGACGAGCACGGGCGGCCGGGCAAGGCCCGCGAGGATCTGCGGCGGGTCCTCGCCATCGATCCCCGCCACGTCGACGCCCGCATCGCGCTGGCGAACCTGGACCTCGGCCGGGCGGCGCTCGACGACGCCGAAGCCGGCGTACGCGCGGGGCTGGCGGTGTCGCCGGACGAACCCCAGCTGCTGTGCACGCTCGGCCTGATCCGGTCCGAACGAGGCGACCTGGCCGGGGCCGACGACCTGCTGACCCGGGCGCTGTCGGCCGATCCCGGTCTCGCCGAGGCCTGGACCAACCGCGCCGCCGTACGCTTCGAGCAGGGCGACCCGGCCGCCGCGCTGGCCGATCTCGACCACGCGATCGCGTTGTCGGCCGCACCCGAACCGCTGTTCAACCGCGCGACGGCCCTCCTGCGCCTCGGCCGGTACGCCGAAGCCGAAGCCGATCTCACGGCCGCGCTCGCGCTGCCGGACCTCGACGCCGGACTGCGCAAGGAGATCCGCGCCGAGCTGGCCCGGGCCCGGACCGCCGCCACGGCTCCGGTCGGAGGATAGGGCCGCGCGCCGGGCTCGGCGGCAGGGCTCAGAAGGTCTCTTCCTCGCCGTCCTCGACGTAGGGGTCGGGCGGCAGCAGCTCGACGTCGGCCGGGATCGTCCGCGCCCGCTCGGCCGGGTCGAGCCCGAACGGCAGCAGCGGCAGCCCGGCCGGCGCGTACCCGCGGGAGATCGCGATGCCTTCGTGGCACGCGTCGCACCAGACGGTCGCGTACCCGAGGCGGGTCTCGAGGTCGCCGGTGAACGCCACGTGCACCGTGCCGTCGCCGTGGCTCGGGCACCCCGGACGGGCCCCGGGGTCGGCGAGAATCTCCTGGTAGGCGTCCATCCAGCCTTCCCAGCGCCGCTGCGACGCGGTCATCTCCACGTTCTCGCCCGTCCTCACTCGCCCAGCAGGTGCTTGTGCTGTTCCCACCACTGATTCTCGTACGCGTACGCGCGTTCCTCCCAGGGTTCGCGTTCGGCGTCGGTCTTCGGGTAGGGCTTGCCGCTGCGGATGTCGTCGAGGTGGAAGCGTTCGTGCGCGAGCGTCCGCGCCAGCTGCTCCTCGTCCATGAACGCGTCCCGCAGCAGCAGGATCTTACCGTCGGGCAGGGTCACGCCGAAGATCGGCTTGCCCGGCGGCCCCTGCCGGACCTTGTCCAGCTTGATCGTCACACCGCGCAGGTCGATGCCGTACTTGGCGGCGATGCCCCGCACGTTGTCCATCGTCATCAGGACCCGCTTGCCGTTGCGCAGGATGCCGTCGCCCTCGCGGGCCAGCTCCGGCGTACGCCCCTTGCCGCGCAGCCGGTCGAGGATCTTCTTCAGGTCGTCCATGATCTCGCCGAGGCGGCGGATGACCGGCTGCAGCTTGCGCAGGCTCGACAGCAGCCCGCGCAGCCACCGGCCGATCTTCGCGGTCCACGACGCGACCAGGGTGGTCACCTGCTCCACCACGAGCGGCGTCGCGAAGCCGAACGAGGCCGCCTCCTCCGCCGCGTACACGATGAGACGGGAGACGCACGTGGCGATCGCGTCGCGGACCAGGATGCGCACCGCGGCGATCAGGGCGGCCGCGCCCTCGGTGATCAGCGCCATGGTGTCGGCGGCCTGGCCCAGCGCGGTGAGCGCGCCCTGCTGGTCCTTCGCCCACGCCTTGTACGCGTCCGCCGCCGGGCCGCGCCAGCTCGCCAGGTCCGCGGCCACGCTGTCGCCGGTGGCCGTGGCGGTGGCCTTCACGCTCAGCGCGATGTTGCGCCAGGTCTGGGCGTGCGCGGTGATCTGACCGGGGTCGCCCGCGAGCCAGTCCAGGGCCTGCGACAGCGGCTTGACGTGCTCGATGATCCACGCGACGCCGTACTGCAGCAGGACGCCGACCGGGTCGGAGACGAGGGCGAGCGCGTCGAGGCCGGCGCCGACCACGCCGAGCGTCCCGTCGATCCACGATTTGTTCTCGACGCCTTGCTTGATCAGCTCGATGTCCTCGGCGAGCCACACCCCGGCCCACGCGTCGACCGGCTGGTCCACCCGCGACGCCACCAACGGGTTGATCGTCATGGCTGCCCGCCCGCCGCCGCGACGACCTGCCCGGCCTGCTCGTCGGAGATCTGGTACGCCTCGGCGACCTCGCGCAGCTTGTCACCGGTGTCGCGAAGGGACAGTTCACCGGCCGAGAGCGTGTCGAGGACGCGGTCGGCCAGCTTCCCGATCAACGCCGGCATGAACCCGCACAACTGCCCGTACGCGCCCGCGTCGAGCCGCACCTGGTCGCCGGCGGACTTGGCGGTGCCCAGTTCGTCGGCACCGTGCTCCAGCTGACCCGCGTGCTTGACCAGATCGGCCGGGACGACGTGCAGTTCGGTTCCCGGTTGGCCCATGAGAGCCCCTCCCCCCGTGGCTGTCGCCCAGTACGGTACGACAGTTCGTCGGAGCGCGCAGCCTCCACTTCAGACTGTGGACACCGGCCCGACGCGGTTGACCCGGAACGCGAATCCCGTCGCGGCGTACACCAGGACCATGACGGCGGCCGCCCACCAGATCCCGAGGCGGGCCGCCGGGCAGGCCAACCCGCCGCCGACGATCAGCGCCGCCAAGGAGTGGTGCCACGGCGCCCACAGCCGGACCAGCCAGACGGCGAAGACACTGGTGAAGTAGAGGAGCGGCAGACCCACCAACATCGCCACCATCACCATGTCCCCCACCGGATCAGCGCTGTTGATGAAGTCGTTGGTGTCGGCGCGCGCGTACTCGTAAGCGAGCAGGTAGACCAGGTAGGCGGCGAGGTCGACTGCGAGCCCGGCGGCGGCACCGCGCGCGGCAAGGCCGAGGAGGAGACGAGTAGGCATCCCCGGCATTCTGATCGGCGCCCGCGATCCCGCGCAACGCACATCTCGACAAATGCCTGCATCCGCGATCGCCTTCCGAGATGCCGCGCGCTCAGTGATCATTTACCGCTATTACGGCAACCGGGACCGAATCAGCAGGAGCGGAGGCGAGATCGACGAACCCGGGACAAGGTTTGGATCAGGGAAATAGGTCGGCCGATCACGGCCGGTGGGCGTACTTGACTGCATGATCGAGGTTGGTTTCCGGTCGTGTCACGAAGATCGAGGCGGGGTTCTGGTCGTCAGGACAGCCGGAACGTCACCTCGATCTTTGCCGCACGACCAGAAACCAACCTCGATCATGGACGGGCGGGCCGCGGGCGGTTCGTGGGAGCGGCGGCTACCAGACGCCGGTGGAGCAGGCCATCTCCCACGTCGTGAGGTTCTCCAAGCACACCCGCGACCCGGCGTTGGTCCCGTTCCAATGCCACCCTGTCGACTTCGTGTACGCGTTGACGACGTACGTGTCGCTCACCGGCGTCCAGTCGTAGCCGCCGCTGCCGGTCACCTTGCGCTCGAGCCAGCCCGCGCACTTCTGCGTACCGCTGCCGAGGTCGACGGACTGGAACCGGCCCATCACATAGCCGTCGCTGTCACGCACGATGAGAATCGCGGTGCACAGGATGGTCCCGTTGCCGGCGGTGATCCAGACGGTGTCGCTGTTGCGGCTGGTGCCGGCCAGGGCAGGCGTACCGACGGCGAAGACCGACGCAAGCGCGGCCAGCGCCGCAAGCGCGATGCGGAAACGAATTCTCATCCGGCGATGCTATGAGCACCTCACCCCACCAGGCATCGAGCGCGGAAGGAGTTCGCGGTCCAACCAGCGGGGTGCCCGTCTCCAACCATCGTGGTAGCAAGAAATCTACTGCGGACCATCAAAATTCTGATTTTTCATGGCATGAAGGCGGCGGATCATGACGCCGACGAGGCGGTCGCGGGCGACGAGACCGAAGTAGCGGGAATCCGTGCTGACCGCGCTGTTGTCGCCGAGGACCACGTACGAGCCGCCCGGCACCCGGGCGTCGCCGAGGCCGTGGAGGTCCGGGGCGGCCCAGCCGGCTGGCAGATGGTCCCCCGCTACCGCGACGACGCGCTTGAGGAGCAGGGCACCATCTGCCGGCAGTCGCATCAGCACGACGTCCCCCCGGCGGGGCCGGCGCGTGCGCCGAACCAGAACCCGCTCCCCCGATCGTAAAGCGGGTTCCATGCTCGGACCGTCCACAATGGTCAGGATGAGCAGTAAGCGGGCCGCGACTGGCAGGGCTACGGCGCAGGAGAGCACGACCAGCAGCAGGGGCAGCATCACAGGACCGCCTGGTAGCCGGAAGCCTGCAACCTGAAGAGCCTGGCGTAGCCGCCGTCGGCCGCGAGAAGGGCGTCGTGCGTACCGAGTTCGGCGATGCGGCCGGCTTCGAGGACCGCGATGAGGTCGGCGTCCCGGACCGCGCTGAGGCGGTGTGAGATGAGCAGGCTGGTACGCCCCGCCCGCTGCTCCCGGATCCGTTGGTGCACCTCGTGTTCGGCTTCGGGGTCGAGGCCGGAGCTGGGTTCGTCGAGGATCATGAGGTCGCGGCCGTCGCGTACGAGGGAGCGGGCCAGGGCGAGGCGCTGCCATTGGCCGCCCGACAGGACCACTCCGGTCTCCACGTCGCCGCTGTCGTCGCCGAGGATGAAGGTACGCGTCAACGGCGTGTCGTACCCGTGCGGCAGCTCCACGAGCCGGTCGTGAACGCCCGCGCGCCGGGCAGCGTCGACGAGGCGCCGGCGGTCGGGCAGGGCGGAGAGGTCGCCGAGGCCGATGTTCTCGGCGGCCGTCATGTCGTAGTTCATGTGCTGCTGGAAGACCGCGCTGATCCGCTCCCGCAGGGCGGCGGGCGACAGCTCCCGGATGTCCGTGCCGTCCCAGAGGATCCGTCCCCTGGTCGGGTCGTACATCCGGCACAGGAGTTTCACGAGCGTCGTCTTGCCGGCGCCGTTGAGACCGACGAGCGCCACCGCGTACCCGTGGGGGATGGTGAGATCGACACCCCGCAGGATCCAGGGATGCTCGTCGCTGTGGCGGAACCAGACGTCGTGCAGTTCGATGCCGCGCCGCAGCGCGGGCGCGGGGTGGTCCGCGAGGTGGCCGAGGTCGGGCTCCGCCCGGACCACCGCGGCGAAGTGTGCGAAGGCGAGCAGCCGCGCATGGCTCTGAGTGAAGGCGCCGGTGAGGCCGGACAGCGCGGCCTGCACGCCGACGACCGCCGCGACGAACATCGAGACGTCGCCCACGCTGAGCGCGCCGGTGCGCGCCGTGACGATCGCCCACCAGAGCCCCGCGCCCGCGACGCCCGCGCTCAGGATCTTGAGCGCACCCTGCACCGCGAGCTGGCGGGCATCCAAGCGCCGCTGGGCGGCATCGACCTGCGTGCGTTCCTTCATCATCCGGGTACGCAGGAACGCGCCGGTCCCGAACAGCCGGATCTCCATCGCGGCGTCCACATCGGTGAGCAGGCGGCCGTAGAAGAACTCGCGTCGCAGAAAGCGGGTCACGTGCCACTCCACGGCCGAGCGCTGCCGGGCGAGGACGAGGTCGGCCAGCAGGACCGGAACGGCCGTTGCCAGCACGACGGCGGTCAGGACCGGGCTGAGCACGAGCAGCGATCCCAGGAATCCGCCCAGCCCCAGTACGCCGCCCAGCAGGCCGCCGGCCCCGTCGACCAGTTCCGGGAGCCGCCGGGTGCTGTCCTGCGCGAGCCGCAGCCGGTCCTGGTACGCCGGGTCCTCGAACCGGCGCAGGCTGGCCTGCCGACCGAGCGCGGTGAACAGCCGGTCGGTCGCGAGCAGGCTGGCGGACCGGCCGATCTGCTCGCGGACGAAGCGCATGCCGATCGGCAGCCAGGCGGCGCCCAGGCCGGCGGCGACCAGTCCCAGCGCCGGGCCGCCGACGGCGCCTTGGCCGGAAGCCAGCCGGTCGAGCACCAGCTTGGTCAGCCACGCGGTGAGCACGGGTGCCGTGGCCGCGGCGACCGTGAGCGTGAGGAACCCGGCCAGCCGGGTCGGACCGGACCGGACCAGCAGGGCGGACGCGTCCATGGCGGCGGCCCGCACCGACCGCGCGTCGATCCGGTCGGCCGGCCGCGACGGCCGCTTCGCCGGCTGGAGAGGCCGGTCTTTCGGCGGGCGGGATCGGTTCCTCGGCGGTGCGGTCACCGCGGGTCAGCTTCCGCTGAGCACGGGCCGGCGCGGCAGATCCGCGAGCTTGGCCCCGGTGGCGAGGACGACCCGGTTGGACACCAGGTAGAGCGCGGGCGTCCAGGTGTTCCGGAACGCCTTCGCGACCGGCCCACCGGGCAGGTCCGCGGTCACGACTCGGGACACCTCGGCGAGCGCGCTCACCATGTCCGGCTCGTCGCCGGCGACGATCGCGAGGACATCGCCGCGCCCGCGCTCCCGCGCGTACGCGAGGAAGTCCGGCAGCAGGCCATGGCACGCGGTACACCCGGCGGAGAAGAACGCGACGGTCCCGGCCAGCGTCTCGTCGGTGATCGGCTCGCCGTCGGTCGTGGTGACCTCGAACGCGCCGATCGCGGATCCGGCCCGTAGCGCGGACGACCGGTCGGGCTTGTACTCCTCGGCGTCGGCGCGCATCCGGCGGAGGATCCCGACCGTCAGCATCAGGTTGAGCAGGCAGAGCAGGCCCACGACCACCAGGGCGGCGATGATGACCGGCATCGTTTTCCCTCCTAGACGGCTCAGGTATGTAGACGGCTCAGGTATGTAGACGGCTCAGGTACGCCGGGCGGCGGCTGGAA
Source organism: Hamadaea tsunoensis DSM 44101 (assembly GCF_000428945.1). Classification (GTDB taxonomy): domain Bacteria; phylum Actinomycetota; class Actinomycetes; order Mycobacteriales; family Micromonosporaceae; genus Hamadaea; species Hamadaea tsunoensis. The sequence goes on along the minus strand of NZ_AUAX01000020.1, from coordinate 17,453 downwards.
CGCCGCCCGGCGCGCGGATTCCGGCGCGGCCGATCAGCAGCCGTTGTGGAGCGGGTCGTACGTGCACCCGGTCTGCGGGCAGCAGTAGCGCCAGAACAGGACGCCGCCGAGGCAGACCTGGGCACCGCTGCACGCGGACGCCGTCTCCGTGCGGAGGACCTTCGAGATCAGGCGGTCGACGATACGCATCATGGCCTTGTCCTTCCCTGTCATGGATCCTGGCCTTCACCGCGGCCCGGGATGTCCGGCGCCGGCGGCGGATATGGACCGACGCTAACGCCGGGCGGTGGGCGATCCCCTCAGCGCGCCCGCACACCCGCTGACCACCGGCGGCAGTTGTGAACCGGCAGTTAACACCGGCAGTTCACGCGGTACGCTGCGCGGAATCACGGGGAGGCAGCGATGCTCAGGCGGCTCGCGACATCGGCGTTCATCATGTTTCTCGGCCTGGCCGGAATGGCCCTGGCCGGACCACCCGCTCCGGCGTACGCGGCGACGGCTGGGGCGGCTCCGTTCTTCGTCACCTACGGCTCCGGGCTGACCACCACGATCGGGCACTCCAGCGCGACGAGTGTGCCGATCGGCGTACAGGCGTGGGGTTCGACGGCCATCACCAACGCCGTCGTCACCCTCGACGCCGGCGCGATCTCCGCGAAGGTCAAGGTCGTCGGCGCCACCGGCCCTTGCACCCACACCAGCACGAAGATCACGTGTTCGTTCGGGACGGTCGCGAAGACCAAGAAGACTGCGTACGCGGTCTTCCAAGCGGTCGACGGCGCCCCCGCGGGCCTGGCCGGAACCGTCAAGCTGCACCTGACCGGCAGCCCGTCGCCGACCGACCCGAACGCGACCGGCACGATCCACATCGCCGGCGAGGCGGACGTCGCCGACATGGCCGTCTCCTCCAACCGCCCCCGCGGCGACGTCGGCCAGACCGTCACCGTCACGACCACGATCCGCAACAACGGTCCCGGCGTGCAGCCGTGGATCGAGCTGAGCGCGTACCGCCTGCCGCCCGGCATGTCGTACGCGGGCGGATCCGGCTGCGTCAAGTACGCCGCGGTCTTCGTGTGCCGCAAGGAGAACATGGCTCCCGGAACGTCGGCGACGGTAAAGCTGATGCTGCACATCGACCGCTGCGACAAGGGGTACGCGCAGGGCTACGAGACGGCGGGCGAGAGCATCGGCACGGCCTTGTCCGACCCGAATCAGACGAACAACGACTTCCGACTGAAGATCACGGTGAACGGCTGCTACACCAGTGGCTCGGGCTCGTCCGGTACCACCACGACCACCACCGGTACGCGCCCGCAGGCAAGCAGAAGTCCACAGCCGGGTGCCTCGGCGAGTCCGTCGGCCGCCGCGTCGGCGTCCCCGAGCGCCGAGCCGTCGAGCGAGGCTCCGGTCGCGGCCTCATCCGCCGCCGCACAGCCCACGCCGGAGGCCGCCGCCGACTCGGAATCGGACGGCGGCGCCGTCGGACTGGTCATCGGCGTGCTCGCGGCGGCTGCGCTCCTCGGCGCGGGCGTCGTCGGCCTCCGCCGCCGGCGCGCGACATCTGCCGACACGGCGGAGTAGAGCGTGGGGCCGGCCTCCGGGCGGCCGGCCCCACGAGTATCAGAGGATCAGCCGATCAGCTCCAGGAGATCCCGAAGCTGTTGTCGGTGAACGCCGACGTGCCGTTCGTTCCGCTGATCTCGAAGCCGAACTGCGCCTCGCCCATCGTCACGTCGCCCCACCAGCCCTGGGTCTTGAGCCAGTTGGCGATCGCCAGCACGTCCACCGTGCCGGAGTTCGTGTCGCTGGTACGCAGGAACGAGTACACGGCGTTGCTGCCGTTCGAGCCGCGGTAGATGTTCCAGGTGTGCCCGCCGAGGGTGACGTTGCGGAAGGCCGGGACGGCACCGTTGGAGTCGTAGCTGTCGGCGATGGGGCCGACCGCGCCGTTCCAGTTCATCCACAGCATGACTTCGTACGCGTTGCTGTTGGCCCAGATGTCGTACGCCGTCTCGTAGTTTCCACTGCTCGGTACGCTCACGTTGAACGAACTGGTGAGTGTGGACAGTGAGCTGACGGTCCGGCCGATCGAGCCCTTGACCGTGTGCGGATAGGATTTCACGCCCGAGGTCATCGGGTGGTTGGCCACGACGCCCCAGTTCGTGCCGGTACGCGCCCAGATGGTCTGGGACCCGGCACCGCCGCCCCAGACGTCGTTGTAGAGCGTGTAGCCGCCGTTGGTCCACGTGTCCCACTGTCCCGAAGCGGACCACACCGCGTCCGACGGTACGCCCGGCGTACCCGTGGAAGTGGACGGTGAGGCCGAAGCGGAGCGGGAGGGGGACGCGGACGGCGAGGCGGAGCGCGAGGCCGAAGCGGACGGCGAGGCGGAGCGGGTCGCCGAGGGCGAGGTGGTGACGCCGCCGGTGCAGGCGACGCCGTTGAGGGTGAAGGCGGTGGGGACGGGGTTGCTGGCGGACCACGCGCCGTTGAAGCCGAACTGGGTGCTGGCGTTCGTCGCGAGCGAGCCGTTGTAGTCGACGTTCTTGGCCGTGACCTGCGAGCCGCTCTGGGTCAGGGCGGTGCTCCAGTACTGCGTCACCGTCTGGCCGGCGCCGAACGACCAGACGAGTGTCCAGCCGTTGAGGGCGTCGCCGAGGTTCTTGACGGTGACCGAGGCTCCGAAGCCTCCCGGCCACTGGTTGGTCACGGTGTAGGTGACGCTGCAGCCGGCCGCGGCGTACGAGGGGACTTCGGCGAGGACGCCGGCACCGGTCGCGGCCAGGACGGCGGCCGCGCAGGCGATGGTGGCGGAGATGCCTCTGCGCATGACGGGGTGACCCTCCTCAGGTCGGTCACCCAGGCGTCCGACCGGTCGGCGGAGGGCACGGCGAAACCGCTGCGGCCCCGAGCGGGAGGCCTCCGACCTGCAGGATATCCCTGGGCGACGGGATTTAAGTTTATCGTATTGACAAACTTAAAGGGTCAACCCGGCCAGGTCAACGCCGTCCTGCCGGTACGCCCGCGCGACCGTCCTGCCGGGACGCTCGCGCGTCGTAGGCCTCGCGCGCCGTCGCGACCCGGCCCAGGTTGTCCTGCGACCAGTCCGTGAGATGCGCGAACAGCGGCGCGAGGCTGCGGCCCAGCTCGCTGATCTCGTACTCCACCCGCGGCGGGACCTCCGCGTGGTAGGTCCGCACCACCAGGCCGTCGCGCTCCAGCTGCCGCAGCCGCTGGGTGAGGACCTTCGGCGTGATGCTCGTGATCCGCCGTTCCAGCTCCACGAACCTCTGCCGCCCGTACGCGTTGAGCGTCCACAAGATCGGCGTCGTCCAGCGGCTGAACACCAGGTCGACGACGGGGGCGATGGGGCAGGCCAGTTCGGGATCCGCGGTGAACTCCATGCGTACGCCGTTCTGTGAGGTGGGTCTCAGCAGGGTCACTTTCCTCTAGGTACCTACTATACCGAAGCTACTAACGTCGTACCCGACCGACCGGCGAGTGCCGGAAAGCATTGTGCGACAAGGAGAACAGTCATGATCGTGGTAACCGGAGCCACCGGCAACGTCGGCCGTCCGCTCGTGCGGGCCCTCGCCGAGGCGGGCAGCAAGGTGACCGCCGTATCGCGGAGTATCACGCCGGAGGGCGTACCGGAGGGGGTCCGCGCGGTCGTCGCGGATCTGACCACACCGGACAGTCTCGACGGGGCGTTCGACGGGGCCGAGGCCCTGTTCCTGCACGACGGGGCGGCCAGCGCGGCGAACCTGCGGCCCGCGGAGATCCTCGACCGGGCCCGGGCCGCCGGGATCCGCAAGGTCGTCCAGCTGTCCTCGCAAGGCGTGGTCACCCGCCCCGAATCACGTTCGCACGGCGTGATGATGAAATCGGTCGAGGACGCCGTACGCGCCTCCGGGCTCGACTGGACCATCCTGCGCCCGGGCGCCTTCGCTTCCAACGCGTACGCGTGGGTGCCGTCGATCCGGGCCGGCCGCAGCATGGCCGCCCCGTTCGGGGATGTCGGGCTGCCCGTGGTCGACCCGGCCGACATCGCGGCGGTCGCGGCCGCGGCGCTGACCGGCGAGGGGCACGCGGGACAGATCTACGAGCTGAACGGCCCGGCCCTCATCACGCCGCGGCAGATGGCCGAGACGCTGGCCGGAGCGCTCGGGGAGCCCGTGCGGTTCACCGAGCTGACCCGCGACGAGGCGTACGCGGTGATGACCTCGTTCATGCCCGCCTGGGCGGTGGAGACGACCCTGGCCGTCCTCGGTACGCCGACCGCCCGCGAGCAGGCCGTCAGCCCCGACATCCAGCGGGTGCTCGGCCGCCCGGCCCGCTCGTTCGCGGACTGGGTACGCGAGAACGTCGAGGCGTACCGCTGACCGGCGGCAGCCGATCACTGAGGACGGGCCGCGACCTTCTCGGTCGCGGCCCGCAGGAAGCGCCGGACGGTGTCGAGTTCGGCGGCCGAGAACGTCTCCTTCAGCCCGACCAGATCCTGGATGAGCGGTCCGAAGAACGACCAGCCGAGCTCGATCGCTTCGGGCTCGACGACGAGCAGGATCCGGCGGCGGTCGCGCTCGTCCGGTACGCGCCGCACGTGCCCCGCCTTCGCCAGGCGGTCGACGAGCCCCGTGGTCGACGCGGAGTTGAGCCGCAGCCGCTCCCCCAGCCAGCCCGGCGTGGCCTCGATCCCGGCCCGGTCGGCGTCGAGCAGGTGGATGATGGCGCGCAGATCCGTCGGGTGCAGTCGGTTGCGCGCGGCGAACTCGGCGGCCAGCAGGTTGAACTCGACGGTCAGCCCGCGCAGCAGGTGCACCAGGTCCATCCCCGGCTCGTCCACGGCCACCTCTCTTCTCGCCGTCCGTGCGATGATCACCGCAGCAGATTATCTCGTTGACCGAGATTATCGCTGGATGAGACTATCGTTGATCGAGATTATCGTCCGGCGAGAGAGGTGGCAACCATGGACGCGTACTCCGCGGCGTACGAGGCCGTACTCGGGAAATGGCCGGTGGCCGTCGAGGCGCTGGACGTGCGGTCGGCGTACGGGAGCACTCGGGTGCATGTCAGCGGACCACCCGACGGCCGGCCGCTCGTGCTGCTGCACGGCGGTGGCGCGACGTCGACCGTCTGGTACGCGACCGTCGCCGACCTCAGCCGCCACCACCGCGTGTACGCGATCGACACCATCGGCGACGCCGGCCGCACCGTGAACGACGGCACCCCGGTGACCACCGCGGAGCACCTGATGGACTGGCTCGACGGATTGTTCACCGAACTGGGGGTCGACGGCGCCGCCCTGGCCGGGCACTCCTACGGCGGCTGGATCGCCCTCGCGTACGCGCTGCGCGCACCCGCGCGGGTCGGGCGGCTCGTGCTGCTCGACCCGACGGACTGCTTCGCCGGCCTGGCCGCGGCCTACAAGCTGCGGGCGATCCCGTTCCTCGTGAAGCCCAGTGCCGCCCGCCTGCGGGGCCTCGTCACCTGGGAGAGCGCCGGCAAGCACATCGATCCCGAGTGGCTCGACCTGATGTGCCGCGGCACCGAGGTCCCGCGTGGCAAGCTCGTGATGCCCCGGCGGCCGACGCCCGAAGCGTTGCGGGACATGACGATCCCGACGCTCGTCGTGGTCGCGCAGCAGAGCCGGGCGCACGACGGCAAGCGGGTCGCTGAGACCGCCGAGGCCCTGCTGCCCGAGGTCACGACGGTCGCCCTGCCCGGCGCGTCCCACCACACGATCCCGACCGAGCAGCCGGATCAGCTCAGCCGCGCGATCCTGGCCTTCCTCGGCTGAGGACGCCACAAGTCCTCAGGCGAACGCCTTGCGCGCATGGGCGGCGAATCGGCGTACCGCGGGCGCGGGCGAGTGCCGCCAGACCAGGGCCAGCACCGCCGCATCCGCCATGTCCGCGATCGGCCGCGCGGTCAGCGGGTAGCGCCCGGCCATGGACTCGCTGAGCACACCGACCCCCAGGCCGCGCCCCGCGAGGTCCGCGATCGTGTCCGGCGCCCCCGCCTCCAGCGCGATCCCGGGCACCAGGCCACGCGCGGCACACGCGCCGTCGAGCACCGCGCGCAGGCCGGTCCCTCGCGGCATGCAAATCAACGGGTACGCGCAGAGCGCCCGCAGGTTCAGCCGCTTGGACAGCAACGGGTGGCCGTCGGGCAGCAACGCGACCAGCGGCTCACTGACGGCCGTCAGTCCATCCAGATCGGACGGTGCCGAACCGGCCGCTCCGATCAGCGCGGCGTCCAGCTCCCCGGCGCGTACGCCGTCGATGAGGCGGTCGGAAGAATCCTCCACAAGGGACAGGGTGACGCCGGGGTGGTCCCGGTGGAAGGCCGCGAGGGCCGCGAAGAGCGGGGTGACCGTGCAGCCGACCACCATGCCGACCCGCAGCCGGCCGCGCAGCACGTCGCTCACCTCACCGACGGCCTGACCGACCGCACCGGCGGCGGCGAGCGCGGCGCGGGCGTGTTCGAGGGCGGCCTTCCCAGCGACGGTCAGGGTGGCGCTGCGCCCCGAGCGGTCGAACAACTCCGCGCCCAACTCCTTCTCCAACTGCCGGATCTGGGCGCTGACCCCCGACTGACTGATGTGTACGCGTTCCGCCGCCCGCGTGAAATTCTGCTCCTCCGCGACGGCGACGAAGTACTCCAGCTGGCGCAGTTCCATAACTGATGATTCTAGTACCCAGCAGAACCAGCTGTTGGACTTCTGATCCGGTACGCGTGACGCTGGATGTCGAGGGAAGGAGAGGACCATGACCGAGTACGAGAAGGCGATGACGCCCGAGGACATCACCCGGCTGTTCGTCGAGCGCTCCAACGCGGGGGACGCCGCCGGGGTGGCCGCGCTCTACGAGGAGGACGCGGTGCTCGCGTACCCGCCGGGCGGGCAGACCGTCGGGCGGGCCGCGATCGAGGAGCTCTGGACCAAGGTGCTCGCCGGGCAGCCGCATTTCGAGCCGGAGGCGCCACTGCCGACGCTGATCCAGGGGGACCTGGCGCTCACGGCCACGCCGCCGAAGGACGCCGCCGGGGCGCGGGCCCAGGTCGCTCGACGTCAGGCCGACGGCAGCTGGCTGCGGGTCCTCGACCGACCGGAATTCACCCCGGCGACCTGAGCTTCAGGACGGACCCTGCCCCAAGATCCCGCTTGGATCAGGGAATCCCACTTAATCTTGGCCCAAGATTCGGGTGATTTCCCTGATCCGAACGGGATCTTGTGTGGCCCGCGTACCCGGTCAGTGGTGGAAGGCCGGCGGGTGATCGTGGTGGGGCATCGGCCCGTCGAGGGCGTCGAGGTACGCGACCTCGGTGATGATGTCCGCGAGGAACGACTGCGCGAGGTCGCGGCTGAAACCGCTGCGCACGACGACCCGCTGGACGACGACGTCGGCCAGACCTTCCGGCATCGGGTACGCCGGAACGAGCCAGCCCTTGGCGCGCAAGCGATCCGAGAGATGGTAGAGGTTCCAGTTCGTGGTGTGCCCGGCTTTCATGCTCCACGCGAAGACGGGGATGTCGGTGCCGTCGTTCCACAGCTCGAACGCCGGCAGCCGGGCGATCTGCGAGGACAGGTAGACGGCGACGTCCTGGGCGCACTGCTGGACCCGGCGGTAGCCGTCGAAGCCGAGGCGCAGGAACATGTAGTACTGCAGCAGCACCTGCGCGCCCGGGCGGGAGAAGTTGAGCGCGAGCGTGGGCATCTCGCCGCCGAGATAGCTGACCTTGAAGACGAGCTCGTCGGGCAGCGCGTCCCGGTCCCGCCAGACCACCCAGCCGATGCCGGGGTAGACCAGGCCGTACTTGTGCCCGGAGGTGCTGATGGAGGCGACCCGGGGCAACCGGAAGTCCCACACGACGTGCGGTTGCAGGAACGGGGCGATGAACGCGCCCGACGCCCCGTCGACATGGATCGGGATGTCCAGCCCCGTACGCGCCTGGAGGTCGTCCAGCGCCGCGGCGATCCGGTCGACCGGCTCGTACCGGCCGGTGTAGGTGACGCCCATGATCGCGACGACGCCGATCGTGTTCTCGTCGGCGTACCGGTCGAGGTCGGTGCCGTCGAGGACCTGGTGCTCGGCCGAGATCGGCACGAGCCGCGCCTCCACGTCCCAGTAGGCGCAGAACTTCTCCCAGCACACCTGCACGGCGCTGGACATGATCAGGTTCGGCCGGTCGGCCGGCTTGCCGGCCGCGCGGCGGGCGGCCTGCCACCGCTTCTTCAGCGCCAGACCGCCGAGCATGCACGCCTCGGACGAGCCGATGGTCGAGGTGCCGATCGTCGTACGCGGATCCGGCGCGTTCCACAGCCCGGCCAGCATGGTCCAGCACCGGGTCTCGATCGCGGCGGTCGACGGGTACTCGTCCTTGTCGATCATGTTCTTGTCGAAGGTCTCGGTGTACAGCCGGCCGGCGTGGTCGTCCATCCAGGTGCCGACGAACGTGGCGAGGTTCAGCCGCGCGTTGCCGTCGAGCATCGCCTCGTCGTGCACGATCTGGTACGCCGTCTCCGGCAGCGACTCGCCGTCGGGCAGCTGGTACCGGGGCAGCTCGGTGGCCTCGCCCGGCCGGGTGAAGACCGGATTCAGCTCGACCACGTCGGGCTCGTCGAAATGGTGTCTGTGCGCCGTGACCGACATGGCATTGACGGTAGGCCGGGCCGTCCGGGTCCGGGCGGAAATCGACGGATCCGTCCGGCCCGACGGATCTGTCCGGCCGCGTGGGGTGACCGCCCGCCCGTCAGGCCGCCGGCGTGACCGCCTGGGGGAAGGTGAAGAGGTTGCCCGGATCGACCGCCCGCTTCACCGACCGCAGCCGCTCCAGATTCCCCCGCCAGTACGCCGTGCCGTGGTCCGCGATCGACGGGTCCGCGTAGTTGGCGTACGCCCAGTCGCCGCACCAGGGCCGCAGCTTCAGCCGGAATCCCCGCACGTACGCGTCGAACGGCTCGGCGGACGCGTGTTCGTAGGTGGCGGTGTACTGCGCGATCGCGAGCGACCGGCGGTGCGGGAACGCCGTCGCGTCCGGCGCGACCCGGCCGGCGGCCCCGCCGAGGGCGTCCAGCGACACGCCGCCCTCGATCAGCCCCGGGATCCCCATCGCCTGCGACGCGTACGCGACGGCCGCCTCGATCGCCGGCGCGGGCAGCGGGGAGTCGACGACCGAGGACGTGGCGGCGAACGCTTCGCGGCCCTTGCCCAGCCCGTCGGCGATGCAGGCCGCGGCCGTCCCGCTCGTCGAGCAGCCGGCCTCGAAGAGCATCGCGCGGGCGTAGTCGTAGGTGTGCCGGGTATCGGCCGCCGGTGCGGGCAGCCCGGTCAGCAGCGGCTTGAGCTGGGCGTCGAGTGCCGACGATGGCCCGATCCAGGTGCCCGCGACGAGCGCCCGGCGCCGGCCGGTGCCCGGGGCGGCGAGCAGCTTGCAGGTCGACCAGAGCCGGTCGTCGGCCCGCGCGATCCAGCGCTGCCAGGCCGCCACCACCTCGGCGCCGGCGCTCAGATCCCACGCCAGGTAATAGGTGTTCACGGTCGGCGCCGGCCGCACCGCCAAGGTCAATTCGGTCACCGCGCCGAAACTGCCGCCGCCCCCGCCGCGCAGCGCCCACAGCAGGTCGTCGTCGGCGTTCCGGCGTACGCCGTCCGCGGTCACGATCTCGACGGCCCTGATCGCGTCGCACGTCAACCCGAACGCCCGGTTCAGTACGCCGAGCCCGCCGCCCAGGGCCAGCCCGGTGATCCCGACGGTCGGGCAGGAGCCGCCGGCCACCGCGACACCATGGGTACCGAGGGCGGCGTACACGTCGGCGAGCTTGGCGCCGGCGCCGATCCGGGCCAGCCCGGCGGCCTTGTCCACGGTGACCGACTTCAGGCCGGACACGTCCGCGACGAGTCCCGGGCCGGTCGACCAGCCGCCGTAGGAGTGCCCGCCGCTGCGCATCGCGATCGGCACGTGCGACCGGGCCGCGAAGCGTACGCACGCCGCGACGTCGTCGGCCGTGACGCACTGGGCCACGGCGGCCGGACGGCTCACGGCGTCGAACCGCGGGTTGTAGAGCCGGGCGGCCGGGGCGTACCCACTCTGACCAGGGCGTACGAGGTGACCGGTCAGCGCGTGGGCGAGGCCGGTCCAGTCGGGCGCCGACACGGTGGACGGTGCCGCCGACAGCCCCGCCGAGGGCGTCGGGGAGACCGTCGGGCCCGTGGGCCGGGCGACCGGCTCAGGTCCCTTGGTGCAGCCCGCGACCGCCGCCGCCGTCGCCAGGCCGACTCCGCGTAGTAGGGCGCGCCGCCCGACCGTCCTCATTCCCCCATGCTCGCACCACCGCACCCGCCCCGCCGCCCGGCCGCCCCGCCGCCCCGCCGGCTCCAAGATCCCGTTTGGATCAGGGGTCGCCACGTAATCTTGGGCCAAGATTCGGGTGATTTCCCTGATCCAAACGGGATCTTGGAGCCGGATTTCGGGTCAGCAGAAGCGGATGCCGGGGATCGTGGGATCCGCGCAGCGGAACGAGTTCGGGTCGACCGCTTCGAGGCCGTTCTCCTTGCCCGGCACCAGCACCGCGCTCGGCACGTCCAGGAAGCTGGGCGCGAAGATGATGTACGGCCCGGACCGGAAGATCACCGATTCGGACGGCCGGAAGCCGTTCTTGAGGATCGCGACGATGGTCGAGTCCCCGCCGGGGACGGCGTACACGTCGCCGCCGACCCAGAGGTGCATCCGGTAGGAATGGATCCCGGCCACGCTCGCCCGTGAGGTGTCCATGACGCCGAGGGCCTGGACGGTCGCGTCCGTGAGGCCGGGCGGGGTGGTGTTGTCGGCGAATGCCGGCACGGCCGGCACCAGAACCCCCGCTGCCAGGAGTACGGCGCCGACGACGTTCAGCAGTCGCATCGCCATGGACTCATCATCCGCTCGGCCGGGTGACCGCGAGCGGATATTCACTTGAACCGTCGCGGCCTCCTGCGATATGTTGCCGCGCCCGCTCGAACCGAACCCCTCGCGGCGCCGCGCGCCGGCCGGAGGTGGGGCGTGATGCCGGACGAGTCAGCACATTCTCCGGCCCGGGCGCTGGTACGCCCCCGGCCGCCAGCGCAGGAATGGGGCGATCATGAACGAGACCCGGGACGACATCGAGGCGGAGCGCGCGTATCTGGCGCGGGCCCGGAATGCCTTGGAACTCATGCGCCGGGACGTCGTCGACACCGAGACCCCGGAGTTCGTGTCGGGCACCGACGAGGTGTGGTTCAACACGGTCTACCGGATGGCGCGCGCCCAGCGCGGCCGCGACCTCGTCGACCTGCCGGACGTGCCGCTCTTCTTCGGCCGCCTGGACTACGAGGCCGGCACGGTCTTCGACGCCGTGAAGGACGGTGCCGCACAGGACGAGGCCGCGCAGGACGGTGCCGCCGCGAAGGAGGACCGGGTCTACGTCGGCCGCCGCCATGTCCGCGACGACGACGGCACCCCGGTCGTCGTCGACTGGCGGGCGCCGGTGTCGATGCCGTTCTACCGCGCGACTCCCAAGAACCCGCTCGGCGTCGTCCAGCGCCGGCGGTACGGCTTCGGGGAGGGGGCGGGGCTCACCGCGTACGAGGACGAGGTTCTGGCGACGGGGGAAGGTCCGGGCTCGCTGCTGGCCGCGGAGATCGAGCGGCCGCGGTCCGGGCCCATGCGCGACATCGTCGCGACCATCCAGCCGGAGCAGGACGAGCTGGTCCGCGCGCCGCTGCAGCCGGCCATCTGCGTGCAGGGCGCGCCGGGCACGGGCAAGACGGCGGTGGGCCTGCACCGCCTGGCCTACCTGCTGTACGCGGAGCCGCAGCGCCTCGGCGCGGGCGTGCTGGTCGTCGGGCCGAACCGGTCGTTCCTCTCCTACATCCGCAACGTGCTGCCGGCGCTGGGCGAGGTGTCGGTGGCGCAGAAGACGGTCGAGGAGCTGATCGACCGACCGGCGACGGCGGTGGACGGCCCGGCGACCCTGGTCGTCAAGGGCGACGCCCGGATGGCCGAGGTCGTACGCCGGGCGCTGTGGAGCCACGTCGGCGAGCCGGCCGAGGACCTCGTCTACGTGCACGGCTCGACGCGCTACCGGGTCGGCCAGGGCCGGATGACGCAGATCGTCGCCGAGATGTCCCAGATGCGGTACGCCGCCGGCCGCGAGGGTTCCGCCAAGCGGATCGCCGGCCTGGTGGTGATGCAGATGGAGCGGCGCGGCGCGACGCCGGACGATCGCGAGGTCGCGGCCGTCGCCCGGTCCAAGCCGGTCAAGGCGGTCCTCGACGAGGTGTGGCCGAAGCTGACCCCCGAGCAGGTGCTGTTCCGGCTGCTGTCGGACGCCGGATTCCTGGCCGCGTGCGCGGACGGCGTGCTCACCGCGGACGAGCAGGCCGCGCTGCTGTGGCCGAAGGCGTACCGGTCGGTGAAGTCGGCCCGCTGGTCGGCCGCGGACGCGGTGCTCCTCGACGAGCTGGCCGGCCTGTTCGACCGGGTGCCGTCGCTGAGCTACCTGATGATCGACGAGGCGCAGGACCTCAGCCCGATGCAGTGCCGCGCGCTCGGCCGCCGCTGCGCCAACGGGTCGGTCACCGTCCTCGGCGACCTCGCGCAGGGCACCAGCCCGTGGGCGACCGCCGACTGGCCGTCGCTGCTCACCCACCTCGGCAAGGCCGACGCCACCGTCTGCGTGCTCGACCGCGGCTTCCGCGTCCCCGCCGCCATCATCGAGTACGCCGCCCGCCTCCTACCGGCCATCGGCAGCCATTTCGGCGCGCCGACGTCGGTCCGGCGTACGCCGGGAGCGCTGACCGTGTCCTCCACTGTGGACGTGAACGCCGCCGTCGTCGAGGCGTGCCGGGAGCGGCTGGCCGCCGAGGGTTCGGTGGGGGTCATCGCCGCCGACGACGACGTGGCCGGGCTGCGGTCGGCCCTGGCGGACGCGGGGCTGCCGTCGGCCCTCGTCGGGGCGGACGAGGACGCGCTCGAAGCCGGCCGGCTGGTATGCGTACCGGCGGGGCTGGCGAAGGGCCTGGAGTTCGACTCGGTCGTGGTCGTCGAGCCGGCCCGGATCGTGGCCGCCGAACAGCGCGGGTTGCAACGGTTGTACGTGGCGCTCACCCGGGCGGTCAGCGTCCTGCACGTGGTGCACGCCGAGCCCCTGCCGGCGGCGCTCGCCTGAACGTACGGATCGACTGTCACGGATGACTGACGACCACCCGCGACAACCGGCTCCGACGAACCGTCGGTAGGCATCCATGATCGGCGCGTGATACAAAACTCCCGCACAGACCCGTGCAGATTTTTCCATCAATCGATGGAATATGTGAAGGAGTACCATGCGCCGATCCCTCCGGCGTGCCGCGACCCTCCTCGGTACGCTCGCCACGGCCCTCCTCGTCACCCTCACGCTGGCCGAACCGGCCCACGCCGCCACCTTCCTGACCGACGCGCAGGCCCGCGCCCAGCTCTCGGCGGCCGGGGTCGCCTGGACCTCCAGCGGCAACTGCTCCAACCGCAACGTCGCGACGTGCACCTCCTTCGAGCAGATCCGCCAGTCGACCATCAGCGGAGTCATCACGCTGCACTCCTACAGCGGCTGCGCCGTGACGATCACGGCCGGGACCGAGACCGGGCACGCGTCCGGGACCTACAGCCACTGGAACGGCTACAAGGTGGACATCGCCAAGTACGCCTGCATCGGCAGCTACATCCAGAACAGCTACACCTACGTCGGCTACATCTCCGGATGGGGCTACCAGTGGAAGGCGCCGTCCGGCAACCTCTACACCGACGAGGGCAGCCACTGGGACATCACCTACTACACCTGCGGCTGCTGACCTCGCGTACGCGCTCGCCGGCGGCCGCCTCCCCGGCCGCCGGCGTTTCCTGTGCCGGGTCGCCGGCTTTCACGCGCCGGGCGACAACCTGACGCGGACCCCAGGGCGTCTACCTGGCGGAGCCGATCCGGGGGGACGTCTCATGACCGGAGATGACTGCGCCATGCGGCGCTGGCGCGGGCCGGAAGGTCCGGGCGAGGGCCACTGCCTCGGCGTACTGCCGATGCTCAGTGTGTACGACATCCGGTGTGGGGTCACCGGCCGCGACTACGGTCCGGCCGGTGCACCACCGGCGCACCAGGTGATCCTGGGCCGGTCGGGCGGCTACCTGCGGCGGGTCAACGGCGTCGAGACGTTCGCCGACGTGACCGGGGCCCTGGTGACCGCGGCCGGCGACGAGATGCAGGTCGCGCATCCGCTGGGCGGCGGCGACACCTACACCGTGGTCCAGTGGGACGGCGACGTCGAGGTACGCCTGCCGGCCGGCGAGCTGCGCGTACCGGACGCGGCCGACCTGGCCCACCGGGCGCTGGTGGCCGCCTGCCGGGCCGGCATCGACGGGTTCGAGCTGGCCGACCGGGTCGAGGGCCTGATGCTGGCGCTGCTGCCGGTCGCGCCCGACGGACCCGGGGCGGCCCGGCCGGCCACCCGGACCGCGCATCGCAAGCTGGTCGGGCAGGCGGCCGCCGCCCTGCACTGCGACGGCTACACCCTTTCGCTGGACGGGCTGGCCGCCGAGGTCAACGCGTCGGCACCGCACCTGAGCCGCGTCTTCCGCGAGGTCACCGGCGAGAGCGTCACGGCGTACCGCAACCGGCTGCGGATCCGGGCGGTGCTGGCCGACCTGTCCGACGGCGCCACCAACCTGCGTACGCTCGCCGCCCGCTACGGCTTCGCCGACCAGTCGCACCTGAACCGGGTGATCCGCCGCCACCTCGGCAGCGCCCCGAGCGACCTGCGGCTCGTGCTCCAGGGCGGCCGGCGGTCGCGGAACCGAGCATGAATGTCCAACGCCCACCGACCGTCTCCTTGGGACGGTGGAGCGATGAGACGATTCCGAATCCCCGTCGCGGCCGGCGTGCTGCTGCTCGCCCTGCTGGGCACGGCGGGCGCGGCCGGACCGGTCGCCGCCGCGGCCGGCGCGCCCGCCGCTCGCGGGGCCGACCCCGCCGGGCTGGCCGACGCCGCACCGTGCCCCGGCATCGACGGTTTCACCTGCGGCTACGTCACCGTCCCGCTGGACCGCAGCGGTCGCGTACCGGGGACGCTGCGGTTGCACGCGGCGGTCGCGGGCAACACCGACGCCCCGCGCGGCGTCCTCATGTTCCTCAGCGGCGGCCCCGGCCAGCCGGGCGTCAGCCTCGTCCCGCGGATCAGCGCCCGGGTCGGCTACCTGCTCGCCGACTACCAGCTCGTGATGATCGACCAGCGCGGCACCGGCGACGCCGCGATCGACTGCCCGCGGCTGCAACTGGAGGTCGGCTCGTCCGACATCACCCCCGCGTCGGCCGGCGCGCTCGGCGAGTGCGCCGGCGTCCTCGGCGCCGGCCGTGACTTCTACACCACCGCCGACACCGTCGCCGACCTCGACGCGCTGCGGGCAGCCCTCGGCGTACGCGCCTGGACGCTGGACGGGGTCTCCTACGGCTCGTTCGTCGCCGAGCACTACGGGCTGACCTATCCCCAGCACGTGAACCGGATGGTGCTGGACTCGGTGGTACCGCAGGACGGCGCCGAAACCTTGTACACCGCGTCTCTGCGACGGTCGGCGTACGTGCTGCGGCAGGCGTGCGCGGAACAGTCCTGCGGTTTCGACCCCGCCGCCGACCTCGCCACGGCGGTCCGGACCGACCCGGCTCTGAGCGTCGGCGTGTTCGACCTGCTCGTCACCGCCACGATCGTCGACCCGAAGCTGACCGGGCCACCGGGCTACTTCCCCGTGCTCAGCCTGATCCACCAGGCCGCACAGGGTGATCCGGGACCGCTGCGGGAGGCGGTCACCCAGTTGCAGGGCGGCGGCGACACGCCTGTCCAGGCGTACAGTGCCGGACTGCACATCGCCACGATCTGCGCCGACCTGACCGACGCACCCTGGGGCGACTCCTCGGCACCGACACCGAGCCGGGCACCGCGACTGGCCGCCGCGGCCGGCCGGCTGCCGCAGAGCGCCGTCTGGCCGTTCACCCGGCAGACCGCCGCCGGGCAGGGCATCGCGGGCAACTGCGCCGGATGGGTGCCGTCGCGACCGGACCCGCGCACGCCGCTGCGCGTACTGACGATGCCGGTCCTGCTGATCAACGGCGACCGCGACCTGTCCACACCGCTGCCGTGGGCGATGGCGCAGGCTGCGCGTACGCCTCGGGGCAAGCTCGTGGTGATCGCGGGGATGGGGCATTCGATCCAAGGCCGCAACGCCGACGGCGACGCAGCGGTACGCGGTTTCCTGCTTGACTGATCCCGGTTTGTTCGGGAGTCGAAATCTTGGGGCCGGGCAGCGCACGGGGCTGCCCGGCCCCATTCCGCCTGCTCCTGTACATCCGCACCCCAGCGACGGCGTTGCGGTCGGCGACCGTGTTCTCGTCGGCAGCGATGTGCTGGTCAGCGGCCGTGCTCCGGTCAGCGGCGGTCGTCCGGTCAGCGGCGGCCGATGGTCATCGGGGGGCGTTTGCGGTGGACGCTGAAGTACGACAGGCCCTCGGGACCGGCGGTCACCCGTCGCGGTGTGCCGCGCGGCACCCAGACCAGGCTGTTCGCGCGTATGGCGACGGGGCCGTCGGCGGTCTCCAGTTGGCCGTCGCCCTCGAGAACCACCAGGAGCACATCGAGATCGGCACCCGTCGGGGCCGCCAGCCGGTCCCCGGCCGGCAGATGGATGATGTTCGCGTCCAGCTCCCGCGGCTCGGCGGTCGCGCGCCAGACCGCTCCCGCGAGGCCGTCCCGTCGCGCCCGCGCGATCACCGCACCGGCGTCCTCCACGATGATCGCCACCCGCTCAGCGTACGCCGTGAGCGACCGTCGGCGATAACGATCTATATCGGATAGTCCCGATAAGACACCGATTGCGGCCCGTTATGCCGGTTATATCGGGACAATACCGGTACCCGTGGCAGCCAACCCCTGGTCGGTCGTTGCGTACCAAGGCCGGAGGGTGATCGTTCGCGGCGAGAGGGACTAGCGGCGCCGAGTCCGACCATGGGCCGGCGGGCCCGCGCAAGCATGATCTTGACGGATGTGGCAAACCCGCCCCTAAACCGCCCGGGAAGCGGGTGGTTTCAACCGGTGGGTGCAAGTAGGAGTTGGTTGAGGCGTTCGGTGGGGGTGTCCCAGTCGAGGGTTTGGCGTGGTCGCCGGTTGAGTTGGTCGGCGATCACGTCGAGGCCGGCTTGGTCGATGGTGCGGAAGTCGAAGCGGCCGCGGGGGAAGTAGTCGCGTAGTAGGCCGTTGGTGTTTTCGTTGGTGCCGCGTTGCCAGGGTGAGTGCGGGTCGCAGATGTAGACCCGGCAGTCGGTGGCGAGTTGGATGTGGTGGTGTTCGGCCATTTCGACGCCTTGGTCCCAGGTCACTGTTTTGGTCAGGTGTTCGGGCAGGCGGCGGAACAGGTCGCGGATGACG
>NZ_AUAX01000019.1 GCF_000428945.1 Hamadaea tsunoensis DSM 44101 | reverse complement strand
TCCCGGTCGAGCCCGCCCCGGCCCCGGCGCTCCCGCCGATCGCACCGACGCCGCCTGCCACCGTGACCGCACCGGTCGTGGTCAGTACCCCGGTCCCTGTCGTCACGCCCGACCAGCCCGCGACACCTACGCCGCCGGCCGCCGCCTCCGCCACCGACACCCCCGTCACCGTGGCCGACGCCGCCGCCACCCGGCCCCAGGTCACCCCGGAGCTCCTCGCCCGTGCCCGCCAGCTCGCCCGCGTGCACCTGTCCACCACCGGCACCCCGATCACCGTGCCCCAGCTCGCCGTCCGGCTGCGCATCTCCAGCGAGACCGCCCACGCCGTCCGAGCAGCGCTCAACCCCGTCACGTCGTCCGGCCCGACCGTGCACAACGGCAAGGTTCTGGAGACCACCCGGTGAACGTCTCGACCCCGACCGTCGCACCCAGCAGCACCATGCCGCTGGGTGCGGCCCCGGCCGCCGAGCCGACCCCCACCCGCCCATGGCAAGACCTGCGCCCGGTCAACGCCCGCGACCACATCGCCGTCCGCGCCGCGTCGACCGACATGGACCGGTGGCTGCACCACATCGCCCCCGCCGCCGGCTGCACCCGCCCGATCCGCCTCGTCGGCTCCATCTACACCATCACCAAGACCGGCGACTCCGCGACGATCACCGCGATCCGCCGCACCGACAACATGCCCGACGGCGAGATCTACAAAGCCTGCGGCTCCCGCCTGGCGTCCGTATGCCCGTCCTGCTCCAAGCTCTACCAACAGGACGCCTACCAACTCCTACGCGCTGGACTCGTCGGCGGCAAAGGCGTCCCCGACAGCGTCGCGTCGCATCCGGCGACGTTCGCGACGTTCACCGCGCCCAGCTTCGGGACCGTGCACCGCCGCGTCGTGCGCCGTCACACCTGCACCAAGCGGTCTCGCTGCGACTGCCGGGCCGAGCCGTGCCACGCCCGCACCGGCCCCCGCGACCCTCGTACCTGTGTCCACGGGACGTCGGCGGTGTGTTTCTCCCGGCACGAGCCCGGCGACCGGCGCACCGGAAGGCCGCTGTGTCTGGACTGCTACGACCACAACGCCCAGGTCGTCTGGAACAGCTTCTCCGGTGAGCTGTGGCGGCGCACCAAACAAGCTGCGGACAGGTACCTCGCTCAACTCGCCCGCGAACGCGGCATCCCCAACGTCCTGATCGGCTACACCCCCGACGGGAAACCCCGCACCGTCCCGCCGGTGCGGCTGTCCCACGGTAAGGCGGCCGAGTTCCAAGCACGCGGCGTGGCGCACTTCCACGCCCTGGTCCGCCTCGACGGCGTCGCCACCCTCGACCCCACCGCGGTCGTCCCCCCGCCCGACGCGTTCACCACCGACGACATCGAAGCCGCCCTCCAGCACGCCCGCGACAGCATCGCCTTCACCACCCCACCACACCCCGACCAGGCCGACGGGTGGGTGATCGCCTGGGGAGAGCAGCTCGACAAACGTCCGCTCGCCCTCACCGGCACCGACCCCATCACCGACGGCCAAGTAGCCGGCTACCTGTCCAAATACGCGACGAAGGGATCCGAGGTCACCGGCCACGCGTCCGGGCGGATCACCGACGACACGTACGACACCTACGCCGACCCTGACGGCGACCACCCGCACCGCCTCATCGCCGCCTGCTGGCACCTCGGCCGCCCCACCGCCACCACGGCCAGACTGCTACGCCCGGCGCGCGTACGGCGCTCGACCGCCCTCGGACCGCGCTGGACATGCCCCACCTGCGCCCGACCCACCCGCCTCGCCCACTGCGTGCACTGCGCCCCGACGCGTCAAGACAACCTTGACACCACACGCCCGAACAGCAGCCCATCCGATGTAGACCAGCCCTACTCGCGGCTACGCCGCTGGGCGCACCTGCTGGGTTTCGGCGGCCACTTCTTCACCACCGCCCGCCGCTACAGCGTCACCTTCACCGCCCTGCGCACCGCCCGGCGCGACTACCACCGGGCACCCCGGCCCGCCGAGCCGATCCGCACCGCCGACCACGCCGACGAGGAAACCACCCTGATCGTCGGCAGCCTCACCTACGCCGGCAGCGGCTGGCACACCACCGGAGACGCCATCCTCGCCAACACCTCAGCCGCCATGGCCAGAGCCAGACGAGGCGCGATCCGCGACGCCCTCACCAACCACTGACCACCCCGTGACCACCGGACAGACCACAAGGATGCCCGACCACGCGAACCCGTTCCTTGAAAACTCCATAGTGGATAAACAGGCCTCGGAGGCACCGGTATGTCTGCAACACAAAGCAATCAGCCCACTTCCAACCAAAGGCAGGTGACCCTTGACCACAGTCGCGGCCCGCCCCCTCTGGACCGTCGATGACGTCAGCGCCTATCTCGGCGTTCCCGTCGAAACCCTCTACGCCTGGCGCAAGAAGCGCACCGGCCCACCCTCGGGCCGCGTCGGGAAGTACCTGCGCTACGACCCCGAACAAGTACGCACCTGGTTTCACGACCAGTGCACCAACTAAGGAGGCTCCTTGGCACATGTTGAAGATCGCTGGTACCGAGAAATCCTCGGGCCGGACAAGAAGAAGGAGCGAGTGCCCACGGCTCGCCACGGGGTTGGTCTTCGCTACCGCGTGCGGTACATCGATCCCGCTGGACGCGAACGGTCGAAGTCCTTCCCCGATAGGGCGAAGCGTGCAGCCGACGACTTCCTGATCTCCATTGAAGGAGACAAGCTGCGAGGAACATACGTCGACCCTGTTGCCGGCCGCGTCAAGTTTTCGGCGTACGCCGAAAACTGGCTGAAGACCCACGTGGTCGACGAATCGTCTCGCGAGACGATGGAGAGTCGCCTTCGGCGGCACATCCTCCCCTACTTCGGTCGGCGGAGCCTGAACACGATCAAACCCAGCGACATCCGCGCCTGGGATGCCGCGCTCGCGCTGACGCTGGCGGACAACACGCGGTCAGCCATCTTTGCCCATCTCAACTCGATTCTCGCCGCTGGCGTGGACGACGAGCTGTTGTCCAAGAATCCCTGCTCGGCCAAGAGCATCCACCGCCCGCGAGCAATCGTGAAAGAGGTGGTGCCCTGGACGAGAGATCAGGTCGCCGCGATCAGGGCGGGCCTCGCCGAGCGTTACAGACTGTGCGTGGATCTCGGTGTGGGTTGCGGGCTGCGGCAGGGCGAGATCTTCGGACTGGCCGTGGACGACCTGGAAGTCGGCGCGCATGAGGAAGCTTGGTTGCATGTCCGGCGGCAACTGAAGAACGTCCGGGGACACCTCGTGTTCGGCTTGCCTAAGAACGACAAGTCACGACGGATTCCGGTTGCCGGTGAGCTGGCGGATCGGATACGCACGCACATGGCAATGTTCCCGCCCGTGTCCGTATCTCTGCCGTGGGAACAGCCCGACGGACCGCAGACCACGGTGACTCTCATCATGACGACCACGCACCGTAACCCCATCCGGCGCGAGTCCTTCAACGGGACCCAGTGGCACCGTGCACTGGGTCGGGCCGGCATCGCCCAATCTCGGAGCGGGGGCATGCACGCTCTGCGCCATACCTACGCCTCGGTGCTGCTCGACGCCGGCGAGAACATCAAGGCTCTGTCGCGGTTCCTCGGCCATTCGGACCCGGCTCTCACGCTGCGGATCTACACCCACTTGATGCCTTCTAGTGAGAACCGGACTCGCGCTGCGATCGACGCGCTGATGAAGGGCCAGACGGCCCAAACACGGCCCACGGACCCTAGTTAGCAACGTTTGCACAGGTCATCGCACCTCTGCGACGGTGAACATGGCTTTCAAGTGCGGAAACTCGCCTGCCGGCGTGTCGCCGTCGCGCGGGGCTGTTCCGAGCCGGTCGTGTGATCCCCGTCGATCCTCGTAAGGTGTCGCCGTGGGCTGCCGACGTCGTGATCGTTTACGGCTGAGGTGTGAATACTGCCGCCTTGCGCATGATCATTTACGGTTCCGGAGCACGTTGACCCGCCCCGGCTGCACCTGACGCGTAATTGATCATGCAGATCGGGCCGGATTTACACCTCAGCCGCCAACGATCATCGCGATCGACCGCCCCGCCCATCTGGCGGAAGATCGTCCCGTATCACGGACTCCGGTCGAGAACGGTTGATGAAAGCGGTGGCGGTGGCCGGCGGCCCGGGCGTACCTTGCGGCGGTGCTGGACAGGCGTGGTCGATTCAGGTGCCGTACGCGAGTCCGCGCTCGGCTGCCCTGGTTCCTGGTCAGCCTGGGGGTCGCCGGCAAGCCGGAGGCCGACTGCGGCGACCACGATTGGTACAACGCCGACGGCCTGGTCGAACGCTGCTACCACTGCGCCGTCGGGCAACGTCCCCGCAGGTCGGGTTCGAACGGGTGATTCGGTGCATCGTGGCCGGCTGGTGGGGGTAGAAGGTGGTATGACCACTGCCGATCCCTCCATCACCCGCGACTACGTGGAGTATCTGCGGGACAAGCTCATCGAGGCCGAGAGGGGCCTGCTCCTGATGAGCGAGAACTACGCCGCCGCGAAGGCGCACTTCGACGACCTGTGCCTCCGCCAGGGCATCACCCCCGAAACCGACATGGTGTCGTACCAGGACCGCAAGCGGCTGCACCCGGAACTCGGGTTCTGGAACAGCAAGGTCGAGCACTTCCAGCGGGAACTGGCCGCGTACGGTGCGGCGCTCACCGGGATCGAGGCCGCGGGGCGGATGCTGGCCCGGCCCACCCAATCCGTCCCGGTGGACTGAAGGGTCGGATCACCCGCGGATTTTTGTTATCCGTGAGGTCGCGGGCGGGTCTCCTCGTTGGGCACACTCATCCCCTGACGATCCCCTCCGCGAGGTGAACCGATGTACACCCCCGATCCCCCGCTGGTCGCCGCCGCCCGCCGCGGTGACCGTCGTGCGCTGGACGCGCTGGTGCAGCAGTCGATGCCGCTGGTCTACAACATCGTGGCCCGGTCGCTGGGCGGGCGGCCCGACGTCGACGACGTGGTGCAGGAGACGCTGCTGCGGGTGGTACGCCACCTCGGCGAGCTGCGGGATCCGGCGGCGTACCGGTCGTGGCTGGTGGCGATCGCCGTCCGGCAGGTACGCGACGCCGCCCAGTCGAGCCGGGCGGCTGAACGGCGTACGGCGGGGTTGGAGGATGCTCAGGACGTCGCCGATCCGGCCGCGTCGTTCGACGAGCTGACCGCGTTGCGGATGGGGTTGGCGGAGCAGCGGCGGGAGGTCGCGCAGGCGTCCCGCTGGCTGGATCCCGAGGACCGGACGCTGCTCACCCTGTGGTGGCTGGAGGAGATCGGCGAGGTCGACCGGGCGGGGCTCGCCGGGGCGATCGGCGTCGGGACCAAGCATGCCGCGGTACGCGTACAGCGGATGAAGGAGCAGGTGGAGGTCAGCCGGAGCGTGGTACGCGCGCTCGGCCGACCCGGTTGCGCGGGGCTGGCCGAGACGGCGCACGGCTGGGACGGGCAGCCGAGTCCGTTGTGGCGCAAGCGTTTCGCGCGCCACGTACGCGGCTGCGCCGAGTGCTCGCGCGAGCGTTCGGGGCTGCCGGTGGACCGGATCGTGACGACGGTGCCGGTGCTGGCGGTGCCGGCGAGCCTGCTGGCGGCGAGGGCGGTGCCGCACGCGGCGGTCGTACGCCCGCGCGGCCTGCGGGTGCTGACCGGCAAGACGGCGCTGATCCCGGCGGCCGGGGTGACGACGCTAGCGGTGGCGGTGGCGCTCGTGGTGGCGCAACTCAGCCCGGGTGCGGCCGCGCCGACGCCGATGGCCCAACCGTCGGTGTCCACGGCTGTGTCGGCCAGTCCGCCGGTGACGGTCGCGCCGTCTCCCTCGGCGTCGGTGTCCCCTTCGGCGTCGAAGAAGGCGGTGCTGAAGCCGCCACCGGCGACGTCCGCGAAGAAGGGTGTCGCGGTCTGGAACTTCGGCGGCGTCAGCCAGGCGCTCGCCTCGTCCGGCGCGAGCTGGTACTACACCTGGAACACCAGGCACGACGGCGTGAGCACGCCCGCGAAGGCCGCCTTCGTGCCGATGATCTGGGGCGCGGGCAGCGTCACCGCGAGCGCGCTCGCCGACGCCAGGAAAGCCGGTCCCTACCTGCTGGGCTTCAACGAGCCCGACATGTCCGGGCAGGCCAACATGTCCACCGACCAGGCCCTCTCGCTGTGGCCGCAGCTCATGGCCACCGGCAGCAAGCTGGGCAGCCCGGCCGTCGCGTGGGGCGGCGCGGACGCCGGCGGCTGGCTCGACCGGTTCATGAGCGGGGCGGCCGCCAAGGGCTACCGCGTCGACTTCATCGCCCTGCACTGGTACGGCGGCGACTTTCGCACCGCGAACGCCGTGAGCCAGCTCAAGTCGTACCTCACGGCCGTGTGGAACCGCTACCACAAGCCCATCTGGCTCACGGAATTCGCCCTCATCGACTTCTCCAACGGTACGCGTTTCCCCGCGCAGGCCGACCAGGCGGCCTTCGTCACCGCCGCCTTCCAGATGCTCGGCGGCCTGTCCTTCCTGCAGCGGTACGCGTGGTTCGGCCTCCCGGCGTCCGACAAGGACCAGTCGGGGCTGTTCCGCAGCGGCACGGACATCACGACCGTCGGGCGCGCGTACGTGGCGGCGAAATGAGAGCGCGGCTGCTGTTGTCGTCGCTCCTGCTGGTGCTGGCCGGTTGCGGCTCGGATCCCGTGTCCGTGGCGGCCTCCCTCGCGCCGACGCCGTCGGCCGGGCTCTCGTCGCCGGTCGCCGTGCCGTCGTCCGCTCCGTCGCCCTCCCCTTCGCGCTCCGCGGCCGGGTCGCCCACGGCGAAGCCGAAACCGGGTACGCGCACGATGACGTTCGTCAACAAGCTGTCCGAGACCGTCTGGCTGGCGGCCAACCGGAACAAGGAGCACCCGCTCGCGGCCACCGGCTGGGTCCTGCGCCCGGGCGCCTCGGTCACCGTTTCGGTGCCGGACAAGTGGGGCGGCCGCTTCTGGGGGCGTACGGGCTGCTCGTTCGACGCCTCGGGACGCGGGCACTGCGAGACCGGCGACTGCGGCGGCCGGTTCCAGTGCGACGGCGGCGGCGCCACCCCGGCCACGCTCGCCGAGTTCGCGCTGGCGGCCTGGGGCGGTATGGACTTCTATGACGTGAGCATGGTCGACGGGTCGAACCTGCCCGTGTGGATCAACGTTTCGCACGCGACCGGCAAGGATCCCGTGAGCGCGGGCGGCTGCGTCGCGGCCGGCTGCTCGCGGGCGGTCGACTGCCCCGCCGGGATGCGGGTCGCCGCCGGCGGCCGCACCGTGGCGTGCAGGACCGCGTGCGCCGCGTTCGGCGGGGACGCGTACTGCTGCCGGGGCTCGTGGTCGGGTCGGGAGCACTGCGTGCCGTCGAAGTGGCCGACCGACTACACCCAGGTCTTCAAGCACGCCGCCCCGTACGCCTACTCGTACGCGTACGACGACTCGGCGACGATGGCCTGCAAGGGCGGCTGCTCGTACCGGATCACGTTCGGAGTGTCCGGATGAGACCGTCCCGCCCCCGGCTCTGGCTGACCGTCGCGGCGGCCGTCCTCGTCGTGGCGGGCGGCGTCCTGGTCTTCACCGAGGTACGCGCGGAACTGTCGCAGGGCGGTTCTCTTGCCGCGTCGCCGGTCGCGTCGGTGGTCGCGGCCGCCGGCGCCACACCGGGTGTCCCGCCGAGCGGATCGTCGAGCGCCTCGCCCAGCGGCTCGTCGAGCGGATCGCCGGTGAAGCGCAGCGCGTCACCGGTGGCCCGGCCCGCGGGGAGCCGCCTGTTCACGTTCGACAACCGGCTCGCCGAGACGCTCTGGATCGCCGGGTGGCAGCAGACCCCGCAGCCCGCCCTCGCCACGACGGGCTGGGTCCTGCCGGCCGGCGGCACGCTGACGATCTCCGTGCCCGACAGGTGGAACGGGCGGTTCTGGGCGCGTACCGGGTGCTCGTTCGACGCGTCGGGGCACGGCCGCTGCGCGACGGGCGACTGCGCCGGCCGCTTCCAGTGCCGCCAGTACGGCGTGATCCCGGCGACGCTGGCCGAGTTCAACCTGACGGCCTGGCAGCAGCTCGACTTCTACGACGTCAGCATGGTCGACGGGTCGAACGTGCCGATGTGGATCAACATCGCCCAAGGCAGGACGAAAGATCCGATCAGTACGCGCGGCTGTTCGAAGGACGGCTGCACCCGGGCCGTCCCGTGCCCGCCCGAGCTGCGCGTGGACCGGGGCGGCCGCGTCGTCGGCTGCGAGTCGCCGTGCGGCGTCTTCGACACCGACCAGTACTGCTGCCGGGGTGCGTACGCGCCGCGGGACAAGTGCCGGCCGGACCAGTGGCCGGTGGACTACGCGGCGGTGTTCAAGAAGGCGCAGCCGTTCGCGTACTCGTACGTCGACGACGACGCGACGAGCACGTTCGTCTGCGGCGGCGGATGCGATTACCGGATCGTCTTCAGCACCTCGTGAAGGA
The DNA here is from genome assembly GCF_000428945.1 of Hamadaea tsunoensis DSM 44101. Lineage (GTDB taxonomy): Bacteria > Actinomycetota > Actinomycetes > Mycobacteriales > Micromonosporaceae > Hamadaea > Hamadaea tsunoensis. Next base: position 241,885 of record NZ_AUAX01000019.1, on the reverse strand, counting down.
CCGCTCCGACCTCGGAATGTGCCATCTTCGTCACACTCCCATCACCGCTGGTGAAACGCATGTACGTCGATTAGTACATGATCTTCAAGGCTGGGAAATGTCGGCCCGCTCGATTAGAATGTCTGTACGAAACACGGTCGCTGACCACGGGGTTTCCGGGCTCTCGCGTGCCCGGAGGCGCACCGTGGGCGGCGCCGCAGGACATGCGATGGAGGCCGTCATGACCACCCCTGCTTCTGCCCGCTCGCTGCCCTACGCCACCCTGCTCGCCTTCACCCGCTACGTGGACCAGACCGGTCCGACGAAGGCGGCGTACGTCGGCGGCCTGCGCAAGCAGCGCGAGTCCGGCGGCGGTTTCAACCCGCACAGCCAGCTCGTCAAGGCGCTGAAGGCCGACATCCAGTTCCGGACCGGCGGGCTGCATCTCGCGAGCATCGCGCAGGCGGTGGCGCCCCGATGGCGAAGGCTGTACATCGCCCTGACGACCGGCTCCGCGCAGTACCTGGAGACGCTGGGCCAGCCGGGCGAGTTCTCGCTGACTCCCACGCACGACGCACTGGGCCTGCTGGGCAACCTGCCGGTCCGGATCAGCGCCCACTTCGGCCTGCGGTACGCCGACGGCCGCAAGGAGGCGGTCCGGCTGCACTTCGACGAGCAGCCGCCGACGCCGGACCTGATCACCGCGACGCTGCATCTGATGCGGCGGCACATGGACCAGATCCTGCCGCACGCCGAACCGGTCCTCGTCGACGTCCGCCGCGGCGTACCCCACCGGCTGGGCGAGGTGCGCGGCGGCGCGGAGGAGATCGACCGCTGGCTGAACGGGGAGGCGGCCGGCTTCACGGCGATGTGGGGCCTGGCCCCGGCGACCACCGGCCGGCCGCAGACCTCGGTCCCGGAGCGCAAGGCGGCGTAACAGAGCTTTCTTCCCCCTCAACGGGCGCCCGGCCACAAGCCGGGCGCCCGTCCCCGTCTCCCCACCCACCCCGCACCGCGCCGCCGCGCCCCGGCGAGCCGCCGAGCCGCCGCGCCGGCGAAGCCAAGATCCCGTTTGGATCAGGGTTTTCACCCGAATCATGGCCCATGATTCGGGTGATTTACCTGATCCAAACGGGATCATGGAGCCTGATCCGGCGGGATCATGGAGCCTGATCCGGCGGGATCATGAAGCCTGATCCGGCGGGATCATGAAGCGCGACGCCGCCGCGGGGGGCCGGAGGGCGTCAGGCGACGGTGACGGTCGCGGTGGTGGAGGTGCCGTTGACGGTGAGGGTCAGCGATCCCGTGCCGCGCCGGATGCCCCGGAGCTCTCCCGTCGCCGGGTCGAAGGCCGCCACGTCACCCGGCCGCGCCGCCCACCACGGTCCGATGCGGACCCCCGACGACGACGTCCACGAGCACGCCACCGGGTACGCCGCCGGCACGATCCGCCCGCCCGGCTGGGTGATCACTCCGGAAACCGTGACCGTCTGACCTGGCGCGACCGGCGCCACCGTCACGGCGAGCGTGTCGACATGCGGGTTGACCTGGGCGGTGAGCTTCCCGCCGGTGACTCCGAACAGCGTCCAGCCGGTGAAGCCGCCGTCGTCCGGCGCGGTCGCCGGGTTCTTGCCCGAGTTGCCGTTGATGAAGTACGGCACACCGTCCACATGGGATGCGTGGAAGGTGCCCACGTGCCCGCCGATGAACGTGGCCGGCTTGCCGAGTTCGCTGAGCCACTTCTCGACCATTCCGGCTTCCTTGCGGTCGTTGAGCTGGCTGCCCTTGCCCGGGGTGGGGTCGCGTGGCGGCACGTGTTCGACCAGCACGACGTCCTTGATCGACGGGTCCGCGACCGCCTGGTCCAGGGCGGTACGCAGGAACGCGTACTGGCCGGGGTCGCTGCCTCGGATGGTGAGGGCGGAGGTGTCGAGGGTGATGAACCGCGTCCCCTCGTGGTCGAAGACGCGGTGGGTGTCGCCGAACACCGCCTGGAAGTTGGCGATGGGACCGCCCATGACCTCGTGGTTGCCGGGTACGTAGTAGTACGGGAACGAGCCCAGTTCCTCGTCGAGGATCGTCTTGGCGAACGCGATGTCCGCCGGCGACGCCTCGTCCACCAGGTCGCCGTCGATGATGACGAAGTCCGCCCCGGACGCCTTGATCTCGCGCAGCGTACGCCGGGCGTTGGCGACGATGTCGCTGTCGGGTGAGCGGGCGACGAACTGGGCGTCGGACATGACCGCGAAGTGCCAGTCCGCGCGGGTGGCCATGCCGACGACGGGGTCGACGACGTGTGGCGCGGCCGGGGTGTCGACCGAGGGCGGCACCTTGGCGACCAGGTCGTCGATCACGACCTCGCCCTTGTACTGGGCGGCCGCCTTGGTCTCGACGACGTAGAACCGCCGCAGCTTCAGCGGGTACGCGATCCCGGCCGGCACCGCCATCTCGACGTACTGCCAGCCGGTCCAGGTGACGTAGGGGCCGCGGAGGATCTGCGACTGGCCGAGCGCGTCGTAGAACTCCAGGGCCGGCCATTCGCCCTTGCCGTTGCCGTAGATCCACATGCCGAACGCCTGGGGCTGTCCGGCCACGGTGAACTGGGTCGGCGGGTTCGCGTACGCGGCCCGGGTGGCGGTCGACTGGGTGAAGTCGTAGCCGAGTTTCAGGCCCTGGCCGGTGTGGCCTTCCGCGGCCGACAGCGAGCCCGAGGCGCGGGCCTGGGTGAACGTCCACTGGGCGGCGTCGTCGAAGGTGGCGACCGGCACGTCGGTCAGGCCCGCCGTGACCGCCAGCGAGGTCGTGGAACCGTTGACGTGCACGGTGATCAGCCCGGCGGCGGTCGCCTGGAGGGACGTCACCGTGAACATCCCGTCGGCGCCCGGCACGACCGAGAACAACGAGTGGTCGTAGTCGAGCTTGGTGTCGGCCGGCTCGATCGGCGCGCTGTAGCCGTCGCGGTCGTAGCCGACCACGCCGAACGTGCCGCCCGTCGCCGAGAGCGCGATGCGGTCGGCGGTCGGGGCGATGCGTACCAGGGGGTCGAGGACGGTCACGTGGGTCGTTCCCTTCGCGGTGCCGCGGAACGCCGTCACGTCGGTCTCGCCGGGCAGCAGCGCGTGGAAAACCCCGCCCGAGACCCAGCCGTGCGCGATGTTCGTACGCCAATAGGGGTCGCCCGCCGCCGGGCCGTAGGTCTCGTCGTAACCGTCGGCCGACAGCGCCCGGGTCAGGCCGGGGAAGACGCGGTCGGGGCGGGCCAGGGTCACCTGGTCGGCGCCGGGCGCCGCCGCGGGGTCGGCCTTCGGCGCGACCCAGAAGCCGGTCAGTCTGCCCGAGCCGGCCGGCGCGTACAGGCCGAGCCCGTTGGCCACCGCCCGTTCCGAGCCGTCCGACGGGCTGTTCTCCAGGGTCAGGTCGGCCGAGCCGGGTTCGCGGGCGAGCAGCGTCGAGGAGCCGCCGCCGTCGATGTTCAGGGCCGAGTACGCCCCGAACGACGCGACCTGCTTCGCCCACTGGGTCAGGGTCACGCCCGCGCTGTTCACCTGCTTGCCGTCGACGGTGAGGATGAACATCTTCGTGCCGTCCGCGGAGAACCCGATCGCGCTGCGGGCAGCCAGCGCGGTGTCGTCGAACGTCTGCGGTACGCCGTCCTTCACCAGGATGTTGTTGCCGCCGACAGCCGCGTACAGGCCGGCGTCGTCCGAGGTCTTGGCGTGGTACGCGACGCTCACCCGGTCGCCGACCGCGAGCCGGCCCAGGGCGGTCGCGCCCGCGTCGCGGCCGAGCAGGATCGAGGTGCCGGCCGGGATCGCGCCCGAGCCGGCGGCGGAGCCGACCGACGTCACGACACCGTCCACCACGGACACTTCCGTCACCGACGTGGCGCCGTCGACCGCCCGCTGCCGGGTGTAGGTGCCCCAGAGCGAGGTGAACAGGCCGATGCCGTCGCGCGCCACGATGTTGTTGAACTGGGTCAGCGCGAGATCGCCCGACGGCGAGGTGAGCGTGCCGTCGAACCCGACCTCGACCAGGCGGCCGATGCCGGCGGCGGTGAAGCCCACGGCGTGCGACCAGCCGGCGGTCGGCGACTGCACCAACTCCCCGGAATGTACGCCGATCCCCAGCGCCGCACCGGAATTGTTGATGTCGAAGAAGTCGCCGTTGACCGCGGCGACCGGCTTCGTGGCGGCCGCCATGCCGCGTACCGTGGCGTCGGCCGCGACCGCTCCCGGGCTCAGGTAGTCGATCTTCGTGCCGTTGCCGAGGTCCGCGGTCAGCGCGTCGGTACGCAGCCAGCCCCCGGCGTCGACGGAATCGGTGGAGGTCAGCGTGAGCCCGGGAGCCACGGGCCGGACGGACCGCGCGGTCTGCAGGGCGGGCACATCCGGGGAAGCGAGGGCGGGGGGCGGCGCGTACCCGATCGACGTCAGCGCGAGCGTCACCGCGAGCGCCGGGCGGAGGAGGCGGTTCAGCCTGAGGAGAGAGGGCATACCGAGCAGTAGACGCGTACCTGCCAAACATTTTCAAGACTTAACATGAATGCGTTAATAATTTTCCAGACGGTATCCTTGATCGATCATGACCGAGACATCCCTGACGCCCCATCGCATCCGCAGCTTCCATCCCCGCCGCGGCCGGGTCGGCCCGCAGCGCGAGGACGCCTTCGACCGGCTGTGGCCGGCGTTCGGCGTACAGGTGAAAGAGGGCGTGTGGGAATCGACGTTCGGACGCCGCGCCCCGCTCGTTGTCGAGATCGGCTCGGGCATGGGCGAGACGACGGCGCGGATGGCGGCGGCGGACCCGCAGCGCGACTACCTGGCGGTCGAGGTGCATCACGCGGGCATCGCGAACCTGCTCGCCTTGATCGAGCAGGAGGGCCTGACCAACGTCCGCGTCGCGCGCGGTGACGCCCTCACCCTCCTCAGTCACATGCTTCCGCCCGGCGGCGTCGACGCGGTACACGTCTTCTTCCCGGACCCGTGGCCCAAGGCCCGCCACCACAAGCGCCGCCTCATCGCACCGGGCAACATCCCGATCATCACCCGCGCGCTGCGGCCCGGCGGCACGCTGCACTGCGCGACCGACTGGCCCGCCTACGCCGAGGTCATGCTGGAAGTCCTCGGCAGCGCTCCCGGCCTGCGCAACACCACCCAGGGGTACGCGCAGCGCCCGGCCACCCGACCGGTCACGAAGTTCGAGCAGCGGGGCATCGACGCGGGCCGCCCCATCGCCGACCTGATCTTCACCCGCGCCTGACCCGCCCCGCCCCCAAGATCCCGCTTGGATCAGGGAAATCACCCGAATCTTGGGCCAAGATTACGTGGCGATCCCTGATCCAAACCCGATCTTGACGGCCAGGGGGCTTGACGCCGGGGGCGTCAGGGCGGGAGGGCGGGAGGGCGTCAGGGCTTGGTGAGGAGGGTGATGAGGCCGTCCGCCAGGCCGCCGCGCCAGCACGCGTAGTCGTGGCCGCCCTCGTACTCGCGGTAGGTCACGTCGTATCCGCGGTCGGCCAGGATCTGGTGGAAGGCCCGGTTGCGGTCGAGCAGTCGCCGTTCCCAGGTCCCCACCTCCTGGAAGACCCGGACCGGCACCCCCCGCTCGTACGCGCGCAGCAGCTCCGGCGCGTCGATCTCGTCCGGCGCGGTGGCGGACCGCCAGAACGAGCCGGACTGGGTCAGCAGCAGGCCGAACCGGTCGGGGGCCAGCCGGGCGATCTCGGCCGCGGCCAGGCCGCCGAAGCTCTGCCCGCACAGCAGGCTCTCGGCCGGGTCGCCGGTGACCGGCAGCCGCCGGGTGACCGTCGGCAGGATGTCGTCGAGCAGCGCGGGCAGCAGCGCGGCGGGGCGTAGCAGGATGTCGTCGCGCTCACGGCCGCCGATCGAGTCCAGCAGCACGGTCACGGTCGGCGGGATCACGCCGTCCGCGGCCAGATTGTCCAATGTAGAGACCCCGTCGATCGTCATCCACGTGTCGCCGTCGAACAGGACGGCCAGCGCGTAGTGGTCGGCGGGCGCCGCCGGGACGTGGGTCCAGAACGTCGACCCGGCCGCCTCGTGCCGCTCCACCGTCCCCCGCGGTACGCCTTCCCGCCGCGCGTACCAGGGTTGGGGCAACGCGTCCGGCAGTTCGAGGACGGAGGCGCCCGCGTTCGCCGGCCAGGTCGACGGCCCGATCGTCACGGGGTTGTCCGGATCGAGGATCGACGACGAGAGGATCTTCCGGAACTCCTCCTCGGCGGGCAGGTCGCCGCGCAGCGAGCGGTCCCGGACGACGCAGAACTGGTAGGAGGCGCGTACGTCCGACGACACCTCCATCTCGCGACGCCACACGCCGTCGGCGCCCCGCTCGAACAGGAACCCGGCGAGATCCCCGTCCTCGTACGCGAAATCGACCGCGGTCAGTAGCCGGAGCAGCACTTCGCGCGCCGGGTTCTCGGGATCGTCCTCCGTCCACGTGAACGTGACCTGGCATGTGCCCGCGTCATCGAAGGTCATCAGCACAACGACAATTGTGCATGACTCGAACAAACGGCCTCAGGACGTGGCCGGCGGTTCCCCATTGTCGCCCGTGGATCCCACCGGTTCGGCGGATCCCCTCGGGGCTACGCCGTCCGCCGGCTGCCGGGCCTCGGCGATCGCCCGTCTGATGCCCTCCACGATCCGTGGACCGCGCCGGCTGAACCCCAGCTCCGTCATCGCCTCGGTGACGACATCGTCCTCGGTACGCAGCCGCCCGTCGCTCTCGATCCACCGGACGAGCGCGACCAGGTCGGCCGGCGCGTACTCGGTGATGCCGAGGCCGGGCTCGAGTTCGGGCTTGCCGCCGTCGCGGCTGCGCGGCACGATCGCCCGCCCGACGACCGGCGGGGTCTCCGCGATGATCCCACCCGGTACGCCGAGCACACCGGTCACGCCGATGGCCTCGACGCCGGAGATGCGACCGGCGTCCACGTCCGCGACCGCCCGCTTGTACGCGGCCACGACCCGCTCGATCTCGGCCTCGCGACGGTGGAACCAGTCGGTCGACCAGATCCGGTGGAACCGCCAGCCGAGCCGTTCCAGATGGTCCGAACGCAGCCGGTCCCGGTCGCGCGCGGTCGGCGAGGAGTGGTACGTGGCGCCGTCGGCCTCGATGGCGAGCACCATGAGCGCCGGGTCCTCGGGATGCACGGCGGCGAAGTCGATGCGCTGGCCGCCGACGCCGTACCGGCCGACGAGCGGTATGCCCGCCTCGGTGAGCCGGGCCAGCACGTCGGCCTCGAATTCGTTGGCCGCGCCGGCGCCCACGGCCGGCACGGCCGTCTGCGCCTGGGTCTGCGACTCCGCATAGGCCAGGTACGCCCGCAGCAGCCGGGCGCCGTCGGCCCGCAGCCGCTCGGGGTCCATGTCGTTGGCCGCGAACGAGCTGACGACGGTCATCCGGCGCTTGGCCCGCGTGATGGCCACGTTGAGCCGTCGCTGTCCACCTTGGAGGTTCAGCGGGCCGAACCGGTAGAGCATGCGCCCGTCGGCGGCCGGGGCGTACCCGACCGAGAGGATGATCGCGTCGCGCTCGTCGCCCTGCACCCGCTCGATGTTCTTGACGAAGAACGGCTCGTTGCCCCGCTCCCCGAAGAACGAATGCAGATCAGGGCGGGTGCCCAGGGCCCGGCGCAGCGCGGCGTCGATCCGGTCGGCGTGCTTGATGCCCATCGTGATGACGCCCAGCGACTCCATCGGCCGCAGCGTCGCGTGCTCCAGGATCAGCTCGACGACCTTGGCCACCTCGCCGGACGCGCTCTCCTCGGGGTCCTTGTCGGTACGCGCCGACGGCACCGGGCGTACGAGGACGTGGGTGAGGCTGCCGGCCGACGTGGCGCCCGGGAAGGTCACCAGCTCGTTGCCGTGCGGCGCGTAGATCTGGGCGTTCGAGAAGGCGATCAGCCGCTCGTCCCGGCTGCGGTAATGCCACGCGAGGTGGGTGACCTGCGGCAGCGGAAGCACCGAGGAGAACGCCTGCAGCAGCGACTCGACGTCGTCGGTGTACGCCTCGTCTTCCGGGCCGACCGGTTCGACCTCGGCGTCGACCTTGTCGAAGAAGGCGGTCGGCGGCAGCTGGTGCTCGTCGCCGGCCACCACGAGCAGCCGGCCGCGCATGATCGCGGTGATGCCGTCGACCGGCAGCACCTGGCTCGCCTCGTCGAAGATGACCACGTCGAACAAGCGCTGGGCCGGCAGCACCTGGCTGACCAGCAGCGGACTCATCGCCCAGCACGGCTTGATCGCCAGCAGGGCGTGCGGGGCCTTCTCGAACAGCTGCCGGGTGGGCAGGTGCCGTGCCTTCTTCGAGGCTTCCCGGCGGATGAGGTCCTGCTCCTCCGGGTACCTGTCCAGGGTCGCGACGAGGTGGGCGGCGGCCGCCCGGCGTACGCGCGCGGGGGTGGCCCGGATGTGTTCGGCGTCGGCCGTCTGGAACTGCTCCGAGGCGGCGTGCAGGACGGTCCCGTCGAAGCCGCGCAGCCGCGCGTCGTTGGCCACGATGTGGTCCAGGACGCTGGTCAGCCAGGCGTGGTCGAACGCGCGCCCGGCCAGGTCGGCGTCGGCGTGCCGGGCGGTCAGCTCGTCGAGCAGCCGGTCCGCGCGCCACTGCCGCAGCGCGACGTCCAGGCCGTTGCGGCGTACCGCCCGGTCGAGGCCAGCCGAGTCCGCGGCCAGCGCGTCGGCCTGCCAGTGCAGCTGCTCCAGCGGCACGTCCGCGCGCATGACCGGCACGTTCGCCAGCGACGCGGCGGCCGCCTCCAGGGCCGTGACCGCCTCGGGCGTCGCCGCGCAACCCCGGGGCGGACGTCCGTCCACACTCGACTCACGCCAGCGCCGGCCGACCTCGATCACGTCGCCCAGCGCCCGGTGCAGTTCGGCGCGGCCCGGCTTGCCGTGCAGCCACAGCGCCGCGGCTTCCTTGCGCGCACGGCGCCGGGCGAGCCAGCCCATGCCATTGGCGCGCCCTGCGGGGGCCGCTTCGCGACCTCCTCGTGCCAGCGCGGATTCACCACGACGCCTGCGCCGGAAGGCGCGATCCCCGGTCGCCAGGAACCACTTGTCCACCGGGCCGAGGTAGACCTCGGGACGCAACCGGTCGGCCACCGACTGGGCGCCGGCCGCCAGCTGCACCACGGCCGCCACGTCGTCCAGAGTGGACGGCGGTCGCAGTCCGCACTCGGCGGCCACCTGGGCGGCGAGCCGGCGCAGCACCGGCAGCTGCCGCTGGGAGAGCTCGGTCGCGGCGTGCAGCGCCGTCCGGGCCTGCTGCGGCTCCGGCGACCCGAACGCGTCCCACGCGCCCGTACGCGCCGCCGGGTCGAACAGTCCCAGCCGGGCGGCCTCGGCCAGCTGATCCCGGACGAGGGCCGCCTGTTCGCGGCCGAGCGCGAGCAGGCCGTCCGCGTACCACCGGGTGGGGGTGGCCGCGTCGGCGCCGAGGCCGAGCAGGCGGGACTGGGCGTCGAAGACCGAGACGTCCCACGGCGCGTACGCCCGGTGCATGGCGGCCTCGTGCGCGACCATCTGCTCGCGCCGGGCGACCAGCGTGCTGCCCAGCTCGGAGAGGTGGGGCTGGTGCTCGTCGGCGACCCGCAGCAGCCGGGCGTGCAGCGCGGCGGCCAGTTCGCGCCGGCTGGTCAGCCCGCCGTGCAGGTTCTGCACCAGGTCGGACAGGCCGACCGAGGCGAGCCGGTCGAGGACGGCGTCGATGGCCGCCCGTTTCTCCGCGACGAACAGCGCGGTCTGCCCGCGCGCGGCGAGCGTGGCGATGAGGTTGGCGATGGTCTGGCTCTTACCCGTTCCGGGCGGGCCCTTGACCACGAGGTGCTGGCCGGCGACGACGGCGTTGACCGCGCGGCTCTGCGAGGAGTCGGCGTCGAGGACGAGGAACTCGTCGCGCAGCGGCGTGGTGTCGGGCGCGGACCGCTCCACGGGGCTGCCGGCGGCCAGTTCGCGGGCGGCCGCGGTCTCCCCGGCCAGCGCGGCGACGACGTCGCTCACGGCGAGCAGCGCGCCGGACTGGTTGATGTCCTGGACCATCGGCAGCTTCTCGTAGACGAAGGTGCCGAGGACCTTGCCGGGGGCGATCGCGAACCCCGGTACGCGGGCCGCCAGCTTCGCCAGCGCCTCCAGCGCGAGTTCGGCCTCCTGCTCGGGCGTGACGGGCGGCCGGGGCGCGCCCGGCTCGCCGGCGACCTCCACGGGCGGCACGGTCCCGGCCAGCACCTCGTCCGCGTCGATCTGTACGCCGAAGTCGTGCGCCAACCGGAACAGCAGCACCGGGTTGACCTCGGGTTCGGTGGCGACCTTCAGCGTGAAGTCGGACTCGGTCGCGGAGGTCGGGGTGACCTTCAACGCGTAGAGCAGGACCGGCGAGCGGGGTGTGCGGTCCGGCTCGGACCAGCTCGCGAGGCCGAACGCGAGATAGCCGGCCTCCAGGCCGCGTTCTTCGGACAACTCGCGCATCTTCGACCGGATGGTACGCATCCGCCGCATCGCATCGGTACGCTGCTCGGCCTCGGCGAACAGGTCGCCGATCGTCTTCGACTGGCCGGCGAGCAGGGCGGTGACCGCCTCCGGCCGCGCCCGCGAGAGGTCCAGCGTGCCGGACTTGAGGTCGCGGTAGTAGACGAGCCGGTTGCCGCCGGACATGTCGATCAGCGAGTCGGCCCAGCGCTTGGCCGTCAGCCGGATACGCCGGGCGCGGGGCGACTCGGGCGCGTCGGGTTCGTCCGCCGCGACGGGGACGGACTGCGGTGGTGCTGATGCGGTCGGCGGTGCCGGGGCCAGCGGCATCGTCGTCTCGAAGGGCGACTCCTCGGTCACGGGCTCGATTGTGCCACGCAACGGCGACACTCTCCCGTTACGCGAGGCCGATGCGGCCGGCCGCGCGCCACCCCGACCTCCCGATCCCGCTGGGATCACGGTTGTCACCCGAATCATGGCCCAAGATTCGGGTGATTTACCTGATCCAAGCGGGATCATGAGGGCGATTCGCCTGGGATTCCGGAGGAAGCGGACGCGGCCGTGATGGCATGCTGGCGGTATGCCCGGCGCCCTTCAGATCAACAGTCACATCGTCATCCCCGAGGCCGAGCTGGGCTGGCGCTTCTCGCGGTCCGGCGGGCCCGGCGGGCAGGGCGTGAACACCGCCGACTCTCGCGTTGAACTGTCCTGGAACGTGGCGGAGTCGACGGTTCTGTCCCCGGCACTCCGGGCGCGCGCGCTCGAAAGACTGGCCGGCCGGCTGGTGGACGGCGTACTGACGGTGGCGGCGTCGGAGCATCGGGCCCAGTTGCGCAACCGGGAGGCCGCGGAGGCACGCCTCGCCGCGCTCGTCCGCGACGCGATCGCGCCGCCGCCCAAGGCTCGGCGCCCGACCCGGCCCACGAAGGGTTCGGTCGAGCGCCGGATCGCCGCGAAGAAGCGCCGCGCCGACGTCAAGCGCGGCCGCCGAGGCGACGAATAGTCCACAACCGACGGTCAGGTCCCTTGGGGGAACTCGTAGGACGTGGGCGCCTGCGGCTGGTCGTTCGCCCCGCCGAGGTACACGAAGATCTCGTCGTGCGGCTCGAACTTCATCGCGGCCGGGTCGCCGGTGACGAGCGTGCCGTTGCGGTAGACGCGTACCTGCTCGCCGTCGGCGGCCCGCGCCGAGCCGATCGCGGTGGCGCTGATCGGGTGTCCCCACTCGGTGAAGAACTGGCCGAGCGTGAACGGGATGTCGGCGGCCGACTCGATGTGCACGATGCCGGACGTGTCGTGGGTGTGCAGCGGTGAGATCTTGTTCTTCCTGGTGTCGATGCCGATCCCGCCCGGCACAGTGATGATCTTTCCGTGCGCGCTCACGTCCAGATGGGCGTGGTAGTGCACGGCCAGCATCTCCTGGCCCAGCATCGGCAGGCCGGCAGCCACCGCCGCGGCACCGGGATCGGCCGGCAGGCCGAAGTCGCCGCCGCTCGCGGCCGGTGCCGCCGGATCATCCGCGCAGCCCGCCGCGGCCAGGATCAGTACCAGGCCCGCGACGGCCGTTCGCACGCGCATAGCTTCCCCCATGGGTGGTTGAGGTACATACCGGCGATATGGACTTCGCGGGGGCGCGTACGGTTCCGTTAGCGGTAGACCGCCATCGCCGCCTCACCGATGAGACCCTCCACCGCGGCCACGATCTCCTGCACCGCCGGCGTGTGCCAGCCCAGGATCTGCTTGAGGCGCGCCAGGAGTTCGCCCTGCGGCACCCCGACGATCAGGGTGTCCTCCAGCCGCAGTACGCCGAGCAGCCCGCACAGTGCCGCGCACTGGTCGTCCGGCCGCTCCCGGCCGTGCACGACGTACCAGGCCATGGCGCGGATCGGGCCGATGACGCTGTCGTTGACCGGAGGGTAGCGGGTCGTGGTGCCGAGCAGCCGGCGCTGGGTCGTCTTGGTGACGATGCCCTTGGCGTGCAGGCCGCCGGAGGTCCGGTCGTAGATCTCGCCCGCGATGCCGGCCAGCCACCAGCGCAGCTCGCGCATGGTGTTGCTGGTGACGAGCTGCGCGATGATCCAGTCACTGATCGCGTCGTTGGTACGCGACGTGTCCTGCATCTGCAGGCGTCCCCGGTCGACGGTCAGCCGCCGGGCGATGACGAGATCGATGAGGCAGGCACCGGCCAGCCCGATCGCCAGTGAACCGGTGTGGATACGGGACTCGCCACGGTCATCGTGGGCGAGCAGGTACAACTCGTCGCGCAGAGTCAGCCGCTCCACACCGGTCCTCCGTCTTCCTACAGGCTCGCGGCAGTCGCGCGAAGCCTTGCGTGCACGCCTTCGTACGCCTCGGCGCGACCCGGCAGGTAGCGCTTGGCGATCTTGGCGAGCATCGTGTAGTTGGGGTCAACGACATTGCCGGCGGGACTGGTGCCCGCCTGCGACAGCAACTGGTACGCGTCCAGCTGTTCCAGCCCGGTGAGCGAGCCGATCCACTCCGTCATGTCCACGTGCGCGATGCGGTACGCGTCTTCCAGCGGTCGCGTCACACCGATGGACAGCAGGTGCTCGTCCGTCTCCAGGCGGGGCCACGCGGTCGCCACGCCGGGGATGAGGTCCACCACGACCGTGGTGTTCATCGCCGTCTCGACGGCGACTCCGCAGACCTCGCCCTCGCCCTGGCGGGCGTGGCCGTCGCCGAGGGCGAACAGCGCGCCCTCGACGTTCACTCCGAAGTAGACGGTGACGCCCGCCCGGATCTCCGGGGTGTCCAGGTTGCCGCCGTGCGCGTCGCACGTCAGCGTGGACCGGGCCTCGTACCCGCCGGGCGCGAGCCCGACCGTTCCGTGCATCGGGTCGAGGGGCAGTTCGACCTCGTGTCCGCTCTGCGTGGCGCGGTAGCGCACCACGCCCTTGTCGGCGTCGATCTCGTAGACCCAGACCCGCTCCTCCAGAGCCGGGTGCAGGGTCGCCGTGTTGTGCGTACCGGTGAGCGCCCCGAAGTGCGGGAAGGTCGCCGACACACCCCAGTCACGCGCGGGCGTGATCGAGGCGAAGTGCAGGGCCAGCGTGTCGCCCGGGCGGGCCCCCTCCACAAAGAAGGGGCCCGTCGTGGGGTTGACGAACGGCAGTTCACATACCTGCGAAGGCAGGTCCTTGCCGGTCCGCACGAGACCGCCGAAGCAGTCCTCCGTGTAGACCTGGAGCACATCGCCGGGGCGTACCGTCGCCACCGGTGAGCGGCCGCCGAGCGTGTAGCCGTACTCGTCGGTCCCCGGCCGGTAGGTGATCAGTTCGCTCATGCGCTCGCACCCTCCGGGGCGGGCGTAGAGGTCTGCTCCAGCGGGTGCGGCTCGAACTTCGGCTTGTTGCCGACCGCGTACAGGCCGATGAGGACGAGGACGCCGACGCCGAGCCAGACGAAGCCGACGATCTGCGCCAGGATCTTCGCGTTGATGATGACGAAGATCAGGATGGCCGCGCCGATGAGCGGGGCGACCAGGTGCGCCCACAGGTTGCCCGAGCGCTTCTTCACGACGTAGTGCCAGATGACCGTGACGTGCAGGATGACGAACGCCACCATCGCACCCATATTGATCATCGAGCTCATGATCGTCAGACCGTCCGTACGGCCGTAGTTCATGTACAGCACCAGGCCGATCGACAGCGCGGCGACGAGCAGGATGGCGTTGGTCGGGACCGCCCGGCGGGGCGACACCTTGGCCAGGAAGCTCGGCAGCTGCTTGTCGCGGCCCATCGCGTACAGGAGGCGGGAGACCGCGACCTGGGCGACGAGGGTGTCCGCGAGGCCCCACGCGATGGCGGTGGCGATGGACGTCGTCTGGTACAGCCAGTGCCCGCCCGCCACCTGGGCGGTGTCGTAGAACGCGGTGCCGGCGGTGTCGCCGTTGGCGATCAGGCCGGCCGCGTCCGGAACGAGGGCCGCGGCCACCCAGACCTGCGCGATGAACAGCAGGCCGGCGAGGCCCAGCGCCCAGCGCATCGCCTTGGCGACGTCGGTCGCGCCGCCCTTGGACTCCTCGACCAGCATCGCGATGCCGTCGAAGCCGAGGAACGACAGGACGGCGACCGAGACGGCCGCGCCGACGACCGACCACGAGAACGCGGACGAGTCGAAGACCGCCTTGAAGCTGAGGTGGCCCTTGCCCTGCGAGATGGCGTAGATGCCGACCGCCAGGTAGATCGCCAGGATGATGAGCTCACCAATGATCATGAGCTTGGTGAAGTTCGCGGTCAGCTTGATGCCGCGGAGGTTGATGATCGTGTTGGCGCCCACGAAGATGAGCAGCCAGCCCCAGACCGGGATCGAGGTCACCGTGGCGTTCATGGCCAGGCTGGCGACCAGGTAGAGCAAGCCGGGGACAAGAAGGTAGTCGAGCAGGATCGCCCAGCCGGTGATGAAGCCGAAGGGCGCGCCGATGCCCCGGCCCGCGTAGCTGTAGACGCTGCCGGAAAGCGGGTACGCGCGCACCATCTGCGCGTAGCTCGCCGCGGTGAAGAGCAGGGCCACCAGGCCGACGGCGTACGCCAGCACGGGCATGCCGTTGGAGACCTGGAAGACCTGGCCGAAGATGGCGAACGGAGCGATCGGAACCATGAAGATCAGGCCATAGAAGACCAGGTCAGCAAGGTTTACGCCGCGGCGCAACTCCTGCCTGTACCCGAACTCGCCTAACGTGTTGTCAGACACGCGCACTCTCCCCTATCGACTCCCGCTGGGGGGTAGCGGGAGGAACGTTCGGTGGTCGAGGGAGAACACGGGGCGGGCAGCACCGCTCGCACCGGCGAGAGTGTGGGGTAGCCGGTGTGCAGATGCCGCACCTGCCCCGAGGCTCGCCCCGGGCCCCCCGTTTCTGCCAGCGGACAGCCTCCCATGTAGATCCGCTTTTGTCCACCAGCTCTTTCGTTCTACTATGGACCGTTTTCGGGAAGGTTAACGGGACGTCGCGGATGACGCCATCGATGAACGTCGTACCAGGTAGACGGGCCTTGCGACGATCCCGATCTTCATCGACGCCGCCGCATTCACCACCGTCTGACCGAATAGCACGCAGAGTAATTGCCGAAAGGCAACGACCGGACCGCCTGTAAAGGGTTACAGACCCGACCCGCGTACCGTGACCGCGGGACTCCGTAGTCATACGAGCACGATGTTGGAGCCGCCTGGGAGGCGTCCGGCGGAGTCATTACTCCTTATATGGAGACGGACTCCCTATAGGGAAACAGGTAGCATGGCGCCATGCCCCGCTATGAGTTCCGCTGCCGCGCCTGCGGCGACACGTTCGAGGTGGACCGGCCGATGAGCGGCGCCACCGAACCCGCGCGCTGCCCCGAGGGCCACGACGACACCGTCAAGCTCCTCACGACCGCCGGGATGGCGGGACGCGTACAGGTCTCGGCCCCGGCCGGCGGTGGTGGGGGCGGCTGCTGCGGCGGCGGCTGCTGCGGCTGACCGGGGTACGGAAAAGGCGCGGGACCCCGTCGGGGACCCCGCGCCTGGGTACGCCTGCTACTCGGCGGCGATCAGCTCCGCGATCTGCACCGCGTTGAGGGCGGCGCCCTTGCGCAGGTTGTCGCCGGAGCAGAAGAGCGCCAGACCGTGCTCGACCGTCTCGTCCGCGCGGATCCGCCCGACGAAGGTCGGGTCCTGGCCGGCCGCCTGCAACGGGTTCGGCACGTCGGTCAGCACGACGCCGGGCGCGCCGGCGAGGATCTCGCGGGCCCGCCCCGGGGTGATCTCCCGCTCGAACCGGGCGTTCAGCTGCAGCGAGTGGCCCGTGAACACCGGCACGCGTACGCAGGTGCCGGAGACCTTCAGTCCGGGCAGTTCGAGGATCTTGCGGCTCTCGTTGCGGAGCTTCTGCTCCTCGTCCGTCTCGTCCCGGCCGTCGTCCACGAGCGCGCCCGCGTACGGCAGCACGTTGAACGCGATCGGCCGGACGTACTTCCTCGGCTCCGGGAACGCCACGGCGGAGCCGTCGTGGGTCAGCTCGGCCGCGTGCTCGACGACGGCGCGGACCTGGCCGTCCAGCTCGGCGACGCCTTCCAGGCCGGAGCCGGAGACCGCCTGATAGGTGGCGGCCACCAGGCCGACCAGCCCGGCCTCCAGATGCAGCGGCTTGAGCACCGGCATCGCCGCCATCGTGGTGCAGTTGGGGTTGGCGATGATCCCCTTCGGCCGGTCGGCGGCGGCGTGCGGGTTCACCTCGGAGACGACCAGCGGCACCAGCGGGTCCATCCGCCAGGCCGAGGAGTTGTCGATGACGACCGCGCCGGCCGCCGCGACCTTCGGGGCGAGCGCGAGCGAGGTGCCCTTGCCGGCCGAGAAGAGCACGATGTCCAGGCCGCTGTAGTCGGCCGTGGCCGCGTCCTCGACCGTGACCGTGCCGTCACCCCAGGGCAGCTGCTTGCCCGCCGAGCGGGCGGAGGCGAACAGCCGCAGCTGGTCGACCGGGAACTTGCGGTCCGCGAGGATCCGGCGCATGACCCCGCCCACCTGGCCGGTCGCGCCCACGATGCCGATTTTCATGGCGGCCAGCCTACCGAGGACACCGGGCCCGCGAGCAGCTGACTTCCCACCTGCTGAACGTCGGGTGCGTCACGCGGCCGCCGCGGCGAGCAGGGTGTCGGCGGCCGGCGTACGCACGTTCAGCACGGAATGCCCGGATCGGTGGGCCGTGATGAGCCCGGCCGCCCGCAGCACCCCCAGCTGCTGCGACACGCCACCGGCCGACAGCCCCGTACGCCGGGCCAGCTCGGTCGTCGAGACCGGCGTCTCCAGCGCCACCAGCAGTTGCGCCCGGGACCTGCCCAGCACCGCGGCCAGCGCCTCGGGTGCCGACGCGGGGGTTTCCCAGAGCGTACCGACGCCGCGGGGCGGGAAGGCGAGTTGCGGGTGCTCGGCCGAGCTCACCGTACGCACGGCCGGCCAGGTGAACACGACCGGCACGAGGACCAGCCCGGCCCCGGCGAGCACCGTCCCGCCGGCGCACCACTTGTGCGCGACCGACAGCGTGTCGGCCTCCCAGCCGACCCGGTCGTGCAGCCCGTTGAGCAGGCCCGCCGTGCCCTCCTCGGCGAGCAGCCGGGCCCGGTGGAAGACCTCGGCCTCCAGCAGCGCCCGCATCCGGGGCCAGTCGGCGGCCAGCGCGATCTCCCAGTAGCGGGCGATCTCGCCGGTCAGCCGGGCCAGGCCGGCGGCGGGATCCGCGTACAGGGCCGCGACCGGTGCGGTGAACGGCGGTTCCAGGAGATCCAGCTCCCGGCGTACGACGGTGTGGTCGGTGGCGAGAACGACCCGCAGCTCGGCCGCGAGCGACGGCGTCAGGGTGCCCGGCGGCGGCGTCAGGAAGTCGGGCATGTAGCGCGGGCCGGCCGGGATGAGGCCGGTGAGCAGGTTGTCGCCGCCCGGGGCGAGACCCGCGGCGGACAGCGCCGGCAGGACCCGCTGGGCCCACGGCCGCAGCGCGGCGGGCGGGTCGAGCAGTGTGTGGAAGCTCGACGCCGCCTCCCAGAGGCACGAGAGCGCGAACCGGATGCGGGCGACGTCACCCGCGGTGAACTCCATGGTCAGCATCGGCCTGCCCCCAACATTCGGACCGGCCTAAAACAATACTCCGCACGCGGGGGCCGCCCGACGATCATCATGTGCGAGAACTTCCCCGCTCTTTCTGGATCATCGCCGGTGGCACCGTGGCCAACCGGATCGGCGGCATGGTCGTCCCCTTCCTCGTCTTCTTCCTCGGCGCGCACCAGGTGTCCGAACAGGACACCGGCTGGATCGTGACCGCCCTCGGCGCGGGCGGCGTCGCCGGCTCCGTCCTCGGCGGCTGGCTCGCCGACCGCGCCGGACACCGGACCACCCTGCTGATCGGCCTGCTCGCCGCCCCGGCCAGCCTCGGCTTCCTGTTCGCCGCGCCCGGCGTACCGGTCATGGCGGCGGCCGCCGTCCTCGTCGGGGTCACTGCCAAGATCTACCCGCCGGCCGCCGCCGCGCTCGTCGCCGACGGCGTCACCGGCGCCCAGCGCCTGCGCGCCTTCAGCCTCATCCACTGGGCCTACAACATCGGCGCCGCCGGGGCGGCCGCCCTCGCCGGCTTCCTCGCCGCGCACGGCTTCGGCCTCATCTTCGCCATCGACGCCGGCACCAGCCTGCTGTTCGCCGCGATCGTCGTGGCGGGAATCCCGCGCACCGGCCGGCGTACCCGGCCCGCCGGCGGCACCGGCTACGGCATCCTCCTGCGCGACAAGCTCATGCTCGCCTTCGTCGCCCTCGCGCTGTCCCAGGAGATCGTCTACAGCCTCACCGAGTACGCCGTCCCGTTGTCCATCCGCCTCGACGGACTGTCACCCGCCGTCTTCGGCACGGTCGCCGTGGTCAACGCCGCCCTCGTGGTCCTGCTCCAGCCGGTGGTGTATCCGGTCGTCGCGCGCCTCAACCGCTACGCGGTCCTCGCGGGTGCCACCGCCGTCGTCGGCCTCGGCATCGCGGCGACCGGCCTCGGGCACACCCCGCTCTGGTACGCGATCACGACCGCGATCTGGTCGGTCGGCGAGGTCGCCGGGGGCATCGTGGCCGGCGCGATCGCGGCCGACCTGGCGCCCGCCGGGGCGCAGGGCCGCTACCAGGGCGTGATCACGTGGACGGCGGCGTCCGCCCGGCTGATCGGCCCCGCCGTGACGACCTGGCTGTTCAGCACGGCCGGCCCGGGAGCGCTGTGGTCCGCGACGGCGGTGACGGGGGTCGTCGGAGCGGTCTGCCTGCTGGCGCTGGCCCCGGCCCTGGCCCGCCGCTCGGTCCCCGCCCCGGCCCCGGCTCTCGTCCCGGCCTGAGGCCCCTGATCCCCGTGGCGCCACACGACCCGTGGCGCCACATGATCCCGTTTGGATCAGCGAAATCACCCGGATCATGGGCCATGATTCGGGTGGCAACCGTGATCCAAGCGGGATCTTGAGGGCGGGAACGCTCAGTCGAGGAGATCCGGGTCCTCGGGCTCCTGGTCCTGGTCCGGGTCCGTACGCTGCGTCGGGATCACCGGCGCCGGTCCTTCCGGATAGACGGGCGCGACCGCGCGGTCGAAGAAGCGCAGCAGTTCCACCGGGAACGGCATGACGAGCGTCGAGTTCTTCTCCGCCGCCACCTCGACCACGGTCTGCAGCAGCCGTAGCTGCAACGCGCCCGGCGTCTCGGACATGATCTGCGAGGCGTCGGCGAGGCTCTGCGCCGCCCGGTACTCGCCGTCGGCGGTGATGACCCGCGCGCGGCGTTCCCGCTCGGCCTCGGCCTGGCGCGACATCGAGCGCTTCATCGACTCGGGGAGCTGGACGTCCTTGATCTCGACCCGCTCGATGTGGATGCCCCACGCCGCCATCGGCGCGCTGAGCACCTCCTGCAGGCCCCGGTGCAGCTCGTCGCGGTTGGACAGCAGCTCGTCGAGCTCCGCCTTGCCGATGGTCGAGCGCAGCGAGGTCTGCGCGAGCAGCTCGACCGCGACCCGGTAGTTCTGCACCTCGATGATCGCCTTCATCGGGTCGACGACGCGGAAGTAGACCACCGCGTCCACCTTCACCGACACGTTGTCACGGGTGATGCCCTCCTGCGACGGCACCGGCAGGGTGATGATCTGGATGTTCACCTTGCGGACGCGGTCGATGAGCGGGACGACGATCGTCAGCCCGGGCTGGCGTACGCGCCGCAGCGCCCGGCCGAACCGGAAGACGACGCCGCGTTCGACCTGATTGACGACGCGTACGCCGCCGAGGACCATCCAGCCGACGATGACGGCGGCGACCAGGCAACCGGCCGTCGAGGCGTATTTGTCCACGGTCATCACTCCCTCGATCCCCGCCCACCGTAATGCATGGGAGCGCGCGGGATCAGCCCGCCAACCGGACGAAGGCCTCGGTCAGGTGCGGCGTGGCCAGGATTCCGCCGCGCAGTTCGCGCAGCAGCCGTACGCGTACCGCCCGGGCGGCGGACTGGTCGGACTCGTGCGCGTACCCGAGTTCGGGGTGGAGCAGCTGGATCGCGTGCACCAGCAGGTCGCCGGTGACGAGCAGGCGGTCGTCCCCGTCGGCGACCAGGACGGACTGGTGGCCCGGGGTGTGGCCGGGGGTCGCCACGATCCCGACGCCGGGCGCGAGGCCGCGGTCGCCGGTGACCACGTCGAGCTGCCCGGTGCCGCGCAACGGTTCCAGCAGCCGGTCGAGCAGGGCCGAGCGGGCCTCCTCCAGGGCCGTCACGTCGGCCGCCTGCAGCAGGTAGCGGGCGTTGCGGAAGTACGGCCGGCCGCCGGTGACCGACCATCCGATGTGGTCGGTGTGCACGTGGGTGAGCACGACGATCTCGACGTCCTCGCGGGCGATGCCGGCCTCGGCGAGCGCCGCCGGCAACCGGCCGGGGACCGGCGCCCACGAGGCGGCGGGCGCGTCGGCGGGCCCGATGCCGGTGTCGACGAGGATCGTGCGGCCGTTCGGCTGGCGCAGCGCGAAGCACCGGAACCGCAGCTGCCACCGGCCGTCCGGCAGCAGCGCACCCGGGTCGTACGTGTCCGCGGCCGCCCACTGTTCCGCCGTGGCGGCGGCGAAGACCTCTTTCCGATCGGCGAAGAAGGGGCCGGCGCCGTCCTCGAGCATCACGATCTCAATGTCGCCGATCCGCAACGGGTCCATCCCGGGATCATGCCATCCGCCCGCTCACATTCCGCCCGCCGACTTTCGACGATCTTGCGCGAATGCCCCGAAATCAGCGTGCTATGTCCACAATGCCCGAACATTCGCGCAAGATCGTCGGAATCAGGGGGACGGTGGGCCGGCGAGGATGCGGGCGCGGGCGGCCTCGACTCCGCCCCGCCACCAGCCGAACGCCTCGATCCACCAGGTCACCCCGGCGTCTGCATAGGACGGTAGCAGCGGGGTCGGCGACACTCCTTCGATCGCCAGGTCGAGGCCGGGTACCAGGGCGGCGGCTGCGCGTACAGCCTCGGGGTCCGGGTTGCGCTCGCGCTGGTCGTCGAACGTGGGCATCGCGCCCTGCCAGCGCGCCGCCCGGCGCAGGCCGACCTTGCGGGGCCAGCGTCCGCCGCACCAGATCGGCAGGCGCGGCACACCCCATTCGTCCCACAGCCGCGTCAATCGGGCCAGGCCGTCGTCCAGCCGGGCGCCCCGGCCGGGCAGCGAGGCGTCCAGGCCGAAGTTCGCGTACTCGGAGTCCATGGAACCGATGGTGGCGACCAGGGTGACGCCGCCACGGGCGAGCGAGGCCAGCGTGGCGGTGTCCCGGGCGACATCCTGGACCTGCCGGCGCGGCAGGGCGACGGTGAGCATGATGTGCAGGTCCGTGGCCGCGGCGACGGCGCCGGCCACCACCGTCGGGCTCGCGACCGCCCAGCCGGGCTCGTGGTAGAGCACGTGGTCCCACAGCTGCACGCCCGACCAGCCGTTCCCGGCGGCGAGGGTCGCGAGGTCCGCGAGCACACGCGGATCGCCGAACTCGCCCACCGTCGGCAGCCCGATCGCGTATCTCATCACTGACACACTGCCACACCCCGGATACGCCGAACGCCGGCCCGGACGGGTCGGCGTTCCTCGGTACATCTTCAGTTCATCAGCTCATCCGGTGCCGGAGCCCCGGGGCGGTGTCGTCAGGCGCCGATGCGGGTGTGACGGCTGTCGGCGGTCCAGCCCGCGAGGCCGGCCACGGCGACGACGACCATGGTGGCGACTACGAACAACATTTCAGTTTCCTTCCCGGTGGGGGTGGTATTCCTATCGACAAGAACCATTCTGCGCCGCCGAGGATTCCGGATACAGTGGCCGGATTGCCAGTTGCCCTCGAAATCCTGCCAACTCCCGGCTACCCTGGTGGCGTGGCTCTCACCAAGGTGGCCGTTCTGGTCTTCGACAACGTCGCACCGTTCGAACTGGGGACCGTCTGCGAGGTCTTCGGCACCGACCGGACGGCCGACGGCTTCCCGGCCTACGACTTCCGACTGTGCGGTGTGGACGGTTCCGCCGTGCGTACGTCGTCGGGGTTCGAGCTCACCCCGCACGGCGACCTGACCCCGATGTCGTACGCCGATCTCATCGTCGTGCCCGCCCACGGGACCGGCACGCCCCTCCCGCCGGCCGCGCTGGACGCGTTGCGGCAGGCGTACGCGCGCGGCGCCATCATCATCAGCGTCTGCTCGGGGGCCTTCGCGCTCGGCGAAGCCGGCCTGCTCGACGGCATACGCTGCACGACGCACTGGAAATACGCCGAGGAACTGCAACGGCGCTTCCCGCTCGCCCAGGTCGATCCCGGTGTCCTCTACGTCGACGCCGGGCAGATCCTCACCAGCGCGGGCACGGCCGCCGGCCTCGACCTCTGCCTCCACCTCGTACGCCGGGAGCAGGGCACCGAGATCGCCACGAAACTCGCCCGGCGGATGATCGTGCCGCCGCACCGCGACGGCGGCCAGGCGCAGTACGTGGACGTGCCGCTGCCGGCCGAACCCGACGCGCCGACCCTCACCCCCATGCTGCTGTGGCTGGCCGAGCACCTCGACCGGCCGCACACCGTCGAGGACCTGGCCGCCCGGGTGTACATGGCACCGCGTACGTTCGCCCGGCGGTTCAAGGCGGAGACGGGCACCACGCCGCACGACTGGATGACGGGGCAGCGCGTCCTGCTCGCCCGCCGCATCCTCGAGGAGACGGACCTGTCGATCGACGCCGTCGCGGACCGGGCGGGCTTCGGCGATGCCGCGACCATGCGCCACCACTTCGCCAAGCGCCTCGGCACGACCCCGGTGTCCTACCGGGCGACCTTCTGCCGCCGCGACAAGCTCCCCGCCTGACCCTCCCCGCTTCCCCGCCTCCCGCCCTCTCCCTCCCCAAGATCCCGCTGGGATCAGGGAAATCACCCGAATCTTGGGCCATGATTCGGGTGGCAACCGTGATCCCAGCGGGATCTTGGGGGCTGTGCTACCGGCTCGCCGTCAGCGGGTGAGGGTCCGGGTGAACAGGACGGCGCCGGTCGCGTCGCGGAGGCGGACCGTGAGGTCTCCGCTGTGGCCGTCGATGTCCACCTCCCCGAAGTGCTGGTACGCGGGGTCCAGCGGTGAGGTGTTCGCGGCCGGCGGCGCGTGGACGAACACCGCTTCGGGGCCGAAGGTCGCGTCGAGCGCGTTGGGCCCGAACGCTCCCGCGTTGGCCGGACCGGAGACGAACTCCCAGAACGGCGAGAAGTCCCCGATCGCCGCGCGGGCCGGGTCGTAGTGGTGGGCCGCCGTGTAGTGCACGTCGGCGGTGAGGAAGACGATCCCGTCGACACCGCGCCGGTGCACTGTCCGCAGCACCTCGGCGAACTCCAACTCCCGGCCGAGCGGCGCGCCGCCGTCGCCCTGCGCGACGCCTTCCTGGGCGCTGGCACCGTCCGGGACGACGAGGCCGAGCGGCAGGTCGTTCGCGATGACCTTCCACGTGGCCTTCGAGTGAGTCAGCCCGTCGATCAGCCACCGGCGCTGGCGGGCGCCGAGCATGCCGAGGTGCGGGTCGGCGTACACATTGGAGCTGTTGGGGTCCTTGTAGGTACGCATGTCCAGCACGAACACGTCCAGCAGCGGGCCGAACGAGAACTTCCGGTAGACCTCGCCGGAGGCGATCGGCACGTACTCGAAGAACGCCTGCCTCGCCCGTGACGCGAGCACGTCGACGTTCTTCTCGGTGTACCGGTCGTCGGCGAGGATCTGGCCGGGGTACCAGTTGTTGCGTACCTCATGGTCGTCCCACTGGTTGATCTGCGGTACGCGCGCCGCGAACGCCTTCAGGTTCTCGTCGAGCAGGTTGTAGGCGAACTGGCCCCGGTACTCGGCCAGCGTCTCGGCGACCTTGTCCTTGGCCGGGTCGGTGAGGTTGCGGTAGACCCGCCCGTCGGGCAGCGTGACCGCGGCCGTGATCGGCCCGTCGGAGTACACCGTGTCACCGCTGCACAGGTAGAAGTCGGGGTCCACCCGGCCCATCGCGTCGAAGATGCGCATCCCGCCCAGGTCCGGGTTGATGCCCCAGCCCTGGCCGTTGACGTCGCCGGTCCAGACGAACCGGACGCCCCGGTGCCGGCCCGTCGAGGCGGTGGTCAGCCGGCCGGTCAGCCAGTCGGACGCCACGCCGTGCCGGTCCAGGCTCTCCGCGCGTACGCGATAGAAGACCTGGGTGCCCGGGTCGAGGTCGCGCAGGGCGACCTTGCCGGTGAAGTCGGTGCCGGGGGTGAGGACAGGGCCGCGCACGTGGCGCGCGCCGCGGAAGTCGGGCCGGTGCGAGTACTCGACCAGCAGCCGGCTGGGCCGGTCCGCGCGGGTCCAGACCAGCGCGGAGGTGGCCCGCGGCTCGCCGCTCTGCACGCCGTGGGTGAGGATCGGGCGTCCACCGGGGACATAGGCCGCGGCGGCGCCGGGAACCAGCAGGCTCCCGGCGGCTGCGGCCACGCTGCCCCGGAGAAGGTTGCGTCGATTCATGCCCGTGGTCTACCGACCACAGGTGACGCTCAGTCGACGTCCACCCGGCGGGCAAGGATGAGGTGGGTGTCCACTCGCATCGCCACCGAGCCGCCGCGCCCGGCGACCAGGTCGCGCAGCTCGATGTCGATCTCCGCCTGTACGCCGGCGGGCCGCGACCGGTACGGCCCGTACGTACGCTGCAGGTCGAGAAATTGTTGATCATCCAACGTAGAGGATCGCCGAGTGGTCCAGAGGACGGGCTCCGTGAAGAGCCCCGACTCCGTCAGCTCGGCCGGCGCCCAGCTGAACAGCGGTGGCCGGCGCAGGACCCCGCCGGGATGCTCCGTCATGATCCGCAGGATCTCCGCGTCCAGCTCCTCGTCCTCGATGACGTTCCGAGCCCCGATGATCGCCAGTACGCCGCCCGGCGCGAGGGCCGCCGCCGCCAGCTCGGTACGGCGTACCGGGGTGAGCCAGTGCCAGACGAGGGCGGCGTAGAGGAACGGGACGCCCCCGGCCGGCGGGGTCCAGTCCTCGAACGTCGAGGAGACCACGGTGACGTCGGGCAGTCCGCGGTCCAGCAGGACGGCCGCCATCCGGTCGTCCGGCTCGACCGCGGTGATCGGGAAACCGTTGCCGGCGAACAGGACCGTGGCCTGCCCGGTACCCGCTCCGATCTCGACGGCCCGGTCGGGCGTACCGCCGAGGTAGGTGAAGACCTGCTCGGCGACCTCGGGCGGGTGGCCGGGGCGGCGGGCGTCGTAGAGGGCGGCGACCTCGCCGAAGTTCGTCGTCATGTCCCCAATTTATAGGCACCACTTGACTTTTCGGAGGTGGAGGGCGACCGTGGGAACGCTCCCATTCGCGCTGTCCTCCACGCAGCGCTCGCCCACAGTCTCCTAGGGAGATACACGCCCATGAAAGTCCGTACCGCCCTGCTCGCGGCCACCGCGGCGGCGACGCTGGCGGGGGCCGTCAGCATCGCGCTCGCGCCCGCCGCGAGTGCAGCCGCGGGCTGCTCCGTCACGTACAACAACCAGAACCAGTGGCCGGGCGGGTTCACCGCCAACGTCACCGTCACCAACCTCGGCGACCCGATCTCCGGCTGGAACCTCGGGTTCGACTTCCCGGCCGCCGGCCAGTCCGTCCAGCAGGGCTGGAGCGCCACCTGGACGCAGTCCGGCCAGCATGTCAACGCCGCGAGCCTGGACTGGAACAAGAACCTGGCCACCAACGGCTCCACGTCGATCGGCTTCAACGGCCTGTGGACGGGCAGCAACCCGGTGCCGGCGTCGTTCACGCTGAACGGCATCACCTGCACCGGCGGGGTCACCACGAGCCCGTCGCCGTCCAAGAGCGCCTCCGCGTCCCCGTCGGCCTCGCCGTCGAAGAGCGCGTCCGCCTCACCGTCGGCCTCGCCGTCCAGGAGCGTCTCGCCGAGCCCGTCGGCCAGCACCAGCCCGCCGCCCGCGGGCAGCGCGCCGGCCCTGCACGTGTCCGGCAACAAGCTGCTCACCAGTACCGGCGCCACCTACCGGCTGCTCGGCGTCAACCGCTCCGGCGGCGAGTTCGCCTGCATCCAGGGGTACGCGATGTGGAACGGCCCGATGGACCAGGCCTCGATCGACGCGATGCGGACCTGGAAGATCCGGACGGTACGCGTACCGCTGAACGAGGAGTGCTGGCTCGGAACGGCCGACGTGCCGGCCGGCGGTACCTCGGGAGCGGCGTACCAGACCGAGGTCAAGAACTACGTGAACCTGCTGGTCGCCAGCGGCATCACGCCGATCGTCGAGATGCACTGGAACTACGGCCAGTACACCGGCCCCTCGGCGGGCTGCTCGGACGTCAAGGCGACCTGCCAGAAGCCGATGCCCGACGCCCAGTACGCGCCGAGCTTCTGGACCGGCGTCGCGAACGCTTTCAAGGGCAACAACGCGGTCGTCTTCGACCTGTTCAACGAGCCGTACCCGGAGCGCGGCTCGGGCAGCAGCGAGACGGCCGGCTGGGTCTGCTGGCGCGACGGCGGCACCTGCCCCGGCATCACCTACCAGGTGGCCGGTTTCCAGACGCTGGTCAACTCGGTCCGCGCGACCGGTGCCACCAACGTCATCATGCTGGGCGGCCTCGCGTACTCGAACGACCTGACCCAGTGGCTGGCCTACAAGCCGACCGACTCGACCGGCAACCTGATGGCGTTCGCGCACATCTACAACTTCAACACCTGTTCGAACACCTCCTGCTACGACAGCCAGCTGGCGCCGGTCGCGGCGTCGGTGCCGCTCACCCTCTCCGAGATCGGTGAGAACGACTGCTCGCACGGCTTCGTCGACACGCTGATGAACTGGGCGGACGGCAAGGGCGTCGGCTACCTCGGCTGGACGTGGAACAACTGGGACTGCTCGAGCGGCCCGTCGCTCATCAGCGACTACAACGGTACGCCGACCGCGTTCGGCCAGGGCCTGAAAGACCATCTCGCGGCGGTCTCCAACTGACGTTCCGCTGGATCGACGGCCACCCCTGGTCACCGGGGGTGGCCGTCGCTTACGTTGATCGCATGGCGCTGACGTCGCATGATCCCGCCTCACAGACCTGGCTGCTGCGGACGCCCGCCAGCGCGTACGCGCTGCGCTGGGACGGTTCGTCCGTCCGGAGCGTGCACTGGGGGCCGCCGCTGACCCTGGAGCAGGCCGCGACCATCCCGGTCCGGCCCGACCGCGACGACGAGCGGACCGGTGAGGAGTTCCCGGTACGCGGCGGCCACCGTTTCGGCCCGCCCAGCCTCGACGTCGTCTACCCCGACGGGACGGCGGCCGTCGAGTGGCACCTGGCCGGCCAGCTGCTCGACGGCGGCCGGCTGACCGTCGCCCTGGCCGACCGGCACTACCCGCTGCGGGCGGACCTGCACTACGTCGTCCGCGAAGGCACCGACGTGATCGAGCGGTGGACCGAGATCACCAACACCGGCCCCGACCCGGTCGAGGTACGCCGCGCCGACAGTGCCGCGTGGACGGTGCCGTGGCGGGACGCGTACCGGCTGACGTCGGTGTCGGGGGCGTGGGCCGCGGAGTTCCAGCTGCAGCGCACACCGCTGCCGGTCGGCGAGACGACGCTCACGACCCGCCGCGGGATCGCCCGCGGCCAGGGCAACCCGTGGGTGATGGTGGACACCGGCGACGCCACCGAGACCTCCGGCGAGGTCTGGAGCACCGTGCTCGCCTGGAGCGGCCCGTTCCGGTTCGACGTCCGGCGTACGCACGGCGGGCACGTGCACGTCGCCGCCTCGGGAGCGCACGAGGGCGTCACGATCCGGCTGGCTCCCGGCGAGACCTGGCGTACGCCGTCCAGTCTCGGGCTCTACCGGGCCGACGGGTTCGGCGCGACGAGCCGGTCCTGGCACGCGTACGCCCGCGCGCACGTTCTGCAGCACGCGGACGAGGTCGCGCCGGTGCTCTACAACGGCTGGGAGGGCACCTGGTTCGACGTGAACGAGGAGAACCAGAAGGCCGTCGCCACGATCGCCGCGGGCCTCGGCGTCGAACTGTTCGTGATGGACGACGGCTGGTTCGGCCGCCGGGTCGACGACCATGCCGGGCTCGGCGACTGGTGGCCCAACCCGGACCGGTTCCCCGACGGCCTCGGCCCGCTCATCGAGCACGTGCACGGGCTCGGGATGAAGTTCGGCATCTGGGTCGAGCCCGAGATGGTCAACCCGGACAGCGATCTCTACCGGCGCCATCCCGACTGGGTGCTGCACATGCACCATCGCCACCGCTCCGAGCAACGCAACCAGCTCGTCCTGAACTTCGCCCGGCCCGACGTGGCCGCCTGGGCGTACGCGTGGCTCGACGACCTGCTCAGCAGCAACGCGATCGACTTCGTCAAGTGGGACATGAACCGGTCGTTCACCGAGGCCGGCTGGCCGACCGCGGACGACCCGGACCGGCTGTGGGCCGGGCACACCCGGGCGGTCTACGACATCCTCGACCGGCTGCGCGCCACCCACCCCCACGTACGCGTCGAGAGCTGCGCCAGCGGCGGCGGCCGGGTGGACCTCGGCATCCTGGCCCGCACGGACCAGGTGTGGACGTCGGACAACACCGATCCGGTCGACCGCATCGCGATCCAGCACGGCTACTCGCAGGTGTATCCGGCGATCGCGATGGGCTCCTGGGCCAGCGACAGCCCGAACCCCATCACCCATCGGGCGGCCCCACTGGCAATGCGGTTCCACGTGGCGTCGGCGGGTGCGCTGGGCGTCAGCGGCAACCTCCGCGAGTGGGACGCCGGGGCGCTCGACGAGGCCCGTTCGCTGGTCGACGCGTACAAGCGGGTGCGGAAGATCGTGCAGCACGGCGAGCTGCACCGGCTCGCGAACGGGACGACCACGGTGGTCGAGTATGTCTCCGCGGACCGACGGGAGGCGGTGGTGCTGGCGTGGCGACCGTCGATGGCCTGGGCCACGCCCCAACCCCCCGTACGCCTCGCGGGGCTCGACCCCGACGTCGAATACGAGCTGGTCGGAACGGCCGAGACCTATAGTGGAGCGGTGCTGATGGGGCACGGTCTGGACCTCGCGCTGCCACCGGGACCGGACGCGAGCCGCATGATCCATGTTCGCGGACAGTGAAAATGCGGTGACACTCACCCTTTTGGCGGACCCGAGGGATCTCTAATGTCGGTACTCTGCGGCAGTGGGCGAACCGTGGCCATTTGTCGGACGTCACGCTGAGCGCGACGCGGTACTGCATTCTGTGACCGCGACCGCCCCGCGCGGCGTCGTCCTCAGTGGAGCGGCAGGGATCGGCAAGAGCCGTCTGCTGCGCGAGGTCCTCAAGCAGCTGGATCGCGATCGACTGTCGGTGCTGCAGGTCGCGGCCACCGCGGCGACGCAGAACCTGCCGCTCGGCGCGTTCGCGGAGATCCTGCCGCCGGCCCCGCCCATGGGCGCCAACGCCTCGCTGCTGCTGCGCTGGGCGCTCGACGCCATCCGCAGCCGCGCGGACGACCGGCGGATCGTGCTCGTCGTCGACGACATCCACCTGCTGGACCCGCTCGGCGCGACGCTCGCCCTCTACGTCTGCCGCAACAACGCGGCCACCCTGATCGCGAGCCACCGCTCGGAGGCCTCGGTCGACGACGCCATCACCGCATTGTGGAAAGACGGCCTCGTCGACCGGATGGAGATCAAGGCGCTCGACGAGACGCAGACGACCGAGCTGCTGACCACCGTCCTCGGCGGACCGGTGCAGCAGGCCAGCGCCAACCGGCTGTGGCAGATCACCGAGGGCAACGCCCTGCTGCTGCGCGAGGTCCTCGCCAGCATCGGCGACACCTCGGAACTCAACCAGGCGCAAGGACTGTGGACCTGGAGCGGCCGGCTGAACACCGGGACCGCGCTGTCACAGCTCGTGGACAGCCGCATCGGCCGCCTCGAAGAGCCGGAGCGGCGCGTCCTGGAACTGGTCGCGCTGGGCGAGCCGATCGGCTTCAGCCTCGTCGTCCGCGAATGCGGGGACGTCGCCCTGCGCTCGACGGAGGAGAAGGGCCTCATCCGCATCCTCGACGACGGCATGCGGTCCAACGTCCGCCTCACGCACCCGATCTACGGCGAGGTCATCCGGCAGAACCTCGGCACGACCCGGTCCCGGCAGCGGCGGGCCGAGCTGGCCGCGATGATCGAATCCACCGGCGCCCGCCGCCGCGAGGACCTGCTGCGCGTGGCCGTCTGGCGGCTCGACAGCCGGACGGCGACCAATCCCGACCTGCTGCTGCGCGCGGCCGGCATCGCGTTCGCCGACATGGACACGCGGCTGGCCGCCCGGCTCGCGCAGGCGGCCCAGGCGGTCGGGGCCGGACTGCCCGCGCTCGAACTGCACGCCACCGCCGTCGGCTTCAGCGGCGCGCCGCAGCGCGCGATCGACATGCTCGACGAGGCCGCCGAGACGCACACCTCCGACTGGGAGGTCGCCCGGATCGCGGTCGCCCGCAGCGTCCAGCAGATGACCGGCATCGACGACGCCGATCCGCTGCGCGACCTCGAAGAGGCGACCGCCAAGGTCACCGACCCGACCACCCGGGCCTGGATGCGCGCCCACATCGCCCCCGAACGCATGCTGTACGCGCAGTACGACAAGCTCGACGAACTGATCAACGACATCACGGCCGACCCGCACTCGTCGGACGCGGCCCGGGCGTTCGCGCGTACGCTGCAGTTGGAGATGAGCTGTGCCCGGGGCGAACCGGTGACGGCCCTCAAGCGCATCGTCCAGATGGAACGGACGTCCCTCGCACTGTTCCCGGAGATGCCCTACCTGAGCAACTCCATCCAGAACACGATCGGCACGGCGTCCCTGCTCTCGGGCGACCTGACGCACGTGCTCGGCCTGCTCGACGAGCCGGGCAGCTTCGCGATCCAGTTCTTCCCCATCCTGGAGGGCCAGGTCGTCCTCAACCGGGCGCAGGGCCTGCGGATGATCGGGCGTACCCGGGAATCGTTCCGGCTCGCCCAGGGCGCCCTGTCCCACCTGCACACCGCCGGACGGATCTTCCTGCCCGCCGTGTACGCCGAACTCGCCCAGGCCGCCGCGATCAACGGCGACGGCGTGGCGGCCGACGAGTACCTCGTCGAGGCGGAGCGGACCCTCGTGCGGTCGCGGCGCAACCACGCACCGGCCGTCGGGCTGTCCCGCATCCAGGTCGAGGCGAGCGCCGGGCGGCTGGAGGCGGCCCGCGACTCGGCCGAGCGGCTCCTCTTCGACCTGCGCCGCAACGGATTGCACGCGTTCGAGGTGCTGGCCCTGCACGCGCTGACCCGGGCCGGGCTCGCCGACGACGCCGTGGGCCGGCGCATCGCGGAACTCGCCGCGCACGTCGAGGGCGCGCTCGCCCAGGCCGCCGCAAGGCACACGAAGGCCCTGCTCTCGGCCAACGTGGGCGAGTTGAAGTCGGTCGTCGAGGACTTCGCCGGACTGCGCCTCAACCTGTACGCCGCCGAAGCGGCCGCGCAGGCGTACCAGCTCAACGCGACGGACGCGATCGCCTTCCGGCTGGCCGACCTGCTCGCGCTGTGCGAGGGCGTGCACACGCCGGCCCTGCGCCTCGGCATGATCCAGCTGACCGAACGCGAACTGGAGATCGCCGAACTGGCCGCGAGCGGCATGTCCAGCCGCCAGATCGCCGAGCACCTCGTCGTGTCGACGCGTACGCCGGACAATCATCTCTTCAAGGTGTACACGAAGCTGGGCATCGCCGGCCGCGCCGAGCTGACCGCCAGGTTGAAGCTGTACAAGGCCCTGCACGGCCAGCGCACCCGCTGACCAGGTCCGCCAGGGACTACTCAGCTCGGTACTACCCATTACTCAAGGGCAGTGACGCCGCCACTCATCCCGCGCCCGACTGTGCGCGATCGTGCAAATTGCACAGTGCACGGTGGGATGCTGTGCGTGCTCGCAACACCACCCTGCGGCGAGCGTCCCCCTTGAGAGGATCTTCCATGGTGAACACGGGGCTCCGGCTCCAGCGGTGCTTCGCCCAGACGCTCGGCGTCGGCGCGCTCTTCTGGCAGGCCGCCTCGGGAACCAGCTCGGCGGCCATCTGGCTGATGATCATGACGCTGGAAGAGAACGGCGTCACGGCGCAGGCCGACTACTGGCGGCGCATCCTCACCCAGGATCCGCAGACGACCTACGAACTCGCCGCCGACCTCGCCGACGTCGGTGCGTACCGGGCCGCACTGCACTGGGCCAACCAAGCCGCCACCTGTGGCCACCGCCAGGCCGGCGAGCTCTGCGTACAGATCAAGAACCGGCTCTCCCGTCCCGCCTGCGACGCGTCGCCCTAGGCGCGTACACAGCTGGGCCGCGCGGTGAACGCTCGCCCACGAGGTGCCCCTCTCACGAGCTGATCCGTTCGACCGGCGTCACGCACCGATGCACCGGCCGGATGCCGAACCACCGCGCGGCCCGCCCACACAAGCTCTGGATGCCCCGTGTTCTCGCCCGGCCGCGAGAGACGGGGCATCCGGATTTCCCTTCGGGAGCCACCCCGGAATCAGTCGTCGAGGCGGGGGCGCAGATCGTTGGGGGCCAGGCGGCGGACGATGTACAGCAGCTGCGGCGGTTCCAGGCGGCCCTCCAGGTCGCCCAGTTCCGACCAGTGCACCCACTTGCTCTCGACCAGGTTGCGCTGCTCGTCGGCGGTCAGCTCGGCCGGGGTCACCGGTGGCCTGGCCGACGGGAACTTGGCGAGGAAGAAGGGTTCCACGCCGACCCAGCGCCGGCCGTTCCACTGCGTGTCGCGGTGCACCGCCACGCTCATCTCGCCGATCATCGCCGGGTTGAGGCCGGTCTCCTCGACCAGTTCGCGCCGCGCGGTGTCGATCGGCTCCTCGCCGTCGTCGATCCCGCCGCCCGGGGGCTCCCACAGGGTCTCCCCGTTCGCCGGATCGCGCCAGCGCATCAGCAGGATCCGGCCGTCGGTGTCGAGGCAGACGACGCGTACGGCCGCACGGTGGGCCATCTCCTCCACGTGTACGCCTTCCCGGAAGCGCGCGTACGCGTCCTCGTCGAACTGCCCGGCGACCGGAGCGGCGACCGCGGCGGCCGAGAGGGCGATCGCGTCGGTGACGAGGTCGGACCAGGCCGCGTCGCGGACGAGTCCGCGGGCCAGGGCCGCCACCGCGGCGTCGCCGGCCCCAGTCGCGTTGCCGTAGACGCGTTCGGGCGGGTACGCGCGCCAGGTCCCCTGCTCCGTCACGACCTCCATGCCCTCTTCGCCCTTCGTGGCGACCACGGCCTTCGCTCCGCGCTTGAGCAGTTCGCGGGGTGTGTCGTCGCCGAGTTCGTCCACGTTGGGCTTGACGACGTCCGGCCCGGCCTCGATCCCGGCCGCCAGGGCGGGACCGTCCGCGTCCAGCACGGTCCGTACGCCGACGGCCTGGGCGGCCCTGATCAGCTGCGCGTACGCGTCCTGCGGCACGCCGGTGGGCAGCGATCCCGAGAGGACGGCCACGCGTACGGAGGGAAGGAGGCTCTGAAAATGGCCCACGAACCGCTCCCATTCGTCGGCGGTGACGGTGGGGCCGGGTTCCCAGAAGCCGGTGGCCTCGCGGTCGTCGACGACGGTGACGGTGCGGCGGGCCTCGCCGGCGACGGGCCAGAAGGCGTGCGGGATCGTGCCGAGGAGGGTGCCGAGCCGCGCGCCGGTGATCCCGCCGACCAGGCCGGTCGCGAGGACGGGCTCGCCGAGCTGGGCGAGGACGCGGGCGACGTTGAGCCCCTTGCCGCCGGCCCGCTCGGCGACCTCCCGTACGCGGTGCGTGGCGTGCGGCCGCAGCGTGTCGACCCGGTAGGTGATGTCCAGCGCGGGGTTCAGCGTGACGGCCAGGATCATGCCGCCATCCTGCCGGATCGGCGGCCGTCGGGACACCCTGCCACCAGACGACCGCTTGACCGCTCCACAAAGGGCGGACTAGCATTCCGCAGCATATGTAAGTCAGTCTAACTAACTGACGACATCGCCTCAGCAACCAGCACCACCGCATGAGCATCAGCACCTGGGCCGACGCGCCATCGGCCACGCGGACCTGTCCCGTCCGCGTGCACCGCATGCCCACATTCATCACGGCCGGGCGAGAGGCCCCGCCGTCCGTCGAACCATTTGGGAGGGTTCGATGAGTTTCCGCCATCAGCGCGGCCTGGTCGCCGGCCTCGCCGCCGCCGGGCTCGTCCTCGGCCTGCTGACCGCCGGCGCGGCGCCCGCCGCGGCCGCACCGACCCGGTACGAGGCCGAGAACGCCACGATCTCGCAGGGCGTCCTGGAGACCACGCACACCGGCTTCTCCGGCACAGGCTACGTGAACTGCGACAACGTCGCCGGCAGCTATGTACAGTGGACGGTCACCATGGCGTCCGCGGGCACGGCTTCCGTCTCGATCCGATACTCGAACGGCACCGCCGTCGACCGCGTCTCCGACATCACCGTCAACGGGTTCCTCGCGATGAGCGGCGTCTCGTTCCCGGCCACCACGAACTGGGACACCTGGGCGACGAAGACCGTCACGGTGCCCGTGAACTCCGGCGCGAACACCATCCGGATCACCGGCACGACCGCCAACGGCCCGGCCAATCTCGACTACCTGGACGTGGACCTGCTCCCCGCGTACACGGACTATCAGGCGGAGAACGCGACCATCTCGCAGGGGGCGGTCGCCACGAACCACCTGGGCTACACCGGCACGGGCTTCGTGGACTACACGAACGTGGCCGGCAGCTACGTCGAGTTCGCGGTCACCGGGGCGGTCGCGGGCACGGCCCAGATCACCTTCCACTACTCGAACGGCACAGCCGTCGACCGGCCGATGGACGTCTCCGTCAACGGCAACGTCGCGGCGAACGACCTGTCCTTCCCGGCCACCACGAACTGGGACACCTGGACCGACACGACGATCAGCGTGACGCTGGCGGCCGGGAGCAACACGATCCGGGCGACCGCGACGACCGCCAACGGCGGCCCCAACCTCGACCGGCTGCGGGTCACCCAGCAGAGCGACTCCCAGGCACCCACCACGCCCGGCCAGCCCGCCTGCTCGAACATCACCTCGACCAGCCTCACGCTGACCTGGCCGGCCTCCTCGGACAACGTGAGCGTGAGCGCGTACGACGTCTACAACGACGGCAACAAGCTGGCCTCCGTCGGCGGCACGACGCCGAGCGCGGACCTGACCGGCCTCAGCCCGAACACCGAGTACCACCTGTCGGTCTTCGCCCGGGACGCGGCCGGCAACGTCTCGCTCTCCAGCGCCCAGGCGTACTGCACCACGCTGCCCAGTTCGGACACGCAGGCGCCGACGGCCCCGACCGGCCTCGCCCAGTCCAACGCGACCGCCAGCACGGTCAACCTGACCTGGACGGCGTCGACCGACAACGTCGGCGTCACCGCGTACGACGTGGTGAGCGGCGGCACGGTCGTGCAGACCTTCGGGAAGGTGACCTCCGGACAGGTGACCGCGCTGCTCTGCAACACCTCCTACACCCTCAGCCTCGTGGCGAGGGACGCGGGCGGCAACGTCTCCGCGGCCAGCAACGCCGTGACGTTCTCGACCACCGCCTGCGGCTCGGGCGGCTTCCCCGGCACGCCGTCCACCTTCTCCTCCGGCTGGACCATCCCGTGGGGCACGTACTTCGCCCCCGACGGCCTCTCGGCGCTGGTCACCGAGCGGGACGACAAGACGACCGCCGGCCAGTTCAAGGTCTACAAGCTCACCACGGGCGGCACCAAGACCCAGGTCGGCACCGTCCCGAACGTGGTCACCACCGACGGCGAGGGCGGCCTGCTCGGCGTGGCCTTCGACCCGAACTGGGACACCAACCACTACGTGTACTTCATGCACACCGCCAGCGAGGGCAACCGCATCGTGCGGATGACCTACAACGGGAGCACGCTCACGGCGTACACGATCCTCGTGCAGGGCATCGCCAAGAACCGCTACCACAACGGCGGCCGGCTCGCCTTCGGGCCGGACGGCTACCTCTACGCCACCACCGGCGACGCCCAGAGCAGCAGCAACGCCCAGAACAAGAGCTCGCTCAACGGCAAGGTCCTGCGGATGAAGACCGACGGCACGCCCGCGCCCGGCAACCCGTTCGGCACCCTGGTCTACAGCTACGGCCACCGCAACCCGCAGGGTCTCGCCTGGGACTCGCAGGGCCGGCTCTGGGAGGCCGAGTTCGGCGACAGCATGTACGACGAGCTCAACCTGATCAAGCCCGGCAACAACTACGGCTGGCCCACCTGCGAAGGCACCTGCAGCGTCGCCGGCATGACCAACCCCGCCCGCCAGTGGTCGGTCTCCACCGCCTCGCCCTCCGGCATCGCCATCGTCCGCGACGTCGTCTACATGGCGGCGCTGCGCGGCACGCGGCTCTGGCGGATCCCGCTGCTGAGCGGCGAGAGCACCGGCTCGCCGACGGCGTACTACGTCGGAACCTACGGCCGGCTGCGCACGGTCACGAAGGTGCCGGGCGCGGACCAGATCTGGCTCAGCACGACCAACTGCGACAACAACGGCGGCCAGGCCAACGGCTCCGACAAGATTTACAAGATCATCATTTCTTGATGATCTTCGGGTGAGACCCCTGTGGTCCGGAGGGCGCGCTCCGGACCACAGGACCATATCCAGGGAAAAGTCCGTTCCCTTACACAAGATCAAAGTCAAGATCATATTCATGGCCCGGGTTCGTCGATCTCACTTCCGCTCCTCGCGCGGGAGACCGTTCCGCCCCTGTCGCTGCGCTCCGGGGACTCCACTGCCAGGTTTCTGGGGCGAAGCATCATCCACCGCGATCCGGTCGCCGTTTCACCCAAACCCCCGCCGTGCCTTTGTCGCGACTGTCCGATATGGCGGTTGGGTGGGTCGGCTCGCCGGTGATCGTTCGCGGCTGGGATGTAGTTTCCAGGCCCATCCCCTCGATCCATTACGGCTGAGATGTAGGCAGAGGCCGTTTTCCTACATCCCGACCGCTGTGGATCGAGGGGATGGGGTGCGTTTTGACATCTCAGCCGCTGCGGATCACGTCCACACCGTCCCGCGGTCGACCGTTGCCCGCGATGCGGGAACGATCTTCCGGCAGATGGGCACGGGGCGCTGATTTGTTGATCGTTTACGGCTGGGGTGTCAATCCGGCCCGATCTGCATGATCAATTACGCGTCAGGTGTGGCAAAGGTCGGTCAGCGTGCTCCAGAACCGTAAACGATCATGCGTCGGGGGGCTGTTTCCACGCCGCAGCCGTAAACGATCACCCCGTCGACCGCCGCCCCGCGCCCATATCGGACAGTCGCGACAAAGGCCGGGCAGGGGTTGAGGCGGTGACCGGGCCGCGGTGGATGATGCCTCGCCCCACTCACCTGGCAGTGGAGTCCCTGGAGCGTAGCGATAGGGGCGGAACGGTCTCCCGCGCGAGGAGCGGAAGTGAGATCGACGAACCCGGGACATGAATTTGATCTTTAGTGCCTACATGATCACAGGGTGAGTTCGTAGATCTGGCCGGTGAGGGTGGCGCCGAAGGACTCGTGCTCGTAGGACTCCACGAGCTGGAAGCCCTCCGCCAGGTAGATCTTGCGGGCGGCCGTCAGCGGATGGTTGGTCCAGAGCATCATCTTCCGGTAGCCGGCCGCGCGCGCGTACGCGATGCACGTGCGCACGAGTGCGCCGCCGATCCCGTGGCCGCGGAATTCCGGGTCGACGAGCAGGATGCGCAGCTGGGCCGTGTCGGCGTCCTTGCGTACGCAGAAGACGCAGCCGGCCCGCACGCCGTCGACCTCGGCGATCCAGGCCTGTTCGCGGGCGGTGTCGCGGTCGGTCGCGTAGTCCGCGACGATCTGCGCGACCAGTTCCTCGAAGGTCGCGTCCCAGCCGAACTGGTCGGCGTAGATCTCGCCGTGCCGCTGGACGACCCAGCCCAGGTCGCCCGGCCGGTCCAGTGGTCGTATCGCGGCTGTGCCCCGCGTCTGCGCCGTGCCCCGTGTCGTACCCCGTGTCGTGCCCCGTGTCTCAGCCATGACCTCAGTGAAACAGTCGTTTCAGTCCAGCGTCAAGGGCCAGTCCAGCGCCAAGAAGGGCGGTCCAAACGTCAAGCGGGCGGCTCGGCCGTCAGGAGGTTCTCGAACAGCGCCACGGCGGCATCCACCCGTTCGGTGTCCCCGGTGGCGAGGCGGTCCATGAGCAGGCCGCGCAGCATCGCCAGGATCAGGGTCGCGCCGGTCTCCGCCGGTACGCCGGGCAGCAGCCGGGCCGACAGCGGCAGCAGATGCGGGAGCCATTCGCGTACGCTGGCCGCGCCGAAACCGGCCCACGGCCCCGGATCGTCGCGCAGCGAGAGCGCGTAGCTCTCGTAGAACAGCCGGGTGACGTTGTCGTTGTCGGACAGCCACGCCCACAGCCGGTCGACGGCGGCCGCGTTCAGCTCCGGGGCGAGCGTGGCGACCTGCTCCGCCCGCGTGTACGCGACGACCTCGCGGACGAGCTTCTCCTTGCTGCCGAAGAAGTACAACAGCACGCGCGGGCTCGACCCGACGGCGGCCGCGAGCGGGCGCAACGACACGTCGGCCAGACCGTGCCGGCGCGCGTACGCGACGATCTTGTCCAAGAGCTCTGCCCGGCGGGCGCTGTCCTCAGGCTGCACCCGCCTACGGTAAGGCAGCGGTCAGACGGCGATCATCTTGTTCCACGGAATGTCCCAGACGGCGCCGGCGCTGTCGCCGATCTGCTGGGCCCGCCCGGTGTTGCGGACGACGACGACGTCGCCGAGCCGGAAGTTGTCGTAGAACCACTGGGCGTTCGGCGTGCTGATGTTGATGCAGCCGTGCGAGACGTTCCGCTTGCCCTGCGAGCCGACGCTCCACGGCGCCGCGTGCACGAACTCGCCGCTGTACGAGATGCGGCAGCACAGCTTGATCAGCTCGTCGTAGTAGTTCGGGTTCTTCGGGTCGGTGACCCCGTAGCTCGCCGACGACATCTGGTGCTCGAGCTCGCGGCTCATGACGACGTGCGTCCCCGAGCGGGTCGGGAACAGGACCTTGTCACCGGTGGCGGTGGTGACGTAGCCGTCCTTGCCCATGCTGATCGGGATGTTCTTCACCTGTACGCCGTCGATCGTGACGATCATGCGGTGGGTCTTGTTCTCGGCGATCGCGATCCGGGCCGGCCCGATCGTGAACGTGAGCGCCTTGTTGGCGTCGCCGTAGACCCCCTTGCCGAGGTTGGCGCCGACCATGTTGGCGTGCACGCTGACCTTGGTGCCCTTGACCCAGTACTGCTCCGGCCGATAGTGCGCGGTACGCGAATCGACCCAGTACCAACGGCCCTCGACCGCCGGCTCGCTGGTGATCTCGATCGCCCGCAGCGCCGCCGTCTTGTCCGACGGGGTCTTGCTGAACCGCGCGATGACGACCTGGCCGACGCCGTAGGTGGCGCCGTTCTGCAGCGAGGTCATGGCGTTCGCCTGGAAGGTCACGCTGGCCGTCGAGCCCGGCTTGACCGTGGTGAAGCTCCCGGTCTTCTGCACGGTCTGCCCGTCGGCGCCCGTGCCGGAGGCCGTCACCTGATAGGTGCGGTTGTAACCCAGCGGCCCGGTGCTCCGCCAGGTCTTGCCGTCCGCGTCGAGCGTGCCCACGACCGCCTTGCCGCTGTTGGTCACGGCGACGGTCGTCAGGGTGGCGTTGGTCGCGGTCACGACGACGGGCTCGCCCGGCGAGACGCCGGTGGCTCCGGCCGCGGGCACGATCGAGAATGCCGCGTCACCCGGTGCGGGGCTCGCGTCACCCACGGGGCTCGCGGACGAGCCGGTGCTCGGCTGACTCCAGGCAGGCTGGTCGTCGCTCTTGCACGCGGAAAGCAGGCTCGCGGTCGCGGCGGCGGTCGCCGCTCCGGCGGCTGAGATGAGAACGGTACGGCGGCGCATGTCGGATCCTCCCGCCGGAAGGGTACTCAACGCCGCCCCCGCCGCGACACCCCGTCCGGTATGCCTTGCCCTCCGCCGGACGGACCAACTGAGATCACAATCCGCTGGGAGTGGCAACCATCCCCGGGGCAGCCGACGTCTACCTTCACGCCCGCCGGGAACGCGCCTGCTCGCAGGCCCCGGCGGGACCATCTTTCCAGGGCTCCCCGCCCGTATGTGTGGGCGGCTCCTGCGGCGATCGTCTGGTTCGGGATCGCAACGGATCGGTTCCTCATGTGATCCGGGCTTTGTCGCAACCGTCCGGTATGGAACGTGCCGACCTCGTTCGCGGACGGCAGCCCCGTTGCGGGCTCGAAGACTTGATCAAATACCACTATTGCGGCATCACGACGCCGATTACCTTGATCAAATACCGTCATTACGGCGAGAGTGCACCCCCCTGCCGGATAGCCGGTATTTGATCAAGGAGACACGCCGCGGACTGCCGAAATAGCGGTAAATGATCACTCTGCGGCTGAGGCTAGTCGCTCACGACGGAAATCATGATCAAGTTCCCGGATTCTGCAGAAAACGGGCCGATTCTGCAGCTCCAGGGAACTTGATCAAGCCGTGGAGATCAACCACTACAGCATCCGGGCACTGGATCGAGGTCCAGGGGCGATCCGGACCCACACAAGCGACCGAAGAGCCCTTTCTAGAATCAAGATCTTTTTGTCCCGGGTCCGTCGATCTCACCTCCGCTCCTCGCGCGGGAGACCGTTCCGGCCTCCCGACCCCGGCGATCTTGCGCGAATGTCCCGAATTACGCGAAGTATGCCCGAATAGCCCGGACATTCGCGCAAGATCGTCGGGGATCGGGGGCTGCGCGGACGGAAGGGTGGGGCATCTTGACATGTCCATGGGTGAGGATAGACAGTCAGTCTGACAATTCATTCCGCTATGGCGACCTGGCTGATTGAGGTATCGATGGGTGTCTTGACGTCAGGGATGGGTACTCGTAACCTTCCTACGAACTGATTCCATCCTTCCGACACCCGTCCACATACATGAACAGGAGACGGTGATGCCCAGCCGTTCCGGAGGCGTATTGCGCCTTCTCGCGGTGCCCACGCTCGCCGTGGCACTCGTGGCCTGCTCATCCACGCCTTCGGGCGACACCCGCCAGGACGCCAAGGCGCAGATCGACATCTGGATCCGGCAGGCGCCCGATTCCGACTCGGCCAAGACCGCGCAGCGGCTCGCCGCCGCCTACACCGCCAAGACGGGCGTACCGGCGCACGTCACGGCGATCTTCGACGACTTCGAGACGAAGCTGCAGCAGCAGGGTGCCCAGCACAAGCTGCCGGACATCGTCATCAACGACACCGCCCAGCTGGGCAACATGCAGAGCCAGGGCTGGCTGCGCGAGGTCGACCGCGCTTCCTTCCCGGGCGCCGACAAGCTGCAGGAGCGTACGTGGAAGGCGGCCACCGCGGCCGACGGCAAGTACTACGCGGTCCCCTTCTCCGCGCAGTCCTTCGTCATGCTCGTACGCGCCGACTGGCGTAAGAAGCTGAACCTGCCCGTTCCGCGGACGTGGGCGGACGTGGCCGCGATGGCCAAGGCGTTCACCGAGCAGGATCCGGACGGCGACGGCAAGAAGGACACGTACGGCTTCGACATCCCCGGCAC
The DNA here is from genome assembly GCF_000428945.1 of Hamadaea tsunoensis DSM 44101. Lineage (GTDB taxonomy): Bacteria > Actinomycetota > Actinomycetes > Mycobacteriales > Micromonosporaceae > Hamadaea > Hamadaea tsunoensis. The sequence goes on along the minus strand of NZ_AUAX01000019.1, from coordinate 199,786 downwards.
CACGCAGCGCGGCTACATGTCCTGGTACGCCTCGACGTTCATCTGGGGCAACGGCGGCGACTTCCTGACCGAGGCGGGTACCGGCCACTGGAAGCCGGCGGTCGCCGGGGACAAGACCGTCGAGGCGGTCAAGTTCCTGCAGGACCAGTTCTGCGTGGCGAAGACGGTGAACCCGGGCGCGGTCAACAACAACACCACGGTCGCCCACGAGGTGTTCGAGAAGGGCATCGCCGGCATCTACCTCACCGGACCGTACGTGCTGGCCCGGTTCGTGGCGAGCCTGGGCAGCGACAAGATCGAGGCGATCCCGCTGCCGGCCGGGCCGTCCGGCGGGCCGGGCACGCTGGCCGAGGGCGAGCACGTCTACCTGATGGCCGGTTCGAAGAACCAGGACGGGCAGCTCAAGTTCGCCGAGTTCGCGTCCTCCGTGGAGGGCCAGACGATCGGCATGAACGGCGACAAGGCCGGCGCGATCGTCCGGCTGCCCGCGAACAAGGACGTCGACATGGCCAAGGTCCGGCAGGACCCGCGCTGGCAGGTCTTCCAGCAGGCCTACGACTCCTCCAGCGTCTACACCCCCTCGGTGCCCAACTGGGCGCCGTTCCGGCAGGAGACCGCCGACGGGCTCAACGCCGTCATGGCGAACTGCGCCACCGACGTCAGGCAGGCCATGGCCAAGCTCTCGGATCAGCTTGGCGCGGAGCTGACCAAGCAGAAGGCCCTGGCTTCCTGACCCTCTCCGGCCCGGGCGCGACAATTCCGGGCGCCCGGGCCGGAGCCCCCAGAAAAGAGGGCACCCATGGCGAGCCATCGCCTGAAGAGCACCCTGGTCGCCTGGGGCTTCCTCGCCCCGGCGCTCGTGCTCTTCCTCTATTTCAAGTTCATCCCCATGGCCACCGCGCTGCGCATGAGCCTGTACGAGGTGCGTACGTATCTCGGGGACGAGTGGGTGGGGCTCGACAACTACAGGACCATCGTCAGCGACGAGCGGTTCACCGCCGCCATCTGGCACAGCGCCCTGCTGACCGTCGGTGTGACGGCCGGCTCCATGCTGCTCGGGCTCGTTCTCGCGCTGCTCGTCGAGGGACGCGCGAAATACCTGTGGTTCGTGCGTACGGCGGCGTTCCTGCCCGTGGTCACGACGCTGGCCGTGGTCGCCGAGGTCTGGCGCATCCTGTACTACCCGGCCGACAACGGCCCGCTGAACACCGTTCTCGGCTGGGTCGGCCTCGGTCCCCTGCCGTTCCTCGCGAACGAGCACAGCTCGCTGCTGTCCATCATGGCCGTCGGCGTCTGGAAGGGCGCCCCCTACGACATGATGATCATCCTGGCCGGCCTGGCCGGCGTCGACCGCACGCTCTACGAGGCGTCCGCTGTGGACGGCGCCACCACGTGGGGCCGGTTCCGGCACGTCACGCTGCCGTCGCTGCGCGGCGTGTTCGGCATCCTGTTCATTCTCGCCGCCATCCGCGGGCTGCGCGTGTTCACCGAGGTCTTCCTGCTCACCAACGGCGCGCCCAACGGCTCCACCGAGGTGCTCATGACCCTGATCTACAAGCTCGGCCTCCAGCAGGGCGAGCTGGGCGTGGCGGCCGCCGGGTCCGTCGTGCTCTTCCTCGCCACCGTCGTGCTCACGCTCGCCGTCCGGCTCGTCCGCCGCCGGGGTGCCGCATGATGGGCGACCGTTACGACAGCGTCCTGGGCCTCGACGCGCGCCGCGGCCCGCTGGCCGTCATCCTCAAGATTCTCCTGTACGCGACGATGACCGTCGTGTTCGCCGGCCCGCTGCTCGGCGTACTCTGGGGGGCCTTCAGCAAGATCGTCGATCCGACGCAGTTCACCCTCGTCCCCGAGCACGGCCTGACGCTGGAGAACTTCCGCCGCGCGGCCGACCGGAACGTCTTCGGCTACCTGCTCAACTCGTTCGTCGTGGTCGGCGTCGGGCTGCTGCTGCAGATCATGGTCAGCATCTTCGCGGCGTACAGCCTGGCGCGCAAACGGCTGCGCGGGGCCGCGATCGTCATGCTGCTCATCCTCAGCACGATGATGCTGCCCGAGGAGGTGCTGGCCGTTCCGCTCTCGGTGGTGCTGGCCGACCTGCCCGTCGTGCACCTCGACCTCATCGGCTCGTACGCCGGCATGATCCTGCCCGTCGCGGCCTGGGGCTTCTCGATCCTCGTCATGACCGAGTTCATGAAGGAGGTGCCGATCGAGCTGGAGGAGGCGGCCCGGATCGACGGCGCGGGCGAGCTGCGGACGTTCTTCTCGATCATTCTGCCGATGTGCCGGCCCGCGCTCGGCGTCATCGGCGTCTTCGGCTTCACGATGATCTGGGACCAGTACCTGCTCCCGCTGATCGTCGCGACGGACTCGCCCCAGTACACACTGCCGATCGCGCTGCGTACGCTGCGCGGCGACGAAGAGGTCGGGATCGGCGTCCTGCTGGCGGCGGCACTGCTCGCGCTGCTCCCCTCGGTCCTGGCGTTCCTGGCCTTCCAGCGCCAGTTCGTCCGGGGCCTCACGAGCGGCGCGATCAAGGGATGACCCCAACGGAGGTTCGATGCGTCCCCTTCCCCTGATCCTCGCCGGCGTCCTCGCGGCCGGCGTGATCGCTGTGCCGACACCGGCGTCGGCTCTGTCCACCGTGTACGAGGCGGAGAGCGCCACGGTCTTCCACGGCACGGTGGACGCCGACCACACCGGCTACACCGGCTCCGGTTTCGTCAACAGCACCAACGAGGCCGGCGCGTACGTGGAGTGGAGTGTTCCGGCGACCTCGGCCTCGGCGGTCACCCTCGTGATCCGCTACAGCGAGGGCGTCGCCGCGGGCCGGCCGGCCACGGTGGCCCTCAACGGAACGACGGTCGCCACGCCGTCCTTTCCGTCCACCGTCGACTGGAACACCTGGTCCACCCAGTCGGTGCCGGTGACGCTGGCCGCCGGGACGAACCGCGTACGCGTGACCTCGACGACCGTCGACGGCCTGGCGAACCTGGACTCGCTGACGGTCGACGACGGCTCGGGACCGCCGCCCGGCACGGACTGGACGGCCGAGGTCGTCCGCTCCACGATGCAGCGGTACACGCCCGCGACCCTCGGCTCCTGGAGCTATCCGGTCGTGCTGTACCTCTACGGCCAGTACCTGTACTACCAGCGGACGCACGACCCGGCGCTGCTGGCGTACATCAAGGCGTGGGTGGACCGGTTCGTGGGCTCGAACGGTTCGATCAGCGTGTCGTTCAACAGCCTCGACAACATGCTCGGCGGCCGGCTGCTGCTCATCCTCTACACGGAGACGGGCCAGCAGAAGTACAGGACCGCGGCGGCCACGATCCGCAACCGGTTGACCACCTATCCGCGTACGACCGATGGGGGCTTCTGGCACTCGACGGACCGGACCGGGCAGCTGTGGGACGACGGCGCGTTCATGGCCTTCCCGTTCCTGGCCGAGTACGGCGCGGTGGTGGGCGACGCGACCGCGACCGACGAGGCGGCCCGCCAGATCCAGATCTACTACAGCCACCTGAAGGCGACGAACGGGCTGCTCAAGCACGCCTGGGACGAGGACGGCAGCGAGAGCTGGGCCAACCCCTCGACGCACCAGTCGGCCGAGTCGTGGTGCCGGGCCGTCGGCTGGTTCGGCATGGCGACCGCGCAGATCCTCGACGTCCTGCCGGCGAACCAGCCCCGCCGGTCGTCGCTCGTGTCCGTGCTGCAGACACTGGTCCCGGCGTACGCGTCCTATCAGGACCCCGCCACCGGGCGCTGGTTCCAGGTCGTCGACAAGGGTACGCAGGCCGGGAACTGGACGGAGACGTCGTGCTCGGCGATGTTCGCGTACGCGGTCGACAAGGCGGTCGCGAAGGGCTACGTCGGTACGCAGTACCAGCCGGTCGCCGACCGCGGGTACGCCGGCGTGCTGCAGAAGATCTCGTTGCACTCCGACAACCTGACCTACCTGACGGACATCAGCATCGGTACGAGTGTGGGTGACTACGCGTACTACATCGGCCGGACCCGGGCGACGAACGACTTCCACGGGCTCGGCGCCTTCCTGATCATGAACGAGCAGCTCCGCTAGCCCCCCAAGATCCCGTTTGGATCAGGGTTTCGCACGTAATCTTGGCCCAAGATTCGGGTGATTTCCCTGATCCAAACGGGATCTTGGGGTGGGCGCCCGGGCGGGGAACGGGCAGGATCGGGGTCATGGACGCACTCACCGCGATGTCGATGCTGATGACCGCCGAGGGCCGCCGCGACCCGTACCCGCTGTACGAGGCGATCCGCGCCGCCGGGCCGGTCGCCGATTTCGGGGAGCAGGTCGTCGTCACCGGGTACGCCGAGGCCGACGCCGTCCTGCGCGACCCCGGGATGCGGGTGGTCGACCGGGCGATGCTGCTGCGGGTGGCCGGTCCCGAGTGGGCCGACCGCCCGGCGCAGCGCCTGATGACCGACTCCCTGCTCAACACCAACCAGCCCGATCACCGGCGGATGCGCCGCATCGTCAGCGCCGCCTTCACGCCCCGCCGCGTCGCCGGGCTGGCCGACGCCGTCACCGCCCAGGCCGAGCACCTCGCCGAAGCGGCCGCGGCCGACGCCGCCGTCGACCTCATGGCCGCCTTCGCCGTCCCGCTGCCGGTCACCGTGATCTGCGAGCTGCTCGGCGTACCCGAGTCCGACCGCGCCTGGTTCCGCCCGGTCGCGCTCGACTTCGCCGAGACCGTCGAGTACGCGCAGACCGCCGACGGCGCCGACCGGGCCGACGCGGCCGCCCGGGAACTGCGCGACTACTTCATCGGGCTGGTCGCCGACCGGCTGCGTACGCCGACCGACGATCTGACCAGCGAGCTCGCGCACGCGGAGGGGCTGTCCGGGGCCGAGCTGCTCGGCAATCTGGCCCTGCTGCTCCTGGCCGGTCACGAGACGACCACGAATCTGATCGGCAACGGAATCTCGATTCTTCTTCAGCGGCCGGAATCACAACTGCGGTTGCGGTCCGACCCCGCGTACGCGCAGCCGCTCGTCGAGGAGTTCCTGCGGTTCGACCCGCCCGTGCAGATGACGACACGCGTACCGGCGGAGGCCACCGAGATCGGTGCGGTGACGGCGGACCACCGCACGGCCGTCACCGTCCTGATCGGCGCGGCCAACCGGGATCCCTTGCGGTTCAACGATCCTGCGGTGTTCGACCCGGACCGTCCGGACAACACGCCGCTGTCGTTCGGCGCGGGAGCGCACTTCTGCCTCGGCGCCGCCCTGGCCCGGCTGGAGGGCCGGATCGCCTTCCCGTTACTGCTCGGCAGGTTTCCCCGGATCGCTCTCGGCGCCCCGGCGGTACGCCGCGACCGGCTGGTTCTGCGCGGTTATGAGCGGCTGCCGGTCACTCTCCGATAAGGACGGCGCGAAAACGGTCTTGTGATCGTCACAGCGCGCGACAAGTACATGGAAAACTCATTCCATCGTCCCATGAATGCGGTTGTTGAAAGGGGACACAATCACCGCACAAACCATTACTCACCTGGGACAACCATGCTGGAGTGAGTTGAAGCGGGCCGACGGAATTGGTACAACTTCCGGGGGACGATGCGCGCTGTCCGACGCGTACGCGAATGCGAGACAATGGAACCTCTCGCCCGCGGACCATTCGGTCGGGCATCGCCGACCGGCACACCACCCCCGGGCCGGCGGCGCGCCTCGTCGGAACGACCGATGGGTGGACATGACGGGGAGGGGCGCCCGTGCGCAACGAAAGGCTGCAGGCCGCCTTGACGGCGGCCGGTGTGACGATCAGGGAACTCAGCGAGTGGGCGGGCGTCGACCCGAAGACCGCCGAGCGCTGGATATACGAAGGACGTACGCCGCGCCGGGCGACCGCCCACCGCGCGGCCGCCGGACTCGGCGTCCCGTCGGGCTGGCTGTGGCCGCGGCTCGACGGTCAGCACGTGCCGACCGTCAACGGCCGCGGCGACTTCCTGCGGTTCTACACGCACCGCACCGAGGTGCCGACGGACATCTGGCGCGAGCTGGCCGGGGCCGCCACCACCACGATCGAGATCCAGGCGGTCAGCGGGCTGTCGATCCTCGCCGCCGAGCCCGCGCTGCTCGGCATCATCGAGGCGAAGGGGGCGGCCGGGACGGCGGTGCGGCTGCTGCTGGCCGACCACCGCACGCCGCAACCGCCGGCCTACGACGACGGCTCGTTCTACCAGAGCGCCGCCGACCGCGCCCGGACCGCGCGGGGGCTCTTCGACCCGGTCATCCGGGCCGGCCACGCCGAACTGCGCTGGAACCGCGGCGCGGTCTACAACTCGCTGTTCCGCTTCGACCACGAGATGCTCGTCCACCAGCACGTCTACGGCTCGCTCGGCTTCGTCGAGCCGATCATGCACGTCCGCCGGCTCACCGACGCCGGCCTGTTCGACATGTTCGCCACCGGGTTCGACCGGGCCTGGGCGCACGCGCGTACCGACGACGGACTCGCGGCGGAGACGCAGCCCGGGCCCGACGACGGGGACCACTTCTGACCGGACGCACGGGTAGGGTCGCGATCATGCTTGACGAGGACGGCATCGCCCGCGCCCAGTACGCGACCCTCGACCCGCTCTCGGTCCGCATCGAGACACACCGCCGCTACAGCGCCCGCCCGGATGACATCGAGGCGAGCGTCGACGAGGCCGTGGTCCTGCGCGACACCGCCGACCTGCTCGACATCGGCTGCGGCACCGGCTCCTACCTGCGCCGCCTCGCCGCTTCCGGGCACGCCGGGCGGCTCGTCGGCGTGGACGCCTCGCCCGCGGCGATCGCGGCGCTGGACGGCGTACCGGGGGTGACGGCGGTCGGGGCCGACGCCCAGGAGCTGCCGTTCGAGGACGCCACCTTCGACGTGGTCACCCTGCGGCACATGCTCTACCACGTCCCCGACCCCGGCCGCGCGCTCCGCGAGGCCCGGCGCGTTCTGCGTCCGGGTGGGACGGTGGCGGCTCTGGTCAACCTCGAACACACGACGCCGCTGCTGCACGAGGCGTCCCGGAGACCGCTGGCGGCGTTCGGCGTACGGCGGCCGGAGTTCTGGCTCAAGGTGCACTCCGGCAACCTGCCCGGCCTGGTCGGCGACGTCTTCGGCAACGCCCGGGTGCACCGCCACGACAACGAGCTCGTCTTCGACTCCCCCGGACCCGTTGCCGCGTACGCGGTTTCGTGCCTCACGGGCTACGGGATCACCGCCGACGACCCCCGGCGGGACGCGATGGTCGCGGCGATCGAGGCGTACGCGGTGGCGCTGTTCGACGAGGAGTCGCCCCGCCGCGACCCCAAGGGCTACGTCATCGTCACCGCCCACCGCCCGTAAAGCCCTCCCCCTGCCGCGCGACGATCTTGCGCGGATGTACCCGCATTCCGGGCATGCCCGACGAAATTCGAGACACTCGCGCAAGATCGTCGAGGAAAGGGATGAGGAAAAGGGATTCCGTCGGGCGGAGTTTACGTGCCGGAGGTGTCACCGACTCTCGCCCGCTAGTTGATCTTCGTAGCCTGCGGCCATGCGGGTCGCGATCATCACGGAGTCCTACGCCCCCGACGTCAACGGCGTGGCCAACTCGGTCCTGCGCGTGGCCGAACACCTGATGGCCAGGGGGCACAAACCGCTGGTCATCGCGCCGCAGCCGGGCCGGGCCCTGCGGCACCTCGCCGCACCGCAGGCGTACCCGGTGCTGCGGCTGCCGTCGTTGCCGATGCCGGGTTACCGGAACGTCCGCCTGGCCGGGCCCAGCCGTCTGATCAAGGATGCGCTGCGGCTGCACCGGGCCGACGTCGTGCACCTGGCGAGCCCGTTCGTGCTCGGCGCCTGGGGCGCGCGGGCGGGCGCCGAACTCGGGTTGCCGGTCGTCGCGGTCTACCAGACCGACGTTCCCGGGTACGCGGACGCGTACGGGGTCACGTTGGCGCAGCGGGCCGCGTGGCGGTGGATCGCCGACATCCACGGGCGGGCCAGCGTGACGCTCGCGCCGTCCTCGTCGACGGCCGACCAGCTGACCGAGCACGGGATTCCGCGGGTGGCCCGGTGGGGTCGCGGGGTCGACACCACGTTGTTCCATCCGGGCCGGCGCAGCGCCGATCTCCGCCGGGAGCTGGCGCCCCAGGGTGAGCTGATCGTCGGATACGTCGGCCGGCTCGCCCACGAGAAGCGGGTGGAGCTGCTGCGGGACGCGTCGCGGGAGCCGGGCGTACGCGTGGTGGTCGTCGGCGACGGGCCGACCCGCAAAGCCGTCGAGAAGGCGTTGCCGGACGCGGTGTTCCTCGGCGGGCGGTCCGGCGCGGACCTGGCGACGATCTACGCCAGCCTCGACGTGTTCGTCCACACCGGACCCCACGAGACGTTCTGCCAGACCATCCAGGAGGCGCTGGCGAGCGGCGTACCGGTGGTGGCGCCGGCTTCGGGCGGCCCGCTGGACCTCGTCGAGCAGGGCGTGACCGGCTTCCTCGTGCCCGCGTACGATTCCGCCGCGATCGCCCACGCCGTGACCGCACTCGCCGACCCCGAGGTACGCCAGCGGTTCGGGCTCGCCGCCCGGCTGGCCGTGGCCGACCGGAGCTGGGCCGCGCTCGGCGACCAGCTCATCTCGCACTATCGGGCCGCGCTCGGCCGGCGCGCCCGGGAACTGGAGCTCGTGCCGTGAGCGGCCTGCGTATCGTGCGCCTCGCCAACTTCATCACGCCGAAGTCGGGCGGCCTGCGGACCGCGCTGCGCGAGCTCGGCCGGGGGTACGCGGCCGCCGGGCACGAGCCGGTGCTCGTCATGCCGGGCCCGGCGCACTCCGACGAGCTGACCCCGCAGGGCCGCATCATCACGATTCCGGGGCCGGAGGTGCCGTCGATGGGCGGCTACCGCGTCCTCTTGGGACGGTCGGACGTCGCCGACGTCCTGGCGGGCCTGAAGCCCGACCGGATCGAGGTCTCCGACCGGCTCACGCTGCGCTGGACGGGCGGCTGGGCGCGCCGCCGCGGCGTCGGATCGGTGATGGTGTCGCACGAGAGCCTCGACGGGCTGCTGCGCGTGGCCCGGCTGCCGCAGGGCGCGCGGACGGCGTTTGCGAAGCGGCTCAACCGGGCCACCGCCCGGCACTACGGGCGGGTCGTCTGCACGACGAGCTGGGCGGCCGAGGAGTTCCGGGCGGCCGGCGCGCGGAACATCGCGCAGGTGCCGCTCGGCGTGGACCTCGACCTGTTCCAACCGGCCCGGTTCGATCCCGCCGTCCGCGCCCGGTACGCCGACCCCGGCGAGCTCCTGCTCGTCTGCTGCACCCGGATGTCGGTGGAGAAGCGACCGCAGCGGGCCCTGACCACGCTGGCGACCCTGCGGGCGGCAGGCGTACGCGCGAAGCTGGTGATGGCCGGCGACGGGCCGCTGCGGGAGCGGCTGCGCAGGACGGGCGAGGCCGAGTTCACCGGCTGGATCACGGACCGGACCGAACTGGCCGGCCTGCTCGCGGCGGCGGACGTCGTGCTCGCGCCCGGGCCGATCGAGACCTTCGGGCTCGCCGCGCTGGAGGCGCTCGCCTGCGGTACGCCGGTCGTGGTCAGCTCATCGAGCGCCCTGCCGGACGTCGTCGGGCCGGCGGGCGTCGCGGTGGCCGGCGAGGACTTCGCGGCGGGGGTCCGGCAGCTGCTGGCCGAGCCGGCCGACGTGCGCCGCCGGCGGGCTCGCGACCGGGCTGAGCGGTTCGGCTGGGACGCGGCGGTCCGCGGCTTCCTCGCCGTCCACGAGAGCCTGTGACGCGGAGCCTCCGGCAGCAGCCGCGGAGCCCCCGGCGGCAGCGGAGCCTCCGGCAACGGCGGAGCCCCGGACCGGCAGCCCGAACAGCAGTCCCAGTCCCACGAACACGTACGCGTCGGCGCCGAGGAAGCCCAGGACGCCGTCGTAGTGCACGGACCACAGCCAGACGATGCTGCTGACCAGGATCACGTATCCGGTCACGCCCCACCAGGGCACCCGGCGGCGGCGTACGCCCTCGTCGAGGAGGACCGCGAACGCCGGGACCACCCACACGAGATGGTGTACCCACGTGATCGGGCTGAGCAGGCAGGACGCGATTCCCGTCAGAGCGAATCCGGCCGTCGGCGTCGCTACGCGTACCCGGAGGAACCAGACGACGAGCACGACGAGCCCGGCGGCGGCCCAGAGGGTCTGATCGGCGTGCAGCCGGCTGACGAGCCCGAGCAGCGACTGGTTGGAGACGTAGTCGAGGTTGCCGATGCGGCTGGTGTCGAAGGCGACGCCGGTGAAGTACGTCCGCGAGGTGTCGGGGTCGTACGCGGCCGCGAGCAGCGTGGCGGCCGCGGCGGTGAGGACCGCGGTGAGCGCGGCGCGGCCACGGCGGGTGACGACCAGGTAGAGGATGAACAGCGCGGGGGTGAGCTTGATCGCGGCGGCGAGGCCGATGCCGATGCCGGCCCAGCGGCTGCCCCGGAGTAGCAGCTGAAGGTCCACATAGGCCAGTGCGACGAGCACGAGGTTGATCTGGCCGAAGCTGACCGTGTCGCGGACCGGGTTGAGGCAGGCGAACGCGCAGGCGGCGAGGGCGAGGCTGTACCACCGGCTCCAGCCCGCCCGCCGGGCGATCGGGTCGACCAGCGTGAACAGCAGGAACGCCGACGCGATCGCGGTCAGGACGCACGAGACCGCGATCGTCGTGTGCCAGCCGAGCAGCGCCATCGGCAGCATGACCACGGCCGCGAACGGCGGGTAGGTGAACCCGTAGATCGTGCCCGGGCGCAGGAACGCGTAGAGGTCGCCGTGATCGTCCACCCAGTAGTGGACGGCGTCGTGGTAGACGCCGACGTCGAACCAGCCGCGGTGACCCGGGACGAGCGCGATCACCACGCCGATCGCCGTCGCCAGGGCCGCGACGATCCCCGCACGCCTGACGTTCACCATCGGTAGGCCGGGGCGAGGGTCTCGGCCCACAGGCGGCCGTAGGCGAGCACGATCCCGGCCAGCAGGACGCCGGCGGCGGCGAGGGCGAACTGCGTACCGTCGGGGCCGAAGCCGCTCGGCAGCACGAGCAGGGTCAGCATCGCGCTGCCGGCCGCCGCCCATCGGCGTACCACGCCCTCGGGGGCGGCGGCGGCCAGCGGGATCACGCCCCAGAGCGCGTACCAGGGGCGGGTCGCCGGACCGAGCAGGGCCACCGCGGCGAGACCGAGGCCGATCGCGTACACGGGGCCGAGCCGGGCGCGCCGCCACCACACGTAGGCCACGATCGCCGCCGTCGCCGCGAGCCCGCACCAGATCCAGAACTGCATCGCCGCGTCACCCAGGCCCGGCGGCGCGATCAGCTTCGAGGCCCGCCCCAGCGCCGTCGACAGCGACCAGCTGCGGGGGGACATCGGCGTACGCAAGGAGGCCACCCAGCCGTAGCCGGTGCCCGTCGCCCATGTCACGGCCGCGGTCGTCGCCGCCGCGATGCCGCCTGTACGCACGGCCGCGTTCACCAGGGCCGCCCGCTTGGGCAGGTAGGGCCACCACAACGCGGCGACCACCAGGAGACCGGCGGCGGCCGGCGCCTTGACCAGGGCCGCGAGCGTCACGAGGACCGCGGCGGCGGCGAACCGGCGGTCGAAGGCGATCGACAGGCCGGCGACGAGCAGCCCCATCATCAGCGCGTCGTTGTGCGCCCCGGCCACGAGATGCAGCGGCACCAGTGGATTGAGTACGCCGAGCCACAGCGCCCGGCCCGGGTCGACGCCACACTGGACGGCCAGCCGCGGCAGGAAGTACGCGAGCAGTGCCACACCGCCGACGGCGACCAGCCGCAGGCCCAGGACACCGAGGACGATCTTCGCACCGGCGAGGGCCGACACCGCCGCCGCCATGGCCAGGAACACCGGGCCGTAGGGCGTCGGGGTGTGCTGCCACATCCCGGGCACCTGGGCGGCCAGCTGCCCGCCGAGTTCCGCCACACCGTCCTTGTACACGTCGATCCGGGACACGACCATCGCGCCCTGCGCCAGGTACGCGTACGCGTCGCGGCTGAACAGGGGCGGGGCGAGCAGCAGCGGGGCACACCACAGCGCGAGCGTCGTGAGCTGGCCCCGGCGGTCGGTCTCGACCCGGCCGGCCCACAGCCAGGCGGCCACGAGCAGAGTGACGCCGAAGTATCCATAGAGGACGGCAGGCAGGGCGTACTCGCTGAGGTCGGGGCCCGGCCAGACCTCGAAGCCGCCCACAGGTAACGCGCCGGCCGCGAGCCCGGCTCCCGCGAGCGTGATCGCCCCGGCCATGCCCAGCAGGCGAGCGCCGATCACGCTGGGGAGTCTTGACACCTCGGCAGAGTGCCAGCCGCTCGTTTCCGGCAGGCGAACAGCCGGCCACTTCCCGGTATCCGCCGGGTTGCTTGCCCGCCGGTCACTTGATGTTCACAGAGTGTCATGCCGCCGGACGACCGGCCACCGCATGATCCGGAGCATGCCGGCCGGAATACTCCTCGCACTGACCTCGGCCCTCTGCTTCGCCGCCGCCGGTGCGCTGCAGCACTCGGCGACCCGCACCATCGCGCTCGACGCCGGCCCGCCGTCCGGCGTCGCCCGCTGGATGCCGGTGCTCGGCTTCGCCTCCCGGGTCCTGTCGCATCCGGTGTGGTGGCTCGGCCTCGGCGGCAACGTGCTCGGCTTCTTCTTCCACTCCACCGCCCTGCACGTCGGCTCGATCTCCCTCGTCCAGGCGCTGCTCTGCGTCCAGCTGATGTTCGCGCTGCCGCTCGGCGCCTGGCGTACGCGGATGCCGCTGCTGGCCCGCGACTGGATCGGAACCGCCTCGACCTGCGTCGGCCTCGTCGTCCTCGTGGCCGCCCGGGGTGCCGTGCCGCAGACGCTGTCCCGCACGCACCTCGTCCCGTACGTCGCCGCCGCGGCCGCCACGCTCATCGGGCTGTTCATCGGTCTCGCCCGGCTGTTCCACGGGCGGGTCGCGCGTACGGCGCTGATCGGAACCGCCGCCGGCATCGGATTCAGCCTGTCGGCCGTGCTCATCGTGGTCTGCACCGACCTTCTCGTCCATGGTGGACTGTTCCAGCACTGGCCGGTGTACGCCCTGGCCGGCTCCGGCGTCGTCGCGTCGATCCTGGCCCAGGACGCGTACGCGAGCGGCTCGTTCCCGGCCGCACTGACCACGATGAGCATCGCCGACCCGTTGTTCAGTGCGATCTGGGGAGCGATCCTGTTCGACGCCACCCGGCCGACGACGGCAATGTCGCTCGGCAGCATGGCCCTGGCCGGCAGCCTGATCGCGCTCGGAGTGGGGTTGCTCGCCAACTCGCCCACCGTCGCACCCCAAACCTAGAACCTCTCCTGCTCACGCACCGTCCGGCGCGCAGGCGAAATCGGCGGCCCTGGTCGCACCGGACGCGTCCATGTTCGTGCAATATGGGCTGGAGATGGAGAAATAATAGTCCCGCATCGCCGACGCGATTGCCTTGATCGAGTACCGCCATTACGGCACCGCGACACCGATTTCCATGATCGAGTGCCGTCATTGCGGCGGGAGAGCGCTCCCTTGCCGAATAGACGGTACTTGATCAAGGAGTTCTGCCGTGGACTGCCGAATCGGCGGTACGCGATCACTCGAGGTGAGGGTCACTTGATCACGACATGAAAGCATGATCAAGTTCCCGATTCCTGCAGAGAACGGGCCGATTCTGCAGCTCCAAGGAACTTGATCAAGCTCTGGAGATCCACTACTGCAGAATCCGGGCACTGGATCGAGGTCCGGTATTGGGTCGCGGGGCGAAGATCGTGGTGGTTTTCCGAGCTGTCCTGATGATCGTGGTTGGTCGGAGGCTCGTTGACACACGTCTGATCAGCGGATGACGTCGCCCGTGCCGGATTCCGCCAGCGCCCGCACCTCGGCCAGGGTCGCCATCGACGTGTCGCCGGGGGTTGTCATGGCGAGCGCGCCGTGCGCCGCCCCGTACTCCACACAGGACAGAAGGTCCAGCCCTTGGTGCAGACCGTAGAGGAAGCCCGAGGCGAATCCGTCGCCGCCGCCGATCCGGTCGAGCACGGCCAGGCGCTCGCGGTGGGTCGCCACCGCGACCTCGCCGTCCCGCCAGGCGATCGCCCCCCAGTCGTGGCAGTTCGCGGAGTACGCGTGCCGCAGCGTGGTCGCCACCACCCGCAGGTCCGGGAACTCGGCGGCCAGCCGCTCGGCGTGCGCGGCGAACGAGTCGACGTCGACCGGGTCGGCCGTCGGTACGCCGAACACGACGTCCACGCCGCGCAGCAGCCGCCGGTTGACGGCCTGGGCCGCGGTGAGCCCGCCCCGGCCGTGCCACAGACTCGGCCGGTAGTTGAGGTCGTAGGAGGTACGCACCCCGTGCTCGCGGGCCGCGTACAGGGCGGTCTCGATGAGGTCGGGGGTCGTGTCCGAGAGGCCGGCGAGGATGCCACCGGTGTGCAGGCCGCCGACGCCGGTGGCGAACAGCGCGCCGAAGTCGACGTCGGCCGGCTTCAGCTGCGCGACGGCCGTGTTGCCCCGGTCGGAGACCCCGAGCGGGGCGCGTACGCCGAACCCGCGCTCGACGAAGTTGAGTCCATTGCGGACGGTGCGGCCGATCCCGTCGTAGGGCAGCCAGCGGATCAGGGAGGTGTCGACGCCGCCGGCGAGGATCAGGTCCTCGACGAGCCGGCCGACCTCGTTGTCCGCCAACGCCGTCACGATGCCCGTCGACAGCCCGAAGCAGCGGCGCAGCGCCCGGGCGACGTTGTACTCCCCGCCGCCCTCCCAGACGGCGAAGCTGCGCGCCGTGCGTACGCGGGCGTCACCGGGGTCGAGGCGGAGCATCACCTCGCCGAGGGCGACCAGGTCGAGGCTCACAGCGCCGCCACGGCCGCGGCCCGACGGGCGACCTCGGCCCAGTCGCCGGCGGCCAGCAGGTCGGGGGCGGCCGGGAACGACGTCCCGACGGCGAACACGCTCGGCTCGGCCAGGTAGGCGGGCATCGTCGCCGGCGAGACGCCGCCGGTCGGGATGAACCGGACCTCGGGGAACGGTCCGGCCAGCGCGCGGATCGCGGCCGGGCCGCCGAGCTGCTCGGCCGGGAAGAACTTGACCGTGCCGACCCCGTGCTCGAGCGCGTTCTGCAGCTCGGTCGCGGTGGCGATCCCCGGCACCACCGGTACGCCCAGCTCCAGGCAGCGCAGCACGACGGCCGGGGAGAAGCCGGGGCTGAGGACGTAGCGGGCGCCCGCGTCGACGACCTCGGCGACCTGGGCGGCGGTGAGCACCGTGCCGGCCCCGACGATCAGGTCGGTCCGCTCGGCGAGGATCCGGATCGCGGCGAGCGCCGCCGGCGTCCGCAACGTGACCTCGACCGTACGCAGGCCGCCGGCGGCCAGGGCCCGGCCGAGATCCTCGGCGACGGCGGCGTCGCGGATGGTGACGATCGGGATGACGCGCGTTCCGTCCAGCTGAACATCGTTCACGTAGATGAAACTACCGGTCAGACCTCGGGCGCGTCCAGCCGCCGGTACAGCTCGGCCAGCTCCTGGGACAACCCCTCCCCGCCCAGGTACGCCGACGGCACCGGCAGCTGCCGGAGCACGGGGACGTCGGGCCGGTCGGCGGGGATCTCCGCCGGGATGGGGCTCGGCGGCGTCCACCACTGCGCCGGGACGGCCGGGCTTGCCCCGGCGGCCGGCGGCATCGCACCGAGCGCCGCCCGGGTCCCGATCGTCGGCGCCGCCACCGCGGGCTTCGCCGGGGGTTCGGCGGCCCCGCGCAGCTTCCGCAGCCGCCCGAGCAGTTCCTCCCGATCGCGGCCCCGCCAGCGCAGCAGCTCGAACGGGTCGGCGTCGAACGCCTCGGCCAGCAGGTAGCAGGCGGCCGCCACGTGCTTGCACGGCCAGCCCCAGTCCGGGCAGCTGCACTCCAGGTCGAGGTCCCGGGTCGCGGCCGGGAACAGGTCCACCCCCTCGGCTTCGAACACGTCCACCAGTTCGTGCGGGACCTGGCCGGCGAGCAGGTGGGCGGCGTACCGGGCCTGGGCCGCGAGGCGGTCCTCGATCCGCCGCCAGACCGGGGACGGCACCGCCGCGTACGCGATCCGGACCTGGTACGGCTCGTCCCGCGAACCCTGCACGACGGCGGTCACCACGCCGGCCGAGAGCTGCATCGAGACGACCTGGCCCTTGCGCGCGTACGCCCGGCCGCGTTGCAGGCGACCGCCGTCGGCCAGCCGTTCGAGCGCCCCGAGGAACGCCTTCGACCACCACGTGTCGCCGATCGCGCCGCGGGTGCTGCGAGCCTTCAGTCCACCTTGGACGGACTTGGCCGGGCCGGGGAAGCCGTCGGCGAACCTCATTCGACCGCCGCGTTCGTCTCCAGCCGGAACAGGTCCTTGAGTTCCGCGGTGCTCAGTTCGGTCAGCCATCCCTCCCCCGTCCCCACGATGCGGTCGGCCAGCTCCCGCTTGTCCCGGATGAGGGCGGCGATCTTCTCCTCCAGGGTGCCGGCGCAGACGAACTTGCGGACCTGGACGTTGCGGCGCTGGCCGATCCGGAAGGCCCGGTCGGTCGCCTGGTCCTCGACGGCCGGGTTCCACCACCGGTCCACGTGCACGACATGGTTGGCCGCGGTCAGGGTCAGGCCGGTGCCGCCCGCCTTGAGCGACAGCACGAACACCGACGGGCCGCCGTCGGCCTGGAACCGCTCCACCATCGCGTCACGGTCCGGTTTGGACACCCCGCCGTGCAGGTAGAGCACCTCGCGACCGAACCGGCCCGACAGGTGGCCCTGCAGGGCGCCCCCGAACTCCGCGTACTGGGTGAACAGCAGGGCCTTCTCGCCGGCCGCGAGCACCTCTTCGAGGATCTCCTCCAGCCGGGCGAGCTTGCCCGAGCGCCCGGCCAGCCGCGACCCGTCCCGCAGCAGCTGCGCGGGATGGTTGCAGACCTGCTTCAGCTTCGTCATCGTCGCCAGCACCAGGCCGCGCCGCTCGATCCCCTCGGCGTTCTCGATCGCCCGCAGCGCGTCGTCCACCACCGCCTGGTAGAGCGTGGCCTGCTCGGTGGTCAGGTTGCAGACCACTTCCATCTCCAGCTTCTCCGGCAGGTCGGTGATGATCGTCTTGTCCGTCTTCAACCGGCGCAGCACGAACGGCGCCGTCAACCGCCGCAGCCGGTCGGCCGCCAGCTCGTCGCCGTGCCGCTGGATGGGCTCGGCGTACGCCCGCTTGAACTCGGCCGCCGGGCCGAGCAGTCCGGGATTGGCGAACTCCATGATCGACCAGAGGTCGGCGAGGCGGTTCTCGACCGGCGTACCCGTGACGGCGACGCGGTGCAGCGCGGGCAGCGACCGAATCGCGACGGCCTGCTTGGTCGCGGCGTTCTTGATCGCCTGCGCCTCGTCGACCACGATCCGGTGCCAGCCGATCCTGCGCAGCGCCGCCGCGTCGCGCGTCGCGAGGGAATAGGTCGTGACGACCAGGTCCGAGGCTTCGACGGCGTCCGTGAACTTCTTGCCCTGCACGCGTTCCGCGCCATGATGCACGTGTACGCGCAGCGCCGGCGCGAACTTGGCGGCCTCCCGCTGCCAGTTGCCGACCAGGGACATCGGGCAGACGATGAGCGTCTTGCCCCCTTCGCCGGCGGTGCTCGCCAGGGCCAGGATCTGGGCGGTCTTGCCGAGCCCCATGTCGTCGGCCAGCACCGCGCCGAGCCCGAGCCGTTCGAGGAAGCACAGCCAGGACACGCCGCGCAGCTGGTACGGGCGCAGCGTCCCGGTGAAGGCGTCGGTCAGCTCGGCCGGCGGGATCTGCTGTCCCGTCAGCAGGTCGCCGACCCAGCCGGTCGCGGCCACCTCGACGACCGGAAGCTCCACATCGGACGCGGCTCGCCCGGTCAGCAGGTCGAGCACGGTCATCTGGCCCTGATCGGCCAGCAGGGCCAGCCCGGCGGCCAGCCGTTTCGGATCGAGCTCCACCCACTGCCCGCGTACGCGTACCAGCGGGGCCTTGAGCCCGGCCAGCCGTTCGAGCTCCTCCTGCGTCAGGGTGTGCTCGCCGAGCGCCAGCTCCCACTCGTAGTCGACCATCGCTTCGAGGCCGACCGTGGACTTGTTCGCGACCGTGGCCGGTGCCGCCGGCGACGACGCGGTGAGTTTCACGCCGATCCGGGCCGCCGGCTTGCCCCACCACCGCGGCAGCAGTACGCCGAATCCCGCTCCCGCCAGCAGCGGCGCGGCGTCGCGGAGGAACGCGTGCGCCCGGGTGGCGTCGAGATCGAGGATCGCCGGCTTGGCCTCGCTCAGCGCCCGGTCGAGGTCCGGCCACAGCCGGGCGGCCCGGCCGAGCTCGCCGAGGAAGGTCTCCTGCGGGGCGTCGAGGTGCCGGGCGAACGCGCCGGTGCCCGCCCAGATGTCGGCCGCGCCGACCACGAGGCTCGGTTCGTCGGCCGCCTGCAACGACAGCTCGACCCGCCACGGCTCGTCGTCGCCGGCCTCCTTCGGCGGTTCGACCAGCCGGAACAGCGCCCGCACGGCGCCACCGGCCGCGTCGCGCTGCCAGGCGGCGAGCTCGGCCGCCAGCCGGACCAGGTCCTCCGGCGCCGCGGGGAACTCGCGCCGGCGGCCGGTCAGCGCGGAGCGCCAGTCCTTGGGCGTCCGCCGGGTGGACGGGAGGAAGGCGCGGGCGGTGGCGTCCACGAGCGCGTCCAGCGCATCGCTCACGACGGCCGCGGCAGCCGGCATCCCGGTCGCGGGAGACCCCGCATCCACTATGGACTCGGGCCGGACGGCGCAGCGGCCCGAGGGCGGCAGGGAGGCGGCGAACTCCTGGGCCCGGCGCCGGTCCGTGTCGGTGAGCACCGGCCGCCAGACGGCCCGCCCGCCGCCGGCCGCCCGCTCCAGGTCGGCCCGCGCTTCGGCTGCGTCGACGACCCGGCCGTCCCCGGCGAGCACGTCGAGGCTGGGCAGGATCCGCCCGCGCGCCACGATGTCTGCCGCGAACTCCGCCAGCGCGACGAGATGGCGCAGCGAAGCCCCCATCGTGATCCCGCTCGCCGGCAGGTCGCGCAGCATCGACAGCGCCTCGTCGGCGTCGAACGCGACGGCCGGCACCGCCCACCGGCCGAGCAGCGTGGGACCGGCCGCCGGCGACCCGTCGGTCTCCACCGGCTCGCGGAAGACGTCCGGCGAGTCGTACGGGCGGCGGCCGTCGCCGGGCAGCAGGAGCTCGAGAGTCCCCGGCTCCCCCGCCCCGACCTCGGCGAGCAGGGTCTCGACCGCCGCCGCCGACGGATGCCGCCCGATGCCGTCCGAGGTCACCGGCGGCACCGGACCCGGGAAGGGCGAGCCGGCGGAGGGGTCCTCCGCCCACACGGCCAGGCGGCCCTCCCACCACAGTCCGTGTGCGACGATCACCCGCATAGTTTAGGAGTCCAGCTCAGTCGGCCCGGGTGGGCGCCTCGACGGTGATGCCGAGCGCGCCGGCCAGCAGCTCGGCGAGGACCGCGAGATCGTCGGCCGCGACGGTCGCACCGGCGAGCGCCGCGACGCCGCCGAGCCCGGCGAGATCACACCCGGCGATCCGGGCACCGTCCATCTTCGCGTTGCTGAACTGCGCCCCGCCGAGGTCGCAGTTCTCGAACACGGCGCCGCGCAGGTCCGCCCCGATGAAGTCGGCCCGGCGCAGGTCGCAGCCGGTGAACACGGCCTGGGTGAAGGTCGAGCCGCGCCAGGTCGACAGGTCCAGCCGGCAGTCGCGCACGACGACGTCCCGCAGGGCCCCGGCGATGTAGGTCAGGCCGGTCATCCGGCACTCGACCAGTTCGACCCGGCGCAGGCCGCAGCCCTCGGCGTAGAGGTTGGCGAGGTCGCCGTGCTGGACCAGGCAGTCGATCACCGTCGACTTCTCCAGGCGTACGCCGGACATGCGCGGCCGGGTCAGCCGGCACTGCTCGATCTCCATGCCGGCCGCCGCGCCGGCGAGCACGGGCCCGTCGAGGTCGAGCTGCCACCACTCCGCCTCGTCCTCGATCACCGGCTCGATCGCGGGCGGACCGGGCGGGAACGACTTCGGCAGTTGCGGCGCGGCGGGAGTCTTCGGCATGAGGACGACCCTAGAACCAGCCCCCGACAGAACAGCCGTAGGGACCATTGACTGCGAACGCGAAAACCACTCGAATACCCTGCATGATCGAGATCCGCCGGGCGACCCCCGCCGACGCTCCGGCCCTGGCGACGACCCTCGCCGAGGCCTTCGACGGCGATCCCGTGTGGTCCTGGATGATCCCCGCGGCGCACCGGCCGAAGCGACTGGAACGGATCTTCGGCGCCCTGCTCGCGTACGCCCTCCCGCGCGGGCACGTCTACACGACCGGGGATCTGCGATCGGTGGCCGTCTGGTCGCCGCCCCGCCAATGGGAGATGCCCCAGAAGGAACTCCTCAAGGCGGCGCCGTCGATTCTGCGCGGGGCCGGGCTGCGTACCGGGCGGTTGCTGGGCCGGCTGTCGGCCGTCGACCGCCACCACGCGCGGCAGCCCCCGGAACACTGGTATCTGGAGTTCATCGGCACGGCGCGCTCCGGACGCGGTCAAGGGCTAGGCTCGGCGGTGCTGAGCGACGCGCTGCGCCGGTTCGACGCCGACGGCCTGCCGGTCTATCTCGAATCGTCGAACCCCCGCAACCTGCCGTTCTACCGTCGGCACGGCTTCGAGGTCAGCGGAGACGTGCCGGTCGACTCCGGCCCGCCCCAGCCCGCACTGTGGCGCAGCCCCGGGCAGGTGTAGGAGGTGGGCATCGTGACCGAGGCCATGCCCGGCGTCTCGCAGACCGCGATCGGCGTCGCGATGGTCCGCGCGTACGAGAGTTCGCGGCCGGACCGGCTCTTCGACGATCCCTACGCCCGGGACTTCGTCCGCGCGGCCCCCCGCGAATTCGTCGAGCGCCGCCGGGCCGACGTCGACCACGCGCAGGGCGTACCCAGCCTGGCGGTGGTGGTCGGCTTCTCGGCGATCATCCGGACCCGCTACTTCGACGACTACCTGCTGGCCGCCGCCCGCGACACCGATCAGGTCGTGCTGCTGGCCGCCGGGCTGGACACCCGCGCCTACCGCCTCGACTGGCCGCCCGGCGTACGCCTCTTCGAGGTCGACCTGCCGCAGATCCTGGCGTTCAAGGCACGCGTACTCGGGGAGAAGGGCGCGACGCCGCGGTGCGAGCGCCGGGAGGTCGCCGCGGACCTGCGGTTCGACTGGGCCACCGCGCTCACGGCCGCGGGTTTCGATCCCGCGCGGCCGACGGCGTGGCTGGTGGAGGGCTTGTTGATCTACCTGACCCACGAGGAGGCCGCCGCCCTGCTGACCACGGTGGGCGGCCTGTCGGCGGACGGCAGCCGGCTCGCCTTCGAGCACAGCTCGTACAACGGCACCGCGCGGCGCGGCCTGGATCATTACGTGGCGCTGTGGAAGGGTGGACTCGGCCCGGAGGCGCCGCGGTGGCTGGCCGAGCACGGCTGGGACCCGCACCCCGACGAGCGGGTGGACGTCGCGCGCGGCTACGGCCGCCGGCCGCCGCCCGGCCTGCGCGGCACGTTCATCACCGCGAACAGGACGGAGAGGGCCCCGGATGCGGCCTGAGACCCCCGGTTACGAGATCGACGACGATCCGGAGCGGATCGACCTCGACGCCGCCTGGACGTTCCTGTCCACCGAGGCTTACTGGGGCAAGTGGCGCGGCCGTGAGGACTTCGCCGCGCAGGTCCGCGCCTCGTGGCGGGTGGTCGGCGCGTACGACGGGACCGGCGCCATGGTCGGGTTCGCGCGGGCCGTCTCCGACGGGCTCGCCCTGGCGTACCTGGCCGACGTCTACGTGGACCCGGCGCACCGCGGCCGGCGGCTCGGCGTCGCCCTGGTCCACGTCATGATCGAGGAGGGGCCGGGCGCCGAGTTCCGCTGGATGCTGCACACCTCCGACGCTCACGACCTCTACCGGAAGTTCGGCTTCGGCGAGCCCACCACCGTCCTGGAACGGCCCGCGGGCCCCAGCCGCCAGGCCGTGGGCTAGGGCTTGTCTCCCAGGCCTCGTGGTCCAGCCGCCAGGCCCCAGGGCGCCGCGCTCCCCAGCGTCGCCGTCCACTCCGCGACACTCAGGGAACGCGGTACGCGGCCCTCCGCCGCGAACCGGTTGGCCCAGCGCCGCGCGTTCTCGTTCAGCGGCGCCGCCAGCCCGCGCTCGCGCGCGAGCAGCACGATCTCGCCGTTGAGGTAGTCGGTCTCGATCGAGCCGGTCCCCCGGGTCAGGCTCTGCCACGACGATCCGCCGCCCCGCTCGGTCCGCACCTGCAGGATCTCCCCGCGCCGCACGGCGTCCTCCGCGTCCGACGCGTACCCGATCCCCGCCGCGTCCAGTACGCCGCGCGCCTCCGCCCGGGCCCGCGCGGTCAACTCCGCCACCTCGGGGGTACGCGTACACACGGCGTCGATCGCGTTGCCGAGGTTCGTCAGCAGCTTGGCGTACTTCCAGCGCATGATGGCGGGGTCCGGTTCGCTCACGAACCCGGCGTCGGCCAGTGCGCTCGCGATCGCCACCGCGGTCTCGTCGACGCCGCCGGGGAACTGTCCGATGTCGAGGATGCCGGGTGTCGGGGCGCAGTCGGCCCGCACGACCCCCGGTTCGAGATGCGTCGTCGGGCACATCACGCAGATCCCGTAGACGTGCTCGAAAAGGCGCAGCGCCGCCCGCTCGTTGGCGACGCCGTTCTGCAGGCACACGACAGGCGTACGCGGATCGGCGACGGGCGCCAGCGACCGCAGGGCCGCCCCGGTGTCGTTGCCCTTCATCGCGAGGAACACGACGTCGTCCGGGCGCATGCCGAGTTCCGCCGGCGTCTCGGCGGCCGCGACCCGGACCAGGTGCCGGTCGGTGGGCGTCTCGACGGTCAGCCCGGCCGACCGGATCGCGGCGAGATGCCGGCCCCGGGCGAGCAGCGCGACCTCGTGCCCGGCCACCGCCAGCAGACCGCCGACGACACCGCCGACCGCACCCGCCCCGAAGATCACAAAGCGCATGCGGCGAGCGTACGCGTCGCGCTCCGGGGACGGGTGTGGCGGATCGGCGGTCGTGGTGGATCGACGGTTGTACGGATCAGCCGGCGCGGCGGTTGGACCAGATGCGCGGGGCGTGGCCGCCGCCGCCCTTCGGCACGAAGTTCCCGGAGCCGTAGGGCTGCGGCTTGGCGCCCTTGCCCTTGGCCCGGCGCTCGGCCCGGGTGAGCTGGACCTCTTCGCCGGTCTCCGGGGTCTCCTCGGACTCGGCGGCGTCGTCGGCAAGCGGTTCGGTTGGCATGATGTCTCCTGACAAGGGTTTCGGGGCGCCTTCGCATCACGTGAGTCGCATCAACGCCCTAGGGGCGGACGGGGACTATGGCTGCCGACAACGGCACAGGCGGGACATCACGCTCAGATGAACATGGCCCGAGCCTAACAGCATCGCGGCTTGAGTACGCAACCGCCTTCCCGCCGCCTTCCCGCCCCCTTCCTGCCGGCCCGCCCGCCGGCCCGCCCCCAAGATCCCGCTTGGATCAGGGTTTCGCACGTAATCTTGGCCCAAGATTCGGGTGGTTTCCCTGATCCAAGCGGGATCTTGGGTGGGCGGCGGGCGTACGCGGGATGATGGCGGGATGAGGCCCTTCGCCGATCGCGCGGAGGCCGGCCGGCGGCTCGCCGACGAACTGCGGCACCTGGCCGGCGGCCGGCTCGTCGTGCTCGGACTGCCCCGGGGCGGCGTACCGGTCGCGGCCGAGGTCGCCCGGGTGCTGCGCGCCCCGCTCGACGTGATCGTCGTCCGCAAGCTCGGCCACCCCGACCAGCCGGAGTACGCCGTCGGCGCCCTCGGCGAACAGGGCGCCCGGATACTCATGCCGGCCGCCGCCCGGGTCGACCCGGGCCGGCTGGCCGACGTCGAGCGGGCCGAACGCGCCACCCTCCACAATCGAGTGATCGCGTTGCGGGGCGGCCGCCCGCCGGTGCCGCTCGACGGCCGGACGGCGATCATCGTGGACGACGGCATCGCCACCGGAGCCACCGCCGCGGCCGCCTGCCACGTGGCCCGCGTACGCGGTGCGGAGCGGATCGTGCTCGCCGCGCCGGTGGCGCCGCCACAGGCGTACCACGAGCTGGCGGAGGTGGCGGACGAGCTGGTGGCCGTCCTGGTCCCGCCGCACTTCACCGCGGTCGGCGCCTGGTACGCGGACTTCACCCCGACGACGGACGCGGAGGTGGCACGGGCCCTCGCCGAAGCCGGAACCGTGCCATGATCCTCGCGTGAGCACCTACGAAGTGGCCATTGTCCTGTTGGTGGACCGCGACGGCCGGCTCCTCATGCAGCAACGCGACCAGTACGCCGAGGTGGCCCCGCTCCAGTGGGCGATGCCCGGCGGGCGCATCGAGCCCGGCGAGACCCCGATCGAAGCGGCGCACCGCGAACTCCTGGAAGAGACCGGCCTGACCGTCGGCGAGCTCGAACCGTTCTGGAACGGGCCGCGCCCCTACGAAGAAGGCTTCCCGCACACGGTGACGATGCACGCGTTCTGCGGGGCGACCGACGCCCGGCAGGAGGACGTGGTCCTCGGCGAGGGGCTGGCGATGGTGTTCATCCCGGCCGAGGCGACGACCGACCGGGACCTCGGCGCATCGGCCCGCTTCCTCGTGCCGCTGTTCCTCGCCTCCGACGCCTACACCCGCCTCACCGCCTGACCACCCACCAAGATCGCGCTTGGATCAGGGAAATCACCCGAATCTTGGGCTCTCCGCCGGCCCGTGTGGGCCGCGACCACGTAGGCGCGGTCTTGGATCCGGTGGACGCGTTGGTCGCCGACGCGATTCGTCTTGATCAAATACCGCTATTACGGCACCACGACGCCGATCTCCTTGATCAAATACCGTCATTACGGCGGGAGAGCGCTTCCCTGCCGAATAGGCGGTACTTGATCAAGGCCATTCGCCATGGCCTGCCGTAATAGTGGCAAACGATCACCCCGTGACGGTCCGCGCGACAGGGGCCGCTCGATCACGACGAGAAAGCATGGTCAAGTTCCCAAATCCTGCAGAAAACCGGCCGATTCCGCAGCCCCAGGAAACTTGATCAAGCAATGGAGATCTTGCGAATCGAAAGAGGGAGTGGGCGGCGGCGAACGATGCCTCGCCCCACTCACCTGGCAGTGGAGGCCCCCAGGGCCGGAACGGTCTCCCGCGCGAGGAGCGGAGGTGAGATCGACGAACCCGGGACATGAATTTGATCTTAAATTTGATCTTGAATTTGATCTGCCCTCGAACGTCGTGAGCTGGGGAAGACGAAAACGGGCCCCGCCTCTGCCGCTCAGCAGAAGGTCGAGGCCCGTTCACGAGGGCGGTGCCGCCGGTCGCCTCTCGGCGCGTGGCACGATACGGCTCCAGCCGAACGGTATTCCGTAAAGGCGATAGTTGAGGCCCGGGGACACTGTCGCGGCACCGACCTGTCCAACCGTAGACCACGCGCAACGATTCCCCCAGTGGCCCAGCTCACCCTCACCCCCGCCGCGCGGCGGCGGGCGGCGGATCAGGACGGGTCGAGGACGTGGATGGTGACCGAGCGGGCGGTGACCGCCGCCTCTTCGAGGACCGCGTACCGGGGTTCGGGGACGTCCAGCAGGCGGGCCGAGCGCAGCGCCGCCAGCTCCGCCAGCCGGGGATCCTCCAGGATCGCGTCCACCGTCGTCCGGTCACCCCCGCAGACCAGGGCGGACAGCTGTCTGCGGTACGGCTCGACGACCCTCAGCACGATCTCGGCGGCGTCGCGTACGGCGGCGGTGGCCTGGTTGCCGCGACGGCGGGCGTACCGCTGCTGGGACCAGCCGCCGGCCGCGGTACGCGCCTGGACGTAGTAGCGCTCGACCTTGGAGGTCGCGACCGCGCCGTTCTTGATCACACCGATCGCGACGGCGTTCTTCCGGGCGAGCAGCAGTCCGAGCGTGCGGTCCTCCTCGGCGGCGGCGACCAGCCGGTCCAGGTCGAGCAGGCTGGGTTCGCCGGTGGGCGGTGGCACGACGGCCCCCGCGGGGGTGTGGAAGGTCGCCCGGGAACCGTCGTCGCCGACGAGCGTGATCCAGCCGCCCGGCGGTGTCGCATCGGGCCGTTCGACCGTGACCGAACCGTGCCGGGTGCGGAACCCCGAGATCCACTTGGACAGGCGCTCGGGTGGCACGTCGACCCAGCGGCCGCCCCCCGCGGCCGGGCGCGCCGTCACGAGGAGAGCGCCGCGACAGCCGCGTCGACGTCCGCGATCGTGGTGTAGACGTGGAAGGCCGCGCGTACGCGTCCGGCCCGCACGGCCGCCCGGATCCCGGCGGCGGCCAGCTTCTCCTCGGCCCCGGGCACGTCGACGGTGACGATCGCGCTGTTGCCCGGCGCCTGGCCGAGCGCGGTGAGGAAGCGGTTGGCCAGGCCCACGTCCCAGTCGTGGATGTTGGCCACGCCCATCCGCTCGATCAGCTCCAGGGCGGGCGCGGTGCCCACCCACGGGTGCCACGCCGGTGAGAGGTCGAACGCGCGCGCGTCCTTGGCCAGCCGCAGCGGCATCGAGTAGTAGGAGTCGTGGACGTCGAGCCCCGCGTACCACCCGGCGCTGAGGGGGCGCAGCCGGTCACGCAGCGCCGGTGCCAGGTACGCGAATCCGGTCCCGCGCGGCGACATCATCCACTTGTACGCGCCGACCACCACGACGTCGGCCAGCCGGCCGTCGAAGGGCAGCCAGCCGCACGCCTGGGTCGCGTCGACCACCACGAGGGCGCCCACCGACCGGGCCGCCGCCGCGATCGCCGGCAGGTCGGCGACGTAGCCGTTGGCGGACTGGACGAGCGCGAACGCCACCACGTCGATGCCCGGCCGGATGGCGTCGAGGTAGGCCTCGACGGGCGCGGTCTCGACCCGCACGCCGCGGTCCTGGTGCACCGCCCACGGGAAGACGTTCGAGGTGAACTCGATGTCCGGCACCAGCACCGTCGTCCCGTCGGGCAGCCCGGCCGCCACCGGCGCGAGCAGCTGCGACACCTGCGCGCCGACCGCCACGTCCGAGGCGTCGACGCCCACCAGCCGCGCGAAGGACTCCCGCGCGCGGGAGGTCGCCCCGTCCCAGACCTCCCAGCTGGTACGCCCGCGGCGCCAGTCCTCCAGCGCCGACTGCAGCGCTTCCCAGGCGGGTTCGGGCGGCAGGCCGTAACTGGCGGTGTTCAACCAACCGGGTTCGGCCCGCCACAGCGCCGGCGGATTCCACGGGGCCGGCGAATTCCACGAGGTGTCCACCCGCCGAGTATGTCAGGCTGGACGGACAGTTTCGCCAGATCCAATCCAGGGGTGGTGGCACGATGGCCGAGCTGGCCCCGACCGTGCTCGGCCGGTTGCGCTCGACCCTGCCCGAGCACGCCGATCCGGTACGCGCGGCCGCGATGTCGGCGTACATGCGGGACAAGTTCGCCTTCCTGGGCATCCCGAGCACGCCCCTGACCGCCTTGACCCGGCAGGCGCTCGCCGGACTGCCCCGGCCCACCTCCGCCGACGCGGCCGGGATCGCGCTCGGCTGCTGGGCGATGAACGAACGCGAGTACCAGTATGTGGCGTGCGCGTACCTGCGCCGGCACGTGCGGGTTCTCGATGCCGGCTTCATGGCCACCCTGCGGGAACTCGTCGTCACGAAGTCGTGGTGGGACACAGTGGACGCGCTCGCCGCCCACGTGGCCGGGCCGCTGCGGGAGGCGTACCCGGAAGTGGTTGTGATCTTGGACGAGTGGGCCGCGGGCGAGGAGCTGTGGCCGGCCCGCACGGCGATCCTGCACCAGCTCCGCTACCGTGCGCGCACCGACGCCGAGCGGTTGTTCCGCTACTGCGCGATGCGGGCGGACCACCCGGACTTCTTCATGCGCAAGGCCATCGGCTGGGCCCTGCGCGAATACGCGAAGACCGACCCGGCCGCGGTCGTCCG
Organism: Hamadaea tsunoensis DSM 44101; assembly: GCF_000428945.1. Taxonomy (GTDB): domain Bacteria; phylum Actinomycetota; class Actinomycetes; order Mycobacteriales; family Micromonosporaceae; genus Hamadaea; species Hamadaea tsunoensis. The sequence continues at coordinate 171,782 of NZ_AUAX01000019.1, read as the reverse complement.
CTTCGTCGAGTCGCACGAGCTGTCGGGGCTGTCGCGGCGGGAGGCGCTGAAGAACCTACCGCGCTGACCCGCGGTGTGGCAGGCTTCCCGGATGGAGTTCACGCTGCCCGGTGTTCCCCTGGAGTTCACCTGGACCGTGCCGCCCGCGGAATGCGGACTGCGCAACGGATCGCTGCGCGCCGTGCCACCCGCCCGCACGGACATCTTCGTCCCGCCCGACGGCAGTCCGTCCACCATGAACGGTTCCCGCGCCCTCGCCCCCCTGCCCGACGGGGACTTCTCCCTGTCCGCCCGCGTACGCGTCACCTTCCGCGACACGTACGACGCCGGAACCCTGCTGCTGTGGGCCGACGAGAAGCATTGGGCGAAACTCTGCTTCGAACGCTCCCCGGCCGGCCAGCCGATGGTCGTCAGCGTGGTCTGCCGGGACCTCGCCGACGACGCCAACTCGTGGCCGGTGTCCTCGTTGGACGGTGTCTGGCTGCGCATCTCCCGGGTCGGCGGCGCCTTCGTCTTCCACGCCGGCGACGACGGCTCCCGCTGGGAGTTCGTACGCCAGTTCGCGCTGCCCGCGACGCACGTCGGCTTCGGCGTACAGGCGCCGAGCGGCAACGGGTGCGACGTGCTGTTCGACCACGTCGGCTTCAGCACGGCCAAGCTCACCGATCTCCGCGACGGAAGCTGAACCCGTCAGGGCCGCCGCCCCGTCACGAAGCCATGGATCGCAGGCCGGAGGGGCGCTGCACCGTTCCCCGACTATCCGATGTGGAGACGAAGGTCGGCCGGCCTTGGTGATCATTCGCAGCTGAGATGCCATTTCCGGCCCGCTTTCTCGATCCATTGCGGCTGGGACGCAGCCAGAGCCGGCATCCCGCACCTGAGGCGCTTTGGATCTTGGACGAGGAGCCGGGTTTACCGTTCAGCCGCAGTGGATTACGCTGACGCCGCCCGGCCATCGAGTGCTTCCCATGATGCGGGAACGATCTTCCAGCAGGCGAACCGGGATCACCGATTTCTTGATCAACCCCGCCGCCCACCGCCGACTGCCGCCCGCCGCCGCCAGGCCCCCATATCGGACAGTCGCGACAAAGGCCAACAGGCCGAGGTGAACGGCATCCCCGATCCTCAGGGACCTTCAGCGGCGCTCGGCGATCTTGCGCGAATGTCTCGAGTTTCGTCCGGAGTACCCGAAATGCCCGGACATTCGTGCAAGATCGCCGAGCAGCTCCGGGTACAAGTCGGATCGACGAACCCGGGACATGAATGAACTTGAGGACTTCCCAAGGAAAGGTCCCGCCCGGCGGAGAACCACCGAGCGGGACCCAGAAGAACGGTCAGCTACAAGCGACACCGTTCAGCTTGTACCCCGAGGGCGCCGGAGAAGACGCCCCGTTCGCCTGGAAGCTGAAGTTCGTCGACGCACCCGGCGCCAGGCTGGACGCCCACGACGGCGCGGTGGCCGTCAGCGTCTGCCCGCTGGCCGCGACCGTCGCGTTCCAGCCGTTGACCAGCGACACTCCGCTGGGCAGGGTCAGCGTGACCACCCACGGGTTGTACGTGGTCGTCCCGTTGTTCTTCACCGTGACCGTGGCCTGGAACCCTTGCGGCCACGAGTTGTCGATGTGGTAGGTCACCGCACACCCGCCGGTTCCGCCCGAGGAGGGCGAGACCGACGGCGAAACCGAAGCCGACGGCGAGGGCGAGACCGAGCGGGACGGCGACGCCGAGACCGAGGCGGCCGGCGACGAGGGCGGCGGCGAGGTCGTTCCCCCGCCCACCGGCGGGATCAGGTACGGCTGCAGGATGCTCTGCTTGTTCTGGTTGACGGTCACCCAGTCGTCCTGGACGATGCCGCCCGTGTCGCCCGAGTCCGGGTTCCACGACCAGTAGGTGAACGACATCCCGCTGGTGCCGGTGCCCATGTACGCCATGAGCTTGGTCATCCACTGGGTGTCGAGCGGGTTGGCCAGGGTGCTGCCGAACTCGCCGACGAGGATCGGGGCGGTGTTGTTCTTGTACAGGTAGCCCCAGAAGTGGTCCCACACGTCGGGCAGGTTGTTCGGGAAGTTGGCGTCCTTGAACCAGGGCTGCCGGTCGTAGACCGAGATGCCGTAGTCGTGCGCCGAGTAGACGAGCCGGTTGGCGGTGTTGAGGACCACCGGGTAGGTGCCCGCCAGGGCGAGGTTGCCGCCCCACCAGTCGCAGGTCATCGGGTCGTCCGGGATGGTGTCCCAGGTGTTGGGCGTACCGCCGGAGGGGCAGCTCACGCCCTCGACGATGATCAGCCAGTTCGGGTTGGTGCCGAGGATCGCGTTGCCGATCCGCTGGGCGGCCAGCCGCCAGTCGCGGGCCGTGTCGCCGCAGCCCCAGCAGGAACCGGTGCTGTTGGGCTCGGTGCCGTCGGCGTGCGGCTCGTTGAACAGGTCGCCGCCGATGACGGTCGGGTTGCCGGCGTAGTGGCCGGCCAGCATCTGCCAGTCCGCGATCATGCTCGCCTCGGACGCCGAGGCCGTGTACCAGAGGGCGGTCTGGCCGGCGGCCGTCGGGCGGTGGCGGTCGAGCAGGATGCGCATGCCCTTCTGGCCCGCGTAGTCCACGACCTTGTCGAGGATCTGCAGCGGGGAGAGGCCGACCAGGTCCGGGTTCGTGTTCGTGTTGACGCTCGTCGCCTGGGCGCCCGAGCGCAGCGAGTCGCCGGTGTAGGGCACGCGGATCGTGTTGTAGCCCAGCTGGGCCATGTGGTCGATCATGGACTTCCACGTCACGTTGGCCCAGAGGCCGTGGAACGTGTGGTTGTCGGTCTCCATGCCGAACCAGTTGATGCCGGTCAGGCGTACCGTCGCGCCGGTGCTGTCGACGATCTTGCTGCCGCTCGTGTGCAGGTAACCCGTACCCGTGCCGGCCGCCTGGGCCGGGGTCGCCGTGAGCACGGCGCCGGCCACGAGGGCCGCGCCGGCGAGGGCCAGCGACGTCGCCGCCGCACCCCAGCGTCTGATGGGGGACATAGGGAAACTCCCGTCCGTGGAGGTGGATGTCGCGGGCATGGGCGTGCCCGTGGCCGGAACGCCCCTGCGCCGCCCGGAACCGAAAGCCACTCGGCACCGAAAGCCGCTCGGAGCTGCAAGCCGCTCGGAGCTGCAAGCCGCTCGGAACCGAAAGCCGCTCGGAACTGAACGCGCGGGAGCGTTCCCACCACCGTCGAATCTAATCGAAGAATCAGCCGATGTCGCGCCTGCGGAAGCCCCAGACGCCGGCCCCGGTGAGCAGCGCGGCCAGGACGGCGAGCCAGATCAGCGGCGGCCAGCTCAGGGTGCCGCCGGGCAGGTGGGGCACGTGGCTGAACGGCGAGAGGTCCAGCGCCCACTGTGGAAGTTGCAGGACGGCGCCGAGCTGACCGAGCAGCAGGAAGGCCGCGAGCAGCACCCAGCCCGCCGCCACCAGCCGCGGCAGCAGGCCGAACAGGGCCACGACGATGCCCACCGTCAGCCACACCGCCGGCAGCACGGCGAGCGCCGCGCCGAGCACCCGGGGCAGCTGGCGGCCGACGCCGTCGCCGCCGGCGCCGTAGCTGATCCCGCCGCAGAGGCCCAGCACGACCAGGCTGAGCGCCGGGCCGCCGAGGGCGAACCCGATCCACCAGCCCCACCAGCGCGTACGGCCGACGGCGGCGGCCAGCACCGGCTCGACCCGGCCGGCCTGCTCCTCCGCCCGGGCCCGCAGCGCGGTCTGGATGCCCTGCGCGGCGGCGGCGATCGCCGCGATCGAGATCAGCGTGACCATGAACAGGTCGCCGAGCGCGCCCGCCCCGCCGAGGCGGCGGAAGATGTCGGCCAGCTGCGGGCTCTCCTTCACCGCGTCGCCCGCCGAGTTCGCCGCCGAGCCCAGCACCAGGCTCAGCACCGCGAACCCGACCGCCCAGCCGATCAGCGTCCCCCGCTGCAGCCGCCAGGTCAGGCCGAGCGGTCCGGTCAACAGCCGCGAGGCCCGCGCCGGTCCCGGCCGCGGCGCGACGAGCCCCGCGTCCAGATCGCGCTGGGAACTCAGCGAGTACGCCCAGAGCGCCACCCCGATCGCGACGGCCGCCCCGACCGCGGCGATCCACCAGCGTTCGCCGCCGTAGGGCCGAATGCGCTGGAGGAACCCGAGCGGGGAGATCCACGACAGCGGGCTGTCCTGCGAACCGCCGGCGTCACCGGCCGCCCGGAGCAGGAAGGAGCCGCCGAGGACCGCGCCGAGGATCCACCGGGCGGTACGCGCGCTCTGCGTCACCTGCGCCGCGACGCCGGCCACGGCCGCGAAGAACCAGAGGCAGACGATGTACTGGACGCCCATGGCCAACGCGCCGGCGCCGGGGGCGACCGAGGAGATCCCGCCCCAGAGCAGCAGTCCGATGATGACGGACGCCGCTCCGGTGAGGAGGAACGCGGCCGCGAGCGGGGCCTGCCGGCCGACGGCCGTGGCACCGAGCAGCTCGCGGCGGCCCTGCTCCTCCTCGGCGCGGGTGTGCCGGATGACCGTCAGCCCGGCCGCCAGTGCCCCGATGACCAGCAGGATCCCCGACCGCCACGCGGCCAGCGCGCCCAGGGTGTCGCCGTAGACCGGGCCGTAGAAGCCGACGATCGCCGGCGTCGCCTGCATCTGGTGGGCGAAGTCGGCCAGCTGCTTCGGGTCGGTGTAGAGGCTCTTGAAGCTGCTCGCCACGCTCATCGGGAACAGGGCCACGACGAGGGCCCAGAGCGGCAGGATGATCCGGTCGCGGCGCAACGCCAGCCGCGTGAGCGCGCCGGTGCCGGCGAGGCCGTTCACCGCTCGTCCCGGTAGTGCCGCATGAACAGCTCCTCCAGCGTCGGCGGCTGGCTGGTGAGGCCGCGTACGCCGACCGCCGTCAGCTTGCGCAGGGCGTCGTCGAGGTTCGCCGTGTCGACCTGGAACCGGACCTGCGATCCCTCGGCGGTGAAGTCGTGCACGCCGGCCAGCGACGACAGCCCGTCCGGCGATCCGGCGAGGTCCGCCCGGATGCTCGTACGCGTGAGGTGGCGCAGCTCGGCGAGCGTACCGGTCTCGACGATCCTGCCGGCCCGGATGATGCTCACGCGGTCGCACAGCGCCTCGGCCTCGGCCAGGATGTGGCTGGACAGCAGCACCGTACGCCCGTTCGCCCGCTCCTCGTTGATGCAGGCCTGGAAGACGGATTCCATGAGGGGGTCGAGGCCGGAGGTGGGCTCGTCGAGGACGAGCAGTTCGGCGTCGGAGGCCAGGGCCGCCACGAGGGCCACCTTCTGGCGGTTGCCCTTGGAGTAGGTGCGGCCCTTCTTGCGCGGGTCGAGTTCGAACCGCTGGATCAGCTCGTCCCGCCGGGCGGGATCGGTACCGCCGCGCAGCCGCCCGAGCAGGTCGATCACCTCGCCACCGGTCAGGGTCGGCCAGAGCGTCACGTCACCGGGCACGTACGCGAGCCGTTTGTGCAGCGTGACCGCATCTTTCCAGGGGTCGCCGCCGAACAGGGTGACGGTGCCGCCGTCGGACTTGAGCAGGCCCAGCAGGACCCGGATCGTGGTCGACTTCCCCGCCCCGTTGGGGCCGAGGAACCCGTGGACCTCCCCGCGGCGGACCGTCAGGTCCAGGCCGTCCAGCGCCCGGGTCGGGCCGAAATGCTTGGTCAGCCCGGTCGCCTCGATGATGTTTTCCATGTTTCGCACGCTACACTTGCTTCACAAAACTGTGAAGCTTCAGTCGTGTCAGAATTTCGTATGCGCGAAGAGGAGGCCACCATGCCGGTTCAGCCAGGCCCGCCCGAGGGCCAGCGGGATGAGGAGGCGCTGCGCGCGTACGTGGAGCGGATGGCGCGCGTGCTGTCGGACTGGGGTTTCCCCCGGATGGCCGCCCGGATCCTGATGCTCATGATGGTCCAGGAGGAGCAGGAGCTCACCGCCGCGCAGATCGCCGCGGGCCTCGGGGTGTCCCCCGCCGCGGTCTCCACCTCGGTCCGCTACCTCCAACAGCTCGGCATGCTCATCCGCGAGCCCGTCCCCGGCTCGCGCCGCGACGTCTACCGGCTGCCCGACGACCCGTGGTACTCGGTCTCCATGACCAAGGGCGGCCTGTTCACCACGCTGTCGAAGATGTCCCGGGAGGGGCTCGGCGCCGCGGGCGGCGAGACGACGGCGGCCGGTGCCCGCATCAAGGAGATCGCCGACTTCTACGAGTATCTCCATGACGAGGTCACCGGCCTGCTCGAGCGCTGGCTCGAGGTCCGCAACGACGCGCGCGCTACCGCCAGATGACCCGGCCCGGCAGCGCCGCGGATTCGTGCCACACCCGGTCCAAGCCCCGGACCACATAGGTGTACGCCTGCCCCGCGACCGCGGTCGCGTCGACGAACTCCTCGCCGCGGACGGTCGCCAGCAGGTACGCCGCCGTGTCCATCATGGACGGATCAGGGAGCGGCACGAACCCGTCGAACCGGTAGACCGCGTACGCGACGGTGTCGGCGAACGGGCCCTTGTCGTCGGCGGGCGTGTGCCACTTCAGGCGTACGCCGGCCGTTTCGCGGCGCAGCTGGGTGATCACGGGCGGCAGCATCGGCTTGCCGGCGTACCGGGCCAGGGCGGGGACGAGGGCGGGCCGCGAGTAGCGCTCGGCCGCGTACAGGTCGGTGGCGCCGAGCCGGTTGGCCAGCACGTCCTTCGCCGAGAAGTGGATGCTCCCGCTGACGTTCAACCCCCGGTTGTACGCGATGTGCCGGCTCATCTCCTCGGGGTCGAACCAGGCCGCGGGCTGCCCGGCGGCGGAGATCTTGTAGTCGGCCTGGCCGATGTAGAGCTGGACGTCGGTGCCGGTCACCACGTCCGACCACCAGGACACGAGCTTCGCGTAGTCGGCCACGGCGAAGCCGATGTTCCAGTAGACCTGCGGCACGATGTAGTCCAGCCAGCCCTCCTTCACCCACGTGCGGGTGTCGGCGAAGTTGGCGTCGTAGGACTGCGTACCGTTGGTGTCCGAGCCCAGCGGGTCGGCCGCCTTGTTGCGCCAGATGCCGAACGGGCTGACCCCGAACTTCACCCACGGCTTCGCGGCCCGGATCTTCTCGCTCATCTCGCTGACGAGCAGGTTGATGTTGTTCCGCCGCCAGTCGGCCTTGGTCGCCCAGCCCGCCCCGTACTCGGCGAACGTCGCCTCGTCGCCGAAGTCCTGTCCGGACGCCGGGTACGGGTAGAAGTAGTCGTCGAAGTGCACGCCGTCGATGTCGTAGTTCAGGACGGCGTCCATGATGGCCGTCTGGACGAACTCGCGTACAGCAGGAATGCCGGGGTTGTAGTAGAGCCGCGTGGCGGCGTTGCCCACGGGATAGGCCACCGCCCACTCGGGGTGCTCGCGGACCGGGTGGTTGGGGGCGAGCTTGGTGACGTCGCCGGCCGCGCCGGTGGGCATCGAGACGCGGTAGGGGTTGAACCAGGCGTGGAACTCCAGGTTGCGCGCGTGGGCCTCCTCGACGAGGAAGGCCAGCGGGTCCCAGCCGGGGCCGACGCCGTCGCGGGCGCCGGTCAGCCACTCCGACCACGGCTCGTACGGCGACGGCCAGAAGGCGTCGGCGGTGGGCCGGATCTGGACGACGACGGCGTTGTGGTTCAGGCGCTCGGCGAGGTCGAGCCAGCCGCGGTAATCCGCTTTGAGGGTCTCCTCGTCGAGGTGGGGGGCCTTGGGCCAGTCGATGTTGACGACGCTGGCGATCCACAGCGCCCGCAGTTCGCGCTTGGGGACGTCGGTGGGGGTGGCGGCCGGGGCGGCCTCCTCCGCGGCGGCGGGCGCCGCGGCGATCTCGGGGACCAGCAGGGCTCCGAGCGGGGCAGCCGCGGCGATTGCGGCCAGCCGGCGCCGGGAAATGCCGGACGGGGACATCGTCGTTCCTCCATCTATCGGGCGGTTCTCCGATTCTGCGATCGCCGTTAAAGTTTCACCATTTCCATCAACTTGGCAAGACTTCTTAACGAGCCGTCCGGACCAATCCTCCCCGTCTGTCCGAAGGTTGGTTTACGCGCTGTCGGAGGAGGTGGCATGCTGTCGCAGACTCGCGGGGAGGGCGCACATGTCGGGGGTACGAGACCTCAGGCCGAACGACGGCCAGGACATCGGCGGCTACCGCCTGCTGGGCCGCCTCGGTGAAGGCGGCATGGGCACGGTCTTCCTGGCCGAGGACGCCGGCGGGACCCGGGTGGCGATCAAAGTCATCCGCGATCACCTCCTGGAACGCGACGAGTACCGCGAGCGCTTCCGCGGCGAGGTCGAGCGGGCCAAGACGGTGCCCCCCTTCTGCACGGCCGAGGTGCTCGACGCCGACCCGGACCACGAGCCGCCCTATCTCGTGGTGGAGTATGTGGACGGCCCCTCGCTCGCCGAGGTGGTCGCCGAGGCCGGCCCGCTGCGCGGCACGTCGCTGCACTCCCTCGGGATCGGCATGGCGACCGCGCTGACCGCCATCCACGGCGCCAACGTCATCCACCGCGACCTCAAGCCCGGCAACGTGCTGCTGCCCCGCGGCGGGGTCAAGGTGATCGACTTCGGCCTCGCCCGCGACGTCGACACGGCCACCGGGATCACGCGTACGGACCAGGTCATGGGGACCGTCCCCTACATCTCGCCGGAGCGGCTCGGCGGCGCCTCGTTCGGCGGGCTGCGCCCGGTCACGGCGGCGGCCGACGTCTTCGCCTGGGGCGCCGTCATGACCTACGCGGCCACCGGGCGTACGCCCTTCGGCGGCGACACCCCCGCGTCGACGGCCGTCCGCATCCTCACCAGCGAGCCCGACCTCGACGGCATCGGCGGAGCCCTCCGCGACATCATCGCCCGTACGCTGGCCAAGGACCCCGCCGACCGGCCGACCGCCCGGGACCTGCTCGACGAGCTGATGTCGACCGGGGCGACGCGCAGCGGCGTACCGAAGGCGGTCATCGAACCGGCCAAGGAAGCGCAGGCCGGCGGCGCCGAACTCACCCGGGCGGACGTCGGCACGACCTCGTCCGTCCCGATCCCCCGCCTGCGCTCCGGGCGGGGCCGCAAGGTGTTGACGGCCGTCGCGGCCGTACTGGTGCTCGCGGCGGTGGCCGCGGGCGGCGTCTACTTCGGCACGCAGCACCGCACCTTCGCGGCCGGGCCGGGCGCGGGTCCGAGCACCCCGGCGTCGGCCGGCGCGTCGGCCGCGGCCACTCCCTCCGCCTCGGTCGCCGCCAACGGCGACGTCGTCCCGGCGGGCTTCCTCCCCGCGGCACAGGACACACTGGACGCGGCCGGCCTGTGGCATGAGCGCACCGACGTCCCAAACAAGGCGACCTGCCATGTGTCCGGCGGTGTGCACGCCTCGGTCACCGGCCCGACCTACCGCTGCCCCGGCCCGAAGGACGAGCTGACCGACACGGCCGCGTTCGTCGACGTGACCCTGCTGTCCGCGGCGTCCTGCGCCGGCATCTGGTTCCGCTTCGACGACGCCGCCCGCGGCGGCTACGCCCTGGAGATCTGCCAGGACGGCGCGCTGCTCATCCGCCAGGAGAGCAACGACGGCAAGCATTGGAGCACCCCGCACCTGCGCACGATGCAGTACCCGTCCCCGATGGAGGTGGGCGTGAGCCGCCGCTTCGGCGTCGTCGCCCAGGGCCCGACCATGACCCTGTACGCCGACGGCAAAGCGATCGGTGTGGCGTCCGACAGCTCGTTCGACCACGGCAGGGTGGCGATCGGCGTCCTGCAGCGGGACGAGGTCCAGGCGGGCCAGACCTACGAGGTGCTGTTCCGCAACATCGACCTCTATGGCACGTCCTGGGCCCGGCCCCACGCCTCGGCGTCAGCGACTCCCGGCGCCTGAGATCAGTTCGCGGACCATCCGCGGGACCGCCGTGCCGATCGGCTCCCGCACGATCTCGTCCGCGATCACGTCGTAGGGCGTCGGATCGGCGTTGACGATGGTCAGCCGCGCCCCCGACTGCGCCGCGACCGCGCAGAGCGTCGCCGCCGGCTCGACCGTCAGCGACGTCCCGATCGCCCAGAAACGGTCGCAGGCCAGCGCCACCTTGAGCGCCGTGTCGATCGTGTCCGGATCGAGGTTCTCGCCGAACATGACCGTGCCCGACTTGAGAATGCCGCCGCACTCGGTGCACGCCGGGTCCGGTTCACCCGCCGCCACCCGGTCGAGCGCCTCCCGCATCGTCGTGACCGCTCCACAGTCGACACACCGTACGCGGAACATCGTGCCGTGCAGCTCGATCACCTTGCGCTCCGGCGACCCCGCCCGCTGATGCAGCCCGTCGATGTTCTGCGTGATCACGCGGACCGGGAAGCCGGCCGCGTCCAGCTCGGCGAGCGCCCGGTGAGCCGCGTTCGGTTCGGCCGTCCACGCGGCGTTGTCCTGGCGGGCCAGCCAGCTCCGGCGGCGTACGTCCGGGTCGGCGAGGTAGTTCTGCAGGGTGAAGAGCTTCTCCATGGCCGGATCCCGCGTCCAGACGCCGTTGGGGCCACGGAAGTCGGGGATGCCGGAGTCGGTGGAGATGCCGGCGCCGGTCAGCACGGCGATCATCGGCTTCCGATCGGTCATGCGATCATCCTGGCATCGCGGGCAATCCGATATCAGGCACCGCCCGCGGCGACCTAGGATCAAGATCGTGACTTGTGAGACTGGGAACCTGGGCGACCTCGGCGTCGCTCGCGTCGGCTATGGCGCGATGAAGCTCACCGGCTGGCCGCGCGGCGACCGGCCCGACCGCGACACCGCCCTGGCCGTGCTGCGGCGCGCCGTCGAACTGGGCGTCAACCACATCGACACCTCGAACTACTACGCCCGCGACGGCGTCTCCGCCAACGAACTGATCCGCAGCGCCCTCCACCCGTACGCGGATGATCTCGTGCTCGTGACGAAGGTCGGCGCGCTGGTCGAGGGCCCGGACATCATGTTGCCGCCGGAGCAGCACACGGGGCTGTCGCCGGACGGTCTGCGGCGCGGGATCGAGGCGAACCTGACCTCGCTGGGCATCGACCGCGTCGACGTGGTGAACCTGCGGATGGGCGACCGGGGGCACGGCGACGCCTCGATCGCGGAGCCGCTGGAGACCCTGATGAAGCTGCGCGAGGAGGGCCTGATCCGGCACATCGGCGTCTCCAACATCGGCCTGCCCGAGTTCGAACTCGCCCGGAGCATCGCGCCGATCGTCTGCGTACAGAACCAGTACAACGTGGCCCGGCGCGACGACGATCCGCTGATCGACGCGTGCACGGCGGCCGGGGTGGCGTACGTGCCGTTCTTCCCGATCGGCGGCGGTTTCCAGCCGGTGACGGCCGAGCACCTCACCACGGTGGCGGAACGGCACGGGGCGACCGTCGCGCAGGTGGCGCTGGCGTGGCTGCTCGCCCGGTCGCCGAACATCCTGCTGATTCCGGGGACGGGGTCACTCGCCCACCTTGAGGAGAACATCGCGGCGGGCGATCTCACCCTCACCCCGGAAGACCTGGCCCTCATCGGCTGACCCGCCCCGGCGGTCCCCCGGGCGGTTCCCCCGCCCCGTCATTCCGACGATCTTGCGCGAATGCCTCGAATTTCGCGGCGAATGCCCGTAATGCCCGGACATTCGCGCAAGATCGTCGGAATCGGGGGGTCGGAATCGGGGGGTCGGAATCGGGGGGTCGGAATGGCGGGGCTAGGGGAGGCGCTTCACCCAGCGGGCGTTGTTGGTCTCGCGGGTGTAGCCGGCGGCGCTCCAGGCCAGGTGGCCCTGCTCATTGGCGTTGAGGACCATCGCGTCCGCCCGGCGCGCGCCGAGCGACGCCAACCGCTGCTCGGCGGCGGCCACCAGCCGGCTGCCGATGCCCTGACGGCGGCGGGCGGGATCGACCGCGAACCGGTAGAGGCTGGCCCGCCAACCGTCCCAGCCCGCGATCAGAGACCCCACGATCTGTCCATTGTCGACAGCCAGGATCAGTGCGTCGGGGTCACGGGCGATGAGGGCGGCCACGGCCTCGGGCCGGTCGTCGCGGTCGGTCCCCTCGGCGGCATAACGCCAGAATTCCAGCACCGCTTCTACTTCGTGTACGCCCGCCGGCCGCAGCTCCATGCCGACAGGATGCATAAGTCATGATGGTGGATGCGCCGCGCCCCCTTCGCGTACCTCATTCTGGCCACCGGAGCGTCCGTCACGGGTGACGGGATGCTCGTCGCGGCCACGCCGCTCATGGCGGCCACGCTCACCCGGGACCCTGTCGAGATCGGCTTCGTCGTGGCCGCCTCCACGGCCGCGTGGTTGCTGGTCGGCGTACCCGCGGGGGCTCTGGTGGACCGGTGGGACCGGCGTACGGCGATGATGGGGGCGGATGTCGTGCGGGCCGTGACGCTCGCGGTGTTCGGTGCGCTCGCGCTGGCGGGGCGGGCGAGCGTCGCGGCGCTGGCGGTGACCGTGTTCGTGGTCGGCGTGGCGACGTGCTTGTTCCAACCGGCGAGCGTCGCTCTCATCCAGCAGCTGGCCGCGGGTGACAAGGCGCGGCTGACCACGCTCAACGGGCGCATCTGGAGCATGGACGCGTTCGGCCGGTCGCTCGCCGGGCCGCCGCTGGGCGCCGCCGCCTTCGCGCTCGCGCGCTCGCTGCCGTTCCTCGCCGACGCCGCGACCTTCGTGATCTCCGCGGCCCTGCTCAGCCGGGTCCCCCGCGCCGCCGTGCCCGCCGTCCCGCGTGGCGGCGGCGTCACCTACCTCCTGCGCAACCCCGAACTGCGCCTGCTGGCCGGGTGCGCGTTCTCCTTCAATCTCGCGTACGCGATCTCGTCCGCCACCCTCGTCCTGTACGCCCAGGACCGGCTGGATCTCGGCACCCTCGGCTTCGGCCTGCTGCTCGGCGCCGGCGCGCTCGGCGCGGTGGCCGCCGGCCTCGTCGCGCCCCGCTTCCTGCGCGACGCCGCCGCCCTGGCCGTGTACGTCCCGGTCTTCGCCGCGCAGGTGCTGGTCTGGCCGGCGATCGCGCTGAGCGGCAGCGTGACCGTGGCGGCGCTCGGCCTGGCCGTCCTCGGCGTCGCCGGAGCCGTCGGCACCATCGCGGGCACGGCCGCCCGCCAGCTCGCCACGCCGGCCGGCCTGATGGGCCGGGTCGCGGCCGGCCACCGGGTCGCGAGCGCGGGCGGCGGCGCGATCGGCGCCTTCCTCAGCGGCTTCATCGCGTCCGGCGGGCTGGTCGTTCCATTATGGACGGGCGGAGCGTTGGCGGCGGTCATCACCACACTTCTCGCCGTACGCCACCTCCGGCAACGCCCCGCGGAGATCCCCGAGAACTAAGCACCGCAGCCGTGCCCAAGATCGGGTTTGGATCGCGGTCGGCACCTGAATCTTGGGCTCCATGAACGCTCGTATAGTGCCCTGAATCTGCGGAATCGGCCGGTCTTCTGTAGGAGCCGGAAACTTGATCAAGCTGCCACGCCGTGAACGAGCGGCCCCGCCGAGCGGCCCGCCGCGAGATGATTACTTACCGCTATTTCGGCAGTCCAAGGCGGATGGCCTTGATCAAGTACCGCCTATTCGGCAGGGAAGCGCTCTCCCGCCGTAATGACGGTACTTGATCAAGGAGATCGGTGTCGCGGTGCCGTAATAGCGGTACTTGATCAAGGCGGTCGCGTCGGCGGCGCCGACGAGATCCTCCGCCCGGCGGATCGCGGTCGCCATTCTTGATCGCTGACGGGTGAGGTGGCATTTCCAACCCACGATGCATGAACGTTGACGCACCCGGTGTGAGCAGGGGCCGCCGACTTCAGTGATCCCCGTTGGGATCGGGGAGCCATGGCGCCGGACCGGCGCCGACAGCCTGGTCAGGCTCCGACCATGTCGCGACTGTCCGGTATGGACGGTGACGATCCGTCCAGATCAAGCTCCCGACAAACCAGGAAACGCGCAACCGCTTGCATGATCGAGGTGGGTTTCCGGTTGTGCGGCGAAGATCGTGGTGGCGTTCCGGCTGTCCTGACGACCAGAACTCCGCCTTGATCTTCACGGAGCGACCAGAAACCCGCCTCGATCATGGCAGCGGCGCGGCTGTAGAGCCCATGATTTCGGGTGACAACCGTGATCCAAACCCGGTCTTGGAGTCCCGACGGCTACGGGCGCTTGACGCAGGTGTACGCGCCGTAGAGCCGCCGTTCGTACGCCACCGACACGATCTGGAATCCCGCCTGTTCCAGCAGCGGCTCGAACAGCCACCGGTACGTCGAGTACTCCGTGCGGATGTGTTCCGCGTAGTCGTCGGCGGTGTATCCCACTGCCGGGTCGGTGACCGCTCCCGCGAACCATTCGTCGAACACCGCCGGTGCCTCTGCCGGGTGGAAATCGTAGATGAGGTCGCGTACGCGCAGGATGCCGCCGGGGCGCAGCAGGTCCGCGATCCGCTGCAGCGCGATTCCCTTGAAGAAGTCCGGCAGCTGGTGCAGGCCGTTGCGGGTGTGTACGCCGTCGAACGGGCCGCCGGTGTAGCTGAGGAATCCGCCCTGGGTGACCTTCAACCCGGCCGGGGCGTGCGCGCGCAGGTAGGACAGCATCGCCGGGGACACGTCCGCCGCCGTGACCGCGAAGGTCTCCGCCGCCGCGATCGCGAACCGGCCGGTGCCGGCCGCGAGGTCGAGGATGCTCGCGCCCGGTTCGAGGCCGTGGTCGCGGAATTCGGCGATGTCCGGCGCCGGGTCGGGGTGCCCCTGTTTGCGGTCGTACCCCGCCACGAAGGCCGGGTCGAGATGTTCGGGACCGGCGTACGCCAGCTCGTTGATCATCCACATGCCGTTCAGGATTTCAGAAACACGCCCGCAGCCGGCGCAAACCCTCCGGAATCCGGTCCAGCGGGATCGCGCCGTACCCCAGCACCAGGCCCGCGCGCCCCGGCGGAACGGCGTAATAGCCCGCGAGCGGCTCGATGCCCACGCCCTGCCGCACGGCCCGCGGCACATCGCAATCCACCAGGGAGTACGCGCTGAGGTGCAGACCGGCCGCGGACGGCACGATCTGGAGCACGTCCGCGAAGTCGCGTTCCAGGATCTCGACGATGAGCTCGTGCCGGGCCGCGTACGCCCGGGTGGCCTTGCGGACGTGCCGCCCGAGCTGGCCGTCGTCGAGGAACCGGGCGAGGGCAGCCTGGGTGGGCAGGTGCCCGTGCCAGTCCGACAGCTGCCGGGCGAGCCGCAGGGCCGGGGCGAGCGCGGCGGGCGCGACCAGGAAACCCAAGCGCAGCAAGGGAAGCAGCGTCTTGGAGTAGGTGCCGACGTAGACGACCCGGCCGGTGCGGTCCAGGCTCTGCAGGGGTTCGAGCGGCCGGTCGGAGAACCTGAACTCGCTGTCGTAGTCGTCCTCGACGATGAGCGCGTCCGCCCGCTCGGCCCAGTCGAGCAGCGCCGCCCGCCGCGCCAGCGACATCGGTACGCCCAGCGGGAACTGATGCGACGGCGTCGTGTAGACGAGCCGGGCGGATTTCGGCAGCGCGTCGACGACCAGCCCCTCCTCGTCCACCGGGACCGGCACGATCGTGGCGCCGAGCGACTCGAAGAGCAGCCGGGCCGGCGGGTACCCCGGTTCCTCGACGGCCACCACGGCACCGGGGTCGAGCATCACCCGCCCGATGAGGTCGAGCGCCTGCTGCGCCCCCTGGGTGACCAGCACGTCGTCGGGTGCCGCGCGTACCGAGCGGGACAGGCCGGCCGCCCGGGCGATCGCCGCCCGCAACGCGGGATGACCGGCCGGATCGCGGTACGCCGCGTCGCGTACAGCGGAAGCCTGAAGTTCGTGGGCGAGCAGCCGCCGCCAGGTCTCGATGGGGAACAGCCGGCCGTCGGGGACCCCGACCCGGAAGTCGTACGCGAGCGCCGGCGCACCGAGGGTGGTGGTCTTCTCCAGCAGCGCGGAGAAGAGCCGCCGGGGCGTGACGCCGCCCGAAGCGGCGCTGCGCGGCCGGGTCCGCAGCGGTTGATCGCTGACGAACGTGCCGGAGCCGACCCGCGCGACCAGGAATCCCTCCGCGGTCAACCGCTCGTACGCGGCCGCGACCGTGTTCCGGGAGACCTCCAGCCGCGCGCCCAGCTCCCGGGTCGGGGGCAGGCGCTCGCCCGCGCGCAACCGGCCGTCGACGATCGCGTCGAGCAGCTCGCGGTAGATGCGAGTGGCCAGGTCACCGCGTCCGGCCAGGGTGACGTGGAGATCCACGCCCCGAGCCTAAGCCATCCCCGTCCCGGTCCCCACCCCTCGCCACCACGACCCTGCGCACCCGGCCCAAGATCCCCCCGGAGTCGGTCAGATGAGGTGGGAGCGGCGCCAGAGGGCGTGGGCCGGGCCGCCGATGAGGCCCAGCTCCCCGAGGTACGCGTACACCCGCTCGGCCGACCAGCGCAGCGTGGCCTGGAAGTGCGGATTCGTCCGCGCCGCCGCCCGCCCGTCGCGGGGCCGGATGCCGACGGACGCGTACACGCGGGGGTTGACGAGCCGGTTGGCGATCGAGTTGGCCGCCCGGGCGATGACCGTCCGCGCGTACGCGATCCGCAGCGGGCCGGCCGACTCCACCTGGCGGGCCAGTTCCTCGCGGGCGTAGCGGACGTGCCGGGCCTCCTCGACGACGTGGATGCGCGACACCATGCGGATGAGCGGCTGGAGCGACTCGTCGGCCATGATCTCGCGCTGGAACGCGTCGAGGATCTCCTCGGCGATCAGGATCGAGGCGAACATGTGCGGGCCGGCCGCGGTCGCCTTGAGGAAGCGGCCGAGGTTGTGGTCGAAGCGGCTCGCCGGGTAGAACGGGCAGCCGGTGGCCTCGATGAGCTTGCCGAACATGATCGAGTGGCGGCACTCGTCGGCGACCTCGGTCAGCGCGTACTGGGCGTGGCGGCTGGTGGGGTCGGCGTCGTAGTAGTGCCGGACCAGCATCTCCATGAGGATCGTCTCGAACCACACGCCGGCGCTGGCGGCCGAGGCCACCTCGTGCTTGCTCAGCTCGATCCGCTGCTCCTCGGTCAGGCCCTGCCACAGCGAGGTCCCGTAGAGGCTGCTGCGCCGCGGGGGAAGCCAGTAGCGGCCCGGCTCGGCGGGCGCGTCCCAGTCGATCTCGACGATCGGATCGAAGCTCAACCGCGCCGAGGTGTCCAGTAGCCGTTGCGCTGTGCGTTCCCGAGTGTCCACCGGCGCTCCTGACTCTTGACGGTTACCCGACGTAACTGTTACTCCTAGTAGCATGCAAGCGGACGTGAACCCTGTCAATGCCGAACCGACGGCCGAACCAGCCGCCGAACCCGCTGCCGCAGCCGCCGCCCAACCCGTCAGCGGCCGGAAGGCACGCTGGGTCAAGCACCGCGAGCAGCGCCGGGCGGAGATGATCACGGCTGCCATCCGGGCCGTCCTCCACAACGGACCGGACGTCGACATGGATCAGGTGGCGGCCGAGGCGGGCGTCTCCAAGCCGGTGCTCTACCGGTACTTCGCCGACAAGCAGGAGCTCTGGTCGGCGGTCGGCGAGCACATGACCGCCATCGTCGTCGACACGGTCACCCCCGCGATCGACCGCGTACGCGAGGAGCGCGACCTCATCGAGGCGACGATCGACGCGTACCTCGGGGTGATCGAGGCGGAGCCGAAGCTGTACATGTTCGTCATGCGGCAGCCGGCCGCCCAGCGGCTCGTGGCCGGCACCTCGCAGCAGATCGCGGCCGGGCTCGCCCGGGTCATCGGCGACCGGCTGCGCAGCCTCGGACTCGACGCGGGGCCGGCCGAACCGTGGGCGTACGGGCTGGTCGGGTTCGTGCAGGCGGTCGGCGACTGGTGGCTGACGCACGGCCAGCCGATCCGGCGCGCGGCCCTGACCGAGTACCTCACCACCCTGCTGTGGAGCGGCATCGCCGGCGTACGCCAGTCGGCCGACCTCCCCCACGAGCTGATGACGGCGAAGCTGCCATGAGCTACCACGGGGCGGCGGTCGTCGCCGGGACCGAGGTACGCGTCCATCTCTCCGGCCGCTTCGACCCCACGGACGGCCGGTTCCACTGGAACGGCCGGATCGAACCGGCGCCGGCCCTGGTGGCGCTGCTGCGCGCGGGCCGGCGCGACGTGACAGTCCACATTGGAACACGAACCGCCGACGGCCGGCTGGGCGAGGCCGACCCCTGGGGCGGCGTACGCCTCACCGGCACGGGCACCCCACCCTGGGAAGACGAGGAGGAGGACGAGTGACCGACATCGACATCGCGATCGTCGGGGCCGGCTTCGGCGGGCTCGGCGCGGCGATCCGCCTGCGACAGGCCGGGTTCACCGACTTCCTGCTCTTCGACGCGGGCGAGGACGTCGGCGGGACCTGGCGGGACAACACCTACCCCGGCTGCGCCTGCGACGTGCCGTCGCACCTCTACTCGTTCTCGTTCGCCCGCAACCCGGACTGGTCCAACACCTTCTCCGGACAGGCCGAGATCTGGGCGTACCTGCGGAGATGCGCGGACGACTTCGGTCTGCGGCCGCATCTGCGGTTCCGGCATCTCGTCCGCGAGGCCGTCTGGGACGGCGCCGCCCAGCGGTGGCGGATCGAGACGTCCGGGGGCGCGTACACGGCCCGGGTGCTGATCAGCGCGGCCGGGCCGCTGAGCGATCCGTCCATTCCCGACATTCCTGGGATCGAAGCGTTTCAGGGCACCGTCTTCCATTCGGCCCGCTGGCGGCACGACGTCGACCTCACCGGCCGCCAGGTCGCCGTCATCGGCACCGGCGCGTCGGCCGTCCAGTTCGTGCCGCAGATCCAGCCGCTGGTCGGGCGGCTCACGCTGTTCCAGCGTACGCCCGCGTGGATCATGCATCGCGGCGCGCGCCGCATCAGCCGCGCCGAGCGCTTCCTCTACCGGCACGTGCCGGGCGCGCAGCGCCTCGTGCGGACCGGCCTCTACTGGATGCGCGACGGCATGGGCGTCGGCTTCCTGCACCCCGCCGTCAACCGTCTGGCCTCGAAGATCTCCCTGCGCACGCTGCGCCGCCAGGTCCGCGATCCCGAGCTGCGAGCCAAACTCACCCCGGCGTACGCGATGGGCTGCAAGCGCGTCCTCATCAGCAACGACTACTGGCCGTCCCTGACCAACCCGAACGTACGCGTGGAGGCGGCCGGGATCGCGCGGATCGAGCCCGACGGCGTGGTATCGGCCGACGGCGTGAAGCACCCGGCCGACACGATCATCCTCGGCACCGGATTCCACGTGACCGACGCACCGATCATGCGCCACATCCGGGGCACGGACGGCCGATCGCTGGCCGAGACCTGGACCCCCAGCATGTACGCGCACCGCGGCACCACGGTCCCCGGCTTCCCGAACCTGTTCCTGCTCCTCGGCCCGAACACGGGGCTCGGGCACACGTCGGTCGTGCTGATGATCGAGGCGCAGCTGAAGCTCGTGGTGAACGCGTTGAAGCACATGCGTTCCCGGGGCATCGTCGCGATGGAGCCGACCGCCGAGGCCCAGCGCGACTGGTCGGCCGAGGTCGACCGGAAGATGGCCGGCACGGTGTGGCACACCGGCTGCGCCAGCTGGTACCTCGACGCCAGCGGCCGCAACACGACGATCTGGCCCGGCTTCGCCACGAGCTTCCGGCTGAAGCTGCGCTCCTTCCATCCCGCCGAGTACGCCGCCGTCGCCCCCACGCTCGAAAGGCGATACGCCGATGTATGACCTGTCCGGCAAGACCGTCCTCATCACCGGCGGCGCCCGCGGCATCGGCGCCCAGGTCGCCCGGGTCGCCGCCGCGCGGGGTGCCCGGGTGTCGGTGGTCGGCCTCGAACCCGACCTGCTGAAGAACGTGGCGACCGAGGTCGGTGGCCACTGGCACGAGTGCGACGTCACCGACTCCGCCGCCCTCGACGCGGCCGTGGCATCCACGGTGGAGCACTTCGGCCGGATCGACGTCGTGGTCGCCAACGCCGGGATCGCGAACCTGGGCACCGTCGCGTTGGGACCGGTCGACGCGCTTGTGCGTACCGTGGAAGTGAACTTGATCGGAGTGATGCGGACGGTGAGCGCCGCGCTGCCCGAGGTGACGCGGGCGCGGGGGCATGTGCTCGTCGTGTCGTCGGCGGCGGCGTTCACGGCGATGCCGGGGATGGCGGCCTATTGCGCGTCGAAGGCCGGCGTCGAGCAGTACGCGAACGTCCTGCGCCTGGAGTCCGCGGAGCGCGGCGTGACGGTGGGCAGCGCGCACCCGATCTGGATCGACACCGACCTGGTCCGCGACATCCGCGAGGACCTCGCGTCGTTCCGCACGGCGCTGAAGCGGCTGCCCTGGCCGCTGTCGACGGTGGTCTCGGTCGAGAAGTGCGCCGACGCGATCGTCCGCGGGATCGAGAAGCGCAAGCGGAAGGTCTACGTACCCCGCACGATGGGCCTGGTGCAGGCGATGCGCCCGGTCGTCCTGAGCGGATTCTCGGACTTCGTCGTCCGCAAGGGCATGGGCAGCACGGTCACCGACATGGAGACCGAGGTACGCGGCCTCGGCCGGTCCTTCGGCAAGTCGACGGTCGGAGTACGCCATGATTAACCACGTACGCCGCGGTCAGGGCGAACCGCTGGTGCTCGTGCACGGGATCGGCCACCGGTGGCAGGCGTGGCAGCCGGTCCTCGACCGGTTGGCCGCCCACCACGAGGTGATCGCGGTGGACCTCCCCGGTTTCGGCGCCTCCCCCGTCCCCGAAGCCGGTATGCCACAGGGGATGCCCGCGACCGTCGAAGTGCTGGCTTCCGTGCTGGATTCATGGGGGCTCGACCGGCCGCACGTCGCCGGGTACAGCCTCGGCGGCGCGATCAGCCTCGAACTCGCGGCCGCCGGGCTGGCCAGGTCGGCGACCGCCTTCTCCCCCGCCGGGTTCTACACCGAGGCCGAACGCCGCCGCGCGCTGCGGATCCTCGGCGCGATGCGGGCGAACACCTACCTCCCGGCGCCGGTGATGAAGGTGGCGCTGCGGTCGCCGGCCGTCCGCTCGCTGTGCTTCGGCTCGCTGGTCGTGCACACGTCCCGGATCTCCCCCGCCCAGGCTCTGGGTGATGCCCTGGCCTTCCGTCGTGGTCGGGGCTATTCCTCGGTGGCCCGGTCCGCCCGCGGGTACGCGTTTCCCCCATCTCTGTCCACATCGGAGGTTCCGGTGACGATCGGGTGGGGCGAGGCGGATCGCATCTTCGGCGTACACCAGGCGGAACGGGCCGCGGCCGCGCTTCCCGGGGCACGGGTCGAGCGCCTACGCGGATGCGGTCACGTCCCGATGAGCGACGCCCCCGACGAAGTAGTACGCCTCATCCTCGAGACGACCTCCTCATGAGTGTTCAGCCCTTTTGAGCGTTCGGGCTCGCTGCGGCGCCGTCGTTGTCCTTGCCCATCCGGGAGTACGCGTCGCGGCGCCTGCGATGTCGGAGGAGACCTCGGGATTCGGTGCGATCGGGCACGGTGGGCGGGCCGGTTGCGGTTTTGATCTTGACGGATGTGGCGAAATCAACGCTTCCTGGCCGGGTTGACGTTGGTTTCGCCACATCGGTCAAGATCGCTCAACAGGTGGATTCCCGCAAGACGGACAGTCGCGACTACGGCGCCGCCCCACGCCCCGCTCCCCACGGCCCCGCTCCCCACGGCCCCGCGCCCTGCGCCGGCGGGCCCGGCGGCCCGATGATCCCGTTTGGATCAGGTTTTTCACCCGAATCTTGGGCCATGATTCGGGTGATTTCCCTGATCCAAACGGGATCAAGCCCCCGCGGGATCAAGGCCCCGCGGGATCAAGCCCCCGCGGGATCAAGCCCCCGCGGGATCAAGCCCCGCGGTAGGCCCCGCGGGGTCAAGGCCGCGACCCCGCTGGAGCAAAGGGCACAAGGGGCGGTGCTACTTCAGGGTCAGGGTCCAGGAATTCACGCGGCCGGAGTCGCCGCCGGTGACGTCCTCGGCCTCCAGCGTCCACGCCCCGTCGGCCGCCTCCCCCGACAGGTCCACGGTGTACGACCGCTTGATGTCGTTCAGGTCCGCGCCCGTCCCCAGCGCGTGCAGGACGAAGCGCGTACCGGTCGGGGATTTGAGGGCGATCTCCAGGTCACCGATGTGCGTGTGGGTGACGTCGAGGTCCACTCGGGCCGTCGTTCCCGCGTTGCCGCCGCAGGCCGCGATCGTCACCGTGTTCGACACGAAGGTCGAGGTGCCGTCGGGGATCGTCAGCCGGGTCGCGTTGCCGCCCGCGCACGCGGCCGTGCCGGTGACCGTCAGCGTCACGCGGGCTGTGCGTACGGTGCCGGCGGTGCCGTTGCCGACGAGGACGACCGTGTAGGTGCCGGGGGTCGTGGTCGCCGAGGTGTGGATGGTCGCGGACTGCGCCGATCCGTCGGTCGGGATCGAGCCCGTCGAGAAGGTGACGGTCGCGCCGGGCGGCGTACCCTCGGCGGTCATCGAGACGAGCTGGGCGGCGCCCGTGGTCTTGGTGGCGGTCAACGCGACCGTCACGTCCGCGCCCTGGGCCACCGTCGCGGTCGCGGGGGCCGTCAGCGTGTAGTCGTCGGTCTTCTTGCAGTAGGTGCCCTCCTTGCCGATCGCCCGCTGGGGGCAGTCGGCGTACCCGAGGAAGCGCATGATCGCGGGGATGTTGCGCGAGGTCTGCGCGGAGATGACGCTCGACGGCGGGTAGAAGGCGTCGGGGTCGTTCTCCTTGGGGTACATCTCGGTGGTGAAGGTGTAGATCTTCTGGGTGCCCCACAGCCAGTCGTCGATGCTGCCGTCGGTGATGTAGAGGCCGCTCGCCTGGCCGGGCGTGTAGCCGTTGAGCATCGCGAACTCCGTGCCGATCGCCTTGTGGGTCGCGTACTCGTCGGCGGACATCGTGCCGGTGACCGTGGTCTTCGTCGTGTACCCGAACGGCCACAGCACCAGCTCGGTGAACGTGTGGATGTCGATGGCCTCGGTGATCTGCTGGACGCCGCCGACGCGCCGGGACAGGACGAAGTCGCGTACCGCCTGGGTCTCGGGGGCCGAGAACGCCGACGGGCCGCGGTAGTCCTCCTCGGTCGGGAACGGCGAGGATCCGGCGCAGCAGGCGAACTTGTAGCCCCAGTTGCGGTTGAGGTCGGTGCCGATCTCGGTGCTGCCCGGCGTCGCCTGCCGGTTCTTGCGCCACATCTGGTAGAGGCCGCTGACCATGTCGAACGAGACGCCGTCCGGGTTCACCATCGGGATGATCCAGATCTCCCGGCTGTTCACCATCTTCTGCACGTCCGGGTTGATCGCGTACTGGCCGGTGAGGAAGCCCGCCAGCGCGATCGCCATCTCCACCGTCAGGTGTTCGCGCGCGTGCTGGTTGGCGGTGAAGAGCACCTCCGGCTCGTTCTCGTCGGTGGCCACGTTGTCGGAGATCTTCAGCGCCACCAGGTCCCGGCCCTCGGCGCTGTGCCCGATCACCTGCTTGGCGGCGATGCCCGGGAACGCGGTCGCGATGCCGTCGAACGCCGTCAGCATCTGCGCGTAGGTCGTGTAGCCCGGGTCGACCGGCGTACCGACACCGGTCGCGAGCGACGCGACGCCACCGCCTTCCAGTTTGATCCCCAGGCCGCGGAGCCGCTCGGCCTGATCGGCGGTCGCCCTGATCATCGTGAACCCCGGCTCGCGCGTGGAGATCTCCGCGCCGACCTTCCGGGCGAGCGCCACCGCCGTCTCTCCGGACTTCATCTTGTACGCGGAGACGCGCGTCCCGCTCCTGTCCGGCGGTCCGGCGTGGGCGGTGGTCGTCGTGGCGGTCAGCGTACCCAGACCGAGCGCCACAGTGGACAGTAGGACGGCGAACCGTCGAAGCATGACGTCCTCCGATACGGATGGGCCGGCGGGGCGAACCGCCCCGCCGGCCACGAACTCAACTCTTCTTTAATCGGTGCAGGCGACCGGGTCGTCGAAGTGCCCCGGCGTGCCCGGGTACGCCCTCCCCGCCCCGTGATCGTTGTTGTCGCTGGTGTAGGTGTAGGCGAGTTCGAGGAAGGCCGAGGTGCCCGGCGTGTTCACGTCGGCCGCGGTCTGCCCCGCCCCGCTGGCCCAGGCCACATGGGTGAGGAAGTCCTGCATCGCGGGGCTGTGCTGGCGGATGTCGTTGTAGCCGCCGTACGCCGCGTTGCAGTGGGTGTAGAGGTTGTACGCGCCGTTCCAGTCCATGAGCCGGTCGCCGTTGTTCGGCCCGTTCGCCGCCACGTCGGCCTGCATCGCGTCCCGGTCCCAGCCGCCGTAGATCCAGTCGGTGCCCTGGTGCGTCTGGTTGTCCGTGTCGGTGGCGTTGTCCATGTCGGTCATCTGGTACCAGATGCACGGGTCCTTGGTGACGCTCCCGGTGGTCACCGGCCAGCGGCCGGCGACGCAGTCGGGGTAGACCCCGCGCGGCTTCATGTCGAGCAGATCCGAGCCGAAGCCCTCGTCGTTCGACTCGCCGGAGCCGCCGAACGTGTGGTCGACGAACTGGTCGAGGCTGCCCCGGGCGGTCGGGTCGAACACCCCGTTCTTCAGGCAGTCCGGGTTGGCCGCGTCGAGGACCGGGTCGCAGCCCTTGCCGCCCCACAGCACGTCCGAGCCCTGCGCCCCGAAGATCTGGTCACCGCCGCTGTCACCGTTGGCGATGTCGTTGCCCCAGCCCGCGTGGATGTTGTCGTTGCCGGACCCGCCCCGGATCAGGTCGCTGTCGCCGGTGGTGTACCCGTCGTGCGGCATCGCCGGGCTGGCCGGCCCGCCGATCCACTGGTCGCCGTCGGTGTCGTGGAGCAGGTCCACCCGCCGGTCGTAGGTGCCGACGGCGAACCCGGTGTAGTGCTCCTTCGGCACCTGGTTCAGGTCCATCGAGAACCCGAGCGCGGCGTTGTCGTCGGCGTTGACGTACTGGTTCACGACGCCGCCGCGGTCACCGACGATCGCGTCCTCGCCGGCCCCGCCGTAGATCGTGTCCGCGCCGAGCTCGCCGAACAGGTCGTCGTTCCCGTCGTTGCCGTAGACGGTGTCGTCACCGTCCTGGCCCCAGACACCGTCGTTGCCACCGTCGCCGTAGAGCGTGTCGTTGCCGAACGAGCCCGCCGGCTCGCAGGTGAACAGGCTGGTCGCCGAGCAGAACCGGGTCGACGGGCCGGGCAGCGCCGGGTCGTGCGTACGCGCCACCGTGGCGTTGGTCAGGTCGGCCCCGGTCGGGTAGCGCTCGGAGTAGACCTTCTCCTTCCCGTTCACGACCGTGCGGACGAGCGAGCCGTCGTCGCCGAGCAGCACGTCGTCACCGCCGTCGCCCTCGATCACATCGGCGCCGTCCCGGAAGCCCTGGGCCGAACTGCCGCCGATGAGGTCGTCCTGGCCGTCCGGCGTACCGGGGCCGACCAGGTCGGCGGCCGTGCCCGCGGCACCCGGCCACGGCTGGGCCGCGATCGGGGTCACGGCGGCGTGCCCGGCCGCGCCGAGCGGCAGGTCACCGCGCAGGATGTCGTTGCCGCCGTTGCCTTCCAGGTAGTCTGCGCCGCCGTCACCCGTGATCGCGTCCGACCCGTCCTGCCCGTACGCGAGGTCGACCCCGTCGCCGCCGCTGATCCGGTCGTCGCCGAACTTGGCGGCGTCCGGCGTACCCCGGTCGAGGAAGGTGACGACACGCGGCGGGAAGGCCGTCCCGTCGGCCGCGAGCCGGTTGGTGACCGCGGCGGGCGTGTCCCCGGCGAGCGGGCGCAGGATCGCACCGTTGTCGCCGAGCAGGATGTCGCTGCCGGGGCCGCCGAAGAGCGCGTCGGCCGTGTCAGGCCGGCCGGCCGGCGGCACGGTCACGACACCGTCCGGAGTGGACGAACCGCCCACCACGTCGTCGTCGCCGGTGTCGCCCTCGACCCAGTCGCTGCCCGGGCCGCCCTCGGCGTAGTCCTTGTCCGCCCCGCCGCGTACGCGGTCCGGCCCGCCCTGGCCGAGCAGCACGTCGTCACCGGCGTCGCCGGAGATGTAGTCGGCCGCGCTGGTCCCGGCCGCCGGTGCCGCCCCGAGATCGAGCAGTTCGATCCGCACCTGCGGTACGCCGCGCCCCTGCACGAGCCGGGTCACGCCGTCCGTGGTGAACCGGGCGTTGTCACCCGCGATCAGATCGTTGCCGGCGTCGCCGTACAGGTAGTCGGTGGCGTCCGGCCGCCCCGTGCCGCTCAGCGACTCCGAGGAACCGCCGATGAGCTGGTCGTCGCCGTCGTCACCGTGCACGACGTCCGTACCGTTGTTGCCTTCGAGGTAGTCGTTGCCCTCGTCGCCCTTGACGGAGTCGTCGCCGAGCCCGCCGTACGCGTGGTCGTCACCGGAGCCGCCGGAGATCACGTCGCCCGCGCCGGCCGCCGGGGTCGCCCCGGACAGGTCGAGCGGATACGGCGTCGTGTCCCCGTTGTCGCCGACGATCCAGTCGTTGCCGGCCTCGCCGAACAGGTAGTCCGTCGAGTCGGCCGCCCCGGCGGTACGCGTACCGCCGTAGATGGTGTCGGCGTCGTCGCCGCCGAAGGCGTAGTCGCTGCCGTCGTCGCCCTCGATGGTGTCGATCCCGGTGCCGCCGTAGAGGCCGTCGTCGCCCTCGTTGCCGTAGAGCGTGTCGGTTCCGGAGTCGCCGAGCAGCTGGTCCTTGCCGAGGCCGCCCCACGCCTTGTCGTCGCCGTCGCCCAGGTTGAGCGTGTCGTCGCCGCGCTGGCCGCAGGCGATGTCGTTGCCGCCGCCCAGATCGGAGCGGTCGTCACCACCGCCCGCCGAGACCTTCTCCACGCCGGAGCCGCCGAGGATGAGGTCCGAGGCTCCCTGGTCGGCCGCGGCCGGCTGGGCGGTCGCCGAGGCACCGTCCACACAGGCCTCGTTCACCAGGTACGCGTCGCCGAAGACCGTCGCTCCGCCGTCGCCGCCGATGATGTGGTCGTGCCCGGCCCCGCCGACGAGGAGCTTCGGCTCGGATTCGACGCGCGGCGGCAGATCCTGGTGCACCACCGTACGCGCCGCGCCGTACCCGTCCGAGGCGCCGGCCGGGCCGACGGCCGAGGGTTCGGCGAGCACGTAGTCGTCGCCGGGGCCGCCGAAGATCTTGTCGGTGCCGTAGCCGCCGGACAGGACGTCGTCCCCGCCGAAGCCGTAGATCTCGCCGGTCTGCCCGTTGGCCGAGTGCGACACCACGAGGTCGGTCCCGGCCGCGCCGTAGACCTTGTCCTGGCCGCCACCGGTGTTGACGTTGTTGACCAGATTCTCGTCACCGCTCCCGGACTGGTCCGGATCGGCGGGCGGGTTCTGGTCGTAGGTGTAGATCCTGTCGTCGCCGTTGCCGCCGTTGAGGGTGTCCGCGCCGGCCCCGCCGACCATGATGTTCGCGCCGTTCGGCGTACGCTCGTCCACCAGCGCGGCGATCACGTCGTCACCGCCGTTGCCGTAGACCTTGTTCGCGCCGTGTCCGACGGTCAGCGTGTCGGCACCCGTGCCCGCGGTCGCGTCGTCGCCGGGCGCGTGCAGCTGCGTCCAGTCGATGACGCCGCTGAGGCTCTTGTCGCCCTTCTCGCCGTGGACCGTCAGGTCCTTCTGGGCCGTGCCGAGCCCGGTGTCGCCGGCCACCACGTCGTCGCCGGCGCCGGTGGTGATCGAGTCGTTGCCCTCGCCGCCGGTCACCCAGGAGGTGACGCCGGCCGCCTCGCCGGTCACGATCGTGTCGTCGCCCTTGCCGCCGTCCACGAAGGACGGTCCGGTGCCGGTCTTGATGTTGTCGGCCCCGTCGGAGCCCATCACCACGGCCGTCTTGTCGAACGGCGAGGTGGCGGTGCCGTCGCCGGCCGGGTCGCCGTCGCCGAGGAACACGACCGACATCGCCGTCTTGCTCGCGTCGTCGAGGTGGTAGTCGCGGCCGTCGACGACCACCCGGGTCAGGTTCGGGTCGAGGAACTCCTGCTTGCGGCCCAGCGCCTCGACCGCGAAGCCGTCGAAGCCGTTGGTCGCGCCGTCCTGGCCGGAGTCCGCGTAGTGCAACGCGTACACCTTGATGACGTCGCCGTTGTAGGTGTCCTTCGTGTTGTCCCAGACCTTGTCGCCACGCTGGGACTGCCCGCCGAACTTGCCGGCGAAGACGACCAGCGTGTCACCGACGGTGCCGCCGAGCTGCGGTGGCGGTGGCGAGCAGTCCGGTTGGGCGCGGAAGTCCAGCAGGGTCGCGTTGACCAGGGTGAAGCTCCACGTCTTGGAGAACAGGAACAGGTCGATCGTGATGTAGACCCGCAGGAACACCGACAGCTGGCCGCTGGTGGTGAACAGGCAGATCGGGTTGGTCAGCAGCGCCTGGAGGAACTCGCTGAGCCGGAACTTGCCGTCGTTGTTCGGGTCGTTCCAGCTGAACCCGACGGTGAGCCGGATTCCGCCTTCGATGCCCGCCTTCACGATCAGTACGCTCACCTCGGCGCCGGCCGCGATCTCGCCGCGCAGCGTCACGACGGGGACCGCCTTGCCGCTCGCGTCGGCCGTCTTGAAGTAGAGGCCGTCGAGGATGTCGATCGCGCGTACCGGGCCGCCGTTCTGGATCGCCTCGACCGCCGAGCGGATGCCCTTGGTGTCCAGGCCGGCGATGAACCGGGCGGTCACCGAGGCACTGCCCGACAGCGTGATCAGGACCGGCGGCGGCGCGTACACCGGGCCGAACGACTGCCGCCAGCTGAACCCGAGCTCCAGCGGACCGCTGTCGAACCCGATCAGCTCCACGTCCTGGCCCATGAGCAGGCCGAACAGCGAGCCGGGGTTGTCGAAGACCGGGAACGAGAAGCCGATCTTCGAGGCGTTGTTCGCGGCCAGGCCGGTACCGAACAGCTTCCGGCCGGTCGTCTTGCCGTCGATCGCGTTCTTGACCTCGTCGGCGGTCTTCGGCTGCGGGTTGTCGATCAGGCTCGCCGCCGACGCCGGGGACGCCAGGGTGTCGAGCGCCTTCGCCGGGTTGACGAAGAACTGGCCGATCGGGATCTTGCAGTCGCCCGAGCCGCAGGACGGCATGTGGTTGATGAAGTCGATCACCGCGCGGATGGTGTCCACGAACTGGAGGTTCGGGCCGCCGGTCAGCGTGCTGAACTGTTTCGCCAGCCACACCAGCGTGATGTCGGGTCCGCCGGTCGCGTGCGAGAGGTCGGACAGGACGGGGATCGGCGCGTACAGGGTGTCGATGACCGGCTGCAGCGGACCGGTGACGGCCTTCAGCTTGTCGAGCACCGGCTTGAGGATCTTCGAGAAGAACGAGCCGACGTCCAGCGCGATGTCGGTGAACTCGATGTGCAGGTCGCCGGCCTGCAGCGTACCCGTGGTGTTGGAAACGCCCCAGCTGAGCCGGAACGTGGCGCTCACGCCGGGCAGCGCGGAGCCGATGTCGGAGGTGGGGTCGATCTTGGCGGTCAGCGCCCAGTCGATGTTGACGCTGGCCTCGACGTCGGTCTTGACGAGCGAGCCCAGGTCGCCGAACTCGGCGAGGGTGAGCCGGGCGTCCTCGTCGGCCGTGCAGTGCGCCGCGTCGGTGCCGTTGAAGCAGCTCTCCTCGTCCGGCGCGCCCTTCAGGTCGATCCCGAAGTACGCCCGCGCGAGCGGCGCGCTGGTGTTCTTGTGCGCGTTGACGTTGATGAACGCCAGCTGCGCGTCCAGGTCGGCCGCGTCGAACGAGGCGCCGATCTGCAGTTCGGGGGCAAGGTTGTCGGCCCCGTGCGTCGCGATGTAGAAGCCCTCGGACCGGTCGAGCACCATGTCGAGGTGCAGCTTCCAGCCGAGCTTCACCGACACGCCGTTCGGCGCGCCCTTCGCCGCCTTGAGCGACAGGCCCGGGATGCCGAGGTTCAGCGGCACGTTGGTGGCGAGGCAGTCGGTCGTGCAGCCGGCGGCCGCGGACGGATCGCCCTCGCCCTTGGTGAGCTGGATGCGCACGGACTGCACGTCGGTCAGCGCGCACGGCGAGGTGACACCGGTGGCGCAGGCGACCGAGACGGTCAGACCGGGGTCGATGTTCTTCAGCGCCTCGTGCAGCGCGGTCGTCAGGCCGTCGCTGTTGGCCGGGGCGTTGGCGAGGACCGGGCCGATGGCGGCCTTGATGTCGTCGCGCAGCTGGTGGATGAAGTGCTGGCCCTGCTGGAGGTCGTCGCCGACGAGCGGCAGCTTGCCGTCGAAGCTCGCCAGCCGGAGCGCTTCCTCCAATTTAGACAGGTATCCGTCGATGCCGACGTTGAAGTCGGTCAGCTTGATCGCCAGGCTCTGCAGACAGGGCCCGAGGTCGGGCAGGCTCGACGTGGTGTGGAAGTCGGTGTCGATCTGGAACGACAGCACGTTGGTGCCCGCGGGCGGGTCGCAGTCGTTGAGGAACACCGGTGCCCGGGCGCACAGCGGTACGCTCGCCCCGCCGACCCCGCCGCCGCAGTCCGTCCCGTCGGTGGTGAGTTCCGGCGTCAGGCCCAGCAGGCCGTCGAGGACCGGCTTGTCGTCCTCGTCGGTGGTACCCAGCCCGAACTTCAGGTTGCCCTGGACCGCGGCGAAGTCGCCGTCCTTGCCCAGGCTCAGCGCCAGCGGCCCGACCCGGGCGGCCAGCACGACCTGGCTCGCGCCGGCCGACACCGTCACGCTCGCCGACGACTCGTGGTCGAGCAGCGGGCCGGCGTTCAGCGCCAGCGGCAGCAGCAGGCCGAGGTGCGCGTCACCGGTCACGTCCAGCGCCACGACGCCCGACGAGTCGAGGCTCACCAGGTCGCCCGCGCCGGACCACGCGAAGTTCAGCGGCGCGCCCGTGTGGAAGTTCCGCTTCCAGGCCAGGTCCATCCGCAGGTAGGGGCCGCCCTCACGCTGGTCGAGCGCGAACGACAGGCCGCTGCCCGCACCGATCGCGTTGTTCACCAGGTCCAGCGCGTCCTGCAGGGTCTCCGGCGGGTTGGCCAGCAGGCGGTCGACCGCCTCGGCCAGCTCGGGGCGGAAGGCGTACGCGGAACCGGCCGCGGGCACCGGCGAACCGGCTCCGGCGATCTTCAGCGTCTGCCCGTCCATCACCGCCAGCACGCGGTACGCCTTGCTGCCGATCACGACCGTGCGGTCCTTCAGCTTGTCGGCGAAGACCGCATCCCCGGTACGCGCCGCGTCGTGGAGGTCGAAGTCGGAGTTGTCGGCCGCGTACGTGACGGAGGCGCCGACACCGCTCTCGTCGCTGCCCATCAGCTCGCGCGGGGACTTGTTGAGCAGCGGGATCTTCTGGTCCATGAGGCCGCTGCCGCCGCTGGTCGTGGCGAGCGCCTTGTTGACCAGCCGCAGCGCCTCGACGACCGAGCCGAACAGCGCGTTGGGGTCGTCCGGGTTGAAGTCCAGCGAGAACAGGCCGCTGAGGTTGGTCTTGGTGACGACCGGGTCGCTGCCGGCGGTCCAGCTGAACGACGCCGACACGCCCTCGCCCAGGATCCCCGTGTCCCCCGGTACGCTGATCTTGGCGGTGCCGGTCGTGCGTACCGACGACGTGATGTCGAACAGGCCGGCCGGATTCGTCTGCAACTGCGCGAACAGCTGTCCGAGGCTGATGTCCTGGGCGGTCTTGAACTTGATCGACAGCATGTGCGCCGCGCCGGTCACCGGGCCGACCGCGAGCGAGCCGTTCACGCGTACCTTGAGGAAGCCGATCTTGCCGTAGAAGTCGATCTGCGACGTGATCGGGAAGTCCGCCGTGAACAGGGGCGTCGCCGGGTCGGTACGCAGCAGCACCCGGTCGGCGTTGGCGACCGGGTCGGTGATCCCGTCCCGCAGGTCGAGCACGAGCGTGACGCTCGCCGCGTACGACGGCTTCACCTGGGCGAGGCTGGACTGGGCGTTGCCGATCTTGAGGCCGACCTTCTTGTCGTCGCCCGTCGTCGCGGTGAACATGCTGCCCAGCTGCACAGCGCCGATGTGCGCGTCGGAGCTGGAGATCACCCAGGTGCTGTCGTCCGCGGGCCGGCCGCCGATCCACTCGGCGTCCAGCGTGACCGAGTTCGCGGTGTTGTCGGTGATCTGGCCGGCCGAGGTGCCCGCGACGACCCGCTGGCCCTTGAGCGCGCCGGGCTGGAACCGGTTGGCGGGCAACGTGAAGCCGCTCGGGGTGAACGTCGCGCCCTTGCCGGAGACCTGCGCCGCGCCCGCGTCGAGAGCGACGTTCGCGGTGGCGCTCTTGGCGAGGGTCAGCGTGAAGGCGAGCTTGTCACCGGCGAAGGTCAGCGGCGTGTTCTGCAGCAGCCCGGCGTCCGCGAGCAGCTTCAGCAGCTGCTGGATCGAGGTGAACTTCGGCTGCCCGGCCCGGCCCGGATCGTCGACGCCCGGCTGGAAGTTCGGGTCGTCGGTCTTCGGGTAGGTGTTCGCCTTCAGGAACGCCGTGATCTTCTCGTTGATCGTCACCGCGTCGGCGAAGGTGCCCTTGAGGAACGGCAGGTCGAGGTTGCCCGCGCCCTTGCTGGCCTGGATGCCCGAGAGCAGGGTCGCCAGCTGCGCCAGGCCCGCCCCGAGATCGAGCGGGCTCATGTTGCGGAACTTGGCGATCGTGCCGTCGAGGCCCGGAGTGTCCACTGTGGGCGTACCGGCGGTGATGTCGGGCCAGGTGACGTTGACCGTCGCGTCCAGCGGGGGCAGGCCGAGCGGAGCGCCCGTGGCGGCCGCGCCGAGGTGCAGCGACGCCGACACCTTGCCGGGACCGGTCTCCGTCTCCGTATCGGAGATCTTGCCGCCGCCGTTGCTGTCGAACCCGGCCTGCACGAGACCCGCCAGGGAGCCGGTCGCGCTCAGCTCGCCGCCCTGGCCGAACGCCAGCCGGCCGTCACCGTTGGGGTCGTTCACGCGTACGACGAGATGTGTGGAGGCCGACAACGACGCGCCCGCCTGCAGGGCGACCTCCAGGATGCCCACGGAGGCATGGGCCTGGTCGAGGTCGGTACGCAGATGCGCCACGGCGTCGATGTCGAGTCGCGGCGCGTCGGCGTCCCGGACGAGGTAGGCGCCGGACGCGCCCGCGCGGACCTTGAGCCGGAGGGTCGCCCAGCCGGTGACCCGGACGGCGGCCGCGGCGGTGATGCCGCCCGCCGTGAAGTCGACGGGGTCGGATTCGCGCTTCGCGGTCAGGGTGAGGTCGAGGAGGTGATCACCGTCCACGTCCGACACCGCGCTCGTCAGGTGTACGCCGCCGCCCAGGTCGCGGTCGGCGTTGGCGAGCCCGTTCGCGGCGATCGCGTCGGACGCCTTCTTGATCAGGTGATCGGCGTCCACGAGGCTGCCGGGGCTGACCCCCAGCAGTGGCAGCGACTGGCCCAGCCGGCCGACCTTGGCCAGGCCGTCCGCCCAGCCGGCGGTGTCGGCGAGGGTCTGGTCGATCGCCGTCTCCCAGGCGGGCGGGTCGGCGTGCGCCGGTGGTCCGGCGACCACCACCGCGACGGGGGTGACGAGGACGGACGCCATGAAGGCGCGCAGAGCGGTGCGGAACAGCCGCGACATGACCCACCCGTTTCCCTGGCCGGAATGCGGAAGGGGCTACCTCACGGAAACCTGGTAGCCCACGGGCGCATCAGATCAGGGTTAGGAGGTCCATAAACATCGATGTAAATTTACCGACACGAAACATCGCCGTTCGTCCACACGTCTGTCACGGTGACTGTCCGTACTGGATGGTTCACAATGTACGCATGGCCGGGACAGGCGACGGGAGCAGCCACAACACCCCCGCGACGGCCCCTACGACACTGATCCACAGTGTCGTGTGCACCCCGAGAGCGGTTCCGAGAAAGCCACCGATAAGCGCACCGAGGGGACGGATGCCGTAGTTCACCGTACGCTGCGCGCCGGCCACGCGCGCGCGGAGATCGTCGGGGATCGTGGCGGCCTGGATCGAGCCACTGCAGATGTCGAGGAGCATCACACCGAACCCGGAGACGAACTCGGCCGCGAACAGCAGCGCCAGCGACCCGATCCCGTTGCCGGACACGATCGGCACGAGGATCAGCGGGGCCGGGAACAGGAAGTAGCCGAGCAGGGCCGCCCGGCCGATCCCGAGCCGCCGGCTGAGCCACGGCGTGACGGTGGCCCCGATGAGCGCGCCGGCCGACGCCATCCCCAGCACGACACCGAGCACCCCCGGCGACACGTGCAGGTACGCCGTCACGTACAGGATGACGAGCGCGCCGAACATGTAGTTGAACAGGTTGAGCGTGGTGGCTCCCAGCAGCAGCGGCCGCAGGATCGGATCGCGGACGAGGAAGCGCAGCCCGGTGCCCAGCCCGAGACCCCGCTGCCGGGCCGGCGGCGGCTCGGTGACGTCGATGCGCCGCAGGAAGAGCGCCGAGCCCACATAGGACAGAGCGTCGGCCACCAGCGCGAGCGGCGCCGACAGCAGCTGGACGAGCAGCCCGCCGGCGGTCGGCCCGGCCACGAACGACATCGCCCGGGAGCCGTTGAGCAGCGTGTTCGCCGGGATGAACTCGGCCGGCGACACCAGCGAGACGAAGAGGGTGTTGCGGCAGACCTCGAACAGCACGCTGAACGTGCCGACGGCGAACGCGACGACGTAGAGCTGCGTCAGGGTCAGCAGGTCGAGCAGGTACAGCGCCGGGACGGTGAGCAGGAGCAGGGCGCGCCCGGCGTCCGCGACGATCATCAGTCGCCGCTTCACCGGCCGGTGATCCACCCACGCGCCCAGCAGCAGCGAGAACAGCAGGCTCGGGAGCAGTTCGGCGGCGGTCAGCAGGCCCATCTGGCTCGGCCCGGCGTGGATGGCGAGGACGGCGAGCAGCGGCAGGGCCAGCGCGGTGATCTGGTCGCCGAACAGGGAGATGCTCTGGGCCGTCCAGTAGCGACGGAACATCGGCCGGCGCAGCAGGCTCGTGGCCTTCACCGGGGGCTGGTCGAGGATGGGGGCGGTCGTCGTCATCGTCAGCTCCGGGGGGCCTCGTTGGTGATCACGAACTGGACGACCGTCACGCCGCGGGCCCCGTCCGGCCGGCTCGCCGGATCCGCGTTGCGGTACGCGTACTCGTCGGCGATGGCCTGCATGCGTTCCTGGATCTCGGCCAGTTCGGCGGCGGTGACGTAGAGCTGCGCGTCGCCGGGACCGGTGTGCTCCCGCCACTCGGGCGGCTCCTGGTCGGCCCGCGCCAGCCATTCGCGCGCCTTCTCGGCGTACCGCGCGATCAGGACGCCTTCGAGGTGGTCGACGGCCGCCTGCGACTCGGGGTCGGTGCGGCCGCTGTTCCAGCGGGTGGCCGGAGCGGTGGCGCGCCAGGGCTTCTCGCGACCGTCGGCTCCCGGCACCCGTTCGACCAGCCCGTACTTGGCGAGCTGGCGGAGGTGGAAGGAGCAGTTCGGCACGTTGTCCCCCAGCCGCTGGGCGGCCTGGGTCGCGGTCATCGGTCCCTCCCGGCGCAGGAGGCCGACGAGCGCCATGCGGAGCGGGTGCGCGTAGGCCCGCAGGGCCACGGGGTCGTCGAGGCTGACGAAGGGCTCGTTCAGAGTGCCGTCGCTCATGATGCTAAAGATAGCTTTAGAAAGAAGTCTCTACAATCCCCCTCGACGGAGGAGTTTGACGCGTAGGAAATTTCCTACGTATCGTGGGTCGCATGAACATCACCCATGTACAGGTCGTCTCCGTGCCCGTCGCCGACCAGGACCGGGCCAAGAGCTTCTACGCCGACACGCTCGGCTTCACCGTGATCGCCGACCAGCCGATGGGCGACGAGGGCCGCTGGGTCCAGGTCGGCCCGAAGGGCTCGAAGACCAGCCTCACGCTGGTCACCTGGTTCCCGACCATGCCCGCGGGCAGCCTGAACGGCCTCGTCCTGGAGACCACCGACATCGACGGCGACGCCGCCGCGCTGGCGGGCGCCGGGGTCGAGGTCGACGGCCCGCACGACGAGTTCTGGGGCCGGCACGCGACCTTCCGCGACCCCGACGGCAACGGGATCGTCCTGCGCCAGGCGCGATGACGGACGTCTTCGGGGCCCTGGCCAGCCCGGTCCGGCGGGAGATCCTGCGCCTCCTGCTCACCGGGCCCCAACCCGTCAACGCGCTCGCCGAGCGCTTCGACATGAGCCGCCCGTCCGTGTCCGAGCACCTCAAGGTGCTGCGCGAGGCCGGCCTGGTCGGTGAGTCGCGCGACGGCCGCCACCGCCGCTACGAGCTGCTTGCCGAACCCCTTTCCGAGGTACGCGACTGGCTGACGCCCTACGAGGAGTTCTGGCGCAGGAAGCTGCGCAACCTGCACGAGCTGCTGGACAGTGAGGAATCATGACGGACACCGCGATCGAGGTCGACGAGTTCCTGCCGCACCCGCCCGCGAAGGTGTGGCGCGCCCTGACCGACCCCGTACGCCTCGCCCGCTGGCTGATGGCCAACGACTTCGAGCCCGTGGTCGGCCACCGGTTCACCTTCCGCACCGAACCCGTGCCGTCGCAGGGGTTCGACGGGATCATCGACTGCTCGGTGCTGGAGATCGAGCCCGAACGGCTGCTCAAGATCTCCTGGGGCCGGGTCGGGCTGGACACCACGGTCACCTGGCGGCTGCACCCCGAGGGCACCGGCACGCGGCTGCTCCTCGAACACGCCGGCTTCGCCCCGGACGACCCGGCTCAGCAGCGCGTACGCATGATCCTCGACGGGGGCTGGCGGTCGAACCTCTGGCGGCGCCTCACCGAGGAGCTGTCGCGCGAGCAGTGATCTCCTCGATGTTGTCGATCAGGTACGCACCGACCGCGACGGGGTGGATGAGCAGGCCGCTCAGCGCGGCCGCGGTCGGCGGGAAGTAGACGACCTCGTAGATCCCCTTCGCGGGGTTGCTGAACTCCGGGCCGAACCGGTTCGCGAAGTCCATCGAGACCAGGTGGCAGGCGAACAGGTGCTGCGTCTCCCGCCTGCCCTCGATGTTGTCGGTCTCGACCCCGGCCAGGTAGACCGGCTCGGTGACCACGGCCCGGAGTTCCTCGTCCAGCTCCCGGTAGAGCGCGGCGACCAGGTCGGCGTCGTCGGCCTCGACCCCGCCGCCCGGCAGCGTCCAGTACCGGGGCCAGTTCGGCCGGTCGCGCTGGAAGAGGACGATCCGGTCCCCGTCGAAGATCACACCGCGTACGCGTTCCGTGGTCATGCAGGCAGCGTAGCCATCGCGGTGGAATCATGGTGGCGTGCGCGTCGGGATCATCGGATACGGACTGGCCGGACGGATCTTCCACGGCCGGCTGCTCAAGGCGGCCGGGGCGGACGTCGTCGCGGTCGTCACCAGGAATCCGCAACGCCGGGCGGAGGTCGCCGCGGACTTCCCGTCGGCGGCCTGCCGGGACGACGTCGCGGCCATGCTCGCCCACGACCGGCTCGGCCTGGCCGTCGTCGCCAGCCCCACGGCCGCCCATGCCGAGGCCGCCGCCGAGTGCGTCCGCGCCGGCGTACCCGTGGTGGTGGACAAACCCTTCGCCACGACGGCCGCGCAGGCGCGCGACGTGCTCGACCAGGCGCGGGCCGCGGGCGTGCCCTTGACGGTCTTCCAGAACCGGCGCTGGGACAGCGACTTCCTGACCCTCAAACGGACGATCGCCGACGGCGGCCTCGGCCACGTCATCCGCTTCGAATCCCGGTTCGAGCGGTGGCGCCCGGAGGTGGCGCCGGGCAAGTGGCGCGAGGAACTCGGCCCCGACCAGGGCGGCGGTACGCTGCTCGACCTCGGGAGCCACCTCGTGGACCAGGCCGTCCAGCTCTTCGGCCCCGTCCGATCCGTGTACGCCGAGATCGCCGCCCGCCGCGGCCTCGCCGCCGACGACGAGGTGTTCCTCAGCCTCCGGCACGCCGACGTCCACTCGCACCTGTCCTGCGGCGCGATCATGGGGTCGCCCGGACCCCGGATGCGCGTCCTCGGCACCAAAGGGGCGTTCGTCGTCGAAGATCTCGACGGGCAGGAGGACGCGCTCCGCGAGGGTCTCAGCGCGGACCAGGCCCGGCCGGCGATCGCCCGGGTCCTCGCCGATCCCTCGATGACGCCGGTGCCACCAGTGGCCGGAAACTGGGCGGGGTACTACCCGGCGGTCCTCGCGGCACTGCGCGGCGAGGGGCCGCTGCCGGTGGACCCCGCGGACGTCGTGCATGTGATGGAGGTACTGGACGCGGCCCGCGAAGCGGGTGCGACCGGCGAGATCGTCCACCTCTGACGGGCCTTCACACCACCACTCCCGGCGATCCTGCGCGTCACCACGGCGTGCCGGCGTGCCGATCCGCCTGCGTACCGGTCCGCTGGTCTCCCGGTCTGCCGGTCGCCCGGCTTGCCTGCGGCGTGCCGCTGGGCGGCGTGATCTTGCTTCCCGCCGCCCGCAAGGGGCGGCCCCGCTTGCGGCCGCCTCCGCGAGCCGCCGACCCACTTGCCGACGATCTTGCGCGAATGCCCCGGATTCTGTCCGCTTTGCCCCAATAGCCCGGACATTCGCGCAAGATCGTCGGAAGAGCCTCGGGTCGGCAGGGCAACGGAGGCCGGAGCGCGGCAGGGCCGGAGCGCGGCAGGGCCGGAGGGCGGCGGAGGGGCGAGGGTCCGGAGGGTCAGGCGCAGGACGGGAAGCCCGCGGCCACCCGCGAAGCCCCCGGGTCGGCCAGCGCCGTCCCCAGCTGGGCGCGCAGATCGTCCACGGCGAGCGACGACAGTGTCCACGCCAGCGGAGCCGGCAGCCCCGGCGACGTCCGCGGCGAGATCACCAGGAAGCGCCCCTGCCCGTCCGCCACGTCGCACGACGCGGACAGGCCCGGGACGGGACCGGTGAACGTGCTCCCCGCCAGCTGTTCCATCGCCCGGTCGTCGAGTTCGTCCGGCTTGGCCTTGGTCGACGGCGGTACCAGGCCCTCGATCGTGCGGCCGGCCGCGCGTGGGGCGGCGACCTGGGCGTACCCGTTGTCGATCTCGATCAGCACGGGGACGATCCGGGCATTGCCGGTGGCGGCGTTGTGCGTCGCGATCAACGTCGCGAGCCGCGGCCACAGGGCGAGCAGCATGCCGATACCGGTGTCCTCGGCGTACCCGCCGTCGACGATCGCCGTCTTCTGGCCGCGCATCGTGTCGCATCCGTACAGGTGGCCGGACGGGGAGACGTAGGGGAATCGGGCGGACAGGACGGCCGCCGTCGCTCGGGAGATGCTCTGCGGGTGCGTACCGTCGGGGTCGCAGAGGAAGTCCAGCAGGTCCGTGGTCACCGGGGCGTCCGACCGGGCCGCGCCCGTGCCCAGCGTGGCGCAGGTCCCGCCGGCGGCCCGCGCGTCCGCGTCGGTCAGCCGCAGGCCCGCGATGTTGAGGCGGCAGCCGCTTTCGGCCTGCGTACCGGTGAGGAGCATCAGCGGCGTGCGGCCCGTCCCCCACTGCCCGCCGAGGAAGTCCGCGTCGAGGCCGGTCACGT
Source organism: Hamadaea tsunoensis DSM 44101 (assembly GCF_000428945.1). Taxonomy (GTDB): domain Bacteria; phylum Actinomycetota; class Actinomycetes; order Mycobacteriales; family Micromonosporaceae; genus Hamadaea; species Hamadaea tsunoensis. Next base: position 132,397 of record NZ_AUAX01000019.1, on the reverse strand, counting down.
GCCGGGCGAGGTCGTCCTCCAGGCGCCGGGCGCGATCCTGCCCGCCGTATCCGGCGTAGCCGCGCGCGAGGTCCACGGTCAGCATCCAGGTCAGCCCGTCGGTCAGATAATCCTGGCGGCCCAGCTGCTCGTCGTACCAGGTCGCGGTCCGCGTGCCCGCCAGGTCCGCTTCATACGCGAGTACACCGAGCGAGCCGCCCGACGCCCCGCCCATCGCGAAGATCCGGTCGGCCGCCGCCGCGCCCGGGCAGCCGTCGACCGCTCGTTGCCGGTCGGCGCCGAACAGCCCGGTGAGCGCCGACGACGTCCAGTACGCCGCCCGTAACCCGCCGCCCGGCGCGGCGACGAGATACAGCGGGACCGTCTGTCCACTGTGTCCGGATCCGGCGCAGTTCGCGGCGGCCCAGGCCGAGAAGGCGTCGTCCAGGCTCAGCCCGGTACGCGCAACCGCCACGTCCCGCTGCCGGTGCACGGCGTGCTCGGAGCCGTCGCCGAGCCAGAAGCTGGCCAGCAGCAGCACCCCGACGAGCAGGGCGGCCACCGGGACCCGGGTGAACCCGAGCACCAGCAGTCCGGGCGGGGCGGCATGGGTCTCCGACCAGCGCTGCGCCTCGCCGAGCGCGATCATCAGCGCGGCCAGGAACAGCCCGATGAAACAGATCGCGCCGACGTACGCGACGCCGCGTACGGCACCGGTGAAGGCGGCCGCGACGGCGACGGCCAACCCGATGATGCTGAACAGATACTTGCGCTCGAACGGGTCCGGGCGCTGGTCGACCGCGCCGTCCCAGGAACGCAGCAGCGCCCAGCCGCCCATCGCCACGAGCGGCGTACCGATGAGCGACAGTCCGGTGAGGACACAGGCGACCACGAAACGGAACGAGTCGCTCTCCCCCGACAGCGGCAGCACCACCAGCGCGGGCGCGTACGCCGCGGCCGTCAGGAGCAGCAGCGTGACGAGCGGGACGATCGCGAGGAACCGGGCGGTACGCCGGGCGGCGAGCACGTGGCCGGTCTCGGGTGCGGCGGCGTCCCCGGCCCGGCTGGCCTGTGCGGCCTCGACGAGCCGGTCCCGCTGCTCCTGGTCCACCCGCGTACGCCACAGCAGCCCGAGCAGGAGCAGCCCGGCGAGCACGGCGGCGGTGGCCCACAGCTCGATCCAGCCGAACGCGAGGGCGCAGAACGCGGCCGCGGCCGCCGCGACGAACAGCCAGATCGCCCAGGTCACCTCGTGCCGGGCCGGGTCGGGGGCGTGCTCGGCCAGCACGAGCCGCCGGGTCAGCAGCCACGCCGCGAGGCCGAGGACCGCCGCCGCCAGCACGGTCAGCACGCCGGCGACCAGGTCGGCCGGACCGCCGACCCACCGGCGTACGAGGTCGCGGGCCTGGCCGGTGGGGTCGAGGAGGAGCAGGGCGGCGTACAGGGCCACGGCGACGACGGCCACCCGCAGCCGCCACAGCGCCCAGCCGCCGTTGCGCAGCCAGACCTTCAGCCGGCCGGTGTCGAGCAGCAGCACGACCAGGAAGACCGCGAAGGCGCCGAGCGCGGCGAACTTCAGCGTCGTGCAGACCCACGACGCCCAGACGAGCCAGGTCGGCACGCTCCACCCCGCGACCGTCCGCTCGACCATCACCAGCCGGGCGACGTCCTCCAGCAGGTCGAACCCGACCGCCGCCAGCACGAGGTACGGCAGCCGCACGTCGTGCGCCCAGATCCGCAGCCGCGACCAGCCGTCGCGCGACGCGTACGCCGGAACGTGCCCGCGCACCCGTGCGCCGAGCCGGATCAGCAGCATCGCGTACGCGGCCATGAAGAGAAGATCCGCGAAGGTGTACGCGCGCGTCGTCCAGGCGATGAGCGCGGCGGTCGCGGGGGTCTGCGCCGCGGCCTGCCAGACGGCGAGCAGGGCGCGCGTGTCGGCGACGAAGTCCAGGCTGAGGCCACTGGCCAGGCCCTCCAGGTCGCCGAAGGTCGAGCCGGAGGCCAGCTGCACCTCGGTGAGCAGGCCTCCCACGGCGCGGAGCACGAGGTAGACGGTGAGCGCGAGGGTCGCCCACGGCAGCACCCGGGGCAGCGGCTCGGTACGCGCATCGGCGGTCATGAGCGGAAGGTAATCGATGCGGCGCCATGCCGAGCATCCCCCTGCCGGATGTCACGCGATGTTTCGGGCAGAATGCTCGGGTGACTTCCACCGAGACCGCCCTGCCGCCGATCAACGCCCGCATCGCCGAGGAGCTCGGCGTCCGCGAGGGGCAGGTGAGCTCCGCGGTCGAGCTGCTCGACGGCGGCGCGACCGTGCCGTTCATCGCCCGGTACCGCAAGGAGGTGACCGGCGCGCTCGACGACGCCCAGCTGCGTACGCTGGAGGAGCGCCTGCGCTACCTGCGGGAGATGGAGGAGCGGCGGTCCGCCATCCTGGAGTCGATCGCGAGCCAGGGCAAGCTGGACGACGCGTTGAAGGCGCAGATCCTCGGCGCCGACACGAAGGCGCGCCTGGAGGACATCTACCTGCCCTACAAGCCGAAGCGGCGGACCAAGGCGCAGATCGCCCGCGAGGCCGGGCTGGAGCCGCTGGCCGACGCGCTCATCGGCGACCCGAACCTGGACCCGCAGAGCACCGCGGCGGACTACCTCACCGAGACGGTGACCGAGGTCGCGGCGGCCCTGGACGGGGCCCGCGCGATCCTCATCGAGCGCTTCGCCGAGAACGCCGACGTCATCGGCGAGCTGCGCGAGCAGGTGTGGGCCCGCGGCCGGCTCGCCTCGAAGGTCAAGGCCGGCAAGGAGACCGACGGCGCGAAGTTCGCCGACTACTTCGACTTCGCCGAGCCGTTCACGAAGCTGCCCTCGCACCGCATCCTCGCCATGTTCCGCGGCGAGAAGGAGGAGATGCTCGACGTCGTCGTGCAGCCCGAGGACCCGGCCGACGCGCCCGAGATCGGGCCGACGCGGTTCGAGCAGCACATCGCCGCCCGCGTCGGGGTCGCCGACCGCGGCCGCCCGGCCGACAAGTGGCTGTCCGACACCGTCCGGTACGCGTGGCGTACGCGGATCGTCACGCATCTCGGCATCGACGTGCGGATGCGGCTCTGGCAGCAGGCCGAGGAAGAAGCCGTACGCGTCTTCGCGGCCAACCTGCGCGACCTGCTGCTCGCGGCGCCGGCCGGCACCCGGGCGACCCTGGGCCTCGACCCCGGCTTCCGGACCGGCGTGAAGGTCGCCGTCGTGGACGCGACCGGCAAGGTCGTCGCGACCCACACGATCTACCCGCACGTGCCGCACAACAAGTGGGACGAGTCGCTGGCGGTCCTGGCCCGGCTGTGCCAGGTGCACGCCGTCGAGCTCATCGCCATCGGCAACGGCACGGCCTCCCGGGAGACCGACCGGCTGGCCGCCGACCTGATCAAGATGTTCCCGCAGCTGAACCTCACGAAGATCGTGGTCTCCGAGGCCGGCGCCTCCGTCTACTCCGCCAGCGCGTACGCGTCCGCGGAACTGCCGGACATGGACGTCTCGCTGCGCGGTGCCGTCTCGATCGCCCGGCGGCTGCAGGACCCGCTGGCCGAGCTGGTGAAGATCGACCCGAAGTCCATCGGCGTCGGCCAGTACCAGCACGACCTGACCGAGGGCAAGCTGTCCCGCTCGCTCGACGCGGTCGTCGAGGACTGCGTGAACGCGGTCGGCGTCGACGTCAACACGGCCTCGGCACCGCTGCTGACCCGCGTCTCGGGCATCACCGAGTCGCTGGCCAAGAACATCGTCGCGCACCGCGAGGCCACCGGCCCGTTCACCAACCGCCGCGCCCTGCAGCAGGTGCCGCGACTGGGCCCGAAGGCGTACGAGCAGTGCGCGGGCTTCCTGCGGATCCGGGGCGGCGACGACCCGCTGGACTCGTCCAGCGTGCACCCGGAGGCGTACCCGGTGGTGCGGCGGATCCTCGACGGCGCGCAGACCGACATCGGGCAGCTCATCGGCAACACGACCGCGCTGCGCAAGATCAAGCCGACGGACTACGTGGACGAGACCTTCGGCCTGCCCACCATCACCGACATCCTCAAGGAGCTGGAGAAGCCCGGCCGCGACCCGCGCCCGGCCTTCCAGACGGCCACCTTCAAGGAGGGCGTCGAGAAGATCGGCGACCTCCTGCCCGGCATGCTGCTCGAAGGGGTCGTCACCAACGTGGCGGCGTTCGGGGCGTTCGTCGACATCGGCGTACACCAGGACGGGCTCGTGCACGTGTCGGCGATGTCCAAGACCTTCGTCAAGGACCCGCGCGACGTCGTGAAGTCCGGGGACGTGGTCCGGGTCAAGGTGATCGACGTGGACGTGCCGCGCAAGCGAATCTCCCTGACTCTGCGTTTGGACGACGAAGCCACCCCGTCCTCCCCGGAAGATCGTGGCAACAACCGGCAGGGTGGCGGCAATCGGCAAGGCGGTGGCAATCGTCAGGGTGGTGGGCGGCCGCAGCAGCAGGGACGGCCGCAGCGTCAGCAGGCGCCCGCCGACACGGCCCTCGCCGACGCCCTCCGCCGGGCTGGACTCGCCTGACCTCGATCAAATTCAAGATCTCTCAAGACTTTGTCCCGGGTCCGTCGATCTCACCTCCGCTCCTCGCGCGGGAGACCGTTCCGGCCCTGGGGGGCCTCCACTGCCAGGTGAGTGGGGCGACGCATCGTTCGCCGTCGTCCCCTCACCCGTCGTTCGCCGTCGTCCCCTCGCTCCGTCGTTCGCCGTCGTCCCTCACTCCGCCTTGGGGCTCGGGGGTGTCGGCGCTTCGGGTGGGGAGTTGTCCGCTCGGAGGCGGAGGGCGGCGAAGGATGCTGCTACCAGGGCTGCTCCTGCTACCAGGAGGATGACTGCTCCGCCGGCGGCGCCGCCGGTCCAGTCCCAGACGGCTTCTGGTGCAGCGAGCGCTACGCCGACGACGCCGCCCACGAGCACGATCGCCGTACGCGTCTGTCGATACAGGACGAAGCAGCCGATCGCGATCGCGAAGGTGAGCGCGTACCGCCAGGCGCCGGGGGTGACCTGCGCGCCGATGATCGCCAGGGTGATGCCGACGGCCAGGGTCACCGGCCGGGGCGGCAGCCAGTACGCGAGTCCCGTCCACACCAGTCCGGCGAGCAGGAACAGCAGTCCGGTGCCGAGTTCGGTGGTGTGCAGGTGTTCGCCCGTCACTCCGAGCAGCAGCACGATCGTGTGCGCCCCGGCGGCGATCAGCAGGATCGGCGAGCGGAGGAACGCGTACGCGCAGAAGGCGACGATGAGTCCCGCGAGCCCGGCGGTCGTCCCGGAGCCGTGTTCGACGGCGGTGCCGGCGGTGGCCGCGGCGGTGCCGGAGGCGAGCGTCAGCAGGACCGCGGCGACCCGACCGCGCACGGCCGTACGCCGGCCGAAGACGGCGGCCGCGGCGACGAGCAGCAGGGTGATCCCGAGCAGGCTGAGCGTCCGGGTGACCCGGGACATCGCGTCCCACTGGGTGGCGAGCAGGAATCCCGCCCCGCCCAGCATGAGTACGCCGCCCACGTAGCCCGCGGCCTCGGCCAGCCACTTCGGCGAGCCGGCGTTCTTGTGCAGTGCCTCGTGGACCTCGACAGCCTGCTCCTCGGTGAGGACACCGCGGCGGACGAGATCGCGTAACGCCTCTTCCATCCGTCAACGGTACGTTGTCCACCGTGGGCCTCAGGACACCTCTTTGGCGCGCCGTGGCCGTCTTCCGGTTCGCGGCGCTCTGCTACGCGGCCATTCTCCTGCTCACCTATCACCGTCAGTATTCACGGCCGTGGCTGGGCGTGGTCGTGCTCGCCGGCATGCTCGGCTGGTCGATCGTGACGGCGGTCGCGTACGCGGATCCGGGCCGCCGCCGCTGGCCGCTGCTCGGGGTCGACCTGTTCATCACCCTGCTCAGCCTGCTCGCCAGCTCCTGGGTGATCCCCCGCGACATGCTCCGCCACGGCTCGCCGACGCTGCCGATGGCCTGGGTCGCGGGCGGCGTCCTGGCCTGGGCCATCGCCGGCGGCCGCCGCTGGGGCGTCTTCGCCGTCTTCCTCGTCGGCGTCGTCGACCTCACCCTGCGCGGCTCGATCACCGCGACCACCCTCAACGGCACCGTGCTGCTCCTGCTCGCCGCGTTCTGCATCGGCTACATGATCAAGGTCGCCGGCGAGGCCGAGGCCCGCATGCAGCGCGCGACCGAACTGGAGGCCGCCACCCGCGAGCGCGAGCGCCTGGCCCGCGGCATCCACGACTCGGTCCTGCAGGTCCTCGCGCTCGTCCAGCGCCGCGGCACCGAGCTCGGCGGCGAGGCCGCGGAACTCGGCCGCCTCGCGGGCGAGCAGGAGGCCACCCTCCGCGCGCTGGTCGGCGTCACCCCTTTCCGGACCTCGGAAGGCTCCTGCGACCTGCGCTCCTTCCTCAGCCCCTTCGCCTCCGCGACGGTCACCATCGCCTCCCCCGCCACGGCCGTCCCGCTCCCCTGCGCGACGGCCGCGGAAATCTCGGCCGCCGTCGGCGCCGCCCTCGACAACGTCGTCCAGCACACTCCCCCGGGTACGCGAGCCTGGGTGCTCGTGGAGGACGAGCCGGACACCATCGTGGTGACCGTCCGCGACGACGGCCCCGGCATCGCACCCGGCCGCCTCGCCGAAGCCGCCGCGGCCGGCCGCCTCGGCATCAGCCAGTCCGTCCGCGGCCGCCTGCGCGACCTCGGCGGCGCCGTGGCCATCACGACCACCCCCGGCGAAGGTACCGAGGTGGAGCTGCGGGTTCCCCGGAAGCTACCGTGACCTCATGACCGCCCCGGTACGCGTACTCGTCGTCGACGACCATCCCATGTGGCGCGAAGGTGTCGCCCGGGACCTGACCGAGGCCGGCTACGAGGTGATCGCCGCCGTCGGCGACGGTACGCAGGCCGTCCGCGTAGGCCGCTCGCTGCGCCCCGACGTGGTGGTCCTCGACCTCCAGCTGCCGGACCTGTCGGGGGTGGAGGTGATCACCGCCCTCTGCGCCGACCAGTCGCCCTGGCGCATCCTCGTGCTGTCGGCCTCCGGCGAGCAGCAGGACGTCCTCGACGCCGTCAAGGCGGGCGCGACCGGCTACCTCATCAAGTCCGCCGGCCGCGAAGAGTTCCTGGAGGCGGTCCGGCGTACGGCCGACGGCGACGCGGTGTTCACGCCCGGCCTCGCCGGACTCGTCCTCGGGGAGTACCGGCGACTGGCCACGGCCCCGGCATCGGACGCGCCCGTGCTGACCGACCGGGAGACGGAAGTGCTCCGGCTGGTCGCGAAAGGGCTGTCGTACAAGCAGATCGCGGAGCGGCTGGTGCTGTCGCCGAGGACGGTCCAGAACCACGTTCAGAACACGCTCGGGAAATTGCAGCTGCACAACCGGGTGGAGTTGGTGCGGTACGCGCTCGAACGCGGCCTCGACTCCTGATCCACTATTAATAAAGGACCCTGAAAGATGAAGGGTCACACAAATATGCGGTAGGCAGATTTCGGCGGGAACGGTCGTCCGCACGGCCCGCGCCTGACCGAAAGTCACTCGATTGAGCGACGCGGACACCGCCTCCATCAGCATCAACACACGTGGATCTGCTGGCGAACGCCAAGGTCAGATCCAGTTGATCGAGAATCTTCGCGCGCAATCCGCATCGTCCACATAGCCAATGTCACCAGAGTCACGCGGAGTCGTGTAATTTTCAGCGTCGTAACCGCATACCCCTGATGTGCCATATAGCAGAAAGACCCCTCACCCTATGACCAGCAAGGTCGCGGCCGCCGTCGCCCGGCGGCGGATGGGCTCCACCCTCCGCAGGTTGCGGGAGACCGCCATGCTGACGCAGGGTCAGCTCGCCGAGCGGCTGCACTGGTCGCTCTCCAAGGTCCAGCGCATCGAGTCCGGCCATGTGGCCATCTCCGAAACCGACCTGGACGAACTTCTCCTCGACCTCAAGGTCGCCGACCCCGTGGTGGCGGAGGAGCTGACGGCCGACGTGCGGGCCGCCCGGCAGCGGGGTTGGTGGAGTACCTCGGTGTATCGCCTTCACCTGACGCCGGCGACGATCAAACTCTGCCAGTTCGAGACCGAGGCGCGCCGCATCCGCACCTTCCAGCCGATGATGTTCCCCGGCGTGCTGCAGACCCGCGAGATGGCCGAAAGCACCTTGGACATGTGGGCGGGGCAGATTCCGGCGGAGACGCTCACGAAGCGCTTCGAGGCCCGGATGCGTCGCCGCGCACAGGTCTTCGACCGGCCCGACCCCCTCGAATACCACCTGGTACTCGACGAGGCCGTCCTCCTGCGCAGGATCGGCGGCGCGCTGACGATGGTGAACCAGCTGACCGCCCTCCTGCGCGACATCACGGACGGGCGCATCGTCCTTCGCGTACTGCCCCTCTCCTCACCGGCGGCCTTCGGCCTGCTCGGGTCGTTCACGCTTCTGACGATGGCGGACGAGGAGATCCTCTATCGCGAGTACTGGATGTCCGACCAGCTGCAGTTCGACCCGGAGTCCGTCGCGACCTACCACGAGTCGTTCGAACGCATCTGGCAGGCATGCCTCAGTCCCGACGCGAGTACCCGGCTGCTCCATGCCCGCACCGCGACGCTGCTGTCCGATATCGACCTGGCCCGACTGCGGGAGTTCCCGCTTCCGTACGCGACGCCCGCCTGACCGGGCGCAACCGTTTCGAGGAGGACATCGGTGGCACCCACCCCACAAGACTGGCAGCGCAGCAGGCGCTGTGACTCGGGCTCCTGCCTTGAGGTCGCCTACACCAACGGAGAGGTATGGGTACGCAATTCGAATCAACCGGACGGCCCACGGCTGGCGTTCAGCCGCGCCGAATGGGAGGCGTTCCTGGGCGGGGTGGCCGACGGCCAGTTCCGGATCCTGAACGACACCGAGATCTCCTGACCGCATCACCGCCGGTGGTCCACCTCCTGCAAGAGGCGCCGACCGGGGATACCGAAGACCACGCTCTGGCTCGGAGCAATGGACGTGAAAGGACGCAGATGACCACCCGCGAGAACGACTCGGACAGCGCCGGAGAACAGCCGGCCAAAGACCCACGGCGGTTGCCCGACATCATCACGACGCTGCTTGTCGTGGTCCTTGTCTACCGGCGTGTCAAGCACGCCTCCCCGCAAGCGCTCAAGCCGGTGGCGCGACGGTCGACGGGCCGTGCGGTGGGCTATCGAGTGGTGCAGACAATCGTCCTGGGCGGGCTCGGCGCCATCACCACCCACTCGGTCACGAACGACGACCGGACCGCGACACTGATCGCCATAGTCATCGTCGTCGTGACAGGCCTGCGGCGGATACCGCGATAGCGCGAGACGACCACCATATATAGAGCGAGGGCTCTCCTTCTGCAAAAGGAGAGCCCTCTGATCTGCCTGAATCGACCACGCTCTGGCTCAGGGCAACGGACGTGACAGGTAGATGCGGGCAACCCTAACACGGGCAAATCGCACCGCCGACGGCTCAAGGTCCCCCGGCGACCGCCGAGCGGGCGCCGCCGCGCTACCAATGACAAGCGTCGGGGGCCGTCCGGGCGAGCCGCGCTGACCGCTTGAAAGCTTCTTCCGGAAGACGGCTGACTCACCGGTGGTGGGCCGGTTCCGTACGCCGAGATCACGTTCCGGTGTTCCGGCCACTGTAGACGGCGCTACCGGATCAACGACAAAGGAGAGGGGCACGTCAGCTTACGTGCCAATCAATGCCACGCCTCTTTCTCCGGCCGGTACGCGTTCCTACCCTGAGGTCACGGGAGGTGACCCACATGGCGGAGAAGAACAGCCTGTGGAAGAAGTCCAGTAGATGCGACACGAGTGCCTGTGTCGAGGTGGCGGAGATCGACGATGCCGTCGGCGTACGCCAGTCGGAGGACGGGGACCATGTCCTCATCGTGAGCCGGGAGGCCTGGCGGGACTTCGCGGCGGGTGTGAAGGACGGCGAATTCGACCGTCCGTAGAGTGCTGCCGGTGAACGAGACCACCCGGCAGGCGGTGACCGCGGCGCGTATCTGGCTCGACGGGCATGACGGCAGCTCCGACGACCAGATCACGATGCGGATGATGAAGCTGATGGAGGAGTCCGGGGAGGCCGCCGCCGCGTGGATCGGCGTACGCGGTCAGAATCCCCGGAAGGGCGTGACCCACGAGCGCGCGGACGTGGCGGCTGAGCTGGCGGACGTGGTCTTCACCGCGCTGGTGGCCATCGAGAGTCTCGGCTTCGATGCCGAGGAGGCCGTCACGGCCTGTGCCGCCAAGGTGCTTTCGCGGCTCAGTTGAGTGCGCCGCGGAACACCGTGAGGTGCCGGGCGGGAACGTGGTCGGTCAGCCAGACGCCGTTCTCGCTGCGGTAGAAGTGCAGTCCCTCGGCGAGCATCGAGGCGGTGTCGACGCAGAGCACCACCGGGGCACCGTGGCGGGCGCCGACCTTGACGGCCGTCTGCACGTCACCGGAGAGGTGTACGTGGTGGCGGCCGGCGCGGACGAGGCCCTCGATGAAGATCGAGTCCAGGTTCTGCCGGGCGGTGCCGTGGTAGAGCGCCGACGGGGGCGCGATGGGGATGAGCCCGAGGTCGACGTCGACCGAGTGCCCCTGCTGGGCGCGGATGCGGTCACCGTCGATGACGAATCGCCGCTTGTCGTTGTTCTCCACGACGTCCTCGAGGTCGGTGCGGGACAGGGGGGTGCCGGTCCGGGCGAGCCCGGTCAGCAGGTCGTCGACCGGCACCCACCCGTCGGGGGCGAGCGTGATGCCGATACTGTCAGGGCGATGCCGCAACGCGTACGCGATGCGTTTGCTCGCCTTCACCAAATCCATGGGAAAGACGGTAGAGGCGAAAAGTCACGACTGTCGCACGGATTTGCTGAGCTTTGGCTGGACAAACATGATCGAGAACTGGCCGCGTACGCCGGGCGAAGCCGTTGATCTTCAGGAGACCCTCCGCCACCAGGTGCGTACCGAAACGCCGCTGACCAGGCAACCACGGTTCGTGGCGGGGGTGGATGTCGCGTACCCGATAGCCGGCCAGACGGTCGCGGGGGCGGTGGCGGTCCTCGACGCGGCCACCCTGAATGTGGTGGAGATCGCCACGGCGACGGCCCCGACGGCCTTCGAATACGTGCCCGGGCTTCTCGCCTTTCGGGAAATCCCCGTGCTCCTCGCCGCACTCGCGAAACTCAGCGTCCGGCCGGACGTCTTCGTCTGCGACGGATACGGGGTCGCGCATCCGCGCCGGTTCGGGCTCGCCTGCCACTTCGGGCTGCTGACGGACACGCCCGCGTTCGGGGTCGCGAAGACCAGCTTCATCGGGACGCACGGGCCGGTCGGCCCGGAGCGCGGCGACCACACCGATCTCGTGGACGGTGGCGAGATCGTGGGCTCGGTCGTGCGTACGCGCAGGAATGTGAAGCCGGTCTACGTCTCGGCCGGGCACCTGATCGATCAGGCTGGGGCCCGGGACCTCGCTCTGCGGTTGACCCGGGAGTTCCGGCTGCCGGAGACGACACGCGCGGCGGACCATGCGTGCCGCGCGGCGCTGAAGGCAGACTGAGGGTATGGCGAGACTCGCGGATCTGGGCGACCAGACGTACTGCTACCTCACGACGGTCGGCCGCCGCAGCGGGCGCCGCCACACCATCGAGATCTGGTTCGCGCTCAGCGGATCGACGCTCTACCTGCTGTCGGGCGAGCGGGACCGCTCCGACTGGGTACGCAACCTGCTCGCGCGGCCGGCGGTGGGCGTGCGTATCGGGGACGAGGAGTTCACCGGGCACGCCCGGGTCGTCGCCGACGCGGCCGAGGACGCGCAGGCGCGGGAGCTGGTCAGCGGCAAGTACCAGCCGGACTACGCGGGCGATCTCAGCGAATGGAAGTCGGGGTCGCTTCCGATCGCCGTCGATCTGCCGCAGGTGCGTCTCTGACTGTCCGTCCATACTGGATGGAAATGGCGATCTTGCTCGGCCGCCCGGCTACGCGGATGCCGTCCTGATCATTTACCGCCATTACGGCAGGGCGGCGTCGGTCCTCTTGATCGGCAGGGCGGCTCGACAGGCCACTTGATCACGGAGTGCAGGCTTGATCAAGTTCCCTCAGCCTGCAGAAAACCGACCGTTTTTGCAGATCCAGGGAACTTGATCAAGCGATAGAGATCCACTTCTACAGATTCCGGGTACTTGATCACGAAGCCCCCCGGCCTCCGCGTTCGCGCACCTCACCGAGAGCTAGGGCCTGTCTCCCGGATCATCCGCGGCCCGTTGGCGGCCTCAGGCGACGATCGGCGGCGCTTGAGTCTTCGCCGACAGGCCACCAGCCTGACGACGAAGATCAAGCTTGCCGAGTCGCCGCCTGAGCCTCGCCACCGGACCACGAGATCCGGGAGGCAGGCCCTAGGGGGCGGCGGCCAGGACTTCGGTGGCGGCGCGTTCGCCGGAGCTGATCGCTCCGTCGATGTAGCCGCACCAGCGGACGGCCGTCTCCGTGCCGGCCCAGTGCAGCCGCCCCACGGGTTCGCGCAGCGCGGCGCCGACCTGGGTCCACGCGCCCGGCGGGAGGTGCGCGCCGTAGCAGCCGCGCGTCCATTCCTCCGCGTTCCAGTCGCGTTCGAGGTAGGCGATCGGTTCCAGCGCCCGCGGCCCGATGTAGCGCGCGAGCGAGGTGAGCACCGCGGTGCGGCGCTCGGCGGCGGGGGCCGTGCCGAGGCGCAGCGACGCCGGGCCGTCGAGGAACGCCAGGATGATGCCCGCGCCATGGTCCGGCGGGCTCGCGTCGAAGACCACCTTCACCGGGCCTTCGTCGCTCGCGCCCTCCGCGGACAGGCCCGCCGCGCGCCAGAACGGCTCACTGTAGACCGCGTGGCACTTGATGATGCCCCCGTGCGGCGCGCGCTGCGTCAACTGGTCGCGCATCGCGGGCAACGCCGGGGAGTACGCGATGCGCCCCGCCAGCGTCGGCGGAACAGCCACGATCACCCGGGCCGCCGTGTGCTCGCCCTGGTCGGTCACGACGGTCACGGACTGTTCCGTGTGGACGATCGAACGGACGGGCTCGTTCAGGCGTACGACAGCGCCGAGGTGTTCCGCCAGCTTGTGGGCCAGCTGCCCCATTCCACCGCGTACGCGGTCCTGCTGCGCTCCGCCGACGGTCGAGATCAGCGTTTCGAGGGTGTCGCCGCTGGCGCAGTAGAACAACGCGTGCAGCAACGACAGGTTCGACGGGATCGTGGCGAAGACCGCCTCGGTGGCGACCCGGAAGAAGTCCCGTCCCCGTTCCGTCCTGCACGTACGCCGGATCCAGCTCTCGAACGTCTCGCCGTCCAGACGCTCGGCGCGCGGCGTACGCCACGGCTCGTCGAGGTCGACGGTGCGGGCCAGACGGTCGAAGCGCAGCTGGGCCTGGCCGATGTCGGCGAGGGTGAGCGGGTCGAGCTTGGGGATGCGGCCGGTGTAGCGGCGGCCCTTGCCCCGGAACAGGACCAGCGCGGCGCCGCCGGTCGACTGCGGGTGCAGGTCCAGGCCGAACCGGTCCAGCTCGGCGCGCACGGCGTGCTGGGACGGGCCGACCCACTGGCCGCCCTGGTCGACGACGACGCCGTCGAGGCCGGGCACGGGGACGGTCAGCGTACGGCCGCCGACGCGGTCGCGGGCTTCGAGAACGCGTACGCTGCGGCCGGCCGCGGTCAGCCGATCGGCCGCCACCAACCCGGCCACGCCGGCGCCGATGACGAGGACGTCTACGTCGGGGGCTGTCATGACGGGGGATCGTACGCGAGAAAAGATCGCGATAGGGTGCGCCCCGTGATCATCGCACTCGCCGGTCCCGGCCGTCGCGCCGCCGGCTTCTTCCTCGACGTTCTCCTGTTCGTCGTGACTCTCGGCGTCGGCTGGCTGATCTGGTCGATCTGGCTGTGGTCGTCCGCGCGTACGCCGGGCAAGCAGATCCTGCGGATGCGCGTGGTGGACGGCCTGACCGGCGAGCCGGTCGGCTGGCGGCGGATGGCGTTGCGCCAGGCGGTCTACGGCATCGGGATCGCCGGGCTGTTCGGGGCGGCCACGGTCGGCGTCGGCTGGGCGATCTCGGCGGTGTTCGTCCTGTCGCCGACGCGGCAGGCGCTCTGGGACCGGCTCGCTTTCACCACGGTGGCACTGGTACCCGGGCCCGCCGCGAACCCCGCCACCGTCGCGAACCTCGCCGCCGAGGCAGCCGCCGACACCGTCCCCCTGCTCGCGCCCAGCGGAACCGAGAGGGTTCCCAGCGGCGTCAAGAAGGCCGCCGGTGGGGACAAGAAGGCCGTCAAGGCCAAGGAGGCGTCGTGAACCGGTTGTCCGCTCCTTTGTCGCTGCCCGCCCGGATCGTCCGCGTGATCGTCCTCATCGGACTGTTGCCGGCCGCTCTGCTCGCCTGGCTGGCTCTGGTCCCGACCAAGGCCGCCCCGCTGGTCGCCGCGTTCGGCGCCGCCCCGGCCGACCGGCCCACACCGGCGCAGTGCGCGCCCTATCGGAGCCCGGATCGCGTACCGGAGACGGGACATGACGACGCGGCGGCCCGGCTGCGGGTGTTCGCGATCGGCTACCACCTCGATCTGCGGCACGCGACCAGTTACGACACGTGGCGTACAGCGATGCGATGCCTGATCGAGGACACCGTCCAGCCGTTCCGCAAGCCCGGCGTCCCGACGCTCGTCGTGTTCCCCGAGGACATCGGGCTGCCCACGATCGCCGTCGGCGCGCGCGGAGCGCTGCTGCGTACGCAGGCCCAGACCCCGCTGGGAGCCGTCTCCGAGGACGTGCCGCTCGGCATGGCGACCGCGTTGGCCGAGCTGAACGTCGCGTACGCGCCGCAGATCGCCGCGTACCAGGCGAAGTTCGTCGGGGTGGACGTCCGCAAGCAGCCGTTCCTGGCGGCCACGGACACGTTCGCGCGGGCGTTCTCGAAGACGTTCTCCGACATCGCCAAGGACTACGGGATCTACGTGGTCGCGAGCAACAACATGGCGAAGTACCGGGTCACCCACAACCCGCTCGAAGTCTCCCTGTACGCCGATCCCGCCGTCCTGCCGACGAACACCGCGTACGTGGCGACCGACTCCCGGGTCACGAACACGACGTTCCTGTGGGGGCCGGACGACGTGAACGGGTCGGCGCCCGACTTCGAGCACAACCTGTTGTTCCGTAACGAGAAGGTGCCGCTGACGGACACCGAGTCGACCCTGCTCGGGCTGGACGCGGGGCCGAGCACCGGCGCGGCCGGGCGGGCGAACGCGGACGGCGTGACGGTGGCGGGGTTCAAGCTCGGCTTCGCGACCTCCCTGCCGGCCTTCCAGTACGGCTACGACTTCGGGCAGCGCCCGGCCGGTCTCGACCCGTGCGCCGACCTCACCGTCTCGTACGCGGCCTGCCAGGACTCGCTCGGCGTGGACGTGATGATCCAAGCGGACGCGAACAACGGCCGGTGGACGTCCACCGCCGCCAGCGGAGCCTGGCAGCCGCTGGAGTGGATGGGTTCGACCTGGCGGGCCGTGGCCGATCCGACCGTCCACTTCAAGTACAACGTCACCCCGATGATGACGGGCAACCTCTTCGACCTGCTCTTCGACGGGCAGAGCGCCATCACCGGCCGGGGTGCCCAGCAGCCGCCCAGGCACTACGTCGGCAACTCCTCGCTGTCCGGGTCGGACCCTTCCGCGTACTCGATATATGCGGGTGACAAGACGGAGTTCCTGGCGCTGGCCCCCTGGGCCGACCCCGACGAAGGCCGGGACGCTCTGACCGCGACCGGCGGCGACCTGGCTCCGGCGTCGGGCTCAGCGCGCGAGAACCACTACGTGGAGGCGGTCATATACGCGGACCTGTCGTGAGTGGGCGGTCCGGCCGCGACGCGTGCGAGCAGATTGTCGTACGTGTCGCGGCGGCCGTGGATGTGCTCCAGCCACCAGGTGACGCCGGCGTCGGCGTAGGCCCGGACCAGCACGGCGTCGTCGGGCGCGGAGACACCGACGAGCGCGACGTCGAAGGGAAGGTCGTCCCCGCGCAGCCGGCGCAGGCGCTGGACGTGCTCGGCGACCTTGGCCGGTGACATCACCATGTTGCCGTCCTCGTCGTCGCCGCCGGCGATCCAGCCGTCCCACTGGGCCGCGCGGCGCATGGCCCCCGACGAGTGCCCGCCGATCCACACCGGTACGCGTTCCTGCACCGGCCGCGGCGCGAGCGCGACATTGTCCACCGTGTAGTGCAGCCCGTGATGGTCGACGCGTTCGCCGGTCCACAGGGCGGTGAGCAGGTCGAGCCCCTCGTCGAGGCGCGCGGCCCTGGTCGGTGTGTCGGCCGGGTCGTCGAACGCGGCGAACTCGGCGGCCACCCCGCCGAGCCCCGCGCCGAAGACGAACCGGCCGCCGGACAGGCGGTCGAGCGTGGCGACCGCGTTGGCCACGACCACCGGACGCCGCCGGGGCAGCGCGGTGACGGCCGTGCCGAGCCGGATGCGGGTGGTGGCCTGCGCGACGGCGCTCAGGGTCACCCACGGATCGGCCGACGGGACACCCCACGCGAACGCGAGGTGGTCCCAGACGAACAGCGCCTCCCAGCCGGCGGCCTCGGCGGCGACGGCCACCTCCACCACCCGGCCCGGGTCGGCGAACTCCCCCAACGTGCAGACATCGATTCCGTATCGCACGTGAAGGAGGTTCGCACACGGGTACGACAAAACCCGCCCCAAGATCCGCCCCGCCCCCCAAGATCCCGCTTGGATCAGGGAAATCACCCGAATCATGGCCCATGATTACGTGCGAAAACCTGATCCAAACGGGATCTTGAGAACGGTCAGGCGCCCCAGTCCGGGCGCAGCGGCATGTGCGACACGTGGTCCGGGCCGAGCTTGACCCCCAGCACCTGGTGGAGCTGGATGTCGTTGCGCTCGAAGCCGATCCGCGAGCCGACCAGGTACAGCTTCCAGACCCGGGCCTTGGCCAGCCCGACCTCCTCGACCGCCTCGTCCCAGTGCTCCTCGAGGTTGGCCGACCAGTCGCGCAGCGTCATCGCGTAGTGCTCGCGGAGGTTCTCCTCGTGGCGCACCTCGAAGCCGGCGTCGTGGACGGCCGAGAGGATGTAGCCGGGGCCGGACAGCTCGCCGTCCGGGAAGATGTACCGGTTGATGAACTCCTTCTCGCGGATCGCCGGGTCGAGGTTGTCCCGCCGCGTGATGCAGTGGTTGAGCAGCCGCCCGCCGACGCGCAGCCGCTCCAGCAGGAAGCCGAAGTAGCTCGGGTACTGGGCCCGGCCGATGTGCTCGGTCAGGCCGATCGAGCTGATCGCGTCGAACTCGCCCTCGGGCACGTCCCGGTAGTCCAGGAAGCGCACCTCGGCCAGCTCGGACAGGCCGTTCTCGGCGATCGCCTTCTGCGCCCACTCGGCCTGCTTGCGGCTCAGCGTGACGCCGATCGCGCGTACGCCGTAGTGCTTGGCCGCGTGCATCACCATCCCGCCCCAGCCGCAGCCGACGTCGAGCAGGCGCATGCCGGGCTGCAGCCCGAGCTTGCGGGCGACCAGGTCGTGCTTGGTGTACTGGGCGGTCTCCAGGCTCGCGTCGAGCTCCGGATAGACCGCGCAGGTGTACGCCATCGACGGCCCGAGGATCCACTCGTAGAACCGGTTCGACACGTCGTAGTGGTGCGAGATCGCCTCGGCGTCCCGCTTCTTCGAGTGGCGCCGGCCCTTGAGGACGACCTCCTGCGGCGGGATCGGCGGGCGGCGCAGCAGCTTCAGGCCGCCGAGCGCGCGCAGTGCCTGGACGCGCTCGCGGGCCGACATGGTGAAGTCCATGTTGGTCAGGTCGCGCATCGCCAAATAGAGATCGCCATCGACGTCCAGGTCGCCCATCACGAACGCCCGTGCGAGCCCCAGGCTGCCCCCGCCGGTCGCGATGTAGTTCAGCGCCCGTGGCGAGCGGATCTCGACGGTCGCGGTGCCGGCGGGATCCCCCGCCGAACTGCCGTCGAACGCCTCGATCTTGACACCGGGCGCGTCCCCGATGAACCGCTTGACCGCCTCCGCGACACCCATGTTCGCCATCACCCCATCCGTACGCATTTCTGGTAGAGATCCGGCAAGCGACGGTCGCGGTCGTAGGCTGCCTTGACCGCGGCGTACTTCTCGCCGTTGTAGAGCCGCCAGAACTCGTCCTCGTCGTAGTGCACGGTCGAATAGAGCGACTTGTGCCCGCCGTTGGCGGTGACCGCGTCCTCGATGAGGCGATTGTGGAATCCGTCGGGCTGCCCGGGCTTCAGGTCGACGGCGGACCAGAAGCCGACGTTCACATAGAGCTCGCCGGGGTGCAGCGGGTAGAGCGGCCACGACTTGTCCCCGCGCAGGCGCAGCGGGCACAGCCAGACCGGCTCGATGCCGATCTCCCGGTGGAAGAAGTCCATGAACTTCGGCCCGTTCTCCACGGGCACCTCGACGTCCTGGATGACCGCCTCCTGCTGGGGCTGCTTGCGCAGCTTCGCCCAGCGGGACGTCAGCCGGTGCCGCCGGTCGAACGCGACGATCTTGCGGTACACGTCGGAGCGGCGGTAGCGGCGCGGCCAGAACCGCCGGATCTCCGGGTTCTGTACGCCGAACGCCCGCGAACACCAGAACCAGTCGGTGTCCCAGCGCCAGATGTAGTCGTGGATCGTCAGATAGTCGGTCGTACGCTCGCGCAGCGACTGGTAGTAGATCTTCTCGCCGGTGTAGTCGCTGGTGCGTACCGAGCCGGCGTCGCTGGGCTCGCCGTCGGCGTACACGTCGTCGTCGGTGAACGCGGCGAGCGTCAGGTACATCTCGTCCGGGCTGAACACCGTGCCGTCGACGAACTCGACCGGCTCGCCGTCGTGGCTGCCCTCCGCGCAGATCCGGGCCATCGTCGCCCAGCATTCCTCCGCGTCGGCGAACTTGACGTGCCGAAGCTTCACGTACGGCCGCACCGGCTGCAGCTCGATCTTCAACCGCAGGGTGTAGCCGAGCGTCCCGTACGAGTTCGGGAAGGCGTGGAAGAGCTCGGCGTGCTCGTTGTCGGCCGTGGCCACCACGATCTGCCCGTCGCCGGTGAGGATCTCCATCTCCAGCACGGACTCGTGCGGCAGTCCGTTGCGAAAGGAGCTCGACTCGATGCCGAGACCGGCGACCGCCCCGCCCAGCGTGATCGTCTTCAGCTGCGGTACGACGAACGGCATGAAGCCCTCGACCAGGGTGGCGTCGACCAGCCGCTCGTAGGTGACCATGCCCTGGACGTCGGCCGTGCCGGCGACCGGGTCGACCGAGAGCACCTGGTCGAACGCGGACACGTCGAGACCCGCCGGGCGCTGCTCCTTACCGCTGGAGAAGCGGAACAGGTTCGAGGTCTTCTTGGCCAGCTTCACCGGCGCGCCCGCCGGCAGCGCGGCGTACTGCGCGCTCAGGACCTGCTTCGCGCGCTCGTGCTCGGCGTACCGATCAGTAAGTCCTCCCACGGTGGCACCGTACATGCACCTGCAGCCACTTGTCAGGTAATGGTTCGATGTCGATGATTGCGCGCATGGGGGACGCACTTCCGGCATGGCTCACTGGCTCGGAACTCTTCGCGGCCCTGGTGATCATCATCACCATAGTGGTGGTCGTCCGGGTGAGCAGCTGGCTGTACTTCCGGCTGCGCTACCGCGACGGTCTGCCGCTGGTCCTGCAGCCGCCGCCCGACCCGGACGAGGCCGACCTGGTGGCGGAGCTGGCCGCGTACATCGGGGCGGATCTGAGCGGCGCGCTGGCGCCCGGCGCGCTCACCCGCGCCACGCCGCCGACCCCCACGGAGGAGCAGCTCGCCTCCCCCACCGGCTTCGTCGCCGCGATCGCCGCGCTCGCCGTCGCCCGCCGGCCGGGCCTGCACGTGCAGCTCACCCGGATCGACCGGGCCGACGACGACGATCCCGAGTGGCGGATGACCGTCACCATCATCAAGCAGCCCAGCGGCCGGATCCTCGCGTCGCAGACCATCGAGGCGCCCCGGTCCGACATCGTCGCCCACATCGGCAGCTTCTGCGTCCACCAGGTCCACGGCCAGCTCGCCTTCGGCCGCGAAACCCCCCGGTGGGAACGCTGGCACTCCGCCGACGGGTACCGGCTGTACCGGGAAGGGCTGGCGCTGCGTACCGAGGGCCTGCAGATCCAGGCGGACTCCTTCGGCCTGCAGGCGGAGGCCCACCAGCTGCGCCGGGAGAACGACCGGGAGCGCCTGGAGACCACGACCGGCCGCCGCCGCACCGAGACCGGGAACCGGCGCGCGGCCGACCTGGACGAGGCCGTGGCCGCGGCCCGGCTGCGCTGGACCGACCTGCTCGAACAGGCCGCCGACCGGTTCCGCAGCGCGTCCGTCGCCGACCCGGCCAACCTGCTCCCGCTGCTCGCGCGGGCCGCGCTGACCGAGATCCTGGGCGACCGGCAGACCTCCCGCCGGCTCTACGAGATCGCCCGCAGCCTCTGGCCCGAGCAGATCGAGTCCACGTACCGGCTGCTCACCTACGATCTGTCCCGCGGGCCGGCGCCGTCGCCCTTCGACCCCGCCCCGCTGACCAACCGCCAGGCCGCCGCCGACGTCACCCGCATGCTGCGGCTGTGGCGGATCACCGCGCTGTGGGCGCGTACCTGGCTGCCGCGCTGGTGGGCACCGGGCGAACGCCGGTACTGGGCGTCCTGGCGGCGGCCGAGCCATCCGCGTACGCCCCGGCTGACCCTGCGGTCCAAACGCAAGGACCTCCGCACGGCGGCCCGCGTCGCCCTGCTCAACGTCGAGCTGCGCCGCCTGCTGGGCGAGTTCGACGCCGTCGACGAGCGCCGGGTCCGCGTACGGCGGCTGTTCGAGCAGATCGACCGGCAGCTGTCCCGGGGCAAGTGGCGCTGGCGGCTGCGGCGGCGTACGTCCGTCGACCGGCTGCTGACCGCCCGCCGCCGGATCACCAACTTCACCATGACCCGCCAGCGCCCCAGCCGCATCGCCACCCGCGGCTGGCTCGCCCAGTACAACGCCGCCGCCTTCTACTCCACCGCCCTGCTCGTGCCGCCCGCGCTGCGCCCGCCGCTCCGCCCGCCCGCCCCCGGCACCTGGACCGACGACGGCTGGCGCCGCGGCTGCGTCCTCGCCGCGGTCAGCCACCTGGCCCACGTGCTGCGCGACCCCTACAACCAGCTCGACCCCGCCTGGCTGCGCAACGACCCCGACCTCGAACCCCTGGCCAAGGCCCTCATGGACATCGGCATCGACGGCCCGCCGTTCGCCTCCTGGGCGATCTACGCCGGCCTCGTCGGCCGCCTGCCCGGCCCCGAGAATCCTCTGCCTGTACGCGTGGACGGCCCGGACGCGTCCGTCACCGGCACGGGCGGGGCGTTCGGCGAGCTGCTCCGCCGTATGCGCCGCCGCCGTCGTGGCCGGTAGCGCGATTTTGTCGGTGACCCGGGCTAGGTTCGGCGTATGGAGCCGTTCCGGATCGCTGTCTCCGACGAGGTGCTGCACGACCTGGCCGACCGCCTGGCCCGCCGCCGACCGCAGAGCCCGCCCGTGACCGGCGGCGGCGAATCGGCCGCCACGGTCGCCGAGATCGACCGGCTCGTCGCGTACTGGGCGGACGGCTTCGACTGGCGCGCGCAGGAGCGCAGGCTCAACGACCTCCCCCAGTTCCGCGCGACGGTCGACGGCGTCGGCCTCCACTTCGTCCACGTACGCGGCACCGGCCCCGATCCGACCCCGCTCCTGCTGACGAACGGCTGGCCCAGCTCCTTCATCGAGTACGCGACGGTCATCCCGCTCCTCGCCGCGGCCGGCTTCTCCGTCGTCGCCCCGGCGCTGGTGGGCTACGGATTCTCCGATCGCGGCCTTGACCGGCGGCTGACCCGCGTGGAGATCGCCGCACTCTTCGACAAGCTGATGACCGAGCAGCTCGGATACGCCCGCTACGTCGCGCACGGCGACGACATCGGCGGCGGCATCGTCAACCGCCTCGGCATCCACCATCCCGGGACGGTCGCGGCGGTCCAGAGCGCCAACTGGATCATCCCGCCCCTGCCGGCCGACGCCGACGAGGCCGAGCACGCGTACGTGGCCGCCGACGCGGAATGGCACCGCAGCCTCGGCGGATACTCCCACGTCCAGGCGACCCGGCCGCACCTCCTGGCCGAGGCGCTGAACGACTCACCGCTCGGGCTGGCCGCCTGGATCCTGGAGAAGTGGCTCACCTGGAGCGATCCGGCGACCCGGGGCCGGCTGTCCGACGACGACCTCCTCGCCAACGTCACGCTCTACTGGATCACCCAGACCATCGGCAGCTCCGTACGCCTCTACGCCCTCGCGTCGCCGCCCACGCCGACCGACGTGATCACCGTTCCAGCCTCGGTCCTCGTCCCCCACGAACCGGACCTCCCGATGCCGCCGGACGCGTTGCTGCACCGGGGTTACGCGGATCTCCGGCGGATCTCCCACGTGCCGGCCGGCGGTCATTTCCTGGCCGCCGAGGCACCGGAGACGTTCGTGGCGGAGATCGAAGCCGCCTTCGCCGACTTCCGCTGACTTCGTGATCGTCCCGGCTCCGTGATCCCGTTGGGATCAGGGAAGTCACCCGAATCATGGCCCAAGATTCGGGTGACTTCCGTGATCCAAGCCGGATCTTGGGGAGGGGCAGCGGGGTTCAGTGAGGGGCGGCCGGGATGAGAGGGGTGTGGATGAGGCGGATGATGGACTGGCTCATGCGTTCGTAGTCGCCGTCGTTGGGCAGCTCGCCGCGCAGCCGGAAGCCGGCCATCACGCCGATGCGGTCGGCGAGGGTGACGATCTCGGGCAGGTCCGACGAGATGAGCAGGATCGCCATCCCCTGCCCGGCCAGGCCCGCGATGAGTTCGTGGAAGGCGGCCTTGGTGCGTACGTCGATGCCGACCGTGGGCTCGTCGACGATGAGGATGCCGCAGTCGGCCGCGAGCCATTTGGCCAGGCTGACCTTCTGCTGGTTGCCGCCGGACAGCTGCCCGGCGAGCTGTTTCGGGGTGGCGAGCCGGATGCCGAGGCGCTGGCGGTAATCGTCCACAAGGGAGGCTTCGGCCCGGTCGCGGATCAGGCCGAGGCGTGTCAGGCGGTGCCAGACGGTCACGCCGATGTTGCGGGTGATCGGCTGTTCCAGGAACAGCCCCTCCTCTTTGCGGTTCTCCGTCACGTAGCCGATCCGGTGGCGGCGCAGCGCCTCGCCGACGCCGGAGATGCGTACCGGGGTGCCGTGGACGGAGACGGTTCCCGCCGTGACGGAACCGAGGCCCAGCAACGCTTTCGCGAGCTCCGTACGCCCGGCTCCCACCAGCCCGTACAGGCCGTAGATCTCGCCGGGCGCGACGTCGAACGAGACGTCCGCGTGGCCGTAGGAGGTGGCGACGTCCGTCAACGACAGCGCCGCGGCGTCCGAGGAAAGAGGCGTACGCGCGGCCAGCGACACCGCGGCGTGGGCCCGGCCGACCATCAGGTCGACGACCTCGTCCCGGGTGTACGCCGACAGCGGCTGCCCTTCGGCGACACTGCGCCCGTCCCGCAGGACCGTGACGGTGTCGGCGACCGCGAAGACCTCTTCGAGTTTGTGGCTCACCAGCACGACCGCGTGGCCGCTGCCGGTGAGTTTGCGGACGATCGCGTACAGGCGGTCGGCCTCGTCGCCGGTCAGGGAGGCCGTCGGCTCGTCGAGGAGCAGGACGCGGTTGTCCACCGACAGCGCCTTGGCGATCTCGACGAGCTGGGCCTGCGCCACCGACAGGGTGGACACCGGCGCGTCCGGGTCCAGGTCGAGATCGAGCAGGTCGAGGCAGCGCCGCGCCTCGTCGCGTACGCGAGATCGTCGCACCACCCCGAACCGCCGGGGCAGATGGTGCAGCACGATGTTCTCGGCCACGCTGAACTCGGTGACGAGATTGCGTTCCTGGTGCACGACGCCGATCCCGGCCCGCAGCGCGTCCAGCGGGCCGGTGAAGTGCACCGGCTTGCCGTCGAGTTCGATGGTGCCGCCGTCCGGGCGGTAGACGCCGGTCAGGATCTTGACCAGGGTGCTCTTGCCGGCACCGTTCTCGCCGAGCAGGGCGTGCACGCTTCCGGCCGCCAGGGACAGCGAGGCGCCGTCGAGCGCGCGTACGCCGGGGAAGGTCTTCACCAGACCCGAAGCCGAGAGAATCATGACGTCCTCCGGGACGAGCCGGCCGAGGTGGCCGGACGGGAGGGGCGGGACGCGAGCTTGCCGCGGACCGCGCCGATGAGGACGACGCCGAGCACGACGGCGCCGACGATCAGGTCGACCCATTGCTGGCCGATGCCGAACTGGGCGCGGGCCACGTCGACGAGCCGGACGAGGAACGCGGCCAGGCAGGTGCCGGTGACGCTGACGACGCCGCCGGCGAGCGCGACGCCGCCGATGATCGGCGCGGCGAAGCTGGGCAGCAGCAGGTCGTCGCCGATGCTGGCGTTGACCGAGCCGGACAGCGCGACCGTGAGCACGGCGGCGACCCCGGCGAGCAGGCCCGACAATGCGTGCGCGAGCAGGATCGAGCGGTCGTTCGAGACACCGGAGAGCCGTGCGGCGAAAGGACTCCCGCCGCTGGCGAGCAGGTGCCGCCCGGCCACGGTACGCGCGAAGAACAGCCCCACGCCGATCGCGACGACCACGGCCACCACGAAGACGACGGGCAGCCCGAGGATCGAGGCGCGGCCCAGCCGGACGAGCCCGGGTGAGTAGTCCTGGAACGTGTCCGGCCCGTGTACGCCGTACCGCAGACCCTCGATGATCGTCATCGTCGCCAGGGTCACGATGAACGCGTTGATCCGGGTGAAGACGACGAGCAGGCCGTTGACGAGGCCGACGAGGGCCCCGAGGGCGAGGGCGGCCAGGACGGCGAGCCAGGCCGGCAGGCCCGCCTCGATCATCAGCCAGGCCGACGCCATCGCGCAGAAGCCGGTCAGCACCCCGACCGACAGGTTCATCTGCCCGATCGCGAGTACCACCATCTGGGCCAGCCCGATGACCATCGGGACGGCGAGGAAGCGGAAGAAGGCGGCCAGCGTACCGGCGGAGAGCATGTTGCCGCTGGTGGCGATCGTCAGCCCGACGAAACCGGCGAAGGCCACCACGCCCAGGGTGAACTCGGAGGTCCGGAACACACGCGGGGAGAAGGCGACGGCGGTCATGCCCGGGCCCCCCGCCGCTCGGCGAGGACGTGGCGGACCCGGTCGAGCGAGAGCGCGACGATGAGCACCAGCCCGATGTACAGCTTGAGCTGGTCGACCTGGAACTGGAGCAAGTTGAGTCCCTTGTAGATGACCTGGGTGATGGTGGCGCCGAGGAAGGTGCCGAGGACGCTGACCGCGCCGCCGACCAGCAGGGTGCCGCCGAGGACCGGGGCGAGGAAGGACGGCAGCAGGAACGCGTCGCCGATGCCGGCCGAGAAGGCGCCGTTGTTGACCGCCAGCAGGAACCCGGCGAGGCCGGACAGCAGCCCCGAGAGGGCGTGCGCCTGGACGACGCGTCGGCCGACCGGGATGCCCGACAGCTCGGCCGCCTTGACGCTGGCGCCGGTCATGAGGATCTCCCGGCCGGTACGCGACCAGCGGAACAGCAGCCCGACCAGCAGCGCGGCCACCACGGCGATCGGCACGATGAGCGGGACCGGCGGGCCGCAGACGTTGCCGGCGCAGTAGTCGGCGAACGTGTCCGTACGCAGCGCGGCCATGCCGCCGGGCTGGGCGCCGAACGAGACGCCGTCGGTGGCCTTCGCGTACAGCAGGGAGACCAGTCCGACAAGGGCGAAGTCGAGGGCCAGGGTCACCACGAACGAGTTCACCCCGGTACGCGAGATCACCAGTCCGGCCAGCGCTCCGAGCCCGGCGCCGACGGCCAGGCCGATGAGCACGTCGACGACGAGCGGCGTACCGAGTTCCTGGTACGCGAGCCCCATCGCGAAGGCGCTCATGGCGGCCATCCGGCCGACGGCCATGTTCATGTGGCCGAGGGAGAGGACGGCCAGCTGGGCGAGGCCGACGACCACGTACACGCTGATGTCGGCCTGCATCGGGACGAGGGTGAAGTCGACGTCCAGAAAGGACGGTCGCAGCGCCGTGAACAGGACGACGAGCACCACCAGCAGGACCAGCAGGCCGAGCCGCGGATTCGCCCACAGGGGCAGGGAACGCGCCCGGGCCGCCGGAGCCTCCGGCGGCGTCTCCAGCAGGGCTGTCATCGCGCTCTCCGATCGATCGCGTCGGGGCGCCGGGAGGAAACCAGGCCGATCACTGCACTCTCCGATCGTCGATCGCGTCGCGGTCCCAGTCGATGCCGAGGCCGGGGACGTCGGGGGCCAGGGCGTGCCCGTCGCGTACCTCGATCTCCCGACGGGTGATCGCCCGCAGCTGCGGTATGTGTTCGAGATAGCGGCTGTTGGGGACCGCACAGCACAGGCTGACGTGCAGCTCCATCAGGAAGTGCGGGCACACTAGCAGGTTGTGCGCCTGCGCGAGGTGCGCGATCTTCAGCCACGGCGTGATGCCGCCGACCCGGGCCACGTCCGCCTGCACGATCCCGACCGCGCCGCGGCGGATGTACTCGGCGAACTGCGTGACCGAGTACATCGACTCGCCGACGGCCACCGGGACGCTCGTCGCCGCGGCCAGCGCCGCGTGCCCGGAGATGTCGTCCGCGGGCAGCGGCTCCTCGAACCAGTAGGGGTCCGACGGTTCCAGCAGCCGGGCGCGCCGGATCGCCTCCGGGGCCGTCAGCGACTGGTTGGCGTCGACCATGATGTCGAACTCGGGGCCCACCGCGGCGCGTACCGCGGCGAGGCGCTCCGCGTCCGCGACCGGCGAGCGGCCCACCTTGATCTTCACGCCCGGCCAGCCCGCCGCCTGCGCCGCGCGGGCGCCCGCGACCAGCTCGTCCGTCTCCAGGTGCAGCCAGCCGCCTTCGGTGTCATACAGGGGTACGCGGTCCTTCGCGCCCCCCGCCAGCACCCACAGCGGTACGCCGGCCGCCCGGCAGCGCCAGTCCCACAGCGCGGTGTCGACGGCGGCCAGCGCGAGCGAGGTGATCGCGCCGGTGGTGGTGGACCGGTTGGCGGCGAACAGGTCCAGCCAGACGGCCTCGACGCGGCGCGGGTCGGCGCCGGTCAACCGGGGCAGGAGGCTGTCGCGCAGCAGGGCGAGGACGGCCCGCCCGCCGGTCCCGATGGTGTACGCGTAGCCCGTACCCGTCCCGCCGTCGTCCACGGAGATCTCGACGAACACGGTCTCCTGCTTGACGAACGACTGCACGGCGTCGGTACGCACCGTCTCGACGGCCACGTCGACCAGACTGGCCGTGGCCTGGGTGATGCGCGGCACCCGGGTTCCTTCCACGAAGTCTCGAAAGGGGCCCGGCCGGTGGGAGTGGCCGGGCCCCGGTTGGATCACTTGCAGGTGAGGTACTGCGCGTCGAAGTCGGACTTGAGGGAGTCCGTCTTCGCCTGGCGGTCGGTGTCGTAGCTGTCCACATTGGCCTTGGTGACCACGAACGAGCCCGAGTCGACGACCACACCGGGGGTCTTCATCGTGCAGCCGCCGGCCAGCTTCATCAGCGCGTATCCGCCGACGTAGGCCTGCCCGACGGGGTTCTGCAGCACGGTCGCGGCGACCGAGCCGTCCTTGACGCCGGCGATGATCGTCGGGTCGTCGTCGATCGCGATCACCTTGATCGGCAGCCCCGCCTGCTTGACCCCCGCCGCGGACGCGACCGCCGGGTTGTACGCGGTGTTGACGATGCCGTTGATCTGCGTACCCTTGGCCGCGAGCAGGTCGGCGACGGCCTTCTGCGCGGTCTGCAGGTCGGTGTCGATGTCGGTGATGGTGTCGATGACCTTCACCTTGCCGCCGGCCTCGTCGACCGCCTTCTGTACGCCGGCGATGCGCCGCTGGGTGTTCGAGTCGACCTTGTTGCCGGTCAGGTGGACGAGGTTGCCCTGGCCGCCCATCGCCTCGATCGCCGCCTTGGCGGCCTTGTACGCCGCCTGCTGCACATCGGTGGACAGGCAGAAGTCGGCCTTGTCGGTGTCGCCCGCGGGACAGGAGGCGAGCGAGCCGACCACGAAGCCCTTCTGCTTGAGGTTGTCGAAGGTGTTGTTGATGTTCTCCGGGGCCACGCCGAAGATGCCGAAGGCGTTGTAGCCCTGGGCGGCGAGCGACGTGAGGACGTCGTTCTGCTTCGTCTGGTCCCAGCCGGACGTCTCGTTGAACGTCACGTCACCGAGGCCGAAGTCCGTCTTGGCCTTGTCACCGGCCGCCTTCCAGGGCTGGAAGTACGGGTGGGCGCCGCCCGGGACGAGGGCGAGCTTCACCTGTGCGGGGGTGAGGGTCTTGCTGCCGGACGACGCGTCGTCGCTCTTCTTGGTGCACGCCGAGGTGGCACCGAGAGCGAGCACGAGTATGGCGACGACCGAGCCGAGCCGCGCCGACGGTCGGAGGACCGCATCCTTGCTCATGACCCATCCTTTTCTACAGATCCTTGCGAGGGATCGTGGATCCTATAGGATATTGCTTGAATGTGTACTCGGTAACATCCCCGCCGTCAAGGCTCAGCTTGGCGGCACCCCCCGATCGCCCGAGCAGATCGTCCGAGAAGAGCGAAGATGTCGAACCTCGCCCCGTTGCGCCGCTCCACACTGGTCGAAGACGTCTACGAGCGCGTCAAGGCGCTGGTCATGGAGCACACCCTCGCCCCCGGCGAGCGGGTGAACATCGACGCGCTGGCGCGCGAGCTGGAGGTCTCGGCCACCCCCGTGCGGGAGGCCATGGCCCGCCTGGAATCCGACGGCCTGGTCCGCAAGCGGCCGCTCGCCGGCTACACCGTCAGCCCGCTGCTGAGCCGCCAGGAGTTCACCGACATGTTCGACATGCGCGTGGTCCTGGAGGGCGCGGCCGCGCGCTGGGCCGCGACGCGCGCGTCGGCCGAGGCCCGCGCGGCCATCTCCGCCGAGGCCGAGACCGTCGCGCCGCTCGACTCGTCGGACGGCCGCCGCTCGCACGCCGCCTTCACCGCCGTCGACGCGCGCTTCCACGACCTCATCGCCGACACCGCGGCCAATCCGCTGCTGCGCGACTCCATCCACCGGCTGCACGCCCACCTGCACATCCACCGCCTCTATTTCCCGTACGCGCAGACGGGCACCACCGGTGAGGAGCACCGCCGGATCTCGGCGGCCATCGCGGCGGGCGACCCGGACGGCGCCGAAGCCGCGATGCGGGCCCACCTCGACGCCGCCCGGAGCCGCCATCTGCCCGCGTTCGACTGAAATTCCTCCCATGTGGATAAGCGACTAAATCGTCTCCAACTGGTGCAACCTCGGGCGTGATACAGAGGTTGACGGGCGTAAACCTCCGACGTTTACTGTGTACAGCCCAGGTCCCGCCGTCCCCGGGACCGCCGTGGGAACACACCCCGTCCCCTCCCACCACCACGCCCCGAAAGGAGCCCGGTGTCGATGAAACGCATCAGTACGCTGGGTGCGGCCCTGACTCTCCTCGCGACAGGTCTCGTCGCGTTGGGCCACACGCAGTCCGCCTCCGCGTCCACGACGGATGCCGCGTTCAACTCCACGACCGGCGCGCTCAACGTCGACTACGCGAGCTATCTGTCCAAGCACGACCTCGTCTACAACACCCCCAACACGAATCCGCTGTACGGCCTGACGGTCGGCAACGGGCGTACGGGGGCGATGGCGTGGAGCCAGAACGGCCTCACGATGCAGGTGTCCGGGGCCGACCTCGCCGAGCAGTCGACGTACGCGGCCGGCCTGTTCAACCTCAACACGACACCGTCCCTGGACAGCGGGTACTCGACCTATCAGCAGCGGCTGTCGCTGTACGACGGCACGGTCACCACCAAGTACGACACCAACCGCACGGTCACGGTCCTCGGCTCGCCCAACTCCGAGGTCATGGGCGTCCACGTGGACGACTCGCGTACCGGGGTGTCGGCGGTGACGCTCGAACTGTCGCTGTGGGACCCGAGCACCGTGTCCAACAGCGCCGACGTCCCCGACCTCAACACCTGGCGGACGGTCTCGACCTACGCCGACTCCACCGGCGCCGGCTTCAGCCGCGGCCAGACCGACGCCAACGGGTTCGGCTACACCTTCGGCGCCACCGTCGAGGGCGCGAACTACACCGCGGCCGTGGTCAACGGGACCCGCGTACGGCTCACGATCACGCCCAGCGCGAGCTACACGATCTGGTTCACGGCTTCCAGCCGGATCAACGCCGCCAACCGCGACTCGGTCACCGCGGCGAAGAACGCCCTCTCGTCCGTCAAATCCACCGGGTACGCGACGACGCTGACCAACTACAAGAACTGGTGGCACTCGTTCTGGGGCAAGTCGTTCGTCCAGTACTCGAACTCGGCGGGCGACGCGGACTACCTGGAGAACGTCTACTACCTCGCGACGTACATGATCGCCGCGGGCGGCTACGGGAACTACCCGTTCCACTTCATCAACGGCGTGTTCCGGGCGACCGGCGACCAGACGAAGTGGAGCAACGGCTACTGGTACTGGAACCAGCGCGACGTCTACAACTCGTTCTACGCGAGCAACCACTCCGATCTGCTGGCCAACTTCAACAAGCTCTACAGCCGCAACTACGCCGCCCTCAAGTCCTACACGAGTACGCGCTACGGCATCGACGGGCTCTGGGTGCCGGAGACGATGGGCTGGGACGGCAACGCCCGCGGCACGATCAACTCGGACTACGTCAACGACATCTACTCGACGGGCACCGAGGCCGCCTACAACATGTACCTGCAGTACCGGTACACCAACGACTCGGCGTACCTGCAGAACACGGCGTACCCGTTCATGCGGGACGTGGTGAAGTTCTACGCGGCCAAGCTGTCGAAGGACACAGGCGGCAAGTACTACATGGCCTCCTCGAACTCGCACGAGACCTACTGGGAGGTCAAGAACGCGATCACCGATCTCGCCGCCGTACGCCTTCTCTTCCCGATCGTCATCTCGGTGAGCAACCAGCTCGGCCAGGACAGCGGGTCCCGGGCGACCTGGCAGTCCATCGTGGACAATCTGGCGCCGTACCAGACGGGCAACGGCGCGTACCTGCCGCACGACCCGCCGATCTCCTCGACGCACAACGGCGAGAACGTGGCGTCCGAGCTGATCTGGCCCTACGACCGGACCGGCATCGGGGCGGCCGACTACCAGACCGCGCTCAACACCTGGAACGTCCGGCCGTTCCCCTACGGCAACGTGTGGGCCGACGACGCCGTCCAGGCCGCCCGCCTCGGCCTCGGCGACCAGGCGTTCAACGGGATGCGCACGATGCTGCAGAAGTACCAGAACTACCCCAACGGCATGACCAGCAACGACAACGGGGTGTTCGAGTACCTCGGCGTACACCTGACGGCGCTGAACGAGTCGCTGCTGCAGAGCTACAACGGCAAGATCCGGGTGTTCCCGGCCGCGCCGACCGACTCGTCCTTCGTCGGCAGGTTCACCCTGACGGCCGAGGACGGGTTCCAGGTCAGCTCGGAACGGGAGGCCGGCGAGATCAAGTACGTCGGGCTCAAGAGCCTCTACGGCAAGAACGCCGTGGTCGTGAACCCCTGGGGCACCCAGTCCGTCCAGGTACGCCGGACCTCCGACAACGCGATCGTGCTGACCTCGTCGGCGGGCGAGCTCAGCTTCGCCACGTCGGCCGGTGCGGTCTACGTGGTCGAACGAACCGGCAAGCCGCTCTCCGCGTACTCGTCGGTGACCTTGAACGGGACCGCGAACCAGGGGGTGAAGACGCTGCGCAACACGGCGTCGACCCTGGGCATCGGCGGCACGGGCAGCGGGCCGGCGACGGTGAACGACACGCAGCTGACCTATGACTCGGGCTGGTACTACACCAGCTCGCGCGGGTACGGCGACTACAACGACGACACCCACCACACGAACACGGTGGGGGTCGCGGCGTCCTACACCTTCACCGGCACGGGCGTGGACTACCTGTCCGAACGCAACGGCGACATGGGCAACGTCGACGTCTACCTCGACGGCGTCTTCCAGACCAACGTGAACCTCTACGTCAGCGGCGCGCGCCAGGCGCAGCAGGTGGTCTACTCGAAGACCGGCCTGGCGAGCGGCAGCCACACGATCCGGATCGTCAACAAGAGCACGGCGGTCGGGATGGTCGACGCGCTGCGGATCACGACCGGCGGCACGCCGGCCTCGTTCACGGCGCTGCGGGCCACGGCCAACAGCCAGTACGTGACGGCCGGGGCGAACCCGCTCATCGCCGACGCGACCGCGATCGGCGCCGGCCAGAAGTTCGACCTCATCAACCAGGGTGGCTCGAACGTCGCCCTGCGCGCCCAGGTCAACGGCTTGTACGTGTGCGCGGAGAACGCGGGCGCGGCGTCGCTGATCGCCAACCGCACGGCCGTCGGCGGGTGGGAGACGTTCCAGCTGATCCAGAACTCCAACGGGACGGTCAGCTTCCTCGCCCAGGCCAACGGGAAATACGTGACGGCCGAGAACGGCGGGGCGGCGGCGCTGATCGCCAACCGCACGGCCATCGGCCCCTGGGAGCAGTTCACCCTCGTAGCCCCCTAGCCCCTAGCTCCATTTTCGACGATCTTGCGCGAATGTTCGGGCATCCGGGGCATAACCGGACGCCTCACGAGACATTCGCGCAAGATCGTCGGGAAGATCACGGCGGCGGGTACGGTGGGCGGCATGGCAGGTCCCGTGGCGCTCGTCGGCTCCGGCGAGTACACCGACGCGATGATCGACGTCGACAAGCAACTGCTCGACGGCCGCCCCCGGCGGTTCGTGCAGATACCGACCGCCGCCGCCCCCGAGGGCGAGCAGGTGCTCGACAAGTGGGTCGGCATGGGTGTCGCGCACGCCGCGAAGCTCGACGCCGAGCCGGTGCCCCTGCGCGTACGCGACCGGGCCGACGCGGACGATCCGGCGATCGTCGCCCAGCTCGACGGAGCCGGACTGATCTACTTCTCCGGCGGCAACCCGCTGTTCCTCTCCGACACCCTGCGCGACACCGCCCTGTGGCGCCGCGTCGTCGAGCTCCACGAGGCCGGGACCGCGCTCGGCGGATGCAGTGCGGGCGCGATGGCGTTCGGCGCCTGGGTACCCGACATCCGCCATCCCACCCAGGCGGGCCGGCCCGGTCTCGGGCTCCTCCCGCAGCTGAGAGTCCTGCCGCACTTCGACCGCTTCCTCGGCCGGATGCCGGACCTGCTGCTGCGGCCGTTCATGAAACCGATCCCCGGCGTACACACGGTGGGGGTCGACGAGGACACGGCCCTGGTCGGCGGGCCGGAGCACTACGTCGTCCAGGGGCGGCAGTCGGCCTGGATCCTCTCCGCGGGCGACCGCACCGAGTACGCCGCCGGCGCGACCGTGGAGTTGCCCGCGCACGCACAGTGATCGGTGCAGGCGGCATCGCCGCAGCTCGGGACAGTCCAGACCAGATGGTGCGGGATCGGAAGAAGATCAGTAGTATCGGCGAGACTTCCCCGGTCCCCCCTGAAGAGGTCGCATGTCTGGACGCTTCCTGCAGCAGCGAAGCGCATCGATCCGATCACGGGTCCTGCTGCTTCTGCTCGCACCGCTGCTGCCACTGATCGGCATCTGGGTTTTCAGCACGACCCAGACGGTCAGCACCGCGACGAACCTGCTCGACGGGCAGACCATGGCCGACCATATCGGCCTGCCCACCAGCGAGGTGGTCTTCCAGCTGCAGAGGGAGCGCAAGCTGTCGACCCGGCTCGCGGGCGGCGACACCGGGGTGGCGGGCGACCTGAAGGCCCAGCGCATGCAGACCGACGTCGCGGTGGCCGCCCTGCGCGGCGAGGCCGGCTCCACGGCCGTCGTCGACACCGCCGGCGACCAGGCGCTGGCCGGGATCCAGACGCTGGTCAAGACGCTGGAGACGCTGCCGGTCGAACGCGCCGCGGTCGACACGAAACGCAAGTCGCGCCTGGACATCCTTTCGTCGTACGACGACATGATCGACAAAGCTTTCACGGTCTACTATTCGATCTCCGAGGTCATCGACAACCACGAGATCGCCAACCAGGCCTCGCTGTCGGTCTCGCTGACCGAGGCCCGCGAGATGTACAGCCGCGAGGACGCCATCCTCGCCGGCGCGCTGGCCGGCGGGAGCTTCGCCGCCGGGGAGCGCAGCCTGCTCGTGCAGTCCATCGGTACGCAGCGCCACCTCTACGACGCGGCCGCCCGGCGACTGTCCCCCGAGGACGCCCTGCGGTACGCCGAGATCCAGAAGGGCGACGCGTACCTGCGGGTGCGCTCGGCCGAGGACAAGCTCGTCGAGATGACCCGCAACCAGGTGACCGGGATCGACCCGGCCATCTGGAACGCCGACTACACCCTGCTCAACCAGCAGCTGGGCGACCTGGAGTCGGCGGTGACCCGGCGTACGATCGCCGCGGCCGGTCCGGCGGGCACGGCCGTCCTGGTACGCCTCGGCGTCGCCGGCGGTATCGGCCTGATCCTGATCGCGGTGCTGCTGTT
The DNA here is from genome assembly GCF_000428945.1 of Hamadaea tsunoensis DSM 44101. GTDB lineage: Bacteria > Actinomycetota > Actinomycetes > Mycobacteriales > Micromonosporaceae > Hamadaea > Hamadaea tsunoensis. Next base: position 97,798 of record NZ_AUAX01000019.1, on the reverse strand, counting down.
CGTCTCCATCCGGGCCTCGCGGTCGATCCTGCGCCGCATCGCGTCCCTGCGCCAGCACGCGCTCAGCGTCGCCGACCACGGCCTGCCGGCGATCATCGCCAAGCTCCGGGCCGGCGAGTCGGTCGACATCGAGGCGACCGCTCCCCCGCTGCCGCCCGCCGACGACGAACTCGGCCAGCTCGACGGGGCGTTCGCCCTGATGCAGCGCACCGCCGTCCTCGCGGCCGTGCAGGAGGCGCAGCTGCGTACCGGGCTGAACCAGGTGTTCCTCAACCTCGGCCGGCGTACGCAGACCCTCGTGCACCGCCAGCTCGCCCTGCTGGACGCGATGGAGCGGCGGATCACCGACCCCCGCGACCTCGAAGACCTCTACCGGATCGACCACCTGGGCGCGCGTATGCGCCGGCACGCCGAGGACCTCGTGATCCTCGCGGGTGCCGTGCCCGGCCGGGGCTGGCGCAACCCGGTGCCGCTGCACGACGTCCTGCGCTCGTCCGTGTCCGAGGTGGAGGAGTACACCCGGATCACGCTCATCCCGCTGCCGGAGATGGCGCTGGCCGGGCGGGCGGTGAGCGACGTCGTGCACCTGATCGCGGAGCTGCTGGAGAACGCGACCGCCTTCTCCCCCCGCGAGACCCACGTACGCCTGTCGGGCCAGCTCGTGCCGAACGGCTTCGCCGTCGAGATCGAGGACCGGGGCGTCGGCATGCCGGCCGACGACATCCTGCGGGCCAACTCGCGGCTGGCCGAGCCGCCGGACTTCGATCCCGCGCACAGCTCCCGGCTGGGCCTGTTCGTGGTCGCCCGGCTGGCCGCCCGGCACAACATCCGGGTCACCCTGAAGGACTCGCCGTACGGCGGCATCACGGCCGTCGCGCTGCTGCCCCGCGAGATCATCGTGGAGACGGTGGACGGCATCGAGGAGCCGCCGCAGCTCGCCGCGGCACCGCACGCCGCGGTCGCCGCGCCGCCCGCGCCGCTGACCGGTTCCGTGGTGCCCCCGCCGGTCGGCAGCCTGGTCACGAGCCCCTGGAACGGTTCGCCGCCGCCGGCCGCCCCGCCGGCGCAGGACGTGCCGAACCTGGCCACCCTCGGTGCGGGCGGCCTGCTCGCCGGCGGCGTCGAACCCGGGCTCGCGGGCAACTCGACCGCCGGCCTGGTCAAGATCGCCTCGACCGCGAGCCCGGCACCGGCCGAGCCCCCGGTGACCGACGCGGCCCCCGAGGCGCAGGTCGTCGACTCGGTCGTGGAGATTCCGCTCATGCCCACGCTCGACCTGCCGGCCGTCGTGCCGAGCCGGCTGCCCGACTGGGCGGCCCGGCTGGACGCGACCCCGCCCAACGGCCTCCACCTGCCGGCGAACGCGCCCACCGGTCTCCAGCCGGCGGCCCCCGCGGGAGGTGTCCGACCGGTCGACCGGCAGCCCCTCGACCGGCAGCCCGTCGCGTCCGAGCCGGTGGCGGTCGCGGAGCCGGTGCCCGCGCGTACCGCGGCCGTGCTGACCGAGAACACCGCACCGAATCCGCTGGTCAGCGCCAATGCCGGGCCCCGGCACGCCACCTCGCAGACTTTCACCCCGGAGGGCCTGCCCCTGCGGCAGCGGCAGGCCAGCCTCGCACCGCAGCTGCGCGAGGTGCCGCCGACACCGGCGCCGTCGCGCGACGCGCCGCGTACCGCCGCGCCGGACGTCGCCGACCGACCCCGGCCGCCGGAGCAACGGCGCTCCATGCTCTCGTCGCTGCAGGCCGGCACCAACCGGGGCCGCCTGGACGCCACCACGGTCGCCGAGCCCGGCGGCGAAACCCCCGCCGACCTGGACGACCCCCCAGCTAAGGAGCAGACCCCATGAGCAACCCCGCCGGCCTCGACTGGCTGCTCGACGACTTCTCCGACCGCGTACCACCCGTGCTGCAGGCCGTGGTGCTGTCCGTGGACGGCCTGCTCATGGGGGCCTCGCGCAACCTCGCACAGGCCGACGGCGAGCACATGGCCGCCGTCGCCGCCGGGTTCGCGAGCCTGTCCCGCAGCGCGGGCCGCCACTTCCAGGCCGGACCCGTACGCCAGACCATCATCGAGATGGAGACCGCCTTCCTCCTCGTGACCCCGGCCGGACAGGGCAGCTGCCTGGCCGTGCTGAGCGCGGCCGACGCGGACATCGGCATGGTCGCGTACGAGATGGCTCTGCTGGTCGAGCGGATCGGGCACAATCTCGCCACGCCGCCGCGGCCGACGGCACATGCGCGGTGAAGCGGGCGCCCACCACGAGTGGTTCGACGGCGAGGCCGGACCGCTCGTGCGATCGTTCGCCATCACCGGCGGCCGGGCCCGGGAGGGCTCGGAGTTCGAGCTGCTCAGCTATGTCGTGGCGCAACCGGTCGACGAACAGCGGCTGGCCCTGCACCTGCAGCCGGAGCACCGGGCTATCCTGTCGCGGGCCCATGATCCCGTCTCGGTCGCGGAACTCGCGTCCCACGTGGGCCTGTCGCTCGCGGTGGTACGCGTCCTGCTGGCCGACCTCGCCGAGGCGGGGGCGATCGGCACGGTCGCCGCTCAGAACCCCGCTCATCAAGTACCCGACGACGACATCCTCCAGGCGGTGATCCATGGCCTCCGCAGTACTTGACGGCCGCGCCCGCGCGGTCCCGACCGCGATCAAAATCCTGGTCGCGGGCGGTTTCGGCGTCGGCAAGACGACGTTGGTGAGCACGGCGAGCGAGATCATGCCGCTGCACACCGAGGAGGTGCTGACCTCCGCCGGTGAGATCGCCGACGATCTGTCCGGTGTGGAGCAGAAGACCTCCACCACGGTGACGATGGACTTCGGCCGGATCACCCTGGCCGACGACCTCATCCTGTACCTGTTCGGCACGCCCGGCCAGGACCGCTTCTGGTTCCTGTGGGACGAGCTGGCGCTGGGCGCGCTGGGCGCCGTCGTGCTGGCCGACACGCGCCGGCTGGACGACTGCTTCCCGTCGATCGACTACTTCGAGCGCCGCAACACGCCGTTCGTCGTCGCCGTGAACTGCTTCTACGGTGAACAGCCTTTCCAGGTGGACGCCGTACGCCGCGCGCTGGCCCTGGACGACAACGTGCCCGTGGTCATGTGTGACGTACGCGACCGCCGGTCCGGCCGGGACGTCCTGATCACGCTGATCGAGCACGTCAGGGCGCTGACCCTCGGCTCGGCGCACACGCCCGTATCGTCCCCGAGCTGACCCGGACAGCGGTAGCCTTCGGACCATGACTGAGCACTTCGACGTCGTGGTCCTCGGCGCCGGTCCGGGCGGGTACACGGCCGCGGTCCGAGCCGCCCAGCTCGGACTGCGTACGGCGGTCGTCGAGGAGAGGTACTGGGGCGGCGTCTGCCTGAACGTGGGCTGCATCCCGTCGAAGGCACTGCTGCGCAACGCGGAGCTGGCGTACATCTTCACGAACGAGCAGAAGCTGTTCGGCATCTCCGTCGACGGGAGCGTCAGCTTCGACTACAAGGTCGCCTACGACCGCAGCCGGAAGGTGGCGGACGGCCGGGTCAAGGGCGTGCACTACCTGATGAAGAAGAACGCGATCACCGAGATCGACGGTCGCGGCACCTTCGTCGACGCGAACACGCTGCGGGTCGGCGACCGGACGATCACCTTCGGCAACTGCATCATCGCGACCGGCTCCACCACCCGGCTCATCCCCGGCACGAAGCTGTCCGAGCGCGTCGTGACCTACGAGGAGCAGATCCTCTCCGACAGTTTGCCGGGCAGCATCATCATCGCCGGAGCGGGCGCGATCGGGGTCGAATTCGCGTACGTGCTGCGCAACTACGGCGTCAAGGTCACCATCGTGGAGTTCCTCGACCGGCTCGTCCCGCTGGAGGACGAGGAGGTCTCGGCGGAACTGGGCAAGCGCTACAAGCGCCTCGGCATCGAGGTGCTCACCGGCACCCGGGTCGACGCGATCGACGACTCCGGCCCCCAGGTACGCGTCACGGTCGCCAAGGACGGCGCCCAGCAGGTCCTGGAGGCCGACAAGGTGCTGCAGGCCATCGGCTTCGCCCCCAACGTCTCCGGCTACGGCCTGGAGAACACGGGCGTCGGCCTGACGGAACGCGGTGCCATCGCGGTCGACGGTCGCGGCCGGACGAACATCCCGCACATCTACGCGATCGGCGACGTGACGGCGAAGCTGATGCTCGCCCACGCGGCCGAGTCCATGGGTGTCATCGCGGCCGAGACCATCGCCGGCGCCGAGACGATGGAGCTCGACTTCGTCATGATCCCGCGGGCGACCTACTGCCAGCCGCAGATCGCGTCCTTCGGCTACACCGAGGCGCAGGCCCGCGAACGCGGCTTCGCCGTCAAGGTGGCCAAGTTCCCCTTCTCGGCGAACGGCAAGTCCAACGGGCTCGGCGACACCGTCGGCTTCGTCAAGGTGATCTCCGACGACACCCACGGCGAACTGCTGGGCGCGCACCTCATCGGCCCCGAGGTGACCGAACTGCTGCCCGAGCTCACCCTCGCCCAGCAGTGGGACCTCACCGTCCACGAGGTGGCCCGCAACGTGCACGCCCACCCGACCCTCGGCGAGGCGGTCAAGGAGGCAGTCCACGGCCTCGCGGGTCACATGATCAACATGTGATCTAGTCTGGACCGCATGGAGCAGGCGATCCTCGGCCGCACCGGCCGGTCCGTGTCCCGCATCGGCCTCGGCGCATGGCAGCTCGGCGCGGACTGGGGCGACGTCAGCACCGACGACGCCCTGGCGGTCCTCGGCGCGGCGGCCGACGCCGGGGTGACCTTCATCGACACCGCCGACGTCTACGGCGACGGCCGGTCCGAGAAGGTCATCGGCTCGTTCCTGCCGACCCGGCCGGGGCTGACCGTCGCGACCAAGATGGGCCGCCGCGTCGCCCTCGACCCCGCCCTGTACACGGTGGACAACTTCCGCGCGTGGACCGACCGGTCGCGTACCAACCTCGGGGTGGACACGCTGGACCTCGTGCAGCTGCACTGCCCGCCGACCCCCGTCTACTCCTCCGATGCCGTCTACGACGCGCTGGACACCCTCGTGGCGGAAAAGCGCATCGCCGCGTACGGGGTCAGCGTCGAGACCGTCAACGAGGCGCTCACGGCCATCGCCCGGCCCGGCACGGCCACCGTCCAGATCATCTTCAACGCCCTGCGCCTGAAGCCCCTGGACCACGTCCTGCCCGCCGCCCAGGCCGCCGGAGTCGGCATCATCGCCCGGGTCCCGCTGGCCAGCGGCCTGCTCTCCGGCCGATACGACGAGCACACCACGTTCTCCCCGGACGACCACCGCAACTACAACCGGCACGGCGAAGCGTTCGACGTCGGCGAGACGTTCTCCGGCGTACCGTTCGAAGTGGGCCTGGCGGCCGTGCGCCGGCTCGCCCCGCTGGTGCCGCCCGGCGTGGCGATGGCCCAGTTCGCGTTGCGGTGGATCCTCGACCACCCGGCCGTCAGCGTCGTGATCCCCGGCGCGCGCAACCCCGCGCAGGCCCAGGGCAACGCGGCGGCCGCGGACCTTCCCCCGCTCGGCGAGGAGGTCCACGCGGCGGTCACGGAGGTCTACGACGATCTCATCGCGCCGCTCATCCACGATCGCTGGTAGTGCAATTGCCCGACGATCTTGCGCGAGTGTCTCGAATTTCGTCCGGAGTACCCGATATGCCCGGACATTCGCGCAAGATCGTCCGATGCTGGGGTGAAGGTAACGTACCTTAGCGGGCGTTTTGTCTGGTGTGTTGGGTTTCCGGAAACCCAACACCCGCCCGGCTCGGCGTCGATAACGTCGCCGTCGGTGATATGACGATGATCCTGAACCTTGGCCTGGCCGTCGCCGCCCTGCTGACAGCGCCCGCGACCGCCCCCGTGCCGACTCCGACGACCGCGCCGACCGTGACGGTGACCATCGAGTCCGACGCCCCCGCGTCCGGGCCGACGACCTACCGGGTGGTGTTGCAGAATCCACTCTCCACGCCACTCGATCTGACTGTCACGCAACAGTTGCCCGACGAGGCGAACAAGCTCGTCGCGAAGGGCGGGAAGATCACCGGGCACCGGATCGACTGGCCGGCGAAGCTGCAGGGCGGCGCGACGCTGACGCTGCAGAGTACGGCCGTGCTGCCCGCGACGCATGAGGCACTGTCCGGCAGTGCCTGCGCGGCGAACAACGCGACCGGCGGAGTCGTCGCCTGTGCGGCCACGCTCACTGCGGCGGCGGGCGACGACGCGTCGTCGTGGACCCGCTGGATCCCGCTCGCGCTCCTCGTCATCGGGGTCGGGCTCGCCGGCTGGCTGCTCTTCCGATTCGCGAAATCCATGCGGGGCAAGGAAATCCGGCTACCGCGGCGACTCATGTGGGTACCGGTCGTCATCGGCGTGGTCCTGCTCTTCGGGATCGCCATCGCCGGCCTCGCGCTGATCAGCCGGGACGTCAAGGGCGCCGTCACCGCCGTCGGCGGGCCGAACGGCGGCGGGTGGAGCGGTCCGCGTACGGGGCTGGCCATCGGGTCCAGCGGCGCCGACGCCAACGTCGACTTCACCGTCTATCAAGCGTTCTGCGCCGGCGGCTGGTGCACCGTCGACGCCAGCATGCACAACCGGACCGGCAAGGCCCAGACGCTGTACGCGAGCATGCAACGTTTGTACACATCGGACACGGAATGGGTGAGCCCGAACACGCCCACGACTCTGCAGGCCAACGGGGGTACCGATCCGTTCGCGCAACCGCTGGCGGCGGGCGAGACGCGGCTGATGGCCATCCGGTTCACGATTCCGATGAACGTCCGACCGACCCGGCTGGAGTTGCGCGAAGGCGCCTTCGCCCGCGGCGCGTACCTGGACATGAAGTCCTAGTACGCTCGCCCGATGGATGACGTCGCGGTCATCACCGGCGGGGCCGGTGGCATCGGGTACGCGCTCGCGCAACGGCTGGCCGCCCGCGGCGACCGGGTCGTGCTCGCCGATCTGCACGCGGGGCGGGCCGAGGAGGCCGCCGCGAGGCTGGGCGCCGGGCATCTCGGGCTGGCCCTCGACGTGACGGACGAGACCGCGGTCGCCGCCGTCGTCGAGCGGGTCGAGAACGAGGTCGGCCCGATCGGGTTCTGGGCTTCCAACGCCGGGGTGGCGACCGCGCCCGGACTCGGCTCGGATGCCGAATGGCAGCTGGCCTTCGGCGTACACGTGATGGCGCACGTCTATGCCGCGCGGACCGCGCTGCCGCGCATGGCGGCCAGGGGACGCGGGCATTTCCTGGTGACGGCCTCGGCGGCGGGGCTGCTGACCGAGATGGACGTGGCCGCGTACGCGACGACGAAGCACGGCTCGGTGGCGATCGCGGAGTGGCTCGCGATCCGGTACGGGGACTCGGGTGTGGGGTTCTCCTGCCTGTGCCCGCAGGGTGTGCGGACGGCGATGCTGGCGGACGCGCCGGCGGACTCCTCGACCCTGGCGGCGGGGTCGCTGATCTCGCCCGAGGAGGTCGCGGACGCGACGTTGGCGGCGATCGCGGAGGGCCGTTTCCTGATCCTCCCCCACCCCCAGGTGGCCGCGTACGCGCAGCACCGGGCGACGGATCCCGACCGCTGGCTGACCGGGATGCGCCGCGCGTGGCGCAAACTGCACCCGAGCGCGTGAACGCCTGACGGCCGGAGGATCAGCCGAGGACGTCCTTCGAAGCGTTCCCCATGATCGTGACCGCCGTACGCCTCGGCAGCACCCGCCGCATGAACGCCGACGACCAGCGCATCAGTCCACCCGGGACGGTCACCGGCCGCTTGCCGAGCGCCCGGAAGGCCGCCGCGACAACGGTTTCGGGGCTGACCGTACCCGGCGCCCGTTTCGCCGCGGTCTGCGCGAGTCCGGGCGTCGCCACCGCACCGGCGACACAGGCCAGCACGTCGACCCCGCTGGGCCGCAGCTCCGCCCACAGGCTCTCGGCCAGCACCGCGCCGAACGCTTTCGTGCCCGCGTACGCGGCGAGGCCCGGGGAGCCCTGCTGGCCGGCGAGCGAGGACATGACGACGAAACCACCGCGGCGCCGGTCGGCCATGGCCGGAAGGTAGTGCCGGGCCAGCCGCATGGGTGCCCGCGCGTTGAGGTCGAGGGCGCGCAGCAGGTCGTCCTCGGCGGCCCGGACGAACGGCCCGATCGGCGAGAGCGCGGCGTTCGCCACGACCATCCCGACTTCCAGGTCGCCGGTCGCCTCGAACAACGCGGCGAGCCCGGCATCGGTCGCCAGATCCGCGACCACCACCCGCACCCGCCCCTGCCCCTGCCCGTACCCCGAGTCCGGCCCCAGCCCCAGTCCCGGCCCCGGCCCCAAGATCCCGTTTGGATCAGGGAAATCACCCGAATCTTGGCCCAAGATTACGTGGCGATCCCTGATCCAAACCGGATCTTGGGCAGCCCCGCCGGCCCCGCCGGAGGCGGGCGAGGCGGGCGAGGCGGGCGAGGCGGGCGAGGCCCCGCCGGGCGGCGTGAGAGTCGCGGCGAAGGCTGACAGCGCTTCCTTCCGGCGGCCGACCAGGACCACCCCCAGCCCCTGGCCGTACAGGTGCCGGGCGAAAGCCGCCCCGATCCCTTCCGACGCACCGGCGACGACCGCCCACGCCCCGTACCGCTCGACGAAACTCACGGGAGCGCCTCCCGGGGAATCGGATCCACGGGGAACGGCTCCCGGCGCATCCGGAAGATCACGACCAGCGGCATGAGCAGCCAGACCGCGTTGGCGGCCAGCACCCGCCCGAAGGACGGCGCCGAGTGGATCCCGTACCGCTCCTCCATCAGGATGATCAGCACGTTGGCCAGCATCAGCCCGCTCCACACCAGGGCCGGTACGCGTATCCAGTTCCGCCGCCGCACGAACGCGTAGATCGCGCAGGCGTAGAACGGGCCGAAGCCGAGGACGTCGATCCAGATCGTCATCCGCCAGAACGCCGGCCGTGCCATCAGCAGCGGATCGTAGGCACGCCCGTACCAGTGCACGAGGTCGATGACGGGCGCGGGTGGCCACACCGGATAGGTGAACGCCCCCGGATCGGCGATGACGATCTGTTCCAGATCGATCATGTACGTCACCACGAGCAGGTTCACCGCGAAGAAGATCACCAATACCAGGTCGAGCGGCCGCCTGCGCAGAGGGGACATGCCGGAAGCCTAGAGCGCGCCCGAGCCGGGTGGAAGGGGCATGATCTCAGGCATGACGTGGCTCGACGCGATCGGCTGGGCGGGTTCGGCCCTGCTCGTGTGGTCCCTGCTCCAGACCCGCATCCTGCGGCTGCGGGCGATCAACCTGGTCGGCTGCGTGGTGCTGATCGGCTACAACTGGGCGCGGGAGGTCTGGCCGATGGTCGGGCTCAACGTCGTCCTGGCCGTCATCAACATCTACTTCCTCGTCCACCTGCAGCGCACCCGCCATGACGAGACGGCGTACGCGGTGGTCGAGGTGGCGCCCGGCGATCAGTATCTCGGCCACATGCTCGCCGTCCACGCCCGCGACATCGAGAAGTTCAACCCCGGCTTCCGGCGTACCGGCGACGAGATCGCGTACCTGGTCGTGCGGGGGGACGAGACCGTCGGGGTGGTGCTGCTGCGCGACGCGGGCGGCGGCGTCGCGCAGATCGAGCTGGACTACGTCACCCAGCGCTTCCGCGACTTCACCCCCGGCGAGTTCGTCTACCGGCAGACCGCGCTGTTCACCGGCCGCGGCTTCCGCACGCTGCGCACACCGCCGCACATGGTCGCGCCCTACTACGGCCGCCTCGGCTTCCGGCGCACCGGCGACGGCTACTCGCTCGACCTGGCGTAGACCGCCGCTCCCGCCACGAGCCCACCCAGCAGCGCCGGCCCGTGCAGGTCCGCCGCCACGCTCAGCCCCACTCCCACCAGGAACACCACCATGGCGTACGCGTACCGGGGCGCTCGGTTCCGCAGCCCGATGCCCAGCCCGCCCAGGATCGCCGCGCCGGCATAGGACCAGGTGGTGTCGACGACCGACCCGGCGGTCAGGACGGCGTACAGCGTGCCGACGGCAGCCGCGAGCGGATCACGGCCCCGCCACGCGGCCACGGCGGTGCCGCCCGCCAACCCGGCCAGTCCTATCGAGTTGCCGGCCCCCACGTAGTCGAAGAGGATGCCGCCGACCTGCCCGAGCGCGATCCCGCTGACGTAGAACAGCAGCCACCGGCGGGGGCCGACCGTCCGTTCCGCCAGCGTGCCGAGGAACAGCAGGAACAGCAGGTTGCTGATCGTCCCGGCGACCCCGCCGTCCTGGACGAACGGCGAGGTGAACAGCCGCCACACCTGCCCGTCGCCGATGAGGGCCGGATCGCGCCGCAGATTCGTCTCCAGCGCCGGGTACGCGAACTGCAGCAGGCTCGGCACCGCGGTCAGCACGAACACGATCGCGGTGACCCGCGGAAACGAACGAGACAAGGTCATGCTCCCGGAAGTCCACGACGGGCGAGTCCGCCCAGCACGAGCGCGCTCGGCCGCACCCGCCGACGCAGCGTACGCCGGTCGACGCCGACGAGGCCGAAGAAGGCGGTGTAGCCGAGCATCCACTCGTAGTTGTCGAGCAGGCTCCAGTGCAGGTAGCCCCGGACGTCCACACCGTCCGCGATCGCCTGGCCGAGTTCCGCCAGGGCCGCCGGGATGAACGCCGCCCGCCGGTGGTCCTGGCTGTCGTCCAGGTCGGCGCCGTGCTCGGTGACCAGCAGCGGTTTGCCCGTCACCGCGTACGCGCGGCGGCACGCGTCGGCCAGCGAACCCGGGACCAGCGCCATCCCGATGTCGGTCAGGTCGTCGCCGCCGGGGCGTACGCCGTCCGGCCCGAAGACCAGCCCGGTGTAGTTCTGGACGCCGACGAAGTCGCCGACCGTACCCATCTCGCGGAGGGGGCGGTGGAGGACCTGCTCGACGTAGCGTTCGGCGGCTTCCTCACCGCCGTCCACAGCGGACACCGCCGGGATCGCCAGCGTCACTCCCACCGGCAGCCCGGGACGGGTCTCGTGCACGGCCGCCACCGCCCGGCGATGCGCCTCGGCCACCGTCGCGATGGTCGTCTCGTCGCCCGCGGCCACGAAGGTGCCGACACCCGCCGCCGGGTCCACGCCGAAGTACGCCCGCGCATCGGCCAGCATCGGCTCCCAGCGCGGATCCGGCCCGTCGTACGCGACCTGCGCGGGCGTGTTCGCCTCGTTGATCGTGCACAGGTAGCCGATCCGGTCCCCGAGGGCGGCCGCGATGCGCTGCGCGTACCCGGAGAAGACGGCCGGCGTGGACGCGGACCGCCAGCCGCCCGCGCGCACCAGCCACTGCGGCGTGGTGGTGTGGTGGAGGGTGACGACGGGAGTGAGGCCGAGGCCGAGGCAGGTGTCCACGATGCGCGAGTAGTGCGCGAGCGCGGCGGCGGAGTACTCGCCGGGCGCGGGCTCGACGCGTGACCATTCGACGCTGAACCGGAAGGCGTTGAGGCCGAGCGCGGCGAGCAGCGCGAGGTCGGCCGCGAAACGGGTGTGGAAGTCGCAGGCGTCCCCGCTCGGTTCCCGGTACGCGGTGCGCGCCAGGTGCTCCAGCGCCCACACGTCCGCGTTGGTGTTGCCGCCCTCGACCTGGTATGCCGCCGTGGATGCGCCCCAGAGAAACATCAGTCCATCATGCGGCCCGGCCGTCCATTCTGGAACCGGCGTCAGGGCGCTCCGTGCCGGCCCTGCCCGGAGCGGAAGCGCGCCAGCCCGCCGGCCATCGCATCGAGTGATCGGCGTCCATGGTGGAGTTCGACGGCGAGCGCGGCCGAATCGTCGAGGCCCTCGGCCGCCCGCAGCGCCATCAGATCGTTGCGCAGGCCGTCCTGGGGCAGCGCCGCCAGCTGATGCGCCAGCTCCTCCGCCTTCTCCCGGGCCGTTCCGCGGGGCACGACCCGGTTGACGAGCCCGATCGCGTACGCCTCCGCGGCGTCGACGGGCCGGCCGGTGAGGATCAGGTCGGCGGCCCGCCCCGCGCCCACGATCCTCGGCAGCCGCACGGTCCCGCCGTCGATCAGCGGCACGCCCCACCGGCGGCTGAACACGCCCAGCGTCGCGTCCTCCTCGGCGATCCGCAGATCGCACCAGAGCGCGAGTTCCAGGCCGCCCGCGACGGCGTACCCGCTGATGGCCGCGATCACCGGCTTGCCGGGGTGGTGCCGCGTCGGACCCATCGGGCCGTCGCCGTCACCGGTGACGAGATTGCCGTCCGGCGTACCCACGGCGTGCAGGTCCGCGCCGGAGCAGAAAGTACCGCCGGCGCCCCACAGGACGGCGACGGCCGCCTCGGGATCGGCCGCGAACTCCCGGAACGCGCCGGCGAGCGCGGTGGCGGTCGGGCCGTCGACGGCGTTACGCACCGCCGGCCGGTCGAGGATCACGGTCGTCACCGGCCCGGTCCGCACGACGCTGACGCTCATCCCGCCACCGTACGCTGACCTGCCAGTACCCTGGTGCCCGATTCTCAGGGAGTTTTGAGGTAGCGGGCACACAGTGCTGACATGGCTGACGTCGACCCACCTACCGAGCCGGTACCGGCTCCCGAACCTGTCGCACCCGTGCCGGCCCCGGCTCCCGCCTCGGTCAGCGCCACCGCCCCGGTCACCGCTCCGCCCGCCCCGCGCGGACGGGTCTTCGCCCGGCGTCCGCTGCCGTTCCTCCTCGTCGGCGTGGTCGGGCTGCTGCTCGGCTGCCTGATCGGCGGCCTCGGCGGCCTGTTCATCGGCCACGTCACCGGCGGCCACGGGCACGACGGCCGCGGCGGCCACGGCCGCCCCGGCTACGGTCCCGAGAAGGTGTACCAGCAGCAGCCGCCGCAGATCCGGCCGCGCCGGCAGCGCCAGTTCCCGATGCAGCCGCCCGGCCAGAACCAGCCCGCCCCCGCCTCCCCCGCCGCCCCCACCCCCTCCTGACCCACCCTCCGCTTCCGGCGATCCCTCCGTTTTCCGACGATCTTGCGCGAATGTCCGGGCTTTCCGGACAAACGCCGCGGAATTTGAGACATTCGCGCAAGATCGTCGGGGGTCGGCGACCCGCGGCGGGCAAGGGCGGCGGGGCGGCGGGAGGGTGGGTTACGGGATGTCGGCGTAGTCGAGGTTGGGGCCGCCGGTGGTGGTGTTCGCCGTCGCCCGGATCGTGTTCGTTCCGGCGACCAGGTTCACCGACAGCGTCTGGTTCTGCCAGGTGTCCCATGATCCGGTTCCGTTGAACGCCAGTGCCGACGACACCACCGTCCCGTTGAGCCGGACCGTCATCGCCCGGTTCGCGGTCGTGCCGTTGGCGTACCGGAAGGTGACCGTCGCCGTCCGCGCGGTCGCGCTGCTCACCGTGAACTCCACGTAGCCGCCGGTCGCGTTCACGTAGTCGACGAATCCGCTACCGCTGTACCCGGTGTGGTTGGTCGCCACCGACGCGTTGACCAGCGTCGCGTTCTCCGCCTCGTACCGGCTGCCCGCCGCGCGCCACGGCACCTGCGGCGACCGGTAGAAGTCGATCCCCATGATCCCCCAGCGCGGCGCCTGCGCGCCGAGCCGCGTCTTGAAGACGTTCCAGTCGTGCGTGCTCCAGGGGGACCAGCCCAGCTCCGCGATGGCCGGCAGGCGCGGGAACGCCATGTACTCGATGTTGTCCAGCGTCACGATGGTCTCCGTCCACAGCGGAGCCTCCACGCCGAGCACCGACGCCTCGGCCACCCCGCTGAGATAGGTCCCCGGATTCCACCCGTACGCGGTCTGCACCTCGATCAGGCCCGCCCAGTCCTGTCCCAGCGGGGTCGCGTTGGTGTACTTCATGTCCAGGTACGCCTTGTTCGCCGGGGACATCAGCACCTTCGCCCCCGCGTTGACGGCCGCCGTGACGCTCGCGTCCGACGTGGTCGTGTCCCAGAACTGGAGTACGCGTCCCGGCGACGCCTGCCCCTGCGCGATCTGATGCCAGCCGATGACGGTCTTGCCGAGCGCCGGGACCATCGGCTGCACCCGGTTGACGAAGGTGGTGTACTGCGACGTCGACAGTGTGCTCGCCTCGTCCCCGCCGATGTGCAGGTACGCCCCGGGCGTGATCGCGGCCAGTTCGGTCAGCACGTTGTTCACGAAGGTGTAGACGCTGTCCTTCGACGTGCACAGGGAACTGAAGCCGACGTCGGTCCCGGTGTACAGCGCCGGCGCGACCCCGTTGCAGGTCAGCTCCCCATAGGAGGCGAGCGCCGCGTTGGTGTGCCCCGGCATGTCGATCTCCGGGACGACGGTGATGAAACGCGCGGCCGCGTACGCGACCAGGTCGGTGTAGTCGGCCTTCGTGTAGTAGCCGCCCGCGCCGCCGCCGACCTGCGTACTGCCGCCGTAGGTGGCCAGCCGCGGCCAGGCGTCGACCACGATGCGCCAGCCCTGGTCGTCGGACAGGTGCAGGTGCAGGTAGTTGACCTTGTAAAGCGCCAGCTCGTCGATGTACCGCTTCACGGTCGCCACGGGGAAGAAGTGCCGTCCGGTGTCCAGCATCGCCCCCCGGTACGCGAACCGCGGATGGTCGACGATGTGCGTACCCGGGGCGGTCCACGGTCCGGACTGGACGGTCGCCGCCTCGATCTGCGCCGGGAGGATCTGCCGCAACGTCTGTACGCCCGCGAACAACCCGGCCGCCGTCTGCGCGCGCAGCACGACCTTGGCCGCGTCGGTGTCGAGTTGGTAGCCCTGCGCTCCCACGCTGCTGTCGGCCCCGCTCAACAGCAGCGAGATGCCGGACGCCGGCGTTCCGGACGCGGTCTGCACCGGCAGCGCGTACCCGGTGGAGGGGCGCAGGATCGCCGCGAGGGAGTTCGCGACCCCGCTCGCGCCCGCATCGGCGAAGATCGCGGCGGTGGAGGTCAGGGTGAAGGTCGTGCCGGTCGCGGTGACCGATGCGGGCACCGGCACCACGTCGGTCAGGGCGGAGGGGGTGGCGGCCTGGGCGGTCGGTGGTGCGGCGAGGAGGGCGGCGCCGAGCAGCACGATGCCGCCCGCGCGCGCGAACAGCCTGGGAGCGGGCATGGGAGATGCCTCCGGGGGTGCGGACAATAATAGGTAACCTTATTGCCTAATAGACAACAGTCAAGATACGACCCGGCGGCGAGTGCGGCGAAGGCGCGCACTGACGAAGATTGTCCGAATGCGACCGGCGACCCACCCGCGCGATCTTGGCCATGTGCACCGGAGGGGTGTTTCAAAGCGCGCGAAACACCCCTCCCGTGTACATCGGGAGATCAACTGCGGATGCGCGCGTTCGTCGGGTCGTAGAAGGGCCGCAGGGACGCCTCCGCCGGGTAGACCGCACCCGCGATCTCGACCGTCCACTCGCCTGAACCGACGAACGCTCCGTCCACAGCGGACGATCCGTCGGAGACCATGGCCAGCCCGACCGCTCCCCCGAGCGTGAAACCGTAGGACGCCGCGCGGATGTAGCCGACGGGGATCCCGTCGCGGCGAACGACCTCGCCGTGGAAAAGGAGCGGAGTCGGGTCCTTGACCAGCACCTGGACCAGCCGCCGCCGCAAGGGTCCCGCCGCCCGCGCGGCGATGACGGCGTCCCGGCCGACGAAGTCCGACGAGAGGTCCACGGCGAAGCCGAGACCGGCCTCGTCGACCCCGTCGGTGTTGTCGATGTCGTGGCCGTAGTCGCGGTAGCCCTTCTCCATCCGCAGGCTGGCCAGCGCCTTCAGCCCGGCCGGCCGCGCGCCCGCCGCGACGAGCCGGTCCCACACGTCCAGCGCCTGCGACGTCGGGATGTACAGCTCGTAGCCGAGTTCGCCCAGGTAGGTGATGCGTACGCAGAGGACGCGGGCGTAGCCGAGGTCGATCTCGCGTACCGTGCGGAACGGGAAGGCCTCGTTCGACAGGTCCGCCGAGGTCAGCGCCGACAGCAGTTCGCGCGAGCGCGGGCCCTGCACGTTGAGCTGGGCGTAGCCGTCGGTCACGTCGGTGACGGCGTACGGCAGGCGGCGGCGCAGCCGGGCGAGGACGTGGCCGTGCGCCGTGTCCGAGGCGACGACGAGAAAGCGCTCATCGTCCAGCTTGGACACCGTCAGGTCGGCCTCGATTCTGCCGTCCTCGCCCAGCCATTGCGTATAGGTGATGCGGCCCGGCTCGCCGTCGACGCGGTTCGCGCTCAGGAATTCCAGTTCCCGGCCCGCGTCGGGGCCCTGGACCAGGAACTTCGACATGAACGACATGTCCATGACGATGACGTCCTCGCGCGCCGCGCGATGCTCCTGCGCCCAGTACGGGAACCAGTTCTGCCGTCCCCAGGTCAGCTCTTCCACCACCGGCTCGACGCCCGCGGGCGCGTACCAGTCCGCGCCTTCCCAGCCGCTGACGTCGCGGAAATAGGCGCCCAGTTCCACCAGCCGCGCATGCACCGGCGAGCGCTTCACACCCCGCGCGCTCTGCATCGAACGCCCCGGGAAGTGGGTCTGATAGACCATGCCCAGAGCCTCGACGGTACGCGCCGCGCGGTACTTCGGATTGCGCTGATACGGGTGCAGCCGATCGATGTTGATCCCGGTGACGTCGATGTCGGGGCGGCCGTCGACGATCCATTGGGCCACGGCGCGACCGAGGCCGCCGCCGGTGAGGATGCCGATCGAGTTGAGCCCGGCGGCGACGAAGTAGTTGCGCAGTTCGGGCGCCTCGCCGACGATCGGGGCCAGGTCGGGGGTGAAGCTCTCGGGGCCGCAGAAGAACTTGCGCACGCCGCTGTCCACGGTGATCGGAATGCGCGCCATGGCCTTCTCCAGGTACGGCGTCATCCGCTCCCAGTCCGGGGGCAGCTCGCCGAAGGAGAAGTCCGGCGGGATCCCGCCGACCTTCCAAGGCGCCGCCTGCCCCTCGAAGAGGCCGACCATCAGGCCGGTGCCCTCCTCGCGGTAGTAGCCGTACGAACCGGGATCCTCCAGGACGGGCAGGTCCCGGTGTACGCCGTCGATCGGCTCGGTGATCAGGTAGTAGTGCTCGGCCGCCTGGAGCGGGATGTTCACGCCCGCAAGCTCCCCCAGTTGCCGGGCCCACATGCCGGCGCAGTTCACCACGTACTCGGCCTCGATGTCGCCGAGCGGCGTACGCACACCGGTGACGGCCCCCTTCGCGGTCAGGAAGCCGGTGACCGGCACCCCTTCGAGGATCTTGACGCCCTGCTGGCGTACGCCTTTGGCCAGGGACATCGTCACGTCGACCGGATTGACCCGGCCGTCCTCGGCGACGTAGAAGCCGGCCAGCAGATCGTCGGTGTACGCGAGCGGGAACAGCTCCTTCACCTCGCGGGGCGAGATCTCGTGCACGTCGATGCCGCACAGCCGGTTGAACGCGGCGACCCGCCGGTACTCCTCCAGCCGCCCCTCGTCGGCGGCCACCTCGATGAAGCCGCACTGGCGCAGCCCCGTGGCGAGGCCCGTCTCCGCTTCGAGGGACGCGTACAGGTCGCGGCTGTACTTGCGCATCTCGGTGGAGGTCTCCGAGAGCGAGCCGAACGTGACCATCAGACCGGCCGCGTGCCAGGTCGTGCCCGAGGTGAGCCGGTCGCGTTCGAGCAGCACGACGTCGGTCCAGCCGAGCTTGCCCAGGTGGTACGCGACCGACGTGCCGATGATGCCGCCGCCGACGACCACGACGCGCGCCCTGTCCGGAATCTGCACCGCGAGACCCATGTGTCGCCCTTCGTTATCCAGCTGAAGTCCAGCCGGCCGGGATATCTTCTGTGAGCATGGATGAGAACCGGGCCCGAAGAGTAGTCGACGCACTGCGTGACCGGGGCGTCCCGGCGCACATCGCCCTCGGTGGCGGGTACGCCCAGCCAGGCGTACGCGTGAATCTGCCGGACGGGCGCGAGGCGCTGTGGGACACCGACGGGACCGCAGGCCTGGAGGCGCAGGTCATGCGGGACGGGATGCTGGTGGGGTTCGTCCCGATGATCGAGGGGTCGGAGACCTTCACCGAGGCGCAGGTCATCGACGCGATCGCCCGCACGGACTACGACCAGCCGGTGGCGCGCCAGCGTCGGGAGGCGCCGCCGCCGGCCAAGCCGCTGCCGATGGAGGGCGGCTTCTTCCGCCGTTTCCGCGACGGCTTCCGCCAGGATTAGCGCTTGACCCTGATGCGGCCGCGGGCGCCGTGGAAACGCGGCGCCCGGTAGTCGACCGCGACCTGGTCGCCCAGCCCCACCGTCACGGGCGCCTCGGCGAGTCCGAACGAGTCGCCGCCGGGCGTGTCCACGAGTATCCGCAGCGTGTGCGGGCCGGCCGCCACCGGCAGGACGTGGCTGCCCCAGGCTCGGACGGGCTGCTCGATCCCGTCGATCGTCAGCCGGGGCGAGCTGTCGGCGTATCCACCGCCGAAGGACGGGTACGCGAACGTCACCTTTATCGCGCCCTGACCGATCGACACGGGCCACCTCCTGTCAGCAATCATCGCGGGAGTCACCGGTTTGGCGGGGTTATTCCCACACGAATCGCCAGCAACACCACCAGCGCGGCTAGTGGTTAAGCGCGCCGCCTTTGGGAACGATTGCGCGAATGGACCACGCACGCAGCCCGTACCGACGTCTCACATCCACCGCCGAAGCCGTGCTGAACCGCAACTGGACAGGCGATCACATGGTCCCGTCCCGGACGCTGTATCCGCACCAGTGGAGCTGGGACGCCGCGTTCATCGGGATAGGGCTGGCCCACGTCGCCCCCGAGCGCGGCTGGCACGACCTGGCGAGCCTGTTCGCCGCCCAGTGGCCGGACGGACGCGTACCGCACATCGTGTTCGATCCGGGCGTCGCCGAGAAGGACTACTTCCCGGGCCCGGCGTTCTGGGAGGTCCCGCCGGTGCGCCAGGACGGGCGGAGCGTACGCACGACGGGGATCGTCCAGCCGCCCGTGCACGCCCTGGCCGCCCTGCACCTGCACCGGGTAAGCCCGGCCGCCGACCGGCTGCGCGAGCTGTACCCGGCCCTGGTCGCCCAGCAGGAGTACCTGCTCAAGCACCGGGACGCCGGCGGGCTCGGCCTGGTCAGCATCGTGCACCCGTGGGAGTCCGGCCTCGACAACAGCCCGTCCTGGGACGCCGCGCTGGCCCGCGTACCGGCCGATCCGGAGGTGCTCGCCCGGTACGAGCGGCGGGACACGAGCAAGGCGGTCGCGAGCCACCGGCCGACCAATGCCGACTACGCGCGCTACATCGGGCTCGCCGAGAGCTACCGCGACGCCGGGTACCGCGACTTCGACCTGGCCGAGACGCATCCGTTCGTCGTGGAGTGCCCGGCGTTCAACGCGCTGACCGCGGCCGCCGAGGCCGCGCTGGCCGAGATCGCGACCGTGGTCGGCGCCGACCCCGCCCCGCATCTCGAACGGGCCGCGGCGATCACCGAGGCGCTCGTCGGGCACCTGTACGACCGTGAAACCGGACAATTCCACACGCGCGATGTGCGTACAGGGGAACTGTCGAAGGCTCGCTGCGTGAACGGGCTGGTGCCGCTGATCCTGGCCGGGCTGCCCGGCGAGGTCGCGGAAAGCCTGGTCGCGGTCGCGGAGTCGGCGCGTTTCGGGCTGCCGGTGCCGAGCTACGACCGGACGGCGGCGGACTTCGACACGCTGCGCTACTGGCGCGGGCCGGTCTGGATCAACATCAACTGGCTGCTGTGGCGGGGGCTGGCCACCCACGGGTACGCCGACCGCGCCGACCGCCTGCGCACGGCGATGCTGGACCTGGTCGAGCGGTCGGGCTGCTTCGAGTACTTCCAGCCCGACACCGGCGAGGGCATCGGTACGCCGGACTTCAGCTGGACGGCCGCGCTGGTACTTGACCTGCTGGCAGAGACCCCGCCGGAACGGGAGTAGCCGGCGGCTCGATCCAGGCGAGCGCCTCCGCCGGACCGAGCGGACGCGCGTAGAGGAAGCCCTGGCCGTACTGGCAGCCGAAGCGGCTCAGCAGGTCGCGTTCGGCCTCGCGCTCGATCCCCTCGGCGATGACGTCCAGCCCCAGCGTCTGCGCCAGGCGCACGATGCCGTCGACCAGGGCGGCCTGCTTCGCCGAGGTCGCGATCGTGCTGGTGAACAGCCGGTCGATCTTCAACGCGTCGAGCGGGACGTGCCGCAGGTAGCTCAGCGACGAGTAGCCCGTGCCGAAATCGTCGATCGCGACGCGTACGCCGAGCCGGCGCAGCTCGACCAGGTCGTCCCAGACGGCGTCGTCGTCGCGCAGCAGGAGGCTCTCGGTGATCTCGACCATCAGGCGGTCGGCGGCCAGCCCGGCGGCCCGCAGCCCGTCGCGTACGCTCGCCACGAAGCCGGGCGCCCGGAACTGGCGTACCGAGACGTTGATGCTGATGTAGGGGCTGGATCCGGCGCAGACGGCCTGCCAGCGGGCGGCGGCGGCGAGGGCGGAGCGCATCACCCACTCCCCCATCGGCACGATCAGGCCCGACTCCTCCGCGACGTCGATGAACTGGTCGGGCTTCAAGGTGCCGCGCGTCGGGTGCTCCCAGCGTACGAGCGCCTCGAAACCGGTCGTCCGGCCGCTGCGCAGGGCCACGATCGGCTGGAACTCCAGCCGCAGGTCGCCGTGGGTGATGGCCTGGTCGAGCTCGGCCCGCAGTTCGAGCCGCCGGACCATGTCGGTGTGCAGGGTCGGCTCGTAGCGCCGCCACTGGCCCTTGCCGGCGTTCTTGGCCACGTAGAGCGCGAGGTCCGCCCGGCGCAGCAGCTCCTCGGAGGATTCTTCGCCGTCGCCGACGACCACGCCGATGCTGGCCAGGCCGGACACCGTCCGCTCGCCGATCGCGAAGGGCTCCGACAGCGCGCCGACGATCCGCTCGGCGACCCCCTCCACCACGGCCCCGTCCGGTGCCCCCGCGATGAGCACGGCGAACTCGTCGCCACCGAGCCGGGCGGCGGTGTCCTCCGGCCGCAGCACGCCGAGCAGCCGCCGGCTCACCGCGTGCAGGAGCAGGTCGCCGTACTCGTGCCCGAACGTGTCGTTGACGACCTTGAAGTCGTCGAGGTCGAGGAAGAGGACGCCGAGGACGCCGCCGCTGTCGCGTACCCGCCCGACGACGTCGCGGATGCGCTCGGTGAACCGGGTCCGGTTGGGCAGCCCGGTCAGGCCGTCGTGGAACGCCTGGTACTCCAGCTCCTCACGCAGCTGCCGCTGGTCGGTCACGTCCCGGATGGTGAGCACCAGGCCCCGGACCGTCGCGTCCTCGCGCAGGTCGCGGCCGGCGATCTCCAGCTGGACCTCCTCGCCGCCGTGCCGCACGATCGCCCACTCCAGCTCCTCGTCGCCGCGGGCCAGCTTCGCCAGGCAGTCGGGCGTCAGCCCCAGCAGCGCGCCGAGATCGTGTCCCGTCGCCTCCAGGCCCAGCACGGTACGCGCGGACGGGCTCGCGTACCGGATGCGGCGGCCGTCGGGTTCGACGATGAGGATGACATCGGTCGTGTTCTGCACGAGGGTGCGGAAGTACTGCTCGCTGTTGCGCCGGGCGATCTCGCTGCCGAGCGAGATCCGCTCCAGGGCCAGGGCGGCCTGCGCGGCCAGCAGCTCCATCGGCGTCTGCAGGTAGCCCAGCGACACCTCGTCCGCCGCGATGAGCACCACCCCGATGTGCGGGTCGCCGGACGGCCGGTCGGCCAGGGCCAGCGGGCACACCAGCGCGATCTCGAACCCGCCGAGCTGGCCCGCGATCGCGATGTGCAGCGTACGCGTGTAGCAGAGCCGCAGCCCGGTGGCCGGCCGCCCCTCGAACAGCTCCGGAACGGTCCCATCGTTCATGATCACGAGTACGCGGTGCGGCGTACCTTCGGGCAGCAGCTGGGCGGTGGCGGTCCGCAGCGCCTCGGCGACCCCGCCGGCGTCGGTGGCCGACAGCAACGCCGCGTTGGCCTCCCGCAGCCCGCGGCCGCGCAGAATGCTCCCGCGGTAGCTGTTGATCACGCCGAACAGCCGGATCAGCACGAGCATGAAGATCACGGCGACGAACACGTCGATGACGACCGGGTAGACGCCGTAGCCCCGGGCCGAGACGAAGAACAGCACGGTCAGCGGGATCAGCAGGAACAGCGTGAGCAGCACCTGGTGGGCGACGCCCATGTCACGGGGCCGGACCACCCGCGGCTCGGTGAGCATGCGCATCGACGGGTGCAGGGCGGCCGCGCCCCAGCAGGCGTAGAACACGATCCAGCCCAGGTCGACCGGCCCGCCGACGCTCCACTCCGCGTTGATCTGGATGAGCCCGTAGAGCACGTCCGCGACGAGCGTGCCGAAGGCGCCGACCGCCAGCAGCAGCACAGTAGGGGTCGCCCGGGCCACGAAGACGAGCCGGAGCGCGACCGCCACCAGCAGCACGTCCCCCAGCGGGTACGCCACGGAGATCGCCCGTTCGAGCAGGCTGTGACCGGGCTCGGTGAGCCGCGGGGCGATGAGGAACATCCAGCAGAGCATGCCGATGCCGACCGTGAAGATCGTCGCGTCGAGGGCCACCGCCCTGTTCCGGCTGGCCGCACCGGCCCGGGAGAGGCCGACGATGCCGACCGCGGTCAGCCCGTACATGGCCAGGTACAGCAGGTCGGCGACGGACGGGAACGGGTTCGGATCGCTGCCCACCTGCACGATCACGTTGTACGCGGTGTCGCCCGCCCCGAAGCACAGCACTCCCGCGGCCAGCCACCACCAGGGCGCCCGCCATCGGGGCCGGTACCGGTGCACCCCGTAGACGATCGCGAACGCGCTGCTGACCGTCAGCAGCCCCCAGGTCGCGATGTGCCAGGAGGGCAGCGCGTAGAAGGCCGCCGTGAGGAGCGACATCCACACGGCGTAGGCGGTCAGCACTGCTCGGTTGGACATGCACCCCCCGGTTGCTCGCTACCTTTGCACCAATTGCGGTTCTAGGCAGGTTTTTGGAATCATGACACATTTTCCCGTTCTGATCACACTCCGTGATGGGGTCGATGCGTACCACCCGTTCGGCCGATAAAACCGGCCACTGAACGGACATACATCACGAAAAGGGACGGCGATGACCGGCGGCGACAACGGGGCGCCAGGGCGCGTCCGGGAACACGGCGGGGCGCATCCGGCACCCGGCGGGCCACCCCGGGACACAGTGGACGTCCACAATGGCCATCGTCGGATATCGACGCCCTTCGGGGCTAAAGTGTGGTGTCGGCGGTCACGACCCGTATATCCTCCAGGTAGGCGGGCTTGTGCGCTCCGACGCCGGGGCGCCGCGCCCGCCTGTGACTACCCTGGACGGGGACGCCCGCCCCGGCCGGCGCGGGAGGGCTGGAAGTGCTCCAGCAACAATCGAAGGACGGGGAGGTCGTCACCCCCGACGGCCGTACGCTGCGATACTGCGTCACCGGAGCGCTCAGCGGATCGCCGGTCTTCCTCCTGCACGGCCAGCCCGGCAGCCGCAACGGACCCAAGCCCCGCGGCAGCGTGCTCTACCGGCTCGGCGTACAGCTGATCGCCTACGACCGGCCCGGCTACGGCGGATCCACCCGCCACAAGGGGCGCAGCGTGGCCGACGCCGCCGGCGACGTGCTCGCCATCGCCCAGGCCCTCGGCATCGAGCGGTTCGCCGTCGTCGGCCGGTCCGGCGGCGCACCCCACGCGCTCGCCTGCGCAGCCCTGCTCCCGGCGGTCACGCGTACGGCGGCCCTGGTCAGCGTCGCCCCCTCGGACGCGGACGACCTCGACTGGTTCGGCGGCATGACCTCCGGCAACGTCGCCGACTACAACGTGGCCGACGCGGACGGCGTACGCCTCGCCGAACAACTGCGCATCCGGGCCGACCGCATCCGGCGCGACCCCGACAACATGCTCGAGGACATGCTGGCCAGCCTGAGCGCGGCGGACCTGCGCGTCGTCGGCGACATGGCGCTGCGCAAACTGCTCACCGAGACGTACGCCGAAGCGCTCCGCGAAGGCCCCTACGGCTGGATCGACGACGTGTTCGCCCTGCGCAGCCCATGGGGTTTCCGGCTGGGCGACGTCAAGGGCGAGGTCCTGCTCTGGCACGGAGCCGACGACACGTTCTCGCCGGTCAGCCACACGCGCTGGCTCGCCGAGCACATCCCCGGGGCGAAGGTGCAGGTACAACCGGCGATGGCCCACTTCGGCGCGGTCGAGGTCCTCCCCGACCTGCTGGGATGGCTGACAGCCGGCACCCACCAATTCCAGATCTGACCCGGCACCCACCCCCGCCCCACCCCGGCACCCGTGCAGCATCCGACCACGTGTTCCGACAATCTTGCGCGAATGTCCCGAATTTCGTCCGGTGTACGCGAAATGCCCGGACATTCGCGCAAGATCGCCGGACTCGGGCCGCGGTCATGCGGCGAGCAGGCGGTCGGCTTCCCCCGGGCTTTGTCGCGACTGTCCGATACGGGGCGGGTTTTGACGTCTCTACCGCTGTAGATCACGCCCGAGCTGCTTGATCGTCGGCTTTCTCCCGGGGTGTGGGAAGGATCTTCCGGTAGGTGGGCCCGGGTCGCCGATTTCTTGATCGATGACGGGTGAGGTGTAAATCCGGCCCGATCCGCATGATCGTTTGCGTGTCAGGTGTAGCCGGAGGCGGTCAGCGTGCTCCAGAACCGCAAACGATCATGCACTCGGCGGCCGTTTTACACCTGAGCCGTAAACGATCGCCCCGCTGGCCACCACTGGGCACCCAGATCGAACAGTCGCGACAAAGGCCAGCCACGCCCGGGACGGACGACGCCCCGAATCGTCGGGGGACTCGGGCGCGGGTCGGAGGCTCGCGTGCGGGTTGGGTTGGGTCGGGGACTCGTGGACGGTGAAGCGGGGGCTGGGGCGGTCTAGTGGGGATGTGGTTCCACTACCCGGTGGAGGTGGGCGCCGGCGCGGAACGCCTCGACCGTCGGATGCTCCGGGCCGAGACGGTCGGCGAGTCGTTGGAGCGCGCGGTCGAGACGCGTACCGGCGTCGGGGAAGCGGAGCCGGTCGCGGACCATCGCCAGGTTGGCCTCGCATCGGATCGCGTCGGGGTGGTCCGCGCCGAGACGGGCGGTGAGGCGTACGGCGGCGGGTTCGAGGAGGATCCGGGCGGCGTCCGGGTCGCCGCTCTCGGCTGTCACGATCGCCTGGTTCATGCCGGCCGCCAGGGTGCTGGGATGGTCCGGTCCGAGGACCCGTTCGAGGCCCGCCACGGCGGGGTACGCGTACTCGGCCGCGGTTTCGAGGTGGCCGGCGGAACGTTCGGCGGCGGCGAGGTTGCTCAGGCAGATCAGGGTGTGGGGATGGTCCGCGCCGAGCGTCTCCTCGTACGCGCGGCGTACCGCCCGGAATTCGGCGGCGGCCCGTTGCGGTTCGCCGAGGGCGAGGACGGCGGCCGCCCGGCTCATCCGGCAGGCGAGGGTGTCGGGCGCGGTCGGGCCGAACATCTTGTCCAGTTCTTCGTACGCGTCGTCCAGCAGCCGGGCCGCCTCGGCCGTCCGCCCCGCGGCGCGCAGCGAGACGGCCTTGTTCGCGTGGGCGTTGAGCGTGTCCCGGACGGTTTCGGCGGCGTTCTCCTGCAGCAGCCGGATGACGCTTTCGAGCAGGACGATCGAGTCGGCGTACTCGCCGGCGTCGCGCAGGTCGCGGGCCAGATTCGAGGCCGTGAGCAGGGTGTTCGGGTGCTTGTCGCCGAGGACCACCCGGTAGCGGCTGTACACCGCCTGGTCGCGTACGCGGGCCTCGCGGAAGTCTCCCATCAGCCGGTACGCCGACGCCAGGTTGTTCAGCGCCACCAGCGTACGCGGATGATCGTCGCCGAAGTCCTCGCGCCAGGCGGCGTAGGTGGCCTCGTCGCGGGCCAGCGAATCGGCGTACCGGCCGAGGGCGCGCAGGTCGGCGGCGAGTCCACCGGCCGTCATGAGGGCGTCGGGATCGGCCGCCCCGAACAGCCGCCCCTGATCGGCCAGCACCTCCTCGTCCAATGTGTACGCCTCCGCGTACCGGCCGAGGCGCCGCAGGATGTTCGCGAGGTTGAACCGGATCTGCAGCAACTGCCGGGTGAGCACCTCGTCGGCCGGTTTCCGGGCCCATTCGGCGATCACCTGGGCCGCCAGCCGGGCACCCCCGTCGAGATCCCCGCGCAGGTAGAGGTAGCGGACCTGGTCCACGAGCAGGTCGCGTACGCCGGGGTCGGGGCAGGTCATCGCCTCGGTGGCGGCGACGTGCGGCCAGAGCAGTTGCAGGCGCGGCCAGGTCTCGGGGTCGTCGACGCTGCCGCCGGGCCGCGACGCCGCCAGCACCAGGTGCGCCTCGTGCCGGGTCTGGCCCAGTTCGGCCGCGCTCATGCGGCCGCGGACGACCTGCTGGAGAAGCCGGTGGACCAGGACGCGGTTGCTCTGCGCGTCGACCTTGAGCAGCGCCAGCCGGTTGTTCTCCTGGACGAGCTTGCCGCGGCCGATGCGCGAGGCGAAGCCGCCCTCGACGCGGCGCAGCGCGGCGGCCATCTCGTCGCCGTAGACCAGGTCGAGCGAGACCTCGGGCGCGAGCACCGAGCACAGCTGGAGCAGGCGGAACGCGGCGGGTGACCGCCCGCGCAGCCGCTCCAGCGACAGGTCCCAGGTGGCCTGCACCGCGGGGTCGTCCTGGCCCACGCGGGTAAGTTCCGCCACATAGGACTCCACCGGCACGCCCGAGTCCGCGAGCCACGCGCCCGCCGCCGCCACCGCGATCGGCAGGTCGCCGAGCATCTCGGCCACCCGCGCCGCCGGCTCCGACCCCAGCCCCGCGACTCGTTGCCGCAGGTGGGTCACGCTCTCCTCGCGGCTGAAGACATCCACCCCCAGGGTGTACGCGATCTCGGCCCAGGACCGGGCCCGCGACGTGATCAGGACGCTGCCGCCGCTGCGGGGCAGGAAGTCGCGGATGCGCTCGACGTCCTCGGCGCTGTCGAAGATGAGCAGCCAGCGGCCGAAGTCCCCCTTTTCCAGGGCGACGAGGGCGGCCCGGGCCGACCCCGCGACCGTACGCTGCTCCGAACCGGGTACGCCGAGCCGCGTACCGAGGTCGGCCAGTTCCGCGTCCGCGAAGGTCGCCGGCTCCGCCCGGATCCACCAGACGACGTCGTAGGACGAGCGGAAGCGGTGCGCGTACTCGATCGCGAGCTGGGTCTTGCCGACCCCGCCCATCCCGCAGAGGGCGACGAGCCGGGTGGGCTGATCGGCGGCCGGACCGTCGGCCCGCAGCCGGTCGCGCAGGGTCGCCAGCGCGCTCTCCCGCCCGGTGAACGCCGGATTGCGCCCCGGTACGCCGAAGACCGCCGGCCCGTGCCCGGGATAGCGCGCACTGAACGGGTCGGGCCGGCCGCCGGTGTGCCCGACGAGGACCAGCAGCCGTTCCGCGGCCGCCCGCGGGGCGAGCCCGTAGACGGAGACCCCCGGATACGGCCCGGCCGGGCGGGCATGGTTGACGTGCACGATGAACGGCAGCGACGCGGCCGGCCCGGGCAGCGCGGCGGTCACGACGTCCCGCGGCCAGTCCGCGTGCGACACGATGATCAGTTCGCGGGCGGCCGGCGTACGCCCGGTCGCGGCGGCCCGGGGATCGTGGACGCGTACGCCCGCCGAGCGCAGCAGGTCCCCGGCCCACTCGGCCCACACCTGGTCGGCCGGCTCGTACCGCAGGACGATCTCCTCCTCGACGGTGCTGTACCGCCGCGTGAACCGCCGGCTGTACGCGACCCGCGCGTCGTCGTCCATCGGCGGGAGCGCGGCGACCTCGCCCTGGCTGACCAGCCCGGTCAACCGCTCGTACGCGCGCAGCAGCGACCGCGGCTCGCCCGGCCGGTCGGCGAACGTGGCCAGGGTCTCCTCGAAGGCGTAGTACGACTGGTAGGGCACCCCCACCTCGGCCCAGTACGCCGACCGCTCCGGCTCGGGCAGGTCGGGGAAGCCGGCGAACCGGCGCGTGGCGACCTGCCGGGCGATCTCCGCCTTGACCTTCTCGGCCGGATCGACCCGCATCGGCACCGGCAGTACGCGGATGTTGCGGGCCCGGTACCGGTCCCGCACCTTCCGGGCGGTGTTCACCGCGCCGACGATGCTCTGCTCGCTGTAGGTGAAGCAGTCGACCAGCGTGTCCGGCAGGTGGATCGCGCAGATGTCGGCCACGTCGCTGTAGCCCGTCCGGCTGTCGATCAGCGCGTAGTCGTAGCCGGCCTTCATGTCGGCCCGCAGCGCGTCCAGGAACTGGCCGCCGCCCAGATGATCGTGGAACGTGTCCCAGTCCATGTTGTTGAGCGTCGCCGTGTACTCGTTGTTCTGCCGCCCGGCGGGCAGGAAGTCGATCCCGCCCCCGCCCGGGAACTCCCACGTCAACGGGACCGCCCAGCGGGCCACGCGGGCGTACTCGGCGTACCAGTCCTCGCGCCGGGGGACCCGCCGGGTCGCGGCCCACTCGTACTCCCGGATGAGATCGATGATCCCGCCCGTGCCCGCCAGGTCGTACGCGTCCAGGAACGGATGGAAGAACCGGTACAGCCCCGGCGACTCCAGATCCCAGTCGGCGGCCAGGACGCGCTTGCCGTTGGCGGCCAGGATCCACGCGACGTTGGCCAGCGCCATCGTCCGCCCGACACCGCCCTTGTAGGAGTAGAACGTGACGACCTGGCCGCGGCGGTTGTCCACGCGTACTCCCCGAGACATAGCAGAGCATGAATCTCCAGAGTATGCGCGGACGATCCACCCCGGACAGTGCTCCGGCCGGAGTACGCCCGTCAGGGGGTGAGAGCCAGCCGGACAGCGGTAAGGTTCAGGCAGCGTCGCGGTGTACCCGGCAACTCGTCCGCCGAGGGCATGGAGGCGCGGTACCTGACGGGACCTTTCGTCATGACCCCACCGAGCCGGCTGTCCGCCCTCGGCAACCAGTTGATCGACATCCACATCCGCCTGCGGGAACAGCTCGCCGACCTGCGGGACGGACGCGTACCGGCCGCGGATCTGCGAGTGCATTGCGCGGCGTTCTGCACGGCGGTGACCCGCCACCACACCGCCGAGGACGCCGACGTCTTCGCCACCCTCGCCGCCGAGTACCCGGAACTCACGCCGGTGCTCGACGAGCTGCGGGCCGACCACCGGATCGTCGCCGACGCCCTCGTACGCGTACGCGAGTCGCCGAGCCCGCAGGAGCTGGACACGCTGGCGGCACTCCTCGAAACGCACTTCACCTACGAGGAGCGCAAACTTGTCGACGCCCTCAACCGCCTGACCAGCGACAAAGATGTAGAACTCCAGTTAGACTAACTGGAGTTCTACATCGGGAGCACCCTTGATCGAGAAACCGCCGCTGATCTTCGACCGGACCCGCGAGTGGCGGGCCCTGAGCGACTTCGTCGAGACGCCCGGCCCGGGTGCCCGGCTCGGGCTGGTCTACGGCCGACGTCGCCAGGGCAAGACCTTTCTGCTCGCGAGCCTGGTCGAGGCAGCCGGCGGCTTCATGTTCGGGGCGACGCAACAGTCCGCCGCGCAGAACCTCCGGGCGCTGAGCGAGGCGTACTGCCGCCGGCTCGGGCGGCCGGTCTCCTACTTCAGCGACTGGCCGGCCGCCGTCGACGCGTTGTTGCGGCTCGGCGACGATCAGAAGACCGGGTTTCCGGTCGTCATCGACGAGTTCAGCTACCTCACCGACTCGGTCGAGGGGATGGCCTCGATCATCCAGATCGCCCTCGATCCCGGCCAGTGGGCGCACACCGGCGGCAACGCCCGGCTCATCCTCTGCGGCAGCGCGCTGTCCACCATGCGCGACCTCCTCGGCGGCTCCGCTCCCCTGCGCGGCCGGGCACAGGTCAACGTCATGATCCACCCGTTCCGGTACCGGGACGCCGCCGAGTTCTGGGGACTGGGCGACCGCCCCGAACTCGCCTTCCGCGTCGACGCGCTCCTGGGCGGTACGCCGGCGTACAAGGGGATGGTCGGCGAGGTGCCGGAGAGCGTCGAGGGTTTCGACGACTGGGCCTGCCGGCGATTGCTCGACCCCAATGAGGTGATCTACGCCGAGGGCGACGTTCTCCTGCAGCAGCAGCCGGAGCTCGTGGATCCCGCGCTCTACTTCGCGGTACTCGCCGCCGTGAGCCGGGGCGCGCACCGCCGGGCCGAGATCGCCGCGGCGCTCGACCGGCTGCCGAACGCCATCGGCCACGCGCTCGCCGTGCTGGAGGAGGTGCGGTTCATCGAGCGTACGGACGACGCGTTGCGTGCGCAGCGGCCGGTCTACTCGGTGGCCGAACCGGTCATCCGATGGCATCAGCTCGTCGTGGCTCCCAACGAGGCGCCGCTCGCGATCGGCGCGGCCGAGCGGGTCTGGCGGGCCGCCGCGGCGACCGTCTCCTCGAAGATCTACGGTCCGCATTTCGAGGCCATGGCCAGGGCGTGGACGCTGGAACACGCTGACGACGAGGTCCTCGGCGGCCTGCCGACCTCGGTACGCCCGGCGACGCTCGCCTGCCGGGAGCACCGGCAGGGTCACGAGCTGGACGTCGTCGCGATGCACTCGGAACCGTTCGCCGGTGACCGCATCCTGGCGATCGGCGAGGCGAAGGCGACCACCCGCCCGGTCGGCGACGGTGAGCTCGAACGGCTGCGCCACCTGCGCGATCTGCTGCCCGCCGACAAGGTGACCGAACGCGTACGCCTGTTGTTGTTCAGCCGCAGCGGTTTCACCAGGGAACTGCGGGAATCGGCGGCCGACGTGGAGCTGATCGACCTCGACCGTATGTACCACGACTAGCCATAATTGCCCCGTGGCCAATGATGTCTACCTCCTCGACGCCGTCCGGACCCCCTTCGGCCGCTATGGTGGCGCGCTCTCCGGCGTACGCCCAGATGATCTTGCAGCGCACGTCCTGACCGCTCTCATGGAGCGGACGGGCCTCGACCCCGGCGAGGTCGACGAGGTGTATCTCGGGGCCGCGAACCAGGCGGGCGAGGACAACCGCGACGTCGCCCGGATGGCCGCGCTGCTGGCCGGGTGGCCGACGAGCGTGCCGGGCACGACGGTGAACCGGTTGTGCGGGTCGGGGCTGGACGCGGCGATGCAGGCCAGCCGGACGATCGCGGTGGGTGACGCGAGCCTGGTCGTGGCCGGCGGCGTGGAGGCGATGAGCCGGGCGCCGTGGGTGATGTTGAAGCCGGCCAAGGGTTTCCCGCAGGGGCACGAGACCATGCACTCGACGACGCTGGGCTGGCGCATGGTCAACCCGCGGATGCCGGAGCGGTGGACCGTGTCGCTCGGCGAGAGTACGGAGATCCTGGCCGAGAGGTTCAAGATCGGTCGGGCGGAGCAGGACGAGTTCGCGCTGGCCAGCCACCAGAAGGCGGCGCGGGCGTGGGACGCGGGCTTCTACGGCTCGCACGTCGTCGCGGTCCCCGGCGCCGATCTGGAACGCGACGAGAGCGTCCGGCCGGACACCAGCCTGGCGGCGCTCGCGAAGCTGAAGCCGGTGTTCCGGGCCGACGGCACGGTGACGGCCGGCAACTCCTCGCCGCTCAACGACGGGGCGTCCGCGGTACTGCTGGGTGACGAGGCGGCCGCGCGGCGGTTCGCGCCGCTGGCCCGGATCGCGGGGCGCGGCGCGGCGGGGGTGGATCCAGACGTGTTCGGGGTCGGGCCGGTCGAGGCGGCGCAGCGCGCGCTGCGGCGGGCCGGCATCGGGTGGGGTGACCTCAAGGCGGTCGAGCTGAACGAGGCCTTCGCGGCGCAGTCGCTCGCGTGCCTCGCCGCCTGGCCCGAGCTCGACCCCGCGATCGTCAACATCGCCGGGGGCGCGCTCGCCGTCGGCCACCCGCTCGGCGCGTCCGGCGGGCGTATCCTCGGGCAGCTCGCGTACCAGCTGCGGGAGGCGGGTGGAGGGTACGGTCTGGCCGCGATCTGCATCGGGGTCGGTCAAGGTCTCGCCGTGGTCCTGGAGGTTTAGATGACGACTGTACGCACACCCGACGGCCGCGCTCTCGACGTTCTCGTGGACGGCCCCGAAAACGGTGTCCCGCTCGTGTTCCACCACGGTACGCCGGGCGCCGCGACCCAGTACGGACCGTATGTGAAGGCGGCCGCCGAGGCCGGACTGCGCCTGATCACCTATTCACGGCCGGGTTACGACACCTCCGATCCGCAGCCGGGGCGTACGGTCGCCGACTGCGCGGCCGACGTGGTGTCCATTTTGGACCATCTCGGCCTGGACGGGTTCTATTCGATCGGCGCTTCCGGGGGCGGCCCGCACTCGCTCGCCTGCGCGGCCCTCCTGCCGGACCGGTGCAAGGCGGCCGCCACCATCGCGGGCGTGGGGCCGTACGGCGTACCGGGGCTGGACTTCCTGGCCGGGATGGGTCCGGAGAACGTCGAGGAGTTCGGGTTGGCCGTCGCCGGCGCCGAAGCGCTGCAACCGTGGCTGGCCCAGGCCGGGCCGCACTTCGCCGCCGCCGAGGTGGACGGGATGATCGAGGCGATGGCCGGCCTGCTGCCGCCGGTCGACCGGGACGCGCTGACCGGCGAGGCCGCGCGGTACTTCGTCGACAGCCTGCGTACCGCCGTGTCGCACGGGACCGACGGCTGGCGGGACGACGATCTCGCCTTCGTCGCCGACTGGGGATTCGACCTGTCCGACATCAAGGTTCCGGTCGCCGTCTGGCAGGGCGACCTCGACCTCATGGTCCCGTACGCGCAC
The DNA here is from genome assembly GCF_000428945.1 of Hamadaea tsunoensis DSM 44101. Classification (GTDB taxonomy): domain Bacteria; phylum Actinomycetota; class Actinomycetes; order Mycobacteriales; family Micromonosporaceae; genus Hamadaea; species Hamadaea tsunoensis. The sequence goes on along the minus strand of NZ_AUAX01000019.1, from coordinate 65,085 downwards.
GGGCGGTGGCTGACCGAGCACATCCCGGGCGTACGCGCGCGGCTGCGCCCGGGGCACGGGCACATCTCACTGTCGCTGGACGCGTTCGCCGAGGTCGTGGCGGACCTCGTGGAGGCCGACGGCTGAGCGGATCTGGTAGCGGCTAACGGCTGAACGGGGTGCCGAACGCCACCAGGATGTGCCAGAGGTACTTGACCAGCTGGCGGGTCTCGTCCGGCGTACCCCAGGACGACCAGGCGGCCGGGTCCTGGCCGACCGCCGCGGCGGCCCGCCCGAGCACCTCGGCCGTCAGCCGCTCGGCGTCGAACGTCTTGGCCACCAGCGCGGCGAACGCCGGCATCTCCGGACCGCGGAACTCGTCGTCGACGGCCTCCGGGGCGATCTCGTATCCGGCGTGCCACTCCAGGACCACGCCGCAGCGGTCGGCCAGGTCGGCGAGGTGGTCGGCACTCGGCGTACCGGCGAAGCTGGGGTCGAGCACGAAGGCGTCGACGTCCCGCGCGATCTCGACGGTGCCGTGCACCTGAGCCTCGACGTACTCGTCGAGCGCGCGGCCGATGCCCCGGCGCAGCGGCTGCGCGCGCAGGATGGTCAGCAGGTCGAGGTCCGAGCCGAGGTTGCCGGCCCCGCCCGCGCGCAGCCCCGCGACGATCGGTTCGAAGGCGTCGATCGTGCCGGTGTCGGCCGGGCCGAGGTGGCTGTCACCGACCGTGAACGTGCAGCGCTCGTTGACCTCCGGGCGCAGCCGGACGTGGCAGGACCCGAACCGCGGCGAGGCGCCGTCGGCGTGGCCGGCCAGGTTGAGCGCGCCGTACTTGGGCCGCTCGGCCGGGGCGTACTGCCCCGCGTGGTAGGCGTCGCCGAACAGGCGCTGCTCCCACAGGTCCCGGTCGCCACCCGGGTACGCCGTCCGGCCGCCGTTGGAGATGCCCGTCTCGAACTGTCCTCTATAGACACCCTCGGCGGACAGCGCCTCGGCGACGGTACGCCGCCGGGGAGCGCTCGCGCGAGCCGCCAGGAGTTCGGTCGGCTCGGCCACCTGCCGGTCGGGATGGAAGTTGAGGGTGACCGGCGTCGAGACGCGTACGCGGGAGATGAAAAGCCGCAGGTCGGGCAGGTCGGCGAGGCGGTCGAGATCGGCCTGCCGGCGGGCGTTCGCCTGATCGCGGACGTGGGCCAGCGCGGCCGTCTGACTCGGCGTCAGTTCCACCATCCCCGGACTTCATCACATACGTGCCATCCGGGGCAACTCGGTTCAGATCAGATATGGGACCCTACATTGACCAACTTGGCGTGCGCCGTCACCCAGGCCGCCAGGTTGTCCTGCTTCAGGGCCGCGAAGTAGGACACCTGCGACCCGTCCAGCTTTTCACCCAGATAGCTCGATCCGCTGTAGACCCCGCTGCCCGGGAAGCCCACCTGGCTGATCGCGGACGGGGACAGGTGCCGCAGCGCGTACGCGAACTCACTCGGCTTGCGGCCGCGGCCGTCGAAGGTGAGCGTGCCGCCGAGGGCGTCGAAGATCTTCTGGAAGGCGGCCGGGTTGGTGAACACGTCGGTGCTCATGGCCTTGCCGACGATGGCCTCGATGAGCTGGCGCTGGTGGCGCTGGCGAGTGTAGTCACCGCCGTCGATGTAGCGGGTCCGCGCGTAGTCCAGCGCCATCCAGCCGTTCATGTGCGTCTGCCCGACCGGGTAGGTCATCTGCGGGCCGGTGTAACCGTGCGGGCAGTGACCGCACTCGGGCCGGGGCAGGCCGTTGGGCTGGCGGTGGATCGAGGTCGTCTTCTGGTCGACGTAGAGGTCGATCCCGCCGAGCGCGTCGACCAGCCGCATCAGGCCGTGGAAGGTGAGGATCGCGCCGGCGTCGAACCGCGCGATGCCGGTGTACGCGCTCACCGCCTTGGCCGTCAGCTGGAACCCCTGCGCGATGTTGGGCCGGTTCTGCCCCGGTACGCGCGACCCGAACGCCATCGCCGCGTTGATCTTCGTCTTGCTGCCGGAGAACCTGGCCGGGGCGAACGCCGGGATGTTCACGACGAGGTCGCGCGGCAGCGAGGTCAGCCAGGCGTGCTGCAGATCCTTGTCGACGTGCAGGATCATGATCGCGTCCGTACGCGGGAACCACGTCGGGATCGACTCGCGCGTGTCCAGCCCCAGGATGAGGATGTTCAGCGGGCCCTTCAGGTCCGACCCGGGCAGCGGCGACGGGCTGCCGGCCGGCGACGGCGAACCCGCCGGGGACTCGCTCGGCCCGAACAGGTCGGTCTGCGGGATCGCCTTGTCGATGTGATCGCGCGTCAGCACGACGGCCGCGTACGCACCCCCGCCCAGCAGGACGACGATGGCCGCGATGATGACACCGAGACGGACCGAACGCGACATGCGTACCTCCCCGGGCCGGAACTCTACGCCCTCCCGGCGCCCCGCGCGGGGTTGGCGTGAGCGGACTTCGAGGAGGCAGACTGCCAGGGTGAACGACGATCTCGGCGCGGTGGCGACCCTGCACGATCCGGTCCGCCGGACGCTCTACGAGTACGTCGCGGGCCAGGGCCGGCCGGTCGGTCGCAACGAGGCCGCCGAGCACACCGGCATCTCGCGTACGCTGGCCGCCTTCCATCTCGACAAGCTCGTCGACGCGGGGCTGCTGGACACCGGATTCGCGCGGCTGTCGGCGGCACCCGCCGGTCCCGGTGGCGGCCGGCCGGCGAAGGTGTACTCGCGGGCGCGTACACCTCGCAAGGTCACGCTGCCCGAGCGCGACCACAGCGACCTCGCCACGCTGCTCGCGGCGGTGGTCCACGACCTCGACGCCGACGACCGCGCGGTGGCGGCTGCGCGCGCGTCCGGCGAGCGGCTGCACAGCCCCGGCGGCTGGCTGGACACGCTGCGGGCCCGCGGTTACGAGCCCTATGAGGAGGATCGACGCGTACGCCTGCGCAACTGCCCGTTCCATCCGGTGGCCGAGGACCAGCCGCTGCTGGTGTGCGCGATGAATCTGGCGCTGTGCCAAGGGATCGCGGGCCCGGACGCGACCGCGGAGCTGGACCCGCGACCCGGCGAGTGCTGCGTCGCGCTTTCTAAAACCAATCAGGATTGACATAGACTCCGTACGCGTGGTCTGCTCCTCCCATGCATCTGGCGCAGATCAACATCGCCCGCCTCGTGGCGCCGATCTCGTCGGCCGAGCTGGCGGACTTCGTGGCGCTGCTGGAGCCGATCAACGACCTGGCCGACGCCGCCCCCGGCTTCGTGTGGCGGCTCAAGGAGTCCGACACCGACCCGAGAGCGGTGTACCAGCACGACTTCGGCGACGACCTGCTGATCAACATGTCCGTCTGGCGTACGCGCGAGGATCTGTGGAACTTCGTCTACCGCAGCCGGCACCTGGCCGTGCTGCAACGGCGACGGGAATGGTTCACCCGCATGGCGGAGCTGTACTCAGTGATGTGGTGGGTCCCGGAGGACCGGCTGCCGACCGCCGCCGAGGGCGTACAGCGGCTGGAACTGCTGCGGCGCGACGGGCCCGGCCCGCAGGCCTTCACCTTCAAGGACTTCCACGAACCGTGACCCACCCCCGGGGCCGCGCCGCCGTGACGCGCCCGCCCCGCCGCGCTGCCGCGCGGCCCCCAAGATCCCGCTTGGATCAGGTTTTTCACCCGAATCATGGACCAAGATTCGGGTGATTTCCCTGATCCAAACGCGATCTTGAGGCGCGGGCGGGGCAGGGCGGGCAGGGCAGGGCAGGGCGGGCGGGGTAGGGCGGGTCAGTTGACGGTGCGCAGGACCGGGGCGGTGAGCAGGTCCGACGGCTCCAGCGCCCCGCCCGTGACCGTGAACGTCGCCGTCTCGCCCGGGAACAGCGACACCAGCTGCTCGTCCACCTCGGCCGACGGGTCCAGCCGGTCGGCGAACAGCGCCAGATCCCGCAGGAACGTCCGGGCGGTCACCATCACCTTCCAGGTTCCCGGATCCCCCACGACCACGGCTTCGTACGACGCCGGGGCGTAGTCGACGTCGCGGTCCTCGGCGAAGAACCACCAGGCCCGCTCGGCTCCGGCCGCCGACACGACGACGCACTCGGCGGTGACCTCGTCCGGAGTGGACAGTTCGGCCGGCAGGGTGAACCGCGTCGAGGACCCGGCGGCCAGGGCGACCGGCAGTTCCGCCGTGGCGAGCACCTTGCCGTCGAACGACCGCCGCGCGATCGTCACGCTGGTGTCCCAGGCCGAGGCGCCGTCGTTGACCGCGAACACCGAGAGGCCTTCGGGGCCGGGCTGGACGGTGAGCAGCCGGTCGGCGAACGCCCGGCGCAGGGCGTACCAGAGGGGTTTGCGGCGGCCGTCGCCGTCCACGGCGGACCAGGACGTCACCGGCCAGCAGTCGTTCAGCTGCCACACGACCGCGCCCATGCAGTACGGCCGCAGCGACCGGAAGTACTCGACCCCGAGCTGGATCGCGCGCGCCTGGTTGAGCTGCGTGTAGTACAGCCAGTCGTCGAAGTCGGCGGGGACCGGCAGATGGGCGTCGAGACCCCGGCGCAGTTTCAGGTCGCCGTCGGCCGCCTTCTGGTGGTGCGCCATCCCGGGCGAATCGGGGGCCAGCGGGCGGTCGTGCAGTGCCCGGGTCAGCGTCGCGTACGCGGGCGGGGCCTGGTAGCCGAACTCGGCCACGAACCGCGGCCGGTGATCCCGGTAGTGCGTGTAGTCGAGCTGGTTCCAGACGTCCCAGATGTGCATCGTCCCGGCCTCGGCCAGGTTCGGGTGCCGGTCGCGGTCGCCGGACCAGGGGCTGCCCGGCCAGTAGAACCGGCCCGGGTCGGCATCGGCCACAATGGACGGAAGCAGGTCGAAGTAGAAGCCGGCGCCCCACGTCTTCCCGGCCAGCGGCTCCTTCCAGTCCCAGTCCTCGTGCCCCCAGATGTTCTCGTTGTTGCCCGCCCACAGCGCGAGACTCGGGTGCGGGGCGAGGCGTACGACCTGCTCACGGGCTTCGGCGGCCACCTCCGAGCGGAACGGTTCCTCCTCCGGGTAGGCCGCGCACGCGAACAGGAAGTCCTGCATCACCAGCAGGCCCAGCTCGTCGCACAGCTCGTAGAAGTCCGCCGACTCGTACCGGCCGCCGCCCCAGACCCGGACGAAGTTGACGTTGGCGCCGACCGCCTGCCGCAGCCGCGTCGCGAGCCGCTCCCGGCTCACCCGGGTCACGAACGCGTCGTCCGGGATCCAGTTCACGCCTCGCGCGAAGGTCGGCCGGCCGTTCACCACCAGCGCGAACCCGTCGTCCGTGCGGTCGACGACCAGGTCGCGGAAGCCGACCTTCCGCTCCCACCGGTCCAGCTCCGCGTCGCCCGCCCGGAGGGTCACCGTCAGCGCGTACAGCGGCTGGTCGCCGAGGTCGCGCGGCCACCAGCGGTCCGGGGCGGGCACCCGCACGCGCACGGTCCCGCTGTCCGCGGTCACCTCGCCCACCACGGTCACACCCGCGATCTCCACAACCACATTCAGGGGTACGCCGTCCAGCCGCTCCAGCTCGTAGGACACGTCGACGACACCGTCGGTGCCGTCGAGGGCCACGTTCGGGCGTACCTCGGCCAGCCGCGCCGTGTTCCACGAGTGCAACGAGATCGGCTGCCAGATGCCGGCCGTCACCAGGGTCGGCCCCCAGTCCCAGCCGAAATTGCAGGCCATCTTGCGGATGAAGTTGAACGGCTCGGGGTACGCGTTCGGCCGGTCGCCCAGCCGGGCCTGCTGCTCCTGCGCGTACGCGTACGCCGAATCGAAGTGCACTGACAGCTCGTTGCGGCCGGGCCGCAGCAGGTCGCGGACCTCGAACCGGTAGGAACGGTGCATGTTGGCGGTACGCCCCAGTTCGTGCCCGTTCAGGGTGACCGTGGCGACGGTGTCGAGCCCCGCGCACAGCAGGTCGACACGGTCAGCGTCCGGCGACCACTCGAAGGCGGTGGTGTAGGTCCACGCCGACCGGCCGATCCAGCCCAGCCTGGTCTCGTTGTCGTCGAGGTAGGGGTCGGGGATCAGCCCGCTCGCGAGCAGATCCGTGTGTACGCACCCGGGCACCGTGGCGGCGACGCTACGCCCCGTGAGGAACTCGGGGGCCGCCGCGCCGGGCTGGACCGCGAGCGTCCATCCGTCGTGCAGGTTGCGGACGGAGCTCAATTCTTCACCGCGCCTTCCATGATTCCGCGCACGATCTGACGGCCCCCGACGAAGAGGGTGATCAGCAGTGGCAGGGTTGCGATCAGGGCGCCCGAGAGCACCCGTCGGTAGAGTACATAGTTTCCGCTGGCCAGGTCCGAGAGAGCCACCATGGAGGTGGGGAAATCGGTCCCGCCGAGCGTGATCAGGGGCCACTGGAAGTCGTTCCAGGTCGCCACGAAGGTCAGCAGGCCGAGCACGGCCAGGGCGGGCCGGATCGCGGGCAGCACCACGCTCCAGTAGACGCGCATCGTCGTCGCGCCGTCCACCCGGGCCGCCTCCACCAGCTCGTCCGGCACGCTGGTGAGGATGAACTGCCGCATGTAGAAGACGCCGAACGCGCTGACCAGGCCGGGGGCGATCACGGCGAGCAGGGTCCCGTTCCAGCCGAGCTTGCCCATGACGATGTACAGCGCGACCACGCCGAGCTGGTTGGGGATCGTGAGGGTGAGCACGACCATCAGCAGCAGCGCCCGGCTGCCCCGGAAGCGCAGCTTCGCGAAGGCGAATCCGGCCAGCGAGCAGAAGAACAGCTGCGACACGGTCACCGTCACCGCGACGATGGCGCTGTTGATCAGCGACGCCGTGAAGTAGACGTCCTGGAGGGAGAAGACCTCCTCGATGTTGGTCAGCAGGTGGCCGCCCGGCAGCAGGACCGGCGGGCTCTTGCTGACGGCCTCCTCGGTGCTCGTCGCGATGACGAACATCCAGTAGAGCGGGAACGCCGAGAAGGCCAGCAGGATCAGCAGCCACAGGTAGGACCACAGGCCGGCCCGGGTGTCCTGCGGGGCCCGGCCCGTCGCCCGCGCGCGTACGCGCCGGCGGGCCGGCGCGGTCATCGTTTCGCTGCTCATTTCGAGCGTCCCCCTCCGAGCCGGTTGGTGATGAGCGCGTTGGCCGCCGCGATGATCACGATGATCAGGAACAGCGCCCAGGACATGGCGGCGGCGTAGCCCAGGTTGAGGTTCTTCCAGCCGACCTTGTAGATGAGCTGCGCGATGGTCTGCCACTGCCCGCCCGCGCCGCCCGTGGCGGCCTGCGGATTCTGCTCGAACAGCATCGGCTCGGTGAACAGCTGCAGCCCGCCGATGGTCGACAGCACCACCGTGAAGATCACGACCGGCCGGATCATCGGCACCGTGATCCGCCACAACGTACGCCACGGCCCGGCCCCGTCCAGCGCGGCGGCCTCGTAGACGTCGCGCGGGATCGACTGCATCGCCGACAGGTAGAGCAGGGCGTTGTAGCCGGTCCACTTCCAGTTGACCATCGTGGCGATCGCGATCCAGGAGCTCAGCTTGGTCGCGTGCCAGTCCAGCGGGGTGTCCGGGTGGTAGCCGAGCACCTGCAGCACCCAGTTGGCGATGCCGTTGTCCCGGGCGAACACCACGTCGAAGACGAGCGTCGAGGCCGTCACCGGCGTGATGTAGGGCATCAGCGCGCCGACCCGGAAGAAGGTCTGCGCCCGCAGCCGGCGGTTGAGCACCGAGGCGATGACGATCGCGAGGAACAGCTGCGGGATCGTCGACAGCGCGAAGATGCCGAAGGTGTTGTAGAGAGCGTTCCAGAAGTCGGAGTCGGACAAGAGCTTCGCGAAGTTGTCCCAGCCGGCCCAACCGGCGTGCTCGGGGTCGTCCAGCCGCCAGTTCCGGAACGCGACGACGCCGTTGAAGATCGTCGGGAACAGGCCGAACACGAGGAACAGCAGGAAGAACGGCGCGATGAGCAGGTACGGCGTGTAATGCAGGTCGAACCGCAGCAGCCGGTGGCGCCAGCTGCGCTTGCGGGCCGGCGGGCGCTCGGTGCCGGGCGCTTCCGGCAGGGACGTCACCGAGACCATGACGGGAACCTCCAGGGGTGGGCGGCGGGAGTGCGGGGTGGGCGCCTGCGTCCCGCAAGGAATTTCGGCGCCCACCCCTCCCCACCTGCGAGGGGTCTTGAGGATCAGGCCTTGGCGGCCTTGTCGGCCTCCTTGATCGCGTCGGCCCAGCCGTCGTCCGGCTTGACCTGCCCGCTCTGGATCTGGTTCAGCACGTTCTCCACCGCGACCCGGGTCGGGCCGGCCTTCTTGCCGAGGTACTGCGGCTGGAGGCCTTCGGCCGTGCCAGAGAAGATCTGGCCGACCGGGGCGTTGTTGAAGAACGGGTTCTTGAAGTCGAGGATGGCGGGATCCTTGTAGAGCGCCGGCTGCGAGGGCAGGTTGCCGACCTCCTTGAAGATCTCGATCTGCTGCTCCGGCTGGATGAGCCATTCGAGCAGGTCGTACGCCTCCTTGACGTGCTTGCCCTGCTTGGGGACGGTCAGGAACGAGCCGCCCCAGTTGCCGCCGCCGCCGGGGATCGCGGCGATGTCCCACTTGCCGCTGGTGCCCGGCGCGGTGTCCTTGATGTGGCCCAGCATCCAGGCGGGACAGGCCAGCACGGCGAAGCTGCCGTTGACGAAGCCCTGGTCCCAGCCGGCCGAGAAGCTGGCGAGGTTGGCCGACAGGCCCGCCTTGATGGTGTTGACGGAGGCGTCGAAGGCGATCTTCGGGCCGCCGTCCATCTGCAGGTTCTCGCTGCTGTCGTAGAAGCCGACCGGCTGCTGCGCCAGCACGGGGTTGAAGACGTTGGTGGCGTTGTCGACGAACTTCTTGCCGGTCTTCGCCGTGTACTGCTTGCCGACCGCGATGAAGTCGTCCCAGGTCTTCCACAGGGCCGAGACCTTGTCCCGGTCGGTGGGCAGGCCCGCGGCCGCGAAGAGGTCGGTGCGGTAGCACATCGCCTGGCCGCCGACATCGGTGCCGAGGCCGATCTGGGTCTTGCCGTCGGCCGACAGCGACTGCTTCCACTTCCAGCCGAGGTACTTGTCCTGGTACTTGCCGGCCCCGTAGTCCAGCAGGTTCACGAACTTGTCGGCCTGGCTGCGGAACTGGACGATGAAGCCCTCGTCGATCGCCGCGATGTCGGCGGCGCCGGACCCGGCGACGAGCTTCTTCTGCAGGTCCTCGTGCTGCGCGTTGTATTCGCCGGAGTTGAGGACGATCTTGATGCCCGGGTGGCTCGCCTCGTACTTCGGCTTGAGCTGGGTCAGCCCGAAGTCACCCCAGAAATTGATCTTCAGAGTGACGTCGCCCTTCGACTCGGTCTGCGTGCTCTTGCCGCTGCACGCGGCCACCAGAACGAGCGCCAGGGCACCGACGGCGGTCGCCCTCAACGACCGCGTCATCAACCGTTTCATCTATTCCTCCGCGGGACGTGGCGTGGACTGAACCGGATAAGTAGCGACACTCTATGGGCGCGCTCCCAGGGTGTCAACGGCCGGTTAAGCGACCATGAAGACTTGCGTCAAGGACGGCGTACGCATAGAGTCACCGTGACTTAACCGGTTCTGTTTACGCAGGTCTCCACCCGGTGTGGACAGTCCGGAAGGGTCACCTCACCCCCCGGGAACGCCCACCCTGAGGAGAACCGATGACCTCTCCATCCGTCGCACGGCACCTGCGCCCGGCGGCGCTCGTCGTCGCGATCGTGGCGGCCGTGCTGATGGCCGGCCTCGTCTTCACCAGCCGGCCCGCCGGCGCCGCGACGTCCGCGTTCGCGCAGCGCTGCGGCATACACTTCTGCTTCAACGGCAAGCCGTTCTACTTCGCCGGCGCGAACACCTACGACGTGTTCACCTACGGCGGCAGCTACGGCGACACCGAGACCCAGTACATGGACAAGGCGCGGATCGACGCGCACATGGCGCACCTGCAGTCCGACAAGGTCAGCGTGCTACGGCTGTGGATGTTCAGCCACGAGAGCTGGCACGGCTTCGAGACGGCCAAGGGCGTCTACAACGATCAGCAGTTCGCGCTGTTCGACTACGTGATCCAGTCGGCCAAGGCGCACTCGATCATGCTGATCCCCGTCTTCGAGAACTACTGGGAGGCGTACGGGGGGATCGACACGCGGCTGTCCTGGGAAGGGCTGTCCGGCGGCCAGCCCGGCCGGGCCAAGTTCTTCAACAAGGCGCAGTGCCCCGGCTGCTTCACCCAGTACAAGAACTACGTGAACTACGCGCTCAACCGGGTCAACCACTACAGCGGCGTCAAGTACAAGGACGACCCGTCCATCTTCGCCTGGGAGCTCATGAACGAGCCGCGCTACCAGGACGTCAGCGCCGACGAGAACGTCAGCGGGGCGACCCTGCGGGCCTGGGTCGACGAGATGGGCGCCTACGTGAAGAGCATCGACCCCAACCACCTGCTCGACGCCGGGCTGGAAGGCCACGGCACCAAGTACGGCTTCGGCGGCGACGAGGGCAACCCGTTCGTCTACATCCAGCAGTCGCCGTACATCGACTTCACCTCCGCCCACCCGTACCCGGACGAGGGCTGGGCGGGGCTGGACATCCCGAAGACCAAGACCCTGATCCGGGCCTGGATCAGCGACTCGCACAACGTGGTCGGCAAGCCCTTCTTCATGGGCGAGTGGAACGTCCACCAGGACTGGACGAACTGGTGGAGCCAGATCTACACCGACTTCGAGGCGGCCGACGGCGACGGTGACGCTTTCTGGTGGTACAAGGACGGTTCCGGGGGTGGCGGGTTCGACACGGTGTACGGTGCGGCGCAGCTGTCCGTGTTCCGCCAGCATTCGGCGAACATGACCGCCAAGTCCACCGGTACGCCGCCCTCGTCGTCCGCTTCGCCGGTCCCGACCGTGTCGCTGTCGCTGTCGCCGTCCCCGACGCGCTCCGCTTCGCCGTCACCCTCGGCGTCGGCGTCGCCGTCGGTGTCGCCCTCGCCGTCGACCTCCCCCACCGGTTCGGCGGGAACCTCGTGCCTGGCCACGTACCACGTGGACAACTCGTGGGGAACGGGGTTCAACGCGACGGTCACGTTGAAGAACACCGGCAGCACGACCTTCGCCAACTGGACGCTGACCTTCACGGCGCCGTCCGGGGTCTCCCTGGGCAACGGGTGGAACGGGACGTGGTCGTTCGCGTCGCCGACCTTCACCGTCCAGGCTCCGGGCTGGGCGACCAGTCTGGCCCCGGGGGCGACGTGGAGTCCCGCGTACACCGGGAACGGGCCTTCGAGCCCGACCCCGACGGGCTTCAAGCTCAACGGCGTGGCCTGCGCCACGGCTTAGCTCGGAAGATGCGAGATCGTCCTGTGGGGAGCGCTGCGATTCGCTCCTCACAGGACACCCGGGTCAAGAAGTGCCCGACTACTCATCTCCAGCGGCGGCGCCGCAGCGCGTACGCGAGCGAGACGAGCGCCTGCCAGGCGAACGCGAGGCCCAGAAGAAGGCGGTCGACGGGACCCACTCGTTGGAAGTCCTTGGTCATGCCGCACCCACCCGTCGCGTCGTCCGTCACCCTCTGTCGTGGGGGAAGGCGGAGGTGACACGGCGGCCGGTTGCACGAAGCGATGCGCGTGGCGGATAGCACACATGTTTGCCGGATCGTCCAGAGGGGAATGCCGACGGCACCCCATGCAGGACGATCGAAGGAGACCCGGCGATGGCCGTGCTGCTACGCAAGCGATGGAAGATCGGACCCCTGATCCTGAACTTCACGCAGAAGGGCTTCTCCTCGTGGAGTTTCAAGCTGGGCCGCTGGTCGTGGAACTCCAAGACCCGTGCGCACCGCGTGGACCTGCCGGGCCCGCTGTCCTGGAAGCAGGACAAGAACTAAAGGCATGTTAGGTCGGGAGCCGCCCCCAGCGCGGCTCCCGACCGTCCATGGTGGAGCAAGGTCTACCGGGACAGGCTTACGGGAAGTTCACCAGGTTGGCCACGTTGGTGCCGGAGTTCGACGGCCCACCGGTGTTGTTGATGATGTGGCTGATCGTGCCGGTGCCGCCGAGCGAGACCGTCACCAGGTCGTGGAACTTGACCCCGGACACCGCGGGCACCTCGAACGAGTGGGCCAGCACGACGCTCGGGTTGCTGCTGAAGTAGCAGTAGCTGCCCAGCCCCCACGCCTCGTGCGAGGTCACCGACGCGCCCACCTTGTACGCGGCGTACCCCTGGGTCGAGCCGTTCATCCAGCTCGACTGGTTGGGCACGTCGTACGGGATCTCGTTCTGGAAGAAGTACGTGCGTCCGCCGTTGCCGTTCCAGATGACCTGGTACTGCTGGTAGTGCTCGACGAACAGCCCGTACGCGGTCACGTTGTTGCCGTTGACCACGAGCCCGTTGGCCGCGGTGTTGGACGTCCAGCCCACGCCGCTGCCGTGGTCGGCCCGCCAGATCCAGCTGTGATCGATGATCACGTTGTTGCTGTTGATCCGCAGGCTGACGCTCGCCTTGCCGACCCCGGCGCCGCCGACGCGGAAGAACACGTCGGAGAGCGTGGTCGGGTTGCCGGAGTGGTCGGCCGAGGAGCCCGACGGCCCGATCTCCGCCAGTACGCCGGAGTTGGTGGTACCGGCGTCGACGAGCAGGCCGGCCAGCTTCACCCCGTCGACGTCGGCGACGCTGAGCGCCGTGATGCCGCCGTCCGGGATCAGCGTGGCCAGGCCCAGACCGAGGATGACCGTGTCGGGGCGGGTCACGTTGAGGGTCTGGTTGAGGTGGTAGACACCCGGCGTGACGAGCAGGTTCTTACCCGCGGCCAGCGCCGAGTTCATCGTCGCGGCCGAGTCGCCGGGCTTGATGATCTGGAACTGGCTCAGCGGCAGCGACTGCCCGGGCGGGGTCGCGCCCGACCACGTGGTGCCGACCGCGTTCGTCCGGATCCCCGGCACGAACACGTTGTACGCGCCGGCGCCGTCCACGTAGAGGAACGGCTTCTCGCGTACGACGGGGGCGCTGCCGACGGTGGTGTAGGGCGGGTTCGGGAACGACTGCCCCGGAGCACCCTGTACGCCGACGAACACCATGTTCCAGTTCGAGCCCGACCACGAGCCCTCCTGGGAGTTACGCGTGATCCACTGCTGCTGCGAACCGGACTGGATCTGCCCGTCCACCTTGGTGTCGGAGATCCAGCCGCCCGACGACCAGCCGCCGTCGTCGAGTGCGAGGTTGCCGCGTACGTGCATGCGGCGGTAGGGCGCGGCCTGGGATACGGCCCAGCGGTCGGTGCCCGACGACGGGCTGACCGACAGGTTCTCGGCGTCCCGCCAGAAGTTCTGCGTGGCGTTGCCCTGGAACCAGTCCGCCTCGGCGTGGACGGCTCCGTTGATGGTCACGTTGTCGGGCGAGAACCCGAGGCCGGCCACCTGCGTGTAGAAGCCCACGTTCACGTCGTTGCTGTACGTGCCCGGCTTGAACAGCAGGGCGTACCGCTGGGTGCCGAACTGGTTGGTCTGCTGGGAGTTGAACGTGGAGTTGAGCCGCGACTGGATCGTCGAGCTCGACATGGACGGGTCGAACACGAAGACGTTGGGGCCGAAGTCCGGGTTCGTCGTGCCGCCGCCGGTGCCGGTGGGCGTCGGGCTCGGCGTCGAGCCGCCGGGCAGGTTCCACTGCTGGTTGGCGCTGTTGGCGCAGGCCCAGATCTGCAGCCGCGTCCCGTCGGCCGAGCTGGGCCCGGTCGCGTCGAGGCACTTGCCGGAAGCGGCGTTGATCAGCTCAAGACCCGAGGGGGTCCACTGCTGGGCACCGGTGCCGTTGCAGTCCCACAGCTGAATCTTGGTTCCGTCGGCCGTGCCGGCGGAGGTCACGTCCATGCACTTGCCCAGGGCGCGCACGGTCCCGTCGGAACCGACGGTCCAGGTCTGGGCGGCAGTGCCGTTACACGTGTAGAGCTGCACCGCTGTGCCGTTGGCGGAGCTGGCGCCGGCCACGTCGACGCACTTGCCGCCGTAGCCGGTGATGGCGCCGGTACCGGCGGCAAGGGCGGTGCCGCTGGTCAGCGCGATGAAGCCGGTCGCGGCCGCGAGGGCCGAGACGGCGAGGACGGCGAGCAGGCGCAGCGGGCGGAGCCGCATCCTGTTCGGTCGCATGGGTCAACCTCCCTGACAGGAAAGTTAAGTAACAGATCGACCGCACGCTATTCTGCTGATAGTACGTAAGTCAATACAAGGCTTGAAGAAAGTCCTCCCCGCCCCCAAGATCCGGCTTGGATCAGGGAAAACACCCGAATCTTGGGCATCGACTCACGGTCAAGATCTTTTGTGCCGGGTTCGCCGATCTCACCTCCGCTCCTCACGCGGGAGACCGTTCCGCCCTGTCGCTGCGCTCCGGGGACTCCACTGCCAGGTGAGTGGGCGACGCATCCTTCACCGCCCCCCGGTCACCGTCTCATCCCTGCACTCCAGCTTTTGTCCCGACTGTCCGATATGGGGCTGACTGGATCGGCGGGTGGGCGATCATTTGCGGCTGGGGTGTCAAATCCGGGCCGATCTGCATGATCAATTACGCGCCTGGTGTCGCAAAGGCCGGTCAACGCGCTCCGGAGACGTAAACGATCATGCAGATCGGGTCGGATTTACACCTCAGCCGCAAACGATCAGCAAATCGACGACCTCTGCCCAGCCGACGAGGTCGAGGCGAGTTGACCCTGTCCCTGGGGGAAGGTTCATGCTCGACGCATGCAGATATCCGTACGCGACGTCCCCGCCCTCGTCGTCGTCACCGAGAGCCGCGACGTCGACCAGGCCGGACTGGAGAAGTGGCTGCCCGAGGCCATGGCCGACGTCCACCGCGGCGCGGGCGACGCCGCGGCGGGCACGGCCGAGCTGGCGTACCTGGAGCGGGGCGCGTTCGACGACGAACCGGTGTTCGTCGCGATCTACGAGGGCGACCCGCACGAGGGACCGGTGACCGTCGAGGTCTGCGCTCCCCTGCGTGCGGACGCGGCGGCGCCGGCGGGTGTACCGGTCCGGACCGTTCCGGCGCATCGGGAGGCGTACGTCCGGGTCACGAAGGAGACGGTGGTGACCGGCGGCCTCGGCGAGGTGTACGCCGCGATCGACCGCTGGATCACGGCCAACGGGTACGCGATCGTCGCGGCGCCCCGGGAGACCTACTGGACGGACTTCCCGTCGGCGGCGATGGACGACGTGGTCTTCGACGTGGGATTCCCGATCGCCTTCAGCTGAAGGATCTCGGTGGCCGCCTCCTCCGCGTGCGGGGCCGGCCTCGGTGAGCGGCGGGTCCGACGCGCTCGCACCACGGCGGTGAGCACGGCCAGAAGCAGGTTGACCAGACCGGCGTGGTTGAGCACGGTCACCGCCATCCCGTCGACGCCGCCGATGAACGCCGCGGCGGCCGCCGTACCGAACAGTCCACACAGGATGATGCTGGCGGTCGAGCCCGCCCAGCGCTCCTCGGCCGTGCCCCGGGCCGCCCGGATGCTGGTCAGGTCGTACATCAGCCGGCCCGCGTCCATACCGGACCGGCGGGCGGCGTACGCGTACGCGAGTTCGTGCGCCGCCACGGAACCGGCCAGCACGATCAGCCCGGCCATGGCCGCCAGCGCGTACGCGGACGCGGCCCGGCCGGGATGGGCCTGCGGCAGCCGGACGAACGCCAGCCACCCGGCCACGAGCGCGGTGACGGCCACGCTGCCGGCGTCGGCGGCCAGGTGGGTGCCGGCCAGCCGCAGGAGGCTGCGATACCGCCGGTGCGTACGCCCGAGAACCAGTGTCATGCCGGAAGCGGTGCCCAGCGGCGCGCGGGTTAAACGACCGGCACCGAGCGGCTCTCGTCACGCGCGCCCGATGTTTGCCGGGGCGTCTCGGGGGAATCCTCTGCCGGCCCTGTAGTCGGTTCGGGCTTGAGCCGGCCTCGCCGCGTGTCCCACACGTCCCGGACGATCACCTGCGCGATCCCCGCGAGCGGGATCGCGAGCAGCGCGCCGAGCACCCCGGCCAGCTCGCCCGCCACCAGGATCGCCACCAGGACGGTCAGCGGGTTGAGGTTCACCGTACGCGCGAAGATCAGCGGCTGCAGCAGGTGGTTCTCGACGAGTTGGTAGATGACGAAGAAGACGAGCAGGATCACGGCGGCGCTCACCGAGTGCGTGAGGGCCGCGAGGATCGCGACGATCGCCCCGAGGGCCGCCCCGATGAGCGGGATGAGGTCGGTGATGGCCACGAACAGCGCGATGAGCCCGGCGAACGGCACGTGCAGGATCAGCAGCACGATGTAGGTCAGGGTGCCCGCGATCAGGCTGATGAGCAGGTTGCCGCTGATGTAGCCGGTGATCGTGCGGGCGCAGTCGTGGCCGACGCGGCGGATGCGGGCGGCGGCCTCGTCGTCGAACAGGGCCAGGCAGGCGTCGATGATGATCGGCCCCTCCAGCACCATCAGGTACGCGAGCACGAAGATCGTGATCGTGCCGACGACGCCGGACGCGACGGACTGGACGTAGTGCAGGGCCGAGCCGTTCAGCCCCGTGACCCATTCGCGGACCTGGTCGTCGTGGCTCTGCACGAAGCCCAGCAGGTGCGTACGCCGGAGCAGGTCGCCGAGCGGCCCGCGGCCCTCCTGGGGTGCTGTGCACGATGTCCGGCAGCTGGGTCGTCAGCTGGCCGCCCTGGTTGACGAGCGGCATGACCATGAGGGTGATCAGCCCGCCGAGGACCGTCCACACCCCGAGGAACACCAGCAGGGTGGACAGCCAGCGTCTGATCCAGACGGCCCGCCGCTCGACCCAGTTGGTCACGGGGTACAGCGCGACCGCGAAGAAGCCGGCCACGATGATCCAGATCAGTACGCGCCGCGCCTCGTAGACGACGCCGAGCACGAGGACGGTCAGCAGGACCATGCCCAGGACGACGGCGGTGGTACGCGCGGCGGAAGCCTGCTTGGGGGGAAGCACACCGACCACTCCCCCGACCGGGACGGCGGCAAACGAGGGTTGCCGGGAAGAACGAGGGTTGTGAGGAAGTAGGCGGGCGATTGCCTACCCGGGGGTAGAAGACCACGCTGACGACATGAGCCACGACGACGACCTCCCCGAGGAGCTGGGCAGGCTGCGCAACGAGATCGCCAACGAGATCTACGCCCAGCTGATGATCCGCCAGGGCCGCATCCGCCAGGAGGACGTCGGCGGGGTCGCGTACGCGGTGGCGCAGCGGCTGCGCCAGGGGTTCCGGATCGAGTGGGCGCCCTGGGAGGACGAGCCCGCCGACGAGGACCTGATCAGCATCGACGCCGCCACGTGGCGGGCCGGGTGACAGGCACCTTTCAGGAAGCTGTGAGAACCTCTCGCGCATGCGGTGTGAGGATCTCTGGTTGCGCTACGCGCGGTCCGGCCCCTGGGTGCTCCAAGGCATCTCCGCCTCCCTCGGCCCGGGCGAGGTCGTCGTCCTCGCCGGCCGCAACGGCGCCGGCAAGTCGACGCTGCTGCAGGTGCTGGCGGGCGTACTGACGCCGACTCGGGGCCGGGTCGTCGACCGGCCGCGCCGGGTCGGCTGGGTGCCGGAGAAGTTCCCGGCCGACCAGCCGTTCACCACCCGCCGCTACCTGCGGCACATGAGCGCCGTCCTCGGCCACGGGTCCGGCTCCGTCGACGCGTGGCTGGAACGGCTGGGGCTCTCCGCGTACGCCGATGTGGATCTCAAGGATCTGAGCAAGGGCACCGCGCAGAAGGTCGGGCTCGCGCAGGCCATGATCGGCGAGCCGGAGCTGCTCGTGCTCGACGAACCGTGGGAGGGGCTCGACGTCGCCACCCGCGATCTGGTCCCTGAGCTGGTGCGCGAGGTCGCGGCGGCGGGCGGCCGCACGCTCGTCAGCGACCACCGCGGCGAGACCGCGAAGCTGCCCGAGGCCACCGTTTGGTCCCTTGTGGACGGAACACTCGCGGTCCGCGAGACGCAGGCCGCCGACTGCGTCGTCGAGATCTCGGTGCCCGCACACCAGGTCGCCGTCGCGGTCGCCGCCTGGCGCGCCCAGGGCCACAACATTCTGCGGGTACGCGAGCCGGAGCGGACGGTTCAGTCGTGAAAGCGTTGGCGTACATGCGTTTGCGCGCGTTCCTGCGATCGGGCCGGGCGCTGGCCCCGCTGCTGTGCGCGGTGGCCCTGATCGGCATCGCCTACGGCGGCGGGGCCGCGACGGCCGGCGAGGCGTACGCGTTCACCTCGGTCGTGATCTTCCCGATGATCGCCTGGCAGACGAAGATCATCCTCGACGGCGAGCCGGACGTGCAGCGCCGGCTGGCCCGGGTCGCGGTCGGCTCGGCCGGGGGTGAACTGGCCGCCGGCCTGGTCGTGGCCGGCGTCGCCGCGCTCGGCGCGATCGTCATCGCCCTGGGGCTGCCCTGGATCATCGGCGGCATCAAGCCCCCCGAGCACGGTACGCTCGCCGCCCAGCTGATCGCCGGGCTCTGGGCGCACCTGCTCGTCGTGCCGCCCGCGGTCGGGATCGGCGCCCTGTCGAGCCGGGCGCTCCTGCGCAACGCGGGATGGGGTGCGCTGGCGCTCGTCGGCGGTTCGCTGCTCGCGATCGTGCTGGGGCTCAAGAACTCGCCGGTGCCGTTCCTGGCCCCGCCGCTGATGCCCGCCGCCCGGGTGACCGCGGCCGACCCGACCGACTTCGCGGCGCTGCTGTGGCCGACGCTGTGGGGGATCGCCTGGTCGGCGGTCGTGCTGGCGGTCTACGCCCGGCTCAGGAGGACACGCGCCTGAGCACGTACGCCCGAACCGTTCGATGTAGCGCTCGGGTTCCTATTCATGGATCTCTGACATTTTGTTGGCCGACGGATCACAACTTTCCACCAGGATTGTCGGTATGCGTACTATTCGCCGCCTCGCGGCTTTCGGTGCCGTGGGAGTGGCCGTGCTCGCGGCCGTGACCCCGGCGCGCGCCGTCCCCGCGCCCGAGGCCGCCGCCGCCCCGCCGCCCAACATCGTCTTCATCCTGACCGACGACCTGGCCTGGAACCTGGTCCCCTACCTCTCGCAGGTGCAGCAGTTGCAGCGCGACGGGGTGACCTTCACGAACTACACCGTGACCGACTCGCTCTGCTGCCCGTCCCGGTCCTCGATCTTCACGGGCAAGTTCCCGCACGACACCGGGGTCTTCACCAACGGCGGTGGCGACGGCGGGTTCGCCACCTTCAAGGGCCGCGGCAACGAGCAGCACACGTTCGCGACCGCGCTGCAGGCCCAGGGGTACGCGACCGGCTTCCTCGGCAAGTACCTCAACGGCTACCAGCCCGCCGACACCCAGGGCGGGACCCAGCCCTACATCCCGCCGGGCTGGTCGGAGTGGGACGTCGCGGGCAACGGGTACCCGGAGTACAACTACGACCTCAACGAGAACCACAGTGTCGTGCACTACGGCGCCGATCCGGCCGACTACCTGACGGGAGTGTTGTCCCGCAAGGGAAAGGCGTTCATCCAGCAGTCCGCCGCGGCCGGCAAGCCGTTCCTGCTGGAGGTGGCGACGTTCGCGCCGCATTCGCCGTTCACGCCGGCGAATCAAGACCTCGACAAGTTCCCGGGGCTGACCGCGCCGCGGCCGGCCGCGTACGACACGACGCCGGCGAACGCGCCCGCGTGGCTCGCGTCCAACCCGCCGCTCACCGCCGCCGAGAAGTCCACGATGGACACCAACTTCCGCAAGCGGGCCCAGGCCGTCCAGGCGGTCGACCGGCTCATCGCGAACCTCCGGGCGCAGCTGACCGCGAGCGGGGTCGCGGACAACACCTACCTCGTCTTCAGCTCCGACAACGGATTCCACATGGGCGAGTACCGGCTCACCGGCGGCAAGCAGACCGCGTTCGACACCGACATCCGCGTACCGCTGGTCGTCGCGGGGCCGGGCGTTCCGGCGGGGGTCACGCGTACCGAGGTGGTGCAGAACATCGACCTGGCGCCGACGTTCCAGCGCCTCGGCGGAGCGGACGTCGGATCCGATGTGGACGGCCGGAGCCTGGTGAACCTGATCCACGGCGAGGCGGCGCCCGCCTGGCGGACGGGCTCGCTGATCGAGCACCACGGGCCGAACACCGCGCCGGACGACCCCGACGCGCAGACCCAGCGCAACGGGAACCCGACGACCTACGAAGCCCTGCGCACCGCGACCTACACCTACGTCGAGTACACGACCGGCGAGATCGAGTACTACGACCGCGTCGCCGACCCGGACCAGCTGGACAACATCGCCGGTACGCTGACCGCCGCCCGGCGCTCGGCCCTGCACGCGGCGCTGGCCGGGCTGATCAACTGCCACACCCACGACACCTGCTGGACCGCCGCCCACGTCTAGCCCGCCCACTCCGCGGCCCCTGACCCCCGGCCCTTGATCCCGTCCCCTGGCCCCCGTCCCTTGATCCCGTTTGGATCAGGTATTTCACCCGGATCATGGCCCAAGATTCGGGTGAAATACCTGATCCAAACGGGATCAACGGGCCGGTCTACCAGCTGAAATGGTACGGTTTCGCGTGCTTGGTTTCGCCCGCCGCGAGTTCCAGCTGATGCTGCTGCGCCGCATGGCCGACTTCTGCCCCGAACTCGTCATCGAGGCCTATGGGGAGATGGGCGCGACCCACGCCGAATACATGGCCGCGCACAACCGGTGGCAGTCGTTGCTGCGTACGCGGCGCGGCCCCCAAGGACTGTCGCTGTACAAGGCGGTTCTCGGCCCGCCCGACGACGAGTACGCGCAACCGTACGGCGACGTCACCTTCACCGCGTACGCGTGGCCGTTGCCGGGACTGTGGCCGGACCTGCGGTTCGAGGCGATGACCGGGTTCGGCGGCCAGATCCTGCACAGCTGGCTCGTACGCCGCCCGGACTCCCCCGTCCCCGCACTGCCGCCGGTCGAGCGGCTGGCCCCGTGGTCCTGCGTCGTCGGCGACGTCCTCGCGAACTACCCCGGCGCCCGGGAGACGCAGCCCGAGGCGCCCTCGCAATGGCAGGCGTACGCGGACGGCCACAAGCTCACCTTCGTGCACGGTCTCCTGCAGACGGTCAGGAAGTCTCATTCCCCAGGCGGTCCAACGCCGTGACGCAGTAGTGGTCGGCCCGCCCGGCGGCCGGGTCGGTCCACGTCTGGCGGCCGCCGGTCGCGCGTACCACCGCGACGAGGGTCGCCGGGTCGTTCGGCTTCACCGCACGGTAGACCGCGTAACTCGCCGGCTGATCGGATCCGTGCGGTGGCGACCACGTGACGGATCCGGTGTCGCCGGCTGCGCGTACCGGTGGATAGGAAAGCCGCTGATGCTGGAGCTGGCCCATCAGCGGGACGAGCGCGGGCGTCGGGTAATGGGCCCTGACGTAGCGGGTGACCGAGCCGAGCCGGTTCGCGCGCAGGTCCGAGGCGGTGAAGTGAATGGCGCCGGCGGCGCCGCCGGGCGCCTCGATGAGAGTGAGCTGGCGGTCGAGCTGGGCCGGGTCTTTCCAGGCGCCCGACTGGCCGACCCGGTAGTCCGCGAGTCCTATGTAGAGGTCCGTACGCGTCCCCTTCACGACGTCCTCCCACCACTTCAGCAGGACGGTGAAGTTCGCGACGCTGTAACCGATGTTCCAGTAGAGCTGGGGCGCGATGTAGTCGAGCCAGCCGGCCTGGACCCAGTGGCGGGTGTCGGCGTAGATGGCGCTGTAGGCCTCCAGCCCTTTCGTCGCCGAGCCGGCCGGGTCCGAGGTGTTGTTGCGCCAGATCCCGAACGGGCTGATGCCGAACTTCACCCACGGCTTGAGCGCCTTGATCCGGGTGCTCATCTCCTGGACCAGCAGGTCGACGTTGTGCCGTCGCCAGTCGTCGCGGCCCATGCCGTTGCCGTACGCCGCGAAGGAGGCGCTGTCCGGGAAGCCGCCGCCGTTGCCGGGATACGGATAGAAGAAGTCGTCGAAGTGGACTCCGTCGATGTCGTACTTGCCGACCGCTTCGAGGATCGAGTCCTCCACGAACGTCCGCGCGGCCGGGATTCCGGGATCGAAGTAGAGCCGCCGATCGCCGCCCGTCGGCGGGTACGTGACGAGCCATTCCGGATGCGCGAGAGCCGGATCGCCCGGCGGCAGCTGCGCGGCGGTGGCGTCCTGGCTCGCCTTGTAGGGATTGAACCAGGCATGGAATTCGAGATTGCGCTTGTGCGCCTCGCCGACCATGAAGGCCATCGGGTCCCAGCCCGGATCGGCGCCGTCCTTGCGCCCGGTGAGCCAATACGACCAGGGCGCGTACGCCGAGGGCCAGAAAGCGTCGCCACTCGGCCGCACATGGACGTAGACCGCGTTGAAGTTGAGCCTGACGGCGAGATCGAGCCAGCCGATGAACTCGGCCTTGACGGTTTCCTCGGGCAGACCCGGCTTGCTCGGCCAGTCCGAGTTGCGGACGGTGGTGATCCACAGGCCGCGCAGCTCACGGGGTGCCGGCGCCCGCAGGCACGGGCCCACGTCGGCGGCGCTGCGGTCTCCGGTGAGGGGACTCGCGGCCGGGCCGGCGAGCCAGGCCGCCAATCCGGCGACGATCACCAGCACGACGGCGGCACTGCGCAGCGCGATCCGGATCCGGCGAACCGGCCGCAGACGGGGCTGAGTACGCACGCGGAAACCTCCCAGCGGGAGACTACGCAGGTTTCGCCCGGTTCAGAAGGGTCGGCGGACTTTCTTACCCCTAGTCAGGGTTCGATCACAGGGTTTGGCTACAGCGCCGGTTGCGGCCGGAAGATCACCCCGATGGGCGGCCGGAAGATCACCCCGGTCCCGGCCGGAAGATCTGGTCCAGCGACCGGTCGATCAGGGCCATGGCCTCGTCCCCGTCGAAGACGCCGATGAGCAGCGGCCCGACGAATCCCTGGGTCAGCACGTAGAGCGTGGTCGCGGCCGCCGCCGGGTCGACGCCCCGGCGCAGCTCGCCGGCGTCCGCCGCGGCCCGCAGCCAGGACCGCATCAGGTCGAGCACGTGCGCGTACCCATCTCGGAGCTGGTCGGCGTACGCCGGGTCGACGGTCGCGTACGTGAAGAAGGCGACGTTGACGGTCGCCTCCTCCCGGCTCGGCCCGTCGACCGGCATCATCGCCCGCAGGGCGTGCCGGACCGTGTCCCGCCGGGTGGCCGGCTGCGGCAGCAGGGCCATCTCGGCCGCCAGCCGCCGGCCGACCCGCTCCCGCATATGGCTGAGCGCGAACAGGAGCATCTCCGCCTTGGTGTCGAAGTAGTGCTGCACCGCCCCCATCGAGACGCCCGCCTGCCGGGCCACGTCCCGCAGGCTGACCGCCTCGATGCCCTGCTCGCCGATGACGGCGTACACGGCCTGAGCCAGCGCCTGCCGCCGCTCCACATGATCGACCTGCTTGGGCACCGGTTCCTCCCTTCGGTCCGCGATGCGCATGTGCCACCAGTTAGCCATGCGATTGTATTGCAAAACGGTGATCCACACGGCTACGCTGAGTTTGGCGATGCGACCGCATTGCAAAAACACAGGAGGACGTCGTGGAGTACGCCCGCAACAAGGACGTGAAGATCGCCTACGAGGTGCTGGGCGACCCCGCGCGGGGCGTACCGCTGCTCATGATCATGGGCCTGGACTTCCAGATGAACTGGTGGCCGGACGCCTTCTGCCGACAGTTCGTCGACCGCGGCTTCGCCGTCGTCCGCTTCGACAACCGCGACACCGGCCTGTCGACCCATTTCGCCCGTGGCGACAAGTACACCGGCCAGGACATGGTCGACGACGCGCTCGCGGTCATGGACGCGGTCGGCTGGCGCAGCGCCCACGTCTTCGGCGCGTCCATGGGGGCCGGCCTCGCCCAGGCGCTGACCCTCCTGCACCCCGAACGCGTCCGCACGATGACCTCCGGCATGGGCGCGCCCGTCACCGCCGGCCTGCTGTCGATGATCCGCTACGTCCGGCTCGGCACCATCGCCAAGCTCGCCCGCCTCCCCCAGGCCAAGACCCGCGAGCAGGAGATCGACAACATCGTCGCGGTCTACCGTGCCGTCGGCTCGCCCGGCTACCGGTTCCCCGAGACCTGGGCCCGCGAGGCCGCCGGGGTCAGCTACGACCGCCACCCGCGCGACCCGCTGACCACGCAACGCCAGACGACCGCGATGCGCAGACTCCGCGTACCCGCGTTGTCGACGATCACCTGCCCGGCCTTCGTCTTCCACGGCGCCGAAGATCCCCTGGTCCGCGTCGCGGCCGGCCACGACACCGCCCGGCAGATCCCGGGGGCGGCGTACGTCGCGCACCCGGGGATGGGGCACAACCTGCCCGAGGAACTGTGGCCGGACATCATCGGCCGCATCGCCGCCCTGGCCGAGAAACAATCTTGAAAGGCATTTCGTCCCGGGTTCGTCGATCTCACCTCCGCTCCTCGCGCGGGAGACCGTTCCGACCCCTCCGCTTCGCTCCGAGGCCTCCACTGCCAGGTGAGTGGGGCGAAGCATCCTTCACCGCGGTTCGGTCACCGCTTCACCCTTCGCCTCTGGCGTTGTCGCGACTGTCCGATATGGAGGCGTGACGCCAGTCGGCTAGTCGGCGCGGGTGATCGTTTACGGCCCAGGTGTAAAACAGCCACTCGATGCATGATCAATTACGGCTCCGGAGCACGCTGACCGCCCCTGGCTACACCTGACGCGTAAACAATCATGCGGGGAGGGCTTGAAAACACACCTCAGCCGTAAATGATCACGAAATCAACAGCAGCATCTTGCGAAATGGAAGATCGTTCCCGCATCGCGGCAGGACGTCGCGGCCGCACGGGCAGGACATGATCGAACGCGACCGACCTGCGAGGAAAGCACCCCTGCCGCCGAGCGCGGCCCATATTCCGCCTGGCTTTGTCGCGACTGTCCGATATGGAGGAATGGTTTCCGGTCGCGAGGCGAAGATCGTGGTGAAAGGCGCGCTCGGGCCGACCCTGGCGGGCCGGCCCGAGCGAAGGATCAGCGCAGGTCGAAGCGGTCCAGGTCCATGACCTTCGACCAGGCCGCCGCGAAGTCGCGGACGAACTTCTCGTTCGCGTCGTCGCTCGCGTACACCTCGGCGACGGCCCGCAGCTCCGAGTTGGAGCCGAAGACGAGGTCCACCCGGCTGCCGGTCAGGGCCTTGCCCGCGGCGGTACGCCCTTCGAACGTCTCGCCGTCCTCGGCGGCCGTCCAGGTGGTGCCCAGTTCCAGCAGGTTCACGAAGAAGTCGTTGGTCAGCGTGCCCGGCTTGTCGGTGAAGACGCCGGCCGTCGACTGCTTGGCGTTGGCGCCGAGCACCCGCAGGCCGCCGACGAGCACGGTCATCTCCGGCGCGCTCAGCGTGAGCAGGTTGGCCTTGTCGACCAGCAGGAACTCGGCCGGCAGGCGGGTGCCCTTGCCCAGGTAGTTGCGGAAGCCGTCGGCCACCGGCTCCAGCGGCACGAACGACTCGACGTCGGTCTGCTCCTGCGACGCGTCGGTACGCCCGGGCGTGAACGCCACCTCGACCGGCACGCCACCGTCACGGGCGGCCTTCTCGACGGCCGCGACGCCACCGAGGACGATCAGGTCGGCCAGCGAGATCTTCTTGCCGGACTGGGCGGCGTTGAAGTTCTCCTGGACGCCCCGCAGCGTACGCAGCACGATCGCGAGGTCGTCCGGGTCGTTGACCTCCCAGCCGCTCTGCGGTTCGAGGCGGATACGCGCACCGTTGGCGCCGCCGCGCTTGTCGCTGCCGCGGAACGTCGAGGCCGAGGCCCAGGCGGTCGAGACCAGCTGCGCGACGGTGAGCCCGGAGCCGAGGATCTGCTCCTTGAGGGCGGCGACGTCGGCGGCGTCCACCAGCGCGTGGTCGACGGCCGGCACCGGGTCCTGCCAGATCAGCACCTCGGACGGGACCTCGGCGCCGAGGTAGCGGGCGATCGGGCCCATGTCGCGGTGGGTCAGCTTGAACCAGGCCCGGGCGAACGCGTCCGCGAACTCGGCCGGGTTCTCGGCGAAGCGCCGCGAGATCTGCTCGTACACCGGGTCGAAGCGCAGCGACAGGTCGGTGGTGAGCATCGTCGGCGCGTGGCTCTTCGCCGCGTCGTGCGCGTCCGGCACGGTACCCGCGCCGCCGCCGTCCTTCGGCTTCCACTGGTGCGCGCCGGCCGGGCTCTTGGACAGCTCCCACTCGTAGCCGAACAGGATCTGGAAGAAGCTGTTGTCCCAGGCGGTCGGCGTGTTCGTCCAGGCACCCTCGAGGCCGCTGGTGATCGCGTCGCCGCCCTTGCCGGTGCCGTACGCGTTCCGCCAGCCCAGGCCCTGCTCCTCCAGGCCGGCGGCCTCGGGCTCCGGGCCGACGTTGGAGGCCGGGCCGGCGCCGTGGGTCTTGCCGAAGGTGTGGCCGCCGGCGATCAGCGCGACGGTCTCCTCGTCGTTCATGGCCATGCGGCGGAACGTCTCGCGGATGTCGCGGGCCGCGGCGATCGGGTCCGGGTTGCCGTTCGGGCCCTCCGGGTTGACGTAGATGAGGCCCATCTGCACCGCGGCCAGCGGGTTCTCCAGGTCGCGGTCGCCGGAGTAGCGCTGGTCGCCGAGCCAGGTGGTCTCGGGGCCCCAGTAGACGTCCTCGTCGGGCTCCCACACGTCGGGGCGCCCGCCGGCGAAGCCGAAGGTCTGGAAGCCCATGGACTCCAGCGCCACGTTGCCGGTGAGGATCATCAGGTCCGCCCAGGACAGCGCCTGGCCGTACTTCTTCTTGACCGGCCACAGCAGCCGGCGGGCCTTGTCCAGGTTGCCGTTGTCCGGCCAGCTGTTGAGCGGCGCGAACCGCTGCTGCCCGGCCCCGGCGCCGCCGCGGCCGTCGCTGATGCGGTAGGTGCCGGCGCTGTGCCAGGCCATGCGGATCATGAACGGGCCGTAGTGGCCGTAGTCGGCCGGCCACCAGTCCTGCGAGGTCGTCAGGACCTCGGCGATGTCACTCTTCACGGCGGCGAGGTCGAGCGTCGCGAAGGCCTTCGCGTAGTCGAACTCCGCGCCGAGCGGGTTCGCCACGGCCGGGTTCTTCGCGAGGATCTTCAGGTTGAGCTGGTTCGGCCACCAGCCGCGGTTGGCGCTGCCCTGCGTCGGGTGGGGCGCGCGCCCGTGCGCGACGGGGCAACGGGATTCGGCGCCCGCCTCCGCGTCGTGAACGACGGCGTCGTGGTTCTCGGACATCAGATTCCTTCCGTGACGTGGCGAATCAGGCGGATCGCGATCGGCCCGCGGGCAGGACTGCACAGCGGCCGGCGAGTCGTCGCCTCACCCCGAGTCTTGCCCGTTTTCTGGAACGAGTCAAGAATCTACCCTACATGTCACCGGACCTTCACGCAGCTCACGCCCTCTTCCTATCACCGGCGTACGCCGACGAGGCCTCATCGCGTCCCGCGCCACCGGCGCCCCGGTCCGTTAGAGGCCCTTGCCGCCACGCCCCGCGACGGTGCCGTTGACGAGCTTGTCCGCCACGACGAAGCAGCCGACGTACCGGCGGCCGGACGGCCAGAACTCGAAGTCGTCCTGGTAGACCGCCGACATGCTGACGAGTTCCTCGGCACGCGACCCGCTCACCTTCATGTACGCCGCGGCGACGCCGTAGCAGCGCTGGAAGACGGCGTCGGAGTCGGCGTTCAGCGGGTCCGAGGCGGCCGGCGCGTGCAGGAAGGCGCCGACGTACTCGCCGGTGTGGATAGTCGTGCACGTGACCGGGTTCCAGGTGTCGTTCGCGTCCCGGTTGAAGCACAGCGGGGGCAGCGGATGCGCCTTCAGACTGCCGGACCGGGCCTCGTCCAGCCGGGCGTCGGTCATCGGCTCACGCTGGACGAGATCGCAGCGAAACCACCGGGCACCGGCCTGCCACCCGGCCGCGTCCGGGAGGACGACCCGCAGGTCGAGCCGCGGATCCACCCACACATGCCCCATGTACGCCGTCGCCTGCTGGTCACACTTCGCGTACAGCCGGGACTGGCCGGCGGCCGAGGCCCCGGTGGCCGACCGCGTCAGCACCGGCGGACTCGCCTCGGCGCCGGTCACCTGGCCGACGTAGACGGTCTCCGCGAGATGGCCGCCGGCGCAGTCGACCGCCTCGTTGTCCGCGCTGCCGGCCGTCTGGTCCACGGCCCGCGCGTGGCAGGTGCCCGCCCGCGGCGGCACGGCCCGCGACGCCGACGGCGACGAAGACGCGGACGGAGACGGAGACGGCGGAACCGACCACGAGACCGGAGTGGTGGCCGGCGAGCAGGCCGTGAGCAGGAGAAGCACGGCGCCGAGCAGGCTTGCTTTACGGAGGGTCACGAGCACCGGAGTTTAGGGATCATGGCCGCACGCTGTCGAGACGGCCGGCAGGCGTACGCGAAAGGGCGGTCTGAAGATCGATTCAGACCGCCCGGAGGTTGGCACCGAGCTGTTTCAGGGCCAGCTGTTCTAGTGCTTGTGGTGTTTGGGCGACGGGGACGGCGACGGGAAGTTCCCGGGGTCGGAGGGCGACGGGGACGGGAGGTTGCCCGGGCTGGAGGGCGAGGGGGCCGCCGTCGGGTAGTCCGACGGGGTCGGCTTCACCGTCGGCGTCACGATCGCCGACGGCGAGGGCGACGGCGCGGCCGGTGTGACCGCGTGCTCGGCGGCGGCGAAGGCGAGCGGGGTACCGATCAGCACCGCGACACCGGCGGTGACCGCGATCGTGATCACCCGGACGGTACGCCTCTTCTCGGCCTGGGCGTGGGCGCGGCTTGTCAGGTTCACAGGGATTGCCTCCTCGGCGATCTCGGACAGGGTGGAACGGAGGAGAGCCTCGAAGGGTGTGCTCATGGCGTGATCGTCTCCAGCGAGAATTCGGCGGCCGGCAGTAGTTCCCGCAGCCGCGTCACAGCCCGGTTGTTCCGGCTTCGGACAGTGCCGACGGAACAACCCAGAATCTCTGCGACCTGGCTCTCGGTGAGATCTTCGAAGTAACGCAGGACGATGACGGAGCGCTGGGCCGGCGGTAGGCGCCGCAGCGCGTCCCGCAGCGCCAGCCGCAGGTCGGTGTCCGCGCTGTGGTCGGAGACCACCCCGTCGGACACCACGGCGGGCATCGACCGGCGCATCGTCGCCAGCCGTCGCCACCAGCTGATCTGCTCCCGGTGCATGGCCGTGCGCACGTATCCCTCGGGATCCGCGTGCCGCAGCCGGCTCCACCGGGCGTAGGTCTTGGCGAGCGCCGACTGGACCAGGTCCTCGGCCGAGTGCTGGTCCCCGGTCAGCAGGTAGGCCACCCGGATCAGGGCCGGCGTACGCGCCGCCGCGAACTCTGCGAACCTCGTCCTGGCGTCATCTTCCACGCTCTTCCCTTCGCGGTTCTTTGTCTCACCTCTACAGACGCGTGGCACCCCCAGACCTATCCGGAGAAGTTTCCGTTGTTCAGCCGAAGACGGCGAAGCCCGGGTCCTGAGCCAGTTCTTCCAGCTGGGCGATGGTGAGCGGCGGCGTACCCGAGACGGAGTTGGGGGTGGCGTCCGCGAAAGCGGCCACCAGGAGGTCGGTGGACGTGGCAAGGACATGGGTGTGTCCGGTCCAGAACTCGACGATGCGCTGCTTCATGAGGACCAGGTCGTCCAATGTGGTGAATTCCTGGTAGCTCAGGAGCACCGAGCCGTCGGCGAACTGCGTCCGCTCGACGTTCTGGCGCTTCTGCCAGGAGGAGTCCGTTCGGAGTTCTTCCTGCGTCGGTGGCGGGTTGCTGGAGTCGCGGTCACCCACGACCACGGCGATCAGGCCCAGACCTGGTACCCGGCCGACCGATTCGATCCCGCCGTCCTGATCGTTACGCGGGTGGTCAGGGCCGAACCAGAACGGCTGGAAGGCAGCCGCCGCGCGGACCTCGTGTGGATAGAAACGCGTACCGGGGAGCAGGCGTTTCACCGCGTGGACCATCGTGCAGCCGACCTGGTTCAGCATCTGGTCGGTTACCGTCGCGGGGGTCGGCGGGCGTGTCGAGGAGGCCAGCGGGTCGACGGTCACGTCACCCGCCGCCTGCCGGTCGACCGGCACCTCCCGCAGGCAGGCGGCCGCCGGTACCACCGGGTCGGCCGGCCCCGGCAGCTGCGCCCAGAAGACCAGCGCCGCCACAGCGACCGCCGTGCCGCCGCCGATCGAGCCGAGCAACCGGTTGCGCTTCCGGCGCCGGCCCAGCGCCAGCACCCTGTCCGCGGTCAGAACCATGGACGGCTCGTCCGTCGTGACGTACGCGTACAGCTCGTCGGCGCTCATCCGAGTTCTCCCACGATCGGCGCGGCGCCGAGCGCCCCGCGCAGCTTCGCCAGGCCGTGTGCCGTCTGGCTCTTCACGGTTCCCTCGGCGATGCCGAGGATCTCCGCCGCCTCCGCGACCGAGACGTCCTCCAGGTGGCGCAGGACGACCAGCACCCGCTGCCGGGGCGGCAACGTGTCCAGGGCCCGCCGCATGTCCAGCCGCGCGGCGACGTCCACACCCGACCCCGGCGGCGGCTCGGGCAGGTCCGCCGTCACCAGCTCGTGGCGGCGCTTGCGCTGCATCGAGAGGTACGCGTTGATGAGCGTCCGGCGCGCGTACGCGTCGATCGTCGTAGGGTCCAACCGTTTCCAGTGCCGGTACAGCTGAAGGAACGCCTGCTGGACGAGGTCTTCCGCGAGATGCCAGTCGCCGCAGAGCGCGTACGCGACCCGCCTTAACCGCCCGGCCCGGGCGGCGAAATAGTCGGAGAACTCCGACGTCCACGTCATGCGTTATCTACGCTGCCGTGCATCGCGGGGTTGCATGCCCGGCGAAGTGCGTGCGGCTATGCGACCGCCCGAACGGCCTCGCCCGACGTGACCTGCTCCCGCGTGACGCGGTGGCGCCGGACCGGCAGCCCCAGCGTCGGGTGGGCGACGCCCCAGGCCGCGCCCTTGCAGACGAGCTCCTTGTAGAGCGCGGCGAACCGGCCGGTCAGGACCGCCCGCACCGCCCGGTCGTCGGAGGTGACGTACTGGATCAGCCCCTCCTTGCGGCCGAGCGAGATGCACTGGTTGAAGTAGCCGAGCGGCGCCTTCGGGATCTTCCGGCCGGTCAGGCGGGCCGCGATCGCGTCGGCGGCCTGCCAGGCCATCGGCGTACCCGAGGCGCACGACATCCGCAGCGGCTTGTTCCCCGCGCCCATGGCCGAGGCGGCGTCGCCGATCGCGTACACGTCGGGGTGGGAGACGGAACGCATGGTCTCGTCGACCACGATGCGGCCGGCGCCGGTGACCCGCAGGTCCGTCGCCTGGGCGATCGGGTGGACCGCGAAGCCCGTGGTCCAGACGGTGACTTCGGCCGGGATGGCCTCGCCCTCGGCGAGGGCGACCCGGCCGGCCTCGACGCCGGTGACGGCGGCGTGCTCGTGGACCGTGATCCCCAGCTTGCCGACGACCTTGCGCAGATGCCGGCGGCCGTTGGGCGAGAGCCAGTCGCCGAGCTCACCACGGGCGGCGAGCGCCACGTCGAGGTCCGGGCGGGCTTCGGCGATCTCGGTCGCGGCCTCCAGCCCGGTCAGCCCGCCGCCGACGACGACCACCCGCTGCCCGGCGCCGAGGCGGGCCAGGCGCTCGCGCAGCCGGAGCGCGCCGGGGCGGCTCGCGAGCTCGTACGCGTGCTCGGCGGTTCCCGGTACGCCCCGAGTGTTCCAGCCGCTGCCGAGGGCATAGACGAGCGTGTCGTAGGACAGCTGCCCGGCACCGTTCTCGTCGACGACGGCGACGGTCTTGTGGTCGACGTCGACGCCGGTCACCTTCGCCAGCTTCAGCTCGACACCGGTACCGGCGAACATCTCGGCGAACGGCCGGGGAGTGAGGTCCTGGCCGGTCGCCAGCTGGTGCATGCGTACGCGTTCCACGAAGTCGGGTTCGGCGTTGACGAGGGTGATGGCGACGTCCTCACGGTGCAGGCGCTTGGCGAGCCGGCCGGCGGCGATGGCTCCGCTGTAGCCGGCCCCGAGGACGATGATGCGATGTGACATTTCCGTGCTCCTGTCTCAGGTGGTTTCGCCCCTTGAACCGGGCGGCCCACGGTTTCCTGACAGGAACGGCTGTGAAGCGGATCACTCGCCGATCAGTACGCGACGAACAGGGGTTCCCCGTGATCGGCGGCCGCCCAGTGAGCGGTCGCGCGTTCGAGCTTGTCGGGGTTGACCTGGTTGCGGAACCCGGCGATGCCGTCGGCGGTGATCTCCAGGCACATGATGCCGACGACCCGGCCGTCGAGGACCGCCACGACGGCGGGATCGCCGTTGGCGGACGAGATGTAGACACCCGGCGAGCCGCCGATCACGGCCCGTTTGGCCTCGGCGGGCTGGAACAGGCCCCGCAGGAACTTCGCCACCGCGACGGCACCCTCGACCACCTTGGCCCGCGCCGGGATCTTCCCCCCGCCGTCGCCGATCGACACGGCGTCTGAGGTGAGCAGGCGTACGAGCGGCTCGGTCCGGCCGCTGACGGCGGCGGCCAGGAACTCCTCGACGATCCGCCGGGCCGTGGCCGCGTCGATCTCGGTACGTGCCGGGCCGTCCGCGACGTGCTTCTTCGCCCGGTGGAAGATCTGCTGGCTGGCGGCCTCGCTGACGTCGAGGATGTCCGCGATCTCCCGGTGCGAGTAGTCGAACGCCTCGCGCAGCACGTACACCGCCCGCTCGTTGGGCGACAGCCGCTCCATGAGGGCGAGGACGGCGTACGAGACGGATTCGCGCTGCTCGGCGGTGTCGGCCGGGCCGAGCATGGGGTCCCCGGCCAGCAGCGGCTCCGGAAGCCATTGCCCGACATACGTCTCCCGGCGTACGCGCGCGGAGGTGAGCTGGTTGAGGCAGAGGTTGGTGAGAACCTTGGTCAGCCAGGCCTCGGGGACCTCGATGCGCCCGACGTCCGTGGCGTGCCAGCGCAGGAACGTCTCCTGCACGACGTCCTCCGCCTCCGCCGCCGAGCCGAGCAGCCGGTACGCGATGGCCTCCAGGCGCGGGCGGGAGGCCTCGAACCGGTCGACGTCCTCGGCGGTCAAGGGCACGATCCGATACTAGTCATCGCGATGAAACGGACCATCGACCACGTATCGACAACCGGTACGCCCGCCGGTACCTGACGATCGAGCAGTGGCCTGACGGCAGGGCTGCGATGATGACCTGGGACAATACCCTGTTGCGTCTACAGGGCAGGAGATGATGGCGATGAGCCAGTCGCAGGAATCGGTGTCCTTCGCCGATCTGGCACTGCGGTCGGAGCTGCTCAAGGCCCTGGCGGATCTCGGCTACGAGGAGCCGACGCCGATCCAGCGCGAGTCGATCCCGCCGATCGCGGCCGGCAGCGACGTGCTCGGCCAGGCGGCCACCGGCACGGGCAAGACCGCGGCGTTCGCGCTGCCGATCCTGCAGCGGCTCGCCGAAGGTGACCGGGGAGTCAAACCGGTGGCGCTGGTGCTGGTGCCCACCCGGGAACTCGCCGTGCAGGTCTCCCAGGCGTTCCACCGCTACGGTCGCGACCTGGGCGTCCGGGTGCTGCCGATCTACGGCGGCCAGCCGATCGGGCGGCAGCTGCAGGCGCTGTCGCGCGGCGTCGACGTCATCATCGCCACGCCGGGCCGGGCCATCGACCACATCAACCGCGGCACGCTGGACCTCGGCGAGGTCACGACGGTGGTGCTCGACGAGGCCGACGAGATGCTGGACATGGGCTTCGTCGAGGACATCGAGGCGATCCTCGACGAGACCAGCGACCAGCGGCAGACCGTGCTCTTCTCGGCCACCATGCCCGCGCGGATCGCCGCCCTGGCCCGGCGCTACCTGCGCGACCCGGTACGCATCGAGATGGGCCGGCAGGAGACGACTCCCGGCGAGGCCCCGAAGGTCCGCCAGAGCGCGTACATGGTTGCCCGCGCACACAAGCCCGCAGCGTTGGGCCGGATCCTCGACACCGAGTCGCCGGCGGCGGCGATCGTCTTCTGCCGCACCCGGGAAGAGGTGGACCAGCTCACGGAGACGCTCAACGGCCGCGGCTACCGTGCCGAGCCGCTGCACGGCGGCATGAGCCAGGACCAGCGCGACCGGGTGATGGCCCGGATGCGGGCCGGCACCACCGACCTGCTCATCGCCACCGACGTCGCCGCGCGCGGCCTCGACATCGACCTGCTGACCCACGTGGTCAACTACAACGTGCCCTCGGCCGCCGAGGCGTACGTCCACCGCATCGGCCGCGTCGGGCGCGCCGGCCGCGAAGGCGTGGCGATCACCCTCGCCGAGCCGCGCGAGCACCGCATGCTCAAGACGATCGAGCAGACCACCAAGCAACGCTTCACGATCGAGAAGCTGCCCACGGTCGCGGATCTGCGTACGCGGCGGCTCGAGATGACCCGCGCCGCCCTGCAGGAGGCTCTGGTCGCCGGGGACGGCCTGGAGCAGTTCCGGGTCGTGGTCGAGTCGCTCGGCGACGAATTCGACATCGTCGACATCGCGCTCGCGGCGGTGCAGCTCGCGCACCAGAGCAGCGGCAACGAGATCGACGAGCAGGAGATCCCCGACCAGTCCGACTCGGTCAGTCGCAAGCCGCGGCGCGACGAACCCGAACGACGCGGCGGCAAGAGCGCCCCCCGCTCGGGCGGCGGTGGCACCGTGAAGCTGTTCTTCGGCCTCGGACGGCGGGCGAACATCCGCCCCCAGGACCTCGTCGGCGCGATCGCCAACGAGGCAGGACTCAGCGGGCGCGACATCGGGGCGATCGAGATCACCGACCGCTTCTCGCTGGTCGAGGTGCCCGCCGGGGCGGCCGACGACGTGATCAGCGCGTTGCGCAACAGCACCGTCAAGGGCAAGAAGCTCACGGTACGCCGGGAGTCGTTCGCCGCCCGCAAACGCACCAAGTAGGCGGGACCGGCGGCCCACTTCGGCCGCCGGTCCTGGTCGGACGGGCCGGAGCCCTACTCGGCCGCGCGGTCCGCCCACACGGGACTCTCGGCGTAGTGGTTGTCGTAGAGGTCCTGGGTCTCGCCGACCTGCTGCCAGGTGGCCTCACCGTTGTGCACCCGGTCGAGGAGGCGGTAGTAGTCGAACCGCGGCTTGCCCGGAGTGATCACGACCAGGAAGTCGGCATCGTGCCCGGGCGCCGGGGCGAAGGCGTGGGTCGTGTTCGGCGCGACGAAGAGCGCGTCGCCCTTGTGCAGGGTACGCAGCTCCTCTCCGACGAGCATCTCCAAGGCCCCGTCGAGGATGAAGAACAGCTCGCCGGAGTGGGTGTGCCGGTGCGGCGGGGCGCCCTCGGTGCCGTCCTTCAGCAGCGTGCGGTTGCTGGTGAGAGCGCCGCCGGTGTGTTCGTGATCGAACAGCAGGGTGATCACGCTCGTCGGGTCGGCGTCGAGGACTTCGGCCTGGGCTGCGCGTACGAGGGTCATCGGGGGCTCCTTCGCTGTTTTCGAACTTCTGCTGTGCTCGAACTTCCGTTGTGCTCGAACGTGATATCTGGACATTAGATGTCCAGGATTCCTCCGCACAAGATGATCGTGGCCGCCGTCACAAGTTCTGGACATGTAGAGTCCAGATATGCGGATGAGCCAGGGCGTCGAATGGGCCTTGCACACATGCCTCAACCTGAGCTGGCTGGACACCCCGGTGCCGACCGACACCCTCGCGGCGTTCTACGAGCTGCCGCCGGCGTACCTGAACAAGCAGCTCCAAGCCCTGGCTCGCGCCGGGATCCTGACGTCGACGCCCGGCCCGCGAGGCGGTTTCCGACTGGGCCGGGCCGCCGAGGCGATCTCGCTGCTGGACGTCGTGACCGCGATCGAAGGGGCCGAGGACCTGTTCCGGTGCGACCAGATCCTCGACAAGGGCCCGGGGCAGCACGCGGGCGTCGACTACCGGCAGTCCTGCGCGTTCGCCCAGGCGATGCGGGGCGCCGACCTCGCCTGGCGTCGGG
The DNA here is from genome assembly GCF_000428945.1 of Hamadaea tsunoensis DSM 44101. Classification (GTDB taxonomy): domain Bacteria; phylum Actinomycetota; class Actinomycetes; order Mycobacteriales; family Micromonosporaceae; genus Hamadaea; species Hamadaea tsunoensis. Next base: position 29,152 of record NZ_AUAX01000019.1, on the reverse strand, counting down.
AACTCGCCGGCCGGTCCGTGGCCGACGTGCGGGCCGAGGTCGAGCGCGCGCACCCGGAATCGCCTGCCGACACCCGCGCCAGGATCGCCGAGCTACGCAAGGGTCCTGCGTCCCGCTAAGGATGCTGCGGAACAGCTCTTTCACACTGCACGGTCGTCTACGCGAAGCGGATGATCCTCCCCGTAGTGACGCGGCCTTATCCACGAGCCGCTTGCTCCACCAGGACCTGCCGCGGCGCTGCTGGGCTTCGGCGGCCCAGTACCAGCGCGGTGCCGGCAACGGCGACGGCGGCGACGCCTCCGAAGCCCAGCAGCGTCGCACCGTCCGGATGGATCAGCGACTGCCCCCGTCCGGTCTGCCATACCAGGACCGCGAACAGCCCGGCGTACGCGAGGCCGGCGACGATCATCAAACGGGCCTGGACGGTCTCGTCGCGCAGTGCAGGGATCCTGTGGGCGAGGCGGCCGAGGACGAAGGCGGTCAGCAGCAGGATGTGGATGGCGTGCAAGCCGACGAAGTGCGGTACGCGGAAGTCGCCGCCGGTGGTGCTCCAGTCGGTCAGGAACATCCCGTGGCCGTCGAGGTCGCCGACGCCGTGCCCCTGGTACATCGTGATCTTCGTGCCGTTGGCGTCGGTGACGGTTCGCTCGTGGGCGTTGGTCACCATCCACCAGACCGGGACGAGCATGCCGAGGGTGGCCAGGCTGATTCCGTAGCGGATGGCCCGCGTCAGCGGCCGGGACAGGGAGCGCTGCGCGAGTACGACTCCGGCGATCACCAGCTGGGCGAGGAAGATGGCCGCGACGCCGTAGGTGAACAGCTGGGTCATGGCGACGGTGACAGGGTCGGCGAAGTTGGCGTTGAAGTGGCTGAAGGTGCCGCGGGCTGCCTGCACGGTGATTCCGGCGACCTCCAGAGTCGCGGCGAAGGCGAAGACGGTGCCGGTCCACCAGCCGAGGCGGGGGGCCCTGCGCAGCTTGGTCAGCAGCCAGGCGAGGGCACCAGAGTAGAGGGTGAAGGCCAGCCCGAACTTCAGCGGCTTCACCCACACCGGCTCGCCGAGCAGGACGCGGTCGTCGACGACGATCCCGACGGCGGCGATCACGACGAGCAGGAGCATGAGGGACACGTTGATCATCAGGGGGCGGTGCCAGGTGCGCCAGGGCTTCAGGAAAGCAGTCATGACCAAAAGCTAAGTTGCATTCAGTGTTCGGGCAATCCTGAATCCTCATGATTGCAACGTTTGTAGAGCTAGTTCCCATCAAATCGTTGCAACGATATGTCGCTTAATGCTCGGCATTGTTGCGACGAGGCGAGGGCGGCGGCATACTCGGCGCATGCCTGGAGAACGGCTCACCCTGCAGGACCGCCGCCGCATCGCCGCCGGCCTGGCCCGCCGGCTGGGCTACGCGGAGATCGCCCGCGAGCTGTCCCGTCCCACCTCGACGATCACCCGTGAGGTGCAGCGCAACGGCGGCCCGCGGACCTACCAGGCCGACCGCGCCCACCACACCGCCGCCGCCCGTGCCCAGCGCCAGCCCGCCGCCACGCCTCACGCACCGATCGCGGGGGCGGCCGCGTTCGGCCGCGACCCCGAAGCCGTCCGCACTTTCCGGGCGCAGCTCACCGAGGTAAGCGCCCAAACAGGACTGGGCCGAGTAGCCGCCGGCATCCTCGCCTGTCTGTACACAACCGACGATGGCAGCCTCACCGCCGCCGACCTCGTCGCCCAGCTCAACGTCAGCCCGGCCACGATCTCGAAGGCGATCGGCGATCTGGAACAGGCGCAGCTGACCCGGCGCGAGCGCGAGCCGGGCGCCCGCCACGATCGCTACCACGTCAACGGCGACGTCTGGTACCGATCGTGGATCGCCAGCGCCCAGCAGAACATCGCCCTGGCCCAGTTCGCCGCCCAGGGCGCCGCGATCCTCGGGTCCGCCACGCCCGCAGGTGCGCGCCTGACCGACACCAGCGACCTCCTCGGCCATCTCGGCCAGACCATGCTCACGGCAGCCGAGGACTGGGCCCGCCGCAAGGAGCAGGGCACCGCAAGCGACGAAGGCAGGTAACCGCGGCCAACCGAAAACGCTCCTTACGCCAGATCGGCGCAAGGAGCGTTTGACGTGCAGTTTCTTCGGTGGGCGATACTGGGATCGAACCAGTGACCCCTTCGGTGTGAACGAAGTGCTCTCCCGCTGAGCTAATCGCCCTCAGCGCGTACGAACTGTACCTGATCCGGTCCGTCGTTGCACATTCACCCCGCGATGAGGTGTGGCACGAATCTTGCCGACACGTCGGTGATCAACCCCGGCGTCTCGCGGATGCCCAGGCCGGCGGGCTCGCCGTCGACCACCCAGGCGCCGAGGACCGGGCGCTGGCCGCCGAATTCGGGGAGGGCGTGGAAGGCCTGGTAGCAGACCGGCCCGTCGTCCTGCGCCGGGTCGCCGACGGTGAAGCCGGGCGTGGTGATGCGTACGCCGGCTCCTTCGCGGCCGAGGAGCGGTTTGGCGACGTAGCCGTGGACGGCGAGGTCCCGGGGCCCGTCCAGGTACGCCGGGAGCAGGTTGCGGTGTCCCGGGTAGCGCTCCCAGAGCAGGGCCAGGAGGGCCTTGTTCGACAGGAGCATCTTCCAGGCGGGCTCGATCCAGCGGGGGCCGCGGCCGGACAGCGCGAGGTCGAGTGCGCGGCCGCCGAAGCTGTCGGTGACCAGCCATTCCCACGGGTAGAGCTTGAAGATGGTCTTGATGTCGCGGTCCTGCTGGTCGACGAAGCGGCCGGCCGGGTCCCAGCCGATCTCCTCGACCGGCAGGGTGACTCCGTGCAGCCCCGCCTGTTCGGCGCATTCTTGCAGGTAGGTGGCGGTCATGAAGTCTTCGCCGATCTCGTCCGCCAGGGTGTACGCGAAGTGGACCGGCCCGGCCGACAGCCGCCAGGTCCAGGCGCGCCAGGCGTCGACGAGGCGTTCGTGCAGCGAGTTCCACTGGTCGGCGTCGGGGTGCAGTTCTTCGAGCCAGAACCATTGGGGGCCGGCAGCTTCGAGGAGCGAGGTCGGCGTGTCCGCGTTGTATTCCAGCATTCTGGCCGGGCCCGAGCCGTCGTAGCGCAGGTCGAAGCGGCCGTACAGGCTGATCTCCTCGGCCCGGTTCGCCCAGGAGCGCTCGATCAGGGCGATCACACGCTTGTCGGTGATGGCGTATTCGGCGTACCGGCGGTCGGCGATGACCGCCGCGACCGTGTCGAGGCACATCTCGTGCAGTTCGGCGACCGTCTCCTCCAGGTCGTCGATCTCCGCCGAGGTGAACTCGTAGTACGCCGATTCGTCCCAGTACGTGGCCGGCTGGCCGTTGTCGTCGGGGATGACGGCGTACAGGAGGCCCTGCGATTCGACGGTCGTACGCCAATCGGGCCGGGGGGTGCAGGTGACGCGTTTCACGATCAGCTGCCGCCGCCGAAGTGGCCGCCGAAGCCACCGCGTTCGAAGGAGCCTCCGTTGACCTTGGAGCCGATGCCCCGGCCGCCGGAGCCGCCGTAGTACCAGCGGCCGGTGCCGCCGGAGCCGCAGTACGTCTGATCGATCCGCTGGTAGGTACGCGGGTCCACGCAGGTCTTGCGCTGGAAGAACGTCTGGTAGCCGGCGCTGCCGCAGCACGCCAGCACGACCGCGCCCATGATCCCGTACGCGACGTACTGACTCCGTCTTCGTTCCGTCGTGGGCTTGGCGCCCACCCGAGGGTTCCCCGCTGGATGTTTCATGACCGGCGAGCGTACAGGGGGGTCGCAAAGAGTTGAACGGGTCAACTAGCCTGTCGCGCCATGACGCATCTCCTCGACGGACTGGTCGGCTCGGTCGCGTTCACAGCTGTGGGCGTGGTGCTGCTGACGGGCGGATTTCTCCTGGTCGACCTGCTGACACCGGGGCCGCTGCGGCACCAGATCTGGAGCGAGCGCAACCGGAACGCGGCCGCGTACCTGAGCTCGGCACTGCTCGGCGTGGGCGCGATCGCGTTCACCTCGATCATCACCACGTACGACGAGTTCTGGGTCGGGCTGGTGTCCACCGCGGTCTACGGCGTCCTCGGCCTGCTGCTCATGGCTGGCGCGTTCCTGCTGGTCGACGTGCTGACGCCGGGGAAGCTCGGGGCGATCATCGTCGACCCCGAGCCTCACCCGGCGGTGTGGGTCAGCAGCGCGGCGAACCTGGCGATCGCCGGGATCGTCTGCGCCGCCATCTCCTGAGCCGCTCGGCGGCTACTCGGGCGCCTTCCAGGTCAGGCAGAACGGCTTGCCGGCGGGGTCGGCGTAGACGCGCCAGTTGCCGCCCTCGCCGGGCAGCCTGGTCGCGCCGAGCGCCAGCACCTGGGGCTCGGCCGCCTCGACGTCGTCCACGAGGAAGTCGAGGTGGTACTGCTGCGGGTACGCCGGGTCGGGCCAGCGCGGCGCCTGGTACTCCTCGATCTGCTGGAACATCAGCGGCTGCTCGCCGTCGTTGCCGATCATGGCCATGCCGTCGGCCTCGTAGGTGAGCGGCTTGCCGGTGACCTCGGCGTAGAAGTGGCTCAGCACCTTGGCGTCCGGGCAGTCCAGCATCACGCCGGCCACCGTGACGACCTGGTCGTCCGGCCTGGCGACCAGGTCGAACGGGTGTCCGGCCGGGTCGGCGAGGGTGTTCCACGTCTCGTTCTCGCGCAGCACGGTCGCGCCCAGCTCGACCGCCTTCGCCGTCGCCGCCGCCAGGTCCGGTACGCGCAGGTCGAGGTGTGCCTGCTGGGGGTGGGCCGGATCGGGCCACTTCGGCGAGATGTGGTCGGGGGCGAGCTGCAGCCCCACGCGCCAGCCGTCGCTCGTGGTCAGGGTGATCCACTCGTCGTCGCCGTACGCCTCGGTCCAGCCGGCCAGGCCGCGGTAGAAGGCGGACAGCCCGGCGATGTCGGGGCCGTCCAGCACCACGGTCTTGAGTTCGGCAATCATTCGGGTCGACTCCCGTCATAGCTCGTTCACATCAACCTACCCATGCTCGGCCGTGGGTATGACAAAACGGCGAGAGGGGTGCCGCTACGCTGGCCTCCGTGGGGGAAGCGTTTGCCGTCGAGAACGGCCTCGTCGAGCTGGTACCCGATCCCGACGAGCCGGACGCCTGGACGCTGGTGCTCAACGGCATGCCCCAGTCGCACGTCAACCTCGCCGACCCGGTCCTCATCGCGTTCGACTACGTACGCCGGACCGTCGAGATCATCGATCTGCTGATGCCGGGCGGGATTCCGCTGCGCGTACTGCATCTGGGCGGGGGCGCGATGTCCCTGCCGCGGGTGCTGTCGCTGCTGCGGCCGGGTTCGGAGCAGACCGTCGTCGAGGTGGACGCCCTGCTGTCCGACATCGTCCAGACCCGCCTGCCGCTGCATCCGGACGCAGGAGTCGACATCGTGATCGCCGACGCGCTGGACTTCCTGCGGGACGGGCCGGCGGAGGCGTACGACGTGATCATCGCGGACATCTTCACCGGCGCGGCGGTGCCTCAGCACGTGACGACGCCCACCTTCGTAAGGTTGGCGCACGAGGCGCTGGCGCCGGGCGGCCTGTACGTGGCGAACGTGATCGACGGGCGGCCGCTCTTCTTCGTGCAGGGCCTGGCCGCCTCGGTTCGCGCGCAGTTCCGCGACACCGCGGTGGTGGCCGAGACGGAGGTGCTGCGCGGGGTGACCCGCAGCAACCTGCTGCTGGTCGGGGCGGACCGGGACGTACGCGTGCTGACCACGGCACTTCCCGGCCCGGATCCCTACGACTTACGGGTGTTGCACGGTGCGGCGCTGACGGAGTTCCTCACCAGCGCTCAGGCGGCCGGCGGCACCAGCCGGTAGCCGACGCCGCGGATGGTGAGGATCAGCCGGGGATCGTGCTGATCGTCGCCCAGCCGCTGGCGCAGCCGCTGGACGTGCACCGTCACCGTGTTCGAGTTCTGCACGCCGCCCCACACCGCGTCGTGGATCTGCTCCCGGGTCACCACCTTGTCCGCGTTGGACATCAGCAGCTGCAGCAGGCGCAGCTCGCGCATGGGCAGGCGTACCGGGCGGTCGGCGTACTGCACCGACAGGCTCGCCGGGTCCAGGCGCAGCGTACCCACCTGGAGCACCGGGCCGGTCGCCTCGGCCGGGCGCAGCGCGAGCAGGATCGGCAGCAGCTCACTCACCCGGTACGGTCGCGCCACGCAGGCGGCGGCCCCGGCGGCGAGCGCTTCGGCCGCCGCCGGCCCGTCACCCGCCGAGACTCCGAGGACGACCGGGATCCCTGTACGCGACGCGAGGGTCCGCACGAAGGCGGCGCCTCCGATCGTCGGCAGCGCGGTCGCGGCGAGTACCGCGTCCGGATGTTCTGCCCCCGCGATGAGCAGCGCCTCCGCTCCGTCCGTCGATGTGATCACGCGTACCGCATGGTCTTCCAGCTCGGCTGAGACGCCCGCCACCAGAGCTGGGTCAGGATCGGCGACGAGAAGCAGGGTCACAGGTCACCCGAAGCGGCCGGTGATGTAATCCTCGGTTCGCTTCTCCCGCGGATTCGTGAAGATCTTCGACGTCACGTCGTGCTCGATCAGGCGGCCCGGGTCGCCGGTCTGCGAGATCGAGAAGAAGGCGGTCCGGTCGCTGACCCGGGCGGCCTGCTGCATGTTGTGCGTGACGATGATGATCGTGTACTCGTTCTTGAGCTCGAAGATGAGGTCCTCGATCGCGCCCGTCGAGATCGGGTCGAGGGCGGAGCAGGGCTCGTCCATGAGCACGACCGCCGGCTGCACCGCGATGGTCCGCGCGATGCACAGCCGCTGCTGCTGGCCGCCGGACAGGCCCGCGCCGGGCTTGCCGAGCCGGTTCTTGACCTCGTCCCACAGGTTCGCCGACTTGAGCGCCTTCTCCGCCGCGTCGTCCAGCAGCGACTTCTTGCGTACGCCGTTGAGCTTCAGCCCGGCGACGACGTTGTCGAAGATGGACATCGTCGGGAACGGGTTCGGCCGCTGGAACACCATGCCGATGTTCCGGCGTACGGCGGTGACGTCGACGTTGCGCTCGTAGATGTCGTTGCCGTCGAGGGTCAGCCGGCCCTCGACGCGGGCACCGGGCAGCACCTCGTGCATCCGGTTGATCGACCGCAGGAAGGTCGACTTGCCGCAGCCCGAGGGGCCGATCAGCGCGGTGACCGACCGCGGCTCGATGGTCATCGTGATGTCCTCGATGGCCTTGAAGGTGCCGTAGTACGCGGTAACTCCCACCGCTTCGATGCGCTTGGCCATGGTTGTCTTCCTACCTACTTCAGCTTGCTGCGACGGGCGAGGAGCTTCGCCACGATGGTCAGGGTCAGGACGAAGGCGACCAGGGTCAGGGCCGCCGACCAGGCGCGGGCGGGCGCGTACTGGCTGGCCGCACCGGCCTGGTCCCAGATGTAGATCGCCAGCGACGACTGGTTGCCCGAGAACGGGTTGAAGTTGATCGAGTTGAAGCCGCCGGAGACCAGCAGCACCGGGGCCGTCTCGCCGGCCGCCCGGGCCACCGCCAGCATCACGCCGGTCACGATGCCCGGCAGGGCCGTCGGGAGGACCACCCTCATCACGGTCTTCCACTTGGCGATACCGAGCGCGTACGAGCCCTCGCGCAGCGCGTCCGGTACCAGGCGCAGCATCTCCTCGCAGGACCGGGTGACGGTCGGCAGCATCAGCACCACCAGGGCCAGCGAGGCCGCGAAGCCCGAGTAGCCGCCCTGGCCGTGGTTGAAGAACTTGTACATGCCGAACACGTAGAACGCCAGCACGAAGAGGCCGGCGATGATCGACGGGATGCCGGTCATGACGTCGACGAAGAACCGGATCGCCGTCGCCAGCTTGCCCCGGCCGTACTCGACGATGTACACCGCCGCGGCGACGCCCAGCGGGACCGAGATCAGCGCGGCCAGACCGACCTGTTCGAGCGTACCGATCATGGCGTGGTACGCGCCGCCGTTGGCGTCGAAGGCGGTGATGCCGTTCATCGAGTGCGTGAAGAAGTCCGCGTCGATCCGACTGACGCCCTTGCTGACCAGCGTGTACACGACGGACAGCAGCGGCAGCAGGGCGAGCACGAAGGCGGAGTAGATCAGCGAGGTGGCCACCCGGTTGCGGGCCGCCCGGCTGCCCTCGACGCCGGTCGCGACCGCGGCCAGCAGCACGAGGTACAGCAGCACCGCGACGACGGCGGTCAGCACCCAGCCGCCGTCGAGCAGGCCGCCCAGGTAGATCGCGAGGTAGCTCAGGACCGCCGCACCGGCGGCGATGGCCCAGGGTGCCCACTTCGGCAGGCGCCGGCCACGCAGGTCGGTGCCGATGCCCGGGGTCGAGATGGTCGTCATAGCGCGCTCCGGAACTCACGGCGGCGGTAGATGATGACGCGGGCGGTCACGTTGACCACCAGGGTGATGGCGAACAGCACCAGACCGGAGGCGATGAGCGCGCCCCGGCCGAAGTCGTCGGCCTCGCCGAAGTGGTTGGCGATGTTCGCCGCGATCGTGTTGCCGCCGACCTCCACGACGTCCCAGCTGATGACGAAGGTGCCGCCGAGGGTCATGGCCAGCGCGATCGTCTCGCCGAGCGCCCGGCCGAGGCCGAGGATCGTCGCGGCGATCAGGCCCGGGCGGCCGTAGGGCAGGACCGCGGTGCGGATCATCTCCCACTTCGTGGCGCCCAGGGCCAGCGCGGCCTCCTCGTTCATCTTCGGCGTCTGCTGGAAGACCTCGCGCGACAGGGCCGTGATGATCGGCAGGATCATGATGGCCAGGACCAGCGAACCGAGCAGGATCGACTTGCCGTAGGGGCCGTCGCTGCCGAAGATCGGGATCCAGCCGAAGTACTTGTGCAGCCAGGCCGACAGGTCGCGTACCGGGTCGATGAGGTACTCGCGGCCCCAGAGGCCGAAGACGATGCTGGGCACCGCGGCGAGCAGGTCGATGACGAAGCCGAGGGTGGTCGCGACGGTGCGGTGCGCGTAGTGCGACAGGCAGAGCGCGATGCCGAGGGCGACGGGCACCGCGATGATCAGCGCGATCACGGCGGTGTACACGGTGCCGAAGGCCAGCGCGGCCACGCCGAACACCCGGTCCGGAACCTGCCAGGTCTTCTCCGTGAGGAAGTTGACCTTGTCACCCTGGATGGCCGGGATCGCCTTGGCGATCAGGAAGACCGCGATGGCGACGATGATGACCAGCACCGCGGCGCCGGAACCGGTGGTGAGCCACCGGAAGAGCTTCTCGCCGTTCAGGGACTTGCGACGGCCGAGATCAACGGGCACGCGTGCCTCCTGGGCCCGGGTGGTCGCCGCGTCGGCGGCGGGGGTGGACTCCGGAAGCCGCCGCTCGGGGCCCCAGGGCGACTGCTCGCGCTCGGGTGGCTCCGCCGACTGGGTCGAGCCGGGCAGGCTGGGAGGGTTCATAGTCACTCACATCAATCGGGCGAAGAATCCGGATGCGGTTGTGGGCTTCTCATCGATGTGCCCGGCCGGATGCGTTCACATCCGGCCGGGCGGTTGCTCGGTCGAGCCCGTCAGCGGGTCAGGCGAGAGCCTTGACGCTCGCGGCGACCTTGGCCTGCACGTCGCTCGGCAGCGGCGCGTAGCCCAGCCGGGTCAGCGTGGCCTGGCCGTCACCGGCGGCGTAGCCGAGGAAGGACTTCAGCAGCGGGAGCTTGTCCGCCTGGTTGCCCTTCTCGCAGACGATCTCGTAGGTCACCAGCACGATCGGGTACGCGCCCGCGGCCGGGGTGTTGTAGTCGATCGTCATCTTGAGGTCGTTGCCCGTGCCGTCGACCTTCGCCGAGGCGATGGTCTTGCCGGCCGAATCGGCCGACAGGGCGGTGAACTCGCCGGACGCGTTCTTGATCTTCGCCATGTGCAGGTTGTTGGCGATCGCGAACGACCACTCGACGTACGCGATGGCGCCGTCGGTCTTGGCGACCGCGGTGCTCACGCCGTCGCTCTTGGTCTCACCCTGGCCGCCCGGGGCCTTCCAGTCCTTGGCGTGGTCGTAGGTCCAGTCCGCGGCGGCGGCCTTCGACAGGTACTTGGTGAAGTTGTCGTTGGTGCCCGACGAGTCCTGGCGGTGGATCGCGGTGATCTTCGTGCCCGGCAGGGTCGCGCCCGGGTTGTCGGCCTTGATGGCGGCGTCGTCCCAGGTGGTGATCTTGCCCGAGTAGATCTTCGCCAGCGTGGAGGCGCTGAACTGCAGGTCGGTCACGCCGCTGAGGTTGGTGACGACCGCGATCGGCCCGATGACCATGGGCAGGTGGATCGCCTTGTTGCCGGTGCCGCAGCGCGCGTCGGCCTTCGGCTGCTCGTCGGCGGCCTTCATCGGCGAGTCCGAGCCGGCGAAGTCGGCCGTGCCGCCGCCGAACGCCTGGATACCCGCACCCGAGCCGGTGCCCTGGTAGTCGACGGTGGCGCCGCTGCACTTCGCCTGGAAGTCCTTGACCCACTGGGCGACGGCGTTGGTCTGGGCGGTCGAGCCCTGAGCGGTGAGCTTGCCCGTGGCACAGTCGGCGCTGGCGCCGGAAGAAGAGGAGCCAGCCGTGGGGCTGTCAGTGTTGTTGTCAGAACCGCACGCCGCGAGCGCGAGCGCCGCGGTCAGCATGACACCGGCCAGGATGCCGTGCCGCTTGAGCTTCACGAGCTTGTCCCTTTCGAGGGGAGTCGCCGGCCCCCCAGGGAAAGGGGTCCGGGCCGGAGCTTTTCTGCCCGGCTGGTTTCGAAACCTAAGCGCGTGAGGTAGCCGGTCACCCTGCGTCTGGTGAACCCACGGTGAACAGGTCGACCAGGGAAGGTGACGTGGGTAGCCGGATTTCGTCCGGTTTGTGAACGGCTGCACTAGGCTGTCCGCCCTTGCCGGGGCGTTCGAGGCCTAGATCACAACGCGGATCGTTCACTTAACGGGCAGGCCCAGGCCGGCGTACGCAGCCGGCGCGAAGAGGTCTGGACGGTGACGTGACGGCTCGGCGTACGCACGAACAGGTAGCCGGGCAGCGGGCCCGAGAGCAGGATCCCGCACCGGTCGGCGTCGAAGTCGAGGTCGTCGACGAGCAGTCCGCGGCGGCCGTCGGGATCGGCGATCTCCCAGTCGGCCACCTCGTGGAAGACGAACCGGATCGGGAAGCGTACGCAGCGGGAGCCGACCCGGCCCAGCCGATTGCCGCCGACGAGCAGCTGGCCGCCGAGATCGCAGACAGCCGACCAGTCGAGGTACGCGTCCGCGAGCCACGCGTCGATCCGATCGATCGCGACGCCGGCCCCGAGTGTCCGATCCCCCACGTAGCCATCTTGACGCCCGGACGGGCGCCGGGCGTTCGTTTCGGGGTTTTCCGCCGGATACGGGCGCGTTCCGGATGCGCGGAACCGGTCGCTGCGGCAAGCTGTGGCACATGACGGCCCGCACACTCGTGCTCCTGCGTCACGCCAAGGCCGACCGGCCGAACGGCGTAGCCGATCCCGACCGACCGCTCACCGAACGGGGTCACGCCGACGCCGCGGCCGCCGGTGCCTGGCTGCTGTCCAGCGATCACGTCCCCGACCTGGTGCTCTGCTCACCGGCCCGGCGTACGCGACAGACGTGGCACTCGGTCGCGATCGCGATCGGCGAGGCCGGTTCACCGACCGTCCGCTATGAGCGCGACCTCTACGACGGGGGCGTGGACGAGGCCCTCGAAGTGATCGCCGGGGCCGCGGCCGACGAGGGGCCGACGATCGTGCTGATCGGCCACAACCCGACCATCTCCCAGCTGTCCGTACGCCTCGACCCCGAGGGCCAGGCGGACTCGGACGGCTTGCGTACAAGCGGGATCGCCGTGCACGAACTGCCGGACGGCTGGTCGCCCGGCGACCGGGCCCCGCTCAAGGCCACCCACACCAGCCGCGCCGACTGACCCGCCCCAAGACCCCGGCGTCCCAAGACCCCCGCGCCCCAAGACCCGGCGCCCCAAGATCCCGTTTGGATCAGGGAAATCACCCGAATCATGGCCCAAGATTCGGGTGAAAACCGTGATCCAAGCGGGATCTTGGAGGTGGGCGGCGGGTCAGGACGGGCGTAGGCGGGTGACCGCGTACGCGGTGGCGAGGGCGAGCGCGACGCAGCACCCGAGCGCGCCCACCGTGGCGACCCGCCAGGAGAACGCGTCGGCCAGGCCGAACAGCGCCGAGCCGAGGACCGACGCGCCCAGCGCCAGGCCGATCTGCATGGCCGTCGACAGCACGCCGCCGGCGAGCCCGGCCCGGTCGGCGGGCAGGCCGGCCAGCACGGAACCGATCAGCGGTACGAGCACCATGGCCCAGCCGAGGCCGACGACGACCAGCGGGACGGCGATCCACACGGCGGTCAGCCGATCACCGAGGACGGCCACCGCCGCGGCGAAGCCGCTCAGCCCCGCCGCGAACAGCAGCGCGCCGATGGCGAGGACGCGTACGCCCCACCGGGCGACCCAGCCGCCGACGCGCAACGAGGCCAGCAGGAACACCGTCGCGCAGGGCGCCATCGTCAGGCCGGCCACGAACGGGCCGAAGTCGTGCGCCACTTGCATCGTGATCGAGGTCGTGAACAGGAAACCGCCGATCAGCACCGCGAACAGCGTGATGGCCACGAGCGCCCGGCGAGCCAGCGGGAGACGCAGCAGGCTGGGCGGCAATAGTGGATCACCCGAGCGCCGCTCTACGCGTACTTGGATGAGGTGAAAGCAGTAGAGCGCGGGCACGACGAGGCCGAGGCTGACCCAGGTCCACACCGGCCAGCCGGCCGCGCGGCCGAGCGTGAGCGGGACCAGCAGGAACGCGATGGCCAGGGCGAGCACGACGGCGCCGAGGGTGTCGACGCGGGCGTGGGACGTGGAGCGGGTTTCCGGGATCAGCCGCGCGGCAAGGATCAGGGCGAGGACCCCGATCGGCACGTTGACCAGGAAGATCGGCCGCCAGGACAGGCCCGCGACGTCGGCGGCCAGCAGCGCGCCGCCGAGCAGCTGGCCCGCGGCGCTGGCGATCCCCGCGATCGCGCCGAAGAAGCCGAGCGCGCGGGCCCGGTCGGGTCCGGTGAAGCCGGCCTGGATCGAGGCCAGGACCTGCGGGTAGAGCATGGCCGCCGCGAAACCCTGGAGTACGCGGAAAGCGATCAGCACCCCGACCGTCGGGGCGAGCCCGCAGGCGGCCGACGTGATCACGAAGGCGGCGAGGCCGATCAGGAACAGCCGCCGACGGCCGAAGCGGTCCCCGAGCCGGCCGCCCGCCACGAGTGTGCACGCGTACGCGACGCCGTAGCCGGACACGGTGAGCTCCAGCGCGGCCGGACCGGCGGCGAGCGTACGCCCGATCGTGGCGAGCGCGATGTTGACGATGAACGCGTCGAGCATCGGCAGGAACGCCCCGAGCAGGAGCACCGGCAGCGCCCGCCACGGCGCCTTCGCCGCCGGCGTGACCGGAGTGGTGACTTCTTGCAACATCGTCATGATGATCAGCTTTGACCCGCTCGCAACCTGGTACCTAGAGCGCGCTGATACTGTTACTGGCAGCACCAGGAAAGTACCGGCAGCACCAGGCAAGTACCGGCAGCACCAGGAACGCATCGAACGGGGGATCTCTCGATGAGCCAGGCAGCGGAACGGCGTCGCGCTCTGGGCGAGTTCATCCGGTCCCGGCGCGAGCGTACGACACCCGAGATGGTCGGCATGGCCCCCGGGCTGCGGCGGCGTACGCCGGGGCTGCGCCGGGAGGAGGTCGCGCTGCTGTCCGGCATCGGCGTCACCTGGTACACCTGGCTGGAGCAGGGCCGCGACATCAACGCCTCCGCGCAGGTCATGAACGCCGTGGCGCGCGTACTGCAGCTGAACGACGTCGAGCAGGCGCACCTGTTCGCCCTGGCCGAGCTGCCCGAACCGCACCTCGCCGACCAGCCGCCGCAGGTCTCCCCCGCCATCCGGGTCATGCTCGACCAGATCTCGCCGATTCCGGCCGTGGTGGCCGGTCCACATTGGGAGATCCTGGCCGGCAATGACACCTACATCGCGATGGTGGGCGACTATCGGCAGCTGCCCGTGTGCATGCAGAACACGCTGTTCCTCTACTTCGCGGATCCCGAGTGGCGCCATCTCATGGGCGACTGGGAGAAGAACGCGCCGAGGCTGGTCGCCAAGATGCGCGCGGCGGCCGCCGCCGACCTCACCGACCCCGCGTGGCAGCGGCTGCTGCGCCAGTTGGAGGAGTACTCGACGGAGTTCCGCGAGCTCTGGGAGCGCCAGGAGGTCGCGGGCATGGACAACATGGTGAAGCACATCCACCACCGTGAGGTCGGCGACATCGACACCGAGGTCGTGCACACCTGGCTCACCGACCGCCGCGGCACCCGCATGACCGTCTACACGCCGCTGAACGCCGCTTCACGGTCGGCGTACGAGCGGCTGGCCACGGTCGCGCCGCGGATCATCCCGGACCCGCGCACGTTTGCGCCGGCGGCCGTGGGGGCAATGGCGGCGGCGTGACCGCCGAAGACTGGTTCCTCAGCCGGGCCGAACGCGGCAATCCGGCGTCCACGATAGAGCCGTTCACCGCCGGCAATGCCGTGCGCGCACTGGTCCACGGGCGTACCTATTTCCGGGCGCTGCACCAGGCCGTCACGGGCACCCGCCGTGGCGACACCATCCTGTTCACCGACTGGCGGGCCGACCTCGACCAGCTCCTCGACGGCCCCGGCACCGCGTTCGCCGAGGTCCTGACGGCCGCCGCGGGCCGCGGCGTCGTCATTCAGGGCCTCGTCTGGCGCTCGCACGCCGAGCGCCTCGCCTTCTCCGCCGAGCCCAACCGCGAACTCGTCGACGCCATTCAGGCCGCCGGTGGCGACTGCCTGCTCGACATGCGCGTGAAAGTGGGCGGTTCACACCACCAGAAGCTTTTCGTCGTACGCAGTCCGGAGCGCCCCGAATCCGATGTCGCCTTCGTCGGCGGCATCGACGTCTGTCACAGCCGCGGCGATTCGGCCGACCATGACGGTGACCCCCAGACACTGCCGATGAATCCGGCGTACGGGGAGCGTCCACCGTGGCACGACGTGCAACTGGAAATCCGCGGACCGGCGGTGTCCGATGTGGAAACCGTCTTCCGGGAGCGCTGGAACGATCCGGCCGAACTGACCCGCCATCCCTTGCGGCGGCTACGCGACACCCTCGACCGGCGCCGCAACACACCGGCGACGACCGCCCGGCGTACGCCGCCGCCACCGGAGGCCGGTTCCGTGCCGCTCCAAGTGCTGCGCACGTATCCGCGGCTGCGATATCCGTTCGCGCCCCGGGGAGAGCGGAGCATCGCGCGGGCGTACCTCAAGGCGCTGCCCCGGGCCAGCCGGCTGATCTACATCGAGGACCAGTACCTCTGGTCGACCGAGGTGGCCCGGCCGTTCGCCGACGCCCTGCGTACGCATCCCGACCTGCACCTCGTCGCGGTCCTGCCCCGGTACCCGGACTCGGCGCACGGGCTGGTCTCGGAGGCCGAACTCTACGGCCGCCGCCGCGCGATGGCGCTGCTGCGCAAGGCCGGGGGCGACCGGGTCGCCTGCTACACCCTCGAAAACCCCACCGGTACGCCGATCTACGTCCACGCCAAGGTCTGCGTCATCGACGACACGTGGTCGACGGTCGGCTCCGACAACTTCAACCTGCGCTCGTGGACCTACGACAGCGAACTGTCCTGCGCGGTCTACGAGCCGGACGGCTTCCCCCGGGACCTCCGCCTGCAGTTGCAGCGAGAGCACCTCGGCCGGGTCGACGGCGACGACGGCGACCTGCTCGACCCGATGTCGAGCTTCGCCGCGTTCGCGAAGTCCGCCGCGGAACTCGACGCCTGGCACGAGTCCGGCCGTTCCGGCGTCCGCCCGGCGGGCCAGCTGCGCAGGTACGATCCGCCGTCGCTGACGACATGGCGCAAGCCGGCGGCCAAGGTGATCCAGCAGCTCGTCTGCGATCCCGACGGCCGCCCCAAGCACCTCCGCCTGCGCCACCACTTCTGATCCGGCCGTCGGCACGCATGATCATCCATGGCGAGCCCGCGGGCAGACCCACTCCGACTTTGTCCCGACTGTCCGATACAGGGTTCGAGTTGTGACATCTCGGCCGCTGTGGATCATGTCCAACCCGTTCGGTCCCCGGCCAGCTCCCGTGATGCGGGAATGATCTTCCGGCCGGTGGGCCGGCGCCGCCGATTCCTTGATCATTTACGGCTGAGGCGTAATTCCGGCTCGATCTGCATGATCGTTTACGGATCAGGTGTAGCCAGAGGCGGTCAGCGTGCTCCAAAACCGCAATCGATCATGCAGTCGGCGGCCACATTCACACCTGAGCCGCAAACGATCACCCCGCCGGCGACTGACCGGACATCCATATCGGACAGTCACGACAAAGCCCAGCACGCCGAGGCTGGCCGACGCCCCCCTTCTCGACGATCTTGCGCGAATGTACTGGCATTCCGGGCATATGCCGCGGATTTGGGACATTCGCGCAAGATCGTCGAGAGCAGCGAGAGCAGCTGGGCACAAGTCGGACAGTCGCGACAAAGGCAGGAGGTGGCAGCGAACCAGGGTCAGGGTGAAACGGTGACCGAACGGCGGCGATGGATGCTCGCCCCACTCACCTGGCAGTGGAGGCCTCGGAGCGCAGCGGAGGGGCCGGAACGGTCTCCCGCGTGAGGAGCGGAGGTGAGATCGACGGACCCGGGACAAAAAGATCTTAAAGATCTTGCATTGGATCCTGATTTTGAGGATCTCGGAAAGCGGGAATAGACCCGCCATGTCCCTCAACGAAAACGCTGATGTTGATACCAGTCAGGTCACCGACGTACGCGGATCCGGCGGCGGGGGCGGCGGCGGGTTCCGGATGGGCGGCGGCCTGATCGGCACCCTGGTCACCTTGGCCCTGCTCGTGATCGGCGGCATCACCGGCGTCAACGTCCTCGGTGGCGGCGGCGGTGGCGACGGCAGCGGCGACAACTCCACGGTGCAGCAGGAGTGCGCGACGACGAATCCGGATCGAACGAAGAACGAGGACTGCCGCAACATCCTGTACATCAATTCGATTCAGGCCTTCTGGCAGACCGAGTTGCCGGACGTCTACAGCCAGCCCTACCAGAAGGTGAACACGGTCTTCTTCTCGCAGGCCGTGAACACCGGCTGCGGTCAGGCCGACAGCGGGGTCGGGCCGTTCTACTGCCCGGAGGACAAGCGGGTCTACATCGATCTGACCTTCTACGACGAACTGGCTTCGCGGTTCGGCGCGAAGGGGCAGTTCGCCCAGCCGTACGTGCTCGCCCACGAGTACGGGCACCACGTGCAGGACCTGCTCGGCACCGAGGCCGACGTGAACAAGCAGCAGCAGAGCGATCCCGGCGCGGCCAACCAGCTGTCGGTGAAGCTGGAACTCCAGGCCGACTGCTACGCGGGGGTCTGGGCGAAGCACGCCACGGAGACGAAGACGGCGTCCGGCAAGCCGATCTTCACGAGCGTCACGCAGCAGGATCTCGATCAGGCGCTGCAGGCGGCGGCGTCGATCGGCGACGACAAGATCCAGCAGCAGTCCGGCGGGCGAATCGACGAGTCGAAGTTCACCCACGGCACCGCCCAGCAGCGCCACGACTGGCTGCTCAAGGGGTACACGACCGGTGATCCGAAGGCGTGCGACACCTTCAGCTGATGATCCGCTCGTAGCGCAGGAAGAGCATCTCGTCGTCGGTCAGGGCGTGCGCCAGGCGCATGCCCTGCGGCGTCGTCGGGGCACCGGCGGTGACCCGCGTGGCCCCCGGCCCGGCCAGCGTCGGGCTGAGGGTCAGGCAGAACTCGTCCACCACGCCCGCCGCCTCCAGGGTCCCGAGCAGATGCGGGCCGCCTTCGCAGAGGATGCGGCCGAGGCCGCGTTCCTGGAGGGCGCGTACCGCTTGGGCGCCGTCGACGTCGACGTCCCCGGCCAGCACCACATCCCGAAAACGCGAGCGGCGCTCCGCCGGGGCGCTCGAAACAGTGATCACGGTGGCCTCGGCGAACTCGTCCGGGTCCAGGTCGAGTGTGCGCGACACGATCGCCATGTGCGGGCGTACGAAGTCGTAGCCCTCGGCGCGGACCGTCCCCGCGCCCACGAGCACTACGTCCGCCGCCTCCCGCAACACGCCCATCACCCGCTGGTCGGCGGGATTGCCGAGGCCACCGGAGCGTCCCGCCAGCGTCGCGGCCCCGTCCACCGATGCCACGAAGTTCACGCGTACGCCGGGAGCCTGCGCGTACGCCGCCGCCAACCCGGTCTCGTCCAGGTCGGCGGGGTCGGGCCAGATTCTGCGCATGATCACATGTTATGCAGAAGGTACGCGGGCGCGCGCCAACCGAGGATCGCTTCGGTCATCCGGGCGACGTCGGCCGCGGCCCTGACGTTGTGCATCCGGACGATCCGGGCCCCCAGCACGATCGCGATCGCCTCGGCCGCCAGCGAACCTTCGAGGCGCTCGCCCTGCGGCCGGTCGAGGGTCTCGCCGACGAAATCCTTGTTCGAGACGGCGGCCAGCATCGGATAGCCGACCGCGGCGATCTCGGGCAGCCGGCGCGTCAGTTCCAGCGTGTGCAAGGTGTTCTTGTTCAGGTCGTGGCCGGGGTCGATGATGATCTGCTCTGGG
Organism: Hamadaea tsunoensis DSM 44101; assembly: GCF_000428945.1. Lineage (GTDB taxonomy): Bacteria > Actinomycetota > Actinomycetes > Mycobacteriales > Micromonosporaceae > Hamadaea > Hamadaea tsunoensis. Next base: position 10,478 of record NZ_AUAX01000019.1, on the reverse strand, counting down.
CGGACGCCCCGGCCGAGCGCCACCCCCACCCGATCGCGCAGGAACGCCGCGATGTCTGCGGCGACGTCCGCGTACTGCGGCTTCGGGTGGTGCGTACGCGGCGCCGCGATGCTGTGCGTGATGATCAATTGGGTGTGCGGGTTCGCCGCCACCAGATCCGCCAGCGACGGGTCGTGCAGCCCGGTGGTGTCGTTGACGATGTGCGCGCCGGCCGCGATGGCCGCCTTGGCGACGTCGTGGCGGAACGTGTCCACCGAGATCGCGACGCGCGCGTGCCGGGCGGCCGCCTCGACCACCGGCAGTACGCGTTCCAGCTCCTCGTCGGCGCTCACCGCGGGCCCGTCCGGCGAGAACTTCACGCCGCCGATGTCCACCCAGTCCGCCCCGGCGGAGACGGCCGCGTCGACGGCCTCGACGGCCTTGTCGAGCGCGTACGTGGCGCCTTTGTCGAAGAACGAGTCGGGTGTCCGGTTCACCACGGCCATGACGGCGACTTCCCGGTCGAAGTCGTACGTACGCCCGGCGATGGTGCGGCGGGGCTCGATCAGCTCGGGCAGAAAGATCGTCACGACGGGTGACGCTACCAGCACGCTCAGCCCCCGGAAAACGTGCTCAGCCGCCGGAACGAGTCGAGGCGCCGACGATGTACGTCGACGCCTCGAAGGAGAAGAGCGGATGACGAGATTCGAACTCGCGACCCTCACCTTGGCAAGGTGATGCGCTACCAGCTGCGCTACATCCGCACGCCGACCCGGTGACCCGCGCCGACCCGAGAAACTATAGCCGACCGGTCAGCCGGCCGCACGCCGGGGCACGGCGCGCAGCTTGACCTGCTCGGTGGCGTCCTCGACCTCCAGCAGGCTCTGCTCCTCCCGCTCCGCGTGGTACGCCTTCGCGCCGCCCCGCAGACCGAAGAGCCGCTTCGACAGCAGGATGTAGACGACCGCCGCGATGTTGATGAGCAGCGCTCCGACGCGTACCCAGGTGACCCGCTCGGTGAGCTCGTAGATCTCGATCGGGATGAACAGCGACGTCGCCACGACGGCGAAGTACTCGCCCCAGCGCTTGAGCAGCCACAGGCCGGTGCCCTCGATGAGCTGGAGGGTGCCGTAGACCACGAGGCCGAGGGCGATCCAGAGGAGCGCCTTGGACTGCGCCTCGATCACCGTACGCAGCGTGTGGACGATCGCCGAGCCCTCCAGGTTGTAGTGGATCTTCTCGGCGATCGGCTTGAGCAGCGGGAGGTCCTCATTGAACGCCTTCTGCACGGCGTCCTGGTTCTTGCGGAACCGGAACACCCCGTACGCCGCGGCCAGCACGAGCAGGCCCTTGATGAACCGCTCGCAGGCCAGCAGCCGCAGGATGACGGCGTCGCGCAGGGCCCGGCCGCGCAACACGATCGGGGCGGCCGACGCCGGGCCCGACCCGCGCGGGTCGCCGAGGACGAATGTGCCACATCTGAGGCACCGCCACGCCTGGCCCACCGGGGTGTGCGCGTGCAGCTTCTGCCGCAGGTCATCCTCGGTGGGCGCATAGGTCACGTGCCCTTTGCGGCCGCAGCTACGCAGGTTCCAGTCCACGGCGGAAAGGTACCCCACGGCGTCCACCGGTGTGCGGAGATCAATTCTGCGAGGCAGAATGCCTGTCGCATTGTCGGTGCCCTCTGGGAGGATGTCGCGGTGACCGAGAGACCCACCCCCGACCACACCAACGGTGCGCGGATCAACGGACAGCACCCGACGGGTGCCGTCTCCGCCATCCGTGCGGCGCGGCAGTGGCCAGTGTTCCAGCAGAACAAGAGCACGAACTTCTGGATCAACACGCTGCTGACGGTGGTCGCCGTCGCGGCCTCCTACGGCGCGGCGCTCGGCCAGGCCGGGTTCGCCGAGCTCTACCTCGGCATGCACGGTCCGGAAAGGTACGTGGTCTTCCTCATCATCGAGGCCACCGCCGTCGCCCTGATGCTGCTCGCCAACCAGACCGCGCTGGCCGGCGACTCCGCCGGCGGACTGTGGACACTCGTCTGGGTGGTCACCGCCGGCGCCGTGACCATGCAGGTCATGCACGCCAACGCCATCGGGCATCCCGAGGCCGCCATGGTCTACGCGACGGCCTCGGTCCTGACCGTCGTCCTGTGGCGGGCGAAGACCCGGCGGGCACTGCGCGACCGGCTGCGCGCGGCCGGGATGATCGAAGACCCGCTCCCCCGCTACCGGCCGGTCCGCTGGGTGCTGCGCCCCCGCGAGACGTTCCGCGCCTGGTACCTGGCGCTCGGCGAGGGCGTGTCCGACCCGGCGACCGCCATGGACATGGCCCGCGCCGACCGGCTCTACCACCGCTCGGCCACGGCCGCGCGGATCGCCGAACGCCGCGCCCGCCGCTCGAAGCAGCCCCGCCCCGACCTCACCGGCCAGAAGCACGTCGTGCCGCCGTGGCGGGTCACCCACGCCGACGCGTACCGGTTCGGCGTCCTGCCGTGGCATCAGCACACGCCGGCGATCGCGGGCCCGGCCGCCGCCACGCCGAAGGTCGCGCCGCCCAAGCCGCCCGCGCCCCGCACGGCGGAACCCCAGCTCAACCGGTCGATCGCGACCACGCCGATCAACGGCTCGGGCACGGTCCTCGATCGGGTGACGCCGCCGTTCGACCGCGACGATCCGCTGCGGCCGGCGCCGCTGCCCTCGTTCTCCGAGCCGGCCACGTTCGAGCCGCCGATCTCGGTGCCGCCGACCTCGATCACGCCCGTCGAGCGGCCGGTGTCGGCCGTCCCCGAGCTGATGAGCGGCATCCGGGAGCAGCTGACCGGCGTACTGCCGACGGATGGAACGGTCCGGTCGGCCGGCGGCCCGCTGCGTAACTCGATCTACGAGGCGCTCGACGCCATCACGCAGGGCGACGAGGGCATGCGGACGGGCGAGATCATCGGCGCCCTGGCCGACCGCTTCCCGAACATCGACGACGCCCAGCTCCACCGCTACCTGGAGCAGTACGTCCAGGAGACCAACGACGGCCGCCGGGTACGCCGCCGCCTCTCCGTCTGACCACACCCTCGCCGATCATGAAGAGTGCTTGTCGAGAATTGGCCGGCGTCGACCGTCCAGGCACGACGACGACGCCACGCTGCTCGGCATGATCAGCGCCTCGGTGTGATCGCCGGCTCGGGTGTGCCCGTCGGCTCGGTGTGATCGGCGGCTCGGTGTGATCGGCGGCTCGGTGTGATCGGCGGCTCGGCGTGATCGGCGGCTCGGTGTGATCGGCGGCTCGGCGTGATCGAAAGCGGTTGGGATGTCGAAAGCGCCGCGACGCCTTGATCGAATGCGGCCCTGATGCGCGCATGGCCACCCAGCCGCTTCTCGGCCGCATTTGATCAAGCAAAGATCCCCGGATTCACTGCTCAGACGCATTCGATCACCCAGTGAGCGAAGGCGAAGATGGTCACCACTCGCCTCATGATCAGCGCGTTGATCACAGTCGCCGGCTCGGCAACCCAGTGGGCGTCCGTCTGCCCGCCAGAGGGGCGATCGTTTACGGGTGAGGTGTGAAAACGGCCGACGCCTGCATGATCATTTACGGTTCCGGGGTGCGTAGACGGCCCCTGGTCGCACCAGACGCGTAAACGATCATGCAATGTGGGCTCGAAATGACACTTCACCCGCAAACGATCAAGAAAACAGCGACCGCGGTCCAGCTGGCGGAAGATCCTTCCCGCATCGCGGACGACTGGCGGCCACGGAACGGCCTGGACGTGATCCACAGCGGCTGAGCTGTAGAAATCCAGCCCGCACCCAAGATCCAAAGCGCCCCAGATGTAGAAAACCGGCCCCTACCGACATCCCAGCCGCAAACGATCGAGGGACCAGGCCCGAAAACTACATCCCACCCGCTGACGATCACCGACCCGGCCGGCACCCCGACCTCCCCCTACAGGACGACCCTCCAGCCAGGGCGACCCCTTAGCCAGGGCGACAAGCCAGGGCGGCCCCCTTAGCCAGGGCGGCCCGCACAAGCCCGAAGAAGGTCCCGACACCCCGGAGACAAGAGGAATTGTCGGGTATGCGACGCGCCCGGCGAGCGTGACGGACGCCGGGTGCGACAACTCCGGCAACCCCGTCGCTACCGTCGGCCGGGAGATCGCTCAGCGACGAGCGGTCACTCACCGGCCCGGGTGGTTCGCCGCCCGGGACCCCGGTGAGGCCGAGACGAGAGAGGTTGAACCCGTGGCCGGCAGACATGCCGCAGGACAGACCGCTCGCAGGACTCCCCTCACCCGCGAACAGAAGATCCGGTCAGCCAGGAACCGCACCGCTCCACCCGGCAACACCCCGAACGACCCGCCCGCCCCGCACCTCCCCGGCGCCGAGTTCCCCCGGCGAGGCGCCCCGGTGACCTACCGCGCCCGGCACGCGTACGTGCAGCGCAGGCGGCCTGTCGTGGCTCCCCTGGCCACCGCCGCCGCGCTCGGCGTCGCCGTCATCGGCGTCGTCGGGCTGACCCAGCAGAGCGCCCCCGCGCAGCCGGCCAACACCGCCGATGCCGGGGTCTCCACGGCCGACCCCGTGGTCGCCCGCCGCCAGGAGATCGCGGTCCAGCCCGCCGACCGGTCACGGCCGCGGCCGAGCCCCAAGCCCCGCAAGGCCGCCCCGAGCGGCACGTGCGAGGCGTCCTACTACGCCGAGGGGCAGGGCACGGCCTCCGGCGAGCACTTCGATCCGCGGGCGCTGACCGCGGCGCACAAGAGCCTGAAGTTCGGCACCCGCGTACGCGTCACGAACCCCCGCAACGGCAAATGGGTCGTGGTACGCATCAACGACCGCGGACCCTACGTCAGCGGCCGGTGCCTGGACCTGTCGAAGGCGGCCTTCGCCTCGATCGAGAACCCGGGCAAGGGTGTGACGACCGTCCGCTACGAAGTGATCTGAAGTCCCAGTTCACGGTCCACGGCCTCGTGGATCCAGCCGAGTACGCGCCCGGCCGGGATCACGTTGTCGTGGACCGTGACCTGCACGGCGAGTCCGTCGATGAGAGCGGTGATCCGCCAGGCGGCCTTGACCGGGTCGGTGCAGCGCAACGTCCCGTCGGCGACCCCGGCCGCGATGACCTCGGCGAGTGCTTCCTTCCACCGCAGGTCGAGGTTGCGCGACACCCGCTCCAGTTCGGCGTTGCGCTGCCCTTCCGACCAGCCGTCGATCCAGATCGTCCAGGCCTTGGAGTTGCCGCTGGGCGCGTACAGGTCGACGATCGTGCGTACCTTGGCCAGCGGCGGGGCGTCCGAGCGCAGCACCTCGGTCAGCCCGGCGAGATCGAGCTCGGCCGCGTACGCGAACGCCTGCGCGAGCAGCGAGTCCTTTGTGGAGAAGTGGTAGAAGACGAGGGCCTGGCTCACCCCGGCCGCCCGGGCGACGTCCCCGGTACGCGTGTTGGCCAGGCCGCGCTCCGCGATCACGTCCACCGCCGTGCGCAGCAGCTCGTCCAGCCGCACGTCGGCGGGTCTGCGTGTCACGCCGCCACGGTAGCCGATGGGTGTGCCCGCCCCGGGCGTTGCGTCGTTGCATCCAGTATGCCGGGAAACCGCCGCCTCCTCGCGCCCTCGCTCGTCGCCGTCCTCCTGGCCGCCGCCCTGGCCGGCTGCACGGCGCGGGCGGCGGCCCCGACCGGCGCGCCGACGGCACCCGCCACGCCGTCGCCCGCCCGCCCGATCACTGTCGCGTTCGCGGGGGACGTGCATTTCACCGATCGCACGTCAGGCGTACTGGATCAGGGAATGCCGGGTGTGACGGCGCTGATGGGTGGCGCGGACCTCGCGATGGTCAATCTTGAGACCGCGGTGACCAGCGGCGGGACCCCCGAGCCCAAGCAGTTCCACTTCCGCGCGCCGGCCGGGGCCTTCGCGGCCCTGAAGGCCGCGGGCATCGACGTCACCACCATCGCCAACAACCACGCGCTCGACTACGGCCGGGCCGGCCTCACCGACACTCTCGCCGCCGCGGCCCAGGCCAGGATGCCCGTCGTGGGTGCGGGCCCGACCGCCGGCGCCGCCTTCGCGCCGCAGATCTTCACCATCCGGGGTACGCGGATAGCCGTCCTCGGGATGAGCCAGGTGAGCGAGCTCTGGCAGGCGTGGCGCGCGACCGACACGCGGTCGGGACTCGCGATGGCGCGGGATACGGACCGGGCGGTGGCCGCCGTACGCGCCGCCAAGAAGCGGGCCGATGTGGTCATCGTGTACCTGCACTGGGGAACCGAGTACCAGGAGTGCCCGTCGGCCGAGCAGCGCGACCTGGCCCGCCGCCTGTCCGACGCCGGAGCCGACGCCCTCGTCGGTACGCACGCCCACGTCCTGCTCGGCGACGGCTGGCTGCGCCACACGTACGTGCACTACGGCCTGAGCAACTTCGTCTGGTGGCGCAACGACGCGGCGACCAACGACACCGAGGTGCTCACGTTGACCATCCGGTCCGGACGGATCATCTCGGGAACCGTGACGCCCGCGTACATCGACCGGACGACCGGCGTACCGGCGGCCGTCTCGGGAGCGGCGGCGCAACGCATCCTGGCCGAGCGTCGCCGGGTCGTCGGCTGCTCCGGGCTGTCGGCCGCGCCCGTCGCTGAATAACCTTCTCTCGTGCCCGATTCCCTGCTGGCCCGCGTACGCGAACTCGCGGCCGTCGCCGACCGCATCATCGTCGGGATCGCCGGCCCGCCCGGCGCCGGCAAGACCACCCTCGCCGCCGGCCTGGTCGCGGCGCTGCCGTCGGCCGTCATGGTCCCGATGGACGGCTTCCACCTGGCCAACGCCGAACTGCACCGCCTCGGCCGCGCCGACCGCAAGGGCGCCCCCGACACGTTCGACGCCGACGGCTACGTGGCGCTGCTGCGCCGGCTGCGTACCGACCGGGACACGACGGTGTACGCGCCCTCGTTCGACCACGTGATGAACGAGCCGATCGCGGGCTCGATCCCGATCCCGCCGGACGTCCGCGTGATCGTCACGGAAGGCAACTACCTGCTCCTCTGGGACGCGGTGCCGCCCCTGCTGGACCTGACCGCGTACGCCGACGTGGAAGACTCCGCCGTACGCGTCACCGGCCTCATCTCGCGCCAGCTCGCCAAGGGCCTCAGCCCCGAGGCGGCATCGGAATGGGTGCTCCGCTCCGACGAGGCCAACGCGGCCCTGGTGGCGACCACCCGCCCCCGAGCAGACCTCATCATCACCCGCTGACCCCACCCCTCGCCCCACCTCAAGATCCCGCTTGGATCAGGGAAAACACCCGAATCATGGCCCATGATTACGTGGCGATCCCTGATCCACACCAGATCTTGGCCGAGACTCCGGCCCTCGGGCAGCAGGGCGCACGGAGTCCGTCGGGGGAAACGTTGCTCGGCGGGCGGCGGCAACCTCTCCCCAAATGTCCGAGGTGGACGGTATCCATGGCTCATTCACCCTGATCATGTCGCGCTATTCCGGCAGCGGAGCCAGGTTGGGCATGATCAAGTAACACCAATTCGGCAAGAAAGCGCTCTCCTGCCGAATTGACGCAACATGATCAAGCAACAATCCCTGATCTTGCGGATGCGGCCGAGACAAGGGCGGGAGTGAACGACGGCGAACGATGCGTCGCCCCACTCAGCTGGCAGGGAGGCCCCGTCACGTCATGTGACGGGACCGACCGGTCTCCCGCGCGAGGAGCGGAGGTGAGATCGACGAACCCGGGACATGAATTTGATCTTGATTTTGAGACTAGACCACCTGGAAGGAGCGCTTGGAGAGTCCGATGAAGAACCCCTCGATCACGGTCTCGACCGGCGCGTCCGCACGCTCCCCCGCCCCCAGCGTCACGAACAGCGGAATGTAGTGATCCACCGTCGGGTGCGCGTAGGGCATGCCCGGGGCCTTGCTCGCGTAGGCCGCGAGCGTGTCGACGTCGCCGCGGGCCAGCGCCTCGGCCGCCCAGGCGTCGAAGTCGGCCGACCATCCCGGCGGCGGGTTCCCCGGCGCGAAGTCCGTACGCCGCAGGAACGGCAGCCCGTGCGTCATGAACCCGGAGCCGATGATCAGGATGCCCTCGTCGCGGAGCGGCGCGAGCCGGCGGCCGAGGTCCATGAGCTTGGCGGGATCCTGGGTCGGCAGGCTGAGCTGCACGACCGGTACGTCGGCCAGCGGCAGCATGACCTTGAGCGGCACCCACGCGCCGTGGTCGAGCCCTCGGCTGCGGTGTTCGTGCAGGTCCGTGGTGTCCGGCAGGAGCGAGGCGATCTTGCGACCGAGCGCGGACGCGTCCGGCGTCGGGTACGTCATCTCGTAGAAGCGCCGCTCGAAGCCGCCGAAGTCGTAGACGAGCGGCGTGCCGGCGGCGGTGCCGGAGATGCTGAGCGGAGCATGCTCCCAGTGCGCGCTCACGATCAGGACGCCCTTCGGCTTGGGCATCGACTGCGCCCAGCCGAACAGCTGGCTCATCCACAGTTCGTCGTCGAGCAGCGGCGGTGCGCCGTGCCCCAGGTAAAGGGCGGGCAGCGGTCCGTCCTGGGGGGTCCAGACCCGCTGCCCGCTGCTCAGAGGGGCCGCCTGTGCGAGAAAGCCGTCGTACGCGTTCACGTTTAGAGCGTACCCCCTTATTGTTGAACCTTCAAGTAATGCGGCGCGGGTCATGTTTCCGTACCCTCGGCGCGTGAGACGGGCTCTGGTTGCGTCGTTGGCTCTCCTTCTGCTGGCCGCCTGCGGCACCGCCACGGACCCCGTGTTCATGGCGTCCCCGGCGCCGTCCGCCTCGGCCCCGCCGGCCTCGCCGCCCGCCGAGCCCAGCCCGTCCGCCTCCCTCACCGGGCCGCCGCCGAAGATCACCCTCGCCTTCGCCGGCGACGTCCACTTCACCGGCAAGACCGCGTCGCTGCTGAAGAACCCGAAAACCGCGGTAGGCCCGTTCACCTCACTCCTGAGCGCCGCCGACCTCGCCGTGGTCAACCTCGAAACCGCCATCACCACCCGGGGTACGCCGGAACCCAAGGAGTTCCACTTCCGTGCTCCCGCGACGGCGTACGCGGCCCTGCAAGCGGCCGGCGTCGACGTGGCATCCCTCGGCAACAACCACGCCCTCGACTACGGTCGCGTGGGCCTGCTCGACAGCCTCGACTCGGCGAAGTCCGCGAACATGCCGGTGATCGGCGCCGGGCGTACGGAAGACGAGGCTTATCGGCCCTTCATGACGACGATCAAGGGTGTGAAGATCGCGGTGCTCGCGATGTCGCAGATCCACACGCTGGCCGAGAGCTGGGCGCCCACCGCCACCCGCCCGGGCATCGCCATGGCCCACGACCTCGACCGGGCCGCCCAGGCCGTACGCGACGCGAAAGCGCAGGCCGACGTCGTCATCGTGTTCATGCACTGGGGTGTCGAAGGCAGCAACTGCCCCAAAGCAGAGATGACGACCTTGGCCCACCGCCTCGCCTCGGCCGGAGCCACGATGATCGTCGGTACGCACGCCCACGTCCCCCTGGCCGGCGGCTGGATGGGCTCCACCTACGTGCACTACGGCCTCGGCAACTTCGTCTGGTACACCGGCGGCTCGACCTCACCCGGCTCCGACACCGAAGTGCTGACCGTCACCCTCACCGGTACGCGAGTCACCGCCACCCACGTCACGCCCGGCATCGTCACCTCGACCGGGCAGCCCGCCCCGGCCACCGGATCCCGGCTGACCACGGTGACCTCCCGGATGGCCGCAGCCGCCCGCTGCTCCGGCCTGGCCGCCAGCCCTTCCTGATTCCGCAGGTCAGACGCGTGGTTTGCGGTGCGTTGGGGAGGTCACGACGCGCCCGGGGGTATCCGGTTTGGCAAGCCCCCACTTGACCCGCTAAAGTTCTCCGAGTCGGCGCGGGACGCAAGCCCCGGACCGTACGCGGATGTAGCGCAGCTGGTAGCGCATCACCTTGCCAAGGTGAGGGTCGCGAGTTCGAATCTCGTCATCCGCTCGGAGCCTTCGTCGGCCGGGAAACCGGATGGCGCGGGAAAGCCACGGTGGAGTGGCCGAGAGGCGAGGCAACGGCCTGCAAAGCCGTGTACACGGGTTCAAATCCCGTCTCCACCTCGGTCCGGTTGCGAAACCGGGTTGCACGGGCGATTGGCGCAGTGGGAGCGCGCTTCCTTGACACGGAAGAGGTCACTGGTTCAAACCCAGTATCGCCCACCAGGTCAGAGGCCACATCCGATCGATGGATGTGGCCTCTTTCGTATCCCGAGTGACTAACTGGGTGACTACGGTCTCGGGGCCTCTCCCCCATCGCGCGACGCCTCCTTCGGCCGGCGGAAGATGCGGTCCATCTCCTGCGCCGCTCCCAGCAGGACGGGTCGCAACTGATGACGATAGACCGCCTCGGTCACCCGAGTACCTGCGTGACCGCACAGCTCGGCAATCCTCTCGATGGTCATGCCCTCGGCCGACAGGATCGAGACGAAGCTGTGGCGGAGCTCCCGAGGGGTCCAT
>NZ_AUAX01000018.1 GCF_000428945.1 Hamadaea tsunoensis DSM 44101 | reverse complement strand
GAGGCTGCCACGCCGACCCCGTCGATCGTCCATATCAGACAGTCGCGACAAAGTCCGGGCCGACCAGGGCCGGATGGTGGCCCCGATCTTCTGATCTTCCCGGCGACCAACGATCTTGCGCGAATGTCCGGGCACTTAGGGTATACAGGACGAAATTCGGGGCATTCGCGCAAGATCGTCGGCTACCCTCGCGCACGAGTCGGACGGTCGCGACAAAGTCCGGGGTGGAGGGTGAAACGGTGAGCGGGCGACGGCGGACGATGCGTCGCCCCAGAAACCTGGCAGTGGAGGCCCCCCAGGGCCGGAACGGTCTCCCGCGCGAGGAGCGGAGGCGAGATCGACGAACCCGGGACATGAATATGATCTTTTGTTCAGGAAAGAAGAGCTTCCAACGTGGCCCGCGCACCCGACGTGTGGAGGGAGTCGAGCGCCCACTGGTACGCGGCGACGAAACGTGGACTGTCGGCCAGGTCGCCGAAGAGGTCGCGTTGTTCCAGGAAATCGCCGCGGATCGCGGCAGCCATGACGCCGTCCCGCCGCCGGTCGACGACGTCGATCGGGGTGCCCTGCTCGTCCACGCCGTCGGCGTAGCGGGCCCAGCTCGCGACGATGGCCGCGGACCGGTGGATCGGGCCGCCGGCGGCCAGCTGCGCCCGGATGACCGGGACGAGCCAGGTGGGGATCCGGTCGGACGAGTCCGCGCAGAGGCGGGCGACCGTGTCGCGAACGTGCGGGTTGGCGAAGCGTTCGAGGAGGGTCGCCTTGTAGCGGGCCAGGTCCACGCCGGGTGCGGGATGCAGGGTGGGCGTGGCCTCTTCGTCCATGTACCGGGTCAGCAGGTTCACGATCAGCGGGTCCTGGGCGGCCTCGTGCGCGTACCGGTGGCCGAGGAGGTGGCCGAAGTAGCACATGCCCTGGTGGGAGGCGTTGAGCAGGCGCAGTTTCATCAGCTCGTACGGTTCGACGTCGGCGACCATCCGCACACCGTCGGCCTCTTCGAAGGGTGGCCGGCCGAGCGGGAAGTCGTCCTCGACGACCCATTGGCGGAACGGTTCGGCGACCACCGGCCAGGTGTCGGCGACGCCGAACTCCGCGGCGATCTCGGCTCGGTCGGCGTCGGTCGTCACGGGCGTGATCCGGTCGACCATGCAGTTCGGGAAGGCGACCTCTGCGGCGATCCAGGTTCCCAGCTCGGGGTCGAGGCGGGCGGCGAAGGCGGCCACCATGCGGCGGGCCCCCCCGCCGTTGCCCGCGATGTTGTCGCACGACAGCACCGTGAACGGCGGGATGCCCCGGGCACGGCGGCGGACCAGGCCGGCGACGAGGAAGCCGAAGGCCGTCACCGGCACCGCGCCCGGCCGCAGGTCGTGCTGGACGGCCGGGTCGCCGTCGTCGAACTCGCCGGTCGTCGGGTCGACGTGGTAGCCGCCCTCCGTCACGGTCAGCGACACGATGCGTACGCCGGGATCCGCGAGCTGTTCGACGACGGCGTCCGGGTCGTCGGGCGCGTACCGGAAATCGATGATGGAACCGATCTCGCGGGCCTCGCGGGTGCCGTCGGGGTGCTTGAGGACGAGCGTGTAGCGGTGGTCCCGGGCGGCCAGCGCGTCGCGCATGCGGGCGTCACCCGGCAGGACGCCCACCCCGCAGATCCCCCAGTCGTCCGCGAGCCCGGCGTTCATCAGGTCGTCCAGGATCACCGCCTGGTGGGCCCGGTGGAACCCGCCGACTCCGAAGTGGACGATGCCGGTACGCACCCCGCCACGGTCGTACGCCGGCCGCCGGACGGTCACTTGATCCCCGAGATGCGTACGCCGCTGACGATGTAGCGCTGGAAGACGAGCAGCAGCACGACGGTCGGCAGGGAGGCGAGCGTGGATCCGGCCATCAGCAGCCCCCAGTCGATGCCGCGCTCGGACCGGAAGGTGCCGAGGAACTGCATGATCTGGGTGAGGTCGGGGTCGGTGATGGTCAGGATCGGCCACACGTAGGCGTTCCAGTACGCAAGATACGACCCGATGCCGACGACCACGAACGGGGCGGCCGACTGCGGCAGGAACACCCGGGTGAAGATCTGCCAGCGGTTCGCGCCGTCGATCATCGCGGCCTCCTCGACCGCGACCGGGAAGTTGAGGTAGTACTGGCGGAGGAAGAACATCTGCGCCGCCGAGGCCACGCCCGGGACGATGAGGACGGCCATCGTGTTCAGCATGCCGAGCTTGGTCACGACGACGAACGACGTCAGCAGGATCGCCATCGCCGGGATGAACATCGGCATGATGCAGTAGACCCACCAGAACCGCTTGCCGGTGAACTCCAGCCGGGCGAAGGCGTACGCCGCCATCGAGTTCACGACGAGGCTCAGCACGGTGAAGACGACCGCGCCGACGAACGTCACGATCATCGCCCGGGAGAACTGCCCGTCCCGCAGGATGTCGGCGTAGTTCTGCCACCGCCACATGTCCGGGAAGAACTGGAAGGGCGAGCGCAGCACCTCCTCCCGGCCCTTGAAGCCGGCGATCGCCATCCAGGCCAGCGGGAACATGACGCTGATCGTGATGAGCGCGACCAGGACGGCCTTGGCGGACTTGCGTACGAGGGGTTCGGACATGGCTGGTTCCCCTTTCCGGTCAGCCGTCGACGGCTTTGTCGGACCGGATCAACCGGAAGATGACGACGGAGATGAGGCCGAGCACCGCGAACAGGAGCAGGGACGCGGTCAGCGAGAAGCTCGTCGCGTACGGGGTCATGTCACGGAAGCTGTTGAAGATGAAGAAGTTGGGCGTCGAGGTCGCGCCGGTCGGGCCGCCGTTCGTCATGATCAGGGGCAGGTCGAGCATCTGGATGGCCAGCGTGAAGCCGGTGACGAACAGGTAGAGCAGGACGTTGCGCAGCAGCGGGACGGTGACGTACCAGAGCCGCTGCAGGAACCCGGCGCCGTCCAGCATCGCGGACTCGTAGTAGCTCTCCGGGATGTCCAGCAGCGCGGCGAGCAGGATGAGCGTCGTAATGCCGAACCCGAGCCAGATGCCCGGTACGGCGATCGCCGGCAGGGCCCAGTCGGGGTCGTTGAGCCACGCGACGGGCGCCTTGTTGATCAGTCCGAGGATCCAGTTGACGACGCCCTCGTCCTGGTACATGAAGGTGAACAGGACCGAGGCGATCACCGTCGAGACCACCGCCGGCAGGTAGATGGTCACCTTCATGAAGGCCGCCATCCGCTTGCTCAGGGTCTTGATGAAGCTGGCCAGGAAGAGCGCGATCAGGATTCCGGCGGGCACGACGATCAGCGCGTAGTAGAGGCCGATCCAGATCGAGTGCCAGAAGTCGGTGCTCTCCAGGACGTACTGGTAGAACTGCAATCCGACGAACTGCGGATCCTTGTAAAAGCTGATCTTGAAGGTGCTCAGGTACAGCGAGTACGCGAGCGGCCACATGACGAAGATGCCGAGCAGGACGGCCATCGGCGCGATCATCAGGTACGCGGTGAGGTTGTCCCGCCGCCCTTTTCCGCGCCGGCGCGGCTTGCCGTGGGCCACGGTCTCCGCCGGCAGCCGTCCGGTTCGCGCCGATTCGAGCAACGCCACGACGATCCCTCGCAATCCGAGTCCAGGCCCGGGGACGCGGCGACCGCGTCCCCGGGCACCAGGGCGTACAGGTTAGTGCTGCGGCTGCGTTCCGGCCAGCGACTGCTTCTTGATCACGTCGTTGATCTGCGAATCGGCCTTCTTGAGGGCGTCGGGGACGCTCGCGGTGTTCTTCATGGCGCTCTCGATCGCGGTGCCGAACGCGAGCGCGATGTCCCACGGGTACGCCGGCTCCTGCTTGCCGTACGGCACGACCTGGTCGGAGATGACCTTCATGAACGGGTCGGACGTGGCGTCGGCGTTGCCCGCCAGTGCCTGGTCCACCGACGTGCGCACGGTGTACTTGGAGTACCCGCTCGCCTTGAAGAAGTCCGTCATGATCGACGGGTCGCCGGCCAGCAGCCAGTTGACGAAGTCCGCCGCGGACTGCTTGCTCTTCGACTTGGCGTCGACGGTCAGGGTCCAGCCGCCGAGGGTGGCGGTGGGCTTGGTCGCGTCGCCGTCCATCGACGGGAACGGTGCGACCGCCGTCTTCGCGATCATCGCCGGGAAGGTCTGCTTCAGCTGGCCGACCACCCAGGAGCCGCCCGCCATCATGGCCACCTCGCCGCTGCCGTAGGGCGAGCCGTCGGCGTACCCGACCTTGGGGGTCTTCGGCATGTAGCCGCCCTGGTACAAATCCTTGTAGAACTGCAGCAGCTGCTCGTAGCACGCGTCGGTGGCGTTCGCCTTCGACCAGTCGTCGGCGACGGGCAGGTGGCCGCAGGCGTTGTACTGCAGGCCCCAGCTCGACCAGCCGAGGTCCGCCGCGGCCGACGCGATCGTCATGCCCTTGACCTTGCTGGTCGTCAGCTTCTGCGCCCACGTGATCAGCTCGGCCCAGGTCTTGGGCGGGCTCTTGGGGTCGAGCCCGGCCGCCTGCGCCAGGTCCGTGCGGTAGTAGAGCACCGTCGAGGGCTCGACCAGCATCGGGTACGCGTAGTGCTTGCCGTTGGCGCTGACGAAGCTCTTGACGTTCGCCTTGATGTCGTCGAACGCCGAGGCCGGCAGGAGCCCGTCCAGCTCGGCGAGTTCGCCGTTGGCGGCGGCGGCGTTGATGTTGCCGTAGTTGGTGGTCTGCACGTCGGGCGCGCTGCCGGCGGCCTGCGCGGCCTTGAGCTTCTGCGCCCAGGTGTCGGCCGGCACGACCTGGAGGTTGACCTTCACCTTGGTCTGCGCCGCATTGAAGGCGTCGACCTGCTTCTTGAACCAGGCCTGCTGGTAGTCCTCGAACTTCTGCTGCCAGAAGGTGATCGTCGTCGTGCCGTTCTTCGAGCTGCCGTCACCGTCACCGCTGCTGCATCCGGTGAGCGCCAGTGAAGCCGTCATCACCGCCGATATGACCATTGCAATCGCATTGCGTCTGTTGGGCACTTTTCCTCCTCCTGCGGCTCGTCGCCGAACCGTGCCGACATCTTGCAGGACGAACTGCGGGCGTACAGCCCTAAGAAACCTCGCTGACCTGCGACGCCGTCCGCGACGGCGCCCCCTTGCCGCCGGAGGCGGTGACAAGATCAGCTTTATACCAGTAAACGTTGTACGGATCCCAGACCGAGAGCGTGAAGTAGATGGTGCTGGTGCTGGTCGCCGCGGCCACCGGGGACAGGAACGGCGCGTAGAGGCCCGGAACGTCCGCCTTCGAGACGAGCGTTCGCGCCTCGCTCCACGGGCCCCACGGCGTCACGCCCTCGCGCAGGCTCGTGCCGCCGTCGCCGCCGTTGGAGTAGGTCATCAGCCACCGCGAGAGGTAGCCGTTCCAGACCACCGACAGCTCGCCGACCGTGTCGTCGACGATCGTCCGGGCGGCGTCCTGGTCCGGCGACCACACGGGCTCACCGTTCGTACCGGTGCCGGTGAAGTAGCGGTACGCCGACGGCGTCTCCACCTCGGCCACCGCGACCTTCATGAGCCGAACGCCGCCGAACCGCCCGTGGGTGACGCCCCAGAAGTACAGGTCGCCGTCGTGCTCGGCCACGCTCACCTGGACGAAGTTGCTCTCGCCGCTCCAGGTGGGGGCGGCGAGCCTGGTCCAGGTCCGTCCTTTGTCGACGGACTTGGCGAGGCCGGAGTCGTTGCACTCCCACTCGCCCGGCTCGCCCCAGTGGCGTACCGACATGTACGCCAGATACATGGCGCCGTTGGCCGCGAACCCGTAGGTCGGGATCACGGTCATCTCGGTGTTGTCGAGTTTCTCCGAGGAGAGCAGCTCCTTGGCCCGGCCCCGCTCGTCGGCGATGTAGCCGTCGAGCCGGATGCCGTCCTCGAGCCGCGTGTCGGTGGACCAGGCCAGCGTGTTCGACCGCCATTCCTCGCCACCGCCACCGGTGAGTCCCGGTTCGCGGCGGCCGAAGGTGTCGCCGAACACGAACCACGTCTTGCCGTCCATCTCGAACATCGATCCCAGGTCCTGCCCGGCGACCTCGAACCGGTCGGTCGCGTTGGCCGAGTCGGGCCCGGTCAGCTGCGCCACCCGCGTCACGTCGCGTACGCCGGTGAGCACGAACTGCCCCGGTGCAGCATCCGTCATGTCCGCTCCCCGGTGTGTGCACGCCGTCGTCGCCAGAGCGAGGGCCGCCACCAGAGCCGCACTCCACCGCGTCCAGCCGTTGTGGACCGATGACGTACGCATGTCCGGCATGTGACCTTCGCTTCCGGTCGGGAATCGATTGGCTCGTAGTGAACACGATGCAATCGATTTCGTCAAGGAGTGCCCAACAAGCGCTGCCAGATCTTGTTCGCGCTGCGCTACGGCTACGAAACCGATTGCAAGCAAGGTTTCAGATCGCCCGTGCGCTGGTCTTCCTGGGTGACCACCGACCGGTCGGTGAAGGTCATCCCTCCCTCAGTTCACGTGTACGCGTACAGCGCCGGTCATCGTGGGCGCGCGGCCGGACCGGGAACCAGGTCGGCGACCGGCCATACCTGGCCGGTCCGGTAAACTCGTCCACATCAGACCGCGTACCTGGGGAGGCGCCGGGTGGACCCGCAGCCGAGGCCGCCGCTGCGGGAACTGCGGCGGGCCGCCGGGCTGACCCAGGAACAGCTCGCCGAGCGCTCGGGCGTCGGCGTCCGCACGATCCGCCGGCTGGAGCGCGGCGAGCCGGTCGATCCGCGGCTGGGCACGATGAACCTGATCGCCGAGGCGCTGGACCTCGCCCCGGAGCAGCGCCGACGGCTGCTGACCGGATCGGATCCGGCGGTCGAGGCGCAGCCGGCCGCCGAGCCGCGACCGCAACCGGCGCCCGCCGACCGCGACGGTCTGGCCGAGGCGGCCGGGCAGCTCGCCCAGGTGGTGTCCGCACGCTGGCAGCGCGAGGAGGAGCAGCAGCGCCTGCACGATCCGTTCCCGCTGCGCGTACGCTGGCGGGCCGCGCCGGATCGGCTCATCGACTTCTGGGACAGCATCCGGAAGGTACGCGAGGACGACGCCGACCCGCTCGACCTGGCCGGCACGCTCGACGAGGTGGCCGCCGTCCACCGCCGCGTACCGTCCGGGCGGCTGGTCGTGCTCGGCGAAGCCGGGGCGGGCAAGACCGTCCTGGCGATCCGGTTCGTGCTGGAGCACGCGCGTACGCGTACCGCCGCCGATCCGGTGGCCGTCGTCTTCGGCATCGGTTCCTGGAACCCGGCCGCCGAACCGCTGCGCGACTGGCTCATCGGCCGGCTGCTGCGCGACCACCCCGGCCTGGCCGCCCGCACGCCGACCGGCCGCACGTACGCGGCCGCGCTGGTCGAGGCGAACCGCGTCCTGCCGGTCCTGGACGGCTTCGACGAACTCGCACCCGGCCTGCGCGCGGCGGCCCTGCGCGCGTTGAGCGCCACCCCGATGCCGCTCGTCCTGACCAGCCGCCCGGACCAGTACGCCGACGCCGTCGCGACGGGCGGCGTCCTCACCGCGGCCGCCGGGATCGAGCTGTGCGACCTGGCGGCGGCCGAGGTCGTGACCTATCTGCCCCGCACCACCCGCCCGACATCCGGTACGCCGTGGTCCCCGGTGCTGGCCGCCCTCGACGATGCGGCCGGTGGCGGGCTCGCCGCCACGCTGCGTACGCCTCTCATGGTGGCCCTGGCCCGCACCGTCTACAGCGACGAGCCCGGCGCCGACCCGGCGTCCTTGATGGACGGTGACCGGTTCCCCTCCGCGTACGCCATCGAGGAGCACCTCCTGGCCGCCTTCACCCCGGCGGTCTACGGGCGGCCGGGGCCGGTCGAGGCGCACTGGAACGCCCGTGCTGCCACGGGCTGGCTCGGCCACCTCGCCCGGCACCTGCACCGGCGCGGCTCCGCCGACCTGGCCTGGTGGCAGCTGGCGGCCACCCTGCCCCTGCGCGTACGCGTGATCGTCACGACCCTGGTCGCCACGCTGGCCGCCGCCCTGGTCGACGGCCTGGTGGTGCTGCCGTTCGACGTGGTCGGCTACGGCGGCCCGGTGGCGGGCCTGCGCGCCGCGGCGCTGGACGGCCTCCTGGTCGGCCCGGTCATCGGGATTCCGCTGGGCGTGGTCTACCTGGTCCTGCTGGCCCGCCGCCCGGACGGCCCGGCGCCGGGCCGGTTCCGGTTGCGCCTGGCCGGCCTGCCGTATCGCGACGCGCGCGAAGTCCTGCGCCGGGGCGCGGCCGGCGTGCTCGGCGGCGCGGCGGTCGGGATCGCGTTCGGCCCGGCGCTCATCTTCACCCAGGCGGTGCTGCACGGCCGGGCGGCCGGTGTCACGGTGGCCGACCTCGTCCGCTACAGCCTCGTCGACGCGCTGTTCATGGGCATCCTGTTCGGCGTCGCGGCCGGCCTGGTGTTCGCCGCCGCGGCCGCGCTGGACTCCCCCGCGGACCTGATCGCCGCCCCCGACCCGGCCGGCCTGCTGGCGATGAACCGCACCACGGTCCTGCGCCAGGTCGCAGTGCTCTTCCCACCGTTCGTCGGCACGATCGTCGGCGGCGGATGGCTGGTACGCGCCGCGCTCCAGCCGCTCCTCGGCCCGATGGAATGGAGTCTCGGCGCCGGCCTCACCATCGGCGTCGTCGGCGGGCTGAGCGCCGGGCTCGCCTACGTGCTCGCCTTCACGGCCTGGGGTCAGTGGATCGTGTTCGGCCGCGTCTGGCTGCCGCTGACCGGCCGCCTACCGTGGCGCCCCATGTCCTTTCTGGACGATGCCTACCGGCGGGGGGTGCTGCGCCAGTCCGGCGCGGTCTACCAGTTCCGCCACACCCGGCTCCAGCAGAGCCTCGCGGCTGAGGGTCGGCGCGGAGACCCGCAGTCGTGAGCCGTCAGGCCGCGGCGCGCAACGTCCCCCGGCCCGCCGATTCGCGTACGCCGGGATGCAGCAGCACCAACTGCAACCCCGGGTACGCCGCGATCTGCAGCCACAGCTGCTGGAGCGACACGCGCCCGAGCTGGGGATGGTGCAGGGTCTGCACCGACGCGGCCTCGTTGCTGACGATGTGCCGGTCCCACACCTCGGTGAAGGCGGGGCTCTTGGCCCGCAGCCGGCGGATGAGCGCCTCGAAGACCGGGTCGTCGAGCAGTTCGGCCCGCTGTGCGCGCAGCCGGCCGGCGGCCTCGGCCGCCTCGTGCTCCCAGTGCGGGAAGCGCTCGCGGGAGGCCGGGTGCCCGAAGAGGAGGTCGAGGTAGTTGCACGGCCCGTCGACGTCGAGCAGCCGCCGGGCCGCCACGTTGGCGGCCACGATGTTCCAGTAGCGGTCGAGGAAGTACGCCGGGTTGGGCAGGAAGCTGTCGACGACGGGACCGGTCAGCTCGTGGTCGACCACGGCGGTGCGGCCGGGCACGACGGGTGCCGCGTAGCCGGCCATGCGCATCATGTACTGCCGTTGCGCCTCGTTGAGCCGCAGCACGTTCGCGATGGCCGACAGGACGCTCGGCGAGACGTTCTTGGCCCGGCCCTGCTCGATCCAGGCGTACCAGGACGCGCCGACCCCCGCGAGCATCGCGACCTCCTCCCGGCGCAGGCCGCGTAACCGGCGGGAGCCGGTGTGTGGCAGGCCTACCTCGGTAGGCGTCACCTCCGCCCGCCGGGCGGCCAGGAAGCTACCGAGTTCGTTGAGCCGGCGATCGGCGACGGTGGAACGCTTCTGGTCCATCTTGTACCCCGCTTTGTCGTCGTGCTTCGCCGCCGGAGTAAGTCGTCATGGCATCGGCGCACATGACGTCCACTCAGGACGACCAGCCTTGATAACCATTCGTGTGTATCACTTCCACGGTCGGTTACCGCAACTGACGTCGGTGACCGTACGTTCGTCAGCTCACCTTCCCCCGGTACCCCCTGAACTCCCGCAATACCGGCAAGTCGCGCGTGGACAAATGCCAGAAAACCCATGAACTCGCCATATATTACGGATGATCTATCTTACAAAGACTTAACCGGAGCCCCGCCGGCTGTTGGTGCCACACATGGTGCCGTGCGTGCTGTTGACGCTGGCGGCTGGGCCGCCCCGGCGGGCGCTGCGATGCTGGGTCTCACGGGTCGCGACCGTCAGTCCACTTTCGCCGATTCACCTTTCGCCGATCCACAGCGATTCCAGCAGGAGGACACGTTGAGACTGGCTATCTCCGGCACCTATTCGGTCGGCAAGACGCTCACCAGCATGGCGGTCGCGCACCTCACCGGCGTACCGCGCACCTCCGCGCTGACCATGCGGGAACTGCTGCCGATCTCGGTGCCCGGCAAGACCCTCGAAGAGTGCAACGGCGCCGAGATCATCATGCTGATCTGCCGGCGCAACCAGGGGCGGGCCGTGGCCGAGAGCCACCTGCCCGACGGTTTCATCTCCGACGGCTCCACCCTGCACGAGTGGTCCTACGCCACCGTGCGGGTCGCCGTCGGCATCAACCCGAACGACTCGGTGAACCTCGACACCATCGAACTGCCCGACGACATCCGGTTCTACGCCGAGGTCATGCGGCAGATCGGCGTACCGGCCAAGCAGCACGCCAAGGCGGCGTACGACGCGTTCGTGCACCTGCCCATCGAGTTCCCGATCGTCGAGGACGGCCACCGCCCGGTCAACGAGAAGTTCCGCCAGCTGGCCGAGGAGCTCCTGCTCAAGACGCTGGTCGAGCTCGACATCCCGGTCTACACCGCGGGCGGCACCGTCGCCGAGCGGCTGGAGAAGATCATCGATATCTTCAAGTTCAAGCCGGTCGTGAGCATCGAGGAAGCGATCGCGCTGGCCGAGGCGGAGTACGCCCTGATCGACATGCGCGGCGAACTCGAACGCGCCGCCGATCCGGTGCACTGACACCAGCCACCGGCCCACCAGCCACCACAGAGGGAGAGGGCACTATGCGAATCGCGTTCGTCGGCGCGTACGGCAATGGGAAGACGACGCTCACCACCGAACTGTCCAATCTGCTCGGCCTGCCCCGCACGCACGGCAGCGCGATGCGCGACCCGGCCGGCGGCGTGCCCAAGGCGCTCGAGGAGACGACCGAGGCGGAACTGATCCAGCTGGCCGTCCGCCGCTACGCCGAGCGGGCCGTCGAGGAGGCGGCCGCGCCCGCCGGGTTCCTGTCGGACGGCTCGATCCTGCACGAGTGGGTCTACAGCAAGGTACGCCTCTCGGTCGGCCGCTACCCGCAGCCGCCCACCGAACTCGGCGACATCGCCCGGCCGGCGCCCACCGCGGTGTTCGAGGAGGTCGTGGACCAGGTCGGATTACTGGCGCAGGCGCACGCCCGGGCCGGCTACGACCTGATCGTGCACTGCCCGAACGAGCGCCCGCTGCCGGACGGCCACGACCCGATCAGCGAGTACTTCCGGGTCCTGTCCGACAAGCTCATGCTGGAGATCGTCGACACCCTCGGGCTGCCCGTGCACATCGTCAAGGGCAGCGTCGAGGAGCGCCTCGACCAGGTGCTCAGCCTGCCGGGCGTACCGGCGCCGAAGGCGGCGCACTGACCAGCCGTACGACACCGACGAACGCCGGGCACGCTGTCGTGCTCGGCGTTCGCGCCCCGCTGACGAGAGCCCCCGGTCTACATTGGACCTAGCCGGGGTCGAGAAGGTTGTCGGGCAGCGGCTTGGTGTGCAGGACGACCAGTTCCGCCACCGCCCGCGTCAGCGCCACGTACAACCGGTTCATCCCGCGGGGTTCCGCCGCGACGATGTCCGCCGGTTCCACGAGGACGACCCGGTCGAACTCCAGTCCCTTGACCAGGCTGACCGGGAGGGCGCCGAGCGCGCCGGCGATCCGGTCCGGGGCGATGACCGTGCCGCGCTCGGCGGCGACCGCCGCCGCGAGGTCGTCCACGGCCCGGATCTCCAGGACCCCGCCGGGCCGGAACGAGCGGGTGGGTTCGATCTCCGGCGCCAGGGCCCGCGCGGCGAAGTCGGCGATGACCTGCGGTACGCGGTATCCCGTCGGCAGGTCGAGCATCCGCAGCTGGTGCTTGCCGAGCCGCTGGACGAGCTCCGGCCAGGTGGTGACCGCCAGCGGATGGGTGGCCTGGCCGAGGTCGCCGACGATCGTCATCGACGCGTGCGCGGCGCGGCGGGCGATCATCCGGCATTCCATCGGCGACAGGTCCTGCGCCTCGTCCAGGATGACGTGCAGGTACGCGTCCGGCGCGATCTCCTCGGGCACGGCGACCGGCAGCGGTTCGGCCAGGACCGGCACGTACGCCTCCTCGCCGTAGGGGTCGAAGCCGTCGTTCCAGGCGACGACCTTGTGGCCCTCGCGGGCGATGATCGCCGACGCCCAGCGCTGCGCGCCCCAGTAGTCGTTGTGGTCGAGCGCCTGCCCGGAGGCGGCCATCGGGGTCGCGAGGCCCGGCGCGAACAGCTGCCAGCCGTCGTTGAGGCTCCAGCTGAGCACGAACGTCTCGGCCATCCGCTCGCCGCTGCTCAGCTCGCGCGCCTTCCACTCCGGCACCGCGACGGTCTCCAGCTGCGGCGGCCCGAGGATCTCGGCCAGCTCGTCGAGCAGCGGCACGTCGTCGACCGTCCACTCGCCGTTCTGCGCGGGCAGCACGTCGCGCGGCGTCAGCGCCGGCCACCACGCCCGCAGGAACGCCTCCGGCACGTCCTCGCCGTCGAGCGCCTCCGCGAGCACGCCCGCCGCGATCGCCCGGCCGCCGTTGGGCTTCACCCCGAGCGCCTCGCACCGCTTGCGCGCCTCGGCCCGCAGCCTTTCCAGATCATCCTTTCTCAGCGTACGCAGGCGGTCCGGTGCGCCCGGCGGCGTGTCCCAGGCCAGTTCGGTGAGTACGCGCACCATGCCCAGGCTGCCCTTCCTCCTGGCCACGTCGGCGGGGTCGCGCCGGGTGGCGACGACACCGTCGAACAGCTCCCCGATCGCTCGCAAGTGGACGCTGTCCTCCCCCAGCCCGGGCAGGACCCGCCCGATGTATTCGGTGAACACGGTCGAGGGGCCGACGACGAGGACGCGGCCGTCGGCGTACCGGCCGCGCTCGGAGTAGAGCAGGTACGCCGCCCGGTGCAGCGCGACCTGCGTCTTGCCGGTCCCGGGGCCGCCGGTGATCAGCGTGACGCCGTGGGAGGGCGCGCGGATGGCCTCGTCCTGTTCGCGCTGGATCGTGGTGACGATGTCGCGCATGTGCTCGCCGCGTTCCCGGGTCAGCGACCGCAGCAGCGCGCCCTCGCCGACGACGCCCTCGACCTCGGTGCCCGACAGCACCTCGTCATCCAGCGCGACCACCTTCGGACCGTCGCACACGATGACGCGCCGCCGGTCCACTCCGAGCGGCTCACCGGTCGTGGCCCGGTAGAACGGCGCGGCCGCCGGTGCCCGCCAGTCCACGACGAGCGGCTCCCGGTCCTCGTCGCGTACGCCCAGCCGGCCGATCCGGTAGGTGTCGCCGCCGTCGAAGTCGAGCCGCCCGAAGACGATCCCCTCCTCCTGTCCGTTGAGCTCGGACATCTTGGCCGCCGCCTTGAGCACCATCGCGTCGCGCTCGACCAGTCCGGTGACCGGCCCGCCGGCCGCCCGTCCGTAGCCCTCCCGTTCCAGCTCCCGGGTCTGCGTACGCATGACCTCCAGGCGCTCGTAGACCTTGTCGACGACTTGCTGCTCGATGGCGATCTGGCGTTCTTCCTCGGACACAGGGCTCCCTTGGACGGTGCTCGGCTCGGTTCGTCGAGCATATGTGCGGGTCAGAGGCACAAAATCGGTATCCAGGGCGATTTGTGCGACTTGACCGGCCGGTAGACTGGAGACGGCGGAAGGGGAAACCGAGCCTTCCCACCCCTCACCCACCACTCACGCACCGCGCGATCGCGCCGCCTCGGGGAGATGTCCGTGAGTCACCTGGTGCCGTCGCCGACGCCCCGGCTCGCCTTCCGCCGGATGACCGTCGACGACCTGGACGACATGGCCGCGCTGCTCGGCGACCCCGAGGTGATGCGCCACTACCCCAGCCCGAAGACCAGGGACGAAGCGCTCGGCTGGATCGAGTGGAACGAGCGCCTCTACCAGGAGCACGGCTACGGGCTCTGGCTGGTCACGCTCCGCGCCACCGGCGAGTTCGTCGGCGACTGCGGCCTGACCCCGCAGGAGATCGACGGCGTGACCGAACTGGAGGTCGGCTACCACGTCCGCTCGGATCTGCAGGGCAACGGCTACGCCACCGAGGCCGCGGCCGCGTGCCGGGACCACGCGCGCGAGGTTCTGCGCGCCGCGCGGCTCGTCGCCATCATCCGCCCGGACAACAGGCCTTCGCAGCGGGTCGCCGAGAAGATCGGCCTGCCCTTCGAGCGGGCGGCCGTTTCCCGGTCCGGCCTGCCCGTACGGATCCACGCCACGCGGCTGTGACGACCGTCGCCCGGCCGGGCCGCCTACTATGGGGTGCCCCCGCGCGTCGACCAGAAGGCCCCGCTGAACCATGACCGCCACATCCGGCGCCCTCGCTTCGGCGGCGGCGACCGTCATCCGGCCGCGTATCGCCCGCCGGGTCACCTTCGCCGCCGTGCCGATCCTGCTGAACCTGACGGCGATCTGCGGTGTGAGCTGGTCCGGCGGTCCCGCGCTGCCGATCACCGTCGCGGTGGTCAGTGTGCTGGCCTGCGTGGCGCTCTATCTGTTCGCCGGCCGGCCACGCGTCGACCTCGGGCCCGACACCCTGCGCGTACGCAACCTGCGCGAGAGCCGCAGCCTCACCCGGGAGCAGATCAGCGCCTTGACCTACACCGGCGACCGGCCCTGGCCGCGGCTGGAACTCGCCGACGGCACCGCGCTTGCCGTCCAGGCGATCCAGCGCTGGGACGGCGAGTACGCGGTCGACTCCGCGCGTACGCTGCGTCGCTGGCTCCAGCCGGCGGTGCCGGCCACGACCGCGAAGCGCAAGCGCGTCCGGGGTTAGCCCCAACCTGAACACCACTGTTTGATTTATCGGCGATGACGGCGTACCTTCATCTCGTACAGAAGTGTTCGAGTTAGGGGATGCCGATGATCGCTGAAGGACGTCGGCGAGCGGACGCAGAACGCAGCATCGCCGCCATCCTCGACGCCGCGGTCGAGCGGTTCGGCCAGTCGCCGGACGCCTCGATGACCGACATCGCCCGCGCCGCCGGCGTCGGCCGCGTCACGCTCTACGGCCACTTCGCGTCCCGCGAGCAACTGCTGCACGCGGCAGCCGTGCACCTGGTCACCCGGGCGAAGACGGCGTTCGACGGGCTCGATCTGGACACGCTGCCCGCCGACGCCGCGCTGGAGGCCATGCTGCGCGCGTCGTGGCGGCTGATCGAGCAGCACCGGGCGTTCTTCGTGACCGTGATGCGGGGCGAGCACGCCGACGTGGCCGGCCATCACGATCTGATCTTCCGGCAGGTCGGCGACGTCATCGCCCGGGGCCGGACCGCCGGCGTGTTCCGGTCCGACCAGCCCGTGTCCTGGCTGGTGGCGGTCTGCGTCGGCCTCACACACG
Organism: Hamadaea tsunoensis DSM 44101; assembly: GCF_000428945.1. Lineage (GTDB taxonomy): Bacteria > Actinomycetota > Actinomycetes > Mycobacteriales > Micromonosporaceae > Hamadaea > Hamadaea tsunoensis. The sequence goes on along the minus strand of NZ_AUAX01000018.1, from coordinate 257,408 downwards.
CGGCCGCGGCGCACAGCGCGGCCGGCGAACTGCCTGCCGACCAGGCGGTGGAAAACCTGGTCGCCACCGTACGGGCCGCCCTGCGACCCGACTGATCTGCTCAGGAGTACACGATGTCCCTGGCTCAGAAACTGATGGGTGGCCACGGCGGCCACACCGACCCGAGTGGCGCCACCGACGACGCGGGCGGCCTCATCGTCCGCCCGCGACTGTACGAAGGCTGTGCCGGATTGTGCTTCCTCGGCCGCCGCAAGTCCACCTACGACAGGATCGTCGCGGCCGCGAAGATCGGCCCCGGCGACCGGGTCCTCGACATCGGCTGCGGCACCGGCTACCTGACCCGCCGCGCCGCCCTGGCCACCGGCCCGACCGGCCGCGTGGTGGGCGTCGACCCGTCCGAGCCCGTCATCGCGTACGCGCGGCGGGAATCACCGCAGTGGTGCGAGTTCCACGTCACCGGGGGCGATCAGGTCGACGAGCCCGACGGGGCCTTCGACGCGGCCGTCTCCAGCCTGGCCCTGCACCACATCCCGCCGGCGGATCGGGCGATCGTCCTGCGGGAGATGTTCCGGCTGGTACGCCCCGGCGGACGCCTGGTGATCGCCGACTTCCGCCCGCCGCGCAACCGGCTGGCCGGCCACCTGGTCGGCGGCATGACCGGGCACGCCATGCAGCACAACCCGATCGAGGAACTGCCGGGGTGGATCGCCGAAGCCGGATTCACGGTGACCGGCCGGGCGGACCTGCGGCCCATGATGTCCTACGTGGCGGCCGACCGCCCCTGAGGACCCCGTTCGATCGTGTGCACCGGCTCGGTCATCATCGACTGCACCCCGCCCCTGGGGTCGTCGAACAGCTGGGCACCGACGATCGCGACCGCCGGCTATCGGCAGGGCGGCGGGTCGGAACGCGTCGCCGCGTACCCGGACCTCGACATCGTGGCCTGCCTGACCGGCGGGGTGAGCCGTCAGAACGGCCTGCTCACGGTCACGGTCCTCTCAGTCGTCGTGTCCGCGGCGGCGCGAGGTGGCGGCGTCCGTCCACGCCATGGATGGACGGACGCCGCCGCTGAACCTCAGAGCTGGTTCAGCGGGAACTTCCAGATGCCCCGGCCGTGGGTCGCCACGTAGACCGAGTTGTCGGCCGCGGAGTACTCGACGTCCATCCCTGCCGTGAGCGGCAGCCCCGTCCCGAGCCGCTGCCAGGCCGTCACCCCGGCCGGGCGGTAGAACGTGGCCAGGTCGGTCGCGAGGACCAGGCCGCCGCCGGGCAGGAGCTTCACCGAGCTGGCCGGAACGTCGGGCAGGTTCGCCGAGACGTCGGACCAGGTCGCCCCGGCATCGGCGGACTCGAAGACGTGCCCGACACCGGCTCCCGGGCCTTCGGTGAACCGGCGGGAGAAGCCGTTGACGGCCAGGAACACGTGGTTGCCGTCGGCCGGGTCGACCACCGCGCCCTGCACCATGCGGTTCGGCACGGTGCCGTCGACCGGCAGGCTGATCTGGTGCCAGCTCGCCGGGTCGTTCACCTTGCCGGTGGCCACCCCGCGGGTGAAGCCGGCGTTGTTGCACGGCCCGCACCAGCCCACGTACGCGGTCCCGTTCGAGACCGCGACGGAGGTGGCGGTGTGTCCGGCGCCGAGGTCGAACACGTTGCGCCACTGCTTGCCGTCGCGGATGGCGAAGCCGAGGTCGTTGACCCAGACGTGCCGGCCGCCGGCCACCCAGACATTGGTGTTGCGGTCGTCCGGCGAGAAGGGCGCGATGAACCGGGCCGGTTCGTCGCCGGGGCTGGCGTTGTAGGGCTGGATACGCCACGACGTCGCCTGCGCGACCGTGTCGGCGCCCGGGTTGACCGCGCAGTTCTCGGTGACCGACATGGCCAGGGCGGTGTACTCCTGGACCTGCTGGCAGAAGTTCTGCGGGTTGACCAGCGAGTCGCCGCCGTCGCCGCCGAAGTGCGAACCCATCACCGTGTCGCCCGGCCGCAGGATCGACGCGCCGTTGTCCTGCAGGCCGCCGGTCACCCCGACGCCGGATGCGCCGTTGTAGGTGTCCTTGCCGACCGAGACCGAGTAGTACTGCAGGGCGTCGATGGTGCCGTCGCTGAGGCTCTGCCAGTCGGTGGCGTGGCCGTCGGCGTTCGTGGCGCCGTTGACCGGGCGGCGGTAGACGCCGCCGTCGTCGCCGACGTAGACGTACGCCTTGCCCTGGTAGCTGCCGACCGCGATGGAGTGCTGGTCGGAGTGGGTGCTGTCGGGGCATTTGTTGTCGGCGTCGTGGATGGCCCAGCAGCCGAAGTAGAAGTTCCAGTACGGGCCGACGGTCTTCCAGGACGAGCCGCCGTCGTACGTCTCGTAGACCTCTTCGAGACCGAGCCAGACGTGCTGCGGATTGGCCGGATCGACCTGCAGGAAGTGGTTGTACCAGGCCTGGATGCCCGGGCCGTAGCCCTTGCCGCCGACCGACTGCTTGAGGGCGGAGCCGGAGTTGGCCAGCTTCTCCGATTCGGCGATCTTCGACCACGGCCCGGCCGGGTCGCCGCTGTGCGAGACGTAGACGCCGTCGAGGTAGCTGTTGACCGTACCGACCGCCTTGTTGAGCAGCTTCGGCGACTGGTTGACGGCGTACAGTGTGCCGCCGTCGGCGGAGAAGGCGAACGTGACCTTGCCGATGTCGTCGGCCGGGATCGCGCCGCCCGGGTTGACCTTGTGCCAGCTCGACGGACCCTGCGTGTAGTCCCGCGTCTCGTAGAAGCCGTTGTACGCGTCGCCCGACCGCCAGCCGACCGCCGCGATCACGTGCTTGGCGTTCTTCGGGTCGGGGGCGATGTCGTTGACGATGTTCTTGTAGGGCGCGTTCGGGTCGGCCTGGCTCACCCCGCCCGGCAGGTACGCGGGGTTCGGCGCGTACTGCTGCGTCCAGGCCCCGGTCGCGGTGGACGAGGAGTGGCTGTAGACGCCCCGGCTGGTGGCCGCCCAGACGACACCGGCCGCGAAGCGCAGGTGTGCGATGACGGTGCTCTCCAGTTCGGCGCCGCCGACCCGGTCGGCCGGCTGGAACCGGCCGTGCACCGGGTCCGCGAGGCGGTACACGCCCGACCCGGCGTACGCGGTGCCGCCGGTGTTCGCCTCGCCCGTCGCGTACCAGAGGGATCCGTCGCCGGCCAGGACGAGCGTGCCGCTCGACAGTGAGGGCAGGCCGTCGGCGATCGGGGTCCAGTTCCCGCCGCCGGTGACCGAGCGCCACACGCCGCCGTCGGCGCCCGCGGCGTACACGTGGCCGGAGTCGTCGGCGACGAGGCCGGTGATGCGGCCGGTCACGTTGCCCGCGCCGCCGCTGGAGTTGGAGTACCAGTCGCGGTAGCGCGGATCGTCGGAGTCGTAGACCTTCCGCGTCACCTCCGACCACGCACCGCCGGTGGACGGCATCGCGGTCAGCTGGGCGTAGGCCGCGCCGTAGGCGCCCGGCGCGACGACACCCGGTGCGGTACGCGCGTCGGCGAACTGTTGCGCGATCGTCAGCGCCTCGAACGCCTCGTCGCCGGGGTTCTCGCCCGCCTCGCCGGCCATCATCTCGGCGAACTCGTGCGGGTGGAAGGGCGTACCGGCGCCGGGCTCGCTCAGGATGCCGATCTCTCTCAGAAGTTCCTCGTTGGTGGCCACGAGACCACCCGCACCGACGAGCAGAACCGCCGCGACGCCCGCGACGACCTTGCGCCGGCGGGTTGCCAGCAAACGCATGAAAGCTCCTCTGTTGGAGCGGTCGCTCCTCACCGGTGACAGCGCCGGATGGATGCACGACCGTCACTGCGGCACGGCGGTTTCACCGAGGAGCGAAGCAGTCGATGATATCGACGACCTTGGCCGCCGCGATGCTCCGTTGTGGGAGGGACCTCGGCCGGGGGTTCCCATTGGCCGGGATGCGCTACATTGTTCGGCTCACGCGGCGGAACACCGCCGCGGCGGACGGTCAAGGACACGCGTGCTGCGCATCGACGCATTCGATGACCTGGTGATCCGAGTGGATGACCAGGTCGTCTCCGCGACTCCGATGCTGCGCCGGCTGGTCGCCGCGCTGCTGGCCCGTTCCGGCGACCCGGTCGATCCCGACCGGCTGGCCGACGAGCTGTGGCAGGGCGATCCACCCCGGACGGCCCGCAAGACCATCGCGGTCTACGTCCACCGGCTGCGCCGGGCGCTCGGCGACGACGACCGGGTCACGCTCGGGCCGTCCGGCTACTCGCTGGTCGTCGCGCCCGACGAGGTCGACGTCCTGCGGTTCGCCGCGGCCGGCCGGCGTACCGGTCCCGAGCAGCCGCCCGCATACGCGCTGGGGTTGTGGCTGGGCGAACCGTTCCGCGGCCACCGGGACATCGAAGCCGTCGACTGGGCCGCCCGGCGCCTCGGCGAGCTGCGCGCCGACCTGCTGGAAGCGCATCACCAGTCGCTGCTCGACGAGGGCGCCGGGGCCGCGGCGATCGCCGGGCTCGAAGCGGCCGTCGGCGAGTTCCCGTACCGGGAGGCGTTCCGGGGGCAGCTGATGCTCGCCCTCTACCGCGGCGGGCGGCAGGCCGACGCCCTCGACGTCTACCGCGACACGTACAAGCTGCTCATGGCCGAGCTCGGCATCCAGCCCACCCCCGCCCTGCAGGAGCTGCACACCGGCATCCTCAGCGGCGACCCGGGCCTGTCCGCCCCGTCGCCCGTCGGCGGGCGTACGCCACCGCGGCAGCTGCCCCGGGTCATGCCGGACTTCGTCGGGCGGCGGGCCGAGCTGGCCTGGCTCGACGGCGTGACCGGCGAACCGGGCGCGGTCGCGGTGGTCAGCGCGATCTCGGGCACCGGCGGCATCGGCAAGACCACGCTCGCCGTCCAGTGGGCGAGCGCCGCGCATCCCCGGTTCCCCGACGGGCAGCTCTACATCAACCTGCGCGGATACGGTCCCGTGCCGCCGACCCCGCCCGCGGTCGCGCTCGACGAGCTGCTGCGCGGGATCGGCGTACCGAGCGACGAGGTGCCCGAGACCCAGGACGAGGCCGCCGCGCTGTTCCGGTCCCGGCTGGCCGACACCCGCATGCTGGTCCTGCTCGACAACGCGGCCTCCGTCGAGCAGGTACGCCCGCTGCTGCCCGGCGGGTCCGGCAACGCGGTCGTCGTCACCAGCCGCAGCCGGTTGTCCGGACTCGTCGCCCGGGAGGGCGCACGGCGGCTGGAACTCGACGCGCTGCCCGCCGACGAGGCCCGTGACCTGCTGCGTACGGCGATCGGAGCCGGCCGGTTCGACGCCGACCCGGCCGCGACGGCGGACCTGCTCGCCGGCTGCGGCGGCCTGCCGCTGGCGTTGCGGCTGGTCGCCGCCCAGCTGATCGACCAGCCGTCGCTGAGCCTGCGGGACCTGCGCGACCGGCTGGCGGCCGACCGGCTGAACCTGCTGTCGGTCCAGGACGATCCCGACGCGGCCATCCGCGCGGTCGTGGCGGCCAGCGTGCAGCGGCTGCCCCCCGAGGCGACCGTCCTGCTGCGACGGCTCAGCCTCGTCCCGATCCCCGAGGCCGGGCTGTGGCTCGCCGGGCTGCTGGCCGCCGCCGGCGGCGGGGATTCCGTCCCGGCCGCGCTCGGCCAGCTCGTCGAGGCCTCGCTGGCGACCGTCCGCGACGGCCGGTATCACCTGCACGACCTGGTGCAGCTGTGCGCGGCCGAGACCGCGGACGCCGACGACGCCGCGGCGCTGCGGTACGCGTACGAGGAAATGCTCGCCCGGGTGATCAGGGCGGACGCGGCGCTGGGCAACCGGTCCTACCCGACGCCGGCGTGGCGCGGGACGGACTGGGTGCCGGACGACCCCGAGGGGTGGCTGCAGCGCGAGCGCGAGGTGGTGTTCGCGGCGGTCCGCGACGCGGCCGAGCGCGGCTGGACGGACCTGTCGTGGCGGCTGGTCGCCTCGATGACGAGCTTCTCGGGGTTCCGCCGCTACGTCGCCGACTGGGACGTGGCGGTGACCCATCAGCTGACCCTCGACCTGGAGCCGGAGGGGCGCGCGGCCCTGCTGCTGGCCCTCGGAGGCAGCCTGCGCGGGCGCGGTCAGCTCGCGCTGGCCGCCCGCGACCTCTCCGAAGCCCGCCGCCGGTACGCGCGCACGGCGATCCTGCCCGGCACCGTGATGGCCGCGACCCAGCTTGCGATGACCTACCGGGCGCTCGGCCGCTACCGGGCGGCCAAGGCGGCCGCGGACTGGGCGATCGCCCGGCGCCCCGCGGACACGCCGGCGATCGGCGAGTTCGGCTGGACCTACCTCGCCCTGGGCAACCTGCACATCGACCTGCGCGAACTGGCCGAGGCGCGGGCCGCGCTGGAGGAGGCGGTACGCGTCTTCGACGGCAGCGGCCAGCGGGCCGGTACCGCCAACGCCCTGGCCAGCCTTGCCCTCGCGCTGCAGGACTGGGGAGCGCCGGACGAGGTGCTGGCCGTCGCCCGGCGCGCGTACGACGCCTCGGCGGCGCTCGACGAGCAGGACGGGCAGTGCCGGATGGACAGCGTCATCGCCACCTGCCTGATGCAGCTCGGCCGGCTCGACGAGGCGGAGGTGCACGCGCAGCGCGCCCTGTCGACGGCGCGCAGCACCATGCACCCGTCCGTCGTCCGGGCCACCCTGACCGTGGCCGGCCGCGTCGCGACGGCCAGCGGCGATCTCGACCGCGCCCACGCCCATCTGACCGAAGCGCTCACCATCGCCCGATCGCTGCGTACGCCGGTCGCGACCGCGAACACCCTGCGCTATCTCGTGCGGTGCCTGGCCGCGCGGGGTGAACCGGTCGCGGCCCGGACGGCCGCGCTGGAGGCCGTCGGGCTGTACCGCGACATCGGCGTCGAGCCGACCGGCGACCTGCTCGCCTGGGCGCAGCAGTGACCGTGGGATAGCCGCGCCGCCCCAGTTCCTGTGTCGTGGCGGGACCGTCCCGGCACAGAACCCCCGTTGAAGCGAGCGCCGCGGCATCCACGGCTCGTCACCTGCAATGATGATGGGGTCCGGCGGTTGCAGCCCGGTTGCAGAGCGCCGCGGCGGCACAGTTCAAGCCCGGTTGAGGCCCGGTTCAGGCCTGGTTCAGGCCTGGTCGAGCAGTTCCCGGGTCGCCGCCCAGAGGCGGCTCTCGCGCTGCCGGTCGCGGGCGATCGGGCGTACCTCGGCGACCTGGTCGCGGACCACGAACGCCCCGTCGCGCAGGTGCGCCCACCGCTCGTCGAGGGCCATCGAGGCGAGGACCGGTCCCGACCGCTCGGGCGTGGCGACACCGGGCAGCCGCGCGATCCCGCGGCCGATCGCCTGCGCGGCCGGGGGCGTACCGCGGCCCAGGGACGTGCCGGGCATCCAGCCGGGTTCGAAGACGGCGACGTTGATCCCCGGACCGGTGTGCCGCTGCAGCTCGTGGGCGTAGTAGAGCACCGCGAGCTTCGCGTTCGAGTACGCGACGCCGGACGCCTTCATGCCCGGGTTCGCGTCCCCGACGGCCGGCCGGGCGATCTCCACCGGGTCACGCCACTGCGCCGCCGGTACGCCGAGCAGCCGCCGCCAGAAGTTCGCGTGGTACGTGTTCGAGCCGAGCAGCACGATCCGGGCCGGTGCCTGGAACACGTCGAGCAGGTCGCCGATCAGCTGGGCGTGGGCCAGGTGGTTCACCGCGAACGTCAGCTCGTGGCCGTCCGCCGACGCCTGCCGGGTGTCGGCGGACATCACCCCGGCGTTGGCCACGAGCGCGCCGAGCGGGCGTACCTTGCCGGACTCGACGAGGTCGCGAACGGTGGCGGCGGCCGCGCGGACGTCGGACAGGCGGGCCAGGTCCGCGCCGATCTCGTGGACGCTCGCGCCGAGCGCCCGGGCCTCGCCGGCGATCTCGGCCAGCGCCGCGCCGGGCCGCCCCACGAGCAGCAGATCCGGCCGGGACGGGTGGGCGGCCAGCGCCAGGGCGGTCGCGCGGCCGAGGCCACGGGTCGGGCCGGTGAGCAGAACGGATGTCATGCCACCAGTGGACCGCCGGCGGCCGGCAACAGGCAGCCGTCCGGTTTTCGTAGGACTGCCAGGGCCAGGACAGCCGGCCGGCCGCCGCCGATACTGGAAGGCGTGGAGGCATGGGAGTTCGGCCGCACCGTACGCCGCTGGCGCGACCGGGCGGCGCCGGAGGCAGTCGGCGTACCGGTGGGACGCCGACGGCGGGCGGCCGGGCTGCGCCGCGAGGAACTGGCCTCGCTCGCCGGGATCTCCGCCGACTATCTGACCCGCCTCGAACAGGGCCGGGCGACCGCCCCGTCCGCGCAGGTCGTGGAGGCGCTCGCGCGGGCGCTGCGGCTGTCGGACCCCGAACGGGATCTGCTCTACCAGCTGGCGGGCCACGCCGCTCCGGGTCCGGGCGTCGTACCGTCCCGGCTGACGCCGAGCGTGCAGCGGCTGCTCGACCGGCTCGCGTACACCCCGGTGGTGGTCTACGACCCGACCTGGACGCTGGTGATGGCGAACGCGCCCTACGACGCGCTCATGGGTGAGACGAGCACGTGGCGCGACCTGGAACGCAACGCCGTCTGGCGCAACCTGCTCGGGCCGAAGAGCCGCGTCGTGCACACCGAACGCGAGCAGGCCGACCACGAGGCCCGCCTGGTGGCCGACCTGCGCCTGACCGCCTCCCGCTACCCCGCCGACCGTTCGCTGCGCAAGCTCGTCGCCGACCTGACCGCGCGGAGTCCCCGGTTCGCCGAGCTGTGGGACTCCGACGCGCCGCCGCCCTTGCCGGACATGTCCAAGCGCAAGACGATCGACCATCCGTCGGTCGGCCGGATCACGCTCGACTGCGACACGCTCCTGGTCGCCGTCGACGACCTGCGGATCACCGTCTACACCGCGGAGCCCGGGACGCAGGACGCCGAACGGCTCGCCCTCGCCATCGTCCTCGGCACCCAGTCGTTGGTGGCGTAGACCAAACCTTTAAGGGCTTTAAGGGCTTTAAGGGCTTTTGTCCCGGGTTCGTCGATCTCGCCTCCGCTCCTCCCGCGGGAGACCGTTCCGGCCCTGGGGGGCCTCCACTGCCAGGTTTCTGGGGCGACGCATCGTCCGCCGTCGTCCGGTCACTGTTTCACCCTCCACCCCGGACTTTGTCGCGACCGTCCGACTCGTGCGCGAGGGTAGCCGACGATCTTGCGCGAATGCCCCGAATTTCGTCCTGTATACCCTAAGTGCCCGGACATTCGCGCAAGATCGCCGGCCGCCTGGAGGATCAGGGTCGCCGTCCGACCCTGGTCGGCCCCTGGTCGGCCCTGGTCGGCCCCTGGGTGGCCCCTGGGTGGCCCCTGGGTGGCCCCTGGGTGGCCCCTGGGTGGCCCCTGGGTGGCCCCTGGGTGGCCCCTGGGTGGCCCGGGCTTTGTCGCGACTGTCTGATATGGACGTTCGGCCGGGGTTGGCGTGGTGGTTTCTCGGGCTGGCGGATCTTGACCGATGTCCGGTTGTCGACGTCGGCAGAGATCAACCACGTGGACAACCGGGCATCCGTCAAGATCGCCCACGGTCGGGCGGTGCGACCGTCCGGTATGGCGACGCCGGATCAGGCCGCGATGATCGTTTGCGGGTGGGATGTAGTTTTCGGGGCTACTCCCTCGATCCAGTGCGGCCGAGATGTCGCCAGGGGCCGGTTTCCTGCATCCGAAGCGCTTTGGATCATGGGCGGGGGGTGCGTTTGGACATCCGGGCCGCTGTGGATCACGCCTGAGCCGTCCGACCCTCGGTCGGAGTCCGTGGTGCGGGAACGATCTTCCGCCTAGTGGATAGCCGTCGTCGGTTTGCTGATCGTTTGCGGCTGAGGTGTAATTCCGGCCCGATCTGCATGATCGATGACGCGTCAGGTGTAGCCGGAGACGGTCAACGCGCTCCGGAACCGTAAACGATCATGCGCGGGGCGGCCATATTCACACCTCAGCCGTAAACGATCACCCCGCTCGACGGCCCGCCGGCCCACAAGTCGGACAGTCGCGACAAAGCCCGGGCCCCCAGGGCCGACCAGGGGCCGACTAGGGGCCGACCAGGGCCGGACGGCGACCCTGATCCTCCTGGCGGCCGGCGATCTTGCGCGAATGTCCGGGCGCTTAGGGTATACCGGACGAAATCCGAGACATTCGCGCAAGATCGCCGGCTACCCCACGCACAAGTCGGACAGTCGCGACAAAGGCCCGGGGTGCAGGGTGAAACGGTGACCGGACGACGGCGAAGGATGCGTCGCCCCACCCACCTGGCAGTGGAGGCCCCCCAGGGCCGGAACGGTCTCCCGCGCGAGGAGCGGAGGCGAGATCGACGAACCCGGGACAAAAAGATCTTGAATTTGATCTGTCTTTGGGTGGGTGGGCAACGTTCCGACCTCAGGGGTACGTCATATGAGTAGCCGATCCCGGTGTCCGCCGATCGTGAAGGACCTCGTTTCCGCATGACCGTCTCAGCACATCGCAGCTCCCGTTCCGGCCGTACCGCCCCGGCTCCCGCCGGGCGGCGGCGTAAAGCTCCGCTGTGGGCGAAGCTCATCGTCGTCCTCGGCGCGCTGATGCTCATCGGCAGCGGCGCCGCCTTCGCGGCGGTCGGGTCCCTGCTGGGCAAGGTGGACTCTTCGGTGCACCAGCAGAGCCTGCTGGGCGACGCCGCCCCCAGCTTCGACGGCTCCACCATCCGCGGGCCGCTGAACATCCTGCTCGTCGGGCTCGACGGCGGCAGCCGGCACAACGGCCCCGGCGGCACCGACACGATCATGATCGCGCACGTGCCCGCGTCCCACGATCGCATCTACCTTGTCTCCCTGCCGCGCGACACCGGCGTCCGCATCCCCGCGTACGCCAAGAGCGGCTTCCCCGGCGGCTCGGCGAAGATCAACGCTGCCTTCGTGTACGGCTCGAATCACGGGGGCGGCGTACCGGGCGGGTTCGAGCTGCTGGCGCTGACCATCAAGAAGAACTACGGGATCTCCTTCAACGCCGGGGCCATCGTGGACTTCACCGGCTTCGAGAAGATCGTGCAGCAGCTCGGCGGCGTGACCATGTACGTCGACGAGACGACGTACTCGATCCACCACGGATACATCAACAACGATCCGAAACAGCACGCCGCGCCGTACCACATCAATCCGGACACCGGCGTACCCACGTGCCCGAGGGGCTTTACCTTCGACTCCACGCCGGACAAGTGCACCCTGCCCGGGGTGAAGGAGGTCGTCTACCGCAAGGGATGGCAGCACCTGAGCCCGTACGACGCCCTGGACTTCATGCGCTGCCGCGACGGCCTGGTCGGCACCGACTACGGGCGCCAGCGCCATCAGCAGCAGCTCATTCGGGCCGTGCTCCAGCAGTCCTACCAGCAGGGCCTGTCCGACCCGTTCAAGCTGTCGGGCTTCATCCAGGCCATCGGGTCGGCGTTCACCTTCGACGGCGGCGGCATACCGATGAACGACTGGATCTTCACGTTGAAGGGGATCGGCCCGGACGCGATGACCACGATCAAGACCAACGGCGGCCAGTACGTGCGCTACACCGGCAGCGACATCCCCGGCTCCGTGCAGGGGCTGAACTCCGACAGCCTGGCCCTGCTGCAGGCGGTGCGGGCGGACAAGGGAGCCGCCGACGACCACGTGGGCGCGTTCGTCGCCGCGCATCCGTCCTGGAACGCCAACACCGCCGCCGCGCCGTCCGCGAAATCCTCGGCCACGCCGAGCCCGACCGTCCACTAAGGAAGCCTGGTCCCCCTCATGACTGACCTCTCCCGGGTGGCCGGCGCCGCGACGCGTACGACCGCCCTGCCCGGCTGGCTGTCCGGGCTCAGCCTCACCCAGACCTACCTGCTGATCGGGGCGTTCGGCCTGATCGGTCTCGCGCTCGTCGTCATCGGCCTGGCCACGATCCTCCGGTCGGGGCGGCGCCCGGCACGGCCACGGCCGTCCGCCACCGCGGCACCGGCGCCGTCCCACCGGACATGGGAATCGTGATCCGGACCGGCGCGCCGTCCCGGATCACGCCGACCTCCAGACCCTCGCCGATATCGAGGCCGACGATGTCGGGATACCGGGGCAGGTCCAGGCGCTCGCCTTCGCGCAGGCCGGCCCGGTCCGCGGGGCCGCCGGGCACCAGCCCCCGGACCTCGCGGCTGATGAAGGTGGACGGGTCGAAACCGACATCGGGCACGGGAACGTCGATCACCTCGCCGGTGAAACCCGGGCCGAAGCAGTCCGGCGCGGGCCGCCCGGCACCGGTGAACGCGAGCGCGTCGAGGATCGGCTGCTCGGCCGCGGGCAGGAACTCCCCGACGCGGGCGCACCACTGCTCGACGCCGACCCGCTCGCCGGTCGCGCGGGCGCGTACCACGCCTCGCACCACGTCGTCGACGCTCTGCCGGCCACCGGTCGCGTGGCGCAGCCGGCCGTCGAGGTCGGCCAGGTAGAACAGGCCGCGCGCGTACGCCAGCCGGTGCGCCAGGAAATCCGAGAAGAACACCTGCTGCACCTGCCGGAGGTCGAGGTGACGGCGCGGATTCGCGTACGCCTCGCGGGCCTCGAAGTTGACCGCGCGCAGGAACTCCTCGTCGCCGATCAGCCCGGCGCGCCAGGGCAGGACGAGCGAGTAGTAGTCGGCCGCCCCTTCGACGAACCAGGTGACGTCCTCGGATGCGCCGTCCAGCCGCAGCCATTCGTGGACGAGCTCGTGGGCGATCGTCTCGTACAGCGACGCCGCGCCGAGGGGCTGGGCGGGATTCAGCGCCATCACGAACGACGCCGGATGCGCCGAGGCGTTGGCCCCCCGATGCGGATGCCCCCGCAGGAACACCCGGTACGCGTGCGCCGGCGCGCCGAACGCCTCGGCCATGATCCGGTATGTCGTCCCGAGCCGGTCGGCGAAGGCCTGGACGTCGATGCCCGGATCGGCCAGCCACCACACGGAGAACTCCCCGTCGCGGTGGTGACGATCCGCGAGGTCGCCGCACATGACATAGGTGTCGCCCAGCCGCTCCAGGCCCGCGCCCGCGACCTCGCCGCCCTCGCCCAGGCTGGTGACCGCCGTCCAGCGGCCCGCCGCCGGTAGGTCCCAGCGCAGGTCGAAGGTGAGCTCCTCCGGTCCCGGCGGCAGGATCACGAAGCACTTCACGGCGCCGGACAGGCCACCGGCTTCCCGGCGCAGTTCCAGCGGCGGGGTCGCCGGCCCCGGCTCGGCGGCGACCGGTTCGGCGGGGTGGGACAGCGTGATCCGCCCCTGGGCCGCCCGCCCGGCGGTCCAGCGGCGCACCGCTTCGCCGTCCTCCTCGGCCACGGTCGCGACGAGCGGCAGCGGCCCGAGGTCGTCCACCGCGGTGACCGCATCGTCGGCGAGCCGCAGGGTCGGCGCCCCGGCGACCGCGACCGGCAACCGGCCGACCGGCCCGCCCGCCGGGACCGCGACGCCGTCCAGCGACCACGTCACCAGCACGCCGGGCGCGCCCACGGTCAAGGTCACGCTGAGATGAGCCATCCCGGCACCCTAGATCACCTGCGTACGCCGATTGCCACCACCATGGCGGGGCGCCCCGGACGAGGGCGCCCCGCTCCGCGTGTCACGCGCAGGGTTCTCCGCCGCACACGTCGATCACCTGACCGGTCAGCAGGAAGGTCGCCTTCTGCTGCTGCGCTGCCGCCTGCGAACGCGGGAACGAGTGCGGATCCTGCCCGTACCGGGGATCGGACGGTGCCAGGTTCGTCGGCGGCGGCGCGTACGCCAGACCGCTGTTCCAGACCACGATGGCCGACCCGGCGTACGGATAGTGGTTGACGGGTCTGATGCCCCAGAACGGCACGGTCTCGTCCGACCAGCCGGGGGCCAGGGCGGGCAGGTGCAGGCGCGCGCCGATGGTGCGGGCCTCGACCTGCGCGGCGGCCGGGGAGACCTGGTGGTCGCCGAAGGCCACGTGCATGAGGACCTGGTGGACCGGCGTGCCCGGCAGCGGTCGGCGGGTCAGGTGGTGGGCGTAGCCGTCGGCCTCGGAGCGGTCCCACAGCATCTGCAGCAGGCCGAGAATGATCTGCTGGTCGGCCTTGTCCGGGTAGCCCTGGTCCATGATCTGCTGGAACGGCGCGAAGTCGACGCTGCGCTGCAGCAGGGTGCTGTAGTTCATCGCCGGTACGCCGAGCACCGACCGCGTCCAGTCCTGGGCGACCGCGGTGAGCGCGCCGCCGTTGATGCCGCCCTGGCTGTTGCCGTCGTAGTGCAGCCCGCCCGCGAGGTCCAGCAGGGCCTTGCCGTCGGCGTCCTGGAAGGCCGGGTTCGCGGCGAAGCCGGCCGCGTGGTCCATCGCCCGGCCGAGGAACAGGAAGTCCAGGTAGCTCTGCTGGAGCCGGTCGGCGACCGCCGGGAAGCGGCTGAGGTCGGCGAACGTGCCCGCGACGAACGGCACGTCGGCGGCCGCCATGCCGATCCAGCTGGTCGCGCAGAACATGAAGTCGTGCCCGTACGCCATGTCCTTCACGTTGCCGGCGTTGATCTCGGTCGGCGCGCCGAGCAGGCCGTGGCCGTAGAGCGACAGGTGCGCGGGTTGCGCCGCGCTCGCGCCGCGCGGGATGTTGCACACGAAGTCCGCCGCGACCGTGCCGCCCGACGGTGTCGGTACGGCGTCCGCGTCGGCCGAGTCGTAGTGCAGCCGCGAACCCGGGCCGCCGGTGCCGGTGAGATAGCTCGGCACGTCGACGACTCCGCGTACCTGGCGGGCGATGCGGGCGTCCTGGGCCTCGGTGTAGTCCGTGACCCCGGTGACCGTGTACGCGGGCGCCGCGTCCCCGAGGGCGGCGAACGCGCCGTCGCGCATCGCCAGCAGGCGGCCGGTCAGGTTCCGCTCGCTGGCCGTCGTGAACTCCCAGGCGAGGTAGAGATCCTTGCGGTGCACCCCGGTGACCGTCAGGTCGGCCAGGATGCGCTTCATCTCCTGCGCCCGCTCGTCGTGCGGGCCGCGGCCGGAGGTCACGTACGCCGAGAACGCCGCCGGCGCCGGGATCTCGTCCCCGCTGGCGGTACGCGCGTTGCGGACCGCGACGACGTACCGGGTGGCCTCGTCCAGCTCGACCGCCGGGCGGACGATGAGCACCTGCCGGTCCGGTTGCGCGGCGGCGTGCGCGTCGAGCTCGGCCCAGTAGGGCGTACGTTGCCACGTGCGGGTGTTCAGCAGCACGATCGGCGCGTCCGGCCGCAGCGACCGCCCGATGTCGGTCACCGGCGCGATGCCGCTGGCCACCGGGTCCAGGCCGGGTACGCGTACCAGGATCGGCGTGCCCGGGCTGAACCCGTCCTGCCGGTTCCACTCGGTGGGGTCGATGTGTACGCCGGCCACCGAGGCCGGCATCGAGGACTGTTCGAAGTGGACCCGAAGACCGGTCGCGCTGGACCTGTCCCGGACCGTGAAGAGGTCGTTGGGGAACGGGAGCAGGCAGGCGGTCGGATCGAGCGGATCGCAGGCGGCGTACGGGGCGTGCTGGGGCGGGGCCGCGGGCGGCCCGGCGGCGGCGGGACCGGCCAGGACGAGACCGGTCACGGCGACCAGCGCCAGCACGACGCGCGCACCTCGGGCGGAAGTCACACGCATCTCCTTTGATGGGTGGGAGTGGTGCTGCCGTTCTTACGCCGAGCACGCCCGCCCCGCAAGAGCCGCGGTTAACTCGATGACGCCCTCGCCCGCGCTCGCTACGATCATCGGGCCGGGGCGGCTCCCTGGAGCGCTTCCTTCTCCCTCTCTGACAGATTCAGCGTTCCTTCTCTCCGCCCCGGCCTCATTTTCCGCGACGACATCGGGAGGCACGCGTGGACGCGGTCGCGACGGTTCTGGTCCGCCGCCTGAACGCGGTCATGCTGCCGGACGCCGCCGTACCCGCGCCCGCCGACGGCGGCGAGTGGGTCGTCCTGCTGGAGACCGATCTCGCCGACCGCGGCCTGCTGCTCGACGCGCCGCTGCGGGCCCGGTTCGCGGGCCTGGCCGCGGACGTGCGCAACCGCTGGGGTGACTGGCTGCTGGCCACGGCCGACGCGGCCACCGGCGCCGACCGCGAGCACCTGCCGCTCTACCGCGCCTTCCCGAACACTCCGGCGGAGCCGCAGGCGCTGTTCGTCAGCCGCCTGCTGGCCCACGTCTTCCAGTCGCCGGGCGCGCCGTGCGTCCTGTGCGGCTCGGCCGAGGGGGTCCACCCGCTCGACCCCTGCGGGCATCTCGTCTGCGTCGCGTGCTTCGACCCCGCCGCGTACAGCGCCTGCCCGATCTGCGGCCGCCGGCTCACAGGCGGCAACGCGTACCTGCGGGTCACGGCGCCCCGGCTGGCGGGCCGCCGGAAGTCGCCGCCCGTGCGCTGGCGGCGGCTCAGTCTCACTCCACACACGACGGTCGTACGCGTCCGCGACGAGCTGGTCGCCCGGCCGGCGGCGCTGAACGAGGCCGATGCGGCCGATCTGCGTACGCTGGTGGAAGCGACCGCCCCCGGACGGCTGGACTGGTTGCCGGGCACCGTCCCGGCCCGGGAGACCCAGGCGCTGCTCATCGCCTGGGCGCTGGACGCGACCGTGCTGACGTCCGCGTACGACCGGGTTCTCGGCGAGGCGGTCGCGCGCTGGTCGACGGCCACCGACGCGGCCCGCGCGCTCTGGGCGTACTCGGGCGGTGACGCGGGCCTGGTGCTGCCGGGTGCGGAAGGGGCGGACGGACCGCTGGAAGGGTGGCGTCCGGTCGACGAGCCGAAGGTGACCGCCGTCGTCCCGCGGGTACGCGCGCTCCCCCGGCCGTTGCGCCGCGCGGTGCTCGGCTTCCTGGACGGGCTCGACCTGCCGACGGCCGCCGAGGATCTGGCCCGGCACCCCACGGTCTGGAAGCGGCTCGCGGAGCGGCTGCACCCGTTCGAGCGGGTCGCGGCGTTCCCGCGCGCGGCGGTGGCGTTCGCGGCTCTCCGCGGTACGCGTGCCCCGATCGCCGGGGTGCTCGCGACCGCGATGGCCGACGCCGCCGCGGCGCATCCCGACCACGTCGAACTGTCCTTTCACGACGATGACACCGTGGCGGTACGCGTACGCACCTTCGCCTCTCTCGTCGAGGAGGCGTTCGCGTGCGGTGACGTGCCGGCCGTGACCGGGCTGCTCCGCCGGCGGCCGGGCGACCTGTGGCGCCGGCTGGACCACCTGCTGCGCCTGGCCGGCGACGACAACGACGCGCGCGACCGGATCCTCGACGCCGTACGCTCGACGGCCGCCCGGGTGTCGCCGGCGGTCCTGGGCGGCGCGGCCGCCGCGCTGGCGGGGCGGGACGGCACGGTCCTCGCCGAGCAGGCCGCCGCCGTGGCGACCGCCGCCGCGCGGCCGCAGGGGTCCGGCCGCCTGCTCATCCAGCCCGTGCGAACCCGTCCCGCGCCGGAACCCGACTACGGCCCGAAGCCCGGCACGCCCCGCCGTACTTTCTTCCCGAAGGGCGACGTGGTCCGCACCTGGACGGCGTACGAGCGACGGGCCAGGCTCGCCTCGGACACCATCGCCGCCGTCCGGGCGGCGGCCGACGCCGAACTCGTCCGCCGGGCCGCCGGCCTGGAGCGGTTCGACGTCGCCGTGCTCGACCTCGGGCTCGCCGCCGTCCCGGCCCCGATGCGGGAACGGGCGTCCTCGCAGCAGCTGGCCGGCTGGCCGCGCGGCAGCGTACGCACGCTGGCCGACCTCGACGTGCTGCGCCTGTTCCTGCACTGGACCGACACCGCCACGGCCCGGGTCGACCTGGACCTGTCCTGCGGGTTCTACGACGAGGCCTGGAACCCGGTCGGCCACTGCGACTTCACGAACCTGCGGTTCGCGACGGACGCCGCGATCCACTCGGGCGACCTGACGTCCGCGCCGCCCCCGCTGGGCGCCACCGAGTTCCTCGACCTGCACCGGGCCCGCCTGCGCGCCGCCGGCGCCACCTGGGCCGTCCCGGTCGTCTACAGCTACAACGACGTCCCGTTCGAGCAGCTCACCGACGCGTTCGCCGGCTTCTCCCGGCCCGGGCGCGACGGCTCCCAGTTCGAGGGCGCCCGGGTCCTGCAGCGCTTCGGCCTGCGCGGCAACGCCAAGGCCCTCGCCCCGATGATCCTGCACGTGCCGAGCGCCCAGGTCATGTGGGTCGACGCGAGCCTGTCCAGTCCCGGCTACGGCCACCAGATCGGCGGGCACGGCCCGCGCCTCGGCCGGATCGCCGCCGACCTCTGGGAGCACTTCACCGGCGTACGCCGCACGACGCTGCTCGACCTCGCGGCGTGGCACGCGTGCGCCCGCGCGGACCGGATCGTCGTCGTGTCCGAGGCGGGCGACGCCGTCCTCGTGCCCCCGTCCCCGGCCGCCGTACGCGCCGCCGACGGGATCGAGACGGACCTCGGATCGCTTGCGGGACAACGGGTCTTCGCGGCGACCACGGACGCCGCCCGGCTGGCGGAACTCGCCGGCCCGGACATCGCCGAGGGCTCGGCCGCGATCCTCGTCGACGGCTTGGCGGCCGCGCCCTGGACGGTCACGGGCGCGGGCGATCTCGCCGCCGGCCTCGTCCCCCTTGCGCCTGCTCAACGATGACTTAGGCTGCGGACGGAGGTCCGTCATGCCGATACGGGTGGTCCTGGAACACGGCCCGAAAGCCAAGATGTCCGTCGCGTACGCCGTCGACTGGCCGGGCTGGAGCCGCGGCGCGAAGACCCCCGAGGGCGCCCTGGAGCGGTTCGCGGCCTACCGCGGCCGCTACCGCCCGATCGCCGTACGCAGCGGTCTCGCGGAGGAGTTCGACGTTGCGACGGCCATCGACATCGTCGAGGACCGGGTCGGCGCGGGATCGACCGACTTCTGGGGCATCTCGTTCACGGCGAGCGCCCTGGAGCAGGACCCGATGGACGCCGCCGAACTCGAGCGCAAACTCGGCCTGATGCGAAGCTGCTGGGCGTACTTCGACGAGGTGGCGGCCCGGGTCTCGGCGGAGATGCGCAAAGGTCCCCGCGGCGGCGGCCGCGAGCGGGACGAGATCATCAGCCACACGATCCGCGTCGAGAGCGAGGACTTCGCCAAGAAGGTCGGCGTCTGCATGCCGGAGGGCGGGGCCCTCGCACCCGGGGCGCTCGCCGGCTACCGGTCGGCGTACGTCGAGGCGATCCGCGCCTACCAGCGGGGGGAGCTGAAGCCGATGCGGTCGTGGACGCTCGGCTTCCTGGTACGCCACACGGGGTTCCACACGATGGACCACGCCTGGGAGATGGAGGACAAGGACCTCACCGCATCCTGATCCGAGCAGGATTCACAAAGCCGCCCGGCCGCCGCCGTCCTCCCCCGATGATGGACGGGTGACTGCTGCGACCAGCTCAAACTCTGAAACCGACCGGATCGCCGAGGCCGATTCCGGCGCCGTCGCGTGGCGGGCCTGGGGCCCGTACCTGTCCGAGCGCGCGTGGGGCACCGTCCGCGAGGACTACAGCGCGACCGGCGAGGCCTGGGACTCCTTCCCGCATGATCATGCCCGGTCGCGGGCGTACCGGTGGAACGAGGACGGCATGGCCGGCGTCTGCGACGAGCAGCAGCGGTTCTGCTTCTCGCTGGCGCTGTGGAACGGCCGCGACCCGATCCTCAAGGAGCGCATGTTCGGCCTCACCGGTACGCAGGGCAACCACGGTGAGGACGTCAAGGAGTACTGGTGGTACGAGGATTCCACGCCGACGCATTCCCATATGAGCTGGCGGTACCACTATCCGCAGGGCGAGTTCCCGTACCAGGATCTGGTCGACGTCAACGGCCGCCGGAGCCGGCACGAAGCCGAGTACGAACTGCTCGACACCGGGGTGTTCGCCGACGACCGGTACTGGTCGGTCACCGCGGACTACGCGAAGGCCTCCCCGACCGACCTGTGCGTCGTGGTGACGGTCGCCAACCGGGGCCCGGAGACGGCCACGATCCACGTGCTGCCGACGCTGTGGTTCCGCAACACGTGGGCGTGGGGGCAGCCCGGCGAGGACGCGGTCCCGTCGATCACCGGCGACGGCGGCCGGCTGACCGCCCGGCACGGCGCGCTGGGCACGATCGAGCTGCTCGGCGACGGTACGCCGACCGCGCTGTTCTGCGACAACGAGACCAACACCGAACGGCTGTGGGGTACGCCGGGACGGTCGGCGTACCCGAAGGACGGCATCAATGATCATGTCGTGCACGGGGCGGCGACGGTCAATCCCGCGCGGACGGGCACGAAGGCGGCCCTGCACTACGTGCTGGAGGTGCCGGCGGGCGGGTCACGGCAGATCCGGCTGCGGCTGGCCGAGCCCACCGGCGGCTCGGCCGATCTGGGGGACGGCTTCGCGAAGGTCATGGCGGACCGGCGTACGGAGGCCGACGCGTTCTTCGCCGCTCTGATGCCGGCCGGCACCACCGACGAGGAGGCGCTGGTCGTCCGCGGGGCGGTCGCCGGTCTCATGTGGGGCAAGCAGTTCTACCACTACGACGTCGAGCCCTGGCTGGACGGCGACCCGGCCACGCCGCCGCCGCCGTGGGAGCGCCGCCACGGCCGCAACGCCGGCTGGCGCCACCTCGCCGCCGCCGACGTCATCTCCATGCCCGATCCCTGGGAGTATCCCTGGTTCGCCGCCTGGGACCTCGCCTTCCACTGCGTCGCCATCGCCCGGGTCGACCCCGGCTTCGCCAAACAGCAACTGCTTCTTCTCGTACGCGACTGGTACATGCATCCCGGCGGGCAGATCCCGGCCTACGAATGGTCGTTCGGGGACGTCAACCCGCCCGTGCACGCCTGGGCGGCGCTGCGCGTCTTCGACCTCGACGGCGGTCGTGACTTCGACTTCCTCGAACGGATCCTGCACAAGCTGATGTTCAACTTCACGTGGTGGGTCAACCGCAAGGACGTCGACGGCAACAACGTCTTCGAGGGCGGCTTCCTCGGGCTGGACAACATCGGCCCGTTCGACCGGTCCGCGCCGCTGCCCGTCGAGGGGCACCTGGAGCAGTCCGACGGCACCGGCTGGATGGCCATGTACGCGGCCAACATGCTGGAGATGTCGGTACGCCTCGCCACGTACAACCCGGTCTACCAGGACGTGGCGACGAAGTTCTTCGAGCATTTCGCGTACATCGCGGCGTCGGCGCGGGAGCTGTGGAACGAGAAGGACGAGTTCTACTGCGACACCATCCGGATCGGCGACGGGGAACCGATCCCGCTGCGCGTGTTCTCGATCGTCGGCCTGATCCCGCTCGCGGCCACGGTGACCTGGCGGGAGGGCACGTTCGAGCAGATGTCGGACCTGGTCGCCCGCGTCCGCTGGTTCGTCGAGAACAAGCCCGCGTACGCGCAGGTCATCGGCGAGAACCGGACGACCCGGTCGGGCCACCGCAACCGGCTCATCTCGATGGTCACGATGGACCAGCTCGGCCCGATCGTCTCCCGGATGCTCGACGAGTCGGAGTTCCTCAGCCCGTACGGGCTGCGCAGCATCTCGCGCGTGCACGCGGCCGAGCCGTTCGTGATCAACCTGGGCGGCCAGGACTTCGGTGTCGACTACGAACCGGCCGAATCCACGACCGGCGCGTTCGGCGGCAACTCCAACTGGCGCGGCCCGATCTGGATGCCGGTGAACTACCTGCTGCTGGGGGCGCTGGACACGTTCGGCGACTACCTCGGCGACTCGGCGACCTTCGAGTACCCGACCGGGTCCGGCCGGCGGCGTACGCTCACCGAGGTCGCCGACGACCTGTCCGAGCGGATCATCGACATCTTCCTGCGCGGGCCGGACGGCCGCCGGCCGCTCTACGGCGGCACGGAGCTGTTCCAGACGCATCCGGACTGGCGCGACCGCCTGGTCTACCCGGAGTACTTCCACGGCGACAACGGTGCCGCGCTCGGCGCGATGCACCAGACCGGCTGGACGGCCCTGGTGGCGAACCTGATCCTGGGCCGCCGCGCGGACCGGCTGCCGCACGTGCGCCCGGGCGCCTGACGCCGGGGTTCCGCTCGGTGCCGGTCCCAAGATCCCGTTTGGATCAGGGAAATCACCCGAATCATGGGCCATGATTACGTGCGAAAACCTGATCCAAACGGGATCTTGGCAGCGTGCGTTCAGGCGGCGGTGGCGTGCGGGTAACGCTCGCCGGCATCCACCGCGATCGTCAGCCGGTTCTCGGCCGGCGGCAGCGGGCAGGTCGCGTGCTCGGTGTACGCGCACGGCAGGTTGGTCGCCCGGTTGAAGTCCACCACCACCGTGCCGTCCTCGGCCGGCGGCCCGACCAGCAGCGACCGGTTGGCAGCGTAGGTGGTGACCCCGGAGGTGGCGTCGGTGAACAGCACGTTCAGCGTGCCCGGGACGTGCCCCTCGAACGCGGTCAGGATGTGCGTCTGCCCGTCGAGCGTGAAGTAGATCCGCCCGGGCGCGTCGTACACGTGCCGCAGCTCGTCGACGACCGAGCCGACCGTCGTCGGCCGGGGCTCGGTGAACGGCACGAACCGCCCGGCGACCACCCACCGCGGATCCGGCTCGTACGCCGGCGTCCCCCGGTACGCCGACAGCACCGGGCTGTCCGGGTGGCGCGGCCGGACGATCGCGTACCCGCCGCGGCGGGCGACCTCGATGACGGCGTTCTTCCAGCGGGCGTAGACGCTCCCCCGTTCGGCGATCACCCCGAAGCTGTGTACGCCGTGGACGGTCGCCCCGTCGACGATGATCTCTTCGCCCTCGCCGAGCTCGACGACGATGTCGTCGCCGCGGAGCGACCAGGCGCCGGGCGCGTCGGTGAACCGTTGCGGCTCGGTGGTCAGCCAGTGGATGTCGGTAATGGCGAGGAAGCCGTGCGGGTCGGCGCGGTGGGCCTCGTGGTCGCGATGCCAGGCTTCCCACTGCTCGGCGAAGTCGGCGGCGCCGACCTGATCGGATGCGAGTACGTCCGTGGTCATGGCCATATCCTACAAGTCCCATAGGATTTGTTGCTAGTGCCTGCCCCGCGCCGACCCTCATGTCCACGATGACGGTCGTCCGGACGGTCGGCATTCCGATTCTCGGGCGCGAACGTTTGACAAAGTGCGCGACCATGACCTCCCCGGGGGCTCACCGCTCCCCGGTCGGTCCCCGATCCCGTCCCGCCCGAGGAGCCACCGATGCCGCACCGTCCCCGGCTCTACGCCGCGGCCTTGCTCGGGGTCGCCGCGGTCGGTGTCGCCGCCCTGGTCTGGGTCACGCCGCGGGTGTTCGCCGGCAGCGCGGGAGACGCGCGGGGCGTCAACGGGGTGTCGCTGATCAACAACGCGACGCGTACGCCGATCCTGGGGCTGAGCCCGGTGACGGACGGAACCGTCGTCGACCTCACCCGCCTCACCGGTACGCGGCTCAGCCTCCGGGCGGACCTGGCGGCCGGTGTCGACGCGGGCAGCGTCGTGTTCACGCTGACCGGCGCGAAGGGCGACAGCCTGCGGCGTACCGAGTCGCGGGCGCCGTTCTTCCTCTGCGACGATTACGTGGACTGTCCACTGCTGGCGACGCCGGACGCGTACACGCTGACGGCACAGGCGTACACCGGCACGCGGGCGGGCGGGGCGGCGGTCGGCGTACCGTTCTCGGTCCGGTTCTCGGTCACCGACCGGGCGAGCGCGACGCGGCCGGTCGACGTGCTGTTCGTGGGCAACAGCCTGCTCGGCACCGTGAACCACGTGACCCGTGAGGACACACCCACGCTGCTGCACCGCCTCGCCGCCGCCGAAGGCCGCACGGTACGCCTCACGAAGGTCATCCACTTCGGGTACACGCTGCGGCACACGTGGGAGGACGGGTTCGCCGCGAAGGCGCTGAGCGGCTCGGGGCGCTACGACGTCATCGTGTTGCAGGAGTACAGCACGCTGGTCGCCACGAGCCTGCCGACGGCCACGAGCACCCTGCTCAACCTGTACGCGCCGACGTTCGCCCGGATCCTCAAGCCGGGCGGCCGGGTGGTGCTGTTCAAGAACTGGGCCCTGGTGAACCCCGACCCGTTCGATTCGCGGGCGGAGGCGAAGGCGGCCATCGACGCGAACTACGCCGCCCTGTCGGCGGCGCTGACGACGCCCAACCTGGTCGCCCCGATCGGCGACGAGTTCGAGACGGTCATCGCCGCGCACGGGCCGTCGTTCCTCATCGTGCCCGACGGCAAGCACCCCAACGACACCGCCGTCTACCTGGACGCCGTGACGCTCTACGGGATCCTGTTCCACGAGTCGCCGCGCGGGCTCGCGGACGCGTACCTGAACGCTCCGGTCGCGGCCTATCTGCGGTCGGTCGCGGCCACGGCGATCGGCTACTGAGCCCGGCTCACTCCGGCAACGGCCTGGTGGGATGCGGGCCGAGCGCGGCGTCGAGCAGGTCGCCGAGCAGGTCGAGCTGGCGGGCGGTCAGGCCGTCGAAGGACCGTTCCAGAACTCCGTCCACCAGGTGCTGCCCCGCCGCGCGTACGCGTTCCCCTTCGTCGGTGAGCCGGTGCTTCACCGCGCGGCCGGGCCCCGGTACGCGCTCGATCAGCCCGCGGTCGGCCATCCGCACGGCGAGCGACCCGAAGGACTGGTCCGTCTGGAAGGTCAGCTCGGCGAGATCGTGCAGCGAGGCGCCGGGCTCCCGGTGCAGATGCCGCAGCGTGTCCCACTGCACGAGGGAGAGGCCGAGCGGCGCCAGCGCGGCGCTCAGCGCGCGGTGATGGCGGTGCTGCAGGCGTTTCACGGCGAGGGCGACGTCGGCGCGGCGGTGCGGCATGCCTCAGTCTAACTCAGCTTGCGTATATAAGCTTCCTTAGTTAAGGTTCCTGATACAGGTACACCCCTCCCGGAATCGAGGACAGCCGTGCAGACCACCATCGACCTGCCCGCCGTCGGCACCGTCGAGTTCACCGCCGTCGAATTCACCGCCGACGAGTTCACTTCGGCCGAGCCCGACGCCGGCCGGCCGTACCTTCTGCTGCACGGTGGCGGGGGCGTCGCCACCATGGCCGGGTTCGCCGGTCTGCTGGCCGGGCGCGCGCGGTCACGCGTACTGCTGCCGACGCATCCGGGCTTCGCGGGCACGCCCCGGCCGGCCGGCCTCGCGTCGGTCACCGGCCTCGCCGAGGCGTACGCGGGCCTGCTCGACCGGCTCGACCTGACCGGGGTGACGGTGGTCGGCAATTCGTTCGGCGGCTGGCTCGCGGCCGAGATCGGCCTGCTCGGCAGCCCCCGGGTGACCGGCCTCATGCTGATCGACGCGGTCGGTGCCGTGGTCGACGGCCACCCGGTCCCCGACGTCGCCACGCTGACCCCGGCCGAACTCGCCGCGCACGCCTGGCACGACCCGGCCCGGGCACCCCGGCCACCGGCCGCGGGCGGCAACGGCCCGAGTCCGGACGTGCTGGCCCTGCTCGCGTACACCGGGCCGGCGATGGCCGATCCGACGCTGCTCGACCGGCTGCGCGGGCTCGACCTGCCCGTCCACATCGTCTGGGGTGCGAGCGACCGCATCGTCGACACCGCCCACGCCCGGGCGTACGCGGACGCGGTGGCGGGCAGCCGCCTGACGATCCTGCCCGGCAGCGGCCACCTGCCGCAGCTGGAAACGCCCGAGGAACTGCTCCGGGCTCTCCTGGAGGAGTAACAGCCGGACGAAGGACTGTCGGACCGGCGACAGTTCGCAACCCATCGGCCCCCGCCGAGGTGTTCGGACCGACATCTCTATGTGCGGGAGGAAAAATGCGCAGAACGATCGCGATCCTCGCCGGTGTGGCCCTGGCGCTGAGCCTGGCGCCCGCCGCCTCGGCCGCCCCGGCACCGGCCTCGCCGGGCGGGCGCCTGCTGGTGCTCGACCCGACCGGGTACGACCCGAACAGCTGGGCCACCCTGTCCAGCGTCCGTCCGGACGGGACGGACAAGCAGGACCTGCACCTGACCCTCTTCTGGTACGCCGGCCCCGACTACTCCCCCGACGGCACGAAGTTCGTGTTCGTGTCGCCGGGCTGCTGCGACGGGGTCGACATCGCCAACGCCGACGGCACCGGGGCGACCGAGATCGTCGAGGGCCCGTCGGCGCCGTCCTTCCCGCGCTGGTCGCCGCGGGGTGATCTGATCTCGCTCGAGTCCGACGCCGACATCTGGACGCTCAGCCCGCTGGGACCGTCGGTGCGCTGGGGCACGATCACGGCGCCGGGCGACTTCAACAACCTGGTCAGCGAGTGGGCTCCCACCGGCCGCACGGTCGCGGTGGCCAAGTGGACCGAGAACCCGAACATCTGGCTCTACCCGGCGTCGGGCGACGGCTCCCGGGCCCGCCAGCTCACGCACCAGACCGGCTGGAACCCCTACCGGATGACGTGGAGCCCGGACGGCAAGACGATCATCGTGGAGTCGGGCGGCGATCTGTACAAGGTGAACGCGAACAACGGCAAGGTCACCGACATCACCAACACCCCGGCGGTCAACGAGTCCAGCCCGGTCTACTCGCCGGACGGCAGTCTGGTCGCGTACGCGGCGCAGTCCACCGACGAGGGCTCGATCCCGGTCGTGCGGTTGATGAACGCCACCACGTTCACGAGCCGGGCCACCGGCATCACCGGTACGCCGACCAGCTGGCGGCCCCAGCCCTGACACCGAGGCCCCGTCCGGGCGAAAGCCGGGCGGGGCCGCACCGGTCAGCTGCTCCGATCGGCGGCCGTGCGGTCCGGCGCCGAAGGAGACTGCGACGAGGAAGAGGACTGCGGCAGCGGGCGTACGGAGCCGCTGATCAGAGCGGCGATGCCGAACAGGACGGCGATCACCAGCAGCGCCCGGACCACGGTCACGTGGGCGCCGAGGAAGCCGATGACGGGCGGCCCGGACAGGAAGGCGCAGTAGCCCAGGGCGGCCACCACACTGACCCGGGCGGCGGCCCGCGCCGGATCGTCCGCGGCGGCGCTCATGCCCACCGGGAACCCGAGCGAGGCGCCGAGACCCCAGAGCAGCGTCCCCGCGTACACCCAAAAGGGAGCGGGACCGAAGACGAACAGGGCGGTGCCGGCGATGCCGATCAGCGCGAGCCCGCGCACGACCGGGACACGGCCGTAACGGTCGAGCAGCGGCGGTCCGAACCAGCGGCCGAGGGTCATCGCGGTGAGGAACGCGGCGAAGGCCAGCGTGCCGGCGACGGGTGAGAGCGCGTGGCCGTCGATGGCGGCGACGCTGATCCAGTCGTTGCCCGCGCCCTCGGCGAAGGTGAAGGCCAGCACGAAGATGCCGATGAGCAGCGTGCGCGGCTCCAGCCAGGCGGTCCAGGTGCTCTGCTTCGGCCCGTCGGCGGCGACCGGCTCGGGGTCGTGCTGGTCGGGCAGGAAGTCGCGGCTGATGAGCGCGACGCTGACCGCGACGACCACGGCGACGCCGGCCAGGTGGGCGCCGACCGGGACGGACAGGGCCAGCAGCAGCGAGCTGATCAGGGCGCCCGCGACGGTGCCGACGCTGAAGCCGGCGTGGAACCGCGACATGATCGAGCGGCCGAGCCGGCGCTCGACGACGGTGCCCTGGACGTTCATGGCGACGTCCCAGATGCCGTTGGCCAGGCCGAGCAGGAACAGCCCGGCCGCCAGCACCGGTACGCCGACCGTGTAGCCGGCGGCGATGACCGCGAGCGCCCCGCCGAGGGCGATCGCCGTCGTCATGACCGTGCGCCGGGAGCCGAACCGAGCGACGATCCAGCCGGCGATCGTCACGCCCAGGAACGCGCCGACCGACAGCGACAGCAGCACCAGACCGAGCGTGGCCGGGGTCAGCCGCAGATGGTCGCGCACCTGCGGGATGCGCGCCGCCCAGCTGGCGAAAGCGAAGCCGGAGCCGATGAAGGCGGCGTAGGTGGCCGTCCGCGCGGCGAGTACGGGCCGGGGTGTCGTGGTCATGCCTCTGTCCTGACGGTCTGGATGGTCACGCCCGCACCGGCGAGCGCTTCGGTCGCGGCGGCGGGCGCGCCGTCGTCGGTGACGATCGTGGTGATGCTCGCGGCCGGCGCCACCACCGCGAGCGCCGTGCGCGTCAACTTCGTACCCTCGGCGACCGCGATCACTCGGCGGGCCGCCGCGATCGCGGCCCGCTTGACCGCCGCGTCGGCCAGGTCGTAGGCCGTCAGACCGCTCTGCGCGGTCAGGCCGCAGCAGCCGATCACGGCCGTGTCGAAGCGCAGCGCGGCGATCGACGCCTCGGTCAGCGGCCCGGTCAGCGCCAGCTCTCCCGGCCGCGGCTCGCCGCCCGGCAGCAGGAGGCGTACCTGGGCCGCGCCGGTGAGGGCGTTCGCGGCGTGCAGGGACAGCGGCATGATCGTCAGCCGTCGTCCGGCCAGCGCCCGCGCCACCTCCAGGCACGTCGTCCCGCTGTCGAGGAGCACCGATTCGCCGTCGCTGATCAGCTGGGCGACCTGCGCGGCCAGTCGCCGCTTCAGCTCCAGCCCCTCCTGTACGCGCAGCGCGAACGGCGGTTCGTCGCCCCGCAGGATCAGGCTGCGCGCGCCGCCCCGGTAGCGTTCGAGCAGGCCCTGAGCGGCCAGCGCCTCCAGGTCCCGGCGGATCGTCATGTCGGACGCGCCGGTCAGCTCCATCAGCTCGGCGACGGTGCAGCGGCCGGCGGCGCGTACGGCGTCGACGATCTGCTTCCAGCGGTCAGGGCTGCCCATCAGCGCATTAAACACGATCCTTGTTCGATCATGCTAGTAGCGAACGTGATTTGTGTTCGATACGACCGCTAGACTCCTTCGCGCAGTGCTTGGAACAGCCGCTCCACGCGTACGCGATGGTCGGCGGCCACCGCGTCGGCCGGATCGCCGGCGACCAGGCGGCGGGCGGTCTCGACCAGCACCGTGCCGTAGCCGGCGACGAAGAAGGCCGCGAACAGCGCCGGATCGCCGGCGAAACGCGGGTCGCGGTCCAGCTCCACGGTCAGGGTCTGCTGCAATTCGGCGGCGATCTCCCGGGCGCGCGCGATCAGAGCCGGCGATGCCGCGACCGTGCGGAAGAACGGAACCGATCCGTCGGCGACACCGGACAGCGCGTGCCGCTCGTCCAGCAGGCGCAGGCTCGCCTCCCGGAGCGACGCCCGCACGTCGGTTCCGTCGGCGCGGTCGCGTACGGCGGAGCGCAGGATGTCGGCGGCGTCGATCTCGCGGTCGAGGAGCAGGTCCTCCTTGCGCGGGAAGTGCTTGAAGACCGTCACGCTGGAGACGCCGGCCGCCCGCGCGACCTCCGCGACCGTGACCGCGTCGAAGCCGCGTTCGAGGAACAGCCGGGTCGCGACCTGCGAGATCTTCGCGCGCGTCTGCGGGCCGCCGCGTTCCGCCGTTCTCGGCATCGGATCACACTTCCTTGCGTCACTAAATTTAGTCACATAACATAGTGGCATGTCCACCGCCACTGTCCCCGATAAGAGTGTCCCCGGTAAGAGTGCCCCGGGTACGCGAGCCCGCGGCCCCGCCGCACGCCCACCGCGCTCCTTGGGGGAGGCATGGGTGGCACTGGCCGGGTTGTCCGCCGTCTTCCTGTTCGAAATGCTCGACAACTCCATCCTCAACGTCGCGCTGCCCACGATCGGCCGGCAGCTGCACGCCTCGACGACCGCGCTGCAATGGGTGACCGGCGCGTACGCGGTCGCCTTCGGCGGGCTGATGCTGGCCTTCGGCGCACTCGCGGACCGGTTCGGCCGCCGCCGGATCATGATCATCGGCCTGGCCCTGCTCGGCGCGGCCAGCCTGGCGACCGCCTTCGTCACCACGGCCGACCAGCTCATCGCCGTACGCGTCGCGACGGGGATCGCCGCCGCGATGACCACGCCGGGCTCGATGGCGCTCGCCTTCCGGCTGTTCGACTCCGACCGGCTGCGGGTGAGCGCGACGACCCTCATCTCGACCGTAGGCCTGGTCGGTCTCGCCATCGGGCCGACCGCGGGCGGCCTCGTCCTCGCGGTCGCGCCCTGGCAGGTGCTGCTCCTGGTGAACGTGCCGATCGCCGTACTCGCGATCCTCGGCGTCCGGTTCGGGATCGCCGCGGACGATCCGGCGGGGCTGCACCGCGACCCGATCGACGGCGCGGGCGCGCTTCTGGGCACGGCGACGATCGTGCTCGCCCTGGTCGCGCCGACGCTGTTCGTCCACGACGGCACCGGCTCGTGGCTCCCGTGGGTCACGGCGGCCGCCGCCGCGGCCTGCGCGCTGCTCTTCCTGCTCCGCGAGCGTTCGGCCCGCCATCCGCTGCTCGACCTGCGGCTCGTCGCCCACCCGCTGGTCTCCGGCGGCCTGGCGTTCAAGGCCGCGGCCGGGCTGGCGACCGCCGGCCTCGGCTACCTCGTGACCCTGCAACTCCAGCTCGACTGGGGCTGGCCGCCCGCGCTCGCCGCGCTCGGGATGCTGCCGCAGGTCGTCGTCCTCATCGCGGGCGGCGCGTTCATCAATCCCTTCGTCCGGCGCGTCGGCCTCGACCGCGCCGCCTGGATCAGCGCCTCGGTGGTCGTCGGCGGCCTGGCCGTCTACGCCCTGTTCGGCCGCCACGGGTACGCCTGGGTCGCCGTCGCCCTGATGCTCGTGGCCGCCGGGATGCGGGTGGTCGGCGTGGTCGCCGGGGTCAACGTCCTGCGCGGCCTGCCGGAGAACCGGACCACGATCGGTGCGGCTCTCACCGACACGGCCGCCGAGGTCACCTCCGGTGCGGGCATCGCGCTCACCGGCACGATCCTCGCCGCGCTGTTCACCGGCAGCATCGCCACGACGCACTGGACCGCACGGCAGACCGCCGAGTTCCGGACAGCCACCACGATCGCGGGCCTCACGATCACGGCCCTCGCCGCCGCGCTGGTCGCCTGGGGCATCCTGCGTACGCGCGACCGCGCCGCTACGGCAGGGCAACCTGCAGCAGGTGCTCCACCAGTTCGCGCGGCCGGCTGAGCGCGGCGAGGTGGCCGCCGGGGATCTCCGTGATCCCGATGCCCAGCCGCTCCCGGGCGATCCGCCGCTGGAACTCCAGCGGGAAGAACCGGTCGTCCACACCCTGCAGGAAGGCCGTCGGCACGTCCGGCCACCCGTCGAGCGGCCACGGTTCGGCGAACAACCGCTCGGAAGGTCCGGACGGCGTACCGGCCATGGCTTCGGCGGTCACGTCGGCCGGCACGTCGTGGAAGAAGTCGTCGAGGAGGTCGAACTCCTTGCCCTGCCTCGCCTTCGCATGGCCGACGTCGTCCCACCACTGCCCGGCGGTCTCCCCCGGCGCGGGCACCATCGCGTTGACGAGCACGATCCGCTCGACCGGCGTACGCGTGGCGACGACGGGTGCGATGAGGCCGCCGAGGGACTGGGCGACGAGGACCGGATTCCGGAGATCCTTCATCGGACCCAGGACGGCGTCGGCGTACGCGTCGTAGCCGGCGTCGGCCGACCGCGGGAAGTCGACCGCGACCGCCTCATGGCCCTGCTCCCGCAGCAGCGGAACGGCACGGTGCCAGTACCACGCCTGGCCGTCCGCCCCCGGTATCAGGACGAACGCCGTCATGACAGGGCCCCCGGGAACCGGGTGACGAAGTCGAGCGTGCCGACCCAGTCCGGGGTGAGGCCGATGCGGACCATCCGGCGGCCGGACCGCTCCACGTCGGCGATGTTGCGGGCGCCCTGTTCCGGTCCGTAGTAGCGGTGGTGGGCCGACGCGTACTCCGGAATGATGCCCTCGGCGTCCGTGACCTCGGCGTTGCCGCGCAGCAGCAGGACTTCCGGCGGCGGGCCCGGCGTGTCGATCGTGATCGCGACCGCGGGGCGGGAGCGCAACGCGGCGATCTTGGCGCTGCCGGCGAACGTGCCGAACACGAACTCCGTGCCGGTCCAGTGGAACATCACCGGAAAGACGCGGGGCGTGCCGTCCTTCGCCACGTACGCGACGCGCGCCAGCTCGGCCGAGGCGAGCAGCCGCCGCGCGAGCTCCGTCTCCAGCAGCCTGAGGTCTCCCTGCTTCACGGTCATACTCCTAACTTAGGAGTAACCACTACCAGAACGCAAGTGTCCGGCCCTATGATGTCCCCGTGGTGAGCGAGACGGCCGGCCCGCGCGGGTTCGACGATCCCTGCGGGGTGGCGCGGGCCCTCGGCGTCGTGGGCGAGCGATGGGCGCTGCTCGTCGTGCGGGAACTGCTCCTCGGCCCCAAGCGGTTCACCGAGCTGAGCCGCGGCCTGCCCGGCATGAGTCAGAACGTGCTGTCGCAACGACTCCGCGAACTGGAGCGGTCCGGGATCGTCCACAAGCGACGGATCGGCCCGCCGGTGAGCGCCACCGCGTACGAGCTGACGGAGGTGGGGCGGCTGCTCGATCCGGTCCTCGTCGCGCTCGGGGCCTTCGGCAGCCGGCTCCCGCTGCCCGCCACCGACGCGCCGATGAGCGCCGACGCGTTCATCCTCGCCCTGCGGACGACCTTCGCCCCGGCGGCCGACTTCTCCGGCGTCTACGAGCTCCGGCTGGACGGCGACGTCTTCCACGCGGCGGTGCGCCCCGGCCGGTTCGAGGTGGCCCGGGGAACGGCGGCGCATCCGGACGCGACCATCACCGGCAGCGTCGCCGCCCTGCGCGCGGTGGTCTTCGGCGGACAGCCGATCGAGGAGCCGCTACTGGTCGAGGGAGACGAGGACGCCGTTCGGCGGTTCGCCGGCGCCTTCCCCCGCCCCCGGCCATATCCCGCCACCTGACGCGCTTCGGGAAGTATCGGGACTATCGCTGGAATGCCCCGCGGCCGTCTCAGCCGACACGATTCAGGCCACACCACACCGCCCTGCGTACCCGCCTCCACCAGGGTTTTTCGGCCTCGAACGAATGTCATTGATGATCAATAATCCGCATGGCTCAATGTCTTCACCCTCACAACGGGCGCCCCGGCGCCACCTGCTCATCAGCGACCTCTCACCCGCGGCCGCACGGCGTACAGCGCCCTCGACCCAACAACGGGAGATGCCATGCTTCGTCACGCAAAGCGGCTAGCACTGGTCGTCGTGGCCCTGGTCACGATGACGGCCGGCGTACAGGAGGTGGCGCACGCCGACCTCGGTGCGCCGCAGTACTGCACGGCATGGGTCAACGTCGGTCAGTTCCGCCACCAGGCCTGTGTCACCAAGATGCCGGCCACCATCCTCTTCGAGCACTACGTCCAGTGGACCGGCGGCGGCAGCTCGACCATCTCGCAGTGGATCAACCGCGTGGTCGGCGGCTCCGCGTACACCTGCAACTCCTCGACCAACTCGTACAGCACGTACTACCTGTACTTCTCGTGCAGCACCGGGCGGATCGCCGGGCAGACGTACCGGACCGACGCCTTCATCGCCGGCGCGCAGACCAGCTCGCAGACCATCACCGGCTGAGATGACCGGCCGGTCCGGCTCTGCGCGCGCCCGCCATGGCGCCGGGTCGGACCGGCCACACCGCTCACTCCGGTTCTTCTGCCCGATCACTGTCCGAGCGGCTCAGGGCCTGGTCGCGCGGATCGGGCGTCCGGGCGTACCCCGACGCCTGACGCCGTACCGGCCTACCATCGGTGGATGGCCCCTGACCTGCACCGATACGCGGTCCGTCTGCGTACGGGCGTGACCGTCTCCGCCGTCGCCCAGGGCGACCGCTTCGGGGTGCCGGTCGTGCTGCTGCACGCGTGGGGCGAATCGGCCCGCAGCTTCGACCGGCTGCTGCCGCTGCTGCCGCCGGCGTGGCACGTCGTGGCGATGGACCAGCGCGGCCACGGGGCGGCGGACAAGCCCCCGGCCGGCTACGCCCTGGCGGACCTCGCCGAGGACGTCGAAGCGTTCCTGGAGGCGTTGAACCTTCCGCCGGCCGTGCTCGTCGGCTCCTCCAGCGGCGGCTACGTCGCCCAGCTCGTGGCGGTACGCAGTCCGGAACGCGTACGCGGGCTCGTCCTTGCCGGTACGCCGCGCAGCCTGCGGGGCCGGGCGCCCTTCGCCGACGAGCTGGACCGGCTGACCGATCCCGTCGACCCCGCCTGGGTACGCGCGTGCCTGGACTGGTTCCCCCGCTACCAGAAGGTGCCCGACTGGTACGTCGAGGACCGGGTCGAGGACGGCGCCGTGATGCCGGCGGAGGTCTGGCGGGCGTCCCTGGCCGGCTTGTCCGAGGCGGTCCCGCCGACGGAGACCGGCCCGATCACGGCGCCGGCGTTGATCCTCCGGGGCGACCGGGACGAGGTGCTGCCCGCCGCCGACCATGAAAAGCTGGCCGCCGCGATCCCCGGAGCCCGCCTGGTCGCCTACGCGGACACCGGCCACCTGGTCCTGTGGGAGCAGCCCGGACAGATGGCCGCCGACCTGGCCGGCTTCGTGGCCGAGCTGCCCTAGCCGGCCACCGCCTCGGTCTCCCGGAGTACGCGTACCGCGTTGTGCCAGGTCAGCTTGCCCAGATCGGCGTCGGACCAGCCTCGCGAGGACAGCTCTTCGAGCAGCCGCGGATAGCCGGCGACCGAGGACAGGCCGTCCGGCAGGGCGACCACTCCGTCGAAGTCGCCGCCCAGGCCGACGCAGTCGAGGCCGGCGATCTCGCGTACGTGCTCGACGTGGTCGGCCGCGTCGGCGACCGTGCACGGCGGCCGGGGGTTCGCCCGCAGCCAGGCCGTCTCGGCTTCGAGGTACTCCGGGCTGTCCTCGGCGAACCGTTGCGCCGTCGCCTGCGAGACGGCCATCATCTCGTCCATCCACACACGACATTCCTCGGTGAGGAAGCCCGGGACGAACGTCACCATCACGATGCCGCGGGTGTCGCGTACGCGCCGCAGGACGTCGTCGGGGACGTTGCGCTCGTGGCCGCACAGCGCGCGGGCCGAGGAGTGCGAGAAGAAGGCGGGCGCCGCGGAGACGTCGAGCGTCGCGTGCATCGTGGTGTCGGCGACGTGCGACAGGTCCGCCATCATCCCGAGCCGGTTGCACTCGCGGACCACCTCGCGCCCGAAGTCCGACAGCCCGCCGACGCCCGGCACGTCCGTGGCGCTGTCGGCCCACTCCGTGTTCTTCACGTGGGTCAGGGTCATGTAACGGACGCCGAGGGCGTACATCATCCGCAGGACGCCCAGCGAACCGGCGATGGAGTGGCCGCCCTCGATCCCGATCAGGCTGGCGATCCGCCCCGCCGCCCGGGCGTCCTCCATCTGCGCGGCGGACGCGACGAGGACCAGGTCGTCGGCGTACCGGGCGGCCATCCGGTGCACGGCGTCGATCTGCTCCAGCGTCGCCGTCACCGCCTCGTGCTTCGGCAGGCCGCACGGCACGAACGCGGACCAGAACTGGCCGCCGACCCCGCCGAGCCGCAGCCGCGGGAGGTCGGTGTGCAGCCCCGCCCCAGTCGTGTCCCGGCCGATGTCGAGCGCGTCGAAGTCGTAGCGCGCGCGTACTCGGTGGGCCCAGGGCAGGTCGTTGTGCCCGTCGACGACCGGCGTGTCCCGCAGCAGCGCCTCGATGCGCCCAGTGATCATCGCCCTACGGTAGTGGAGATTCGGCGCTCGCGGGTGACGGATGGGCCGCAGCGATCGAGGAACCCCCAATGAACAGGTCGACGTCGCGCATCGCCTCGCTGAACACCTCGGCCGGCACCTCGGCCAGCGGGGCGGCGGTCCAGACGCCCGCCTCCCGGCGCGCGAAGCGTACCTGGCCGGTGGTGCAGAGGCGGGCCTCCCAGTCGAACCGGTCCCCGTTGTCGACGAGGTCGTGGAAGAACGCGGCCCGCCAGGTTCCGTCACGGAACTCCTTGACCGCCGTGCTGTGCCCGCCGCCGTCCCAGGCGCCGAGATAGGGCGCGTCCCAGCCGCGTACGCGCATCAGGGCGTTGGCCTGCCGGTAGCGCAGGATGTGCGCGGCGAACCGGTGCGAATGGGTGGCCGTCTGTTCCTCGGCCGGGGTGAGCCGGTAGATCTCGCGGTACACCTGCCGGACCGGCTGGCGGTCGATCCGGTCACGCCAGCGGCCGACCTCCGCCGGCGTGGCGTGCAGCGGATGCCACAGGGAAACCCGCTCGCCGCGCGCCCGCTCACCGTCCAGTCCACACAGGACCCAGCCGTCGGGGTCGCGCTCCGGCAGGCCGACCACGCCGCCTTCCGTCCGCCAGAGCAGCGTCCGGCCGAACACCGCGGTGACCGGGTGGTCCAGGTAGCGCTGCTGCCAGTCCGCCCACGCCCAGGTTCGGCCGGCCGAGAACAGCCCGTCGATCCGCTGCCGCTGCGCGGCGAGCGTCTTGCCGATCTCCTTCACCGCCGCCCGCAGCGGCCCGATCTCGTCCTTGACCGCCTCGGGTACGCCGGTCAGCGCCCGGCCGCCCCGGCGGACGAACAGGCGGGCCTTGTCCGCGGTGACCTCGACGACCACCTCGTACGCCCCGACGGCCGTGACGAGCCGCCCGTCGGCATCGAGGCCGTGGTCGTCGACGGCGAGCTCCATGACCTCCGCCGGCGCCCAGCCCCGGGCCTCCGCCGCCGTGGCCAGAGCCGCCTGGACGCGGTTCGCCAGCGCCTTGTTGCGTACGCTCGACGCCAGCCGGGCCAGCGTCCGCAGCGCGACCTCCGGGCGGCGACGGCCGAGCGCGGTCACGGCGGAGGCGGCGAGCCTCGGCGCGCGCGGGTAGCCCGGCAGCCCCGCGGGTGTCGACGCGGCGGCGACCGCCACCCGGGCGAGGAGTTCGGTGTCCTCCTCGTCGGCAGCCTCGTCGGTGTCGTCCGCCGGCAGCCACACCAGCCCGCGCAGTGCCGTCTCGGTGTCCTCGGGCAGGTCCGAGCGGTCGCCGCGCGCGCCGGCCGCGCAGAACAGCTCCAGCACCGCCCGCTTCGCCTCGCCGGACCGGGGCGCGGCGGCCATGAGCGCGCGGGCCCTGGCCGTCCGCGCGCGGGTCGGTTCGACCTTGACCTGCCCGAGGCAGTGCTGCACCACCTCCGGTACGCCGTCCGCCGACATGATCTCCGTCAGTCGGCCGGTCTCGGCGGCGGCCTCGGCCGGGACAGGGCTGAGCAGGCTGCGCCACAACGGATCCAGCGACGGGCCGGCCCGGTCGAGAAAGTCCGCGATACGCTGCCGCAACGCCGGGCCGTCCGCGTCCGGCGGCTCGGTCGGCCGCGCGCCGAGGCGGTCGGCGATCCAGGACAGGCGTTGCGAGACCGCGCCGGCGTCGAACCCGTCCAGCGCATCGGCCGCCGCCACCGGGGCCAGGTACGCCAATCCCCAGGGCAGCCGGGTGAACGCGGCGGCGTCGAGCATCCACTCGACCTGTGCCAGGTTCCAGGCCGGCTGCGGCCGGGCGGCGACCTCCCGGACGAACCGCTCGCACCAGGTCCGGCCGAGGTGCTCGCCGGTGACCAGTTGCCGGTGGGCCCACAGCAGCACGGCCCGGAAGTCCTCATCGGACCATTGCCCGCGCAGGCCGTCCGCATCGAGCCCGAGACGGGCGGCCGTGAGCGCGGCGTTCTCCGCCCGGTCGGCGTCGGCGGACACCACTGCCAGCATGTGATCATCTCCCCGTGGTCGCGGGGATCATGCCACCGGCCACCGACAGAACGCGGCGGCGGCTGACAGCTGCTGGGGATTGACCCTACTGCTGGGGATGGGCCGCGGGGCTGCCCTCAGGCGCGGGCGGCGCGTCGATACGTCGCTGCGGCGGTCCCGCGACCGCCTGGTCGATGATCTCGTTGAGCTCGTTCTGCACCTTGTCGATGTCGGGCAGCGCCCGCAGGACCGACTGCCCCCGCTCGCCCGCCGACTCGATGACCATCGTGCCGCAGCCGAGCATCCGGTCCAGCACGGTCTGGCTCGTCGAGTGGTCGTTGATCCGGTTGAGCGGGATGTCGCGGCGGTCTCGGCGTACGACACCGGAACGCAGCATCACGCGCTCGTTGGTGAACACGTAGTGCGTGCTGCGCCAGTCCACCCAGGGCCAGACCGCGAGCCAGACCACCGCCAGCACCGCGAGGATGGCGCCGATGCCGACGACGTACTGGTTGCCGATCCAGAGCGCGACGGCTAGCACGAGCACCATCGCCAGCACGGCCAGCAGCACCCGGCCGAACAGCACCTTCCAGTGCGGCCGCAGGTGCAGGATGACGTGCTCGTCGGCTGTGAGCTGGTCGTCCGGGAAGGCCACCGGGTACTCCTTCGCGTCGCGTACCTCTGACCGCATTCTGCCTGGCCGGGCGCGGCATATGCGGCAGATGCCGGAATTAGCTCAGGCGAGGCGCGCCTGCAGGTCGGCGGCCCGCGCGTGGCCGGTGGCCTCGTAGATGCCCAGAGCGTCACGCCAGGCCAGCCTCGCCTGACCCCGCTCCCCCGCGGCCGCGTGCGTGTCGCCGAGATTGGTCAGCGTGTCGGCCTCGGCACCGCGGTCGCCCAGGCCGCGGAACAGGGCGAGCGCACGGGCGTAGCAGGCGGCCGCATCGGCGTACGCGGCCCGGGCGTGGTGGGCCACGCCCAGCGTGTCCCACGCGGCGGCCTGCCCCGGCTCGTCGGCGAACTCGGCGAAGCGCTCCAGCGCCAGCCGCCCGTGCTCCAGCGCCGCGGCATGCTCGCCCAGCGCGCTGTGATCGCAGCTGATCTGGTTGAGCGCCAAGGCTTCCCCGTGCCGGTCCCCGGCCGCGCGGAACAGCTCCAGCGCCCGGCGGTCGTCGGTCATCGCCTCCGCGTGCCGCCCGCGGCGCCCCGCCAGCCCGCTCAGATTCAGCAGCGTACGCGCGCACCCCCGCTCGTCACCGAGGAGTTCGTAGAGTTCGAGGGCCTGGCGCGAATGCTTCTCGGCGTCGTCGAGCCGTTCCAGCCGGGCGTACGCGCGGGCGAGGCAGCGGTGCGCGTGGGCCTGTCCGGGGGTGTCCCCGAGCCGGACGGCCGCCGCCAGCCCGACCTGGTGCGTGGCCGCGTACGCGCGCCAGTGCCCCCGGCGCTCGAAGTAGGTCATCAGCGTCCAGGCCAGCCGCCACGTGTGCTCGTCGAACCCGCCGGTACGCGCGGTGTCGACGGCCGCCATCAAGTTGTCGTGCTCGGCGGCGAACCAGGCCAGCGCGTCGGGGGCGGTGGCGAACGAGCGCGGACGGACGGACCGGGCTGCCCGCGGCAGGCTGATCGGCAGCCGGTTGGGTTCCAGGGCCACGTTCGCCGCGTACGCGCTGTGCAGGTAGTAGTCGAGGATGCGGCGTACGCCCGCCCGCCGGATCCGTCCCGAGTCGACGGTTCGGGTCAGCTCCGCCGCGTACGCGCGCAGGAGGTCGTGCAGCCCGTAGCGAGTGGGACCGGAGCGGTACACGAGGTGCGCGCGGACGAGATCGTCGAGGAGCGCGCGCGAACCGGTCAGGGTGACGGCCGCCCCGGCGCCGAACGTGCGGCCGGGATGCAGGCCGAGGCGCCGGAAGGCCCGCGCGGTCTCGACGGGCAGCCCGCGGTAGGACCAGGAGAGCACGCCGCGCACGACACTGTGCGGATCGCCGCCAGCGTCGAGCAGGTCGAGCCGGCAGCGCTCGTCGGCGAGCTCGGCGACCAGGTCGGCCAGCGGCGCCGCGGGGCGGCCGGCGGCGAGTTCCGCGGCGACCCGCAGGGCGAGGGGCAGGCCGGCGCACTGCGCGGCGAGCGCGGCGGCCGCGGCCGGGTCGGCGGCGACCCGGGGGCCGATGAGCAGGCGCAGCAGCGTGGTCGCCGTGTCGGTGGCGAACGGGGCCACCTCGACCCGGGCCGCACCGTCGCGGGCGGCGAGGCCCGGCAGCTCGTCGCGGCTGGTGACGAGGACGAAGCAGGCGCCGGCGCCGGGCAGCAGCGGCCGGACCTGCTCCACTGTGGAGGCGTTGTCGAGCAGGAGGAGCAGCCGCTTGCCGGCCAGCAGCGTACGCAGCAGGGCGGCCCGCTCGTCGGCACCGGGCGGCAGGGAGCGGCCGTCGACGCCGAGCGACCGCAGGAAGCCGCCGAGGGCGTCGGCGGCGGTCACGGGGCGGCCGGGATCGTAGCCGCGCAGGTTCACGTAGAGCTGCCCGTCGGGGTACGCCGTCCGGACCGTGTGCGCCCAGCGCAGCGCGAGCGCGGTCTTGCCCACCCCGGCCGTCCCGCACAGGACGGTCAGCCGGCCGGCCGCGGCGTACCGGTCGAGGTCGGCGAGTTCGCTTCGGCGGCCGGTGAACGCCGTCGGTTCGGCCGGCAGCTGCGCCGGGCGGGGACCGGTGCCGTCCGGGCCGTTGGCCGCCCGCTGCCACAGCTGCTCCCACTCGTCGGTCCAGGGCTCCCCGAGCTTGCCCACCAGCGCCGTCAGCTCGTGATACTCCGGCGCCGTCCGCCGCGTCCGGACCAGGTACTGCAGCGTGCTCTTGGACAGCCCCGTGTGCCGGGCGAACTCCCGGAACGTCCAGCCCCGGCGCCGGCGGGCGGCGTCGAGGCGGCGGCCGAGCGCGCGTACGGGGTCGTCCACAGGCAGCTCCGTCCGGCGTTGTCCTAATCCGTCCCAATGACGCTATCAGGGTAGGCATCGACGCGCGACGATCAACGCAGTCGGCTCGCCGCCGGGCGGGCCACAGCTCGTGAAGGAAGAGCGCATGAGCGTACCGAAGGGCCTGCTGCGCCGGGCCGGGGTCGCGGTGGTGGCGGCGGCCATCGCCGCGACCGTCGCCGCCTCGCCGGCCAGCGCGCAGGTGGGCACCAACTTCTGTGTCAGCCAGGGGCACGACGTCTACTCCAGCGCGTCGGTGAACTCCACCCGGGTGGGCTGGGTGTCCTACTACGACGTCTGGCACCACTACTCGACCAGCGGCAACTGGAGCCTCGGCTACGTACGCGGCAATCCGGGCATCGCCGGCTACGTCCCGCTCGGCATCCTCGCCCAGGACCTGGGCAACTCCAGCAACGCCACCAGCTGCCCGTACCACTGAGACCGGAGGACACATGAAGACCATGCGCAAGCTCGCCCTCGCGGCGGCGGCCACGACCGTGCTCACCGGTACCGTCGTCGCGGCCACCGCCGGCCCGGCCCTGGCCCTCGAACGCCGGACGGTCTGCGCCCAGAACGTCTGGGTGCGCTCGGCCCCCGGGAGCGCCGCGATCGCCATCCTCTACCAGGGTGAATCGTTCGACTACGACCACAGCGCGACCATCAACGGCTACCAGTGGGCGTACGGGTTCGCGTACGGCGGGGAGAACGTCTGGGGCTGGGTGTCCTACAGCGCACTGACGAACAGCAGCGGCCAGTGCTGAAGCGCTTCGCCGTGCTGATCGCGGCCGTCCTGACCGTCGGGGCGGCCGCGGCCCATCCGGCCTGGGCGGTGAACCGCCACACGATCATCGCCAACGCCCCGAAGCCGGCGGCCGCGTGCGGCAACACCGGCACGATCCCCGCGGGCACGTGGCTGCAGAACAAGCCGTGCGGCTACTTCGTCGGGATCGCCCGCGCGGGCACGTCGTTCGGCGTCCACGAGACCACGGCCAGCGGCTACCACTACGGCCGCAACTACGGCAGCAACAACTTCTGCGCCTGGATCCCGCCGGGCGCGGTCTCCGGGCCGACGGCGACCGGCCTTTCCGCACGGGAATGCGGCGCCTCCTGACGAACGGGGACGCCGCGTTCCGCCGTGCTCAGCGGCCGACGATCACCAGTTGCGCCACGTTGCCCGGCATCCCGGCGATCGACACGCGGCTGCCCTTCGCGGGGGTCGGCGTACCGTTGCCGGGCAGGGTGCCGAACGCGCTCCAGGTCCCGTTCGCGGCCCGGATCCGGTGGTAGACGGCGTCGTCGGCACCGATGATCACGACCTGCGCCGCACCGTCGGCCGTGCCGGCGATCGAGACGTCCTGGGCGACCGCCGGGGCCGTCGTCCCGACTCCGGGGACCGGCTGGAACGCCGACCAGGTGCCGTTGGCGTACCGGATGCGGTGGTGCAGGGCGCCGCCACCGCCCGCGATGACCGTCTGCGAGGAGCCGTCGGGCAGGCCCGTGATCGCGACGGCGCTGCCGAGCGCGGTCGCGGTGGTGCCGTTGCCGTTCAGCGGCCCGAAGGCGGACCAGCTGCCGCCGGCGCCGCGTACGCGGTGGTAGATCCCGTCGTCCATGCCGACGATGAGCACCTGGGCGGAGCCGTCGGGCATCCCGCAGATCGCGACGTCCTTGGCGCCGGCCGGTGCCGTCGTCTGGTAGCCGCTGACCCGGGTGAAGTCCTGCCACGTGCCGTTGGCGTTGCGTACGCGGTGGTAGACGGTCCCGTCGGCGCCGATCATGAGCAGCTGCGCGCTCCCGTCCGGCAGGGCCGCCAGGCTGATCCGCTTGGCCTTGGCGGCGCTGGTCGTCCCGACCCCGACGACCGGCTGGAACGACGACCAGGTCGCGTTGGCGTTGCGTACGCGGTGGTACACGCAGTCGTCGGCGCCGATGATCGCGACCTGGGCGCTGCCGTCGGCGAACCCGGCGATCGCCATGTCCTTCGCGTTGCCCGGCAGCGTCGTCAGGTATCCGTTCAGCGGCTGGAATCCGCTCCACGCCCCGCTCGCCGCCCGGATCTCGTGGTACATCGGGCCCGACGTGGGAGCCGGCGACCCCGGATGCGCCGCGATGTACGCGAGCGGGTCGATCCGCGTACCGCTGGGGTCGATCATGTGCCAGTGGCAGTGCGGGCCGGTGGAGCTGCCGGAACCCGGTGCGCCGGCCGCCCCGCCGGACAGGCCCACGATGGCGCCGGGGCCGACGGCGGTGCCGTTGGCGAGCAGGAACTGCGAGAGGTGCATGTACTGGCTGCGGTAGCCCTCGCCGAGGTCGATGGTGACGGTGTTGCCGCCGGTCCCGTTCTCCGGGATGTTGGTGACGACGCCGGCGCCGCAGGCGGGCAGCGGCGTGCCGACGGGCATGACGAAGTCGATGCCGCCGAGCGAGCCCCGGTTGATGTGGTCCTGCCACCCGTCGCTGATCGGGTAGCCGGCGAAGGGGTTGTAGACGGCGGGGAAGGCGAAGGCGGGGGTGGCCAGGAGGATGCCGCCGGCGGTCGCTCCCAGGGCGGCGGCTCCGGTGGTGGCGGCGAGACGAAGAACATCGCGGCGGGCGAGGCCCATGTACGGCTCCCTCGGGGGTTCAGGGGGTGTCGGAGCCTGAGATTAAAGTTACGTTGATCTATTGCCAACCCCACGGATCCGCGAAGATGCGGGCCTGCTTTCCAGCCGGCTTGGAACGACGTTCCAAGCCGTGCCAGGATGGATGCATGGCAGGGAGAACCACGGAGCGGCGCGAGCAGGCGCTGTCGCGCGAGCGCATCGTCGCCGCGGCGATCACCCTTCTCGACGCGGACGGCGAGGACGGGCTGACCTTCCGCGCGCTCAGCGCCCGCCTGGCGACCGGTCCCGGCGCGATCTACTGGCACGTGGCGAACAAGAACGAGCTGCTGGTCGCCGCCACCGAGGCGGTCCTCGCCGGCGCGACCGGCCGGCCCGACGCCGCCGACCCGGCGCAGGCCGTCCGCGCGGTCGCGCTCGCCGTCTTCGACGCCGTCGACGAGCATCCCTGGGCCGGCGCGCAGCTCTCCCGGGCCCCGGCCCAGCCGGCGATGCGGCGGATCCTCGAACGGCTCGGGCAGCAGACCCTGGCGCTCGGCGTACCGGCGGCGGACCGGTTCACCTCGGCATCGGCGCTGCTGAACTACATCATCGGCAGCAGCCGGCAGAACGCCGCGAACGCGCGTACGCAGCCGCCGGGCGGCGACCGCACCGCGATCCTCGCGGCCGAGGCGGCCGCCTGGCGGACCCTCGACCCCGACGAGTACCCGTTCCTGCACGAGATCGCCGACCAGCTGCCCCGGCACGACGACCGCGCCCAGTTCCTCGCCGGCGTCGACCTCATCCTCGCCGGCATCGCCCGCCTGCCGGGCTGAGGTCCGTCGCGCTGGCGACACAACGACCCCACAACCTCCCCGCCGTACGCATACTGCGCCT
Organism: Hamadaea tsunoensis DSM 44101; assembly: GCF_000428945.1. Classification (GTDB taxonomy): domain Bacteria; phylum Actinomycetota; class Actinomycetes; order Mycobacteriales; family Micromonosporaceae; genus Hamadaea; species Hamadaea tsunoensis. The sequence goes on along the minus strand of NZ_AUAX01000018.1, from coordinate 213,492 downwards.
GTGCGGCGTACGAGCGCGTTCCTCCTGAGCCTGGCCGGAGTGCTGGGCGTCCTGCTGACTCCGTCGACCGCCCAGGCGGGCGCCGCTTCCGGGTACGCGTACCTGTGGGCGGACCAGCCGTCGGCGGCGGCCTACGACCCGGCCGCGGCCTACAGCTTCAACTCGACCGGCGGCGTCAACCACGTGGTCCGCCTCGCCGCCGGCCAGTACGAGGTCCAGCTGCCCGGGCTCGGTACGAGCGGCGGCGTGGCGCACGCGACGGCGTACGGCTCGTCGGGCAACACCTGCCAGATCGGCTTCTGGACCTGGTCCGGCGACCTCCTGAAGATCCGGGTCTACTGCTTCCACGGCACCGCGTACGCCGACACCCAGTTCACGGCCGCCTTCACCAACCGCCCGGCCGCCCCGGAGTACGCGTACCTGTTCGCGGATCAGCCGGGGGCGGCCGCCTACACGCCGACGGCGACCTACCAGTACAACTCGTCGGGGCAGCTGAGCACGATCCAGCGGCTCGGGACCGGCGACTACCGGGTGACCGTGGCCGGCGTCCGGGGCGTCGGGGACGTCCAGGTGACCGGGTACGGGTACGCCGCCAACCCGTGCTCGATCGCCAGCTTCGCCTCCCCCGGCTACCCGGACTTCGGCGGCACCGTGTTCGTCCAGTGCGTCGACGCCGCGAGCGCGCCGGTCGACGCGTACTTCACCCTCACGACGTCCATCACGACCGGGTTCCTCGGGCACGTGCCCGCCGCGTACGCGCGGATCGACCCGCCGGCGCCGCTCAGCCGGACCACGCCGTACACGCCGACGACCTCGTACAACACGACGGGCTCGGCGATGACGGTCACGCGTACCGGGGTCGGGCGGTCGGTGGTCACGATGCCGGGACAGCCGTTGACCGGCGGGAGCGTCCACGTGAGCGCGTACAGCTTCGGCATGGAACGGTGCGGGGTCGTGTTCTGGTGGATCACGGGCGTCGTCGTCCAGTGCTGGCAGGGCTCGGCGGCGTTCGACAGCCCGTTCACCGTGGACTTCAGCGTATAAATCGGCCGCCGTCTTAGCGAACGCCTGCTACAACTGGACCGTTCGCGAAGCGGGAGGTCCACAGTGGCGCATCAGCGGCGGGGCCCCCGGGCACCCCGGTCACCGTATCGGGGCCCGGGCTGGAAACAGCAGCCCACGCTCGGCGTCGACGTCGGCGGCGTGATCGTGGCGCTGGCCGGGCGGGACGAGGACACCTCCTTCTTCGGCACCCGGCCGCTGGAGACCCCGGCGACCGACGGCGTCTTCGAAGCCCTCGCGACCCTCGCCGCGGGCCCGTACGCCGGCCGCGTCCACCTCGTCTCGAAGGCCGGCCCCAAGGTCGAGGCCAACACCCGGGCCTGGCTGGAGCACCACGACTTCTTCACGCGTACCGGGGTGGGCCGGGGCGACGTGCACTTCGTCCGGGAGCGGCGGGACAAGGCCCCGGTCTGCGAGCGCCTCGGCATCACCGATTTCGTCGACGACCGGCTCGACGTGCTCGCGTACCTGGAGACGGTCGACCGCCGCTACCTGTTCACCGGCGGGACCGCGGAAGCCACCGCCGGCGAGCTGCCGGACTGGGTGACGGCCGTCGACTCCTGGGCGGCCCTGACGGTCCTCCTCGGCGGCGGCGGCGAGGCGCTCTGACGGTTGCCCGTCCGACGGCCGGTCGCCGAACCGACAGTCCACATCGCCCCGATCGGGACATACTCGCCACGTCGCGGCGCACCGACGGCGACTGCCCGTTCGATCGGAAGCGAGGGCCCACCATGGCTGATCCGCTCTTCGTCATCCTCGTCAGCGGCGACCCGGAAGGGCACGACGACGGCTTCGCCCGCTGCGCCTGGCTGCGCGTCGGCGAACTGGTCGCCCAGTTCTACCGCGACCGGGCCAAGCCCGGGGCGGTCGTGAAGGACGACACCGTCCTGCGGTTCGTCCACTTCGACTGCCACTCGGCGAGCACCCTGATCTACGAGCACGACTTCGCGACCCAGAAGGGAGTCGTCGCCGATCCCGCCGCCCGCCACGTGCAGCGCAACTGGGCGACGCTGGACGCGGACTTCGCCACCGCGCACGGGCCGCTGGACGCCGCGAGCGATCCGAAGAGGTTCGTGGACTGGCGGCCGGTCGCGGCCGCCCGGGCCGCCGCGTCCGACCACGCGGTGTCGATCGTCAACGCGTACCACACCGTGCGCAGGGCGCCGCGGGGCAGCGTGCTGGAGCTGAGCATCTTCTCGCACGCCTTCGTGGACGGGCCGGTGCTGTTCAACACCTCCGCCGGCGCGGGCGACCGGCGCGATCCCGACGACACCGACGGCCGGGCGGCCGTCGACTTCCAGCCCGACATGGGCGAGGACGGCGCAGCCAACACCCACGCGCTGGAGGAGTTCCGTCTCGGGTTCGCCCCGGCGGGCAGCTTCCGCGTCTGGGGCTGCAACATCCAGGACATCGTCGAGACGGTACGCGTACCGGGCAGCACGTCCACCGAACGCTGCCTGATCATGAGCACCGTGCGCCAGGTCGTCGACGAGGCGTACACCCGGCAGCTGCGGCTCGGCGGGACGGTCGCCGCGCTGCTGCGGGACGCGAAGCTGCCGCCCGGCGACACGAAGGTCATGCTGGACATGGACCGGCAGTTCTCCCACGAACGGGAGCTGCAGTCCGATCCGCACGCCGGGCACGGGTTCACGCCGTTCCCGGTCGCGCGGCTCTTCGAGATCCGCTACGACGAGGTGTCCGCCGGGCACGCGTACCACGATCTGTTCCGGGGCGAGCGCGACAGTCACCACCACTTCGCCCGCACGATCACGCGTACGCTCTCCGACGTCGTGCGGTTCGTCGCGCAGGAGACGCTGCCGAGCTACTTCTTCGTCGCCGCCCGGGCCTTGCGGACGGTGACGGTGGTGGGCGGCGCGCCGGGCACGAGCGCCGAGCTGGACGCCGCCGGGCAGCAGATCATCGGGCCGGCACGGCTGGACCAGGCCCGCTTCTTCAGCAAGTTCTTCGGCGTCTCGATCACCGATCCGGAGGCGGTGGTGCAGCGGCACTACGCGTTCCTCGACAACCAGGGCGACGCAGTGCGCACGATCCTCGACCGCGCCGCCCACGGCCTGCCCTGACCCGGGCCGGGGTCGTGGTAAGAATCCGGTAACAGCCCTGGTCGACGCTCAGCCGGTGGCCAACGCAGTGATGTTCGTCGGGTTCGCCGCCCGCCGCTTCGAGGTGCGGAACAACACCGGCAAGGAAATCAAGACCCGTCCGCGGGTGGTCGCTCCGGCCGGGACGGCCCTTGCATTGTCACAATGCAACAGCCACACTCGTCGCCATGACCCAATCGGGGGACGTCGTCCTCGACGGCGTACGCAAGGCGTTCGGACCGGTGACCGCGTTCGACGGCGTCAGCCGGGCCTTCGGGCCCGGCACGATGACCGCGGTCACCGGGCCGGGCGGCTCGGGTAGGTCCACGCTGCTGCACCTGATCGGCGCCGCCGACGCCGCCGAGACCCTGGCCCGCGGGGAAGGCCCGCGCCGGTGATCCGCCTGATCTGGGCCCAGTTGCGCCTGCGCCGCGGCCGTTCGGTCGCCACCCTCGCCGCCGTCGCCATCGCCGTGGCGAGCTTCGCGCTGCTGTTCTCCGCCGCCCGCCAGTCGCGGCTCGAACTCACCGCCACGGTCACCGACGCCGCGCGTCCGGCCTACGACCTGATGGTACGCCCGGCCGACGCCGTCACCCCCGTCGAGCAGGCCCAGGGTCTCGTCCAGAGTGGACAGCTGGCCGGGATGTCGGGCGGCATCACCGAGGCGCAGTGGCGGCGGATCGCGGCCCTGCCGGACGTGGACGTGGCGGCGCCGATCGGCGTCGGCGGCTACGTCATCCAGTACGGCCGGGTGAAGATCGACCTGACGCCCTATGTGAAGTCCGGCGTGGACCAGCAGGTGCTGCGGGTCTCCCCGACCTTCGTCGCGGACGGCGGGACCAGCCGCCTTCCGGACGGGGACATCTACCTGTACGTGACGAAGAACCACATCGACTGGGACGGCAGCCGGCTGCACGAGCGGATCGGCGGCCGGTCCGTCGACGTGTGCGGCAACTCCGGCGGCTACTCCGACACCAACCTGCTGCCGTCGCAGCGGCGGGTCCTCGTCTGCTGGTCCACCGACCCCACCTCCGCGTCCATCCTGGAGGACGGGATGTCCGGCGGGCATCCGTACGTCTACGTCCAGTTCGGCTTCCCGATGCTGGTGGTCGGCGTCGACCCGGCGCAGGAGGCGCGGCTGGACGGGCTGGACACGGCGGTCACCGCCGGCCGCTACCTGACCGCCGCGGACGGGCCGTCGACGCGGACGATCTCCCAGGTCCCGGCCGGATCGCGGATGCCGCCGGGGTCGTATACCACCGCGACCATCCCGATGTTGCTGGCCGGGCGTACGCAGGTGGACGAGCGGGTCGAGCTGTCGGTGTCCCGGGTGGACGGAGTCCCCGCCGTCACGACCGTGTCCGACAGCACCGCCGCGATGAACGTCCTCGACGAGCGGCCCGGCCAGGTGGTCGGCCACGAGACGGTGGGCGCCGACACCGCGTACGCGGACGTGGTCCGGGCCGTCACGAAGGTGCACGACCGGCCGGACGACTACTACGCCGAGGTGAACAACCTCGTGGTGACCGGTCCGGTGGCGGTGGATCCCGCCCTGCGCGCCCAGGCCGTCCCGCCGTCGGCGCAGCTGATCGCGGGGCCGTTCGACTACTGGGGCTGGCAGAACCCGATCGACCTCGGCGACACGATGGTCCGGCCGTTCACCGACCGCAGCCCGGACGGCGCCTCCTACGAGCAGGTCGAGGACGGCACGTGGGTCAAGCAACTGCCGGACCTGCAGGCCGTCGGGCAGTTCGATCCCGATCGCATCGTCACCGGGCCCCAGTTGACGCAGGCGCCGATGGACCTCGCGTACGTGCCGGGGGCGACCGCCGCCGACGACGCCGCCCGGGCCGCGCTCGGCGACCGCAAGCTGCTGCCGTCGACCAATCTCGGCGGCCTGATCGCCCACCGCCCGTCCGTCGTCACCACCCTGGCCGGGATGCAGGCCCTGCTGCGCGATCCGTTCCGGCAGGTCACCAACGCCGACAAGCCGATCAGCATGGTACGCGTACGCCTGACCGGCGACGTCGGCCTCGACGACCTGTCGACCGAGCGGTTGCGGGCGGTCGGCGACCGGATCCACGCGCTGACCGGGTTGCGGGTCGACGTGGTGGTCGGCGCGTCACCGTCCAACGTGGACATCAGCCTCCCGGCCGGGAAGTACGGGCGGCCCGCGATGGTCGTGGCCGAACCCTGGTCGAAGAAGGGCGTCGCAGCGAACGTCGTGACCGCCGTCGACCGCAAGACGGTCCTGTTCGCCCTGCTCGTCCTGATCGCCTGCGGGCTGGCCGTCGGCAACGCGACCTCGGCGGCCGTGCGTACGCGCCGCACCGAGCTGGGCGTCCTGTCCTGCCTCGGCTGGCCGGCCCGGCGGCTGTTCGGCCTGGTCCTCGGGGAGGCGGCCGCCGTCGGGCTGGCCGCCGGCGTCCTGGGAACCGGCGCGGCGTTCGGGCTCGCACCGCCGCTCGGCGTACCGATCCAGCACCGGGTGGCATTGCTGGCGGTCCCGGCGGCGGTCGGGCTGGCCCTGCTCGCCGGTCTCGGCCCGGCCGTCCGGGCCACCCGGGCGACACCCGCGGCGGCCCTGCGCCCGGCGGTGACGGCACGCCGGCACGGTGTCGCGCTGCGCGGCGTGTTCGGGCTCGCCGTCCGCAACGTCGCGCGTACGCCCGGCCGCAGCGTGCTCGGCGCGTTGAGCCTCACCGTCGGCATGACCGCCGTCGTACTGCTCGCCGTGATCGACGTGGCGTTCCAGGGCGGCATCACCGGTTCGCTGCTCGGCAACGCCGTCACCGTGCAGGCCGCCCCGGCCGACTACCTGGCCGCCGCGATCACCGCCCTGCTGGGCGCGGTCTCGGTCGCCGACGTGCTCTACGTCAACGTCCGTGAACGATCCGCCGAGTACGCCCTCCTGCGCGCCACCGGATGGGCCGACCGGCCGCTGGCCCGGCTCGTCGCGTACGAGGCCGCGTTGATCGCCTCGGCCGGGGCGGTGGCCGGCGGCGTCCTCGCCCTCGGGCTGACGGCTCTGCTCGCACCGCAGCTGACCCGCGACGCGTACGCGGTGGCGGCGGCCTGCGCGGCCGGGGGCGTCGTGCTGGCCCTCCTGGCGTCCGCGGTGCCGATGCGGATGATCCGGTCGATCCCGGCCGCGCGGCTGCTCGCCGAAGACTAGGCCCGGATGGTTCGCGGTCCGTCGGCTCCAGGGTGGCCGGCGGTCCGCATCGTGGTCGCCGGACATCGACGGGGCGGCCACGGCTGGTACCGTCCGGCCGGTGGAACTGCGGCTGCTCGGTCCGATCGAAGCCGAGGTCGACGGCCGTCCCGTCGTGATCGCCCGCCGCCAGGAGCGGCTGCTGCTGGCCGTCCTGGCCCTGGAGGCCGGCCGGCTGGTCCCGGCGGCCCGGCTGGAATCGCTGCTGTGGCCCGCCGGTGCGCCCGACGGCGCCCGCCAGGTCGTGCAGACCTACCTCTCCCGGCTGCGCTCCGCGCTCAGACGGGCCGGCGCCCACGACGGCGTCATCGAGCGCCGCGACAACGGCTACCAGCTGAACGTACGCCCGTCCGATGTGGACGTACACCGGTTCGACGAGCTCGTCCGGCGGGCACTGGCCGACCCGACCCCGGCCGGGCGGGCCGCGCTGCTGCGTACCGCGCTGGAGCTGTGGCGGGGGTCGGCGTTCGGCGATCTCAGCCTGCATCCGACCCAGACGGCTCTGCGTACCGGACTCGACGAGCGGCGGCGGCGGGCTCTCGTCGAACGGATCGCCGCCGACCTGGCCCTCGGCCGCGATGCCGATCTCGTGGCCGAGATCCTCGCCGCGCTCGCCGAGACGCCGGCCGACGAACGCCTCATCGGGCTGCTCATGCGCGCGTACGCCGCCTCAGGTCGCCGCGAGGAGGCGCTGACGGTGTTCCACACGGCGCGTACGCGCCTGTCCGAGGAGCTCGGTGTGGATCCCGGGCCGGACCTGGCCGCGGTGCACACCGCGATCCTCCGCCAGGAACCGGCGCCGTCCGGATCCGGTACGCCGCCGCCCGCGCAGCTCCCCCGGCCCGTCCACCCGTTCGTGGGGCGGGAGGCCGAGCTGGCGGCGCTCGACGAGCTGGTCCGGGGCGCCGGACCGGTCGTGCTCCACGGGCCGGGCGGCGTCGGCAAGACCGCCCTGGCCGTGCGGTACGCCCACGACATCGCCGGGCGGTTCCCGGACGGGCAGCTGTTCATCGCGTTGAACGGATACACCGGCGCGACGGAGCCGACGGATCCGCGTACGGCGTTGCGGGAGGCGTTGCTCGCGTTCGGGGTCGACGACCCACCGTCGGACCTGTCCGCGCTCACCGGCCGTTACCGCAGTACGCTCAGCGGCCGCCGGGTCCTGGTGGTGCTCGACAACGCCCGGACCGCCGAGCAGGTACGCCCGCTGCTGCCGCACGCCGCCGGGTGCGCCGTCCTGGTCACCAGCCGCAGCCACCTCACCGGCCTTGCGGTGACGGACAGCGCGGCGTCGCTGCCGGTGGCCGTGCTGGACGACCCCGACGCGGCCCGGCTGCTCGCCGCCCGGATGGGCAGGCGCCGGGCGGACGCCGAACCCGAGGCGCTCGGCCGACTGGTCAGTGCCTGCGCCGGCCTGCCGCTGGCGCTGTCGGTGGTGGCGGCCCGCGTGACGGCCAAACCCGCGTTCCCGCTGCTCGCCTTCGCCGACGAGGTCGGCCGGCCGGACCGCCTGCTGGCCGCGTACACCGGCGACGACCTGGACTCCGATCTGCGTACCGTGCTGTCGTGGTCCTACGACCGGTTGAGTCCCGCCGCCGCGACGACCTTCCGGCTGCTGGGCCTGCCCGGCGGCGCGCACGTCACGATCGAGGCCGCCGACAGCCTCCTCGGGGAGGGCCGCGGTCCGGCCGTCCGCGCCCTGCGCGAACTCGAGGAGGCCAGCCTCCTCACCGAGGTGTCGCCCGGGCTGTTCGTCCTGCACGACCTGCTGAAGGCGTACGCCGTCGAGCTGGCGTCGGCCGGCCCGGCACCCGTCGCGGCGGTGCGGCGGCTGCTCAGCCACTACCTGCGTACCGCCCGCGCCGGTGCGCTGCTGGTGTTCCCCGAACGGCCGCGCGACCAGCTGATCGACACCGAACCGGGGGTAGCCGTACCCGCGCTGCCCGACCGCGCCGCCGCGCTGGACTGGTTCGGGCGCGAGACCGCCGCCCTCGTCGCCGCCGTCGAACTCGCGGCCGGACACGGCCTCGACGCGCTGGTGATCGGTCTCGCCGGCGTCACCAGCGAATACTTCTACCGGTCGGGCAGCGTCAACGAAGCGATCGCGACGCTGCGGGCCGAGGCGGCCGCCGCCGAGCGTACCGGTGACCTGACCCGGCGCGGCCTCGCGCTGCGGTCGATCGCCAACAACTACGTGCGGTCGAGGGACGCACAGCGGGCCATCGACCACTTCCTGCTGGCCTTGCGGTGCTTCACCGACGACGGCGATCCGGCCCTGCCGGCGAGCATCCACATGGGACTGGCGAAGGCCGCCGACCAGCAGGGGCGCCACCACGACGCGCTGAACCACGCGCTCGACGCGCTGCCGCTCTACCACCGGTCCGGCAACAAGCGCACCATCTGCCGGGCGCTGAACACCGTCGGCTTCTGCCACACCCGGACCGGCGACTACGAGGCGGCGCTGGAGTACTGCACCGAAGCCCTGGAACTGAGCGCGGCGGTCGACGACCCGCACGGCGTGGCGGCGATCTGGGACAGCCTGGGCCACGTCCATCGCGGCCTCGGCGACTTCGACGCGGCCCGGGAAGCCTTCACCCGGGCCATCGACATGTACGCCGAGCTCGACGACCTCTACCAGCAGGCCGATTCCCTGACCGGCCTGGGCGACAGCGAGGAGGCCGCCGGCCGGATCGGGGCGGCCGAACGCCACCGCCGCCAGGCGGCCGACTTCCTGGATCAGCTCGGGCACCCGGCGGCCGCCGAGTTCCGGGCTACGCTCCAGGGCCGGCGGTGACGCCGGGTTCCCGCCGGGCCCCGAGTTCGCGGAGCACCACGCCGACCACCGTGTCCGCCCTGACGTAGCCGAAGTTGCGGGAATCGAGGCTCAGCACGGCGTCGCCGAGGACGACGATGCGGCCCGGCGGGACCGGTCCGGCGCCGATCCGCGTACGCGTCGCCTCGGGCACCGCGTCGCCGGCCGTCGCCGCCACGCGTTTGACGAGCATCGCCGGGCCGGGTTCGGGGCCGTGCGGGTTGGCGAAGACCACCACGTCACCCGGGCGGCAGGCCGGGCCCGTCCGCACGAGCAGCCGGTCACCGTCCTGATAGGTCGGTCGCATGCTGTCGCCCTCGACCGTGACGACCAGGCGCCGGCGGCGTATTGCGAGGATTCCCAGGCCCGCGACGGCGGCCAGGGCCAGGGCGGCGACGGTCACGGCGGTCATCGCGGGCCGCCCGGTACGGCGTGGGCCGGGGAGTCCTCGCGGTAGCTCGCCGCCTGCAACGCGTACAGGCCCGCGTAGACCCCCGCCCCGGCGACCAGCTCCTCGTGCGTTCCGCGCTCCACGACCACCCCGTCCGCCAGCACGACGATCAGGTCGGCCCCGCGCATGGCGCCGAGCCGGTGCGAGATGAGGACGCTCGTCCGGCCGGACCGGTACTCCCCCAGCGTCGCGTACACGTGGTGTTCGGCCTGCGGGTCCAGCCCGGAGCTGGGTTCGTCCAGGATGATCAGGTCGGCGTCCTCGCGCATCAGCGTCCGGGCGAGGGCCAGCCGCTGGTTCTGCCCGCCGGACAGGCTCACCCCGGCCTCCTCGGCGTCGTCGTGGAAGAACGCCCGGCTCAGCAGCGTCTCGTACCGCCGCGGCAGCGCCGCCACGTCACCGTCCAGACCGGCGAGGGCCGCCGCGCGCGCGTACGCCGTCCGGTCGCCGAGCCGGTCGAGCGCGCCGACGCCGATGTTCTCGGCGATGGTGAGGTCGTACACCTGGAAGTCCTGGAAGGCGGTGGCGATCCGGCGGCGCAGGTCGGCGACGGAGTACGCGCGCAGGTCGACCCCGTCCCACAGGATGCGGCCGCGCTGCGGGTCGTAGAAGCGGCACAGCAGCTTGACGATCGTGCTCTTGCCCGCGCCGTTGCGGCCCACGAGTCCGAGCGAGCGCCCGGCGGGAATGGTCAGGTCGACGCCCTTCAGGATCCACGGTCCACTGTGGTCGTACCGGAACCACACGTCCTCCAGCACGATCCCGGTACGCAACGGCCCGGGTACGCCGACGCCGTCGGGCATGGCCTCGGGCGCCTCCATCACGTCGAGGTAGCTGGCGAACAGCCGCGTACTGCGGGCCGCCGCCTGGACCTGGCCGACGATCGTGAGCGTGGCCGACTGCACCGCGGCCACCGCCGTCAGGAACAGCGTGACGTCACCGGCGGTCACATCGCCCCGGATCGCGCGGGCGATCACGACACCGATGCCGATCGCCGCCACCACGGCCCCCGCGGCGGCCATACCGCTCTGCAGGACGGCCGCCCGCGTGCGGACGCCGGCCTCGGCCTGGTTCGCCCGCCGCAGCGCCCCGAGCATGCGTACGCGGAAGAAGTCGCCGAGCCCGAAGACGCGGACCTCCTTGGCCACGGCGTGGTCGGTCAGCAGCCGGCGGTACATGAGCTGGCGGCGCTGGGTGGCCGTGTTCGCCTGGATCATCTCCGACTCGCGCCGGGCCACGGTGAGCTGGACCGCCACGGCGGTGACGGCGACGATCGCCAGCAGGGCGTTCATCGGCGGCCACACCGCGTGCAGCACCGCGACGAACGAGGCGATGCCGACGACCGACCGCACCACGGCCAGCGTGAACTCCGCCAGCATCGCGGGCGCGTCCGTGGCCGCGTCCTCGGCCAGCCGCAGCCGGTCGGCGAAGGCCGGGTCCTCGAAGCGGTGCAGCCCGGCGAACCCGTTGATCCGCGCGTACAGCCGCTCCTGGACGTGCAGGGTGACGGCGTTCTGCATGCGGGTCGCGAGCAGCCCGCCCGCGTAGCCGACGACGAGGCCGCCCCCGGCGACGGCGGCCGAGGCCACGCCGAGCCAGACCGCGCGGCCGGGGTCCGGGGCGCCGCCCGGGCGGGTGAGGTCGTCGATCACCTTCTTGACCAGCCAGCCCGCCAGCGCGGGCGCGGTCCCCGAGACCATGGTGAGCGCGAAGGCGGCGACCGCCAGTCCCCCGGCCGCGCGGCGGCCGAGGGACAGCGCGGCCCGGGCGGCCCGCAGCGGTGCGAGCCGGCCGGTCACGCCGCGACCGGCTGGTTCGGTGCCGCGGCGATGGTGTCGGCGATGGCGATCATGCGGCCGCCGGCCACCTCGACCACCGACGGGAACACCGCCATCTGGAAGGCCTCGCACATCGGACTGCCCAGCGGGGCGAAGAAGACCCGCAGGTCGTCCGGGATGGACTCGCGCATCGCCACGGCGTCCGGGTGGCCGGCCTCCTCGGCGACGACCACCAGCAGCGTCCGGTCGGACAGGATGCCGGGCCGCAGCGCGCTCAGCAATCCCTCGCAGGGGCCGCAGCCGGGCATGACGAAGGCGAACCGGGTCAGGCCGTGCCGCAGGTCCTCGTCGGTGAGCCGGAAACCGTCGTCGCTCACCGCGTCGAACCGGCCGACCGGGGTGCCGACGGGCGGGCGGTGCGTGTCGGCCTCGGCGCCGCCGCTCTCCTTCATGGTGCGCAGCCGGCGCAGGATCGCGAAGGTCAGCAGCAGGTTGAGCGCGACGACGGCGGCGAGCACGACCACCGCCGCGGCCAGGGTGGGAATCATGGAAGCTCCTCGCAGCGGGTGGCGGTGGCGCCGCGCGACGGCGGCGCCACCGTCGTGATTAGCAGCGGATGGTCGTCGCGACGCAGTTGCCGTAGCAGTTCTGCGTCTTCCAGTAGCAGATCTTGCCCTCGCCGCCCTGCACGACGCAGAAGCAGCTGCAGCGGTTGCCCTGCGTCGGAACGCAGGCGCCCGCGGCGGCCTTGGGCAGGAACAGGCCGAGCAGCCGGTCACCCGCCTGGCGCAGCATGGTGGACATGTCCTCACCTCCTCGTTTCCCGTACTCGGATCCGTGATGAGATCCACGAGGATCGTGCGGCGGCGCTCTGTGTTAATTCTGTGGAACCGCTGCCCGGTCAGGACCGGACCGACAGGGCGACCAGTTCGGGCAGCTCGTAGTAGGTGCCGTCGGAGCACGTCAGCAGGTGCGCGTCGACGAGGTCGTCCAGCCGGCGGCGTACCTCGGGGGCCGGGCAGCCGGCGAGCCGGGCCGCGCTGCCGGCGGTGAACCGGCGCGGGCCGGCCCGGCCGAGCAGGCCCAGCAGGTCCACCGTGGTCGGTGCGAGCGCCGGCCAGCCCGACCGCAGCCGCTCGGCCAGATCGAGGTCGCCGGCGACCAGCTCGGCCAGCCGGCCCCGGGGCTCGCGCAGCCGCCGGACCAGGGTGGACACCGCCATCGCCGGATGCCTGGCCAGCCGCAGCGCCGCGATCCGGACCGCGAGCGGTACGCCGCCGCAGAGCCGGACGAGTTCCAGCGCGTCGGACCGGTGGTCGCGTACGCGCTGGTGGCCGGCCACGTCGCCGAGGAGGTCCAGGCAGTCCGGGGGCGGCAGGACGTCGAGGGCCAGACCCGTCGAGCCGTCCAGCCCGCCCAGGCGGTGCCGCGAGGTGATCAACGTGGTGTTCCCGCCGGCCGGCAGCAGCGGGCGTACGTGCTCCTCGCTCTCGGCGCCGTCGAGGACCACCAGCATCCGCCGGCCGTGGGTGGCCGACCGGAACAGCGCCGCCAGCTCCTGGACGTCGTCCCCGACCGGGCCGGGCGGCCGGCCGAACGCGTGCAGGAATCCGGCCAGCACCGGCGCGGGCCAGGCCGGGCGGCCGTCGGTGGACCGCAGGTCGGCGTACAGGCAGCCGTCCGGGTAGCGGTGCTGCATCTCGTGCGCGGCCAGCAGGGCCAGCGCGCTCTTGCCGATGCCGGGCAGGCCGCACACGACCACCACCCGGTACGCGTGCGGCACCGCCACGGGCAGCAGCAGCCGACCCAGCCGGGCCAGCTCCGTACGCCGGCCGGCGAGATCGGGCGCCGCCGGAAGCTGCCGGGGGACGGCCCGGTCGGCCACGGCGGCGGGCGCTACGCGTACCGGCTCGTCGGCGAGGATCGCGCCCCGGACGGCTTTCAGCTGCCCGCACGGGTCGAGGCCCAGCTCCTCGGCGAGCAGCCGGGCCCCCGCGTCGTAGACGGCCAGCGCCTCGGCCTGCCGGCCGGACCGGTGCAGCGCGACCATGAGGTGGCCGCGCAGCCGCTCCTGCAACGGGTCCGCGGCCAGGGCCGGGGTCAGCTCGTCGATCAGCTCCGTCAGCGCTCCGCGGTCCAGCTGGACGGTGGCGTACTCCTCCAGGGCGGCGTGGCGCAGTTCCCGCAGCCGGGCGGCCTCGCAGGTGACGGCCGTGCTGTCGACGTCCTCATAGGCCGGTCCCCGCCAGAGCCGCAGGCCGGTCGCGAAGCAGTCGGCCGCGCCCCGCCGGTCGCCCATCGCCCGCAGCGTCCGCCCGCGCTCGATGAGCCACGCGAACTCGGCCGCGTCGAGCTGGCCGGGGGTGGACAGGTTCAGGACGTATCCGGTCGGCCGGGTGACGATGACCTCCCGCCCCAACCGCCGCCGCAGCCCCGAGATCACACTGTGGACGCGGTTGCGCACCGACGGCGGGGGCGCCTGCGTCCAGGCCGCGTCGATGATCCGCTCGGTCGGCACCAGCCGGCCGGCCGCGGCGGTCAGCACGGTCAGGACGCCGCGCTCCCGGGCGGTCAGGCGGAGCATTCCGTGGCCGGTACTCACTTCGATCGGCCCCAGAACCCGGATGGACAGCGACGTTGCGGGCCCCATGGCGCGAATACTAAGTGGTGATCACATACATTTGAGATACTTAAATGATCCATTACCTACATGCCGAATCCTTGCCGGAGAGCATGTCCGACAGCACGCTGGGCGGCGAGGGGGCCGGGTCACGCGTACGCGTCGCCCGATCCGGGACGGCATGTCTGCTTGGTCGACCACCGAACCGGGTGGCCGCTGCGGGCTGATATCGGGCAGTTTCGAACGTTCGGGGGAGAACGGGCCGATCACCTGCGGGATATGGTCAGCGCCGTGACGCGAGCGGCCTTCCGGCCGACGGCGAGCCCGGCGGTCGATGCGGCCGAACCGGTGGTACGCAAGGCCGTCCGTCGATATGTGGGGGCCACCGCCGCGGTGGTCGCCCTCGGTGCCGCCTGGTGCGCGGCGTACTTCGCCGGCGTGGGCGGCAGCGAGGCCCTCGGTTACGTCTTCGTCCCGGTCGGCGGCGCGCTCGCCACCGCCGCCGTGCATCACCTGTGCCGCCACGACACCGCGCTCGACCGCGTCGCCCGGCGCTTCTGGCGTACCGTGCGCCTGGCCCTCGCCGTGATCTCCGTCGGCTACGGCTGGCTGGCGGTGGACATGCTGACCCACGCCGCCCAGGCGCGTACGCGTGCCATGCCCCTGCCGGCCGCGGCCTGTGTCGCGATCGGATTCTGCGTCGCGATCTGGGGCGTGGCCCGGGTACCGGTGGCCGTCGCGGGCGCCGGCGAGTGGTGGCGGCTGCTGCTGGACCGCACGATCGCGTTCCTCGGCTGCACGGCCGTGCTGTGGTACGCCGGGCTGGCCCCGATGCTCACCGCCGCCGAGCCGTGGAGCCGGCAGGCGATGGCGCTGGTGGGGCTCGGCTTCCTGGTCGCCGTCGGCGCCGCGACGAAGGTGTCGTACGTCGCGGGCGGCCCGGTCGATCCCACGGCGCTGCGGTTCATCGCGGCCGGCGGCGGCGTCGTCGCCGGGGTCGTCGCGGTGCTCGCCGTCCGGTTCGGATTCGTGGCGGGGATTCCCGTCCAGACGGTCGTGATGCCGATGGCGCCGCTGCTGGTCACATTCGGCGTCGCGGCGCAGTGGCTGGCCGCCCCGCAGGACGGCCGGCGGACGGCCCGCCGGGACGTGCTGCTGCCCTACCTGGCCGTCGCCGCGGTCGACCTGCCGCTGGTCGCGGTCGCGTTCGGCGCGCCGCTGCGGTGGCCGGGCCGGGTGGTCGTGATCGCCGCGGTGGTGGTGACCGCGCTGGTCACCGTCCGGCAGTACCTGGCCTTCCGGGAGAACTCCCGGTTGCTGCGGTCCGCGCGGTCCCAGGAGGAACGCCTGCAGTACGAGGTCAGCCACGACGGCCTGACCGGGCTGGCCAACCGGGCGCTGTTTCGGGACCGGCTCGCGACCGTCCTGGCCACCCGGGGACGGGCCTCGGTGCTCATCCTGGACCTCGACGACTTCAAGACGGTCAACGACCTGCTCGGCCACGGCGCGGGCGACCGGCTGCTGGTGTCGATCGCCCAGCTGCTGCGGGCCGAGGTCGGCAAGGACGGCCTGCCCGTACGCGTCGGCGGCGACGAGTTCGCGGTGCTCCTCTTCGGCACGCACGCCGACCCGGAGGAGATGGCCGCCCGGCTGCTGGACGCGCTGGACCGCCCGATCAGCGAGCACCGGCTGCTGGTGCAGGCCAGCATCGGCATCGCCGACGCCGGGCCCGGTGCGACCGTCGACTCGGTCCTGCGCGACGCCGACGTGGCGATGTACGCGGCCAAGCAGCGCGGCAAGGCGGGCTTCGTCCGGTACGCGGACGGCATGGGCGAACCCGTACTGGCGTACATGCAGCTCGGCGGCGAGCTGCGCCGGGCCCTGGACGAGGGCGAGTTCGAGCTGGTCTACCAGCCGATCCTGCGGCTGTCCGACCGCCGGGTGGTGGGCGTCGAGGCGCTGCTGCGCTGGCATCACCCCACCCGGGGCGTCCTGCGCCCGGCCGAGTTCATCCCGGCCGCCGAGCGTACGGGCCTCATCGTGCCGGTGGGCCGGTTCGTGCTGCGCGAGACGTGCCGGCAGGCGGCCGCGTGGCTGGCGGAGTTCGGCCTGGACGCACCGCAGGAGGTGGGTCCCAACGTCTCCGTCCGGCAGCTGCACGACCCCGACTTCGTCGCCGACGTGTGCGCCGCGCTCGCCGACAGCGGGCTGCCCGGCGACCGGCTGGTGCTCGAGGTTACCGAGTCGGCCATCCTGCGCGGCCAGCAGGTCGCCCGGACGCTGTCCGAACTCGACCGCATGGGCGTGCGCCTCGCGCTCGACGACTTCGGCACCGGCGAGTCGTCGCTGAGCCTGCTGCGCGCCTTCCCCGCCTCGATCGTCAAGCTGGACAAGTCCTTCGTCGACGGCATCGAGATCGACGACGGCCTGCCGGCCGCCGCCAGCACCCGGCAGGCGGTGGCGCGCGCGGTGATCCAGCTCGCCCGCGCGCACGGCCTCGACACCGTCGCCGAGGGCATCGAGAGCGCCGAGCAGGCGACGGTCCTGCGCGAGCTCGGCTACACCCTGGGCCAGGGGTACCACCTGGCCCAGCCGATGACCGCGGACGGCGTGTCCCGCCTGCTCGCCGGCCAGCGCGACCTGGCCGCCGCCGACCGATGAACCCCGCCCCACCCGCAATGGCGCACTTACGATGCGGTCATGAACCTCGCCCTGGTCACCTCCCTCCGGTTCCCCGAGTCCCACTGGTCCGACGCGGACACCCCGCTCGTCGCGGCCCAGCTCTCCTCCTGGGTACGCGTGGACGTGCCGGCCTGGGACGATCCAGCGGTCGACTGGTCGGCCCATGAGACCGTCGTCCTCCAGTCGCCGTGGAGCATGTGGCTGGACCTGCCCGCCTTCCGCAGCTGGCTGGACGAGCGCGTCGCGGCGGGGGTACGCGTACTCAATCCGCCGCCGGTGATCCTGCGCGGCTGCGACAAGCGCTACCTCGCCGAGCTGGCCGAAGCCGGAGTGGCGACCGTGCCGACCACGTTCGTCGACAGTGGATGGTCGCCGGACCGCCTGCGGCACGAGCTGGCGGCCGCGTTGCCGTCGAACGCCGCCCGCCGCACGATCGTCGTGAAGCCGGTCGCCTCGGGCGGCTCGCTCGGCGCCGCCGAGTTCGCGGACGTGGACGAAGCCGCGCAGCACATCGCGGCCCTCCGGGCGGCCGGGTCGGACGCGATGGTCCAGCCGTACATCGAATCCATCGACACCCATCGCGAACTGGGCGTCGTCACGATGGGACCGGACATCTCGCATGCGATCAGCAAGGCGGCGATCCTCCAGCCGGGTACGCGTACCCACGCGTTCCATCCCGATCCCCGGCCGGCCCGGCTCACCGACGCGCAGCTGGACGTCGTGCGGGGTGTCCACGACGCGTACCTCCGGCTGGTCGGCACGACTCCCCTGTCGGTACGCCTCGACTTCATCCCCGATCCGGAGGCGGGCCTGCTCCTGCTGGAGATCGAAGCGGTGGCTCCGGTCCGCTTCCTCCGCTTCTTCCCCGACGCCGTACGCGCGTACGGCGATCTGATCCTCGAAGCGCACTAAAGCCGACAGGCAGATCAAACCACTCATACACCCGCAAAATTTGCAAAAAGAAAGTGTGGACGACGTCGCGTAACCGCTGGAATACTCGCCGTAGTCGTCTTGACCTGCACCACTACCCGCACCACGCCGAAGGAGTGCTCATGCGCCGGAAGCTGATCATCGGATCCACCGCCATCGCGGCGGTCGTCGTCGGGCTGACCGCGTCGGCCCTGCCCGCCTCGGCCGCCGGCAACACCGGCGCGTTCCTCGCGGCGAACGGCAAGACCGCGTCGTCGGCAGCGGTGAAGCCGCAGGTCGCTCCCGTCTCGCGGGACTCCTCGCTGCGCCTGTCGGACATGACCTGGGCGACCTGGTCGAAGACCGCCACCGGCACCGGCGTCGCGACGATCAACCTGTGCGACCCGGACTGCGCGCACGGCAAGGCCGCCGACATCCCGGTGAACGTGACCCTGGCCACACCACAGCACGTCTGCGGCGGCGAGTTCTACACCGAGATGAAGCTGGCGTTCACCGCCACCCCGCCGGCCGGACTGCCGCAGACCACGTCCGTCCCGGTCGCGCCGACCTGCTGACGCTCCATCGTGTGATCTTCGGTCGGCTTTCGGCCGTGCCGGCGGCCCGCTGCTGGGACGCTGGACTCTCCACCTGAGGAGAGGACGGCACGATGAGCGACGGACAGGCTGCGCCGCAGGCCCGGGGTGTCACCGTGGAACTGCTCGCCACGGTCGACCTCGGCCCGGAGATCGAGGGCATGGCGGGTTACCGGCTGCGGATGCGCAAGGTGACCATCGAGCCCGGCGGCGTCTTCGGCCCACTACATGATCACAAGGGTCGGCCCGGAACGGTCTACGTGCTCCAGGGGACCATCACCGACCATCGGGACGGCACCGCGACGGAGTACGGGCCGGGCCCCGGCTGGCCCGAGGACCGCGACACCCTGCACTGGCTGGAGAACCGGGGAACGGTGCCGGCCGTCGAGGTGTCCGTCGACGTCGTCCGTGCCGAATAAGATCAAGATCATATCTTTGTCCCGGGTTCGTCGATCTCACCTCCGCTCCTGTGGGGTAGCCGGCGATCTTGCGCGAATGTCCCGGATCCGCAGGTGGAGCGCGCGGTGATCCGGACTCGTTGACATCGCCCACCCCCACCGCTAGCGTCCACAACCACAACCGAATAACGCCGTTGAGCCCGGGCGGGAGAGAATCCCGCATCGATGCAGCGGGGTCGCCGTAGGAGCAATACTCCCAAGAAACTCTCAGGCACCCACCACCGTCCGGACGAGGCGAACTCTGAAAAGCAGGCGCGTGCGCGCGCCTCACCCACGGTGCAAGCCACCCGGCGACGGGCGGCGAAGCTCTCAGGTCAATGACAGAGCGGGAGGCCAGACGTCCGTCGACCGACGTGGGAGCCTCCATGCATCGCGCCTCACCGCGCCCTGTCCCTTCGCGTACGCCCCTGTATGACGTCCACCAGGCGCTCGGCGCCCGGTTCACCGACTTCGCCGGCTGGTCCATGCCGCTGCGCTACACGAGCGAGACCGCCGAACATCACGCCGTACGCGCGTCCGCGGGCCTGTTCGATCTCAGCCACATGGGTCAGATCAGCGTCACCGGTCCGGAGGCCGGCCGCGCCCTGGACTATGCGCTCGTCGGCTCCTTCGCCTCGCTGGCCGTCGGGTCCGCGCGCTACACGATGCTGTGCCACGGCAACGGCGGCGTACTCGACGATCTCGTCGTCTACCGGCTGGAACCCCGGCTCTTCCTGGTGGTGGCGAACGCGGCCAACGCCGCCGTCGTGCTGTCGGAGTTGCGGGACCGGTTCGACGGCTTCGGCGCGTACGCCGACCTGGCGGACGATCGCGCGCTGATCGCGGTGCAGGGGCCGGCGGCCGACCGGATCCTCGCGTGTCCGCAGGCGAGCGCGTTGCGGTACTACCAGGCCGCCGCTGTGCGGTGGGCGGACCGGCCGGTCGTGATCGCCCGCACCGGGTACACCGGCGAGGACGGCTTCGAGTTGTTCTGCCGCGGCGAGGACGCGGCGGAGCTGTGGTCGGCGCTGATCCGGGCAGGCGAGCCGCACGGGCTGCGGCCGGCCGGGCTGGCCTGCCGTGACACGCTGCGGCTGGAGGCCGGGATGCCGCTGCACGGCAACGAGCTGCACGTCGGCGTCTCGCCCTACGAGGCGAATCTCGGGCGCGTCGTCGACCTCGCGAACAAGGGCGACTTCGTCGGCCGCCGGGCCCTCGCGGCCCTCGCCGCCGAACCTCCACAGTCGACACTCGTCGGCCTCACCTCCGCCGGCCGCCGCGCGGCCCGGGCCGGGCATCCGATCCTCGACCCGGCCGACGGCCACACCATCGGCCGGATCACCAGCGGCGCACCGTCGCCGACCCTCGGTCACCCCATCGCGCTCGGCTACGTCCTTTCGGCGTACGCCGAGACCGGCCGCGGCGTGGCCGTCAGCATCCGCGGCACCGACGAGCCGTTCGTCGTGACCGCCCCCCGCTTCTACCGCCGGAAGGACATCCGATGAGCGTGCCGACGCACCTGCACTACAGTTCCGAGCACGAGTGGGTCGACGGCCTCAGCGGCGTCGCCAAGGTGGGCATCACCGACTTCGCGGCCGAGGCGCTCGGCGACATCGTCTTCGTGCAGCTTCCCGAGGAGGGTACGACGCTCGCCGCCGGGGACACCTGCGGCGAGGTCGAGTCGACCAAGTCCGTCAGCGAGCTGTACGCCCCGGCCGCCGGAACGGTCGTCGCGGTCAACGAGGCCGTGGTGGCCGACCCCGGCCTGCTCAACTCCGACCCCTTCGGCGCCGGCTGGCTGTACGCGGTCCGGATCGCGCAGCCGCCGGCGCTGATGACGGCCGCGGCGTACGAGGGGTACATCGGGGGCGCCCCGGTGAGCGAGTACGCGCTGTGATCAGCGTCTTCGAGCTGTTCAAGATCGGTATCGGGCCGTCCAGCTCGCACACCGTGGGCCCGATGCGGGCGGCCGCCCGGTTCGTCGACGGGCTGCGTACCGACGGGGTTCTGGAGCGGGTGTCGATGATCCGCGCCGAGCTGTTCGGGTCGCTCGGCGCCACCGGGCACGGCCACGGCAGCGAGAAGGCCGTCCTGTTGGGACTGGCCGGGCAGCAGCCGGAGACCGTCGACACCACCACCGCCGACGCGACGGCCGCCGCGTACCGGCGGACGGGCCGGGTCGACGGGTTCGCGGTGGAGGTCGTGCTGCATCGCCGCCGTTCACTTCCCTTGCACCCCAACGGAATGATGTTCAGCGGATACGCCGCCGACGGCGCCCTGGTACGCCAGCGCCAGTACTACTCGGTCGGCGGCGGTTTCGTGCTCGACGACCACGGCGTACAGGCGGAGGTCGGTCCGGCGGTCCCCTATCCGTTCACGACCGGTGCCCAGCTGCTGTCGTTCGGCCTGCCGGTCAGTGACGTGATGCTCGCCAACGAGCAGGTACGCCGGCCGGCCGAGGAGATCCGGCGCGATCTGCTGCACATCTGGCGCGTCATGCAGGACTGCGTGGACGCGGGTCTGCGCGCCGACGGCGTACTCCCGGGTGGTCTGAAGGTGGCGCGGCGGGCCGCGGGCATCAAGCGGCAGCTGGAGTCGGAGCATTTCGCGACCGACCCGCTGCGGGTGATGGACTGGGTGACGCTGTTCGCGCTGGCGGTGAACGAGGAGAACGCGGCCGGCGGGCGGATCGTGACCGCGCCGACCAACGGCGCGGCCGGGATCGTGCCGGCGGTCCTGCACTACTACCGGCGGTTCGTGCCGGGCGCGAGCGACGAGGGTGTGGTGCGGTTCCTGCTGACCGCGGCGGCGATCGGCGTGCTGTTCAAGGAGAACGCGTCGATCTCCGGGGCGGAGGTTGGCTGCCAGGGCGAGGTGGGCTCGGCGTGCGCGATGGCGGCGGCCGGGCTGGCCGAGGTCCTCGGCGGCAGCCCCGAGCAGGTCGAGAACGCCGCCGAGATCGCGATGGAGCACAACCTGGGCCTGACCTGCGACCCGGTCGGCGGGCTGGTGCAGATCCCGTGCATCGAGCGCAACGCCGTCGCCAGCATCAAGGCCATCACGGCCGCCCGGATGGCCCTGCGCGGCACCGGCGAGCACCACGTGTCGCTCGACAAGGTCATCA
This sequence comes from Hamadaea tsunoensis DSM 44101, assembly GCF_000428945.1. Classification (GTDB taxonomy): domain Bacteria; phylum Actinomycetota; class Actinomycetes; order Mycobacteriales; family Micromonosporaceae; genus Hamadaea; species Hamadaea tsunoensis. Next base: position 191,711 of record NZ_AUAX01000018.1, on the reverse strand, counting down.
AGACGATGCGCGAGACGGGCGCCGACATGAAGATCAAGTACAAGGAGACGTCGCGGGGCGGCCTGGCCGTCAACGTCATCGAGTGCTGAGTACCGGCGGCCGGGTCTCGACAGGGGCCCGGCCCGTTGGGATAGTGGCAGGCACCCGGGTCGTCCGATCAGAGGTGCGCCGTGGCCGTGGAAGTACAGCCGGGTCCGCCCGCCGACCGTGAGCTGCGCCGGCTGCTGCGGCAGGGCACGTTCGCGCAGGTCCTGGACCGGGCGCTGAACACGCGCGGGCTGACCCTGGAGCGCGTCCAGCACCACCTCGCCGAGCAGGGCATCCGGGTCAGCCGGGCGGCGCTGAGCTACTGGCGCCACGGGCGCAGCCGCCCCGAACGCGCCGAGTCCCTGCGCGCGGTGCAGGCGCTGGAGCAGGTGCTCGGGCTGCCGTCCGGGTCACTCGTGTCGCTGCTCGGACCGCTGCGCCCGCGCGGACGGTCCCGGGTGGAGCTCGGCGCCGTCGACCGGCGCCGGTTGTGGCCGTCGCACGCGCCCCTGATGGCCGCGCTGGAGGCACCGCCGGAGGGGCGGCTGCGGCAGCTGGCCGTGCACGAGCACGCGCAGGTCGGCCGGGACCACCGCCTCGTCGAGGTACGCGCCCGCCTGGTCCTCGAAGCGGTCGTCGACAACGTCGACCGGATCATGGTGTACCAGTGGACCGAAGCCGCCGACCTGCCGGAACTGGGCCGCCTGCGCTACTGCCGGGCCGGGCGCCTCCGCCGCGACGAGGCCCACGGCGCCACCGTGGCCGAGCTGGTGCTCGACCATCGGCTGGCGGCCGGTGAGCGTACGGTCGTGGAGTATTCGTGGCGTTTCCGGTCCGGGCCGGTGCTCACCGACTATCACCGGCGGCTCACCCGGCCCCTGCGCGACCTGGTGCTGCAGGTCCAGTTCGCCGGTGCGGCACCGGCCCGCTGCGTGCCCTACCGCCAGGTGGCCGTCGAGTCGCCGCGCTACCTCGACCCACCACTGTGGATCGGCAGCTCCCACACCGTCCACCTGGTCCTCAGCGAGGTGCCGCCCGGCATCGTCGGCCTGCTGTGGGAATGGGACTGACCACATCCGCACGACCGCCCCGGGGACGGTGCCGCGGTTCCGTACCGCCGCAGCAGCACGGAACCGCGACGGGACCAGGCGGGTCGCGGGGTCACGCGAGCGCGGTGACCAGCAGGGCGAAGGCCGCGATGATGACGGCGACGCGGATGTAGTGGTAACGGTCCCACCGGCGCAGCTGCTGCTTCCAGTCGGCGGGCCGGTTCTCCGGCGTCCAGGTCCGGTTGCGGTTGTTGATCGGGACGAGCAGCAGGATCGACATGACCACGCTGACGATCAGCAGGCCGGCGGCGGTGACGACGAGCCCGGCCTCCTGGTGCCGCCATCCGGCCACGGCCCAGACCGCGCTGAGGACGAGCGAGCCTATGTACCAGAACGGCATGAGGGCGCCGAGCATCCGGCCGCCGTGCGCGTGGCCGAGCTGGCCGCTGTCCCCGGGCAGCGCATTCAGGATCGGGCCCATGATGAAGGCGACCGAGAACTCCACTCCCACCATCAGGCCGACGAGCACGACGGTGACGATCTCCAGTGCGTTGAGCACGACTGTTCCTCCCCGGAATCTAGCGTTGCTAGCTGATAATGCGACGCTAGCGTACCGCTGCTTGATTGTCTAGCAGTGCTAGGATTCCGTCATGTCGGTACACGAACGCAAGCAGCGCGAGCAGGCCGTCCGCGAGCGCCTCATCGTGGCGACCGCCCGCGAACTCGCCGAACAGCAGGGCTGGGACGCGGTCACCACCCGCCGGCTCGCCGAGCGCATCGAATACAGCCAGCCCGTTCTCTACAGCCATTTCCGCGGCAAACGGGAGATCATCGGCGCCGTCGCCCTGCAGGGCGCGACCGAGCTGGCCGAAGCGGTGCGGGCCGCGACCGCCGCCGAGACCGACCCGCGGGCCCGGGTCACCGCACTGGCACGCGCGTACCTCGACTTCGCCGCGCGCCACCCGGCCGTCTACGACGCCCTGTTCCAGCTCGACGGCGGCCTGGCGTACGCGCAGGAGGACACCCCGGCGCCGCTGAAGGACGCCTTCGCCGCGCTGATGGAGAGTCTGAGCGAGGTCGCCGGGGACGGTGTCGACCCGGGGCTGTTCACCGAGGTGTTCTGGGCGTCCCTGCACGGCGTGGCGACCCTGACCCGCGCGGGCCGCCTGCTGCCGGAGTACGCCGAGCTGAGGGTACGGCTGCTGGTCGACCGGCTCGCGGTCTGACCGTCCGGTCCGGCCGTCTGCGGTGGACGCAGGGCTGACCGGCGGCCCCAGGAAAGCCGCCGGTCAGCCGTCTCACCGCGCTACTGCACGCGCCGGATTACTGGACGCGCCACGAGAACTGCGTCGTGGCGTTGTGCCCGGCGTTGTCGAACACCCCGACCGTGACCTGGTACTGGCCCGTGCCGTACGTCACGCCGGTGATCAACCCGGTGCTCGTGTTGATCAGCAGGCCGGGCGGCAGGCTGAGCGCGTACCAGAGGTAGGGCGCCGTGCCCCCGCCGGCCGACATCTGCAACCGGGCCTGTACGCCGTGCACCGTGGTCTGCGATCCGGCGTTGACGACGGTCAGCACGCCCGGCTGTCCGGACTGGACGGTCAGCGTGAACGTCGCCGTGTGGGTGAACGACGCGCTGCGGCCGGTGACGGTCACCTGGTAGGTGCCCACCGGAGTGGTCGTGGCGGTCGCGATCGTCATCGTCGACGAGCCGCCCGCGTTGACCGTCCCCGGGTTGAAGGAGGCGGTCGCCCCGGACGGCAGCCCGCTCGCCGACAGCTGGATGTCCCCGCTGGGCGGCGTCGTGCCACCGGGCAGCTGGGCCTTGATCTCGTCGGCGTAGGTGGTGATCCGGGCGTAGACCCCGTACGTGTCGCAGTTCGTGGAGTCCCACGAGAACACCCCGACGATCTGCCCGCCGACCAGGAACGGGCTGCCGCTGTCACCGGTGCACACGCCCTGGTGGCCGTCGGCGTACCCGACGCACAGCATCGAGCCGTCGTTCTTCCAGTTGGACGCGAGGATCGGCTGCTGGGCGCAGGACGAGTCGCTCGCGACCGGCAGGTCGACCACCCGCAGCACGTTGGAGTAGGTGTTGGCACCGGTCAGGCCCCACCCGATCCCCTTGCCCGCGGTGCCGGGCGCGTTCAGGCCGGCGTCCGTCGCGATCGTCGGGTAGACGATGCCCGACGGCACCGGCACGTCACGGTCCAGTGTGTACACCGCGACGTCGTGGCCGTTCGCCCAGCCGGTGTAGTTCGGGTCGGTCCAGACGCTCTTCACCTCGGCCCGGAAGCCCGTGTCGCTGAGGTTGGTCGCGCCGTAGATGAACCACTTCGTGCCGGACTTCTCCAGCCAGCAGTGCGCCGCGCCGACCGCGGTGTGCGGACCGACCAGCGCCATGCTGCACGACTGCTGCCCCGGGAAGGCGCTGCCGTCCCGGCGCAACGAGATCATGAACGGATACTGGTCCACTGTGGTCGGATTCCCGCCCACGACACCGGGATGCGCCCCGGCACCGGATCCACCGCCGGTCAGCGCGGTCGCCGTGCGTACCGTGGCCGAGGTGGACTGGCCGGCGGTCACCGTCGCCGAGGTCGGCGCGACGCTGACCGAGAAGTCGCCCGGACCCGAGCCGTTGACCGTCAGGGCCACCGTGGCGGTGTGGCTGATCTGCGTACCCGCGCCGGTGACGACGATGTTCGCGGTGCCGGGGGTGGCCGACGCCGCGGCGGTCAGGGTCAGCGTCGCCGAGTTGCCGGCGGTCACCGACGACGGGCTGAACGCCGCCGTGACCCCCGTCGGCAGGCCGCTCGCCGACAGGTTGACCGTCTGCGCGCTGCCCTTCGTGACCGTCGTGGAGATGGTCGAGGTCACGGAGCTGCCCGGATTCACGCTCACCGACGACGGGCTCGCGGCGATCGAGAAGTCGTCCGCCGCCGGCGGCTGCGCGCCGTTGATCAGCGGATCGGCCAGGTTGTCGCCCTGCGGGGAACCCCAGCCGGTGCACAGGTCGTAACCGGTGCCCGCGCTGTAGGTCCCGTTGCTGCCCGAGGTCACGTCGTGGAACGTCGAGCCGTACTGGGAGCTCTGCGCCACCGCGTACAGGGTGGGGTTCATGCCGCCGAGATTGCCCTTGCCGGCCGCCTTGGACTTCTGGTTGACCATCGCGATGTAGCCGGCCCACAGCGGCGCCGACAGGCTCGTCCCGCCGACGTCCTGCCAGCCGCCGTTGACGTAGACCGACAGCGCGCCCGCGCCGTAGTCCGCGTCCAGCGCGACGTCCGGCACCGAGCGGTACTGGTTGCTGCCCGGCTGCCACGACGGCTTCGCGTAGATCGACGAGTACGCGCCGCCCGACCGCGTGTTGCCGCTGGAACCCTGATTCCAGCAGGACTCCGACTGGTACGTGCCCGCGCTGTCGCTGGTACGCAGCTGCGTACCGCCGACACCGGTGAAGAGCGGATCGCTGGCCGGGAAGTCGGCCTGGACGGTCGAGTTGTCGCCCTGGTACCCGCAGCCGGTCGCACCCCAGTCACCCGACGCGGACAGCATCGTGACGCCCTGCGCCGCCAGCTGGGTGTAACTGTCGTGCGAGGCCTGGATCGGCGCGGACTCGCACTTCTCGCCGTTGAGCCACGACCCGGACAGGATCGTGATCTTGTTGTCGCTGGCGATCTTCGCCATCTCGTCGACCCAGGCCTGGTCGCTGTTGGGGGCCTCGTAGACGATCTGCGCCGCCCGCGGCGCGGTGGCCGCGACCGCCTCGATGTCGAGCGTGACCTCCAGCTGGTCGCTGCCGGGCGTCGACTTGCCGCCGTCCACGGGTACGACCGTCGGCGTCACCGAGGGCTGGCCGTAGTTGGAGGTCCACGCGTTGATGTCGGACTGCTTGAACGCGTCGAACTCGATCAGGCCGACGGTCTGCCCGGACCCGTCGTAGGCCCCGGACAGGTTCTTCATCCCGTACGCCGTACGGAACTGGGCGGGCGTGTACCCGCCGCCCGGACCCGACGGACCCCCGGGCGCGCCGGCCCGGTGCGCCACGGGCCGGTCGGTCAGCCCGGTGACCGCCCGCGTGAGCGGGACCAGGCTCGCCGGCACCGAAGGAGCCCGGTCACCGGAGTAGAAGCTCGTGCCGTCGGCCGCGCTGTAGGACCCGATCGAGGTGCCGAACGCCGCCGAGACCTGGCCGGCGGTGCCCACCGCGTCCACGACCTGCCGGTTGCCGGACACGCCGGTCACCTTCAGACCCTGCCCGCGCAGGTACGCGGCCACTTTGTCCACATCGGACTGCGCTGGCGCGTACAGCTCGGTGTACTGCTCGGCGGTCAGATAGTGCCGGTACAGCGGCGACCGCGGATCGGAGACGGCGGCGACGAACCGGTTCAGGCCGGCCTCGTCGCGCGGCTTGAGCGCGAGCGCGACCGAGACCGGGCGGCGGGCGTCGAGGTTGCCGTGCCGGCGGGCGCCCGCCGGTACCGAAGGGTCGTGCCCGGACAGGGTGACCCGGGGCTCAGGCGTGGGACGGGCGATGGCCGGCCCGGCTGTCACCAGCGCGGCCGCCGCCGCGAAGCCGGCGACGGTGGCCACCCACTTCGTGACGGATAAGGACGTGTGCATTCGAGCCCTCCAGTTGAGGCGAAGGAATGACACGTGAAGTTAGGTGCGCGCGGCGGCCCGGCCACCGGTCAAGTGAACGTTCCGAGATGTTCACGGCCCCCTGTCGGAATCGGTGGAGAACCGCAGGTCAGGACCGACGGGCCGTAACAGACGTCCACAAGGAAGGGAACCCGTTCACCGCGTCAGACCCTCGATGAGGTCCACGGCCGCGGCGGTCCCGCCACCCTGCGCGAGCCGCGCGCCGATCTCCCCCGCGCGCTGCTTGATCCGCGGCTCGGCCAGCACCCGCCGGACCGCGTCGCGGATCCGTCGCGGGCCCGGCTTCCCCGTCCGCAGGTTCAGCCCGGCTCCGGACCACGCCACCCGGCGCGCCACCTCGGGCTTGTCCAGCGTCGCCCCGGCCACGACCAGCGGCACTCCGGCGTCCACGGCCGCGAGTACGCCGTTCCAGCCCCCGTTGGTGACCATCACGTCGACCAGCGGCAGCAGCAGGTCGTGCGGGAGGAACGGCGCTGTGCGCGCGTTCGCCGGAATGTCCATATCGGACGCGGCGCCGGTGGAGCACACGACGAGCACGCGTTCGCCTGCCAGGCCGGACATCGCCGGGAGCAGCAGGTCGCCGACATGCCCCGCGAACGGAAGCGAGGCCACCACGATGCGTGCCATCCGCGCATCGTAGACGGTGTCACCTCTCGTGGAACTCCTGGAAGGTGAAGGCTTCCGGGCTGGAACCGGTCTCCCGCAGCCGGGTGAGGCGCGCCATCCCCTCCCGGACCGACGGGCGGTGCCCCTCGGGGATCCACCACAGGACGCTCGACGGCTCGGCGGCCGTCCGGAACCACTCCCGCCGCCGGCGCAGTGCCGCCTGGTGCTCCGCCCGGTACACGTAGTTCCACAGATCGTCGCGCGTACGCCAGACCGACAGGTTGATCAGCAGGGTCGGATCGAAGGCGTACGCGCGCGCCTGGCCGGGATCGTTGTCGGACTCCTGGAGGCGCCACACGAAGCCGGGGGCGGCGTCGGCGAGCGCGTTGACGGGACCGAGGAGCGCCGCGAACCCCTCGACCTCCGGCGAGCCGAGCGGTGCGACGAGACGGCCGACGTTCAACTGCGCGAGGTGCATGATCCCCAGTCTGCCGGGCGCGGAAAATCAGCGTGAACCGCGTCGGGTGCCGGCGACATCAATCTGGTGGAACCGACGAAGGAGAACCTGTGCGCAGTACCGAGGAGAACGAGTACGTCGAGTACGTCCGGTCGCGCCTGCCCCGCCTGCATCGTGTCGCCTACCTCGTGCTCGGCGACGCCGACCGGGCCGACGACGCGGTACAGGACGCCCTCGCCGTGCTGTACCGGCGATGGAACCGGCTGGCGGGCGTGTCGAGCCTGGACGCGTACGTGCACACGATGGTGGTCCGGGCCTGCCTGGCCTACCAGCGCCGCTCGTGGGCACGGGTGCTGCTGCGGGGCGAACCGCCCGATCGCACGGTGGCCCCCGACACCACCGCCGACGACCGGCTCGTCCTGCGCGCCGCCCTGCGGCGGCTGCCCGAGCGCCAACGCGCCGCCGTCATCCTGCGCTTCCTCTGCGACCTGCCGGTCGACGAGACCGCCCGCGTCCTCGGCTGCTCCGAGGGCACGGTGAAGAGCCGCGTCCACCACGGCCTGCGCGCTCTGCGTACCACGCTGCGCGACCGTACTCATGCCACTCCACCCGCGGAAAGGACATCCCGATGATCGAGGAGCAGCTCCAGGAGTACGCCGGCCGGACCTCTCCGCCCTCCGGCCTGACCGCCGAACGGGTGCTGTCGACCGCGCGTACGCGGGCCCGGCGGTCCCGGCTCGCGGGCGGTGCGACGGCCGTCCTGCTCGTCGCCGCGCTCGCCGGTGGCGTGGCCGTCGCCTGGTCCCGCACCGGTACGCCGGCCGAGTTCGCCACGGCCGCCTGTGCCGTGGACCGCCTGCCCCTGCCTCAGCAGCTGGCCGACACGGTGAAGATCACCGGCATGGACCCGACGGGCCGGTACGTCCTCGCGACGGGCGGCTCCCCCGCGGCCCCGGTCGGTGTCATGTGGACGGACGGGAAGCCGGCGGTGCTCGCCTTCACCCCGCGATCGGTGAACTCCGCCGGTCTGGTGGTCGGCTTCACCGGCCCCGACACCCACGCCGACGACGCCGCCCGCCGCCCCGTACGCCTTCTCGGCGGCCGCCTGGCCGAACTGCCGCTGCCCACGGGGGCGTCCGGCGGCCTGGCCTGGGCCGTCGACACCGCCGGTGACGTGCTCGGATCGGCGTACTTCGAGCGGACGGGGTATCGGGCGGTTCTCTGGCGCTCGGGGGCGGCCGCGCCGGTGGTCCTCGACGGCGACGGCCTCTACGGAGAGGTGCTGACCGACGACGGCACGGCGCTGGGCTTCGCCGCCGACGGGGGCCGGTCCGTACGCTGGTCCCCCGGTCACGCGCCGGTCCCGCTGCCACTGCCGGTCGGCGTCGCCACGGCCACCGTCTGGTCCGCCGCAGGCGATTGGGCGACCGGCCACGGCGACGACGAGAACCTCAAGGGCGACAACGGTTCCGGACCCGCCGTCCGGTGGAACCTGCGGACCGGGACGGCCGAGCTGATTCCCGGGCTCCTCGGCCTGCCCGTGGTCAGCACGACCGGCGTCGTCGCGGGGTCGGTGGGGTCGGCGTACCCGGCGAGCGGGAAACTGCCCGGCTTCTGGCACGACGGCGCTTTGTACGCGCTCCGCCTGCCGCCCGGCGTGCGTCCGGCGGGGGGCGGTGCGGTGGCGGCGATCAGCGCGGACGGCCGCACGATGGCGGGCTACACGCAGCAGCCCGCGACGGCACTACTGTGGCGGAACTGCTGAGACCCCGTAGCAGGCAGCACGCCGTCGGGCCCGCTCGGCCACCGAGAGTTCCGTGAAGTCCCCCGCCGCCGCGTGTCCGGTCAGGCAGCATCGAGCATGACCATCAGCGGCGGCGGGGCCGGCGGATCCACCGGGTGACGCCGGCCAGCAGGCCGATCCCCACGATGCCGAGGACGCCGACCGCGATGGTCGTCGCCGGCGTCCACCCCGGATCGTTCACGACGGCGGGGACGGCGGCCACGGCGGCCGCCGCACTCGGCGACGGGGACGGACGCGGGGTCGGGGGCGCCTGGCCCGGTTCGACGAGGTTGCCCACCGACGTCCCCGTGGGCAGCCCGAATCCCCAGTTCAGCAGGGCCACCCCCTGCTCCCAGCCGGCCTGCGGCCAGGACTCGGCGCCCAGCAGGGTGACGACCAGCCGCCGGTTGCCGCGCTGGGCCGCCCCGACATAGGTGTGCCGGGCGAGGTCGGTGAAGCCGGTCTTGCCGCCGATCGCCCCGGGGTACTCGTAGAGCAGCTGGTTCTGGTTCTGGAAGGCGAAGCCCTTGTACTTCGGCGGCTGGGCGGGCATGTACGCGGTCCGCGTGGCCGTGTACCGGCGGAAGGCGTCGTCGGCGAAACAGGCCCGGGCGATGAGCGCCAGGTCGTACGCGCTGGTGAACTGGCCGGGCCCGTCATATCCCGACGGCGTGACGGCGTGGGTCTGGTAGGCGCCGAGCCGGGCCGCCTCCGCGTTCATCGCCGCCACTCCACGGGCCACGGTTCCGCCGCCGAGCCGGGCGAGCACGTTGGCGGCGTCGTTGCCCGACTGCAGCAGCAGCCCCAGCCACAGCGTCTCGACGCGGTACCGTCCGCCCGGCACAAGCCCGACCATCGAGCTGTCCGGCGGGATGTCGAGATCGCCCGGCGTCACCGTGATCAGCTGGTTAGGGTCGAGCCGGCCGACGAACGTGGCGGCCAGCAGCAGCTTCTGTACGCTCGCCGGCGCCGCGTACTCGTGCGGTCCGCAACTGCCCAGGATCTCGCCGGTGTCGAGGTCGGCGACCAGCCACGACGTCGCCGAGACGGCAGGCGGGCGGGCGCCCTTGCCGGGTACGACGAGTCCCGGCGTGTCCAGCCGGCGCCCGCCGATGGCCCGCTGGTAGTGATCGGCCGCCGGGTGCGCGGGCAGCGGCGGATGGTCGACGTTCGCCGCCGCGTCATGGGGACAAGGGACGGTCGCAGCCGAGGCGGGTGTGGCGAAGGTAGACGTCGCCAGGGCGGCCGCCAGCACCACCGCGGCCCACCGCCGTCCGAGTTTTCCCTGCTGAACAGCCATCGACAGCACCGTAACCGGGCACCGGGCCGCCATGTGCCGGAATCAGCGGATAGCTCTGACGACCAGGGCGGCCGGTCAGGCGCCGTACAGCAGCCGGTCGACGAGGCCGGCGACGTATTCCGGGGTGATCGGGCCGAGGCCGAACAGCGTGCGGATGTACAACGGCGCCAGGACGTGGTCCACGATGTCCAATGTGGAGCAGATCGGCTCGCCGCGCGCGGCTCCCCGGTCGAGCATCTGCTGCAGCTGGCGGCCGCGCTCGGCGAGGAACGCGTCCCGGGCGGCGACTCCGGACTCGCCTGCCGTGTCGAGGGCGACGACCAGGCGCAGCACGGCGAGTCCGGCCGGCCCGGAGACGTCCCGGGCCACCCCGGCGGCGTACGCGTGCAGGTCGCCGCGCAGGCTGCCGGTGTCGGGCATGGGCGAGGTGGCCGTCAGCCAGGCCAGGGCGACGTCGGCGGTGAGCGCTTCGAGGGTCCCCCAGCGGCGGTAGATGCTGGTGTCGGCGACCTGCGCGCGGGCCGCGACGTCGCCGATCGTGAACGCGCCGTAGCCGCGCTCGGCGGCCAGATCGGCGACCGCCTGGTGCACCGCCGCGCGGACGCGGGCACTCCGCCCGCCCGGCCGCTTCGCGCTCTCCATGGCCCGAGCTTAACGCAGCTCACACTTGCGTTAGTACGGCGCCGCGCCTAGCGTCACTAATGCAGTCCTCACCTGCGTTAAGGAGTCCGCCATGACCAGCGTCATCGACCGCATCGACGCCGCCCTCGACATGACCGGCGCGATCGTCGACCGGCTGTCCCCCGCCGACCTCGGCCGGCCGTCGCTCTGCGCCGGCTGGGACCGGCGTTTCGAGCTCAACCACCTGGTCGGCGGCATGCGCATCTTCGCCGCCGAGCTCACCGGGAGTACGCCCGGCGGCGACCACCACGACGACTGGCTCGGCGACGATCCCCGCCGGGCGTACGCGACCGCGGCCGCACTCGACCGCGCGGCCTGGCAGTTGCCGTCCGCGTTGGACACGACCGTCCGGCTGTCCTTCGGCCCGATGCCGGGACCGGTCGCGGCCTTGATCCACCTCACCGAGGTGCTCGTGCACGGGGCCGACCTCGCCGTCGTCGCGGGCACCCCCGAACTCGTCGACGACCGGCTCTGCGCCGACCTGCTGGGCCTCATGGCGGACGTGGACATGGACCCGTTCCGCCAGATGGGCGCCTTCGGCCCCGCCCGACCGACAGCACCGGACGCACCCGCCCACAACCGCCTGCTGGCCTTCCTGGGCAGACCCGTCTGACCGCGGCCGGGCGGACCGATGATCCGGTTTGGATCAGGGAAATCACCGTAATCTTGGCCCAAGATTACGTGCTGAACCCTGATCCAAACCGGATCTTCGGCACGGACGCGAACCTACGGAGGCAACCGGTCGCACCGGTCAGGCGCGCGCCCACTTCTGGTTGGCCGCCCCGGAACACGGCCAGATGATCAACAGTGTCCCGTTGACCGTCCCGTTGTCGTACGCGTCCAGGCACTTGCCCGACGCGACGCCGACCACCGAGCCGTCGGAGCGTACGCGCCACTGCTGGCCGGCCGAGCCGTTGCAGTCGGAGATCTGCACGGCTGTCCCGTCCGCCGTCCCGCCGCCCGCGACGTCGAGGCACTTGGTCGGGAACACGCGCACCTGCCCGGTGGCCGACACCGTCCACTGCTGGTTCGCGCCGCCGTTGCAGTCCCACAGCGCCGGACGCGTACCGTTGGCCTGGTTGCCGCCGGGCACGTCGACGCAGCGTGACGACTGCTGTCCTTTGAGGATCCCGGCGGTGTTGACCCGGGCCCAGATCTGGTCCGCGCCACCGGTGCAGGTGGAGATGACGATCGCGGTGCCGTTGCCGACGCCGTGCCCGCTCGCGGTGAGGCACTTGCCGGAGCCGGTGTTGACGACGGAACCGCTGGCGTTGACCGTCCATTTCTGGGCGGCGGTGCCGTTGCAGTCGTAGATCTGCACGACCGTGCCGTCGGCCGTGCCGCTGCCGCGGACGTCCAGGCACCGCGTCCCGTACGCGATCAGCTGCTGGGAGGCGGTGACCGTCCAGTTCTGGTTGGCGCCGCCGTTGCAGTCCCAGAGCCCGACCGCGGTCGAGTTGGCCTGGTTGAAGTTCGGGATGTCGACGCACAGCCCCGATTCCCGGCCGGTGAGGACACCGCCGGGCGGCGTACCCGTGCCGCAGGTCGTCAGGCCCGCGGTGTGGGGGCACACGACCGAGGCGAAGCCGCCCCGGGTGGCCTCGGCGACCGAGAGTGTGTCGGCGTTGGTGACGACCCGGGTCTCGCGCAGCAGACCGGAGGTGCCGTCGCGGACGGTCTCCAGCAGCCACTGCCCGCCGCCGAGGAACGACAGCGGGGCCGTGTACGTCTTCGCCGCGACCGCCGAGATGCCGCCGAGATACCACCGGCCGCCGTTGCGCCGGGCGAGGTACGCCTCCTGCCCGGGCGCGCCGCCGAGCAGCCGGGTCTCGTCCCAGGTCGTCGGCAGCTGGTTGAGGATCCGCAGCGCCTCCGGCCGGCCCTCATAGCTGGCCGGGTTGTCGGCGGCGTGCTGCCAGCCGGACTCGAAGACGATCGCGGTGGCCAGTTCGTGGGCGTCGGTCGTGTCCCGGTCGGTGATCGAGAACACCACCGGCGTGAAGTCCATACTGGACACAACGTTGCGGGTGAACGGCAGGATCGTGTTGAACGCGGCCCGGTTGCGCCACTGCTCGGCACCGTAGACGGCCTCGCCGCTCAGCACCTGCGGCCACGTACGCTGCATCCCGCGCGGGGTCGCCGTGCCGTGGAAGTTGACCATCAGCTTCAGCTCGGCCGTGCGGGCCAGGATCGCGTCGTACCACTGCAACGTGGACTGGGTGTACTGGTAGCTGAAGTCGATCTTCACCCCGGCCACTCCCCAGGACTTCACCAGCGGCAACCAGTTCTCGCGTTGCTGGCTGGTCGAAAGGTCGCCCGAGTTGAACCAGAGGATCACCTTCACGTTGCGGGCGGTGGCGTACGCGACCACGTCCGGGACCCAGCTCGACTGCCAGCCCTCGTCGATGAGGACCGCGCTCCAGCCGTTGCGGGCGGCGAAGTCGACGTACTGCTTCTGCCGCGCCGCGTCCGACGGGCTGGCGTGCTCGGTCAGCCACGACCAGGCCACCATTCCCGGCTTGATCCACGACTGGTCGGCCACCTGGGACGGCGGGGCGAGGTCGTCGACGATCGTCGAGGCGGTGACGGTCTTCAGGTCGCCGACCGCCGCCGTCCGCCACGGGGTCGACAGGGGCAGGCTCGTCGTGATCGGGGCGCCGGTCAGCGCCGCCGTGTAGGTGCCCGAGCCGGCCGTGTGGGCCAGCGCCGCGGACGCGTACCGGCCGTTGAGATCGGTCTCGGCGACCAGCGCGTACACGCTGCCGACCTGGAACAGAGCGGGGATGCCGTAGGAGTTCGTCGCCGCGCCGCCCGCCGTGGTCTGGAACCACACGCCCTGATCCTCCGCGTTCGGCGGCACCAGCCACGCCGGCGCCGTCGCCGGCACGCTCCACGAGGACGCCTCGCGGCGCACGGTCACCGATCCGCTGCCGGGCAGCACGTAGCGATAGGCCGCCCCGGTGTCCGAGGCCCGCACGACCACGTCCAGCCGCGCGCCCCCCGTGCCCGTGAAGGACAAGGTCGTCTCGGCGTACGCGACGGAGCGTGATCTTTGTTTGCCCGAGCTCATCGTGTACGCCTCGGTGACCGTGCGGTCCTGGCGCTGGGTGAAGGTGAGGTTCTTCGTGAGGTCGGCCGCGGCGGTCTCGATGCCGATCGGCGCCGGGGACAGGACGGTGGCGCCCTGCCGGGCCACGGCGAAGGTCAGGTTGCCGGCGTCGAGGGTGACCTGGGCGGAGATCGGCGATCCCGCCGACGGCCCGGTGACCGTCCACGTCGTCGCGGCCACGGCGGCGCGCGGCTGGGCCAGTACGCCGACCGCCGCCAGCGCGAGGGCCGCCAGGGTTGCCCGGGTCCTCATCGCGCCGACCACTTCTGGGCGGCGGTGCCGTTGCACTCCCACAGCTGCACGAGCGTGCCGTTGGCCGTGGCGGCCCCGTTCACGTCGATGCACTTGCCGGAGCCCTGGTGCACGATCGTGCCGTCGGTGTTGAAGGTGAAGTGCTGGGCGGCGGAGCTGTTGCAGTCCCAGATCTGCACCTTGGTCCCGTTGGCCGAGCCGTTGGCGTTCACGTCCAGGCACTTGTTGCCGTACACCCGCAGCTCGCCCGCGGCGGTACGCGTCCAGTGCTGGTTGCTCCCGCCGTGGCAGTCCCAGATGATCGTCTGCGTACCGGCGGCCGTGCCCGCGCCGTAGACGTCCAGGCAGCGCGTCGAGTTGGGGTTGGACAGCACGGCCTCGGCCCCGACCGGCGGGGTGGTGACCGTGGCGAGGCTGCCGGGCACCGACTGGAGGGCGGCGTACCAGCGGGCGGCCATCTTGTCGTAGCCGGTCGCGTTGGGGTGCAGCCCGTCGGCGAGGTCGGCCGTGGTGAGCGCCGAGTGCATGTCCACCAGATGCGTACGCGAGCCCTTGCCGGCGACGATCGCGGGCAGCGCGGCGTTGAACGTCTGCGACTGGGCCTCCTGCCCGGCGTCGCTGCGCGGGATCAGCTGCGCCACGTACAGCTCGACGAGCGGCGCGGTGGCCCGGATCTTGTCGATGAGCGCCGACAGCCGGGCGGGGGCGTTCGCGACGTCGTAGTTCTGCCCGATGTCGTTGGTCCCGATGTGCAGCAGGATCGTGCGCGGGTTGGCCTGCTGGATCCAGCCGACGATGTTCGCGTCGAGCTGGTCGATACGCCAGCCGGAGTGGCCCTCGTGATCGTGGTCGCCGAGGTTGGCCGGGCCGTTGGAGCCAGAGCCGACGAAGTCCGTGAGGTAGCCCCCGGCGGCCAGCCGCTGCCAGAGCCCGATGCGGTAGCCGCCCGGCACGTTGAAGCCGTCGGTGATCGAGTCACCCAGCGGCATGACGCGTACGCCGCCGTTGGACTCGGCCGCCTGGGCCGGCGCGGCGGCGCCGACCGCGAGGCCGACGGTCACCGCCGCGAGCCCGAGGCCGGCCGCGCACAGCCGCTTGATGGTGGATCGCATGGCAATCCCCTTCCTGATGAATGCGCATGAATCGATTACTTGGGGCGGAGTCACCCGGGTGCGCTGGGGAGCGGCCGGGAGGTGTCGCGGGCGCGGTGGGCACCGCGCCCGCGACGGAGAGCGCTCAGGCGGAGATCAGTTGCGGGACCACACCTGGTTGCCGGCCCCGTTGCACGGCCAGATCACCAGCGGCGTGTTGTTGGCGGTGCCGTTGCCCGACGCGTCCAGGCACTTGCCGGACGCGACGTTGACGACCGCGCCGCCCGACCGGACCCGCCACTGCTGCGCGGCGGTGCCGTTGCAGTCGTAGATCTGCACGGCCGTGCCGTCGGCGGTCGCCCCGCCGGCCGCCTCCAGGCAGCGGTTGTCGAAGACCGTCAGCTGATTGGTGACGGTCGACGTCCACGCCTGGTTCGTGCCGTTGTTGCAGTCCCACAACGCGACCTTGGTGCCGTTGGCCGGGTTGCCGGCGGGCAGGTCGACGCAGCGCCCCGAGCTCTGTCCCTTGAGGATGCCGGCGGCCGCGCCCCGGTCGAACTTCTGGTTCGTCCCGCCGTTGCAGCCCCAGATCACGATCGGCGAGCCGTTGACCAGTCCGTGACCGCTGACGTCCAGGCACTTGCCCGACCCGGTGTTGACCACCGAGCCGTCGGCGTTGATCGTCCACTTCTGGGCCCCGGTGCCGTTGCAGTCGTAGATCTGCACGACCGTCCCGTCCGCCGTACCGCTGCCGTTGACGTCCAGGCACTTGGTGCCGTAGACCGTCAGCTGCTGCGCCGGGGTCAGCGTCCAGCGCTGGTTGGTCCCGCCGTTGCAGTCGTACAGCGTCACGGCGGTGCCGTTGGTCGTGCTCTGGCCCGGGACGTCGACGCACAGCCCCGACTCCCGGCCCTTGAGGACGCCGCTGACGTTCCCGGCCGCGTTCGGGGTGACCGAGAAGTTGTCGATCATGTCGGTCTGGTAGCCCACCACGCCGAAGCCCGCCTGGCCGGTCTGGAAGGCGCTGTCGCTCGCCGTACCGAGGGTGGCGCCGTCCAGCGTGGCCGTGATCTGATCGCCGGAGAAGCCCAGCTTGATCGTGTGCCAGCTGTTGAGCGCCAGGGCGGCGTGCGTACCGGAGGTGAGCGTCGTCAGGACTCCGCCGGTGGAGTTGCGGGCGATCGACCACGCGCCGGAGTTGCTGAGCCGCAACTGGTACGCCGCCTGCTTGTACTGCGGCCGCAGCTGCGTGTTCGCCCGGCCGAGCAGGGTCACCGTCCCGGCCTGCTGCAGGTCGACGTCGACGCTGACGGTGTAGTTCGACCACGCGGGATCGCCCACCAGCGTGTACGCGTCGCTGTCGTCCTGCCAGTTGATCGGGCGTACCGGGGCGACCTGCTGCAGGCACTGTCCACCGTGTCCGGCGACGCACGGCCGGACCTCGTAGGAGCCCTGCATGTCGGAGAAGTACTTGGCCTCCGAGCGCGTCGCGTACGCGTCGAAGTCGTCGCTGTAGGGCAGCGGCAGCGAGCTGGTCGCGGGGCCGGCGGCGGTGCCCTTGCCCTGGCCGGTCGTGGTGGTGACGGTGTAGATGCGGTTGGGCTGCAACGTGAGCGAGTAGGTGCCGCCGCTCGGGGTGACGTCGGCCTGCTTGACGAAGTAGTCGGCCGGGTTCGACGAGCCCATGTCGGTCGACCAGACGTGCACGGTGCCGGTGCTCAGGCCGCCGGAGACGGTCACGTTCACCGTCTGCGCGGCCGTCGACCCGCTCGTCTCATAGATCGTCGAGTAGTCGCTGTTGTTGGTCGACTTGAGCGATACGTAGCTGCCGTTGGCCCGGTTCCCGCCCAGGTACGCGCTCGCCGAGCTGTCCAGGAAGTGCCAGCCGGGCTGGGTGAACTGGGTGACCTGGGCGCTCGCCCAGAGGTTCTTGCCGACCCGGTAGGAGCCCGACCACGGCGAGCCCGCGTCCATGAGGCCGACGGTCGCGTACGGGAGGTTGGGGGTGATGGCGGCGATCAGCGGCCAGTTCATGAACCCGGTGAGGCTCGCGTCCAGATACCCGCGGGTGATCGTGCGGATGAACGGGACCACGCCGTCGTTGTCGTCCTGCGAGCCGAACTCGCTGGCCCACAGGGGCTCGCCGCTGTTGCGGGCGTTGGTGGTGGTGGAGCACGAGTCGGCCTGCGACAGGTAGCCGCACACGTAGTGGTCGCCCAGCACGCCGACGGCGTTCTTCAGCGTGGCGTCGCCCGCGAACTCGTCGGCCAGCCCCCAGCCGCTGTCGTCGCCGACGATCTGGACCGAGGAGAAGCCCGCGTTGTTCAGCCCGGTACGCAGGTTCTTGTACCAGGTGCTGTCGTGGCCGCGCTCGTTCCAGCCGCCGAGATAGTTGATCGTCAGGCCGTGCTGCCTCGCGCAGTTGAGCCAGGCGACGTCATAGTCGATCATGTCCTGCGACCAGAAGTTGCCGCCGCCGATCCAGCCGGGTGCCGCCCAGGGCAGGGCGACCAGCTTGATGTTCGGGTTGCGGGCGACGGCCTGCTCGCCGAGCCAGAACTCGTAGCCGACGTTGCAGTTGACGTCGCCGCGTACGTGCTCGTGGCTGGGTTCGGAGCCGTCGGTGGAGTTCGCGTCCCCGCCGATCTCCAGCTTCAGCAGCTGCACGGCGGCCCCGTAGCCGGGCTTGAAAAGGTAGTCGAGGATCTGCGACCGCTGGGCGGCCGGGTAGTCGATCAGGAGGCGCGAGTTGCCGCCGCCGCCGCTGATCGCGCCGACCCCGTCGAACGTACGCCCGACGACACCGCCGTTGAGCGCGACGGTGGTCGTGGCGGCCTGGGCCGGGGTGGCGATCACGGCGGTGGTCACGCCGGCCGCCAGTAGCAGCGCGGCAGCGGTCACCGCCAGCCGGAATGCGCGTACGCGAACCGGAGGGTGCATGTCTTCTCTCCTTCGACAGGTGGGAGCAACCGGGAGGAGTCTGTTTCGGACTGAGACAACGTTGTCATCCGAGTGGCAGGGGCTCGCCCTGAGCGCGGGGCGAGGGGGCAGGTGAATCGTGCTGGCGACCGGGGTCCGTTGAGTTGCGTTGAATCAGCCCGCCGCGGCACGCGGACATCGCCCCTGACGAGAGGGGGTGTTCGCGGGGCGCTCCGCGATGTGGGGCTGTGATGGTTACTGTTGGACCTCGGTCGATATGTTCGACATAGGTTCGCTCCGCGGGCGCGCCGTGTCAACCATCGATAAAGAAACCGTCACATATTCGAGATCCCCGAAGGAGCGGCCGCGCGGCGCCCGGCAGGGCAAGCCGCCGGTCAACCGCCGCCGGACCGCCTGTCGCGCACCGCCGGCAGCCGGGACCGTGGAGGGCACGGGGGAATCGCACCCGAGCGATCCCGCAGACCTCCCGCGGAGGAACCGATGTCCAAGCTCCTGCGCCGGCTGGCAGCGCCGATCATCGCGCTGACCATGGCGGCCGGCGCGCTGACCCACGTCCAGGCGGCCGGGGCCGCGCTCGTCGTCGCCGAGATCCCCAACTGCGACCAGCGGCTGGAACAGTTCGCGAACATCAACGACACGCTGTACCACCGCTGGCAGCTCACCGCCGGCGGCTCGTGGAGCGGCTGGGTGAGCATGAACGTCTGGATGCTCTACTACCCGGCGGCCGCCCGCAACAAGGACTGCCGGCTCGAGGTGTACTGGATCAACCCCAGCCACGAGATGCTGCACATGTGGCAGGACGGTGCGAAGTCCGGCGGCTGGTCCGGCACCGACAACTTCGGCGGCATCCTGACCGGCTCGCCGCGGACCGGCTACTTCATCGACGGCCGGATCTGGGTCGGCGCCTACGGCCCCGACGGCATCGAGCACTTCATGCGGCAGACCGCGCCGTCCCAGGGTCCCTGGATCGGCTGGTACTGACGCCCGACCTCTGACGACTGACGGTGGCCGTACGGCCGCCCCTCGGCCCCGGGCTGACCGCCCGGGGCCGTTGACGGCGCTCGGTAACGTCGATGCGTGGGGGACGACCGGGGATTGTTCGGGGAATCCGTGCGCCGTCACCGCCTCCGGCTCGGTCTGACGCAAGAGGACCTGGCCGCCCGGTCCGGGCTCGGCCTGCGTACGCTGCGCGACATCGAGACCGGCCGGATCATCCGCCCTCGCCCCGCCACCGTACGCCTGCTCGCGGACGCGTTCGGCCTGGCCGACACCGAGCGGGCGGAGTTCCACCAGTCCTCCGGCGGGCGGGAAGCGGCGCCGGCGGCGGACGGCGTACCGGCGCAGTTGCCCGCTCCCCCGGCCGTCTTCATCGGACGGCGCGGCGAGCTCGACCGGCTCGGCAGCGTGGCCTCCCTGGCCGTCGTCTCCGGCCCGCCCGGCGTCGGGAAGTCCGCGCTGGCCGTCCACTGGGGACACACGGCCCGGGACCGGTTCCCGGACGGGCACCTGTATCTCAATCTGCGCGGCTTCAACCCGGACGGCCCGATGAGTCCGGACGAGGCGCTGCGTACGCTGCTGGTCGGCCTGGTGCCGGCGGACCGCGTACCGGACGGGCTGGACGCGCGCTCGGCCCTGCTGCGCAGCGTTCTCGCCGGCCGCCGGATGCTGCTGGTGCTGGACAACGCGCGCGACGCCGGCCAGGTCCGGCCGCTGCTGCCCGGCGAGACCGGCTGCACCGTCGTGGTGACGAGCCGCAGCCGGCTGTCCGGGCTGCTCGCGTCGCACGGCGCGACCCCGCTGATGCTGGAGCAGCTGCGCGCCGACGAGGCCGAGGCGCTGCTCACCCGGCGGCTGCGCGGCGTACGCGTACCGGCCGACCCCGCCGTCGTGCGCGCGCTGGCCGAGGCGACCGGCCGGCTGCCGCTGGCCCTGGTGACCGTGGCGGCCCGGGCGGCGACCTCGGCCTCGCTGGCCTCGATCGTCGGCGAGCTGGCCGAGTCGCGGCTGGACGGGCTGCGGGGACTCGACGCCACGACCGACCCGCGCAACGTGATCTCCTGGTCCTACCGCGCGCTCAGCCCCGCCGGAGCGCGCCTGTTCCGGCTGCTCGGCATCCCGCCGGGGCCGGACATCTCGACCGCGGCGGCCCACAGCCTCAACGGCGGCGACGCGGGCCCGGCGCTCGACGAACTGACCGCCGCGAGCCTGCTCACCGAGCACCGCCCCGGCCGGTACGCGTTGCACGACCTGGTCCGGGACTACGCGGCGACGCTGGCCGCACCGGACGAAGCGGCCGCGGCCCGGCAACGGTTGGCCGAGCACTACCTGCGCACCGGTCGCACGGCCGCGATGCTGCTCGACCCGCGACGGCGGCCGCTCGTCCTCCCGCCGGTGCCCGCCGAAGTGTCCCCCGAGCCGATCGCCACCGAGGCCGCCGCGCTGGCCTGGTTCGCGGCCGAACACGTCAACCTCATGGCTCTCCTGCGGCACCCGGCCGGCCTGCCCGCGTACGCGTGGCAGCTCCCCTGGACGATGGTGGACCACCTGGACCGGCGCGGCTACTGGGACGACTGGATCGTCGCCGAGCGGGTCGCGGTCCAGGGCGCCCGCCGGGCCGGTGACCCGCACGCCGAAGCGTTCGCGCATCAGATGCTGGCCCGCGCGTACGTCCAGAAGGGACGGTTCGACGAGGCCGAGACGAGCTACGACGCCGCGATCGAGCGGTACGCGCTGGCCGGCGACCTCCTCGGCCAGGCCAGTACGCTGCACGGCCGCATGTTCATGTGGGAGCGCCGCGGCCGGCCCGACCGGTACGTCCAGGACGTCTCGGCGGCGCTGGAGGCCTACCGCCGGATCGGGCACCGGCTCGGCGAGGCGCGGGCGCTGAACTCGCTCGGCTGGCACCAGGCGCAGCTCGGCGACCGGGCGGCCGGACTGGCCCACTGCCAGGCCGCCCTGGCGCTGCTGACCGAGCTCGACGACCGGACCGGCCAGGCGTCCACATGGGACAGCATCGGCTGGATCCACCACCAGGACGGCCGCGCCGCCGCGGCGATCTCGGCCTACGAGGAGGCGCTGGCGCTCTTCCGGCAGGCCGGGGATCTGCTGCAACAGTCCGAGGTGCTCGAGCACCTGGGCGACGCGTACGCGGCCGCGCACCGGCCGGCGGAGGCGGCCACGGCCCGGCGAAGGGCACTGGCGATCCTCGACGGTCTCGGCCACCCCGACGCGGCCCGCGTACGCGCCCGACGGCACTAGAATCGATCTTCACGCCGCGTACCGGCACAAGGGAGAGATCGTGGAAATACTGCGCTGGGCGGCCTTCTCCGCCGATCCGGCCGGCGGCAACCCCGCCGGCGTCGTGCTGGACGCGACCGGCGTGGACGACGCCGCCATGCTGGCCGCCGCGGCCGAGGTGGGCTACTCGGAGACCGCGTTCCTCCTGCCCCGCCCGGACGGCGACTTCGACGTCCGCTACTTCAGCCCGGTCGACGAGGTCCCGTTCTGCGGACACGCGACGATCGCCACCGCCGTCGCGTACGCCCGGCGGCACGGCACCGGCACGCTCCGGCTGCGTACCCAGGCGGGTCCGGTCGAGGTGACGACGAGCGTGGACGGCGGCGGCTCCTACTCGGCCACGCTGGTCAGCGTACCGCCGCGCAGCGTCGGCCTGGCCGCCGACGATCTCGCCGAGCTGCTGTCGGCCCTGCGGTGGCCGGCCGGCGACCTCGATCCGGCACTGCCGCCCCGCGTCGCGTACGCGGGCGCCTGGCATCCGATCATCGCCGCCGCCACCCGCGAGCGCCTCGCCGACCTCGACTACGATTTCGCGGCGCTGGCGGATCTGATGGCGCGCAAGGACTGGACGACCGTCGACCTCGTGTGGCGGGAGTCGGCGGGCGTCTTCCACGCCCGCAACCCGTTCCCGCCGGGCGGAATCGTCGAGGACCCGGCCACCGGGGCGGCCGCGGCCGCCTTCGGCGGCTACCTGCGCGAACTCGGCCTGATCGACCCGCCCGCCACGGTCACCGTCCAGCAGGGCGACGACCTGGGCCGGCCGGGCACGATCACGGTGACGATCCCCGCCGAGCCCGGCAGCGGCATCGGCGTCAGCGGAACCGCCGTCGCCCTGGACTGACTCCGCCGGGAAGTCCCTGCGTTAGGGTGGGACGATGAAGTCGATCACGATCGAAGGCAACGAATTCTGCCTGGACTGAGTGTCGCGCGTACGTCATCTTCGCGAGCGCTCAAGGCGAGCCCTGAGCCGGCCTCGGGTGCTCCTTCAACCACTGCTGCCCGCGCCGGTTCGAGGCCCGCGACAGCCAGGCGTCCGCGATCAGCTCGGCGAGCTCGCCGCGGGAGATCTCCCCGATCCGGCTTCCCCGCAGCAGCACCGACCGGTGCCCGTCGAAGTGCGGCGTCGTGAAGTAGGGCGACGCCTCGTCCTGCACCATCGCGAGCTTGTCCGCTTCCGAAGGCACCCAGAAGACGATCACGTCGGCGTACCGCTCGCCGGTGTCCGGATCGACCGCGTCCGGCCGCGGATTGCGGAAGAACACGAACGACTTCCCGCCCACCTGGTACACCGGGTTCTCGGCGGTCCCGTCCCACACCGTCACATGCGGCATCGCCAGCGCCAGCTCGTGGACGTCGTCGACCCGGGCGGGGCGATCCTTTCGCTTGGCCACGGCATCACTCTAGTCAAAGTCAAGATCCTTTTAAGATGGCAGCCCCAGATGCATCCACGTCCCAGCCGCAGACGATCACCGGCCCGGTCGCAGACTCGTGCGTTCACGTCAGGCCGGAACCGGGCGTGCGCGTATCGGCCTTGATCATGTCACTCATATATGTCGAAAAACGGCCACAGTAACATATATGAGTTACATGATCAAGGCCTTGCCATCCACTTCGACATATACCAGCGACATGATCAAGGTCGGGCGGTATGGGAAACGGCCCACCGCCCAGACATGATCGCGGCCACCTCCTTGATCATGTAACGCCAGTTCGGTGAGATCGCGCTCTCCCGCCGAACTGACGTCACATGATCAAGGCCAGGACGGTCCCGCCGCCGGAATGGCGTCACATGATCAAGCCACCAAGCCCACCTTAGCCCCATATCGGACAGTCGAGACAAAGGCCGGAGTGACACGGGACGGGCACGGGATGGGCGCGGGTCGGGGTGAAACAGTGACCGTTCCGCGGCGGACGATGCTTCGCCCCACTCACCTGGCAGTGGAGGCCTCGGAGCGAAGCGGAGAGGCCGGAACGGTCTCCCGCGCGAGGAGCGGAAGTGAGATCGACGAACCCGGGACAAGAAATTGATCATGATTTTGATCTGCCCCCCCGATCAGCCCCGAAGAACCATGGCGGTACACGAACCCCCACCGCCATCGACCCACACATGCAAGGGAAGAGCCGAATCTTGGGCCAAGATTACGTGCGAAAACCTGATCCAAACCGGATCTTGGCAGTGATCTTGAAGTTGATTGCGGACTATTCCTCGGTGGGGTTCTCGAACTCGGTGCGGTTCAGGCGGCGTCGGAAGGTGTGGTAGCTCCACGCCTGGTACGCCGCCACCACCGGGAAGATGAGGACGAAGATGATCGTCATCAGCTTGAGCGTGTAGCTGCCCGAGGCCGTGTTCGAGATGGTCAGGTCCGTCGCGGACCCGTTGGTGGAGACCATGACGCGCGGGAACAGTTCGGTGAACAGCGAGACGATGACGGCCGCCATCACGATCGTCGTCAGGGTGAACGCCCAGCCGTCGCGGCCCTGTCCGGCGAACCAGGCCGCGGCGACGACGGCCAGGATGGCGGCGATCTCGACGGGGTTGGGCAGGACGCCCTTGTCGGCGATGACGTGCGTCCAGATGGCGTAGACCGCCACGACGACCGCCACGAACGGGGCGGCGCGGCGGGCGAGGCGCTTGGCCCGGTCGCGTACG
Organism: Hamadaea tsunoensis DSM 44101; assembly: GCF_000428945.1. Classification (GTDB taxonomy): domain Bacteria; phylum Actinomycetota; class Actinomycetes; order Mycobacteriales; family Micromonosporaceae; genus Hamadaea; species Hamadaea tsunoensis. The sequence goes on along the minus strand of NZ_AUAX01000018.1, from coordinate 167,807 downwards.
TCGCCGGTCGTCTTGAGGGCGATGAAGGTCGAGCCGTGCAGGACGCACAGGGCCACGAGCGTCACGCCGACCCAGAGCGCGTACGGCTGGAGGAGGTCGAAGAAGGTGCCCGCGTACTCCTGGTCGGAGCCGATGGGCAGGCCCCGCAGCAGGTCGCCGAGCGCCACCCCGAGCAGGAAGGGCGCGACGATGCTGCCGGCGATCAGCAGGCTGCTCCAGATCCCGCGCGTGCGTGCGCTGCGGGCGTGGCCGCGGAACTCGAAGGACACGCCGCGCAGGATCAGCGCGACGAGGACCAGCGCCAGCGCGAGGTAGAACGCCGAGAACATGGTGGCGTACCAGCCGGGGAAGGCCGCGAACATGGCCGCTCCGGCCACCACCAGCCACACCTCGTTGCCGTCCCAGAGCGGGCCGATCGTGTTGATGACCGTGCGCCGGTCGGGCTCGTCGCGCGACAGGTAGCGGTGCAGGATGCCGACTCCGAAGTCGAACCCCTCCAGGACGAAGAACCCCGTCCACAGGACCGCGATGAGAATGAACCAGACGTTGACCAGAGTCATGGATGCCTCACTGGATCGCCGCGGGGACGGGTGGTTCGCCGGCCGGCTCGGTGGCCGCCGGCGGCAGTTCGCGGCGGGAGTACCGCAGCATCAGGACGACGTCGACGATCGCCAGCACGAGATAGAGCAGGAAGAACACGATCAGGCTCACCACGATCGAGCTCGTGCCCACGGACGGGGACACCCCGTCGGTGGTACGCATGATGCCCTGCACGAGCCAGGGCTGGCGGCCGTTCTCGGTGAGCATCCAGCCGGCCGTGTTCATGATGAACGGCAGCAGTACCGCCCACACCGACAGCCACAGGAACCGGCGCGACCGCTCCAGGGTGCCGCGGTGGATCAGCCACAGTCCCCAGAGGCCGAGGAACAGGATCAGCGTCGCCGCGTACGCCATCACCCGCATCGACCAGTACTGGATGAAGACGTTGGGCACGTAGTCGCCGGGGCCGTACTGCTGCTGGTACTGGGCGTTGAGCTCGTTGAGGCCGATGACCTGGCCGTTCCAGTGGTTGGTGGCCAGCAGCGACAGCAGGTGCGGGATCGCGATGATCTTGGTGGGGTTCTGGTCGTCGTTGCCGCCGCCGATCTGGAAGGCCGAGAACGAGCACGGCTGGCAGGTCTCCCACTGCGCCTCGGCCGCGGCGATCTTCATCGGCTGGTACTTGGCCTCGACGACCCCGAGCTCGCTGCCGACGAACATGGCCAGGAACATCGTCGGAACGAGGATCGCGAGCGACAGCTTGGCCGAGCGGCCGAAGACGTCCACGTGGGACTTCCTGCGCAGGTGCCAGGCGGAGACGGCCAGCATGACGACGGCCGCGGTCGCCAGGGCGGCCAGCAGGACGTGGGCGTAGCCCCACAGGAACACGGGGTTGGTCATGACGGCCCAGATGTCGTTGAGCTGCGGCCGGCCGGTGCTCGCGTTGGTCTCGTAGCCGACGGGATGCTGCATCCACGAGTTCGCGGCCATGATGAACGCGGCCGACAGGGCGGCGCCGATCGCGACGAGCCAGATCGTGGCGAGGTGCAGGCGGCGCGGCAGGCGGTTCCAGCCGAAGATCCAGACACCGAGGAAGGTCGCCTCCAGGAAGAAGGCGGCCAGGCCCTCCATGGCCAGCGGCGCCCCGAAGATGTCGCCGACCAGCCGCGAGTACGCCGACCAGTTCATCCCGAACTGGAACTCCTGCACGAGGCCCGTGACGACGCCGACGGCGATGTTGATGACCAGCAGCGTCCCGAAGAACTTCGTCAGCCGCAGGTACGCCTCGTCGCCGCGCCGGTACCACGCGGTTTGCAGGACGGCGGTCAGGAACCCGAGTCCGATCGTCACCGGCACGAACAGGAAGTGGTAGATCGACGTCATCGCGAACTGCAACCGCGCTAGATCTACGTTCGACATCGACTCAGTATGGTGGACTTAACGGACTTTCACCCTCAAATCAGGGCGAGGACCACCGGAGGGCCGGAAGAATGTCAGAAAACCGCGGCGAACACGGCATCAGCCGGCCCGTCGGCTCATTCCCCCCGAAGATCGTTCGATACCACCCGAAGGTGGACGACGATCTCCTGACCGGCTTCCGCCACCCCAGCGGCCGCCCGGGCGAGCTGCGCGGCTTCTTCGCGACGACCATCGGCGTCTCGCTCGTGGTCTGGGACCTGGCGTTCTCGCTGGGCGCGTACCACACGGTGTTCTATTACCGGCTGCTGCAGATCTTCGTCGTCTCCGCCGTGCTCCTGCTGGGCGCCGTCGTCCTGCGCAGGCACCTCACCGTGCGGCCGTGGATGCTGGCGATCCTGTCGACGCCGGTCGTGTGGCTCGCCTGGCGGCTGATCGTCCCGATCGGCGGGCACTGGCACTCGGTCTACCGTGTCATCGACTCCGCTCTCATCACCCTCGTCCTCGTGACCCTGCCGGTGACGCTGTGGGCGGTGGCCCGCATCGTCGCGCCGGAGTACTTCGAGCTGTCGACGCTGCGGCTGCGGCTGGCGAGCGCGGCCATCGTCGTCGTGGTGGCGGTCGCCGGCCTGCTCACCGGGCAGTTCAACAACCACGTCGTCACCTGCCAGGACTTCATCGTCGCCGGCGACGACACCCCGGCGAACTGCCTCAACCCACCAGACGGGCAAAAGTAGCGGACTTTCACCTTTCGCGCCCCGGAGCCGGTCCGCCCCGGCAGAATTGCCGAGTGGGCTTCGGCCCCGACAGATCGCGGGGATCTCATGGACGCGAAAGACACGAGCGTGGCGGTCATCGGCGGAGGTTTCGCCGGAGTCGCGTGCGCCAAGCGGTTGGCCGAGCAGCCCGGCACACACGTCGAACTCTTCGACCGCGGTGGATTCCACCAGTTCCAGCCGCTGTTGTACCAGGTGGCGACGGCCGAACTGACATTCGAGGACATCCGGTTCGACCTCGCACGCATCTTCCACCACTCCGACGGCGTACGCGTCCGCAAGGCGGAGGTCGTCGGTGTCGATCCGGACGCGATGACCGTTTCCCTGGACGGCGGCGAGACGGTCGCGGCGGACTACATCGTGCTGGCCGCCGGGGCCCGGCCGAACTTCTTCCACACGCCCGGGGCCGACGAGCACGCCTTCCCCCTCTACAGCGTCGAGGACGCCCGCCACGTACGCGGCCGGATCGTCCAGCTGTTCGAGGAGGCCTCGGCCAAGCCGGAACTCGTCGACGACGGCGCCCTGACGTTCGTGGTGATCGGCGGCGGCCCGACCGGTGTCGAGACCGCCGGGGCCCTGTCGGAACTCGTCCACGACGTGCTGCCGCACGTGTACCCGGACGTCCCGCCGGGCGCGGCCCAGATCATCCTGGTGGATCTGGGGCACAGCCTGCTGTCGGCCTTCTCCGAGGACGCCGGAACCTATGCCGCGCGCCAGCTCCAGCGCCGGGGCGTGAAGCTGCGGCTCGGCGTACCCGTGAAAGAGGTGGGCGAGGAGCACGTGGCGCTCGCCGACGGGACGGTGATCAAGACGCGGCTGGTGGTGTGGGGCGGCGGTGAGCAGGCGGCCGCGATCGCCGGTGCCGCCGGGCTGGCGCAGGGCCGGGGCGGGCGGATCGACGTGGAGCCGGACCTGACGGTGCCCGGGCACCCGAAGGTCTTCGCGCTCGGCGACGTCGCCAACATCCCGTTCGGCGACGAGGTGCTGCCGCAGCTCGGCAGTGTCGCGCAGCAGGCGGGCCGCTGGGCCGCCGAGAACATCCTGCTGCTGTCGCAGGGCCGCGCCGCCCGGCCGTTCCACTACCGCGACAAGGGGATCATGGCGATGATCGGCCGCAAGGCGGCGGTCGCCGAGATGGGCGCGCACCGGCACGAGATCCACGGCCGGGTGGCCTTCGCCGCCTGGCTGGGCGTGCACGCGGAGCTGCTGGGCAACATCGGCGCCGAGCTGAAGGCGTTCGTCGCCTGGGCCGAGGAGTTCTACGTCCGTCCGCACCACCGCTCGGCGGCGCTGCTGGAGCCGTCGCGCATCGACATGCCCCGCATCGACTGGGCACCGCAATCGCAGCAATCGCAGCAATCGCAAGGGCAGCAGAAGGGCTGAGCGATGGGCAACGCCGACGTCTTCGTCATCTTCGGCATCACCGGCGACCTGGCCAAGGTGATGACCTTCCATTCCCTGTACCGCCTGGAGGCCCGCGACCTGCTCGACTGCCCGATCGTCGGGGTGGCTGCCGACCCGTGGACGCCGCAGGATCTGCGCGACCACGCCCGCGCGGCGATCGAGGGCGAAGGCGTCGCCGGGGGCGGCGAGAAGATCGACGAGGAGGTCTTCGAGCGCCTGCTGGGCCGGATGTCCTATCTGGCCGGCGACTTCTCCCAGCCCGCGACGTACGCCGCGGTGGCGAAGGCCGTCGGCGACGCGCGTACGCCGGTGTACTACCTGGAGATCCCGCCGTCCCTGTTCGGCATGGTGATCAAGAACCTGTCCGACGCCGACATCATCCGCGCCGGCCGCGTGGTCGTGGAGAAGCCGTTCGGCCACGACCTGGCCTCCGCCCGGGAGCTGGCCGGGCAGCTGCACGCCTACGTGCCGGAGCAGCAGCTGTTCCGCATCGATCACTTCCTCGGCAAGATGGGCCTGGAGGAGCTGATCTTCCTGCGGTTCGCCAACTCCCTGTTCGAACCGGTGTGGAACCGCAACTTCGTCGAGTGTGTCGAGATCACGATGGCCGAGGACTTCGGGGTCGAGGATCGCGGGCACTTCTACGATCCGGTCGGCGCGCTGCGCGACGTGGTGGTCAACCACCTGATGCAGCTGCTGTCGGCGGGCGCGATGGAGGCTCCCGCCGGGCACGACCCCGACACGATCAAGAACTCCCAGACGGCGCTGTGGAAAGCGGTCGGCACGGCCGATCCGGCCAACTACGTGCGCGGCCAGTACGACGGGTACCGGTCGATCAACGGGGTGGCGCCGGACTCCACCACGGAGACCTACGCGGCGCTGCGGCTCGACATCGACAACTGGCGCTGGTCGGGCGTGCCGTTCTTCATCCGCACGGGCAAGTGCCTCTCACTGACCCAGACCGAGTTCCGGCTGGTGTTCAAGCAGCCGCCCCGGCTCGGCCTGAACCTGCCGATCGGCCACAGCCCCGAGGCCGACCAGCTGGTGGTCAAGCTCGACCCGACCACCGGCGTACGGTTCCGGTTCGAGGCCCGGCGGGCCGACGCCCCGGGTCCGCAGACGGTGACCGCCGACGTCGAGTTCAGCGCGCAGGGCGGTGAGGGCGCGACCCCGTACGAGGTCCTCCTGCACGCCGCGCTGCGGGGCGACAGCACCCGGTTCACCCGGCAGGACGGGGTCGAGGAGACGTGGCGCATCATGCAGCCGCTGCTCGACGCGCCACCGCCGGTCCACGCGTACGCCAAGGGAAGCATGGGTCCCGACGCGGCCGATCAACTCGTCGCCGCCGCCGGCGGCTGGCACACACCGTGGGGTGCAGCATGACCACAGTCGCCGACCGAAAGTCCGCCACCCAGAGTCCGACGCGTTCCAAGCCGAAACGTGAGGCGAAGCTGCGCCGGGCCGGCGTGGCCACCGAGCCGGGCCCGCAGAGCGCCGCCGCACCGTCACCGTTCCCGCCCATCGAGGACTACGCCTTCCTGTCCAACTGCCACACCGGCGCGCTCGTCGCGCCCGACGGCTCCGTGGACTGGCTGTGCGTACCGAGGTTCGACTCGCCGAGCATCTTCGGCAGCCTGCTCGACCGGGGCGCGGGCAACTTCCGGTTCGGCCCGTACGGCATCCACCATCCCGTGTCCCGCCATTACGAGGCGGGCTCGCACGTGCTCACCACGACCTGGCGTACGCCGACCGGCTGGCTCCTGGTCCGCGACGCACTGACGATCTACCCGCGCGACGACCAGGACCAGACCACGCCGCACACGCGTCCACCGGTCGACGAGGACGCCGACCACCTGCTGGTACGCACGGCGATCTGCATCAGCGGCCGGGTCGAGATCGAGATCGTCTGCGAGCCCGTGCTGGACTACGGCCGGGAGCCGGCCACGTGGCAGCTGCTCGACGACGGGCTCACCGTGGCCGAGGCGACCGGGGCGGACTTCCGGATGCGGCTCGGCTCCGACGTGAAGCTGGGCCTGGAAGGCGACCGCGTACGCGGACGGCACGTGCTCGAAGAAGGCGAGGGGGCGTACTGCGCGCTGTCCTGGCGGAAGGACGGTTACACGCCGCCCGACCTCGTCGAGGCGAGCGCCCGGCTGGACGCGACCGGCCAGTTCTGGCGCGAGTGGCTGTCCAACGCCCGCATCCCCGACCACCGCTGGCGCGAGAGCCTGCAGCGTTCCGCGCTGACCGTCAAGGGCCTGACCTACATGCCCACCGGCGCGACGGTCGCGGCGCTGACGACCTCGCTGCCGGAGACGCCCGGCGGCGAACGGAACTGGGACTACCGCTTCACCTGGATCCGCGACACCACGTTCACGCTGCAGGCGCTGCACTGGCTCAACATGGACTGGGAGGCCGACGAGTTCATGCAGTTCGTGGCGGACCTCGAACCGGCCGAGGACGGCTCCCTGCAGATCATGTACGGCATCGACGGCCGCCGCGACCTCACCGAGTACACATTGGACCACATGACCGGATACGCCGGCGCCTCCCCGGTACGCGTCGGCAACGGCGCGTACAACCAGAAGCAGAACGACGTGTACGGCGCGGTGCTGGACTCGATCCTGATGCACACGCGGCGCAGCCAGCGGCTGCCGCGGCGGCTGTGGCCGATCGTGCAGTCGCAGGCCGAGTGCGCGAGCAAGATCTGGCGCAATCCCGACCAGGGCATCTGGGAGGCGCGCGGCGAGCCCAAGCACTACGTCTCCTCGAAGCTGATGTGCTGGGTGGCGCTCGACCGGGCCTCGCAGCTCGCCGAGGTACGCGGTGACCCGAAGCTGGCCGCGCAGTGGCGCGAGACGGCCGAGGAGATCCGGGCCGACATCCTGTCCCACGGGGTGACCGAGAAGGGCGTCCTGCGCCAGCACTACGAGACCGACTCGCTGGACGCCTCCACGCTGCTGGCCGCGCTCTTCGGCTTCCTGCCGGCGACCGACGAGCGGCTGCGGGCCACCGTCGAGGCGATCGCCGACGACCTGACCGAGGCCGGGTTCGTCCTGCGCTACCGGACCGACGAGACCGACGACGGCTTGTCGGGCAAGGAGGGCACGTTCCTCATCTGCTCGTTCTGGCTCGTGTCGGGTCTGGCCATCATCGGCGACATCCAGCGCGCCCGCGACCTCATGGAGAAGCTGCTGCGGATCGCGTCGCCGCTGGGCCTGTACGCGGAGGAGTTCGACACGGAGACCGGACGGCACCTCGGCAACTTCCCGCAGGCGTTCTCGCACCTGGCCCTCATCGAGGCGGCCGGGCGCATCATCCTCGACGAGGTCGTTCAGGAGATATCGTGAACATCTATGATGTGATCATCGTGGGCACCGGCGCCGGCGGCGGTACGCTCGCCGCCAAGCTCGCCCCGTCCGGCAAGCGGATCCTGCTGCTGGAGCGCGGTTCGTGGCTGCCCCGGGAGCCCGACAACTGGGACACCGGCGCGGTGTTCGTCGACGGCCGCTACATCTCGCCGGACACCTGGTACGACCACAAGGGCAAGGCCTTCCAGCCACAGGTCCATTACTTCGTCGGCGGCTCGACCAAGCTCTACGGCGCGGCCCTGTACCGGTTGCGGGAGAAGGATTTCGGCGCGATCCAGCACTACGGCGGGATGTCGCCGGAGTGGCCGATCCGCTACGCCGACCTGGAGCCCTACTACACCGCCGCCGAGCAGATGTACCAGGTGCACGGCAGCCGCGGCGAGGACCCGACCGAGCCGCCGGCCAGTGGTCCGTACCCGTTCCCGCCGGTCGCGCACGAGCCGCGTATCCAGCAGCTGTCCGACGACCTGGCCGCGGCCGGGCTGCACCCGTTCCACGCGCCGTGCGGCGTACAGCTGAACGAGGCGAACCGGCCCTACAGCACCTGCGTCAAGTGCGGCAAGTGCGACGGGTTCCCGTGTCCGCTGCACGCCAAGTCCGACGCCGAGGTGTTCGGCGTACGCCCGGCGCTGACGCAGTCCAATGTGGAGCTGCTGACCAACGCCGAGGCCGTACGCCTCGAAACCGACGCGAGCGGCCGGTCGGTGACGACCGTGGTGGTGGAGCACGAGGGGCACGAGGAGCGGTACCAGGGCCACATCGTCGTCGTCGCCTGCGGCGCGGCCAACAGCGCCAAACTGCTGCTCGCCTCGGCCACCGACCAGCACCCGCGCGGCCTGGCCAACGGTTCGGACCAGGTCGGCCGCAACTACATGTTCCACGCCAGCCAGGCCGTGCTGGCGCTGTCGAAGGAGCCCAACCCGACCGTCTTCCAGAAGACGCTGGGGGTCAACGACTTCTACTTCTCCGGCCCCGACTTCGACTACCCGCTGGGCAACATCCAGATGATCGGCAAGTCGCAGGAGCAGATGTTCCGGGGCGAGAAGCCGATCGAGACCAAGTTCGCGCCCACCTTCGCCCTGACCGACATCGCGAAGCACGCAGTGGACTTCTGGCTGTCCACCGAAGACCTGCCGATGCCGGACAACCGGGTGACGCTCGCTCCCGACGGGAACGTGCGGCTGGCGTACACGCCGCCGGACAGCACCGCCTCGAATCGGCTCTTCCACCAGCTCAAGTCGATGCTCAAGCAGCTGGGCATGCACGAGGACCACCTCGCCCACCGGTACGCGTACATGAAGACCGACATCCCGATCGCCGGGGTCGCGCACCAGGCCGGCACGTGCAGGTTCGGCAACGATCCGCGTACCTCGGTGCTGGACGCCGACTGCAAGGCGCACGAGCTGGACAACCTGTACGTGGTCGACACCAGCTTCTTCCCGAGCATCGGCGCGGTGAACCCGGCGCTGACGGCGATGGCCAACGCCCTGCGCGTCGGCGACCGCATCCTGGAACGCCTCGGCGCCTCGGCGTCGGCGGCCACCGCGTAGCCCGACGAATCCCGGGGATCCGACCATGACGAGCGACCAGGTCATGCTCGGCGTGGGCCTGATCCTCGTCCTCGCGGTCGGGTCCCAGGTTCTCGCGTCGCGCGTACGCGTTCCGGCGCTCATCCTGCTGCTGCCGGCCGGGTTCGTCGCGGGTACGCTGACCGACTCCGTCAATCCGCAGAACCTGCTCGGCTCGGCGTTCCAGCCGCTGGTGTCCCTGGCGGTGGCCGTGATCCTCTACGACGCCGGGCTGGGACTGCGCCTGAACCGGTTGCGGGGCCACGATCGCCGGGTGGTCGTCCGGCTGCTGGCCGTCGGCGTGACACTCACCTGGGTGTGCGCGGCGCTGCTGGCGCTGTGGCTGCTCGGCCTGTCCCACCAGGCGGCGCTCATGATCGGGGCGATCCTCGTGGTGAGCGGGCCGACCGTCGTCGGACCCCTGCTCAGCCACGTACGCCCGGCCGAACGACTGCAGCACATCCTGGGCTGGGAGGGCGCGCTCGTCGACCCGGTCGGCGGCGTCCTCGGCGCGCTCGTGTTCCATGCCGTCGTCGCGGGCGGGCAGCATCAGGTGGCCGCCGGCGTGGCGCACTTCGGCGGCAGCCTCGCCCTCGGGGTGCTCGGCGCCGCCCTGGGCACCGGGCTGCTGTGGCTGGCGCTGAACCGCCTGCGGCTCGGCGAGATCCTGGGCACGCTGGTCCAGCTGGCCGTCGTGGTCGGCATCGCGGCCGCGTGCGACATCGTCCGCGACGACAGCGGCCTGTTCGCGGCCGTCCTCATGGGCCTCGCCCTGGCCAGCATCCAGGCGTTCGGCATCTCCGGGCGGCGGCCGTTCTTCGAGACGCTCGTCCAGCTGATCATCGGCGTGCTGTTCGTCTCGATCTCGGCCACCGTCACCCCGGCCTCCCTGCGGGGACTGATCCTGCCGGTCCTCGCCGTCACCGCCGGGCTGATCCTCGTCGTGCGGCCGCTGGTCGCGTACCTGTCGACGGTGCGGACGGACGTGCCGGGGCGGGAGCGCGCCTTCATCGGATGGATGGCGCCCCGGGGCATCGTCGCGGCGGCCACCGCCGCCGAGTTCGGGCCGTCGCTGCAGAGCCACGGATTCGCCGGCGCCGAGAAGATCCTGCCGGCCACGTTCCTCGTCATCGTCGCGACGGTCACGCTCTACGGGCTCACCGCCGCGCCCGCCGCGCGCCTGCTGGGGGTCGTGCGCACCGCACGGTCGCGGCCCATGCTCGTCGGCGGTGACGCCTGGGTCGTCGACCTCGCCCACGCCCTGCGCCGCCTGGGGCTGGAGGTCGTCCTCTGGGCGGGCCACCCGGGCCAGCGGCAGGACATCCGCGCCGCCGGCCTCGAACTCGCACCCGGCGAGCTGCTCTCCGACGTCGGCGACCCGGCCGTCCAGATCGAGGGCGTCACCAGCGTCCTCCTGCTCACCGACGAGGACGACTTCAACAACCTGGCGGCCGTCCTCCTGCGCAGCGCCGTGCACGGTCCCGTCCACCGCCTCGCTCCCGCGCGCGACGGCGTACCGGTCGCTCCCGACGACGCCCCGCTCCTGTTCGGCCCGGGCCTCACCCGGGACGCCATCACCCGGCGGTACGCCGAGGGCCACCGCATCGCCGCCGGCGCCGCCGAGGGCGAGCTGCTCTTCCGCGTACGCAGGGACGGCAGCCTCGATCCGGTGACCCGGGACCGCGTACCGGAGGCGCTGCCGGGCGACACCGCCATCGTTCTCACCGACGGAGCCGGCGCGGCCGCGGAGGGCTGACGGGGCTACTCGCCCGCGCCCGTGACGACCGGGGCCGCACGAGGCGGCGCGTCCACGGGTACGCCGACCGGCGCGCGGCAGACCGCCGTGTCGCTCTCGAAGACGCAGGGGGCGTTGACGGGCGACGCGCCCGGCGCCGGCGCGACCGGCTGTTCCTGGAGTTGCAGGCCCTGCCCGGTCTCGAACCGGAACCGGATGCCGTTCACCACGCCGCCGCCCTGGATGGCGCTCTTCAGGCCGGACAGGACAAGGGACTGGGCCGAGTGCGGTCCGAACGTCGCGAAGCCGTTGACCGGCACGACCACGGTCACGGAGCTGCCGGCGGAGGCCGGGGCGCTGGCCTGTGCCGACGCACTCGCAGTCGCACTCGCGGACGCACTGGCGCTGGGCTGTCCGGACACACTCGCGCTGGGCTGCGCGGACACACTCGCGCTGGCGCTGGCGCTGGGCTGCGCGGACGCGCTGGCGCCGGGCTCGGCGGAGGCCGCGGCGGCGGCCCCTGACGCCGTGGGGTTGTCCCGGATGCTGATGCCGGACGCGATCTCCGGCGCGCTCATGGTCACCTTGATCGGGTTCGGCGTGTTGTTGAAGATGCTGAGCTGCAGCGGCGCGCCGCCGCCCGCCGGATAGCCGTTCACTCCGCCGTAGACGATGAGCATGTTGCGCAGGGCGATGCTGGCGGCGGGTGCCTGCGTGTCTCCGTTGACGGTGAAGTTCTGGCTGACACCCGGCACGGCCGCATGCATGTACGCGGTTTCGGAGATCTGCCCCGCACTGCACGCGCTCAAGGCGCCGAGGGCGGCCAGTGCCGCGGCGGTCGCGGCCGGACTGGCCAGCCGGAAACGGGCAGCTGCTAGTGGCATTTCGGATCCTTCACGACGACCAGCGAGATATCCGGCAATTTCTCCGATAAGGAAATTTTCACCAAGAATATAAATCACCTGTACCGTCGCACCGCTCAACCGACGCGCGTTTCCTTTCACGCAGCCCGGCTCGCCCAGCCCGGCTCGCCCAGCCCGACTCCCAGGGGCCGGCGCGCACGGGACGGCCTCGGCCGCCGCACGGTCGCGATGTCGAGGCGCGCATGAACGGCGGGCAGCCGGGCGGTGGCCCGCCGATGGCAGCTCGACGCCTGATCGAGCCCCAGCTCGCGAGTCCTCTGATCGGTCGTTAGGGTGCGATGGCGCTCAACAAGCGCGGAGATCATCAAGGAAAGGCGCACGATGACCAATCCCCCCATCGGCTCGTCCCGCCGCCAGGTTCTCGCCGCCGCGGCGGCGATCGCGGCGGCCCCGCTCGTCGCCGCGACGCCGGCGAACGCGGCATCACCCTCGAACGCAGGGTCCTCGAAGGCCAGGACCTGGGACCTCACCCTGCTCGGCACGTCGGACATCCACGGCAACGTCTACAACTGGGACTACTACAAGGACAAGGAGTACGACGACAGCGCGCACAACGACGTCGGCGTCGCGAAGCTGGCCACGCTGATCCACCAGATCCGGGCCGAGCGGTGCGGCAAGGCGACGCTCGTGCTCGACGCCGGCGACACGATCCAGGGAACCCCGCTGGCGACGTACTACGCCAAGCAGGAGCCGATCACGTCGACGGGTGAGACGCACCCGATGGCCCGCTCGATGAACATCATCGACTACGACGCCGTCACGCTCGGCAACCACGAGTTCAACTACGGCCTGCCGCTGCTGCACCTGTGGATCCGCCAGCTCGGCTTCCCCGCGCTCGCCGCCAACGCCGTCGACGCCGCCACCGGCCAGCCCGCGTTCACGCCGTACATCATCAAGAAGGTCGACCTCGGCAAGGGCGCGCCGACCCTGCGGGTCGGCATCCTCGGCCTGACCAACCCGGGTGTGGCCATCTGGGACCGGGGCAACGTCGAGGGCAAGCTGCTCTTCAAGGACATGATCGCGACCGCCCTGAAGTGGGTCCCGATCATGCGGGCCCGCGGCGCCGACATCGTCCTGGTGTCCGCGCACGGCGGCGATAGCGGAACGTCGAGCTACGGGCCGGAGCTGCCGAACGAGAACCCGTCGGCGCTGATCGCCCAGCAGGTGCCCGGCATCGACGCGATCCTGTTCGGCCACGCGCACAACGAGATCGCCCAGCGGTTCGTCACCAACGACATCACCGGCGAGCAGGTCCTGCTCTCCGAGCCGTCGAAGTGGGGCGAGCGGCTGACCCGGATGGACTTCACGCTCAGCCGCGAGCACGGCGCGTGGAGCATCACGAGCAAGCAGTCCACCATGCTCAACACCAACACCGTCGTCGAGGACCCCCAGGTGCTCGCCGCCGTACGCGCCCAGCACAACAAGACCGTCGCGTACGTGAACCAGGTCGTGGCCCAGTCGGTGGTCGAACTGTCGGCGGCCGAGTCCCGGTACAAGGACACCCCGATCCTCGACTACATCAACAAGGTGCAGACCGACACCGTCGCGGCCGCCCTGACCGGCACCCAGTACGCGAGCCTGCCGGTGCTCTCGATCGCGGCCCCGTTCAGCCGCACGGCGGTCTTCCCGGCCGGCGATGTGAAGATCAAGGACGTCGCCGGGCTCTACATCTACGACAACACCCTGGAAGCGGTGCCGATCACCGGCGCCGAGGTGAAGGCGTACCTGGAGTATTCGGCGAAGTACTTCCGCACGCTGGCGGTCGGCGCCGCGGTCGACCCCGAGGCGATCAACGACCCGGCGGTCCCGGACTACAACTACGACACGCTGTCCGGCGTCGACTACGACATCGACATCAGCAAGCCGGTCGGGCAGCGCATCACCAAGCTGACCCACGGCGGCACGGACACCCCGGTGGCCGACACCGACCAGTTCGTCATCGCGGTGAACAACTACCGGCGCAGCGGCGGCGGCAACTTCCCCGGCGTGGTGAAGACCCAGGTCTACAACGAGCAGAAGGAGATCCGCCAGCTGCTCATCGACTGGGCGCAGGCCAAGGGCGCCATCGACCCGGCCGACTTCTTCGTGCCGAACTGGCGGCTGGTCCGCGAAGGCGTACCGGTCTTCTGATCCTGCTTCCGGGGCGGGCCGGGCGGTCGTCGATCGCCCGGCCCTCTTCCGTTTAGTTAGTTTGGACGCCAAACTATAGGACCATGAGACATCTGAAGGTTTCGCGCCGTGGACTGCTCACCGCCGGTGCCCTCGGCGCTGCCGCGTCCACGACCGCCCTCGCGAGGCCGGCACTGGCCGGGCCGCCCACCGCGTACACATGGAGCAATGTCGAGATCGTCGGCGGCGGCTTCGTCCCCGGCATCGTCTTCAACCAGTCCGAGCCCGGCCTCGTCTACGCGCGTACGGACATCGGCGGCGCGTACCGCTGGAACGCGGGCACGAGCCGGTGGGTCCCGCTCCTGGACTGGGTCGACTGGGACCACTGGGGCTGGACCGGCGTGGCCAGCCTGGCCACCGACACCGCCGATCCCGACCGCGTCTACCTCGCGGTCGGCACGTACACCAACGACTGGGACCCCGGCACCGGCGCCGTCCTGCGCTCGCGCGACCGGGGCCGCACCTGGCAGGCCACCGAGCTGCCGTTCAAGCTCGGCGGCAACATGCCCGGCCGCGGCATGGGCGAGCGCCTGGCCGTCGACCCGCACCGCAACGAGAACATCTATCTGGGTACGCCGAGCGGCAACGGCCTGTGGCGCAGCACGAACAGCGGCGTCACCTGGTCCCAGGTGGACAGTTTCCCCAACCCCGGCACCTACCGGGCGGACCCGAACGACACCAGCGGCTACTCCAACGATCTGCAGGGCGTGCTGTGGGTGCTGTTCGATCCGCGTACGGGCGGGCGGCGCCGCAAGACGCAGGACATCTACGTCGGCGTGGCCGACAAGGCCAACCCGCTGTACCGCTCGACCGACGGCGGCGCGACCTGGTCGGCGGTCCCCGGTACGCCCACCGGCTTCCTCCCGCACAAGGGCGTCCTCGAGCACGAGGGCGGCCAGCTCTACCTGGCGACCAGCGACACCGGCGGACCCTACGACGGCGGCGGCGGGCAGGTGCAGCGGCTCGACCTGGCGACCGGCGTGTGGACCGACGTCACTCCGGAGAACTCCGGCTGGGGCTACTCGGGCCTGACCGTCGACCGACAGAACCCGGACACCGTCATGGTCGCGACCCAGATCGCCTGGTGGCCGGACGTCGTCTTCTTCCGCAGCACCGACCGCGGCGCGACGTGGACGCGCGCCTGGGACTGGGGCGCGTGGCCGGACCGGGTCAAGCGCTACGACCTCGACATCACCGACGCGCCCTGGCTCACCTGGAACGCCACGCCCGCGCTGCCGGAGGAGGCGCCGAAGCTGGGCTGGATGACCGAGTCCCTGGAGATCGACCCGTTCGACTCCGACCGCCTGCTCTACGGCACCGGCGCGACGATCTACGGTACGCGCAACCTCACCGACTGGGACGCCGGCGCGACCGTCCACTTCGCGGTCACCGCCCGGGGTCTGGAGGAGACCGCCGTGCTGGACCTGATCAGCCCGCCGGCCGGCGCGCACCTGCTGTCGGCCGTCGGCGACGTCGGCGGCTTCGTGCACCACGACTTCGCCCACCCCGGCCTCATGTACGCCAACCCCACGCACGGCAGCACGACCAGCCTCGACTTCGCCGGCACGGCGGCGGCCGTCATCGTGCGCGTCGGCAATCCCACCAGCGGTACGCGGTTCGGCATCTCCCGCGACGGCGGCACGACCTGGTCCCCCGCGGCGACACAGCCCGACGGGATCACCGGCGGCGGCCGGATCGCGGTGAGCGCCGACGGCGGCAGCGTTCTCTGGTCACCCGACGGCGCCCCGGTCTGCCGGTCCACAGACGACGGTGCCACGTGGACCGCCGTGACCGGGCTGCCGGCCCAGGCCGGTGTCGAAGCCGACCGGGTGAACCCGTCGGTCTTCTACGCGTTCAGCGGCGGCGTCTTCTACGCCAGTTCGGACGGCGGTGCCTCCTTCGCCCCGACCGCGGCGACCGGGCTGCCCGCCGACGGCGACGTCCGGTTCAAGGCGCTGCCCGGCGTGGCCGGCGACGTCTGGCTGGCCGGCGGCAAGACCGGTCTCGCCTACGGCCTGTGGCACTCGGTCGACGGCGGCACGACCTTCCGCCGGATCCCCGCGGTGCAGGAGGCCGACAACATCGGCTTCGGGAAGGCGGCGCCCCGGTCGGCGTACCCGGCCCTGTTCAGCAGCGCGAAGGTGCGCGGCGTACGCGGGATCTTCCGGTCCGACGACGGCGGCGCCCACTGGATACGCGTGAACGACGACCGCCACCAGTACGCCTGGACCGGCGCGGCGATCACCGGCGACCCGCGCGTCCACGGCCGGGTCTACGTGTCCACCAACGGGCGCGGCATCATCCTCGGCGAACCCTGCTGAGGTCCGTTCGGCGGGACTGCACCGGCCGCGGCCTGGCAACGGTCGCGGCCGGTGGCCGTCCGATCCGGCGTACCGCGCAGGATGACACCCGGCCTACCGTCCTGGTTGGACGACAGGCCGCGGCCGCCGCCGTAGGCTTCGACACCGGCCTATGCGATCCGCGCCGGGCCGATGACCTGCGTCAGCGGCACCCAGGAGGTTCACGCAGATGAGATCCGCCCGCAGAACGAGCATTCTGGCCCTCGCGAGCGCGGCGGCCGCGTCCGTGCTCGCGGTGCCGCTGCCCGCCGCGGCCGCCACGGCGGTGCACGAGGACTTCGAGGACGGCACCGCCGACGGCTTCACGGTCGTGACCGGCGCCTACTCGGTCGTCTCCGACGGGTCGAAGGACTACCGGACCACGTCGAGCGCCGCCCGCGCGGTCGTCGGCGATCCCGCGTCCACCGACGTCGACGTCCAGGCCGATCTGAAGGTGGCGAGCTGGTCGACCGCGACCGACCGCACCGCCGGCCTGATGGCCCGCTACACCGACACCAACAACTACTACCTGTTCATCTACGAGGACGGGCAGTTGAAGATCAGTAAGAAGATCGGCGGAACGCTCACGGTGCTGGCGAGCAAGGCGTACACGCTCGACACGGGGACCTGGTACCACCTCGGGGCGAGCGTCGGCGGCAGCACCCTGCGACTGGCCGTGAACGGCGTCGAGCAGCTGAGCACGACCACCACCGGGCTGACCGCGGGCCGGGTCGGCGTCATCTCCTTCGACGGCGACGTCCGCACCGACAACTTCACGGCCGCCGACGTCGCGGCCCCGCCCGCGGGATCGGCGTACGACACCGCGGTGCTCGCGGACTCCCCCGCCGCGTACTGGCGGCTCGGCGACGGCGGCACCGTCGTCGCGGACGCCACCGGCCACGGCCACACCGGCACCTACACCGGCTCGCCGACCGCCACGACGCTGCCCAACGGCGACCCGGCCACCAAGTTCAACGGCAGCACGCAGTACGCCACGATCGCCGACGGCGACTACCTGAGCATCCCCGGCACCGGCCAGATCACGGTCGAGGCGTGGCTGCGCCCCGACGTGCTGCAGTTCTCCCACCAGGAGAGCACCGGCTATGTGCACTGGATGGGCAAGGGAACCACCGGCCAGCACGAGTACGCGGCCCGGATGTACTCCCTCACCAACAGCGAGAGCCGCCCCAACCGGATCTCCGGCTACTCCTTCAACCTCGGCGGCGGGCTCGGCGCCGGCAGCTACTTCCAGGACACGGTGACCGCCGGCCAGTGGATCCACTACACGCTCGTCATCAACACCACGAACGTGAGCGGCGCCTATCCGACCGGATACACCAAGATCTACAAGAACGGCGTCCTGCGCGACCAGGACAGCCTCCAGGACTACGCCATCGTCCCCGGCAACGGCACCGCGCCGTTCCGGATCGCCACGCGGGACTTCGCGTCGTACTTCGAGGGTGCGATCGGCAAGGTGGCGGTCTACAACTACGAGCTCTCAGGTACGCGTATCGCGGCCCACTACGCCGCCATGTGATCCGGCCGGGGGACCTGCCCGCCGCAGGTCCCCCGGCGCCGGTCAGTCCGCGAGCGCGTGCGACAGGTCGGCCCAGAGGTCGTCGGGGTCCTCCAGCCCGACCGACACCCGCAGCAGGCCCGCGACCGGCTTGGCGTCCTCGGTCACCGGCCGGTGCGTCAGCGACGCGGGGTGCTGGATGAGCGTGTCCACGCCGCCCAGCGACACCGCGCGGGTGATCAGCCGGCAGCGCGACGCGACCTGCAAGGCCCGCTCGAACCCGCCGTCCACCTCGAACGACAGGACCGCGCCCGGCCCGGCCATCTGCCGCCCGACCAGCCCGTGCGGGTCGCATTCGGCCAGGCCCGGGTAGTGCACCTTCGTCACGGCCGGATGCGCGGCGAGCCGGTTCGCCAGCTTCAGCGCGCCCTCCTGCGCCGCGTGGACGCGTACCGGCAGCGTCTGCAACCCCCGGTGCAGCATGTAGGCCGCCCAGGGGTGCAGCAGCCCGCCGGTGATCGCCCGGATCGGCCGCAGCCGCCGCGCCCACTCCCCGCCGCAGGCGACCACCCCGGCGACGACGTCGCCGTGGCCGCCCAGGAACTTGGTCGCCGAGTGCAGCACCAGGTCCGCGCCGTGTTCCGCCGGCCGCTGCAGCACCGGCGTCGCGAACGTGTTGTCCACCAGCACCGCGACGTCACCGGCCCGCCGCTTCACGTCCGCGAGGTCCAGCAGCCGCAGGTCCGGGTTCGCCGGGGTCTCGACCACCACCAGGCCCGTGTCCGGCCGCAGCGCCGTCTCGATCTCCTCCGGGTACGCCCAGCTCACCGCGGTCCCGAGCAGTCCCGTCGCCAGCAGGTGATCGGATCCGCCGTAGAGCGGGCGTACCGCGACGATGTGCGGCGTACCGGCCGCCACCGAGGCGAGCAGGCAGGCGGTGAACGCCGCCATCCCGGACGCGAAGGCCACCGCCTCGCCGGTACCTTCCAGCTCGGCCAGCCCGGTCTCGAACCGGGCCACCGTCGGATTCCACAACCGTTGGTACACAAGGCTTCCATCGGCGGGCGGCGGATCGCCGCCGGCCAGCGCGTCATACGATTCGCCGCCCTTGACCAGGTCCGGCAGCGGGTACGTACTGGACAGGTCGATCGGCGGCACGTGCACACCCAGCTCGCCCAGGTCGCGCCGGCCCGCGTGCACCGCGGCCGTCCTCGTGTTGGCGGAAATCATGCCCGAATCGTGAACACTCCGCCCATCCTCGGCAAGAGTTCCGCATAATCTTCGGCGATTGTCGCGCATGCCGAAGATTTCGATCCGCGGCCTCGGCCATACTGAGCCGATGCCGAACGAACCTCGCCGCACCGGGCCGCCGCCGACACCGCGCCCCCAGGGTCTCGACGACCTCGACCGGCGCCTCATCGACCTGCTCAGCAACGACGGCCGCCTGCCGAACGCGGCCCTCGCCGAAGCGCTCGGCATCGCCGCCTCGACCTGCCTGGCCCGGCTGCGCGCGCTACGCGAACGCGGCGTGATCCGGGGCTTTCACGCCGACCTCGACCTGGCCCTGCTCGGCCGCCCGATCCAGGCGATGGTCTCGGTACGCCTGGCGGCCCACGACCGTGAAGCCGTGGACCGCTTCCGCGCCATCGCGCCGAAACTGCCCGGCGTCCTGTCCGTCTACCACGTGACGGGATCGACGGACTATCTCCTGCACGTGGCGGTCGGCGATCCGGCCGGACTGCGGGACGTGGTCCTCGACCGGATCGTGGCGCTGCCCGAAGTGGCGCACGCGGAGACAAGCCTCATCTTCGAACACGTACGCGGCGAAGTCCCGCTCGCGTGACGGGAGGGGATTTCAGGCGACAGGGACCTCAGGCGACGCGGAGCTGTTCTCCGTCGATGCCGACGACGTCGCCACGGTGCAGCTGCCGACCCCGGCGCGACTCCGCCTCCCCGTTGACCTGCACCTCGCCCGCGGCGATGGCGGTCTTGGCCTCGCCGCCCGAATCGATGGCGCCGGCCAGCTTGAGGAACTGCCCCAGGCGAATCATGTCGTCGCGGATCGGTACGTCTCTCATGCCGCCATTATTCCGTGGACGGATTCCGGGCCGCCCGGGTAGCCTGTCGACCAGCCGTGACATTCGCGCGAGGAGGTGAGCACCGTGAACGTTGTTTCGATGTGGGTGCTCCCCCTGTCGTCACGGTCTGGCGTCTGACGAAGGTCTCGCCCGGGAGCTCCTGCACAGGATCTTCCGAGAGGCGAGACGTCATGGATTCCACACATCTACCTTTTCCCTCCGCACCCTTTCCTTCGGGCACCGGCGAACACGCCGCAGCCGTCACCAGGATCGCCGAGCGGCACTGGCACGCCCTGGAGGACGACGAGGTCGTCGGCCGCGCCGAGGTGTCCCGCCGTCCTGACGGGCGGCTGTTCCTCAGCGTCGACGCCTGGCACGGTGCGGTCTTCGACCAGCTCGCGTACGCGATGCTGGCCGAGCTGCCGAGGCCGCTGTACACGGTCGTCGACGAGGCCGATCTCGACCTGATCGTTCAGTGGGAGCGGGCCGGCTTCGCCCCCCGCCGCCGTGAGTGGGAGTACGTCGTGCCCACCGATCCCCGGCTCACGGGTCTGGGCGCGCCGTCGTCGCCGGACGGCGTGACGGTACTGGCGCTCGGCGAGGCCGACGGCGGTCTTCTGCACGCGCTGGACAGCGCCATCCACGACGAGATCGAGGCCACCGTCGGCTGGCACACGATGCCGGCGGAGGTCCTGTCCGGTCCGGACGGCCGGCTGCGGCCGAGGCCGGCGAACTATGCCGTGGCCGTGGCCGCCGGCCACTACGTGGGACTGGTACGCGTCACGCCGCTGCCGCGCCAGCCGCGGATCGGCCTGATCGCGGTCCGGTCCGACCACCGCCGGCGCGGCATCGCCCGGCTGCTGCTCGCCGAGGTGCTGGGCTGGGCCCACCAGCGCGGGAACACCACGGCCTCGGCGGATGTCCACCAGTCCAACAGCGCGGCGATCGCGCTCTTCGAAGGCGCCGGCGCCACGCGTACGAGCAGCAACCTGGAACTGGTGCTGCGGTGACCCCGCCTTCCCGCATCGACGAACGTGGCACTGAGCAACGAATGGAGCAATGAACATGGCCAGAGCGAACGGCGGCATCCAGTTGGAGGGCATCGTCATCGAGTGCCTTCGCAACGCGAACTTCACGGTCGAACTCCAGAACGGGCACAAGGTTCTGGCGCACATCAGCGGCAAGATACGGAAGAACTACATCAAGATCCTTCCGTTCGACCGCGTACTGGTGGAGATCAGTCCCTACGACCTCGACCGCGGCCGGATCATGTTCCGCTACCGCGGCTGACACCGGCACCGGCCGGCACGACCGGGGCGTCCCAGCCCGGCGTGCCGGCCGCCTGATCCTCCGCGCGGCGCCCGGTCGCGGATTCCGGGCCGCAATTCGCGCGATTCCCTGCGGTCCGCGACCGCCACGGACAACCATGTCCCTATGGCAGAGCTGCCGCGATCCGGCGACCCGGCGCCCGAGTTCACGCTGCCGTCCGCGCCCGAGGCGAGCATCACCCTCGGTGACCTGCGCGGCCGCCCGGTCGTCCTGGCGTTCTACCCCGCCGACTTCAGCCCGGTCTGCAGCGACCAGATGGCGCTCTACCAGGCCGTCAAACCGGAGTTCGACCGCTACGACGCCGTCGTCCTCGGTATCTCGGTCGACGGGGTGTGGTGCCACCGGGCCTTCGCCGACAGCCGCAACCTGCGCTTCCCGCTGCTGTCCGACTTCGAGCCCAAGGGCGAGGTGGCGCGGGCGTACGGGTCGTTCGACGCGATCACGGGAGAGGCGCTGCGCACCCTGTTCGTCCTCGACCGCGACGGGAAGGTCTTCTGGAGCGAGGTCTCCCCGCCCGGCGTCAATCCCGGCGCGGACGGCATCCTGGCCGCGCTCGACGCGATGGCGGCCGCCACGGCTGGTGCCGCACCGGGAGGAAGCGCATGACCACGCCGTTCCACATCGAGACCGGCCGCCTGACCGTTCCGGTCACCGCCGAGGACCACGTCCGCGGCGACGCGGGCGCACCCGTCACCCTCGTCGAGTACGGGGACTACCAGTGCCCGTACTGCGGCGCGGCGTACCCGATCGTCGAGGAGCTGCTGCGGGTGCGTTCCGGTCGCGTACGGCTGGTGTTCCGCAACTTCCCGCTGACCGACGTCCACCCGCACGCGGCGGCCGCCGCGGAGTTCGCCGAATCGGCCCCGGCCGGCCGCTTCTGGGACGCCCACGACTGGCTGTTCACCCACCAGGACCGGCTGGACCCCGACAGCCTCGCCGCCGCGGCGGCCGCCCTCGATCCCAGTGGCAGCATGGCGCAGGCGATGGACCGGCGCGTACACGCCGACCGGATCCGGCACGACTTCCTGGGCGGCGTACGCAGCGGTGTCAACGGGACGCCGACGTTTTTCGTCGACGGCCGCCGCCATGACGACGACTACGCGCTGGCGACCCTGACCGCCGCCGTCGACGCGGCCGCGCGTACCTCGGGGTAGGCGGGTCCGGCGGGGTCACCGTGGCGCTCGGAACGGTTTACGATCTTCGGACCTGAGCCCCCTACCGAGCGGAACCCCTTGTGAACGACCCTTACTACAACGCCGGATACGCCATCGGCCAACTGGCGATGTGCGCCGTCTGCGCCCTCGTGGTGATCGGCGGTGCCACCGCCCTGGTGATCTTCATCGTCCGGCGCAGCAACCGGCCCAAGCCCCCGGCCGCCTACTATCCGCCGGCCTATCCCCCGGTGCAGCCGCAGTACGGCCCGCCGCCCGGCACGGTCCCGCCGCCCGCCGCGCCGGGAACCATCCCGCCGTATCCACAGGGAACGGTTGCGCCGCCGTATCCGCCCGGAACCGGGCAGCCGCCGGTGCAGTGAGGATCCCGACTGGTACGCCGCCGCGACGGCTGATCCTCGAATGGGAGCGTGACCAGTCGAAAGGGGCCGATCGGCGGCTTGACGTCGCGGGCGCCTTCTCCGGTAGTGTCGTCCAGCTTCATTGACCAACGTGACGACCATCCATGAAGTACGCCGAGAAGCGACCGCGGGGGCACGATGCCGAGACCGGAGCGACCGATCAGTGCCGAGGAAGGGCCGGTGCAGGAGTTCGCCGTCCGGCTGCGCCGGCTGCGGGCGGACGCGGGGCAGCCCTCCTATCGCGACATGGCCCGGGCGGCCGGCTACTCCGCCACGACGCTGTCCGACGCGGCGGGTGGCCGGCAGCTGGCCGGGCTGGCCGTGGTCCAGGCGTACGTGGCCGCGTGCGGGGGCGACCCCGACGAATGGGCCCGGCGGTGGCGCGAGGTGTCCGAGACGGTGGCCGGGCAGCGACCGGCGCCCGCCCCCGGCACGCCGCCCTATCAGGGCCTGGCCGCGTTCCAGGCGGCGGACGCGGGCCGATTCTTCGGCCGCGAGGAGTTCGTCGAGGAACTGGCCGCCCGCCTGACCCGCACCCGGTTCCTGGTCGTGAGCGGGGCGTCGGGCGTCGGCAAGTCGTCGGTCCTGCACGCCGGCCTGATCGCGGCGGAGCCGGGCGCGACGGCCCTGACGCCCGGCGACCGTCCGGGGCGGCACACCGCCGCGCTGCGCGACGCCGGCGACCGGCTCATCGCGGTGGACCAGTTCGAGGAGGTCTTCACGCTGTGCCGCGACGAGGCGGAGCGCGAGGAGTTCATCGATCTGCTGCTCGACCTCGCGACCCGGCCCGGTAGGAGTACCCGGGTCGTTCTCGGGGTCCGGGCCGACTTCCTCGGGGCGTGCGCGCGGCATGCCGGGCTCGCCGCGGTGATGTCGGACGCGACCGTCTTCCTCGCCCCGATGACCGAGGACCAGCTCCGGCTGGCGGTCACCGGCCCGGTCGCGCAGGCCGGTCTCACGCTGGAACGCACGCTGATCGCCCAGGTCGTCGCGGACAGCCGGGGACAGCCGGGCGCCCTGCCGCTGCTGTCGCACGCCATGCTGGAGACGTGGCGGCAGCGCCGCTCCGATCTGCTGACCCTCGTCGGCTACGAGGCGGCCGGCGGCATCGCGGGCGCGATCGCGAGCACCGCCGAACGCGTACACGACGGGCTCGACGAGCAGCACCGGTCGCTGCTGCGCCAGATCATGGTCCGGCTGATCGCCTTCGGCGACGGCACCGAGGACACGCGGCGACGCGTACGCCGGGCGGAGCTGGAGGTCGAGGGTGCGGACCGGATCCTCGACGCGCTCGTGGCGGCGCGGCTCGTGGTGGTGCACGAGGGGGCCGTCGAGATCGCCCACGAGGCGCTGATCGGGGCGTGGCCGCGGCTGCGGCAGTGGCTGACGGAGGACCGCGAGACGCTGGTCAGCCACCGCCGGCTGACCGAGGCCGCGCAGCTGTGGGAGTCCCTGGACCGCGACCCCGGCGCCCTGCTGCGGGGCACGCGGCTGGCGATCGCCGCCGAATGGGTGCAGCGCGAGCGGTCGGCCCCCGCGCTGACCGCGGGTGAGCGGTCCTTCTACGAGGCCAGCCGGGCCGCGGAGGTGGCCGAGCTGCGCGCGGTGAAGGACCGGGCCCGGCAGCTCAAGCGACTGTCCACTGTGCTCGCCGCGTTGCTGGTGTGCGTCGCCCTCGCCGGCGGCGTCGCGGTCTGGCAGTGGCGCTCGGCGCTGGCGGCCACCCGGCTGGCCACCTCCCGCGACCTGGCCAGCCACGCGACCAGGATCAGCGCCACCGACGTCCCCGGCGGGATGCGGCTCAGCCTCGACGCGTACGCGGCCGCGCCGACCGTCGACGCCCGGGGCGCGCTGCTGAGCATCGCCGGGCGGCCCGCGTACGACGGCCAGCTCACGCACGGCGAACCGGTCAAGGAGGCCGCGTTCAGCCCCGACGGCACGGTCCTGGTCGCCGCCACCCAGGACCCCACGCTCGTCGTCTGGGACGTCGCGCACCGCACCGAGCTGGCCCGGCTCGAAGACGGGCACAAGTCGGCCGTACGCGCGGTCGCGGTCGGACCCGGCCACGTCGTCGTCTCCGGCGGCCTCGACGGTTCCGTGGTGGAGTGGGACTACCAGCGGGCCAAGGTGCTGCGGGTGCTCCGGCCGCCGTCGAACTCCCAGAAGCGGCTGGAGAGCGTGGCCATCAGCCCGGACGGGAGCCTGGTCGCGGTCTCGGCCCGGGGCCTGCCGACCGAGCTGTGGCATCTGCCCGACGGCGCCCCCGTCGGCCGGCTGGCGGACCTGGGCGACCTGCTGACCCGGGTGGCGTTCAGCCCGGACGGGCACCGCCTCGTGTCCGCCGGCGTCGATCCGGTCGACCCGCGCGACGTGGTCTCACTGTGGAATGTGGACACGCGTACGCTGATCGCCCGCAGCCCCCTGCTCGACGCGGCGCCGCAGTCGGTCGCGTTCAGCCCGGACGGGCACACCGTGGGCATCGCCTCCGAGCAGATGGCCGACGTGATGCTGTGGGACACCGCCGACGGCAGCCTCAGCCGGCTGCGCGGCCACACGCACTCGGTGCGGCAGCTCGCCTTCAGCCCCGACGGCAGCCGGCTGGTGTCGGGCGGCTTCGACGAGTTCGCGATCGTCTGGGACGTGCGCCGCAAGGCCCTCGTCACGAAGCTGTTCGGGCACAGCAGCGAGCTCTACACCGTCGCGTACAGCCCGGACGGGCGCACCATCGCGACCGGCAGCAAGGACCGCCGGATCCTGCTCTTCGACCTCGCCGAGCAGCCGTTCACCGGTCACGTCGACCGGGTCAACGGGATCGCCGCCAGCCCGGACGGCCGCCTGCTGGCCTCGGCGAGCAAGGACGCCACGGTCGTCGTCTGGGATCCCGCCACCCGCAAGACCGTCACCGTCCTGACGGGGAACACCGCCCGGGTCGCCGACGTCGCGTTCAGTCCCGACAGCCGGCTGCTCGCCTCCGCCGGCGACGACCGGACGTTCCGCGTCTGGGACACGCGTACCTGGGCGATGCGGACCTTCACCGGGCCGAAGGACCTGCCGGTGGCGGTCGTCTTCAGCCCCGACAGCCGGCTGCTCGCGGCCACCTATCCCGCCCAGGTGGTGGTCGTGGACACCGCCACCGGCGCCGTCCGCTCCACGGTGGCCGTTCCCAAGAACCGCAAGTTCACCAGGGCCGTCTTCCGCGACGAGCACACCCTCGTCCTCGGCGGCGACGACACCACCGTGTGGATCCATCCGCTGGACGGCGTACCCGGGGCGGATGTCGCGCTGCACAACCCGGCGCCCGTCCTCGACGTGGCGGTCGATCCCGGCCGGCGGTGGCTGGCCGTCGGGACGGCCGACGGCTCGGTGACGGTGTGGAACCTGGCCGACGGCACCGGCCGGACCCTGCCGAACGTGCACAACGGCCTCGTCGCCCTCGTGCGGTTCAGCCCGGACGGCCGGTTCCTGGCCAGTTCGGGCACGGACCAGAACATCGACGTGTGGGACGTGGCCTCCCTGACACTGTGGGCGCGCCTGACCGGCCACCAGTACGACGTGCAGGGTCTCACCTTCAGCCCGTCCGGCACCACCCTCTACAGTGGATCGATCGACCAGACGGTCAGCGCCTGGCCCCTCGATCCCGCCGCGGCCGTCCGCACGATCTGCGCCGCGCTGCGCGACAACTTCCACACGGCACCGTCCACACCGGACGAATGCGCCGCCGGCTGAGGCGGGCCGGGCACCGCGTGCCCGGCCCACCACCGGTCAGCTGATCATTCCGATCGACTGCAGGTCGGCCGTGAACGTGCTCGTCTCGACGTCGAGCATCGCGAACGACAGCGGCATCGGGAACAGGACCGTGTGCTCGGTCCAGCCGTCGTCGGGCGATCGGCGGTACAGCCCGTCGTCCTTCGCCCACGAGTTGCCGCTCTTGCCGCCGCTGAGGAACGTGGTCCCCGGCCGCAGCAGGTTGATGCCCGGCGGGTCACCGATGCCGGAGCCGATGAACGACGCCAGCGGTGCGATGGCCGCCCGCCCCGCCCCGGGGGCGAGATTGCCGGCGAGGTTGCCCACCCCGTCCATCATGCCCTGCCCGTTGTGCCCCGTCTGGCCGTACGACAAGACGATCTGCGTCAGCGACGTCGGTACGCTCACCCAGGGATTCGGCGAGTTCGCCAGCCCGCCCAGCGCCTCGGCCGGATCGCCGCGGTAGGCCCCGCAGCTCTGCGTGTTGCCGCCCATCTTCGCGCAGATCTCCTGGAAGAAGTAGCCCTGGCTGGAAGCGGGACAGGTGATGCCGTCCATCTTCGGGCAGTCGTGGGTGTAACGGTCGACGACCCCGCACTTCGACGCCGGGCAGTTCCACTGGTTGAGCGCGTCGCCGAGGGTGAAGTCCTTGCTGCCGGTGTAGTGGAACTCCTTCTTGTAGTCGCTGTACTCCCGGTCGGTCAGCGGCCGGCCGTACATGCTGGTGTTCAGCAGCGCGGCGATGCGGATGTTCTTCTGCTGCGTCTCCACGCACGCGGCGTCGCAGCGGTTCTCGGCCTTGTTCATCGGGCTGTTCTGGTCGAGGAAGTCCCGGCTCGTGGTGCCCTCCGGGTCGCTCTGGCGGATCGGGTTGCTGCCGGTGTAGACGTATCCGTTGAGCTGGCTGGGATCGCTGGTCTCCAGGACCGGGTCGACGCTGACGAACCGGCCGATCACCGGGTCGTACTCCCGCACGCCCAGCGTGGTCAGGCCGGTGCCGTCGACGGCTCCGCCCAGGTAGCCGTGGCTGTTGGGCCACGCCACGGTGCCGCCCCGCGGTGCGCCGTAGGGCGTCTGGTGGCGTACCGTCGCGGTCTGCGGTGCGCCCGCGCCGATCGCGATCGCCGACGTCCCCTGCTGGTCGCCGATCAGCCAGGTCAGCCCGCTCGGCGTACGCTGGGCGATGTTCTGGGTGCCCTGGGCGTAGAACCGGGTGGCCGACACGAGCGCGCCGAGCGCGTCGACCCGGACCTCCTGGCCCGACAGGTACAGCGTCGCGCCGGACGGGTCCCGCTTGACGAGCTGCTTGCCGTCGACGTCGTAGACGTAGCGGACCGTGCCGGCCGAGTCGGTGAGGGTGTCCAGCCGGCCCTCACTGTTCCAGGTCAGCGTCTGGGTCCCTTGCGGACCCGGCCGGCTCGTCGTGGCGCCGTTGCTCTTGCCGGCCGCGTCGGTGTAGCCGAAGGACGCGGTCTGCGTACCGGTGTTGTCGGTGGTTGCGGCCGAGGTCAGCTCGTGCGCCCCGGCGGCGGTCGGCGCCGGGTACGCGTACGCCGTCGTCCGGTCGCCGGTGGCGGTGCCGTGCTCGACCTGCCGCGTACGCAGACCGGCCGAGTCGATCGTCCACGTGGTCCAGTACGGTGCCGGGCTGGCGCCGATGTTGGACTGGACCGGGGCGGTGCACGTGCCGTCCGCCGGCGTCCACGCCTGGGTGAGCCGGTCGAGGCCGTCGGTCTGGAAGCACTGCGTCTCCGTGCCGGCGACCGGGGACACCTCCACGATCTTGTTCGGGTTGCCGGCGTCGTCGTAGGAGAAGTTCAGGTCGGACACCGTGGACGGTGCGGTGTCCCGCGTCGTCCAGATCCGGCTCAGCCGGCCGGTGGCGTCGTCCCAGTAGTCGCCGATCTGCACCGCGGGGCCGCCGTTGTTGGTCAGCGTCAGGGTGCCGAGCTGCCCGTAGGACGTGTAGCTCGTCGAGGCCACGTAGGTGTCGCCGAGCGTCGTGGTCAGCGTGGTGGGCATGCCGGTGTCGGAGTACCCGTGGGTGAGGGTCTCGGCACCGAGCCCGCCGGTCCCGCCGATCGCGGGCAGCCGGTAGGTGTGCGTCGAACCGTCGGTGTTGTAGGTCGTGGTGTAGGTGTAGGTGCCCCCCAGTCCGGTCTCCGCGGCCGGGATGCGGATCTCGTTGGTGCTCGGCCGACCGGCCGCGTCCAGCGCCGTGACCGCGGTGACGTACGCGTTGCCGCCCGCGTACCGGGTGGAGGTGGTGAGCAGGCCGCGGCTGTTGGCCAGCTCGTCGTACGCCCAGCCGGCGAGCTGCGTACCGGTGGTGGTGCCGAGGTACTCCCCGGTCTTGCGGTGCAGCGGATCGTTGTACGCGAACGCGAGCGTCACCCCGCGGCCGTCGGTCGTCGAGGTCACCCGCCCGGCGTCGTCGTAGGTGCTGCTGGTGGATCCGGCATCGGGGTCCGTCCCGGCGATCAGCCGGCCCCGCAGGTCGTACGTCTTGGTCCAGACGCTGCCACCGGGGTTGCGCAGCCGGCTGAGCTGGTTCTTGGCGTTGAACGTGTAGGTGGTGGCGTCGTAGGTGGACGGATCCGTGCCGCCGGCCGCCGCCCCCGCGTGGTACTGGCGCAGCTCCACCGTGCGGCCCTGCGCATCCTTGATCGTCGACGACGCGATGCCGCCGGCCGGCGGGGTCACGTCGGTGCGGTCACCGGTGTACGCCGTCGACACGTGCCACAGCTGCGTCGTCTTCGAGTTCGTGTCGGCCTCGACCGGCCGGCCGGAACCGTCGAACAGGGTCCGCGACCACTGGCTGATGCTGTCGCTGGCGTCGGCCGGGACGAACATCGTGGTCGACGGGGCCCCGGCGGCCAGGTACGGCCCCCAGGTCATGTACGTGCGGCCGGCCGCGTCGTAGAACGTGTCGGTGATGATCCGGCCGCCGCCCGTGCCCGCCTCCGGCCGCTGGGTCTGGCGTACCCGCAGCAGCGCGTCGTAGATCGTCCGGCTGGTCAGGTAGTTGCCGTTCGGCCCGAGGGCGTTCGTCGTGACGACCGACGGCGCGGTGGCCGACATCGCGTACTGGTAGGAGGTCGTGGGGTTGGTGGGGTAGGTGGCCTTGGCGTGGCCCGGCTTCCAGACACTGACCAGGCGGCCCATCGGGTCGTAGGCGGTGTCGGTACGCCGGCCGTTGTTGTCGGTGACGCCGACCTTGACGCCCCAGGCGGGCTCGAAGTCGGTGCTGGTGGACCAGGTGGTGGCACCGCTGGTGCTGACCGTCTTCGTGACCGGCCCGCCGCTCGCCGGCGTGTACGCGGTGGTGGTGTGGTCGCCGTTGACGTCGGTGACGTCGACCGACCGGCCGTACGCGTCGTAGCCGCTCGTGGCGGTGGTCAGGAACGTGCCGCTGTTGTTCTGCCAGTCCTTGAGGGTTTCCTTGCGGGTGACGTCGCCCTTGGTCGGCGCGCTGCCCCAGTTCTGGCCGTCGAAGCTGGTCCGCTCGTCGGCGACGACGTCGGCCTGGGTGAAGACCTTGCCGGGCGCCGTGGCCGCCGCGCACGTCATCGCGTACGTGCGGGTCTCCTTGATCGAGACGAGGATCCCGGCCCCGGTGTTGCGCGCGTAGTCGGTCAGCGTGCAGGTCTCGTCGCCGGTGACGGCGGTGTCGCCGTTGTCGGTCACCGCCGACGGCATCGCGTACGCGTCGAAGTCGGTGTGCGTGTCCGTCCACCGGTCCGCGCGGCCGTGGTCCAGGGCGACCCAGCTGTGGGTCTCCTGCGTGCTGGTGAACCGGGCCTGCACGGTGCTGCCGTCGAGCGTACGCGTCGCCGTCGCCGAGGACGTCCACGGATCGCTGACGGTGCCGGAGATCGCCGCCCCCGACGGTCCGTTGTAGACGATCGATTCGCGGGCGAGGCCGGCGTACTGGTCGTCGTCGGCCAGCGTCGCCAGGCCCTTCGAGTCCGCCACCGACGCCGACCGGGTCCCCGAGGACAGCTTGTCGCCGTTCATGCCCCGGAAGTACAGCGACTTGGCCATCGTGCGCGCGGTGCCGGTCCCGGTGTAGGTCAGGACGGCCGAGTAGCCCCGCCACTGGCTCCACGTCCGGAACTTCGCCTTGGTCAGGCCGTCGTCGTCGGCGTAGTGCCAGGCGGGCGTACCGACGTAGGTGTAGCTGGTGATGCTCGACTGCGCGCCCGGCGTGCTGCCGGTCGAGTCGAACTGCTCCACCTGCTTGACGACGTACTTGTGGAAGTAGTCCAGGATCTCGGTGCCCAGATCCGGCGGGGTCCACCGGACCGGGTAGCAGAGCTTGGTGTTGGTGTCCGGCGCCGAGGGCATGTTCGTCCCCGCGACGCACTCCGGGTCGGAGTAGGTCACCAGGATCTTGCCGCCGGTCTCGCTGTCGATCTCGATGAGGCGTGGCCAGTTCATCGGCCGCAGACCGTTCGTCAGCGCGGTGTCGACCCGGTTGTTCATCGCCTTGGGCACGAACTTCACGTCCGGCACGGTCGCCGAACCGCCGACGAGTCCCGTGTGCGACAGGGAGTCCAGCCACAGCCCGGCGCGCGTACCGTCGCCCGGGTCGGGGAAGGTGTGGTGCAGCGTCCACTGCTCCACGTCCCGGTAGCCGCTCGAACCCATCACCCGGGTCTTCACCGAGGCCAGCCGCTGGTCGGTCCAGAACGTCGGGCTGTTGAACGAGCAGGTGCCGCTGGTGCACGACTGGTCCCACGGCGTGTCCGGCCAGTGCGTGGCGTCGTGCGTGGAGCACGCGGACAGGCAGCGGTCGCCGGGCGTGAACACCACCGTCATCGGCGCCGAGGCCGAGGTCTCGTCGGTGTCGGTGCCCGACCGGTTGGTCGTCCCGTAGTCGATGTGGTTCAGGAAACCGCCGCGGGTGTAGGTCGCCGTCGTGGCACCGTTGTTGGCCGCGTACTTGTTGGTCTGCGGCGTGTACCAGAACGACTCGGTGTTGCCGTGGGTGTCGACGACGTAGTCGAGGTTCCACTGCCACGCCTGGGCGCACGACGACGTCGCGTACGTGCTCTTGTTGCACGGCTCGCCGCTGTCGTTGCCGTACACGGGAACCGTGTAGACGGAGTTGGTCGTCTTGTTCGCCGGGGCCGTGCCCGTGTAGCCGGTCGGCCGGTTCAGCCCGAAGTAGTACTGCGTGCCTTCGCTGGTGGTCACGACCCAGTACTCGCCGTTGTCGTCGCCGTTGGTCGCGCCGGTGAACCGCTTGATCCGCCAGCCCGTCTCGGTACGCATGTGCCACTGGCCGTCGCTCGCGTTGTAGAGCAGTTCCGAGGAGTGCCCGTTGAGGGTGAGCGACGCGTTGTCGGTCTTCCAGCACTGGTCGCCGGTCTTGACGCTGTTGTTGGCGCCGGTGTGCATGTCGTCGGCGCAGCCCACGTACGACCGGGAGATCTCCCCCGGGTTGTACGAGAAGCCCTCGCCGATCCAGGTCGTCTGGTTGTTCGTCGCGGCCATCTGGCCGTCGACGGCCTGCGAGGAGTAGGACAGCGACACCGAGGGCGCCGGCCCGCCGAGCGCCGGCGGCGTGCGCAGGTCGTAGGACCAGCTGAAGCCGCCGCTGTTGCCGCCGGCCGACCAGGTGCCCGACGCCTTGAGCGGGGTCGCGCCGTAGTCGCCGTCGCCACTGCTGCCACCGGCGGTGAGGGCGACCATCGTGTCCTGGGCCGCCGCCACGTGCACGGTCGCCGTGGCGGTGCGCCCGTCGTTGGCGGTCGCCAGCGGTACGGGACGGCAGCCCGGCGCGGTCGCGTCGAGGCAGCCGGCGGGCAGCTGGGAAAGGCGCAGGCGCTGCGACCAGTCGGCCCCGTACGCCCCGGCGAATCCGCTGAAGTCGACCGTGACCGCCGCGACGGACGCCGCCGCGACGTTCACATTGGCGGCGGTGGGCCGGTGCAGCCGGACGAGGAGGGCCGCGCCCTGCCTGTCGGCGGTGGCATGGTCGGCGACCGTCACCGTCAGCTGCTGCGCGTCGGCGCCCCGCGACGGGGTGCCCGCAGGGCGGGACAGGTAGACCGGCAGGCCCCCCGCGCGTACGCGGGCCGGCCTGCTCGCGGCGGCGGACCGGTCGGCGGCGGCGATCGCGGTCACGCCGCTGTCCCAGCCGACGGTCGCGGTCCCGGCCGCCGGCCAGCGGGGCGCGGCGGCCTGGAACGGGGTGACCTCGTGCCGGGCCTGCGCCTGGGGCACGGCGTCGTGCCCGGCCACCACGGCGACCGGCTGCGCGTGCTGGGTCGGTCCGGCCGGCGGGGCGGCGGCGGCCGGTACGGCCGGCAGTGCCGTCAGCCCGGCCGCCGTCACGGCGAGCGCGGTGACGCCCGCGAGGAGGCCGCGTCTCGTTCGGACGCGGTGATACCACATGCTCATACCCTTGTCTCCCAATGACTTCAATAAATCCACAGTGGATGGAAACCGGGCGGGCGGCGGCCGCCCGCCCGGTACGCAGGGGTCAACTGATCCCGCTCGGCGGGTTCTCCCCCAGGTAGAGCCGGTGCACCAGGTCCGGCGTCAGCGCGCCGGCGTACGCCCGGACGGACTCGATGTCGCCGGAGAACCAGTTCCAGTCGACACCCGTCCAGCGGGTGCGCCCGACCGAGAACGGGCCGGTCGCCGACCAGGTCCGGGGCGTGATGGCGACGCTGTCGGCCAGGACCCCGTTGACGTACAGCGACAGCTTCGCGGCGGCCGCGTCGTAGACGCCCGTGACGTACACCCACTGGTTCATGGCGGCCGGCGTACCGACCGCGGCGCGGGTCTGCGTCGGGGCGGCCGTGTCGCTGTCCGGCATCACGATCAGCCAGCCCTGCGTCGGGCTCTCGCCGAGCTTGAAACCGGAGGCGACGGTGCCGTCCTGGCCGGCGATCACGCCGTACTGCGTGTTGTCGGTCAGGTACGCCCACGCCGAGACGCTCAGCGACGTCGTCGTGCCCGCCAGCACCGGGACGGACGCGACCAGCGCGTCGGTCCCGTCGAACCCGGCGGCCGTGCCGCCGTCGGCGAGGTGGTCGGCGTCGGTCAGCGTGACCGGCGTACCGACGCCCTCGTCGGCGAGGTCGTGCTGGCCGAGCGCGTCGGACGTCGTCGCGTCGGTCAGGTCCCAGCGGCCGGCCAGGTGCGAGGCGAGCACGCCCACCTCGGCCGGGTCGAGCAGCCGGTTCCAGGCCTGGATGTGGTCGACCGCACCGTGCCACGGCCGGGCCGATCCGGTCGCGGAGTAGCCCGAACCCGCCACGAACACCGTGGTCGCCGGGTAGGCGGCGGCCTGGGTCGCCGTCTTGGCCAGGGTCCCACCGACGTAGAGGGAGGTCGCGCCCGACGCCGCGTCGCGTACCCCGGTCAGCAGGGTCCAGGTGTTGAGCACCGGCGCGGTCGTCGTGCAGACCGCGTTGAAGCACCAGGCGTTCGACGCCTTCACGTAACCGAGCCGCAGCTCCGTGTCGTAAGTGCCGCCGGTGCTCGCGTACTGGCTGACGGCGTCGTTGTCGGCCGCCGTGCTGGTCAGCTTGGCCCAGACCGAGACCGTGTAGTTCCCGGTCGTGTCCACCGCCGCAGCGCCGGTCGCATTGCCGTTGACGCCGTCGAACGCGACGCTCGTCCCGCCGTCACCCCAGCCGGTGCCGGCCGCGGTCACGCCGCTCGCCGACGCGGTCAGGGCCGGGCCGCCCGCGACGGAGTTCGCGAACGTCGTCACCCCGGCCGCCTCGTTCAGCGACCAGATTCCGGCCGCGCCCGGCGCCGAGCCGATGAGCATCGAGTAGCGGTACACCGGTCCCTCGTGCCCGACCGCGTCGACCGCCGCCACGTCGAGTTCCGCCTGACCGCCGAGCCGCATCGTGGACAGCAGCGAGTTGGCCAGGAACGGCGGGCTGATCTTCACCGTCACCGGCGCGCCCGACGTCGTGCTCACGCTCTGCTTGAGTGTGGCCGTCCGGTCCCACCAGTAGGTGTACTTGGCCACGTCGGTGTCGCCGTGCGAGTCGAACGTCACCGGCGACGCCACCCCCACCGCGCCCGCCGTGGTGCAGCCCGGATTGAGCGTGCAGTCCTGGAAGACCGTCGAGGTCACCGTCGGCGCGCCCGCCGGGCCGAAGTTGTCGACGACGAATTCGCAGATCGCCGACCCGGCCGAGGTCGCGTTACTGGCGTCGGTCACCTTGACCTGCCACTGGTACGCCTGTCCCTCGGTGAGCGTGTAGCTGCTCGGGATGACCGCCGACGCGTACGCCCCCGCGGTGACGCCCGTGACCTGGTAGGTGGGCGTCGTCGGCAGCGCCGAGCCGACCTTGGCCAGGTAGAACTTGACGGTCTCGGTGTCGCCGGAGTCCACGTCGGACACCGGGTTGACCTTGGTCGCCGGACGGCCGCCGGCCAGCGTGGTCATCCCCGGGCGGCCGCTGCCGGTGACGCACGCCTTGCCACCCGTCGACATCGCCGACGCGGCCGGGGGCGTCGGCGTGTGGTTGTAGGTGACGGCGATGTACGGATCCCGCGTGGAGTCGGAGTTGTCGCGGGAGTAGAACAGCTTCCAGCCGTCGTGCTTGGTCTCGGTCGAGGCCTTGATCCCCATGTCGAAGGTGCTGACGTGGTTGGCGGCCGCGTAGTTCATCAGCCCGGCGACGTCCGCGGTGACCCACCCGGCCGAGCAGCCCGAGGCGCCCTTGGTCAGGGTCGACACGGCCGGCGCCGGCGTGGTGTACCAGCTGACCGCCGAACCCCAGCGGGTCGACGACGACGTCGCGCTGGTCCGGTACGCCGCCCAGTTGCTGTAGGTCGTGCTGCAGATCCAGGAGTGGAAGTTGTAGAGGTACAGGTCGGCCTTGGAGACCGTGGCGTTGTTGAGGAACGCGGTGTTCCAGTGGATGTAGGTGCGGGCGATGACGTCACCGGCCGGCGCGTCGTCGTCCTCCATGCCGATGCGCAGCTCCGACGACGAGGAGTTGTCCTTGTCGTCGACGGAGTCCTTCTGGACGTAGGTGTCCCACGTCGTGTACGCCGTCGACATGACGCCCGGGTCGACGGTCACCGGGAACTGCCAGCCCGAGCCCTTCGCGAGCGCGCCGGTGGACGGGTGCAGGGTCAGCGCCGAGCGCCAGCCGTTCCCGCCGGACGCGCCGGGGGTGGCGGCGAGGGCCACCTCGGCGGTGTGCCGCGGCAGGCCGGTACGCGGATTGACGCCGGCGTCCCACATCCGGGCCGGCGGCACGGCGACCTGTTCACCGGCCGCGGTACGCAGCGACACCCCGCCGGCGGTGGTCGACGCCGGGACGAGGTCGCCCGTACGCCACGGCTGCGCCAGTCCCGACAGCGTCGCCAGGGCGGCCGCGTCATGGGCGACGAAGTTCTCCTCGAACCCGGTACGCGTCAGCTGGATCACCAGGTCCACGCCCGGCCGGACGCCGGGGTAGGTGGCCGTCGACCCGGTCAGCACGGGGCGGGGCAGCGTACCGGGCCAGCCGAGCGCGACCTGGTGCGGGCCGGAGCCGAGGCTGGCGACGACGTTCACGCCGACATTCACACCGTCGGGCGCGCCGCCGGACAGCACGATGCCCTCCGGTGAGGCCGCGGGGCGTACCGTGCCGTCGGCCGCGGCGACGAGGGTGGTGTCGATGTCGCGCCACCGGCCCCCGGCGGTCTGGTAGCGCACGGGCCCGTCGTTGACGCGGGCGGTGAACGACCCGTCGGGGTTGGCGACGACGAGCCGGCTCGGCGTGGTCAGCGCGTCGACGGTCACCGGCACGCCGGTCGCGGTCGCCCGGGCGGCCGCCGCCGTCTCGCCGTCCGCCGCGGTCTTGGCGGCCGCCGCGGTCTCGCCGTCCGCCGTGGCGGCGGAGCAGTGCGGCGTACACGGGAAGGTGGTTGTGGGGGGTGCGCCGGTGGCGGCCGGGACGGCGCCCGGCGCCACGGCCGTGGCCAGCAGCACGCAGAGGCCGACCAGCAGTCGCCGGCCGATGATGGACAGCACGATGCTTCTCCTCGAAAGATTGCCGGAAGGGGGCCCGGACCCCGGCCGGCGACCGGGGTCCGGGGCGAAGGTCAGGGCAGGGTGGTGAAGGTCAGGGCCGGCGGCTTGAGGATCAAGGTGCCAGCGGTGTCGTAGACCTTGCAGCGGAAGGTGTAGCCGGTGTTCGCCGCCAGCCCGGTACGCGTGGACGACACCGTCTCGGGCCCGTCGGCGACCGTGACGCCGGGCGTCTCGACGAAGCTCGCGCCGCCGACGGTGAGCCAGGAGGCGACCGTGACGCGGTAGCCGCCGTTGTGCGGGTCGACCCGGCACGACATCGTGGCCGAGTTGCCGGTGACCCCGGTCGCCGGGTTGTCGGTGGCGGTCACCGGCCCGGCGAACAGCGCGCCGGACGCGGCGTCGCGCCACACGGACTGCGAGGCCGTGTCGGTGAGCCGGTGGTCGCCGAGGCCGCCGATCTCGTCGAAGTAGGACACGAAGACCGCGTTGTTGTCGCGGGCCCAGGTGGCCAGCCCGGTCAGGAACGCCGGGCGCCCGGCCGCGTCGTCGTAGCCGACCTCGCTGATCGCGTACGGCTTGCCGGCGGCCTGGGTGACCGACAGCGACGGGCGGCGCAGCTGGTGGGCCTGGATCGTCTCGTCGTTGGCCGGGTCGGCGTCGGTCTCCTTGAAGCCGTAGACGTCCCACGAGAGCACGTCGATGTACGCCGAACCCGGGTAGTAGTCCTGCCAGTCGCGGCCGCTGGCCGGGTCGACGGTGTAGTCCATCAGGACGAGCGCCGCCTTGACGTTGCTCTTGTAGACGCCGCTCTCGTGCGCGATGGCGGACAGGTGCTGCCACGCCAGCCGGTAGTCGGCGGCGGTGAAGTCGCCGCGCTTGATCTCGTCCTCGGGCTCGTGGAAGTACGTCCACCACACCGGCCGGTCGGCCGGGGCGGTCTGCAGGAACGTGCGGAAGGCGGTGTCCACCGTTCCGCCCAGCACCGTCGCCGGCGTCCACTTGAACGACACGTTGACGGGCTTGCCGTGGTTCAGTTTCGGGTCGGTCGCCCAGTTGCCGGGCGCGCCGCTGAAGAACGCCCGGTACATGTCCACCGGCTCGTACGTCGACTTGAACGCCCCCGTGGTGGTGGTGCCGAACAGTGTCGACGCCGCCGCGTGCGCCGGGCCGGCGGTGCCCAGCAGGAGCGCCGGGACCATCAGGGTCGACAGTGCGGTGAGCGCTGGCCGTAACCATTTCATCGCGATACTCCGAATCTCGGACAACGTTCCGCCCCTCGTTCGCGGAATCGGCGCCCAGAGCACCACCCGCCGACGTTGTCCGGAAGGCACCCGGACCACCGGACAACCCCGGAAATGTCAGGGGCCAATTCGGCCCGCGATCGTTACGCAGCACCGCCTTTCAGGGTCGCCGTAACACGCCTTGAGCTGCTGCGATGTCGTTGTCCGCGAGACGCCCACCCTCGGACAACCGCCGCGAGCCGCTCCGTGCGGGCCGGTTCTTGCGGGTTGTCGCAAAGCGGCTTCGTGTTGTCGCAACCGCCGCGGCCGCCGACCGGGCAGCGGCACCTTGACACCGCCACGGGCAGTGGTGAACATGAATGGATCAGCCCTGTCCGCGCTGCCGTTCGCTCCGCTCCCCAGTGGACCGACGGCGCGGCCGTCCCGGATGGAGCTTCCGCATGCCCGCCTCACCCCCGCCGCGCCCGCGTACGAGCACCGGACGCCGGCTGCTGGGCCTGTCCCTCACCGCGCTGCTGGGCGCCGCGACCCTTCTCGGCGTACGCGCGGCGCCCGTACCCCTGCGCCCCGTGGCGGCCACCCACACCGTCACGTTCGACAGGTACTCGCTGTCGGTGGACGGCACCCGCACGTTCGTGTGGTCCGGCGAATTCCATCCGTTCCGGCTGCCGAGCCCGGACCTGTGGCGCGACGTCCTGCAGAAGATGAAGGCGAGCGGATACAACGCCGTGTCGGTCTACTTCGACTGGGCGTACCACTCCCCGCGCGCGGGCGTCTACGACTTCACCGGCGTCCGCGACATGGACAAGCTGCTGAACATCGCCGCCGAGGTCGGCCTGTACGTCATCGCCCGGCCGGGCCCCTACATCAACGCCGAGACCGACGCGGGCGGGTTCCCGGGCTGGCTGACGACGCAGGCGGGCAAGGCCCGCACCGACGCCGCGGACTACCTCGCGGCCGTCGACGAGTGGCTGACCCGCATCGACGCGATCCTCGCCCGCCACCAGCTGACGAACGGCACCGGCACCGTCATCCTCTACCAGATCGAGAACGAGCTCGCCGCCACCGGCACCGCGCAGCTGAACTACCTGACGCACCTGCGTACCAAGGTGCAGTCCGACGGCATCACCGTGCCGATCTTCCACAACGACAAGGGCCGCAACGGCCGCTGGGTGCCGGCCGGCGCCGGGGTCAGCGGCACCGTGCAGGGCCCCGTCGACCTGTACGCCTTCGACGGCTACCCCGGCGGCAGCTGCCACACCGACGGCACGGTCGGCAGCCCGTCGGCCGCACCGGACTGGGGCATCTACGGCACCGGCGGGGCCACCGGCGGCGCGTCCGCCTCACCGAACACCCCCGGCTTCGTGGCCGAGTTCGGCGGCGGCTGGTTCGACTACTGGGGCAGCAACGGCATCTACCCGTGCACGGCGCAGCGCCTCGGCACCGGCTACGAGCGGGTGTTCTACGGCACCAACGTCGCCAACCGGCTCACCCTGCAGAGCTTCTACATGACGTTCGGCGGCACGAGCTGGGGCTGGCTGCCCGCCCCCGTCGTCTACACCTCCTACGACTACGGCTCGGCCGTCAGCGAGGCCCGCCAGCTGCGGCCCAAGGCGCAGGAGATGAAGGAGCTCGGCTACTTCCTGCAG
Source organism: Hamadaea tsunoensis DSM 44101 (assembly GCF_000428945.1). GTDB lineage: Bacteria > Actinomycetota > Actinomycetes > Mycobacteriales > Micromonosporaceae > Hamadaea > Hamadaea tsunoensis. The sequence goes on along the minus strand of NZ_AUAX01000018.1, from coordinate 128,433 downwards.
AGCGTCGGCCCGATCACGAAGGTCGACAAGGCCGCCGCGGTGACGACCAGCTCCGCGGCGGTGAAGGTCGACCACAACCTCAACCCGGACACCGGCACGCACTTCTACTTCCTCGTCCACACGCCGTCGACCGCGACCACCAACGACTCCTTCACCTTCCCGATCGCCACCACCGACGGCACCTACACCGTGCCGCAGGCGGGCACGCTGCGGCTCAACGGGCAGGACGCCAAGACCCTCGTCGCGGGATACACTGTGGACGGTCAGCGCCTGGTCTACTCCACGTCCGAGATCCTCACCCACACGGCGTACGCGAACCGCTCCGTCCTGGCCCTGGTCGGGCGGGACGGCGAGAACGGCGAGACGGTGCTGCGCTACGCGAGCGCGCCGACCGTGACCGTGGCCGGCGGGGCGGCGGTGACGAGCACCTACACGGCCTCGACCGGCGACCTGCGGCTCAACTACACCCACTCCGGCATCGTCCAGGTACGCGTCACCGGCGGCGGCCGCCCCGACCTGCTGCTCCTGATCGCCGGGCAGGCCACCGCCGACACGATGTGGCGGCAGGACACCACCGCCGGCACGGTCCTGGAACGCGGTCCGGCGCTCGTGCGTACGGCGGCCGTGAACGGGGCGACGCTGGCGCTGACCGGCGACACCGCGGCCGCGACGACGCTGGAGGTCTGGGCGCCCCCGGCCGTCACCGCGGTCACCTGGAACGGCGTACCGGTCACGACCCGGGTCACCAGCGTCGGCAGCCTCGCCAGCACCGTGCAGCTGGCCGGACCGGCGGCCGTGACCCTGCCGGACCTGTCCGCCGCCACCTGGCGATACTCGGCCGAATCACCGGAGAAGGCGACCGGCTTCGACGACAGCACCTGGGCCGCCGCGAACCACACCACCACCAACAGCACGACCAAACCACCGGCCGGGCAGCCCGTCCTCACCGCCGACGACTACGGCTTCCACCACGGCGACGCCTGGTACCGCGGCCGGTTCACCGGCACCGCCCCGGCCACGGTGAACATCACCTACGGCGGCGGCGCGGCCGGACTCGCCCAGGTCTGGCTCGACGGCACCTACCTCGGCCAGAACGTCCTGCCCGCCGGGGTCGCGGCACCGGCCACGACCGGGACGGCTGCCTTCACCGTGCCCGCTGCCCTGCGCGTCGGCGGCAACCACGTGCTGTCGGTGATGGTCCGCGACGACGGCCACAACGAGGACGGCGGGGTCAACGACGCGCACAAGGAAGGCCGCGGCCTGATCTCCGTCGCGTACGCCGACGCCGGGGGCACCGCCGTCACGCTCGCCACCACCTGGAAGATCCAGGGCAACGCGGGCGGGGAGACCATCGCCGACACCGCCCGCGGACCGCTCAACAACGGCGGCCTCTACGGCGAACGCAACGGCTGGTACCTGCCCGGCTTCACCGACACCGGCTGGGCGACGCGTACCGTGCCCGACTCCGCGGCGGTGGCCGGAACCGCCTGGTACCGCACGACCTTCACGCTCGGCGTACCGGCCGGGCACGACGCCTCCCTGGGCCTGACCATCGGCAACCCGGCGACCCCGCGCTCCGGCGGCCACTACCGGGCCCTCGTCTTCCTCAACGGCTGGAACCTCGGCCAGTACATCGCCGACGTCGGACCGCAGCACACCTTCGTCCTGCCCGAAGGGCTGCTCAACCCGCGCGGCACCAACACACTGGCGCTCGCGGTCACCAGCAACGGGGCCACCGGCGACGGGCTGGAGACGGTCGCGCTGACCAACCTCGGCACAGTCCTCGGCGGTACGCCGGTATCCCTCGTCAGCGCCCCCTCCTTCCACTGACGACTCTCCATCCATGAGCGGAGGTGAGATCGGCGCACCCGGGACACAAAGTTCTTGATCTTGAACTGGGTCCATGGGTGGAAGATTGCGTCGGGCAGACTGGCGGGGTGCTGCCCGACGTCGACCTTCCCGTCCGTGCCGTGCTGCCGGAGCTCCTGGCCGCCGTACGCGACACCGCCTCGGCCGTGCTGGTCGCGCCGCCCGGGGCCGGGAAGACCACGCTGGTGCCGCTCGCCCTGGCGGACCGGATCCCCGGCCGGATCATCGTCGCCGAGCCGCGCCGGATCGCCGCCCGGGCCGCCGCGGCGCGGATGGCCGAACTGACCGGTACGCGCCTCGGCGACACGATCGGCTACTCCGTACGCGGCGACAGCCGTACCGGCCCCCGCACCCGGGTCGAAGTGGTGACCACCGGCGTGCTGGTGCAGCGGCTGCACCGCGATCCGGAACTGCCCGGCGTCGGCGCGATCATGATCGACGAGTGCCATGAGCGGCACCTCGACACCGACCTGGCATTGGCCTTCACCGTCGACGTCCGCACCCATCTGCGCGACGACCTCGTGCTGCTGGCCGCCTCGGCGACCGCCGAAGCGCAGCGGCTGGCCGGCGCGATCGGCCCCGGTACGCCGATCGTCACCACGCCCGGCTCGGCGTACCCGGTGGAGGTGCTCTGGGTTCCGCCGGCCGGACCGGTCGACGCGCCCTACGGGCTGCGGGTCGATCCGCGCCTGCTCGATCACGTCGCGGCCGTCGTCCGCCGGGCGATCGGCGAGGGCGACGGTGACGTCCTCGTCTTCCTGCCCGGCGCCGGCGAGATCAACGCCGTGTCCGCCCGCCTCGCCGATCTGCGGGACCGCGCCGACGTCATCGCCTTGCACGGGCGGCAGGCGGCAGGCGTACAGGACGAGGTGCTGAAGCCCGGAGTCCGGCGGCGGGTGGTGCTCGCGACGGCGGTGGCGGAGAGCAGCCTCACGGTGCCGGGCGTGCGGGTGGTCGTCGACGCCGGGCTGGCGCGGGTGCCGCGCATGGACCACGCACGCGGGCTCGGCGCGCTCGTGACGGTACGCGCCTCACGGGCGTCCGCCGACCAGCGCGCCGGCCGGGCGGGACGCGAAGGGCCGGGCCGGGTCTACCGGTGCTGGGCGGAGCGCGAGCACGAACGGCTGCCGGCGCAGCCCGACCCCGAGGTGGCCGTCGCCGACCTGACCGCGTTCATGCTGCACCTGGCCCAGTGGGGCGATGCCGACGGCGCCGGCCTGGCCCTGCTCGACCGGCCGCCGGGCGCGGCCGCGCAGGTCGCGCGGACCACGCTGACGGCACTGGGCGCGCTGGACCCCGCGGGCCGGATCACGCCCCGCGGCCAGGACATCGGTGCGGTCGGCGCCCACCCGCGGCTGGCCCGGGCGCTGCTCGACGCCGCCGCCACCCTCGGTACGCGACGCGCGGCCGAGGTCGTGGCGCTGCTGTCCGCCGACGTGCGCACCACGACCGACGACATCCCGGCTACCCTGCGACGGCTGCGCGACGGCGCCGACGCGGCGGCCACCGCCACGTGGCGGACCGAAGCGCGGCGTCTGACGTCGGCGGTGGCCGCCGCACCCGCCCCGGCCGCAGGACCGCCCGACGACCTGGCCGCCGCCCTCGTCGTCGCGCTGGCGTTCCCCGAACGCGTCGCCCGGCAGCGGACGCCCGGCGGCCGCTCGTATCTGATGACCGGCGGCACCGCGGCCGAACTCGGTCCCACCTCAGGCCTACCGGGCGTGCCCTGGCTCGCCATCGCGGACGCCGACCGGCAGCCGGGCAGCGCCACCGCCCGCGTACGCCTGGCCGCGCCCATCGATCCCGACACCGCGCGAACGGCGGCCGCCGCCCTGTACGCCGAGGCCGACGAGGTCGCCTGGTCGAACGGAGACGTCGTCGCCCGGCACGTCACCCGCCTCGGCGCCATCATCCTCAGCGAACGTCCACTACGGACACCGGACGCGGCGCTGACCGGCGCCGCCCTCGCCGAAGGACTGCGGCGCGACGGCCTGGCGCTCCTGCACTGGAGCCCGCCGGCGGTCGCCCTGCGCGAGCGGCTGGCCTTCCTGCGCCACACCCTCGGCGAACCGTGGCCGGCGGTCGACGACGCCGCGCTGCTGGCCGATCCGGCCCGGTGGCTCGGACCCGCCCTGGCCACCGCCCGCAACCGCGCCGACCTGCACCGCATCGACACCGTCGCGGCGCTGCGCCGGCTGCTGCCCTGGGCACAGGCCGCCCGGCTGGACGAACTCGCCCCCGAACGCCTGCACGTGCCCAGCGGATCGCACATCCGGGTCGACTACTCCGACCCGGCCGCGCCGGCACTCGCCGTCAAGGTCCAGGAGGTCTTCGGCTGGACCGCCACCCCCCGCATCGCCGGCGGGCGTACGCCGGTCGTGCTGCGACTGCTGTCCCCCGCCGGCCGGCCCGCGGCGGTCACCGCGGACCTGGTCTCCTTCTGGCGCAACGGATACCCCCAGGTACGCGCGGAGCTGCGCGGCCGCTACCCGCGCCATCCCTGGCCGGACGATCCCACGGTCGCCGAGCCGACGCGGCGTACCAAGCCCCGGTAGGGCGCCACGGTCGGCCGTGGCGCCCCGCATCCGCCTCGGCTCAGCCGTCGACGCTCGCGAAGACGAAGACGCTGCTGCAGTCGTACGGCGAGCCGCCGGAGCCGTTCACCGAGCAGATGGCGATGCCGACCTTGTCGCCGGCCTTCACGTTCCCGAACGGGTCCCAGACCACGAACGAGCCGTTGCCCTTGCCGTTGTAGACGGAACCCAGCGACGTCCCGTTGAGGAACGCATAGCCGCGTACGCCGTTGCCGTTGGCGCAGGTGTCGCGCAGCGTGATGTAGTCGTCGTTCTTCGCCGGGTTGCTCAGGTCGCCCTCGCCGTAGTCGACGAAATAGATGTAACCGGCGGGGTCGCTCTTGTCCGAGCAGTCGCTCGGGGTCACGGTGTGCGTGGCGAAGCTGTCGTCGTACGAGGCGAGGGCCGGGGTACCCGTCGCCGCCACCAGGCCGGCGACAGCCACGGCCAGAGTGAGGAACCTGCGTGTCTTGAACATGGGAGTAGACCGTAGAGGATCATGGCCGGCCTGTCCCCCGGTCTTCGATAGTCCACAATGCTCTGTCCAATGTCACTCTCCGTCCGGACCCCTTGACCGAAAACGATCATCAGCCGAAGTCCAGGGATCCGGGGTGAGGTGGCGACCGGGCGGCGGTGAACGATGCGTCGCCCCACTCAGGTGGCAGAGCGACCCCCAGGGCCGACCGGTCTACCGCGCGAGGAGCGGAGGTGGAGATGCGACATGCGCGCCGGGGGGCTTCCTTGATCGAGTACCCGGAATCTGTTGAAGTGGATCTCCATTGCTTGATCAAGTGCCGTGAAGCTGCAAAATCAGCCCGTTTTCGGCAGCAGGAGGGAACTTGATCAAGCCTGCGTGCCGTCATGCCAGGCGGCCCCACCGTAGGTGATCATTTACCGCTATGACGGCGCTCCATACCGGATCCCCTTGATCAAGTACCGCCTATCCGGCAGGATGGCGCCCGCTCGCCGCAATGGCGGTACTCGATCAAGGAAATCGGCGTCGCGTTGCCGTAATGGCGGTAAATGATCAACGGGCCTTGGTCCGCCGTGCCCCCGTGCCGTCCTAGCGGTCGGTGATCAAGAACCGACCGACGCTCAGGAGGCGGGTGCCGCCCAGACCGTGATCTCGATGCCGACCGGCTGGCCGGCCACCGTACCGGCCGACACCACCTTGCCGCCGATGATCCGGCCCGGCTTGAGCAGGCAGAAGTTCTTCCCGATCACGATCTGTACGCTGCCCACGAACACCGAGCTCGTCGTGCACCCCTGATAGGTGGCGGGCGTCGCCTCCAGGCCGATCATCTTGTAGGAGGCGTCCATCGGGACGAGCGAGCTGTAGTTGCCGTTGAACCCGATGTCGCCACCGGTGCCGTAGCCCACGAAGTCCGCCTGCTTCGGCGCGCCGTCGCCGAGCGGGACGGCGTACCCGCGGACGATCTGGAACGAATAGGTAGCGATCTTGGTACCTGGCGCGATCGCCGGCGCGGACGGGCTGGTCTCGATCGACGGCAGCGGGCTGGCCGCCGGACTGGGAACGGAGGCCGCCGAGCTCGCGACGGCTGCAGTCGTCGCCGTCGGGTTCTGGCTGTTCGACCGCTCGACGGTCTGACCGGCGAAGAAGCCTGCCGTCGTCATCGCCGCCACCAGCGTCGCGACCGCGATGATCCATTGCGGGCCGAGTTCCCACGGGCTCGCCCGGTGCGGCCGCGCCGCCTTGTGCCCGCTGTCGTCGCTCACAGATCTCTCCCTCGATGCGTCCCACGAGCAAGGCTGCCCGGTGGCTGCAACGTATCGGGGCACGAGCGGGGCCCGCCTCTCCCACATGGACGGTCGCAGACGTCCGTCCACCGTAGAGATTCATGAATGATCGGCGGGCCCGGTCGCCAGGCGGGCGGCGGCCGTTGACCGCACGCGGCCACACGGCAGTCGATGGTCCAGGCGACATTCTGTGGGTCGCGGCCGAACTGCCGGATCGGCGGACCGACGAGTCCCGTCGAGGTCACGACCGGGGCAACAGTCAGCTCGGCCAAGTGAGCTCGGCCAAGACGCGCACCAACGCAGTCCGCCCCACTTCGCTCCGCTGACCGGCTTCGCTCCGCTGACCGGCTTCGCTCCGCTGACCGGCTTCGCTTTGCTAGGCCGTGTCTCGAAGTCTGACCAAGCCTTCGGACCGGGCGCGTTCGGCTGCGAACGCAACCGGTCGACGCTTTGATACCCATTGATCACGCCGTAGCCTAGGGCGGTGATCGAGATCTTGGAGCAGCTCGACACGCTCACCCGGCCCGACCTCGACCCAGCGACGGTCACGGTGGGCGGCGTCGCGCTGGGCGCACGTGCGGTCGACGTCATCGACCGGGACCGGATCAGTCAGGCGCTGGCCTGCGCTCGTACGAGGAATGCCTGGCCGCGTTCGGCCCACCGGATGCGGTAGACGAGCGGCGGGGCTCCGGTGAACTGCTGGGCTACTGGAACCACTACCGGAGCTCGCGCAAGACGGTGAACTGGGACGCCCTTGGCGGCTGCGTGGGACTGGTGAACCTCGGCGACTACCCGCGCCAATTCCGGCTAAGCCCGTATCAAAGCATCGTTCAGCTGCGCTCCCAGCCGAACGTGCCCGACCCTAAGGCTCGGTCGGGCTTTGAGACACGGCCTAACTGGCATCGCCCTGCTGACCGGCTTCGCCCTGCTGACCGGCTTCGCCCTGCTGACTGGACGCGGCCCGGGCGACCCCGTCGGTGATCGCACGCATTCGCCGTCGGTGGAGCAACTGCTCTTGCTCTTCATGTTCGCCGGTGGAGGTTGTTGCGGCGTGGTCGTTGGAGTGGGTCGAGGTGTTTGGGTGGGATGAAGTCCGGGTGCCGGTCGTGGGCGTTGATGTGGACTTCCCAGGCGCCGCGGTGGATTTCGCGGTGGTGGTAGCCGCAGAGGAGGACCGAGTTGTCGAGGCTGGTCGGTCCGCCGTCCTGCCACGAGACGATGTGGTGGCCCTCAGACCAGCGGGGCGGGCGATCACAGCCCGGCCAGGCGCAGCCCCTGTCCCGCAACACCAGCGCCCGGCGTAGCGAGCCGTCGATCAGCCGTCGGGCTCGGCCGACGTCGAGGATTTGTCCTTCGCCGCCGAGGACCGCGGGGATGATCTTCGCGTCGCAGGACAGCCGACGCACCGTCTCCGGGGTCAGCAGATCACCGGTGTCGAGGATGCCGTATCCGTACTTGGTCCGCAGTTGCTCCCACGACAACGTGACCACCAGCTGGGGACGTTCGCCACCGGACTCGGGCAGGTTCCCGTCCATCAACGCTTGGGCGCACAGGTAGGTCAAGGCATCAGCGCGGCGTGCGGCCGCGGTACGGGTATCCCGGCCGGCATCGTCCACCGCCCCGTCCAGCCGTCCGGCCAGATCACCACCAGCCCAGCCCGTGGCAGCCGAGCCCGGTCCCCCAGCCGCCCAGCCAGGAACCGCAGCCCAGCCAGGACCCGCAGCAGCAGAGTCCGCGGCAACCGAGCCGAGACCCGCAGCCGCCGAGCCGCCGGCGGCCGAGCCGGAACCCCCGGCAGTCGGTTCGGGGGCGGCGGCGGGGTCGGTGGTGGTAGGAGGGCGGCCGAGGAGTGATCGGGGTGCACTGATCGGGTCGATCGCTGCTCGGACGTAGGCGGCCGCGGCGCTGTCCAGGACTCCCGATAGCCGGTATTCGCCTTCGCCATGGGGGGTTAGGGTGAACGCTCGTCGGTGGAACGCCGACCGGTTCGCCCGTTCCAGCTCCCGGCGGAGCCGCTCCTCAGCAGCCTCGGGCGCTACTGCTTCCAGGACGGCCCGCCGATGCTCGGCCAGGACTTCCGGCCGCAGGCGCTGCCCCACCGCCAAGTCGGTCAGCACCTGTTCGGCGCGGGCCTTGCCCGCCGCGCCGACCTCCGGGGGAAGCTCACCGATCAGCCGGGCGATGGCACCCGCTTGCTCGGCGTTCAACGCCCCCGAAGCCAACGCCTCGCCGACCACGGGCTGCCGGGGCAAGGCGTCAGCGAGTTTCACCCAGCCGGCCGCCGACCGTACCGACACGGCCAGGAGATCGGCCAGCCATACCCGGGTGCTGGAAGCTCCGTGTCGGGCTGGGATACCACGAGCGGCGGCCTCACCGACCTGCGCCACGACCCGGGCCGTCAACCGCTGCGTCACGGCGAAAACAGCCGACAACTCAGCCACGAGCGCGTCGTCGGGCAGCGACGACAACGGAGCCACCAACAGCTCCTGCACCGCCGCGACCAACGCCTCACTCACACCCCGACCCTAACCATCACCTACGACAAAACCAGACCCAAGATCGGGGACAAAACCGCAGGCCAGACCGCAGTAACCGTACGCATAGCGTCCACAACGGACAGACACGATCAACACGAGGCGCCTGCGCGAGCCCGAGCCGATGCTGCCGGCAACACATCATCGGACTAGGCGACCACATTCGGGTGCGTGGCTTGCTTGGGCGATGCGAGTACGCGTCACAACCCGTAGAGCGTCCTAGGAAACCATCTCTCCCTCGATGAGGACGAAGCAAGGGCACGCGGTCGCCATTGATCGATGGTTGTCGAGGCGGTGGGTCGACGGCGACCGCCTGACCGGCATGCTCGATCTGGGCACGGTGGGCGGTGCCCGGGCAGTGGGCGGCCCATCTCATGAACTGGGATTTCAGTGCGGCGGGAGGGCTCGGCGCCCGGAACTGCCGGCGGGCACTTGCACCCGCTGTCGACCGAGTTGTTACCTTACGGAAACGCGGCGGGTTGTGTACGCTCCATGCAACCCGCTGGGCCGATGTCGTCCCTCCCCCCAAACTCATGATCACAGCCACGCTGGCGCATGACGTTTGTCAGGAGCCGACCCGTGACATTTTCCGCTGCCCCGCACCCTCAAGGCCTGTACGACCCGGCCCACGAACACGACTCCTGCGGCGTCGCCTTCGTGGTGGACGCGCGCGGCCGGCGCTCGCACGCGATCGTCGAGGCGGGCCTGACCGTGCTGCGCAACCTGGAGCACCGCGGCGCCGCGGGCAGCGAGGCCAACTCCGGTGACGGCGCGGGCATCCTGCTGCAGGTGCCGGACGCCTTCCTGCGCGCGGTCGCCGGGTTCGCCCTGCCCGAGCCCACCGCGGCCGGGGAGCCGACCTACGCCGTGGGCAACGCGTTCCTGCCCGCCGACCCTGAGCGGCGCGCCCGGGCCGTCGAGGTCGTCGAGCGGATCGCCGCCGAGGAGGGCGTCGAGCTCCTCGGCTGGCGCGACCTGCCCACCGACGCGCAGGGCGCCGACCTCGGCCCGTCGGCCCGCTCGGTGCAGCCGCACTTCGCCCAGCTGTTCATCGCCGGCGGTACCGGGCCGGCCCTGGAGCGGCTGGCGTTCGTGGTGCGGCGCCGGGTCGAGCGGGAGACCCGCGAGCGCGGCGCCGAGGTGTACTTCTCCTCGCTGTCCGCCCGTACGCTGGTCTACAAGGGGATGCTGACCACCGACCAGCTCCCGGCGTTCTTCCCGGACCTGTCCGACCCGCGGCTGGCGAGCGCGATCGCGCTGGTCCACAGCCGCTTCTCCACCAACACCTTCCCGAGCTGGCCGCTCGCGCATCCGTACCGCTACATCGCGCACAACGGCGAGATCAACACGATCAACGGCAACCGGAACTGGATGCGCGCGCGGGAAGCCCTGCTCGACAGCGACCTGATTCCGGGCGATCTGCGCCGCCTGTTCCCCATCTGCACCCCGGGCGCGAGCGACTCGGCGAGCTTCGACGAGGTCCTCGAACTGCTGCACCTGGGCGGTCGCCCGCTGGCCCACGCGGTGCTCATGATGATCCCGGAGGCCTGGGAGAACAACGCCGCGATGGACCCGGCGCGGCGCGCCTTCTACGAGTTCCACGCCTCGGTGATGGAGCCGTGGGACGGCCCGGCCTGCGTCGCGTTCACCGACGGTACGCAGGTCGGCGCCGTCCTGGACCGCAACGGGCTGCGGCCGGCCCGGTGGTGGCGTACCAGCGACGATTTCGTGGTGTTCGCCAGCGAGGCGGGTGTCCTCGACCTCGATCCGGCCTCGGTCGTGGCGAAGGGGCGGCTGCAGCCGGGCCGGATGTTCCTCGTCGACACGGCCGCCGGGCGGATCGTCGGCGACGAGGAGATCAAGTCCGGGCTCGCCGCCGAGCACCCGTACGCCGACTGGCTGCGTACCGGCCTGATGCGGCTGGCCGACCTGCCCGACCGGGAGCACGTCACCTACGGCCACGAGGCGGTGCTGCGCCGCCAGCTCACGTTCGGCTACACCGAGGAGGAGCTGCGGATCCTGCTCAGCCCCGCGGCGCGCAACGGCGCCGAGCCGATCGGGTCGATGGGCACCGACACCCCGATCGCGGTGCTGTCGCGGCGGCCGCGGCTGCTCTTCGACTACTTCAGCCAGCTGTTCGCGCAGGTGACGAATCCGCCGCTGGACGCGATCCGGGAGGAGATCGTGACCTCGGTCGAGCACACGATCGGGCCGGAGCGCAACCTGCTCGCGCCGTCGGCGGAATCCTGCCGCCAGATCGTCCTGCCGTTCCCCGTGCTGGACAACGACGAGCTCGCCAAGCTGATCCACGTCGACGACGACGGCGACCTGCCGGAGTTCCAGGCGGTCACCGTCTCGGGCCTCTACCGCGTACGCGACGGCGGCGAGGGGCTCAAGGCGCGGCTGGTGGAGATCTGCCGGCACGTCTCCGAGGCCGTCGACGACGGGGCCCGGCTGATCATCCTGTCCGACCGGGACTCCACCGCCGATCTGGCGCCGATCCCGTCGCTGCTGCTGACGGCCTGCGTACACCATCACCTCATCCGCGAGCGGACCCGCAACGTGGTGGCCCTGGTGACCGAGGCCGGCGACGCCCGCGAGGTGCACCACATGGCGCTCCTGCTGGGCTACGGCGCCTCCGCCGTCAACCCGTACCTTGCCTTCGAGTCCATTGAGGACATGGTTGCCGGCGGCGAGCTGGCCGGCGTGGACCTGGACAAGGCCGTGCGCAACTACGTCAAGGCGATGGGCAAGGGCGTCCTGAAGGTCATGTCCAAGATGGGCATCTCCACGGTCGCCTCCTACATCGGCGCGCAGGTCTTCGAGGCGATCGGCCTGTCGGACGAGCTCGTCGGCCGGTACTTCACCGGCACGTCGAGCCGGCTCGGCGGGATCGGGATCGAGGAGGTGCACGCCGAGGTCGCCGCCCGGCACGCGCGCGCCTGGCAGGACGACGCCTCCCGCACCGCCCACCGCCGGCTGGAGACCGGCGGGGAGTACCAGTGGCGGCGCGACGGCGAACTGCACCTGTTCAACCCGGAGACGGTGTTCCTGCTGCAGCACGCGACGCGTACCCGGCGGTTCGAGGTGTTCGAGAAGTACACCGCCACCGTGGACGCCCTGTCGCGGCAGGCGGCCACCCTGCGGGGCCTGTTCGAGCTGCGGTCCGGCGCCCGCCCGCCGGTGCCGATCGACGAGGTCGAGCCGGTCGAGAGCATCGTGCGGCGGTTCTCCACCGGCGCGATGTCCTACGGTTCCATCTCCGCCGAGGCCCACGAGACGCTCGCGATCGCGATGAACTCGATCGGCGCGCGGTCCAACACCGGCGAGGGCGGCGAGGACGTCGACCGGCTCTACGACCCGCACCGGCGCAGCGCGGTCAAGCAGGTCGCCAGCGGCCGCTTCGGGGTCACCAGCGAGTACCTCGTCAACGCCGACGACCTCCAGATCAAGATGGCGCAGGGGGCCAAGCCCGGCGAGGGCGGCCAGCTCCCGGCGCACAAGGTGTACCCGTGGGTGGCCCGCACCCGGCACTCCACGCCCGGCGTCGGCCTGATCTCCCCGCCGCCGCACCACGACATCTACTCCATCGAGGACCTGGCCCAGCTGATCCACGACCTGAAGAACGCCAACGACGAGGCGCGGGTGCACGTCAAGCTCGTCGCCGAGGTCGGGGTGGGAACGGTCGCAGCCGGGGTCAGCAAGGCGCACGCCGACGTGGTCCTGATCTCCGGGCACGACGGCGGCACCGGCGCGTCGCCGCTGACCTCGCTCAAGCACGCCGGGGCGCCGTGGGAGCTGGGCCTGGCCGAGACGCAGCAGACCCTGCTGCTCAACGGGTTGCGCGACCGGATCGTCGTCCAGGTCGACGGCCAGCTGAAGACCGGTCGCGACGTGGTCGTCGCCGCGCTGCTGGGCGCCGAGGAGTTCGGCTTCGCGACCGCGCCGCTGGTCGTGTCGGGCTGCGTCATGATGCGCGTGTGCCACCTGGACACCTGTCCCGTCGGCGTGGCCACGCAGAATCCCGAGCTGCGCAAGAAGTTCGACGGCAAGCCGGAGTTCGTGGTCACCTTCTTCCAGTACATCGCCGAGGAGGTCCGCCGGTACCTCGCCGAGCTCGGCTTCCGCAGCCTGGCGGAGGCGGTCGGGCACGCCGAGATGCTGGACGTCCGGCCGGCCCTCGATCATTGGAAGGCCGCCGGGCTGGACCTGTCGCCCATCCTCGCGATGCCCGAGCTCCCCGAAGGCACGCCGCGGCGCCAGGTCGTCGGCCAGGACCACGGCCTGGACAAGGCCCTGGACAACACGCTGATCCGGCTCGCCGAGACCGCCCTCACCGACGGCCGGCCGGTCCGGATCGACCTGCCGGTACGCAACGTCCACCGGACCGTCGGCACCATGCTCGGCTCCCGGGTGACCCGGGTGTTCGGCGGCAAGGGACTGCCCGACGACACCATCGAGGTGGTGCTCACCGGCACCGGGGGCCAGTCCTTCGGCGCGTTCCTGCCGCCGGGCGTCACGCTGCGGCTCTACGGAGACGCCAACGACTACGTCGCCAAGGGCCTGTCCGGCGGCCGGGTCATCGTCCGTCCGCACGAGGCCGCGACGTTCGCCGCCGAGGAGAACATCATCGCCGGCAACACCATCCTCTACGGCGCGACGTCGGGCGAGCTCTTCCTGCGCGGCCGGGTCGGCGAGCGGTTCTGCGTACGCAATTCCGGCGCGGTGGCGGTGGTCGAGGGCGTCGGCGACCACGGGTGCGAGTACATGACCGGCGGCCGCGTGGCGGTGCTCGGCCCGACCGGGCGCAACTTCGCCGCCGGCATGTCCGGCGGGGTGGCGCACGTCCTGGATCTGGACCCGGCGCTGGTCAACACCGAGATGGTCGACATCGAGCCGCTGTCGGCGCAGGACGCCGTCGAGCTGCGCTCGCTGGTGGAGCGCCACCAGGCCGAGACCGGGTCGGTGGTGGCCCGGACGCTTCTCGCCGACTGGGAACGGTACGCGGCGGCGTTCTCGACGGTCATGCCCCGCGACTACAAACGTGTACTACAGGCAAGACGGTCGGCCGAACTGGCCGGCCGTGACGTGGATGAAGCGATCATGGAGGCCGCTCGTGGCTGATCCCACTGGTTTTATGAGGCACGGCCGGGAGCTGCCCCAGCGCCGCCCGGTGCAGGTGCGGATTTCGGACTGGCGGGAGGTCTACCAGCCGTTCGCGGCCGAGAAGCTCAACGCGCAGGCGAGCCGCTGCATGGACTGCGGGATTCCCTTCTGCCACAACGGCTGCCCGCTCGGCAACCTCATCCCGGAGTGGAACGACCTGGTCCGCACCGACCGGTGGCAGGCCGCCATCGAGCGCCTGCACGCGACGAACAACTTCCCGGAGTTCACCGGGCGGCTGTGCCCCGCGCCGTGCGAGGCGGCCTGCGTGGTCGGCATCAAGTCCGACCCGGTCACCATCAAGCAGGTCGAGGTCGAGATCATCGACCGCGCGTGGGCCGAGGGCTGGGTCACGCCGCAGATCCCGGGCCGGCTGACCGGGATGCGGGTCGCGGTCGTCGGCTCCGGCCCCGCGGGGCTGGCCGCCGCCCAGCAGCTCACCCGGGCCGGCCACGAGGTCACCGTCTACGAGTCCGCCGACCGGATCGGCGGCCTGCTGCGGTACGGCATCCCGGAATTCAAGATGGAGAAGCGCCACCTCGACCGGCGGCTGGCCCAGATGGAGGCCGAGGGCACCCGGTTCGTCACCGGCGTGCACGTCGGCACCGACCTCACCGCCGAGCAGCTGCGCGCGGACTCCGACGCCGTCGTGATCGCCACCGGGGCGACGGTCCCGCGCGACCTTCCCGCGCCGGGCCGCGAGCTCGCCGGGATCTACTCGGCGATGGAGTACCTGGTACCGGCGAACCGCGTACAGCTGGGGGACCTGGAGTCGTCCCCGATCGACGCGGCCGGCAAGCACGTCGTGATCATCGGCGGCGGCGACACCGGTGCGGACTGCCTCGGCACCGCCCACCGCCAGGGCGCGCTGAGCGTGACCCAGCTGGAGATCATGGCGCGCCCCGCCGACCAGCGCCCCGGCTACACCCCGTGGCCGACCTGGCCGCTGATCTACCGCACCTCCAGCGCCCACGAGGAGGGCGGCGAGCGGCTGTTCGCCGTCAACACCGAGCGGTTCGTCGGCGACGAGGACGGCAACGTACGCGCGCTCGCCCTGCACGAGGTCGAGCTCGTCGAGGGCCGTTTCGCCAAGATCGAGGGAACCGAGCGCGAGATCCCTGCGGACCTGGTGTTCCTGGCGATGGGCTTCGTCTCCACCGGTGACACCGCCGAAGGAGGCCTCCTGCAGTCCCTCGGCGTCGCGGTCGACCCGCGCGGCCGGGCGGTCCGCGACGCCCAGTGGAAGTCCACTGCGGACGGTGTGTTCATCGCCGGCGACGCCGGACGCGGGCAGTCGCTGATCGTGTGGGCCATCGCCGAGGGGCGGGCCACCGCGGCGGCCGTGGACGCGTACCTGTCGGGGTCGTCGACGCTGCCGGCGCCGGTCCGGCCGGACAGCATGGCGCTCGCCGCGGGCTGACCTCCACCTCACCGCACGAAGCGGGCCTGGCCGACACCGGCCGGGCCCGCTTTTTCGTGGTCACCCCACCTGAGGTATGACACGTCGACGATATATCGGAGATATAGTAGACTGGCGCTCGTCATCCACGTCGACACCCCTGGAGACTTCATGATCGACACTGCGGGCGCGAGTACGCCCGACCGCGGCACCCCGGCCGGTCCGCAAGGCGGCCGCGGCCGCCGCCGGCAGCCGCCCCAGCCCGTACAGGTCGTGGCCGTCGAGCGGCTGACCCACCGGCTCGTCTCCGTGCGCCTCGGCGGGGCGGCGCCCGGCACGTTCGCCGACCTCCCGCCGACCGCGCACGTCAAGCTGTTCCTCCCCGCCGACGGCCAGGCCGCCCCGGTGCTCCCCCAGGCCGGACCGGACGGCCTGGTCTGGCCCGCCGAGGCGGAACGCCCGGTCGTGCGTACCTACACGCCCCGGCGGTTCGACCCGGCGAGCGGCGACCTGGAGATCCAGTTCGTCCTGCACGGCCCCGGCCCGGCCGCGGCCTGGGCCGCCCGCGCCGCCGTCGGCGACCGGCTCGCCGTCAGCGGTCCCGGTGGCCGCTTCCAGCTCGACCCCGCGGCGCGCCGCTGGTGGATCGCCGCCGACGAGAGCGCGATCCCGGCCGTCGCCACGCTCCTGGAGGCCCTCCCGGCCGGCGCCGACGCCGAGGTGCACGTGGAGGTCGACGGCCCGGGCGACGAGTTCCCCCTGCCCCGTCCGGAGCGGACCACCGTCGTCTGGCACCACCGGCGTACGCCGGAAGCCTGGGGCGCCGAGCTGGAGCAGGCCGCGCGCGAAGCCGACCTGAGCGAGGGTACGCACGCCTGGGTCGCCTGCGAGGCGGGCGCGATGCGCCGGATCCGGGGCCTGTTCCTCGGCGAACGGGGACTGCCGCGGGCGTCGCTGACCAGCCGGGGATACTGGCGCCTCGGTACGGCGAACCACCCCGACCACGACTACGGCGACGACGACTGAGGCGGTGGTGACGTCCGCCCGGAGCCGGGCGGACGTCACCGTCCACTGTCGAGAGTGACCGCGCGGCTCAGACCGCCAGGGCGGCCCGGACCGTCGTCTCGGTGGCGGGGTCGGCGTCGCCGGACGCCGTGATGCGCCCGGCCGCCAGCACGTGGTAGCGCTGCGCCGCCGACAGCACGAACCGCAGGTGCTGCTCGACCAGCAGGATCGCGATCGAGGAGCCCAGCGCCACGATCTTCTGCTCGATCTCGGCGACCACCGACGGCTGGATGCCCTCGGTCGGCTCGTCGAGCAGCAGCAGCCGCGGCCGGGTGATCAGCGCGCGGGCGAGGGCCAGCTGCTGGCGCTGGCCGCCGGACAGCAGGCCCGCCCGGCGTTTGGCCAGCGGCACCAGCGCCGGGAACAGGTCGAGCGCGTCGGCCAGGGCCGCGGCGCCGTCCCGCCGGCCGTCGGCGATCAGCCGCAGGTTCTCCATCGTCGTCAGGTGCGGGAAGCACTGCTGGCCCTGCGGCACGTACGCCATCCCGCGCCGGACCCGCTCGTGCGGCGCCAGCCGCGTGATGTCCTCGCCGAACAGGCGTACGCTGCCGCGCTTGGGTTTGAGCAGGCCGGCGGCGGCCCGCAGCAGGGTGCTCTTGCCGGCGCCGTTGTGCCCGAGGACGGCGGTGATCCCCTCCCCCGGTACGCCGAGCGTCAGGCCGTGCAGCACCGTGCTGCGCCCGTAGCCGACGTCGATCGCCGAGATCTCCAGCATCACGCCGCTCCCTCGGTCGAGGTCGAGTGTCCCAAGTAGACTTCCTGGACCCGCTGATCCGCCTGGACTTCGGCGACCGTACCCTCGCTGAGCACCTTCCCCGCGTGCAGGACGGTGACCGTACGCGCGTACCGGCGCAGGAAGTCCATGTCGTGCTCGATGACCACGACGGTCCGTTCGAGCGCGATCTGGTGCAGCAGTTCGCCGGTGGCGTCGCGCTCCTCGTGGCTCATCCCGGCGACCGGCTCGTCGAGCAGCAGCAGCCGGGCGTCCTGGACGAGCAGCATGCCGATCTCCAGCCACTGCTTCTGCCCGTGGGCGAGGGTGCCCGCGAGATCGTCCAGGCGGCCGGTGAGCCCGATGGTCTCCAGCGCCCGCGCGACGTCGTCCGGTACGCCCCGGCGCCGCCGCAGCAGCCCGAGCGCGGACCGGCCGGAGCCCGCGGCGATGTCGAGGTTCTGCAGGACGCTGAGTTCCTCGAAGACCGTCGCGGTCTGGAAGGTACGCCCGACGCCCAGCCGGGCGATCCTGTGCACCTCCCGGCCGAGCAGTTCGGTCTCGCCGAAGCGTGCCGACCCGGTCGCCTTGACCAGCCCGGTCACGGCGTCGACCAGGGTGGTCTTGCCGGCGCCGTTGGGGCCGATGAGGAAGCGCAGATCGCCCGGCGGCACGTCGAGGTCGACGCCGTCGACGGCCACGAAGCCGTCGAAGCTGACGGTCAGCCCCCGGATCGTCAGTCCACTCACGACGGAACTCCCTCCTCGACCGGGCGGGCGGCCGGGCCGTCCACGACCGTGCTCACCCGCGGGGTGGCCCGGCGACCGCGCAGCCACGCGAAGATCGTGGCGAGGCCGCCCGGCAGGAACGCCACGACCACGACGAACAGGGCCCCCTGCAGGTACGTCCAGGTGCCCGGGAACCGTTCGGACAGCGCCGTCTTCGCCCAGGCCACCGCGACCGCGCCGGCGATCGGGCCGAGCAGGGTCGCCCGGCCGCCGACGGCGACGCCGATGACGAACTCGATCGACGGCACGACCCCGATCAGGGCCGGCGAGATGATCCCGACCGCCGGCACGAACAGCGCCCCGGCCAGCCCGGCCATCCCCGCCGCCACCACGTAGGCGGTCAGCTTCACCTTCGCCGGGTCGTAGCCGAGGAAGCGTACGCGCTCCTCCGCGTCGCGTACGGCCACGAGCAGTTCGCCGTAGCGGCTCTGCATCAGCTGCCGGACGATCGCGAGCAGCACCAGCAGGCAGGCCGCGACGACGAAGTAGACGGTCTCCTTGTTCACCGGGTCGGCCAGGTCGTAGCCGAAGAAGCCCTGGATGTCGGTGAGGCCGTTCGTGCCGCCGGTGGTGCCCTGCTGGCCGACCAGGAAGATCACCATCGCCGCCGCCAGGGCCTGCGACAGGATCGCGAAGTACGCGCCCCGCACCCGCCGGCGGAACACGACCCAGCCGAGGACGAAGGCCACCGCCATCGGCAGCAGGACCGTGGCCGCGAGGGCGAACGCCGGGTTCTCGAACGGCTTCCACCACCAGGGCAGCTCGTCCAGCTGGCCGTAGAGCTGCATGAAGTCCGGCATCTGCCCCGGCCCGGCGTCGGCCAGCTTGAGGTGCATGGCCATCGCGTACCCGCCGAGGCCGAAGAAGACGCCCTGGCCGAGGGTCAGCAGGCCGCCCCGCCCCCAGGCCAGGCCGATGCCGACGGCCACCATGGCCAGGCACAGGTACTTCGCGAGCAGGTTCAGCCGGAAGTCGTCGAGCACGGCCGGGGCCACCGCGAACAGCAGCAGCGCTCCCCCGGCGAAACCGAGCCCCGTCCGCAGCCTCGACGGCCGGCCCAGTCCGGTCAGGACACTCATGCCAGGCTCCTCGTCCGGACCGTGAACAGGCCCTGCGGTCGCAGTTGCAGGAACGCCACGATCGCCACGAACACGATGACCTTGGCGACGCTCAGCGTGGTCGCGTACTCCACGCCGGACTGCAGGACGCCGAGCGTGAACGCGACGATGACGCTGCCCTTCAGCTGTCCGATGCCGCCGACCACCACGACGAGGAAGGCGTCGATGATCACGTTGGTGCCCATGGTCGGGCCGATCGGGCCGAGCAGCGTCAGGGCGACCCCGGCGACGCCGGCGAGGCCGGAGCCGAGGAAGAAGGTGAGCCGGTCCACCCGCGCGGTCGGCACGCCCGACACCGCGGCCAGGTCGCGGTTCTGCACCACGGCGCGGATCCGGCGGCCGAGCGGGGTCAGCCGCAGCACCAGGGTGAGCGCGACCAGGCAGACCAGCACCAGGCCGAGGATGAACAGCCGGTTGCTCGCGATGGTCAGCTCCACCCCGTCCGACCCCGTCCACAGGTGCACGTTGCCGGTGAGCAGGTCGGGCGCGCGGGTCTGCACGTTGGGCGCGCCGAAGACGTCGCGCGCCAGCTGCTGCAGCATCAGCGACACGCCCCACGTCACGAGGAGGGTGTCGAGCGGGCGCGCGTACAGCCGGCGGATGAGCAGGATCTCCAGCAGCACCCCCATGAGCCCGGCCACGACGAACGCGGCGGGCAGCGCCACCAGCAGCGAGACGCCCGCGTCGCTGAACACCTTCTGGAGCACGAACGTCGTGTACGCGCCGGCCATGATGAACTCGCCGTGGGCCATGTTGATGACGTTCATCTGCCCGAAGGTGAGGGCGAGGCCGAGCGCGATGAGCAGCAGCACCGCGCCGATGCTGATGCCGGTGATGAACTGGCTGGCAACCAGGGTCACGTGGACTCCTCGGCTCGTGGCCGGCGGCCCCGGGCGGGGCCGCCGGCCGGCGGATGCGTCAGGACAGCCCGGCTGCCCAGGGGTAGCCCTTGAGGTAGGGGTCCGGCTTCACCGGCGAACCCGAGTTCCAGACCTCGGTGATCAGGCCGTCGTCGCCGATCTTGCCGATCCGGGCGGTCTTGTAGATGTGCTGCGTCGCGCCGTCCACGGTCACCTTGCCCTCGGGCGCGTCGAACGTGATGCCGTCCGAGGCCGCCTTGACCTTCTCGACGTCGAACGAGCCGGCCTTCTCGACCATCGCCTTCCACAGGTAGACCGACACGTACGCGGCCTCCATCGGGTCGCTCGTCGGCTTGTCCGCCCCGTACTTCGCCTTGTACGCCTTGACGAACTTGGCGTTCGCGTCGCCGGGCGTGGTCTGGTAGTAGTTCCAGGCCGTCAGCTGGCCGGCGAGGTACTGCGTACCGATGCTCTTGACCTCCTCCTCGGCGATCGAGACGGAGACCACCGGCATCGCGGCCGCGGTCAGGCCGGCCGACTTGTACTCCTTGAAGAAGGCCACGTTGCTGTCGCCGTTGAGGGTGTTGAAGACCGCGTCGGCCTTGGCCGCCTTGACCTTGTTGACGATCGTCCCGAACTCGGTCGAGCCCAGCGGCGCGTAGTCCTCGCCGAGGACGGTCATCCCGTTGGCGGCCGCGTACGCCTTGATCTCCTTGTTGGCGGTACGCGGGAACACGTAGTCCGAGCCGACGAGGTAGATGGTCTTCTTGCCCTGCGACTTCAGGTAGTCCAGCCCGGGAATGATCTGCTGGTTGGTGGTGGCGCCGGTGTAGAAGATGTACGGCGACTGCTCCAGGCCCTCGTACTGCACGGGGTAGAACAGCAGCGCCTTGTTCGCCTCGAAGACCGGCTTGACGGCCTTGCGGCTGGCCGAGGTCCAGCAGCCGAAGACGGCCGCGACCCGGTCCTCCTTGATGAGCTTGGACGCCTTCTCCGCGAACGTCGGCCAGTCGGAGGCGCCGTCCTCGCTGATCGGGTCCAGCTTCTTGCCGAGCACGCCGCCCGAGGCGTTGATCTCCTCGATCGCGAGCTTGATGGAGTCGCGCACGGTGACCTCGGAGATCGCCATCGTGCCGGACAGCGAGTTGAGCAGACCGACCTTGACCGTGTCGCCGGCGGTGTCGGCGGTGACACCCGCTCCGGACTTGTTCTCGCCGGTCTTGCTGCCGCAGGCGGACAACGCGACCGCCGCGACAAGGATTGCGCTGTACGCCAGAAGGCGTCCGCGGGACCTGAGCATCGAATCTCCTAGAGAAAATGCAGAAGTGCGCAACGGCCGTGCGGTGGGGTGAGGAAAGCCTGATCCGGGCGCGTTGCGCGGGTGTTTCGGCACCCTTAAGTCACTGTTTCCCTAAGACAGTCCAATGAGGACTCCGGATACACGAAAAGCCTATGCGACAAGCCATTCCGTACGCGTGTCGGCGCGCATCGGATGACCTATCGCATAGGCTTCGGAGAATCGTATGGTCAGCATCCCGGAAGAAGATGCTTCACACAGGAAGTATCTCGGTCGCCGGGTTCGGATGTCAAGCACGCCCGCGGCAGGCCGGCTCACAGCTCGGCCGGGACGGCTCACAGCTCGGCGAGGACGTCGAACTCCAGATCGCGTGCCCGGGCGAGGTAGATGCGCTGCCTGACGTGCCGCTCCCGCAGGCGCATGGACCCGCGCGGCCCCTCGTAGGAGACGGCCTCGCCGACGGCGCCGATCGCGCGTACGTCGAGGGTCCGGGCCCGCTCGATCAGCGCGGCCAGCAGCAGCACACCCTCGTGGCAGGACTCGCCGAGGCTGCCGAGCTGCGGCGCGTCGACCCCGAAGCGGCGCGCGTACCGGCCGTGGAAGTCGAGGTTCTCCGGCGTGATCATCGAGGCGAAGAACCCGGCCGTGCTGTAGAGGTCGCCGGTGGCCCGCGCCCCGCTGGCGAGCAGCATGTTCTCATCCATCAACGTGGACAGCCGCAGGCAGCGCGCGTCCAGCCCGGCGGCCGCGAAGGCGCGGTTGAAGCGTACGGCGTCGTTGCCGACGAGCAGCATCAGGACGCCGTCGGCCGCCGAATGCTCGATCCGGCGCAGCACGGACGCGAAATCGTGGGTGCCGAGCGGCAGGTAGGACTCCCCGCAGACGACCGAACCCGAGGCGGCCGCGAACCTCCGGGCCGCCCGGGCCGTCCGCCGCGGCCAGACGTAGTCGTTGCCGACGATGTGCCATCGGCGTACCCGCCGCTCCCGGGTCAGCAGCCGCATCGCGGGCAGCAGCTGGCCGTCGGGCGTCTCGCTGGTCAGATACACGCCCTCGGTACGCTCGCCGCCCTCGTACAGCGCCGTGTACACGTACGGCACCCGGTGGGCGATCCGCGGCGCGAGCGCCTGGCGCACCGACGAGATGTGCCAGCCGGTCACGCCCTGCACGGCCCCGACCGAGACCAGCGCCTCGACCTCGTCGGCCACCTGCTTCGGCGGCGCGCTCCCGTCCACCGCCAGCAGCCGCAGCTCCCGGCCCAGCACCCCGCCGGCCGCGTTGACCTGCTCGACGGCCAGCTGCGCGCACAGCTCGCAGGTGGGTCCGAAGATGCCCGCCGGCCCCCGCATCGGGAAGACCAGCGCTATGTCGATGCGGGAGTCGTCCGGCAGCTCCAGCCGAGGCATGACGCCATGATTGCCCGCCCCCGCCGGTCGCGGAAGAGCATTCCCGAAGCTGCGGCTCATCTGTAGCATCGGTGGCGTGAGCGGGGACCTCATGCGGATGCTGACCCGCGCCGAGCGCCTCCTGGCCCGCCGGGTGACCGAGATCGTCGGCGGCCACGGGCACGGCGTCGACGCCTGGCGCGTCCTCAGCCTGCTCGCCGACGAGGGCGGCCAGCCCATGACCGCCGTGGCCGATCAGGTCTTCCTGCCGCCGGGCACGCTCACCAAGCTCATGGACTCCCTCGTCGAGTCCGGGCTCGTGCACCGCAAGGTCGACCCCGCCGACCGCCGTCGCATCCGGGCCTATCTCACGCCGCGCGGCCAGGCGCTCCACGATCGCATCCAAGCGGAGATACGCGAAGACCTGCGCTCGGTCCTCACCAGCGACGCGGAGTCGGCGCACCTGTCGATCGCCTTGGACTCGCTGGTGAGCGCCCTGGAGAACCGCTCCGTACCCGTCGCCTGAGCAAGCCTCAAGATCCCGTTCGGATCAGGGTTCCGCACGTCATCATGGACCAAGATTCGGGTGATTTCCCTGATCCAAACAGGATCTTGTAGCCGCCGGGGTCAGCGGGTGAGGTAGGCGCGCAGGGTGTGGGCGTCGGGAGCGGTCGCGGTGACGAGCCAGCCCGGCCCCGCGAGCGGCATCCCCACCGCGGTCGGCGCGATGATCTCGGAACCCGGCCACGCGATCGAGGCGTCCACCCGCAGCAGGGAGCCGGAGGCCCGGGCGCCGTCGAGGACCGCGGGGCCGTCCCAGCCGGGCGCGTGCGGGCCGACGTCGAGCGACTGGACGAGCAGGGGGCGGCCGGCGTACTCGGCGCGGAAGGAGATGACGCCGTCGCCGGACGGCTCGTCGTGGCGGCCGCAGATCAGCTCTTCGCGCCAGAGCAGGGTCGCGCCGCCGCACAGGTCCACTATGGAGGATACGCGGTGGTCGGCGCGGTGGCCGAGGATGAGCGGTTCGGGCAGCCATTCGAGCCGGGCACCGGGCGCGACCGTCGCCGTCACCGACATCCGGGACGGGCCGGGGCGGTGGCCGGGCAGGGCCAGCTGGGCGGCCGCTGAACGGATCCGGAGCACGGCGTTCTCGCGTACCTCCAGGTGGAGATGGAGATCGTCGCCGCCGAGCGGGCCCGCGGCCGTGCCCACGACGTAGACCGCGTCGGGGGTGGCGCGCAGGGTGAGCGGCGGTTCGCCGCGGAGGACCGGCAGGCGGCCGGCCTCCGCGACGACGACGGCCTCAGCGCGCATGGTCCACGAGGTGGCGCACCCAGTCCGCGACGGGCTTGGCGTGCTTGTCCTCGGCGAGGGAGAGGAAGACGGTGGGCAGGTCGCCGCGGCGGGCGCGGGCGTCGCGGTCCATCACCTCCAGGGAGGCGCCGACCAGCGGGGCGAGGTCGGTCTTGTTGATGACCAGCAGGTCGGCGGCGGTGACGCCGGGGCCGCCCTTGCGCGGGACCTTGTCGCCGCCCGCCACGTCGACCACGAAGATCTGGACGTCGACGAGCCCCTTGCTGAAGGTGGCGGTGAGGTTGTCGCCGCCGCTCTCGACCAGGACGAGGTCGAGCCGGCCGAGCTCCTCCTCCAGATCGTCGACGGCGTCCAGGTTGGCCGAGATGTCGTCGCGGATCGCGGTGTGCGGGCAGCAGCCGGTCTCGACCGCGCGGATGCGCTCCGGATCGAGGACGCCCGCCCGGCGCAGGAAGTCCGCGTCCTCGGTCGTGTAGATGTCGTTGGTGACGACGCCGAGGCGCAGCTCGCCGGCGAAGGCCCGGCAGAGCGCGGCGACCAGCGCGGTCTTGCCGGAGCCGACCGGGCCGCCGATGCCGACCCGCAGCGCCCGGTCGAGCCGGGGCAGCGGCGGATGCGGATCGCTCGTCGGATGCGGATGGGTGTGCACGGGTTCGAGGATCTCAGCTGGCAAAGAGACGCACCTCCCAGGTGGCGTGGAGTTCGGCGGAGAGGTCGGTGAGCGGCGCGGCGCCGCGGGCGAGGTCGCCCTTGACCGCCTCGGCCGCGAGGGCGTCCAGCTCGGGGGCGAGCCGGATCAGGAGCGCCTGCACGGCGAACGGGTCCAGGCCGAGCAGGCGCAGGGCCGCGCTCGCGGTGGCGGTCGCGACGCCGTGCACGGCCGCGAGCGCGGTCCGGTCGTCGGTCAGCCCGGCGGCGGCCGCCGCGAACCCGAGGACGATCGGCTGATGGGGCTGGGCGGGCAGGCGTACCCAGGGGGCGTCGGGCCAGATCACCCGGGCCGCCCGCAGCAGCGCCCGGCCCTGCCGCCGCGACGCCGTCCGCAGCGCGGGCGAGGCCGTACGCGCGTCCAGCTCGGCGTCGAGCCGGTCGGGGTCGCCGTCCCGGGCCGCCACCGCGAACGCGGCCGTCATCAGGCCGGCGGTCCGCAACCGTCCGATGAGGACGCGCTCGACGGCGTCGAGATCGCGTACGCGGCCGGAAGCGACCATCGCCTCCAGACCGTGCGAGTGGGCGTGCCCGCCGGCGGGGAACCGGCCGTCGGCGAGCAGGAGCAGGGCGGCGGTCATCAGAACAGGAAGTAGCGGCGGGCCATCGGCAGCTCCGTCACCGGGTCGGGGTCGATGACCTGGCCGTCGATGCGTACGGTGAAGGTGTCCGGGTCCACCTCGATCCTCGGCAGCGCGCCGTTCTCCGGCAGGTCCTCCTTGCCGCGGCTGCGGACGTCGCCGACGGGGACCAGCGGCCGGCGGATGTCCAGCTCCAGTCCGGCTTCGAGGGCCGCGGGAGCCACGAACGCCAGGCTCGTCGCGCCGGGTCGGGCCGCCCCGAACATCGGCCGGGGGAACTGCGGCTGCGGCGTGGGGATCGAGGCGTTGGCGTCGCCCATCTGCGCGTACGCGATGAAGCCGCCCTTGAGCACCAGATGCGGGCGTACGCCGAAGAAGGCGGGCTCCCACAGGACGAGGTCGGCGAGCTTGCCCGGCTCGACGGAGCCGACGTGGTGTTCGAGGCCGTTGGCCATCGCGGCGCAGATGGTGTACTTGGCGACGTAGCGGCGGGCCCGGTGGTTGTCGTCGTCCCCGTCGCCCGGCAGCGCGCCGACCCGCTTCTTCATGACGTGGGCGGTCTGCCACGTCCGCAGCACGACCTCGCCGACCCTGCCCATGGCCTGGCTGTCGGACCCGATGATGGAGATGGCCCCGAGGTCGTGCAGGAAGTCCTCGGCGGCCATGGTCGAGGGCCGGATGCGGCTCTCGGCGAAGGCCAGGTCCTCGGGCACGGCGGGGTTCAGGTGGTGGCAGACCATGAGCATGTCGAGGTGCTCGGCCAGGGTGTTGCGGGTGTAGGGGCGGGTCGGGTTGGTCGAGGACGGCAGCACGTTGGGGTGGCTCGCGACGGTGATGATGTCCGGCGCGTGCCCGCCCCCGGCGCCCTCGGTGTGGTAGCTGTGGATCGCCCGGCCGTTGATCGCCCGCAGGGTGTCCTGCACGAAACCGGCCTCGTTCAACGTGTCCGTGTGGATCGACACCTGTACGCCGGACGCGTCGGCCACCCGCAGGCACGCGTCGATCGCGGCCGGGGTGGTCCCCCAGTCCTCGTGGAGTTTGAAGCCGCCCGCCCCGGCGCGCAGCTGCTCCCACATCGACGCCTCGGAGACGGTGTTGCCCTTGCCGAGCAGCAGGTAGTTGACCGGCCAGGTGTCCAGCGCCTCGTGCATCCGGGCGAGGTGCCAGGCGTTGGGCGTGACCGTGGTCGCCTTGGTCCCCTCGGCCGGCCCGGTGCCGCCGCCGACCAGCGTGGTCACGCCGGAGGCGAGCGCCTCCTCGATGATCTGCGGGCAGATGAAGTGCACGTGGGTGTCGACCGCGCCTGCGGTCAGGATCCGGCCGTTGCCCGCGATGACCTCGGTGCCCGGCCCGATGACCAGGTCCGGGTGTACGCCGGGCATCGTGTCCGGGTTGCCGGCCTTGCCGAGGGCGGTGATCCGGCCGTCGCGGATGCCCACGTCGGCCTTGACGATGCCCCAGTGGTCGAGCACGACGGCACCGGTGATGATCGTGTCGACGGCGTTCTCCGCGCGGGTGGCCAGGGACTGGCCCATCGACTCGCGGATCACCTTGCCGCCGCCGAAGACGGCCTCGTCACCGCCGGCGCTGCGGTCCTCCTCGATCCGGATGAGCAGGTCGGTGTCGGCCAGCCGGATCCGGTCCCCGGCCGTCGGGCCGTAGAGGGCGGCGTACCGGGCGCGGGTCAGGGCGCTCACAGGGCACCTCCGGCCAGGCCGCGCAGTCCGGGCACGATCCTGTTGCCGTCCAAGGGAACCAGCTCGACCTCGCGGCTGACGCCGGGCTCGAAGCGTACGGCGGTCCCGGCCGGCACGGCGAGGCGCTGCCCCCAGGCGGCCGCGCGGTCGAACTCCAGACCGGCGTTGGCCTCGGCGAAGTGGAAGTGCGAGCCGACCTGCACCGGGCGGTCGGCGGTGTTCACGACGACCAGTGTCGTGACAGGACGGTCCACGTTGATCTCCACGTCCTCGGCGGCGAGCAGGAACTCGCCGGGGATCACGCTCACGGGATCGGGTGGTGCACCGTCACGAGCTTCGTGCCGTCGTCGAACGTCGCCTCCACCTGCACCTCCTTCACCATCTCGGGGACGCCGTCCAGCACGTCGGCCCGGCTGAGCACCTCGCGGCCGGCCTGCATGAGGTCGACGACCGTACGCCCGTCGCGCGCGCCCTCCAGCAGGAAGGCGCTGATGATCGCGACGGCCTCGGGGTAGTTCAGTCTCAGCCCGCGCTCCCGGCGACGCCGGGCGACGTCGGCGGCGACGTGGATGAGCAGGCGGTCCTGCTCGTGTGGGGTCAGGAACACGCTTCCTCCGGGCGGGATCACGCCTCCCGGGCACCTTCCCGGGCCCGGAAAGCTTCCTGGAGGAAGGATTCCAGTCGCGGATTACAGGCCCATTTCGCGCACGGGTCCGGCGAATTCACGGCCCGGTTCACCAGGACGGGACGATCGGGGTGGGGCGCGTGCGTACGGGCTGTCCGGTTCCTGATCGTCCACGGCGGATCCGGGGAGCGGCGGGCCGCTCCCCGGATCCGGTCAGCCGATGTGCGTCGCGCCGACGATGCCGATGGCCAGGCCGGCGATGATGACGATCACCCCGAAGGCCGTGCCGAAGCCCTGGTTGTAGCTCGACGCCCAGGCGAACAGCAGCGGCGGGGCGGGCTTCTTGCGATTGGCGTCCCACAGGCTGTAGACACCCAGGGCGATCATCGCCAATCCGACCAGGAGCAGGACGACCGCGATGGCGGTACCCATGATCCAACCTCCTCCATAGTGGAGTTGTCTCGGACGGATCAACGTATCGCCGGGCAGGGCGGGCGGCGGTCGGCTACACGTCACCGCGTCAGTCGGGTCCCGGCGCTTCTCCGCCACCAGTGCCGCGAGGCCAGCGCGGCCAGTCCGGCGCCGGCCGCGTTGAGCAGGACGTCGTCGACGGAGGAAACCCGGTCCAGCCGCAGGGCGTACTGCGCGACCTCGATCAGGGCCGAGCAGGCCGCGCCGAGCGCCAGGATCCGCGGCACCGACGCGAGCTTCGCGAACCGCAGCGGCGCGAAGAACCCCAGTGCCGCCAGCACCAGCAGGTTGCCGCCGACCTGGACGATCGCGGTCCGCGTCCCGCCGGCCGTCATCGTGTGCAGGTCCCGCAGCGGTACCAGGCTCACCCGGCCGGCGACCTCGCCCGCCCGTCCGCCGGGCAGCATGGTCAGCCACACCCACGGCACCGTCCCGTAGACGATGCCGACCTCCGCCAGTGACGTGCGCCAGGCCCGCGGGTCGCCGGCGGCGCTCCGCCGGCGGGCCAGCGCCCACACCGCCAGCGCGGCGAGCGGCAGCAGGGCCACCGTGAGGCCCACGACGCCGGGGATCGTGGTGAACCAGGCCTGCCATCCCCCGTGGACCAGGTGATCCCGCAGGGGCGGGCCGAGCGCGCCGCCCGGCGCGGCGCCGGCCGGCACCGCGCCGGCGTGATCGAGCCCGGCCTTCACCACGGGCACGGCGGCTGCCGTCAGACCGGCGGCCGCCAGCACGGCCACGCTCCATCCGATCAACCGCCGGCGGTCGACGCCGCGTACGGGACTCAAGGCCATGACCACACACCTTCACAAGATCAAGATTGGCAGGTTCCCCCAGGTGGGGGGCTCGCAGACCATGCTTCCCGGCGCGGGGAGGCGGCTGCCTCCGCCTGTGGTGCCGATCCCCGGTACCCGAGAACCGATCGGATGATCCCAAAAGTGGTGTACGCGGTGATTGCTCGCGTTTCGTGCACCCGCTGCCGTCCTGTTGACCTTGGCGAAGCCTACATTTCGGGCAGGTGGTGTGAGCGGGAAGAGGTGCGACCGTGACCACGATGCGCTTCGGTGACCTCGAGATGGGCTTCGTCATGGCGGGCCGGCCGCCGCTGCCGGGATTCCACGCCCTGCCCGGAGTGGCGAAGGACGGCGACTGGGTGATGTGCGTACGCGACGCGGCCCCTGCCGCAGCGACGGCCGGGGTGATCGCCTCGCCGGTCCGGATGAAGTCCACCAGCCACCTCCCTTTCGGTCCGCCGTACGAGCCCCTTCCGCCGGCCGGGTACCGGGCCCTGAGCCGCGTGACCTACCTGCCCGGCATGGACTACCGCTCGTTCGCCTGCGTACGCGACGACCACTGCCGCGCGGCCGACTGGATCGACGGGCAGGTCGTGCTGGCGCCGTACGAGGGCGGCGACGAGGTGTTCCTGCTGCCGCCGCACCACCAGACGATCACGCGGCCGCCGTGCGTACTGGCTCTGCCGGTCACCTCCGTCACCGGCCGGCCGCCCGCCCGGCCGCGGCTGTCCGGGCGCGACCGGCCGGAGACCGACAACGACTGGGAGCTCTACCGGTCCACGTGGGTGCCGTTCCCCGCTGTGCGGGACGCCGGGCGCGGGACCGCCTGGCGGGTCGCCAACACGCCGTTCTACCGGCTGGAGCTGTGGCGGCGCTTCGAACTCGTGTCCTTTCTGGACAATGAAACCTCGGTGACCCAGCGGCTGAGCGACACCTGGACCGTCGGCGTCGCGCGTACCACGACGGACACGTTCCTGGCCTCGACGACGATCACGGTCAGCGGCGAGACGGGCATCGGCGTACCGGGGGTGAACGTCCGGGGTTCGGCGAGCGTCGCCGTGACGCTCGGCTACCAGCACTCGGTCGCCGTGGCGCAGATGGAGTCCCGCACGGTCACCCGCCAGATCGACGTGCCCGCCGACCACGCGGGCGCGATCTTCGCCGAGAACCACCGGCTCGTCGTGCGGCGGGCCGACGGCTCGATGGTGCACGGCGGCGAGCTGACGTTCAAGGCCAACCAGAGCTTCATCGCCGTGCAGTACCCCCGGGCCGCGAGCGGCAGCGACCGCCTCGCCGTCATCGGCGACTGACCCGGATCACCGTCCGGGGGCGGCAGCCGGCACCCCGAAGTCCACGGCACCTCGCGGATCGTCGCGGAGAGCGCCGCGTTGGTACGCGTACGCCGACCTCGTACGGGTACGCCTCATCCGGCGATGGGCACATGCGCCCCCACCACGGTCGGCCCGCCGGACGGCGAGTGGACGAAGAGCTCGCCGCCCAGCTCGCGGAGCCGGGCGGCGACGAACGTCAGCGAGTGGCCGATGGCGGCGCGGGCTCCCCCGACCCCGTCGTCGGCGATCAACGGGACCAGCACCCCGTGCTCGTC
Organism: Hamadaea tsunoensis DSM 44101; assembly: GCF_000428945.1. Lineage (GTDB taxonomy): Bacteria > Actinomycetota > Actinomycetes > Mycobacteriales > Micromonosporaceae > Hamadaea > Hamadaea tsunoensis. The sequence goes on along the minus strand of NZ_AUAX01000018.1, from coordinate 98,116 downwards.
CCGCAGGCTCACCACGACCTGCGAGGCCTGACTGTGCCGGTCGATGTTGATGAGCGCCTCGGCGATCAGGTCGTAGACCGCCTGCTCGACGGGGCCGCTGTAGCGGCAGAGCACGCCGATCTCCAGCCGGACCGGGACCGGGGCCGCCTCGGCGAGGGCCACGAGCGCCTGCTGCAGGCCGAGGTCGGCCAGGACGGTCAGCGCCGCCGCGGGCGGTTCCCAGGTGCCCGGCTTGCCCGGCCGCCGGGCGGTTGCCGGTGCCGCCAGGTGGGCCAGGTCGATCTGGCGGCGGACGTCGGCGAGGCTGCCGGTCAGGTCGGCGAGGCGGGCCCGGGTACGCGCGTCCGCCCGGTCGCGCCGCTCGCCGTTCAGCCAGGCCGGCTCGGCCAGCAGCAGCCGGCTGAGCTGGCCGCGGGTCGCGGCGGCCGCCCGGACGACGAGCGGGAGGGTGGCCGCCGCGAGCAGGCCGAGCGCGACGTTGAAGGCCAGGTGTACGCCGTAGCCGTCGCCGAGATGCAGCGCGGCCGGAACCGCCTGGTAGCCCGGGATCCCGCTGACGAACCAGCCCAGGACCGGGTACGCCAGACCGAAGATCGCGACCGCCCACCACGTCACGACGACGACGAAGGCCGCGATGGAGAAGGGGAAGATGACGATGCCGTGCAGCACGTCGAGCCAGTAGCGCGCCTGCGTCACGGGGTGCCAGAGGCGTCGCAGCCAACCCGCGCCGGGCGGCGGCGGCGCGTACCGGGGCGGGACGACCGGCGCTCCGCCGAGCTCGGCGAGGTTGCGCCGTTCGACCCCGGCGAAGACCCTCGCCAGGAGCAGGGTGGCGAACAGGGCGCCGCAGACGCCGAGGGGGACGGTGCCGAGCCCGAGGCACAATCCGGTGACCAGTACGACGAAACTGGCCGTGGCCAAGGGAAGCGAGACCATGACGTAGCGGGTGTCACGGCCGATGCGTCCGAACACGGTGTCCATTCCGGAATGCTAGACAGGGACGTTTACTGATAGACATCCGGCTATCACCCTGGGCGTGGTGCAGCCGGCCGGGCTCATCGCGGCAGGCTGCCCGCCAGGGTGTCGGCCAGCGCGTCGATCGAGTAGCGGGTGCGGACGAGGTCCCAGCCGGCACCGGCCAGCCGCGCGCGTACCGCCGCGTCGGTGAGCAGGACGGCCAGCGCGTCGGCGAACTCGGCCGGCTTCTCCGCCGCGAGGTAGTGCCGGCCGGGCTCCAGACCGAGCCCTTCGACGCCCTTCGCGGTGGAGACGACGGGCGCGCCGGCCGCGAACGCCTCCAGCACCTTGAACCGGCTGCCGCCGCCGAGCGTGAGCGGGACCGCCAGGACGCTGTCGGCCACGATGTCGGCGATCTGGCGGGGCGCGGAGACCAGCCGCACGGTGGGCGGCAGGTCCGGCCCGTCGAGCAGTTCCCGGGCCATCATCCCGGCGATGACCACCGGCACCTCGATCCCGCGCTCGATGAGCAGCGGCGCGATCTCGTCGATGAGGGCCCGGCCGGCGCCGATGTTGGGGAACCAGTCGATGCGGCCGGTGAAGCTGATCCGCTCGGCCCGGTTGGGCGGCACCGCGGTTCCCGTGACCGGCACGACGTTGGGCGCGACGCGTACCTTGGCCGCCGGTACGCCGAACGTCGCCACCGCGAGGTCGCGGTCGTCCGGGCTGCACACCCAGACCGCGTCGGCGGCCTGGACGGCGGTGCGCTCGGCCACCGCCACCCGCCGGGCGTAGTCCTCGGTGTAGTGCCCGGCGTAGGGCGAGCCGGGCGGCATCTGCTCGACGATCTGCCTGTGCAGCACCGTTTCCACGTTGTGCAGGTCGAACACGACGTGGAAACGGCCGGTGGCGGCCAGCGCGGCCACGTAGCGGTAGGTGTCCAGTCCACTGCAGACGATCGTGCCGACACCGGACTCCGCGAGATCGTCGGCGAGCCAGCGCGCGTACTCGTCGCAGAAGGTGCGGTCGTTGAACCACACCTTGCCGCCGGTCACGGCGACGTTGTGCGTACGCGCGGAGACTCCGCTGGTGACGCACACGCGCTCGCAGGCCGCCCACCGGTCGCAGCCGAGCTCGCGGAAGGTCGTGGGCGCGTGGCGCGCGAGGGCGTCGCGCAGCGCCCGCCAGCGCATCGCCAGGCCGCCGGGGACGCGGATGCCGCCACCGCCGAGGATGACGGCACCGCGCGCACCGGAGTGCGAGGTCATGGCCGCGCCCTCAGCCGAGGGCCCGGCGGCGGAACAGGCGCGCGGCGGTCGGCACGGCGAGCAGGAGGATCGCCGCCCACCACACGAGGGCGAGCCAGATGGAGTTGCCGGCCGGGGCCTCGGTGAGCAGCGACCGCACGGCGTCGGCGATGGCGCTGACCGGCTGGTAGCGCACGATCGTGCCGAGCACCTTGGGCATCGTCTCGGTCGGCACCAGCGCGGAGCTGAGGTACGGCAGGAAGACGAGGATGAGGCCGTAGCCGCTGCCGCCCTCGACGCTCTTGGCGAGCAGGCCGAGGATGACGGCGACCCAGCACAGCGCGGTGGCGAACAGCGCGAGCAGGCCGATGACCGCGAGCCACTCCAGCGGGCCGGCGTCGGGCCGGAAGCCGACGAGGAAGCCCGCGACGATCAGCACCGTCGCCGACACGAACGTCCGCAGCACGGCCGCGGCCACGTGCGCGACGAGCACCGACGGCGGCAGCACCGGCATGGACCGGAACCGCTCGACGATGCCGTTGCGCATGTCGTTGGTGACGCCGATGACCGTGGAGGTCAGGTTGAACCCGGCGCTGATGACGATGAGGCCGGAGATCACGTAGTTGATGTACGTCTGGTCGGTCTTGATCGCGCCGCCGAGCAGGTAGCGGAACATGAGCAGCAGGATGATCGGCAGCGAGAAGGTCTGGATCAGCTGGTCCATGTTGCGGGTCAGGTGGCGCAGGCTGCGGCCGGTGAGCACCAGGCAGTCGCTCCACGCCAGCGCCAGGGCCGACCGGGGCGCGACGGCGACGGCGCGGACGCGCTCGGGGGTCAGGACGTTCGTGCTCACAGGGTGGCTCCCTCGGTCTGGCCGGTCATGGTCAGGAAGACGTCGTCGAGCGTGGGGCGGCGGATCTCCAGACCCGTCGCGTCGAAGCCGGCGTCGGCCACCCGGTTGATCAGGTGACGGACCTCGGCGGGGTCGGCGGCGGGCACGCTCAGCCCGTTGCCGTGCAGGACGGCCCCGCCGACGAGCAGCTGGGCCTTCTCGGCCACGTCGTCGGTGGCGAACTGGAACTCGATGCGCTCGGAACCGATACGGCGCTTGAGGTCGCCGGGCGTGCCCTCGGCGACCACGCCGCCGCCGTCGATGAGGGCCACCCGGTCGGCGAGGATGTCGGCCTCCTCCAGGTACTGGGTGGTCAGCAGGATCGTCGTGCCGTCGGCCATCAGCTTGCGGATGACCTCCCACATGCCCTGGCGGCTGCGCGGGTCCAGGCCCGTCGTCGGCTCGTCGAGGAAGATCACCGGCGGCGCGGTGATGAGGCTGACGGCCAGGTCCAGCCGGCGGCGCATGCCACCGGAGTACCACCGGGCCTGCCGGCCGGCCGCCTCGGTCAGGTCGAACTGCTCCAGCAGGTCGTCGGCACGCTGCCGGGCCGCCGCCTTGCCCAGGTGGAACAGCCGGCCCATCATCACCAGGTTCTCCCGCCCGGTGAGCAGCCCGTCGACCGACATCTCCTGGCCGGTCAGGCCGATCACCTCGCGGACGCGCGCCGCAGCGCGTACCACGTCGTGCCCGCCGACGGTCGCGGTGCCGCCGTCCGGGATCAGCAGGGTGGTCAGGATGCGGATCACGGTGGTCTTGCCCGCGCCGTTGGGGCCCAGCAGCGCCAGCATGCTGCCGCGCTCGGCGTACAGGTCGACGCCGCGCAGCGCGTGCACGTCGCCGTAGGACTTCGCCAGCCCCCGCGCCTCGATCGCGTACTCGGAACTCATAGGTCCGTCTCACTTCCTCGAATGGCCATGTTGATCATTTCGTCGATGTTCATCTCGTCGATGGACGCCTCCCGGCCGTCCGCACCGCCGTCGTCGCGCGCCAGCGCGATCCCGGCCAGTTCGAGGAGGTTGTCGAGCAGGCCCGCCTCCCGCAGGCGCGTGAGCGGGATCGCCGCCAGCGCCGCGCGTACCTGCTCCTCGGACAGTCCGCCGGGCTGCTGCTCGGCGGGCGCCGGCCCGAGTTCGGCGCTCAGGTGCTCGGCGAGCGCCCGGGGGTTCGGATAGTCGAAGACCAGGCTCGCGGGCAGCTTCAGGCCGGTCACGAGCATCAGCTTGTTGCGCAGGCCCACCGCCGACAGCGAGTCGAAGCCCAGCGCGCTGAACGCCCGGTCCGGTCCGACCGCGTCCGGCCCGGGCAGGCCGAGGAGCGCCGCCGCGTGCTCGCGTACCAGGTCCAGCGCCGCCGCGTCGCGCTGCGCCGGGGGCAGTGCCGACAGCCGGGCCTGGGCGCTCGCCGCCGCGTCGGCCGAGCCGGTCGCCTCCGCCCGGCGCCGCGCCGCCTTCCTTTCCGGGAGTACGCCGCGCAGCATCGGCGGGATCTCGTCGGCGACCCGGGCGAGGGCCGCGGTGTCGAGCCGTAGGGGCACGAGCACAGTGTCGCTTGTGGACATCGCCCTGTCGAGAAGGGCGAGGCCGCCGCTCGCCGACAGGGCGCCGATGCCGGTCGCGGCCATCCGCCGGGTGTCCGCCTCGGCCAGCCCGGCCGCCATGCCGCCGCTGCCGTCGGACTCCCACAGCCCCCAGGCCAGCGAGACGGCGGGCGATCCCGCGGCCCGCCGGTACCCGGCGAGCGCGTCGAGGAAGGCGTTGGCCGCGGCGTACCCGCCCTGGCCGGGTGCGCCGAGCACGCCGGCCGCCGAGGAGAACAGGACCAGCGGGACGTTCTCGCCGATCAGCTCGTGCAGGTGCCAGGCGGCGTCCGCCTTCGGCCGCAGGATCGCCGCCACCCGCTCGGGCGTCAGCGAGCCCACGGTCGCGTCGTCGAGGACGCCCGCGAGATGCGCCACGGCGGACAGCGGCCGGTCGATGCCGGAAAGGAGGGCGGCCAGCTGCTCGCGGTCGGCGACGTCGCAGGCGGCCAGGGTCACCGTCGCGCCCTGGCGTTCCAGGTCCGCCCGCAGTTCCGCGGCGCCCGGCGCGTCCCCGCCCCGCCGGCCCGCCAGCACCAGACGGCGTACGCCGTGCCGGGCCACGAGGTGGCGGGCGAGCGCGGCGGCCAGGGCGCCGGTGCCGCCGGTGATGAGCACCGGACCGTCGCCCGCCCAGCCCGTCCCTTCGCCGGCCGGGGTGGCCGGGACGAGCCGGGGGGCCAGCAACGCTCCATTCCGGACGGACACGTGCGGCTCGCCGGTCGCGACCGCGGCGGGCAGGTGCTGCGCGTCCGCCGCCGTACCGAGGTCGACGAGGAGGATCCGCTCGGGGTTCTCGGCCTGGGCGGACCGGACGAGCCCCGCGACCGCGGCACCCGCGAGATCGGGCCCGGGGGTTGCGGCCGCGTCGGTGGTCGTGGCGCCGCTGGTGACGACGACGAGCCGGCCCGCGGCGAAGCCGTCGTCGGCCAGCCAGGCCTGCAACGCCTGCAGCACCCGGGCGGTCTCCGTACGCGCGGCCGCGGCCTGGTCGCCGGGTTCGCCGCCGCACGCCAGGACGACGACGTCCACACCGGCGGCTTCGTCTACATCGGACAGCAGGCGGACGCCGAGGGTGTCGGCGAGCCCGAAGCGGTCCGGGCCGAGCACCGCCCACCGGTCCCCCGCCGCGGCGGCCCCGGACTCGGCGGCCGGCTGCCACCGCAGGCGCAGCAGCGCGTCGGCGGGGCCGTCGGCGACCGTGGCGGGCTCGGCGAACGCCGCCGCCGCCATCGGCCGGAGCAGCAGCTCGTCGACGGACGCCACCAGGTTCCCGGCCGTATCGGCCAGCGTCAGCGAGACCGCGCCGGTGCCCGCCGGGCGTACGCTCACCCGCAGTTCGGCGGCGCCGGCGGCGTACACCTGCACGCCCTCCCAGGCGAACGGCAGCACGGGTTCGGAGTCGGGATCGGCCAGCGCGATCGTGTGCAGGGCGGCGTCCAGGACGGCCGGGTGCAGGCCGTAGGGCTCGGCGTCGACGAGCACGGCGTCCGCGCGTACCTCCGCGTGGACCTCCGCGCCGGACCGCCACGCGGTCCGCAGTCCCTGGAACGCCGGACCGTACTCCAGGCCGCCTGCCGCCAGGCGCGCGTAGTGCTCGTCCAGCGCGATCGGCTGGGCTCCGGGCGGCGGCCAGGCGCCGGTGGTCTGCGCGGGGGCGGGGGTACCGGCCGTCAGGCGGCCGGAGGCGTGGCGGCGCCAGGGGCCGTCGACGTCGGCTGCGGCGTGGACGGCGAAGGCGCGGCCGCCCTCGTCGTCCGCCGGTTCGACGAACATCTGCAGCTGTACGCTGCCCTCCGGAACGACGACCGGCGCCTCGACGGTCAGCTCGGCGATCCGCGGTACGCCGAGATCCTCGCCCGCCTGCGCGGCCATCTCGACGAGGCCGGCGCCGGGCAGCACGACGAACCCGGCGAGCCGGTGGTCGGCCAGCCACGGGTGGGTGTCGACGGCGACCCGCCGCGTGTAGACCACGCCCCGGCCGTCGGCGAGCGGCGCGGCCCGGCCGGTCAGCGGGTGGCCCGCCGTGGCCGGGTTCGCCGACAGCGCGCTCGACACCCAGTAGCGGGACCGTTCGAAGGGGTAGGTCGGCAGGTCCACCGGCTGCCGCGGGGCCGTGCCGTACAGGGCCGTCCAGTCGACGGCGGTTCCGGTCGCGTACAGGCGGGCGATGACGTCCGCGTCCCGGCCGCCGATGATCTCGGCACCTTCGACGCCGACGGCCGACTCTCCGAAGTGGACGATCCGGGAGATGCCCTTGCCGGTCAGCTCGTCGGCCGAGGTGGCCACGACGTCGGGGCGTACGCCCCCCGCGGCCAGGCGGCGCAGCGCCTCCTCGTCGGGCCCGTCGTCGAAGAGCGCCGCGAGCAGGCCGCCCCGATCGGTGCCGGTGACGACCCCGGGTGCCGGTTCGCCGTCGGCCACCGCCATGAGGCCGCGCAGGAAGTCGGCGCGACGCGTACCGGCGAGGACGGCGCGGTGCTCGAACGGCGTACGCGTCGTCGCCAGCGCCCGCCCGACGGTGGCCGGATCCACGTCCGGGTTCTCGTCCAGGTAGGACAGGAGCTGCTCGGCCCGGGCCCGCAACGCGCCCTCGGTACGCGCCGACAGCGGCCACAGCAGCGTGCCGGCGGGGGCGTCGGGGGTCTCGGGTTTCGCCTCCGGCGGCTCTTCGAGCAGGACGTGGGCGTTGGTGCCGCTGACACCGAACGAGGAGATCCCGGCCCGGCGCGGATGCCCGTTGGTACGCCACGGCGCCGGCTCGTGCAGCAGGCTGACCTGTCCGGCGGTCCAGTCGACCTCGGCGCTGGGCCGGTCGGCGTGCAGCGTACGCGGCAGTTCGCCGTTGCGCATCGCCATGACCATCTTGATGATCCCGGCCGCGCCCGCCGCCGCCTGGGTGTGGCCGATGTTCGACTTGACCGAGCCCAGCCACAGCGGCCGGTCCCTGTCCCGGCCGTAGGTGGCCAGCAGCGCCTGCGCCTCGATGGGGTCGCCGAGCCGCGTACCGGTGCCGTGCGCCTCGACGGCGTCCACATCGGACGGCTGAAGCCCGGCCGAGGCGAGGGCCTGGCGGATCACCCGCTGCTGGGCCGGCCCGTTCGGCGCCGTCAGGCCGTTGGACGCGCCGTCGGAGTTGACTGCGCTGCCGCGGACCAGGGCGAGGACGGGGTGGCCGAGGCGGCGCGCGTCGCTCAGCCGCTCCAGCACCACCATCGCGGCGCCCTCCGACCAGCCCGTGCCGTCGGCGTCGGCGGAGAACGGCTTGCAGCGCCCGTCGGGGGCCAGGCCGCGCTGGCGGGAGAACTCCACGAAGGTCTCGGGCGTGGCCATCACGGCGACGCCGCCCGCCAGCGCCAGGTCGCATTCGCCGGACCGCAGCGCGTGCGCCGCCCAGTGCATCGCCACCAGCGACGAGGAGCACGCGGTGTCCACGCTCACCGCCGGACCCTGCAACCCCAGCGTGTACGCGACGCGCCCGGTCACGATCGAGCCGGTGCTGTTGCTGCCGATGTAGTCGTGGAACTGGACCCCGGCGTAGACCCCGGTGAGGCTGCCCGACAGCGACGCGGGGTCGATCGCGGCCCGCTCCAGCGCCTCCCACGAGACTTCGAGGAGCAGGCGCTGCTGCGGGTCGAGGGCGGCGGCCTCCTTCGGCGACACCCCGAAGAACGCCGGGTCGAAGTCGCCCGCGTCGTAGAGGAAGCCGCCGTGGCGTACGTAGGTGGTGCCGGGCCGCTCGCCCTGCTCGTCGTAGAGCGCCGCGAGATCCCAGCCCCGGTCGGCGGGGAACTCCCCCACCGCGTCGACGCCGTCGGCCACCACGCGCCAGAGATCCTCGGGCGTGCGTACGCCACCGGGCAGGCGGCACGCCATGCCGACGATCGCGATCGGATCCGCGGTGCCGGACGCCGAGGACCGGACCGTCGCGGTGGTGTCCTGTCCGGACATCTCCGCGCGGAGGTGCTCGGCCAGCGCCTGGCTGGTCGGGTAGTCGAAGACGAGGGTCGCGGGCAGTTTCAGCCCGGTCGCCGCGCTCAGCCCGTTGCGCAGCTCGACCGCGGTCAGCGAGTCGAAGCCGAGCTGCTGGAAACGCGTACCGGGGGCGACGTCGGCCGCCGAGGGGTAGCCCAGGACCGCGGCGGCGTGCGTACGCACCAGGTCGAGCAGGCCCGCCGGGGCGACCGGCGCCGGCGCGGCCGCGGCGGTCCGGGTCCGGGTACGCCGGACGAGCCCGGCCAGCAGGGCCGGCACCTCCTCGGCCCGCGCCCGGGGATCGAGGGCGGCCGGGACGACGACTGGCACTCCGGCGGAGAGCGCGGCGTCGAAGCGCAGGAGCGCCTCGGCCGCCGGCAGCGGGAGCAGGCCGCCCCGGCCGGCCGTGCGCGCGGCCTCCTTCGTCGTGCCGAGCCCTTCCGCCCACAGGCCCCAGGCCATCGCGACGCCGGGCCGGCCGAGTCCCGACCGGTACGCGGCGAGCGCGTCGAGGTACGTGTTGGCCGCCGCGTAGTTGGCCTGGCCGGGGGCGCCGAGGACGCCGGAGGCCGACGAGAACAGCACCAGTGCCGCCGACTCGCCGATCAGTTCGTGCAGATGCCAGGCGGCGTCCACCTTGGACCGCAGGACGGCCGACACCCGATCGGGGGTCAGCGAGGTCAGCAGGCCGTCGTCGACCACGCCGGCCGCGTGCACGACCGCCGTCACGGGACCGGCCTGCGCCAGCATCGCCGCCACCGCCGACCGGTCGGCGAGATCGCAGCGCAGCGACCGGACGCTTACGCCGGTCAGCTCGGCGGCCAGTTCGTCGGCTCCCCGGCGGCTGACCAGGACCAGCTCGGCGACCCCGCGCGCGGCGAGGTGCCGGGCGACCAGACCGCCGAGCGCGCCGGAGGCGCCCGTCACGAGCACCGTGCCGGTGAGGTCGATAGGCGCGGCGTCCCCGACGAGCACCCGCAGGCGCGGCCGGTACGCCTGCCCGGCGCGTACCATCAGCTGCTCTTCGCCCGTGGCGGCCAGGGTGGGCAGCAGTTCGGCGACGGCGGCCGGTTCGTCGGTGTCGACGAGCAGGACGCGGCCGGGGTTCTCGGCCTGGGCCGAGCGCAGCAGGCCCCACACGGCGGCGGCCGCCGGGTGCGTGACCGGCTCGCCGGGGCGGGCGACGGCGAAGCTCGTGACGACCGCGAGGCGCTCCTCGGCGGCCAGGGCTTCCTGCGCGGCCGCCAGTGCCGCGTGGACGGCGGCGTGCGCGCCGGCCGCGTCGGCCCCGCCGGCGACGACCATGAGCCGGAACCGCTCGCCGGAGACCGTGAACGACGCATCTCCGTCGACGGCGGCAGCCTCGCCGCTCACCGGGGCCAGCTCGACGGCTTGCCAGTCCACCTCGTAGAGCGGCGGCGCCACGGCGGTGACCGGCCGGAAGACGACAGAGTCCACTGTGGCCACGAGCGCGCCGGTCGCATCGGCGACCGTGACGGCGTAGCTCTCCGGTCCGGTCGGCGTGAAGCGGAAGCGCGCGTCCCCGGTGGCCGCCGCGTGCACCTGCAGTCCCGACCAGACGAACGGGATGCGGCCGCCGCCCTGGCCGTCCGCGTCGGCGGCGAGCCAGAGCGCGTGGGTCGCGGCGTCGAGCGCGACGGGGTGCAGCGCGAAGCCGTCCAGCGCCGGTACGCGTACCTCGGCGAAGATCTCGTCGCCGGACCGCCAGGCGGCCGCGAGCCCCTGGAACGCCGCCCCGTACGCGAGCCCGGCCGCGGCGAGTCCGGTGTAGACGGTGCCCGTCGGCAGTTCGCGGGCGCCGGCGGGCGGCCAGGACGTGAGGTCGTCGGCGGGCGCCGGTCCCGCGGCGGCGAGGGCGCCGGTGGCGTGCACGGCCCAGTCGCCGTCGAGCGGACGGGCATGGACGGCGACGGCCGGCCCGCTGACGACCACCTGCAGCCCGACGCCCTCGGCCGGGACGAGCACCGGCTCGCCGAGCGTCAGCTCCTCGACCCGGTCGTACCCGGCCAGCCGCGCGCCCCGCAGGGCGAGGTCGAGCAGCACCGTGCCGGGCAGCGTCACCGCCCCGCCGACGACGTGGTCGGCGAGCCAGGGCTGCGCCGCCGCGCTCACATGTCCGCTCAGGACCAGGCTGCCGTCGCCCGCGAGCGTGATGGCCGCCCCGAGCAGGGGGTGCCCGGCCGGGCTCAGACCGGCCGCGGCCAGTTCCCCGTCCTGGCGGCGCGGCCCGAGCCAGTAGCGGCGGTGCTGGAAGGCGTACGTGGGCAGGTCGACGCGGCGGGCGCCGGCCGTGGCGAACACCGAGGCCCAGTCGGGGTCGGCGCCCGCGACGAACAGCCGGCCCAGCGCGGTCACGGCGGTGGCGGGTTCGGCGCCGTCCCTGGTGAGCATCGGCGTGAGCACGGCCTTGGCCGGGTCGGTCAGGCACGCCCGCGCCATGGCCACGAGCACCCCGTCCGGGCCCGCCTCGACGAAGCGGGTCACCCCGGCGGCTTCCAGGCGGCGGACGCCCGCCAGGAACGGGACGGCGTCGCGGACCTGGCTCACCCAGTAGCCGGGCGAGGTGACGTCCCCGTCGGTGACGATCGGGATCGTTGGCGCCGAATAGGTCAGGCTCTCGGCCACCGCGCGGAAGGCGGCCAGCATCGGGTCCATCCGCCGCGAGTGGAACGCGTGCGAGACGGTCAGGGCGCGGGTCACCTCGAACCCCGCGGCCACCTGCGCCACCGCGTCCTCGTCACCGGAGATCACCACCGCCCGCGGCCCGTTCACCGCCGCGATGTCCACGCCGGCGCGCAGCGCCGCGCGTACCTGCTCCTCGGTCGCGACGACGGCCACCATCGCCCCGCCCGGCGGCAGCTCCTGCATCAGTCTGGCCCGTGCGGTCACGAGCGCACAAGCGTCCACAAGCGACAGCACGCCCGCGCAGTGCGCCGCGGCCAGCTCGCCGATGGAGTGGCCGAGCAGGTAGTCCGGGACGATCCCCCACGACTCCAGCAGCCGGAACAGCGCCACCTCGATCGCGAAGAGGGCCCGCTGGGCGTACCCGGTCCGGGCCAGGATCTGCGGGTCGCCGTCCCACATCCGGGCGCGTACGTCGTCGTCGAACCGGGCCAGCACCTCGTCGAGCGCCGCGGCGAAGACCGGGAACGCCGCGTACAGGTCGCGTCCCATGCCGACGCGCTGCGCGCCCTGCCCGGTGAACAGCACCGCGGTCAGGCCCTCGGCCGCCTCGCCGGTCACCAGGGCGGGATCATCGGCGCCGGTCGCGAGCGCGGCCAGCGCCGGGTCGCCCCCGCCCAGGACCATCGCCCGGTACGCCAGGGCGGTCCGTCCGGTGGCCAGGGAGAAGCCGATGTCCGCCGGGTCGCCGTCCACTCCGGACAGGCGGCGGGCCTGATCCCGCAGCGCTTCCGCGGTGTGCCCCGACAGCGGCCACGGCACCGGCGTACCGGCGGGCCAGCCCGGGGCGGACGGCTCGGCAGCGGACGGCTCGGCGGGCGCGGGGGCCTCTTCGATGACGACGTGGGCGTTGGTGCCGCTGACGCCGAACGACGAGACCCCGGCCCGGCGGGGTGTCCCGCCGCGCGGCCAGGGCTGCTCCTCGGTCAGCAGCCGGACCGGTCCGCCAGCCCACGCGACCCGGGTGCTGGGCTGCTCCGCGTGCAGCGTCCGCGGCAGGGTCTCGTGCCGCAGCGCCTCGACGATCTTGATGATGCCACTGACGCCCGCGGCGGCCTGCGCGTGCCCGATGTTGGACTTCACCGAGCCCAGCCACAGCGGCCGCTCGCGGCCGGGGCCGAAGGTGGACAGCAGCGCCTGCGCCTCGATGGGGTCGCCGAGGACCGTGCCGGTGCCGTGCCCCTCGACCGCGTCGATGTCGGCCGGGGTGAGCCCGGCGGCGGCCAGCGCCTGGCGGATGACGCGCTGCTGCGACGGTCCGTTGGGGGCGGTCAGCCCGTTGGAGGCGCCGTCGGAGTTGACCGCCGAGCCGCGCAGCACGGCGAGGACCGGGTGGCCGAGCCGCTCGGCGTCGCTCAGCCGCTCCAGCAGGAGCAGGCCCGCCCCTTCCGACCAGCCGGTGCCGTCGGCGCCGTCGGCGAAGGACTTGCAGCGGCCGTCCCCGGCGAGGCCGTCCTGGCGGTCGAAGGCGAGGAACGGCGCGGGCGTGCTCATGACCATCACACCGCCGGCGAGGGCCATCGAGCACTCGCGCCGCCGCAGGGCCTGGCTCGCCAGGTGCACCGCGACGAGCGACGACGAGCAGGCGGTGTCCACGGTGAGGGCCGGGCCCTCCAGCCCGAAGGCGTACGCGATCCGCCCGGAGATGACCGAGCCGACGTTGCCTGTGCTGAGGTAGTCGTCGACGACCCCGGCGACCTCCGCGGGGACGAGGTCGTCGTAGTAGTCCTGCCCGCCGCTGCCGACGAAGACGCCGACGGGCGCCTCCCGCAGCGAGCGCGGCGGCAGGCCGGCCCGCTCGAACGCCTCCCAGGCGAGTTCGAGGACCAGGCGCTGCTGCGGGTCCATGGTGAGCGCCTCGCGCGGCGAGATGCCGAACAGCCCCGCGTCGAAGTCGGCCGCCCCGGTGACGAAGCCGCCGTTCCAGTGGGCGGAGGCGGGCCAGCCGCGGTCGGCCGGGGGCGCGCCGATGGCGTCCACCCCGTCGGCCACCAGCCGCCACAGATCGCCGGGCGTCCGCACGTCGCCGGGGTAGCGGCAGCTCATCGCCACGATCGCGACGGGCTCCCGGTCGGCGGCCTCCGCCTCGCGCAGGCGCGCCCGGGTCTCGTGCAGGTCGATGGTGGCCCGCTTGAGGTATTCGAGGAGCCGTTCGTCGTCAGCCATCTGCGTCCCTCGTCGAGAGTTCCTTGTCGAGCAGGTCCAGGACGTCCTGCGTACTCGCGCCGTCGAGCAGGCTCGCGAGGCCGGCACCGTCCACAGGGGATCCCGCGTTTTCGAGGCGGGCCGCCAGCGCCCGCAGTCGCGCGGCGACGTTCGCCCGGTCGAGTTCCTCGGGCGTGAGGTCGGCCAGCCCCGCCTCCAGCCGGTCGAGGTCGGTCAGCACCGAGGCGGCGCCGCCGAGTTCGCGGCCGAGTTCGCCGTCGAGGTGGGCCGCGAGCGCCTGCGGGCTGGCGTAGTCGAAGACCGCCGTGGCCGGGAGCGCGACGCCGGTGGCGCGGCCGAGCCGGGTGGACAGGTCCACCGCGGTCACCGAGTCGAAGCCCAGGTCGGCGAAGGCGCGGGCCGGTTCGACGGCGCGCGGGTCGTCGTGCCCGAGCACCAGCGCGACCTCGGTACGCACAAGCCGCAGCACCTCCCGGGAACGTTCGGCCGCCGTGAGTCCTTGGAGCCGCAGTTCCAGCGCGGCTTCCGGGGCCGCCGCGACGACCGGGGCGGCGGCCAGCCCGGCGACGAGCGGCCGCGGCCGGGCGAGGGCGTACACGGGCACGAACCGGTCCCAGTCGACGTCGGCCACGACGACGTGGCTCTCGCCGGAGTCGAGCGCCTGCTGGAGGGCGGTGAGCGCGGCGGCCGGAGCCATCGCGCGCACGCCGATCCGCCGCAGGTACGCCTCGGCGTCCGGATCGTCGGCGAGCCCGCCACCCGCCCAGGTGCCCCAGCCGACGCAGGTCACCGGCCGGCCCTGGGCCCGGCGGCGCTGGGCGAGCGCGTCCAGGTACGCGTTCGCGGCCGCGTACGCGGGCCGGCCCTGACCGCCCCAGGCGGAGGCGCCCGAGGAGAACAGGATGAACGCGTCGAGATCGGTGTCGGCGAGCAGTTCGTCGAGGTGCTCGGCGCCGGCCGTCTTGGCCCGGGACGCCGCGGCGTACTGCTGCGGGGTCAGGTCGAGCAGCGGCGGCTCGTCGGCCATCACCCCGGCCGCGTGGACGACCGCCGTCACCGGGCCGATCGCGTCCAGCAGCGCCGCCACCTCCGCCCGGCTGCCGATGTCGCAGGCGCGTACGCTCACGCGCTCGTCGAAGTCGGCTGCGCCCGGCGCCTGCGGTCCGCGGCGGCTCGCGAGGACGACCCGCTGCGCGCCGGCCGCCAGCAGCCACCGCGTCACGTGCCCGCCCAGCGCTCCGGTGCCGCCGGTGACGAGAACCGTCCCCTGTGGACGCCAGTGGCGCAGCCGTTCGAGCCGGTGCGCGCGGACGAGGCGGCGGGCGTACCGGCCCGAGGGGCGGATCGCCACCTGGTCCTCGGCCGCCTCCGCCAGCACCGCCCGCAGCGCGGCCGGATCCCAGTCCCCCGCCACGTCGACCAGGCCGCCCCAGCCGGTGGCGGCGTCGAGCCCGGCCACCAGGCCCAGACCCCAGACCGCGCCCGCGTCGGGATCGGCCGCCTCCGCCGGGTCGACCGCGACCGCGCCACGGGTCAGACACCAGAACGGCGCCGTGACGTCCGCGTCGCGTACGGCCTGGACGGCGGTCAGCGCCTCGGGCACGTCGGCGGCCGCGGCCAGGACGCCCGCGACGGCCCGCCCGGCGAGCGCCGCCCGGACCCGCTCGGCCAGCTTCGCGCGTTCGTCGCCCGCCGCGTCGAGCACGATGCTCTCCAGTCCGAGGGCGTCCGCCGCCGGGTCGCCCTCCGGCGCCAGCACGAGCCACACCCCTTCCGGCGTACGCGAAGAGCCGCCCAGTCCGGCCCACTCCACCCGGTAGCGCCAGGAGTCGGCCGCGGACGCCGGGGCGCCCGGGGTCGGATCGGTCCAGTACCGCCGATGCTCGAAGGGGTAGGCCGGCAGGTCGACCAGGCATCCCGCCGGGCTCCCGGTGCCGAGGTCTCCGATGTGGACTCCGGGATGGTCCGCCCCGACGGCCAGCGCGGTGAGGGCGGCGAGGAGGTCGGCCCGGCCGTCGCCGGTCACCGTCGCCCGGTGCTCGAAGACCGACCGGGTCCGCAGCGTGTACGCCACGTCCGCCGGGCTCAGCTCCGGATGCCGTTCGAGGTGCGCCGCGAGGCGCCGGGCCGCCGAGGCGAGGGCGGTCTCGGTCTTGGCCGACAACGGCAGCGCGTACGGTCCACTCTCGACGATCGCGGGCTCGCCGGCGGCCGGCTCGGCGGGCGGCTCCTCGATGAGGACGTGGGCGTTGGTGCCGCTGATGCCGAACGAGGACACGGCGGCCCGGCGCGGGCGCGGGCCGGCGGGCCAGGCCTGGCCCTCCGTCAGCAGGCGCACCGTCCCGGCGGCCCAGTCGATGTGCGGCGAGGGCTCGTCGACGTGCAGGGTCCGCGGCAGGTACGCGTGGCGCAGCGCGAGGATCACCTTGATGATCCCGGCCACCCCGGCGGCCGCCTGCGGATGCGAGAGGTTCGACTTCACCGAGCCCAGCCACAGCGGCCTGCCCTCCGGCCGGGGCCCGTACGCCGCGATCAGCGCCTGCGCCTCGATCGGGTCGCCGAGGGCGGTCCCGGTGCCGTGGCCCTCGACGGCGTCCACGTCGGCGGGGGCGAGACCGGCGTCGGCCAGGGCGGCGGCGATGACGCGTACCTGGGAGGGGCCGTTGGGGGCGGTGATGCCGTTGGAGGCGCCGTCGGAGTTGACCGCGCTGCCGCGCACGAGCGCGAGGATCCGCCGGCCGTCCCGCCGGGCGTCCGAGAGCCGTTGCAGGACGAGGACTCCGACGCCCTCCGCCCAGCCCGTGCCGTCGGCGCCCGCCGCGTACGCCTTGCACAGGCCGTCCGGCGCGAGTCCCCGCTGGCGGCTGAAGTCGACGAACATGTCGGGCGTGCCCATGACCGTGACGCCGCCCGCGAGCGCCAGGCCGACCTCCCCGCGGCGCAGCGCCTGCACGGCCAGGTGGACCGCGACGAGCGAGGAGGAGCAGGCGGTGTCCACCGACAGCGCCGGCCCTTCGAGCCCGAGGCTGTACGCGACCTGGCCGGAGACGAGGCTGCCGCCGGGGCTGCCGTTGTTGTAGTCGTGGTACATGAGCCCCGCGTAGACGCCGGTGGTGCTGCCGTGCAGCGCGAGCGGGTCGATCCCGGCCCCCTCGACGGCCTCCCAGCACGTCTCCAGCAGGACGCGCTGCTGCGGGTCGGCGCGGCGGGCGTCGTTCGGGCTGATGCCGAAGAAGTCGGCGTCGAATCCGGCGGCGTCGTCGAGGAAGCCGCCGCGGCGTACGTAGGTCTTGTCCGGCCGGGGCTGCGGATCGTAGATGCCGTCCACGTCCCAGCCCCGGTCGGCGGGGAACTCCCCGATGACGTCGCGGCCGTCGGCCAGCACCGACCACAGGTCCGCAGGCGTTCGCACGCCGCCCGGATAGCGGCACGCCATCCCGACGACGGCGATCGGCTCGGCGGCCTTCGCGCGTACCTCGTCGAGGTCGCGGCGCGCCTGCTGGAGCTCGGCGGCGGTGCGCTTGAGGTAGTCGCGCAGCCGGGTCTCGGTGTCGGTCATGCCCGCCCCAATTCCTCGTCGAGGAAGTCGAAGAGCTCGTCGTCGGTGGCGCCGTCGAGGGCCCGCGCGTCGCCGGCGGGCTCGCGTACGCGGCGCAGCAACGCTTCCAGCCGCGCGGTCACCCGGACGCGCCCGTCCTCGGCGGCGTCGAGGCCGGCCAGGCCCGCCTCGATCCGGTCCAGGTCGGCGAGCACGGCCACGGCCGGGTCCACCGGGGCCGGTGCGATCAGTTCCAGCAGGTGCCGGGCGAGGGCTGCCGCGCTCGGGTGGTCGAAGACCAGCGTCGCGGGCAGCGGGCGGCCGGTCAGCGTGCTGAGCTGGTTGCGCAGTTCCACCGCCGCCAGGGAGTCGAAGCCGAGGTCGCCGAAGGCCTTCCCGGGCGCGATGGCGGTGCCCGGCGCGTGCCCGAGTACGCCGGCGACCCGCTCGGTGACGACCCGCAGGACGAAGTCCTCCCGCTGCTCGGCGGGCAGCGCGGCCAGCCGGGCCGGCAGGGTTCCGGTCGCCCCCTCGGTACGCCGTCCGGCCAGACCGCGCAGCATCGGCAGGGCGGCGTCGCCCTGCGCGCGTACGGCGGCGAGGTCGAGCCGGGCCGCCACCAGGTCGGGTTCGGGCCGGCGGACGCCGCCGTCGAACGCCCGCAGACCGTCCGTGATGGACAGTGGCGGCAGGCCGAGCCGGGCGAGCCTGCGCAGCCCGGTCTCGTCCAGCTCACGGGTGAGGCCGCCGGCGGCGGGATCCCAGGGGCCGAAGGCCAGCGCCGTGCCCGGGAGTCCCCCGGCGCGCCGGTGGCGGGCCAGCGCGTCGAGGAACCCGTTCGCGGCCGCGTACGCCGCCTGCCCGGCGCCGGTGAACACCCCGGCCGTCGACGACAGGAGCACGAACGCGGTCAGATCCTGGTCGCGGGTCAGCTCGTGCAGGTGCCAGGCGCCCTCGACCTTGGGGCGCAGCACGGCCGCGAGCCGCCCCGCCGTCAGCTCCCCGACGAGCCCGGTGTCGGCGATCCCGGCCGCGTGGACGACCGCGCCCAGCGGCCCGGTCCGCGCCAGCAGCGCCGCGACGGCGGTCCGGTCGGCGACGTCGCACGCCGCGATCGTCACCTCGGCACCGAGCGCGGTCAGGTCGGCGTGCAGGGCGTCGGCTCCCGGGGCGGCCGGGCCCTGGCGGCTGGTCAGCACGAGGCGGCGCGTACCGGTCCCGGCGAGGTGGCGGGCGAGGGCCGCGCCCAGGCCGCCGGTGCCGCCGGTGATGAGGACAGGACCGTCCCCCAGCCCGGCTCCGGGCTCCACGTGCGGGGCCCGGCGCAGTCGCGGGAACAGGATCACGCCGGCTCGGACGGCGGTCTCGGGGAGGTCCACGGGTACGAACCCGGCCGGATCGTCCACATCGGCCAGTCCGAACCGGCCGGGATGCTCGGCGGCGGCCGCGCGTACCAGGCTCCCGACGGCCGCGGCCGCCGGGTCGACCGGATCGCCGTCGGCGGCCGCCACACCGCCGGTCGTGACGAAGACGAGTACGCCGGCCGGCGTACGCAGGTGTTCCTGGATCGCGGCCAGGACGGCGGCGGTCGCGGCGTGCACGGCCCCGGGGATGTCGGCCCGCGCCGGGGGGACGGCGAACGTGGCGACGTCCCCGGCTGCCGCGACCGGTTCCGTCACCGGTTCCCAGCCGACGCGGAAGAGCAGGTCGTCGGCGCGGGCGGCGGCCAGCGGCCGGGCGGCCACCCGGTCCACCGACACCACCGGTACGCCGAACGCGTCGGTCGCCAGCAGGCTGACCGCGTCGGGCCCGGCCGGGCTGAGCCGGACCCGCAGCGCCGCGGCGGACTCGGTGTGCACGGCGACGCCGCTCCACGCGAACGGCACCAGGGGCGGGCCGCCCGCGGGCGAGGCGAGCAGCTGGACGTGCAGGGCGGCGTCGAGCAGCGCCGGGTGCACCCCGTAGCCGCCCGGCTCGGCGCCGTCCGGCAGGCCGACCTCGGCGTACAGGTCGTCGCCGGATCGCCAGGCCTTGCGCAGGCCCTGGAACACCGGCCCGTACGCGTACCCGGCGGCGGCCAGGCGCTCATAGGCGTCGCCGAGGTCGACCTCGGTCGCGCCCGCCGGGGGCCAGCGGGTCGGTTCCGTGGCCGCTGCGACCTCGGTGGTCCCGGCGGGCTCCACGACGCCGGTCGCGTGCAGGGTCCAGTCCGTGTCCGCGTCCGCTGTGGACGGTCGAGTGTGGATGGTGACTTCGCGGCGGCCGTCCGCGTCCGGCGCACCGAGGCCGACCGTGACCGCCAGGCTCGTGTCGAGGGCCACGGGCGCGTCCAGGACCAGCTCGGCGACCCGGGGGCAGCCTGCCTGCGCGCCGGCCCGGGACGCCAGCTCCACCAGACCGGTGCCGGGCAGGATCGCCCGGCCCCCGATGACGTGTTCGGCCAGCCACGGTTCGGCGTCGCCGCTCAACCGGCCCGACAGGACCAGGCCCCCGGTCGCGGGGACGGGCGTCGCGGCGGTCAGCAGCGGATGGCGTACCGCCCCGGCACCGGGTACGCCGGTCGCGGTGCGCAGCCAGAAGCGGCTGTGCTCGAAGGCGTACGCGGGCAGGTCGGCGTACGCGCGGGTGTCGGCGTACACGGCCGGCCAGTCGACGGAGCCGCCGTGGGTGTGCAGTTCGGCCAGCCCGCCGAGCAGCGCGTACGCCTCCGGTTGCCGCTTGCGCGCCAGCGGGACGCAGACCGCCCCGTCGGCGCTGCGGGCGGCGAGGGCGGTGAGCGTCGAGTCCGGTCCCAGCTCGACGAACCGGGTCACGCCGCGCTCGCGCAGAGCGGTGACGGCGTCGGCGAAGCGGACGGGCCGGCGCACGTGCTCGGCCCAGTAGCCGGGATCGGTGAGGCGGTCGGTCTCGGGCTCGCCGGTCATCGTGGAGACGAGCGGGATCGACGGCTCCGCGTACGCCATCGTGGCCGCCACCGCGCGGAACTCCGCCAGCATCGGATCCATGAGGTGGGAGTGGAACGCGTGCGAGACCCGCAGCGGCACGGCACTGTCGAAGGCCGCCGCCACGCGGGCGACCGCCTGCGCGTCGCCGGAGATGACGACCGACCGGGGGCCGTTGACGGCCGCGAGGGCGACGCCGGCTGCGAGGAGCGGGTGTACCTCCGCCTCGGCGGCGGCCAGCGCGACCATGGCTCCCCCGGCGGGCAGCGCCTGCATGAGCCGGCCCCGGGCGGCCACCAGCCGGGCGGCGTCGGCGAGCGGCAGGACCCCGGCGGCGTACGCGGCGGCCAGTTCGCCGATCGAGTGCCCGGCCACGAAGTCCGGCGTCACGCCGAAGGCGCGCACGAGTGCGTAGAGCGCGACCTCGGCGGCGAACAGGGCCGGCTGCGCCCAGCCCGTCTTGTTCAGCTCCTCCGCGTCGGTCCCCCAGACCACGGAACGCAGCGGGGCGGGCAGCAGTCCGGTGAACGCCTCGCACACCTCGTCGAACGCGGTCGCGTACGCGGGGAATGTGTCGTAGAGCTCCTTGCCCATCCCGAGCCGCTGCGCGCCCTGGCCGGTGAACAGGAACGCGGTGCGGCCCTCGGCGGGCTCCGCGCGTACCAGAGCGGGGTGGAAGTCGTCGCGGGCGAGCGCGGCCAGACCGCCGAGCAGGGTGTCGCGGTCCTGGGCGACGATCGCGGCCCGGTGGTCCAACGCGGCGCGGCCGGTGGCGAGGGTACGCGCGACGGCGAACGCGTCCTGGTCGCCGAGCGCGGCGAGGAGGCGGGCGGCCTGCACCGGCAGTGCCTCGGCGGTGGCCGCGGACAGCAGCCACGGCGCGGGAAGCTGCCCGCCCGTCACGGACTCGGCAGCCGGCGGCTCTTCGAGGATGACGTGGGCGTTGGTGCCGCTGATGCCGAAGGCGGAGACGCCGGCGCGGCGGGGCCGGTCGGCGGCGGGCCAGGGGGTCGCGGCGGTGAGCAGCTCGACCGCGCCCGCCGTCCAGTCCACATGGGACGACGGGGTGCCCGCGTGCAGCGTGGGCGGCAGGACGCCGTGCCGCAGCGCCATCACCATCTTGATGATCCCGGCGACACCGGCGGCCGCCTGGGCGTGGCCGAGGTTGGACTTGATCGAACCGAGCCGCAGCGGCGTCTCGCGGTCCTGGCCGTACACCGCCAGCAGCGCCTGGGCCTCGATCGGGTCGCCGAGCGCGGTGCCGGTCCCGTGCCCTTCAATGGCGTCCACTTCGGACGGCCGAAGCCCGGCCGCGGCCAGCGCGTCCCGCAGGACCCGCTGCTGCGCCGGACCGTTGGGCGCGGTGATGCCCGCGCTCGCCCCGTCGGAGTTGACGGCCGAGGAGCGGACGACCGCGAGGATCTCGTGCCCCCGCCGGCGCGCGTCGGACGCCCGCTCGACCACGAGGACGCCGCAGCCCTCGGACCAGACCGTGCCGTCCGCGCCGTCGCCGAACGACTTGCAGCGCCCGTCGGGCGCCAGCCCCCGCTCGCGGCTGAACTCGACGAACGTCTCCGGCGTCGCCATCACCGTCACCCCGCCGACCAGCGCGAGGTCGCACTCGCCGCGGCGCAGCGCCTGCCCGGCCCAGTGCAGCGCGACCAGCGACGACGAGCACGCCGTGTCCACGCTGACCGCCGGTCCCTCCAGCCCCAGGGTGTACGCGACGCGGCCGGACACGAGGCTGCCGAGCCCGGCGCTGCCCGGATAGTCGTGGTACATGACCCCGGCGAACACCCCGGTACGCGAGCCGCGCAGCGACGTCGGGGCGACCCGGGCGTGTTCGAGGGCCTCCCAGGCGACCTCCAGCAGTACGCGTTGCTGCGGGTCCATCGCCAGCGCCTCGCGGGGGCTGACGCGGAAGAACGCGGCGTCGAAGTCGGCCGCCCCGCGCAGGAAGCCGCCCTCGCGGACGTAGGTCTTGCCCTCGACGGGTCCGGCCGGGTCGTAGATGGCCTCGACGTCCCAGCCCCGGTCGGCGGGGAACGGCGTCACGGCGTCCACTCCGGACACGGCGAGCCGCCACAGATCCTCGGCGGACCCGACGTCGCCCGGATAGCGGCAGCCGAGGCCGACGATGACGATCGGATCCTCGTCGGCGACCGCCGTCACCGCCGGGCCGGCCTCGGTCTCGCCGCCGACCTGGACGGCCAGGAATCCGGCCACCGCGGCGGCCGTCGGATGATCGAAGATCAGGGTCGCCGGCAGGCGTACGCCGGTCGCTTCGGCCAGCCGGTTGCGCAGGTCCAGCGCCGACAGCGAGTCGATGCCGAGCTCGGTGAACGGGCGGTCGGCCGGGACCGCGGCGGCACCGGTGTGGCCGAGCGCGAGGGCGGTGTGCGAGCGGACGAGGTCGAGCAGGTCCGCCTTCGGCCGCCGGACCGCCCGTGCGGGCCGGGGCTTGGCGCGCACCGGTTCCAGGCGGACGGGCACCAGGTCGGCCGCCGGTACGCCCAGCGCCGTGTCGAACAGGGCGAGCGCCTCGGCCGGGTCGAGTTCGCCGACGCCGGAACCGGTCCAGCCGCGGTCGGCGGCCATCCCTTCGCCCGCCCACGGACCCCAGGCGAGCGACTGCCCGGGCAGTCCCCGTTCCCGGCGGTGGACGGCGAGCGCGTCGAGGAACGCGTTGGCCGCGGCGTAGTTGGCCTGGCCCGGCGCGCCGAGGACGGCCGACGCGGAGGAGAACAGCACGAACGCGGCCAGGTCGTGCCCGGCCGTCAGCTCGTGCAGCAGCCAGGCGGCGTCGGCCTTCGGGCGCAGGACGGTGTCGAACCGTCGCGGGGTCAGCGCGGTCAGGACGGCGTCGTCGAGGACACCGGCCGCGTGCACGACGATCGTCAGCGGGTACGCCGACGGCAGGTCGCTCAGCGCGTCGGCGAGCACGGCCCGGTCGGCGGCGTCACCGGCGACGACGCGTACGGAGGCGCCCGATTCGGCGGTGCTCAGCTCGGCGGCAAGGTCGTCGGCATTCCCGCCCCGGCGGCTGACCAGGACGAGATGGCGTACGCCGTGCCGCTCGACGAGGTGCCGGGCGACCGCGCGACCGAGCCCGCCGGTGCCGCCCGTGATCAGGGCGGTGCCGCCGAGGGGCGGTGGCTCGACGGCTTCCGCCGCGAACTTCGCCAGCCGCGGCGCGTACGCGGAGTCCCCGCGGAGGGCGATCTCGGGTGCGGCCAGGCCGAGGGCCGACGGAAGGTTCGCCTCGGCCGCCGCGGAGCCGTCGACGTCGACCAGCAGCAGCCGGCCGGGGTGCTCGGCCTGGGCGCTGCGGACGAGGCCGGTCAGGGCGGCGTGCACGAGGCCGATCGCGGCATCCTCGTCGAGCCCCACCGCTGCCGCGTCGCGTGTGACGACCGCCAGGCGGGCGGCGGTCTCCCCCGACAGCCAGGACGTCAGTTCCGCGTGCAGCCAGTGCGTGGCGAGGTGTACCGAGTGCGGCAGGTCGGTCCCGGTCGGCGGCTCGACCCGCAGGATCTCGACGTCGTCGGCGGCGGTCGCGCCGGTGAGCTCGACCCGGTCCCAGGTCCGGTGGTGCAGCGACCGCAACCGTCCACTTGAGACCGTGGGCGGCCGCAGCGCGAGCGTGCCGATGGCGGCGACCGGCGTACCGGCGGTGTCGGCGAGGTCCACCGAGACGGTGTTGTCGCCCGTGCGGACCACCCGGACCCGGGCCGACGATCCCGCCGGGCGCTCGCCCGCGAAGTCCGTCCACGCGAACGGCACGCCCGCCAGGTCCAGCAGGGCGGCGGCGTGCAGGGCGGCGTCCAGCAGGGCCGGGTGCACGCCGTAGCCGGTCACGTCCACGTCGGCGGGCAGCGCCACCTCGGCCAGGATCTCGTCGCCCTGCCGCCAGGCCCGGCGCAGACCCTGGAACACCGGGCCGTACGCGTACCCGGCGTCGGCCAGGCGCTCGTAGAAGCCGGTCAGGTCGACCGGGTCGCCCGGCGGCGGCCAGGCGGCCAGAGCTGCGTCCCGCGGATCGGAAGCTTGCTCGGCGGTCACGAAGCCCGTCGCGTGCCGGGTCCAGTCCGCTGCGGCGTCGGCCGGTCGCGTGTGGATGCCGATCGGGCGGCGTTCGTCCACGCCGGCCGGGCCGACCGTGACGCGTACGGCGACCGCCGCGGCCTCGCCGAGGTCCACCGGTTCGGCCAGGGTCAGCTCCGCCACGACCGGGCTGCCGGCGGCCGCACCCGCCGCCCGCGCGATCTCGACCAGGGCCGCGCCCGGCAGCCAGGTACGCCCGCCGACGGCGTGCTCGGCCAGCCACGGCAGGCTCGCCGTCGAGATGCGTCCGGTCAGGACGATCATCTCGGGTTCGGGGACGTCGACGACCGCCCGCAGCAGCGGATGGCTCGTCGCGGCCAGTCCGGCGGCGGTCGCGTCGCCCGCGGCGGTGTCGGCGAGCCAGAAGCGTTCGTGCTGGAAGGCGTACGTAGGTAGGTCGGCCGACGCGGGTACGCCGAAGTAGGCGGCCCAGTCGACGTCGGTCCCGGCGGCGTGCAGCCGGGCCAGCCCGGTCGTGAGCGCGTCGGCCTCGTCACCGTCGCGGGCCGACAGCGCCACCGTCAGACCGTCGGCGCAGGCGGCCGTCAGCCCGGCCAGCGTGGCGTCGGGGCCCAGCTCGATGAACCGCCGGGCGCCCGAGGAAGTGACGGACTGGGCGAACAGGACGGGTTGGCGTACATGCTGCACCCAGAACTCGGGATCGAGCACATCGCCCGACGTCGCGAGCGGGATCGCCGGTGCGCTGAAGGTCAGCGAGGTCACCACCGTCCGGAACTCCGCCAGCATCGGGTCCATCAGCGACGAGTGGAACGCGTGCGACACCCGTAGCCGCTTCGACGCGGGGAAGCGCTTGGCGACGGCCAGCACCGCCTTCTCGGCCCCGGAGATCACCACCGAGTGCGGCCCGTTCACCGCCGCGATGTCGACACCCGGCTTCAGCGCCGCCCGCACTTCCGCCTCGGTGGCGGCCACGGAGACCATCGCCCCGCCGGCCGGCAGCGCCTGCATCAAGCTCGCCCGCGCCGACACCAGCCGCACCGCGTCGTCCAGCGACCAGACACCGGCGACGTAGGCCGCCGCGACCTCACCGATCGAATGTCCGATCAGGACATCCGGCTTCAGGCCCAACGACTGAACGAGGCGGAACATCGCCACCTCGAACGCGAACAACGCCGGCTGCGCCCAACCCGTCGCCGCAAGGGTCTCCGCCGACGAGCCCCACATCACCTCCCGCAGACCCGGGAACCGGACCACGACCTCGTTCAGGGCTTCGGCGAACACCGGGAACCGATCGGAGAGCGAAAGGCCCATGCCCAGCCGCTGCGACCCCTGCCCGGTGAACAGGAACGCCGTGCGGCCCGGCCGCGTCGCCGAGTCCACGATCACGCCCGGCACCGCGTCCCCGGCGGCCAGGGCGGCGAGTCCCGCCCGCGGGTCCCCGAGCACGACCGCCCGGTGCTCGAAATGGCTGCGGGTCGTCGCCAGCGAGGCCGCGACCTCCGGCGAGTACGCCGGGAGCCCCGCCCGCAGCCGGCCGGCCTGATCCCGCAGGGCGGTGGGCGTACGCGCGGAGACGAGGAAGGGCAGCGGGCGGTCGAACGGGCCCGGCGGCAGCACCGGCTCGACGGCGGGCGCCTCCTCGATGATGACGTGCGCGTTGGTGCCGCTGATGCCGAAGGAGCTGACCCCGGCCCGGCGCGGCCGCCCGTTCGCCTTCCAGGGGCGCGCCTCGGTGAGCAGCTCCACCGCACCGGCGGACCAGTCGACGACGGACGTGGGCCGGTCGACGTGCAGCGTACGCGGCAGCTCCTCGTGGCGCAGCGCTTCAATGATCTTGATAATCCCGGCGATGCCCGCGGCGGCCTGCGTGTGCCCCATGTTCGACTTGACGGAGCCGAGCCACAGCGGCGCCTCGCGGTCCTGCCCGTACGCGGCCAGCAGCGCCTGCGCCTCGATCGGGTCGCCGAGGACGGTCCCGGTCCCGTGGCCCTCCACGGTGTCGACGTCGGCCGGGTTCAGCCCGGCGTCGGCGAGCGCCTGGCGGATGACGCGCTGCTGCGACGGCCCGTTCGGGGCGGTCAGGCCGCTGCTGGCCCCGTCGGAGTTGACGGCCGAGCCGCGGACGACGGCGAGGATCGGATGGCCGAGGCGCTGGGCGTCCGACAGCCGCTCGACGACGAGGACGCCGGCGCCCTCCGACCAGACCGTCCCGTCGGCGGCGTCGGCGTAGGACTTGCAGCGGCCGTCCGGGGCGAGGCCTTTCTCCTTGCTGAAGTCGACGAACGTGTCCGGTGTGGACATCACGGTGACCCCGCCGACCAGGGCCAGACCGCAGTCGCCGCGGCGCAGTGCCTGGGCGGCCCAGTGCAGCGCCACCAGGGCCGAGGAGCACGCGGTGTCGACGGAGACCGCCGGCCCCTCCAGCCCCAGCGCGTACGCGACCCGTCCGGAGACGATGCTGCCGACGCTGCTGCCCGCGGGGTAGTCGTGGTACATGACCCCGGCGAACACCCCGGTGCGGCTGCCCTTGAGGGTGGCCGGGACGATCCGGGCGCGTTCGAGCGCCTCCCACGAGATCTCCAGGAGCAGCCGCTGCTGGGGGTCCATCAGCAACGCCTCACGCGGGCTGATGCCGAAGAAGGCGGCGTCGAACGCGGCGGCGCCGGACAGGAAGCCGGCCTCGCGGACGTAGGTGGCGGCGGGGTCGTCGTCGGGGCCGAACAGGCGGTGCAGGTCCCAGCCCCGGTCGGCGGGGAACGGGCCGATGGCGTCGCCCCCCGCGGCGACGAGGTCCCACAGCTCCTGCGGGGTCGTCACGCCACCCGGGTAGCGGCAGGCCGCGCCCACGATCGCGATCGGCTCGGTGGCCCGCTGCTCGGCCTCCTGCAGCTGGCGCTTGGCCTTGCGCAGATCGCCGGTGGCCCGCTTGAGGTACTCCAGCAGCCGCTCCTGCTCCGTCACGCCGGCACCCCCTCGGTCACGCGCCGGGCGAGCCGCGCGGCGACCGTACCGGGGGCGGGCATCGCCCAGGCCGCGTCCCGCAGTCCGGCGGCGGCGTCGCGTACACCCGGATCCCGCACGGCCGCGACGACCCGCTCGGCGAGGGCGTCGTCGGCGAGGGTGGTGAGGTCGATCTCCACGAGCCCGGCCACGACGGCGGCCGCGACGACCTCGGACTGTCCGGAGTGGAGCACCGCCGCGCACGTCGGCGCGAGGGCGGCGAACGGGACGGCGTCGAGGACCCGGACGTTGTCGGGTACGCCGGAGGCCGGCAGCCGGTCGAGCGGTGTGGCGCAGATGATCTCGAAGGGCAGCCCGGCGAGCGCCGGCAGGACGCCGGGCCGGGGCAGGCCGTGCAGGTAGACGCGCTCGCGGCGGGGCTTGCGCCGCAGCCACGAGGGGATCTCCGTGAGCCCGTCGTAGGGGATGTGCCGCATCGCCAGGTCGGGTTCGGCGGCGAGCGACCGCAGCGGTGGCGGGGTCGTGTCGACGACGAGATCCGCGCCGCAATCGTCGAAGGCCGAGGGGGTGCGGTGGTCGGCGAGCCCGCGCAGGCAGACGCCGAGCGCGCCGGCGGACCGGGCGGCGTCCGCGGCGGTCGGGGCCTGACGGTCCCAGACCACCATGCCGGCGCCCCAGGCGGCCGCGAAGCCGGCCAGCCCGTCGGGGCCGGGTTCGGCGACGACGAGACCCGTGAGCTGGACCGCCGCGGTGAGGCTCGGGGGCGCGGCGACCAGGACCTCGTGCCCGGCGGTACGCAGGGCCCAGGCGAGCGGCGTGAGGTGGTGCAGCCGCGCGAGGGAGTCCGGAGTGCTCAGCAGTACGCGCATGTCACCGCCTCCGGCCGGCCCGCTTCGCGGCGGGGGCGAGCCCGGCGAGCCAGTCGCGCAGGCTGTGCGCCGTGGTCTCGGCGGCGTCGACGACGATGGTGAAGTGGTTGCCCGGCACCGTGCGCACGTCGTCCGCCCGGCTCCAGTTGGTCCGCCACGACCCGTCGTCCGGGCCCTCCCGCTCGGCGAAGGGTTCCTCGGGCCGCAGCAGCAGGGTCGGCGCTGCGATGTCGGGCGACACCACGGCCGGCAGGAGGTCCATGTACCGGGCCATCGCCGTCAGCTTCGTCCGGTCGAAGGCGTCCCCTGTGGACTCCCGGGCGAGCATGCCGACCGCGAGATCGGTGAAGGACCGCGTACGCACCTCGCCGCCGTCGCCGGTGATGTCGGAGGCGTTGACCGGATAGGTGTCGACGAGGACGACGCCGGCGGGGGCCCGCCCTTCGGCTTCCAGCCGGGCCGCGACCGCGTACGCGAGCACGCCCGCCGAGGAGTAGCCGAGCAGCACGAAGGGTCCCGTCCCGGCGGCCGCGCGTACGCTCGCCGTCAGCACCTCGACGGCGGCCTCCGCGGTGGCGGGCAGTTTCTCGTCGGCCCGGAAGCCCGGCATGCCCAGCGCCGTCAGAGCGACGCTGCCCTGCAGGGCGGCGGCCATCCGCGCGTACTGCTGCGGTCCGCCGAGCGCGACCGGGGTGGCGAGGCAGATCACCTTCGGGCCCTCGGCCTGGCTCAGCGTGACGGGGTTCGGCGGGGTGCCGGCCTCGGCAACGGTCGTGAAGGCGGGGCGCAGGTTGGCCGCCGCGCTCAGCAGCGCCATGCCCTCGGCGGTGCGTCCGGAGTGGACGGCGTCGGCGAACAGCTCGCGCAGGGCGGCGGAGACCGGGTCGGCGACCGGGCCCGCGACCGCGGGCGTGTCGTCCGCGGGAGCCGTGGCGGGCGCGGCGCCCCCGCCGCCGAGCAGGCCCAGCACGTGGTCGACCAGTGCCGCCGGGCTCTCCACGTCGAAGATGACCGTCACCGGCAGGTTCAGCCCAGTCGCCGACGCGATGCGGTTGCGCAGGTTGACCGCGGTCAGCGAGTCGAAGCCGAGCTCCAGGAACGGCCGGTCGGCGTCGATGGCGTCGGCGCTGGCGTACCCGAGCAGGGCCATGGTGTGTTCGAGGATCAGGTCGCGGATCGGCTGCGCCGTGTCCCCCGGGTTCGCGGTACGCGACCGGCGGGCGGCCGTGCGGCGCGCCGGGGTCAGATGCGACCGCTCGGCGAGCACCCGGTTCGCGGGTACCGCCGTCATCGGCCGCAGCACCAGACCGGCGACGGAGGCGACCGGCTGTCCGTCCACATCCGACAGCTCGATCGCCACGGCGTCCTCGTGGATCGGCCGGACGTGGGCGCGTACCGCGGTGGCGCCGGTGGCGTGGATCTGGACGCCCGACCACTCGAACGGCAGGCCGCCGGCGCGTACGCCGCCGCAGAACCCGATCGCGTGCAGGGCGGCGTCCAGCAGGGCCGGGTGCAGGCCGAAGCCGTCGACGTCGAGGTCGCCGAGGTCGATCTCGGCGTACGCGTCGGCACCTGAGCGCCAGGCGGCCTTCAGGCCCTGGAACGCCGGTCCGTAGGTGAGACCGGCCTCGGCCAGCCCCTCGTAGAACCCGGTCAGGTCGACGGGCTCCCCCGCGGGCGGCCAGGCGACGGCGGCCGGTTCGGCCGCGACGGCCTCGGCGAGCACCCCGGCCGCGTGGCGCAGCCAGGGCGCGCCCGGCTCCTCCGCCCGCGAGTGGACGGTGACGGTACGCGTACCCGTGGAGGAAGCCGCGCCGACCTCGACCTGGAGCTGGACGCGGCCCTGCTCGGGCAGGACGAGCGGCAGTTCGAGGGTCAGCGCCTCGATGCGCCCGCAGCCGGCCTCGTCCCCGGCGCGCAGGGCGAGCTCCGCGAAGGCCGCGCCGGGCAGGATCGCGGCGCCGCCGACGCGGTGGTCGGCGAGCCACGGCTGGGTGGCGAGCGAGAGGTGCCCGGTGAGCGCGAGCGAGCCGGAGTCGGCCAGGCGCAGGGCGGCGCCGAGCACGGGGTGCCCGATGCGGTCGAGCCCGGCCGCCGGGGCGCCGCCGTCGCGGGCCATCAGCGCCTTGGCGTCGACCTCGGGCCAGTAGCGGGTGCGGTGGAACGCGTAGGTGGGCAGCGGTACGCGGCGCGCGTCGCGCCCGGTGAACAGGCGGGACGCGTCGACGCCGAGCCCGTCGGCGTAGAGGCGCCCGACGGCCAGCTGCACCGAGACCGGCTCGCTGAGGTCCTTGCCCAGCGTGGCCAGCGCGACCACGTCGTCGCCGTCGAGGGCGAGGCCGACGAGTCCGGCGAGGGTGGCGTCCGGTCCCAGCTCGACGAAGCGGCTGACCCCGAGGTCGGCGAGGGTACGCACGCCGTCGAGGAACCGCACGGTCCGCCGGCAGTTGTCGACCCAGTACGCCGCGCCGCCCATCTCGTCCTCGACGAGGTCCCCGGTGACGGTCGAGACGATCGGCAGGCGGGGCGGGTTGAAGGTGAGCCCGGCGGCGACGTCGCGCAGGTCGTCGAGGATGTCGTCGACGTGGTGGGAGTGCACGGCCTGCTTGATGGCCAGCCGGCTCGTGCGCCGGCCCCGCTCGGCGAGGCTCGCGGCCAGCGCGAGGACCGGCTCCTCGTCGCCGGAGACGACGACGGACCGGGGTCCGTTGACGGCGGCGATGCCGACGCCCTCGGTCAGCAGCGGCCGCACCTCGTCCTCGCTCGCCTCGACGGCCACCACGGCGCCGCCGGCGACCTCCTGCAGCAGCAGTCCTCTGTGGACGACGAGCTTCGCGGCGTCGCGCAGGGACAGGATGCCCGCCACGTGCGCGGCCGCCAGCTCGCCGGTCGAGTGCCCCAGCACGTACGCGGGCCGCTGGCCCCACGACTCCAGCAGCCGGAACAGCGCCACCTGCACCGCGAAGAGGCCGGCGACGGTGAACGAGGTCTGGCCCAGCAGGGCGGCGTTCGGGGTGCCCGGCTCGGCGAACAGCACGTCGCGCAGCGGCCGGTCGAGGTGGCGGTCGAGCGCGTCGGCCACCTCGTCGAACGCCCACGCGAACGCCGGGTACGCCTGGTACAGCGCGGCACCCATGCCGGGGCGCTGCGTGCCCTGGCCGGAGAACAGGAAGGCGGCCTTGCGCCCGGGTCGCGTACGCCCGGTACCGATGCCCGGTGCGGCCTTGCCCTGGGCCAGCGCCATGAGGCCGGCCGTCAGCTCGGCCCGGTCGGCGCCGACGACGACCGCCCGGTGCGGGAACGGGCTGCGGGCGGTCACGAGGGAGTAGCCGATGTCGAGCGGGTCGAGGTCGGGGTGCGCCATCGTGTAGGACAGCAGCCGGGCGGCCTGGTCCGGCAGCGCCTCCCGGGTACGCGCCGACAGCAGCCACGGCACCGGCACGCTGCCGGAGCGGACCGGCCGCGGCGCTTCGACGGGTGCCTCCTCCGGCTCCGGCGCCTGCTCGATGATCACGTGCGCATTGGTGCCGCTGTAGCCGAAGGCGGAGACGCCGGCGCGGCGCGGGTGGCCGTAGTCGGGCCACGCGATCGTCTCGGCCAGCAGCTTGATGTTGCCGCTCGTCCAGTCGACGCCCTCGGTGGGCGTCCCGGCGTAGCGGGACTGCGGCAGGCGGCCGTGCCGCAGCGCCTGCACCATCTTGATGACACCGGCGACCCCGGCCGCGGCCTGGGCGTGCCCGATGTTCGACTTCACCGAGCCCAGCCACAGCGGCTGGTCGTCGGGGCGGCCCTGGCCGTAGGTGGCCAGCAGCGCGTTGGCCTCGATCGGGTCGCCGAGCGTGGTGCCCGTGCCGTGCCCCTCGACCGCGTCCACTTCGGACGCCTCCAGCCCGGCGACGGCCAGCGCCCGGCGGATCACGCGCTCCTGCGCGAAACCGTTCGGCGCGGTCAGGCCGTTGGAGACGCCGTCCTGGTTGACCGCGGTCGCCCGGACGACGGCGAGCACCTCGTGCTTGTTGCGGCGCGCGTCGGCCAGCCGCTCCAGCACCAGGACGCCGACGCCCTCGCTCCAGCCGACGCCGTCGGCCTCCGCCGAGAAGGACTTGCAGCGCCCGTCGGCCGCGGTGCCGCGGGTGTGCGCGAACGACTCGGGGTTCGCCAGCACGTACACGCCGCCCGCCAGCGCCAGCGAGCAGTCGCCCGCGTGCAGCGCCTGCACGGCCGTGTGCAGCGCCACGAGCGAGGACGAACACGCCGTGTCGATCGACACCGCGGGCCCCTCCAGCCCGAAGGTGTACGCGACGCGGCCGGGCACCATGCTGCCCAGGACGCCGGTGGCGCGGAAGATCACGTTCTCCGGCGCGACGGCGACCGGACCCGGGTCGTAGGTGCAGCCCATGCTGCCGACGAAGACGCCGGTGGAGCTGCCCTTGAGGGTGAGCGGGTCGAGGCCGGTGCGCTCCAGCGCCTCCCAGCAGACCTCTGACAGCAGCCGCTGCTGCGGGTCCATCATCATCGCCTCGTTGGGGCTGATCCCGAAGAACGCGGCGTCGAAGTCGCCGGCCCCGTCGAGGAAGCCGCCCTCGGGCTGCTTGCCCATCGCGGCGAGCTGGCCGGACCAGAAGTCCATGTCCCAGGCGCGGTCCTGCGGGAACGCCGAGACGCCGTCGCCGCCGGCGGCCACGAGCCGCCACAGGTCGTCGGGCGAGCCGACCCCGCCCGGGTAGCGGCAGGCCATGCCGACGATCGCGATCGGATCGTCGGTCGCCACGACGGGCGCGGCGACCTCCGTCGACTCGGCGGTCTCCCCGAACAGCTCGGCGTGCAGGCGTACGGCCAGGTCCCGGGCGGTCGGGTGGTCGAAGATCACGGTCAACCGCAGCTGTACGCCGATCGCCGCGCTCAGCCGGTTGCGCAGCTCGACCGAGAGCAGCGAGTCGAAGCCGAGGTCCTGGAAGATGCGGTCGGGGTCGATGAGTTCCGGCGCGGCGTGCCCGAGCACGGCGGCGGTGTGGCTGAGCACCAGTTCGCGCAGGGCGTCGTAGCGCTGCGGTACGCCCAGCGGGCCGAGCCGGCTGATCAGCGACTCCGACCCCGCCTGGCGTACCGCGCGGGCGCGGCGGGCCGGGGCGACGAGGTCGCGCAGCAGCTCCGGTACGCCCATCGGGTTGGCGCGCATGCCGTCGAGGTCGAGTTTGATCGGGACGAGCAGCGGCTGGTCGAGCCCGAGCGCGAGGTCGAAGATGTCCAGCCCCTCGGCCGGGGTGAGCGAGTGGCCGTCGGCGTGGCCCATGCCGCCGTCGAGCGCCCACTGTCCCCAGGCGAGCGACTGGGCGGGCAGTCCCCGCGCCCGGCGGTGCGCGGCGAGCGCGTCGAGGAACGTGTTCGCGGCGGCGTAGTTGCCCTGCCCGGGCGCGCCGAGCACGCCGGCCGCCGACGAGAAGAGGACGAACGCCGACAGCTGCCGGCCGGCGGTCAGCTCGTGCAGGTTCCAGGCGATGCCCGCCTTCGGCACGAGGACGGCGTCGAGCCGTTCCGGGGTCAGCGAGGGCACGATGCCGTCGTCGAGGACGCCGGCCGCGTGCACGACCGCGTCGACCGGGTACGCCGCCAGCAGGGCCTCGGCGGCCGCGCGGTCGGTCAGGTCGCACGCGACCGCCTCGGCTTCGCAGCCCTGCGCGGTGAGCTCGGCGACGAGGTCGGCCGCACCCGGTGCCTGCGGGCCGCTCCGGCTGACCAGCAGCAGGCGGCGGGCGCCGTGCCGGGCGACGAGGTGGCGGGCGAGCAGCATGCCCAGTGCCCCGGTGCCACCTGTGATGAGAGTCGTTCCCTGCCAAGGGTTTCCCGCAGCACTCGGTTCCGAGGTGCGGGCCGGGCCGGTCGCGCGGGCCAGGCGCGGGACCCACACAGTGTCGCCGCGCACGACGGCGTCCGTCTCCCCCGAGGCGACGATCGCGGGCAGGAGCGCCAGCGCCCCGTCCGCGCCGTCGCCGGATCGATGGTCCACAAGGTACAGACGCCCGGGGTTCTCGGCCTGCGCCGAGGCGACGAGTCCGCGTACGGCGGCGGCGCCGAGGTCGGTGACGTCCTCCCCGGGCAGCGCCACGGCCCCGGACGTCAGCACGATCAGCCGGGCCGAACCGAAGCGCGGCTCGCGTTGCCACTGCTGGATTCCGGCCAGCGCCTCCTTCGCGGCGGACCGGGCGGCGTCCGCGTCCGGCCCGCCCGTCACGCGCAGCAGCAGCAGGTCGGAGACCGGCCCCGCCGCCGGTACGCCCGCCAGCTCCGCGATGGACAGCGCGGCGGCCGGCGGTTGCAGGCGCGTCCAGCCGACTCCGAAGAGCGCGTCGTGGACGGGTTCGGCCGCGGACGGGGCCACCGGGGCGCCCGCCTGCACGAGCAGTTCGGCGGCGACCGGCCGCAGCAGCAGGGAGCCGACCGACGCGACGGGCTGCCCGTCCGGGTCGGCGATCTGCAGGCTGACCGTGTCCGGGCCGCCCACCGGAACGATGCGTACGCGTACCGTCGCGGCGCCGGAGGCGTGCAGGACCACGTCGGACCACGCGTACGGCAGGGAGACGGTCGCCGACGGCGCCTCGTCGAAGGAGGCCGCGCCGATCGCGTGCAACGAGGCGTCGAAGAGGGCCGGGTGCAGCCCGTAGTCCTCGGCGCCGAAGCGGGCCTGTTCGGGCAGTCCGACCTCGGCGAAGACCTCGTCGCCGCGCCGCCACGCCTGGCGCAGCCCCCGGAACACCGGCCCGTACGCGAGCCGCCCCGCGTCGGCCAGTTCGTCGTACACCCCGGCGATCTCGACGCGCTCGGCTCCGGCCGGCGGCCACGCTGCCAGCGAGAACGAGGCCTGCTCCGATCCTGTTCCCAGTACGCCGGTCGCGTGCCGCGTCCACGTGGCGATCTCGCCGTCGCCCTCGGGTCGCGAGTAGACGGTCAGGGACCGGCTGCCGGACGCGTCGGGCGCGCCGACGGCGACCTGGACGCGTACCCCGCCACCGCGGGCGGGCAGCACCAGCGGCGAGTGGATGGCGAGTTCCCGCACCTGCGGCGTACCGGTGTGCGCGCCGGCGGTGACGGCCAGTTCGACGAAGGCGGTACCCGGGAAGACGATCGCGCCGCCGACGGTGTGGTCCGAGAGCCAGGCGTGCGTCTCGGTCGAGATCCGTCCCGACAGGACGATCCCGTCGGAGTCGGCCATCACCGTCGCGGCGGACAGGATCGGGTGGTCGACGGGTTCCAGGCCGAGCGAGGCCGGGTCGCCGTCGGTGGCCGACGCCTCCAGCCAGAAACGCTCCTGCTGGAAGGCGTAAGTCGGTAGGTCGATCAGGGCGGCACCGGTGAAGTAGGCGCTCCAGTCGACGTCGGTCCCGCCGACGTGCAGCCGCGCCAGCCCGGTCGTGAGCGCGTCCGCCTCGTCGCCGTCGCGGGCGGACAGGGCGACCGCCGGACCGTCGGCGGACAGGGTCGCCAGGCCGGTCAGCGTGCCGTCCGGCCCCAGCTCGATGAACCGCCGCGCGCCCGAGGACGTGACGGACTGGGCGAACAGGACGGGCTGGCGTACGTGCTGCACCCAGAACTCGGGATCGAGCACGTCGCCCGACGTCGCCAGGGGGATCGTCGGCGCTGTGAAGGTCAGCGACGCCACCACCGCCCGGAACTCCGCCAGCATCGGGTCCATCAGCGACGAGTGGAACGCGTGCGACACCCGCAGCCGCTTGCTCGTCGCGAAACCCTGCGCGACTGCCAGCACCGCGTCCTCGGCCCCGGAGATCACCACCGACCGAGGCCCGTTCACCGCCGCGATGTCGACACCCGGCTTCAGCGCCGCCCGCACTTCAGCCTCGGTCGCGGCCAGCGACACCATCGCCCCGCCGGCCGGCAGCGCCTGCATCAGGCTCGCCCGCGCCGACACCAGCCGCACCGCGTCGTCCAACGACCACACACCGGCGACATGGGCCGCCGCGACCTCGCCGATCGAATGTCCGATCAGGACATCCGGCTTCAGGCCCAGCGACTGTGCGAGACGGAACATCGCCACCTCGAACGCGAACAGGGCCGGCTGCGCCCACCCCGTCGACTCCAGCTCGGCCGCCGACGAGCCCCCCATCACCTCACGCAGACCGGGGAACCGGTCCACGACCTCGTTCAGGGCTTCGGCGAACACCGGGAACCGATCGGACAGCGAAAGGCCCATGCCCAGCCGCTGCGACCCCTGCCCGGTGAACAGGAACGCCGTCGTTCCGCCGGCCGTCGCCTCACCGGTCAGCACCGTGTCCGACGGCTCGCCCTCGGCCAGCGCGGTCAGGCCCGCGAGCAGGTCGCCGCGCGTCGCGCCGAGTACGACCGCCCGATGGTCGAGCGCCGCGCGCGACCGGCCCAGCGTGTAGCCCACGTCCGCGAGGTCCGGCGTACCGGCCACCCCGGCCAGCTGCCGCGCCTGGGCACGCAAAGCCGCCCGGCCCCGGCCCGACAGTGCCCACGGCACCAGTCCCGGCGTACGCACGGCGTCACGGGCCGGCGCGGTGACCGCGTCGGCTTCCTCGATGATGGCGTGGGCGTTGGTGCCGCTGAGCCCGAAGGACGACACGCCCGCCCGGCGGGGGCGCCCGTTCGCCGTCCACGGCCGCGCCTCGGTGAGCAGCTTGACGCTGCCCGCCGTCCAGTCCACCAGCGACGAAGGCTTGTCCACGTGCAGGGTCTGCGGCAGTACGCCGTTGCGCAGCGCCATGACCATCTTGATGACGCCGGCGACACCGGCGGCCGCCTGGGTGTGGCCGAGGTTGGACTTGAGCCCGCCCAGCCACAGGGGCTCCGCCCGGTCCTGCCCGTACGCCGCCAGCAGCGCCTGGATCTCGATCGGGTCGCCGAGGGTGGTGGCCGTGCCGTGGCCCTCGACGACGTCCACCTGGTCGGCGGAGATCCGGGCGCTGGCGAGCGCCTGCCGGATCACCCGCTGCTGGGCGAGGCCGTTCGGGGCGGTGATGCCGTTGGAGGCGCCGTCCTGGTTGACCGCCGTACCCCGGACGATGGCGAGCACGGGGTGGCCGAGGCGCTGGGCGTCCGACAGCCGCTCCAGCAGGAGCAGGCCGGCCCCCTCCGACCAGCCCGTGCCGTCGGCCGAGTCGGCGTACGCCCGGCAGCGGCCGCTGCGCGCGAGCGTGCCGTCGATGCTGAACTCGACGAACGTCCGCGGTGAGGCCATGACCGACACGCCACCCGCCAGCGCCATCGAGCACTCCCCCTGCCGCAGCGCCTGCACGGCGAGGTGCAGCGTGACGAGGGACGAGGAGCACGCGGTGTCGACCGTGACGGCCGGGCCTTCGAGGCCGAAGGCGTACGAAACCCGGCCGGACAGGACACCGGAGGAGCCGTAGCTGCCCGGGTAGTTGTGGTACATCGTCCCGGCGAACACGCCGACCGGGCTGCCCTTCACCGACGGCGGCGCGACGCCCGCGCGCTCGAACGCCTCCCACGCCAGCTCCAGCAGCAGCCGCTGCTGGGGGTCCATCAGCAGCGCCTCGCGCGGGCTGATGCCGAACAGGTCCGCGTCGAACAGGGGCGCCTCGTGCAGGAAGCCGCCCTCGCGGACATAGCTGGTACCGGGGCGCTCGCCGGTCGGGTCGTAGAGGCGGCTCAGGTCCCACCCCCGGTCGGCCGGGAAGGGCCCGACCCCGTCGCCGCCGCGGGCGACGAGATCCCACAGCTGCTCGGGTGTGCGTACGCCGCCGGGGAACCGGCAGGCCATGGCCACGATCGCGATCGGCTCCCGCGCGGCGTCGGCGAGCTTCTTGTTCTGCTCGCGCAGGCGCTCGGTCTCCTTGAGGGAGACGCGCAGGGCATTGACCAGCTTCTCCTCGGGCGTGTTCACGAGCATCACCGTAAGAGCGGCGCCGATCCGGTCCCACCCCTAACCGCGTGACCGGTCCCCCAGACGCGGTGCGCCCGCACGGGCGGCCCGGACCGCGCTAGGGGTTGGTACGCCAGTCCGCCAGCCGCGCCCGCAGACTCGCCAGCACGGCGGGGGCCTGCTCGACGAGGAAGAAATGCCCGCCGGGGAACACTTCCACGGTGCACGGCCCGGTGGTGTGCCGCCGCCACGCCTCGGCTTCGTCCACTGTGCTCATCTCGTCGGCCTGTCCGATCAGGACGTGCACGGGGCAGGTCAGTTCCCGGCCAGGGGTGTGCGCGTACGTCTCCACCGCCTTGTAGTCGCCGCGGATGGCCGGGAGGATCATGCGGACCAGCTCGTCGTCGGCCAGGACGGCCGCGTCGGTGCCGCTGAGCTCCCGCAGCGCCCGCACGATGCCGTCGTCGTCGCGCAGATGGACCGTCTCGTGCCGCCGCGTCGAGGGCGCCCGCCGGCCGGAGGCGAACAGTCCGATGGGGACGATCCCCTCGGCCTCGAGCCGCCGGGCCACCTCGTACGCGACCATCGCGCCCATGCTGTGCCCGAAGAAGGCCACCGGCCGGTCGCACAGCGGCCGCAGCTCGGCGACGACGAGGTCCGCCAGCCGCTCGATGTCGTCGACGCAGGCTTCGCCGCGCCGGTCCTGGCGGCCGGGGTACTGCACGGCGACGACGTCGACACCGGGCGCGAGGGCACGGGCGACCGGGAAGTAGAAGGTGGCGGCGCCGCCGGCGTGCGGGAAGCAGACGAGCCGCAGGGGCGCCGCGGGGGCGGGATGGAACTGCCGGAACCAGAGCGAGAGGTTCTCGGTGACTGCTGACATAGCTAAGTGACTATTCCACGTCGACCTTTGTCGATCAACCCCTATGGCGCCCCTGGATTTCCGGTGCGCCGACCCGGCTGAGAGGCAAGAGGCCGACCAGTCCGCGCCCGACCGGCCTTCCGGTCGATGCCCCGCCACATCAACTCTCCTGTATATCCCTTATGGTCGGTGGCAGTAGAGACAGAGACGTCCTCGGCTCGACATGGCGGTGTCGCCGGTGGACAGTCATCAGTCTTGGCAATTGGGGTGGAGTTCACGTGCCCAGGGGTAGGCCGACAAGTACTTCGGCGCGGGGCGAAGTACTGTCATTTCTGCAGCAGAAGCTGGTCGCATGCTCGGCGGGCGCGGGCGGGCTGGTCATCGTCGAGGGCGGGACGGCGAGCGGCAAGACTCATCTATTGAACGATTTTCTGCGATTCGCGGCGGATTCGGGCACGCTCACTCTGAGCGCCACTGGCGCGCCGGACGAGCAGAATTACGGGACAGGAATTATTGAACAGCTGTTCATCAATTCGTCCGCGCTACCGGCTAATGTGGCGGATCAGGTCGCCGAGATCCTGCACGAGGTCGGCGAGCGCGTGGCCGGGGTCGCCGATCCCGAGGCCGCGCTGAGCCCGATCGTCCAGGAGATCCGACACATCCTGCTCGGCCTGGCCCGGGGGCGCACGATGGTCATCGGTGTCGACGACCTGCAGTACGCCGACGCCAGCTCCCTGCAACTGCTGCTGCAACTGCAGCGGCGCATCCGGTCGGTGCAGATCCTCATCGTGCTGACCCTGGACCGCGGCGACAGCTCCCGGCCGGAGATGACCGCGCACTTCGACCGGCTGCCCCACGACCGGCTGCATCTGCGGCCGCTGGACGACCAGGCGATCGCCGAGCTCACCGCGCCCATCGCCGGGCCGGTGACCGCCGAGCAGGCCACCCGCCTGCGTACGCTCAGCGCCGGCAATCCGATGCTGGCCGCCGCGCTGGCCGAGGACTTCGCCGGGGACGGCGAGGTCGTGGCGGGCACGGCCTTCGGCCGGGCGGTCGTGGCCCTGCTGCACCGGCACGAGCCCGCG
Organism: Hamadaea tsunoensis DSM 44101; assembly: GCF_000428945.1. Taxonomy (GTDB): domain Bacteria; phylum Actinomycetota; class Actinomycetes; order Mycobacteriales; family Micromonosporaceae; genus Hamadaea; species Hamadaea tsunoensis. The sequence goes on along the minus strand of NZ_AUAX01000018.1, from coordinate 58,416 downwards.
CTGCGCGAGATCGCCGGGACGCTCGCGATGCTCGGCGAGTACGCCGGCCACGGCGCCCTCGCCCGCACGGCCGGGGTCAGCTCTGCGGTCGCGGAGGACGCCCTGGCGGTCTTGACGGATATCGGACTCATCGAGAACGGTCAATTCCGTCACCCGGCCGCGAAGGTGGCCGCCGCGGACGCCCTGCCGCCCGCGACGCGGTCACGGCTGCATCTTCAGGTGGCGCACGCGAAGTACCGGCAGGCCGCGCCGGCCGAGGAGATCGCCGGGCATCTCGTGGCGGCCGGACAGGTGGCGCCCGACTGGTCGACCGGGGTCCTGCGGCGCTCCGCCGAGATCGCCACCGTACGCGACGACCTGGCCTTCGCCGGCCGCTGCCTCGAACTGGCCCTGACGGCGACCACCGACCGGGCCGAGCGCCGGATGATCCGGGTGGCGCTCGCGCGGGTAACTTTCCGCGTCAACCCCTATGTGTCGGCTTCCTGTCTCGCCGCCCTCGACGAACCCGAGCCGGGCGTGCCGCCGGAGCGGGCGGAGTCGATGGCGCGGGCCCGGTTGTCACTGTGGAACGGCGACCGCGAAGGGCTGGCCGACGCCGTGAGCGGCTGGCACGAGTCCGGCCAGAAGATCGACTCCCGGTCGCGGGCCACCCTGACGCTGGCCGCCCAGTGGCACTTCGGCCCCGGCCACGCCGGTCCGGTCGCCCCCGTGGAGTCCGGCGCCGGCGACCGCGATCCCTGGTCGCAGACGACCGCCGGCCTGGCCGAGGTGTGGCGTACGCCCGGCAGCGCCGCGAGCACCGCCAGCGCCGAGCGCATCCTGCACAACTGCCCGCTGGAGGACTCCACTCTGGAGGCTCTGGCGACGGCCGTCACGGCACTGGCGTACGGCGGGCAGGGCGAATGCGCCGAGCGCTGGTGCGCCCAGCTGGTCGACCAGGCCGGCCGGCGCGGCGCCCTCACCTGGCAGGCCTTCCTCGGCGCGGTCGGCGCCGGGCTCGTCCTGCGGCGGGGCGCCCCCACCGAGGCCGCCGCCCAGGCCCGCCAGGCCCTGGACCGGCTGCCCGCCGAGAGCTGGGGGGTGTCGATCGCCCACCCGCTGGCGACTCTGGTCACCGCCGAGACCGTGGCCGGCCGGCACGAAGCGGCGGCCCGCGTCCTGCGCCACCCGGTGCCACCGGGCGCCTTCAAGACCATCGGCGGCCTGCTCTACCTGCGGGCCCGCGGCCGCTTCCAGCTCGCCACCGGCCGCCTGCTCGCCGCGATCAGCGACTTCATGGACTGCCGCCGGCTGCTGGACGCGCTCGAGGTGGACCTGCCGGCCCTGGTGCCCTGGCGGGCCGACCTCGCCGAGGCGTACCTGCGGTTCGGCAACGGCCCGGTCGCCCAGGAACTGGCCCGCCAGCAGCTGGCCCGGTCGCCGGAGGCCGACCCACGGGCCCGGGCGCTGGGACTGCGCGTCCTCGGCCTGGCCGCCACACCGGCCGAGGGTGCCGTCCTGCTGCGCCAGGCCGCCGACACCTTCCAGCGCGAGGGCGACCTCCTCGAAGCCACCGGCACCCGCAAACTCGCCGGAGCCACGGCGGCGGGTCCGCGTCCCCCGGCCACCCGCGTCTGGCGGGAGACCCCGCCGAGCCCGCCGCCCGAACCGCGCGAGGACCCGGCCGCCCAGACCGACGACCCGCTGGAGTCGATGGTGCTCAGCGAGGCCGAACTCCGCGTCGCCCAGCTGGCCGCGCTCGGCCAGACCAACCGCGAGATCGGCGGCAGCCTCTTCATCACGGTGAGCACGGTGGAGCAGCACCTCACCCGCGTCTACCGCAAGCTCGGCATCCGCAGCCGCAGCGAACTCCCCATGCAACTCATCGACTAACCAAGATCACCTTCAGACTCAAGGCTCTCTGGTTGCATGTGTGGGTAATCCGTCACCGCTGACGACATCGCTCCCGCCCGCCAGCGATCAATAACGGCGGCCGCCTTGATCAAATACCACCAATACGGCATCGCGAGGCCGATTTCCTTGATCAAATACCGTCATATAGGCGGGAGAACGCTTCCTTGCCGAATAGCCGGTACTTGATCAAGGCTATCCGCCGCGCCCTGCCGTAATGGCGGTAAACAATCACTCGAGGGACGGAGGTCGCCCTGTCAGACGTGAAGGCATGATCAAGTTCCCAAATCCTGCAGAAAACGGGCCGATTCCGCAGCTCCAGGGAACTCGATCACGCCATGGAGATCCACTACTACAGCATCCGGGTACTGGATCGAGACCCAGCGGCGGAGAGCCACCTTCATAGTCAAGATCATTTTGTCCCGGGTACGTCGATCTCACCTCCGCTCCTCGCGCGGGAGACCGTTCCGGCGCCGGAGGCGCCTCCACTGCCAGGTGAGTGGGGCGACGCATCCTCCACCGCGGTTCGGTCACCGTTTACCCCCTCACCCCTGACCTTTGTCGCGACTGTCCGATGTGGGCAGTCGGGTGGGCCGTGCACTCGAGGCGATCTTGACGGATGCCCGGTTGTACCCGCGTTTGGTCTCTGGCGAGGTGGACAAGTGGACCGGGCCCCCTGATTTCTTGATCATTTACGGCTGGGGCGTGATTCCGGCTGCCCTATGCATGATCAATTACGTCTCAGGTGTAGCCAAGGGCGGTCAACGCGCTCCAGAACCGTAAATGATCATGCACAAGCGGGCCGAATTCACACCCCAGCCGTCAACGATCACAAGCGTCGCCGGCAACCGAGCTTTCATATCGGACAGTCGCGACAAAGGCCGGTCCCGCGCCACCGCATCCGGCTCTCCGCCCGCATGTGTGTGATCGTTCGTGCAACGAAGAACGAGGCGGGTTGTCGTGACGACCGGGTACCCGCCTCGATCAAGGAGCCCAGGAGCTGTCAGGTCAGTTCGTCGTCGAGGATGGAGAAGAGCTCGTCGGCGGAGACCTCCGCAAGTGAATCCACATCGGACGCAGGCGTCCAGGCCGCCAGAAGGGCGCGGAGCCGAGCGGCCACGGACTCGTCGGCCACCGCCGACCGGGCTTCGTGTTCCAGCGCCGCCAGACCGGCCTCCACCCCGGAAACCCCAGAACGCCCCGAAACCCCGGAAACTCCCGAGTCACCCGACGAAGCGGTCAGCGTCTCGTCGAGGTACGCGGCCAGTGCCTCCGCCGACGGGTGGTCGAACACGACCGTGGCGGGCAGTCGCAGGCCGGTCGCCGCGTCGAGCTTGTTGCGCAGTTCGAGCGCGGTCAGCGAGTCGAAGCCGAGGTCGAGGAAGCCGGTCGCGGGGTCGATCGGGCGATCGCGGCCGAGGACCGCGACGGCCGTGACGCCGATGAGGTCGAGCAGCGCCTGCCGGCGGTCGGCCCCGGCGGGCAGTGTGAAGCCGGCGGCGGGGCGTTCCGTACGCGGAGCGGGCGTACGCGTGAGGGTCAGGCGGGCCGCGATGACGACCGGGTCCGGCGCGCCGAGGGCCGTGTCGAAGAGTGCCAGGCCCTCCTCGGCGCTGAGGGTACGCATGCCGCCGCGGGCCAGCCGGTCGCGGTCGGCGTCGGTGAGCCGGGCGCCCAGGCCGTCGCCGTCCCAGAGGCCCCAGGCGATCGACACCGCGGGCAGGCCGAGCGATCGCCGGTGGGCCGCCAGACCGTCGAGGTAGGTGTTGGCGGCGGCGTAGTTCGCCTGGCCGGGTGCGCCGAGGACGCCCGACGCGGACGAGAAGAGCACGAACGCGGCCAGGTCGAGGCCGGCGGTCAGGCGGTGGAGGTGCCAGGCCGCGTCGACCTTCGGGCGCAGCACGGCCGCCAGGCGGTCCGGGGTCAGGGCCGCCATGACGCCGTCGTCCACGATCCCGGCGGCGTGCACCACCCCGGTCAGCGGGTGGTCATCGGACACAGTGGACAGGGCTGCGCGTACACCTGATTCTGTGGACAGGTCGCAGGCGGCCACGGTGACCGTCGCGCCGAGGGCGAGCAGTTCGGCGCGCAGGTCTTCGGCGCCGCCGCGGCGGCTGGCGAGAACGAGGTGGCGCACGCCGTGCGCGGTGACGAGGTGGCGGGCGACGACGCGGCCGAGGGCGCCGGTGCCGCCGGTGACCAGGACCGTCCCTTGTGGATCGAACCTCGGCGCGGGGAGGCCGGGCGCGGCGCGCACGACGCGCGGCGCGAGGAGGCGCCCGTCGCGCACGGCGGCGAACGGCTCGGCCGGTGGCGGCACGAGCACCTCCGCCTGCGTCTCGACCAGCGTGAACCGGCCCGGGAACTCGGCGTTCGCGGCGGCGAGCAGGCCGCGCAGGGGCGCGTGGGCGAGTTGGCCGTCGGTCACGACGGCGAGCCGGGTGGCCGCGAACCGCCCGGTCACGGCCTGCGCGAGGGCGAGCGCGGCGCGCGCGGTCGCGTGCGCGGCCTCGGGCCCGTCGCCGGCCGGGGCCCGGAAGAACACGAGCGCCGGCTCCGCGAGGCCGTCCAGGTCCGCGACATCCTTGACCTCCACCGGGTGTACGCCGGAAGCCGGTGCGACGTCGGCCCAGTCGAGCGTGTGGAGCGGGTTGTCGGCGCCCAGGGGCCGTGAGGTGATCGCCGCGACGGTGAGGACGGGCGTTCCCGCGGGATCGACAGCCGTCAACACGGCGGCGCCGGACTCGCCGGGGGTGAGCCGGATGCGCAGGTCGCGGGCGCCGGTGGCGTGCAGGCGTACGCCCGACCAGCCGAACGGCACCTCGGCGGCCCCGGTCCCGGCGAGCGGCACGATGTGCAACGCCGCGTCCAGGAGCGCCGGGTGCAGTCCGAAGCCGCCCGCCGGTACGCCGTCCGGCAGGCTCACCTCGGCCAGCAGTTCGCCGCCGCGCCGCCAGGCGTTGCGCAGGCCCTGGAAGGCCGGGCCGTAGGCGTACCCGAGTCCGGTCAGGCGTTCGTAGGCGGCTGTGAGGTCGACGGGCTCCGCGTCCGCGGGCGGCCAGGCCGTCGCGACCGGCGGTGCGGGCGGCGCGTCCGGGCTCAGGGTTCCGCTCGCGTGGCGCTGCCAGGCGGCGTCCCCGGCGGCCGGTCGCGACCAGATCGTCAGGCGCCCCGCACTCGTGACGATGACGCGTACCTGGAGGGCGCCGGTGGCCGGAAGTTCGAGCGGGGCTTCGAGGATCAGCTCGGCCGGTTCGCCGGTGCCGGTCTCGTCGCCGGCACGTACGGCGAGTTCGACGAGCACCGTGGCGGGCACGAGGGTCCGCCCGCCGATGCGATGGTCGGCGAGCCACGGCTGGCCGGTCGCGGACCACTGTCCCGACAGGACCGTCGTGCCGGACTCGGGGTCCTCGGCGGCGGCCGTCAGCAGCGGGTGGCCGACCGGTCGCAGTCCGGCGGCCGCGACGTCGCCCGCCTGCGGGGTGGGGGTGAGCCAGTAGCGCCGGCGCTGGAATGCGTACGTGGGCAGGCGGAAAGGGTGACCGGGGGTCACCGGCCACGCGACGGTCTCCCCGGCGGTGTAACGCTCGGCGAGGCCGGTCAGCGCCGGGTCGGCCACTCCGCCGAAGACCGGCCCCTGATCCCCCGCGGCCAGGGCCTTGAGCCCGTCGAGCAGTTCGCCCGGGCCGGTGCCGAGGACGACCGCCCGGTGCCGGAAGTGCGAGCGGGTGGCGGCCAGCGCGTACGCGACGTCGGCCGGCACCCAGTCCGCGGTCTCGTCGACCCGGGCGAGCAGCCGGCCGGCCTGGGCGGCGAGAGCCTCGGGGGACTTCGCCGACAGCGGCCAGGCGACCGGGCCGTCAACTGCGGCGGAGGCAGGCGGCGGGACGGCGGGCGGTTCCTCGATCACGATGTGCGTGTTGGTGCCGCTGATCCCGAAGGAGCTGACGCCCGCCCGGCGGGGCCGCCCGGTCGCCGTCCAGGGCCGCGCCCCGGTCAGCAGCCCGACCCGGCCGGCCGTCCAGTCCACGTGCCGGGAGGCCTGGTCGGCGTGCAGCGTACGCGGCAGCCGCCCGTGCCGCAGCGCCATCGTCATCTTGATGATCCCGGCGACCCCGGCGGCGGCCTGCGTGTGCCCGACGTTCGACTTCAGCGATCCGAGCCACAGCGGTTGCGTGCGGTCCTGCCCGTACGCGGCCAGCAGCGCCTGCGCCTCGATCGGGTCGCCGAGAACGGTCCCGGTCCCGTGCCCCTCGACGACGTCCACATCGGACGGATGGAGCCCGGCGTCGGCGAGCGCCTTGCGGATGACCGCCTGCTGTGCGAGACCGTTGGGCGCGGTGAGCCCGTGCGAGGCGCCGTCCGACGTGACGGCCGTGCCCCGGATGACCGCGGCGACCGGGTGCCCGAGCCGCCGGGCGTCCGACAGCCGTTCCAGGATCAGCACGGCGCAGCCCTCCGACCACGCGGTCCCGTCGGCGCCGTCGCCGAACGACTTGCACCGGCCGTCCGGGGCCAAGCCGCGCTGGCGGGCGAAGTCCACGAAGATGCCCGGCGTGGCGAGCACCATGACGCCGCCGGCCACGGCCAGCGAGCACTCCCCCCGCCGCAGCGCGCGTACGCCGAGGTGCACCGCCACCGACGAGGAGGAACAGGCGGTGTCGATGCTCATCGCCGGGCCCTCGAAGCCCAGCGCGTACGCGACGCGGCCGGAGACCAGGCTCAGCTCGTTGCCGGTGACGCGGTAGCCCTCGGCGCCCTCGTCGGCGGTGCTGTCGTAGCCGCCGTAGTCCGAGGAGGCCGCGCCGGCGAAGACTCCGGTGTCGCTGCCGCGCAGGGGTTCGGGGTCGATCCCGGCGTCCTCGAACGCCTCCCAGACGCACTCCAGGAACACCCGCTGCTGGGGGTCCATCGCGACCGCCTCGCGCGGGGAGATGCCGAAGAAGTCGGCGTCGAACTCCTCGGGCGCGGTCATGAACCCGCCGCGGACGGCGTACGTGGTGCCGGGGTGGTCGGGGTCGGGGTGGTAGAGGTTGTCGAGATCCCAGCCCCGGGTCGTGGGGAAGCCGGAGATCGCGTCGGTCCCGCCGTCCACGAGCCGCCACAGCGCCTCGGGATCGTCGGCGCCGCCCGGCAGCCGGCAGGCCATGCCCACGATCGCGATCGGCTCCGCGTCGCCCTCGGCCAGCCGCTGGTTGTCCTGCTGCAGCCGCTTGACGTCGCGCAGCGCCTTGCGCAGGGCCTCGGTCAGGCGCTCGGTCGAGTCGGTCATCCCAGCCTCCCAGTGGCGTCACCGTCGGCGTACGCCAGGTCGATGAGCGCGTCGGCGTCCAGTTCCGCGAGATCGTCGTCCTCGGGGACCGCCGGATCGGCCGGGCGCAGCAGCGCGAGCAGGTGCTCCCCGAGCCGGCGCGGCGACGGGTGGTCGAACACGACCGTGGCGGGCAGCCGCAGACCCGTCGCGGCGGCGAGTCCGTTGCGCAGCTCCACCGTGGTCAGTGAGTCGAAGCCGAGATCGCCGAAGCGCTGGTACGCCTCGATCGCGGCGGCGTCGCCGTGGCCGAGGACCGCGGCGGCGTACTGGCGGACGAGGTCGGTGACCGCTTCCAGCGCGGCCGGCGCGTCGAGCGCGGCCAAGCGCTGCCGCAGGGCTGCTCCGGTGTCCACGGTCGCCGGTCGGGCGGCGGGACCGGCCAGCCCGGCGAGGATCGGCGCCACGTCCGCCCCGGATGTACGCAGCGCGGCGAGGTCGAGGCGGACGGCCACCGGATGCGGGTCGGTGCCGCCGAGGGCCTGGTCGAGCAGGGCCAGCCCGTCGGCCGTGCCGAGGACGCCGATCCCCGCGCGGGCCATCCGGCGCCGGTCGGCGTCGCTGAGCAGGGCGCCCATCCCGTCGCCGGCCCACAGCCCCCAGGCGACCGACAGCCCGGGCAGCCCGAGCCCGCGCCGGTACGCCGCCAGCCCGTCGAGCAGCGCGTTCGCGGCCGCGTAGTTCGCCTGCCCGGCGGCGCCCCAGACGCCCGCGACCGAGGAGAAGAGGACGAACATGGCGAGGTTCCGATCGGCGGTCGCCCGGTGCAGGGTCCACGCCGCGGCGGCCTTCGCCCGCAGGGCGGTGTCCCACTGCTCGGCTGTCATCGTGGCCAGCGTCGCGTCGGCGAGGACGCCCGCGCAGTGCACGACCCCGGACAGGTCCACACCGTCGAGCAGGCCGCGCAGCGCCTTCTCGTCGGCGACGTCACCGGCCGCCACGGTCACGCGCGCGCCGAGGCCCGTCAGGCGGGCGGACAGTTCCGCGGCGCCCGGCGCGTCCGGTCCGCGCCGGCTCACGAGCAGCAGATCGCGTACGCCGTGCGCGGTCACGAGGTGTTCGGCGACGAGGCCGCCGAGGGCACCGGTACCGCCGGTGACGAGCACGGTTCCGGGCAGGGCCGGCCGCCCCGCCGGCGCCGGGGCCGCGTGGGTCAGGTGCGGTGACAGGAGGCGGCCGTCGCGTACGGCGAGCTGACCGCCGGGGTCGGCGACGGCCGAGGGCAGGGCGAGCAGCGACACCGTCCGGTCGTCGACGTCGACGATCCCGAAGCGGCCGGGCGCCTCCTCCTGCGCGGAGCGGATCAGCCCCCACAGCGCCGCGGCGGCCGGGTCCGTGACGCTCTCGCCGACGGCGGCGGCCACGGCGCCCCGGGTCAGCAGCACGAGGCGCGACCGTTCCCAGCGAGGGTCGGTCAGCCAGCTCCGGACGAGTTCCAGCCCGCGCCGGCCCAGATCGGTGCCGTCGGCGTCGTCGGGTCGGCGGAAGGCGTCGGCGTCCGTGAAGAAGGGGGCGACCACGACGGCCGGCTCGCCGGCGAGGTCCGCCAGGTCCGCGACGGCCACCGGCGCCACGTCCAGGAGGTCGGCCGGCAGATCCGTCCCGACGAAGGCGATGTCGTCCAGCACGACGATGTCGTCCACCATGGACGGTGGAGCGGCGGCGGTCCAGGCGAGCGTCAGCAGGCTGCCGCGGCCGCTCACCGGCGCGGCCGGGCGGACGGTCACCGCGTCGGCCCGCAGGACCAGGGCGCCGGTGCCGTCGGCGCAGGTGACCTCGACGCCGTCCCCGCCCGCCGGACGCAGGCGTACGCGTACCGACGCGGGCCGCCCGGTGCCCAGGGTCACGCCGCTCCACGAGAACGGGACCATCGGCGGCCCGTCCGTGCCCGCCAGGGCCCCCGCGTGCAGGGCGGCGTCCAGCAGCGCCGGATGGATGCCGAACGTCCCGGCGGGCAGGGCAGCCGGGCGTACCACCTCGGCGTAGACCTCGTCGCCCCATCGCCAGGCGGCTCGCAGTCCCTGGAAGGCCGGGCCGTACCGCAGCCCGCCCGCGGCCAGGTCCTCGTACGCGCGGGTCAGGTCGATCGGCTCGGCACCCGGCGGCGGCCACTCGCCCGTCAGGCCGGGCGGCACCGGGACGGCGGCGGACAGCGTACCGGCGGCGTGCCGGGTCCAGTCGCCGTCGGTGCCGGGTCGCGAGTGGACGGTCACCGGGCGGTCGCCGGCGTGGTCCGGCGCGCCGACGCGTACCTGGAGGTGGACCGGTTCGGCGCCGTCGGTCGGCAGCGGCGCCGCCAGGACCAGTTCGACGAGGTGCGGGCAGCCGGCCATGGCGCCCGCGTACAGGGCCAGGTCGACGTAGGCGGTCGAGGGCAGGACGGGCCGCCCGGCGACGGCGTGGTCGGCGAGCCAGGCGTCCCCCGGCAACCGTCCCGTGAGGATGACCCCCTCGTCGCCGGGCAGCTGGACGACGGCACCGAGCAGGGGGTGCGCCGCGGCCGCCAGTCCCGCCCCGGCCACGTCCACGCGATCGGGGCGCAGCCAGTAGGGGCGGCGCTGGAAGGCGTACACGGGCAGGTCGACGCGGCGCGCTCCGCGGCCGGTGAAGACCGGTCGCCAGTCGACGGCCACACCGCGCACATGCAGCTCGCCCAGTGCCGCGGCGAACGCTTCGGCCTCGGACCGGTCGCGCCGCAGCACCGGTACGCAGACGTCGGCGTCCCCGTCGAGGGCGCGCGCGACGAGTCCCGTGAGCACGCCCGACGGCCCGACCTCGACGAACCGCCGGACCCCCGTGGCCGCGAGGGTCCGGACGGCGTCATGGAAGCGGACCGGCCGCCGGACCTGGCGTACCCAGTATTCGGGGTCGGTCAGCTCGCCCCGGGCGGCCGCCTCGCCGGTGACGGTGGAGACGACCGGGATCCGCGGCTCGGCGTAGGAGAGCCCGGCCGCCACCGCCCGGTACGCGGCCAGCATCGGCTCCATCAGCGGCGAGTGGAAAGCGTGCGAGACGCGCAGGGGCTGGGCGGTGTCGAACTTCGCGGCCACGGCGGCCACCTCGGCGGCCGCGCCGGAGATCACCACAGCGCGGGGACCGTTGACGGCGGCGAGGTCGACGCCGGGACCGAGCAGGGGGCGCACCTCGTCCTCGGTGGCGACGAGGGCGACCATCGCGCCGCCGGGCGGCAGTTCCTGCATCAGGCTCGCCCGGGCGGTGACGAGCGCGCAGGCGTCCGGCAGGGTCAGCACCCCGGCGGCGTGGGCGGCCGCGATCTCGCCGATCGAGTGCCCGGCCACGGCGTCCGGGGTCAGCCCGCACGTCTCCAGCAGCCGGAAGAGCGCCACTTCGACCGCGAACAGGGCCGGCTGGGCGTACCCGGTGCGGTCGAGGCGTTCGGCGTCGTTCCACAGGACGTCCCTCACCTCCCCCGGCAGGTACGCGAGCACGGCGTCGAGGGCGTCGGCGAAGGCCGGGAAGGTCTCGTGGAGTTCGCGGCCCATCCCGACCCGCTGCGCCCCCTGCCCCGTGAACAGGTACGCCAGCCGTCCTTCGCCGGGCGCCCCGGTGAGCAGCCCCGGCGCCGCGGTGCCGTCGGACAGGGCTCGCAGGGCCACGCGTACACCTGAAGTGATCATGGCTCGGTGCGGTAGCGCGGATCTGGAGGTGGCCAGGGAGAAGGCGACGTCGTCGGGGTGCTGTTCGTCCACAAGGGACAACAGCGCCGCGGCCTGGCCGCGCAGCGCGGCCGGGGTGCGGGCGGACAGCAGCCACGGCAGCGGGCCGCCGGTGCGCTCGGCCGGGACCGGCGCGACGGGACCGGCCGACACGACGGGCGCGGGTTCCTCGATGATGACGTGGGCGTTGGTGCCGCTGAGGCCGAAGGACGACACGCCCGCCCGCCGGGTACGCTCGCCGCGCGGCCACGGCCGGGCCTCGCGCAGCAGTTCGACGCGCCCGCCCGCCCAGTCCACATGCGACGACGGGACGTCGGCGTGCAGCGTGCGCGGCAGGCTCTCGTGGCCGAGCGCGAGGATCATCTTGACGATCCCGGCCACGCCCGCGGCGGCGTGCGTGTGGCCGATGTTGGACTTGACCGAGCCGAGCAGGACCGGCTCTTCGCGGCCCTGGCCGTAGGTGGCCAGCAGCGCTTCGGCCTCGATGGGGTCGCCGAGGGCGGTGCCGGTGCCGTGCGCCTCGATCGCATCCACATCGGACGCCTGGAGGCCGGCGGCGGCCAGGGCGGCGCGGATGACCCGCTGCTGCGCCTGGCCGTTGGGGGCGGTGAAGCCGTTGGAGGCGCCGTCGGAGTTGACGGCGCTGCCGCGCACGACCGCGAGGACGGGATGCCCGAGCCGTTCGGCGTCGGCGAGCCGCTCGACGAGCAGGACGGCGGCGCCCTCCGCGCAGCCGACGCCGTCCGCGCCGTCCCCGAAGGCCTTGCAGCGCCCGTCCGGCGCGAGGCCGCCCTGCTCGCTGAAGTAGACGAACATGTCGGGCTCGGCGAAGACCGTGACCCCGCCGACGAGCGCGAGCGAGCACTCCCCCGCCCGGAGCGCGGCCGCCGCGAGGTGCAGGGCGACCAGCGAGGAGGAGCAGGCGGTGTCGACCGTCAGGGCCGGCCCCTCCAACCCCAGCGTGTACGCCACCCGGCCGGAGACGAGGCTGCCGTCGCTGCTCGCGAGCGGGTAGTCGTGGACCATGACCCCGGCGTAGACCCCGGTCGGCGTGCCGCGCAGCGACAGCGGCGCGATGCCCGCCCGCTCGACGGCCTCCCAGGCGCACTCCAGCAGCAGCCGCTGCTGGGGGTCCATGGTCTGCGCCTCGCGGGGCGAGATGCCGAACAGGTCGGCGTCGAAGTCCCCGGCGGCGGCGACGAAGCCGCCGTGCCGCGATATGGTCCGATGTGGATAGAGCGACGCGACGTCCCAGCCGCGGTCGGCGGGGAACTCCCCGATGGCGTCGCCGCCGGCGGCCAGCAGCCGCCAGTACGCCTCCGGCGAGTCGGCGCCGGGCAGCCGGCAGGCCATGCCGACGACCGCGATCGGCTCGCTGAACCGGTCGACGCGGCGGCGCAGGCGTTCGTTGTCGGCGACCGACTGACGCAGGGCGTCGGCGAGCTGGGCGGCGGTGACCGTCATTACGCACTCTCCCCGGTACCGCGGTACACCGACCGCACGAGGTCGGCCAGGTCCATGCCGGCGACCGCGTCCTCGATGCCGTCCTCGGGCTCGGCCGGCGGCTCCTCGGGGACGAGCTCGCCGAGCAGGTGGCGGGCCAGCGGCAGCGGCGACGGATGGTCGAACACGAGGGTGGCCGGCAGCCGCAGCCCGGTGGCCGCGCCGAGCCGGTTGCGCAGTTCGAGCCCGGCCAGCGAGTCCAGGCCGAGGTCGAGGAACGCCTTCTCGGCGTCCACCGCGCTCGCGTCGTCGTAGCCCAGGACGGCGGCGACGTGCGTGCGGACGAGGTCGAGCAGGAGTCGCTCGCGGTGCACCGGATCCAGGTCCGCCAGCCGCTCGGCCAGCGGCTTCTCCACCGCCGCCGGCGCGGTCGCGACCGGGCGGGAAGCCTTGCGGCCCAACGCCCGTAGCAGAGCCGGCGGTTCGCCCCCGGCGGGCGCGGTCTTCAGCGGCACGAGGACCGGCCCGCCGCCGAGCGCCGCGTCGAACAGCGCGAGGCCCTCGGCGACGGACAGCTCGGCCACGCCGGTGCGGGCGAGCCGGTCGCGGTCGATCTCCGCGCCCGCCCCCTCCCACGGGCCCCAGGCGAGCGACGTCGCGGGGAGCCCGGCGGCCGCCCGGTGCTCGGCGAGCGCGTCGAGGAAGACGTTCGCGGCCGCGTAGTTGGCCTGCCCGGCGGCCAGTACGAGGCCGCCCGCCGAGGAGTAGAGGACGAACGCCGCGAGGTCGTGGTCGCGGGTCAGCTCGTGCAGGTGCCAGGCCGGGTCGGCCTTGGCCGCGTACACGGCGTCGATCTGGGCGGGGGTCAGCGCGGTCAGGATCGCGCTGTCCATCCGCCCGGCCGCGTGCACGACGGCCGTCAGCGGGTGCTCCGCCGGGATCGCGGCCAGCAGGGCGGCGAGCCCGTCGCGGTCGGCGCCGTCCCACGCGGCCACGGTCACGTCCGCCCCCAGGGCCGCCAGGTCCGCGCACAGTTCCGGCACGCCGGGCGCCTGCGGTCCGCGCCGGTTCGTGAGCACCAGCCGGCGTACGCCCCGGGCGGTCACGAGGTGCCGGGCCAGGTGCCCGCCGAGCAGGCCGGTACCGCCGGTGATCAGGACCGTCCCGTCGGGGTTCCAGGCGGCGGCGGCCCCGACGGTGCCCTGCGGCTCCAGTCGCGGCAGCAGCAGCCGGCCGTCGCGCAACGCCATCTCCGGTTCCCCGGTCGCCACGGCCGCGGCGAGCATCCGCCGGGACTCCGCGGTGTCGTCGCTGTCCACGAGCAGGACGCGGCCGGGGTGCTCGGCCTGGGCCGCGCGTACGAGGCCCCAGATGGGGGCGGCGGCCAGGTCCGGTCCGCCCGGTGTGAGCACCGCGCGGCGGGTCACCACGACCACGGTCGCGTCGCTGTCGGCCAGGGCGGCCCGCAGTCCGTCCACTGTGGCGTACGCGGCCGCGCGGGCGTCGGCGAGCACGTCACCGGTCGCCGGGGCGGCCCGGTCGAGCACGACGACCGACGGGTCCGGTTCGGCCGCGGCGAGCACCGGCCCGGGCCGCCAGCCTATGCGCAGCAACGCTTCCGGTGCGGTGCTCACCCCGTCGAGCTGCCCCGCCGCGACGGGCCGGACGGCGATCAGGTCCACCGAGCCGACCGCCGCGCCGCCCGGGTCGGCGAGGGTCAGCTCGACGCCGCCGGGGACCTGCCGGGCGCGGACGCGCAGCGCCGCCGCACCCCCGCCGGTCAGGCGTACGCCGTTCCACGCGAACGGGATGGTGGCCTCGGTCAGCGCCGACGGTCCCCCGTCGACCAGGAAGTCCATCGTCCCGAGGGCCGCGTCGAGGAGGGCCGGGTGCAGTCCGTAGCGGGCGGCGTCGGCGGGGTCGGCCAGCGCCACCTCCGCGTACGCGGACCCGCCCGACCGCCAGACCTTGCGCAGCCCCTGGAACTGGGGCCCGTAGCCGAATCCGAGGTCCGCCAGGTGCTCGTAGACGCCGTCGAGGTCGACCGGGTCGGCGCCGGGCGGCGGCCACACTGTCAGGTCGGCGGTCAGGTCGGCGGCCGGCGTGGCGGCGGCCCGGCCGAGGCGGCCCTGGGCGTGCAGGGTCCAGGTCGCGCCGCGCGAACCGGCCGGCCGCGCGTAGATCGACAGCGGGCGGCCGCCGTCCTCCTCGGCTCCGGCGACGAGGCGTACCGTCATCGCCTCCCCGGCCGGCACCACGAGCGGGCGGTGCTGGGTCAGCTCCTCCACCACGTCCAGGCCCACCTCGTCGGCGGCCTGCACGGCCAGCTCCACGAAGGCCGTGCCCGGCAGCACGGTACGCCCGTGGATGACGTGGTCGCCGAGCCAGCCGACGCTGTCGGCGGACAACCGTCCGGTGAGGACGACCGCGCCGGTGTCGGGCAGGTCGACGACCGCGCCCAGCAGCGGGTGCGTGGCCGCGGTCAGGCCGGCCGCGGCGACGTTCCCGGCGGCCTCGCTGGCGTCGAGCCAGTAGCGCCGGCGCTGGAACGCGTACGTCGGCAGCGGCACGGTACGCCCGCCCGGGTGGACCGCGGCCCAGTCGACCGGGCCGCCGTGGGCGTACACGCGGCTGACGGCGTCGAGCACGGCGACCGCTTCGTCGCGGCCGCTGCGCTGCACCGGGGTCAGGAGAACGCCGTCGGCCGCGTCGCTGAGGCACTCGGCCACGAGCGCGGTCAGCACGGCGTCCGGCCCGAGCTCGACGAACCGGGTCACGCCCTGCGCCCGCAGCGCCGCGACGGTGTCGGTGAAGCGGACCGCCTGGCGGACCTGGCGTACCCAGTAGTCGGGGCTCGGGTCGCCGCCGAGGACCACCGGGATCACCGCCGGGTGGTGCTCGATGCCTTCGGCGACCACCGCGAACTCGGGCAGCATCGGGTCCATCCGGCCGGAGTGGAAGGCGTGCGAGACGCGCAGCCGCTTGGCGGAGCCGAATCCGGCGGCCACCTCGGCCACGGCGTCCTCGTCACCGGCGAGCACGATCGAGCGGGGCCCGTTGATCGCCGCGATGTCGACGCCGTCGCGCAGGGCCGGGCGTACCTCGGCCTCGGTCGCGCGTACAGCCATCATGGCTCCGCCCGGCGGGAGCGCCTGCATGAGGGCCGCGCGGGCAGACACCAGCGCGCAGGCCCCGGCGAGGTCGAGCACCCCGGCGACGTGCGCCGCGGCCAGTTCGCCGATCGAGTGCCCGGCCACCACGTCCGGGCGTACGCCCCACGACTCCAGCAGGCGGTAGAGCGCCACCTCGACGGCGAAGATGGCCGGCTGGGCGTACCCGGTCCGGGCGAGATCCTGACCGTCGCCGTGCCACATGACGTCGCGCAGGTCGGCCGGCAGCTGGGCGAGGACTTCGTCCAGCGCTCGGGCGAAGGCGGGGAAGGCGGCGTACAGGGCGCGGCCCATGCCCAGCCGCTGCGATCCCTGGCCGGTGAAGACGAACGCGGTACGCCCGCCCGGCCGGGCCCGCCCGGTCACGGCGCCGTCGGCGACCGCGGCGTCGGCGAGCCGCTCCAGCCCGGTGAGGGCCGCCGCCCGGTCCGCCGCCACGACGACCGCCCGGTGTTCCAGCGCGGTACGCGTGGTCCCCAGCGAGTACGCCACGTCCGCGAGGCCGGCTTCGCCGGAGACGAGGTACGCGTGCAGCCGCCGCGCCTGGTCGCGCAGGGCGTCCGGGTGGGCCGCGCTCAACGGCAGCGCCACGACGGGCGGCTGCGCTCCCGGCGCGGAGGCGGCGGCGGAGGCGGCAGCGGGTGCCTCCTCGACGATGAGGTGGGCGTTGGTCCCGCTGATGCCGAACGAGGAGATGCCGGCGCGGCGCGGGCGGCCGTTCGCCGTCCACTCCCGTGGCGAGGTCAGCAGTTCCACCGCGCCCGACGACCAGTCCACGTGCGGGGAGGGCCGGTCCACGTGCAGCGTCCTGGGCAGCAGCCCGTTGCGCAGCGACAGGACGACCTTGATGAGGGCGGCGACGCCGCCGGCCGCCTGGGCGTGGCCGATGTTGGACTTGACCGAGCCGAGCCACAGCGGCCGCTCGCGGTCCTGGCCGTAGGTGGCCAGCAGCGCCTGGGCCTCGATGGGGTCGCCGAGCTTCGTGCCCGAGCCGTGCGCCTCCACCGCGTCCACATCGGACGGCTGGAGCCCGGCGGCGGCGAGCGCGGCCCGGATGACCCGCTCCTGGGACGGGCCGTTGGGGGCGGTGAGGCCGTTGGAGGCGCCGTCCTGGTTCACCGCGCTGGCGCGCAGGACGGCCAGGACGGTGTGGCCGTTGCGGCGGGCGTCGGAGAGGCGTTCGAGCAGGACCAGCCCGGCCCCTTCGGCCCAGCCGACCCCGTCGGCGGCGGCTGAGAACGACTTGCACCGCCCGTCCGGCGCCAGGACGCCCTGGCGGCTGGAGTCCACGAACAGGTCGGTGTTGGACAGCATCGTGACGCCGCCCGCGAGGGCCAGCCCGCACTCGCCGCCGCGCAGCGCCTGGGACGCCAGGTGCAGGGCGACCAGCGACGAGGAGCAGGCGGTGTCGATCGTCATCGACGGGCCTTCGAGGCCGAGCAGGTAGGAGACGCGGCCCGAGACGACCGCGCCCGAGCTGCCGTTGGCCAGGTAGCCGGCGACCTCGGCGGGCGCGTCCTTGGCCCGGCTGCCGTAGTCGTCGTACATGGCGCCCGCGAACACGCCGGTGAGGCTGCCGCGCAGGGCGGCGGGGTCGATGCCCGCCCGTTCGATCGCCTCCCACGCGCATTCGAGCAGCAGCCGCTGCTGCGGGTCCATCGCCAGCGCCTCGAACGGGCCGATGCCGAAGAAGGCCGGGTCGAACCAGATCCCCTCGGGCACGAAGCCGCCCTCGCGGGCGTACGTCTTGCCGCGCTTGCCGGGCACCGGGTCGTAGACGCCCGCGATGTCCCAGCCCCGGTCGGCCGGGAACGGGACCACCGCGTCCACCCCGTCGACCAGCAGCTGCCAGAGCTGTTCGGGCGTCTGCACACCGCCGGCGTACCGGCAGGCCATCCCGATGACGGCGATCGGCTCGTCCAGCGCGGCCGCCGTGGTCGTGGCGGCGGCCCGGCCGGGCGTACCGATGAGCTTCGTCTGGAGGAACGTCCCGACCGCCCGGGCGGTGGGGTGGTCGAAGACCAGCGTCGCGGGCAGGGTCAGCCCGGTGGCCGTGCCGAGCAGGTTGCGCAGTTCGATCGCGGCCAGCGAGTCGAAGCCGAGCTCCTTGAAGGCGCGCCCGCCGTCGAGCGCGGCCGGGTCGTCGTAGCCGAGGACCGCGGCCGCGTGGCGGACCACCAGGTCGGTGAGGAGGCGGTCGCGCTCCGGTTCGGCCAGCCCCGCGAGGCGTTGCGCCAGCGGCAGTTCGCGGGCGGCCGCCGGCGCGGCCCGGCGCACGGCGGGCGCGAACCCCCGCAGGAGCGCGGGCAGGTCGTCGGTGCGCTGCCGCAGCGCGGCCGGGTCCAGGCGCAACGGCGCGACGACCGCCGCCCCCGTACGCAGAGCCGCGTCGAACAGCCGCAGCCCGGTGGCGACGCTGACGGCGGGCAGGCCGAGGCGCTGCATCCGGCGCAGGTCGGTGTCGGTGAGGGCGCCGCCGAGGCCGGTGTCCTTGTCCCACAGGCCCCACGCGAGCGCGGCGGCGGGCTGCCCGGCGGCGGCCCGGTGCTCGGCGAGCGCGTCGAGGAACGTGTTGGCGGCGGCGTAGTTGGCCTGCCCGGCGGCGAGCACGAGGCCGCCGGCCGAGGAGACGAGGACGAACGCGGTGGCGTCGCCGGCCAGCTCGTGCAGGTGCCAGGCACCGTCCACCTTGGCCCGCAGGACGGTGTCGAGCTGGTGCGGGGTCAGCGTTTCGGCCGTCGCCGCGTCGGCGGTGCCCGCGGCGTGCACGACGCCGGTCACCCGGCCGGCCGTGGCCAGCAGCGCCTCGACACTCGCGCGGTCGGCCATGTCGCACGCGGCCACGGTGACCGCCGCGCCGAGCGCCTCCAGTTCGGCCACCAGTTCGGCGACCCCGGGGGCGGCCGGACCGCGCCGTCCGGCGAGCAGGAGCCGGCGTACGCCGTGACGGGCGGCGAGGTGCCGGGCGAACTCCCCGCCCAGCCCGCCGGTGCCGCCGGTCACGAGGACGGTTCCGTCGCCCCAGTCCGGGGCCGTGCCGTCGGCCGCCGTGCGGACGAGGCGGGGCACGAAGACGCCGTCCGGGCGTACCGCCGCCTCGGGTTCGCCCGCGGCCACGATCGCCGGCAGCCACGCGAGGGCGTCGCCGTCGGCTTCGACGAGCGTGAAGCGGCCGGGGTGCTCGCCCTGCACGCCGCGGATCAGACCCGCGACCGCGGCGTGGGCCAGCTCGCCGGTACGCCGGACGCACACCACCCGCGCGGCGCCCGGC
Organism: Hamadaea tsunoensis DSM 44101; assembly: GCF_000428945.1. Classification (GTDB taxonomy): domain Bacteria; phylum Actinomycetota; class Actinomycetes; order Mycobacteriales; family Micromonosporaceae; genus Hamadaea; species Hamadaea tsunoensis. Next base: position 39,654 of record NZ_AUAX01000018.1, on the reverse strand, counting down.
AACGCGGCCTGCACCGTGGACAGCAGCTCGCGCGCGACCTCCCGGGCCCGCCCGGGCAGGTCGCCGTCCGGCCGGTACGCGCCGCAGTCCACCACGACGACGTCGGCCGCCGGAACCGGCTCGCCCAGGCCGACGACCGCCCAGCCGTCGGGCAGGCGCTCGGCGGCGGTGAGCGTACGCGGCTGCCACTCGACGATCAGCAGGTCGCCGTCGTCGGCCGGGGGCAGTTCCACAGCGGCCCGGGAGACGAGGCGGTCCACCGTGGCCACCGGAAGCCCGTCGCCGTCGGTGAACTCCATCGCGGACTCTTCGGCGCCGTTGATCTTCGTGATCCGTACGCGCAGCGCCGACGCCCCGACGGCGTGGACGCGTACGCCGGACCACGCGAACGGCAGCAGCGTCGGCCCGTCGCCGTCGTCGAGGAGGTCCGCGTGCATGGCCGTGTCGAAGAGCGCGGGATGCAGCCGGTACGCCCCGGCCCCCCGCGCGGTGTCCTCGGGCAGCTCGACGTCGGCGTACACCTCGTCGCCCAGGCGCCACGCGGCCAGCAGTCCCTGGAACGCCGGACCGTAGCCGTAGCCGCGGTCGGCCAGCCGCCCGTACGCGTCGTCCAGGTCCAGCGGTACCGCGCCCGGTGGCGGCCAGGCGCCCGGGACCGGGGCCGGCGTGCCGGGATCGTCGGCGGTCAGCGTGCCGGAGGCGTGCCGCTGCCAGGGCGACTCGGAGTTCTCCGGCCGCGCGTACACGGCGACGGTACGCCCGCCGCCCGCCGGAGCGCCGACGACGACCTGGATCGCGGCGCCGCCCTCGGGCGCCATCACGAGCGGCCGCTCGATGGTCAGGTCGGCCACCGCGGCGCACCCGGACTCCGCGGCGGCGACCAGCGCCAGTTCCGCGTACGCGGTGCCCGGCACCAGGATCGCGCCCCGCACCACGTGGTCGCCGAGCCACGGCTGCGCCCGGGCGGACAGCCGTCCGGTGAGGACGATCGACTCCCCCGCCGCCGCGCCGGTGCCGGGCGTGCTCAGCGCGGCCCCCAGCATCGGGTGGTGCACGGCCCGCTGGCCGAAGCGGGTCACGTCACCGGACGGCGTCGCGTCGAGCCAGAAGCGGCGGCGCTGGAAGGCGTAGGTGGGCAGGTCGGCGCGGGCCGGTCCGGCGCCGAGCAGGGCCGGCCAGTCGACCCCGGCACCGCGGTCGTGCACCGCGACGAGAGCAGTCAGCGCCGTGGTGACCTCGTCCCGGTCGCGGCGGACGAGCGGGACGAACGCGTACTGTTCGCCGGCGACCGAGCGGCCGAGCGCGGAGAGGATCCCGTCGGGACCCACCTCGACGAAGGTGGTGACCTCCTGCGCGAGGAGGGTGTGCACCGTGTCGGCGTACCGGACGGTGTCGCGGACGTGCCGCACCCAGTAGGCGGGGCTCGTCACGTCGCCCGCCGCGACCACGGCAACGGCGGGCTCGGCGTAGGCCAGGCTCTCGGCGACGGCGGCGAACTCCGCCAGCATCGGCTCCATCAGCGGCGAGTGGAACGCGTGGCTGACCGGCAGCCGGTGCGACAGGACGCCCCGCTGCCGGGCCGTCTCGGCGATCGCGAGCACGGCGGCCTCGTCGCCGGAGACGACCACCGCGGCCGGGCCGTTGACGGCGGCGATCCCGACGCCGTCCTCCTTGCCCGCCAGCAGTTCCCGGACGTCCTCTTCGGACATCGCGAGCGCGACCATGGCCCCGGGCCGGTCCGGCAGCTCGCACATCAGGCGGCCGCGGGCGGCGACGAGGGTGGCCGCCCCGGCGAGGGTGAGGACCCCGGCGGCGTGCGCGGCGGCGATCTCGCCCACCGAGTGCCCGGCGAGCCGGTCCGGGCGTACGCCCCACGATTCCAGGAGGCGGAACACGGCCACCTCGAACGCGAACAGGGCGGCCTGGGCGAGATCGGTGCGGTCGAGGGCACCCTCGGCGCCGTCGAAGACCAGCTCCCGCAGACCCGGTACGCCGCGCGCGACGTCGAGGGCCGCACACGCTTCGTCGAAGGCCGCGGCGAACACCCCGAAACGCGAGTAGAGCCCCTTGCCCATCCCCGTACGCTGCGCGCCCTGCCCGGTGAACAGGAAGGCGACCCGCCCCTCGGCCGCGGCCGTGACCGGCGTGCCGCCGTCGGCGACGGAGTCCAGGGACCGCAGCAGCGCAGCGGCGTCGGCGGCGACCACACCCGCGCGGTGGGCGAGGGCGGCCCGCGACGTGGCGAGCGCGTGCGCCAGCACGCCCGGATCGGTGCCGCCGTCGGCGACCACCTGCCGCAGGCGCTCGGCTTGCGCGCGCACTGCTTTCGGCGTACTCCCGGAAAGGAGGAAGGGCCACGGCGCGGCCGGTCCCTCCACAGTGGCCACGACGGCGGCCGGGGGTTCCTCGATGATGACGTGGGCGTTGGTGCCGCTGATGCCGAACGACGAGACGGCGGCCCGGCGCGGGCGGCCGTTGCGCGTCCACGCGCGGGCCTCGGTGAGCAGCTCGACCGAGCCGGTGCTCCAGTCGACGTGCCCGGACGGCGCGTCGACGTGCAGGGTACGCGGCAGGACCTCGTGGCCGAGCGCGAGGACCATCTTCATGACGCCCGCGACGCCCGCGGCGGCCTGGGTGTGGCCGATGTTGGACTTGATCGAGCCGAGCCGCAGCGGCGCGGCGCGGTCCTGGCCGTAGGTGGCCAGCAGGGCCTGCGCCTCGATGGGGTCGCCGAGGACGGTGGCCGTCCCGTGGCCTTCAACCGCGTCCACATCGGACGTACGCAGTCCGGCGTCGGCGAGCGCCTGGCGGATCACGCGCTGCTGGGACAGGCCGTTGGGGGCGGTGAGGCCGTTGCTGGCGCCGTCGTGGTTGACCGCCGAGCCGCGCACGAGCGCGAGGACCGGGTGGCCGAGGCGCTGGGCGTCCGACAGCCGCTCCAGGACGAGCATGCCGGCGCCCTCGCCCCAGCCGGTCCCGTCGGCGGCGTCGGCGAACGAGCGGCTGCGCCCGTCGGCGGACAGGCCGCGCTGGCGGCTGAAGTCGATGAACGTGTCCGGTGTGGACATGACGGTGACGCCGCCCGCGAGGGCGAGACCGCACTCCCCGCGCCGCAGTGCCTGGACGGCGAGGTGCAGCGTGACCAGCGACGATGAGCACGCGGTGTCCACGGTGACCGTCGGCCCCTCCAACCCCAGCGCGTACGCCACCCGGCCGGAGACGACGCTCGCGAGGCTGCCGTTGCCGATGTAGCCGGCGACGTCCTCGGGCACCGTGCCCAGCCGCGTCGCCCAGTCGTGGTACATGACCCCGGCGAACACCCCGGTCGCCGAGCCGCGCAGGCGCGACGGGTCGATCCGGGCGCGCTCCAGCGCCTCCCACGAGATCTCCAGCAGCAGCCGCTGCTGCGGGTCCATCGCCTGCGCCTCGCGCGGTCCGATCTCGAAGAACTCGGGGTCGAACAGGGCCGCGCCGGACAGGAAGCCGCCGTCGCGTACGTAGGTCTTGCCCGAGCGGCCGGGCTCGGGATCGTAGATGGCGCCGACGTCCCAGCCCCGGTCGGCGGGGAACGGGCCGATCGCGTCGACCTCGCCGGCCAGCAGCCGCCACAGGTCCTCGGGCGACTCCACGTCGCCGGGGTAGCGGCAGCTCATGCCGACGATCGCGATCGGCTCGCCGCTGGCCACCGCCGCCTGGACCGCGGTCTGGCGGCGCGCGCCGTCGAGCCGCTCGCGCAGGTGGTCGGCGATCGCGCGCGGCGTCGGGTAGTCGAACACCAGCGTCGCGGGCAGGCGCAGGCCGGTCGCGGCGTCCAGCGCGTTGCGCAGCTCGATCGCCGCCAGCGAGTCGAACCCCAGCTCGCTCAGGGCCCGCTTCGGCGCGACCGCCGCCGGCCCGCTGTGGCCGAGCACCGTCGCCACGTGCCGGCGTACCAGATCGAGCAGGTCGTTCTGCGCGGCCTGCTTCCGGGCCGCCGTCGGTGCCAGTCCACGCAACATCGGGGGTACGCCGTCCGGCCGTGCCTTCACCGCGGGCAGGTCGAGGCGTACCGGGACGAGGGCCGGTTCTCCCGAGGCGACGGCCAGGTCCAGCGCGGCCAGGTTCTCCTCGACGCTCAGCGGCGGTACGCCCTGCCGCAGCAGGCGGGCCCGGTCGGCGTCGCGCAGGGCGGCGCCCATCCCGTCGGCGCCGTCCCACAGCCCCCAGGCCGGCGCCGTCGCCGGTTTCCCCTCGGCCGTGCGGTGGGCGGCGAGCGCGTCGAGGAAGGTGTTGGCCGCCGCGTAGCCCGCCTGCCCAGCGCCGTCGAAGTGCCCGGCGGCCGAGGAGAACAGGACGAACGCGGTCAGCTCGCGGCCGGCGGTCAGCTCGTGCAGATGCCAGGCACCGTCCACCTTGGATCTGAGTGTGGCCCGCAGCTGCTCCGCGGTCATCACGGCGACCGTGGCGTCGTCGACGACCCCGGCGGCGTGCACGACCGCCGTCACGTCGACCTTCTTGAGGGCAGCGGCCAGGGCGGCGCGGTCGGCGACGTCGGCGGCGACCGCCTTCACCCGGGCGCCGGCCGCCGTGAGGTCGGCGATCAGGGTGTCGGCACCGGGCGCGCCGGGACCCCGGCGGCTGATCAGCAGCAGCTTCCGTACGCCGTGTGCGGCCACGAGGTGGCGGGCGACGAGGGCGCCGAGGCCGCCGGTCCCGCCGGTGACGACGACGGTCCCGGTCGTCGGCCAGCTGAATCCGGCCGGTGCCGGGTCGGCCGCGGGGCGGAACCGGGCGAGGCGGGGGACGAGCGCGCCCGCGCCGGTGAGGCGGATCTCCGTCTCCCCCGCCGCGAACGCCGCCGCCACGACGGCTTGCAGACCTTCGTCAGCGGGATCGGCGCCCTGCGTGGTGTCGGCCCGCTCGGCGTCGGCCTGCTCAGTGTCGGCCCCCTCGGTGTCGGCCCGTGTGGTGTCGGCCCGTGTGGTGTCGGCCCGTGTGGTGTCGGCCCGTTCGACCATGAGGATGCGGCCGGGGTGCTCGGCGGCGGCCGAGCGGACGAGGCCGCGGACGGCTGCGGCGGCGAGGCCCACGGGCACCGTCACGACGAGGCGGTCGGCGTCCGCGCGGTCGGTGCTCAGCCACTCCTGGATCGCCGCGCGGCAGCGGTCGGCCGCCTCATGGACGGCGGCCGGGAGGCCGCCCGCCTCGGACGGTACGGGCGCGGCGAAGGTCAGCCGCAGATCGCCGGCGGATTCCACGGACTCCGTCGCGGGCGGCGGCACCCACTCCACCCGGTACAGCGGGGCGTCCACAGGGGACTCCAGCAGGCCGGCGGCCACGGGACGCGTACGGAACGAGGCGACGGTCGCGACCGGTTCCCCGGCGGCGTCCGCGAGGACCAGGCTCACGTCTCCGGCCGCGCCCGGCGTGATCCGGGCCCGCAGCGCCGAGGCGCCGTGGGCGTACCGGGTGATGCCGTTCCAGGCGAAGGGCAGGTGCACGGCGCCGTCGGCGGTGGCCCCGGACGCGAAGTCGGTCGCCTGCAGCACCGCGTCCAGCAGCGCCGGGTGCAGCCCGAACCCGCCCGGCCGGGCCGCCGGGGCGGCGATCTCCGCGTACACGTCGGTGCCGAGGCGCCAGGCGGCACGCAGGCCCTGGAACGCCGGGCCGTAGCCGTAGCCCTGCTCCGCCAGGTTCTCGTAGAAGCCGTCCAGCGCGATCGGCTCGGCACCCGGCGGTGGCCATGCGGACGAGAGCGCGAATGTGGGCGCCGCGGCCGGGGACAGGCGACCGGAGGCGTGCCGGGTCCACGTCGTGATGTCGCCGTCGGAGCGCGAGGCGAACTCGATCGGCCGGTCGCCCGCCTCGTCCGGCGTACCGACGACGAGTTGCAGGGCCACGCCGCCGGGCGGCAGCACGAGCGGGGCGTGCAGGGTCAGCTCGCCCACCGAGACGCAGCCGACCCGTTCGCCCGCGTGCAGGGCCAGCTCGACGAACGCGGTCGCGGGCAGCAGCGTACGCCCGGCGATCGTGTGGTCGGCCAGCCACGGCTGGGTCGCCGCCGAGATCCGTCCCGTCAGGACGGTCGGGCCGCCCTCCAGGTCGACCTGCGCGCCGAGCAGCGGATGGCCGGCGCCGGCCAGGCCCAGCCCCGCGGCGTCCGCCGGAACCGGTGGCGGCGCCCAGAAGTGGTCGCGCTGGAAGGCGTACGTGGGCAGGTCGACGCGGGCCGCTCCGGCGAAGTGGGCCGGCCAGTCGACCCGGCCGCCGCGCGCGTACAGGCGGCCGAGCGCGGCCAGCACCGTCTCCGCCTCGTCCGACCCGTCGCGCATCAGGGGCACGAATGTCACGTCTTCGCTGCTCACGCCCGCCCGGGCCAGCGCCGACAGCACGGGGTGCGGTCCCGCCTCCACGACGGTACGCACACCGAAGCCGCCCAGTTCCGCCACGGCGTCGGCGAAGCGCACCGGTTCGCGTACCTGCCGGACCCAGTAGTCGGGCGTACGCAGTTCGGCCGGATCGGCGACGCGGCCGGTGACGGTGGACACGAGCGGGACGGTGGGCTCGGCGTACTCGACGAACTGCAGGATCTGCCGGTACTCGGCGAGCATCGGCTCCATCAGCGCCGAGTGGAAGGCATGCGAGACGCGCAGCCGCTGCGCGCCGGTGAAGTGCGCGGCGACGGCGTCGACCGCGGCCTGCTCGCCGGAGACGACCGTCGCGGTGGGACCGTTGACGGCGGCGATGCCCGCGCCGTCGGTGAGCCGGGCGCGCACCTCGTCCTCGGCGGCCGGGATGGACACCATCGCGCCACCGGTGGGCAGCGCCTGCATGAGACGGCCGCGGGCGGCCACCACCGTGCAGGCGTCCGCGAGGTCCCAGAGCCCGGCGATGTGCGCCGCGGCCAGTTCGCCGATGGAGTGGCCGAGCACGACCGCCGGGCGTACTCCCCAGGATTCGAGGAGCCGGGCGAGGGCGACCTCGACGGCGAACAGCGCGCACTGCGTGTACGCCGTCTGCGCCAGCAGGTCGGCGTCGGAGCCGGCGAGGACGTCGCGCAGCGGCCGGTCGAGCTGGAGGTCGAGGTGGCTCGCGGCCTCGTCGAAGGCGGCCGCGAACACGGGGTACGCGAGGGCGAGCGAGCGTCCCATGCCGAGGCGCTGGGCACCCTGCCCGGTGAAGATCATGGCGAGTGTGCCGGGCCCGGCGGTGTCCGCGATCGCGGCGGAGCCCTCGGCGACGGCGGCGAGGCCGGCGCGGGCGGCATCGAGGCCGGCGGCCACGACGGCGGCGCGGTGGCCGTGGGCGGCGCGGGTGGTGGCGAGCGAGTGGCCGAGGTCGGCGAGGCGGACGGGCTCGTCGAGGCGGGCGAGCAGCCGGCGGGCCTGGGCCCGCAGCGCCTGCTCTCCCTTGGCGGAGAGCACGAGCAGCGCGGGACCGTCCGCATCGGACACCGCGGCCGGGACGGGAACGGGCGGTTCTTCGATGATGACGTGGGCGTTGGTGCCGCTGACGCCGAAGGAGGAGACCCCGGCCCGGCGCGGTTGCCCGCCGCGCGGCCAGGCGCGGGACTCGGTGAGCAGTTCGACCGAGCCGGCGCTCCAGTCGACGTGCGGCGTGGGCGCGTCGACGTGGACGGTGCGCGGCAGGGTCTCGTGGCGCATCGCCATGGCCATCTTGATGAGCCCGGCGGCGCCGGCGGCGGCCTGGGTGTGGCCGATGTTCGACTTGACCGAGCCGAGCCACAGCGGTTCACCGCGATCGCGCCCGTACGCCGACAGCAGCGCCCGCGCCTCGATCGGGTCGCCGAGGCGGGTGCCGGTGCCGTGCGCCTCGACCGCGCCGACGTCCTGCGGTCGCAGCCCGGCGTCGGCGAGCGCGGCGCGGATGACGCGCTCCTGCGCGACGCCGCTGGGCGCGGTGAGCCCGTTGGAGGCGCCGTCGGAGTTGACGGCGGTGCCCCGGATCACGGCCACGACGGTGTGCCCGTTGCGGACGGCGTCGCTGAGCCGTTCGAGCACGAAGAGCCCGGCGCCCTCGCCGAAGGCGGTGCCGTCGGCCGCCGCGGCGAACGCCTTGCACAGGCCGTCGGCGGCGAGGCCGCGCTGGCGGCTGAAGGCGGTGAACGTGCCCGGGGCGGCGAGGATGGCGACGCCGCCGGCGAGGGCGAGGCCGCACTGGCCGCGGCGCAGCGCCTGGACGGCGAGGTGCACCGCGACGAGCGAGCCGGAGCAGGCGGTGTCGACGGTGAGCGCGGGCCCCTCCAGCCCCAGCGAGTACGCGACGCGCCCGGCGATGACGCTCGGGGCGTTGCCGGTGAGCAGGTAGCCGTCGAGGCCGTCGGGGGCCTCGTGCAGGCGGGGGCCGTACTCCTGGGCCTCGGCGCCGACGAAGACGCCGGTCACCGAGCCGCGCAGGCTGTCCGGGTCGATGCCGGCGCGCTCGACGGCCTCCCAGGCGGTCTCCAGGACGACGCGCTGCTGCGGGTCCATGGCGGACGCCTCGCGCGGGGCGATGCCGAAGAAGTCCGCGTCGAACCGGGCCGCGTCCGGCAGGAACCCACCGGTACGCACATAGCTCGTGCCGGGCTTGTCGGGGTCGGGGTCGTAGAGCGCTTCGAGGTCCCAGCCGCGGTCCTCGGGGAACGGCGTGAGCACGTGGCGTCCGGCGGCGACGAGGTCCCACAGCTGTTCGGGCGAGGCGACCCCGCCGGGATAGCGGCAGCCGATGCCGATGATCGCGATGGGCTCGTCCGGGTCGACCCGGTCGGCGGCCGGCCCGGTGACCACGGCCTCGTCGAACCCGGCCAGCGTACGCACGACGGCCACGATCGCCGCCGGGGTCGGGTGGTCGAACGTGACGGTGACGGGGACGGCGAGCCCGGTCGCGGCGGCCAGGCGCTCCGCGAACTCCACGGCGGCCAGCGAGTCGAAACCCAGCTCCCGGAACGGGAGACCGGCGTCGACGGCGGCCGGGGACCCGCCGGGGTGGACGATCGCCAGGACGTCCCGGGTCACGTCGAGGACCAGCCCGGTCAGGTGAGCGTCGCGGCGGGCCGGGTCGAGCTCCGCCAGCCGGCGTACGAGCGGGGCGTCCATGGGCTCCTCCACCTTCGTCACGGTCGTCACCAGGCCACGGGCAGGCGCGCCGGGCCGCGGACGATCACGCCGAACTTCCACTTCACGCCCTCGACGCCCTCGGCGAGGTGCAGCGCCGGCATCCGGTCGAACAGGGCGGTCAGCGCCTCCTGCAGCTCCAGCCGGGCCAGCTGCGCGCCGACGCAGAAGTGCGGCCCGTGCCCGAAGGTCATGTGCGGGTTGTCCTTGCGCGTGATGTCCAGCCGCTCGGGGTCGGCGAACACCTCCGGGTCCCGGTTGGCGGCCGCGAGCGCGGGCAGGACGGGCTCGCCGGCGCGTACCACGACGTCACGGAAGCGCACGTCCTCGAGGGCGTACCGGGGGAACATGGCGGCGGTGTTGATCGGCACGTAGCGCAGCAGCTCCTCGACGGCGCTCGGCATCAGCTCCGGCCGCTCGCGCAGCAGCTTCAGCTGATCCGGATAGGTCAGCAGGGTGTACACGAAGCTCGGCAGTCCCGAGGAGACGGTCTCCACGCCGGCGGTCAGCATGCCCGGCCCGGCGATCGAGATCAGCTCGTCCTCGGTCAGCTTGTCGCCGTTGTCGCGGGCGTACACGAGGGCGCCCAGCAGGTCGTCGGTCGGCTCCTCGCGGCGGTCGGCCACCAGCTTCGACATGTACTCCCCGAGCGCCTCGCCGATCTCGATGAGGACGTCGTCCTTGGTGGTGGCGTCGCCGACGAGCCCCTCGGTCCACACCCGGAAGATGTGGTGGTCGGCGAACGGCACGCCGAGCAGGTCGCAGATGACCGAGACGGGCAGCGGCCGGGCGAACTCCTCGGCCAGGTCGGCCGGGGCGCCCTTGTCGAGCATCCCGTCGATCAGCCGGTTGACCCGGGCGCGCACGTCCGCGCGCATCTGCTCGACGCGGCGGGCGGTGAACGCCTTGCCCACCAGGCGGCGCAGGCGGCTGTGGTCCGGCGGGTCCATGCCCATGATGCCGTCGCCCTCGTTCTGGCGGCGGGTACGCGGCTGGTCGAGCCCCTGCGCCACGGCCCGGCTGAACCGCGGGTCGGTCATCACCAGCTTGACGTCGTCGTGGCGCACCGCGAGCCACGCCGGTTCGCCGAACGGCATCTGCACCCGGCTCATCGGCTCCTCGGCGCGCAGCTTCGCGTACAGCGGGGAGATCTCGGTCTCGTAGCCTTCGAAGGGATAGTCGCGGATCATCGGTTCACCTCGGGAAGGGCGAGAGCGGCGGGGGTGGACCGGCCCAGGGCCGGCGCGTCGAAGCTGCGCTGCACGTAGGAGAGGGATTCGAGGAACTCCGCCGACGACACGGCCTGGGCCCGCGTACGCTCGGCGACCGCCCGGATCGGCAGCGAGCCCAGCTCGGCCCAGCGCAGCCGCCCGTCGGCGTCGAGGTAGCTGCGGCTGCGCCCGGCGTTGTCGGGGTGCAGGCAGTAGGGCACGTCGAGCAGGCCGCGCCGGAACGCCGTGACGATCGCCCGGCCCAGGTCGGCGTCGGCGTTGAGGACGGCGTCGATCATCGCGTACGCCTCCTGGTAGATCTGGCCCTCGCCGGGGTCGTCGGCGACCGTGCCGTACCGGGCGGCGGCCTGGGCGGCGGCGTGTTCCAGGGCGGCGATGTTCTCCGCGACGGTCGGGATGCGGTGGGCCTCGGCGGCCGTCTTGACGATGAGCCGCTCGGCGCCGGTGCCGGCGGCGATCTCGACCGCGCGGGTCAGCAGCGCCTCCACACCCCCGGCGGTACGCGGAGCCAGCCCCATGTAGGTGTAGATCACCGTGTGGGTGTCGGCGTCGGGCAGCAGCTGGGCGGTCAGCCGGCGCAGCGCGTACACGGCCTCGACGTCCTGGTCGGCGTTGGTCTGCTGGGCGTAGCTCAGCGAGATCGAGCGCAGGCCGTGCCGGTGGAAGTACAGCGCCTCCAGGACGCTGACGGCCACCAGCTGGCTCGGCGGGCACAGCTGGCCGAGCAGGCAGCCGCCGAAGGTCTCCAGGTGCGCGCCGGGGCCGCCGTCGAGCAGGATCGCGCAGCACTCGGCCCAGTTGGCGACCGACTCGGCCAGCGGCGTACGCCCGTACGGCAGGCAGTAGGAGATCGGCCCGCCCTCGGTGGCCCGCAGCCCGGCGGCGTTCACCGCGCGGAAGATGGCCTGGGGGCGGGCGGAGCCGTGGCGGACCTGCACGGGGAAGTCGTCGCCGCCGATGCCGTCCACGACCGCGCGGGTCACCTCGGGGCTGTGGCTCACGATCGGGTACCCGTTGAGCGCGATGCCTTCGCGCATCGCGTACTCGATGGCGGCCAGGTCGCCGACGCGGGTGTAGCTGTCCAAGGTGATCGTTCCGGCGGTGATCGCGGCGGCGTCGCGGGTGGCGCGCAGGCCCGCCCGCATCGCGCGCGGGTCGGCCAGGCCCATCCGGGGCTGCACGACGAGGCCCGGCTGCCGCCGCACGTACGCGCCGAGGTTCATGGCCGTCCCGCACTCGTGACGCGGGCGGCCACGAACCGCCGGAACGCCAGCGGCCCGTCGGGGTCGGCGGAGCGGTCGTCGTGCACGGCGTCGAAACCGGCCGCGAACAGCGCCTCCAGCTGCGCGGGCGACAGTGCGGCCGAGACGCCGAGCTTGCCGCCGATGACCATCGGCAGGCCGGCGAGTTCGGGGCGGGCGCGCAGCCGCGCGGCGACGCGCAGGCCGTCCTGGTAGCCGTGCCCGTTGACGCTGCTGAGCACGAGCATGGCCGGGTCGCGGGCGAGGCACTCGGCCTCGATCATCTCGTCCGGCACGCACGGCCCGAGGTTGGTCACCGCGCAGCCGAGCTCCTCCAGCAGCAGCTGCAGGAAGATGAGGTTCCACGTGTGCGAGTCCGACGCCATGCTGCTGACGAGGACCGCCGGCCGCGGGAGCCCGCCCGCGGGCGTCATGCCGCCTGCCTGCGCCGGGCCGGGCGGGCGGCGCACGTCCGGGGAGGTCATGCGAGGGCCACCGGGGTCCGGCGGCTCTCCAGGCGGGTGGCCGAGACCACCTCGCCGCCGTCGAGGACGACCTCGGCCGGGGCCGGGCGGCTCAGGAAGTGCACCAGGCTGGCGGTCGGCCCGTACGCGCCGGTGTTGGGGATCGTCACGAGGTCGCCCGCAGTCAGCTTCGGTACGCGTACCGCGCGGCCGAGCAGGTCGCCCGGTGTGCACAGTGGACCGGCGAGGTGGGCGGTCTCGGTCGGGGCCGCGTCGTCGAGCTGCACCGCGGCGGGCAGCAGCCGGCCGATGCCCGACAGCCCGCCGAGGACGTTGATGCCGCCGTCGAGGACGACGAAGGTGTTGTCCCGGCTGGTCTTCACGTTGACGACGCGGCACAGCAGGCTGCCCGCCCCGGCGACGAGGGAGCGCCCGGATTCGCAGGCCAGTTCCGGCGACCCGGTACGCCAGCCGGGCAGCCGGTCGTCGAGGACGGACGCCAGCCCGTCGCGCAGGCCCGGGTACGCCGAGCGCTCCCCCGGCGTCGCGTACGGTGCGCCGAAACCGCCGCCGAGGTCGACGTAGTCCAGGGCGAACCCGAGCTCCGCCAGGCGTACCGCGGACTGCGCGGCCTGGTCGTACTCGGCCAGCAGGGCGTCCTCGGAGGCGGCGTTGCTCATCGTGAAGAAGTGCGCGCCGGCGATCCGCGTACCGTCCACGGACGACAGTTCGGCGGCGAGCCCCGGCAGGGTCTCGGCGTCGATCCCGAACTGGGAGGGCTTGCCCATCATCCGCAGGCCGGTCGCCGCCCCGGACGCGAGCGCGTTGACCCGCAGCAGGCAGTCCGCCACGACCCCGGCCGCCCGCGCGTGGCCGCCGATCCGCCGCAGGTCGCCGATCGACTCGACCGAGAACCGCCGGACGCCGTGCGACAGGGCCAGGGCGATCTCGGCGTCCGTCTTGCCGGGTCCGGTGTAGAGGCAGTCGCCCCCGGCGTACCCGGCTTCGAGGGCGGCAGCCAGTTCACCGGGCGAGCTGATCTCGGCCCGGCAGGCCGGTCCCGCGCCTTCCCGCAGCGCCCGGGCGATCGCCGGATGCGGGTTGGCCTTCAGCGCGTAGTACAGGTGGAAGCCGTCGGGCAGGTCGCCGAACAGGCTGCGGCGCGCCGCGCGTACGCGGTCGAGGTCGTAGACGTACAGCGGCGTCCCGAACCGCTCGGCCAGCTCGGCGTGCTCGGCGGTGGCGCTCACGACGGCAGTCCGAGCGCGCTGATCAGGTCCCGGGTGGCGTTCTTGCCGTGCCCGGTGAGCGGCAGCTTCTCCAGCACGTAGCAGATGGCCGGCACCTTGGCCGGTTCGAGCCGGCGGGCCAGTTCGCGCAGGACCACCTGCGGTTGCAGGTCGGCCTCGACGCAGATCGCCAGGTCCCGGTTCTCGCCGGGCGGCAGGGCGGCGGCGGCGCGTACGCCGTCGATGTCCATGGCGGCGGCCTCGATCTCCAGCGTGCTCATGCGTACGCCCTTGCGCTTGAACATGTCGTCGACCCGGCCGTGGAAGTGCAGCCAGCCCTCGTCGTCGAGCCAGCCGTGGTCGCCGGTGTGCAGGCGCAGCCCGCCGCCGGGGTCGGGCCGGAACGTGCGCGCCGTCAGCTCGGGATCGCGCCAGTAGCCGGGCATGACGTGCGGTCCCGTCACGACGATCTCGCCGAGCTCGCCGGTCGCCAGCGGCGTACCGTCCGGGTCGAGGATGAGCACCGCGGTGCCCGGCAGCGGGCGGCCGACCGTGTCCGGGCCGCGGTCGTCCTGGCCCGGCGGGATGATCGAGATGCGCTTGCACTCGGTCTGGCCGAACTGCCGCACCACCTCGGCGCCCGGGAAGGCGCTCTTCAGCCGGGCGATGGTGGCCGGGGGCAGCGCGGCGCCGGTGTTGGTGAACATGCGCACGAGGTTGTGCTCCGGCGGTGTCTCGCGCTCGGTCAGCGTGAGGATCATCGTGGCCAGCGACGGCACGATCGGGACGATCGTGGCGCCGACCGCGCGGATGCGCGACAGCAGCGTGAGGTCGGACTCGGCGTCGGCGAGGACGATCTCGCTGCCCGCGAGGAAGCACAGCAGGACCTTGTAGAGGCCGTAGTCCCAGGACATCGGGAAGCGGCAGAACACCACGTCGTCGGGCCGGTAGCCGAGGACCTCCTGGATCGCGCGCGTGGCGAAGGTGACCTGGCGGTGCGGGCCGATCACGCCCTTGGGCGTCGCGGTGCTGCCGGAGGTGTAGATGAGCACCGCGATGTCGTCGAGGTCGACCGCCACCGGCGCCGCGCGCTCGTCCTGCGCGCTCAGCTGCTCGATCTCGGCCCACCGGGCGTCGGCCTCCTCCGCCGGCAGGAACAGCGCCGGCTCGGTGGCGGCCAGCACCGCCTTGCGGTGGAAGTCCCTCATCCCGATGTTGAGCGGCACGAAGACCGCGCCGATGCGCGCGACCCCCAGGAACATCGCGACCAGCTCGCGGCTGGTCGGCCACTGCACGACCACCCGGTCGCCGCGGCCGATGCCCTTCGCCTGCAGCCAGGCGGCCACCGCGTGGCTGTAGCGCGCCGTCTCGCCGTAGGTCCACGCGCCGCGCGCGTCGCGTACCGCCGGGGCGTCCGGCGCGGTCGCGGCCGAATCGTCGAGCAGGGAATGAACGGTCGAGGCCCACATAGGATGCTCCTCCGAGGTGATTCACCAGGAAGCTACCGGCGGCCACGGCCACGGCCACACCCCTACTCGCGGCCCGGGCGGCCCCTATTCTCACGCCCCGCCGTGCTGCGGCTCCTCCAGCGCGAGTACGCCGAGAGCGCCCCGGTCGATCTTGCGATTGGCATTGACGGGGAACTCTGCGAGGTGCCGGAAGTGCTTCGGGATCACGGCGTCGGGCAGCAGCGGCCGCAGCCCGCGCAGCAGCTCGACGGGGGTACGCGGGTCGCCGGTGTAGAACGCGTACAGGGCCGTGCTGGGCCCGTCCGGCACCCCCACCACGACCGCGTCGTGTACGCCGCACGCGCGCATGGCATGCTCCACTTCGGACAGCTCGACGCGGACGCCCTGCACCTGCACCTGGAAGTCGAGGCGGCCCAGGTAGGCCAGCCCGGCCGGGGTACGCCGGACCCGGTCGCCGGTCCGGTAGAACCGCTGCCCGCCGTGGCTGAGGAACCGGCCCTCCTCGTCGGCGGGGTCGAGGTAGCCGGCGCACAGCTGCGGCCCGGCGATGCACAGCTCCCCCTCGCCGGCGGCGTCCTCGTCGCGCAGCAGCCAGTCGTGGCCGGCGTGGACGTCGCCGATCGGCACGACCCCGTTCACCGCGTGCTCCCGCGTCTGCGCCGTGCACCGGTACGCGGCCACGGTCGTCGTCGCCTCGGTCGGCCCGTACAGGTTCTCCACAGTGGAGTTCGCGGCGGCCCGCTGCCAGTCCTCGGCGTCGCGGCACGTGAACGCCTCGCCGGCGAAGAAGCTCCACCGCAGGCCGGGCAGCGAGCCGGGAGCCAGACCGCCGAGGCGGCGTACCAGCTCGACCGCGCTGGGGGTGGAGAACCAGACCGACATCCCGGTCGACGCGGCGAACCCCGGCAGGTCCCGGTACGCGGCCAGCGGCACCGGCACGACGGTGGCGCCGGAGCCCCAGGCGGCGAACATGTCGAACAGCGCGCAGTCGAAGTTGAGGTCGAAGGTCTGGGAGAAGACGTCGCCGGGCCCGAAGTCGTAGCGCTCGTCGAGCAGCCCGAAGTAGTGGTCGTAGCCGCGATGGGTGAGCACGACCCCCTTCGGCCGCCCGGTCGAGCCCGAGGTGAACAGCACGTACGCCGGGCTGTCCGGCTCGGCGTACGCGGGTTCGGACAGGGCTTCGGCGGGGTCGGCGTACAGGGCGGTGACGTGTCCGGCGATCGTGCGGCCGGGGGCGAGGACGGGCATCCCGGGCAGGGGCGGCAGCGCGGCCAGGCCCTTGCCGTCCGCGACGATCGCCCCGACGCCGGCCGCCTCGATCATCGCCGCGGTACGCCCGGCCGGGAAGTCCGGCCGCAGCGGGACCACAGTCGCTCCACTGTAGAGCGCGGCGAGCGTGCCGACGTAGGCGTCCACGCTCTTGCCCGCCAGTACGCCGACCGCCGTGGCCTTCGTCCGGGCGAGGGCGCCGGCCCACAGCAGGGCGGTGGCGTGCGCCTCGGCGTAGGTGATCTCGTCCGGGCCGGACCGCACGGCGGCGGCGTCGGGGGCGAGGGCCAGCCCGCGCAGGAACCGGGAGTGCAACGTAGCCATGGTGCGCGACCTTCCGTCGGCGGCGAAATAGGGGTCTACCGGGTACGCCCACCGCCGGTAACGTGCCGGCCATGTGGGACTCAGAATTCGAGGAGCAGCTGCGCCGTTTCCTGCCCTACCTGGGCGCCGACGAGCCGCTGGAGGAGCAGACCGAGCTGCGCGACTACGGGCTCGACTCGATGGCGACCGTCGAACTGCTCGCCAGCCTGGAGAACGCGTACGCGGTGCGGTTCACCGACGACGCGCTCTCGCTGGACAATTTCCAGACGCCCGCGGTGCTGTGGAAGACGCTCACCGCCACCCGCGCCGGCGCCTGACCGCCCGGCCGCTCAGCCGACCGACGCCGCACGGGGGCGCGGCTGCAGGGCGGCCCGCGGATTGGCCGCCACGACCTCGAAGTTGCGCGTCGTCACGCCGACCCGGCCGAAGAGGCTGTCCGGCCCGGCGACGCACACGGTCGCGACCTCCAGTTCCCGCAATGCCGCCACCACGTCCGGCCACCGCATCGGGCGCACGACGCTGTCGAGCACCATCGCGCGTACGGCCTCGCCGGTGCGCACCAGGCCGCCGTCCAGATCGCTGACGATCGGCAGGGCCGGGTCGGCGAACTCCAGACCGCCCAGCACCTCGTGCTCGGCCTTGTCCCGCAACGCGGTGAAGGCCGGGGAGTGCATCGGCGGGCGCATCGTGTACAGCGGCAGGCCGCCGATGGCGCGTACCTGCCCGGCCAGCCAGTCGGCGTTGCGCTCGCGCAGGGTCACCATGTAGAAGTCGTCGTCCACATAGCACGCGATGTCGTACCACTCGCCCCGGCTCTCCAGGTCGGCGAGCACCTCCTTGAGGCGCTCGGGCGGCGTACGCACGAACGAGAAGGTCACCGCGTCGGTGTACTCGGTGGCGAAGAACTCGTCGAGGCAGCGGGCCAGCCCGGCGGTCATCCAGACGGCGTCGGCGACCGGCAGGCAGCCCGCGTACGCCGTCAGCGCCTTCTGCCCGAAGCTCGGCCCGGCCGCGTACGCCGGCGTGACACCGAGCTCGTCGTGCGCCCACCGGGCCAGGGCCAGACAACTGATCATGAAGCTGACCTGGGCGTACTCGGTGTAGTCGGACTCGCTGGCGCGCAGGCCGTCCAGCAGGGACCCGCCGAGGCGCTCGTCGGCGACCGCGACCAGCTCGCGGGCGTAGGGATTCAGCAGCAGGAACTTGCCGAGGTCGGCGAAGCGGGTCGGGCCCATGCCCGGGAAGATCAGTGCGGTGGCGCTCATCGCGCGGCTCCCGTCGTCAGGCCGTCCGGTGTCCGCCCGTCGGGCAGTCCGCGGAGGAACTTCCGCAGCACGGCGCGGAACGCCTCGGGCTCCTCCAGGTGCGGCACGTGGCTGGACTCCTCGAAGATCTCCCAGCGCACGTCCGGGATGTGGTCGTAGAAAGGCTGGATGGTCGCCGGGGTGGCCTCGTCGTGGCGGCCGGAGACGAGCAGCACGGGCACGTCGATGTCGGGCAGGCAGTCCACCACCGACCAGTCGCGCAGCGAGCCGATCACGTGGAACTCGCTGGGGCCGTTCATCGCCGCGTACACCGTGGGGTCGTCGGCCATCTCCAGGAACGACGCCCGGTACTCGCGCGGCCAGGGGTCGAGCCGGCAGACGTGGCGGGCGTAGAAGACGAGCATCGCGTCCTGGTACGCCGCGCTCCCGGTCGTCCCCTCGATCTCGTGCTCGCGTAGGACCGCCTCGACGTCGGGCGGCAGCTGCGCGCGCAACCGGTCCATCTCCGCCCGCCACAGAACGTAGGAGGCCGGAGCGTTGGCGATGACCGCCCCCCGCAGCCCCGCCGGCCGGTACGCGGCGTGCCGGGCGGCGACCAGCCCGCCCCACGAGTGTCCCAACAGGACGTAGTCGTCGGCGATGCCCAGCCCCCGCAGCAGATTGTCCAGCTCGCCGAGGAACAGCTCCGGGGTCCAGAACCCGGGGTCGGCGTCCGGCAGGTGCGTCGAACCGCCGCTGCCGAGCTGGTCGTAGTGCACGACGGGCCAGCCGTCCCCGGCCAGGTCGGCGAGATTGAGCAGATAGTCGTGCGTACTGCCGGGTCCACCGTGGACCACGACGAGCGCGGGCCGGGCCGCGCCGAGCGAACCGGTGATCCGGTACCAGGTGCGGTGCGGACCGTACGGCAGCCATCCGCGGGCCGTGGCCGGCAGCGTCATGCGATCACCCCGTGCCCAGTTATAGCCAGGTCGTCCATCCCCCCACCAGCCCCTATGGGGGACCCCTAATCTGGGCCGCGGCGGCTGCCGGGCCGCTCGCGCCCGCTTACCGTGTCAGCCATGCGGGTCATGTTGATGGCTCTGCCGACGCGGACCCACATCTACGGTCTGGCCGCGGTCGGCTGGGCGCTGCGCGCGGCCGGGCACGAGGTGCGCTACGTCTGCCAGCGCAACCCGGCCGAGGTCGACTCCTTCCTGGAGACCGGGCTGGACGCCATGTGGTTCGGCGAGGAGATGGACGTCTCCCGCTACCGGCGGGCGATCGGCCACCTCGGCGGCGTCGGCATGGAGGCCGACCACAAGATCTCCGAGTCGCGCCCCGAGCGGTGGACCGACGAGCACATCCGCTCGGTCTACGACACCTGGGCGCGCATCCACCACGACGGCGCGCCCGACTCGTTCCTCGACGACGTCCTGTCGTTCGCCCGGTACTGGAAGCCCGACCTGGTGATCTGGGACCCGATCGTCTACGCCGCCCCGCTGATCGCCCACGCCGTGGGCGCGCCGAGCGTACGCATGCTGATCGCCCTGGACCAGACGGCCCGGATCACCGCCCAGTACCAGGAGATGATGCGCCGGCTCGACCCGGCCGGGACGGTCCCCGATCCGCTGGTCGAGTGGATGTCGCGCTGGCTGGGCAAGCACGGGCTCGCCTTCGACGAACGCGTACGCTTCGGCGTCGCCACCCTCGATCCGCAGCCGGCCTGCATGCGCTACGACCTCGACGTGAACTACCTCCCGGTACGCTTCACGCCGTTCAACAAGCCGGTGACGGTTCCACAGTGGATGATCACGCCATCGGAGAAGCCGCGGGTATGCGTGACGCTGGGCGTGTCCGGACGGCAGCTGTTCACCGGCGAGGAGACGTCGGTGGCCGACCTCATCGAGGGCCTCGCCGGCCTCGACGTCGAGATCATCGCCAACTTCACGGCCGAGCAGCTCGCCGAGGTGGGCCCGATCCCCGCCCACGTACGCGTCCTGGACTTCGTCCCGCTGGCCGAGCTGCTGTCGACCTGCTCGGTCATCGTGCACCAGGGCGGCGGCGCGACGCTGTGCAACGCCGTGGTGCACGGCGTACCGCAGCTGGTGATCCCGGGGACGAAATGGAGCGAGCGGGCCGCGGCGCTCGCGCAGCAGGAACGCGGCTACAGCCTCATGGTGGAGCTGGAGGAAGCCTCGGCCGCGACCGTGCGGCGGGGAGTCGAACGGCTGCTCGCCGAGCCGCACTTCGCCCGCAACGCCGCCGAGGTACGCGACGAGATGTTCGCGACGCCGAGCTTCGCCGACATCGTGACCGACCTGGAACTCATCGCTGCGAAGGGCTACCGATGCTGAGCGTGGTCATCCCCACCCACAACGACGTGCAGTGCCTCGAACTGACGCTGCGCTCGCTGAGCCGCCAGACGCTGGCGCGCGACCGGTTCGAAGTCGTGGTGATCAAGGACGGGCCGCTGCTCGGCTACGAGGGCATCGAGCAGCACGGCGCCGGCATCGACCTGCGCGTGGAGACCCTGCCGCAGAACCTCGGCCGCTCGGGTGCCCGCAACGCCGGGGTCGCCCGGGCCCGCGGCGACGTCATCCTCTTCCTCGACGCCGACGGGTACGCCGACCGCGACCTGCTGGCCCGGCACGCGGCGTTCCACGCGGAGTCCGTCACGCCGCGCGTCCTGCTCGGCAAGCGCTACGAGATCGAGTGGCCGCACATGGCGTACGTGCTGGCCGAGGAGACCGTTCCGCCCGCCCTGCTCGCCGACGTGCAGGACCTGAAGTTCGCCAATCTCCGCCCGGAGGCGATCGCCGGCTGCATGCAGACGCCGTGGCTGTTCTCCCACTCCAACAACATCTCGGTGCCCCGCCAGACCATCGAGGCGGTCGGCGGCTTCAACGAGGAGTTCGGCCGCCGCTGGGGCTGGGAGGACCTGGAGGTCTTCTACCGCGTCTACCAGCACCTCGAAGACGGCGCGGCGGCGTTCCACTACGACGAGCAGGCGTCCAGCTACCACCTGCTCCAGCACCGCGACCAGCACAACAACTACGAGGACCTGTACGAGAGCGAGATCATCCTGCGGCGCATCTACCAGAACATCGACTGGGAGTTCCACTCCATGCGCCCCCCGGTCGACGTCTCGGCGAAGGTCCGCTACTACCGCGAGGTGATCGAGCACCACCTCACCACCGGGACGGGTCGCCTGGCGCCGGTCTGGGACTGGGTGTCGTCCCGCGTACCGGCGCGCAAGGGGGTCTGGATCGCGACCGGCACGGCCGACGTCCCCCTGCCCGACGGCGCGGTGACGTTCGACTACTCGGCCAAGCACAACCCGCCGTCGAACTTCCATCTCGTCGGCACGACCATCCCGGTGCCCAACAACTCCCAGGACGTCGTGGTCAGCGTCGACATCTGGCGCAGCCTGCACTGGTACGACCTGTGCGACCTGCTGCGCGAGGCACTGCGGGTCGCGCCCTACGCGTACCTGGTCCACAATCGACGGGCAGACGTGCCGCACGACGCGATGCGTACCGCCGGGGAGATCGACTACATCCTCCGGGCGCTCGCACCCCGCTTCGAGATCACCGTGGACCACGGCGGAGACGGGTTGAGCGGCTTCGCCGTCCGCCGCCGCACCCGCTGACCCTCCCCTCCCCCCTCTTCCCGACTCCCCCTTTCCGACGATCTTGCGCGAATGTCCGGGTTTATCGGGCATTCCGGACGTATTTCGAGACATTCGCGCAAGATCGTGCGGCTGGAGGGCTCACCACGGAGACTCGCCCGCACTTCCGCCTGGCGTCGCGCATGGAGATGCTGCGGCCAGGGCTGCGGCACGATCGGCGTGATCGAATACCACTATTACGGCACCGCGATACCGATCCCCTTTATCGAATACCGCCATTACGGCAGGAGAGCGCTTTCTTGCCGTAGTAGCGGTATTCGATCACGATGATGAGGCCGGAACTGCCGTCATAGCGGCAAACGATCACCGGCAGCTTGCGTGCTCGGCCTGATCGCAGCACGAAAGCTTGATCAAGTACCCGGGTGCTGTCAAAAGCGGCCCGTTCTTGCAGATCCCCGGCTCTTGATCAAGCAATGGAGATCCACTACTACGGATTCCGAGCACTCGATCATCGCCAACCACTCCACGGCCGACCGACGAGACACACGCGGACTGGAGCCCGACTTCGTCGCGAATGTTCGATATAGGGGCGACGCATCCTTGCCGCCCACGGTCCGCCACCGCGGCCCGGTCACCGTTTACCCCCAACCCCCATCCGGACCTTGTCCCGACTGTCCGGCTTGTGGGCGGCCGTGGCGGACTGGATCTTGACGGATGCCGGCCAGGGGGCACGGCGGACCGTGGGCGGCCCGGCCACGCCCCGGCCTTTGTCGCGACTGTCCGACATGGCGGCCGGGCGGATCGGCTGGTCGGTGATCGTTCGCGGCTGGGATGTAGTTTCCGGGCCCATCCCCTCGATCCATTGCGGCTGAGATGTAGGTAGGGGCCGTTTTCCTGCATCACGACCGTTGTGGATCTTGTTGATGGGGTGCGTTTTGACATCTCAGCCGCCGTGGATCACGTCCACCCCGGCCCGCCGAGAGCCATAGTCCGTGATGCGGGAACGATCTTCCGTTATACGGAAGCGGCGTGCTGGTTTCTTGATCGCTTACGGCTGAGGCGTAAATCCGGCCCGATCTGCATGATCAAATACGCCCCAGGTGCAGCAGAACCCGGTCAACGCGCTCCAGAACCGTAAACGATCATGCATCGGGTGGCCGTTCCGCGCCACAGCCGTAAACGACCACCCACCGACCGCCGCCCCACACCCACATCGGACAGTCGCGACAAAGCCAGAACCGGCCAGGGGCGGATGGTGGCCCCACCGACACGATGACCGCCCGATCAGGCCGCATGATGCTCATTTGCGGTTGGGATGTAGCTACGGGCCGGCTTCGTACATCTGAAGCGCTTTGGATCAAGGGCGAGGGGTGCGTTTGGACATCTGAGCCGCCGTCGATCACACCCGAGCCCGATCACACCCGAGACCGATCACACCCGAGCCGTCCAGCCCTCGGCCATCGCCCGTGATGCGGGAACGATCTTCCACGAGGCGGACCCGGGCAGCCTACTTCTTGATCACTTGCGGCTGAGGTGTCAATCCGGCCCGATCTGCATGATCGATGACGCCTCAGGTGTAGCCGGAGGCGGTCAGCGCGCTCCGGAACCGTAAACGATCATGCACGAGGCGGCCATATTTGCACCCCAGCCGTCAACGATCACCCCGTTCGGCAGCCCGCCGGTGCACAAGTCGGACAGTCGCGACAAAGGCCGGGGTGAAGGGGTAGACGGTGACCGGGCGACGGTGGAGGATGCGTCGCCCCACTCAGGTGGCAGTGGAGTCCCCGGAGCGCAGCGATAGGGGCGGAACGGTCTCCCGCGCGAGGAGCGGAAGTGAGATCGACGAACCCGGGACATGAATGTGATCTTCATCTTTAAGCATTGAGCCAGGCCACCACCGCAAGTACGCGGCGGTTGTCGTCGGCCGTCGGCGGCAGGTCGAGTTTGATGAAGATGTTGTTGATGTGCTTGTCCACCGCCTTCTCCGTGACGAAGAGCCGCGCGGCGATGGCGGTGTTCGAGCGGCCCTCCGCCATGAGGGTGAGCACCTGGCGTTCGCGTTCGGTGAGCCGGTGCAGCGGCCGGGCGCTGACGAGGCCGGCGACGACCTCGGGGTCGAGGACCGTGCCGCCGCCGGCGACCTGGTGGACGGCGGCGACGAAGCCGTCGATGTCGACCACGCGGTCCTTGAGCAGGTAGCCCACTGCGCCCCGGCCGGCGGCGAGCAGTTCGCGGGCGTAGAGCGGTTCCACGAACTGGCTCAGCACGAGGACGGGCAGGCCGGGGCGCACGGTACGCGCATGGACGACCGCCGCCAGGCCTTCGGTGGTGAACGTGGGCGGCAGGCGGACGTCGACGATGGCGATGTCCAGCTGCTCGTCGGTCAGCGCCTCCTCGAGTTCGGCGGCGGTCTGGACGGCCGCGGTGACGCGGATGCCGCTGATCTCCAGGATCCGGACCAGGCCCACCCGCAGGAGGGCCTGGTCCTCGGCGACGAGCGCTCTCAGCGCGTCAGCCGGCACGGCACCTCCAGCCGGATCTCCGTGCCGCCGTCGGCGGGGCTGATGACGGTGACGGTGCCGTCGAACGGGGCCAGCCGCCGGGCGATGCCCGACAGGCCGGTGCCTCGCGGGTCCGCGCCGCCCAGCCCGTCGTCGCCGATGGTCACCCGCAGCGTCGTACCGTCGTGGCTGCCGGTCACCCAGGCCCGGCTGGCGTACGCGTGCTTCGCGACGTTCGCGAGGCATTCGGCGACCGCGAAGTACACGGCCGACTCGATGGGCGCGGGCAGGCGCGGCAGGGGCAGGGCGACGGTCACCGGGATCGGGATCGGGATCGCGAGGGCTTCGACCCCGCCGACCAGTCCGCGGTCGGCGAGCACCGGCGGGTGGATGCCGCGCACGAGCGTACGCAGGTCCTCCAGCGCGTTGACGGTGGTGTCGCGGGCCTCGCGCAGGAGTTCGGTGGCGGCGTCGGGATCGGAGTGGACCAGCTTCTCGGCGAGGCCCATGTTCATCCCGGCCGCGGCGATCCGGGCCTGCGCGCCGTCGTGCAGGTCGCGTTCGATGCGGCGCAGTTCGGCCTCGTTGTGGTCGACCGTGGCCGAGCGGGACTGCTCGACCTGCTCGACCCGTTGCTCCAATGTGTACACCAGGGAATGGTCGAGGATGCCGCGGTCGGCCCGCAGCCGGGCGCGCGTCAGGGGGACGGCGACGAACCACCACGCCACCAGCGACGGTCCATAGGCGACGGCGGCGATGGTGAACCACAGCCAGCTGCCGAACACCACGCCGAGGATCATGTGCACCGCCGGGCCGACCAGGAAGAGCACCGGAACCAGGGACAGGATCAGGCCGCCGGTGCCGGAGTACCAGCAGAACGCGAAGTCGCGCCAGCGGGCCGGATCGCGTACCCAGGTGGCCAGGGCGGTGATGGGGTTCCCGCCGGCGACGTCGAGGTAGTGCGCGCCGACCGGGAGGCCCAGTTCCCGGGCGGCGGTCCGGCGGTGGTAACCGGCGAGCAGTCCGGCGAGCGGCACGGTCAGCCACAGGATCAGGAAACCCGCGACCCCGAACAGGGCCGGGAACGCGGAGAGCATGATCACCGCCAGGGCCAGGGCTCCGACACCGGCCCCGACGTGACCGGCCGAGAGCGCGGTGAGCCGCAGCCGGGTCGCGAGCGGGGACGTTCCGGCCGGGTCCGGCGCGGCGGCGTAGGCGCCCGTGTCGCCCACCCGGGGTGCTTGCTGTGATGCCACCACGGTCCTCAGTCTCTCATCGCTCGGTCCGGCGGAGCCCGCCGGCGGCAACCGTCAGGAGTACGCGCCGGACGGTCGCCGACGCGGTGCCGATCGTGAGGACGGCGGCGACCGCGGCGACCAGCGGAACGAGCCACATCTGGCCGTCGGGGACGAGTCCTTCGTGGCGCACGATCGAGTAGGGCACGGCGGTGGCCGTCGAACCCAGCAGTCCGAACAGGATCCCCACGGCCGCCACCACGGTCGCCTCCAGGGCGATGGTGGCGCGCAGCTGGCCGCCGCCCGCCCCCAGCCGCCACAGTCCGTGCAGTTCGGAGCGGCGGTACGCGATCGCGGCGGTCACCGAGTTCACTACCATGATCGCGGCGAACACGCTGATCATGCCGACCACGATCGCGTTGATCATCGAGATGGTGTCGCCGAGGTTCTGGGAGTCCGCCGCCGCCGGGTGCGTACGCGAGTCGATGCCGACCATCAGCAGCGTGCCGACGGCCGTGGAGACGAGCACGATCACCGGGCCGAGCATGCCGCCGAGGCTCTGCGACCGGCGCATCGTGTGCAGGGCCGCCAGGTAGCCGCTCGGCGTACGGGCGAGCCATCCGCGTACCGGGGCGGACGACATCCGCAGGAGCAGCGGGGCCAGCGTGGCCAGGCCGACCCCGGTCACCACCGCCGCCGAGCCCGAGGTCTGCATCGCCGCGTACGGGTCGGTCGAGTTGCCGAAGACGGTGATGGTGACGATGGCGGACGAGACGCCATTGGCGACGAGGACGCTGCCGACGATGACACGCCACCAGGGCAGCCGCGCCGACGGTGCCTGCGCGGTACGCAGCGCCAGCCTGGCCGGCCCGCGGGTCGCCCGGGTCGAGGCGATGACCGCCGCGAGCAGGCCCACGAGGGTCAGGAGGGCCGCACTGATCGCCAGGGACGCCGGACCCCCGCCGTACGAGGTGGCGGCGGTGATCAGGCCGCCGCCGCGCAGGGTGCGGAAGAGCAGCGGGCCCGCGGCCGCGGCGAGCAGGGCACCGGCGCACGCGGCGAGCAGGCCCACCATGGTCGCCTCGAAGACGATCAGCGCCCGCGCCTGGCCCGGCGTGGCGCCGATCGTCCGCAGCAGTCCCATCTCGTGCGAGCGCTGCTCGGCCACGATGCCGACGCTCGACGCCACCGCGAATCCCACGATCAGCGTGGCCCAGCCCCCGACGACAGCACCGATGATGATCAGCATGACGCTGTCGTCGTGGCCCGCGCCGAGCGCCGTCTCCACGAGGGTCCCGAAGGAGGCCGTCAAGGTCGTCCCCAGCAGGACGGTCAGGAACGTGGTGACCACGGCCGCCGGGCGGTGCCGCAGCGACCGCAGGGCCAGCGCCATCACCGGGCCACCGCCGGGAGCTGGTCGAGGTGGGCCAGCTGGGCCGCCACGGCGTCCGGGGTCGGCTTGCTCATCCGGCCCGCCATCCGCCCGTCGACGAGGAAGACCACGGAGTCGGCGGTCGCGGCGGCGATCGGATCGTGCGTCACCATGACCGTCGTCTGCCGCAGGTCGTCCACGGCCGCCCGCAGCAGGCCCAGCACCTCGCGCGCGTTCGTGGTGTCCAGGGCCCCGGTCGGCTCGTCGGCCAGCAGGACCGCCGGCTCCCCGTACAGCGCCCGGGCCAGGGCGACCCGCTGCTGCTGGCCGCCGGACATCGCGTCGGGAAGATGCTCGGCGTGCTCCGCCAGGCCGACCCGGGCCAGGGCCGCGCGTACGGCGGCCGGATCCGCGGTACGCCCGGCCAGCCGCGCCGGCAACGCCACGTTCTCCGCGGCGGTCAGGTACGGCACGAGGCTGTAATCCTGGAACACGAAGCCGATCCGGTCGCGGCGCATCTGCGTACGGCGGCGTTCGTCCCAGTGGGTCACGTCGACGCCGCCCAGCAGCACCCGCCCGGACGTCGGCCGGTCGAGGCCCGCCACGCAGGCGAGGAACGTCGACTTGCCCGAGCCCGACGGCCCCATGACGGCGGTGAACGTCCCCACGGGGAAGGCGAGATCCAGGCCCGCCAGGGCGTCGACGGCGCCGGCACCCTGGCCGTACCGCTTGCGGAGATCCTCGACCGCGAGCGCGGGTGTCTGATCAGTCATGCCGACGACGCTATCGATCCCGCCGCGCATCATCGATAGTGTTGATCCGACCCGACGTGGTGGGGTTAGCCCCACCACGTCGCGCGTCTATATGAGACGGACGATGGACGCGGGCGGCCGAACCGTTGTCGTCGGGACAGGGGTCCGGGGCCGGTAGAATGACCCCGATGACCGACGAGGATCTGGACGCGTCCCTGTCCGGCCGCCTCGCCGGGCTGACCTTCGTCGACCTCGACGCCGACGCGGTCACCGCGCTGCTCACCGACGAGGTCGCGGCCTGGGGCGAGGCGGCCGGCTGGCGGGTCTACCGGCACGCGAGGAGCGTCGTGACCCTGCCGCCGCCGATGGAGCAGCGGCACTCCTGGCTGGACGTCGCGTGCGCCCGCGCCGACGGGTCGCCTGTGGTGATCGAGATCGACCACACCGACCGGCGGCGTACGCTGGACAAACTGGCCGCCGAGGCGGACGCCGGCCGGGTCGCGATCTGGGTCCGGTTCGGTAGTGGGCCGTTCCCGGTCCGCCCCGATCCCCCGGTCCTCATGGTCGCGTACGCGATCGACAGCCGCCGCGAGAACGGCCGGCGGCTCTACTCCGCGCGGCCGCCGCAGCGTCCCGCCCCGGCCCACAGCGACCTGGACGCCGGCGCGGCGGAGCAGGCGGACCTGTTCGGGCCCGGCTGAATCTCGCCGATGGTCGGGCGGAGGGCAGGGGTTGCGGCCATTCCGCTACGGCTGCCCGACGATCAGCTTCCGGGCCAGGCCCGGGATCCCCCGGATGCTTTCCATCTCGTAGTTGGACAGGATCACCGTCACGTACCCGTGGTCCGGGTAGAACGTCAACTCGCCGACGCCGCCGATGCTGCTGCCACCGTTGTGTCCGTACGCCCACCGGTCGCCGGCGAGCGTGGCGTCCGGGCCGTAGCAGGCGAACACCGTCAGTCCCGAGCCGGGCGGCGGCTGCATCGGCAGCTTCGGGCTGAGCATCGTCCGCGTGTACGCGGAATTGAGCAGCTTCTCGTCCGACAGCGCGTGGGCGAAGCGTTCCAGCTGGCCGCAGGAGGCGAACGCGCCGGGCAGGAAGATCTGTTCGCCGAGGTTGTCGACCCGGTCCGCCGCCCCCTCCGGGCGGTAGTAGCCGTGGGCGATGCGGCGGTCCTCGCGCAGCTGCGGCACGGTGTAGAAGTCGGCGCTGCCCATCCCGGCGGCACGGAAGACGTGCTCGCGGACGTAGTCGTGGTATTCCTGCCCGGACACGCGCGCGACGATCTCCGAGAGCACGTGGTATCCGGAGTTGCTGTACTGGCTGCCCGCGCCCGGCGGGAAGGCCGGCGTCTCCGTCCGGACGAACTCGCCGATGCCGTCCATCTGCTGCCGCACGCTGGTCCACGTGCGGGCCGCGTCCCAGAATCCGGGGTCGCCGAACGGGTCGCCCAGGCCCGAGGTGTGGGTCAGCAGGTGGTGGATCGTCACCCGGTCGGCGATCTCGGCCGGGAATCCGTCCACGTGCCGGCCGATCGTGTCGAAGTACGTCAGCTTGCCGCGCTGGGCGAGCTGCGCCACCGAGACGGCGGTGAACAACTTGGCGATCGAGGCCAGGCCGAACAGCGTATCGGGGCCGTTGGCCACCGACCGCGCCTTGTCGGCCAGACCGTACGAAGTGGACAGAACCGTCCGGCCTCGGTACGTGATCAGCACGCTGCCGGAGAACACGTCCCTGGCCGCCATGTCCGCGATCAACCGGTCCAGCTCACCGCCGGGCCGCAGGCCCTGCGGCACTTTCCCGGACGGTGAACCGGTATGCGCGGCGGCGGGCGACGAGCCCGCGGTCTGGACGGTCAGCCCCGTGGCGGCGGCGACCGAGGTGGCGCCCAGCATCCTGAGCGCCGCCCGGCGAGTTGTGGTCATGGTCAGTCCTTTCCCGACTGGATTTCGACATGACCACATCTACCGGCCGGCCCCTATCGGTGGCCGGTCGGCGATCCATATGAGTTCCATATCCGGGCGCCGCGACACCGGGTGGCCGCCCGCGCTCCCGCCGGAGCTACACGTCCGTCTCGCCGTCGAGGAGCCGGTGGCGGCCCGGCATGGCCAGCTCCACGTTGCGCCGCCGCAGGACCACCAGCAGCAGGCAGGAGCCGACGACGGCGGCGAAGGCACCGGTCGCGAGCAGGTAATGGGTGAGGCCGGGGCCGCCGTCGGCCGGCGATGCGCCTGTCCGGTATGGACTGCCGCTGACGGACGGGTCGGCCGTCTCCCCGGGCGCCTGGAAGCCTTCCTCGCCGATCGTGACGCCCGGCGGGACCACGTCGGCGTTCCCGCCCAGGAATCCGCCGCGTTGTCCTCCGCCGGCCCCGGCGGACTCTCCGCTGCTCGGTCCGGCACCGGTCGGCACCACGATCGCGGCGGACGACAGGCTGGGCGCCGCCGCGGACGGCGTACTCGACGGCGGGGCCGGCGAGGGCGATGCCGACGGTGAGGCCAGGGCTGGGCACGTGGCCGCGATGTTGAAGGTCACGCCCGGGGACGCCGACCCGCTGACGACCGCGCTCGCGCCCAGCAGTACGGCGCCTGCGGGCGCCACGAACCACGCCTTGCTCGTCCCGCTGTCCTCCTCGCCGCCACCCGTCACCGTCGCGGCGGGCGTGGTGTCCGGGGAGCCGTCGCGGTTCGTGTCGAGCGAGGCCGTCAAGCTGACGAACCGCCGGCTGCGGTCGGGCAGGACGAACGACCACACGTCCTGCGCCGCGTACGGGCCGCCGCCGCGGTCCCGCTCGCAGTCGTGCGTAGCGAACGTGGCCGCCGTCGTCGGGGCCTGCCCCGCGCGCAGCGCCGCCGCCGTGTTCGCCCAGGCCGGCATGCCGAGCAGCAGCGCGCCCAGCCCGGTCGATGTGATTGTCGAAACGCGTACCCATGTCGTGCGCATGGATTGCCCGCCATTTCATCCGGGACGCACGGACCCGACAAGATGAGCGGTCCGGCAACCAAGACAACGTAACGAGGGGCGAATGCGGGACCCTGCCGTTTCGCCCGTTCCCCGAATGGAGTACGCGGCCCAGGTCAGCCCGGCCCGGTCCGGCCCTCCGGAGACGGGCGCAGGCGGCGGCCCTCGACCGAATCGGGATCGGGATCGCCACGCTCATGATCCTGCAGGGCCCACGGTTCGTCGCCGAACTCCTCCTCGGCCCCGGCGTCCTCACCCGTCACATCGTCGGCCTGGCCGTCCGAGGAGTACGTGGCGAGCGCCCGGTCCAGCTCCGACAACGGCAGCGACTCCGGGTCGCGCCAGAGGTTGGCGTCGTCGTCCGGCAGCGCCTTCAGCAGGCCTTCACGGGTGTACTCGCCCTCCGGGACGAGGTCGAGGCGGGCCAGCAGGCCGGACGGGGCCTTCAGCCGTTCCGCCTGTTCCCGCAGTTGCCGCGTGGACCGCTTTCCGCCGTCCTTGTACGCGGTCGCCAGGAGGCGGTCGAGCGTCGCGGATCTCTCTTCGTTCCCCATCCCTCCTGCATACCCGCATTCCGGCGGCGGCTCAGGGTTATCGGCCGATCAGCGGCTGGGCCAGCTGCCGTCGGCGTACTCGGACAGGGAGGGCTCCCGGGCGCCGACCGTGACGAAGTGGCCGGCGGGAGGCGTACCGAGCAGGTGCACGTCGTGGTACACGTGTTCGGCCAGGAACCGGAACACCGCCCGGTTCATGTCCGGCGGGGCCGAGAAGTCCAGCGGCAGGCTCAACCGATCGCCGAAGCAGGCCAGGCACGCTCGGCCTGATACCGGCCGGGTACGCGGCCTGTCCGACCATACCTGGGCCGGCTGCCAGGACCCGTTCGCGTAGTCCGCCAACGGAGGGTCGTCCGCGAACTCGTTCCGTCCGATGAAGCGAAGGCCGTAATAGACCTCCGACGAGACGCTCTCCCACTCCGGGCTGTTTCCTCCCAGCAGACGGACGTCATGGTCCAGGTGCTCCGAGAGAAACCGCCACAGCGCCCGGACGTGCAAAGGCTCGTCGACGGAGAGCGTGTCCACGTCGCTGGGCGAGGTCGAGTGGGCGAACAGCCGCCGGCCACGAGGGCCCTCGCTGTTCCAGAACATTCCGACGCGCATGCCGAGGCGGTCCTCGAAGCACGTCAGCTTCGCGCTGTCACCCATGGCGACTCCTCAAGGGACGCATGCGCATACGGTTCATGAAGTGGCCCCCACCACGACGCCGCGTGAGCGTCGTGGTGGGGTGACTTCGAGGCTGCTACCTGGCAGATCAGGTTCCTCCGGGGTCCCGGCTGTGGCCCATGTTGCTCGGCGGGGGTTCGCTGGCGCCACCGGAGTAGAGCTCATTGCCCTGCGGATCGACGACACGGATCTTGATCTTGTTGTACAGGCTGAGCCCGCCCCTGGCCCGTTGCGCCCGGAAGGCCGTCAACATCTGCCGCACGCGGAAGACACTTGTGCCTTCCGGTACCTGGATGAAGAGCTCACCCTCGTTGCCGAACTTCTCGAGATTTCCGCGCCCTTCACTCATCGCGCTATCGAATGATCTATCGGTGCCGATAGTCGTCTTGATCTCGCGACGGAGCACCACGTTGCCTTCCGAGTCCTTGAACATGATGTCACCGCCCGGGCCCCTGTTGAAGTCGACCGTCGGCTCGGTGCCTTCCGGCACGTTCTCGTCCAAAGCCTTCCTGGTGTTGGTCTCGCTCAGCGCGTTGCCGTTCCCTTCACCGTTGTGTTCCTCCATCAGGTGCTGCTTCTCGCGTTCGTACTTGTACGGCTGCTTCGGGTCGGCAGCGCCCGCGTCACCGCTACCGCCGCCGCCGTCGAAGCCGGCGTTGCTGTTCATGACGGCCTGCGAGATGCCGAGCGACACCCCGGCCGCCGTCGTCGCCGCGCCGGCGATGATCAGCTCCGTGCCGAGCGCCAGCGCCGGTACGCCGATGATCGCGCCGACGCCGGTGACGGCCAGGAGCCCGCCGCCGCCGTCGATCATCGTGCCGAGCACCATCATGCCGATGCCGGCCCACGTCGCGCCGTTGTTGACCGCGTCGAGGGTCTTCATCAGGCCCTTGAACCAGCTGCGGCCGCTCGGGTCGGTGAACGTGGTCGGGTTGTTGCCGCTGTAGCCGTACGGGTTGAGGCTCTCCGGATGGTCGAGCGCGATCACCGGGTCGGTGCTGGCGAACCGGCCCGTCATCGGGTCGTACTCGCGGGCGCCGAGGTGCACGAGTCCCGTGCCGTCGGTGGTGCCGCCGACGAACCCGCGGGTGCCCACCCAGGTGACCGGTCCTCCGCGGTTGCCGCCGAACGGCAGGCTGCGCCGTTGCGTACGCGACAGGTCGGTGCTGCGGAAGGACAGCTGCGAGGTGCCCTGCTGGTCGACCGCCTGCCAGTACAGTCCGGCCGAGGTACGGACGGCGATGAGACCGGCGGAGCCGTGGGTGTAGTAGCGGGTGCCCGCGACCGCGCCGCTGGACGGGGCCGTGTACTCGGTGTCGCCGAGGTACAGGGTCGTCCCGGTGGACTCCTTGCCGATCAGCCGGTTGCCGTCGGCGTCGTAGACGTAGCTCGTCGTGCCGCCGGTGTCGGCGACCGACGCGAGGTGTCCCTCCTCGTCCCAGTTCAGCGTCTGGCCGGGCTTGCCGGCCACGTTGCGGGTGGCCAGTTCGCCGGTCGCGTTGTAGGTGTAGCCGCTCGTGCCCGCGCCGGGCCCGGTGGTGGTCACCGAGTTGACCGTGTGCGGCCGGACCGCCGCCACCCCGGAACCGGGGTACGCGTACGTGCTGGTGGTCGTTCCGCCGGACGCGTACGAGGCCTCCTGCGTACGCCCGCCGATGGCGTTGTACGCGTAGGTGACCCAGTACGGTGCCGGACCGTCCAGTCCGCCGACCGTCGGGGTGGCCGCGCAGTCCCCTGTGGACGGTGTCCAGGCGGCGAGGAGCTGCCGGTAGCCGTCGTAGCGGAAGCACTGGTCGTCGTCCTTGCCGCCGCCGTGCTTGGCGGTGTGGTCCTGGACCGACAGGACGTTGCCCGCGTTGTCGTAGGCGTAGTCGACGTCGGAGGCGTAGATGTTCGCCCCGAAGTCGCCGAGGACCTGGTGGTTGGCCAGTCTCGTGGTGCCGGGCTCGTAGGTCCAGTACTGCAGGACGTTCTTCGCGCCGCTGGAGGTCAGGTTCAGCGTGCTCAGCTGGCCGTTGCGCTGGTACTGGGCGTCGGTGGCGTAGGTGTTGAGCCCGCTGACCGTCGTCGGCATGCCCAGGGTGTTGTACGCGTACGTGACCGTCTCGTCGGCCAGGCCGCCGAAGGCGGTGACCCCGGACTTCGTCGCCGGCTTCGCCGAGTGGACCGAGCCGTCGGCGTTGTACGCGCGTTCGGTGAGGTAGTCGCCGGCCAGTGCCCCGGCGAGTGTGGTTGCCGGGATCGTGGTCTTCGACTTGGTCGCCTGGTACAGCGTGTTGTACTCGGTGACCGCGCTGGTGTACGCGTTCCCCGCGCTGTCGTAGCGGCTGGAGCTGGCCAGCTGCCCCTTCGCCGCCGGCAGTGCCAGGCTGCCGAATCCGACCGTGTCGTAGGTCCAGCCCGCGAGCCTGGTACCGGTGAGCGAACCGAGGAATCGCCCGGTGAGCCGGCCGAGCACGTCGTACTGGTACGCGATGGTCGTGCCGCGGCCGTCCTCCGTGGTGGTCTTCAGCTGCCCGTCGCCGTAGTAGGTGTAGTGCGTCTTCCCGGAGTCCGGGTCGGCCGCGGTGATCTTCTGCCGCAACTGGTTGTAGTCGTAGTCCCAGACGTTGCCGCCCGGATCCGTGACCTTGTCCGTGTCACCGGCGGCCGTGTAGGTGTAGGTCGTCTCCCGGTACGCGCCCGCGGGAGTGTTGCCGGCGTACTGCCGGGTCTTCGTGGTCAGGCCCCGGCCGTCGGTGAACGTCGAGGTCGCCATCTCGCCGGCCGGGACGGTGACGTCGAGGCGGTCCCCGGCGTAGTACATCTTGGTGCGCCACTTCTCCACCGCCCCCACCTGGAAGACGTCGGTGGTGGCCCGCTCCGCGCCGTCGAAGGTGCTGACCGTCTGGGCCGGCACCTCGATGTCGTGGGGGTCGTACAGCGTCCCGGGTGCGGACGAGTTGTAGTACGGCTGCCGGGCGAGGCGTACCAGGCCCCGGCTGTCGTAGGTCTTCTCGGTGATCATCCGGCCGGTGCCGTCGGCCGAGACCGCCTGGCTCTGCCGCAGCCGCATCAGCCCGTCGTAGAGCGCGTAGGAGCTGACGTAGGCGTTGCCCGCGGCGTTGATCCGCGACGTGACGACCAGGTTGGGCAGGCCGCCGTTGTGGAAGGTGTAGTCGTACTTGGCCGAGGGCGTGTCCGTGCCCTTGACCCGGTCGGGCTCCCAGACCCGCACGAGCCGGCCGAGGCCGTCGTACTCGGTGTCGGTGTGCAGCCCGTTGACGTCCTCGGTCCGCGTCGGCAGGTTCCATCCCGGGTCGAAGTCCGTCTTGGTCTGCCAGCCCAGGACGTTCGTCGACACGGTACGCGTGACCGGCGCCCCCGCCGCGGGCGTGTAGTCCAGCGTCGTCAGGTGGTCGAGCGCGTCGTACGTCTGCGTCGGGCGGCCGTAGTCGTCGTAGTTCGTCCGCCGCTCCTGCTGGTACAGCGGGCTGCCGCCGTTCCAGTCCGACAGCCGCTCGGTACGCGTCACGTCGCCCTTCGACACGGTGGTGCCGTAGGCCGTCGCGTGGTCGAACCAGGTCCGCTCGTCGGAGATCACCTGTGTCGACCGGTCGGGGTTGGTCGCGCACTTCACCGCGACCGTCTCCACCTCGGTGACGAAGGTGAGCATCGTGCCCGCCGCGTTGGCCGCGTACGTGGTGCGGGTGCACTGGTCGTCCGCGGTGGTGGCGGTGTCGCCCTGGTCGTCCACCTGGGACACCCGGCCGGTGCGGTCGGCGAGGTAGCTCGTGGCCGAGCGGACGGTCCGCCAGCCGCGGCCCGCGTCCAGCGCGGTCTTGTCGGTCGTCGCCGCGATCGCCGTGACGTACGCGTTCGACGAGCTCCCGTTCAGGCTCTGGGCGGCCGTCGGTCCGAAGACGTACGGATCGTCCTTCGTCTTGGACACCACCGCGCCGCCGACACCGTTGTAGGTGACGGTTTCCCGGCGCTGTCCGGCGAACCAGTTGTCGTCGGGCCACGTTCCGCCGTCGGAGTCGGCGACCGTGACGGTACGCGTACCGGTCGCGGTCTTGTCGCCGTTCATGCCGCGGAAGTAGGCGCTGACCGTCCGGGACTGGGTCTCGGAGTTGTCGCCGTGCAGCACCTCGACGCTGCCGTAGCCGCGCCACTGCCCCCAGGTGCGGTGGGCGGTGGTGGCGATGGCGTCGTCGTCGTAGTGCCATGCCGGGGTGTCGAGGTAGTTGTAGTAGGCGACCTGGTCCACGCTGCCGCCCACCTTGTCACCGGTGGCGACGGCGGTGACCACGTACTTGTGGAAGTACTCCATCTTCGGCGTGCTGGAACCCGGCGGGGTCCACCAGGCCGGGAAGCAGCGCTTGGTGTTGGTGTCGGGGCTGGCCGGCAGGTTGGTCGTGCTGCACTCGGGAGCCGAGTAGGAGATCGAGATCAGCCCGCCGGTGTCGGTGTTGATCGACAGCATCCGGTACCGGATGATCGAGTCCGTGCCGCCCGCCGGGTCGACCCGGTTGGTCTTCTGGGTCGGGACGAACGTGGTGGACGGCATGCAGGTGTTGTCGTCGGTGCCGCAGTGGTCCAGCTTCGACAGCCACAGGATGCTCGGGTTGCCGTCGCCGGGGCTCTTGAACTCGTGCGTGAGCCGCCACTGCTCGACCCGCCGCCAGCTCTTCGTGCCGTTGGCGATCTGCGTGGTGACCGTCGACAGCTTCCGGGTGCTGAAGAACGTCGGCGCGAACTTGCCGGCGCAGTTGCTGCCGGTGCAGATGAGGTCGACCGGCACGTCGGGCCAGTTGCTCGCGTTCGCCGTCGTCAGCGTGCAGGTCGCACCCGCGGTGATGCAGCGTTCGGTGGTGTCGAACAGGACCCGGGCCGGCGCGGTGCCGGCGAAGACCGAGTCCACGCCGTTGTCCTGGCGCGTGCCGTAGTCGATCTCCTTGAGGTAGCCGCCGCTGACGTAGCTGACCGCGTCGGTGGCGACCTGGTTGCGCGCGTACTTGTTCGTCTCGCGGGCGTAGTAGTACGACATCGAGTTGCCGTGCGGGTCGAGGACGTAGTCGAGGTTCCAGCGGTACGCCTGCTGGCAGCTCGACGCCGCGAACCCGGAGGTCGAGTTGCACGGCTCGTTGGCGTTGTTGCCGAAGACCGGGGCGTAGAACACGGAGTTGGTCTCGGCGTTGCCGGCCTGCCAGCCGGGCAGGTGGTGCAGCCCGAAGAAGTACTGCACGCCCTCCGGGGTGGTCACCTTCCAGTACTCGCCGTCGAGGTCGCCGTTGCCGAGCGCGGCGTTCTTCAGCAGCTCGATCTTCGAGCCGTCGTCGGCCTGCGGCGCCCACAGGTTCTTGGCCGCGTCGAAGACGAGGGGCGTCGAGTGCCCGTTCAGCGTCATGACCGCGTTGTCGCCGGCCCAGCACAGGTCGTCGCGGCCGGCCTGCCCGTCGTCGCGGCAGGGCCGGTAGCGGCGCTCGATCGAGCCGCCGTCGTACGCGAAGCCCTCGCCGATCCAGGTGGGCTGCGCGTTGGTCGCCGAGGTCTGCCCGTCGACGGACTGCGACGAGTAGTTCAGGCCGACCGTCGGCGACGGGCCGCCCAGGTTCGGCGGCATCCGCAGCGGGTACTGCCAGACGAAGTCGCCCGTGTTGCTGCTGACGTCCCAGGTGTTGGACGGCTTCCATCCGGTCGCCGTGAAGTCGCCGCCGTCCGACGACGGCCCGGCCGTCAGGGCGACCAGCAGACCGCCCGCTCCGGCCGCGAGGCTGCCGGTGCCGGCCGTCGCCGTCGCTGTCGCCGCCGTCCGCAGATCGGCCTCGGCCGTCAGCGTCCCGGCGGCGCCGTCGTTCGTCGTCGCGAGCGGTTTCGCCTGGCACGCCTGTGCCTGCGGCGTGCGCAGCGCGCACTCCGGCAACGCGACGAGCCGCAGGCGGCGAGCCCAGTCCGCACCGTACGCGTTGCGGAAACCGCGGTAGTCGACGGCGACGCCGACCGGGCCCGCCGTCGCTGCGTCCACAGGAGACACCCGGACGACGAGGTCGCTGCCCAACTGCTGGGCCGTGCCATGATCGAGCACTTGGAAGCGTACGCGGGAAGCAGCGCCCGAGGTGTCGCCGGCCGCGCGGCGGGCACCGACCGGAAGCCCGGCGGCCCACGAGACGGCGGCGGGCGCGGCCGCCCGGAGCGCCGTTCCGCCCGCGACCACGACATCGGCGGTCGCCGGGGTCGGCCAGGTCGCCCGGGGCGCGGACTTCATCGAGGGGAGCGTGTCGACGGTGGCGGGCTTGGCGGGGATGGTCGTGCCGCCGACCGAGCTGAGTTGCGCCGGCGGCTTCGGCCGGGCGGCGCCGGCGAAGGCGGGCGTCGAGGCCGAGGTGAGGGCGAGCAACGCGGTCAGTACGCCGATGCCGGTACGCCGGACGGCCGAGCGTCTATATCGGATGGTTGTCGGGCCGAGCGTCACAGGTTCCTCCTTCAGGCGGAGATGACGCGGGCAGCCTACGAACGCCGGCGGAGGATCGGCTCATCGCGAAATGTCACCGCCTAGGGCCGGATGCCGGTCCCGGCTCGGGGTCGGGAGCTGCGAAGACGCGGCCGCCATGCGGGCACGGCCGGGCCGGGAGGCAGAAAGGCGGCAGAAGATGCGGCAGAACGGCCGGCCCGCTTCGTCCTCATGGGAGCGACCGCAGTAAGCGTCCTCATGGGAGCGACCTTCTTGATGCCACAGATAACTGTTATGCGGACGCCGCCCCCGCCGTTCCTGCCGCGGCAAGGCGCCGACCTGGTCGGATCCCATCGACGGACGGCCATGTCACTCCGCGCCCGCCGCGTGCGCGCGGGCGCCTCTTGATAGCGGCGCAACATTCTGGCAATCTCGTCGACTGTCAATGGGAGCGTTCCCATAGTCCATGTACGACTACCGCAATGACGTGCGGATTTAACGATGTGAACGCTCACACGGCGTCCAGAAGGGAAGACCGTGAAAACCATCCGTACCTCCGGCCGGCGATGGGCCCTGGCGGCCGCGGCCGCGACCCTGGCGGCCACTGCCGTCGGCGTCGCCGGAACCCACGTCGCCTCGGCGGCCACTGCGGGCTGCCGGGTGACCTACACCGTCACCAACTCCTGGCCCGGCGGCTTCGGCGTCACGGTGGCCATCGACAACCTCGGCGACCCGCTGTCCGGCTGGAGTCTGGCCTGGTCGTTCACTGCCGGGCAGAAGGTCACCGACCTGTGGAGCGGCTCCTACACGCAGTCCGGCGCGCAGGTCACCGTCACCAACGCCGCCTGGAACGGCAGCCTGGCCACCGGCGGCAGCACCAGCATCGGCTTCAACGGCTCGTGGTCGGGCTCCAACCCGAACCCGGCCGCCTTCACCCTCAACGGGGTCACCTGCACCGGCGGTGTCACCGGCTCCGCGAGCCCGTCCTCACCCGCGTCGGCGTCGCCGTCGCTGTCACCGTCCGCCTCGCCGCAGCCCGGCACCCGCCAACCCTGCGACATCTACGCCGCCGGTGGTACGCCGTGCGTGGCCGCGCACAGCACGACCCGGGCGTTGTACGCCGCCTACGGCGGTGCCCTGTACCAGATACGCCGGTCGTCGGACAACACCACGCGCGACATCGGCGTACTGAGCACCGGCGGGGTGGCCAACGCCGCCGCGCAGGACTCGTTCTGCGCGAACACGACGTGCCTGATCACGATCATCTACGACCAGTCCGGCCGGGGCAACCACCTCACCCAGGCCCCGCCGGGCGGGTTCAGCGGCCCGGCCGCAGGCGGCTACGACAACCTCGCCAACGCCACCGCCGCACCCACCACCCTCAACGGCCAGAAGGCGTACGGCGTCTACGTCGCGGCCGGCACCGGCTACCGCAACAACAACACCAACGGCATCGCCAAAGGCGACCAGCCCGAAGGCATGTACGCCATCTTCGACGGCACCCACTACAACGGCGGCTGCTGCTTCGACTACGGCAACGCCGAGACCAACAGCCGCGACAACGGCAACGGCACCATGGAAGCCATCTACTTCGGCAACATCAAAGTCTGGGGCTACGGCACCGGCAACGGCCCATGGATCATGGCCGACCTGGAAAACGGCCTCTACTCCGGCGTCAACGCCGGCTACAACGCCAACGACCCGACCGTCAACTACCGCTACACCACCGCGATCGTCAAAGGCGAAGCCAACCACTGGTCGATCCGCGGCGGCAACTCCCAGTCCGGCAACCTGTCCACCTTCTACAACGGTGCGCGTCCGAACGTCTCGGGCTACAACCCGATGAAGAAGGAAGGCGCCATCATCCTCGGCATCGGCGGCGACAACAGCCACGGCGCCACCGGCACCTTCTACGAAGGCGTCATGACCTCCGGCTACCCCACCGACACCACCGAAAACGCCGTCCAAGCCAACATCGTCGCCGC
>NZ_AUAX01000017.1 GCF_000428945.1 Hamadaea tsunoensis DSM 44101 | reverse complement strand
CAACTTCGACACCGCATCCCGATCCGCCGGCAGACCCGCCTGCTGGAACAGATCCCGCCGGTAGCACATCGCCATACCACCGACATCCGTACCCAGACCGATCGTCTCACCCGACGCCGCCGTCGCCTGCTGCCACTTCCACGCCGGCCACTGCGACTTGATCTCCGAGCCACCATAATCAGCCCAGTTATAGAACTTCGACGGCTGCGCGGTGAACTGACCGATCCAGCCCTCCTCGATCGCCTCGATATCCGCAGCCCCCGAACCCGTCGCCAGATGCGCCGCCAGATTCTTCTGCGCATCCTCGGTCTTCGTGACCCGCTCCACGATCTCAATGTTCGGGTGCGACGCCTGATACTCGGTGTACAAATCCTTGTACCCGAACTCACCGAACGTCGAAATAGTCAGCTTGATCTTGCCACCGGAGCTGGATCCGGAGTCGTTGCTGCTGCCACAGGCCGCAGTGGTCGCGATCAGACCGACGACAACGGGAACGGCAAGGGCGGTGAGCCGACGACGCCGGACACCACCCGCCGAGAATGAAAGCATTGTCCCTCCTAGCTGGTGCGGAACTCGTTTGGGGGCGAAAACTCTTCCGTAGCGAGAGAGCGCTCTCTGGGAGGATGGTCCTTGGTCACCGGGGAGTCAAGACCCCATTGCCGTCTTGTTACCAACCCTTCCGCGGGGGGTGCCGAGCCACCGGACAATTCGGGCAGGGGATCGGAAGATCGAGACGCTTGACAGCCCGGCGGGCGAGCGCCACCCTGTAGGCCAGAGAGCGCTCTCTACGAAGATCCGTCCCGTTGCCCCCACCCGACTCCCGCCCCCCAACGGAGAGCAACAGATGAAGATCTCCGCCAGTCTCGGCCGTAAATTGGCCGTATGCGCAGCCGCAGGGCTGCTCACGACTGTCATGATCGCGGTGGCCCGCCCGGCCGGCGCCGATCCCGTACTGCTCAGCCAAGGCAAGCCCACCACCGCGTCCTCGAGCGAGAACGCCGGCTCCGCCGCGGCCAACGCGACCGACGGCAACACCGGCACCCGCTGGTCGAGCGCCTTCAGCGACCCCCAGTGGCTGCAGGTCGACCTCGGCACCTCCTCGGCCGTCACGCAGGTCAACCTGAACTGGGAGGCGGCGTACGCGACCGCGTTCCAGATCCAGGTCTCCGACAACGCCACCACCTGGTCCACCATCTACTCGACGACCACCGCCACCGGCGGGAACCAGACCCTACAGGTCACCGGCACCGGCCGCTACGTGCGGATGTACGGAACAGCCCGGGCCACCCAGTACGGCTACTCGCTGTGGGAGTTCGGCGTCTACGGCAACAGCGCGCCGGCCGCCTGCGGCACGGCCAACGTGGCCCAGGGCAAGACGGCCACCGCCTCCTCCGTCGAGAGCGCCGTGTTCCCGGCGTCCAACACGGTCGACGGCAACACCGCCACCCGCTGGTCGAGCGCGTTCAGCGACCCGCAGTGGGTGCAGATCGACCTCGGTTCGAACCAGCCGGTCTGCCAGGTCGTGATCACGTGGGAGGCCGCGTACGCGACGGCGTTCCAGATCCAGCTGTCGGCCGACGCGACCGCGTGGACCACGGTCTACTCGACCACCACCGGTACCGGCGGCACCCAGACGATCAACGTCAGCGGCACGGGCCGCTACCTGCGCGTCTACATGACCGCGCGGGCCACGCAGTGGGGCGACTCGATCCTGGAGATCGTCGTACACACCGGGACCGGCACCTCGGCGTCGCCGAGCGCGAGCGCCAGCCCGTCCCGGTCGGCGAGCCCGTCGGCCTCCCCGTCGCCGTCCCCGTCGACGTCGACCAGCCCCGGCCAGGACATCCTGCTGTCGTACAACAAGACCGGCACCGCCTCGACGTACCAGGACGACGCCAACTGCACCGCGTGCAACCCGTCCAAGGCGTTCGACTTCAACCCGGCCACCCGTTGGGCGACCAGCGCGACCACCGGCTGGGTGGACCCGGGCTGGATCTACGTCGACCTGGGCGCCACCGCCACGATCCACAAGGTGGTCCTGCAGTGGGACCCGGCGTACGCCGTCTCCTACCAGATCCAGGTCTCCAACGACGCCGCCAACTGGACGAACATCTACTCGACCACGACCGGCAAGGGCTTCAAGGAGACCCTGACCGGCCTCAACGGCTCGGGCCGGTACGTCCGGATGTACGGCACCGCGCGCTCGAACGGCTACGGCTACTCGATGTGGGGCTTCGACGTCTACGGCACCGGCGGCGCGCCGTCCGGCCAGCCGGCCACGTACCCGGCCCCGAACTTCACCCACCTGGCGTGGAGCGACGAGTTCAACGCCGCCGCGGGCACCCACCCGGACGCGGCCAAGTGGACCCCCGAGGTCGGCCCGGGCGTGAACAACGAGCTCGAGTACTACACCAACAACAACAACGCGTACACCGACGGCGCCGGCAACATGGTGCTGGAGGCGAAGAAGGAGACGACGGCCGGTTCCGCCTGTCCGGGCGGCCCGTGCCAGTACACGTCGGCCCGGTTCAACACGCAGAACAAGTTCACCTTCACCTACGGCCGGGCCGAGGCGCGCATCAAGGTCTCCGGTACGCAGGGTCTCTGGCCGGCGTTCTGGCTGCTCGGGGCGAACTTCCCGACGGCGGGCTGGCCGGGCTGCGGTGAGATCGACATCATGGAGCACGTCGGCAAGGTGGCCAACGCGACGTACTCGACGATCCACGCGCCGGCCTACAACGGCGGCGGCGGCATCGGGGCGCCGTACAACATCACCGGCGACTTCATGAACGACTTCCACGTGTTCGCGGTGGAGTGGGACGCCACGCACATGACCTTCTCGGTCGACGGCGTCAACTTCGAGACCCTCAACAAGGACACGGTCGAGACGACCCGCGGCCCGTGGGTCTACGACCACCCGTTCTTCATCATCCTCAACAACGCGGTCGGCGGCGACTGGCCGGGCGCGCCCGACGGTACGACCGTTCTGCCCCAGAAGATGCTGGTCGACTACGTACGCGTCTACCAGTGACCGTTTCCCGGTTCCCTCAAGATCCGGAGAACTCCGGCTGACCCGTTTCTCGGGTGATCGGCCGTAGCCCGGTACGCCCCGGTGTCGCGCACTGCGATGCCGGGGCGTACCTGTCCGCGCTGACGTGCTCGGATAACCAAGATTCGGCTGGGATTCAGCCAAGAAACAGCCAAGAATTCCGCGAGTGGACCATGAGAGAGCGTTTTCCCAACGTGCTATAAAGGCTTTCGTGACGTCGAACCCCTCTCCACGGCGCCCGGTCACGCTCGAACACGTCGCCCAGTCGATCGGGGTCTCCCGGGCGACGGTCTCCCGCGTCGTCAACAACGTCTCGACCGTGGATCCGGAACTGCGCGCCGTCGTGGAGCAGGCGATCGCCGCGACCGGCTACGTGCCCAACCGCGCCGCCCGCTCGCTGGTCACCCGGCGTACGGACTCGGTGGCGCTGGTGATCTCCGAACCCGAGCACCGCACGTTCGACGACCCGTTCTTCGGCCGCGTCTTCACCGACCCCTTCTTCGGCCGGATCGTCAGCGGGGCCATGAGCGTCCTGCGCGAGCGCGGGATCCAGCTGGTGCTGATGCTCGCCGAGAATGAGGCCGCCCGGCTCAACCTGGAGGGCTACCTGCGCCAGAGCCACGTCGACGGGGTCCTTCTCATCTCGACGCACTCCGACGACCCGCTG
This sequence comes from Hamadaea tsunoensis DSM 44101, assembly GCF_000428945.1. GTDB lineage: Bacteria > Actinomycetota > Actinomycetes > Mycobacteriales > Micromonosporaceae > Hamadaea > Hamadaea tsunoensis. Next base: position 269,225 of record NZ_AUAX01000017.1, on the reverse strand, counting down.
CCGCGCTGGCTCACCGACATGGAGATCCCGACCGTCCTGGTAGGACGGCCCGCCGCGGCCATCCCGATCAGCTTCGTCAACGTCGAGCAGTCCGAGGGCGCGCGGCTGGCCGCCAACCACCTCATCGCCCGGGGCTGCCAGCGGGTGGTCACCATCTCCGGCCCGCTCGACATGCCCGCCAGCCAGGACCGGCTCTCGGCCTTCCGCAGCGCGATGGCCCAGCACGGGTACGCGTACGTGCCGAGCGTCGAGGGCAACTTCACCGCCGACAGCGGCGAGCGGGGTATCACCCAGCTGCTCGCCGAGCACCCCGACCTCGACGGCATCTTCATCGCCAACGACCTGATGGCCCAGGGCGCCCTGCCGGTGCTGGCCGCCCACGGACGGCGGGTGCCCGAGGACGTGGCCGTGGTCGGGTTCGACGACAGCAGCGCCGCGCTCTCGTGCCGCCCGCAGCTGACCACGGTCCGCCAGCCGCTGGAGGACATGGCCGCCGAGATGGCGAGAATGCTCCTGCGCCAGATCGAGGACCCGGGCAAGCGCCCGAACTCGGCGATCTTCTCCCCCACCCTGGTCGTCCGCGGCTCCGCATAGCCGGCCCACCCAAGCGCCGCCGGCGAGCCGCGGCGAACGATGCGTCGCCCCACTGTGCTGGCAGTGGAGGCCCCCAAGGGCCGGAACGGTCTCCCGCGCGAGGAGCGGAGGTGAGATCGACGGACCCGGGACAAAAAGATCTTGAATTTGATCTTGGGTGAATAGACAGCCTTGACAAGACTGAGCCCGATAACCAAACTCTCAGAGAGCGCTCTCTGGCCTCCACCCGCCCGAAATGACCTCCAGAGACCGCTCCTCTCTCCGAGCGCCGCCCCGCGCCGCCGTCCTTCCGCAGAGAGCGCTCCCTGCCATGATCCTCACCGCCCTCGAGGAGATCACAGTGAGAAACCGCTCCCGCGCCTTCCTGGCAGCGACCGCCGCAAGCGCCGTGGCGCTCGTGGCGAGCCTGCTGACCGGCGTGATACCCGCCGCGCACGCGGCCCCGATCCTGCTGAGTCAGGGCAAGCCCACCACCGCCTCGTCCGCCGAGAACGCCGTCTTCCCGGCGTCGAGCGCGACCGACGGCAACACCGGTACGCGCTGGTCGAGCGCGTTCAGCGACCCCCAATGGCTACAGGTCGACCTGCAGGCGACCTCGAACGTCACGCAGTTCGTGCTGAACTGGGAGCCCGCCTACGCGACCGCGTTCCAGCTGCAGGTGTCGGACAACGCGACGACCTGGACCACGATCTACTCCACCACCACCGGCACCGGCGGAACGCAGACCATCAACGCCGCCGGCACCGGCCGCTACGTGCGGATGTACGGCACCGCCCGCGCCACCCAGTACGGCTACTCGCTGTGGGAGTTCCAGGTCTTCGGCGTCGTCGGCGGCTCTTCGCCCAGCCCGGGCACCTCGTCGCCGGCCGCCTCGCCGGGGACCTGCTCGACCGCCAACAGCGCGCTCGGCCACACCGCGACCGCGTCGTCGGAGGAGAACGCCGGCAGCGCCGCCGCGGCCGCGGTCGACGGCAACCTGCAGTCCCGCTGGTCGAGCGCGTTCAGCGACCCGCAGTGGCTGCAGGTCGACCTCGGCGGCTCGCAGAGCGTCTGCAAGGTCGTCCTGAGCTGGGAGGCCGCGTACGCGACGGCGTACCAGATCCAGGTCTCGGCGAACGGGACGAGCTGGACGAACATCTACTCGACCACCACGTCGACCGGCGGTACGCAGACCCTCGACATCTCCGGGTCCGGCCGCTACGTACGCATGAACGGCACCGCCCGCGCCACCGCGTACGGCTATTCGCTGTGGGAGTTCGCGGTCTACAGCACCGGCGGGCCGACCAGCCCCTCGCCCTCGCCGCAGCCGACCCTGTCACCCGGCCAGTGCCCGTGGGTCGGATCGGCCGCGCCGATCTCCCAGCGGGTCGCCCAGCTGCTCGCGGCGATGAGCACCGACCAGAAGATCTCCATCCTGCACGGCAACGGCAACGCCTCCCCCTACATCGGCGACCTGACCGGCATCCCGTCGCTGTGCATCCCGAACCTGGGCCTGCAGGACGGCCCGGTCGGCGTGGGTGACGGCATGGGCGGCGTGACGCAGCTGCCCGACGCGACCGCCACCGCCGCCATGTTCGACCCGGCCCTGGCCGAGCAGCTCGGCGCGGTCGCCGGGGCCGAGTTCGCGGCCAAGGGCGCCAACGTGGCGCTCGGCCCGACACTGAACATCGTCCGCGATCCGCGCTGGGGCCGCGCCTTCGAGACCTACTCGGAGGATCCGCACCTGACGGCACAGACCGCCGCGGCGTACATCCGGGGCATCCAGGGTCAGGGTGTCATGGCTCAGGCCAAGCACCTGGCCGTCTACAACCAGGAGACGAACCGCAACACGCCGCAGGACAACGCGATCGTGGACACCCGGGTCCTGCAGGAGATCTACCTGCCCGGGTTCCAGGCCTCGGCCGTCCAGGGCGCGACGGCGTCCTACATGTGCGCGTACTCGACGGTCAACGGCACGTACGCCTGCCAGAACCCGTACCTGATGAACACGGCGATGTACCAGCAGGCCCAGTTCGGCGGCTTCATCACCTGCGACTGGGGAGCGGCGCACTCCACCGTGGAGTCCGCCAACGCCGGTATGACCATGGAGATGCCGGGCGGCTACTTCTACGCCGACTTCCTCAAGCAGGCGGTCACGGCCGGCACGGTCAGCATGGCGACCCTCAACACGATGGTGAGCCGGATCCTGACCCAGATGTTCGCCTTCGGCCTGTTCGACCGGGCCCCGACCGGTTCCCCGACCGCGTACGTGACCACGCCCGCGCACGTGCAGATCGCCCGGCAGGGTGCCGACGAGGGCACCGTCCTGCTGAAGAACAACGGCGTCCTGCCGCTGTCGACGTCCACCACGCACTCGATCGCCGTCATCGGCGTCGACGGCGGCGCGGGCGTCCAGTCGATCGGCGGCGGCAGCGCGACCGTCACCAGCTCCGGCACGTCCTGGCCGATCACCGGCCTGCAGAACCGGGTCGCGGGCACGGGCACGACGGTCACCTACAACGACGGCACGAACGTGACCAACGCCGTCAACCTCGCGCGTACCTCCGACGTCGCGATCGTCTTCGCCAGCAACAACTACGGCAACGAAGGCAGCGACCAGGCCTCCATCGACCTGCCGAACAACCAGAACAGCCTCATCTCGCAGGTCGCGGCGGCCAACGCGAAGACCATCGTCGTGCTGCACACCAACTCCGCCACGACCATGCCGTGGCTGGGCTCGGTGGCCGGCGTCTTCGAGGGCTTCTACTCCGGCCAGGAGGTCGGCAACTCCATCGCCGCCCTGCTGTTCGGCGACGTCAACCCGTCCGGCAAGCTGCCGGTCACGTTCCCGCAGAGCCTCGCGGACGTGCCCGCCAGCACCGCCGCGCAGTGGCCCGGCGCCAACAACCAGGTCCAGTACTCCGAGGGCCTCGGCGTCGGCTACCGCTGGTACGACGGCCAGAACAAGACCCCGCTGTTCCCGTTCGGGTTCGGCCTGTCCTACACCACCTTCGGCTTCTCCAACCTCCAGGTGGGCGCCTTCAGCGGCGGCAAGGCCACGGTCACCGCCACCGTCACCAACACGGGTACGCGGGCCGGAACCGAGGTCGCCCAGCTCTACGTCGGCGCCCCGGCGGCCAACGGCGAACCCGTACGCCAACTGCGCGGATACCAGCGCGTCACGCTGAACGCCGGCGCATCGCAGACGGTCACGTTCACCGTCACCGCGAAGGACCTGGCGTACTACAACACCAACGCGACAAGCTGGACCACGCCGGCCGGGGCGTACACGATCTCGGTGGGCAACTCGTCACGCAGCCTGCCGGTCACCGGCACCCTGACGGTCGGCGCGGCCGTCACGTCGTCGGTGCTCAACCCGACCGGCGGCACCATCAGCGTGCCGAACCCCTACGGCATGTCCAGCCGGGTCGGCCAGGCGGTCAACTGGAACGTCGCCGGCACCGGCACCGGCCTGACCTACTCGGCCACCGGGCTGCCGTCGGGGCTGTCCATCAGCGCGGCCGGTGTCGTCACCGGGTCCGCGACAGGCCAAGGCACCAAGACGGTCACCGTCACAGCCCGCGACGCGTCCGGCCAGACCGGCAGCGCGACGTTCGTCTGGACGACCGTCTGATCCTTCCCCATACCGGCGGGGCGGCCTTCCTAGCTGGGCCGCCCCGCCCTCTTTCTCCACAATGCCCCGAGATTCAAAATCACATTCATGTCCCGGGTTCGTCGATCTCACCTCCGCTCCTCGCGCGGGAGACCGTTCCGGCCCTGGGGGCCTCCACTGCCAGGTGAGTGGGGCGACGCATCGTTCACCGTCGCGTCCTCACCGTTTACCCCCAACCCCGTCCGCCTGGTGTCGACCCAAGCCTTTGTCGCGACTGTCCGACTTGTGCGCCTGACTGGGTGATCGTTTACGGCTGAGGTGGGAAAAGAGCCGCTCGATGCATGATCGTTTACGGTTCTGGAGCGCGCTGACCGGCTTTCGCTGCACCTGACGCGTAATTGATCATGCAGATCGGGCCGGATTTACACCTCAGCCGTAACCGATCAAGAAACCCAGGCCCGGAATCCACATGACGGAAGATCATTCCCACATCCCGAGCCACGGGGATGGCCGGACGGCTTGGGCATGATCCACAGCGGTGGAGATGTAGAAACGCATCCCGCACCCAAGATCCACAGCGGTAGGGTGTCGAAACCCGGCCTGTATCTACATCTCAGTCGCAATCGATCGAGGGAATAGCCCCGAAAACTACATCCCAGCCGCGAACGATCACCGGCAAGCCGACCCACCCCAACCGCCATTTCGGACAGTCGCGACAAAGGCCGGGCGTGGCCGGGCTGCCCGCGGTCTGCCACGCCCGCTGACCGGCTTCCGTAAGTGTGGATCTTGACGGATGCCTGGAAAGCAACGTCAAACCGGCCGGAATGATGTTTCTTTCCGGACATCCGTCAAGATCCAGCCCGCTGTAGCCGCCCACAAGTCGGACAGTCGCGACAAAGGCCGGGCAGGGGTTCGGGGTAAACGGTGACCGGACGGCGGTGGACGATGCGTCGCCCCAGAAAGCTGGCAGTGGAGTCCCCGGAGCGCAGCGACAGGGGCGCAACGGTCTCCCGCGTGAGGAGCGGAGGTGAGATCGACGAACCCGGGACACAATCTTTAAAAGGATCTTAAAAGTAGAGCCCTAGGCTATGGGGATGTTGCGGAGGCTGGGGTTTCTGACGATCGGGCTGTTCGACGAGGCCGATCCCGCGCGCGGCCACGAGTCGACGCTGGAGATCATCGAGCTGGGTGAGCGGCTGGGGTTCGACAGCGCGTGGCTGCGGCACCGGCATCTGCAGTACGGCATCTCGTCGCCGGTGGCCGTGCTGGCCGCGGCGACGCAGCGGACGCGCCGGATCGAGCTGGGGACGGCGGTGACGCCGCTGGGGTGGGAGAACCCGCTGCGGCTCGCCGAGGATCTGGCCACTGTGGACATCCTGTCGGGCGGCCGCCTCAATCCCGGGATCAGCGTGGGGCCGCCGATGCAGTGGGAGCACGTGAAGGGCGCGCTGTACCCGGACACCGCCGAGGCGGAGGACTTCTCCTACGGCCGGGTGGAGCGGCTGCTGCGGTTCGTACGCGGGGAGACCGCCACCGATTTCCAGGGGACCGTCGGATTCGAGGAGTTCTCGCGGCGCGTGCAGCCGTTCTCGGCGGGGCTCGGCCGGCGGATGTGGTACGGCGGGGGCAGCCTCCGGTCGGCGGCCTGGGCGGGCGGGCAGGGGATGAACTTCCTGACCTCCAGCGTCGTCAAGGCGGAGGAGTCCGAGGATTTCGCCGAGATCCAGCTGTCGCACATCCGGGCGTTCCGGGCGGCCCATCCGGACGGGGACGCGGCCCGGGTTTCGCAGGGGCTCGTGGTGATCCCGACCGACTCCGCGTCCGCCGGGCAGCGCGCCAGGTACGCCGCGTACGCGGAGAAGAGGACGCCGCGTACGCGCGCACCGCAGGGGCCGGGCCGGATGATGTTCGCGCCCGATCTGGTCGGCCCGTCGGAGCAGATCGCGGAGCGGTTGTCGGAGCATGCGGCGTTCCGGGAGGTGGACGAGGTCGCGTTCGCGCTGCCGTTCACCTTCGAGCACGAGGACTACGTGCAGATCCTCACCGACATGGCGACGCGGCTCGGACCGGCGCTCGGCTGGTCGCCCGCCGGACGGTGGCGCTCAGAGGGTGACGGCGATGCCGACGACCGGCTTCTTCGGCAGCCGGAACACGCGGGCGAACCAGTTGCCCGCCCGTGACATGAAGTACTTGCGGGCGATCAGATCGCGGACGCGTCGCGTACCGGCGTCGTCGAGGACCCGGCCGGTGCCTTCGGCGGTCAGGGCGCCCGGAGCGACCCGGCCACGGAGATCGCAGACGGTCACGGCGACCTTCCCGTTGCGGCGCAGGCGCTTGACCTTCCACGCGTCGGCGTCGGAGACGATGTACAGCTCGCCGCCGTCGACCGTCGCCCAGACCGGGGTCGCGACCGGCGTCCCGTCCTTGCGGTAGGTGGTCAGGCTGACGTACTTCGCGCTCGCGAACTCCTCGACACTCGTCACGCCTCAAGGTTAGCGCCCGGCGGGACCCCTCAGGCGAGGTAGCCGGACGCTTGGAGGGTGAACAGGACCGAGTACCGGCCGCCGGCCGCCATCAGCTCGTCGTGGGTGCCCGCCTCGACCAGCCGGCCCTCGTGCATCAGGTAGATCCGGTCCGCGTGCCGGATGTTGGCCAGCCGGTGCGTGATGAGGATGGTCGTGGTCCGGCCCTGGCGGTCCCGGATCGCCTGGAACAGGGCGTCCTCGGCCTTCGGGTCGAGCGCCGAGGACGGCTCGTCCATGATGAGCAGTTCGGCGTCGCGCAGGAATCCGCGGGCCGAGGTGATCCGCTGCCACTGCCCGCCCGACAGGTCCTGGCCGCCGGCGAAGGTCCGGTCGAGCAGCGTCGCGTACCCGTGGGGCAGGGCGGTGATGACCTCGTGGGCGACGGCCTTCGCGGCGGCCGCCTCGATACGCGCCTGGGAGGGTTCAGCGGCGCTGTCGCCGAGGGCGATGTTGGTGGCGGCGCTGAACGGCCACTGGTGGTAGTCCTGGCTGACCACGCCGATGCGGGTACGCAGCACGTTGTTGTCGAGGTCGGCGTAGGGGACGCCGTTCCAGGAGATGGTGCCCGACTCGGGTGTGCGCAACGCGGCGATGAGAGCGGCGAGGGTGGACTTGCCGGAGCCGTTCTCGCCGACGAAGGCGACCGTCTGTCCGGCGTGGACGGTGATGGTCACGTGGTCGACCGCGGGTTCGGCGCGGTCCGGATACGTCAGGCACACGTCCTCGACGGCCAGCGTACGCAGCGCGAGCGGCACGGCCGGGCCGGTCACCGGAGGCATGTGCCCGGCCGCCCGCACCATGAACCGGGTGTAGTCGGCGAAGTGCTGGCCCTCGGTGAAGGTCCGGTCGATCTGCAGGGTGACCGTGGTCAGCGCCCGCTGGGCCGCCTGGACGGCGACGACGCAGGTCGCGGCGGCCGACAGCGGGATCTGCCCGTCGACCAGCAGGTAGCCGAGCAGCAGGTAGACACCGCCGGTGGCGATGCCGCCGATCACGGAGCCGACGCTCTGGATGGTGGTGACCTTCCGGGCCAGCGCCAGTTCGATCCGCGTCTCGGCACCCATGACGAGGTCGAACTGGTGCAGCAGGAAGTCGCGCAGGGCGTACGCGCGCAGTTCGGGGGCCGACTCCCGTTCGGCCATCAGCCGGTGCAGCAGCCACAGCCGGCGGCGGCGTACGGAACCGGCGATGTAGGTCTGGTAGCGGTGGTTGCCCGCCCGCAGCGTCGCCCAGGCGTTCGGGACCGTCGCGACCAGGAGCGCGGCCAGCAGCAGCGGATGGATGACGATCACCGCCACCGTCACCGCGAGCAGCCCGACCACGCCCGCGAGCAGGTTCGTCACGCCCTGCACCAGGCCGTTCGCCGAGTCCGATCCGCGGCCGGCCCGCTCCATGTCGTCGGCGAACGCGTCCTCGTCGAACGCGTCCAGGCGTACCGCGGTGGTCACCTCGAACAGGCGCCGCTCGACTTCGCGGTCCACGCGGGGGCCGAGGCCGTTCTGCGCGTACCCGGTGACGATGCCCATCCCGGCGCGCAGGGCGGTCACCCCGGCCAGGGCCGCGAGGGCGGGCAGCGCGGCCCGCACCCGCTCCGGGGTCGGCCCGCCCGCGAACAGTTCCAGGAGTACGCGTTGCGTCGCCAGCAGTCCGAAGGTGGACATGACGCCGGAGGTGACGGTCATCGCGGCCACGACCATCGTGCGTACGCGGTCCGCCCGCCAGCTGATCACGACGGCGGTCGCCATCAGCCGGGGCAGTTGCAGCAGCACCTTGCCCAGGCCGGTGTCGGCGCGGGCCCGGGTACCGCTCTCCCACCACATCGCGCGTAGTTCCGGCAGCACCGATTCGCCGGTGCCGGACTCCTGGGTGACCGTCGCCGTCATGCCTCAACGATAGACGGCCATCACAGTACTACCGGTCATAGTAGCGTTGACCTGCGCCGATGCCCGGCCCGGTTGGTCGACATTCCCCTCGTGGTCGGGCGGAGTTCACCTGCGGGACACCGGCGGCTGTGAGCGTGCGGGACGTGGAATCTCCTACCCCCAACATGGGCGTGCCCGCTGAGCTGGCCGCCCGCATGAGCATGGCCGAGCAGCACGAGTACCTGCGGCACAAGCTGTCGCGGCGGGGCCTCGTCCGCGGCGGGATGATCGCCGTGACGGCGACCGCCGTCGTGGGTGCCGCCGGCGGCGTCGCGCACGCCGACAACGGCCCGGCGCTGCCCAAGTCGGCCAACGACGACTACGACGGGGTGGCCGTCGCGCCGTTCGGCCGGCACCTGTCCTTCGGCGCGGACCCGGCGACCGAGTTCAGCATCTCGTGGCAGACCCCGGTCGCCGTACGCAAGCCGTTCGTCCGCCTCGGCCGCGCGCCGTGGGACCTCGGCCACAAGGTCGAGGCCGAGGTCGTCGCGCTGCACACGCCGGCCCTGACCCCGACGGGCAAGCCGGTCGACCAGTACTACCTGCACGTCAAGCTGGAGCGGCTGCACCCCGGGACGACCTACTACTACGGCGTCGGGCACGAGGGCTTCGACCCGGCGGACGCCGAGCACTTCGGCACCGTCGGATCGTTCACGACCGCGCCGGCCCGCAGCGAGCACGGCCGGCACAGCGCCCCCGATCCGTTCACCTTCACGGCCTTCGGCGACCAGGGCGTCAGCTACCACGCGCTGGGCAACGACAGCGTGATCCTGGCCCAGAACCCGGCCTTCCACCTGCACGCGGGCGACATCGCGTACGGTGACCCGGCCGGGCAGGGGCTGCCCGCCGACGCGTCCCAGTACGACGCGCGTACCTGGGACAGCTTCCTGTTCCAGACCGAGAGCGTGGCCAAGTCGGTGCCGTGGATGGTGGCGACCGGCAACCACGACATGGAGGCCTGGTACTCGCCGAACGGCTACGGCGGCGACGTGGCCCGGTTCCCGTTCATCGCCAACGGCCCCGACCCGGCGGCCGCACCCGGCATCTACTCGTTCGTCTACGGCAACGTCGCGGTCATCTCCCTCGACGCCAACGACGTGTCCTACGAGATCCCGGCGAACTTCGGCATCACCGGCGGCAAGCAGACCGCCTGGCTGGAGCAGCGGCTGAAGGCGTACCGGCAGCAGTCCGGAGTGGACTTCATCGTGGTCTTCTTCCACCACTGCGCGTTCTCCACCACCAACCAGCACGCCTCCGAGGGCGGTGTGCGGGAGCAGTGGGTGCCGCTGTTCGAGAAGTACGGCGTGGACCTGGTCATCAACGGCCACAACCACGTGTACGAGCGTACGGACGGCATCGCCGGCGGCGTGGTGCGCAGCCCCCTGCTGATCGGCGGCACGCACCGGCCCGGCACCGACGGCGTCGTGTACGCGACCGCCGGCGCGGCCGGCCGCAGCCTCTACAGCTTCCCCGTGGCCGACAGCTACGAGGGGCACGAGGCGGCGGTCGACTCCGTGCCGACCTACCACTGGGTCAGCGGCGGCGGCAAGGTCACCGAGACGGTGGCGTGGTCGCGGGTGCGCTACACCAACTACTCGTTCCTCAAGGTGGACGTGACGCCGGCCCCGGCCGGGCGTACCGCCAGCATGAAGGTGACGGCCCTGGCCGAGGACGGTACGCGGCTGGACCACTTCACGATCGTGCGGACGGCCCGCTGACCGCGGATGTCATTCGGGCCCGTCGGCTTCGGCCGGCGGGCCTCCTTCACGGGCGAAACCCTCGTGGCGCAGGGCGCGCATGAGGTCGAGCGCCAATCTCGCCTCGTCCGGCGCGGCGGCCGGCAGGCCGCCGGCCCGCAGCTCGTCGATCAGCCGGCCGACGGCGACGACCGGGAGCGCTCCTTCGTTCCAGGCGGACAACACCGCCAGGGCGAGTGCGGCCCGGTGGCGGACCGCCGGATCGAGCATGATCTGCACGACCCGCCGGCGGGTCTGGCCACGGTCGTCCTCGTGGCGGCGGAAGTCGTCGTCACCGATGAAGTCGGGGTAGGCCATGATCCCGGCGGCGAGGGCGAGCGGATCGACCTCGACGCGGTCGCTGACCCGCAGCAGCCAGTGCAGCCACTCGGTGACCTGGAATTCCCGCAGCAGGTGAGCGGTCGCCTTCAGGACGACCGCCGCCATCCTGGCGGTCTCCCGCAGGTCTTCGTCCGCCAGCGCGGACGGCTCCGGCGACAGGAAGTAGACCTCCGGCCGCTCCGGATGGGCGAGCAGCGCCAGCGCCCAGTTCATGACGCCCTCGCGCCAGCGACCGTCGTGCTCCTGGAAATGCATGCCCTCCAGCACTGCGTAGCCCATCCGCAGGCGCGCCTCCTGCGCCTTGTTGCCGACCAGCGCCGCGGCGAGCATGTCCACGAGCTCGGGGGGCATCGTGCGCCGCTGCACCGGCAGGACCATCCCGCTTTCCAGGTCCAGCATGGCCAGCAGCGCGCTGAGCCCGGCCGGCTCCAGGCCCGCCTGCCACAAGGCCACCGTGGACCGCCACTGCGCCGTGGCCTCGTCGGCCCACACGTCCGACAGGCCGATCACCCGGTCGTCGGTCGCCGGCAGCATCACCCGCAACAGGACCAGATTCGCCGTGTACGCCGCCAGCCGCCGGACCTGATCGGGCGCGACCGGGTGGTAACCGGCGTAGCGGTCGGATCCGTGGCGGCTGCGGGCGCGGGAGAGCAGCTGTTCGAGGACGCGCAGGACGCGCTCCTGCTCGTTCCCGGCCGCCTCCCGGAACAGTTCGCTGGCCAGGGTGAGGATGTTGGCCCGGGTCGCCAGGGGCTGGTGGGCCAGCAGCGCGAACAGCAGGTCGTCCTCGGGATCGCGCAGGTTGACGCGGCGGCCGTGGGTCGCCTCGGCCACGTCGGCCAGCGTGTCGACCAGGTAGCTCGCGATCAGGTACTCGCCGAAGGTCGCGTGCAGGAATTCGTAGGAGCGCTGGGCGGAGTCCGGGCGTACCTGGGCCTCGGCGGCGTGCACGAAGAAGAAGTGCCCGAGGACGCCGAACGCGATGTCCTCCGGCCGGGTGTGCGTCGCCTCGGCGAGTTTCAGCCCGACCAGGTCGGCGGCCAGCTCGATGTCGGTGACGCTCTGCCGGCCGCGGTTGAACATGGCGAACGCGGCGACGGCCAGCTCCTCCAGCCGTCCGTCGACGGTCTCGGTGATGCTGCCCGCGCGCGTACGCAGCAGGCGCTTGGACAGTTCGCGGCGGATGAAGTTGTCCAGCAGGCGCCGGTAGAGCCGGGCCGCCGAGAGGTCCTCGTCCAGCGCGGCGGCGCCGGGGTCGGCCGAGTACAGGGCCAGCATCAGCAGCAGCAGCGGCTGCCGGGCCAGCTGGCGCTGGGTGCGGATCTCGGCGTACGTGACGTCGCGGACGGTCCCGCGGGTGATGCCGTCGATGTTGGCCCGCCGCCAGCTGCGCAGCCAGGACACGATCTGCGCGTCGTCGAAGTCCTCGAGTTTGACGATCACCGTGCCGGCGGGGATCTCGACCCGGTCGGCGACGAGCGTCCGGGAGGTCACGACGACGAACACCGGCCGGCCGAGGGCGGCCTCGCGGCGCTGGAAGTCCACCACGTCGTACAGGTAGCCGCCCCGGTTGTCGGTGGTCGCCTGCAGCAGTTCGTCGAGGCCGTCGAGGAGGATCACCCGGATGGTGGCGGCCGCCTCGTCGGACAGGTCCGCCCAGTCGACGCGGCCGTGCGTACTCAGGTTGAGGCCCTGCTGGATCTGGTCGTAGATCGGCACGTTGGCGCGTACGCCGCGCAGCGGCACCCGGACCGCCGTGTACGCGCCGGCCGGCAGCCGGGCGGCGAGCACCTTGGTGAGCATCGACTTGCCGGCGCCGGGGTGGCCGAGCAGCAGCATGGGCGCCTGCGTGCCGTCGGCCGACGTCACGTACGCCGTCAGCAGGTCGTCGATGTTGGAGCGGACCTCGACCGCCGCCCACCACGCCTCGTCGGCCGGGCGGGCGTCCTCGGCGGCCGGCGCCACGCGGTACGACGGGTCGACGTAGATCTCCTCGATCGTGGGGAACTCGACGGCGGTGCCGTACCGCTCGACGGCCGCCGGCACGATCGACTCCGACAGCACCGCCCTGTTGACCCGGTAAACCGTCTCGGCGAGCCGGTGCTCGGCGGGATCGCCCGGCGCCATCTGGGTCAGGATGTCCTCGACCCGTTTCAGCGCGCTGACCTGCCCGTCCACCTGCGCGGCCAGGTTGTCGATCCGGGCCTGCGTCGCCGCGTGCTCGGCGAGCGATCCCCACACCCGGAACTCCGGCACGGTCGTCGCGAACTCGAGGTAGCGGGACCTGTACCGGTCGAGCGCCCGGGCGGGCAGGTCGGCCGTCAGCTCCAGCTGCCGCGTCCGCAGGTCCGCGGCCACCGCCTCCCAGGCCGCCAGCCCGGACAGGAACTCCCGGGTACGCCGGGCGGCCGCCGCGTACCAGCGCTCGATGTCGGCGAGGTTGTCGGTGTAGCCGTGCGCGGCCGACGGCGCGGGGACGGCCGACCGGTAGATCGCGTCGAACGCGGAGGTGCCGGTGCCGAGGCCGAGGACGGCGCCCCGCTCGGCGTCGGTCATCTCCAGCCGGGCGAAGCCCCGCGCGCCGATGAACTCCTCCAGCGCCTCCAGGTACGCCGCGGCGACCAGCGTGGTGTGCGCGGCGATGACGAGCTGGAACCGCTCCCGCCCGCGTACGCCGGAGATGCGCTGACGGCCGGTGTCCAGGGCGCGGCGCAGGAGGTCCATGGCCTCGTTCTTCTGGTCGATCCACCCCCAGACGGCGGCGAGGGCGGCGGCGGGCGCGAGGCCGGGCCCGGTGACGGCGGCGATCCCGACGGCGGCGCCGGCGGCCAGGCTGGCCCCGCCGAGCAGCGCGCTGAGCTGCTCGATGCGCCCGCGGTCGTGATGACCGAGGATCCGCAGGGCGCCGCCGAAGGTCAGGGTCGGTTCATGGCGCATGTACAGGCTCCTCGTTCGGCGGCCGTCTATGTCATCGTAACGGCTGCTCACAACACGTCGGTGTACACGAAGGACATTCACGCGAACGTGGCCGGATATGATATGAAGTAGATATGTTCCGAATTCCATTCCATCGCCGGCTCACCGCGCTGTGCCTGGCGGTCCTGGCGGTCCTGGCCCTCCAGCCGGCCGCGCCGGCCCGGGCGGACTCCCTGCCCGTCGAGCCCGCCCCGCCGCTGCGGCTCGTCAGCTACAACATGTGCGGCGACCACTGCCCCATGGCCGACGAGACGCCCCGCGAGGACTACATCGAGCAGCAGGCGGACGGCCGGTCGTGGAACGCCGACGCGATCTTCCTCGCCGAGGTCTGCGAGCACCAGTTCAACGCGCTCCAGACGGCGTTGCGGCCCAAGGGTTTCAACGGCCGGTTCGTCCGGACACGGACGCAGAGCGCGGGCATCTGCAAGGGCTACAAGTACGGCATGGCCGTGTTCGTGAAGGGGCCGGTCGTCCAGGCCGTGGACTTCACCATGACCACGAACATCGCCAACGAGGACATCATCTCGCCGTGCGTCGAGACGTACCTGCAGAACCGGGCCGTGTGGGCCTGCTCGGTGCACCTGTTCTGGGGCGGCGTGACCCAGGACTACGACGGCCCGGCGGTCCGGGCGGCGGAGGCGGCCAAGCTCGCCGCCCAGGCGAAGACCTGGCACGACGCCGGCTTCCCCGTCCTGCTCGGCGGCGACTTCAATGCCACCCCGCTCGCCAAGCCGCTCAGCTACTTCTACAGCGCCCCGCTGCTCGGCGGCCTCGGCGCGTTCCACGAGGCCGACGAGACCGATCCGGCGTACTTCTCCGCGTACGGGTGCGCGGCGACCGAGACGGCCTGCCGGTCGGGCGAGAACACCTTCGTCACCGACGCGAAGATCGACTACGTCTTCTTCAGCTCCGGCGACTTCCGCGACATTCACGGCGACGTCCAGCCCGCGACGCCGTACTCCGATCACGACCTGTACCGCGCCGCCGCGTGGTGGCCCGACTGCGGCCTGCCCGGCACGCCGACCGCCGGCGTGATCCGGCGCGACGCGTACGGGCGGATCTTCCGGTACGCCGGCCGCCCCGACGGCACGGTCGCGCCGGCCTGCGAGGCGGGCTTCGGCTGGTCGGGGATGCGTACGGTGGCGCGGCACGGGGACTTCGACGGCGACGGCACGGAGGACCTGCTCGCGATCGACGCCGGGGGCTCGCTGTGGCTGTATCCGGCCGACGCCGCCGGGCAGTTCTCCGGCTCGACCCGCCGCCTGCTGGGCACCGGGTGGCAGGACTACGACGTGCTGCTGGCGCCCGGCGACTTCACCGGCGACGGCAGAGCCGATCTGATCGCGCGGGACGGTTCCGGCGTGCTCTGGCTGCTCGCCGGCACCCCCGCCGGCGGATACGCGGCCCGCGTCCAGATCGGCACCGGCTGGCAGATCTATCCGATCCTGCTGGCACCCGGCGACTTCGACGGCGACGGAAAGGCCGACCTCATCGGGCGGGACGGCGCCGGGATCCTCTGGTTCTACGCCGGCGACGGCACCGGCGCGTACGCCGCCCGGACGAAGATCGGCACGAACTGGCAGGTCTACGACGCGATCGTGGGCGCCGGGGACGTCGACGGCGACGGCCGGGCGGACCTGATCGCCCGCGACCCGTCCGGCGGTCTCTGGTTCTACCGCGGCGACGGTGCGGCCGGGTACGCGCCCCGGGCCCAGATCGGCTACAGCTATCCCGCCGGAGAGCTGATCTTCTGAAGCCGTACTGCAGCGAGGACGGGGTCCGCGTGCGGGCGGACCCCGTCCCCCACTAAGTTCGGTGGACGTGCCCACTCCCGTCGTCGCCGTCGTCGCCTGCGGCGCTCCCCCGGTCAGCGCGCTGCCGGATCTCCTGCACCGGCTGCGCGACCGCGACTGGGACGTGTACGCGTTCCTCACCGCCCGCGCCGCCCAGTGGATCGATCCGGCGCGGATCGACCGGCTGGCCGGGCACCGGGTGCGGACCGCGCTGCGGGAGCCGACCGAGCCGAAGGGCGTACCGCTGCCCGATCTGGTGGTCGTCGCGCCGGCCACGTTCAACACGGTCAACCAGTGGGCGGCCGGGATCAACGACACCGCGCCGCTCGGCCTGCTGAACGAGGCGCTGGGCGCGGGCGTCCCGATCGTCGTCGCGCCGAACGTGAAGGGCGCGCTGGCGCACCACCCCGCCTACGGCCGCAGCATCGACCTGCTGCGCGGGGCCGGTGTACGCTTCACCGCCCCGGACGCGCTCGGCCCGGGCCCGGACGGCTACGCGTGGCCGCCGGTCCTGGAACTCATCGACGAGGTACTTCGTCCACTTCGTACACCTCCGTGGTCGGAGCGTTGACGCCCAACGCATCCCGGGCGGCCAGCCGGGCCGGGTGGACCATGACGGCCGCCATCACGTCGCGCGACGGGAACCACAGCTCCTGCACCTCGGTACGCCCGTCCGGCGTCCGCAGCCGCCGCTCGACCCGGGAGTCGAACCCGGGCAACAGATCCAGGACGAGATCTTCGTAGCGCTGCCCGCCCTCGACGTCCTGTTCGGACATCGTCACGACGGCCACGATCCGGAATCCGTTCTCCATCCGCCGAGCGTAGACGCATGATCGTTGGCACGCGTACCCGGCGCGTCAAACCGACATATGCCCTGAAAGTGCGATTTGATCAGCCCGGATCGGCCGTGTACGCACGGTCGCAGCACTTTACAGGGGGATTCTTTGCGCGTACTGACAGCGGCAGCCGCGGCCTTGGCCGCCATGCTCGCCCCAACCGCCGCCCTGGCCCACGGCCCGGGCCGACCCGAGGCGCTGACGGTCGTCGCCCAGCACCTCAACAACCCGCGCGGCCTGGCCTTCGGCCCGGACGGCGCACTCTACGTCGCCGAGGCGGGCAAGGGCGGCAGCGGTCCCTGCTTCCCCGGCCCCGAAGGCGGCGACTCCTGCTTCGGGACCACCGGCTCGCTCGCCCGGATCAAGAACGGCCAGGTCGCCCGGGTCCTCACCGGCCTGCCCTCGCTGGCCGACCCCGACGGCTCGGGCGCGATCGGCCCGTCCGACGTCACCTTCTTCGGCATCGGCTTCCTGACCACCGGCCTCGGCGCCAACCCCGACCTGCGCAACCAGCTGCCCGCCGCCGGAAAGAAGCTCGGCAGCCTCTACAGCTTCCTGCCGGGCTCGCTCGCCCCCAAGTTCACGCTGCGGAAGGTCGCGGACATCTCGGCGTACGAGAAGGCGCACAACCCCGACGGCGGCGAGACCGACTCCAACCCGCAGAGCGTCGTGCCCGGACCCGGCGGCCTGGCCGTCGCCGACGCGGGCGGCAACACGCTGCTCGGCGTCACGCCCAAGGGCGGCATCTCCACGCTCGCGGTCTTCCCGGACAAGCTCACCCCGGCGCCGCCGTTCCTCGGCCTGCCGCCCGGCACGAAGATCCCGTACCAGGCGGTGCCCACCGGCGTCGCGTACCACGCGGGCGCCTACTACCTGGGCCAGCTGACCGGCTTCCCGTTCCCGAAGGGCGCGGCGAAGATCTACCGCGTCGTGCCGGGCCACGCCCCGACCGTGGTCGCCGGCGGCTTCACCAACCTGATCGACATCGCCTTCGACGCGCACGGCACGCTCTACGCGCTGGAGATCGCGGCCGATTCGCTGCTGTCCGACGCCCCGTCCGGCACGCTGCTCAAGGTCGTCCCCGGTCACGCGCCGGTCACCGTGGTCAGCGGGCTCACCTTCCCGGGCGGACTGACCATCAAGGACGGGTACGCGTACATCAGCGACTGCGGCGTCTGCGCCGGCGGCGGCCGCATCCTCCGCACCCACCTGTAACCCGCCGATAGACCCCGACGATCTTGCGCGAATGTCTCAAATTTCGCGGCGAATGCCCGAATAGCCCGGACATTCGCGCAAGATCGTCGGGAGGGAAGGGAGGGGGGTCAGCGGGTGGCGGGGAGGACGGTGCGGCGGAGGGCGTCGAGGAAGCGGTCGGGCTGGGTGAACGCCGCGAAGTGGCTCGCTCCTTCGATCAGCACCATCTCCTTCACCGGCGCCGACACCGCCTCGAAGAACTCCTGCGCCAGCCCGGTGACGGTCAGCACGTCGGTCGCCCCCTGCAGCAGGTGGAACGGCACCTCGAACACGGTCCCGTCCGCGTACGCGTCGTAGCGCATGACCTCCGCGTACATCTGCTTCTGGGTGTCGATGAAGCCGGCCAGCAGGTGGCGGACGTCGGCGAGCGAGTACAGCGGCGAGGTGAACGCGAGCGGGAACAGCAGCTTGGTGACGCCGTTGGGGGTGGTGGGGTCGGTCTTCATGGTCCAGTCCATCTTGGTCTGCCAGGCGCGCAGGTCCCACGCGGACGGATCGGCGCCGATCGCCTCCAGGGCGCGCACGGCCTTGGCGTTCCCGGCGGCGCGGACGCGCTCCAGGGTCATCCGGTAGCCGGCTTCCTCGTTGCGGTGCATGTCGGCGTACATGTCGGTGCAGACCAGCGCCGAGAACAGGTCGGGGCGGCGGCGGGCCAGGGGCAGCCCGAGCAGGGTGCCCATCGATCCGGCCAGCAGGACGACCTGGTCCTTGCCGAGGTGGCGGCGCACCCACTCGACCACCTCGATCGCGTCCGCCAGCAGCTGGGCGTAGGTGTTGGCGCCGGGATCGGCCGGGCCGCTGCGGGCACGGGTCTTGCCGACCCCGCGGCGGTCCCACTGGACGACGGTGAAGTCCTTCTCCCAGGAGCGGATGAGCGGGGTGAAGACCGCGTAGGGCGAGCCGGGTCCGCCGTGCAGGACCAGCAGCACCGGGTTGGCCCGGTCCTCGCCGCGGATCTGCACCCACTGCTCGACCCCGCCGACCGGCAGGTAGTGCTCCTCGACGATCCCGTCCGGACCGTCGACGCGCAGGTCCCTCGCGACGGCGGCCCGGCGCACCTGCCGGTACGCGAGCCCGCCCGCGACGGGAACGGCGACGGCGGCGGCAGCGGCCAGGGCGGCGATCTCGATCATGACTGTCCTCCTGAGACGGAGCGCCGCACCTTGGCCGGTCCGGCATCTCGGCCGCCCCTCGGCGGCCACGGGAGAACCATACAGTTGTCTTAGACGTTTGTGCAAGACGCTTGTATCAGCAGCTCACACGGCGCGCCTGTCGGCTTTTGCAGGTTTTGTCGGGTAATTCTGTGCGGTGCGTACCCACACCCGTGTCGCGGTGGTCGCCGGCCTGGCCGCCACGCTCCCCGCCGCGCTGCTCCTGCCGCGAGGCGTCGCCGCCGCGCCGGACCCGCTCGCCAGCGCCACCCTGGTACAGCTGACCGAGCAGGACGTACCCCCGCTGGGGCTGACCGCGTACTCGGGAACGTACGGGCGCGCGGTGAGCAACGCCGTCGGCGACGTCGACCCCGGCGACTTCAGCGACCCCGACAACATGCTCAGCCGGATGTCGATCGCCACGATGGTCACCGACACGTCGGCGGCGGCCTCGAAATACTTCGGCCAGGCCCAGCTGACCGCGTTCAACCTGTTCTACAACGGCCGCGATCTCGTCCAGCTCGGCGCGGCCGGGTCGGTCGGCTCGATGGACTCCTACGCCGAATGCGTACCGCCGCCGATCGGGCCGATCGCCCTGGCGTACAACCGGACGGACGCGAACCAGCTCACCGTGCTGGGCCGGCCGGCGACGATCGGCACGAACGTCTACGACATCACGGGCGCGGATCTCGGGCTCGCCACCATCGGTCCGAGCACGCTGACGGTCGTGGTGACCCCGCACCAGGACCCGGCGGTACAGGCCTTCCAGCCGACCGCGGAGGCATGGCTGGACATCGACGCGTCGGGCGTCCTCAACGACACCGGCGGCACGCAGGTCTACAGTGGACCGATTCTGCACCTGCGGCTCGGCGAGGTGCACGCCAACTGCGCGGCGATCGTCTCCCCCAGCCCTTCGCCCAGCGCGTCCGCGTCACCCAGCGGGTCGCCTTCGCCCAGCGGGTCGCCCAGCGCCGGTCCGAGCAACTCCCTCAACGGCAGCCCGTCGCCGTCGGCCACGACGCCGGCCCCGCCCGTCTCCCCGTCCGGCAGCACGCCCGCGCCGCCCGTCAGCCCGACCACGCGGCCGCCGCTGCCGGTCACCGGATCGCCGCTGGGCCCCCTGACCGGCGCCGGCCTCGCCGCGCTCCTGGCCGGGGCGATTCTCCTGTACGCGTCGCGGCGCCGCCTGCGCTAGTACCGCCGGGTGTTGTAGCAGTTCGTCGACCAGTCCACCGTGATCCGGTCGGCGAACCGCTCCCGGATCAGGTCTCCCGTGCGGGCCAGGAGCGCCTCGCGCTGCTCCGCCGGCATGATGAGGAACGACGACGTGGACGCCTGGAAGCCGCAGAACTCCTCCGCGGTATACGCCTGCTGCCAGGCGTACTTGGTGGCGCCGCGGTAGTCGAGATCGGGGTGCGCGGCCAGTTCGACGGCCGGTCCGGACGTCGCCGGATCCTCGATGACGTCCCGGTCGGCCGCCGAGGCGATCATGCCGCCCGGCCGCAGGTGGCCGTGCAGGTCGAACTCGTCGTAGAGGGTCTCGACGGCGGACTCGACGGCCGGGTCGGCGAATACGCCGCCGTTCCACACCAGACCCAGATAGCCGCCCGGGCCGAGCAGCCGGGCGGCCCGGTCCACGCGCCCGTCCGCCGTCCAGTGCCAGGCCTGGAAGCACACCAGACCGTCGAACGGCACGGGGTCCGAGAACTCCTCGTACGTGCCGGCACGTACGCGTACCGCGTCGATCTTCGTGGCGAGCACGGCGGCCATCTGCGGATCCGGTTCGAGGGCGGTCACGTCGAGCCCGGCCGCGAGCAGTTCCCTGGTCGCGATGCCCGTTCCCGCGCCGATCTCCAGCACGCGCGGCCCGGGCACCTGCGCCGCGATGTGGGCGAACAGCGCGGCGGGGTACCCGGGACGGTAGCGTTCGTACAGGTCGGCGGCCGCACCGAAGGAGCGGGCCCGCGACTCGTTGGCTTCCTCGGCAGTCGTCACGCCGCCGATCCTAGGCGGCGGCGACGAGCTCCGGGCGGACCGGTGCGTCCCAGTCGATGCGGTACGCGAACTGCCACGCCATCTTCTCGGGCTTCATCATCTTCATGGCGACCGGCATCACGAGGTCCCGGATCACCCGGGCAACCGGGCCGGCGGCCTTGTCGCTGTTGGTCCGCGCGGCCATGGCGATGACGCGTTCGACGCGGGCCCGGCGCTGCCCTTCGTAGGCGGCGAACGCCTGGTCGTAGGGCAGGTCGCGCAGGCACCGGGCAAGCTCGACGCCGCTCTCGACGGCCAGCGAGGCGCCCTGCCCGGAACTCGGCGAGGTCGGGTGGGCCGCGTCGCCGATGAGGCACACCCGGCCCCGGTGCCACACGGGTACGTGCGGGATGTCCTCGAGTCCGCCGGTGATCACGAGGTCCTCGGGCCGCGTACGGCCGATCATCTCCCGCGCGGGGACGCGGTCCTCGGTGAACTGGGCGGCCAGGCGGCGCAGCCACTCATCGTTCGGCACCCGCATCGCCTCGGTACGCGACATCGGCTCCTTGTGCGGCAGGTTGACGAACCAGCCGCCGTCGCCGTCATCGGAGACCTGGTAGCCGAAGAAGGCCCGCTTGCCGAAGACCATGTGCATCTTGTCCTGTGTGGATGGAAGCCCGGTCGCCGCGACCTGAGCGCCGAAGCCGAGCAGTCCGGCGTAGCGCGGACTCGGGGCGGCCGGGTCGATGAGGCCGCGGACCGCCGAGCGGATGCCGTCGGCGCCGATCAGGATGTCCGCCGTCGCGGTCGTGCCGTCGGCGAACCGGGCGGTCACCCCGTCGGCCGTCTCGGTCAGCCCGACCAGCCGGCGGCCGTGCTCGATGCGGATGCCGCGGCGGGCCGCCTCGGCGTAGAGGGCGGCGTAGAGGTCGCCGCGCCAGACGAGCTGCATGTCGGGCAGGTCGGCGAGCGGCCCGCTGTCGGCCGAGCCGAACTCGCCGAGCACCTTGCCCGTCCAGCTCTGCATCACCATGCCGCGCATCGGTACGCCGACCGCCCGCACGATCTCGCCGGCGTCGATGACGTCCAGGGCCAGCTGACCGTTCGGGGCGATGCTGAGCGCGCCGCCCACCCCGTCGGCCGTCTGCGCGTACGCCTCGAAGACGGTGGCGTCGATGCCGGCCTTCCGCAGCGCCATGGCCGCGACCGGCCCGGCGATCCCGCCGCCGATGACCAGCGCGGTACGGGTTGAAGTCATGATCGTTCCCCCTCGTGGAATGCGGCCCAGAGCCCGGCGCCCCAGCCGGCGACCGGATCGGTGATCCGCTCGATGAACCGGCGCACGAACGCGATCTCGGCGTCCAGCATCGCCAGCCGGTACTCCTCCTCGACCAGGAAGAGCGGGTGCACGTCGTTGCCGACGGCCTCGTCGTAGTTGTCCTGAGTGGACCGCCGGTCGCCGGTCAGCCGGTCCAGGCGCCGGTTCAGCAGGTCGACGACCTCGTCCGGCGGCAGCGCCGACACGAGCGACAGGGCGGCGACGAAGTGCGGGTACTCGTGCTCGGGCAGCTCGACCAGCTCCCGCAGCCAGTCACGCTGCTCGGCGCGGCCGGCCTCGGTGAGCGCGTAGACGGTGCGCTCCGGCCGGGCGCCGTCACGGCTGGTCTCCTGCTCGGTGATGAAACCGGCCTTCGCCAGCTGGCCGACCACCATGTAGAGCGAGCCGTGGTTGAACTTGATGCTGCGCGCGTCGCCGTTGTCCCGCAGGGCCTTGCTCAGCTCGTACGGGTGCATCGGCCGCATCAGCAGGTACGACAGCACCGCCAGACCCAGCAGGTTGCCGACCTTCCGCTTCGTCGTCACCACCCTAGTATTCAGCCTCAACTAGTCAGAGTCAACTATTCCGAACCGACTAAGCCGCCGCCCGTCGCGCCGCGCCGGTCTTTCTGCGCCGATCTTGCGCGAATGTACCGGCATTCCAGACATTCCCGACGAAATTCGGGACATTCGCGCAAGATCGTTGAGATTCGGGGGCGCTACGCCTTGGTGAGCTTCCACGAGACGGCGGAGTTCGACATCGTGGCGGTCGAGCCGGAGCAGGTGTAGTTCAGGACGCCCTTGCTGAGGTCGAGCGCGCCGCCGAGCGGCTGGGTGGGCGCGGCCTGCTCCTTGTTGCCGACCTTCATGGTGATGGTCGTCTTGACGTTGTTGACCGGCATGGTGCCGGAGATCTTGCCGTCCTCGGCCTTCCAGTCGGCGCTCTCGGCGGAGCCGGCGAACTTGTCGGTGATGGTCATGCTGATGCCGGTGCTCATCGGCGAGGTGATCATCACCGCGTTGGCGTACGTGATCGTCATCTTGTCGCCGAAGGTGAGAGTGACCGTGCCGGTGCTCGTGCCGGTGGCGCCGTTGGGGATCTTCGCGGCGATCTGGCGGGCCATGTCCTCGACGTCGAGCTTCCAGGTGCCGATGAGGCAGTCGTCGCGGCCGGCCGCGGTGCCGCCGCCGGCCTGGGGCGACGCCGCGGTGCTCGCACCGGATCCGGCGCCGGTGCTGCTGCCGGTGCTGCTGCCGGCGCCGGCGCCGGTCGAGGAGGTCTCCGGCCCGCAGGCGGAGACAGCGCCGAGGACGGCGCACAGCAGAAGGACGGGGGTGTGCTTGCGCAGAATCATGGCGCCCAGGGTGACAGCGGCATCACCCGAAAGGGATCGATAAGCCGACACTTCCGCCAGATCGGTACCCGGCCCGCAGGGATCGTATGGGCCGCGGACCCTCGCTGAGGCGAAGCTTCCCCTGCGGCAGCCGGCCGCGGGATGCGCGTACCATCGCCGCTATCGCCTGTGCGGGCCGCTGGCCTGCGTGAACTTGTCCACGGGAGGACTCATGTGCCGGCGCGTCACCTGTTCGAACTGCGGCAAGGCCACCTGGTCCGGGTGCGGGGAGCACATCGAGGAGGCGCTGGCCGGCGTACCGGAGTCGGAGCGGTGTGACGGCAACTGCGTACCGGCCGCGCCGGCGAAGTCCGCCTTCTCGTTCCTGCGGCGCAACCGCGCCTGAACCCCGATAATTCGGCCATGAGCGATGCGGCCGATCATGCCGGGGAAGCCCACCCCAACACCGGCGGCGAGTTCGCCTCCCGCCTGAACTGGCTGCGGGCGGGCGTCCTCGGCGCCAACGACGGCATCGTCTCCACGGCCGGCATCGTCATCGGCGTGGCCGGCGCGACCTCCGCCCGGACCGCGATCTTCACGGCCGGCATCGCCGGGCTCGTGGCCGGCGCGGTCTCCATGGCCCTCGGCGAGTACGTCTCCGTCAGCACGCAGCGCGACAGCGAGAAGGCGATGCTCCGGCGGGAACGCCGCGAGCTGGAAACCATGCCCGACGCCGAACTGGCGGAACTCGCCGGCCTCTACGAGCAGCGCGGCCTGACCCCGGCGACCGCCCGCCAGGTCGCCGTGGAGCTGACCGCGCACGACGCGCTGCGCGCCCACGCCGAAACCGAGCTCGGCATCAACACCGAAGCACTGACCAACCCGTGGCACGCCGCGTACGCGTCCGCCGTCTCGTTCACGATCGGGGCGATCCTGCCCCTGGTCGCCATCCTCCTGCCGCCCACCAGCTGGCGCGTACCGGTCACGTTCGTCGCGGTGCTGATCGCGCTGGCGATCACCGGCAGCCTCAGCGCCCGGCTCGGGGGCGCGCGCCGGGGACGGGCGATCCTGCGGGTGGTCGTCGGCGGGGCGATCGGCATGGCCATCACGTACGCCATCGGCACCCTCGTCGGCACAGCCGTCTAATGAGAAAGACTGATCGCATCTCAACCAAGAAGCGCCGCCACGCTCTGTAAGACGTCGCTTAGTCGGGGCGAGAGCCGCATAGGGCTCAGCGGCTGAAGGTCCAGGAGACCATCTCGTACCCGGCGTAGGGCATGACCCCGTGGAAGGGCGGCTCCTCGTCGAAGATCATCGGCAGCCACAGGTGGTCGCTCTCCCACATCGGCCTGGCGTCCAACTCGTCGAGCGGCACCCATTCCAGGGTGCCCTCCTCGTTGCCCCCGTGGTGCTCCCCCGCGTACGCGTCGGCCCGGAACATGAAGCACAGGACGTCCTCGGCCGGTACGCCGAACCCGCTCCACAGCACGGTCCCCCGCAGGACGAGATCGGTGACGACGAGGCCGGACTCTTCGAAGACTTCGCGGCGGGCGCAGGTGAGGACGTCCTCGCCGGGCTCGACGTGGCCGCCGAGGCTGAGGTACTTGCCGTGGTGCGGGTCGGCGGTGTCCTTGTCGCGGTGCAGCAGCAGGACACTGCCGCCGTCAGCGGAGCGGATGAAGACGCCGGTCTGCAGGATGGGGGCCACCACCAGCCCAGTCTGCCAGCCGCACATGCGAATGGGCGGGATGGTCAGCGCCATGATCGAGGCGAGTATCCGGTCGCGCCGCGGAGAAAAGACTGCCCTCACTCGTCCGGCGCGAACCGTTTCGGCACTACGGTCGCTTGATCGAATGCCGTCATTACGGCACGGCGACACCGATCCCATTGATCGAATACCTTCTATTCGGCATGGGAGCGCCTTCTTGCCGGATAGAAGGTATTTGACCAAGACGATCCGGTGCGGGCTGCCGTATTAGCGGTAAACGATCATCCCGCGGGAATCCTCGATTTCTGGTTGTCAGGAGAGGGATGTGAGGAACTTGCGTACGCGTTCGGCGACCAGTTCGGGGTGGCTGTAGGGCAGCCAGTGCCCCGCCTCGACGATCTCCGCCTCCGGGCCCTGCATTCCCGCGCCGACGTAGCGGTCGTGCCGCGGGGCGAGGACGAGGGTCGGCGTACGCGTGGCGCCGCGGGTCAGCCGCCGTCCCATGTTGGCGCGGTAGAGGGCCAGGCCGTGGCGGGCGTCGGCGGGGGCGGGCGGGTGGCCGCGGCGGGACGGGTCACTCTGGAGGACCAGCCGGAACAGTCCGGTGCGGATGGCCAGTTCCGGCAGCCAGGGCGTGCGGAAGAAGGCGATGTACGCGGACTTGAGGAGCTGGCGTACGCCCTGCCAGTAGAGGTTGCGGCGGATCCAGCGGGCGGCGTCGGGCAGGTGCGGTCCGGAGATCGAGACGAAGCCGGCCGCGTCGACGCCGTGGGTGATCGCGTACCAGCACTGGATGGAGCCCCAGTCGTGCGCGAGCAGGTACACGGGACCGTCCGGGCCGACTTCGGCGATGACGGCGCTGAGGTCGTCGGTCAGCTGTTCGAGCTGGTACGCCGCCGTGGCACCGGGTTTGCCCGACCGGCCGGCGCCGCGCACGTCGTACGCGACCACGCGGAAGTCGGGTACGAGCAGGGCGGTGACGCCGTTCCAGAGGCTGCCGTCGTCAGGGTAGCCGTGCACGCAGACGATCGTCGGGGCGTCGTCGGGGCCGGTGACGCGGACGTGCAGGGGGGTGCCGTCCGATGAAGTTACTGTGTGGTAACTCATGGCGCAGATGGTAACCGTAAACCGGCCGCCTTCGTCAGGAGGTAATCGCGCTCCGGCCCGCTCGTCGTCAGCCGCGCCGCCGCGGCCAGTTCCTCGACCGCCGCGGCCCGGTCGCCCGCCATCGCCAGCAGCTGCCCGCGTACGGCGTGCCAGCGGTGGTGGCCCGTCAGCGGCACCGTGTCCAACAGGGACAGACCCGCGGCCGGTCCGCGTACCATCGCCAGCGCCACCGCCCGGTTCAGGGTCACCATCGGGTTGCGCTGCATCCTTTCGAGTACGCCGTACAGCGCGGCGATCTGCGCCCAGTCGGTGTCGGCGGTGGACGGCGCGGCGTCGTGCAGCGCGGCGATCGCGGCCTGGAGCTGGTACGCCCCGACGGCGCCGGACGCGAACGCCTCGTCCGTGAGCCGGGTGCCCTCCTCGATCGCGGCGGCGTCCCAGCGTCCGCGATCCTGTTCGTCCAGCGGGATCAGCTCGCCGTGCGGGCCGACCCGGGCCGCTCGCCGGGCGTCGGTCAGCAGCATGAGGGCCAGCAGCCCGGCGACCTCCGGCTCGCGCGGCAGCGCGTGGCGCAGCCCCCGGGTGAGCCGGATCGCCTCCCGGGACAGGTCCGGGCGGACGTAGCCCGGCGCGCTCGTCCCCGCGTACGCCTCGGTGAACATGAGATAGAGGACGTGCAGGACGGCGGCGAGCCGCGGCCGCCAGGTGTCCGGGCGCGTGAAGGGTACGCCGGAGGCGAGGATCGTCGCCTTGGCGCGGCTGATGCGCTGGGCCATGGTGGCCTCGGGGACGAGGAACGCCGCGGCGATCTCGGCGGTGGACAGGCCGCCCACGGCCCGCAGCGTCAGCGCGATGGCCGAGGGCGGGGTGAGCGCCTCGTGGCAGCACAGGAACAGCAGTTCCAGCGAGTCGTCGCGGCCGTCCTGCGGGGTCGGCCAGTCCAGGGACTCGCGGCGGCGGCGGGCGTCGTCGGCGCGCCAGATGTTGAGCAGGCGCCGGGAGGCGGTGGTGACCAGCCACCCCTCGGGCGAATCCGGTACGCCGTCGCGCGGCCACGCGTGCGCCGCGGCGATGAGCGCCTCCTGCACCGCGTCCTCGGCGGATTCGAAGTCGCGGTACTTGCGGGCGACCGTGCCGAGGACCCGCGGCGCGAGCGTGCGCAGCAGGTCCTCGACGGCGGGTGTGCTCACAGATGGACCCTGCCCCTTGTCGACCCTGCTCACAGGTCGACGGGGGGCGGCCCGACGATCGGGCGGACCTCGATCGGGATGTTCAGCGGCGCGCCGCCCGGACCGGGTGCGGACGACGCCTGGGCGGCGATCTCGTACGCGCGCTCGGGCGTGGCGCAGTCGACGATCCAGAAGCCGATGAGGAACTCCTTGCTCTCGGCGAACGGACCGTCGCTCACGACCGGTACGCCGCCCTCGCCCGCGCGCACGATCCGGGCCTGGTCGGGGAAGGCGAGCCCGTCGTTGGCCACCATCTCGCCGGACTTCACCAGGCCGGCGTCGAACTCGTGCTGGAACTCGATCATCCGCTTGAAGTCCTCCGGCCGCCAGTCCAGGACGTCGTCGCCGCTGCCGGTCACGTGCATCATGAGCATGTACTTCATGGCTGTACTCCCTCGGTGTGGGCTTCCTTCAACCGTCGGACACAGCCGCGGGGACGGTTCTCGACATCACTCACCAAGATTTTTTCCGGTGTCTGCGGCACGCAGCCGATTCTCCAGGAATTCGCGTTCGGCCGCGTTGCCCGCCGACGCCAGTGCCGCCCGGTACGCGTCCGCCGCCTCGCCCGGCCGGCCCAGCCGGCGCAGCAGATCGGCCCGGATCGCGGGCAGGTAGTGGTAACCGGCCAGCCGCTCGTCCTCGGCCAGCGCGTCGACCTGCGCCAGCGCGATCGCGGGGCCGTCGGTCATCGACACCGCCACCGCCCGGTTGAGGGCCACCACCGGTGACGGCCAGACCTTGAGCAGCTCGTCGTACAGGGCCACGATCTGCGGCCAGTCCGTGTCCTCGTAGCGGGACGGCAGCGCGTACAGGGAGGCGATCGCTGCCTGCAGGGCGTAGCGGCCGATCCGTCCGGTCCGGAACGCGGCGAGGACCAGCCGGCCGCCCTCCTCGATGGCGGCCCGGTCCCATGCCGACCGGTCCTGGTCCTCCAGCAGCACCAACCGGCCTTCGTCGTCCACACGGGATCCCCGGCGAGCGTCGATGAGCAGCAGGAGGGCCAGGAGTCCGCGTACCTCCGGCTCGTCGGGCATGAGCGCGAGCAGGACGCGGGCCAGGTGCAGGGCCCGGTCGGCCAGTTCGGCCGCGACCAGGCCGGTGCCGGACGGCGCGGTGTGCCCGGTGGTGAACAGCAGGTGGACGACGGTGAGCACCGCGTCGAGGCGTTCGGGCAGTTCGGCGGCTTCGGGCACCCGGTACGGGATGCCGGCCGCGGCGATCTTCTTCTTGGCCCGGGTGACGCGGGCGGCCATCGTGGTCTCCGAGACCAGGAAGGCCGCGGCGATGTCCTCCGTCGGCACGCCGCACACCAGCCGCAGGGTCAGGGCCACCTGCGCGTCGCGGGCCAGCGCCGGATGGCAGCAGGTGAAGACGAGCCGCAGCCGCTCGTCGGGCACGTCCTCGGCGTCGGCGGCGTCCACGGCCGGCTCGTCGGGCTCGACCAGCATGGGCATCTTGGCCCGGAACACCTTGTCGCGGCGCAGGATGTCCAGGGCCTTGCGCTTGGCGGTGGCGGTCAGCCAGGCGGCCGGCTTGCGCGGGATGCCGTCGCGGGTCCACGCCTCCAGCGCGGCCAGGTACGCGTCCTGCACGCACTCCTCGGCCAGGTCGAGGTCGCCGGCGACGCGCGCCGTCGCGGCGAGGACGAATCCCCACTCGCGACGGTGCGCGTCCGCGACGGCCTCCTCGGCCTGCCCCCGGTCGGGCGTCTCCGTCATCGCGGGTGTGTCACTCGGCCGGCGGTTCGAACAGCGGCCGGACCTCGACGCCGCCGTCGATGGTGGCCGGGTTCAGCTTGGCGATCTCCAGGGCGACGTCCAGGTCCGGCGCCTCCAGGATGTAGAAGCCGGCGACGACCTCCTTGGCCTCGATGAAGGGCCCGTCGGTGACGACGTCGCCGCGGACGGCTGTCGCGGTGGTGCTGGGCTGGAGCGCGAAACCGGTGATGATCTTGCCGCCCAGCTCCGTGACCTGCGCCGGATAGCGGTCCAGCAGGGCCAGGTAGTCGGGCTTGAGGTCCATCGGGTCGGCGGGCGCCGGGCTGAAGACCAGAACTCCGTACTGGGGCATCACGCATCTCCTCGGTCAGGTGGAAACATCAGTCAGTCTGACCTACCGACGAGCGGGGACACCGCTATTCGACAACCCGGCCAAGATCTTTTATTCGGGTCCGCGACGGGTCCGCGACGCGTACAGCTGGGCGAAGACGTCGGCGGCGGCGCGGCTGTCGTGCCGGTCGGAGTCGGCGTACCCGGCGAGTGCGGCCCGGTAGTGCGACCTCGCCGTCTCGGTGTCCGCCGCGGCGCGGTACGCGTCACCGAGCCCGCGGTGGATCTCGGCCAGCCGGACCGAACCCGGCTCGGCCACGGACAGCGCCCGCTCGTACGCGATGATCGCCGCCCGCACGTTGTCGCCCGGGTCACCGGTCAGCCGGCGCATGTACGCGGCCCCCAGTCCCGTGTTGATCCGCAGGAAGGCCTCGGCGTTCGGGGCCGACGCGAGGGATTCCAGCGACGCTTCGGTCACTGCGATGAACTCCTCGGTCGCCCGGACCGGATCGCGCTCGCTCGCCTGGGCCTGGGCCAGGGCGACGAGCGTGTCGGACATCGTCCGCCACTGGGCGGGCTCGTCCCGCGACAGCTCCCGCAGGATCTCCAGATGCCGCAGCGCCCGCCCCCGGGCCTCGATCCGCGTCAGCCGATCGACCTCGGCGAGATCTTCCACCGCCTGGTACGCCCGCGCGAGATGAAAATGCAGCTGCCGGTCCTGCACGGGATCGCCGGACAGGTTCGCCGCCGAAGTTTCGAGCAGACTGATGCCGCGGCTGAGGTCCGCCAGGTCGCCCCGGCCGCCGGCGCGTTCGGACAGGACGACGTAGGCCAGGCCGAGGTTGTGCACCGCGCCGAGCCATTCCTGCCGGGTGTTCACCTGGTTCAGGATCACCAGCGCGTTCTCGCCCGCCGCCACGGCCGCCCGGGCGTTGTCCAGCTCATCGCCCATCTTCCGGTTGAGGTACGCCAGCGCGAGGCTCGCCTGGGTCGTCGCCCAGCGCAGCGGATCGGCGGTACGCGTACGCACGCGCAGAGCCGCCGTGTAGCCCGCGATCGCCCGCTCGACGTCGTCGGGGCCGGACCGCCGCCGCGCGTAGCAGGATGCCAGATTGTTGGTGGCCGAGCCCCACCAGTCGGGGTCCTCGGATTCGTCCAGTTCGGACAGTGCGGCGGAGTACGCCTCGATCGCGGTGTCCAGCAGCGCGGGATCTCCGGTCTGCTGATACGCGTGGGCCGCGCGCTCCGCCCGCACCAGTTCCGCCGGCAGCTCACGACGGGCTGCCGGGCCCGGCCCGCCCAGCCGCGCGAGTGCCGTCGTCGCGTGCCGCCGGGCCATCATGGTCCGCTGGTGCAGTACGGGTTCGGGACCGTCGGCGGGGCGTACGGTCAGCGCCGCGTCATACGCCGCGACCGCCCGCCGGAGGTTCGCCGCGCGGTCGCCCGTCTCCCTGGCCTGGTAGCCGGCGCCGAGATTCTGCTGGCTGACTCCCCACGCCCGCGGATGGAACTCCTTGTCCAGATGCCGCAGGGACCGTTCGGCGTACGCGATGCCGCTTTCGACCTCGCCGCCGGCCATCGACAGGCTTGACAGGTTGCCCAGCGCCATCCCGAGGACGTCGGAGGCCTCCATCGAATCCAGGCCGTCGAGCGCCGCCACACACCGCTCGTAGGCGGCGAAGGCGGCCGCGAGATTGTCCCGCGCCGATCCCGCCAACCGCTCCTGCAGGCTCATCCCGAGCTGGTATTCAGCGTAGCCGCGCAGGTATCGGTGAGCGGCCGGCAGCCGGTCCAGGGCCTGGGTGAGGGCGGCGACCGACTCCTCGATGTTCGCCGACCGGTCGCCGAAGGGCCTGGTCGCGATCGCCACCCCGTACTCGACGAGTTCCTCCGGTGACATGGGACCTCCCCGCGCACAGTGTCGGCTCTGCGCCAGACGCTAGCCGTCCGCTTCCAGCGCCGTCGATATTGTGCTCGAATCACGACATGCTGCGGATCGAGCGTTCGCACGACGAGGGCGTCGGCCCGACCCTCACGTTGCGGTTGGACGGCGACAGCGGCCCGACGACCGCGACCGTCCGCCTGCCGAGCCTGGCGGTGTCCACCTGGGAGCAGGAGAGCATCCGCTGGTTCCTGGAGGACTTCCGGTTGTTCCCCGCGGATCCCGCTCCCGCCGTTGCCGCTGCGGCTGCCGCGCTGATCGAACGGCTCGGCGGCGCGCTGTTCGAGGCGTTGTTCACCACCACGCCCGAGGGCCGGGCGCTCTGGGCGACCGCGCGCGGCGGCCTCGCCGACCTCGACTGGGAGATCGACGCCGACCTCGCCGGCGACGTGCCCGTCCCGTTCGAGATGCTGCGCGAGCCCGGCACCGGCGTCCGGCCTGCCCTGGTCGCACGCTCCTTCACCCAGGTCGTCCGCCGGCCTTCGGCGGCTGAACCGGTCACACTCTCGGGTCCGCTACGGGTCCTGCTCGTGGTCGCCCGCCCCCAGGCCGACCTGGACGTGCCGTTCAGGTCGATCGCCGGCCGGCTGGTCCGCCACGCCGCCGAACACGGCCCGCACATCGACGTCCTGCGGCCGCCGACCTTCGAGGCGCTCACCGAACGCCTGCGGCGGGCCGCGGCGGCGGGCGAGGCGTACCAGCTCGTCCATTTCGACGGGCACGGTCTCTTCGGACCGGTCGAGGGCGAGCCCGAAGGGTACGCGGTCTTCGAGGATCCCGACCGGCACGGCAATCAACGGCTGGTCAGCGGTACGCGCCTCGGCGAGGAGCTGGCGGCGAACGGCGTACGCGCGCTGGTCCTCAACGCGTGCCGCTCCGGACGGTCGGACTCCTCGCCCGCCGGAACGGTGTACGCCTCCCTGGCCCGCAGATGCGTGGACGCCGGGCTGACCGCGGTCGTCGCGATGCGCTACGACATCTACGTCTCCACCGCCACGGCCTTCGTCGCCCGGTTGTACGACCTGCTCTTCCAAGGGCGGTCCCTGCCGGACGCGGTGCTGGCCGCCCGGGCCGGGCTGGCCTCGGACACCGTTCACGGCGAGTGGCTGGTGCCCGTGATCCTGCAGAGCGCGACCGTCTCCGTCGAGCCGTCCGCGGCCGCGCTCGTCCCCGCGCCGACCGCCGCGACGGGGTTCGTCGGGCGTGACGACCTCACGATCACCATCGACCGGACGTTCGACACCGGCCCGGCCGTCCTGCTCTGGGGCGCCGCGGGCGTCGGCAAGTCCGCGCTCGCCGCCGACTTCGCCGCCTGGTACCGCACGAGCCGCGGCGTCGACGGGCCGGCCGTCGTGTGGCGGCTCGACGGGGACCGGGCGGCGCTCCTCGCCGGGATCGCGTCCCGCGCGGCGCTCCGCGAACCGGCGATCTGGGTGTGGGAATCGCTGGAAAGCACGGCCTCCTGGCCCGACGCCGATCGCCAGGTGCTCGCCGGGATCGTCGCCGGCCTGGCCGACGGGCCGGTCAAGCTCCTGCTGACCGGGCGCGAGCGGGCGTCCTGGCTGCCCGGGACCGTCCGCCGGATCCAGGTCCGTCCATTGTCGAGCGCGGAGGGCGATGAGCTGGCCGGGTCCGCCGACGTGTGGACAGCCGCGTACCGGGACTTCTGCGGCGGCTACCCGGAGGTCATCCGCTGGGCCGTCGAGAGCCGGCCGGTCCTGCCCCCGATCGGCGACCGCCCGCCCGAAGCCGTCGCCGCCCGGTCGGCCGCCGCCTCGGCCCACCTGGCCGGCCTGTCCCCGGAGCAGCGTTCCACGATGTGCCTCGTGCTGCCGTTCCGGGCCGTCGTCTCCGCGTACCACCTGACGCGGATGCGGGAGTTCATGGGGTTGCCCCGCGTCGCGTACGCGGCGGTGGCGGCCGTCCTCGACGAGGTGGCCGATCTCGGCTGGCTGACGCGGCTGGACGCCGAGCACTACGCGCTGCACCCCTACCTGCGCGCCGCCCTGTACCGGCTCGCCGGCGACACCGGCCAGGCCCCCGAGGACATCGAGCAAGCGTTCGGCCGGTGCTTCCGCGACTTCGGGCACGGCCTGTTCTGGTCGTACAGTTTCGGCAATCCGGCCGTCCTGGACATCATCGCGCTGGAGGAGCCCGAACTGCTGCACAGCTTCGAACTGGCGCTGGCCGCCGACCGGGCCGACGACGTGTTCGGCCCGCTGCAGGCGTTGCGGATGCTCTACGAACGGCGGCACCGCGACGACGAGTGGTACGCCCTCGCGGCGCGGCTCGCCCCGGGGCTGCTCGATCCCCGTTCGCTGGTGCCGCGGGCGGACGTCGCGCTCGCGGATGCGTCGCTGCACGGGCTGCTGCTGGACTACGCCGGCGCCCTCGCCCGGCACCGCGCCGACCCCGTCGCGTACGAGGCGGTCGCCTCGGCGCTGCGGGCCTTCGCCGAAAGCCTGGACGGCACCGATCGGGGCCTGCGGACGGTGGGGCTCCGGTCGCAGGCCGTCCGCCTCCTGCGGAGCAGCGCGATCGACGATCTGCGGCAGGGCCTCGACCTCGCCCACCGCGTCGGGGACACGGCGCTGGAGATCTCCGCGCTGGTCGACCTGAGCCACGCCTACCGGCACGACGGCGACTTCGAACGCGCCGAGCTCTGCCTCGACGAGGCGTTCGCGCTGGTACCCGAGTCCGACACTCGGCACTACGTCAGGATCCTGGACGCATTCGGCGCCCTGCGGCTGCGCCAGTTCGACAGCCTCGCGGACGCCGACGCCCGGCGGCTCGGCCGGCAGCTGGCCGACGCCGGGCACGTCGGACGCTTCGAGGTGCCCATCACGGCCGAGCAGTTGCCGTTCCTGCGGTCCGCGTACGCGTACTACACCGCCGCCCTGCGCCGCCAGCCGGACGCCGACCCGGCCTCGGTGGCGAGCCTGCACCATCAGCTGGCCGGCATCGCGGGCAAGTTCGCGCTCTGGGCGGACGCGGACGCGCACTACCGGATGGCGATCGCCGGCCACGATCAGGCGGGCGACCTGCTGCGGGGGGCGCAGAGCCGGGGCGACTTCGCCAACCACCTCGTGCACCGGGGCGAACGGTATGCCGAAGCACTCCTGTACGCGCGGGCGGCGTACGCCGATCTGCTGACTCTCGACGAGGTGCCCGACGAGCTGCTGGAGCGGGCGCGGGACCTCGTGGCGGAGCTGGCGGAGAAGGCCTAGGCGGGCGGCTTACCGTCGCGCGGGGGCTCCTCGTCGCGGGGTGCGTCCGGGGCCCGGTCGCCGGCGGCCCGGGGCTTCTCGGTCGTCAGCCGCAGCCGGCGCAGGTCGTCGCCGGCCTGCTCGTCGGCGGCCCCGTCCCAGTGACCCTGGTATTTGTCCACGACTCGCCTCCCGTTCAGTCTGGCTGCGCCAGTGCCGCCCGCCAGCCCTCTCCCAGGACGGTAGCGGACGTCAGCCAGCGCCGGCCCCGGCGCCGCAGCCGGCCCTTCGCCGCCCACAACTGGGCCTCCACCCGGTACGCGTCGCCCGGCCCGGCCGGCAGCGGCAGGTGGAACCGGACGTCCTCCGCGACCCGCTCCTGGGCCTCGATCGAGCTGTGGTCCGCGAAGACGAGCGTGACGGCGGTCTTCTCCAGCCACGGCTGCACGACGGCGTCCACACCGGACATCCGCGTCACGTAAAGATAGACGAGCTGGCGCTGCGGCTGCAGCCGGATCCGGGTCAGGCCCCGGTTCTCGGCGACCACATGGCACAGCAGCAGCTGCGTCTCGTCGGTGCGGTGCAGTGTCGCCGAGAGGGACAGCTCGATCCGCGGGGCGTACACCCGGCCGCGGATGAACTTCAGGTAGGCCCACCCGCCGCCGACGACCACGGCCACGGTCGTGATCACCTGCTGGGCGGTCTCGATGGGCGACGCTGTGCCGGTCACGATGGCCCCCTTCGCGGTTGGCCCGATGCTACAAGCGCGGCGGAACGCGATCCAGAACATGGCATGCGAACCGTCGATACGCGTGGCAGACTCGAACCGTGCCCGCACAGGACGACTCCTGGCGTATCGAGGCCGACGACGAGTGGCTGGCCCACCATCGGTCACAGTCGATGGCGGGCTTGCACCGGCGGTTCAGCCGCGTCCTCACCCTCGGCGACGCGGTCAGCCACGCCGAGCTGGGCCCGTTCGGCGGGGCACCCCGCAAACCCGACCTGCGCGTCGCACCTTCCCGGTATTCCGTGGTCCGCTACGTCGTCGCGGTGTACGCGTACACGGCGATCCGGGTGGTGCTGGAGAACTGCGGGCGGTGCGGGCGGCCGCTGCAGGAAGCCCATCATGCGACGTTGTTCGGCAACGACGGCGCGGGGCGGACGCTCGGCACGGTCCGGCGGTGCCGCGGCTGCGCCGGCGACTCGTGGCTGTTCCAGTCGCACATGCCCGCGGTGGCCAAGGCCCGGGTGCGGGCCGCGAAGACCGTGCTCTGACCGCGGTGGCGCTGACCGGATAAGGTCGGCGGGTGAAGGCTTCCGCCCCTCGGCGCCTCGCCGCCTGGCTCGTCGACTGGCTCCTCATCAGCGTGTACGCCGCGGCGCTGATCCCCGTCGGCGTCCTGTTCGGACGTTCGCTGGACCTGTCCGGCCTGGCCTGGAACGCGGTGTCGTTCGCGATCCTGGTCGCGCCGGTGACGCTCTGGCTGGCCGCGTGGGAGGCCCGGGGCGCTTCGCCGGGCAAGCGCGTACTGCGCCTGCGGGTGTCCGGAGTGGACGGCGACGGCGCTCCGGGATTCGGCCGGGCGCTGGTGCGCAACCTGCTCAAGGTGGCGCTGCCGTGGGAGCTGGCGCACACCGGCGTCTTCCTGTTCCTCAAGTCCGGCGAAAAGTCCGGCGACGACACGCTCGGGACCGTGTTCATCGTGGCGGCCTGGCTGGTGGCGCTCGCGTACGCGGCCTGCCTGCTGCCCGGCCGGATGCCCTACGACGCCGTCACCGGGCTGGCCGTCGGCCGCGCTCAGTAGGTGTCGGTGCGCCGCATCCCGCGCGGCCGGGCGTCCGGATCCGTCACCGTCCGGTACAGCAGCGATGCCAGCCAGCGGCGGCGTACCGGCGGTTGGACGTAGGCGCGCAGCCGGCCCGCCGGGCGATCACCGTGGCGGCCGTCCGCGTACCAGCGGTCCAGCGCCGCGGCGGCCCGCCGGAACGCCTCGAACGCGCTCTTCGCGTCGATCAGGTCGTGGTCGTCGGCCGCCGCCCGGTCCAGGTGTTCGGCCGCCAGGGCCAGGCGCAGATTCCTCGCGTACGCGCCGGCGTCGTCCAGGACCGCGCAGCTGAGCTCCGAGTCGTGGGTCCACGAGCGACGGTTGAAGTTGTCCGAGCCGATCGTGGCCCACGTGTCGTCGATGACGCAGACCTTGGCGTGCACGTAGATCGGCGTACCCGCGTGGTTTTCCAGGCTGTAGACGGCGAACCGGTCGCCGCCGGCGGCGCGCAGCCGGGCGAGGGCCCGGGCCCGGCCGGCGTTCTGGGCGAGGGCGCTGACGCCGGTCATGTCGGGATGGGGCGGGACGACGGCGATCATCCGCAGGCCGGGCCGGTCGCGCAGGGCCTCGGCGAAGGAGGCGGCGACCTCGTCGGACCAGAGGTACTGGTCTTCCAGGTAGATCAGATCGCGGGCCTGGCGGAGCGCCTTCTGGTAGCCGCGGGCGATGCTGCGCTCGCCGTCCGGGGCGAACGGGTAGCCGCGCGGCGGGTAGGTACGCAGCAGCTGCACGGTGTGCGTGCCGCGGGTACGCGGGACCGCGGGCCGGGGCGGCAGCGGGCCGGGCTGGTCGTCGCCACCGGTGAACAGGTCGTGCAGGCGCGCGACCGGGTTGCGGGTCAGCGGCGCGGGGTCGGTCCAGCGCTGCCGGAAGACCTCGTCGACCTGGGCGACGGCCGGCCCGCGGATGGCGGCCTGCGCGTCGTGCCAGGGCGGGCGGCGGCCGTACGCGCCGGACATCGCGACCGGTTGCGGGTCGCCGGCGTGCGTCGCGTCGTCGTTGCGGCTGTGGCACAGATCGATCCCGCCGACGTACGCGACGTCGAGGTCGGGCCGGTCCCGATGGCGTAGCACGACGAGTTTCTGATGGTGGCAGCCGCCCGGGCGGACGCGCATGTCGAGCAGGCCTTCGCCGCCGGCGCGTTCGATGTCGGTGCCGAGGTGACGGTTCTCGGCGCGGCTGAAGTAGAGCTTGTCCAGGTGGGAACGCCAGATGAGGCCCTTGACGACGACGCCGCGCTCGGCGGCGGCGCTCAGTACCTGGGCGATCTCGGTGTCCGGGCCGTCGAGGCGCTCGTCGGGGTCGCCGCGCCAGTCGGTGAAGAACACGTAGTCGCCCGCGGCCAGCCGCCGGATGCCGGCCAGCAGCTCGGCGAAGTAGGTGCGGCCGTGGATCAGCGGCCGCACGTCGTTGCCGCTGGTCCACGACGGGTCCAGGGCGACCGGATTGCCCCGCTCGTCCGCGTCGAGCAGCCAGTCCTCGGTGCTCATGGTCATTTCTCTGCCCAGGGACCGCGATCCCGAAACGCGGCCGGAGATTTCTTCGCCGCCGCCGATGAATTCCGGGGGCGACGCCGGTATACCCGGGCGTTCGACGACAGACACCGGAAGGAACACCACCATGACCAGCACGATGACCAGCACGATGACCAGCACGAGCACCGCCGCGACCGACGAGGCCGCAGTCCGTTCGGTGCTCGCGAAGGTCTACGAGACCTGGGCCGAGCACGACGC
This sequence comes from Hamadaea tsunoensis DSM 44101, assembly GCF_000428945.1. Taxonomy (GTDB): domain Bacteria; phylum Actinomycetota; class Actinomycetes; order Mycobacteriales; family Micromonosporaceae; genus Hamadaea; species Hamadaea tsunoensis. Next base: position 231,080 of record NZ_AUAX01000017.1, on the reverse strand, counting down.
CGATGCGTTCGCCGCCCTGTATACCGCCGACGCCACGGTGGTCATGCCCGGCCTGCTGCACAGCGGCCGCGAGGCGGTACGCGACTTCATGGCGGCGGGGTTCACCGGCCGGCTGCGGGGTACGCGCGGATTCGACGTGCCCCGCCAGGTACGCCTGCACGGCGACACCGCGATCGTCGTCAGTGAGGGCGGGATCCTGCAGCCGGGTGAGACCGAGCTCCCCGCCGGCCGGGCGGTGTACGCGACCTGGGTCCTGGTCCGGCAGGATGGCACCTGGAAGATCGCGGCGTACGCCAACGCCCCGGTCCGCACGTCCTGACGCCGAGCGGGGAGGAGAGAGCCGGGTGGCGGACTTCGCGACGCGGGCCGAGCCGCACCGCCGGGAACTGCTGGTGCACTGCTACCGGATGCTCGGCTCGATGCCGGAGGCCGAGGACGTGGTGCAGGAGACGTTCCTGCGGGCGTGGCGGGCCTGGGACCGCTACGACGAGCGCGCCGCGTCCGTCCGCACCTGGCTCTACAAGATCGCGACCAACGCCAGCCTGACGGCCCTGGAGGGCCGGGCGCGTCGCCCGCTGCCCTCCGGCCTCGGCGCGCCGAGCGACGACCCGCGGGCGCCGCTGGTCGCTTCGTTCGAGGTGCCCTGGTTGCAGCCGTTCCCCGACGCGCGGCTGGACGACCCGGCGCGTCAGGTCGTGCACCGGGGGACGTTGCGGCTGGCGCTGGTCGCCGCGATGCAGTTGCTGCCGGCCCGGCAGCGCGCGGTCCTGATCCTGCGCGACGTGCTGGAGTTCAGCGCCGACGAGACGGCCGGGCTGCTGGACACCTCGCCGGCGGCGGTCAACAGCGCTCTGCAGCGGGCCCGGGCCGAGCTGTCCGCGGCCGGGCCGGTCGCCGACGACATGCCCGAGCCGCAGGACGCCGTACGCCGTACCGTCGACCGCTACGTCGAGGCGTTCGAAGCGGCCGACGTGGCCCGGCTGGTCGAGCTGGTCAGCGCGGACGTGGTGCTGGAGATGCCGCCGGTGCCTCTGTGGTACCGCGGCGCCGCCGACTACGGCCGGTTCATCGCGCGGGTCTTCGAGATGCGCGGCCCGCGCTGGCGCATGGTCCGGTACTCCGCGAACACCGAACCGGCGGTGGCCGCGTACTGCGCCGACGACGAGGGAGTGCTGCGGCTGCACACTTTCCAGGTCTTCACCGTCCGGTCGGGACGGATCGCGCACACCTACGTGTTCCAGGATCCGGCTGTGCTGAACGCCTTCCGCCTGCCCCCGGTGCTGACCGATCGCTGACGGCGTCGCCGTCCCCGCCACAGCTCGGCGATCTTGCGCGAATGCCCCGAATTTCGCGGCGAATGCCCGAATAGCCCGGACATTCGCGCAAGATCGTCGAAAGAGGGTCAGGCGTCCCGGCGACGGAGGATGAGCAGGCCGCCGAGGAGCGCGACGACCGTCCACAGTGCCATGATGCCGATCCCGGTCCAGGGACCGTAGTCCCGGCCGAACTGCGGGTCGTCGGGCAGCGTGAGGTGCAGGATGACCATCCCGGCCTGGTCGGGCAGGTACTGGGCGACGGCCCTGATCTGCGGGATGTTGCCCAGGCCCGCGCCGCCGAGGAACAGCAGCGGCAGCAGGATGACCAGGGCGCCGATCGAGCTGCGCAGCATCGCGGTGAGGCCCAGGGCGAGCAGGCTGATCAGGATCAGGTAGAGCACCGCGCCGATCATCGCCTGCGCGACGCCGGGGTCGCCCAGCCCGACGCGTTTCGGGCCGAGTCCCGCCTGGGCGGCGAAGAAGGTCGCCGGGACGGTCAGCACCGCGAACCCGAGGATGGTCGCGGTCACCGCGCAGACCTTGGCCAGATAGAAGCGCCCGCGGCGCGGCACGGCGGTGAGGCCGGAGCGGATCGACCCGGTCGAGTGTTCCGCGCCGACGGCCAGGACGCCGAACACCGCGATCGCGAGCTGCCCCAGGGTGAGGCTGTAGAAGGTCGGGAACAGCGGGTCGAACCGGTCGCTGCCGTAGGAGGACGCGAAGCCGCTGCCCGCGTAGTACGCGATGAGCGGCGTGAGGACGAGGGCGGGCAGCAGGGTCCAGACCGTCGAGCGGACGGTCCGGATCTTGGTCCATTCGGCGAGGATCGTCGAGGTCACCGGGTCGCTCCGATCAGGCGGATGAACGCGTCCTCCAGCGAGCCCGAGTCGCCGACGAGGTCGTCGACGGTGGTGTCGGCGAGCAGGCGGCCGCGGCCGATGACGACCAGGTGCTGCGCGGTCAGCGCCGTCTCGGCCATGAAGTGGCTGGAGACGAAGACCGTACGGCCCTGCGCGGCGAGGTCTTTCAGCAGGTGGCGGATCCACACGATGCCTTCGGGGTCCAGGCCGTTGACCGGTTCGTCGAGCAGCAGCACCGGCGGGTCGCCGAGCAGCGCCGCCGCGATCCCCAGCCGCTGGGTCATGCCCAGCGAGTAGCCGCCCGTCCGCCGCCGGGCCGCGTCCGCGAGGCCCACCATCTCCAGGACCTGCTGTACGCGTACGCGCGGGATGCGGTTGCTCTGGGCCATCCACAGCAGATGGTGGTACGCGCTGCGGCCCGGATGCGTCGAGCGCCCTTCGAGCATCGCGCCGACCTGGTGCAGCGGCCGGCGGTCGTCCTGGTACGCCTTGCCGTCGATGCGTACCTCGCCGGCGGTCGGCCGGTCGAGCCCGAGCATGAGCCGCATCGTGGTGGACTTGCCGGCGCCGTTGGGCCCGAGGAAGGCGGTGACGTGGCCGGGGCGGACGGTGAAGGTCAGGTCGTCGACGGCGGTCGTGCGGCCGTAGCGTTTCGTGAGGTGGCGGATGTCGATCACGGTGGTTCACGCTAGGAGCCGGCCGGTCGGCCGCGCTGCCGCCGAAAGTCGCCGGACGCGGATACCAAAGTCGTCGGGCGCCCGCGGCACCGCCGGCGGTAGCGTGCTGGGAATGGCCCGATACCTCCTGCCGGCCGGTGTGCTCCTCGGCGAGATCGCGCTGCGTTCCGGTGCCCGGCCGGCGTGGCCCGTGCTCGCGCTGTACGGGCTCGCGGTCCTGGTCGTCATCCTGGTGCGGATCCGCTGGGCGAGTGTGGCGTTCGTCTGCGCGCTGGCCCTGACGTCGGTCGCCGGACCCGGTTACCTGCTGCTGCCGTGGGCCGGCTGGTACGCCGGCCGGTCGAAGCTCTCGCGTACGCAGATGGTGGCCGTGGCCGGGGCCGGTGTCGGCGCGGCCGCCGGCCAGGTGGTGGCCCGGTCCGGGGAACCGCGGTCGATCCCGTTGCTGGTGTTCACGTTCCTCGGGTTCGTGGTGCTGCCCGTGGTCGCCGGCCGGTACGTCGCGGAGCACCGGCGGCTGGTGGTGTCGCTGGCCGAGCACAACCGCCGGCTGGAGCAGGGTCAGGCGGTCCTCGCCGAGCAGGAGCGGCTGCGGGAACGGCTGCGGATCGCGCGCGACGTGCACGACTCGCTGGGCCACCGGCTCAGCCTGGTCTCCGTGCAGGCGGCGGCGCTGGAGGTGGCCGGTCTCCCGCCGAGGCAGCGCGCGGCCGTCGAGCAGTTGGCCGGGTCCGCGCGGGCCGCGATGGACGAGCTCTACGACCTCATCGGAACCCTGCGCGCCGACACCGGGTCGCCGGGCTCCCCCGCGCGGGGCATCACCGCGATCCCTTCCCTGGTACGCGCCTGCGGCCTGCCGATCGAGCTGCGCGAGCGCGGTCCCGCGCGGTCGATGGCGGCGGGGTGCGAGGAGGCCGCGTACCGGGTGGTCGAGGAGGGGCTGACCAACGCCGCCAAGCACGCCCCCGGCCGGCCGGTACGCGTGGAGCTGGCCTGGGAGCTCGATGCCCTGCTGGTGACCGTGGCCAACGGGACTCCGCCGGCCGGACCGGGTCCGGTGACGGCCGGGCATGGCCTGCTGGGGCTGTCCGAACGCGTCACCATGGCCGGCGGGTTCCTCGACCACCGGCTGCTCGACGGCGAGTTCCGGCTGGTCGCCATGCTTCCCCTGCCGGTCGGACCGGGCACCGGCCGGCCGGCCCGGCGCGGACGCCTCCTGGCGGTCGGGCTGACGGTCGCCCTGCTGATGTTCGGACTGCTCTCGATCGGCACGGTGGCCGGGGTGTCGGGATGATCCGGGTGCTGGTCGCCGACGACGAGCCGCTGATCCGCGCGGGCATCCGCACCGTGCTCGAGTCGGCCGGCGACATCGAGGTCGTGGCCGAGGCGGGCAGCGGCGTCGGCGTGGTCGAGCAGGTCCGGTCCCTTCGCGTCGACGTCGCCGTGCTCGACATCAGGATGCCGGGACAGGACGGCCTCGGTACGCTCGCGGCGCTGCGGCGTACCGGGTCGGATGTGAAGGTGCTGATGCTGACCTCGTTCGGCGCCGAACCGAACGTCGTGCGGGCGCTGGCGGACGGGGCGCTCGGGTTCGTGCTGAAGAACTGCACCCCCGACGAGTTGATCCGGGCGGTACGCGCCGCCCACGACGGTGACGCGTATCTGTCCCCGGCAGTGACGAAGATGGTGCTGGGACTGGTAGATCCGGTCGCCGGCCATCGGCGTACGCGGGCCGCGGATCAGCTGGCCGCGCTCAGCGCCCGCGAGACCGACGTGCTGCGGCTGGTCGCGCAGGGTCTGTCCAATGCGGACATCGGGCGGAGCCTGCACATGAGCGAGCCCACCATCAAGACCTACGTCAGCCGGATCCTCGCCAAGCTCGGCTGCGCCAACCGGGTGCAGGTGGCGCTGCTGGCCCGGGACGCCGGCCTGACCTGACCGCCGCGCACGACCGTCACCGGGTCCGGCGGCGTCTCCGCAGCACCGTGGCACCGGCCACGACCAGGGCCACGGCGGCGATCCCGGCGAGGGTCGCGAGGCGTACCCAGCCGGTCGCGGTCTTCGCGGCGGGGGCGGCCTCGGCGGTCGCGTGGATGTCGTCGCGGCCCGGGATCTGGTCGATGTCGGTGGCGCACAGCCGCTGGCCGGCCTCGGTCAGGCAGGCGATCGCGGCGAGCCCCTTGGCGCCGTCGGGCAGCGTGTCGACCCGGGCCGAGGCGGTCAGGGTGACGGTCCTGGCGGCGGGCACCGTCACCGTCCAGCGCGCCCCGCCCGCCGCGACGCTCCCTTGGGCGCCCGCCGCGGTCAGGGTCATGCCGGCCGGCGGGGTGAAGGTGACCGCGAGCCGGTTGCCGGGCGCCGTCCCGTCGTTGCGCACCGAGACCGTGTACGCCAGCCGGTCGCCGACCTTGGCCTCCCCCACCCCGTCGCTGACCGCCACGACGAGGGCGGCCGACGTCTTCGGCGGGGTCGACGGGTGCACCGGTGCCGTCAGCACCGCGGCCGGCACCAGGGCCGACATCAGAACCGTCCACATGAGATTCACTCCGTTCCGGGCTGCGTGTTCCGAGCCGATCGGCGGCGCCCCAGCCACAGTGCCAACGAGCCGAGCAGCAGGGCGATGACGGCGTACCGCAGCATGCTCGCCACCGGGGCGCCGGTGACCGGTACGCCGGGCTGCGCGGCGGGTGGGACGGCACCGGGACTGCCCGCGGCGGGGCGCGACGGCGAGGGTGACGCCGACGGCGACGGGTTCTGCAGCGGCGGTTCGACGGCGACCACGGCGGTGCAGCTCGTGCAGCTGCCCCCGGGCGCGCCGAGTGCCACGGCGTTGCCCATGACCTTGTCGCCGGGGTCGGGGCGGCGGGCGGTGACCGGATACGTGATCGTCGCCGACCCGCCGACCGGCAGCGCGCCGATCCAGCGCAGCTGCGGGGCGGTGTAGATGAGCGTGCCGGAGGTCGTCGACGGCGTGCCGAGGACGCCGTCGTCGAGCACCCCGGTCAGGTCGTCGGTGAGCGCGGCCCCGCTGACGTCGGCCAGGCCGGTGTTGGTCACGACGATCGTGTAGGTGACCGTCGCTCCCTCGTGGACGATCGGCGCCGACGCGGACTTGACGACGTCCCACTGGCCGACCGGTGTCACCGTCCGGCAGGCGAGCGCCTCACCCGGGCAGTTCGACAGCGGCGCGCTGCCGCTGACCCGGTTGGTGAGGACGTTGTCGCCGGTGTCGGGATCGTCGACCCGGATGTCGTAGACCACGGTCGCGGACGCGCCGGGGGCGAGCGCGCCGGCCCAGGTCACGATCGGGGCGGCGTACGCGGCCGTGCCGGCGGTCGCGGTGACGTCCTGGAAGACCGCGTCGTCGAGCAGCCCGGACAGGTCGTCGGTGACGGTGGCCGCCGGCTCGTCGACCGGTCCGACGTTCTGGATGACGACCTTGTACCGCAGCGTCTCCCCCGGCGACCCGCCCAGCGGTACGCCGCGCAGCCGGTCCGGGGACGTGACGGATTTGGCGATGCTGAGCTCGCGTACCGGGGTGGTGGTGTCGCAGGGCGCGTCGCCGGCGCAGTTGGCCCCCGGCGTACCGGAGGCGTAGCGGTTGATCAGCCGATGGTTGCCCCGGTCGGGGCTGTGCACGACGGCCGTGTAGACGACGGTCGCGGTCTGGCCGGCGGCCAGGTCGCCGGTCCAGGTGACGGTGCCGCGGGCGAACACCGCGAGCCCCCGGTCGGCGGTCACGGTGCCGAAGTCCGCGTCGTCGAGGACATCGGCCAGGTCGTCGGTGACGGTCGCGCCGGTGACCGCGGTCCGGCCGCTGTCGGTGACCGTCAGCCGGTAGGTGACCGTCTCGCCCGGGTTCGCGGTGCCGCGGTCGACGGACTTGGTGAGCGCCAGGCCGGTCACCGCCGTGCTCGTCGTGCACGGCGCGACCGTGGTGCAGGAGCTGCCGGGCGTCGGCGAGTCGACGGAGTTGAGCATCGTGCCGTCGCCGTCGACCGGGTTGTGCACGGTCAGGGTGTAGGTGACGACCGCGCTCGCGCCGATGCCGAGGTCGCCCGTCCAGGTCAGGTCCGGCGCGGTGAACGCGACCGCGCCGGCCGTGGCCGAGGCGCCGCCGAAGGTCGCGTCGTCGAGCACGCCGGCCAGGTGGTCGGTGAACGTCGCCCCGGTCAGCACGGTCTGCCCCTGGTTGGTCACCGACACGGTGTAGCTCGCGGTGCCGCCGGCGGCGACCACGGCCGCCGCGGCCCGTTTCACGATGAGCAGGTCGGACACCGGAGTCGTGGTGGTGCACGGCGCGCCGGCCACGCAGGTGCTGCCCGCGGCGGGCGAGGTCACGCCGTTGACCAGAAGGTGGTCGCCGGTGTCCGGGGCGTCGACGCGTACGCGGTAGCCGATGGTCACGCTCCCGCCGACCGGGACGTCACCGGTCCAGGTAAGGGTCGGCGCGGTGAACACCACAGTCCCGGTGGCGGCCTGCGCGTCGAGGAACGTGGCGTCGTCGAGCACGCCGGTCAGCGAGTCGACCACGCTGATCCCGGCGTACGCGGTCTGCCCGAGGTTGGTCACGGTGAGCCGGTAGTCCACGGTGGAGCCGATCGGGGCGGCGGCCGGCGCGGCCGACTTGGCGATCGCCAGCTCGCTGATCGGCGTGGCCGTCGTGCAGGGCGAGCCCGTGACGCAGTTCGCCCCGGCGGTCGGCGAGGTGACGGAGGTGTCCATCAGGTGGTCGCCCGTGCCGATCCGGGCGAGGGCCGGGCGGGCGGCTGCGACGCCGTGGCGGAGGGCCGCGCCGCGTACCGTGCCAGGAACTGCGGCCAGTGCGGTCGTGGCGCTGACCACCGCCCGGTAGGTGATCGTCGCCGTCGCGCCGATGTCCAGCGGGCCGGTCCAGGTCAGCGTCGGGGCCGTGAACGTGACCGTGCCGCTGTCGGCGTGCGAGTCGACGAAGGACGCGTCGTCGAGTACGCCGGTCAGGTCGTCGAGGACGGTCGCGGTCGCGTACGCGGTCTGGCCGGTGTTGCGTACGGTGATCATCCAGGTGACGGTGTCGCCCGGGGCGGCCGAAGGCCGGTCGGGTACCTCCGCGATGCTCAGTCCGTCGACCGGATTGTCGGTCGTGCAGGGCGTCGCGGCGGTGCACGGCCCGCCGGGCGTGGCCGACGTGAGCGCGTTGATCAGCCGGTGGTCGCCCGGGTCGGGTCGCCGCACGGTCAGCGTGTAGGCGACCACCGCCCGTGCGCCCGCGGCCAGATCGCCGGTCCAGGTCAGCACGGTCCCGGTGAGGGTGGCGGTCCCGGTCGACGCGCTCGCGGTGCCGAACACCGCGTCGTCGAGGACGCCGCCGAGGTCGTCGGCGAACGTCGCTCCACTCAGGAGGGTCGCGCCGGTGTTGGTGACCGTGACGGTGTAGGAGATCGGGTCGCCGGGCGCCACCGCCGTCTGGTCCAGCGACTTCGTCATCGCCAGCTCGGCGACGGGGGTGTCGGTCTCGCACGGTACGCCCGGCGTACAGGTGGCTCCGGGCGCGGTCGAGGTGAGCCGGTTGAGCAGGTGGTGATCGCCGCTGTCGGGCGCGTGTACGCGGGCGGTGTAGACGACGGTGGCGGTGGCCCCGGGAGCGAGGGTGCCGCCGAAGGTGAGCTCGGGCGCGGTGAAGGAGGCGGACCCGCCGGTGGCGCCGGCGCCGCCGAAGTCGGCGTCGTCGAGGACGCCGGTGAGGTCGTCGGTGAACAGCACGCCGGTCTGGGTCGTGCGGCCGACGTTGGTGAGCGTGATGGTGTAGGTCTCGTCGGTGCCCGCGACCGCGCTCGCGGGCGCGGCGGTCTTGGTGAGGCTGAGCCCGGCGACCGGGATCGTGACCGAGCACGACAGCGCCTGGGCGCGGCCGCTGGTGCAGTTGCTGCCCGGCAGCTGCGCGGCGACCCGGTTGACCAGCAGGTGGTCGCCCAGGTCGGGCGCGCCGACGAGGACGGTGTACGCGACCGTGACGCTGCCGCCGACCGGCAGGTCACCGGTCCAGGTGAGGGCCGGCGCCGCGAAGGCGGCCGATCCGGTGCTCGCCGTCGCGCCGGTGAACGTGCCGTCGTCGATCACCCCCGACAGGTCGTCGGTGAACGTGGCCGCGGGCAGCGGTGCCTGGCCGGTGTTGGCGACGGTCACGGTGTAGGTGACGGTGTCGCCGGGCACGGCCGAGGCATGGTCGGCGACCTTGCTCACCTGTACGCCCGCGACGGGTGTGCTGGTCGCGCAGGCGGCCCGGCCGGGGCAGTCGGCGCCGGCGGTCGGCGAGGTGACGGCGTTGCGCATGGTGCCGTCGCCGAAGTCGGGATTGGCGACGGTCAGGGTGTAGGTGACCGTCGCGGACCGGCCGATGCCGAGGTCACCGGTCCAGGTGAGGGTGGGCGAGGTGAAGACCGCCTGACCGGTGGTGGCCGACGCGCCCGCGAACGTGCCGTCGTCGAGCGCGCCGGTCAGATCGTCCACAAAGGATGCCCCCGCGTACGCGACCTGGCCGAGGTTGCGCACGCTGACGGTGTAGGTGACCGGTTCGCCCGGCGTGGCGACCGGCGGCGTGGCGGACTTGGCGATGCTCAGCTCGCCGATCGGGACGTCGCTGACGCAGGCGGGGTCGGCGGATCCGGCCGCGCAGTTGGTGCCGGGCGTGCTCGAGACGACGCGGTTGCCCAGCAGGTGGTCGCCGGTGCCCGGCGTGGCCACCGCCACTCGGTACGCGACCACGGCGAAAGTGCCGACCGCCAGGTCACCGGTCCAGGTGACCGTGTCGCCGACCCGGCCGACCGTGCCGGAGGTGGCGAACAGCCCGCCCACGGTCCCGTCGTCGACGAGGCCGGCGATGTCGTCGGTGATCGTCGCGCCGGTGACGGCGTACTGGCCGACGTTGGTGAGGCGGATGAGGTACTGCACGGAGTCGCCGGTCACGGCCGTGGCACGGTCGGCGGTCTTGAGGATGGCGATGCCGCCGACCGGGGTGTCCGTCGCGCAGGGACAGTTGTTGCCGGGAACCGTCGAGGTGACCCGATTGGCGAGGTGCCGGTCGCCGGTGTCGGGATCGTTCACGGTCGCGGTGTAGGTGATCGTCACGGCGTCGCCCGGTGCCAGGGCACCGGTCCAGCGCAGCTGCGGCGAGGTGAAGGCCACGCTGCCCGTACTGGCCGTGAAGCCGCTCGCGGCGGCGTCGTCGAGCACCCCGGTCAGGTCGTCGGTCAGGTCCGCGGCGGGCAGCGGCGACTGGCCGGTGTTGGTCATCACGATCGAGTACGCGACGAGTCCGCCGGGCAGCAGCGTCGTCTGATCGGGCGTCTTGGTGATCGATACCCGGGTGATCGGGGTGCTGGTCGCGCAGGCCGAGCAGATGGCGCCGGGCGTGCTGGACGTGACCGTGTTGACCAGGCCCGCGTCGCCGGTGTCGGGCGAGGCGACCTTGACGGTGTAGGTGACGGTGGCGCTCGCCCCGGTCGCGAGGGTGCCCGCCCAGCTCAGCGTCGGCGCGGTGAAGGTGACGGAGCCGGTGGTCGCCGACGCCGACACGTACGCGGCATCGTCGAGGACGCCGGTCAGATTGTCGGCGAACCGCGCGACCGTGCTCGCCGCACCGGCGTTCGAGACCGTGACCGTGTAGCTGACGGTCTGGCCGGGGACGGCCGAGGAGACGCTCGGCGACTTGGCGATCCGCAGCTCGGTGATCCGGGTCGTCGTCGTGCAGTTCGGGTTGGCCGAGTTCGCCGGGCAGTCGGCGCCGGCCGTCGGCGAGCTGACGCGGTTGGTCATGACGTGGTCGCCGCCGCCGGGGCTGCTGACCGTGACCGTGTAGACGATCGCCGTGGACTGGCCGGGATCGAGATCGCCGGTCCAGTCCAGGGCCGGCGAGGTGAAGGTGACCGTGCCCAGGGTCGGCGGCGTGAATCCGGTGAACGCGGCGTCGTCGAGGACACCGGTCAGGTCGTCGGTGAACCGCGCTGCGGTCAACCTTGTCGGGCCGGTGTTGGTCACCGTGACCGTATGCGTGACGACGTCGCCCGGCAGGGCGGTCGCGCGGTCGCTGGTCTTCATGATCGACAGACCGTTCACCAGCGTGATCGTCGAGCAGTCCGGGTCGGCGGAGCCCGCCTCGCAGTCCGAGCCGGCCGTGTCGGTGGTGATCGTGTTGTGCATGACGTGATCGCCGGCCACCGCGTCGACGACCACCGTGTAGACGACGGTCGTCACGGCGCCGGCGGGCAGCGTACCGGTCCAGGAGACCTCGGGGCTGGTGAAGGTGGCGGTGCCGATCCCCGGCTGGGTCAGTACGCCGAACGACGCGTCGTCGAGGACGCCGGTCAGGTCGTCGGTGAAGCGTGCGCCGGTGAGGTCGGTCTGCCCGAAGTTGGTCAGCTTCACGGTGTAGGTGACCGTGTCGCCGGGGTTGGCCGTGGCGGCGCTCGCGGTCTTCTCGATCTCAAAACCGGGTACCGGGGTCGACGTGGCGCAGCCGGGCGTGCCGGCGAACACGGCCGGGCAGCCGGCGCCGGGCGTCGTCGAGGTGAGCGCGTTGCGCAGCACCAGATTGCCGGGGTCGGGGTCGAGCACCGTGGCGGTGTACGCGACGTCGGCGGATCCGCCGGGGGCCAGGTCGCCGGTCCAGACGAGGGTGGCGCCGTTCAGAGTCGGCGTACCGACGGTCGACGTCAGACCGCCGACGGTGGCGTCATCGACCACATCGGACAGATCGTCGGCGAACGTGGCTCCGATCAGCGGGACCTGGCCGGTGTTGGTGACCGAGACCGTGTAGTGCAGCGCCTCCCCCGGGTCGACGATGCTCTCGTCGGCCTTCTTCTCGATCTTCAGATCGGCGATCGGCGTGTCGGTCGTGCAGGCCGGGCCGCCGGGGCAGCTGGAGCCGAGGTTGGTCGACGACAGCGAGTTGAGCAGGCGGTGGTCGCCGGTGTCGGGGTCGTCGACCCGGAACCGGTAGACGACGTCCGCCGACGCCCCCACCGGCAGGGGTACGCCGCTGCCGGTCCAGGTCAGCAGCGGCGGGGCGAAGCTCACCGAGCCGCCGGAGGCGCTCGCGTCCAGGAACGTCGCGTCGTCCAGCACACCGCTGACGTCGTCGATGCCGGTCAGGTCGTGCAGCGGCGTGACACCGGTGTTGGTGACCCGCACGGTGTAGGTGACGACCTGGCCCGGTACCGCCTGTGTGACGTCGATGCTCTTGCTCACCTGGAGGTCCGAGACCGGAGTGTCGGTGGCGCAGGCGGGGCCGCCCGGGCACACCGAGCCGGGGGCGGTCGACGACAGAGAGTTGATCAGGTGATGGTCGCCCGTGTCGGGCTCCTTGACCCGGAACCGGTAGACCGCCGAGCCCTCGCCCCCGATGGGCAGGGCGCTGGACCAGGTGAGCAGCGGTGAGGTGAAGGCGATGGTGCCGCCGCTGGCGACGGCGCCGACGAAGTCGGCGTCGTCGAGGACGCCGGTCACGTCGTCCACCCCGGTCAGCGACGGGTAGCTGGTCTGGCCGGCGTTGACCACGGTCACCGTGTACGTGACGATCCCGCCCGGCTCGGTCGACGCCACGTCGGCGGTCTTCCTGATCTGCAGGTCGGCCACCGGGGTGTCGGTGGCGCAGCCGGTCGCCGACTGCTGGCCGGCCCGGGGGCAGTCGGCCGCGGGCGTCGTCGACGCGACCGTGTTGCGCAGGCGGTGATCGCCGTTGTCGGGCCGGGCGACCGTGGCGGTGTAGGTGACGGTGACCGTCCCGCCCACCGGCACGTCGCCGGTCCAGGTCAGCGTCGGTGCCGCGAAGGAGACGACACCGGTGCTCGCGGTGGGCGTCCCGATGGCGGCGTCGTCGAGGACGCCGCTCAGGTCGTCGGTGACCGAGGCGCCGGTGACCGGGGCCCGGCCGGCGTTGGTGAGCGTCATCGTGTACACGACCGCCCCGCCGACCTGGGTCGCGGTCTTGTCGGCCGACTTGACGACGTGCAGGCTCACCACGGGAACCGTGACCGAGCAGACCGACCCGTCCGCCGCGGCGGGGCAGCCCGCGCCGGGCACGCCCGACGTGACGGCGTTGACGAGGCTGAAGTCGCCGGTGTCCGGCTGCCGGACGGTCGCGGTGTAGCCGACCGTCGCCGCCTGCCCGGGGCTCAGCACGGCGTGGAACAGCAGCCGGGGGCTGGCGAAGTCGGCCGACCCGGTGCTGACCGTGATCGAGCCCAGTGTGGCGTCGTCGATGACGCCGGTCAGGTCGTCGGCGAACAGCGTGCCCGACTGCAAGGTCTGGCCGACGTTGGTCACCGTGACCGTGTACCGGACGGGACCGCCCGGCACCACCGAGGCGGCGTCGGCCGACTTGACGATCCGCAGGCCGGCGATCGGCGTACTCGTCCTGCAATTGGGATTGATCGGGCCGTTGTTGCAGACGTTGCCCGGCGTCGTGGAGGTGACGAGGTTGTCGAGGCGGTGGTCGCCGGTGTCCGGGTCGCGGACCGTGACGGTGTAGACGATCTGCGCCTGCGCGCCGACGGCGAGATCGCCGGTCCAGGTCAGTTTCGGGCTGGTGAAGACCGCCTGGCCGAGGGTGGACGAGGCGCCGGCGAAAATGGCGTCGTCGAGGACGGCCGTGAGGTCGTCGGTGAAGTTCGCCCCGGTCAGCGGAGTCTGGCCGCTGTTGACGACGGCGACGGTGTAGGTGACGCTCTGGCCCGGTACGGCGGAGCCGGCCGAGACGGTCTTGAGGATGCGGCTGTCGGCGACCGGCGTGTCGGTGGCGCATTCGGCCGGACGCGGGCTCGCGGCGCAGTTGCCGCCGGCCGAGGTGGTGGTGACGACGTTGGACAGGTGGTGGTCGCCGGTGTCGGGGGCGTTGACCTGGACCGTGTAGGTCACGGTGGCGCTGCCCCCGGGACCGAGGTCGCCCGTCCACGTCAGGTTGGGGCTGGTGAAGGTGGCGGTCCCGGTCGACGCGGTGGCGCCGATGAAGGCGGCGTCGTCGAGAACGCCGGACAGGCTGTCGGTGAACGACGCCCCCGCGTACGCGGTGCTGCCGTTGTTCGTCACGGTCAGGGTGTAGGTGACGGTGCCGCCCGGGACGCTGCTCGCGGGGCTGGCCGACTTGCGGACGGTGAAGCTGCGGCGCTCCTGGCTGAGGGTGCAGCCGAGGATCTGCCGGCGGCCGAGCACCGATCCGGGCACGGTGATCGTGGCCCCGGCGAGGGTCACCTGCGGCACCGCCGCCCCGGTGGTCAGGTCGGTGCACGTGACGGCGGTCGGGTTGAAGCCGCCGGCCCCGGTCTCGGTGATGGTGACGTCGCTGCCGGGCGAGGTCGCAACGAGCTGCGTACCGGTGCGGCCGAACGCGGGGTTGACGGTCGCCGGGTTGTTGCCCGCCGAGGTGGTGACGCTGAACGTCCCCGGCGTCGGCGTGTTGGTGAACAGGTTGGTGCTGGTGAACGCGAAGGTGCCGACCCCGCCGGCGGACTGCTTGCGCAGGCAGATGCCGGCGGTCGCCACCGCGATCCCGGTGACGCCGACGTCGTCGGCGACGCCGAGGGTGTCCCCCGTCCCCGTGATGCCGTACCGGAACTGCAGGTCGCCGGTCAGGGGTACGCCGTCGGGCAGGTTGACCGTGATCTCCTCGACGGTGCCCATCGTGACGGTCGCCGACTCCGGCGGGATCGTCGCCCCGTTGAGCCCCGTGATCGTGGCGTCGCGGCCGAAGCCCTGGTTCGCGACGGTGGTCAGGACGCGGGCGTACACGACACCCCCGTACGCGATCTCCATCGTGCCCTGGTTGCCGCCCTGGCCCCCGACCCCGTCGGCGACCGCGAGCGAGACGCGTAACGCGCTGCCGGGGGCGACCGCGCCGATCGTCTGGGTCACGCGGTCGGTGGCGAGGCCGGCGCTGTCGCTGAAGATCGACATGCGGCCGTCGCTGACGTACCACTGGCCGCTGGTGCTCCAGTTGGCGTTGCCGCTGGCGAACCGTGGATTCTGCACCGGGTTCAGGACGCACGGCGCGTTCACCAGGGCCGTGGTGACGTCGGTGTAGGAGCACACGATGCGGTCGGCGACGTTGAGCGTGAACGGCTGCCGCAGCACCTCACCGGTACGCGTGTTGCTGCACAGGCTCGTGATCTGCTGCCAGCCGGCCGGCGGGTTCTGGGTGACCGTGACGCTCTGCCCGGCCCGGGTGTTGACCAGCGTGGTCTCGCCGAACTGGCCGGCCGTCGTGACGTTCGGGTTCGCCGGCAGCGGGCCGCCGGTGACCGTGAACGGGAAGGTGGCGTTCGGGCCGACGGCGTTGACCCGCAACGTGATCGACGGCGGTACGCCGGTGTTGGCGAGCACGCACGAGATGGCGTCGTCCGGGCCCGGCCGGATCACCGGCGGACTTGCCAGGTTGACGGGCCCGCCGGGCAGCACCGTTCCGGATCCGGGCGTCGCGTTGGTGCAGGCGATCGTCTGCCCGTAGTTGGCCGGGTTCGCCCCGGCCGCGGGAACCTCCGTCAGCGTGTACGCCGACCCGGGCACGACCTTGGTCGTCCCGGTGGTGCCGGTGCCGAAGTTGACGGTGGAGCCGAAGCCCTCGCTGGTGCTGCTGCCCGTGGCGTTGACGACCGATCCGCCGGCGTCCTTGATCTGGACGGTGAACTGGTCGCTCCAGGTCACCCGGTCGGTGCCGAACGCCTTGGTCAGGGCGATCGTGGCGGCCGGGGCGGCCACCGTGACGTCGGCCGCCACGGGTGGCCAGAAGTTGCCGAACGAGCAGGTCTCCGGGCCGCCGTAGACGGTCGAGAGGCCGAACGTGCCCAGCCCGCCGAGGCCGCGTCCGCGGGTGAAGTCGTTGTCCCGGTTGGCCACCCGGATGCTGAACCGGTACGCCCGCCCGGCGGTCACCGACCAGGTTCCCGAGTTCCACGGGCTGACCACCTGGTTCTGCTGCGTACGCGCCGACCAGGCGACGCCGGGTCCCATGCCGTCCCCGGTCGCGGGGTCGAACCCGTCGGACCAGTTGACGTACGCGCCGTCGTCCATCGACTCCGCACAGAGGCGGATGCTGCCGCTCTGCTGGGCGTAGTACGTGCCGACGTACTCCCACGTCTTGAGGCACTTCTGTACGTTTCCGTTGCAGGTGGCCGCGGTCGGGCCGGAGATCACGTCGTCGAAGACGCGGGGCGGGCACAGGTAGAGCCGGCCCAGGGTGTCGGCGGTGATGTCGCACGGCGGCCGGTCGTTGTAAGGATCGTCGGGCTCCCACCGGCCGGGCAGCGACGACCCTTCGTTGGTGCCGACCCAGTCGTCCTGGCGTACGAGGGAGAGCAGGTTGCCGCCGGCCGGGTTGAACTCGTCCGAGCGCGGCGAGGAGAAGCTGCCCGCCTTGGTACCCGGGGCCGTGCCGGCGGCGGCGCGCAGCGAGATCGCGACCGGCGCGGTCTCGTTGTCCGACAGTTGGGCCACCGAGCAGGTGACCTTCGGCGCCGTGTACGAGCACGCGCCGCCGGCGATGCTCGCGCCGGCGAACGTCAGCGTGGCCGGGACCGTGTAGACGAGACTCACGTCGTGGGCGCGGTCGGGGCCGCGGTTGACCAGGGTCGCGCTGACCGTTCCCGACGGGCCGCCCGGCATCAGCGTCGGCGCCGCCGCGTTGACGACGAACAGTTCGGCCCGCCGGCCGTCCCAGATTCCCGCCAGTGGCTGGGCCGTCGCCGGCACCACGGGCGCCACGGCCACCGGCAGCACCACGGCGATCACACCGGCGCACACCCGCCGCGCCCAGCGACCCCCGCCCACCGTCCACATCCGACCCACCACGCGCCCCCGTGTGCTCACCCGGCACCGACGGCCCTGGCGCGGGCGGCGGACTGGCCGTACGAATACGTACGAAGATCATAAATCGGGTGAATCAGGTAAAGCGTGATTGGACGGTCGCTGTGCGTACCGGCGTGTTCCCGTGTCCTCGTCAGGGCGCCGTGCACTGAGGCCGGCAGGCTCGGTTCGGCGGCCCGTAGCCGTGATGCCCGATCGGAAACCCCTCGTAGCCGGCGACGAGGAAGCTGCCCGCCGACGCATCCTGGTTGAACGTCGTCCCCGCCACGACGATGCGCGTACCGCCCGGGAACACCGCACCGGTCGCGCTCGCGTTGACCCCCGCCGCGGTCGTCGTCTTCCCGCCGGCGCCGAACGCGGGATCCAGGCTCCCGTCCGCGCGGTAGCCGGCGAGGGCGACCTTCGACGGGTACCCGGCGCTGCCGGCCGCCACCATCCCGCCGTCCCGGCGCAGCAGCAGGCTCGACGCGCCCGAGTCACCGGTGAACGTCGTGAGCACCTTCCCGCCCGTGCCGAACGCCGGGTCCAGCGCGCCGTCGGGACGCAACCGCACCAGCGCGAACCCGGCCTGGCCGGCCACCGTCTGCCCCACGCCCGCGACGACCACGCGCCCCACCGGGTCGACCGCCACCGCCGAAGCCCCGCCCTTGCTCTGCCCCGGGCTGTTCTGCACGCGCACGATCCCGCCCCGCCCGAAACCACCATCGGGTACGCCGCCGGCGGTCAGGCGTACGACGGCGAACTCCTGCCCCGCGGCGGGGTCGACGGAGGTGCCCGCCAGCAGGATCTTCCCGTCCGGCTGGAGGGCGACGGCCGACGCCGCGGCGTCCCCGCCGGGCAGCGGCACCAGCACGATCCCGCCGTTGCCGAAGGCCGGATCGAGCGTGCCGTCGCCGCGCAGCCGAACGGCGGCGAAATCCACGTCGCCCCGGATGTCGTTGGCCCCACCGGCGACGACGATCCCGCCGTCCGGCTGGACCACCACCGCGGCCGCCCCCGCGTCTCCGGCCGGGCCGACGGGCAGGACCTTGACACCGCCTCGGCCGAAACCCGTGTCGAGCGCGCCGTCGGGCAGATACCGCGCGACCGCGAAGCCGATCTGCGTACCCCGCGGAATGCCGCCGGTGCCCACCGCGACGATGCGCCACCGGGAATCCACGGCGACTCCGGTGGCGCCCTGGGCGCCCAGCCCGGCCGGCACCGACGTGACGACCCGGCCGCCGGCGCCGAACCGCGGGTCCAGGGTCCCGTCCGCGCGGTAGCGGGCGAGCAGGAAGTCAGGCGTACCCGGCGTGATGGCGCCACCGGCGACGATCAGCCCGCCGTCGGGACCGTGCTGCGCGATCGCGCTGGCACCGACCGCGCGGCCGGGGAAGCCCGTGACGGTGAGCCCGCCCTGGCCGAAACTCGGATCCAGCCCGCCAGGGTGGCCCGTCGCCGCACCGTTCGCGTACGCGTGGGCGGGGGTCGCCGCCAGCAGGCCGAGCAGACCGGCGGCGGCAGCGGCCCGCATCCGGCGCCGGGTCGACAGGAAACGAGGCACGGGTGTCCTTCCCACGAACGTCCAATATCACTACAAACTAGACGATCGCGGGCACAGTTCCCCTCAAGCTCCCTTCCAAGATCCCGCTTGGATCACGGTTTTCACCCGAATCATGGGCCAAGATTCGGGTGATTTCCCTGATCCAAGCGGGATCTTGGAGCTGGGGATCTTGGAGCTGGGGATCGGGAGGTGGGGCGCTAGGCGTCGGCCAGCAGGGCGGTGATGTCGGCGAAGACCCGCTCGGCCGCCTTCGCGCAGGCGGGCGACACGAGGTCCATCGTGAGGAAGCCGTGCACCAGGCCCGCCTCGCACCGGTGCACCGCCGGTACGCCGGCCGCCCGGAGCCGGTCGGCGTACTCGTCGCCCTCGTCGCGAAGCGGATCGTGCTCGACGGTCACCACGACCGCCCGCGGCAGGCCGTGCAGGTCGGCGTACAGGGGGCTCACCCGGGGGTCGGTACGCATCGCCGGGTCGGGAACCCACAGCTCCGCGCCCCAGGCGACGTCATCGGTGTCCAGCGCCCAGCCGGTGGCCTTGGTACGCGTACTGGGCCGGCTCAGGGTCAGATCGGTGTTGGGGTAGAGCAGGATCTGCGCGTACGGCAGTGGTTCGCCCGCGTCCCGCAGCCGCAGGCAGGCGAGCGTGGCGAGGTTGCCGCCCGCGCTGTCCCCCATGACGCAGACGGTGCCGCCCGCGGCGATCGCGTGCTGGAGGACGGCCACGACATCGTCCACCGCGGCGGGCCACGGGTGCTCCGGCGCCCGGCGGTAGTCGACCGCGATCACGGTGGCGCCGGTGGCCTCGGCGAGCAGGCGGCAGGCCCGGTCGTGCGATTCCAGGTCGCCGATCACCCACATGCCGCCGTGCGCGTACACGATGGTGGCCCGGGACTGTGCGGGGCGGTAGATCCGGACGGGTACGCCGGCGACCGGCTCGTCGGAGACCTCGGCGAGCGCCGGACCCGGAGGGCGGACGGCCGCGCGCGCCCGCTGCCCGCGGCGGACCGGCCCGGCGCCGACCGTGCGCGCGGGGGTGGCGGGGGTGGCGCGGGCGGCGGCGACGAAGGCGGCGAGTGCGGGGTCGGCGACATGATCCATGACCGACATCATGATCCGGTGCTGAGGGTGACGCGGCGGCGGGCCAGGACTCCCGGCCCGCCGCCGTCCCCGCGCCTACGAGGTCGCGGTGAAGGTGTAGCTGCCCGACGGCAGGTAGTACGAAGCCGCCCCGCCGCCGTACCCGAACGGGACGGCCTGCGCCGGAGCGGTGACCGCCGCCGCGGACGACGCCGGCACCTTGACCAGAGCGGTCGCGCCGACCGGGACGGTGACCCGCAGGGTGAGCACCGATCCGCTGGTGCTCCAGTCGCTCACCGCCGGACCGTACGGCGTCTCGTACGCCGACTTCGCCGAGCTGAGACCGCCACCGGGTTTCGGTGCCACGAGCAGTGAGCGGTAGCCGGGTTCGGCCGGGCCGAGTCCGCCGACCTCGCGGTACAGGAAGTCGCCGGCGGAGCCGAGCCCGTAGTGGTTGAACGAGTTCATTCCGGGGTCCTGGAACGTTCCGTCGGTGCGGATGCCGTCCCAGCGTTCCCAGACGGTGGTGGCGCCCCGGCTGAGCATGTAACCCCAGCCGGGGTAGGAGGACTGCAGCAGGATCTGGTACGCGACGTCCGCCCGCCCGTTGTCGGCGAGCACCGGTAGCAGGTTCTCCACGCCGAGGAAGCCGACGCTCAGGTGGCCGTTGGACGCGGCCACCTTGGCGGCGAGCTTGCCGACGGCGGGGGCCACGAGGTTCGCGGGCAGCAGCCCGAAGGCCAGTGGCAGCACGTAGCCGGTCTGGGTGTTGCCCGACACCGTGCCGTCCGCGGCGACGAACCTGCTCGTGAAGGCGGCCGCGACCTGGTCGGCGAGGGTTCCGTAGCTGGACGCCTCGGCGGTGTGCCCGGTCGCGGCGGCCATCTGGGAGACCATGCGTGCCGCATGGGCGAAGAAGGCCGTCGAGATGACGTTGCGGGCGGTGTCGTCGTTGACGTTGAGCCAGTCGCCGTAACCCCCCTGGTCGCGGATCAGATCCGCGCCCGCGGTGCTGCGCAGGTAGTCGACCCAGCGGGTCATCGCGCTGAAGTGGTCGTTGATCACCCGCACGTCGCCGTAGCGCTGCCACATGGTGTACGGGATGATCACGCCGGCGTCGCCCCAGCCCGCGGTGCCGGCGCCGCAGCAGACGTACGGGGCGGTGTCGGTGAACGCGCCGTTGCTCTGCTGGTCGTCGGTCAGGTCGTCGGCGAACTTGTCCAGGAAGCCGGACACGTCGATGTTGAAGGTGGACGTGGCGGCGAAGCTGGCGATGTCACCGGTCCAGCCGAGGCGCTCGTCGCGGCTCGGGCAGTCCGTCGGGATGGACAGCATGTTGGAGCGCTGACCCCACATGATCGCGCTCTGCATCTGGTTGAGCAGGGTGTTGGACGTGGTGAACGTTCCGATGGCCGCGCCGTTGGTCCAAGCGGCCTGGCCGGTGATGGCGTGGGCCGTGGGCGTACCGGGGAAGCCGGTCACTTCGACGTAGCGGTAGCCGTGCACGGTGAAGCGCGGTTCGAACACTTCCTCGGCACCGGTTCCGGCCAGGGTGAACCGGTCCGTCGCCAGACCCGGTACGCGCAGATTCGCCGTGTACAGGGTGCCGTCCGGGTTGAGCACCTCGCCGTGGCGCAGGGTCACCGTGGTTCCGGCCGGACCGGTGACGCGCAGCTGGTCCCATCCGGTGTGGTTCTGGCCGAGGTCGAAGATCCATACTCCGGGCTGCGGCTGGGTCACCGATACCGGTGTGAGCTGGCTCTGCACGGTGACTCCGGGGTCCACCTGGGACACCAGCGTGGGTTGCGTGCCCGAGCGGACCGCGACCGCCGGCCAGGACGCGTCGCTGTACGCGGCGGTGTCCCAGCCCGCGACGGCGCGGCGGGCGTCGTACTGCTCGCCGAGGTAGAGGTCGTCGGCGGTGATGGGGCTCTGCGCGTACTTCCAGGTGCCGTCGGTGGCGACGGTCGCGGTCGTGCCGTCGGTGTAGGTCAACAGCAGTTTCGCCGAGTACCAGGGCTGCGTCCCGTACCGCTGCGAGCCGGCCATGCCGATGCTGCCGGAGTACCAGCCGTCGCCGAGCCAGGCCCCGAGGACGTTGGTGCCCTGCACGATCTGCCCGGTCACGTCGTACACCTTGTACTGCAGGCGTTTGTTGTAGTCGGTCCAGCCCGGCGCGAGCACGTCGGCGCCGACCTTCGCCCCGTTGAGCCGCGTCTCGTGCAGGCCGAGGGCGGTGGTGAGCAGGCGGGCCGTCGCGACGGTCTTGCCGACGGTGAAGCTCTTGCGCAGCAGCGGCGCTCCCCTGCGTACCACGACGTTCGAGGCCCACGGGCCGCTGCCGTAGGCCGCCACGGCGAGGGCCGCGGCCCAGCCACTGTCGTTGAAGCCGGTCTGCTCCCAACCGGCCGGGGCGGTCTGGGCCGCCTTCCAGGAGGCGTCGGTGTTGATCGTCGGGCCGCCGGGGATCGTCAGCTGCGCGATCATCCCGGCCGGCGACTGGGTGGTGTTCTGGCTGGACACCGCGATCACGTTGGTGCCCGCGGTCAGCCGGCCGGTCAGGTCGACGACCGCCGCCTGCTTCCACGAATCGGTGACCCGCAGCGAGGTGCTGACCTGCGTACCGTTGACCCACACGTCGGCCGTGTCGTCACCGGTCACGACGAGCGTGCCACCCGCCGGGGCCGAGCCCAGGCTGAAGGTCCGGCGGAAGTAGCGCGTCATCGGCGGCAGCCCGGACGCCGGATCGCCTTCGGGGTACCAGATCCAGGACGAGCCGCCGAGCCCCGCCACGGCGCCGGGCTGGCCGATGAACCCCGCCTGCCATTCGGCCGCCGGGTTCAGCAGACCCGTCTCGAACGTCTGGGTGGCGCTCCACGGTCCGGTGCGGCCCTGGACGTCCCAGACGCGTACGCGCCAGAAGTACTTGCGCATCGAGGCCAGCGCCGGGCCGCCGTAGGCCACGTCGACGGCGGCCATGCCCGCCACCCGGCCGCTGTCCCAGACGTCCCCGGAGCCGGCGCCCGCCAGCGCCGCGGTGCTCGCCACGATGACCTGGTACGCGCCCTGGCGTTGCTGTGCGGACGAGGCGCCGAGCTTCCAGCCCAGCCGGGGCTTGGCCGCGTCGACGCCGATCGGGTTGGCGCGCCGTTCCACGGTCGCGCTCGTCACCGACAGCGGCGAGGCCGCGGCGGTGTCCGGTCCGAGCACGCTGGAGTTCCAGGGCGCCATCCCGTACGCGCCGAGGTCGGCGGCGGCCGGCCAGCCGCCGTCGTTGAAGCCCGCCTGTTCCCAGCCGGCGGCCGGGGTCTGCGACGCCTTCCACGATCCGTCGGTCGTGAAGTCCACAGTGCTCGATCCGGTGACGTGCACCCGGCCGATGAGCCCGGCCGGTCCGGCGCTGGTGTTGCGGGCCACCACCGCGAGCGTGTTGGCGGCACCTACCCGCAGGGCCGGCTGGAGGTCGACGAAAAGGGCCTGTTTCCAGGAGTCCGTCTGCCGGGGCGAGCCGGCCAGCGGCGTGCCGTTGAGCCAGACGTCGACGCTGTCATCGCCGGTGATGACGAGCTGGGCGTCGGTGACCGTGCCGGACGGCGCGGTGAACACCTTGCGGAAGTACCGGTCGGCGGCGGGTGCGCTGCTCGCGGGGGAACCTTCGGGATACCAGACCCAGTGGGCGCCGGAGACGCTGACCGGGGTCGCGGCACGGGCGGGCAGGATCCAGGCCGCGACGGTGACCGAGGCCGCGACCGCGACGCTCACCGCGGCGGCGGACCATCGACCGTGCCGTTTCGCCAGATGTGGCATGACAACTCCTGAGGACGACAGGACTCGGGGCAACCGCTGCGGCGGGCCTGCCGGAGCGGTGATGTGGAACGTTTCACTCAGGCGGCCGCGGACGGGAGCACCCGCGGCCGCGGCGGGCTACTGGAGGTAGCAGGTCTTGGCCTGGCCGGGCGCGGGATCGCCGAAAACCGCGTTGCCGCAGACCGTGTCCGAGCCGAACGTGCCGTAGAAGTACCGGCCGCCGGCCCCGTACGCGAGCAGGTGCGACCCGGAGACCGCGCACGTCTTCGTCTCGGCCGCGCACGGCGTCCACGTCGCGACGGCCGGCGGTGGCGCGTGCAGGTAGCAGGCTTTCCCCGTACCGGGAACCGGATCGCCGAACACCGCGTTGGTGCAGGACGTCCCGTTGCCGACGGTCGCGTACGCGAACTTGCCGCCCGCTCCATATGCGACAGTGGCCGTCCCGGCGAACGAGCACGATCCCGTTTCGCCGGCACAGCGCTGCCACCCGGCACCCGTCGGCGGGGCGGCGGTGACGTAGCAGGCCTTGGCGACGCCGAACACGGGATCGCCGAAGACGGTGTTGCCGCACGCGACCGGGGCGGCCGTGGTCGCGTACGCGAATCTGCCCTGCGCGCCGAAGGCGACGGTGCCGGCGGTGGAGCAGGTGCCGGTCTCCTGAGCGCACAGGGTCCAGTCGCCGGGCAGGACGGTGCTGGGGGTGGGTGCGACGGTGCCGGTGAAATGCCAGGTGCCCGAGCCCACCGAGAACTGCGTCTCGGTGCCGGTGGCCGCGACCTGGACCGCGCCGGCGGGGCTGACCCCGGCCTGCCCCTGCCCGAAGTTCGGTACGCGCACCGTGGCCGTGGCGCCGACGGGGACGGTCACGTCCAGCGCGACCTGCTGGCCGGTCACGGTCCACGAGGACGCGACGGTCCCGCGGACGGTGTCGACGGACGCGGCGACGTGCGCGAGGCCGGCGGGTATCCGCGGCGCGACGGTCACCGCGCTGTAGCCGGGGCCGGCCGGTTGGATGCCGGCCAGGCGGGTGTAGAGCGAGGAGTTGATCCCGGCGAACATGGCGTGGTCGTGGGTCTCCATCGACGAGTAGTACGTCCACTCCTCCCAGGCGGTGGTGGCGCCCTTGCCGATCTCGTAGCCGAAACCCGGGTACGAGGTCTGGTCGAGCACCGTCATCGCGACGTCGGTACGCCCGACCGCGGCCAGCGCGTCCATCAGGTACCGGGTGCCGAAGATGCCGGTGTCCAGGTGGCCGCCGTTCCTGGTGAGGATCGTGTCGACCAGCCGGGTGCCGACCGCGTCGACGTCGGCGGGCGGCACCATCCCGAAGGCCAGCGGCAGGACGCTCGTCGTCTGCCGGCCGTCGGCGTAGCCCGCCCCGTCGGCGTTGAGGAACCGCGCGTTGAACGCCTGCTTGATGTTGTCGGCCAGCTGGGTGAAGTGGGTGGCGTCGGCGGTCTGGCCGAGCGCCGCGGCGGCCTGGGCGACGTCGACCGCCTGCAGGTACGACAGCGCGGTGTTGACGACCGGCACCTCGCTGGTGCAGGCGCCGGCACTGGAGTTGCCGAGGCCGCCGTTGGCGTTGGCGCTCAGGTCGGGCGGGCACCAGTCGCCGAAGCCCGTGCTCCAGATGTAGCCGGGCACGTTGGCGGCGTTCGTGTCGACGAACCTCTTCATGGCCGGATAGGTCGCCGCGAGCGTGGCCCGGTCGCCGTACTGCTGGTAGAGCGTCCAGGCGAGGGTCACGCCGGCGCCGCCCATGTCCGGCTGCTGGGCGTTGCCGCCGTCGCTGGGCAGGGCGGTGCCGGGCGGCAGGTCGCGCAGGTAGCTCGCGTAGAAACCGGCCATCCCGAACTCCACTGTGGACGCATCCTGGTACGCCTGCACGTCCATGCCGGGCGGGGTGCGCTCGTCGCGTACGGGGGTGTCGGTCGGCGTACTCATGGAGTTGTTCTGGATGGTCCACCGGTTGGCGCGCCAGATCTGGTTGAGCAGCGCGTCGGAGGACGTGAAGGTGGCGGTGGACGGGGCGTCGGTGTGCACGACCCGGGCGTCGAGGCTCGCGAGCGACGGGGTCTGCGGGTCGCCGGTGACCTCGACGTAGCGGAACCCGTGGTAGGTGAACCGGGGCTCGTAGGTCTCGGTGGCGCCGGTGCCGGCCAGGATGTAGGTGTCGGTCGCGGCGGCGTTGCGGTTGGTGGTCGTGTCGAGCGTGCCGTCGGCGTTGACCTCCTCGGCCGTGCGCATCCGTACGGCCGCCCCCGCCGCCCCCTGTACGCGCAGCCGTTCCCACCCGGCGATGTTCTGGCCGAAGTCGTAGACGTAGACGCCGGGCTTGGGCTGAGTCAGTTTCACCGGACTGAGGGTGGCCGTCACCCGCAGCGGGGGCATCGCCTGCGCCGACAGCGTTCCGGCCGGCGCGGCGACGGTCTGCGTACCCTGCCACCCGGTGTCGGCGGCCCCGGGCTGGTCCCAGCCGCCCTGCTCCTGGCGCGCGTCGTAGGTCTCGCCGTTGTAGATGTCGGCGGCCGTGATCGGGCCGGCCGCCCATTTCCAGGTGCCGTCGGTCGTGACGGTCTGCCGGGTGCCGTCGGCGTACCGGACGTCCAGCAGCATGAGGGCCTGTTTCGGGCCGAGCCACCGGAAGCCGTACTGGCTGAACGACGCGCCGTAGCCGGTGCCGAGCCACAGGCCGACGACGTTCGTACCGGACCGCAGCGCCGCCGTCACGTCGTAGGTGCTGTAGAGGACCCGCCGGTCGTAGGGCGTACTGGCCTGGGCCAGGACCCGGTCACCGATCTTCGCGCCGTTGAGGTGCAGTTCGTGGAAGCCGAGGCCGACGACATAGGCGCGCGCCTGATCGACCACTTTGGATCCGTCGACCGTGAACGCCTTGCGCAGCCGGGGCGCGCTGCTCGCGGCGGTCGGGCTGATCCACTGTGCCCCGGCCCAGTCGGCTCCGGCGAGCGGCCCCGTCTCCCAGCGCGCCGTCGGGCTCCAGTCCGACACCGTGCCGTTCGCGTCCCAGGCCTGCACCTTCCAGAAGTACGCCGCGGTCGCCTGAAGCGCCGCACCCGCGTACGCGATCGCGACCGAGTCGCCCGACGTCACCTTGCCGGTGTCCCAGAGGTTGCCGACGCCCGCGTTCAGCCGGCTCTCGCTGCTCGCCACGAGCACCCGGTACGCCGTCTGCCGCTCGCCGTTCACCGAGGAGGTGAGCTTCCAGCTGAGACTGGGACGGGTGTCGTCGATGCCCAGCGGGTCGGTCGCGTAGTCGACCCGCAGTCCCGCCACCGACACTTCGGCGACGGCGGCGGCCGCACCGGCGGCGGGGAGCGCCGTCGACGCGACGACCAGCAGGAGCGGCGCGAGGCCGCGGAGGCCGGCGCGCCAGGTTCCCGCGGCGCGCGAACGGCCGGTGACAGCGTTTCCGGGCATGCCAGTGATCCCCTCGGGGAGAAGGTTCGGGACGACGGGCGGGACGGGTCTTCGCTGTGCGCGCTGAATGCCGTGCGTGATTAAAACGTTTCAATATATGTAGTTGGACCTATGTTGCGCGGAAGTTGCCGCGACGTCAAGAGCGCGCGGCCGAATGTCATAGGCATTCGTCGAAGGGATTCCGGTCGATGCGCTGGTCACCGGCTCGCCGGTCACCAGCCGCCGGCGAAGAACGCCGCCAGCGCCGGAGCGGGGTCGACGGCGGTGAGCGTGTTGGCCACCCCGACGACGGTGAAAGCCAGCGACGACAGGATCGCGGCGGCACCGCAGGCCACGAGGAGGCGGCGGGCCGGGCGGTCGGCGGCGGGCCGCCGACGCCACAGGACGATGCCGATCACGAGGACCGCGGCCGCCACGATCACGACGACGACGGCCAGGGCGGCGTGGTACCAGGCGAAGTCGTCGATCATCGCGGCGAGCGGGAGCGGGTGCGGCGTACCGGCCGCCAACCGGGCGCGTACCTCGTTCAGCGTCGACGCCGTCGCGCCGTCGTGGGGGCCGGACATCAGCATCGGCAGCAGCGACGCGAACGGGGCCGCCGCACCCTGGACGTTCGCCACGACCGACACCAGAGCGAGCAGCCCGAGCAGCGCGACACCGACGCCCGCCGCACCGAGCCCGACGCGGGCGCCCGGCCGCCGGCCCGCCGTGGCGAACGCCCGTCCCAGCCGACGGCCGAGCACGATCAGAACGCCCAGCGCGAGCAGGGCGATCCCGGCCTTGACCACGTGGAACCGGAACCAGTAGTCGACCACCGCCTGCAGAGCGGGCGTGAGCGGCCGCCGGCCCGACGCCCAGTACTCGACGAACGCCGTACGCAGGGTGTCACGAAGAGTGTCCTGGTCGGCCAGGCCGCCGCTCCACCGGCCGGCGGCGAGGGGTCCCGGGACGGCGACGAACATCGCGATCAGGACCACCACGCCGGTGACCAGGGCGGCGAACGCTCGGACTGAGACGGGTCGGGCGGGAACGGGTGCGGTCGGCATGGTTCGCATCGTCCCGCGTACCGGCGGACGGGTCACGGGTCGTAGGCCGCCCAGTCGAGGTAGTGCTGGGCATACCTCGGCCCGGCGGGCTCATCGGCCGCCGGTGGCCGCCGCGACCTTCGGCACCGCGGCGACCTGCTCCACGGTCGCGGGCTGCGGCTCGACGTCCGCCTTCGACACCGCCAGGTACGCGACCAGCCCGCCGATCAGCAACGCCAGGACGAGACTGACCGGACCGGTCCCCCAGCCCAGACCGCTGCGCGACGCCGGTACGCCCATCCAGTCGGCGAGCGAGGCGCCGAGCGGCCGCGTCACGATGTACGCCAGCCAGAACGACAGGATCGGAGCCCGGCCCGTGACGCCGTGCGCGATCGCGGGGACGGCGATCACCACCGCGAACACGACCCCGGAGGCGAGGTAGCCCCAGTGCAGGGTGCTGGCCGTCATGTCCCCGGCGGCCGTACCGAGGGCGAACGTCGTCAGGACCGTGGCCCAGTAGAACAGCTCCCGGCGGCGCGTACGGATGCTGTGGATCGAGAGGGTCTTCTCGACGGCGTACCAGAGCGCGAAGATGGCCGCCAGGACGGCCAGGAAGAAGGCCGTCGACACCACGTAGGGGATGCCCAGCCCGACGTGCAGGACGTCGGCGGCCATCGTGCCGAACACGCTCACCATGACGACGGCGAACCAGTAGACCCCGGCGATGTAGCGGCGTACCGCCAGTTGCAGCGCGAGCGCGGCGACGAGGACGAGGCCGGCCAGCCCGACCGCGATCATCGGATCGAGACGGTGGGCCAGGAAGTCGGAGGTCGTCTCCCCCATGCCCGTGGTGAGCACCTTGGTGACCCAGAACAGGGCGGCCACCTGCGGAACCTTGGCGGCGGCGGTACGTGCGGCAGTCATGTGCTTCCCTTGTCGCCGGCGAATGGACGTCGGCGGCCCGAGCCGCCCGGCGGGAAGCTACGCGGGGGTCGCTGAGACCACGCTGAAGACGAGCGGTCTTCGGCGTGGCGCCGTGCGGGCACCGGGTTCGGTGCCCGCACGGCTGCCGGAGGTGCCTCCGGCGGCGAGGTGCCTGGCGGTCAGGCGAGCGAGGCGAGCAGCGCGGTCAGCGCCCGCTCCTCGGCCGCCTTGTCGGGATGCGACGCCCGCATCGAGGTCAGCACCGTGTCGATCCGCCCGTCCAGGAAGGTCCACGCCGTCCCGTCGAGCGCTTCGAGCCTGGACTGATCGTCGTCCCAGGTGCTTTCGAGGTCCTTGATCCGCGCCGTGGCACCGGCCTGGTCGCCCGCCTTGAGCTTGTCCAGCGAGTCCTGGGTGATCGCGCGCAGGCTCGCGAGGTCCGCCGCCGGGAAGTGCTGGGTCGCCTGCTGCGGCGTCATGTCGGCCACCGCCGGGCCAGGCCCTTCCTCGCTGGTCACGGTCGCGTGCGGCTGCGCCGAGGCCCAGGTCAGCAGCACCGCCGTGGCCACCGCGACGACGCCGAGGTAGCCCAGCATGATCCGTTCCCGCGTACGCGAGGTGCTGGTCTTCGGATGCTGCGGCTGCTGATTTCCCTCGATGACGTCGCGGCGGGACACGGTCAGGTAGATCACGGTGGCGAGGATGGCGGCGAGGAACACGACGCTCGTGATCGCGGTGCCGAGACCGAGGCCGTGCTCGTCGGTGCCGGAGGCCAGCCAGTCGCCGAGGTTCGCGCCGAGCGGGCGGGTGAGGATGTAGGCCAGCCAGAACGACAGCACCGGGCTCGCCCCGAGCCGCCAGCCGAGGACCACCGCGGCGATCAGGCCGGCGGGCAGCAGGACGGACACGCCCGGTCCCCAGCCGGTGAGTTCCAGGGTCCAGTCGCCGACGGCGGTGCCGAGCGCGAACGTGACGAGGACCGCCAGCCAGTAGAACGCCTCCCGCGGCCGGGTGACGATGCTGTGGATCGACAGCGTGCGCTCACGCGCGTACCAGATGCCGAACACGACGGCGAGGACGACGGCGAAGACGCTGGTGCTGACGGCGAGGGGCACCTGCAGGTCGTCGGTGAGGATGTCGGTGTACAGGGTGCCGGTGATGCTGATGACCACCACCGTCAGCCAGTACGGGAACGGCTGGTAGCGGCCCAGCCGGACCTGCCAGGCCAGGACCACGACAAGAACGGCGGTGAAGATCAGCGACGTGTTCTCCAGCCCCACCCCGAGCGTCATGTTGATCCAGTCCGCGAAGCTCTCCCCCACGGTGGTACAGAGGATCTTGATGATCCAGAACCACATCGTGAGTTCGGGGACCTTGTTCAACATCATGCGTGTGGACGGAGGCGTACGCCCGGCCGCCAGAGTTGTCGTCATGGTGGCGCAGGCTAGGAAGGACCGCCTTAGAGCCACCTGAACCCGCCCCCGCGCGGCGCACTTGACCTGCGCCCGCTTCCCGCACCCCCGCACCCCGGCGCCTGCTTCCCGCGACGATCTTGCGCGAATGTCCGGGCCTTCCGGGCATATCGGATGGAATTCGTGACACTCGCGCAAGATCGTTGGAGTGGACTTGAGCTTTGCGGCGATTGTCCAGACGCGACATTGACGCGGGGGCGTATTCACCGCCGGCCGGGAACCGGTTCGGCCACGGAGTGGTTGGCGATGATCGAGTGCCCGGAATCCGTAGTAGTGGATCCCCATCGCTTGATCAAGAGCCGGGAAGCTGCAAAATCGGGCGACTTTTGACAGCATTCGGGTACTTGATCAAGCCTCGTGCCGCGATCAAGCCGAGCACGCCTGCGCCGGTGATCGTTTGCCGTCACAGCGGTAGTTGATCTGGGGATCGCTTCGTCACGAGCCACCTACCTCACGAGCCGTCCCCGCCGCCTGCTTCAGCCTCTCCTCAGCCGGCACCGGCGAGCATGGACGGCATGTCCCTGGCTCAGGTCCTGATCATCGTCGCCGGGGCGGTGCTGGCGTTCAACGTCCTGCTGGGCCTGGCCCTCGTGATCTCCTGGCGACGCGGCCGCCGGCGCGGCGAGGAGGATTTCTGAGCCGCCGCCCGGTGACGTTCAGCGGTACTTCAGCCGTCCGCGCCTAAGGTCGGCCTGGTGATCGACTCCCTGCGGCCCGCTCCAGCCGAGACCCACGCGGCCCGGCGCCGGCTCGGTACGGCGCTCCTGGCGGTGGGCGGTGTCGCGGCGGCCCTGGCGGTGATGCAGTCCGCGCCCGCGCTGGCCGCCATCGCCCCGCTGCGCCGCCGGTGGCTGCCGGAGCTTTCCGGCCTCGGCCGGCCCGGGCACGTCGCGCTGACGTTCGACGACGGCCCTGATCCGCGTACGACACCCATGGTTTTGGAGATCTTGCGGGCGCACGGGCTGCGGGCGACGTTCTTCGTGCTCGGCGAGGCGCTGGCGCGGGTGCCGGACCTCGGGCGGCGGATGGTCGGCGAGGGTCACGAGGTGGCGGTGCACGGCTACCGGCACCGGTTGCTGCTGTACCGCGGGGTGGGGGCGGTCCGGGACGACCTGGGCCGGGCCCGGGACCTGGTGGAGCGGGTCACCGGGGTGGCGCCGCGCTGGTACCGGCCGCCGTACGGGGTGGCGACGACGTCGGCCCTGGTCACGGCCCGGCGGCTGGGGCTGGCCCCGATGCTGTGGAGCACCTGGGGTCGTGATTGGACCTGTGCGACGACGCCGGAGTCGGTGCTGGCGACGGTCCGGGCCACCCTCACCGGCGGTGGTACCGTGCTGCTGCACGATTCGGACGAGCACGGGTTCCCCGGCGCGACCGACGCCATGATCGCCGCGCTGCCCCACGTGATCCGGTACGCCGACCGCGCGGGTTACGTCCTGGGCCCGCTGGCCGAGCACCGGACGGCGGAGCCGCTGCCGGTCAACGGGTGATCAGCACGCCGTCGCCCAGCCGCCACTGGCGGGTCATCCGCGCGGCCACGATCACGTCGGACGTGGCCACGACCAGCGCTGCCGGAGCGGCGATGGCCGCGGCGACCAGCGCGTCGACCACATCGGAGGCGGCGGCCTCGCCGAGCCGTCCGGTGATGTCGTCGGCCAGGATGAGCCACGGATGGCCGGCCAGCGCCCGCGCGATCATGACCCGCCACGCCGTCGCCGGGCGCAGCGACGCGACCCGTTGCTCGGCGACGTCCGCGAGGCCCACGGTCGCCAGCGCCCACATCGCCTTGTCCACACTCAGCACCGGCCCGGGGAGCCCGGCGCGCAGCGGCAGCTGAACGTTCTGCACGACGCTGAGCGCGTCGGACAGTTCCGGCCGGCCCGACAGCAGGGCGACGGGTGGCCGCGTACGCCGCTGCTGCTGCGTACGCGGCCAGGTGGCCGTGCCCGATTCCGGGGCGATCTCGCCCGCGATGAGCTTGAGCAGGAGACCTTTCCCGGTGCGGTCGGAGCCGAGCACGGCGATGCGGTCGCCTTCGTTGATGCGGCACGTCACATCGGACAGTGCCCGCGACGACGACCGGC
This sequence comes from Hamadaea tsunoensis DSM 44101, assembly GCF_000428945.1. Classification (GTDB taxonomy): domain Bacteria; phylum Actinomycetota; class Actinomycetes; order Mycobacteriales; family Micromonosporaceae; genus Hamadaea; species Hamadaea tsunoensis. The sequence goes on along the minus strand of NZ_AUAX01000017.1, from coordinate 199,025 downwards.
AACCGGCCCGCGCCGCGGCGAACAGCGGGAGGTTGTCCGCCGGCGGCCTCGGTCCGATCATGGTCGGGAAGTTATGCCCCGGTGGCTGAGCCGCGGCTGAAGTCGTCTGGACGCCGGCTGTACGCGCGGCCCCGGGGCTACTTCGGCTTGGTTAGCCCGTGGTCGTAGGCGAAGATCACCGCCTGCACCCGGTCGCGGGCGCCGATCTTGGCGAGGACCCGCCCGACGTGGGTCTTCACGGTCGACTCCGACAGGACGAGCCGGTCGGCGATCTCGCCGTTGCTCCACCCCTGCCCGATCGCGATCAGGATCTCCCGTTCGCGTTCGGTGAGCGCCCCCAGCCGGGCGTCGGGCCGGGCGGCGGGGCCGGTCAGATGCGGCGCGAACGCGTCCAGCAGCCGGCGGGTCAGCGCCGGGGCGATGATCGCGTCGCCGCCGGCGACCGCCCGGATCCCGGCCAGCAGTTCGTCGGGGCGGGCGTCCTTGAGCAGGAAACCGCTGGCCCCGGCCCGCAGCGCGGCGTACACGTACTCGTCGAGGTCGAACGTGGTGAGGATCAGTACGCGCGATCGGCCGGTGGCCGCGGTGAGGCGGCGGGTCGCTTCGATGCCGTCGACGCCGGGCATCCGGATGTCCATGAGGATGACGTCCGGGCGCAGGAGTTCGGCCTGGCGGAGGGCTTCGGCGCCGTTGCCGGCCTCGCCGACGACCTCGGTGTCGGGGTTGGTCTCCAGCAGCATGCGGAACCCGAACCGCTGCAGCGGCTGGTCGTCGGCGATGAGAACAGTGATCATGATGGCTGCGTGCCGGTCTTCTCGTGGTCGGGAAGGTGCAGGACGGCGGCGACGGTCCAGCCGCCGCGCGGATCGGGTCGCGCGTCGACGGTTCCGCGGTAGACGGCGGCGCGTTCGCGCATGCCGATCAGGCCCTGGCCGGCGTGTGGCTCGCCCGGCCCCGGCTGCGGGCGGTCGGGTACGCCGGTGTCGTGGACGTCGATGGTCAGCGTGCGCTCGTCCACCCTCAGGGCGAGATCGATGCGGGTACGCGGACCGGCGTACCGCAGGCTGTTGGTGAGGGCCTCCTGAACGATGCGGTACGCCGCCAGCTGCACGCCGGGATCGAGCGACTCCAGAACGCCCTCGGTGCGGTAGTGGATCTGAGGGCCGGCCGCGCGGGTCTGGTCGCACAGCGTGGCGATCGCGGCGATGCCGGGTTGCGGCGCGCGTTCCGCCGCGTCGTCGTCGTCGCGCAGGATGCCGAGCACGCGCCGCAGGTCGCCGAGGGCCCGGCGGCCGACGTCGCCGATCAGGTCGAGCGCCTGCGTGCCGCGCTGCGGCCGGACGGTGGACGCGGCCGCGCCGCCGTCGGCCAGGGAGATGATGACCGAGAGGTTGTGACCGAGGACGTCGTGCATCTCGCGGGCGATCCGGTTGCGTTCGGTGACGGCGGCGAGGCGGCTGCGCTGGTCGCGTTCGAGTTCGAGCTGGGCGGCGCGTTCGCGCAAGGTCTGCAGCTGGGCGCGGCGCAGCCGGACGGCGATGCCGAGCGCGGCCGCGGCGGTGAGCGTGCTGAGCGCCAGGAACATCGCGTCGCCGAGGGCGACGGTTCCGGACACGCGGACGGCCACGAGGGTCATGGCGCCGATGGCGGTCAGCCCGGCCCAGGTGAGCCGGTTCGGCCGGGCGTGCAGGACCATGTTGTAGCCGGCGATGAGCAGTGCGATGTCCGCCCGCAGGGCGATGCCGAGCGACCACTGCACGATGAACGTCGCGGCGATGACGTAGAACGTGACGGTCGGGTACCGCCGCCGCCACAGCAGCGGCAGCACCAGTCCGGCCTGGAGCGCGATCTGCAGCGGGGCCGGGGCGCTCCAGAACACGGGCTCGTGTTCACCGCGACGTTCGTGGCCGAACAGCTGCGGCAGGCAGAACGCGAGGACGACGAAGACGACCACCCCGGCGTCGAGCAGCCACGGATGATCGGTGTCGAGGCGGCGCAGCCGCTGGCCGATCCGCACCACGCGGGAGACGGCCGGGTGCCCGGCGAACTCGTCCTCGATGCTCACCGCCGGCCTCCTCACGTGGACGGGGATCGGGGCGCGGAGGCGGCCGCGCCCCGATCGGTTGGGGGCTCAGGCGTCGCGGCCGACCAGGCGCCAGGCGGCCCCGGCGACGGCCAGGACGGTCCAGCCGAGCAGTACGAGCGCTCCCTTACCCGGCGTGAGCAGGTCGGATTGCTGGTGCAGAGTGTAGATCGCCTCGCCGGCGCTGCTCGGCAGGTACGGCCCGACGTGACCCTGCCAGGAGGTCGGCAGCAGCGACAGCAGGCCGGGGATGAGCATGATCACTGCGATGAACGCGGAGATGCCGCCGGCGACCGATCGCAGGATCGCCCCCAGCGCGGCGGCCAGCACCCCGATCAGGCCGAGGTAGAGGCCGGCGCCGAACAGCGACCGGGCCACGTCGCCGGTGAGCGACAGGTGGGCGGCGGTGCCCGAGACGATGGCGTTGGTGACCAGGAACCCCGCGAACGATCCGACGGTGCCGATCACGAACGCGACGACGCCGTAGACGGCGACCTTGGACCACAGGACGGGCAGCCGCTTCGGGACCGCGGTCAGCGTCGAGCGGATGCTGCCGGTGGTGTACTCGCCCGCGGCGAACAGCACCCCCAGTACGCCGAGCGCGAGCTGCCCGAAGTTGACGCCGAAGAGGGTCAGGCTGACGGAGGTGGCGTCAAGGAAGTCCCGGTCGACGTGCCGGGCGCCGCCGCTCATCATCGACTTGTACCGGAACGCGGCGATGGTGCCGAAGCCGACCAGCGCGATCAGCGCGAGGGCGACGGTGATCCATGTCGAGCGGACCGACCAGAACTTCGACCATTCCGAGCGCAGCGTCCCCCGCCCGGTGACCTTGTAGACGGGACGCGGGACGGTCGGCGTGGCCGCCGCCGGGCGGGTGTCGGTGACGGTGGTCATGCCGCGCTCCTCGCGGGTCGGGTGGCGTGGTACTCCACGGATTCGCGGGTGAGGTTCATGAACGCCTCCTCCAGCGACACGCGGTGCTGGGTGAGCTCGTACAGCGCGATGCCGTGCTCGGCCGCGACCGCGCCGATCTCGCGGGCGGACCGGCCGGTGACGGCGAGGCGTTCGCTGCCGGGCTCGCCGGTGATCTGTACGCCGGGCGCGCTGAGCAGGTCCCGCAGCCGGGCCGGGTCGGCGGTGGCGACCGCGACGGTGTCACCGCCGGCGTCGCGTACGAGGGCTTCGACGGTCGTGTCGGCCAGCAGCCGGCCGCGCCCGACGATAATGAGGTGCTCGGCGACCAGCGCCATCTCGCTCATCAGGTGCGAGGAGACGAACACCGTGCGGCCCTCGCCCGCGAGCTGGGTCAGCAGGTTGCGGATCCACAGGACGCCCTCGGGGTCCAGGCCGTTGACCGGCTCGTCGAGCATGACCGTGGCCGGGTCGCCGAGCAGCGCGGCGGCGATCCCGAGGCGCTGCCCCATGCCGAGGGAGAACGCCCCGGAACGCTTGCGGGCGACCGATTGCAGGCCGGTCTGCTCGATCACCTCGTGGACGCGGCGCTTCGGGATGCCGTGGGTGTACGCCAGGGCCGTCAGGTGGTCGAACGCAGTGCGGCCGGGGTGGATCGATTTGGCCTCCAGCAGGGCGCCGACCTCCTGCAGCGGCGACGAGTGCTGGGCGTAACGGCGGCCGCGGACGGTCACGGTGCCGCTGGTCGGCGCGTCGAGGCCGACGATCATCCGCATGGTGGTGGACTTCCCGGCCCCGTTGGGCCCGAGGAAGCCGGTGACCGAGCCGGGGCGGACGGTGAAGTCGAGCCCGTCGACCGCGGTCTTCTCGCCGTAGCGCTTGGTGAGCTGTCGTGCCTCGATCATGGTGGTCCCTCGCTGGCAGGCTGTCGTGTCGAACGACTTCCACGCTACGAGTATTGATCTTGTCAACAGCGGTACCGCGGGAGGATTTCGGCTGGTCCGCCTGGCACCGTGGTACTACAGGGCTCCCTGACGTCCCTTCGCCGGGCCGGCCGCGGGGCGCCGTGACGACGCCCCGCGGCACGGTCGGTCAGGCGCCGGCGGCCTTGGCGAACTCCGTGGTGAACGTCTTGCCCAGGTCGATCTGGTCGGCCTTGGCCTTGACCGCTTCGTTGGACGGCTTGAGGACGTCGAAGACCGTCTGCGGGCCGCCGTCGGGCATCACGCCGTCGGCGGTGAACATGCCCTTCGAGTCGTTGATCGACTGCTCGTACAGCTTGGGGTCGGATCCGGCGTAGTCGGCCGGCATCTTGGCGGCGATCTCGGCGGCGCTGTGGGTGTTGATGAACTTCAGCGTCTTGACGAACGCGGTGACCATCTTCTGGATGGCGGCCTTGTGCGTCGAGACGTACTCGCAGGGCATGTAGACCGACGCGGCCGGGTAGAGGCCGCCGAGCGCCGCCTGGGTGCCCTCGACCGTGCGCAGGTCGATGAGCACCTTGGCCTTGCCGGTGCTGGTGAGCTTGGCGATGGTCGGGTCGGTGGTTATGCCCGCGTCGATGCCGCCGTTGTCGATCGCGGCGATGAAGGTGGCGCCCGCGCCGGCCTTGACCGTCGTGTACTGCGACTTCTGTACGCCGTTGCGCACGGCCAGAGCCTGGGTGAGCATGTCGGTCGACGAGCCGGGGCTGGTGACGCCGAGCTTCTTGCCGGCGAAGTCCTTGGCGCCGGTCAGCGTGGCCGCCTTGGTGGTGGCGACGACGATCGCCTCGCCAGGGACGCTGGCGAACTGCACGACGCTCTCGACGCACTTGCCCTTGGCCTGCAGGTCGACGGTGTGGTCGTAGAAGCCGACGACCCCGTCGACCTGACCGGCCAGCATGATCGTTTCAGCGTCGGCGCCCGACGGTTCGCTCTTGAGGTCGACCTGCAGGCCCGCGTCCTTGAAGTAGCCGAGCTGCTCGGTGAGCTTGGCCGGCAGGTAGATGACCTTGTCGAGGCCGCCGACCATGATGGAGATCTTGTCGGTGTCGCCGCCGGCCGAGGCCGAGGGGCTCTGGCCGCGGCAGGCCGCGAGGCCGACCGCCAGTACCGGTACCGCCAGCAGGGCAAGGGTCTTGCGCATCGTTACACACTCCATTGTGGATACTTCATGGTGGATTTCAGGGATGCGAGGGTCAGCGAGGTTGCCAGCGGGTCAGCCGGCGCTCGACGACGGTGAGAACCGCCTCGGCGAGCAGGGCGAGCACGGTCATGATGATCATCGCGGCGTAGATGCCGGCCGAGTCGAAGGTGCCCTGCGAGTGGGCGATGAGCATGCCGAGTCCCTTGTCCGCGCCGGTGTACTCGCCGACGATCGCGCCGATGAGCGCGAACCCGAACGCGGTGTGCAGGCTGGCGAGGATCCAGGAGGTCGCGCTGGGCAGCACGACGGTGAGCATCATCTGCAGCCGCGAGGCGCCGAGGATGCGGGCGTTGGCGTCGATCACCTTGGGGACTTCGCGGGCGCCCTGGAAGGCGTTGAAGAAGACGCCGAAGAACACCAGCACGAACGCGGTCGCGACCTTCGAGCTCATGCCGAAGCCGAACCAGATGACGAACAGCGACGCGAGCACGATGCGCGGGATCGCGTTGGCGGCCTTGATGAACGGGGCCAGCACCTCCGACAGGAACCGCGACCGGCCCAGCAGCACGCCGAGCAGCACGCCGACCACCGCGCCGAGCGCGAACCCGTAGACGGCCTCCTGCAGCGTGTACGAGATCTGCAGCCAGATGCTGCCGTAGGAGGTGCCCTCGGTGAACCAGTCGGCCAGCTTGACCGCGATCTGGCTGGGCTTGGAGTAGAAGAACGGGTCGATCCAGTAGGTGCCGGCCAGTTCCCACGAACCGAGCCAGAGCGCGACGAGGGCGGCCCGGCCGGCGTACACGGGCCAGCGGCGGCGCCCCGTCGGCGCGGCGACGGCGAGGGCGGTGGGGCGGACGGTTCCTTCGGCGGCCATGGTCTCAGCCACGGGAGGCTCCCTTCGTACGCGCGATCTCGACCTCTTCGCGCAGCGAGTCCCAGACCTGCCGGTAGAGGGCGAGGAAGGCCGGGTCGAGGCGGATCTCGTCGACGTCGCGCGGCCGGGGCAGGGTCACCGGGACGATCGTCTTGACGGTGGCGGGGGCGGCGGTCATGACGACCACGCGGTCGGCGAGCGCGATCGCCTCGGTCAGGTCGTGGGTGACGAAGACGACCGCGGCGCGGCTGCCGGCCCACAGGCGCAGGAGTTCGCCCTGCATGAGCTCGCGGGTCTGGACGTCGAGCGCCCCGAACGGCTCGTCCATGAGCAGGATGTCGGGCTCGGTGATGAGGGTCTGGGCCATCGCGACGCGCTTGCGCATGCCGCCCGACAGCTGATGGGGGTAGTACTTCTCGAACCCGCCGAGGCCGACGCGCTGCACCCAGTCGTTCGCGCGGGACCGGGCCTCGGCCTTGCCGACACCGCGGAAGCGCAGGCCGAGCGCCACGTTGTCGACGACCGTACGCCACGGCAGCGTCGCGTCCTGCTGGAACATGTAGCCGACCGTGGCCGGGATCGACGTGACGGGCGTACCGGCGACGGAGACGTGGCCGCCGCTGGCGGGTTCGAGGCCGGAGATCAGCGAGAGGGTCGTGGACTTGCCGCAGCCGGTCGGGCCGACGACCGTCACGAACTCGCCGGGCGCCACGTCCAGCGTGACCTCCCGCATCGCGGTGAAGGAACCACCGTCGGCGGACGGGAAGACTTTCGTCGCCCGATCCAGCCGGATGGCGGGTGTGCTCTGGGTCATAGCGCGAGACCGTAGGCGGGTCCGGGATATTTCCGCGCGGTTGCGTCCATTGCGCGGCCAAGTTACGTAGATCGCTTTTTGCGCATTCTGCTCATGGCGTTTCCGCAGGTACCTTGAGTGCGTGCGCCGACGCCCCCTCCGCCTGGTCACGCAGACGATGCTGCTGCAGATCGTCGTCGTGGCCGTCGTCGCGGCGGCCGGCTTCACGCTGGCGGCCCTGCTGCTGCGCCACGAACTGGAGCAGCAGTACGAGCAGCGGGCGCTGGCCGTCGCCCGCTCCGTCGCCCAGGAGCCGGGCCTGGCCGAGCAGGTACGCACCGGAGCGCCGACCGTGGACGGCGAGGTCCAGCGCTACGCCGAACGCGTACGCCGGTCGACCAACGCGCTGTTCGTGGTGATCGCCGACCGCGACGGGATCCGGTTCTCGCACACGGATCTGACGCAGATCGGCAAGCGGGTCAGCACCGACCCGTCCGGGCCGCTGTCCGGCCGCGAGATCGTCAACATCGAACGCGGCACGCTGGGCCTGTCCGCCCGGGGCAAGGTGCCGCTGACCGCCGGGGACGGGACGATCGTCGGGGAGGTCAGCGTCGGCATCCACGCCGACCGGATCACCGACCGGCTCGACGAGCTGCTGCCGTTCGCCGCGGTGTTCACGGCGGTGGCGCTGGCGGTCGGGATCGGCGGGGCGGCGCTGCTGTCGATCCGGCTCAAGCGGCGCACCCTGGGCCTCGAACCGACCGACCTGGCCGACCTCGTCCGCGAACAGGTCGCCGTCCTGGAGGGCGTACGCGACGGGGTGCTCGCGGTCGACTCGGCGGGCCGCGTCTCGGTGTGCACGGAGCAGGCGGCCGCGCTGCTCCACGATCCGCCGACGATCGGATCACCGGCCACGCCGGAAGTCGTCGACCTCCTCGGTGACCGCTCCCCCGTCACCGGCGAACTGCGGCTGCTCGGCGACCGGGTGATCATGGTGACCCGGCGTACGGTCGAGCGGGGCGGGCAGGACCTCGGCACCGTGCTGACCCTGCGGGACCACACCAACCTCGACGAGCTGGCGCGCGAGCTGGAGGCCACCCGGGCGCTCACCGACGCCCTGCGCGCCCAGGCCCACGAGCACACCAACCGGCTGCACACCCTCGACGGGCTGCTGCACCTGGGCGCGGTCGACCGGGCGCAGGCGTACCTGCGGGAACTGACCGCCACGACGGTCCTGGGCGCGCCGCCCGGCGAGGTCGGCGACCCGTACATCGACGGCCTGCTCGCCGCGAAGGCAGCGGTCGCCTCCGAAGCGGGCGTCACCCTGCGCGTCGGCGAGGACACCTGGATGCCCGGGCAGCTCACCGCGCCGCTCGACGTCGTCACCGTGCTCGGCAATCTCGTCGACAACGCCGTCCGGGCGGCCGCCGCCGGCGGGCTGCAACCCGGCTGGGTCCAGGTCGGCCTGCTCGCCGACGAGACCGACCTGCACCTGTACGTCACCGACAGCGGCGACGGGGTCACCCTCGACGATCCGTTCGCCCCCGGAGCGTCCACGAAGGACGAACCCGGCCGCGGTCTCGGACTGGCCCTGGCCCGGCGTACCGCTCGGCATCACGGCGGCGACGTGCGTCTCGGCCCGCCGGAACCCGGTCGCGGCGCGCTGTTCGCCGCCGAACTGCCCGGCGTGCTCGCCTCGGCCACCGCGCTGGCCTGGGAGGAGAGCCGATGAGCATCCGCGTCCTCGTCGTCGACGACGACTTCCGCGTCGCGGCGCTGCACGCCGCCTTCGTCGACCGGATCCCCGGCTTCCAGACCGTCGGCGTCGCCCACCGCGCCGCCGACGCGGCCAGCGCCTGCGACCGGCTCAAGCCCGACCTCGTCCTGCTCGACCAGTACCTGCCCGACCGGCCCGGCACCACGGCCCTGCCCGACCTGCCCGCCGACGTCATCATGCTCACCGCCGCCAACGACGCCGCGACCGTGCGTACCGCGCTCGGGGCGGGCGCCCTCAACTACCTGGTCAAGCCGTTCACCGCCGCCCAGCTCGGCGAGCGGCTCTCGGCGTACGCGAGATTCAAGGCGCACCTGTCCGGCGACCGCGACCTGGCGCAGGAGGACATCGACCGGGCGGTCGCGGTGCTGCACGACGCGGACACGCCCGCGGCCGGGCTGCCCAAGGGCCGCTCCAGCGTGACGGCGCAGCGGATCCTCGACGTCGTACGCTCCTCGCCGGTCCCCATGACGGCCATCGAGATCGCCGACGCGACCGGGGTGTCCCGGGCGACCGCCCAGCGGTACCTCGCCGACCTCGCCCACGGCGGCAAGATCGACCTCAGCCTGCGGTACGGCTCGACGGGCCGCCCCGAGCATCTCTACCGCTGGCGGGGAAGCCGCGCAGCCTGATCGACGTCGCGCACCGCGCGCAGCTCATCGAGACGGCGCCGGCCGTCGGCCAGGTTCGCCTCTGCCCCGAGGCACTCCCACTGCTGGTTGGCCCGTTCCATCGCCTCGATCGCCTCGCCGGTCCGGCACTGCCGCTGCATCACCGCGCTGCGGACCGTCAGGGTCCGGCCCCAGCCAGGCCGGCTGCTGATAGCGTCGAAGATCCGCAACGCCGCGTCGTTCCAGGCGAGTGCCGCGTCCGGGTCGTCCCGGTCCAGGCAGACCTCCGAGAGTACGCATTGCACCATGCCCTGGCCGGTCTGGTCGCCGATCGCGAGGTGCGCGTCGAGGGACTGCCGCAGGTGGTGCTCTGCCGTCGCGTACCGCCCGAGATGACGCAGGACGTGGCCGAGGCAGCCGAGGGCGTTGGCCTCGCCCATGCGATCACCCGCCGTACGCATCAGGGCCAGCGAATGCTCGTATTCGGCCAGTGCCGCGTCCGGAGCACCAGCCTGGAGCTCCAGGTTGCCGAGGCCGAGATGCGCCCACCCCAGTTGTCCAGGGAAGCCGCGACCGGAAAGGGCGGCGATCGCCCACCGATAGGCCGCCCGGGCCGCCCGCTCCCGGCGGCCGATGCGCAGCCAGGTGGCCAGTTGCAGGGCGCTGCTGGCGGCGCGTACCAGGTCGCCGAGCTCTCGATAGATCCGCCTTGCCTGACGCGCCGCCTGGATGCAGTCGCGGATCTCGCTGTTCTCCGGCAGCCCCGATCGAGCCAGGAGGATCGCGGCCCGTGCTCGCGGCTCCCACCTGGACAGATCTGTCCCCATGAGATGGAGGAGTTCGACCCAGTGGTCCGGGCAGCCCCGCAGGCCGGTGAAGTTGGTCATCGACACCAGCAGCCGCCACGCTTCATCGTGCCATCCCCGGCGGTACGCGTCGGCCGCCGCGGCCAGGATGAAGTCCCGTTCGGCTTCCAGCCAGGCGATCGGGTCGGGATGCGGCGTACGCGAGGAGTCGACGGCCGATGGCGTGGGATAGCGCTGAGCCGGCAGCCCGGCGTCGGCGTCCTGGACCGTGGCGAGCAGCGTGGCGTAGACCTGCCGCAACGCGACGTCGCAGCCGTGCGGTGGGTGCGGCTGCTCACGGGCGAAGAGCCGCACCAGATCGTGGATCCGATAGCGGGGCGACACCGTGAGCAGGTTGGCCGCCACCAGGCAGTCGATGAGCCACCGGGTGTCCCGCGGGTTCCCGTCGCCCAGTAGCTCGGCGGCCCAGGCCGGGAACTCCGCCAGCGGCAGCATGCTCAGGCGCACCAACAGACGCGCGGCTTCCACCGGCAGATCGGCCCAGCTCATGGCCAGGCTGGCCCGCACGCTCCGGTCGCCGGCGCTCAGCTCGTCGAGACGGTGGCGTTCATCGGCTAGGTCGTCCGCGAGCCGCTCGATCGTCAGGTCGCGACGGCGCGCGAGGCGGGTACCCGCGACGCGGATGGCCAACGGAAGCCGGCCACACAGGTGCGCCAGGCGGGCCGCGGCAACCGGTTCGGACTCGACCCGGTCCACCCCGACCAGGGTTGCGAGCAGCTCGACCGCATCATCCGGCTCCAGCGCCCGCAGGTCCACAGGATGCAGCGCGTCCACGCCCGGCAACGGCCGGCGGCTGGTGACGAGGACCGCCGAGCCCGCCGGCGGGATCAGCGGGTGTACCTGCTCCTCGGCCCCCGCGTTGTCCAGGACGATGAGGACGCGACGATCGGCCAGTATTGACCGGTAGAGCCCCAGCCGCTCCTGCATTTGCTGGGGGACGGCCTTTCCGGGGACTCCCAGCCCTCGCAGTAGCTGACCGAGGACGTTGCGCGTATCGGGTGGACCGGCCTGGCCGGCTCGCAGATCGGCGAACATGCACCCGTCGGGGAACCGCTCCGCTGCCAGGTGCGCCGCGCGTACGGCCAGGGTCGACTTGCCCATGCCGCCGATGCCGGAGATTCCGACGACCGTCGGCCGCCTCGGTGAGCTGACGAGGACCCGGTCCAACTCGGCCAGTTCGGCCCGGCGCCCGACAAGACGGGCCAGATCAGGCGGCAGCTGCCGGGGAATCACCGGTTCGGCCGGTACCGGCGCGAGCCACGAGCGCACGACCGTCAACGCTTCGGCCGGCCGGCCGGCCAGAACCAGCTGATGCAGGTTCTGCAGCTCGGGGCCGGGCTCCAGGCCGAGATTCTCGACGAGGTGCCGGCGAGCGTCCAGGTAGTCGGCCAGTGCCTGCTGGGGCCGGCCCGCGAGCGCGTACGCCAGGATTCTGAGATACCACATCCGTTCGTGCTGGAATCCATCGAGATCGGACAGGCCGGTCGCGGCATCCATATAGCGGCCCAGGAGCAGCTCGGTGGCTCGCAGGCGTTCGAGCGTGCCCTGCCGTTCTCGTTCCAGGCGTTGGGCGTACGCACCCGCCCTCGGCGAGCCGACATCCTGGAAGGCTGGTCCTCGCCACAACCGCAGAGCCTGGTGGAGGCGGGCGTTCGCCGGCGCCCAATCCTCAGCGGCGGCGGCCTTGTCCGCAGCGACGACATGGCTGCGGAACTCGGCCAGATCGAACCTGAGCGCGCCGCCGAAGCCGGAAAGGCGCAGCAGGTATCCGGATGGGCGCGTCTCCAGCACGGCTGGCCCGTCCAGGCCGGCCTGACCGAACATTCCCCGCAGCCGGGAGACGGCGACCTGGATCTGGTTGACTGCGCTGGCCGGAGCGGCCGCACCCCAGACAAGATCAATGAGGTCGTGGACGGTGATGAGCGTGTCCGGCTCCATGAGAAGCCCGGACAGCACCGTGCGGACGCTGGTGTTGCGCAGCGGCACCAGCGCGCCGCCCACCACCATTTCGACCGCGCCCAGGACACGCAGCTCCACTCTGGGGCTCCCCCGAGGTCGCAGAGAAGAAGAATCGCGAGCCTATCGCACCCCATGAGCGACGGCGTCCGGCTTGGCCGGTCGCCGCCGACTTCACCATAGACGCATGTCGACCAAGTGCGAGCAAAGCCGCGGCAAAGCCCTCCCCGGCAGCATGGTCCGCAACCGGAGAACGAAAGGATTCGCCATGAGAATTCGTCACATCGCGGCGGCCGCACTGGCACTGATCTCGGTACCGGTGGCGGTGGCCGTCTCGGCCGAGCCCGCCACCGCCGCCTCGTGTACCTACAACGTGAGCACCCCGTGGAAGAGCACCAGCACCGACATCAGCTTCGCCGCCAACGTCGGCACCGGCTGCCCCGCCAGCTCCTACTACCGGGTGGTGCTCTACCGGACGCACTGGAGCGGCGACCAGTGGCTGCAGGCCTCCAACTACTTCAGCAACGGGTGGGGAACGGCCGCCATGTACCACTGCACGGGTACCGGAACGCAGAGCTACTTCTCCGTGCTCTACAACGGCGACAATGAAGTTCTTGAGACGAGCCAGTTCCGGACCTCCTGCTGACCTTCGCCGGCTCCCCTGGGCAGGACCGCACCGTCCCGCCCAGGTCCTCACGCGCCGTCGGGATCGATGAAGTAGCCCGCCCGGCGAACCGTCTGGATCGTGGCCCGGCCGTACGGTTGATCGATCTTGCGGCGCAGGTACATCACGTAGACCTCGACGATGTTGTCGTCGCCGTCGAAGTGCATGTCCCAGACGTTGTCGATGATCTCCCGTTTGGACATCACGGTTCCCTTGTGCCGCAACAGGAACTCCAGCAGCGCGAACTCGCGCGGCGTGACGGGGATGACGTCGCCGGCCCGGGTGAGGACGTGGGTGGCCGGGTCGAGGAGGAGATCGCCGGCGCTCAGGACCGTCGGACGCTGCCCGACCGCCCGGCGGGACAGCGCCCGGATGCGGGCGTGGAGGACGACGAACGAGAACGGTTTGACCAGGTAGTCGTCGGCGCCGAGGTCGAGCGCGTCGGCCTGGTCGTATTCGCCGTCCTTCGCGGTGAGCATGAGGATCGGCGCCCACACGTCGCGCTGCCGCAGCGTCCGGCAGATCTCGTAGCCGGACAGGCCGGGCAGCATGATGTCGAGGATGATCACGTCATAGCGGTTCTCGGTCGCGGCCCACAGCCCCTCCACCCCGTCGTGCATCACGTCGACGGCGAACCCCTCGGTGGTCAGCCCGACGCGTACGGCTTCGGCGAGCATGACCTCGTCCTCGACGATCAGGATGCGCATCAGGCGTCTCCGGTCATGGCCGAGGTCGTGACGAGAGCACGGCGCGACAGCGGCAGGGTGACCTCGAATCGGGCGCCGGCCGACGGCGATTCGCCGACCCGCAGGGCCCCGTCGTGGCCGTGGAGGATCTCGCGGCAGATCGACAGGCCCAGCCCCGTGCCGCCGTCGTGACGGGTACGGCTGTCGTCGAGGCGTACGAACCGGCCGAAGATCCGGGCCCGGTCGGCCGGACCGATGCCGGGGCCGTCGTCGTCGACGATGACGGTGGCGGTGGCGTCGGTGGTGCTGGTCGTGAGGACGACCGTGCTGCGCGCGTGGCGGGCGGCGTTGTCGCACAGGTTGGTGATCACGCGATCGAGCTGGTGCGCGTCGGCGTGTACGCGCGCGGGCCGCAACCGCAGGACGACGGTCAGGTGGGGATGTTGCCGGCGCAGCCGCTGGGCGTGCTGGTATCCGAGGTCGTCGAGGTCGACGTCGTCGAGCCGTGGTCGCAGGCCGTTCTCGTCGGCGCGGGCGAGCAGCAGCAGGTCGTCGACGAGGCGGGCGACACGTCGCGCTTCGGCGTGCAGGCCCGCGAGGTGTTCCGCGGTGATCGTCGCCGGGGTGAGGACCTCCAGTCCGAGCTGGAGGCCGGCCAGCGGGCTGCGCAGTTCGTGGCTGGCGTCGGCGACGAAGCGGCGCTGGGTCTCCGCGGCCGCCTGGAGCCGGTCCAACATCCCGTTCATGGTCGTGGCGAGGGCGGCGACCTCGTCCTGGGTGCCGGGTATGGGGACGCGGGCGTCCAGATCGCGGGCGGTGATGGTGGCGACCCGGCGGCGGATGTCCTCGACCGGGCGCAGCGACCGCCCGACGAACAGGAACGTGGCGGCGCCGACGACGGCGGCGAGCAGCGGCACGGCGACGACGGCGGACTGGGTGAGGACCTCGACGGCTTCGCTGACCGGCCGCAGCGACTGCGCGACCAGCACGGTACGGTCGCCGGCGGCGGTCGTGACGGTGGCGGCGACGATGCGGAACGGTTCCTCGGTGCCGGGACGCAGGTGGCGCTGCTCCGAGGCGCTGCGCCCCGGCGACGGGCGCAGGCCGGACATCGCCGGGCGGTGGAGCATGCCCGGTGTTCCGGCGAGGACGACGCCGCGCGCGTCGACGATCTGGACGAGGGCCTGCTCTCCGGCGACCGGCTGCAGCGTCTCGTCGAGGACGCCGGGGTCGGCCGAATTGAGCGCGGTGATCACCTGCCCGCTGCGCTGGCGGGCGGCGGCGTCGGCGTTGCCGGCGAGGCCGGACTGGGCGCTGTAGATCAGGCCGAGGCCGGCGATCGTCACCGCCCCGAAGACGACGGCGGCCGCGGCGAGCGCGGACCGGACGCGTACGCCGCCGAGCCGGGCGCGGGTGATGCGCAGGATCCGGGCCATGACCGAGAGCATCCGCGCAGGTTACGCGGGTGCGGCTGTGGAGACGCTGAAGGCTGTTCATCAGATTTTCAGGTATCCGTCACTAACGTGCCACTCCGAACGAAGGAGCTGGTCACGACCATGAACTACCACCTGTTCTCCCTGATCAACGGATGGGCCGGGCGCAGCGACGGCCTCGACGACGTGATGGAGTTCCTCGCCACGACGTTGATCTACGTCGTGTTCGCGGGCGCCTTCGTCCTCGGCGCCCAGGCCCTGGTGCGGCGGCGGATCCGGGCGCTGGTGCTGGTCGGGGCGAGTCTGGCGGTGGCCTTCGCCGTCGCCATGGTGCTGTCGCGCCTCAACGACCAGGTCCGGCCCTTTCAGACCCATCACGTCCATCAGCTGATCGCCCATGAACCGGGTGTCTCGCTGCCCAGCGATCACGCGACGGCCGCCTTCACGATCGCCGTCGCGATCGCGGCGTTCCTGCACCGGGGGTGGTCGATCCTGCTGGGTGCCGGGGCGCTGGCGATCGGTTTCGCCCGGGTGTGGGTGGGCGTGCACTATCCGGGCGACATCCTGGCCGGGCTCGTGATCGCCGTGCTCGCGGTGGGCATCGTGGCCCTCGGCGACCGCGTCGTTCGCCGCCGCCGGCTCGCGCCGTCGGCTCCGACGGCCCCGACCGCCCCCTGATCGACCGCGACGGCACCCGGGCGGCGATCTTCAGCGGGTGTTCAGCGTCCGGTCTCTAGGTTGCCTCGCTGTCGAGCCATGGAGGCGCACGTGAGGCAGGACAAGTCGTTCACCGGGAACCCCGTCACCGGCCCGCCGCGGGTGCTGATCGTGTCGGGCAGCTTCGGCGCCGGGCACGACCGGGCGGCACAGCAGATCGCGTACCGGTTGGCGGCCGACGGTTTCGAGGCGCCCATCGTGGACCTGGTGGACCTGGTGCGGTCCGGTGCGGTGATGCGAAGGGCGTACCGGCTGCAGATCGATCGGCTGCCGGTCACCTGGGACTGGCTGCTGGCGGCGTGCTCCCGGCCGGCCGGGCTGCGGCTGGCCCGCCGTTCCGTGCTCGGTGCCGCCGGTCGGCTGCTGGACCTGGTGACGCCGTCGACGGTCGCCGTCATCTCCACGTACCCCCTGGCCAGCCAGCTGCTGGGTCAACTGCGCCGGTCGGGGGATCTGCGCGTACCGGCCGTGACGTTCCTGACGGACATGTCCGTGCATCCACTGTGGATCGCCACGGGCATCGACCGGCACTTCGCGATCCACCGCGTCGCCGGGCAGCAGGCCGCCGGCCTGGGCGCCGAGGACGTGGCGGTCACGGGGCCGCTGGTCGACGCGCGCTTCTCGCCGCCGACCCCGGCGCAGCGCCTCGCGGCCCGCCGGCATTTCGGCCTGCCCCTCGACGAGCGGCTCGCGCTGGTGGTCACCGGCTCCTGGGGAGTGGGCCAGTTCGCCCGGACCGCCGACGACATCGCCGCGACCGGGCTGGCCGTACCGGTCGTGGCGTGCGGGCAGAACGGGGCGGCGCGGCGGCGGTTGCAGGGGGCCGGGCACATCGCCCTGGACTGGGTCGACGACATGCCCCGGCTGCTGCGGGCCGCGGACGTCGTGGTGCAGTCCGGCGGCGGGATGACGAGCCTGGAGGCGCTGGCCACCGGCGTGCCCGTGATCACGTACCGCAGCCTGGCGGGGCACGGACGGATGAGCGCGGAGGCCCTGCACCAGGCCGGTTGGGCGCCCTGGGCCCGTACGGTGCAGGAGCTCGCCGTGTTCCTGCGCCATCCGGCGGTGCCGTCGCCGCGACCGGGGAACCACGACATCGTCGAACAGGTCCGCGGCCTCGCCGGGCTCAGCCTCTCCCCGGCCTGACCCGGCCCGTCAGCCCGCCCCGTCAGTCCGCCCCGTCAGCCCGCGCCGTCGGTGGCGACGCGGTAGCCCGCGCCGCGTACGGTCTCGATCGTCGCCCGGCCGTAGGGCTGGTCGATCTTCTTGCGCAGGTACATGACGTAGACCTCGACGATGTTGTCGTCGCCGTCGAAACTCATGTCCCAGACGTTCTCGATGATGGCGCGTTTGGACATGACGTCGCCCTTGTTGCGCATGAGGAATTCCAGCAGGGCGAACTCGCGGGTGGTGAGGGTGATCTGGTCGCCGGCCCGGGTGACGGTGCGGGTGGCGGGATCGAGGACGAGGTCGTCGACGGCGAGGACCGTCGGGCGTTCGTTATGCCCGCGCCGGGTCACCGCGCGCAGGCGGGCCAGCAGGACCACGAACGAGAACGGCTTGGTGAGGTAGTCGTCGGCGCCGAGGTCGAGGGCGTCGGCGAGATCGTATTCGCCGTCCTTCGCGGTGAGCATGATGATCGGCGTCCAGATCCGCCGCCCGCGCAGGGTGCGGCAGACCTCGTAGCCGTTGAGGCCCGGCAGCATGATGTCGAGGATGATCGCGTCGTAGGAGTGCTCGGTCGCCGCCCACAGCCCGTCGACGCCGTTGGCCATGATGTCGACCGCGTAGCCCTCCGCGGTCAGTCCCGCCTTGACGACGCTCGCCAGGTTCGCTTCGTCCTCGACGATCAGTACGCGCATCGTGTCCTCATGCCGTCGTGTCCTCATGCCATCGTGGTGTGGTCGACGGGCAGGCGCAGCTCGAATCGCGCCCCGCCGAGCGGTGAGCCGGTGACGGTGACCGTTCCGCCGTGGCGGTGGGCGATCTCCCGGGTGATGGCCAGGCCGAGCCCGGTGCCGCCGTCGTCGCGGGCACGGCCGGCGTCCAGGCGTACGAACCGTTCGAAGATCCGTTCCCGTTCCGCCGCCGGTACGCCGGGACCGTCGTCGTCGACGAGCACCTGAGCGGTGGTGCCGGCCGCGCGTACGGTGAGAGTGATCTTGGTTTTGGCGTGCCGGCCGGCGTTGTCGCAGAGATTGGCGATGGCCCGTTCGAGCTCGTGCTCGTCGCCGGTGATCCGGACGGGCTGGAACCGGCCGTCGACGATCACGTCGGGGCGGGTGCCGATGAGGCGCAGCCGGCAGCGGTACGCGAGGTCGTCGAGGTCCAGGTCGTTCAGGCGCGGGTGCAGGCCGTGCTCGTCGGCCCGGGCGAGCAGCAGCAGGTCGGCGACGAGGCGGGAGATGCGGTCGGTCTCGGTACGCAGCCGGGCGACGTCCTCGCCGGTGGCCGTGGCGGGCGTGAGGAGTTCCAGGCCGACCTGCAGCGCGGCGAGCGGGCTGCGCAGTTCGTGGCTGGCGTCGGCGACGAACCGGCGCTGGGCGTCGGCGGAGGTGTACAGCCGGTCGAGCATGTCGTTCATCGTCTCGGCGAGGGCGGCGATCTCGTCGCGGGTGCTCGGGACGGGGACGCGGGCCTGCAGGTCGCGGGCGGTGATGGTGGCGACCCGGCGGCGGATGTCCTCGACCGGGCGCAGGGTACGCCCGACGAACAGGAACGTGACGCCGCCGACGATGAGGGCGAGGATCGGCATGCCCAGGACGGTGGCCCGGGAGATCAGCTCGATCGCCTCGTTGACCGGCCGCAGCGACTGGGCGACCAGGACGGTACGGCTGCCGTCGTCGGTGGGAACGGTGGTGGCGACGATGCGGAAGGGGTCGTCGCTGTCCGGCTGCAGGTACGCCGTGCCCCACCTGGTCGCGCCGGCGGCCGGACGCCCGGCGAGGATCGGTACGCGGCCGGACAGGACCGGGGAGGCGGCGACGACCTTGCCGTCGGGGTTGACGATCTGGACGAGGGTCTGGTCACCGGCGGCGGGGCGCAGGGTCTGGTCGAGCAGGGCGGGATCGCCGGACCTGATCGCCGCGACGACCTGCCCCGCGCGCTGGCTGGCCGCGTCGTCGATGTTGCCGGTGAGGGTGTGCCGGGCCAGGATGACCAGCCCGACGCCGGCCAGGCCGACCGCGGCGAGGACGACGATCGCGGCGGCCAGCGAAGTGCGTACCCGGACGCTGTTGAGGCGGGCGCGGACGACACCCGCCGCCTTCCTCCAGGTAGCGGTCACCTCTGAAGGGTACGGACCGGCGCCTTAGTGTCCGCTGAAGCGCACCGCGGGCGGCGGCGCCACGGGTTCAGGCGGCCCTCAGGCCGGGTTGTCTAGCGTCGCCCGCATGACCACGATGCGTCTTCGGCGGGCGGTCGCCGTGGCGGCGGTCGCGCTGGCGGTGGGTCTGGCCGGATGCGGCGGACCGCCGTCGGTGTCCGCGCCCCCGGCGGCGGAGACGACCCGGATCGGCGACATTCCCGACAACCAGGCCTTCGTCGTCTACTCCGGTCAGCCCGGATTCACGATCAAGGTGCCCGCGGGCTGGACCGCGACCACCCGGCCCGACGGTTCGACGGTGCTGACCGACCGGCTCAACACGATCCGGCTGCAGGAGACGCGTACGGCCGCCGCTCCGACCGAGGACGGCGCCCGCGCGGACCTGGCCGACCTCCGGACGCACACTCCCGGGTACGCGGACGGAACGGTGTCGACGGTGGCGCGGCCGGCCGGCCCGGTGGTCGTGACGACCTATCGCGGCGACGCGCCGGCCGATCCCGTCACCGGAAAGATCATCAACGACGACGTCGCGTGCTACCGGTACTTCCACCAGGGGCTCCTGATCTCCGTCACGCTGGCGAGCCCGCACGGTGCCGACAACGCCGACGCGTGGCGCGTCGTCACCGACTCGCTGTCCTTCACGTGAGCCGCTGCCCTGGAACCGCCGCCGCCCGCGGATCGGGTGGGCCAGGTCACGGCGCCCGCGGTTCATCGGATTCTCAGCCGCGGCTGCGTAGCCTACGGCCCGTAAGAGAGCCCGTGGGAGGAACGCACATGGTGAGCCAGCTGGCCTCGACCTCGTCGGGGGTGCTCGACCCGACGCAGCTGATCTCGGCGTTCGGCCTGATCGGCATCGCGGCCATGGTCTTCGCCGAATCCGGCCTGGCGATCGGCTTCTTCCTGCCGGGCGACTCGCTGCTGTTCACCGCCGGTCTCCTCGTTGCCTCCGACCGCTACCTGCACTACCCGCTGTGGGTGGTGATCCTGGTGATCTGCGTCGCGGCGGTCCTCGGCGACCAGGTGGGCTACCTGTTCGGGCGCAAGGTCGGGCCGGCGTTGTTCCGCAGACCGGACGCCCGGCTGTTCAAGCAGGACTACGTGCGGCAGGCCCGCGACTTCTTCGACCGGCACGGAGCCCGGTCGATCGTTCTCGCCCGGTTCGTGCCGCTGGTGCGTACGTTCGCCCCGATCGTGGCCGGCACCGCCGGGATGCGCTACCGCACGTTCGTGACCTACAACATCATCGGCGGCGTGGCCTGGGGAACCGCGGTCACGGTCGCGGGCTACTTCCTCGGGCGGCTGCCCGTCGTCGCCGACAACATCGAAATCATCCTGGTGGCGATCGTCGCGGTGTCGTTCATCCCGGTCGCGATCGAGATCGTGCGGGGCCGGCGCCGGGCCCGCGCGCGTGCGGCGGCCGCGGAGCAGGTGGATACGATCCAGCGGTGAGCACGACCGGCGTCCATTTCGGCGTGACCTTCGGCGTCGTGCTGGTCCTCCTCACCCTCGCGGCCGCGGCGGTCACCGCCCTCGCCGGCCTGCACGTCTGGCGGGCGGTCGTCACCGCGACCCTGCGGGCGGTCGCACAGCTGGCCCTCGTGTCGGCGATCCTCGCCTGGGTGCTGACCCGCTGGGGCGCGACCGCCGGGTTCATCGCCCTGATGGTCCTGGTCGCCACCGCCACCAGCGCCCGGCGGATCGGCCGGCAGCGACGCGCGTGGTGGGCCGGTACGGCGATCGTCGCCGGAGCCGGCCCGGTCCTCGCCCTGATCGTGGCGACCGGAACGGTGCCGGCGAAACCGATCGCGGTCGTGCCGATCGCCGGGATCCTCGTCGGCGGCGCGATGACCGCGACGTCGCTGTCCGGCCGGCACGTGATGGACACGCTGGTCGGCCGGCGCGGGGAGTTCGAAGCGCTGCTCTCGCTGGGCTTCGTCGAATCCATGGCCGTACGCGAGCTGTGCCGCATCCCGGCCGGGCGGGCGCTGCATCCGGCACTCGACCAGACCCGGACCGTCGGCCTGGTCACGCTGCCCGGCGCGTTCGTCGGCGTACTGCTCGGCGGCGGCAGCCCCCTGCAGGCCGGCGCGACCCAGCTGCTCGTCCTGATCGGGCTGCTGGCGGCCGAGGGAATCGCGGCCTGGATCGTGCTCGAGCTGTTCGCCCAGGGCGTCATCCAGCCGCGACACGAACGAGGCTGACCAGGGCGGCCCGAACCGCGTCGTCCCCGGCCGCGACCGCGGCCGGCCAGGGCCTTCGAACCTCATCGTCACGGTGGGCCGCACGCTACCGTTGCACAGACTGGTGGGCGACTCATGCGGTTCAGCCGCGACTCAGGTGACGGCGACGACGCTACCGGCGAACGACGCCGTTCCGGACGGAGGTCTCGCCGTGTCACCCGTCAACCGCCGGCACCTGCTCACCGCGGCCGGTCTCACCGCCGCCGCCGCGGCCGGCTGCTCCACCACCGCACCCCCACCCGGCAACATCCCCACCCCCGCATCCGGCGGCCTGCCGGCATCCGGTGACGGCTCACCGCCGGCGTCGGCGCCGGCAACGCCCGACCGGCCCGCGATCGAGATCGTCCACGGACCTCGCGACCGGCCGGCGGTCGCCCTCACCTTCCACGGCCAGGGCACCACCGCGCAGGTCGTGGCGCTGCTGGCCGCGCTGGAGACGGGCGGCGCCCGGGGCACCGTCCTCGCCGTCGGCGCCTGGCTGGCCCAGGCACCCGACCTCGCGGCGCGGATCACCGCCCACGGCCACGAACTCGGCAACCACACGCAACATCACATCGACATCGCCCACCGCGATGCCGCCGCCACCTACGCGGAGATCAACGACTGCGCCACGGTGCTGCGCGACCTGACCGGCTCGCCCGGCCGCTGGTTCCGCCCGTCGCAGACCCGACACTCGACGGCGCTCATCCGGGTTCAGGCCGCGCGGGCGGGGTACGGCACCTGCTTGAGCTACGACGTGGACTCCCTGGACTACACCGATCCCGGGCCCGCCGCCGTCGTACGCACCACGCTGAAGTCCGTCCAGAAAGGATCGATCGTGAGCATGCACTGCGGCCATGACGGAACCATTCACGCCCTGCCCGAGGTCCTCACCGGATTGCGGGTACGCGGACTGCGCGCCGTGACGGTGACGGAGCTGCTGGCATGAGGCGGCTCGGCCTGGCGGCGCTGGTACTGCTGTCGGCCTGCGGCAGCCCGTCGGCCGCGACCCCGCCGGCCGCGTCGGATCCGATGAGCGGGATGCCGATGCCCCTGTCCCACATGTCCCCGGCGCCCGATGCCGTCACCGCCCCCGGCGCCGCGCTGCCGGGCATGCCGGCGCTGCTCGACCCGCACGACCTGTACGCGGCGGACCGGCCCGGCCAGCTGTCGCCGGCGGTCGCGCACGATCCGGTCCGCGTCTACGTGCCTGACCAGGGCGGCGACTCGGTGACCGTCATCGATCCGGCGACGTACAAGGTGCTGGCCACCGTCCGGGTGCCGCACAGTCCCGAGCACGTCGTGCCGTCCTGGGATCTGCGTACGCTGTATGTCAACAGTGACCAGGGCAATGCGCTCACCCCGATCGACCCGGCGACCGGCCGGTTCGGCAAGCCGATCCCCGTCGGCGACCCGTACAACCTCTACTTCACGCCCGACGGCAGGTACGCGATGGTGATGTCGGAGGCCGCGCACCAGATCGTCTTCCGCGACGCGCACACCCTGCGGGTCGTGCGTACGCTGCCGGTGTCCTGCGACGGCGTCAACCATGCCGACTTCTCCCCCGACGGCCGCTACTTCATCGCCAGCTGCGAATTCTCCGGCGACCTGCTGAAGGTCGACACCGCCGCGATGAGACTGCTCGGGCAGCAGCACCTGCCCGCCACCCATCCGATGCCGCAGGACGTCAAGATCTCGCCGGACGGGCGTACCTGGTACATCGCCGACATGCACAGCAACGGGGTGTGGATCCTCGACGGCGACGCGTTCACCCGGCCGCGTTTCCTGCCGACCGGCACCGGCGCGCACGGGCTGTACGTCAGCCGCGACTCCCGTCACCTGTACATCACCAACCGGGGCGAGGGGTCGATCTCCCTGCTCGACTTCGCGACCCAGCGGCTGGTGGCCAAGTGGCGCATCCCCGGCGGCGGCAGCCCGGACATGGGCGGCCTGTCCAGCGACGGCAAGGTGCTCTGGCTGTCGGGCCGCTACGACGACGTCGTGTACGCCATCTCCACTGTGGATGGACGGCTGCTGGCGAAGATCCCGGTCGGCGCGAATCCGCACGGCCTCTGCATCTGGCCGCAGCCGGGCCGCTATTCGCTGGGACACACGGGAATCCTGCGCTGACAGGATCGTGGGGACGGCCGTGGTCGCGACCGTCCCCACGAACCGGGCCGCCCCGGGATTCAGGCGGCCCCGTGACTCAGGCCGCGAACCCGCCGTCGACCGTGATCGCCGTACCGGTGATGTAGCGGCCGCCCGGCCCCGCGAGGAACACGACCGTCTCCGCGATCTCCTCCGGCGTACCGTAGCGGCCCAGCGCCGGGATGCTCGCGAAGAACTGCGCACCCGGCCCGTCCGCCGGGTTCATGTCGGTGTCGATCAGACCGGCGTGCACGAGCACCGCGTTGATCCCCTGCGGGGCCAGGTCACGCGCCAGTCCCCGGGTGAGCCCGGCGAGCGCCGCCTTCGCCGTCGTGTAGGCGGTCAGTCCGGCCGACGGCACCCGCTCGGCCAGGGCGCTGCCCACCGTGATGACGCGTCCTCCCTCGGGCAGATGCCGGACCGCAGCCTGGGTGGCGACGAACACCCCGCGGATGTTGACCGCGTACAGCCGGTCGAGGTCGTCCACCGCGGTCTCGGCGAACGCGCCGGCGACGAGGATCCCGGCGTTGTTGACCAGGATGTCCAGCCCGTCGAAGGCCGCGGCGGCCTCGTCGACCGCCGCCGTCACGGCCGCCGGATCGCCGGCGTCCGCGCGCAGCGCGACCGCCCGCCCGCCCTTCTCCTCGATGTCGCGGACGACCCCCTCGGCCTTCTCCTTGCCGTTCACGTAGGTCAGGACCACGTTCGCACCGCTGTCGGCCAGCCGGCGGGCCGTCGCCGCACCGATACCCCGACTACCCCCGGTGACCAGGGCCGTCTTCCCCGTCAGACTCATGATTTCGCTCCTCGGTTCGCTGACGCTTCCGATAGGACGACGCGGGCGTACGCGCGACATCGACAGCCGGAGGAGACCCAATCCTCGACCAGCACGCCACGGGCACCGCCAGGGGCCGGCCTGACGATGCCCGTGGGGCTCCGAGGTTCCCGTTCGGTTCAGCCGAAATAGAGCGGGTCGCATCCGCTGCCGCTGAAGAACGTCATGTACGCGTACTCGTCACCGTCGTAGATTCCGTCGACGGTTGTCGGGTAGCCGTAACCGCGCAGGTAGGTCTGTAGCTTCCGGAGCGCGCCGTCGGTCAGGGAGCCGAACAGGCCGTCCTCGTCCAGCCGGGCGAAACCCAGCAGGCTCGCGTAGCAGTTGTTGAGGTTGCGTTGCAGCCCGACGACGGCCCAGTTCTTGGTCGACGACGTCGTCTGACGGAGGGTGCAGGCGACCTGCGGATCGTTCACCTTGTTGGCCACCGGCACGTAGAGGCCGTCGGCCCCGGTGGTGAGTCCGATCGGCATGAAGTCGTGACATGTCGGCAGCGTGAACCCCGATGCGGTGCTGTCGATCCACGACTGCACCGAGTCGACCTTGCCATACACGACGCCGGTCGCGGTGTCCCGGCTGGTGACGCCGGCGAGCTGCCAGGAGTCGCCGCTCTGGACCAGCAGCGGGCCGCCCGAATCGCCGCCGTTCGCACCGGTCGTCAACGAATGCTGGGTACACCACTCGACCGTGGGGTTGTACCGGACGGCGACCGAGCAATCGGCGTCCGCGACCGTCCAGGTGTCGAGCTCCTGCAGGATCGGCGGTTCGCACCGCAGTTCCTCGACGTTGCAGGTCTTGCCCCAGCCCAGAAGGCGTACCGGTGAGCCCGGCCCGAAGGCGGCCGTGCTGATGGGCATCGGGGTCTTCGTCGACGCGCCGGCCAGTTGCAGCATCGCGAAGTCGTACGGACCGCTCGATGGATGTGAGGGATGCACGACGATGGCCGAGACGTATCTGATCTCGCCGTTGTACGCGCTGGTGGACCCGACGACGACGCGGAGGACGTTGGCGAGTTTGCCCTGAACGCAATGGGCGGCGGTGAGCACCCAACGCGGCTTCACCAGCGTCGCTCCGCAGCTGTGCTGCCAGGTGTCGCCAGGACCGTCTCGGTATTGCAGGGACGTCATCGCCGCGTAGGTCTGCGTCGCGTCGTGGCCGCCGAGAATGGCCTGTGCGGGCGTACCCGGCAGGACCGCGACGAGGGCGAGCATCGCGGCGAGGGTGATGAGTGTTCGTCTGATGGACCGCAAGGCTCCTCCTGCCCGGCAAGGATCTTCCGCAGCGGCGGAACCGGGCCACCCCCGATGGCTTCACGGCCCCGCCCCACCGCTGCGGTGATCGGTACGCGCAGCCTGGCGTACGGCCGATTGCACGGGAATTGCACGAGCGCTATCGATACGTGGGCAGGAAGCCTCGCATCGGGTAGATCCGCAGGTCGTGGCCGGCGTCGCGGGTGCGCTGCGCGGCCTGCCAGTGTTCGGCCGCGCGGGCCAGCCGGCCGGACTGCGCGCAGACCACGGCCAGTTGCTCGTGGACGACGGTGAGCTCGAACGCCTGGTCCAGCCGCTCGGCCCGCAGCAGGGCCTCCCGCAGCAGGTCGTACGCCTCGGCCGGCCGGTTGCGCCGCCGGGACAGTTCGGCGAGGAAGACGACGGACTGGATCTCGACTTCGAGGTTGCCGGTCTGCGCCGCCATCGTCCGCGCGCGGTGCAGTTCGTCGGCGGCCCGGTCGAGGTCGGACGCGGTCGCCGCGAGCCGGGCGATCTCCACCCGCGTACGCGCTTCGCCGTGCCGGTCGCCGGCCGCCAGCCGGTACGCGAGGCTGCGCCGGTACCACCGCTGCGCCTGCCGGGGCCGGTCGAGGTGCTCGTACGCGTGCGCCATGTTGTGCAGGGCGATGCCCGCCGACGCCGTCCGGCCGTGGTCGCGGTGGATCTGGTACGCCCGCAGCAGGCAGGCGACGGCCGCGAGCGGGTTGCCGAGTTCGGGGTGCATGACGCCCAGCATGTCGAGGCTGGCCGCTTCGGCGGACGGGCCCAGCCGCGTACGCCGGATCTCCCACGAGTCGCCGACCATGCGCAGCGCGCGTTCGGGGTTGCCGGCGCGGTGTTCGGCGATGCCGCCGGCGGTCAGGGCCATCGCCTGGTCGCCGTGGGCGCCGACGCGGACGGCCGCGGCTTCGGCCAGCCCGGCGAGTTCGGCGGTCTCCTGCCAGTGCCCGCGCGGGGCCAGGTAGACGCTGGCGTCGCGCAGCAGCTCGACCGGCAGCTGGTCGTCCGGTCCGGCCTCGCGGGCCAGGGCCAGGACGACGGGCAGGTGGGCGTCGAGCCACTGGGCGGCCTGCTCGCCGGAGGTCAGATCGAGCACGTTCTCGATCTCGGTGGCGTTCGGCCCGGGGCGCAGCAGGAACGCCGCCTGGCGGACGGCGGCCAGGTGGAAGTGGCGCATCCGGTCGCGGGCGGCGGCGACCTCCCGCGGATCGGCGTACGCGATCTCCCGGGCGAGCCGCCGGACGATGTCGTGCAGAGCGAACCGGTCGGGCGCGATCCGGTCCAGCAGATGTCCACTATGGATCAAGTCGAGCACCGGGCCGGCCTCCGTCGGCGTGACGCCCGCGAGGGCCGCCGCGGCGCGTACCCCGAAATGCGGCCCGGGCAGCAGGCCCAGCAGGCGGAACATCCGCCGGACCCGGCCGTCCAAGGCTTCGTAGGACTGGCGCAGCACCGCCGCCACGCCGTACGCGGCATCGCCCTCGACCGCCCAGCCGGACAGATCGGTGTCCGCGAGCCGCCCGACGTACGCGTCGACGGTCGTCTGTGGATGGTCCACGAGATACGCGGCGGCGATGCGCACCGCGAGCGGCAGGCCGCCGCAGAGCGCGATGAGCCGGGCGGTCGCGGACGGCTGCGACGCGATCCGCTCTGGCCCGGCGATCGCGGTCAGGAGGTCGCGCGATTCGTCCTCGCCCAGCAGCCCGACCGTGATCCGCCGGGCGCCGTTGCGCGAGACCAGTCCCGACAGCCGGTCCCGGCTGGTCACGATGGTCGTCACCGTCGGCGTACCGGGCAGCAGCGGGCGCACGTCGTCAGCGCCCCGCGCGTTGTCGATCAGCAGGAGCATCCGGCGGTGCGCGACCCTCGCCCGGAACAGCGCCGCCGCCGCGTCGACGTCGAGCGGGATGCGCTCGGCGGGCACGTCCAGGCAGCGCAGCAGCGAGGCCAGCGCCTGCGCGCTCGTCACCGGCCGCTCGGCGGCGTAGCCCCGCAGGTCCACGAACAGCTGCCCGTCGGGGAAGCGGTCGCTGCAGCGATGGGCCCACCGCACGGCGGTCGCGGTCTTGCCCACGCCGCCCATCCCGTCGACCGCGCCGAGGACCACCATCGGCCGCGCGCCCCCGGCCGGCAGGAGAGCGTCCAGCTCCTCCAGCGTGTCGCGCCGGCCGACGAAATCTCCGATGTCGTGCGGCAGGAACGACGGTCCCGAGCCCCGCGGCGCCTCGCCGCGCAGCATCTCGCCGTGCAGCCGGGCCGGCTCCTCGCCGGGCTCGGCGCCGAACTCGTCCACCAGCCGCTCGCGCAGCCGCCGGAAGACGTCGAGGGCCTCCGCCTGCCGCCCGCCGCCGGCCAGCGCCCGCATCAGAGCCGCGTGCGCCGACTCGTCGTACGGCCGCAGCGCCACGATCTGCAGCAGATCCTCGACCCCCTCGTCGTACGCGCCGGCGCGTACCCTGCTGTCGGCCCGCAACCGCAGCGCGCGTACGCGTTCGCCGGTCAGGTCGGCCGCGTGGCGTACGACGAAATCGCAGTCCTCGAAGCCGGCGAACGCGTCGCCGCGCCACAGGGCGAGGGCCTCGTCGAGATCGCGGGGCGAGCAGTCGGCCCGGGCGAGGCGGGCCAGGAAGTCCGCCGAGTCGAGGCCGGCGCCGTCCAGGTTGATGCGGTAGCCGCCGACCTCGCGGACGACCAGGTCGTCGCCGAGCAGCCGGCGCAGGCGGCTCACGTAGACCAGCAGGGTCCGGCGCCCGCTGGGCGGCGGCGCCCCGTTCCACAGCGCGTCGGCGAGCGTGTCGGCCGGCAGGGCGGCGTGCGGCGAGCACAGCAGGATCGCGGCGAGGCGGGCCAGCATCGCGGTCGGGAACGCGATCGGCTCGTCCCCGCGCCGCGCCACGAACGGCCCCAGTACGCCGAAGTGCAGCACGCCCCACCTCCCCACCTGTGATCTTGCTGGAAGGTAACACCCGGCCGCGCTGATCCGCGTACAGGATAGGGTGGGTTGATCTTCAAACGCAGCGACCTGGGGGCAGCGACACATGACGACCGACCTGACGCCTGAACTGGCCGCGGCGATCCAGCGCGGCTACGACGAGCGCGACCGGGCGAACATGGCGCCCACGATCGCCTACTTCCAGGCGCTGCTGGCCGAGCACCCCGACCACCCCGTCCTCGTCTACGAGGTGGGCGGCGCCTACGACAGCGCGGGTGAGGAGGCGACCGCCCGCGGCTACTACGAGCGGGCCCTCGCCCTCGGCCTGGACGGCGACGTCCTGCGCCGCTGCCTGTGCCAGTACGCGAGCACGCTGCGCTGGCTGGGCGATCTGGACGCGTCGCTTGCGGTGCTGGAGCGGGCCCGCGCGGAGTTCCCCGAATCCGACTCGGTACGCGTCTTCCGCGCGCTGACCCTCAACGAGGCGAAGCGGTCGGACGAGGCGGTGGCCGAGTTGCTGACGGTCGTCACGGGGCACGCGGAGGTCACCGACCTCGGGCGGTGGGCGGTGGGGCTGCGCGGCCTCGCCCAGTGGCTCGCCGACGGCCGTCCCGAGTAGCGGCCCGCGAGGTCATCGGCGCTGCGTCAGGGACGGCGCCGCAGGAGTGCGTTGATCAGCTCCTGGAACCGGGCGACCGTGGCGTCCTGATCGATGACGAGCACCTGGCGCAGGCTGGCACCGAACTGCGAGTGCAGCCGGCCGCGGTCGGACTCGGAGACGGTCACCAGGACGTCCGCGGACCGGATCAGTTCGGTCAGCACGGTCCGGTGCGTGGCCGACAACGTGCTGGCCAGCGGACCGATCACGACCACGACGGGTACGCACAGCCATTCCAGCAGCCGGATGTTCTGCTCCGGATCCCGGGCGTCGGCACCGGTGACCTCGTGTTCCATGATCACTATGTCGGTGCGGTTGAGGATCTCCGCGGCCTTCTTCTCCCCCGCGTCCAGGCCCGCGGTGAGGTCGAAGACGATCTCCTCATGGTCTACCGGGCTGCCCTCAGGCTGCCCGACCCGGACGACCTGAACGGACAGCTGCGCGGAGTTCAAGCCCTCGAACAGCAGCCGCGCATGACGGGACGCCGGGCCGCCGGACGGGGCGTACGGGCCGGCCAGTCCGATGCGAAGTCCGGTGTCGCCCTCGCCACGGGGCCGGCGCGTGAAGGCGCTGGCGAGCCGGTGGTCGGGAGCGGGCGTGCCGGTGTAGGGGGTTGAAGCACCGGTCCGTGGACGAGCGGGGGTCATGGTGCCTCCGATGGTCGGCGCGGCGGGATGCGGCGTACACATCGGGCGCGGTGGTGAGGTGAAGAAGAAACCGCCGGGACCCGCGATCAGCCGGCCCGGCGGTGTAGAGCTGTATCCAGCTCAGATCCCGGAGACTCAGATTCCGAAGACTCAGATCCCGGAGACGTTGTCCGCCTGCGGACCCTTCTGGCCCTGC
The DNA here is from genome assembly GCF_000428945.1 of Hamadaea tsunoensis DSM 44101. GTDB lineage: Bacteria > Actinomycetota > Actinomycetes > Mycobacteriales > Micromonosporaceae > Hamadaea > Hamadaea tsunoensis. The sequence continues at coordinate 169,298 of NZ_AUAX01000017.1, read as the reverse complement.
TTCACCTCGTACTGCACGCGCTGGCCTTCGCCGAGCTCACGGAAGCCGCTCGTGGCGATCGCGGAGTAGTGAACGAATACGTCCGGGCCCCCGTCGTCCTGCGTGATGAAGCCGAAGCCCTTTTCGGAATTGAACCATTTGACGGTTCCGGTGGCCATACTCATACTCCATTTCGTGGCGCGGGAAAACCCGGCCGCAAGCCGCGCCCGTTAACATCCCGCGCGCCCACTCTAGTGGCGTGTCCGTCAACGCTGCCGGGTTGACTGCCTTTACGGTGCTGATTGTAGATCCTCACCGCCTGGTGGGCGACTCCCCGGTGGCAGATGCGCGGCCACGCTTACGCGCACGGAGGCGCCACGCAGGCGAAGCCGGGGGCGGACACCCGATGCGCCTGCCCCCGGCGGTACCGGCAGGCGGCTACCCGGCGGTTCGGGGACGGCGACGCGCAAGGGCGTCAAACGCGACCAACATGGCCGGAATGGTGACCAGATGCATTGCCGCGAGGCATACGGTGCTGGTCATGTCGAAGTCCGCCGGAAGGGTCATCACACCGATGGTGACCACGGCGAACACGGGGCCGGCGATCCGCGCGATCCGGAGGAACACCGGCCACGTGCGGGCCAGTGCCGCCGTGACGACCAATGCGCTCACCAGCGGCCCGAGCGACAGGAACGTGATCGCGACCGGCTCGACCGGTACGCTGCCGCCGTTCTGCGTATAGCGGAACGTCCCGCCGAGGGCGCGGCCGATGGCGTAGATCACCAGGTTCACGGTGAGGAGCCCGGCGAGCGCGGCGGCGATCACGGCGAGCCGGCGGCCGGGCGCCCAGGCACGGACCGGCGCCGCGACTCGCCCGGTGACTCGACCGGTATCGAGGCCGGTCATGATCAACGCCCGCGCGCCAGGAAGGCGGCGAGGCCGTCGAGGATGCCCCGGGTGCCCTCTTCGCGGCCCTCGACGCTGTCCAGGCCGTCGAAGTGCACGGCCTGCTCGGTGTAGGTCAGCAGGGTGCCGTCGCCCTCGGGCTCGACCGCGATGGTGGTCAGCGAGGTCGACAGGTGCTGGTCGTCGACCCACAGGTCGTAGGTGAACACGATGCGACGCTGGTCGACGATGTCGGTGTAGGTCGACGCGAACCGCGAACGCGGCCCGCCGTGCCACTGGCCCTCCTCCAGCCCGCCCGCGCCGACGCGGAATTCGTGCTTCTTGTTCTCGATGGCGAACGCCGGGCCGCCGCCGAACCACTGATCGCGGGCGTCGTTGTCGGACAAGGCATGCCACACCTCGGCGAGCGGCACGGCGAAAGCGCGCTCGATGACGAAGGTGGCGTGGGTCTGGCTGCGGTTGACGGTGTCGTTCATGACTTGTCCCCTTCGGATTTTGCCGGTTCGGATTCGCTTGTTTCGGATTTGCTTGTTTCGGATTCGCCCGGTTCTGAATTGCGTGCTTCGGATTCGCCCGGTTCGGAATTGGCCGGTTCGGATCTGCCCGGTTCGAGGAACGCGCCGAGCCGGTCGAGGCGGCGCTCGGCGGGCAGTCGCTGCCGCCTGATCCATTCGCCGGCCGGCGTCAGCGCGTCGGGCACGAGCTGGTAGGTGCGCACCCGGCCGACCTTGGTCGACGACACGATCCCGGCGGCCTCCAGTACGCCGAGGTGCTGAACGACGCTCGGCAGGGCCATGTCGAACGGGCTCGCGAGCTCGCTCACCGACGCCGGGCCGCGCGCCAGGCGCTCGACCATCGCCCGGCGGCTGGCGTCGCCGAGGGCGTGGAACATCCGGTCGAGACCGTCCTGATACTTAGGCACACGCCTAAGTATTGGGGCTGACCTCGCGACTGTCAACCGCGACTGTCAACAACGACGACGGGCCTGGACCAGAAAGCGCCCCCCACGACCTGGTCGCGGGGGGCGCTTCAGCGTTCGCCGGTCACCAGCCCGGCGGGTTCTTCCAGTTGTTCTGCGGCGCCCGGTCGCCCGTCGCGCCGCCCACGCCCAGTTCCGTCACGGTGATGTAGAGGTTGGTCGCGGGCCAACCTTCCGGAATGTGGACGGTGATGGTCACCGTCGCCGAGCTTCCGGCGGCCAGTCCCGCGTGCTGCGGGTAACTGGCGGTCGACAGCCGGCTGGAGTCCGTGACGAGGTACATGTTGGAGGCGTACGGCCCGTTGTTGACGACCTTGAACTTCAAGGTCCCGGTCCGCATGCCGTTCCGGGGCGCCTGCCACTGCGCGCTGACGACGCGGAGTTCCAGGTCGGTCGGCTTCGTGTGGATGCTGAACGCCTTCGGTCCGCTGATCTGGGCGTACGCGGTGCCGTTCCAGCCGTAGGTGCGGGTCTGGTGTATCTCGGTGGCCTTCGGCGCGTCACAGCAGGCGACGGTGTCGGAGATGTCGACGGCCACACCGCCGGCGGCGGCCGAAATGCTCCAGATGTAACCGTTCGCCAGTTCGCCCTCGGTCACGATCCCGCCGTGGGCGTCGCGGTCGAAGACCAGGACCCGGGTGGTGGAGACCTCGCCGATCGAGCAGTTCACCAGGGCTGCCGTCTCCAGGGCCGGGTCACTGTCGAGATTGGCGTACGCGACCGCGTAGATGCCGATCGACTTGGCGCCGGCGCGTACGGGCACGCCCGCCTGCCTGGTCATCCGCTGCTGGCCCGACGGGCAGCTCGCCCGCTGCGTCCACCGGGGGATGTCCACCTTCCCCGCGGTCAGCTGCGCGATCGTCAGCTGACCGTCCGGCGCCGCCGCTCCTGGATCCGTGGAGGATGCCGGGGCCGACGCGGCCGGCGACGCCACCGGGCTCGGCGAACCGGTCGCGGCCGGGATCGGCGGGGCTTGCGACCCCCGGCCGAGCGCCGCGTAGGCCGCCACCGGAACGGCGATCGCCAACGCGATCACCACGCCCAGCGCCGTCGCGCGTACTTTGCGGCGGTGCTGCACCTCACCGCGTACGGCGAGTGTGCCCGCGGGGCGAACGGAGGGCGCGACGGCCGCGCCGAACTCCGCGAAGGCACCCGACACCAGCGCGTCCTGCTCGAACTCGTCCATCATCAGATCCCCTTCTCGGTCAGCTGCCCGGCCAGCGCGGCCCGGCCGCGACTCAGCCACGACTTCACGGTTCCCTCGGGGGCGCCCTCCTGCTGTGCGATCTCCGCGACCGACAGCTGCGCCATGTAGTGCAGAACGACCGCCCGACGCTGCTGCGCCGGCAGTTTCGCCAGAGCCCGGACGAGGGCCACCCGGTCGGGGCTCGGCTCCGCCACCTTCTCCTCCCGCTGGCGGCGCAGGAAGTTCACCGCCGTCCGCTGCCGGCGGAACCGGCTCGTCGCGAGGTTCCAGGCGACGCGGCGTACCCACAGGACCGGGTCTTCGTAGTCGCGGATGCTTTTCCAGCGGGCGTACGCCCGGCAGAAGGCCTCCTGCACGACGTCCTGCGCCTCCGCGAGGTCGCCGAGGTAGGCGTAGAGCTGGAGGGTCAATCCTTGAAAACTCGCGGCGTACAGGTCGTCGAAGTCGTGCACCGCGCCCACCGCGCCGACGCCTGTCCGCGCCCGGACCCCGTCGGCCATCACTGTGTCCACACTGTCCTTCCTCCCCTGGTCGCGTCGGGCATGTCCCGCTCGCGAACACACCACGTGCGACCCGGCCCCCCGGTTGCAACCCAATTTCGCGTACGCCGATCTTGAGGTCTTGGTCCGGCATGGCACGAGATGGCAAAGCCTTGACACTCCCGCGGGACAGCCGTAGACATCGATGAATGGGAGAGCGCTCTCTCTCATCGCCCACACTGGCGTCCGGGCCGATGCACCGACCGCCGCCGTCCCGCGGTCACCGGGTGCGTCCGCCCCGGAGCCGTAAGCGCGCGCCCGCGCGCTGAAGGGAAGGCACCGTGTCTTTCATTCCGGGCCTCGTCCGGCCCCCCGCCCCACGGCAGACAGCGAGCAGGGCACGCTCCGCCCTGGCCGCGCTGACCCTGCTCGCCGCCGGCGTCCTCGTCGCCCTGACCGCCTCGGTCGTCGAAAGCCCGGCGGCGTACGCCGACCCGGCACCCCCGCCGCCGGCCGGCTGGACGACCGTTTTCAGCGACGACTTCGCCGGTCCGGCCGGATCCGCGCCGGCCGCGGCGAACTGGTTCTACGACATCGGCACCGGCTTCGGTACCGGCGAGAAGGAGCACACGACCAACTCCACCGACAACGTCTACCTGGACGGCAACGGCCATCTGGTGCTCAAGGCCGTCAACAGCGGCGGCACCTGGACCTCGGGCCGGATCGAGAGCACCCGCAGCGACTTCCAGGCCCCGCCCGGCGGCAAGATGGAGATGATCGCCTCGGTCCAGCAGCCCAACCCGGCCGGCGGCCTGGGCTACTGGCCGGCGTTCTGGGCATTGGGCGCCCCGATGCGTACCGGCGGGGGGTGGCCGCAGTCGGGTGAGATCGACATGATGGAGGACGTCAACGCGCTCAACGAGGCGTCGCAGACGTTGCACACCAGCGGTCCCAGCCCCGGCCACGCGCTCATCCCGTGCCCCGGCGCGGGTTCGAGCTGCCAGACCGGCTACCACACGTACGCGGTGATCATCGATCGCACCGACACGAACGCCGAGATCCTGCAGTTCCTCATGGACGGTGTCGTGGAGAGCACGATCACCGAGGCGTCGGTGGGCGTCGCGGCCTGGCAGGCGGCCATCGACCACGGCTTCTTCATCATCTGGGACCTGGCGATGGGCGGCAACTACCCCGACGGCATCCAGGGGTCGGCCACGCCGACGGCCGCCACGACCTCGGGCGGGACGCTGAGCGCGGCCTGGGTGGCGGTCTACGAGCAGGGCGGCAACTCCACGCCGACCGGCACGCCGACGGCGACCGGACAGGTCAAGGGCCTCAACGGCCTGTGCCTGGCCAACCAGAACTCGCTGAACGTCGCGAGCAACCCGATCAACGTCGTCGCCTGCAACGGCACGGCCGGCCAGGCGTGGTCGCCGTACACCGACGGCACGCTGCGGACGCAGGGCGGCTGCCTGGACGTCGTGGCGGCCGGCAAGACCAGCGGCACGCAGGTCGACTGGTATCCGTGCAACGCGTCCGCGGCCCAGGGCTGGACCAAGCAGGCCAACGGCACGCTGGTCAACCCGAACTCGGGGCTCTGCCTCACGGTCCCGGGCGCCAACACCGGTTCGCGGCTCGACATCGAGACGTGCACCGGCTCCGCGCAGCAGATCTGGACCCTGCCCGGCGGCGGCACCGGCAACACGGTCACCGTCACCAACCCCGGCAGCCGGACCGCCGCGGTCGGCACCGCCACCAGCCTGCAGATCGCCGCCACCGACTCGGCGAGCGGCCAGACCCTGACCTACGGGGCGACCGGCCTGCCCGCCGGGCTGTCGGTCAACCCCACGACGGGCCTCATCTCCGGTACGCCGACGGCCGCCGGAACGTCGAGCGTCACCATCTCGGCGCACGACACCACCGGGGCGAGCGGAGCGGCGACGTTCACGTGGACCGTCACCGGCGGCACGGGCGGGACGTGTGGCACGACCGATGTCGCGCTGCGCAAGCCGGTGACCGGTACGCAGGAGAACGCCGGAACCGCACCGGGCAACGCGGTCGACGGCGACACGGGTACGCGATGGTCCAGCGCCTTCTCCGACCCGCAGACGCTGACCGTCGACCTCGGACAGGCGTACCAGTTGTGCAAGGTGGTGCTGAACTGGGAGGCGGCATACGCGACGGCGTACTCCGTGCAGGTGTCCGCCGACAACGCCACGTGGACGACGATCTTCTCGACCACGACGGGAACCGGCGGGGTGCAGGCGCTCACCGTCACGGGTACCGGCCGCTATCTGCGGATGAACGGAACCCAGCGGGCGACCCAGTACGGCTACTCGCTGTGGGAGTTCGAGGCGTACGCCCAGTCCTCCGGTAGCGGCAACACGGTCACGGTCACCAACCCGGGCAACCGGACCGCCACCGTGGGGACGGCGACCAGCCTGCAGATCGCCGCCACCGACTCGGCCGGCGGGCAGACGCTGACCTACGGCGCGACGGGCCTGCCGGCCGGACTGTCGATCAACACCTCGACGGGCCTCGTCTCGGGTACGCCGACGGCCGCCGGGACGTCCACCGTCACGGTGACCGCCCAGGACACCACCGGCGCGTCCGGCTCGACCTCGTTCACGTGGACGGTGAGCCCGGCCGGCACCTGCGGCACGACGAACATCGCGCAGGGCCGGCCGGCGACCGCGTCGTCCCAGGAGAACGCGGCCTTCCCCGCGGCCAACGCGGTCGACGGCAACGCCGGTACGCGGTGGTCCAGCGCCTTCGCCGACCCGCAGTGGCTGCAGGTCGACCTCGGTTCGACGCAGTCGATCTGCAAGGTCGTGCTGCAGTGGGAGGCCGCCTACGGCAAGGCGTACCAGATCCAGACGTCGCCCGACGGGACGACCTGGACGAGCATCTACAGCACCACGACCGCGGCCGGTGGTACCCAGACCCTGAACATCACGGGCAGCGGCCGGTACGTCCGGATGTACGGCACCACCCGCGCCACCCAGTACGGCTACTCGCTGCTCGAGTTCGGCGTGTACGCGGGCTGAACGCGCCACGGGTGCCCCGTCGCGGACGCGGCGGGGCACCCGTCTTACCTTGTAAGCTGGCTGCGTGTCGAGGCCTGCCCTGAGCCGGGACCGGGTGCTGCGGGCCGCGGTCCAGCTCGCCGACTCCGGCGGCATCTCCGCCGTCACGATGCGCCGCCTCGCGGAGGAGCTGGGCGCGGAGGCGATGTCGCTCTACCACCACGTGGCCAACAAGGAGCAGGTCCTCGACGGCGTCGTCGACGTGATCGGCGCGGAGATCAACGAGGCCGCCGCGCGCGTGACGCTGCCGAGCCGGGGCGACGACTGGAAGAAGGCGGCCCGCGTGCACATCCTCGCCGCGCGTGAGGTGCTGCTGCGCCACCCGTGGGCACCGGGGGTGATCGAGTCCCGGAAGAACGCCAGTCCGGCGGTCCTGCTGCACATGGACGCCCTCGTGGGGATCATGCGCGACGGCGGCTTCTCGAACGACCTGTGCCATCACGCCATGCACGCGCTGGGCAGCCGGGCACTGGGCTTCAGCCAGGAGCTGTTCGATCCCGGCGGCGGCCCGACGACCGGTGAGCCCGATCCGGTCATGGTGGCCATGGCCGCGCGCCTGCCCCATCTTGTCGGCATGTTGTCCGAGGTGGCGCACGACGACCCCGAATCGACCATAGGCTGGTGTGACGACCAGACCGAATTCGAGTTCGGGCTGGACATCGTCCTCGACGGCCTCGATCGGCTGCGCTGACCGACTGCGCCGACCGGCTGCGCTGATCTGACCGCGCCGATCTGACCGCGCGCCGAGTCAAGGCTGCGCCGATTTTCCGCCGACCCCTTGACCGTTCTTACGGCGTAAGGCTACCTTACAACGTAAGACTTACAACGTAAGGTCAGGAGTGCTCGATGAAGGCGTACCTGCTCCGCACGTACGGACCGCCGGAGAATCTGCTGCTCAGCGACGTTCCCACCCCGACACCCGCGGCCGGCGAGGTCCTCGTGCGGGTCCGGGCGACGTCCATCAATCCCTACGACTGGCACCACATGCGCGGCGAGCCGCTCGCCGCCCGCTTCACCCCCGGCGGCTTCGGCAAGCGCCGGCCGCTCCAGCCGATCATCGGCTGCGACCTGGCCGGCGTCGTCGCCGCCACCGGCCCCGGCGTCACGCTCTTCCAGCCCGGCGACGAGGTGTACGCGCTCGTCAAGCACGGCGCGTACGCGGAATTCGCCTGCGTACGCGAGGACCTGCTGGCGGCGAAGCCGAGGCGGCTGAGTTTCGAGGAGGCGGCGGCGTACCCGATGGCCGCGGTGACCGCGCTGCAGGCCGTGCGCGACGATGCCCGGCTGACCGGCGGCCGGCGGCTGCTGGTCAACGGCGCGTCCAGCGGGATCGGCACCTTCGCCGTCCAGCTGGCCCGGGCCGCGGGCGCCGAGGTCACGGGCGTCTGCGGCGGCCGCAACGCCGACCTCGTCCGGGGCCTCGGCGCGGCCACCGTCATCGACTACCGGACCGAGGACTTCACGAAGGTCGCCCGCGATTTCGACGCCCTGCTGGACATCGCCGGAAGTCCAAGGGTGACGGCCGCCCGGCGCACACTTCGTCCACAAGGGACGTACGTGGTGATCGGCGGCAAGGCCGGACGCTGGGTACGGCCGATGGACCACATGATCGGGGCGACCCTGATCGGCAGGTTCGGTACGCGGCGCGTCGTCATCACCGACACGCACATCGGACCGTCCAGCGCCCGGAACCTCACCGAACTGGCCGGGCTCACCGACAGCGGCGAAGTGACACCGGTGATCGACCGCGCGTACGCGTTCGCGGAACTGCCGGCGGCGATGCGCTACGTCGAGGCGGGCCACGCCTCCGGCAAGGTCGTCGTCACCGTCGCCGCCTGACCGGGCCGGCCGGCTTGTTCCGGGCCCTTACGCCGGGGGCGCGGCCATGATGCGGGCGAGCTGTTCCGGGGTGAGCCCGGGAACGCCCACCGGATGCGCCGCCCCCGCCCGCAGGCCGTCGAGGAAGAACCCGAGGCACCGCCGCCACACCTGCGGCGCCACGCCCGCCGTCTCGCGGATCACCTGCGACATCGACCAGATCAGCGCGGCGTAGTCGGCCGCCTCGAAGTCCGCCCGCAGCTGCCCGCTCTCCTTCGCCCTCGCCACCAGCCTTTCGATGTACGCGAAGCAGCGGTGGCAGGCTTCCACGACCTCCGGTGACAGCGGTACGCGTTGCGCCAGCGCGTCGTTGAGGCCGCGGTCCTCGGCGTGCAGCGCGAACAGCGCCTCGGTGAAGGCGGCGAATCCCGACCACGGGTCCGGGTCGGCAAGCGCCTCCTGCGCGGCGGCGTCGAGGACGGCCATCCGGGGCGGGAAGATCGCGTCGAACAGGTCATCGCGGGCTGGGAAGTGGTTGTAGAGGGTGCCGATGCTGACGCCGGCGCGGCGGGCGATCTCTTCGAGCGGGGCGTCCAGGCCGCGCTCGGCGAACACCTCGCCGGCGGCGGCGAGCAGCCGGTCGCGGTTGCGGGCGGCGTCCGCGCGCAGCGGCCTGGTTCCGGTGGTCACGCCCACCATCCTACAAAGTTGAGGGCTCCCTCAGGTTCATGCTACGGTCGGCTTAATCTGAGGACCCCCTCAACTTAGGAGGAACCGTGGGAACGCTGGCTGTCTTCGGTGCCGGACCCGGGCTCGGCCTGTCCATCGCACACCGCTTCGGCCGGGAGGGGCACCGGGTCGCGCTGGTGTCGCGTACGGCGGAGCGGCACGAGGGATATCTCGCGTCGCTTGCCGCACAAGGCATCGAGGCCGCCTCGTTCGTCGCCGACGTCCGCGACCCGGGCCGGCTGGCCGCCGCGGTCGACGCGATCACCGAGCGGTTCGACCAGCCGGAGATCGTGTACTACGGCCCGGCCGCGCTCGAACCCGACCGGATGCCGGCCGGCATCGAGAAGTCCGACAGCGAGTCCGTGCGGGCGGCGATGAGCTGGGTGTACGCGGCGGTCGACCTCGTCGGCGCGGTGCTGCCGGGCATGCTCGAACGGGGTGACGGCGGGCTGCTGTTCGCGGGCGGGCTCAGTTCCGTGCTGCCGATGCCGGCCCTCGGCAGCCTGGCCCTCTCCTCTGCCGCCCTGCGCAACTACGCCGTGACGCTGCACGCCGCGCTCGCCGACCGTGGCGTGTACGCGGGCACGCTGACCATCGGCGGCCTGATCGAGCGCGGCGACATCCACCGGTTCATGAGCGCCCGGCCGACCGCGGGCCTGCCGGTGCTGGACCCCGATGCGCTGGCCGACGCCGCCTGGGACCTGTACGCCCGGCGCGATCGGGCGGAGGCCGTCTTCAACGTGCTGACAACCCAACCCTGAGACCGGCATACCCGACAATCCGGTCATCTGGCCGTACCATCAGCCGAGATCTCCACGGCGACCGTCTTCCAACGCCACTCCCGTGGACGCGACCGGAAGAGGGCCCGATGAAGATTTCCCGAACCGTACGGCGTCGCCCCTGGTGGGGAGCCGGCCTGCTCCTCGTGGCGGCCGTGGGCCTGGCGGCGGCCGGTGGGCCGGTCGCCGCCGGCGCACCGGCGACCCACGGCACCATCATCGGGGCCGGCAGTCCCCACGCCATCCCTGGCAGTTACATCGTCGTCCTGAAGCCCTCCGGCTACGGCGACACCGTCGAGGAGGTGGCGCGATCACTGGCCCGGCAGTACGACGCCCATGTCGACCGGATCTTCACCGCGGCCGTCCGAGGGTTCGCGGCCACGATGAGCGCCGAGCACGCGCTGGCGATGACCGGCGCGCCGGATGTGGCGTACATCCAGCAGAACCAGGAGATCCGCGTCGACGCGACCCAGGCCGCTCCGCCGTCGTGGGGCCTGGATCGCATCGATCAGCGGCGGCTTCCGCTGGACGGCGCGTACAGCTATGCGACGACCGCGGCCAACGTGCACGCCTACGTGATCGATACCGGTATCCGGTTGAACCACACCGATTTCGGCGGCCGGGCCGTCAAGGGGGTCGACGAGATCACCCCCGGCGGCAGCGCGGACGACTGCAACGGCCACGGTACGCACGTCGCCGGCACGATCGGCGGCACGACGTTCGGCGTCGCCAAGGGCGTGTCGCTGGTGGCGGTCCGGGTCCTCGGCTGCACCGGCACGGGTTCGACGGCGAGCGTGGTCGCCGGCGTCGACTGGGTGACCGCGCACGCCGTCAAGCCGGCGGTGGCGAACATGAGCCTGGGAAGCTCCGGCGACTCGGTGCTGGACGCGGCCGTCGGCAACTCGATCGCGTCCGGCATCACCTACGTGGTCGCGGCGGGCAACAGCGACGTCGACGCCTGCGGCGACTCACCCGGCCGCCTGCCGGCCGCGATCACCGTCGGCGCCACCGACCGCAACGACAACCGGGCGAGCTTCTCCAACTTCGGTTCCTGCGTCGACCTGTTCGCGCCCGGCGTCGCCATCACCTCGGCGTCGATCGCCGGCACGTCCGCGTCCACCGTCCTCAGTGGTACGTCGATGGCGTCGCCGCATGTGGCCGGGGCCGCGGCGCTGGTGCTGGCGGACAACCCCGCGTTCACCCCCGCCCAGGTGTCGGCGAAGGTGCTCGGCAACGCCACGCCGAGCCTGGTGGTCGGCCGCGGCAGCGGCTCGCCCGATGTCCTGCTCTACACGGGAACCACGCCCACGCCGCCGCCCGCGGCCGACGACTTCGACATCCAGGCCGGCCTGGTGGTCACCTCGCCGGGCGGGACGGGGACGACAGCGGTCCGGCTGCCGATCACGGCGGGCGCGGCGCGTACCGTGATGCTGTCCGCGGCCGGCCAGCCCACCGGCGTGACCGCCGCCTTCAGCCCCGCCACCCTGCCCACCGGCGGCTCGTCCACCGCCACGTTCACCGCCGCCGGCAGCGTGGTCGCGGGCCGCTACGCGATCACGATCATCGCGACCGGAACGGTCACGCACGCCCTGAGCGAGACCCTGGTCGTGAGCGACAACAAGGGCACCTACTACCCGGTCACCCCGGCGCGGATCCTCGACACCCGCAGCGGCCTGGGGACCTCCCCGGCAGCCCCCATGGGACCGCAGTCGACGATCAGCCTCCAGGTCACCGGCCGGGGCGGCGTCGCGGCCTCCGGCGTGTCGGCCGTGGTCCTCAACGTGACCGCGACCGGCGCGACCGCGTCGAGCTTCCTCACCGTGTACCCCGCCGGCCTCCCCCAGCCCACCACCTCGTCGCTCAACCTGGTCCCCGGGTGGACGGGCGCCAACTCCGTCACGGTCGCCCTGGGGTCCGGCGGCAAGGTGAACATCTACAACCACGCGGGCAGTACGCACGTGATCGCCGACGTCGTCGGCTATTACGCCGCCGACAGCACCGTCGCCGCCACCCGGGGGACCGGCGGCGAGTACCAGCCCGTCATCCCGGGCCGGATCTTCGACAGCCGTACCGGTCCCGGCACCAGGCTGGCCGCCGGCGAGGCGGTCTCGGTCGGCGTCGACTTCGGCGCGGACACCAATCCGCACATCCGCGCGCTGGTGGTCAACGTGACGGCCGTCAGCCCCTCGGCGGACGGCTTCCTGACGACCTGGAACGACACCGGCGTCCGGCCCGGCACGTCGACCTTGAACTACAAGGCCGGTGACGTCGCCGTCCCCAACATGGCCATCGTGCCGGTGGGAACGTGCTGCGGCGGCTACCCCTCGATCGCCGTCTACACCCTGGCCGCCTCGCACGTCATCGTGGACGTCATGGGCTTCTTCGACGACAGCACCCTGGGCGGCCTGCGGTTCAAGGCCCTGACCCCGGTACGCATCGCCGACACCCGCCAGGGGGATCCGGTCCCGGCATTGGGGCCCGACACCACCGCCACCGTGACCGCGCCCGGCTCGGTCGCGACGGCCGGGACCGAAGGCCTGGCGCTGAACGTGACGGCGGTCGCCCCGACGGCGTCGACCTTCCTGTCGGTGTGGCCGAGCGGCATCGCGGGCGTCGGCCGGCCCGACGTCAGCAACCTCAACCCGGCCCAGGGCCAGATCATCCCGAACGCCGTGTACACCCTCATCGGGCCGGCCGACGGCTTCAACGTCTACAACCGGGCCGGTCGTACGGACGTGCTGGTGGACGTCGTCGGCACGTTCCGGAACCCGGCGGTCGCCGGCGGGACGTCCACGGCGACGCGAGCGGCGGCCCCCGGCTTCGCGATCCGACACGCGCACCAGCCCTAAGCTGATGTTGTGGGGCAGCGCGTCGCCATGACCAGATCCTCGGCCGGTACGCGGATCGCGTACGCGGTCACCGGATCGGGGCCGCCGCTCGTCTACGTGTCCGGCTGGCTGAGCCACCTCGAACTCAGCTGGGCGCTGCCGGCCGAGCGGGCCTTCTACGAGGCGCTCGCCGACGGCCGGACGCTCATCCGGTACGACAAGCCCGGCTGCGGGCTGTCGGACCGAGCGGCTGACTCGGCGTACACGATGGTGGAGGAGCTGGCCGCGCTGCGGGCGGTGGTCGCGGCGAACCGGTTGGACCGCTTCGATCTGATGGGGGTGTCGCTGGGCGCGGCGGTCGCCGCGGCGTGGGCGGCGGACCAGCCGGAGTCGGTGTCGCGGCTGGTGTTGTACGGCGGTTGGGCCCGCGGCCGGGACGTCGCCGCGCCGGAGTTGCAGCGGCACGTGATCGGCCTGGTACGCCAGCACTGGGGGCTCGCCTCGGACCTGCTGGCGGACCTGTTCGCGCCGGACGCCGACGCCGGTACGCGGACCGCGTTCACGCGCTATCAGCGGGAGTCGGCCAGTGCCGGGACCGCGTGCGCGATGCTGGCGCTGGCTTACCAGGTGGATGTGGGCGAGCTGCTGGCCCGCATCGGGGCGCCGACGCTGGTGGTGCATCGCGACGGTGACCGGGCGGCGCCGGTCGCCGAGGGCCGGCGGCTGGCCGACGGCATCGCCGGTGCGCGGTTCGAGACGGTGCCGGGACGGTCGCATCTGCCCTACATCGGTGACGTGGCGCCGCTGACGAGCGCGGTGCGCCGGTTCCTCGGGCTGCCGGGGCGCCACCGCGGCGGGGCGCCGACGCTGACCTCCCGGCAGCGCGAGGTCGCGGCATTGATCGCGCAGGGGTGCACGAACCGGGAGATCGGCGAGCGGCTCGGCATCGCGGAGCGGTCGGCCGAGGCGCACGTCGAGCGGATCCGCTACCGGATGGACTTCCGGTCGCGGGCCCAGATCGCCGCCTGGTACGTCGCGACCGCCGGCGGGAACTGAGCCGCCGGCGGGAACTGAGCCGCCGGCGGAAACTGAGGTATTTTCCCGCCTGCCCCCGGCACCCGGCCTCGCGACGATGGGGGCATGCGTACTTTCTCCCGCCTCGCCATCGCCGGGTACGCGGTCGTCGCGTACGGGGCCTTCGTGCTGAGCGCCGTCTGGGCGGCCGGTTTCCTGGCCGACCGGGGCGCGCCGACGTCCGTGGACGGGCCGGCGACCCGGCCGGCCTGGGCGGCGCTGGCCGTCGACGCGGCGCTGCTGCTGGCGTTCGCCGTCCAGCACACGATCATGGCCCGGGCCGGATTCAAGCGGTGGCTGACCCGGGTCGTCCCGCGGGCCGCCGAGCGCAGCACGTTCGTCCTGGTCGCGAGCCTGTTACTACTGGCGACGTTCGTCTGGTGGCAGCCGGTCCCCACCGTCCTGTGGCAGGTCGCGCCGCCCTGGTCGATCATGATCTGGCTGCTGTACGCGGCCGGCTGGGCCCTGGTCGTCTGGTCGACGTTCATGGTGGACCACGCCGACTTCCTCGGCCTGAAGCAGGCGTACCGGCACCTGCGCCGGGCCCACTACGAGCCGCCGGGATTCTCCGAGCGGTGGCTGTACCGGTGGATCCGCCACCCGATGATGCTCGGGCTGGTCGTTGCGTTCTGGGCGGCGCCCCGGATGACCGTCGGGCACCTGTTCTTCGCGGTCGCGTCGACGGCGTACATCGCGGTCGGCATCCGGTTCGAGGAACGGGACCTGCGGGCCGATCTGGGCGCCGAATACGAGCGGTACGCGGCGCGCGTACCGGCGGTGGTGCCGTCGCTGCGGACGAACGCGGCGCCCTCCTCCCCCGAGCCGGAGGGCGCCCCGTTCGTTCAGGCCCGGCGTACGCCGAGGGTGCGACCGTAGACGATGAGGAAGACGGTCGCGTGCACGAACATCGAGGTGGTGACCGCGAACGCGAACGCGGGCAGCCATTGGTGGAACATGAACTGGTCGTCGACACCAAGCCCGCCGTGCGTGAACCCGCCGAACAACGCCGCCGGCACGGCCAGCAGTCCGGCGAGCCAGGACAGGACCCGGCTGCCGCGCCGGGCCAGCACGACGCTCGCGCCGACGAACAGGGTCCCACCGAGCGCCCACAGCGACAGGTCGATCACGTCGGCGTGGACCAGCCAGCCGTGGTACGCGTAGTCGCCCAGCCAGATCACCAGCGCAGCACCGAAGGTCCACGGCGCCACGAGCCACGGCGTCACCAGCCGCGTGAGCGGCGCGGTCAGCCGGGCCGCCAGATATCCGAGCCCGATCGCCAGCACCAAGCTG
The DNA here is from genome assembly GCF_000428945.1 of Hamadaea tsunoensis DSM 44101. Taxonomy (GTDB): domain Bacteria; phylum Actinomycetota; class Actinomycetes; order Mycobacteriales; family Micromonosporaceae; genus Hamadaea; species Hamadaea tsunoensis. The sequence continues at coordinate 154,144 of NZ_AUAX01000017.1, read as the reverse complement.
GCCACCCCCACCCAGGCGTGCCGGCCGATGGTGTCGTCCGCCAGGAACGAGACCCACCGGACGGCGATCACGAAGTACGCCTGCGGCAGCGCTCCGACGACCAGCAGCGAACCGAGGACCGCCGGGATGACGCGTACCGCGGAGAAGGGGCGTGGGCCGTCGGGGCCGGCGGCCGCGAGGCTGGCCGCGAACCGCATCTTCCGCCAGGCGCTCGGCACGGCGGCGAGTTCCGCCCGCCACTCCGCGCGCATCTCCGCGCGGGTCTCCGCCGGCCAGCGGCGGGCGGTGGTGTCGAGCATTCCGTCGCACAGCCAGCCGATCATGCCGTCACCTCCTTCGAGTTCACGGCGGCGACGCCGCGCCGGGTGCTCTCGTGCAGTTCCGCGAGGGCCTGCCGGGCGGCGGCCAGGCCGTCGGCGGTCAGCCGGTAGTACGCCCGCGCGGGGCGAAATCTCGGGGTCGACTCAGGGTCATGTCGGGGGCAACCCTGCTACCTGGGTATGCGCTCCGCGTATACGCTCAGCGCATGGTGATGACATGAGCGTTCCACTGACGCTGCTCGGGCTGCTGGACCGCGCGCCGAGTCACGGTTACGACCTCAAACGCCACTACGACACGCTGTTCGGCAACGACAAGCCGCTGTCGTTCGGCCAGGTCTACGCGTCCCTCGGCCGGCTGACCCGCGACGGGCTCATCGAGTCCCGGGCCGAGCCGGGCGACGGGCCGGACCGCAAGAGCTACGCGATCACCGACGCCGGCCACGGCCAGGTGGCCGAGTGGCTGGGCGAGCCGGTCGAACCGGCGCCGCACCTGCAGACGGTCCTGTTCGTCAAGGTCGTGCTGGCCCTGCTGCTCGATCGCGACGCGGCCGGCTACCTCGACCTGCAGCGCCGCACGCACCTGGCCCGGATGCGCGAACTGACCGAGATCAAGCGCACCGGCGGGCCGGCCGAACTGCTCCTGGCCGACTACGGCCTCTTCCACCTGGAGGCCGACCTCCGATGGATCGATCTGACCACCGCCCGGCTGGGCACGCTCGCGGAGACCGTGAGAATCGCGGAAACGGGGAAGAACGCATGAGCACGAACATGTTGATCGAAGCGGTGGACGTGCACCGGTCCTTTGGCACGACGCCCGCCCTGACCGGGGCCAGCGTCGCCGTCGCGGCCGGCGAGGTCGTCGCCGTGATGGGCCCGAGCGGCTCGGGCAAATCCACCCTGCTGCACTGCCTGGCCGGCATCTACCTGCCCGACAGCGGTGAGGTCCGGTTCGACGGGTCCCGGGTGGACGGTCTGAACGACACCGCGCGCACCCGGCTGCGGCGTACGGCGTTCGGGTTCGTGTTCCAGTTCGGCCAGCTGGTCCCCGAACTGACCGTCGCCGACAACGTCGCCCTCCCGCTGCTGCTGGGCAAGGTCCGGCGCAAGGAGGCGTACGCGCGGGCCGAGGAGTGGCTCGACCGGCTGGGCCTTTCCGGGCTCGGCGGGCGGCGTACCGGCGAACTGTCCGGCGGGCAGGCGCAGCGGGTGGCGATCGCGCGGGCCCTGGTGACCAGGCCGCGGGTGCTGTTCGCCGACGAGCCGACCGGCTCGCTGGACTCGCTGACCGGCGAGCAGGTGATGGACGAGCTGATGAACGTCGTGCGCGCCGAGGGCACCGCCGTGGTGCTGGTGACCCACGACGCGCGGGTGGCCTCGTACGCCGACCGCGAGATCATGGTGCGCGACGGCAAGGCCCTGACGGTCGGGGCGGTGGGACGATGATCCGCCTGGGCGTACGCCTGTCGCTGCGCAGCGGCGGCGAGTCCCTGATGCGCCTGCTGGCGACGGCGGCCGGGGTCGCGATCGGCGTGACCGTGCTGCTGGCGGTCGTGGCGGACTTCCACGCGTTCCAGACGACCGTGCAGCGCCCGTGCTGGGAATGCACGCTGGGTACCGAGGTCACACCCGGCACGGTCGAGTCCGGCGACGGCGCGGAGCTGTGGCGGCTGTCGACGGACTACTTCGCCGACCGGCAGGTCGAACGGCTCGACGTGGCGGCGCTCGGCTCCCATCCGCCCCTCATCCCCGGGTTGTCGCAGCTGCCGGCGGCCGGCGAGTTCACCGTCTCGCCCGCGCTGTCCGATCTCCTGGCGCACACGGCACACGACCAGCTCGGCGACCGGTTCCCGGGCCGGCAGACCGGCGTACTCGGTGACGACGCGCTGTCCGCACCGGACGAACTGGTGATCGTCATCGGGCACACACCCCGGGAACTGGCCGCGATGACCGGAGTCCAGCGGGTCACCGCCGTGCGTACGCAGGCCGACACGTTCGGCACGACCACCATGTACCAGTTCGGGTTCGGGCTGGCCGCGATCGCGCTCACTCTGCCGATCATGGTTCTGGTCGCGACCGCGACCCGGCTCGCCGCCGCCCGTCGCGAGGAGCGCTTCGCCGCGATGCGCCTGGTCGGTACGACCAACCGCCAGATCAGCGTCATCGCGTCGATCGACGCCGCCCTCGGGGCGGTCCTCGGCACCGCCGTCGGGGTCGGGCTGTTCCTGCTCGTCGAACCCTGGCTGGCCACCGTGTCGATCACGGGAGCGCCGTTCCTGCCCCGCTACGTGACCCCGACCGGCTGGGGATACCTGGCCGTGGTGATCGGCGTACCGGTGGCGTCGGTCGTCGCCGCGCTGTGGTCGTTGCGCCGCGTCCGGGTCTCGCCGCTCGGCGTCACCCGCAAGGTCACCCCGCGGCCCCCGCGGGCCTGGCGGATCCTGCCCCTGCCCGTCGGTGCCGCGCTGTTCATCGGCGGCCTCGCCGCCGGCGGCGACAATCCGTCCGAGGCCCTGATCTATCCGAGCCTCATCGTCATCATGCTCGGGCTGGTCATCGCCGGCCCGTGGCTGACCATGGTCGCCGCACGCCTGCTCGCCGCCGTCTCCGGCAGCGCCTCGGCGCTGCTGGCCGCCCGCCGGCTGGGCGGGGACCCGAAGGGCGCCTTCCGCACCGTCAGCGGCCTGGTCCTCACCGTCTTCCTCGGCACCGCCATCGCGGTGCTCATGCCGAGCCTGCTCACCCAGCCGAACACCGGCGGCGACCCGGCGCTGCGCGACGTCCTGCGGGTGGGCTACGGCCTCGCCGGCCCAGGTCTGTCCGCACAGGACGGTGCCACCGTCGTCGACACCATCAGCGGGTACGCCGGGACGACGGTCATCCCGATGTACCGGCTGCCCGACGACCAGCTGCCCGAGATGGGGCCGGGCAAGGAACCACCGGACCCGCGAAAGATCTACGACTCGGTCGTGGACTGCACGGCGCTGGCGAGGCTTCCCGTCCTGGGCCGCTGCGCGGCTGGTCAGCAGCAGGTGAAGGTGATGTCGGGCGGCCTGTTCGTCGACAACCCGTCCGCCGTCCGGCTGCCCGCGGTCGACGCGACGAATCCGGGCTTCACCGGCGACGTGCGAACGCTGCGGCTGGGCACTCTGCTGGTCGCCGCCCCGGATGCGGCCACCCTGGAACGGGTCCGCACCTTCCTGACCGTGCACGCCCCCTGGTCCACCCCCCTCGGCATGACCCCGGCGCAGATGGTCGGCAACGCGTGGTTGCCCGCGACCTTCGGTGAGATCTCCGACCTGCGGGCCGGCGCGTACGACGCACTCGAACGGATCGCGTACGGGGCGGTCGGCCTGACCCTGCTCATCGCCGCGTGCAGCCTGGCGGTCAGCTCGGGGGCCGGCATGGTGGAACGGCGGCGCCCCTTCACCCTCCTGCGCCTCACCGGTACGCCGATGTCCGGCCTGACCCGGGTGGTGCTCCTGGAATCGTTGCTGCCCTTGGTGTCCGCCGCGATACTGGCGGCCGCGACCGGCTACGTGCTCGCCGCCGTCGTGGTGGACACGCTCGGCAAGAAGTCCGGGATTCCGCTGCCGGGCGGCGCGTACTTCCTGGCGACGGGGGGCGGGCTGGTGCTGTCGCTCGCGGTGATCTGCTCGACGCTGCCGCTGCTGCGGATGCTCATCCGCACCGACACCGCCCGATTCGAATAATCACCACCTCCCCTTCTCGACGATCTTGCGCGAATGTCCCAAATTTCGCGGCGAATGCCCGGAATGCCGGTACATTCGCGCAAGATCGCGGGGTGGTCGTCCGACCAGCGTCCGGACGCGGGCCGGCCTGGGTCACACCGGTCAGCGCGGCGGCCCGCTGCGCGAGGGCGGTCAGGTCGGCGTCGGCGTACGCGGCGGCGTGCGGGTAGACCGGCACGCTCGTCGAGGCGATGATCCCGCGTACCTCGTCCGGCAGCTGACGACCGGGGTCTTGGCGTCGTCGGCGAGCGCCGCGGGGGCGGCGACCGTGGGGGCGGCCACGATCAGGGCCAGGGCGACGACACGGAGTCGCCGAAGCCCGCAGGGGCGGAGTGCGCGCCGGTAAGGTGCCATGTCATGGACGATCTGACGTTGGACCGGCTGGTCGCGCGGACCCTGGTCGACGAGTACGACTGGGATGACGAGGAGGCCGACGAGGCCGTGGCCGCGTGGCGCGACAGCGGCGCGGACGGCGGCTGGGACGTGGCCGCGATCGCGGAGAGCATCCACCGGGAGTCCGAGGACGACGACTGACCCGGCGGCCCGGAAAAGCCACGTACGCAGCTTCTTTGCGGGATCCCGCAGTCCTCGGCAACGGTTTGGACAGGTTTCTTGTCGATGCCTCGATCACCGTGGTCTCATGGGGCCGAGCGGGGAGGTCGCATGCAGGGTGTCAGCAGGGATTCGGTGGTCCTCGGCGCCTCGATACCGTCGTTGGTCCGGTGGGGCGTGTCCGCGGACGCCGACCTGATCTTCCGTACGCTGCGTACGCTCGGCCGGCAGTCGCCGTCGATGCTCGGGCGGAGCCTGGGCATCCCCGCGCGGCGGGTCGACGACGCGCTCGCCGAACTGCGCAGCCTGCAGGCGGTCGCGCTGACCCGCACCGGTGAGTGGTACGCGAGTCCGCCCGACGAGGTGATCGCCGGCCTGGTCCGGCCGCGGCGGCCGCACAAGACCGAGCTGATCCCGGCGCCGGAGGTGATCCGCGAACTGGGGCCGGGGCTGCGGCATCTCAGCCGGGCGGCGACCCGGCACCGGCTGGCGTCGCTGGTGGAGATGGAGCGCCACGAACATCTGGTCGTGAATCCGGAGGTGGTCTTCGAGGTCGCCTCCACGCAGGCGGCCGCCCCGCTCGACCGCAGCCTTCTCGATCGGGGCATCGCGGTGCGGGAGCTGACGGCCGTCGGCAACATCGCTCCGGAGAGCGCCGGAACCGGGCCCTGCGTACAGCAGCGCGAGGCCGAACGCGTACCGATGAAATTGATCATCATCGACCGGCGGGTGGCGCTCTTCCCCGTCGACGCCCACGACTACGACCGCGGCTACCTGGAGGCCACCGAGGACGCGGTCGTCGCCTCGCTGTGCCTGCTGTTCGAGCAGCACTGGGGGCAGGCCCGGCCGATCGCGGTGCCGGCCGGGCCGCCGCTGTCGCTGTCGCATCGCGAGCAGCGCCTCGTCGACCTGCTCTCCGCCGGCCACACCGACGCCGGAGCCGCTCGGCAGCTGCGGGTCAGCGAGCGTACGGTGTCGTCGATCCTGCGGCAGCTGATGGACCGGCTCGGCGTGGACAACCGCTTCCAGCTCGGCCTCGTTCTCGGCGCCCGCGGCGCCACCTACATTCCGCCGGCACCCGGCCGCTGACCCGCACCGCCCCGCACCGGCGCCTGGCGGTACCGCCGCGCATCCGATCCGTTCAAGGGGAACACCATGAGACGAACAGCCGTACACGGGGTCGCCGTCCTGGCGCTCGCGGCCGCCGTGGGACTCGGCGCCGCGCCGGCGGCCGCCGATCCGTCCACGTGGGACCGTGGCCAGCCCACCGTCTGCGCCGCCGGCGACTACACCGCCTTCTCCTACGACGACGAACTGTCGGCGCTGTCGCTGTCCGGCCGGGTCACGCCGTGCGGCCCGGCCGCCCCGGCCGGCGACGCGGCCTGGGGGCTCGTCCGCTACACGAGCAGCCGCGCGACCGAGGGGCGCCTCGGCTACTACAGCGGGCTGGACACGAAGTCGTTCGCCTACGTGCTCTTCGGGAACTTCAGCCCGTTCACCGCGGTCTGCCTGGCCGCCGCCCCGGGTACGCGACTGGCCTGCGTCTCGCTGACGCCGCTGCCGGGCGGCGGCGAGAGCGTGGCCCGGATACCGGTGGACGATCCGCGGGTTCTCGTGCCGTACGTGGCCACGCCGTCGCGCGGGCCGAACCCGAGCTGCTTCACCTGCGTGTAGTTCGGGCGGGCGCTGCCGGAGGTGTGCGGGTTCCCGCAACCTCGCCGCGGCCGGTCCCTCGTCGCGGCGCGGCCTGGTGTCCTGCCCCCGACCATGCCGTACCGCGTGGGCGGCCCGGCCGGACCCGGAAGGAAACCCCATGAGATCACCATTCCCGCGCCGCCGCGGCCGGGTGAGGGCCGCGCGCCCGATCCCGGTCGTCTGGGCCGGCGTCCTCCTGGCGCTGGCGACGGCATCGGCCGCGAGCCTCGCGCCGGCGGCCGCCACCGCGAACACCACCAGCGTCAGCAGCGGCACGGTCAAAGTGCTCTTCCTCGACCCGGACCTCGACCCGGTCACCGACACCGGTACGCCCGGCGTCTCCGACTACCTCGACCCGGCGTCGAACAAGGGGACGTACGAGGACAACGGCTTGCTCGACGAGCTCAACGCACTGGTCGGGGCGGCCGCGTCCGGTTCGACGATCTACGGCTCGGTCTACACCGACACGAGCACGTCGCTGGTCACCTCGCTGGTGAACGCCTCGGCGTACGCGACGGTGAACCTCGTGGTCGAAGCGTGCCCGGACGGTGTCGGCAGCGCCTGTACGCCGTCCAGCGGAGTGCAGAGCCTGATCACCGCAGCGGCGACGCATCCCGGGCTGCACGTGACGCAGTGCCGGCACTCGTGTTTCGGCGCCGACGGCATCGACCACAACAAGTTCTGGGTGTTCGGCGCGCTGACCGACGGGCGTACCGATCTGGTGGTGCAGACGTCGTACAACCCGACCTCGCCGCAGAAGCAGATGTTCAACAACCTCGTCGAGGTCACCGGCAACACCGCGCTGGCGGCCGGCTACCGGGCCTACTGGAACCGGCTGGCGGCCGGCGCGACCCAGTACGAGACGGGCGACCTGAACGCCGGGGCGCAGCGCGTCTGGTTCTTCCCCCGCAACGTCGGCTCGGCCGCGGAGAACAGCGAGATCGCCGCGGTGTGGGGCACGACGGCGTACAAGGATCTGGTGGCGGCCGCGATCGACGACGTCACCTGCCCCGGCGGCACCGTCAAGGTCGCGATGTGGGACTTCGACGACGCCCGTTCGGACATCATCGACGCGCTGGCGAAGAAGGCCGACGCCGGCTGCACGGTGCAGGTGGCCACCGGCGAGCACCAGGACGGACTGGCCGCGCTGGGCGACCGGGGCGTCTCGGCGTACGCGATGTCCCCGGGCGGCTGCCGCGATTCGTGGTTCGCCCATTCCGGCGGCGACCGGGACTGCGAGGACGGTGCGATCCACTCCAAGTTCCTGCTCGTCAACGGCGTCTCCCGGAAGGACGGCGCCGCTCATTCCTATGTGTACACCGGGTCGGAGAACTACACCGACGGGGCGCTGCGCAAGAACGACGAGGCGATGATGCGGCTGTCCGACGCCGCCGTCTACAACGGCTACAGCGCCGCCTTCGACCGCATCGTGACCGCGGCGGTGAAGATCTCGCCGTCGGCGTACCCGGCGGCGCGGTTCGGCACGGTCAACACGGTCGCCGCCGGCAACCAGCAGGAGCCTGCCTCGGCCGCGTACGTCGACGCCGCCGGACATCACGTGGTGTACGTCGCGTACGACTCCGACGCGTACTCGGCCGGGCGGGACGAGGTGTGGCTCGCGAGGTACGTGGACGGCGTACAGAGCTTCGACCTTCCCGTCCGCGGGCCGTACACGAATCCGCCGGGGCAGACCACGACGTCGTTGTGCCGCACGAGCGGCAGCGGATCCACATGGGACTTCCGCAATCCGTCGGTCGGCGTCGACGCCGCCGGCAACGCCGTCGTCGCCTGGCAGGACGACAACGACGGCAACGGCTACTACGACCTGACGGCCTGCCGGATCACCGGGACCGGAACGCTGAAGAAGGCCGCCTACACCCTCAACGGGCAGCACGACGGCCAGCAGACCAGCCCCGTCCTCGCGGTCACCGGCGACGGCCGGTTCGCGGTCGCCTGGGCCGACACCTCCGACAACCTCACCCCGCAGACCCACACCATCCGGTACGCGGCGTTCAGCGCCACGGACGCGAAGCTCACGCCGACCGGCGCCGACGGCTACGACGTGCTCGTGGCCGGCGGAACGGCGGGGGCGTACGCGAGCCCGGCACTGTCGGTCAACGACAGCGGGCAGGCCGTGATCGCCTGGGCCGACGACGCCGACGGCAACGGCAGCTACAACATCCGCGCCAAGACCGACGGGCTGGCCGGTTCCTTCACCGCCGCCGCGATCGCGCCCAACGCCGGCTACACCACCGGACAGCAGACCGCCCCCGCGGTGGCGATCGCCCCGTCCGGCCTCTGGTACGCCGCCTGGCAGGACGACCACGGCTGTGTCTCCGACGCGGCGCTGGCGGCGGGAGCGGCGTACCGGCAGCTGGTCTGCGTACGCGCCTACGATCCGGGCAACGTGGCGCGCTTCGCGCCGACCCCGGTCAGCGGCCCCTTCTACGAGCTCGCCGCGGGTGCCGCCGGGCCGGCTGTCGTGAGTGCCGACGTGAGCGCGATGGCCGGCCCGCAGAGCGATCCCGCGATCGCGGTGGACGCGGCCGGCGACGCGGTGGTCGCGTGGACGGAGGCGCCCGGCAGCACCGGTATCGCCGGGTACGCCGACGGGCTCGACGTGTGGGCGCGGGGCATCGATCCGGACGCGAAATTCGCCACGGGCTTCGTCCCGGGCCGGTTCGCCGAGAACCGGCTGAGCGTGTGGACCGCCAACGACGAGGACCAGCCGGCCGTCGCGGTCGGCGCGGACGGCCTGTTCGCCGTCGCGTACGCCGATGACTGGGACGGCAACGGCAGCACGCAGTTGCGTCTGCGCAGCGGTTTCCCCGACTGACCCGCGCCGGCCGGGTCGCCGTGGCGGCCCGGCCGGTCTCGGCCGATCATCAGACCGGCCCGCGAGGGCCGACCCAGGAGGGGTCAGTGACCGATTTCGACCTGTCACCCCGCGAGCGGCGCCTCGTCGAGCTGCTCGCCGACGGGCACACCGACGCGAGCGCGGCGCGGCAGCTGCACATCAGCGAGCGGTCGGTCTCCACCATCGTGCGCTCGATGATGGACCGGCTCGGTGTGGACAACCGCTTCCAGCTCGGTGTGGCGCTCGGCGCCCGGCGGCTCGCGCCGGAGCCGCCGAGGGAGGACCCGCCGGGCTGAGCCGTGAGTGGCAGGGGTGGACCGAGGGCGAAGGGCGGTCCCGTGCGGAGCCGCCCTTCGCCGTTGCGGTCACACCCGCGGCGTCAGCCCAGGCGCCACCGCTGGGCGCTGGTCGCGTTGCAGGTGTAGAGCTGGAGGCTGACGCCCGGGGTCGTGCTGCCCCACGGCACGTCCAGGCACATGCCCAGGGCGCTGAAGGACTGCGCCGCGGGGTCGTAGTCCCAGATCTGCGCGGCCGTGCCGTTGCACGCCCACATCTGGATCAGCGTCCCGGCGGCCGCCACCGAGTTCTTGACGTCCAGGCATCTGCCGTTCACCTTCAGCGTCCGGCCGGCCGGATCGTAGGTGAACCGCTGGGCGTCCGCGGTCGTGCTGCACGCCGCCGTCACGACCCCGCCGGCACCGTTGGAGTCCGCGGCGCAGGTGCTCGTGCCGTCCATCCGCAGCGTCGCCGTACGCGTCCCGTCGACGGTCAGCACCTTGGCCGGTACGACGACGCCGGCGAACACCCGGACCTCGTCGACGTCGCCGGTGAGCCGGTCGGCGACCGCACCGACCCACTTCGACCGGCCGATCGCGAACCTGCCGGTCGTGGCGAACATCCGGCACGAGGCCGTGCTCTGCAGGACGTCGTTGAGGTACAGCTGGATCTGGCCGGCGTTCGCGTCGTACACGCCGACGAGGTGCTGCCACACGTTGAGGTCGGCCGCGCCCACCGTGTTCTTGCTGAACGCGTCCACCATGGACAGATTCGCGTCGTCGCTGGTGAGGCAGGTGAACGCCCACTTGCCCGTGCCGCCGCCCTGGTTGGCGTACCGCAGGTGGAAGGCGCTGTACTGGTTGCCGTCCTGGCTCGCGATGACCGAGTTCCACGTCGGCATGGCGGTGTAGCGTACCCACGCCGACACGGTGAACGACTGGTCGGTGTTGACGACCGGGCCGGCGGTCTCGGCGTAGCCGGTGCCGTCCAGGTGCAGGCCGGTGCCGTTCTGGCCGGAGCCCGACGGCGGCACGTTGGCGTTGGGGACGAAGGTCAGGTCCCGCCCGTACGCCGAGGAGTCCGTCGCCGGGCCCTTGCCGGGCTCGCCGAAGTGCCACTCGCCCACGTCGCCGGCGTCCGCCGCCACCGCCGCCTCGTTGGCGGTGATCACGCGGTCCCACACCTGGACATCGCCGATGCCGCCGGGCCAGAAGTCGGTGGACGCCCCGTTCCACCGGCTGCGGCCGACGGTGAACTTCCCGGTCGCGTTCCACGGTGTGGCGGGCGAGGCGACGGCGGCGGCCTTCTGGCCGTTGACGTAGAGGGTGGCCGTCTTCGCCGCGGAGTCGTAGACGCCGACCAGGTGCGTCCAGGTGTTCGCGCGGGCGGCCGGTCCGGCGGCGGTGGCCGCCGCCGGACTGGTCGCGTCGGCGGTGGGCAGGTCGAACTGCCAGCACGTGCAGCTCTTGGCGAACTGCAGCTGGAAGCCCGACGAGGTGGTGCCGTCCTGGCTGAGGGCGGTGTGCGCGGCGTTCGTGTCGGCGACCTTCACCCAGGCCGCCACGGAGAAGCTGCGGCTGGTGTCGACGACCGGCCCGGCCGTGTACGCGAAGTTCGTGCTCGCTCCGGTCAGCGCCAGCACGGTCTGGCCGTCGGGTACCCGGCCGGCCGCGCCGAGGGTGCCGCCGTTGAGGGTGGCGTCGAACGTGCCCGGGTTCTGGGCGTTGACCAGGCCGCTGTACGGGTCGTCCAGGGTCCATTCGGCCTTGGCGGGCCGCGGGAGCTGGACGGTGAACTGGAACGGCGTGGAGCTGTTGTCCTTGATCCGGCCCGCCCGGTCGATCGCCTTGACCACGAGGTTCTGCTGCAGGGTCGCGCCCTCCGGCGGGGTCCAGGAGACGGTGACCGGGTCACCGGGCCGGGTCGCCCACACCTCCTGATTGGCGGTGCCGAAGCCCCACTGGTAGTGGGTGACGTCGGGCGAGCTGCGGAAGGTGAAGGTGCCGGTGCGCCCGATCTCCCCGCAGGCCGAGCAGCCGCCGGTGTAGAGGTCGCCGGTGACCGTGGGGACCACCGGGTCGGTCAGGTCGACCTCGAACTCGCAGTTGCCCGGCAGGTTCGTCACCGGTCCGACGCCGCCCTTGCCGTAGTCGTTGGCCTGCGCGCGGAAGGCGTAGATCCCGCCGTCGGCGAGCGCCGGCGCGGTCCAGTAGCCGCGGGTGCCGTTGGAGACCCAGTCCTGGTAGCCGGAGACCGCCGCGCCGTCGAACGCCGTGCCGCCCCACTTCTGGGCGCCCAGCCACAGCTGCATCTGGTCACCGTCGGGGTCGTGGGCGACGGCGGACAGCTGCGGGGTGGCGGTCGGCACGACCGGCCGGTTCACGCCCTGCGCGCAGGCGTGCCCGTCGACCTGCAGCCCGTCGGGGACGGTCGGCGGATCGTCGTAGTCGATCGCGAGCCGGGCGGTGGAGGCGTCGAACCGCTTCCACTGGTTGATGTCGCCCTCGTTGTCGGCTCGCAGGGCCAGGCCCAGGTACCAGCCCCAGCCGGCCGCCGCGTCGTGGGTCCACGAGGTCACGTCGAACTCGTCGTCGCCCGGTCCCGAGCACCCGTACGCGCTGTCGGCCCGCCGGCTCGCCCACGCGGTCGTCGACTCGTACCAGCGGAACTTGTTCCAGTCGTTGGAGTAGTTCCAGGTGAGGTTGGAGAAGTTCTCCCAGTTGCCGACGTTGTCGACGTGCCACAGCTTCGCATTGCTGGCCGGGCTGCACGTCCACGAGTGCACCTGCTTGATCAGGAACGACGCCTTGGTCACGTTGTGCCCGCGTACGCCGCTCAGGTCGAGCTGGAACATGGAGCGTACGACGTAGCGGCTGCTCAGGCAGTTGCCGTTGCTGTCGAAGTCGCAGACCTGGCCGTGGCCGGCGCTGCCCTTGGTGGCGGCGCTGTCCAGCGACAGCCCGGCCGACTCCGGGTACTTGCTCATGACGATGGCCCAGTTGTTGTTGCGCAGGCCGCCCGACCATGAGGGGTCGATGCTGACGGGGTAGACGGTGTCGGCGGCGTCCAGCATGGACTTGTCCGGGACGACCGAAAGGACGCCCCTGGCCGCCTTCACCGGCATCGCGACCCGCTTGGACTGCCTGCCGGGGGCGGCAGCCGGGCCCTGAGTACCCACAGTGGACGACGAGTCCCACATCTGCGGCGCGGGCGAGGTGAACACGGTGGTGCCGCCGTCGTCCTTGGCTTCCAGGCCGCCGTCCGCGGCGCTGGTCGTGACGCCCTGGGTCACCAGGCCGAACTTCACCTCGGCGAGGGCGGGGTGCCGGGCGGCGGCCCGGGACTTGACGACGAGTACCTCGGAGAAGCCGGTCGCCGTGGCGGTCACCCGCAGGTCGACACCCGGCAGGACTTCGGGATAGGTGGCGCTGTCAGCGGACAGCACCGGCGTGGGCAGGGCCCCGCCCGGCCAGGTGATGGCGAGCTGCTTGTCGCCGGACCGGACGGTGGCCAGCGGGCCGGTGCCGCCGCCGGAGAACGTGACCGGCAGGGCGCCGGCGCGCGGGCCGACGGTGCCGTCGGGACGCGCCGCGAGCGTGGTGTCGACCGCGGTCCACGAGCCGTCGGGCCGGTGGGACCACTGGGGCAGCACCGATTCCTCGGTGGTGAACCCGCCGCCGGGCTTCGCGAACGTCTGGCTGGTCTCGGTACGCAGGCCGAGAATCTCCACGCGGTGCCCGCAGGCCACGGCGGTGCTCACGGCGGCGGCGGTGTCTGGTCGGGTGTCCACACACGATCCCGCCGCCGGGGCGGCGGCCGAGCCGGCCGCCGCCCCGAACGGGGTGAGGGTGGCGGCGAGCAGGAGCGCGCCGAAGCGGGCCGCCTGCCTGCCGCCGGGGATGGATCTCACTGTTGCGGTCGCCTTTCGATGAGGGGTTGTCGGTCGGTCGTCAGTCGAGGCTGTTGCGCCAGCGGGCGAGATTGGCCGCCGCCCGTCTGACCAGGTTCGCGATGGTCGCGGCGGTCACGCCGGCGAGAAGGATCGCCCCGCCGGTGGCGTCGATGACGTTCGGGTGGTGCTGAACGATGGTGCCGACGCCCGAGCGCGTGGCATCCCAGCGGGTCTGCCGCGTCACCACCTTGTTGGACGGCTCGACGCTGTCGAGCTTGCCGGAGATCGTCTCGGCTTCGTCCAGCTCGCGGCTGCGCGGCAGCCGGAAGACGGGCCGGCAGATGCACCGCGAGTCCGGCAGCATCCCGTTGCTGTCGACCAGCACGGTGCCGTCCCCGTCGGGGTGGATCGGGCAGATCTCGGCGGGGTTGTTGTGGACGAGTACCGGACCCGCCATGGTGACCACGTAGTACGTGTGCGCGCCGTCGACCGTCAGGTCACGCATGGCGTGACTGCCGATCCGGTTGCGTACGGCCGCGACCGTGACCGTCGAGCCGTCCGCGGTCCGCAGCCGGTGGCCGGCCTTGAGCTCGGCGGCGTTCACCCACGCGCCGGCCGTGACGTCCCAGAACGGGTGCGTCCAGGTCGTGTGCAGGGTCTCGGTGCGGCCCGCCGCCACCAGGTCCAGGTCGGTGAGGTCCCAGTCCTGGTTCTCGTGCAGGGTGGTGACCTTCTCGGCCCGGGTCTGGCCGGTGACCGGGTCGGTCGCCAGGACCGCGTCGCCGAGGGCGACCGTGCCGATCGGCTTCGTCGTCCCGTCGGCCATCAGGACCAGCGTCGCCGGGTCGAAGCTGTGGCAGCCCGGCGCCTGCCGGGCCACCCCGGCCGCCTCGTCGGTCACGTCGTCGGCGAGGCCGTCGCCCCGGCGCAGCGCGTTGCGGGCGTTGCGCAGGACCTTGCCGCCGGCCGTGCCGACCCCGGCGGTCAGCGCGCCGACCGCGCCGCCGACGGCCATCTCCTTGCCGAGTTCGCCGATGGAGAACTCCTTCTCCCCCTGCGCGACGTCGACGCCGTACTCGGAGCCCGCCGCCGCGGCACCGGCCGCGGCCGCCGCCAGGATCACGCAACCCACGCCGGTCGCGCAGACCGCTCCGACCGCCAGGGTCACCAGCGCCCCGACCACCAGGCCCGTCGCGAACTTCAGCGGATCCTTGCGGATCTCGTTGAAGGTGCTGACGGCCGCGTTGCCGACCGTCTTGCCGACGGTCACGGCCGCCTTCGCGATCGCGCCGCCGACCTTCTTCAACGCGCCACCCAGCGACCAGCGGCCGTCGGCGTCCAGGTAGGTCACCGGGTTGTTGTTGCCGTACGCGTACCCGTGCATCTGCTGCGGGTCGCTGGTGTCGATGACGGGGTCGGCGGAGATGAACCGCCCGGTCGACGGGTCGTACTCGCGGGCGCCGAGGTGGACCAGGCCGGTGTTGTCCCGGGTGCCGCCGACGAAGCCCTTGTCCATCTGCGCCGACCAGGTGCCGGTGCCGCCGCGCGCCTCGCCGAACGGCATGGTCTTGCGCGTGGCGACGGCCTGGGTGACGGCCGTGACCGAGGTCTCGGCCGTGCCGTGCTGGTCGGCGATGATCCAGCTGAGCCCGGCGCCGACCCGGAATCCGATCACCTGACCGGCCTGGGAGTAGTACCGGGTGCCGGTCTTGGCACCGGTACCGGAGGCGAAGCGCAGCTCCTGGCCGGGCAGGTAGAGCGTCGTGCCGGTGGGGTCGCGGCGGATCAGCCGCTCGCCGTCGGCGTCGTACACGAAGGACGACGGTCCCGACGCGTCGCTGGTGGTGGCCAGGTGGCCCTCGGCGTCCCAGGTGAGCGTCTGCTGACCGCCGGCGCTGGGCCTGGTCAGCTGGTTGCCCGCGCCGTCGTAGGTGTAGGCGGCGGTCGTCGTGCTGCCACCGGCCACTGTGGACGTGCTGGCGAGCGTGTGCCGGCCGGCCGTCGGCGTGTAGTCGGTGGTGGTGTCGCCCAGCGCCGAGTGCTGGACGAGCTTCGTGCGGTCGCCGGCCGCGTCGTAGCGGTAGGAGGTCCAGTAGCCGGCCGCGGTCGTGGGTGCCTGGGTGCAGTCGCCGCTGGTGGGTGCCCAGGCTTCGGTCATCCGGCGCAGGTGGTCGGACTGGAAGCACTGGACGTCGGCGGTGTTGAGGTCGGCGATCCGGGTCACGCCGCCGAAGTCGTCGTAGGTGTAGCGGACGTCGGACAGCGTGGTCGGCGCGGTCTGCTTAGCGGCCCAGATCTGACCGAGCCGGCGGGTGACCGGGTCGTAGGTACGCGTGACGCCGACGCTGTTGCCGTTGTTGTTGCGCAGCGTGTAGTTGCCCAGCTCGCCGAGCTGCGTGTAGCCGGTGGCGGTGACCAGGTCGGTCTCCGCGCTGACCCCGTACGCACTGCGCAGCGTGGTCGCCTGGCCGAACGCGTCGTAGCCGGACTTGAGCGTCTCGGTCTTGAGGTCGCCGATCGCGGGTTCGCGGTCGGTGTACTTGGAGCCGTCCTGGTTGTAGGTGGTCGTGTAGTCGTACGTGCCGGCGACACCGGCCTCGGGGATGGTGTAGCGGACCGTGGTCGGCTTGTAGTCGACCGTCAGGCCCAGGTTCTCCTTGGTGTACGCGTCGCCTCCGACGTACCGGGTCGACTTGGTGAGCTGGCCGAGCGCGAGGGTGTCGTACACCCACGTGGTCAGCAGCGGCCCGGTCGCCGAGCCCGAACGCACCGCGGTCTTGCGGCCGAGGGCGTCGTACTCGTTGACGAGCACCTGGCCGCGGCCGTCGGTGGTGGTGAGCGCCTCACCCGCGTCGGAGTAGGTGGTCAGGACCGTGCCCTTGTCGGGGTCCACCACCTTGGTCTGCCGCCCGTGCAGGTCGTAGGCGTAGGTCCAGCGGGCGCCCCCCGCGTCGGTGATCCCGACCAGCTGCCCCTTGCGGTCGTACGCGTACCTGGTGGCGTCGAAGCCCGCCGGGTCGGACCCGCCGGCCGCGACGCCGGTGTGGTACTGGCGCAGCTCGACGGTCTTGCCCTCGGCGTCGACGATCGTCGAGCTGACGATGCCGCCCTGGGGCGGGGTCACGTCGGTGCGGTCGCCGCCGTAGGCGGTCGTGGTCCGCCACATCTCGGTGCCGCCGGGACTTCCGCCGGGCGGCGCGCTGCGGACGAACACGCTCGCCGTCGCACGGCCCGCCCCGTCGTAGACGGTGACCGTCTGGCTCGGCACGACCGTGGTGGAGCGGATCAGATCGGTGCCCGGCGCGTACGCCGAGATGTAAGGGTCGTTGGTCCGCGAGGAGCGACCGGCCGAGTCGTAGTAGGCGTCGGTGACCACGGCGTTGGCGCCGGCGCCGGACGGGTCGAGGCTCTGCGTCTGGCGCGGCCGCAGCAGGCCGTCGTAGAGCTGGTAGGACACGGTGTAGCCGCCCGCGGCGTTGAGCTTGCGGGTGGTCACGACCGTGGCCGCGTTGTTGCGGGCCAGATAGTCGAACGTCATGTTCGGCGTCTGGTTGCCCGACCGGTCGCGGCCCGGCAGCCAGACCGCGGTCGTCCGGCCGAGCCCGTCGTACGCGAGCTCGGTACGCCGGCCGTTCGCGTCGACGGTGACCAGTGGCAGCCCCCAGGCCGGGTCGAGCGTCGTGGTGGTCGCCCAGCCGAGGGGGTTGCGGGTCAGGGTCTGGGTGACCGGGCCGCCGGCCGCCGGCGTGTACTGGGTGGTCGTGGCGCCCTTGAGGTCGGTCACCTTGACCGAGCGGCCGTAGGAGTCGTACTCCGAGATGGCCTTGACGAGGTAGGTGGGGCTGCCCGCGTTGTACGCCTTGAGCCCTTCCTGCTTCGTGACGTCGCCCTTGGTCGGGGCGGCGCCGAGCGCCTGGCCGTCGTAGTAGGTCCGGTCGTCGGCGGCGACGTCGTCGTCGGTGAGGCCGCCCGCGTTCGCCTTCGCGCAGCCGACGGCGAATCCGCGTACCCGCGAGACCGGGGTGAGCAGGTTGAGCGAGGTGTTGCGGGCGTAGTCGGTCAGCGTGCACTTCTCGTCGCCGGTGACCTGGTCGTCGCCGTGGTCGTCCACGGTGGTCGGCAGGCCGTAGCCGTCGAACGTGGTGAACGAGCTCGTGGTGCGGTTGCCCCGGCCGCCGTCCAGCGCGGTACGCGTGCGCGTGCCGGCGACGGCGGCGTACCGGGCGGTGACGGTGCTGCCGTTGACGGTGCGGGTCGCGGTCGCGGCGGACTGCCACGGCTCGGACACGACCCCGGAGACTTCGGCGGTCCCGTTGTAGGTGATCGATTCACGGGTCATGCCCGCGTACGCCTCCTCGTCGGTGGCCGCCGGGGCGCCGCCCGCGGCCGGCAGCGTGCCGCCCATGCCGCGGAAGTAGCGCTCCTCGCTGACGGACTGCTCGCCGGGGTCGCCCTTGGTCGCCCGGACGGCGCCGTAGCCGCGCCACACCGACCAGGTCTTGTAGTCGGCGCCGACGATGCCGTCGTCGTCGGTGTAGTGCCAGGCGGGATCGCCGACGTAGTCGTACTGGGTGATCGTGCGCGACGGGCTGGAGTTGGTCAGGTCGGTCTCGGTGACGACCTTGACGACGTACTTGTGGAAGTAGTCCAGGATCGGCGCGGTCTTGCCGTCGGGGACCCACTTGACCGGATAGCAGCGCAGGTGGTTGGCCGCCAGGTTGCCGGCGTCGGGCATCCGGGAGCCGGCGACGCAGTCACGGTCGGAGTAGGTGACCTCAATCCGGCCGCCGTACTCGGTGTTGACGTCCTTGATCCGCCACCAGTTCATGGCGGTGTAGCCGTCGGTGGTCGTGTCGACGCGGTTGTTGAGCTGGACGCCGGTGAAGGTGACGTCCGGCATGGCGGTCGCGGTCCCGTTCAGGCCGGTGTGCGAGATCCGGTCCAGCCACAGGCCGGCCCGGGTGCCGTCGCCCGGGTTCGGGAACGAGTGCGTCAGCGTCCACGACTCGACGTCCTTGCCGCCGGTCTTCATGGTGACCTTCGCGAGCCGCTTGGTCGTCCAGAACGTCGGCGAGTAGTTGCGGCACGGGCTGCCGGTGCAGTCCTGGTCCCACGGGACGTCCGGCCAGTGCGCCGCGTCGTGCGTACCGCAGTCGGCGAGGCAGCGGTCGGCGGTGTCGAAGACCACCTGCATCGGCGCGGCTTCGGAGCGGTCGGTACGCGTACCGTAGTCGATCCGGTTGAGGTAGGCCGCCCGGTCGTAGGACACCACGTCGGTGTCCTTGAGGTTGCGGGCGTACTTGCCGGTCTCCTTGGTGTAGACGTAGGTCATCGTGTTGCCGTGGGTGTCCACCACGTGGTCGAGGTTCCAGCGCCAGGCCTGCGCGCAGAACGAGTCCGCGAACGCCGCGGCGTGGCAGGGTTCGCCCGTCTGGTTGCCCGCGACCGTGACGTTCAGCGTGGTGGCGGCGTTGTTGCCGAACCAGTACTGCGTCCCGTCGGGGGTGGTGGCGACCCAGTACTCGCCGTTGCGCGCGCCGTTGGCCGCACCGGTACGCCGTTCGACCCGGGTGCCGTCCTCGGCCCGCAGGTGCCACGTCCCCGATCCGTCGACCAGCAGCTCGCCGGCGTGCCCGGACATCGCCAGGGAGGCGTTGTCGGTCGCCCAGCACAGGTCGCCGGTCTTCGTGGCGTTGTTGCCGCCGGTCATGTCCTCGGAGCAGTTGCGGTACTTGCGCTCGATGTAGCCGGCGTCCAGCTCGAAGCCCTCGCCGATCCAGCTGGGCTGGTTGTTGGAGGCCGCCATCCGGCCGTCCACACTGGAAGACGAGTAGCTCAGCGCCACCCCGGGCGTCGGGCCGCCGAGCGCCGGCGGGCTGCGCATCGGGTAGCTCCAGGAGAAGTCGCCGGAGTTCCCGCCCGCCGTCCAGGTGCCCGACGACGCGAGCGGGGTCGCCGAGTAGCTGCCGGAGTCGCCCGACGGGCCCGCCGACAGCGCCATCAGCGCGCCCGCCCGCGGCGTGACGGTCGCCGTGGCGGTACGCGTCGCGGCGTTGTTGCTCGTCGCGACGGCGTGGCCCTGGCACTGCGGAAGGTCGGGGGTGCTCAGCGCGCAGTCGGGCAGTTCGACGAACCGCAGCCGCTGCGCCCAGCCACCGCCGTACGCCCACTGGTACGCGGAGTAGTCGGCGACGACGGTCGCTTGTGGACTGGTTCCGTCGACGCGCATCAGGAGGGCCTGTGCGCCGGCCTTCACCGCGGTCGCGTGGTCGAACGTGGACACGCGCACCTTGCCGGCGGTGCCCGACACCCATACCGGTGCCGTTCCGGCGCGGACGGCCTGCGCGGTGTACTCGGCCCGCGCGCCGAGCCGGTGCTCCTCGGCATCCGTCGCGGCCGCCCGCAGATCGAGGTCGGCGCTGGCGGCCGCCGGCCACACCGGCGCGGGCGGGGTCCATTTCCCGCCGGTCGCCGCGGCGGCCACGGGGCGTACGCGCGTACCGGGGACGGGCTTCTCGCGCTGCACCGGCGCGGGCCGGTAGGGCGCCTGCGCGGCCGCGGCGGGGGGCGGCGCGACCAGCAGGCCGGCGAGCAGCGTGGCGGACGCGGCGATGATCAATGCGGGTGATCGACGGGATCGTCGGTGATCGGACGAGAACGTAGCCATGGGGGGAACACGCCTCCGGACATGATCGGGAACCACCGATCGCGAGGCTAGGCAGGGCCACTTGAATACCTCTGTATTCCGGCCGTACCTTCTGACACGATGACCCCGAGCATGATCAATGCGGGGGGTCACACGATGTCAATGAAGACGACTGTGTCAATGGAGACGGCCGTGCGGATCGGGCTGCTGGGGCCGGTCACCGTCTGGTACGGCGGAGCGCCGGTCCCGCTCGGCCCGAGCATGCAGCGCACCGTTCTCGCCGTCCTCGCCCTCGACGCCCGCCGGGCCGTCTCCGTCGACCGCATCGCCCGGGCGCTGTGGGGCGAGGACCTGCCCGACCGACCGCACGGTCTCATCCAGACCTACGTCTCGCGGCTGCGTACCGCGCTGCGGCCGGCCCAGGTCGGCATCGAGCTCGCCGGGGCCGGATACACGCTGACGGCCGGACCGGACACTGTGGACGTCGTCGACTTCCGCGCCCGCGTCGTCGCCGCCCTCGCCCAGCCCGACGCCGCCGCACTGCGCGCCGCCCTCGCGCTGTGGCGCGGCGAGGCCCTGGCCGGCCTGCGCGCGACCCCGACCGTCCAGCGCATCCGGCAGGCCCTGACCACCGAGCGCCTGACCGCGCTCGGGGAATGCCTCGACCGCGAACTGGCCGCCGGTCACCACCGGGAGCTCATCGCCGAACTCGCCGCCCTGCACGACGAGCATCCCTCGCACGAACGCTTCCTGGCTCAGCTCATGACCGCGCTGCAGGCCGACGGCCGCCGCTCCGAAGCCCTGCAGCGGTACGCCGACGCGCGTCGCGTGCTCGCCGAGGAGTACGGGCTGGATCCCACCCCGCAGCTGCAGGAACTGCACGCGCGGATGCTGCGCGACGAACCCGGCCGGCCCGCGCCCGCCGCGGCCGCCCCGCTCCCCCGGCCGCCGCGCCGGCTGCCGCACGACGTCGGCGATTTCACCGGCCGCGACAGCGAGGTCGCCCGGCTCACGGCCCTCATCGAGGCCGGGTCCGCGAAGACGGTCATCGCGGCCATCGACGGCATGGCGGGCATCGGCAAGACGACCCTCGCCGTCCATCTCGCCCACCGCCTGGCCGGCCGGTTCCCCGACGGCCAGCTGTTCATCGACCTGCGCGGCTTCGTCGAGGGGCACCCGCCGCTCGACGTCGGCGAGGCGCTGTCGGCCCTGCTCGGCGCGCTTGGCGTACCGCCGGCGAAGATCCCGGTCGAGGTGTCCGAACGCGTCTCGCTCTGGCAGGACACCATGGCCCACCAGCGGGTCCTCGTCGTCCTCGACAACGCGGCGACCGCCGAGCAGGTCCGCCCGCTGATCCCCGGCACCGCCGGCTCCCTCACCCTGGTCACCTCGCGCCGCCGGCTGTCGCTCGACGGCGGCCTGACCGTCTCGCTGGACGTCCTCGACGAGACCGACGCGCGTACGCTGTTCGCCCGCATCGCCGGTGACCGCGTACGCGCCGAGCCCGAAGCCGTCGACGAGGTGCTGAGGCTGTGCGGCCATCTGCCGCTGGCGATCCGGGTGGCCGGTTCCCGGCTGGCCCACCGTTCGACGTGGACGGTCGGGTTCCTCGCGGCCCGGCTGCGTACCGAGCGCCGGCGGCTGGCCGAACTGCGCAGCGGCGACCGCGACGTCCGCGCCGCCTTCGATCTGTCCTACCTGGACCTGAGCGCGCCGGCCCGGACCCTGCTGCGCCTGCTCGGTACGCACCCGGGGCCCGACTTCACCCCGCACGCCGTCGCGGCCCTGCTGGGTACCGACCCCGGCGACGCCGAACAGCAGCTCGAAGAGCTCCTCGACCTGCATCTGCTGCTGCAGCGTACGCCCGGCCGCTACCGCTTCCACGACCTGCTGCGCGAGTACGCCGCACCGTTGGCGGCCGACGACGAGCGGGCCGCGGGGCTGGACCGGCTGCGCGACTTCTACCGCGAGGCGGCGGCCCACGCGATGGACACGTACGCCCCGGCCGAGCAGCGCCACCGCCCGCGGATCGGGCCGACCGGACTCGACCTGCCCCGGTACGCCGACGGCAGCGCGGCGCTGGAGTGGCTCGACGCCGAGCGGGCGAACCTCACCGCCATGGCCCCGTACGCGCCCGGCGACCTGTCCGGCGTGCTGTTCCGCTACTTCGACTCGCGGTCCCTGCACGAGCAGGCGATGACGGTGCACACGGCAGCCGTCGGCGACACCGATCCGCACGCGCGGGCGTCGGGCCACAACGGGATCGGCAACGTGGCCATGCGACGCGGCGACTACGCCCTGGCGAAGGTGCATTTCGAGGCGGCCATGGACATCCTGCGCACGGTCGGCGACCGCGCACGCGAAGGTCGGGTCCTGCTCAATCTCGGCCTCATCCAGGGCCGCCTCGGGCTGCGGGAGCAGGCCGTCGAGAGCATCGAGCGGAGCCGGGCGATCTCCGTCGAGGACGGCGACGTCCTCGGCGAAACCCGCTGCCTGATCAATCTGGCCGTCATGCACCGGGAACTCGGCCGGCCGCAGACCGCCCTGTCACTCATGGAACTCGCCCTCGCCCGGTCCCGCGGGGTGGGCGCCCAGCTGATCATCGGGATGTCGCTGCTCGGTCTCGGACTGTCGCATCTGGACCTGGGCGACCACGCCCAGGCGCTCGTCCAGCTGGAGGAGGCCCTGGCGGTCCTGCGGCAGGTGGGCGACCGGTCCGGCGAAGCCGGTGTGACCGAGAGCATCGGCCGGGCCCTGGCCGGCCTGGGCCGCTTCGAGGAGGCCGTCGCGCACCACGAGCAGGCCCTGGTCATCAGCCAGGAGATCGGCAGCCGGCACAATCACCAGCACGCGCTCAACTCGTACGGCGAGACTCTGACGGCCCAGGGGCGACCGGCGGAAGCGCTGCTGCGCCATGACGAGGCGGTGGCCATCGCCACCGCGATCGGATCGCCGGACGGCCGCGCCCGCGGCCACGAAGGCGCGGGCCGGGCGCTGCTGGCCCTCGACCGGCCGCAGGCGGCGCGGGACCGGCTGCGCGCGGCGCTGGAGCTCTACGACCAGCTCGGTTTCGCGACCCGCGATCGGGTGGCGAAGACCCTGGCGGAGCTCACCACCGTCGCGTCCGATTAGGAACCCGGACGCGGCAGCGGCGCCGGCGTGACCGGGGCCGGCGTGGGGTGGGCTGCGACCCGCAGACCGCTGATCCGCCGGCGCAGCGAATCCTCGGAGCCGACCGGCTCGAACTCGCCGCGCTCGCGTCGCCAGCGGGCGAACACGAGGTCGAGCTGAGCCGCCTGCAGGCGCCGCACCTGGCGGTAGGTCGTGAGGCCGCCCTCCCGCAGGGCCGCCAGCCGCAGCCGGAACCGGCGGGGCGGGTCGATCAGCGCCGGCAGCTCGTCGACCGTGATGGCGCCGGACCCGCTGGCCGCCTCGGCGAGCAGCAGCCGGTAGACCTCGCGGGTCTCGTAGCGCAGCGCCAGCAGCACCAGGAACATCAGCGCGGCGAACGCCGGTCCTTTGAGGAGGACGAGGTTGAGCGGCTGCATGACGAACAGCTGCAGGGTCGCGTTGGCGGATTCGAGATAGAAGTGCCCCATCGCCATCGCGTCCCAGGTCAGGTGGGCGGCGACGGCGAAGGCGAAGGCGCCGCCGACGCTCAGGATCCGCCGGCCCCAGTCCGGCAGTTGCAGGGCGAGGCCGACACCGGCGCCGATGATCCCGGCGTACGTGGCGTGGCTGACCAGCAGCCCGGTCACCTGCCGGTACCAGTGCTGGTACAGGACGGAGTCGAAGTCGTGGGTCATGTAGGACAGCGACTCGGCGAACTGGAAGCCGAGCCCGACGCAGGCGCCCAGGACGATGCCGCCCAGCATGCCGTCGATCCGGCGCCGGAAGAGCAGCACCAGGACCACCACTCCGGCAGCCTTCACGAGTTCCTCGGGCCCGGCCGCCGCGGCGGCGTGGGCGATGATCGTCGCGGTGCCGGGCAGCAGGTCGCGCTGGATGATCACGTGCAGCGTGCCCTCGACCATCTGGGCGAAGTACGACGCGACCACCGCGCCCCAGGCCCACGCGGCCAGGATCAGCCGCCAGGGCGCCCGGTGGTTGCGCTGCATGCGGCGGAACGCCCACAGCGCGAACAAGGTCGTCGGAATCGTCAGGCCCACCCCACGCCAGGCCACGCCCATCTCGGCCAGGGCGAAGAACAGCAGGGGGACGCCGGGCACGGCGAACACCAGGCCGCCGCCGATCGCCCAGGCCCGCCAGCGCGTACGCGCGGAGGAGGTGGACGCGCCGACGGAGAAGCCGACGGTGGCCGCCACGACCGCGGCGAGGAGCACGACGCCGCAGATGACGAGGTTGACAATGCCGAAGACGCGCAGCGTCTCCTCGTCGTCGCGGGCGATGGCGACGGCCGCGGCGACGAGGATGAGCAGGACGAGACCGAGTCCGATCGCGAACGCCGACAACAGCCGCCCCAACCGGTACGCGGCGGGGTCCTCCGGCGGCGTGATCCGCGCGAACGTTGCCGGCGGCCGGAACTGCGGCGGCACCGGCCGGTACGCCGGCGGCGCCGGGACGGGGTCCGTCATAGCCTGATCTCCACGTGCCCCCAGGCCAGCACGGCGACGACCCGGCCGGCGTCCAGCTCCTCCAGCACGAACTGGTAGTCGCCCGGCGGCACGGCCGAGGTGGTGCTCACCGGCACCGGATGGGCCGCCAGGTCGGCCAGCCCGGTACGCCCGGCCTGGGCGGTGCGGTAGCCGAAGGCGTCGTACCAGGTGGCGCGCAGAGCCCCGGACCGGTCGCTCGCCAGGGGGTCGACCGCCGCCGCCGGGATCTCCCCGGTGGAGAACGTCGACCGCGGCGTCGAGCCGATCGAGTTGGTCGCCAGGTCGTAGGCGTAGTAGCGCAGGCTGATCGGGTCGCTCCCCCGGTGCGCGGGCGGCCAGGTCACCGCCAGGGCCACGGCCGCGGCGGCGAGAATCAGGGCGGCGACGGCGCCGAGGGCGGTCAGCACGATGATCGGCGTACGCGGCGGATCGGATCGGACCGTCATGACACCCCTTCCGGTCATCCCGATGCGCTACCCTAGCCCAATATTGCAGCGAATGATGCACATGTGTGTCTGACCACTGTCGACACCGAGGACGGGGGACCATGCTGCTGAGCTTCCTGGCCGACGGGGTCCCGATCGACTGCGGTGGGGTCGCCGACGGGCTGGCCGGCTGCTACGGCTCGCTGCCCGCGCTCGGGATCGCCCTCGTGACCGCGCTCGCCGGTGCCGCGGTCGCCGGGCACGCGCTGCTGGCGACCGCGCTGCCGCAACTGCTCAACAACCTGGCGGGCGTACCGAAGGGGACCGCGCTCGACCCGGGCGTCGTCGTCGATCCGGCGGGTGTCTCCGGCCGGCAGTGGTGGGGTCCCGCGTCGACCACGCTGCGCGGCGGCACCTATTACATTCCGCGTACGCCGGCGCTGCACAACCTGATCAATCCCGGCCGCGGCAAGCTGAACTGCCGGGCCTGCGCGCTCGCGGTCGACGCCACCCTCGCCGGGAACCCGGCGAGCGCGCTTCCCCACATCGTCGGCGGCCCCTACACGCCGATCGAGGAGTACTACGGCCGCGAGTTCGTGCCGATGTCAGGCCTGAGCGCGGTCGTGGAGCAGATGGCCAAGGCGGGGCCTGGCGCGCGCGGGATCGTCTACGGGCAGCTGGGCTCGAAGGCACACGTCTGGAACGTCATCAACGACAAAGGTAAGATCGTCTTCCTGGACGGCCAGAGCGGTATCGCCAGCGACACGACGAAATGGCGCTACTACCGATTGCTGAGGACGAACTGATGCCCACCGATCAGGAGGCGATCGACGCCGCGCTCGCCTACGTGGCCCGCGAGGGTCTCGTCGACCCCGGCATCGCGCTCGCCACGAAACCCGAATGGATCCGGCGCGTCGACGGCGCCGTCGTGGTCGGCTACAACTCGGCGGACTTCGCCCGGACCGGCGACCCGCGCACGAGCCTGCTCGGCACATCGCCGATCCGGGTGGACGAGGCGACCGGCGCCTGCTCGGAGATCACCATGGCGGAGTTCTTCGAGCTCTTCGGCGACGACGAGGAGCCGAGAGAAGACTCCTGACGCTCGGCGCTACGACTCGTCGGACAGGAGCAAGCGGGTCACCAGGTTCGCCGTCTCCGGTGCGCCGGATCGGCGGAGCGCCTCGATCGTCGACTGGTCGGTGGCCCCTTTCAGCGACGCCACGGCCGTCTGGTGTGCGAGGAGCATCTGCGGTTCGAACTCGGCGAGAAGCCGGCTGAACAACTGGTCGGGCGTGACGACCTCGATGCCGAAGGGGGCGACAACGCCGGTCGGAAAGTCCCTGATGTTCGACGTGCACAGCACGGTCGCTTCGGCCGCCAAGGCCGCGGCCAGGACATGCCGGTCGTCTTCGTCGGGAAGGGCAATGCCCACCAGCATTCGCAGATGCTCTTCACCGGGTTCGACCTCGGCGAATGGAAAGGCACGATTCATCGCGCGTACAAGCCGGCCGGCCGCCGCCTCGTCGAAACCAGGAATGTTCTCTTGGAGGTGTTCGGTGGCTTCGGCAAGAATTTCAGCGCTCCACGTGACCGCGATGATCTCTTGGTCGGCCGCGTAGAGCAGGTAGTCACGCAACACACGTGAGTACAAGACGTTCGCGTCAGCCAGGACGACACGGATGAGATCCGCCTCATCGCCAGGGTGTGTCATTCGGTAAGGCCGAGTTCATTCTGCAGCGCGGCAAGGTCAGCCAGCGCCTCATGGCGGCGCGGACGCTCGGACGCGAGGAACGCCCGGATCGAGGAGACGCGGATCCGATGGTGGGTGCCGACCTTGCGGAATTGCAGCAGCCCCTGATCCATCAACTTGCGTACCTGGGGGCGCGACATACCCAGCAAGACCGCTGCCTCGGTCGGCGTGACTTCGGTGCTGCGCGGAGTCACGACGATCTCCTCGCCGCGTGCTCGGGCATCGATCAGCTCTGACATCAGTTCGGCGGTCTCTCGCGACAAGGCCACTCGCACTTCGGGACCAGACCTGGCCAAGGCTCGATGAAGCGCCTCGGCGTCGCGTACTAGCAGATCGCTCACATCGAGCCCCTAACTGATCCAACTGCATCATCTGCAATAACTGTATCAGGCTGACTTGTCTGTCGCGGGCGTCGGACTGCTCAGATGGAGCCTCAAATCCCGGCTGAGCGCGTCGAGTCCTGCCGCACGCGATCCCTTGACCAGCACCGTGTCCTCCGGGCCGAGGTGCTCCCGCAGCCAGTGCACCGCCGACGGGATGTCGCTGAAGCCGATCCCGCTCGCGTACGCCGTCGCGCCCACCGACAGCACGACATCGACGCCGAGCGCCCGGGCGTGCGAGCCGATGCCGGCGTGGGCCGAGGCGCTGGCTTCGCCGAGTTCTCGCATCGGGCCGAGGACCGCGATCGTGCGGCCCGCGCGTCCGCTGCCGATCGACACGAGCGTCCTGAGTGCCGCGCGCATCGCCTCGGGGTTGGCGTTGTAGGTGTCGTCGAGGACGATGAGGCCGTCCGCGTGGTGCGACACCGCCATCCGCAACGGCGACACCTCTTCCACAGTGGACAGCCGTTGCGCGATCGTGTCCAGCGGTACGCCGACCGCGAGTGCCGCGGCGGCGGCCGCGCACGCGTTGGCCACCTGGTACGCGCCCGACTGGTGCAGGCGTACGCGATGCCAGATGCCGGCGTGTCCCAGGGAGAACGTGGGCCGGGCGAGCCGGTCCAGGTGCAGGCCGCGCCAGGTGACGTCGCCCCGCTCCCCGAAGGTGAGGACGCGGGCGGGGGTCGGCATGGCCGCGACCCGGGGATCGTCGGCGTTGAGGACCGCGACGCCGTCGCCGGGCAGCGCGGCGGGCAGTTCGCCCTTGGCCGTGGCGGTCAGGTCGAGCGACCCGAAGGCGCCGACGTGGGCCGAGCCGACGCCGAGGACGACGGCGACGCGGGGTGGCGCGATGTCGCACAGGTAGGACAGGTGCCCGACGCCGCGCGCGCCCATCTCCAGGACGAGGAGGTCGCTGTCGGGCCGCAGCCGCAATGCGGTCAGCGGTACGCCGAGTTCGTTGTTGCGGTTGCCTTCGGTGGCGACCGCGCCGGGCAGCAGGGCCGCGAGGTAGTCCTTGGTGGTGGTCTTGCCGTGCGATCCGGTCACCGCCAGCACGGTCGGGGCGACCGCCCGGACGACGTGGCGGGCCAGCCGGCCGAGGGCGGCCACCGGGTCGGGGACGACGACGGTGGGGCGGCCGGTGGGCCGGGAGCCGAGGACGGCGTACGCGTGCGCGGCGAAGGAATGCCCGTCGACCCGGTCGCCGGCGACGGCGACGAACAGGCCGCCGGGCTGCGCGAGCCGGCTGTCGAGGTACGCGGGGCCGGTCACCACGAGCGCCGGATCACCGCTCACGGTGCCTCCGGTGACGGCGGCGATGTCGGCGAGGCTCAGCGGGATCATGGTTCGATGATGTGCGGGGCGGGGTCCGGCGGCCTCCTCCCGTGGTTCCGGCGGCTCAGCCTTGAGGACCGATGATCGGCACCTCAGACGGAGGTACCGGGCGGCCGTGGCGGCGACCGTGGTGCGATGCCCATCCTGCTGTCGGACCCGAGGGTTTCCGCCGTCCCCGTCCGTGCCGTCGATGAACCCCTGGTCGTCCTCGATCCCGCCATCGGACCCGGTCAGATCCTGGTACGCGCGGAGCTGGCCCGTCGGTTGGAGGCAGCTCAGGCCGCCCTGCCGGCGGGAGTCGGCCTGCGGGTGGTGGAGGGCTTCCGGACGGCGTACCGGCAGCAGGAGATCATCGAGCGGTACGCGACCGAGATCCGTGCCGACCGGCCCGGCGTCGGCGAGGCGGAGCTGCACGTGCTCACCAGCCGGTTCGTCGCTCCGCTGGCGGTGGCGCCGCACGTGGCGGGGGCCGCCGTCGACGTGACCCTGGTCGAGGAGTCCGGCCGGGAACTCGATCTGGGCACTCCGATCGACGCCACGCCGGAGCAGTCCGGCGGCCGCTGCTACTTCGCCGCCGACGGGATCAGCCGCGAGGCACGGGCCAACCGGGATCTGCTCGCGCGGGTGCTGGAGGGCGAAGGGCTGGTCAACTATCCCACCGAGTGGTGGCACTACTCGTTCGGCGACCGGTACTGGGCGCTGGCCACCGGGGCCGGCGCCGCCCATTACGGTCCGGTGGTCCCGTGAACCTGCTGGCGCTGCGGCCTCAGGCGACCCTGCAGGTCGACCTGGACGCGGTCACCGCCAACGTGCGTACCATCCGGGCCCGCACGCGGGGCGAGGTGATGGCGGTGGTCAAGGCCGACGGTTTCGGCCACGGCCAGCTCGACGTCGCGCGGGCCGCCCTGGCCGGCGGCGCGACCCGGCTGGGGGTGACGAGCATCGACGAGGCCCGGCCGCTGCGGGCCGGCGGCCTGACCGTGCCCGTTCTCAGCTGGCTCAACGCGCTCGACGCCGACTTCGCCGCGGCGGTGGGGCTCGGCCTGGAGCTGGGGGTTCCGGGGCTCGAACATCTGCACGCCGTCGCCCGGACCGCGCCGGGTGCCCGGATCCACCTGCAACTGGACACCGGCATGGGCCGCGACGGCGCCGAGCCCGCCGAATGGGACCAGCTCTGCCGGGACGCCCGGGTGGCCGAGCAGCTGGGCCTCGTCCGCGTGGTCGGCGTCATGGGGCACCTGCCGTGCGCCGACCGGCCTGGCCATCCGGCCAACGCGCGGGGCCGCGACCGGTTCGCCTGGGGGCTGCGGGTGGCCGAAGCCGCGGGGCTGCGCCCGGTCGACCGCCATCTCGCCGCGACGGCCGCCACGCTGAGCGATCCGCTGTCGCACCACACCATGAGCCGGATCGGCGCGGGCCTGGTGGGCATCGACGAGTCGGGGACCGTGCGGCTGCGGCCCGCGCTGACGCTGACCGCTCCACTGGTGACCGTCCGCCGCGTCCCGGCCGGTACGCCGGTCGGCTACGGGCACACCTGGACGGCCCGCCGGGCGACCCGGCTGGGTCTGATCCCGGTCGGGTACGCCGACGGGCTGCCCCGGCTGGCCTCAGGCCGGGCCGAAGTGTGGGTCGGCGGTGTCCGCCGCCCGGTCGCCGGCCGGATCTCGATGGACATGACCGTCGTCGATCTGGGACCGGACACGGCCGCGGCCGTCGGCGACCACGTCACCGTTTTCGGCCCGGGCTCGTGCGGCGAGCCCACCACGGCGGACTGGGCCGGCTGGGCCGAAACCCTCGAACACGAGATCGTCACGGGCCTCAGCGCCCGGCTGCACCGAAGGAGTTCCTCATGAACAGCACCCGCGTCGCCGTGATCGGCGGCGGCCGCAACTGCGAGCACGACGTCTCGCTCGCCTCGGCGGCCGCCGTGGGCCAGGGCCTCAGGGAGGCGGGCTATCACGCCGTCCCGCTCACCATCGATCCCGCCGGCATGTGGCGTGACGCGGAGGACCGCCCGATCGGCCTGGCCGGGGCGGTCCACGTCCTGCGTTCCTGCGCGGTGGCCTTCCCGGTCCTGCACGGCCCGCACGGCGAGGACGGCACCCTGGCCGCCCTCTGCGACCTCGCCGAGGTGCCGTGGGTCGGCTCGCCGCTGGGCGCCGGCGCGCTGGCGATGGACAAATGGGCCACCAAGCTCGTCGCCGGCGCGCTCGCCATCGCCACCGCACCCGCGCGGCTGCTCACCCGCGCCACCATGCACGTGTACGCGTACACGCACCCGGTCGTCGTCAAACCGGTCGCCGCCGGCTCCAGCCACGGAGTGACCCTGGTACGCGAGGCCGCCGCGCTCGGCCCGGCCCTGGAGTCCGCGTTCGCCCACGACGACCGGGTGCTGGTCGAGGATCTCGTGATCGGCCGCGAGATCGACGTGGCCGTCCTGGGCCGCCCCGACGGATCCCGGATCGTGGCGCCGGCCCTGGAGATCCGCGTACGCGAAGGGGAGATCTTCGATCACGCGGCCAAGTACGGCGCGCCGGAGTTCGTCGTCCCCGCCCCGCTGGACGAGGTGGCCCGCAAGGAGCTCGAACAGGCGGCGGTGGGCATGTACGACGCCCTGGGCTGTGCCGGGGTCGCCCGGGTCGACTTCTTCGTGACCGGCGACGGCCCGGTCCTCAACGAGGTGAACACGACGCCCGGCTTCACCGCGCACTCGCAGGTGCCCAGGATGTTCGCCGCGGCCGGAACGCCCTTCGGAGCCCTGCTCGACCTCCTCGTACGCGATGCGCTGCGGCCCTGATCCCGCGTGGCGATCGTCACCCGTATTGCCGGGCGGGCCGCGAAGATGATTCCCTTGCCTCGGCATTTCCCCTCGAAACAGGATGATCGGATGAGCGAGACGGGCTGGCGCCCCTGGCTGCCGGAGGCGGTCGCGGCCTTCCTGGTGCTCGCCGTCGGCCTCACCGAGACGTTCCTCACCGCCACGGTGTTCGCCGCCCCGGACGGCCTGATGTTCGCCAACCGCCTGGCGTTCGAGGGCGTCGCGCAGGCCCTGGTGGTCGCGCTCGCGGTCGGCCTCTGCCGGCGGGCGCCCGGCGTCGCCCTCGCGCTGGTGTGGGGGCTGGGCCTCTACCACGTGACGCTCGACGCGCCGATCATGGTCGCCGAGTTCGCGCTGACCGCGGTGTTCTTCGGCGGCGCGCGGTGGGGCCGGCCGCCGACCGTCGTGATGAGCGCGGTCTCCGTGCCGCTGGCGGTGGTCGTCGCGTTCTTCATGCACGAGGGGCGCGTCCTCACCCTGCAGCTCCTGCTGGGCGGATCGAAGCTCGGCGGGATCCTCAGCCTGCATCCGACCGTGCAGCTCGTCCTGTCGCTGGTCGGGTTGCTGGCCGTCGCCGCTCCCTGGCCGGCCGGGCTCGTGATGCGCTTCCTCGAACGGGCCACCGACTCGCGGGCGGCGATGCTGGCCGCCGAGGAGGACGCCGCCGGCGCCCGCCGCGCGACCGAGCACGCCCGGGAGATCGCGCAGCTGCGCGATCAGCAGACCCGCCTGGCCCGCGACGTCCACGACGTCGTCGGCCACTCGCTCGCGGTCATCCTGGCGCAGGCCGAGTCCGGCCAGTACCTGGACGAGAACGAGAGGCTGAAGAAGACCCTGCGCACGATCGCCATCTCGGCCCGCTCGTCCCTGCAGGACGTACGCCAGGTGCTCTCCACGACCCAGGACACGGCCCCGGAGACCGGCGACGCCGGCCAGCTGGACGGCCTCATCGAGGGCGTACGCGGCAGCGGGCACCAGATCATCGCGACCGAGCTCGGCACGCCCCGGGCGCTGCCCCGCGAGACCGCGACCGTGGCGTACCGGGTGCTGCAGGAGATGCTCACCAACGCGATCAAGCACGGCCGGCGCGACCAGCCCATCACCGCCGAGCGGCACTGGCCGTCCGGTCCCGCGGGCGGCGGCTTCGCCGACACGCTGCGGATCGAGGTCACCAACACCCGGGCGGCCGACGGCTCCGGTTCCGGCGCGGGACGCGGTCTGGAGGGCATGCGCCGCCGCCTCGAAACGATCAACGGCCACCTCGACGTACGCAGCCGGGAGCAGGCAGCCGGCACCACCTTCACGGTGACGGCGTACCTGCCGTTGCTGGGCGGTTCGTGATGGGCGACGAGATCAGCGTCCTGCTCGTCGACGATCAGGAGCTCTTCCGCGAAGGCGTACGCGTCATCATCGACGCGCAGGACGGCATGCGGGTGATCGGCGCGGCCGGCAACGGCATCGAGGCGGTACGCCTGGTCGAGGAGCTGCGGCCGGACGTCGTCCTGATGGACATCCGGATGCCGGAGATGGACGGCGTCGAGGCGTCCCGGCAGATCTTCGCCCCCGAACGGATCGCCCGGCGCGCCAAGCCCGTCCGCGTCATCGTGCTGACCACGTTCAACCTCGACGACCGGGCGGCGACCGCGATCCGGCACGGCGCCAGCGGCTTCCTGCTCAAGGACACCACGCCGCTGATGCTGCGCGACGCGATCCGTACCGTGCACGGCGGCAACGCGGTTCTCGCGCCCCAGGACCTCGCGACCCTGCTGGACCGGCAGTTCGAGGCCGAGGCGGCACCTCCGCCGGCGTTCCTGGGCCTGACGGACAAGGAGCGCGAGGTCTTCACCGCCGTGGCCCGCGGCCTGTCGAACGCGGAGATCGCCGGCAGCGTGTTCGCCAGCGAGTCCACGGTCAAGACCCACGTGGGCGCCATCCTGCGCAAGCTGGCACTGCGCGACCGGGTGCAGATCGTCGTGTTCGCGTACGAGCACGGCCTGGTCTGAGTCGGCCCGGCCCGAACCGGTACCGCCGTCCCGGGACGCGGCAGGTAGTACACGTACTTGACCTGGTCAATAGTCTGTTTCGGAGCGCCTCTCCGCACTTACCCTGATCCGGGGACCGATGGTGGAGGTGCACCATGATGAACGAGGTCCAGGGAAGACTCGCCGAGGAGCCCGAACGCCCGGAGCTCCCGGAGTTTCCCGAACAGCCGGAATTGGCGGAACAGCCCGAACTTCCGGAGCTCCCCGAGCAACCGGAGCAGCCCGAACAACCCGAACTTCCCGAGCAGCCGGAACGCCCGGAGTCCCCCGAGCGACCCGAGCTTCCCGAGCTCCCCGAACGACCGGAACGCCCGGAGTTCCCCGAGTTCCCCGAGCGGCCCGAACGCCCGGAACGGCCGGAGTTCCCGGAGTTCCCCGAGCGGCCCGAACGCCCGGAGCTCCCCGAGTTTCCAGAGCGTCCCGAGTTCCCAGAGCGTCCGGAGTTCCCGGAGCGGCCTGAGCGTCCGGAATTCCCCGAGCGACCCGAGCAGCCGGAGTTCCCGGAACGGCCCGAACGGCCGGAATTCCCCGAGCGGCCCGAACGCCCGGAGTTCCCGGAGTTCCCCGAGCGGCCTGAACGTCCCGAGTTCCCCGAGCGGCCCGAGCTTCCGGAACGACCCGAGCTACCGGAACGACCCGAGTTCCCCGAGCGGCCCGAGCTACCGGAACGGCCGGAGTTCCCGGAACGCCCCGAGCGGCCGGAGCTTCCGGAGCGGCCCGAACTTCCCGAGCGGCCGGAGCTTCCCGAACGGCCTGAACTTCCGGAGTTCCCGGAGCGACCGGAGATCGCTCAGTGACGGTCGGGTTCGTACGACCGGTCGTCGCGCCGCCGGACGTCCGCTCGCGGTTGCGGGAGCTGCTGCGCCAGGACGGCATCCTGTGGGCGGGTCCGGGACAGCCGGTCGTGGACCGCCGCGGCGAGACCGCGCCGTGGATGTTCTATTCGTGGGGCGTCTCGCTCACCGCCGACGGCGCCCGGCTGGCCGGGGAGAACCTGCTGGCCGCACTGTCCGGATTCGACAGTACGCAGTTGGCCACTTTCGGCACGACCGGCATTCCGCTGGTCACGGCGTGCGTACTGCTCGGCGGCGGCCGGTATACCGGCATCTGCGTACGCCCGGAGCCCAAGGGCGGACCGGGCGGGCGGCAGATCGAGGGGGTCGCGGATCCGTCCCGGCCGGTGGTCCTCATCGACGACTCGCTCAGCTCCGGCCGGTCGTTCCTGAGCGGCGCCCGGGTCCTGGAGCAGCAGGGCTTCACCGTGGAGGGCACGATCTGCCTGGTGCATTTTCCGCATCGGGGCGGCCGCGAGCGCGCCGAGGCGCTCGGCTACCGCGTCGAGACGCTCTTCGACGTGTGGGCCGATCTCGGCATGGCGCAGCCGATCTACGTGCCCGGGTTCCGGCGGGTCGGCGACTTCCCGGCGGCCGGCGCCGCGGCACCGGAGGGGCTCGCGCCCGCCGTGCTCGCCCGCGTGGTGGCCGAGCGCCTGCTGGACTCCGGCGAGCTGCTGACGCCACCGGCCACTTTGGACAAAGCGTACGAGGCCGGGGGCGGGACGTGGGTGTCGTTCCGGGATCGGGCGACGGACACTCGTCCGGCGCGGGACGGGTTCTGGCATTTCGAGCCGGCCGACGCCGACCCGGCCCGCGACGTCGTGCTGGCGACCGCGAAGACGGTGCGCAACGGCGGGCTCACCCGGGCCGACCTCGACCGGTTGAAGCTGGCGGTCACCTTCTTCGGCCCGCTGGAGCGCATCACGCCCGGCGGCGTCGACTTCGCCCGCTACGGGCTGCTCGTGCAGAGCCGGGCCTGGCCGGTCAAGCTCGGCGGCGCGCTGCCCAACACCCAGGTCTTCACCAGCGACCGGGAGCAGCTCGACCTGGCGTTGCGCAACGCCCGGCTGGCCGAGCACGAACCGTACGACCTCTATCGGCATGACGTGCGCAAGTATCCCGAGCCGGGCGGCGACTGGCTGCCGTACGGCGTCCCCGACGGTCCCGGGCACGCCTGGACCCGCTCCCCCGCCGTCGGCGAGGCGCTGACCGCCCGGGCCGTCGAGGTCGTTCGCGCGCTGCTGGCCGGTCATCCGGTGCCGACATCCGGCGTACGCGTGGACGGTCTCGTTCCGGTGCCGGTCAGCGGGGTCGGGATCACCCTCTACCGGCAGGGCGTCGTCGGGTGCGCGGTCAGTCATCGGGCGGAGCTGGACGAGGCGGTGGTGGCCGCCGCGACCGCCGCGCTGGGCGATCGGCGGTTCACCGACCGGCGGCCGGACCCCGCAGACCTCAGCGTCTGCGTGTCGGTGCTGTTCGATCCCGAGCGGCTGCGGTCGGCGACGCCCGCGTACGCGGCCCGCAAGATGCGGCTGGGTCGCGACAGCATCGCGGTCGCGCAGGGCGGGCATCAGGCGATCCTGCTGGAGTCGGTCGGCCCGCACTACGACTGGACGAAGCCGAAGGTCGTCGAGCGGCTGCTGGCGAAGGCCGGTGCCGGTGACGGGCCGGCCGACTGGACGACGTACCGGACCGCGACGTGGCTGGGCGGCCCCGGCGGGACCGTGAGCCACCAGTTCGGTTTCGCCGAACCGCCGGGCGAGCCGGGCGACGCCGAGCTGCGCGAGGACCTTCTCCTGCTGGGCGGGTACCTGGCGGCCACGATCGACGACACCGGCCTTCCCCTGTACGCGCAGACGCCCGTGCCCGGCTGGCGATGGACCGAGGGCAGCACCGCGCGGGAGATCCACGGACTGTCCGGGTTGGACACCGCCGGCCGGCTGTCGGACCGGTCCGGCTGGACGGAGCTGGCGCGCGGCGGTCTGCGTACGGCGATGGCGGGAATCAGCGACGACGCCCCGGTGACGGTCAGGTTGGCCGGCCACCGCGGCGGCCCGATGGGTGACAGCGAGCTGCTCGCGGCGGTGAGCGACGCCGGGCTGCGGGACGCGGCGCCGGAGCGGCTCGCGGCGCTGGCCGACCGGGTCGAGAGCCTGATCCGCGACGACGGCTCGGTCCACCCCGACGGCCAGCCGGTACGCCTGGAGCGCGACAACGACTACCTGCCGAGCGCGGTGGTTCTGGCGCTCGCGCGCTTCCGGCAGCCGCTGCCCGGTGCGACGGCACGGCGCTGTGCCCGGGTGTTCGACGCGCAGCTGGCCCGGTTCCGCCGGGTGCGGCGGTGGGGGCAGGCGGGGTGGCTGCCGCAGGCGGGCGCGGCGCTCTGGGACGCGACCGGCGACCCGCGGTACGCCGGCGCGGCGTTCGAGGTCGCCGACTGGGCCCTCGACTGGCAGTCCGAGGCGACCGGGGCGTTCCTCACCGACCTGTCGCCGGACGGGCCGGGCTTCCACACGGCGTTCGTCGCCGAGGCGGTCGCCGACGCGGCCCGGCTGGCGATCGCGACCGGTGACACCGACCGCGCGGTCCGGTACGCCCGGTCGTGGCGCGAGGCGATGCGATTGTGCCGCCGGCTGATCCTGCGACCGGCCGACGCGCCCTGCCTCAGCGACCCGGACCGGCAGATCGGCGGCGTCCGGGCATCCCTGACCAGCGGCACCGTACGCGTCGACTACGTGAGCCACCTGATCATCGCGATCGCCAAGGGGCTGAGCCTGCCCCCGAGCTGAGCCCTCAGGTCGTGCGGGCCGAGTGCCGGTCAGGCCAGCGGGAGGATCTCGCAGCCGCCGCGCTCCCGCAGCCAGTGTTCGAGTTCGGCGGGCGGCATGGGCCGGCCGAACAGCCAGCCCTGTCCGATCATGCCCGGCAGCCGCGACAGCGCCGCCGCGGTGGCCTCGTCCTCGATGCCTTCGGCGACCACCGTGAGGCCCAGGGCCTGGCTGAGCTCGTGGAGGCTGCGGATGATGGCCTGGCTGGCGGGGTTCGTGACGATGTCCGCGACGTACGCGCGGTCGATCTTCACCTCGGTGAGCGGCAGCCGGCGCAGCTGCTGCAGGGAGGCGTAACCCGTGCCGAAGTCGTCCAGGGACAGGCCGATGCCGAGGGCCGTGATGGCGCGCGCGGTCAGCCCGATCCTGGGCAGGTCGGTGATCACAGCACCTTCGGTGATCTCCACCGTGAGCTGCTCGGGCTGGATCTTCGTCGTCGCCAGCGCGGCCCGGAGAATGTCCGGCAGCACATCGGTACGCAGGTCGTTCATGCTGACGTTGACCGATACGCGCATCGGCGTACCGGCCTCGTTCCAGGCCGCGAGCTGGGTGGTGGCCTCGCGGACGACGCGCCGGGTCAGCAACTGCATGATCTGGCTGGATTCGATCGCGCTGATGAGGTCGCCGGTGGGTACCGGGCCCCACACGGGGTGCGTCCACCGCACCAGCGCCTCGACGCCGACCGGCCGTCCGGTGGCGAGGTCGACCTGCGGCTGGTAGAGCACCGACAGGCCGTTGCGGATGGACTTTCCCGTCAGCTCCGCGCTGAGATCGGCAAGGATGTCGAGCCGGTACTGGGCGGTGTCGGAGGCGTTGCGGGCGTAGAGCGCGGCCCGCCGGGCGCCCCGGTGGGCGTCGGCCACCGCCAGCTCCGCGTTCCCGATCAGCGTGGTGAGATCGCGGCCGTGCTGCGGGAAGATCGCGACGCCGGCGGTCGGGTCGACGCCGAACGGGATTCCTTCGACGTAGATCGCCGGTTCCAGCACTCTGACCGCCAGGTCCGCCTGTTCCAGCGCCTGTCCGGTCGTGAGATCCGGCAGCATGATGACGAATCCCTCGCCACCCAGCCGGCCCACCTGGTTGTCGCCGAAGACGGTCTTGAGCCGTTCGCCCGCCGCCGCGATCATGTCCTCGTAGACACCGCGGCCGAGGTTGTGGCTGACGGTCAACGCCGCGTAGGCGTTGACGAAGACGATCGCGATGGATCTGGGACCGGCCGATCCGGTCGTGTCGCCGGCCGTCAGCGCCCCGAGGCGGTACAGCAGCCCGCTGCGGTTGAGCAGGCCCGTCACCGGTTCGCGGCGCAGCCGTTCCTGCGAACTGACCTCGTCGCGCAGCACCTGGTTCAGCACGAGCACCGGAATCACGATCATCGCGGTCCACCATCCGGAAATGGTGGTCAGGAGCGGCGATACGACCAGCAAGGCGACAGCGGTGCTCAGAATGTCGTTCTGTATGCCGAACATCGCGGCACGGAGGCTGCTGCGCCAGATCCCGCGGATCAGCACCCCCAGCCCGAAACTGACGACCAGCCAGGTGACCATCGGCGGGATGAACGCCATCATGTCGCGCCCGTCCAGCCCGACGCCGGGCTGGGTGATCGGGCGGTCGCCCAGTATCAGGTAGGCCGTCAGTTCCGCTGCCGCGAAGGCGACGATCAGGCGGCTCACCAGGAACATGCCCCGCAGCGGGGTCAGCGCCTGCCGCCACGCGGACACCGACGCGGCGCACGTCTGCACCACGATCGCCGGGGCCGGCCCCCACATGGCGAAGATGGCGAAGGCGAAGCAGGCCGACAGCGGCGTACGCGTCAGTGCGCTGGTGCGCGGATCGCCTCCGAAGACCGTCAGATCCGCCACCAGGGCCAGGAAGGCGATCGCCCAGAAGTCGCCGGGCGCGTCCGACAGGAAATGCCAGGTCTGCACCACAGCCCAGGCCAGGAGCGCACCGGCTGTGACAGCCAGCGCCCCGAAGACGCATGTGAGAACGACCCGTCGCAGACGCAACGCTCGCCACCTTCGAGTCGGGGTCGCCGTCACCGCCGCGCGGCTGACGGGCAAGACCCGGGTCGGCACGCTGATCAGGACCTCGGACGGCGAGGCCTGAAGACGCGCCAGGAGCATGCTGTACGTCTGACGCTACTCGCGTTTCGCGAGCTCATCGGGCCGATCCGCGAGCCGTAGGTCGACGTGATCGATGTGGCACGCCGGCGGGACGAAACCGGGCATCTCGTCTGATCTGCGGGGGACGCCGGTGGAACGGGACGTCGGGCGGAATGGGGCGGAAGTCGTCGCCGTTGATCACGATGATATTTCCCCAGGACGTCGAGGAGATGGTGGGTCGTGCGGATCGGCGAGCTGTCGAGGCGGGCGGGCGCCAGTGTGCGCGCGCTGCGCTACTACGAGCAGGAAGGACTCCTGCGGCCCGCGCGGGCCGGCAACGGCTACCGCGACTACTCCGACGGCGCCGTCGACGTGGTGCGGCAGATCCGCGGGCTCATCGACTTCGGGCTGCCGGTCCGGATGATCCGCGACATCCTGCCCTTCCTCGACGGGCCCGCCGACCTGCTGCCCGACAAGCCGTGCACCTGGCTGCTGGACGAGGCCGCCCGGCAGCGCGACCTGCTCGACCGCCGCATCGGCCTGCTGACCCGCAACCGGGACGCCCTGGACGCGTACCTGGCCGCGGCGGCGGCCGCCGGCGAGGTGTGACCGACGGCACCGGCCCGGCGCTGGACCGTCACACAAGTGGCAGGGTTCTAGCTTCGGATCATGACTTCGGTTGACACTCCGTTCTCGGCAGCCCAGGTGCCGGCGTTCATGCGGGCTCTCCGTCAGGACACGCCCCGCGGACCGCGAGACCTCCGCCTCGTCACCGACACGCGCGTACCGGTGCCGGGTGATGGTGAGGTGCTGATCCGGGTGACCGCCGCGGGCGTCAACTACGCCGACGTGATGCAGACCTACGGCACGTACGGCGGCGGGCCGACACCGCCGTACATCGCCGGTTTCGAGGCGGTCGGCGAGGTGGTCGCGTCAGGGGGCCCGGCTGCCGGGCTGCGCATCGGGGATCGCGTCCTCGGCCTCGGCCCGGGAGCGTTCGCCGAGTACATGGTCCTGCCCTCGGCGGGCACGCTGCGCGTACCGGCCGGGTGGGCCGACGAGCAGGCCCTCGGCCTCGTTCTCAACTGGGCCACCGCACTCGCGGCGCTGCGGCCGCTGGGCCGCCTCACCGCCGGCGAGACCGTGTGGGTCCAGGCCGCGGCGGGCGGCGTCGGCCAAGCGGCGGTACGCCTCGCGAAGCACTACGGCGCCCGCGTCATCGGCAGCGCCGCGCCGCGGAAGCACCAGGTCGTCCGCGATCTCGGAGCCGACCTGGTCGTCGACTCCGGGCGTCCCGACCTCGCCGCCGAGATCGGGCGGCTCACCGGCGGCGAGGGTGCCGACCTCATCCTGGAGTCGACGGGCGGAGCCGCCTTCCGGGCCGCCCTGGCCGCGGCGCGACGGGTCACCGGTCGCGTGGTCGTCTACGGTGTGGCCGGCGGCGAGGCCACGGTCAGCAACCGGGAACTCAACTTCGACCACCCGATCCACGTCATCGGCCTGCATCTCGGCATCCTGGTCCGGCATGCTCCGCGCCTGTTCGACCAGCTCGTGGACGAGTTGCACGCGCTGATCGCCGCGGGTGTCATCCCCCCGGGCCGGCCGACGGTCCGCGATCTCGCCGAGGGACCGCGTACGCTCGCCGCCCTCGAAGCGCGTACCACGGTGGGCAAGACGGCGCTGCGGCCGTGAGGAACGGTCAGCGCTTCTTGCTGTCGGGGGTCGGGTGCGAGGGGTGCGTGGTCGGTTTCCCGGTCGGGTGGTGCGACGACGTGGCCTTGGGACCGGACGGCGAAGCCTCGGGCAGGGCCGCGCAGTAGGCCTTGACCCGGTCGGCGTCCCCCGCGGCGGCCACCAGCGGCGCGTACGCCGCCGTGTCGAGAACCTGCTCCCGTTGCGAAGGGCTGACCGCCGAGTACGCGGCGCACAGCGCGACGAGGGACGGCGTCGCCGACCCGGACGGGAGCGGGCTCGGCCGCCGGGACTCCGGCGTACCGGCCGACGGTCTCGCGGACGTCCGGGGCTGCGACGCGGCCGGGCCCGGGTGCAGGGGTGTCGGCAGGACACCGGTCCCGGCGGCCAGGGCGAGCCCGCCGGTCGCGGTGGCGACGATCAGGACGGCGGCGGCCTTCACCCCGAGCAGGCGGGTCACCAGGCCGTGACGGCGGCGCGGCCGGTCGGCGAAGGCGGCGAGGACGGTCTCGGCGCGGCGCAGCTCTTCCGGCGAACCGGGTGCCCTGGCGGCGGCCAGCAAACGGCTGAGCGGAAGGGTGCCGGGCTCGTCCGTCGGCTGCCCCCGCAGAAGGCGCTCGATCATGAGTTCGTCGAACTCCGCACCGGCCACCGCGGGGACGGTGGGGTCGTCGTCCCGGTGTCGGCCGGGGCGCTGCGCGGGCGGGTGGGCGGCGTCCATGTCATCTCAGTCAGCGTCATCGCACTGAAAGTCGTCACTCAATGTGACCACCGCCACGTCCCCGCCGGCCCGGCGGTAGCGGCCGCTCAGCCCGAACGCGGGCCCCACCGCCCCAGGTCGGAACGGTTCACAGAAACGTCACACAGAGGCAGTGACATACGCCGACACCCCGGCGCTGATCATGGCAACGACCCCCGTTCTCCTCAGGAGGCACCCCTTGCGCACCTCATTGCGCACCCTCGCGGTCACCGGCGCGCTGCTGATCGCAGCCGCCGTCACGGCCGTCTCCGCACCCGCCGCCGCGGCACCCTCCGACAACGGCCTGGCCCACCGCTCGGTCAAGGTCTGCGCCACGGCCACCGCCGACACGGCCGCCTGCCATGCCTGGGTACGCACCGACGTGGCCCCGGCCGCGGTGCCGTCCGGGTTCGGCCCGGCGGACCTGCGCTCGGCGTACAACCTCACCACCAGCGGTTCGTCGGCGACGACGGTCGCGGTGGTGGACGCGTACGACGCGCCGACCGCCGAAGCCGACCTGGCCGCCTACCGTACGCAGTTCGGCCTGCCCGCCTGCACCACCGCCAACGGCTGCTTCCGCAAGATCGACCAGAACGGCGGCACCAGCTACCCGCGCAAGAACACCGGCTGGGCGCAGGAGATCTCCCTCGACCTGGACATGGTCTCGGCGATCTGCCCGAACTGCAAGATCCTCCTGGTCGAGGCGAAGACCAACTCCTTCGCCAACCTCGGCACCGCCGAGAACCAGGCCGTCGCGCAGGGCGCCCGGATCGTCAGCAACAGCTGGGGCGGCTCGGACGCGGCCGACTCGACGTACGGCGCGTACTTCAACCACCCGGGCGTCGCGATCACCGTCAGCTCCGGTGACAACGGGTACGGCGTCGAGTACCCCGCCTCGTCGCACTACGTCACCGCGGTCGGCGGCACGCACCTGGTCGCCGGCGGCGGCAGCCGCGGCTGGACCGAGACGGTCTGGTCGGGCGCGGGCAGCGGCTGCTCCACCCTGAACACGGCCCTGTCCGGCCAGGCGGGCTTCGGCACCGGCTGCGCCGGCCGCGCCGAGGCCGACGTCGCCGCGGTGGCCGACCCGAACACGGGGGTCGCGGTCCGCTACAACGGCAGCTGGCTCGTGTTCGGCGGCACCAGCGTCGCCGCGCCGATCATCGCCGGCGTCTACGGCCTGGCCGGCAACGCCGCGAGCATCGACAACAACTACCCGTACACCCACAGCGGCTCGCTGTACGACATCACGTCGGGCAGCAACGGCTCCTGCCCCACCAGCCAGTGGTGCACGGCCCGGGCCGGCTGGGACGGCCCGACCGGCCTCGGCACCCCGAACGGCACCGGCGCCTTCTGATCGATTTGTCGCCGGTTCTCCTCCCTACCGGACGCCCGCGGCCTGCCGGCCGCGGGCGTCCTCGTGACCTGGGTCACCGGGAGTGACAGTCCCCGCCGGGACGGCGCTGAAGTGGTGAAGCACTCCTCACCCCCGGAGCCCGTCACATGTCTGCTCGCATGGCCACCCTGGTCGGCGCCGTTCTCGGCCGTTTCCTGCCGACCGCCGCAGAGGACTAGGAGCGCCGCCATCCGAACACCGAAGCCCGTCTTCGTCGACCGGTCCGGCCGGCGGCGGCGAGTAGCCGTCGCAGCGGGAGCCGCGCTGTCCGTGTTCCTGCTGCTGGGCCTGGCCGTCCTGATCGCCGGGCTGTCCGGGGCGGCGCCGATGGACCTTCCCGGCTTCCCGGCGGCCGGTGGGCAGGCCGGCCCGTCCGGCTCCGCCACCCGGCGGCCCGCGCCGACGTCCACACCGGACGCCACGAGCCGCCCGGCCGACGGCAGGCCGTCGGCCTCGCCGACCACCGCCCCGACCGGCACACCGGCCCCGACCGCGTCCGCCGGGGCCACCACGCCGGGCAAGCGGCCGCCGACCGCGCCGAGCCACCCACCGCACCCGACCCGGAGCAAGTAGCAGGACGACATGGCGTACCACAAGAAGAGCCGCGAACCGCGAGCCCACTGGTTCCTCCTCTTGCTCGGCATGCTCGTGCTGCTCGGCGAGCTGTCGTTCAACGGCTTCGTACGCCACATCGGCGCCGAGGGTTCCGGCCCGCAGCCCCTCCCCGCCGATCAGAGCAGCGTCCTGAAGACGCACGATCCGGTTCTCGCGGTCGCCGCCGACGGCACCGTCTCCAGCCGCGGCATGCCGGCCAGGACGATCGCGCTGACCTTCGACGACGGTCCGGATCCGCGCTGGACGCCGCAGGTGCTCGACGTGCTGGCCCGCCACCACGCCCATGCCACGTTCTTCGTCATCGGCTCGAAGGTCGACGACGCTCCGGACCTGACCCGCCGGATCATCGCCGAGGGCAACGAGATCGGCTCGCACTCCTTCACCCACGCCGAACTCGCCGCCCTCCCGTCCTGGCGGCGCAGGCTGGAGATGACGCTCACAGAGAACGCGATCGCCGGCGCCACCGGCCGGCGGGCCCGGCTGCTGCGCCCGCCCTACTCGTCCGGGCCGGATGCGGTCGACGGCGACGACTTCGCCGTTCTGCGCGACGCCGGGGCCGCCGGATACCTCACCGTCCTCACCGACCTGGACACCGAGGACTGGCGCCGGCCCGGCGCCGACGCGATCGTCCGCGCCGGTACGCCCGGGGCCGGCCGCGGCGCGGTCGTCATGCTGCACGACGGCGGCGGCGACCGTTCCCAGACCGTCGCCGGACTCGACCTGCTCCTGACCTCCCTGGAGGGCAAGGGCTACCGGTTCACGACCGTGTCGGGCGGACTCGACCTGCCGGCCGCCCCCGCGGCGGGCCTGTCGCAGCGGCTTCGCGGGACCGCGCTGCGCGCCGTGCAGAGCACCGGCGAGTGGCTCGCCACGCTGATGACGGTCCTGCTCGTGGCCGCGCTCGCCCTGTCGCTGCTGCGGCTGGCCGTCCAGTTCGTCACCGCGGGCATCCACGTACGCAGGTCGCGACGCCAGGCCCGGCGGCAGCGCCGGTACCTCGGGCCGGTGTCGGTCATCGTCCCGGCCTACAACGAGGCCGCCAACATCGCCGCGACCGTACGTTCGCTGCTGGCCAGCGACTACCCGAAGCTCGAGGTCATCGTCGTCGACGACGGGTCGAGCGACGACACCGCCGGGATCGTCGAACGGCTGCGCCTGCCCGGCGTCGTCGTCCTCCGGCAGGCCAACGCCGGGAAGCCGGCCGCCCTCAACGCCGGCATCGCCGCCGCCCGCGCCGACCTGATCGTGCTGG
Source organism: Hamadaea tsunoensis DSM 44101 (assembly GCF_000428945.1). Taxonomy (GTDB): domain Bacteria; phylum Actinomycetota; class Actinomycetes; order Mycobacteriales; family Micromonosporaceae; genus Hamadaea; species Hamadaea tsunoensis. Next base: position 109,331 of record NZ_AUAX01000017.1, on the reverse strand, counting down.
TCGACGGCGACACGGTCTTCGAACCGGACGCCGTCGGCGCCCTCGTCCAGCACTTCGCCGACCCGGCCGTCGGCGCCGTCAGCGGCAATACCAAGGTCGCCAACCGCAAGGGCCTGCTCGGCCGCTGGCAGCACCTCGAATACGTGATCGGCTTCAACCTCGACCGGCGCATGTTCGACGTCGGCGAGTGCATGCCCACCATCCCCGGCGCGATCGGCGCCTTCCGCCGCGAAACCCTCGCCGACGTCCGCGGCGTACCGACCGACACCCTCGCCGAGGACACCGACCTCACCATGGCGATCCTGCGCGCCGGGTGGAAGGTCGTCTACGAGGAGCACGCGATCGCCTGGACCGAGGCCCCGTCCTCGGTACGCCAGCTGTGGCGCCAGCGCTACCGCTGGTGCTACGGCACCCTGCAGGCCATGTGGAAGCACCGCCGGTCGCTGCGGGAAAGCGGCCCGGCCGGACGGTTCGGCCGCCGGGGGCTGGCGTACCTGCTGCTGTTCCAGGTGCTGCTGCCGCTGACCGCGCCGGCCGTCGACGTCTACGCCGTCTACGGACTCTTCTTCCTGCCCCTCGGCCGGATGGCCGCCGTCTGGGGCGCGTTCACGGCACTCCAGGTGCTGACGGCCGCGTACGCGCTGCGCCTGGACCGGGAACGCTTCGGTCCACTCTGGAGCCTGCCGTTCCAGCAGATCGTCTACCGGCAGCTGATGTACCTCGTCGTCGTCCAGTCCACGGTGACGGCGCTGGTCGGCAGCCGCCTGCGGTGGCACCGGATGGCGCGTACCGGTGACGCGGCGGCCGTGCTCACCGGCCCACGGCGGTGACCGGCGTCCGGCCCGGCGTCAGAACCCGACGAGGAACAGGACGCCCGACAGGAGCAGTCCGGCCTCGACGAGCAGGACGAACACCCGGTCGCTGATCCTGCCGACGATCCGCTTGCCGACCCAGGCCCCGGCGAGCGTGGCCGGAGTCAGCACCACCCCGTAGACGATCACGGTGCGGGTGAGCAGGTCCCCGGCCCCGTACGCGCCGAGCTTCGCCAGATGCATCGTCAGCGCGCTGGCCGCCTCGGTGCCGATGTACGCCGCCCGCGCCAGCCCGTACGCGAGGAAGAACGGGGCCGTGAGCGGGCCGACCGAGCCCAGCAGGGCCGAACCGAGACCGGAGGCGGCGCCGACGCCGATGAACGCCTTGTCGCCCGGCTTGCCGGGGTCCCGGCGCAGGTGCCGCCACACGACGACGCCGATGAGGAACACGCCGAGCATCCGTTTGAGCGCACCCAGCGGTGCGTGCGCCAGGAGCAGGCCGCCCGCGACGGCGAGCGGTACCGCGCCGAGGGCGAACCAGCCGACGAGGGGCCAGCGGATGTCCTTGCGATTGAGCCAGACGCGGGAGCCGTTGCTGGACAGCTGGGTCAGGGTCAGCATCGGCACCGCGGTACGCAGCCCGAACAGGGCCGTGAACACCGGCAGGAGCAGCACTCCGCCACCGAAACCGGCCACGGCCGACAGCAGGGCCAGAAGGAACGCGGCCGCCGACGCACCGAGGACCTGCCACACGTTCACCGGCTCAGCCTGCCAGACCCCTTGTCACCATGGGGGGCGACGATGTCGCGCTCAGCCGAGGGCCCGCGTGCCGGCGGCTCGTCGGCCGGCTGTCCACAGGGCGGCGGCGATCGGCAGCAGGGCCAGCGCGCCGCCGAGCACGATCAGCCCGACGTAGGGATCCTGGATCTCCGACCGGCTCTGGGCCAGGTCGTCGGCCGCGCTCAACGCGGGCGCGGCCAGATCGGGGATCAACGTGGCGGGGGCGTACGCCGAGAGCGCCACGACCAGCGACCACAGCAGCAGGCAGGCCAGCATGCCCGCCCCGCCGATGGCGACCAGGCGCAGCTCCGGACCGGCGATCGCGGCCGCCCCTGCCATGCCGATCCCGATCAGCAGGAGGGCCGCCGACGCGCCGGCGGGGATCGGCGGGAACACCGCGACCATCAGCGTCCACAGCAGAACCGGCCCACCCCCGCCGGCGAGCGCGGCGAGCAGTACGCGTTCCGGGGTACGGCGGGCGGTCAGGATCAGGAAGGCGGCCAGGTAGGCGACCGAGACCGCGCCGACGACCGGAGCGGCGGCGCCTGCACCGACGGGGTCCTTGCCACCCATCGCGGTCAGCAGCCCGACCGTCCACAATGCTACGAGGGCGTAGCCACCGGTCCGGACGCCGCGGGCGGTCGCGCCGGAGCGTACGGGCCCCAGCGGTCCGCGTACGCGGCCGAGCCAGCCGAGGGCGACGAGGGACGCCACGACCGCCACCGCACCGATCCGCAGCGGCGCGTACGCGAAGCGGCCGCTCCACCAGAGCGCAAGCCCGAGCGTGACGGCGGTGAGTACCGGATAGCCGACGGCGCGGACGACCGCCGGTCGAGTGAACAGCACGCGCAGGCAGCCGACCGTGAACCGCCACCGTTCGGCCCGGCCGTCGATCGTGCGCAACTCGGCCGCCATCGCCGAACCCCAGTCGCGGTACGCCCGCGGCAGCAGCCGGGAAGCCGCGGCGATCAGCCGCTCGCCGGGGGTCACCACGCACTCCGCAGCTGGTTGCCGGTCCGGGTGAGCGGGGCGGGTTGCGGCTCGGCCGCGTACTGCGCGGCGAGTTGCGCACCGGCGTCGGTCAGCCGGTAGAGGTGCCGTGGCGGCCGGCCCGCGGCGAGTTCGGTCTCCCAGGCGGCGTCCAGCAGTCCGCGCTCGGACAGCCGGATCAGGATCGGGTACAGGGAGCCGGCCTTGAGCCCGACCTCCTGCCCCAGTTCGTAGCCGTGGCGCCAGGTCGCCGGCTGGGCGGCCAGCGCGGCCAGCACGGCGAGCGTCTGCGGCGACGGCCGCCGGGTACGCGTCATGCCATAACTCTATCTAGGTAGGGATAGCTTGAGTCAAGTATCGGCATCCGGCCCCCATCGCACGGCGAGGTGATTGACATCGGTGACCGCGCTGAGTCCAATGGCGTCATGCCGGATACCCCGTCCTCGCCACCGCCGCCGGAGACCGCCCGCGTCGCGATGATGTTCGACCAGCTCGCGGCGGTGTACGACATGACCGGGGTGGAGTTCTTCGGCCCGATCGCCGATGGCCTGGTCGACGTCCTTCAGCCTCGTCCCGGCGAGCGGCTGCTGGATCTCGGGTGCGGTCGCGGCGCGGTGCTGTCCCGCATCGCGCCGTTCGTCGGCCCGGCGCTGGGCGTGGACATCTCCGCGGAGATGGTGGGGTACTGCCGTACCGCCCTGGTCGGGCACGACAACGTCCGGGTCGAGGTCGGCGACGCGCAGTCGACCGATCCAGCCTGGGGCGTGTTCGATGCGGTGACCGCCTCGCTCGTCCTGTTCTTCCTGCCCGATCCGCCGGCCGCGCTGCGGAACTGGCGCAACCTGCTGACGCCCGGCGGCCGTTGTGTGATCTCGACGTTCGGGGCGCCGGGTCCGGCCTGGCAGGCGATCGACGAGACCTTCGCCCCGTTCCTGCCGCCCGGCATGCTCGATGCCCGGACCAAGGGCCCGCTGAGCCCGTCGAGCCCGGACGCCGCCGTCGACGCGCTCTTCGCCGCCGCCGGCTTCGAGGACGTGCGGACGGTGACCCTGCCGCTGGAAACCCGGTTCGCCAGCGTCGAGCAGTGGGAGGCGTTCTCCTGGACGACCGGCCAGCGGGCGATGTGGCTCGCCGTTCCGGAATCGCGGCGCGCCGCGGTGCGGGAGACGATCTTCGAGATCCTGCGCTCGTCACCCCACCCCGACGGCGGGTACGTGCTCAGCCAGTCCGTCCGCTACACGTACGCCGGCAACGCCGGGGCGTGAGATCGCCGGCGCTCACCGGGGTCCCGCGGCCCGGCGCAGCCGGTTGGCGATCGCCAGCCCGAGCCCCTGCTCGACCGGCAGGCTGGCGATGATGAGGTCGCAGCCCCGCCCGTCCAGCTCGCGCAGGAACCCGTACAGGCCGCGGGCGTAGGCGGGCATCGAGTCCGGAACCGCGATCACCGCGTACGCGTCGACCGGCCCGGCAAGGGATGCGGGCAGGAGTACGCCCACCCGCCGGCCGGACTGCCGGGCGAGGTCGGCTTCGGCGGCCACCTGATCGGGTTCGACGAGAACGACCTGGGCCCGGGGCGCGTAGTGCGACGGATGCTGGCCCGGCACCCGTACGCGGCTGGTCGCCGGCACGTCGAGGTGGTGGCCCAGCGCTTCTTCGAGGTCCTCGCGCGTCACCCCGCCGGGCCGCAGGACGCTGGGCCGGTCGCCGACGACGTCGACGATGGTCGACTCGACACCGACCTGGCACGCTCCGCCGTCGAGGATGAAGTCGACGGCGTCCCCGAGTTCGGCGCGTACGTGCTCGGCCGTGGTGGGGCTGACCGAACCGAAGCGGTTCGCCGACGGTGCCGCCACGCCGCCGCCGAAGGCGGACAGCAGCTCCAGGGCGACCGGATGATCCGGCACCCGGATGGCGACCGTCTCCAGACCACCGGTCGCCTCCAGGGGCACCCGGGGACCGCGCTGCAGGACGAGGGTCAGCGGGCCCGGCCAGAACCGTTCGGCCAGTTGCCATGCGGTCGCCGGGACCTCTTTCACCCAGTCTTCCAGCTGTTCGAGCCCGGCCAGGTGCACGATCAGGGGATGGGTGGGCGGGCGGCCCTTGGCCTGGAAGATGCGCCCGACCGCGGCCGGGTTCTCGGCGTCCGCGCCCAACCCGTAGACCGTCTCGGTCGGGAAGGCCACCAGGCCCCCGTCGCGCAGCACCACGGCCGCCTGCTCGATGTCGTTGTCCCCTGCCGTCACCTCGCCATCTTCTCACCCCGCGGCCGCGGGCCCGGTCGCCGTCACGTCCGGCGGAGAAGGGCGTCACAGGAAATGAAGAAGGGCCCAGAGCCGTCCGGCCCTGAGCCCTCCGTGATCGCGTACTAGTTGACGCTGTCCATGTTCGGCAGGCTCACGTACGGGAAGCCGCCCTGGAACGCGTGGTCGTTGGCGTTGACCTTGTCGCCGAGAGTGCCGACGACGGCCGGCGCGCCGGGGAGCAGGATGCCCTCGGCGGCCTGCAGGGTGATGTCGATGACGTCGTCACCGAGCCGGCGCCCGTTGGGGAAGCCGGCGAGGTCGCCGCCGAGGACGCCCATCCGGTTCGGCTGGGCCGCGGGCGCGACGCCCATGTTGAGCCGCAGCTGCTCGCTCGGCTTGAACCAGCTCTTGACGACGTCCTTGTTGAGCAGCTGGGAGTTGAGGTCGGCCTGGACCGGCCCGCAGGCCTTGCAGACGCCGGTGAGGAAGACCTCGATCAGGTCCTTGCGGGGCGCGGCCGGGGCCGGGATGCCGTAGATCGCCTTGACCAGCTTGGGGACCTCCGGGCTGCTGACGTACGGGAGGAACTTCGCGTCGTCGGCCGGCCGGGTGGCGTTGAACTCGTTCTTGCGGCCGACCGGGATGACGACCTCGTTCACCAGCGGCATGCCGAGGCGGGAGACCTGCTGCAGGCCGTGGCCGAAGTGCTCGGCGTGGTGGACGTCGACCGACTCGCGGGAGGTCGTGGTCCAGATGCCGACGACCGGGTTGCGCGACACGTTGCCCCGCAGCGCCAGGTCCGACTTGGGTACCTGCAGGGCGATGGTGTTCACGTTGTAGCCGGCCAGGGTGTCGTGGCCGAGCTCGGTCAGGTTGCCGCCGTAGAGCAGGTCGAACACGCGCAGGTCGAGGAAGAACGGGTCGTCGGCCTGGCCGGCGAAGCTCTTGCCGCCGCCGGGCAGCGGGGTGACCGCCTGCTGCGCCAGCGCGCCGTAGTTCGGCATCGACGCCTTGCCGGTGAACGACGGTGCGACCTTGCCCTGGGCGAGGACCTTCACCCCCGTCCGGGTGATCCTCGTGAGGGTGTAGGTCTGGGTGAAGTTCAGGTCCGGGTCGGTCAGCGAGGTGACCGGCCCGGTGTTGTAGAGGAACGTGTTCGGGTTCTTGTAGCGGCTGGTGAACTGCCACCTGTAGGTGATGTCCGGCCGGGCGTCACCGTTGTTGTCGATATTGATGTCGTGCGCGGCGTCGACCGCGAACGGGTAGAAGTTCGGGCCGCCGTTGGGCTCCTCGAAGGGAGTCCAGTTCGCCAGCATCGTGACGGAGTCCGGCTTGTCCGGGCTGACGAAGGCGTACAGGTCGGTGTTGTCGAGCTTCGGTGTGCCGGCGATGAGCGGCGCTTCACGGTGCGAGGACGCGACGCCCGCGCTCGGTGCGAGCGTCGCGAGCCCGCTGCCGGCGACAGCGAGCGCGACCACGCCGAGCGCGGCCTTCTTGAGTCCGATCTTCCGCAAGGGTTGCTCCCCCATGGTGTCCGGGATGCGATGGAATACCGCACCTTGTCCGGATCATTCGTACCCAATCAACGCCCGGATTGCCCGTTTAAGCGACTTTTTTAGACCCGTGTCTGGATGATCCATGCGGCGTTGTGCCGGGCATGGCCCTCCGCACACCGATCATCGTCGTGGCCCTGGCCGCCGGCCTCACCGTCACCGCCGGCATCGCCCTGCGGCACCACGGCGACCGTCCGGCGACGACGGCGGCGGCGGTCGTCGACCCCGCCGCCGACCTGGAACGGTTCGCCGAGCGTACGCGGCGGCACCTGGACGACGCTCCGCGCGACTGGACCGGCTGGGCGGCGCTGGGCATGGCGTACGTGCAGCTGGGTCGGATCACCGGCGACCCGGCCCACTACACGCAGGCGGCCGCCGCGCTCGACCGGTCCCTCGAAGTCGAGCCCGCCGGCAACGCCGCCGCGCTCACCGGCCAGGCCGCGCTGTCGGCCGCCCAGCACCGCTTCGGCGACGCCGTCACGCACGCGCGGGCCGCCGTCGCCGCGGACGCGTACTCCGCCGACGCGTACGGGATCCTCGCCGACGGGCTGATCGAGACCGGCCACTACGACGAGGCGTTCGCCGACGTCCAGAAGATGGTCGACCTGCGGCCCGACACCACCTCCTTCGCCCGCGCCTCCTACACGTTCGAGCTGCGCGGCCAGATCGACCGGGCTGCCGGCCTGATGCGGCAGGCGCTGCAGGTCGCCGAGAACCCCGCCGACGAGGCCTTCGCGTACACCCACCTCGCCGAACTCGCCTTCAACCGCGGGGACCCGGCCGCCGCGCGTACCGAGGCCGACGCGGGGCTCAGCCGCGCGCCGTCGAACGCCGGCCTGCTCGCCGTGCGCGGTCGCATCCGGGCGGCCCAGGGCGACCTGTCCGGCGCCGCGGCCGACCTGCGGGCTGCGATCGCCCTGCAACCCCTTCCCGCGTACGCCGTCCAACTCGGCGACGCCCTGACAGCCGCAGGCGACCAGAGTGCGGCCGACCAGGCGTACGCGCTCGTCGAGGCGGCCCACCGGCTGGCGGTCGCGCAGCACCAGCCCAGCGACATCGACTTCGTCCTGTACTACGCCGACCGGGGCACCGACGTCACGACCGAGGCCCGCGCCCTGTACGCCGGCCGCAGCTCGAACCAGGTCGCCGACGCGTACGCGTGGGCGCTGCACGCCGCCGGCCGCGACCGGGAGGCGCTGCCGCTGGCCGACCGGGCACTCAGCCTCGGCACGACCGACGCGCTGGCGCACTTCCACCGGGGCGAGATCCGGCTGGCCCTGGGCGACAGGTCCGGTGCCCGAGCCGACCTGGCGGCGGCGTTGCGTACCAACCCCCACTTCTCCCCGCGGTACGCGGCCGCCGCCCAGTCGACCCTGCGGTCCCTCGGCGGTGCGGCATGAAGCGGCTGCTCTTCCTCTCCCTGACGGCGATCGGGATCCTGCTCGGCTGGGCCGGTCCCGCGACCGCCCATCCGCTGGGGAACTTCACCGTCAACACGTACGCCGGCATCCGCGTCTCGGCCTCCCGGGTGGACATCGACTTCGTGCTCGACCTGGCCGAACTGCCGACCGTCACCGAGCAGCCGCTCACCCGCGATCCGGCGTACGCCGCCCGCACCTGCTCGGCCCTGGCGGCCGACGTCGTGCTGACGATCGACGGCCGGCGCGTCGGCCTGTCCGCCCGGCCGGTCGCGTTGACCTTCCCGGCGGGCGTGGCGGGTCTGCCGACCCTGCGGCTCACCTGTGCCATGACCGCACCGGCCGAGGTGCGCACCCGCAGCGCGATCACCGTCCACAACGGCGCCGAACCGGGCCGGATCGGCTGGCACGAGATGACCGCGACCGGCGACGGAATCCCGATCTCCTCCGCCGACACTCCGGCCACCGGGATCTCCCGGCGGCTCACCGCGTACCCGCCGGGCGGCCTGGACGCGGGACTCGACCAGCGTGACGCGCACCTGACCGTCGACACCACCGGGACCGGGACGACCGCCGCCCTGCCGCCCGTCGCCGCCGCGATCCCCGGCCTCGACCGGCTCACCGGCTGGTTCACCGACCTGGTCGGACACCGGCGGCTCGGCTTCGGCCTCGGCGTACTCCTGATGCTGGTGGCGATGGTCCTCGGGGCCGGGCACGCGCTGGCGCCCGGCCACGGCAAGACGGTGATGGCGGCCTACCTGATCGGGCGGCGCGGGCGGCGCCGCCAGGCCCTCGCGGTGGCCGGGACGGTGACCGTGACCCACACGGCGGGCGTCCTCCTGCTCGGCCTGCTGATCACCGCCTCGTACGCCGTCGCGCCGCAGTCGCTGTACCGGTGGCTCGGTGTGGCGAACGGGGCCATCCTCGCCACGGTCGGCCTCGCGCTCCTACGGCGCGCGCTGCGGTCCGACCACAGTGGTCACACGCACGGCCACTCGCACGGGCACGGACACTCGCACGGGCACGGACACTCGCACGAGCAGGGCCACTCGCACGGGAGCGACCACGGGCACGGTCATGACCACCCGCACGGTCATGAGCACGGGGAGCACGACCGCGGAGAAGGCCATCACGAAGCGGGGACCGTCGCCGTGCTCGATCCGCCCGAAGCCGCGCCCCACGTCTCCACGACGACCGCCCCGAGCCGGCGGACCATCGTCGCGATGGGCATCGCCGGCGGCCTGACGCCCAGCCCGTCGGCCGTGGTCGTCCTGCTCGGCGCCGCCGCCCTCCACCGGGCCTGGTACGGCGTCCTGCTCGTGGTCGCGTACGGCGCCGGGATGGCCGCCGCTCTCACCGGCATCGGCCTGCTGCTCGCCCGGGCCGGCGACCGGCTGCTGTCGTTGCTGCAAGGGCGTTTCGGCCGGCTCACGGGCAGAACGACGCCGATCGTCGCCGCGGCGGCGATCACCCTCGCGGGCGTCGCGGCGGCCATCGCCGCCCTGCCCTGACGCCGGCCGACCCGGCCCTACATCGTCTGCCGCAGCCGCGACCGGGCGCGCTCCGCCCGCCGGAGGCTGGGACGCGCGCCCTGGTACAGGCCGGGCTCGACGCCGGTCAGGGAGCCGGTGTCGGGGCGCAGTGCAGCACGGCGACGCCACGCGGTTCGAGTTCCACCACTCCCCCGGCGACCCGGCCGAGCAGCGGCCGTCCGGCGACACCGGCGACGGTCACCGGCCGCGCCGTCCGGTTGATCAGGAAGGCGTACCGGGCGTCGCCGTTTCGGCGTACCACCAGCTCGACCTGGCCGCGGACGGACGCGGGCAGGTCACTCGCGAGACCCGCCGCGGCGGCCAGGTCACCCAGCACGCGGGTGAGTCCCGCGGTGCCGAGCCGGGTGGAGACGTACGCCGCGGAGCCCGCATCGGCGACGCGGCGGGTGACCGCGGGATATCCGGCGAGGTCGCCGCTGGTGTAGCGGGCGAGCGCCGAGACGTCGTCGGCGGTGTCGACCCGCTCGGACCACGTCGTGCCGGTCAGGCCGTTGTCGAGCCGGACGATCTCGGCGTCGAGCAGCGGCGCGAACTCCTCGACCCGGATGCCGAGCAGGTCGCGCAGCGCGCCCGGGTAGCCGCCGAGCCAGATGTGGTCGTGCTCGTCGACGACGCCGGAGAAGTAGGTCGTGACCAGGTGGCCCCCGGCTTCGGCATAGGTACGCAGTTCCTTGGCCGCCGCCGCGCTGAGCATGTGCAGCATGGGCGCGACGACGAGGGCGTACTCGCCCAGCGGCGCGCCGTGGGGCACGACGTCCGCGCGGATGCCGAGGTTGAGGAAGGCGCTGTACCAGTCCAGCGCCTCCTGCCGGTAATTGATCCGGTTGGTGGGGTGCGAGTCGGCCTCGGCGGCCCACCAGGATTCCCAGTCGAAGACGATGGCGGCCGGCGCCTTCTCGCGGACCGCCCCGGCGACCGGCGCGAGGTCGCGCAGGGTCGCGCCGAGCCGGGTGACCGAGCGGAAGACGGCGCTGTCCGGACCGGCGTGCGGGACCATGGCCGAGTGGTACTTCTCGGCGCCCGCCGCCGACTGACGCCACTGGAAGAAGCAGACCGCGTCGGCCCCGTGCGCGACGTGCGTCAGCGAGTCGCGGACCAGCTCGCCGGGCTTCTTCGACACGTTCACCGGCTGCCAGTTCACGGCGCTGGTCGAATGCTCCATGAGGAACCAGGGCCGGCCGCCCGCGATGTTGCCGGTCAGGTTGGCCGAGAAGGAGAGCTCGTCCTGCGCCTGCGGCCCCGGCAGGACGTAGTGGTCGTTGGACACGAAGTCGACGTCGGCGGGCCAGCCCGCGTAGTTCATCCCCTTCGTCTCCCCCATGATCATGAAGTTCGTGGTGACGGGGACGTCCGGGGTGTGCCGCCGCAGGACATCACGCTCCGCCCGCAGGTACGCGCGCAGCGCATCGTCGGAGAACCGCTTGAAATCCAGCTGCTGCGTCGGATTCGGGTGCGTCGCGGCCAGCCGAGGGGGCAGGATCTCGGCGAAATCGGCGTACTGCTGGGACCAGAACGCCGTTCCCCAGGCGTGGTTGAGCGCGTCGATCGTCGTGTAACGCTCGCGCAGCCAGTCCCGGAAGGCGCGGGCGGCGTCGTCGGAGTAGTCGTAGACGTTGTGACAGCCCAGTTCGTTCGACACATGCCAGGCGACAAGGGCCGGATGGTCGGCGTACCGGGTGGCGATCCTGTCGACGAGGGCCAGGGAGTACCGCCGGAACACCGGCGAGGTGGGCCGCCAGTGCTGCCGGCCGCCCGGCCACACGGTCTCGCCCTGCGCGTTCACCGGCAGGATCTCCGGGTGCCGGGCGGTCAGCCACGGCGGCGGCGAAGCGGTCGCGGTCGCCAGATCGACGCCGATCCCGTTGGCGTGCAACAGGTCCAGCACCTCGTCCAGCCATTCGAAGCGCCACTCGTCGGCCGTCGGCTGGATCTTCGCCCAGGAGAAGATGCCGACCGAGACGACGTCCACATCGGCCTCACGCATGAGGCGTACGTCCTCCAGCCACACCTCGCGCGGCCACTGCTCCGGGTTGTAGTCGGCACCGAACGAAATACGCGGCGCGGCGCCCGCCGGCCGGCGCAACCACTGCGGAGCAGTCACAGTCCTTCTCCACTCACAGATTTCCTACACGTCTTGGCCCCCACAGTCGGCCGCGACGTCCGGCAGTGCAAGATCCGCAAGCGCGAAGCGTTTGAGGATCTTGTGCTGCCGGACGTTGCATAAGGGCCGAGTGCCCTCGTCTCGCCCGAAGGGCGAACGGGCAATAACCTTCGCAGCAACCATCGGGGGAATGGACCACCCGCGGCCGCAACCACCTGACGGAAGCGCGCCCATCGATGGCCGCAACCACCGGGGGAATAGACCCCCGGGGGAAGCAACCATCGATGGTTGAAGCGCAACCGCCGACTAGTTCACAGTGAAGCCTTGGTCTTTTCCGTACTTTGTTGCGGCGTCTTGCCAGGACTTGAGGCCGTCGGTGAGGGTGGTGCTGGAGACGTAGGCCTTGCCTACGGTGTCGTTGAAGACGCTGTTGGCGTAGACCTGGAAGGGCAGGTAGGACCAGCCGGGGACTACGCCCGCGGCGGCCTGGGCCAGGACCTCGTTGACCTTCTGGCCGCCGAAGTACGGGAACTCCTTGTTCTTGAAGGCGTCGGCGTTGACCTGTTCGGTGGTCGCCGGGAACGCGCCGTTGTCGGTACGCAGCTGCGCGCCTTCGCCGGTCGTCGCGTACTTCATGAAGGCGTACGCGAGGGCGTTGTTCTTGCCGAGCTTCGGGATGGCCAGCGAGCTGCCGCCGTTCTCGGCGGTCGCGGTGCCGCCGGCGGTCCACTGCGGCATCGGCGCGACCCGCCACTTGCCGTTGGCCGCCGCGACGCCCGACTCGAGGTTGGCCGGCATCCAGGCGCCGATGACCAGGGTGGCGATGGAGCCGTCGCCGAGGCCCTTGTACCAGGCGTCGCTCCAGCTGGAGATCGGCGCGATCAGCTTGTCGGTGATGAGCTGCTGCCAGAGGCCGGCGAACTTGGTGGAGCCGTCGTCGGCCAGGTTGATCTTCACGTTGGTGCCGTCGACCTGGAACGGCTTGCCGCCGGCCTGCCAGATCATGCTGGTGGTGAAGCCGGCGTCGCCGGTGTCGTTGGTGATGTACGCCTTCGGGTCGGCCGCGTGCAGCTTCTTGGCGGCGGCGACGTACTCGTCCCAGGTCGTCGGGACCGTGATGCCGTGCTTGTCGAAGACGTCCTTGTTGTAGAACAGGGCCATGGGGCCGGAGTCCATCGGCAGGCCGTAGGTGACACCGCCGGACTTCACCGACGCCCACGGGCCGGGGGTGAAGGTGCCGTCGAGCGAGCCCGCGCCGAAGCCGGAGAGGTCGACCAGCGACTTGCCGAGGGCGAACTGCGGCAGCGCGTAGTACTCGATCTGGGCCAGGTCGGGTACGCCCGAGCCGGCGGAGATCGCGTTCTGCAGGGCGGTGTACTGCTTGTCGCCGGTGCCGGCGTTCACCAGGTTGACGGTGACCTTCGGGTACTTCGCCTGAAACGCGGTGACGACCTGCTTCAGGGTGCCTTCCCAGGCCCAGACCGTGAGCGTGCCGCCCGCGGCGAGCGCGGCGTCGACGTCGTTGGCCGAGACGCTGGGGCTGTCGCTCTTGTCGTCGGAACCGCAGGCCGCGAGGAAGGCACTGGCCGCGGCCGCGGTGCCGAACGCCGCGGTGCCCCGCAGGAACCCACGTCGGTTGATCGTCATGTTGATCCTTTCAAGGGGTGGTGCGTTTGAATCGGGAACGGGGTGTTCAGTCCTTGACGCCGCCGGCCGCCAGGCCGGACTGCCAGTAGCGCTGCAGGAGCAGGAAGGCGGCGAGGAGCGGCAGGATCGTCAGCAGCGATCCGGTGATGACGAGGTTGAAGACGGCCTGCCCGCCGGAGGTCGCGGCCTGGTCGTTCCAGGAGTTCAGGCCCAGCGTCAGCGGGTACCAGTCCGGGTCCTTGAGCATGATCAGCGGCAGGAAGTAGTTGTTCCAGGTCGCGACCATGGTGAACAGCGACACCGTGACGATGCCCGGCGTCAGCAGCGGTACGCAGATCCGCAGGAACGTACGCAGCTCGCCGGCGCCGTCGACCCGGGCCGCCTCGATGAGCTCGAACGGGATGGCCTCGGCCGCGAACGTCCACATGAGATAGAGGCCGAACGGCGAGATCAGCGACGGGATGATCACCGCCCACGGGGTGTTGGTCAGGCCGAGCTTGGAGAACATCAGGAAGGTCGGCACGGCCAGCGCGGTCGTCGGCACGGCGACCGCCCCGATCACCATCGCGAACACCGCGCGCTTGCCGAGGAAGTCGAACTTCGCCAGGGCGTACCCGCCGAGGGTGGCCAGGGCGGTCGCCCCGCCCGCACCCAGCACCACGTACAGCAGGGTGTTGAGCAGCCAGCGGACGAAGACCCCGTCGTCGTAGGTGAGCGTGTCGCGGATGTTGGTGAACAGCGCGAAGTCACCGGAGAACCACAGGCCGAACGAGTCGAACAGGCTGGCCTGCGACTTGGTCGCGTTGATGAACAGCCAGGCCAGCGGGACCAGGCTGTAGACCAGCATGATCGCGGTCAGCGCGGTGAGCAGGGTGCTGCGCTTGCGCGTACGGGCCGTCGTCACGACTGGCGCTCCTTCCGCATGCCGCGCAGCTGGACGGCGTACGCGACGACCGCCGTCAGCAGCGCCATCACGATCGCGACGGCGGCGGAGTAGTTGAACTGCTGCCCGGCGAACGACAGCGAGTACGCGTAGAAGTTCGGCGTGTAATAGGTGGTGATCACGTTCGGCGCGAGGCTCTTGAGGATCGCGGGCTCACTGAAGAGCTGGAAGGAGCCGATGATCGAGAAGATCGTGGCGATCAGCAGCGCGCCGCGGATGCCGGGCAGCTTGATCGAGCGGATGATCCGCAGCTGGCCCGCCCCGTCCAGGTCGGCCGCCTCGTACAGGGTCCGCGGGATGACCTGCAGGGCGCTGTAGAAGATCAGCATGTTGTAGCCGACGAACTCCCAGGTCACGATGTTGCCGATGGACGCCAGCAGCCAGTCGGGGCCGAGCGGGTTGGGCAGCGACCAGCCGAACTTCTCGTTGAGGCTGCCGACGAGGCCGAACTGCGGGCCGTACATGAAGCCCCACATCAGCGTCGCGACCACGGCCGGGACGGCGTACGGCATGAAGACGGCGACCCGGAAGAACGACTTGCCGTACAGCCGGCCGCTGTCGATCGCCAGCGCCACCAGCAGCGCCAGGAACAGCATGATCGGCACCTGGACGCACAGGAACAGCGCGACCCGGCCGAAGGAGGACCAGAACTGCGGGTCGGTGAGGACGTCCCGGTAGTTCTGCGCCCCGACGAAGCTGGTGCCGCCGATCAGCTTCGTGCGGAAGAAGCTCAGATAGACCGCGTACGCGATCGGGGCGAGGAAGACGAAGGCGAAGACGGCCATGAACGGGCCTATGAAAGCCCACCCCGTCCAGCTGCGGCGCCGCCGCGGAGCGCGCGACCGGCCGGGTGGGCCGGATCGGCGCATCGCGGGAGGGGCGAGGACCGCCATGTCCTCCTCCTTCGTCCTTTTTCTGCCCAGGGGTAGGCGGCAGATCGGCCAGGGTGACGGGTGCACCGGATGTTTGCGCAAACATAGCGCGCCACCAGCCGTTTTTCACTGTGACTTGGCTGGGAGTCGGCACGAATGTTTACGTAAACATCGGCGCGGTGATAGTGTCACCGAGCCACCGAGCCCGTCAAGCGTGGGTTTCGGATTCGTTACGGAGGGCGCACGACGATGGCAACTCCCCGGCGCGTCTCGATGGCCGACGTGGCCCGGCTCGCCGGCGTGTCGTCACAGACGGTCTCCCGCGTCTCCACCGGCAGCCCGGACGTCGTGGACAGCACCCGGGAGCAGGTCCTCGCCGCCATGCGCGAGCTGGGCTACCGCCCCAACAGCGCGGCCCGCGCCCTCAAGCTCGGCGCCTTCCGCACCATCGGCGTCATCCTCTTCTCCCTCGCCAGCACCGGCAACAGCCGCACACTCGAGGCCATCGCCGCCCAGGCGGCCCATGAGGGGTACGCGATCACGCTCATCCCGCTCGCGGTGCCCACACAGGACAGTGTGCTCGGCGCGTTCACCCGGCTCGGCGAGCTGGCAGTGGACGGCATCATCGTGATCATGGAAGTGCACCTGCTGGACGCGGCCACCGTGCCCCTGCCGCCCAACGTGCAGGTCGTCGTGGCCGACTCGAACGGCGGCGACCTCTACAGCGTCGTCGACAGCGACCAGGTCGACGGCGCCCGGCAGGCCGTCACGCACCTGCTCGACCTGGGACACCGCACCGTGTGGCACGTCACAGGCCCGGAGGATTCATTCGCCAGCAACCGGCGGGCCGACGCCTGGCGGCAGACCCTGGCGGCGGCCGGCCGCCCCGCTCCCCCGCTGCTGCACGGCGACTGGTCGGCCGAGTCCGGCTACCGCGCCGGGCAGCTCCTGGCCGACGAGCCCGGCTGCACGGCGGTCTTCGCCGCCAACGACCAGATGGCGCTGGGCATCCTGCGGGCGCTGCACGAACGCGGAAAGCGGGTCCCGCACGACGTCAGCGTGGTCGGCTTCGACGACGTCCCGGAGGCGGCCTCCTTCATCCCGCCGCTGACCACCGTGCACCAGGACTTCGCCGAGGTCGGGCGGCGCTGCGTCCAGGGTGTGCTGCGCCAGATCGAGCGCGGCACCCACGAGACGGGGACGACCCTCGTCCCGACCCGCCTGGTGGTACGCGCGAGCACCGCGGCGGCACCGCCCTCATAGGAATGTCGGACGCTCCTATTAGGATTCGCGGGTCCCGCCGTCGTCGACGAAGGAGATCCCGTGGCGAGCAAGGAAGAGCTGAAGGCCGCGATCCACGCGGCATTCGACCAGGTGGTTCCGGACGGTGCCGGTTACACCAAGGTCTACGCGTCGGACCTGAAGCAGAAGAACTTCATCGTCTACCGCAGCACCACCGTCTACAACTACGCCGTCGGCTTCAAGCCCGGCAGCACCGAACTGGTCATCGTCCCGATCGACGAGGACGGCGGCCGGGTCACCGCCGGCGCGCCGGTCACGATCGGCGACGGCAACCGTGGCGCGGTCAGGAAGCGCGACCTGCAGGGCCGCTTCATCGTCTCCACCACGGACGGCCAGAAGTTCCGGCTCTCGGTGGTCCCGTCGATCCCGAAGATCGCCGCCGCCTTCTACCAGCTCCCCGTCGACCAGAAGGCCGAGTACGAGGCATTCCAGCAGGTCAAGACGGCGATCTGCAGCTGAGCAGCCGGACGGGTCGCCGGCCCGGGCGGCCCGTCGCGGCGATCTCTCCGATCACCCGGCCGCTGCCGCGGCCAGGTTCTGCTGGTCGCGAATCTCCTGCGGCAGGTACATCTGCAGCGGCGTGCGTACCGGCAGGAGGTCCCCACCCCGGTCGACGACCAGCGCGCGGGTCACGTCGTCGAAGACCGCGGCCTGTTGCGGGTCGGTCGCGGCCTCGCCCTGGTAGACGAAGCGCAGCATCCATCCGGGCCCGTCGACGCCTGCGAAGCGCAGCTCCGTGCCGCCGTCCGCGTTCATCACCCGGCAGACCAGCTCCGGGCCGTAGGGTCCGTCCTGTTCCGCCGGCGCGCTGCCGTCCGATCGCAGCTGGTCGGCGATCTCCCGCAGGATCTCCGGCCAGATCGACCGGTCCGGCGGGGCCGCGAAGAGGCCGATCTGCAGCGCGCTCTCCTCGTGGACGAGGACCAGCTGCTGGATGAGCCCGCTGTCTTCGGCCTGCACCCGCAGTTCCACACCGGCGACGGCCGGCAGCGCGAGCGAGCCGAAGTCGAGCAGGTCCTCGACGTCGGCATGGTCGCCGATGTCGAAAGGCCCGGTGGTGGGCGGGTGGGTCCCCGGGGCGGGCGGCCCGACCAGCGTCACGCGCAGCGAGTCGTCCTGCTCGGAACGCACCGTGTCGGGATGCTCGGGGCCCAGGACCCGCCGCAGCCGTTCGAGCGTGTCCAGCTTCAGGGTGCGGGCCTCCCCGTACCGTTGCGCGCCGTCCAGCATCACCGACAGCATGTACGCGGCGCGCAGCGTGTCGGGATCGTCCGGGCCGAGATGCTCGACGCGTCCACTGTAGATCTGTTCGAGCCGGCGGACGATGTCCTCGTGGTCGGCCCGCCGCGACGTCGTACTGGAGGCCGTCGTGCTGGAGACAGAGGTCAGCAGCCGGCCCAGCTTGTCCCGGGTGTCGATCACGGTCGGGTCGTCCGGTCCGAAGGTCTTCTGCGCGTTGGCGACCACCCGCCGGTACTCGCCCTCGGCTCCGGTCAGATCGCCCTGCCGTTCCAGGAGCTCGCCGAGCCAGCGGCGCGCCGACTGGATCGCCGGGTTCTCGGGGCGGTCGCCGACGGACGGCCGCTGCACCGGTGGCATCGCGATCGCCACGATCAGACTCTCCTGGCGCAGGTAGGACTCGAGGATCGCGCGCGCCTGCTCCGTGGCTCCGGCCAGGTCGCCGGCGGCGGCGAGCGAGGCGCCCAGCCATTCGCGGGTGTTCAGCGTCGCCGAGTCGTCCTGGCCGAGCCGCTTGGCGCGCAGCCGCAGGATCTCGCGCAGGTTCCGGCTCGCCTCGGCGTACTCGGCCCGGCCGAAGTGGCCTGCCGCCACGCTCATGTGCAACGCGAGCGTGAACGCCGTCGCCTGGCCGAACAACCGCTGCCGCAGGCGGAGCGCACGGCGGATCATGTCCATGGTGTCGTCGGTCATCGGTCCCTGCGACAGCCCGTGCATGGACCGGTAGACCATCAGGAAGTCGTGCTCGCTGAGCGTCCGGCGCATCAGCCGCTCGCCCGGGACGTAGGTGGTGCTCAGCTCGGCATCGGCCTCGTCGCGACGGCCGGCGACCCAGAGGGCGTGACCCCGGGTGTGCCGGACGGCGACCGCGACCCGGGCCCGGCGCGAGAAGTTCCGTTCGCTCTGGACGCGCACGGCCGAGATGAGGTCGAGGGCCGTCGCGTACTCGTCCTGTTTGATCAGAAGCCAGGTCAGCTCGACGGCCAGCCGGATCAGCCGGCGCAGGGTGCTCCTGAACCGGCGCGTCAGCGAGGCGGGCACGCTACGGATCACGCCTTCGATGTGGGGTGCCAGCATGTGCCAGCGCAGCCAGCCGCGCAGGCTCGCCGGGGCACCCACCACCTGCCTCGCATGGAGTACCAGCAGGGCGGCCACCGTCCACAGTCTCCGGTGGCGGGCCCGGTCGCGGCTGAGCCCGTCGTGGATCGCCTCGCGTACCAGCGGGTGGACCACCACCATCGTGGAGCCGGTCCAGTTCTCGTCCGCCCAGCGCAGCAGCGGGTGGCTGGCCGACTCGTCGGTGTCCACCAAGCCGAGGTCGCGCAAGGATCCCAGCACGCTGTCGCGCCGCCGCGGATGCAGCAGCTCGTTCGCCCACCGCGCGAGGCCCCGGCCCTCGCGCAGCCCGGTCCCGTCGAGCAGCACCCAGGGGATCGGTTCCGCCGCGTAGCAGGACATGAGGTTCAGCAGCGTACGCGCGTCCGGCATGCCCCGGTCCGCCAGAAGTTGCAGCGACAGCTCCCAGGTCGCGCGGACCCGCGTACGCGCGTCGCGAGCTTCCTGCGACGGACCCGGCAGCTCCTCCACCGCGTCGATGACGGAGAACTCCCGGTCGACGGCTTCGTGGTACGCGGCGAAGGTGCGGGGGTGGGCCTGCGGGCTTCCGACGACGGGGGCCGCCAGGAACCGGCCGGCCGCCCGCAGCGCGAGGGGCAGGCAGCCCAGTCGACGTCCCAGCGACTCCGCCTCGGCGACGGTGCCGACGGACGGGCCGACCGGCTGGGTGAGATCCCGCAGCATCGCCCCGGCGGCGGCCGGATCCAGCGTGCCGACCCGCAGCATCCGCGCGCCGGCACCCCACATCTCGGGCGTGCCGATGCGGGTGGTGACCAGCACCATGCCCCGTGCCGAGGTGCGTACCCAGCCGTTGCCGGCCTGCGGGCCGCCCAGCGTGCGTTCGTCGTCGGCGTTGTCCAGGATGAGCAGCCACGGGAAGTCGCACTCCTCCAGCAGCTGCCACATGAGATCGACCTGTGCGCCCGGTTGGGCCGGCCGGGCGCTCGGCGGCCGGTGCAGCAGGAGCCGGTTGACGACCTCCAGTACGCCGGAGTGGAACACCGTCTGGTTGCGGCAGTTGAGCCAGAAGACCTGGAGCCCCGACGACTTCGCCCGTTGCGCCACCGTCAACGCGATCGCGGTCTTGCCCACGCCGCCCATCCCGAACAGGATCGACGGAGCGTGCGTGCGTACGCCCGCCCCGCCGCTGCCGTCCTCGGCCTTCGCGCCGAGGGCGTTGACCGGACGGCCGGCGGGAACGGCCGCGTAGAGCTGGGCGAGGATCGCGTCGCGGCCCCGCAGCCGCTCGGGCGCCAGTCCGTAGGGCGGGTCGACGGACAGCGCGGCCAGGGGTACCGCGCCGCCCGCGGTCGCACCGTGCTGGGTCTGCGCCTGCGGATCCTGGTCGGTGAACAGCCGGCGGAAGCCCCGCACGAGCAGCGTCGCGCCGCCGCCGATGCTGGCCAACGCGGTGGCGGTGAGGGTCGCCTGATCGGCGAGCGTCCCGGCGTGCAGCGCGTTCCATCCGAAGTAGACACTCAGCGCGCAGGCCCCGAGGCCGGACAGGACCGCGGCGGCGTCCGCCACGAGAGTGATCCGCCTGGTGTTCACGGCATTGATTGTTGTACGCCCCGGCGCGCCGCCCGGCCGACCATTTGGCGGGTTTCCGGTAACCGCATGGTTACACAGCGCCAACGTCCGGGCACACAAAGCCACATGGAGGAAATCCGCGACACGAGTACTGCTATGACCCCCTCGACGGTTTCGCGGGTACGGCCGGGTTCATCGGCAGCTGTCCCGTCCGAGGGCGCCACGCCTGCCGCAGCCGGCCGTCCGCCCGGCGACGCCCGAATCCACCACGGCCAGGGGAGCCTAGCGACCCCCGGCAAGCCCGGCCGCCCGTCAGTCCCAGCAGCACCGTCGGGCCGGTGCGACGGTCAGGCAGCGTGGCCATGCGGCGATGTGACTGTGCGGCGGTCAGGCGGTGTGGCGCGACAGCGCGTCCACGATGGTCGGCCACGTCACCCGGGGCAGGCTGTGCCCTATGCCGGGCAGGGTGAGCAGCGTGGCGCCGGGGATTTCCGCGGCCAGGACGGCTCCACTCCGATGAGGGAAGAACGGGTCCTCGTCTCCGTGGATCACCAGGGTCGGCGCGGTGATCTCGCCGAGCCGTTCGCGCCACCGCGGCCGGCAGTCGATGGCCGCGAACATGGTGCCGAGATGGCTGGCGCGCTGCGCAGCCGCGGTGGCGCCCGCCCGGTCGAAGATCGCCCCGGCGGCCGCCCGCGCGTCCTGCTCTTCGAAGCCTCGCGATCCAGACATCAGCCGCGCGGATTCGGTCATGTAGTCGACGACGCTGTCGCGATCCGTCCAGTCCGGCCTGGGCCGTCCGAACAGCTGCCCCATCAGCTCCGGCGAGTGGTCGGGCAGGTCCGGATCGACCGGGCCGGGCGCGACCGGGCGGGTGGAGACCAGGGTCAGCGACGCGACCTGGTCGGGATGGTCGAGCGCCAGCAGTTGCGCGATGAAACCGCCGACCCCGATCCCGGCCACGTGCGTGCGGCCCAGATGCAGCGCGGCCGGCAGCCCGGCCGCGTCGGACACCAGGTCCCGCAGGTCGTAGCCGGGATCGTCCGGGTCGACGAAGGTCGACCGGCCGGCGTCGCGCAGGTCGTAGCGCACCACATACCGACCGGCGAGCGCCGCGCACAGCTCGTCCGGCCAGCTGAGCATCGTGACGCCGCCGACCAGCAGCACCGGCGGATCCGCCGGGTCCCCGAAGGTCTGGGCGCACAACTCGACACCGTTGACCTTGATCCACATCTCCTGCTCCTTCTGATTCACGGACTGGAGACGAAGCAGCATCCGGAAACTCATCGGCCCTGCCGGCTTTCACCCTGTCGGTTTCGCCGGCGGACAGGAATCCGCCGCCCGTCGAACCGCCGAGCTCTATTGATGATCATCGCTTGAAGATGCAGAATCAACAGCCATACCCGTCACACCGGCAGGACGTGTTCACCTGACCCCTCGAAAGGACGAACACATGCGTACCCATCGCATCGCCGTGTCCACCCTCAGTGTCCTTATCGGACTTGCCACCGCCGCCTCCCCCGCGAACGCGGTCACCGGCGACGGCACCCGCCAGGTCGTCGGAGCGCTGCGCGGACCCGCCGCCGTCGCCGCGGCCGGCGACGCCGCCGACGCGTTCCGCGAGGTCAACCAACAGCGCCGCCAGGCCGCCCAGGGCGGCGCGACGATCAACGCCCAGCTGCACAACTGGTGGGGCGTCTTCCCCTCATCGGCGTGGACCGGCATGACCGCCACGCACACCCTCAACCAGACCTTCCGGCTCAGCAACTCCGCAGACTACCTCTACACGCCCACGATGAAACCGCCGCACGGCTCGTGCATCGAGGTCGTCACCGTCCACACGAGAACCTACGCACAGGTCTGGGCCTGGGACTGGTGCGGCTCCGTGGCCCCCGCGGTCACCATGACCATCAACAGCACGTTCTTGGCCAAGTACGGCACCACCGTCAACGGCCGCCCGTCCTACACCGTACGCGTACAGCAGACCAACGCGGCGGCCAACACGTGGACGGCGACGCTGTACAACTACAGCACGAAAGCCTGGGACACCATGTTCACCAGCTCCGGCAGCGACCAGAGCGGCTGGGCCCAGGGCTGGGACATGTACGAGTTCTACTCCAACGTCAAGACGAACGGGCACACCTACGTCTGCGACGACATCTCAGCCGCGGGCGTGGCCTTCGAGGGCAGCTCGATCACCGTCCTGTCGGGCGGCAGCTGGATCCCGGTGGCCGCCGCCAACTCGACGTGGATGCCGTCGGCCAGCCCGAACCCCAGCGCGTACGACTGCCCGACGCTGAGTCTCAACATCGTGCACGCCAACGACGACTGGCTGGTCCACGAGTAGCCGACTCTTTCCGACGATCTTGCGCGAGTGTCCCGAATTTCGCGGCGTATGCCCGGAATGCCGGTACATTCGCGCAAGATCGTCGCAGAAGGGGGTCCGCGGCGCGGAGGCACGCGCGGGGGCGGGGCGCGGGCGGGGCGGCGTGGAAGAGGGTCAGCGGCGGGGTTTGGCGGGGGCTTTGCGGGCGGGGGCGGGGGCCGGGCCGGTGGACGACCGGACCACGAGTTCGGGCTCGAAGAGCATCTCGTCGGCGCTGACCGTGTCGCCGTCGATCTGGGCGAGCAGCAGCGCGACGGCCGCCTGTCCCATCGCCGCGGCCGGCTGGCGGATCGTGGTCAGCGGCGGGTCGGTGTGCGTCATCAGGGTCGAGTCGTCGAAGCCGACGATCGAGACGTCGGCGGGGACCTGCCGCCCGGCTCGCTTGGCGGCGCGTACGGCGCCGAGGGCGAGGGCGTCGGTGGCGCAGATGATGGCGGTGGCGTCCGACTGCAGGAGTGTGGTCGCGGCCGCCTGGCCTTCCTGCATGGTGAACCCGGCGTGCAGGACCAGGCCGTGGTCGGCGCCGGCGGGCAGGAGCGCCCGGTACGCGGCGAGCTTGCGCAGCGACGCGATGTGGTCGTGCGGGCCGAGCAGGAGGGCGATGCGCTGGTGGCCGAGGGCGGCGAGGTGTCCGTAGGCCTGTTCCAACGCGTGCTCGTCGTCGGTGGAGACGGTCGGCAGTTCCAGGCCGGGGATGGTGGCGTTCATCAGGACAACCGGCAGGCTGCGGTCGCGCAGGGCCGCGTACTGGTCGTGGTTCGCCGTCGTGTACTGGTAGGCGCCGCTGGCGAAGATGATCCCGGACACGTGCTGGTCGGCGAGGATCTCCAGGTAGTCGGCCTCGGTGACGTCCTCGCCCGCGCGGGGGCACAGGACGGGGCTGAAGCCGCGTTTGGCCAGCGCACCGGCGATGATCTCGGCCAGCGCGGGGTAGATCGGGTCGTGCATCTCCGGCAGGATCAGCCCGACCAGGCGGGCACGGTCGCCGCGGAGCTTCGCGGGCCGCTCGTAACCGAGGACGTCCAGCGCCGAGAGCACGGCCGCCCGGGTCGCGTCCGAGATGCCCGGCTTGTCGTTGAGGACCCGGGAGACGGTGGCCTGGCTGACCCCGACATGTTTCGCCACTTCGGCCAGTCTGCGTGCCACCGGGACAGTGTAGTGGGGCGCACCGGCACCGATGCGCCCCGTGGCGGGTGGGGCTATCGCGCGTACACCTCGATCTCGGAGAGCTGAGCGGCCGGCCAGCCGGTGTTGCCGGTGACCGTGAGGGTCAGCGTGCGGGCGCTGGTCGCCGGGAAGCTCAGCGTGGCGACGTTGCCGGTGTCGGGGTCGAGGGTGTAGTCGGCGGCGGCCAGCAGCGGCGCACCGTCGGCGCTGACGGCGATGGTCTCGGTACGCCCACCCCAGTTGCCGGGCAGCTTCACGACGATCCGCGAGACGGTGAACGCCTGGCCGAGGTCGACCGACAGGGTCTGCGGGAACGCGTTGTTGGCGGTCTCGAAGTAGGTGGCCGGGTCGCCGTCGACGAGATTGGCGGCGGGCAGCCAGAAGCAGCAGCTGGAACTGGCCGTGGCGGTACGCCCCAGCGCGAGGTTGCCGTCGGGGTCGAACCCGATGCCCGCGACGGCGACGACGTAGGGACCGGCGGGCGACGTGCTGTCGATGCTCAGCCGCCCGGCGAAGTTGGCGGCGGTCCGGGGTGCGAAGCCGACCGTGATCGTGCAGCTCTGCCCGGCCGCCAGGACGCCGCAGGTGTCCGCCGCGGTGAAGCCGGCCGGCGGGTGCACGGCGGTGATCCGCACCGGGCCGGGTCCCGGGTTGGTGACCGTGATCGGCCGCGTGGCGGTGCTGCCGAGGCTGCGGAAGCCGAAGTCGATCCCGTCGGCCGGCGCGACGTTCAGCTGGCCGCGCAACGGCAGCCCGCACGAGGTCGTCGACCAGCCGAGATCGCCGGCGCCCCGGGTCAGCGTGAACCCGTCGCCGCAGGCCTGTACGCCGGCCGCGCCGAGCCCGACCGCGACGACCCGCTGGAACGTGGCCGCGCCGGGGGCCTGGATCTGCACCGCGAACGTGCCCGCGCCGGTGACGGCGACCCGGTCGACCGTGACGCCCGTGATGCTCTTGCCGTAGAACTGGACGGCCGACATGGTGCTGTCGACGATCGCGGTGTCGCGTACCGAGATCGTGGCGTCGATCGGCTCGTCGGCTGCCCAGAACCAGAGGGCGCCGATCTGCACCGGATCGTTGGGAACCAGGCTGCCGGTGCGTACCAGCAGGTTGCCCGACAGCGTCGTCGTCCCGGCGAGCGGGACGGCGCCGAACCGGTTGCCGGCGTGCACACCGCCGCCCTGGGTCACGGTGTCGGCGGCGACGGAATCGCGTACGGCGTTGTCGCGGCCGCCATAGATCGCGTACGCGTTGGCGAGCAGCGGCACGGCGACCGTGTCGTGGCTGAACACGTTCCCGCTGTCGGCATGCGACGCCGACCACATGGCCATGCCGTCGTCCCCGGTGTTGCGCACGAACGTCTGCGTCACGGTGGTGTCGGAGACGCCGTCGTGCAGGTTGATCCCGTCGGCCCAGGTGTTCTGGATGCGCGCGCCGGTGACGGTCAGGCCGCTGGACGGGCCGTCGAACCACATGCCGACCTTCGTGTGCTCCACCCACACGTCGCTGATCGTCGAACCACCGCCGAGCGCGCCGCCGAACCCGCTGTCCACGGTCGCGTCGTCGCGCCCGGTCGTGGTCCCGAAGACCGCGAAACCAGCCAGGTGTACGCCGTTGCTGGGGGTCGGGGCCGCGTTGCCGAACACCCCGACGCCGTCGCCGGTGAGAACCGTGTACCACAGCCCGGCACCCTGGACGGTGACGTCGTCGACCTGGAGCCTGCGGTCGACCCGGTAGGTGCCCGGCCCGATCCACAGTGGCCGGTGCTGCTCGCGGGCGGCGTCGGCGGCGCTCTGCAGCGCGGCTCCGGAATCGGCCGCGCCGGTGGGATCGGCGCCGAAAGCCGCCGCGTCCAGCGCGCCGGCCGGGGCGGATCCGGGCGCGGCGACCATTTCGAAGTCGGCCAGATCGATGACGGCATCGGCCGCCGGGGTCAGGCGTACGCGGGTGCCGGCCGGCAGGGTACGGCCGAACATGGTGCGGACGTCGTCGAAGTAGTGGTGGTGGCCGCCGGTCGCCGGGTCGTTGCCGAACGGGTACAGCCCGTACGCGTGGGAGTACTTCGCGGTCAGGTTCAGCCGCGGTCCGGGGCGCCCGTCGACGGTGACCGCCAGGGCGACGTCGGGGCCGTCGGCGATGGAGTAGCGGACGTCCACGGCGTTGGCGGCCTTCGCGAGGACGAACTCGACGTACTCCCCCGCGTCCAGGGCGACGGCCCGCCGTCCGGACGCCTCGGCGACAAGCCGGGTGTAGCCGCGGTCGGGACCGAGGCGGCTGCCGTCGGTGCGGGCGTTCTCCGCCTGGTACTCGGTGAACGGCACGGCCGCCCCCGCTGCGTTCCCCGGCAGGGGCAGCGCGGTGCCCGGCTGGCTCGGCAGGGTCGGCACCGCCGGCTCGGCCTGCGCGGGCGCCGCCAGGCTCGCCGCGGCCAGGGCCGTCACAACCAATATTGCTGTACGCGTACGCGATCCGGGCACGGCGTGCTCCTTGGTGATGGGTGGGTGGGATGGCGGGCGGCTGGCGAGATCTTGGACGGTTGGTGCCGCCCTGGCGACACTGTTCAAGATCTCCCCAACCCGGCGAGCCGAGCGGCGCGAGCCGGGCAGTGCGAGCCGGGCAGCGCGTCGTGCTTCAGTTGTCGGTGACGCCGACCAGCCAGGCGCAGGTGTCGGCGGGCAGGCGGCCGTCCTCGATCGGCCCGCTCGCGAGCAGGAGGTCGCCCGGCGGCAGGGCGACAGGCCGCGCGGACAGGTTGACCACGCAGGTGAGGTCGCCCCGGCGGAAGGCCACGACCCCCTCCGCGGCGGACAGGCCGTCCGCGTCGAGCCAGACGAGCTCGCCGGGCAGCGCCGCGAACCGCCGGCGCAGCGCGAGCGCGGCCCGGTAGAGCGACAGCGTGGAGTCCGGGTCGGCCGACTGCGCCTCGACGGTGAGCGCCTTCCACCCGGCCGGCTGGGGCAGCCAGGGCTGCGCGGCACCGTCCGCGGAGAAGCCGAACGGCGGGCTGTCGGCCGACCACGGCAGCGGTACGCGGCAGCCGTCGCGGCCTCGGTCGGTGAAGCCCGAGCGCGGCCAGGTCGGGTCCTGCAGCTGGTCGACGGGGATGTCCTCGACCTCGGGCAGGCCGAGCTCGTCGCCCTGGTAGACGTACACGCCGCCGGGCAGGGCGAAGGTGAGCAATGCCGCCGCCCGGGCTCGCCGCAGCCCCAGGTCAGGATCGCTGGGCGCGCCGTGGCGGCGGTCGCTGACGCTGAACGTGGTGTCCTCGCGGCCGTACCGGGTGACGTGCCGGATGGTGTCGTGATTGGACAGAACCCAGGTCGGCGGCGCGTCGACCGTCCGGTGCACGGCCAGCGTCTCGTCGATCACCTTCCGCAACGCGGGCGCGGTGAACGCCCCGCACAGGAAGTCGAAGTTGAACGCCGAGTGCAGCTCGTCGGGGCGCAGGTAGCGGATGTACTGCTCGGGGGTGGGCAGCCACACCTCGCCGACGAAGACCCGCTCGCCGTCGTAGGAGTCGCTGATCCGCCGCCACGCCCGGTAGATCTCGTGGACGCCGTCGGTGTCCTGGTAGGGCAGGTCGGTCGGGTCGGGTTCGGGGCCGACGTCGGGCAGGCCGGGCTTCTTGGTCAGGCCGTGGGCCACGTCGATGCGCATGCCGTCGACGCCGAGGTCGAACCAGAACCGCAGGATGTCCTCGAACTCCGCGCGTACCGCCGGGCTCTCCCAGTTCAGGTCCGGCTGCTCGGGGGTGAACATGTGCAGGTACCAGTCACCATGAGAAGTCCGGGTCCAGGCCGGGCCGCCGAAGTAGCCCTGCCAGTCGTTGGGCGGCAGCTCGCCGTGCTCCCCCCGGCCGGGCTGGAACCAGAACCGGTCACGTTCGGGTGCCGCCGGGTCGGCCAGCGCGGCCTGGAACCAGGGGTGGCGGTCCGAGCAGTGGTTGGGCACCAGGTCGATGATCACCCGCAGGCCGTGCGCGTGCGCCTCGGCGAGGAACGCGGTGGCCTGGTCGAGGTCGCCGAAGACCGGGTCGATGTCGCGGTAGTCGGCCACGTCGTACCCGGCGTCGGCCATCGGCGAGACGTACCACGGGGTCAGCCACAGGGCGTCGACGCCGAGGCGGCGCAGGTACGGCAGGCGCGAGCGCAGGCCGGCGAGATCGCCGACGCCGTCGCCGTCGCCGTCGGCGAAGCTGCGCAGGTAGATCTGGTAGATCGCTGCGGTACGCCACCAGGCGGTGGTGCCGGTGTCGGGAGTTGCGGGCATGCGGTCGCTCCTTGGTTCGTGGCGCTGCGGTTCGGTGTGCTGCGGTTCGGTGTGCTGCGGTTCGGTGTGGTGCCCGGGGCGCCGCTACTCAGCGACAAGGCGGCGCCCCGGACGGGTGCTACCAGCCGGTGTCGCCGGGGCCGCGGGTGAAGGTGTAGCCGGTGGTGTTGGACAGCCCCCCGGAGGCGGCGCCGCTGACCGTCAGATAGGCCGCGTACGCGCTGCCGTAGGCGTTGGCCTCGATCCCGTAGGTGCCGGCGCCGGTGACGGACACGTGATCGAAGGTCAGGTTGGTGATGTTCTTCTGCCAGCTGAGCAGGATGCCCTGATAAGTGCTGTCCACGATGGACACGTCCTGGATCAGGACCGGTGCGGTGATGTCGCGCGATTCGGCGTACACCCACAGGCCGGGCTGGCTGGAGTTCCAGTCGGTGTTGAAGCCGCCGGCCCGGGTGACCGTGTTGCGGGCCACGACGGTCGTGCCGCTGAACGGCTGCGCCGCGTGCCAGGTGCTGATCGCGATGCCGGTCGCGGTGTACACCGTGTCGGAGAACAGGTTGTCCTCGATGCGGTTGCCGTTGCCGCCGTAGATCGCGGCCGTGTTGGACAGCATCGGCAGCGCGGCCGTGTTGAACGTGAAGGCGCTGTTGGTCACCGATGCCGTGTGCGACCACATCGCCAGCGCGTCGTCGCCGGTGTTGCGCAGCACGCTCTGCTCGACCCGGGTGTTGCTGACCGCGTCGTTGAGGTTGACGCCGTCGGCGAACGTGTCGCGGATGCGTACGCCGACCGCGTACAGGCCGTCGGCGGCGTTGACCCACAGGCCGGCCTTGGTGTGCTCGGCCCACACGTTGGCGATCAGCGATCCGGTGCCGAAGCTGCCGCGCATCGCCGCGTCGGTGCTGTCGGCGCCGTCGGCCTCCCGGTAGGTGACGTCCCCGGCGATGGTGAAGTCGGCGAGCTGGACGTTGTTGCCGGTGGCGTAGAACCCGCCGTGTCCGGCGGCGCCGCGGATCGTGGTGTACCACATGCCGGCGCCGCGGATCGTCACGTTGTCGACGCTGAACCGGGTCGGGAGGTCGAAGGTGCCGGCCGGGACCCAGACACTCTTGCCCTGCGCCTTCGCCGCGTTGACCGCGTTGGTGAACGCCGTCGTGTCGTCCCCGGACCCCGACGTCGCCCCGTACGCGGTGACGTCGAGCGAGTTCGCCGGGGCCGCGTACGCCGCCGCGACGTTCTCGGTGTCGATCAGGTCGACGGTGATCTGCGTACCGCCGTCGTTCTGGAGTTTCAGGACGGTGCCGACCGGATAGGTGGCGGCGAGCTTGAGCCGGGTGTCGTCGAAGAACCGGTGCCCACCGCCCAGCGACGGGTCGTTGGGGAACGGATAGCTGCCGTACACCCAGCTGTAGACCGACGACAGGGTCAGGTCGGCGATCTTCGTGCCGTTGGCGTAGACCGCCAGCGGCGCGGTGGTGCCGGTCCCGGCGGCGTTGTCGGGGATCGACGCCCGCACGACCAGCGCGTTCGCCGGCTGGGTGAGCGTGATCTGGGCGTACCTGGCGTTGTCGAGGCGTACCGCGCGGCGGCCGGACGACTCCGACGCGATCGTGCGGAAGGTGCGGTCGGGGCCGAGCACGACACCGTTGGTGCTCGCGTTCTCCGCCTCGTACTCGGTGTACGGCACCGTCGCGCCGCGGGCGGCCAGCGCCGCGCCACCGCTCACCGTGACGCTGTCGAGCTGCACGTTGCCGGAGTCACCGCTGTCGTACTGGTAACCCACGATGTTCACGCCCGCCCGCAGGGCCAGGCTCTGGGTCGCCGTCAGCCAGCCCGCTCCCGCCGCGAGGCTGATCTGCCCCGCCTTCACACCATTGGCGTACGCGCTGAGCGTCCTGGCCGAGCCGGTGCTGTTCGCGTACCGGAGGGTCACCGTGGTGGTGGCGGCGGCCGGGAGGTTCACGGTGCGGATGGCGCGGGCGCCGACGGTGGTGAAGCCGGTGAGGTAGCCGGTGCCGGTGTAGCCGGCGACGCTCGTCGCGGTGCTCACGCCGCCGGAGAAGAACGCGGTCTCCAGCTCGTAGCCCTGCCCGGTCGGCGGTGTCGTCGGGCTGCCCGTCGGGGTCGGGCTGGGGCTGGACACGGCGACGGTGATGTTGTCGAGGTTGACGTTGCCGGAGTCGGTGCCGTCGAACCTGTACGCGATCGTGTCGCTGCCGGCGTTGAGGGTCAGCGCTTCGGCGACCGTGCCCCAGGTGTCCCAGTTGGCGAGGGCCGGGAAGGTCGTCTGGCGGATCTTCGTACCGTTGACGTAGATCGACAGGGTCATGGCCGCGCCGGTCCCGTTGGCGTACCGGGCGGTCACGGTGGCGGTCCCCGCGTACGCGGCGGTGACGGTGAACGACGTCGTGGCGTTGCCCTTGTTGCCGTCGGTGTAGCCGCCGACGAACCCGGTGCCGGTGAATCCACTGTGGTCGGTGGCGACCGCGGTGCCGCCGGACAGGGCCGCCGACTCGGCTTCGTACTGCCCCGCGGGCGGGGCCCCGACGTCGGTGACGGTGAGGCTGTCCAGGTTCACGTTGCCGGAGTCGGCGGTGTCGAACTTGTACTTCACCGAGCTGCCACCGGCCGGCAGGGTCACCGTGTCGGTACGCGTACCCCAGGTGTCCCAGTTCGCGGTGGCGGGCAGGGAGATCTGGCCCGTCTTGACGTTGTTGACGTACAGCGACAGCGTCATCGTGGTGGTCGTGCCGTTGGCGTACCGCAGGGACAGTTGGTAGCCGCCCGCGGTGCCGGCGCTGACGGTGAAGGTCGTGGCGGCGTTGCCCTTGTCGGCATCGGTGTAACCGCCGACGAAGCCGGCGCCGGTATATCCACTGTGGTCGGTGGCGGTGACGGCCCCGCCGGACAGCGCGGCCGATTCGGCCTGGTAGGTGGTGGTGCCGGCGGTGGCCGTGGCGGTCCAGAGGCCGGCGGCGGCGAGGACGGCCGCGGCGGTCGCGGCGAGCAGTGCGCGCAGGGATGGAGCGGAGCGGTGCATGTGCGTTACTCCTTCCGGTGAGGGTTCCCCCGTGCGGCGGGCAGCACCGACCGGCCCGGCGGGCGCCGGGCGGCGGTGGTCTCGGTGGTGGTGGTGGGCAGGCGGGCGGTTCAGCCCTTGAGCGCTCCCGCGGACAGCCCGTTGAGGATGCTGCGCTGGAAGACCATGAAGACGATCACCATGGGGATGCTGACGATCGCCAGCCCGGCGAACATCTCGTTGGTCGTGACGTAGCCGGTGAAGGCGAGCCGGCTCAGCGCCACGTTGAAGGTCTGGGTCTGCGGGTCCTGCAGGACGAGCAGCGGCCAGAGGAAGTCCTTCCAGGACCCGATGATCGCGAAGATCGACACGACGGCCAGCACCGGCCGCGACAGCGGCAGGACGACGTTCCACAGCATCCGGAACCGGCCGGCGCCGTCGATCGCGGCCGCGTCGAGCAGGTCGTCGGGGATCTGGTCGAAGAACCGCTTGAGGACGTAGATGTTGAACGCGTTGGCCACACCCGGCAGCCACAGCGCCCACGGGGTGTTGAGCAGGTTCACCCCGAAGACCGGCACGTCGGCCACGGTCAGGTACGCCGGGACCAGCAGCGCCGACGCGGGCAGCATGAGGCTGGCGAGCATCAGCCCGAGCACCACGTTGCCGAACTTCGGCCGCAGTTTCGACAGCGCGTACGCCGCGGCGACGTCGACGGTCAGCTGCAGCAGCCACCCCCCGAGCGCGTAGTACGCCGTGTTGAGCAGGTACGGCCCGATGTTCAGCTTCTTCCAGGCGTCGACGAACGTCTCGGGATGCCAGCTGTGCGGGATGAGCGTCGGCACCGGCTGGGCCAGTTCGACCGGCGACTTCACCGCCCCGGAGACCATCCAGTACAGCGGGAACAGGAAGATCAGGACGAAGGCGACCGCCATCGCGCCGAGCACGATCCGGTAGATCAGCTTGCCGCGGCCGCGGCGCAGGTCGGCGTCGGAGATCAGGGTGCGGCTGGTGTTCATGCGTCGGCCTTCCGGGTCAGCCGCACGTACAGCGCGGAGAACGCGGCCAGCACCACGAACAGCAGCACGCTCATCGCGGCCGCCATGCCGAAGTCGTTGTTGACCGTGAACGCGTACCGGTAGATGAGGATCATGACGGTGATCGTGTCGGGATTGGTGGTGCCGGTGAGCTGGTAGGGCTCGATGAAGACCTGCATCGTCGCGATCACCTGCAACAGCAGCAGGATCAGCAGGACGAAGCGCATCTGCGGCAGGGTCACGTGGCGGATGCGCTGCCACACCGAGGCGCCGTCGAGCTCGGCGGCCTCGTACAGCTCACCGGGGATGGTGGCCAGCCCGGCCAGGTACATGATCGTGGCGCCGCCCATGTTCGCCCAGGTCGCCACCAGGACGAGCGAGATCATCGCCATCTTCGGCGACTGGGTCCAGTCCGAGGTCGGCAGGCCCACCCCCGACAGCACCGCGTTGAACAGGCCGGAACCGGGGTCGTAGAAGAACCGCCACAGCAGCACGCTCACGATCGGCGGCAGCATGACCGGCAGGTAGACCGCGAACCGGAAGAAGCCCTTGGCGTGCCGGAACTCGTTGACCACCAGCGCGATGACGAACGGCACCGCGAACCCGAACAGCAGCGCGAGCCCGGTGAACTCGAACGTGTTCTTCCACGCGGTGAGAAACAGCGGGTCGTCGAGGACCGCCCGGTAGTTGTCCAGCCCGACCCACTCCGGGTCGGTGACGAAGTTGTCCTGCTGGAACGACAGGATGATGCCCTTGACCAGCGGATACCACGAGAACAGGGCGAAGCAGACCAGTCCGACCGACAGGAACGCGTACGCCTGCAGGTTGTCGGCGATCCGCCGGCGCAGTCGACCGGCCGCGCGGGTACGCGCCGGCGGCGGCGCGAGCTCGGAGACGCTCGGCGCGAGCGTGGTCATGGCAAACCTCCTCGGGGAGGCCGGTCCCGGGCCGTCGTGCGCCCGGGACCGGCAGGGGGTCACTTGACCGCGGACAGGATCTGGTTGACCTGCTTCTCGGCGTCACCGAGCAGCTGGTCGACGTTGGCGTTGGGGTCGGTGAGGACCTTCTGCATCGCGGTGTCGAGGACCGCGTAGACCTTCTGCGCCTCCGGCGGCTCCAGCTTCAGCGGGATGGCGGCGCTGCCGGTCGCGAACGGGGCGAAGTTCTCCGACGGCACGTTGGCGTACTTCTTGGTGGCGTCGGCCCAGGTCTGCGCGGCCGCGCCGGTCCAGATGTTCGGCTGCGGCAGGCCGACGGGCTCGCCGCGCTGGGACGCCTTCTCGTTGTCGGTGGCGATCCGGTCCGGGTTGACCGTCTTCCAGCTCAGCCAGGTCAGGCCGGCCTTGATCTTCTCCGGGCTCAGGCCCGCCTTGAACATGAAGCCGTCGCCGCCGCCGAGGGTCGCCTTGCCGTCCGGGATCGCGCCCAGGCCGTAGTCCTCGTACTTGCCCTTGTACTGGCGCACGATGGTGGGGATGTTGTCCGGCGAACCGACGTACATGCCGAGCTTGCCGGCGGCCATCATCTGCAGCAGGTCGGCGTACTCCAGCAGCTGGCGCTGGCCCATGGTGTCGTCGACGAACCGCATGTCGTGCAGCTGCTGCAGGACCTGGCGGCCCTGGTCGCTGTTGAACGCGGCCTTCCAGGTGTCGCCGTCCTTGGTGGCGATGTCGCCGCCCAGCGAGTACGTCTCGGCGGTGAAGTGCCAGCCGCCGGTGTTGGACTTGCTGTAGTCGCCGTAGCCGGCGATCCCGTCGCCGAGCGCGGCGATCTTCTTGGCCGCGTCGCGGACCTCGGCCCACGTCTTGGGCGGGCTGTTGGGATCCAGGCCGGCCTTGGTGAACAGGGTGCGGTTGTAGACCAGGCCGAGGGAGTAGTTCGCCGACGGCAGGCCGTAGACCTTGCCGTCCGAACCGGTGAACACCTTCATCAGGTCGGGGTTGACGTCCTTGGTGTTCGGAAAGTCCTTGAGGTACGCCGAGATGTCGGTGACCTGGCGCTTGGCGATCAGCGACTGCGGGTCGGTGAAGTAGACGTAGAAGACGTCCTCCAGCTGGCCGCCGGCGATCTTCGCGGCGAACGTCTTCGGGTCCATGAACCCCTCGTTCGCCTTGATCTTGATGTTCGGGTTCTTGGCCTCGAACGCCTGGACGTCGGCCTCGAAGTTCGCCCGGTTGACCGTCTCGGTGGCCGGCGGCAGGCCGTTGACGGTGATCGTGACGGGGCCGGACGCGGCCTCCGGCTCCTTGCCGCCGCACGCGGCGGCCGACAGCGCCACCCCGGCAGTCATGGCCAGGATGAGCGTTCTGCCCAGCAAGCGTCGCTTCATTTTTTGCAGTCCTTCCCTATGCCCCTGCCCGGGCACCATGCCGGCCCGGCGGCCGCCGACGGCGAGGGAGCCGTGGCGTGTTAACTGCGCATTTCTCGTCAGTCGCCCGGCGGTTACGGCCGCGCGGCGTAGGCAGAAGAATAGGGAGGCGGCCGCCCGGAAGTCCAGAGGTCTTCGCAAAAAAGTTGAAGAAACTCTGTCATCTGTTTGCACAGGCTTGCATTTTCGATAGATCTCGATGGCTGGCCGCCCAGGATCCCGCTTGGATCGACCCCAAGATCCCGCTTGGATCAGGGTTGCGCACGTAATCTTGGACCAAGATTCGGGTGATTTCCCTGATCCAAGCGGGATCTTGCGGGCTGAGGAGGGGCGCGTACTACTCAGGCGGGGGCCGGGCCCGTCGTCCCCCGGACGATCAGCTCCGGCTCGAACAGGACCTCCTGCGACGGCGCCGCCCGGCCGTCGAGCTGCGCCTGCAAGGCCGACATCGCGGCCGCGGCCATCGCGCGTACCGGCTGGCGGACGGTGGTCAGCGGCGGATCGGTCACGGCCATGTACGTCGAGTCGTCGAAACCGATCACCGACACGTCGCCGGGCACCGAGAGACCCTGCTTGCGCGCGGCCCGGATCGCCCCGAGCGCCAGCGCGTCACTGCCGCACACCAGCGCCGTGACACCGGCCGCGAGCAGGCGTTGCGCCGCCGACCGGCCGCCCTCGGGCGTGAAGACGGTGTGGTCCACCCACCGCCGCCAGCGCCGCTCCCCGCGCGCCTCCCAGAACCGGCCGAACGCCGCCAGCTTGCGGGCCGACGGCACGTGGCCGCTCGGGCCGAGGATCAGCCCGACCTGGTCGTGCCCGAGCCCGGTCAGGTGGATCAGCGCCTGCTCGGCCGCGACCTCGTCATCGACGCAGATCCGGGCCACCGCGGGGTTCTCGTCGGCGGCATTGATCAGCACGATCGGCAGCTTGCGTTCGGCCAGCTGCCGGCACTGCTCCGGACCGGCGTCGACGTAACTGCTGCCGACGAACACGATCCCGCCCACCTGCTGGGCCAGCAGCATCTGGATGTAGTGCGCCTCGGAGACGCCGTCGGCGGTACGCGTACACAGCACCGGGACCAGGCCACGCTGGATCAGCGAGACGCCCAGCGCCTCGGCGAACGCCGGGAAGATCGGGTTCTGCAGGTCCGGCAGCACCAGGCCGATCAGCCGCGCCCGATCGGTGCGCACCGGCTCCGGGCGGGTGTAGCCGAACACGTCCAGGGCCGTGAGCACGGTGTCACGGGTGGCCTGGGAAACTCCGGACTTGCCGTTGAGCACGCGGCTCACGGTGGCCTCGGAGACGCCGGCGAACTTCGCCACCGCGGAAAGTCGGGTCGTCACGCCGACACCTTACCGTCCGGTGTGCAAAAAACGCCAGGGCAGTTGCAAGCATTTGCACACGGCCCGACTCAGAGGCCGGCCTGCCGGTAGCCCAGCCACACCGGGCCGCCGTCGCGGAACCACTCGGTGGCCGCCCGGATGCCGTCGCCGACGTAGTCCACGAAATGCAGCACGCCCTCCCGGTCGGCGTCGAGCTGCCCGGCGAGATCGCCGATCACGGCGTACCGGGCGGTGTCCCGCTCGACCTCCCGCAGCTTGACGTCGCCGATCCTCGGGTCGGCGGGATCGAAGCCCAGGACCCGGGCGTCGCAGCGCTGCCATTGGGCCGTCTCGGCACCGCCCGGCAGCAGCTCGACCGCCAGCCACGTGTGCTGCCCGTCGGCGGCCATCAGGTACTCCGACCACCGCTGAGTCGTCGAGACCGCGTCGAGGCGGGCCCGCACGGTCCACCACCGGCTGTCGATGAGCAACGAACTGCCGAGCGGGTGAGCGGCTGTCACGAAACGCTCCTGAGGTGTCGGAAGAACGGGGCATCGACGCAAAGCATCGTCGAGGATAGCCCGGCTCTCCGCGTACACAGTGGATGGCATCGTGGAGACCCCAGCCGGACTCGAACCGGCGACCCCATCCGTCGGTCACGCCCCTTCGCCAAGGCCTGCCTGACGTGGCTCGGCAAGCCGGTCGAAGTCAGGCGACTCGTAGCCGCTCGGTTGCCTGGCCCGTCAGATCCGCGATGAGTTCGAAGTCTTTGTCCAGATGAAGCAAGACATGGCCGGCGCGTTCCGCTGCAGCAGCGATGAGCAGATCCGGAATGCCTGGGGCGCGGTGCTGACCGTGATCGGCGAGTTGTAGCTGTACGTCTACTGCCCGCTGTTCCATGGCCGGGGTCAGATATTCGATGGGCATCAGCGACAGCGGAGGCCTGCTGGAGGCGGTCCGCAGCTCAAGAGCGGAGCGGGCAGAGAACCCGACCTCCAGGAGCGTAAGAGTCGTGATGTGAATCAGGCCTCGGCCGATGCGGTCTACCCATTCGGCAGCGTCGGGGCTGGTCGATAGGCGAACGAGCGCCGACTTGTCGATCAACCAAGTCATTGCCACGCCTGCCGCATGACTTCCTCGTCAGCCAGATCGGCGAAGCTGGTCTCAAATCGGGTCAGATCCTCGATCGAGACGGTGCCAGGCTTGTGGGCGGCCTGAGTGAGCGTCCGCCGTAGGTATTCACTGCGTGACAAGCCGAGTCGTCCGGCGTTGCTGTCGATGGCAGCGACGACCTCGTCAGGGACGTCACGAATGAGCAGGTCGGTCATGGTCGCCCCCAAGTTCACAGCGGTGATATCTCATGATATCACCGCTGTGCTCGGCGAGCCGACATGATTTTGACCGACCTGGGAGTCCCCTGCGTAGGCAGCGCTTGTGGCACATGCTCGCCGCCTTGGCGGCCACCCCGAACCGGCGAGCGGTATCGGCCTACGGCCACCCAGTTGTCGAGAACGGGGCGACTGTCCGTTCTACAGATGTCCGCCGAGGAGAGACGGTTCCGCTGGCGAAGGTCTCTGGCTATTCGAGGAGCGTCGTCGAGGACGGCCGCTCTCCGCGTACACAGTGGATGGCATCGTGGAGACCCCAGCCGGACTCGAACCGGCGTGCCTGGTTTTGCAGACCAGTTCCTGACCACTCGGACATGGGATCGTGTCGTGCCCGCGGCCGGATTCGAACCGGCGACCTTCTCCTTCGGAGGGAGACGCCCTGATCCGCTGGGCGACGCGGGCATGGTGCGGTATGAGGGATTCGAACCCGCTCAGCACGGGGGCACCTGCTTTACAGGCAGGCCCGGCTCTCCGGCGCCGGCGCTACCGCATGGGTGATCGGTGCTCCCGTCGCTGGGACGGGGGCACGTTGGGAGCGGGACGGAGATTCGAACTCCGGTCCTTCTGGTTATGAGCCAGACGCGCTTCCTGACTGCGCCATCCCGCGAGCGCGCCGGGCGGGAGTCGAACCCACCACCACCTGACCTTGGGTCAGCTGCCCCACCGACTGGGGGAACCGGCGCCCGATGCGTGCCCTCGGCAGGATTCGAACCTGCGGCCTTCTGGTTCGTAGCCAGACACTCTGATCCGCTGAGCTACGAGGGCATGATGTGGAAACTTTCTGCGCGCCTCGTACGGGATTCGAACCCGTGCTCTCCGCCGTGACAAGGCGGTGTCCACTCCAGACTGGACCGACGAAGCATCTTGCTGCGTACCCGGCGAGGGATTCGAACCCCCACCCTCCTCGTTCTAAGCGAGGCGCCTCTACCAGTTGGGCTACCCGGGCTTGGTGGACAACCGCGGTATCGAACCGCGCCCGCGCTGCTTGCAAGGCAGCGCTGCACACCTGTGCGTCGCCCATGTTCATTTGGTCGGATGCGTGTCGCGGGCGGGACTCGAACCCGCAACGACGGAGGTTTGAGCTCCGCGCCTCTGCCGGTTGGGCTACCGCGACGCGGCTCCGGGTGCGGGAATCGAACCCACGGGTTCCGCGTTCAAAGCGCGGTCACGGACGCCAGCGCCGTACCCCGGACCGTTGAAGGCTTGTCTGTCGGGAACCGGGGAGTCGAACCCCGCGCGTCCTGGTCCCAAACCAGGTCCGGTCGCCGTGCCGGTCGTTCCCGATGGCCCGAGGCGGTGTACTCGACGACCGTCGGAGCCATGCGATGATGCCATTCAATGATGCCATCCACTGTGGAATTATCAATGCACTCGCCGACCTGGGGGCAGCGTTGTACGCATGGGCGGCAGGAGTCGAACCTGCGACGTCCGGTTTTGGAGACCGGCGCTCTGGCCTCTGAGCTACGCCCATAGGGAGTTACTGGTGCCTGAATACGGAAAGGCCGCCTGGCCCGGGTCCCGGGAGGCGGCCTCAGCTGCGCTTTCGCTCAGCTTTGCCACCTGGGCCGGTACGCCGTGACGCCCGGGTATTGGGCGGGCAGATCCGCCGACTGGGGCAGGACCTGTCGTCCGCCACGGCACGCGCCGCGCGGATCGAGAATGGTCTGCCACAACATGTCGGTTCGCCCTTCGGTGGTTTCAGTGGAACGTCTGGCAATGACAATAGGGCCATTGCTTCCCGGCGGCAATCATATTTTCGACCAGGAACTATTCGATGCCGATCCGTCGGGCGAATCGCGGCGGCGACGTCGTGGCGCCGGTGATGGCGTCGGCGGCGTACCGGGCGAGGCTGGGGCCGTGTTTGAAGCCGTGTCCGCTGTCGCCGCCGAGGAACCACACGTGCGGGTGGCCGGGGTGCCGGTCGAGGAGGAAGTCGCCGCTGGGGCGGTCGGCGTACCCGCACGGTTCTCGACTGATGGGGCGGCCGGCGAGCGCCGGGAGATGCCTGCGTACGTATTCCTCGACCTGCCCGGTGGTCTGGTCGGCGGCGGGGAGGTCGGGTACCACCTTGACCGAGCGGCCGTCGGCACCGGGCAGGCTGTAGAAGCCGCGTACATGGTCGAGCCAGGCCGGCCGTCCCGTTGCGGTGGCGACGATCCGGAACGCGTCGTGGGTGGCCGGGGTGACGTCGGTGAGGCCGGGGAACAGTTGCGGCAGCGCGGCTCCGACCGCCCAGACGACGAGGTCGGCCGACAGGGTGCGGCTCTGCCACGAGACGGCTTCTCCGGCGGGGACGGCGTTGCCGTGCAGGAATCGCACGCCGAGGGTGGCGGCACGGGCGCGCAGGGCGGTCATCGCCCGGGCCGCGAGCAGCACTCCCCCGTCGGGTTCGACGAGCGCGGGGCCGTCCAGCCCGGCGAGCGCCGGGTATCGCGCCCGCAAAGCGTTGCCGTCCAACAACTCTACGGCGATGCCGAGTTCTCGTAGGGTCGCGGCGGTGTCGGCGAGCCAGGTCCCGGTGCCGAACGACACGACGCCGATCGGCTGGAAGATGCCTTCGTCCAGCTGTCGCCAGTGGGCGCGGGCCTGGTCGGCGGAGGCGGCGTACCACGTGTCGGTGCCGTGGGCACAGCGCAGGATGCGGCTGTCGGCATGGGACGGTGACGGAGTGCCGGGGCGGTCGCGTTCCAGGACGCGGACCGCCCAGCCGCGGCCCGCGAGCTCGGTGGCGAGGCTCAGCCCGAAGACTCCTGCGCCGATGACGAGGGCCCGGTCACCGGTCAGGAGCTCATCACCGTCTGCTCCAGGTCCGCGGGCAGCCGGGTGAAGAAGACCGCCTTCGTGTCGACCCGCTGTCCGGCCGGCGGCGGCGCCGTGCCGATCCAGACCGGCTCGCCGGGCTCGCCGAGCGACGTCCACAGCAGCTGTCCGAAGTCCGGCATCAGCGGGTACGCGAGTTGAGCCAGCGTACGCGCGGCGGCGAGTTCGGCTGCGACGGCCGCGGCGGCGACGTCGAGGCCGGCGGACCCGGTCGCCTCCGGGATGAGTCCGAGCTGGGTGGTGCGCCGGCTCTGGGCGGCGGCGAAGTCGACGGTGTCGGCGACGAGGCGTACCAGTCCCCGGGCGGCGCGCCGGGTGGAGAACCCTTCGGCGGCGTACGCGGAGAAGACGTCCTGGGCGGCGGCGTCGAGTTGCTGGAGGAAGGCGTGCTGGGAGCGGGTGGCCGCGGCGAAGGAGGGGACCTTGCCGCCGGCGGCGTCGACGCGTTCGAACAGGGCGGTCAGCCAGCCCTGCCAGCGTTCGACGAGTTCGCCGTCGACGAGGGCGTGGAACCTGTCCCAGCCGAAGGAGGTACGCGCGGCCTCGGGCCGGTCGTGGCCGAGCACGAAGCGCACGATGCTGCCGGGTACCTGGGTGAGCAGGTCCGTGGCCCAGATGGCGTGCCGGCGGCTGGTCGAGAACTTCGAGTCGCCGAGAAGGTAGAACTCGTTGGTGAGCAGTGCCGACGGCAGCCTCAGGCCCGGGTCGTAGGCCATCATCAGGGCCGGGAACAGCACGGCGTGGAAGTAGCCGTTGTCGAAGCCGAAGAACTGGACCACGGTGGCCCGGTCCCAGGCCTCCCGCCAGTCCGTGGTGGACAGTGCCCGGGCGAGTTCGGCGGCGTACCCGGGGACCATCTCGGCCCAGACGTAGATCCGCTGGCCGGGGTGGCCGGGCATCGGCAGGCCCCAGTCGGTCGGGTGGGTCACCGGGATGTCGGGCAGCCCGGCGGCCAGCATGTCCGCGCACAACGCTTCCAGCTGCGGGCTCATGACGGTGCCCGCGTGGTACGCGCGCAGCCGGTCGGCGTACTCGCTGAGGGGGAAGACGAGACGGGTGCCGACCTGGAGGGTCGGGGCGGAGCCGCAGGCGTTGCACACGGCGTCGACGAGGTCGGTGACGGCGTTGGGCAGGGCGCAGTTCTCGCAGGAGTTGCCGTCGCAGACGGCGCCGCAGTGCGGGCACCGGCCGGTGAGGTGGGCTTCGAACAGGTACCGGTCGCAGGTCGCGCAGTGCGGCAGGGGTTCGGTGACGGTACGCAGGGCGCCGCGTTCGTGCAGGCGGGCGAAGAAGCCCGACACGATCCGGGTGTGTTCGGGGGTGTGCTGCGGGCGTACGACGGCGGCGGTGGCGAACGCGGCGCTGGTGAAGATCCTGGCGATCTCGTCGGCGTACCGGTCGGCCATCACCAGCGGGTCGACGCCGTCGCGGCGGGCCTTCGTGGGCACGTAGCTCTGGTGCAGGTCGGAGCCGGTCACGTAGTACGCGTCTCCGCCGCGCAGCCGCACGGCCCGGGCGTAGACGTCGGCGCCCAGGTAGGGGCCGCTGACGTGGCCCAGGTGCAGGTCTCCGTTGGGGGTCGGCGGGGCGGCGGTGACGGCGGTCAGCGTCTGCATGCGCGTCCGTTCAGAGGTCGGTCGGGCCGTGCTCGGCCGGCCAGTAGACGGACAGGAAGACCAGCCGCTCGCCGGCGGAGGTGTTGGCGACGTGGTGGCGCAGCCCGCCGGGGATCAGCACCGACGTCTGGGCGTCGACGGGGCTGGACTCGTCGCCGATCGTCATGGTGCCGGTGCCGGACAGGAAGATGAAGCATTCGTGTTCGGGGTGCTCGTGCGGGTCGGTGCTGCCGCCCGGTTCGACGACCGCCCGGCCGAAGCCCCACGGGGCCAGCTCCTCGCCGCCGTGCGGGTAGAGCTGCTGGAACAGGATGCCGTACGCGTCAGACAGCTGCGCGTCGTCCATGCGCCGGATCAACATGAGGCCTGCCTCCCCTGCCGAAGGTGGTGAACGCGGATCGTTCCGGCAGGTCGAAGACGCTCTTGCCGGTGACGCTGTTGAGGATCGTGGCCGACCGCCAGGCGCCGAGCCCGAGGTCGGGGGCGCTCGCGCCGTGGGTGTGCCGCTCGGCGTTCTGCACGTAGACTCCCCCGCCGAGGTCCCCGCCGAGGTTCCCGCCGAGGTCGTCGTCGAGGACGAGGCGGAACTGTTCGTCGATCCGGGCCCGGCCGCTGCCGTCGCGGGCGATCCGGTCGGCGAACCCGCGCAGCAGCGCGTCGGCGGGCCGTTCGGTGTAGCCGGTGGCGAGGACGACCGCGTCGGTGGCGAGGGAGTCGGCTTCGCCGGTGAGGACGTCGCGCAACTGGAGCAGTACGCCGTCGGTCCCGATGTCGGCGCCGGTCACCGCGGTGCCGGGCCGCAGGAGCACGTCCGGCCAGCCGCGGTCGATGCCGCGCTCGTAGAGCTCGTCGTAGACCGCGGCGATCGTTTCGACGCTGATGCCCTTGTAGAGCCGCCACTGCCGGGGCAGCAGCTGGTCGCGGACCGCCTCGGGCAGCTGCTGGAAGTAGCGGGAGTATTCCGGGGCGAACTGCTCCAGGCCCAGCCGCGAGTACTCCATCGGCGTGAACGCCTCGGTGCGGGCCAGCCAGTGCAGCCCTTCCCGGCCGGCGGGCCGGGCGCGCAGCAGGTCGAGGAAGACCTCCGCGCCGGACTGGCCGGAGCCGATGACGCTGACCCGCCCGGCGGCGGCGAGCTCGTCCCGGCGGGGCAGGTAGCCGGCCGAGTGCACGGCGAGGACCCGGTCGTCGGCGAGCAGGTGGGCGAGCTCCGGGGGCACGACGGGGGCGGTGCCGATGCCGAGGACCACGTTGCGGGCGGCGACCGTCTCGACCGCGCCGCCGCGCTCGACGGTGAGGACGAAGTGGTCGCCGTCGTGCTCGACGCCGGTCACCGTGCTGTCGAAGCGGCAGGCCGCCAGCTGCGAGGCGACCCACCGGCAGTACGCGTCGAACTCCGCCCGGTAGGGGTGCCACTGTTCGGCGAAGTAGAACGGGAACAGCCGCCCGACCGCGCGCAGGTAGTTGAGGAACGACCACGGGTTCGTCGGGTCGACGAGGCTCACCAGGTCGGCGAGGAACGGCACCTGCAGGGTGGTGCCGCCGAGCAGCAGTCCTGGATGCC
Source organism: Hamadaea tsunoensis DSM 44101 (assembly GCF_000428945.1). GTDB lineage: Bacteria > Actinomycetota > Actinomycetes > Mycobacteriales > Micromonosporaceae > Hamadaea > Hamadaea tsunoensis. The sequence goes on along the minus strand of NZ_AUAX01000017.1, from coordinate 66,279 downwards.
AGCGGAACTCCGGCAGCCGTTCGAAGAACACCGTCCGCAGCCCCGGTACGCGGTCGCCGAGCGCGGCCAGCGAGAGGTTGAAGGGGCCCAGCCCGACTCCGGCGAGGTCGTACGGCTCACGCGCGGACATGCCTGTCCTTCCTCCCGTGATCAAGGACGCTGACAGTCTCTCCCATCTATATCGATCTAGGCAAGTGCTTCTCTATCAGCGGGTGCCCGTGTGTTCCTGGCGGTCCATCGCCCGGACCCGATACCGTACGCGCTCATGGACATCGTCGAGACGGAGCGCACCCGGCACCGGCGGCTGCGCGAGCAGGGCAGCCACGACCGGGCGGACCTCCTCGCCATTCTGCGCCAGGGTTTCGTCGCCCACCTCGGGGTCGTCGTCGACGGCGTACCGATGGTCGTTCCTACGGTGTACGGGCTGGATCCCGGCGGGGACACCGTCTACTTCCACGGCTCGGTGGCCAGCCGGAGCCTCGTCCAGGCGCCGGAGACCACCATCTGCCTGACCGTGACGCACGTCGACGGCCTCGTGCTGGCCCGTTCCGTCTTCGAGCACGGCGTCAACTACCGCAGCGCGATGATCTACGGCGTACCCCGGCCGGTGACCGACGAGGCCGAGAAACTGGCCGGGCTTCGCGTCCTCACCGAGCACATCACCCCGGGCCAGTGGGACTACGTACGCCAGCCCAGCCGCAAGGAACTCGTCGCGACCGCGCTGCTGGCGCTGTCGACGGTGGAGTCGTCGGTGAAGATCCGGACCGGGCCGCCGACCGACGCCGACGGTCCCGACGGGGAGCTGCCGGTGTGGGCGGGGGTCCGGCCCGTCGCACCCGTCTGGGGGGCACTGGTCGCCGATCCCGAGTTGGCCGCGGGCATCACGGTCCCCGAGCATCTTCGGGGCGAACCGCACCTGCGCTGACGACGTGCGGATACCGGCGTACGGGTCGCCATGAACTGCCCGGATCACCGCTGAACATCACGTGAGCGGACGAACGACGGAGCAAACGGATAGCTTCGGACATCGCGCTCATCGACGCGCTCATCGACGCGCTCCTCGAAGCGCTCATCGACATTCGCACCGCGACCTGCCGGGCCGCGGACGCGAGGCGCCCGCGGGCACATCTGCCGATTCGCATGCGACGCGAGCAGCCGAAGGTGCAGGGTTTGACTGTGCGCCAAGGCGCGGATCGATCTGGCCGAAGGCACGACGGACCGTTGGGGATCCACGGTGGCGTTCGGCCCGTTGCCGTCACGCTTGACGGGCGATCGAGTCGCTCGCGGCGCGATCGCCCGCTCCGGAAAAGGGAACGATATGACTCAGCCCAGTCAGAGCGTCCTGATCAACGGGTTCGGGGTGCTCTTCGTCATATTGAACGCGTTCGGCCTGGGCCTGCGGCTCTCGGTCGGCAAGCTGCTGGCGGTGGCGTTCGCCCATTGGAAGATCGCCGTGTGCGCGCTGGTCGTCAATTTCGTCGTCATACCGCTCCTGTTCGTCGGCTATCTGCGGACGATAGCCTCGTCCATCCCCGGCGAGATCAAGGTCGGGTTCTGCATCGCCGCCCTGTCCGCCGGCATGCCTTTCGCCCCGCTTCTCGCCCGGTTGGCCAGGGCGGATGTCGGCATCTCCACCACGCTGCTGGTGGTCTTGACGGTCGGGACCATCATCGTCCTCCCGCTGGGGTTGCCCCTCGCCGTCGACGCGGTCGACGCGCAGCTCAAGGCTTCCACCTGGGATTACGCCTGGCCGCTGCTGCTCTTCCTGCTCCTGCCGCTGATTCTCGGCTGCTGTTTCCGACTCTGGTGGCCCGATCTGGCGCCGCCGTTGGCCCGGTGGGTCGTCCGGGTCGGCATCCTGTGCCTGCTGTTCAATCTCAACTTCACGCTGGTGGCGTACTGGAGTCTCCTGGTCCAGACCTGGGGCACCGAGAGCTACCTCGCGGCCGTCGCCGGCCCGTTCATCGGCCTCGGATGCGGCTACCTTCTCGTCACCGGCCTTCGGGTCAAGGACGTGCGAATCAGGCACGCGGCCGAAGCGACCACGGCGGTACGCAACATCGCTCCCATGCTCTTGATGATGATTTTCCCCTTCGCCGCCGACCCGCTGGTCACGGTGTCGATCACGATCCTCAACACCATCGGCATCGCGACGGTTCTCCTGTTCGTCCTGATGTGGAGGCGTGCCGCCGCACCACCGGACACCCGCCCTCGCCGGCCTCCCGACAACGCCCCGGCAGCGGTCCGACGGTGAGTCGTCGCGGCCGGCCGAGACCCGGCACGCCTTTGGGCGTACGTGGATGCCGTTGACCGATCCCGTGCCTCCACATGGCGTTCGAGCTGCGCATTCGTGCTCCCGGGGCCGCCGGTCCGCGTAGCGTGGAGCGAGTGCCTCCTGAGCGCGACTCCAAGTACCTGACGCTCGCGGCAACGCTCTTCGCGGTGGCGATGACGTTCATCGACCAGACCATCGTGTCGATCGCGGCGCCCACGATCCAGGACGAGCTCGGTCTGTCCCGCGAAGGTACGCGCTGGATCGTGAACGCGTACCTTCTCGCGCTTGCGGCGACTTTCGCCCTCGGTGGCCGGATCGCCGACGTCGTCGGGCCGCGGCGCATGATGATCGTCGGAGTGATCGGATTCGCCGCCGCGTCGGCACTGTGCGGCCTCACCCCGACCGGTTCGGCCGCCGAGCCGTGGATCATCGCCTTCCGCGTGGTGCAAGGCGTCTCGGCCGCCCTCATGGTCCCGGCGGCGCTGGCGATCGTCGTCTCCGCCTTCCCCGTGAACGAGCGCGGCCGCGCCCTGGCCATCTTCTTCGCCATCAGCGGCGGCCTGACCGCCATCGGCCCGATCGCGGGCGGCTACCTGACGCAGTGGACCTGGCGCGCGATCTTCTGGATCAACATCCCGGTCGCCGTCGCCGCCCTCGTCCTCGCCTGGTTCGCCCACATTCCCGACAAGAGAAGGAACGCGCGCATCGACTGGACCGGCGCCGCGATCATCACCGTGGGCATGGCACTGTCGGTCCTCGGCTTCGAGCAGGCCCAGGTATGGGGCTGGGGCTCGTGGAAGACCATCCTGTGCATCGTCGCCGGCGTCGCGTTCATCGTGCTGTTCGTGCTCTTCGAGGTACGCCAGCGCAACCCGCTCATCCAGATGAAGGTCTTCGCCAGCCGCGCCTTCAACGTCGACAACCTGGTGCTCTTCTTCTCGATGATGGCGTTCGTCCCCGTGTTCTTCTTCGCCAGCGTCTACGCCCAGGTGTCGCTCGGCTTCAACGCCAACAACGCCGGCCTGTACCTGCTGCTCATCTTCGCCGGATTCGCACCGGCCGCCCAGATCGGCGGCCGCATGCTCGACCGCGGCGGCGCCCGGCGGCCCGTCATCCTCGGCTCCGCCGTCGCGACGATCGCCTTCGGCCTGTGGGCCAACAGCGTCACCGACCTGAGCCTCGGCGCGCAGTGGCCCTACATCGTCCTGTCCGGTGCCGGGCTGGGACTGATCGTCGGCCCGGCCTCCACCGACGCCGTCAACCGCGCCATCGGGGCCTCGTACGGCGAGGTCACCGGCATCACGCAGACGATCCGCAACTACGGCTCGGCGCTGGGCGTCGCCATCCTCGGTACGCTGCTGTCCGACGTCTTCATCGACCGGCTGACATCCTCGCTTGAGGGGTTGGGAGTCCCGGCCGGCCAGGCCCAGTCGGCGGCGAACACCGCCGTCAACGGGAGCGGTGGAAGTGTGAGCGACGCGCCGGCCGCGATCCGTGACCAGCTCAACACGGCGGTCATGCAGGATTACGCGACGGCGACCAAGTATGTGTTGTGGGGTATGGCTTTGGCGCTGTTCCTGACACTCCTGGTGGCGCTACGGCATCCCGGTGGACAGGCCGTGGCAGCCGCCGAGGAGGAGCCGTCGCCGGGGGCCACCCGGCTGGAACCGGCACCCGAACAAGGCGGCTGACGCACGGATTCTTGACTCCGGCCGCGGTTCTGACCAGCCTGGTCCCCCGGTGCGCTCGCGCTGGCGGAACCGGCCGCGGCCGGCGCCGCTCCCACGCAAGCGGACCGGGCCGCAGCCACCGCCGCCGGGTCAGCCGCGGTGAGGCCGAAGCCGCCCGGCCGAACTCCCTCCGTCTTCCCGCCGGCACCGATCGGGGCGGACACGCTCCGGTTGGCAGCCGTCGCTCCGGGTATCTCACCGACGCCGTGGTGGAGTTACCACGCGCAGCCGGGCGATCCCTGCTGGTGCTCGGCCGGAACCCTCTGCGTCCTGGTGTGGGACCCCACCACCTCGTCGTGGGAAGACTTCGACCTGGTCGCCTGCGCCCGGTACTACCTCTCGAACTGGTACACCAGGCGTACTACGAGGACGACCAGACCGGCAACGCGACGTCGTACTTCTACGGCCAGTTCGGCAACACGCTGCTGACGTTCTCCCCCGACTACCCGAACCTCGTCCGACGCCAGTACGCCCCCGGCTGGGATCCGGTCTGGTCGATCCGCAACTGCTGACGGTGTGAGTCGCCGGCCCGGTCAGTCGGCCGAGGCCGGCACCGTCCACTCATGGTGTTTCAGCGCAGCCCAACCCACCTTGACAGCGCGGGAATCTCCTTGCGGAGCGAACCTCTGCGGCCGACGATCTGGTGTCGTGTCGATCGTAGGAATGGAAGCCGACGTCCCCGCCGGCGAAGTCGTCGTCGTCATCGATGTCATACGTGCCTTCACGACGGCGGCGGTCGCCTTCGAGCGCGGGGTGGCGGAGATCGCCTGCGCGCCGTCGGTCGAGGCCGGCCGGGATCTGCGGCGGCTGCACCCGGATCGCCTTCTGGTGGGCGAGACCAACGGGCTCCAACCCGCGGACTTCGACTTCGGGAACTCGCCGGCCGAGCTGTCGACCGTACGCCTGGACGGTCGGCGGTTGATCCAGGCGACCTCGAACGGCACGCGGGGACTCGCCCGGTGTCCGGACCCGCGGGCGCTGCTCGCGGTGTCGGCGCGCAACGTCGGCGCCACCGCCCGATGGATCGGGCGCAACCATGCGGACGTTCCGCGTACGCTCATCTGCACGGGACGGACCGCCGAGGACTGGGCCTGTGCGCGGTATCTCGACGCGCTGCTGGACGGGGCGTCGCCGGGACGGGCGGATCTGATCGAGGGCATCATGGACGGCGCCGCGGAGCACGCCCGTGCCTATGATCGAATGCCCGTGTCCGAACGTGTGGACCTGTCCCGGGATCTCGGCTTCTGCCGCGATGTCGACCGGTCCGCGTTCGCCATGGTCGGCGAGGTACGCGACAACCATGTCGTCCTCACCCGGGTGGAGTGCTGAACGGCGGGCCGTCCCGACTGCGCATAAGCCGCAGTTTTCATTAGCATCACTAATCGCACCCTTCCCGATTCCGTCGTTGATCATCGGAGTCCGCTGCCGAAAGGTGGAGGACCGAGAACATCAGCGGTACGGAGAGGTGCACCATGGGACAGGATTTCACAGCGGCGGGGCTTCGGCGGCTGCACGACGTACTGAACCGGCACGTGGAATCGGGACGGATTCCCGGCCTCGTCGCGCTGGTCAGCCGGGGTGAGACGACGCACGTCGAGACGATCGGCACGATGCGCCACGACGGCGGACCGGCGATGAGCCGGGACACGATCTTCCGGATGGCGTCGACGTCCAAGCCGGTCTCGGTCGCCGCGGCCATGGTGCTGCTGGACGAGTGCCGGCTGCGCCTGGACGACCTGGTCCAGGAGTGGCTGCCGGAACTGGCCGACCGCCAGGTGCTGCGCCGTATCGACGGCCCGCTCGACGACACCGTGCCGGCCCGGCGGCCGATCACCGTACGCGACGTGCTGACCTCCACGTTCGGTCTCGGCATGGACATGACCGCGCTGGGTGCCCCGATCATGAACGCGATCTTCGAGCAGGGGCTCACCCCGAACCTGCCGACGCCGATGCCCGAGCCGGACGAGTGGATGCGCCGGCTGGGCACGCTGCCGCTGATGCGCCAGCCCGGTGAGGAGTGGCAGTACCAGCTCAGCAACGACCTGCTCGGCGTACTCGTCGCGCGGGTGAGCGGCCAGACGTTCGAGGCCTTCCTCCGTGAGCGGATCTTCGACCCGCTGGGGATGAAGGACACCGGATTCGACGTGCCCGCTGACAAGATCGACCGGCTGCCCCCGCTGTACGCGCCCGACCCGCAGACCGGCGAGTTCCACGTGTGGGACCCGGCCGAGGGCGGCCGTCACAGCCAGCCCCCGGCGTTCCAGGGCGGCGGCGGTGGCCTGGTGTCCACGGCGGACGACTACCACGCGTACTTCCGGATGCTGCTCAACCACGGCAAGCACGGCTCGGAGCGCATCCTGTCCCGGCCGGCCGTCGAGCTGATGACCTCCAACCAGCTCACGCCCGAGCAGCTGGCCGCGCGGGAGAAGCTGGCGCGCGACAACGTCCACATCTCGTTCGGCCAGGGCCAGCACGGCGGCTGGGGCTTCGGCATGGCCGTGCGCACCTACCGCGGCGACTACGCGTCCGTCGGCCAGTTCGGCTGGGACGGCGGCAGCGGCACCTCGACCTACGCCGACCCGGCCACGGGCATCACCGGGATCCTGCTCACCCAGGTCGGGGCGTCCGTGCCGGACGGGATCAGGGCCATGCACGACTTCTGGACCACGGTCTACCAGGCTCTCGAAGACTGATCCGCCGACCTGCCCGGCACGGGCTCACACCCTCGGGTACGCAGCCGGTGAGCCGCCTTCCGATTCCCCGGTTTCGGCAGGGCGCCTCACCGGCTGTTCGAGTCGCAGCGCCGTCGGTGGCGTACGCAGCGGTTCGGGCAGCGGTTCGGGCAGCCGTAACGGTCCCGTGCCGGGCACGATCGCGCCGAGGATCCGGCCGCCGGCCGCCCCGGTGGCGCTCGGCACGTTCGTCGGCAGCCCGTGCGCGGTCTGCCAGCCGAGCATCGCGAACGCGATCGCCTCCTTGGCGTCGGCCGGTACGCCGAGCGCGTCGCTGGTGCTCAGGCGTACACCGCGGAGTTCCTGCCGCAGGAGGGCCATGAGCGCGGGGTTGGCGCAGCCGCCGCCCGCGGCGATCACCTCGTCGACGCCGTGCCGGTGGACCTGGGCCGCCACGGTCCGGGCGGTCAGCGCGGTGACGGTGGCGACGACGTCCTCATGGGCGGGTTCCGGCCCGGCCGCGAGGGCCTGGTCGAGGTACGCCGCGTTGAACAGTTCCTTGCCGGTGGTCTTGGGCGGCGCCAGGTCGAAGTACGGCTCGGCCAGCAGGCGGGCCAGCAGCGTCTCGTCCACGCGGCCGGCGGCGGCCAGCCGCCCGCCCTCGTCGTAGGCCAGCCGGCCGCCGGTCGCCCGGACCGCCGCCGCGTCGATGAGCGCGTTCGCGGGGCCGGTGTCGAACGCGAGCGCGCCGGCCGGCAGCGGCACGGTCAGGTTGGCTATGCCGCCCAGGTTCAGCGCGGCGGGCCGGCCGGGCCGACCGGCGAGCAGCAGCGCGTCCATCATGGCCACGAGCGGGGCGCCCTGGCCGCCGGCCGCCACGTCACGCGTACGCACATCGGCGACGACCGGCAGTCCCGTACGCTCGGCGATCCAGGCCGGCTGTCCCAGTTGGAGGGTGCCCAGCACCTGCCCGCCGTCGACCCAGTGGAAGACGGTCTGCCCGTGGGAGCAGACGAGATCCGCCCCGCCGGCATCGCCGACCGCGGCCGCCGCCGCTTCGGCGAAGGCCTGCCCGATGAGAGTGTCCAGCGCGCACACGTCGGCCATGTCGAACCGCGCCGGCGGCAGCATGCGCACGAGCCGCTCGCGCAGCGCCGGTGCGTACGGGGTGCTGCCGGTGTGCTCGATGACGCCGCGCAGGACGCCGTCTTCGAGGCGGAAGTCCACGACCGCCACGTCGATGCCGTCGTGCGAGGTCCCCGAGATCATGCCCAGCACGCGCATGCCGATCGCCCTCCGAAGGGTGAGGTCAGATCTTGACGCCCATTCGCAAGATCGTGACAGATATTGCCACGGCTGCTAACGTCGCCGCCATGCCCGCACTCGCTCAGCTGCTGGCCGACGGGGCGTACGCGCAGCCGCCGCGCTACAGCGCCGCCGTGGCCGTGATCCAGCGCTACGGGACGCGTACGCACGCGGCGGCGGTCGGGCAGCTCGGCCGCTTCGCCGACACCGCCGGTACGCCCGCCCCGGCGCACCTGGCCGTCGACGCCGACGAGTCCACCGTCTTCGACTTCGCCTCCATCACGAAGATGTTCACCGCCGTGGTGATGCTGACGCTGGTCGAGCAGGGCGTCCTCGGGCTGGACGAGCCGGTCGCGGGATGGCTGGCGTCCTTTCAGGATGGACAGCGTCGTCAGGTGACCCTGCGCCACCTGCTCAGCCACACCTCCGGGCTGCCGGCCGTGCTCCCGCTGGCCACTGATTGGCCGGACCGCGACGCCCGCGTCGCAGCGGTCCTGAACGCGCCGTTGCGGCACGCGCCCGGCACAGCGTTCGAGTACTCCTGCGTCGGGTTCATGCTCGCGGGGTTCCTGGCCGAGCAGGTCACCGGGCAGACGCTGCCGGAGCTGGTCGCCGAGCGGATCTGCCGGCCGCTCGGCCTCGCCGACACCGGGTTCCGCCCGGCCGCGCCGCTGGTCGCCCGGACCGCGGCCACGGAACTCCAGCCGGACCGGGGCCTGGTGCACGGCAGCGTCCACGACGAGAGCTCGTGGTCGCTGGGTGGCACGGCGGGCAACGCCGGCATCTTCGGCACCGCCACGGATCTGGCGCGGTTCGGCGAGATGCTGCGCTCCGGCGGGTCGCCGATCCTGCGGAAAGGCACCGTCGCCGAGATGACCCGGGATCAGCTGCGGCCCGAGCTCGATCCCGGTTACCGGCACGGGCTGGGCGTCCGCATCGCCGATCCGCAGAGCATGGGCATGCTGGCACGGTCGGGCGCGTACGGGCACACCGGGTTCACGGGCACGTCACTCGTCGTCGACCCCGGCCGCGGCCTCGTGGTGGTGCTGCTGACCAACCGGGTGCACCCCAGCCGCGACTGGTCCACCGTCGCCGATCTCCGCCAGGCCGTCGCCCACCTGGCCGCGGGTGGCTGAGATGGACATTCGCGTACGCCTGAGAGCGGCGCTGCCGACGTTGCGCCCGGCCGAGCGGCGGGTGGCCGACGCGCTGCTCGCCGACTCCGCGGGGACGGCCGAGATGTCGATCAGCGTGCTCGCCCGGCAGTGCCAGACGTCGGAGACGACGGTGATGCGGTTGTGCCGGTCGGTGGGCCTTTCCCGGTTCCCGGAGCTGCGGTTGGCGCTCGCGCGGTCGGCCGGCCGTGAGGAGGCCCGGCACGGCCTGGGTACGCAGCTGTCCGGCGACATCAGCGCGACCGACTCCCTCGACGACATCGTGCGCAAGATCGCGTACAGCGACGCCCGCGCGGTCGAGGACACGGCGGCCACGCTGGACCTGGAGTCGTTGCGGCGGGCCACCGACGCGCTGGCCGCCGCCGGCCGCATCGACATCTACGGCATCGGCGCGAGCGCGTTCGTGGGCCAGGATCTGCACCAGAAGCTGCACCGCATCGGGCGGATCGCCTTCGTCTGGCCCGATCCGCACGCGGCGCTCACCTCGGCGGCCCTGCTCGGGCGCCGCGACGTCGCGATCGCGATCTCCCACAGCGGCACCACCATCGACACGGCCGACGCGCTGCGGACGGCGCACGAGCGCGGCGCCACGACGGTGGCGATCACCAATTTCGGCACGTCACCGCTGACCGAGCACGCCGACCTGGTCCTCACCACCGCCGCCCGCGAGACGACGTTCCGCTCCGGCGCGACGGCGAGCCGCATCGCGCAGCTCGCCGTCGTGGACTGCCTGTTCGTCGCGGTGGCGCAGCGTTCCCACGCCCGTTCCATGCAGGCTCTGGAGAACACGTACGCCGCCGTGCGTACGCGTCGCTACGGTCACTGACTCAGGGCGATCTCCATCGCGGCGACCTGCCGGGGTTCGGCGTGCAGGCAGGCGTGCTGGTGCGTGGGATCCCACGGCGTCAGCGCGGGCTGCGCGACCTCGCATTCGTCCGTCGCGAAAGGACACCGCGGCGCGAAGAGGCAGCCGGTGTCCTCGGTACGCTCGTCCAGCGAGCCGATCGGCACCAGCCGCTGCGGGCCGGGCAGTTCCAGCCCGCGCATGATCGGGATGGCCGACAGCAGACACTGGGTGTAGGGATGCACCGGCGTCTGGATGATCGTGTCCGTCGGCCCCGACTCGATCACCGAGCCGCGGTAGATCACGTGCAGCTCGCCGTCCTCGCCGATGTACCGGGCGGTCGCGACGTCGTGGGTGATGAACACGAGCGAGATGCCCAGCCGCGTACGCAGATCGCGCAGCAGGCTCAGGATGCCCAGCCGCATCGACACGTCGATCATCGACACGGCCTCGTCGGCGATGAGCACCTCGGGGTCGACGGTGAGCGCCCGGGCGATGACCACCCGCTGGCGCTGGCCGCCGGAGAGCTGGTGCGGGTACTTGCCGAGGACCCCCTCCGGCGACAGGCCGACGAGTTCCAGCAGCTCGGCCGCTCTGGCCTCAACGGCTTTGCGGTCGCCGCCGGTCTCGCGGGCGCGCATCCGCAGCGGGTCCTCCAGCGTCTGCTCGATGGTGCGGGTCGGGTTGAGCGCGGAGTACGGGTCCTGATGGATCATCTGGATCCGCCGGAAGTACGGCGCCCGCCGCCGCGCCGACAGTCCCGACAGTTCGACCCCGTCGACGACGAGTTCGCCGCCGTCGAACGTCTCGATGCCGGTCAGGATCTTGCCCAGGGTCGTCTTGCCGCAGCCCGATTCGCCGATGAACGAGACCGCACCGCCCTTGGGCAGGCTGAAGCTGACCCCCCGCAGAGCGGGCACGACCCGCGCGCCGGTGATGGCGCCGTGGCTGCGGTAGGTACGCGTGATGTTCCTGGCCTCGATCACGAGAGCACTCCCGTCGGTTCCACATGGCAGGCGCGGCGCCGGCCGGGCGTCCACTGGACGAGCTCGGGCTCCTCCTCGGCGCAGACCGGCATCGCCAGCGGGCACCGGTCCCGAAAGACGCAGCCCTGACGCGGCACCGTCGTCAGGTCCGGCGGGCGACCCGGCAGGACCCGGGCGGCCGAGATGTCGCCGACGATGCGGGCCATCGCGCCGATGAGCGCGCGCGTGTAAGGGTGCGAAGGCTCGTGCAGCACGGCCGTCGCGGGACCCTCCTCGGGGTTCGGTCCGCCGTACATCACCACGAGCCGGTCGGCGATCTCCGAGACGACACCCAGGTCATGGGTGACGATCAGGGTGGTCAGGCCGCTGTCGCGGTGCACCCGCCGGACGATGTCGAGCACCGCCGCCTGCGAGAGCACGTCCAGCGCCGTGGTCGGCTCGTCGAGGATGAGTACGCGGGCGTTGAGCACCAGCGCGAGCACGATCCCGATCCGCTGGCGCATCCCGCCCGACAGCTCGTGCTGGTAGGAGTCCAGGACCCGGTCGGGGTCGAGGCCCACCTCGGAGATCAGCTGCGCCGCTCGGCGTACCAGGGCGCGAAGATCCCGGACGTCGTGCGCGCGGCCGAGGTCGAGCAGCTGCTTGCCGATGGTCTTGAGCGGGTTGAGCGAGTTCTGCGAGGCCTGGAAGACGTAGCCCAGTGTGCCGCCGCGGGCGTGGCGCAGCTTGCGGCCCGCGAGCTTGGTGACGTCGCCGAGCCCGGTGACGGTGATGGAGCCGGAGCTGATCCGGCCGGGTGAGGGCACGGCGTTGAGCATGGCCAGCGCGAGGGTCGACTTGCCCGAGCCCGACTCGCCGACCAGGCCCGTGATCTGCCCGGGTACCAGGTCGATGCTCGCCCGCGAGACCGCGGGCAGTTCGCCGAGGTCGGTGCGGTAGACGACCGTGAGGTCGCTGACGCTGACCTCGACGGGCTGGTCGACCGGCCGGTCCGTCTGCTGGATGGTCTCGGTCATGAGCGCTCCCGGAGCCGGGGGTTGAAGAGTTCGTCGATCGCGTCCAGGAACAGCACGATGCCCAGCGTCAGCAGCAGGATGCAGACCAGCGGCGCGAGCAGGTAGCTCAGCGCCTGCGGGCTGTTGATCGCCCCGCCGGCGAAGACCGCCTCGTTGAGCATCACGCCCCAGTTGCTGCTGGTGAACGGGACGACGCCGAGGAAGAACAGCGCGACCTCGGCCCCGATGAACCCGATCACCGACAGCAGGAGGTTCATCGCCACGTAGGGCGCGATGTTGGGCAGCAGCTCGCGGACGATGATGTGGGTGTTGGACAGGCCGAGCCCGCGGGCGGCCTCCAGGAAGCCGCGCTCGCGCAGCGACAGCGTCTGCGAGCGGACGGCCCGGGCGACGCCGCCCCAGCCGGTGACGCCGAGCACGAGGCCCATCTCCAGCGGCCTGCCGAAGTTCCAGATCGTGGAGAGCACGACCAGCAGCGGGAAGCCGGGAATGGTCAGGACGAAGTCGGTGACGCGCATGAGCGACGAGTCGGTGAAGCCGCGGTGGTATCCGGCGACCAGCCCGATCGTGGTGCCGAGCGCCGCGGTCACCAGGGCGGAGATCGCCGCGGTCAGCAGCACGTACCGCGCGCCGACGATGACCTCCTGCAGAACGTCGGAGCCCGCGAAGTCGGTGCCCAGCCAGTGCGCGCCGCTGGGCGAGGCGTAGATGTTGTCCGGGTCGACCGCGAGCTGGCCCGGGTAGAGCATCGGCCCGGCGATCGCCATCAGCGTGAAGAAGACGATGATGGCCAGGCCGATGACGCGGCCGGGCTTGCGCAGCAGGACGCGGCGCGTGACCCGCCAGGGGGACCGGCGGGCCCGTGCCGCCGCCAGGGTGCTCATGCTCGCCTCACTCGGGGGTCGATCACCGAATAGAGCAGTTCGGCGAGGATGTTGGCCAGGATGATCGCCACGGTGATGAGCAGGAACGCCCCGCCCATCAGCGGGTAGTCGCGCCGGCCGATGCTGTGCAGCAGCAGGTTGCCCAGGCCCGGGTAGTCGAAGATGTCCTCGATGAGCACCGAGCCGCCGAACATGTAGCCCACCGAGATCGCCAGGACGGTGAACAGCGGCAGGATCGCGTTGCGGGCGATGTAGCGCATCCGGGTGACCGGGCTGATCCCGCGCAGCTCGGCGGCCAGGATGAAGTCGTCGCCCAGCACGGAGACCACGCTCGACTTCATGGTGAGCAGCCAGCCGCCGTAGGTCAGCAGCGCGTACGTGGAGACCGGCAGGACCGCGTGCGTGATCACCGAGCCGATGTACGGGCCGTTGAAGCCCGGGGTGAGCGTGACGTCGCTGGTGTCGCCGTACGGCAGGATCTGCCACAGGGTGTGGAAGAGGAACGCCAGCAGCAGCGCGAGGACGAACGACGGGATGCCGGCCATCAGCGAGCCGGAGAGGGTCAGCAGCCCGCCCCAGCGCGTGGAGCGCTTGACCGCGGCGATCACGCCGCCGGCGACGCCGATGATGAAGCTGACGACGAGTCCACTCAGGACGGGCAGGACGGTCCACGGCGCCGCCGAGGCGATCACGTCCGCCACCGGTACGCCGCTGTAAGAGATCGACACGCCGAGGTTGCCGTGCAACAGCTGGCCCAGGTATCCGAAGTACTGCTGCAGCAGCGGTTCGTGCGAGGTGAACCCGGCGACGACCGCCGCTTTCGCCTGCGCGATCTCCGGCGGGGTGCCCTGCATGATCAGCCGGTCGTACTCGATGTCGCCGGGGTTGCCCGGCAGGGAGTGGACCAGCACGAAGGTGAATGTGGCGACCACCCACACCATGACCAGTCCCGCGATCAGCTTCATCAGCAGCCGGCGGAGGAACCCCTTCATGCCCCGTCACCTCCTTGGCGTTCGTTCATGCTCTGCTCCTGCTCGACGAGTCGGCGGCGGGCCGGGTGTGAGAACCGCGGCGCGGTCCCCACACCCGGTGCCGCGCGGGCTGTTACTGCTTGCCCTGGACGTAGCCCTGCATCATCCAGACCCCCGGCGGGTTGTTCAACAGGGCGTCCTGCCCCTGCTGGGGGAAGTTGGTGAAGCGCTTGTCGTTGGTGAACTGCACGCTGGTGTAGTCCCAGATCGGGATGACCGGCAGCTCCTGGTTGGTGGCGATCGCGAGCTGCTGGATGATCGGCTTCTGGTCGGCCGGCGCCAGCGCGCTCAGCTGGGCGGTCAGCTCGCCCACCTTGACCGTGTTACCGCCGACCGTGTAGGTCTCGGGCGTGTTCTGCCAGTTGCCCGAGCCCTTGCCGGAGACGTGCGCCACGGTCGCGCCACGCATCGAGAAGCCGTTGTCGGCGCCGTAGAGCCGCTGGTACGCCGCGGACGCCTGCGGCCCGAGGGCGGTCAGCCAGAAGCCGACGGCGTACTTGCCCGCGGCCATCTCGGTCTTGTAGGTGGCGAAGTCGGCGGTCAGGGCCGGCTTGGTGGGGATGCCGAAGCTGGTCAGCTCGTTGGCGATGACCGTCGAGGCGGCGATCCAGTCGCTGAACCCGTTGACGGTCTGCAGGGTGATCGTCCACGGCTTGCCGTCGGGCAGCATCCACTGGTCGCCGTTCTTGGTGAAGCCGACCCCCTTGAGCAGGGTCTCCGCCTTCGCCGTGTCGGGCTCGTACGGGTTGAGCGCGTTGACCTGGTCCGGCGTGAGCCAGTTGGCGGTGGCCTGCTCGATCATGCCGGTGAGGTGCGTCGAGGCCGTGCCGCCGACCGGCTCGCCGACCTTGGTGACGGCCTTGCGGTCGATGACGTACGCGAGCGCCTGGCGTACCGCGGTCTTGTCGTAGGGCGCGACGGACTCGTTGAAGGCGATCGCGGCGTTGACGTAGTGCAGGGAGTCGACCCGCTTGTTGCCGGCCTTGAGGATCTCGTCCAGCACGTTGGTCGGGATGGAGGTGTAGGGCGCCGAGTCCAGCTCCCCGTTCTTCATGTAGCCCCAGATCTGCTCGTTGCCGCTGTAGTGGCGCAGCACCACCTGCTTCGGCGAGATCTTGGGGAGGTCGTAGAAGTACTTGTTGCGGTCCAGTACGGCCGAACCGGGGTTGACCCGGGTCAGCACGAACGGGCCGGCCGAGACGTCGGTCTGCGGCGCGAACGCCGAGATCGTCTTGCCGGTCGCGTTGAGCTTGTCGATGGCGGCCTGGGCGGCGGTGGCGTCGCTGCCCTGGCTGGCGGCGATCGTGTCCCAGATGTCGGCCGGCACCAGGCTGCCGTAGACCTTGGTGGGCACGATCGTCTGCTTGAGCACCAGGCGGGTGAAGTTGATGTTCTTACCGCCGACGGCCTGGTCGATCTCGACCGTGTGCGCGTCGACCGTCTTGACCGCGCCCACGTCCAGGCCCTGGGTGAGGAAGCCCGCGCCGACGGTCGCGCTGCCCTGAGTCAGGGCGATGGCCAGCGAGGTCTTGACGTCGTCGGGCGTGACGTCCGACCCGTCCGACCACTTCGCCTTGTCCTGCAACTGGACCGTGAGCGAGGTCGGGGTCGCCGTCCAGCTCTTGGCCAGGCCGGGGAAGAAGTCGTTGGGGTCGGCCGGGTTCAGCTTGTCGAACCCCAGCTGCATCGTGTTGTAGCCGAGGAAGTAGTTGCCGGAGGCGTTGAACGGGTTCATCGGCGCGCCGGCGGTGATCGGGTTGGTTCCCGAGATGGTGGTATACACAGCGCCGCCGTCGGCGGCCTTGTTGTCTGTCGAGCACGCAGCGAGCATCGCCGTCACCGCCAGTGCGGCGACGGGTGCGGTGACCCATGTGTGGCGGTTCATCTTCCGGTGATCTCCGATCGGCCGAGGGTGGGCGGACGAGTGGCGCAGTGAGGAGACCATAGGGAGCATGGGCCAACTGAGTCAATAAGCAACGTAAGTCGCCGCGATTTCGTAACTTGACGCCCTAGACCGCCGTGCTCGGCGACACGCGTACCAGGATCTTTAGCGTTCGACCTCCGCAAATCCGCGCCAGTGGCGGCTCGCGCGATGTCAGAAACCCACGTACTTTCGGTCAGATGGGTTGCTAAACTACCTCGGCCGCTGGCACCATGCTCGGCAACCGAGAGGACACCCGAGATGAGCATCGCGCGTTCCACCCGCGTGGAATCACCTACCGAGCAACGCAACCCGCGGACCGTGGACATCGACCGGCTGCCCGCGGCCGAGATCCTCCGTCTGCTCAACGACGAGGACCGCGGGCTCGCCGACGCCGTACGCGTGGTGATACCCGAGCTCGCGCGGGTGGTCGACGAGACCACCGCCCGGCTGGACTCCGGTGGGCGCCTGCACTACTTCGGCGCGGGGACCTCGGGACGGCTCGCCCTCATGGACGCCGCGGAACTGATCCCCACCTTCGGCCTGCCGCCCGGTGTCGTGGTCGCGCACCACGCCGGGGGCCCGGCCGCCATGACCCGGCCGATCGAGGGCACCGAGGACAGCTCCGAGCTGGGCGAGGCCGACGCCGCCGAGGTCGGGCCGCAGGACGTGGTCGTCGGCATCACCGCCAGCGGGCGTACGCCCTATGTGGAGGGTGCGCTGCGGCGGGCGCGTGCGGTCGGCGCGTTCACCGTCCTGCTGACCGCCAACCCCGGCGCGCTGCTGGCCGACCTGGTCGACGTCCATCTCGGCGTGGACACCGGGCCCGAGGCCATCGCCGGTTCGACCCGCCTCAAGGCCGCGTCGGCCCACAAGCTGGTGCTCAACAGCCTGTCCACGGCGGTCATGGTGGCCCTCGGGCGTACCTATTCGAACCTCATGGTCGACGTGGCCGCCACCAACGCCAAGCTGCGCGGCCGGGCGGTCAGCATCCTCGTCGAGGCGACCGGGCACGACGAGGCCGCCTGCGTCGACGCGCTGGGCGCGGCCGACGGCGACCTCAAGACCGCCATGGTCGGCCTGCTCGCCGGATGCGGTCCGCAGCAGGCCCGCGAGGCGCTGCGCGACAACGGCGGCCGCGTACGCCTCGCGGTCGCCGCGGCCCGCCGCCCGTAGCTCAGCGGCCCCGGCTGTGCACGGCGGTGTAGGTGCGCTCCAGGGCCTTCATCGTGCGGGCGTAGTTGCGCTGGGCGACGCCGACGAACAGGCAGTCGACCACCGTCAGGGCGGCGATCCGGCTGGCCATCGCGCCCGAGCGGAATGTCGTCTCCCGCACCGCCGTGGTCAGGACGTGGTCGGCGACCTCGACGATCGCCGACCGCGGGAAGTTGGTGATCGCCACCGTGGCCGCACCGCTGTTGCGGGCCTCCGCCAGGCTGGTGATGGTGTCCACCGTGTCCCCCGTGTGGGAGACGCCGATCGCGACGTCGCCCCGCTTCAGCAGCGTCGCGGAGGTCAGCGCCACGTGCGGGTCGGCCCACGCGTTCACCGAGCGGCCGATGCGGTGCAGCTTCTGCTGCAGGTCCAGGGCGATCAGGGCGCTGGCCCCCACCCCGTAGATGTCCACCCGGTCGGCGGTGGCGACGACGTCGATGGCCCGCTTGAGTACGTGCAGGTCCAGCTGCGCGACGGTGTCCTGCACGGCCCGGGTGTCGGCGAAGCCGAGCTTCATCACGACGTCGCTGAGCTGGTCGCGGGGGCCGATGTCGGAGCCGGCGCCCGACCACCCGGCCGAGCTGTCCTCGGTGCCCGCCGCCGAGGCGAGCCGGATGCGCAGCTCGGGATAGCCCCGCAGGCCGACCGCGCGGCAGAAGCGGATCACCGTGGTCTCGGAGGTCTCGCAGAAGCCGGCCAGCTCGCTGATCGTCATCGCGGCCACGCCCGCCGGATCGCCGATCGCCGCCTCCGCCACCCGGCGCTCGGACGGCGGCAGGCCCGGCATGAGCGCGCGGATCTGCACGAGCACGCTCTGGGAGGCCGCGCCGGTCCCGGCGGGCGACCCCGGCGACCCCGCCGGACGGATCTCCGCGGTTCTCGGACCTCGTCCTCTGGTTCCGCTCATGACGGAATCCTACGGATCGAATCGATCATCGGAGCCGGGCTGCCGGACGTGTCGCCGGTAGCCGGACGGTCGTGGGTAGCAGACACACGGACACCCTACTGGTAAGTTTCCACCGTCATCTAGCATCCTGGCGTAATTTATTGACGATCCCCCATCGGGGAGACGGAGGTGGCCACCCATGCCTCAGATCGATGTGCGGACCGCGGACGAGCGGGATCTGCCGCGGATGCGGGCCGTGGCCGCCGGCGCCCTGCTGCACGACGCCGACGCCGCCGACGTCGTCGACCTGCTCTGGTCGGGCCCCCAGCCGCCGCCGGAGCTGCGGATCGTCGCCCTCGTCGACGGGCGCGTCGCCGGGGTGGCGCTCGGCTCCCTGAGCACCGTCACCCCCGCGGGCGGAGCCGCGTACGCCCGCGGCCACGTCAACCTCGTCGCGGTCGCGCCCGACCGCCAGGGACACGGCCTCGGCCGGGCCCTGCTCAGCGCGCTGGAGGAGCGGCTCGGCGCCGCAGGCGCGACGCAGCTGGTGATCCGGGGCAGCAATCCGCACTACTCCTGGCCCGGCATCGACACCCGCTACACCGCCGCGGTCTGCCTCGCCGAGTCCGCCGGCTACCAGCGCGACGGAGAAGCCTTCAACATGGACGTCGACCTCGACCGGGCGCCCCTGGACACCGCCGCCGACGAGCAGCGGCTGGCCGCCGCCGGCGTGACCGTCCGGCGGCTGCGCCCCGACGACGAACCCCGCTTCAGCGAATGGATGCGTACCTGGGGCGGAACCTGGCAGGCCGAAGCCGCGGCCGCGCTGGCCACGACGCCCGCCCGCTGCCACATCGCCGTACGCGGCACCGAGTACGTCGGATTCGCCTGCCACGGCGTGAACCGGCGTACCTGGTTCGGCCCCATGGGAACGGAGAAGTCCCTGCGCGGCCAGGGTGTCGGCGCGGTCCTGCTCCGCCGTTGCCTCGCCGATCAGCGCGCCGCCGGACTGCGCACGGCCGAGATCGGCTGGACGGGGCCGATCCGGTTCTACGCGCGTACCGTGCATGCGTCGCTCGGCCGGGTGTTCTGGCTCTACCGCAAGACGCCGGCGGCATGACGGCACCCACGCTCATCGTGGTGGCCGGGCCGCCGAGCTCGGGCGACACCACCGACGGGTACGCCCCGGGCCTCGACGCGATCCTGACCTTCATCAACGGACCGGGACGCGAGCAGCCCTACTCCGGCAGCTGATCCGCATCGCGGCCGGGAAGGGGCTGGCCGAGACGCTCAGCCACGCGTCGCCGAAGAAGCCGGTACTCGTCGTTGCGTCGCTTCAGTGGACCGGCCGGACGCTGAACAGGGCGGGCCCCCGAGATCACCTCGGCGGATCGGAACTGCTCGCGCGTCAGGTCGATCTCGATCCCGCTGTCGAGACGGTTCCACCAGTGAAACCCCTGCGGCGCACCGGAAGCGGCCGTGACATCCCCGACGATCAACTCGCCGCCGAAGACGTCGTGGACGATCAGAGCCGTGATGTCGCAGTGGCCCCATGCGGGGTTGCCCGCGTCCCAGCCGGCCCGGGCAAAGTCGTCCGGCGAGCAGGTGTCGGCCGCCCAGCCGGCGCGCAGCGCGTCCTCCAGGGTAGCCAAGGTCAACAGAACCATGCGGCCGATCCTGCCAGAATGCCCCGGCCGGCGGTGCCGAGGTCACGGCAGCACGATCTGTGCTGTCTCGCCCGATGCCACCAGCCGGTCACCGAAGTAGATCTCGACGTACGCCCGCACGGCGCTTCCGTCGACCAGCAGGATGTTGGTCCAGTGGTAGTCGAAGGCGTACTCCTCGCGGTAGTCGATCCGGCGTCCGTCCGAGCCACGGTCCACCATCAGCATGATCTCCGCGGACTCCTCGCGCCGGACGAGATTGTCCAAGCTGGCGTAGCCCTCGAAGCGCGCCCAGGCGGCGCCGGCGGACCGGTTGTGGCGGACCTCGACGAGGCCGATGATCACCCGCCGCCCGTCGAGGGCGACCTTCGCGCCGATGGCGGTCACCGCTTCCCGCGCGCATCCGGCCGCCTCGGGTTCGGCGTCGTCCACGATCTCCTCCGGCGGCCACGGCACGGCGATCGCCGGGTTCGATCCGGCGGCGGGCGGCGACCGGCGCAGCGCCCGCCATCTGCGTTCCCAATCGAGCAGGTCGCCGCCGCAGGCCCGGACGATGGCCAGCGTGACCGCCAATGACGGTACGGCTTTGCCGCTGAAGGCGTCGGACAGCGTGGTCCGCGAATAGTGGATCGCACCGGCCAGGCTCCGCAGGCTCTGTCCGCCGGCCTTCTCTTTCAGACCGCGCAGCCCCTCGGCGAACGCCTGAAGATCTTCCACCGGCGTGACCCGGACCCCCTCTGGACGCGGCTGGCCGTACGAGTGTCAGGGCGCTGTCCGCTGACGCCTGCAGTCTATCGGCGAACGTCACTGATCGGAATGCTACTTGCAGCGGCGCCGCGGTCCTGCACATCCCAACGGGGCTGAAGAATCAAGGAGTACAACGATGAGAAGGTTCCGTTTCCCGGTACGCATCGCCGTCGTCCTCAGCGCGCTGACCGCGGCGGTGGCCGCCGCGATGGCCGCGCCGTCGCCGGCCCAGGCGGCACCGTCCACGTTCGCCGCCGGCTCGACCGTTCACGGCATCGGCATCCAGACCGTCGGCGTGCAGTGCGACGACGGAACGCGTATCCGCAACGCCCCCATCAGCGGGACCATCCTGGGTCTCTGCTACAGCGTCCACGCGGTGACCGCCATCTGCTACCGCAGCATCGCCGGGCAGGCGTACCTGTGGCTCTACCTCACCGACAACAGCACCGGCGTCACCGGCTGGTCGTACGGCCAGTACCTGCATCCGACGGGCAGCGGATCCCTGTACGCGTGCTGACGCGTTGAGGGCGCCGGCTCACGGGGGGCGCGCCGGCTGCGGAGCCCGAGGGGTTCCCAGCCGGCGTCGATGCGCCGCTGCGTCGGTCGGCTCAGCGGCGGAAGGTGAGGTGTGTCGTGCCGCTTTCCGCCGTCTCCGCCGTCACCTGGTAGCCGGATTCCAGGCCGCGCAGGTCGTCCCACAGCCGGATCCCGCCGCCGAGGATGATCGGGGCGATGGCCACGTGAAGCTGGTCGACCAGCCCGGCTTTCAGGAAGTCGCGCACCACGGTGGGGCCGCCGCCGACGCGTACGTCGCCGCCGCCGGCCGCCTCGGTCGCCCGGTCGAGCGCCTCCTGCGGGGTCGCGGCCAGGAAATGGAACGTGGTGCCGCCCGCCATCTCGATCGAGGGGCGCGGAGTGTGGGTCAGCACGAACACCGGCACCCGGAACGGGGGCTCCTCACCCCACCAGCCCCGCCAGTCCGGATCGTCCGGATGCGTATGGAACCCGAACATGCCCGCGCCCATGATCTCGGCCCCGACCTGCGCGAAGTAGGCCTCGGCGTACTTGTCGTCGGTGCCCGTCGTTCCCTCGCCCGTCGTGTCGTGCAGGACCCGGGCCCGGAACGTGCGGGTGGCCACGTACGCGGCGACCAGGCGGCCCCAGTCGTCACCCATCGGGTTCTCGGGCGTCTGGTCCGTGGTGGTCGCGTACCCGTCGAGTGAGATGTTCAGATCCACACGGACAGCCACGATCGTGTTTCCTCTCCTGGTCGGGAACACCCTCACGGTACCGGGAGCGGCCCGACCGCGGTTCGGTTCGGCGTACGCGCCGGGTGTTTCACGCGAGCCGGGAGCGCTCGGGTTCCGGCAGCCAGGCCCCGGCGGGGACGGCGAGCCAGCCGTGGGCGGCGGTCAGCTCGTCGACGGCGCGGTGCAGGGCGTCGAGGCCGGGGTGCCCGAGTCCGGTACGCCAGATCATCACCCAGGGGAACAGGGGAACCGGATCCACGAGGGGGCGCAGGACCGCGCCGGGTACCGCGGGCCGGGTCGAGACCGTCAGGACGGGGGCGGCCCGTTCGCGGATGTGGCGCGCGAGTTCGTCGGTGCCCTGGACGTGCGGGTGGGCCGCCAGCGGATCGATGTCGAAGCGTTCCAGGAGCTGGAGGGCGGCGTGCTCCCAGTCCGGGCTGCCGTGCTCGCCGGCCCGGGCGCACGGTCCGGTGCCGCGCAGCGATTCCAGCGGGACGGCCGCCAGCCGGGCGAGCGGGTGCCGCTCGGGCAGCAGGACGCTGATCGGCTCGTAGCGCACGGGCCGGTGCCGGACGCCGTCGGGAAGGGTGTGCCCGCGCCCGAAGGCGACCTCGACGTGCCCGGCCGCGAGGTGTGCCGCCGCGGGTTCGGGTCCGGTGTGGAAGCGGGCGAAGAATTCCTGCCCGGGCGCGCCGCGGCGGGCGGCTTCCAGGACCAGGGCCGGGGTGAGCCCGGTGCCGACGACGTCGACGGTCAGCGACGGCGCGGGTCCGCGCAGGTCGAGCACGGTCGCGTCGTAGAGCGCCAGGATCTCGCGGGCCCGCGACGACAGCAGCTCCCCGGCGGGGGTGAGCGAGACCCGGCGGGTCGTGCGGTCCAGCAGCCGGACGCCGAGGCGGTCCTCCAGCCGGCGGACGTCACGGCTCAGCGCCTGCTGGGCGATGAACAGCCGGTCGGCCGCCCGGCGGAAGTGCAACTCGTCGGCGACCGCCGCGAACCGGCGCAGCAGGCGGATCTCCACGTCGTCGGGCACGTCCCTGTTCTACCGGATTGACGCGCCCGGCGGGTCAATGGGGGTCGAACAGGTGTTGGACCGCCGGCGCGGGCCGCGGCCAGGATCGTCGGCATGAGACCACGTATCGCCATGACGGTCTGCTACGCGCTGACCGGCGCGGTCAGCGCGCTGTGGGCCTCGGCGCTGCCGGCCACCGACGCCCGGCTGTCCCTCGGACCCGGACGGCTGGGGGTCGTATTGACGGCGATGGCCGTCGGCGGCCTATGTGCCATGCCGGTCGCGGGGCGGCTCGCCGACCGGTACACCGGATCGCTCCTGCTGCGCGCCACGGCTCCGGCAGCGGCGCTGGCCCTCGTCGCCCCGGCCGCCGCCACGTCGTTCGCGACCCTGCTGCCGGCCGCCGTCCTGATCGGAATCCTGCTGGGCGCGCTCAACGTGGCGCTGAGCGTCCAGGCGGTCGCTCTCGAAGGCGCCCTGCGGCGCCCGATCATCTCGGTCCTGCACGGCGCCTGGAGTCTCGGGGCCGTCGTCGGCGGCGCCGGGGTCACCTCGTCACTGCACGCGGGCGTCGGCGTACGCGTCGTGACTCTCGTCGCCGCGCCCGTCCTCGCGGCGGCGCTCCTCCTGTCCGCGGCCGGATCCGAGCCGGCGCCGGCGGGCACCGCGATACAGGACGCGAGCCCGGTGATCTCCGTCCCCGTCGAGGACGGCGCCCGTCGGGCGGGCTCCACCGCGCCCGGCGTACGGCTGACTGTCCTGCTGGGACTGGTGGGGGCGGCCGCGTTCGTCGCCGAGGGCGCCGCCACCGACTGGGCGGGGGTGCACGCGACGCGCGTACTCGGGGCCGATCCCGCCGTCGGATCGCTGGTCTACACGGTCTTCTTCACGACCATGACGGCGGTGCGTCTCGCCGGGGACGCGCTGCGCGGCCGGCTCGGCGCGGCCGCGACGCTGCGGGCCGGCGGTCTGGTCGCCGCCGGCGGCTACGGCCTTGTCCTCCTGGCGGGAGCGGTGCCGGGCACGGTCGCGGTCAAGGTGGGCTGTGCCCTCGGCGGCTGGGTCATGGTCGGGGCCGGGATGGCCGTGGTCTGGCCGATCGTGCTCGGCACGCTCAGCGCGGGCGGTGGGTCGGCCGCCCGGCTGTCGGTCGTCACGACGATCAGCTACAGCGGCGGGCTGGTCGGCCCGGCGCTGATCGGCGCGCTGGCCGCTGCCCTGACGCTGCCGCTGGCCCTGTCGGCACCGGCCGTCCTCGCCCTCGCGGTCGCCTTCGTCGCACCCCGCCTGCTGGCCGCCGCCGTCACCGGCCGACCGTCCGGCCGGACCGGTTCGGACACCCCCTCGCGCGGCGGCGGGCTCGCCGCCGTGCCGCTCAACGGGAGATAGCAGACGGGCCGTGTCCACTCCCGAGTGGACACGGCCTGCCGGATTGTCAGCCCCGCCGGCCGATCACGACTCCCGGCCGGCGATCGCGGTCACCACCGAGGCCCGCCTGGATGATCGCCCCGATCGTCAGCCGCGTACGCCCGTGGATGTTGCGATCCAGATCCACGCGTTTCCAGGACGGCGGCCCAGTCCGTCCACAGCGGAGAGACGACCGGGCACACCCCATCCAGGCGGCCGCCCGTTCCATACGGCCAGGTGTCAGCCGGGCTGGGAGTCGAGGAAATCGCGGACGACCGCCGCAAAGGCCTCCGGCGCGTCGGCGTGCACGACATGCCCGGTGTCGAGCGTGACCAGCCGGGTACGGGGCCGCTTCGCGGCCATCGCGGCGGCGTGCTCGGCGGTCAGTTCGTCGCTGCGGGCGCCGTGGACGAGGAGCGCCGGGCAGTCGGAGGCGAGCCAGTCGGCCCAATGGTCACCGCTGAGCGCGCGCTGCGAGGCGATCGTGTCCTCGGTGTCGAACGCCAGCCCCCAGTGGTCGCCGCGGTCGCGGAAGCTGTCGGTCAGGTAGCGGGCCGCGCCGCCCAGCGCGCGGTACAGCTCCTCGCGGCTGGGTGCGGACCGGGCCAGGCGGGCGGTGAAGGTGGTGTCGATGTCCACCAGCGCGCCGATGTCCTCGACGACCAGCGCGCTGACGCGGTCGGGATGCGCGGCGGCGAGCTGGTACGCGTTGGCCCCGCCCAGGGAGTGCCCGAGAACGGCCGCCGTACCGACGCCGAGGTGGTCGAGCAGGGCCACGGCGTCGGCGACGTAACCGGCCCGGCTGTAGTCGCCGGCGGGATCGGAGTCGCCGTGACCGCGCTGGTCGGGGGCGACCACCCGCCATCGCGGGAACAGCGCCTCGGCCAGCGGCGCGAAGGTGCGGCCCTCGGCGAAATGCCCGTGCAGAGCCAGCAGGAACCGGCCGGGTCCCCCGAAGTCCCGGTACGCCAGCCGCCGTCCGCCGACGTCGAGCACACCCATGGCCGGTTCCAGCATCGCCTGCGCCCCTTCCTGAAAAGTCCCGCCGACGCTAACCGCCGCCTACGACATTTCCCGGCAGCTCCTCGCTTCGCGGACCGCGTACGCGATCGTCATGCGTGGGCGTGGCAGGCCGGCCGGTGCGGAGCGACGACGTGGCCGTCGGGGAGAAGCTCGCCGGTGTCGTCGAAGACGATGACGCCGTTGCAGAGCAGCGACCATCCCTGTTCGGGATGGAACGCCACGGTCTTGGCCGCGTCGTGGTCGGTGCTCCACGCGGACGGACAGGATGGCTTGTGCTGACACATCGTGGGCCCCCTTCCCTGTCTTCAACGAATTCGTAGCCGTCCCGGCACCGGATGGCTCCGGACGGGCATATCCGCGGGCGCGGGGCCGATCAGCCGAGAGCGTGCGTACGCACGGCGTCGTCACCGCGGGTGGCCTGGGCGTTGAAGACGAACCCCGACGCCTTCCAGCCGTCCGGCGTACGCGTGAACGGCAGCTCGTAGGTGCCCCACACCTCCCACATGCCCCCGCCGAGCTCCTCGTCGAGCCGGTTCCAGGCGTAGCCCTTGGTGTGGACGACGGCCGTGTCGCCCTCGACGCGTACGCGGTAGTGCCCCACGAGGTGCCAGCTCTGCTTGCGGGGGTGCAGCCCGGCGATCCAGCCGCCGACGAGCTGGTCGACCGTGATCCGCGCCGGTACGCCGCCGGCGAGGCTGGTGAAGTCGACGTCGACCTCATCGGTGAACAGCCGGCGGGTGGCGTCCCAGTCCTTCGCGTCCACGGTGTCGAAGATGGCGTCGACGGTGGCCATGATGGCGGTCCGGTCGTCGGTCATGATGCGCTTCCTTTCGGTGCCGGCGTGCTTCCTAACGCCGTTAGGCTGCTAACCTAACACTGTTAGGTCGACGATCGCCAAGGGGGCCGACCATGGCCGGTACGCTCACCGCCCTCACCCCGCGAGCACGCCAGATCGTCGAGGCGGCCCGCGAGATCCTGGAGTCCGAAGGGCCGGACGCGCTGTCCATGCGCCGCGTCGGCGCGCAGCTCGGCATCCGGGCCGCCTCGCTCTACGAGCATCTGCGCGACAAGCAGGCGCTCGAAGCCGCTCTCATCTCGGTCGGCTTCGAGGAGAGCGCCGAGCTGTTCACCCGCGCAGTCGACGGTGCGGCCGACCCGGTGGCGGCGCTGGCGAAGGCGTACCGGGACTTCGCCCGGCGGCAGCCGCACCTCTACCTGCTCATGAGCGGGCGGCCGCTGCGGCGCGACCTGCTCAGCCCCGGCGTCGAGGAGGCCGCGGCCCGGCCGTTGATCGAGGCGGTCGGCGGCGACGTGGACCTGGCCCGGGCGGTCTGGGCGTTCCTGCACGGCATGGTCGTCCTCGAACTGCATGAGCGGTTCGCGCCCGGCGCGGACCTCGACGCCGCCTGGCGTACCGGCCTCGCCGCATTCCACGCCTGAATCCCCATCGCTCAGGTCTTCGTCGATGCCGGACCTCACGGTCGGCACCCCGTCAGCAGATCCACATCCGGTGGCCGTCCGCGTCGGGCATGAGCAGATGCGCGCTCTCCGGGCCGGTACGCGACCCTTCGTCCAGTGGAACAGCGAAGCGATGCTCGCCGAAGTCGAGGGCCAGGAAGCCGTCGGGGACGAGCTCGACCTCGTCCACGGTCTTGCTGATGTAGTTGCGCATCACGGTGGCCGAGTTGCCTTCGGGGAACCGCCAGCCCCAGCAGCCGTAACGGCCGAACGGGTCGCTGACCGCCCGAAGCACCGGCCCGTCGAAATGCAGCTCGACGTAGTCGCGCACGAAGCAGACCGCGCTGACCTCGCAGCCGACGAGTTGCCGAAGAGCCGCTTCGTCCAGCTCCGCGATGACCGTCACAGCGATCCGGATTCCGGCCAGTTCGTCCAGTGCGTGTTCGGCGACCTCGTCGGCCGGTACGCCGCCAGGTCGCCGGTCGCGAGGACCGCGGCAAGCTGCTGGAAGGTCTCGGTTCCGCCGGGCAGCTGGTCGTACCGTTCGGGCGCGCGATGCCACCACTCGTCCAGGACCAGCACCCGGGGCAGATCGGCCGGGATGCGGCGGCGCAGCTCGTCCTCGTCGGCCAGCAGCAGATCGCGGTGCTCCGGCACCAGCAGCCGGAAGACGTCCTCCAGCGAGTCGCCGGCGGCTGCGTCCACCGTGATGCGCCGGCCCCGGATCTCCACGGGCCCGCCGTCGACGCACAGGCACTCCGGGTCGTCGTCGTTCTCGATCTCGTCCATGTTGTCGATCCGGGACAGGAAGTCCTCGTTCTCGCAGCCGGGGCCGCCGCGGGTCAGGCAGTTGCCGTAGGTGTACACGACGTCGACGACATTGCCGGCTCGCGGGTTGTAGCCGACCAGCTCGATCAGCAACGCCCATCGGGAGTCGTCGCGGAACAGGTGCAGCCGGGCGTCGATGGCGAAGGAGTACGGGTGCTCGGGATTGGCGAACCGGTACGCGCGCGCGGCCTCGTCGAGCTGGGCGAGGATCTGCTCGGCGGTATCCATCGCCGCAGCGTACGACACGCTGACCCGTCTGAGGTGACGGGTCACGGCCGGTGCCAGAGCGTCACATCGCTGCTGGTGGCCACCACGAGGGTCCGCCCCGAAGGGGAGAATCCGGCGGCTCGGAGTTCGGAGCGCCGGGAATGGAAGATGTGCCACCAGTGCACACCGAGGGTCCCTCGGTAGATGTCGGAACCCAGGCCGGACAGCAGAACGCGCTCGTCGGGCCACTCGGGCGCCACGACGTCGACCGCCCAGCCGTCCTCCGCGGTGGTGTGCAGGCCACCGCCGAACAGGCCGGAGATCTGGATGCGCGTACCGGCCAGGGGGCCGATCCCCGCACAGGACAGGTCCGGCCCGGTCGGATAGCCGAGCTCGAGATCGTGATCCCTCGCCGTCCTCGCGCCTGTGGCGGGGTCGAACAGGCCTCGGCCGCTGTGGGAGGCAACCAGGAGAAGATCTGCGCCGGTGACGGGATCCGGCGCGAAGCCGACTCCGATCAGCCCGCCGACGGGAATGGTGGTGTTCGGCGCCGCGAGTCCGACCCAGGGCTCCGGTACAGGCAGCACGGGCGCGCTGAGAAAACGGTCGCGGAGGCGCCGCCGATACTCGTCCATCGACCTTCCATCATGTCTATCGGTCCGCCTGGGCAGCGGTCGGCGCCGCCGATCGCGACGACGAAGGTATCAGTGGAATCCGCTGCCTTCCGCCTTCACCTCGCCGCCGGGGCGGAGGCGGAACCAGGAGTCGATTGATGATGACCTAGCCCCTGAGTCGCTTGTCCGACTCGTGAACACCGCATGTCCGTACGCATCGGTAACCTCGGGGCGAACAGGGTTCCTGGGGGTGGAAAGTGCTCATACGGCTGCTGGGGCCGGTCGACGTCCTGATCGACGGAACGCCCCGGCCCGTCAACGGCGTACGCCGCCGGGCGCTGCTGGCCGCGCTGGCGTTGCGCTGCGGTGAGGTGGTGAGCACCGACACCCTGATGGACGTCGTGTGGGGCCCGGACCGGTCGGCCGCGCAGGTGAACACGTTGCAGCGGCACATCTCGTACCTGCGCGACGTCCTGGGTGGACGGACGTTGATCGTCGCCCGGCCGCCCGGTTACGTGCTGCGGCTCGACCCGCGCTCGGTCGACGCCGGGCTGGCCGAGGACCTCGTCCGGCGGGGTACGCGGCCCGTCGACCCCGCCCACCGGGCCGAGCACCTGCGGGCGGCGCTGGCGTTGTGGCGGGGCCGGCCACTGGCCGATGTGGACGGCGTACCGTCGCTGATGGAGCAGGCCCGGCACCTGGAGCAGCTGCGCCTGCGGGCCACGCGGGCGCTGATCGAGGCGCGGCTGGCGATGGGCGAGGAGCTGAGCCTGGTCCCGGAGCTGGACCGGCTGACCGGCGAGCACCCCCTCGACGAGCAGCTGTACGCGTACCTCATGCTCGCCCTCTACCGGGGTGGCCGGTCGGCGGACGCGCTGGCTGCGTACAAGAGGCTGCAGGTTGTTCTGGGTGCGGAGCTGGGCGTGGAGCCGGCGCCGGCGGTGCGGGAGCTGGCGGCGGCGATGCTGCGGCAGGATCCGGTGCTGGAGACGGCGGCGGGGCGCGCCCCGAGCCCCGCGCCGGGCGTGTGGCTCGGCGGCAGCGACGTGGTGGGGCGGGACGCGGAGCTGGCGGCGCTGCGGTCGGCCGTGACCGAGCCGGGGTCGGCGGTGTTCGTGGTCGGCGAGCCCGGCATCGGCAAGTCGCGGCTGGTCGCCGAGGCCGCCCGGTACGCCGAGGGGCGCGGCCTGACGGTGCTGCGCGGCCGGGCGGCGGCGGCCGGGGCGCAGTTCCGCCCGCTGAACGAGGCGCTGCTGTCGGTGCTGCGCCGGTCGGGGCCGCCGGACGATCCGCAGCTGCACGCGTACCTGCCCGCGCTGGCCCGGCTGGTGCCGGAGTGGCGGGTCCACGCGGCGGCGGACGTCGACGAGTCGCTGGTCGTGCTGGCCGAGGCCGTCCTGCGGCTGCTCCTCGTGCTCGGCCGGGCCGGCGGCTGCGTCCTGCTGCTCGAAGACCTGCACGACGCCGACGCCGACACGCTCGCCGTCGTGGACTACCTGGTGGACAACGCTTCCGGCCATCCGATCCGGATCGTCGCGACGGCGCGTACCGGGCCGGGGGCGGGGATCGCGATGATCCGCGCGGCGCACCGGCGGCGTACGGCCACCGTGCTGGAGCTGTCCAGTCTGGACGACGACGCCGTGCGGCGGCTCGCGGGGGCCAGTCTCGGCGTACCGGCCGGGCAGGTCCCGCCGGCCGTGCTCGACCGGGTGCTGGCGGCGGCGGACGGCGTACCGCTGCACGTCGAGGAGCTGCTGGCCGGGCTCGTCGACGACGGCGTCCTCGGCCACGACGGAACACAGTGGACGATGCTGGGCTCCGCGCTCCCCCCGCTGCCCGGCAGCCTCGCCACCACCCTCGCCGCCCGCGCCGAGCGCCTCGACCCCGAGACCGTCGCGGTCCTGCGGGCGGGCGCGATCCTGGGCCGCCGCTTCCCCGCCGCCGTCGCCGGGGCCACCGCCGGCGTCACCCAGGACGTCCTGCTGCGGGCCCTGCGCACCGCCGTCGACGCCCAGCTCGTCGTCCCGCAGGAGAATCCGCTCTGGTACGCCTTCCGCCACGCCCTCACCGCCGAAGCCCTGTACGCGCGGCTGCTGCCGATCGAACGCGCGCTCCTGGCCCGGCGGGCGGCGCTGGCGCTGGCGGAGGCGGGCGGCGGTTTCGACGGCTGGGAGCGGGTGGCCGGCGAGCTCTGGGCCACGGCCGGGGAGCCGCGCCTGGCCGCCGAGCGCTTCGGCGTCGCCGGTCGCCGGGCGGCCGCCTGCGGTGCCCTGTCGACCGCGGCCGATCTGCTGGAACGGGCGCTGGCGATGCTCTCCCCCGCCCGCGACGCCGACCTGGCCGCCGATCTCGGTGTCGCCCTCGTCGAGACGTACGCGACCGCCGGGCGGGTCGCGGACGCGTACGCGCTGGGGGAACGGCTGACGTTGCGCGGCGCCGCGGCGCGGGTCGCCCTGCACCTGCGGCTGGCCCGGGTCGCCGAGGCGGCCGGGCAGTGGGATCGCGGCCTGGACGAGGTGGCGTACGCCCGGCGGCTGCTCGGCGCGGTCCCGGACCCGGCGCTCGACGCGGTCGAGGCGGAGCTGGTCCTCGGCCGGCCGGCGGCGGACCGGCTGGCGGCCGCGGCGGTCCTGGCCTCGCGCGCGCTGGCCGGGGCGATGGCGGCCGGGCTGCCGGAGGTGGTGTGCCACGCGCTGATGACGCTGGGCCGCATCACCCGGCTGCGCGACCTGGCCGAGGCCGACGCGCTCTACGAACGCGGGCTGGCCGTCGCCGAGGCGCACGGGCTGGTCACCTGGCGGCTGTCGCTGCTCTACAGCCTCGGCGCCGACCACGCGGTCCGGCACGCCGACCTGACCCAGTTGCGGCTGGCCCGGGAGGCCGCCGAGGACGCCGGTGCCGTCGTCGTCGCGCTGGAGAACGGCTTGCAGACGGCGGTGATGCAGGTCTGCCGCGGCGAGTACGCGCAGGCGACGCGGACGGCCCGCGCGGTCGAGGAGACGGCCGGGCGGTTGCGGCTGATCCGGACCCGGCGGACGGCACTGGGCATCCGGGTGATGGCCGCCGGGCATCAGGGCGACCGCGCGGACGCCGACCGGCTGCTGCGCGCGTACGCGGACCTCGGCGGCGAGGAGGAGGAGTTCTCCTCGGCCGTCCACGGTTTCGGGGTGGCGTTCGGACATCTGCTGCACGAGGACCGGGCGGCCGCGGTCGCCGAACTGGTCGCGGCGGCCGCGCGGGAGACCCGGCAGCCGACGTCGTTCCTGTCGTTCATCCAGGGCCCGCACCTGCTGCTGTCCGTCCTCGATGGACGATCGGGCGCCGCCGAGGTACGCGCGCTGGCCGCGTCCGTGCAGAGCCAGGCCGGCTGGAACAACCAGTTCATCCTGCTCGCCGCCGCGGTGGCCGAGCGCGACGCCGGGGCCATGGCCGGGTTCGAGGCGGTCGCGGCGGCGTACCCGCTGGCGCGGCATCTGGGCCTGCGGCTCGTAGCACCCCATGCGCTGCGGGACGGCTGGGGGGATCCCGTCGCGTGGCTGCGGTCGGCGGAGGCGTACTTCCACGACACCGCCCCGGCGGTCGCCCGCGCCTGCCGCGAACTGCTGCGCGAGGCCGGTACGCCGGTACCGCAGCACCGCCAGGGCGCGGCGGACCTGCCCGCGCTGGCGCACGCCTACGGCATCTCGGTACGCGAGTTCGAGGTCCTCGCGCTGGTGGCCGACCGGCTGACGAACGCCGAGATCGGCCGCCGGCTGGTGCTGTCCCCGCGTACGGTCGAGAAGCATGTGGCGAGCCTGCTGGCCAAGGCGGGTGTCGCCGAGCGGCAGGGCCTGATCCCCTTCGCGGCCCGGTTCAGCGCGGCCGGGGAATCCGGGTAGCCCCGCGCCGGAATGGTCGTAGGAGCGCCGCCGGTCGGGCGCCCGGTACGCGAAATCGTTTCCGCGGCGTTTCCGGCCTCCGTCGAAGACTGCGACGGGGGGAATCACATGAATGTTCCAGACGACAGGACCTTGCTGGCCGTCGGGCTGTCGGCGCTGGCCGCCGATGTGGACCGGCCGCTACCCGGCTGGCTCGCCGTGCTCGACGGCATCGTCGAGGCGGCCCGGCTGCTGACCGACGCCGAGACCCGGTCGGCGGCCTACGAGCGCCTGCTGCCGTACGCCGACCGGCCCGACCACTGGCCGAGCGTGATCGCGACCCGCGGCCGGGACACGTTCACCTGCGTACGCGAAGGAAGGCGCTGGCGGGTGTCCCTCGGCGCGGTCGGCGCCGTCGTCGAGCACCGCGTCGGCCTGCTGCACCTGGCCGTCCTGGCGGCGAACCCGGGCCGGGAGATCGACGCGGCCGACCTGGCGGCCGGGCTGCCGGGGCTGCGCGGCCCGGCGCTGTCCCGGCAGGCGGTGCTCGATCCGGCGGCCGTCCGGGCGTACCGCGGCCGGCTGGCCCGGCTGAGCTCCGAGCGGGGCGCGGCGGCCGTCGCGGAACGCGACTGGATCACCAGCCAGCTCGCCGGGGCCGCCGGCCTCGCGGGCCGGCACCGTCGGTTCGGCGACGACCAGGAGCGGGCGCGGATCGCGGTCGGCAAGACGATCCGCCGCGCCGTCCAGCACATCGCCGCGGCCGAACCGCTCATCGGAGCCCATCTCTCTCGCACGGTCCGCACCGGGGTCCGCTGCGGCTATCATCCTTTGTAGACAATCTTTTTGGACCTTGTCCCGGGTTCGTCGATCTCACCTCCGCTCCTCGCGCGGGAGACCGCTCCGGCCCCTCCGCTTCGCTCCGAGGCCTCCGCTGCCAGGTGGGTGAGGCGACGCATCATCCACCGCGACCCGGTCACGCTTTCATCCTCACCCACGGTTGACCTTTGTCTCGACTGTCCGATATGGAGGAGGCCCATTCGCCTAGGACTGTGGCCCTCATGATCAGAGTCGCGTCCCGGGTGTCGTCATAGCGGCCCGATCTCCTCGGCACGTCCGGATACTCGCCTCAATCTTGGGCCGACCGGCTTCCGCAGGCGTTGATCTTGACGGACGTCTAGAAAGTGACGTCACCCGGCCAGAATGATGCTTCTTTCCCGACATCCGTCAAGATCCAGCCCGCCACGGCCCGCGCCAAACCGGACAAATACGGAAGGATACCGACCACCGGGGACATGACCTTGACGGATGTGGCGAAACCACCCCTACCACCGGCCGGAAGCGTTGGTTTCGCCACATCCGTCAAGATCGCGCTCGTTCCGCGGCCAACCGACGCCCGGTTGGCGCCGTGTAGGCGTACTCCCAGATGAGGAAGGACCGAAACGGCGCGTTAGCGGATAAGCCCGGCCGACCATGGGTCTCTC
Organism: Hamadaea tsunoensis DSM 44101; assembly: GCF_000428945.1. GTDB lineage: Bacteria > Actinomycetota > Actinomycetes > Mycobacteriales > Micromonosporaceae > Hamadaea > Hamadaea tsunoensis. The sequence goes on along the minus strand of NZ_AUAX01000017.1, from coordinate 32,788 downwards.
TTATGAAGATTGAAGTGGGGCGGGCTGGTCGGCCCGCCCCACTGTGCTTTCACTTGGAGGAGTTCACCTGGGTGCCGCGCTTGTGGTCCCAGCCGTCGGCGCTCTGCTGGAGGTCCTTGCGGGACAGTTCGGTGAAGCCCTGCATCCAATAGTCCTCCGCGCCCTGCGACTTCATCTCGACCAGGGCCGCATGGATGCAGTTGGTCTCCCGGACATCGTCGTCGGCGAACCGGTCGTAGAGTCCCTTGTAGACGGGATGCCACTCGTACCGGTCCTGGAACCAGACCTGGACCTTGCCGGTGTCGAGGTTGTAGGACCAGTCCACCTGGTCGATGGCGCCGAACGAGTTCTTGAACTCCGCGATCGTGTAGTCCTGCTGATCGATGCGAAGGTGGCCGGCGATGAGCCCGGTCTTCTGCGTACCGGCGGCGGTGACGCCCTTGACGATCGACTTCTCCACCCAGTACGCGATCTCGTGGTCGTCGCGCAGCAGCCGGTCGAGGTTGGCGTCCTCGACGAGGGTGCTGCCCTGCCCGGTGAGGTAGTGCTGCAGGTGGTCGTGGGCCAGCGGCTCGTCCTCGGAGTGGCCGAGCGTCAGGTGCGACACCCGGTCGAACGACCGGTCCCGGCAGTAGTTCTCGTAGAACCCCTGCTTGCTTTCCAGCACCTGCTGGACCCCGGCCCAGTTCGCCGCCCCCGGCAGATGGTTGTGCGGCTGGGTCGGATGCCACTCCACCGCCGCGCGGCCCGTCGCGCCGGATGGAGCGCCGAATGCCGGGCTACGCCCGTCCGGATCGTTGTAGCGCACGGGGTTGCCGCGGGCGTACAGGTACGCCGACAGATCCCGCGATCCGGGTGCCGCGGACGGCAGCGCCGGGTCGGCGCTCTGCCACACGGAGGTACGCGGGTCGTAATACCGCGCGCCGTAGTAGTAGAGCCCGGTCTCGGGGTCGAGTTCCTTGCCGGTGTACTGCTGCGGCACCGGCTGGGACGGGTGCTCGTCGACCCACGTCTCGCCGCCCGCCATGTACTGCAGGTGTTCGGCCAGCCTGCCGTCGGCGTCGGTGATGAACCCGGTGGAGCCGAGGTGGTCGTCGTGGGAGTAGAACTGCTGGTCCTCGACCTTGTTCAGGTTCTTGTCGACGGTCTTGGTCAGCAGCTTGGTGTCGCCGACGAAGATGTGCTTGAACTCGTGGTTGCCGTCGGTGGAGTAGTTCTGGTTCGGGTAGAAGTGGAACGCCGAGCCGTCCTTGACGATCCGGTTGCCCTGGTCGTCGTAGCGGAACCGGGCGTCGGGCTGCCCGCCGGGGTTGTCGCACCCGGCCGGCGTCTGCGGCAGCGGCGCGTGGTCGCCCCGCGAGTTGGAGCAGGCCAGCCGGTTCTCCTCGTCCCAGACCATCTGGCGGGGCTGGTTGCCCTGGATGTTCCGGCTGATCTGGTTGCCGTCGGCGTCGTACGCGTAGGCGTCCGTCCCGATCGCCGTCGGCGCGTGCGGCTGCGCGGCGGCGTACCCGTAGTCGAAGTCGTAGGTGAGCTTGTTGTCGGTCTGCGTGTTGCCGTTGCTCACGAACTGGTGGACCTGGGTCTTGCCGGTGAGGTTGCTGATGCTGTCGTAGGTCTCGTCCAGCTGGTACTTGTCGGTCTTGGTGCCGCGCGGGGTGTAGCTGCCCTCGGCGTGGACGAGCCGGTAGAGGTCGTCGTACCGGAAGGTCTCCGTGCTCGGCCCGCCGACCTTCTGGCCCACGTCCGAATCCGTCGGCGCCACCGTGTCGTTCTTGATCTGCAGGATGTTGCCGACGTTGTCGTAGGTGTAGCGGAAGTTCTCGAACACGTAGCCCTGGGCGATGTTCGCCTTCAGCGTGTCCAGCCGCCGCGTCTGCGGATCGAACGTCGTCCGCGTACGCGTCCCGTTGCCCGTGTCGAGCAGTACCCGGTCACCGAACTTGTCGTAGTCCAGCCGGGTCAGGTATGCGTACGTGTGGCCGCCCTTGAGGCCGGTCGCGGTGTCGACGTAGCCGCCCGAGTCGTAGTGGTAGGTCAGCACCTCGCTGTCGGGGTAGGTGAGCGTCAGCACCCGGTTCCACGTGTCGTACCGGTACTGCGTGGTGAACGTGGAGAGGTGCCCGGCCTGCCCCGCGACCGTCCGGCTCTCCTTGGTCGTCTCGCCGAGCGGGCCGTACTCGCGGGTGAGCGTACCGGCGCCGTCCACGATGGACACGACGCGGTCGGCGCCGTTGTTGGCCGCCCCGGGACCGCCGTAGGTGTAGGTGACGTTGTTCGCGGTGAACACCGGGTAGCGGATGCCGCTGATGCGGTTGTAGTCGTAGTCGTACTCGACCGCCTTCGACTGCGCGGCCAGGTTCGCCGTGATCCTCCTGGTCAGGTTGCCGGCCAGGTCGTAGACGGTGTCGGTACGCCCGGTGTCCGGACTGACGACGCTGACGACCCGGCCGAAGTTGTCGTACGCCGTCGTGGTCGCGTTGTTGTGATCGTCCACGATGGACGTCTGCTGGCCGAGCGCGTCGTAGCCGTAACTGGTGAGGATCACCGGCTGGCCGCCGGCCGGGTTGAACTCCTTGACCGTGGTCACCTGCTTGCGTACATCGGTGTAGGTGCGCTGGGACTTGCCGTTGGCGTCGGTGGCGGTCTCCTCGAACCGGTTGGCCCCGGAGCGGTCGGCACCGAAGCCGTAGGACTGGGTCGAGACGGTCCCGTCCGGCAGCACCGTACGCGTCGGCCGGTCGAGCACGTCGAACGTCTGCGCCACCGGCGCGACGGGGTCCACCGACGCGTTGAAGGCGGTGTTGGCCGCGCCCTTGGGTTCGGTCACGGGATAGGACTGCTGGACGATCCGGCCGAGGAAGTCGTAGACCGCCTTGCCGGTGACCACCATGACGTTCGCCGGCGGGGTGTCCGGCCCCGTGGCGACCGCCGCGTCGGTCTTCGTCTGGATCGTGCGGCCGAGCCCGTCCGCGAACGCGATGGTGTCGATCGTGTCCGCGTGGACGCCGTCCGCCTGCCGGTCGATGTGCCGGGTGACCGCGTACGGGACGGGTGCCTCGGGGTGGTACTCGAACGAGGCGGTGACCCGGCCCTCGGGCTGCTCGTAGGGTCCGGCGACCGAGATCAGCCGGCCGAAGGAGTCGTAGGTGTTGACGATCGGCTGGTGGTTGATGTCGGTGCTGGTGGCCGGCGAGCCGAACCGCAGGTCGTGGGTGCTCGTCGAGTGGTAGCCGAAGCTGTCGGTCACCGACTCGACGTAGGTGTCGACCACGCCGTCGTAGCCGTAGTCGGTGCGGAACCGCTGGCCGTTCTTGTTGGGCGGCGTGGTGACCGCCTTCAGGTTGCCGTTGGCGAAGTACTCCAGGTCGGAGACGGCCGTGTCGCCGTTGGCCAGCTTCGACCGGATCTGCGTCACGTCGCCGGTGGCGCAGTCGACGGTGGACTCCCGCTTGCGCATCGTCGTCCCGCCGCCGGTCACCTGGACGTCGTCCGCGATGCCGGTGATCCCCGACGCCGGGCAGTCCGCATAGCCGGTACGCGTTTCCAGGTCGTCGGACGTCCCGGGCTCGCCGGCGTCGAACGTCCGGGTGACGTTGCCGAGGGCGTCGTACTCCATGGTCGTGAACGTCGATTCGCCCGGATCGGTCTGCCCCTCGTAGAAGCGGCTGTCCGTGCGGACGAGCTGCGGGAAGATCGTCGCCGTCGGGCTGTGCGGATCGGCGGTCGCGTCCGGGTGGTCGACGTCGCGCAGCGCGTACGTGCTCTCGGTCTGCAGGAACTTGTGCCCGGCCGCGTCGGTCGTGGTCGTCCGCGTCGGCAGCCCGTGCGTGTAGGGGCCGTCGTTGCGGTACTCGTAGGTGATGCTGCGGCCCACCGCCCCGCCGTCGGGGTCGCGGTGCCGCTCGACGACCGTGGCGTACCCGTCGAACTCGCGCTCCAGGCGGTCGTAGTGGCCGCCGGAGTACTCGAACGTCAGCAGGGACACGTCCGCGCCGTCGCCGGGGTGCCCGTCGTCCACGGCGACCTTCGACAGGACGAACTTCGACTGCGGCTGGCCGTAGGTGTTGCCGTCGCGGGTGTAGTCGAAGTCCATGTGCCCGCCCAGCGGCCGGGTCACGGTCTTGAGCAGGTTCGTCCGGCCGGTCTGGTTCTCGGCCACCACGAGCCGGTCGTCCTTGACCGACGCGACGTGGTCGGCGAACCCGTCGCCGTTGACGTCCCGCAGCGCCTGCTCGGTACGCGACGCGCCCAGGGACGCGCTGGCCCCCGGATTGATGACGACGCAGACCACGATGAAGCAGATGCCGAAGGTGAAGTACGCCCCGGCGCTGGCCGACGCGTTCTGGTCCCTGGTCAGCCCGGACAGGCTGCCGTGGAACGCGACCGGCGCGTCGAAGCCGTTCCCGGTGTTGATCCCCACCATGATCGGATCACCCGCGAACACCCGGTCGGCCAGCCCGTCGCCGTTGACGTCGAGCAGGGTGCTCGCCACGCCGGAGACGTCCCGCTCGAAGGCCGCGCCGCCGGCGAAGCCGTAGAAGTCGGTGTTGAACCCGAGGTTCGCCCCGAGATCCGTGCCGCTGCCCTCGTTCACCGGAGCCGGGTTGCGCCACTGCTCGGCGGCCCCGAACCGGTAGCCGAGGTTGAGGGCCACCTTTCCGTCGGCGTACACCCGGTCGGGCAGGCCGTCGCCGTTGACGTCGAGCAGGTCGAAGGCGATGTGCGAGCGGCTGCCGCCGAGGTTGGCCCCGACGCCGAACGGCGGCAGGTCGTTGCCGGCGTGGGCGGTGGTCGCCGGCGTCTCGCCGGTCGGCCCGGCGTTGCCCGCGCCGGTCTGGATGGTCCGGGCGGCGCTGCCCGCGCTGGCGTTGCCGGACTCGGTGGAGCTGGAGCGCACGGCGCCGTCCGGCAGGGTGCCGCGCTTGCCGCCGAGGCCGCCGGTCGGGTCGGTGTACTGGATGCCGTTGCCGCTGACGACGTCCGGGAACTGGTCGCCGTTGAGGTCGAGGAAGTCGACCTGGCCGACGCTGTCGCCGGTGGCGAGGCTGCCGCCGAGCGAGCCGGAGCCGCCCCCGACGGAGCCGGTGAGCGAGATCTGCTGCGAGCGCGACAGCCGGGACACCGCGGTGCCGGCGAAGTCCGACGTGCTCGGCAGCTGGATGGACTCGGTGCCCAGCCGCGAGCTGGCCGCCCCGGTACGCGTCACGAACGAGTGCTCGCCGACGCCCCACCGGTCGTGGTCGGGGGCCGGGAAGAACGGGACGACCTTCGGCGGGTCGACCTTCGGGTCCTGGCCGAACGCGTCCTTCTGCGCCTGCGGATCCACTGTGGAGGGCAGCTGCCCGCCGTAGTTCTTGTCGATGACGAGGTCGTCCTGCACGATCGGCTGCCCGGCGCGGTCCTTGTTGCCGTTGTAGCCGACCCCGCCCCATCCCCGGTACGCCTGCGGGAACGCCCCTTCCTCAGCGGTGCTGTGGAAGACGCTCTGCCCGTCCTGGGACGTGCCGTTCTGGTGCACGACGTGGGCGGACTGGCCGGTCAGGAACGGGCGCAGCTTCGGCTCGGTCGTGCTGAAGTCGAAGTACAGCTCGTCCTGCGCCCCGCCGGTGGCGACCGGGTGGACGGTGAGCGTACCGGGTGAGGTCAGGACGCCCTTGTCGACCGTGAAGACGCTCTTGGCCACCAGCTCGCCGCGCCGCTTGACGGTGAAGACGATCCGTCCCGACGGCCGGTCGTCCGGCTTCGTGTCACCGAAGTCGAACGTCAGCGCCGGGGACACCGTGACGTCCCCGTCGGGTACCACGCCCAGCGGCGTCTGCGGCGAGGTCAGCCCGTCGACCGGGTACAGGTCGACATCGTAGGGCGGGAACACGTCGATGATCGGGTTGCCCTGCGGATCGGTCAGCCGGTCGACGCCGTCCGCCGCGGTGTAGAACGCCCGCGGCACCCACGCGATCCGGCTCGCGTCGATCGGCGAGTCGACCTGGACCCGCCACGCGAGCGTCTGTCCCTTCTGGACGTTGACGTCGAGGTTCACCGCCACCGTACCGGCCGAGCCGCCCGGCAGGGTCTGCTGCAGGACTGGCGTACCGTCGCGGGTGATGAGCGCGGTGACGTCGTCGGTGGTCGCCGCGTTCTTGTGCAGGTCGCCGGAGAGGTGCAGGGTCCCGGTCAGCGGCGCCTTCACCGTGACGATCCGGCCGCCGAGCGTGAAGTCCCCGGACGCCTGGAACCGGTACGCGTCGAGCCCGTTGACGTCCGTCGTCGCCGGTACGCCCTGATAGGTGATCACCGGATCCCAGGCGACCTCGTCGTGGCTGCCGTCGTCGCGCGACTGGACCCGGAAGTAGAGCCGGTCCCCGGCCGCCACGGTGACGGCGTCCATGTTGGACGGAGTGTGCGGCGAGGAGTCGGCCGCCTCGATCGTGTCGGACCACAGTTCGGTCCCCTCGTGCTGCACCGCGACGCGTACGCCGTCCCCGGCCCCGCCGGACTGCAGCGTGACCGTGCCGTCGACGCGTACGACGCCCGCGTAGGGCGCGACCCAGCGGCGTACGGTGTCCAGCAGCGGGTACGAGTCGGCCATCCGCTCCCGGTCGGGGGCAAGGTCGCCCAGCAGGCCGGTCGTGTCGACCGCCCCGGACGCCACCGGTACGGGAGTGTCGGCGCTGACCCCGTACACGGGTACGCCGTTCGCGCCGACCCGGCCGAACAGGACGCTCGAACCGTTGACGAGGTCGACGATGCCGTCCCCGTTCACGTCGCTGAAGTACGTGTCCTCGGTGACGAAGGTGTTGACGTAGTCCAGCTGCAGCGCCGCCGCCCCCGGGTACGCCTCGACGCCGAGCGTCAGGGTGTTGCTGCTCGAACCCTGGATCGACGGCAGGTTCAGCGTCTTCGCCTCGTCGGCGAAGCGGGGCTGGCCGTGCGGTCCGGACAGGTTCTTGCGGTAGCGGACCGTGCCGCCGTCGCGGAACACCTTGTCCGGCAGGTTGTCCCCGTCGACGTCGACGAGCGCCAGGACGCCCTCGTCGGAGGTGTGCTGGAAACCGGTCTTCAGGCCCACGGTGCCGGACTTGCTGGGCGACTCCCCGACCCCGACGTATAGGTGGCCGCCGGCACTGGTGCTCTTGCCGGCGTTCAGTGCGCTGGCGTCGCCCGCGTCGTCGTCGGTGATGTCGACCGCGGTCTGGCTGAGCCCGTCGCCCGGCACGGTCCAGTCGGCGCTCTTGAACGCCTGGTAGTCGCCGTGGGCGTCGCGGATGTCGTCGAAGTACGCGAAGTCGTGCCGGGTGAACACCGTCCCCGCGCCGTCGAGCTGCGTCACGGACTTCAGCAGCGTCTTGTCGAAGGCGCCCTGGGTGTAGGCGAACTCGTACCGGCGTACCACGGTGGCGTCGAGGGTCACGTCGACGCGTCGCAGCCGGTCGGCCGTCACCCGCTTGAAGCCGCCCCGGGCGTCGATCGACTTGTCGGCCCGCAGGGGCTCGTTCAGTTCCCGGTCGCGGACGAAGGTCACCGCGTACCGGCCGGGGGTGGTGCCCGTCCCGGTGTAGGTGATCTTCTTCGGGTACAGGTTGCGGCCCGGTTCCGTGCCGCCGTCCAGACCGGTGTCGTCGACCTGCGCGTACGTGAAGGTCATGACGTTTCCGTGCGGGTCGCGCACCTCGCGCAGCGCCCACTGGTAGACGTTGCCGTCGTTGTCGGTGAGCGTCGCCCCGGCGCCGCCGTACAGCGACCGCACGCCGGTCTTGTCGGTCACCTCCCAGGTGTAGGACTTCGGATCGGCGCCGTGGCGCACGATCCGCGCGAACGACCCCTCCACACGCGGGTGGAAGACCTTCTCCGCGGTACGCGCGACCGCCGGCCCGCGATACGTGACGGGGTTCAGCTGCTGCCCGTTGAGCAGGTAGGTCTCGGTCTCGGTCGCGGTGTCGTAGCGGGGCACGCCCCACCGCGTGTCGACGAAGACGCCGGGCAGCGTGAGATCCCAGCCCAGCCCCAGCCAGCCGTCCCCGCCCGCGGACGAGTAGGACACCGCCAGCGTCGGCTGTACGCCGTGGCGTCCCGGCGGCGTCTCGATCGGATAGCTGAGCCGGTTGTCGCCGCGGCTGTCGGCGGTCGGCGGGTTGATCAGCCGCACCTGCGCGGCCGGGTCGGCGACCTGGAGCCCCTTGATCTGCGTCGGGTTGAACGACACGTTCTGCGGGCTCTCCGGCGCCGTCACCGTCGCGTTCACGAAGTCGGTGAAGTGGCTGGTCAGCGACGTGACGGTGTGCGCGGTCTCGTCGACGGACTCCCGTTGCAGCACCTGCCAGCAGTGGGCGACGTCGTCGTAGAAGTAGGTGTACAGGTCCGACGCGGTGAAGTCGTCGGGCACGAGCGCCGGATCATACGGCAGCGTCACCTCGACGTCCTTGAGGAACTGCAACGGGTGCGGCGTGAACCGGAAGCCCGGCCGCGCCTTGCCCGTCACGTCGGTCATGCCGCCGTCCATCGGCGCCAGGTCGGTCGCCGGCAGCCCGCTGATGCCGATGCCCGTCGCCTTGGCCAGCGCCCCCGGTTTGATCGCGACCTGCGCGCCGCCCCAGGCCACCACATGCGTGAGCGGCTCGGCCGGGCCGACCATCTCCTCGTGGTCGGGCACCGTCGGCGCCGGCACGCTCGCCGTGGTCGCGCCCGTGCCGGTCGCGTCACCGCAGCTGTCCGCCGCGGCCGGCACCATGGCCGGCGCGGCCCGATGCGTCGTCGGCGGCGGCCCCGAGGCCACCAGCCCGGCCGCCACCAGGGCCACCCCCAGGCCGGCCGCGATCAGTTGGAACGAGCTGTTCGCCGTCCATGTCCTGCGCATCCCTGCGCCCTCCCCCATCGTGCGTGCGGCGCTCTGCCGCCCTGATGGAGGCGTTCCATCCCGTTCCACCGGGCCGTCCCACGCCCTTCTCCAGCCGCGTGTACGCAGGTCAGCACCCCTGATGTGAGCTGGCCCACCGGCGTACGCGGATCCGGCCGGGATCGGATGCAGCGGACCGGCGGTCGTGATGCGTCTTAAGCGGTGTGGCGGACCACGGGACCTTCGACACCTTCGAGGACTTCGTCGCGGCGCACGGCGAGAGCCTGCTGCGGCTGGCCTTCGTGCTGACCGGCGACGCGCACCGGGCGGAGGACCTCGCCCAGACGGCCCTCGCCGACGCGTTCCGCCACTGGCGCAAGGTACGCGCGGCCCGCAGCCCGCTCGCGTACGTGCGGCGGATGCTGCTCAACACGCACCTGTCGTGGTGGCGGCGGCGGTCGGCGTACGAGCGCCCGGCCGAGGCGGTGGACGTGGTCGACCGCGGCGATCACGAGGAGGCCGTCGCCACCCGGGACCAACTCCGCCGGCTGCTGGGCCGCCTGGCTCCGCGGGCGCGGACGGTCCTCGTCCTGCGCTACTACGCCGACCTCGACGACGCCGCGATCGCCGAGGCGATGGGCGTCACCGCCAGTGCCGTACGCGCGACGGCGTCCCGCGCGCTCGCGACCCTGCGGGCGTCCACGGCAGAATTGGAGGAGTCTCGATGACCGGGCAGACCGAGCAGCACCTGCGGGACCTGTTCCACTCCGACGCCGCCCGGGCACCCGGGCCCGGCCGGCTGGCCGAGGGAGCCCGGCAGCGCGTACGTCGCCGCCGCGTACGGCTCCTGTCGACCGGCGGCGCCGCGGTTTTGGTGGCCGGCTCGATCGCCGGTTACGCCGCGACGCACCGGTCGACGCCGCAGCCGCCGGCGGCGATGGCGGCGGCGACACCGACACCGACGCCGGACGGCGGCCGATACGGTCCCCTGCCGGACAGCCCCGCGCAATCCTGCGCCGTGCAGTACTCGGCGAAGACCCTCGCCGACCGGGCGTTCTCGTTCGACGGGACGGTCGTCCGCATCGGCCCGCCGCTCAGCAACCGCACCGGGGTCGCGCTGCCCCTGGAAGGGGTGACCTTCGAGGTCCACCGGTGGTTCCGCGGCGGATCGGCAGACACGGTCACGGTCGACCTGATGCCGGCACCTCCGGCGCTGGAGGGCGTCCCCGCCTACGGACCCGGCACCCGCCTGCTCGTCAGCGGCCAACCCCGCTGGGGCGGTACGCCCACCCAGGCAGCGATCGCCTGGGGCTGCGGGTTCACCCGTTACTACGATCCCGCGACGGCCGCCCAGTGGGCCGAAGCGACTTCCTGACCCGGCGTCGCAACCACCGGATTTCCGGCGCGTCCGGCGGTCACGACCGTCGGACGGCCGTCGTGCGCAAGCCGAAACAGCTGCACGCCGACGTGCGTCACGTTCGTGTCACGTGTGTTTCCTACGGTCGAGGCGGTCCTGAATGAAGGAGCGTCATGGCCGCAGCAACCCGCTCGACGCAGGTCCGCACCGTGTGCTCCTACTGCGGGGTCGGCTGCGGCATGGTCCTCGACGTCGAGGTCGGCCCGGACGGGCGGCGCACGGTACGCAAGGCGTCCGGCGACAAGGCGCATCCGGCGAACTTCGGCAGGCTGTGCACCAAGGGCGCCACGACCGCCGACATGCTGGCCGCGCCGGGGCGGCTGACGACGGCCCTGACCCGGCCGGAACGCGCCGCCGCGCCGGTGCCGCTGCCGCTGGACGAGGCGATCGAGCGGACCGCGCGACGGTTTCGGGCCGTCATCGACGAGCACGGCCCGGACGCCTTCGCCCTGTACGTGTCCGGGCAGCTGAGCCTGGAGGCGCAGTATCTGGCGAACAAGCTCGCCAAGGGCTTCATCGGCACCAACCAGATCGAGTCGAACTCGCGGCTGTGCATGGCCAGCGCCGGGACCGGATACAAGCTGTCGCTGGGCGCGGACGGCCCGCCGGGGTCCTATGAGGACTTCGAGCGGGCGGACGTCTTCCTCGTCATCGGCGCGAACATGGCCGACTGCCACCCGATCCTGTTCCTGCGGATGATGGAGCGGGTCAAGGCCGGGGCGAAGCTCATCGTCGTCGACCCGCGCCGCAGCGCCACCGCCGACAAGGCCGACCTGTTCCTGCAGATCCAGCCGGGGACGGATCTGGCCCTGCTCAACGGCCTGCTGCGCCTGCTGGCCGACGGCGGGCACACCGATCCGGGGTTCATCGCCGAGCACACCGAGGGCTGGGCGGCGATGGCCGACTTCCTGGCCGACTACCCGCCCGCGGCGGTGGCCGAGCTGACCGGCCTGGCCGAGGCGGACATCCGTACGGCGGCGCGCTGGATCGGCGAGGCCGGGGAATGGATGTCGTGCTGGACGATGGGCCTCAACCAGTCCACGCACGGCACCTGGAACACCAACGCCCTGATCAACCTGCACCTGGCGACCGGCGCGATCTGCCGTCCCGGCAGCGGCCCGTTCTCGCTGACCGGGCAGCCGAACGCCATGGGCGGCCGCGAGATGGGCTACATGGGACCCGGGCTGCCCGGCCAGCGCTCGGTCCTCGTCGACGGCGACCGCGCGTTCGTCGAGGACCTGTGGCGCCTGCCCACCGGTACGCTGCGCGCGGACGGCGTCGGGACCGGCACGGTCGACATGTTCGAGCAGATGGCCGCCGGGCGGATCAAGGCGTGCTGGATCATCTGCACCAACCCGGTCGCGTCGGTGGCCAACCGCAAGACCGTGATCGCGGGGCTGGAGACCGCCGAGTTCGTCGTCACCCAGGACGTCTTCGCCGACACCGAGACCAACGGGTACGCCGACGTCATCCTGCCCGGCGCGCTGTGGACGGAGACCGAGGGCGTCCTGGTCAACAGCGAGCGCAACCTCACCCTGGCCCGGCCCGCCGCCGATCCGCCCGGCGAGGCGACCGCCGACTGGCTGATCATCGCCCGGGTCGCGCAGGCCATGGGCTACGACGGTTTCGCGTACGCGAGCGCGGAGGAGGTCTTCGAGGAACTCAAGGGCGCCCGCAACCCGAAGACCGGTTACGACCTGACGGGCGTCACCTACGAACGCCTGCGCTCCACGCCGGTGCAGTGGCCCGCGGCGCCGGGCGGCCCGGACCGCAATCCGATCCGCTACCTCGGCGACGACGGGCGGCCGCGGTTCCCGACCGCGTCCGGCCGGGCGGTGTTCTTCTCCCGGCCGCACCTGCCCGCCCGGGAGATGCCCGACGACGACTACCCGTTCGTCCTCAACACCGGCCGGGTCCAGCACCAGTGGCACACGCTGACCAAGACCGGCAAGGTGGGCAAGCTCAACAGGCTCAACCCGGGCCCGTTCGTCGAGATCCATCCCGACGACGCCCGTACGCTCGGCATCGCCGACGGCGACCCGGTCGAGATCGCCTCCCGCCGCGGCAAGGCGGTCCTGCCCGCCGCCCTCACCGACCGCGTCATGCCCGGCTGCTGCTTCGCCCCGTTCCACTGGAACGACCTGTTCGGCGAGTACCTCAGCGTCAACGCCGTCACCAACGACGCCGTCGACCCGCTGTCGTTCCAGCCGGAGCTCAAGGTCTGCGCGGTGTCGCTGGCCAGGTCGGCCGTGCCCGTGGTCATCTCCCCGCCGCGGGCCGAACCTGCCGAGGACCCAGCAGTCGCCGCCGCACCGCACTCCGAGCTGGCCGGCCTGCTGGGCGTCGCCGACGTCCGGCCGCCCGCGTTCGACGACCGCGAACGCTCGTATCTGGCCGGGTTCCTCACCGGCCTGCCGCGACGTCCGGCCGCCGTGCCGGTACTACCGCCGGGCGCACCGCTGCGGCCCGAGCACACCGCCTGGGTCGACGGGCTGCTGGCCGGCTGGTTCACCGGCGACCGGTCCGTCGGCGGTGACAGCGTCCTGGCCGCCGAGAGCCCGGACGCCCCACCGCCGGGCCGGGCCGTCACCGTGCTGTGGGCGTCGCAGACCGGCAACGCCGAACAGTTCGCCGCCACCACCGCCCGGCGCCTGGCGGCCGCCGGGCACGCCGTGACCGTGCGCGACATGGACCAGGCCGACGTCACCGCCCTGCCCGCCGGTGATCTGCTGCTGGTCACCAGCACCTTCGGCGACGGCGACGCCCCCGACAACGGCCGCGGCTTCTGGGAGTCCCTCACCGCCGCCGACGCGCCCCTGGACCACCTGCGGTACTCGATCCTGGCGTTCGGCGACTCGTCCTACAGCGACTTCTGCGGCCACGGCCGCCGCCTCGACCAGCGCCTGGAAACCCTGGGCGCCACCCGCATCACGCCCCGCGCCGACTGCGAGCCCGACTTCGAGCCCACCGCCACCGCCTGGCTCGACCAGGTCGTCGCCGCCCTGACCCGGCAGCCGGTGGCGGCCCGGGTCACCGCAGCGCCCGCACCGCCCGCACCGCCCGCACCGCCCGCAGCGACGGCCCCGCCGGTCGCGACGGTCCCCCTGGTCGGCAACGAACTGCTCAGCCTGCCCGGTTCCAGCAAGGAGGTCCGCCGGTTCACCTTCGACCTCACCGGCACCGCCCTGCGCTACCAGGCCGGTGACGCGCTGTCCGTCCGGCCGGTCAACGACCCGGGCCTGGTCGCCGAATGGCTCGCGCTCACCGGCCTCGACGCCGACACCCCGGTCGACCTCGACGGCGCCGGCACCCTCCCGTTCGCCGAGGCGCTGCGCGAGCACCTCGACCTCACCGCGATCACCAGCGGGCTGCTCGGCTTCGTCGCCGAGCGTACGGGTGAGGCGAACCTGCGCCGCCTGCTGCGCCCCGACAACACCGGCGAGCTGGCCAAGTGGACGTTCGGCCGGCAACTGCCCGACGTCCTCGGCGAGCACCCCGTGCGGGCCACCGCCCAGGAATGGGCCGGCACGCTGCGACGGCTGCGCAACCGCTCCTACTCGATCTCCTCCAGCCCGCGGCTGGATCCGGCCGCGGTCAGCCTCACCGTCTCCGTCGTCCGCTACGACAGCCCGCTCGGCCGGGCCCGCAAGGGCGTCTGCTCGGCGTACCTGGCCGACGCGCCGGCCGGCACGCCGATCACCGTGCACGTCCAGCCCTCGCCGCACTTCCGGCCGCCGGCCGACCCCGACACTCCGATGATCATGATCGGTCCGGGCACCGGCGTCGCCCCGTTCATCGGCTTCCTGCACGACCGCCGCGCCCAGGGCCACCGGGCCGCCAACTGGCTGCTCTTCGGCGAGCAGCACCAGGCCACCGACTTCTACTACCGCGACGAGCTGGCGGCGCTGCGTACCGACGGGACCCTCGCCCGCCTCGACACCGCCTTCTCCCGCGATCAACGCAACAAGGTCTACGTCCAGGATCGCGTACGCGAGCACGGCCAGCTGCTCTGGCGGTGGCTCGACGAGGGCGCCCACCTGTACGTGTGCGGCGACGCCGCCCGCATGGCCAAGGACGTGCACACCGCGGTACGCGACGCGGTCGCCGCGCACGGCGGCCTGAGCCGCGAGGCCGCCGACGCGTACGTCAAGCGGCTGGCCGCCGACAAGCGCTACGTCCGCGACGTCTACTGAGCGCCGCCTCGCATCTGTCCACAAGCGAATGACACGCGCGGATTTCGCCCACAGCGTATCCCCGGCCGCGTGAATCAGGGCGATCTGTCCGTTGCATACCTAAAACCGATGTTAGCTTGTGATTCGATCCTTTGCTTGCCCGCCCATTCCGCTGGAGCATTCGATGACCGGATCCAACGCGCGCGTCGGCGCCGCATGAGCGACTTCCACGAAGTGATGCTTCGCGCGCAGACCGACTACGACTTCCTGCTCGCCGTGCGGTCCGACCCGCAGGCGGCCCTCGCCGGATACGACCTGACCGACGACGAGCGGAGCGCCCTCACGGGCGACCCGATGGCGTTGTGGCGCAAGGTCTCCGGTGCGATGTTCCCGGGTCCGGCGGTCGCTCTGCCCCCTCCGCCACCGCCTCCTCCCCCGCCACCCCCTCCTCCGCCGCCGCCGCCCGGCCCTCCTCCGCCACCGCCGCCTCCACCGCCTCCGCCTCCGCCACCGCCGCCTGGGCCGCCGCCACCACCTCCGCCGCCCCCGCCGCCGGGCATCTTCGTGACGCCGACCCCGCCGATCGACATCGGTGTGAGCCCGTCGGTCAGCCCCGATCCGCCCGCGCCGGGCGTCGTCGTGCGCATGCCGATCACCTTCCTGGGCATGGCGCCGGGCCGGCCCGGCTTCGAACCGGAGGAGTTCATCCGTGATCCGGCGGTCGTGCGGTCCGTGCAGGCGATCCGGGCCGCGCCGACCGACGCGGAGCGGACAGCGGCCGTCTATCAGCTAATGGAGACACTCGGATGACCCGGACGGAACTGCCGTACGACATCGCCATCGTGGGTCTCGGCATCGCCGGGGTCCCCCAGATCACCCATGAAGCCGAGGAGACGATGCGGCGCTGCCGGCACGTCTTCGTCGCGGACACCGGCAACGGGGTGGCCGAGTATCTGCGCACGCTGAGCCCGCACGTGGTGGATCTGGCCTCGGAGAAGGAGACCGGGGCGCACCGGATCCCGATCTACCGCCGCTTCGCCAGCCACGTGGTCTCCGCGGCGCTCGCCGAGCCGCCGGTCTGCTTCGCGACCTACGGGCACCCGACGATGTTCTGCTATCCCACGACGCTCATCCAGCGCTCCGCGGTGGTGCTCGATCTGAAGGTGGCGCTCGTGCCCGGGGTGTCCTCGCTGGACACCCTGCTGTGCGATCTCGGTGTCGACCCGGGCTCCGACGGCCTGCAGATGTACGAGGCCACCGATCTGCTGGTACGCCGGCGTCCCCTGCAGAACGACGTCGCCTGCGTCATCACGCAGGCCCCGATGGTCGCCGACGCCCTCAACCGGCCCGCCGCCCGCGATGTCGACAACCTGGCCCTACTGCAGGCGTACCTGCTGAAGTTCTATCCGGCCGACCATGAGGTGGTGCTGGCCACGTCCAGCCCGCATCCGCTGCTGGAACCGCTCGTCCAGCAGGTCCGGCTGGGCTCGCTCGCGGCGGGCCTGGTGCAGAGCGCCCAGCTGACGACGCTGTTCATCCCGCCGGTGGCGCGCCGCGCGATCGCGGACGCCCAGCTGGCCCAGCGGATGCGCGTCGCCGGGGCCGAACCTGTCCAGGCGGCCGCCGGGGCCGGGTCCGCGGTGCCGACCCGCCCGGGGCGTCCGAACATCGGTCCGCAGCAACCCGCGAACTAGCCGAGGGCAAGCATGCCGTCCGCCACCTACATCATCGCGTCGACGCCGCGTTCGGGAAGCACGCTGCTGTGCGACGGCCTCTTCGCGACCGGGGTGGCCGGGCGGCCCACCGAGACCCTGGCCCCGCATTTCCGCTCGTTCTGGCTCGACCAGTGGAGCCTGCCCGCGGACAGTGGTTTCGGCGAATATTTCCAGGCCGCGCTCAACTACGGCACCACGCCCAACGGCATCTACGGCACGAAGATCCACTGGGAGCACCTGCCGGCCCTCGCCCGCGAACTCGCCGTCGAGGGCCGGCCCGACCAGGCGCTCACGGCCGCCTTCCCGGGCGCCGCCTACGTCCGCCTGATCCGCAACGACCTGCGCGCGCAGGCGCTGTCGCTGTTCCGCGCGACGGTCACCGACCAGTGGTGCCGATGGGAGGGGCAACCGCCGTCGCCCGCCGACGACCCGGTGCTCGACGAGGACGTGGTACGCGGCTTCGAGGCGGCGATCGTCGAGCAGCGCGCGGCGTGGGACGGATTCTTCGCCGCCCACCGCATCCGGCCGCTGACCGTCGAGTACGAGGACCTCGACGCCGACTACCGCGGCCAGATCGCCCGGGTGCTGAACTTCCTCGGACTCGACGGCGGCGCCGCGTACGCGATCCCGGGCACCCGGCTGCTGCGCCAGTCCGACGAGCTCACGGCCGCCTGGCGCGAGGCGATGGACGCGCGCGACACCCCATCGGACGAACAAGTGAAGGGGTCGGCATGAGACACCGGCGTTCCATCATCGTCATCGACGACTTCTACCGCGATCCGCTGGCGGTACGCCGCTACGCGCTCGGGCAGTCCTTCTACACGCCGTACGAGGACGAGGCCAAGGTACGCGCGGGGATCGTGGCCGCCACCTGGTGGGCCACCCGTTTCCGGGCCGCCGCGCAGTGCCCGGTCAAGTCGTCCGGGGCGCTCCTCGCGGCGCTGGAGCAGGCGGTCGGCGAGCCGGTCGACCGCGACCACTGGAACGCGCCGTTCGCCGTCGACGCCGCCGCCAACCCGCTGCCCACCGCCGACGGCCGGGGGCAGAGCTGCCTGTGGAACGGGTGCTTCCACGTCAAGCCGGACAACGGGCAGCAGCTGGGCAACGGCGTACACAATCACGTCACCGACCAGTGGAACGGTGTCGGGCCCGACGGCTGGGCGGGGATCGTCTACCTGAGCCCCGACGCGCCCCTCGACGGCGGGCTGCACCTGTGGCGTAACACCCGGCCGGGGCACGACTTCGACTGGATGACCCCCGCCGAGAACTGGCAGCGCGTCGACTCCTTCGGCAACGTCTTCAACCGGCTGATCCTGGTACGCGGCGACGTGCCGCACAGCGGCGCGCGCGGCTGGGGGTCCCGGATCGAGGAAGGACGCCTCTACCAGACGTTCTTCTTCCGCACCACGCCCGCTCGGCACGACCCGGTCGCCCTGGACGGCGTCGATGGCTGACCACGCCCTGCTCCCGCGCCTCGACGACGTGCTGGCCAACCGGTCCTGGCTGCGCCGCGACCGCCCGTTCCGCCACTTCGTCGCCCGGGACGTCTTCACGCCGGACTTCGCGGCGTCCCTGGCCGCGCAGCTGGGCGAGATCCTCGGCCGCGGGTTGAGCGACGTCCCCGCGCAGGGCCGGTTCTCCCGCGGCATGAAGGGCTACGACGCCTACGGCATCGGCATCACCGAGGACCTCCCGGCGCCGCTGAGCCTGTTCATCTCCGCGCCGTGGCGCGACCTGATGTGCGGCCTGTTCGGCGTGGAGAAGACGCCCTACGTCTTCGCCGGGGCGCACCACCACGCGCCCTGGGGCGCGAACGGGTTCATCCACAACGACTTCAACCCCGTCTGGTTTCCCCGTGCCGCGGACGCCGAGGAGATCCGGATCCCGGACATGGCGCTGTGCGACTTCAAGACCGGCGCCGGGTCGCTGCCGGACGCCGGCAAGGTCGAGACCGTCCGCGGCGCGGTGATCCTCTACTACCTGCTCAACGACGGCTGGCGGCCCGGCGACGGCGGCGAGACCGGCCTGTTCCACCAGGTGACCGACCGGCACGAGGCCGCCGCGGTGCGCTGCCCGCCGATCGACAACAGCATCGTCGCGTTCGAGTGCACGCCCCAGTCCTTCCACGCCTACCTGGCCAACCGCGGCCGGGCCCGCACCTCCATCATCATGTGGGTTCACCGCGGCGTCGCCGAGGCGGCCGAGCGCCACGGCGCGGATCGAATCGAGAAGTGGCGATGACCAGACGCGTCTGCCTGCTCACCGGCGCGAGCGGCACCTTCGGGCAGGCCTTCGTGCGCCGGTGCGCCGCCGACTACCAGATCGTCGCGGCGCACCACACCACCCCGATCGAGTACGCGACCCAGGACCAGTCCTTCGTGGACCCGCTGCGACCGGAGGCGGGTGTCGCCGAGAACGAGGACGCCGTGTACTCCATCGCGGCCGACCTGCTCGCACCCGACGGGCCCGCCCGCGTCGTCGCCGAGACCATCCGGGCGTTCGGCCGCATCGACATGCTGGTCAACGCGGCCGCCCGGCGGGACTGGGGGCCGCTGACCGCGCCGGAGAGCCTCGACGCCCTGCCGGATCTGTTCGCCCTCAACGTGTTCGTGCCGGTACGCCTCGCCGCCGAGGCGGCCGACGCGTACTGGCGCCGGGATCCGGCCGACAACGCCCGCGAGCTGCGCCACGTCGTCAACCTGTCCAGCACCGCGGGCCACTACGTCTACCCGGATCTCGGCCAGGGCGTCTACTCCGCGTCCAAGGCCGCTCTCACCCAGCTCACCTACCATCAGGCCAGCGAGTTCTGGAACCTCGGCGTACGCGTCAACGCGGTGGCGCCCAACACCTTCCCGGGGATCGTCGGCGTCGACGACGTCATCGACGCCGTGCTCGCCTTCGACAAGTCCGAGGAGACCGGAACGATCACCGTGCTGGTCGGACCGTCATGAAGATCCTGCTGGTCAACATGCCCTTCGGCGCCGTACGCCCGGCGATCGGCCCCAGCCTGCTCAAGGCGCACCTGGCCGGGTCGGGCTGCGAGACCCGCATCGCGTACCTCAATCTGCGGTACGCGCAGCTGCTGGGCGGCACCGACTTCACCTACATCGCCGACCGCTCGCCGACGCAGAGCCTGGCCGGGGACTGGGTCTTCGCGCCGGCGCTGTTCGGCCGGCGTGAGGAGGCCGACCGCCGGTACCGGGCGGACTTCCGGGAGCGCTTCGGCCGGTTCGCGCCGCCCGAGGGTCCGCTGGCCTGCCTGGACCGGGCCCGCGCGCTCGTCGAGCCGTTCCTGGACGAGTGCCTGGAGCAGGTCGACTGGGCCGGCTACGACCTGATCGGCTTCACGTCGACCTTCACGCAGCATGTGGCGTCGCTGGCACTGGCCAAGCGGGTCAAGGAACGCCATCCGGAGAAGGTCGTCGTCTTCGGCGGCGCCAACTGCGAGGACCGGATGGGCCTGGCGCTGCACCGCTCGTTCCCGTTCGTGGACTACGTGTGCGGCGGCGAGGCCGACATCAGCTTCCCGGAGCTGGTCCGGACGATCCGCGACGGCGGCGACCCGGCCACGATCCCGGGGGTCATCTCGCGACCGGGTTCGACCTACCCAGCGCTGGCGCCGCAACGGGTCAAGGACATGGACGCCCTGCCGCTGCCCGACTACGAGGACTACTTCGAGCAGCTGGCGCTCACGGGCGGCGGGAACCGCAGCATCCTCATGGAATGCTCCCGCGGCTGCTGGTGGGGCGAGAAGCACCACTGCACGTTCTGCGGGCTCAACGGCACCTCGATGGCGTTCCGCAGCAAGAGCGCCGCCCGCGTGCTCGACGAGATCGACGAGCAGATCCGCCGCTACCGGTCGGCGCACATCGAGATGGTCGACAACATCCTGGACATGCACTACTTCCAGGATCTGCTGCCCGAACTCGAACGCCGCCGCCTCGACCTCGGGCTGTTCTTCGAGACCAAGGCGAACCTCACCAAGGCCCAGGTACGCCAGCTGCGGGCCGCGGGCGTGACCGCCATCCAGCCGGGCATCGAGAGCTTCTCCAGCGACGTGCTGCACATCATGCGGAAGGGCGCCACCGCGCTGCAGAACATCCAGCTACTCAAGTGGTGCAAGGAGATCGGCGTCAAGGTCTACTGGAACCTGCTCTACGGCTTCCCCGGCGAGGATCCCCGCGACTACGAGACGACCGCCCGCGTGATCGACAGCATCACGCACCTCGACCCGCCGCAGGGCATGGGCGCCATCCGGCTGGACCGCTTCAGCCCGAACTTCATGCAGGCCGCCGAGCTGGGACTGTGCGGCGTACGCCCGGACCGCAGCTATGCGGCCATCTACGACCTGCCGCCGGAGTCGTTGGCGGACCTCGCCTACTACTTCGAGCACGACTACGTCGACGGTCGCGTACCCGCCGAGTACGTGGTCGAGGCCGAGGCCGCGATGCGCCGCTGGTTCGCTCAGACCGGCGGCCGCGGGCTGATCAGCGTCGACCACGGCGACCAGCTGGCGCTGTGGGACTTCCGCGCGGTGGCGGTCCGGCGCCTGACCGTCCTGGAGGGCGGGGCACGGGACGTCTACGAGCACTGCGACGAGCACCGGTCGCTGGCCGCCCTCACCCGGTACGCGACCGGGATCGGCCTGCCCGGCCCGGAATTGCGACGGATCCTCGACGAGCTCTGCGAGGCCCGCCTGATGCTCGAACTCGACGGCCGGTACCTGAGCCTGGCGGTGCCCGTCCTCTCGCGTACCGTCGACGAGGCCGCGCAGGCGGAGACCTTCGCCCTGGCCTTCTGACGGTGCGGGCCGCCGGTCGGGCGGCGAGCTCGACGCTCGGATCGGCCCAGCGGGCGAAGAGCCGGAGGCCGGCCTCGACCGGCCGAAGATCCTTTGGCCGCATCGCGGCGGTGTGTGCCCCTTAGGTTGATCAACACACCGCGCCCCGGTCTCTAGGGTGCCTCCCAGGAAGATCCGGCCGGGAGGAGAACCACGTGCGCGTACGGGGCTATGCCACGGCGACGCCGTGCTGGGCGGTGCACCACAGCACGGACGTCGCCGCCACCGCGGACTTCTACGCCGGCCTCTTCGGCTGGACGGCCGCGACGCACCACGGTGCCACCGTGTTCCTGCTGCGCGACCTGGCCGTGGCCGGCCTCGCCGCGATTCCCGGCGGGACGACGGCGCCCGGGCAGCGGCCGGGCTGGCTGACGCACATCTCCACCGACGACATCGACAGCACGTCCCGGCTCGTGGTCGAAGCCGGCGGCACCGTGCTGCGCCCGGCGACCGAGCCGGACGGCCGGGGACGCTCCGCGGTGTTCGCCGACTCGCTCGGCGCGGTGTTCGGCGGCTGGCAGCGCGGAACGACCCCCGGCGTCGCGTTCGCCGGCGCCCAGGCCGTCGACGAACCCGGCGCGGTGACCTGGAGCGAGGTCGTCACCCGCGACACACCGGGGACGGTCGCGTTCTACGGCAAGGTCTTCGGCTGGACCCAGCAGGCCGGAACGGCCACCGAGGAGCACGAGTACTACGAGTGGCGCTCGACCAACCGGGTCGTCGGCGGGATCAGCATGATGGACGGCGGGCACTACCCGCCGGGTACGCCGCCGCACTGGCGCACGATCCTTCAGGTCGACGACTGCGCCCGGGTCGTCGCCCGGACCGCCGAGCTGGGCGGCCGGGTGCTCGCCGGGCCGGTGGACGCCGGCATCGGGCACGCGGCGTACATCGCCGACCCGACCGGCGGGACCCTCCTGGTCATCGAGCCTCTTCCGGAACTGATGGCCGCGCTGGGATAGCGAGCCCGTGGATCGCCGCGCCGTCGTAGGTGAGGATGCGGGTCTCGTCGTCGGCCGAGCTGCGCAGGTAGCCGATCCAGCCGCGGGTGGTCGCGTACCCGGCCAGCCAGGCGGCGAAGGCGCACACGTTGGCGAGCTCGTCCTCGTGTACGCAGCTGCGCACGGTGAACTGCCACCGCACACTGTGGTCTTCGTACAGCCGCTGCCGCGTGCGTACCAGGGCGGCGACGTCGGCTCCGTCGAAGTAGTAGTTCTCGTCGATGCCGGAGAACAGCGGGTAGGGGTTGTCGAGGTACCAGTCCTGGGGCTCGAACGACTGAAACCCGGCCGGCGGCGTGTCGGCGAGGTACGTGTGCCAGCGGATCTCGTGCAGCACGTCCTCGGGTACGTCCGGGCGCAGTTCCATCGTGAGGAACAGGTCGAAGTAGTCGCTCACGACGGGCACCGTAGTCCACCCGCACCACGCCCCCACCAGGACGGACAGCGAACCGACATGGGCCGTCCGATACTCCTGCCGGGTCCTTCGGGGACGGTCGGGTCAGGGCAGGTGGCTGAGGAAGTCGCCGTAGAACAGGCCCAGCCCGGCGAGGATGCCGGCGCCCGCGATGATCCAGAACCGGGTGACGATCGTGACCTCGCTCCAGCCGACCATCTCGAAATGGTGGTGCAGCGGCGACAGCCGGAACACCCGGCGTCCGGTCGTCTTGTAGGACGTGTACTGGATGATCCTCGACATCGTGATGATGACGAAGAGCGCGGCGATCACCGGCAGCAGCAGAACGGTCCGGGTCGCGATCGCCTGACCGGCGATGAGCCCGCCCAGGGCCATGGAACCGGTGTCGCCCATGATGATCCGCGCCGGTGACGTGTTCCACCACAGGAAGCCGAGCAGCGCCCCGGCGGCCCCGCTCGCGAGCAGCGCGGTCTCCAGCGGGTCCCGGGTCACGTAGCAGTACGCCGACCGCACCGCCGGATCGGCGCACCAGTGCTGGTACTGCCAGAACGAGATCAGCCAGTACGCGATCAGCACGATGATCGACGTCCCCGTGGCCAGGCCGTCGAGCCCGTCGGTCAGGTTCACCGCGTTCGTCGCCGCCAGGACGATCGCGATGAACACGACGACCGCCCCGATCCGCCCGACGTTCAGCCAGCTGATCTCGCGGACGAACGACAGCCGCGTACCGGACACCGTCCAGCCGGCCGTACTCGGAAAGCGCAGCGCCACGACGCCGAACGCCAGACCCACCAGCAGCTGCAGCGCGAGCTTCCAGCGCCCGCTCAGCCCGGCCGTGTTCTTCTTCGTGACCTTCAGGAAGTCGTCGACGAATCCGATGCCGCCGCAGAACACCATCAGCCCCAGCAGGACGAACCCGGTCATCGTCGGCCCCGGCGGGACGATCTGCGACTTCGGCAGGAAGTTCATCACCACGTGCCCGACCACGTACGCCAGCACGGTCCCCACCGTGAAGACCAGGCCGCCCATGGTCGGCGTACCCCGCTTGGCCTGGTGGGCGGCCGGATTGATGTCTCGGATCGGCTGGCCGGCCCGCAGCCGGACCAGTGCCCGGACCGCCAGCGGCGTCACGAACAGGGCGAAGACGAAGGCGACGGCGGCCGCGACGACCGAGGAGACCATCGGCTTGGCACCTCCCAGAGGACGCAGACAAGATCGCTGAGCGGCCAGTGTACGGGCATCACGCGGTCTTCCATGACCCCCGGATCCCGGTCGTGCACGACACGGCTTCGATCGCCTACGGGCCGGCGGTCCCCCGGCAACGGGACGGTCGGCGGGTGTCAGCGGCGCGCCGCGAATCCCCGGCCGAGCGCCCCGGCTATCGGTCCGCTGTAGCGGCGCTCGGGATCCGCCTCCGGGTCGTAGATGCCGACGTTCGCGCCGATCACCCGCTCGTCCGCGACCAGGCGCGCGAGCAGCTCGGCCAGCTGGGCGAAGCCGAGGCCCGGCGAGCCCGGGGAATCGACGGCCGGCATCGCGGTCTCGTCGAGGATGTCGAGGTCCAGGTGCAGCCAGACCCGCTCCAGGCCGCGCTCGTCCAGCCGGTCGACCGTACGCGCGGCCGTGGCCTCGATGCCGTGGTGGGCCATCTGCTGAGCGGTGAAGCAGACGATCGCGGAGTCCTCGACCGTCGCCCAATGGTCCTGCTCGCCGGGCACATCCGTCTCCCGGTCGCCGAGCTGCACGACGTCCGCGTCCGCCACGAGCGGCGTACCGATGCTCGGCCAGTGGGTCAGCAGCGGCTCGCCCCGCCCGGTCGCCAGCGCCAGGTCCATGCCCGCGGCCGAGCCCAGCCGGGCCGCGGTGTCATAGTTGTTCGGGTGATAGAAGTCGTTGTGCCCGTCCAGGTGCAACAGCCCGCAGCGCCCGTCGCGCCGCGCGCCGGCCAGGCTTCCGAACAGGTTCGCGCAATCGCCGCCGATCACCAGGGGAAACCGGCCCGCCGCCAGCGCCGTGCCCACCGCCTCCGCGATGATCATCGAGTACGCCCGCAGCCCTCGCCCGTTCCGTAGCCGGGTGTGCGGCTGAGCCTCGAAGTCATAGGCGGGATGCTCGAGCGCGGTGAGCCGTCCCGCTCCGACATGGTCGGCGAGCCCGGCGTCCAGGAGTGCCTGCGGAGCCAGCCAAGCGCCCGGCTCATGACCGGGAGTCAGCGGCCTCAGGCCGAGGCTGGACGGCGCCGTGATGATTTCGATCATGGATGCAGCCTACCACTAAAAGCCATTTTACCGGTTGCAGGCGATGTACTCTGGGAGGCATGCAGGTGGTAGCGCACCAGTTCCAGCCCCGGGACCTCGTGGCCGGCGACATCGTCCTCGACTTCGTCAACACCGTCACCGCCCGCGACACCGATCCGGTCGACTGGCTCGACGCGTACGCCCGCCTGGTGTCCTGGGGGCGCCTGGCCGGACTGCCGCCCGCCGAGCTCGACCATCTCGACGCCGAGGCGGTCGCCCATCCCCGGCGGGCCGCCCAGGCGCTCGTCGAAGCGAAGGCGCTACGGGAGACGCTGTGGGAGCTGCTGACGCCGCCGGCGGGCGGCGCAGCGGACGCGGCGGCGCGCCTGACCAGGAGCTGGCGCTCGGCCGCCGCCGCGGTCACCGTGTCCGACGTCGGCGGCCGGCTGGCGGCGACCGTCACCGCCGAGGCTTCCGGCTTGGCCTATCCGGAGCATTTCCTCGCGTTGAGAGCCGTCCGCTTTCTGGAGTCACTGCCGTCGCCCCGGCTGCGTGTCTGCGGCGGCCGGCACTGCGGCTGGCTGTTCCTGGACACCTCCAAGGCCGGGCGCCGCCGCTGGTGCGACATGGCGACCTGCGGAAACGCCGAGAAGACCCGCCGCCACCGATCAGCCGTACACCTCTGACATCACCCGAGCCGGTGCTGCAGAGCCTCGCCACGTCCGAGCGGGACCCGTAGCCGTCCGAGATCTTCCCAGTCAGGGCACGGCGGAGCCGAGGGCCGGATAGGCGAGGACGGACGCGGTCGGGTCGGCGCCCTGGCCGGAGGGAAGCCGCGCGCACAGGCGCCGGTACGGCGCGGATCCGACGTAGAACGCCCATTCGGCACGGGTCAGGTTCCGGCCCGCCCGGCGGCAGAGTTCGGCGGGCCAGGAGCTGGGAACCGGCGTGAGCCGGGCGGTGCGGTCCCATGAGGTGGTGGCCAGGGTCGTGCCGTCGGGGCTGAAGGCCACGGCGGTGACCCACGCCGTGTGCCCGGCGAGTTCGAGGATCGCGCGGCCGCCGTCCTGATCCCACAGGCGCGTGGTGCCGTCCCGACTGCCGGTGGCAATCCAGCGCCCGTCGGGGCTGAAGGCCACCGAGGTCACCTCGGCCGTGTGTCCGGACAGGACGGTGGTCCGGCGCTGGGCGGCGACGTCCCACAGCTGCGCGGTTCCGTCCTCCGCGCCGGTGGCGAGGACGGTGCCGTCCGGGCTGAAGGCGAGCGCCGTGAGATGTCCCGCCCGGGGGGTCAGAGTCGTGACGGTGTCGCCGGTGCGGACGTCCCAGATGCGGGCGGTGCCGTCGGTGGACGCGGTCGCGACGGTGCGGCCGTCGGGAGGGAACGCGACCGCGTCGACCCAGTCCGTGTGACCGGTCAGGACGTGGATCGCGCGCTGGGTGCCGAGGTCCCACAGCCGGGCGGTGGCGTCGGTCGACGCGCTGGCCAGCAGCCTGCCGTCGGGGCTGAAGCCGAGGCTCGCGACGCCGTCGGTGTGGCCGGGCAGCATGCCGGTCTGCTGATGGGTCCGGGTGTTCCACAGGCGGATCCTGCCGTCCTTGTGGCCGGCGGCGAGCAGGTCGCCGTCGGGGCTGAACGCCACCGCCAGCACGGGGCCGGCATCGGCGTCGAGGACGGCGGCGGGACCGTGCCCGGCCATGTCCCACAGGCGGACGGTCCCGTCTCTGCTGCCGGTCGCGACCGTTCGCCGATCGGGGCTGAACGCTGTCGCGTCGACGTAGTCGGTGTGGCCTTCGAGTGTGACGATCGACCGGCTGGTGTCCATGTCCCACAGGCGGGCGGTGCCGTCCCGACCTCCACTGAGGACGGTCCGGCCGTCCGGTGCCAGGGCGGCCGCCAACACCTGGTCGGTGTGCCCGGTGAGGGTCGCCTGGGGCTGGTGCGTGGCGGCGTTCCACAGCCGCACCGTCCCGTCCCAGCTTCCGGTGACGATCGTTCGGCCGTCCCGCGCGTACGCCACGGCGCTCACGACGCGGGTGTGGCCGACGAGGGTGGCCACGGTCTTGTTCGTGCCGGTGTCCCAGATGCGGGCGGAGCCGTCGGCGGATCCGGTGACCAGAGTCGTCCCGTCCGGGCTGTACGCGACCGCGAAGACCTCGCCGTTGTGGCCGCGGAGGATCGCCGTGGTACGCCGGCCGGCGACGTCCCAGATCCTCGTGGTGTTGTCGTCTCCGCCGACAGCCAGGGATCGCCCGGTCGGATCGAAGGCGACCGCGTACACGGGGCCCTGGTCGCCGGTGAGGGTGGTGAGCAGCCGCCGGCCGGCGACGTCCCAGAGCCGGTCGGTGCCGTCCGCGTCACCCGTCGCGATGACCGTCCCGTCCGGGCTGAAGGCCAGCGCGTGGACGGAGCTGCTACCGGCGAGCACGTCCAGGGGCCGGCCGGTGCCGGTGTCCCAGAGCCGGACCGCGCCGTCGGCACCACCGCTGGCCAGCACGTTCCCGTCGCCGTTGAAGGCGACCGCGGTGACCGCGGCGTGCTGGGTGAGGACGGTGACCGTGCTCGCGGTGGCGGTGTCCCACAGGCGTACCGTCCCGTCGTCGCCGCCGGTGGCGGCAGTCCGGCCGCCGGGCGCGTACGCGACTGCCGTGACCGCGCCGGAGTGCCCGATGAGTGGCCGCGCGACGTGCATCGGGGCGGCGAGCGCGGCCTGCGCGCTGGCCACGGTCGGGGCGGTCGTGGCGTACCCGAGGCCGGCCAGGGCCAGCAGGTTCGCCAGCTCCGGCTGGGTGGGCAGCAGGACGCGCGCCTGGGCGGCGAGGCTGACGGCGATCGCGAGGTCGCGCTGGGCGTTCGCGGTGATCGTCTGCGCCACCGCCACCACGGCGAGCAGGCTGACCGTGACCAGCCCGGCGACCAGGCCGCCGACGGTGGCCCGCAGCCGCCGGCGGCGACGGGCGTCCTCCCGCGCCTGGCGCGCCGTGCTGGCGGCCAGGAAGCCGCGTTCCCGCTCGTTGAGCGCTTCGGTGTCCCGGGCGGCCCAGTCGTCGAGCTGGCCGCCGCGGTAGAGGAACGCGTCGTCGTGGCCGTGCTCGGTCCATTCGTCCGCGGCGCTGGTCAGGTGGCGGTGGATACGCAGCGACTGGCGGTCCGCGCCGAGCCAGTCCCGCAGCGTCGGCCAGCCGCGGATGAGCGCCTCGTGGGCGATCTCGACGGTGCTGTCCCCCACGGTCACCAGCCGGGCCGCCGCGAGGCGTTCCAGCACCGAGGCGGTGACGGCGTCGTCGGCGAGTTCGGAACGCGCCACGCGGCGGCGGGTGTCCTCGGTGCCGTCGCCGAGGGCGGTCATCCGCAGCAGGATCCGCCGGGCGGCCCGCCGGTGCTCGCCGTCCAGCCTTCGGTAGACGTCCTCGGCCGACTGGGCGACCGCGCCGTCGAGGCCGCCGGCCGCCTGGTAGCCGGCGAGGAACAGGCCGGTGCCGCGCCGCCGGCGCCACGTCTCCCACAGCGCGTGGGACACGAACGGCAGCGCGGCCGGCCGGGACGCGGCCTCGGCGACGACCGTGGCCACCAGCGTCTTCTCCAGCATGAGCCCGGCCCGGGCCGCCGGTTCGGTGATGGCGACCGACAGCTCGTCCGGCGTCATCGGGCCGACGAGCAGCTGCGCGTCCTGCAGGACGCCGGCCAGCTCCGGCAGGCGTACGCAGTGGGCGTAGAAGTCCGCCCGCAGCCCGATCACCACCCAGGTACGCCCGTCGGGGGCGAGGGCCGCCGACAGCAGCGCCCGGATGAACGCCTCCCGTTCGGACACGTCCTCGCAGAGGGAGAACACCTCCTCGAACTGGTCGACGACGAGCAGCCGGCGGGCGTCCGGACGCTGGCCGGTCGGGAGGTCGGAAAGAACCCGGCCGAGGTGGCGGGGGTCCGCCGCGAGGTCCGCCGCCAGCGTGTCCGGGTCGCCGCCCGACCGGGCCGCCAGCGCCGTCGCGCACTCCCGCAGCGGGTGGGCGCCCGGTGTGATCAGCAGCGTCGACCAGCGATCGCCCTCGGCGCGTACGGCGGGGAGCAGCCCGGCGCGCAGCAGCGAGGACTTGCCCGATCCGGAGGCACCGACGACGGCGACGAACCGGTCGCGCGCCAGGCGGTCGACGAGGGCGGCCACGAGGCGGTCCCGGCCGCAGAACCGGTCCGCGTCCTCGGGACCGTAGGAGGCGAGGCCCAGGTACGGGGGCCGCGCCGCGGCGGGATCGGCGTCCTCGTGAGCCGGCGCGGCGGCGTCCACCTGGGCCGCCGCGGCCCGCCACCGGACCGCCCAGTCCGCCGCGTCGCCGTCGCAGGCGCGCGCGTACGCCAGGGTGACGGCCAGGGAGGGCAGCCGTTCGCCGGCCGCGGCCTGGGCCAGCGTCGCCGCCGAGTAGTGCGCCCGTCTGGCCAGGACCCGGTAGGTCGGATTGCCCGCCGATCGCCGCAGTTCCCGCAGCGCGACGGCCAGCTGCTGCGCCGGTCCTGCTCCTGGGTCCACCGGTCGTTCCGGACGCGGCATGAGTCCTCCCTCGCGGCGCGGCAACACGAAGACAGCCGCCGATGTCGGCAGGCGGCATCGATGAGTCTTGCCGAGCCGGCGGTTGTCTGCCAGCGCGCCCGGAAAACAGACAACCCGATCCTCGGGGGAGTCGGTCGCCGGCCTGCCGAACATCCCGCGCGGCACCGTCGCGACCCTGGTGGCGCGAGGTCCGGGCCCGCGTTGTGTGGCGTTGATTGTCAGTCCGGCGCGGTCGACACGCGACAACCGGGAAGGGACTACACCCGAAGGTGCACGGCGAACATCCCGCGGCGGCCCTCCCCCTCCCCTGGCAGGGAGGGCCGCCGCGCACGCAGACCTCGTCTGAAAGGCAGCTCCCATGTCGGTGCCGGTCGCCAGCCTCGTCTCCACCACACCGCCACAGCCGCTCGATCAGCCGCCGAGGACGCGGCCGCGTACGGTGCTGGCCGTGACCGCCGCCGCCGCCATCACCGCGGCCGTCGCGCTGTCGTGGCATCGTCCGGGCGTGGGCTGGCTGCTGACGGCGCTGGTCATCGCCGCGGGAGTCTGGGCGGCAGCGGTCCGTGGCGGTCCCGTCGATCAGGCCTGGCCGGTCCGCAGGATGGTCCGCTACGGCTGGGCCGTGGCCGCGGCCCTGCTGATCGCCGTCGGGACGGTACGCGCGGCGGGATGGCTGTTCGTCCTCTGTGTCCTGACCGCCGTCGTCGTCGGCTGCGTCGCCCTGGCCGGCGGCCGGTCGGCCGGCAGCGTGGCGCTGGCGCCGCTGCGGGTGCTCGCCCGGCTCCCTGGGGCCTCGCGCTGGCTGGCCGGCAACGGGGCCGAGGCGCTCGGCAGCGACCGGACGACGGTGCTGCGGACAACCGTCGCGGGCCTGGTCACCGTGGTTCTGCTGCTCGTGTTCGGTTCCCTGCTGACGCACGCCGACGCGGCCTTCGCCCAGGTCCTGTCCACGCTGATGTCGAACCTGGACGCGGCCACGCTGCTGCGGTGCCTGCTGTCGGCCGCGCTCGCCGCCGCGGCCACCGCGACCGCGGCCCACCACCTGCTGACCGACGCGGCCGTACCCACGGCGACACCACCGTCGAGGCTGGTACGCCGGGTCGAATGGGCCCTGCCGGTCGCCGGCCTCGTCACCCTGTTCGCGGGCTTCGTCGCCGTCGAAGCGACGATCCTGTTCGGAGCCGAACGCCACGTGCTCGAAACGGCCGGGCTGACCTACTCCCAGTACGCGCGCAGCGGCTTCTGGCAACTGCTCGCCGTCACCGGTCTCACACTGCTCGTCGCCGGCGCCGCCGCCCGGTTCGCCCCGCGGACGACCAGGACCGACCGGGTGCTGCTGCGTACGCTGCTGGGTCTGCTGTCGGCGCTGGCGCTCGTCATCGTGGCGTCGGCCCTGTCCCGGATGGCCGCGTACGAGCACGCGTACGGGTTCACCCGGCAGCGGCTGCTGGTGACCACCTGCGAACTGTGGCTCGGCGCGGTGTTCGTCCTCATCCTGATCGCCGGCATCCGGCTGCGGGGACGGTGGATCCCCCAAGCCGCCCTGGCCGCCGCGGTCGCCGCGCTCCTCGGCCTGGCCGCGCTCAACCCCGACGCCTTCATCGCCCGGCAGAACATCGCCCAGTTCCACGTCACCGGCCGGATCGACCTCGGATATCTGCGGACCCTGTCGTCGGACGCGGTACCCGCGTTGCAGACCCTGCCGTCGCCGTACCGGTCCTGCGTACTGACCACCGTCAACAGGAAGCTGGCCGACGGTACGCCGGACGGCTGGTTCGAATGGAACCTGGGACGCAGCATCGCCCGAACTCAGCTCCGAGCCGATCCGCCGGTGTTCGCCCCCTGGACCTGGTGCCCGGCTTGATCTGGGGGGCGCGGGGCAGACCGCCTGGTTCACCCGGCACCGAGCTGCTTTTCGTCGTATGCCCGTGACCACCGCGGTGGCCTACCGAAAGCCCTGCCGCATAACACATATTTGCGGCATCTTGTGGGTCGGATATAGCGAGCCGGCTCCGTGGACGAGGTCTAGATTCCACTACATGCGCGCCGCCGCTGCCGTCCGCGGCGTGCGCGCCTCGCCGGGCCGGTGAGCCTGATCCGGCATGTCCACACCGCACATAGTGAGCGTTCACATCGGATGCTTCATCGCATTC
The DNA here is from genome assembly GCF_000428945.1 of Hamadaea tsunoensis DSM 44101. GTDB lineage: Bacteria > Actinomycetota > Actinomycetes > Mycobacteriales > Micromonosporaceae > Hamadaea > Hamadaea tsunoensis. Next base: position 1,461 of record NZ_AUAX01000017.1, on the reverse strand, counting down.
TGGTGAAATATGCTCGCGGCGTCGACGACGACCTCGCCACCAGTGTTGTTCACAAGTGACTTCACCTGGGACGATACGCGCTTTCACGGCAACATCGCTGCGGGGTCGCACGTGGACAGGCAAGCCTGACGGCACGAAAGTTTCCAGGTTGGTGGACGGCCCGCGCTCGTCGTGCCGCGACTCGGCAATGGCCGGAGGACTATCTCCACCTGGGCTTTCCGCTCATTCTGTCGACGTCGGGCAGCGAACGCCCACGGCCTGACGGCCTCAGCGAGAGCCGAGCCTCTTGCTGACGGCGATGTTAGCGATAACATTCGGCTATCCCTATTCCGACGTTCCGCTTCACCTTCCGGTCAGGTCCCGTATGCCCGCCGGATGGCCGTCACTCCCCGCCGGGCGGGGACGTAGCGGGACGACAGATCGCACCGGGTGGCCGCCCGCCCGACCGGACCACCCCGTACTCCCTGGAGGATCCGATGAAGTTTGCCCGCTTTCGGTCGCTGGCGGTGGTCGCCTGTACGGCCGGCCTCACGGCGGCCGGAGCCACCGCGGTGCTGACCGCCACCGCCGCCCAGGCGGCCGCCGGCTGCCGCGTCGACTACACCGTCGCCAGTTCCTGGCAGGGTGGCTTCACCGCCAACCTCGTCATCACCAATCTCGGTGACGCCGTCAACGGTTGGCGGCTCACCTGGTCGTTCGGCGCCGGCCAGACGGTCACCCAGCTGTGGAACGGCACGGTCACCCAGTCCGGCGCGCAGGTGGCGGTGACCAACGTCAGCTACAACCCCGCGATCCCCACGAACGGCAGCGTCACCCTCGGATTCAACGGCTCCTGGGCGGGCTCGAACCCGGTGCCCACCGACTTCGCCCTCAACGGCACCGCCTGCAACGGGCCGGTCAGCAGTCCGTCGAGCACGCCCAGCCGGCCCGCGAGCAGCCCGCCGGGCAGTCCCAGCAGCTCACCGAGTAGCCCCGCCAGCCCGTCGAGCAGCCCGAGCAGCTCGCCGTCGTGCTCCCTGCCCTCGACGTATCGCTGGACGTCGTCGGGTGCCCTGGCCTCGCCGCAGCACGGCTGGGTGTCGCTCAAGGACTTCACCAACGTCGTCTACAACGGCAAACACCTCGTCTACGCATCCAACGTGTCAGGCTCCTCGTACGGCTCGATGAACTTCACACCCTTCACCAACTGGTCCGACATGGCATCGGCCAGCCAGAACGGGATGAGCCAAGGCACCGTCGCACCGACCCTGTTCTACTTCGCACCCAAGAACACCTGGGTCCTCGCCTACCAATGGGGCGCATGGCCCTTCATCTACCGCACATCCAGCGACCCCACCAACGCCAACGGCTGGTCCGCACCCCAAGCACTGTTCACCGGCAGCATCGCCAACTCCGGCACCGGCCCGATCGACCAGACCCTGATCGGCGACGGCACCAACATGTACCTCTTCTTCGCCGGCG
>NZ_AUAX01000016.1 GCF_000428945.1 Hamadaea tsunoensis DSM 44101 | reverse complement strand
AACTCAACCGGCGACCACGCCAAACCCTCGACTGGGACACCCCCACCGAACGCCTCAACCAACTCCTACTTGCACCCACCGGTTGAAACCACCCGGGCATTCGTCGCGAAATTCGAGGCATTCGCGCAAGATCGTCGCGGTCGGGGGCGCCGTCGGAGATACGACATTGTGGACGCCGATGGCTCCTCCTATTCTGGAAGGCTTTGGCCATGCCAGAAATGGGGGTAAACGGTGACAGATCATCTGGATGGGCTCGTGGCTCGCTCGGCCAACTTCGGGTACCTCATGGAGCACGAGCCACTGCTGGCCTACGACGGCGCGAGCGCGGAATCCTATGTGTACACCGATCCGGCGTCTGCCCTGTTCAAAAGTCGGCACTTCATCGAGATCATGACGTGCAAGCTGGCCGAGCGGGTGGGAGTGTCACGGCCTGACCGGCTCAAGCTCGAGCAGCGGATCAACGAACTGGCCTCCGCGAGCATCCTCGACGCCGCCGTGCGTACCACGCTCCACTTCGTCCGGCGTGAGGGAAACGAAGGCGTCCATGGTCGCGTACGCGACGCGGAGCGCGCTCTCCGCGTGGTGCACAGCTGCTTCGACCTCGGTCTCTGGCTGCACAACGTCCTCACGCGCCGAGAGGAGGTACGCGCGTTCGTCCCGCCGCACGCGCAGGAGCTGCCCACCCCGGCGACCACCGACGATGGCGAAGCGCTCGACCAGATCCGGGAACGGCTGACCGTGCTCGAACGGAGATTGCTCGAACAGGCCGGCGACGGCGGACCGGGGCGCGGTGCCGCGTGGCTCACTGAACGGCAATCGGCCCTCACCGCAGAGGTCCGCGACCAGGAGGTCGCGATCGAACGCCGGTGGGACGAACTGTACGCGGGCTTCGCCGCCAGGCTCGAGGCCGACCGGAAGGGTGCCGCGGAATCGGACGCGGTCCGGGCGGCGATCGCAGGCGCGGGAAGGGCGTGGGCCGCCGGGGCCGACCGTTTGGCGGAGATCGCGGCTGCTGTGGCTTCGGCGCAAACGACCGGCGGATACGGTGCCACGTCGGTCGTCAACGTAGCGGGCGACGGGTCGATGAGCTTCGTCATCGGCAACGCGTACGGTGGCACGTTCCATCAGACGCGCGGCGACGGGAGCGGCCGATGACGCCGGGAGGCGCGGACCTCGGGCCGGTGTTCTCAGGACTCCCCGCCATTCCGCGCCATGAGCTGGAGCCTGCGGGCAGTCCCGTCGTGGAACGACCGCTGCTGGGAACCCCGATCAACGTGTCAGCGCTGGGCGGGGACGGCTCCCGCACCACCGCGATCGGCGTTCTCCACAACGTCACTCATGTCTACAGCGGCCGTGCCCCGGGCTTCGTCGGTGAGCACCTGGTGAAGTTCGCCCGATCAGTGTTCTATGTGAAGCCCGATCCTGTCGCCTACAGAAAGGCGGAAACCTGCCTCGACGGTCAGGGCGTCGTCGTGATCGAAGGCGACCGCGGTACGGGGCGGGAGACCGACGCTTACCGCCTGCTGGCTTACCGTGATCGTGAGCCGGACGTCCACGGCGGCACACTCACCCTCCAGCAACTGCCGGTCGACTGGGACGAGCCGACGACCGTCGGCCTACCACGGATCCTCCGCGGCCGGTTCATCCTCGATCTCTCGAATGAGCGCGAGGTGACCGAGTCGTTCGCTCGATCGCTGAGAAGCTACGGAGAGGAGCTCGAAAAGATCCACTCCATGGTCGTGGTGATCGTGACGCCGCTGGTGTGGGACCGTGTCAGGCCGATGATGGAGAGCCTCACGGTCTCCTTCGACGCGCGACCGGCCGATGAGATCATGCGCGCCCACCTGGCTTACCACGGCGGTGATGGTCGCAGCCGGGCGCTCTTGGCACGCAACGATGTCGTGAGCCTCATGGCCGAGCTGGCGGGGCGGGAGGCCAGTCCTGCGGAGGCCGCGGAGGTGGCGGAGAAGCTGTCTCGTGGACAAGCCGGAGATCTGGAACTCGTCATCGACGAGTGCCGCAGGTGGGGTCATTACATCGGAACGCAGTTGGGCGTGCGTGAGCCGGATACGGCGGACCGGCGTGTGCTGTTCGTGGCAGCGGCCGCGTTGAACGGATGCTCTTCGGAGGCAGTCGCCGCGGCCGACGCGTCGCTGGGCGTCGCGCTCAGGTTGCACAGCGCACCGCCGTTCCGGGTGCTGGAGACCCCGGGCTGGACGGAACGGACGCGGGAGATCGGCGCAACCGTACGCGACGACCGAACCTGGATGGACGACAAGAGGCCAGGGGTTGATCTCGCGGTGATCGGATGGGTCTACCGCGAACATCCCGGACTCCGCTCCGCCCTTCTGAAGTGGCTTCACGGGCTGGTGCACGCTCCGGCCACCAGTCCGTTCACGGATCGGATCGCGGGAGTCCACGCCTATCTCGCAGCCGAGTTCCCCGCCGCGCGGCTTCTCGACACCGCCTACGGCTGGCTCAGTAAAGGGGCGCCGGATGCCCGACTGGGCTACCTGATCCTCGAGAAGGGCCTCAGCGATCCGAGTACGGAACCGTTGCTGCGGAGGAAGTTGTGGGAATGGGCGTACCGCGGAAGTGTCGATGCGATTCCTGCCCTGGCGCGACTGTGCGCTGAGATTCTCGGCCCGCGGCTGCCTCACGCATCGCTCGGCCGACTCCGGCATCTCATCAGAGGCGCGGAAGCGGCGCCGCAGCACTGCGTGGCTGTCGCTGAAGCCCTGCGTGTCCTAGCCCGGCTCGACGGGCTCGCGGGGCTGGTCCTGGAGAAGGCGGTCGACTGGGCGGGCGACGAAACGTCACATGTGGAGGGGGTCCGGGCGGTCTCGGCGCTCCTCGACCCGCGGCCGAGAACCTCTGTACTGCCTGACCTGCTGGCAGCGGCCCAGGCGGACCTGGCGCTTCGCGCCTCACTCTCCCGCGCCTGGCAGATCCTGATCGGCGACGAATCCTCCCGTGTCGAGGTGACGTCAATGGTCCGTACGCTCAGCCGGGCCTGGGGCGACATGGGCGAAGAGGCGATCATGCTCGCCAAGATTCTCCTGCCGGCCGTGCGCGAGCAGCTCGATGGAGCCGGCTGGGCGATTCTGGACGCGATGGACCTGCCGATGAGGACGGATGTGCTGCTGTACGCGGCGCGGCATCAGCGGACCGTCGTCGCCACGGTGGCCGTCGAAACGGTTGCTGCCTGGGAGTTCTCTCCGGCGGTGGGGGTCGGAGCCGGTGTGGTCGGAGAGGTCGATTCATTGACTGACAATGATGAAGTCAGATAGGTTGCCTTTTGATTTAAGCCTCGTAAAAAGTCTGGAGTGATCGTCGTGCCCCGTCGCCGAACCGTCCCCGCGGCGGCCGTCCTCGGCCTGGTCGCCGCCGTCCTGATAGCCCCCGCCCGCGGCGACGCCCACCTGCCCTACCCCGATCCTTCGCTGCCCGTCGCGACTCGGGTGAGCCAGTTGCTGGCGAGCATGACCCTCGACGAGAAGGTCGGCCAGATGACGCAGGCCGAGCGCGCGTCCGTGTCCAATGCGGACATCACGAACTACGCGCTGGGCTCGATCCTGTCCGGCGGCGGCTCGGCACCGTCGCCGAACACCGCGTCGAGCTGGGCGGACATGTACGACGGGTTTCAGAACGCGGCGCTGAACAGCCGGCTGGGGATTCCGATCATCTACGGCGTGGACGCCGTGCACGGGCACAACAACGTGTACGGTGCGACGATCTTCCCGCACAACATCGGTCTGGGCGCGACCCGTGATCCGGCGCTGGTGCAGCAGATCGGCCGGGCGACGGCCGAGGAGGTGTCGGGGACCGGCATCGACTGGGACTTCTCGCCCTGCCTGTGCGTGGCGCGCAACGACCGGTGGGGGCGGACCTACGAGTCGTTCGGGGAGAAGCCGGAGATCCCGTCGTCGATGACGACCTACATCACCGGCCTGCAGGGTACGACGCTGGGCGGGGCGGCGTCGGTGCTCGCGACGGCGAAGCACTACATCGGCGACGGCGGGACGACGAACGGAACGGATCAGGGCAACACGCAGATCTCCGAGGCCGACCTGCGGGCGATCCACCTGCCGCCGTTCCAGGCCGCCGTCCAGAAGGGCGTCGGCTCGATCATGATTTCGTACAGCAGCTGGAACGGGGTCAAGGACCACGGCAACCAGTATCTGATCACCACGCTGCTCAAGGGGGAGCTGGGCTTCTCCGGCTTCGTCGTCTCCGACTGGAACGGCATCGACCAGATCGACGGCCAGGCCGGCTTCACGGCGGCCGAGGTCACGCAGTCGATCAACGCGGGCATCGACATGGTCATGGTGCCGACCGCGTGGCAGCAGTTCATCACTACGCTCAAGGCCGAGGTCAACAACGGCCACATCGCGATGTCGCGGATCAACGACGCGGTGAGCCGGATCCTGACCAAGAAGTTCGAGCTGGGCCTGTTCGAGAAGCCGCTGACCGACCGGACCTACACCCCGACCGTCGGCAACGCCGCCCACCGGGCGATCGCCCGCCAGGCCGTGCGCGAGTCGCAGGTGCTCCTGAAGAACAGCGGCAACGTGCTCCCGCTGGCCAAGTCGGGCGGGAAGATCTTCGTCGCGGGCAAGAACGCCGACAACATCGGCAACCAGAGCGGCGGCTGGACGATCTCGTGGCAGGGCGGCAGCGGCCCGACGACCCAGGGAACGTCCATCCTGCAAGGGATCCGGACCACCGTCGGATCGGGCGCGACGGTCACCTACAACGCGAACGGCACCGGGATCGACAGCTCCTACCGGGCCGCGATCGCGGTCGTCGGCGAGACCCCGTACGCCGAGGGCGCCGGCGACCGGCCGAGCGGCATGGGCCTGGACAGCACCGATCTGGCCACGCTCAACACGTTGAAGGCGAGCGGCGTACCGGTGGTCGTGGTCCTGGTGTCGGGGCGGCCGCTGGACATCGGCGCGCAGCTGCCCAACTGGAACGCGCTGATCGAGTCGTGGCTGCCCGGCACCGAGGGCCAGGGCGTCGCGGACGTGCTGTTCGGCGACTACGCGCCGACCGGGAAGCTGCCGGACACGTGGATGCAGTCGGCGAGCCAGCAGCCGATCAACGACGGCGACGGGCAGACGCCGCTGTTCGCGTACGGCTTCGGGCTGTCCTACGGTACGCAGCCCGCGGCGGACGCGTACGCGCAACGGCAGGCGGAGAGCTACGCCACCCAGTCCGGTACGCAGCTGGAGACCACCACGGACACGGGCGGCGGTCAGGACGTCGGGTACATCACGGCGGGGGACTGGCTCAACTACGGCCCGGTGGACTTCGGCTCGTCGGCGGCCGCTTCGGTGACGACGCGGCTCGCGTCCGGGGCGAGCGTCACCGGCACCGTCCAGTACCGGCTGGACTCCACGACCGGTCCGATCGTGGCGAGCGTACCGGTGAGTTCGACGGGGGGCTGGCAGAACTGGACGTCCGCGACGACCGCGCTGACGGGTTCGGCGACCGGTGTGCACAGCCTGTACGCCACGTTCACGACGAGCGGTTCCGGCGATCTGCTGAACCTGAACTGGTTCCAGTTCAACCACGCGGGTACGCCGAACGCGTACCAGCAGCGGCAGGCGGAGGGCTACTCGTCGCAGTCGGGTACGCAGCTGGAGACCACCACCGACACGGGCGGCGGTCAGGACGTCGGCTACATCACGGCCGGGGACTGGCTCGCGTACTCGGGGGTCGACTTCGGCTCGACCGCCGGGACGTCCGTGACGACCCGGCTCGCGTCGGGGGCGAGCGTCACCGGCACCGTCCAGTACCGGCTGGACTCGGCGACCGGACCGGTGATCGCGAGCGTGCCGGTCAGCTCCACCGGCGGCTGGCAGAACTGGACCTCGGCCACGACCACGCTCACCGGCTCGGCCACCGGTACGCACACCGTCTACGTCACCTTCACCACCAGCGGCGCGGGTGACCTCGTGAACCTCAACTGGTTCACCTTCAACCAGTGACCCGGCTCAGCCGGTAGTTCGGCTCAGTGCGCGATCCGGGTCGTCACCGGGGTGACCGTCACAGGCTCCCCGGGGCGACCCCCCGCCCGGTTCGCGTACGCGGGCACGCCGACGCAGGTGAACAGCAGCCCCGCCACGTCGGACTCGCCGATCAGTGCGGGCACCTCCGAGTCGATGAAGGTCATGCCGGTCGCGCCGGCGTCCATCGCGTACGCCACCAGATGCAGCCGGCCCTCCACGATCCCGGCGGCGACCTGGGCGGAGCGGTACGACCGGTCGTCCAGTATGGACAGCGGGGCGGCGGCGATGACGACGTAGGCGCAGTCCGCGGCGAGCCCCTGGCCCAGGCAGACCCGTTCGAGCTCGGCGCGCAGGTCGCCACGGTGGATCGGCGCGGCCAGGTCCGGCCAACGGTAGAGGCCCGGCTCGACCCCGTCCACCGCGTGCACGGCCACCCAGTGCGGGATGTCGATGCCGCGCAGCGCGACGGTCATCGCGTACTCCAGCTGGGCGCGGGGCAGGCGGCCGGCCGGGTCCATCCGCCGCTGGGAGCCCCGGCGCCGGATCACCGCGTCCAGCGATCCCTCGGCCGCCGACCGCACCGCAGCCTCGGAGAAGACCTCGGGGAAGGCCCACGCCGCGCCGAGCTCGTCGCCGTCGCCGGCCCGCTGCGCCGTCGTACACAGGCTGAACTCGTTGTGCGGCAACGATCCCGTCACCGCCGGGCCGGTCGGCTCGATCGCGGGCGTACCCGCGCCGAGGGTGAGCAGCGCCAGCGGGAACTCGTCGACCCCGTCCGCGCCGACCAGCCGCGTCACCGCCGCGTCCGGGAAGACCGTGCGCAGCGCCGGCGCGTACCCGGCCGCGGCCGCGATGAGCTGCGACAACGCCGTGCCCGCGTCCCAGTACAGGTGGCGCCAGCCGCGCTCGGCGTACTTCCAGCCCGTCCGCCACGGCACCCCGGTCACCACCAGCGTCGTCGTCTCACCGAGCGCCGCGGGACCCACCCGCACGAGCACGTGCCGCTGCGCGTCGTACCAGTACACGCCATCCTGTACGCCTTCCACCGCACGCGTGCTCACGTACAGTTCGAGCGGGAACCGGCTGCCCGCCGACCCGGCCGCCCGGTAGAAGTACGGCTGCTCCCAGCGGGTCGCGGTACGCACGACGCCCGCCCCGAGGAACAGGATCCGGCCGAGCTGAGTCCGGTCGAGGGCACCGGCCGTCACCGGTACGCCTGCCAGCAACGCGGTCGCGGGTGACTCGGATTCCGCCCAGACCCGGGGCAGCGAGATCTCGTCGAGGCCGTCCGCGTACTCCTTGAACTGGGGCGGGCGGGTGTCCGGATCCATGGACGTGAAGTCCTGCCGGACCCGCGGATCGTTGTCGTCGACGACCTGGTCCCAGTCTCGGTCGGGCACGTAGGAGGTCAGACGGTGCAGCAGGCCGGCGCCGGAGTCGAGATCCATGCGCTCATGGTGCCCGTTGCGGGCCGTTGCTACCAAGGAGGCCGACGGATTTACGGGGAGGAATGCGATATGCGTGCACGGATCGGCACGGTTGTTCGGATGGGCAGGGTTGTTCGGATAAGTGCGGTCGTCCTGGTCCTGGCTCTCGGCGCGGCCGCCTGCGGACCGGAGGCGGGGGCGCGGCCTCAGGGCCGGCCGACGACCCCGGCGGCGTCGCCGGACGCCGGCCGCGAGGCGCTGGCGGCCCAGGCCCGTGTGCTGGTGCTCGACCGCCCCGCCGACCGCCGCCCCGACGTGCTCTCCGGGCCCGCCGTGCAGCTCACCCAGACTTTCGGCAGCGCCGCCGAGCCCTATCCGGCGGGCGTCTACGACGTGCGCGTCGCCTGCCTCGGCACGGGCTCGGTGACCGTGAGCCACCCCGGCGGCGAGACGGTCGCGAAATGCGGCGACAAGACCCCCGCCGCCGCCACGTTCACGATGCGGAAGACGGCGCCGATCGCGGTCACCGTCACGCCTGACGACGCCGCCCTGCTGCACGGCGCGTACGCCGTCTCGCTCACCGACCCGGTCCTCGTGCGGGCCCGTGCGGCCCTGAGCCTGCCGCCGTCGGGGCGCAACCCGCTCGACCGGTCGGGGGTGCTGTTCGGGCGTACGGTCCTGGTGCGGGAGAAGGACCTCGGCACCGGCTCGGTGTACGTCGACATCAGATGCGCCGGCACGGGCCGCGTCATGATCCGGTTTGGCGACACCGACGACGTGTGCCTGAACGGCAGGACCACCATCGCCATGGGGATGCTGCTCTGGAAGGGGCAGGGCGATCTGGTGGCCGTGCCCGACGCCGAGGCGACCGGCGCGGCCGCGTACGCCGTCGCGGTGCAGCGTCCCTGAGCCGGCTCAGTCCGGCCGCCGGACGACCACCGAGAACCGGACGCCCGCGCCGGTGCGGACCGCGTCGAGGTCGAGCGGGTAGGCGCCGCGCCGGTTCAGCTCGTGCGCGACCTCGTCGGCGTCGATCCCGGCCGCCCACCGGGTCGGCGGGCCCGGCTCGGCCACGGCCGTCAGGCTCCCGTCGATGCCCAGCCGCACGAGTGTCGGCTGCGCGTCGAGCCGCCGCAGGGCGCGTCTCAGCTCGCGCTCGTCGAGCCCGGCCAGCACCTGCTGCGCCGGCGGCCCGCCGGACCCGGGCGGCTGGGCGAGGACGTAGGCGGCGGTGGGCGTACTCGAAGAGATGTCGAGAACGCGCCCGGCGGGCAGTGAGTTTCCCGGGGGCAGTGACTCTCCGAAGTGGACGGAGCTGGCGCGGCCCGCCTCCCGGACCACCGTGAAGGTGGGGCCGGTGCCGGTGACCGCGACGGTGTCCACGGGGATCCGGTCGGCGGGGACGTCGACCTCGAAGGTGCGGGCGGGCCCGGTACGCAGCAGCGCGGCGAACCGCCGGGCCGGGCCGTCGCCGTAGCTCGCCAGCCGCACCAGCCCCAGCCCCGGTACGCCCGTCCCCATGTCGCCCAGCCCTGTATCGACCAGCCCCGTATCGCCCAGCCCTGTATCGACCAGCGCTGACAGCTGATCGGCCTGGGCGTCGTGGGCCCAGAACCAGCTCATCTCCATCCTCCCATCATCGCAAGCTTTCTCTGCATCGATGGTGTTTTGCTCTTCCCGGTGGTGGCGGCTATGATCCATCGTGGACGATGCCTCCCCGCCGGAGCCCGGGTAGACGGCATCGCCGACACCTGTCTTCGCAGGTGCCCGCGTGGGCGGCGGCCCTGCGTGCATTCGCGAAGGGACACTCCTCATGAAGCGGCCCATCTTCCGGGCTCTGTTCGCCGCGCTCCTCGCGGCCCTGTCCGCGGCGGTCGCCGTCGGGCTGACCACCGTCACCACACCGGCCGCCGCCGGCACGTCGCTGGCGGCGGCGCCGGTGCGGATCATGCCGCTCGGCGACTCGATCACGGGATCGCCGGGCTGCTGGCGGGCGCTGCTGTGGAACCGCCTCCAGTCCAGCGGCTACACCAACATCGACTTCGTCGGCACGCTGCCGCCTCAGGGCTGCGGCGTCGCGTACGACGGGGACAACGAGGGGCACGGCGGCTACCTGGCCACCAACATCGCCAACCAGAACCTGCTGCCGGCCTGGCTCGCCGCGACCACCCCGGACATCGTCGTGATGCACCTCGGCACCAACGACGTGTGGAGCAGCATCGCGCCCGCCACGATCCTGACCGCCTTCAGCACGCTCGTCGACCAGATGCGGGCGAGCAACCCGGCGATGAAGATCCTCGTGGCGCAGATCCTGCCGATGAACCCCTCGTCGTGCGCCGAGTGCGGCCAGCGGGTGATCAACTTCAACGCGGCGATCCCGGCGTGGGCCGCGTCGAAGTCGACCGCGCAATCGCCGATCACGGTCGTCGACCAGTGGACCGGCTTCAACACGGCGACCGACACCGGTGACGGCGTGCACCCGAACGCCTCGGGCGACCAGAAGATGTCCGACCGCTGGTACCCGCCGCTGTCGGCCCTGCTGACGCCCGGCGGATCGGCGAGCCCGAGCGCGTCCGTGAGCTCGTCGCCCAGCCGCAGCGCCTCGGCCGGCCCGTCTGTCTCACCGTCCGCTTCACCGTCTGCTTCACGGTCCGCTTCGCCGTCGGCGAGCCCGAGCCGGAGCGCGTCGGCCGGTCCGTCCGCGAGCGGCTCGGCCGGGAAGAGCTGCGGGGTGGTCTACAAGGTGACCAACCAGTGGCCGGGCGGCTTCGGCACGGACGTCACGGTCGCCAACACCGGCAGTGTGGCGCTCACCGGCTGGACCGTCGTCCTGACCTTCGCGAACGGTCAGACGATCACCCAGCTCTGGAACGGAACCTATACGCAGAGTGGTGGAACGGTCACCGTCAAGAACATGAGCTACAACGGCGCGCTCGCCCCGGGCGTCAGCACGTCGTTCGGCTTCAACGCCACGTGGAACAACGCCGCCAATGCCGCGCCGACGGCTGTGTGCACCGCCGCCTGACACATTTCGGTACGCCCGCCGGCCGGCTCGCCCAGCATGTGAGCTGGTCGGCGGGTAATACTGGATTCTCGACCAACTTTATAGGAATAATAGGCTTCATGGACTGGTGGCTGGCGGTGGCGGGACTCGGGGTCGGCATCATCGTCGGCCTCACAGGCATGGGCGGCGGCGCCCTGATGACGCCGATCCTCGTGCTCTTCTTCGGCGTACCGCCGCTGGCGGCCGTCTCCAGCGACCTCGTGGCCAGCGCCGTCATGAAGCCGGTCGGCTCGCTCGTGCACATCCGCCGGGGCCGCGTCGACTGGCGCCTGGTCGGCTGGCTGTGCCTGGGCAGCGTACCGGCGGCGTTCTGCGGGGTGATCGTCTCCAAGTCGTTCGGCAGCGGCCAGCGCGTCCAGAACGTGGTGCAGACCGCCCTCGGCATCGCGCTCCTGCTGGCCGTCATCGGTCTGGTGCTGCGCGCGTACATGCGGCTGCGGGAGACCCGGTCGGGCGCGGAGCCCGCCGGCATCACCCGGGTACGCGTACGCGTCCTGCCGACGGTGGTGCTCGGAGCGATCGGCGGCCTCGTCGTGGGGATGACCAGCGTCGGTTCGGGCTCGCTGATCATCGTCGTGCTGCTGGCCCTCTATCCGATGCTGCGCCCGAACGACCTCGTCGGCACCGACCTCGTGCAGGCGGTGCCGCTGGTGACCGCGGCGGCCCTCGGCCACCTGCTGTTCGGCGACTTCCGGTTCAGCGTGACCGCCGCCCTGCTCATCGGCTCGGTCCCCGGCGCGTTCATCGGCGCCCTGATCTCGTCGCGGGCCCCGGGCGGGCTCGTCCGGCGCGCGCTGGCGGTCGTGCTGTTCGCGAGCGCGCTCAAGCTGCTGCACGCGACCAACACCCAGCTGATCATCGGCGTGGCGGCGGCGCTGATCCTGTCGACGGCCGGCTGGCGCGTGATCCGCCGGGTCGCCGCCCCGCGGACCACCGCCACCTCGGTCCCCGCGCCGGTCCCCGCGCCCGCCCTGCCCGAACCGGCCCCCGCGAACCGCTGAGACTTCCGGCCCCTGCGGCCCCGGCCCCGGCGGCCCCGGCCCCCACCCGCCAAGCCCGCCAAGATCCCGTTTGGATCAGGGAAATCACCCGAATCTTGGGCCATGATTCGGGTGAAAAACCTGATCCAAACGGGATCTTGGCGGGAGTGAGGGCGCAGAGCGGGAGTGGGGACGGGCGGGTCAGGTGAAGAGGCGGAGGGCGGCGCGGGCCGGGGCGTGGCGTAGCGCCCGGTCGAAGGTCAGCCGGCCCTGGCACATCGACGCGAACGCCCGCCAGCCGATCGGCGTACGCAGCGCGCGGTGGAACAACGCCGGCCGCTTGCGGAACACGTCGAGCAGCTGCCGGCCGGCGGCCATCTCCGCCGCCAGACCCTCCGAGACGGCGGCCGTGTACGCGGTCACCGGGTCCACCGTGAGCGCGGCCCGACCGGCGAGGATGCCGGAGCGCAGGGCGAAGCTGATTCCTTCGCGGGTCCATGGTTCGAGCAGCCCGGCCGCGTCCCCGGCGAGCAGGATGCGCCCGGCGCCCAGGGGCGAGTCGTCGGCCCGGCAGCGGGTGAGGTGCCCGGAGTCGTGCAGGGGTTCGAGGCCGTCGAGCCCGAGCCGGGTCACGAACTCGGCCAGGTACGCCTTCAGCGCCGGACCCGAGGCCCGGTCGCCGATGACGCCGACGGTGAGCCGGTCGCCCTTCGGGAACACCCAGCCGTACGAGCCCGGCAGGCGGCCCCAGTCGATGAGGATGCGGCCGGCCCACTCGGGCGGGTCGGCGACCGGGAGTTCGACCTCCAGACCGACGTCGACCTGGGCGAACTTCGCGCCGACCCGTTTCGCGGTGACGCCACCGGAACCGTCGGCACCGATCAGGACGCGCGCCGTGACGACCTCGCCGTCGACCAGGCGGGCGGACGCGGTGTCACCGGAGCCGCCGCCGGAAGTGTCGACGGAGCGGACGAGGGCCTGCTCGCGTACGGTGACGCCGGCATCGAGGGCGGCCTTGCGCAGGGCGTCGTCGAACTCGTCGCGTACCACCATCTGCAGCAGCGGTTCGGCGTGCCGGCGGGTGAATTCCCGGCCGCCGTACAGGGTGAACGTGGCCGCGTCGACGCTCTGCCGGGACGGAACGGAGATCAGGTCGGCGGCCGCGCCGCGCGAGATGCCGATCAGCCCGCCGCCGCAGGTCTTGTAGCGGGGGTGCTGCCCGCGTTCGAGGACCACCGTCCGCGCCCCGGCGCGCGCGGCCGTGACCGCCGCCGCGAGTCCCGCCGGACCGCCCCCGACGACCGCCACATCCCAGGTTCCACCTTGATCCGCCACCCGGTGAGCATAGAGAAAACCGCTCGCGCGCGGACCGATGCCCTCCTAGGGTCACGGCCATGTCGATCGTCGTCGCTGCGTTCGCCGGGGAGTACGAACAGGTCGCCGCCTGGACCGGTGACACCGTCGAGCAGCTGCGCCAGCAGGAGGAGTACCACTCCGAGGACCGCCCGCTCTGGCTCGCCTGGGACGCCGGCCGCGTCGTCGGGGTCATGCAGCCGTGGACCAGGCCCGATGGTCACCTCACTCTCTACTACGACCGGAGTACGCCGGACGCGTACGTGGCGCTGGCCGCCATGGCCGACGGGGAATGCCGGACGACGGTCGACGCGGCCGACGCCGAGGTGATCGCCGCGCTCGCCGGGGCCGGTTTCGCCGAGCACCGCCGGGAGTCCGAGTTCGAGATCCCGGTGACCCGGTTCGCGGCGCCGGTCCCCGCGGGCATCGACCTGGTCAGTGCGGCCGAGATCGAGCCGGAAGCGCTGATGCTGCTCGACTGCGCGCTGCGCGAGGACGTCCCCGGGTCGGCCGGCTGGCAGCCCGACCTCCAGTGGTTCATGGAGGAGACCTACCAGTCCCCGTTCTTCGATCCGGAGACCTATCTGGTCGCCCGGGATGTCACCCGGGACCTCGCCCAGGAGTCTGCCGGGAACGGTGGAGTGACCCTCGCCGGACTCGCGCGGGTGTGGAACGGCCCGCAACCCGTCCGGCGGCTCGGCCTCATCGCGCTGCTCCCCGCGTACAGGGGAAAGGGTCTGGCGAAGGCGTTGCTGGCGGCGGTGTTCGAGCCGCTCGCCGCGCGGGGCGTCCCGGTGGTACGCGCGGAGGCCGACGTGACCAACGTGCCCAGCGTGAGCCTGCTGACCGGCTTGGGTGGCAGGGTCGTCGGCGGCACCGTCGAGATGGTCCGGAGATAGTGGACGGCTCCGGGCATGCATGCTGCCCGGAGCCGTAACAGTGAGGTTAACCGTCGATGCGGTGGGTAGTCCAGAACGACGTGAGGTCGGTGCTGGACGCCGCCTGAGCGGCCGCCTTGAAATCGGCGACGGTGGATATTCCGAACCAGTGGGCCTGGGCGTAGTTGTAGATCATCGTGTTGAAGGCGCTGTCGCCGAGCTGCCGGCGCAGGTCGTGCAGCACGCACTTGCCGTAGGTGTAGACCACTGTGGAGTAGCGGCTGGAGTGCGCGTCCCAGTACGCCATCGAGTTCGTGATCTTCTCGGCGCTGCTCTGCCAGCTGACACTGGACCAGCAGCCGGAGCCGGTGACGCCGCGCTGGATGTCGGTCGCGTAGTCGGTGAAGCCCTCGTCGAGCCACGGGGTGGTGTACTCGTCGTCGCCGACGATCCCGTAGAACCACTGGTGGCCGAGCTCGTGGATGACCGGCGTGGCGCTCGCCTGGGACAGCACGAGCCCGGGGTACTCCATGCCGCCGAACCAGAAGTTGTTGTGCAGCACCAGATCCACCTCGCCGTAGGGGTACGCGCCGAAGCGGGAGGCGTGCCCGGACATCGCCGAGGCGGCGGTCGACTGCATGCTCGACGCGGTGCTCGCCGAGATCGAGCTGGTCCGCCAGGTGTTGACCACGACGCCGGCCGAGGTGGTCGTCGACGTCTTGACGAACGGCCCGGCGACCCAGGCGAACTCGCGGACGTTGGTCGCGGTCGCGGTGGTGACCGTGCGGCCGGCGGACCCGGGCGCCTCCGTGGCGGTGCCGGTCGTCGGCGTCAGCACCGAGGTCGGGTGGTCGAGCGTCACCGAGTAGTCGCTGGCCAGCTGGTAGAAGCTCTCGCCGTTGTTCGTGTACGGGTCGAGGTGCCAGCCGCCGCCGTCGCGTACCGCGAGGACGGGGATCGCGTTGCCGATGAAGTTGTACGCGCCGTCGCGCCCGAACCGGTCGCTGCCGTCCGGAACGGCGATCGACACGTCGAAGCCGACCGTGCCGGACTGGTTCTGCGCCAACGGGGCCGGCAACGTGATCTTCACGGCCGTGCAGGCGACTTCGAGGGCGCCGAGCGTACCGCCGGTGACGTTGCCGACCTGGATCGGCTGATTCGACGGGCACGTGCCGTGGTAGTTGTCCCACAGTCGCAGGTAGACCTCGGGCAGCGCGGTCGCCGAGACGTTGGTGAACGTGATGCTCTCGTGCCCGGTCCAGGTCGCGCCGGTCGCGTCGCTCGTCAGGCTGAGCGTGTACGCGCCGCGGGCCGGCGTACGCGTCGGGCTGGCCGGCTGGCTGACGGTCCAGGAGAACGAGGCCGACCCCGGGTTGCCGCCCGGGTCGGTCGCGGTGACCGTGGCCGTGCTCGTCCCGGCCGCGGTGGGCGTACCGCTGACGACGCCGGTGGTGCTGTTGATCGTGAGGCCGGCGGGCAGCCCGGTCGCGCTGTAGGTGAGCGTGTCGCCCTGCGGGTCGGTCGCCTGGATCGGCAGGCTGACGCCGGTGCCCACGGTCGACGTCTGCGCGCCGGGGTTGGTGACGACGGGGTTGGGACTCGTGGTCCCGCCCGACACGTTCAGCTGCACGTCGTCCAGCACGAAACTCGTCTGCAGGCTCGCGTCCTCGACCCCGGTGAACAGCAGCGTCAGGGTCTGGCCCGCGTACGCGCTGACGTCGACGGTCCGCTGCAGGTAACCGGTGTTCTTGTTCAGGTTCGAGTAGCTGGCGAGGGTCGCCGTGCCGAGCTTGGCCGTCAGCGTGTCGTACGCCGTGCTGCCCGTCGTCTCGGCGGTGTCGATGTGCAGCCAGTACGTCAGTGTCGCCGTCGTGCACCCGGCCGGCAGCGTCACCGACTGCGACAACGTGTCGGTGTGCGTCGAACCCCAGCCGTTGAGCCACGCGTCGCGGGTGCCGCCGTGCGCGGGTTCCCCGCTGAAGGTGCCGATCACGCCCGAACTCGACGACCACGCCGTGGTACCCGACTCGAACCCGGGGTCGCCGACGACCTGGGCGGGTGTGCAGGCCGCGTACGCCGGGGCGGCCGCGCCCACGACGAGACCGAACGCGCCGGTCAGAAGCGCTGTGACAAGGGCTGTCGCGCGCCTGGCTGTACTTCTTGCGGTTGTTCGCCGCACGGTGGTCGTTCGCCGCACAGTGCTCGCTCGTCTCACGGTGGTCCTCCCGGGTCGGGGTGGTGGAAGTGCCGGGGAGCGCGGTGGGGATCGTGGCGTGACCGCCCGCTCCGGCGAGGGATGCCGTGATGCTAAGGCATTCCTCGATGTTCGTCGATGCATGACTCGTCGATCAACGCCGGTTGGCGGCCGAGGTGGCTCCGCATGGATGATCCACATTTTTCGGCCCGGTACGACACGATGTGCTGCATGACAGACACCCCCTCCGTCCCCGGCAGCGAGCAGTCCGGCCCCCAGCCCGTTCCCGCTGTGCAACCCGTGTCCCCTGTGCAGCCTGTGTCCCCTGGCCAGCCCGTTCCCGCTGGTCAGCCGGTTCCGGTTGGCCAGCCGGCGTTCGGGTTCCAGGGCGCCCCCGCGTACGCCGGCCCGATCTCCGCCGGCCAGCCCGCGCCCGCCCCGGAGCATCGGTCCAGGCGGCGCGGCCTGGTCGTGCACGCCGCGTGGGAGGTGCTGCTCCTCGTCCTGGCGCTCGCGGTGCTGGCGGCCGTCCTGCTGCCCAGCCCGCACCCGACCCTCGTGAACTTCCTCGGCAGTCTCGGCCCGACCGCCCTGCTGGCCGTGGCCGTCTCGCTGTCGCTGCGGACCGGGACGGTCAACCTGGCCGCCGGCGCGCTGGCCGCGCTGGGCGGCACGATCATGGCGACGCTCATGAACCACGGCACGCCGGAGGCCGCCGCCATCGCCGTCGGCGTCCTCGCGGCCGGCGCCACCGGGCTCCTGCTCGGCGTCCTCGTCGGCGCGCTGTCCGTGCCCGCGTGGGCCGTCACGCTCGGCGCCGCCTCCGTCATCGATGTGAGCCTGACCTCGGCCAACTCCAGCGGCATCATCTCGGTCTCGGTGGGCGCGGGGCAGCCCGTGCTCTGGTTCGGGCTCTTCGCCGTCCTCACCCTGGCGGGCGGGGCGCTGTTCCTCATTCCCGGCGTACGCGACGCGTTGAGCGCGACCCGATCCGTCCCGGCCGGACGCTGGGGCGGCTGGCGGGCCGGCCTCGGTGCGGTGGTCGGCCTCGGCGGGTCGGGCCTCGTCGCCGGGCTGGCGGGAGCGGCCCTGGTGCTGCGCCTGCACGCGAGCCCGGGCGGCGCCGGCTCGGGGACGACCCTGATCGCGCTCGCGATCGCGCTGCTCGGCGGTGTCAGCGTGTTCGGGCGCCGGGGCGGCGTCACCGGTGTCCTGTCCGCCGCCGTGATCGGGGTAGGTCTGGAGACGATCATTCAGATCCACAATGGACGGTACTGGATCGTCTACACGATGTTCGGCGTCCTGCTGCTGATCGGCCTGGTGGCCAGCCGGGTCATCGAGTCGGTCACCGGGCCGGACGAGTGAGCGGGCGGCCCGCCATACATTGACAGATCGGCAAGTGCGCGCCCATCGTCGCGAGCAATCGATTTCCCGTACCGGGTGACGCCCGGGCCGGGACGCCGGTCTGCTCGCGACGATGAGGAGAACCCCGTGTACGCGTCGGCATCCCGGCGCGCGGCCACCGCCGCGCTCGCCCTCGTGGCGGCCCTGCCCATGACTGCCGTGGCCACCGGGAAGCCGGCCTCCGGGTCTCCCGCAGTGCCCATGACAGGGGCTGCGTCCTCGGCCGGGGCTGTGCCGGCGGCTGGAGCCGTATCCGCGGCCGGGGCGGACAAGGGGCCGATCGGCTGGGCGTCGCTGCGCCGCCTCGATCTGCTGCCGACGCTGCCGGCGGGCATACAGACGCGGCAGTTCTCCAGTTTCGGCCGGGACGGGTCCAACAACGACGGTTTCGCCGGCACCTACAGCTGTCTGCGTACGCTCGGCGGCTGCGTGATCGCCGAGGATTCCGGCCCGGGCGAGGTCGACTCGATCTGGTTCACCCGCGACAGCGGGGACGTGACCGCGACCGGCTGGATCCGGATCGAGCTGGACGGCGCGACCGTCGTCGACACCGGCCTGCAGAACCTGGTCGACGGCGGCCTCGGCGCCCCGTTCACCGCCCCGCTCGTCAGCGACGCCGACCAGACCTCGGGCGGGGTCACCGTCAAGGTGCCGATGGCGTACCGGTCGTCGATGCGGATCACGACGCAGAACAATCCGCTGTTCTACCACGTGACCTACCGGAAGTTCGCCGACGCCGACGGTATGACGGCGTTCGACCCGGCCGATCGGGCGGCCGACGTCCTGGCCACCCTCGCCGCGGCCGGTACGCGCGACCCCAAGCCCGCCCAGCCCGGCGCGTCCACCGTGTCCACCACCGTGTCGGTGCCCCGCAACGGTTCCGCCACGCTCGCCACACTCTCCGGGCGGCGGGCGATCTCGGCGTTGCGGCTGCGCGTACCGGATGCGGCGGCGACCGACGCGGCGCTGGCCGGCCTGCGGCTGCGGATCACGTTCGACGGGCGGGCGACGGTCGACTCCCCGGTGGCCGAGTTCTTCGGCTCGGGCCTCGGCGAACGCCCGGTCCGGTCGCTCATGTTCGCCATGGACACGACACCGGGTGGTTCAGGCCCCGGCGGCACAGGGACGGGCGGCTGGTACTCGTCCTGGTGGCCGATGCCGTTCCTCGGTTCGGCCACGGTGACGCTGGCGAACACGACCGGCACCACCGTCAACGGGGTCACCGCCGAGATCACCTCCGCCCCGCAGACTCTGGCCGACTTCGGCTACTTCACCACGCAGTCGCGTACGGGCGCCGTGGCACCGGGCCAGGACTGGCTCTTCGCCGACCAGGCTGGCCGCGGCCGGTTCGTCGGCGTCAGCCAGACCGTGCACGGACTGATCACCGGCGGCAACACCCGCGGCTACCTCGAAGGCGACGAGCGCGCCTATGTGGACGGTGCGGCCGGCCCCGCGCTGCACGGCACCGGCACCGAGGACTTCTACGAATCCGGCTGGTACTTCAACCGCGGCACCTACAGCGGCGTCTTCACCGGCAACACCGCACATGCGTCGCGTACCAGCGGTTGCACGTACGAGTGCGACTCCGCGTACCGGCTCATGCTGACCGACGCCGTCGGCTACGCCGGCGCGCTGCGTTTCGGCATCGAGCACGGCGCCGCCGACGACGCGCCCGCCACCTACGGCTCGACCGCCTTCCTCTATACCCAGCCCACGGCGGCCCTGCGGCAGAGCGCCCCGGTTTCGGCCGGTGCCGGCATCTCGCTCACCTCCGTCTTCGAGGGCGACGACGACACCACCCCCGTCACGGCCCAGGTCCACTCCGGCCCGACGACCGTCACCCTTCCCATCGACCCCGCCAACCAGGGCGTACGCATCCGGCGTACCTCGGATCAGCAGACCGCGTACCAGTCGGCCGCCGTCACGGTCGACGGCACTCCGGCGGGAACCTGGACCCAGCCGCTCGCCAACCCGATCCAGCGCTGGCTCACGGACGAGTACGCCCTCCCCGCCGCTCTCACCGCCGGCAAGTCCTCGATCACCGTGGCGATCACCCCGGCCCCGACCGGCTCCACCTGGACGGCCGCCCAGTACTCGGCCCTGTCGACCGTCCCGCCGTTCACCGACACGACCGCCCCGAGCGCGGTGACCGGTCTGGCGATCGGCCCCGGCCGCGTACACGCGCTCGCGCTGACCTGGTCGCCCGCGTCCGACGACGTCGGCGTCGCCTCCTACCGCGTGTACGCGTCGACCAGCAGCTCGGTCCCGATCACGGCCGCGAATCTGGTGGGCGGCGTGGCCGGACCGACCTTCCGCTACGGACCCCTCGCCGCCGGCCAGACCCGCTACTTCCGGGTGGTCGCCGTCGATGCGGCCGGGAACGCCGCGACGTCCTCGGCGGCCGTCGGCGGCTCTACGCGTACGCCCAATGCAAGTGATGTGAACGGTGACCACCGGGACGATGTCGTGGACTTCACCAGGGGGACCAGCGCGGACGTCTATGTGTCCTTGTCTTCCGGGGCGTCGTTCGGCGCGCGGAGTCAGTGGCACGACTGGTTCGCGGCAGACCAGGAGGTGCCTCTGACCGGCGACGGCAAGGCCGACATCGTCACGTTCACCCGCGGCGGTACGGCGGACGTCTATGTCGCGCTCTCGACGGGTTCCGCGTTCGGTCCGGGCGTGAAGTGGCACGACTGGTTCGCGGCGGACCAGGAGATCCCGGCGGTGGGCGACGTGAACGGCGACGGCAGGGCGGACATCATCACGTTCACCCGCGGCGCGAACGCGGACGTGTACGTCGCCTTGTCGACCGGCAGCTCCTTCGGCCCCGGCGTGAAATGGCACGACAGCTTCGCGATCGGGACCGAGACCCCGGCGGTCGCCGACGTCAACGGCGACGGCCTGGCCGACGTCGTCACCTTCACCGGCACGCAGGCCTACGCCGCCCTGTCGGACGGTACGCGGTTCGTCCAGAACGGCTGGCTGTGGGGCAGCGTCTCGCTGGCCGACGGCCAGGTTGCCGCACTGGCCGATGTGGATGGTGACGGCCGGGACGACGCGGTCGTCTTCACCCGGGGCTCGTCGGCGGACGTCTACGCTCACCTGTCCTCGGGGTCGTCCTTCGGGACCGCGGTGAAATGGCACGACAATTTCGCGATCGGCACCGAGCGCCCGGGAGTGGGCGACTTCGACGGAGACGGCCGCGCGGACGCCGTCACCTACACCGGCGGCGCGACCGGCGACGTGTTCGTGAGCCTGTCCGACGGTATGCGATTCGTTCAGAACGGGTGGAAATGGGGGAGCGGGATGGGGGCGGATCCACGGCTTCCCCGGCCGTCGGCTGGTCTGCCGTGAGGGGCTTCTGTGTGGGGCTTCCGTGGGGCTGCCGCTGGACGATGCATCCGGCGCGGATGAGCCTGTCGACCCGATTCGAGTGGTCCGCGGACGTCGACATCACCGATGCCTTTGCTTGGACGGTCGCGTTGCTTGCGTTGATCGTCTCTGTCTGTTGTGGACGCTCGCTGTGTGTAACGGCGGCTTGGCCTGCGGTTTCGCCCCCGATCCGGTCTCCGTCTTTGGCTGAGGTTTTGTCATAGGGGGTGGTTAGGGTCGGCGGGTGAGCGAGGCGTTGGCGGCGGTGGTGGAGGACCTGTTGGTGGCTCCCTTGTCGTCGCTGCCGGACGATGCACTTCTCGCGGAGCTGTCGGCTGTTTTCACCGCGACGCAGCGGTTGACGGCGCGGGTCGCCGCTCAGGTCGGTGAGGCCGCCGCCCGGGGTATCCCGGCCCGGCACGGTGCTTCCAGTACCCGGGTGTGGTTGGCCGATCTCCTCGCGGTGTCGATACGGTCGGCGGCCGGCCTGGTCAAACTCGCCGACGCGTTGCCCCGCCGGCCCGCGGTTGGCGAAGCGCTGGCGTCGGGGGCGTTGAACGCGGAACAGGCGGCGGCCATCGCACGGTTGATCGGTGAGCTTCCCCCGGAAGTCGGCGCGACGGGAAAGGCCCGCGCGGAGCGGGTCCTGACCGACCTGGCGGTGGGGCAGCGCCTGCGGCCGGAAGTGTTGGCCGAGCACCGGCGGGCCGTCCTGGAAGCAGTGTCGCCGGAGGCCGCGGAGGAACGGCTGCGTCGGGAGTTGGAGCGGGCGAACCGGTCGGCGTTCCAGCGGCGCGGGTTCACCCTGACCCCACACGGTGAAGGCGAGTACCGACTGTCGGGGGTGCTGGACAGCGCCGCGGCCGCCTACGTCCGAGCGGCGATCGACCCGATCAGCGCACCACGATCACTCCTCGGCCATCCCCCTACCGCCCCCGCCCCGGCTGCTGCTGCGGGCGGCTGGGCCGGCGGCGGGTTCGGTGGCGATCTGGCCGGGCGTCTGGACGGGATGGTGGATGAGGTCGGTCGTGACACCCGTACCGCGGCCGCCCGCCGCGCCGACGCGTTGACGTTCTTGTGCGCGCAAGCCCTCGCCGAAGGTGACCTGCCGGAGTCCGGTGGCGAACGTCCGCAGCTGGTGGTGATGTTGTCGTGGGAGCAGCTGCGTTCCAAGTACGGGTACGGCATTCTGGACACCGGTGACCTGCTCACTCCTGAGACCGTGCGTCGGCTCGCCTGCGACGCGAAGATCATCCCCGCGGTCCTCGGCGGCGAAGGCCAGATCCTCGACGTCGGCCGCGCCCGCCGCCTCATCGACGGCCCGCTGCGGCGGGCTCTGGTGTTGCGGGACAGGGGCTGTGCGTGGCCGGGCTGTGACCGCCCGCCGCGCTGGTGTGAAGGGCATCATGTGCTGTCGTGGCAGGACGGCGGACCGACCAGCCTCGACAACTCCGTCCTCCTCTGTGGACATCACCACCGCGAGATCCACCGCGGCGCGTGGGAAGTCCGCATCAACGCCCACGACCGGCACCCGGACTTCATCCCACCCAAACACCTTGACCCGCTGCAACGCGCGCGCCGCAACAACATCCACCGGCGAACATGAGGCCCAGGACCAACTCATATCGCCGCTGAACGCCTGGGCGCGATAGCGCTCGATCATCAACATCGTCGCCCGAGAGCACCCATCGCCGCACCGCCTGTCCCGCAGGGCGAAGAGTGCGACAGCGGAACGCGTCACATCGAGAACGATGAGGCCGGGCGGAGCATGAGGCCGGGCGGAGCATGAGGCCGGACGGAGCATGAGGGCGGACGCTGCGTTGCGCCCGCCCCCGCCCCGCTCCGCCCCGCTCCGCATCCGCGCTCGATCCGCGGTGCTCAGCACTGCCTGCTTTACGGTGCCTGCTCTGCGGTACCTGCTCAGAGTTGCGATTGCCTCAGTAGGTCGTCTCGCCGTTGAGGCCGAAGAAGTCGTGCCACTTGGCGCCGCCGAGGAAGCCGCTTCCATTGGAGAGTCCCACGAACACGTCGTTGGTGGACCCCTTCGTGAACGACACGATGTCGTCCTTGCCGTCGCCGTTGAAGTCGCCCGTGTACGGGAATTCGCCGCCGAGGCAGAAGAAGTCGTTCCATTTCACGGTGGTGCCGACGAACGACGTGCCGTTGGACAGCGCGACGTAGACGTCGGCGTTGGCGTCGCAGGTGAAGGTGGCGATGTCGGCCTTGCCGTCGCCGTTGAAGTCGCCGACGCGCGGCAGTTCGTTGCCGACCGAGAACAGGTCGTGCCACTTCACGCCGCCGGCGAAGGAGCTGCCGTTCGACAGGCCCACGTAGACGTCGGCGCCGGTGGCCGCGTCGCCCTGGGTGAAGGTGATGATGTCGGCCTTGCCGTCGCCGTTCACGTCGCCGACGGCCGGGGTCTCGCCCGCCGGGGCGAACCAGTCGTTCCATTTCACGCCTGCGCCGAAGCCCGTACCCGTGGACAGCGCCACGTAGACGTCGCCGAGGCCGTCGTGGGTGAAGGTGATGATGTCGTCTTTACCGTCGCCGTTCACGTCGCCGACCGCCGGGATCTCGGTGCCGGGGGAGAACCAGTCATGCCATTTGGCTCCGCCGGCGAAGGACGAGCCGGTCGACAGTCCCACGTAGACGTCGCCGAGCGTACCGCCGGTGAACGTGACGATGTCGTCCTTGCCGTCGCCGTTGAAGTCTCCGGTGAGCAGCTTCTCGCCGGTCAGGCCGAAGTAGTCGTTCCATTTGACGCTCGTGCCGACGAACGAGGAACCGTTCGACGTCGCCACGTACACGTCGTTCAGGCTGCCCTGGTTGAAGGTGATGATGTCGTCCTTGCCGTCGCCGTTGAAGTCCGTCGGCGAGCCGGCCGGGATCTTCGCGCCGCCGCCGGCGTTCACCAGCGACATGTAGTAGTCCCAGTTCCAGTACGGGCCGGGGTCGGTGTGGTCGTTGCCCGGCATCTCGACGTGGCCCTTGATGTGGTTGCGGTCGCGCGGCAGACCCCACTTGTCGGCCAGGTAGCGGGTCAGGGCCGCCGACGAGCGGTACATCGCGTCCGTGAACCACTGCGGCTGGTCGACGAAGCCCTCATGCTCGATGCCGATCGCGTACGCGTTGGCGCTGCGTACGTGGTAGGCGGTGTCCTCTTCGCGGACCATCTGCGTGATGTCGCCGTCGGAGGAGCGGACCACGTAGTGCGCGCTCACCACCGCCGACGGGTTCTGGAACCAGCTGACCGTGCTCGCGTACGAGCCCTGGGTCACGTGGATGACGATCGTCGTGATCGCCGACGAGCGCCCGGCCTGGTAGTTGTTGGCGTTGGCCGGAACCCAGTGCGCGAGCGGGTACTGCGGAACGGCGGCCGCCAGCGCAACGGCAGCGGTACCGCCGGTGGACACCGAGCCCGCCGCCGGCGTCGCGGCGTACCGGCCGAGGATCGGCTGCACGCGCTTCGGGGTGGTCGCGATCTGCGCCGTGCGTACGCCCGTCCGCAGATCCTTGTAGACCTCGTCGGCGTACAGGCGCGCCGTCGCCGCGCTGCCCGCGCCCGCGTACCGGGCCACTGCCGGATACCACGCCGCCGGGTCCGCGCGATCGATCTTCTCTTCATCCGCGTACGCGCTGAGCACGGCGGCCGCACCGCGGACGTTGGCGGAGACGTCGGACTTCAGGCGGGCGGCGCTCAGACCCGTGATGGACGCGGCCTTCGCCAGCGAATGGTTGTCGGGGTTGTCGGCGAGGTGCATCATTCCGTAGCCGTTGTCCTGGCTCGGGCCGCTGTGCGTGAGGAGACGGCTCTCCGCGTAGCCGACGGCCACCAGCAGATCGCGCGGCACGTGGTACGCGGCGGCCGCGTCGGCGAACGCGCCGTTGAGCCCGGGCAGGTGCTGCTTCGCGATGGGCTGGGCGGGGCTGGCGCCGGCGGGCGTGGCCGCGAGGGTGACGGCGGTCAGAACGGCGGCGCCGAGCAGGGCGCCCGCTCCCCGTCGCCGTGAGGCGTGCATTCTCATGTGGATACTCCTGTGACTCATGTGGATTCTCCTGTGGGAGGGGGATCAGAGCGTCGTCTCGCCGTTGAGGCCGAAGAAGTCGTGCCACTTGACGCCGCCCGCGAACGAGCTGCCGTTGGACAGGCCGACGTAGACGTCGTTGGTGGAGCCCTTGGTGAAGGTGAGCGCGTCGGCCTTGCCGTCCCCGTTGACGTCCGCCAGGTACGGGAACTCGCCCGGCAGGCAGAAGTAGTCGTTCCACTTGACGGTGGTGCCGACGAAGGACGATCCGTTGGACAGCGCGACGTAGACGTCGGCGTTCGCGTCGCAGGTGAAGGTGACGATGTCAGCCTTGCCGTCGCCGTTGACGTCGCCGACACGCGGCACCTCGTTGCCGACCGCGAACAGGTCGTGCCACTTCACGCCGGGGCCGAAGGACGAGCCGGTGGAGAGCGCCACGTAGACGTCCGCGGCGGTCGACGGTCCCTGCGTGAAGGTGATGATGTCGGCCTTGCCGTCGCCGTTGACGTCGGCGACCGCCGGGTACTCGCCGGCGGGAGCGAAGAAGTCCTGCCATTTCTGGCCCGCGCCGAACGAACTGCCGGTCGAGAGCGCCACGTACACGTCGGCGTTGGCCGTCCCGTTGACGATCGCGTCATGGGTGAAGGTGATGACGTCGTCCTTGCCGTCGCCGTTCACGTCGCCGACCGCGGCGATCTCGGCCGCCGGCGAGAACCAGTCGTGCCACTTCACACCGCCGGCGAAGGAACCGCCGGTGGACAGGGCCACGTACACGTCCGCGCCGGCGGGCCCGTTGGCGGAGTCGCCGTGGGTGAAGGTGACCGCGTCGTCCTTGCCGTCGCCGTTGAAGTCGCCGGTCAGCGTGGTCTCGCCGCCGAGCCCGAAGTAGTCGTTCCACTTCACGCTCGTGCCCGCGAACGAGGAGCCGGTCGACGTCGCCACGTACGCGTCCCCGGCCGAACCCTGGTTGAACGCGACGATGTCGGATCTGCCGTCGCCGTTGAAGTCGGTCGGCGAACCCGCGGTCATCTCCGCCATCCGACGGGCCTGGGCGATCAAGCTCTGTGCCGTCCCGGCCACCTGGTCGTAGCGGTCCGGGAAGGCCGACCCCTGTACGCATTGCGCCACCTGCCCGGCGCTGTACGCGGGATGGTTGCGGTCGCAGGTGACCGCTCGGGTGTAGAACTGCGTCGCCGCGTACACCGGGTCCATGATCTGTTCGGGTGTGCCCCAGCCGTAGTCCCAGCGCTGCTGGAAGACGCCGAGGGAGGACTTGTCCCCGCAGGGGAGGTTGTTCATGCGGGACTCGACCCAACCGGCCTCGAAGCCGGCGAGCAGGACCTTGTCGTTGACGACGAGGCTGCGGGCCTCGCGGTGGACCACCAGCAGGACCGAGGGGTCGGCGTTGGGCGGGATGGAGGTGCAGTTGGCCGCGGCGGGGGTGGCCGCGAAGGTGACGGACAGGGCGGTGGCCGGGATGACGGCGCCCATCAGGGCGCACGCCATCGCGAGCAGACGTCGCATGGCTTGCTCCTCGCCGGAAGTGTCTTGCGGTGGGTGGAAGAGCGCGGTGGGGTGGAAGAGCGCGGTGGGTGGAAGAGCGCGGTGGGTGGAAGAGCGCGGTGGGCGGAAGAGCTGCGGGTAGGGAGATGTCGGATGGATCGGGCCGTCCCGCCCGCACGAGGGCACGGCATCCGGGCACCCGCCGACAGCGGCCGGGTGCGGGGAAGGCTGATCTAGGAACGTGAAGATGTACAGGTATGAATGCGTTCCACCTTTGCGGGGGAACCTAGCAACCGGGCCCGACGCGCGTCAAGAAATCCATTTCCCGGTTCGAAAATATTTACAATTGTGACTACCGAAACCGCTGCTCGCGCGGTGCCGAGCTGTCCCGGATCTTGAGCTCCGTCCGCAGCGTGACGGTCGACAGCGGCCGCGTCGGCTCGGCGATCCGCTCGACGAGCAGCAGGGCGGCGGTGCGCCCGAGCTCGTAGGTGGGCTGCACGACGGTGCTGAGCGAAGGGCGTACCAGGTGGGCCCAGGGGATGTCGTCGAACCCGACCACGCCCATCTGCGCCGGGACGGTGATGCCCCGGTCGACCAGGCACTCCAGGGCGCCGACCGTCATCAGGTTGTTGGCGGCGAAGACCGCGTCGGGCGCGGCCCCGCTGTCCAGAATGGACGCCATCGCCTGGTAGCCGCCCTCCTCGCGATAGTCGCCGTAGCGTACGAGGTTGTCGTCCGGTTCCAGGCGGTACGCGGTCAGCGCCGCCCGGTATCCCTGCAACCGGCGCTGGGCGGTCGGCAGCCGCCGGGGACCCGTGATGCACGCGATCCGCCGGTAGCCCTGCTCGGCCAGGTGGCTCGTGGCCAGGTCGGCGCCGTGCGCGTTGTCGACGAGGACCGTGTCGACGGCGGCCGCGCGTACCTCCCGGTCGATCGCGACGACGGGAGTGCCCGCGTCGACCAGGCGGCTCAGGTTGGCGGCCTTGCCGGTCGAGGAAATGATCACTCCGGCCATCTGCTCGGCCAGGGCGGCCGCCACGTACCGGGCCTCCTTGGCCGGGTCCTCGTCGCTGTTGCAGAGCACCACGGAGTAGCCCGCCGCTTGGCCGACGTCCTCGACACCGCGTACGAGAGAAGTGAAGAACGGGTTCCCGATGTCGGAGATGATCACGGCCCAGATGCTGGTCTTCTGCCGGCGCAGGTTGCGGGCGACCGCGTTGGGCCGGTAGTCGAGCTCGGCCATCGCCTGCTGTACACGCGCGGCCAGGCCGGCGTCGACGGAGGACCGGCCGTTGACCACACGCGAGACGGTCGCGGCCGAGACGCCGGCGAGCTTGGCGACGTCGTAGATGGTGACCACGGGTCCTCACTTCCGGCGGGTGCCGCGAGCTTAGCAAGGGAAATCGATTCCCCTCTGAGCTCATCGGCGGGGCCGCCGGCTGGCGGCCTTCCGGCGTGGTGAGTGCCGCATGACGGGACTGGACTGCGGGGCTGCGCTGTCGGCTGCGCTGTCGGCAGCGCTGTCGGTCTGCGTCGCGGCTGCGCAGCGAGAGGGCGATGTGGGCTGTTGAGAGGCATCGGTCTATGTCTCGGCGGGCCGCCGCCCTTGACCGTGGAGTCGCCGCACGGTACGGTCGCGCTCAGAAATCGATTGCTCACTACGGTGTTCCTGACCGGCCGCATGTCCGCCTTCACCCTTACTTTCCAGCTGTACCGCTAGCGAGGCTGCACCGCTAGTCAGGCTGTACCGCTCATCGGGTTGTACCGCTCATCAGCGGCCGGATCACCTCGGCGGCTGGTGCGTCGGCAGTTCAGCAGCAGTGTTTTCGGTGCGTCGATCGACGCCGGGACCGGGCCGCACGCCGATCGCGGGCCGCCTGTCGGCGCACGGCTTTCCACCGCAGCCGCGCGAGCCGAGCCGCTCACGTTGCTGCACCCGCGCCGCGACGTATCCCCGCGCCGCGACGTATCCCCGCGCCGCGACGTATCCCCGCGCCGCGACGTATCCCGTGCCGTAGCGGATCCCCCGCCGCAATGTAGGAGAAGCGCTCGGGACCGGACGGCGATGCTGCCACATATGGGCGTTCGAGTTGCCGTCCGGAGCGGAACGCGCGATGTTCTACGGGCGGGTGCGAGCCCGGGGCCGGCGCCCGGCGGTGGTGCGCCGGCCCCACCTGTCGTCCGGGGCTGCCGGGCACGCCGGCCGAGGCGGCATTCTGCTTCTGCGGCTGGACGGCAAGAACCTGCCGGCCGCTGATTGCTGCTGACCGCGCCGGCCGTCTGCCTGAGCTCGGTGGCGGTCGTGGGAGTCGGATCCGGATGTCGCTCACATCGGATGGACTCGTTCGATGTCGCCCAGGCGCAGTTTGACCGGGCTGCCCGACGAGACGTCGTGACCACGCACGTACCCACCGGCCAGCGTCTCCGGGACGATCATGACACGGATTTTGGTGCGCGAGCCGGCCGGCCGGTACGTCACCCGCACCGGTTCCGTGAGCTCGATCGCCGTGGCCAGCGCGCAACTGCCATCGGGATCGATGCTGTCGGCGTACTCCTCGATGGCCCGGTGCAGGATCGCGTGCCGGTCGGAAACGCCTCTGCCCACTTCGTCTTCGTCGAAGCCGGGGCCGAAGCCGAGCTCTGGGCCGAGTTCGAGGCCGAGGTCCAGACCTCGGAACGGTGCGCGGCCCGGGCCGGCCGTGTCGAACGGCAGGCCGAATATCGGCATCGGGTACCGCTGCTCCTTGCCCGGCGGGCGGCCGCACAGCTGCGCGGCGAGCTGGTAGGCGTCGACCTCGCCGGCGGCGGCGCCCTCGAACGGGGGTGATGCGGACAGGGAGGAAGCGAGGGGGGAAGGACCGCGGCCTGCCGTCTGCTGTGAGCCGGTGTGGGCCCGCGGCTGGGCGGTCGTCGGCTTCTGCGGGTTTCCGTCCGCTTGTTCGGCGGCGGGGAAATAGCCCGCGGCGCGCAGTGCGGCAAGGGTTTCGGCCTGCGGTGACGCGGCGGCGAGGACGGTCGGGGCCAGGCGGGTGAGGCCCAAGCCGCGCAGAGCCTTGGCGGTCAGCAGTTCGGTGAGCAGAGTTTCCTCCACGCCGTGTATCACGCAGCCGACGTCGCGGACCCGGACGCGGCCGTACTGCCGTCCGATGTCGGCGATCAGGTACGCGAGCGGCTGGGGGATGACTCCGCCACCGCTCGCATCGATCAGCTGCGCCGCCAGCTCATCGCACGTGGCGCCGGCGTCGAGGGCGCGCCGCACCGAGGAGGCGGAGAAGCGCCAGATCAGTGCACCGCCCCGCGACTCGCGATCGGCCGCCGAATCGAGCAGGCGCGCCAGGGCGTAGTCGGGTATGCCGGGCACGATCACGGTCAGGTCCGCCTGGAAGATCGCGCTCGTTGTCGGCGCGCCGACGAGGTCGCGGGCGGCCGCGAGGAGCGCGTCATCGTCGTCGGCGGCCAAGGCGCGGCCGGCCGACGAGAGGGTGCCGTGCGCGGCGATGCCCAGCGCCCGCGCCTCCTGCCACAGGCTCGCGAGGGTGGCCGTCGCCAACGGCAGCTTCGGCAACTGCCAGGCGATGACCGGCGCCAGACCGTCGTCGGAGACCAGACCGCGGTCATGCGGCAACCTCCCGGCCGCGGCCAGCAACTCGCGCCGGGTCAGCCCTGCCGAGTGGCTGGGATCGTCCGGTTCGATCAAGGCTGCGACCCGGGTTTCGGCGCTGCTGCCCGTCCACGGCTCGGTGGCCAGCTCCCGCCAACCGGTCAGCAGATCCCCGAACCGGGCCGCTGGATCGTTCGCCAGCCAGACGTCGTACGCGGCGGTGGCGAGCAGTTGCCCACCACCGGCTTCCCCGTCCTCGAAGTCCAGCAGTCCGGCTTCGAAGGCGACTTCGAGGCACAGGCGTACCGAGCGTTCGTCGCAGCCGACCGTCTTGGCCAGGCGGCGCAGTTCGCGTACGCCGATGCCACCGGTCTTCAGGGCCGGCAGCGGTCTACGCGCGCATTCGGCGACCAGCGTACCGACCTGATCCAGCAGGGCCAGGGCGGCGGCCGCCGACTCTCGGGCGACGACGGCGGGCGCGACGGTGACCGTGGGCGGGTCCGGAGGGTGAGGCGTGAAGGTGGGCCGCCACCCCGGACCTCGTAGCGCTCGGCCGACCTCGCCGGGCATCTGCGCGAGAGTCCAGTCATGGTGGTAGACCAGCCCGTGCTTCAGTGCCCAGGCCACCGCCGGTGCCTGGGTGGCCGTCGTGACCGGGCCGTCCCACACCAGGTGGTCGAGGGCGTCGCGCAGCTCCGCCGGTGCCGTACGCAGCAGTTGACGGACGTTGTCCGGATCTGTGAGCCAGCCGTTCATCGTGTCGACGAGGCGGGCCTTGGGCTTGGTCGGCGGTAGTCCCCACCGCGAGGCGATCGCCGTCAGCTCGGCGACGGTCTGGGCTTCCAGCAGGGTACGGGCCGGAACGCCGAGCCCGTGCGGATGAGGGATGAGCCGCATCAGGGTGGGCAGCAGATGCAGCCCCTGGGCATCCGTCCAGGCCAGCGCCCGCGTCGTCAGCCACGCCACGGCGTCGGCGAGGTCATGGTCGTCGGCCGCGAGGTCGAATGCCTTCGCCAGTGCCTCGATCGTCGACTGCCCGCCCAGGGCGGCCACCATGTCGACGACGTCGTGGACGGGTCGGTGAGCGGTCTGAAGGTGAGCGGCGACCAGGGCCTCGTGCTGGAGGAGGGAAGCGAGGGCGGCGCGGTCGCGCGGCGGTCCGGCCAGCAGGACCGACTCCGGGCGGTGCGCGATCACCCGGCCGAGTTCGGTCTTGTCCAAGCCGCACAGCCAGGCGAAGAACGTCACGTGTCCACTCTGCCCGAATCGCGGCGACGCCGTCAAAGCCGCGCGCGCAGGATCCACCCCTTCGGGCGGCAACCATCGTCGAATGGGTGCTCTTGCGATTCGATCCTTTTGCCACCAACGGTTCGCGGCAACGCGTACGTCTATCCGGTCACACAGACGAACGGAGTGGACACGATGCGTACGCAGGATGCTCGGCGGCGGGCGGCGGTTGCCGCGGTGATCGCTGCTTCGGGGGCGGTGCTGGCGGCTTGCGGGCCTCAGCCGGGGACGGTGGCGGGGCCGGACGCCTCGCCGAGTGTTGTGGCGAGCAGCGGCCCGAGCGCCCCGGGTACGCCGTCGAGCGCGAGCGCGGTGCCGAGCCTGGCGGGGAACGCCAAGCCGGCGAAGCCGAAGCACGGGACGGCGCTGATCTCCAACGGGACGCGGACGGTGTGGGTCGGCGGGGTCGCGGTGCAGTTCCCGACCACGGTCACCGGGGCGAAGTGGCTGTCCGCGGAGCGGATCGCGTTCGTGGACGCCGAGGGCAACATCTCGACCGCGAAGTACGACGGTACCGCTCGCAAGGTGCTGACCAAGACCGACCGGAGCGTGTACCGGGCCAACCCGACGACGGTCGGCACCGAGGTGAACTTCGAGGAGCACGCGAACGGCACCGTGCGCATCAAGGCGATCGCGGAGGATCCGCCGTGGGAGGGCAAGCTCGAGGTCGACGCCTACCTCGGGGTCGCCGACAACCTCGGCGCGACGGGGAACACCGCACCGGACGGCCGCTACTTCGGCACCCGCGACGTCAACGACGACCGCTTCCACGTCGACTACGCCTTCGGCCACGCCGGACCGCAGGGCGAGGAGATCTGGGTACGCGACGGGAACTCCCGGGAGCCGATGGCGTCGAAGGCCGCGCTCGGCAGCTCCCCGGCCGTGGCGCCGGACGGGCTGAAGGTCGCGTACGCGGGGACGGACGGGCAGGTGCACGTCCTGAAGGTCGTGTCGGGCAAGCGTCCCAGCGACAAGGGCGGCCTGACCGACACGCGGCTGACGTCCGATGCGCACGGTATCGGGCAGCTGACCTGGACGACCGACGGGCGCGTCGCGTACAGCACGGATGCGGGAATCGAGGCAGTGTCGGCGAATCACACGGTGACACAGCTGTGGGGCAATGCGGGAGTCATCGATTTCCTACAGGCGTGATTCCCGACAGCTGTGATTCCCGACAGCTGTGACTCCCGACAGTTGTGGGAGTCACAAGCTGGGCCGGTTAAGGGCGGGCGCGGCGGGTATGGCAGCCGGGTGGCGGACGGCATGACGGACATGGTGGGCCGGTACCGGCTGCTCGAACCACTCGCGATCGGCGGAACCGCCGGGGTGTGGCGCGGCTGGGACGAACTTCTCGGGCGCACGGTCGCGGTCAAGGTACTCGACCGTGCGCTGCTCGCCGATCCCGTCGGCCGTGAACGCCTGCGGCAGGAGGCGGTCATCCTCGCCCGGCTGAATCATCCACGGATCGCCGCGCTCTACGACTACGGCACCGATCGCCGTCCCCACCGCACAGGATCCAGCGAAGGGCCGGGCGCATGGTCCGGCACGGGGCCTGGCGAATGGTCCAGCGAAGGGCACGGCACGGGGTCCGGCGAAGGGGCCGGTGCGGAGTCCGGCACGGCGGCCGGTGAAGCCGGGGACGAGGTCCCGTACCTCGTCCTCGAACTGATCGACGGGGTCTCGCTGGGCGACCTGCTGCACGGCGGCGGCCGGTTGCCCTGGCCGGCCGCGGTACGCCTGGCGGGCCAGGTCGCCGAGGCGCTCGACGCCGCGCACGAGCAGGGTCTCGTGCATCGCGACATCGCCCCGGGCAACGTCCTGCTCTCGGCCGACGGGGTGAAGGTCGTCGACTTCGGCATCGGCGCGGCGACCGGGGCACCCGAGACGTACTTCGGTACACCCGGGTATGTGGCACCGGAACGGCTGGCGGGTGCGCCGGCCGGGCCCGCGGCCGACGTGTACGCGCTCGGCGTACTGCTGCATCAGGCTTTGTTCGGGTGTCTTCCGGGCGGGCCGGTGCCGATCGTCGAGGGCCTTCCCGCCGAGGTGACGGTGCTGCTGGAGCGGTGCCTGGCGGAGGCGCCGCAGCGGCGTCCCACGGCGGCGG
The DNA here is from genome assembly GCF_000428945.1 of Hamadaea tsunoensis DSM 44101. Lineage (GTDB taxonomy): Bacteria > Actinomycetota > Actinomycetes > Mycobacteriales > Micromonosporaceae > Hamadaea > Hamadaea tsunoensis. The sequence goes on along the minus strand of NZ_AUAX01000016.1, from coordinate 246,574 downwards.
AGGTGGCCGCGGTCGCGGCGGTCGTGGCGGCCGGTACGCCCGCGGTGACCGACCTGCCCGGCGTGACCCGGATGCTGTTGGCGGGTCCGGCGCCGAAGCGGCGACTGAGCGGCCGCGGCCGGATCCTGGGGATCGCGGCGCTGGTGGCCCTGATCGGCGCATGGAGTTTCGTGATCGTCCATGGAGCGGCGCCCACGGCCGCGACCGGGGGTACGCCGCCCGCGGCCGCCTGCCACGTGGCCTATCAGGTGACGAAGGACGACGGCCGGGCGTTCGCGGCGTCGGTGACCGTGACGAACACGGGCGCGCAGCCGCTGGCGGGGTGGCGGGTGGCGTTCGGCCTGCCCGGCGGCCAGCGGGTCGATCCCGCGGTCGGGGCGCAATGGACGGAACAGGACACCACTGTCACCTCCCGCCCCCAGCCCGCCGGCCTCGATCCCGCGAAGGCCGCGCAGCTCGATTTCGCCGGCGCGTACGCGGGCAGCAACCCCTTGCCGACCCGGTTCACGGTGAACGACCAGCCGTGCACGGCGACCGTCCTCGGGGTTCCCGGCACCCGGCCGATCGCCGGGGCTCCGGTGCAGGCGAGCACGCATGCTCCGGTCACGACGGGCCCGGGCAACGGCGGTCCCGGCGGCGGGCCAGGCGATGGTGGGCCAGGCGGCGGCTCCGGCGACCACGGCAAGCACAAGGGCCGGGACGCCGCCGAAGAGTGAGGTTCTTTCGTGGGTCCTTCCGGGGTCGGCCGGGTGTTTTCGCGGGTCGGACGGCAGTCGGAAGGGCGACACGTGGCCGTCGGCACACCGCGCCTGACAAGCGGCGCCCGGCCCGATCGGTGTACCCGGTCGGCTGATCGGCCGGGGTGACGCGGACGTTCTCCGGGACCGGGGCGGCCCGGTCCTTGCCAGAATCCCTGACGGGAGGCCGTCCCAGCAGGCAGCGAGCGGGTCGCGCCGGAGCGGGGAGGCTGCCGCAGGAAGGGAAGCGTGTCCGCCGTGCACGTCGACTACGTGAGCCACCAGAGCTTCAACCAGTTGAACCACCAGCAGCCGAACCACCACCAGCTGAACAACCAGCAGCCGAGCCAGCAGAGCTTCCACCAGCGGGTGGCCGGCCACCAGAGCCGCAATCCCCTGGCGGTCTACGAGACGAGCAGCCTGGACGCCGCCCGGCTGCGCGCGCTGGCGTGTGATGCCGCCGGACGCGTGTTCCGCGCGGTCGCGCCCGCCACGCCGTGGTGGCGCCGCAACCGGCTGCCCGCCGCGCGCCCCGACGGGCTCCTGCCCCGCTACCGCCACCTCTACGAGCGCTTCACCGAGGGCGCGCTCAACCTCGACCCGTACTTCAACGTCAAGGCGGGCCCGTCCCTGCGACTGCGCGGCGACGGCGTCATCCTGTACGCGACGTACCGCGACGAGTACGACGGGCACACCCTGACCTACTCCGACGAGCGGCCGGCGACCGACGAAGAGCTGCTGCTGGCCGACTACTACTACGAGCTGGCCTGGACCGAGGGCCGGGAGCGGACCATCCAGGGCAGCATCCCGCGGCTGATCGTCAGCCGGAAGGGGCAGGGGCTGGAGCGCATCCTCTCCGGCATGCTCTGAGGGCTGTCAAGCCAACGCCGTGCGGCGGGAACAGGCGCTGCACGGCTTCGACGACGGCGGGCCGCCGCGCTGCCGATCCGGGCTCGACCCAGCGTCCTCACAGGCCGGTCTGGTCTGATCGCCGGATGGGACGTGACGGATACGCGGGCACCGGCGTGGGCGAGTTCACCCCCGACGGCTGCTCGATCGAGCTCTACCAGCGCCTGCGGCCGGGTGCCGAACCCGGGATCATCGCCGCGCACACACCGGCCGGCGGCACGATCCTGGAACTCGGCTGCGGCGCGGGCCGCGTCACCCATGCGCTGGCGGACCTGGGTTTCGCGGTCACCGCCGTCGACGAGTCCGCCGAGATGCTGGCCGTCGTCCGCGGCGCGCGTACGGTCCGGTCGTCCATCGAGGACCTGGATCTCGGCGAGACCTTCGACGTCGTGCTGCTCGGCTCCTGCCTGGTGCACGTGCCCGACCCCGAACGCGCCCGCGGCCTGCTCGCGGCCTGCGTACGCCACGCCGGACCGGGCGGCGTCGTGCTGATCCAGCGAGAAGGCGCGGACTGGCACGACGACGTCCCGCGGACCAGCTCCCGGGGCGACCTCGAAGTCACCGTGGTCTCCTCGACGGAGGTACGCCCGGGGGTCCGGTCGGTCCACGTCGAGTACGCGTACCCCGACGCGGGGTGGAGCCAGACGTTCCTGTCCCGGCCGCTGACCAAGGCGGCGTTCGAGGAACTGCTGGGGGAGAACGGATTGGGCGTGGAGGCGTACCTGACGCCCGACGAAACGTGGGTGCGCGCGAGCGTCATGCACCCCTAGAGTCGCACGGTGTCCGAGACGACCCTGTGGGAGTTCCGTTACCTCGTCCTCGACCTGCGCGATGATGGCGCGCCCGGCTTCGGCCGGGCGGTCCTGGAACCGTGGCTGGCCGAGCGCCCGCATGTGCTCGCCGAACTGCACGAGATCGGCCGGCCGCACAACAGCGTGGTCGCAGCGGACCCCGAGGTGCTCTACGGCCTGTACGCGTTCTCCCGGCTCACCGAGATCCTCCTCGGCCCGCACCAGCCGGTCAACGACGATCCGGCGCTGCTGTCGCACACGTACAACGGGCCCTGGTGGCGGGGGCCGCTGCCGGATCCGGCCGCCTGGGCGGAATTCCTGGCTCTCATCAACGCGTCTACGGTGGACGAAACCGCCTTCCACCCGTTCTTCCACGAGATCGTGAGCGTCGTACCGTCGCCGGACCCGGACGAACCGATCACGCTGCTCGCGGAACTGTGGCCGGGTGCCCTGGTCGGCGGCCTGCTGATCGCGCGGGCCGGGGTCGTCGTCCAGGCCGGGCACCGTGCGCTCGACGCCGCGCTGGGGGAGCGGTCGGCGCTGTACTTCGCCTGGTGGCGCCGCAACCGCAAGGTCACCGATCTGTCCCACGGGTGGGGCGGCAGCTCCCAGTGGGGTACCGACTTCCGCCGCGATTACGTCGTCGGCGACGAGCTGCACTACAACGTCGACCGCAGGTTTACCGCGGCGGGGGACCTGTCCGCCGGGTTGCCGCTGGATCAGCGCCGGGAGCTGCTGCGGTTCCGGCACAGCACGACAGTGGATCTGGGCAAGGACCAGTGGCCGTACGACGATTGGCTCGTCGAACCGCGCGGCTGATCCCCCACTCCCGGTGGTCTGTTCCCGGTGGTCCTGCTACGCGCTGATCGCTGCCCGCACCGTGGTCAGGCCCGGTCGCGGGCGTGCGGCCAGGGCTGCATGTCGTCGTAGTCCTCGCCCGCCTCGGCCGCCACCCACCATCCCGAGTCCTCGATGTAGCCCGTCAGCCACGCTTCCAGGCTCGGCGTCTCGACGTACCAGGCCGCGTCGGGGTCGCCGGGGTTCGGCTCGAACATCAGGACCATGCCTTCGGCACTGTGGCAGTCGACCGCCGCGTACATGCCGCAGCCCCAGGTCAGGATCGGCAGTACGCCTTCCGGCCAGGCCCAGTCCGTGCCCGCGTTCTGCGTGCGGCGGGACAGGTAGAGGTCGACGGCCTGTTCGCCGGTCGGGCCGCCGGCCAGGCTGAGCAGCTGGTACTCGGGGCCGAAGCCGCCGTTCGCCACCTGCGTGTACAGGGCTGCGAGCAGGGGATGCAGGGCGAAGCCGAGCCGCTGTTCGGCCTCGGCGACCGCCGCCGCGGACAGGCCGTCCTTTGTTGGCCGGGCTGCGACACGGGCGCCGGCTCGACGGGAATGTCGGACGGAGGCGGAAGGATCGGGCGGATGCTGATGGTTCAGGCGGACGCTGATGGCTCGGGCGGACCCTGCAGCCGGATCGGAGGACGAATCATGGCGAAGATGCTCTACTCGGTCACGATGTCGCTGGACGGGTACATCACCGGCCCCGGCGGCGACATGTCGTGGGCGGTTCCCTACCTCAAGCCGAATCCGCTGGTCGACGAGCTGATCGCGAACATCGGGTCGCTGCTGGTCGGCGGCCGGACCCTGGGCGGGGACGATCCTCATCGCGGCACCGAGCGGGAGGGCAAGGCGTTCGGTGGCGGCTGGTCGGGCCCGCAGTTCGTGCTCACCCGGGACACGAGCCGGACGAGCACGGCGGATCTCACCTTCGTGCACGATCCGGAAACGGCCATCCGGATGGCCAAGGAGGCAGCCGGGGACAAGTACGTCAACGTGATCGGTGCGGAGACCGCGCGGCTGTGCCTGGCCGCCGGTCAGCTCGACGAGGTGCTCACGATCGTCGCGCCCGTCCTGCTCGGCGGCGGCGTACGCCTTTTCGACCGGCCGGCCGGCGATCCGGTCCCGCTGGAGCGGATGAGTCTCAGCAGCACCGACGTCGTCGTGAACATCTGGGCCCGGGTCGTCAAGTAGGACCACCGAGTAGGACCACCGTGCAAGACCACCAGGTGGGACAGTGTTTCCCGTCGATAACCACGTTTACCAGGGAAGCGTTCGGGCCGAGCCGACTTTGAGCTAATCCTGATCAACGGGGGCCCGCCCGCGGGCCGAATGATCAGGTAAGGTGCGCCCGGACTGGGAGCGCTCTCTCATGGAGGTGGCCATGGTGCGGATGCTGCGGCGGGTGCTGCGCGCCTATCCGGGGCAGGCCGCCGTCCTCGGCGTACTGTGCTTCATCCTGGCCGCGATCGCGCTGGCCGCGCCCGCGTACGCGCGGCTGGCCCAGGCGCAGCTGCGGGACGCTCAGCTCGCGGTGGCCCCGCCGATCGACCGCACGGTGACCGTGCGCGCCGACGACGTCTTCGACGAGCAGGGCGACCGCGGCAAGGTCGACCGGGCCCGTGAGACGCTGCAGGCCGACGCCGACAAGGCCGGGCTGACGCAGTTCGTCACGCTGCAGCTGGTCGTGCGGGCGCGGGCCGGCGGGCACGGGATGGCCGATTCGCTGGCCGCCTCGCTGATCAGCCGGGACGGCGCCTGCGAGCGGCTCGCGATCGACGGCCGGTGCCCGGACAAGCCCGGCGAGGTGCTGCTCGGCCGGGCGGCGGCGAAGGCGCTCGGCGTGAGCACCGGCGGCACGATCGTCCTGCGGGCCGCCGGGACCGGCGGGGTGCTCGACTTCCAGCTCACCGTCGCCGGTCTGTACGCGCCGCCGAACGGGAGCGCCTACTGGTCGACGCGTGCGGACATGTCGGCAGACCCGCGGCGTACGGACACCCCGATCATCGCCGGCGCGGACACGGTCAACCAGGTGGCCACGTCCCAGCGCGCCATCACCGTGCCGGTGGTCGGCGGCACCGAGAAGGAAGTGCCCGCCGACAAGGGCAACGCCACCACGGTCACGGCGATCCTCGACCTGATGGCGCTCGACGCGGACAGCCTGCCGGGCGATCTCGCGACCGCCCGGGCCGACCTCGACGAGCTGCGCCAGTCGCCGCCGGAGGGGTTCACCGCCGCCAGCCAGGTGCCGGAGTTCTTCGACCGGGTCTCGGCGAGCGAGCGGGCGCTGGGGGCCGGGATCATGGCCACGGCCGGCGGCGTCATCCTCATCGGCGGCTTCGTTCTGCTGCTGGCCGCCTGGTACGCGGCCGCCCAACGGGCGTCGAAGACCACGCTCGCGGTGCTGCGCGGCGTCCCGGTGATCTCCCGTTGGTGGTTCGCGGCGGCGCCGTCGGCCCTCGTCGCGCTGCTCGGCTCCGCGCTCGGAGCGGCCGCGGGACGCGTACTCGTCCCGACGCCATTGTCCATGTGGGACGCCGTGTTCGCGGCCGGCGTCCTCGTGGCGCTGCCGGTCGGCGTACTCCTGGTGGAGGCGCGGGCGTTGCGGCTGCCGGTGCTGGCGGCGCTGCGCCAGGCGCACCCGGCGTCGTCCGGCCGGCGGGTGGACCCGCTGGACCTGGCGGTCCTCGCGGCGGCCGGCGTGATGATCTACCAGCTGGCCACCGGCGCGCCGGACCGCGGCTTCGCGCCGCTCGGGCCGCCGGTGATCGTGCTGGCGGCGGCGCTGCTGGCCGGGCGGGGGCTGACCGCCGCGACGGTCGCGGTGAGCGGGCAGCGCCTGCGCCGCGGTGACCTCGCCACGGGCCTCGCGGCCGCGCACATCTCGCGCCGCTCGTCGGCGCCGCGTCTGTTCGCGCTGCTGGTCGCGGCGGTCGCGCTGTTCGGGCTCGCGGTCACCGGCTACGACACCACGTCCACGGCCCTGCAGGACCGGGCCCGCCTGGAACTGGGCGCCGATCGCGTCCTCACGGTCACCGGTTCCTCCTACACCGCGGTACGCGCGGCGGTGCACTCCGCCGACCCGCAGGGCCAGTGGCTGCTGGCGGCCGCCCGGGACCAGATCGGCACGCGGCGGGTCGTCGCGGTGGAGAGCGACCGCCTGGTACGCGTCGCCGGCTGGACGGCCCCCGACGCGGCCCGGCTGGCCGGGCTGCTGCACCCGGCGGCGAACCCGGCGATCACGGTCGACGGCACGGCGCTGGCGCTCGACGTGACGGTGGTCAAGCCGCCGGCCGAGACCGTCGACGGCGTCGTGGCGGATCCGGCCGATGCCGAGCCTGCCGCGCCGGTCGAACCGGTCGTGGCGACGCCGATCAAGGTGAACCTCGTCGACGCGGCCGGCAACCCGATCCGCGTCGTCTTCCCGGTGGCCGGCAGCGGGCACTACGTCCAGCCGCTGGCCGGCTGCGCGAGCGGGTGCCGGCTGGCGTACCTGGGGTTCGAACGGTCCATCGAGGACATCCGGATCACCGGGCTGGCCCAGCAGGGCCCCGATCGCGCGGTACTCGACGGCAAGGCGCTGGCCGAACCCGGCCTGTACCGCGACGGTTTCACCACGCTGCCCGGCGAGCTGACCGTGCTGCACGGCGGCGGCCCGAACAGTGGCAGCTCGAACAGCGGCGGCCAGAACAGTGGCGGCTGGCTGTCGGCCCGGTACGTGCCCGACGATCCCCGGCACATGACCTCCGACCTGCGTATCCTGTCGGCGGACATGCCGGTGCCGCTGCCCGTCGTGGCGGCCGGTACGCCCGACGTGGCGCAGACCGACTTCGTCCGCCAGCTGCCGGTGCTGACCAACGGCGTCCAGCCGGTACGCATCGCGGCCGCGGTCGCCGGGCTGCCCGGGGTCGGCGCCGACGGCTACCTGCTCGACCAGGAGTACGCCGACCGCCTCGCGGGCACCAGCCTCGGCAGCGCGACGTCGGAGGTGTGGGCGCGGGCGGACACTCCGGCCGGCGTACTGGCGGCGATCCGCAGGAGCCTCTCGGTGACGGGGGAGGAGACGGTGGCGCAGCGCCAGGACCGGATGATGCGCGCCGGTCCCGGCCAGTCCGTGCGCTTCCGCCTCGTCACGGCGCTGCTCGGCGTCCTGCTCGCGGCCGGCGGCCTGGCCGTCGCCGCGACCGCCGAGCACCGGATGCGCCTTGCCGAACTGCGGGACCTGCGCCGCCAGGGCCTGCGCCTCCCGGTCGCCGTACGCGCCGTCGGCCGTTCCTTCGCCGTCCTCGTCGGAGCCGGGGTCGCGACCGGAGCGGTGATCGCCGCGGCCACCGTCGGCGGCCTGGCCCGGGTGACCGTGCCGGTGTTCATCGACCGGTGGACGGCTACCGGCGTACCGGTGCGGCCGGGGTGGGGCATCGCGCTCGCCGGGCTGGCCGTCGCCCTGCTGATCATCGGCGGGGTCGGCGCGTACGCCGCCTCGCGACTGGCCAGGGCCCTTCGTTCCGACGGCGCGCCGGCCCCGGTGGCCGCCGCCGCCACCCCCGACCTGGTGGGAGCCGCCCGATGAGCAGGCTGCTGGTGGCCATGGTCCGCGAGCGGCTCGGCGCGGTGCTGACCGTGCTGGCCCTGTCGGCGATCGCCGCCGCCGGGGCGGTCGCCGGGCCGCTGTACCGCACCGCGGCCTCGACCGCGGCGACGAGCGCCGAGGTGGCGCAGGCGGCCCCGGTCGAGCGTTCGATCACCCGCGACGCGCTGGTCTCCCGGCAGGACCGGGGGTTCGGGCCGCCCCGGCTGACCGGCGAGATCGCGCCGCAGCTGCCGTACCGGGAGGGCTTCGACACGATCGGCGGCCTGCAGGTCGCCGGGCGGGTCATGAGCGCGGCGCACCCGACTCCCGCGGACCAGGCGTCCACGCCGGCCTGGTTCGTCTACCGCAACCACGTCTGCGAGCACGTACGCGTCGTCGCCGGGCGCTGCGTCGCCGGTGCCGGTGAGGCGATCGTGGCCGACACGGTCGCGAAGGCGCTCGGGCTCGACGTCGGCGACCTCGTCGACTTCCAGGCCGGCAATGTCGGGCACCCGGCCGGCTTCAACGACGACGGCCCGCCCACCCGGCTGACCGTCGTGGGCCGCTACGACCTCGGCGATCTCGCTTCGGCGTACGGGGCGGGGCGCACGTTCGCCGGCGGGGTCCGGCCCGACGACGACGGCAGCGACGACGGCCTGGCCGTGTTCGCGACGCTGGAGACGGTGTCGGCCAGCCCGTTCAGCACCGCGGTGCAGACGACCGACCTGGTCGCCCGGGACGCGACCTTCGCCGACCTCGACTACGTCCGTTACGTGGCGCAGGACGAGGCCGACCTCGCCGAGGAGAACGGGTACGCCGCGAACACCAGCATGGCCGATCTCGCCGCCCGGATCGAGGCCAACCGGTCGGTGCTCGACCGCTCGATCCAGGTGGCCGCGCTGCCGCTGGTCCTGCTGACGCTGGTCGTGCTGTACCTCGCGGTCACCGCCGGGGTGCTGCGCCGCCGGTCGGAGTTCGGGCTGTCGGGGCTGCGCGGCGTACCGGGCGGGACGCGGTGGTGGATCGCGTCGGCCGAGTACCTGCTCCCGGCCGTGCTCGGGGCACCGATCGGCCTGCTCACCGGACTCTTGCTGGTGCGGATCCTGTCCGCGCGGGCACTGCCGGGCGCGCCGAGCGTGCACCTCACCGTCCAGGCGCTCGTCTACGCCGCGATCGCCGTCGCCGCGGTCGCCGTGCTGAGCAGCGTCGCCCAGTGGCGGGCCGCCCGCGGCCCCGTCGCCGACCTGATGCGGCGTACGCCGGCCCGGCGCCGGGCGGTCGTCGCGGGGCTGGGCGAGGTGTTCGTGGTGCTGCTGACGGTGGCCGCCGGCTACCAGATCACCGCGGACGCCCACCCGTCCGGGGTGGCGCTGCTGACCCCGGTGCTCGTCGCGGTCGCGACCGGTCTCGTGGCCCGCCGGATCGTGGCCCTGCTCGCCGAGCGCGCCGGCCGGGCGGGACTGCGCCGGGGCCGGCTCAACGCGGCGATGTTCGCCCTGTCGGTGGCCCGCCGGCCGAGCCTGGCGCGGCTGCTGACCCTGCTGGTCGTGCTGTTCGGCGTCGTCGGGTTCGCGGTCGCCGCGACGGCCACCGGTGCCGACGCCCGCGCCGAGCGCGCCCGCCTCGACGTCGGCGCCCCCGAAGTCCTCCAGGTCCGCCCGCTGACGGCCGCCGAACTCCTCAAGGCCGTCCGGGCCGCCGACCCGACCGGGAAGTACGCGATGGCGGCGTACCGGTTGCGTGATCAGCGGTTCCCGGCGCTGGCCGTGGACTCCCCGCGGCTGGCCTCGGTCGGGTTCTGGAGTCAGGACGCCACCGTCTCGTTGCGACAGGCCGCGGAACTGTTGCACCCCAGCGCCTCCCCGGGATCCACGCTGCCGATGATCGGGGTGTCGCAGCCGCGCGAACGCGTACAGGCGACGGCGGATTCGGTCGGCGTGGAACTGGCCGGTCAGGTGCCGGCGCTGCCGAGGCTCGGCGGAGCCGGCGGCCTCGTGGACATGGAGTACCTCGGCGCGCTCGTGTCGACCGCGTCGCCCGTGCGGGAGCCGCAGGTGTGGCTGGCGGCCGACGCCCCGGCCGGTCTGCGCGACGCGCTGCGGTCGCAGGGGCTCGACGTCATCGGCGACGTGACCGCCGCCGCGCGTACCCGGGAACTGGATCGATCGGGGCCGGCGCTCGCGCTGCGCTTCTACCTGGTGGTGTCGCTGACCGCGATCCTGCTGGGGCTCGGGGCGCTGCTGGTCGCGGCGGCCGCGGAGAGCGAGGAGCAGCGGCGCATGATGCGGGCGCTGCGCGTGCAGGGCCTGCCCGCGCGCGCCGTGCTGGCCCAGTCCTTCGGCGGGTACGCGCTGCTCACGCTGGCTGCCGCGATCGCCGGGACGGGGGCATCGGCGCTGGCGTGGTGGGTCGCCCGGGCGGTCGTGCCGTTCTTCGCCGACAGCGGGTACGCTCCCCGGACGCCGGCGCTGCTGCCCCGCGCCGACCTGGTCGGGGTGACCACGGCGGCCGCCGCCGTCCTGCTGCTCGTCACCAGTGCGATCACCGTGGCCGCCCTGCGGCGCGCCGTCGAGAGGAGTCCACAGTGAACGGTCTCGCGGTCATCTGCCGCCGGGTCGTGCAGATCTACCGGGCCGAGGGCGGCGACGTCGTGGCCCTGGCCGGGGTGGATCTGGAGATCGCGCCCGGTGAGAAAGTGGCTCTCGTGGGCCCCTCGGGCTCGGGCAAGTCGACCCTGATCGCGCTGCTGTCCGGCCTGATGCGGCCCAGCGCCGGCCGGGTGCAGGTGGGGCTGGCCGACATCGGCAAGCTGACCGCCGGCGAGCTGGCCCGGTTGCGGGGCACCGACATCGGCGTCGTCCTGCAGGGCGCGACCCGCAACCTCCTGCCGTACGCGACCCTGGAGGAGAACCTCTGGCTGGCCCAGCGGCGCGCCCGCAAGGTACGCCCGGCCGACGTCGAACCGGCGGAGTCGGTCGCGGCCCTCGTCGGCCTGCTCGGCTTCGGCCACCGGCGTATCCGCGACCTGTCGCCGGGCGCGCAGCAGCGGGCGGCGCTGGCCGTCGGCCTGGCCGCGTCGCCGGGCCTGCTGCTCGTCGACGAGCCCACCAGCCAGCTCGACCACGACGCCCGCGACGAGGTGCTCGACGCGCTCGACCGGGTCAACGCCGAGCGCGGCACGACGATCGTCGCGGTCACGCACGACGCGGCGGTCGGCGAGGCGTTCGGCCGGGTCGTCACGATCCGCGACGGGCGGGTCGGCGCCGAGGGCCGCGGCGGGCGCGAGTTCGCGGTGGTCGCCGGGGACGGCACTGTCCAGCTGCCGCCGGCGATGCTGGAGAACTACCCGCCGGGAACACTGTTCACAGTGGACGACGTCAACGGCTCGGTGATGCTGGAGGCGGAGCGCCCCGCCGCATAACCCACCCCGCCTGCTTCTCGGCGATCTTGCGCGAACGCAGCGCCCTCCATTCGCTTGCGAGGGCGCGATGATCGTGCGGTACGTATACGGTCCACCAGTCGCACCAGTCGGACAGTCGCGACAAGGGCCGGTCGGGGGTTGGCGCGAAACGGCGACCGGGCGACGGTGGATGATGCTTCGCCCCACTCAGGTGGCAGTGGAGTCCCCGGAGCGCAGCGATAGGGGCGGAACGGTCTCCCGCGGGAGGAGCGGAGGTGAGATCGACGAACCCGGGACAAAAAAGATCTTGATCTGCGGGCGATGGCCCGGGCCTCGATCAAGTGCCCGGATTCTGTAGTAGTTGATCTCCATGGTTTGATCAAGTTCCCTGGAGCTGCGGAATCGGCCTGTTTTCTGCAGGAATCGGGAACTTGATCAAGCCTTCGCGTTGTGAACGAGTGGCCCGTTGAGTGGCCCTGCCCGCGGGTGAGGTGGCATTCCGGCCCACGCTGCATGAACGTTGACGCCTAAAAAGATCTTGATTTTCTGATTCCCCACACTGCAACCCCCCACGGGTCCGGGATCGACAGAAGGGTGGGCCGGACAGCGGGGAGGACACAACATGCGAGCCGACGTCGAACGCGAGTTCGTCGAGTACGTGACCGGGCGGATGCCGCGCCTGCACCGGGCGGCGTACCTGCTGTGCGGGGACGCCACCCGGGCCGACGACATCGTCCAGGCCACGCTCGTCTCCCTGTACGCGAAGTGGGGCCGGGCCCGCGGCGCCGACAACATCGAGGGCTACGTGCACCGCATCCTGGTACGCCGGTTCCTCGACGAGCGCCGGTCGGCGTGGGCGCGTGTCGTGCTGTCCGACAGCCTGCCCGAACGCCCGGATCCCGCCGGTACGCCGGTCGAGGACCGCGATGCCGTGGTGACCGCGCTGCGGGGCGTACCCCGGGGTCAGCGGGCTGTCGTGGTCCTGCGGTTCCTGTGCGACCTGTCGGTGGAGGAGACCGCCGAGGCGCTGGGGTGCTCGACCGGGAACGTCAAGAGCCAGTCCGCCCGCGGCCTGGCGACACTGCGCGAACTGATGGGGGGCGTACCGGTGACGGCCGCCCGCGTGGGGAAGGTGGAGGAGCGGTGAGCATGAACGAGGACGACGCGCGTGAGCTGCTGCACGCGACGGCGGCGCCGGTGTCCGGTGTGGACCTGGAGACGGTGGTGCGCGCCGGGCGGCGTCGGCGTACGCGCCGGCGCGTGGCCGAGGCGTGCGGCGGGGTGGCCGTGATCGCGGCGGTCGCGGCGGCGGTCACGGTTCCGGCGGCGGTACGCGACCATGCGCCGGCCACGCCGGGGGCGGCGGATCCGGCCGCGGTGATCGAGCAGGCGGCGGCGTCCGGCGCCAGCCCGTCGCCCGTCGCGGTGACCTGCCAGGGGCGGGAACTGGCGGTGCCGTCGGGCGCCCAGGGTGTCACCGTGACCGCGATCGACCCGTCCGGCCGGTACGTGGCCGGGTGGTCGGTGCACGGCTCCGGGTCGCTGCCGATCCTGTGGACCGACGGCGTACCGGCGAGGCTGGACGTGGGGGCGCCGTCGGCCGAGATCGGCGCGGTCAACCGGTCCGGCGCGGCGGCCGGCGTCGCGAGTTCGGCGGACTTCGCGACCGAGTGGGTGTTCCGGTACGAGCACGGGCACGCCACCAAGCTGAACGGGCTGCCCGGGCGGTGGCACTACTACCCGCAGGCGTACCTCAACGATGCCGGGTACGTCCTGGTCAACGCCGAGCCGCAGGGCAACAGCGGCGGCGTCGGGGGCGTGACCCTGCTGTGGCGGCCGGGCAGCACGACGGCCGAGAAGCTCCCGCTGCCCACGGGCACGAAGAACTCGGCGGGGATCTTCGGGATCACCGACGACAACACCATCGCCGGCGGCACGTACGCCGACGGCGCCGGCCGCGACGCGTACGTGTGGGATGTGCAGGGGCACGGGCGGAAACTGGACGCGCCGCAGGGCACGACCGCGGTCGCGTACGCGGTCCGGGGCGACTGGGCCACCGGCGGCGTCTGGCGGGCCGGCCATGACGGCACCCTGGCGGTCTGGAACATCCGCACCGGTGCGGTACGCGTGCTGCCGCAGGAGATCGGCACCGACGTGAACGCGCTGGGCGCCGCCGTCAACAGGACCGGCAAGGTGTTCCGGCCGGACGGGGTGGCCACGCTGCCCCCGCTCGCGAAGGGACAGTCCGTCCACGGCGCCTTCATCGCCGACACCGGGACCGTCGTCGGCGACGTGTCGAGCGGGCACACGTCGATCCCGGCGATCTGGACCTGCTGAGCGTCCGCGCCAGTCGGCATGTCACAGCAGGGCCCGGCGAACGCCGGGCCCTGTCACGTACGCCGTCGCTGCACGAGCTCGACGGGATTGCCGTCCGGGTCGGCGACCCACGCCACGCGCAGGTTGCCCAGCCAGTCCTTCGGCGCCGACAGGCTCGGCGCGCCGGCCGCCACGAGCCGCGCGTACGCGCCGTCGGTGTCGTCGGTCCACAGCACGATCTCCATGCCCCGGGCGTCGCCGCCGAGATCGAGCCCGTGATCGGCGACGGCCGACGCGGCCGACGCCACGCCGATCGTGAACCCGTCGAGCCGCAGCTCCACATGGATCGGTACGCCGTCGCGGGGCGTACGGAAGGTTTCGCGGAACCCGAAGCCGCAATAGAACGCGACCGCGCGGAGCACGTCCGCGGAGTAGATGTTGACCTGCGGTGCGGTGAACATCGCCCGACGGTAGCAGGGCCGCGCTTCCTCACCGGCCGGCCGTGTACAGCCGCAGGTCGGCGGTGACCGGTGTCGCCACGCGGACGGTGAACCCCGCCGGCGTACGCCACGTGTCGAACTCGTCGCACGCCTGGCGGACGAGCCACAGCCCCGCGTGCGCCCGCCGCCCGTCGGATTCGGGCACGTATCCGGCGAGCGGATCGGTGAACCCGCGGCCGCGATCGGTGACGCGGCCCTCGATCCACGCCGCCGACGCCCACACCGTGAGGTCGACCGGCGGAATCCCGTGCAGGTACGCGTTCGTGAGCACCTCGTTGACCGCGGCGACGAAGTCGGTCCGGACGAGCGCCGGCACGTCGCGCAGGGCCTCGGCGAGCCGGGCGCGGATGCCGGCGACCTCGGCGAGCGTGACCGAACCCGCGATGTGCAGCACGGGGGATCCGGCCGGTTCCGGTAGGGCGGGGCCGTTCCCGAGCCCGGCCGGCAGCACGTCGCGGTACGCCGGATTGGGCACCGGACCGTCGGCCGTGAGCAGCCGCGGATGCGTACGCCGAACTGTCTCCAGGACCGGGCCGAACATCGACCGCGGGTACGCGCACACGGTCGTCAGCGCGCACGAGGCGAGTGCGAACCCGCAGGCGGCCTCGTAGTCCGCGGCCCGCCGCCAGGCGACGCGGGTGGTCCCGACGTCGGGCTCGGCGATGTACCAGACGCGTGCGGCGGCTGCCTGTTCCGCAGTCGAGCGCTCGGCTGTCAGAGGCGCGGCTGTCGGCGGCACGGCTTTCAGGGGCTCGGCTTTCAGGGGCTCGGCTGTCAGGGGCACGGCTGTCGGCAGGACGACTGTCTGCTGGGCGGCCTGCCGAGCCGTATGCTGCGAGGTCTGCTGATCCGTCTGCCGGGTGGCTTGGCGGGCCGCTTCCTGGGCGAGGCGTCGCTGGGCCGCGAGGGCCACCGCCGGTCTATTGTGGACGACCGGCGGGTCCGCCCGTACCACTCTCCGCAGTCCGGGCAGCCGTCCGCGGACCGCCGTGGCGAGCATGTCGCCGTGCTCCGGCCGGCCGGCCAGCACGACGACGTCATCCGGGCCTGCCTCCGCCCGCAGTGCGGCCACGACGGCGGCGCACAGCTCGCCGGTGTCGGCGTACGGCAGCGCGTCGTGGTGGTGACTGCCGCTCATCGGTCCCGCACCTCCTGTACCTCGACGGGTCCCACCCCGCCGGTGTCCTACCGTCCGGCCCGGCGAGCCGCCCGGCCACCGGGATGCGGGCGTCCACGTCGATCCGGTCGAGGATCAGCCGCGTGGACTGGCCGGGCCCGACGACCACCCGGATCGGGATCGAGGCACGCCGGGCGGCCTCGACGGTCCGCGACAGCGTCCGGACCCCGGTGGCGGCGAGGAAGTCCAGCCGCCGCAGATCGAGCAGGAGCAGCCGCCCGGGCGCGACCGCGGCCAGCACCCGGACCATCGCCTGATCGCACGCCGGCGCGGTGAAGGCGTCCAGCGAGCCGGTGACGGTCAGCACGATCGCGTCCGCGAGATCGGTACGCGTGACCGCGAAGCACGTTCCCACCGTCGCGCCACAGCCGTCCTGTTCACGGCTTTTCGATTCACAGCCGTTCGATTCACGGCTGTTCGGTTCACAGTTGTTCGGTTCATCGGGGCGGCGCTGCATCGCCTGGCCCTTCCCGGACGGCGTACCGGTGGGTCGCCGTGCGTTCCTGGATCACGCGTTCCTGGATCAGCATTCTCGCCTGGATCAGCGGTCTCGCCTGGACCGTCACGGGTCCGCCCTGCTCGACTCCGGTGCTTCCGGCAGGCGCGCCCGGCTGGTACGGGAACGACAGTACGCCCATCGGCCGCCCGTCGCCGCTGGTCAGGGAGTACGCGTACGCGGACCATGGCACGTCAGGTGCCAACGGGAGGTCGGTGTCATTCACCGCGGCGGTCGTGGGTGCAAGGTCGCGTCGAAGTCGGCGAACAGCTTCTCGGGCACCGGTCGGCCGGTCCGGCCGGCCAGCTCGATCCACAGCTCCCGGCCGCGGCGCCACGCAGCCGCGAGGGCTTCCCGGACGGCGGCCGCGTCGGCGGTGGCGGCGACGGCGGCGACCGCGCCGACGGAGGGCCCGTCGAGATCGGTCTCCGCCCGGCGGGACGGCGTCAGCCAGGTGTGCGTCTGCCCGGCCGCGAGGCGGCTCATCCAGAGCAGATGCCGCTGGACGTGGGTCAGGGCGTCGAGCGCGCGCAGCAGTTCGCCCCGGGCGGCGACGTGGTGGGCCAGCAGCAGCCAGTTCGCGAACCGCCCGCAGAGTTCCTCGACCGCCGGCCCGCCCACCGGTACGCGGGCCGCGTCCGGCAGCGAGGTGAGTGCCGCCCGCAGCGCGCCGGTCCGATCCAGGATGATCATCCGGTCGACGGGCGCGCTGCGCGCTGGCCACTGTGCGACCGCGGCGATCTCGTCGGCGGCGGCGAAATGGAACTCGCCGCGTACGAGGCCCGGGAAGAAGACCACGTGGGTGCCGAACTCGTTGACCACCACGTGCCGGATCTCGCCGATCCGGTCGAGCCAGGCCCGCGCGGCCGCCGGGTCGGGCCGCCCGAACAGCCAGAACTCGACGTCGCTGTGCTCGTCGCCGCAGCCCTGCGGAAAGGACCCGTAGGTCAGGGCGGCGACGAGGCCGTCATCGGCCAGGCAGAGTTCGCGTACGCGTTCGATCAGGTGTTCCTGCGGCAGCACACGCCGACTGTAGCCGCGAAGCCGATCATGGCCCGAATCCCGATCAGGGCGGAGCGCCGGTCACGGGGCGAACGTCTCGCGTACGGCGTCGTCGAGGGGGCGTCCGGTCGCCGGTTCGACGAACAGGTCGATCAGCATGAGCCGGTCGACGTGCCGGACGTTGATGCCGGCTTCCTTGCCGCCCAGCGCCTGGAGCGCCCCGCCGAGTCTCATCGCGCCGCGGGCGATCGCGGCCGGCAGGCGCCGGACCCGGCGCGGCCTTCCCACGGCCGCCGCGATGCCGCCGATCAGGTCGTGCCAGCTCTGGTTCTCGTCGGCGATCGGCAGGTCCCCGCCGTCGCGCTGCTCCAGGGCGGCGACGGCGGCCTCCGCCACATGCCGCGCCGAGGTGGCCGCCGAACCGCCGGGCGGTGCCAGCAGCGGCCAGCCCGAACGCGCCCACCGGTCCAGCGGTCCGGCCCAGTTCGGCAGGCGGCCGCCGCTGATCCCGGTGCCGACGCCGTACACGAACGGCAGCTCGATCACCGCCACCGGCAGGTCGGGCCCGGCGGCGGCACGGCCCTCGGCGGCCTGCTCCAGCCGGCAGCGGATGTAGGTGTGCCGCTCCGGCAGCGTCCACTCCGGATGATGCCGGTGGAAGTACGTGTAGTACGAACCCATGAGGACACCCCGCGTCAGTCCTTCCGCCCGGGCCGCGGTGAACAGGCGTACCACGGGGTCTACGAGGTCGCGGCGGAACACCGGGTAGAGCGGCTTCTTCAGCGGCGTCTGCTCATCGGTACGCGCCGCGTACACCACCCCGTCACAGCCGCGCAGCACCGGTCGCAGCTCGTCGACGGTGGCCGTGCCGATGTCGGCGACGTGGTCGACGGCCGGTCCCGGCGTACGCGCGACCGTCCGGGCGGTGTGCCCGCGTTCGCGGAGAACGTCGACGACATGGGAGCCGATGAGGCCGCTGCCGCCCACCACAAGAATGTCCACGCGGGAATGGTCCACTCCGGACCGGGGACCCTGTCAAGTCCGGCGGGGCGGGCGACCCGGGCGGTACGCCGAAGCCGGGGTCCCGGCCCGCCGATTCGAACTCGCGACCGGGCCGAGCGGAGGAGAATCGGTGACGGGGAGGGCTTTCAGGGGGTGTGAACCATGTACGGAACAGTCATGATCGGCAAGTTCAAGGGCGACCCCGCGGAGATGTTCACGGCGTCCGAGAAGTGGAACGCCGAGCGGCACGTCGACGGTTATGTGCGTACCGACGCGCTGACGGGCGACGACGGCGAGACGGTCGTGGTGGCCGTCCAGTTCGCCAGCAAGGAGCAGTACATGGCGCTGGCCGACGACCCCGAACAGGACAAGTGGTACCAGACGGTGATGGCGCCGATGCTCGACGGCGAACCCACCTGGATCGACGGCACCTGGGTCACCACCACCGCCTGATCGGCCGCAGCGCCTGACCCCCGCCACCCCGACTCCCGCCACAGAGCGGGAGGGGGAGCGGGTCAGCGGGGGCCGATGGCGATGGCGTCGGTGATGAGCTGGGCGAACGCTCTGGCCCCGGCCGGCTGCAGGTGCGTCTGGTCGTACGCGAACCAGCCGTCGTGGCCGCGACTCGCCCGGGCCCAGTCCGCGATCACCGCGTTGGGATGCCGGGCGGCCACGCTCGTGAGGACCGAGTTGTTGCGCCGCCCGTACGCCTCCGGGATCTTGTCGGTCACGAGGACGACGAGGGTCCGGTCGGCCAGGGTGGCCAGCAGCTGGTCGACGTCGGAGGGGCGCAGCAGGCCGTTGTCCCCGGCGTGCACGACGACGACGTGGGCGAGGCGGCCGCGGCTGCGCGCCTCGTAGACGCGGCTGAAGATCAGGTCGGGGGAGGCGCTGACGGTCGCCAGGCAGCGGATGCGCGGCATGGAGGCCGACATCGCGTCCTGCGCGCCGAGCATCACCGAGTCGCCGAACGCCGAGATCGGCCCCTGCACCCACGACGGGTGCTGGAAGATCGGCCCGCCGGCCGGCGCGGGCGGGGCGGACGGCAGCGGAGCGGGGGACGGGTCCACGGCGGGCATCGTCGCCGTGACCGGCGGGGGCGGGTTGCTCAGCGGCAGGGCCGCGGCGACCAGCGCGACGACGCCCGCGCAGACCGCCAGCGTGCGCGGACGCAGAAGCGGCACGGTCGTAGTTTGCACAGTCGCAGTTGGCACAGTCGTAGTCGGCGCAGTCGTGGGTTCTGGGTGCCAGATCGGACGGGTCACGTACTTGTGGGTGGCGGCGGCCAGCGCCACCGCCGCGGGTACCGCGACCGCCGCGCGGGCCGTGCCGACGACGCCCAGGTCGGTCAGCAGGGCGATCACCGGCCAGTGCCACAGGTAGATCTCATAGCTGCGTACGCCGATCCACCGCAGCGGCGCCACATCCAGCAGCCGGCCCGGCAGCGACCCCGGCCGCCCGGTCGCCAGGACCAGGCCGAGGGCGGCGATGCTCAGCAGCAGGAAGCCGCCCCGGTAGAGCCCGGGGCTGGACTGGTCGGCGGTGAGCATGGCGGCGGCCAGGACGGCCAGGCAGCCGAAGCCGGTGGCGTCGGTGAGCCACGGGACCGGCTCGACGATCCGGCGCCGGGGCAGCCACGCCGCCGCGGCCGCGCCGAGCAGCAGGCCCATCGCGTGCGTGTCGGTGCCGTAGTACACCCGGGACGGGTCGGCGTTGAACGGGACGTCGCGGGCGATCGCGAGCCCCGCCATCGCCGCGGCCGAGGCGAGCGCGCCCGCGAGAGCCAGACCGCCTGTCCACGCGTACCGGCGAAGGGCGTACCGGCGAAGGGCGTACCGGTGAGGGGCGTCTGGGTGATGGGCGTCTGGGCGGAGGGCGTACCCGCGGAAGGCGAGGGCGACCACGCACGGCCAGAGGAGATAGAACTGCTCCTCGACGGCGAGCGACCAGAAGTGGCGCAGCGGGGAGGGCGGGCCGGCGGCGACGAAGTAGGACGCGTCGCGGGTGATCTCCCACCAGTTGGTGGCGAAGGCCAGCGCGGCCAGGACGTCGCCGCGCAGCTGGCCGCCCTGGTGGCGCCAGAGGACGAGGCCGGCGGCGACGCACGCGACGACGACCACGACGGCGGCGGGCAGGATGCGCCGGGCCCGGCCGGCGTAGAAGTCGCGCAGCCGCAGGTCCGTACGCAGCAGCCGGCGTGTGATCAGGAAGCCGGACAGGACGAAGAACAGGTCGACGCCGAGGAAGCCGCCGGGCAGCCAGGGGGCGTCGAGGTGGAAGGCGACGACGGCGGCCACCGCGAGCGCGCGCAGGCCGTCGAGGCCCCGCAGGCGAGTGGTCATCCGGTCCCCCTTCCCGGAGGACTAACGGACGCCCGCTTCGCGAGGTTTCCCCGATCCGCGAGATTCCCCGATCCGCGACCTGCTCTCGCGGAGACCACTGTGGACTGTGTCCGGAGCGCTCTCGGCCGGTCGGCTAGAGTGACCTCATGATCAACCCGTACGCGCAGTCCGGTCACCGCGTACGCCTCGACTGGGGCCCGGTGGGCGCGCGTACGGTCGGCGCCGGGGCCCGGTTCGTGGCCGTCGTGGACGTGCTGTCCTTCACGACCACGCTCACCGTCGCCGCCGACCGGGGCGTCGAGGTGTTCCCGTACCGGTGGAAGGACGAGCGGGCCGCGGCCTTCGCCGCCGAGCGCGACGCCACGCTGGCGGTCGGCCGCTCGGTGCCCGGCCAGGTGAGCCTGTCCCCGGCCACCGTCCGCGCCGCGGAGTCGCTGACGCGGCTGGTCCTGCCGTCTCCCAACGGTTCCACGATCGCCCGCGTCCTCGCCGAGCTCGGCACCACCGTCCTCGGGGTGTCGCTGCGCAACGCGGCCGCCGCGGCGGCCTGGGTCGCGGCCCGGCTCTCCGAGGACGACTTCGTCGCCGTGATCCCGGCGGGGGAGCGCTGGGACGAGGACGGTTCCCTGCGCCCGGCGGTCGAGGACCTCTGGGGCGCCGGGGCGTTCGTCGCGTACCTGCCGGCCCTCGGGCGCTCACCCGAGGCGGAGGCCGCGGCCGTCGCGTACCGGCAGGTCGAGGGGCGCATCAGCGAGGCCCTGCACGACTGCGCCAGCGGCCGCGAGCTGATCGGCCACGGCTACCCGCTCGACGTCGCGATCGCCGCCGAACTCGGGCAGAGCGCGGCCGTCCCGGTCCTGCGCGGCGAGAGCTTCCGCGCGTGACCCGCGCCAACCTGCACCTGCATCTCACCGGCTCGATGAGGACCACCACCCTCGTCGAGTACGCCGACCGCCTCGGCCTGCCCCAGCCGCCCCCTCTCGATCCCGCGGGTACGCACACCTGGCCGGAGTTCCAGCGCCGCTACGACCTGGCCCGGGCGGTCCTGCGGACGGCCGAGGACGTGGCGCGGGTGGCCCGGGAGGCGATCCAGGACGACGCCGCCTGCGGCGCGGTGTGGACGGAGATCCAGATCGACCCGACCTCGCTCGCCCCGGTGCTCGGCAGCCCGGAGGCGGTCGTCGAGGCGGTCCTGGCCGGCGTCGATCCCGGGCGCGGCAGCGTGATCGTCGCGTCGAGCTGGGCACGCCCGCCGGAGCACGCCGAACGCCTGGCCGCCCTCGCCGCCCGGTACGCGACCCGCGGCGTCACCGGCTTCGGCCTGTCCCACGACGAGCGGCTGGGCCGGGTGGCCGATTTCGTCCCGGCGGCGGCGATCGCGGCCGCGGCCGGGCTGCGCGTCGTGCCGCACGCCGGCTTCTACGAGCCCGCCGGCCACGTCGCGGACTGCGTACGCCTGCTCGGCGCCGACCGCATCGGCCACGGCATCACGGCCGCGACCGATCCCGCCGTGCTGGACCTGCTGGCGGACCGGGGCGTCACGATCGAACTCTGCCCCACCTCGTACGCGCCGCTCGGCGTCGTGCGCGGCGTCGAGGAGATTCCGCTGCGGGCCTTCCTGGCCGCGGGGGTCCCGGTGGCGCTCGGCACCGACGACCCGCTGCTGTTCGGCGGCACCCTCGACGACCAGTACGCGCTGGCCCGCGACGTCCTCGGCGGCACCCCCGAGGAGCTGGACCTGCTGGCGCGCCAGTCCCTGGCGGCGGCGAGCCGCTGAACGCGGCCGGGCCGCCGACGGGACCCAGCCGACGGGAATCAGCCCGACTGGGAGCCAGCGGACCGGGAGCCGGCGGACCGGGGGCTATTTGCGGCGGCTCTGCCGGGGCCGGGGATGGCGGTGCAGGAAGGCCGTCGCCCGCGCGCGATCGTCCGGGCTGCCGCCCAGCTCGTGGATGTGCCGGGCGCGGTGGTGCGCGTACGCGAGATCGTCGAGGAGCGTGTTCTCGGTCTGCGGCGCGCTGACCTTGGCCTGGTAACGCTCGTGGACGGTCTGTTTGGAGCGGCCGAGCCGCCCGGCGATCTGTGCCCAGGAAGCCCCCCGCCGGTACGCCTCGGCGATGAGCAGCAGCGAATCGGACTCGACCGCCCGCAGCAGGGAGTCAAGACCGCCCAGGACGTCCAGCGTGAGCGCGGTACGCGCGCCCGCGGCGGTCGGGAACGACGCCGGCGACAGCGGGGGAATGAGAAGCCGCCGCAGCGCGCCGCGCGGTTCGGGGACCCATTCCCAGCCGGCGAAGGACGGCGACAGATAGGGCCAGATCAAGTCTTCTCCGCTCTGCACGACGAACCAGCGTGACAGATGCGGACGGGTGGAGCAGTCGCCAATACGACGAATCGTCAGGAAACCCTGACGATCCTCGCAATTCCGCAGCCCAAGTTGCCTGAGTCGCCCTAGTTTGAACTCCGTGGAAAGGCGCAGGAAAAGCCGGTCCACATCGGAGCTCGGAGATCGGAAAGGGGCGGCGTGGAAGCAGTCGTACTGGCTCGGGATCAACAATGCCGAACGCATCGACACGCGACCGAATCGGTGAATTCAGAATGCCGGCTGCCGGATAGCCGACAGCCGTTCCCAAGGAGGAGATTTCATGACCAGCTATCAGCTCGCCATCGCGTTCGACAGCGACGGCCTGCAGACCCTGGCCGCCGCCGACCAGTGCGTCACCATCGTCAAGTCCATCCGCAGCGGTATCCCGGTCTCCTGGCTGACCTTCCGCCCGATGCTCAACAACACCGTCACCTGGGACGAGACGTACGAGGTGTACGCCTCGACCACCCAGATCGAGGACGGCGCCACGATCGTCACCCAGTCGCTCCAGCCGGCCGTCGGCGGCAACAAGTACACGCTCAGCGGCGGCCAGTTCGACTCGGGCATCACCGCGTACGCGCCGAACATGTACGGCGTCTTCAACAACGACGGCGAGTTCACGGTCGGCAACACCACGATGATCACCAGTGGCCTCTACCAGGCGGCGGCGATCAACGGCATGGCGCAGTCCGGCGCGGTGAACGCCGTGGCCGTGCCCTACCTGGACAACGCGATCTTCACGCCGATCGAGAAGGTGCAGGTGTTCGCGTCCAGCTACAAGAACAACGGCATGGTCATCAGCTCGGTGTCCAGCCAGGCCCTCGAGATCGATCTGACCATGAAGACCTCGCAGGCCGTCCGCTACAACTCCGCCACCAACCAGTTCGCGCCCATGTGACCGACGCCCACCCAGACCGCCGGCCGCGGTCGCGCCGCCCCGGGGCGGGGCCGCGGCCGGCACCCTACCGCTCCCCTGTATCAATGGTGCTCTTCTTTACCAACGTCCACGGGCGGGCACCGGGCTGATTAGCGTCAAGGTTGGAGGCATCCGCGGCATAGCGGAGGCCCCGATCACTGGTGGTGATAACGGTGGGCACTGTCGATATGAAGCATGTCGAGGTGAAGTCCTTCGACAAGCCCGACGAGACCCGGATGTTCGAGGGCAAGGGCATGGCGGACGTGGTGATGGCGGGCGGACGGCCCGTCGCGCGGGGCACGTTCGAGCCGGGCTGGCGGTGGTCGACGAACGTCAAGCCGATCGCCGGCACCGAGTCGTGTGAGGTATCGCATCTGGGCTACTGCATGCAGGGCCGGATGCGCATCCACATGGACGACGGCAGCGAGCAGGAGATCACCACGGGCGAGATCTTCGCGATCCCGCCCGGCCACGACGCGGAGGTCATCGGCGACGAGGCCTGCGTGCTGTTCGACTTCGGTGAGGTCGGCGCGTACGCCAAGCCTCGCTGATCGTCCACATCGGATTCCGGCGGGCCCCGTCCCTCTCATCGAGGGCCGAGGCCCGTCTTTCCGTCGATCAGCTCCCGGACCGCGTCCTCGTCGAGCCCCTCGACGATCGCCAGCACGCTGTCGCGCTGCGCCCGCAGGAACCATCGCAGGGCCGCCTTCTCGTTGTCCACCACGCATGCCGCCTTCCTCGTCGCGGGCCCGGCCGAACCCGTCCACCTGTACGACGCGGGGGCTCGGCCGGAATCGACAGCAGTCCGCGCTCCTCGGGGATCTGCGCTGTTCGGGGATCTCGCCGCTACTCGAGGATGAGGCGTACGGGGACGTTGCCGCGGGTGGCGTTGGAGTAGGGGCACACGTGGTGTGTCGCCGCCAGCAGATCCTGGGCCGCCTCCGGGGTGATGTGCGGCGGCAGCGAGATCCGCAGGGCCACGTCGAGCTGGTAGCCGCCGGCGCCGTTGGGGGACAGCCCGACCTCGGCCGTGACCGAGGCATCGGAGACGTCGAGGTTCTTGCGCGGGGCGACCAGCTTCATCGAGGTGGCGAAGCAGGCCGCGTACCCGGCGGCGAACAGCTGCTCCGGGTTGGTGCCCGCGCCGTCGCCGCCCATCTCGACGGGCAGGGACAGCTTCACGTCCAGCCTGCCGTCGGAGCTGGCCGCCCGGCCGTCGCGGCCGGACGCGGTCGCGACAGCCGTATAGATGTTGGTCATGTTGTTGCCTCCACTGAACTCGGGTCGGGATCGTCACTCGGGTCGGGATTTCCTAGACAGATCTGTCTACCTGGTGGCGCGGCCAGACTAGACAGATCTGTCTGGTACTGTCAATCGCGTGACGGGTACCGGCATCGAGCAGCGGCGCGACAGCCCGGCGCGGGGACGTGTCCTGGGCACGGCGACCGCGCTGTTCTACGCCGAAGGCATCCACGCCGTCGGCATCGACCGGATCATCGCCGAGGCCGGCGTCGCGAAAGCGACCTTCTACCACCACTTCCCGGCCAAGGAGGAGCTGGTCTGCGCGTACGTGCGGGAGCAGAGCAGGATCGGCCGGGCCGCGGTCGCGACGATCGACACCGCCGATCCCCGGGCGGCGCTGCTGGCGGTCTTCGACCAGATCGCCGACGCCGCCGAATTCCCCGGCTACCGCGGCTGCCCGTTCATCAACGCCGCCGCCGAGTACCCGGATCCCGCGAGCCCCGTACGCCAGGCGATCGAGGAGCACCGCCGGTGGAAGCGGGACCTGCTGGTCGACCTGCTGCGCCGGGACGGCGCGGCCGATCCCGGACGGACCGCCGACATCCTCACCGTGCTTGGCGACGGACTGCTGGTCACCAGCCACCTGAACAAGCCGCCGAACCTCCGCCGGCTCGTCCGGGACGCCACGACCGCCGTCCTCAACGGCGGTTAGCCGCTCACCACGCGGGTACACCCTGGTCATGGACAGCATCGTGGTGATCCTCGACGAGGCGTACGCGGCCCGGGAGCGGGTCGGCCGGGACGAGCTCTACCGCCGGGCGGTGGCCGCCGACGCGTCGCCGGACGTGCTGGACGCGCTCGACGCCCTCCCCGAAGGCGAGTACGCCTACGACGAAGTGACCGAAGTACTGGGCGTACCCGCGCTCGCCGCCGGTGGGGTCTATGCCGGTGGGGTCTATGCCGGTGGTATCGCTGCCGGCCTGTCGCCGGAGGGGATTCCGGCGACCCAGCTGACCGAGGAGGATCTGATCCGGGAGCTGGCGGAGCTGCACCGCACCCGCAACGACACCTTCCGGCACGGCTCCGACCAGGCGCTGGAACGCCACACGGAGCGGCAGACGGAGCTGGAGCTGGAGTACCTGCGAAGGTTCCCGGACCGGGAGATCTCGCCGGAACGCCTCCGCAGCGGAGCCCGCGCGAGAGCGTGAACTCCGCCGCTCGATCGAGGCGGGTTTCCGGAGCTCCGCCGGTGGAGTGCTAATCGCCAGAAGGGCCCACCTGCTCTTCGCGCTCCGCCCACCATCGACGCATATGCCTTTCATCCGCAGCCACCTCTTCGGGTGTGCGGACCCGGGGCATCTTTCGCGGTTTCGTCACGTCATCGTAGAAATATCGACAAGCCTCGTTCTCGGTCGCGAAGAAGCGGACCGGATGCTCTACGCCCCGTTCGATGTATCCGACACACCACCGGCCATCCGGCAGCCGGTCCAGGTAGGGCGTGCCATCATGCGTGAAACCGACAAGGTGGCCGTCGACTCGGTAGTTCGGGTCGACATCCGTTGCGGCCAACGCGGTCACAAGTTCTTTGCTATCCATCACACACTCCCTCGATGAAGCCGCAGTCTTCCAATACCTCAGCGGTGACACAATCGGGGGTTGGGCGATGAAGATCGAAGTGGCAGCCCGTCGCGAACAGGGAGACGCTGTGGACAAGTTCGACGTCAAGAAGGCGTACCGCGAGCTGTATGCCCCACCGGCCAAGGACTTCGTCGTCGTCGATGTACCCGAGCTGGCGTACGTCGCCGTCGACGGGCACGGCGATCCGAACACCTCGGCGGCGTACGCGGAGGCTGTCGAGGCGCTGTTCGGCGTCGCGTACGCGGTGAAGTTCGCGAGCCGCAAGGAGCTGGACCGGGATTTCGTGGTGGCGCCGCTGGAGGGGTTGTGGCGGGCGGACGACCCGGCGACCTTCGTGACCAGGCAGAAGGATGCCTGGTCGTGGACGATGATGATCAGCCAGCCGGACTGGATCACCGCGGGGATGGTCGGGGCGGCCGTCGCCGCGACGGCGCGCAAGAAGGACAATCCGGCGCTGGCGCACGTCCGGCTGATGAGCATGGTGGAAGGCCGGTGCGTGCAGATCCTGCATGTGGGGTCCTATGACGACGAGGCTCCGACCTTGGAGCGCCTGCACCATCGTTACCTGCCTGAGCACGGGCTGACCTTCAACGGCGACCATCACGAGATCTATCTCAGCGACGTGCGGCGTACGGAGCCGGCGAAGTTGAAGACGGTTCTGCGGCAGCCGGTGAAATCCGCGTAGGAGAGGTCGGCCGTCGTCGTCAGAGCGCGGGGTTCGTCCGGTCCCGTTCCCAGCGGAAGGCCGCGTCGGGGTGGTCCGAGCCGGTCAGCCGTTCGACCTCCGCGGCGAGTTCCTCCAGGGACCGGCCGGCTACCGCCAGGTCGGAGCCGAGGATGTCGGCCGCGGCGTACGCGTCTCCAGTGTGGACGATGGCGGTGATGAGCGGCGGCTCGGCGGGGTCCGGCGTCACGTCACGATGGTAGCGACCGCCGCACGACGGTAGAGCGCACGACGGTGGAGCGCGGTACGGTGCCGTCCGTGGCCCACCGAAGTGTTCCCTTCGATCGTGTTCCCTTCGACGTGGCGGCGTACGCGCAGCGGTCGCGTACCTCGCCGTGCTTCGTCTGCGCGATCGTCGACGGTACGCCGGGCGGGGAGCACGAGGTCTTCTACGACGACGGCGAGTTCCTGGGTTTCCTCAGCCGCTACCCGACCGTTCCCGGCTACTGCCTGGTGGCACCGCGGGCCCATGTCGAGCACATCGTGCGGGAGCTGAGCGCGGCGGCGTACCTGCGGTTGCAGGCGGCGGTCTACCGGGTGGCGCGGGCCGTCGAGGCCACGGTCCCCTCGGAGCGGACCTACATCGCGAGCCTCGGCAGCCAGCAGGCCAACCGGCACCTGCACGTCCACGTGGTGCCGCTGCCACCGGGCACGCCGCCCGACGAGCAGCAGTTCCACGCCATGATGGCCGAGTACGGCGTGATCGAGCAGCCGGCCGAGGAGAAGGAGCGGCTGGCGCGGGAACTGCGGGCCGCGATCGCCCGGGAGGCCGACCTGTGACCCGACGACAGTCCACTACGGACGGTAGGGGAATCGGGCCAGGAGGCTGTGACAGACTGGGCCCGGCCCGGATACCCGTAGGTGAAGGCGGAGTCGCATGCGCGTCCACGACAACGGTTCGCCGCCGCGGGCGGTCGTGTTCGACCTGGACGGGACGCTGTATCCGCGCGAGCGCTACGTCGATCCGACGCTCGACGTGATCGCGCGGGGGCTGGTGGAGCTGCACGGGCTCACCCCGGCCGCCGCCCGCGACCGCGTCGCCGAGCTGCGCCGGCGGATGGCCGGGAACTGGGACGCGACGTCCACCACCGGCTTCATGATCGCCGAGGGCGTCGATCCGGCCCGCTGGAGCGCGTACCGGTCGCGGCACCTCGACATCGCCGCGGGTCTGTCCCGCGACGAGGAGCTCGTCGCGGCCGTCCGGCGGCTGAGCGGACACCTTCCGGTCGCGCTGCTGACCAACAACACGCGTACGCTCGCCGGGCGCATCCTGGCGAAGATCGGCTTCCCGGACGGCGTGTTCACGGCCGTCGTCGGTGCCGAGGACACGGGAGCGCAGCCGAAGCCGTCCCCGGCCGCGTTCGGGATCGTGCTGGACCGGCTCGGCGTCGGCGCGCCGGGCACCTGGAGTGTCGGCGACCGCTACGACATCGACGTCGCGCCGCTGGAGCGGCTGGGCGGGGCGGGTGTGACCGTCGAGGGGCCCGGCGAGATCGGCGAGGCTGTCGGCCTGCTGCTGTCACGTCTCGGTGGCGTGGCCGCCGCCTGAGCGCGCTTACGCGAGCCGGCGGGCCGCCGTACCGAATTCGGCCACGTCGGCGGCCGCGAAGTTCAGGCGCGCGTACGCCCCGGGTGGCTCGTCGGGGAAGTAGCCGCGTCCCGGGCTCACCGCGACTCCACGCGAGAGCGCGGCGTGGGTGCTCTCGGCGTACTCGGCGGGGGTGGTGAACCAGAGGTGCAGGCCGCCCGAAGGGAACCGGGTGAGAGTCCACTGCGGACAGTGTTCGTGCATCGCCGCGGCGAGCGCCGCGCACCGTTCGCGCAGCGCGACGGCCAGGGTACGCAGATGCCGCTCCCAGGCGGGCGAGCAGAGCAGGTCGACGGCGGCCTCCTGCAGCGGGCGGGCGAGGAAGAAGTCGTCCACGAGGCGCAGCGCGCGCAGCCGGTCGAGGACCGGGCCGCGGGCGACGACGGCGCCGACCCGCAGGCTGGGCGCGGCGGGCTTGGTGAGCGACGTGAGGTGCACGACCGTGCCGTCGGCGTCGTCGGCGGCGAGCGGGCGGGGGAGCGCGGCGCCGTGGCCGAGGTGGCGGGCGTAGTCGTCCTCGACGATGAAGGCGCCGGCCGCGCGGGCGACGGCGAGGATCTGGTGGCGGCGCTCGGCGGACAGCACGGTGCCGGTGGGGTTGTGGAAGGTCGGCTGGCAGTAGAACAGCCGGGCGCCCGTCATCGCGAAGGCCTCCGCGAGCAGGTCGGGCCGCACGCCGTCGGCGTCCATCGGCACGGCGACGGGCCGCAGCCCGGCGGCCCGCGCGGCGGCCAGCGCGCCGCGGTAGGTGGGGGTCTCGACGAGGACGGGGCTGCCGGGCGCGATCGTCGACCGGAACACCATCGACAGCGCGTTCTGCCCGCCGGCGGTGACGAGGACGTCGTCGGGGCCGAACCCGGGCCCGGCCCAGCGGGCGAAGACCGTCCGCAGTGGAGTGATCCCGGCGGCGGGCGCGCGGTCCCAGGCGTCCGGGCGGCGGGCGGCCCGGGCGAGCGCGGCTTCGAGGGCGCGGATCGGCCGCAGGGAGGCGTGCAGGTAGCCGCCGGACAGCGTGATCGCGCCGGCCGGTGGCGAGCTGAGCAGATCGTGGGCGGCCCGGGCGTCGAACGCGCGCCCGGCCAGCGCGACCGTCTGCCAGGAGGTGTCCGCCTCGGTCCCGGCCGGGCGGCGGGCCGCGACGAAGGTACCGCTGCCGGGCCGGGTCACGACGCGCCCCTCGGCCGCCAGCCGGGCGATGGCGCGGCTGACGGTGACGGGGCCGACCGCGTACCGGGTGACGAGGTCGCGGCTGGTGGGCAGGCGTTCGCCCGGGGCCAGGCCGCCGATCTCGGTACGCAGTCTGGCTGCGAGCGCCTCGATACTGCTACTCTCGGACATGAGTGAACAGAATAGCGCTACTGAGTTGCTGAGGGAACCGCTTCTGGACGTCGCCGCCCTGCGGGCCGACACGCCCGGCGCGGAGTCGGTGATCCACTTCAACAACGCGGGCTGCGGGTTGCTGGCCCGCCCGGTGCTCGACGCGATGGTCGAGCACCTGCGGCTGGAGGCCGCGATCGGCGGCTACGAAGCGTCCGCGGCCCGGTCCGGCGCCGTACGCGGCTTCTACCAGGCGGTCGCCGAGCTCATCCACTGTGGACCGGAGAACATCGCGTTCGCGGGCAGCGCGACCCACGCGTACGCGCGGGCGTTGTCGGCGATCCCGTTCGAGGCCGGGGATGTCGTCCTGACCACTCGCAACGACTTCGTCTCCAACCAGATCGCGTTCCTGGCCCTGCGCAAGCGGTTCGGCGTCGAGATCGTGCACGCCCCGGACCGGCCGGACGGCGCGGGCGTCGACGTGGACGCGATGGCGTCGCTGATGCGTACGCGCCGGCCGCGGCTGGTGGCGGCGACCCATGTGCCGACGAATTCGGGCCTCGTGCAGCCGGTCGCCGACATCGGCCGGCACTGCCGGGAACTGGACCTGCTGTACCTGGTGGACGCGTGCCAGTCGGCCGGGCAGCGTGACCTCGACGTCGCCGAGATCGGCTGCGACCTGCTGACGGCCACCTGCCGCAAGTTCCTGCGGGGCCCGCGCGGCTCGGGGTTCCTCTACGTGTCCGACCGGGTGCTGCGCGAGGGCTACGAACCGCTGTCCATCGACATGCACGGGGCGCGCTGGACCGGACCGGAGGCGTACGAGCCGGTCGCCTCGGCCGCCCGCTTCGAGGAGTGGGAGTTCCCGTACGCCACGCTGCTCGGCTGCGCCGAGGCGGTCCGGTACGCCACGGGCGTCGGTGTCGCCGCGGCCGGCCGGCGAGCCGCGGAGCTCGCCGGTGCCCTGCGGACGGGGCTGGCGGACGTCCCCGGCGTACGCGTCCTGGACCGGGGCGCGGATCGGGCGGCGCTGGTCACGTTCGCCATCGACGGCTGGGCGGCGGCCGAGTTCAAGGCGGCCCTGGACGCCCGGCGGATCAACTCCGCGCTGAGCTACCGGGAGTTCGCGGTGCTCGACTTCGGCGACAAGGACGTGGACTGGTGCCTGCGGCTGTCCCCGCACTACTACAACACCGAGTCCGAAGTGGAGAGTGTCGTCGAGGCGGTACGCGAGCTCAGCGCGGCCTGAGCGAGTCGATCGACGCCGAGCGTGCCCCGTCGTCGGTTGTGGCGTCGGTGGTGCCGTCGGTTGTACCGTCGCGCCGCTCGACCGGCACCAGTCCGAGGTCGGCGGCGAACCGCGCGACCGCGCGCAGGACGGTCGGCGAGGTCGCCGTCGTTCCCATGATCTCGGCGGCGCCCTCCCCGATGTCGCCCTGGCCGCCCTGGCCTGCTTGACCGTCTTGGCGCGCTTGGTCGTCTTGGCGCGCTAGGTCGGCTTGGCGGGCTGGGTCGGGGAGGCGCAGCGCGAGGAACCGGTCCGGCCGCGCGGTGAAGGCCACCAGGTCGCTCGGCGGCAGCGTCGAGGTCGTGGCGAAGATCGCCCCCTCCGGAGCGACCGCCGCCAGGCTCGCGTACGCGTCGCGGTGGGCGGAGACCGTCTCGGGCACGGCTTCGATGATCAGATGGGCCTCGCGGGTGGCCGCGGCGAGATCGGTGCTCAGGCGTACGCCGGCCGGGACGGCCTCCGCCGCCAGGCCGTACGCGATCACGGGGAATCCGCGTCCGGCGGCGTACCCGGCGATCCGCGATCCGCGTACGCCCGGCCCGAGCACCGTGATGTTCCTGATCCAGCCGCTCATCGGCCGCCCCCTTCCCGGATGGCGCGGGTGATCCCATCAGATCACGACCGGCCGGCGGGAACCTCGATTCCGGGCGAAAGCGGCTCGCCCGCGCCTTCGAGCGCGCCGAGGGCCGTGAGGAACGGCAGCCGGGCCAGGGTGTCGCG
The DNA here is from genome assembly GCF_000428945.1 of Hamadaea tsunoensis DSM 44101. Lineage (GTDB taxonomy): Bacteria > Actinomycetota > Actinomycetes > Mycobacteriales > Micromonosporaceae > Hamadaea > Hamadaea tsunoensis. The sequence goes on along the minus strand of NZ_AUAX01000016.1, from coordinate 214,695 downwards.
GACCCGGCTGCCGGCCCGCGTCTTCGGCACCATCATGCGGACGTTCGGGCCGATCCGGTGCCGGCGCCGGACGAGCGGGGTGTGGGCGGCCTGGTACCGGGCGAAGGCAGCGGCGTGGTCGCCGTCCGCCCGCGCGAGTTCGGCCGCCAGCCGGTAGCTGCCGACGACGGCCAGTTCGGCACCGGCGCCCGAGGCCGGCGAGGCGCAGTACGCGGCATCGCCGACGAGCCCGATCCGGCCGGTCGACCAGGCGGGCAGGCGTACCTGGCTCAGGGAGTCGAAGTAGAAGCCGGGATCGGCGGTGGCCGCGTCCAGCAGGGCCGGTACGTGCCAGCCGCGGTCGTCGGCGAAGGCGTCGCGGACGATCCGCCGGTGCTGGTCCACGTCGCGGTAGTCGTAGACGAGCGGCGCCGACCGGAAGATGAAGTACGCCTTGGCCTGCGGGTGGTTGCCCGAGCGGTACACCCCGGCCATGCGGCCCGGGCGGTTGAACATGGTCACCCAGCGGTCCTCCCCGAGGGCGGGATCGGCGTCGGCGAAGGCGAAGTAGTGGCCGTGGAAATGCAGGAACCGGTCCTCGGGCCCGAACGCGAGCCGGCGGACGGTCGAGTGCAGGCCGTCGGCGCCGATCACCAGGTCGAAGCGCTCGGTGGCGCCCCGGTCGAAGGTGACGCTCACCCCGGTGCCGTCCTGGTCGAGGGCGCGTACCGGGGAGCCGAAGCGGAACTCGACGTCGCTGCTGTTCTCGACGGTCGAGGCGAGCAGGCCGACCAGGTCGCCGCGCATGATCTCGACCGCACCCGGGACGCGGGTGTCGATCCGGGCCCGGGCACGGCCGGCCGCGTCGACGAACTTCATGCCGATCACGTCGGTGGCGGCCGCGCGTACGCGATCGGTGAGGCCCATGAGCTCGATGACCTCGGCGGCCCGCGCGCGCAGGTCGACGCCGTTGCCGCCGGGGCGCGGGCCGTCCGTGCGCTCGGCGACGGTGACGGCGAAACCGGCGCGGGCGAGCCAGTGGGCGGCGGTGAGGCCGGCGATGCTCGCGCCGGCGATGAGGACGTGCTGCTTCATCTCGCACCTTCCAGGGGCTACGATCCAGGCTGGGAATAAGTGGAATTCACGTTCCAAATCATTATGTGGAAGGGGCGTTCCAGATGTCAAGTGAGCCCGGTGCCCGCCGTGCGGACGCGGTACGCAACCGAGGCCTGGCCCTCGACGCGGCGAAGCAGCTGCTGGCCCAGCCGGAGGCGCAGCTGACGGTCGAGAAGATCGCCCAGCGGGCGGGGCTCGGCGCGGGCACGGTCGTCCGCGCGTTCGGCGGCAAGGACGCCCTGCTGGACGCGGCCGTGGCGGAACTGCTCACGCCGATCGTCGCGCGGGGCCGGGAACTGGCCGCGACCCCGGACGAGGCCGCGCTGCGTACTTTCCTGGTGGAGCTGAGCGCCTTCCAGCGCGAGCATTACGCGATCAGCGAGCAGATCGCGGGCCTGTCCCTCCCGGCGACGGCGGCGCTGGAGGCCGAGCTCGGCGGGGTCCTGCGCGACCTGCTCGCGGCCGGCCGGGCGGCCGGGCGCATCCGCACCGACATCGCCCTGGAGACCGCGGTGGTGCTCGTCGGGGAGGCCGCGCACGCCGTGGCGCGGGCCCGCAAAGGCCCGGGGGACCTCGGCGCGGCGTTCGTGACGGTTCTGCTCGACGGCCTGCGCCCGCCGTCCGGAGCGAGCACCGCGGCCTGAATGCACCGCAGCCTGAATGCACTGCGGCCAGAGTGCACCGCGGCCTGAGTGCACTGTGGATGACCACGGAGTGTTTGCGACCTCGCTCGGCCGGGTAGCACGGGGGCTGTCACCGTGCGAGAGGGAGGGATCATGAGCCAGCTGTCCGCTCGCCTCGACCTGCCGGTCAACCGGCCCGACGCGCCCCGCTACGCCCGTCGGGCCGCCCGCATGCTGCTGGCCGGCTGGGGCTTTCAGGACCCGCGCTGGCTCGACGACGCCGAACTGGTGGTCAGCGAACTGGTCACCAACGCCGTACGCCACGGCGGCGGGCTGATCGAGCTGCGGCTGGAGGCGCACGACGAGGCGATCGTCGTCAGCGCGGCCGACGGATCCTCGGTGGTGCCCCGCCGCCGGGCGGCCGGCGGCGGCCCCCGGGACGACGGCGGCCGGGGGATCGCCATCATCGAGGAGTTCGCGCAGGACTGGGGAGTGGAGAACCACGAAGGCGGCAAACGGGTCTGGGTTCGCCTCGCGGCGATGCCGGCGCAGCAGGGCCGGAGGATGACCTGATGCTCACGATCACCCCGCAGGAGGGCGGCGCGGTGGCGCGGCTGCTGCTCGACGGCGAACTCGACCTGTCGACCGCCGGCGACCTCGCCTCGGCGGTCGAGGAATCGCTCGCCGACCGGACGCTGGAACGCATCGTGGTCGACCTGCACGGCGTACGGTTCTGCGATTCGAGCGGGATCGAGGCGCTGCTGGTCGCCCAGGACCTGGCCGCGTCCGCCGGCCTGCCTCTGGTGACCGAGGAGACCTCGGACGTGATCACCCGGATCCTCAAGGTGTGCGGTGTCTGGGAAGTGCTGACGGGAACGCAGCCGGCGCTGTGACCGGCTGCGTTCCGCTCGGAGTCGGTGGAGCTCGCCACGCGGGGTCCTGACGCCAGGGTCCTGACGCGTGGGTCCTGACGTCTGGGTCCTTACGCGTCGGTCCGGCCGAACAGCATCCGCGCGAGCAGGAGCATCATCGCCGCGAAGCCGCCGAGCAGGGCCAGCCACGACCAGGCCCAGCCGACCGTCAGGCTGAGGACGACGAAGACCGCGAACGCGACCAGCCAGATCACCAGGGTGTAGATGCCGAACCGGGCGGCCGCGGCGGGATCGGTGTCGAACCGGGTCGCCACGCCGGAGTGCTCCCTCTGGATCGCGCGTACCCAGGCCTTGTGGCGGTTGGTCTGGGTGGCGCCGAGGAACGCGAACAGCACGATGGCCGCGACCACGCCCAGCGCCGCGAAGGTCACCGTCCACAAGGGAAGTTCGCCGAGCGCGATCAGGCCGCCGAGGCCGAGTCCGAAAGCGCCGAGCAGCGTCGCGAAGAAGTAGCCGCCGGCCCGCCGGGCGGGCATCGGGTAGCTGGTCGTCGTCTCCTGCGCCAGCGGGTCGCCGACCAGCCACGCGATGCCGGTCGCGCCGATCCCGGTGAGCAGGACCAGCACCCCCGCAGGCAAGGCCAGGACGTCGGTCGCGCCGAGGGCCGCGAGGCCCAGCCCGATCACGGTCGCCAGTGCGGCGACGACCACCCGCACGACGAAAGCCGGCTTCGGGCGTACGCGGTGGCGCTCGGCCGCGTTCGTCCAGGTCTCGGCGGCCGCGGCGGAACCCGCCGGGGAACCCGGATCCGGAGTGCCGTCGAGCAGCGCGCGCACGTCGCCGACCTCGGCGATCGCGTGGCGGGCGGCCTCGTGCGGGGACCGGCCGGCGGCCACGAGCTCGGCGACCCGGGCGAGCAGGTTCGCCCGCATCTCCTCCTTCAGGTCCTGCGCGTCCGGGGTCATGGCGACCCCGGCGAAGGCCTCGTCGAGCAGGCGGTGCAGGTCCCCGGCGGGCGTACGGAGCTGGTCGTCGGTCATCGCTGCCGTCCTTCGGTGAAGTCTTTCGTGTGCAGGAGGGTGTCGAGGATGCTGCGGGTGGTGATCCACGCCGCGACGTTGCCGCTGAACACGGCCCGGCCGGCGTCGGTGATGCGGTAGTACTTGCGGCGGCCGCCCTGCGTCTCGTCGCCCCAGTACGCCTCGATCAGGCCGTCCTTGACCAGGCGGCGGTAGGTCGCGTAGAGGGTGGCCTCCTTGATCGCGTGGTCGCCGCCCGTCGCGTCCCGGATCGTCTTGTAGATCTCGAATCCGTAGCTGTCCCCGTCCCGCAGTACGCCGAGCACGATCGTGTCGGTGTGGCCGCGCAGGAGGTCGGCCGCGAAAGCGTCGCTGCCCGAGGAGTCGGGCGGTGGCCCGGGCGGGTCTTCATTCGTCATCACGTGAAGTACTGTATCACATCAAGTACTCGACGAGAACGAGTCCAAGATGAGGTAAAGCACGTGGCCGAGCCGGCTTGTCACAACCACTTGATACAAGTTCCGCCGGAGGGTTACCTTGTATCAATCAGTTGCTACAAGGAGGCTTCGTGTGACCATCGGCGGATACTGCCGCTTGGCGGGCCTGGTCGTCGGGACCGGGCTGGCTTTCGCGATGACCCGTACCTACCTCTTCGACCTCGCCCCGGTCGCGCTGGCCGCGGCCGTCGCGGCGGGCCTGCTGGCCGGCGAGGCCGTCACGCCGCGCCCAGCCCGCGCCCGGGGAGTGGCGAGCCTGCGTCCGCGTCGGCTGGGCGACTACCTCTCCGGACGGACCGTGCTGGTGGTCGTCCTGCTGGGCGCCGGCGTGCTCGGCCTCGGGCTCCTGCGCCTGCCGCATCATCCCGGCCACGAGATCGACTACTTCGGGGTGGCGTCGCCGGTGAGCCTCGTGACGACGAAGGCCACCCTCGGCGTCGTCGCGCTTCTTGCCGGGCTGACGGTGTGGCTGGTGGCCCGCAGTGCGCAGACGGGCGCCACCGAGATCGAGCGCGCCGAGGACGAGGCGTGGCGCCAGGCGGCCGTGCGCCGGATCGCGAACTGTTGCGCCGCCGTGTTCGCGCTCGTCTTCACCGCGCTCGGTTTCTGGTACGCCGACAGCGAGTTGGACTGGCGCGGCGGTGGATCGCCGACCATGGGGGTTGCGCTGTCGCTGCTGTCCGCGGCCGGTCTGGTGCTGTTCGCCTACTACGCCGCCACGCTGATCGCGGTGGCGGCCGAACCTGCCACGCCGGCTCGGCCGGAGAGTCTCACCACTGTGGACGCGACAGTCCGGTGAGCATCGACCCGGAGATCCGCATCAACCCCCACTCGCATGTCCCCCCGTTCGAACAGGTCCGCCAGCAGATCGCCGATCTGATCGCCCTCGGCACCCTCCGGCCCGATCAGCGCCTGCCGCCTGTCCGCCAGCTCGCCGCCGACCTCGGCCTGGCCAACGGCACCGTCGCCCGCGCGTACCAGGAGCTGGAAGCGGCCGGCTTGGTCACCACCGGACGCGCCGCCGGGACCCGGATCGCGGCGGCGCTGCCGCCCGGCAGCCGGGGCGACATCCTCGCCGCCAAGGCGGTCGAATACGTCGCGGCCGCCCGTCGGCTCGGGGCCGGCGACGAGGAGATAGCGCGGGCGTTGACCACCGCGCTGAACAAGCCCGTCGAATAGTGATCATCCCCCGGGCGTACGCGTCCCCAGCGAGGCCGACAGCGGTGCTGTTCCGCGAGCTTGCCTTGCCCGATGCGTTCGGATCAGGGCAGCGGCACCGGCCGGACCCGCAGGTTCCCGGCCGGTGCCGCGTGCGCCGCTCATCTCGCTGAGCGGTCGAGCTCTGTCATCGGTCGAGCTCAGTTGTCGGTGCGCTCGGCGTCGCTCTCGGCGTCGCGGCCGCGCAGCGCGTCGCGTACCTCGTCGCCGGCCTTGCCCAGCTTCGCCTTGCCCTGCTCGACCACGCCCTCGGCCTGAAGGCGGTGGTTGTCGGTCGCGTCGCCGATCTTCTCCTTCGCCTTGCCGATCAGGTCCTGCGCCTCGTGCTTGGTCTTGTCCACGGTTCCCATCCCGATCTCCTTTGACTGGGCGTCGTCCGGACGACCTGGTTGTGCCCACCGTCGCGCTCCCTCAACCCTCCGCCGGCGACATCGATCGAACCGTTCCGCGACCTGGGCGTACGCGGGACGCCGATCCGGGCGTATCGCGTTTGCCCAGGTGATCGGGCGGGCAGTTGTATACCGTGGCTGATGAAGACGCCGGCGCTCAGAACCAGGCCGGGGAGGGCGCCAGCGCTCAGGAGCAGGCTGTCGCCGACGCCCATGAAGAGGCGGAGCGGCTGAGCACGGCCGCGCCGGTGCTGGGCAAGCCCGGCCCGCCGATCGGCCGGCGATCACCGTTCGTCATCGGCTTCTGGGGCGCGCTCGGTGTCGGGGTGGCGTACGAGCTGGGCCGCCTGCTGCAGGCCGCCAGCGGGGTGCTGGTCCTGGTGGCGGTCGCCTTGTTCCTCGCGATCGGGCTGGAGCCCGCGGTCGCCTGGCTCGGGCGGACCCGGATGCCCCGCGCCCTGGCGGTGCCGCTGGTCGCATTGCTGATCATCGGTGTCCTCGGCGGCTTCCTCGCGCTGGCGCTGCCGCCGCTGATCGCGCAGGTCGGCCAGTTCGTCGACCAGTTGCCGGTCTACATCAGCCAGATGCGCGACCACAGCACCACCCTGGGGCACCTGGACGCCCGCTACCACATCGAGGAACGCGTACGCCAAGCACTGTCGGGTGTGGACAGTTCAGCGATGGCCGGGGAGGTCGTCAGCGCCGGCCGGGTCGTCCTGAGCACCACGTTCTCGATCTTCACGGTGCTGGTCCTGACCGTGTACCTCATGTTCGACCTGCCGCGTATCCGCCGGCTGCTCTACCGGCTGACCCCGGCCTCCCGGCGCGCCCGGGTGATCCTCATCGGCGACGAGATCAGCGGCAAGGTCGGCCACTACGTCCTCGGCAACCTCGTCACCAGTCTCATCGCCGGGGTCGGGACGACCGTCTGGCTGCTGATCTTCCACGTGCCCTACCCGATCGTGCTGGGCATCATGGTGGCCCTGTTCGACCTGATCCCGATCATCGGATCCACCATCGCGGGCATCATCGTCTCCCTGATCGCCCTGACCGTGTCGCTGCCGGTGGCCATCGCCACCGCGGTGTTCTACATCGCGTACCGGCTGCTGGAGGACTACCTGATCGTGCCGCGCGTCATCGGGCGTGCGGTGTCGGTGCCGGCCGTGGCCACGATCCTCGCCGTCCTGATCGGCGGGGCGGCCGGCGGCCTGCTCGGCGCGCTGGTGGCGATCCCGGTCGCGGCGGCCATCGACATCATCCTGCGGGAGACGGTGTTCCCGCGCCTGGACCGCGCGTGACGCAGAGGTGCGCAGAAGGCCCGGACATCCGTACGCGCAATGTCCGGGCCCAGGGCCTGCCTACAGGGTGAACGCCTCCAGGTGGCGCGCCTCGATGACCTTCGTCGGCATCCGCAGCGCCCGGATGGCGTCGCGGAGCCGGGTCGCCGCGGTCGCGTCGACGGTCCCCGGCAGGTTGGGGTTGTCGAACTTGGTCACCATGTCGTCGTGGTGCACCGGTACGACGTAGCGGGGACCGCCGAGGACGGTCAGCAGCCGTTCGAGGTAGTCGGGCAGCGAGGAGTAGTCGGTCATCGACACCATGACGACGTCCGGGCGCAGCCCTTCCAGCTCCCGTTCGACGAAGTTGGTGCCGCCGGAGAACAGCACCCGCAGCCGGCCGCCGAACGTGACCTGGTACGCCAGCGTCCCGCCCTCCACGAGGTCGCTGATGGTCTGCGGGGTGGGCGGCGGCGCGACGCGTACGCCCGGCATGGCGAAGCCGAAGCCCTTGGACTGGCTGTGCAGGCTGCGCACGACCCGCACCTGGTACGCCCCGAAGTCGAGTTCCTCACCGCCGGTGGCGACGATGAAGTTCTTGCGCCGGGCGTCGGACACCCCCATGCCGGCCAGCAGGTTGCGTACCGTGTCGGTGCCGATGGTGCGGATCGTGGCACCGGCCCAGTCCGGCCGGGCGAGCAGCTGCGGTACGTCGGCCAGGTGGTCCCAGTGCCCGTGACTGACCATGATCAGCTCGGGGGGACCGGCGAGCGTACCGGCCGCCAGCAGCCGGTCGACTATCGTCGGGTCGATGTCCAGCGCGGGGTTCGACTGGTAGTCGAAGCGGCTCAGGTAGGGGTCGAAATACAGCACGTGGCCGTCGTGGACCACCTGCCACCCGGCGACGCCCAGCCATCGGAACGTGACGTCCGCGGTTCCCCGCGGCCGGGCCGCCGCGGCTGGAGCAGCGCCGGAGACGACCGGCGCGGCGGCGAGGCCGACGGCGGCGGCCGTTCCACCGAGGACGGTACGGCGCAGGACTTCCCGGCGGCGCAAGGGGTTCGGGGGAGTGCTGTTGCTCTGCATGGGCCGACGATCGCCCCGCATGATCACGCTGCCAACATCACTTTCCGACACGTTCGATATCGGAACTGATATCGTTGCCGGTCGTGGACCTCCTGCAACACCTGCGATATTTCGTCACGGTGGCTGAGGAACTGCATTTCGGCCGTGCCGCGGCCCGGCTGCACATGGCTCAGCCACCCCTGTCGCAGCGCATCCAGCGGCTGGAACGCGAACTGGGGACCCGCCTGTTCGACCGCACACCCCGCCGGGTCGCCCTCACCGAATCAGGGCGGACGCTGCTGCCCGAGGCGCGTGAACTGCTCAGCCGCGCCGACCGGCTGACCGAGCTCGCCCAGCGCCGCGAAACGCCGCCGGCCGTGCTGCGGGGCGCGGTACCGCCCGGCGTCGACGCGGCGGTGGTGGCGGCGGTCCTCGACGGATTCGCCCGGTCCCGGTCGCGTACGCGCCTGCGGCTGCAGGAGATCGGCAACGCCGCCCAGCTGCGCGGCCTGGCCGACGGCCGGCTCGACGCCGCCGTGCTGCAGCTGCCGTGCGACACCGCCGCCCTGGTCCTCGGACCGGTGCTCCACCGTCCGATGGGCGTCGTCGCCGCCGACTCGCTGCTGCCGGCCGGGGCGGAAGTCCTGCTGTCCCAGCTGAACGACCACGACCTGGCGCTGTTTCGGCGCGCCACGGCACCCGCCCGCTACGACGAGATCCTCGACACCTGCGCCCGGCACGGCTACCACCCGCCCACCGTCCACCAGGCCGGCAGCCGCGCGTTCGGGCTGGGGCTGGTGATGGCCGGAACCGCGGTCACCTTCGACGTCGCCCGCCCCCAGCCGGCCGGGCTGACCTGGCGCCCGCTGGCCGGTCAGCCGCTCGCCGAACGGCTCGCCCCGGCGTGGCCGCGTACCGGGCACCACCCCGACGTCGAGGCGTTCGCCGAAGCGGCCGCCCGCGCGCTCCGGCCGGCGGCGCAGCCGCCCTCCCGGACCGCGCCGCACGCCCGGCCGGTCCTGGACATCCTGCCCATGCCGGAGGACCGCCATGCCTGATCCGATGATCGAGCACCTGATCGAGCACCGCATCGCCGCGCTGTTCGCCGACGCCGGGGCGATCGGCCGGCTGCATGCGGTCGACATCGACACCGGCCGGCAGGTCGCCGTCGCCGCCGACGAGCCGGTCGCCATCGGCAGCGTGTTCAAGCTGCCGCTCGTCGTCGCCCTGCACCGGCTCGCCGACGCCGGCGTCCTGGACCTCACCGAGGCCGTGACGCTGGCGACCGGGCGTACCAGCGGGCCGACCGGCATCGGAGCCATGCGCGACCCGGTCACGATGTCGCTGCGCGACCTGGCCCACCTGGCCGTCAGCGTCTCCGACAACGCCGCCGCCGACGCGATCGCCGACCGGATCGGCCTGCCCGCGGTCGCCGAGACGCTGGCCCGCCTCGGTCTCGCCGGCACCGCCGTCACCCAGCTGTGCCGCGACATCGCCGAGCGCACCCTCGCCGATCTCGGTACCGATCCCGCCGCGCTCACCGACCCGTCGGCCCTGTCGCGGCTGTCCACGCTGGACCCCGGGCGTACCAACCGGTCCACCGCGCGCGACTGCACGACGCTGCTCACCGCCGTCTGGCGCGACACCGCCGCCGCCCCGTCCTCCTGCTCGGCCGTACGCCGGCTGCTGTCGCTGCAGGTGTGGCCGCACCGGCTGGCCGCGGGCTTCCCCTACGACGATGTACGCGTCTACGGCAAGACCGGCACGTTGCCCACCATCCGCAACGAAGTGGGGGTCGTCGAGTACCCCGACGGCGGCCGGTACGCCGTCGCGGTGTTCACGCGCAGCGCCTCCACCGCCCTGGCCCTGCCCCGCGTCGACGCCGTGATCGGCACCGCCGCGCGTACGGCGGTCCAGTACCTCCGGGCCTGATGCATTCGGTCGCGTTATTCGGTCGCAACGGTCGTCCGGTGGCGGTAGAACCGCGGGATGACGGAACAACGGTTACCCGGCGGGCGCGGTTTCGGAGCGGTACGCGTCGGCGGCGAGGTCCGCCGGCCCGCGCAGCCGTGGACCTCGACCGTGCACACGGTGCTGCGCCACCTGGAGGACGCCGGGTTCGACGGCGCCCCGCGTGGCCGGGGGCGCGACGAGCAGGGACGCGAACGGCTGACGTTCCTGCCCGGCCAGACACTGGGTGACACCCCGCCGCCGTGGCCCGGCTGGCTGCGTTCCGACGACGCGCTGCGGCAGGTCGGCGGCTGGCTGCGGACGCTGCACGACGCGACCGCGAGCTACCGGCCGGACGCCGATGCCGTCTGGTTCACCGGCCGCGCGTGGCAGCCGGGGCTGCTCATCGGGCATCTGGACGCCTCACCGTGGAACGCCGTGTGGGCCGACGACGGCACCCTGGTCGGCTTCGTCGACTGGGACACCGCCAGCCCGGCCCGGCGCGAGGACGACCTCGCGTTCTCGGCGTTGACCTGGGTGCCGCTGCTGACCGAGCCGCTCGCCGAGTCGGTCGGCTTTCCCGACCCCGCCGATCGGCACCGGCGGCTGCACCTGCTGCTCGACGCGTACGGCTACACCGGCGACCGGATCGCGATCCGTGACGCGATCATGGGACGCGTCGAGCGCAACGTCGAGGTGATCCGGCAGCTCGCGGCGGGCGGGGAGCCGGTCTTCCAGCTCATGCTGCCCTGGGCGGCGGACCTGGAACAGTCCGGGCGCGAGGTGGCCGCGCTGCCCGACGGGTTCTGGCGCGAACCCGGCCGGTGACGGGGTCCACAGCCGGGTCCATGGCGCCGATCGGCCGAGCCGGCGGGGGTGACAAGCTTCGGACCGGCCGGTGGATCCGTCGATCGAGGCGCGTTGCGGCCGGGGCGTCGGCGCGTTAGACGGATATGTCCTCGACTACCACGTCGCGCCACGCGGCGCCGCGGCCGCTGTATCCCCTGTTGCCCCCGGAGAGCGCGGTCGTCGTGCTCGCGCGCGAGCTGCTGCACCGGCACAGCGTGAGCGTCGGCGGGCTGTGCGGCGAGTGCGGGCTGGCGGTTCCCTGCCCGCCCGCACGGCACGCGCTGGAGGTATGCGAGCAGGTAGGGCACCATCCGGCGGCACAGCATCCGGCGGGACAGTATCCGGCGGGACAGCAGCCGGAGGAGCAGCAGCCGGTGGCGCAGGAGCGCTCGGTGCCGTCCCCGCTGCCGTCGTCGACGCCGCCGATCCTCGGCCTCGCCGAAGGTTTCTGACCCCGTGACCAGGCCGGATACCGACGCATAGGCCTGCCGCCCAGGGGTACCTGAGCAGAATGAACATCGCATTCCTTCGTCCGCTGTTCGAGCGTACGGGCGCGTGGGCGTCGGTCTATCCGGACGATGCCCGAGACGCGGCGAACGCCCGGCACGAGGTCGGGCCGCGCTGGCAGGAGGCGCGGCGGCAGCTCGCGGCGGCGGGCGCCCCGGCCGGGACGATCGACGCCGCGGCGACCCTGCTCGACGCGTCCGCCGACCAGCCCGGGGCGCACGGTCTGGCGGCGTTCGCGGCCGAGCGCGGCGCCACCGCCACGTACTGGATGCCCGAACCGTCCCCGGTCACCCTCGCCCGGTACGGTCCGTCGCCGTTCGTCCTCCCGCTGCTCCGCGGGCGCCGCAAGCAGGTCTCCTGGCTCCGTGTCGTCGTCGACAGGACAGGCACCACCATCGAGTACGCGTCCGCCGGCGCGATGCCGCGTCGTGACGACGTCCAGGGCGCCGGGCAGTACCCGGTCCGCGAGGTGGACCCGGCGGACTGGCCGCAGGCCCGCGTCCCCGACGAGACGGAACCGGCATGGCAGGGTGACGCCGCCGAGGCGGTGGCCCGGTACGCCGAGGCGATCGGCGCCGACGTGGTGGTCATCGCCGGTGACGTGACCGCACGGCGGCTCCTGCAGAACCGGCTGCCCGTACGCTGGCAGCTCGAATCCGTGCTCGCCGACCCAGATCCCGCCGACACCAGTCCCGCCGACACCGGTCTAGCCGACACCGGTTCCGCGGCCGGCCCGGCCCTCGACGGGGCGACCGCGCGGATCGTCGGGGAGATCGCCGACGCGCGGGACAACCGGGTTCTCGACCGATTTCACGAGACCGGGACCGTCTGGGCGGTACGCGGCCGGGAGGCCACCGAACTGGCCCTGCACCGGGCGCAGGTCGACACGCTCCTGCTGGCCGCGCACGCGCCCGACGATCAGGCGAACGACCCGGTCCGCAACGACCTCGTACGTGCGGCCGCCCTCACCCAGGCCGACGTGCTGTTCCTCGAAGACGACCGTCCGGAAGACCTCCGCGACGGGATCGGAGCCCTGCTCCGGTACGCCGACCCCGAGACGGCTCACTGAGCCGTACTGAGCTCCTGCCACATCTCGGCGATGGTGGTGTAGGTGCGGCCGGGATCGAGGCGGTCGAGTTGTTCGAGGACGTCGTCGGGCGCCCGCAGCCGCTCGGCGCCCGTCCGCAACCGCGCCGGACTGCCCGGCAGGCAGGTACGCGGCACGAACCGGCCGAGGCGGGACAGCCCGTCCTCGTCCTGGTCGAGGATGGCGGCGGGCTCCGGCTCGCCGTCGGCGGGCGGCTCGGGTGCCCGCCAATCCTCGGCCCGCGAGCCCGAGCCCGCGCCCTGCGTGTAGCCCTGGGTCTCGTGGGCCATCTCGTCGTCGAGGCGAGGTGAGTGCTTGCTGTTTCCACGGTCCATGAGCGTCGCGTACCCCGGTTCGGGCAGGTCAAACTCGGCGGCGCCGGGCCAGCAGGACGATCGCGGCGACGATTCCGGCGGCGAGGACGGCGTACGGCACGGGATTGCGGCGTACGCGTTCCCGCAGCGACCCCGCCGTCGCCGCCGCTTCGTACGCGACGTCCTCGGCCCGGTCGGCGATCACGGTGCCCGCTGCGGCCGCGGCCGCGGTGATCCCGGCGGCCTGCTCGGCGACCTTGTCACCGGCGTGGGTGGTCTTGTCACCGGCCTGGGTGCTCGCGGTGTGCAGCTTCGCCTTGACCACTTCGACGACGCTGTCGAGGGTCTCCGCGGCCTTCGCCTTGACGTCGTGCGCCTTCTCGGTGGCACGGGCCTTCACGTCGGCCTTGGCGGCCAGGGCGGCGACGGTGTCCGCGAGGGCCGCGCGGTCGAGCCGGACCTGTTCGGCCAGCTCGCCGACGCTCGGCTCGGGCACCGGCTCCGGCTTCACAGCGGGCTCCACAACGGGCTCCACAGCCTCCACAGCGGGCTCCAGAACCGGCTCCGGACCCGATTCCGCCGTCACCTGCGGCGGGGGAGCGGGAGCCGCGTGTTTCGCGGCCCTCCCGTTGGCGCTGCCGGTCTTCCCGCTGGCGCTGACGGTTGTTTCGCCGGCACTGGCGGGCTTTCCCTTGGTGCCGGCTTTCGCGCCGTTCGCCTTCGGCTTCGCGGCGGGCCGTGCTGCCTTCGGAGCGGGAGCCCGTCCCGCCGGTGAGCCCGCTGCCCGGTAGACGTCGTCCGTGGACACCGCCGGATCGGACACAGCCGGATCGGACACCGCCGGATCGGGCTCGGTCGTATCGGGGTCGGTCGGGTCCTGGGTCATCGCGCACCTCGTTCGCGTACGGCCGTCTCCACGGCGTCGATGTCGGCGTGAACGGATTCGATCGTCCGCTGCGGCGTGGCCGGTGTCGCCCGCCGGAAGTGCGCCCGGGCGATCAAGCCGAGCACGGCGGCCACGACGATGAGGAAGGCGAACACGATCAGTGCCGCCAGCCAGCCCGGCATCGCCTCGGCCAGGCCCAGCCCGGCCGCGACCAGGATCGCCCCCACACCGTAGAAGACCGCTATGGCGGCCCCGGCGACCAGCCCGGCCCCGAGCCCGGCGTCCCGTGCCTTCTGCGTGAGCTCCGCGCGGGCCAGCCGCAGCTCGTCGCGTACCAGGGTGCTGACCTGGCCGGAGGCTGTGCGGATGAGTTCGGCGGTGGATTCAGCCATGACGTACCCTCCCTGTGATCAGGGCTGTACCCGTTTCGGCCCGGATCATGCTACGCATGGCGGGTGACCCCACAGCAGTTCGTGGCGATCGTGCTCATGGTCGCCGTCCTGGGCGGAATGGCCGTGATCATCCTGCGCTGCCTCGCCGACCTCGCGCGGACGCCGGACGGCCGGCTGCGGCTGTTCACGCGTACGGGCTGGAAAATGATGATCGTTTTCGCGTTCCCGGTCGGCATCCCGCTCTACCTGCTGGCCGGTAAGGCGCCGTACTGATCTTCGCCGGCCCGCCTCCTCATCGGATCGCGGCCAGGAACTCCGTCGCGTCGAGCGAGACCGGGCGGTCGCTCACCTGACCGTCGCCGATCTCCACGACCCGCCAGGTGCCGTCCGCGCGGCGTACAAGATCTGCGGTGACGAACGGGAGCGCGAGCGCGGCGATCCGCGGCGCGAGCCAGCCGGTGTCGAGGTCTTCGGGCGGCAGGTCCGCCGGGGTGTCGGGATGGGCGCCGCACAGGACCTGGCGGCCGTCGCGCCACCAGGTGCGCACCTCGGCCGAGGCGAAGTTCTCGAAGGCGCGCAGGACGAAGCCGCCCGCGAACTCGTCCTCGCGCAGTGCGCGGAACCGGCTCGCCACCCGCCAGGCCGCCGCCTCGTCGCCGGTGTCCGGGATGTACATCGCCTCGTGCCAATGGTGCTTCATGGACTTGCTGTAGTCGCGCAGGACCGCCGCGCCCGGCCCGAGTCGCGCCCGGGCGGCGTCGAACTCGTCGCGCCCGTCACCCCGCGTCCACGCGCTCGCCGGGGTGACGTCCGTGAGCGCGGCGTACCAGCCCGGCAGTTCGTGCGCGCGGCGGTAATCGGCCGCCGTCGTCCGCAGCCGGGCATCGCGTTGTTCCAGCGCCGCGGCGAACTGCGCGTACCGGTCGGCGCTGAGCATCCAGCCGCGATAGACCGCCTCGCCCGCGGGCACGCCGCGTACCGCCTGGTCCGCGTCGCCCCGTGCGAGCGCGTCGTGGTCCACCAGCGCGACAGTCTCACCCAGATCGCGTGCGGCCGCGGCCTCCGCGGCGAAATGCTCGTCGGGGCGCCGCGGGCGCAGCGGGTCACTCGGAAAGATCATCATTCGCCTGTACGCCTTTCCCCGTAGCCGATCCCAGCAGCCGATCATCCGGTCAGCGAAGTCGCAGCCTAACCGGTACCGTGCCGCGCATGATTCCGGACGCTCCCCGTCGCCCCCGCGCGCACCCCCTTGATCTTCTCGGCCGTTTCCTGACCAGGTTGACCAGTCGTCGCGTACCGGCGGCGGAGGCGGGCTGGCTGACCGGACCTGCCGCCGGGCGCTACTTCGTGGGCCACGGCTGGGTCGAGGAGTACGCGCGGGAGATCGGCGGAACCGTCTCCACCGGACCGGAGCACGGGCTGCTGGTGAGCATGAAGGATCTGGCCGGGACGGATTTCGACCCGAACCTGGTCGACCCGCGGATCGCCGACTTCTACGAGCACGCCGGGGCGTGGCGGCTGGATCTATGGAGCGAGTGGTCGGCCTTCGCGTGGCCGTTCGGGCGGCTGATCTCCGGCCTGCTGAGCAACCGGCTGCAGCAGTTGAGCCTGCCGATGCGGCCGTTGGACGTCTCGTTCGGCATGGACAGCGCGGTCGTGCACGTGCACGACGAGGCCGGTGCCGTGGTGGGGGCCGCGTGGCTGCGTACCATGCGCAAGACCGGGCGGACCACCTACAGCGGCCTGTACGGGACGCGTACCGTGCCGCGGCGCGACCAGCCGAGCGTCCGGGTCGCCTTCCCGCTGCCGCTCGGCTCGCTGCAGGTGTTCCTGCGCCCGTCCAACGCCGATGACGGCGGGCTGCACCTGCATTCGCCGCTCGGCCGGTTCGGCGGGGACGGGGCGTACCTGGTGCTGCGCGGCGGGGACGGCACGGTCCGGGCCCGGCGGATCCCGATCGCCGAGCATTTCCACCTGTACGTCGACGCGGACGGCGACGTGCGTACCGATCACGATCTGCGGCTGTGGCGCATTCCCGTGGTACGCCTGCACTACCGCCTGCGGCGGTCCTGATCGGACGGCGGACGGCACCGGAGTCGGCCGCCACCCGGACGCGCCCGGCGGCAGCCGATTCCGGTGTGCCGCCGCGGCATCCGGTACGGTCGCCGGGTGTCCCCGGTTTCCCGCAAGCGCAAGCCGAAGAAGCAGCGCCGTACGCGTCGCCCGGCCGGTCCGCGTACCTGGCCGTGGTGGTCCGACGCGACCGCCGCCGTCCTCGCCGGCATGGATGAGCTGCTCGCGGCGCAGACGCCCGGGCAGCTGGAGCAGGCGACGGCCGAACTGCTCGGCGGCGTCCTGTATGCCGAGGTCCAGCGGCAGAACGAGGGATTCCAGCTCGACAACTGGCTGGCGACGGTGATCGAGGCGGCGGCCGGGGTGCCGTCGTCCGCGGCCGCGCGGCTGCTGTGCGGTATCACGGCCATCGCCGCGAACGAGGTGGCCGGCAACGCCCTCGACCGTCTCGGCGACCTGACGAACGAGGGGTACGCCGAACCGCGCTGGATCCTGCAGACCATCCTGATCCGTCCGACCGGGACCGCCCAGGTGCTGCGGGACGCGTACGGCACGCGCTTCGGCGTCATCCTGGACTGCGCGTACATGGACCGGTCCGGGACCGGTGAGGTCTACGTGATCGACGTGGACGCCTGCTCGGGAGGGATGGCCGTGGTCGGCGGGCGGGTCTGCCGGGACGCCGAGGAGGCGGCGGCGGTCTGGCGTGACCTCGCCGGATCCGCGGCGGCCGGGGCGGCCCGGCCGGAGCCGGCGGACCTGGCGGTGCTCGCGGACCTGCTGCGCGCGCACACCGAGTTCGGCATCATGGGCGACGAGCCGCGGGCGATGATGGACGAGTACTTCCGCGCCCGCCGCCGCATCCAGGACTTCTGGATGGCGGCGAGCCCGGCCGAGGTGCCGGTCAGCCGGTGGGAAAGGGAGCTGTCCGAGAGTGTCGACGCCGAGCCGTTCCTGGCCGGCTTCGCGCAGTGGTGCGCCGACCGTGACGACCCCGCCGCCGGGGAGCCGCTGCTGCGCGACGTCGTCGACGCGTGGCTGGAAGGCAGCCTGGAGTACGCGCGCCTGGCCTGCTCGCCGCATCGCGTCCGGCTCTTGCAGGACCTCATCGCGGTGGAGTGGCCGGCCGACGAGCTACCGGCGGTCGCGCGGATCCTGCCCAGCTGGGTGCGGTGGTGCGCGGAGCGCACGGGCATCGGGCCGGATCTGGCCGCGCGGTCGGTGGCGGCGGCCGAACGCGACTCGTCGTCGTGGAATGCCGTGGTCGGCGGCGACTCGTGGTTCGTCGGCGCGGAGTGACGATCAGTACCGAGGATTACTGAACAGCGGAGTACTGCTCAGCGGATGCCGCTGATCGTTCCGACCGTGCGGTGCGTGTCCACCGCGAGCCGCCGGATCGGTCCCGGCAGCCCGGCCCGCTCGTCCTCATGGAACTGTCGCGCCGGCCGCCCGGCCCAGCGCAGCAGGTCGCGGTCGAGCCCGGTGGCCCAGGCCAGCGCCGCCACGATCACGTCGGTGCCGGCCAGCCACCGCTGACCACGCAGTCCCTGCCGCAGCCGGGCGCCGGTGGCGGAGGCCGGCCGGCCGAGCAGGCGGGCGGGCAGCCACGGTGCGGGCGGCTCGCCGGCGGTCAGGCGCCGGGGCACCGCCAGCGCGGCGGGTCCGGCCAACCGCGGCAGCCACGCCGAGACCGGGTGGCGCGGCTCGCCGTCGATCAGGTCGTACGCCGACCGGGCGACCGTCTCTTCCGGACGCCGGCCGCCGACCGGCACGACCGGCCCGGCGGTGAGGTCGATGCGCTGCTCGACGAGCAGTTCGGCGAGGACGGCGGCGGCCAGCCCGAGTTCGAGTGTCCGGGTCGAGGGCAGCGGCCGGCCGGCGGAATCGTGTGCCAGCAACCAGAACTCGTCGGCGATCCGGTGGGCCGGGCAGGTGGTGGGGCGGGCGGCGTACGCGAGATCGGGGCCGGGCATGCGCACCTTCCCATGGGGTATCGGAGGGTCGCGACCACTGCGGGGGCGCCGGGGTACGCGGCCCGCGTGGGGAACCACCACACTCTAGCGGCGAATGCGGTTTCGTTGAATGTGGTCTATGAGTAAATGTGTGACGTGAATGCGTCGAACGAGTAGTGCGGATCGTCCACATAGCGGAGTCGTCCCGGAGATGATCTCCGAAGAAAAATGGCATGCGGAGGACTGGCGCGAACGAGGCGAGTGTGGTGTTCTTAATACAACGGCTCGGCGTCCTTCCCCCGTGGGATGCCGAGCCTTACTCATGCAACTACTCAAGCTCATGCAGCTACTCCAACCGTGCTGCTACTGAGGTTTCTGGATCGACCGTGCCGGCCGGCCGGCTCGGGTCACCCCGCCGATGCGTTGCCGCGCTTGTGATCGCGCAGCCACTCCACCGCCTCGTCGGCCGGCATGGGCCGGGCGTAGAGATACCCCTGGCCGTACGGGCAGCCGGCGGCGATGAGCACGTCGCGCGCCGCCTCCGTTTCGATGCCCTCGGCGATCTGGTCGATGCCGAGCCCGCGCAGGGTCGCGCTGACTCCCTCGATCAACGTCCGCGTCCGCTCGTCGACACCGCGCAGCATCGACCGGTCGATCTTCACGATGCCGACACTCGGCTGGCGCAGATAGCTCAGGGACGCGTATCCCGTGCCGTAGTCGTCGACGGCGATGCGAATGCCCTGCCGGTGCAGTTCGTTGAGGTAGTCCCAGGACCGCTGGTCGTCGTTCTCGATCACGACGTTCTCCGTGATCTCCAGGACGAGCAGCCGCGGATCGGCGCCGCTGACCGCCAGCCGGCGGCGCACGGCCGCGAGGAAGTCGGGCTGGCGCAACTGCCGGGCCGACACGTTCACGCTGACGTAGCAGCCGTCGGCGTGGACGTCGAGCCCGGGCAGCTGGAAGCGGGGCAGGTCGGCCAGGGCCCGGCCGAGGATCCACTCGCCGAGGTACCCGATCAGGCCGGTGCTCTCGGCCGCCGCGACGATCTGCGGCGGCGTCATCGGTTCGCCGTCGCCGTCGTCGTCGTGCAGCCGCAGCAGCGCCTCCAGTCCGACCGGCTCACCCGACTCCAGCTCCACGATCGGCTGGTAGAACAAGGTCAGCGCGCCGGACTCCATGGCCGCCTGCAACCGGCGCCCGGTCGCGGCGTGCTTGCGGCTCGGCGTGTCCATCTCCCTGTCGTACTGCCGCCACCGGCCCTTGCCGCTCGACTTGGCCGCGTACAGGGCGATGTCGGCCTCCCGGACGAGATCCTCGGCGCGCCCCCGCCGCGACGCGTACGCCAGACCGATGCTCGCGTGCCCGTCGATGACGGTTCCGTCGGTGACCACCGGCCGGGCCAGCAGATCGGCGAGGTGCTGCGCGACGCGGCGGGCGGTCGCGACGTCGCCGACCTCGCCGAGGATGACCGCGAACTCGTCGCCGCCGATGCGTGCGGCGAGATCGGCCGGGCCGACGCAGGTCTCGATGCGGTGCGCGACGGCGATCAGCAGCTGGTCCCCGACGGTGTGCCCGTACGTGTCGTTGACCAGCTTGAAGTCGTCGATGTCGATGAAAAGGACGGCCGTGCCGGGGGTCCGCACGGCCTCGTCGAGGGCCTCCTGGAACAGCTGCGGGTTGCCGAGCCCGGTGACGACGTCGTGGCTGGCCCGGTGGGCGAGGTCGCGCCGCAGGTCGCGCTCGGCGGTGACGTCGCGCAGCGTGGTGACCACCCCGCCGACGGTCGGGTCGCCCCGCAGGTCCCGGCGGTGGACCAGGACCGTGATCGTCCCACCCGGACGGTCGATCTCGCCCTCCTCGGCGCTGACGACGTCCGGCCAGCCCGCCTGCTCGGCCCGCGGTTCCACCGATGTCACCAGGTCGTCGAAGTCCGCACCGAGCACGTCCAGGCCGAACAGGGCGTGCGCCGACGGAGTCGCGTACGTGACCATGCCCTGCTTGCTGATCAGGATCACGTCCGCGCTGGTCAGCACCAGCGTCCGGAAGTAGCGCTCGCGCTCCTTGGCGGCCAGCTCCGCGACCGCGGACACCCGCACGAACGCCGACGCGGTCTGATCGGCCAGCGCGCGCAGCGTCGGCATCAGCTCGCCCAGCGTCGCCTGCGGCCCGGTGAACACGATCGTCCCGATGTCCGTCGGCGGCTCGCCCTCGCGCAGGTCCATCGGCAGCCCGCCGGCCGGCGGCTCGCCCGGCCGCTCACCCGGTGGCAGGATCAGGACGCCGGTCGGCTCGTCGGGAACCAGGTCGTGCAGGGCCGCCGTCACCCCGGCCACCACCGCTGTCCGGTCGGGCGCCAGCATCAGCGCCCGCGAGGCCGTCCGCAGCGACTTCTCCCGGGCGGCCTTCTGCTGGTACGCGGCCGTCGACAACGCGATCCGCACCACGATCAGCAGCCCGATCGAGGCGGCGGTGAGCCCGATCGCGACGCCGATGCGTACCGGGCCGGAGGTGGCCGCCACGAGCAGCGCGGTCGGCGCGACCAGCAGCCCGACCGCGACCATCGCCAGCCGGCCGCCGCCCAGCTGGTTGCGCGCGTACGCGGGGGAGGTGACGAGCCGCATCGACGGCATCAGGGCGGCCATCCCGCTCAGCCCGAAGAACAGCAGGAAGCCGAGATCGGCCAGCACGCCCGGTTGCGGGAGTCCCTCGAGGACGCGGACGCCGTACAGGTAATCCGAGACCAGGAACGCCGCCAGCGCCGCCCCCAGTACGCGCAGCGCGGCGTTGGCCCGCCAGGCGGCCGCCACGAGCACGGCGCTGGCCAGCACGGCGGCGTACCCGACGTTGCTGGCGATCGCCGTGATCTTGGCCAGCCCGGTCATGTGCATGTCGATCACGGCGGGGCGGACCAGCGTGATCCAGACGAGCAGGGTGGCCGCCAGCCCGACCGCGATCGTGTCGAGCGCCAGCAGCCAGTCCCTGGCCGGTGCGCGCGGCCGCCCGAGCAGGATCAGCCCCAACGCCAGCGGCATGTACGCCGACACGAAGAACACGTCCGGCAACTCCGGGTACGCGATGTCCCGGTTCGGCCAGGCGCGCAGGACGGCGTACGAGAACTCCCCGGCGGTCATGAGCAGGACGGCGACGGCGAGCAGGGCCCACGCGGACGAGCGGTCGGTGCGGTAGGTCCGCAGCCCGGCGAAGATCGCGGCAGCGCCGCCCAGGCCGACCGTGACCAGCACGAAGGGCCGTGCTCCGGCAATGGTGTAGTACGCGATGATCAGCAGGACCATCACGGCCGGGTAGAGGACCTTCACGGTACGGGTGGCTATCACCCGACGCTAGCGGCAAGATCGCGCTCAGTCCGGTGGAATCCCCCGAATCATGACCGGCGATACAGACTGCCCCCGCCCCGCCCGCCCCGCCCGCCCCGCTCCGCCCGCCCTCCTTCGACGATCTTGCGCGAATGTTCGGGAATTCCGGGTATTTCAGGCACGAAACGAGACATTCGCGCAAGATCGTCGGAACCACCGGGCACGCGGCGGGCGGGGGATGGGGGGTGGGAGGGGGTTACGGGGCGGCGGGGACGCCGAGGGTGAGATAGGCGAAGCCCATCACGCCGCGGTGTCCACGCAGCCAGATCGAGCGCTGGGCGTCGAGCTTGTCGCGCAGGCCGGCGGTCGCGGTGTGATCCGGATGGTCGAGGATCCATTCCTCCGTGTCGGCCGCCAGCCCCGACTCGAACTCCGCCCACTCGTCCGCGGTCGCCGTGGCGATCCGGAGCGGCCGGAATCCGGCGGCCACCGCCGCGTCGACCAGATCGGCCAGGTATAGGCAGGAGTCGGCGGCGATGCCCGGCCACATCCGGCCGAGTTCGTCCGCCGTCGGCGGCCGCTCCCAGAACTCCGCCCCGAACAACAGCCGGCCGCCGGACGTGACTAGTTTCCGCAACTCGGCCAGCGCGGCCGGGATCGTGCCGAAGGCCTGGTACGCGCCCACGCTCACCACCAGGTCCGCGGCCTGCGTGTGCGCTGTCGCCGCGCCGGCCAGGAAGGCCACCCGATCGGACAGGCCGCGTAGCTCCGCGGAGGCCCGGCCCCGGTCCAGGTCCGGTTCGTGGGTATCGACGGCCACCCCGCGCGCCTCCGGAAGCGCGGCGAGCAACCGCAGCAGCAGCTCACCCCAGCCCGAGCCGAGGTCGATGATGGTGGCCGGCCGGCGGGCGGACAACCCGGCCACCAGGCCGGCCGCTCGGGCCGCCGACAGCGGCGCCATGAACTGCAGCTGAGCGCCCGTACCGAGCGCGGGGGGTTCGATCATCGGGTGAGGCTAGTCGCCCCGATACGTCGATCGCCATTGATTTGCCGGCGACCGCGCGCGGTGGCGGTGGGTCATGGCCGGCATTTCCCTGGTGGCGCCGCTTGCCCCGTGACCTAGGAGGATGCCGCCCGCGGACCGTCGGATCCGCGGGCGGCGAACCGTCCCGCCTACGCGTCGCGTATGGACAGTGTCACGGCGCCCAGGAGCATCGCGGCCAGCGCCCACCAGGCGAGCGTCCCCAGGCCGCCCGATGCCGGCGCGAGATGCTGGATGTGGCGTTTCCAGGCCGGATCGGTGATCGCAGGCAGGAGCAGCGGCGGCAGGTACAGCAGGCCGAGCATGAGGCCGATCGAGGCCCCTGTCTCGCGGACGACCGTGCTCGCCCCGAGCGCCAGCAGCGCCATGAGGCACAGGTAGAGCACGGAGCGCAGCGCCGCCGCCGTGACCGGCGCGTGCGCGACGAGTAGCGAGGTTCCGATGGCGAGTGCCCCCGTGACGGCCACCGTCGAGGTCAGCAGCGCAGCCTTCGCCGCGAGCAGTGCGGTCCGGCGGGGTGTGGCGGCCAGGCTGACGCGGATCATGCCGGTCGCGTACTCGCCGCTGATCAGCAGGACGGCCAGGATGACGACCACCGCCTGGCCCAGCTGCACGCCGGTCAGCGCGGTCTTGACCCGGTCACCGCCGGAGACCGTGGCCGCGGCCAGGGCGCCGACTCCGGTCGTCGAGGCGATGACCGCGAGCAGGAGCCACGGCGTACCCGGCGAGGTGGACAGCTTGCGCCACTCCGAGCGCAGTACGGCGGTCATGCGTCCCTCCGTCGCAACAGGACGCCCGCGATCGCGAGGACGAGCGCCGTCCATCCACACAGGACCAGGAAGCCGCCGAGCGGTGACAGCGGGAAGTACCCGCCGACCGGCGTGTAGAGGTTGCTGACCTGGGCGTACTCCGGCGTGCTCTGCTGGACGGCGAGCGCCGCCGCCGGCGTGATCCGCAGCATCCACTGCGCCGCCGTGTCCGGCAGCACGGTCATGGCCAGCAGGTAGGGCAGTACGATCGCGACGATCGCCGTGGTCACGGCCGCGGCACTGCGCCGGATGACCGCCCCCAGGCCGAGCGCGAGCACCGCCGCCACCGCCAGCACCGCCGCGGTTCCGACGATCACCTGCAATCTGACCGCCAGCGAGGCCGAGTGCACGTAGACGCCGCTGCTTTCGAGCATGCGCTGGCCGAGCGTCACGACCGTCGCGGCGGCCACCAGGCCCACGGCGAAGACCACGCCGCCGATCACCACGGCCTTCGCGGCGAGGATCCGGCCGCGCCGTGGTTGGGCGGACATCGTCGTACGCATGATGCCGCGCCGGTATTCGGCGGTGACGAACATCGTCGCGACCACGACGACGAGGATGAGGCCGGCGAACGTGCCCGCCAGCGTCTGCGTGATCGTGACGCCGAGCCCGGCCGGGCCGGCCACCGCCGGCGCGATGTCGCCGGAGCCGGTGACGGTGATCCGATCGCCGTCCTGTGTGGACGTTCCGGCCCGGTCGCCGCCGCCGCCGATCTGGTCGCCCCGCCATCCGGATGCGCTCGTTCCGGTCAGCGTGACCTGCTCGTACGCGCCTGTCGCCGAGGTCGGGCCGCCGCTCGCGCCGTGCAGGCCCAGAGCACCCGCCACCGCCTCGGTGTACTGCGGTGACGTCGCGAACACCCCGATCTCCGCCGTGGCGGGCAGGTTGCTCGGCGTGACGCCGGCGACCTTCGTCCACGTGGTCCCGTCGGCGGACACCTCGCCGGTGACCGTGCCGCCGGCACGCGTCAGCCGCAGCCACCGCGGCCCGCCGCCCGCCGGTCCGGCGATGTCGTTCGTGAAGTCGTACTGCATGCGTACGCCGTGGGTGCCGGTCAGCATCAGCGCCGCGTACGACGAGCCGGAGCGGGTGCCGTCCTTGATCAGGATGCCGGTCTTCGCCCAGGGTACGAGGCCGGGCCGGCCCCCGTCACCGTCGGCGTGCTGGGGTCCGCCGCCGGTGGGATCGGGCTGCTGGTCCGGGGCCGAGGGCAGGATGCCGGTGAGCGCGTCGAGGCGTACGGTCAGCGACCCGTCGCCGGTCAGCGGCTTGTGGACGAAGTAGAGGACGTCGGTGACCTCAGTGCCGTCCGGTCCGACGGGCAGCCGGCAGGTGGCGTCGCAGGTGCCCTGCATGCCCGGCAGGACGCCGAGCCCGATGATCGCGGCCGCGGCGGCCAGGAGGGCGACCACCCAGCCGCGTACGGTGCGCAGCTTGGTCCATTCGGCGCGCAGCGTACGCATCACGCCACCTCGCCCGAATGCGCCCGGTAGTCGACCGCGTCGCGGGTGAGTTCCAGGTAGGCGGCTTCCAGCGAGCGGACCGAGCCGTCGGGCGTACGCCGCAGGTCGGCGACGGGAGCCTCGGCGATGGCGCGCCCCCGGCCGACGATGACGACCCGGTCGGCGATGTCCTGCAGTTCGTTCATGAGGTGGCTCGACACGAGGACGGCCCGGCCCTGGCCGGCGAGCGTCCGCAGGAACCCGCGCATCCAGATGATGCCCTCCGGGTCCATGCCGTTGAACGGTTCGTCGAGCAGCAGCGCGGCCGGGTCCCCGAGCAGGGCCGCCGCGATCCCGAGGCGCTGGCGCATGCCGAGGGAGAATCCGCCCGCCCGGCGCCGGGCGGCGGAACCCAGCCCGGACAGCTCGATCACCTCGTCGACGCGGCGGGCGGGAAGGCCCTGCGAATCCGCGAGCCACCGCAGATGGTTGCGGGCCGTCCGGCTCGGCTGCAGCGCCGAGGCGTCCAGCAGCGACCCGACCCGGGTCAGCGGCCGGCGCAGGGAGCGGTACGCTTGGCCGTCGATGAGAGCGGTGCCCTCCTCGGCCCGGTCCAGGCCGAGGATGACGCGCATGGTCGTGGACTTGCCGGCGCCGTTGGGGCCGATGAACCCGGTCACCTGCCCGGCGGCGACGCCGAAGCTCATGCCGTCCAGGGCGAGGGTGCGGCCGAACCGCTTGCGCAGCCCGTTGACGACGATCATGGGGAGTTCCCTTCTGTGTGCGGTCTGGTCGGTGGTGTCTGGGTCTGGTCTACGCATCGGCCGGTGTCAGCCCGGTGTCGGCGGCTGTCACCGCTCTGTCACCGGGGATCTGGCATCGTGGCTGGCATGGTGGACTGCATGACGGGTGTGGACGGCCTGACGGCGTGGACGACATGAGGGTGCTGGTGGTCGAGG
The DNA here is from genome assembly GCF_000428945.1 of Hamadaea tsunoensis DSM 44101. Lineage (GTDB taxonomy): Bacteria > Actinomycetota > Actinomycetes > Mycobacteriales > Micromonosporaceae > Hamadaea > Hamadaea tsunoensis. Next base: position 189,067 of record NZ_AUAX01000016.1, on the reverse strand, counting down.
ACTTCGCGATCCTCGCGCGGACGCTCGGCACCGGGCTGCGCCGCGAGGGCTGGGCCGTCGACGTGGTCACCGACGGCGCGCAGGCCTTGGAGAAGGTCGAGATCAGCCGCTACGACGTGGTGGTGCTCGACCGGGACCTGCCGCTCGTGCACGGCGACGAGGTGTGCCGCCGGATCATCGCGCAGGGCACCGGCAGCCGCGTCCTCATGCTGACCGCCGCGGCCCAGGTGGCCGACCGGATCGAGGGCCTGGACCTGGGCGCGGACGACTACTTGCCCAAGCCGTTCGACTTCGCCGAACTCGTCGCCCGCGTACGGGCACTGGGCCGCCGCGCGGGCGAGGCCGTGCCGCCCGTCCTGGAATACGGCGACCTGCACCTGGACGCCAGCCGCCGCGTCGCCACCCGGGCCGGTCGCCGGCTCGACCTCAGCCCGAAGGAGTTCGCGCTGCTCAGCGAGCTTCTCGCGGCGCAGGGGCGGCTCGTGTCGGCGGAGCGGTTGCTGGAACGGGTCTGGGACGAGCAGGCCGATCCGTTCACGACGACGGTGAAGACGACCGTACGCCGGCTGCGCGCGAAGCTCGGCGAACCACCGGTGATCCACACCGTCCGCGAGGGCGGCTACCGGATCGGTGCGCCGTGATCCGCCGCTCGCTCCAGGTCCAGCTGACCCTGCTGTACGCCGTGCCGTTCATGATCACCGGAGCGTTGCTGCTGTCCGTGCCGCTGTTCGGCATCTCGAACACCAGCCCCGCCAACGGCCTGCAGCCGCGGCCCGAGGTCGAAACGGGATCCGACCGGGTCCTCGGCCTGACCGTCGCCGCGTACGCCGTGATGGTCGTCGTCTCGCTCTGCCTCGGCTGGTTCATCGCCGGCCGGTTCCTGCGGCCGCTGCGCCGGTCGATCGAGGCGCAGCAGAACTTCGTCGCCAACGCGTCGCATGAACTGCGTACGCCGCTGACCGCCGAACGCGCCCTGCTCCAGGTCGCGCTGTCGGATCCGGACGCCGACGCGGCCACGCTGCGCTCGGTGTGCGAGGAGGTCCTGGAACTGGGCCGGCATCAGGAGAGCCTCATCGCCGCGCTGATGGCCCTCGCCGACGGGGAACGGGGTACGCGGTTGCGCGTACACCTGGATGTGAAGGAGACGACCGCGCGCGTGCTCGATCGGGCCGACCCGCGAGGGTTGACTGTGGACAGACGGCTGGAGCCGGGCCCGGTGACCGGCGATCCGCGGCAGCTGGAGAGCCTGATCACGAACCTGGTGGAGAACGCGCTGCGCTACAACGTGCCCGGCGGCTACGTGACGGTGACGACCGGGCAGCGTGACGGCAAGACGGTGGTCACAGTGGTCAACAGCGGCCCGGTCGTGCCACCGGACCAGGTCAAACGGCTGTTCGAGCCGTTCGCGCGGCTGACCGGGGAGCGGCTCAACACCGAAGGGCACGGCCTGGGGCTGGCGATCGTGCAGGCGATCGCCGACGCGCACCAGGCTCGCATCACCGCCCGGGCCCGGCCGGAGGGCGGACTCGACGTGACGGTCACCTTCTGAACCCATCCGCCCGCTGCCCGGTCTGCCGATGTCGGGCCTTTCGGCCCCTTCCGGCCGGGACCAGTCGCACTGCCGGTCGATTCCGCCGCCGCCGAGGCTGGAGGTGAAGACTGGGAGGTAGCCATGAAGGCGCTCGTGTACGGCGGTCCCGGGCAACGGACCTGGACCGAGGTCGGCGACCCGAAGATCATCGACCCGCGTGACGCGATCATCAAGGTGGACGCCGTGACGATCTGCGGTACGGACCTGCACATCCTCAAGGGCGACGTGCCCGAGGTCGCCCCGGGCCGCATTCTCGGCCACGAGGCGGTCGGCACCGTCGTCGAGACCGGTGGCGGCGTCAGCGGTCTGCGCGAAGGCGACCGGGTGCTCGCGTCGTGCATCTCGGCCTGCGGAACCTGCCGGTTCTGCCGCGAAGGCCACTATGGACAGTGCCGCAACGGCGGCGGCTGGATCCTGGGCCACACCGTCGACGGCGTCCAAGCGGAGTACGCCCGCCTCCCGTTCGCCGACCTGTCCACCTACCGGCTGCCGGAGTCCATCGGCGACGAGGCCGCGGTCATGCTCGCCGACATCCTGCCCACCTCCTACGAGGTCGGCGTGCTCAACGGCGCGGTGCGTCCCGGCGACACCGTGGTGGTGGTCGGCGCCGGCCCGATCGGGCTGGCGGCCGTTCTGACCGCCCAGCTGTACTCGCCGTCGGCCATCATCGCGATCGACAAGGCGGCCGCCCGGCTGGAAGCCGCCCGGGCGTTCGGCGCGACGGTCACGACGACGCCCGACGATTCTCCGCTCGCGATGATCCGGGAGCTCACCGGCGGGCTGGGCGCGGACGTGGCCATCGAAGCCGTCGGTGTGCCGGAGAGTTTCGAACTGTGTACCACCCTGGTACGCCCGGGCGGCCGAGTGGCGAACATCGGGGTGCACGGCAAGCCCGCGACACTGCATCTGGAAGACCTGTGGATCCGCAATGTCACCATCACGACGGGTCTGGTCGACACGTTCTCCACTCCGGCGCTGCTGTCGATGCTCGCGGCGGGCCGGCTGGACGTCTCGGCGATGGTGACGCACCGGTTCGCGTTCGAGGAGTTCATGACCGCGTACGACGTGTTCGCCGACCCGGCGGGCACAGGGGCGCTCAAGGTCGTGGTCAGTCGCTGACCGCCGCGCAGCCGGGCCGGGCGTCCCGGCCCGGCTGCCGGTCACCAGACCTGGGCCGAAACGACCAAGTCGCTGAGCTGCGTGGCCAGGCGCTGGCACGCCTCGCGTACCGGAGGCGTCAACCGGTCGCCGAACCTCGGGTCGATCTCGATCCCGCACACCATGAGCCGCCCGGGCATACGCGCACGGGCCTGGCCGAGGGCCAGGGCCGCCGAGATTCCTGTGGTGGCGGCATGTGCGGTAAGGCCACCATCCAATGCCGTTCCCGCGGGATCGGGCAGGCCGATGTGGCGGACGCGTCCCGGCGGGCCGCCCGCGTCGACGGCTGTCACGACGACCGCCAAGTCGGCCTTGTCCCACTGCTCGACGAGGTCGGCCGGGTCGCCGTCGCTCTCAGCCAGCCGAACATCCGGCACGTTCATATGACGCAGCAGATCGACCACGAGGGGGCCGGCACCCTGCCTTCCTGCCCCCATGCCGATGACGACGGTGCTCATCGTCTGCCTCCCGTCCGCCTGGTGCCGGCCGCCTGGTGCGACCGGTGGTGGATACGCACTCGACGCTAGGAGCGCGGCGACCGCCGAGCACAGGGTCGATGGGCCTGGCGGACCAGGTCGATCGCCACCTCGGGCGGTCGCGGCGCCGGCACTCGGCACGAGCGCTCACGGATGGCGCGCGGTCAGTTTCGCGCTCATCTGGGCGTACGCCTGATCGTCGATCTCGCCGGCGGCGTAGCGGCGGTCGAGAATCTCGCGCGCATCAGGCCCGGGTGACGCCGCCGGTCGCGCCGGCTGCACCAGCCTGACCAGGACCCACACGAGCAGACCGAGCAGCGCCAGGCCCACGACGGGGCCGAACAGCATCCACCATCCGCCGTAGCCGTATCCGTACATCACGGCAGCCACCTCCTGAAGTCCGTCCTTCGGGCTCAGCGTCACGCGTACGCCGCGGCGACGGCAGAGGCGATCCGCACGCGTACGCCGGTCGAAGGTCCCGATGTGCGGCAATCGGACCGGTGACCTGTGACCCCGCGGCAACAGGACTTCCGGGCCTGCAACCCCCGTTCGGTGCGGCGTGGGATGGAGGTGGCAGAAGACGACAGGAGGTGTTCCAGGAACACGTCGATGCCACGCCTCTTCGGCGAGCTGGTCGAATGGTTCGACCCCGAGACGCTCGTGCGGCCGGGCCGGCTCATCCGGCTGCCGGGCAACGCGGGGGACGAGAAGATCTCCGCGAAGTACGCCGACGGAATCCTGGAGGTGAAGGTGCCACTGGCCGAGCACAGGCCGACCGGCCGTCACGTCCCGGTGGCACTGCCCGCCAAGTGAACTCCCCGGCCTCGTCCGGCGGCATCGGACGGCCGCCGGACGAGGCGCATCACGGCTGGGCGGCGACTACGATCGGGGGCGTGGAGCCATTGTCCGCTCTGGGGTTGACGCCCCTTTCCCGCGTACGCCTCGACGAGTTGCTTCAGGAGCTCCTTGACCGGGTCGGTGATGTGCTGGCCAGCCGGGAGCGGTTGCGTAGTCTGCTCGACGCGGTCGTGGGTATCGGTACCGATCTGGATCTGCGGGCGACGTTGGAGCGGATCGTGGTGGCGGCCTGTCAGCTGACCGATGCCCGCTACGGCGCGCTCGGCGTGATCGGTGCTGAGGGCAGGTTGGTGGAGTTCATCACGCACGGCCTGGATCCGCGTACGCATGCCGCGATCGGGAACCCGCCGACGGGTCGGGGTGTGTTGGGTCTGCTGATCGCCGATCCGCATCCGGTGCGTCTGCCGGACATCACCGAGCATCCGCAGTCGGCGGGTTTCCCGCCGAATCATCCGCCGATGCACAGCTTCCTCGGTGTGCCGGTGCGTATCCGTGATCAGGTGTTCGGGAATTTGTATCTGGCGGAGAAGCGGGATGCGGCGGTGTTCTCCGACGATGATGAGGAGATCATGATCGCGTTGGCGTCGGCGGCGGGTGCGGCGATCGAGAACGCGCGGTTGTATGCGTTGGCGGGTCGGCGGCAGCGGTGGTTGACGGCGACGGCGGAGGTGACGTCGGCGGTGGCGGACGCGGCGGGGCCGAACAGTTCGTTGTCGATCGTGGTACGCAAGGCGCGGGCGGCGGCCGACGCCGCCCTGGCGGTGGTGCTGCTGCGTGACGACGATGATCTGCTGACGGTGGCCGCGCTGGATGCGGGGCAGCCGTTGCCGGACCTGGCCGCCGCGAGTGTTCCGGTGGTCGGGACGGTGGTGGGTGCCGCGGTCGCCAGTGGTGAGCCGGTCGAGGTGGAGCGGCTCGCGGATCTGGCGGACTGGCCGGTCGGGTTGCCGTTGTTGCGGGGGTCGGTGACGCCGTTCGGTCGGGGTCGGGGTGCGTTGCTGGTCGGGTATGAGGGTGAGCCCCGTGATCGGGAGGAGTTGTTGTTGATCGGTCTGTTCGCCGATCAGGCGGCGGTCGCTCTGGAGCGGGAGCAGGCGCACGCCGACCGGGAGGAGTTGGTGGTGCTGGCCGACCGGGAGCGGATCGCCCGTGACCTGCACGACGTGGTCATCCAGCGGCTGTTCGCGACGGGACTGCGGTTGCAGACGGTGGCGAGTCTGGCGCCGAAGCCGGAGGTCGCGGAGCGGATCAACCTGGCCATCGACGACCTTGACGCGACGATCCGTGACATCCGGGGGGCGATCTTCGAGTTGCGGACGCCGACCGCGGGTTCGCTGCGGGTGGAGGTACGCCGGTTGGCGGACGAGTCGGCGGAGGCGCTCGGGTTCCGGCCGGCGCTGCGGATCGTCGGCCCGGTCGACTCGGCGGTTCCGGCCGTCCTGCACGGCGACGTCCTGGCCGTCGTCCGCGAAGCACTGTCCAATGTGGTACGCCATGCGCACGCCGAGCAGGTCGAGGTGGCCGTCGCGGTCGGGGCGGGTCGTCTGACGGTGACGGTGGCCGACGACGGTGGTGGCGGTGCGGTGGAGTCCAGTGGTCTGGCCAACACCCGGGAACGGGCCCGCCGGCACGGTGGCGACATCGAACTGCACTCACCGGCCGGAGCGGGCACCACACTCGTCTGGGACATCCCCCTGTAGGAGCCGGCAGGAGTTTCAGGACCAAAGTCCTGGCGAGCCGGGGCGTCCCGCACTGGGCCCTGACCCCCGGTACGCCGAGGCTTGTGACATGAGTACGACCCGGCGCAAGCACCTCGAAATCGGCGACGGCGGCGTCACCCGGGTGATGTCCCGCCTGGCCGTGGTGGTCCGTGATCGCGACCCGCTGGACCACGTCCTGCGCGCGTACGCGATGACGGGACTGCGGCATCTGGCGGTCGTCGACGACACCGGCGCGTGCGTCGGTCTGATCAGCGACCGTACTGTCACCGCTGCCTGGGTACGCGATCCGATGCTGTTCGACCGCCTGACGGCCGGCCAGCTCCTTGATGACCGCGCGCCGATCGTGCGGGACGACGAGACCGTGCGGCTGGCCGCGCGGGTGATGCACGCTTGTGGAACGGACGCGGTCGTCGTGGTGGATGACGGCGGCCGGCCCGTGGGCCTGCTGACCGCGGCCGACCTCGTCGGCCTGCTGGCCCGATCGCAGCCGGCATGACGGCCACGGCCCTTCTCGCCCCGGCTGGATTGTCCGCGGAGGAAGCCTCGCTCCGGCTGCGCCACGACGGCCCGAACGCGGTCCGCACCCACACCGTCCGTCCGGTCGCGGTACTGGCCCGACAGGTGCGCAATCCACTTCTGGGGCTGCTGCTGGCCGCGGCGCTGATCTCGGCCTTCGTCGGTGAGGGTACGGACGCTGTGATCATCGGGGTGATCGTGGCCCTCAGCGTCGGGCTCGGGTTCGTCAACGAATTCCGGGCCGAGCGCGCCTCGCAGGCGTTGCACGACCGCGTACGCCACGCGGTGGAAGTCGTACGCGACGGTCGCCGGCAGTCCGTGGACGTCATCGGGCTGGTCGTCGGCGACCTGGTCTGCCTGCGCCTGGGGACCGTCGTCCCGGCCGATCTGCGGCTGGCCGACGTCGACGGGCTCGAATGCGACGAATCCATTCTGACCGGCGAGTCCCTGCCGGTCGCCAAGCAGCCCGGTGACGCCGCGCTCATGGGCACGGTCGTGCACCGGGGGAGCGGCCGCGGGGTGGTGACCGCCACGGCTGGGCGTACCGAGTTCGGGCGGCTGGCGCTGTCCCTGGGCACCCGCCAGCCGGAGACCCGTTTCCAGGCCGGTCTGCGCCGGTTCTCCCGGCTGCTGGTCGTCGTCGCGGGACTGCTGACGGCCGCGATCTTCGCCACCAACCTGCTGCTGCACCGGCCGCTGCTCGACGCCCTGCTGTTCTCGCTGGCCATCGCCGTCGGCATCACCCCGCAACTGCTGCCCGCGGTGGTCACCACCAGTCTCGCGGCCGGCAGCCGACGGCTGGCTCGCCGCGGCGTACTCGTGAAAAGGCTCGTGTGCATCGAGGACCTCGGTGACGTCGACGTCCTGGTCACCGACAAGACCGGCACCCTGACCACCGGCGGGATGACATTCGTCGCGGCGCTGGGACCGGCGGGAGAGCGTGACGACGGAGTACGCGACCTGGCGCTGCCTTGCACGGAGCGGGGGGACGGGCCGGCGAACCCGCTGGACCAGGCGCTGCTCGCCGCCGCGCCGACGGCGCCACCGGCGCCGGTGGCCGTGCTCGCCTTCGACCACGAGCGCCGGATGACCAGTGTGCTGGCGGACCGGCCGCAGGGCCGCCGCCTGATCACGAAGGGCGCGCCGGAGTCGGTCTTCGCCGCCTGCGGGGACGTCCCGGAGGAGGCCCGCAGGACGCTCGACCGCCTGTACGCCGACGGGGCCCGGGTGCTCGCGGTGGCCTCCCGGCCGGCGGACGGCGACCGGCTGAGCCCGGCCGACGAACGTGCCCTCGAACTACGCGGCTTCCTCGTCTTCGCCGACCCCGTCAAGGCCGACGCGGCCGACGCCGTGGCGCGCCTGCTGCGGCTCGGCGTCGCTGTCAAGATCGCGACCGGCGACAGCGGCCCGGTCGCCGTCCGCGTCTGCGCGGACCTCGGGTTACCGGTGACCGGCGTGCTCGACGGCGGTCAGATCGACGCCCTCGACGACGAGGAGCTGGCCACGGCCGCCCGCACCGCGACCGTCTACGCCCGGGTGTCCCCGGAGCAGAAAGCGCGCCTGGTCCGCTCGCTGCGCGGCGACACCGCCGGGGTGGCGTTCCTCGGCGACGGCGTCAACGACGCGGTCGCGCTGCACAAGGCCGACGTGGGGGTCTCCGTCGACACCGCCGCGGACGTCGCGAAGGACGCGGCCGACGTGCTCCTGCTCAGCAAGGACCTCGGCGTGCTCGCCGACGGTGTCACCGACGGCCGGGCGATCTTCGCCAACACGATCAAGTACGTCCTCATGGGAGCGTCGAGCAACTTCGGCAACATGTTCAGCGCCGCGGGAGCGTCGGCGTTCCTGCCGTTCCTGCCCATGCTGCCGTCGCAGATCCTGCTCAACAACCTGCTCTACGACAGCAGCCAGCTCGCCATCCCCACCGACCGGGTCGACCCCGAACAACTCGCCGCGCCGTCGCACTGGGACCTGCGGCTCATCCGCCGGTTCATGCTCGTCTTCGGCCTGGCGAGCTCTCTGTTCGACTACCTGACGTTCGCTCTGATGCTCGGCGTGTTCCACGCCGGCGAGGCCATGTTCCACACCGGCTGGTTCGTCGAGTCACTGGCCACTCAGACGCTGATCATCTTCGCCATCCGCACCCGGCGTACGCCGTTCCTGCGCAGCCGGCCAGGTCTGCTCCTGAGCGCGGCGGCATTGAGCGTGGTCGCGGTCGGAGTGGCGCTGCCGTGGCTGCCGATCGCCGGGCTGCTCGGCTTCCAGCCGCTACCGGCCGGGTACCTGGCCGCCTTGGGCGGCATGGTGCTGCTCTATCTCCTCGTCGTCGAGGTGACCAAGTTCTATTTCTACCGGACCGCGCCGTCGCGGCAGCCGGTGACGGTGAGCGCCCCGCGTCGCGTGCACCGGCGGGCAGCCCGGTTCAGCGTCCGGTGAGGTGCTCAGGTACGCCTTGGCCAGATGTTGACGGTGACCCAGGCGACGCCGGAGCCGAAGACCACATCGGACAGTCGGTCTGTTCCGCCCTCCGCCCGCTGGAGGAAGCTGCCTTCAGACTGGGCCAGATGTTCGGCTACGCGTAGAGGCACCCGTCGTGACCGGTGCGGGACCTTGGTCCCGACCCGCCGCCGGGGGGCGGCGCCGTGATGCAGCTGAGTCCGGTGCGTCCGCCGGCAGGCGAGGTCGTCCGGCTTGTGGGGCGGGACCTTGGCCCCTGAACGAAGCGTCGGGGACGCGATCTGATGGACGGGTCCGCATCGCCGGGCGGATCCGCCGAGGAGGGCCTGGAGCGGCCTGCTCCGGGACGGCCGGAACCGTGGCGGCGGACGGCGGCGCGGCCTGCCGACTGTCTCCCCGGCGGCCGCGCCGCTCACCCGTACGGCCTGACGTGGCGCTGCATCAACGTGGTGCCGAATCAGGGGGAGCGCATCGGTAGGGCAACGCCAACCGCCGCCGTCTGTCCAGTCCGGAAGACCTTCCACGAGGTGCCCTTGGTCCTGTCGTTTTCAGGGCGTTCCTCCCTGCCGGTACGTCGTCGCGGACCCCACGATGTGAATCGACCGAGACGCCCTGCCTCCCAGGGCGTCCGACCTGAGGAGACAGTCATGAAGCGTCGGACTCTCGACATCCTGTTCAGCATCGGCGGCCTGTTCATCGCGGCCCTTCTCGTCGTAGCGGGGTTCGTGCTGCACAGCAACGCGAACTTCGCCAACACCTACGTCCACGACCAGCTGGCGCAGGAGCAGATCTTCTTCAAGACCGCCGCGACCCTCACCGACGAGGAGAAGAAGGCTCCCTGCCTGACCCAGTACGCCGGCCAGCAGTTGACCACCGGCAAGCAGGCCGAGTGCTATGCCAACCAGTTCATCGGGCTGCACGTCAAGTCGATCGCCGCCGGAAAGACCTACGCCCAGCTCGGTGACGACCAGGCCGCCCTGCGTACGCAGCTGGCCGCGGCCCAGACCGCCAACGCCGCCAACGTCGCCGACCTGCAGAAGCAGCTCGACACCGTGACCGCTCAGCGGGAGACCCTCTTCAAGGGCGAGGCGCTGCGCGGGATGCTGCTGACCTCCTACGGGTTTAGCGAGTTCGGCGCCAAGGCCGGGCAGGCCGCACTGGTCGCCTTCCTCGCCGCCGGGCTGATGCTGCTGCTCGCTCTCGCCGGTCTGGTGCACGCGTTCACCACCGCCAAGAACGTCGGGTTCGCCGTCGTCGAAGAGCCCCGGGAACCGGTCGCGACCCGGTGAACACCGCTCAGCCCCCCGCACGTCCGGTTCCGGCATCGATGCCGGGGCCGGACACGGTCATCGGTGAAGACGGTGTCACGCTGTCGATCACCAGCGACAGGGGACAACCGAAGCGGCGCGCGGCGATCGACGGGCGCCGCGCCGGATATCCGGTTCGGGACTTTGGTCCCTCGCAGTGCTGACCGTGGGCCGCAGCGCTGAACGTGCCGGCGCGCTTAACGTTCGGGACATGCAGACTTCACGCCCGCCGGCCGCCGTGCTGGCCGAGGCCGCCGCGGCGGCCGGCTTCGCCCCCTCGGTGCACAACACGCAGCCCTGGCGGTGGCGGGTCCACGGTGACGTCCTCGACCTCTACGCCGATCGCAGCCGCCAGCTGACCGTCACCGACCCCGACGGCCGGCTGATGGTCATCAGCTGCGGAACCGCCGTGCACCACGCGACCGTCGCGCTGGCCGCCGAGGGCGTGTCCGCGACCGTCGCCACGCTGCCCGACCCGGCACAGCCGGATCTGCTGGCCCGCATCGCGATCGCCGGAACGCTACCGGTGACCGCCGAGGCGATGCGTACCTTCCAGGATCTCCAGCTACGTCACACCGACCGGCGGCCGGTGCACGAGACCGCGCCGCCCGCGGCCGTGACCGCCGTTCGGGCTGCGATCACCGCCCTCGGCGTCGATGCCCATCTGCTCCGCCCCGACCAGGTCGCCGAGCTCGGTGCGGCCGCCGAGCACGCCGACCGTACCGAGATGCTCGACCCGGCGTACCGGACCGAGCTGGCGTACTGGATCGGCGGGCAGCGGGCGGCGGCCGGCGTACCGTCGTCGGTCATCCCCTCCCACGATCCGGCCGGCATGGTGCCCGGACGCGACTTCGTCCGCCGGGGAACCCTCGCCGCCTCCGTCGAAGGCGACGGCCCGGCCACCTATCTCATGCTGTTCGGCGACGGGGACGAGCCCGCGGACTGGCTGCGGGCCGGGCAGGCGCTGTCGGCCGGGTGGCTCGCCGCGACCGCGTGCGGGCTGTCGGTGCTGCCCTTCAGCTCCGTCATCGAGGTCGTCTCCATCCGCGAGCTGCTGCGCCGGGACGTCCTTTCCGGACTCGGATGCCCCTACCTCGTGGTCCGCCTCGGCGTGCCCGCGCAGCAGGAGCACACACCGCCGCGTACGCCCCGGCTGGCCGCAGACCAGATTGTGGAGATCGCCTGATCGTGCCGGCCGGAGGCCGGTGGCCGGTATGGTCCGGGCACGTGTCATCGGCCACCTCCGTAGGGCGGTGGCCGCGCGGCGTACGCATTCCTCGCTGATCGAGCCGAGTACGGCCTGGTGCCGCCAGCACCTGCTCGGCCCGCCGGCGCTCCTCCTGCGCCCCATGGTCCCTTGTGGAAGGGACCATGGGCCCTATCCGGTCGGCCGGCGTGCGGGCGACGCTTGTGCCGGCGAGCTCCCTCCTGCTTGCCCTGCCACGAAAGGAACAGGTCGTGACCACAATCTCTGCTCCGAGCGACGAACTGCTGGACGATCTGGGCCGGCCGTCCGAGGACGAGCTGGCCGGACTGGACGCCTGGTGGCGTGCCAACAACTACCTCACCATCGGCCAGATCTATCTGCAGGCCAACCCCCTCCTGCGGGAACCGCTGACGGCGGCGCACATCAAGCCGAGACTGCTCGGCCACTGGGGAACCAGCCCCGGTCTGTCGCTCATCTACGCCCACGTCTCCCGGTTGATCCGCATGACCGGGCAGCGGGCCGTCTACCTCGCCGGCCCCGGCCACGGCGGCCCCGCCCTGGTCGCGGCAGGCTACTTGGAAGGCACGTACAGCGAGATCTACCCCGCGGTGACCCGCAACGAGCCCGGACTGCTGCGGCTGTTCCGGCAGTTCTCCAGCCCCGGCGGCATACCCAGCCACGTGTCGGTCACCACCCCCGGCTCGATCCACGAGGGCGGCGAGCTCGGCTACGTCCTGGTACACGCGTTCGGCGCGGTGATGGACAACCCCGATCTGCTCGCCATCGCGGTCGTCGGTGACGGCGAGGCCGAAACCGGTCCCCTGGAGGGATCGTGGAAAGGCGTGTCGTTCCTCAACCCTGCGCGCGATGGCGCGGTGCTGCCCGTCCTGCACCTGAACGGTGCCAAGATCTCCGGACCGACGGTGCTCGCCCGCAAGGACCCGGCGGAGGTACGCGCGCTGCTCAGCGGCCACGGATACGAGGTCATCGAGGTCGAAGGCGACGACCTGCCCGGCATGCATCTGCGGTTCGCGGCAGCCCTGGCCCAGGCGTGGGGGCGCATCCGTGCGATCCAGACCGCCGCGCGGGAGGGGACCTGGGACGGGTCCCGGCCGACCTGGCCGCTGATCGTCCTGCGCTCGCCCAAGGGCTGGACCGGCCCGGCCGAGGTCGACGGCATCACCGTCACCGGCACGTGGCGCTCGCACCAGGTTCCGCTGTCCGGCGTCAAGGAGAACCCGGAGCACCTCGCGATCCTGGAACGCTGGCTGCGTTCCTACCGCCCGGACGAGCTGTTCGACGAGACCGGAGCACCCGTACCGCTGGTCTCCGGGCAGTCGCCGGACGGGGACCTGCGGATGAGCGCGACCGCGCACGCCAACGGCGGCCTGCTGACCCGCGACCTGGATCTGCCCGACTTCACCGGATACGCCGTCAAGATCGGTGAGCCGGGCGTCGAGCGGGCCGAGTCGACCCGCCGGCTCGGCGAGTTCATGCGCGACATCTACAGCCGCAACCCCGACCGGTTCCGGCTCTTCTGCCCCGACGAGACCAACAGCAACCGCCTCGGCGCGGTGTTCGAGGTGTCGGACCGGGCGTTCATGGAGCACGTCACCGCCGACGACGTCGCGATCGGTCGCGACGGCAGGGTCATGGAGGTGCTGTCCGAACACAACTGCCACGGTTGGCTGGAGAGCTACACGCTGACCGGACGGCACGGCATGTTCGCCACCTACGAGGCGTTCGCCATGGTCAGCGCCTCGCAGACGGTCCAGCACGGCAAGTGGCTGCAGGAGGCGAAGCGCCTGCCCTGGCGGGCCAAGGTGCCCAGCCTGAACATCCTGCTGACCTCGACCGCCTGGCGCAACGACCACAACGGCTTCTCCCACCAGGGCCCCGGCCTGATCCAGGTGGTCCTCACGCAGCGCGGCGACGTGGCGCGGGTCTACCTGCCGCCGGACGCGAACTGCCTGCTGTCGGTGGCCGACCACGCGTTCCGGTCACGTTCGTACATCAACCTCATCGTCATCGACAAGCAGCCGCAGCTGCAATGGCTGTCCATGGACCAGGCGATCGAGCACTGCACCCGCGGGGCCGGCATCTGGCAGTGGGCCGGCACCGACGACGGCACCAGCGACCCCGACATCATCCTGGCCTGCGCCGGGGACGTGGTCACCATGGAAACCGTCGCCGCGGCCCAGATCCTCAAGGAACGGCTGCCGGGAATGCGCGTACGCGTGGTCAACGTCGTGGATCTGATGACCCTTCCCCGGCCCAAGGACCACCCGCACGGGATGAGCGAGACGTTCTTCACCGAACTGTTCACCGACACCGTGGACGTGGTCTTCGCGTTCCACGGCTACCCCGGGGCCATCCACCAGCTCGTCCACGGCCGGCCCGACGCCGACCGGTTCCGGGTGCGCGGATTCATCGAGCAGGGCACCACCACGACGCCGTTCGACATGACCGTCCGCAACCGCACGTCGCGCTACCACCTGGTCATGGACGCCATCAACAACGCCCGCCGGCTGCCGCCGGGCGCCGCCGCCCTCAAGGACTGGTGCCAGAGCCAGCTCGACCGGCACGAGGCGTACATCGTGGAGCATCTGGAGGACATGCCGGAGGTACGCGACTGGGCGGTCGGCCGCCCCGCGTGACGCGTTCCCGGATGGGCGGGGTCCCTCCACGGACCCCGCCCATCCGCGGCGCAGCTTCAGAAGACCGGTTCAGAAGACCGTCAGACCGTACGCCCGCAACCGCTCGCGGACCTCGTCCACTAGGACGGCCGCGGGCGGTTCGACGTGCGCCAGCGGGAACTCCAGCCCCAGAGCGGTGTACTTGTGCGCGCCGAGACGGTGGAACGGCAGCACCTCCACCCGTTCGACGCTGCCGAGCGTCGCGCAGAAGCGGCCGAGTCCATCCACATGGGCGGGCGCGTCGGTCAAGCCGGGGACCAGGACGAAGCGGATCCACATCGGCTTGCCCATCCGGTCGAGCCGTTGCGCGAACTCCAGCGTCGGCGCGAGTTCGCCGGTACGCGTCACGCGCCGGTAGGTGTCCGGGTCGGCCGACTTGACGTCCAGGAGGACCAGGTCGGTGGCGGCGAGGAGTTCGTCGTCCGCGCGTACGCCGAGGAAGCCGCTCGTGTCGAGCGCGGTGTGCAGGCGCAGGTCGTGGCAGCGTTGCAGGACCTCGCGGGTGAAGCGGGCCTGTTGGAGGGGCTCGCCGCCGGAGATCGTGACGCCGCCGTGCGCGACCTGAAGAAAGCGTTGGTAGCGTTGGATTTCAACGACCAGGCCCGCCGCCGTGGTCGGTACGCCGGCCCGTTGGAACCAGGTGTCCGGGCTGTGGCAGTAGCGGCAGCGCAGCGGACAGCCGGCGAGGAACGCGACGAAGCGGGTACCGGGCCCGTCCACCCCGATCGAGATGTCGAACGAGTGGACGGACCCGGTCACGGGGCGCGTCGTGGCCGTCACAGCGCACCGTGGAACGTCCGCGACAGGACGTCCTCCTGCTGCTCGCGGGTCAGCTTCGTGAAGTTGACCGCATAGCCGGACACGCGGATGGTCAGCTGCGGATAGTCGTCCGGGTGCTCCATCGCGTCCTCGAGCGTCGCGCGGGTCAGTACGTTGACGTTCATGTGGAACCCGCCGGCGTCGGCGTACCCGTCGAGGACGCCGACCAGGTTGGCGATCCGTTCGTCGCGGTGGTGGCCCAGTCCGTCGGGTGTGACGGTCTCCGTCAGCGAGATTCCGTCGCGGGCGCTGGCGTACGGCAGTTTGGCGACCGACAGCGCGGCGGTGACCAGGCCGTGCCGGTCGCGGCCGTTCATCGGGTTGGCCCCGGGTGCGAACGGCTGTCCGGCCCGGCGCCCGTCGGGCGTGTTGCCGGTGTTCTTGCCGTAGACCACGTTCGACGTGATCGTCAGGACCGACAGCGTCGGCTCGGCGTGCCGGTACGCGTGCCGGCGGCGGATCTTGTCCATGAACGACTCGACGAGGTGCACCGCGATGGTGTCGACGCGGTCGTCGTTGTTGCCGAACGCGGGGAAGTCGCCCTCGACGGCGAAGTCGACGGCCAGCCCGTGCTCGTCGCGCAAGACCTTCACCCGGCCGTAGCGGATCGCCGACAGGCTGTCGGCGGCCACGGACAGCCCGGCGATCCCCGTCGCGAGGAACCGGTGCACCGGATAGTCGTGCAGGGCCATTTCGAGCCGCTCGTAGGCGTACTTGTCGTGCATGTAGTGGATGACGTTCAACGCGTCCACGTAGGTCTCGGCGAGCCAGTCGAGTGTCTTGTCGTAGGCCGCCATCACCTCGTCGTAATCGAGGACGTCGCCGCCGACCGTCGGGCTGGGCGGGGCGACCTGGTCCCCGCTGATCTCGTCACGGCCGCCGTTGATCGCGTACAGCAGTGCCTTGGCGAGGTTCGCCCGGGCGCCGAAGAACTGCATGTCCTTGCCGACGCGCATCGCCGAGACACAGCAGGCTATCGCCGTGTCGTCGTCGTACGCCGGCCGGATCAGGTCGTCGTTCTCGTACTGGAGGGCGCTGGTGTCCAGCGACACCTGGGCGCAGAAGCGCTTGAAGCCTTCGGGCAGTGCCGGCGACCACAGCACGGTCAGGTTCGGTTCCGGGGCCGGGCCGAGGTTGTAGAGCGTCTGCAGGTAGCGGAACGTCGTCCGCGACACGAGGGTCCGGCCGTCGGAGCCCATGCCGCCCAGCGCCTCGGTGACCCAGGTCGGATCGCCGGAGAACAGCTGGTCGTACTCGGGCGTGCGCAGGAACCGGATGATGCGCAGCTTGATGACGAAGTCGTCGATCAGTTCCTGCGCCTCTCGTTCGGCAAGCCTGCCCTCGGCCAGATCCCGCCGCAGGTAGGCGTCGAGGAAGGTGGCGGTGCGCCCCAGCGACATCGCGGCGCCGTTCTGTTCCTTGGCGGCGGCCAGATAGGCGAAGTACAGCCACTGGACGGCCTCGCGGGCATCGCGGGCCGGGCCGCCGATGTCGAAGCCGTAGCCGCCGGCCATCTCCCTGAGCTCCTCCAGAGCCCGGATCTGCTCGGTCAGCTCCTCCCGGTCGCGGATGACGTCCTCGGTGCAACGCCGGTCCTCCAGGCTGCGCCGGCGCTCGATCCGGTCGGCGACGAGCCGGTCGACGCCGTACAGCGCGACGCGCCGGTAGTCACCGATGATCCGCCCCCGCCCGTACGCGTCCGGCAGTCCGGTGATGAGGTGCGACCGGCGGGCGGCCAGCACGTTCGCCGGATACGCGTCGAAGACACCCTGGTTGTGGCTCTTACGGTAGGTCGACCAGATCTTCGCCACGTGCGGGTCGAGCTGATAGCCGTACGCGGACAAGCCGGCCTCGACCATCCGCAGGCCGCCGTTGGGCATGATCGCCCGGCGCAGCGGCGCATCGGTCTGCAGGCCGACGATCAGCTCGTGCTCGCGGTCGATATAGCCTGGTGCGTGCGAGGTGATGGTCGACGGCGTCACCTCGTCGACGTCGTAGACGCCGCGGTGCCGCTCGGCGGCGAACATGGCGGTCAGCTGCTGCCACAGCCGGGTCGTCCGCGCGGTCGGGCCGGCGAGGAAGGCGCCGTCACCGTCGTAGGGCTCGTGGTTGTGCCGGACGAAGTCGGCCACGTCGATGTGGTCGCGCCAGCGGGTACCGGTGAAGCCGCGCCACGCGGCATCGGAGCGGGTCGTCGCGCTCATCGCTCCTCCTTCATGGGTCTCGCCTCCAGCCTCTCCGGGCGGTCGCCGGGCAGGTAGAGGCACAGGACCGAGCCGAAGGTCCCGACCACCGCGCAGGCATGTTCCGCCTACCACCTGGCCGCGGGACTTTCGCCCCTGGTCCGCCCGGCTCGCCGGGCGCACTGTGGGACTGAAACCCCCGGGTATAAGGAGGTGGCGTCATGGCAGGCACGATCACCAGGCATCCCGCTCGGCCGCGATGGAAGGCCTGGAACGCTCTGACCCTCTGGATCCTGCGTACGCCGGGACTGGAGCGGCTGGCCGAGCGCCAAGTGTGCGAACTGCGGTTCCGTGCCCGCCGCAGCGGCCGCGACATCGTGCTGCCGGTGATGTACGCGCAGGACGACGGCACGGTGGTGGTCCTTGTCGGCGGCGCGGACCGCAAGGTGTGGTGGCACAACTTCAGCCGCCCGCACCGTGTGGGCCTTCTGCTGCGGGGCATGACCCGCGGCGGAACCGGGCACGTCGTCGCCGCCGGATCGCCCGAGCGGGCGGACGCGGCCCGGATCTACAACGACCGGTTCCCGGATCTGGCGGTCGAGGACGACCCGATGATCGTGATCAGGCTTGATCCGGAGACTCGTCAACCGGGCGGGACTTCCTGAAGGTCCGTGTTCGCCGTCGAGTCGAAGCGGGGCGTGGGCACCACGACCACTGGGCAGTGCGCCTGCCGGACGCAGCCTTCGCTGACCGAACCCAGCGTCGCTTGGTGCAGGTGGCCGTGGCCGTGGCTGCCGACCACGAGCAGATCGGCGTCGCGGGAGGCCTCCGCCAGCTTGTATGCGGGCTTGCCCGTGACGGCCTCCGTGGCGATCGGGGTCTCCTCGAACTGGCCGCGGACACCCTCGAGGGCCTTCGCGAGCACGCCCTCCGCGCGACGCAGTTCGCCGTCCGAGCCGAGTCCTGCCGGCAGCGCCGCCTCGGTCCCGGGCCGGTCGCAGACCATGATCGCCTGGACCGAGCCGTTGCGATGATGAGCCTCGCCGACCGCCCAGAGCAGGGCTCTCAGGCTGCCTTCCGAGCCGTCGACGCCGACCACGATGCGATAGGTCGTCATGCCGTCAGCCTGGATGATCAAAGGTGCCCTGAGCAGGGCCGAAAGACCTGTCTGCGACGGACCCACGACCCGTGCCCCGGTGGCCGCGGGGTCTCTACGGTGAAGTCATGAACGCACAGCTCGGAGACCGTTTGATCCTCGAAGGTACGCACGTGGGAGACCGGCGGCGCATCGGCGTAGTGGTGGAGCTGCGTCACCCGGACGGCAGCCCGCCCTACCTCGTGCGCTGGCTTGACGACGGGCACGAGGGGCTGGTCTTCCCCGGTTCCGACGCCCGTATCGAACATCCGGACGAAGGACGTCCTGCGGCCTGAGGCCGGCCCGCGGCGGGAGGTGGATCCGATGTCGCGCCCGGCAACGGACATGAGCGGCCGCCGGGCGGCACCGCCGAGCGACACCGGCTCGGCGCCCGCCGTGCGGGGTCTGGCCGGTCTGCTGGTGTTCCTCGGGTTCAGCGCCGCTGGCGGTGGCATCGCGATGCTCGCCGACCTGCACGGCGGCCGGTATCTGCCGTCTCGGTGGCTCGACGGGCTGCCGTTGATCGACACGTTCCTGGCGCCGTCCCTGGTGCTGCTGGCCGGGTTCGGAGCCGGATCGCTTCTCACCGCGTACGGTGTGCTCCGGCGGCCCGTCTGGCGGTGGGCGCGGCCTGTGGAGCGGTGGACCCGCCACCACTGGTCCTGGGCGGCCGTCCAAGCCCTGGGCGCCGGGCAACTCGTCTGGATAGGCCTGGAGCTGATCTACCTACCCGACCTGTCCTGGCTCCAAGCGGCGTACGGGACGACGGGACTCGCGCTGCTCCTGCTGCCGTGGACCGGACCCGTCCGCCGCCGCCTGCGGACGGGGATGACCGTGCCCGGCTTGCCGCGTGCGGCGACCGGCGCATGATTCCGATCAGGGCTTGACGCGATCGACGCCGGACGACGCTACGATGCGAACTCCGACGCGACCCGAAGACACCCGAAGACGCCATGAGTTTTGATCTGTACGTCTGGTACGAGCCCCAGCCGATCACCGCCGCCGCCGCGCGGTCCAAACTGGACCGTTGGTACGCGGGCGACACCGAGGCGTTCCCGCCCCATCCCGGTGTACGCGCGGTGCACACGGCCCTGCTCGGCCGCTTTCCGGCGCTGGAGGATCTGCCCGGGGCGCAGGCCGACGTGTCCGGCGTCTGGAGCATGACCCCGGTCGCCTCGGACACGCTGCTGATCCTGTCGACGGTGTGGCCGCGGGCGGACGAGGTCGAGCGGGCGACCCTGGAACTCGCGATGGCCTATGGGCTGGTGTGCTACGAGCCGGGCTTCGACGTGCTGCATCCGAACGCGCCCGGCTACAGCGCGGCGTTCACGCTCACCGGGGCGGCCCTGCCGACCGTGCCGGAGCCCGACGACCACCGCCTCGACTGGGCCGTACGCCGGCTGCGCCCGGACCGGTTCTACCTGGTCCTGGAGCGTGACGACGGCTGGTACGCGCAGATCGGCGTGGGTCCGGCGGTCGGCGTGGCGGCCGGGGTCTACGTCCTCGAATGCCGTGAGGGCACGGCGGAGCGCCACGTACGCGCCGAGACCCAGGACGTGACGGCGGCGGTCGCCTTCCTGCGCGACTTCCGCGCCGGCCGGCCCGATTGGCGCATCCGGCATGTGTGGCGGCGATTGGAGCTGTAAGGGCATGATCGCCGGATGGACCACGAGAGCCGGACAGACCACGAGAGCCGGATGAACTGGGACGACCGGGTGACCGTCTGGGACGACCGCCTCACTCCCGCTGAGCGGGCCGCCCTCGCGCCCGGTCGGCCCGAAGCACTGGACCGCAGCCCGGATGTGCTGATCGTGGGCGGCGGCGTGGTCGGCCTCGCGATCGCCATCGCCTGCCGGCGGGCCGGGCTCGGCCGGGTCACCGTCGTCGAGCGGGCGCCGCGGCTCGCATACGGCGCTTCGGGCGCGAACGGCGGCGCGATCGCGCCCGACATGCACCTGCTCACCGACAGCCCCGAGTTCGTCGCGTTCGGACGGTCGAGCCGGGAGCTCTACCGCCGATGGGATGCCGAATGGGACGGCGCCCTCGGCCTGTGGCCCACGCGCTGGCTCAACATCTTCCCGCCCGGCGCCGCGCCGCACGTCTCCCGGCAGGCTCCGGGCGCCGCGATCACCGCGGCGGCCGCCTTCACCGAGCTCGACCCGTCAGCTGTACGCGAGCTCGAACCGGACGTACGCGTACCCGACGGCGGCACGGCACTGCTGGTCGACGGCCAGCTGGGCGTGAATCCGCAGCGGCTGTCGGCCGCCCTGGCGAGCCGGGCCGGACAGGTGATCACCGGCGTACGCGTCCTCGGCGTCGCCGCGGACGGCTCGGTCGACACCTCCGACGGCCGGTTCACGCCGGGCGCTGTCGTCTTCGCGACCGGGCTGGTCCCGCGCCCGTGGGCGGACGGCGTACGCCAGCGGTGGGCGAAGGGGCACATGGCCTCGGTGGCACCCGGACCGTGGCGGCTCGGCAGCGTCCTCGCCGGCCCGGTCGGCGGCGGCACACCCCTCGCGGACGGCTCCGTCGTCTGCGGCGGGACCTTCGACGAGGACACCACGACCGAGGTGCGCCCCGAACTCTCCGACGGCCTGGCCGCCGACCTGGTACGCGTACTGCCGGCGGCGGCCGGTGCGCGGGTCTCACACCGGTGGTGCTGCCTGCGGCCCTGGATCGAGGGCCGTCAGCCGGTGATCGACCGGCTGCCGGGACTCGACAACGGCTGGTTCGCGGGCGGGCACTTCACCACCGGGGTGATGATGGCGGCCGCCACGGGAGCCGCGGTCGCCGACTGGATCGGCGGCTCGGCTGTCCCGGCCGGCATCGAGACCTTCACCCTGCCCGTCGGCTGAGGTCAGGCCGCCTTGGTCACCGGGCCCATCCTGCCGGCCGGCGGAGGTCAGGCCGCCTTGCGGTACCGGGCCGTCGGCTGCGGCCGGATCGGCAGCGGGTGCACGGTCGCCAGCGGGCCGTCCTCCTCCAGCCGCATCCGCCAGCCCGGCCGCTCGCGCCGCCGCGGCGGGTCCACGTCGGTGAACCGCGGCCGGCCGAGCACGACGAGCAGGGCGTACCCGGCGACCAGCAGGATGTGCGAGAGGATCCGGCTCGTGTCGACCGTGCCGGTGAGCGCGTCGTTGACCGTCAGCAGCGTGAGCACCAGCACGAACGCGGTCAGCATCGGCAGTACGCCGGCCGGGCGGGAACGCCGCCACGCGACCCAGGCGAAGGCGGCCCCGACGGCGACGTTCCAGGCCGCCGACTCGTGCCACAGGTGATCGGCGCCGGTGCCCGACAGCAGCGTGCCGTGCAGGTGGGTCGCGCCCGCGTTGGCGCTGATCTGCGCCACGCCGAGCAGGAACTGGGCGAGACCGAGCAGGCCGAGGGCGTACCGCAGGGTGAGCGCGAGATGGCGGCGCGGGCGGGGCGCGGCGGTGAGAATGGCGGCGATGCGCTCGTCGCCCAGGTCGGCGTCACCATGATCCGCGGCGAGCATGAGGTCGAGACCCTGCGCGGTGTCCAGCCACGCGGCGCAGGCCGCACAGCCGCCCAGATGCTCGTCGGCGCGGGCCAGCTCCTCCTCGGCGGCCTCGCCGTCGAGCCGGGCCGACAGGATGTCGCGGGTCTCGTCGCATTGCATGTACCTATGGTCTCCGACACGGGCACGGAAGTTCCAGCGTGTGACCGCGAGGATGACGCGGCCGCGGTGCCCGAACCCCGCCCCGGCCGGCCCGGTACATTCGAACCCATGCCGACCGCCAGCAACGCCGAGATCACCGAGTACGCGCTGGCGGCCCGCACCGGCGACCGGGAGGCGGCCGACAGCTTCGTCCGGCTGACCCAGGCGCGCCTGCTGCGCTACGTCGCGATCCTGGTCGGGCCCGGTGACGCCGACGACGTGACCCAGGACACCTACATCCGCGCGATGCGGGCGCTGCCGTCGTTCGAGGGGCGCTCGTCGGCCTGGACCTGGCTGCTCGCGATCGCCCGGCACACCGCCGCCGACCACATCCGTACGCTGACCCGCCGCCCCCGCGTCGCCGACGTCGAGGACTGGGTGGAGGTCGCGTCCAGCCGGCACCACCGGCGCTTCGACGACCACCACGCGGTCTGGGACCTGGTGGCGGCGCTGACCCCGCCCGAACGGCGCGAGGCGTTCGTGCTCACGCAGGTGTTCGGCCTGAGCTACGAGGAGGCCGCTCAGGTCTGCGAGTGCCCGGTCGGCACGATCCGCTCCCGCGTGGCCCGCGCCCGCGAAGACCTGGTAGCCCAGCTCACCGAAACCCAGCCCGTACGCCGCCTCCGCGCCGTATAGCCACGGCCAGGCAGACCGCACCGTAGCCACGGCCAGGCAGACCGCACTGCCGTCACGGCCAGGCACACCGCACTGCCGTCACGGCCAGGCAGACCGCACTGTTATCACGGCCAGGCAGACCTCACTGTTGTCACGGCCAGATGGGACCCGCACTCGGCCGCGACGTCCGGCAGTGCAAGATCCGCAAGCGCGAAGCGTTTGAGGATCTTGTGCTGCCGGACGTCGCATAAGGGCCGAGTGCCCTCGTCTCGCCCGAAGGGCGAACGGGCAGCAACCTTTCCCCCGACCACCGGGGGAAGCAACCACCGAGGGCAGCAACCACCGAGGGCAGCAACCACCCACGGTTGAAGATGGAGCCCCGCTAGGGATTGACCACCACACCCCCGAAAGTGACGACCAGGTGGCCGTCGGACGCGAAGGACCAGCCGATCGCGCCCGAGTAGGACGCGCACCGGGACCCGTTGGTGCCGCTCCAGAACTGGTTGGAGCTGTCGACGTCACCGATGGTCCGGTCGTTGGTGCCGCTGCTGCTGCGGCACGACGTGTTGGTCCGGAACACCGAGGTACCGGCGTCGAACGAGAAGTTGCGCTCGCTGTTGTCGATGCTCACGTTGTTCGAGATCGTCATCGAGCCCGGGTTGCTGTTGTAGGTGAACCCGTGCTTCCCGTTGTGGTACGCGATGTCGTGCCGCACGATGTGGTTCACCGCGATGTCCTCGCCGCCGAGCTTGTAGCCGTTGCGGTCGCCCGCGCCGGCCTGGCCGCCGTTGGACAGCGTGCCGTTGTTGTAGGACAGCGAGTACTCGATGGTCACCGGGCTGATCGGGCCGGTGTCCGGCTTGGTGTACAGGTCCCAGCCGTCGTCGATGTTGTTGTGCGACACGTCGTAGCGGAACACGTTGCCCGCCCCGACCGTCAGCTTCGCCGCGAACCCGTCGGCGTCCTCGCCGTCGGAGTCGGCGTTGTCGTGCGACTCCGCGCTGAGGATGAGGTTGTTGGCCGGCCACTGGCTCTGCGGCGTGTCCGACGCGATCCGGGACAGCTGCAGTCCGGTGTCGTGGTTGAACCGCGTCACCGTACGCTCGATGATGTTGTTGCTGCCGCCGACGAAGATCCCGTTGTCGCCGGCGTACTCCACGACGATGCCGTAGACGTGCCAGTAGTTGCCGTTCACGGCGAGCCCGCGGTTGGCGGAGTCCTCCACCATCGCCGAGAAGTTGAGCACCGGGGTCTCACCCGCGTACGCCGAAAGGGTCTTGCGGGCGCTCGACGTGCCGCTGTTGGCCGGGGCGATGGTCACGGTCTGGCTGAGGTTGTAGGTGCCGCCGCGCAGGTAGATCGTGCCGCCGGCGGCGATCCGGCCCAGCGCGGAGACCAGCGTGGTCGGCGCGGAGATGGTTCCGGCCGCCGCGTCGGTGCCGTTCGGCGCCACGTAGAGCGTCCCGCTCGGATTGGGCGAGCTGCTCGGACTCGGCGAAGCGCTCGGCGAGGCGCTGGGAGGCGCGCTGGGGGAGGCGCTGCGTGAGGGAGAGGCGGACGCGCTGGGCGACGGCCCGGCGCTGTCGGTGACCACCACGTCGTCGAAGCGCGCGCTGGCGTTGAACGTCGCCACGCCGACCTGCCCGGCGGAGAACTGGGTGTCGGTCGCGGTGAGCGCGGTCCCGCCGTTGACGTTGCCGCTGATCGTGCTGCCCGAGACGGTCAGGCTCAGCGTGTACGAGGAGTTGGTCGTGAAGGTGACCGACGCCGTCGCCAGCGTGGTCGAGGAGCCGCTGACCAGCTTCTTCAGCTCGACCGTGTTGTTGCTGCGCAGGGCGAGATAGTAATAGCTGGTGCTCGACTGGACGCGGGCCAGCAGGGCGACGAAGCGGTTGCTGCCGTTGACCGCGGTCGGCTTCACCTTGGCCGTGACGGTGTAGTTCGTCCAGCTCGTGCTGCCCGCTCGGGCACGGGCGTCCGAGCTGGTCCCGCCCTGCTGATACGCGCCGGTCCCGTCGGTCACCACCGACCAGGTGCCGCCGGAGGTGGTCCAGCCCGCCGCGTCGCCGTCGTTGAAGTCGTCGCTGAACAGGGTGGCCGCTGAGGCGGGCGAGGAAAGCCCGATCACCAGCAGCGCGACCGGGGCGAGCGCGGCTGCTGCCGCCAGCAGGCCCCGCCGCCTGTTCGTCGTTCGGATCATAGATCTGCCTCCCGGGCGCCGGCCGATACGAGATCGACACATGTGCGAAACCCACTGTCCGGGTCAGCGTAGGAAAGCGCTTTCCGAGAATCAATGATTTCCATTTGCAGGTTTGTTGCACCCGGCTCCCTGCGCGTCGATCCAGTACATCTGTTCAAGATCTCCTGTGGGTCGGTCCCAGGCCGTCCAGTCCTCGACCGAAGTCCGTCATGCGAGAACGATCTTCCACTCAGTGGGCGAAGGCCGTCGATTTCTTGATCGTTCGCGGCTGAGGCGTAAATCCGACCCGATCTGCATGATCAATTACGCGCCAGGTGTAGGCAAAGCCGGTCAGCGCGTTCAGAAACCGTCAACGATCATGCGCAGACCCGCCAGATTCACACCTCGGCCGTAAACGATCACCCCGTTGGCGATGTGCCCAGCGCGCAGACTGGACAGTCGCGACAAAAGCTGACCTGGGCTGGGGTGAAGCCGAACGGGGCTCGGGTGAAACGGTGACCGGACCGTGGTGAAGGATGCGTCGCCCCAGAAACCTGGCAGTGGAGTCCCCGGAGCGCAGCGATAGGGGCGGAACGGTCTCCCGCGGGAGGAGCGGAGGTGAGATCGACGAACCCGGGCCAGAAAAGGCCTTAAAAGGATCTTGATCAGAGGCCCCCAGAAGGTTGTCCGGAGCGCCGGGGCACTTTCGAACAACCTCCCGGATTGGTTGCGTGGCGGTCGACCGACTCGACTACCCGAAGGACGAGCATGAAGAAGTTCTCCCAGTGGGCCACCATCGCGCTGATCACTGCGACGGCCGTCTTCTCCGGCGGCGTTCCGGCGATGGCGGCCGGCGATCCGCCGTACTGCGCGACGTTCAGCGACGGCAATCTCTATTGCACGGCCCTCCCCGGACACATCTACGAAGAGATCAACGTGGACGGCGGCCGGCTGGAGGATTTCTGGGTCGGTACGGCCACGACCCGGACGACCTCCGGCTACGTCTACCACCGCTGGCAGACGGCGACCGGTGCGTGGACGTCGCCGGCCAAGCTGGGCACGCTGGCGGCCAAGAACGGCATCTGCGTCACCTACAACGACGACGGCCGGCTCGAACTGTTCATGCAAGGCCCGCAGAACGAGGTGGAGCACATCTGGCAGAAGACGCCCGGCGGCGGCTGGAGCGGCTTCGCGTCCCTCGGCGGCGGCCTGTCGTCGACCAGCGGCGTGTACTGCGCGTCGTTGTCGTTCCCGTCGACGCAGCCGCCCGCCACCCTGTTCAAGATCGGCATCGTGGTCTACGGCACCGACTCGGCGTGGCACTACAAGCGGCAGCAGGCGATCAACTGCTGCTGGCCGGACGCCTGGAGCTGACACCCGCCGTCACGGCGTCCCGGCTGTCACCGCTCAGCCGCAGCTCAGCCGCGGTTCAGCCGCGCGGCCCCGTCCGCATCCGGCGAGGCGGCCGGCGTGAGGCCCGGTCCCGGGTGCGGGTCGCGCGGCGGTGCGTGATCGGCGCGACGTGGCGTTGCTGCGGACGCGTCACCGGGGCGGTCGGCGCGTCGGCGTCGGGCGGGAGCGCCCGCGGGGCATGGTGCCGTCCCGGGCGCCCGAAGCCGAACAGGCTGCCGAGGGCGGCCGGGAACCGGGCCACGGTGGCGGCGAGACGGCCGGGAAGGTGGCGCAGGGCGGCGAGCATGCGGTGAATGACGACTCCCAGAGGTGCCCGGAGTGGTGGGGACACCTGCCAAGTCTGCGAAGCGCGAGCCCCGGCTGGTAGCGGTGGTGAGGTGACTCACCCCGGCGGGCGTCATGATCGTCCGTTCGGCCCACCGCGCCCGGCCCCGCGTGCCGAAGAGCACGCGGGGCGCGCGACGTCCCGAACTCACCACGCGGCGGACGCGGGGGCGCGCTCAGAAGAGCGGGATACCGGCGACCTTGCAGCGTTCCTGCATCTCCCGCCAGGCTTTGCCGAAGTCGTCGCCGGATCGCGCCTTGAGCACGTCCGTCAGCGCGTCGGCGCAGCTGCCGAGCTGTTCGGCCTTGCCCGCGTCGCCGGTCCGCGCCTTCTGCGCCTCGGCCGTCGCGGCGGCGACCTGCGCCTGGAGCTCCTGGATCTGCCGCTGCTGGTCGGCGATCTGGGCGGTGAGCTGGTTCTGCTTGCGCCGCGCGTCGTCGCCGGCCGACACGGTGTGCGCGGTCAGCCCGAGCAGGGCCAGGACCAGGATCACCACCAGCGTGACCAGGATCGGCACGGCGGCGCTGCGCGGCGGCCGCTGGTACGGGATCGCCGTCGCGGGATATTCGGGCCGGCCGGCCTGCTGATAGGGCGGTACGGTGGCGCGGCCGTGGATGAGCGTGGGTTCCTCGTCCGAGGACGGCGGCAGTGGCGCGGTCGGATCGGTGGACATGCGGTCTATCTCCCCAGGAATGAGCTCGCTGATGCACTCGGCATCCGAGTGTGCAACCTCTCCGCCACCCCGCTACCCGGATGCGCGGCGCGGGCGGATGCGATCTACTGTGCCGATGGTTGATCTTCGAGATGTGACGGTTCGCTGGGTCGCCGGCTGGGCCGCGGCGCGTACGCTGCCCGGACCCGAGGATCTCGGTGACGGGTTGCTGGTGCACTGCCGGCAGCCCGGCCGGGAGTACGAGATCTTCTCCGGGCGGGCGGACGAGGATCCCGCCACGGTGGACCGGCTCGCCGCCCGCGTCCTCGCCACGCCCGAGCCGACCTGGCTGACCGTGGCGACCCACCATCCGCAGGACGTGCTGGCCGCGTACGGCCGGGCGGGTCTGTCGGTGCTGAAGACCTCCGAGCAGCTGATGACGATCGACCTGCGCGAGCATCCCCGCTTCCCGGTGCCCGAGCCCTACCGGCTGGTCACCGTGGCCGGCGACGCCACGGTCTCCGTCGAACTGCACGATCCCGCCGGTGAGATCGCCGCCCGGGGCGCCGTCGGGCTGTCCGGCGCCGACGCCGTCATGGACCGGATCCTCACCTGGCCCGAGCATCGCCGCCGGGGGCTGGGCAACGCCGTCATGAGCGCGCTCGCCGACGCCGCCGCCGAGCGGGGCGCCGAGCGCGCCATCCTCATCGCCAGCGAGGAAGGCCAGCTCCTGTACGCCCGGCTCGGCTGGACCGCCACCGCGGACGTGCTGATCGCCGCGGCACCGGGCAGCGCTTATCCGGAGTGAGTCGCGTACCCGCAGGGAGCTAGGCGGGCAGGCGGGCGGCGCGTACGGCCGGGATGACCAGGCAGGCGGCGGCCGCGACGAGTTCCAGGGCGCCGCTGGCGGCGATGGCCGGCACCAGGCCCCACCGGTCGGCCAGAACCCCGCTGAGCGCCATGGCCAGCGGCGTCAGGCCCAGCGAGGCGAGCGCGTTCACGCTCGACACCCGTCCCCGGTACGCGTCGTCGGTGTGCGACTGGGTCAGCGAGGACAGCAGGATGCCGGCCGGTGCGGTGGTGAGACCGGCGACGAACGTGGCGACCGCGGCCAGCGGCAGGCTGCCGGTGACCGCCGGGACGACGACGGCCACACCCTGTACCGCGAACGACACGGCGATGATCGGACCGACGAAGCGCGACGGCCGGCGGCGCAGCATGACCAGCCCGGACAGGATCGCGCCCGCCCCGAACCCCGACAGCAGTACGCCGATCCCGGTCGCGCCCCAGCCGGCGTGCTGCGAGGCGAGGGCCAGGCCGACGTTCATCGGTCCGACGAAGCCGATGTTGGCGATCAGGCCGATGAGCAGGACGCCGCGCAGCGTACGGTGCCCGGCGATGTAGCGCAGCCCGGCACCCAGGGACGCCCAGTGGCCGGCCTTCTGGGTTTCCTTGGCCTCTTCGGCTGCCCGCGGGCTCAGGGACCGCAGGGCCAGCACCGACACGAGGAACGTCGCCGCGTTGACGACCAGCGCGGTCGCCAGCCCGCCCGTCGCCACCAGTACGCCGCCCAGCGGCGCGCCGAGCGTCAGCGCCAGCCGGTTCACCGTCGTGACCGTGGCGTTGCCCTGCGCGTACTGGCTGGGCTGCAGCAGGCGTGGTTGGAGTGCGCCGGCGGCGGGCAGGAAGACGGCATCGGCGGTGCCGAAGACGAGCGCGACCACGACGAGCAGCGCGATGCTCGGCCGGCCGAGGGCGAACGCTGCGGCGACCAGGCAGACGGCACCGCGGCCGAGGTCGCTGCGGATCATCAGGCGGCGCGGGTCGCGGCGGTCGACCAGGACGCCGCCGAAGAGCATGAGGGCCAGCCGGGGCAGGGCGCTGACGGCCAGCAGGAAGCCGGCGACGCCGGGGGAGGCGACCTGCACGGCGGCCCAGGACAGCGCGACGTACCAGACCTGGTCGCCGAGGACCGAGACGGCCTGGCCGGCCGCGTAGCGGCGGAACTGCGGAACCCGGTACGCCGGCGGGGTCGCGGCGGCGAGGGTGGCGGTGGTCATCTGCTGTGCCTCTCGGTGATCGGGGACGCTGGGGACTCAGGGGCGTTCGGGGCTCAGGGATGTTCGGGGCTCAGGGCGGTCAGGGCTCAGGGGCGTTCGGGGAAGGAGTGGTGGAAGAGGAAGACGTTCTCGCGACCGTCGCCGAGCGGCAGGTCGCGGGTGCGCGCCGCGTAGGCCTGGACGATCGCCAGCAGTTCCCGGTTGAGCGCGGCCAGTTCCTCCGCGGTCAGCCGCAGGAACGAGTCGCTGCTCATGGCCGCCTGCTGCCAGGCGAGCGGCCACTCCGTACGGGTGCGCTCGTATCCGCGCAGCCGCTCGAACTCGTCGATCACCATCTGCGCCTTGGCCGCCGAGGCGACCGCCGCGCCTTCGGGGCCCTCGAACTCCAGGTTGGACCAGGACACAGCCCCCGGTATCAGCCGCCACCACCGCTCTCGGCGATCCCTGGCCAGCTCCGGAACATCTTCGACGAACCCTCGTTTGGCCAGCTCGCGCAGGTGGTAGCTGGTCTGGCCGGGATCGGTGCCGAGCCGGCGGGAAAGGTCGCCACCGGTGGCCGGCCCGATCTGGGCGAGCAGCCGGTAGATCTTCTGCCGGACGGGCTGGGCGAGTCCCTTGAGGACGTCCGGGTCGCTGATGCGGCGGGTCATGCACCGACTTTAGGAAGAACTCCAGGGAAGGACAATATTCCTACTGGATCTTATCCCTGTCGATATAATGAGGGCGGCCGGAACGGCGGTCAGGAAGAGCGGCGACGGAAGCGGCGCATGAGCATCGCCCACACGCCCATTCCCACCCCGACGTCCCCGGTCATCGCCCCGGCCGTCGTTCCCGCGCGCAGCGCCGTGGCGCAGTCCGGGCACACCTCGCGTCCGGTGAGCGTCTTCTGGAAGGGCGTACGCACCCGGCGACCGCAGTCCGGGCACAGCCGCGAGGACAGTGCCATAGAGTCGGAGGGTAGCCGGGCCGCGCTCGGCGTGATCGTGACCGCGAGCGCGCGCCCACCCGCACGAGTGAACGGAGTCACCGATGGAGTACCGGACGCTGGGCCGGACCGGCTTCGCCGTATCCGAGATCGGCTACGGCGCGTGGGGCATCGGCGGCAGCATGTGGATCGGCGCGGCCGAGGACGAGTCCGTGCGCGCCCTGCACCGCGCGATCGACCTGGGCGTGAACTTCATCGACACCGCCCGCGGCTACGGCGAGAGCGAGCGCATCGTGGGCGCGGTCGTCCGCGAGCGGGCGGGGGAGCGGATCTACGTGGCGACCAAGGTACCGCCGAAGAACCTGATCTGGCCGGCGCCGGGCGGGCTCGACCCCGCCGTCACCTTCCCCGGCGAGCACATCCGGGCCAGCCTGGAGACCAGCCTGCGGGCGTCCGGGCTGGACGCGTTCGACGTGCTGCAGTTCCACGTCTGGAGCGACGAGTGGGTCGGCCGCGGCGACTGGCTGGAGACGGTCGACGACCTCAAGCGCGAGGGCAAGATCCGCGCTTTCGGCGTATCGATCAACGATTATGAGCCGGCCAACGCGATCGAGCTGATCCGCACCGGCGCGGTCGACACCGTGCAGGTCATCTACAACGTCTTCCACCAGGAGCCCGCCGAGGCCCTGCTGCCCGCCTGCGCCGAGCACAACGTCGGCGTCATCGTGCGGGTCGCGCTCGACGAGGGCGGACTGACCGGCCGGGTCGACGCCTCGACCGTGTTCCCCGAAGGCGACTTCCGGGAGCGGTACTTCGCGGGCGAGCGCCGGGCCGAGGTCGGCCGCCGGGCTCAGGCGATCGTCGACGACCTCGGTATCGAGCCCGACGGGCTGGCCGGTGTCGCCCTGCGCTACACCCTCGCGGATCCGGCCGTGTCCACCGTGATCCCGGGGATGCGTACGGTGCGGAATGTGGAGCGCAACGTGGCGGTCAGCGACGGCGTACGCCTGACCGACAAGGCGGTCGGGCAGCTGGCCGGGCACCGCTGGGAGCGGAACTTCTACCAGCCCTGAGCCTGGCCGGCCTGAGTCCGGTCAGCGGGATTCGACGGCGGCGCGTACGTCCAGCAGCTGGCGCGCCGCCTCGTCACGGCCGGACGCGTTGCCGAACAGCACGACGCCGAGACTGCCGTGATCCATCCAGCCGCAGGCGACACCGGGCCGGTCGGGGACCGCCTTCGACCGGACGTTGCGGCAGAGCGCCGTGCCGCCCAGCTCGCCGGCGTCCACCTCGACGATGTCGCCGAGGTCGTCGAACTGTCCCGACCAGGCTTCCAGCTCGGCGTGGAGATCGCGGTCCGGCCGCAGGACGAAGCCCACCGAGGCGAACACCAGGAGGAACCGGTCGTCGCCCTGGTAGCCGCTCATGAAGAACGAGGAGCTCCCGGCGGGCCCGAAGAAGTCGGGCGGGAACTGGCGAACGAATGCCTGCGTGACGGCATCGGACTTGGGCATGCCCAGGACCGTCTGCGGCTCGCGGATGTGCGCCGGGTACTGCCGCAGGATCTCGACGGCGAACCAGGCCGCGGCCATGGCCACCACGACCGCCACCGTGCCGACCGCCCAGAGGAACCGCCGTACGCCGGTCGGCAGCGCCGATCGCCGAGGGGTGGCGGGAAGGGGGCGGGTGTCCACTGCGTACACGCGGGTGATCGTAGAACCGGGGACCGTCCGGGGTCTATCGGGCGGGCAGCCGAGGTCAGCGGGCTATGGCTCGTCGGCGACGAGTTCCACCTCGAATCCGTCCTCGTTCTCCAGGTAGGCGGCGTAGTGCTCGGGCCCGCCGGCGTACGGGTGGCGGTCGGGGAAGAGCAGACGCCAGCCGTGGTCGGTGCCATCGGCCACCAGAGAGTCCACAGTGTCCCGTTCTCCGGCGTGGAACGCGAGATGGTTCAGCCCTGGCCGGCGGCGGTCGTGGTCGGTGGCGGACAGCGCGGGCGACTGCTCCACCACGAGATACGTCGGTCCGAGCCGCCAGCTGCGCCCGCCGGGCCAGTTCTGGAACTCCGTGTAGCCCAGGCGTTCGAGGAGCCAGCCCCAGCTGCGTACGGCGCGGTCGAGGTCGGGTACCCAGAGTTCGACGTGGTGCACCGTCACAGGTGCGCCTCCAGGTCCGTACGCGTGAGCGCGGCCCGCAGTTCCAGCCCTTCGGCGGCCAGGTTCTCGCGGCCGCCCTGCTCGCGGTCGATCGAGCAGACGACCGTGTCCACGACGGCGCCTTCGGAGCGCAGCAGCGCGCACGACGCCAGCAGCGCACCGCCGGTGGTGACGACGTCCTCGATCACGGTGACGCGCAGTCCGCGTACCGGGCCGCCCTCGGCCGCCTTCATCGTCCCGTAGGCCTTGGCCTGCTTGCGGACGAACACCGCGGGCAAGCCGGTGAGCTGCGACATCACGGTGGCGATCGGGATGCCGCCCAGTTCCATCCCGGCCAGGACGTCACCCTCCGGCAGCAGCGTCACCATCGCCTCGGCCACGTCGCGCAGCAGCGCGGGCTGCCCCTCGAACAGATACTTGTCGAAGTACTCCGCGCTCGTCTGTCCAGATCGGAGGGTAAAGGTCCCGGTGAGGTGGCAGGCGTCGTAGACCCGTCGGGCGAGATCGATCATGAGGTCACTGTAGCGGCCGCCATGACCAGCTCCGCGTTGATCCGCGCCCCGGCCCACGCACCCGCGGCCGCCGCCGCTCCCACCTGCGCCGACGGGTCGGTGACGTTGCCCGCCGCGTACACGCCGGGGACGGGGGTCTGGCCGGCCTGATCGGTGGGCAGGTGATCGCCCGCCCCGCTCGGGTGCTCCACGGGCCGCAACCCCAGCGGCGCAAGGAAATCCGCTCGCACCCGCATCCGGGGCGCCACCACGACCGCCTCGCGCGCCACCAGCGCGCCGTCCGCCAGTCGCAGGCCGCCGGCTTCGAGCCCGGTCACCCTTCCCTCCTTCACCTGTACGCCGACCGCGGCCAGCTGTCCCGCCTGACCGGGTGCGAGGTCCCGGTCATCGGTGAAGTAGACGACGTCGTCGCTCAGCTGCCGGAACAGCAGTGCCTGGTGCACCGACATCGGCCCCGTCGCCAGTACGCCGATCGCCTGGTCGCGTACCTCCCAGCCGTGGCAGTAGGGGCAGTGGACGACGTCGTGACCCCATCGTTCGCGCAGCCCCGGCAGGTCGGGCAGGTCGTCGACGAGGCCGGTCGCGACCAGGATCCGCCGGGCCCGCACGGTACGCCCGTCGGCCAGCGCGACGACGAAACCGGCACCGGATCCGTCACCGTCGCGGTGGACGGCGTCGACGGCGGCGCGCACGACGTGGCCGCCGTATCGGCGTACCTCGCCGCGGCCGGTGGCCAGCAGTTCGGCGGGCTTGATCCCGTCGTGGCCCAGCAGCCCGTGCACGCCGTCGGCCGGGGCGTTGCGCGGCTCCCCGGCGTCCAGGACCACCACCGTACGCCGCGACCGGGCGAGCATCAGCGCGCCGTTCAGGCCGGCCGCGCCGCCCCCGACGACCACGACCTCGTACGCGTCTTCCAGGTGATCGCTCAGTGTCTCAGTGCCTGTATCGGTGCTTGTCTCCATGCGTCGACCATGCGCCGGTCGGCGGAGGACCGGCAAAGTCTGTTGCCGTTCTGGCAAACTCGACCGTATGGATCCGCAGATCGACCAGGCGCTCGACGCCGTCGGCCCCCGGCTGCGTACGCTGCGCCGCCAGCGTGAGACGACCCTCGCCGAGCTGTCGGCGGCCACCGGGATCTCGGTGAGCACGCTGTCGCGGCTGGAGTCGGGCGCCCGGCGGCCGACGCTGGAACTGCTCCTGCCGCTGGCCAAGGCACACGGCGTCACCCTGGACGAACTCGTGGACGCCCCGCTGACCGGTGACCCGCGCATCCATCTGCGCCCGCTGGCCGGGTACGGGATGACGATCCTGCCGTTGACGCGGCGGCCCGGCGGCATCCAGGCGTACAAGATGGTGATCGAGGCGAAGAGCCCGCGCCGCAGCCCGGAGCTCAAGACCCACGAGGGCTTCGAGTGGCTCTACGTGCTCAACGGCCGGCTGCGGCTGATGCTGGGCGAGAACGACCTGATCCTGGAGCCGGGCGAGGCCGCGGAGTTCGACACGCGGGTGCCGCACTGGTTCGGGGCGGCGGACGACGGCGCGGTGGAGTTCCTCAGCCTGTTCGGCCGCCAGGGCGAGCGCGCCCACGTCCGGGTGCGCCCGAAGACCAAGCCCTGACCGCTGCCAAGTCCTGACCGTCGGCGAGTCCGGACAGTCGCCAAGTCCGGACAGTTTTTGAGTGGCCGGTACTCACGCGCCGGGTGCCGCCGGCTTCCATCATGGTCGACATGCGTACTTCCCTCGCCCTGGCCTGCGGCCTCTCCCTGATCCTCGGACTGTCGGCGTGCGGCCCCGACGCCGGCCCGACCACCCCGGCGGCGGCGCCCGCGAGCAGCGCGCGTACCGCGGGCGGCACCGGCACCTCCGGCGGCGGATCGGGCATCGAAGGCGGCGTCGTGGCCATCGACCTCGTACTCACCGGCGGGCTGAACGAGACCATCAAGAAGACGGCCGGAACGTGCTCGTACGACGAGCAGAGCGCCTACTTCGCCTTCACGTCGAAGGAGGTCGGCGCGAAGTCGGACTTCGACCTGCGGGTGGATCTCGGCAGCATGCCGACGCTGGCGGTGCACGCGGGCGGCGACTCCTACACGGCGCTCAAGGCCGGGAGCAAGGGGACGTTCGCCCCGGCGCTGCCGAAGATCACCTTCGACGTCGACGCGCCGAACTTCTCCGGCGGCAAGCTCCACGTCAAAGGCACGATGACCTGCCAGAAGTAGGGCTCACCGCGGCGGCCGGAGGTACTCGATCGCGGCGAAGATGTCGTCGATCGGCCGGTCCAGGCTGGTGTCGGCGATGACCAGCGGCGTACCGAACTGGGCGACCCTTTTGCGGACGTCGCCGCGCAGCCACGGCCGGACCTGGTGGAGGACCTGGTCCGGCCGCGCCGGCACGACCAGGACCACCGGCCGCGTCCCCGTGCCGACGGGCAGCTCGCCCCACCGGACGTCGGAGACCTCGCTCCAGGGCAGGGACGGTCCCATGAGCGGGAACGCGATCCCCTCGTTCGTCACCCTCAGCGCCGGTACGCGAAACAGCGTGCTGGCGAGGACGGGATAGGCGAGCAGGAGAGCGAACGCCAGGACCCCGACGGCGGCGATGATGAAGAGCCCGCCCCGGTAGAGCGTGTACGCCGCCGCCGCGACCATGGCGAACAGGAAGGCCAGGTAGGCGGGGTTCGGGCGGACGCGGACGAGCAACGGCATCGTGACCTCAGCGGTAGTGGGAGCGGACGGCGGGCTGGCCGGTGTAGTTGGGGCCGGCATGGTCGTCGGCGCCCAGGTACGCGAAGGGGAACACGACCTCGCGCCGGCCGGTGAGGGTGATCCGACGTTTTCGGGCGTCGTACTGGAAACCGTTGCGGCGCAACGACGACAGTAGGGTGCGCCGGTCGAGGGCGATGCCGTCGAGGTCGCAGTCCGCGACGAAGGTCCCGTCGTCGGTGAGCCAGGAGGCCGCGCGGCGCAACGCTTCCAGCTTGTCGCCGACGTAGTGCAGCCCGTGCACGCAGGTGATCAGGTCGAACCGCCGGCCGGGATCCCAGGTCGTCCACTCGGCGCACACGTACGCGACCCCGGCCGCGTCCGGTGCGGCGAAGTGGTCGACGAGGTCCACGCCGACGAGGGTGATCCCGTTGTCCGGCAACGCCTCGGCGGCCTGCCGCAGCGCGTGCCCGGCCCCGCAGCACAGGTCGAGCCAGGCCGCGCCGGGCCGCGTACGCAGGAAGGCGGACGGGTCGAAGCCGAGCTCGCGGGCGTAGCTGTTGGGGCCGGACAGCCGGCGCTCGCGGTTCATGGCGTTGTTGGCGACCACCGCGGACCGGGTGAGCGCCTCGGTGTCCAGGAGATCCACCCGGACAGTCTGCCGCACGGCGACTGCACGGCAACCCAGAGCGGGCACTTCGGCGTTTGGTGCGTATGTTGCGTACTCCACGGATGGTGATCGCCCTCGCCGCGGCAATGATGCTGGCGGCCTGTGGCACGGGGAAGCCTTCCGCCGCACCGAGCCCGTCCGGGCCGGTGGCGGGTCAAGTGAACTGTCCAGACCAGACGACCGGCGCGAAGCCGGTGCATTTCGGCACCGATCTGCGGGCCGATCTCTACGGGCTCGTGTTCGGTACCGGCAAGACCGGCGTCGTCATCTCCCACATGAACGGCGGCGACGTCTGCCAGGGCACCCCGTTCGGCAAGGAGCTGGCGCAGGCCGGCTACCGGGTGCTCGTGTTCGACTTCGCCGGGTTCGGGGTGTCGAGCGCGGCCGCCGGGGTGACCTACGCCGACCAGGTGAAGGCCGCCGCCGCGGCGCTGCGGGCCGACGGCGCCACGAGCATCGTGCTGCTCGGCGGGTCGATGGGGGCCACCGCGACGCTCGCGGCCGCACCCGGCATCACGCCGCCGCCCGCGGCGGTCGTCGCGCTCAGCCCGCCGCTCCTCTTCAGCAATGACAACGCCGAGGCCGGTGCGGCCAAACTGAGCATGCCCGTCCTGTACGCGGCCGGCGCGCTGGAGTCCGAGTACCCTGAGAACATCGCGAAGCTCGCCGCCGAGACGCCGAAGAACGTGCCGCACCAGACCGTTCTCGGCGAGGCCTCGCTCAACCACGGCCTGTACCTCACCGATCCGGCGATCGGCGTACCCGGGGTGCGGACGGCGGTCGAGGACTTCCTCAAGAAGTACGCGCCGGCGTCCTGAATCCGAACGGCGTCTGAATCCGAACGGGGTATTCATGTCCACCGTGGAGATCACCGTCGCGCTGCCCGGCGTCCCGGCCGGCCGGGTGATCGGGGCGTTCACCGATCCCGCTCTCGTCCGGCAGTGGTGGGGCGCGGAGCTGACGACGGACGGGACCGCGTACACGGCGTACTTCCCGGCCCTCGGCCAGACGATGACCGGCGCGGTGCTGCGGCACGAACCCGACCGGTTCTCGTTCAGCTGGGCCTGGGAGCACGAGCCGGACCTGCCGACCCGCCGGGTGGACCTGTACGCCGACGGCTCCGCGCTGCACCTCTCCCACGGGCCGTACGCCGACGGCGGCACCGAGGCCGAGGACCGGGCGTCGCACGAGGCGGGGTGGGCGTACTTCCTGCCCCGCCTCTCGGCACTCCTCACCGCCTCCTGACGGGGGATACGACCTCCTGGCGGGGTATACGACAGAGGATGTCGTGATCTCCTGCCAGGATGTACGCATGGCGCAGTACGGACCGCACCGCTGGTCGGCGGGTTATCACGACAATGGGCAGAACGACCGTCTCCGGGGGCACGAGTTCCTGGTGAACGACCTCGCCGGGGCGCGGTTCGTCGACTGCGACCTCGGCGGGGTCACGATCGTCGACTCGCACCTGGTCGACGTCAGCATCTCGGGCCACGTCGAAGGGCTCGTCGTCAACGGGGTCGACGTGACCGCGTACGTGGCGGCGGAACTGGACCGGCGTCATCCGGAGCGGGTGCAGCTGCGGGAGATCCGCTCCTCGGACGGCTTCCGGGCCATGTGGGACACGGTCGAGCGGCTGTGGGCCGGGACCGTCGAGCGGGCCGGGCGGCTGCCGGCGGCCGCGCTGGACGAGCGCGTCGGCGGCGAATGGTCGTTCGTCGAGACGCAGCGCCACCTGATCTTCATCACCGACTCGTGGGCGAGCCGGACGATCCTCGGCGAACCGAACCCGTTTCATCCCTGGGCACTGCCGCAGACCGCGTACGCGCCGGGCGACGCGGCCGCGCTCGGCATGGACCTCGGCGCCCGTCCGCCCCTCGCGGACGTTCTGGCCGTGCGGGCCGGCCGGACGGCGGTCGTCCGCGCCATCGTGGACGGCCTGAGCGACGCCGACCTCGGCCGTCCGTGCGCATCACCGCCGGCGCCGGGTTACCCGAAGGAGGACCGGATCGTCGCGGAATGCCTCGCCGTCGTCATGGAGGAGGAGATCGAGCACCACCGCTTCGCCGTGCGGGACCTCACCCTCCTCGAAACCCGCCTCGAAACCCGCCTCGAAACCCGCCGCGCGTCGGAGAGCTGACGGGCCGTCCGAATATCCCATGGGCGGAGTTGATTCCTCATGGGACAGTGGATCCGGCGTCTTCTCCAGGGCTTCGGATGGTGGAACGTATGCGGCGACCGTGGCACACCGTCCTCCTCCCGGCGGCGGTCGGACTGCTGGCCGCCCTGGGCCTGGCCGGCACCGGCAAGGCGGCCGCGTCCGCGCAGTCCGCGCAGGTGGTGACGTTCAGTACCACCTACACCGCCGCCGTACGCGGTCCCGGCGGCGACCCCGAGGTCTTCACGGCCGGCTGCCAGGACGGCGTCCTGCTCGGCGGCGGCATGGACGGTGCCGGGGACGCCCCGCTGCACGTCGTGCTCAGCTATCCGGCCGACGCCGACGGCATCCCGGTCACCGACGGCGAGACCGCGGCGCGGTGGGCGATCGGCGTACAGAACGCGGGGACCGCGCCGGTGCAGTTCCAGGTGGTGGCCGTCTGCCTGACCGGGACCTCGGCGCGCTCGACCGTCCGGTCCAAGGTGTCCGACCCGGCCGGGTCCGACGTCACGCTCGCCGTCTCGTGCCCCGCGTCGGCGGCGCGTACCGGGGGCGGATACTGGTTCGTCTGGCCGACCGGGTCCGCGCCGACGGCGGTCGCCGACTACCCGACGGGCCAGCGCACCTGGACCGTGCAACTGGCGAACCTCAAGCCGGTGCTGCGCGCGTACACCGTCGGGCAGGCGGCAAGACCGGCGAAGGCGCTGGAGTCCGCATCGGTGTTCGCCGTCTGCGTCACCGGAACCGGCCCCGTGGTGACGGGCGAGCCGGGCGCGCTCGACTTCGACGCCCTCCCGGCGGCCTGCCCGTCGAGCGACGGCGTCTTCGCACCCCAGTGCACCAGCCACGCCGCCGTCGACCAGACCTGCGCCGGCGGGCGCGTACCGGCGGGCGGCGGCTGGCGGTACGCCACCGGCACGCCGCCGTCGAGCTTCGGGTTCACCTCGATGCACGCCCGCACCGAGGGCAGCTACCGGATCGAGGCGCACGTGGCGACCGACGACCGCAACAGCTTCGCGCTGCAGGCGTACGCGATCTGCCTCAAAGCCGACCTCCCGGCGCAGAGCAAGGCCGCGCCGCCGAAACGGCCGCCGTCCTCGGCCGCCGCGCAGGCGGCTGCGGCCGAGCCGAAGGACTACTCCGGCATCACCGGCGCCGTGTGCCTCGCCGCGGTCGCGGTCGGCGGCCTGTTCCTGCTCGCGCGCCGCCGTCAGCCCCGGCTCGCGGGACCCGCCACGGCCACCGTCCGTCCCCAGGCGGCGGACGTGCGGCACGACACCACCGGCGTTCTCCAGGTCGTGGTACGCGCGCAGCGGCAGGCGTACCGGAACAAGGACTATCGGGAGCAGGCATGACGACGATCCGTGACGTGATCTTCGGCAGCGACCTCGGCGCCTGGGGACTCGCCGCCGAGCAGGCGACCACGCAGCTCGCGGCGAGCGGCGCGGTGCCCGCGCTGTCCGGGTACACGCAGTCGCAGGTGGCGCGGGCGGCGCTCGGCCGGCTGAGCGAGGTGCTGAACTTCGAGGTCAGCGGCGTTCTCGTCGGCGGCCTGGGCCTGGGCACGGCGCTGCGCAAGGCGGCGCGCGAGACGGCGGCCTCGCCCGGCAGCTACCGCCAGGTACGCCTGCGCACCATTACGATCCCGTGGGACCGCGAGTCCGATGTGGACGTTCTGATCGACCGCAAGACGGTGTGCTCGCTGACGTTCGTGGTCCACCTGGAGATCGAACTGGCCGCGCTGGCGGCGATCGTCCGCGGCGGCCGGATCACCGACCTGTCCGCCGGGTCCGGCACCCTGCGCGCCCAGCTGTCGGCCCGCAGCACGAAGCCGATCAGGGTCGAGGTGCCGCTCGGCGGCGCGGCGAAGGACTTCGACCCGAAGGCAGAGATACCTTTGCCCGCCAACGGAATCCCGCTGACCTAACCCGCGAAGCGCCGTTCCTGTTCGGCCGCCCGGTACGCCTGCGCCGCGGCGGCCTGCTTGACGACGTATCCGGCCAGCAGCTTCGGCATCGTCACCTCGATCAGCTCGTCGACGCTCGTGCCCCCGGGGACTTCGCGCAGTTCGACGCGGGAGTGCAGGCGTACGCCCGCGGGGCTGTCGACCGCCTGGACCACGACGCCGGCCGCGCGATCGGCCCGCAGGGTGACCTTGATGTGGTTGTCCCAGACGGGCAGGCCCGCGAGCCGGAAGCGTTCGACGGCGACGTAGCGCACGGCGTCACCGTCGTCGCGGACGTCGTAGACGCGGGTGACGAACTGCGTCATGCCGACGTACGACTCAGGGGTGGCGAGGTGGGCGAAGACGTCGTCCCGCGACGCCGCCACGGTCCAGGTGCGTCGCATCTGCGCGGATGCCATGCATGCCTCCCATGATGATCGCGACATCGTAGTGCCGGGAGAGGCGTACCGGTGGGACTGGCGCGGCCGGTGGGACAGATTCGTCGACCGGATCTAGGGTCGGGTCATGGACGAGACGATCGTGCGGCTGGGCGAGGTCCTGATCTGCGCCGAGACCGTGGGTGACCCGGCTGATCCCGCCATCCTCCTCATCGGCGGCGCCGCCGCGTCGATGGACTGGTGGCATGCGGACTTCTGCGGCCGTCTCGCGGCCGGTGGCCGGTACGTCGTCCGCTACGACCACCGCGACACCGGACGGTCCGAGACCTACCCGCCGGGCGAGCCGGGCTACCGCGCCGCGGACCTGGAGTCGGATGCCGTCGGCCTCGTGTCCGCGCTGGCGGGAGGCCGGGCCCATCTTGTCGGCATCTCCATGGGTGGTGGTCTCGCCCAGTCCATCGGCGTACGCCGTCCGTCGGCGGTCGCCTCGCTCACGTTGATCGCGACGAGCCCGATCTCGCGGCGGCGGTCCACGGAACCGTTGCCGCCCATGGCGGCACACGTCGCGGCGGCCTTCGCCCGGCCGGCCGCCGAGCCCGACTGGACGGACCGGGAAGCCGTGATCGACCATTTTCTCGCGCAGGAGGAGCTGTACGCGGGGGAGGGCTTCGACCCCGGGCAGACGCGGGAGATCGCCGAGCGGGTCTTCGAACGGTCGAGGAACCTGGCCAGCGCCGGGAATCACTGGCTGGTCATCGGCGAGGACGACGGCGGTTCCCCGGATCTCGCCGGCCTCACCGCGCCGGCTCTGGTCGTCCACGGTGACGCCGATCCGCTCTTTCCCGCGGCCCACGGGCGGGCGCTCGCGGCGGAGATCCCGGGCGCGGAACTGTTGCCGGTCAAGGGAATGGGGCACCAGGTCCCACCACGGTCCACATGGGACAAGGTGGTTCCCGCCATCCTCCGCCGTACGGCCTGAGGACGACGCGTACGCGGAACTCAGGTCAGCGTCTCCAGCAGGCCGGTGAACTGGAGGATGCGCTTGGGCCGGGGCTGCAACCCCGTGACCCGCAGCCGCTGCCCCCGGGCGATCGCCAGGTTGTGCGCGCGTACCAGGGCGGAGATGCCGGCGGAGTCCATGAACGGTACGCCGCTCATGTCGACGGTGACGTGCGCGCCGGTCGAAATGGCGTCGGCCAGCTGGGTGAACACCTTCTCGGTGTTGCCGGCGTCGAGGTCGCCGTTCACCGTGACGGTGGTGAAGCCGACAGGCAGATCGCTCATCCGATCATTGTCCCCCGGACGGCCTCGGCGGAAACGGTCGGGCGGTGCCGTCTCCACCGGCCCTTGCCGTCCTGCTTGGCTTGGTAGAGCGCGCGGTCCGCGTCGCGCAGCAGGGCGTTGGCGTCGCTGTCGGCGGTGGTGGCCACGCCCAGGCTGCCGGACAGGTCGATGATGTGGGAGCCGAGGGCGAGCGGCCGGTTGAGGGAGTAGACGACGCGGTCGGCGACGGCCTCGATCTGCTCGACGGTACGCGCGCCCGGCACGAGGACCGCGAACTCGTCGCCGCCGAGGCGGGCGGCCAGGTCGCCGAGCCGGACGGCGGCGGCGAGGCGCTCGGCGACCGCGCGCAGCATCTGGTCCCCGACGACGTGCCCGAAGGTGTCGTTGACCTGCTTGAAGTCGTCGAGGTCGAGGAAGAGGACGCCGGTGATCCCGCCCCCGGCGGTGGTGCGGTGCACGGCCTTGTCGGCTTCAAGGCTGAACATCTCGCGGTTGGGCAGGCCGGTCAGCGGGTCGTGGTACGCGCGGTACGTCAGCTCGTCTTCGAGGCGGCGCTGCTCGGTGACGTCGCGCAGGGTGATGACGAAGCCGCCGACGAGCGGGTCGGAGCGCAGATCGCGCCAGGAGGCCGCCACGATGAGCGGGGTGCCGAGGCCGTCGCTCATCGGCCATTCGAGGTCGTTGGGAACCGAGGAGTCGCCGCGGGCGAGGCGGCCCATGAGGTCGGCGGCGCGGGCGCGCTCGGCCGGCGGGACGAGGTCGGTGATGATCTTGCCGACCTCGGTCTGGTCGCCGAACGTGGGCACCGCCGAGGGGCTGCGGAACCGGATCACGCCGGTCTCGTCGACGATGAGGATCACGTCGCTGGAGTGGTAGACGAGGTTCTGGAAGTAGACCTCGGCCTCGCGCTGGGTGACCGCGTCCGCCAGCCGGATCCGGGTCACGGCGAGGGCGGTCTGGCCGGCCAGGATCTCCAGCGGCCCGGCGAGCCGGGTGAGCGTACGCCGATCGCCGGCGACCAGCAGCCGGCCGAGGTCCTCGCCGTCACCGGTCGCGAGCGGGTACTCGGCGAGGTGCGGCGCGGCGGCGGGGTGGGCCAGCGCCCCGGATCCCGGAAACGGGGGTGCCCCGGCCGCCGGAAGGGCCAGGGTGGTGCGCGGTATCGCCCGCAGTGGCGGGATCTGGGTGACCTGTTCCGGCCAGGCGCTCAGCACCAGCGCCGTACGCTGCGGGACCCCGCCGGCCAGCCGCTGCACGATGTCGTGGACGACCCGCTCGACGCCGGCCAGGTCGGTCGCGCCGAGCAGGTCCGCGCCGGCCGCCCGCAGTGCCCGCTCCCGGGACAGCGCCCGCCACTGCCGCCGGAGTACGCCGAACAGCCGCCCGAGCACGAGCAGCACCATCAGCAGGCCGGCGCCGCCGATGACCCCGATCGAGTGGTATCGGCCGCGAATGGCCATGTTGAGCAGGACCAGGCCGGGGATGAGGGCGCA
Source organism: Hamadaea tsunoensis DSM 44101 (assembly GCF_000428945.1). Taxonomy (GTDB): domain Bacteria; phylum Actinomycetota; class Actinomycetes; order Mycobacteriales; family Micromonosporaceae; genus Hamadaea; species Hamadaea tsunoensis. The sequence continues at coordinate 145,780 of NZ_AUAX01000016.1, read as the reverse complement.
CAGGGACAGCAGCGCGAACCGCTGCAGGGTGAGAACGCCGCCGTGGTTGCGGCGGGGCGCGCCGAGCCGGGTCATCGAAGGATGCAGCGCGGCCGCGCCCCAGCCGAGGTAGAACAGGACCCACAGGAGGTCGGCCGGCCCGCCGGGCTGCCAGGCGTCGGTCAGCGAGGCCACCAGGTACGCGGTCTCGCCGACGGCCAGCGCGTAGAAGCCGCCGCTGAACAGGGCCAGCGCGGGGCTCGCGTACGTGGCGGCGCCGAGGCGTACGACCATGGCGACCAGGAGGAGCATGCCGATCGGGTAGCCGATGTCGTTGAGCGCCTCCACGACGCCGATCCCGTTCGCGTCGGGCGCCATCTTGGGAGCGATGAGGTAGATCCAGAACAGCAGGCCGCCGGCGATCGTCAGGGTCACCACGTCGAGCAGGCCGGCCCGGTCCTGCTCGGGTACGCCGGTCCGGGACAGGCCCAGCATGCCCGCGGTGAGAAGCACGAACATGCCCAGGTAGCAGATGTCCACCGCCACCGGCTGCGGATCGGCCGCGCCCAGCGCCCGCAGGCACAGCGAGGCCGTGTCGCCGGTGCCGAGCAGGAACGCGCCCGCGGCGACGAGGTACCAGGAGCGGGCGCGGGCCGGGCGGTGCCGGCGCACCCCGAGCACGATCGCCATCACCCCGGCGAGCATGATCGTCGCCCAGGTGGCTGCGCGTACCCAAGGGTCATCGGCCGCGAAGTAGATCGCGGTCAGCCCGGCCTCGACCGCGATCAGGGTGCGGATCGGCCAGCGTGCGAGCACGGGTCCTCGTTCCGGCGGCGGGACTGGGCACCGCCTGAAGTCGACGATATCTCCCTCTCCGGCGTACCCGGACGATTCGGGCAAGTCATCGGTGCGACGAGGATCACCCGGCCCGGCTGCGCGCGTACCCGGATGCCGTTACGGTGGACCTGTGACCGACGTACCTGACGCGGACTTCCAGGAGCAGCAGATCCCGGTACGCCCCGACGACGAGGACGACGAGTTCGCGGGCGCCCGGGACGACGTGCCCGAGGCCGACGCGCAGGAGCAGGCGCGTTCGGTGCCCCTCGACGAGGACGAGGAGTAGCCCGACCGGGCCGCCGAACAGCCGCCCACAACAGCCCGGGACGCCGCGCGTACGCCTCAGGGGTGCATCGCGGCCGCCCAGGCCGAAGACCGGCAGACCTACGATCACCTCCGCCTGCGAGCCGTCGTGACCCCGATCAGACCCGGGTGAATTCCATGATCCAGTTGGTCTCCCACGTCCGGCCCCCGTCATCGGAGAAGTCCTGATGCCAGCGGGCCGAGGTGGCGGTGATCTCCGACCAGAAGAACCGGGTCTTGATCGGGCGGCCCTCGAACTCCTCGTCGCCCTCGAACAGGCCGACGCCGTCGGTGAAGCGGCCGGTCACCGGCGTCTGCAGCCGGCCGTCCCGGCTGCTCACCCAGTAGATCGTCCAGTGCTCGGCGGCCGGATCGTAGAGGCGCATCGCGACCCCTCCCGTGCCGTGGTCGTGGAAGGTGTGCTCCTCGAAGCTGCCGGCTCCGCCGAAGAAGCCGTGCACCACGGAGGTGCTGGTGAAGTCCTTCCACTCGGTGCAGCCGGCGAGAGCCTTCACGAGCTGCCGGTGGGCGACGGCCCAGGTCCCGTTCTGGAAGTCGAAGTCCGTGTTCATGAGACGAGGCTAGGGCCGGCCCACTGACATGTAGTGTCAGGAGAAAATCGGATCCGTTCCGGCCGTCGTTTCCGTCATCTCGGCGAACCAGTTCACCAGGCTGTGCGGCGCGGAACCGTCGAAGCAGAGCTCCAGGCTGGCCGCTGCGATACCCGCGCTCTCCGCGCTGCGCGGGAACATCTTCTCCTCGTACGCGCCCAGCGCCGCTTCGAGGTCGTCGGGCCGCTCGGCGATCGCCTGGCCGAGTTCCGCGCCGTCGAGCATGGCGAGGTTCGCGCCCTCCCCGGCGAACGGCGACATCAGATGGGCCGCGTCGCCGACCAGCGTGACGCCGGGCGTACGGTCCCACCGGTGGCCGACCGGCAGGGCGTGGATCGCCCGCAGCGTCGGCACCCCCTCCGCATCGGTGACCATGGCGCGGAACTCCGGTGCCCAGTCCGCGAACTCGGCCAGCAGCTCGTCCTTGGCGCGTACCGGGTCGGTGTCCGGGGCCCAGGGCTGCGGGGTGGTCAGGGCCGCGTACACGTGCAGGCTGCCGTCGGTCTCCTTGTGCGCGAGGAAGCCGCGCCCCGGCGCGAGCGCGAACATCATGCCGCCGCCCACCGTCGCCGCCGCGCGCGGATGGCGGCGGTCCGCCTCGGGCAGTTCCAGATCCACAAACGACAGTCCCAGGTACGCGGGCGTCGCGTCGGACACCAGTGGACGTACGCGTGACCAGGCGCCGTCCGCCCCGATGAGCAGGTCCGTCGCGACCCTGGTCCCGTCGCCCAGCACGATCTCGTGCCGCCCGCCGCCGAGCGATCGGACCTCGGAGATCCTGCTGCCCCACCGGACGACACCGGCCGGCAGCGAGTCGATGAGCAGCCGGCGCAGCTGCCCGCGGTCGACCTCGGGCCGGCCGCGGCCGCCGTCGTCCGGCTGGTCGAACAGCACCGTGGCGTCCTTGTCGAGGATCCGCATCGCCTCGCCGCCGGGGTGGATGATCGCCTGGAAGCCGTCGATCAGCCCGGCCAGGCGCAGCCCGACCTGACCGGTGTCCTCGTGGATGTCGAGCATGCCGCCCTGCGTACGCGCATCGGCGGACGCGTCCAGCTCGTAGACCGTCGAGGCGATCCCGTGCAGGTGCAGTACGCGGGCCAGCGTCAGCCCGGCCAGCCCACCGCCGACGATCGCGATCTCTGTAGTCATGATGTCCTCCTTGTAGTAGATGTGATCGTCGCGAACGTGATCGTAACGAACATGTTCGCGACGGACGTGCGTAGTTTGTTGGGAGCAAGAAGTGTCTGCTGCCGGGGCCGGCGATCCCGGCGGCGCCTACGTGCCGGCGATCCCGGCGATGAGTGTCGTGTACACCCATCGCAGCCGTTCGACGCCGGCGCCGGACATCAGCTCCGGCCGGGCCCACCCGATGTTCGGGTGCTCGTCGGAGGAGATCTCCCGCAGCGTCGCGGCCAGCTGATCGGATTCCAGCTCCGCCGCACCCGACGCCTCCCGGGTGCCGTGTTCGGCCGCGACCGCCGTGGCGTTCAGCAGCAGCAGGTCCACTCCCCAGGCCGCCTGGCGTACCGGCACTCCGCCCCTCCGCAGCAGGCCGAGCATCGTGTCGATCATCGTCACGTACCGCGGCCCCGACGGCAGCATGGTCAGCACCGACCGCGCCAGCGCCGGATAGCGCATGAGCATCTCCGTGTACGCGAACAGCAGCTCGATCAGCCGCTCCCGCCAGTCCGCGTCGGTGCCCTCGGCCGCCCGCTCGATCGCGTCGAGCTCGGTGAGCAGGGCGTCCAGCACTGCGCCATGGAGCTCAGCGGTGTTGCGCACGTAGACGTAGAGCGAAGCCGGCCCGGTGTCCAGCCCGGCCGCCAGCCGCCGCATGGTCAACCGCTCCAGCCCTTCGGCCCGCATGATGTCCAGCGCGGCCGCCACGACCCCGTCCCGGCTCAGGGCGGGCTTGGCGGGGCGGTCCCGGCGGCTGACGGGCGTTCGGCGCGTACTCACAAACACGATCGTAACGAACATGTTCGTCGAGGGAAAGGGGGGCTGCGGAAAGCGATCTGTGCTTTACGACTCCCTCCGGTAGTTTCGCGGTATGGCCGACGACGCCCAGCGCGCGCACAATGCCCTGCGTTCCTGCACCCGGATCCTTTCGGGCAAGCATCCCGAGACCATGGCCGAGCAGCTGGCCGCGCTGGCCGGCGCGGGCGTCGACCTCGACCGGCGGCAGGACGTCTACGGCGACGGGATCGTGGCGGAGCTGGAGGCCCGGGTCGCCGGCCTGCTGGGCAAGCCCGCCGCCGCGTACTTCCCGACGGGGACGATGGCGCAGCAGATCGCCCTGCGGCTGTGGGCGGAACGGGCCGCCGAGCCGACTGTCGCACTGCACCCGTTGCACCACACGGAAGTTCACGAGCGCAAGGCGTACGCGCAGCTGTCCGGGCTGCGGGCCGTCTGGCCGACCGGTGAGCCGCGCCAGCCCACCGCCGACGAGATCCGCGCCGTCCCGGACCGGTTCTCGGTGCTGGCCGTCGAGTTGCCGCTACGCGAACCGGGCTTCGTGCTGCCGACCTTCGACGAGCTGGACGCGGTGACGCGGGCCGCCCGCGACCGGGGCGCGTACGTGCATTTCGACGGGGCGCGGCTGTGGGAGTCGACCACGCACCTCGGCCAGGAGCTGCCGGTGGTGGCGGAGCTGGCCGACAGCGTCTACGTCTCGTTCTACAAGTCGCTCGGCGGCCTGTCCGGTGCGGCGCTGGCCGGGCCCGCGGACTTCGTCGCGGCCGCGAAGGCGTGGCGGCACCGGCACGGCGGCCAGCTGTTCACGCAGTGGCCGGCGGTCCTGTCCGCCCTCGCCGGGCTGGACCGGGAACTGCCGCGGCTGCCCGCGTACGTCGCGCACGCGAAGGTGGTCGCCGCGGCCCTGGCGCAGCTGCCGGGCGCGGTGGTCACGCCGAACCCGCCGCACACGCACCAGTTCCAGCTCTGGCTGCCGTACGCCCCCGACGCGCTGCGCGAGGCCAACCTGCAGATGTCCGAACAGGACGGTGTGTCGTTCGTGTCGCGATGGTCGGCGCAGCCGCCAGGCGACCGCAGCATGGCCGAGGTGACGATCGCGGGCCCCGCCTTGGAGTGGACCGCCGACGAGGTCGTGGACGCCGGGCTGGCGCTCATCGACCGCGCGAAGAGCCTCACCTGACGCCGACACCCTGACGCCGACACCCTCACGCAGATATACCCCTGGCGCCGAAGCGTGCTACCCGCGTACCACCGCGAGCGCTTCCTCCCGGCTCAGAGCTTCACCGTCGGCGAGCGCCGCGGCGTAGCGCTCGGATCCGATGAGGTCCGTCGCGGTCTCGGCGACGTGCCTGCTGTCCGCGTCGTCGGCGCGCCGTCCACCATGGACGGCCCGGGCCGCGCCGAGCAGCAGGGCCGCGCGTACGCCGTCGCCTTCCACCGCCGCGGCGGCGGCCAGGCCCGTGACGCCGTCGGCGGCGAGCAGGTAGTTGCCGTGACTGGTCGCCTCGTCGAACAGCCGGCGATGCCACCGGGTGGCCTCCTCGAACCGGCCGCCGGCCACCGCGATCCAGCCCAGGCCGCGCAACGACTTGAGGCGTACGCGGTACGCGTCCCCGCCGGCACCGGTGCAGGCGAGCGCGAGTTCGTACCGGCGGGCGGCCTCGGCCAGGTCGCCCTGATGCCGTTCGACGTCGCCGAAGCCCTGATGGAGTTCGGCGAGCGCGTCCGGCCGGCCGGTACGCGCGGCCGTCTCGGTCGCCCGTTCGAGGTCCGCGCGGGCGGCGGTCGGGTTCCCGGCGAGCATGTGCACCTTCGCGCGGCGGCAGAGCAGATCGGTGAGCGCCTCGGCCGAGGAGAACTCGCCCGCGAGCTCGACGGCGCGGCTCTGCAAAGCGATGGTCTGCGGCCAGTCGCGCCGCCACGCGGCCAGTTCGGCCAGGGCGTCGAAGGCGTTCGTGGCGCCCCAGCGGTCGCCGACCGCCTGGAAACCCGCGAGGGCGCGGGCGAGCGCGGCCTCGGCCGGTGCCGAGTCCCCGTGCACGAGGTGCCGATTGCCCTCCTCGAGATGTCCCTGAGCCCGCGACCACGGATCCGCCGCGCCCGGCCGTTCCGGTGACGGGCACAGCACGGCCGTGGCCGGCCAGCGGGGCGGCGTGCCGGCGGACCGGGAGATCGCGTACGCGAGCAGGTCCGGCGCGCCGGGATCCGGGTCGGCGGTGGACAGCGCGCCGGCGGCGCACAGGGCGTACTCCTCGGCCAGGCCCTCGGGCGCGCGGTCGCCCACCCGGGACAGCAGCTCGCGCGACAGGGCGGCCCCTTCGCGACGCAGCCCGCGCAGGTACCAGTACCAGGACATCGCCGCGACCAGCCGCAGCGCGAGCGCCGGATCGGCGGACGTCGCCCAGCGCAGCGCGGCGCGCAGGTCGTCGTTCTCCGCCGCCAGCCGGTCCAGCCAGGTCAACTGCTCCGAGCCGCGCAGGTGGGGGTCGGCCGCAGCGGCGAGCCGCCACATGTGGTCGGCATGCGCCTGATGCACGGCGGACTCTTCCCCGGCTTCGGCGAGCCGTTCGGCGCAGAAGGCCCGGATCGTCTGCAGCATCCGGTACCGGCCGCCGGAAAAGTCCACAAGGGACTTCTCGGTGAGGCCGGCGAGCAGATCGGGCACGTCCGCTTCCGGCAGGCCGCAGACCGCGGTGGCCGAGGCGATGGTCGCGCCGCCGGCGAACACGGTCAACCGCCGGGCGAGCGTACGCTCCGCCGGGTCGAGCAGCTCCCAGCTCCACTCGGCGGCCGCCCGCAGCGTCTGGTGCCGGGGTTCGGCGGCGCGGCTGCCCCGCGACAGCAGCCGGAACCGGTCGGACAGCCCGTCGGCGATCTCGGCCGGGGTCAGCGAGCGCAGCCGGGCCGCGGCCAGCTCGACGGCCAGCGGGAGGCCGTCGAGTTCACCGCAGATGCGTACCACGTCGTCGATGGCGTCGTCGATGCGGAAATCCGGGCGCACCGTACGCGCCCGGTCGGCGAACAGGCGTACCGCGGGGCAGTTCAGCCGCTCGGAGACGGAGGCGCCGGCCGGGGCGACGGTGAGCTGCCCGAGCGGGAACAGCACCTCCCCGGTCAGGCCCAGCGACTCGCGGCTGGTGGCCAGGATCCGCACGTCGGGGCAGCCCGCGAGCAGCCTGTACGCGAGCCGCGCCGTCTCGTCGACCAGGTGCTCGCAGTTGTCCAGGACGATCAGCAGCCGCCGATCGGCCAGCGCGGTGACCAGATGCTCCTCGGCAGCGGGCGGGCCGGCCGCCGCGTACAGGAGATGGGGATCGTTGAGGCCGAGGGCCGCGGTGACGGTCTGGGCGAGCAGCCGGGCGTCGGTCAGCGGCGCGAGCTCGACGAAGGCGTGCTCGCCGTGCGCCGCGGCGGCCTCGATCGCCAGCCGGGTCTTGCCGGTGCCGCCGGGGCCGGTGAGGGTGACGAGCCGCGCCTCCGCCAGCAGGCCGGCGAGCCGGGCGAGGTCGGTGTCGCGGCCGACGAAGCTGGTCAGCTGCGCCGGTACGCGCCGCGGCCCCGGTGCCGGCCGCTCGCGGAGAATGGCCAGGTGGGTCGCGGCGAGCTCGGGAGACGGGTCGGCGCCGAGGTCGGCGGCCAGCGCCCGGCGGGTGCGTTCGTACAGCTCAAGAGCCTGAGCCTGCTGCCCGGAGCTGTAGAGGGCGCGCATCAGCAGCGCGCAGGCCCGCTCGCGGAGCGGATGCGCGGCCAGCAGTTCGGTGAGCTCGGCGACGGCGGCGACGTGCCCGCCGCGGGCGAGGGCGGCCTCGGCGTGGTCCTCGATCGCGGCCAGCCGCACCTGCACCAGCCGGGCCACGTACGCGTCGAGGAACGGCACGTCGGGAAGGTCCGGCCGGTCCCGCCCGCGCCAGAGTTCCAGAGCCCGCGCCAGCAGGGCCTCGGCGGCGGCGGGATCGGCGGCCAGGGCCCGGCGCCCGTCCTCGGCGAGCCGGGCGAACAGGTGCGCGTCGACCAGGTCAGGATCGACGGCGAGCCGGTACCCGGTCGGCCCGGACTCGATCACGGCCCCGGTGGCCCGGACCAGCCGGCGCAGCCGGGACATCTGCCCGTGCAGGGCGTTGGCCGCGTCGGCGAGCGGGCCGTCGGCGTACAGGCCCTCGATGAGCCGGTCGGTGCTGACCGTACGCCCGGCCTCCAGCACGAGCAGCGCCAGAATCGCCTGGCGCTTCGGACCGCTGACGGCCACCACCGTGCCGTCGGGATCACGCACCTCGACCGACCCCAGGATGCTGAACGGTGGTCCGGTGCCGGAACTCGCGATCATGGGCTCACCTGGATCTTGGGTGGGTCGAGGCATGCCATCCTAAACGCAGGTTCCGGCCGGATGACCATGGAGTGGAACACCGCGTCCGGTCTGTCCGCCGCTGAGCGTACGGTTCATGAGTGACTGAGTTCCTCCCCGTTCCAAGCCCGCGTCCCACCGTCACCTACGCCAACTGCACGGTGTCGGCGATCCAGGGATTCCGCCCGCTGCATCTCGATCTGCACCTGCCGCCCGGTGACGGTCCCTTCCCGGTGGTGCTGTGGATCCACGGCGGCGCGTTCTGGGAAGGCAGCCGTGTCTGGATGCCGGACACCGTTGGGCCGCACCGTTTCCACGAGCGGCTGCTGGCCCGCGGCTACGCCGTCGCCGACGTCGACTACCGGCTGTCCGGCGAGGCCGCGTACCCGGCGCAGATCGTGGACGTCCAGGCGGCGATCCGGTGGCTGCGCCACCACGCCGCCGCCCTCCGGCTCGACCCGCGCCGGTTCGCCACCCTCGGCGAGTCCGCGGGCGGCCACCTCGCCCTGATGGCCGGTTTCACCGGCGCCGGCGAGACCGCCATCCAGGCCGTCGTCAACTGGTACGGCGTCGCCGACATGACCGGGTTCACCGAGGCGATCGACCCCGGCCACCCCCTCGTCGCCCTGCTGGGCGGCCCGCCGGCGGAGCGTACCGACTTCGCGCGCTGGGCCAGCCCGCTCCACCGCGTCCACGCCGCGGCCCCGCCGGTCCTCAGCATCCACGGCGAGGCGGACTCGACGGTCCCGGTCGGCGAAAGCGTGCAGCTCACCGAGGCGCTGCAAAACCTGGGCGTACGCGCGGACCTGCACAGGGTTCCCGGCGCGGAGCACTGCTTCGACGGGTACGCCGACATCGGCGGCCTCATCGAGGAGTCCGCCGACTTCCTGGACGACGTACTCAAGGCGTAACAAGATCCCGCTTGGATCAGGGGTTTCACCCGAATCATGGGCGATGATCCGGGTGATTTCCCTGATCCAAGCGGGATCTTGATGCCCGGCGGTGGCGCCGATTCCGCTGCGGTCAGACGCGGCCGAAGAACCAGGTGCCGACGGCGTTCTCGTCGCCGCCGACGTAGAACTCGCGTACCGCGACGATGAGTTCGTCCAGCGACAGGCGGCCGTCGCCGTCGAGGTCCAGGCGGCCGAACGCGAAGTCGCTCTCCTCGCGCGTGGTGCCGAAGGCGTTCTGCATGGTCGCGAACTCCTCCGGGCCGAGGTAGCCGTCGCCGTCGGTGTCGGCCAGTTCCAGGACCGCCAGCGCGCCCGGCCGGAAGTGCCGGTCGAACGCGTCGTCCGGGCCGCCGAAGCCGGCGAGCATGCCGTCGCGGTATTCCTGGGGGCTCAGCCGCTCGTCGCCGTCGGCGTCGAGGGCGGCCGCGAGCGCCACCCAGAACGTGCTGAAGCCGTCGGCGATCTTGCGGGCGCGCGGATCCTCGTAGCCGACGCCGAAGTTCGCCAGGAGGCGTACGCCGAGCGCGGTCAGATCCTGGGCCTCGACGTAGCCGTTGCGGTCGACGTCGAGGTGGCCGAAAGCCTTGTCGAGCTTGCGCTGCTGGATGATGTTCGCCATGACGGCAAACTATGGCGTAGCGAGTGTTTCCGTCGATACCGGACACCCGTCCGGGGGTCCCTCCAACGGGATCGGGGCGTCAGGGCCGCAGCAGGACCTTGACCGTTCCCTCCGCCTTGCTCTGGAAGTTCTCATACGCCTTGGGCGCGTCCGCGAGGCGTACGCGATGGGTGGCGAACTGGTCGACGCCGAGCGGATCCACCTCGTCCATGGCTCCGCCCTCGCCGGTGAGCAGCGGCAGGATCTCGTCCACCCAGCGGTGCACGTTCGCCTGTCCCATGCGCAGCTGGATCTGCTTGTCGAAGAGGACCATCATCGGCAGCGGATCGAGCATGCCGCCGTACACGCCGGCGAGGGACACGGTGCCGCCGCGGCGTACGGCGTGGATGGCGAGGTCGAGGGCGGCGAGCCGGTCGACGCCCGGGGTCTGGACGGTCGTGCGGGTGTCGGCGTCGTCCGGCAGCCCGACGGCCTGCTGGGCGAGGCGGGCCGAGGTGGAACCGTGGGCCTCCATGCCCACCGCGTCGATGACGCTGTCCGCGCCGCGGCCGTGGGTGAGGCTCTGGATGACGTCGACGATGTTGTCGTGCTCGGTGAGGTCGAGGGTCTCGACGCCCCGCTCACCGGCCCGCCGCAGCCGGTCGGGGATCCGGTCGACGCCGATGACGCGGCTGGCGCCGCGGTGCAGGGCGATCCGGCAGCACATGTCGCCGATCGGGCCCAGGCCCAGAACCAGCAACGTGCCGCCGGGCGGCAGGGCGGCGTACTCGACCGCCTGCCAGGCCGTGGGCAGCACGTCGGAGAGGTAGACGAACCGGTCGTCGGGCGGTCCTTCGGGCACCTTGACCGGCCCGAACTGCGCCTGCGGCACGCGCAGGTACTCAGCCTGCGCGCCGGGTATCCGGCCGTAGAGGCGGGTGTAGCCGAACAGGGCGGCGCCTTCGTCGAATTCGCGTACCTGGGTGGTCTCGCACTGGCTGTAGAGGCCTTCGGCGCACATCCAGCAATGGCCGCAGGCGATGTTGAACGGGACCACCACCCGGTCACCGGGCACGATATGAGTGACCTGGTCGCCTACCTCTTCTACGATGCCCATCGGTTCGTGGCCGAGGATGTCGCCCTCCGTCATGAACGGCGTCAAAACCTCGTACAGGTGCAGATCCGAGCCGCAAACGCCGGATGAGGTCACCCGGATCACGGCGTCGGTGGGCTCTTCGATCTTCGGATCAGGAACGGTTTCCACGCGTACATCCCGTTCGCCATGCCAGACGACGGCTTTCATGATGCCCTCCTCGAGCGGACCCCCGCTCGACGACTGTACGGCGGACGGACCGCCTGACCAGTGGAAACGGCGGGATGTCCGGGTCGTGCGCCGGTCGAAACGGTTGCGCCGCAACGCGAGAACCCCGGCATCGCAGGCGTTCCGGGTGCCGTCGGGGAGGGCGGCCGAGGCCGCGTCAGGCGAACCGCTGGTACATCACGTGCAGGCCGACGAGCCCGTCGCGGCGGTGGTCGAACGCCTCGGGCACCGTGCCGATGATCTGGAATCCGAGTGCCTGCCACAGGTGCACGGCGGGTGCGTTGGTCTCGACGACCGCGTTGAACTGCATGCCGTGGTAGCCCTCGGCCCGGGCCCAGGCCAGAACGTGCTCGCCGAGCGCCCGGCCGACCCCCCGGCCGCGGGCGGCCGAGTCGACCATGAAGCTCGCCGTCGCGACGTGCGCGCCGCGGCCGGGCCGGTTCGGACCCATCTTCGCCGAGCCCAGAATCCGCTCGTCGTCCACCGCCACGACGGTCCGGCCCGGTGCCTGCTCCATCCACCACGGACGGGCGGCCTCGCTGGTCAGGTTCTCCGGGAAGGCGTACGTGTCGCCGGCCTCGACGATCGCCGTGAAGAACGGGTAGATCAACGGCCAGTCGGCGGCCTCGGCGGTACGAATGATCACGACAGCAGGCTACCCGCGCCCCGATGGCGCGGGTAACCCGGTTCGCGGCACGTCAGGAGATCTTCCGGCGGTAGACCCGCATCGCCAGCGCGTACGCGAGGACGAGGATGCCGACGCACCACCCTGTGGCGATCCAGATGTCGTGACCGGCGGGCTGTCCGTCGAACAGCGCGCGGACGGCGTTGACGATCGAGGTGACGGGCTGGTTCTCGGCGAACGCCTTCACCGGGCCGGGCATGGTGGCGGTGGGGACGAACGCGGAGCTGATGAAGGGCAGGAAGACCAGCGGGTAGGAGAACGCGGTCGCGCCGTCGGGGGAGGAGGCAGCCAGGCCGGCGATCATGGCGACCCAGGTGAGGGCGAGGGTGAACAGCAGCAGGATGCCCGCGACCGCCAGCCACGCCAGGATGCCCGCCGAGGTCCGGAAGCCCATGATCAGCCCGACGCCGATGATGACGACGGCGGAGATGGCGTTGGACACCACCGATGTCAGGACGTGTCCCCAGAGGACGGCCGAGCGGGCGATGGGCATGGAGTGGAAGCGTTCGAAGATGCCGCTCTGCAGGTCGTTGTAGAGCCGGTAGCCGGTGTAGGAGATGCCGCTGGCGATGGCGATGAGCAGGATGCCGGGCATCAGGTAGTTGGTGTAGTTGGCGGTGCCGGTCTGGATGGCGCCGCCGAACACGTACCGGAACAGCAGCATGAACGCGATCGGCATGATGGTGACGGTGATGATGGTGTCCATGCTGCGGGTGACGTGCCGGATGGACCGGCCGAGCATGACGTTGGTGTTGCCGACGACGTGCGCGCTCATCGCTGTGCTCCTTCCGGGGTGGCGGCGCCCTTGCCGACGATGGACAGGAAGATCTCTTCCAGGGTGGGCTGGCGTTCGACGAGTTCGGTCTTCGCGGGCGGCAGGAGCTTGCGCAGGTCGGCGAGCGTGCCGGAGACGATGATCGTGCCCTCGTGGAGGATGGCGATCCGGTCGGCCAGCTTCTCCGCCTCGTCCAGGTACTGGGTGGTCAGCAGGATCGTGGTTCCCTTGCCGGCCAAGCTCTGGATCTCCTGCCACACCTCGATGCGGGCCTCGGGGTCGAGGCCGGTGGTCGGCTCGTCGAGGAAGATGACCGGCGGGTCCCCGATGAGGCTCATCGCGATGTCCAGCCGGCGGCGCATACCTCCGGAGTAGGTGCCGACGCGGCGGCCGCCGGCGTCGGTGAGGCCGAACCGTTCGAGCAGGTCGTCGGCGACCTTGCCGGGCTCGCGTACCTGCCGGAGCCGGGCCACCATGATCAGGTTCTCGCGGCCGGTGAGGATCTGGTCGACGGCCGCGAACTGTCCGGTCAGGCTGATCGACTCGCGGACCTTCTCCGGCTGGGCGAGCACGTCGAACCCGTGCACCCCGGCCGTGCCGCTGTCCGGCTTGAGCAGCGTGGACAGGATGCGCACGACCGTCGTCTTGCCGGCGCCGTTGGAGCCGAGCAGCGCGAAGATGCTGCCGGCGGCCACGTCGAAGTCCACGCCCCGCAGGACGTCGAGCTTGCCGTAGGACTTGCGCAGGCCGCGGACTTCGAGGGCGAGGGGTGTGGTTGCCATCTCCGATGTCTCCTTACTCGACGATCACGCCGGTGGGCGCGACCCCGAAACCCTTGAGGGCGGCGTAGGTGAGCTTGTCCATCCGCGCGCCGGTGAAGTCGATGGTCTGCAGGGCCTTGTAGTACCGCTTGCTCCAGCCGCCCCGGAACGAGCAGTCGCGCAGGATCGCGCCGCGCATCGAGATGCCTTCCAGACCCGCCTTGTCGAACCGCACGCTGGTGAAGACGGCGCCGTCGAAGTTCAGCCCGCGCAGGTCGGAGACGGAGAAGTCCACACCGGTGAAGGTGCAGCGCTCGAAGACGGTCTTGCGCAGGTCGGTCTTGCGGAACGCGACGTCGGTCAGGGCCGCGTCGGCGAACCGGACGCCGTTGAGCCCGGACGAGCTGAACTCGGTGCGTACCAGGCGGGAACGGCGGAACGTGGCGTTGGACAGGTCCGAGGTGGTGAAGTTCGCGTCGGTCACGTTCGCGCCGTCGAAGTTCACGTCCCGCATGTCGCTGCTCTTGAACTTGCTGCCGGTCAGGTCGGCGTTGGAGAAGTCGGAACCGCGCAGCGCGCTCGCCCCGAACCGGCCCTTGCGGGCCGCGACGCCGGCGAAGTCGCTGTTCTCCAGGGCGCTGGCGTCGAACCGGGTGACCACCTGTCGTTCGAGGACGCGGGACAGGTTGGACACCTCGCGTACCGTCTCCTCGATGTCGCCGATGCTGTCGACGGTCAGTTCGAACGCCGCCGCCTCGTCCTTGCCCTCGGCGAGCAGCTCGCGGTACCGCTCCTGCAGGTCGGCGAGCAGATCCGTCTTCAGGTCGCCGAGGCTCTTGGTGCCCTCATAGGGGGCGAAGACGCCGTCGACGTACTCGTTCAGCTTGTCGGTCATGGTGTTCGTCCCTCTCACAGCAGCGTGTCGAGTACGCGCTTCGCGTACTCCCACGTGGTCTTGTTGGTCTCGTAGGTGGCGCGGCCCTTGTCGGTGATCCGGAAGTACTTGCGCCGGCCGCCCTGGGATTCGTCGCCCCAGTACCAGGTGATGTCGCCGTCGGCCTCCAGGCGGCGGACGCTGGAGTACATCGTGGCTTCCTTGAGTTCGTATTCGCCCTGCGAGCGCTCGGCGATCAGCTTGACGATCTCGTAGCCGTAGCGGTCGGACTCCGTCAACAGCCGCAAGATCATCGTGTCGGTGTTCCCGCGGAGCAGGTCCGACGAGATCTTGTTGGTGCTCATACCTCACCTCCTGAGATACAAGGTAGCTCGCAGTACTGTGACTGTCAAGGTACTTGGATCGCAGGGGTAACCGGAAGCGCGAGGCAATACGGAAATGTGCTGGTCAGCGCGGTGCCAGCTCGGTCGCCACGCGGACGAAGGCGGCGACGGCGGGCGATCGGGAGTCCCGGGGCCAGGCGAGCACCAGCGTCGAGGGCGACAGGTCGAGCACCGGCCGGTACGCGATCCCCGGCCGCGCGTGCAGCCGCGTCACCGAGACCGGCGTGAACCAGACGATCTCGCCGAGCTCGACGAGGCTGAAGATCTGGGCGAGATCCCTTTTCGGGGCGTCCGGCGGCGGCGCCTCCAGCCCACCCGACTTGGCGAGGGTGCCGTCCGGCAGGAAGCGGTCGGCGAGGTCTGCGAGCATCAGGCCGGACCGGGCGGCCAGCGGGTCGCCGACCGCCAGCGCGACCAGGCGCGGCTCGGTCAGCAGCGGCTCGACGTCCAGCGTGGCGTCCTCGACCGGGCCGGGCAGCAGCGCGACGTCGGCCCGGCCCTCGCGCAGGGCGGGCAGCTGATCGCCGCGCCCGCCGAGCGACACCTCCACGGGCAGGGCGGCGGGCTCCCGCGCGTACCGGGAGATGATCTGCGGTAGGAGGCCCGCGTCGTAGTCGGCCTTGAGGGCGACGCGCAGGGCGGGACGGGGGCGGCCGGCGTTGCGGGCGCGGTGCTCGGCGGCGCTGACGGCGTCCAGGGCGGTACGCGCGTCGCGCAGCAGCACCTCGCCGGCGGGAGTGAGCGTGACCTGCCGCGTGGTGCGCTCGAAGAGCGGTACGCCGAGCCGGCGCTCCAGCTCCCGGATGGCCCGGGAGAGCGGCGGCTGCGCCATGGCGAGGCGCTCGGCCGCCCGGCCGAAGTGCAGCTCCTCGGCGACGGCGACGAAGTAGCGCAGCTGGCGTACCTCCAGGTCACTCATACTCTGAGGGTATCAATGCGGACCGGATCGGTCCTTCAGCCCGGCGCCGGTCGCGGGTTGACTGATCGGCATGATCGTTGTGACCGCCCCGACGGGCAACATCGGCCGCCGCGTCGCCGAGAACCTCCTCGAAGCCCACGCCCAGGTACGCGTCGTCGCCCGCGACCCGGCCCGCCTGACCGACCGGGTCCGCCGCGAAGCCGACGTGGTGACCGGATCGCACGCCGACCCCGACGTCGTGGCGAAGGCGTTCGCCGCCGCCGCCGCGGTCTTCTGGCTGGCCCCGGCCAACTACCAGGCCGCCGACGCGCTGGCGACCTATGTGGACTTCAGTCGCCCCGCCGTACGCGCGCTCGCGGAGAACGGCGTACCGCGGGTGGTCGGGATCTCGGCGCTGGGCCGCGGGTCCGGGCTCGAAGCGGGCGCCGGACTCGTCTCCGCCTCGCTGGCCATGGACGACCTCATCGCCGGCAGCGGCGTCGCGTACCGGGCGCTGTGCATGCCGTCCTTCATGGACAACGTGCTCTGGCAGGCGGAGTCGATCCGGGAGACCGGGCTGTACTTCTCGCCCGTGCGCCCCGACCGCCCGGCACCCATCGTCGCGACGCGGGACATCGCCGACGTGGCCACCCGGTTCCTGCTCGACTCCGGCTGGACCGGCGCGGCCGAGCAGCCGGTGCTCGGGCCCGAGGATCTGTCCAATGACGACCTTGCCGAGATCATGAGCGACGTGCTCGGCCGGCCGGTCCGGTTCCAGCAGACCGGGCTGGACGCGTACCGGGAACGGTTGCTGGCCGGCGGGCAGTCGCCGTCGATGGCGCAGGCGATGATCGACATGGTGCGGGCCAAGGACGAGGGGCTGGACAACTGGGTGACGCGTACGCCCGAGGCGACGACGCCGACGACGTTCCGCCGGTTCTGCGAGGACCGCCTCAGGGCCGCCTGACGGGGCGACCGGCGGTAGGCTGGCCGGCATGCACCCGGAAGATCCCGAGTGGGTGAGCATCCTCGCCTACGACAACCTCCCCGAGAACCCGCAGCCGGCCCAGGCACTGGCGGCTTGACTGTTCGACCGGGGCATCGACTGGAACCCGTTCGACGACGACGTGCGGGTGGCTCTGATCTGTGGACGGTACCCGGACGGGACGCCGTGGGGCTCGCTGAACATCCGGATCCGGGCGCAGGCGCTGTGGAAGCTCGGCCTGCACCCGGACCAGCCGGCCGCCCGGATCGTCGGGCCCACCCCGCCGGCCTGGTGGCGGGCGGACGCGTTGCGGCGCAGGGGAATCCGGCGATGAGACCGGCGCCCGCGGCAGCCGTCGCCGGCCGGGCTCGTCGCAGCCGGGCTTGTCGCAAGCCGGGGTTCGTCGCGGCCGAGGTTTCAGGCCGCGACGGGCACGGCGATCCGGGTCCGGATCAGCCCGCGGTAGGTCGCCTCGATCTGCTCGGCGATCCGCGGCCACGGATAGCGGGCCAGCACCCGCTGCAACCCGCCGACCCCGTACGCGTACCGCAGGGGTTCGCAGTCCAGCAGGGACTTCAGGGCCCGGGCGAGGGCGACCACGTCACCGGGTTCGACGAGGAGCCCGCAGGTGCCGTGCACGACCATGTCGGTCAGGCCGCCGAGCGCGTACGCGACGACCGGCGTACCGCAGGCCATGGACTCCAGCGGCGTGAGCCCGGACGGCTCGCGGGACGGCGTGCACACGACGACGTCCACCCCGCGGTACAGGCCGGGCATCTGGGCCCGGGGGACCGCCCCGAGCAGGTGGACCCGGTCGGCCACCCCGTACGCCGTGGCGGCCGTGCGGAGCTCGCGCGCGTACGGGTCGGACGGCAGCGCGTACCGGGGCGGGCCGCCCGCGATGAACAGCTCGGCGCCCGGCAGCGCGCGCAGCACCCGGATCACGTCGGCGTGGCCCTTGCGCTCGGCCAGCCGGCCGACGGACAGCAGCCGGGCCGGGCGGCCGAGCGGGCGGTCCGCGGGACCCTGCGGTCCCGGCAGGAACAGCCGGATGTCCACTCCGGACGGAACCACCTCGATCCGCGAGCGGGCCACGCCCAACCGCAGCAGCTCGTCGACCTCGTCCCCGCTGCGCGCCACGATGCGGTCGGCCAGCCGCGCGACGAGCGGTTCGAACCCGGCCCGCCGCGCCGGTAGGCCTTCCCCGTCCTGCCCGCGGCGCGGGACCCCGCCCAGCGCGTGGAACGTGACCGACACGGGAATGCGCCCGTCCGCGCGCGACTTGGCCGCCTCCAGGGCGGCGACACCGCTGAGCCAGAAGTGGGCGTGCAGCACGTCCGGCGGCTCGCCCTCGGCCCACCGCCCGGCGAGCCAGCGCCCGAACTCCGGCAGGAACGGCAGCAGGTCCTCGCGGGCGAGGGTCTCGGCCGGGCCGGCCGGCACATGCACGACGCGTACGCCGGCCGCGGTCTGCACGACGTCGGGCAGCCCGGGATCGTCGCGGCGGGTGTAGACGCGGACGTCGTGCCCCCGCCGGGCGAGCGCCGTCGCCAGTGCCTCGACGTGCACGTTCTGGCCGCCCGCGCCGGACCCGCCGGGTGGGGTCAGCGGGCTGGCCGTCGCGGAGATCATTCCCACGCGCAGCCGGCGTGAAGGTCGAACGGATGACGTCACCCGGTCGGCCTACCCCGCGTCCGCGCTGGTAAACGCGATTCTCCGGGCCGTTCCTCCGTCCCGCGCGGGGACTGGCGTCCTATGTCCGGGTCCGGTCAGGCAACCGCCGCGGCGCGGGCGTCTCCCGTCTCCGTCGACCGCGGCATCTCGCCGGCCGGGTGGGATGCGGCGGTTGCCGGAGACGGGAGCCAGAACGCCAGCCGGCGTACGCCGCCGAAGGTCGCGGCCACGATGCCCGCCTCGTTCCAGGCCACGGCGAGGACGCCGGCGTCGAGCCGGAAGTCGGCCAGCGGCTCCCGGCCGTCGACGGCCCAGACCGCGACGAGCCCGCGCGACCCGCCGGCGAAGATCTTCGTGCCGTCGGGGGAGAAGGCGAGCGCCCGGATCGGTTCCTCGAAACCTTCCAGGTAGTTGGTCCACCGGTTCGGCGCGTCCGGCCCGGTGGTGTCCGGCCCGTCGGCCGCCTCCAGGCAGATGTAGCCGTAGTCGCCGGCGGCCGCGAAGATCCCGTTCGCGGCGACCGCGACCGTGGTGACCGGGAACGGCGGTGTCGTGTACGGCCCGGTGACGGTGCCGTCCAGGGCGACGGCGCGGACCGACTCGTCGGTTCCGTAGAGCAGGAGACGGGCCTGCCCGGGGAAGAACCCGGCACAGCCGACCGGCTCCGGCCCGGTGTACGCGACCTCGCGCGACTCGCAGTCCCACACCCGCAGCCGATGATCCGTGCCGGTGTACGCGAGGTACCGCCCGTCGGTCGAGAAGGCGAGGCGGCCGCCGGTCGCCTGCTCGTCGAGGACGACCGGTGCCGCCTGACCCGCGGGATCCGCCAGCCGGAGCCCTTCGACGGCCGACGAGGTGAACGCCACCCGCCGGCCGCCGAGGGCCAGCGCGAGCGCGGCCGGCTTGCCGAGGGCGTACCCGGTGGTCTCGTTGGTGGCCGCGTCGTAGCCGGTGACCTGGTCGGTGGTGTGCCGGCCGAGCAGCCCGGCCGAGCCGTCCGCCGTGAGGGCCGCGGTCGCGACGGCGTACGTGTCCGGCTCACCGGCGGGTTCGGCGCGGTCGACGTCCCAGACGCGTACGCTGCCGTCGATGGAGCCGCTGGCGAGCCAGGTTCCGTCCGGTGCGACGGTGACGGTCTCCACCCACTGCGTGTGCCCCCGCAGGACCGCCCAGGGTGCTCCGGTGGTGTCGGCGTCCCACAGCAGGATCGCGCCGTCGTCGCCGGCCGAGGCGAACCACGACCCGTCGGGCGCGAAGACGATGGAGTAGACCGCGCCGCCGTGGCCGACCAGGGTCTGGCGCTGCCGCCCCGTCACCGGATCCCAGGTACGCAGGACGCCGCCGACGGACGGCCCGGTGACCAGCGTGCGGCTGTCCGGCGAGATCGCCAGGGCGGACTCCCACCCCTCGATCCGGGCGCGCTGCGTGCCGGTGGCGAGGTCCCAGGTGCGTACGGACATGTCGCTGCCGATGCTGGCGCACCAGGTTCCGTCGGGTGCCACCACGATCACGTCGATCTCGGCGGTGTGGCCTTTCAGGGTCGTCTGGGCGAAGACCGCGCCGGCGGTGACGATCTGCAGGTCGCCGTTGGACCGGCCGGTCACGAGCCGGCCGTCGGGCAGGGCCGCCATCGCGGTCACGCTGAGGAAGGTGCTCATGGTCCGCCCGGTACGCGGATCCCAGATGGACAGCCGCTTCTTGTCGTCCCGGGTGGCCACCCAGGTCCCGCCGGGGTCGACGGCCAGCCCGACGACCTGGCCGGTGTGTCGCGTGTGGACGGCCAGCGGCTCGCCCTTCACCGTGTCCCAGGTGCGGGCGGATCCGTCGGAGTGGCCGGTGGCGATCCAGGTGCCGTCGGGCGCGATCCGCATCGAGCGTACGCGGCCGTCGGGGTAGTGCAGGACGCCCCGGTCGACGCCCGTCGCGGCATCCCAGAGGCGTACGTGCCAGTCCCCGGCCGCGGCGAGCCAGCCGCCGTCGGGTGCGATGCGGACGGCGTACACGAGGTTGGCGAAGTTCGCGTGGACCATCCGGACGGCGGGCGCCGGAGCGGGCAGGAGATCGCGGGGCCGCAGCCGCGGCCGGTCCGGGGCGCCGATGTTGATCGTCGTGGCCTGCGGCGCCCAGTCGGGATCGGTCGCGAGCACGGCGACGGTGATGTCGGCCAGCCCGGAGAACGACCGCGTACGCCCGAGCAGGTGGGCGCTCTGCGTCCAGATGCGGCGCATGCGGACCGACCGCTCGGTGCCCGCGGTGAGCAGGTCCGCCTGGGGAGCCTCCGGCCCGTTGCGCAGCAGGCGCAGGATCGCCCAGCGCAGGTCGGTGGCGAGCCGCTCGGCCGCCGCCGGGCCGTCCGCGTCGCGCAGGTGCTCCACGACGTGATCCCACAGGTAGCGGTGCTGCGCATCGAGCCGCCACCAGGCCGTCCCGCCGTCCTCGGCCCGCGGCAGGTCGGCGGCGACGATCTCCAGCAGGCGGGTGTGCAGCCGGGCGAGCACCTCGGGCGCGAGCTCGCCGCGCAGGTAGTCGCGCAGGACGTCGTGCTGGGCGACCCGGCCGCCCTGCTCGGCGTTCAGCGTGATCAGGCCGAGCTCGGCCAGCCGGCGCAGCAGCGTGCGCGTGTCGATCTCGGCCAGGTCGGCGGTGGCCGCCCAGAGCCGCCCGATCAGGTCGACCGGGATGGACTCGTCCTCGGCGAACACCGCCAGCTCCCGCAGGCGCTCCAGTTCGTCGGGGCCCAGCAGGCCCGTACTCGCCGCGACCGTCGCCTGCACCGCGTCCGCGCGCTGCCGTGGATCGCCGACGTCGAGGTCCGCGGCCGTCCCACCGCCGACCGCGTCGATCGCGCCCGGTCCGCGCGTCTCGATGCGCCCGCACAACTGCGCCGCGTACGCCGACAGATCCGTGACGCCGGTGCGCTCCGCGCTGGCCAGGATCTTGTTGACCAGCCCCAGCAGCAGCGGCCACCGGCCGGTCGCCGCGAGCAGGGTGTCCTGGACCGGCCGGTCGATCGTCCCGCCGAGCCCGCTCAGCAGCAGCCGGCGGGCCTGGGCCTCGGTCATCTGGTCGACCTCGACGGCCGCGCCCCGGCCGACCATCAGATCGGGATTGCGGGTGGTCACCAGCCGGGCGCAGTGCCGCCCGCCGGCCAGGAACGGTTCCAGCTGCCGCAGCAGCCACACGTCGTCGATGACGATCAGCCGGGGCGGCCCGTTCTCCAGCACGTAGGCCAGCTGCCTGCCGGCCTCCCGGGCGTCCGTCGAAGCGGCCACCGTGTCCGGCGGCCCGGCCTGCAGCGTGACCTCGTTGACCTTGGCGGCCAGGGCGCCGTTGCCGATCACGTCGCGCCCCAGCGTCACCCAGATGACGTCGCCGGCGAACCGGCGGCGTACCCGGGGATCGGCCGACACCATCCGGGCCAGCGTCGTCTTGCCGAAGCCGCCCGCCCCGTGCAGGCCGGTCGTCAGGCCGACGGTCGCGCCCTGGGCGGCCCCGGTCCCCAGCAGCGCCCCGACCACCGCTTCGAGCTCGTCCGGCCGTTCGACGTCGGAGCCGTCCACCGAGGTCTCCGCCCGCAGCCGGCTCCGCAGGAACTTCCGGCGCATGCCGTCCAGCCAGGTGAAGGTGGCCGTCGCGAGGCCGACCGGGCCGAGTCCGCGTACCCAGTCCAGGGCGAGCCCCATCCCGCGGGCGGGGAACCAGCCGGCCACCAGGTCGAGGATCGGGGGCAGCCACAGGATCGACCACACCAGCACCGTCCCGGCGCTGACCAACGGTACGCTGCGCGTGCTGATCCACCGGGCGGCCGCTCGTATCATGCCCCGAGTCTGACCGTCACGAGTGGACGGACGGTAGGGCCGATAGCCTGGCGGGGATCGCGTGGACGGTCAGCCCTTCCTGGCCGCTCGGTCCGTGCCGGCGGACCGCCGCGGGGTGGCCGCCCCGACGGACGGCCACCCGCGTACCGTCAGCAGTCCCGCAGCTCCGGCGACTGGTTCAGCAGCTGCCCGCGCGGCGACACGAACGCCCGGTACGCCGGACCGTCCACCAGCGACGGATCGAAGGCCGCGACCCGGTGGCAGTTCTGGAAGGCGAGCTTGACGCCGAAGTGGCGCTCCAGGCCGCCGCGGATGGCATCGCTGGCCAGCGCGCGCAGCAGTTGCCCGCGCTCGGTCTCGCTCGGCGGCGGCACCTCGTGCTCGCCGACCCGGTCCGGGCTGACCCGCTGGGCGGCGACGGCCCGGCCGACGACGCTCCAGGCGTACGGCAGGGACTCCCGGACGACGGCCATGAACTCGTCGTCGCCGACGGCTCCGGCCTCGGCCCGTTCCAGCACGGCGGTGGGTACGTTCAGGGACATGATGGTTCTCCTCACTGTGCGGTGATCTCTGTGCGGTGATCTCTGGCGGTGATCCCTGTGCGGTGGTCTCTATGCGGTGATGACGTCGCCCGGCCGTCCGAGGACGAAGCCGTGGTCGATCTGCGCGCTCAGGTCCTCGCCGACCTTGTCGTTCGCCCAGCCGGTCGCGTTGCGCCGGTGGAACAGGGCGGCCTGCTCGGCGTACCGGCGCCAGTCCTTGGGGCGGGCGTCGAGGGCGGTACGCATCGCGGCCAGCGCGGCGGCGTTCGCCGGTTCGAGACCGCCGATCGGGCCGACGTGGCCGCGCTCGGCCGCCTTCACGTACGCCGACCGGCCGATCCAGGCCAGCAGGGCCGTGCCGGTGTGCTCCCGCAGGAACTCCACATCGGACTCGTCGTCGACCTTGTTGCCCACCACCGCGATCGGTACGCCGTACTCCGCCGCGTAGCCCGCGTACTGGCGGTAGACCCCGACGCTGCGCACGGTCGGCTCGCACACCAGGAAGGTCAGATCGAACCGGGTGAACAGCCCCGAGGCGAACGCGTCCGCGCCGGCCGTCATGTCGACGATCGCGTACTCGCCGGGGCCGTCGTAGAGGTGGTTGAGGAACAGCTCCACCGCGCCGACCTTCGAGTGGTAGCAGGCCACGCCGAGATCCTCGGTCGCGAACGGTCCCGTGACGGCGATCCGGACTCCGCCGACCTCGCGTACCAGAAGATCGTGCAGCGGGCTCGGACCCGCCACGGACAGCAGCCGCGACCCGCGGCCCGGCGGCGTGGTCTTGACCATCGCGGCGGCCGAGGAGATGCGCGGGTTGTCGCCGCGCAGGTACTCCTTGATCGCGGGCAGATGATCGCCCATGGCGGGCAGGAGCAGGGCTTCCTCGTCGGTGGCGCCGAGGGCGGCGGCGAGGTGCTGGTTGATGTCGGCGTCGAAGGCGAGAACGTGCCCTGTCCTGGTGACGTGCCCTGCCCTGGTGACTTGCTCTGCCCTGGTGGATTGCTCTGTCCTGGTGCGGTCGGCGGTCAGGGCGCGGGTATCGGTGGTCAGGGTGCGGGCGAAGAGGGCGGCCAGGGTGGTCTTGCCGCTGCCGCCCTTCCCGACGAAGGCAACTTTCACACCGATATTGAATTCCATTTTCAATAAGCGGGCAACGCGACGCGCCGCCGCACACCGATCGCGCTTATGGTGAGACGCAGCGGAAGCCGAGATGGCCCGTGGTGGTGTCGATCGCTTGCGGCAGCCTCGCCGCCGGCCGGTACCGCCGGCAGTAATTGGGCGCGCAGAGGTACGAGCCGCCCTTCATGACGCGCCGCCCGATGCGCGCCGCCATCGGCACTTCGGGATCGACGGACAGCGCCTCGCGCCCGCCGGACGGGTTGACGCGAACCGCTGGGCCGCAACAGGAAGCGGCCGGTGCCTTGAAGGACGACCACCACGAGGACGTCCACTCCCAGACGTTGCCGATGGCGTCGTAGAGGCCGAAATCGTTGGGCGGAAAGGATCCCACCGGCGACGTGTAGTAGTACCCGTCGTCCTGCGAGTTGGCGACGGGGAAATCGCCCTGCCACACGTTGGCGAGATGCCGGCCGCCGGGCGTGAGCTCCTCGCCCCAGGCGTAGGACGAACAGCTGCCGGCGCGGGCCGCGTACTCCCATTGGGCCTCGGTCGGCAGGGCCTTTCCGGCCCAGGCCGCGTACGCTTCCGCATCGGCGTACGCGACGTGGACCACGGGATGATCGTCCAGTCCGGACAGATCGCTGCCGGGGCCCTGCGGGTGGCGCCAGTCCGCCCCGGCGACGCTGATCCACCACCGGTACGCGTCCGCCAGCGACACCGGCCCGGCCGGCGCGACGAAGACCGCGGAGGCGGGGACGAGCAGGGCCGGATCGGCGCCCGGATAGTCGCCCGGGTCGGGGGCGGTCTCGGCCAGCGTCACGTAGCCGGTCGCGGCGACGAAGGCGGCGTACTGGCGGTTGGTGACCGGGTGGGCGTCGATGCCGAACGCGTCGACGCGTACGCGGTGCGCCGGTGCTTCCTCCGGGTAGTGCCGGTCGGAGCCCATGGTGAACTCGCCACCGGGCAGCTGGACGATCGTCCCGATTTCCACCATGACTAGCCAGTATGCCGGATATCGTGCCGACGTGGTCTCGTCCACCGTGCCGTCAAGGCGTCCTGCCCCTCGCGTCACCGCGATCGTGATCGGAATACGTGATCGATGAATTGCGGGCGTGCCGTGACGGGTCACCCGGTTGTGGGACGAGCAGCTCACCGGGCAGACTCGGATTGTGGACCACACCCCCTGGACCCCCACTCTGACCCTGGAGACCCGCACCGGGCACTGCCGCCTGCATCTGGAGGGCATCACCTACGGCAACGGCCGCGACCTGCAGGAGGCCGGCACCGACCTGCTCGTGCGCCTCTTCGACCTGGCCGTCGGCGTCCGTCAGGAGGGCTACCGGCTGCCGTCGGGGGTGGACCCGCGCGTACCGGACTTCCTCTGGGAGATCGGTGAGCTGGCCCTGCAGGGCGGAGACCTGCGCGGCCGAGTGTTCGGATAGTCCGTATTAGTACGGTGAGATGGCTTATGCGCTGATAGCGTGGGATCCGAATCGTGCTCACCCTCGGGGGTCACCGTGCCGGATCAGGATCTGCCTCGTACCGTTCTGCCCATCCCGGACGTCCAGCGACCGGCGACGGCGGTGTACGACGCCCGCGACCCGGAGGCGGTCCACCCGCCCATCCGGCTCGTCCGGCCACCGGCAGGGGCGCCGAACGTGCTGGTGATCCTCATCGACGACACCGGCTTCGGCGCGTCCTCGGCGTTCGGCGGCCCATGCCGGACCCCGACCGCCGAGCGGCTCGCCGCGCACGGGCTCAGGTACTCCCGCTTCCACACCACCGCGCTCTGCTCGCCCACCCGCGCGGCCCTGCTGTCGGGGCGCAACCACCACACCGTCGGCATGGGCGGCATCACCGAGATCGCCACCGCCGCGCCGGGCTACAACTCCCTGCGCCCCAACACCTGCGCGCCGCTCGCGGAAACCTTGCGGCTCAACGGGTACTCCACCGCCCAGTTCGGCAAGTGCCACGAGGTCCCGGTCTGGGAAGCGAGCCCGATGGGCCCCTTCGACCACTGGCCGTCGCCCGGCGGCGGGTTCGAGCACTTCTACGGCTTCATCGGCGGCGAGACCAACCAGTACTACCCCGCCATCTACGAGGGCACCACCCCGGTCGAGCCCGACCGCACGCCCGAGGAGGGCTACCACTTCACCGAGGACATGACCGACAAGGCCATAGCCTGGGTACGCCGGCAGCGCGCGCTCGCCGCCGACAAGCCGTTCTTCCTGTACTACGCGCCCGGCGCGACGCACGCCCCGCACCACGTGCCGAAGGAATGGTCGGACAGGTACCGGGGCGCGTTCGACCAGGGCTGGGACGTGCTGCGCGCGCAGACCCTGCAACGGCAGAAGGAACTCGGCGTCGTCCCGCGCGACGCCGAACTGACCCGCCGGCACGACGAGATCCCGGCCTGGGACGAGATCCCCGACGACCTCCAGCCGATCCTCGCCCGCCAGATGGAGGTGTACGCGGGCTTCCTCGAACACACCGACCATCACGTCGGCCGGCTCGTGGACACGCTCGCCGACCTGGGCGTCCTCGACGACACGCTGATCTACTACATCATCGGCGACAACGGGGCGAGCGCCGAAGGGGACCTCCACGGCAGCTTCAACGAGCTGATCAACCTCAACGGCGCCAACGACCTGCAGACCACCGAGTTCATGGCCGCCCGCATCGACGACTTCGGTACGCCGAGGGCCTACAACCACTACGCGGTCGGCTGGGCGCACGCGATGTGCACGCCCTACCAGTGGACGAAGCAGGTCGCCTCCCACTTCGGCGGTACGCGCAACGGCACGATCGTGCACTGGCCCAACGGCATGCGCTCCCGCGGCGAGGTACGCGACCAGTTCCACCACGTCATCGACGTCGCCCCGACCGTGCTGGAAGCCGCCGGGCTGCCCGAGCCGCAGTTCGTCAACGGCGTACAGCAGAAGCCGTACGAAGGGGTGAGCATGGCGTACGCCTTCGACGACGCGGCGGCCGGCGAGCGGCACGAGACGCAGTACTTCGAGATGGTCTGCAACCGGGGGATCTACCACAAGGGCTGGACCGCGGTGACCAAGCACTCCACACCCTGGGACCCGAAGGACGGCGGCCCCTTCGCCGAGGACGTCTGGGAGCTGTACGACACGAACAGCGACTGGACGCAGGCCCGCGACCTCGCCGCCGACCAGCCGGACAGGCTGGCCGACCTGCAGCGGCTCTTCCTGCTGGAGGCCCGCCAGTACAACGTCTTCCCGCTCGACGACCGCCGGGTCGAACGCTTCAACTCCGACCTCGCCGGCCGCCCGGTGCTCATCCGCGGCGACACCCAGACGCTGTTCGGCGGGATGCGGCGGCTCACCGAGAACTCGGTGATCAACATCAAGAACAAGTCCCACACGGTCATCGCGGAGATCGTCGTCCCCGAGGGCGGGGCGCGCGGCGTGATCGTCGTCCAGGGCGGCGAGTTCGGCGGCTGGTGCCTCTACGTGCACGAACGCAAACTCCGTTACTGCTACAACCTGTTCGGTGTCAGCCGCTTCTACGTCGGCGGCACCGCCGAGGTCCCGGCCGGCACCCACCAGGTACGCATGGAGTTCACCTACGACGGCGGCGGCGTCGGCAAGGGCGGCGAGGTGGCCCTGCTCATCAACAGCAAACTCGACGGCGAGGGCCGGGTCGACGGCACCGTACCGATGATCTTCTCCACGGACGAGACCGTCGACGTGGGCATCGACAACGCGTCACCGGTCAGCGACGAGTACACGCCGCAAGACAGCAAGTTCACCGGGGTGGTCAACTGGGTCCGCATCAGCGTCGGCGACGACGACCACTCGCACATGATCAGCGGGGAGGACCGGCTCAAGGTGGCCGTCACCCGGCAATAGCCAACGAAGGGCGCCTCGTCCGTCCGATATCGAGGCGGCCGATCTTGGCGACAAAGCGGGCTCCGGCCACATGGGTGAGCGGTTCCCCCGCGGTCATCAAGTTCGTGGCGCGCGTCGCGGGTGTGGGATCCATGGGCGGTGGCCGCTTCCCGCCTCACCCGCCGACGTGCATCACCTTGATCAAATACCGCTATTACGGCACCGTGACCCTGATTCCCTTGATCAAATACCTCTATGTCGGCACGGGAGGGCCGTCTTGCCGGATAGACGGTATTTGATCAAGGCATTCAGGCCCGGCTTGCCGAAATAGCGGTAAGCGATCAACCGTCCCGGGCCGGCTTGACGGGATTGCTCGTTCGTGGGGTGCCGGCTTGATCAAGTTCCCGCATCCTGCAGAAAACCGTCCGATTGTGCAGCTCCCCGGTACTTGATCAAGCCATGGAGATCCACTTCTGCAGCATCCGGGTACTCGATCACCCGGCCGGCCGCCATGATCGAGCCGGCTTCCGCGCCCGGCGCGCACGATCGTGATCGCCGACGTCTGCGCGGTGGAGGGGTGCCCGATCCGCGGCGAACGATGCTTCGCCCCACTCACCTGGCAGTGGAGGCCCGTCGCGTGAGCGACGGGCCGGAACGGTCTCCCGCGTGAGGAGCGGAGGTGAGATCGGCGAACCCGGGACATGGATGTGATCTTTATTTTGATCTTGTCGCTTGCGAACCGGCCCGGAGAACAATGGGCGGTACCTGCCGGACGCGCATGGCCGCCGGCCTTGTGCCTGCCCGGCGTGCCTGTCGCGGGGCACACCGAAGGCTGCCCGGATCCGCGCGCGGTTCGACCGTGACGAGCCCGATCCGTCGAAGCCGGAGCTCATGGCCGCGCTGCTGGCCGCCGCCGACCCGGAGTCTATTGTGGACGCCCTGTGGGGGCTCGGCGGGCGCAGCCGCGGCGGCGCGGAGGAGCTCGCGTACCTGGCGGAGCATGAGGATCCCGATGTACGCGAGGCGCTGGCCGACGTGCTGGCGTACTACCGCGGCCCGCTGGCGAAGCGGCTGCGGGCCCGCCTGCTGAGCGAGATCCATGCACCGGCCGCCGAGTGAGATTCAGGTGCGCAGGTAGGAGAGCACCGCGAGGACGCGCCGGTTGACGTCGCGTTCCGCCGGGATGCCGAGCTTGGCGAAGATGCTGCGGATGTGCGCCTCGACCGTCCGCTCGCCGAGGAACAGCAGCGCCGCGATCCCGGCGTTGGAATGCCCGGCCGCCATCCGGCCGAGGATCTCCCGTTCGCGGTCCGACAGCGCGTCCAGGTCGTGCCCGGGCGGCCGGGGGCGGTCCAGCGCCCGGGCCACGACGAGCGGGTCGACGGCCGTGCCGCCGGCGGCGACCCGGCGTACGTCGTCGAGGAAGCGGTCGATGTCGGTGATGCGGTCCTTGAGCAGGTAGCCGATCCCGCCGCCGCGCTGGCGCAGCAGGGCCAGCACGTCCCGGGTCTCGACGTACTGCGAGAGCAGCAGGATCGCCAGCGTCGGATGGTCGCGCCGCAACGCTTGCGCGGCTCGCAGGCCTTCGTCGGCGTACGCGGGGGGCATCCGGATGTCGAGCACGACGATGTCCGGCCGGGTTGCCTCCACAGTGGAGAGAAGTACGCCGGTGTCGGGCAGCGACGCCAGGACGGTGAAGCCCTCGGCGGCGAGCAGGCGTTCGAGACCCGCGCGCAGCAGCACCGAATCGTCGGCCAGGACGACACCGGTCATGCCGCCGCCAGGGGCAGCACAGCCGTCAGCGTGGTGCCCGAGCCGGGCGGGCTGCACAGGTCCAGGGTGCCGCCGCAGGCCTCGACCCGGTCGCGTACGCCGATCAGGCCGCCGCCGGCCACGAAGCCGGCCCGGCCGGCGCCGTCGTCGCGTACCGTCAGCCTGATCGCGGAGCCGGTGTTCGCGAGCCGCACGCTGATGACGGAGGCCGCTGCGTGCTTCTCGGCGTTGGCCACGGCTTCCAGGGTGACGTAGTACGCGGTGACCGCCAGATCGGCCGGCACCTCACGTTCGAGGGTGTCCTCGACGGTGACCGCGACCGCGGACCGCTCGGCGATCGATTCGACGGCGCCGAGCAGGCCGTGCTGGGCGAGGACCGAGGGGTTCAGGCCGCGGACGATCTCGCGCAGCTCGCCGATGGCGGTGTCGAGCTCGGCGGCGCCCTGGCGGACCAGCGCCGGATCGCCGGTGCCGCGCTGGCCCCGGTGCAGCAGCAGGGAGGCGGCGATGAGCCGCTGCTGTACGCCGTCGTGCACGTTGCGCTCGACCCGGCGGCGCTCGGCGTCACCGGCCTCGACGATGCGGCGGCGGGAGTCGCGCACGTCGCGCAGCTGCGCCTCGACCTCGGCGAGCAGGAGCTGGTTGGCCAGCACGAGCGCGACCATCCGCTGGACGGCGGCGAGCACGTCGGGGGAGGCGGCGACGGCGGGGTCGTGGGCGATGGCGCCGACGACCCGGCTGCCTCCATACAGGACGGTACGGGCGCTCCCGGCGGCCGGCGCCGCGCCGGTCTCGGCGTCGACGAGGATCCCCGCGGCATCGGGGAGCAGGATCCGGGCGGTGGGATCCGAGAGCGCGCGGGCCGCGGAAGCCCGCAGGGCCGCGCGATCCGTCTCGGTCCGGCCCAGCTCCGCCACCAGTGCGAGGGTCGTGCCGGGCGGGCGGCTGCGGGCCAGGCTGCCGGCCGCGCCGAGCGGGACCGCGACCGCGCCCGCGCACAGCGCCAGCTGCGACCACGTCGGCTCGGCGTCGAACAGGACGCCCGCGACCGCGGTCATCACCGTGTTGGCGACCATCGCCGTCCAGAAGGGCGTGAAGGATCTGCGGTACAGCGGGCTCGCCAGGTGGTAGCGCACCACGAAGAACACCACCAGCGCCGCGCCGACCAGCGGATAGTACGCCGAGCGCAGCTCCGCCAGGCCCGCCGGCCGCAGCCCGAGCAGGCGGTGGCCGCCGACCAGGACCGGCCAGAACAGGTAGCCGGCCCAGGCGACCCGGCGGTCGAGCGTACCGGTGAGGCGGCCGACCGGGATGATGAGCGCGCAGTGCAGCATGATCGGGCCGTACACGACGCTGAGCAGCATGTTGTCGGCGAACCGGCCCGGGGTGAGCTGCCGGCCGATCTCGTCGGCCAGCCAGATCCCCCCAGCGATGATCATGAGCAGGCCCATCCGGCTCTCCGGGCGGCGGGACCGCAGCCGCAGGCCGACCTCGACGTGCAGCAGGCCGACGCCGAGGAAGGGCATCAGGTCGGCCGCGCCGGGCGCACCGCGTACGCACACCGCGGCCGTGGTCGCCGCGGCGGCCAGGAGCAGCGCGGCCGACCGTACCGCCGCTCGTCCGATCGCCATGACCACATGGTGCGCAGCCGCGGCGCCCGGCGAGCGTGATCGTCGGCCATCCGACGATCGCCGCCGATTACGTGCTGGCACGGATGTCCGCCCGGGCCCCGGTTCCTACCGTCGGTACTCGTCAGCACGACGCTGACCGTCGCGATCAGACGGACGCGACGCACTGGACAAGGGGGAAACCGATGAAGATGATGCAGCGGGCCGCGGTGGCGGTCGGACTCGCGGTGCTGGCCGTCGTCGCGCTCGCCGGCCCGGCGAACGCCGACACGTCGCTGTCCTGGTCCAACTTCCCGACCGTGTCGTCGGAGGACTCGATCCGCGTCACGCAGATCCAGAACGTCGCGCCGGGCTCGGTGCAGGTCTGCCTGCACACGGCGGTCGACGTGACCTGGTGGAAGGGCATCGAGGCGCGGGGCTGGAACAACGGCAAGCTCCAGGGCGTGTACACCCAGAACGCCAACCACGGCACGACGTGCATGACGTTCCTGCTCAGCGACGTCATGTACGTGGAGCTGATGAAGGCCAAGCTGTTCGGCGTGCACACCGACATGTACCGGCTCACCAACGCCACGCTCAACCAGCGCAGCGGCGACACGGTCACCTTCGACTGGATCCGTGACGCCTGATCCGGCGGTGATCCGGCCCGGCTGCTTCGGCGGCCGGGCCGGACTCCGGTTCAGGCGACGGCGACGGGGAGGTGCGAGCCGTCCGGGCGGTAGCCGCTCGCGGCCAGGCGCTGCTCCGCCGCGGCCGCGTACCCGGGGTGCGGGTCGCGTACCTTGACGGCGGATCCGCCGCCCACCACGTGGGCCCGGGCGATGAACCGCCACGTCGACAGCGGATAGAACGCGAACCCGGCGACCACGAGCACGAGCACGCCGAGCAGCCACAGCTCGGGGTGCTGCTCCTCGTCGGTGACCGCGGCGAAGATCCACACTGTGGCGGCCACTCCGGCGAGGAAGATCGCCATCGTGATCAGCAGCCGCACGACGTGGGTCTTCACGCAGGCGCGGCAGAACGCCCAGGCGCGCACGTCCAGGGAGTCCCGGCGTACGCGTACGGCCAGATACGGGACCGCGCCGGCGGCGGCCAGCCAATGCGTCGCGAAGAAGAGCGAGACGACGGCCATGACGGGCACGAAGAGGAACGGCCACCAGGGCATCCGCGTGAAGACCTTGAAGTCCTGCTTGGCGAGGGCAGGAGAACCGTGGCGTACGCAGACGTCCGGCAGGCCGGTGCCGGTGACGACCAGGGAATCGGGCATGATCATCGGCACAGGGTAGGGGTGTTTTCCCGTTCCGTGCGGACGGACTTCCACGGCTGTTCGGTGGCGGATGTCCAACCGTCCGGCAGCCGGACCGTCGCCCGTCGATCGGGCGGCACCGCGGCTGATCAGGTGGTGCCGCGGCTGATCAGCCGGTGCTGCGGCGGCGCAGGATCCACGCAGTGGCGGCGACCGCTCCCACAGCGCCCAGGGCGATGGCCGGCCACAGCGGGCGCCGCCGACGGTCGGCCCGCGTGGGGGACTGGGTCGTGACCACCGATGCGGGGCTGCGGCCCTCCACGGACAGTGACATGGACACCGGCATGGAAACCGATGCCGGACCGGGTGCGGCGGCGGCAAGGTTCGGAGCCGGGCCCGGTCGCCGCGCGCCGGCGTACCGGACGCCGAGGTAGACCAGCGTCCACGCCAGTGCGAAGTAGCCGAAGAAGTCCACGCATCGGCGTTACCCCATATCCGGCCGGACCATACGCATGCGTCTCGCGTCTACCATCGGCTCATGGTGACGATCCCGGTCGGCCCCGCGGCCCACGACGCCTGGTACGCCCTCCCCGAGGAAGTACGCGCCGAGGCCCGGCGGCTGGGCGAGGCCGATCAGGGGCATCCGGATCCGGCCGTGGCGGCGGTCGTGGTCGGCTGGCTGCGCTACGAGCAGCCGTGGCCGTGGTGGCGCAACCTCATGCTGATCGCGGGAACCTCCCTGTTCCTCGGCATGGCCCTCGCCCTCATCGCGGTCGGCGGCACGGTCCAGACCCACGGCCTCGCCAACCTTCTCTGGGCCGGCCCGATCCTGGGCGGCGCCGCTCTTGTCATCGCCGCCGGGCGCTGGACGGCCCGCAAAGGCGTACCGGCCTGGGCGGAGGTGCCGAACATCCTGTCGTTCCTGTCGTCACCGCAGGCCGGCCCGACGGGGGACGAGGAGCCGTCCCGGTCGCGGCCGCGTTACCTGACCTTGCTGGCGATGGCGGTGGGGTCCGTCGCGGTCGCGGCGTTCATCTTCCGGCGATCCGGACTGCCGCTGCACACGCAACTCGACCGGCCCAAGGGCTGGCTCAATCTCTTCGGGGTGGCCGGCAGCCTGGTCCTCGTCGGCTTCTGGCGCCGGCTGCGCGTACCCCAGGCCGCCGAGCTGCGACGCGCGGACATCATGCCGGCGGGCATCAGCTTCGACGGGAATCCGCCGGTGGCGTGGGCGGACGTCGAGGACATCGGGCTGGTGGGCCCGAGCGCGGCGACGCCGCACGTCAAGGGCGGCGTCCACTGCAGGCTGCGCGACGGCACGCTCGTCGCCCTGCCGCTGCGCGGCGAGGGCGCGCCGCCGGAGAACCTGATCCTCGCGGCGGCGGCCCACCTCGCCTGAGCTCAGGGCAGGATCGCGTACGCGCGGACGGCCACGGTCCCGAGTCCCCGGACGCGCAGCGGAGCCGCGTGCAGCCGGGCCCCCGTCGCGGGCAGCCGCGCGAGCCCGGTCAGGTGCTCCACGATCGGGATGCCGGCCGCCAGCAGCGCCGAGTGGCAGGGCCGCTCGCCGCCCGGGGTCGTGTCGTCGATGTTGACCGCGTCGATGCCGACGAGCCTCGCGCCCTCGGCCACCAGCAGCTCGGCCGCCTCCGCCGTCAGGAACGGGGCGTCCACCCCGTACGCGGGCGTGCCGAAGTGCCGGTCCCAGCCGGTGTGCAGGAGAACGGCCGCGTCGCGTACGCCGAGACCGGCCAGGGCCGCCGCCGGGATGCCACGCTCCGTCGCCGCCGTCGCGTCGACGACCACCACCGGCAGGTCGGCGAACTTGGACAGCGGCAGGTCGGCCAGGTCGGCGCCGTCGGCGTACCGGTGGAACGGACTGTCCACATAGGTGCCGCTGTTGCTCAGCATCGTCAGCCAGTCGATGGTGAACTCGGTGCCGGCGGCGTAGTGCGACCGGGAGTCCTCGCGGGAGAGGTACGGCCGGATCTCCGGACCGGGCAGCCCCGGATAGGTCGTCATGCCGGGGACGAGGACATGGCTCAGCTCGACGAGGCGGGAGTCGGTCATCCGCGTATTGTGCGGACCAGGCCATAGCCGATCAAGAACCTCGCCACGGTTCGAGACAACACCGGGTAAAGCTCAAATTCAAGATCACATTCATGTCCCGGGTTCGTCGATCTCACCTCCGCTCCTCCCGCGGGAGACCGTTCCGCCCCTATCGCTGCGCTCCGGGGACTCCACTGCCAGGTTGGTCGGGCGAAGCATCCTTCACCGCGGTTCGGTCACCCGAAAAGAGTGCCGCCGACCTGCCTGAGCAACGCGTGTACATATGCTCAGGCAGGTCGGTGTACTTGGTCAGGCGAAGCGGTAGGCGCGGACGACCGTCTCCCGGACCGTGTTGCCCGCGCTGTCGGCTGCCGTCACGCGTACCGAGACGAAGCCGGTGCCGGCCGGTGTGCGTACCTGGGCGCAGCCGCCGGACAGCGCCGCCGCGCGCCAGGTGCGCCCGTCGTCGAACGACACCTCGGTCACCGTCGCGAGCAGCCGGCCCGGCGTCGACCCCGCCTGCGGCACCGCGCTCACCGTCAGCGTGTGCGTCGCGTTCGCGGGCACCGTCGCGTACAGGTCCGCGGCCGGTGCGGCTTTGATCCACCACAGCGGCAGCGGTACCGCGCCGCTGGTCGTCGCGGACCGGAAGGACCAGGACACCGTCGTACGCGTCGACAGCGGCCCTTCGCTCTCGGTCGCCAGCTGCACCTGGTACGCGGCCGAGCCCGGCGGCAGGGCCGCGGTGAACCCGGTCTCGCCCGGAGTGATGGCGACGGGTGTGCCATCTCGGGTCAGCGTGGCCGTCAGCGTGCTCGTCACCGCCGAGCCCGGCCGCCCGTCACCGTCGGCGTACAGGGGCACGTCGACGGTGAGAGTGTCGCCTTCGCGGACCACGCCCTGGCCCGTCCCGGCGCCGAGCCCGGGACCGAAGACGGGCCGGTTCCAGTGTTCCCGGTACGCGTGCCCGGCCGCGTACGTGCCGTAGTCGCCCTGGGTGACGCGGGTGGCGTCGCCGGTGTCGGACGCGGCTTCGATGAAGTCGCCCGCGAACGCGGTGTCCGGGTCGGGGCTGTAGTACTCGGTCCGGGTGAACGGCAGGTCGAAGGCGAGGTCCGGGCCGAACGCGCCGACGCCCCACGCGGGTACGGACGGGCGGATCCGCTTCCAGCCGGTGGTGCCCGGTCGGACGCGGGTGAAGTCGGCGTCCACCCGGGCCAGCCCGGCGTCGGTCACGGCGCGCTGGTATCCCGTCACCAGCCGGCCGGGTTCGGGGAAGGTCAGGGCGTACACGTAGGGGCTGTCGGCGCCGGGGCGGGCCCACTGGCCGTAGAGGATGGAGATGAAGCCGTTGTCGAGCGGGGCCGGGGCGATCTGTCCGGTGTAGACGGACGCGAACGAGTTCGAGATGACCGCCGATCCCGCGGTGCCGTGCGGCCGCCGGTCGTAGGCCGCGACCGCCCCGTACGCCTGCGCGGCATCGGCCCGGGGAACGGTGACCGAGACCGGCTGGGCGGTACGCGCGTCGAGGACGATGGTCTGGTCGTGGCTGACGTCGATGTCGGGCTGTCCCATCAGGACCGAGTAGGCGCCGGTCTGGTCGCCCTTCGGGCCGTCGCCGCTGTGGCCCATGTAGCTGGTCAGCGAGTAGTGACCACGCGGCAGCCGCAGGGTCTCGGTGTCGCCGGGGTCCGGTCCCCACACGCCGGGTGCCTCGACGTCGCTGTTCCGCAAGGCCATCTGGGTGCCGTAGAAGGACGGCGTGCCGCCGGAGCGGTCGTGGTGCACCAGTGTCACGGTGTAGCTCTCGACCTCCTTGTCGACGGCCACCGGCGTACGCACGACGGTGTCGCCGGCCGTGGCCGTCAGCCAGCCGCCGAGGTGGCCGTCCGGACCGGTACGCGTGTCCGCCGTGACCGCCACCGTGGCGTCGCCGCCGGCGGGGACGGTCACCGTCGACGTGCCCAGGGTGAACAGTCCCGCCGGGGCGCCCGTCATCGCCAGCGTCAGCGTCACCGGCTGCGCGCCGTCGTTGTGGTACGCCACGCTCGCGCTCGTCACCGGGTCGGCGGTGTGCGGCCAGGGCCGGAAACCGAAGGAGACGCCGGGCGTGGTGCTCGTGACGTTCTGGCGTACCGCCCGGGCGACGTCGAGCCGGCCGCCGCCCTGCGCGTACACGGAGAGGGTGGAATTGGGAAGGGCTGCGGACATGAGCGCGGCCTTCAGCGCCTGCCCGGACCACGTCGGGTGTTGCTGGGCGAGCAGCGCGGCGCCGCCGGCGACGTGCGGCGTGGCCATGGACGTCCCGCTCAGCTGCGTGTACGCGTCCCCCGGCAGGCCGGAGTCGGCGCTGCGCGCGGAGGTGATGGCGACGCCGGGGGCGGTGATCTCGGGTTTGATCGTGCCGTCGGGCCCGGGACCGCGGCGGGAGAAGTAGGCGAGGGCGTCGGTGCCGTCGACGGCGCCGACGGTGAGCGCGGCGGGCGCGGTGCCCGGGGAGGAGATGGCCCCCTCGGTCGGACCGTCGCCGTTGCCGGCGGCGACCACGAAGAGCGTGCCGTACTGGGCGCTGAGGGTCTGCACGGCGGTCTCGACCGGGTCGAGCCCGTCGGTGTCCATGCCGCCGAGGCTCAGGTTGACGATCTTCGCCCGGGTCGCCGCCCAGGTCATCCCGGCGACGATCCACGATTCCAGGCAGCCGTACTGGGTGCACACTTTGCCGTCGAGCAGTTTCGCGCCCGGCGCCACACCCTTGTAGGTGCCGTTCGACGCGGCCCCGGTGCCGGCGATGGTCGCCGCGACGTGCGTACCGTGGCCGGCGAAGTCACCGTCGGCCTCCTCGCCCTCGGTGAAGTTCACGTGCTCGGCGACCTGCCCGGCCAGATCCGGATGGTTGCCGTCGATGCCCGAGTCGAGGACCGCCACGGTGACGCCGGTGCCGGTGTAGCCCGCCGCCCACGCGGCCGGCGCGCCGACCTGGTCGACGCCCGTTCCGGAGGTGGTGTGCCGCAGCGCGTCCAGGCTGACGGCCGGGGCGTGCTGCGTACCGAGGCGGCTCTCCCAGGCGCGCCACGAGTCGGCGGCGTGGGCGCGGTCCTGGCGGACGGCGGTCGCCTTCGCGGCGGGCAGGGCCTGGCGGCCGGTCAGCCCCGGCACGTCCCGCAGCAGCGGCGCGTCGGCGGTCGTCGTCGGGCTGGCGGCCGAGCCGATGATGAGGGGCAGGCCCGGCAGGCGGTCGTAGCCGTCGCGTACCAGCGCGGTCACGTCGAACAGCCGCGGGTCGACGGCCGACCGGGCGATCAGCGGCCCGGCGTCGGCGGGGATCACCCGCACATGCCCGCCGGACCGGGTGACCTCGAAGGTCATGCCCGCCCGGCCCGGACCGGCCTGGACGTCGGCGTTGTCGCCGTCCAGGGTCACGACGTCGCCGGTGACGAGGGTGATCCTCGTCCCGGCTGTCGTCCTTGCTGCCGTCGCCGGTCCGGCCGGCTGTCCGGGTGACGCGGGCGGAGCCGCCCCGCCGCCCGGTGCGGCGGCGGTCAGCGCGGCGAGCAGCGCCAGCCCGGCGGCCGCGTACGCGACCCGGGGCCAGGCTGTCGCCGGGGTGTTCGTGGGCGTGCCACGGAGGGATGTCATGGTCCTTCCACGGCGGAAGGCACCTGCTGGTTGCCCACTGCCTCCGTTTTATGTGGACAGTCCCGGCTACTTCTTCGGCAGCGCCCGCGCGGAGGCGACCCCGCGGCCCACCCACTTCTTCAGGTCCGCGGCCTTCGTGCAGGCCGACTCCTCGACCGCGATCCAGCCGCGCATCGGCCGGTCGCGCATGACGGCCTCGTCCGCGCCCTTCTCGGCGAGGATCTTCTCGTACGCGGGGTCGTCGGGCAGCAGCCGGACGAGCAGACCGCCCTGACCCCGGACGGCGACGGCCATGTTGCCGTCGATCAGCATCGCCAGGCCGCCGAACATGCGCTTCTCGGAGACGCCCCGCTCACCGGCGACGAGTCCGCGTACGCGCTCGGCGAGTTCTTCGTCATACGCCATGAGGAGATGGTCCCACCGGCGTACGACGAATTCAGGCGTCTCGCCAGGGAAGGAGGGCCGTCGACAGCAGAAGTGTCCCCGACAGCACCAGCAGTGCCGTCCGGGCGCTGGTCGCCGCCGCGAGCGCCCCGGCGGCCGCGATGAACATCGGCTGCACCGTCTTGGTGCTGATCGACCAGGCCATCATGACCCGGGACATGTACGCGTCGTCGCTGGCCGTCATCCGGTAGGTCGCGAACAGCGGGTTGAACACCCCGACGAACAACAGCAGCAGCAACTGCGAGACCGTGATGAGCACCAGTCCCGGCGTACCGGCCGCGGCCAGCGGGGTGAAGGCGAGCCACAGGTTGCGCCCGGCTCCCGAGGCGAGCAGCGTACGCCGCTGGCCGAAGCGCCGCAGCAACGGCTTGACCAGGAGCGATCCGGCGATGCCGGCGACCGCGGACAGGCCGAACGACAGG
This sequence comes from Hamadaea tsunoensis DSM 44101, assembly GCF_000428945.1. Classification (GTDB taxonomy): domain Bacteria; phylum Actinomycetota; class Actinomycetes; order Mycobacteriales; family Micromonosporaceae; genus Hamadaea; species Hamadaea tsunoensis. Next base: position 107,272 of record NZ_AUAX01000016.1, on the reverse strand, counting down.
CCGTACTGCCAGGCGGAGAAGCCGCGGTCGCGGAGCATGAAGACGGTGGTCAGCGGCGCCGACGCCATGATGCAGCCGCCGAACACCAGGGCGTTGAAGAACAGCTTCGCGAGCCCGCGGTGGGCGAGGATGTGCCGCCAGCCGGCGAGGAACTCGCCTGCCCAGTGGTGGTCGGCGGAGCGCTGCGGCCGGGGCGGTTCGGCGGTGCGCAGGCGCCGGATGGCGAACGCGGAGGCGAGGAAGCTGACGGCGTCGACCGCCAGCGACGCCGTCGCGCCGAGCCACGACACCAGGACGCCGCCCACCGGCGGGCCGACCGTGTTGGCGGTCCACAGTGTTGTCTCGAAGCGACTGTTGGCCTCCGCCCGGTGCGACGCCGGGACGAGCCGCTTCAGGTCGGCGGTACTGGCCGCGTTGAACGCCAGGGTGGCGACCATGCGGACGATCGCGACCACGCAGAGGTGCGCGTACGTGAGCTGGCCGAGATAGGCCGCGACCGGGACGGAGGCGGTCGACGCGAAGCGCAGCAGGTCGGCGCCGATCATCACCGGCCGCTTGCGGTGGAACTCGATCCACGGTCCCAGCGGCAGCGCCAGCGCCATGCCGACGACCGAGGACAGCACGCTCAGGAAGGACACCTGGAAGTCGGACGCGCCGAGCACCAGCACCGCGACCATCGGCAGCGCCGAGTAGCCCACCGCGGTACCGAGCTCGCCGGCCGCCTGCGCCGCCCACCGCCAATGGAAATCGCGCCGCCAGCCCTCGTCCGTCGTGGCGCGCGGTGACGTTTCGAGCAGCGGCGACACGGACATCCCGCCGACGATGCCAGAGGTCATCGGCGGGAGGCAAGCCGCCACCCCACACGGGAGTACGCGTATAGCCGCCTTCGAATACAGTGCCGTGCACACACGTCGGGGGAGTGGTCGTGCCGGATCAAGCGGTCGAGTTTCTGATCATCACGCTGGCTGTCCTGTGCCTCGGCTTCGTCCTCCCGGTCCGTGAGCAGCGCCTGTCCTGGCTGCTCACGGCGGACGGCCTGCCCGACGAACCCGCCGTACGCGAACAGCTGCGACGGTATCTGCTGGCGCGGCGGCGAATGCGGACTCTCGGCGTACTCGTGGCTGTGATCGTGACCTTGGTCGTGACGCTGCCGCAGCACCGGATCGTGCTGCCCGCGACGGCGCTGCTGGCCGGCTGGCTGATCGGGGCGGCGCTGGCGGAGGTGGTGCTGCGCGGTCCGGACCGCCAGGTGCCGGCGGTGGGCCGCTGGCGGCAGGTGGTGCCGTGGGCGCTGCTCGTGCTGACGGCGATCTCGCTGCCGGCGGCCCTGGCCGTCCGCAGCGAGGGCACCGACCGTGAGGTCGTCGCGGCCTGGGGCGCGGGGGCGGTCGTGGCTGCGCTGGTCACGGCCGGGGCGATCCGCTTCGCCACTCATCACGGCCTGCGTGGCCTGGCCGAACCGGGCACGGACGCCGCGCGCGGCATCACCGCGGGCGGGGCGGTGCTGTCACTGGCCTGCCTGGGCCAGATGTGGTTCGCCGCCCTACCCGGCCCGGACGACGGGCTGGAGTTCCGGAACCTGACGGCGCTGGCCGTGGTGCTTCTGGTCGGCTCGCTGCTCAGCAACACCGGCCCGGTGCTCTCCCCGCCGCGGCGGCGGGTGCTGGCGGTGGCGGCCGGGGCGACCGCGCTGCTTGTCGTGCTACCGCTGGTGTGGGCGCTGCCCCAGTACGTCCGGGCACAGCCGCCGATCACACCCGAGGACAGCCGCGCGGTCGTCCGCGTCCGTGTCGTCGACCGGGACACCATGGCGGCCGCGCTCGCCGACCTGGACCTGCGGGGCATCAACACGGCGGGCCCGTTCGACGGCGAGCGGGCGGTGATAGGCCGGCTGGACGCGGGCCGGGCCGCCCCGGCCGGCAGCCACTACGAGGTGCTGGCGATCCGGGTGGGCTCGGGCGACGTCGTGGGATCCATCTCCGGCCCGGACGGTTCCGGCTGGATGGGTTCCTGGGGCGTCGATCTGCCGCGCCGCTATCCGTGGCTGTCCGGTGTGGCCGACCGCCCGGTGGCCGGCGGCGTGACCACCGATGCGGAAGCGGTATCGTTCCCGCGTAACGGATCCGCGCCGATGTGGTTCACCGCCCGGTGGCCGCGGGAGGTACGCGTCGGCGCGGACGAGTTCGTTCCGGTGCTGCTGCTCGTCCGCGACGACGACGCCTACGTGTACTGGGCTTACCGAGCACCGGTCGTATCGAGCTGAAAGCCGTCCTCACGTGCCTTGGGCGTGGACGATCGGCACGGCGTACGCGTACGCCACCCAGTCGGGTGATCCCTGCGCATCCACCGTGTATGGTCCGACGGCCGTGGGCTCGGCGACCGGGAACACCGCGCCGACCGCTAGTTCGCCGGTGCAACGGACTTCGGCGTGCCCCTGTTCCGCACCGTTCCCGGCTCGCACGGTCAGGGTGACCGTCGAGCCGTGCGCCCCAGGGCAGCCGACGAGGATCATCAGGGCCGTCCCGGCGGCGGGTTCGAGGACGCGGGGCTGCCGTTCACCCGGCTGGTTCAGCGACCGGGCACCGGTGATCATCGGTGGGACGCCGCGCACGGTGGCGTTGCAGGGTGGTCCGGCTTCGACGCCCGGCTCACCGATGAAGGCACCGTTGATGTCGGTGAACGAGGGCACGGCCGGCAGGCCCAGCCGGCTGTCCAGGAACCGCCGCAGATCACGCGCGTCCGCGGGCGGCACGTCCAGTGATCCGGGCATCATCGCCACGGCGATGACGGCCCGCTCCAGTTCCCAGCTCGTAGCCACCGGCGTACGCGGCCGAGGCGTGACCGACGAGTCCGAGACCATGACGTATTCGTGCCGTGTCCAGCGATAGCCCAGAACGGCGGCCGGGTAGACGGTCCTGATCCCGGGCGTCACTGACGGCGTCAGCGCCCATTCGAGGTCCACCGAGCCGCACTGCACACTGAACCGGGTCTCCCGGAACACCGGCCCGAATTCGTTGGCGACGCCGGTACGCAGACCGTCGACGAGGCCGAGGACCTCCCACGGGCCCACCGCCGTCCGGTCTTCGAGGTGGTGCCCGGGGCAGCCGAAGCCGGCGCCGAAGCAGGCCCACGTCGCCCGGCGGGTCACGTCGGCACGCCGTCGGAGGGCGGCGGCGTTGCCGTCCAGCCGGGCGCGGGCGCAGGCGTCGGCGCAGCCGCCGATCGAGGCGTCGTAGGCGGTGGCGGCGCCGGACGCGACCGGCATCGCCTTGGGCGGCCCGGGCAGCCCGGCCGTGATGATGTACGAGACCAGCAGTCCGTTGAACGCGAACAGCCCGAGCAGAATGCGCGACCCCCGTCCCATGGGCGCACGGTACCAAGGTCGCGCATTCCCTTCGATCCGGTCAGGCCAGCTGGAAGTCCCAGATGATGAGGGCGGGCAGGCCCGCCCGGGCCGCGTTCGCCGCTTCGGGGATCCACGGGTGCAGCGTCCACACGTCCGGCGGCTCGGTCAGATCGAGCGGCTCGGCGGCCTCGTCCGGATCGACGGTCGGGTGCGGACGGAGGGGCTCCTCGCAGGCGCGTACGCCGAATCCGTGCCGCAGAGCCGCCCGCAGGTACGCGCCGGTCGGGTGGCTCCAGTTGCGGACGTAGCCGACGTTGCCCTCGGTGTCCTCCTTGACGAGCGGGTAGAGCCAGGAGCCGGTGTAGTGCCCGCGGGTGTCGGAGACGACCAGGTGGCCGCCGGGGCGCAGGACGCGGGCGGCCTCGGCGAAGAACGGTTCGAGGTCGGGCAGGTGGCCGAGGGCGAGCGTGCAGACCACGTGGTCGGCGCTGCCGTCGGGCACCGGCAGGGCGGTCATCGACGCCTCGGCGAACTCCGCCTCCGGCAACGCTTTCCGGGCCTTCTCCAACATCCCCGGCGACTGGTCGAATCCGCGTACGCGGTGGCCGCGCCGGACGAGCTCGCGGGTGATCCGGCCGGTGCCGCAGGCGACGTCGATGACCTCGCCGGGCGGAAGTCGGTCGAGCAGGGGCAGGAGTACCTCGTCCTGCAACGGGAAGGAGCCGTTGTCCTCGATGTCGTAGGTGCGGGCCCAGCCGTCGTATCCGCGTGCGGTCGGCATGAGCGGGACGTCGCTGCCGGGACCGAACTCGTCGGCGCGATCGAGCAGGGCCCGGATCTCGGCGAAGCGGGCGGCGGTGAAGTCGCGGTCGTGCTCGCCGGCGAAGGCCCGCAGCAGCGCGACCCCCTCCAAGCCGAGCAGGTACGCGAGCGGGTGCTGGTAGATCTCCATGACAATCCTTTGTGGATAGAGCAGACGCGCGGACGGGCCGGCCGCCGCCTTCCCTCGGCGCGGCCGGAGCGGGAGTCGTTCGCTCAGATCGTCACGAGCGGGAGGCTATCGGCCTGGTCCGTCCGGAGTCCAACGGGTTTCCGGCCGATATCCCACTGGATCGGTAGGATATTGACGGTGAGAATTATTCATGCTCTGATGTGGACCTGTCCCGACACCTCGTAGGAGATGCATCCGTGTCCACGCTCCGCCGAGCGGCCCTCGCGGCCGTCCTCGTCCTGGCCGCGCTCCCGGTCCGGGCCGCGGCCGCGCCGGCCCTCGAACTCGACGCCCTGCCCACCGCCGCCGTCGTGCTCGGCGACAGCTTCGTCAGCGGCGAGGGCGCCGGCGACTACGCGCCCGTCACCGACGTCAACGGTGTGGCCCAGGGCTTCCCCGGCTGGTCCGCCGCGAACTCGAACGCGTACTTCTGCCACCGGTCCCCGCACGCCTCGCTCTTCCAGGCGAACCTGCCGGGCATCCAGAACCGGTTCAACCTCGCCTGCTCGGGCGGGCGCCCCTACGACATCACCGCCGCGTCGTCCACCCGCGACAAAGGCCGCTCCGTCGCGTCCCAGATCGATCAGGTACGCGCCGTCGCCCAGACCAACGACATCGACCTCGTCCTGATCGGGCTCGGGTCGAACAACAGCTCGTTCAGCTTCGGCGACGTCGCGAGCAAGTGCGCCAACCGGTTCATCGCCGACGCGTGGACGGGGTGGTGGGAGTTCTGGGCGTACATCAACGGGCCGGTCGAGCAGGACCCGTGCACGTCCGACGACCTCGCCACGGCCGCCCAGGTGAACACGGCCACCAACGAGACCATCGTGGCGCTGCGCCAGCTGCTGACCGTGCTCGACCAGGTCGACGCCGACCACCAGCACCGCATCGTGCTGCAGGACTACACCAATCCGCTGCCGTTCGACGTGCTGCCGTCGCTGGTCAGCGCGGACGGCCGGGAGGACGACCGGGACAAGTTCCGCGACCTCGGCGCCGCCCGGTACGCGGCCGGCTGCCCGATCCACCGCGCGAGCATGGGCCCGGGCCACCAGTTCTCGGCGAACCTCGGCAACATCGTGAAGTCGGCGTACACGACGCTGTCGGCCGAGTTCCCCGCCGACGACCTGGTCTACCTCAACGTCCAGCAGGCCTTCGACGGCGCCCGGCTGTGCGAGGCGTCGACCAACCCGGCCACCGCCCTGGCCACCCCGGTACGCGTACAGGACGGGCCGACCGGTGTGCCGCTCACAAGCCTGTCCGGCAAGGACAAACTCGACATCAAGCGGTACGCCGACACCTGCATCACCTACTTCCAGACGTGCCAGGAGTCGTGGCATCCCAACGTGGCCGGACACGCCGTGCTGGGCCAGTGCCTCGCGGGCGCGTACGCGGCGGGGGTGCACTCGGTGAAATGCGTACGCCAACCCAACGGAACGATCGTGGTGTCGGCGGCGTAGCGACAGTCGGTCCATATTGGAGTCGGACGCGGAATGCGCGCGCCCGGGTGCGAACCCGGGCGCGCGTCCGCGTGACGCCTACTCGTAGCAGCCGTTCGGGCGGTTCTGCAGCGCGAGCTGGATGACCTTGCCCCCGGACAGCGCGATCCGGTACTCCGTCTTCCCCGTCGCGTCGGCCGCGACGTTCATCCGGCCCTCGGCGATGACGCCCTTCGGGTAGGCCCGGGTCACCTGCGCCGTCGTACTGCCCAGGCGGATGCCCTCCGGCGTGGCCATCTTCCCGTACGCGTAGATCGCCGCGACGCCGTGCGGTCCGAACAGGACCCAGCCGGCCACGCTGTCGCCGCCGACCTTGTAGCCCGAGCCGGCCAGCCCGGCCGACTGGTCGCATCCCGGCGAGGCGCCGTTGCCGGCCGTCGGCTTCGTGATGATGCCCGTCGCGTACGCCTGCGCGGGGGTGAGGCCGATCTTCAGCGGACCGTAACCGGTCGGGCCGAGGGCCACGGGCTTCGCCGGCGGCGGAGGCGGCGACGGGACGGGGGAGGTGCCGGCCGACGGCGGCGCGGAGGGACTGGCGCTTGCCGACGGTGCGGCGGCGCTGGGCGATGCGGCGGTGGTCGCCGGTGCGGCGGTGGGGGCGGCCTTGGGGGAGCACGCGGCCAGGCCCGCGACGGCGAGGGCGGCGAGTGCGGCGGTGGCGAGTGTGCGGTTCACGGAAGCTCCTTCAACGTGGTGACGCTCCCGAAGACGTACGCTCCGGCGGCCGGAGTTGCCGCCGCGGGCATCGCCTACCCGACAACCGCAGACGGCAACGTGGCGCCCGCTCCCGGATCGGGTTTGGATCACGGAAATCACCCGAATCTTGGGCCAAGATTACGTGGCGATCCCTGATCCAAACGCGATCACGGAGCGGGCGGGCGGCCGGGCGGCGCCCGGGCCGGTGGGCGGTGTGCCAAGCTGGCTTCATGGCGAGGTACGCACTCCTGCTGCGCGGCGTCAACGTCGGCGGCAACAAGAAGATCGCGATGGCGGAACTCCGCGACCTGCTCGCGGGCTGCGGCTACACCGAGGTCGCGACCCTGCTGCAGAGCGGCAACGCCGTCTTCACGGTGGCCGGGAACCCCGCCCGTGACAAGGTGATCGCCACGATCGAGGCGGCCGTCGCCGAGCGGTTCGGGACCACCGTGCGCTGCATTCTGCGTACGCGCGACGAACTGCAGGCGATCGTCGAGGAGAATCCGCTGGCGGAGGTCGCCGACAACCCGTCCCGATATCTCGTGGTGTTCCTCGCCGAAGCCGCGCCGAAGGGACTGGGCGAGGAGTTGGACGCGGACGCGTACCGGCCTGACGAGTTCCGGGTGGGCAGGTCCGAGGTGTACCTGTGGCTGCCCGGCGGGATCGCGGACTCGAAGCTCGGGGACTACTTCGTCGGGCGGAAGGCGCCGGTACTCGGGACCGGCCGCAACTGGAACACCCTCCTGAAACTGCTCAAGGCACTCTGACCCTCAGAGCCATCGGCGTACGCGGGCACGGTAGCGCGCGTACGCCGGCCCGAACCGCTCGCCGAGGTATTCCTCCTCGGGCCGGATGACCAGCCTGTATATCGCCCAGAGCACGACCGGTCCGAGCAGGATCGGCCACCAGGAGCCGAATACGAGCGCCAGTCCGATGTAGAGCACCGCGAGCCCGGTGTACATCGGGTTGCGGGACAGCCGGTAGGGGCCGGTGGTGATCAGGTTCGAGACGGCGTGGTGGGGGACGATCGTCGTGCGGTGGCGGATAACGGCCGACACTCCGGCGACGGTGAGTGCCACCCCTGCGGCGCCCACCACCGCGCCGGCGACGGCGGTCGCGGGTCGGCCGCCTACCGCGAGCGGGACCACCATGTCGAGCAGGACCCCGCCGACCAGACCGGCCGCATAGTAGGCCGGGGGCGGAATGAAGATCACCTGGGCGCCGCGTGCCGCCGTCTGCTGACCGACCATCGGACTCACCTTCCCGTTAACTTGAGTAGAGCTAGTCTCTATCCAATAGAGGACTACACTCAGCGGGTGGTTGTCAAGCGCCGGTACGACTCGGTCCACCGACAGGAGCAGGCCCGGATGACGCGGGGGGCGATCCTTGCCGCGGCCGCCAGGCTCTTCGTCGACCCCGGGTACGCCGCGACCCCGCTGACGGCGGTCGCCGCGGAGGCGGGTGTGGCGGTGCAGACCGTGTACAAGGTGTTCGGCACCAAGAAGGCGCTGCTGTCCGATCTGATCGACGTGACCATCGCCGGGGACGACGAGCAGGTTCCCCTTGCGCGACGGCAGTTCGTCGACGACATCCGGGCGCTGACCGATCCCCGGGCGATGCTGGAGCGGTACGCCCGGCACCTGACCGAGGTCCAGGCCCGGCAGGCGGCGGTGATGGTGGCGCTGGCCGGCGCCGCGACCGCCGATCCCGAGGCGGCCGTGATCTGGCGGAAGAACCAGGAGGAGCGCCGGAACGGCATGTCGATGTTCGCCGCCGACCTCGCCGCCACCGGCGGGCTACGGCCCGAGCTCAGTGCCGACCGGGTCGTCGACGTCCTCTGGCTCGCCATGGACGTCCGTAACTACGACTATCTCGTCCGCGAGCAGGGCTGGTCGGCCGAGGAGTTCCAGGGCTGGTACGTCGACACGGTCGCGGCCGCCATCCTGGCCGAGCCGGCTACAGCCGCCGGATCTCCTGCGTGAGGACGCGGCCGCCCAGTTCCACGCTGCCGTCGCCGAGCAGCCTGGTGAGGATCTGCGACCCGACTCCCTGCCGGATGTCGAGATCCCGGCCGAGCTCGGCGGTGAGGACGACCGCCGCCGAACCGGTCGCCTCGTCCTCGGTGATCGGGCCGCCCCGGCGGGGGAACGCGCGGGCGCGCACGACGTCCTCGGACTGCCACGCCCAGGCGTACAGGAAGCCCTCGCCGGGTGGCGGTCCGGGCAGCGCGTCGACCTCGGCCGCGCTGCCGAACTCCTGCGTACGCCGGCCGGCGCCCCATTCGGGCCGGCAGACGACCCAGCTGAACTCGTCGTCGACCCGGGCCGCGACCTCGCCGACCGGCGGGCGCAGCACTGTCACGCCGGCCTCGCGGTGAAGGAGCCAGGCGGAGCCGACCAGCGGCTGCCCGGCGAACGGGATCCGGCCGACGGGGGTGAAGATGTCGAGGACACCGCCTGTCACGTCGTCGACGAAGACGGTCTCGGCGAAGCCGAGCCGTTCGGCGATCGCGAGGCGTTCGTCGTCTTCGGGGACGCCGGGACCGTCCAGAACGACGCCGAGGGTGTTGCCGGCGGTGCCGCCGGGGCCGCGGAAAACCCGCAGGACGTGCACTTCGGTCATGACGCTGCCTCCCGGTCGGTGCTCCCGTCATGATCCCATGAGGTCGACCGGCCGCGGGCGAGCATCATGCCGGTCCGCCTCGGCGATCACCGGCCGCGCACCAGTGGCAGGTAGACCTCGTCGACGATCTCCTCGATGACCTCGTCGCTCACCGCCGTCGTGCCGCGGGCGACGTACTCGTTGCGCAGCAACACGATCCCCACCGTCGCGACCCGCGGATGCAGCGCCTCGGGCCGGATCTCCCCGCGCGCCACCGCCCGGCCGAGCACCGTCAGCCACAGGCCCGACCCCGCGTCCAGCACGTTCTCCCGCAGCTGAGCGGCCAGTTCCGGGTCCTCGGCGGCCGCCGCGAGCAGGCCGCGGATCACCCCGCCGAGCACCGGGTTCGCCGACTGCTGTCGGTTCGCGCCGCGCAGCAGCTCCAGCACGTCGCCGCGCAAGGTCCCGGTGTCCGCCGGCTCCCGGTCCGCCTTGATCAATTCACGGTACGCCGAGAGTCCCAGCGCGGCTCGGCTGCTCCACCGGCGGTAGATGGCGTTCTTGTTGGTCCCCGCCCGGCGGGCGACCCGGTCCATGGTGAGCCCGGCGTAGCCGTTCTCGGTCAGCTCCTCGACCGCGGCGCGCAGGATCGCCCGTTCGAGTTCGGCGCCCCGCCGTCGAGTGTCCGCCATGGTACGCAGCGTACCGTATCGCGATCACCGCGACGTGGTGTTAGGGTACTGGCAGTACCTTAATGAAAGGTGGGAACATGCGCGGCTTGGGCATCAGCTACGACACGGGTTTCGTCGTGCACGGCGCGAACTCCCGGCCCCAGTTCGACCCGGCGGCGGTCGACCGCGACCTGCGGGCCATCCGCGACGACCTGCACTGCACCGCCGTACGCGTGATGGGCGGCGACCCCGACCGCATCGCGTACGCCGCGGCGCGGGCCGCCGACCTCGGCCTGGCCGTCTGGTTCTCGCCCTACCCGCTGGAGGCCACCGAGGACGAGATGCTGGCCCTGTTCGCCGACTGTGCCGAGCGGGCCGAGAAGCTGCGCGCCGGGGGAGCGGAGGTCGTCTTCGTGGCCGGGGCCGAGCACAGCCTGATGAACCCCGGCTTCCTGCCCGGCGGCACGACCGAGGAACGGCTGGCCGGCCTGTTCGCCGGGCCGGCGGCGGTCCGGGAGCTGATCCCGCGGGTCGCCGTACGGATCAACGATTTCCTCGGCCGGGCGCTGACGGTGGTGCGCGAGCGCTTCGCCGGCCCCGTCACGTACGCCGCGATCCAGTTCGAGCGCGTCGACTGGACGCCGTTCGACATCCTGTCCATGGACCTGTACCGCAACTCCGGCGTCGCCGACCAGTTCGCCGCCGGCGTGCGTACGCTCGTCGCGCAGGGCAAGCCGGTGGCGGTCACCGAGTTCGGATCGGCGACCTTCCGCGGCGCCGGTGATCTCGGAGCCCGCGGCCTCGAAGTCGTCGAGCACGATCCGGTCACCCGCGCGCCCGTCCGGCTGTCCGGCGTGTACGAGCGCGACGAGCCGGGACAGGCCGCGTACGTGCGGGAACTGCTGGAGATCTTCGACGCCGCCGGGGTGGACAGCGCCTTCGTCTTCACCTTCGCGCTCAGCTCGTACCCGCACCGGCCGGACGGCGATCCGCGCGACGACCTCGACCTGGCCAGCTACAGCATCGTGCGGCTGCGGGAGGACGGAGCCTGGGAGCCCAAGGCCGCGTTCCACGCGGTCGCCGCGTACTACGAAGGCCGGCAGGCCGGCAACGGGTGAGGGGCGGACGGAAAGCTCCGCCCGCCCCTCATGCCGCTTCGCCGGGCGTCAGCCGCGGCCGGGCTCGTAGCGCCGCAGGGCGATCCGGGCGGCGACCAGCAGGACGACGATCTGCAGGGCCAGGATGCCGACCCCGCGCCACCAGTTGGACGCCACGTGGTCCCAGAGCGGGTCGGGGAACGGGAAGGCGAGCAGGTTCGTGGTCGCGGCCGTCGCGGCGAACCCCCAGCGTGAGGGGTCCACAGTGGAGATGATCTCCAGGGTGCGCTGGCCCTCGATGGCGAACAGGCCGCCGGACAGGACGAGCTGCGCCATGACGCTGACGACGAGGATCGGCGTGGTCTGCTCCGTGGTCCGCACGAGCGCGCTGGCCAGCAGGCCGACCGAGGTCGACGCCAGGGCGACCAGGGTCACCACGACCACGATCTCGGCCGTCGGGCTCGGCAGGACCAGGCTCTCGACGGCCTTCGGCCGGCCCCACATCGCCAGGTAGACGAAGATGTAGCTCTGCATGGCGTCGATCACCAGGAAGACGATCACCTTCGACAGCAGGTACGCCGTCGGCGACAGCCCGATCGCCCGTTCGCGCCGGTAGATGGACTGCTCGTTGACGATCTCCCGGATCGAGACCGCCACGCCCATGAAGGCCGCGCCGATGATGAACACGACGAGCAGGCGCTGCGCTTCGAGGCTGTAGCCCAGCGGGTCCGGGCCCAGTCCCATGTCGCCCGGCACGGCCCGCGACAGCAGCGCGAGCGCCAGCGGCAGGCCGACCAGGAACGCCGCGTACCCGCGGTCGGAGGCGATGACCGACAGCATCCGCAGGCACAGCGTGAAGAAGGCGCGTACGGGGGCGAGGGGATGCAGCGCTCTGTCCTTGATGGACAGATCCTGTACGCCGGCCGCCGCCGGCGCGCCCGCCCGCGCGGCGTCGGCGAACCGCTTGGTGCCCTGTTGCTCGGGGCCTTGCTTCTCGGGGCTCTGTTGCGCGGGGCTCTGTTGCTCGGGGCTCTGCTGCGCGGGGATGACCGGCCGGGTCGCGGTCGCCGTGGCGGTCGCGGGTGCGGCCGGAGCCGCCGGGCCGGCCTCGGCGGTCGCGGTCTCGACGGCGGTTTCCGGGGCGGCGGCCGCGTCCTCGACCGGGCTCGCCGCGGCGGCGTCCTCGGCCTCGGGTTCGGCGTGGTCCGCCGGGCCGGTCGCCTTGACCGTCTCGCGCTTCGCGTCCAGCGCGAGCTGGTTGAGCTCCTGGGCCATCTCGCCGATGTACCGGCGGTACACCTCGGAGTTGCGGAACTCCTGCGACCACCGGCGCGGGTCGTTGGTGACCTTGTGGAAGACGTCGGCGTAGTCCTCGGAGCCGAAGAAGGCGAGCAGCTCGTCCGGCGGCCCGAAGAAGCCCATCCGCCCGCCCATGCACATGACCAGCACCCGGTCGCAGATGTCGAGATGCAGCACGCTGTGGGTGACGACGACGACCGTGCGGCCGCGGTCGGCCAGCAGCCGCAGCTCCCGCATGACCTCCTTGTCGAGCGCCGGGTCGAGACCCGAGGTCGGCTCGTCCAGGGCCAGCAGCGACGGCTCGGTGAGCAGCTCCAGCGCCACCGACGTGCGCTTGCGCTGCCCGCCCGACAGCGTGTCGATGCGCTGCTTCGAACGTTCGGCGAGCCCGAGCAGGTCGACGACCTCGGTCACGCGCTCCTTGCGCTGCTTGCGCGGCACGTCGTCGGCGAACCGCAGCGCGGCCGAGAACCGCAGCGCCCGCTGGACCGTCAGCTGCCGGTGCAGCACGTCGTCCTGCGGCACCATGCCGATCCGGTGGCGCAGCTCCGAGTAGTGCGCGTACAGGTCGCGGCCGTCGTAGAGCAGCTCGCCCCGGGTCGGCTTCTGGAAGCCCGTCATGGCCTTCACCAGCGTCGACTTGCCGCAGCCGCTGGGCCCGATGATGCCGAGCAGGGTGCCCTGCCGCAGCGCGAAGCTGACGTCGTCGAGCAGGTTCGCCTTGCCGATGTCCACAGTGATGTCGTCGGCGACGAAAGAGGTCGGCCCTTGGTCGTCATGCTGGTAGATGTTCGTGCCGTCGAAGAGGAACTCGTGGCGGCCCACCGTGAACCGGTCGCCCGCCTTGAGGTCGCCCCGCCGGATCCGGGCACCGTTGTGGTGTACGCCGTTGGTGCTGCCGAGGTCCACCAGCTGCTGTCCGCCGGAACCGCGCCGGATCTCCGCGTGCTTCGCCGACACCCACAGGTCGGGCAGGACGATGTCGTTGCCGGGATCGCGGCCGATCGTGATGGTCCCTTTCGTCCCGTCCAGCACCGCGACCGGCGTAGCCAAGTCCGTCACGACCACTCCTCCCAGCCGCGTACGCCCGTTGCGACCGCGGACCGAGTGGACAATAGCGGATGACGGGCGGGCCGCCGTCCCGGAGCCGCTGTCAGTAGTGCGTCACCACCGACGGGCGTCACGCCGGTTTCGAGGGCCCGTTCCCGTCGAGCTGGTCGCGGATCAGCTCCAGCAGGGCCGCGTGGGTCGCCTCGTCGGCCGCGGCGACCAGGCCGCCGATGCCGGTGTGCAGCGGCTGTCCCGCCAGCCCGGTGACCACGCATCCCGCCGCCCGGCACAGGGCCAGCCCGGCCGCGAAGTGGACGCTGTCGCGCAGGTCCCCGTCCGTGACGTACGCGGCCCGCTGACCGGTCGCCACCCAGGCCACGGCCACGGTGGACGACACCACGCGGGGCCGGAACCGCTCGACGAAACGGTCGTGGCCGAGCAGCCGGGTCGCGCGGAACGCCGCCGCGTTGGGAAACGGCGGATCGAGGTTCAGGTCGACGATCCGCGACCCGGCCGACGGGACGAGCGGCCGGTCCTCGCCACCGGCGCGTACGCGGGCCGCCGCGCCGTCGGTCCAGAACACCTCGCCGGTGAACGGGTCGGCCGCCGCGGCGGCGGTGACCTCGGCCCCGATCCGCAGCGCCACGTTGACTGCGACCAGGTGCGTACGCGCCGCGAAATTGGCGGTGCCGCACAGCGGATCGACCAGCCACGTCCGCTCGCCGGAACCGGTCAGGCCGTGCTCCTCGCCCAGCACGGCGTCGCCCGGCCGCTCGGCCCGGATCAGGTCGCGGATGCGCTGCTCGGCTTCCAGGTCGGCGGCCGTCGCGAAGTCGCCGGGGCCTTTCGCGATCCGGTCGAGCACCGTCCCGAACCGCGTACGCACGACGTCGGCGCCGAGTTCGGCCGCGCGTACCGCCAGCTCCGCATCACTGATCATGAGAGCCACGGTAGCCGGAGCGACCAGAATTCCGGCTCGACCCAGCAACCCCTGACATGTCATGCGACGTCATGGTCGTGGGTAAGGAGTCGGGAGGTCGGCGAAGGCCGTCGACTTCATCTATGGTGAGGGCGCGCCCGTGGGCGCCTTATCCGACCAGGCGGCTGGGCTGCCATGACCGGAACAGGTGGAAATGGGTCCATACGGTGAACACGACAACGGCTTCGGCGGTCCGGACGAGCCGGCAGGCGACGGCTACGGCCGGGCGCGGATTCCGCGTGAGGTCCCATGGTCCGACGGCCAGGACGGTCCGCCGCATGGCGCCGACCATCCCGGCGCCGGGCGGGCTTCCGTGCCGGGCAGTGCCGGCCGGGCGAGTGTGCCGGGCGCGGTGCCGGGCCGGGCGCCTGTGCCAGGACGCGCGAGCGTGCCGGGTCGGGCGAGCGTGCGTCCACCGGGGCTCGACGACGGCGACGGCGCGGATGATCCGGACCGGTCGCGCGGACGCGGCCCCGGCCGGGATGCCCGGGGCGCCAAGGCCGCCAAGGTCGCCAAACCCAGGCGGCGACGTCTGCGGAAGATCCTGATCGCCTCGTTCGCCAGCGTTCTCATCCTGTTCGGCGTCGGTGCCATCGGCCTCACGTACTACTTCGACAGCGTCGAGGACATCCTGCCCGACAAGATCGTCACGGCGCAGACGACGATGATCATGGCATCCGACGGGACGACGCAGCTCGCGCAGCTGGGCACCGACAACCGGGTGAACATCCCGATCGAGTCGATCCCCGAGCAGGTCCGCAATGCCCTGATCGCGGGCGAGGACAAGGGCTTCTACGAGCACCACGGCATCTCGTACACGGGCATCCTGCGGGCCGCGTGGAACAACGTCAGCGGCGGCCAGACGCAGGGCGCCTCGACGATCACGCAGCAGTACGTGAAGCTGGCCACCGAGCAGTCGCAGATCAGCTATGCCCGGAAGCTGCGCGAGGCGGTGCTCGCCCGCAAGCTCGAGGACAAGTACTCCAAGCTGGCGATCATGGGCTTCTACCTCAACACCGTCGACTTCGGACGCGGGGCGATCGGGGTGGAGAAGGCCGCCCAGGCGTACTTCGGGCACGGGGCGAGCAAGCTGACGGTGCAGGAGGCGGCCGTCCTCGGCGCCGTGATCCGCGACCCGTACGCCGAGAACGGCGCGCTGAGCATCTACGACCCCGAGGCGCACCCGGACACCGCGCAGGACCGCTGGAACTACGTCCTCAAGAACATGGTCGAGAAGGGCTGGCTCTCGCAGTCCGACAAGAACGCGATGCAGATGCCGAAGACCCGGCCGTCGAAGGACGTGGTGACGAGCGCCGAGTGGGGTATCAAGATCAAAGAGGGGACGAACCTCGGCAAGGCCACCGGCAACGTCGTGAACTACGTGTACCAGGAACTCAAGGCCAAGGACATCGAACCGAAGGACCTGCGGACCGGCGGGTACCGGATCACCACGACGATCGACCCGCGGGCGCAGAAGATCGTCGAGGCGGCCGCCCGGCCCGACATCAAGGGCTCGGCGATCTTCGGCCGTAAGATCGACAAGGACAAGTACGGCAACCCGCGTGACCTGGAGTCCGCCGCGGTGATGATCGACCCGAAGAACGGCCGGGTGATCGCGTACTACGGTGGGATCGACGGCACGGGCAACGACTACGCCGGGGTGAACTCCGGCAGCGGCGGGTTCTACGGCGGTCACGAACCAGGCTCGTCGATGAAGGTCTACACGCTCGCGGCGGCGCTGCAGGCCGGGGCCTCGCTGCAGTCGCGGTGGAAGGCGATGCCGTTCACCACCGACGACCATCTGAAGATCGGCAACGCCGACGCGCCGAACACCGGCTGCAAGGACTACTGCACGCTCGAATACAGCCTGATGAAGTCGTACAACGTCCCGTTCTACTGGGTGGCGCGGCAGATCGGCCCCGGCAAGGTCGTCGAGATGGCGCACGCCGCCGGGGTCAACATGATGTGGGACAACAACGGCAAGGCCCACGACCTGACCAAGGACATCCAGGGCGACACCGAACGGGCGCCGTTCGACCGGCAGGTCGGCTACGGCCAGTACGGCATCACGGTCCTCGACCACGCGTCCGGCCTGTCGACCTTCGCCAACGGCGGGATGTACAACAAGCCCCACTTCGTGCTGAAGGTCGAGAAGAAGGACCCGGTCACGGGGACGTACAAAGAGGACGTCGACAAGAAGGAGAAGCTGGAGCCGAAGCAGGCGATCCGGCCCGAGGTCGTCAACGACGTGACCTCGGCGATGGAGAAGGTCTTCCACGACCACACGGGCTGGGCGGGTGCCCAGGACAACCGCGACGTGGCGAGCAAGACCGGAACGTGGGAAGGCTCGATCGTCAAGAACGGCACGTCGACGCCCACCAAGGAGAACGCGCACGCCTGGGTGGTGGGCTTCACCAAGCAGGTCGCGCTGGCCGTGTGGACGGGCAACGCCGTCTCGCAGGCCCCGGTCATCGACCCGGTGACCGGCGACTCGGTCACCTCGGGCACGACGCCCTACCGCATCTGGCGGGACATCCTGTCCAAGTACAGCTCGGGCATGCCCAAGGAGAAGCTCGCGAACGAGTCGGGCATCGGGGACGACGACTTCGCCGGAGCCAACGGCGTCTCGCCCTCGCCGAGCGCGCCGCCGGCGTCGCCGTCCGGGCAGCCCTGCGACCCGCTGGTGAACTGCCCTAGCACGAGCCCCAGCGCCGGTACCGGCGGCGGGGGCGCCAGCCCGAGCGCCAGCCCCAAGGCGTCGTCCTCACCCAAACCCGGCCCGTCAGGAACCAAGAAACCCTGAGCTCTCGGCCGTACGCGTAGCCGACCCCGACCGCTCCCGGAGACATCCCCGGGAGCGGTCGATCGCGCGCGGTGGCCGAACGGCTGCGGGCTCTCCGATGACCGGATGCCCGTCGTGACCCCGGCCACAAAGCCCAGGCCGGTACGCGGCCGGCTGGGCCCGACACAGCCGGCGCCGGGTACAGTGCCGAGACTGTTTCCGCACGTCAAACCCCTTGAGGTCGTATGCGTACCGTGCTGGCCTGGCTCGCTTCCGTGTCCGTCGGCGCGGTGACGACCTCGTTCGTCGTGTGGTTCCGGATCGCGCGCCGCCGTCGCGGCAGGGATCTCCTCATCGTGCCCGCGGCGCTGCGCCCCTGCGGCCCGTCCGGCCCCACCGGCCGCTGGAAGCACGGCTTCGTCACCCTCGACGGCGAGGACCTGACCTTCGAGCCGCGATTCCGGTTCTGGGCGGACACCGTCGGCGTCCCCGCCTTCGTCGCCGGGCCGCCGCGGCCGCTGCGGCTGATGGAGAACCTGGGGCTGGCCCCCGGCAGCAACATCTACCCGCTGCGCAGCGGACGTACCGGAGAGCGGTACGAGGTGTCGCTGCCGTCGCCGGCGACGACGATCCTGCTCGACCACCGCGGAAGCCATCGGTTCCCCGTCCGCCCGGTCTAGGCGGGCGCGAGGCCAACCCGTCGAGCCGGGATCACCAATCTTGTGCATGGCCTGTCACGGCGGAACGGGTCTCGATGCCGCCCGCTCCGCCGTCGATCTCCCGTGGATGAGTTCTCAGCTGGCGGGGGCCACCGCGAATCCGACCGTGTTGATCCCGCCCGGCGCCTCGCCGGGGAACCACACCGCCAGTCCGGAGTACTGGTCCGTCCCGGTGGGCGTCGCCGCCAGCGGGTCGTCGATCTGCGCCACGTAGCTCGTGTCGCCCCATTCGCTGAGGTAGAGGCTGCGGAGGGACGCGTCCACGGCTTCCTGCGGCCGCTGCGTGTCCCCGCCGACGGCCGTGGGCTCCTCGGCGGCGCCCCAGTTGTGCCCGACCTGGTAGACGCGGGAATTGTCGGCCGGTACGCGGACAGCCGAGAATCCGGCCGATCCCCAGTAGGTCGACAGCGCGTGGTGTTCGGTGATCGTCGACGCCGCGCCCGTGAACGACAGGATGTGGATCAGGCCGTCGAAGGAGTAGCCGAGGTCGCCGGACACCTGGCAGTCGGTCACGGTCGACGTGGCGTACGCGCTGAAGACGGCCGCGACGCCGGGGTAGTCGTTCGCGGTGCCGACCTCCGTCCAGGTGAGGCCGCAACCGGTCACGTTGGAGACGGTCTGGACTCCGCTGCCGGTGCCGGGTCCGTCCGCGGAGAACAGGGCGACGAGCAGTTCGTTGGCCGACTGGGTGGAGAACGTGTCGCTGGTCAGCACGTCGTCGGCGTCCTGGTGAACGGTGGCGAGGTCGACGTCCACGACGGGGGCGGAGGCGGCCAGGGCGGGCAGGGCGGGTCCGGCGGTGAGGACCGCGGCCGCCAGGCAGACGAGGGTGGCTCGGCTGGTGAAGCGAAGGATCATTCGAAACACTTAACAACGTCGATGACCGTGAGTCAACGGACGCCGGTGGAAGATCCCGTGTGGATCAGGGTTTCGCACGTGATCATGGCCCAAGATTCGGGTGATTTCCCTGATCCAAACCAGATCTTGGGGCAGGGGCGAGGGCGGGAGCGGGGGCAGGGGCGGCGGGAGCCGGGGTGCGGGCGGTGAGGAGATGCTCGGCGACGAGGGCCGCCAGTACCGCCGCGAGAACCAGGACGGCGACGGCGAGGGGTGGCAGCCCGCTCACCGTCGCGAGAACCGTCAGGAGGACGGCGGTCCCCAGTCGCGTCCACATGCGAGCGTCGCCGACCGGCATGGTCATCGTCCACTGGATGGCCGCGACCACCAGGAAGTAGGCGGCGGCCCCCGCGCACAGGCACCACCGCGCCGCGCCGGCGAGCGCCGCGTCCGTCATCGCCCGGCTGCCCAGCAGCACCCCCACCCCGTACGCGGTGATCCCGGCGTACAGGGGCATGTGCCCGTAGACGTAGGTCTGGCCGGAGACCAGCCAGCGTTGCAGCGCGGACCCGTCGACGTGGTCGAAATAGTGCCACCACAGGGCGCCCGCGCCGAGGAAGCCGACCGCCGCGGCCAGCAGGGTCGGCAGGCCGAGCGATCCGCCTTCGATCCCGGTGACGCCGAGCGCGACCGCCTCGCCGAGTACGATGATGACGAACAGGCCGAACCGTTCGGGGATGTGCGAGCGGTGGAAGGGTACGCGCGCGATCGCCCGGGCGGACAGCAGCGGCGTGGCCAGTTCGACGGCGAACCCGACGGCCCAGAGCCAGTGCCGTTGGGGGAGGGGTACGGCGGCGGAGGAGAACCAGAGCAGCGCGCCGATCGTGAAGCCGGTGACGTAGCGCCCGGTGAGCGGGCGGGCCGCCGGATCGGTCGTGTACGCCCGCGCGTACAGGACGATGAGCAGCAGCCGGACGGCGCCGTAGCTGATCGCGAAGCGCACGGAGCCGGTGCCGCCGTCGAAGGCGTGCGGGATCGCGATGGCGAGGAAGGCGACGCCGAGCATCGACACGATCATGAGTACGCGATGCGGCGCGTCCTCGTTCTGCCAGCGGTCGGCGAAGAAGGTGTAGCCGATCCAGGCCCAGCAGACGGGCAGGAACAGGGCGGCGTAGCGCAGGAAGCCGTGCGGGGTGGGGTGGTGTTCGAGGGTGCCGGCGAGCTCGGCGACCGCGACGACGAAGATGAGGTCGAAGAACAGTTCGAGCCAGGAGCCGTGCCGCTCCTCGGCGTCGCGTTCCACTCCGAACCGCAGCCTGCCCGCCACCAGCGTCCTCCCCCGGCACTTCCCTGACGCGTGCGGAGAAACGGTAGCGTGTCGTGCCGGGGGACGGCCGGGCAGCACCGGGCACAATCAGGGACCGATGGAACTCACCCTGATCGCCGTGGTCGGCGTGGTCAGCATCGTGGCGGTGGCGGCCTTCTCGAACCGGATCGGCGTCGCCGCGCCGCTCAGCCAGGTCGTCGTCGGTACCGTGCTGAGCTTCCTGCCGGGCGTACCGCACATCGTGATCGAGCCCGAATGGGTGCTCGCCGGCGTCCTGCCGCCGCTGCTCTACGCGGCCGCCGTCCGCATGCCCGCCCACGACTTCCGGCGCGACTTCAAGTCCATCGCCGGTCTCGCGGTCGTCCTGGTGGTGCTCACCACCGCCGCCGCGGGCTACCTGTTCCACTCCGTCCTGCCGGGACTCGGGCTCGCGTCCGCGTTCGCGCTCGGGGCGATCATCAGCCCGACCGACGCCGTGGCGGCCACCTCCGTCGGCCGCCGGCTCGGCCTGCCCGCCCGGCTGCTCACCATCCTGGAAGGCGAGGGCCTGGTCAACGACGCCTCCTCGCTCGTCCTGCTCGGCTCCGCCGTCGCCGCCACCACCGCCGCGGTCAGCTTCCTGTCCATCACCTGGGATTTCGTGTACGCGGTCATCGCGGCCGTCGTCGTCGGCGTCCTCATCGGCGAGATCAACGTGCGCGTACGCGCGCTGCTGAAGGACACGGTGCTCAACACGGCCATCTCGTTCGTGGTGCCGTTCGTCGCGTTCGTGCCGGCGGAGGCGATCCACGCGTCCGGTGTCCTCGCGGTGGTGGTGACCGGGCTGGTCACCGGGCATGAGAGCCCGCGCCACCTGCGGGCGGTCGACCGGGTGACCGAGTCGGTGAACTGGAGCACGGCGTCGTTCATGCTGGAGAGCGGGCTGTTCCTGCTGATGGGGCTGCAGCTGAAGACCGAGCTGGACGCCGCGCGCTCGGCGGGCCTCAGCGTCGCGACCGCGGTGTGGGTCGGCCTGCTCGCGTCGCTGGTCGCCATCCTCCTGCGCATGCTCTACACGGCGCCCCTCGTCTCCGGGCTGCGCCGGGACGCGGCGCGGGCCGAGGCGAACCTGGACCGGCTCAGCCAGATCGAGGCCACGCTGGACGACGCGAAGCAGCAGGAGACGATGAGCGAGCGGCGGCTCGACCGCTTCACCAAGCGGATCCTGCAGCGCAAGAGCGACGTGCGGTTCCAGGTGGCGCAGAACTTCGGCTGGCGCGGCGGGGTCGTGCTGGCCTGGTCGGGCATGCGCGGCGCGGTCACCGTCGCCGCCGCCCAGACCCTGCCCGCCGACACGCCCTACCGGCCGCAGCTGCTGCTCATCGCCTTCATCGTGGCGATCACGACGTTGCTGCTGCAGGGGCTGACGCTGCCCTGGGTGATCCGGACGGTCAAGGTGCCGGCCGACGACCCGGAGGAGTTCCGCGACGAGTACCGCGACCTGCTCACCCGGCTGTCCCAGGACGCCCTCGACCGCCTCGACGACCCGGCCCTGGCCCAGCCCGACGGCACCCCGTACGCCCCCGACGTCCTCGACCGCGCCCGCCAGGAGGTCTCCGTACGCGTCGCCCCCGGCCGCAGCCAGGCGGTGCCCAATGTGGAGTACCGCGAGCAGTACATGCAGTTGCGCAGCGAGGTCCTGGCGACGGAGCGGCGGACGCTGCTCGACGCCCGGACGATCGGGACCTACCGCTCGCAGATCATCCAGCGGGCCGGGGAGGCGCTGGACGCGGAGGAGGCCCGCCTCACACGGCTGACCGAGTCCGCGTGATCTCTGATAGCCTCCCCTCGACCGTGATCGGCATGAGGAGGTGAGCCCCCGTGAACCTGGTATCGACAGAAGTTGGTATCGACGTGGGTGCTCCCACCCCTCGCCACGGTCGGGCGATAGACGCGTAGGCGTCGCCGGGAGCGCCGCAGGCTCCCGAAAGGCACTGCCATGAACGCTGCCCTGAACGCTTCCTCGAACACGTTGCGCTTCCTCACCGACACGTCCTCCAACGGCGTACGCGAGCGCGATTTTCTCGTCTCCGGCATTCCCGGTGTGCTGTGGTCGCCCGCCGATGACACCGGCCGCGCGCCCCTGGTCTTCATGGGACACGGCGGCGGTACGCACAAGCGGTGGCCGGCCATGACCGGCCGCGCGAACCTCCTCGTGAGCCAGTGCGGCTTCCACGTCGCCGTGGTGGACGCACCCGGCCACGGCGACCGGCCGCGCACGGCGTACGACGAGCAGGAGGTCGCCGCCCTGTTCGCCGCCCGTGACGCCGGCGAGCCCGAGGGCCCGGTCGTCGTCCGCTACAACGCCGAGATCGCCCGGCGGGCCGTCCCCGAATGGCGGGCCACATTGGACGCTCTCCAGGAGCTTCCCGAGATCGGGGTCGGCGGCCCGGTCGGCTTCTACGGGCTGAACATGGCCACCGCGATCGGCGTGCCGTTCGTGGCCGACGATCCCCGCATCACCGCCGCGGTCTTCGGCCTGCACTGGCCGGACGCCCTCGCCGAGACGGCGAAGCGGATCACGATCCCCATCGAGTACGCGATGCAGTGGGACGACGAGCACATCCCGCGCGAGGCGGGGCTGGCGCTGTTCGACGCGTTCGGCTCGACGGAGAAGACGCTGCACGCGAACACGGGGCGGCACAAGGAACTGCCCCGCTTCGAGTCGGACAGCGCCGCCCGCTTCCTCGCCCGCCACCTGGCTTCGTAGGCCCGTTCCGCCGCTCCCGTGACGGTCGCTCCTTGATCCCGTGACGGTCGCTCCTTGATCCCGTTTGGATCAGGGTTTCGCACGTAATCATGGCCCATGATTCGGGTGATTTCCCTGATCCAAACGGGATCAAGACGGGGGATCGAGACGGGAGCCGGATCACTGCTCGTGGGTGAACGGGGTCGAGGCGAACTTCTTCGCGTCGAACCGGTGGTGCCCTTCGAGGAGTTTGCGCCCGATGCGCTGAAGGTCCGCCAGGTCCTCCTCGTCGAGCAGCGAGCCGAAGCATTCCTCCAGCGCCGCGTGGTACGCCGGCCGGGTCGTCGCCGTCAACGCGTGCAGCCCGTCCGGCGTGAGGACGGCGTCGGTCTGCCGCCGGTTCTCCGGCGGGACCTCCCGCGACACCCAGCCTCGGCGTACCAGTCGGTCGACGAGCCGGGTGACGCCGCTCGGGCTGGTGTTCAGCAGGTCCGCCAGGCGCAGCATGGACAGCCGCCGCCCGGGCGCGATCGCCAGCCGGAACAGCGCCTGGTGCTCGATCAGCGAGGTCTGGGCGCCCTGCTCCATCCGGCCGGTCATCGCGTTCTCGACGGTCTCGACGGCCTGATGGATGTGCAGCCAGGAACTCAGCACCTGAGGGTGGCTGTCGGGTACGTCGATCTCCGGCCAGTTCTCCATATGGCGAAGCTTACACTTGACGGAGAAACGTTTTCAGGAGCAAACTTTGCTCGTGAAAACATTCGCCATCACCGGGGCCACCGGCACCCAGGGCGGCACGCTCGCCCACCTCCTGCTCGACCGCGGCCACCCCGTCCGCGCCCTGACCCGCTCCGTCGACGCCCCCGCCGCGCAGGCTCTGAAAGCCCGAGGTGCCGAGATCGCGTACGCGGACTTCGCCGACCCGGCCTCGCTCACGACCGCGTTCCAGGGGGTCGACTCCGTCTTCCTGATGACCACGCCCTTCGGCACCGACGTCGAGACCGAGATCCGCCACGGCAGCGCGACCATCGACGCGGCCGCCCGCGCCGGCGTCGGGCACATCGTCTTCAGCTCGGTCGCCCACGCCGACCGCGCGACCGGCGTACCGCACTTCGACAGCAAGTACGCCGTCGAGCGCCACCTCGTCGCCAGCGGTCTCGACTGGACGATCCTCGGCCCGGCCAAATTCATGGACAACTTCACCACCGGGTACGCCGCCCGCATGCTCGCCGCCGGCGACTTCGCCCTCCCGCTGGCCGCCGACCGGTCCATCGCGCTGATCTGCGCCGCCGACATCGCCGGCCTGGCCGCCCTGGCGCTGACCGAGCCGGAACGCCTGTCCGGCAAGCGCATCGACATCGCGGGGGAGGAGACGACGCCGCTGCGGATGGCGGAGGCGTTCACCGCCGCGGTCGGGCATGAGGTGACGTTCCAGGCCACCCCGGCCGAGCAGTCCCGGGCCTGGGGCGAAGACCTCTACAAGATGTTCCGCTACTTCGACACCGTGGGACTCGACGTCGACGTCACGGCCCTGCGCCGGGAGTACCCCGAGGTCGGCTGGCACACGTTCGCCGACTGGCTGGCCACGCGTACCTGGTGAGCTGCGTACCTGGTGAGCTGCGTACCCGGTGACAGCGGGGGCGCATAGGCTGGCCGGATGCGTGTCGAACTGGCGAGCGAACCGATCGCCCCGGATCGGGACAACCTCGACTGGGCGGGCGCGACGCCGACCGTCGCGGTCGTCCTCGACGGGCTCACCGAGGGGCCGGCGACCGGCTGCCGCCACGGCACGGCCTGGTACGTCGGCCAGCTGGGAGCGCGCCTCCTCGCGTACGCGGGCACGGGGCAGGACCTGGCCGACTGCCTGGCGGCGGCGATCACCGACGTCGGCCGCCTGCACGAGGACACCTGCGATCTCGCGCACCCCGGTACGCCGTGCACGACGGTGACGATGATCCGTCGCCGCGGCCGCCACACCGACTACCTCGTCCTCGCCGACTCCCCGTTGGTGCTGGACCTCGGCGGTACGCCCACGGTCTTCATCGACGAGTCGGAGAAGGCGGTCTCGGCCCCGATCGGCCGGCCGCCGAACGCGACGCCCGAAGAGTTGAAAGCGTTCATCCAGCGGCAGCAGAGCTTCCGCAACGTCGACGGCGGCTACTGGGTGGCCCAACTCGACCCGGCAGCGGGCTATCACGCGCTGCGCGGCACGGTCGACGACGCGCAGGGGGCGATCCTGGCCTCGGACGGCGCGGCGCTCCTGGTCACCGACTTCGGTCTCTGGAGCTGGGAACAGTTCCTCCAGACCGGGTACGCCGACGGCCCGCAGGCCATCATCGACGAGACCCGGCGGGCCGAGGCCGGCGACCCCGACCGGGTCCGTTGGCAGCGGGCCAAGGTGAGCGACGACGCCACCGTGATCGTCTGCCGTTGGCGGCCCGGCCTCTAACGTCCCGCGGTGCTCGGCTCGGCGACCCGGCGTACGAAGCCGTGGATCTTGCGCAGCTCCCGGTCGACCCGCTCCTGGAGCGACAGCGTCTCCTCCACGCGTACGCCGCCGGATCTGGGCCGGCGCAGCCCGCGCAGGTACAACGAGCAGGCCAGGTCCGAGCAGAACAATTCGCCGACCGAGTTGCCGTTGCGACCCGACGGCCCCGCGTACGCGGCGGTGAAGAGGCTGACCCCGCCGGCCGGGTGACTGGTCAGGCAGGCCTGGCAGAGGCTGGCCCGCATCGCGCCACGGCCGGACACACGATCGGCCTTGCGCAGCATGATCGCCCGCAGCCCGTCCTCGTCCGCGACCACCATCGCGGCCCGCAGCGGAGCGGACGGATCGACCCAGCCGAAGTAGTCGAGATCACTCCACGGGGTGGCGGCGAAGTCGGCGGGGAGCTTGATCCGGGAGGCGTCGCCCTGCGAGCAGTTGATGAAGGCGGCCCGGATCTGGGCTTCGGTGAAGGGTTCCACGCGCCGACGCTACCAACATCTCCGCAGGAGGGCGTCCGCATTATTGATCGGCACGAGACCGTCCAGGCGGGGCACACCGGCACGGGAGGGTCGGCGCTCACAGCTGCACAGCTTCCATGATCAAGGTGGGTTTCGGGTCGGGTGGCCTCAGGATCTGGCGGCGCGTGGCGGGCAGCGACGGCCGACGAAGTCGTCGACGGCGGTGACCACCTGGCGCAGCGTCGCCAAAGCCGCAAGAGGGTCGGCGACTTCGAGCGAGTGGTCCTCGCCGGGCAGTTCGACGATCTCGTGCCCGGCGGTCCGGTCGCCTCCGCCGTTCCACAGTGGATCGGCGTCGCCGCCGATCAGCAGCGTCGGGGCGGTGGACCGGGCGACCGCCGCGGCGTTGGCGGGGTCGGAGAGGATCGGGGTCAGCCAGATCGCCGGCAGGCTCCGGTCCGCCGCGATGGGCGCCGCGAGTGACGCCAGGGACTTGCCGCACAGCAGGATCTGCGCGGCGGTCTCGTCGGCCAGGGCGGCGGTGATCTGATCGACCACCCAGCCCCGGTTGGACCGGAAGTCGGTCGTCATCGGCGGCTGCCACCACAGCTCCTGCACGGTCCAGCCGTGCGTCTGCAACACCTTGCGGGAGAAGTGCAGCAGCGGTCGCGCCGGCGCGTACGCCCCGCCGGCGATCACCAGGGCCAGCCGGTCGGGATCGCCCGGCCAGCGGGTGGGCGCGCCCCGCGGCGGTTCCAGTTTCTGCACGCCGGCAGCCTACCTCCGCACGGGACCGGTTGCGGTGGCAGACAAAACCTGGTCGATGTCCGTCCGTGGGGGCGTGGGGACAGGGCAGGCAGACCCCGTCCCCACGTTGGCCGGATGGGTCGTCCGGCCGGAGCCGTGCGCGACTGTGCGGGCTCCACCTCCTTCCGAGCTGGTGAGCGACGGCCGGTGGGCGGTGTCCGGGCTTGGGTCCGTACTCCGGCCGGAGGGGAGACATCTGCGGTGGGAGCGCTTCCAAACGGTGGTACTGGTCCGGAGAGTAGTCGCGACCGGAGTTCCCGGGAAGACCTTCATTAAGATCAATATCCTGCTGCCGTCCCGGCGACGATCTACGATGGCGGTCGTGACCACGGAAACGAACGCCGGCCGGGCGGGCACCATCGACTTCGGCGGCGACCTGACCGTCAACCGTCTCGGCTTCGGCGCCATGCGCGTGACCGGAAGCGGCATCTGGGGCGACCCGCCGGACCGTGAGCAGGCCAAGGCCGTGCTGCGCCGGGTCGTGGAGCTGGGCGTCAACTTCATTGACACGGCCGACTCGTACGGGCCGGACGTGAGCGAGGAACTGCTCGCCGAGGCGCTGCACCCGTACCCCGAGGATCTTGTGATCGCCACGAAGGGCGGCCTGGTACGCCCCGGCCCCAACCGCTGGGTTCCCGACGGCCGGCCGGAGCATCTGGTCGAGGCGTGCGAAGGCAGCCTGAAGCGGTTGAAGCTGGAGCAGATCCAGCTGTACCAGTTCCACCGGCCGGACCCGAAGGTGCCGCTGGAGGAGTCGCTGGGTGCCCTGATCCGGCTGAAGGAGCAGGGCAAGATCCGCCACATCGGCCTGTCCAACGTGACCGAGGCCCAGGTACGCCAGGCCCAGGCGCTCACGCCGATCGTGTCGATCCAGAATCGGTACAATGTCGACGATCGCGGTTCGGAGTCCATGGTGGACCTGTGCGAGCAGGAGAGCATGGTCTTCCTGCCGTGGGCGCCGATCCAGAACCTCGCCGACAATACCGTCCTGGCGGAGATCGCCGCGAAGCACGGCGCGACGGAGCGGCAGGTCGTGCTGGCCTGGCTGCTGGCCCGCTCGCCGTCGATCCTGCCGATCCCGGGGACCGGCTCGATCGGGCACCTCGAAGGCAACGTCGGCGCGGTGGCCGTCGAGCTGTCGGCCGAGGACGTCGCCGCCCTGTCCCGCGCCTGAGCCGAACCCAAGCTCCGCGGGCAGGTTCCCGCTCCCAAGATCCCGTTTGGATCAGGGATCGCCACGTAATCATGGCCCATGATTCGGGTGATTTCCCTGATCCAAACGGGATCTTGGCGTACGCCAAGCGGGATCTTGGCGTACGCGGCGGGTGGGATCTTGGGAGTGCGGCGCACGGCGAGGGCGGGAGCATACAACGAGACTCTTGAATGCGGGAGCGCTCCCATGTAACACTCAGGTCCGAGCCGAACTGTGGTCGCCTCAGGCAGCACGATCTCGCGATCGTGATGGTGGACCCGATTCGCATATCCTCGCCTGTCTCCGGGCGCCGGCGATCTTCACGCATCGCGAGGAGACGCAGCATGCTATTCGGCAAACGATGGAATCCGGCCGCACTTCTGGCCGCTCGCGCAGGCGCCTCCCGGCGCAGACGACGGGTCGCCGGTCTGCTGGCCGCCGGTCTGGCCGTCGCCGGTCTGGTGGGGCTGCCCAGCTCCGCCCAGGCCGCCGCCTCCTGCCAGGTCGCCTACAGCAAGGCCTGGGACAACGGCAGCGGGTTCGGCGGCAACATCACGATCACCAACACCGGCGACGCGATCTCCAGCTGGACGCTGGGCTTCGCCTTCCCGGGCAACCAGCATGTGGACCAGGGCTGGTCGGGCAACTGGACGCAGGCGTCGGGCAGCAAGCAGGTGAGCGTGACGAGCCTGTCGTGGAACGGCAGTCTCGGCACCGGGGCGTCGACCGGCATCGGGTTCAACGGCAGCTACAGCGGCACCAACACCGACCCGACCGCGTTCACGGTCAACGGCGTCGCCTGCAACGGCGGGACCACCACGCCGCAGCTGGTCGTCACGCCGACGGCGGTGAGCGTACCCGAGGGTGGCATGACGACCTACGCCGTCAAGCTGTCCAGCGCGCCGTCGGGCAACGTGACGGTGACCAGCACGGCGGGCTCCGGTGACACGGACCTGACGGTGAGCGCGGGCGGCAGCCTGACGTTCACGTCGAGCAACTGGAGCACGGCCCAGAACGTCACAGTCGCCGCGGCGGAGGACACCGACACCACCAACGGCACGCGTACGATCGCGGTCGCGGCCTCCGGGCTGACCACCGTGAACGTGACGGCGACCGAGGCGGACAACGACAGCACCGCGCAGGCGCTGGTCGTGTCGCCGACGGCGGTGAGCGTGCCCGAGGGCGGCACCGCCACGTACGCGGTCCACCTCGCCACGCAGCCGTCGGCGAACGTGACCGTGACGAGCACGGCGGGCTCCGGTGACACGGATCTGACGGTGAGCGCGGGCGGCAGCCTGACGTTCACGTCCAGCAACTGGAACACGAACCAGAACGTGACGCTGCGCGCGGCCGAGGACACCGACACCACCAACGGGACGCGTACGTTCACTGTGGCCTCGTCCGGCCTGACGTCGGTGACCGTCACCGCGACGGAGGCCGACAACGACACCGCGCAGGCGCTGGTCGTCTCGTCGACGGCCGTCAGCGTTCCCGAAGGCGGCACGGCGAGCTACACGGTCCACCTGCAGTCGCAGCCGACCGGCAACGTGACCGTGACGAACACCGCGGGCTCCGGAGACACGGACCTGACGGTGAGCGCGGGCGGCAGCCTGACCTTCACCACCAGCAACTGGAACGTCAACCAGACGGTCACGCTGGCCGCGGCGGAGGACACCGACAGCACCAACGGGACGCGCCCGATCACCGTCGCCTCGTCCGGACTCACGTCGGTCACCGTGACCGCCACCGAGGCCGACAACGACACCAGCACCCAGGCGCTGGTGGTCACGCCCACCGCGGTCACTGTCCCCGAGGGCTCCACCGCCGTCTACGCCGTGCACCTCGCCGCGCAGCCCAGCGGCACGGTCACCGTCGGCTCCGTCGCGGGTACCGGTGACACCGACATCACCGTCTCCAGTGGAGCGACGCTGACGTTCACGTCCAGCAACTGGAGCACCAACCAGAACGTCACCCTCGCCGCGGCGCAAGACGCGGACACGGCCAACGGTACGCGTACCATCACGGTCTCCTCGACCGGTCTGACGTCGGTGAGCGTGACGGCGACGGAGGCGGACGACGACGCGCCGCAGAACGCGTACATCACGCAGTTCATGACCCAGTACAACAAGATCAAGAACCCGGCGAACGGCTACTTCTCGTCCGAGGGCGTCCCGTACCACTCGGTGGAGACGCTGCTCGTCGAGGCGCCGGACTGGGGCCACGAGACCACGTCGGAGGCGTTCAGCTTCTGGCTGTGGCTGGAGGCGCAGTACGGCCGGGTCTCGGGCAACTGGACGCCGTTCAACAACGCGTGGACGACGATGGAGACCTACATCATCCCCACGTCGGCCGGCCAGCCGGGCGGCTCCAGCTCCTACGACGCCAGCAAGCCCGCCACGTACGCGCCGGAGCACGACCAGCCCAGCGGCTACCCGTCCGCTTTGGACTCCGGAGTGACCCCCGGTGCCGACCCGCTCTCGGCCGAGCTGCAGAGCACCTACGGCAACAAGCTGGTCTACGGCATGCACTGGCTGCTGGACGTCGACAACACCTACGGGTACGCCAGCGGGCGTACGTCGGCGGAGTGCGGCCAGGCGGTCGGGCAGAAGTCGACCTACATCAACACCTACCAGCGCGGCCCGCAGGAGTCGGTGTGGGAGACGGTGGCGCACCCGTCCTGTGACACGGGCCGGTTCGCCAACTACCCGTCGCTGTTCGTCGCCGGTTCCACCACCGGGCAGTGGCGCTACACCGATGCGCCGGACGCCGACGCGCGGGCAGTGCAGGCCGCGTACTGGGCGCTGACGTGGGCCACCGCGCAGGGCAACCAGTCGCAGATCGCCTCGACGGTGACCAAGGCCGGCAAGCTCGGCGACTACCTGCGCTACGCGATGTACGACAAGTACTTCAAGAACCCGGGCTGCACCAGCCCGTCGTGCACCCCCGGCAGCGGCAAGAGCAGCAGCTCCTACATGCTGACCTGGTACTACGCCTGGGGTGGCGACATGCAGGGCTCGTGGGCGTGGCGGATCGGCTCGTCGTCGTGGCACCAGGGTTACCAGAACCCGCTGGCCGCGTGGGCGCTGTCGCCGTCGGGCCCGTCGGCCCTGCGGCCGCAGTCGTCGACCGGCTCGGCGGACTGGCAGACCAGCCTCGGCCGGCAGCTCGACTCCTACCTCTGGCTGCAGTCGGCCGAGGGCGGTATCGCCGGCGGCGCGACCAACAGCTGGAACGGCAACTACTCGGCGCCGCCGGCCGGCACGCCGACCTTCTACGGCTGGGCGTACGACTACCAGCCGGTGTTCCACGACCCGCCGTCGAACCAGTGGTTCGGGTTCCAGGCGTGGTCGCTGGAGCGCGTCGCGGAGTACTACAACGTCAGCAACGACGCGAAGGCCAAGCAGATCCTCGACAAGTGGGTGCCCTGGGCGATCGGCCAGACCACCTGCACGTCGTCGGCGTACTCCTTCCCGTCGGACATGACGTGGTCGGGCGCCCCGGCGGCCAGCTACTCCGGCAGCACGTCGGGCCCGGCGGCCAACACCGGCCTGCACGTGGCGGTCAGCAACACGACGAACGATGTCGGTGTCGCCGCCGCGTACGCGCGGACGCTGGCCTGGTACGCGCAGAAGTCGGGCAGCACCACCGCGAAGGCGATGGCGAAGTGCCTGGTCGACGGCATCTACACGCACGCCGACACGAAGGGTGTCGCGGTGCCTGAGACGCGTACGGACTACAACCGGTTCGACGACCAGTGGAACTCCACCTCGCAGACCGGTCTGTACATCCCGTCCGGGTTCAGCGGCACGATGCCCAGCGGTGCTCAGATCAACTCCAGCTCCACGTTCATGAGCATCCGCCCGTTCTACGCGCAGGACCCGGCGTGGGGACCCGTCGCGGCGTACATGGCCGGCACCGGCCCCGCCCCGACGTTCACCTACCACCGGTTCTGGGCGCAGGCGGACATCGCGATGGCCGCCGCCGACTACGGCAGCCTGTTCCCGAACGGCTGACGCGGCAACGGGGCGGGCGGGCGTACGCGCCGGCCCGCCCCGGTCACCCGGCCGGATCAGGCGACCCCGTCTCCTCCGGCCGGGAGGCTGATTCCGGGCGGGTGGCGTACCCCGCCCGGCGACGCGTACCGGCCGGGCCGCCGGGGCCGCACCGTCCGACCTGGACGATCGGCCCGCTCCGGCCCGGCATCGGCCACCCGGCCGACTTTTGCTGTCCCGCAAGGGTCTGGCCGGGTGGCCGGGCGACGGTCCACGGTGGCGTCAGGGAGTGTGTCCCGCCACCGGCGAAACGAGGCCCGATGACGTCACCGGATCTGCGGCTGCTGGGTTTCCCGGTCTACCGCGCGCTCGACCGGTTCCAGACCACCACGCGGCAGCTGTGCGCGGGCGCGTACCTGGAGCCCGGGTTCGGCGAGACGGTCATCCGCGAACTCGTCGAGGACGAGCGCCGTGCGGTCGCCCCCTCGTTCGGCTTCGACGTCGAGCCGGTCGTCCGGCACGCCCTGCGGGCCCGCCGGCTGCGGTTGGCCACCTCCTTCGCGCTCGCCGTCCTCGTGCTGGTCGGCCTGCGGTTCACCCCGGTCTTCACCGTCGGCTGGCTGGCCATCGGCTTCGTGGTGGCCGGCTGGCGTACGCCGCTGATGCGGGCGCTGTCTCCGCGTACGCGTCGATGGGTGGTCCTCGGCGTGCTCGGCGCGGTCGGGGCGGCGGTGTGCTGCATCGCCGGCTCGCTGCTGTTCGCGTTGTTCGGCGTCCTGCAGAAGGTGCAGAGCGCGATGGGCACGAGCGGGACGGGCGGGGTGAGCGGAACGTCCGCTTCGGCCGGCGGCTCGGGCGCCGATCAGGCGCCACCTGACCTGGGTTCGTTGGCCGCCCTTCTGATCCCGCTGGCGCTCGCGGTCCTGACGTTCGGTGTCCTGCTGGCCTACCGGTTGCGGGTGAACGCGATCCTCGCCACGGAACTGGCCGCCGACCGGCCCGGATTCCGGCCGGAGACGCACAGCGACCGGGTACGCCGGCGGCTGGCGAAGATCGCCGCGGCCCAGTACGGCAACATCGTCGTCCACGAGCGCGACCCGTTCCTGGGCTGCGGGATGTCGGTCAGCGACGGTTCCGACGACTGGAGCTTCGCGCTGCGGCTGCGCCCGGCCGAGGACGGCGGCGGCCCGGTGCTGCCGCTGGGCGAGCTCACCGACGGCCTCTACGGCGGCATCCGCTCGGCGGTCGAAGGCATGCGCGACGCCGGCCTGCCCGAGGGCGCCCGCATCGCCAACCTGGAGTTCCTGCCGCATCTCGTCGCCGACGGGCGGATGGACGTCGACGATCCGCTGCTGTCGCCGGACCGGCGCATGCCGTACGCGTACGCGGCCGACGAGCTGATCGACGCGATCCGCCGCTGTCCGCAGGGCGGCCTGCGGTACTACGAGCGCATCGTCGTCTCGGGGCCGGGCAACCCCGTGCGTACCGGGGCGGGGACCGAGGTCCTCCCGCCGCGGGTGGCCGGGGTGGACATCTCGGTGTTCGTGCACGTCGCGGTCGAGGGCGGCATGCTGTACACGGAGTTCCTGTCGCGGGTCCTGCCGCCGGTGCGGGAGCGGTTCGAACTGGTCGACACGATGCGCCCCCGCGTCGCGGGCTGGCTGGCCGTACGCGAAGCGCTGCGCGCCATGCCCGCCGACTCGGCCGCGAGCGGCTGGCGGATCCTGACCGGCCTGGCCCGGATGGCGCGTACCGGGCTGCGGATGGCCGCGTCGGGCCGCGACACCGAACTGTCGCGCGTCCACGACTACGGCGCCCGGCTGAGCGTACGCGCGGCCGCCGCCGACCCCGTCATCGTGAAGTACCTGCAGCTGCTGGACACGGCGAAGTACGTCAAGCTGATCGAGCGGGCGGTGAGCGAGTCGATTCTCCGCTTCCTGCAGGACGGCGGCTACGACATCGCCGAGTTCGCGCAGCGGGTCAACCACATCCAGAACTTCCACGGCGACCTGACGTTCCACGGCGGCCAGCAGGCCTTCGGCGGAACGTCGACGTTCCACCAGAACTGAGCCCACCAGAACCGGGCGGCCCGACCCACCGAACGTCCGAATCTTCGCGCGAGGAGTCCCGATGGACGACTCGACCTTCAACTTCCACGGCGACATGACGTTCCACAGCAGCCAGCCCGTGTTCAACGCGAAGGACTCGGAGTTCCACCAGACCAACGTGCAGGCGACCGACTCCGCCGCGCTGCTGGCCGAGATCGAGGGCCGGCTCGACGAGTTCGCGGCGGACAACCGCGAGCAGGCCCGGCAGGCATTGCAGGCGATCGCCCTCCTGCTGGCCGAGCAGCCGCGGGACAAGGGCAAGCTGGAGCGCGCCTTCACCTACCTCGGGCGGCTCGCCGACGGTACGCAGGTCGCGGCCCTCATCTCCCAGGCGGCGGTCCTGGTCGTCCGCCACCTGGCCCCCTGAGCGGCCCGCTGCCTCAGAAGTCTTCCCGGGAGTGCGGCAGCAGCCCGCCACCGACCCGGGCGGCCATCGCGTTCCAGGCCGTCGCGAACGCGACCTTGGCGGTCCCGGCCTGGTCGTCGTACGCCTGCGCCTGCGTCCAGTCGCCGTTGTGTCCCGCGCGGCAGCCGTGCCCGGCGAGGTAGACGGCCCAGCGCTGGTACGCGCGGTCGGCGTTGAGCGCCTGGCCGATCGCCTCGGCGAGCTGGCGGCGCAGAGCCTCGCCTTCGGGCAGGCTGTCGAGGACAAGGGTGTCGAGTGTGGACAGCTCGCCCTGGCGTTCGAGGACCACCTGGTTGAACAGCCCCTGAGCGCTCGGTACGCGGCAGGCGTCGATGAACCCCAGCGCCTGGTGCAGCTTGGCCCGGGACTGGCTGCTGCGCACCACGACGGCGTCGAGGGAGCGGGCCGCCTGCCGCTGGCTGTCGAGATCCGGCGACGGCGACGGCTCGGCCGTGCTCTCGGCCGGCGCCGGGGAGACGTCGCCCGGTGACGGGGACGCCGAGGACGCCGGCGGCTGCGCGCTCGTGCTCGACGTGGGCCGCAGCCACACCAGGTACGCCCCGCCGGCCAGCACCAGCACGGCCACGATGCCCAAGGCGACCACGATCCGCGCGGTCGCGTCGGCCCGGGGCGGCGCCTGAGCCGAGGTGGTAGCGGCGCCGGCTCCCATGACGTATTCGCCGATCGCCGTCTCGCGCGGGCCCGTGGACCCAGGGGTGGCGGACTCCGGCACCGCCGACCGGTCGGCGGTCGTCGGCCCTGCACTCGTCGGCCCAGCGGTCGAAGGCGTAGGGGCCGAGGGCACTGCGATCGGCGGCGTTGCGGTGGGCGGCACGGCCGTGGGCGGGGCGGCTGTGGGTGGGGCGGCCGGGCGGCTCGTCGTGGCGCCGTCGAGGTCCGCGGTGTCCAGGGGCGCACCACACCGCGTACACGTACGCGCGTCGGCGCGATTGCGCAGATGACACTGGCGACACTGCATGAGTCGATGCTATGGACCGTCCTGAGTGTAGTCAGGATCGCGAACGGCGGGATTCCGCTGCCGTCCGGCGGTACCCGACGGCCGGATCATCGTCCCCCGTTGGGGTGGTCGGCACTCGAACCCGGCGTCGTTCTTGCGCGGCCGCCGCGCGTACGCAAGAAAGCCCGCCGCCGAGGGCTGTGCGATCTACCTTCGTGGATGTTCTGGCCCCGAACGGAAGGATCCTCCATGCGTCTTCGTCTCGCCCTGGTCACGGCGGTGGCCCTCGCCGCAACCGTCTTGATAGGACCGACGGCCGCCCATGCCGTCGAGTACGTCACCAACGGCACCTTCAGCGCCGGGATCTCCGGCTGGAACGCGCCGACCAACGGCGGCGCCGAGTCCTGCTGCGCCGGCGCCCCCAACGGCTACCCCGAGGGGTACGCCCATCCGGACAACACCGGTTACGGATCGGGGCTGACGTCGTACATCGTGACGTGGCAGAACATCACGCTGCCGGCCGGGACGTTCACGCTGTCCGGCCGGATCCGGACCTCGGGCGGCGTACAGTCGGCGTTCCTGCAGGTGGACAACGGCCTGTTCGATCAGCGCTGGTGCCAGACCACGGCGACCAACACGACGGCCTGGACCCTCTACAGCTGCAGCTTCACGGTGCCCGCCGGGGCGACGACGCACGTGGCGTTCGCGGCGCTGAACCTGTCGCCGCAGGCGTGGGGCTGGATCGCGTTCGACGACATCTCGGTGTCCGGCGGCGGGGGCGGCGGTGAGACGTCGCCGTACGACCTGGCGACCTACCTCACGCGGACCGACGGGCAGAACGGCCCGGTCTACAGCTTCTCCAGCGGCGAGACCATGCAGATCCAGTACAACTCCTCGCTGGGGCGCTACTACCAGGTGAAGAACTCCCAGTGGGAGGAGATCGCCTACACGGCCGACCGGATCCGCCGCTACCGTGACACCTCCTCCGGGGGCGGCACCTGGTACGCGCTGTACAACACGGCCAACACGGCGCTCGGCGACGACTGGATCCAGCGCTCGGTGGCGGTCGGCACGACGTTCAGCCGGTCGCCGTACGTGCGGGCGTACCTGTCGAAGACGACATGTGCGGCCGACACGGCGCACTCCGGCGTGGCCGGTACGCGCATCGTGGTGATCGGGTTCAACGCGTCGTGGACCAGTCCGGGGACGTCGTTCACGATCTCCAACGTCATCCAGCTCCAGTCGCAGGTCAACCAGGGCGGCACGTGGGTGCACTGGGAGGACTACTACTACGGCAAGAACATCGGGCTGGTGCGGTTCGTCGCGTACGACCCGGGCCAGGCCGGCGCGCCGCAGGTGGGCGAGGGGCACATCACCGGCTGGACCACGGCGACGCTCAACCGCGAGTCCATCTGCGGCTGACCCGCGGTCCGGCCGTCAAGATCGAGCCGTCAAGATCGAGCCCTCAAGATCCCGCTCGGATCAGGGATCGCCACGTGATCATGGCCCATGATCCGGGTGGTTTTCCTGATCCAAGCGGGATCTTGGGGCGGTGTCGAGCGAATTCTCAGGGGATGAACGATTGACGCTCTCAGCACAACTGCTCACACAACTGCTCATCAGAGGTGCCGCAGGCCGCTGAACCGAGTTAGCGTGCGAGGGTGACGATCACGCCGGAAGGCCGACCCGCGACGGTCGGCGAACTGCGGGCGGCCGGGCACCGGTACCGGCCGGTCAAGGTAGAGCTGCGCGAGAACCTGCTGGCCCGGATGCGTACGGGCGAGCCCCGATTCCCCGGTGTGGTCGGCTACGACGACACCGTGCTGCCCGAGGTCGAGCGGGCCATCCTGGCCGGCCACGACATGGTGCTGCTGGGCGAGCGCGGCCAGGGCAAGACCCGCCTGATCCGCACCCTGGTCGGCCTGCTCGACGAGTGGACCCCGGTCCTGCCCGGCTCCGAGCTCAACGAGCACCCGCTGCACCCCATCACGCCCGCCGCCCGCCGCGCGGCCGCCGAGGCCGGCGACCTGCAGCCCATCTCGTGGCTGCACCGCGACGAGCGGTACGCCGAGAAGCTCGCCACCCCGGACACGAGCGTCGGCGACCTCATCGGCGACGTGGACCCGATCAAGGTCGCCCAGGGGCGTACGCTCGGCGACCCGGAGACCATCCACTTCGGACTCGTGCCGCGGGCCAACCGCGGGGTCTTCGCCGTCAACGAGCTGCCCGACCTGGCCGAGCGGATCCAGGTCAGCCTGCTCAACGTGCTGGAGGAGCGCGACATCCAGGTACGCGGCTACCGGCTGCGGCTGCCGCTGGACATCCTGCTGGTGGCCAGCGCCAACCCGGAGGACTACACCAACCGGGGCCGGATCATCACCCCGCTCAAGGACCGCTTCGGCGCCGAGATCCGCACCCACTACCCGCTGGACCTCGAACTCGAGATGGACCTGATCCAGCAGGAGGCCGACCTCGTCGCCGCCCTGCCCGGACACCTGATCGAGGTGCTGGCCCGGTTCGC
This sequence comes from Hamadaea tsunoensis DSM 44101, assembly GCF_000428945.1. Taxonomy (GTDB): domain Bacteria; phylum Actinomycetota; class Actinomycetes; order Mycobacteriales; family Micromonosporaceae; genus Hamadaea; species Hamadaea tsunoensis. The sequence goes on along the minus strand of NZ_AUAX01000016.1, from coordinate 69,723 downwards.
CCGCGGCGTACGCGAGTCCCCGTCGGTCGACTCGCGCAGCGGCGTCTCGGCCCGGTTCGCCATCGCCGCCGCCGAGACGGTCGCCGCCGCCGCGCTGCGCCGGTCCGGCCTGCTCAACGAGGCCGACCCGGTCGCGCGGATCGGGGACACCGTGTCCGTGACCAGCACCCTGCGCGGCAAGGTCGAGTTCGAGAGCGGCGAGGAGGGCCGCGAGATCGAGATCCTCGGCCACCTGCTGCGGGTCGCGACCGCCGAGACCTTCCGCGCCCGCCTGGCGGGCCTGGACCTGTCCGGTTTCGTGGACCGGGTCGCCGAAGGCGACATCATCGAGACCGGCGAACTGGTCCCGGCCGCCGACGTGCTGCGCCAGATCGGCACCGTCCCCGGCCTGGCCAAGGTGCTCGACCGGCTCGGCATCGGCGACGCGCCCACGCCGGGCGAGGCCGCCTCCGGGGTCGAGTTCGTGCTCGAAGGGCTGCATCTGACCCGCCGCATGTCGAAGGCCACCACCGACGAGGGCCGCACCCTCTACGGGAGCCGGGAGTGAGCCGCAACCGTTACGGCGCCTGGGACGGCGGCCCCGATCCGCTGGCCGCCCCCTACGACGTCCGGGCCGCCGTCGACCAGGTCGGCCGGGACGTGCTGGCCGGCCGCGGCGTACGCGACGCGCTCAACGATCTGCTCCGCCGGGGCCCGGACGGCCGGCGGGGCCTCGACGAGCTGACCGCCCGGGCGATGCGGGCCCGCCGCGAAGCCCTGCGCCGGGGCAACCTCGGCGGTGCCGTGACCCGCGCGCAGCACCTGCTCGACCAGGCCGTCGCGACGGAACGGGACGCGCTGGCGCCGCGTACGGACATGGACGCGGACTTCGCCCGGTCGATGCTGGACAACCTGCCCCGCTCCACCGCCCAAGCCGTACGCGAGCTCGAAGGCTACCGGTGGGAGAGCCCCGAGGCAGCCGCCCTGTACAACCAGATCCTCGACGGCCTGCGCCAGGACGTGATGGAACAGCGGTTCCGGGGGATGAAGGAAGCCGCGTCGGACCCGGCCGCCCGCGAGGCGATGGCCGGCATGATGCACGACCTCAACGACCTGCTGGCCCGGCACGCCCGCAACGAGGACGTCACCGACCGGTTCGCCGACTTCATGAACAAGCACGGCGACTACTTCCCGGAGAACCCGCAGAACGTCGACGAACTCATCGACGTCCTCGGCCGCCGGTTCGCGGCCGGCGAGCGGCTGATGCGCTCGCTGTCCGAACGCCAGCGCCAGGAACTCGCCGACCTCATGGACCAGGCCTTCCAGGGGCCGCTCGGCTCGGAGATGGCCGAACTCGGCGACAACCTGCGCGCCCTGCGACCGGGCCTGTCCTGGGGCGGCGCCGTGCAGACCCGGGGCAACGCCGAACTCGGCTACGGGCAGGCGACCGGCGCCCTCGAAGAGATCAGCGACCTCGACGCCCTCCTCGACCAGCTCGGCCAGGACCGTCCAGGTGCGACACTCGACGACGTCGACGTCGAGGCCGTCGAGCGTACGCTCGGGAATCAGGCCGCCGAAGACGTCCGCCGGCTCCAGGAACTCGAACGGGAACTGCGGCGGCAGGGCTGGGTGACGCGTACCGGCGAAGGGCTGACGTTGAGCCCCAAGGCCTTGCGCAGGCTCGGCGGCACGGCATTGAACTCGATCTTCGCAGACCTGGGCCGCGGCCGGCAGGGACAGCACGACCTGGCGATGGCCGGGGCCGCGGGGGAGATCACGGGCGCTTCGCGGCCGTGGCAGTTCGGTGACACGCAGCCGCTCGACGTCGTCCGCACGGTCTCGCGCGCGGTCCTGCGCAACGGCCCGCACACCCCCGTACGCCTGGAGGTCGATGACTTCGAGGTCGTCGAAACCGAACGACGCACCTCCGCGGCGGTGGCCCTGTGCGTCGACCTGTCGGTCTCGATGGTCCTCGAAGACCGGTGGGGCCCGATGAAGCAGACCGCGCTCGCCCTCGCCCACCTCATCGCCACCCGCTACCCGCAGGACGCACTGCAGATCATCGGCTTCGGCCGCAGCGCCGCCACCATGACCGACGTCGAACTCGCGGGCGCCGAACCCGACTGGGACAAGGGCACCAACCTCCAGCACGCCCTCCAGCTCGCCGGCCGCCACCTGCGCAAGCACTCCGACGGGGAACCGGTCGTCCTGGTGGTCACCGACGGCGAGCCGACCTCGCACAACACGCCCGACGGCCCGTACTTCTCCTGGCCGCCGGTACGCGAGACGATCGAGGCCACCGTCGTCGAGGTCGACCACCTGACCCGGTACGGGGCGTCGCTCAACCTCTTCATGCTGGGGGAGGATCCGGGGCTGCGGCGCTTCGTCGACGCGATCGCCCGGCGCAGCGGGGGACGAGTGTTCACTCCATCGGCGGAGGATCTCGGGCGGTACGTCATCTCCGACTACATCCGGGCACGGCGGGGGAGGTAGTCCTCACTTCAAGATCTTTTTAGATCTTTATTTCCCGGGTTCGTCGATCTCACCTCCGCTCCTCGCGCGGGAGACCGTTCCGGCGCGGGGCGCCTCCACTGCCACCTGAGTGGGGCGACGCATCGTTCACCGTCGTTCGGTCACGGTTTCGCCCTTCGCCCCCCGACCTTTGTCGCGACTGTCCGACTTGTGGGCGGGGGTACGGCCCGCCTCCGGCGATCTTGCGCGAATGCCCCGAATTTCGTCCGGTATGCCCTAAGCGCCCGGACATTCGCGCAAGATCGTCGACCGCCTGGCCGGTATGGCGGCGCCGGGTCGGGCTGCCGATGATCGTTTGCGATGGGGATGTAATTTCGGGGCCGCTCCCTTGATCCATCGCGGCCGAGATGTCACTGGGGCCGGTTTCCTGCATCCGAACCGTTTTGGATCATGGGCGTGGGGCTTGTTTGGCATCAGTATCGCTGTGGATCACGCCCGAGCCGTCCGGTCTGCGGCCGGAGTCCGTGATGCGGGAACGCTCTTCCGTCTGGTGGGAGCGAGGTCGCTGACGAGGTGATCGTTCGCGGCTGGGGTGTAAATCCCGCCCGATCTGCATGATCGATGACGCGTCAGGTGCAGCCGGAGCCGGTCAACGCGCCCGGGAACCGTAAACGATCATGCACTGGGCGGCGATATTCACACCCCAGCCGCAAACGATCACCTCGTCGCCGATGCACCCGTGCGCATACCGGACAGTCGCGACAAAGGCTGGGGGTGAAGGGCGAAACCGTGACCGAATGACGGTGAACGATGCGTCGCCCCACTGTGCTGGCAGTGGAGTCCCCGGAGCGCAGCGATAGGGGCGGAACGGTCTCCCGCGGGAGGAGCGGAGGTGAGATCGACGAACCCGGGACAAAACGATCTTGACTTTAGGGGATCAGGCATTGACAGGGTGGCGGTTCTGGAAGGCGAGCCTCGCGTCCGCGTCCTGGGCGATCCGGGTGAGGAGGTCGTCGAGCTTCATGAAGACCTCCCAGGGCAGCTCGTCGGAGTACGCCCGGATGTGCTGGCTGATCCGGTCTTCGAGGTCCGGCACCCGCTGGGCCTTCCAGATCTTGTCGGCGAGGCTGACGAGCAACTCCTCCGTGCTGATGTCGGGGGCCGTCCACGAACTGTGACTGGCCGCGAACCTCGCCAGCCAGCCGCTGACGCCCTGCTCGACCAGAAGCCGGTAGCCCGCCTGCTCGTGCTGGTGGCCGGGCGCCGACAGTTCGGCGGTGTGGATCGTCTTGCCGACGTCGTGCGTGGCCGCGCCGAACAGCACCTCGTCCCGGTCGAACGGCAGCGCCGGGTACATCACTGCGATCGCATCCGTGAGCTGCCCGGCGACATCGTGCACGGCCCGCAGGTGGGCCGCCAGCCGCGGCGGGGCGCCCACCCGACGCAGCAGATCGGCGACGTCGGACGGCAATGACCGCAGGGGGACCTCGTCGGTGAGCGCCCGGTCGAGCAGATCTTGAGCCACGCGCCCCAGGGTAGCCGCGTATCGCGGTTGACCTCGGAGAGACACTGTCGAGGTGATCGAGGCGCGCTTCTTCTTCGACGCCGGTTCGGGGTGCCTGCTGTGGGGCGAGGACGGCCCGTGGGAAACCGGCGACCTACCGGTGAGCGAAGATCTGCGGCGGGCCGTCGATACTCTCGTTGCCCGCTTCGACACATCGCTGAACTGGGACTATCCGCCCGACCCCGGTCCGTGGAGCCGGGCGGAGTGTGCGCGGTTCAACGCGGACGCCAGGGCGCTGCTGGAGCGGCTGCGGGTCGAACTCGGTCCAGAATGGATGGTTGAGGATCGGTTCAAGCCGCTCTGACGAACGTCTCGCCGGCACCGGTCGAGGGAGGGCGCTGCACCGTCCCCCGTGGGTCATGCGCCGTGCCTCGGCCGTGCTTCTCCGGCGCGGACGCCGAGTCGCACGACGAGGTGACGGAGCGACGCTTCGGCGATCGTCGGCTCCTTGGTCATCGCCTGCACCAGCTTCAGGATGTGATGTCCACCAGGACCTTGCCGACCACGCCGGTCTCCACCGCTCGGTGGGCGTCGGCGGTGCGGTGCAGCGGGAATCGATGTAGTGGCAGGCCGTGCTGCTCGCCGACCGGCAGGGCACCGTCGCGGACCGCGGCGGCGACGTCCTCGACGGCTGCGGCGCGCGCCTGCGGGCCGGCCGTGTAGAGCACCAGGAACTGCAAGCGGCTGTTCAGCACCATGTTCTGCCCGACGTTCAGCTCGACCGCCTGTCCGCCCTCGTTGGCGTACGTCGCGATCGTGCCGCGCGTACGCAGCACGGCCAGGTCCAGGGTCAGGTTCGCGCCCAGTGCCACCTCGGCGATGATGTCGACACCGTCCGGGGCGACCGCACGGATGGCGGCGGCCGGGTCGCCCTCGCGGTAGTTGATCGTGTGGTGGGCACCGGCTGCGGCGGCCAGCTTCGCCTTCTCCGGGCTGCTGACCGTGCCGATGACGGTGGCACCGGCCCATCGGGCGAGCTGGATCACCGCGTGGCCGACCGCGCCGGCCCCGCCGGCGGCGAGCACCACCTTGCCGTCGAGTACGCCGGGGGACAGGCGGCGTGGCCCGTCCTCGGCAACGGTGAGTGCGCGGTGTGCGGTGAGCGCGGGGACGCCGAGCGACGCGCCGACGTCGAAACCGGCATCGTCGGGGAGTGGTACAGCCTGATCGGCGGGCACGACGGTGAACTCGGCGGCGGTGCCGGTGGGCCGCCCGGCGGCGGCCATGAACACCCACACACGCTGACCGATCCGACCCGGGTCGACCCCGTCACCGACGGCGTCGACCACGCCGGCGCCGTCGAGGTGCGGGGTGATCTCCGCGAACAGCTTGCGGTGGGCTCTGCCGGAGCGGGCCTGCCAGTCGGTCGGGTTGACCCCGGACACGGCAACCCTGACGCGGACTTCGCCGGGTCCGGGCTCCGGCCGGTCCCGCTCGACGAGCTGGAGTACATCGGGGCCGCCGTTGTCGCGGTAGATGATCGCCTTCATGATCCGTCCAATGTTCGATCTGTATCGTACTGTTCGAGCTGTGTCGTACAGTACGACGAGAGTCGAACTTTTCGCAAGATCCGGCTAGGCTTCGTCTCGTGACCGAGGTGATCGAACCCGCCATCGAGACCGTGACGATCGACGTCGTCCTCAGCGCGCTCGCCGACCCGGTGCGGCTCACGCTCGTGCGCGCCCTCGACACCGCCGGGGACTGGACGTGCGGCAGCGACATCCTCAAGAACACCGGCGTCACCATCGGGAAGTCGACGCTGTCGCACCACATCAAGGTGCTGCGCGACGCCGGCCTGATCCGTACGCGCGTCGACGGCATCCGCCGGCTGATGACGCTGCGTTACGGCGACGTGGATCAGCGCTTTCCCGGATTGCTGAACATGCTCCGCGAACGCGAACCTGCCCGTGCCGCCGAGAAAGCGTCCGCCTCAACTGCATGACGCAGAGTGCCCCCAAGCCCGCATACAGCCGGACATCACGTCGGACCGGCGCCTTGGGCGGGCAGGTCGCGTTTGTGGGCCTTCACCAGCACGGCCATGATCACTGTTGCGACCGCGAGCAGGACGGCGGACCAGAAGAAGGCGACCGTGTAACCGTGCACGGCCGCCTCGGCCTGCAGCTGGCGCGGATCGGGCATGCTGCGCGCGTGCGACGTCGCGTACGCGGTGACCGCCGAGATGAAGAGCGTATTGAGCAGAGCGGTGCCGAGCGAGCCGCCGACCTGCTGGGTCGCGTTGAGGGTGGCGCTCGCCGCGCCCGCGTCGTGGTCGGCGACACCGATGAGCGCGAGGCTCGACAGCGGCACGAAGATCGCCCCGAGGCCGATGCCGAGCACGATCTGCGCGGGCAGGACGTGTGTCCAGTAGCTGGTGTACAGGCCGATCTGGGTCAGCCACAGCAGCGCGCCGGTCGCGAGGACGCCTCCGGTCACCATGATGGGCTTCGGGCCGATCTTCGGCACGAGCTGGCTCGCCGCGGCGGCGGCTATGAAGACGCCGCCGCTCACCGGCAGCGCCGACAGGCCCGCCCGCATCGGCGAGTAGCCCAGGGTGCGCTGGAAGTAGAAGGTCATGAACAGGAACGAGCCGAAGAGTCCGGCCCCGGTGAGCAGGCTGCCGAGGTACGCCCCACCGCGGTTGCGGTCCAGGACGATCCGCAGCGGCAGCAACGGATTGCGTACGCGTGTCTGCAACAGGACGAAGACGGCCACGAGGAGCAGACCGCCGAGGAGGAAGCCGAGCGTCACCGGGGCATGCCAGCCGTCGGTGGCGGCCTTCGTGAAGCCGTAGACGACCGAGGCGAGGCCGAGCGTCACGACGATCGCCCCGGGGACGTCGAAGCTCGTGTTGCCGTGCGCCTTGCTCTCCGGTACCAGGCTCACGGCCGCGAACATGGCGATCAGCGCGATCGGGATGTTGACGAGCAGGCACCAGCGCCAGTTCGCGTACTCGGTCAGGATGCCGCCGAGCAGCAGGCCCACCGCCGCCCCGCCGCCGGCGATGGCGCCGTAGACGGCGAACGCCTTCGCCCGCTCGCGTACCTCGGTGAAGAGCACGGTGAGCAGGGCGAGGCTGGCCGGCGCGAGCAGCGCGCCGAACGCACCCTGCAGGGCGCGCGCGGCGAAGAGGGTGGCGCCGTGCTGCGCCAGACCGCCGAGGCCGGACGCCAGGGCGAAGCCCAGCGCGCCGGCCATGAAGGTCCGCTTGCGGCCCCAGTAGTCCGCGATGCGCCCGCCGAGCAGCAGGAACCCGCCGAAGGTCAATGTGTAGGCGGTCACCACCCACTGCCGGTCCGGGTCGCTGATCCCCAGGTCGGCCTGGGCCTGCGGCAGCGCGACATTGACGATCGTGGCGTCGAGGATGACCATGAGCTGCGCCATGGCGATCACCGCCAGCGCCAGCCAGCGACGCGGATACTCCGACAGTGGTACGCCGGCCGCAGTGGCCTGTGTCGTGGTGTCCATGGGTTTCCTCCCAACGCCCGGCAGGCAGACAGATGATTCTTCTCGGCCCGCCGGTCGATCGATGGCCAGACGGAGATACCTGCCCCGTTTTCCGGTTTCCGTCCCGCGAGATGGAATCGGGATACGGGCCTCAAGTCGGATTACGTGGGTCGGTGCGCCCAGGCCGATGACCATCTCCGCGACAGCGGGTTATCTCTCGGGGAGTCGCCCGTTTAAGCCTTGAGCGAGAGAGGGCCAGAAACGTTGCGCCCAGTCAAACCAGCTCTCATCTCCGGGCGGCGGAGAAGGCGGAGACGAACCGGAGAGCTCGTCCGCGCCGGGGACCTCGAACTGCTCTCTCCAGGGGTCGAGCTCCGCCTCGGCCATGGGGAAAGTCTGCTCCGGCGTGTGTTTCCAGCGGTGCTGAATCCGGCTCCACTGCACCTCGCGTTCCACCGGCAGGTACACGATTTCACACGACGCTCCCACTGACGCGGCGATCCAGCGCAGGGCGGAGCGTTCGTCGCGCGACCAGAGTCCGAAGTCAAGAACGACGCTGAGCCGCAGGCGCAGGGCGTCGACGGCCAGCGCGATGAGCCGGCCCTCCAGCAGCCACCGCATGCCGCCAGGCCGGGCCTGGTGCCGGTCTTCCCGGCCGAGTATGGAGAGCGCCCAGTCGTCGGCGGTGAGCCGCAGGGCGCCGCGCTCGGCCGCCAGCTCCCGCGCTCGCACGGTCTTCCCGGACCCGGGAAGGCCGACCATCAAGAACAGGGTGGGTGCCGGATCCGCCTGTATGTCGTTCACTGTCTCATTCTTCGACAGTCCGGCAGGCGTACGCGGTCCGACTACCATGCGCCCATGGAGATTCGGCTCGCGTACGCGACTGACCTGCCCGTCTTTCGGGAGATCGAGGTCGAGGCCGGCCGGTTGTTCGTGGACATCGGCATGCCTGAGATCGCCGGCTACGAGGCACTTCCGTTGGAGGTGCTGGCCCGCCATCAGGCCGAGGGGTACGCGTGGGCGGCCACGGCGGCGGGAACGGCCGTCGGCTACCTGATCGCCGAGCCGGTCGACGGCTGCCTGCACATCGAGCAGATCTCGGTCCTCCCGTCGCACGGACGGCGGGGGTTCGGGGCGGCGCTGCTGGCCGCGGTCGCTGCGCGGGCGGTCGCCGACGCCCTGCCGGCGTTGACCCTGACCACCTTCGTCGACGTGCCCTGGAACGCGCCGTACTACGAGCGGCACGGATTCCACCGGATCGGCGACGACGAGCTGACTCCCGGGCTGCGGGTGATCCGGGATCGAGAGATCGCGCTGGGACTCGACCGCTGGCCGCGTACGGCGATGCGCCGCGACCTCCGCTGACCATGTGATCCGGGCGGTTCGATCCGGCAGGGTAGTGTCGCATCGTGCCCGTCGTATCCACTGTAGACGCGTTTCGCCGCTGGGCCTCGGGGCCGCGTACCGAGGCGGACTGGGTGGACGGCTACGAGGCCGCGTACCCGGACGTCTTCGAGGTGTATCACCGCGCCGCGGGTGATCCGGCGCTCCGGCACCGCGGCGTCGAGCGGGCCGGCGAGGTGCTGGAGCGGATCGCTCAGGCGGAAGGCCGCGCCCGTGACCTCATCGGCGAGGTCGCGGGCCGCCTGTACGCCGACCGCCTCCTTCCGGACGCGGATCCGGCGGCGGTCCTGCTGGTCGGCTACGGCACATCCAACGCCTGGACGACTTCGTTCCGTGGCCGGGCGGCACTCTTCGTGGCGCTGGAGTCGCTGCCTGCCGCGCCGGTCGACCGCGTGCTGATCAGTCACGAACTCGTACACGTGGCTCATCTCGGAAGACTCGATCTGGAACGCGATCTGCGGGTCGGTACGTGGCTGTTCGCCGAGGGCATCGCCACCGCCTTGTCCCGGCGGTACGCGGCAGGGCTGCCCGATCTCGCGTACCTCGGGCTGGGGGCCGAAGGCGAAGACTGGCCGGCGGCGTGTGAGCGGGCTTGGCCGGCGATCGTCGACGGTCTTACGGCGGCACTCGACCAGCCGGAAGCCGCGGGGGAGCGTTTCTTCAGCGGGAACCCGAGCGGTTCCGGTGGTCTGCCGCAGCGCTGTGGGTACTACGCCGGAGACCGCTGGTGTACGCGGCTTCTCGACCGCTATTCCGCAGCGGAACTGCTGAGCTTGGATGTGCCGAGAATCCTGAGCGAGGCTCGGCTGTTCCCGGCGGTCGCGTCGGAGCTTCCAGGCGCGCTGTGAACAGGTGGGAACGGACGTAACGTCGGCGTCCTGCCGAAGCGTCATCACCGATGTGGACGGACCTATGGGGCGGCGGCGCGGCGGACTCTGCGGCAGAATCCCGGGGGTGCACAGGCTCGGCCATATCGATACGAGGGCGATACGACCCTCTGCGGCGGCGGTACCCCGCCCCTGACAGAACGGGATGACGCATGACGTCCGATGCCGACAACAATCAGCCCGCGCCCGACGCGGACGTGCTCGAGTCCCACCCGGTGCGTACGCGGAAACGGCGCAGCAGGCGCAAGACCCTGCTGGTGGCGTTGACGGTGCTGGTGGTGCTCCTCGCCGGGGGAGCGGTCGCGGGGACCCTGTACGTCGACAGCATCGACGAGCTTCTGCCGGAGAGCCTGCCGGTCCCGCAGGTGACGACGATCTTCGCGGCCGACGGGACGACGCAGCTGGCGCAGCTCGGCACCGAGAACCGGTCGGTGATCCCGATGGACATCCTGCCCGAGAAGGTACGCCAGGCGCTGATCGCCGGTGAGGACAAGGACTTCTTCGAGGGCTCCGCGACGGCGTCGACGCTCACGCGGGAGTACATCCGGCTGGCGACGCAGGCTTCGGACGACTCGAACAGCGTCAAGCTGCGCGAGGTAATCCTGGCCCGGAAGCTGGAGGACAAGTACACGAAACTGGAGATCCTCGGCTTCTTCCTCAACCTGGTCGAATTCGGCCGGGGCGCGGTCGGTGTGGAGAAGGCGGCGGAAGCCTACTTCGGCAAGAGCGCGAGGGACCTGACCGTCGCGGAGGCGGCCGTGCTCGGCGGCATCATCAAGGCGCCCTATGGCGATCAGGCCGGGCCGAGCATCTACGATCCGCAGGCCCATCCCGCGGAGGCCAAAGCGCGGTGGACCTATGTACTCGACTCCATGGTGGACAAAGGCTGGCTCACCGCCGCCGAACGCGACCAGCTCCAGCTCCCGCAGGTACGCGACGCCGCCACGGTGTCCTCGGCCGCTCAGTGGGGTATCAAGATCGAGCCGGGTACGCCAGCCGGCAAGGCGACCGGCAACGTCCTGAACTACGTGTTCGCGGAGCTGGCGGCGCAGGGCATCTCCCCCGACGAACTGCGGACCGGCGGCTACCGGATCACCACGTCGATCGACCCGCAGGCGCAGGCGCTGCTGGAGACGCAATCCCGGCCTGATCTGCCCGGCTCGCAGCTCGCCGGCCGGAAAGCGGCGGTAGGCCAGGACCTGCAGGCCGCCGGGGTCGTCCTCGACAACGCAACCGGCCGGGTCCTGGCGTACTACGGCGGGTTGGACGGCACGGGTACGGACGTCGCCGGCCTCAACGTCGGCGGCCCGAAGGGTTCGTTCGGCGGGCATCCCGCCGGAGCGACCATGGAGGTCTACTCCCTCGCCGCGGCGCTGGAGTCCGGCGCCTCCCTGAAGTCCCGCTGGCGGGGCGCGGCCTTCACCACCGAGGAAGGCGCGAAGATCGGCAACAGCACCGCCGCTCCCTGCGCCGACTACTGCAGTCTCCAGGAGAGCTTCACCGCCGGCTACAACGTGCCGTTCTACTGGGTGGCCCGCCAGATCGGCCCGGGCACGATCGTGAAGACCGCCCAGCGAGCCGGCATCACCAGAATGTGGACGGCCGAGGGCCGCGAGATGCTCGGCTCAGGCTCGGCGCAGGACGACACGGCGCGCGCGCCGTTCGACCGTCCCGTGGGCTATGGCGCGTATCCGGTCACCGTGCTGGACAACGCCGCGGGCGTGGCGACGATCGCGAACGGCGGCCGGTACAACGCGCCGCACTTCGTGTTCAAGGTCGAGCGGAAGGACACGGTGACCGGCGAGTTCAGGATCGTCCCCGGCGCCGGCGAGCGGCTCCGGCCGGTACAGGCGGTCCGCCGCCAGGTCGCCGACGACGTCACCTACGCCATGGGGCAGACCGCGCAGGCGCACGGGTTCCAGGCCGCCGCGCACGGCCGCCCGATCGCCGTGCAGACGGGATCCTGGACCGCCACCGACGACGCCGCGCTCAACTCCGACGCGTGGACGGTCGGGTTCACCCGGCAGCTCACCGTGGCCGTCTGGACCGGCAACGCGGCCGGATCGGTGGGCGTCGTCGACCCCGTCGGAGGCGGGGCGGTCACCGGAAACGGTGCGCCGTACCGGATCTGGTCGGGTTTCGTGTCGGCGTACAGCGAGGCGAAGGGTATGGCGCCGGAGAAGCTCGCCGACCCCGCGCACGTCGGCCGCGACGACTTCCCCGGCGCGAACGGGGTCGCCCGGTAACGCTCGGGGGCCGGCCGCGTACCCGCGCGGCCGGCCCCTGGGAGGTCCGGTCAGACTCCGGTGATGAGGTGCACCGCGAGGTCCGCGCTGAACGTCCCCGCCGGCACCGTCGGCGCGATCCCGCACTGCCCGTCGGAGTCCCCGGGCACCTTCACCCACAGCAGCAGTTCGGCGCCGCCGCCGACCTGGCTCACCGCGCCGAGCTTGCGGCCCGCCGGGTTGCACCACTGCCCGTTGCCGCCGTTGCCGTTGCGGCTCGTGTCGATGACATAGGGCTTCGTGTACGCGTACCGCGTCTGCAGGCTGCTGTTGACGGAGTTGCCGTACGTGGTCGTCTCGGCGGTCGTGTAGTAGTTCGAGACGTTGAGCGAGAAGCCGCGCACGTTGCCGACGCCGGCCGCGTACAGCCGCTGGGCCATCGTGTCGGCCGCCACCCAGCCGGCGTTGCCGCCGTCGAGGTACGCCCACGTGTTGGTGGCGTGGTCGCGGAACTGCTGCGTCGCGTACACGAGCATGTCGTTGCGGGCCGCGATGGCCGCGGTGTCCATGCAGCTGAAGTCGCCGAGGGCGTCGGGTTCGAGGACGACGATCGCCGGGCGGTTGCCGATGGCGTTGGCGAACGCGGCGATCCAGGTCTTGTACGCGGCGACCGACCCGGCGCCGCCGCCGGACTGCCCACCGCAGGCGTCCCGGCCCGGAATGTTGTACGCGACCAGGATCGGCAGTTTGTCGGCGGTGTCCGCGGCGCCGACGAAGCCGGCGACGGCGGTGGTGATGTCGCCGCTCCAGTTGCCGAACCAGCGGGCCATGGGCTTGCTCGCGATGCCGGCCTGGATGGTGGCGGCGCGCGAGTCGGCCGGGTTGGCCGCGACCCAGGTGGCGGGGTTGGAGTTCGGGTCGACGTAGAAGCCGCTGGTGAGGCCGATCGGGTTGGGACCGGCCAGCAGCGACACATTGTCCACATAGAACGTGTAGCCCGAGCCGCCGCCGAGCTGGAACAGCACCTGGCCGGCGGTGGTGGTGAGGGTCGAGGTGAACGCGAAACTGAAGTGCTTGGCCGTGGTGGTGAGCGCGATGGCCTGGTTGAGCGTGCCCGTGTAGGGGGACGCGCCGAGCTGCACGACCGTACGCGCGGTGACCGCCGCCGAGGCCGACGCGTCGAACGAGAGCACGTAGGCCACCCCGCTCTGCAGCGGTACGCTGCTCTGCCCGACCTGGGCGTCCCACGGGTTCGCCGTCCCGCCGGTGACGACCGCCTTCAACCGTCCGGTGTCGACGGACACGGCGGTGTTGGCCGAGTTCCACCAGCCGGCGGTCCCGTTGGCGAACGTGCCGTTGACGACGACCTCGGTCGAGGCCGCGGCCGGTGTCGCCGGGAGCAGGACCAGGGCGCTCGCGGCGGCCAGGGCCAGCGCGGTGCGGAGCGTACGGGGGCGTTGCATGGCACCTCCAGGTCGGAAACGTTTCCAGGAGGATGCCGCCCGGCCTCGGCAATGTCAAGATTGTCGATCCAGTGCGGGCGCCGGGAACCCCGGGAACCGTCTGCTCATGCCTGGAGTCGTACCGGGCATGAAGCGTGGTCTTGCTCTGATCGCCGTCCTCCTCGTGGCCGGTTGCGCCGGACGGGCCGGCGGCGACACCGCCGTACCGGCACCTGCGCCCACGGTGTCGCCGGCGCACCTCGTACCCGACGGCTACACCGGCCGTTTCCAGGTCACCGCCGCGGTGCTGGAGAACGCGCAGCACGGCCCGCAGCTGTGCACGACGATGGCCGACTCCTATCCGCCCCAGTGCGGCGGCCCGGACGTGGCCGGCTGGCACTGGGACGGCGTCAAGTACGAGTCGGCGGTGAAGTCGAAGTGGGGCTCCTACGTCCTCGTCGGCACGTTCGACGGCAAGACCTTCACGCTGACGCAGCCTCCGCGTACGCCTGACGAGCCGACGTCCACTCCGGACGGTCAGGTGAAGTCCACGACGCCGTGCCCCGCGCCCGCCGGCGGCTGGAAGCCGGTCGACGCCGCCCGCGCCACCGACGCCACCTTCAACGACGTCGTGGCGAAGGCGAACGCCGACAAGGACTTCGGCGGCCTGTGGATCGACGAGCCCGCCGCGGCCCTCGACCTGACACCGCACAACGATCCGCGGCGGATGGTGCTCAACGTCCGGTACACGAAGGATCTCGCCCGGCACGAAGCGGACCTCCGCAAGATCTGGGGCGGCGCGCTGTGCGTCTCGCCGGCCCGGCACACCGAGGCGGAACTGCGCCGGATCCAGGACGAGCTCACCAAGGAGCCCGGCGTCGTCACCAGCGGCACCGAGCCCATCTCCGGTGTCGTCACGGTGGGGGTCTACGTCGCGAAGGAGAGCCTGCAGCAGGACTTCGACACGCGCTTCGGTTCGGGCGTCGTCGTGCTGGAGGGACTGCTGACGCCCCTTGACTGACGCCGGTCACCCGAGGGCGACGACGCGGAGACGAGGCGGCGCATCGAGATGATCGCCGACACCTGCCACCGCATCCCGTACCCCGAGGAACTGCCGGCGGTTCTCCGGCCTTGGCTGATCCGGCGGTATCTTCGCGACTCCTGGGGATCCATGACGCCCAGCGGCCGGCAATGGTGCCGCGAACGCTCGGCCGATCTCGACCGGCCCGTGCCGATCGCCATCAACCGGATCCTGTCCCGCGGGTGAGCCCTCGGTACCGACCTGACCGGGCGGAAGCCGCCGTGGAACGCCGGCCTCGGGTGGCGCGACACCAACCGCGCCACCCGAGAGCCGTCAGGCGAAGTTGAAGATCGGCGGAAAGGCCAACACCACAACCGCCGCCCACACCCCGAACACTCCGAGGTACCGCGTCTGCCACAGCTCCAACGCCCCGAACCCGTTGCGCCGCCGGATGAACCTCAGCAGCAGCCAAGCCGCCCATCCCAAGTTGGCCAGCAGTACCAGGTTCTCCCCGAGCGCCGCCGTCTTGTTGGCCGTCAGCCCGAACTCGCTGATCCGCCCGATGATCGTCACCAGTACCACCAGGTCGACGATCAACGCCGTCCCGACCAGCGCCAGTTGCAGCTTGTCGAAGATCCCGGGCGGCGCGAGGCTGTCGCGGGCGGAGATCGCGTACAGGAGGAGGCCGAGGATCACGACGAGGAGCAGGTCGAACAGGATCAGCACTTCACGCTCGACCTGCAGGCCGTTGGAGGTCCAGATGATCCCGACGAGCAGCGCCAGCAGCGCCGCGGTGAACAGCGGCGTGAAGACCTTCGTCAGGACCGGCGCCATGTTCTCGATCACCGCCTGCTTGGCCTCGACCAGCCAGGCGGCGACCACGACCGCCGCCATCGCGCCGCACGGCACCACCCAGGTGAAGAGGACCGGCCCGGCCTCCAGGCCGATCGCCGCGAAGGTCCCGCCGGTGAAGGCGACGAGCACGCCGCCGCCGAGGGCGAGCAGCACGTAGTAGATCAAGCCTTCGCCGATGAACCGGATG
The DNA here is from genome assembly GCF_000428945.1 of Hamadaea tsunoensis DSM 44101. Classification (GTDB taxonomy): domain Bacteria; phylum Actinomycetota; class Actinomycetes; order Mycobacteriales; family Micromonosporaceae; genus Hamadaea; species Hamadaea tsunoensis. The sequence continues at coordinate 54,243 of NZ_AUAX01000016.1, read as the reverse complement.
AAGTCCATCCGCCGCTGCTGGTTGCGCCAGTCACCGCCCGTATAGGCGACGCCCGCCGCGAGCAGCAGCACTATCGGCAGATGGATCGCCGCCAGCCACAAGGTCTGTCCATCAGACTTCATCGGGTACGCGTTGACCGCCACGGCGCCGACCACGAACACGGCCGCGAGTACGCCGATCGTCTTCGTGCTGACCCGCCGCCGGTACGCCAGGTACGCGGTGAGCGGGGCGAACGCGAACAGCCCGAGGTTGCGGGCGTAGAAGTCGCCGTCGCCCTTGGTCCAGTCGAGCCCGAACAGGGCGGGGATCTTGAACGCCACCGCGGCCGCCACGGCGAAGGCCACCATGATCGCGATGTCGCGGCGGGAACGCGTACCGCTGGGGGTGGTGGTGTCGCCGGAGAGGACGAGCTGCTTCCAGAGCCGGTCGGAGTGTTCGCGGGCGAATTCGCGGGACAGTTCGTCGAGCGCGCCCATCCGTTTGACGGCGATGAGGAAGGCTTCGTCCGGTTGCAGCCCGGCCGCCACCAGATCGTCGATCCGGCCGCGCAGGTGGTCTTCCAGCTCGTCCGCGTCCGGCTGCCGCAGCTCCTGCCGCCGGTGCACGTACGCGCGCCACTCGGCGATCTGGGCCTCCAGATCGTTGCCGCTCTCCACGGTCATCGGGTCACGCCTTTCATGCCAGTGTGGGGATCGGTCGCAGTGCGGGGCCGGAACTCCAGACCCCGCGCAGCGCGTCGACGACCGCGGTCCACTGGCGGCGGTGCTCGGCGAGCTCGGCCTGGCCTTGGTCGGTGATGCGGTAGTACTTGCGCCGGCGTTCGCCGGGCGGGCTGTGCCAGGTGGACTCGACGTGCCCTAGCCGTTCCAGCCGGTGCAGGAGCGGGTAGAGCAGGCCGTCGGTCCACTCCAGGTGCCCGCCGGAAAGCTCGTTGACCTGCTTGAGGATCGCGTAGCCGTAGCTCTCGCCGTCGGCGAGGATGCCGAGGACGAGCGGGGTGGCCGAGGCCGCGACCAGATCTTTCGTGATGTGCACGGGAGCCGCCTAACCCTAGAACTGCGATACATAGTAGTTCTAGGTATGGGGTCGTGTCATCCCCCCGGTGAAAACGTGATCCGGGGCAAGGTCAGTCCTCCGGCGGCAGGACGCCGACCTCTTCCAGCCAGGCCGTGTTGTCCCGGTGCCGGCGGAGGCCGACGGCCTCGAACTCGTCGTGGTGTCCGGTGGCGTCCACGCCCGCGTACCGCAGGGCGCGGGAGATCGGCGACCCCTCCGGCGGGAAGTCTTCACCGACGGGGACGTGCACTGGGCCGAAGCCGAGCGTGCCGTCCCGCCAGACGGCGGCGGACTGCGAACCGACGCCGCCGAAGTAGTCCGCCTCGGCGTAGATCACCGGGCCTTGCCGGGACCAGTCGGCGAGCGTGGCGCCGAAGTCGCCGGGCAGGAGCCAGAACCCGAGACTGTCGCCGTCCAGGACCGTCACGCGGTCGTGGAACTCCGCCGTCATCGGCATCAGCGCGAAGCCCTGGGAGAGGTCGACGACATGCATGCCCGCCGCCGGGTCGGCCACGCTGCGCAGCAGCGCCGCCGGCGCGATGACCGCCTGCAGGTCATAACCCATGACGTCCTCGATCCGTCGTCAGGAGAGCGGGTCGCGCGAGAGTACCTCGACGCACGTGACGGTCAGGAGGCGATGCGCAGGTTGGCCATGTCGACGACGGGACGGTAGCCGAGCGCCGTGTAGATCTTGTTCGACGTCGGGTTCGCCTGGTCCGTGAACAGGCAGGCCCGGACCCCGTCCGCTTGCAGGCGGCGGGACGCCTCCGCGACGGCGGCGCTCGCCCAGCCGTTGCCCCGCTGGGCCGGGGGCGTGTAGACCGGGCCGATCCGGGCGACGCCGAAGGCCGGTGTCGTCACGCCGGTGACGTGCACGGGTACGCCGGCCGCGTCGACCCAGAACCACAGGTTGCCGGACTCGATACGGCGGGCCGTCTCGTCGCGGTCGGGCATTTCGTCGGATGCGGCATCGGTCGGCCGCCCGGCCTGCTCGTCGGCGTCGTGGTGGAACGCTTCGAGCCAGCTCTGCACCAGGTCGACCTGGTCCGGTCGTACCTGGCGCAGCTCGCCGGGGACGGGCGCGGGCGGGACCAGGTCGCCGAGCTCGAACAGTCGTGTGTGGACCTGCACCTCGACCTTGCCGCCGTCGAGGCGGGCCAGTTCGGCGGCGCACAGCCGCACCGCGGGCAGCGCGCCGTTGACGCCGAGGGTCTCCTCGCCGCGCTCGTGGAGTGCGCGGGCCAGGCCGACCGCGGCCTCGTCGGGCATCGGCAGCAGGAACATCGGATAGGGCACGAACGGCGCGGTACGCATACCGGCGCCGACGATCGTCCCGCGGGCGTCGCGGACGACCAGCCACCAATCGCGCTCCGGCAACGGTACGCCCTGTTCGACACGGGTGACCGAGCGCCGGGCGACGGTGGTGACGACCGTGCTGAGAACCGGTTCGGCGGCCAGGTGCTCACCGGCCGCGGCGAGGAACGCGGTCGGATCGGCCAGGAATTCCAAGGTCAGGCCGCCGGCGGGGTAGGTGCTCATGCCACGCAGGTTAGCCAGGGAGGTGCTGCGGGCCAACAGGATTTCGGGTCCGCCGCCCGGGCTCGGCGAGCGTACGGCGATTGTCCTACATGAAGTAAGACCTCCATTGTTTTCAGCAGGGAAATCAGTCGATTCCAGGGCTTCCGCTGCGGTCGTCGTCGGGCGTATCGTGAGCGCACTCATCCGCGTATCGACACGGATGAGTCAGCCGGCCGCGGGTGTCGAGCACCCCTGGGCGCCCGTGTGCCGCCGACCCCTCACGAGAGGATCCCCATGCACCTTTCCCCCGGGCGCGCGATCCGCGCTGGTGCCGTCACCGGCCTCGCCCTCGCCGCCGCCCTGACCTTCCTCGCGTCCCCCGGCGCCTCGGCGAACGAGTACGCGGGCAAGCCGCATCCCTTCGGCGGCCGGTCCTACCCGACGCACGCGCACGCGGCCGCGGCCGCTCGGCCCAATCGCAACAACCTGTCCTATGGCGGCGGTGTCGACGGCATCGGTGTGACGACCGGCTCGCCCAGGGTCTACGTGGTGTTCTACGGTTCCCAGTGGGGCACGGCGGGGACCGACGCGAACGGCTACGTGACGCTGTCCGGCGATCCGAAGGGCATGGCACCGCGGTTGCAGGCCATGTACAAGGGGCTGGGCACGAACGGCGAGCTGTGGTCGGGTGTCATGACCCAGTACTGCGAGGGCGTCGCGAAGGGTTCGCAGACCTGCGCGAGCGGAACCGCGCACGTCGCGTACCCGACGAGCAACGCGCTGGCCGGCGTCTGGGTGGACACCTCGGCCGCGTCGCCCGGTACGGCGACCGCCCGGCAGCTCGGTGACGAGGCCGTACGCGCCGCGGGCCACTTCGGCAACACGACGGCCGCGGCGAACCGCAACGCCCAGTACGTGATCGTGTCGCCGACCGGTACGCACCCGGACGGATTCGGCCCCTCCGGCCAGTTCTGCGCGTGGCACGACTACAACGGCGACCCGTACGTCGGCTCGCCTTCGTCCTATGGGGACATCGCCTTCACCAACGCGCCCTACGTCACGGACCTCGGCACGAGCTGCGGGCAGAACTACGTCAACTCCGGCGCGGCGGGCACGCTCGACGGTGTGACGATCGTGATGGGGCACGAGTACTCCGAGACCATCACCGACCAGAACCCCGCGGGCGGCTGGACCGACAGCCGGGGTTCGGAGAACGCCGACAAGTGCGCCTGGAACGGCGTGGGCGGCACCGGCGGCGCGCAGAACGTGAGCTTCTCCACCGGTTCGTTCGCCATGCAGGGCACGTGGTCCAACGACTCGGCCAACTGCCGGATCTCGCACGCGATCGTGTCCTGACGGCTGCACCGCAGACCCTTCCTGGGGGACGGGGCGGGGGCGCGCGCTCGGCGTGCGCCCCCGTCGTTCGTCTTGTCTGTCTTACATCGTGTAGGAATCTAATGCTCTGAGCAGCATCGATGTCTTGACATTAATGTATGCAGATTTATAAGCTTCCGCCGATTCCACCAAGAGTGGCTCACCCCTGGACGGCCCGCGCGTACCGGCCGGGCCGGCCATCGGCCAGAAGGGACAACGATGAGGCAATCACAGCGCATCCGCGGCTGGGTCGGTCGCGCCGCCGTGCTGGCGGCCGCCGGCGTACTCGCCCTCGCCGGATCGCAGGCGCTCGCCGCGACCGCGCACGCCGCCACCGGAACGGCGAACCCGTACGCGCCCGGCTACCAGCACCCCTACCGGCACGGAGCGGTACCCACCCGCGAGAACAAGACGCGGATGGACCAGTGGCGGGCGCAGAACGGCAGCGCCCTGGCCTCGGCGGCCAACCTCAACTACGGCGGCGGCGTGGACGGCATCGGCGTCACCACCGGTGCTCCCAAGGTCTACCTGGTCTTCTGGGGCTCGGGCTGGGGCACGTCGAGTACCGACGCCAACGGCAATCTGACCTTCTCGGCCGACGCGTCCGGCGGCGCGCCCCGCCTCCAGCAGATGTTCAAGGGACTGGGCACCGGCGGCGAGCTGTGGTCCGGGGTGATGACCCAGTACTGCGACGGCACCACCACCGGATCGCAGACCTGCTCGGCGGGCAACCCGCACGTCGGCTACCCGACCGGCGGCGCGCTCGCGGGCGTCTGGTACGACAACAGCTCCGTCGCCACGACGACCACCGGCCACCAGATCGCCGTCGAGGCGGTCAACGCGGCCGGGCACTTCGGCAACACGACCGCGGCGTCCAACCGCCTCACCCAGTACGTGATCCTCTCCGCCCACGGCTACCACCCCGACAGCTGGAGCTCCTCGGCGGGCTGGTGCGCCTGGCACGACTGGAACGGCGACAGCACGCTCACCGGCGGCGCCGCCAGCTCGCCCTACGGCGACATCGCGTTCACCAACATGCCGTACGTGATGGACCTCGGCACCAGCTGCGGCCAGAACTTCGTCAACTCCGGCTCGGCCGGAACCCTGGACGGGTACACGATGGTCGAGGGGCACGAGTACTCCGAGACCATCACCGACCAGAACCCCGCGGGCGGCTGGACCGACAGCTCGGGCGAGGAGAACGCCGACAAGTGCGCCTGGCGCAACCCCGGTACGCAGGGCGGCGCGGCCAACGTCGCGATGGGCAACGGCTCCTACACCGAGCAGGGCACCTGGTCCAACGACACCAACGGCGGCAACGGCCAGTGCGAGATCAGCCACGCGATCGTCGGCGGGGGCGGCACCGGCAGCGTGACCGTGGCCAACCCCGGTAGCCGGTCCGGCCAGACCGGCACGGCGACCAGCCTCACGCTGACCGCGTCCGGCGGCGTCACCCCGTACACGTGGTCGGCGACCGGCCTGCCGCCCGGCCTGACCATCAACTCCACCAGCGGCGTCATCTCCGGCACGCCCACGACCACCGGTACCTACACCGTCACGGCCACCGCCACCGACAGCACCACGCCGATGCACCTGTCCGGCAGCGCCACGTTCACGTGGACCATCACCACGCCGGGCTCCTGCGGCAGCCCCGGCCAGAAGCTCGGCAACCCGGGCTTCGAGACCGGCTCGGCCTCGCCCTGGACGGCGACCTCCGGCGTGATCAGCAGCAGCTCGACCTCCGAGCCCGCGCACGGCGGTTCCTGGGAGGCCTGGCTCAACGGGTACGGGAGCACGCACACCGACACGCTGACCCAGGCGGTCGCGCTGCCGGCCGGCTGCACCACCTACAGCCTGGCGTTCTATCTGCACATCGACACCGCGGAGACGACCACCACCACGGCGTTCGACACGCTGAAGGTGCAGGTCATCGACGGCTCCACGACCACCACGCTGGCCACCTACTCGAACCTGAACAAGGCGAGCGGCTACACGCTGCGCTCGTTCAGCCTCGGCACCGCGTACGCGGGGCACACGATCACCGTGAAGTTCCTCGGAGCCGAGGACGCCTCGCTGCAGACGTCGTTCGTCGTCGACGACACGTCGCTGAACGTGTCCTGACCGGTCACCACCGGCCGGGGGTGTGGCCATACGGCGCGCCTCCGGCCCGGCCGCCTCTCAGCAGCCGCACCCGGTCAGGAAGCCGATCAGGGCCGCGGTCGCCCGGGCATCGGCCGCCACCAGCGCCGCCGTCCCGCCGACCGCCGCGGCTGTCAGCAGCAGCGGTCGCGTCGCCGGCAGCGGCGCCAGCAGCGCCCGCACCCGGTCCACCACGCCCAGGTCGTGGAAGCCCGGCAGGCCCGCCGGTGTCGCACTCGCGGCCAGCGCCGCCGCCGCGAGCGAACTCGCCGACAGCCGCCGGTCGCCGACCGCCGTCGAGGCGTACTCGTCGGCGCAGCGTTCACACAGGTACGCCACGATCGGCCGGACCGGCCGCAGCAGCGGGTTGACGGCCGCCGCGACGGTGGTCGCCAACCGGAACGCGTGGTGCCCGAACCGCAGGTGCGCCCGCTCGTGCGCGAGGAGCACGCGCCGCTGCCGAGCGGACAACGCCTGCAGCATTCCCTGTGTCACGACGATCCGGCCCGGCCGGCCCGGTACGCAGAAGGCGTACGCGTCGGGAAGCGGGAAGACCACGAGGGTGCCCGCCCGGCCGGACAGTTCGCGGGCGACCCGCCGCCGGCGGAGCGCGGACACGGTCAGCGACCAGGCGGACAGCGCGACGGCGGCGGTGAGCGCGACGAGACCGGCGATGGCCTCGGCGTCCAGGACCGGTTCGGCGTCGCCGGGACGCTCGGCCCCGAGATCCTCGGCGAGGCTGCCGGCGAGCACGACCGCCGACCACAGCGTGGTCGCCGCGACCACCACGCAGCATCCGGTGATCCACCAGAGCGCGGGCCGTGGTGGTACCCGCCGGACCAGCCAGCGGGCGAGGACCGGGATGACCGCGGCGACCAGCACGGGCAGGTACAGCAGCCTCATTCCGGTGGCTCCTGGGCGAGCAGTTCCCGCAGCTCGCGTTCGTCGGCGGCGCTGAGCACCTCGACGAAGTTCTGCAGCACCGACCGTCTGTCCTGAGAGGACTCCAGTGTCCGGCGCATCCGCTGGGCGGCGTCGCGGGCGGCGTCGTCGACCGCCGCGTACGCCGGCCGGCCCGCGTGGGTGACCCGGCGGACGCGGCCCTTCTTGGCCAGCCGCGACAGGATCGTGTGGACCGTTTTGTACGCGAGGTCGTCGGCGAGTTCGGCGTGGATCTCCGCCGGCGTGCGGGGGACCGTCGACGCCCACAGGGCAGCGAGGATCTCCGCTTCCAGCTCTCCCGGCGCCCGCCGGGATCCGTCCGCGGCCATCGGACCTCCCCTCCCGGCCAGTTGTACGGACAGCCTCGCCACCTGTCAACGCCCGGCGTCCCGGCGCCGTGCCGTCAGCGCCGCCAGGCCTCGGCGAGCCGGATGCGGGCGCCGCCGCGGACGATCGCGTTGCGGTAGACCCGCGACGACACCCAGACCAGCAGCGGGATCGCCGCGATGATCCCGGCCAGCGCGACGCCCACCTGCCAGGCCGGTGCCACGCCGAGGGCGAGGCGGATCGGCATGAGGGTGGGGGAGAACAGCGGGATCATCGACATCACCGCGACGAGCGCCGAGTCGGGGTGGCTCGGCAGGACCGAGACGCCGACGACGTAGCCGATGACGAGGAGCATGAGCACCGGCGTGATGACCGCGGCGACGTCCTCCTGGCGCGAGACGAGGGAGGCCGCGCCCGCGAAGACGAACGAGTACGCGGCGTAGCCGAGCAGGAACCAGGCGACGAGCCACAGGACGCTGCCGAGGGCGGCGTGCGCGGGCAGGGTCAGCGAACCCGTCGCGAGGCCGGCGGCCAGGCCCGCGGCGGCGATGACGGCCACCTGGGCGAGGCCGACGGTGCCGAGGCCGAGGACCTTGCCGATCATGAGCTGGCGCGGGCGTACGGTGGCCAGCAGCAGCTCGACGACGCGGCTGCTCTTCTCCTCGACGACGCCCTGGGCCACGGCCTGCCCGGTGAGCAGCAGCGCCATGTAGACCAGGACGCTGGTCAGGATGCCCAGGGCCAGTTGCTGCGGGTCCGTCTGCCGGCGCGGCGCGAGGGCGGTCACGGACACGCTGCTGCCCGCGATCGCACCGTCCACTGTGGCGGGATCGCCGCCGAGGGCGCGTACCTGCTGGTCGAGGGTGGCGCGCTGGGCGAGCAGGCGCAGGCTGGAGCGCAGGTCGTCGGGCAGGTCGGTCTTGACGACGACGTCGACGCGGGTGCCCGCCGCGGTGACGAGCGCGTCGAGCGACCCGTCGAGCACCTCGGCCCGTCCGGCGGACTCGTCCACGCTGTGTACGCGTACTCCCGGCTGGAGAGCGGCCAGCTGGACAGCCAGCGCCTCGGCGGCCGGGGTGAGACCGACGTCCTGCGCGGACGGCCCGCCGGCGGTGAGCTTCGCGGTGACCGCGATGCCGACGAGGATGAGGACGCTGACGACGGTGGCGATGCGCAGGACCTTGGAGCGCAACCGGGTGACGATCTCGCGGCGGGTGATGAGCCAGACGGTCATGCCGCTTCCTCCTGACGGGACTTGATCTGCGGAGACTCGGTCTCCTGGATCGAGACGATGTGGCGGAATAGGTCGGTGAGCGACGGCCGGCGGCGGGCGAACTCGCGCACGGGCCCGGCGGCGAGCGCGGCGGCGAGGACGGCCTGGTCGTCGGCGCCGGGGGCGAGGGCGAGACGGGTCAGGTCGTGCTCGTGACCGAGCACGGTGACGCCGGGTAGGCCGGCGGCCCAGCCGGGTGGCGCGGCGCCGCGCACGACGAGTTCCTCGGTGCCGCCGGCGCGCAGCTCGTCGACGGTGCCGGCGGCGACGGTGCGGCCCCGGCGCACGATGCCCACCCGGTTGCAGAGGCGTTCGACCAGGTCCAGCTGGTGGCTGGAGAAGATCACCGGTACGCCGGCGGCGGCCTTCTCGCGCAGCACCCCGCTCATGACCTCGACCGCGACCGGGTCGAGGCCGGAGAAGGGCTCGTCGAGGACGAGGATCTCGGGGTCGTGCACGAGCGCGGCGGCGAGCTGGACGCGCTGCTGGTTGCCCAGCGAGAGGGTGATGACGTCGTCGTCGCGGCGGGCGGCGACGCCGAGTTTCGCGGTCCACGTGTCCACCGCCGTACGCGCTTGCGCCACCCCCATCCCGTGCAGCCGCGCGAGGTAGGTGAGCTGTTCGGCGACCCGCATCCGCGGGTACAGGCCGCGTTCCTCGGGCATGTAGCCGATCCGGCGGCGGGTGTCGAGGTCGACGGGGCGGCCGTCCCACGTGACGGTGCCCGTGTCGGCGGCGAGGACGCCGAGCACGATCCGCATGGCGGTGGTCTTCCCGGCGCCGTTGCTGCCGACGAGGCCGAAGATCTCGCCGGCGCGGACGGAGAGGGTGAGGTCGTCGAGCGCGACGGTGTCGCCGTAGCGCTTGGCGAGCCGGTCGAGGCGCAGTTCCCGGGTCATGATTAATGTGATATCACTATGATAGACTTCAGGGCAATGCCGATAAGGGAGCTGTCATGACCGAGGGCGCGTACGCCGAAGCCACCACCTACACCGAACGGCGGACCGACGGCCTGCCGGGCCTGCCCGTGCTGTTCGCCGGGATCGCCGTGCTGATCGGGGCGGGCTTCCTGCTGAGCACCGGGAAGGACGCGGCCGTCGTCGCAGGCATCGCGCTCATCGTCGTCACCGTGATCGTGCTGGTCGGGCTGACCCCGGTCTCGCCCGGCCAGGCCCGGGTGATCCAGCTGCTCGGGCGGTACACGGGCACCGTCCGGCGTACGGGGCTGCGCTGGGTGAACCCGTTCACGACCCGGCGGCAGACCTCGACCCGGATCCGCAACCACCAGACGCCGGTCACCAAGGTCAACGACGCCGACGGCAACCCGATCGAGCTCGCGGCGGTCGTGGTCTGGCAGGTGACCGACACCGCCAAGGCGGTCTTCGAGGTCGACGAGTTCGAGGCGTTCGTCGCCATCCAGGCCGAGACGGCCGTGCGGCACATCGCCAACACCTACCCCTACGACGCCCACGAGGCGGGCCAGACCTCGCTGCGCGACAGCGCCGACGAGATCACCCAGAAGCTCGCCGAGGAACTCGGCCTGCGGGTCGCCGCCGCCGGCGTCACGGTCATCGAGGCCCGCCTGTCCCACCTCGCGTACGCGCCGGAGATCGCCCAGGCGATGCTGCGCCGCCAGCAGGCCAACGCGGTCGTCGCGGCCCGGCAGCGGATCGTCGAGGGCGCGGTCGGCATGGTGGACATGGCCCTCACCAAGCTGTCCGAGGACTCCATCGTGGACCTCGACGAGGAGCGCAAGGCGGCGATGGTGTCGAACCTGCTGGTGGTCCTGTGCGCCGACCGCGACACCCAGCCGGTCGTCAACACCGGCACCCTCTACCACTGAGCAGCGGGCCGATGGCCGAGCGGAAGAGCATCCTGCTGCGCCTGGACCCCGCCGTGCACGACGCGCTCGCCCGGTGGGCGGCCGCCGACCTGCGCAGCACCAACGCCCAGATCGAGTTCCTGCTCCGCAAGGCGCTGCAGGCGGAGGGGCGGCTGCCGGCGGAGGCGGGCCGCATGCGCAAGCCGGGCCGCCCCCGGCGGGAAGAAACCGAGGACGGCCCGGAAGAAGACTAGAAGGCGCGAGCGGCGCCAGCGGGTGAAGGACTCGCTGGCGCCGCAACCGATGCCGGGTTCTCCGAGAAGGTTCTCCGAGAAATGCCTTCAGGGCCGGACGGTCGCCGCCCACCCGTCCGGCATGTCGGGGATCTCCAGCGGAAACCGGTGCACGACGACGGGCGCGTCGAGCACCGCGGCGAGCACCGCCGCCGTGTGTCGATAATGGACGGTGCCGGCGTGGCGGGTCAGGGCGTCGTCGCTCGCCCACTGCTCCACCAGCGCCATCCGGGCGGCGTCGTTCGGGTCGGCGTACACGCGGAAGCGGTGGCAACCCGGTTCGGTCAGGGTCGGTTCGATCATCGCTTCGAGGGCGGTGCGCAGCCGGTCCTCCCGTCCCGGCCGCGCCACGAACTCGGCCACCACGAGCCGCGCGCTCACGGCCGCACCGGGCCGGTCCCCGCGCCGGCGGCGGTGACGGCCTCGGCCACCTCCGCGACGTCGGCCGCGGACAGGCGTACCGCGCCCGCGCCGAGCCAGCCGTCGACCTGCTCCCGGCGACGGGCGCCCACGATGGCACCGGTGACACCCGGCCAGGCCAGCACCCAGGCGATCGCCACCTCGGCGACACTGACGCCGTGCCGCGCGGCGATCGGCCGCAGGGCGTCGGCCACCCGCAGATTCGCCGTCAGCCCGCTGGTGAAGTCGGCGTGGGCGGCCCGCCAGTCGCCGGCCGGCAGCCCGGCCACCCGCTGCGCGGAGAAGGCCCCGGTCAGCAGCCCCGACTGCAGCGGCGAGTACGCGATCACGCCGGTGCCGTGCCCGTGGGCCCAGGCGATCTCCGCCGCCGCCGACCGGTTCAACGCCGAGAAGGGCGGCTGGATCGCGTCCACGTGGGCGATCCGTTCCGCGGCCGCCAGCTGCTCGACGGAGTGGTTGGACAGGCCGATGGCGCGTACCTTGCCCTCGGCCTTCAGGTCGGCCATCACCTGCCAGTACTCCTCCAGCGGAGTCGCCCGGGGCGAGACCGCGCCGGTACCGTCCCCGGCGTACTCCAGCGACTCGCCGGTGTCCGGCCAGTGCACCTGATAGAGATCGATGCGCTCGACGTCCAGCCGCCGCAGGGAATCCTCCAGCTCCCGGCGTACGCTGGCCGGCGCCATGACACGCCGGGGCGCGGCCAGCCGGTCCTCGGGATCCCAGACGAGCCCGGCCTTGGTGAAGACGAACGGGCGGTCGGCGGCGGGCAGGTCGGCGATCGCCTTGCCGACCAGCTCCTCGGAGTGTCCGAGACCGTACACGGCGGCGGTGTCGATCCAGTTGACGCCGGACTCGACGGCGTGGCGGATCGCGGCGACGGAATCGGTGTCGTCGGTGGCGCCCCAGCCGAACCGCCAGTCGCCGCCGGCCACCGCCCAGGAGCCGAAACCGACCCGGGTGATGTCCATGCCGGTCGATCCCAGGGGCAGTGTGGGGATCTCGTTCGCAGTCACAGCTCTGTGCTCCTTCGCTCTCGCCGGGGGTTCCCGGCGCCGGGCCCGGTGGCCCGTCGAGATCCACTCTGGCCGCCGCGGCACCGGCCACCCAGAGCCGAGCCGTGCCTGGGCATGGCATGACCAGGCAACCGCCGCCGGCCGTTGGGCATACTGGCCGCATGCTCCTGGACCGACGCGCCGAACTCGGCGAGTTCCTGCGCTCCCGCCGGGCCCGCATCAACCCCGACGAGGCGGGGCTGCCCGACTACGGCGGCCGCCGTCGCGTACCGGGACTGCGCCGCGAGGAACTCGCCCTGCTCGCGGGCGTGAGCGTCGACCACTACGTACGCCTGGAGCAGGGGCGTACGCTGCACTTCTCCGAGGCCGTCCTGGACGCGGTCGCCCGGGTGCTGCGGCTGGACGGCACCGAACGCGAGCACCTCTACCGGCTGGCCCGCCCCTGGTCCGGCCCGGCCGCCGAACCCCAGCGCGTACGCCCGGCCCTGCAACGGCTGCTCGACTCGGCCGGCGACGTCCCCGCGTACATCGTGGGGCGCAACGTCGACGTGCTGGCCTGGAACCCGCTCGCGGCCTCGCTGATCACCGATTTCGGGGCCCTGCCGGTCGCCGAACGCAACCTCGCCCGCCTGGTCGTGCTGGACGAGGGCGTACGCGCCCTCTACGCCGACTGGCCCGCCAAGGTGGCCGACGTCGCGGCGTACCTGCGGCTGGACGCCGCCCGGCATCCCGACGACCCGTACACCGCGGCCCTACTGGCGGAACTGACCGAGGCCAGCCCGCAGTTCCGGGCCGCGTGGGCCGAGCACGGGCTCAAGGACAAGACGCACGGCAGCTACGTCTACCGCCATCCCGTGGTCGGCGAGCTGGAGCTGAGCTTCGAAGCGCTGCGTTTCCCCGACGAACCGGACCAGGCGCTCGTCATGCACATCGTCGAGGCGGGTTCGGCGTCCGAGACCGCTCTGCGCCTGCTCGCGGCCTGGGCGGCGGACGAAGGCGTACGCCGGTAGCCACGCCGCGTACGCAGGGGCGCGGTCACCCAGCGAGGAAGCCGGCCAGTACCGACGGGTCCGTGACGAGGCCGCGGGCGGTGTCGACGAGGCCCACGTTGTTGCGGCGGCTGTACTGCCGGATCAGCTCGAACGCTTCGTCGACGCCGATACCGCGGGCCTGGGCGACGGCGCCCTTGGCCTGCTCGATGATGATCCGGCTGTTGAGGGCGCCCTGCAGCTGCTCGGTGAGGATCTCGCCGCGCCGGATCGCCCTTTCCTGCAGGAGCCCGATGGAGGCGACGTCGGCCAGCGCCTGGATCACCTGGATGTCGCCGCCGTCCAGGCGGCCGCCGACGCTGGCGCTGAAGACGTTCAGCACACCGATGCGCTCCGTGCGCAGGCGGAGGGGGAAGGCGTGCACCGAGCGGAAACCGGCGGCCACCGCCCGCGGCGCGAACACCGGCCACCGGCCGGCGGCCGCGCGGAGATCCTCGTTGACGACCGGCTGGCCCTGGCGGAACGCGTCCAGGCACGGGCCCTCCTGGGCCTGCGCCTGGAACAGCTCCAGCAGTTCGACGGACTCGTCGGAGGCGGCGGTGAAGGCCAGCCGCCCCCGCTGATCGGCGATCAGGAGGCCGACCGGGGACTCGTCGAGCATGTCGGCGATGCGGTCCGTCAGCATGTGGAAGAACTCGATGAGATCGAACTCGTCGACGAGGGTGTCGGCGACCTCCACGAACACCCGCGCCACTCGGTCGGCGGAGATGGCGGTCATGGCTGTGCCTCCTTCATCGTTCCTGTCTGGCGGCTGAGGTCGTTCACTGCCGGTCCTGGTCGAAACTCAGCCGGCGGGCGACGACGTCGGCGGCTATCTCGGTCAGCGGCCGGTTCTCGGCGTAGGCGCGAGCGCGTATGCGGGCCATCGCCTCGGCCAGGGGCACCTTGAGCTGGACCATGACCATGCCCTGGGCCTGGAAGAGGACCGTGTTGACGCCCAGGCTGTCGCCGAGCCCGTCATCCGCCGCGGTGGGGTGCCGGTGCTCCTCGCCGTCGAGCAGGCTGGCGACGGCCGCGTCGGCGAAGGTCAGGCACAACGCCAGGGCCTCGTTCGACAGCGATCCGGGCTCGCCTCGGAAGACGTCCAGTACGCCCAGCCGGGCTCCGCCGGTCTGCAAGGGGAAGGCGAAGACCGCCCGAATGCCGCCGGCGTGGACCTCGGGCGCGTAGACGGGCCAGCGCGCCATCTCGTCGGCCAGGTTCGGGACCAGGACGGGCACCCGCCGCTCGAAGGCGTCGATGCAGGGTCCCTCGCCCAGGGTCAGCTGAAGATCTTCGAGGCGCTCGGTGGCCGGATCGCTCGCGGCGCTCATCCCTCGCACGCCGTCCGGCGCCATCACGGTCATCCCCACACCGTGAGCGTCGACGGCCCTGCCGACTGCCGTGCAGAGCCGCCGCATCGTCGCTGAGAGGCCGGCTGGGCCCCGGTCCGCGACCGGCTCGGCGGCGATCAGCGCGTACACGCGGGTGACGTAGTCATCCACCGGATCGTTCACTCCGCCTGAGGGGCGTCATGCTTCCGGCCATGTCCGCACCCTTCTCTGATGAGGCGCGGCCCGCCCGTACCGATGGTCGGGTCGACTGGCGACTACTCGCACACTGACCGTAACAGTTCCGAGTCCGGCCCGCCGCGTAGGCGTCGCGCTGTCCGGATCCACCTATGCGCGGACAATGGCTGGCCATCCGGGCCAATCGCGTCACACCGTGGCTACAACGCATTGGATATAGGCATGCCGGGCACCATTCGGTGATGGGCATATCGACGATTGTCATCGAGGTGAACCGCCGCAACGCCTGCCACGGCGACTTGGCACCGCATGTCGGATGCGTACGCCGTCGATGCGTGCTTAGTATGTGGGCGAGCCTCTCGCGGCTTGGCCGCAGCTCGGCGAGTCAGCGCCGCGAGTCGGTTCAGCGAGTCGGTTCGGCAGGTCGGTTCGGCAATCAGTTCCACAGTCGCTTCAACTCGTTATTCAACGCGTTGCTGCATTCCGCTCCAGACCCCGGCGGACCGGTGACGGCTGTCCGAAGTGGGTCATTATGAGTGTCGATCGATATGACAGGACCAGGCTGCCCTGGTTCGGCCGGACGGATCCGGCGATCATCTGTGACGGCGTACTGCGGGCGCTGGTCGGCCGGTGCGCGCAGGGCGACACCGAGGCGTTCGCGGCTCTGTACGCCTGCCTGCTCCCCGACGTGACCGAGGCGCTGGCCGACCTGGACGCCGGAGCCGGCGGCAGGAGCCGGATCGACCGGAGAACGGCCGAGGTCGTGACGGCGGGGGCGTACCTGGAACTGTGGCGGCAGGCCGCTTCCCATCTGCGTACGGGCGGCCCGCCGATACGCTCCTGGATCCGCGAGGCGACGTGCCGCCACGTCGCCGAATACCGGCGGCGCAGTCCATGGTCGGCGCAACGGGCGGCCGATGAGGATGCGGCCTGCCGCCGGCTGGCCGAGCTGCTCTCCCGCGGCGAGGCGGGGCAACGGGCGCAACCGCCGCCGGCGCGTTCGCGGGCTGTCCGGGGCCGTCGTCTGTGGATATGGACTCGATCGAACACCCGGCGAGCACGCTGACCGCGCTCGCGCCGCGCTCACGGCAGTGTGCGGACCGGCCGTCGGCGGACAGCCCCCGAGACTGTCCGCCGACGACGAAGAGGAGCCGGCCGGCACTCAGCCGCAGTGCTCGAACGGGCTGGTGTAGGTGGTCGAGCCCACCGAGCCGCCCCACTTGACGCAGACCCCGGGCGCCGACCGCTTCACCGGGCCCGCGTAGTACCCGTAGCTGCCGGAGTCCGTCGTCCGCGACGAGCCCTGCGGTTCGAGGAACGCCGAGACGGCGCTGGCCGTGCCGACGTTGGTGTACTTCAGGGTGACGACGCAGTTGTTGCCGGTGCCGGAGTTGTAGAGCAGGAAGACCTGGCCGGCCGAGCCGAGCGCGGCCGAGTCGATGGTGTCGAAGCCGCTGCCGCAGACCTCCTCGGCGCTGTACGGGTTGGAGCCGCCGCAGTTGCTGCTGGTGATCGCCTTCTTCTGGCCCAGCGACACGGTGACGCCGTCGACCGTGGGGCTGGTGTCGACCACGCCAGACGAGTTGCGCTGCTCGTAGTGCAGGTGCGGCCCGCTGGCGTCGCCGGTGGAGCCCACGACGCCGATCTTGGTGCCCTGCGCGACGGACATCGTCGAGCCGGCCGCCTTCACCATCGACGACATGTGCGCGTAGCGGGTACGCGTACCGTCGCTGTGGACGATCTCGACCCATTTGCCGTAGCTGACCGAACCCGCGTCGTAGAAGTGGGCGGTACCGGCGGCGGAGGCGCGGACGTTCTCGCCGTTGATCGCGTCGCTGCCGTAGGTCTGCCAGTCGATGGAGCCGGCCGGATTGTGCCCCGGCGACCAGTTGTTGGCGTAGAAGGTCTTGCCGCAGTCGAACGGCGCCTTGTGCGCGATCGCGGCGTGCGCCGGTGTCGCGAACGGAATCCCGAGCAGCGACGCGGCGAGCAGGGCGAGTACCCAGCGCAGCGAGAATCGGACGTGCGGTCGGCCGTGAACCATGAGCGCTCCTTCGCGGACGGGCGCCGGCGCCGGGTGGCGACGTGCGGCGGCTCGCCCGATACATCGACAATGATCGTGATTCTCGGCGGCCGCGCTTCAGGATCCCTCCAGACGATCTACAGACTTACGTCGATGGAGTGACACGGCCGGCAGCGTTCGTCCCTCATCTTTGCTTGAATCGACATCGTTGACGCCGTCGGCGTACGGAAGGGCGGTCATGTCGGAGCTGCGTTTTCGAATCCTCGGCCCGACCAGCGTCACCCGCGACGGCCGCGACCTGGACCTGGGCAGCCCCAAGCAACGGACGCTGCTGGTCGCCCTGCTGCTGGAACCCGGCCGGGTGCTGCCGCTGCGCCGGGTGCTGAACCTGCTGTGGGCCGATCCGCCGAGCTCGGCGACCGCCAACGCCCGCACGTACGCGTCCGGCCTGCGCAAGGTGCTCGGCCCGGTACTGCACGCGCGCGACGGCGGCTACCTGCTCGACGTCCCGGCCACCGACGGCGACCTGGGGGAGTTCACCGCGGAAGTGGCCGCGGCCCGGCTGGCCCGCGCGGACGGCGACACCGCCGGCGCGCAGCGGCGCTACCGGCGGGCGCTGGGCCTGTGGCGGGGATCCTGCGGCGAGGACCTGCCTTCCGACGCGCCGCTGCATCACCAGCTGCTCACCATCACCGAACGCCGGGCGGCCGCCCTGGAGGAGCTGGCCGACCTGCGCCTCGAACAGGGTGCCGACGCCGACCTGCCGGCCGAGCTGCGTACGGTGCTGGCCGACCATCCGACCCGCGAAGGGCTGTGGGCCCGGCTGATGCGGGCACTCGCGGCCACCGGCGACACCGCGGGCGCCCTGGAGGCGTACCAGCGGGCGCGGGCCGAGCTGTCCGACCGGCTTGGCGTCACGCCCGGCGCGGAGCTGGAGGAACTGCACCGCTCGATCCTCAGCCGCGATCCGCTCGTCGCGCCGGCGCGTACGCCGGTCCCGCCGCGCGCGGCCGGGTCCGTGCCGCACGAACTGCCGCCGCGGCCCGCCGTCTTCGTCGGCCGCACCGACACCGTCGACCAGCTCGCCGCGACGGCCACCGGGGAACGCCGCGGTCCGGTCGTGCTCGCCGTCGACGGCCCCGGCGGGATCGGCAAGTCGGCCCTGGCCGTCGAACTCGCGTACCGGCTGGCCGACCGGCACGCCGACGGCGAGGTCTACGTCGACCTCCAAGGCGGACGGTCGGGCCTGCGCGCCGTCGCCCCGGCCGAACTCCTGCTGCGGCTGCTGCGCTCCTGCGGCGAACCCGCCCCGCCGCACGAGGACCTCGACGGCCTCGCGGCCCGCTGGCGCAGCCTCACCCATGCCCGCGACCTGCTCGTCGTCCTCGACAACGCGCTCGACGCGGAGCAGGTGCGGCCCTTGCTGCCCAACGGGTCCGGCTGCACCGTCATCGTCACTTCGCGGCGGCCGCTGACCGTCCTGGATCTGTCGGCCCGGCGTACGCTGTCCATTCTGGACATCGAGGCGTCGGTCGCCGTGCTGCGCGCCCACACCGCCGGCGACGAGCACGGCCTGCGCCGGGTCGCCGAACTCTGCGGCGGCCTCCCGCTCGCCCTGCGGATGGCCGCGGCCCGGCTCGGCGCCCGCGCGGACCTCGCCCCCGAGGACTTCGCGCGCCGCCTCGCCGACGACCGCCGCCGGCTGTCCGAACTCGGCCAGGACGCCGGCGTACGCGCAACCTTCCGCTCCAGTTTCGTCGCCCTCGCCGACAGCGCCGACCCCGTCGACCGGGCCGCCGCTCGGCTGTTCTGCCTGCTCGGACTGCTGCCGATGTCGACGTGCGCGGTCGAGGGCACGTACGCCCTGATCGACGCGGACCCCGAGCACGGCGACGCGTGCGTGGCGCGCCTGGTCGACCTGCAGCTGGTGACCAGCGACCGGGGCCGCCTGGGCCTGCACGACCTGCTGCGCCTGTACGCCCGCGAACTGGCGCAGACGGAGCTGCCGCCGGGGGAGGCCGGACCGGCGCTGCACCGGGTCGCCTGGTTCTACTCGCAGTCGGCCGGCCTGGCCTGGCTGCACATCCGCCCGCTGGCCGGCCGCCCGCTGCCGCCCTCGCCGCTGCGCCGGGCGCAGGCCCTCGACCAGCCGTCGCGCGAGGCGGCGCTGCGCTGGCTGACCGAGGCCGCCCCGTCGCTGCGCGAGATCGTGTTCGCCCTGCCGGCGCTGCCGGACGTCCCGACCGCCGTCGGCGTCGAGATCCTGCGCCACCTGGTCAGCTTCGACGGGATCGCCGGCACCTTCCGCGACACCCTCGCGGTGGCGCCCCGGGTCGCGCAGGTGGCCGCCGAGCGCGGCGACCCGGCGGCGGAGCTGGTCGCGTACCGGCTGATCGCGATCAACCTGCAGCGGCTGCGTCGCTACCCGGAGGCCCGGGCGACCGTCGCGCCCGCCGTCGACCTGCTGCCGCTCATCGAGGACCCGGTCGAGCGGATCACCACGATGAACACGTTCGGCATCTTCCAGACCGAATGGGGGGACCACGACGACGCCGAGGCCACCCTGCTGTCCGGCCTCGGCCAGGCCCGCGAGCACGGCGTACGCCCCTGGATCGCCCTGCTGCTGCACAGCCTCGGGATGCACTACCGCGTACGCGGCCGGCCCGACCGCAGCATCCCCCTGCTCAGCGAGGCGCTCGACATCCGGCAGTCGTCGAAGGACGAGGTCGGCGAGACGTACACCCGGATGCAGCTGGGCAAGGTGCTGCCCGCGGCCGGTGAGCTGGCCGCGGGGCTGTCGCACCTGGACGCCGCGCTCGCGGCCGCCGAGCGCATGAACTCCCCCGAACTGGTACGCGAGATCCGCATGGACCGCATGGAGGTGCTCTCGACCGCCGGGCGGATCGGCGACGCGGCGGGGGAGCTGCGGGCGGCGCTGGAGGTGTGCCGGCGGCTGGACGACGAGGCGCTCACCGCGGAGGTGCTGCGCGAGGCCCGCCGCCTGCGCGTCCCGGTCTGACGGCGGGCGGACTACACCACCGGTCGTCAGCTTCTGGGTTGACGACCGTCGCTGTCCTGGAAGAAGGACAGCGGCGGCACGGTGAAGACGCAGCTGTGCCTCTACCGGGACGCGGGCCAGCCGGAGACCTGCGGCGACGCCTTCTGAGCGGCCCGATTCGAGCGGCGCGGGCGGGGTGGGCGGCCACTCCGCCCCGGCGGCTCAGGCGTCGAAGGTCCACCTGGTCGGCGACGTCGTGAACTCCGCCTCGATCAGGCCGAACGCCGTCGCCGGCCGGACCCGGAAGCAGGCGTTGGCGGCCGGGTCCAGCATGTCCATCCCGTACGCGGTCCCGTACTTGGCGTTCTCCACGTCGAGCACCGTGCGCAGCGTCGCCAGGTCGGTGACCTGTTCCGCGCGGCCCTCGACGACCACCGGCTCGCGCGGGTTCTCGGTGGTCAGTACGCAGCGCGGCTCCGCGAGCAGGTTGCGGGTCTTGCGGGAACCGAGCGAGCAGCTGAACCACAGCGCCCCGTCGTGCCACATCGCCCACACCGGCATGACGTGCGGCCCGCCGTCCGGGCGGGTCGTCGCGAGCCAGTAGGCGTGCGAGGAGCGCAGCCGCTCCAGCGCCCACGTCCAGGTCAGCAATCCGTCACCCGCCGGAGCGACTCCGTACCCCGGCATATGCGGTCTTGCGGACCTCGGCCCCTCCATAATCAATGAATGGTACGTGTCGCGTCGTTCAACCTGAACAACCTGTTCTCGCGGTACGACTTCCTCGGGGAGGTCACGGCGTTGCCGGCCGCTCCGCACGCGGGTGATCCGCCGGTGGAGATCGTGACGCAGATCGATCCCGGCGATCCGGCCGGCGCGAAGTTCCGCACCTTCAAGGGCCGCCTGGTGAAGGGCAAGCCGGCCGCCGAGCGTACGAAGCTGGCCGCCCGGATCGGCGCGCTGAACGCCGACGTGCTGTGCGTGCAGGAGGTGGAGGACGTCACGACGCTGACCGCGTTCGCGCAGACGGACCTCGCCGGGCTCGGTTACGCGCACGTCGTCCTCGTCGAGGGCAACGACCCGCGCCTGATCGACGTCGGCGTCCTGTCGAGGCTGCCGATCGGCGGGGTCACCTCGTGGCGGCACGCCGTCTTCGCGCCGTCGGACACCGAGGCGGTGTTCAGCCGCGACCTGCTGCAGGTCGAGATCCTGGCCGCCGACCACAGCCGCAAGCTGCTGACCGTGTTCAACACCCACCTGAAGTCCCAGTTCTGCGACTTCACCGAGGATCCGGTGACCTGCCAGCAGCACAACACCGATCTGCGTACGCGCCAGGCGGCGACCGCGGCCCGCATCGTCAACGAGCAGACCCGGCCGACCAGCCGCTACCTCGTCTGCGGCGACTTCAACGACCGGCCCGGCTCCGCCGCGCTGACCCCGCTGGTCCGCGATCCCGAGCTGAAGCTGGTCAACGGGCTGGCCCACGCCGTGCCGGACAAGGCGGCGCCGAAGGACCAGCCGCCCGCTCCCGACGAACCGTGGAGCGACCGGTACAAGGAATCCGGCAAGCCCGCCGACTACGCGCTGCTGGACCAGATGTGGCTGTCGCCCGCGCTCGCCGCGAAGCAGACCGGTGCCGGCATCGGGCGGCGTACGCACCTCGGCGGGGACGGCAGCGACCACGATCCGGTCTGGGTGGACGTCGACCTCTGAACCGGCCATAATTCCTACTAGTCTCGTAGGATATGGCTGGGCGGCGTACCGCCGGGAGGAGCATCGTGACCACCGGACCTCTTGCGTACCAACGGTGTGACGGGGTCGCCGCGTGACCGGCGGGCCGGTCGTGGTCGTCACCGGCGCCGCGGCCGGGATCGGCCGGGCCTGCGTGGACCTGTTTGCCGCGCGGGGCCACCGGGTCGTCGCGGTCGACGTCGACCGGGCCGGGCTCGACGCCCTCGCCGGGCGGGCCGGGATCGTGACGCTGGCCGGGGACACCGGCGAACCGGCCACCGCGACGGCGATGGTCGCGGCGGCCGTCGAGCGCTTCGGCCGGCTGGACGCGGCCGTGCTGAACGCGGGCATCGGCGGCACCCGGCCGCTGGAGGCCGACGACGCGATCGACCGGTTCGACGAGATGTGGCGGGTCAACGTACGCGGCGTCGCGCTGGGACTGCGTGCGGCCGTCCCGGCGCTGCGAGCGGCCGGCGGTGGGGCGGTCGTGGTCACCGCCTCGGTCGCCGGACTGCGGGCCGATGCCGGCACCTGGGCGTACAACGCGACCAAGGCGGCCGCCGTCAATCTGGTACGCGCCGCGGCACTGGACTACGCGCACGAGAACATCCGGATCAACGCGATCGCGCCCGGCCTGACGCGTACCCGGCTGACGGGTGGCGATCCCGGGCCGCAGCTGCTGCGCCGGATCCCGCTGGGCCGGTGGGCGACCGCGGCGGAGCAGGCCGAGGCGGTCTGGTTTCTGGCGTCCCCGGCGGCCTCGTTCATCACCGGAACCGTGCTGCCGGTCGACGGCGGCCTGCACGCCGGCACCGGCCTGCTCGACCCGCCGGCCGTCGCGACCGGCGGGGCCGCCGACGACCGCTGAGCTCCGGCGGCCGGTGACGGCACCGGGCGACTCGTCTATCCAATGTCGACGGCGCAGCGTACGCCATTGTCGATGATCGATGATATTCCCTAGTAACCTGATGTGTGTTATAGGTCTCCTTGGGCCCCGTTTTCCTAGGCATGCGCCTGATGATCTTCGTAGGATCTGCGGGCTGCCGGACGATCCCGGGGCAACGGCGACAAGGGAAGGCGGCGAAACAATGCGTTCACAACTGTGTCCATTGTGTATGTGTCGCCGCCTTCCCGCCCGCCACCCCCGGACCCGCCGAACCTAAGGACCCCCGATGACCGCCGCCGCCTCCCTTCCTGCCGGACGCAGAGCACGCTGGCGGCGGATCGCCGGCGACCGGTGGGCCGTCACCGGCGCGGCCGTCGTCGTCGGGCTGCTCGTCATCGCCGCCGCCGCACCACTGCTGTCGGCCGTCGAAGGGCAGGATCCCTACACCTACCATCTCGACGCCCTGGACGACTCGGGCGTGCCGCGCGGGTTCGGCGGCGGCATCAGCGCCCGGCACTGGTTCGGCGTCGAGCCGCTCACCGGCCGCGACCTGTTCGCGATCGTGGTGCACGGGGCGCGGACGTCCATCCTCGTCGGCGTCGCCGCCACGGCGCTGTCGGTGCTGCTCGGCGTACTGGTCGGGATGACGGCCGGGTTCTTCGGCGGATGGTACGACCGCATCACGGGGCGGGCCATCGACGTGCTGTTCGGGTTCCCCACGCTCATTCTCATGATCGCGCTCGGCGCGATCGCGCCGGCGGCGCTGCCGAAACCGGCGCTCGTCGTCGGCGTGATCGGCTTGTTCGGCTGGCCGGGCATCGCCCGCGTGGTCCGCGGCCAGACCCTGGCGCTGCGCGGGCGCACGTTCGTCGTCGCCTCGGTGTCGCTGGGAGCGGGGCCGCTGCACGTGCTCGTCCGCCAGATCCTGCCCAACCTCGGCGCGACGATCATCGTCTACGCCACGATGCTCATCCCCGGCATGATCGGCGCCGAGGCCGCCCTGTCGTTCCTCGGCGTCGGCGTACCGCCGCCGACACCGGCCTGGGGGCGCTCGATCGGCGACGCGATCGCCTGGGTCCAGACCGACCCGATGTTCCTCGTCTTCCCCGGCGCGGCGCTGTTCCTGACCACGCTGGCGTTCAACCTGCTGGGCGACGGGCTGCGCGACGCCCTCGACCCCCGGACCGCGGGAGTGGCCCGATGAGGCTCCTACGCTTCGCCGCCGGCCGGCTGGCCGGCATGATCCTGGTGCTGCTCATCGTCAGCATCCTCACCTACGCCGTGTTCTACCTGCTGCCGGCCGACCCGGCGCAGCTGTCGTGCGGCAAGCCCTGCACGCCGCAGCGGCTGGCCGACGCCCGCGCGTTCATGGGCTACGACGCCCCCTGGTGGCGGCAGTACCTGGACTTCCTCGGCGGGATCTTCGCCGGGCGGTCGTTCGGCTCGGGCTCGGCCGTGGTGCGCTGCGCGGCGCCCTGCTTCGGCTACTCGTTCCGGCTCGACGCGCCGGTCAGCACGCTCATCGCGAGCCACATCGGCGTCACGTTCTCCCTCGCCGCCGGCGCCGCCGTGCTGTGGCTGGTCCTCGGCGTCTCCGCCGGAACCGTCTCCGCGGTACGCCGCGGCAGCCTCCTGGACCGCACGGTGATGACGGCCTCGATCGCGGGCGTCTCGGCACCGGCGTACCTGGTGGGGCTGCTCGGGATCCTCCTGTTCGGCTTCACCCTCGACATGGTCCCGGTCGGCGGGTACGTGCCGCTGGCCGAGAACCCGGTGCAGTGGGCGTGGCACCTGATCCTGCCCTGGTGCGTCCTGGCGTTCCTGTCCGCGGCCCTGTACGCCCGGCTCACCCGCGGGCAGATGCTGGAGATCCTCGGCGAGGACTACATCCGCACCGCCCGCGCCAAGGGCCTCGGCGAGCGGCGGGTCATCGGCCGCCACGCCCTGCGCAACGTCCTCGTGCCGGTGGTGACCGTCTTCGGCATGGACCTCGGCGGCCTGCTCGGCGGGGCCGTCATCACCGAGCGGGTGTTCAGCATGCAGGGCCTGGGCGCCCTGCTCATGGACGCGGTCGGCAACGTCGACCTGCCGCTGCTCGTCGGCGTCACGCTCTTCGCCGCGTTCCTCATCGTCCTCGCGAACTTCGCCGTGGACCTGCTCTACGGCGTCCTCGACCCCCGCATCTCCCTCTAGACCGCTCCCTCCAGGCAGCACCGCCACCACCCACGAAAGGCACACACCATGCGACGCAGATCGGTCACCGCCGTGCTGGCGGTGACGGCGGCCCTCGCCCTCACCGCTTGCAACGCCAACGCCACGCCCACCGGTTCGGCCTCCAGCGGCACGGCCCGCAAGGGCGGCACGCTGACGATCCTCACCTCCTCCAGCTCGGTCAACCTCGACCCGGCCAAGAGCCAGAACCTGGCGATCACCACCCTCGGCCTGATCTTCCGCCGCCTGACCACCTGGGACATCAAGCCCGGCCAGGAGGGCAAGGTCGTCGGCGACCTGGCGCAGGACGCCGGCACGCCCAGCGACGGCGGCAAGACCTGGACCTACAAGCTCAAGCCCAACCTGAAGTACGCCGACGGCACGCCGATCACCGCCGAGGACGTCAAGTACGGCGTGGAGCGCTCGTTCGCCCCGGAGCTGTCCGGCGGCCTGGGCTACCACAAGACGCTGCTGGTCGGCGGCGCCGACTACAAGGGCCCGTACCAGGGCAAGACGCTGGACTCGATCGAGGTCCCCGACGCGCAGACCATCGTGTTCAAGCTGAGCAAGCCGTTCGGCGACTGGCCGTGGATCGTGTCGATGCCGGCCTTCACCCCGGTCCCGAAGGCCAAGGACGACGTGGCCAAGTACGGCCAGAACCCGGTCGCGTCCGGCCCCTACCAGGTGGAGTCCTACCAGCAGGGCACCGCGCTGAAGCTCAAGCGCAACACCAACTGGGACGCCGCCACCGACCCGGTACGCACCGGCGGCCCCGACAACATCACCTTCCAGCTCGGCCAGGAGAGCACGGTCGTGGCGCAGCGCCTGATCGCCGACTCCGGCGACGACCGCGACGCGTTCGGGGCGAGCTTCGTGCCGCCCGCGCAGCTCGCCCAGATCCAGGCCAACGCGTCGGCCAAGCAGCGGCTGGTGACCTCCGACCCGGGGGCGCTGGCGTACCTGGCGATCAACACGACCCGGCCGGGCCTGACCGACGTGAAGGTCCGCCAGGCGATCAACTACGCCGTCGACAAGAAGGCGTTCCTCGTGGCCGCGGGCGGTACGCTCGGCGGCGACTACGCCTCCACCCTGATCACGCCGGGTATCGCGGGGCGGGCGCAGTACGACCTCTACCCGACGCCGGACCCTTCGGGTGACGTCGCCAAGGCCAAGACGCTGCTCGCCGACGCCGGCCACGCCACCGGTCTGAAGCTCAGCTTCGCGGTCGAGAACGATCCGCAGAGCCTGGCCAAGGCGCAGGCGATCCAGCAGGGCCTGGCCCGGGCGGGTATCGAGGTCACGCTGAAGCCCCTGGACTCGGACTCGTGGTTCGACTTCGTCACCAACGACAAGGGCGACTACGACCTGACCCTGACCAGCTGGCAGCCGGACTACCCGAGCGCGAACGCCAACATCCAGCCGCTGTTCGCCTCCAGCGAGATCGGCGGCGGCGGGTTCAACCTGTCGCGGTACTCCAACGCCGACGTCGACGCCCAGATCGAGCAGGCGCGGGCCGAGATCGACGCGACCGCCGCGCAGAAGCAGTGGCAGCAGATCGACCAGCGCATCCTCACCGACGCCCCGATCGTGCCGCTCATCTACACCCGCAACTCGTTCCTGCACGGGTCGGGCGTCACGGACTTCTTCGTCGCGGCGTTCCCGGCCTACCCCAACTACCTGCAGGTGTCGCTGCGTTGACGGGCGACGACGACCTGCTCACCGTCACGGATCTGCGGATCTCGTTCGACGTCGACGGCCGTGCGGTCGAAGCGGTCCGCGGCGTGACCTTCGGGTTGCGCCGCGGGCGCGTCCTGGCCCTGGTCGGCGAGTCCGGCTCGGGCAAGAGCGCCACCGCCCTGGCCGCGCTCGGTCTGCTGCCGGCGACCGCGACCGTCGCCGGCAGCATCCGCCTGGGCGATCAGGAACTGGTCGGGGCCGACCGGCGGCTGCTGCGTACGGTCCGCGGCGGCCGCATCGGCACCGTGTTCCAGGAGCCGATGAGCGCCCTCAACCCGATGTTCACCGTCGGCGACCAGATCGCCGAGGCCGTCGCGGCCCACCGCCCGGCCGGCCGGGACGCGTTGCGGCGGCGCGTACGCGATCTGCTCGAACTGGTGGGACTGCCCGATCCCGAGCGCATCGCCCGGGCGTACCCGCATGAACTGTCCGGCGGCCAGCTGCAGCGGGCCGTGATCGCCATGGCGGTGAGCTGCGACCCCGAGGTCCTGATCGCGGACGAGCCCACGACGGCGCTGGACGTCACCGTGCAGGCCGGGATCCTGGACCTGCTGCGCGAGCTGCGCGCGAAGCTCGGCACCGCGATCCTGCTGATCACCCACGACATGGGGGTGGTCGCGGACCTGGCCGACGACGTGGTGGTGCTGCGCGACGGCCGGGTCGTCGAGCAGGCCCCCGCCGAGCAGCTGTTCGCCCGGCCGGGCGAGGACTACACGCGCCTGCTGCTGTCGTCGGTCCCCGGCCGCACCTCGTCCCCGCGAGCCGTACCGGCGGCCGGCCCGCCCCTGGTACGCCTCGACCACGTCACCATCGACTACCGCGGACGGCAGGGCCGGCGGGTACGCGCGGTCGACGGAGTGAGCCTCGACCTGCGCGCGGGCGAGATCGTCGGCCTGGTCGGCGAGTCCGGCTCGGGCAAGAGCACGCTCGGCCGGGCGATCGCCGGGCTCGTCCCGGTCACCGGCGGCGCGCTGGAGGTGGCCGGCACCGACGTCGCCGCCGCCCGCGGACACGCGCGCCGGTTGCGGGCGGTCCGCGCCCGGCTGGGCATCGTCTTCCAGGACCCGGCGTCGTCGCTGAACCCGCGGCGCTCCATCGCCGGCTGCGTCGCCGAGCCGCTGCTGCTGCACAGCCACCTGCGCGGCGCCGCACTCGACTCCAGAGTGGACGATCTGCTCGACGCCGTCCAGCTGTCGCCGTCGCTGCACGAGCGCTACCCGCACGAGCTGTCGGGCGGCCAGCGGCAGCGGGTCGCGATCGCCCGCGCGATCGCCCTCGATCCGGCGCTGCTGATCGCCGACGAGCCGACCAGCGCCCTCGACGTCTCGGTGCAGGCCCGCATCCTCGAACTGCTGGCCGGGCTGCAACGCGACCTGGGCTTCGCCTGCCTGTTCGTCAGCCACGACCTGGCGGTCATCGAACAGCTGGCCGACCGCATCGCGGTCCTCCACGAAGGACGGCTGGTCGAGGAAGGGCCGGCCGACGCGGTGCTGGGCTCGCCGCGGGAGGCGTACACGCGCCGGCTGCTGGCGGCCGCGCCGGTCGCCGACCCGGCCGAACAGCGCCGACGACGCGAAGCAAGGGCGGCTCTGACAGCGATCCCGTGATCGACTCATCATCCCTTCAAGATCAAGATCACACTTATGTCCCGGGTTCGTCGATCTCGCCTCCGCTCCTCGCGCGGGAGACCGCTCCGGCCTCTCCGCTGCGCTCCGAGGCCTCCACTGCCAGGTCGCTGGGGCGAGGCATCGTCCGCCGTCGCCCGGTCGCCGTTACATCTCAACCCGGGTGGTCCCGTCTCGTAACGGCCTTGATCATGTCACTCGTATCTGTCGAAATCCGGTCGCTGCAACATATATGAGCTACATGATCAAGGCTTGGTGATCTACTTCGACATATATCTGCGACATGATCGAGGCCGGCGTGGCGATCGTCGAACCGACCCGGTAGGAGACTCGCGGCGCAAGGCGGGCGGGTGTGGGGGTGAAGCGGCGACCGGGCCGCAGTGAACGATGCTTCGCCCCACCCACCTGGCAGTGCAGTCCCCGGAGCGCAGCGATAGGGGCGGAACGGTCTCCCGCGGGAGGAGCGGAAGTGAGATCGACGAACACGGGCCAATATGATCTTGACTTTGGTCCGGCCACCCGCCGATCGGCCCTGAAGAACCATCGGCGCTACCGCACCTCACCGACTCTTCCGGCTGTGACAAAGCTGTGAACCCTCTCGGGGAGCATGCGTCCCATGAGGAGCTTTCGGCGTACGGCCGCATTGATCTTGATCTTGACGGCGGTCGTGGCGCCGGTCAGCGCGCACGCCGCCACCTCCCCGGTGGCCGCCGCGATCGCGCGGCTGCGCGCGGACCTGGCCGGTACCGCGGACGCCGGCCTGGCGCCGCTGCTGGACAAGGCCGCGGCGACCGACGGGTGCGATTCCGCGGCGGCGCTGGCGACCTTCGCGGCCAAGGCCGTCGACGCGGGGTTCGCGCGGCGCGGCCAGGGGCTGCGCGGGCAGACGCTGAACGCGATGCCGGCGACCGACGGGTGCAAGGGGCCGATCACCGTCTACGTCGACCCGGCCGCCGCGCCGAAGGGGAGGACGACGCTGCCGGGCTGGGATCCGAAGGTGCCGCGGCCGGTCGCCGGGCTGGTCGACGCGGCCGGGGTGAGCAGCATGTTCGTCGCGGACGAGGTGCTGGTCAGCAGCAAGGACGACACGCAGATCAAGGCGTTCGCCGCCCGGTGGAAGGGCACGATCCTGTCGTCGTACCAGCCGCACGTCAAGAACGGCGTGCCGCAGTACGTGGTGCGGGTGCGTACCGACCTCGCCGATCCGGGCACCCTCCCGGACAGCCTGGCCAAGCTGAACGACGGCCACGCCAAGGCCGACTCGCTCGCCGTCTCCAGCGACGCCGCGCTGCGGCTGCTGGCCCTCGCGGCCCAGGAGGCGCTCACTCCCGGCAATCCGCTCACGGTCGGCGTCAACTGGGTGCACACCCCTTCGTCGTACGCGACGCGCAGCCTGGGCGAGGCCGGCACCGGACCGCTCGGCTTCACCGACAATCCCGCCGACCCGTACAGCAACGACCCCTACAAATGGTCCTATCTGGACAAGGGGAGCGTGCAGGACATCGGGGTCACCGAGGCGTGGACGATCATGGACTCGATCGGCGCGCTGAACAACAAGGTGCACATGACCGTCCTGGACCAGGGGTTCTCCCCGACGGTCAACGCCGACCTGCCGCCCGGCACGGTGATGTCCAGCATGGTGCCGTTCGCCGGCGCCGGCGATCCCGGCGATTCCGTTGCGCCCTGGCACGGTACGCAGGTCGCCGACACCGCGGCCGCCGTACCGGGGAACTACGTCGGCACCGCCGGGACGGGCGGGCCGGTCGCCGGGACGTTGAACCTGATCTACACCGGGATGGACGAGTTCCTCGTGATGGCGGCGCTGGACGCGGCCGCCGCGTACAAGGGGCTGATCAACATGAGTTTCGGCGACCGGACGCACTGGTCGCTGGCCTGGACGATGCTGCCGCTGATCGGGGAGACCGCCCTGATCGGGGCCGCCACCGACGACATCCTCATGTTCGCCGCGGCCGGCAACGACGGCCACGACGTCGACGGCGAGACCTGCTTCCTCGGCTGCTGGGAGACCTACCTGTACGCGCCGTGCGAGCTGCCGTACGTCATCTGCGTCGGCGGGCTGGCGCAGAACTCCCTCAACCGCAACCACGACTCGAACTTCGGGCACGAGGACGTCGACATCTTCGCGCCGTTCACCGTCCTCGTCGGCGCCGACCCGCAGCACTCCACGCCCAACAAGACCTGGGCCGTCTCCGGGACGAGTTTCTCCACCCCGTACGCGATGGGCGTGGCCGCCCTCATCTGGGCCGCGCATCCCAGCCTGTCGGCGGACTCCGTGGAGAACGTGCTGTTCCGCAACATGCGTACGAGTCCGGACGGGGACGTGGGGACGAAGGTGATCAACGCACTGGGCTCGGTGACGGACGCGCTGCCCGCCTCGATCAAGATCACGAATCCGCTGAACGGCTGGACCCTGTCGGCGCTCACGCCCTCGTCGTTCCAGGCCACCACCTTCGACGACGGCAACGGTACGCCGACCGTCACCTGGCGGGCCGGCGCGACCGTGCTCGGCGTCGGCAACCCGATCAGCGCGATCCCGCCCGTCGGTACGCAGACCATCACCGCGACGGCCGTCTACTTCAACGGCGTCACGGCGACCGACGCGGTCACGGTGAACGTGGTGAACTCGCCGCCGACGGTGACGATCACCAACCCGACCTCGGCGTCGCCGTCGTTCGGCGTCTCCGAACCGATCCCGTTCCACGCCATCAGCACCGACGACCTCGGCCCGCTGCCCGACGCGGCCATGAAGTGGTTCCTGGACGGGGCGACCACGCCGTTCGCCACCGGCCACAACCCCACCGTCGTCACCGGCGGCGGCGTGGGCACGCACTTCGTCACGCTGAAGGGCTGCGACAACATCAACCAGTGCGCCACCGCCACGGTCGCGATCGCGCTGGTCACCAACCCCGTCAACCAGCCGCCGGTCGTCCACATCACCAGCCCCGCCAACGGAGCCACCATCTGGGTCACCGGATCGGACGCATCCGGCTGGTACGCCACCGTCACCCTCGCGGCGACCGCCTCCGATCCGGAAGGCTTCCCGTTGACGACGCGATGGCTCGACAACGGCACGCCGATCGCCACCGGCACGACGGCGACGGTGAACCTGCGCGGCGGCTGCGGGAACTTCGGGCACACGCTGACGTTCCAGGCGACCGACAACGCCGGCAACACTCGCCAGGACGCCGTCGCCGTCACCGTCGCCCTGGTCTGCTGAGACCCCTCCGCCGGGGACGGCAGCGAGAACGGGGGGCCGGGCTGTGGTGGAGTCCGGCCCCCTTCGCCGCACTGGAACGCCCGCTCCGGCCGTGTTGAAAGATGACACGACGAGAACGGAACGGGGCCCATGGACTTCAAGGACTTCTACCAGGCCACCTCCCACCGGACCCTGCGGTACGCGTACGGGCTGACGGGCGACCTGCCGCAGGCCCAGGACGTCACGCAGGAGGCGTACGCGCGGGCGTGGCAGCGCTGGGGGCAGGTCGGCGGCTACGAGAACATCGAGGGCCGGCTGCGCCTGGTGGTCAACCGGCTCGTCCAGGACTGGTGGCGGCACCTGCGCGTCCGCGGCCGCACCCGGTTCGACCAGCCGGATCGCGGCCGCCGCGGGCCTGGCGGTGATCCTCGTCCTCGGCATCGCGGTGGCGCTCATCCGGGCGAAACGGCCCGAACAGCCGGCGCGTCCCGTGCCGACGCCGAGCTACACGAACCTGCACGGCATCGGCGAACCGATCCCGGCGACGGGATTCGTGCAGAGCCTGATCACCGGCGGCTACGCGTTCGTGGCGGCGATCGATCACGAGGTGGCGGCGGTGACAGCCCTCGACGCGGCGACCGGCCGTCGCTTGTGGACACATGCCCTCGACGGCCGGCGGCTCGGCCATCCGTACCTGCACCTGATGGACGGGCACCTCATCCTGAACGATCTCATCACCACCGGGTCCGGCGGGATGACCGAACACGTGGAAGTCCTGGATCCGGCGAGCGGTGCGACGCGGTGGCGACACGATCTCGGCCAGCGGGACCACGCCTACGTCACCGACGGCGTCTACCTGGCGGTAGGCCCGGACAACGCGCTCACCGGGTTCGACTGGAACACCGGCGAGGTCCGCTGGGGGCTGCCGGCCGGCCCTAAGCTGATCTACGAGATCGCCGACCGGTCCGGCGGCGGCATCGACGCCGACCACGGCATCCTGGACTACCTGCACGGTGCGAGCCACTTCTATCGGGCCGAAACCGGCGGCACCATTCGTGAGTACAACCTCGCCGACGGGCGGCCGACCGGGCACTCGTGGACGGGGGCTCCCGCCGCGATCCCGGACGATTCGTTCGCCTACCACGGCAAGCTCTATCTCGTGTCCACCGAGCGGTTGAGCACCTTCGACCTCGGCGGGGACGGCCCGTCGGTGGCGTACGCGATCCTGCCACCCACCCCGGGGTTCCACACCGCCAACCTTCTCCTGCCGAGCGTGCTGCCCTGCGCGGGTGATGCGATCTGCCTGCGGGCCGGGCTGAAGGTGGTCCTGCTGCGGGCCGGTGCCACCCCGGTCGTCCAGGACATGGCCACATTCGACTTCGTCCTGCCAGTGGGCGACACCATCTATCTGTACAACGGGCCGATCTTCGACCGGGACCTGCGGCCGATCCTGCCGGCGGAGGTCGGCGCGACCACCACGGTCGGCGTCGACGACGGCCGAGCCGTCCTGGCCCTCGACGAGACCCAGGGGCAGCCGGACGACACCACGCGCGCGATGAAACTCTGGCTCTTCGATCCGGCCACCGGAAAGGTGGTCGGCCTGGGCGGCCTGCCGTCGAAGCCGCACGCGATGGTGGTCGGGCAGCGACGCCTGATCGCCGTCACCACCGACACCGCCACCCTGTACGCGTACTAAGCGGCCTCCGGTCGCAGGCGGACGAGCAGTTGGACCGCCTGCGACCGGTGACCGTTCATCGTGGTGACGTCGATCGTCCGCTCGCGCACGGGCTCGAAATCCGAGAGGAGGCCGCGCAGCGACGGGAGGTCGTGGTGGCGGCACACCGCGCCGTCGTCGGTCGTGAAGACCCCGTAGGGCGTACCGAAGCGCTCGGCGTGGGCGGCGTAACGGCTGCGGTTGCGCTCGTCGTCCTGCCGGACCGGCTCGCTGACGTACAGCAGGCCGCCCGGTGCCAGGACCCGGCGCAGCTCGGCGACCAGCGCCCGCTGCCCGGCGTCGTCCGGAACGCACGTCAGCACCGCGAACAGCAGGACGAGGTCGACGCTCGCCGGCGCGCGCTCCAGCCCCGGCGGCGACTCCAGGACCGCGAACTCCAGATCGGGCCGCGACCGGCGGCCCCGCTCGATCAGCGCGGGCGACAGGTCCACACCGGACACATCGGTGAAGCCGCGCTCCGCGAGCTCGGCCATGACCCGGCCGTACCCACAGCCGTAATCCAGGACGCGGGCGTCCCGGCGTACGCCGGCCAGCCAGTCGTGGTCCACCGGATGGGTGAAGGTCTTCGTCGCGCCGACGCCGTCCCAGTACGCGAGCTGGCTACCGAGATCCGCGGGTTCCGGCAAGGCTGTCATGCCTACAGTTTGGCGCGTACCTCGTCCGCCCGGGCGTGGCCCAGCTCGTCGAAGCACTGCCAGGCCCGCTCCCACGCCGCGTGGGCGCGCACCGGTTCACCGAGCCGGGCGTACGCGTCGCCCAGATGATCAGCGATGTCGGCCTCGTGGAACCGGTCGGACAGTTCCACCATCATCGTCAGCGCCCGGCCGAAACT
Source organism: Hamadaea tsunoensis DSM 44101 (assembly GCF_000428945.1). Taxonomy (GTDB): domain Bacteria; phylum Actinomycetota; class Actinomycetes; order Mycobacteriales; family Micromonosporaceae; genus Hamadaea; species Hamadaea tsunoensis. The sequence continues at coordinate 20,517 of NZ_AUAX01000016.1, read as the reverse complement.
GTCGACGGCGGCGGCGACCTCGCCCAGGCCGAGATAGGCATGCGCGAGACTGTCCCACGTCCACGCCTCGGTACGCCGATCGCCCAGCGCCCGCAGCAGCTCCAACGCCTCCCGGCAGCACGTGACCGCCTCGTCGGGCCGGCCGAGGAGGCTCGCGTACCAGCCGACGGCGTTGAGCGCGCGGGCGAGCCCGGCCGGATTGGTGCCCGTACGCCGGAACAGCTCCAACGCGGCCGAACTGTGCTCATACGCCGGGCGCAGATCCCCGCCCTCGTGCTCGTGCAGATAACCGAGATGGTGGTGCGTACGCGCGCACCCGTCGTCGTCGCCCAGCTCGGTGAACAGGGCGAGCGCCTCGCCGAGCAGCGTACGCGCGGCCGCGAAGTCACGCCGCCACATCGCCGCCCGCCCGCAGCCGACCAGGCAGTACGCCTCCGCCCACCGGTCACCCAGCCGCCGCGCCGCCGCCAGCGCCAGCCCGTGCACCCGCGCCCACTCGCTCCACCGCGACAGCCGCTCGAACACCTCGGTCAGCGCCAGCGCCAGCCGCCACGCGTCCTCGTCCGGGCTCGTCTCGACCAGGGCGAGCAGGGTGGCGTACTCGGCCGTGAACCAGGCCAGCGGGTCCGGCGCCGCCGACGCGCCGGCGACCGCGGGGATCGGATCGTGGAAGGCATCCAGTCCGCGCGCATTCGCGTACGCCCGGCTGAGAAGGTAATCGATGATCCGGCGGCGGACCGCGGCGAGCTCGGGCGCGGCCAGCTCGGTGGCGTAGGCACGGACAAGATCGTGCGCGTGGTAGCGCGGACCACCGGTGAGCAGGCGCGCCGCGACCAGCTCGGCCAGCAGCGGACCGGCGGGCCGCCCCAACGCGGCGCTCGCGGTCGCCGAACCCATCGACGGACCCGGATGCGCACCGAAGACCCGGAACATGCGCCGCGCGTCCTCGCTCACCGCGGCGTAGGACCACGACAGCACCGCGCGCACATCCGCCCGCGCGTCGCCGCCGTCGAACGCGTCGAGCCCGCCCGCCAGGTCGCGCAAGCTCGTCCCCGGCTCGGTCGCCGCCCGCGCCGCCACGATCGCCAGCGCCAAAGGCAGCCGCGCGCACGCCGTGATCAGCGCATCGGCCGCCGCCGGCTCCGCGTCGATCCGAGCACCCATCCTGTACGCCAAAAGGCGTCGACTGTCCTCCCAGGACGGAAGCTCCAGCGTCACCGCGACCGCGCACTCGACGGCGACCAGACTGGTCAGCGGCGCCCGGCTGGTGACGACGACCGCGCTACCGGCCGACCCGGGCAGCAGCGGCCGCACCTGCTCGGCGGAGGCGGCATTGTCGAGCACCATCAGGACCCGCCGGCCGGCCAGCAGACTGCGCAGCAACGCGACCTGCGCCCCGGCCGCCGCGGGCAACTCGGTGACGCCGAGCGCGTCGAGGAAACCGCACACGACCTCGGCCGGATCGACCGGCCCGGCCGCGTCGAAACCCCGCAGGTCGGCGAAGAGCTGCCCGTCCGGGAACCGGTGCTTCGCGTGGTGGGCCCAATGAACGGCCAGGGCGGTCTTGCCGATGCCGGGCATGCCGCCGATCGCCACGATCGGCGGAGCAGCGGGGGAGTCGCGGTGGAGCGGCACAGGGGAGTCGAGAAGATCATCCAGCCGCGCGAGATGCTCGGCGCGCCCGACGAAGCCGGCGATCGCAGGGGGAAGCTGAGCGGGAACCGGAGTACGCCGCCGCGGAAGCGGTGTCCCGTGGTCCAGGCCCGGGTCGCGTTGCAAGATGCGTACCTGCAGCGCGGACAACTCCGGCCCCGGATCCAGCCCGATCTCCTCCGCGAGCAGCTTCCGGGCCTGCGCAAACACCTCCAGCGCATCAGCCGCGTGCCCCGACCGGTACAACGCGATCATCAGCTGCCCGATCGAGCGCTCCCGCAACGGATGATCGGCCGCGCGTACCCGCAACTCGTGCAGCAGATCAGCATGATGACCCAGCCGGAGCAGCGCATCGGCCCGATCCTCGGCCGCCGCCAGCCGAGCCTCCTCCCAACCGTGACACAACTGGTCGCGTACCTCGGCCGGCACGACACCCGCCAACGCCGGCCCCTGCCACAGCGCCAGCGCCCGGTCGAGGACGGCGATCCGCTCCCGGTCGGGCCGGCCGGCCGCCTCGGCGGTCAAGGCCCGGAACCGGTGCGCGTCGACGACCATCGGATCGGCACGCAGGGCGTACCCGCCGCCGGCAGCCTCCACCTCGGCGACCTCCCGCAGCGCACTGCGCAGATCCGAGGCGGACACGCGTACGCCGTGCACAGCCGTCCGAGGCGGCGCCGACGGCCACATCAGATCCACCAGCCGTTCGACAGGAACGACGCGGCCGGCCTCCAACGCCAAGATCGCCAGAAGATACCGTCGCTTCCGCGGCCCGAGGTCGAGCGCGGTCCCGTCGACGAACACGCCGACCGGCCCGAGTACGCGTACCTCCACCCTGGCCACGAGGCCAAGATAGCGGCCGGGTGTCGGGAATGCGCCCGATGTGCGCAGAACCGACAGTCCCGCCGTGTTCGCTCTCCGTGCGGCGTTCGATCATTCATGCCGGGTTGAGCCGGTGCCCGTGAAACGCCCGAGCCGGTGCCCAATGAAACGCCCGAACCGGAGTCTGTGAAACGCCCGAACCGGAGTCTGTGAAACGCCCGAAGCGGACAGGAGGGGCCTGTGCGCGCGGGTCGGCCAGGGTGCGCTACGCTATACCGGCTGCCGCGCGGAGAGATCCGGGCGGCAACGGGCTGTAGCGCAGTTTGGTAGCGCACTTGACTGGGGGTCAAGGGGTCGTCGGTTCAAATCCGGCCAGCCCGACAGCAAGGAGGGTTTCCGCTGGTCACGGACCACGGAGGCCCTCTTTTTGTGTACCAGGAACGCCGGCCGAAGTCGAGTACACCGTTGGTGGACCCCTTGACTAGGCAAGGTGCGAAGTGACAACACTCAATGTCGCGAAGGTCTCCGAAGGCCTTCCCAGAGGCTCTGTTGCATTGAGTGTTCGCATGATCGAGGCAGACTTGAGCTGTGAAGTCATCGACCCGGTCGCGCATCTGTCCGCCACCGAAGTCGGCGTTCGCCGGGTTCCGGTTCCCCGCCGAGGTGATCATGGTCGCGGTCCGCTGGTACCTGCGGTTCAACCTGTCCTACCGCGACATTGAGGAACTGCTGGTCGAGCGCGGTATCGAGGTCGACCACGTCACCGTCTACCGGTGGGTACAGCGATTCATCCCACTGCTGGCCGACGCGGCCCGCTTCGCCCGCCACTCGCCAGGCGACCGGTGGTTCGTCGACGAGACGTACGTCAAGGTCAACGGCGTGTGGCGGTACGTGTACCGCGCCATCGACCAGTACGGGCAGGTCATCGACGTGCTCGTGTCGGCTCGCCGGGACGCCGCCGCGGCCCGCAGGTTCTTCCGACGGGCTCTGGTCACACTGAAGGTGACACCGACCGAGGTGGTCACCGACGCCGCTGCGGTCTACCCCGGCGTGCTCGACGAGCTGATTCCGTCGGCGTGGCACCACGTCGAGCAGTACGCCAACAACCCGGTCGAAGCCGATCACGGCCGACTTAAGCACCGGTTGAGATCGATGCGCGGGTTACGAACGGACAAGACAGCACAGATCATCATCGCCGGGCACGCCTTCGTGCAGAACCTCCGCCGTAGACACTACGAACTTGCCATCGACGCCCCGCTGACCCGGCGGATCGCCGCCGGGTTCACCGAACTCGCCCACGCGATCTGATCCCGAGCCACAGCCCACGATTCAACGTGCCCACCTGTCCGATAACGCAACAGCGCCGTTCCGTCTCCGCACCGGCGTTGGGAGCCTTGGTCCGCGAGGCGCTGGCCGAATCGCGTACCGGCGTACCGATGGTGAACTTCAGGGATCCGGCGCAGGATCCGATGGTCCCGCTCCTGACGCTCGCGGGAGTTAAGTCCTGGGACGGGTATGCCCGTAGCATGCGAGCGTGCTTCATAGATCTCGATGACGATGAGCCTGGCTATTTGATCCGGCCGACGCGCAACGAGTCACGGGCCGGTTTGGTGGACCTCCCCGAGGCTCAGACGCGACTGCCGGTTGATGTGTCCGATGAGCGAGTCGGTGAGACGGTCCTCGCCGGCATCGACTCATCGGTTGGCCGTCCGCCGAGCATGTGGCGCGGAAAGCACTGACGCGGGTACGGCACCATTCCAGTCAACCGGCGGAGCACCGTCGCCACGGAATCCTCGCACTATAGTGCTGTCACCCAGTCGTCGATGACCTCGAAGTCCGCGTCGGTAAGGCCCTGGTGAGGAGATCAGCCCCGGGGACTTCCGGGCGCAGATCGAGACCACCCTGTTCGGCCCGATCAACGTCACCCGCGCCGTCCTTCCCGTCATGCGCGCCCAACGCTCCGGCCTGGTCGTCACGATCTCGTCGACCGCCGGCATCGCGGGCCAGGAGTTCTGCACGGCGTATGCCTCCGCCAAGTTCGGAGTGGAGGGCTGGATGGAGTCGCTGACCCCTGAGGAGTAAGGGCGCGCAATACTACGACCATTGGGAAGACTTCGAATCTGTCGTAAGAGCCGCGCTGAAACCTGACAGTACAACAATTATACACTTTGATCTTGAAGATATCGGGAATCCTGCACAGTGGGTCGAAACTGCAAACCTGAATAACCCGTATGCATCAGATTTGACTGCCTGGGAGCTCGCAATGATTGAGGCCGCTCCCCCCGAGGTGCAAGGACGAGTTCAATGGGCCAACGGAACCAATCCGTTCGCGCAGTCGTAATAGATGGAAGGTGTTCAAGGGATGTCAAAAGGCAATGAATCATTACCGCTGTACTTCGAGCACCCTTTCCAGCTGTGGTCGTACAGCAAGTCGCATCGAACGCTCGTCCTGCGTGGGCGCCCTGGCGAAGATTACGATCAATATGTGGACGTCATCTTCACGTCTGTGATCGGAATGAAGGTTTCGTCCAGTTATAAAGGCCTAACGGTCGCAGTTGCGACCGACGCGTCGGAGATGGATAGTTTCTTGCAAGCGCAAGATCGCTACGAACGCGGGTACATGAATCTTGAAGTCTTAGATCTCATTCATAGAGGCTTCGTTGTGTGTAAGCGAGTTATAGTGCGCCGTGGGATCGGTTGGCAGGATTCGTCGCCACAGCTATAGACTAAGTGAGTATTTGAGAAGTGTCGTTGTCACCGCACTCCGTGCCCGAGGCGCATCTTTGTGCGAGATGATGTCTGGCATGTCGGCGTCGTCGAGCGATGAACTGCTGGAGCAGACAGCCCGCGGGTATCTGGCGTCAGGTGCCGGGGCGTCCGACACCTTCGTGTGTCTTGTCGGTGCTGGCGTTGCTCCCGCCGAGGCGGCCGTCGCCGTTTGCGTTGCTGCCGGATCGCCCCGAGCGGACGCCGAACGGCGCCTGGAGGAGTTCGACGGTCTGTGGGATCTGATGGAGGTCGGCGAGGAAGCCGACGCAGCGGACGTGCTTGCCAGGCACGGTTACTTCGAGCCGGACGCCACGCTCAGCAATGACCAGCAGGAGATCGTGGCCCTATTGCACACGGTGCTCACCACCGTCAAGGGAGTCCCGAGCGGCTACGCGGTGACGTTGTTCAAGGATCTGCGAACGGGGCGCTTGGTGAAGGCCTTCCTGCAGTTGGAGTGGTTGGGCGGCATACGCTGGAAGGAGAACAGAGAATTCTGGATTGCTATGTGTCGAGCCGGTGAGGCGTTCGCGGACGATGACGCGGCATTGGATTCGGCACGGCAGCGTTGCCTCGAACGCGTGGTCGACCTGTGATCGCCTTTGAGCTTCTACGAGTCATATCTTGAGGTCGTCGAGGTTCCAGGCGCGTTGGCGGCTGGCGGGTTTGCCCCGGGTGAGGCGGCGTGTCATGCCGTTGATGGCGGCCCAGCGGATCATCGCTTCGGAGGTGGCTGGATGGCGTTCGTAGTCACGGGCCAGGCACCGGTGCGCGGTCAGCCACGCCAGGGAGCGCTCGACGACTCTTGCGGCCGTTGATTTTCTTGCCGGTGTCATAGCCGCGGGTTGTACGTGGGACGGTGTCGGCGCCTTTGACGCTTTGTGAGTCGATGATCGCGGCCGATGGTTCCTCGGCACGTCCTTCGGCGGTGCGTAGCCGTCGGCGCAGTATCGCGAGCATCTGCTCGGTGACCTTGTCTTCCTCCCAGCGTACGAAGTACCAGTACACCGTGGGCCAGGGTGGGAAGTCGAACGGCAACTGCCGCCACGAGCAGCCGGTGCGCACCACGTACAGGATGGCGTTCACGATGTCGCGGCGCGGATGCTTCTCCGGCCGGCCGCCGGTCTTGGGCGCGGGTAGCAGCGGTTCTATCAGCGCCCACTGGGCGTCGGTCAGGTCCGAGGGGTAGCGACGCTCACGCGACATTGGACCACTATGGACGATCGGCCCGACGACGCAACCCCGACACCGCAGCCCGTCATGAGAACTTCTCAAACACTCACTGAGCCCTGGTGGCGTCGAGGACCTGGCGCGTGTGATCAAGCAGCCCATCGACCTTTGACTCGGTATCTGTGGCGCAAAAGCGCACCGCGAACTTTGTAGACGGCGCTACTGCACGGCAAAATCCACCCGATCTGGCGACGACCGATCGCCAGAACGCGATCGCGTTTAACACAACTTGGGAGCTCCACAGGGGCTGCCTCTGAGCAGACGGCGGGCCTTCGAGCTGCCCAGTATCGGGCCACAGGTCACTGCGGTTGCATGCGTTGCGCGCCGGTGACGCCCACCGAACGGTGGACATTCCATTCGCCGGGGCAGTCCCATCTCCTTCGGGAGGATGCGCGGGGCCCGATGGCCCCGCAGCGATCACACCGGGCGAAGGCGTCCTCCCATTCCCGTACCATCGACCGACCACACGCGACAGACGCGAGCCGGCCGAGGAAGATCACTGGCTGCTACGCCAGACCTGCCTCGTGCAGGAGCCGCCACAACCCCGCCCCGTCGGGCGCCGACAGCCACGTGTGCCCCTGCTTGTCGACCGACTTTGCCGCCTCGTGTGCCGGCAGCGTGCCGGCCAGCAGCGCCTGAGTCGCCGACAGCTGCCGGATCGCGATCGCCGCCACGTGGTCGGGATGCGTGGCCGCGAAGGCCGCATAGATCTCCCGGTCGTGCTGGCCGTCGTCGCCGATCAAGAGCCAGCGGATGTTCGGGAACTCCTGCGCCAGGCGTACGAGCGTGGCCCGCTTGTGCTCACGCCCGCTGCGAAACCACCGGTCGCTGGTCGGACCCCAGTCGGTCAGCAGTAGCGGCCCGGCCGGATACAGATGCCGCGCCAGGAAACGCGTCAGCGCCGGCGCGACGTTCCACGCCCCGGTCGAGAGATACATCACCGGCACGCCCGGATGAGCATTGACCAGCCGCTCGTACAGCACCGCCATACCGGGCACCGCCATGCGGGCGTGCTCGTCCAGCACGAATGTGTGCCATGCGGCCAGCAGCGGCCGCGGCAGGGCGGTCACCATCACCGTATCGTCCACATCGGATACGATGCCGAAGCGGGCCGTCGGATCGATCACCCGAATCCGCGCCTCGGCCGGCTCACCGCCGTCGACCCCGATGCGTACGGTCGCCCAGCCGGGCTCCAGGCTGCCCTCAGCGACGCAATCGATGTAGCCCGCCCGATCCGTGCGGGCCTCGTGCGTGGTCCCGCCGACCTCGATCCGCACCGGTATGTCCTTGGCCGGCAACGTGACGAAACTCCGCCAGCCGCGTACCGTCGCCGGACGCTTCGGCTTCGACGACGCTGGCCGCGACAAGATCACTCGGGCCATCACCCGCGCCCAGCCCGGCGCGCCGTAGCCGGTATACGGCACCACCGCTACCTGCCAGCCGCGACGACGCATCCGCCGCGCCAGGACGCCATGCACCCGATCCTCGATCACAGCCGCCCGATGCAGCCTCGGCAGCTCGTCGCCGCCCTTGCGGGCCTCGGAGTCCGTCACACCTGACAGCCTGCCACAACACTCAGTCCACCCGGCCGATCCGGGCATCCGCGGCGTACCTGCGCAGCTCCTCCAACCTGTCCAGCACGGTCTCGTCACCCAGGGCCGAAGTCGTCCACGACGGCGACTGAGCCGACCGCCGCCGGATGTGTCGAGCGGAGGTCGGGAGTCCAGGCACGCGACTGGATCGGATAGGTTAGATGAGGTGGGCGCGTCTTCGACTCCGGTATCGCAGTTCTGCGCCGAGCTGCGGATCCGCTGGCAGGCTTCCGGAAAGGATCTGCACAGCATCGCCCAGGCGGTGAGTATCAGTCGAACCCAGCTGTACGCGATTCTGAACGGAGAAATCAAGCGCCCGCCGGACTTCGAGCGGCTGGTGCGCCCGTTCGTCCTGGCATGCGGGGCCGCGGGCGCGGAACTCGCCGAGTGGCGCCACCGGCACGCGGTCGTCGTTGGTGTCTACGAGGGGCTGAAAGATCGAGCGGCTCTTCGACCGGCGAGGCCCAACCAGCTGCCGGCCCTCAGCGGTCCCTTTGTCGGGCGTAGCGCGCTGCTGACCGCACTGGACCTGGCCACCGAACCGCTCGTAGTGGTGACCGGGCCGCCCGGCGTGGGCAAGACGGCACTCGTCGTGCACTGGGCGTACGGCCGTGCCGAATCCTTTCCCCACGGTCGCCTGTACGCCGATCTTCGGGGGTTCGCCCGTGACGGGGAGGCCCTTGATCCTGCCGAGGCCGTCCGCGGGTTCCTGGACGCGATGGGTGTGGCGGCACGGGACGTCCCGCCGGACCCGGCCGCTCAAGCAGCTCAACTTCGCAGCCTGCTCGCTGATCGTCGCGTACTCGTTGTCCTCGACAACGCGCGCGATGCCGACCAGGTGCGCCCGCTGCTGGTCGGCGGCGCCGGTGTACGCGTGGTGGTGACCAGCCGCGGCCCGCTGACGCCCCTCGTCGTCGACTACGCCGCCGCGCCGATCGCTGTGGACCTGCCGACCAAAGCCGAAGCCCAAGACCTCTTCCGATCGCGCCTCGCCCATTCGGAAAGCGACAGCTCCATAGCGGAGGCCGTAGCAGCGTGTGGACGTCTGCCGCTCGCGCTGACGCTGACAGCTGCCCGTGTACGCCAGACCGGATTCCCCATGGCGACGGTGGCCGCCGAACTACGCCGGGCCGGAACGCGAGCCCATGCGGAGTTGCAGACCGTCTTCGCAGGCTCCTATGGAGCGGTCAGCCCGCCCACCGCGCGGCTGTTTCGCCTGCTGGGCCTCACCGCTGGACCAGACATCGCCGCGGAGGCGGTCGCTGCCCTGGCCGGAGTCCACGACGCCCGAGCCGAACTCGATGATTTGATCGAATCGGGTCTTCTCGTCGAGCACCGTCCCGGCCGCTATCTCATGCACGATCTGACGCGCGATTACGCCGACGAGCGCAGCCGAGCCGTCGACACCGACGACGAACGCCGCGCCGCCCTCACCCGCCTTCTCGACTACTACACGCGTACCGCCCATGAGGCCGACCGCACCCTGAATCCCATACGGCCGCCAATCCCGATCCCGCTGCCACCGGCTGAAGGTAGCCGGCGGCCGGACTACCAGACCGCGACGGCCTGGCTGGAGCGCGAACGCGCAGTGCTGCTGGCAACCCTGCGCAAGGCCTGCAACGACGGTCTCGACAGGTATGCCTGGCAGCTGGGCTGGGCCCTGGACACCTTCCTCTACGAACACCACCGCTGGAAGGATGAAGGCGCGGTCTGGTCGATAGCCCTGCGGGCGGCGACGTCGTTGATGGACCGGGCTGCCGCCGCTCACGCCCACCGGTTCCTCGGCGCGGTCGCCGGGCGCCTGGACAACTTCGCGGACGCCTACGCTCACATGAGCGAATCGATGCGGCTGTGCCGCGCCGCCCGCGACCAGCCCGGCGAAGCCGAGACCGAGTTCGTCCTGTCCTATGTGAGTTTCCTCCAGGGCAGACATGCCACGGCCCTGGCCCACGCCGAGCGTTCCCTGGCGCTGTGGTCCGGCCTGTCCGACCTCCGCTGGACGGCTCGGGCCGCCACCGCCGTCGGCTGGTACCACGCCCAACGCGGAGACCCGGCGGCCGCGATTCCGTTCTTCCAACGCGCCCTCGCCGACTTTCACCTCGCCGACGACCACGCCAACGAGGCCGTCACCCGCGACAACCTCGGTCGCGCCCACCACGACCTCGGCGCGTACGCCGCCGCCCTCGAACAGTACGACATCGCCCTCGATCTGGCGCGCCAGATCGCCGATCCGGTACTCGACGCGCATTTGACCAACCACGCTGGCGATGCGTTCCAGGCGCTCGGCGACCACGCCACCGCTCGCGACCGGTGGGCCCACGCCTGCGGATTGCTTTCCGACGCAGGCCATCCGGCAGCGAACGACGTTGCCCGCAAGCTCGCCCTACTGACGCCGGAGACCGGACCGTCCTGAGCACCACCCATCGGCAGACGCCTTCCGGTGCCGTCCGGTACTCAGCCGCTGTCTACGCCGCCCCAGCAGCACATATCCGTTCCCGTTCCGGTGTTTGAGGACATCGGCCCACCGCACCCGGTCCAAAAGGTTGAGTGACGGCACCTCGACGAGGTAATCGACCGGAAGGGAGCCGATATGCGTTCGAAATCGCGGCATGACATGGCCCGAGAAGGCGTACATGGCGTCGTCAGGAGTCTCTACCTGCTGTTCATCGCCGCCATCACGATCACCAGCACGGCCGTCGTCGTTGGCGTAGCGTCCCCCACATACGCGGCCGCGCCACCTCTGGGGAACACGACCTCGATACTCAACGACGACGGCCGGCTGGAAGTCTTCGCCGCCAGCGGGACAGTGCTGTATCACAACTTCCAGACGTCGCCCGGCGGCGGCTGGAGCGGCTGGATCAGCCTGGGACAACCGTCGGGCGGATTGTGGAACGGCCCTTCGGTGGCCAAGAACTCCGACGGCCGGCTGGAAGTCTTCGCGACCAGCCTGGGCGCCCTCTACCACGCGTGGCAGGATTCGCACATCACCGGCGGCTGGAGCGGTTGGGCGAAGATCGCCGACCTGTCGAGCCCCTCCGCCCCGACTGCCGTCAAGAACCTGGACGGCCGGCTCGAGGTCTTCGTCGGTAACGCCCAGGGTATCTGGCACGCATGGCAGGATCTGTCGCGCAATTGGAGCGGGCTGGCCAATCTGGGAATGACCGTCGACGGGCACACGCTGGGCAGCGGCGCCATCAGCGTCGGAGTCAACTCAGACGGTCGCCTCGAACTCGTCGCCCTGGACACCTACAACATCGTGATGCGTATCTACCAGCTGTCATCCGGCGGCGCGTGGAGTGGCTGGACATCGATGGGAGGTGGCTGCCGGCCCGCCGCCGCCCGGAGCCCCCACCTGATGCCCAACCAGGACGGCCGGCTGGAATTGTTCATCATGTCGCCGATCTACAACGAAAACAATGCGAGCCTGTGCCACCGATGGCAATGGCCGACCTTCTCCGGCGGCTGGAGCGGCTGGGCCGAGCTCGGTGGAACAAGCCTGGACACGATGGGGGGATTCGCCTGGACGCAGGCGTCCGACCGGTTGGTGGTACTCGCCCGCGACACCCACGGCACCCTGTACACCATCGAGCAGACCGCGCCGAACGGATCCTGGAGCGGCTTCACCCAGCGAAGTGCGTCCGGTTACGACGCCAGCGTGTCGATCGTCGCCAACGGAGACGGCCGCTGGGAGCTGTTCGCCAACCGCAATGGGCAGCCGTACCACGCCTGGCAGACGTCGGTCGGGGGACCGCTGAGCGGCTGGGTACCGCTCGAGTCGAACTGAATGCGCCGCCGGCCGGGCACACCTCACGATGAGCCCGGCCGGCGAACAAGCAAGATCAAGCCGCTGGGCCAGGCCCCGCCCGAGTCGCTAGGCGAGAGCACCGGCCGCCCAGCCCGGTGAAGCAGGGCTATGAACCGCTTTCGGCGGGTTCTTCGCCGCGGCGGCCACTACGGCCTCAGCGGCGCTGGGTCAGCGCCTCGCCGAGCACGGTTTGAGTGTGCCGGACGGCGCCTCCGTCGCGCCGGCTGTGAATCAGGCCGGCCTCCCGCAGTACACCGAGATGGTGCGACGCGGTCGACAGTGCCAGGCCACAGCTCGACGCCGTCTCCGAAGTGGACAGCGGCCGTTCAGGGACATCAGTACGCGCGCCCGGCCTTCCCCGAGGAGAGCGGTCAGGGCGGCGCTGGCTTGCGTACCGCGCTCGGTCCAGCTCTCGGTGAGGCCGTGGGCGGGATAGAACAACGTCGGCTGAGTTCCCCTTTCGCACAGACCGACAACGCCCTGGCCGAGGAAGACCTGCGCTCGATGCTCGCCCGGTTCTGCGACGCCCGCCTCATGCTCGAACTCGACGGCCGATACTTGAGCCTGGCCGTGCCAGTCTTGTCGCGTACCGTGGACGAGGCCGCCTCGTCGGAGGCCTTCGCCTTGGCCTTCTGATGCCCGCCCGCGATGCGAGAGTCGGTCACGTCAAGGTATGCGTACCGGCAGCGGCAGGTCGATCTGGATCACGAACCGGTTCGGCGTCCCGTCGGTCCACGCGCCGCCCCAGTTGCCGTTGACCATGCGGTCGACGCATAGCAGTCGTTCCGGGTTCTTCGCCAGCGAGATCGTCATGTCCTTGTTGATGACGACCGGATTACACTGGCCCGTCCACAGGCCCCAGCCCGCACGGCCCCCGCCGGAAAGGCCGAGGTAGCGATCACCGCCCGAAGTGTCCTTCCGCAAATACAAATCGTCACCGTAGAAGTACCACAAGCACGGATGCGCGTCGGCTTCTTTGGGAACGATGGCCACGTAGGGATCGACCGCGCTGGAAACGCTCATCCAGCCGAGGAACTTGCCGGACTCGAAGTCGAGGCAGCGTACCGGCTGGTAGACCAAAGGAGCACCCTTCGCGAGGTCGCTCAGCGTCCGCCGGGGATTCCAGTCGTCGATGTAGTCCTGACAATTGCGGTCGTGCAACTCCTTGCGGCGCTGCGGACGCTTGCTCTTCGGGTCGTTCAGCTTGAAGAGCGCACGGAAGTTCTGGCCCGGGTTGCGCAGCAGAGATTCGAAATCGGGGGTCAGCTTGAGTGCCTCGTAATCCGACACCGAACCTCCACTGAAGGCCTTCCACACCTCGTCGGCTGACGTTTGCGCGGCTGCGGTGACATGCTGCCGGTTGACCTCGCTCACCTTGTCCAGCAACCGTTTGTCACCGTAGGCGACCCACTGCGCGCCCTTGTGATCGCGCACTTGGAGGCCGAACTTCGAGTCCTCGTTGTGCATCGTCCGGGCCAGTTTGCCGGCGACAAGCTTGTCATCGATGGTGTCGTACAGCTCCACGCGTGGCACGCGAAGATGCCCGGTGGAGAACAGGTCGGTCAAGAAGTGGTCGGCGAACGCGTTCATCGCATACGCCCGCTCGAGTCGAGTCAGCCGCATCACTGAGTCCTTGGGCTCCTTCGCGGCCAGCCGCGCCTCGTCGAGGGCGACACCGTGCCCGACCGAGTACGCCTTCACCGCGTTCGCTCCGAAGTGGTCGAAGTTCGTCATGGACAGCCGCGGATAACGGAAGACGGTCTCGAACGCCCAATCGACCGAGTACCGGTCGCCGATCTCCTCGTACACCTTCGACGGGTCCTCGCCGGCGTCGAACGCCGCCATCACCCGTCTGATCTCCACCTCCATGATGCCCAGAATGCGACTGCGCTCGTGCGGGATGTACGGCGTCGCCAGCTGAAACCAGCCCTGGCGGAACACGCCCACCGGATCCGCAGCGGTGCAGATCGGCTGATCCACCACGCCGTAGAAATCACCGCCCAACGCGATGCCCTGGCCGTACGTGATCTTCGGACCGTACTCGAACGATTCACCCAGCCTGATGTGCAAGCCGAAACCGGCGGCCTTCCGCTTGCCGGCTTCGAACTCCAGCGTCAGTTGATCGCCGATCCAAGCGTGTTCAGCGCTTTCCATGACGACTCCTCGCTACGGCCTCGATGTTTCGACGTTCCCCTCGGCCGTATCGAGCCTATGCACAGCCGTCCCGTATGTCCATTTAGTCACTCTTCGGAAGGCTGCCGCTGATCATTTTGATCTTGTTGTTGGTGCCCTCGGTCCGGCCGTCGTGACAGCGCGGCCGCGTCGCCCGCGGCAGGTTGTAGCAGAGCGGATGGTGAGCAGGCGACTTCTTTCAAGACCGCCTCCAAGGCGACAAACGCCGCATGACTCTACGCCGGATCGCTGCCTTCGCCGTCGACTGGCTGTGCATCATCGCGTACGCCGCGCTGTTGATCCCGCTGGGGCTCCTGCTGGCGCACTGGGTCGGTGGCCTGGCGACCTGGTCTCAATATGGGCGCGTTCGTGGTGCTCGTCGTGCCGCCGTCGGCGGGAGGTCCGAGTGCGTGCCATGAGGTCGACCCTGATATCACCGAGTGATCCAAGGCTTTCGTGCTGATCGACTGCGCGGACGAGCACTTCGGTGAGACGGCGTACGTCGGCCGGTTCACTGGTGATGACGCGAAGGCGGCCGTGCCTCCGTCGTCGGAGAAGGCGGCGCCGGCGTTCGAGATCTGCGACAGGAAGGCGGCAGACTTCCTCATCACGGATTGGCGCGATCTGAGGATCGATCTGAAGCTGATCGTGCCGACTGTCGCGGACTGGAAGGGCGGTGCCCGCTGGTTTCGCCGCGATTTGGTGACCGTCGATCCGCTTCCGGAAGGTGTGCCTGTGGTGTAGGTCGGATCGCTGGCGAACAACACAGTGCGGGAGCGCCTGCGGTTGGGCTGCTACCTGCGGTCCTCCAAAGAACTCGAGGACCTCGACTGCGGTAGTCCGCACGACGTGGAGTACGCCGGATCCATCGCGGTCGCCGGCCCGGCGCACCTGCCCACCGATAGCGCTGCGCTGACCGACATCGGCCGAGCGTGCACCGACGTGGCGGATCGGTTCCTCGGCGTCACGCACATGCCCAAGAAGCTGATCACCGTCGACGCCGACAACAGGATATCCAAGGTCGCCTATGGCCGTACCGACCAGGGGGTCAAACAGGGCGGGGCGGTCACGTCGACGGCATCGTTCATCGTGGAACTTTCCGGCTACGGGCAGCCCGTCCGCGTCGAGGGGCCGACCGGCGTCCGGTAGGCACCAGCCGCCGGCCGATCGAGGCAGAGCCGACCCGGCCTCCGCGTCCCGGAGGCCGGGTCAGTGTCGCAGTGGGACGAACGCACGCGGGCGATTCTATGCATTGACGATCCGGCATGTTAACGTTCGTCAATTCTCTCGCTGGAGGTCACATGCGCAGACTCAAGATGGCGGTCGCGGCAACGGTCCTGGTCGGCTCCTCACTGTTCGTCGGGGCCCTGCCCGCGCACGCCACACCCAGCCTTCGCGGCGTCGTCTACGACTACTCGGAGTGCATCCGGATCGGCAACTACGGCATGCAGAACTACGGCTGGACCGGTCCGCTCCAGTGCGTCTGGACCTCGACCGGCAACGGCTCCGCGGGCCTCTGGTTCATCTACGCTTGACGCGCGCCTTGTGGCGGCACGGTCGGGCCGCGGTCCGGTAGAGCGTGTTGTTTCGGCAGCTGCCGAGGTCGCCGCGATGATCCTGCACGTCGCCGCTACCTTGCTGCGGTTCTACGCCCGGGTCCATGGCCAGCGGCGAGCCGGATTGGCGAACACGGCAGCAGCATTGGTGACGGCCGAACCCACTGCCGCCACCGGGTAGCCGGACTTGGGCCGGCGGCAGGTGGACAAGTCTGATCTGGTACCCCGTCAGCGAAAAGGTGCAGCCGACGCGGGAGACGTCACAGGGACGGTGGTCACGTTCGGGTTGAAGGTCCCTCGCCAGGGCGATCCCGCGACTTCATTCGAGTGAGCGAGCAGGCATCCGTGGGCCTCCGGCCTGCACGATGGCTGAAGGCGCTTTGGGGACCCGTCGGGGACCATACGGCAGGCACGCCGCCGCACGAGCTGCACGTGACGTGCAGAAACGCTAGATGATCTTGCCTGGGGTCAAGGGGTCGTCGGTTCAAATCCGGCCAGCCCGACCCAGCTCAGAGGGCACATTCCAGTGATGGATGTGCCCTCTCTTTATAGCTGAGTGACTAGGTGGGTGACCGACGTGGCCGCACCAAGTGGTCGAGTTCAGCGACGGCGAGGTACGCCAGCAGTTCTCGATCTGCTTTCGTGCCGAATCGTCACAGGTCCGATGGGTTCCGCATGAGGATTGGAACTCGCTTGATATCAATCAATCGATGCAATTGTGTATCGACCACGGGTACGAGAATCGAGCCAAGCCCTACATCGGCTGAGAGGCCAGCTCGACCCTGCCAATCGCCTCTAGGAGTGTTGGTTCGGCACGAGCCCAAAACCGGGTGACGGGGTGGTCGGCGCCGTAGCGTTCGCGGACCTCTGCCAACCGTGCCTTGACGTCGGTCGGCCCGCCATCGGGTGTCGTGGTCATATCCGCGTACCAGAGCGCGTCGGAGGTTAGGGAGTGCTCTTGCTCGAACTCCTGTGTGAGCATGTCGGCGAGTCCCCGTTCCGCTGCCTCGAAAAGCGCGCACGAGTGGTGCGCGACCAGCGAGGCAAGGCGAAGCGGTTGGCCGCGATCGCGGAGCCAACGGCCACCGTCCAGAGCATGAAGGCCAGTGTCCGCCACGCCCGGGGCGTAGCCGATGTCGTGAAGCCATGCCGCTGCAATGAGCAAGTCGCGATCCTCGGGGGAGACAGCGCGGTTCATCTCGCGGGCTTTCGCCGCTACACCTTGTACATGACGCCACCGCCTTGGCAGACGGTCTGCCAAGGCGTGTTGAGCGAGATCGAAAGCCCGCTGGACCAGTTCCGACACGTGGGGGAGCCTATGCAGATTCTGAGATGGCCCGCTACGGACAGGTTCGTTGCTCAAGTCGTGTCAAGGCGTCCCGGCTCGTCCCCAGCGTCAGACGAGATCGAGGACGTCGTCTTCGTCGAGATCGCCTCGGGCTTGCTGCCCGAGATAGGTAGCTAGCGCGGCACCGTGTTTGCGGGTTTCGACGATCGCGTGCCCGAGGCCGGCGTGCTTCGCCGATCTCGCGTCGAGGTCGGCGACTTCGACGGTATCGGTGCCAAGGAGCGGCAAGATGGCGGTGACGCCGTCGATTGCAGTCACGAGGCGAACGAGGAGGCCACGTTCGTCGCCGGACAGTTGTGCGTGTGCGGCGAGGTAGCTGGCGGCCGGGATGCCGACGATGCTTCCGGGATCCTCGGCTACGGAGTTGACCAGTTCGCCGACGGCGAGACCTTCCATGCGCGAGTAGGCGAGGAGCGCGCTGGTGTCGAGGACCACGCGGACCGTCATGCGGCGTGCCGCTGTTCCCGGTCACGACGGCGAACGGCCATCTCGTCGAGGCGGGCGCGCATACGGTCGACACCTTCCTGCGTGATTTCGTAGCCCGCATCCCGGACGACCCGCAGAGCGGTCTCGCGGCGGGTACGCATACGCAGCGACTCCGCTATGTAGGCCGAAGCGTTGGGCTGATCGTCGAGGACCTTGGCGACGTCCTCGGGCAGGGTGATGCTCAGGCGACGAGATCGATCAGGAGCAGTCATATCGTTGATGGTAGTCCGATCGCATAAGATCATCAACGCGGGTCGCGAAATTAGGTCTGACGCTCCTACTTCTGTCAAGAAGGCGGGTCAGACGGCGGTAGTGAGCAGGTGTCGAGATGGCGAGTAGTCGATCTTCCAGTCTGCGTAGACACCGAGGATGCCATCCTGGATGCAGCGTAGGCCGACGCTGATCCACCGAATTTCCTGATCATGGCGCAAGGCGTAGCCGACTGCGATGGCGAATGTTTCGTTCGCGCACGGGCAGGCGCACTCGACGAGGTCAGCTTCGTCGGCGTAGTCGACGCTGTCCGCAATGTACTGGATGGTCTGGCATGCAGCGCAGCGTGCGAGAGCAGCGCCTTCGGTGTCGTCGGCTTCGACGTAGAAGGTCCCACCTGCGCATTCCGGGCAGGTCAGTTCGTTGACGTGCTCGACGGGATAGCCGCCTGGCTGGAACTCGCGTAGGTACTCGACAAGGTCATCGAAGTTCTCTCCGCGCCAGAACCGGCCATTTGAGTCGATCACGGGTGCAGCTTGCCTGGCTGCGACGCCTATGTCGAGGCCCTGGTGTGCTATGCGATGCTTGTCGGCAGTGGGTACGTTTCGCGGGCAACGTACCGTTTGAGGCAGCGCATAATTTCGGGCTTCGTCTTGCCCTCGGTGGTGCGCCGGGCAACGCAATCCTTGGTGGGTTGGTGGCAGCGCATGCGCACCAACGCGATGCGCCATAACGCGTTGTTGGCTAGTCGGTCACCGCCGCGGTGGAGTCGATGGCGGTCGGTGCGGCCGGACGAGACCGGGATCGGCGCTGCCCCGCACAACCGGGCGAAGGCCGCCTCAGAGCGTAGTCGGTCGGGGTTATCGCCCGTGGTGACAAGGAGTTGGCCGGCGGTGTCGACGCCCACGCCTGGCAGCGCGAGCAGTAGCTCATCCCCGGCGGGCCGTACTCGTTCGTCGCCGCCCTCGACCCCGGACGTACCTCGTGGACCGCGATTCTCGACAACGTGCGGCTGGGCCCGGCGGACGACGCCACCGCGATCACCGCCACCCCGTTACGCGACGTCGTGCAACGCCTGATCGACAGCGGCCAGCAGCAGCCCGGATGATCCGGGTCGGGTGCGACGCCAGCTACGACGTGACCCGCCTCGCATGGGTCCTGCAAGATCTGCCCGTCGAAGTCACCGGCCGGATCCGCGCCGACCGGGTGCTACGACTGCCTGTCCCACCACGGGTGCCGGGCACCAACGGCCGCCAGCCCAAGCATGGCGGCGAATTGCATCAATTGAGACCAAACAATGGTCTTGATTGAAAAAATTCCCCATCTGACCAGGTCAGATGGGGAATTGCACTGTGCGCCGCCAGAGACTTGAACCCCGAACCCGCGGATTAATACGGCAGCCGAAGATTCTGATCATCGACTGATGTCGACGAGGGTTCGGCGTTTGTGGTGGTAGTGGCGGGCTCTGGCTTGGTGGACGAGGCGCCAGGCGAGCCAGGACAGCGCATGCCGCATCGTCATATCGGGCTTGGCGAATACGAAGGTGAGGAGGCGGCGGATCTCGGCCGCGCTCAGTGGTCCGATCTCGTCGGCGGGCGGGACGGCGGAGGGCTGGGGTCGGGGCTGTTGGGCGGCGAGCACGGCCAGGAACGCCGCGGCGAGTAGGACCAGGGTGGTGTAGCGATGCCAGGAGAGCCAGGTGCGGACCTGATGTTGGTCCAGGCCGGTCTGGCCTTTGGTGTCCTGGAAGCAGGACTCGATCGGCCAGCGCAGCCCGGCGGTCCAGGTCAGGGTGGGCAGGCTGACGGGGGTCGGTGACCAGCACCGGTAGTAGGCGGTTTCGCCGGTGGTTTCGTTGCGGCGCAGCAGTAGCCAGTGGTGGCCGTGGTGGGTTGCGTCGCTTTCGGTCTCGATGATGTTCACCCACGTCCACTGGTAGTAGCGGGGTCCTTTCGAGCCCCAGCCGGCCAGGTAGCGGCCCCACACTTCGGCGGGTAGTGAGGCGGCCAGCTGGGCGGCGGTGATGGTCAGGCTCGGATGGTCCCAGCGGGTCAGGGCGGTGTCGCAGCGGATCGCCAGGACGTAGCCGACCTGCCGGGCCCGTAGGTGGGCGCGCAGCTTCGTGTCGTTGCCGTAGACCTCGTCGCCGGTCACCCATCCGGCTTCGACACCGGCGTCGAGGGCGTCTTCGATCATCTGCCAAGCCAGCTGTGGCTTGGTCGAAAAGCCGATGTCGTCGGGCACGTTCGCGGCGGTGCACCGTTGCGGATCGTCGGTCCAGCCGGCGGGCAGGTAGAGCCGGAAGTCGACCAAGGCCCGGCCGCCGGCGCGGGTGGCGTAGGCCAGATGCACACTGACCTGCGCGTTGTCGACCTTCCCGAGGGTGCCGGTGTATTGCTGCTGCACGCCGACGGTCTTGATCCCCTTCTTGGCGTCGCCGGTCTCGTCCACGATCAGCACCCCGCCGGGGCCGAGCCCGGCCACCACGTAGTCACGGATCTGCGCCCGCACGAACGCGTCATCCCACGACGCCGACGCCAGGAGCCGTTGCATCCCACCGGGATCACTCTCACCGGCGTACTCCGCGATCTGCCAGCAGGTACGCACCTCGATCGGGCCGAGCAGGGCCTGGACGAACAGCCGGGCTCGACGGCGGGGCTCGACCCGGGCGAACGCCGGCGCCACGCGCGCGAACAGCGAGTCGAACTCCTCCCGCCACCCGGCAGGGTCTATCCTGGCGGCAACGGTCGCCGCGACCTCATGTATGTCCACAACAGACATGATCTAGCGGCGACCGTGCCTACTTCCCCTGCCACACACCGACTTTGCCAACCCGTGACCATCGACCGGGCGAACAAAAAACGATCTTCGGCTGCCGTA
>NZ_AUAX01000015.1 GCF_000428945.1 Hamadaea tsunoensis DSM 44101 | reverse complement strand
CGCTGGGCTTCGCGGCCAGCAACGACCTGGACTCCAACTACGAGCGGATGAAGCAGAAGGTCAACGACGAGCTGAAGAACCACTTCCGCCCGGAGTTCCTGAACCGTATCGACGACACGATCGTCTTCCACCAGCTCGGTGAGGAAGACATCCTGCAGATCGTCGACATCATGCTCGCCCGGATCGAGTCGCAGCTGCGTAACAAGGACATGACGCTGACGCTGACCGACAACGCGAAGCGTTGGCTGGCGAAGAAGGGCTGGGACCCGGTCATGGGTGCCCGTCCGCTGCGCCGGACCATCCAGCGCGAGATCGAGGACGCGCTCTCCGAGCGGATCCTGTTCAACGAGCTCAAGCCCGGCCAGACCGTGGCCGTGGACTGCGAAGGCGACCCGACCGACATCGAGAACGCGAAGCTGGTCCTCTTCGATCCCCAGGTGCCGCACGGTCTGATCGCGGCGAGTTGAGCGCGACGGTGAGCTGACAACGGTGGGGTGCCCGGCGCAGGTGGCCGCGCACCCCGCCGCCAGTGAGGCTGGCCCCGTAGGCGGTTGATCTTTGCCCGTAAGCTCGTCGTTCATCGGGTCGTTGAATCTGTGGGGAGATCGGGCAGACGGTCAGCTGTCCAGGACGCCGGCGGCGGCCGCCGCTCGCGCGATGACGACCAGCGTCAGCACCAGAGGGAACTCCTTGTCCATGTGGCCCATGAGGATGACGACGAGGCGATCGCCGTGGACCCACGCCGGCGACGGATCCTCCCCGGCGAACAGAGCCAGATCGTATTCGCAGCTCGACTACGCGATCCGCGGTCAACATCACCTCGATATCGGCGACCATCCCGCCACCAGTGAGATTCGCAGCTTCAGGGTTCACGACGTAGGCCCTCCTCCATGTCAACGGGCCTCACCAGTGGGCGTACCGGTGGTGGCGCCAGACCAGTAGGCCGCCGAGGAACGCCAGCAGTCCGCCCAGGGCCACGAGGACGCGGAGGACGCCGGTGCCGCTGCCCGTCGAGCCGGCGCACAGGGCCACGAGTACGAAGGCCATGACGGTCAGCGTTGCCGCCGGGAACGCGACCCGCGAGTGCCAGAACCTGTGGAGCGCGACCTTCGCGGCCCGGATGCGGCGGTCGCGGCGGCGTGCCCGGTCCGGCCGGGGTATGTCGTTCGCGTCGCGTTCCCGGTCGACGATCACCGCCGGATTCACAGCCGCGTCGACCGAGGCCAGGGTCGCGGCGTCCACCGCGAACACCTCCGGCTCCAGGGGTACGCCCAGGCCGTCGGCGCCCAGCACCAGGCGGCCCCCGTCGGTGTGGCGTACCAGCAGTACGCAGTCGGTGTACCGGACGGTGGCGTACCGGCCCTCGTCCGCGAGGCCCACTCCGTCCTTTCCCACCACGAGGTACGCCCGGCCGCCGTCCCGCGCGGCGAAGCGGCGGCCGGGCGGAACAGCCCGCGAGGACATCGGTGCGCGCTCGCAGCCGTATCGCTCCGCCCGCACGCCGGGCAGCATGAGCAGGGCGTTCGCCCAGCACGCTCGCGCTACCTCGGCCACGTCGGCCAGGCTCACGGCCTTCAGGCCGGCGGCGATGTCTTCGCGCGTACGCGGCGGTAATCCGCACAAGATGTCCTGGGCCCATCGCCGCGTTGCGCCCGCCGCGAAGCTGGGCTCCGCCATCGCGGTCCGCGCGTCCTGGACGGCGCGGGCCAGCTCGGCCTCGTCGATCCAGTCTCCGCTTTGGAGCGTACGCACGAAGAGGTCCACCGCCTCCTCGACGTGCCCGGCGTCGGCGTCGGCGTGCGCGGTGATCTCCGCGCGGCCGGCCGAACCGACTCTGTAGCGCGCGGCGGTGGTGTAGGACAGCCCGGCCTCAGTACGCAGTGACCGCATCAGCGCGCGGTGGAGCAGGCGGGCGTAGAGGCTCGCCGGGGTTCCTCTGTCCACCATAGACGTCACGCCCAGCCAGCCGCCCGGTCCCGGGAAGTACGCCGGGGTCACCGGCAAGATCGCGGAGGCGGCCGGCATGGGCCGCCGTACGCCGGAGGGCAGCGGCAGCGTCAGCCCGGCCGGTAGCTCCCCGGTGATCGCCAGGACGGCGTTGTCGCGCGTGAAGTGGCTGGTAGCCCAGGCGTCGACCGCGTCGGCGGTGAGCGTTCCGACGCCGAACTCGGCGTAGCTGATCAAGCCGTAGTTCCGGGCGCCGTGGCGCCACCGGGCGCTGACCGTCTCCAGGTCCGCCTCCCGGGCCGCCTCCTCGGTACGCAGGACGCGCCGCTCGACGTCGAGCCGTCCGAGCCGCAGCGCCGACAGTGAGCGGCAGACGCCGGTGAGGAAGGTGGCCACCTCGTCGGGCGTACCGGTGGTCTCGAACTGGGTGACGGTCTGCCCCGTGCCGCCGTTCGAGCGGTGGTCGAACGGGCCGAGGCCGTGCAAGGCCAGGTGCTCCACCAGATGCGTCACGCCCCGCGTCGCGGCGGTCTCGTCCGCCTGGCCGACCCGGAAGTACAGCGTCGCTTGCACCGGGCCGGGCGCGGGCGTGACCACGACCGGTACGCCGTCCACCACGGTCTGTCTCATGCCCGGTACGCCGCCCGGCGCAGCAGCTTGAACTTGTGCTCGGGGTGGTCGAACAGCCACCAGGCGTCGAGGTCGAGCCGGTCTTCGAGGACGTCGAGGTGCGGCCGGGCGAGGCGGCCCTGCAGGGCCAGGCCGAAAGCGGCGGCGAACGCGCTGTGCGCCCAGACCCAGCCGGATGTCCGGGTGTCCGCGCTCAGCAGCCGTTCGGCGGCCTCCGTCAGTACGCCGACGGCGGCGTCGGTGCGCACGACGTTCACGTCGCCGGTGTGCCCGACGTGTTCGAGGTACGCCAACGCCACCAGGCCGGCCGCGGAGTGCCCGGCCGGTGCGGCGTACGCGGCCTCGGCGGCGAAGGCGTGCATCTCGTCGAGGCTGCCGCCCCACTTCGGGGCCAGCTGCTGCAGCAGTTCCCGGTGGGCCGACAGCAGATGCGGCCGCCGTGCGACGGCCAGCCCGTGGCGGCGGCGTGCCTCGGCGGTGCCGAAGCGCAGCGCGCGACAGGTGATCACGCGCAGGGTCCAGGCTGCCGCGTCGTCGGGGTGGTCGCCGGTGGCCGTCGCCAGTTCGGTCTCGGCGAGGTCGATCAGTTCGCGGAAGGTGTCGAGCCGATCCTGCGGCGTGTGCGCGGCGACGGCGCCGCCTCGGGCTTGCCAGGCGCGGACGATGAGCCGGGAACCGAGCAGCGTACGCCCGACGGCGTCGGCCGGGTCGGCGTCCAGGCACGCGTGGGCGACGGATTCCGCCGTGGACAGCTCGCCGGCCAGCAGTACGGCGGTGCCCGGATCGGCGTCGGCGTCAAGCTTCGCGTACGCGGTGCGGGCGGCATCGCCGTCGCCGGCGCGTACCGCGGTGAGCCAGGCCATGCACTCAGGGTGGAGCGCCTCGGTACGCGTGTCGGGCAGCTGTCGCAGTCGTCTCAAGATCGGAAGCACGCCGCATCCTACGGCCTGTGGGAGTCGCCGCGCCGCCCCTCGCCCATGAGACCCGGCGTTCGCGTCGGAAGGATGGGCGACAGCCCGGCTACAACGCCGGCAAGCCGATCAGCGCCACACCGGCACGACCATCCACGATGGACTCTTGGCTGTGGCGGCACGAAGACCTCCGGGATCGCTATGCGTGATGGCGGGTGGTCACGGCGCCGGCGTCACCGCTGGTGTGGGGAGAGGGCGAGGTCGTCGGGTGTGCCCGGGCGGAAGCCGGTGGGTCATTTCGTCGTCCGCCCGGACCGGCTCCGTCACGGAATCGTCTGCCACGTCTGGTCCGGGTGGCCGGTGTCCGGCCACTGGATCGCGGGCGCGCCGTTGTTGGTGTGCCCGGCGCTGGTACCGATGCCCTTGCCGGACTTCATGTTCACAAACGTGAAGATCTGCTGACCGCCGTTCGTGTAGCGGTTGTTCTTCCAGTACTGATCGGCCGAGCCCGTGCACGTGTAGCCCAGGATCCGGGCGCCGTCGGCCGTGGAGCCGCCGTTGACGGCGAGGCACTGGCCGAGGCCGTTGACGATCTGGTTGTATCCGGTGCCCGACGAAGTCCCGATGTGCCAGGTCTGGTCGAGATTCGTCGTGCAGTCCCAGATGCCGGCCAGGCCGCCGGAGTCGATCCCCAGGCAGCGGCCGGAGTTGGGATTCTTGATGCCGAAGTTGGTGGCGGTTGTCGGCCACGTGACGAAGTCGGCCAGGGCCGGGGTGGCTACGACGACCACGGCTGCGGACCCGAGAAGCAGGCCCGCGACGAGCGTGGCGGTTCGGCGTCTTGCCGAGGAGATGGACATGCGTCCTCCATGGGTGGGGATTTGGTGGCTAATCGGAAGCTCCGAAGTGTTCGTAGCCATAGGGGTTCCTCCCGTGTCGGGCACAGGAGACCATGTCGACTGCACGGCAGATCTGCGGTGATCGAATCGTTACCGTCAGATTGCTGGATCACGCAACTGTGTCGTCTTGCTGGATTCCGCGAACTTCGCTCCGACTGACTGTCGGCTCCACCGGCGTCACTGTCCACAGTGCACGAACCACCGCGTACGCCCGGAGCGACATCACCGCCGTCGAATACGTCGACCTCGGAATCGACGTCGTTGACCAGGCGGCAGAGCGGATTCGGCGAATCAGCCCGCCAGACGAGCCTGGCCGGTGAACGACCAGAGTTGCGAGTCGCCGTACGACCCGTTGTTCACGACGACGGCGCTGACATCGCCGGCGGTGAAGGAGAACTGCACCCGGCCGGAGGCGATGTCGAGCGAACCGGAGAAGTCGGTTCGGGAGTCGCTGCCGCTCGTCACGAAGGAGTCGCTTGCCCGGAACGTGAGGACACTCGCCGACCGGCGATAGGTGCCTCGCAGATCGTACCCGCCGCTCGGTGACGGCATCTGGAAACGGAAGCTGCCATCGCTCCCGAACGACCAGGTGGCCCCGCCGATACCGTTCGCGGCATCCTGCCGCCAGCGCGCCGTTCCGGCGCTTTGGCTGATCGACACGACCTTCGCGGTTCGGAGGATGCCGGGTACGGCGAGGCCTCCGGTGCCGGATCCTCCGTCATCCTCGCTACCGCATGCGCCGAGTACCGTTGTTGCCATCAAGCCGACAAGGAGCCATATCTGACGGCGCCGCATGAGATCCCCTTCGCGTTCCAACGGTCTGGCAGCTTGACCACCAGGGAACGACAGTCCGGTCACTTGGCGCGTCAGCCAGGTGCACTCTCCTCGAAGTCTTCGGCCTGATCGACTGCGCCGACCTGGCTGAATTCTCCGCCATAGGTCGGGGGTACTCCGAAGGGCATTGACTCTCGACCCATGCCGGCGCAGCGCTTCCCAATCCGCTGCCCGACGGAAGAGTGCCGAGGTCAGGCAGTACAGGCGGTGGGTATGAAGGACACCCGAGCTTGCGACCCTACGGTGCACCTGCCGCCAGAAGGCCCTCTCATTTTCAAGATCTACAACTCGTGGCTCCTGTTGCCGGCGCAAGCTGAACCGCTGCCTGCCCATTCACAACGCGGCCGCGTGTCTACGGCACGTACCGTTGCCGGCCAAGCAACCCTTTGTCTGCAGCGAGCAGAGCGATCTGGAACCGGGTGCGCGCGCCGAGTGCGTCTGCGAGGTCGCTGATGTGCTTTTGGACAGTTCTGCGGCTCACGCCCAGGGCCCGGGCGATCGCGTCGTCGATCAGTCCGGCGGCCATGAGGTCGAGGATGTCTCGGGTCCGTGCGTCGGTGAGGGCCCGGCCCGGGTCCGCCATGAGGTCGTCGGAGGCGGCGTCCGGCTCTTTGGGCGTCGTGCGCGGCTGCGCGATCGCGAGCTCGACGGGCACGGCCCGCGCCCACAAGCTCTCGAAGAGCTCGGCGAGCGCCAGCACGAGGGCAGGAGCGTGCACGATGAGCGAGGCCGCCTCGGGGTCGTCCGGGTCTGCGGGGACCAGCGCGGTCTTCCGGTCGAAGAGCGCGAGCTTGAAGGGCACCCCGTCGAGCAGCCGGAACCGCCCGTCGTGCGTGCGCCGTCCTTGGAACGCCGTGTGCAGCGACACCGGGTCGGTGAAGCCGGCGCTGTCGTACACGCTACGCAGCGACAGGCTCGGCTGCAGCACGCTCGTGTCGGCCGCGCTGCCCGCGGGACGCTCGGGCGAGCCGACGTACGGGGGCTTGGCCAGGTGGAGCACCTCGAGAGTGCTGGCTTCGAGGAGTTGCGCGTAGACCGCGCCAACCTGCTCGGGCGTGCTCAGTAGTTCGACCTGGCCGTCGGCGTGACCCTGCCGGGAGGCCGACCAGGTCTCCTGCAGTTCGCGTGCGTACTGCTCCCATGAGGCAAGCTCCGCGCGACGGCGGTCGAGCAGTGTCCCGAGGCCGGTCCTCATGGGCATCGCGGCCCACCCGTCCGTGCCGGTACGCACGGCCAGCTGGTCGCGTTCGAGGTCGCTGAGCGCGGTGCGCAACCTGGACTCCGGCAGGTCGAGCTCGTCTGCCAGTGCGTGTACGTCCGCGTACCGGCGTTCCGCGAGCACACGCAGCACCTGGATCGCGACCGGATCGACACCGGGTGGCGGCGCCTCGTCGGGTGTATTGGACAACACGAGGTGCCTCCCGTGGAGCAAGCAGCGGGGGTCCCGCCAGACGCCATCGGCTACCAGGGTTCGTGAAGCCTATCGCAGTGCGAATGTGCGCAGCTTCCCACTGTCGAATCGCGGGATGTCTGGTAGCGCCTGCTCTCCCTGCCGAGACTGTCCCCATGCTCCGGAAGCCACGACGCGCGGAGCATCCAGTCGATGACAAACCCCGACGCGCGTCGGGCGATGGAAGGGCCCCCATGTCACCACTCCGACCCACCCCACCTGACGGCGGAGCGCGACCCGTGCCTCGGCGGACGACCCCCTGGGGACATCGTTCCGGCGCGTTCGCGATCGCGACCGTGCTGGCCGTCGCGGGATTCGCCCCCGCCGCGCGGGCCTCCGGCGCGCCGGAGGCCGCGGCGTCCGAGGCTGCCGTGCCGGTCGCATCGGCCGCCACGACGCCGACGCAGACCCCGTCGCTCGTGGACGGCCTGGCTGTACCGGTGGACGCCTCGATCCCGGCCGATCAGGCCGCACATTCCTACCTCGCCGCGCACCGTGACCAGTACGCGATTGCGGACCCGACGCGCGACCTTGCCACGAACTCGGTGAACGTGGCCCCGGACGGGACGACAACCGTGCGGCTCGACCAGCGCTACCACGGCGTGCCGGTGTTCGGGGCGCAGTATGTCGTCCGGCTCGCGAAGCACGGCGCGTCTCGCACTGTCGCGGGCACCTCCGGTTCCTACTTCAGCGAACTCACCGTCGACACGACCCCGCGCGGTCTGCCGGCGGCGACCGCGGTACAGCGCGCCGTGACCGCTGTCCAGCGTTCGCTCGCCGGCCCGGCTCCGCGCGTGATCGCCGACGCTCCCGGCCACCGTGCCGCGACGCTGACCGGCGTCGATCACGGGCTCGTTGTCCTGCCGACCGGATCCGGGGTGCTCACTCGGCACGTCACGGTACACGGGTCCGACCCGGCCACCGGTGCGCCGGTGATGCAGGAGGTGTACCTCGACGTACGGACCGGGTCGCCCCTGCTCGCGTACAGCGGCATCGAGACCTTCGCCGCGCCCGGCGAACGGGCGTCCAGCGCGCAGGCGACCGTGGCCACGCCGGGAGCAGGCAGCTCGCGGACGGCCGGATCGCCCACGGCGACGTCGGTCCAGGGCGACGTGCTCGGTTCCGGTACGACCCTGCACGGCGCGACGGTGCCGTTGCATCTGACACAGACCGCGGACGGCGGCTACGCGTTCGAGGACCACGCGAGCCAGGCCGCCCAGGGCGGTGGCGTCATCTCCACCTGGGACGCCGGCGGGCTCTACTCGGAGAACGTCTCCGGCGTCTGGCCGGACGGCCTCACCGAGTTCGCGTCACCCACCACCAAGGCGGGCGGCACGCTCACCGACGTCGGCGCGGTCGACGCCCACTGGGACGCCGCCCAGGTCTACAACTGGTACGCGGCCCAGTTGGGGCGCACCAGCCTCGACGGCAAGGGGATGGCGATCCGATCGATCGTCGGGGTGACGTACTACGGCAGCCCGTTCGTCAATGCCTTCTGGGACAGCGTGAACGAGAAGATGGTCTACGGCACGGGCGATGCCGAGTACATGCCGCTGGCGGCCGACCTCGACGTCGTAGGGCACGAGATGACCCACGGCGTGGTCCAGCACACGGCCGACCTCGTCTACCTCGGACAGTCCGGAGCGCTCAACGAGGCGGTGGCCGACTACTTCGGCAACGCGATCGACGTCACCGTCTCCCACACCCAGATGGCCGACCCGAACGCGGGTCTCATCGGCGGCGACCTGTGCCGCACGCGGGCCCCCAAGGACTGCGCGTTCCGCGACCTCAACGACGGTCGCACGACGGCAAGCTTCCTGTCGATGCCCGCGGAGTACGCGTATGACGCGGGCGGCGTGCACCTCAACTCGACGATCTTCTCGGGCGCCCTGTGGGACATTCGCGAGAAGCTCGGCGGCACTCTCGCTGACCACATCGTCTACCACGCGCTGTCCGACTTCTGGACGCCGCTGACCGACTTCTCCGGCGCGGCCGACAGCGTCGTCGCCGCGGCGAAGGACCTCGGCGTGAACGGATCCCGGCTCAAAGCAGTCAAGGATGCGTTCGCGGCACACGGGATCACCGACCGCTGGGAGAAGACCGTGCTCGGCAGCGACGCCACGGTGCTGCTCGGCAACGTGCCCTCGACGCAGATCAACTATGGCTACGGCATCACCCCGAGCGCCGCCGGTGGCTGGTGGGCCGCCACGCGGTCGAACGCCGACGGCTCCGCCCCGCTGTCCGTGTGGGTCGGCCGTACCGACGGCAAGGGTACGCCCCGCCAGGTTTCCCCGGCTGACGGCCGCATCGCGGCCAGCCCCTGGACGGACGGGACGAAGGTGGTCTGGCTCCAGATCACTCCGGACTCGTGGGCCGACGACGGCACCTACCTGCCCGGGCAGACTCAGATCATGTCGGCCCGGGTCGCGGGCGGCCCTTCCCAGGTGCTGTGGACGACGAGTCAGCAGGTATCGGGACTCAGCGCGGACGGCGACGTGGTCGCCTGGTCGGAGCCGGGACCGAACTACTTGCCGGTCGTGTACTACCTGCGCGGCAACGCCACGACCCCGCAGACGATCGCTGCACCCCTCGGCACCGGGATGGTCATGGCGCCCGTCGTCAAGAATGGCCACATCGCCTACATCGACGAACAGTGGACGGCGGAGAGCTGGTCGCTCGGCGTCGACATGTTCGATCTGGCGACCGGGCAGACCAGCTACGGCTGGCAGGCGCCGGAAGCCGAGTGGGAAGGCGTACCGACCATCACCGCGACCGGCGCCTACTGGGTGGTGGACGCGAACTGGGCGGTCGAGGAGAACACGATCGGGCACCTCGGCTTCGACGGGGCCACGGGTTCCCTGATCCCCGAGGGCACGGGTCACGGCGTACGGGCGGAAATGGTGACGGCATCGGACACCACGCTGACGATCATGGAGGACCCTACGTCGGCTGACTATTACGGCGGGATCTCCGACAAGATGCTCCCCAAGCTCCAGCAGTTCACGCTGGCGGGCGTACGGCTCGGCCGGGTTTCGTGCGCCCCGGGTGCCGAACTCCTGCCCGCCGCGGTCACGGGTCGTACCGTCGTCTGGATCGACTCGCGCACCTCGCTCAACGACCTCGTGGTCGGGAGCGGGTCCCGCAAGGCCAACTGCTCCTGAGCCATGAGCCGAAGAGGCCGGTCCGGTGGTGCAAGCCTCCGGGCCGGCCTCTGTGGGCAGCATGCGTCGCGCTCTGACTACGCGGTTTCCCAGCCGTTCAGCCCTTCAGCATCGGCGACAGGCAAGGCGATGAGCCGCGGGTGCATCCATCTGGTCGGGGTGGTCTTCGTCTGTGTGGCGAGTGGTCTGTGTGCTGCGGGATGCGGTCGGCTCCGGCCTTACGATCACGGGGTGCTGGGTAACAGTGGCCGGGTCGCTCTGGTGACCGGCGCGAATCGAGGCATCGGGTTCGAGGTCGCCGGGCAGCTGGGCCGGCTGGGATACGTGCCCATCCTCGCCGCGCGGGATCGCAGCCTGGGTGAGGCGGCCGTGGGGCGACTGGCCCGGGCCGGGATCGCGGCCGAATGTGTCGAGCTGAACGTCACTGATCAGGCGTCCGTACGCGCAGCAGCCGAGGAGGTCGACCGCCGGCATGGGCGGCTGCACGCACTGGTCAACAATGCGGCGATCGCGGTGGACGATGCCAGGCCCAGCCGGCTGGCCGTGGACGCGTTCCGGCGTACGTTCGAGACCAACGTGATCGGGGTGTTCACCGTCACGACCATGATGCTTCCCTTGCTGCGGGCGGCGGGCGGCAGCCGGATCGTCAATGTTTCGTCGGGGTCGGCGTCGTTGGCGCTGACCAGTTCCGATTGGCCGGATGAGTGGAACGCCGCGGCCTATCCGGCGTCGAAGACCGCCGTCAACGCGCTGACCGTTCAGTTCGCGACAGAGCTGCGACCGACGGGCATCAAGGTGAACGCCGTCGATCCCGGTTATACGCTGACGGACATGTCACCCGGGGCCACGCGGACCGCCGCCGAGGCCGCCGCGATCGTAGTGCGGTACGCGACACTGGGCGACGACGGCCCCACAGGCGGCTTCTTCAACGCCGACGGCCCGGTGCCCTGGTAGTGCACCGCTACTGCGGACAGGTGCCGCCCGGAAGGCCGGCGACAGGGTGTGCCAGGTGTGGCTGGGTATCTCCCGCTTCGCCGACGTAGCCACGTTCGTCACCGCAACCCTGACATCAGGCCCGGACGACCGGCGAGGTGGAGCCGTCACCCGCTACGACATCGCCATGATGCACGGCCCATGAACCGATGACACCGGCTGCGACGGACTCCACTATGGAAACTGGCACGAACCACGCAAGTGCGTTCCGTAACCGCCGCGTAACTTCGAGTTGGTACAAGTTCGCGTGAGCCGATCAATGCCGCACACCGGCACGAACCGTTTTCATGTCTGCGAAAGCCCGGAAAGGGGGCCCCCGATGAGGGACGCCTCGCTAGTCGTGGTCGCCAGCCGTCTGCCCATCAACGACGCCGCCGCCTCCGAGGGGGTCTTCGAATGGCGCCGCAGCCCCGGCGGCTTGAACGAAGCCCTGCATCCCGTGCTGATCAACAAGCCGGCCACCTGGCTCGGCTGGGCCGGCAAACCCGGACCCACTCCGCCGCTGCCCGACGTCGACGGCGTGCGCCTCGTCCCGGTGGAGCTCAGCGACGAGGACGTCCGCGACCACTACGAGGGGTTCGCCAACTCGACCTTGTGGCCGCTCTACCACGACGCCGTCGAACCTGCCGTGCACCACCGCCGCTGGTGGGAGGCCTACCAGCGGGTCAACCAGCGCTACGCGGACCACACCGCGCGCGTCGCCGCCCACGGCGCCGTCGTCTGGGTGCAGGACTACCACCTGCAACTCGTGCCCGCGATGCTGCGTGCCCAGCGGCCCGACCTGCGCATCGGCTTCTTCCTGCACGTGCCGTTCCCGCCGCCGGAACTGTTCATGCAGCTGCCGCGCCGCGCCGAGCTGCTGCGCGGCATGCTCGGCGCCGACCTGGTCGGATTCCAGCGCATCCAGGCCGTGCACAACTTCCACCAGCTGGCCGCCAAGGTGCTCGGCGCGGACATCGACGAGCGCGGCGTACGCGTCGACGGGCGTATCACGGCCAGCGGGGCGTTCCCGGTGTCGATCGACACCGCCGAGATGGAGGCGCTGGCCAGCCGCGACGAGGTGGTGCAGAAGGCCGCCCAGCTGCGCGCCGACCTCGGCGACCCGCGGCGGGTCATCCTCAGCGTCGACCGGCTCGACTACACCAAAGGCATCGAGCACCGGCTGAAGGCATACCGGGAACTGCTGGCCGACGGCCGGCTCAAGGCCCCCGACACGGTGCTGGTGCAGGTCGCCGTCCCGAGCCGGGAACGCGTCGAGCAGTACCGGCTGCTGCGCGACCGGGTCGAACGCGAGGTGGGACGGATCAACGGCGACTTCGGCCGGCTCGGCGTCGCCGCCGTGCACTACCTGAGCCGGATCTTCGACCGCACCGAACTGGCCGCGCTCTACCGCGCCGCCGACGTCATGGCGGTCACCCCGCTGCGCGACGGAATGAACCTGGTCGCCAAGGAGTACGTCGCCGCCCGCGTCGACGGCTGCGGCGCGCTGCTGCTCAGCGAGTTCGCCGGAGCCGCCGCGGAGCTGACGCAGGCCTACCTGGTCAATCCGTACGACGTCGAGGGGCTCAAGGACACCATCCTCGAGGTCCTGAAGGCCGATCCCGCCGAACCGAGCCCGCAACTGGCAGCCATGCGCGCTCACATACGCGAGCACGACATCCAGGCCTGGGCGCGCTCGTACCTGACCGCGCTGGATGCGGCCTGCGCCGGAAGATGACCTCGTCCCGGGACGGGGCGTCGGCCGACGGACTCGCCTGTCAGGACGATGCGCCCGCACCGCCGTGGACTCCGGTGGCGCGGGCGGGTGCTGAGACGGTCAGCCGGCCTTCAAGACCAGCCCCGAGATCCGGTGCGTGTCGGTATCGCCGCCGGCGCCGCCGGTGAATCCGATGAGGACACTGCCGGGCAGGATGACCGTCGCGTCGAGGATCGGCGCCCCATCCATCGTCACCAGCACGTGGCCCCCCTTTACCCGTACCACGAAGCGATGCGTCGCGGCGCGGAGGTTCGCGATCGCCGTCGCCGTCGCCGCGTAGCTGATGGCGTCGCCCGCGCCCGCGCCCGCGGTCGCGACTCCGACGAAATTGCCGGCGGGGTCGGAACCGTTCTGGTGGGTGTCGAAGGTGATCGCGACGCCGGTGAGACCCCCGTAGCCGAGGCCGCCGCCTGCCGCGCCGACCCGCGCGGTGGAGGCCGGGTCAAGCAGGACCACCGTCATGCCGTCGCCCCCGGTCCCGCCGCCCAGGTACGCGTCGAAGCCCGCGACCAGGCCCTCGGACGGCTTGGCGGTGCCGTAGACGATCGAACCGGCGGCGAACTGCTGGCCGGCCGCGGTGAGCGTGGCCGAGGTCGCGTCCTTGACGGCGGTTCCGTAGAGCGACCAGCCCGGGTCGGCGAAGCCCGGCACCGGCGTACCGGACGTGACGAGGACGTTGCCGACCTGGTGCGTGTCGGCGCTGCCGCCGGTGCCCGCGGTGAACGCGACGATCACCTGGCCGGTCAGCGCGACCGCGCTGGTGAGCCTGACCACGCCGTCGATCCGGACGGTCATCGCGCCGTTCGCCACGTCCACTTCGTAGTGATGCGTCGACCGCAACGCCGGAACCGACGTGGTGGAGGCGAGGTAGGTGAAGGTGGAGCCGGTCGCGCCGGTGGCGATGCCGACCAGGTTTCCGGCGGAGTTCGTGGCATTGTCGAAGGTGTCGAGGGTGACCGCGACGCCGGTGAGGCCGCTGTAACCGAGGCCGGCGCCGATGCCGCCCACGCGGCCGGTCGACGCGGGATCGAGCAACGCCAAGGTCATGCCGTCGCCGCCGGTGCCGCCGCCGATCGTCGCGTCGAACGCCGCGCCGAGGCCGTTCGACGCGACGGGATCGGCGTAGTAGACCGAGCCCGCGGAGAACGTCTGGGCCGCCGCCGTCAACGTCGCGGTCGTGGCAGTCGTCGTGGCGGTGCCCTGCTTGTGCCACTTCGCGTCGGAGAAGCCGGGCAACGTCACCGGTCCGCTCCCGCCGCCCGTGCCGGTTCCGCTCACCACGAACGTCGTGATCGACATCGCGGGCAGGGTGGTGGTAGCGGTGCCGGAGCTGATGGCGATCGTGCCGGTCTTGACGGCAGGATGAACGGCGGCGATGTCGCCCGCGCTCTGCCAGACGTCGGCACTGCCGGTCGTCACCCCGGTCAGGGCCAACTGCGCGGTCGTCGCCCCACCGGTGTTGACCACCACGATGTTGTCCTCGTCGCGGGAGGCGTACGCGAAAACGGCGGCGTCACTGGTGGACGAGCGGACGACCTGACTGCCGAAGTGCCGGGGCCCGCCGGGTTGCCCGGTGAACATCGACATCCCGATGTAGCTCGCCTTCGGAGTGCCGTTCGGCCCGATCAGGCCCATCGCGTTGTTCTTGTCGGAGTAGATCAGCCCCCGGGCCCCGGACGAGATGATCGTGCCGAGCGCGTTGGCCACCCAGACGCTCGCGAAGTGCGTGTTGTTCTGCGACTCGTCGCCCCAGTTCATGTTGAACTCGCCGACCTGGATGCCCACCGACGGATCGTTGATCCACGTCCGGAGCTGCGCGATCTGGGCGGCGTACTGGGTGGACTGCGCGATCGTCGCGTTGACGCCCGCGCCCGACCCGTACGCGTGATAGTCGATGAAACTCGCGCGCTGCGTACCGGTGGCGTTGGTGACGATGCCCGTGACGATGTCGTGCAGCCGGCCGTCGTCGAAGTACGCGGGCGCGGGACCGCCGATCTCCAGCCCCGGTGTGACCGCCCGCATCGCCGCCGCGATCTGCTTGAACCTGGTGACGTAGTCGGCGGCGGAGACGTCGGACTTGCTGTTGGGATCGAACTCGTTGCCAAGGATGTACCGGCGAACGGTGTGCCCGGTGGAGTTGAGGTAGTTCAGCACGGCCAGCGCGTCGGCCTGGTCGAGGTTGACGATCACGATCGGCTCGGCGCCGATCTGCTCGATGGTGTCCAGCCAGGCGTCACCGGAGATGCTGGTGTCGCCGTCGGCCGCGCCGGTGACGATGTTCCCGTTCGCGTCGGGCTTCAAATGGACGCGGATGGCCCCGGGCGCGAGATCGGTCAGCGCCGCGATGTCGGCGGGATGGGTCGCGGTCGGGCCGCCGTCGACGCCGAAGGTCGAGAAGGTGACTCCGAAATTCTTGGCCGGGGACGCCGCGATCGGGCTGGTGAAATCCACGGTGATCGTCGTGGTCGCGGCCGCCCGCGCGGGTGCGGCGAGCCAGCCCGCTCCCAGGAGTCCTGCCGCCGACAGCACGGCGCCCGCGGCGGCGAGGGTGGTGCGTGTACGCAATGCCATGAGGCGTCATGATCGCATCATCGTCCACTGCGGACAATGCCCATGATCACGCCGGCGGTTACGTTCTCGTGAACTTCATCCGGGCCCTGAGCAGGTCCAGCAGTTCCGGCCGGTCGGCGTCCTCCGGCGTACGCAGCGTGACGTGCCGGTGCGGTTTCCCAGACCCCGCCAGGAGCCCGGCCGCTGGCGTCGGACCTTTTGCCGTTCCACACCACGCTCCGGACGACGGTACCGGCGTTCCCCTGGATCGGTTAGGTTGCAGGCATGACGCTTGCCGCCGCGGATGCCGAGTTCTACAGCACCTTCAGTAAGATCGACGACAGCTTCTTCCTCGTGTTGCTACTGCTCGGTTTCGTCGCAGTCCTGCTGCGGGTCCGCCGCAACGGCATACTGGCGACGGCGTCGGCCGTCCTCGGCCTTGCCTTCTTGGGGCTGCCGATGCTGTATTGGACGCTGCAGGCGTTCGACGCCGTCGACTCGACCAACGAGTACCTCTGGGCTGCCGCCCAGGCCATCTTCGACCTCGGATTCGTCTTCCTGCTCCTGGCTCTCGTCCTGCCCCGCGTCGGCGGACTGGGCTCTCCGAAAACACCCGCAGCCGCGCATGGCGTGCCTGCCTGGCAACCGCAGGGCCCGGCGATCCCGGCGCCGGGACAGCCGCCCGTCTACGGCGCGTACGCACCCCCGCCGGCCCAGCCGACTTCACCGCCGCCCGGTTGGCAGACTCCGCCTCAGCATTGACCGTGATCGCCTCGCAGCGCGCCGGCATCGAACGCGTCATCGGCCGCCTGTAGAGGGCTACTGCATCGTGGTGGCGACCGGGTGCTGGAACGAGACCGGGCAGCGGAAGACGTACAGGGCGTAGCCGCGGCCGATCACGATGTCGGTCGGGCCGACCGACGTGTCGCCGGTCTCCTCGACCGGTCGCCAGGTGCCGGCGTCGCCGCCCTGCCATTCGCCGGAGTCCGCGGTGAACAGCAGCGTCATGGTCGCGCCGCACTCAGCGCAGTTCATCGGGTACGGGTCGGTGAGCGACCAGTTCGCGAAGCCACCGACCTTCCAGCCGGGTGCCAGCGAGAGGTCGTAGTGGTAGCTGGGTCCTTGGCCGTTGCCGTGTTCGCGTTCCCAGGCGGCGATCCGGGCCTGGAGGTCGTCGGGGAGCAGGCCCGGGTACGGGTGCTCGCGTACCTGCTCGGGATGCAGGACGCAGGGTGTGGGGAGGTAGTTCTCGTTGACGACAGGCGGCTCCGGTGCCTGGTCGAGAAGGCGGCCCACCTCGGAGCTACGGCGCCAGTACGCCGTGACGCTCGGGTTGTAGCCGGTGTCCGGATGGTCGAGCGGGCACCACAGGATCTGGAGCAGATCCGCGTCCTGCGGGCCGGCGAAGTCGGGGATGTCCCGCCTGTACAGCTGCGCCACGGCAACGAAAGGGATGGGCTGCTCCACAAGGCTTTCCGGTGCGGAGTCGTCGGGCAGCTCCGCCCGCTCCGCGTCGGTCAGCTCGTACGGCTGTCCGGTCGCTGCGGCCCGTGCGGTCGCCGCCGCGTAGACGGTTCGCGCTCGGCGTACGGAAGACGGGGGCAGTAACTCGTCGACGTAGTGGGTGTCGCCGTCCTCGCACATGGGCCAGGGTTCGTCCGCCGGCCACAGGAGCGGCCCGCCGACCGAGCTGTCGCCGACCGCGGGTGTGCCGGGCCGCGGATGCAGCCGGGTGGACGTCGTCGCGTACGCGGCCAGCTCCGGGAAGAGCGCGGTGAGGTCCAGCGGTCGCGGCGGCGTCGTACGCGTCATGCCACAGCATCATAGGCACCCGGTACGACACGCTTCTCCGGTCACGTCGAGTCGGTTGTGGGGACGCTCAGTGGTTGAGGTGGCGGTTGATCGCCGCCAGCGCCGCCGTCGCCGTGGGCGGCTGTTCCTCGACGAGGCGGTGGTCGAGGTCGCCGTTCGGGCCGGTGTTCGCGCCGCGCGCGGAGCGGCGGCCGAGGATCAGGTCGAGCTCGGCTTCGGCCACGATGTTGGCGGGGGTCGCGGGCAGATGCTCGTGGCGGAGGTAGGAGCCGGGCAGCCGCGAGACGCACCGGTAGAGGAGGCTCAGCTTGGGCAGCGGGTAGCGGTAGAGGCGCATGGCGCGCTCGGTGAAGATCAGGGCGACGATGCCCCAGGCGTCGGCCTGCCGGGACAGCAGAGCGATGTCGGTGGCCGGGTCGGCGGAGCGCTGCGCCGCGGCCAGGATGTGCGCCGCCGTCCGGCGTGGGCCGGGCAGCCACCACCGGTCGCGGCTGCCGGCGTCCCAGATCGCGGCGAGGTCGCCGCTCAGCCGGTCGTCCAGCCGTTGCCAGAAGGCCGGATCGTCGCCGTGCCGCTGGCGCAGGTGGGCCTCGAGCGCCTCGGTGGACGAGTCCTGCATGAACCGCCACAGTCCCGCGGTTCGCCTGCGCCACAACGGTTTGCGCCCGTTGTAGCGGAGCCGGTAGCCGGGCCCGCCGAGGAGACCGTGGCGCGTGACCGAGGCCAGGGCGGCGAGCACACCGAGGGTCACGATCGCCGTCGACGCCCAGACCACGGCCCGCAGCCATGCGCTCTGCGTACCGTTCACCTGCGGCTCCACGATCGCCACGATGCCGGTGATCGTGCCCAGCGACAGGCTCAGCGCCAGCAGGCTGGTCGCCTTCTGGATGCTGTCGCCCTCGCGTACGCGCCGTTCGTCGAAGGCGTCCTTGATCGCGTCGATGAGGTCCTGGTAGCGCTCGGACACCCGCTCGGCGTGCTGGACGAGGTCCTGGGCGTTCTCGGCCAGCTGGGCGAAGATGCCCGTGCCGCTGATGGCCAGCCGTAGATCGTCGCCCTCGGCCGGGTCGTGGCGGCGCTGGCGCAGCCCGTCGTCGAAGCGTTCCCGCAGTGTGTTGCGGGCCCGGTCGACCCGGGCGGCGCAGTCCCGGCTGAGCGTCGTCAGGTCGTTGAGGTCGGCGATGCCCTGCAGGAGTGTCTGGTGCATCAGTTCGACCGCGCGGTGGACGCGGCCGAGCCGGCGCCATCGGCGTACGGGCAGATGGGTGGCGAGCGCGTCCCACAGCCGGCCGCCGGCTGCCGCGGTGGTCTCGTAGATGGACAGATGGTTGTCCCAGACCTGCATGTCACGGTGAACGTCGTGCAGGGTGAAGGCGGCGTGCGCCTCCATGTCGGTCAGCGCGTCGATGAGGTCGCGCAGGCAGAACTCCTGCCGGGCGGCGATCTCGTACCGCAGGCAGCGGGCGTGCTCCAGGCACACGCCGTTCTCGGCCACCGGCTGGTAGCGCTCGTCCACGTGCCGGTCGGTCCGGGTCGGCAGCCACCGCCGCGCGTCTCCGACGACGATCAGATACATGGGTACGCGAGTCGGCCGGAACGCGGCCCGGTCGCCGTCCCGGCCGTTGGCGGTGCCGCGTACCACGAGGTAGTCGCCGTTGATCACGGACGTGGAGACGCCGTCGTCGGCGATCGAGTCGACGCGCAGCGCCGCCGCGGCGAGTTCGCGGATCTCCGGGCGCGGCTGGGCGAGGTCGTCGGCGGCGGGCAGAAGCCTGGTCGGCACGGCCACCCAGAAGTCCGGCTGCATGTAGCGGCGGCCCGAGATCTGCAGATGACTGTGCTCGTAGTGCTGCTCCTGCAGCCACCCCTCGGTACGCCGGGCCACCTGCTGAAACAGCCGCCGGTAGTGCTCGACCGGCCGGGTCAGCGGGGAGCCCCCGCGGGGTTCGCGCAGCCGCCAGTCCAGCCCGTCGCCGAGGCCGGGACGGTGCTCGGAGCCGAACGGCAGCTCGCTCCAGACGACGATGGCGAGGTGCCAGCGCTGCGAACGGTCGGCGACCCGCACGAGCCGGAAGTCCAGCGTCACGTAGTACGCCAGCTCGTCGTCGGTCTCCGGCCGGAAACCGGTGACCACCTCGAACCGGGGCCGGTCCATGATCAGGCGGTGCCGCAGGACGAAGGGCTCGGCGTGCACCCAGTTGTCGGCGGGCAGCACGAGGTGGCACTCCAGCCGGTCGAGGAGGTCGTCGAGCACCGGCTCGGCAGCCAGGCCCCGGGCGTACGCGCGGTGGGGCAGGGGATCGCGGCGCGCCTCGAGGGCGAAGCGGGACTGCGGCTCGGCCGGTGCGCTGAGGAAGGCGGCGCCGGGCCGGCCGTCGCGGACGATGGCCCGCAACAGGGCTTCGTGGCGGTGGACCGCGCGGGCGGACGGCGTACCGGCGTCGGTTGTGGACGGTGCCGGTCCGCGCTTGCGGGCGGCTTCCCGCTCGGCCGGGGTCAGGCAGGCCGGGCAGCGCCGCCGCCCGTCGTCCAGGTCCACGGTGGTGTCCAGAGCCGGCCCGAGGCCGTCCCCGGGCGCGTCGGGCAGCAGCCACGCGGAGGTGGCGACGAGTACGAGCCGATCCCACGGCACCGCATCGGTCATGGCTCGACCGTAGCTTGTAGACGCAGCCGCGGGCCGGACCGCCCGGGACAACGGTACGCTCAGCGCCAAACAGCGCACTCACGGCCGGAAACCGGCCTCCGCTATGGACAGGACGGCCGATCGCGGCCTTCGGGGACATGGCGTTCCCGCTCCCTCCCCACCGTGTACGCCCCGTCCGCGCCGTTGGTGTTCGCCGACGACGCACCGTATGAGACCCGGGCCCGGTTCATCGCCGCCACGGTGACCAGCCGGGTGCCGGACATCCGGTTCGTGCAGTGATCGATCGGGGTGGTGCACGGCCCGTGCCGGCGGTGCACCACCCCGACCGCCTCGGCGTCCAGCGTCGACACGGTCGGCCCAAAGACGTCGACGGTCAGCCGATGGGCTCCACGCCGAGGGCGATCGCCACCTGGTCGGCGACGTCGCCGAGGACGGAGTCCACCGGTTGCGGCAGGAAGTACGCCTGCGTGGCGGCCGTGCCCGCGGCGGCGGCGAGCCCGGCCGACGGCGTGGAGATCGCTTCGTGGAAGGTGGTGCCTGAGTTCGCGGTGGCCGTGGCGAAGCAGCCGTGCGCGAGGCCGTTGGCGTCGAAGGACGTGGAGATGTAGTCGCCGACCATCCGGCCCTGAGTCGTGCTGGCCAGCCAGGCAAGGGTGAACGGCCCGGCCAGTTGCGTGGCCGCGCTCCACGTGGAGCCGCCGTTGGTCGAGGAGATGAAGCCGACGTCCAACTGGCAGGTGCTCGCCGTGCAACTGGAGTTCGGGTAGAAGTAGTACGTGAGTCCTATGTGGGCGGAGCTGCCGGAGGTGGCGCGGTCCACGGCGATGCCGGGGATGAAGTGGTCCACCGTGCTCGTGGTCGCGTCGATCGGTACGCGTACCACCGTCGTCCACGTGGCGCCGTCGGTCGACGTGCTCATCACGATGTCGTCGCGGGCGCTGCCGCTGCGGAAACGTGAGTCCTGCCAGACGACGTAGACCTTGCCGGCCCCGTCGACCTCGGCCGACGGGAGCGGGCCGCTGCGCAGTCCACCTGGGACGGTGTGCGCGCCGACGGAGGCGATCGTCACGGGAGCGCCCCAGCTCGCGCCGCCGTTGGTCGAGCGGAAGGCCCGGATCGACGTCTCGGTCGCCGAGGCCATCGGCACGACGACCGTGCCGTTGGGCTGCACGACGGGCTGGCCGCCGATGCCCGTGGCGCTGCCGGACGTGTTCAGGGCCGCGTCCCAGGTCAGGCCGCCGTCGGTCGACGTGCTCATCTTGATGCGGTTGCCATTGCCGTGGTCGTCCCACTCGGTGTAGCAGTGGCCGTAGAACGGGCTGGAGGCCGTGTTGTCACAGGCGATCCAGTTCTTGTCCAGGTCGGCGCCGGTCGCCGTGATCACGGGGTTGCCCCACGTGTGGCCGCCGTCGGTGGACCGGCTCGTCGCGATGGCGGCACCGTGGACGCCACCGGACTCTCCCAGGGGCAGCGTCGATATCATCCACACGTTGTGCGCCGCGTCGTAGGCGACCGCCGCGTCGCTCACGCGGTCGTAGGGTCCGCCGCCGGAGAACTTCGTGATGCCCGGCAGGTTGCCGCTGCTCCAGGTCGCGCCGTTGTCGGTCGACGTGGAGAACGCGACGTCGGAGGCGCCGCCGTCGGTGAACCGGCCGGTCTGCGCCGCCATGACGATCGTCGAGCCGAACGCGTACGTGTCCGGCTCCACTTGGGTGGCGTGCTGACTCGTGGTGTTCGTGAAGGTGTCCGAACTGATCTGGATCAGCGAGACGTTCGCTGCTGCGGGCGTCTGGGTGAACCAGAGGACGAGGATCGCGGGGGTGACCGCGACGGCGTACCGGGAAATGCGCACGGGAGATCCACTCCTACACACAGCGGGGGGCGGAACATTGTCACCGATGTTCCGCCCTGAAACGCTGTACGTCAATATAAGCATTCATGGATCAATGCAGGTCAGGCGATCTTCGTACTACAGCGTGTCGGAATCCCCGCTCCCTGTCAGGCCGTCGGCGTCACCACACAGCTGACGGTCAGTGTGGCCGGCGCCGGCCCGGCCCCGACGTAGCCGAAGGACGCCTCCCCAGCCGGCTGGAGTGTGCTGTTCCAGTCGGCGCTCGTCACTGTCACGGTGCCAAGTCTGGACGTGGGGGTGCCGTTCCAGTACTCGTGCATCACCTGCTGGCCCGGCCAGTCCCAGGCCACCTGCCAACCGTGGATCGGCGTGGTCAGATTGTTGTGCACGATCACGCGGGCCACGAAGCCGGTGTCCCAGGCGCCGTCGAGCACGTAGGTCGCCGTGCAGTCCCGCGGTGCGGCGGCGGTGAACGCCGGCCCCATGATCAACGATTCGAAGGTGGAGCCGCCGCCCGAGAAGCGGTACCAGTAGGGCGTGCCCGGCTTCAGGCCGGCCACGGTCAGCGCCTGGGCGGCCTCGACGGTGGCGGCGGTGGAACTGATGGCTGACAGATGGGCACTGGCGTCCTCGAAGCTGCGGTACACCGAAACCGTGACAGGCGCGTACCCGCAGCCGCCGTTCGCCGAAACCGCGAAGGTCAGGTGCGTCGGGCCTGCCTCCAGGACCGATCCGCTCGCCGGGGGTCGCAGGCACGTGGGGCTGGGGCTGGCGCTCGGGGTCGCGCTCGTCGCGTCGGCCGGCGCGGGTACGCCGACCGCCAGGACGATCAATGCGCCGGCTACCGCCAGGGCAACTCGACCAAACCTCATGTCGCTCTCCACAACTCGGGTCGCGGGGCCGGGCCGTTCAGGGTGAACAGCTCGGGGAATGGGATCGGCTTCGCCCGGACGGGTATCGGCGAAGCCGAGCAGAGGCCGCGCCGGCGGGCCGATTCCATTCAAAATCGTCGCTGCCACTGTACCGGTCGAGCGCCTGGCGGTCCGGTGGCGGCCCCCTCAGCGACAGGTAGGTGCTCCGGCGACGTAGATATCGCCGTCGAACGTTGTGTCGACGTCCCGTCCACTGGCGGCGCCGGTGGCCAGGATGCGCACGGGATCCCGGTACCCGCCGACGAGTTCGATCCGTTGCACCGCGCGGGGGATGTCGATCGTCGTTTCGGGACGCCAGAAATCGTGCGCGTTCGGAGTGCCCGCGCGGAGGAGGTACGTGGCGATTCCGGTGTCGGGTGTGGCGTACACGCGCCAGGTTTGCGGCCCGGCCGGCTCCATTTCGCGTACGCGGACATTCGTGGCGAACTCCTGCGCCAGCCAGCCGTCGCCTGTCCACGATGCGGTGTGGTCGTGCAGTAGGCCGTCGGTGTCGATCTCCATCCAGACGACGAA
Organism: Hamadaea tsunoensis DSM 44101; assembly: GCF_000428945.1. Lineage (GTDB taxonomy): Bacteria > Actinomycetota > Actinomycetes > Mycobacteriales > Micromonosporaceae > Hamadaea > Hamadaea tsunoensis. The sequence continues at coordinate 265,939 of NZ_AUAX01000015.1, read as the reverse complement.
CGGCCGGCCGGTACGCGTGTCGCCGACGAGGGAGATGTAGTCGGGCGTACGCGGATTGACGGTTTGCAGGTCGGTCTGCGCGACCTGGAGCAGACTCTCCTGCTCGGGGTCGTCGATGCTCGTGCCCAGGTCGTCGCCGGCGGCCGAGTGGAAGTGGAGGTCGCCGGGTGTGAAGGACGTGTAGTAGATGTTGCGGTGGTAGCGGTCGTGCAGGTGGCCTTCGGGCCCGCCGCCGGCGAGGGTGTAGACGATGTGTACGCGCTCGGGGCGCCCGGCGGTCGCCGGTTCCAGCCGCAGCTGTCCGATGTAGATCTCGTTCATGTTGTCCGGGCGGCCGGTCGGCGCGATCGCGTACTTGCCGCCGGTCAGGTCGAAGGTGTTCTGCCAGGTCAGTCCGTTGTCGGTCGAGCGCACGTACTTCATCGGCCGGGTGTCGGTCGGTGTCACGTGGTCGAGGTCGCGCGTGGTCTCGCGGATGAAGACGAAGATGGTGCCGTCGGCCGTGACGAACGGCATCGGGTAGGTCGCGCCGTCGCCGGCGGCGATGACCTGCGTCGTCCAAACGCCTGCGAGCGAGTGCGGCTGGGGCGAGCGGGCCACGAGGAGCTCGCGGTTGTGCAGTCCGCGGAACACGAGCAGGTGCCCGTCGTGGGCCTGCACGATCGTCGGGTAGTTGTGGGAGTCGTTGTCGCCGTCGCCGACCTTGACCGGCGCCGACCAGGCACCTGTGTGATGGTCGTACGCCTGCGCGTAGTTGTCCTCGAACCGGCCGCCCCACGTGATGAACGTGGTGTCGGCGGCCGGGTCGAAGACCGCGCCCGCGACGGGACGCCGGTCGGTACGCGCTGCCACGCCGGTGGCGGGGGTCATGACGGTCCACACACCGGGCTCCTGAGGGACGGGTTTGGCGGCTGCTGCCCGACCGGCGACGTCGACGGCGGCGCCGGTGAGGGTCAGGGCGACGGCGGCGGCCAGGGCGATTCGCACGCTGTTCATAAGCCAACATCTTGAATGCATGTCAGTAGACAGTCAAGCATTCATATATGTGGACACGGCCAAGATCGTGAGAGCTTGCGGAGTAGCCGATGCGGCCACGCGAGCGGTGTGGTGGACGCGGAGTTCAGCTCATCGAAATTTACCTCTTTCGTCCACGCGATTCGATAGTTAGGCTGCCTATCAATCGAAACATCGGATGATTGAGCGAGGCAACGATGGAGATCTTCGAGCGGGGCGGCGTACGGCGGCGGTCGGTTCTCGGGGCCGCGCTGGGCGGGTCGGCGGCTATCGCCCTCCCGCCAGGCGCGGGAAATGCCGTGAACACGGGCGGTCCGGCCCATCGCGGCCCCGACCTGGCGCCGGCGGCGGCGGCCCTGAACGCAGCACAGTGGACGATCGACGATCGCATGACCACGGACACCCAGTGGTCGGACTTCCTGCGTGCCCAGGATCTGATCTGGAAGCACCTGCCGACGCAGTGGCACGAAGGCCCGTTCCTCGGCGACGGCCGGCTCGGCACCCTCGTCTACCAGGAGCCGGGCAAGAACCAAGTGCGTTTCACCGTCCAGCACGCCGAGGTCCAGGATCACCGGCCCGAGTTCGGCAGCCTCTTCGGGTTGGCCCGGCTGCCCGTCGGGCACCTGACCCTCGAACCCGTGGGGACGATCTCGGCGGTCGACTGGCGGCTGTCGTTGTGGGACGCCGAGGTGACCGGGACGATCACGACCTCCTCGGGGACGCTGACGTTCACCGCGCTCATCCACGATCAGGTGCTCGTCATCTCGGCGACGGCCACCGGCGGCGAGCAGGTGCGCTGGACGTTCCACGCGGAGGCGGCGGTGAGCCCCCGGGCGGCGTCGGAGACGCCCCCCGCCGGTTACACGGCCAATCCCGCCCCCACGACGAAGACCGTCGGCGCCGTCACCCAGGTGGTTCAGACTCTGCTGTCGGGCGGGGAGACGGTGACGGCGTACCAGAAAGTGGGTTCACTGTTCGTGCTCAGCGTGGCCCACAGCTATCCGGCGATGACCGCGGAGGCGACCTCGCTGAGTCGCGTGCAGACGGCGGCCGGGCAGACCCTCGCCACGCACCAGGCGACGCAGCGGGCCTGGTGGCATGCCTTCTACCGCAAGAGCTTCGTGTCGATCCCGGATCAGCGGATGCAGGCGTTCCACTGGATCCAGCTCTACAAGGCCGCCTGCGGTACGCGCGCCGGCGGTCCGGTCATGGCGACGACGGGACCCTGGCTGGAGGCTACGCCGTGGCCGGGCGTCTGGTGGAACCTCAACGTCCAGCTCGAGTACTGGCTCATCAACGGGTCCAACCACCTCGAACTCGATGCCGTCACCAGTACGCTCTTCGACAACCGCCAGCAGCTCATCGACAACGTGCCCAGCGCGTACAGGTCGGATTCTTCCGGGGTGGGACGCAGCTCGGACATGTTCGCCAACCGCGCGGTGCCCACACCGGGCGGCAGCGGGACCACCGAGGTGGGCGACCTGACCTGGGCCCTGCACAACGCGTGGCTGAGTTATCGGCATGCGATGGACGACACGCTGCTGCGCGACAAGATCTTCCCCATCCTGCGCCGGGCGGTCAACTACTACCTGCACTTCCTGACCACGGACAGCGCGGGGAAGATGCACCTGCCGCAGACGTTCTCGCCCGAGTACGGTGTGGACGCGCCGGACTGCAACTACGACCTGGCGTTGCTGCGCTGGGGCTGCCAGACCCTGATCGACGCGGCGAACCGGCTCGCCATCGCGGACCCGTTGCTGGGGACGTGGCAGAACGTGCTGAACAAGCTGACGGCCTACCCGACCGACGCGAACGGGTTCATGATCGGCGCCGGCGTGCCGTTCGCGATGTCGCACCGGCACTACTCGCACATGCTGATGGTCTACCCGCTCTACCTCGTCAACTGGGAGCAGCCGGCCAACCGGGGTCTCATCCAGACGTCGGTCGACCATTGGATCGGGCTGACCGGCGCGCATCGCGGCTACAGCTACACCGGCGCGGCCTCGTTCTACGGGCAGATGGGCCGCGGCGACACGGCATTGTCCTATTTGAACACGTTCTTCGACACCTCGGTGTCCTACCCGATCCGGGCCAACACGATGTACACCGAGTCCGGCCCGGTGGTCGAGACTCCGCTGTCCTTCTCGCAGGCGTTGTTCGACCTGCTCTGCACGAGTTGGGGCGACACCGTACGCGTCTTCCCGGCCGTCCCCTCGGCCTGGGCGGACGTGACGCTCAAGGACTTCCGCACCCAGGGCGCCTTCCTGGTGAGCGCCGTGCGTTCGGCGGGAACCACCCGTTGGGTCGCGGTACGCAGCCTCGCCGGTGAACCGTTGCGCCTGCGCCACGGCATCTCCACCGCGGTACGCCACGAGGCCGAGAACGCCACGATCACCCAAGGTGTCGTCGAGTTCAACCATCCGGGGTTCAGCGGGACGGGCTTCGTCAACGGGGACAACGCGGTCGGCGCCTCGGTGCAGTGGAGCGTGACCGCTGTCGCGGCCGGCCCGCACACACTGCGCATCCGCTACGCCAACGGGACCACGGTCGACCGGCCGATGTCGATCTCGGTCAACGGCACGGTTCTCGTCGCGGCGCAGTCATTCCCGTCCACCGGAACCTGGGAGGGCTGGGCGACGCTGACCCTCACGGCGACGCTCGCGGCCGGGTCCAACACCGTCCGCCTGGCCGCGACCACCGTCAACGGCGGGCCGAACCTCGACTACCTGGAGATCGAGGCGCAGCCGGCGGTCGTGCAGTACCAGGCCGAGGCCGCCGCCGTCACCCTCGGCGTGGTCGAGTCCAACCACACCGGCTACACCGGCACCGGGTTCGTCAACGGCGACAACGTGAGCGGCGCCGCCGTCCAGTGGTCCATCCCCGCGGCCGCCGCCGGGCCCGTGACCCTCGCGATCCGCTACGCCAACGGCACGGCCGTCGACCGTCCCATGTCGATCACCGTCAACGGCGCCGTCGTCCGCGCGTCCCAGTCGTTCCCGGCGACCGGCTCGTGGGACACCTGGGCCGTGGCCGCGGTCCCGGCCGCGTTCCTCGCCGGAGCCAACACGGTACGCCTGGAGTCCACCACGGCCAACGGCGGACCGAACCTCGACCGCCTGGACGTCACGAGTGTCTCGGCGGCCCTGTCGGTGACGCTCGACGACGGCACGACGGCCGCCTGGAGCGACCTCGGCGACGGGGTGATCCAGATCGATCTGCCCCGCGGCCGTCAGGTCCTCGTACGCCCCGCGGCCGACACCGGCACCCCGGCGATCGCCCCGGTCGCGATCTCCCGGCCGGGTACGGCGTGGGGCCTGCCGTAGCGGCCGCCCGGATCACCTGCGTTCCACCTGATCCGGCTGTGACAGGCACCTCGGGCGGCTCGACGGCGAGACCGCCCGGGGTCGGGACTCGCGCGCCGTCCCAATAGTTAGACAAGTTGACTGACAACTATTGACTCCGGAGCGGCCGGGACGGAACCTGCTACCGAGCGCTCTTCCCGTCCCTTCCCCCCACATTGGAGGGCACCATGAACAGGCGCGCGTTCGGCGCGACCGTGATGGCTGCGTGTCTCGCCCTGGCCTCGGCGTTCGCCGGGCTCACCGTCGGCGCCCCGGCGTACGCGGCGACGACGCAGCAGACCTTCATCACGTTCTACGGCTGGTACGACAACACCCCGCCAGGTGGCGACATCGCGTACCCGAAGATCCACAGCACGGCCGGCGGCAAGGGCACCTACGCCGATCCGATCACCTTCGCCACGTCCACGGCGGAGCTTCCGGCCGGTAAGATCGTCTATGTCCCGCGGGTGAAGAAGTACTTCATCATGGAAGACGGCTGCGAGGAGTGCAGCGCCGACTGGAGCGGCCAGGGCCCGAACGGCGGGCCGAACCTGCGCCACATCGACCTGTGGCTGGGCGGCCAGGGCGGCAGCGCGTTCGACGCGATCGACTGCGAGGATGCTCTGACGCACTACAACGCCGACGGCACACCGGTCCTGGAACCCGTGATCGTCGACCCGCCGAACAACGAGACGGTCGACAACACGCCGCTGTTCAACACCGGCACCGGCGCCTGCTACGGCGGCGCGCAGCCCAACGTGACGGTCGGGCGGTACAAGAACGCGTCCACCGGCACCTGCCTGGAGGACCCGGGCAACAGCTCCACCTCCGGGGTCGCCCTGAAACTGGCCGCCTGCACCGGTTCCGCCGCGCAGACCTTCCAGTTCCACGGCGCGTTCCTGGTGATCAACAACCTGTGCGCCGACAACGTCAGCGGCACGATCAAGATGACCACCTGCACCGGCGGGCCCAACCAGCAGTGGTCGGTCAATCCCAACCTGACGATCTCCGACATCCAGACCGGGGGCAAGTGCTTCCGCGCGTCCGGCACGAGCGTGCTCGCGGGCAGTTGCAGCGGCACCGCCGCCCAATGGAACTTCACGGCCGCGGCGACCGACGACTTCTCGGTCGCGACGAGCCCGGCCGCGGGCGGCGTCACCGGCGGCGGGACGCTCACGGCCACCGTGACGACGGCGGTCACCGCGGGCTCGGCCCTGCCGGTGGCCCTCGCGGTCACGGGCGCCCCGGCCGGCGTCACCGCGAGTGTCAGCCCCGCTTCCGTCACGGCCGGCGGCTCCGCGACACTCACCGTCACCGTCGCAGCGTCGGCTGCGGCGGGCACCTATCCGCTGTCGGTCACCGGCTCGTCCGGGTCGCTGTCCCATTCCGCGGCGTACGCGTTGACGATCGGTTCGTCGGGCGGCGGTGGGACAGTGCGCTACGAGGCGGAGAACGCGACCGTCTCGCAGGGGGCGGTGGCCACGAACCACACCGGATACAGCGGGAGCGGCTTCGTCGACTACACCAACGTCACCGGGTCCTTCGTGGAGTTCGCGGTGACGGCTGCGAGCGCGGGTAATGCGACGTTCGTTCTGGCGTACGCCAACGGGACCACGGTCAACCGGCCGATGGACGTGGCGGTCAACGGGACGGTCGTCGCCGCAGGGGCGGCGTTCCCCGCGACGGCGACCTGGGACACGTGGGCGACGAAGTCGTTCACCGTGCCTCTCGCGGCCGGATCCAACACCGTCCGGCTGACCGCGACGACCGCGAGCGGCGGCCCCAACGTGGACTACGCCGACGTGACACCGGTGACGGCCCCGCCGCCGGTGACCCGCTACGAGGCCGAGAACGCGACGATCTCGCAAGGCGTGCTGGAGACGACGCACACCGGGTTCAGCGGGACCGGCTACGTCAACTGCGACAACGTGGCCGGCTCCTATGTGCAGTTCGCGGTCGACGCCGCGGCGGCCGGCCCGGCCGGTCTGCGGATCCGTTACTCCAACGGAACCACGGCCAACCGTCCGGCGAGCATCACGGTCGACGGGACGGTGGTCGCGGCGAGTCAGGCGTTCGCCGTGACCACCGACTGGGACACGTGGGCGGACGTGAACCTCACGATCTCGCTCACCGCCGGCGCCCACACCGTACGCATCACCGGCACGACGGCCACCGGTCCGGCCAACATCGACTTCATCGAGATCGGCTGACCGCACCCGTTCCGCGGCCCGTCCGGCAGTCGCCGGGCGGGCCGTCGCGCGTCCGGCGCCGTATCGCCGCGAGCGGCGCCTCCGGCAGCGGCGCCTCCGGCGTAGCCGCTGGCGCGGTCGCGGCAGATGATCTCCACGCGCTCGTTGCCGAACGGGCTCGGAGGGACCGCCGGCGGCCGTTTCTCCGGGCGCGGCGCAGGCGGCGTCGGTCAACGGCCGACGCCTTACCGGTTACCCCAGTAGGCTGAATGGCGGGGGGTCGGCAATGGCTCGTTCGCGTCGCGTGGCGGTAGTGGAAAACGAGTTTGAGCGGGTGGTGAAAGACCGCTTGCTGCGAACGTTGTTCCAGCCGATCGTGAGCGTCGAGTCCAGGGCGGTGGCCGGGTACGAAGGTTTGATCCGCGGCCCGGCCGGTTCCATCTTGGAGTCTCCCGAGGCGCTGATCGAGGAGGCTTACCGGCAGAACCGCGTGGCCGAGTTCGACTGGGTCGCGCGCGCCTCGGCGAGCCGCGCCGCCCTCGCGAGCCGGCTGGCACTCGGTGACTTGTTGTTCCTCAACATCGAGCCACTGGCGATGGCTTCACAGTGTCCGCCCGATCTGTGGCCGGATATCGCGGAGGCCTTCGGCAGGTTCCGCATCATCCTGGAGGTCACCGAACGGTCCCTCGACCACGATCCGCGTACGCTGTTCGAAGGCATCGACCGGCAGCGGTTGGGCGTAGCCGGCCTGGCCTTGGACGACGTCGGTGCGAACGTCAAGGCGATGGCCATGCTCCCCGTGATCCGGCCGGACGTCATCAAGCTCGACTTGAAGGTGACGCAGAATACGCCGAGCCGGGAGGCGATGAAGGTCGTCCACTTCGCGTACGAGGAGGCCGAGCGTACGGGCGCCACCATGCTCGCCGAAGGCGTCGAGACCACGAGGCACCACGAGGTGGTCCGTGCCTTGGGGGCTCCGTTGGCGCAGGGGTGGCTCTACGGGAAGCCGACCGACGATCCGGCCCCCGTCGAAGCGCACGACGTGCACTTGTCGCTCATGGCCGACCTGGGGCTGGCGGATGTGCGCTCGCCATATGAGGCGCTGGGCCGGCAACAGATCAGCCGCGCGCCCCGTGACCTGGTGCGCTCTCTGGCCGGCGAGGTCTTCCGCCATGGCCTGCATCTCGTGGCTCCCGCGCTCCTGGTCATGCTCGTCCCCGGCCCCGAGATGCTGGCCAAGAGCCATCTGCGCGTCCTGGGGCAGACAGCGCGCCGCCAGGTGATCACCGGCCTGATCGGCGCGGGCATACCGCCCGTGCCGGCGCCCGGCGTGCGAGGCTCGTGGGAACACGACCCCGCGCTGGACGGCGAGTACGCGGTCATCGCGGTCAGCCCGAGCACGGCCGTCGCGGTGCTGGCGCGACAGGCGGACCCGACCCGGTCCGAGTTCTACTTCGGCGTGATCCACGACCGCCAACGGATCATGTGCGCCGCCCGCTGCCTGCTGCGGAGGCTGGGACCACAGCCTGGCAGCGGCTGAGGGGCACCGAGTCCGTCAGGTCGTACATGCGCGCGACTTCTAGCGTGCGGTGATCCGCTTGCCGGCTGAGCGCGCACGGCCGGTCGAGGCCGGTCCGACGATGCCCGGCTGGGCTCATCGCCGGGCTGTGGCGCCGGTCAGTACCCCTTCCAGCAGCAGCGTCAGGTAGCGGTCGGTCGTTCCGGGCGTCTGGCGCGCCACCCACGCCATCGCGTTCGCCGCGGCCATCAGCTCGCCCGCGGTGAGATCGGCGCGTACGCGGCCGGCCTCCTGCGCGCGCTGGAGCAGATCGTCGGCCGCCACGCGCAGGCCCTTGCACGACGCGTGCAGCGGCGACTGCGGATCGTGCAACGCCTCCATCACCGAGGCGGGCAGCCCCGCGTACTGTGCCGAAGCCGTCCCGAAGGCGCGCAGCCACGCGGTCAGCTCGGCACCCGGGTCGGGCGCGGCGAGCCGCTGCACCGCGTCGGCGCGCAGGGCCTCGAAGTTCTCGCCGAGCAGGGCCTCCAGCAAGGCCTCGCGGGTGGGGAAGTGCCGGTAGAGCGTGCCGATGCCGACTCCGGCGTGCCGCGCGACCTCGCGCAGCGAGGCGTCGGTGCCCTGCGCGGCGAAGATCTCGCGGGCCGCGTCGAGCAGCTGGTCATAGTTGCGCCGCGCGTCGCTGCGCATCGGATTGGTCACCCCACCATGGTCCACCATGACCGGCCGTTGCTAAACGGAGCACTGCTCGATATATTCGGAGCACTGCTCCGTTTCATCCAAGGAAGGTGCGGCCCATGCCCGCGGAACTCGATCAATGGCACGCCCGCTCCGGCGGATTCGTCGCCAGGCCCCAATTCGACGAGTACGCCGAGAAGTACGCCGACTATTTCGCCATGCGCCGCCGCGACGGCATCATCGAGCTGCGCATGCACACTCAGGGCGGTCCCGCGCAGTTCGGCTTCCCGATGCACAACGCGTGGGCGCAGGCCTGGCAGGAGATCGGCAACGATCCCGACAACGAAGTCCTGATCCTGACCGGCACCGGTGACCAGTGGCTGACGGCACCGACCGGCGACTTCATGCGCGAGAAGCGCCCGCAGGACTTCGCGTACGAGCACACGTACTACGACGCGGTGAAGGTGCTGGAGAACTTCGTCTTCGGCATCGACATCCCGACGATCGCCGCGATCAACGGCCCGAGCGTCGCGCACACCGAGTTCGCGTTGCTGTGCGACATCACCCTCGCCTCCGAGACCGCCACGATCATCGACCCGCACCTGATCACCGGCGTGGCGCCGGGCGACGGCCAGCAGCTGACGTTGCAGGAACTGATCGGGACCAAGCGGGCGGCGTACCACCTCTACACCGGCGAGCCGATCGGCGCCCGTGAGGCGCTGTCGCTCGGGCTGGTCAACGAGGTGCTCACTGCCGAGCGGCTGGTGCCGCGCGCGTGGGAGATCGCCGAGAGCATCATGCAGCGCCCGCGGGCGGCCCGCCGTCTCACCCACGCCATCGTGCAACGGCCGTGGAAGCAGCGGCTGGTCGACGATCTCGGCTTCGGCGTCGCCCACGAGATGTTCGGCATCCACGCCGATCGGATGCTCGGCTAGGAGATTCTCCGGGGATGCCGGCGCCGGTCGGCATCCCCGGAAGGCCGGATCGGGAGATCGGCGCGGCCTGCTCGACCGCTCGCGTGCTTCATCGCAGCTCCGGGTCGGCGGCCTCCGGCGCACGCGCCCCATCGAGGAGCCGGCCGGCGAGCGCTCGGACCTCGTGACGGAGCGCGTCGGGCGTCTCGACGACGAAAGGCAAGCCGATCCCGGCGAGCAGTCCCGGCACCCAGTCCAGGCGTTCAGCCCGCAGGCGCATACGGACCCAGCCCTCGGCCAGCGGCTCGATGACCGCCACCCGCGGCACCCGCGAGCCGATCCGTGTGACGTCGCCGCGGATGCGGACGACGACCTCGTACCGCCAGGGCGTACCGGCGATGCTCGCAAGGACGTGTGCCGCCGGGTCGAAGCCTTCGGGCGGGTCGAATCCGGCCTCTCGCACCGTCATCTGTGCGATGCGGTCGAGGCGGAAGCTGCGGACCCCTTCGGCGCCGGGGTCGGCCGCGGCGAGGTACCACCGTCCATTGTGGGAGACGACACCGTACGGATGCACCGTACGCACGCTGACGTGGCCGCGGCGGTCGACATAGCCGATGTCGACGACGCGATGCCGGCTCGCGGCGTCGGTCAGTCCGAGCAGCACGCCGGGCTGCGCGTACGCCGCCGGGCGGGCGGTGGCGGTTGAATCGGCTGTCGCCAGCAGCAGGTCGAGGCGGGCTGCCAGCCGTTGGGGTAGGACTCGCAGGATCTTCGCGATCGCGTTCTCGGCGGCCGGTTGAGGAACCGGGGCGCCCATCGACCCGAGGACCAACGCCAACGCCTCCTCCTCGGCCAGCATCAGGGGCGGCATACGAAAGCCCGCAGCGAGGCGGTAGCCGCCGTAACGGCCGCGCACCGATTCGACGGGGATCTCCAGGTCGATCAGATGCGAGACGTACCGCCGCAGCGTTCGCTCGTCGACGCCGAGGCGCTCGGCGAGATCGGCGACGGTGCGGGTGCCACCGCCCTGAAGGATCTCCAGGAGGGCCAGGACGCGCGCAGTCGGTCGGGTCACCTTCAGAATTGTTCCATCAATACCGGGCGGAATCTGACCAGTATTGTCTCTAGCGTCGAGCGCATGAGGTTCACATCGCTGCGCATCATCACCCACGACGTCGCCCGGCTGGCCGGCTTCTACGAGTTCCTCACCGGTGCCTCGGCGCGCTGGGCGTCGCCCGACTTCGCCGAGATCGCGACACCGTCGCTCACGCTCGCCATCGGCAGCATCCGAACCGTTGCCGTCTTCGGACCCGGATTGACGATCGCCCCGCACAACAGCGGCAGGGTCCTGATCGAGTTCCTCGTCGACGACGTCGACGCCGAGTACGACCGCCTGCAGACGGCAGCCGGGCGCCCGGAATTCGTCAGCGAACCCAAGGACATGCCGTGGGGCAATCGATCCCTGCTGGTACGCGACCCGGACGGCACCCTCGTCAACCTGTTCACGCCGAGGACCGAGCAGGCCAAAGCCAAGTACGCCTGATCCCGGCTGCCCGTGACCGCCGGCCGTTCCCGCTGGACCTGCCGGGATCCACCGACGAAGCCGCAGCGGCCTTCTGCCGTCTGACCTGGTGGAATCGGCCGGAGAACGCGCCGATAGGGTGAGGTCATGGCGTCGGTAAGGAAGATTCAGGTCACGTTCGACTGCGCGGATCCGGAGCGGGTCGCCCGTTTCTGGTGCGAGGTGCTGGGCTATGTCGTACCGCCGCCGCCGGACGGATTCGCCTCCTGGGCCGACTACGACCGTACGCAGCCGGAGGAGCGGCGTGGATCGTCGTTCGCCTGCATGGATCCGGAGGGCGTCGGACCGCGCCTGTACTTCCAGCGCGTACCCGAGGGCAAGGTCGTCAAGAACCGGGTGCATGTCGACGTGCGGGTCGGCACCGGGCTCGTGGGGGCCGAGCGGCTGGCGACGCTGGAGGCCGAATGTGCGCGGCTGGTCGCGCTGGGCGCGGTGTGCCAGCGTGTCCTGCTCGCCGATGAGGAGAACGAGTCGTGCATCGTGATGGAAGACGTCGAGGGAAACGAATTCTGCCTCGACTGATCCATCCTATGTGGACATGGCGGTGAGCCGAAGCCCCCGGGTTCGCCGGTGTGCTCGGCCCAAGCTGAGCACACCGGCATCGAGGCATACCGTGCCTCAGACGAACAGCTGGCCTGCCACCTCCTCCAAGGAGACGGGCACGGGCTGGTAGGCCGGCGGCTGCTCGCCCAGCAGCTCGCGTACCAGGAAGTCCCAGCACCGCTTGCGGACGTACGCGAGGCAGTCGAGGAACATGTGCTCGGCGCCCGGGACGATGAGCAGCTCGAAATCCTTCCCCGCGACGACGAGCCGGTCGGCCAGCCGCAGCGTGTGGTCGGGGTGGACCCGGTCGTCCAGTTCGCCGTGGATGAGCAGGAGCCTGCCGGTCAGCCGGTCGGCGATCGCGACGTTGGACGATCGCGTCCAGGCCTGGGGGTTGTCCGCACCGTCATACGCCTCGGTGAAGTCGAGGTTGAAATAGTGCGGCTCGTGCGGCCCGGACATCGCCACCCCGACCTTGTACGTCCCGGGGTGGTCCAGCAGCGCGCGTACGGTGGCGTACCCGCCGCCGGAGTGGCCGAGGGCGCCTACCCGGTCGAGGTCCATCCACGGCCGGGTCTCGGCCAGCTGTCGCAGCGCGGCGACGTGGTCGTCGAGGCCGCCCGCGTCGGCGAGCCGCCCGTAGGAGGCGTCGTGGAACGCCTTGTCCCGGCCCGGCGTACCGCGCCCGTCGACGGCGACCACGACGAAACCGAGCGCGGCCAGGGGATCGGCGTCGATGCCCATGCCGCCGGGATCGAAGCCGGGGTCGACCCGGTTCACCTGCGGGCCCGGGTAGATGGTGTCCACCACCGGGTAGCGCCGGGCCGGGTCGAATCCGCGGGGCAGGTGCAGGACACCGTAGATGTCGGTCACCCCGTCGGCCGCCTTGACCTGGAACCGTTGCGGCGGTGTCCAGCCGGTGGCGGTCAGGCGGTCGATGTCGCTGCGCTCCAGTTCCACGAGAACGCTGCCGTTCCAGTCGCGCACGGTGGTGACCGGCGGGGTGTCGACTGTGGACGCGGAGTCGATGAAGTACTCCAGGTTTTCGGCCAGCGTGACGACATGGTCCAGGTCGTCGTCGGTGAGCACGGCGAATCCGCTGCCGTCCAGGCCGATCCGGCATACCGTGCGGCGGTACGGGTCGGCTTCGACCAACCCGGACGCGATGAAGTACACGACGCGGGCCGTCTCGTCGACGTGCAGGATCTGGCGTACCGCCCACGTGCCGGCGGTGACCTGGCCGAGCAGGTCGCCGGAGGCCAGGTCGTACCGGTAGAGGTGGCCCCAGCCGTCCCGCTGGGAGTACCACAGCACCTCGCCGGCCAGTACGCGGACGATCGGCGGTTCGTACATCCACTGGTTCGGCTCGACCCGGGTCGGGCCGGTCTCGCTGAGGACCGTGGTCACCTCGCCGGACTCCGGGTCCAGCCGGTGCAGGCTGAGCGTGCGCCGGTCGCGCGGCTGCCGCAGGAAGTAGACCGCGCGGCCGTCGGCGGCCCACCACGCCGATCTGCCCATGACCGGTGACAGCATCGGGGCGAGCAGCGGCTCGGTACGCGCCCGCACGAGCGTCCCCGCGGCGACGTCCAGTACCACCAGTTCGGCCCGGGGCATCTCCGGATCGCCGGCGTACGCGTACCGCTGGGTGTGTGTCCGCGGCGGGCCGCCGTCGGCCGGGCGCGCCTCGACCAGGTGGGTCACGCGGACATCGCGTTCGTCGATGCGGTGGGTGAGCACCTTGGCCGAGTCGGGTGACCACGCCACCGCGGGCGGCAGGTGCGGCAGGCCGAACTTGCGCAGCAGCGTGCCGTTGCCGGGGCTTTCCGGCCCCGGCCCGTACGCGTGGCCGGGCGCGCCGTCGGTCGTCAGCGCCCATTCCCGGCCGTCGCCGGGGGAGTGGGCCCACAGGTCGTCGCCGCGCTGGGAGACGGCGAGTTTCCCGTCGGGTGAGGGTACGGCCAGCGGATTCGCCGGCGGGGTGAACTCCGCCCGCTCGCAGGCGTAGTCGCCGAGCCGGCAGCGCCAGTACTCGCCGAGTGCGAAGAACTCGACGGTGCCGGCGCCGAGGACGATGGTCCGGAACGGCAGGGCTTCGGCGTCGACGGGCTGCCCGGACGCGGAGGCGAGCGCGGCCGCGAGCCGACGATGGTCGAAGGCCGGTACGCGGCTGCCGGCCGCGGGGTCGACGACGAGGAACCGGGTGGCGTCACCGTCCCGGACGGCGTACCAGAAGCGGCGGCCGCCGTCCATCCACTGTGGCCGGACCTTGTCGCCGACGGTGAGCTCGCCCGGCCGCAGCGGCCGGCGCAGCAACTTCTCGGCGATTCGGTAGTTCTCGGTGGTGCTCATTCCGCAAAGTCCTTTCGCGGGGTCGATGTCGAATGTCCATAGGGGATCTCGTAGCGGTGTACGTGCCGCACGGGCTGGAAGCCGAGGTGGCGCAGGGCGGGCAGGCGGCGGTCATGGCCGGCGGTGACGGTCTCGATCCGTTCGATGGCGGGCTGAACCTCGCGCAGGTACTGCACGAGGGCCGCGCTGGTCCACCGGCCCAGGTCCTGCTCGTCATGTCCGCGCGACACCACCGGCCCGTACTGGTGGGCGTCCGGCTGGGCCTGGTCGCCGACGACCGCCAGCGCGTACGCCGCCACCTCGGCGCCGTCGTCGGGGGACGTGCCGCTCGCGGTGGCGGCGACCAGGATCGCGTTGCCGGGCCCGCTCGGCGTCCGCAGCAGGTCGCCGACCCGGAAGGCGGGCGAGACCTCGCCGGTCCAGCGGGCCAGCCGGTACGCGGGGTGCTCGGCGTCCACCAGCTCGCCCAGCCACGCGAGGTGGACATCGCCGTAGAGGAGCCGTTCCCGCCGACCCGAGCGCAGGAGGCGTAGACCGTGCCGGCGGCAGAACGCGTCGCCGGCCGTTCCGGCGATCACGTCCACCACCAGCCGCCGCTCGCCGGCCTGCGCACGGACGGCGGCCAGCAGCCGCGACCCGACGCCACGCCGCCGCGCCACCGGCCGCACGTACAGGTTGAGCTCCGCCGCCGGCTCTGTTGGCGAAGCCGCCGCCGGCTCTGTTGGCGAAGCCGCCGCCGGCGACGGGCCTGCCTCCGGCGACGGAGCCGGAGGCAGCAGGAGCGCGGTCCCGACCGGGGAACCCCGCGGCTCCACGGCGGCCCAGCGGGTCGCCCCCCGCTCGTCGCCCGTGACCCGGATGTCGATGCGCAGCTCACTCATGCGTTCCACGATCGCCGCGCCGGCGGCACGGAACAACGCGCAGGTTCGCATCGCCGCATAAGGCAGCTGTTATCGGTGCCGCCCCGCCGCGGCGCGGTTTCCCTCCGTGTCGCGGTGGGCAAGGTCACGTTGACGCGACGGTACCCGGATGCCGCCATAAACTTCGGGATTGCCCAGGCAGGCCGGCCGAGGAGGGACATAGGCGGTGGAGCTGCGCGACATCGAGATCTTCCTGACCCTCGCCGAGGAGCTCCATTTCGGGCGCACGGCAGAACGGCTGCACGTCTCCCAGGCCCGCGTCAGCCAGTCCATCAAGCTGCAGGAGCGCCGGATCGGCGGCGCGCTGTTCGAGCGTACGAGCCGCAGCGTCCGGTTGACACCGCTCGGCGTACGCCTGCGCCGCCGACTCGACGTGGGCTACACCGAGATCATGGCCGCCCTCGACGAGGCCACGGCGGCCGCCCGGGGCCAGGTCGGCACCCTGTCGGTCGGCACGTTCGACACCCACCACCAAGAGATCGCGAAGGTCCTCGAGCTGTTCCGCCAGCGGTATCCCCAGTGCGACATCCGCGTACGCGAGCTCCTGCCGGCCGATCCGATCGGCCCGATCCGCTCCGGGCGGGTCGACGTGGGCCTGCTGTGGCTGCCGATCCGGGAGCCGGATCTGACGGTCGGGCCGACGCTCTACAGCGAGCCGCTGGTCCTCTGCGTCGCCCCGGATCATCCGCTGGCCGGTCAGGGCGAGGTGGACGTGGAGGTGCTCGGCGATCACCTCGTCGTGGACCTGGACGGCCCCATCCCGAACTACGTCTGGGCCGCGCACACCCCGTTCACCACCCCGTCAGGCCGTCCCATCCGGCGCGGGCCCGCCATCGCCACGCTGGAAGAGGCCCTGGTGGCGGTCAGTTCCGGTCAGGCCATCTCACCGATCGGCGGGTACGTCGCCGGATCGCGCCGGCGCTCGGACGTCACCTTCCTGCCGATCAGCGGCGGCCCGGTCCTGCAGTACGCGCCGGTCTGGCGTACCGCGGGGGAGACGCAGCTGATCCGCCTCTTCGTCCAGGCCGCGACGGACGCGCTCGCCCCGGCCTAGGCAGGTCATCGCCGGATCTCGGCGTACGCCTCTCGTGCCGCAAGGATCAGCGGGCGGCCCAGACCATTCCGCGGTTGATGATCGTGCGGATGGCCGGGGTGGCGAGGTCGGCCAGTTGGTGGCCGGGCGTGCAGACGAACACCTTGCCCTGCCCCCAGGGGCGGGTCCACACGGCAGGCGAGACGATCGGCTCGGTCCAGGGATCGCCGTCGGTGGGGTGGATGGTCGTGGTGGCCAGTACCTCGCTGTTGGCGTCGGTGAGCATCCAGTACTGCTCGGAGTTCAGCGGGATCGTGCCGACGCCGGCGACGATGGGATGGTCCGCCTTCTCGGGCACGACTTCCACGGTGTGCGGGCGAAGGTCACCGGGGTGCGCGGCGAACTGCCCGCCCACCATCTGGAGATAGTCGGTCGCCATGCGGAACGAGTCCACGATGCCGCCGTGCCAGCCGGCGAATCCGGTGCCGGCGGCGACCGCCTCGCGCAGGCCGCGCATCTCGTCGGGGAGGATCTCGCCCATGGTCCAGCACTGGACGATCAGGTCGATGCCGGCCATGAATTCGGTGTCGGCGTAGGACTCCAGCGAGTCTTCCACGGTGACGTCGAACCCGGCCTCCTTGAGGTACGGGATGAACATGTCCGTGGCCTCGACGGGAATGTGGCCCTCCCAGCCGCCACGGACGACCAAGGCTCGACGAATCCGCAGAGACATCGGATCTCCTCTCACGCGCGTTGCCGACAGGGCTTGGCGACGACCTTAGCGCCCATCGGCCGGCATGGGGATGAGCGCGTCGATCGCGCGTGGTGAGAGCACATGTTCGGCCGCCATCACGCTGGCGCCGAGAATACCGACCTGCGACGTGTTGCGGGAGGTGGCGATCCGCAGATGTTCGGTCGCGCGGGGAAGGGAGCTCTGGTAGACCGACTCCCGGATGCCCGCGATCAGGTGCTCGCTGGCGGTGGCGACCACCCCTCCGATGACAATGAGGGCCGGATTGAGGATGCTGACGCACGACGCGACGACGGTGCCGATCTCTCGGCCGGCCTGGCGGACGGCTTGGCTGGCGGCGACGTCGCCGGAGCGTACGAGGGCGACGACGTCGCCGATGTCGGCTGTGTCCAGGCCGCGCGCCTGCAGCGAAGCGGCGATGGCATTGCCGCTGGCGATGGCCTCCAGGCAGCCGACGTTGCCGCACCGGCAGAGCAGCCCGGCGGCGTTGGGTACCGGGATATGGCCGATGTCGCCGGCGGCTCCCTGCGCTCCGCGGCGTAGTTCGCCGTCGGAGATGATGCCGGAGCCGATGTTGTTCGCCACGTTGACGAAGATCATGTCGGCGGTGTCCGGCCAGGCCCGGCGATGTTCGCCCAGCGCCATCAGGTTGACGTCCTTGTCGACCAGCACGGGCGGCCCGAGCAGGCGCTGCAGGATGCCGGGCACGTCGGCGTCGTCCCAGGCGGCCATGATGGGCGGGCTGATCGGCCGCCCGGTCAGGTAGTCGACCGGCCCGGGCAGGCCCACGCCCACACTCGCCAGCTCGTCCAGCGAGCGGCCGGCGAGGGCGATCAGCTTCTTGGCGCTCTCGGCGATCAGCGACAGCACGATCTGCGGCCCGTCGGTGATCGCCAGCGGCTCCTCGGTTTCGGCGAGGATCGTCGCGGCGAGGTCGGTGACGGCGACGTGGGCGTACGCCACGCCGACCTCGACGGCTAGGACGATCTTGGCGTTGGGCCGGAAGGCGAAGGTCGCCGGGGGGCGGCCGCCGGTCGAGTTGGCCTCGCCCGCCGGTCCGATGAGTCCGGCGGACACGAGCAGGTCCAGCCGGGCGGCGATGGTGGAGCGGGCCTGCCCGGTGATGGCGGCGAGGTCGGCGCGGGTCCGCGGTTGCCCGTCCCGGAGCAGCTGGAACATCTCGCCGGCGCCGGTCGGCCGGGGCGCGAACTTCAACAGCTCCTCCATTGGACCAGTGAACCACAAAGGTTTCCGGAACATACCGGTACCCGAGCCGACTTCTGGGCGGCTAGCGATCATAGTTGCAACCTTATGTGCCGAGCTCGTAACACGATCGTCGCCAATCTGCAAAGTTTTGCTTGACCGTCGACAGAAGTCCAGTCTACCTTCATCCATGTGAAGGACGTTCAAGTCTCGATGCGTGGGACCGCCGCCGAGGTGGTCCTGGAGCTGCAGGGGATCGTCAAGGACTTCCCCGGTGTGCGGGCGCTGGACGGCGTGGACCTCGAGGTGCGGGCCGGTGAGGTGCACTGCCTGCTCGGGCAGAACGGCGCGGGCAAGTCGACGCTGATCAAGGTGCTGTCGGGGGCGCACCGGCCGGACGCCGGCCGCATCATGTGGCTCGGCGAAGAGGTGTCCTTCGCCCGTCCCCAGGCCGCGATGCGGGCCGGGATCGCCACCATCTACCAGGAACTCGACCTCGTCGAGGGCTTGAGCGTGGCCGACAACGTGTTCCTCGGCCGCGAACCGGCCGGCCTGGGGTTCGTCCACCGCGGCCGGATGCGCGAGGCGGCCCGCGGCGTGCTGACCCGCCTGGGACACGGGGAGATACCGGTCGACCGTGAGGTGGCCAAGCTGCCCTCGGCGGCCAAGCAGATCGTGAGCATGGCGCGCGCGTTGTCGATGGACGCCCGGCTGCTGATCATGGACGAGCCCAGTGCGGTCCTGGCCCATGACGAGGTGGCCAACCTGTTCCGGGTGATCCGGGAACTGACCGCGCAGGGCATCGCCGTCATCTACATCTCCCACCGGCTGGAGGAGATCCGCGACATCGGCGACCGGGTGACCGTCCTCAAGGACGGCCGGACGTCGGCGGCGAACCTGGACGCCAAGGGCACCCCGACCCGGGAACTGGTGTCGAAGATGACCGGCCGCACGATCGAGTACGTCTTCCCGCCCCGCCCGGACCACAGCCCGGGGGCCGAGCTGCTGGCGGTGGAAGGGCTGAGCCTGGCCGGCGAGTTCCACGACGTCTCGCTGAAAGTCCACGCGGGAGAGATCGTGGGCATCGCGGGCCTGGTCGGCTCCGGGCGGTCGGAGTTGCTGGAGACGATCTACGGGGCCCGGCGCGCCGGAGCCGGCACGGTACGCGTCGCCGGGCAGGAGCTGCGTCCCGGGGACGTGCGTGCCGCGGTCCGCCAGGGGCTCGGAATGGCCCCGGAGGAACGCAAGAGCCAGGCGCTGGTCCTCGACGATCCGGTCTATCGCAACATCACCCTGGCGACGTTCGGCCGCTTCGCCAGCGCCGGTTTCACCTCCCACGGCCGAGAGCGCACCGCAGCCGTACGCATCGCCGACGAGTTGCAGGTACGCCCACCGGGAGTCGAGCGCCCCGTCCGGACGCTGTCGGGCGGAAACCAGCAGAAGGTGGTGGTGGGGCGGTGGCTGCTGGGCGGCACCCGGCTGCTGCTGCTCGACGAACCCACCCGCGGCGTGGACGTGGGCGCCCGCGCCGAACTGTACGAGGTCATCCGGCGGCTGGTCGCCGACGGGGTCGGCATCCTGCTGGTCTCCAGCGAGGTACCCGAGGTGCTGGGACTGGCCGACCGGGTTCTGGTCATGCGGGAGGGCCGCCTCATCCACGAGGCCGAGGCATCCACTTTAGACGAGCACACCGTGCTGGACATGGTGATGGCGGGATCGTTGCTGGAGACGGAGAACGCGGTATGACGGTTCTGGAGAAGGCCACACCGATCCCGGCCGGCCGCCGGGAGTGGAGTGAGCCGGTCAAGCGAAACCTCGGACTGGTGGGGGTGCTGATCGCGATCCTCGCCGTCGGCGCGATCACCCGGCCCGACCTGTTCCTGGACCTGGACTGGTTGTGGCGCAACGAACTGCTGATCCTCACGCAGGCGTCGGCCATCGGAGTCATCACCGTCGGCATGACCTTCGTGATGATCGGCGGCGGCATCGACCTGTCGGTCGGCGCGCTGGTCGCCCTCACCAGCGTCTGGTGCACCACGGTGGCCACCCAGCAGTTCGGCTCCCTCGGCATGATCTTCACCGCGGTCGTCGTGGGCGTCATCGCGGGCTCGCTCAACGGCGTACTCATCGCCTACGGGCGACTCGTGCCGTTCATCGCCACCCTCGCCATGCTCGTCGCCGCCCGCGGCCTGGCGCAGATGATCTCCGGGAAGCTCACTCAGCGCGTCGACGTCGCCAACCAGTTCATCAACCAGCTCTCCTTCAACAAGATCCTCGGCATCCCGGCCCTCGTCCTGATCATGCTCGCCGTCGGCGTACTCGGCTGGATCCTGCTCAACCGGACCACCTTCGGACGGCGTACCTTCGCCATCGGCGGCAATCCCGAAGCGGCCCGGCTGGCCGGCATCAACATCCGCCGTCACCTCGTCCTGCTCTACGCACTGTCGGGCCTGTGCTGCGGCATCGCCGCCATCATCGTGGTCTCCCTGTCCAGTGCCGGCGCGGCCGACCACGGCGACCTCTACGAGCTCGACGCCATCGCCGCGGCGATCATCGGCGGTACCGCCCTCAGCGGCGGCCGGGGGACCATCGTCGGCTCGCTGCTGGGCGTCGTCATCTTCAAGGGCATCACCAACCTGTTCATCGTCAACAACCTCGAGCAGGAGTACCAGCTCATCGTCAAGGGGGCCATCATCGTGGCCGCCGTCCTGATCCAGCAGTTCCGCGTGAGCTCACTGCGACGGCGTACCTCCGGCTAGCCCGGAGACGCGAAAACCAGGCCCCGCAACGAAGCGCGTTCGTCCACTGCGGACGAACGCGGAGGAGAACACATCTTACATTCGGGAGATCCCATGTCTGTATCAGATGCCCTGTCCCGCCGGCGGCTCCTGGCCATCGGATCCGCGGTCGGCGGCGGCGCGCTGCTGGCCGCCTGCACCAGCAACGAGAAGAAGGGCGACTCGGGCAGCGGCAGCCAGACCGTCAACAACAGCCAGGGTGACAACACCGCGCCCGGCAAGGCCGTCAAGATCGGCTTCTCGGCGCCGGCGGCCGACCACGGCTGGATCGCCGCGATCACCGCCAACGCCACCGCCCAGGCCGGCAAGTACAGCGAGGTCACCTTCGTCCCGGTAGCCGCCGGCAAGGACGTCACCGAGCAGCGCCCGGCCGTCGAATCGCTGATCTCCCAGAAGCCCGACGTCATCGTCATGCTGCCCCATGACGGCGCGCAGATGACCTCCACCGGCCGCAAGGCCATGGACGCCGGCATCCCGGTGGTCAACCTCGACCGGGAGTTCAGCGACCCGCTGGCGTACCGGCTGCTGATCAAGGGCGACAACTACGGCATGGGCGTGGCCGCCGGGCACTACATCGGCCAGAAGCTCAAGGGCAAGACGAACCCGGTCATCGCCGAGATCCCCGGCATCGACGAGCTCCAGCTGACCCAGGACCGGTCCAAGGGCTTCCGCGACGCGCTCGCGCTGTACGGGCTCAAGGTCGGCCCGCGGATCGCGGCCAGGTTCACCGTGGCCTCCGGGCAGGAGGTCACCGCCAACCTGCTGTCGGGCAACCCGCACATCGACGCGGTCTGGAACCACGACGACGACCAGGGTGTCGGCGTCCTGCAGGCCATGCAGCAGGCCGGCCGCAAGGAGTTCTTCATGGTCGGCGGTGCCGGATCGCTGGACGCGATGCAGCACATCAAGGCCGGCGACACACCGCTGGAGGCCACCGTCACCTACAGCCCCACCATGGCGTCCTCGGCCATCAACCTGGCCCGCCTCATCGCCCAGGGCCGCAAGATGAGCGAACTCGCCGAACTGCAGGTACCCAAGCTGATCATCCTGCAGTCGGAGACCATCACGAAGGACAACGTGGACCAGTACATGCCCCTGGGCTTCCGCTCCTGAGAAAGGAAACCGCTCATGTCCGGCACGGACGTACTGCGGGTCGGCATGGTCGGCTACGCGTTCATGGGCGCCGCCCACTCCCAGGCGTGGCGTACGGCGAACCGGGTCTTCGACCTGCCTCTTCAGGTACGCATGGCGGCGATCTGCGGTCGCGACCCGCAGAAGGTGTCGGCGGCGGCCGACCGGCTCGGGTGGGACGAAGCGGTCACCGACTGGCGCGATCTCGTCGAGCGACCCGACATCGACCTGATCGACATCTGTACGCCGGGCGACTCGCACGCCGAGATCGCGGTCGCCGCGCTGGCGGCCGGAAAGCACGTGCTGTGCGAGAAGCCGCTGGCCAACAGCGTCGCCGAAGCCGAGGCCATGGTCGAGGCGGCCGCCCGCGCCGGTGAACGGGGGGTGGTCGCGATGTGCGGCTACAACTACCGGCGCGTCCCGGCGGCTGCGCTGATGCGCCGGCTCGTCAGCGACGGCAAGCTCGGCCAGATCCGGCACATACGCGCGGTGTACCTGCAGGACTGGATCACCGACCCCCAGTTCCCGCTGGTGTGGCGGCTGCAACGCGAACACGCCGGATCCGGTGCACTGGGCGACATCGGCGCGCACATCGTCGACCTCACCCAGTACGTCACCGGGCAGCACATCACCCGGGTCAGCGCGCTGACCGAGACGTTCATCCGGCAGCGGCCGTTGCCCGCGCAATCGAGCGGCCTGGCCGCCACCAGCGACGGCGGTACGCAGGCCGCGACCGGCCCGGTGACCGTCGACGACGCCGCCCTGTTCCTGGCCCGGCTGTCCGGTGGCGCCGTCGCCACCTATGAGGCGACCCGGTTCGCCACCGGGCGCAAGAACGGGCTGCGCATCGAGATCAACGGCTCGGCCGGCTCGCTGGTGTTCGACCTCGAGCGCCTCAACGAGCTCGAGTTCTACGACACGACGCTGCCCTCGGCGGGGCAGGGGTTCACCCGCATCCTCGTCACCGAGCCCGAGCATCCCTACATGTCGGCGTGGTGGCCGCCCGGCCACATCATCGGCTACGAGCACAGCTTCACCCATCAGGTACGCGACCTGGTCGAGGCCATCGCACACAAGGCCCAGCCCAGCCCCTCGTTCGATGAGGCGTACCAGGTGCAGCTGGTGCTCGATGCCGTGCAGCGCAGCGCTGACGACGGCACCTGGGTTCCGGTGTCCACTCCCGCGGGTGTGTTCGCGGAGTCCCGGCCGTAACGCTTCCGGCCGGCCTCGACGGCATCCACGCAACGGGGAGAACGTGAGTCGGTCGACGGTGCGCACCGTCGCCCCGGTTCACATCCGCTGGGCGGGCGGGAGCGGACGCCGACCCCTCCTGCCTGCCCAGCCCACGATCCCACGGCCGATCACGCCCGCACACGACAGCAAAGGAAGTGTCATGGCTCGACCCATCACCCTGTTCACCGGCCAGTGGGCGGACCTGCCGTTCGAGGAGGTCTGCCGGCTGGCCGCGTCCTGGGGCTACGACGGTGTGGAGATCGCCTGCTGGGGCGACCACTTCGAGGTAGACAAGGCGCTGGCGGACCCGGCCTACATCGACGCCAAGAAGGCCACATTGGACAAGTACGGCCTGCGGGTCTGGGCGATCTCCAACCATCTTGTCGGCCAGGCCGTCTGCGACCATCCGATCGACGAGCGCCACCAAGGCATCCTGCCCGCCCGGATCTGGGGGACCGGCGACCCCGAAGCGGTCCGCCAGGCCGCCGCCCAGGAGATGAAGGACACCGCCCGGGCGGCTGCGCGGCTCGGCGTACAGACCGTCATCGGGTTCACCGGCTCCTCGATCTGGCACACCCTGGCCATGTTCCCGCCCGTGCCGGCCTCGATGATCGACGCCGGGTACCAGGACTTCGCCGACCGCTGGAACCCCATCCTCGACGTCTTCGACGAGGTCGGCGTCCGCTTCGCGCACGAGGTCCACCCCAGCGAGATCGCCTACGACTACTGGACCACCCGCCGGGCCCTCGACGCGATCGGCCACCGTCCGGCCTTCGGCCTCAACTGGGACCCGTCGCACTTCGTCTGGCAGGACCTCGACCCCGTCAACTTCATCCTCGAATTCGCCGATCGGATCTACCACGTCGACTGCAAAGACGCCAAGGTGCGTACCGGCGACGGCCGCCGCGGCCGGTTGTCGTCCCACCTTCCCTGGGCCGACCTGCGACGCGGCTGGGACTTCATCTCCACCGGCCACGGCGACGTTCCCTGGGAGGACTCCTTCCGGGCGCTCAACGCGATCGGCTACACCGGGCCGATCTCGGTCGAGTGGGAGGACGCCGGCATGGACCGGCTCCTCGGCGCGCCCGAGGCGCTCGCCTTCGTACGCCGTCTCGCGTTCGACCCGCCGACGGCGTCCTTCGACGCCGCCTTCAGTACCAAGGAGTGACCGCCCGCGCGGCGACGGCCGCCGGGCCTCGCCCGCGGTGGTGACCGGTCGCCGCACCATCCCCGTCTTCCTGCCGCTAGCACCGGCAGGATTCTCGGAATAATCATCTATGTATGGGAATGTGAGGATAGGTAAATGTAGCTACGGACTGGAAGCCCCGGCATCTCGAGCGGGTTCAGCCAACGCAACGGACCAACAGCACGATCCAGGAAGCTCGTCCCGCACGGCCCTCACTGACCGCTATTCGGCGATTCGGCTGGTGAGCAGACTCCCACATCGCGGATGCATGGCATTCCGCATCGCCGAGCGCCGTCCCTCGCACCCGGGTGATGCAGGCTGCCCGTCTCCGCTGCCTGGAAGGACATCACCCACATGAACCTCCAACGCATCATCGCCGGCGTGCTGCTGGGGTTGTCGGGATCGGTGGTCGCCCTCGCGGGCACCGCCGAACCGGCGGCAGCCGCCCCCATCCCCGCCGCGGACTACCAGCAGGTCCAACTCGCTGTCGGAACCGCCGAACTGGGCGAGCCGATGTCGCTGGCCGTGCTGCCCAACCGGTCGGTCGTCCACACCGCCCGCAACGGCACGGTCCGGCTGACCGACGTCAACGGCAACACCCGTGTCATCGGCAACATCCCGGTGTACACCCATGACGAGGAAGGCCTGCAGGGCGTCGCCGTCGACCCCGGGTTCGCCACCAACCGCTTCATCTGGCTGTACTACTCCCCGCCGCTGAACACCCCCGGCGGCGACGCCCCGGCGACCGGCACCACCGCCGACTTCAACGCCTGGAAGGGACACCTCAACCTGTCCCGCTTCACCCTCAACAGCGACGACACGATCAACACCGGCAGCGAGAAGGTCGTGCTGACCGTCGACAACGACCGGGGAATGTGCTGCCACGTCGGCGGCGACCTCGACTTCGACGCGTCGGGCAACCTCTACCTGACCACCGGCGACGACACCAACCCGTTCGAGTCCAACGGTTACAGCCCCTTGGACGAGCGTACCAACCGCAACCCGCAGTACGACGCCCAGCGCTCGGCGGCCAACACCAACGACCTGCGCGGCAAGCTGCTGCGCATCCGGCCCCAGGCCGACGGCACCTACACCATTCCCGCCGGCAACATGTTCGCCCCCGGCACCGCCAACACCCGGGCCGAAATCTACGCCATGGGCTTCCGCAACCCGTTCCGGATGAGCGTCGACAAGCCCACCGGCATCGTCTATCTCGGCGACTACGGGCCGGACGCGGGCACTACCGACCCGAACCGCGGACCCAACGGCCAGGTCGAATTCGACCGGATCACCGGCCCCGGCTTCTACGGCTGGCCCTACTGCACCGGGACCAACACCAGCACCGAGACCTACAACGAGTGGGACTTCAACGCCAACAGCACTGGCCCGAAGTACAACTGCGCCGCCGGTCCGGCGAACAACTCGTTCCGCAACACCGGCCAGACGACCCTGCCGGCGGCCAAGCCGTCCTGGATCCGCTACGGCGGCGACGCCGGAACCCCGCCGGAGTTCGGCGCGGGCGGCTCGGAATCGCCGATGGGCGGCCCGGTCTACCACTACAACGCCGCTCTCAACTCGCCGGTCAAGTTCCCCCAGTCGCTGGACGGGCGTTACTTCGCCGGTGAGTACGGACGGCGTTGGATCAAGGCCATCGCCGTCAACTCCGACGGCACCAACGGTGAGATCTCCGCCTTCCCGTGGACGGGTACGCAGGTCATGGACATGGCGTTCGGGCCCGACGGGGCGCTGTACGTCCTGGACTACGGAACCGGCGCCAATGATGCGGCCCTCTACCGCATCGAGTACATCGGCGGCGGAAACCGCAGCCCTGTCGCGGTCGCCGCGGCCAACAAGACCTCGGGTCAAGCTCCGCTGGCCGTCACGTTCTCCTCCGCGGGCAGCAACGACCCCGAGGGTGGTGCGCTGACCTACCTGTGGACCTTCGGCGACGGCACCACCTCGACGGCCGCCAACCCGACGAAGACCTACACCGCCAACGGGACCTTCACCCCGACGCTGAAGGTCACCGATCCGCAAGGGCTGTCGGGGACCGCGAGCCTGGTCGTCACCGTCGGCAACACCGCACCGACCGTGACCCTGCAAACTCCTGCCGACGGGCAACTGTTCAGCTTCGGCGACACCATCCCGTTCACCGTCACGGCCAGCGACCCGGAAGACGGCACCGTCGACTGCAGCCGGGTCACCGTCACCTACTCCCTCGGCCACGACAGCCACGCCCACCAGATCACCAGCAAGACCGGCTGCAGCGGCAGCATCACCGTCCCCGTCGACGGCGAACACGACGCGGCCGCCAACCTCTACGGCATCTTCGACGCGTCCTACACCGACAACGGCGGTCTGACCTCGAAGAGCAGCCGCACCCTGCAGCCCAAGCACCGTCAGGCCGAGCACTTCTCGGCCATGTCGGGTATCCAGATCGCGGGCCACAGCACGGCCGAAGGCGGATCCACCGTCGGCTTCATCGACAACACCGACTGGATTTCGTTCACGCCGTTCCGGCTCAGCGACGCGACCCAGCTCACCGCCCGCGTGTCGTCGGCCGGTGCCGGAGGCACGATCGAGGTCCGTGCCGGGTCGCCGACCGGGACGCTGCTGGGCACTGCCGCGGTCGCCAGCACCGGCTCCTGGGACACGTTCACCAGCGTCACGGCGAACCTGAGCAACGCCCCCAGCGGCTCGACCGCGCTGTACCTGCGGTTCACCGGCGGAGCGGGATACCTGTTCGACCTGGACTCGTTCACCTTCAACACATCGTCGACGCCCACCGGAGGTGTCGCCCTGCGGTCGCGGGCCAACAACAACTACGTAACCGCAGGATCCGCGGCGCTGATCGCCAACGCCACCACCGTCGGCACCGCCCAGCAGTTCGACCTCGTCGACCTCGGCGGCGGCAACGTCGCTCTGCGGGCGCGCATCAACAGCCAGTACGTGTGCGCCGAGAACGCCGGCGCGGCCGCGCTGATCGCCAACCGGGCCGCCGTCGGATCGTGGGAGACCTTCGCCCGCATCAACAACTCCGACGGCACCGTCAGCTTCCGGGCTCAGGCCAACGGCATGTACGTCACCGCCGAGAACGCCGGAGCCGCGGCGCTGATCGCCAACCGCACCGCGATCGGTCCATGGGAGAAGTTCGACCTGATCGCACAGTAGGACCGTTCCCTGCCGGGCTGACGGCGCAGCGCATCAGCCCGGCCCATCGGCGCGTACCAACCCGATCCGAGGAAGACATCGCGGCAGTCCCGCGTCGCCCGCCTCACCGTCCCAAGGAGTGAGCACATGCGTAGACGTCTGATCGCCCTGGCCGTCAGCTTCCTGGCCGCCGCAGCGACCATCCTGGCCCCGACGGCACCTGCGTCGGCCGCACCACTGACGAAGGTTCTCGTCTTCTCCAAGACCGCCGGATTCCGACACACCTCGATCCCCAACGGCATCGCCGCGATCCAGCAACTGGGCGCCGCCAACGGATTCGCCGTCACCGCCACCGAGGACGCGGGCCAGTTCGCGACCGCGAACCTCGCCCAGTACCAGGCCGTCATCTGGCTCATGACCACCGGTGACGTCCTCAACGACGCCCAGCAGACCGCGTTCCAGAGCTACATCGGCTCCGGCGGCGGCTACGTCGGGATCCACTCCGCGGCCGACACCGAGTACGACTGGCCCTTCTACGGCGAACTCGTCGGCGCGTACTTCGACAGCCACCCCGCCATCCAGCAGGTGACGGTCCGGGTCGAGCCGCCGACCAACGCCTCGACGGCACACCTGCCGACGAACTGGGTACGCACTGACGAGCTGTACAACTACCGCACCAACCCCCGCTCCAAGGTCCGCGTACTGATGAACCTCGACGAGAGCACGTACACCGGCGGCAACATGGGCGGCGACCACCCGATCACCTGGTGCCGCACCTACGGCGGCGGCCGATCGTGGTACACCGGCCTCGGGCACACCGAAGCCTCCTATACCGACCCCAACTTCACCAAGATGCTGCTCGGCGGAATCCAGATTGCCGCAGGGGCAGTGGCCGCCGATTGCAGCCCCGTCACCAACCCGAACCCGGCGACCAGTCTGCGGTCACGTGCCAACAACCGCTACGTGACCGCCGGCAGTTCCGCTCTGATCGCCGATGCGACCAGCGTCGGCACCGCGCAGAAGTTCGACCTCGTCGACCTGGGCAACGGCAATGTGGCCCTCAAGGCCCGCGCCAACAACCAGTACGTGTGCGCGGAGAACGCCGGAGCGGCGTCGCTCATCGCCAACCGGGCCGCGATCGGATCGTGGGAGACCTTCGGTCTCGTCCACAACTCCAACGGCACGGTCAGCTTCCGCGCTCAAGCCAACGGCAGGTACGTGGTCGCCGAGAACGCCGGTGCTGCCGCGCTGATCGCCAACCGTACCGCGATCGGCCCGTGGGAGCAGTTCGACCTCGTCACCAGCTGACCGCGACAGGAGCGCCCGCTGCGGGCGTGACCGAGGTCGACCCGGCATCCGTCAGACGGGCGGATGCCGGGCCGACCCTCACACGGCCGCCCCGCAGGCGCTCGCCAAGTCGATCATCTCCAGGCTGGCCGCGGTAAGGGCGCCCACGGGGCCAGATCGTCGTCTCGGTCGTCGACCAACGGCCCGTCCCGATCAGCCGTGATCGCGCCGGCGCCCCTGCCCGTCAGGTCTGTTCAGGGCTCGGGGAGTCGCTTTCGTCCACTGAGCCGGGCTCGCCGGTCTGGGTCGGCGTGAGGTCGTCGGGTGACGGCGGGACGGCCGACCGGGGGCTGGGGCTGCCGGTCGGCTCGGTCGCCTTGCGGGTGTAGCCGCCGACCAGCGCCGCGATCTCGCAGGTGGCCCGGGTGCCGCCACCGGGGCTGGTGCCCGCAGTGACACATTGGACGGTCATCGCGAGGGTGCGTCCGGTCGGCAGCACCAGCGGCGGATCGAAGACCAACGGCTGCGTCGGGGTGGCCTGGTCCTCGCCCAGCGCGATCACCACCAGCCGGTCCGCGACCGGGATCTGCCCCGTCATCCGGCCCGTGTCCGTCGCCTCACCGGTGCCGATCACCAGGAGGCCGGTCGCCTTGTACGGGTTCTGCACCAGTATCCGGGGGACGGTCAGCGCCCGATCCGCCGCCAGCGGGACGGAGGCCCCTGTGACCTGCTGACCGTCCGGCTCGGTGGTGATGCTCAGCCGGGTGGTCAACGGCAGGCCCAGCGCCGCGTCGCCGCCGCCCTCACCGGCCTGGGGCGACCGGTCGGGGGACGCCGAAGAGCCGTCCAGCGGCACGATGTCCACCCCGACCTTGTCTGCGACCCGGCGCATGTTCTCGTCGGTCTGCGCCAGCGGCGCCGCCACCGCGTTGCTGGCGGCGTTCTGCACCGTTGGGCGCAGGACCACGTGCCAGGCGACCGCCGCCCCGATCACCAGCGCCGCGATGGTGGCCAGCGTACGGGGAAGCCAGGGCGGGAAGATCGCGTTCTGCAGTAGATTGGCGTTCACGTTGACCGGAGCCGGGGCGGTCTGTCCCGGTGCGACGCCGACCTGGACGCCGACGGTGAAAGGCAAGGTCTGCGCGGCGCCGCGCCACAGCGTGTGCCTTGGCCTGACTCGGACGCTGGCCTGCGCCGCGACGCCCGGGCCGATGGATTGGCCGACCGGGTCGATCGTGACGTCCAGCGCGCCGTTGGGATCGGTGGCCACGCAGTGCACCGCCACCTGAGCGTTGCCCCGGTTGGCCACGGTCAGCTGGTGCTTGGCCCGCCGCCAGCCCTTGGAGGTGTTCGGCACCAGGTCGACCTGCAATTCGGCGTAGGGCGTGACGGTCAGCACGCCCTCCTCGACGGTCAGCCCGGCGACGTCCTCCTGAGGCTCGACCCGTACCCCGAAAGGCAGTTGCCCGAAAGGCGTGGCCGGGTCGCGCGGCGGCGAGAACCGCAACGAGACGGTGCCCTCGTGGCCGGGGAGCAGCGAGATCATCGGAGGGTCCACCTGGCACCACTCGCCCGGATCGCCGAGGACCGAGATCCGGAACTGATCCACGACGGTGCCGGTGTTTCGCACGGTCAGCGTGGTGGCGACCGACTCGCCGCACGCCGCCGACAGTGCATTGTTCTCCAAGCTCGCGGATGCGCCCATGTCAGTCACTTTAGGAGATAGCGCCCCGAATTGCCGTGGATCACCGCTTCAGGTGGAATCCTGAAGCGGTGATCTTTGAAGTGGACGAGGCGTTGACCGCCCTGCTGCGGCGGGAAGCGATGATGGACGACGCTATCGAGATCGTGCTCGACGCCCCGACCAGGGAATGGTCCTCGCGCCGCAACGCGCCCACTCTCAACGTCTACCTCTACGACATTCGCGAGGATCTGCGCCGCCGGGCCCAGGGCCGCGTCGGCGAGTACGACAAGTCCGGCCGGGTGGTGTCCCAGCATGTCCTGCCGCGCTACTTCGTGCTGTCCTACCTGCTCTCCGCTTGGACGACCCGGCCGGAGGACGAGCACCGGCTGCTGTCGGCGGCCCTGTCCTGTCTGCTCTCGCATGACGCCATCCCGGTCGACCTGCTCACCGGCAGCCTGGCCGAGGCGGCTCTGTCGGTGCCGATCACCGTCGCGCTCCCACCGCCCGAGGACCGCTCCTTCGCCGACGTATGGTCCGCGCTCGGCGGTGAACTGCACCCTTCGCTGGACGTGCGGATCGTCGCCCCGGTCCAGCCGGGGATCCGCTTCCCCGCAGGCCCACCGGTGCAAGAGGTCGTCGTTCGGATCAACCCGTGACCACCTTGCAGAACCGGCTCGCCGCCGTGGAGGCGGCCGTCACGCTGGCGGTGGCGGCCCGGCGCGCCGGTGATCCGCAGCCGGACGACGCCTTTCGCGGGCTGTACCTGTCCGACGAGCACGTCGACGTCGCGCTGCGGGGACCGGTCGACCCGATTGGCGCGGTCCGGCCGGCCGGTCCGGTCGGGCCGACCGACGACAGCCCGCCCGGCCGGCTCGCGGCCGCGTTCGGGCTCACCGAGACCGACCTCACCCTGCTGCTGATCGCGCTTGCCCCGGACCTTGATCCCCGATTCGAGCGGCTGTACGGGTACCTCAACGACGACGTCACCCGCCGACGGGCCACCGTGCGGCTGGCGCTGGAGCTCGCCGGGCTGTCCACCATGTCCGCCGCGGCCCGGCGGCAGGCCGGTCCGGCCGGACCGCTGTGCGTCGCCGGGCTGCTGGTCGTCGAGGACGCCGACCGCCCATTTCTCAGCCGCGGCCTGCGGGTGCCGGACAGGGTGTGCCAGCACCTCCTCGGCGACGACAGCCCGGATCCGCTGCTGCTGCCCGTGCTGTCCCGGCCACGACCGGCGCTCGACACGCCGTTCATCGCCGCCGGTGGTGGTCTGGTCTACCTCCGGGACAGGGCGCCCGGCTGCGCGCTGGCGGCTGCGGTCGCCGCCCGGCCGGGCGCGATCGTCCTGGACCTGGCACGCCTGCCGGCCGGGGCCGTCGACGACCTCGACGAGCTGGCCCGGGTGGCCGGCCGGGAGGCTCGGCTGCGCGGCGTCGCGCTGATCGCCGGGCCGGCGGAGGCGCTCACCGAGCGGGACCCGGCCGGCGCCGGGGTCCGCCCGTTCGCCGACCTCGAAGGCGAGGTACTGCTCACCGGGACCGCCGGCTGGGAGCCGCAGTGGTCGGCCCGCATCCCGCAGCTCGTCGACGTGCCGGCACCGACCGGCCCGGACCGCGTCGCGCTATGGCAGCGCGAGCTGGGCGATCGGCACACCCTCGGCGCGGAGTTGCCGATCCTCACCGCGCCGTACCGGTTCTCGCCCGAACAGATCGCCCAGTCCGCCGCCGCCGCGCGCCAGGCCGCCGCGCTGGACGGCGGGACGGTGACCGTCGCGCTGCTCCGCGCCGCCGCCCGCGCCCGCAACGCCGCCGGCCTGGAACGGCTGGCGCGCCGGATCACGCCGGCGGTCGGCTGGGCCGACCTGGTGCTACCCGATCCGGCGCTCAGCCTGCTGCACGAGCTGACCGCCCGGGTCCGTCACCGGGACACCGTGCTGGGCGCCTGGAGGATGCGGCCCGGCGGCGGCCGGGGGACCGGTGTGACTGCTCTCTTCGCAGGCGACTCCGGGACCGGCAAGACGATGTCCGCCGAGGTCGTCGCCGCGGAGCTCGGGCTCGACCTCTACGTCGTCGACCTGTCGACCGTGGTTGACAAGTACGTCGGCGAGACCGAGAAGAACCTCAGCCGGATCTTCGATCAGGCGGAGAACTGCAACGCCGTGCTGCTCTTCGACGAGGCCGACGCGCTGTTCGGCAAGCGCAGCGACGTATCCGACGCGCACGACCGGTACGCCAATGTGGAGACCGCGTTTCTGCTGCAGCGGATGGAATCCTTCGACGGGGTCGCCATCCTCACCACCAACCTGCGCGCCAACCTCGACGAGGCGTTCCTGCGCCGGCTCGACGTGGTGGTCGACTTCCCGAAGCCCGACGAGGCCGCCCGGCTACGGCTGTGGCGTGCCTGCCTGCCCGCCGACCTGCCCCGCGCCGCCGACCTGGACCTGGACTACTTCGCCGGCTCGTTCGAGCTGTCGGGCGGCAACATCCGCTCGATCGCGGTCACCGCGGCGTACCTGGCGGCGGAGAAGGGCCGGCCGGTGACGATGTCAGACCTGGTCGTCGCGGTGCATCGGGAGTACCGCAAACTCGGCCGGCTGGCGCTGCCGGCGGAGTTCGGCAGCTGGTTCGGTGCCTGGTCGGCGTGACCACGTGCCGGGTCGACGACCGAGCCTGTCGGCGCCGACCTCGCACCGCCTACTCGTCGGCCTCGATCACGTGGAACACCGGCGTCGACGTCTTGGTGGGCAGCGCGACCGCGCCGGCGAAGCCGGTGCTCCAGCCGTCGGGGAGGTTCGCCTCGATTCCCATCCGTCTGCCCTGCGCCTTGAGGGTCCGTTCGAGCAGCCTGTTGCTGAACCCGAGGAAGGTGGCGGCGCTGAGATGGGTGAGGATGCGCGGGTCGTCCGCTCTGCGGTCGACGTGCCTGGCCTGGGTCCGGACGACGTGGAACAGGCTTGGCGGGGTGGTGCTCTTCCAGTCCTTCCAGGTCAGTCCGCCCCAGTGCACGCAGTGCGCGACGAAGACGATCAACTCCACCGGCCACTTCTCCACCACCTCCGGTGGGACCGCGGCCGCGCCGCTGGCGCCCTGCATCGCCTTCCATTCGGCGTCCATCCACTGCTTGCGCATATTGGCGTCACCGGCGGTGTCGAGGAAGGTCTGGATGAGTCCGACGTCCTTGGACAGCAGCTCCAGCGCCTGGTTGCCGGATCGCACGACCTGCGCCTCGGTGTCGACGACGAACCAGGTGCCCCTCTCGAAGATCAGGCCCGCGTTGCGCAGCGGCACAAGGACCTCCGAGCCGGCTTTGGTGAGATTGTCCATCACCTGGCGGAGCATGCCGACGGCGGCGAAACCGGGCCCGAAGCTGAACTTGGCGGTGTCCCAGGTGTTGATGGACGCCTGGGTGCCCTCGCCGACGCCGAGCTCCTTCCACAGTGCCTTGTTGACCTCTTCCTGCTTCGGGTCCGGCACGTTGAGCTCGCTGGGTGAGTCGCCCTTGTGCGACGGGCCGACGTACTTGTAGCCACCCGGCACCCGGTCGGCGGGCCGAGGTTTGACCGTGTTGAGCAGGTACTGCCCGGTCATCATCCGGTTGCGGCGGATGGCGTCGAAGAGCGCGGCCCGGTAGGCCGGGCTGGTCAGCACCGGGTCGTCGGACGGATCGCTGGCCAGGTCGGAGTTGGGCAACTGCGGGCTGTGTCTGACGTACGGGCCGATGATGTTCGGCCAGTTCGGCACGTCGCTCATGGCGCGCAGCTCGACGGCCTGGTCGTTGAAGAGCCCGGCGGTCGCGGGCGGCCGGCCCTCGACCACGTCGCGGGCGGCCATCAGCCGGTTGTTGCCTTTGAACCGGGCCGAGGCGACGATGGCGGCGTACGCGCCGG
This sequence comes from Hamadaea tsunoensis DSM 44101, assembly GCF_000428945.1. Classification (GTDB taxonomy): domain Bacteria; phylum Actinomycetota; class Actinomycetes; order Mycobacteriales; family Micromonosporaceae; genus Hamadaea; species Hamadaea tsunoensis. The sequence goes on along the minus strand of NZ_AUAX01000015.1, from coordinate 231,551 downwards.
CGTCGAGCTTGAGCATGCGCAGAGTGTCGACGATTCCGCGTATCCAGAGCATGCCCAGCGAATCGGCGATCCTGTCGAGTTCCTGGTTGAGCAGCAGGTTGCGGAGCGCGTTCGCCATGGACACCGGATCGCCGGTCCACGGGACGAGCGGGACGGGCTGCCGTGACATCGGCTCGGAGGTGTTCGGCGCCTGCTGCACCTGCCACACCGCCGCCCGATTGCCGGCGAGACGCTGGGTGGCGAGCAATCCGCCCTGGTCGAGTGGGGCGCTGGTGAACGGCCCAGCCCGCGACCCCGCGCCGGCATTCCGCCGGGACGTCAGCGTCGTGGGGCGTTGGCTGCCGCGCGCCACGTCATCTCGTGCCGTCTTGACCTGGCGGGTCACAACTCGAATTTTAGTCGGCCGGCGCCTCGTACGGCGGTTCTTCCGCTGTGTCCGTACGCTGCACGGCCATCGACTGTACAGGCGCTTCCTCCTCGTCGGGCGCCACCTGGCGTTGGGCGACGCCGGTCGGAGCCGGTGCGGGCGGCCCGGCGAGCACCGAGGTCGCGTTCGCCTCGGCGGCTTGTTCGAACCGGTCGGACGGGTCGGAGACCTGGATGCCGTCGCCGGTCGCCGTGCCGTCGACGGCGCCCGCGCGCTGCTGGAGCACGTGGGTCAGCTCGTGCGCCAGTGTGTGCCGGCCGTCCTGGCCGGTGTGGTCGGCGGAGCCGGCGCCCAGGACGATCTCGTCGCCCACTGTGTACGCGCGGGCCTGCAGGCTGGCGGCGCTGCTGGCGGCCTGCTCGCCGGTGTGCACCCGAACGCCGGAGAAGTCCGCGCCGAAGCGGGACTCCATGTCGGCGCGGACCGGTTGCGGCAGCGGCGATCCGCCGCCCCGGCCGACCACGTCGAGCACCGGGGAGCGTTGCTGCTCCAGGGGCTGGCCGTCTGCCGTCTGCTCGTCGAATGCCGCCGCCACCGCGGCATTGCCGGCAGCGCGTTGCAGGTCCAGCATCCGCCGCTGCACCTGCGAGAGGTCCGATCTGGTGGGCGTTTGGCTTTTCGTGGCCGGGTGGCGCCTGAGGTCTTCATCGCGGATATGCATGACAGGCTCCTCATGCCGAGTTTCCCAGAATTGTACCTTTTATCCAGTACGCTGCGAAAAGGTCCAAGGCTTCCGGAGATCACCGCAAGCTGCCCAGGGAGGAAGAGGATGGCGCCCTACCTGTCACCCGGCGTGTACGTCGAGGAGGTGGAGGCGGGTTCGCGGCCCATCGAGGGAGTCGGCACCGCTGTGGCGGCGTTCGTCGGACTGGCCGCTCGCGGCCCCGCCCACACGCCCACCCTGGTCACCAACTGGACGCAGTTCACCACTGCCTTCGGCGAGTTCGTCGAAGGGTCCTATCTGGCTCATGCCGTCTACGGGTACTTCGCCAACGGCGGCGGCAGCTGTTACGTGGTACGGGTAGGGGCCGGCGAAGACGGCGACGCCGCCGCCGGTTCGGCGGTCACCGCCCCGGCCGAGTCGGCGGTGGCCACCGGCCTGCTCGGGTCGTATCCGGTCCGCGCGCTCAAAGCCGGCCCGGCCGGTGACGGCATCGAGATCGAGGTCGAGCCGTCGCCCGCCGACGACAGCGCCGACGACAGCGGGACGGACAAGCCGTCCAAAGACGAGTTCAAGGTCGTCGTACGCCGTGGGCAGCAGCGCGAGCAGTTCACCGTGTCCACCAAGCCGGGCCGGACGAACATCGTCACGGTGATCAACCAGCAGTCCAAGCTGATCGCCGTGGACGAGCCGACCACGGCGACGGTCGGCAGGCCGGAAGCGGGCACGGTCACCCTCAGCGGCGGCGCGCCCGCGACCCCGGCGCCGGTCGAGCGGCCGGCGACCACGGCCGCGATGACGTTGCGCCCCGCCGATTACGTCGGCGACTCCGCCGACCGCACCGGGTTCGCCGGACTGGAGGCCGTCGAGGAGGTCACCATCCTCGCCGTCCCGGACCTGCTGGCCTCGTACCAGCAGGGGATCATCGACCTGGAGGGCGTGCTCGCCGTACAGCAGGCCATGATCGCCCATTGCGAGCTGATGGGTGACCGGGTCGCGATCATCGACCCGCCGCCCGGCCTCAACGCTCAGCAGATTAAGAATTGGCGCGTCGACCAGGCCAACTACGACTCCAAGCAGGCGGCGCTGTACTGGCCGTGGATCAAGGTGATGGACCCCGCGCGCGGCAAGCCGATCATGGTGCCGCCCAGCGGGCATGTGGCCGGCGTCTGGGGTCGCAGCGACGACAGCCGCGGCGTGCACAAGGCTCCGGCGAACGAGGTCGTCCGCGGCGCGCTGGCGCCGGAACTGCAGCTCACCTCAGCCGAGCAGGACCTGCTCAACCCGGTCGGGATCAACTGCATCCGGGCCTTTCCCGGCAGGGGCATCCGGATCTGGGGGGCCAGGACGCTGTCCGGCGACCCGGCCTGGCGCTACCTGAACGTGCGCCGGCTGTTCAACTACCTGGAGGAGAGCATCCTCGCCGGGACGCAGTGGGCGGTCTTCGAACCCAACGACGTCGCGCTGTGGGCGAAGCTCCGCCGCACCATCAGCGCGTTTCTGATCAACGAATGGCGGCGCGGCTCGCTGTTCGGGTTGACGCCGGACGAGGCCTTCTACGTCAAGTGCGACGAGGAGACCAACATCGCCGAGTCCATCGACGCCGGTCAGGTCATCTGCGAGATCGGCGTCGCGCCGGTGAAGCCCGCCGAGTTCGTCGTCTTCCGGCTGGCTCAGTTCTCCGGCGGCGCCAGCCTGGTCAGCGAGTAGTGAGTCTGTTCAGCCGGCAGTAAGGAACTGTGCATGCCCATTCCGGAAGGTGACAGCGCCGTAGGCCACTCGTTCGGCCTGGAGTTCGACGGCATCACCATCAAATCGATCACCGAGGTGAGCGGCCTCAAGATCGAGCAGGACGTCATCGATCTCAAGCAGAACACCGCCGACGGCAAGTTCGAGGTCAAGCGGCTGCCAGGCCGGCCCAAGCCGGGCGAGGTCACGCTGACCCGGGGACTCACCGCCGACCAGAACTTCTCCAACTGGATCAAGTCCAGCCAGTTCGGAAAGATGAAGGACGCCCGCAAGGGCGGGTCGATCATCATCTACGACTTCGAGGGCGCCGAGATCAAGCGCTACCGGTTGGTCAACGCCTGGCCGAAGAGCCTGGAGATCGGTTCGCTGAAGGCCGGCGACACGTCGCTGCTCACCGAAAAACTCTCGGTCACCTACGAGCGCATCGAGGTCGCCTGATGCGCCGGGTGCTCGGGGCGGTCTCGGCGCCCGCCGCACCGGCACCGGAGGCCGCTCCGGTACGCGAGGACCGCCTGATCACCCAGTTCGCCTTCACCCTGCCGATGGGCTACGTGGACCCGGACGGCGACGTGCACCGCGACGGGGTGATGCGGCTGGCGACGGCTCGGGACGAACTGGTCCCGCTGCGCGACGACCGGGTTCGGGAGAACCCCGGCTACCTGTCCATCGTGCTGCTGGCCCGGGTGGTGACCCGGCTCGGCCGGGTCCGCGAGGTGCACGCCGGCGTGATGGAGAACCTGTTCGCCGCCGACCTCGCCTTCCTGCAAGACCTCTACCGGCGGGTGAACGCCGAGGGGCACACCCATGTCGAGGTCGCTTGTCCCGGCTGTGGGCGCCACTTCACGGCAGACACCGCAGGCGGGCGCCTGGGGGAATCGTGAGGCACGCGCCCGAGCAGCTCTGGCAGGAGACCGCGACGGTGGCGTGCCGCTTCGGCTGGTCGTTGGACGTCATCCTCGACCTGGAACACGCCGACCGGACCCGGCTCGTGTCGATCATCGGCGACTGGGACCGGGGGAGGTAGCCGTGGGATGGCTGAACCGGCTCCGTCGCCCGTCGCCGGCGGACTCACAAGCCGCCGCCCCTTCCAGCGCCGAGCCCTCGCCAACCGGATCGTCCGGTGAACCTGCCGGACCGTCCGGCGCAGCAGCGGCCGCCTGGTCCCAGGTGGCACCATTGGTCCCGGCGGCAGGGCTGCTGCGGCCGGTCATGCAGGCGCAGCGGTTCGCCGACACGCTGGTCACCCGGCAGTCGATCACGGTCGGGGCCGAGTTGGGTCACAACGTCGGCGATCCGCGTACGCTCACGACCGGCCTGCTGTCCGTGGACGGCTCGGCTACCGAGCCGGCGGACGAGATCGTGGCCGCACGGCCGCTGCCACCGGTGCCCGTACGGCCGACAGGACAGACCTGGCCGGCGCGGCCCGACGCTTCGCCGACAGCGCTGCTGGGGCCCACGGACGCGAGTCCGGATCTACCGTCTGCGCAGTCACTGCGGGCTGCCGCCCCGCTTGACGTGACGTCGGGCGGGGTGGCAGCGCACCTGCTCACCGAGACACCGTCGGCGACCGGCCGTCCGTCGGTACGCACGCCTCGGCTCGGCCCACCGCGCGACGGCTCCGCGTTGCAGCGGCAGTTGACGACGGATCCGGGTGTCCCGACAGCGCCGGACGGAACCGGCCCGAGCACCAGCCCGAGCGCTGGACTGAGCGGTAGCCGGAGCGCCGGACCGAACGCGGGGGCCGGTGGACCGCAGGACGAGGCTGCGTGGGACCCGGCCGTCTCGGTACAGACCGACAAGTCGACCGAGGTGATCGGTCCGCTCAGCTCGACCGCGGCGTCGGCCCGGATGGGATTGGGCTTCGGACTGGAGACCACTTCGGCCCCATCGGACTCCGCCGGGCCCGCGTCCACAGCGCGGGACAGCGTCGTCACCCGTGGCGTGCCCAACTCGGCCACCGAGCGCGGCACCTTAGCGGCAGCAGCCTTGCCGGAGAACGGATCGGCGGTCGGCCGGACGCTTGCTGTCGGCTCGACAGGCGGAGTCGGGGCGGACGGCACGGCAGCCCTCGATGACGCTGTTGGCGAAGTCGGATCGCCGGCTGTTGGGTGGGCGGGACCTGGTCGGATCGAACCGCTACCGGTCGAGATGCCCGCCGACCGACCAGTGTGGACCGATAGCGGGGCCGAGCCGGGGTCGTCGACGGGCGGCCGGCAGCATCATCCTTCGGCAGACGTCCACCTGCAGCGTGACTCGGCAGGAGCAGGGCAGCATCGCGCGGCGTCCGGCACCGGTCGAGCGACCTCATCCGAGTCGCCTCGCGATCGGCCGCGCGCGGCTGGCCCGAACGTCCGGTTGCCGGGCAGCCCGACCGGTCTCGACATCGGCGCCCTGGCGACGGCCGCCGGTGCGGCACGGCCGGTGCCGGCCGCGCCGATGGCGTTGCTGGGGGCCCGTCCCATCCAGACTCGGCTGGTCGGTTCGGCCGGCCGGCCGAGTGCTGACTCGTCGTCGAAGCCGGCCGGTGCCGGGCACGACGTCATCTCCTTGCGCGACAACCACAACGGGCATGACAGCGCAGCCAGGCATGACAACGGCGCCGGAACTGACGGCGGCGTCGGCTTGTGGCCGGACTTCAACGAGGGTGGCGCGGCGGCTGCCTCGGTGCAGCGGTGGCCGGGACCGAGCGCAGCCGACGGCGGACGCGGCGCCGCTGATACAGCCGACCCGGGTGCTGCCGCGCTGGCGGCCGGGGTGGCCGAACGGGACGGCGACGGCGTGCGGTTCCGGTGGGCCGACCCGTACGACGAGGAAGTGCCGGTCGTGCAGCGCGCCACGGGACAGCCACCGATGGTGGCCCGCGCCCCGGCAGCTCCGGCGGACCCGGCGTCAAGCGGGGGCGCCTCGACCCCGCCGGCCGGCGGCGGTGGACCGGCGATGACGGCCGGCGGCCTCGACGAGCTGGCCGGGCAGCTCTACGACCGGATCCGCGATCGGCTGGGCGACGAACTGCGCCGCGACCGAGAACGGGCCGGCCTGGCGACCGGGCTGCACTGACCGGCTGAACCCGACAACGACCGGCATTGACCACCGACAACGAAGGGAGACCGCAGATGGTCAAGTCGCCGTCCGAGAACCCGCCACCCCAGCCGGATCCGGCGGTAGCGGTCTGCTTCAGCGTGGAGGTCGGCTCGCACAACCTGGGCGCCTTCACCGGCTGCGACGGGATCGGCTGCGAAGTGGTGATCGAGCAGCACGAAGAGGGCGGCAACAACGGATTCGTCCACCAGCTGACCGGGCGGATGAAGTACACCAACGTCAAGCTGACCCGGGCCGTCGACGAGAACTCGGCCAAGATCGCCGCCTGGTTCGCCAGCCTGAACGGCACGGTGCAGCGGACCTCGGCCACCATCGTCGCCCGGACCGCCGACGGCAAGCCGGTGTGCTCGTGGAGCCTGGTCGGAGTCGTTCCGGTCCGCTGGACCGGTCCGTCGATGTCAGTGGACAGCAACAAGGTCGCGACCGAGACGCTGGAGCTGGCGCACCACGGCTTCCTGCAGCAGGGGGCGGCGAAATGACCGGCATGGCCAAGGCCTACCTCAAGTTCCTGGAGCCCACGGTCAAGGACGGGCCGGGTGGATCGATCTCGGTCGGCACCGTTTCCGAGCTGCAGTTCATGTTCAATCCCAAGGAGTACACCGTCACCAAGAACGCCGAGTGGAGCCGCAAGTCCAATAAGAACGCCGCGTCGGCGGCGATGCCGGAGTTCACCGGGGCGGGCCCGAGATCGATCTCGGTGGAGATGTTCCTGGATGCCACCGACCCGGATCTCAAGGTGCAGGTGCACGAGGCGGTCGAGACCCTGCTGAAGTGCGTGGTCCCGCTGCCGTCCACCCTGGCGAAAGGCAAGAAGCCGCTGCCGCCGTTCGTGCTCTTCGGCTGGGGCAAGATCGTCAGCTTCGTAGCCTTCGTCAAGTCGGTGAACGCGAAGTACACCCTGTTCATGCCGGACGGCACCCCGCTGCGGGCGGTCTGCCAGCTGACCCTCGAAGAGATCCCGGTCCCCGCCAAGCACGGCACGCCGCCCAAACCGCAGAACCCCACCTCCGGCAGCGCGCGCTCCACCCACGCGCACACGGTGATCGCCGGCGACAGCCTCGCCTCGATCTCCTATGCCGCGTACGGTGACGCGACCCGCTGGCGTGACGTGGCGGAGGCCAACGACATCGACGATCCGCTGCGGCTGACGCCCGGCACCCGGCTCCTGCTCCCGGCGGCCTGAGATGGTGCAGCAGCACAGCTCGCAACAGTTCCTGATCGAGGTCGACGGCGATCCGCTGGCCCCGGCCGTCGCCGGCGCGCTGACCAGTGTCGTCGTCGAGGACAACCTGTTCGTGCCGGACAGCTTCGAGCTGGTCTTCGTCGACCCCAGCCGGCAGGCGCTGGCCGCCGGCAAGCTGACGTTCGGGGCGAAGGTGAAGGTCAGCGTCCAGCCGTCCGGGGAGGCAGCACCGGTGTCGCTGCTCGTCGGCGAGATCACCGCCGTCGCGATGGACAGCGACGCGGCCGGCACCCGGACCGTGGCGTCCGGTTACGACCTGTCGCACCGGCTGTTCATCGGCCGGCGCTGCGAGACGCACGCAGACGTCAGCTATGCCGATGTGGCCCGGGTGGTGGCCCGCAGAGCCGGCTTGAAGGAAGGCGCCATCGACGCCACCAGGCCGATCCACCAGCGGGTGGCGCAGGACAACACCACCGACTGGCAGCTCCTGCAGCGCCTGGCTCGCGAGGTCGGCTTCGAGCTGAGCGTCACCGAGGACAGGTTGAACTTCCGCAAGCCGACGCGTGCTTCGCAGGGGCCCGAGCCGGGAACCCTGGACTCCACCGGGCCCCTCCAGCTGCGGCTCGGCGACGAGCTGCTGCGTATCCACGCCCGGATCTCGGCGGCGGAGCAGGTCTCCGAGGTCGAGGTGCGAGGCTGGGACCCGGGGTCCAAGCGGCCGCTGGTCGCGGTGGCACCGGCGGTGACCACGGCCGCCAGCAACGGCGCCGATCCCCGGGAGATCGCCGGGAAATTCGGCGGGCACCGCCTGGTGCTGACCGACCCGCCCTTGCGTACGCAGACCGAGGTGGAGACCGTCGCGAAGGCCGGCGCCGACCAGGTGGCCGGGGCGTGCACCGAGCTGTCCGGTGTGTCCCGGGGCAACCCCCGGCTGAGGGCCGGGACGGCGGTCAGCGTCGGCCTGGCCGGCGCGCCGTTCGACGGCCGGTACACGCTGACCCGCAGCAGGCATCGCTACGACGGCACGGACGGCTACACGGTCGGCTTCAACGCCAGCGGCCGGCAGGACCGCTCGCTGCTCGCCCTGACCAACGGGATGGCCGGCGGGGTCGGTGGCGGCGGTGTGGTGCCCGGCACGGTCACCGACGTCGCCGATCCCGACAAGCTGGGCCGGGTCAAGGTGACGTTTCCATGGCTGGCCGAGAACTACGCCTCCGACTGGCTGCGGGTGGTGTCGGCGGGAGCCGGCAGCAAACGAGGCATGGTGGTGCTGCCCGAGGTCGACGACGAGGTACTGGTCGCCTTCGAGCAGGGCGACCTGCGGCACGGCTACGTGCTCGGCGGCCTCTACAACGGCGTCGACCGGCCCGAGCTGGGTGACGATCTGATCGATGCCACCACCGGCGCGGTCCGGCGGCGCGGTTTCGTCTCCCGGCGGGGCCACGCGCTGGTGTTCCTGGACGACCCGGCCGACTCCGGGGTGGCGCTGCTGGCCGAGGAGGGCCGGCTGCGGATCTCGCTGCACGGCACCGAGCGGCGGATCAGGATCACCGCCGACGGCGCGGTGGAGATCTCCGGTGCCGACGTGACGGTGAAGGCCAGCGGCGACGCCACCATCTCGGCCGGTGGGCAGCTGCGGCTCAAGGGCTCGGCCGTCAAGGTCGAAGCCTCCGGATCGGTCGAGGTGACCGGCTCCATGATCAGGTTGAACTGAGAAGGTGGCGATGGGCACACCGGTTGCGGTACTCGGGGATCAGATCACGGGCGTCTGCCCACTGCACCAGATCCCCAATCCGGCCAGCGGCGTCCCGCAGCCCGGGCCGCCGATGCCGTTCGCGGCTCCGGTGGTCACCGGCGCGGTGTCCAATGTGCTGGTCGGCGGCAAGCCGGTGCTGGTGGTCGGTGCGACCGGCAACAACGCCCCGCCGCACGTCGGCCTGCACGCCACCGACCCGTTCATGGCACCGCCGGCGCAACGCGGGGTGATCGTCAGCGGGTCGGCGACGGTGCTGGCCGGCGGCAAACCGATCGCGACCGCCGCCAGCTCGGTCACGCTGTGCGCCGGCACGCCGGGCACGCTCGCCGCCACCGGCGCCACCGTGCTGGTCGGTGCATGATGAGCCAGGACTTCATCGGACGTGGCTGGCACTACCCGCTCGCCGTCGACCAGGCCGGCCAGGTGCTGCTCGCCGGCGGCGACCGCAAGCTCGAGCAGTCGATCCGGCTGATCCTCGGCACCGCCTACGGCGAGCGTCCCATGCGCCCGGAATTCGGCTGCGGCATCCACGACCAGGTGTTCGACAGCGTCGACGCGACGACGGCAGGCGGGCTGGCGGCCGCGGTCCGCTCGTCGCTCACCCGCTGGGAACCGCGCATCGACGTGCACGACGTCTCCGTGCTCAATGATCCGGACGACCCCGGCACCGTCCTGATCGACATCAGCTACACCGCGCACGGCCGCAGCGACCCGCGCAACCTGGTCTTCCCCTTCTACACCATCCCGGGCGAGGGGAGCTGACCATGCCGCTGCCCATACCCCGGCTGGACGACCGCAGCTTCCAGGACCTGGTCGACGACGCGAAACGGCTGGTGCAGCAGCGCTGCCCGACGTGGACCGACCACAATGTCAGCGATCCGGGCGTCACGCTGCTGGAACTGTTCGCCTGGATGACCGACATCGTGCTCTACCGGCTCAACCGGGTGCCGGACCGGCTCTACCTGAAGTTCCTGGAGCTGGTGGGGATCGCGCCCTTCCCGCCGACGGCCGCCCGGGTCGACATCACCTTCCGGCTGACCGCGCCCCGCCCGGCGACCGTCACGGTGGCCGCCGGCACCCAGGCCGCCACTCGTCGCATCCACGACTCCGACCCGGTCGTCTTCACCACCGTCGAGCCCATCGACATCGTGCCGTGCGAGCTGTCGGCGCTCGGCACCGTGGATGCCGCCGGGCAGACCATCGACCGCACCACCGAGCTCGAACGCGCCCAGCCGTTCCTGTGCTTCTCCAGCCCGCCGGCCCCCGACGAGTACCTGCTGATCGGGCTGTCCGTGGCGACGCCGCGCTGCCTGGTGGCCCTGCGGATCGACTGCGAGATCCAGGGCCACGGCGTCGATCCGCGCTGGCCCCCGCTGAGCTGGGAGGCGTGGACCGAGGACGGCTGGCTGCCCTGCGAGCTGGAGCGCGACGACACCGGCGGGCTCAACATCGCCGGCGACGTGCTGCTGCACGTGCCGGCCGGCCATGTACGCACCCTGCTGGCCGGCTCGCTGGCCGGCTGGCTGCGCTGCCGGATCACCCCGGCCGCCGAGGGCCAGGAGCCGTACAGCGACTCGCCGCGGATCGTGTCGATCACCGCGCACACCATCGGCGGTACGGCCACCGCGGTGCACGCCGCCGTCGTCGAGATGGAGGAACTGGGCGTCTCGTCGGGCGTGGCCGGGCAACGGTTCGCGCTGGCGCACCGGCCGGTGGTACCCGACCAGCCCGAGCCGGTGCTGGAGGTCTCGCCCGCCGGGCCGGTGGACGCCGACGACCCGTGGCAGGAGTGGCGGCTGATCGACAACTTCGCCGCGTCCGAGCCCGGCGATCAGGTCTTCCGGCTGGACCACCTGACCGGCGAGGTCGAGTTCGGTCCGGCGGTCCGCCAGCCCGATGGCACGATGCGCCAGTTCGGCGCGGTCCCGCCCAACGGGGCCCGGCTGCGGGTACGCGGCTACCGCGTCGGGGGCGGGGCGGCCGGCAACGTGGCCGCGCACCTGGTCACCGTGCTGAAGTCGTCGGTGCCGTACCTGCGCGGCGAGGTGGACAACCGGCAGCCGGCGTCGGGTGGCGTGGACGGCGAGACCATCGCCGAGATGCGCGCCCGCGCACCGCTGGCGTTGCGGGCCCGGGACCGGGCGGTCACCGCCACCGACTGCGAGCAGCTGGCCCGGCAGGCCGCGCCGGAGGTGGGCCGGGTGACCTGCCTGCCGGTGACGGTGGACGATCCGGCGCTGCGCCTGCTGGTGGTGCCCCGGGTGCCTACCGACACCCCGGTCTCGTTTGCCGATCTGGTCCCGTCTCCCGAGCTGCTGTCCTCGATCGCGTCCTATCTGGAGCCGCGCCGGATCGTCGGGACCCGGCTGCTGGTGGTGCCGCCGGTCTACCAGGCGGTCACGGTGGTGGCCACCGCGCGGGCGCATGATCGTCGCCGGGCCGGCCCGGTCGAGAAGGCCGCGCTGGCGGCGCTGCACCGCTACCTGCATCCGCTCGCCGGCGGGCCGGACGGCACCGGCTGGCCGTACGGCCGCTCGGTGCACGTCGGGGAGATCTTCGCGGTGCTGCAGCAGGTCAAGGGGATCGAGCTGGTGGACGACGTCAAGCTGTTCCCCGCCGACGCGGTCACCGGCCGGCGGGGCGAGCCGACCCGCCGGATCGATGTCGCGCCGAACGCCCTGGTCTTCGGCTACCAGCACGTGCTGAAGGTGGAGGTGTAGCGGGATGCGTGGCACTGTCACAGGCCTGCCCAGCCCGTACCCGCTGGGCGTCCAGCTGCCGGCGATGTACGCCGACGACGAGCTGACCCAGGCCATCACCGGGGCCTGCGACGAGGTGCTCGCTCCGGTGTTGAGCGTGCTGGACAACCTGCCCGGCTATCTCGATCCGCTGCTGGCTCCACGCGACTTCGTCGCCTGGCTCGGTTCGTGGATCGCGATCGAGGCTCCGGCGTCGCGGTCGGACCTCCCCGACGGCCAGTTGCGTTCCGCCGTCGCCGCCGGCGGCGGCCACCTGCGTCGGGTCGGCACCGCCGCCGCGATCGCCGCCGAGGTGGCGCTGGCCGCCGGCGTACCCGTCGAGGAAGTGGACGTAGCCGACTCCGGCGGCGTGGCCTGGTCGCAGGACCCGGCGGCGGCCCCGCCCGGCCGGCAGACGCCCCGGCTGGCCGTGCGCATCCGGGTCCCGGACCCGGCGACCGTGGACATGTCCGAGGTGGAGGCCGTGATCGCGGCCGCGAAGCCCGCCCATCTGCCGCACACGACGACGGTGGTACAGCGATGATCATTTGTAGCAAGTGCGGCCACCACAACACTGACGCCGACCAGTGGTGCACCAACCCCGGCTGTGGGGCCTACCTGGCGTTCGAGGGAGCGGCGGTGCAACCGGAGAGCTCGGAGCAGGCGCCGCCCGCGTCGGCACAGCCCTCACGGGAGCGGTCGGCCGACGACACACTCGAACGGCTCAAGGCCGCCCCGCCCCCGCCCGCGCCACCACGGTCCAGCCAGTACCAGCCGCAGCCGCCGTCGGCCAGCCGGCTGCCGCCGGTCGCGCCGGTGCAGGCTGAGACGGGCGTCCCGCCGGTGCGGCCAGGAGAAACGGTGTGCGCCGCCTGCAGCTGGGGCAACGATCCGACCCGGGCATTCTGCCGGCACTGCGGCCGCCCGCTGACCGGTGGCGGTGCCACGCCTCCACCGCCACCAGCCGGACCCCAGTACGCGCAGAGCGCGCCCCGCGGCCCCCGGCGCTGGCCGTGGATCCTGGGGGCTGTGCTCGGTGCGATCGTGCTCCTGGCCGCGGGCGGGCTGCTCGGACGCGTGTTCACCGACAAGGGCACAGTGGCTGCCGATGCGTCGCCGTCGGCCAGCCCGAGTCCGTCGCCGACGCTGAAGGGCACGGAGGTGCCACGTGAGGACATCGCCGCACGGGCGTCCACCTCTCAGCCCGACGCCGAGGCCCGATTCCTCATCGACGGTGATGAGCAGAGCTACTGGGCGGCCAACCCGACCGAGTCCAACCCGGACCCGTTCCCGCTGCTGACCCTCAACCTGAAGTCACCTGACGGCGCGCGGATCGTGCGGATGATGGTGGTGTCCGGCGGCCCGGACAACGAATTCGACGCGAGGCCGCGGCCCAAGGACATCTGCGTTCTTGTGGACGCCGGCGACTGCGTGGACCACGAGCTGGAAGACTCACCGGACCCGCAGGAAGTCCGGGTGGACGCCGCCGACCCGGCGAAGCAGGTCGAGATCGAGATCAAGTCGGTCTACCCGGCCACGCAGGGCGGCGATGCCGCCGACGACGTGACCATGCGCGAGATACGGCTCTACGCTCAACCGTGAGAGGACCCCGATCGCCCGTGCTTCTTGAGCTCGGGGACGGCTGGTCGTACCTGGCACAGAGCTGAAGCAGGGGAGGCGGGCCAGGTGGCCCGCCTCCCGTCGTGCCGGCGGCTCGTCAGAGGATGATCAGGTCTTCGAACTTGGGGCAGGGCCCGGCCGCGACGGCCCCGCCGCCACCGCAGACGCTGTGCGCCGGGCCCGGCAACGGAGTCGGGCTGGGCGCGGGAGGTAGCTGCTTGGGAGCGTTGCTCAGGATCTCCTCCGCTTCGGCCATCGCCTGCAGGACGCGTATCTCGCCCCGTTCGCGGTTCGCGCCGGTGTCGAGGGTGGCGCTGCCGTCGGGTTGGAGCATGATCAGTCGTACGCCATCTCGCGCGGCCTGCGATTTGACCTTCTGATAGTTGTTGTCGTCGGTGACCCAGACCAACAGGGAGTCAGCCTGATTGTTGATCTTCTTCTTGATGTTCGACTTGGCGGTGTCTTTGTTGCCGCTGGCCTCGGGCCTGTATACCTCGGCCGTGCTGACGCTGACCATCACACCGTTCATCCAGACGATGCGGATGAAGTCCGCGGTGATGCCCTTCACGTCTACCGCCGTGTGGTCGTCCCAGCCGTTGAGGTACTTGTTGTTCTTCTCGTCCTGCGCCACGTACTGAATGCCGGTGCAGTCGTCGAAGCCGAAGTAGCAGTAGCCGCCCTCTTCCTCCAGGAACTTGTTGGCGTACGCCAACATCTCCTTCTCACCCTGGTCACCCATGGCCTCGTCGGCCATGAGGTGGGCCCAGCCGTACTTGTCGGTGACGTATTGGCCGTACTCCTTGCTCCACCCGCCGCTCAGCGGCCGGAACGGGCCACGGCGATGGCTGGTGGCGATCGCCGATCCGCAGCCGCCGTCGCAGTCGTCGGTACGCAGGCCGGTCGGATCGCTGGTCCCGACCGGATCGTCCGACGAGTAGGTGTAGCCGCCGATCTGGTCGAGGTCGCCCGTCTCCAGGACCGGGTCCGGTTGCAGGAACCGCCCCATCGCCGGGTCGTACTGGCGCGGGCCGATGAGCGTCAGGCCGCTGGTGGTGTCGGCGGGCTTGCCGAGGAAGCCGTGCTCGTCGGGCCACGTGCCGTCGGCGTACGCGGGACGGGTTGTTCCTCGCGCGTTGCCGTAGGGGTCGAACGCCCGCCGGGTGACGGCCTGTGTACGCCCGTCGACCGTCAGGGTCATCGTGTGGTGCGGGTCGCCGAGCGTGAACGAGACCGCGCCATTGCTGGACTCGATCGACTGCGCACCGGCCGGTCCTGTGATGTACCGCAGCCCGGTCACCGCCTGGGTGGCCGTGTTGACGTGGACCTCCTGACCGCCGAGGTACAGGATCGTCTCGCCCGGATCGTGCTGCACGAGCAGTGTGCCGTCGGCGTCGTACACGTAGCTGCTGACGGCACTGCCGGTCGTCACTGAGGTGACGTGGTTGGCGGAGTCGTAGGTGAAGCTCTGCGTCCCGCGTTGTCTCGTCGTTCCGTCGGCGTTGTACGCGTACGAGGTCGTCGAGGCGGCACCGGACGGTCCCGTCGTGCTGACGCTGCCGAGCAGGTTCGACGATGGCGGGTACTGATAGGTGTGCTCGACGTCCTTGGCCGTCGCGCCGGTCACGTCGTGGGTGCGGTCGATGTCGCGGTCGCCGTTGGCCTTGTAGTGGTAGGTGTTCCAGTACGGTGCGGGACCGCCGATCTGCGTACCGGCGGTGGCCGCGGTGGGTTCGGCATGCGTACAGGTGCCGGTGTTCGGGAAGTCCGGTCCGGTGGAGACGGTCACCGAGCCGGTGTCCGTCCACGCGGTACGCAGCCGACCGGCGTAGTCGTACGCATAGCACTGCAGATCGGTGGCGCCGGTGTCACGCAGGTCGCCGACGGCCGTGATCTGCCCGGCCGGGTTGTAGTAGGTGTTGATCGTGTCGAGCGCGGTGGAGGTGGACTCCTCGGCGAGCGTCTCGGTCAGCAGGCGCCCGCTGCCCGGGTCGTAGGAATAGGTGGCCGAGGCCTGGTTGGGTTGCGTGCCCAGGGTTGTGCGCCGGACTCGGCCCCACGAGTCGTACACGACGTCGCTGACCGCCGACGCGCTGGTCCCGACCGAGGCGATCTGGTCGCGGGCCGTGTACGCCGTCTGAATGGCCACCGACGGCAAGCCGCCCGCTGCTGGAACCGTTGTCGCGTAGGGTAGTCCGACGTTGGGGGTGAATGTCTGCGAGCGGGCGTAGGTGCCGTCGACGCCGTTGTTGCCGTCACCGGCCGGGATGATGATCTTCGAGCCCGTCGGTGTGTAAGGGCCGCCGGCGAGCGTCGCGGTGAATCCCGTGACCGCCTCGACATAGGTGAAGGCGCCGTGGTAGGCCGTCGAGGAGACCAGCTGCCCCTTGGCGTTGGGGATGCCCGTGTCGTACGTCCACGAAGCGACCTGGACACCGGAGCCGGGCGTCGGTGAACCGGTGAACTGCGTCAGCTTGCGGCCCAGGATGTCGTAGGTGAACGTGTTGTACGCGTTCTTGGCGTCCTTGACGGACGTGATCCGTGAATCGTTGTCGTAGGCCGTGTACGCGTCGCCGGCGTCCGGGTCGTGCGTCTTGGTGGTGCGGCCCCGCAGGTCGTACTGGTAGGTCCACGTGTCGCCGTTCGGGTCGGCCATGTCTGTCTTACGGCCCGCGGCATCGTAGTGGTAGGTCAGCACGTCGGCGTCGGCCTGCGTACCGGTGATCCGGCCGCCGGTGTAGCGCCACACCGCGGTCGTGTGCCCGCGCACGTCGGTGTACGTCGACGTCGGCGCGATGCCCGCCGGCGGCGTCACGTCCACGCGACCGGCGCCCGGATAAGCCGTCACGGTGCTCGACTGCGGCGCCGTGAACCTGTACGTCGTGACGGCGGTCGGACGTCCGAGCCCGTCGTACGTCGTCGTCGACGAACCCGGTACACCGTCGTCGTCGGTCACCTGCAGGGTGCCGGTCGGCGCGCTGGCGTCGTTGAAATACGTCGCATGTGTCTTCGCCGGCCAGCCGTGCGAGTCGAAGTAGCTGTCGGTGATCAGCCGCCCGCCGCCGTCGTTGACCGGGTCCGTCTGCACCTGACGCGTCTGACCGAACCCGTCCAGGATGGTGTACGTGGTGAGGTACTGGCCGTTTTCCAGCAGGGTCTGCATCTCGGTGTACGCGGGCGCGGCCGTTCCGCCCATCGAGTAGGCGTACCGGGTGCTGGGGCTGAGCGGGAAGTCGGTCTTCGACCGCCCGGGCGCCCATACCTGGTTCAGGCGGCCCAGCGGATCGTAGGTCAGGTCGGTGACCCGGCCGTTGGGGTCGAGTATGTCCGTCGGCGTGCCCCGTAACGGGTCGCTGGTCGTGACGGTGACGAACCCCTTGGGGTTGACGACCTTCGTCTGCAACGGCAGGGCGCCGGCGGCGGGCGTGTAGGTCGTCGTCGTGATTGCGGGATGCGCCGGATCGGCGTTGGGATCGACCGTGCCGACCGTCCGCCCGTAGGCGTCGAACGTCGCCGTAGCTGTCGTCACGTAGTTCGGCGCGCTGCCGGTGTAGGTGTCGAGCACCTGCTGACCCGTCGCGTCGCCGACCGGTACGCCACCGGCGTACCCGGGATTGTCGAGCGTCCCCGCGGTGGTGCCGGCGTCGTAGAGGGTGATCGCGTCGGCGAGCGTGGTGGTGGCGCCGGGCGTGGTCGAGCAGCCGCCGGCGACCGTGGTCGTCTGCGACGGGTACGCCATCAGCATCGGGTTCACCGTGGACGACGCGTACTTGACGATCGCGCAGGTCTCGGGTGCGGACGGCGAGCCGTCACCCTTGTCGTCGGTGGCGACGCGGCGGTTGCCGTGCGCCGGATCATAGGTGTAGTCGACCTCGTGCGTACGCCAGCCGCCGCCGGGCAGCAGATCGCGGGCGACGGTCTTGGCGGTGTCGGTCTGCACGGCGACCTGCGCGGGCAGCGGCGACGGGCGGGCGTGGGAGGCGACGGGCGCCGATACGAACGGGGTGTCGATCGTGTCGGACACGACCGTGCCGTCGGCGGCGTCGAGGGTCTCGGTCTCCAGGACCTGCCCGGCCAGCGCGTTGTCGTCGCGGTAGCTGCCGCCCTGCGAGTCGGTGGCGGGGGCCGTCTTCCTGCCTCCGGCGGCGGTGAGGTCACCGTCCATGCCCCGCAGGTACGTGATGCGGGTCTGCGTGACCGGGTCGGGTGCGGTCCCGGCGGTCACGGTCACCTTCGCGTAGCCGCGCCACTGGTCCCAGGTACGGTCGGCGGTCTTGGTGAACTCGCTGAAGTTGTCGTGCCACGCCGGATCGCCGCCGTAGGCGTAGTGCGTGTGACGTGCCGGCGATGCGGTGGCCGCGACGCCGTCGCTGACGGTCACGTCGGTGACGACGTACTTGGTGAACCAGTCGGTGATCGTGGCGCCGCCTGGCGGTATCCAGTGGACGGGGTAGCACAGCATCGTGTTGGCGTCGGCCGCCGACGGCAGTACCGTGGGCGCCGACTGCGAGCACGCCGGATCGGAGTACTGCACCGTCGTCACCGCGCCGAGCGTGCCGGTGATCGACTGCACTCGCCAGTGGATCATCGGTGGCAGCGTCTGCCCGTTGACCGTCCGCCCCGGGACGCGATTGGCCAGCTGCGTACCGGTGAAGGAGATCGGCGGCTCGGCCAGCGAGGTGTTGTCCGGCGCGTACCCGGTGTGCTGCACCGAGGTCAGCCACAGGCTGGCCTGGTAGCCGTCGCCGGGCTCGGGCCACGAGTGCGTCAGGGCGTAGGAGTCGACCTTCTGCGGCAGGCCGCCGTGATAAACGGTGGTCGTGATCGACCCCAGCATCCGCGTCGACCAGAACGTCGGCGAGTACTGCTTGCAGGTACCCGACGACGGGCAGTTCAAGTAGTACGGGGTGTCGCGCCAGTACCCGGCGCTCGAGGTGTTCAGATCACCGGAGCCGCAGCCGCCCGGGTTGCCCATGCACCGCTCGACGATCCCGAAGTCGACCTCGGCGGCCGGCTTCGCGGTACCCGACGCCACATCTGCGGTTCGCCAGCCGTACGCGATCGCGGTCAGGTTGCCGGCCCGCACATACGGCGTGATCGTGCCGGTGTTGGTGCCGTCGTAGCCGCGCGCGTAGTAGCCGGTCTCCTGTTGGTAGGTGTAGACGGTCGTGTTGCCGTGCGGATCCACGACATAGTCCAGATTCCACCGGTACGCCTGCTGGCACCACGATCCCGCCGAGGTGTAGCACGGCTGCCCGGACGCGGTGGCGTACACGGGCTCGGTGAACGCGGAGTTGGTCGCCGTGTCCGCTCCGGTACCCCCGACCGACTGCGGCAGATGCCCGGCGCCGTAGAAGTACCTGGTCCCGTCCGGCGTGGTCAGCAGCCAGTACGTGCCGGTGTCGGAGCCGTTGCCGGCGAAGCCGTGCGCCAGCGTCAGCTCCTCGACCTTCGTGCCGTCGTCGTGGGCGAGCCTCCACGGCCCGTTGCCGTCGGCGTGCACCAGCGGACCGCTGTGCGCACCGCCGGAAAGGGTCGCGTTGTCCAGCTTCCAGCACAGATCGATCGTGGTCTTACCGGCGTCGGCACAGGACTGATACGAACGCTCGATGAATCCCGGGGAGTACGACCAGCCGTCGCCGATCCACGAAGCCTGCGAGTTGGCGTTGACGGTCTCGCCGTCCACGCTGCCGGAGTCGTATTCCAGCGCCACACTCGGTGGGGCGCCCCCGATCGCCGGTGGTACCTGTACGGGCACGGTGTAGGTGAACGAGCCCGCGTTGCCGCCCGCCGTCCACGTGTCGGAGTCCTTCAAGGACGTCGCGGAGTAGGAACCGTTCGGCGTCGCCGCGGCGGCCAGCGGCGCCACGGAGATCGACGACTTCGCGATCGTACGCACAGCGCCCGAGGTCGCGCGCGTCGCGGCGTGACCGGCGACCGACGCAGTGGCCGGTAACGGACCCGGCGACCATTTGTGGGGCGGCGTACGCGCCCATGCCGTGTCGGGGGTCAAGGTGAGAAGGAGAATCAACGCCGACAGTGCCGCGAACGCGTGCCTGAGCCTGACTGCCACCACAACCTCATCTCATGAGACGCAGACGAAGGCGTCAGTCTCACTCCGCGAACGCGGCGCCCCGAAGACGCTTCGGGCAAGGGCGAAACGTCTCCGGGCGCGGTGATCCTCCATCCCAGGTGATGGGTGGAGGCGCCGCGCAACATGGATGAGCGAGGTGGGCCTTTCGTTATCCCGGCGCGATTCCCCGGCGCGGGTACGCCGGATCGCCGCTGGCCGGACGGTCGCGACGCGGCCGGGGCGCATAACGAAAGTCGATTGTGGCGGGCGGCTTTTGCCGGCGCATCGGCGTTTCGCAAATGCTCGATGTTCCACCATTGGGGAGGTCGAGCATGTCATCCGGGCCGAGGAAGCCACGCCGCGTGTGGCTGACCGCTGGTTTAGTCCTGGCGCTGATCGCGCCGATGATCGTGAGCCCACCGGGCGTGCCCGCGTCGGCGGCAGAGGCTGCTGGCAGGGGCGGCAGGCCGCACGCGCAGAAGATCTGGCGGCCCCGGGTGTTGATACCGCCGGTGTCCACGCCGCCGATCGGTGCGGTGAAGGGCTCACTGCCGCACGACCGAGCGACGGTGTCCGAGACGCCCGCCACCGTGACGTGGCCGGCGCCTTCCGAGGCGCAGATCGACCTGAGCGCTTCCGCCAGGGCAGGCGTGACGGCGTCGGACGGCGCGGCCGACCGGTCGTTGGCCGCGGGCACGGGCCCGGTACGCCTGACCGCGCCGTCCGCGGGCGCCGGTGGCGTATCGCGGGTCCGGGTCGCCGTCGCCTCCCACGACCGGGCGCTGGCCGCCGGTGTAGCCGGGGTGATGGTGGAGCTGGCGCGGTCCGACGACGCGACCGCGACCGGATCGGTGGCGATGTCGCTGGACTACGGATCGTTCGCGGGCGCGTTCGGCGGTGGCTATACCGACCGGCTGCGGCTGGTCGCGCTGCCCGCATGTGCTGTGACGACGCCGGAGCGGGCGGCCTGCCGGGTGCAGACCCCGATCCCGTTCACGAACGACCGGGCCGGCCGGCGGCTGACGGCGACCGTCCGCTTCCCGTCCTCCACGAGCCTGGCGGCCGGCACCGCATCGACGTTCGTGGTGGCCGCGACGACGGGCGCCGGCGGCGCCAACGGGTCCTACACGGCGACGCCGCTCAAGGACAGCGACTTCTGGTCGACGTCGGGCAGTACCGGATCGTTCGACTACGGGTACCCGCTGGACACGCCACCGGCCCTGGGCGGGGTGGCACCGTCGCTGGGGCTGAGCTACGACTCGGGCTCGGTGGACGGCCGGACCACCGTGACGAACGCGCAGCCGTCCGGCGTCGGCGAGGGCTGGGACCTGACCGGGGCGGGCGCGTTCATCGAGACGACCTACGAACCCTGCTCGCGGGTGAACCCCAGTGCCTGGGCGGCGACCGGGGACCTGTGCGTGGGGACCGTCAACGCCTCGATGGGCGGCGGCTCCCGGGCCGGTGCCCTGGTACGCGACGACGCGGACACCACGAAGTGGCGGCTCCAGCAGGACGACGGCTCCCGGATCCAGCTGCTGCACGGGACGGCCGGCGGCTCCAACAACACCAATGACCAGGCGTACTGGAAGCTGACCACCACCGACGGGACGGTGTACCTCTACGGCGCCAACCGGCTGCCGACCGCGTTCGGCGGCACCGGCGCGGACGCGCCGACCTACTCGACATGGTCCGTACCGGTCTTCGGCACGGGCTCCGGGACGACCTGCAACGACCCGACCGGGTCCGAGGCGGCCACCGGCTGCCGGCGGGCGTGGCGCTGGAATCTCGACTACGTGATCGATCCACATGGGAACGTCATCCGGTACGGCTACGCGCGGGAGGAGGACTTCTACCAGCATGGCGCGGCGGTGACCGAGTTCACCCGCTCCGGCTTCGTCACCGAGATCGACTACGGCTGGCAGACCTGTGACATCGTCGGATCCGGGTGCGCGAACGGCCGTGCGGCCTCGGCGAAACCGGCCGACATGGTGCTGTTCGACCACGCGCCGCGCTGCCTCGCGGGCGCCTCAGGCTGTCCGACCGCGCCGATCACGATCGCCACGGGCATCGCCACGACCGGCATCACGAAGGCCAATGCCAGTGTCTTCCCCGACGTTCCCTACGACCAGCACTGCGACGCCGGCTCCACCAATTGCACCGTCTACGCGCCGACCTTCTATGCGACGGTACGCCTGACCGGTGTGCGTACGGTGGTCAACAGCGGCGGCACACCGAAGACCGCGCAGCCGTCCGGGACCCCGGCGGGCTACCTGGCGGTCGACTCCTATCAGCTGACCCAGGCCTTCCCGCCGCCGCAGGACGCGTCCACGACGGGTAACCGGGCGCAGCTGCGACTGGAGCAGATCGACCACCGCGGCTTCGTCACCAACAGCGACGGCACGACGGTCGGCACGGACGCCCCGCCGGTCCACCTGGGCTACACCGGGGCGCTGCCGAACCGGGCGGCGGTGTCCAGCGTCGCGCCGGCCTCACGGTTCTACCGGTTCCGTCTGGCCGAGATCACCGACGAGCTCGGCGGCGACGTGTCGATCGCGTACGGGCAGCCGAACCTGTCCTGCGGGACGACGGCGCCTCCGGCGACGACGGCCAACGCGACGCTGTGCTATCCCGAGTACTTCAGCTACCAGGGCTCGATGACGCTCGACTGGTTCAACAAGTACGTGGTGACCGGTGTGAGCGTGGCCGACACGACCCGGCCGGGCGGGTACGCGTACTCGGTGGACAAGACCACCGCGTACACGTACATCGGCGCGCCGGCGTGGCACACCAACGACTCGGAGCAGGCGGATCCCAAGTACCGCACGGTGGACCAGTTCCGCGGCTTCGGGCAGGTGCAGACGATCTCGGGCACCGAATCGCCCGGGCACAACACGAAGACTCTGACCAGCTACTTCCGGGGCATGGACCAGGACCCGAGCGTGGCGGTGAACGTCACCGACACGCACGGCGGCACCTACCGCGACGACAACGCCCTGGCCGGCGACATCCTGGAGGCTCAGACCTTCGCCACCGAGACGTCGAGCACTCCGGTCCACGATGTGATCAGCGTGCCGGTCGACCCGGTCACCATCGTCACCGCCGCGCACGTGCGCTCCGCGGGGCTGCCGGCCCAGCGGGCCCACTTCAGCGAGACCGCGAAGGTGATCGGCTACGAGCAGGTGTCGACGTCGAGCAGCCCGCGCCGCTCGGAGACCGACTACACCTATGACAACTCGCTGCCGACCTTCACCGGCTCGGGCGGAGCCGGCGGTAACGGACGCCGGATCCTGACCGACGACAAGGGCGACGGCACCGTCGCGGAGCTGTGCACCTTCACCGGGTACGCGGGCAACACCGCCAATGTGGACACCGCGCAGTGGACGGCGTACCCGTACACGACGATCGTGTCCACCGTCCCGGCCGGGCGTACCTGCACCACCACGTCGGAGACCGCGACCACCACGGTGTCGCAGACCCAGACCCTCTATGACGGCCGGCCGCAGGGCTCGATGACGGTCGGTGACGTGACCGGCCACCAGGCGGCCGCCGCCTTCAACGCGTCGTGGACGACGCTGTCCACCGCGGGCGGCTACGACGGCTACGGCCGGGCGGGCTGGACCGCCGACGCCAACGCCGACACGACCGCCACCGACTACGGCCCGGCGAGCGGACTTCTGCCCAGCCAGGTGACGACCACCAACGCGAAGGGCTGGCGGTCGAGCGTCACCATCGACCGGGGCAGGGGAGTCACCCTGTGGACGAGCGACGCCAACGGACGGCGTACCGACTCGGTCTTCGACGGGCTGGGCCGGATCGTCAAGGCATGGGCGCCCGACCATCCGATGGCGGGCAACCCGGGTACGCCGAACGCCGTGTTCTCCTACGGGCTCTACGGCGCGGCGCTGGGGGCCCGCGGGACGCTGCGGAACCCCTTCACCTCGACGCAGACGTTGCGGGACAACGGCACCTACGCGGCGTCCTACACCATCCTGGACGGCTTCGGCGACCAGGTGCAGACACAGTCCACTCCGCTGGACGGATCGACGGGCCAGGTCTCCGCCCAGGCGGAGTTCGACTCGCTGGGCCGGCCGTGGCGTACCGCGAACGCGCATGACGACCGGTCGACGGCCCCGTCCGGAAGCTTCGTCAACTACGGCGACGCGTTGCCGTCCCAGTCCGCCGCCACGTTCGACGGGCTGTCGCGCACGCTCACCATCGCCCAGTACAGCCTGGCCCAGGCGGTACCCGGCATGATCACCAAGTACGCGTACCCGGGGGCCGACCGGGTGGACATGACGGCGCCGACCGGCGGCGTGGCCACCAGCACGGTCACCGATGTGCGCGGACGCACCACGGAACTGTGGACCTACCGCACCGCGACGGCGACGGGCAACCGGGCCGACGCCGACGTGACCGGCTACGGCCTGCAGTACACGCCGACCGGGACGACGAAGACCGTCACGGACGCCACGGGCCGCAACACCTGGACCACGGCCACCGGTGATCTGCTGGGAAGAACGGTCACCCGGACGGACCCCGACACCGGCACGACCACCGCGGTGTTCGACGACGCCGGCCGCATGCGGCAGCTCACCGACGGCCGCGGCCAGGTCGTCTCCTACAGTTACGACCAGCTGGACCGCAAGACCGGGGCGTACAAGGCCCCGTGGTCGTCCACTCCGGACCCGGCCAAGCAGGTGGCGGGCTGGACCTACGACACCGCGCCCGGCTCGGACGGCAAGACGACCTACGGCTTGCCGGCCTCCGCCACCCGCTACGCCGGATCCGCCCAGTACGTCTCGGCGGTGACCGGCTACGACGCCGGCATGCGGCCGCTGGGTTCCTCGGTCACCATTCCCGGCACCGAGGGCGCGCTGGCGGGCACCTACACGTCGACGAACTACTACACGCCCACCGTGGGCCTGCTGGACCGCACGGACCTGCCCGCGGCCGGGGGCCTGCCCGCCGAGACGGTGTACAACTCCTACAACGTCAACGGGCTGCTGCTGGCGACCGGCGGCAACGCGGACTACGTCGTCGACACCGTCTACGACCCGTACGGCCGGATCCAGTCGCGCACCCTCGGCGACTACCCGTTCCAGGTGGTCGGCCAGAACGTCTACGACGCGGCGACCGGCCGGGTCACGAACACGTTCGTGGACGCCACCGCGGGGCAGAGCGCGGCCAACCCCGCGCAGCTGAACACGTACTCGGTGGACTACACCAGCTACACCTACAACGCCGCGGGCCTGCTCACCTCGGCGGCCACCCTGCAGAACTACACGGTCTCGGGCTCCTACAACCCGGGGTCGTACACCCGCGACGTGCAGTGCTACGCCTACGACTACGCGCTGCGGCTGACCGGTGCCTGGTCGGACACCGGCGACCAGACCCCGTCGGCGACCACCAACCTCAACGCCCCCACCGCCCAGCCGGGCGGACTGGGGTCGTGCGCCAACACGTCGCCGGCCGGGCACGTCGGCGGACCGGCTCCGTACTGGCAGTCCTACGCGTACGCGGGGACCGACGCACCGGCCGGCAACCGGTCGACCCTGGTCGACCACGATCCGGCCGGCAACACCGCGAAGGATGTCACGCGTACCTCGGCCCATCCGGCCGCAGGCAGCGTGAACACCGGGACGGGCATCGGGCCGCACCTGCTGGCCAGCGTCACCGCCACCGGCGGCGCGAGCGGCACCGACACGTTCGGCTACGACGCGGCCGGCAACACGGTCAGCCGCAAGGTCGCCAGCGGTGCGGCACCCGCCGCCAACCAGACCCTGAGCTGGGACGCCGAGGGCCGCCTGGCGAGCGTCGCCGACGCCGTCACCGGTAAGACGGCCTCGTTCGTCTACGACGCGAACGGCGCCACGCTGATCCGCCGCGACTACACGACCGGGACGACCTCCGGCACGGTGACGCTCTACCTGGGCAACACGGAGCTGCACCTGACCGGGACCACCACGACGGGCACGCGCTACTACACCTACCCGGGCGCGCCGACCATCGTGGTGTCCAGCACCGGCGCGGAGAGCTACGAGCTCACCAACGAGCAGGGCACCGCCGGCACCACGCTGGACGCCGCCACCGGTCATGTCACGGGTCGCCGGTACTTCAAGCCCTTCGGCGATCCGCGCGGCAACAAAGCGGCCACGTGGGTGGACGACCACACGTTCCTCGGCGACCCCACCGACGTCGCCACCGGCCTGACCACCGTCGGCGCGCGTACCTACGACGCGGGCACCGGACGGTTCCTGTCCGCGGATCCCGAGTTCCAGGCCGCGGATCCGCAGCTGATGGGCGGGTACGCCTACGCCGCCAACGATCCGGTCAGCCGGTCGGACCCCAGCGGACTGGATCCCAACGATCCGGTGGTGCCGCCCGTGCCGACGTCCACGGCGGACGGTCCGCATACGGCTCCGCCGCCGCAGCCGACGCCCGTACCGCCGGCGCCCTCACCGGCCGAGGACCCGGACAAGTACGGGCCGTGCACCGACGACTGCGGCGGACCGTTCACGCTCATCTACAAGCTGTCGGGGCTGGAGGACGCCGTCCACTGCGTACGCGACGGCGACCTGGAGGGCTGCGCCTGGACGGCCCTGAACGTCGTCCCCGGCGGGAAGATCGTGTCGGGCGTGGCGGACGCCGCCCGGGCGGCCAAGGCGCTCAAGTACGCCAAGGACGCCGACGACGTCGCCAAGCTCGGCAAGAAGTTCGACGACCCGGCCGCCCTCGATCCCGCGTCCGGCGGCTACAAGCCCAAGTCGCCGGGCGATCCGGCGCACGTGCCGACCGATTACAACACGACCAACCTGAAACAACTGGCGGATGCCATCGCGGCCGCCAAGAAGAAGGGCGAGGATCTCGCCGCGGGCAAGCTGGGTGAGAAGTTCGAGCGCTTCAAGAGCGAAGTCGGCCAGGTCAACAAGATCTTCACCGCGATGACCAAGAACGTCCATGCCCCGTGGGTGCACACGGTGTCGACCGTTCTCGGCACAGCCGACTCCCTGCTGGGCACGATTCCGATCCTGGTGCAGGCGTGGCGGATGGCCCAGGCGGCCAAGAAGGCGCAGAAGGCCCTCAGGGGCGGCGGGAAGATGATGAAGATGCTGGACTGACATGCAACGAACCGGGGGTGCCTCGTCCGACGAGGCACCCCCTCGCCGTTCACGCCGGTGGAAGCTGCCGCAGCCGGGCGCGTACGCCGGCCGCGTCGCGGTGCCGCAGGTCGTCGAGGATGGTCAGGGCCTCCTCCCACGACCGCCGGGCGGCCGCGGTGTCGCCGAGGCCCAGATACGTCTCGCCGATCTCGGTCAGCTCGTGGGCCTGCAGGAAGTACTGCCCGATGGCTCGCCGGATCGCCAGCGACTCGGTGTAGTGGGCCAGCGCCTCGGCGTGGTCCCCGCGCCCGCGCAGCAGGTAGCCGATACTGTCCAGTGTAGACGCCTCGATGTGCCGGTTGCCGGCCTCCCGGGACAGCTTCAGACCGGTCTCGCAGGCGTCGAGAGCCGCCGCGTCGTCGCCGAGCAGCGCCAGGTACCAGCCGATGCTGTTGTACGCCTGCGCCTGCCCGGGCAGGTGGCCGATCTGGTCGAAGATCGCCAGCGCCTGCCGGGACAGCTCGACCGCTTCGGCGTTCTCGTGCTGTTCGCCGTGGGTCAGCGCGATGTCGAGCTGGGTGGTTCCGACCATGAGTCGCTCGTCGAGCTCCTCGAACAACGCCAGCGCCTGCCGCAGCCGGGCGAGCGCCGGCGGGTGCACGCCTTCGGACCGGTGGATCTCCCCGAGCCAGCGGTACGCGTGCGCCTGGCCGGCCCGGTCGCCGCTGCGGACGGCCGCGTCGAGGGCCGCCTGGCTGACCGCGGCCCAGTCGGCCCACTGCCCGGCGCGTAGCAGATAGCGGCCGACGAGCGCGGCCAGCCACCACACGTCGGTCCAGAGCTCGTGTTGCTGGGCGAGGGCCAGGACGTTGAGCATCGTCGGGGATTCGGACCGGAACCAGTCCACCGCGTCCTGGTTGGACTCCGGAATCGGAACGGCGGTGCCCGGCGCGGGCTCCGGCAGGTGGCTGACCGGCCAGCCCGGGTCGCTGCCGTAGAGCAGCTGCCCGGCGTGGCGCGCCGCGTGCAGGTAGTGGTCGAGCATGCGCCGCACGGCGGCCTGCCGCTCGGTGCCGGGTTCCTCGCTACGCGTCCGCTCCATCGCGTACGCGTGCAGCAGATCGTGGAACCCGAAGCGGCCCGGCTGCTGGTGGGCGAGCAGGTTGGCGTCGCTGAGCGAGCCGATGAGCGCGTACGCGTGATCGACGGGGATCATGGCGATGCTGGCCGCGGCCCATGCGGTGACGCCGGGGCCGGGATGCAGCCCGAGCAGCCGGAACATTCGGGCGGCCGCGGGGTCGAGGGCCCGGTAGGACCACGACAGCACGGTACGCACGTCGGCATGGCCGGCGCCGGAGGTCATCGGGTCGAGCCGGTTGCGGGCGGCGCGCAGCTGATCGGCCCAGGCGCGCAGCGGGACGTCGGGGTGCAGGGCGGCGTGGGCGGCGATGATGTTGAGCGCGAGCGGCATGCCCGCGCAGAGGCCGATCAGGTCCGCGACCGCGTCGGGCTGCTCCGCGAGGCGCGCGGCGCCGAGCCGGCGGGCCAGCAGGTCTCGGGCTTCGGGCGGCGTGAGGGCGTCCAGTGGCAGCGGCGTGGCGCCGTCCAGCGCGACCAGGCTCGGCAGCCGGTGGCGGCTGGTGACCAGGACGAGGCAGCCGCCGTCGCCGGGCAGCAGCGGCCGCACCTGGTCCGCGTCGCGCGCGTTGTCCAGCACGAGCAGGGTGCGGGTCGCGGCCAGGCGGCTGCGGTAGAGCGCCAGCTGCTGGTCGACGTCGGCGGGGATGCGGGCGGGCGGCACGTCGAGCGCCTCCAGGAAGCCGCGCACGACGGCCGTCACCTCCAGGGGCGGGCTGGACGGGTCGAATCCGCGCAGGTTCACATACAGCTGGCCGTCGGGGAAGAGCGGGGCCATGCGGTGGGCCGCCTCGACCGCCAGCGCCGTCTTGCCGATGCCGCCGAGCCCGCCGATCGCCGAGATGACCACGGCGCCGCCGCGCCCGGCGCGGCCGGCCAGCTCGGTGAGCGTATGGATCTCGTCGCCACGGCCGACGAAATGCGCGATGGCGGCCGGAAGCTGCCGGGGAACCTCGCGGGGCGGTTCGGCCGGCACCGGGCTCGCGGTCAGACCCGGGTCCCCGGTGAGGATGCGCCGATGCAGGTCCTGCAACTGGGGTCCGGGTTCCACGCCGAGCTCGGCGACGAGGACGTCGCGCGTCTCCCGGTACGCCGCCAGCGCCTCCCCCTGCCGTCCGCTGCGATAGTAAGCGGTCATCAGGTATGCGGTGAACGCCTCGCGCAGTGGATGATCGCCCACCAGCTGCCGCAGATGCTCCATCAGCTGCGCGTGGTGCCCCAGGTGCAGCTCCGCCTGGGCGTGCAGGTCCAGCAGGTCCAGGCGTACGCCGTCGAGGCGGTGCTGATGCTGTTGCCGGAGAACGGCGGAGTCGACGTCGCCGAGCGGCTCGCCCTGCCACATCTCCAATGCGGACTGCGCGAGCTCGGCGACCTTCGCCCAGGACCGCCCGGCCGCGGCGGTACGGGCCTGGTCGGCCAGGCGTACGAAGTCGAGCAGGTCGACGGTGTTGTCGCCGAGGTCTATGAGGTAGCCGGGGGAGCGGGTGACGATACGCGCCGACGTCGCGATGGGAAGCCGGCGGCGCAGACGCAGAACGAGCAGGTGCAGCGCGGCCCCGGGGTCGGCCGGCGGCGCGGAGGCCCAGATCAGGTCGCACAGCTCGCCGACGGGGACGGTGGAACCCGCCCGCAGGAGGAGCGCGGCCAGCAGCGTGCGTTGATGACCACGGGGAATGGATACCGTGCCCTGATCGTGGTGGATCTCGACGGCGCCGAAAAGCCGGAACTGCATGTGTTCTCCCTGCGCGTGACATGACCCCTGCTCTTCTTTAGACGCTCAGGGTCGTCGATGCGGTTGGGAGAATAGCCGCGCCGCGACGGCAAGGCCCGGCGCGCAACGCCGGGCCTTTGTCACAGTGGACGGTGATTCACGAGAAGCGCCGCCAGAAGTAGTTCCACTGCGAGAACAGAACATTTCCGGCCGGGTCGCCACCGTACGCCCAGGTGGGGCCGGGGTCGGACAGCCAGCCGAACCGGTTCTGGAAGGACGCCGGTGAGCTGGTCATGTTCTGGCTGTAGTGCCCGTCGGAGATCTTGTTGGCCCGGCCGCCGTTCACGGCCAGCGCATCGGGATCGACCCCGGCGGTGGTGGTCTGGCTGCCGCAGGTGACCCCCCACTGTGGATGGTAGCCCGAGACGGGCAGCAGGTCGGTGCTGTAGACGGCCTCCTGCACCGCCCGGTGGTCGTGATGGTCGTACTCGTAGCAGGCCGGGTACTCGTGCTGCAGGTCGAGATAGCCGGCGCCGATCACGCCGTACTCGGCGGACAGCGGCAGGAGGGCGGCGCGGTTCGCGCGTACGTGGTTGACCGCCCAGACGACCTCGGCGTCGGTCAGATTCCCGTCACCCAGGTCGAATTCGATCCGGGCCGACGTCGGCCCCACCCACCAGTCGACGACCCGCGCCGCCGTGGCGCCGTCGGACTGGTTGAGGTTGTCCGGGATCGGAGTGTTGCGGCTGGAGCTCGTGCCGGAGCAGCCGCCGGAACTATAGACCGGTTTGCAGGCGGTCATGCCCGCGACGGTCGGCGCGCCCGTGGTGTCGGTCCCGCCACCGGCGGCGGTGAGCTGATAGTGGACCATGTCGGCGTTGCCGGCCCGCCGGTAGTCGTCGAGGTACGCGTCGGCGTCGGACTGGTCGTCGAGCCAGCCGTTGAGGCTCGCCATCCGGGCGGCCTTGCACTGGCTCGGCTGGGTCAGGTCGTAGGCGACGCCGTCGATGGTCCGCGTTCCGGTGCAGTGCCCGGTGGACTCGCCCTTCGTGAGGGTGATGAAGACGGGATAGTTCGCGGACGAGTCCTGGATGAGGCCCCAGGCCTGGAAGACGTCGTCGGGATGCGGGCTGAGGATGTACTGGATCTGCGTTTTCGTCGTGGTGACGGCGTGGCCGGGGGTCGCCTGCGCCGCCGTCGAGCCGGCGGCCAGGAGCAGGACGGCCGCCACGCGTACGGATGTCTTCATCGGTTCCTTCCGGAGGCGGTACGGGCCTCAGTCGGCGGCGCTGGAACCCGTGCTGAGGCTCAGTTCCACGCGGTGCAGATGATGCCGCCGCCCATGGCGTCGCCGCAGACGCGTACCCAGTAGCCCGGGCCGTCGTACAGCGGCGAGCCGTACCCGCCGTCGGTCGCCTGCCGGGTCGTCGATCCGTTGCCGCAGGTGCGGCGGAGCGGCCCGTTCCACGTGCGCTGGGTCGCGTCGGTGGTCTGGTCCTCCCACACGCAGCCCGAGACCCAGTCGGCCGACCAGGTCAGCTCGCCCCAGGTGTGGTCGTGTCCGGAGAGCGTGAAGACGTGCATGACGACGGTCGAGTAGCCGCCTCGGCCGTACAGGGTGATGCGATCGGTGGGGCTGGCGGCCGCGGGCGCGCCGAACGCGGCCAGGAGCCAGACGACCATCGCGAGCGCACCGCCGGCTCGGAGCATTCGCCAGGATCTCACGCGCTTACCTCTCTCTCATCGGCGACGGAGTTGGCAGGAGCATCGGCCGGACATCGAATGATCTCCAAGAACGGACCTCCTATGTGGCTTTTCGTTATGCGATCCGGGCCGGCGTGTACCTCTTGAGCCGCAAATATTCAGAAAGGCAAATTTATTCGATCACGAAAGTCGCTCCCGGCGCACTTCCCTTGGGGGCGGATGGCGTCGATGCCTACCGTCGTGCGACGCACCACCCAGCTGAAGGAGGAATCGTGTTGAGCAGATCGACTGCTCGTCGCCGGGCGCCCCTGCGCATGGCGCTCGGCTCCGCGCTCGTGCTCGGCGTCGCCCTGGCGCCCGCGAACGCCACACTGGCCGCGCCGCAAGGCCCGTCGCCGAGGAGCGCGACGCCGGTACCGGTCGATGCCAAGGCGACGCCGGCGCACAGCGGCGCGGCGTCGCCGTCGGCGGACCTGATGGCCCACCCCAAGACCGAGAGCTGGCCGTTCGGCACGAAGACGCTGCCGGGTCCGGCCGCGGACCCGTTGCAGGCGGCCATGGGCAAGGCCCTCGGCGCGGCCCGCGACACGCACAAGCCGGTGCCGGTGGCCGAGGCGACGACGCCCTACGTGACCCTGGTGGCCAACCCGGACGGCACGTTCACCGCCCGGCAGGACGTCCAGCCCCAGCGTGCCCGCAAGGGCGACCGCTGGGTGCCGATCGACACGACCCTGGCCGCGGGGGCCGACGGCCGGGTACGCCCGCAGGCCACCGCGGTGGCCGTGAGCTTCTCCGGCGGCGGCGCCGGCCCGCTGGCCACCGAGGACGACGGCCACGGTAGGCAGCTGACCTTCACCTGGCCCACGGCCCTGCCCGCCCCGGCCCTCGACGGCGCCACCGCCACCTATGCCGACGTCTACCCGGGCGTGGACCTGCAACTGGTCGCCGAGCCGTCGGGCCTGCGCAACCTGTTCGTGATCCACGACGCGCGGGCCGCGGCGAACCCGGCGCTCGCCAGCCTCGCCCTGGGCGTCAAAGCGACGGGGCTGACCGTGTCGACCGGCACGGACGGCGGCGTGCAGGCCCTGGACGCGTCCGGTCGGCGCGTCTTCGCCGGCACCACGCCGATGATGTGGGACTCGTCCGGCACGTCGACCGGGGCGGACCGCTCCGCCGTCGCGCCCCGGCCGCGGTCCGCCCGGATGGCGGTCAAGGTCGACGGGCACGGCGTCGCGGTGCTGCCGGATCGGGCGCTGCTCACCGCCAAGTCGTCGGTGTTCCCGATCGTCGTCGATCCGCAGTGGACCGGCGTCGCCCAGGACTGGATCGAGATGGAGTCCAACGGCACCACCGTCTACCACGGGTCGTGGTCGCCGTGGGCCGGCTACGACACGCGGGTCGTGCGGGTCGGCAACAGCGGCGGGACCCTGTTCCGCTCGCTGATGAGCTTCGACGCGACCCAGCTGCCGCGGCTCGGCCACACCGCCGGGACCACCGAGGCGCTGTACGTGGTGGCGGCCAACCTGAGCCTGCACCGGCAGACGGTCAACGGCAACTGCGTCAACACCGACGTGTGGCGGGCCAACCCGTTCAACAGCAACTCCAACTGGAGCAATCAGAACGGCGGCAGCAACACCAACCTCTGGCCCACGAGCGGGTCCACCTCCGACGGGCGTTCGTGGAGCAATCCGATCGGGCGGTCGGCGGCATGCCTGTCGGACGTGTCGACCATCGACATCACCCAGCAGGTACGCGACGTCTACAACTGGGGCGGTTCCAGCTACACCCTGGGCCTGCGCGCCACCAACGAGGGCCCGAGCAGCGGCAACTACGCCGGCTTCAACGTGCAGAACTCGGACTCCACCGGCGGCAACTCCTACGTGGCGATCACCTATGTCGCCGAGCCCACCCTGGGCGGGATCACCGTCGGCAACGGCATCGTCGGCAATCACGGCGCGCAGGTCAACCCGTGCGGCACCGACGAGGCGCACGCCGGCTACCTGCCGATGCAGACGGCGGCCATCCCGGTGACCGCGGCGATCAACGAGCTGGACCCCAGCCGCTGGGTGCAGAGCTGGATGGGGCTCAACGACCTCACCGACTTCTCCGGCGGCACGCAGTTCACCTCCGGCATCGCCGCCGTCGGCTCGTCGGTGGCCCGCGCGGACCTGTCCGCGACCGTGTCCACGGCCGACGGCAACGGCGCGCCCTACGGCAACGCCCTGCAGCTCAAGGACGGGCACAAGTACGAGCTGTGGGCGACGGCGAACGACGACGTCAACTACACCCTTCAGTACAACGGCCAGTACAAGAACCCCTACGGCGCCGAACTGGACGCCGCCCTCACCCAGGCCATCAACACCCGGGGCTCCGAGGACCCCTACAGCACCCCGTGCTACTTCATCGCCTCCATGACGGCGCCGCAGCAGGCGACGTTCACCCACTCGGACTTCCCGGCCGCGGGCCAGCACCTGGCCTCCTACCCGACCGTCGGCACCGTCGGCAGGATCGGCGTCGCGTCGACTGCCGTCACCCCGATCGTGCGATTCGACTACGCGATCAACACCGACTCCACCAACGAGGGAGCGGGCCACTGCCCGACCACCTCGCCGGCGGACGCGTGCGGCTCCGTCGCCGCGACCGGCACGAGCGCGGCCGCCGACGTCACGATCCCCGCCGACAGCACCCACCAGGGCATGAACCACCTGTTCGTGTCCGCCGTGGACGCCGCCGGCAACGTCTCCAAGTACGCCCGCTTCGACTTCTTCATGGCCGCGGCGTACCAGAAGGTCAACTTCGGTGACGTCACCGGCGACGGCGTACCGGACGTGATGGCGGTGGACGGCTCCGGCAACCTGGTCACCTACCCGACCAACCTCGACCCGACCCCGGCCGCCGCCAACGTGCGCCGCGCTGCGCCCGCCGCGTCGGCGCCCAACGGCACCTCGTGGGCGACGTCGCTGTACACCCATCGGGGAGCCGTACGGGGCCAGACCACCGACGACCTGTTCGCCTGGGGCAAGGACGCCAACGGCGACGGCCATCTGTACTACTACTACAACGCGCAGCAGCCGGGCGCGGGCGCGCTGACCGACGCCTTCACCCAGGCCGCTCAGGCCCTGATCACGCGGCCGAACTGCGCCCCGTCCGCGGCGAACGCCTACTGCACCGGGTACGACCAGACCACCTGGAACAACGTGGTGCAGATCGCTGCGATCGGACCGGTCCTCGGCGGGTGCGACATCAGCGCTCCCACCACCGCCTGCAAGACCTATCTGATCACCGTCGAGAAGGACCCGGCGGGCGGCCCGTCGCGGATGTGGCTGTTCAGCCCGGCCGCCGTCGGCCGCCTCACCAACCCGGTCCTGCTGTCCACCTCCACCGTCGACTGGCGGTGGGACACCACGACGCTGCTGGTCCCCGGCAACGCGGCCGGGCACGCCGGCGGATCGGGCGGCATGCCCGACCTGTGGGCCCGGGACGCGGACGGCACCCTGTGGCAGTTCACGAACCTGTCCACGGCGACCACGGTGGGCGCGGGCCTCGGCGATCTGAGCAGGAAGACCCAGCTGGGTCAGGCCGGCGAGTTCCGGACCTACAAGTGGATCAACTCCGCCGGCGACCTGAACGCCGACGGCGGCCCCGATCTGTGGACGATGGATCAGCAAGGTCAGCTGGGGGTCGTCCTCAGCCCGTTCGGGACCGGATCCAGCACTTCCAACGCGCTGTACGCGCAGAAGGTCAACAACGCCTCCGCGCTGCAGTGGGCGACGCTGAGCGCCGCGCCGACCGTGCAGAGCGCCGCACCGACGGCCGGCCTGGCCGGTCAGCTGGTCGTGGACCAGGGCGACGGCAACGACAGCACCCGCCGGTTGTGCCTGGACGACTTCTACGGCAACACCGCCGACGGCAGTGTCGTCGACGTCTACGACTGCAACGGCACCGGCCCGCAGCAGTGGAGGTTCGCCCCCGACGGCACCGTCCAGGTCCTCGGCGCCGCCGGCAAGTGCCTGGACACCGGCGGCTCGCTGATCCTGGGTGCGAAGATCAGCGTCTACGGCTGCTCGTCCGGCCGCACGGCGTACCAGAACTGGCGGATGGTGCCCTCGCCGTCGTCGCCCGGCCGGTTCCAGCTCTACAACCCGGCCTCCGGACTGTGCCTGGACGACACCGGCTACAGCGTCGTCAACGGGATGCAGTTCCAGCTGTGGCAGTGCTGGGACGGTGCCCCGCAGCGGTTCAGCCTGCCCACCGGGCCGAACCAGGTCCAGCAGACCGAAGCCGAGTCCGTCTGGTACGCCACCAGCGGCGGCTCATACCTCAAGCAGACCAACTGCTGCAACGTCAGCTGGAGCAACGGCGCCCAGGCCATGCTGGTCAACTCGGCCGTCAACTCGTCGCTCACCTTGAGCTACTACGTGGCCAATGCCGGCTACTACAAGGTGAATCCGATGATGACCTCGGCCGTCGACTACGGGCGGGTGACCCTCACGGTCGACAGCACAACCCTGCCGAACACCTTCGACGGCTACTACACCGCGGTCCGGGCGACTCCGTACAACTTCGGCTCGATCTACCTGGGCGTCGGCACGCACACCTTCGCCTTCAAGGCGACCGGCACGAACGCGGCGTCGACCGGCAACCGGTACAACCTCGGCGTGGACACCCTGCAACTGGTGCCCACCAACGGGACGGCGGCCAGCGCGGCGCTGACCGTGACGCCGTCGTCGGGCACCGCGCCACTGGCGGTGACCGCCAGCGCGGCCGGCTCCCGGCCGGCCGGCACGCCCATCTCCACCTACACGTTCGACTTCGGCGACGGCACGGTCGTCGGCCCCCAGTCGGGCAGCTCGGCCGGTCACACCTACACCGGCGGAGGCACCTTCCTGGTACGCGTGACGGTCACCGACACGGCCGGCAACAAGTCGGCGGCCACCGCGGGGGTCGTCGTGTCCTGAATCGCCGGACCCGCCTACCGGAGAGGAGCGCGGGGGTGATCGCTCTGCGCTGATCCGATCAGCCGCTCATGTCCGGCCGGGGTGTGCCGCCGTGCCCCCCGGCCGGACTTTCCATAGCCGGAATCACGGCCCGTGTCCGATTCACGCGGGCGTGTGAAAGGCCGGTGAAAGGCCGTTGGGCGCGCGCTGAAAGGCGGCGTGCCTAGCGTGCCGGATAGCTTCGCTGAGAAGGGGGACTCGCGATCACTGCCGTCGCCGACCGTCCGGCCGGTGCCCTTGACGATCTCCTGGCGCGCTTCGCCAGCAGATTCGGTCGGGTCGAACCGCGCCGCAACGCCGCAACCTACGTCCGGTGGCTGCTCGAAGGCCGCATTCCAGCCGGAGCCACCGCCGCCGCAGCCCTGCCCAACCGGCTCAACAAACTGCTCACCACCGCCCGCTGGGACGCCGATGCCGTCCGCGACGACCTGCGCGGCTACGCCGTCGAGACGCTCGGCCGGACCGACGCCGTCCTCACCGTGGACCAGGTCGGCATCACCAAGCGCGGCTCGCAGTCCGTCGGTGTCCACCGCCAGTACAACCCGGTCACCGAGCGTTTCGAAAGCTGCCAGCTCAGCATCTTTCTCGCGTACGCGGCGGGGGGCGGGGCGACCCTCGTCGACCGCGACCTGTACCTGCCGGCCGCGTGGATCGAGGACCCGCAGCGCCGGGCGGCGGCCGGGGTACCCGACGCCGTGGCCTACACCGGCCTGACGACCCTGACGCAGACGATGATCGAGCGGACCATGGCGGCCGGCGTACCGTTCGGCTGGGTGGCCGGAGACGGGGACGCCGGCCAGGATCCCGCTCTGCGCCAATGGTTGCGGGCGCGACGAGTCCGGTACGCCTTCGCCGCCGCGCACCCCCACCTGCCGCCGAACACCGACTCGGCCGCGGCGTTCGTCCTCGGCAGCCTCGGCGGCGGACGCTGGTCGGCCGTGGCCCGCCGGCCCGCCGCGGAACCGGGCTGGATGCACTGGCTGCTGGCCCGCACGCCGGAGGACCGGCCGGGCCGGCCGGAGTTCCACGTCTGCTACTGCCCCGGCGGGACCGAACCGCTCCGGCTGGCCGAAGTCGCCGACACGCCCCGAGCGGTCCGGGAGGCACTGCGCCCGGCCACCGAACAGATCGGCCTGACCCGTTACGAGGTACGCCAGTACCAGGCCTGGTACCGGCATGTCACCCTGGCCATGGCGGCGCAGGCGTACCTGGTGGCGGGTGGGAGAGGTTGAGGTCGGGCACGCAAACCGCTGTCGCGGTGACCTCTTCGATGGGAATGCGGCTCCGAACCGGCGCTGTCGACCGGTGTACGCGTTCACGAGAGGAGGTAAAAGGGTCGATGAGGGGCCGGCGGCACTTCTCCCATCTATGGACGCGAAGGCATCGGCAGCGATATGGGCTTCAGCCCGTCAAAATGGGCGATGCTCAGCACTCCTGAGTCGCAGTCGTACTCCGCAGGTTCGTACACGTCCAGACCGACGGTTCGGCTCGCCACCTCAGAGCCGTCGACGATGTCGCTCACTTCGACCGACGCCCGAGAATTCTCATCGGGGGAGAATTCTATGGTTTGAGCCGTCGCGTGCCAGGCGAATTCAATTTCGCCGCTGAACTTGAACGAGTAGGACGTGTCCACGTGCGTCAGGGCTGAAAGGATGCCTTCCAAGCTGGGAAGACAGGACTTGCTGAGAGAGCGTTCGGGAAGTCTTCATGGTTGCGGCGCTAGCGCGCTCATGGGGGTCCATAGTGGTCGGATGCCGCGCCAACTGGCGTGAGCTGGATGTGGATGATCGTGACGCCCTGCCGCCGGCAAACCAGGTGCGGTTCACGGCAACCCAACCCGGCCTGCCGGGCGTCTTCCCGCAAGGGCAGGTCTGCCGTCCGGCGACCCGGCCCGGATGGGGGAGCGATGGCGCAGCCGCACGATGGTCAGCCCGAACACCGGTCGGAGCACGGGGCCGAGCCGCATCGGACCGAACCCGACACGGTGCCGTTGGCCCCTGATCCCACCCGCTCCGACCCAGCGGCTTCCGCCGGTCCCCAGACTGACGATCCCGCTGCGGATCAGCCCCTCGTCCAGGACCCCCACGAACCGGTCGGCGAGCCGGATCCGCTGCCCGTACGCGTACCGGCGGCGGAGAAGGAACGGCGCGGGTTGCCGACGCTGGGGCTGGGGCGGCGGCTGCGGGTCCTGGCCGGCGTGGACGAGCGGCTGATGGCCTACGTGCCGCAGGAGAAGGCCTGGTACACCTCGCTCGGCGGCGTCGTCCTCGGCACGGCGACCATCGCGGCGTTCTCGATGTGGTTCGCCATCACCCAGGCCCTCGGCGTCACCAGCTACTGGGCGATCCTGGCCGTGCTGGTCTGGTTCTTCTTCATTCTCAGCGTCGACCGGTGGCTGGTGTCCGGCCGGCTCACCGGTGATCTGCGCAAGCGCGTACCGGTGCTCATGATGCGGGTGGCGATGGCCGTCCTGTTCGGCATCATCATCGCCGAACCGCTGGTGCTGCGGGTCTTCCAGACGGCCGTGGAGAAGTACATCCAGGATGAGCGTACGCAGGCGCTGGCGGATCTGGCCGGGCGGCTGAAGAACTGCAACCCGGCCCCGACCACGGCGGACGCGAAGCCGCCGCAGGGATGCACGTCGACGGACGTCCTGTCGTTCCCGACGACGCCGGCCGCGACGCTCAAGCAGCTCGCTTCGATGCGGTCCGATGCGGACAAGCTGCAGGCCACCGTGGACGCCGACAGCAAGAAGCTCGCCGACCTCAACGAGCTGGCCCGCCGGGAGTGCAACGGGACCACCGGCGCCGGGCTGACCGGCCGGGTCGGCGAGGGGCCGAACTGCCATCGGCTGCGCGGCGAAGCCGACACCTACGCCCGCACACACCAGCTCGGCCCGAACAACGCCCGGCTGACCGCCATGCGTACGCAGATCACGGCGCTGGAGGCGACGGCACAGCAGAACCAGGCGGCGTTCGAAGTGGAGCGCGACAAGCTCATCGTCGCGCGGGTCGCCGACGCGCGCAGCCACCAGGGCCGCATCGGCCTGCTCGAGCGGCTCGGCGCGCTGCACGCCCTGGCCGCCACCAACCTGACGCTGGGCCTGGGCATCTGGGCGGTACGCCTGTTCTTCATCCTGGTCGACTGCATGCCGATCCTGGTGAAGTTCGTCGGCGGCTCGACGACGTACGACCGGCTCGTCGGCATCCGCCTCGCCTACGCCGAGCGTACGTTCGAGGACGATCTGGCCCATGAGATGGACGAGCGGGCCGCCGTGTTCCGCAAGCGGCGCGCCGAGATCGACCTGGAGGTCCTGGAACACAAGGCTGAGCTGCACGACCGGCTGGAGGCCGCCGCCGACCTCCTCGGCGGCGGCGTGCGCAGCCGCTACTGAGCCGCGTGCCGCTCGCCGCCCGGCGTGCCTGAGCGGCGAGCGGCACGCCGTCTATACGCAGGTCAGACAGTACGGATCGGGATACGAGTCGGTTGAGGTCCACAGTGGAGTCGCGGCCAGCCAGGGCGTGTCCACGGGAAGCGGGGTCAATACCAGATGCCCGTGGACGTCCCAGCCGACCTCGCGGCAGTCGATGCGATCCTGGGAGCCGCCGGCCAGGCAGATGGCCTTGTCGGCCGTGGTGAACTGCAGGGTGCCGCCCTCGGCGCCCGGAGCCGGCGGGTAGGGCGCCCGGGCGGCGGTGGCGTAGGCCAGGAGGCCGCCGTGGTAGGTGATGAAGCCCCACAGGGTGTCGCCGGCGGTGCAGGGTTGGATGACCCAGTCAAGGCGTGCGGCGTCGGGGCCGGTGACCGCGACCGAGGTGAAGCCGCCGGTCCCGCATCCGTACCATTTGAGCAGCGCTGGATTGCCGCCCGCACGGGCGGGCTGCGGGATCGCCGCCAGCAGGGCGATCACGAGGAGAGCGGTGAAGGTTCGCCTTGTCACCGGAGGTTTCCTTCCTGGGGGGACGAGTCTGGCCGGTGTCGGGACGGCGGTGTCACGACCTGGAGGGCGCCGAGTGCCACGCCCAGTTGGAAGCGGTTGTCGACCTGGACCCGGTCCATGAGCGAGCGCATCACGGCGGTGACGGTACGGACGCTGATGTGCAGCTCGCGGGCGGCGGAGGCGTCGGTGTGCCCGGCCACCAGGAGTGCGATGAGGGCCTGCTCCCGTGGGGTGAGGGAGATGGCGGGCATGTCGGCCTCCGGATCGTGGGCGGCGGTCCAGTGCCGCCGGAAGAGTTGGACCAGCGACTCGACGATCGGTCGCTGGGCGACCTCGAGGTAGCCGCGGTCGTAGTCGGACGGGTCGACCGGGAACAGGGCGATGCGCCGGTCGAAGACGAGCAACTTCATCGGAAGTTCGGCCGCGTTGCGATAGCTGTTGCTGGCAACGGGATCCAGCGGTTGCTCGGCCGTGGGGAGATTCTGGACGCCGAGCGACCGCAGTTGCAGTTTGCGGCTGAGCAGTGCCTGGTCGGTACGCGCGGCGGCGGAGACGGCCGTGGCGGAGAACTGGGTCTCCGGGTGCATGCCGAAGAACTCCGACCGGGTCGCGCCCACGAGCGTGATCAGGCGTTCGCGTACCGCGGGCCGGTTGGGTAGGTGGCGCAGGCCGGGTCCCAGCTCGCGCGGTGGCTCGAAGGGGACCGGGGCCGGGGTGCGGGCCCGCAGCCGGAGCAGCCGCCGCTCGCTCAGCAGGCCGATCACCCGGTCCGGCGGCGACGCGGCCCAGTGGCTGCCGCGGTCGTTCGAGCTCTCCTCGCAGGCGGCTCCCAGATCCCCCAAGGACTCCAGGGCCGACAGCACACGCGCCGCCGGCATTCCGAGATCCTTGCTGAGCTGGCGGACGGTGGCCCGGCCGAAGGTCGCCAGCGTCCGGTACACCAAGTCGGCGTCGACGGTGAGCCCGTAGCGTGACAGTTGTGGAATGGGCCGTCCGATCTGGAGTTTCGTGGCGGTGGTGCCCATACGTTGTCCTCCCGTGTCGGGCACAGGAGACCATGTTGACTGGCGAAGCCCGGCGTCGGTTTATCGAATCGTGACTTTCGCATTGCTGAATCACGCAAGAGTCCCGCTCACGGCCACTGCGAACCCGTGCACGGCCGCTGCCGTACGCACAGCGGCCGTGTACGGGTTCGTCGTCGGATCAGGCCGCTAGTTCGAGATCGGCGTGCCGAGGGTCACCAGTCCGGCCCAGCCGCCGGTCGCCGTCCAGGCCTTCAGCTTCAGGCTGCCGCCGGAGTT
Organism: Hamadaea tsunoensis DSM 44101; assembly: GCF_000428945.1. Lineage (GTDB taxonomy): Bacteria > Actinomycetota > Actinomycetes > Mycobacteriales > Micromonosporaceae > Hamadaea > Hamadaea tsunoensis. The sequence continues at coordinate 190,358 of NZ_AUAX01000015.1, read as the reverse complement.
GAGGTAGACCTCGATCGCCTGCGTACCGGTGTCGTAGCCGGCCGCCGGGCTGTTGGTGATCGGAGCGCCCAGGTCGCCCGGGCCGGTCCACACGCCGTCGTTCGACCAGTACTTCTCCTTCAACGCTCCGGCCGAATTCGCGTACAGCTGGATGTTGCCGTTGATCGGGTTGTAGACGGCCGTGGGACTGCCGGTGAGGGCGACGCCGAGGCTGTTGCCGGCGGTGCCCGACCAGCTGGAGGCCGGGTTCCAGTAGCGTTCCGTGAGCGTGCCGCCGGAGTTGAGGTAGACCTGCAGGTTCTGGAGGTTGGGGTTGTAGACCGCGGTCGGCTGGCCGGTCATCGCGGTGCCGAGGTCGATCAGGGTCGACCAGGCGGTGCCGCTGTAGTACTTCTCGGCCAGCTTCCCGGCGGAGTTGAAGTAGACCTCGGTGAAGTGGTTGAAACCGTTGTAGACCACGGCCGGGCTGTTGCTGATGGCGGCGCCCAGACTCGTGACGGCCGACCATCCGGCGGTGGCGTTCCAGTGGCGTTCCTTGAGCGTGCCGCCGGAATTGACGTAGACCTCCACGTTGTTGTTGCCCGGGTTGATCTGGACGGCCGGCTGACCGCTCGCCGCGATGCCGAAGTCCGTGGCGGTCCAGGAGGTGCCGTTGAACACCTGCTGCCAGAGGTTGCCGTTGTTGGCGTAGTAGACCTCGACGTTCCTGGTGACCGGATTCTGCACCGCGGTCGGGACGCCCTGTACGGCGGTCGAGCTCAGCGACTGGGCGGCCTGCCAGGTCGTGCCGTCGAACCGGACCTCCTTGAGCGTTCCCCCGGAGTTGAAGTACGCCTTGGTCTGGTGGGCACGGTCGTCGTACACCGCCGAACCCGCGGCGCGGGACGTCCGGTAGGCGCTGTTCACCGTGTTCCACAGCTGGAGGAAGGCCAGCTTGCCGGTGAAGAAGCTGCCCACCGTGCCGGGACGGCCGGTACCTCTGACCGCGCCGAGGCGCAGCGAGTTGAGGGCCTTCCACCGTGCGGAGCGGCCGTAGGTGGCCACGTTGGTGCCGTTGACGTCGAGCATCATGAGGCCGGACTTCGCGTCGAAGGCGATGGTGACGTGCGTCCACTGGTTCAGCTGGACGCTGTTGTTCGGGGCGCTGGCGGTCGCCCAGCCGGTGAGGATGCCGTTGGTGTCGCTCATCGCGAACCGCCAGGACATCGTGGCCGCGTCGGTGTAGAGCTTGAACGCGGCCGCCTGCCCGCCGTCCTCCGAGAGCAGCACGCCGCCGGCGGCCGTCGGCCTCGCCCAGACGCTGAGGGTGAAGTCGGCGGTGGTGTCCACGACCGTGCCGGTGGACACCATGGTTCCGCTGGTGCCGTTGAACGTCACCGCCGGGCTGTAGGTGTCGTCGGCCGCCCACGTGGTGCCGCTGTTGCCGGTGAGCGGCGCCGGCGCGTCACCGTTGAAGACCGTGTCGGCGACGGTGCCGACCTGGCCGCCGGTCCCGCCGCTGGGCATGTCGGCCAGCGTCCAGGTGTGCGGTGAGGTGGTCGCCATGACGTCGGCGGCCCAGGTCTTCAACCCGTCGGTACGCGCGGCGACGACGCCCGCGTCCGAACCGGACACGCCGAGGCAGCCCGCCTGGCCGCCCTGACTGAGAACGGCCACGACGGCGCCGCCCTGGACCACCGGTGCGCCGGCCGTTCCGCTGCACACCGGCGACGCGGCGGTGGCGGTCAGCGTCTCCGGAGCGGTGCCGGTGAACGTGACCGCGAGGCTCTGCTGCTGGTCGGTCACGATGGTCGTCGTACGCCCGTAGCCGTAGCCGGGCAGCGCGCTGCCGGTCGTGGCGGCGGTCGTCGCCAGGGGCACCGGGGTGACGTCGGGGACCGGGGTGATGAGGCGGGCCAGCGTCACGTCGCGGCCCGGACGCGCGACCAGCCAGTCGACGCCGACCGCGGCGTGCCCGGGAAGGACGAGGCGGTATCCGGCCGGGGCCGCGCCGTCGGTCAGCTGCGGTGCCAGCGGGTCCGCCGCGAAGCAGGCCGCCGCGGTGAGCACCCAGCGCGGATCGACGAGGGTGGCGGTGCAGGTACGGTCGTCCGAAGCCAGCTTCCCGACCGCCGCCTGGGATCCCGTCACCGGGGCCGGACCCGTACCCGCGCGCAACTGCACCAGGTCGGCATGCGGCGAGGCCTCGCCCCGGCCCACGCCGACCTGGTTGCTCGCGTCCGGGACGAGGTCGACCGTGGCGTCCTCGCCGGTGTCCTCGTGGACCGTGGCCGTCATCTGATGCCCGGCACCCGTACGCCGTCCGTCGCCGCGGATCTCGTAGACATCGTTGATCAGCATGTTGAGTACGCCCGACGTGGCGGTCACCCGGAAGCAGATCCGGCCGACGCCTTCCGAACCGACCGTCTGGTCCAGGCTGTGGACCTCGACCACGCTGACGCCGTCGACCGCGGGCGTGGCGCAGTCGGCGAGCAGGATGTGGCCGTCCCCCGAGATCAGTTCGACGTGCTGCGCGGCCTGGATGGCGGCGGCATCCGGATAGGGGTAGACGCCGTCGTCGACCAGGGACGGCGGCGCGACGCCCACCGCCACCGCCGGCGTCGCGCCCCCGCCGACGAGTGCGGCGGCGATCGCCAGGGACGTGGCCGCACCGGCCACGCGTTTGAGACGCATGAACTCACTCCCCGAAGGTCTCTTGTGGACCGCCGATGACAGCGGCGGCGCGGCAAGCGAAGCCCCGCCGGGCGCGTACGTCAACGGGATGGCCGCGCCGCTGCGCGAATCGGCAGCCTGTTTCGGCAATTCCTCCTGACCGACGTCCCGCGGATGTGCGAACGCGTTGTGCGCGACCGGTGAAGCTGTTCGACTCCCGGGGCCGATGCGCCGTCGGATCGTCGCCGGGGGTCGCGACCATGGGAGAGGGGTGCGGCGATGCGCCGTTGTGGACTGTCCACAGTCAAGAAATGGTTCGCCGGGAGCGGCGGGGAAGCGCGCGGTCCGGCAGCCGGTGGCCGCCGGCGCGGGACGACACCACGCATGATCGTGGCGGGTTTCACGACCCTGGCGTTGGCGATCGGGCTCGGCGGAGCGCGGGTGGCGAACGCGCAGGACCCCGTGCCCGACCCGCAACGCGACCGCCTCGCGGCCGTGTGGGCGTGGCGGGAGGGCGGCCCCGCGGTCCGGGCCGCGGCAGCCGCGGCGCTGGTCGGCACCGACGCCGACATCCAGGCGTTCGTCCACGGCGGCTGGGATCTCGCCAAGGTCTCCGACAAGCGGTCGGCCGTCGAGGACATGATCGCACTGAGCGGTCCGAGCGTACGCCGGGCCGGCGAGCGGGCACTGGCCGGCGACGCGGCGGCGATCGACGCGTTCCTGGCCGGCGGCCGGCAGAAGTCCGCCACCGCCGACCGTCGCGTCAAGGTCGACGAGATCCTCTACGCGGGCGGCCCCAACGTACGCGCGGCGGCCCAGGCCGTGCTGGACGCCGGGACCGATCAGGCGTACACCCAGTTCCTGCACGGCGGCATCGACGCGCCGCTCCACATCGACCTGCGGCTCCAGGTCAACCAGGTGTACGCGAGCGGCGGCCCCGGCGTACGCCAGGCGGCGCAGGCCGCGTTGGACGCCGACACCGACCAGGCCTTCACCGACTTCCTCGACGTGCAGTGGCCCCTGCAGGCGACCCGGGACCAGGAGACGGCGACGGTGGCGCAGCTCGCGGCCGTCGCCGAGGCGGCCTCGGCGGACGCCGTCGAGAAGACCGCCGACGCGAAGGAGGCGTCCGCCCGGGCCGTCGAGGCCGCAGCGGTCGCCCAGCAGCAGGCCGAAGCGGCCCGCGCCGCCGCGCAGAGCGCGCAGGGCAACGCCGTCAGAGCCGCCGCCGCGGCCAAGGCGGCCGCCGCCGCAGCGGAGAAGGCCGCCGCGGCGGCCAGGGAGGCGCTGGAGGCGTCGAACGCCGCGATCGACGCGGCCCAGCGGGCGGCCCGCGCGGCCAACCAGGCGGCGGCCGCCGCCGTGAAGGCCGGGCAGGCCGCCGCGACGGCATACGACGCCGCCGCGAAGGCCGCAGGGGACGCCGGGAGCGCGGCCGCCGCACGGCAGGCCGCACAGACGGCACGCGACGCCGCCGCCGGAGCGCGCAAGGCGGGTGACGCGGCCGACCAGGCGGGCAAGGCGGCCACCGAGGCCAAGAACGCCGCCACCGCGGCCACCGACGCGTCCAGCAAGGCTCTCACCGCGTACCAGGCGGCGATCGACGCGCTCAACGCGGCCGTCGACGCCGGCGTCGACGCCACCGCGGCCATCGCCGCCGCGAACAAGGCCCGGGCCAACGCCGAGCGCGCCGCCCGCGCGGCCGCGAAGGCGTCGGACTTCGCCGTCGCGGCCACCATCGCCGCATTCCTGGCCCGGGACGCGGCCCGCAAGTCCGCGGCCGACGCCGACGCGGCGGCGCAGGCGGCCGACGCCGCCGCCGACGCGGCCGGGCACGCGGCCGACGCCGCCGCAGCGGCCACGCAGCACGCGAACGCCGCCACCCTCGCGGCCCAGGCCTCGGTCACCGCGGCGAACCAGGCCCAGGCGGTCTTCGACGCTGCCCGCCAGGCGGACGCCGACCGGCTGGCGATCAGCGCGGAGCAGACCGACCAGGCCGCGCTGGACGCCGCCGCCACCGAGCAGGCCCAGACCGGCGAGGTCCTGTGGACCGCCGAACAGTCCGCCCAGCGCGGCGCTGCCACCAACCAGCTTCTCGCCGTAGCGGCCGACCCGGCCACGCCGCGCTCCGCTGCGGTCGCGGCCGGCCGCAAGGCCGCCCTCGCGCTTGCAGTCGGCAATGGACAGTGGACGCGCGCCGCGGCGCTGAACGCGTTGAGCGCGGACGACGACCTCGTGCTCAACTTCGCGCGTACCACGGTCGGGTTCGCCGCCGGACAGGATGACCGCGCCACGCTGAACGTGCTGGCCGCCGACGGCACGCCGGCCATGCGGACCGCGGCCGCGGCGGCCCTCGCCGGAACCGACGCGGATGTGGCCGCCTTCCTGCACAACCCCGACTACCCGGCGCGGGCGACCGAGGACCGGGTGAAGGTCAACCAGGCGATGGCCGACGCCGCGGCAGCCGGATACACCACCGTCGTCGCCCGCGCCCAGATCGCGCTGGACGCCGGAAACGAGACGGCCTACCGCGAGTTCCTCGACCACACCCGGCTCACCGGGCTGGCCGTGGACGAGCGGGTGAAGGTCAACCAGATCCTGGCCGCCGCCGACAGCGGCCCGGAGGTGAAGGCCGCCGCGCAGGCCGCGCTGGACGGTCCGAGCGGCTACGTGCACCGGTTCCTGACCGTCGACCGGTACTCGGCGGCCCAACGAGATCAAGACAACGCCGCCCACGTCGCGGAGGTCTCGGCCCTCCTGACCCGGTCCTGGTACGCCGCGTCCAAGGCGACGCAGGCCGCGTACGAAGCTCAGGCCACAGCCGCGACCGCACGGGGAGCCGCCGCCGACGCCGCCGGATACGCGCAGCAGGCCCAGCAGTCGGCGACCCAGGCCGCACAGTACGCGCAGCAGGCGAACCAGTCGGCGAACCAGGCCGCGGCATCGGCGGACGCGGCGGTCGCCTCGGCGCTCGCCGCCCGCAACGCCGCCGCCACCGCCCAGGACGCGGCGAAGGCGGCCAACCGGTCGGCAGTCTGGGCGGTGGACTCGGCGAAGCAGGCGTTCACCTCGGCGGACACGGCATTCGGCTCCGCCCGGAAGGCGGCCGACTCCGCCCGGGCGGCCGGCCAGGACGCGCAGGCCGCGGCGCTCGCCTACAACCAGGCGGCCAACACCGCCACCCGGGACATCCTGAACGAGCAGGCCGAACTCAACCGCCAGTACTGCGAAGGCACCTTCCCGGCCGGCAGCGCGGACTTCGCCACCTGCATGAGCCAGGCCGATGAGCATGCCGACCAGAAGCTCCTGCAAGTGGCCGCCAACGCCGAGATGTGCGCGCTCATGTACCCGCCGGACACCCCGGTCTACCGCCACTGCCTGAACCTGAGCTTCAGTCCCACGTTCGAGAACAGCCTGCTCAACGACATCACCATGGCCGCCGTCGTGGAGCTGGCGACGGTGCTGGCGACCGCCAACGTGGCTGCCGCCGGCGTCGGCTGCGCCGTATCGGGCCTCTGCTCGGCGATCGGCCTGATCGTGGGGGAGTTCGTCGTTCCGGGATCCCTCATGCTCTTCCTGGAGACCGGCGGGCTGACCTTCCTGCTCGGCGGTTTCGGCGCCGGCGCCGCCCTGACCGTCGGCGGTTTGAAGGTTTCCAGTCTGCTGGAGGACACGTGGGTCGGCGCGTTCGCCGACGACGCGGTGCTCGCTGACCTGAGCGAACTATGGAAGTCCTGCGCGGACTGCGCGGGTTGGCGGATCGTCGAGTGGCCGGGCGGAGCCATCGGCGGCAATAGATACGTCATCATCGATGAGCAAGCGGGCGGCGCCACCCTGCAGACGGGTGAGGAGAGCTGCTGGGCGGCCTGCATTGAGATGATCACCAACGGCCGGCTGAAGCAGGCGGACCTCATCGCCAAGTACGGGGAAAACGCCAAGACTCCGGAAAGGGTCCAGGCGATTCTCGGCCCGGACTGGGTGGCTGGGGTTCCGGAGGCCACCGGCCTGACGGACGAACAATTGGTGGACGCGCTCTCGGAACTCTTCGGGCCGTGGATCGCCCGAATGGGGTCATCGTCCAAGCTGGGCCACTACGTCATCGTCGACGGCGTGGACGACGCCGGGCTCGTCATGATCCGCGATCCGGCTCAGGGCACTTCATACCGGATGGCGATGGCTGACTTCCTCCTTGAATGGTTCTTCAAAGTCGCGATTTATCACTCCCGTTGAGTCGTTCCACGTCATCAACGCCGACCGTCGCTACACGCGGGGCTTCCCGGGGCGGCGGTCGGCGTGGAGGTTCGAAGGTTTCGCCCACTGCCTTGGACGGTCCGCTCGGCACCGCGTCGCTCCGCCGGTGGACCTGACCCGGGCGAATGCGTCAGCCTTTCGACAGTCGCATGCGGACAGTCGTCCACATGCGATGCCGTCTCGGCTCATCGGTCGGATGACCGATAGCATGCCGTGACGACACTGATCGATAGTAGGCGGACGTATCCGGGGGGATCTGGCTGAGAGGTGCCGCATGCCGTCGTCGAGGCTGATGAAGTTTTCCTCCGCTGACGGTGACGTCGTGGTCGAGGTCGACGAGCGTGACGAGGGGTTCCAGCCCGTCAGCCGGACGAAGCTGGTCATTGAGGCGAAGGAGACCTTCGAGGACGCGCTGACGCAGATCCGTAGCGCCGCCGAGAAGACCCTGAACGTCCTGAACTCCGGCACCCTCAAACCCGACGGGATCGAGGTGGAGTTCGGCGTGCGCTTCAACGCCGAGGCCGGCGTGGTGATCGCGCGTACGCAGGCCGAGGGGCACCTGGTCGTCCGGCTGACGTGGGCGCCGCGGGACCGGTGAGGGACGCGCTGCCGTGAACGACAACAACCACGAATGGCACGCGATCATCGGCGAGCAAGTGGGTGCCGGGATCCTGGTCGATCGTCAGCACATCCTGACCTGCGCTCACGTGGTGACGAGGCTGCTCGACAGCGAGGACGAGGCGGATCTGCTCGGCACGCCGATCCAGGTACGCCTGAAGGGCGGCGAGGACGAGCCCGGGGCGACCGTTCTGTTCGTGGGGTCGTGGCGGGAGGGGGAGGACGACAGCCGGGGCGACGTGGCGGTCATCCGGCTCGGCCGGCCGACGTCCCGCCGACCCGCCAGGTTCGCCCCGTTGTCGTGGCCGACTATCGAACCGACGGCGAGGTACGTCGCGTTCGGCTATCCGCCCTACGCCGACAGCGGCGTCCCCGCCGAGCTGACCCTTTCCCCCGCCCCCCGCGCGAACGGCGTCCAGCTGCTCAGCTCGCGGGAGGCCGAACTGGTGCACCTCGAATCGGGCTTCTCGGGAGCCGGCGTCTATGACGTGCGGACCGCGCAGGTTATCGGGATGGTGACCCAGGCCATGCCCTTGGGCAACGGTGCCCTGGGCCGGATGCTGCCGACCGAGGTCCTGATGAGCGACTGGGCTCCGCTCGGTCACCGGCTCCGGCTCGGCCAGTACGACGCCACCGCGTACGCCGAACTGCGCGGCCTGCTCCTTCGGGCGACGCGGGTACGCGGCGGCAACCTCGTCCCCTGGCTGAAGTCCCGCGTGCACGGACTCCCCGAGCTATCAGATCCGCGGATGCTGGACCAGCCGATGGAGGTCGTGGAATGGCTCGCGACCCAGCCGCTGGGGGACCCGGAAAAGATCAACCTGTACATGTCGACCCTGCTGCGCCACATCGGCGATCAGGAGAACGACCTGCGTCCCGATCTCGACGGCTGGATCGAGCGCCACGCCCGTGCGACGCCCGCGGCCGTTCCGGTGGCCCCGGCGTATGAGGAACCCGCGGAGTCCGAACGCGCGTGGATCGTGGTCCGGAGCAAACCGGTGTCGGGACCGGACGCCACCAGCACCGAGCGGTGGAACCGGGTGACGGTGTGGGTCGAGACGGACCGGACCGAGGAGGGCCATCCCGTCGTCTTCGACGAGGACGTCCGCGTCGCAGACCTCCGCGAGACCGTCCAGCAGCAGCTCGATGTGGCGATCGACAGCTACCTGCCGGACGCCGGCGGGGCGGTGACCGTGGAGTTCGTCCTCCCGCCGGACGATCTGGCTGACCCGGTCGAGACGTGGGGAGTCGCCAATCCGTTCGGCGAAGGCGAGGCGGAACTGGGCGTGGTCAGCGCGGTCGTGGTCCGCGGGCTCGCCCGGTTCGAGCGCGGCGGATCGCCCCAGCCCGAGTGGGACGACGAGGACCAGCAGGTGATCCGGACGGCACCGCGGCCCCGCGAGGAGGTGCTGGCCGTCCTGGAGTGGCTGCTGTGCCCTGCCGAGCCGCGTACGCACAAGGAGCACGTCGGCTGGCTGGCCTCGAAGCGGCGGGTCGCCCGCGGACTGGGGCTCAGCGGACCGGCGGCGGCCCGGGAGCCGGTGGCCGACGCGGTGTCGGCCGGCGTACCCGTGATCTTGTGGCGGCGGGAGTCCTGCCCGCGATGCATCTCCGGGAACGAGTGCCTCGGCGCTCGCCTGCGCGACAGGCTCGGCGAGGAGATGGCCGCCAGCCCGTACCTTCCGGAGGCGCTGCGGGAGCTGCGGGCCGCGGCGGCGCAGGATCCGGACATGGCGTTCGCGGCCGGCGTCTCGCTGCTGTGGGAGGAGCGGACCGCGGAGCGGTTCCGCTGGAGCTTGCCGAGAAGAGGGACAGGCCATGGCCGATGACATCCGGCAGCCGCCCGCCTGGTGGATCTATCGGGGAACCGGGGTTCCGCACGACGGAATCGACGGGCTGATCGACCCGCCGTCGTGGCGTACCTTCGGCCGGGAGGCGCCCGCCGTCGCCCCGCTCGTGGCGGCCCCGGCGAAGGACGAGGAGATTGGCCGGCGGTACCGGCCCGACACGGACGTCGTGGAGCGCGTCAACGCCGCCCTGCTGCTGCGGCGGCCGATGCTGGTCACCGGCGCGCCCGGCACCGGCAAGTCGACGCTGGCGTTCGCGATCGCGTACGAGCTGGGTCTGGGGAAGGTGTTGCGGTGGAACATCTCCAGCCGCTCGACCAAACAGGACGGCCTCTACCAGTACGATCCCCTGGCCCGCCTGCACGACGCCCAGCAGGGCGGTGGTGGCGGCTCCGAGGACGTCGGCCACTACATCCGGCTCGGGCCGCTGGGCACCGCGCTGCTGCCCCGCATACGACCGCACGTCCTGCTCATCGACGAGATCGACAAGAGCGACCTGGATCTGCCGAACGATCTGCTCAACGTCCTGGAGGACGGCACCTTCGACATCCCCGAGCTGCTGCGGCAGCCCGGTGAGGACGGCGGCGCCGAGGTGATGATCGCCGAGAGCGCGCAGCGCGTGCGCGTCGCCGGCGGCGTCGTCCAGTGCCGCGATTTCCCGATCGTCGTGATGACCAGCAACGACGAGCGCGAGTTCCCGCCGGCCTTCAAGCGGCGCTGCATCCAGATCGCCATCCAGCAGCCCGACGTCGACAAGCTGCGGGCGATCGTCGACGCGCACCTCGTCGGGCTCGCCGACCAGAGCGGCGAGCTGATCCGCGAGTTCCTGGCGGCCCGCTCCTCCCATGAGCTGGCCACCGATCAGCTGCTCAACGCCATCTTCCTGACCGGCAACGTGGGCCTGGACGAGCAGTCGCGCCTGGAGCTCGCGCAGCGCCTCTACAACCTGAAATCCGCCTATGGCGGTTGAGTCGCTGCGCCAGATCCTGGCCGAGCTCGGGCGGGAAGCCTCGCCCCTCGAGCTGGCCGAACTGCTGTGGCTGGCCACCCGCCTGGAGCCCGGGCGCCCCAGCCCGGCGCGTCCCGCCCCGACCCCGGCGACGGACGCTCCCGCTCCGCAGCCTCCCCCGGATGAGCCGCCGGCCCGGCAGGACCGTCCCGCGCCGCCCACCCCGGAGGAACCCCCGGCCCCGGAACGGATCCCGGTGTACGCCGAACGCCTCCAGTCGCCCAGCGGCCCGCAGGCGGTGCGCGTCCCGCTGCCGGAGCCGTTCGCGCTGGCCGACCGGCGGGGTGTCCAGCGCGCGCTGCGGCCGCTGCGGATCGGGTTCCGGCGCGGGCCGTCGACCGAGATCGACGAGGCGGCGACCGCGCGGTTGATCGCCGAATCCGCCCGGACCGCCGCCGCGTGGCTACCGGTCCGCCGGGCGCGTACCGAGCGGCGGTTCAGCGCGGTGTTCATCGTCGACCAGAGCGACTCGATGGCGATCTGGCGTACGCAGGCCGCGGAGTTCGCCACGGTCGCCCGCCAGTCGGGGATCTTCCGCCGCTACCAGGACTTCACGTTGATCGGCGACGACCGGGGTCACGCGGTGCTGCGCGGACACGACGGCCGCGACCACGCCCCCGCGCGGCTCGTCGATCCGACCGGCCGGACCGCGGTGTTCGTCCTGAGCGACTGCATCGCGCCGCACTGGGCCAGTGGCGCGGCACCGGCGATGCTGCACGCCTGGGCCGGGGCCGGCCCGGTGACTGTCGTGCAGCCGCTGCCTGAGCGCATGTGGTCGCATACGGCCGCGCCGACGCTGGCCGGCCGCCTGTCGTCGCCCCGGATCGGGGCGCCCAACGTCGAGCTGAGGTTCCGGCCTTACGGCGGTCTCGAACCGCTGCCGGGCCGGCCCGTGCCGGTCGTCGAGCTGAATGCCGCGTGGCTGCGGCGATGGTCGCGCCTGGTCGCGGGCGGGCCGCCGGCCACGGGGACGGTCGCCTTCATGGAACCGGGCCCCTTCGAGGAGCAGGCGGTGGTCGAGCGGCAGGCGCCGGACGCTCGGCGGGCCGTCCGGCAGTTCCGGTCCACAGCGTCGGCGGAGGCGGTCCGGCTGGGCGCGTACGTGGCGCTGAGCGAGCCGATCCTGCCGATGATCCGCTACATCCACAGTGCGATGTTCCGCCCGGCCCGCCCGGCGCAGCTGGCGGAGTTCCTGGTGAGCGGGCTGCTGACGGCCGTCGACGCCGAAGGGGGGCGGTTCGAGTTCATCGAGGGCGCCGCGGCACTGCTCGCCGACATGCTGACCCGTTCGGAGACCGATCGCGTACTGGAGGTGATGCCGCGGGCGGTGTCGGACGAGATGATGGCCGACACGGCGCGCTCCGCCCGCCGGTTCTCCGTGCTGGTCGGCGGCCCCGGCGACCTCTCCCTGACCGCGGGTGGCCGGCCGATGGCCGAACTGCCCCGGGGCGCGCTGTCGGCTACCGGCCGCGAACGTCTGCGGCGACTGCGCGAGCCACCGGCCGGCAAGCCGGGCACGGTCGCGCCGACGGAGCTCTCCAGCCCTGATCCGGTCCCTGCCGCGGCCGCCGTCCCACCGGCCGATCGCACGGTACGCGTCGGCGGCCGGCTGGGCTACCTCGTCGGTGGCCGGCATGCGATCACCGTGGCCGCGACGGAGGACGATCACCTCGTCCAGGTGGACGACCGCGTCTTCCCTGCGCGCCAGGTGGCTCGCGCGGGTTCGGTGCTGCTGCTGGAGCTGACCGAGCCCGCGTGGCCGTACGCCGTCGTACCGGCCCGCTGGGGTCTGCTGGCCCGGGAGTCCGTCGAGTTCGCGGCCGTGGTCCGGTCGCCCGGCGGGGACGGCCGGCTGGTCGACATGCCGCTGCACGTCCGGCGGCGGGGCGGCGCGTACGTCGCCGACGCGCCGGCCGCGGTCTCGGTGCCCGCCGGGTCGCCGGTGCTGGCCGGCGACCGCCTGCTGGGCCTGGTTCTGGACGGCCCCGGCGAGCAGCTGCGGATCGTCCCGTCGAGCGACGTCCTCGCCGAGTCCGCCGTCGCGCAGGCGCTCGCCGCGGCCGGCATCGACCGGGGTGCCGACCCGGTCGACCTGCCGTTCGTCGAGAGCGGCGCGGTCGCCGCGCCCGGCGTCTTCGAGCTGCTGCACCCCGGCGCCGCCGCGGTACGCTTCGCCGACCGCCCGGAGCTGTCCGCCCTTCTCGACTGGGCACTGTCCGGAAAGGAGCCGATCCGGCTGCTCACGGGGCCCAGCGGTGTCGGCAAGACCCGGCTGGCGTACGAGTTGGTGCGGCGACTGCGGGAGCGCGACCTGCTCGCGGGGTTCGCCACCGCCGCGCCCTCCCCGGGGATCATGTCGGGTCTGACCGAGGATCTGGTCCTCGTCGTCGACGACGCCGACCTGCGGACCGACATCGCCGCGGCGGCGGCGGCGAACCGTCGCGTACGCCTGCTGATGGTCGCCCGAGAGTCCGGTGAGTGGCAGGTGGACGTCACCGACCGGCTGGTGCCCTCCCATCCCGTCGGGGTGCCCGCGGCCGGGGCGGACCGGACGGCGGAGTTCCGCGTCGCCGTGAGCGACCTCGGCGCGGCCCTGACGGCGATCGGCGTGAACGTCGACGAGCGGCAGATCCCGGCGGAGACGTTCGCCGCGGGCGCGGCCCGGCGTACCCCCCTGGCGGCGCAGACACTCGCGTTGACGGCGCTGCTGGCGACCGAGCCCGCCGGTGCGGGAGCGGACTTCCAGGCGTCGGTCGTGGCCGCGATGGTCGCCGACGAGCGGCACCGCTGGACGCGCGCGGCGGCGTACGCGCAGATCCCGTTCGCCTCGTCCCGCGAGCTTGAGGAGTGCGTGACCGCGGCGGCCGTCTACGGCGCGGCGGGCCACGGGGAAGCCGACGCGCTGGTGCGGGTGGTGGCGCCGCACGGGCCGACGCCGCACACGATCCTCGGCTGGCTGCGCGGTCTCATGCCGGGGCGGGGCGCGGCGTACTGGAGCACGATCGAACCGCCCGAACTCGTCGCGGCCCTGTTCGCGCGGGTGCTGGCCAACCGGCCCGCGTTCTTCGGGGCGACGCTGGACCGGGCCGGCGACGTTCAGCGCAGGAACGCGTACGCCGTCGTGGCCGAGGCCATGGGCCATCCGGACGCGGTGGTGATCGCCTGGCGGACGGTGGCCACGAGGGTGGCGTTGATCCCGGAGTTCCTCACGGCGGTGGCCGGCGGTGGCGCGTTGGCGGATCCGCTGCTGGCCGAGGTACGCGCGACGGTGCGTCGGGCGGCCAGCCCCACGACGGTGCTGGCGGCGATCGTCGACAGCCTCGCCGATCCGGTGGAGCTGATCGCGGGGACGGCCGGGACCGAGCTTGTCGAGCTCGTCTCCGGACTGCGTCGCGCAGCGCTCGCCCATCCCCACCTGGAACCGGCGTTCGCGGTGGTCCTGGGCGGCTTCGCCGATCTGCTCGCGGCGGGGCGGCCGGCGGACGCGCTGGCGACCGCAGGCAACCAGGTCACCTTGACGCGCCGGCTGGCGGACGCGGCCCGGGTCCCGCCCGCGGCGCTGTGCCTCGCCCTGCTGCGCCTCGGCCGGATGCGGTACGCCGGCGGACGTTCGGACGCGGCCGAGCCGCTCACCGAGGCACTCGGCATCGCCGGCGCGGCGCGGACCGGCGACGCCGACGACTATCTGGCCGCGGTCGCGGCCGGCTGGTCGTTGCTGTCGGCGGTGCACCGGTCCGAGGGCCGGACCGAGGCGGCGGCCCAGGCGCTGGCCGACGGCGTCGCGAGGTTGCGTTTCCTGTCGAAGCGGAGCAGCGGCTTCGATGCCGGGCTCGCCGAAGCGCTGGCGGGTCAGTCGTTGCTCCTCGCCGACCTGGGCGGCCTGTCCGCTGCCGTCAACGCGGCGGGGGAGGCGGCCGCGATCCGCCGCGCGCTGGCCGGCAGCGGCCGGCCGGCCGATCGGGGACGGTTCGCCGAGGCGCTGGTCCGGCAGGCGTACATGCTGACGGCGAACGCCGACCACCGGCGGGCCCTGGCCGTCCTGGTCAACGCGGCGCAGATTCTGGAGAGTCTCGCGGTCGGTCAGGACGAGGCGGCTCTGTCCGGGCTCGCCGCCACCCGCTACCTCCAGGCGGTCGTCTGTGACGCGCTCGGGGACCAGGCCGAGGGGCTCGCCATGCTGGAGGCGGCGACGACGCTGTACCGGCCGCTCGCGCGCCGATCGCCCGGCACCCACCGGGCCGCCCTCGCCCTCACGCTCGCGCACCGGGCCGAGCTCCAGGTGGCCCTGGGCGCCGACGACGCGGCGATCGGGTCGCTGACCGAGGCCGTACGCCTCTATCAGGAGGAGGCGGCCGCGTCGCCGGGCGAGGCCGGACCGGCCGACCGGCTGGAGCGGGTTCAGGCGCGGCTGGCCGGCCTCACGAGCGCCGTGCGCCTCTACTGAGCCCGCTCATCCGGGCCACATCCTTCCCCACGTCCGCGCGGACCAGTCCTGCAGATGGGTCAGGCCCTGCCAGACGGCGGAGAACAGGCCCTTCGTCGAGAGGAACGCGACCAGCAGCGCGGTCAGCCCGATCACCAGGACGAGCAGCACGATCCGGGCGTTGACATAGCCGGGCGGTACGCGTTCAGCGGACACGGGTCGCCTCCTGCGGACGGGCGGACCGGGGCGCGAGGCTCACGGAGAACTCGGACAGCAGCCACGGCAGGGCGCCGTCGGCTTGCGTACCGGGCTCGGGGGCGAAGTAGCGCACGGGACCGAACTCCCGGTCGGCGGCCAGGATCAGATGGGCGAGGCCCGCGTCGCTGAGCCAGTCCCGGATACCCGCGCTGTCCGCGCCGAGCGTACGCCCGACCGGATGGCGGCGCAGCAGGTCCGCTTTGGACACGACCACGGCCATCGGCAGCCGGCTCAGCGGGACCGCCTGGCTGTCGAGCAGCTGGACGATCGCGTCGTAGCCGTCGCGGGCCGGCCCTTCGCCCAGTGCCGGGTCGACCTGCGCCCGCTGCGGGCCGGCGAGGGTCCGGGCGATCTTCGGCAGGGTGAACGGGTCGATGACGAACACCACGGCGTGCGCCGCGTGCAGTGCCCGTACCTCGTCGTGGCGGCGCGGATCGGTGACGGCGTCACCGGGCGGGTCGATCAGCAGGATGTCCGCGGGTCCGTGCCGGTGCCGTCCCGCCAGCCGGATCAACGGGCACGGACCGTCCAGGACGGACTGTCCACCGTCACGGGAGGCGTCTGCCGCCCAGCGGCTCTTGCCCGCGCCGGCCGCACCGGCCACCACCACGCGTACGCTCGTCCGCATGCCCGCGTCCCGGCCGAGCGGGGTCTCGCACAGCGGGCACACCGCGTCGAGGACCGCCGCGGCCCGCAGATGCGTCGTCGGCAGGTGAGCGCCGCAGCCGCAGGTACGCCGGAACAGCCCCGAGGATCCGGCGCGCAGATCCCGATGCAGCGCGGCCCCGGCCGGAACATGAACCGGCCCGGGGCAGCGGAACGCCGGGACGTCGGTCGAGTAGTGGCAGGCGGGGCAGAACGCGGACGCATGGCGAACCCGGCGGACCAGGACGTCGCGCCAGTTGAGCGGGATCGCCACCAGGATGCCCCCGGCCCAGCCGGCGAGGGCGACGGCCCCCATCGCGAGGAGGACGAACGTCGCCCCCAGCGCCGCGCCGACGGTCGCGCCGGCCAGCGCCGCCGCCACGAGCAGGCCCAGCAGGAGCCCGGCCACCTGCGCGGTGATGCGGCCGGCGCCCTCGTCGAACCACCTGGTCAACCTGCGGGGCGCGGTCTTCAGCAGCAGCCGCCACAGCAGCCGGACGTCTCCCATGGTGCGGTCGACGACGGCGGTTCCGTCCAGCATGACCTGCCCGGCCAGGTAGTGGGGCCACGCGAAGTCGCGTACGCGGCCACGGCCGGGCGGCAGGTAGAGCCGGTCCGGCCGGATCGTGTCGCCGCCGCCGAGGCCGGAGAGCACCCGCACCGCGTGCCAGACCGCGAGCAGGAAGCCGCACGCGACGCCCATCGCCAGCAGCGCGGGTGTCCACGGGATGTAGAGCCGTACGGCGGCGAAGACGACCGCGACGACGGCGACGACGAAGCCGATCGCGATGAGGATGATCAACATGACCGGCAACGGATCACCTCCATCCGCCGAGCCCGCGCAGTCCTCGCCCGCGCGGGCGCTCCGCCCGGACCGTCCGCCGCCATGTGTCTGTCCAAGGTGGACCGAAGAACGAGATCTGATCGGTGGCCGCGTTGACGTGCTGCGCGTGGATGGCCTTGTCGGCGCGCAACCAGACTCTGACCCCGTTGGCGAGCACCAGGCGGGCGTCGTCGCTGACGGCCCGGCCGACCTCGGCGCTCAGATTGTGGGCCGACAGGACGAACGCCAACGCGATCCGGTTGGGCGACGCGGTGTCCCCGCCCACCCGGGGAGCAAGGTCGGCGATGAGCGGAACGACCAGGGACGGTTTGGCCTTCAGCAATGTCGTGGTGCTGATCACCGCCGGGGCGAAGAGCATGGTCCGCAGGACGCGGCTCATGTGCGCGCGCAGGACCCTGTCGCCGACGCCCGCGACGGTCTGGCTGATGACCGCCTCGGTGGGCTGGTTGCTCTCGATCTCGGTGAGGACCAGCTGCAGCCTGGCCTCCTCGTCGAACAGCCGCATGACCGCCTGACTCGGCCGCCACGTGCCGTGATCGGCGAAGCGGTAGCCGATGTTCAGATCGTCGGCGGACAGCTCGGTGGCGAACATCAGCCGGTGGGCCAGCTCGTCGAACATCTCCGGCGGCAGCGGGAGGTTGCGCGGCAGCCCCTGGGGACCGGTCAGCAGGACGGCGTCGCCGAGGGTCAGCGGCTGTCCGGCCCAGATCTCGCGGGTGAGGTGGGCCAGCGACGACACCGCCTGCGGGCGGCTCTTCGCCGCCCGGATGAACCGCTGGATCGTCGACAGGCGATCGCCCGTGCCGAGGACCGCTCGTGTCGTGGCCTGCCGCAGGGAAGGGCTCAGATCCGTGTCGAGCAGCAGCCACCACCACTCGCACAGGAACGTCGTGTGGGCGAGAGGATCCGACCGTTCGAGCTGTACGCGTACGCGCTCCTCGATCGCCGCGCGGTTCGGCCACTGATCCGGCAGGTATCCGGCGTGCGTGTTCGCGATCCAGTCGCGGGCGAACGCCTCCATCGCCCCGGTGATCTCGCCCACCCGCGGCGCCACTCCGAACCGGCGGGCGAGTCGCTGCAACGCTTCGAACTGCCGGGGGGAGGCGGTGGCGGCGGCCGACGTGAGCGTGGCGACCACGGTCCGCTGATGCTCCGCGGTCCAGGCGCGGCCGATCGGAGCCAGTACCGTCGCGTCGACCCGGTTCTCGGCGACCGCCCGGCGTACCTCGTCCGCCAGCAGCGCCAGCCGGACGGCCGGCGCGTCGACCTCGACGACGCCGCGCCGGGCCAGATCGTCGAGCTCCGCGAGCACGGCGGGCGGCCAGGTGCCGCTGTCGTCCCGCAGACCGCGGGCGAGTCGCGGCCCGTGCAGCGCGATGAGGTCCGGCGGGCCGGTCCGCAGCCATTGCACCACCAGGGGAACGTCGGCCGGTGCCGGCGGGCGCCGCGACACCACCGTCATCGCGAGCCGGGCGGCGTCCTGCCAGCCGAGCCCGGACACCGCGGCCAATTCGACCGCGTCCACGACGTCGTACGCGTCCTCGGTGAGGAACAGCCGGGCCCAGGTCTGCGCGTACGGCGAGGGGGCCGGCTGCGAATGCCGTCCGGTGTCCACGTCGAACACGTGGTAGCCGAGATCGTTGTCCACCGTGACGCCGGACGGGTTGTCGTCGGCGTGCACGGCCATGATCGGCTGGCGGATCACGGTCGGGTTGGCCACGAAGGCGCGGAAGCCCGCGGTGAGCGCGACCTCCTGCGGCAGCAGCAGGGTGGCGGCGGCCAGCCAGACCATCACGTCGCGCAGGTCACGGGCGAGCAGCAGGACCCGGCGGGCGCTGGACGGCTCGCGCAGGACCGCTTCGACGGCGGTCAGCAGCGCCTGCAGCATGGCCTCGCCGCCGGGGAGTGCCCGCACCTCCTGCTGTACGAGTTCGGCGGTCAGCGGGCCGGGGACCCAACCCGCTTCCAGCGGCGGCAGGGCGGTTCCGTCGGCCGGCCGGTCGCGCCAGAACCTCGCGCCGAACAGCTGGGCGGGGCGCACCTTCGCGTACGCCGCAGCGTCGGGGCTGAAGACGCAATGGGTCAGCTGGTTGCCCTGGCGGTGACCGCTGGCCTCCTTGCCCAGGTAGACCCCGGCGGAGGCGGCCATGATCGTGTCGCAGACGTACGCGAACGATGGCGGGAAGTCCGCGACCGCCCGGCGGGTCCGCATGAACTCGTCGGACGGCTGGTAGAGCAGGTCGGCCCGGACGACCGCCATGGCCTGCTCGTCCGCGGCCGGGGACCGGGCCTGGAACTGCAGGCCGGCGCCGCCTTCGAGGCCTTCGCCGGCGCGGCAGTCGGTGAAGATCAGCATCTCCAGGCGGCCGGTCATGCCCGCGGCCGCCGCTTCACCACGTTGAACCTGCTGAGCAGCCAGATCAGCGGTTCCTCCACCCGGAAGGGCTGGACACCCGACTGGTTGACCTTGGACTGGGTGTAGTCGGGCTTAGCGCCGAGCGCCGATACACCGAAGTACCGGTAGGTCTTGTAGTTCTTGTCGAAGTGGTTGTCGATCTTCTCGCCGCCCCACTTCTGCAGCAGCGAACGGATCTGCTCGTGGGTCTCCAGGCCGAACGACTCGTCGTAGTGTCCGTCCTGCGGCGGCGTACGGCGCAGGAAGTGGTCCTCGGGAAGGCTCTCCAGCACCGCGTCCATCTTGGTGAAGGTGACGGCGATCGGGATGGAGATGCGCCCCTCGGTCCGGCTGCCATGGCTGGACCGCAGTGACTCGGTGACCAGCCCGATGATGTCGTCGGTCGAGTCCTCCGTGGTGATGGCCTCGTCCGGCAGCGAGATGAAGTCCCGGGCCTTGGGCAGGGTGAACGGATCGATCAGCAGGATCAGGGCGTCGGCCGAGCCGATATAGGTCTGGTCGTGCACGCTCTGCAGCGTGAGCAGGTCCTCGCCGGCCGTGTCGTAGAACGACAGGAAGGTCGTCTCGAAGACCTTCTCCCGCTTGAAGCGGAATCCGTCGCCCTCCTGCCGCCACTCGAACACCACCGGCTGCTTGCGCCCGCGCTCGGCCCGTGGGGTCTTCGGGAACAGCCGCCGGTCGGCGTACACGTGGTTGATGTTGCGGTCGAGCCACTGGCGCGTGCCCTGCGCGCCCTGGGAGTCGCCGCTGAGCCGGATGTCGGCCTTGAACTGGCGCCACAACTTGGTGAGCAGCTCTCTGGCCAGAACCGTCAGGTAGACGGTCTTGCCGGTGCCCTTGGCGCCGACCATGGCGATGAGCGGGCTGGTCGAGGTGCCGAAGTGGCTCGACAGCGGGCAGTGGCAGTGCGGGCAGCACCGCTGGCCGGTCGCGCCCCCGCAGTGCGGGCACGACGCCCGCATGAGCGCCTTGCCGAGGCGCCTGGTCGGCGGCGCCTTGAACGCCGGCCGCGACTGGAAGTTCAGGCCCGTCAGCCGCTCGCGTTCGGCGTCCGGGCCGAACGCGCAGCCGTTGCGGCCCGGCGAGCCCACCCCGCCGCACACGAACCACAGGGCTCCGCCGACGATCTCGTTGTAGCAGAACGGGCATGAGGGGTCCCGACCTTGGCTCATCACACCACCTTCAGGCGATCGACCGGCGGATCGACCATCGAGACGACGTCGACCGGTTCGGCGAAACAGCGGATCCAATAGGGACGCCGAGCGGTGTCCTCGGCCGCAAGTACGAAGGAGTACGCCGAGGGGGTGCTGCCGTGCAGGCCCACCCGTACGCGACCGAGAACCCGGCCCATCGAGGCGTCGAACGGCATGATGTCGCCGTGCGCGAGGACGACGACCGCGTCGAACGGCGGGCACTCGTCCGCCGAGGAGAACTCGACGGTCACCGAACGCGGGGACTGGCCGGTGGAGCGGCTGTGCCGTACCTCGTAGCCGACCCGGGCCGGCGCCGGACCCAGGACGGCGGTACGCGGCGGCGACTTCACCCGGGTGCCGTGCAGCAGCAGGGTCGCGCGTACGGAGATGTCGACTCCGTCGCGGCCGACCGGCAGCACGCACCGGGCGTCGTCGGTGAATTCGTCCACGGTCACGATCCGCCTGCCGGCCCCGGCGCGGGTACGCCAGTCGATCTCCACGGAGCTGGCGGTGTCCGGCCAGACCCAGGTGACGACCGCGTCGCGGCCCATCCGGCGGATGCGCAGTCGGCGTACGGGCCCGGCCACCGCGACGGCGGCGGGATGGCCGATCGTGGCCCGGCCGTCGCGCAGCCCCACCGGGACGTAGACCAGGTAGCCGACCGGTTCCTCGGCGACCATCGTGGGGTGCCCGGCCGCGCCGCCACGCGTACCGGCGACGGGGACGCCCATGGCCGCCAGCGCCGACTCGGGCACCACCGTTCCCGCGGGCCACCGCGGCACGCCGGGACAGCGCAGCACCTCCACCCGCTGGCCCGAGGGCGTCGTCCAGGAGAATTCGAGCATGCAGCGGTCGCCGTCGGTCGAGCGTACGACGACGGTGAAGTCGTCGACGGTGGGAACCAGCGGGACCGGATGCGCGCGGGGCGGCGGCCGGAGGTCCTGAGCTGGGCGCCCGCCGAGGCCGTCGAGGGGACCGACCCCCCGCGGCCCGGTCAACCAGCCGCGGATGTGCGCGAGCGCCTCGCCGTGCCAATGCGTGTCGACGAGATCGGTCGCCGGTACGCCGACCGGCGCAGCCGTTTCGGGGACCGTCGGTTCCGCCGGGCCGGGACCGGAACGCCGCTCGCGCCACCACGACGGCTGCATCAGGGCGTCACCGTACTGGTGCCTCAGCCGCTCGTCCTCGGCCAGCAGCAGCCGGCACACCTCGGCCGCGTGACCGCCCTCCTCCGCCCGTTCACGCCAGTACCGGCGCACCGCGGCCAGATGGGACGCCAGCTGCTCGCCGGGCAGGTCGCCGGCTATCGCGTACCGGACCCACAGATCGCCCGCCGGCAGGCTGCCGTGCACGCCCCGCAGGGGACGGATGACCCCCTCCTCATAGGCGTTGGGATCGAAGGCCACGAGTGCTGCTCCTGCGTCGTGAGTGGAGTGTCCAGTGACAAACAGATCACAACTGATCGGTCGCGGACAATCGCTCAGGCGGCTATAGGACAGCACCATGCCGTCCGGTGCGCCGCACGCATGTCGTCGCCCACGGATCTGAACCGAGGCGGAGGACCGGCCGATCAGTCGGAGCTCTCGGCGACACCCTCCGTTGCCGTATGGGTCCGATCGACCCGTACTCGATCTCGTACATTTCCTGGCTGGGGTAGCCGCGCCGACCGCGGCCGGAGACGGGATCAGGCCGGTCACGGCCAGGTCTTGGCGTACGCCTCGAAGATCTCGCGACCGCTGTGCACGTGGACGACGCAGACGAGGTGGCCGACACGCTACCGCCGCCCGGCTACGCCACGCCCTTGAGCGTACGCAGAACCGGCGCCGTCTCCACCGCCGTGATCTCCGGCAGCGCGAGCCGTGTCGTCAGATAATGGTGCAGCTGCCGGGGATCGGCGGTCAGGACATTGGCGAACAGGTTGGTCCGGCCGGTGGTCGCGGCCACGACGGCCAGTTCGGGGTGGCCGGCCAGCGTGGTCGCGACGCGGTCGAGGTGCACCGGTGGCACCGACAGCCAGAGCATCGCCGCGGCCCCGATGCCCAGCAGTGAGTCGTCGATCTCGACGTCGAAGAAGAGCGCGCCGCGTTCGCGGAGTTCGTCGACCCGGCGGGTGACGGTCGACGCCGACCAGCCGGTCGCGGTCGCGAGTTCGGCATAGGTCGCCCGGCCGTCGCGCCGGAGTGCGGCCAGCAGACGGCGATCCGCCGGGCTGAAGGTGATGACGGTCCCGGTGGGGGAGACCGGGGTGTCCGGGCGCAGTCGTGCCTCCTGACCGGCGTCGAGCGCGTTCATCCGGCCGCGCCAGGCGATCGGGCCGCCCACGTACAGATGCAGCAGGTAGTGTGCCGACACCGCCGTGATGCTGGCCGTCCGGGGAACGTCCCGCAGCAGCAGCGCATGCGGATCGGCGCCCGCCGCGGGGTCGGCTGTCTCGACGACCGCCACGATCTCGGTGCCGCCCGAGGTCAGCCGGATCCAGGACGTGTCGCCGCGGCGGGCCAGCGCGTACGCGATCTCCTGCACGGCCTGGGGCGCGGCCGTGAATCGCACGAGCCACCGCTGGCGTTGGGTGTGCCCGGGATCGGCCAGGCCGACCACCCGCAGGCCGGCGTGTTCGCGCAGGCGCTGATACCGGCGGGCGACGGTCTGCGGCGAGGTGCCGATGACCTCGGCGAGCTTCGCGAGCGGCGCCCGGGCGTCGAGATGCAGGGCGTGGGCGAGTTGCCGGTCGACCTCGTCGAGGATGAGCATATTCCGCAGGCTAGACCATAGTGTTGGAAGATTCCGCCGGATGTCGGCCGGTAGCTGGAGCACCAGCCCGGCCGGTGCGCATCGTTGCGGCATGACCCTTCTGGAGACCCGGGCCGCGCCCGCGGCGTACCGCCACCGGTGGATCGGCCTCGTCGCGCTGCTGGCCGCCGAAGCCGCGAACCTGCTCGACGCCACGATCGCGCAGATCGTGGCGCCCGTCATCCACGCCGACCTCGGTGGTCCGCTGTCCTCGGTGAAGTGGGTGACCAGCGCGTACACGCTGCCGTTCGCGCTACTGCTCCTGCCCGGCGGCCGACTGGGCGACATCGTCGGGCGCCGGCGTGTCTTCCTCGGTGGAGTCGTGGCGTTCGCGGCCGCCTCGCTCGCCTGCGCCCTGGCCCCGACGATGGGGCTGCTGCTGGCCGCCCGCGCCGTTCAGGGCGCCGCCGCGGCGGCGATCGTCCCGCAGACCGTCGGCCTGATCAAGGCGATGTTCCGCGGGCGGGAGGTGACCCGGGCGCTGGGCACCATCGGACCGGTCATGGGACTGGCCGCCATCAGCGGGCCGATCCTCGGCGGCGTTCTCGCGCACGCCTGGTCGTGGCGCGCGGCGTTCCTCGTGAACCTGCCCGTCTGCCTGGCCGTCCTCCTCCTCGCCCGGCCCCTGCCGCAGGACCGCGCCCCCGACCGGCCGCGCTGGTACAGCCTGCTGGAGGTCAGCCTGCTGCGCCGGCCCGCGTTCCCGGCCGCCCTGGTCACCTGCGGCCTGCTGTTCGCCCTGACCACCGGCCTCACCCTGGTCGTCGTCCTGCACGCCCAGCTCGCGGCCGGCGCCGACACCATCGGCGCGGCCCTCACCCTGCTGCCGTGGACCCTCGGCATGGCCGCCGCCTCACTCGCCGCGGGCGGTCGCCTGCTGTCCGCCCGTCCACGCCGCACTCTCCTCGGCTCGCTCGCGCTCGTCCTCTGTGGAATAACGATCGCCGTGTACGCCTACCGCCAGCATCCCGCCGTCCTCCCGTACGCGCTGGCCGTCATCGGGGTCGGGGCGGGACTGTTCACGCCGTCGTTCTTCACCACCGCCCTGAGCGACCTCGACGCGCAGCAGATCGGCTCGGCCTCGGGACTCCTCAACGCCGTCCAGCAACTCGGCGCCACGGTGGGCACGATGGTCCTCGGCGGCATGTACCTACGCGACCCCGCGACGGTCGACCCGGCCTTCGCCGTCGCCGCGTCGTTCGTCCTCGGCACCGCTCTGACCACCGCAGTCATGGTCCGCCGACCGGCTCCCGTGGCGTCGAAGGCGCCATGGACCTGATCCCGGCCACACGGATGGAAACGCTGCTGGATCTGCTGTGCTCCCTCGCGAGGGGGAGCACCTCCCCTCCACGCGGGAGTCGCCGTCCCTTCCCGGCGACGACCCTTGACCCATGACGAGAGCGAAACACCTGGCGGCGTACGCGGCCGTCGTGGCTGCCCTGCCCTACCTGGTCCTGAAGGCCGTGTGGCTGGCGGGCGGCACCGTGGGCGTGAAAGCGTCCACTCCCGACGGGGCGATGCTCGACACGCTCAACGCGGTGACGATGCTCATGGACGCGACGGCCATCCTGCTCGCGCTGGCGTTCGTCAGCCGATGGGGTCGCCGGCTGGCGGCTGCGCCGGTGCTGTTCCCGATGTGGGTCGGCACCGGCTTTCTCGGGCCGATCGTGCTGGCCGTGGTGCCCGCCGTCCTGATCGGCGCCGCGCGCGGAGTGAACGTCTTCACCGCGGGCGGCGGCATCGTCGAGCCGTGGGTGTACGAGATGGTCTACGCGGGCTTCATCGTCCAGGGGCTCGCGCTTCTGACCGCCTTCACCCTGTACGCCAGGGAGCGCTGGCCGCGGCTGCCCGCCCAGCCGCTGCCGGCCGAGCTGCGCCTGTTGGCGGCATTCATGGTGGTCCTGCAGGCCGCGACCGGCGTGATCTGCCTGTACTGGGGTTTCGGTGGCACGGCCGGGCTGCCGGACGGGGCGGACGGCTTCACCGGGCGGTTTCTGCAGGCGGTCTTCGGCCTGCTGTCGATCGGCGCGGCCGTCGGTCTGGCCCGTACGCGCCGCGGCTTCACCTGGCGGACGTTCGCGCTGATCTGGGTGGGTGCGGGCGCAGACTTCGCCTGGGGGCTGTGGCTGATCCTGAACATGGTCGTCGATTCGCCCCTCGGTGGCGGCTCCCGGCTCGGCCTGCTCGGCCTGGTCTCCTTGTTCCGCCTGATGAGCGGGACGGTGGTCGGCATGCTCGCCGCGGTCGCACTGACGACCCGGCGGGCGGCACCAGATCCGTCCGGCGCCCCGGAACCGGCCGTGGCCGCCGCGCGTACCGGGGCGGATGAGAGGCTGGGCGGGTGAGACTCGTGGGGCGGCGCTGGCTTCACCAGATCATCGGCGGCGCGCTGATCATGCCGTACGTCCTCCTGATGCAGGTGGTACTGGAAGTCAACGGCTCGCTGGTGCGGGGCGTCCTCAACCCGGACCCGATCGTCTACGGCGCCGCGCTGCCCCTCGTCGCGGTCACCGGCTTCCTGCCGGTCATCCGCGCGATCGAGCTCCCGACCGCGCGGGCCCTGCTCGGTGGTCCCGCCCAGGGCATCGATCCGGCCGCGCGCGGCAGCCGTGCCCGCACAGCACTGTTCTGGCTTGTTCATCTGCTGCTGGGCAGCATCGTCGCGGGAATGACCCTGGCCGTACCGCCCGCCGTCGTCCTGCTCGTCCTGTCGCCCCTCACCGGCGATCTCGGCCGGTCCGTCCGGCCGGAGTGGATCGCCGCCCTCGGCCCGGCCCGGCCGCTCGCCGGTATCGCCCTGGCCGCCCTGCTCGTCGGCGCCGCGGTCGGGGTGGGCGCGCTGCTCGCCCGGCTGGCCCCGGTACTGCTGGGCCCGTCGCCGGCCGACCGGATCGCGGCGCTGCGGCGCACCACCGAGCAGCTGGCCGACCGCAACCGGCTCGCCCGTGACTTGCACGACTCGGTCGGGCACACGCTCAGCGTCGTCATGGTCCAGGCCGGGGCGGCGGCGCGGGTGCTCGACACCGATCCGGCGTTCACGCGTACCGCGCTGGGGCACATCGAGGAAGCGGCCCGCGCCGCCCAGGCGGAGCTGGACCATGTCCTGGGCCTCCTGCGCGACACCCCCCGCGTGGTCCATCTGGTGGAGTCCGCCCGGCGCTCGGGTGTCGAGGTGGTCGCCGAGGTCGACGGCGACGAGAGCCGCGTTCCCGCCCCCACCGCGCACGAACTCCAGCAGGTCGCACGCGAAGCCCTGACCAACGCCATCCGTCACGGCCGTGGCCCGGTCACCCTCCATCTGGTGGTACGCGCAGCGCACGCGACCCTGACCGTGGAGAACCCGATGCCCGACGAGCCGCCGTCCCGGACGCGTCGCGACGGCGGCCGCGGCCTGCTGGGCGTACGCGAGCGGGCGGCGTCCCTCGGCGGCCGGGTCGAGGCCGGGGCGTCGCAGGGGCGCTGGCGGCTGCACGCCGTGTTCCCCTACGAGGAGAAGCCATGACGGTGGGCGTGCTGATCGCCGACGACGAGCCGCTGATCCGGGCCGGGCTGCGCGTGCTCATCGACGCCGAGCCGGATCTGACCGTCGTCGGCGAAGCGGCCGACGGAGCCGAGGCGCTGTCGCGGACCAGGGCCCTGCGCCCGCACCTGATCCTGATGGACGTACGCATGCCCGGCGTCGACGGCCTTCAGGCGACGAGTGCGATCATCGCGCGCGTCCCCGAGCCGCCGAAGATCGTCGTGATCACCACCTTCGAGAACGACGAGCACGTCTTCGCCGCCCTCCAGGCCGGAGCGAGCGGATTCCTGCTGAAGCGCGCGCGGCCGGACGAACTGCTGCAGGCCCTGCGCACGGTGGCACACGGCGACTCGCTGCTGTTCCCCGCCTCCGTACGCCGGTTGGCCGCGGCCTTCGGCAACCGCCGCGACGGCACCGCCCTGCGATCGCTGACCGGACGGGAAGCGGACGTCCTCCGGCTGATCGGCGAGGGGCGCAGCAACGCCGAGATCGCCGAGCGGCTGTTCATCGGTGTGGAGACCGTCAAGACCCATGTCGGCAACGTGCTGACCAAACTCGGCGCGCGCGACCGTGTGCAGGCGGTGATCATCGCGTACGAGTCGGGGTTCATCTCCCCGAACCGCTGACCGTGGCTGCCGGTCGGGCGAGCATGACCGCCGACCAGCCCAGCCCTACGACGAGCGCCAGCCACAGCAGCCCCATCTGACCGGTGACGTTGGACGCTCCCGAGAGGACGAAGACGACGGCGCCGACGATCCACGAGGTGACGGCCGTCGCGCGGCGGCCGTCGGCGGAGAACCGCCGGGCCATGACGAAGCAGGCGACGGCCAGCGCCACGAAACCGACCGCGGGCGCGATGGCGTGCACGGTTCCGTGGAAGCTCATCGTCGCGGGGCGGCCGTCGGGCGTACCGGGTGGGAAGGCGAGAGCCGGGTCGGGCGTGAAGACGCCGCCGACGACCAGGGCGACGCCGAGCGTACCCACGAGGATCGGTGCCCACCGGGAGGCGGGACCGGCCCCCAGCGACCGGCGCAGGCCGACCGCGCCGGCCAGGAACAGCAGCCCGGTGGCGATGAAGTTGGCGATCTGGAGCCAGCCCAGATCGCCCAGGCTCAGCAGACTGACCGGGTGCCGCAGCAGGTCGAATCCCGGACGGGTGACGGCCTGGAGGATGGCGACGGCCAGGAAGAGCGGGCCGGCGGCGGCTCCGGCGTTGAGCGCCGGCCGTCGTTCGGCCGGGCGTACGCCGGTGGGACGGATCGCGGTGTCGGTCACGATGATCTGCCTTTCACGTCGGAGGACAATCATGTCGATGATGGGCAGCGCGCCGTGGCCACACCAGAGAAGGTGATCGCCAGCGAACGGGATTCCCGAGATCATCTGCCGGGCGATACCGTTACCGGCGAAGCCGTTGCCGGCCACGGCCCGGCGTTGCCGGTCACGGGCGAGGGGGTTGGCGCTGAACGAGGACATGTTGGGCCGGTTCCTGCGTGAACGCCGCGGCCGCCGCGAGCTCGACGAGATCGGCGCGATCGGCCACCGGCGCCGGCGCGGCACCCTGACCCAGGAGGACCTGGCCCGGCTGACGGGCTACTCCGTGCGCACCATCAGCGCGCTGGAACAAGGGGCCGAACACCGGCCGACCCCCGAGCTGCTGGAGGCGATCGCGGCCGCGCTGCGGCTGTCCACTGACGAGCGCAGCATCCTGTGGTACCTCGCGACCGGCTCGCTGCCGCCCGCCGTCGACGACGTCATCGAGACCGATCCCGCGCTGAGGCGTACCGTGCTCGCGCTCGATCCGCACCCGGCGTATCTGACCGATGCGTTCTGGCAGGTCGAGGTGCAGAACTCCGCGTTCGCCACATGGATCTGCGACTTCACGCAGCGGCCGGCCGGTGAGCAGACCATCCTGCACTGGTTCTTCCTCGATCCGCATTCGCGGCACGTCCTGGTCGATTGGCATGCCGAGGCGGCCATGATCATGGCGCGGTTGCGGGCGCGGATGCTGCGCTCATCCCGCAGCGCCGACTACGCGGCCATGGTCGAGAAGATCTGCGCCCGCAGCGCCGACGCCCGGCAGATGTGGGAACGGCAGACCGACGTGCTCCTCGACGGGCCGCTGCGCGACGGCGTCTTCCGCCGTCCCGGTCACACCGATCCGTTGCAGCCCAACGATTCGGCGTATCACGTCCGGCTCAGCTTGACGACGCTCGCGCCGGTGCGTACCGGCGATGAACGGCGGTTGGTGGCCTTCCTGCTCCCCGACGGATTCCCGCTCGTCTCCCGGGACGGTGTCTGCGGTGCGTGCCTGCGCGAAGCCGGCGTCGAGCCCGAACGGCTTCACCAACTCGACCGTCGCTGAGCCGCGGGCGCCACGTCAAGCGCCGGAAGAGGCGATTCGCCCTCGGTGGGCGGCCGGCGACGCTTCCTCAGCGGGCGACCGACAACGCGAACGGCACCGGTCCCAGGGCGGCGATCAGTGGCCGGACGACGAGGACGAAGGACTCCGGCCACCACGCGTACGCGACGCCGCCGAGATCGATGATGCTGCCGTCCGGCCAGCCGAGGTCCGCGAGCAGACCGGTGACGACCCGTTTGGCGTCGGCGTCGTCTCCACAGAGGAATGTCGCGGGCGGCGCCGCGAGACTGCCCGGGTCGGCCATCAGAGCCGCGGGTCCGACCGTGTTCAGCGCTTTGACCACCCGGGTCTCGGGCAGCTCCTGTTGCAGGCGCTCGGCGAGGTTGGCGTACAGCAGTCGGGTGGCGAAGCCGTCCGGTCCCAGCTCGACGGCGTTCGCGAGGTCGAGGAGCACCTTGCCCCGCAGTTGCGGCGCGAGGCGGCCGAGCACCTCGACCGAGGCGGCGCCCGGCAGGGCGTTCACCACGATCTCGGCGGTCGCGGCGGCCGGACCGAGCCGGTCGCGGGTACCGATGAGGACTTCGTGGCCGGCGGCCGACCAGGCCGGCGCCAGGGCGCGGGCGACGTTCCCGGCGCCGAGGAGGGCGATCACGCTCATACGCCGACCGTAGAGTGATCCTGATCCGGTGCGACAGTACGCACTTCAGAGTGCCTGGGCAGGAGGAGCGGATGCCGACGATCAAAGCGCCCGAACGGCGGTCGGCCGCGCGGGCGGTGCACCTGGACGCGGTGGCCGGCTGCCCGACCCATCGGGTCCTCGGCCGGCTCGGCGGGCGCTGGGTCAGCCTCGTGCTGAAGGAGCTCGCCCTCGGGCCGCGCCGCAACGGCGAGCTGACCCGGGCGGTGCCGGGCGCGACGCAGAAGATGCTGACCGAGACGCTGCGCGGTCTGGAGCGCGACGGGCTGGTCGGCCGGTCGGCGGTCGCGGGCAGCCCGGCCGGCGTCGCGTACCGGCTGACGGCGTTGGGGGAGAGTCTGCTGCCGGTCATGGCGGCGGTCACGGTGTGGGCCGAGGAGCACATCGCCGAGATCGACGCGGCCCGGTCGGACTTCGATCCGCGCCGCTGAAGCGTGCCGCAGGGTCAGAGGGTTGCCCGCATGACCCAGCGCCACTTGGCGGTCTTGCGTACGCGGACGAAGCCGAATCGCGCGTACAGCTCTTCGGGCCCGGTGTGCAGGTAGGCGCCCCGCTGCGGCGGCCGCTCTTCCGTCTGCTCCGGGTACGCCTCGACGACACCGCCGCCGGCCCGCTTGATCTCGTCGAGCGCTGCTGCCACCGCCGCGGCGGCGACGCCCCGGCCGCGGTCCTTGGCGTTGGTGAAGATGCAGCCGATACGCCAGTCCGGCGGATCTTCGACGCCCTTGTCGTAGGCGGCGCGGTTCTTGATGTTCGGCAGCTCCGCCGGGGGGCCGAACTGGCACCAGCCGACGCAGCGGTCACCGTCGTAGACGAGCACCTGATGGACGGTTCCGTTGACCACGTGCCGCTGCTTCGCCTCCCGGTTGCCCTCGGGGGAACCGGCGCTGAACGCCTCCGGATGGAAGCCCATGCACCAGCATCCGCCCCACACGCCGTTGTTGGCCTCGACGAGCACGGCGAAGTCGTCCCAGGTCTCGGGGGTCAGCAGGCGAGTCGTCAGCGTCATGGCGTCAGTGTGCCCGAGGGGACTGACATTTCCTCAAAGGATGGACGGCAGCGCACTGGAGGGTTGAGCTGCACGGACCGCCCGGTGGCTGCCCACCACCGAGCGGCCGTGCGCCGGTCAGATCTCGGCGTAGTCGAGGTTCGGGCAGCCGCCCGCGGTGCTGGCGGTGATCCGGATGGTGTTGGATCCGGCGGAGAGCGTGACTGGTATCGCCACACTGGCCCAGGTGTCCCAGTTCGCCGTCGGGTCGAACGTCGGGCCGGCGACGAGCGTGCCGTTGACGGTGACGTCCGACGGGCGCGCGGTGGTGGTGCCGTTGGCGTACGCGATGCGTACCGTGGCCGGGCCGGCCGTCGAGGCGGTCACGGTCCATTCGACGTAGGCGCCGGCGACGTTGTCGGTGTTGACGAATCCCGTGCCTGAGAAGCCGAGGTGGTTGGCCTCGACTGCGCCCTGGGAGAGGACGGCGTCCTCGGCCTCGTAGCGGGTGCCCGCGGGCGGCGGATCGTTGGCCGGCACCAGGGCGAGGTCGTTGGTGACCAGCAGCCGGTCCAGCTTGGCTCCGTCCTCCCGGTAGGCGATGGTCAGTGTGTGCGCGCCGGCCGTCAGACTCCGGGTGACGAGCGCGTTGGCGTTGGCGTCGTCGGTCACGTCGGCCCAGTGCCAGGCGGCGCCGGGGTCGATGTCGTTCCAGTCGGTCCACGGGCCGTTGTCGACGCGTACCCAGAAAGAATCGTCCGAGGTGGTGGGAGCGATGACGCGGCCCATGATCTTGTAGGTCCCGGCGTGCGTGACGCTGAACGGTACCGTGGCCCATCCCGACGTGGGGGCGCCGGCGGTGCTGTTGCTGCCGGCGGCCGCGGCGACGTAGCGGCTGCCCCACGCGGCCGGGTCGGTGCCGATCTGCATCGGGGCGGTGACGGTGCCGGACTCGGCCTCCAGGGCGTGCGTCTCGATCACCGGCGGCGGGCAGCTGACGGTGGAGCCGGAGGCGCTGACCCGCAACGCGCCGCCGGTGGTGTTCTGCCCGGTGACGCAGTATCCGGCGACCGTCTGGAACAGGGCGTCGGACGCCGAGCCGCTGCCCTTCTCGGCGGTGAAGTTGGTGAACCGTACGCTGCTGCCGGTGTTGGCGATGACCGCCGGGCGGTTGTCGTTGGCGGCGAACTCGACGGAGCTGTCGGTGAAGGTGACGTTGGCGGCGTTGTGGATGTACCAGCCGTAGGCGGGCCGGGTGCCGATGCTGTTGGGATTGTAGTTCGTCGGGTCGTTGGTGGGCACCGCGGTCGACACCGCCGAGCTGCCGCCGGGCACGGTGATGTGCACGTTGGTGAAGCTGACGTTCGTGATCTGGTTCGAGCCGGCCTCGCCCCACAGGGTCGGGGCGAACTGCGGGCTGGACTTGCCGGTGGCGGTGATGTTCTCGTACGTGACGTTGCTGATGTGGCCCACGCCGGGACTGTTGCCGCAGCGTTTGCGGGTGCCGATCTTCTGCATGATGGGTGACGCCACACCGGTCATGGTGATGTCGCGGTAGTGCACGTCGGAGATGTTCGCCCCGTCCATGGAGACCATCCCGAGGCCGGACTTGTCGGCGCTGGTGATGTTCAGCCGCTCGAAGACGTAGTCGGTGAAGTCGCCGCAGGTCTCCGAGCCGAACATCACCGCGTTGCAGCAGCCCGCGCTCACGTGCGAGTCGGAGACGCGGACATGTCCGTTGGGCAGCTTGGCGCCGAGCGCGTAGTCGCTCTTGAAGACGATCGCGTCGTCGTTGCCGTTGATGTCGGCGTTGGTGATCGTCACGTTGGTGGCGCTGATGATGTTCCACGCGTCGCGGTCGCTGGAGGTGAAGATCTTCAACTGGTCGGAGGTGATGTCGTTGCAGTTGTTGGTGAGGATCGCGAAGTGCCCGCCGCGGCGCAGCGTGATGCCGTTGAGGGTCAGGCCGGTACACCGGGTCAGCGACAGGATCTTGTCGGCCTCGCCGCTGGCGGGGTTCCCGGTGATGAGGTTGCCGCCGCCGTCGAGGGTGCCCGAGCCGGTGAAGGCGAGGTTGGTCAGCCGGTCGCCGTAGAACATGGCGTCGTGGAAGTGGCTGTGCCCGTAGTCCTGGTAGGCGTCGTAGGGGTTGGCCTCGGGCGGATCGTAGGTGTCGGCGCTGGAGCCGACGACGGTCGAGCCGGCGTCGAGCTGGACGGTGATGTTGCTCTTGAGGTGGATCGTGTTGGCCGACTTGTACGTGCCGGCGGGGAACTGCACAATCCCGCCTCCGGCGCTGGCGGCGGCGTCGATCGCGGCCTGGATCGCGGCGGAGTCGTTGGTGGAGCCGTTGCCGGTGGCGCCGTAGTTGCGCACGTTGAAGGTCGCGGCGTACGCGGGCATGCCCGCGCTGCCGATGGTCAGGATTCCGGTGGCCACCGTGAGGACGGTGGCGGTCAGCCGTCGGATGCGCATCGCCGAGTCTCCTCAGGAGAGTCCGATACATAGGAGGTATTGCCCCTGGTGCAGGGCGGACTTCCCGCATGGCGCGATATGCGGCGTTCAAACCGTAGGATTGAT
The DNA here is from genome assembly GCF_000428945.1 of Hamadaea tsunoensis DSM 44101. Lineage (GTDB taxonomy): Bacteria > Actinomycetota > Actinomycetes > Mycobacteriales > Micromonosporaceae > Hamadaea > Hamadaea tsunoensis. Next base: position 157,268 of record NZ_AUAX01000015.1, on the reverse strand, counting down.
CGGGTGTTAAGTCAAGCGGGTCGATGCCTGCGCTCGCCGGTCGACATCCGATGTCTGCTGGCGTGATTCCCCGCTTTATCGGACTCCTTGGCGCCCCTGTGGGACGGACATCCGATGTCTTCGTCGTGGGCGTGCTCTATCCTGGGGCGCATGGCGCTGACCGACGAAGCGATCGAACGCATCAAGGAAATGATCGTTTCTGGTGAGCTGCAACCGGGCGGCCGACTGCCCAAGGAGGCCGATCTCGCCGAACGGCTGGGACTGTCACGCAATTCCCTGCGCGAGGCGGTCAAGGCGCTGTCGCTGATCCGCGTACTCGACGTGCGGCAGGGCGACGGCACCTACGTCACCAGCCTGCAGCCCGAGGTGCTGCTCGACACGGTCGGGTTCATCCTCGACTTCCACCGCGACGACAGCGTGCTGCACCTGCTGGAGGTGCGGCGCGTACTCGAGGCGGAGGCGACCGCGATGGCCGCCCGGCACATCACCGAGGACGAACTCGCCGAGCTCGCGACCCTCCTCGACGCCATGGAGCAGGCCTCCGACATCAACGAACTCATCGCCGGCGACCTCGAGTTCCACCGCCGCATCGCGGCGAGCTGCGGCAATCCGGTGCTCGCCTCGCTCATCGAGAGTCTGTCGGCCCCGACGCTGCGGGCGCGGGCGTGGCGCGGCCTGACCCAGGCCGGCGCCGCCGACCGCACCCGCGAGCAGCACCGCGCGATCCACGCGGCCCTGCTCGCGCGTGAGGCCGACGTCGCTCGCAACTGGGCCGCCGTCCACGTCGCGGGCGTCGAGCAGTGGCTGCGCAAAGCCCTCTGACGCGGGATGCGCGACCGCGTCAGCGCCGCAGCTGCTCGTACATGATCAGGAACGCGCCGAGGCCGTGGAAGTCGTTCGTCGCGCGGTCGCGGCCCACGTAGTACGCGTAGTCGCCGACGTTCGTGCCGACCGAGATGTCGGTCAGATTGGTACGCCCGTCCGGCCCCAGCGAGATCCGGTCCAGCACCCCGGCGAAACCCCGGTCGGCGTCGGCCTGGTAGGAGGTCGGCACGTAACCCTTCTCGACGGCCCTGTCGATGGTGTACGCGTACATGCTGGAGCACGAGGTCTCGGTCCAGTCGTCCGAGCGGCCGCCCTTGTCGACGACCTGGAACCAGCGACCCGACGCCGGGTCCTGGTACGCCGCGAAGCCGCGGACCATGTTCTGCTCGATCGTGATCAGCTGCGCCCGGCGCGGGTGGTCGGCCGGGATGATGTCGAGGATCTGCGTCGTCGCCATGCCGAACCAGCCGATCGCGCGGCACCAGTACTCCGGCGACAGCCCGGTCGTGTTGTCGGACCAGGTCTCGTCGCGCGGCTCGTCATAGGCGTGCTTGAGCAGCCCGCTCGCCTGCTGCAGGTGGCCGGCGTAGATCACGAGCTGTTTCGTCGCCTCGTCCCAGGCGTACGTGCTGTCCCCGACGACCTGGCCGTACTCGGCGAGGAACGGCATCGACATGAACGCTCCGTCGGCCCAGAGCTGCCCGGCCCGGCTGGCGGTCGTCGCGTGCCAGAACCCCCCGTCGGAGGTACGCGGATAGGTGGCGAACCGGTCGTGGATCTTCTGCGCGGCGATGCGGTACCTGGCGAGCCCGGTCTCCCGGTAGAGGACGAGGAGCACCCGGCCCGGGAGCATGCTGTCGAGGCTGTCGAAGCTCTGCGACACGTTGCCCTTGCTGTCGACGAACCGGTCCATCCACGCCTTGATGTAGTCGAGGTACCGCCGGTCCCCGGTGCGCTGGTAGACGAGGTACTGCCCGTACATGTAGAGCGCGACGGGGTAGCTCCAGCCGCCGATCGTGGCCGGGGTGTAGCGGGCCATGGTGGACTCGACCATCGCCACTCCCCAGTCGGTGCCGCCGGTGCCGCCGCCCGGGCCGCCGACGGTCAGCGAGTCGACATTGGGCAGGCCGCCGGCCGTCGTGGCGAGCAGCCGGACCGCGTTCGTTCCAGCGGTGAGCGGCGCTGAGAAGGTGGCCGACTGCCACGTCGACCAGGAACCGGTCGGCGCGAACGGCAACGTGGCGACCACCGCCCCGTTGACCTCCAGGCTGGCCGGGCGGCCGGTGGTGGCGCCGTTGGCGTACCGGAAGGAGAGGTTCGCCGGCCCGGCGAGGGTGGCCGAGACCGACCACTGCAGCCCGGCGCCGATCGCGTTGTCGCAGTTGGCGAAGCCGGTGCCGGTGTAGCCGGGCCAGTTGCTCTCCACCGCGCAGGAGCCGACGAAGCCGGCCGTCTCGGCCTCCAGCAGCTGTGGTGCCGCGCCGGCATCGAGGTCGAGGTAGTCGACGTTCGGGCCGCCGTTGGCCGTCGTCGCCGTGGCCCGGATCGTGTGGACGCCCGGGGCCAGGCTCACCGTCTGCGTGAACGAGGCCCAGGTGTCCCAGCCGGCGGTCGGAGCGAACGCCGGCGTGGCGACGGCGGCGCCGTCGACGGTGAGGGCCATCGGACGGTCGGCGGTCGTCCCGTTGGAGTAGCGCAGCAGCAGCGTGATGCTCGCCGCCGCGCCGGCGCTGACGTTCCATTCCACGAAGGAGCCGGTGACGTTGTCGTAGTTGACGAACCCGGTGCCGGAGAAGCCGAGGTGGTTGGACTCGACGGCGCCCTGGGAGATGACGGCCTGCTCGGCCTCGAGGCGTAGCGGCGCGGCGGCGGCGGGGGAGACCCCGGTGATCGGTATGAGCAGTCCGGCGAGCAGGGCCGGGGCGACGAGCGTCGCGAGCCGGCGGTGAGCGGTGTGCATGCGGAAGATCCTCCTGCCAAGTCACCCGATGAATTGGACGCCGCGGCGCTGCGAACAATCTTTCGCCAGGTCAGCACGATTGTTAGTTCATCTAACTTACATAGTTTGAGGTCTGAAAATACTTGGAGTGCAGGCGATGTGGCGTTCTGGCCTGATTCGGCGGCCGGGCAAAACATAGGATGTATATCTAGCGCGCGTCAAGTTTCCATGTAAAGATGCGTCAATGGCGCGGCCCGTGCGCCCATAACAGTTAAGAATCCTGGCTATTTAAGCCTCGGACTGACCGGAGGTTCCACCATGGCTCCCAGCCTCCGCACCCGACTCGGCGCGTGGTGCGCGGCGGCGCTGCTCGCCGCCGGAGTCCTCGTCGGCGCCGGCGCGCCGGCCGCCCACGCCGATCTGCAGAACCCCCGGCAGGACTTCCTGCGCGCCGCGACCGGCGGTCTCTTCCTGCACTGGGGAATGCGTACGTCGCCCGGCTACACCAGCTGCAGCGCCTGGGAGAACGCCGTCGTCGCCGGCGGCTGGGACCCGAACTACTGGGTCGCCGAGGCGAAGAAGCTGCACACGCAGTACATCGTGCTGGCCACCTTCCACAGCCGCCTCGGGTACGCCCGTCCCTGGCCGTCCGCGATCCCGGGCAGCTGCGACCTGTCCGGCCACGACTTCCTGGGCGATCTCATCGCGGCCACCAACGCCGCCGGGATGAAGACCATCCTCTACATGACCGACGATCCGCAGTGGAACGCCGAGGGCCTGCCGTCCGGGCAGAGCTGGCTCAACTCGTCGGCGTACTCGGCCTACAAGGGGCACACGGTCGACCTGACCACCCGCGACGGGTTCGGCGAGTTCAGCTACGACAACTTCTTCGAGGTCATGAACCGGTACCCGGACCTCGGCGGCTTCTGGATCGACAACGACAACCAGTACTGGCTCGACCACAACCTCTACCAGCAGATCTATGCCCAGCGGCCGAACTACACGATCAGCAACAACAACGAAGACACGCCGATCATGGACATGATCAGCAACGAGCAGAAGACCGGCATGACGCCGGCCTACGACTACCCGCAGGCGGTCTACACCGCCGCGCCCCGGCTGATCGAGGCCGACTTCAAGCTGCCGACGAACGGGTCCTGGTGGTACACGGGCACCGACAACGCCGTGGACTACCAGCTCACCCTCGGCCGGCTCGTCACCAACGCCGGATCATCCATCAAGGCCCTGATGGCCGAGACGGCCATGGTGAACGGCAAGTTCCCCGCCGCGCAGGCAGCCTTCAACAACTTCGCCAACACCTATCTCAACGCCGTCTGGGAATCGATCGGGGGCACAGAGGGCGGGGGATACATGTACGGCGGGCTCGACCCGGGCTTCTGGAACGACGGCGCGCACGGCGTCACCACGATCAGCAAGACCAACCCGAACCTGCACTACATCCACGTCCTCACGGCGCCCACCACCAGCACGCTGAAGCTGCGCGACAACGCGTACCGCATCGCCCAGGTCACCAACCTGCGCACCGGGGCGCCGGTGAGCTTCACCCAGAGCGGCGGCTGGCTGACCCTCACCGGGCTGTCGAACTGGGACCAGTACGACACCGTCTTCAAGGTCGTCACCAGCGGCCGGGCGGGGATCATCGCGCCCGGTGGCTACACCATGAGCGCCAGCGCGTCGGCCAGCGGGCACCCCGCCTCGGCCGCGGCCGACGGCGACTACACGACCTACTGGGACGCGACCGGCGCCACCACCGTCTCGCTGCGCTTCGACCTCGGCTCGGCCAAGGCGGTGCAGTACATCGGGATCAACCAGCGGGAGGACTCGACCGTGTATCCGGCGAGCGGATCCGCGCGGATCAACGGCTACAAGGTCTACACGTCACCGGACGGGTCGACCTGGACCCAGGTGAAGTCCGGAACCCTGCCCAACGCCCGTGGCGTACAGATCATCGACCTGACCAAGGTGACGACCCGGTACGTGCGGCTGGAGAAGACCAGCACCCAGGGCGCGGACCAGCTCCGGGTCGACGAGGCATGGATCGGCTCCGACTACGCCACGCCGGGCAGCGTCGCCGTGCCCGGTCCCGGCCTGCTGGAAGCGGAAACCCCGCCCGCACTCTGCGACGGCACCATCGACAGCAACCAGGCGGGGTACTCGGGCAGCGGCTTCTGCAACACCGCCAACGCCGCCGGCGCGTACGCCGAATGGCAGGTCGACGTGCCGGCCGCCGGAACCTACGCGCTGACCTTCCGCTTCGCCAACGGCACCACGGCCGACCGCACGTCCACGGTGGCCGTCGACGGCACCACGGTCGCCACACCCGCCTTCGCCCCGACCGGAGCGTGGACCACCTGGGCCACCACCGGCCTCAACACCACCCTCACCGCGGGCGTCCACACGATCCGGGTGACCGGCACCACCGCCGGCGGCGCGGCGAACCTCGACTACCTCAACCTCGCCGCCGGCGGCCCGCCGCCGGTCGACTACCAGGCCGAGAACTGCACCATCTCCGGCGGCGTCGTCGAATCCAACCACGCCGGATACACCGGCACCGGTTTCGTCAACGGCGACAACGCCGTCGGCGCCTACCTGGAGTGCGCCGTCACCGGACCCGCGACGGCGGTCACCATCCGGTACGCGAACGGCACCACGACCGACCGCCCGATGACCGTCGCCGTCGACGGGTCCACTGTCGCGACACCGGTCTTCGCCGGCAACGGGGACTGGACGGTATGGGGCTCGGTCGGCGTACCCATCTCGATCTCTTCCGGAACGCACCTCGTCCGGCTGACCGCGACCACCGCCAACGGCGGACCCAACCTGGACCGGATCACGGTCGGCTGACCCCGAACTCAGGTCCGCGGGCGCCGGGAGCCGGCGCGGGCCGTGGCGTCCGCGGACCTGACCCTCACCCCCCAGGAGCCGTTCATGAACAGAAGGAAGATGCTGCTCGCGAGCGCCGCAGTCGTCGGCGCGACCGCGGGCGCAGCGCGCCTGCGGCCGGGTGCGGCCCAGGCCGCCGACGCCTGGCAGCTGCGCTGGGCGCCCGAGGCCGGTACGCACGGCCTCGCCGCGTTCGAAGGAGTGGAAGACGACCGGGCGAACTCGCACCCGGCCGGGCAGCCGCACATCTTCGTCTCCGGCAACGACTACCGCTTCAACATGCACATGGTCGACCGCGACACCATGACCGACCGGCAGCGCCAGGAGGTCCGGGGCATGGTGTGGGGCGGCGCCGACCTGATCCTGCTGCCCGGCGAGACGTGGCGGCTCACCCATCGGATGTTCATCCCCGGCTCGCTGAAGGCGACCACCACCTTCACCCACATCATGCAGACCAAGGCGCCCGGCACCGACACACTGCCGATGATCACCATGTCGCTGCGCCGCTATAGCGGGGTGGAGAAGGTCGAACTGGTCGTCAGCGGCGTCACCGTCGGCAACGTCGACCTGGTGCCGCTGCGCAACAAGTGGATCGACGTCGAACTGGAGATGGTCATCGGCGACGCGCCGACCGGCCGGGTGCGCTGGGTGCTGCGCGACGGCGCCACCACCGTCATCGACGTCACCCGCAGCGGCGTCGACACCTTCCTGCAGGACCGGGTGCGGCCGAAGTGGGGCATCTACCGCTCACTGGGCGACACGTCCGGTTCGCTGCAGGACTGCTACCTGCTCGTCAACACGCTGCGCGCGTACAAGTGGGGCGGGGCGGAACCACCACCCGTCGGTACCCGATACGAGGCCGAAGACGCCCTCATCTCCCAGGGCGCGGCCGAGAACAACCACGCCGGCTACACGGGCACCGGCTTCGTCAACCTCGACAACGTCGCCGGTTCCTACGTGCAGTGGACCGTGAACGCGGCCACGGCGAGCATCGCGACGCTGAGTTTCCGGTACGCCAACGGAACCACCGCCGCCCGTCCCCTGGACGTCACGGTCAACGGCACGCTCGCCGCCGACGAGCTCGCCTTCGCGCCGACCGACGGATGGGAGGACTGGGACACCCGCGCCCTGGCCGGCGTGCGGCTGCGGCCCGGCGCCAACGCGATCCGGGCCACGTCCACCGGCTCGTCCGGCGGCCCGAACCTCGACAACCTCGAAGTCCAGCTGGTGTCCGGTCCGGCGGACTACCAGGCCGAGGACGCGACGATCTCGCAGGGGGCCGTCGAGTCCGATCACGCCGGGTTCACCGGGTCGGGATACGTCGACACCGACAACATCTCCGGCGCCTACGTGCAGTTCACCGCCGTCGGCCAGGCCACCGCCATCGCGATCCGGTACGCCAACGGCACCACCGTCGACCGCCCGATGACCCTCACCGTCGACGGCACATCCCTCGGCACGGTGAGCCTCCCCCCGACCGGGGCCTGGACCACCTGGGCCACCACGACGAAGACGGTGTCCCTGCCCGCCGGTACGCACACGGTCCGCCTGACCGCGACCACCGCCAACGGCGGCCCCAACCTCGACAAGATCACCCTCAGCTAAGGAGACGCTGTGCGTACCGCTCGCACCCTCCGCGCAACCCTGGCACTGGTCGGCACCGCCGCCGCCACCCTCGTCGCGATCGTCGCGGCGAGCCCGCAACCGGCGCTGGCGCTGGACAACGGCCTCGCCCGTACGCCACCGATGGGCTTCAACAACTGGAACTCCACCGGCTGCCGGGCCGAGTTCAACGAGTCGATGGTCCTCGGGATCATGGACATCTTCGTCAACCAGGGCCTGCGCGACGCCGGTTACAAGTACGTCAACCTCGACGACTGCTGGGCCGTGCCGGCACCCAACTCCCGCGACGCCAACGGCGTTCTCATCCCCGACCCGACCCGGTTCCCGCACGGCATCAAGTACCTCGCGGACTACGCCCACGCCCGGGGTCTCAAACTCGGCGTCTACACCAGCGCCGGGACCAAGACGTGCAACACCCTCGGCTTCTCCGGCGGCCTCGGCCACGAGACGACCGACGCCGCCACCTTCGCCTCCTGGGGCGTGGACTACCTGAAGTACGACAACTGCAACAACCAGAACGTCGACGCGCAGCAGCGGTACACGACCATGCGCGACGCGCTGGCGGCGACCGGGCGGCCCATCGTCTACTCGATCTGCGAATGGGGGCGTACCGACCCGAAGGTGTGGACCTGGGGCGGCCCGGTCGGCAACCTGTGGCGTACCACCGGCGACATCAGCGACAGCTGGACCAGCATGATCGGCAAGGCGCAGATCGACCGCGACCTCGCCCAGTACGCCGGCCCCGGCCACTGGAACGACCCCGACATGCTGGAAGTGGGCAACGGCGGGATGACCGCCACCGAGTACCGCAGCCACTTCAGCCTCTGGGCGATGATGGCCGCGCCCCTGCTCATCGGCTCCGATCTGCGTACGGCCTCGGCCGACACGCTCACGATCCTGAAGAACGCCGACGTCATCGCGGTCGACCAGGACCCGCTGGGCCGCCAGGGCACCGTGCTGAGCAACGACGGCGCGGGCCACGTCGCGTACGTCAAGACCCTCGCCAACGGCGACCGGGCCGTGGCGCTGTCGAACGAGACCACCACGAGCGCAACGATCAGCACGACCGCCGCCGCGGCGGGAATCGGCGGATCAGCCTCCTACACGCTGAAGGACCTGTGGTCCAAGGCCGTCACCACGAGCAGCGGTGCGATCAGCGCCTCGGTCGGTGGGCACGCGACCGTCGTCTACCGGGTGTCGCGGGCGGGCACGACGACGCGCTTCGAGGCCGAGCAGGCGGCGACCAGCACTGGCTCCACGGTGGATGCCAACTGGTCCGGCTTCTCCGGCACCGGCTTCGTCAACACCGCCAACGCCGCCGGCAGCTACGTCGAGTTCGCGGTCACGGCAGCGGCGGCCGGGCAGGCCCGGCTGACCCTCGACTACGGCAACGGCGGCACGGCAGACCGGCCCTCGACGCTGACCGTCAACGGTTCCGGCGCCACGACGCTCGCGTTCCCGCCGACCGGGGCATGGTCGCTGTGGAAGACGCAGGTCGCGACGGTCAACCTGGTAGCGGGCACGAATCTGATCCGGCTGACCGCGACCGGTGCGGGTGGCGTGGCCAACCTCGACTACCTCGACGTCACCACCGCGACGACCCCCGTGGCCAACTATGAGGCCGAGGACGCCACGATCGTGCAGGGCGTGGTCGAGTCCAACCACACCGGCTTCTTCGGCACCGGCTTCGTCAACGGCGACAACCTCGCCGGCCCCTACGTCCAGTGGTCGGTCAGCTCGGCGAGCACGGCCGCAACGACCATCACCATCCGGTACGCGAACGGCACGGCCGCGACCCGCACGGCGGACGTCAGCGTCAACGGCGTGACCCTGCCCGGCCTCTCGTTCCCGACCACCGGCAACTGGGACACGTGGGCGACGGTCAGCTTCACCGCCACTCTGACGACCGGCTCGAACCTGATCCGGGTCACCGCCACCGGAGCGGACGGCAATCCCAACTTCGACCGGCTCTCGGTCGGGTGATCGTCCCTGGCGGGTGGGGTCCGTGCAACCACACCCGCCACACGCGAGTCTTTGCCGACGTGGGCAACGCGGATTCGCTCGCGGACGCGCCGACACTGCAACGTCGGCGCGCGGCATCGCCTGGTGCTCGGTCGTCACCAGGCGATGCCGATCGGTGCGGTCATCTGGTAGCGAGTACCTGGTCCAGGTATTCCTTCAAGCTCTCGGACGGGGGGATGGTCGCGTTCCGGGCGACGACCTGACGGCACGGTCCCCATTCGACGGGGACGGCGGAGACTGCTCCGCTCTCGTCAGCCGCCCACATCACGTCGAGCGCGGTGGCGTTGGCGAGGTCTGAGGCGCCGTGGCAGCCGGCCGCGCCCTCGCGGCGTGCGGTCGCGGCGTTGATCCGCTGTCGCCAGGTGTCGACAGGACCAGGCAGTCGCGGGTCGCCGGTTGTTCGCGCCTCGTAGTGTGCGGTCAGGCGCAGTCCGGTTCCGTTGTCGGCGTAGCGGCACAATGCGACGGCCACCAGCGGGGTGGGCAGGAACGGGTCGTCGGACGTCAGGGTCGCGATGCGCATCGCGCTGATCTGGTCGATGAACTCACCGGCGCCCGACGTGGTCGACGGGCACGACGGGGTCGCGACCGTGGCGGGGTCGGTGCGGCTGATCTGCTGGCCGAGGTAGAGCTGTTTGAAGGTGTTCACCGGCGACGGCTGCATGACTCGCAGGTGCCCGTCGAGGTAGGCCAGGCCGCAGTTGCGATCGGTCAGGACGGTGACGACCCGGCCGTCGGTGTAGGTGACCGCGAAGGCGAATTCCTGGAAGTAGCCGACGGCGTCGCACATCCACTCGGAGGGGATGTTCGCGTCGGGGTGGTTCCGCTTGCGCTGTTCGTTGAAGTTCGCCTTGGTCGGCATGGCGTTGAACACGTCCAGCATCTGCGGGAGACGGGTGTCCAGCGTCCAGACGGTCTCCTCGCGCGGCGGCCCGCTCACGGTTTTGAGGCACATCGACACCGACGCGACACCGGAAGGGTCGATGAACCTACCCGGCGTATCGCTGTCGGGTACGGTCTGCAGCCAGTCCGCCGGCACCTCGGGGCACGTCAGTGCCGGCCGGTGGGGTGGCGTGGCGGTGTTGCCGATCAACTGGACGGTCATGCTGCTGCCGATCATCGCGACCACCGTGCTGACGGCCGCGGCCAGCGCGACGCGGCGGCGGGTCCGCCGAACACGCCGGGCCACGACGGTGGACCAGTCCTGCGGCCCGGTCAAGGGCGGCACGGCGTCGAGCAGTATCGCCCGTAGATGCTCCTCATCGGACATTTCCCATTGCTCCCATCTCGGCCATGCGTAGCTGCGGATCAGATCGCAACTTCGCCAATGCCTTACTTGCCTGGACTTTCACCGTGTCGGGCGAGGTCTGAAGGATCTCCGCCGTCTGGGCGACGGACAGGTCCTCGACGTAGCGCAGGACGACGATCGCCCGTTGCTGACGCGTCAGTTTGTTCAGCGCGCGCCGCACCACGTCCCGCTCGGCCTGGCTTTGGGCGACATCGTCGGGCCTCATGCCGTCCGGCAGGACCTGGGTGGGCACTTCGGCTCGCCACCGGCGCCGCCACCAGCTCACATACGTGGAGAACAGCACTCGGCGCACGTAAGGCTCCGGATCGCCGCCCGCCGCGACGCGTGCCCACCGCCGCCAGGTCGCCATCAGCGCGGTCTGAAGCAGGTCTTCGGCCTTGCCCGCATCACCGGTCAGCAACCACGCCGCCCGCAGCAGCGTCGCCGACCTGCTCGCGACGAACTCCGCGAAATCGTCGGTATCCACACCCACCTCCTACCTCCAACACGCGTTGGCCACCGCCCGCGGTAAACGAGCGGCCCATGATCGAACTCTGATCGGCCGCCTGAGCATCGTTGCCGAGGCCTCAGCAACGCTGGGACCGGCCGGAAGATAGGTTTCTTGTCGCCCGGCGGGCCGCACGTCCCGCCCCACCCGGTAGGAGAACGCTCTTGCACGACAGGCACCCGCGGCCAACCGCCCGTCGCGTGGACACCGGACTGGATCGGCTCGTCGCCGACGACTTCGCGCTCCTGGCGGGCCGGAAGGTGGGGGTGGTGTCCAACCCGACCGGCGTCGACGCACAGTACCGGCATCTGGTCGACCTCATGCACGCGTCCGGGAAGGTGAATGTCGTCGCCGTCTTCGGAGCCGAGCACGGCTTCCGGGGTTCGGCGCAGGACGGCGGCAGCGAAGGAACCTCCGTCGACCGCCGTACCGGCATCACCGTCTACGACGCGTACGAGGCATCCGGCGCCCGATGGGAACAGCTGCTGGCCGCGGCCGGGGCCGACACCGTCGTCTTCGACATCCAGGACGTGGGCGTCCGCTTCTACACCTACATCTGGACCATGTACGTCTCCATGGTCGCGGCGGCCCGGCTCGGCCTGCGCTACGTCGTTCTCGACCGGCCCAACCCGATCGGCGGGACGGCGTACGGGCCGATGCTGACCGCGCCGTACGCCTCCGCGGTCGGCCTGAAGGCGATCGTCCAGCAGCACGGCATGACCGTCGGGGAGCTGGCGCGCTACTTCAACGCGGAGTTCCTCCCGGCCGAGGCCGGGCGCCCGGTCGAGCTGGAGGTGGTGACCGTACGCGGCTGGGAGCGCACCATGTTCGCCGCCGACATCGACCTGCCGTGGGTCATGCCCAGCCCGAACATGCCGACTCCGGACACGGCCCTGGTCTACCCGGGTACCGGGCTGTTCGAGGGGGTCGCCTCGATCACCGACGGCCGTGGCACCACCCGTCCCTTCGAGCTGATCGGCGGTCTGGCCACGGACTTCGACCACCGCTGGTGTGACCGGCTCAACGACCGCGACCTGCCCGGCGTGCGGTTCCGGGAGGCGTACTTCGTCCCCGCGGTCGCCGGCCAGCACCCGCCCATGCTCAATCGGCTGTGCGCCGGTGTCGAGATCAAGGTGGTGGACCGGGCGGCGTACGACCCCATCCGCACCGCGGTCGCGATGCTCGTGGAAGCGCGCCGGTATCCGGCGTTCGCCTGGCGCGCCGACTCGTACGATCCTGTCCGGCCGTACTGGGTCGACAAGCTCACCGGCTCGGACCGGCTGCGTACCATGATCGACGCAGGGGCCGAGGTCGACGAGGTCGTAGGTGCGTGGGCCGGGGAACTGGCGGCGTTCGAGCTGCGACGGCGGCCGTACCTGCTCTACTGACCCCGTGGAAGTTGCCCGCGACCGTTAGGATCGGCTTCCTCAACCGAGGAGCGTTTTATGGCCGGGCCATGGCAGCCACCGGACGATCGGCCGGAACCCGTTGCGCCGCAACCGTATGCGGCGCCTCCCGCGTACGGTGCCCCGGTGCCGATGCGGCCTGCGGCCCGGCCGGCCGCGCCGAAGTCACGGATCTGGATTCCCGTCACGATCGCCGGCGTAGTGATGGCCCTCGCGGTCGTGTTCGGCTGCGGGGCGGGCCTGATCGCCTGGTCGCACCGGGGCACCGGCGCCCAGCCGATCGGACTGCCCGGTGACTACCCGCCGATGCCGACGGAGTCGTCGTTGCCGCTGCAACCGTCGCCTTCACCGCACATGATCGTGGGCGACCGGCTCATTCTGCCGGACCGCCTGGTCGGGCGGCCCAAGGCGCCCGCGACCTACGCCGCCGCCGCGCACACCGAACTGACCTGGGCCGCCACCATGTTGCCGAAGGGCGTCCCGTCGGTGTCCGGTGCGTACGGTGACGAAGCGAACGACAACGTCGTGGAGGTCGTCGTCTTCGGCGTCGCCATGCCCGACGCGACAGCCTGGGTGACGTCCGTCGAGCGGCACTACTCCGGACCCCAGTACGCCGACACCTGGCAGCGCGCCCTCTCGTCGCCGGTGTCCGCCAACCGCTTGCCGATGTACGCGCGCTGCGGCATCCGTGAGGAGGACGGTTCGGGAGTGTGCGTCTGGGCCGACACGAAGATGTGCGGCGTGCTGCTGTTTCCGCTGTCCGGGCAGCCGTACACCACCGAGCCGATCCTCCATCGCGACGCGATCGAGGACGCGAACGCCGTTTGACGGCGCTACGTATTCCCGGTCCCGTTCGGGCTCCAGGCGTACAGGGCGATGGTGAAATGAGGAAGGACGAGCGGTGAGGTCGTCTCCGGGTCAGCCCGCGTCTTCGGTGACTTCGTACGCCCCGCCGGGCCGCAGCAGGTGCCGCGCGCCGGGGTGCCCGCCGGCCGCTGCGGCCTCGAACCATGGCCTCGCCGCGGCAGCGCCCTCCATCTGGTCGATGAGGCGTGCCAGGTCCCACTGCGCGTCGGCCAACCCGGCCTCGGCCGCCGTCTGCAGCCACCGGCGCGCAGTCTCCAGCTCGCCGCGCACCTTGAGACTGGTCCCCAACATGTGTGCCGCCTGCGGGTTCCCGGCTTCGGCGTCGACCTGCCAGGCTGCTTCATGCTTGGCTGACACGCGGTCGACGACGGCCGGAAGCCCGTAGCGCCACCGCGTCGTCGCCCAGAAGGCAAGGACTCCCGCGATGACCCAGATCACCGCGCCGACGGTGTTGGCCGTGCTGTACACATCGGACAGCAACAGGATCACGTCGGCCACCACGTACAGCAGCAAGCTCAGGCGCATCACCCACGAGCTGAGGACGGCCGATGCCGCAGTACGGGGAGCAGCGGTCCCACGAAACGTCCACCAGATGACGGGACCACAGATGATCAGCGCAATGGTCCCCCACACGTCTGGGTCCTCCTCGCTACGCACCCCGCCCGAATCAACCTTCCGCGACCGTGGTGAAGCGCGGTGCGGCGCTATCACTGTAGTGTCCGCCATATCCCGACAGCCAGACCTCGACGCTGACCGCCGGGCTCGACCGCGCAGGCGCAGGTGATCACGCCGTGGACGACGAAGCTCTTGACCCAGGACCGTGAGGATGCGGCGCAACGAGTGGCGGCCGTCGATAATGGAGCCCATGCCGACCGATGGGGAGCACGTGCTGTGGAGCCACTACACCGACATCCCGCCGCCGGGGCGGCCTCGGCTCCTTCTGACGGGTCTGGCGCTGCTCATCGTTGCTCTGGTTTGGACAGTCGTCCGCGCTCGGCCGTCTGCCCTCGATGGACTCTTCGGCCTCGCGTTGTTCGCCGGAACCGGGTTGGTGCTCTTGCACCTGCTGAAGACGCGTCGCCGGGAGATCCTGCGCGTCTGGACCGATCCCAGCCGGCCGCGTGTCGTGCTGCTGCGTCGCGTTGACGGCGCGGCGCGGACGCTGAACCCGGCACGCGTCAGGAGGATCCGCCTGGTGAGCACCTCGGGCTCATACCTCAATGAGCGCCCCGGCGAGCTGGGCGAGTGGCACAGCTATGCGCTCGTCCGTATGACGCTTCGAACCGGCCTGACCTGGTACACCACGCGAGATCAGAGCCTGCCCGACTCTGGAGACGCGGGGCGGGAACAACCGTCCTGGTCGGAGACCTGCAGACGGCTGGCGGAGACGTTCCCGAACGCCCGGATATCGGAGCGGCACGTCCGCCTGAGCGCTCCGGGGGGTTTCATCGAATAGGGGACCTTCAAAGTCGAGCCGGTCGAGGTCGCCGCGGTGACGGCGAGTGGGCACGTCGTCGAACGCGGTAGCCCATTGGCTCAGCGACTCCCTCAGGCGCTGGATCTGTTCCGCGAGGTGGGTGATCGGCACGGCGAGGCCGAGGCGTCGAGGCACCTCGGCGACGCATGGCAGGCCTGGTCTGGGTCGCAGCGGTATTCGGATCAGGCCGGGGTGACAGGGAGCCGGCCGTCGGTGACGTTGTCGAACCGGGCGTCACCGCCGCGGATGAGCACATGGTGCTGGGCGACCGTGGCCTGGTAGATCCGCATCGACCCAGCCGGTCTCAGGTCTTCCAGGCCCAATTGGTGACCGGCCGGCAGCCTGGAGTTGAGTACGGCGAGGGCCGCGGTCTGAGCGTCATCGGCGACCGGCTCGGCGGTCGCCTCCAGGTAGAGCGCTTCGGCCCCGCCGATGGGCGCGTTGCTGTCGAAGATGGTGATCGCCACGTCCGGACGGCTGGCGATGTTGCGGGAGTGCCGGCTGTCGGGTGCGGAAACCCACAGGACTCGGTGGTCGCCGTCGGGTGCGTAGAACACCGGGGTGGCCCAAGGGCGACCCTCGCCGTCGGCGGTGCCGAGGACGAGGTACCGATGTCGGGCGAGCAGGCGCGGCACGGTGGCCCACATCGACGTTCGGATCGTCTGCTGAGCGGCCTCGTGCGCCGCCACCGGGGTCGGTGCGCCGGCGGGTTCCGGCCGTGCCTCGTCGCCTGCCATCAGTCCTCCTCTTCGTGTTGTGCCGGCTGCATCGTGCAGTGCGGTGATCCGACATCAGCGGCGTACGCGGTAGCGAATGTGGGTGACGCCGTCCTCGCCTTCGAGAACCTGGATCCGTTCGAGTCGACGCTGGTCGATGCCGCCCTCGAACAACCGCCGGCCGTCGTTGAGGAGGATCGGCACCAGGTGGATCTGGATCTCGTCGAGGAGTCCTGCGGCCAGGGCGTGCCGCACGATGGTGCCCGCTCCGTGGACGAGGACGTTCTTGTCGCCGGCAGCGTGCTTGGCTTCGCGTACCGCTGCGTCAAGATCGTTCGTGTAGCGCACCGTGGGCCACGCGGCCGCCCAGGCCGGGGCCGGGTTCCGGCTGAAGATGAAGACGGGTACGCCGTCGTGGTGGTCGCCGCCCCAGCCTTCGGCGGGCTCGAAGGTGCCCCGGCCGGCGATCACGGCGCCCGTGGTCATGAACTCGTCGACGACCTGGCGGTTGACGCCACCCAGGCCGCCGACGGCGTCCCTTGGATGGTCGCCGGTGCCTTGGAAGATCCACTCGTGCAGTTGTTCGCCGCCGTCGCCGAGCCCGTTCGTCGGGCCGTCGTTGGGCCCGGTGACGAATCCGTCGAGGGACATGGACATGTAGAGCACGGTCGAGGACATCGTTTCGGTTCCTTGTCGACGTGGCGTATCAAGGGTTGTCCACCAGAGGTTGCCAGGCGGACGGGGCGTACCGGGCCGGTTCAGGAGATCCGGCGGAGATAGAGGACTGCGGGACCGTGCGGGAACGGCGACGAGAACTCCGCGGGTCCGGCTTCTTCCACCTTCAGCTCGCCGGCCGACTCCGTTTCGCGGGATGACAGGTCGAACCATTCGACCATGTACGCGCCCGCGGGCACCTCGACGGTCATCGATCGGCCGTCGCCTTCGGGTTCCAGGATGAGGTACTCCGAGCCCGGGTTCGCCAGGGCGTACCCGGTGGAACCGACGTCACTGCGCGGCTGCATGTGCACCAGGTCGATGCGCTCGGCGTACTTGCGGGTGTCGCCCATGGCCCAGCGCGCCGGTTCGTAGAACTCGAACGGCGGGACACCGGTGTCGGCGGCCGCCTCGCCGGTCGGCTGCAGACCGGCGATCAGCCCGAAGTCCATGAGGATCGGGTGATGGCCGCGCAGGAACGACTTCCAGGCCCACAACGCGTCGCCGTGTCCGGGCGCGTAGTGGTCGGTGTCGCTGATGACCACCTTGGTGCCGTCCGCGACGGGCGGATCGGCGTACCACCGGGACGGCGGTGAACCCGGGGCCATGGGGTGGCGGCCGCCGGTGAACAGCTCATCGTCGTAGCCGGGTGAGATCCATGCGGCGCGGCTGCGCAGCAGCGGTTCGTTGACCCTGGTCTGATCGGCGACCGGGAACTGCATGGTGATGCCGATCGGGTGCGCGTCGTAGCCGCGCTCGGACTCGTGCCGCTGGACGACGTCGATGACGCGATATTGCCACTCGGTCGAGTCGCCCCAGACCGGCGCCTCGTCCATGCCGAGGTAGGCGGCGAACTCCTTGGTCACCGTGCCGTCGCCGGAGGACTCGTTGGCCACCTCCCACAGCACGTTCGGAAGGTCGTGGAGGGTGTCGACGACCTTGCGCAGGTACGCGTCCTGAAGCGCTTCGACCCGCGGATCCAGCGGCAGCACCTGCAGGTCGTTGATGGAGGTCGCGGAGATGCCGTTGATGTTGTTGCCGGCATGGAACGGGTGTCCCTCGATATGGTCCGGCGGCGGGCTCAGGTGCAGCGCCCAGCCGTCGAACAGCATGACGCCCACGTAGATGCCCGCTGCGCCGGCCAGGGTGACACGATCACGGAGCCGGTCGAAGAAGGCGTCGTCGAACCGCTCCAGGTCGAACCGCGGCTTGCCGTCCTTCGCCGGGCCCGATCCGGTCCGCGCCCACGGCTGGGGCGTCATGTTGAGGTGGTAGTTGCCGCCGGCGGCCTGCGACAGGACCTGCTCCCAGCGCCACAGGCGGATGAAGTTGTGCCCGCGCTCGGTCAGGAACCGCAGGTAGGCCTCGTAGTCCATCCGCTCCGGTTCGTCCGCGACGCCGGGACCCGGGCCCATCCCGTCGTGCAGGTTGTTCCAGATGTGCGAGCCGGTCAGGTAGACCGCGCGTCCGGCGCCGGGCCCGCGTGCCGGGGTGAAGTAGCGCGGATTCCGGTCCGAGACCATCAAGGGCCCGTCAGCGGGCTGTCGCATCGACGTCATGGGGTCAGCCTGCGCGTCCCGGTGCCGGGAAACATCTGCCACCTGGCCGATGCCTCGGCCGTACCTGGCATTGTGGTAGCCATGCCGGTCCGATCATCCGCCCCGCCGGGCCAGCTCACGTCGTTCGTCGGGCGCGGCGCGGAAAGCACGCTCGCCGGCGAGCTGCTGGCCGGTCACCGGCTGGTGACGCTGACCGGACCGGGCGGCGCGGGCAAGACCCGGCTGGCCGCTCAGGTGGCCGCCGGGCAGCGCGACCGCTACCCCGACGGCATCTGGTGGATCGATCTGGCACCGCTCAACGACGGGACGGCTGTGGCGGAAGCGGCGGCTGTGGCGGCGGGGGTACCGGTCCTCGGCGGGCCGCTGCCGGCGCTCATCGCACACGTGGCCGACCGGCGGGTGCTGCTGTGCCTCGACAACGCCGAACACCTGATCGACGCGGTCGCGGACACGGTGGCGGCGGTCCTGCGCGGCTGTCCGGCGGTCACGATCCTGGTCACCAGCCGGGAACCGCTGGGGGTGCCGGGGGAGGCGGTCCTGGGCGTACCGCCGCTGTCGGACGACGACGCGTTCGCGCTGTTCACCGACCGCGCGCGACTGGCGAAGCACTCGTTCGCGCTCGACGAGTCCAGCGAAGCCGCCGTCCGGTCGATCGCGGCGCATCTGGACGGGATCCCGCTCGCCCTCGAACTCGCCGCGGCCTGGGTGCGTACCCTCACCCCGCAGCAGATCGAGGCCGGCCTGGACGACCGGTTCGCGCTGCTCGTGCGCGGTCCGCGCGGCGCGCAGCGGCGGCAACGCACGCTCGCCGGGTCGATCGACTGGAGCCACGCGCTGCTCGACGAGGTCGAGCGCGTGGTCTTCCGCCGGCTCGCGGTCTTCGCCGGATCATTCGGGCTGCCCGCGGCGCAGGCGCTGGCCGCCTCCGGCGCCGTCGCGTCCGCCGAGGTTCTGCCCGCCCTCGGGCGGCTGGTCGACAAGTCGCTGGTGGTCGCCGAGGAACATCCCGGCGAGCTGCGCTTCCATCTTTTAGAGACGATCCGGGCGTACGCGGCTGCCCGGCTGGTCGAGGCCGGCGAGGAACAAGACCGGCGCGACCGGCATCTCGACTGGTACCTCGGGTTCGTCGAGGCCGCCGAGACCGATCGCGAGCAGGACACCGACCGGTGGCGGCAGGCGCTGCTGACGGAGTACGAGAACCTGCGCGCCGCGCTGGACCGGGGGCTGGCGGCCGACGACCCCGACGCCGGACGACGGCTGGCCGCGTCGCTCGCCTGGCTGTGGCACCTCGGCCAGCGTGGTCAGGAAGGACTCGGCTACCTGCGCCGCGCGGTCGACCGCGCCCCGACCGACCGCTCCCGGCTCCAGGCGCGGCTGCTGACCGGGGTCGCGCTGGTGGCCGACACCGCCGACCCACTCGACGTCGAGTACGCCGCCTCCACGCGGGCGCTCGACCTGGCCACCGAGGTCGGCGACGAGGGGCTGCGCGCACTGTGCCTGAACCTGTCGGCGGTCGGGGCCTTCTACACGGACTTCGACACAGCCTGGCAACTCTGCGAGCAAGCCCATGCGGCGGCAACGGCCGGCGGCGACGCCTTCGGGCTCGGCGCGGCACGGGCGCTCCAGGCGATCATCTTGCACCTGCGCGACCGTCACGCCGACGCCGAGGCGATCGTGGACGGCAGCGTACGCCGGCACCTCCGACACCACCGCGGCGTACTGTCGACGGTGCTCTTGTACCAGGCGAACGGCGCCCTGGCGACGGGCGATCCCGCCCGCGCCCACGCCCTCGCCGCCGAGGCGCTGCACGTCGCCGAACCGCTCGGCGACCACTTGCGCGTCGGCATGGCACGCTCGGTGCTTGCCCGGATCAGCGCGCTGACCGGCGACCTCGACGCCGCGAGCGAGCTGATCGACCCGATGCTGCGCTTCGCCGATGGTGTGTTCATACCCTTCCTCGACCAGGCCGTGGCAGTCCTGGAGACGCGCCGCGGCAACGATGCGGCCGCGATCACCCGGCTGCGGGCAGCCGCCACCTCGACCGACCGCGGTGTCGCGACCTGGATCGCCGGCCAGGCCCTACCCGAACTCGGCGCGGCCCTGGCCGTAACCGGCAGGTGCGACGAAGCGCGGTCCACACTGGACACGGGTCTCGCCGTCGCGCAACGCCTGCAGCTACCCAGCGCACTGGCAGACGTGTACGCCGCCCAAGGCGAGCTGGCCGCGGCCGACCCCGACGGACTCGCCCGCGCCGTCGACCTCCACCATGCGGCGCTGACCATCCGCGTCGAGCATCGACTCCGATCGTCTCAACTCGACAGTCTCGAAGCGCTCGCCCGGCACGGTGCGACGATCCAACCGACCCTCGACGACGTCCGCACCCTGTACGCCGCCGAATCAGCACGTACGGCGATGAGGCTGCCCCGCACGGCGTACCAGCAAAAGGTCTTCGACATCGCCGTGACCGACCTGCGTGAGGCGCTGGGCGAGCCCGACTTCGACGCGGCCGCGGCGGAGGGGCGAAACCTCGCGCTCGACCAGGCGGTCGCCTACGTGCGGCGCGCCCGCGGGCGGCGCGGACGGCCCGCCACCGGATGGTCGAGCCTGACCCCGACGGAACTCGATGTCGTACGCCTCGTCGCGGAGGGCCTCACCAATCCGGAGATCGGCGCGCGGCTCTTCATCAGCAGGGGCACCGTCAAGACGCACCTGTCGCACATCTTCGCCAAGTTGCACACGACCAACCGGACCGAACTCGCCGCCGCGGCGACCGACCGCGGGCTCGCGACGCCCTCCGACCGGTGAGCATGCCGGCGACGGGGCGATCCCTCCGAGCGGGCAGCAGCGAGCATCGGTCTTCTCGCCTGGCATCGACGAGCCAGCCTATGGATTCCCACCTGCTCGTTCAGCGTGACCGAGGATGCGGCGCAGTAATCCCTCCTGGGCATCGCGCGGTTGACCGTCCTTGCCGGTGGAGCTCGCCGTCGTCGGGCGTCCGGCTGCCGGTACCGCCGGGGGCCAGCGGAGATCGACAGGTGGATCAGGGGGACACTGGCCGCGCCGGGTCGGCCACGCCCGGCGCGGACCGGTCGGGGGAGCGTCATGGCGGAACTGTGGGGCCGGGAACCCGAACTGCGACACCTGCGCGGCCTGCTGGACGGCCTGCCCGATCGCGGCGGCGCGCTCGTCGTGCGGGGTGCCGCCGGTGTGGGCAAGTCGGCGCTGCTGGCAGCGGCCGTCGCCCAGGCGACCGCGGCGGATGTGACGGTGCTGCGGACGACCGCGGTGCAGACCGAGTTCGACGTGCCGTTCAGCGGATTGCAGGTGCTGCTGCGCCCCCTGGGCGAGGATCTGCTGGCCGTCGCGGACGGCACCGGCTCCGGCTCGACCGCGGCGTACCAGGTGGCTCTGGCGATGGTCGGGCTGCTGTCGGCCGTCTCGGCGCAACGACCGATGCTGATCGTGATCGACGACGCACAGTGGCTGGACCGGTCGAGCTGGGACGTGCTGGCGTTCGGCGGGCGCCGGCTCGACGCGGAGGCCGTCGTCATGCTGCTGGGCGTACGCGACGGCGAGGAGGCCGACGAACGGGTGGCCCGCGCGGGACTGCGCGAGCTGGCGGTGGGTCCGCTGGCCGAGGCGGATGCCGCGGCGCTGCTGGACGCGCAGGCGCCGGCCCTGGCGGCCGACCTGCGGGCGCGGGTGCTGGCCGAGGCGGCCGGCAACCCGTTGGGACTGCGGGAGCTGGCCGGTGTCGCGGCCCGGTTCGGCGAGCAGGGGCTGCTGCCCGCATGGCTGCCGCTGTCCACCCGTCTCGAACGGACCTTCGGCGACCTGGTCGCCGGCCTGCCCGCGCCGACCCGGTCGCTGCTGCTGGTGGCGGCGTTCAACGACGGCGACGGGCTGGACGAGATGCTGGCGGCCGGCGCGGCGATCGAGGCGGGCGAGGTCACGGTGGCCGAAGCCGAACCGGCGATCGCGGCCGGCGTCCTCGAAGTCGACGGTACGCTGCGGGTCCGGTTCCGCCACCCGCTGGTCCGTTCGGCCGTCCGGCAGGCTGCCGGCCTGTCCCAGCGGGGACGCGTACACGCGGCTCTGGCCGATGTGGTCGGCGACCCGGAGCGGCGGGTGCTGCATCGTGCGGCGGCGACCTTCGGCCGGGACGAGGAGCTGGCCCGGCAGGTGGACGAGCTGGCCCGCCGGGCGCGGCGGCGAGGCGCCCCGGCCACCGCGGTGACGGCGTGGGAGCGTGCGGCTCAGCTGACCGAGCCGGGCCTCGACCGTGCGGGCCGGCTGGTGTCGGCCGCCGTGGCGGCGTCGGAGGTGGGCGACTACGCGGCCGTGGTACGCCTCCTGCGCAGTGCCGAGGAGCAGGAGATGCGGCCCGGCGACCGCAATTACGCGGCCTGGCTGCGCGAGGTGTACGGCGGCGCCGGCTGGTCGGGCTCGTCCCGGCTGCTGGCGTCGATCGAGATCGCCGAGCAGGCCGGCCGGGACGGCGATCCGGAGCTGGCGCTGGACATGCTGGCCCAGATCAGCCTGCGCTGTGCGTGGTCCAACCCGGAGGATCATCTCCGGCAGGCGTTCGTCACCGCCGCCGGCCGGCTCGACCGGCCGCCGCTGGACCCCCGGCTGGTGGCGATGCTGGCGCTTGTCGACCCGATCGGGCAGGGCCGGCTGGTCCTGGGCAGCCTGGCGCAGCTGAGCACCCGGCTCGGGATCGATCCCGGCGACCTGCACGAGCTCGGGAGCGGGGCTTCGATGCTCGGCGCACTCGACCTGGCCGCGCTGTTCCTCGCCGAATCGATGGCAGGCCTGCGCGACCAGGGCCGGCTGCCCGGCCTCGCCCAGGCCCTGGTGACCCAGGCGTGGAACGCCGCCTGGCTGGGCGACACCGGGCTCGGCCTGACCGCGGCGGCGGAGGCGGCCGCGCTGGCCCGCGAGACCAGCCAGCCGCTGTGGATCCCGGTCGCCGGCCTGGCCCAGGCCTACGTCGCCGCGCTGCGCGGCGACACGGCGACCACGGCCGCGCTGACCGAGCAGGGCGAACGCGTGCTGCTCTCCGCGGGGGCGCATCCGCAGCTCTCCCTGGTGATGCAGGCACGCGGGGTCGCGGCGCTGGGCGCCGGCCGCCACGAGGAGGCGTTCGACCACCTCAGCCGCGTCTTCGACCCGGCCGACGTCGCGTACCACCCCTACATGCGCTTCGTCACGCTGGCGCCGCTGGTCGAGGCCGGTGTCCGCTGTGGACGCCACGACGCCGTGCGGGCCCTGGTCGAGCAGATGACGCCCATCGCGGCGCAGTCCGGCTCACCGGTCCTGCGGGTGGCGCTCGCGTACGCCGCGGCGATGCTGGCCGACGAGGACGAAGCAGAGGAGCTGTTCCGGACGGCACTGGCCGACGCCCCGGCCGGGTGGGTGTTCGAACGGGCCCGGCTCCAACACGCGTACGGTGCCTGGCTGCGCCGCCAGCGCCGGCCGGCCGAGTCGCGCTCGCACCTGCGCGCGGCGGCCACCGCGTTCCAGGCCCTCGGGGCCGCCCCGTGGGCCGAGTCCGCCCGGCGGGAACTGCGGGCGTCCGGCGAGACGCTGCGCCGTCCGGACGACGCCCGCGACCGGCTGACACCGCAGGAGGTCCAGATCGCCGAACTGGCCGCGGTCGGGCTGAGCAACCGGGAGATCGGCGGGCGCCTGTTCCTGTCGCCCCGCACGGTCAGCACCCACCTCTACCGCATCTACCCGAAGCTCGGCGTGAGCTCGCGGTCCGAGCTGGCCGGCGTCCTGTCCGCCGCCGCCGAATAGCCGGCCCGCGTACATCGTCTGACGTACGCGGGCCTGCACCCCGGAGGAACTACCGGTGTACGCGGATGACGCTGCGGATCCAGCGCCGGCCGTCACCGGTACGCGATCCCAGGTCCGCCGTCACCGGCATCGTGACGAGCGCGTACGCGGCGGTCCCCTCGACGGTGAGCACTCCGGTTTCGCCCCAGTCGGACGCGGTCGCGGAGACCGTCTCGCCGGCGCCGAGCGTACTCACCGACCAGGTCCGGCCACGGTCGTGACTCACAGCCGCGGCCGCGTACGCGTTCTGGCCGCGGGACCGGCCGGTCACCCAGATCCCGACCGCGGTGGGCGCGGGGACCAGGGACGGGAGGTCCAGTTCCGGCTGGTGGGCCAGGACGGTCGCCCGTGCGGTGGCCGGGTCGACCGCGACGAGCAGGCAGTTGTCGTAGGGATCGACGGGCTTCGCCGGGTCCGGAATGGACAGATCCGCGCCGCACTCGGTCCAGCGCGGCGGCGAGCCGCGAAGTACTCGCGAAACTCCTGCTGGGCTTGCCCATCTCCGCTGCGCATCGGCACCTCCTCGACCCATAGGTGCCGACGGACCACGCGATCGGTTGTCACCGGCCGAACAGGACGTCAGCCGACAGGGGCGGGAAGTCACCCGACCGAGGGCCCGCCGTCGCGCGGTCGGCGCGACGGCGGATGCCCCTGATCAGGCAGCGGAACGGTCCCCGACCGGGCGGCGTCGCGTACCGGCGTCGGCGAGGGTCGGCGGCGTCCACGGCCCGTGCTCCTTGACCAGGTTCGTGCCCGGCGGGACGATCTCGTCGATCCGGTCCAGCGTCGCGTCGTCGAGCGTCACCGACACGCCCTTGAGCAGTCCGGTCAGCTGGTCGAGCGTACGCGGGCCGAGGATGACCGAGGTGACGGCCGGATGGGCCAGCGGGAAGGCCATCGCCAGCTCGGGCAGCGTCAGGCCGGCCTGGTCGGCGACCTCCACGAGGCGCTCGACCGCGTCGAGCTTGACCTGGTTGTCCGGCAGCGCCGGGTCGAACCGCGACGGGGCCAGCCCGGCCCGGCCGGCGGTCAGGTCGACCGGTTGCCCCTTGCGGTAGCGGCCGGTGAGGAAGCCGAACGCCAGCGGGCTCCACGTCATGACGCCCATGCCGTACTTCTGCGCCAGCGGCAGCGTCGACGACTCGATCCAGCGGGCCAGGATCGAGTACGGCGGCTGCTCGGTGCGGAACCGGCCCAGGCCCCGGCGCTCGCTGACGTGGTGGGCGTCCACGATGTCCTCGGGCCGGAAGGTCGAGCTGCCGAACGCCCGGATCTTGCCCTGGCGCTGCAGGTCGGTCAGGGCCGACAGGGTTTCCTCGATGTCGGTGGTCAGGTCGGGCCGGTGGATCTGGTACAGGTCGATCCAGTCGGTGCCGAGCCGCCGCAGGCTCTCCTCGACCTCCATCATGATCCAGCGCCGCGAGTTGCCGCCGCGGTTGCGGCCCTCACCCATCGGGAAGTGCACCTTCGTGGCCAGGACGACCTCGTCGCGCCGGCCCTTCAGCGCCTTGCCCACGATGGTCTCGGACTCTCCGGCCGAGTACATGTCGGCCGTATCAATGAAGTTGACGCCCGCGTCGAGCGCCGTGTGAATGATCCGGATGCTGTCGTCGTGGTCGGCGTTGCCGATCGCGCCGAACATCATGGCGCCCAGGCAGTAGACGCTGACCTCCATGCCGGTGCCGCCGAGCGGTCGGTAGCGCATGCCGTTCCCCCTGTTGTCGATCATCATGAGCGAGACCGAGCGTAGGAGCTGGAGTGTGCTCGAAGTCAAGTGGCGCGCCCGCGCCCGCCGCTCGATGACGACCGGCGCCACTCAGCTTGTCGCGGCGCCGTCCGGCCGGAACTCGTGGACGACCTCGATCAGCCCGACGATGTGCTGGTTGAAATCGTCGAGTTCCTCGGCCGGCACCCAGAGTTCGAGGATGTCGCGCCCGCCCACCTGCCGCACCGGATAGCGGGACGCGAACTCCCGGTCGACCTCGAACCGGGTGACGTAGCCGACGCCGGAAGCGGGCACGTTCCAGTCCCGGGCGATCATGACCGCGTACTGCTCGTTCAGGACGGGGTAGAAGATCGGCTGATCCGGCAGCCGCGGCGGCCACGCCCGCCAGCCGGAGGCGCGCACCAGCTCCAGCTCCTGCGGGCCGGTCGGCCGCCACAGGGTCGTCGTCTCCGGCATCGCCGCCTCCTTCGTCCTGGCCGGAGCACGGTACCGGCCGGCGCTGGCGGTGAGCCAGCCGGTTTCGGCAGCCGGCCCGTGACGGCCGGACTGCTGTGGCCACCTGAGCCGGCGATTGCCCCTCGCCGCCGGTTGATCTTGACCCGATCGTCGGGGGTACAGTCGCTCCGATGACGAGCCCCGACGTCGAGATCACCGCCGACCTGATCGCCGAACTGCTCCACGACCAGCACCCTGACCTCGCCGGGCTGCCGCTGAAATTCGGAGCCGTCGGCTGGGACAACCAGCTGTGGCGGCTCGGCGACGACCTGGCGGTCCGGCTGGCCTGGCACACGCGGGACGAAGAGGAGCTGCTCGTCAAGGAGTACACCCTGCTGCCGGGCATGGCGCCGCGCCTGCCGCTGCCGATTCCCGTCCCGCAGCGTCTGGGCCGGCCCTCGGATCGGTTCCCGCGCCCCTGGATCGTCACGACCTGGGTCGCCGGTGAGCCCGCCGACCGCGCGCCGGTGACGCGCGGCGCCGAGTCGGCCGACCTGCTGGCGGCCTTTCTGACCGCGCTGCACCAGCCCGCGCCCGACGGCGCGCCGGTGGGCCGGCACCGCCGAGGCGGCCCGCTTGCCGCGCTGGACAACGGCATCGCCGACATGATCGCGGCGACGACCGAACGGGGACTGATCGCCGACCCGCAAGCTCTTCGCGAAGTCTGGGACGACGCGGTGACCGCCCCCGCGTGGAACGGCCCGCCGGTCTGGCTGCACGGCGATCTGCACCCGGCGAACGTACTGACCGGCGACGGCAATCTCTGCGGGGTGGTCGATTTCGGCGATCTGTGCGCCGGGAATCCCGCCTACGACCTCGCCGGCGCCTGGCTGCTCCTGCCCGACGGTGCCGTCGACCGTTTCCAGCGCGGCTACCTGCCGGCGGCCGATGCGGCGACCATGCGCCGCGCCCGCGGCTGCGCGCTGATGAAGGCGCTCGCCTGCCTCCTCATCGGCGACAACGGAATCCACGGCCGGCCGGGCGGCAAAGCCAGCTGGGCGCCACCGGCTGCCGCGGCTCTGCAACGGCTCGCGGCGACCCGGAACGGTCCTGTTACCTTCTCCCGCAGGCACTCGTCATAGGGGCGACGACCGAAGACGAACGGTCGCCGCACCCACGAGTGAATCGAGAGCAGGATGCTGACCAACATCATGTACGTGACGGTCTACGTCACCGATCAGGACCGCGCGCTGAAGTTCTACACCGAGGGACTCGGCCTGGAGAAGCGGATCGACTACCCGGGGCCAGACGGACGGTTCCTCACGGTTGGCGTTCCCGACAGCCCGGTGCAGATCATCCTGTGGTCGCATGCGGCGGCCGCGGGACAGCCGGGCGATGCGGGCCGGCAGGCCGCGCCCGGTCCGCTGATCCTCGAATCCGACGATCTGCGCAAGGACTTCGCGATCCTCCGCGAACGTGGGGTCACCTTCGAAGGGTCCGAACCCGAGAACTATCCGTTCGGGGTCCGCATCGAGGCTGTGGACCCGGACGGCAACCGGATCTCGCTCCGCCAGCAGCGAAAGCCGTGACCACCGACCCGTCCGGCCTCGTGACCGAGGCGTTCGAAGCCCAGCGCGACCGGCTGCGCGCCGTCGCGTACCGCGTGCTGGGCTCGCACGCCGACGCCGAGGACGTGGTCCAGGAAGCCTGGATGCGCCTCGTCCGCCAGGACGAGGCGGCCATCGGCAACCTGGCGGGCTGGCTGACCACCGTGGTCGGCCGCATCAGCCTGGACCTCCTGAGATCGCGCCAAGCCCACCCCGAAACCGCCTACGGGCAGGAGTTCGCGGGCCTCGTGGTGACGCCCGACGACGAACCGGCGCCGGACGAGCAGGCGGCGCTGGCCGAATCGGTCGGCCTGGCCCTGCTCGTCGTGCTCGACTCGCTCACCCCGAGCGAGCGCCTGGCGTTCGTCCTGCACGACATGTTCGCGGTCCCGTTCCACGAGATCGGCCCGATCCTGGGCAAGTCCGCCGACGCCACCAAGATGATCGCCAGCCGCGCCCGCCGCAAGGTCCGAGCCACGGACCGGCCGGCGGGCCCGGGCCGCGAGCACCGCGAGGTCGTCCAGGCATTCCGCGCCGCGGCCCTCAACGGCGACTTCGACGCGCTCCTGCGTGTCCTCGACCCGGACGTGAAGCTGACCGTCGACACCGCGGACGGCGTGGTCGTCACCCTCGGCGCCACCAAGGTCGCCGCCGGCGCCCGCATGTTCTCCGGCGAGGTCGCCCGCCACCGACCCGTGCTGGTCAACGGCGTCCGCGGCCACATGTCCTGGCGCGCCGACGGAACGCCGCTCTCAGTCATCGCCTTCACCGTCACCGACGGCCGGATCACGGGTATCCACATCGTCGTCGACCCGGCCAAACTCGCCGCGATCCAGCTGCCCGCCCCGGCCTGAGCCGATGTCGTCAGGGACTGCCCGTGCACGAGCAGGCCATCCCGGGCAGACCGACCGAGCTCCTCAGCGCCGTACGCCGCCTCGGACAACGCCGTCTTCGGCTACTTAGGAGCTATGCGCTGGATCGATGTCCGGCCATGAGCGGTCGGTCCCGTTCCGCTGCGATCTGGTCAGCGGCTCGGGTCCACCGGCCAGGTCTGCGGATCGTCGGCTCGGCCCACCGGCACCACCCCGTTCACGAACGTCACGAGGTCCGTGGTCGAGACCGCTGCCGGTGCGCTGATGTCGCAGGTGAACGGGCGCCGGATCTGAGCCCGCAACCCGATCTGCCGGGCTGTCTCGTCCGTGCGGACGGCGTACGCGACGTCGTGGTCGGTGGTGACATCGCCGGGCTCCGGACTGGTCGCGGCGGTGGCGGAGCACTGCATGGTCAGCTCGTGGTGGCCGGCGGCGAGGGTGAGGTCGGTGAAGAACCGCACGGACGGGAGGCCGGGAATCGGGGGAGCGGTCGTTCGCTGGGTGAAGGCGCACGAGCGGAGCCGGACGGCGGGGCTGGTGAGCCGGAAGGGCGCCGAGCAGCGGTGGTTGTGGTCGAGGTTGATCGTGCCGGCGACCGTGAGCAGGCGGGCGAGGCTCATGGTGGCGGGCTGTCCGGACGGGTCGGGCGGTCCGGGCGTGGTCAATCGGGCGACCGTGCCGGACGTGGGTGCCCATGACAATGTCGTGTGGTCGCCGCCGACGACGGCCCATCCGGTCTGCCCGCCGGGCAGCCGTACGCGCTGGCCCGTCTGGGACACGGTCGTTGCGGCGCTGACCTGCAGCCGGGCGGTGTCCATGCCCGGGTCGTCGCGATTCGCCGGCCGGAGGAGGAAGTCGACCGTCTCCTGTCCCGGGCCGGTGGTCCAGATCAGGGTTCCTTGCGGTCCTGGTAGCGAGCCGACCGCGATGTGCAGCAGCGTCGGATCGGAACCGATCACGGCGGGATCCTCGGCGGCGGTGCGACCGGCGGCGGGCGGCGCGAACGCGACCAGGGCCGGGTCGGGGCTCGGCTGAAGCGGAACGGGTGGGGGCACATCGGTGCTGCCCCAGACCACGACGGCGGTCGCCGCCATCACGGTGGCCACGAAGGCGGCGAGCGTGGCGCGGCGCGTGCGCTGCCGGCGGCGGCCGTCCCGGGCGGCCGCGGTCGCCAGCCGGCCGGTGTCGGTCGTGACCGGCAGATCGCCGTCGTCCAGCCGGGACCGGATGGCCGCGAGCCCGCGCATCGCGTGCGTACGCACGGTCACCGGCGAACAGCCCAGGATCTCGGCGATCTGGTTGTCGTCGAGATCCTCGTAGTAGCGCAGCGCCACGACGGCCCGCTGCCGGGGCGGCAACGCGGCGACCTCCTCCCACAACGTCAGCCGGTCGGCCGTGTGCCGGATCGCGTCGGCGGGATCGGGCCGGTCACCAGGGCCGCCGCCGCGGAAGTTCCAGTTGGTCTGGCGCCGCCACCAGGAGATGTTGAGGTTGACCAGGATGCGGCGCACGTACAGGTCCGGGCGTTCGGTCCGTGCGATCCGCTTCCAACGGGGGTACGCCTGGGCCAGTGTGTCCTGCACCAGGTCCTCGGCCCGGTGCGGATCGCCGGTCAGCAGCCGGGCGAGCCGGATGAGGGCCGGGCCGCGGTCGCGTACGAAGTCGTCGAAGTCGAGCACGTTCATCTCGGCGGATGTTGTCAGCACGCAGGAGGAAACGCCACCTCTGCGCATCCTGTTGACCCGCGGGCACGAGTATTTCGCGTCGTGGGTACGCCGTGCTGATGCGCCCTACGCGACCGTGCGGGCGGGCAGCGCGTGAAGGGCGTCCACCAGCGGTGCCAGTTCCGGCAGCGTCTCGGCCTCGGCGAGCGTACGCGCGAGGATGTCGTCGTGGGTCGGGCGCGCGCTCTGAAGCAGGGCCGATCCGGCGGCGGTGAGTTCGGTGTAGATGCCCCGGCGGTCGTCCTTGCAGAGCACCCGGGTCAGCAGCCCCCGGTCTTCGAGCCGGTTCACGAGCCGGGTCGTGGCGCTGCTGGACAGGGCGGCGGCCCGGGCGAGCTGCTGCATGCGCATGTGCCAGCCGTGCTGGCGGGACAGGGCGTCGAGCACGGTGAACTCGACGACCGACAGGGAGTGCTCCGCCTGTAGCGCCTTCTCCATCGCGGTCTCGATGAGCGCGTGGAGGGCGGCCAGCGTCCGCCAGCCTTCCGCGCGGATCTCGACCGCGTCGTCGCCGATGCTCATGCGGCCTAGTGTAACGCGGTGAGCAAGAGCACGCTTGCGCGTATATAGCGCGCGTGCAACTATCTGGTCATGTCGCGCAAGACGCCATTCGGCCTGCTCGCCCTCGCTGTCGGGGGCTTCGGCATCGGCCTGACCGAGTTCGTCATCATGGGCCTCCTGCCGGAGGTCGCCACCGACTTCGGCGTCACCGAGCCGGTCGCGGGCTGGCTCATCTCCGGATACGCCCTGGCGGTGGCGGTCGGCGCGGTCGGGCTGACCGCCGCGGTCACCCGCTTCGAACGCAAGCACGTCCTGATCGGCCTGATGGTGCTGTTCATCGCGGGCAACCTCACCTCCGCCCTGGCCGGGTCCTACGAGGCGATGCTGGCGGGCCGGATCGTGGCCGCGCTCAGCCACGGCGCGTTCTTCGGCATCGGCTCGGTCGTCGCCGCCGGCCTGGTCGCGCCGTCCCGGCAGGCCGCCGCCATCGCCATGATGTTCACCGGGCTGACCGCCGCGAACGTGCTCGGCGTACCGTTCGGCACCTTCATCGGCCAGGAGTACGGCTGGCGGGCCACCTTCTGGGTGATCACCGCCATCGGTGTCGCGGCGCTGATCGGCATGATCACCCTCGTCCCCGCCGGGACCGGTGCGAACCGCGCCGTCAGCCTCCGCCAGGAGGTACGCGCCTTCGCCGAGCCGCAGGTCTGGTTCTCGCTGCTGATGACCGTCCTCGGGTTCGGCGGCATGTTCGGCGCGTTCACCTACATCGCGTACACGCTGACCGACGTGAGCGGCTTCGCGACCAGTACGGTCCCGTGGCTGCTCGTCCTGTTCGGGGTGGGCCTGTTCATCGGCAACGCGCTCGGCGGCCGCGCCGCCGACCGGTCGATTCCGCGCACGCTCGGGGTGGTGCTCGCCGGGCTGACGGTGGTCCTGGTCCTCTTCGCGCTCACCGCCGCGCACCAGGCGTTCGCCGTGGCCTCGCTGATCCTGATGGGCGCGTTCGGCTTCGCCACCGCACCCGCCCTGCAGATGCGCGTCATGCAGTACGCCGGCCAGGCGCCCACGCTGGCGTCCGGCTCGAACATCGCGGCGTTCAACGTCGGCAACGCGCTCGGGGCGTGGCTGGGCGGCGTCACGATCACCGCCGGTCTCGGGTACGCCTCGACGCTCTGGGCCGGGGCGGGGATGAGCTTCGCCGGACTGCTCGTGCTGATCGCCGCCACGGTGCTCGCCCGGCGACGGGTGCCCGTGACCGCCGAGACGCGTACCGGAAAGGAAAGCCCGGTCGCGGTGGGTTGACGCTCAAGATCAAGATCACTTTGTCCCGGGTCCGTCGATCTCACCTCCGCTCCTCACGCGGGAGACCGTTCCGCCCCTGTCGCTGCGCTCCGGGGACTCCACTGCCAGGTCTCCGGGGCGAAGCATCATTCACCGCGGTTCGGTCGCGGTTTCACCCTTCACCCCTGACCTTTGTCGCGACTGTCATCGGGCGGCCGCGGGCCGGATGTCTCTCACCAGCCTCGCCGCCGTGCGTGCCACACCGCGCAGGATGAACGCGGTCGTGGTCGCGGTGATCGCCAATGCCGCGACCGCGGCCAGACCGAGAACGCTCGCCACGCCGTGGCTGCCGATGGCGTCGACGGACATGCGGGCCAGCCTGATCGTGGCGGGCAGGGCGAAGGTGAAGAAGTACCAGGCGGTCCACGCCACTCCGGGGACGTACAGGAACAGGTAGAACCAGGCCCAGCGGATTTCGCGGGGGCGTACCGAGGCCAGCAGGCTGAGGTCGTCGGCGGTGGCCCGGCGGATCGCGCGGCGCGCCACCGCGCCCTTCGCGCCCCAGAGGTTGCGGCAGCCGGTCACGACGACGAACAGGGCGTAGAAGTCCGTCCGCATGAACACCTCGAACTGGAACGCTATGCCGGAGATCTTGATGAGGACCAGCGCCCGGACCAGGGACAGCGCCACGCCGGGCGGAATCGCCGGCTCGGCGGCCAGCAGCAGGCCGAGCGTGGCGGCGTCCGACAGCGGGCCGGCGGCCAGCGGGGCGATGCGCTGGCGGCGGGGCACCGACCACAGCCGGGTCAGGTCGGTCTGGTAGACGATGGTGATCATCCGACGGCTGATCGACACCCGCGACGGAACGCCGCGCGCGGCGGCGGCGAGGACGTGCGCGCATTCGTGGATCAGGCCGGAGGCGGTGGCGAGGGCGGCGACGGCCACCATGCTCAGCAGCGCCACGTGACCGACGATGACGTCGGTGTAGTGCGGCCGCAGTTCCGGCCGGGCGATCAGCGCCACCCCGCCGGCGGCGGCCAGCACGCCCTGGACGATCAGCCCGGTACGCCCGAACAGGACCCGCCCCACGCGCCGGGTCCACACCGCCGGGCCGTCCGGCACGGAGGCCGCCGCCGACAGGAGACCCGCGGCGGTGAGCCCGTCCACGAAGCCGGCAACGTCGACGGGCTCGCCCATCAGCTGCGCAGCCCGTTCGGCGCATTCCTCGACGGTGCAGCCGTCCTGCAGCCACTCCACGACGGTGCCGCCGATCTCGGGCACCGCCACGAACGTGCGGCTGCCCCGGCTGCCGATGACGTATCCGTCGCCGTCGCGTACCAGGCTCAGGTCGGCGTACCGGTTCGTCACGGCGTACGTCATCGGACGGCCCCGCACATCGGACAGTCCGGGTGCCGCTGCCAGGCGGCGCTGCTCATCGCCAGCCGGTCGGCGACCTCGATGACCTGGTAGGTGGCGGCCGCGACGGGCGGATCGCTGCGGGTGAGGTACCGCATGATCTCCATCGTCATCAGCCCGCACATCAGCTGGGCCATCGGGCCGGTGGCGCGGTTGACCGACGGCGGCGCGAGATAGGCGTCCTGGCGGAGAACCTCGGGGAGGGCGGCCGCCTCGGCGGTGCGGTGCAGGGCGAGGCATTGCCAGCACGGCGATCGGCCGGGCTCGACGGACCAGTAGGACAGCGTGGAGTAGTTCAGCCCGCCGGCCACGAACGGTACGCCGAGCGCGAAGCACGCTTCGTTGACGATGAGCCGGATGTCCTCCGGCGAGTCGATCGCGCACACGACGATGTCGGCGTCGGCACCGAGCTCCAGCACGGTCGCCACATCGGTCACCCGCGCGTGGACGGGAACGACCGAAGTCCCGGCCGAGTACGCCTTCGCCCAGTCCTGCGCGGCGTACACCTTCGGCCGGCCGACCTCCGCGAGGCCGTAGACGAACTGCCGCGCCAGGTTCTTGGTCTCCACCCGGTCCTGGTCGACGACGGTCACCTGGCCCACTCCCAGCCCGACGAGGGACTGGAGGATGCCGGTGCCGATGCCGCCGGCGCCGAGGAGCAGCACCCGCGACCGCTGGGCGGCCGCGTGCATGCTCGCGCTGGTGCGCTCCAGGCCCGCGAACAGGTCGTAGAAGCGCAGGTTGCTCTGGTGGCGTTCCCGGGTCGCCTCGTCGAGGGCGTCGTCGCCGTCCGCGTCGAGCAGGACGCCCATCTCGTCGAGGCTCGTGAGCACCGCGGCCAGCTGCTCGTCGCTGACGTCGAACCCGTGCTCGGCCAGTGCCGCCCGGAGTTCGTGGCGGGGCCGGGCCTCGGCGAGCAGTCCGAGCAGGACGGCGAGGCTGCCGTCGTGGTCCTGGAGGTACATCCGTCGCAGAGCCCGCGGCCAGAGCACCACCTGGCCCTCGCCGCGATGAACCATGATGCCCTTGAGCATGGGCCGGGCGGTCACAGCGCTTCCCCTCTCATCCTCGGCAGGCGGGGCGGCCGCGGGCCGCCCCGCGCGTGGCTCAGGCCAGGTCGGTGTCCCGCTGGTGGATTGCGGTTGCCTCGATGTCCTCGACCTTCGTGATGACGATCACCATGAGCAGCTCACCTCCTCTGCCGCACTCGATTAGTGCCCGTCCGCAGAGGATGCGCCGCCCAGTTCACAGTCCTGTCACAGCGCAGCGGCCGGCGCGCGTGTGCCGCAGATCCTGCGCTGTCAGGCCGGGCGGCGTCCCCAGGCCGAGATCAGCGGCGCGAGGGTCAGGTCGAGCTCGCCGGCGTCGATGGCGGCCAGGTGCGCGTCGATCTCGGCTTCGTCGGCCAGCCCGGCCGCGAGCAGCTCGCCGCGCACGTGCCGCAGGGTCGCCGCCTCCAACCGGTCGCAGGCCAGACCGCCGACGGGGAACGAGCCCGCCGCGGCGACGTCCACCAGACCCGCCGCCCGCAACACCCGCGGCAGCGTCCGGCCGAAGCGCAGGTCCGCGCCGCGGCGCGTCAGCAACTCCCGGACCGCGGCGCGCATCCGGTTGGCCCGCAGCTGGGCGGGGCCGACGGCGTCCAGGCACGCCAATGGCTGCAGAGCGGTGTCGGCGTCCTCGACCAGCAGCCAACCGCCGGGCCGTAGCGCCGCCGCCATCGTGGCCAGCGCCCGGGCCCGGTCCGGCAGATGGATGAGCACGAGCCTGGCGTGCACCAGATCGAACGTCCCCGGCTCCGGGGGCGGATCGGCGGCGACGTCGTGCCGGCGCACCTCGTACCCGTCGCCTTCCGCCAGCCACGACACGTCGATGTCCGTGGCCAGCACGTACCCGGTCGGGCCGACGGCCGCCGCGAGCGCCGCCGGGATGCTGCGGCCCCCGGCGCCGACCTCCCAGCAGCGCGAGCCGGCTCCGATCCCCAGCCGTTCGACATGCGTACGCGTCACGCCGTCGAACAGCTCGGCCAGCCACGCGAACCGCTCGCCCGCCTCGGTGCGCGCGTTGTCCAGCAGATAGCCGCGGTCGGGTGTGGACTCCCCGCCAGGCGGTGTCGGCGCGCCGGTCGGATCCAGTCGGCCGCCGTCCGGCCGGCGAGGCGAAGAGGTCATCACCACATGGTCGACCTTCGCAGGCCGCCACGCCACGACAACGCGCGCAACATCTCACCGACATCACGGCAGGCCGGGCTACTGCGGAGCGAGCTCCCGCAGCACCTGGCTCAGCTGGTCGATCCGGGACTGCGCCTCGGTACGCAGCCGTTCGGCGAGCACCTTCCAGTCCTCCGGGGTCGGGGCGTGCCGGGGCGGGAGGGGGGCGAGCGCGTCGCGTACCTCGGCGAGGGTGAGGCCGACGCGCTGGCAGGCCTCGATCATCGCGAGCCGGCACATCACGTCACCGTGGTAGCGGCGCTGGTTGCCGGCCGTGCGGTCGCTGCTGAGCAGCCCGTTGGCCTCGTAGAACCGGATGGCCGACGTGGCGACGCCGCTGCGGCGGGACACCTCGCCGATGGTCAGGCCGGGCTCGTGCCAGTCGAAGGACGTGTCGAGCTTCACGCTCCGAGTATGCCCGCGCTCCGTTGACTTCAACAAATGTTGAAGTTCTAGCGTCGACTGCATCGAGTTCACCCGAATTCCCTGGAGGAGACCATGATTCTCGTGACCGGAGCGACCGGCAACGTCGGGCGGCGGGTCGTGGAGCGGCTGGCGGCCGCGGGCCACGGCGTACGCGCGGTGACCCGCCATCCGAGCCGGGCGAAGCTGCCCGCAGGGGTGGAAGTGGTCGCGGCGGACCTGGCCGATCCAGCCTCGCTGCGGCCGCACCTGGCGGACGTCGACGGGGTGTTCCTGGTCTGGCCGTTCGTCGACCCGGCGACCACGGCCGAGCTCGCCCCGCGGGTGGCCGAAGTGCTTGCCGAGGCGGGTTCGCCGCACGTGGCGTACGTGTCGGCCGCTTCCGCCGAGGCGGATCCGCAGTCGTTCTGGGCGTTGGTGGAGCGGGCCGTCGACGACGCCGGTCTGCCGTGGACGATGCTGCGCCCCACCGGCATCGCGACCAACGCGCTCGGCTGGGCGGCGCAGATCCGGGCCGAGGGCGTGGTGCGGTGGCCGTACGGCGCGGCGGCCCGGTCGATGGTGCACGAGGACGACATCGCGGCCGTGGCCGTCGAGGCCCTGACCTCGGACGGCCACGACAAGCGCACCTACGTCCTCAGTGGACCGGAGACGGTCACCCAGGCCGACCAGGTACGCCTCATCGGCGAGTCGATCGGCCGCGACCTGCGCTGGGAGGAGATCACCGCCGACGAGCTACGCCCGATGCTGGCCGCCGCGATGGGCAGCCCGGCGTTCGCGGACCTGGCCCTGCGTTCGTGGGCCACGCTGATCGAGACACCGGAACCGGTGACCGACGACGTGGCGGTGGTCCTCGGCCGGCCGGCGCGAACGTTCGCCCAGTGGGCGGCCGACCACGTGTCCGACTTCCGCTGAGCACGGGCCGTCGGCTGGACGGTCGCGTACGTCAGCGTGTTCGGATCTCCCAGCGCGGCCGGCGGGGTTCATCGTTGTGGACGACGATGTCGGCGTGCCGGGTCGGCTGGGCCGTGGCGAGGTAGAGCTGTTGGGACGGGATGTAACGCTCGCGCCAGCGCCGTTCGACGTCGGCCCGGGAGGACACTTCGCGTTCCCGGATCACGGCTCGGTCCACGGTGTCCTCCAGTGCCGTCGACACGAACACGCGCAGCTCCCACCGATCGAGCAGTTCCGGGCGCAGGAGGAAGACGCCGTCGAAGAGCAGCACGGCGTCGGCCGGGACGGTAGTGACCGGCGGGGACAGGACAGTATCGGCGTCGTGGTCGTAGATCGCCGGTTGGAAGCGTCGATCCCCGCCCGGGCCGAGCGGATCGAGGAGAACCTTGTTCAGCGCGTTGTAGTCGTGGGTGTCGTAGTAGCAGCCTTCGGCCGAGTACTCGCCGCGTGGATAGCGCTGCGCCCGAGGGAAGAGGAAGTCGTCGATCGTCGCGCGGATGACCTCGCGGCCCTGCGCACGCAGGATGCTGGCCAGTTCGTCGGCGAGGGTGGTCTTGCCGGCGGCGGGCGGTCCGTCGACGGCGACCCGGGTGGGGTGCGCGACCGAGACGGCTTCGACAGCCTCCGCCAGGCAGTAGAGCATCTCGTCACGGGTGCCCTGGTCCATGCCCTGCCCTCCGGGTCGCGCGATTCCGCCGGTCCGGGCCGAGCTTATGCGCGCCGGCCCCTTTCGTGCCTGCTGGTACCCGAGTGAGAGTGACTGCCGCATCGCACGACGGCCAGGGTCGATCACGCTCTGACCAACGCTTCGCCTATTCGGATCTGCCGATGACCGGCCGCTGGTACGACGGCCCGGTACCATCGCTGAGTCCTCCGGTTGGCATCAGCTGGGACCTCGACGACCTCGAGGATTGCCGATGTGCGGATGTTCGAGCGCGGCCACATGGCTAAAGATGTTGGCCATGAGAAACGAACACCACGGCTCCCACGACCGTTCGCTGGCTTCGCCGCAGTCCAACCGACTGATCGGCAAGATGGGGACGTCGTTGGGTTATGCGGAAGCCGGCGTAGCCGAGCTTGCGACCTGCTTTCACGGCATCCGGGACGACCTCGTCCGGGCCCAGATGGACCAGATAGCAGAGAAGATGCGGATCACCGCATCTTCTCTGCGCGGGAGGCTCGTACGCCCATCCGGCACAGGAGGGGAAGCCGCTTTCGCCGCAGCGATAGTTCAAGATCTTGAGTATCTGCGGGCCGGAGTCAGCCAGTTCCTAGAGCAGGTCGACGCTGCAAAGGCGATCGAAAGTGTCGTTCGTGACGACTTGGTGAACGACATACTGGATCGGATCCGACAGGCGATTGAGGCATTCTGGCACCTCTTGGCTATGCTGCTCAGGCGGTGGGCGGACGACGGACTCATCGAAATCAGCTTCGAGGACCGCAGCTGATGCGCGCCCGGCGTTCTTCCGCTACCGGACGAACTCCGCCCCGAGAACGACCAGATCGGCTGGTGTGGGACGGTCCGCCAGTCCACGAAGACCGGGGCCAAAACTCACCACGATCATGAGTACGAAGATCTCCAACTGGGCCAAACTAGTACCCGGAGGTTGCCGTGTGGGAGATCCGTAGGATCGAGTGCGAAGAGCCGAACATCTATCGAGCGGACCTGGTGGATCCGGACGGCATCGGATGGAGCACGAGGTTTCGGGTCAGCGAGGTCACGCTGGCGGGCAAACGGGAACTTCTGATCAATTCCACGCTCCAGGCCTGGGACATCCCGTCACCTGCGAACAAAGCGTTCCACGCCGTCCACAAAGCTGTTACGGCGTTTCACTACGCGGCGGAGGGACTGCGCGATGTAATGCCGCGCACGCAAGCATACTGAGCCGTTCGCGGGCGATGGTGCTCTGCATCCACAGTTTTGACAACTAACGCGGCCACCGAAGCGTCAGCCCGGGGCGGGTCAAACATGATCAAGCGGGCGGCCGGTCAAGCAGTCACGAACAGGACGTCGACATGCGGGAAGCCAGCTGCGAAGCCACGGAGCTCGGCGGGCGTCACCGGCTTGCGGGGACGCGCGGCGGCGCAGGGCAGAAAGCGCACGGTCGTTCCCGTTGTTCCGTCCTCGCCGATGGTGACCAGCCCGGTCACGGGAACTCCGTTCGCGTAGCGCTGCGTCCATGACCCGGCCCGGCGCCGATTGGTGTGGGTGAGCCACTCGCTGAGCGCAGCCACAATGGACATTCCCCGCCGCGGCGCACCGTTCGGCAGGTGGGCGGACGGCGGGCCGTCGAAGAAGCGCAGATCCTTGGTGGCCATCACCGGTTTCCTGACGGGCCTGCCGTCCTCATCCAGGCGGGTTTCGGTACCGCGGCCGTCGTCGGCCACCGCCACCGATCCGTCGCGGAACAGCGTCACCGCGCATCGACCCGTGCGGCCGGACGCTTCGGCCTCGTCATTGGCGTAGGCAACGACCTCAAGAACGAGGTGGACGAGACCGCCGGGCGCGTACCGCTCACGGTGAACCCGGACA
Organism: Hamadaea tsunoensis DSM 44101; assembly: GCF_000428945.1. Lineage (GTDB taxonomy): Bacteria > Actinomycetota > Actinomycetes > Mycobacteriales > Micromonosporaceae > Hamadaea > Hamadaea tsunoensis. The sequence goes on along the minus strand of NZ_AUAX01000015.1, from coordinate 117,894 downwards.
TCGGCGAGATGCCCGTGATCAACCAGCGCGGACCAGTCGTGCGTGGTGTTCACCCAGCGACGCCGATTTTCGCCCATGCAGTGATCCTTCCATGGGGCACGCATGATCGTGTGGGAAGCACTGCGGCTTCCGGCCAGTTCGCGGTCACGCGCAGACCTTGTCACCATGGCGCGGCACCGGTGGGTCCGCAGGAGGGCCGTGGCACCTATGCTCGCCACGTGAAGGTACGGGGGACGGTCGTCGCGCTGCTGTTCGCCACAGGTACGGCCGGCTGTGTCAGCTACGACCCGCGGTCGGTCGCGCCTCCGTCGCCGCCGGTCCGCCCTGGACTCACCTCGGCGTAGGGATATTCAGAGTGGACTTTCCTGAATCATGCACCTGACGGGCTCGGTGGCAGCCAATCGGCATACGCGGCCGAGAGCCGGTCACGGTCCTCGGTGCTGTTGGTGAAAATGTCTGCACCGCCGTCATAAGGGTGGAAGACCCAGTCACAGGTGGTGTTGGTCAGGATGACGCCGTCGGTCATGTCGTCGGCCACGCACAAAAGAAGCCGGTCAAGCGCGGGATCAGCCATGGTGAGCGGGGTGGCGTAATGGTGCTGCCACGACTGGAAGCCTGGTTCTGTTGCCAAGTCGTCGCTTCGCCAATGGACGGCGTCCGGGGTGGTCGCGGCGACTGCCGGATCTCGCGGAGTCGGTGACGAAGTCGACGACCACGAGCAGGTGACCGCTACCAGTGTTCCGGCGCCGGGCATGGCGTCGCCGAGGAGCGCTTCCAGCAATGTGTGATGGCGGCGCAAGATTTCGGCGTGCTCGGCCGCCGAAGTTGCGTACCGCTTCGCATTCGGGAGGGTGTGGAATCGAACCCATTGCCCTGCGAACTGGTAGCGCAGCGGGTCGGCCGCAGGCGGAGAGCCTGGCCACGAGCTGTTCCAGGCGGCGTCAAGTCTAGTCACCTCGACGGATTGGACTTCGCCGCTCATGTCTACAAGATAGTTGATCAATTCCCTGGTGAGTACGCCGCCGATTGGGCATGATGCGGCTGGTGACCTTGGTGTTTCCGCCCCGGCTGACCGCATCTGCGGGCGCGATCCGAGCGGCTGCGCAACAGCGTGGCCTGGCGACCGTGCAGCTGCCGACGTTCGCCGTTCCAGCTGGCTTGACCGCTGAGCATGTGCACGCCGGACCAGGTTTCGCCGATGCCGTCGCCGGCAAGCTGGGTATCGCGTTGCTGGAAGCGCCGATGGACTGGTTGGCCCGGCTGCCGCGCCCGTTGGTCCGCCGCCGAGTCGAGGCGGTGCCGATCAGCCGCGCGTGGCAGCTACGCTCGCCCGCCTTCATCAAGTCGCCCAACGACAAGAGCATCAAGGCGATGATCTACAGCGACGGGACCCGGCTGCCCGGCTCCGACGCTGTGGATGCGGACACCGTGGTGCTGGTCAGCGACCTGATCGATCTATCCAGCGAATACCGGCTGTTCGTCCTCGACGGGCAGATCCACGCGGCCAGCCAGTACGCCGAGAACGGTCGCCTGCACATCGCCGATGCGCCTGCTGATGCGCTCGCCTTCGGTATGGAACTCTTGGCCGAGGTCGGTGCGAGCCTTCCCAGCGCGGTGGTCATCGACATCGGCGACACCGCCGACGGGTGGGCCGTCATCGAGGCGAACGCGGCCTGGGCCAGTGGATTGCTACCAGGCTGATCCTGATCGGGTGCTCGATGTGGTGCTTCGTGCCGCCTTGCCGGCCGGCAGCGTCCTGGACCGGGACCAACGGTTCGCGCGTCATAGCCTGCTCCGCACGGCGGCGACCGTTCCGTCGGAGGAAGGCCGGCAGGTTCCACGCTTTTGACCTTTTCCTCAGGCAGTGTTCTACTCCCTGCCGTGACGATCTTGACGAAGCTACAGTCTGCCGCTGTCATCGAGGAGACGGCCCGGCTGCTGACCGGGCAATACGTCTTCCCCGAGGTCGCCGAGCAGCTCGCCGACCTGCTGCAACGACGCCTCGCCGCAGGCGCCTACGACGTCGACGGTCCTGAGGAGCTCGCTGGTCTGGTCACCGCGGACCTGCAGTCCGTCAACGAGGACAGGCACCTGAGACTGAAGTACCACGCCGACCCGGTGTCCCCCGAGCAGGGCGCGGCGACCCTGGCGTCCATGCGCCGGGACTTCGACACCTCGCTGGGCGGTGCGCCGCGGGTGGAGCTGCTCGACGGTGGGGTCGCCGTGGTGGAGCTGGCGCCGATGCTGTTTCCGCTGGAGTGGGCCGCCGAGCCGGTGAGTGCTGCGCTCACGCTGGCCTCCAGCGCCCGGGCGCTGATCGTGGACCTCCGCGCCAACCGGGGCGGCGACCCGGACACGGTTGCCTTCGTCTGCAGCTACCTCCTGGACGAGCGTACCCACCTCAACACCATGTACTGGCGCGCGGGCGAGCGCAGCGAGCAGTCCTGGAGCCTGCCGCACGTTCCCGGCGCGCGCTTCGGCGGCAGCAAGCCCCTGTACTTGCTGTCCAGCGAGAGCACCTTCTCCGCCGCTGAGGAACTGGCGTACGACCTGCAGCAGCTCGGCCGCGCCGTTGTGGTCGGCGAGCCTACCCGCGGCGGCGCACATCCGTGCAGAGGCTGGACCGTGCACCCGCACCTGGAAGTCACCGTCCCCACGGGCCGAGCCGTCAACCCCGTCTCGGGCGCGAACTGGGAAGGCATCGGTGTGCAGCCGGACGTCCCCTGCGCTGCCGCTGAGGCACTCGACCAGGCGTACGCGTTGGCTCTCGCCCGGCTGGCAGGCTGACACAGCCCAGCTTGTTGCCGGTCGAAGGCCGCTCCCACGGGTAGCCGCTTCATGGACGAACACCCGCACATTCCGGCGGGGCCTGCGGTTAACCTGATTTCATGACCAGGGCGTTCGCTGTGGCTGCGGGCGACGGCGTGACACTGCCCGCGCCGATCGGCGGGGAGGTGACGATCAAGGCCGACACGCCGCGGACCAACGGCTCGATGACGGTGCTCGAATTCCTCGTTCCACCCGAGGCCGGTCCCGGCCTGCACAGCCACCTGCGCGAAGACGAGCTGTGGTACGTGCTCGCGGGCGAGTTCCGGTTCAAGGCAGGCGACGAGATGCTGTACGCGTCCGCAGGTGGTCTGGCCTTCGGCCCCCGGGGCCTCCCGCACGCCTTCCAGAATGTCGGCGACGAGCCGGGCCGGCTGCTGATCGTCACTACTCCGGCCGGCATCGAGCGGTTCTTCGAGCAGTTCGCCGAGGCGGCCGGACCGGTTGGCCCGGAGGGAATCGCCGATCTCGGACGGGCGAACTGGCTGGACTTCACCGGCCCGCCGATCGGGCTGTCCGAGCCTCGCTGAACTCTGTCTCGCTGCGCCCGTCCCACTCCGGAGATCGGCGATGGCCGAGCAGGGCCGCCACCAGGAACGGCGGCGACCCTGCTCGGGAGCGGTTGAACCGTACGGTTCAGATCAGTTTCAGGCTCGTCGAGACCTGGAGTTCCGTCTCGAACAGGCGCGGCCACGGCAGGTGCACCGTCACCGAGTCCAGGCTCGCGACGCGGGCGGTGACCGGGTGGCCGAGCAGGTAGCCGACCAGGACCCGGCGGCCGCCGAAGTAGCGGTCGTAGTAGTCCTGGGTGGTCGGCGTCAGGTGGTCTACCACCCACTGGTTCATCGGCGTGTACTGCTCGTCGGTCAGGCTGTTGGTGTTCCAGCCCTGCGACTGCCCGTACGCGATGGCCGCCGGCTGCACGTCGTTCTTCCACCGGTCGTCGATGACGAAGCGCTTCAGCAGGTACTCGACGTGCGCGTCGGCGGCCGTCAGCGCGATGGCGGGGGTGATGCCGTGGCGCAGCGGCTGGCGGGTCGCCTCCAGGAAGGCGTACCGGGACAGGCCTTCGGCCAGCGCGAGGCCGAGGGAGTTGCCGCCGGTGTTCCAGCCGGAGTAGCCGAGCAGGTCGAGCAGGGGCAGGCGGTCCTGCATCCGGGTGACCAGGTCGTGGTCGGCCTTGTTGACGATGACCGGGTCGTCCACGATCACGCTCTTGCCCTGGCCCAGCAGGTCCGCGGCCTGGGCGACGAAGCGGTCGAGGTCGGCGCCGCGGTCGGCCCCGGTCGCCGAGGGCGTGTTCACCAGCAGGTGGACCGACGACGCCGGGTCGACCTTCAGGCCGAGCGCCGCCAGGTGCCGGGTGATGTTGTCGGCGAACGGGATGTCCTCCAGCGCCGCGGTGAACGCGCTGCCGTCGACGCCGGCGTACTGGACGGCCACCGACGGGTGCACGTTGAGCTTGGTGAGCACGTAGCGCGCGACGAGCAGGGCGTCGATCTCGTCGGCGCCCGGGAAGATCTGCACCTTGTCGCCGACACCGAGCTGGGCGACGAGCTGTTCGAGCTGGACGCGCTCGGCCCGCTCCAGGCCGTAGGGCGCGGTGTCGTCCTCACCCAGGACGAGGTCGTCGATCGTGCCGTCGGCCACCCAGCGGACCATCTGCTCGTTGATGTCGTGGTTGCGCTGCCGGGCGGCGAGGTAGTCGGCGAGGACCTCGTCCGGGATCTGCGCCCGCTTGGCGTCGAGCTGTGCCTGGTACTGGGTCATGCCCAGGTTGACGACCTCGTCGTAGAGGATCGCCCATTCGCGTACGAGGGTGGCGTAGTCGGTGCCGTTGACGGTCAGGCCGGTCAGGGCGAGGCGCTGGATGGTGTCGAAGACGTAGAGCGGCGTCTTCGGGTGGGCCTGCCGGACCGCCTTGATCGGCTGGATGTGGGACTGGGCGTCCGCCTCGGACATCGCCGCCGTTCGCGAGGCGACGAGCCCGCCGTAGGCGAGCATGCTCGTCGACACCACGTACGCGTCGGCGTCGTTCTGGCTGGTGAGCCACTGCCCGACGGCCACCGGGTCGCCGGGCGTGGTGAACCGGCCGAGCAGATCGCGTGGCGGCGTGGTGACCGCGAGCCCGGCGAGGGCCGCGGTGGCGGCCGGCGCGAGCAGGTTGACCGGCCGGTCGTCCAGCGGCACCAGCGCGACGCGGCCCAGCGGGCGGGCTTCGCCGGGGCGGGCGGCCGCCGGCCCGTTCGCCGTGGCGGGGGGCGCGACGGCCAGTACGGCGACGGCGAGCGTCGCGGCACCAGTCAGCGCGCCGAGGGATCGGGTGAAGCGCACGGATCCTCCGTTCAGGGGGGTGCATACCGGAGTTTCTGTGGTCTAGTCCTAGTCAGGCCAGGTCTAGACCTGTGACGAGCCGACGCTAGACCCGCGCTTCTCCCGGAGTCAAGGTGTGGTCCCGGTCACAGGCCATGATCATGGGCTTGACAAGGGCACTTGCTGATGACGACTGTGGTCTAGACCTGAGCAGATGAGGTCTAGAGCTCTTGGGAGTCATCGTGAAGGAAATGTCGAGCGAAGTCCTCGTCGTCGGCGGCGGGCTGGGCGGGGTCGCGGCCGCCCTCGCGGCCCTGCGCCGCGGGCGGCGCGTGCTGCTGACCGAGGAGTACGCGTGGCTCGGCGGCCAGCTGACGAGCCAGGCGGTCCCGCCGGACGAGCACCCCTGGGTCGAGAGCTTCGGCGTGACGGCGAGCTACCGGGCACTGCGGGACGGCATCCGCGAGCACTACCGGCGCTGGTACCCGCTGACTCCGGCGGCCCGCGCGCAGTCGCACCTCAACCCGGGCGCCGGCTGGGTCAGCAAGCTGTGCCACGAGCCCCGGGTCGCCGCGGCCGTCATCGACGCGATGCTCGCCCCGTACGAGAGCGGCGGCGCGCTGCGGGTCCTGCGCGGCTACCGCCCGGTGGCCGCCGACGTCGACGGCGACCGGATCACCGCCGTCACGTTGCGGCACATCGACATCGGCGCCGAGCTGACCGCGACCGCGCCGTACATTCTGGACGCTACGGAGGCCGGCGATCTGCTGCCGCTGGCCGGGGTCGAGTACGTCACCGGGTTCGAGGCGCGCTCCGAGACCGGTGAACCGAGCGCGCCGGAGGCGGCCCAGCCCGCCAACTGGCAGGGCCTGTCCTGGTGCTTCGCGCTCGACCACGTCGACGGCGACCACACCATCGACCGCCCGGCGGCGTACGCCCGCTGGCGCGACTACCAGCCCGACTGCTGGCCGGACAAGATGCTGTCGCTGCGCTGGCCCGAACCCCGCACGCTGGAACCGGTGACGGGCGCGTTCGTCCCGAACCCCGGCGACGACCCGCTGGACGTCGTGGCCGACCAGAGCCGGGTGGCCAGCGGGCCGAACCTGTGGACGTTCCGGCGGATCGCGGCCCGCGACCTGTTCACGCCGGGCGCGTACGCCAGCGACATCACGCTCGTCAACTGGCCGCAGATGGACTACTTCGTCCGGCCGGTCATCGACGTCCCCGAAGACGACGCCCGCCTCGCGTACGCCGAGTCCCGGGAGCTGTCGCTGTCGCTGCTCTACTGGCTGCAGACCGAAGCCCCCCGGCCGGACGGGGGCACGGGCTTCCCCGGCCTGCGCCTGCGCGGCGACGTCGTGGGCACGGCCGACGGCTTCGCCCAGGCGCCCTACCTGCGCGAGTCGCGGCGCATCCGGGCCCGGACCACGGTCGTCGAGCAGGACCTCTCCCTCGCCGTACGCGGCGACCGCGGCGCGGTGTCCTATCCGGACTCGATCGGCGTGGGCATGTACCGCATCGATCTGCACCCCACCACCGACGGGGACACCTACCTCGACGTCGGCGCCTGCCCCTTCGAGATCCCGTTGGGCGCGCTGATCCCGCAGCGGACCGTCAACCTGCTGGCCGCCGCGAAGAACATCGGCACCACCCACATCACCAACGGCTGCTACCGGCTGCACCCGGTCGAGTGGAACGTCGGGGAGGCGGCCGGCGCGCTGGCCGCGTACTGCCTCGACAACGCCACCACTCCCGCCGCGGTGCACGCCGATGCCGGTCTCCTCGACGACTTCCGGGCGGGCCTCGCCCGCGAGGGCGTCGAACTCGCCTGGCCCCGGATCACGGGTTACTAGGAACCCCTCACCATTTCCCCTGGAGGACAAGGATATGAAGCGACTGCGCTGGATGGCCGGCGTACTCGCGGCCGGTCTGGCCCTCGCGGCCGCCGGCTGTGGCGGCGGTGACAAGGCCGAGGACGCCAACGGCCCGGTCTCGCTGCGCATGACGGTCTGGACCGCGAACAAGGACCAGCTCGCCCTGTTCGACAAGATCGCCGCGGACTACAAGACCACCCACCCGAACGTCACCGTGAAGTTCGACGCGCTGCCGTTCGCCAGCTACACCACCGCGCTCACCACGCAGGTGGCCGGCGGCAACTCGCCGGACCTCGCGTGGATCTTCGAGAAGGACGCGCCCGACTTCGTCTCCTCGGGCGCGCTGACCGACCTGACCCCGACCCTCAAGGGCACGGCCGGCTACAACTACGACGACCTCGCCCCGGCCACCACGAAACTGTGGGCCGCCGACGGCAAGCTCTACGGCTACCCGTTCTCCACGTCGCCGTTCGTCATGTTCTACAACGCCGACATGCTGACCAAGGCCGGCGCGCAGACCCCCGACCAGCTGATCGCGGCCAACCAGTGGACCTGGACCGCCGCCGAGCAGGCGGCCGCGAAGGTGCCGGCCGCCGAGCCGGGCAAGTTCGGCCTGGTGATCCGCGACTTCGACTACAAGATCTGGGACAACCTGGCCTCCCTGTGGGCGGGCTACGGCGCGGCGCCGTGGTCGGCCGACGGCAAGACCTGCCAGTTCACCAGCCAGTCGATGGTCGACGCGATGACGTTCCTGCACAACGCGGTCTACACCGACAAGGCGATGCCGCCGCCCGGCACGGCGGCGGACTTCTTCGCCGGCGACTCGGCGATGACCGTCACCCAGATCTCCCGGGCCTCGACCCTCAAGGACGCCAAGTTCAAGTGGGGCGTCGCGCCGCTGCCGGCCGGCACCGCCGGTGCGCAGCAGCTGTTCGGCCAGGCCGGCATCGGCGTCTTCGGCAAGGCCAAGCACCCGCAGGCGGCCGCGGACTTCCTGGCCTTCTTCAGCAACCCGGACAACTCGGCGAAGCTGGCGCAGTACTTCCCGCCGCCGCGCACGTCGCTGCTGAACGCGACCACGCTGAAGGCGGCCAACCCGCTGCTGACGGCGGAGCAGCTGGACAGCGTCGTCATCAACGGCATCAAGAACGGCACCGTCAAGGCGAGCCACTCCGGGTACGCGAAGATCGACGAGGCCGTCCGGGCCGCGATGGACGCGTACTACCAGCAGGGAGCGGACGTTCCCGCGGCGCTCGCGGGCGTCTGCAAGGCCGTCGAGCCGCTGCTGAGCGCGGGCAGCTGACAGTCATGAGCGTCTCGACCGCATCCGCGGCGGACACCCGTAGCGGCGGCCGGGGACACCGGCCGCCGCCCGGGCGGGGCCGCCGGAACCACCGGATGACCGCCCGACGCCGCGACGCGGTCGCCGGTTACCTGTTCGTCGCACCGCAACTGCTGGGCTGGGCCGCCTTCGTCGGCTGGCCGATCGTCGCGGTGGTCTGGTACAGCCTGCACAGCTGGAACGTGCTCGCCGGCACGTTCGACTGGGCCGGGCTCGCCAACTACAAGCAGCTGGCACACGACCCGGCGCTGGGCGCGGTCCTGCGCGCGACGCTGTTCTTCTCCGTCGGGCTGGTCGTGCTCAACCTGGCCCTGGCGCTGCTGCTGGCGGTCCTGCTCAACCAGCGGCTGCGCGGCACCGCGCTGTTCCGGACCATCTTCTTCTCCCCGGTGGTGGTCTCCCTCGTGGCGTGGGCGATCGTGTCGGGCACCCTGCTGCAGGGCACCGGCGGCATCAACGCGCTGCTGGCCAAGGTCGGCATCACCGGGCCCAACTGGCTGCACGAGCCGGGTACGGCCCTGATCGCCGTCATCGTCACCCAGACGATCAAGAACGTCGGGCTCAACATGGTGCTGTTCCTGGCCGCGCTGCAGGGCGTACCGGAGGACCTGTACGAGGCGGCCGCCCTCGACGGGGCGTCGCGGTGGCGTACCTTCTGGCGGATCACGTTCCCGCTGATCACGCCGACCGTGCTGCTGACGTCGATCATCACGGTGGTGGGCTCGTTGCAGGTCTTCGCGCCGATCCAGGTGCTCACGGCCGGTGGTCCGGGCAACTCCACCAACGTCCTCGTCTACGACCTCTACAAGCAGGGTTTCGTGGCCCACGACCTGAGCTACGCCAGCACCCTGGGGGTCCTGCTGTTCGCCATCGTCCTGGTGCTGACCGCGATCCAGTGGCAGATGCGCAAGAGGTGGGTCGTCAATGAGTAGCAGGAGCGCCGACAACAACCAGAAGCGCGCCGACAGCCGCAGCCGCGCATTGTCGCTGCCGCGCTGGGCGAAGATCGCCCTCTACGTGGTCATGACCGTCCTGGCCATCCCGTTCCTGTTCCCGACCTGGTGGATGGTGACCGCCTCGCTGTCACCGGCCAACGACATCTACAGCCGGTCGCCGAAGCTGTTCCCGACGCACCCGCTGTGGTCGGACTACAAGCAGGTGTTCGAGCTGCAGCCGTTCGCGCACCAGTACCTCAACAGCCTCTACATCGCCGCCCTGGTCACCGTCGGCACGATGGCGGTCTCGGCCCTGTCCGGGTACGCCTTCGCCCGCATCCGGTTCCCGGGGGCCGACGCGCTGTTCTTCGTGGTGCTGACCGGCATGCTGGTGCCGGCCGAGGTGACGATCGTGCCGCTGTTCCGGATGGTGCAGTCGCTCGGCCTCATCGACACCCACTGGCCGCTGATCATCATCCCGATCTTCGGCGCGCCGAGCGTCCTCGGCACCTTCGTGATGCGCCAGTTCTTCCTGGCCCTGCCGGCGGAACTGGAAGAGGCCGGCCGTCTCGACGGGCTGGGCCGGTTCGGGCTGTTCCGCAGCATCGCCCTGCCGCTCGCCCGGCCCGCCCTGGCGGCGGTGGCGATCTTCACGTTCCTGCGTACCTGGGACAGCTATCTGGAACCGCTCGTCTACCTGTCCACGAAGGACAAGTTCACCCTGCCGCTCGCGCTGACCCAGTACACCGACGCCTACGGCGGCAACATCTGGAATATTCAGCTCGCCGCGACGACACTGACGGTCCTGCCCGTACTCGCGGTGTTTATCATCGCGCAGCGCCAGTTCGTGGCCGGCCTCGCCCAGACGGGGTTGAAGGGATGAGCGCGCCGACGGCCGCCGACGGCCAGGTGGGAGCAGTGTCGATGGAGCAGACCGAGGGACCGGCCGTCGCCAAGCACGCCTGGCTGCGCCAGGTGCTGCGCCAGGAGGTCGCCGAGCGGATGGCCCCGCACGAGATGCTGCCGCCCGAACGCGAGCTCGCGGCACGTTTCGAGGTCAGCCGGATGACCATCCGCCAGGCCCTGCGCGCGCTCACCGACGACGGCCTGATCTACGCCGTCCGCGGGGTCGGTACCTTCGTCACCGAACCCAAGGTCTCCAAGGACCTGGCGCTGTCCTCGTTCTCCGAGGACATGCGCGCCCGCGGCCTGCGGCCCGGCTCCCGGCTCATCGCCGCCGAAGCCGTCGAGGCCGACGCGGCCACCGCCAAGGACCTCGGCATCGAGCCCGGGGCGGCGGCGTACCGCATCGAGCGGCTGCGCTCCGCCGACGACATCCCGGTCGCGCACGAGCAGGCGTACCTGCCCGCCCGGCTGTTCCCGAAGCTGCTCGAACAGGACCTGGACGGCTCGCTCTACGACCTCATGGAACGCCGGTACCGCATCCGCGTCGAGCGCGCCCAGCAGACCACCAGCGCGGTCAACCTGGGCAAGCACCTCGCCGACCTGCTCGGCGTACCGGCCCGCACGGCCGCGCTGCACGTGCGGCGGATCGGCATCGACAGCCAGGGCCGCATCGTCGAGCGCGCCGACACCCTCTACCGCGGCGACCGCTACGACTTCTCCGCGACCATCCGACGAGTACGCCGATGACGGCCGGTCCTGATCACGACCTCGTCATCGGCGTCGACATCGGCGGCACCAAGACCGCGGTCGCGGCGGTCGACGGCGACGGGCGGGCGTACGCCATCCGCGTCGCACCGACCCCGGCGGCCGAAGGGGCCGCGGCGATCCTGGACACCGCCGCGCGCCTGGCCGACGAGGTCCGCCGCGAAGCCGTCGGAACCATCGCGGCGGTCGGTGTCGGGGCGCCCGGAGTCGTGGACGCACGGCGCGGCGTCGTCGTCTCGGCCACCGACCTGCTGCGCGGCTGGGCCGGCACCCCCGTCGCCGACCTGCTGTCCGAGCGGCTCGGCCTGCCGGTCGCCGTCGACAACGACGTACGCGCGGCCGGCCTCGGCGAAGCCCGCCACGGCACCGCAAGCACGGGCGGGCTCGTCCTCGTGGTGGCCGTCGGCACGGGCATCGGCGGCGCGGTGGTCCGCGAAGGCGTACTCCTGCCGGGGTTCAGCGGTGTGGCCGGGCACCTGGGCCACATCCCGGTGCCCGGAGTGGGGGACGACCTGTGCTCGTGCGGCCGCCGCGACCACCTGGAGGCGGCCGCGGCCGGGCCGGCGATCCTGCGCGCCGCCCGACGCGCCGGGCTGCCGGTGACCACGACGGCGGAGGTGATCGCGCTCGCCGAGAGCGATCCGCGGGCCGCGACCGTCGTGACGCACGCGGCCACCGTGCTCGGCCGCGCCCTCGGCGGTGTGGCCAACCTGCTCGACCCGGAGACGGTCGTGGTCGGCGGGGGAGTCGCCGAGGCCGGTGACGTGTGGTGGCAGCCACTGCGCGCGGCCTTCCACGCCGAACTCCTGCCGCCGGCCGCGCCCGCGCTCACCCCGGCAGTCCTCGGTACGCGGGCCGGCGTCATCGGCGCCGCCGCCCTGGCCCGCGATCTCGTCAACGGAAGGACCCTGCGATGACCGACGCCGCAGCATCGGCGCTGGCCGCGATCCGAGGCGGCCTCGTCGTCTCCTGCCAGGCCCCGCCCGGCGACCCGATGCGCGACCCGGAGGTGCTGGCCCGCCTGGCCGCCTCGGTGGTACGCGCGGGCGCGGTCGGCGTACGCGTCAACGGCGTCGAGGTCGTCCGCCGGACCCGGGCGCTCGTCACGACCCCCGTGATCGGGCTCTGGAAAGACGGCGACGAAGGCGTCTACATCACCCCGACGGCCCGGCACGCCCTGGACGTCGCCCGGGCGGGCGCCGACATCGTGGCCGTCGACGGCACGACCCGGCCCCGACCGGACGGGCGTACGCTCGCCGACACTGTCGCGGCCGTGCACCGGCAGACCGGGGCGCTCGTCCTCGCCGACGTATCCACAGTGGATGAAGGCCTGGCCGCGGTCGACGCGGGCGCCGACGCGGTCGCCACGACGCTGTCCGGCTACACCGGTCCGGGAGGACCGCCGGCCGGCCCGGATCTGGAGCTCGCCGCGGCACTGGCGGGCAAGCTCGGCGTACCCGTGATCGCCGAAGGCCGGATCCACTCGCCGCAACAGGCGCGCGCGGCTCTGGACGCGGGGGTGTGGGCCGTGGTGGTCGGGACGGCGATCACGTCGCCCGCCTGGCTGACGGGCCAGTACCAGGCCGCGATGGCGGCCTGAACGACTCATCGTTCCGCGTGCGGGATGTCGGTCCGGTGTGGTAGCCAGGACGCATGGCGCAAGACACCGTGACCGTCGTCCCGGCCAACGAGGCGAGCTGGGACGACCTGCAGACCGTGTTCGGCCGCGGCGGCGCGGCGACCTGTCAGTGCCAGCGGATCAAGCTCGGCGACCACGACTGGTTCGACATGCCGCCCGAGGCACGGGCGCAGCGGCTGCGCGAGGAGACCGACTGCGGCCACCCCGAAGCGCCGGCCACCACCGGGCTCGTCGCGTACCTCGACGGTGAACCGGTCGGCTGGGTGGCCGTCGAACCGCGGGCGAACTACCGCCGGCTGCGCGGCTCCTCGGTGCCCTGGACCGGCCGCAACGAAGACCCCGCAGACCCGGATGTGTGGGCGATCGTGTGCTTCGCGATCCGGGCCGGCTATCGCCGCCGGCAGCTGACCCGGCCGCTCGCGGTGGCCGCCGTCGAGTACGCCAGAACTCATGGCGCGCAAGCGGTCGAGGCGTACCCGATGGTGCCGAAGGAAGGTCAGAACATTTCCTGGGGCGAGATGAACGTGGGGTCCCGCAACACGTTCCTCGCCGCCGGACTGCGCGAGGTCAGCCGTCCGACCGCCCGCCGAATCGTGATGCGCCTGGACTTCCCCGAGGCATAGGGTCGCCGGCCGTCGTGCTCAGGGGGACACCGGCTCCGAGACGGCGGCGGTGGCGGGCGCCTGGACCGGGACGGTCGCCCAGCGGACCGCCGGGACCATCGCCGCCCCTGCGGCGGCGAACGCGAGCCCGAGGACCAGCCAGCCGGCCGGACCGCCGTTCAGGATCAGCGTCGTCAGCAGCAGCGGACCCAGCATGCGGGCCACGGCGATGCCCATGCTGAAGAATCCCTGGTACTGGCCGGTCTTGCCGTCGGGCGCGAGGCCGAAGCTCAGCTCCCAGCCGCCGGAGACCAGCATCATCTCGGCGAACACCTGGATGAGCGCCCCGGCCAGCAGCGCCGCCGCGGCGGGCCACGCCGACGTGCCGTACGCGCTGAGCGCGAAGACCGCGCAGGCCAGTCCCATGACCGCGCCGGCCCAGCGGATCGACCGGGCGGCGACGGCCAGGCTGGATATCCGGCGGGCCATGCGGACCTGGAAGGCCATGACCGAGATCGTGTTGACCACGAGGACCGCGGAGACCATCCAGCGCGGCGCGTGCGTACGCTCGGCGATCCACAAAGGAACGACGACGCTGAGCATCGGCATGTAGAGCATCATCACCATGTTGAGCGCGGCGACGACGGTGTAGCGGCGGTCGCGGAGCACGGCCAGGCGCGGCTCGCCGCCCGCCCGGCGCGGGGAAGGGGCGACGGACGGCAGCCGGGACAGGACCGCGGCGGCGATCAGGAAGCACAGCGCGTCGACGGCGAACGCGACGTGGTAACTGGTGGCCGTTCCCACCGTCAGGGCCAGGCCGCCGAGCGCCGCGCCGACCGCCATCCCGCCGTTGCCGGCCGCCTGGAGGTAGGCGCGCGTCCGCGTCCGTTCCTCGGCGGCCACCAGTCCCGCGAGCAGCGTCTGGCGGGTGATGCCGAAACCCGTCTGCAGGCAGGCGTACGCGCACGCGGCCAGCACGAACCACGGGAAGGAGGGTACGAGGAGGAAGGCGCCGAGGGTGGCCGCGATCAGCAGGGCCACCGCGATCGAGGTGCCCCGGGGGCCGAACCGGTCGGCCAGCTGTCCGAACGGGATGCCCGCGAGGAATCCGGCGCCCCAGCCCAGCGTCAGGCCGAGACCCGTCTGCGTCGGCGACAGCCCGACGATGTGGGTGAAGTACACCACCGAGCACACGAAGTACGCTCCGTCGCCCAGCGAGTTGGTCAGCTGTGCGACCGCGAGGACGCGGGGCACTCCGCGCGGCGGCAACATGTCGATCATGCTACTGCCCGTGTCCAGGCCGTTCCGAGCTAAATTTGCGTGGTCCGTAATTTTACGTACCACGCATTCTTGCGTGGCCCGCAGCTTTGGGCGTACTGTCGTGGCATGAGCTTGCGTGAGCGGAAGAAGGAGCAGACCCGCGAGGCCTTGAGCTGGGCGGCGCTGCATCTGGCCGTGGAGCGCGGCATCGAGAACGTGCGCGTCGAGGACATCGCGGCGGCCGCCGGGGTGTCCGCGCGGACTTTCAACAACTACTTCACCAGCAAGTTCGAGGCCATCTACTGGCGGGCGCTGGCCCGCTCGGAGGCCGCGGCCGTCGCGGTGCGCGAGCGGCCCGCCGGCGAGCCGCTCTGGGACGCGGTCATCGCGGCGGTCGTCGAGCAGTACACGGCCGAGGGTGAGTCCCGTGCTCCCGAAGGCTGGCAGGCGGGCGTACGCGCGATGATGCAGGCGCCCGAGATGACCGGCGAGTACCTGAAGCTGTCGCGGCGCACCGAGCGGGAGATGGCCGTGGCCGTCGCCGACCGGACCGGTACCGACCTGGACAAAGATCTCTATCCGCACCTGGTCGCGGCGGCCGTCGCCGCGGCCGTCTACGTGGCCACCGACCGCTGGATGCAGTCCGAGCCACCCGTGCCGCCCATGGCCTCGTTGATCGAGGACGGGCTGCGGCAGATCGCCGCGGGGCTCCCCGCGCCGAGGTAACCCGACCTTTCAGTCCTGTGTGGACCGACGGCCCCCGTGGCCGCCGGACGCTGGCGCATACCCGTGTTCCGGGGAGGAACAGTCATGCCCATCGCAACAGAAGACCTCGCAACAGAAGACCTCGCGACAGAAGACCTCGCGACAGAAGACGTCGTCATCGTCGGCGGCGGCCCCAACGGCCTGCTGCTGGCGTGCGAACTGGCGACCGCGGGCGTACGCCCGGTGGTGCTCGAACGGCTCACCGGGCCCAGTCCGATCCCCAAGGCCAACGGCCTCGTCGGCCGGGTCGTGCAGATGCTCGACTACCGCGGCCTGTTCGAGGAGTTCAGCGGTCAAGCCGGACCGCCCCGGCCGGCGCCGGCGTTCCAGTTCGGCGGGCTCGGCCTAGAGCTGCATCGCTTGCGGGACAACAATCCCGTGTACATGCTGCCGATTCCCCAACGGCGCATCGAGGAGCTGCTCGCCGCCCGGGCCGCCCGGCTGGGCGTCGACGTCCGCCGGGGACAGGAGGTCACGGCCGTCGAGCAGGACGCCGACGGCGTGACGCTGACCCTGGCGACCGGCGACCGGCTGCGCACCCGGTACGCCGTCGGCGCCGACGGCGGGCGCAGCCTGGTCCGCAAGGCGGCCGGGATCGACTTCCCGGGGATCACCGACACGGGCTTCATCTCCCGCCAGGGCACGGTGAGCGTCGATGCCACCGCCCTCGCCGCCGACGGGACGATCGATTCCCTGCCCCCGTACGCCTTCCACCGGTTCGCCGCCGGGATCTTCGTCTACGGCGTGTTCCAGCCCGGCCGGTTCCGTGTCTCGGTCCTGGAGTGGAACCAGCCGGACGCCGGGCCGGAGGGGCCGATCCCGCTGGCCGAACTGGCCGCCGCGATCGAGCGCGTCCTCGGGCGGCCGCTGCCCGTCTCGTTGCCCGAAGGCGACGCCGGGCCGGCGGAATCGTTGCGCCGCCGGCCCGGGGTGAACTCCCGGCAGGCTTCGCGCTACCGCGACGGCCGGCTCCTGCTCGTCGGCGATGCCGCCCACGTCCACTCAGGAGTCGGCGGCCCCGGGCTCAACCTGGGCATGCAGGACGCCGTCAACCTCGCCTGGAAACTGGCGGCGCAGGTGCACGGCTGGGCACCCGAAGGGCTGCTCGACTCGTACGAGAGCGAACGGATTCCGCTGGGGACGAGGGTTCTGATGCACACGCGTACGCAGATGCAGCTGCTGGAGCCCGGCGACAACGTCACCGCCCTGCGGGAGTTCGTGACCGGGCTGCTGACCGACGACGCGAACCTCCAGCGGGTCGCCGATCTGATGGCGGGGGCGGACGCTGTGTACGCGACGTTCGGCGACCGGCTGCCCGCGCATCCGCTGCTCGGCCGGTGGCTGCCCGACCTGCCCCTGACCGGTCCGGTCGGCCGGGCCGGGGAACTGCTGCGCGACGGCCGGCCGGTGCTGCTCGACCTCACCGGCGCGCTCGAGAACTTCGGTGACGACCACGTACGCCTCGTCACCGCGCGGGTGTCCGGCGTACCGGCCCCGGCCGATGCCCTGCTCGTCCGGCCGGACGGGTATGTGGCGTGGGCGTACGGGCCGGGGGCGGCGATCGACGAACTGCGGGCGAGTGCCCGGGAAGCGCTCAAGATCTGGTTCGGCTGACGGGTTCGATCCGCCGATCGCTGCGGCACCGCGCCGCAGCAGACCGTGCCGCGGAAGCCGGTCCCCGAGGGGAACGGCTTCCGCGGAGCGCTACCCGGCGACGCCGGTCCGGGTCACCACAGGCGGCCCGGCGTGGGGGAGCCGCTCGGCTGCGGGGACGCCCGCAGGCTGTCGTGCGGCGGGACGGCGGCGCAGTGCGTGCCGCGCGCCGGTGTCACGCCGGTGACGAGGTAGTCGTCGACCGCGCCGGTCACGCAGTCGCTGCCCTTGAAGTAGGCGCCGTGTCCCCAGCCGTCGTAGGTGAGCAGCACCGCGCCGCTCTGCCGGGCCGCGTCTTCGGCCCACTGGTACGGCGTGGCCGGATCGAACCGGCTGTTGACCATCAGGATCGGCGGCGCCCCCTGTACGCGCAGCGCGTGCTGCGGATTGCGGACCGGACCCGGCAGGCCGGTGCACCCGGCGACGGCCAGCTGGCCCAGCGGGGAGATCTTCATGTCGGGCGTGATGGCCGCCAGCGCGGCCTTGTAGGCGGCCCACTCGTAGTAGCTGCTCACCGGCAGCCGCCAGTCCTGGCAGAAGATCGCCTGGAACGGGTCGGGCACCGCCGCGCCATAGCCGACAGCCGGTTCCGGAGCGGCCAGCTGGGCCAGGTCGGCGGCCAGCGTACGCCAGTCCGGGTCGTACATCGAGCCGTGCACCAGGCCGAGCAGGTCCAGCGTACTCATCGTGTCGGTGGTGCCGGGCAGGGTGAGCTCGCCGCGGCCGGCCCGGGCGTAGAGGTCGGCGAACAGCGCCCGCACGTCGGTGCCGTGCAGCGGCGAGTCGGCCGTGCGGTCCGACCAGGCGACGAACTCGTCGAAGCTCTCCTGCAGCCCGACGGTCTCGGTGCGCATGAACCGCCACGTGGAGGAGATGCTGTGGTCCATGTCGGAGTCCAGCACCAGCGTGCGGATGCGCTGCGGGAACAGCTCGGCGTACTGCTGGCCGATCAGCGTTCCGTAGGACACCCCGTAGTAGTTGAGTTTCCGCTCGCCGAGGGCGTCGCGGATGGCGTCCAGGTCGCGGGCGACGTCGGCGGTGTTCATGTGGTCGTAGGCCGGGCCGGTCAATGCGCGGCAGCTTGCGTCGAGTCGCCGGTTGTGTTCCTGCAGGGCGGCGAACTGCGCGGGACTCTGCGGGTCGGCTGGGAACGCCTCGCGCTCCACAGCCTCGTCGCACAGCACCGGGTTGCTCAGGCCCACCCCCCGCGGGTCGAAGCCGATGATGTCGAACCGGCTGGCCACGGCGGGGCTGAGCCAGGCGCTCCGCTTGACGACCCTGACGCCCGAGCCGCCGGGGCCGCCCGGGTTGATCACCAGCGAGCCGATGCGGTGGGCCGGGTCGGTGGCCTGGCGCCGGACCAGCGCGAGAGAGACGGTCGGCCCCGAAGGCCGGGCCCAGTCGACGGGCACGGTCAGGGTGGCGCACTGCACGTCGGGTGCGTCGGTACAGGGCTGCCATGAGATGCGCCCGGTCGCGGCCGAGGCCGTGTCCGGCAGGCCAACCGCGCCGGCCGCGAGGACGACGGCGACGAGTGTGGCGATGGTACGTCGCATGGATGCTTTCCTTCCTCTTGGATCGGACACAATCGACAGTGCGTCGGCGTTCGCGTCGCGGCATCAGGGGAAAACCTGCTCGTACCCGTAAGGTGTGTGCGTCCGCAATGCGGCAATCCGGGCCGGGATACGATCCTGCTCTTGTCCGGTCCGAGACCATCGCGGAGGTTCCCTGTGGCGTCACTGGCCGAAGACCTTGACGGGTCGGCTGCCTGGATCTCCCAGGCGTTGTCGTCCTCGGGGTACCCCGCCGACTTCAGCCCCGGGAGTCTGTGGGCGGTCGACCGGTTCTTCGACGACCAGTCCGTCGCGGGCCGCGCGCGTCCGGGTGGACTTCTGGACAAGGACCTCGGGGGACGCTTGTTCGCCGTGGGGGCCTACGTCGGAGAGGTCATCCGGCGTGCGGTGGGTGCGCAGTGGCGCACGGACGATCAGGACCCGCACGGTGAGGTCAACGTCGAGCTCGTACTCCCGGACGGCTCCACCGTGTGGCCGGTCCAACGTGTGATGAAGCGGTTCAAGAACGGCGCCGAAGACGGCCTGGTCGCGTACGCGACGGCATTGGGGGTGGCGGTCGGCCCGGCGCCCGAGGTACCGACCCGGCGGTGGTGGCGCCGCAACCGGTGACTTGTCCGCCGACAGGGCTCTCCGTGGTGCGCGTCTCAGCCGGGCCAGGGCGGCTGGTACCGGTTCACGTAGGCGCGGGCGCGCGGGACCGGGTCGCGCCAGTACTGGTGCGGCATGCGGTGGACATGCGTCTGGCAGAACTCGGCGAGGTCGGTGGTGATCTCGATGCTCTCGGTCGGGCGACCTTCGAACTCCGCGTTGACGTTCAGCAGGTCTGATTCGGGGTTCCAGCCCGAGGAGTCGAAGGCCCACCGGTCCCAGGTGGCGTAGACGTGCAGGGGATGCCGTTCGCCGTCGAGGAACATCGCCCTGAGGGCGACTGGTCGGTCCTGGTAGGTGTCTCGGCAGACCCAGGCCAGGATGTGGCAGGCGCCGGAGGCGAAGAAGGCCTCATCGGGCCGTTCCCAGGAAACGCGTTGGTCCGACCGCTCGATCGGTGTCCGCCGGAATACGCCCGACGCTCGCGCTGGCATGACGCTGATGCTAATCGGCCGACCGCGCCAGGTGGCGAACTCCGTGACCTGATCGTCGGATTCAGACGATCGGCAGTTCCCGCTCGGCCGTGACGCTGATCGTCCGGTACCCGAAGCCGAGATGCTCGTTGAGCCGGCGCATGTCCTCGTTGCCGCGCTGCGTCCACGTGTACACCTCGGTGATGCCGTGCTCCGCCGCCCACCACAGGGTCTGGCGCTTCAGCGCCGACGCGATGCCGCGGCCGCGGTGGTCTCGGCGTACCGCGGTGAAGCCGTGTTCCGCGCGGTCGGGCACGTCCTTGTCCAGCAGGAGCGACGCCAGGCCGACGACCAGCTCGTCCGGCTCGCGGGTCAGGGCGACGAACGACGCCTGCGGCGCGTTGATCCAGTCGGCCTCCCACTGCTCCAGCGTCACCTGGAAGTCGCCCTCCAGCGCCATGTCGTGCACCGCCGCCGCGGCCACGTCGGCGTACGCGCGGGGCCACAGGTCCGGCCGTTGCGCGATGCTGACGATCTCGACACCCGCGGGTGCCTGAGGCCGCGGCTCGGTCCCGATCGCGCGTACCTGCTCGACCTGGCGGTCGATCTCCGCGAAGCCGAACCGGGTCGCGAAGCCCATCGACTCCGGATCGTCCACAAGCGCCCTGACCTGGCGGAAACCCAGTTCGGCGTACGCGTGGCCGGCCAGCGCCCGCAGCAGCGCGGTGCCGACGCCCCGGCGACGGAACCCGGGCAGGACGCGCGGTGCGATCGACGCCCGTCCGGCGATGTCCGACGGTGCGGTGATCCCGTGCCCGGCCAGGACGCCGTCGAGTTCGGCGAGCAGCAGGAGCTGACCCGGGCGTACGGACCTGCGGATCTCCGCCACAGTGGAGCAGCGTTCGTACGGCAGGACGGCGAGGCGTACGCGACGCCAGGCCTCCAGGTCCTCGTCGGTCTCGGCGGGGCGAATGGTGAGCACGCCTCACGCTAACGACGGCCGCAACGTGTTTACGCAGTGTAATTCTGACACGACTAACCGTATAAGCAGGCATTTCCCGGTAGCGGGGCGTCTCAGGCGGCATAATTCGCTCCTAGTGTCCGAGATCGGACAAAAGGAGCGAAATGCGAGCACTGCGTTCTGGCCTGGCCGCGGCTGTGGGAGTCTTCCTGGCCGGCACGGTCGCCATCGTCGTCGACCCGGCGCCCACCGAGGGCGCGCCCAGCCCGACGAATGCGACCATGACCCTGCGCGTCGGCGGTGACCGCACGACCGCGCAGGCCGTCGACGGCCCGGCCGGCGCGGTGTTCGACGTCTACCCGGGCGTCTCCGGAACCCCGCCGACGCTGGGTTCACCCACCTACAGCTGCACCACGACCGCTCCCACGGGCACCTGCAGCGTCGACGTCGCGGCCCGGACCGGGACGAACCAGGGCTACTGGATCGTCGAGCGCACCGCCCCGGCGGGCTATGCGGTCCTGCAGACGGTCGACACCGGACCCGGCCCGACCGTCGCGAGAACCTACAACCAGTTCTTCACCGGGACGATCCAGAACAACGTCGCGTACCAGTTCCCGACCATCAGTACCGGCAACACCAATCCGCTGGCGCGCGAGGACACCTGGGCCGACGTGCGTACCAACCCGCCGCTGCCCGACCACTGCGGCCTGAACATCGCGCTGCTCATCGACGTCTCCGGCTCGATCGCGCCCGACCTGCCGGCGGTGAAGGACGCCGCGGACGGCTTCGTCGACGCCCTCACGGGTACGCCGTCCAGGATCGGTGTCTTCAGCTTCGCCACCGGCGCGAACCAGATCCTCGGAGCCACCTCGGTTTCCGCCGCGAGCGGTGGGACGACGGTGAAGGACGCCGTCGCCGGGTTGACCGCGGGCGGCGGCACCAACTGGGACTCCGGCCTGTTCCAGGTCTTCGCGGCGACCACGAGGTACGACGCCGTCCTGATGCTGACCGACGGCAACCCCACCTTCTACGGCCCGAACTCCGAGGGGCCGGGCAACTACACCCGGTTCCGCGAGGTCGAGAACGGGGTCTTCTCCGCCAACGCCCTGAAGAACCTCGGCACGCGGATCGTCGCGGTCGGCGTCGGCGCGGGGATCAGCGGCTCGGCCAACAACCTCCAGGCCATCTCGGGCCCGACCGCCGGCAGCGACTACGTCCAGACCGACTACGCCCAGTTGGGGCAGACGTTCCGCGACATCGCGCTCAAGACCTGCTCCGGCACGATCAGCGTGGTCAAGAACGTGATCTCGCCGACCGGCACCATCGCGGACGGCGTGCCGACGGGCGGCTGGACCTTCGCCACCGCGACCTCCGGTGTCACGCCCGCCAGCGGCAGCACGGACAACACCACGGGCGCGCTCTCGTTCGACGTGGATCTCGCCGGCGCGACGACCAAGTCGGTGACGATCACGGAGACCCAGCAGGCGGGGTACGCGCTCGAACAGGTCGGCGGCCTGAACGCGACGTGCACCTCCGACGGCAACCCGGTCACGGTGACCAACTCCGGCGCGCTCGGGTTCACCGTGGACGCCCTGGCCAACGGCATCGTCACCTGCTCGGTCTACAACCGGGCGCCGGTCCCTCAATCCACCGTCCAAGTCAACAAGGTGTGGCGGATCAACGGCACGGACTTCCCGTTCCCCTCGCAGCCGACCGCCTTCCAGGCCGCGCTCGGCCTGACCGGTCAGACCACGCCGATCTGGTCGCAGGTGTACGGCGGCTACGTCGCCGGGGACTCGGTCACCGTCGGGGACACGCCCGACCTGACCCTGCTGCCGCCCGGCTGCACGGTGACGCCGAGCGGTGACCTCGGCGCCCACACGCTGGCCGCCGGCGCCAACGTGTACGCCGTCCTCAACACCGTCACCTGCACGACGACGCTGACCCTGATCAAGCAGGTCGTCAACCCGTACGGGCCGCCGGACACGCCGGCCGACTCGTGGGTGCTGTCGGCGTACCCGACGGGGGACCCGAACCCGCTGTTCGGCGGGACGACCGGCGTCTCGAACGCGGTGACCGCGGACACCCGCTACCTGCTCGGCGAGACCACGGTGGCGGGATACCGGCAGGAGGTGAACAATGGCGCGGTCATCGTGGCGCCGTCCACCGGCAGCTGGCACTGCTCGCTGCGGCAGCGCGACGGCACCCTCGGCCCCGAATACGACGGCCTCAACGGCGGCGTGACCGTCCAGTTGGGACAGCAGGCGGAGTGCACCGCCCGCAACATCGCCCAGCCCGCCCTGGTCACGCTGCGCAAGCTCGTCGACAATCCGTTCGGCGGCACCGCCGGCCCCAGGGACTGGGAACTGCAGGCGGATCCCGGTGACGGCGAACGGGCCCGGGGCCTCGGGGCGGTCCTCTTCCGCGGCCGCGACGGCGACGCCGTCATCATCAAGGCACTGGCGATACCCACCATCGCGTACGCGCTGAGTGAGAGCGGCGGTCCCGCCGGCTACGATCCGGTGGGCGTACCCGAGTGTGTCCTGACTGGAACGACCACCACGGTGCCGACGCCCGGCGGTGTCCTGACCCCGGAGATCGGCCAGGACATCACCTGCACGATGGTCAACATCCAGGCGTCCCCGAGCGCGTCTCCGAGCGAGTCCCCGAGCGCGTCGGCGAGCCCGAGCGGATCGGCCACGCCGCCGCCGAGCGGGAGCGCGACGCCGAGCCTGAGCCCGAGCCCGCCGCCGATCCCGGTGACCGGCGTGGCCGTGCGGTGGTTCGGGGGCCTGGGCCTGCTGGCGATCGTGATCGGCGTGGGGTTGCTGATCGTCGCTCGCCGCCAGCGGTACGCGGACGGTGACGAAGCCTGACCTTGAGGGGAAGTGTTCGCCGGCCTCGGGATCCCGAGGCCGGCGAACGTCTGTGTGACCGGTTACGGGCCCTCGTGGTCAGCGATCGCCTGCGGAGAACGGGCGGCGGACTCGCGGCGGAGGATCTCGACGATCCGGTCGAACTCGCCGGGCGGCAGCAGCATGGCGGGTATCCCGGCCCAGCGCCACTGGGCGTCCGGCGGCGAGCCCGCATACGGAACCGATCGGCCGATCGACGTCTCGTGGCGTTCCCCGGTGGTGGCCACGATCCACAGTGCCCGGTGCACGGCGATGTTGCCGTTGGTCCGGTTCAGCGACCAGTCCACGTCGAATGCCCGGATGACGTGCCAGGGATAGATGATCTCGTATGCGGGTCCGAGGGGCTGACTCGGATACGCGTTCATGTTCGCCCGCACCAGGAAACCTTGATCGCCGACGTAGACGCCGTGTCGCCCGGCGAGGAGGAAGAATGCCGCGACGAGAATCAGCAGCACCGGCACGGGGAGGAGGAGAGCCGGGACGTCGCCGAACCACACGGCCCGGACGATGGCCGGAACGACGATCACGGCGCCGAAGAAGACCCATCGCGAGAGGCCGGCCGTCGTGCGGTCTATCCGTCGCCAACCCTGCTGATGCAACCGACGCCCGATCATGGCGCCAGTGTGCGGCTACCCTGCAAGTGGCCTTCCGCGACGTTTGCCCGCTCGCCGGGCGCCGGCCATCCGGCTGAGCAGCAGTGTGATGATGCCCGCCAGGACGGCCGCCGCTCCGACGAAGATCGTCGGTGACAGGCGGGTGCCGGTGTTCGCCAGCGCCGGGCCGGACGGCGTCGGGGACACGGACGGCGGCACGGACGCGGCCGGTGAGGCGGACGGCGACGGAGTCGGCTCGGTCGCCGCGGTCACCGATCGCTCGGGCGACACGACCCGTCCGGCGTCACCGGTGGCGGTCGCGGTATTGGTGACCGCTCCGGCAAGCACGTCCTCGGCCGTCACCGTGTAGGTCCCGGTGCAGGTCGTGCTGTCGCCGGGCTGGCCCGCCGGGGCGAGCGAGGTGCTCGCGCAGACGACGCGGGCGACCCGGTCGTCGGCGACCTCGATGTCGGGCACCGGTACGCCGGTGACATTGGTGACCGTGTACGTGTACTCGACGGTGTCGCCTTCGCGGTACGCGTGACCCGTGTCGGCCGACTTGGTGAGATCGAGCAGAGACAGCGGTTGCATAGACCGTACGCGTACGTTGCCGATGAGGTGGACGTCGGTGAACAGGCCGGTGGACGCGCCGAAGCCGAACTTGTAGGTGTCGGGCACCGGGGTCGGCGCGTCGAATTCGAGCACCCGTTGCGAGCCCGCCCCGTCGTTGAAGTCGATGTCGATGGTGACGTGCGGCGCCGGTCCCGGACTGATCTGGATGGTCACGGTCCGCCGGGACGGCTGGAGCAACTGCGCCGCCTGCTCCGCGTTCGTGCCCGGCGGGAAGGCGGTCAACGGTCCCTGCAACCGGCCGGGCAGCGTCGAGGGCCACGGGCCCGTGGTGGTGAAGTTGCTGGTCGTGGCGGTCAGGAAGCAGTATCCGGTGATGCCGTTGCCCGGACCGCGGACGGTGACCATGTTCTGGCCGGGCCCGGGAATGCGGAACGGGGTACCGGCCGGCGACTGCCGGGCGCAGCCCTGCCCGCGCCGTTCCCAATCGCCGAAGTAGTTGCCGAGCACGTCGAATCCGACGCCGAGATACCCGTTGTCGACGCCGGGCAGGAACTGGTTGGCGGGGTTGTCGTCGGGCAGCTTCTTGCCGTAGCCGAGGCTGCCGCCGAACGCGCCCGGGGCGCTGAGTCCGCCGGCGCCGTCGACCAGGAAGAACGAGATCCCGTCCGCCGGTGTCGCGGGCGTCGTGGAGCCGTACTGGTACTGGTCGAAGGTGACCTCGATGCCCTCATCGGCGGGCAGTGCCTGGTCGAAGAGGACGGCGCCGGACGCGTCGTTGAGGTCGTCGGTGAGGCGGAGGAAGCCGAACGGCGCGCCGCCGGCCGGGGGGACCGGCCCGACCGCGGACGCGCAGCCGCCCAGCGGGTGCAGCGCGGCGCCCAGACCGGTGACCGCGGGCGCGCCGGTGAGGCAGGCGGATCCGTACCCGGAGAACCGATCGTCGGCGGAGGCGCCGGTGAACGGCTCGTCCACCAGGAGCGTTCCCTCAGCCGGCGCCGCCCAGCCGACTCCGCCGCCACCGGCCAGAGCGGCGATCACCAGAGCGATCCCCCCGACGAGTACGCGGCGAAGACGCGAGATTGATTCCGGTTGATTGGATCGCATATGTCCACATTAGTGACCTAGCCGGAGCGGGCCTGGCCGGAACACGCGTGCGCGGTGTCCATCCCCGTGGCCGCTCCGGCGCGGCAGGCCCGACCATGCCGGTCATCGCCGGACAGCGCGGTCGCCCGCGATAACCGGGTGACGCCGGCGGCCGTCCCCGCGACAATGACCGGCGTGGATGATGTCCAGGTCGTCGTCGCCCATTCCGAGCGGGCGACTCTGCGGGTCGGTGACGTGTTCCTGAAGATCGACGCTGATCAGGCGCGGGGTGACGCCGAGGTCGAGGCGATGGCCCTGGCCCCGATCCCGACGCCGGAGGTCCTGTGGCACAAGCCGCCGGTGCTCGCGATCGCCGCCGTCCCCGGGACGGCGCTCGGCCGCCTCGGCGAGCCGTCGACGGCGTCACCGGCGGCGTGGGCCGCGGCCGGTGCCGCAGTGCGGGCGCTGCACGACGCGCCGCTGCCGCCACGCTCCGGTCCGAACGTCGACGAGCTCGCATCGCGCCTCGCCGTCGAGTGCGAGTGGCTCGTCGCCCACGACGTCCTGCCCGCCGACCTGGTCACCCGCAACCGCCGGCTCGCCGAGACCGCGCTGCGGCCGTGGACGCCGGTCTTCACGCACGGCGACCTGCAGGTCGACCACGTCTTCGTCGCCGGCGACGAGATCACCGGCGTCATCGACTGGTCCGAGGCGTCGCAGGGCGACGCGCTGTTCGACCTCGCCATCCTCACGCTCGGACACCCGGAGCACCTGGACGACGTCCTCGCCGGCTACGGCACCGACGTCGACCGCGACCTCATCCACGCGTGGTGGTCGTTGCGATGCCTGACCAACGTCCGCTGGCTGGCCGAGCACGGCTACGGCTCGCCGGACGAGTTCCCCGAGGTCGCCGTACTGAGATCCCGGCGATGAGGCTGCCCGGACACTGCGGCTACGAGCGCCGTTCCGCCGCGTCGAGCGCGCCGTCTCCCGGAGCGCAGAGCGCCGCGAGGCTGCCGGCCAGCACCGTCTCGACGGGGCCGTCCGCGTCCACCACCACGAGTACGCCGGCACTGCGGTAGTGGTCCGCGAGCGGTAGCGTCTGGCGGTCGTAGACGTCGAGTCGTCGCGCGATCGTGTCCGGCCGGTCGTCGGCGCGTTGCGTGAGTGCACCGCCGCAGTCGCCGCATCGTCCGTCCGGGGGCGGGTTGAGCGTCAGGTGCCAGATGCGGTCGCACGACCCGCAGGTACGCCGGCCGGCCAGCCGGTCGATCACGTCTTCGCGGGCGAGCCGGAACTCGATGACCCGGTCGATGGGCCGGCGCTGACCGTCCAGCAGCTCGCCGAGATCGCGGGCCTGCCGCAGCGTACGCGGGAAGCCGTCGAGGATGAATCCGCCGGCGGTGTCGGGCTGCGCCAGCCGGTCCGCGACGACTCCGATCGTCACCTCGTCGGGGACCAGGGTTCCACCATCGAGATGCGGGCGGGCCTGGATCCCGAGCGGTGTCCCGGCTTCGGCCTGAGCGCGCAGCACGTCGCCGGTGGAGATCTTGGGGAGGCCCAGCCGCTGAGCCAGCAGGGCGCCTTGGGTTCCCTTGCCCGAGCCGGGCGGACCCAGCAGCACCACCCTCATGCGGCCTCCTCGCATCGCGCCTGCATCGGCATTGTCGAGGTTGGCGGCCGGCCCGCGCGATGAGCGCCGTCACACCGACGGCCTGCCGGTGGTCGTTCGGGTTCCGCCGGCGCCGGGCCCCGGCGACTTCTGCAAGAGCTTATCGCTATGGCTTAGTTCAAGTTACGTATTGACGTGACTTCGGTCTGAACATAGCCTCAGCTCGATCAGGTAAGAGTCTTTACAGTCCTATCCGGCGACATGGCCGTCGCCTGGAGGGAGCCCGCCCCGTCGACATCCCCGTGTCGACGTCCCCGCTCAGGAAGGACCCGACATGCGATTGCCTCCAGTCATGCGGAGCGGCCGTCACCGTTCCCGGCTCGCCCTCGCCGCGGTGACGGCGGTCCTCGCCGCCACCGTTGGCTTCACCACCCCTGCCGCGGCCGCCGTGACGGTCGGCCAGATCACCGGGTACGGCGGCAAGTGCGTCGACCTCTCCGGCGGGAGCGCCGCCAACGGCACGGCGGTCCAGTTGTGGACCTGCAACGGCACCAGCGCGCAGCAGTGGACCGTGGGCAACACGGACAACAGCATCCGGGCGCTCGGCAAGTGCATGGACGTGACCGCGGCCGGTACCGCCAACGGCACGAAGGTGCAGCTCTACGACTGCAACGCCACCAACGCCCAGAAGTGGACGGTCAGCGGTGGCCGGCTGGTCAACACGGGCTCGGGCCGGTGCCTGGACGCGACCGGCGTCAGCTCCGCCGACGGTACGCGGCTGCAGATCTGGGACTGCGGGACCGGTGCGAACCAGCAGTGGATCCTGCCCGGCGGCACCCAGCCGCCGCCGACCACCACGACGTTCCCGTTCGCGCCCTACATCGCCACGTTCGTCGGCAACAACGTGGCGCAGTTCGCCGCCAACGGCGGGCCGAAGTTCTACACCCTCGGATTCGTCAACGGCACCGGCAACTGCCAGCCGATCTGGTCGACCGACGACAACCAGTTGCGCGGCTACGTGGCGCAGCTGCGGGCGGCCGGCGGCGACGTCATCGTCTCGTCCGGCGGCTGGGACGCGGACGACCTGGTCAGCCACTGCTCGACGGCGAGCGCCATCGCCACCGCGTACCAGAGTGTGCTGACCGCGTACGCGACGACCTATCTCGACATCGACGCCGAGCACGGCGACGTGCACAACAACCTCGATCCCGCGGTGGTCGACAAGCGCAACGACGCGCTGAAGATCCTGCAGAACAACCTGAGCGCCGCCGGCAAGACGCTGCACCTGTCCTTCACGCTCGGGGTCAGCCCGGCCGGCGGGCTCAGCGGCGAGAACCTCTACGTCCTGCAGTCGGCGGTCGCCCGCGGCCTCACCTTCGACGTGGTCAACCCGATGACCATGGACTACTACGACGGGGTCTCGGGCAGCCAGATGGGCCAGGCGAGCATCAACGCGCTGAAGAAGGTCGAGGGCCAGCTCAAAACGCTGCTGCCGGGCCGCACCGACGCGCAGCTGTGGGCCATGATCGCGGCGACCCCGATGATCGGCCAGAACGACGACCCGAGCGAGCGGTTCACCCTGGCCGACGCGCAGCTGCTGCTCACCTTCGCCCAGCAGCAGCACATGGCCCGGCTGAGCTTCTGGGCGATCAACCGCGACTTCGGCTGCGCCGCGGGCACCCTGAGCGGTACGTGCAGCGGCATCAGCCAGGCGAACTACGCCTTCAGCAACATCTTCCGGCAGTTCACCGGCTGATCACCGCCGCGCACCGCCCGCGCGTCCGCCCTCGGTCGACGGCCGGGCCGGTCCACCCTGGACCGGCCCGGCTCCGCACCCGTCCGTAGCGCCGGGTCGATGGATTCGCCGACCCTTGAGTGATGAATCGACTACCGACTGTCCTTGATCCGGTCGTGCGCGTACCGCCGGAGTCCGGAGCATCACGGCATGAGCATATGGAGACTGCCTGACGGCAAGCTGGGTTCGGCGAGCGGCGTCGGCGAGGTCCCGGAGATCGCCGTCATCCATCGCGAGATGTTCCGCTCCTTCACCCTCGGCTCGGGCTCGACCGTCTACCCGTACGCGTTCCGCAGCGACACCCGTCCGCTGGAGGAGATCGCCCGGACCGGATTCCAGCCGCGTTCCACCGTCCTCGCCAAGTACGACGTGGTGAACGTCGGGCTGGAGACGCACCGGCGGCTGCGCCAGGTGCGGGCCGCGCTGGCCGAGAAGTTCGCCGCCGACGAGGAGGGCGAGCGTACGCGGAAGATCACGGAGTACCTGTCCTCGATGGTCGCCGTCCGCATGGGCAACGTCGACCTCGACAACGACTGCGCCGTCTGCTTCACCCGCGACTACAAGATCGCCGGCCTGTTCCCCTACGACCCGATGAAGCCCGAGCTGCTCAAGGAGCGCGCCCGGGTCTACATCGTGCGGCTGAAGGGCTGGCTCGAAACGTATCGGATGCAGGCCTACCTCGCTCCCCACCTGGCCTACTCGAAGGAGGTCGCGACGCTCGGCGTACCCGTGAGTGACGTTCTGGGCTGTGTGTACGTGGACCGTGAGCTGAAGGGCGGGCACGTCGTCCTGCGCAAGGGCGGCAGCGAGCAGATCGGCGAGGGCGAGGAGCCCGGCGAGGACGGCTCCGACCTGAACGCCTTCGAGAAGATCGTCGCGAGCCTGCCGGACGAGACCACGGTCGCCCTGCCCGCGCAGAAGGACTCGTCGTCGCTGATGTTGTTGCCGGCGAAGAAGTTCGAGCACATCAAGAAGGCGCTCGAAGGCCTGACCGGCAAGACCGTGTCGGGGTTCCGCGGCGGCGACGACAACGTCATCCGCGATGGCAAGCTGACCGAGCTGCCCGACTACAAGCCGCCGGCCGAGGGGCAGCAGCGGGTCGTCTCGCCGTACTGACGGCGCTCGGACCCTGATCCGTGCGCACCGCGCGACTCGCGGACGGCCGCGGTGCGTGCGGACGAACAGCCCCGGGCAGGGGACCGCCTGCCCGGGTCATGGGCTCAGGGCGGCGGCGATGCCCGGAATCCGAGGTCGCAGCCACGCGAGCGTCGCCCGATCCCGTTCCTGCTCCCCGTGGGCGACCAGGTTGCGCATCCCCGGATCCCCGGCGGCGGCCCGGTCGGCGATCCCGGCGATCATCAGCTCGATCCGGGGGACGACCGCGTCCAGGATCTCCTGCGCGCCGGGTCCGCCGTACGTGTCGGCGATCAGGCGCAGCCGCCGGGCCGCCTCCTCGCGGGGAAGATCGGCCCACATCGGCACGCCGTTCCAGGCGATGAACGCCAGTTCCTGCAAGGCGTTCGTCGGGCCGGCCAGGTCCCAGTCGAAGACGCCGGCCAGCCGGTCGCCGTCGAAACACACGTTGTACGCCGCGAGATCGTTGTGCCCGATGAAGGTGGCGCCCGGGATCGGGAAGTACCGCCACGGGCCGGGATGTGCGAATCCCACCACGACCTCGTGGAACCGGCGGGTCCACGAGACCAGACCGGTCAGCTGCGCGTCGTTGACGACCTCTTCGACCTTGCCCTCGGCGTACGCCAGGACTTCGCGGCCGTCGAGGTCGAAGCCGTACACGGCCGGAACCAGTGGCAGCCGCTCGCCCAGGTACGCCAGCAGCGCATGAACCGCGGGCGTCCACGGTCCGGTCGGGCGGTGGACCGTACCGCCGATCCGGACCGCACCGCCGACGTTCCCCGGCAACCATTCGGGCGTCACAGCCGCCATTGTCCACCGGCGCGAACCGTCATCGGTAAATCCGTTTGCGTCCCCGGTTCCCCCAGGGCAGTGTTCCCCCGGCCAAGAACATCGACGATCTGGGGGAACCGATGGCCTTCGACCGGCCGGACCCGTACGCCTTCCTGCGCGTACCCGCATTCGACGCGAGCAGCGCCGATCTCGCCGACGGCAGTGCGATGCCCCTGACCCACGTGAACGAATCGGCCGGCGGCGGCAACCTCAGTCCGCACCTCGCGTGGTCGGGCGCACCCGCGGAAACGCGCGGTTACGCCGTCACCTGCTTCGATCCCGACGCGCCCACGGTGTGCGGCTTCTGGCACTGGCTGCTCGTCGGCGTCCCCGCCGACCAGGTCGAGCTCGTCACCGGGGCGGGAGCGGTCGACGGCAAACTGCTGCCCGGCGGCGCACTCCAGTTGACCAACGACTTCTGCGAGAACGCGTACGACGGGGCCGCCCCGCCGGCGGGCGACGGTCCGCACCGCTACATCTTCGCCGTCCACGCGCTCGACACCGACGACCTCGGCCTCGACGACACTGACCGGGCCGGGTACATCAGCTACGCGATCAACAAGCACACGATCGCCCGCGCCACCCTCACCGTCCACTACGAACGCTGATCGCCGTTCGGCGGTCTCACCGGGGCCGCGGCGCCTACCGCTGCCTGACCGCGTAGGTCAGGTGGGTCACCCGTGCCGTCGGCTCCGCGTGGACCGGCTCCAGGGCCACGCGGTCCGCGTCCACGCCCTCGAACAGCCGGACTCCGCCGCCGAACAGGACGGGTGACAGCGCGACCGTGAACGCGTCAACCAGGCCCGCGTTCAGGAACTGCAGGATCGTCGCGCCGCCACCCGCGATCCGGACGTCGCGCTCGCCGGCGGCCGCGCGGGCCTGGTCGAGCGCGGCCTCGACACCGTCGTTGACGAAGTGGAAGGTGGTCCCGCCCGGCCGCTCCCACGGGTCGCGCTTCTCGTGCGTCACGACGAAGACCGGCGTGTGGAACGGCGCCTCCTGCGGCCATGCCCGCTCGCCGGCGTCGAACATGCGCTTGCCCATCACGTTCGCGCCGGTGCGCTCGAACGTCTCCCGCAGGAGGTCGTTGTCGCGCCCCTCCTCGCCGCCCTCACCGAGCTTCAGGTTCTCCCGGAAGAACCGCTGCGGGAAGATCCACCGCTGGAGTTCCATCCATTGCGGCCCCATCAGATCCCCCAGGGACTCGGGCGCGATGAACCCGTCCAGCGACATCGACACGCTGAAGAACACTTTCCCGCTCATCAGTCCTCCACTCCCGTACGAACCATGTCCGCGACGTAGGCGGCCAGGTTGCCCAGCGTCTGCCGGCCGCTGTCGATCGCGTGGTACTTCTCGACCGCCTCGTCGCGCAGTTCCTTGGTAGGGAACAGCGTGCGCATCTCGATCCGGGTCGCCCCGCCGTCGGCGTCGAACGTCAGGACCGACTCGAAGGCGTTCGGATCGTCGCGGCTCTCCCCGTGCCGCAGCGTGATCCGCTCCGGCGGCGCGATGCCGGTCCAGGTGATCCACTCGGGGTAGTCCGTGCCGTCCGGTCCGTGCATCATGAAGATCCACTCCCCGCCGACGCGGAACTCGAACGACCGCGTGGTGGTGGTGAACCCTTCCGGCCCCCACCACCGTGACAGGTGCCGGACCTCGGTGAAGGCCGCGAACACCAGCTCCCGCGGGGCGTCGATGACCCGCGAGATGACGATCTCGCGGTCGGCTGTCGCGCTCATCCGGCTACTCCTCCTGCCCTGCCCGCTTGAGATCCCGCACGTAGGCGTCGAGCCGGTCGAAACTCTCGTTCCAGAACCGCTCGAACCCGCCGGTCCACTCGTGGACCGGCCGCAACCCGCGCGCGTCCAGGCCGTACAAGCGCTGCTTGCCCGCCTTGCGGTCGCGCACCAGTCCGACCTCCCGCAGCACCCGCAGGTGTTTGGACGCCCGCGGCTGGCTCATCCCCAGTTCCTGGGCCAGGTCGGTCACCGGCCGCTCACCCGCCCGCAGCAGCGCCAGGATGTCCCGGCGCCGCGGCTCGGCGATGGCGTTGAAGACGTCCGACGTCGTCGCTGCTCGTGCCATGCCCACCATCATATGCCCATATGGTTACGCGTAGAGCGGCCGGTCCGGCCCGTCCGGTCACAAGAGGCCCAGGGCGACGGCGACGGTGCCGACGGTCGCCATGAGCAGGGTCGAGCCCGGGTGCATGCCGATCGAGAGCCGGATGTCGTGCTTGCGCCAGACCAGCCAGATTCCCGGGAAGAGGAAGACGAGCTTCGACACGACGGTCCACGGCGCCCAGAAGTGGTAGACCGAGAACAGGACCGTGTTGAGGACGGGCGCTCCCCAGCGCAGGTGGGCGATGCGGGGGAGCAGGAAGCCGCGGAAGTAGAACTCCTCGATCAGCGGCAGGCCGAATCCGGTCAGCGGCAGGCTGACCAGCATGGTGACCAGCAGAACCGAATGCGGGTACCCGTCGAGGTAGGTGGTGGCGCTGCCGCCGGCGCCCTCGAACGGAACCCAGGTGAAGAACGTCTTGTAGACGACGTTGTCGAGCGGGACGAGGGCGACCGACACCACTGTCATCCACACCAGCAGGCCGGCCATCATCGCGATGACCTTGCCGCGCGGGATCGGCCGGTCCAGGTAGTGCAGCACGCCCCGGAGCGAGAGGCGGCCGTTGCGGTATCGGCCCAGCCACAACAGCCCGAACAGGATCGGCACCAGCACGATGACCAGAGCGAAGGCCCAGGCCAGGAAGATCGGATAAGCCATCGCCCGGACGAGCGGCGCGGCGATGAAGGCGTACGCGGCGACGATAAGGGCGCCGGGCACCAGGTGGAGCGCGACCGACAGCGGAACGGAATGCCGGTCGGCCAGCAGCAGCGCGACGAAGCGGTTCGGCCGGGCGACGGGCGCCGCGACCGTGGGGGTCAGAGTGTTCTCCATGCCGGGAATGCTCGGGCGGGCCCCTTTCGCCGGCCTGTCGTACCACTGACAC
Organism: Hamadaea tsunoensis DSM 44101; assembly: GCF_000428945.1. Classification (GTDB taxonomy): domain Bacteria; phylum Actinomycetota; class Actinomycetes; order Mycobacteriales; family Micromonosporaceae; genus Hamadaea; species Hamadaea tsunoensis. The sequence goes on along the minus strand of NZ_AUAX01000015.1, from coordinate 83,878 downwards.
GGCGTACGGAGAGAGCCTGGCCCACGGAGAGTTCCGGAACGACGCGCTGGTCAAGCTCGACCTCTTCGACAAGCACATCCGTCACCGGTACCGCGTGGAGTACGTGCTGGACGACCGCGACCGAGTCGTGAACGCGTGGCGGTCGATCGGCTTGACCGTGTTCCAGGTGGCCGAGGGAAGTTTCTAGACGCTGCCGCGTAGAGACAGCCAGAAGGCCTGGTCCCGATGCGGGGAGCCGGGCCTTCTTGTCGTTTGGGGTTAGTCCTCGGCCCATAGCGTGCGGGACGGCTCGTCCAGCCAGAACGAGTGCTTGCCCGACCGGTCGACGGTCAGCCCGAGGCGCTCGCGAGCCGGGCCGCCGTTCTGCTTCCACAGTCCGAAGGCGCGCTCAACTTCATCCCACAGTCGTCGCGGTCCGAACTGCTCGACCTCCTTTGTCGCAGCGTCGAGCATCGACCAGGAGCCGTCCGCTGCGAATAGCCACAGCTGGTCCGAACCGTCTTCCGGTGTGAAGCCCAGCCAGGAAGCGCCTCGCACGAGGAGTGAGATCCACAGGCCGGCATCACTGCGGTGGATCACCTCCGACGCCACCATCGCGGGGCGGCGGTCGCCGTGCTGCTTCAGCGCGCCGTTCAACGCTCGTTCGACGTTCACCGCTGACCGATCGCGGACGGGCATGAACCCGCCAAGCGTCGAGCGGAACCGGCCCGAGGCGGTTCCTTCACGGACGACTAGCCGAACGAGCGGACCACCACCCAGCTCCCTCCACAAGCTCGTCACGATGATGCCGCCGTCGCGGACCTGGTCCAGCCACGCGCCGGGCACCGCTGGCACCGAACAGGTTGCGATGAGCCGGCCGTAGGGCGCGTACGCCGGCCACCCGAGCTGACCGTCTCCGACCACTACGTCGGGAACCAGGTGGCACCGCTGGAGGTTCGCCGCGGCTGCCTTCGCCACCGTCCGGTCGACCTCGACCGTCGTGACGTTCAAGGGTCCGAGCCGGTGGGCGAGGAGGGCTGCGTTGTAGCCGGTTCCTGTACCGATTTCCAAGATCCGGGTCGCCGGTTCGACATCGAGCGCTTCCAGCATCGCGGCCATGAGACCCGGCTGGGTAGAGCTCGATGTACCCACCCCGATCACCGGACCGTTCACGGATCCCGGTTCGACCAGCCCGTTGATCTGTGTGGTCAGAGTGGTGTCGGCGTACACCAGGCCGGCGTACTCGGGCCGGCGCCCGTCAACGGGCCGCCACATGCCGTCGCTCGTCTGGACGAAGAAGCTGGGAAGGAAGACGTGGCGAGGGACCTCGCGGAACGCCTTGATCCACAGGTCGCTTGTGAGCTTGCCCGATTGGACGATGTGGCTCACGAAGACCTCTCGCTCGGCCCCGAACTCTTCGGTCATCGTCTTCCTTCCAACGCGTCGGCGATCGCGGCAGCGATGGGCAGCCCGGTTTCGTCCTCGATCCACGCCCACTGCCCGTTTGGGTTGCATTCCAAGAACATGTATTGCTCGTCGGGGGTCACGATCACGTCGAACGCTCCGAAGCGGAGCCGCAGCGTCGCCAGGTATGCCACGAGTTGCTGGGCAACTAGAACGGGCACGGTCGCTGTCGAATACTTGAGGTTGCGATAGTCTGCCCGCCAATCGCGCCGGCCGGTGTCTGTCGTGGCGTCGATGCGCGCGGCGAAGATCCTGTCCCCGACGACTGTGATCCGAAGCTCGTGGTCCTTCGGGACAGCCGGCTGAAACTCGTGCATCGTCGACCGCACGCTGTCGTCGACCGTCGCAAGGTCTACCGGCGAGGCATAGATGACATGCTCCGTATCGAGCAGTCCCGACCATATCGGTTTGTAGATCAACGGACCGTGTGCGGCTGCGAACGCGTGGACCCGGTCGGGATCGTTGGTGATGAGGGTCGGCGGGACGCGCAAGCCTACGTACCTCGCAACCGACAGTTGCAAGGCCTTGTGACCGGCGTACGCCATCCTGTCGGGATCGTTGAGCCACGGCAGCGTGGCCATGAGGCCGCGAAAGCCTGCCCGCGCCTCCATGGTCGCCCACTCGGCAGTGTCTGCCGCCACGCCGGTTACCTCGATGCGGCTCGGTCGTCGCCACCATGCACCCGATATATCGGTCAGGTTCAACGTTCGGGAGGCGGTACGGATGGTGCCTGTCCACCCCCAGTCGAATTGCGCGTCGATCTGAAGGCTGGTGGGGAAGTCACCTGGATCGCATCGGAAGACCGGCGTACCGCGACGGTTGAGTTCCTGAACGACATAGTCGGCAGTCACGTCTTTCTCGTCGGTGAAGATCGCCACGGTACGCCGGCGCATGCGATCAATCCTCTCGCTGGTCTTGGTCGCGGTCGGCGCCGCCGGAGTTGTCTTGCGAGGCGGTGTTGGTCGCCGTGGTGCCGCTGGTGTGCTTGAGCACGGGCACCATCACCTCGCCGTCTCGAACGAGGTTGATCTGCTGGGTCGGGTCGTAGATCATTCCCGCGACGTTGACGGGTTCGGGGGTGACGGCCTGGGCGGCGCGTACGCCGTACGGAACGTCGGCTGCTGTAGGCATTGCGCTGTGCCCTTCTGCTGGATGGGTTGAGGGTGTTGGTCAGAGCGCTTCGGTTCGGTGATGGCTGCTTAGAAGAAGTCCCGAGTCACAGTCCCGCCTCCTCTCGATGGCGAGTGGGACGTTTACCGCCGGGCGTGGTTGCGCTGAGGGCCGGTAGGGGACTCCTGGCCAAGCCGTCTGGGTCGGGACCAGGGTGGACGCCGGCGTGGGTTTGACCGGCTCTCCGAGTTGGTCGGTCCATTCGGCTCGGGTAAAGAGCGTGTAGGAGAACAGGTGACCGAGGAACGTCTCTTGAACGGCCAGCAGGTCCCCGGTGGCCGGATCAATGATGATCATGTAGTCGTCGTTGCCGAGCGACGTCTTGAACGCCAACCCTTCCCGCATCGCTGCGTCACGGCTGCGGACGTGGGTGAACTTCACGTCGGGAAGGTCTGCCAGAGCACGCAGAATCGCCGCACGCAGCGGCTTCGGCACCAGCTGGTGACGGTAGAGGTCCAGAAGTTCGTCGACCTTGACGCGTGGGATAGCGTCCTGGAACTGGCGCTGGGCCGAGAGCATCCAGGTCAGCTCGTGTACGCCGTCGCCATTCCCGGGCAGCGTGACGTCCGGTTCGCGGTCCTGGTGATCTTCGCGGCTGTCGACGATTGCCGGCTCGACCCGGGAGAAGTTGAGCTTCCGATAGGCCACGATCGGATCGAAGTCGGCCTCCCGTACACCGATGTCGTCAACGCGGCGCGTGACGCCCAGGTAGAGCTTGCCGTCGGGCGTACGCCAACGCTTCTCCTCGGCGACCTCGATAGGTCCCTGGATCGACTTGTACCAGACGACATCCTCGATCCAGCTGTAGGGACCACCGCTACGTCCGTCAGCTGCCGAGTCCGTGAGCTGCGAGGCAACCGCGTGAAGCAGCAAGTTCCCAGTGAGCTGTTCCTCGCCGAGGATCGTGCCCGGCGGCGTAACAGCGAGCGGCACCTGCCCTTCACCAGGGCGAAGGTAGGCCGCGGCCGTTCCGGCGGACACGAGTACCAGCAACACCGCAGCGCCGACGGCAACCCACCGCCAGCGACGAGCCTGGCGATGCGCCGGCTTCGGTTGTTGATCGGCAGAGCTGGTCATATCGACCTTTCCAGGGGTAGAAGAGCGCCACCTTGATCCAGGTGGCGTGGGATGCGGTGTTAGTTCGGCAGCCGGCGCATGATCCGGCCCGGGGTCAGCTCCTGCACCTGGCCAGCACCCGGGCCTGCGACCAACATGACCTCGGCGAGTTGGGGCGACCGACCCGCCCCGAGGATTACCCCGACGCTGCTCGGGTCGATGTCCGTGACGACCTTGTTCCCCTCCCACACGATCTCGCCAGAGATGGCGTGCCAGTACGGACGGCCGTCAGCCAGACCAGTCGCGACGGTGTGCAGCAGTCCTGTGTTCAGCTCCGTCCACGCCGTCGAAGCGTTGTGGTGGCGAACGATTGCCACTTCGACAGTGGACTCTGACGCCCACGCCGGAACGCGCTGTTTGTGAGTCACGCCAAGTAGCCGCTGCACGAGGTTCACGCGGACGCCTCCTGTCGCGCCCAGCTCTCCAGAAGCACGCGCAGGACGTCTCGCCCGTCCTCGGTGAGCTTCACCCTCATAGCGCGAAACCCCTTCTGTTCGACGACAACGCGCTCGCCGAGCAGAAGGTAGAGCGTGGAACGTACGGCATTCTCTGAGATGTCGAGATCCGCCAGCGCGTCGTGCAGGTCCTTCACCGCCCACGGGCGAGAGGGTTCGCGAAGCATGCGCTCATAGATCTGCGAACGAACAGTGCTGTACCGCGCCGCAATGCTCCCAGCGGTGACCATCGTTGATGTCCTCCCCACGTGGATTTACGCTCGATGAATGAGGCGATTGGAGAGAGGAATCGATACGCTCTCACCGACGCGACACCAGTAGCGTGCTCGTTACACACGGCGACATAAATACGCGTGGTGTTAGCTGACTGTTAGCTGACGCCTCGGCCGCAGCGGGAGCAACGTTGAGCGAGGACACTCTCGGCAGAGCCCTCAAGCGCTGGCGCAACCAGCGCAGACTGTCGCTGCGTACGCTCGCCGAACGCGCGCACGTTAGCCACGTCTACGTCTGGGAAATCGAGAAGGACAGCAAGACCCCGCACCACGATGTCGTCGTCCGATTCGATGATCTTCTCGGCGCGGGCGGCCAGCTGATTGCCATCTCCGCCCAACACCGGGCGGCGACTAGCGGCGCCCAAGAAAACGACCTTGGGCTACGGTTCAGATCCGACTGGGCAGGGAGCATCGAAACAGTGACGTCACTCTGGCAACACGACGCGACTCGTCGAGCGTTCCTGCGCAGCGCCGTCTACGTCTCGGCCGCCGCCGTCGCACCCATCGCCGACTGGCTCAGCTCAGACGACATCGGACGAGACCTTGACGCGATCGAAGGCGACCTCCGATCGACCGACGCGGTCCGCGCGATGACCCGCACCTTCCGCCGGCTCGACAACCAGTACGGCGGTGGAGAAATCCGCGCCGGCCTCGTTCAATACCTCGACGCCGAAGTCGGCCCAGCCCTACACCACAAGACCCGCTCGCAGCTGGGTGCCACGTATCTGAGCGCCGTGGCTGAGCTAACGCAACTCACCGGCTGGCTGGCCTACGACAGCTGCCAGCACGGGCTCGCAGAACGGTACTTCATTCAGGCACTGGGCCTCGCTCAATGGGCCGGCGACCGAGCGCTCGGCGCCGAGATCTTGGCCGGTATGAGCCACCAGGCCATCTTCATCCGCAAACCGAACGCCGCGGTCAACCTTGCGCGCGCAGCTGGCCGCACCGCCGAGCGGGCAGGCGTACACGCTCTCGTCGCCGAGGCGTCGCTGATGCGCGCCCACGCTCACGCCGTGGCCGGCGAGGAACAGCAGACGACCAGCGCTCTGACGCAGGCTGAGACCGTACTGGCCGGCGGCGTACGCGACGCCGACCCGCACTGGATCGGCTACTTCGACGAGGCATACCTTGCCGCGATCAAAGGCCACTGCTTCCGGGAGCTCGAGCACCCCGCTCTCGCCCGCGAGGCGGCCGAACAATCGCTAGCCATGCGCCCGGGATACATACGTGGGCAAGCGTTCAACGAGCTGCTTCTCGCCGGCGCGCACGCGCAAGCCGGCGACGTTGATCAGGCTTGCGCGGTCGGCCACCGGGCACTGGATCTCGCCTCCGGCATGTCGTCGGTCCGCGTGATCCACAACATCGATCGTCTGCTGCGTGAGCTGCGGCCGTGGCGTACTGACAGGCGGGTCAAGGCCCTGGCCGAGCGCGCGGCCGCCGCGACCGCGTAACAGTCAGCGCTCCGCCATCGCGGCGAGCAGTCCGACGAGGGAACCCGCCCCGACGATCTCGCCGTTCGCGATGCGCTCGGGGACCTGGTCCAAGGCAAGCCATTCGACATGCTGGGCCTCGTTGATGTCGGTCGGCTCGCCGACGTACTCGGCCCCCTTGCCGATGAAGACGAGGTTCGGCGCGTCGGCCATACCGACCATCGGCTGAAAGGTGAACAGCTGACGGAGCGCTCCGCGTGGCCGCCAGCCCGTCTCCTCTTCAACCTCTCGAGCGGCCGTGACGGCAGGGTCTTCGCTATCGTCGACGTACCCTCCGGGGAGCTCCCACACCCACCGGTCGAGGATCCACCGGTGCCGCCACATCATGAGCACATGCTCGCCGGCGTCGTCCAAGAGGACGGTCATCGCCGACTGAGGGATCCGCAGAACGTACTGCTCGAACTCAACACCGTTCGGAAGCTCGACATGAGCAATGCTCAGCTTGGCCTTCCGCGTGTCGTCCACGGTGCGCTCGCTGTGAATCGTCCACTGCGTAGATTCTCGGCCGCTCGTCGTCACCTGTCGAGCGTACCGACACGCGTTGCCCGCACCGGCCGTGGCGCCCTGAACGAGTGCCCGTCGCGGTCTCTCGCACGAACGACTTCAGCGTCTCCCGGGGCGCTTCGAATCTCCACGCAACACGTACGAGTCTCATGTCCCCGCACTGTTGCGCGAGCTATGGCAGCTCGAAGTGTGGTCGTGGGCCCCGAATCAGATCGGGGCGGCGAGATAACCTCATAACGCTCATCGAGTTCCCGACCGCCATGTGTTCGTGTTTCGCCCCGGCGAGTTCGTCCTCGGATCCACGCTCGAGGTAATCACCGTCGGCGACGAACTCGCCGCCCGGCTGGTAGGCAAATCGTCACTCGACCGCTTAGGTCTGCTGGCCATTCGACAGCCGAGGTCATCGACGCAGGATTCTCCGGCCGCGTAACCTTGGAGCTGTCCAACGTGGCGAACCTGCCGATTCTGTTCTGGCCGAGAATGAAGATCGACCAACTGTGCCGCGTTCCAGCGCTCCCCACAGGCGCTGCACCCGTATGGCACGCTGGTATACGGATCTCGCTACCAGGGCCAGCGCGGGCCGATGTCTTTACGTTAGTGGCAGCTTCGCGGTCGGTGTGAACCCGCCGTCTCCCGGCAGGGCTATTAGCGCCACGGCCCCGTATAGCCGGGTGGCGGGGGATAGAGGGAGGTGGAAAGCCAGACCCGTCCGTCCCACCAGTAGACCGGCTGTGGACGGCGAAGCGCGCGTGCCTCTCCAGCCGCGAGCAGTCCCAGGCCCGTAAATCCCACGATCACGGCAATCACGCCGCCGAGTATCAGCCGCTGCACTGAGCGGTCCTTGCACTCCTTAGCGATTCCCTGCGTGAACTCGTCTTGCGAAGAGTCGACCGCCTTGAACGCTGTCGATATCGGAAGCCCGCAGCTACCTGATGTACCCAGTACGGACACCTCAGCCGGCAACAGCGCGAACACGGCCGCGATCATCAGGCCGAGGACGAACGTCAAGGCGCCTGCAATCTTCATGAGACGGCCCAGTTCTGTCAGGGTGACGAGGACAGCCCAATCATGTCAGGCCGCATCCTTGCGCCGCGTCAGGCTGGTGGGCCTGAGAGTCGGGACGACAAGATTTGAACCTACGATGTTCCCACCCCGACGACCGGCCCGCGCGGTACGTCCTGCACGCAGAGCTGGACGGCGACATGCTCGTGCAGTGCAACTTCACCGCGAACCTCGACAATGGACGGTGAGGTACGCTCGAACCGCCCTGGACTTCCCGAGGTCCAGGGCGGTACGCGTCGGTGCGGTCTGCTCAGCCGTCCACGCTGGTGTGGCTGGCCGAGTCGCAGTACGAGCCCGTGCTGTCGCCGCTGCCGTCGACCAGGCAGACCTTCAGCTTCACCGTGTCGCCCGGCCGCACGTTGCCGTCGACGAACGGATCCCAGACGACGTCCGCGCCGGCGACACCGTTGCCGTTGTACTTCGAGCCGAGGCTGTAGGTGAGGTCGCCGGCCGAGGTGTGCTCGGTGACCCAGGCCCAGGCCCGGATGCCGTGGCTGTCCGAACAGTTGTCGCGGACCAGGATGTAGTCGTCGTTGTTGCCGCCGCCGGGAGCACCCTCGCCGTAGTCGACGAAGATGGCCGACCCGCAGGAGTTGGTGGTGATCGCGGCGAAGCCGTCGTTGTACGAGGCGAATGCCGGGCTCGACAGCGCCACCACCGTGCCGATGGTCCCGGCCGCCAGCGCCGACAGCCGGCGAGCGGTCGGTCCGAAGTGGAGTTTCATGTGGACACACCCTTGTGGAGAGATATGTGAGCGGGTGCACATCATGACCGACTTCCACCTGTTGATCAAGAGCCTGCGTTTCTCTGGGCGAGGCGCTGGACCTGCCCCTCGTGGACGTCGCCGACCCACTCCCAGCCGGGCTGGGCCGACGGTCCGATCCGCGGGTCGTCGGGAACCCGGCCCGCACGCAAGGCGTGCACGTACGCGCGGTCCCGCCCGATCCGCTCGTGTACCTGGTCCGCGTCGCCCACTGAGCCGTGGCCGGGGATGACGGCGTCGGCGCCGCCCGCCACGCCCTCCAGCAGCCGCAGCGCGGCGAGGTAGTCCTCGATCGGGTCGGCGGTGCCGTTCAGGTCGAGCATCGGGATCAGGACGTCGGACAGCATGTCGCCGGCGACCAGGACCCCGCGCTCCTCGATGAACAGGGCCGCGTGGCCGGGCGCGTGCGCTTCATGTTCGATGATCCGGACCAGGGGGCCGTCCCAGGGGATCTCCGCCGCGCCGGCGGGCAGGGCGGTGACGAGGCCGAACAGGTCCAGTGGGACCCGCTCGGCGATGCCCGTCGGCTCCAGGTGGGCCGTGATCTCGGCCTTCGCGTCCTCGGACAGCTGGTCCTGGGCGGCGGCCGCGCAGCGTGCGGTGGCGTACCGGGGTGCGGTGCCGAGGTCGGCCAGCCAGAGCAGGTGGTCCCAGTGCGGATGCGTCGAGAAGCCGGCCACGACGGTCTGGCCCAGCCCGGACAGGTCGTTCGCGATACAGGCCATCTCGTGGTCCTGTAGCCCGGCGTCGATGAGCAGCACGCCGGTCGGGCCCTGCACGACGACGGCGTTGCTCTGCAGGAACTCGCTCTCGTGGACGAGTACGCCCGCCGCGACCTGCCTCAGCATGGGCGGGCCTCGATCCGTGGACCGGGCGGCATGTTCGTCACGTGTGCGAAGCGGCTCATCGTCCCCTCCTCTGGTCAGCTGGTCGTGATCCGTCCCGCGCGGACGTCGATGCGGCGGTTGGTGCGTACCGCCTGGAGCATCCGGCGGTCGTGGGTGACGAGCAGCAACGTCCCCGCGTACGCGTCGAGTGCCGATTCGAGCTGTTCGATGGCGGGCAGGTCGAGATGGTTGGTGGGCTCGTCGAGGACCAGCAGGTTGACCCCGCGGGCCTGGAGCAGGGCGAGCGCGGCGCGGGTCCGCTCGCCCGGTGACAGCGTCGCGGCCGGCCGCAGGACGTGGTCGCCGCGCAGCCCGAACTTCGCCAGCAGCGTACGCGCCGGTTCGGGCAGCCAGTCGCCGGCGGCGGCGCGGAAGGCGTCGAGGAGCGGCTCGTCGCCCAGCAGCAGCGCGCGGGCCTGGTCGATCTCGCCGACGACGACGCCGGGTCCGAGGGCGGCCGTGCCGGAGGTGACCGGTATCCGGCCCAGCATCGCGGCGAGCAGGGTGGTCTTGCCGGCGCCGTTCGGCCCGGTGATCGCGATCCGGTCGGCCCAGTCGACCTGCAGATCGACCGGTCCGAGGGTGAAGCCGCCGCGGTCGACCACGACCGAGCGCAGGGCCGCGACGATCGCTCCGGCCCGGGGCGCGGCGGCGATCTCCATCCGCAGCTGCCATTCCTTGCGCGGCTCCTCGACGACCTCGAGCCGTTCGATGAGGCGCTCGGTCTGGCGGGCCTTGGCCGCCTGCTTCTCGGTGGACTCCGCCCGCAGCTTGCGGCCGATCTTGTCGTTGTCGGTGGCCTTGCGGCGGGCGTTGCGGACCCCTTTCTCCATCCAGTTGCGCTGGGTCCGCGCCCGGGCCTCCAGGCCCGCCTTGGTGTCGGCGTACTGCTCGTACTCGGCTCGGGCGTGCCGCCGGCCGAGCTCGCGTTCGTCCAGATAGGACTCGTAGCCGCCGCCGTAGAAGTGGATCTGCTGCTGCGGCCGGTCCAGTTCCAGCACGTCGGTGACGGTGCGGGTGAGGAACTCGCGATCGTGGCTCACCACGACCGTGCCCGCCCGCAGGCCCGAGACGAACGACTCCAGCCGGGCCAGGCCGTCGAGGTCGAGGTCGTTGGTCGGCTCGTCGAGGAGAAAGATGTCGTACCGCGACAGCAGCAGCGCCGCGAGACCGGCCCGGGCGGCCTGCCCGCCGGACAGCCCGGTCATCGGGTGGTCCAGCGACACGCCGAGGCCGAGGTCCGCGCCGACGGCCCCCGCCCGGTCCTCCAGGTCCGCGCCGCCCGCGTCGAGCCAGCGCTCCAGGGCGGTCGCGTACGCGTCGTCCGCGCCCGGTTCGCCCACGGTGAGCGCGGCGGCCGCCGCGTCGAGCGCGGCCTGGGCGGCGGTCACCCCGGTCCGCCGGGCCAGGTACTCCCCGACGGTCTCGCCGGGGCGCCGCTCAGGCTCCTGCGGGAGGTAGCCGACCAGGGCCGTGGGCGGGCTGAGGGCGATCGTGCCGCTCTGCGGGTCTTGCAGTCCGGCGAGGGTCCGCAGCAGCGTGGACTTGCCCGCGCCGTTCGGCCCGACCAGCCCGATGACGTCGCCCGGCGCGACCACCAGGTCCAGCCCGGCGAAGAGCTCCTCGTCGCCGAACCCCGCGGCCAGTTCCTTAACGATCATCGTGCCCGTCACGACGACGATGGTATCCATCGCGCTGCGGGAACCTCGCCCGGTTCGGGTGGCGTCGCCCGGGGGAGTCACGAACCGTCGAGGGAGACAGCAGGGGCCGTGGCGCCATGGCCGGCGCGAAGGTGTGCTTTGCGGCAGCCCGTTGATCAGAGCTGCGGCCGGGGATTGCGGGTTTGACTTCGAGTCCGCTCCAACTTGTACCGTCTTGATCATGGATAACGAGCGGTACCAGCGCGGCTGGCAGATGCTGACCCAGGTCGACGGCGAGGGCGGCCAGCGGGTCGTCGACGCCCTCGCCGACATCTCACCCGTCCTCGGCGAGCAGGTCGTGCAGTGGGCGTTCGGCGACATGTACGCCCGGCCCGAGCTGCCGCCGCGGGACCGCCAGCTGGTCACCCTCGGCGTGCTGACCGCCCTCGGCGGCTGCGAGCCGCAGCTGGAGGTGCACGTCAACGCCGCGCTCAACGTCGGGCTGAGCCCGGCCGAGATCGTCGAGGCCCTGCTGCACTCGGCGGTGTACTGCGGGATCCCGCGGGCGATCAACGCCACGTTCGTCGCCAAGAAGGTGTTCGGCGAGCGCGGCCTGCTGCCGGTGAACGCCGTGGAGTGACCTGGCCCGGAAACTGGGCCTCCACCGCACCGCCTCCTGGGCCTTCCGCCTCATGTGCTGATCCATCAACGTCATTACGTTGAAGCGATCTCGCAGTCGCAGGCTCGGAGGAGGCCGTGATGACAAGGAACGGATTCAGGCGCCGCACACTGATCGCTTCGCTCGGCGGTACCCTCGCGGTCGCGGTGGCGGCCACCGTCGTCGCCGTGACCGCGATGCCCAGCGCCGCCGCCGACCTCGTGGTGGAGGCGGAGGCGTACGCGGCCCAGTCCGGGGCGGTCGTCGAGCCGACCGTGGACACCGGTGGCGGATCGGACGTCGGCTATCTCGCCCGCGGGGACTGGCTGCGCTACGACGGCGTGGACCTCGGCGCGGCCGGCGCGATGACCGTCTCGGTACGCGTCGCGTCGGCGGCCGGCGGCCCGGGCGCGATCGAGCTGCGTACAGGGTCTGCGACCGGGGCGTTGCTGGCGAAGTTCACGATCACTGCCACGGGCGGTTGGCAGTCGTGGACGACCCAGACGGTATCGGTGGCGACGCATCCCGCTGGGGCGCAGACCCTGTACGCGATCCTGACCAACGACACCGGCGGAGCCGACTTCGTCAACCTGAACTGGTTGCGGTTCTCCACCGGCGCCACGCCCACCGGCTGGGTCGACGTCGATCCGGCGAAGTGGAACGCGCAGCTCGCGGCGTTCCGGGCGATGGTCATGGCCCCGGCACCTGCGAACAACGTACGCATCCCGGAGTTCAACGCCACCTGCACCTACACCCACTCCAAGAAGGACGACCCGATCGTGTTCCCGGGCCTGCCGGGCGCCTCGCACATGCACACCTTCCTCGGCAACGCGGGCACCGACGCGTACTCGACTGTGGACAGTCTGCTGGCGAACACGGCCACCACGTGCGCGCCCGCTCCGGCGGACCTCTCGGCGTACTGGATCCCGACCCTGTACGAGCACGGGACCGCGATCGAGCCGCGCAGCGTCGTCGTCTACTACGGTTCGCGGCTGGCCGACCCGAGCCAGACCGTCCCCTTCCCGCTGGGCTTCAAGATGATCGCCGGCGACGCGCGGCTGCAGGTGCCCACCCCGTCCGGCACGGTGAACCAGTTCTACTGCGTCGGCGGCACCACCGGCGGGCAGATCGGGCGCAGCACCGACGGCAACTGGCCGGTCTGCTCGCCCGGCGGCACGCTGATGTTCCAGCTCGTCTTCCCCGACTGCTGGGACGGCCGGCACCTGGACAGCCCGGACCACAAGTCCCACCTCGCGTACACGCCCGACGGCACCTGCCCGGCGGGGTTCCCGGTGGCGATCCCGTCGGTGTCGTTCGTGATCGCGTACCCGGCGGTGGGCGGCCCGGACGGGTTCACGCTGGCGTCGGGCATGGCGTCGTCGATGCACGGCGACTTCTTCAACGCCTGGGACAACGATGCGCTCGGTCACCGGGTCAAGAACTGCATCGTCCAGTCGGCCAAGTGCAACACCGCAGGCCAATTCTAGATTCAAGATCTTTTTAAAGATTCTGTCCCGGGTTCGTCGATCTCACCTCCGCTCCTCGCGCGGGAGACCGTTCCGGCCCCGTCACTCCGTGACGGGGCCTGCACTGCCAGCACAGTGGGGCGACGCATCGTTCACCGCGGATCGGTCACCCTCACAACCACTGGGCGACCGGCGCGCGATCGGGTGTGATCAACGCGCTGATCATGAAACGAGCGGCGTGATCGAATACCCCTCATACGGAACCATGGCGCCGATTCCCTTGATCGAATACCGCTATTACGGCAGGAGAACGCTTTCTTGCCGTAATAGCGGTATTCGATCACGCAGAGAGGGGCGGGAATGCTGTAATGACGGTAAATGATCACCGGCCGAAGGGGCCTTCGGCTTGATCGCGACGCGAAGGCTTGATCAAGAGCCCGGATGCTGTCGAAAATGGCCCGATATTGCAGATCCCAGGCTCTTGATCAAGCAATGGAGATCAACTTCTACAGCTTCCGGGAACTCGATCACCGCTGCCAGTCGGCGGCCGAACCGGTTCCCGGCGATGAAGCGTCCAGGTCAGCTCAGGGTGATGGTGTCGAGGTCGGGGGCGGAGCCGGCGTCGTTGAAGAAGCGGATCCAGCTGTCTCCGCTCGGCAGCCACACCCGGATCGTGATCCTTGCCGGAATCAGCAGGCTGCCGGCGCCGCTGACGGTCACGGTGTGCGGCTGTGCGGACCCGACCGCCACTTTCAGCGTACGCGGCTCGGATGTCTCGTAAGTGATGGTGAGCGTGCGCTCGCCGGCGTGGGGAATGTTCCGCACGGGGATCGCGAGGGTGTTGGGGCCGCCGATGTAACCGACCCGGCGGCCGGCCACGCAGCTCGCGCAGTCGATGACCTGCGCGCCGCCCTCGCGGAGGTTGCCGGGATCGGCGGCGTGGACGGTGACGGGCCGGAACGCGGCCACGGCCGAGGGGCGAGCCGGGGACCCTGCGGCAGAAAGCGCTAGGGAAGACGGAGGCGGCGGCGCGGCGGAAGAGGCCGCGATCGATGGCGCTGGGACCGAAGGCGCTGGGATCGATGGCGCGGAGACTGAAGGCGGACCGCTTCCGGGCCAGACGAGCGGTGGTACGACGGTGACCGTGGCGACGACCGCCGCCGCGAGCGCCGACCAGCCCAGCGTGCGGGCGGTGACCGCGGGCATGTCAGGCCGGCCCGTTCCAGCGCAGCGCCGCCTCGGTCCGGTTGGTCACGCCGAGTTTGGCGAAGGCGTGCTGCAGATGGTTCTTGACCGTCTTCTCGGTGAGCAGCAACCGGTGCGCGATGGCCGCGTTCGGCAGGCCCTGGGCGAGCAGCGCGAGCACGTCCTGCTCGCGGCGGGTCAGCCCGAAACCCGCCCGGACGCGGCGCTGCCGGTCGGCGAGCGCGCGTCCGGCGGCCTCCCGGTCGGCGTGGTCCCGCAGGGCCGCCGCGGCGACGGCGGCGGCCGCGGGGGAGAGCCACCCGTCGCCGCCCGCCACGGCGAGGACCGCCCGGTGCAGGTCCTCGGGCGCGAACTCCCCGTGCACCAGATAGCCGCGAGCACCGCCGCGCAGCATCCGCCCGATCAGCTCCGCCGTTCCATCGCTGGTCAGCACGAGTACGCGGGTCAGCGCGGCCAGCTCGGCCAGGACGCAGAGCCCGTCGGCGACCGGCATCCGGTGGTCGAGCAGCGTGACCGCGGGCCGCTCGGCGGCGGCGAGGGTGACGGCGTGCCGGCCGTCGGCGGCTTCGGCGGTGACCTGGATGCCCGGGCACCCGTCGAGGTATCCGCGTAGCGCCTCGCGCACGATCGGGTTGTCGTCGACCACCAGGACACTGATCACGGCACCACTCCGGCGGTCTCCTCGACCGGGATCCGGGCCTCGACCGACGTTCCCGCGTCCGGTGTGGACAGTACGCGTACGGTGCCGCCGACGGTCGCGGCCCGTTCGACCATGCCGATGATGCCCAGGCCGCCGGCCGGTCCGGTGAATCCGCGGCCGTCGTCGCGTACGCACAGGCGGAGGAGCGACCCTTCGCGGTCCAGGGTCACGGCGACCCGGGTGGCACCCGAGTGGCGGGCGACGTTCTCCAGCGCCTCCCGGAGGATCTGCGCCAGCTCGTAGCGGACGGCCGGCGGCGGATCGAGCGGCCGCGCGCGTACGCCCACCGGCACGCCGGTCCGGCCCGTCCAGTGCCGGCAGATGCGGGTGACGGCCGCCGCGAAGTCTTCCTCCGCCGCGTCCAGCCGCAACCCCTCGACGACGTCGCGCGCCTGGCGTACGGCGGCCTGCGCGCCCTGCGACACCGTCGTGGCGAGCCGTTCGGCCAGATCCGGATGCCGGCGCAGCGACGACGGCAGAGCCAGGGCGGCGAACGACACGCCGCGCAGCGTCTTGCTCACCGAGTCGTGCAGTTCCCGGGCGAGCCGGGCGCGCTCCGAAACGGCCGCCGTACGCTGCGCGGACGCCACGACGCGTACCGACAGCTCGACGTAGCGGGCGACGGCGGCGGTGATGCCGGCGGCCCCGGCGGCGGCCAGGACGTCGGCGATCGGGAAGGCGAACACGAACCCGGCCAGCTCCGGCGGCACTCCGGGACCGAGGACCACCGGAACCGTGGCGTATCCGACGGCGGCGTACGCGGCGGCCGGCGCCAGCGCCCATTGTCCGATGAGGACTCCGGCGAGCGCGCTCGCCCCGGCGGCACAGCAGTAGTAGGCGACCTGGCCCGGCCCGATCGCGTACACCGCGAGGACGGTGGCCGCGTCGAGGGCCAGCACCGGCAGCGGCCGCCCGGCCAGGTCGGGCCGGCGGGCCAGCGCGGCGAGGGCGGCCGCCGAGGTCGCCGCGACGAGCGTGAGGACCCCGGCGAGCGGGACCGGGTGGCCGGTCAGGCGGAGTCCGGCGGCCGTCGCGGTGAGCGTGACGGCGGCCCGGGCGATGAGCACCGCGCGGGCGACGGCGGCCTGGGCCACCTGGGGGTGTGCGTGCGGAACGGGAGCGGTCAACGAGTCCTGCCCTCGGGCGCGGGCGATACCTGACGATCATGCTAGAGAGCGCTCTCTGACGAGAATCGATCAGCCCGCCGTCGTTGTCAAGGCCGTCGATCCCTTTCGGGGGCGGGCTGCCCGACAGCGGACTCTTCGCGCGGCTGTGCGGGTGCCGGCCACCGCGTGATCCGCGTACGGCTGGCGGCTTCTCAGGGCAGTCCGACCGGACATCATCATGTCGCACGTATATGTCGAAGTTGGTCGCCAGGCCTTGATCGTGTAGCGCATATATGTCGTGAGGGTCAGATTTCGACAGATATGAGGTACATGATCAAGGCTGGTGGGCGAATGCCCGGTTCCCGGCCGGAAAGTGGCGCCGCAGGGCGTGCTCGGGCGTCGCCGGTGCTGATGTCGCCGGGCTCACCGGAGGCACCGGCCGTGCATGGCCGGTCCGTGGCCTGGCCTCTCGCGGCTCATGGAGCCACGATTCCGACCATGTCCACTCTCGACTTCCGGAACCACGAGCGCCCGATCCGCGCGGTGAGGTTCGCTCGTGGCCGCTGACGACTTCAAGTCCATCTACGGCCGCAACATGATCAAGTTCAGCGCGACGATCGGCGCACTGGTCGGCCTGTTCTACTTCCTTCCGATCTACAACAAAGCCGACGGGTACATCGACGACAAGGGCCGGGTGATGTGCGGCAAGAATCCTGTCACCAACGGCTGCGTCGAAGACGGCCACGCGTACTCGACGGAAGAGTGGATCGCCCATGCCCATGAGAAGGACGACGAAGGCAAGCAGGCCGGCCTGATCGCGCTGGGCCTGTTCGGCACCGCCGGCGTCGCCTGGTACTCGTCCGTGGAGTACGACAAGGCGCAGGAGAAGAAGCGCGCCCAGGCCGAGGCGAAGACGTAGCTCCGGCCCGCGCGGCGGCCGAGGGCGAATACCGTGGCGGGCCGATCCACCGCTCGGCTATGGTGGCGCGGCCGGCCGCGGGACTTCGGTGCGACTTCCGGAACCCGCCTCTGAAGCGATGCTTCGCAGTTCGTGCCCTCATTCCCCGGCCGGCGCCCC
The DNA here is from genome assembly GCF_000428945.1 of Hamadaea tsunoensis DSM 44101. GTDB lineage: Bacteria > Actinomycetota > Actinomycetes > Mycobacteriales > Micromonosporaceae > Hamadaea > Hamadaea tsunoensis. The sequence goes on along the minus strand of NZ_AUAX01000015.1, from coordinate 66,862 downwards.
GTCCGCGTCCGAGGGAGGAGTCCGGTGTCCGCGTCGCAGCGAGTGGCCTGCGAGGACGTCGTCATGTTCGTCAACGCCGCGATCGCGTCGAGCGCCCAGCGCGAGTTCCGGCAGTCCGCCGGCGAGCAGCGGATGTCACTCGGCTTCCTCCACGAGTACGTGCTGGGCAACTACCGGGAGCTGTACGCCGCGACCCTCGCCCTGGACGTCAACCACCTCAACGCCGCATGGATCGTGACCAACCTGCTGCGGACCGCCTCGGCCGCCGGCCCGCGCGAGCGTGCCCTGGAGGGCCGGCTCATCGCCGCCCGGCTGCGTACCCTGCCTCCCCAGCGGGTGTACGCCGCCTTCCGGGAGCTGCGCCGGCTGGGCGTGAACAACCGCCGGACGCGGGCCATCATGCGCGACTGGGTGACGGCGCGGCCCGATCCGGCCTTCGACGCGGTCAAGTACCGGCGGTCGCTGTCCGTCGCGGCGCGCCACGCCCATCTGGCGCTGCCGGGCGAGGTCGGCACCGCCCTGTTCGACTGGCGTACGCCGAAGCGCTACGACACCCCGATCCTGGAGTCGTGGCGCCGTGCGCATTACGAGGCGCGGTCGCTGTACGACCTGCCGTACACGGTCGCCGAAGGCCTGGCGGTCCGGCACGGTATCGACCGGGCCCGCTTCCTGGCCGGGATCGCGCCGCGGCTCACCGATCACGAGCGGTTGAGGTTGCAGTCGTCGGCCGCGCGGCACGGGGCTGCCACGGTCGCGATGGATCTCGCGTCGGCCCCGCTGACCCGCCTCGCCGTCTACGTACTGTCGCTACCCCGGCCGGAGCGGGCCGAGCGGCGCGCCGAACTGACCGAGGCGCTCCGGACGGCGGCCCGGCGCGCCGCGGGCAACCGGTTCGGCACGTGGGGACGCGTCGTCGCGGTCCTCGACGACAGTTACTCGTCCGCCGGTTCGGCCGCCAAGCGCCGCCGGCCCCTCGCCGTCGCCCTCGCCACGCACTACCTGCTGGAGGCGCTGGCCACCTCGTACACGGGACTGTGGCTGAACCATTCCGGCGATCCGCTGACGGTGCACCCCGTCGGCGTGACCGCGCTGGGCGAGCGCCTGGTGGACGGCCTGGAACTGCGCCCGGACCGGCTCGTCATCGTCTCCGACGGGTGGGACAACGCTCCCGCCGGCCTCGCCGCCGAGGTGCTGCGCGTCTGGCGTACGGCGCTGGACCCGGGGGAGCGGACGAGCATCGTGCACCTGAACCCCGTGTACGACAGCGACTCCTTCGACGTACGCCGGCTCGGCGGGGACGTCGCGACGGTGGGCGTACGCGACGCGGAGGACGTCGCCGCGCTCGTGGAACTGGCGAGGTTCGCCACCGGCCGGGCCGGATTCGACGAGCTGCGCGCCCACCTGTCCGACCGCGTCGGCCGCTTCCTGCACGCCTCGGAGGCCGCCCGATGATCGATTTCGCGGGACTGACGGTCGCCCCGTCCCAGACGTGGGGCGCCGTACGCCTCGTCCCGCTGCTGCGCGCCGAACCGATCACCGATCTGCGGCTGCATCAGCGCGCGTACGATCCCGACGAGCTGTCGATCGTCGAGGTCGGGCCGCGGACGGCGTACGTCGCGTACGTCCCGCACGCCTTCGTGGCGGACTGGACGGCCGACGGTACGCCCGCGGCCGCGTACGGCACCCAACTGCACGATCCGGCGGCGAAGGCGGCGCCGGACCGCGTCGGGCTGCGGTTCCACCGCCGGATGAACCGGCGCGAGGACAGGCGGCGACTGCGTTTCCTGCCGCTGCACCTGGCGATGGAGGGCTATCTCGGGCTGCAGTTCGGCGGCCCGTCGATCGCCTGGCAGGAGTGGACGCACCGGGCCGTGACCCGGGGGCTGTCGCCGCGGGTCGAGGCGAGCTACCGCGGCGCCGCCGTCGCGGGCCTGGAGGACGCCCTGCGCATCTTCGAGATCCACCCGGACCAGTGCGGCATGCTGCTCTACGTCGCGGACGCCCTGGCCGCCGCGTTCGTCCTGCCGCACCCCGCCGACTACCGGGCGCTGCACTCCAGCCTGGTGCAGGACTTCTACGGCGAACTGATCTTCCAGTACGCCCACCTGTATCCGGCGGTGCCCGACTTCCTCGTCCGGCTCGACGAGGACCGCGTCACCAGCCTCGCTGACCTGCGCGGGCAGCTCGCGCGGACGCTGAAGGACTGGTCGGACTTCCACGACAGCGCACTGGCCGGCGGCCTGCTCGCCGGGCCGGACCTGGCCTTCACCCGGATCCGCCGGATGGGGCGCTTCACGCTGTCGCGTTTCGTGCCCGCGTTCGACCCCGACGGCGAGAACCACATCGGCGAGACCATCACCGACCAGCGTGGACGGTTGGCGTACCTCAAGACCTTCCGGCTGTCGGCGGCCCAGACCCGGCGCGGCTACCTGCTCGCGAAGCTGGCGGCCCACGACTGGAACCTGGACGCGACCGCGGCCGCGCTCGGCACCGACCGGCAGAACCTGAAGCTGCGGCTCGACGGCGCGGGCTTCGGGCACCTGCTGCGTCCCGGCCGGTAGGCGGTCCGCCCGGCGTACCGGCCGCGGGCTTCTTGCACACTTCAGGCGGGCCGCAAGAAATCCACGTTGGTCACTGGCGTGGTCACACACTCGCGTACATGACACGCCTCATGAGATCCACCCTCTCCGCGGTCCTCGCCTGCATCGTCGCGGGTGCCACCGTCGCCGTCGGGGCCGGATCCGCCACCGCGGCCGGTATCGGCGGCGGTGCGGCCGCCGGCAAGAACGTGTGCGCCAACGTCCTGTCCCAGCAGCAGCTCGACGCGGGCAGGAACGTCACGACCACCGCGCTGTCCGCGGACGTCGTGGCGGCCGTGACGAAGTACAAGTCGACGCATGAGCTGTTCGCCCGGCCCACGGACGCCGAACTCGCGGAGTCGAAGGCGCACACCGCCGCCAAGGAGCAGGCCTTCGCCAACGGCGAGATCAAGCCCGCGCAGGTGTCCTGCGCCCGCGCGTCGACCCAGACCGTCGGGCAGATCACCTGGATGTACCAGTACGGGCAGGTGACCAACTACTTCTGCGGTCCGGCCGTGGTGTCCATGTTCTCGGCCACCGTGCCCGGCTCCAGCCCCTACAACCTCGACCAGTGGACGGTCGCGAACTACATGGGCACGCCCGCCGCCGGCGGCACCGGCGCGGCCGCGGAGGTCAACGGCCTCAACCACTACGTCGGCGTACCCGACTTCGGGTCGAACTTCTACGGCATGGTGTGGATGTCCGACCCGCCGAGCGCCGCCCAGAAGACCGACTTCTCCAACCACCTCGCCACCGACGTCGGCGTCAGCTCGCCGGTCGCCGGGCTCGCCTGGGAGGTGCCTTACGGACCGCATCTGACCGGGCACCCGGTGAGCCAGGAGATCGGGCACTGGATCGAGATCGGCGGCTACAACACCGGCACCAGCCAGGTCTGGTACGCCGACCCGGCCACCACGGTGTGGAGCACGGTTCCGGCGTACTCGTGGTTCGACACGAACACGATGGAGATCATCCTCGGCGGCTACGGGTACATCTGGTAGGCGTACTCAGGCCGAGGCGCTGAGACGGACGAAATCGGGGGTCGACAGCCACCACGACGCGGCGGTCCGCAGTTCCGGATGGGCCTGCGGACCGCTGAGCTCGACGAGGTCGTCGTGGCGCCGGGAGGCGCCGACGCTGTACATCAGGCCCTTGGCGTAGGACGGCAGCGGGCCGTCGCGGTGGCGCAGCAGCCGCGTGCGCACGACGTCCCAGCGATCCGACGGCACGTGCAGGTGGCCGACGATCCAGGCGGCCGCCTCCTGTACGGGCGCCGGCATGCCGTGGCCGAGGACGAGCCGCCAGATGAGGGCCGCCTCGTCGGCGCCGCCGAGGTGGCCGATCGCCTGCACCAGCGCGGCGGCGAGCGGGACGGAGGCCGGCATACCGGGCCGGCCGAGTTCCCGCCCCATCGCGGCGGCCAGCGCCGGACGGTAGGGCGTCGCGGCGACCGTCTGCGCCGCGACCGTGCGCCGGGTGCCCTGCGGGTGGAAGAGCATGTCGCCGATGAGCCGTTCGAGTACCGGGTCCGCCAGGAGGATCTCCCGGCGCATCAGGGAGAGCACCGCCTGTGACAGCCGGTACGCCACCGCGCGTACCGTCTCCTGTGGAGCGACGGCGCCGGAGCGCAGGACGTGGCCGGAGACGGGATCGCCCTGCAGTGCCTGGCTCAGCGCCCGGTGCTCGCCGGCGCTCACGTCGGGCAGCAGCTGGCGGGCCGTCTCGGCGGCACCGACCCGGGGAGCGAACGGGGAGCCGTTGTCCCGCAAGGTTTCCAGGGCCGCCTGCGTCAGCCGCCGGATCTGCCCGGCGTCGAAGTGGCCCCGCCCGGCCTTCTCCGCCACCGCCCACCAGGCTGCTCGCAGCGCCTGATCGCTGACCGGATCCTCGATCTGCCCCAGCAGCTGCGCGGCGGCGGCCGGATGCGGCGTCATCTCCAGCAGCGCGGCCGGCTCGATGAGGACCTGGCTGCGCCGGTCCCCGATGACGCTCGCGCAGGCCTCCACGACCGCCGTCGCGCTGTCGCGCAGCCCGAGCAGCCGGTTGAGCGCCTCGCACCGCCACAGCCAGCCCGTCCCCTCGGCCACGAGCAGCTCGGCCAGCAGCCGCTGGACCAGCTCCGGCCACAGCCGCCGGGGGTGCAGCAGAACCGGCACCTCCCACAGGCCCGCGGTCAGCTCGTCCCAGTCGTACCCGGTCATCTCCTCCGCGCCGAGCGCCCGTTCCAGCAGGGGAGACAAACGGTCGCGAGTTGTCTCGGCGTCCCCCGCCGGTCGCAGCGCCGGCGGGCCGAGCGCCCCCCGCGACTCGCGGTACAGCGTGTGCGCCACCGCGGCCAGCCGGCCGCGCGGCAGGCCCAGCACCCGCTCGTACCGGCCGATGACCGGCGCGGACAGGCGCAGCGTCGCGAGCTCCCACCGGCAGATCTGCGACTCCGAGGCGGTGACACCACCATCGCCGTACGCGCGGGCGAACCGGGCCGCGACGGCCAGCCGCTCGTCGTCGCCGTAGAGCCGGTTGACCCGCAGCAGCCAGGCGATCACCGTCTCGCTGCTCAGCCCATGCCCGGCCGGGGTGGTGCCCGGACGTCGTCCGCGGACCCTCTCCATGGCAGCAATATATCGACGACCATCTTCTTTCACCAACCGTGCGGCGGCGCAAGAAATACCCGGTGATCACCTGATGGGCGGCAGACTCGGCGCCGTGATGGTGCGAATCGCCGCTGCGGTCCTGGGGCTCATGACGATCGGCGCGTGCACCGCGCCACCGGCGGTACGCCCGCCGGCGTCGGATGCGGCGACTCGCACCGTCTGCTTCGCGTCTCAACCACCGCCGCAGTGGACGGGGCCGGCCACGCGACTGCCGGACGGCGTGAGCGTCGGCGTACACGCGGTCGGCGGCGAGGTCGCGTTCGGACAGTCGCAGGACGCGACCGGCCGGGGCGTCGCGGCCCTGGATCTGCTCTCCGGACGGCTGAGCACCATCACCAGGTACAAGCCCGAGGTGTCGGGGCTCGGGGCGCTGGCGGTCGAGGAACCATGGGTGGTCTGGGAGCAGCTCGACTCGAAGACGAACCTCGCGGACTGGAGCGTGCACGCCGTCAACCGCAAGACCGGGGAGAGCGTACGCGTCGCCGACTCGCACGGCCCCGGCGGCTTCCTGCCCGGCCAGCAGCCGCTGCCGGTCCTGCGCCACGGCCTGGTCGCGTGGGCGCAGCCGGTCCGCACCACGGGAACCGCCCTGCACGCCGAGCTGAGAGTGCTCGACCTCGCCCGCCACAGCACCCGGGTCCTCGACTCCGGCCGCCTGAGCTCCCCGGTGTACGCGGGCGGGCTCCTCGTCTGGGCGAAGGTCGACGACGCCACCCGGTACTCCCTGCGCGCGGTCGACGAGTCGACTCTCGAACCCGTCGAGCTGCCCGAGGCGATCCAGCGGCCGAGCTCCGTGGCGTACCTGGGCGGTTCGGCGGACCGTCTCGTGTGGAGCAGCGGCGACGCGCTCTCCCTGGAGCAGTGGGACTTCACCGCGGCGAAGCTGACCCGCTACACGTCGGCCGACCGCAGCCATCCGTTCCAGTTCCTCCAGGTGGCCGGGGACTACCTGCTGTGGGACGGCGGGACGACGGCCTCGGTGCTCGACCTCACGACCGGAGCGGCCTTCGACACCCCGGGGACGGTCGCGGGTTCGGCCCGCTGGATCGTCAACGCCCGACCGGGTTCGGTGGTACGCGTACCGGTCGCCGGACTGCCCCACCTGTCGTGCCCAGGCTGACGGTCAGTGGACGGTTTGCCGTGCTCGGTCCAACACTTCCTCGGTCGAAAGTGGACTACTCGGGTGGTGCGAGAGGCAGAGCGGTGTGTGGACCTTCATAAACGGCTCGCCTTCAACGGCGGCATAGAACTGTCCGGACTTGAGGAGGGAGATGTCCGATACGTCGCCACCCTTCGCCTGTGCCATCTCCCGTGCCGCAGCGATCTGCACCGGAGCATTCAGCAGACCGAAGAACTGAGTCGCCGTGTTACCCGGGATCCTGTTGTGCAGGCCCTTGGGAGCTTGGGTCGCGAAGACCATGCCCAGTCCGTATTTCCTGGCCTGTGACACCAATGCGAGCGTGCTTTGCGTACAAGCGGTCATCGCGCCGGAAGGGGCCAGTGTCTGCGCCTCATCCATCACGAACAGCCCGCCCAGCGGCCGGTCGTTCGCTGGATGCTTCCTGAGCCAAGCGAACAGGGCCATCTGTAACTGGTTGACGAAGCTCTGTCGCTCTGACTCGGACTGGAGACCCACCATGCTGATGACGGAGACACGGGCGCGCTTTCCCGGTGGTGGCGTGAGAAGACGGCCTGGGTCCACCGGTACGCCATCTCCTCCGAACAGGGGATCGTTGACCATCGCGGCCGTGAGGGTCTGGGCGAGCTCCGAACCGAGCTTGCCCGCGTCCTCCAGCTGGCTCACGCCGTCGGGAAGATCGCGGAGGAGCTCGATGAGTCCATTCAGCCGGTTTCCGCCCGACCTCCCGTAGTACTGAACAGCGTTGCGAAGCACCGCCCGCTTGAGATGAACTTTGGCCGCCCGGCCCTCGAGATTCGCCCGCGGAATGATGGAGGCGACGGCCGCCTCCACAGCCTCGTTGAACTCATCGGCATCCTCTTTGACCGCCCGGAAGTCCGGCAACGGCTGGAAGGTGAGCGGACGACCGGACTCGCGACGAGGTGTCCACACCACGACGTCGGTGTCCGCGAGGTACTGACCGGCCCTCGCGGCGTCGTCGGCTCCCCACGCCGACGGCGCCTGCGGCCATGGATCCCCCAGCCTCGCGAGGTCGCTGTTGGGATCCAGCACGATCGTCGAGACGCCTTGAAGCGCGCACTCCTCGATCAGCCGGCGGATCAGAACCGTCTTTCCTGATCCCGAACCGGCGAAGATCGCCGTGTGCTTCCGCAGGGATTCAAGATCGATCGAGAGCGTACGCTGCCCGTCGGCTGATCGGCCGAGGACTATGGATGCACGGCCCGGCGATGAACTGGTACGAGGGTGGTCCTCTGATGGATGAGGCAACGGGTCATCAACGGTGACCGGAACGCCTTCAGCGTCGGCGAACGCCTGCCGGAAGATGTCGACATCGTCCGCTGGCCGGCGTTTGAACAGCCATGCCTGGAGGTCGGGTCGGTCCTCGTCGACCATCTTATGCAGCGCCCAGAGCGTACGCAGATCGTCGGTGGAGACCGGAAGGTCGAGACCGCCGGCGTTCCGGAATGCCTCAAGCGCCTCCTGTGTCTTGGCGCCCGTGTTCCATTCGGTGTTGCGCAGCAGAACGAGCTTGCGTTTGGGTTGACCCTCGACCAGGCCGGCCTCGGTGGCCGCCTTCCGGAGCCGGTTGAGCGCTGCGACGGGGCTCTTGGCGGCGATGGCGCGGAATCCCCACCGCACCTGGTCCTCGATCCGTTCCTCCAGCATCAGCCGCAACCGTGCGTGTAGCGCGGGTTTCTCACCCGGCGGCGGATCCACCTGGTACGCGAGAGTCGCCAGGCTCCTGCTCAACACCCAGGCCTTGAGGCCGCCGCCGAGAAGGCGCGGCATCTCGGTGTCTTCACGATCTTCGCGAAGAGCGTCGTGGATCTCGGCCCGACCCTTCAGCTCCTCGAACCGAGTATCGAAGTGGCCGAGGTCGTCGGCGGGCGGGGGAGGTGTCGGCCCGGGCCCCGGCCCGTCGACGAGCGGGATTTCGCCGAAGCTCTGGAGCTCCTCAACCACGCCGGTCTCGGCGCACCGATCGACGTGCGCGTAGATCACCATGAGCAGTCCGCGCGGAGTGAAGCTCTTCGCCGTCGAGAAGGCGGACTCCTTCACCGGCCATGTCGCGTACGGTGGTTGGAAGCCGATCGCCTCGAAACGCGTCCTGAATCGGGCGGCGATGATCCGGCGCGCGACCTCGCCGTCGATGATCGTCATGAGGTGCTTGGATTGACGGAAGCGATCCTCGGCAGGATTGACGGCTCGGGTCTTGATCAAGACCCAGGAGTCGGGGATGCACGAGACGACGGTCAGCGTCCGGCGGGTCCGCTCCCGGAGCATCATCAGGCCGCCGGCAACCCGCTCGACCAGCAGATCCTGACCCGGTTCCAAGGTGCCTCGCTCGTCCAGTTCCTTGACGGACTGCGCCACGATGGCGTCGATCTGATCTACCGCGATCACCGTTGGCCCGGTCAATGCCATGAGCCACGACAGGTCCTGGACGACGAGCTCAGGGTCACGCGGCTTGCGGCGCATCCCCCATTGGGCCCGATCACCTTGTTCATCCTCACTGGACTGCAGATAGGTGTCGCCCACCTCCTGTGACAATGAACTGTCCGACAGCAGCAGGGCTAGCGCCCGGGCGGTGTCCGAACATTCCCGCCCCACCAGCGGATCATGATTCTTGAGGAGTTGGATGAACTCGTCGAGGATGGCTGTGGAAATCGGCGCGTCACCGACGATCGCACGGCGTACGCGACGGGGTGCCTGGACGACGTCACCCAACCGGCGCATGAGAACCCGCAGTTGACTCTCGGAACCGCCTGCGACCCGGGTCAGTCCCTGGTTCAGAGAATGCAGGACGCTCGTCCAGAAGCTGCGTCCCTCGAGCAGGCTGACCAGGAAGAAGTAGCCGTCTTTGGCGTACACCTGCTGGCGGGTCCAGCCGAGGATGTGCGTCTTGCCAGTGCCCTTCTGCCCCTGCAAGGCGATGCCGATCGGATTGGACCGTACGTCGGCGTCGGCATCGGCGATGCCGTTCGTGATCGCGCGCTCGACCTCAGGATGCAGTCCTTCGACGTATTCGAAGTCGGGATTCCACACGTCGTCCGCGACGACGGCCCATCCGAAGCGTAAGCTCCCTAGCGCAGTGATCTCGTCGACCACGACTACACTCCGATCGCGATGAAGTGTTTGTGCTGGCGGCCGATGATCACCGCCGCCAGTCGAGTTCTCTCCGAGAGCGCCTTCTCGTTCGCCTGCGGTACGATGTTGACGTCCCGCTCCTGCTCAATCTGCCGCAGGGCGTCGTCTAGGTCGTCGCGCTCCACCGAGCTGAGCGATTCCCGGATGTCGGCGATGTTGACCCAGGCGCCAGGCTCGGCAGCGAGCTCTTTGTAGATGGTCCGGATCTGTTCCGTCAGCTCCGCCGGCGAGGACGCCGAGGCAACGACCGGTGATGGCGCGAGCTCCGCGTCCGGTGCGAGCATCATCGCGAGGCTGCGGCCCGTCGCCGCCAGGTCGCGGCGTAGCGCCGCCATGACAAGCTCGAGGGCGACGCCCACCGACTTCGGGCGTACTCCGGCGAAGTCCATAGGTTCAGCACAGCGCGCCCAGCCCGCGTCCGCGAGCGAATGCATCAGGCGTCGTCCGACCTTCCGACTGACAACGTACCCGAGCTTGTTGAGCTTGGCGGAGCCAGCGCCGGAGAGCTCGACGCCGAAACGCTCCTTAAGCTCGACATTCGGGATCTCGCGGTTCTCGGCGAGAAGAATGAGGAGGATGGCGTATTCGGACGGTGTCGGGTTATCGCTGGGCATGGTGGAGTCCTTCCGGTGCTGATGCGAGGCTGCGGCGTTGAAGTAGATGCGCGCGGATGTCGTCAACGACACCCGCGAGGTCGGAGACGACGAGCTCGTTCGGGTATCGCAGAACCTGATAACCGCCGAGCTGCAGGAGGTTGTCGCGCACGCGGTCGTCCGCCCACTTCAGCCGGCCGCGATGCTCCTCGCCGTCGACCTCCACTACGACCTTCTCGGTCGGCCACAGCACGTCGAGGTAGCGCAGGAGGTCTAGCGGAGAAGGCTGATATCGCTGGTGCCACACCCGGCCGATCGCCCAGTCGTGCTGCTGGAGCGCGGCTTCGAGAAGGCGCTCCGTAGAACTGGTCCCGTTGGGGGCGCCGGACACCGCGGGCACGGTGAGGATCGGCAAGTCAGGGCGAGACTCCATGGGCGGCGTCTCGCGGTCGAGGCGGGCAAGGGGCTCTGGAAGACCGATACGACAGGTCATGACGCGGTCCGACGGCAGCGGGCCGCCCACGAGCCACACGCCCATGGGTCCATGACCGGCAAGCCATTCCGCGGCGCCGATCAGCGTCTCCTGGCTCGCGGATGTCAAGCCGGCGGGCACCTCCATCACGAGCGCCACCGATGCTCGTTGGTAGGTAGCGGCAAGAGCACGGGTCAGGCCGGCCGTGCGAGTCTCCGCCGAATGCAAGCCCGGCGATGGGGTTCCTCCGCGAAGAGCGCGCTCGGCCAGATCGGCGAGGAATGCGGTACCGCTTCCATTCATGCGGCGGGCCAGCGCTCGTACGGCGGCAACGCCTGCTCCGCCCGGACCGGAGATCCCCGCGGCGCCCGGAAGCCACGCCGGGAAGAGCTTCAAGGCGGCACCCTCGATGGCGTCCAGCGCCTGTGCTACGACCACCGCGACCGAGGGTGCAACGGACGGCCGAAACGTGACAACGGCCGGAGCGCTGTCCGGAGCGGGATCCAGGAGCAAAGCCAGGGCGTCAGGAACCACTCCGACCAACCGCACTGCACGGTCGACCGGAAGATCCGCCCAGCTCCAGCCCATGGGCAGCCCCCAGTCCATGTATAACGTCGATGATTGTTCCCACGGTTGGGGGGCCTGGGCAACCGGTCGTCCGGACTCATTCACGCAATGAAGGGTCCGGCGACGGCCTCGACGGCTGGTCCGATGATGAACAGCCAGTGACGGTGACTGACTGTTGTCCAGCGTGGCCATCATCCGGATGTCGTCGGCATCCGGTGATCAGATGCCGCTCGCTCGCCCGGACTTGTGGCCTACCCGGCTGAGTGAACCGTGGGAGGCCTGTGAGCAGGATGGAAAGGCGATGGTAGTGGATTGGTAAGTGCGGGCTGCCACGGTGTGCGCCGACAGATCCTCGATCTCCATCGGAGTGCGGACCATGAAGCGTCACCTGCACAGCGTTCTCCTCTCTCTGGCCCTGGCCTGCGTCGGCGTCGTCGCCGTCGAGGCTCCGGCCACGGCGGCCGGCAATCCGATCATCCTGCCCGCGCCCAACGTCGTCGGATCGGCCTGCGCGGGCAGCGCGGGCCTGCTGATCCTCGGCAACTCCGACGGGCGCCGCGAGCTGGTGTGGCTCGGCACCTCCACGACGTGGAACTACGACGGGACGGTCTACCACAAGTACGAGCAGCTCGACGGCTCGTGGAGCGGGGCCGTGAGTATGGGTCTCCACGGCTACGGCGGCCTGGCCGGCGCCCGCAACGCCGACGGCCGGCTCGAGGTCTTCACCCGGGACGGCGACGACCAGCTTCGGCACGACTGGCAGGACTCGAAGTCGTCCGGCGGCTGGAGCGGCTGGGCGAGCCTCGGCGGATCGCTGTCCTCCGCGCCGGGCTGCGTGGGGCTCAACAGCTACGGCGGCATCCGGATCGCTGTCACCGGGACGGACGTGCCCACGCCGCTGCGGCACGAGATCTACCAGACCGCCCCGAGCTGCTGCTGGAGTGCCTGGGTCTGGCCGGGCGACGGCGCCAAGTGATCTGACGGCCCGGCGGGTCAGCCCGCCGGGCCTGTCCATCGCGTACGCGAACCGGCTGATGCCGCGCTGTGGGAGCCCATGGCTACGGGGATGCGCGGGCGGCGAGGCGGACGTGACCGATTCGTTCCTATTATACGATTAGTGCAATGTCGTGATGCGCGGCAGCCAGCGCTCTCCGGAGGAGGTGCCCCGTGTCCGACGTCGTTCGCGCGGCCCTGGTGCAGACATCGTGGACCGGCGACCAGGAGTCCATGATCAAGGCGCACGAGGACTACGCGCGCCGGGCCGCCGCGCAGGGTGCCAAGGTCATCTGCTTCCAGGAACTGTTCTACGGTCCCTACTTCTGCCAGGTGCAGGACGCGCGGTTCTACGCGTACGCCGAGGCGATCCCGGGGCCGACGACGGAGCGGTTCCAGGCGCTCGCCGCCGAACTCGGCCTGGTGATGGTGCTGCCGATGTACGAGCAGGAGCAGCCCGGCGTCCTGTACAACACGGCCGCCGTGATCGACGCCGACGGCCGCTATCTCGGCAAGTACCGCAAGACGCACATCCCGCAGGTGCAGGGGTTCTGGGAGAAGTTCTACTTCCGGCCCGGCAACCTCGGCTATCCGGTGTTCGACACCGCCGTCGGCCGCGTCGGCGTCTACATCTGCTACGACCGGCACTTCCCGGAAGGCTGGCGCGCCCTGGGCCTGGCCGGCGCGACGATCGTGTTCAACCCGTCGGCGACCCACCGGGGGCTGTCGGCGTACCTGTGGCAGCTGGAACAGCCGGCGTCGGCGGTGGCCAACGAGTACTTCGTCGGAGCCATCAACCGGGTGGGCATCGAAGACCTGGGCGACAACGACTTCTACGGCACGTCGTACTTCGTGGACCCCGAGGGCCGGTTCGTCGGCGCGACGGGCGATCCGCACCAGCCGGAGCTGATCGTGCGCGACCTGGACCTCAACCTCCTGGCCGAGGTACGCGACCGCTGGGCGTTCTACCGCGACCGGCGCCCGGACGCGTACGAGGGCCTGGTGCGGCCATGACCCTGCTGATCAGCGGCGGGACCGTGGTGACCGGCACCGGGTCCTACGCCGCCGACGTGCTCGTCGACGGGGAGACCATCGCCGCGTTGTACGCCCCCGGGCGCGCTCCGGCCGGCGGCGAGGTCGTGGACGCCGCGGGCAAGTACGTGATCCCGGGCGGCATCGACGCCCACACCCACATGGAGCTGCCGTTCGGCGGAACGTTCGCGTCGGACACGTTCGACACCGGCACCCGGGCGGCGGCCTTCGGCGGCACGACGACGATCATCGACTTCGCGGTCCAGCGTACCGGCGAGAACGTCCACGAAGGACTCGCAGCGTGGCACGGCAAGGCCGACGGCAACTGCCACATCGACTACGCCTTCCACATGATCATCGGCGGGGTCGACGACGAGGCGCTCAAGGCCATGGACGCGCTCGTCGAGCACGAGGGCATCACCAGTTTCAAGCTGTTCATGGCGTACCCGGGCGTGTTCTACAGCGACGACGGCCAGATCCTGCGCGCGATGCAGAAGTCGCGCGGCAACGGCGCGATCACCATGATGCACGCGGAGAACGGGATCGCCATCGACGTGCTGATCGGGCAGGCGCTCGCGCGCGGCGAGACGGATCCGATCCACCACGGGCTGACCCGTCCGTCCGAACTGGAGGCCGAGGCCACCCGCCGGGCGATCTCGCTGGCGAAGGTCGCCGGCGACACCCCGCTGTACATCGTGCACCTGTCGGCGTCCGAGGCGCTGGCCGCCGTCGCGCAGGCCCGCGACGGCGGACGCAACGTCTTCGCCGAGACCTGCCCGCAGTACCTGTACCTGACGCTGGAGGACCAGCTCGGCGCACCCGGCTTCGAAGGCGCCAAGTGGGTGTGCTCGACCCCGTTGCGCAGCAGGCACGAGAGCCATCAGCGCGACCTGTGGCAAGGGCTGCGCGGCAACGACCTCGCGATCGTCTCGACCGACCACTGCCCGTTCTGCTACAAGGACCAGAAGGAGCTCGGCCGGGGCGACTTCTCGAAGATCCCCAACGGCATCGGCGGCGTGGAACACCGGGTCGACCTGCTGTACCAGGGCGTCGTCGACGGCAAGCTCTCCCTCGAACGCTGGGTCGAGACGGTCGCGACGACCCCGGCGCGCATGTTCGGCCTCTATCCGCGCAAGGGAGTCATCGCCCCCGGGTCGGACGCCGACATCGTCGTGTACGACCCCGCCGGGCGTACCACCATCAGCGTCGAGACGCACCACATGAACATGGACCACTCGGCGTACGAGGGCTTCGAGATCGCGGGAAAGGTCGACACCGTCGTCTCCCGCGGCACGGTCGTCGTCGCCCGAGGCGAGTACCTCGGCCGCAAAGGCCACGGCCGGTACCTGCCCCGCGGCCTGTCCACCTACCTGAGCTGAGCGGGGATCCCATGGACTTCGGAGTGGTCTTCCAGCTCGATCCGCCGGCCCGCCGCGTCGTCGAGCTCGCCGTGCGGGCCGAGGCCGCCGGCTTCAGCCACGTCTGGTCGTTCGACTCGCACCTGCTGTGGCAGGAACCGTACGTCGTCTACAGCCAGATCCTCGCGAACACCGCCCGCGTCACCGTCGGCCCGATGGTCACCAACCCGGGTACGCGCGACGCGACGGTCACCGCCAGCGCCCTGGCCACGCTCAACGAGATGTACGGCAACCGGACCGTCTGCGGCATCGGACGCGGCGACTCGGCCCGGCGTACGCTCGGCCTGCCGCCGATGAACCTGACCGACCTGCGGGAATCCGTCGAGGTCATCCGCGAACTCGGCAACGGTCGCGAGGCCGTCTATCGCGGCGTGAACCTCCGCCTGCCCTGGGTCACCGACTCGCGTCTCGAGGTGTGGGTGGCCGCCTACGGCCCGCGCGCCCTGCGGCTGACCGGTGAAGTGGCCGACGGATTCATCCTGCAGCTGGCCGACCCCGACATCGCGGCGTGGATGATCAAGGCGGTCCGGCAGGCGGCCCGCGACGCCGGGCGCGATCCGGCCGCCGTGAAATTCTGCGTCGCCGCCCCGGCGTACGTGGGGGACGACCTCGCCCACCAGCGGGAGCAGACCCGCTGGTTCGGCGGCATGGTCGGCAACCACATCGCCGACATCGTCGCGCGCTACGGCGATTCCGGCGCGGTGCCGCCGGACCTCACCGACTACATCAGGGGCCGCCAGGGATACGACTACGCCGAGCACGGCCGGGCCGGCAACCGCCACGTCGACTTCGTCCCCGACGAGATCGTGGACCGGTTCTGCGTCCTCGGCCCGGCCCCGGCGCACATCGACAAGCTGCGCCGCCTCCAGGAGCTCGGGGTCGACCAGTTCGCGCTGTACCTGCAGCACGACGACATGGAACACACGCTCGCCGCGTACGGCGACACCGTGATCCCGGCCGTCGCCTGAGGTTCCGCTATCGCCGGTAGCCGTGGAGAAAGGCGCGTACGCCCGCGGTGACCATCGCCCTGCGCTCGCCCGGATCGTGCAGCGCCGTACGGTCGGTGAGGTTGTCGGCGGAGATGAGCAGCATCAGGTGCCCGGCCGCGCGGGCGGGGTCGTCGACGCGGAGCTCGCCGCGCTCGGCGAGCTCCGCCAGGCGTCCGGCGAGTTCGCGCCGGACACGACCGGGGCCGGTGTCCAGCCAGGTCTTGAGGGCGGCCGGCGGGATGTGGTCGGCCTCGGCGTTGATCTGGCGGACGAGGGCGAAGTGCGGGGCGAGCTCGGACGTCAGTACGCCGAGCCAGGCCAGGCCGAGGTCGACGAGGTCGGACTCGATGTCGGTGACCTTGCCCAGGTGGCGGTCGACGGTGGCGACCATGGTGTCGGCGACGCGCCGGGTGCTGTCCTGGATCACCGTCTGGAACAGGTCGGCCTTGTCCGCGAAGTGGTTGTAGATCGTGCGGTTGGAGACGCCGGCCTCGGCGGCGATCGCGTCCAGGCTGGCGCGGGTGTACCCGTCCCGGGCGAACAGGGCCAGCGCCCCGTCGACGATCGCCCGTCGCTTGTCGGGCTGCCCGGCGGTCCTCCGCTTCTCCGTCACGCAGGGAAGACTACCGGATTACACCGATCGTTGCAGTAATTACACCGAGCGGTGTAGCCTCTGCGACGATCGGTGTAACCCGTCACGGAGGAGATGTCATGACCAAGATCGCCGTCATCGTCGGCAGCACCCGGCCCGGCCGCCGGGGCCGCATGGTCGCCGACTGGGTCGCCTCGGTGGCGGCCCGCGAGCAGCCCGCCGTCGAGTTCGACGTCGTCGACCTGGCCGACTTCGACCTGCCGCTCCTCGACGAACCGCAGCCGGCGCTGTTCGGGCGGTACGCCACCGCGCACGCCCGGTCCTGGGCGCGGTGCGTCGCCGGCTACGACGGTTTCGTGTTCGTCACCCCGGAGTACAACCACTCGGTCCCCGCCGCGCTGAAGAACGCCCTGGACTTCGTCTACGCGGAGTGGAACAACAAGGCGGCGGGCTTCGTCGGCTACGGGCTGCACGGGGCCACCCGGGCGGTCGAGCACCTCCGGCTGATCCTCGCGGAACTGCGGGTCGCCACGGTGCGTACCCAGGTGACGCTGACCCTGCACCAGGACTTCGCCCTTCAGGCCCCGACCGAGCCGGGCACGTTCACCCCCGGCCCCCACCAGGAAGGCACCCTCACCGCGCTCCTGGACGACGTCATCACCTGGTCCCGCGCGCTGGAACCGATCCGCGAAGGAGCCCTGGCATGACCTCCGCCGTCGACCTCGGGCCGGCCGGCCCGCTGCCGGACGCCACGATCGACCGCCTCGCCGCCACGATCGCCGCCGACGCGCTCATCGTGGGCATGGGCGAGTCCACCCGGTTCGCCCACGAGACCTTCGCCGTGCGCGACCGGCTGTTCCGACGCCTGGTCCACCACCACGGCGTACGCGGGCTGGCGATCCAGGACAGCGCGGCGATCGGGGACCGGCTCGACTCCTATGTCACCGGTGGCGACGGCTCGGCGGCCGCGGCCCTCGGCGAAGCGTGGCGCCCGTGGCGTACCGCGGAGATGGCCGAAGCGCTGGACTGGATCCGCGCCTTCAACCAGGCTCACCCGGACGACCCGGTACGCGTCTTCGGAGTCCGGCCCCCGCAGGCGCGGGCCGCCGACTACGACGTCGTCCTGGACGCGATCCGGACGCGGGCCCCCGAACACCTCTCCGAGGTCGCCGCGCACCTGGATCCCATCCGTACCGCGCACGACGTCGACGAGCACGTGCAGACTGCCCGCGGCCTGCATCCGGGGCGACCGTTCGCCGAACACGCCCGGGACGCGCTGGCGGTCGTCGCGTCCCTCGGCGTCGACCCGGCCGTCGAGCGGCGGATGCGCCTGATCGTCGACTTCCACACCGGCAGCGTCGCCGGCCGGGGCAGCTACGCCGGCGACGCCGAGACCTGGGCCGGACGGATCAGCGACCTGCAGTTGCGGACCGGATCGCGGCTGGCGTACTGGGACGGCATCGCGCACACCGCCGCCACCCCGGTCGCGCTGGGACTCGCGCCCGAGCGCGGGGCGCAGCCGACCGTCGGCAGCGTGCTGCGCGGCCGCCACCACGGGCGCTACGTCTCGGTGGCGATCGGCTTCCATCACGGGCGGCTCGGCGCCATGACGGTGCCGCCGCCGGCGGCCGACCTGGTCGACGCGACGATCAGCCGGCCGGGCGAACCGGCGTTCGCGCAGGATCTGCGCCACTCGGATCCGCGGCACGCCACCGGCCCGGCCAAGGTACGCGTCATCAGCGGCGTCTACGACCCGGCCCGCGACGACGCCGAGCACATGGCGGTCGCCACCCTCGCCGGCGCGTTCGACGTGCTGATCCACATCCGCGAGGTGACCCCGGTGCGGCGACTGGACTGACGACCGTCGAAAATGGACCGTCCGTCGTGCGGCCGGCGGCGCTCAGGCGTGCGTCTTGGCCAGGCGGACGGTCCCGGTGGGGCCGACGTCCGGCGTCGACCGGTAGCCTTCGCTCTCGTAGAGGCCGATGTTCCGCAGGCTCCGGGCGCCGGTGTGCAGGACGATGCGACCGGATTCCGCTCCCGCCGCCGCTTCCGCGGTGCGCAGCAGCCAACGGCCGATCCCTCGGCCGCGCAGGTCGGGTACCACCGCGAGCCGGCCCAGCTGCCAGTCACCTTCGGCCCGGCGGATGCGTACCATGCCCAGCAGCCGGCCGTCGAGCCACAGGCCGGTGGTCCGCCAGTCGGCCAGCCACGCGGTCACCTGCTCCAACGACTCGTGCAGCGCCGGTATGTCCAGGGTGTCGTTGGTCAGGGCCTCCTCCACCCAGCAGGCGCGCTGCAGCACCGTGACCTCGGCGGCGTCGAGCGGCGTCAACCGCCTGGCGTAGGAGCCCGGCAGGGGACCGGGCACGGTCGCGGCCCGCTCGCGGTCGCGCATCGGCCGCAGCGCGTACGCCGCCCGGACCAGTTCGTCCAGCAGGGCGACGCCGAGCGCGTCCCGGCGGGTGTCCGGCCGCAGCCGCCCGTGCGCCACCGCGTCGCCGATGCGGATCGCGACCGTGGCGCCGATCGGGACCAGGCGCAGCGTGGTGACCACCTGCTGGGCGTGCTGGACCGCCCGGGTGCCCGCCGAGGTGTTGCCGTAGCTGACGAAGCCGATCGGCTTCCAGGCCCACTCGTGACCGAGGTAGTCCAGGGCGTTCTTCAGGGCCGCGGGCATCCCGTAGTTGTATTCGGGCGTCACGGCGATGAACCCGTCCGCCGCGTCGACGATCGCGCTCCAGCGGCGCGTGTGCTCCTGCTCGTAGACGCCGGACGACGGGTGTTCCCGCTCGTCGAGCAAGGGCAGATCCAGGTCCGCGAGGGCGACCGGTACGAGGTCGATCTCCAGCTCCTCGGCCCGGTCGGCGACCGCGTCGAGCAGCCAGCGGCCGACCGCGGGGCCGAGGGCGCGCGGGCGGGTGCTGCACGTCAGGACGAGGACACGGGGCCTTTTCGTTGACATGGAAACGAACGCTACCTGCTAGATTAATTACATGTCAACGAAACGTCCGGCCGGCCCCGTACGCTGGCTGACCTCCGACGAGGAGCGGGCCTGGCGGGCGTTCCGGCGGATCATGACCGCCGTGCAGACCGGTACCGCCCGCGACCTGGCCGCCATCGACCTGTCCGAGCCCGACTACGAGGTGCTGAGCACGCTGTCCGAGCGGCCCGCGTACACCTGGACGCTGGGCGGGCAGGCCGACAAGATGGGCTGGTCGCGCAGCCGGCTGTCGCGGCATGCGACCCGGATGGAGGCGCGCGGCCTGCTGCGGCGCGCACCGGACCCGGCCGACGGCCGGGGCTGCCTGCTGACGCTCACCGCGCAGGGCCTGGCCACGTTGCAAGATGCCGCACCGACCCATCTGGAGTCGGTGCGGCACCACTTCGTCGACCGGCTCACCCCGGCGGATCTGGCCGCGATCGAGAAGATCGCCGGCAGGCTGGGTCTGTCCACCGCCGACGGTGATCCGAGCGGTCCGGCGGAACGCCTTACGCGTTGATGCCCTTCCAGTCCGTGCAGTTCTTCAACTCGCCGTCGATGTACCGGCAGGCCCGGAAGCTCACGAGGCTGCCCTCGTGGTAGTCCTTGTTGCACGTTCCCCAGTTGCCGTACGACAGGTGGGTGATGCAGATCCCCTGGCGGTAGAAGTCGCCGTTGTAGTGGTTCTGCCAGTAGACGACGGTGGGGTAGCCGTCGGACTCCATGTCCTTGACGAACCAGATGTCGCCGTCCTTGCGGAAGCACGCCTGGGCGTAGGTGTTCAGCATGCAGCCGTCCGTGGCGGGGTCCATGCCGTACGCCTGCGCTTCGTTCCACTCGGTCGGGGGTGGGGTGACCGCCGAGGCGGGCGCCGCGACGGCGGTGACCGCCGCGAGCATTCCAATCACGACGATGGCGATTCGTTGTGCGATACGCATCTCGGTAGCATGCCAGATTTTGATCTTGTCGGCATCCGCAGCCGCGACCGCCCCCGCGAGAGGTGGTCTTCGGCAGGTCCGTCGGTCTGTTAGCGTGCGCGGATGGAGGATCTGGGACCTGTGGCCTGGCCGCCTGAGCCGATCCGCACCGAGCGGCTCGTGCTGCGCGCGTCCGAGGCGCGCGACCGTGCGGCGTTCATGGAGTTGCTCGCCTCCCCGGAGGTGCACACCTATCTCGGCGGCCCCCAGTCGCCCGCCGACCTGGAGCGCGAGACCCCGGCGGTGCCCGCGCGGTGGCCCGGCAGTTTCATCGTCGACCTCGACGGGGCGATGATCGGGCAGATCCTGCTCAGGAGGGCGACGAAGCACCGCCCCGCGGCCGTGGGGAAACTCGATCTCGGCTACCTGTTCCTGCCGCGGGCGTGGGGTTTCGGGTACGCCGCCGAAGCCTGCGCGGCCGCCCTCGGCTGGCTCGCCGGCGAGTTTCCCGGTGAACCGGTGGTGCTCACCACCCAGTCCGCCAACGTCGGCTCGATGCGTCTGGCGGCGAAGCTGGGGTTCGCCGAGGTCGAGCGGTTCGAGGCGTGGGAGGCCGAGCAGTGGCTCGGCATGCGGCCCGGCGCCGCCCACGCATGATGGCGGCGGCTTGACGGGGACGTCTCATATCTGGGACAGTTTCTCGACATGGAGATAGTCGAGTCGGCTCCTGACGTGCTGGAGACCCAACTCGCGGCCCGGCTGGCGCAGCTGCGGGCGGAGTACGGCTGGTCGCTGGACCAGCTGGCCCGGCAGACCGGCGTGAGCCGGTCGACGCTCTCCCGGCTGGAACGCGCCGAGATCAGTCCGACCGCGTCGCTGCTGGGCAAGCTCTGCACCGCGTACGGGCGGACGATGTCGCGGCTGCTGGCCGAGGTCGAGGAGGCGCCGTCGCCGGTCGTGCGCGCCGCCGACCAGCCCGTGTGGCACGACGAGGCGTCGGGATTCGTCCGCCGGTCGGTGTCCCCGCCGCACGCCGGCCTGCGCGGCGAGGTCATCGAGGGCACCCTGCGCCCCGGGGCGGACGTCCCGTACGACGCACCGCCGGTCAGCGGACTGGAACAGCACATCTGGGTGCTCGACGGCGCGGTCGAGATCACCGTCAACGGGCAGGTGCACGAGCTGGCCGCGGGGGACTGCCTGCGGTTCCGGCTGTGGGGCGGCTCCCGGTTCCGCAACCTGGGCGAGCAGGCGGCCAGGTACGCCATCCTTGTCGTCGCACCCTGAGCTACACCCTGAAAAGGATCGATATGACCACGATGACCATCGCCCGAATGTCGGCCGAGGAGTTCGCCGCGGGCGTGCCCGGCCTGGCCGAACTGCTGTCCGACGCCGTGGACAGCGGCGCCTCGCTGGGCTTTCTCGCCCCGTACCCGCCCGACGAGGCCGCCGGATGGTGGCGTTCGCTGGCATCCGGGGTGGCCGACGGCAGCCACCTCGTCTGGGCGGCGTACGAGGGCGACCGGATCGTGGGCACGATCAGCCTGGTGCCCGGCCGCAAGGACAACGCCCGCTACCGCGGCGAGCTGATCAAACTGATGGTGCACCGCACAGCGCGGGGACGCGGGCTGGCCAAGCGGCTCATGTCCGTGCTCGAGCAGGAGGCGCGCTCGCTCGGGCTCAGCCTGCTGCTGCTCGACACCGAGACCGGCAGCGACGCCGACTTCCTCTACCGGGCCACCGGCTGGACCGAGTACGGCATCGTGCCCGGCTACGCGGCCGACCCGGGCGGCACCCCGCGCGACTGCACGTTCTTCTACAAGCGGCTGGCCGTCGAGGCGGAATGACGGTCGCGTCGTCCGCCCGCGGGATCGCCCGCCGGCGGACCACGTGCGACACCGCAGATCCACTGTGGATACGCGGAACGGCTCCAGGCCCGCGGGCCTGGAGCCGTTCGGTCGTGCGTTCGGTCAGCTGGCAGGAATCAGCGTGTGCCCGTGCGCGGCGACCTGCCACGGACCACGTCCGGACGCCGCCGCCTGGCCCGTCGCCGACGTCCCGCTGGCGGTGACCGCCGGATCCCAGAACGTACCGACCACATCGGCCAGCACGTTCGTCGTACCGGACCGGTTGTAGACGTGGAAGCCGTTGGCCGGCCCGATGAGGGTGTACACGGCGTTCGGGATGATCTGGCCCTTCGTCGGGTTCAGGTTGCTGACGTTGGGCTGGCCGATGCCGGCGATGCCGCTGGGCCACACCGACACGTAGGTCGACGCCGTCGGAGCCACCGCCGTCACGTTGAGCGCCAGACCGTAGGTCCCGACCGGCGCCACCGAGTCGGGCGCGGTCACGGTGGCGGTCGTGTTCGGGCCCAGCGCGCCCACCGGGTCACCCTGGCGGGTGTCGGCGATGCGTACCGGGGTCAGCGCCTTGAACCGCAGGCCGCCCAGGGAGCTGTCGTCGATGAACCCCATGACGTCCACGATGACGTGCGAGGCGGCCTGCGTGTAGACCGCCACCGACGGGTAACCGCCGCAGCACGATCCGACCGGCACGATCGCCATGTTCGGGACGGCGATGTCGCCCGCCTTGTAGTTCAGCGTCGACGTTCCCGGGCGCGTACCGCTCCCGCTCCAGGTCGTCAGGAAGCCGCTCGCCGAGGGGCTGACCGCGGTCACGTTGACCACCAGCGCGCGGATGTGCGGGTTGGTGTCCGAGCCGAAGTCGACCCCGACCGAGATCGCCTGGCCGGCGGCCAGCTTGGTGCCGAGATCGGTACGGCTGTCGAAGATCCGGCCGGGGATCACCGGCTGGTACTCACCACCGATGCCGGCCGTGGCGGCCACCGCGTTGTCGCTGGCGTAGAAGCCGACCACGTCGGCGATCACCTGCGTACTGCCGGCGTTGTTGTAGATGTTGACCTTGCCGCCGGTGCCGAGGGCGACCGTGACCGAGTTGGCTCCGGTCCACCCCGGTACGAGGTTGAGCGACGAGGTGGTGGGCTGGGTGAAGCCCGCGGGGTACACGGTGAGGAAGCTCGACGCGGTCGCGCCGGTCGCGGTGACGTTGAGGACCACGGCCGACACCCCCGACGCCGGTACGCCGCCGTGCCCGGTCACCTGGAGGCTGATCGTCGAGCGGGGGCCCGCCGGACCCGCCTGCGTCGTGCCCAGGCCGCTGCGGGTGTCGAGGATCCGGGCCGGGGTGACGGGGTAGTAGGTGCCCTTGTTGTCGCTCACGACCAGCGTCTCGCTCAGGATGTGCGTGACGGACGTGCCCGTCGCCTTCACCGCGATCGCGTATCGGCCCGCGACCGCACCGGCGGCGGCGCTGAACGTCGCCGTGGACGTGCCGCCGGTCGACAGCGTCGCCGGGCTGAAGGACGCGGTCACACCGGCGGGCAGCCCCGCCGCGGACAGCGTCACGGACTGCGCCGCGCCCGCCGAGACCGGCAGACGCAGTGTCGTCGTCCCCGCCCGGCCCGGCGTCGTGACCACCGCGTCGCCCGTGATGTCGAAGTCGTTCGCGACGGGCGCCGGCGTGGCCGTCGTGCCGGTGTAGAGCAGCCGGTTGGGCGACCCGCTGCCGCGGTTGACCACCGAACTCGGCGAGGCGTTGGCGATCAGGCTCGCGGACACCTGGGCCGGCGTGAAGGCCGGGTTGTCCGCCAGCACCAGAGCCGCGGCGCCGGCCACATGCGGAGAGGCCATCGAGGTGCCGCTCATGACCGTCGATGCCGTGGTGCCGGCGATCGACGCCGAGGTGATGGCGACGCCCGGCGCGAACAGGTCGACGCAGGAACCGAAGTTGGAGAAGCTCGCCCGGTTGTCGTTGCGGTCGGTCGCGCCGACGGTGATCGCGGCCGCGATACGCGCGGGCGAGTAGCCGCAGGCGTTGTCGTTGCTGTTGCCCGCCGCGACCGCGTACGTGATGCCGGACGCGATCGAGTTGTTGACCGCCGCGTCCAGGGTCGGGTCACCCGTGTCGCCGAGGCTCATGTTGGCCACCGCCGGCTTGACGGCGTGCGCCGTCACCCAGTCGACGCCGGCGACCACGCTCTCGGTGGTGCCCGAGCCGGTGCAGTCCAGCACCCGGACCGCCACCAGCGACACGCCCTTGGCGACGCCGAACGTCGAGCCGCCGATCGTGCCCGCGACGTGCGTACCGTGGCCGTCGCAGTCGTCCGCGCTGCCGCCGGGGGTGATCTCGTCGACCCCCTTGACGGCCCGGCCGCCGAAATCGGTGTGGTTCAACCGGATACCGGTGTCGATGACGTACGCGTGCACGTTGGACGCGGTCGTCGCGTAGGCGTACGCGCTGTCCAGGGGGAGCGGCCGCTGATCGATGCGGTCCAGGCCCCACGACGGGGGATCGGTCTGCGTGGCGTCGATGCGGATCGTCTTGTTCTGCTGGACGTACGCGACGTCCGGCTCGGCGGCCAGCTGCCGGGCGTGCTCGTCGCTCATCGTGGCCGCGAACCCGTGCACGGCCGCGGAGTAGGTGCGCTTGAGCTGGGCGTTGAACCGGTCGGCGAGTGAGCGGGACTTGCCCGCGGTGTCGGCGTACGCGGCCGGCTTCAAGACGACGATGTAGCTGCCGGGGATCGCGTCGGGGCTGCCGGCCCCCACGATCGTGCCTTCAGCTGCTGGTGCGGCGGATGCGACGAGCGCACCGGCCGCCACCAACCCCGTGACCGCCGTGATGAGCAGGCCGACTCTCCGCCAGGGGTGACGCCGTGGGGCGCGTGAGATCTTCATCGGGTCCTTCCAATGAGGGGTGCACCCGGTCCGAGGGGGTACGGCGATGCTGAGCCGCCGGCCGGACAGGCCTGCGGCGAACGCACACGGTACGCGCGCGGGCGGATCCGCACTGTCCCGTCAGCCGTGGGGGTGACGGGATCCACAACCGATCAAAATCAAGATCAAATCAAGATCGACGAACCCGGGACAGGAAGATTTTGACCATCAAGGACCTTCACTGCCGGGATTGATGTGCGCGGCCGTTGAGGTAGCGCTGCTGCTGGATGTTGCGGGCGCGGTCGGCGGCGGCCCGGTACGCCTCGCGGGCCTCGTCGAGCCGGCCGTCCCGCTCCAGCAGATGCGCGCGGACGGCGTACAGGCGGTGGTCGTCGCGGAGACGGGCGTCGGCGGTCAGCGGTTCGAGCAGGTCCAGTCCGGTACGCGGGCCGTGCACCATCGCGGCGGCGACCGCGTGGTTGAGGGCCACCATCGGATTGTCGGCCAGCCGTAGGAGTGTCTCGTAGAGGGCGAGGATCTGCGGCCAGTCGGTCTGCTCGGCGGTGGGCGCCTCGTCGTGCAGGGCCGCGATCGCGGCTTGCAGCTGGTACGGGCCGACGGGACCGCGCGGCAGGGCCGCCGTGATCAGGTCGACGCCTTCGGCGATCAGGTCGGTGTTCCAGCGGCCGCGGTCCTGTTCCGCCATGGGCACCAGGGCCCCGTCCGGACCGGTACGCGCGGCGCGCCGGGCGTCGGTGAGCACCATGAGCGCCAGCAACCCGGCGACCTCGGACTCGTCGGGCAGCAGCCGGTGCAGCATCCGGGTCAGCCGGATCGCCTCGGCCGTCAGCTCCACCCGGTGCGGTGCCGGGCCGGCCGTGGTCGCGTACCCCTCGGTGAACACGAGGTAGAGGGTGTGCATGACCGCGGCGAGGCGCTGGTCGCGGTCGGCCGCCGAGGGCAGCGCGAACGGCTGCCCGCTGGCCGTGACGGTCTGCTTGGCCCGGGTGATCCGCCGCGTCATCGTCTCCGGCGGGACGAGGAACGCCCGGGCGATCTCCGTGGTGGTCAGGCCGCCCACGGCGCGCAGCGTCAGCGCGATCTGCGACGCGGGCGTCAGCGCCGGATGGCAGCACAGGAACAGCAGCACGAGCGTGTCGTCCTCGGCCGCCCCGCCGGTCTCCGCGTTCGTGCCCGCGGTGAGCAGCACGTACCGTTCCTCGCGGGCGCGCCGGGCCTGCTCGCTGCGCAGCAGGTCGGTGAGCCTGCGGGCGGCGACCGTGATGAGCCAGCCGCCCGGATCGTCCGGCCGCCCGGCGGTGGGCCAGCTGGTAGCGGCGGCCAGCAGTGCCTCCTGGACGGCGTCCTCGGCCAGGTCGAGGTGGCCGAACCGGCGTACGACCGCGCCGAGGACCCGCGGCGCCAGGTCGCGCAGCAGGTCCTCGGTCTCCGTCATGCCGTGGTCCTCGCCGGGACCGTCACAGGTCCAGCTCGTCGTGGCCGCCGGCGATCGGCCGCACGTCGGCGTACCCGTCGGCCCAGCGGCCGCCCGGGCTCGGGCAGGCCGACAGCCGGGCGGCGATCTCCGTGGCCCGGTCGAAGCCGTTGCACTCCACGATCCACCAGCCGGCGAGCACCTCCTCGGTCTCCGCGTACGGGCCGTCGGTCACGACCGGGACCCCGTTCTCCAGCGCGCGTACGCGCCGGGTGTGCACCGGTGCGACGAGTGCCCTGGTGTCCACCAGTTCGCCGGACTCGGCCAGTTCCCGGTTGAAGTTCTCCATGAACTGGTACATCGGCGCCCAGTCCTCCGGGGCGAGATCGCCCTTACCGCTCATCAGGTCGTACTCGGACTGCGAGCCGTAGGTCAGGATCATGTACTTCATCGTGGTCTCCCTCTCCGGACGATTGTTTCACCAGGTACGTCGGAGTCGAGGGACGTGGACGGACACGGCCGCCCGCATTCATTCGCCGGAGCCGGGAGCCCGGGCGGCCTCCCACGCGGTCGGCCGGAATTCGATCTTCCCGTGGGCGCGGAACCAGGCCAGCGCGGCGGTCAGCCCGGTGGCCAGGTCGACGGGCGCCGGGGCCGCCGTGCGTTCCAGCGCCGTCGTGTCCAGCAGCATCTCGTAGTCGAAGAACGGGAAATGGGCGATGGCGTTCACGGCCGGATCCGTGACGTGGACGATGTCCGGCTCGACCGACGCCACGTCGGCGAGCACGCGTACGTAGTCGTCGAATGGGTAGGAGCGGGCCTCGGCGACGTTGAACGTGCCGGCGGGAATCGCCCCGTCGCACGCCGCCAGCACCACGTCGGCCAGATGCTCCACCGGGCAGAACTGGATGCGGGTGCCTCCGGTACCGGGGACGAACACGGGCCGGCCGCCCAGCAGCCGCGCCCACAAGAACTGCTCGCGCTGGTCGTTGTTGTGGGGGCCGTACACGTACGGCGGCCGCAGTACCGTCAGCTCGGGGAAGTCCAGCCGGCGCAGCCGCTGTTCGGCTTCGGCCTTGCCGATGCCGTAGCGACCCCAGCGCGCATCGCCCGGCACCGGGGCGTCCTCGCGAAACGGCACCGGCGTCGACGCGCTGTCGTAGACGACGCCGGAGCTGATGTGGACGTACCGCCGGACGCCCAGGGCACGCAGCGGTGCCGAGGTGCTGTCGATGTGGGCGCCCGCCATCGCCGAGACGTCCACGACGCAGTCGTACCCGCCGGTCAGCGCGCGGCGGACCGACGCCGGATCGTTCCGGTCGGCGGTCAGCTGGGCGGCCCGTCCTTGCCAGATCGGGTTCCGGCCGCGATTGAGGACGCCGACCTCGTGATGCCGTAGCAGCGTGGCGACGATCGCCCTGCCGACGAAACTCGTTCCGCCGAGTACCAGCACTCTCACGGCAATGCACCCCGCACGCGGTGATCCGTCATACCCCTATCATCCATCACCGTCACTGCGCTGTCCGTAGTCCCGCGCCACGGCCGGTGGCGTTCAGTCCAGCGCGGCCGCCTTGCGCAGCAGCACGGAACGTTCACGCTGGTTGGCGCACAGCCGGGCCGCACGCTCCAGTTCGGCTCGCGCCTCCGGGCGCCGGCCGAGCCGGGCCAGCAGCTCACCGCGTACGGTCGGCACCAGATGCGAACCGGGGAGCCGGTCCGCGGCGACCAGCTCGTCCACGACGGCCAGGCCCTGCGCCGGGCCGGACGCCATGGCCACCGCGACGGCCCGGTTGAGCTCGACCACCGGTGAGGGCGCGACCCGGCCGAGCGCCTCGTAGAGCAGGACGATCCGGTCCCAGTCGGTCGCCTCGACGCTGGGCGCCGCCGCGTGGGTGGCGGCGATCGCGGCCTGCAGGCCGTAAGGACCGGTGCGGCCGGTCGAGGCCAGGGCCAGCGCCGCCAGCCCGCGGCGGATCGCCGCGCGGTCCCACCGCCGCCGGTCCTGGTCCTCGAGCAGGACCGGCGAGCCGTCCGGGGCGGTCCGGGCCGGGAAGCGCGCGGCCGTCAGCTCGCACAGGGCGAGCAGCCCGTGCACCTCCGGCTCGTGCGGCTGCAGCGCGGCCAGCGCTCGAACCAGCCGGATCGCCTCGTACGCGACGTCGGGGCGCAGCAGCCGGTCACCGGACGTGGCCGTCGACCCCTCGGTGAAAATCACATAGAGCACACTGAGTACGCCGGCCAGCCGCTGCCGCCGCTCGCCGGCCGACGGCAGCTCGAACGGCAGCCCGGCCGCGGCGATCGCCTTCTTGGCCCGGGTGATGCGGGCCTGGACGGTCGGCACGGGTACGAGAAACGCCCGGGAGATCTCCTCAGTGGACAGTCCACCGACGACGCGCAGGGTCAGCGCCACCCGGGCCTCGCGGGAGAGCACCGGATGGCAGCTGATGAACATCAGGGCCAGGATGTCGTCGCCAATCGTGTCGGGGTCGGCCTCCTCGCCGGCCGCCGGAACGGCCGCCAGCAAGGCGTACCGGTCCCGCAGGGCGGCCCGGCGGCGGATCGCGTCGACGGCCCGCCGCCGGGCCGTGGCCATCAGCCAGCCCGCCGGGTTGGCCGGAGCCGCGCGCGGCCACGACACCAGCGCCTCGGCCACCGCCTCCTGCGCCACGTCCTCGGCCAGCCCGAAATCGCCGGTGAACCGGGTCAGCGCGGCGACGATCCGCGCCGACTCGATCCGCCAGACGGCCTCGACGTCGGCCGTGCCCGTCACACCCGGCCGCTGCTCTCGCTGCCCGGCGGGACCTCGTCGCTCTCCGCCACCCGGCGTACCTCGATCTTGGACCCGGGGGCGGCCGGCATCCGCTTCGCCCACTCGACCGCCTCCTGCTGCGAGGCGACGTCGACCAGGAAGTAGCCCCCGAACAGCTCCCTCGTCTCCCCGTACGGGCCGTCGGTCACCAGGGGCGTCTCGCCGCCGAAATCGACCACGGCGCCCCGGGCCGGATCGTCCAGCCCCTCGGCCGCGAGCAGGACGTCGGCTTTCATCATCGCCTCGATGAACCGGCCGGTCGCCGCCATCGACTCGTCGATCGACGCCATCATGGCCGCGTTCGACTCATCGGTGCCCCGCATGATCAGCATGTACCTCGGCATCGCGTTCTCCTCATCCGGACAGGGGCCGCTCGGCCCGCGTACCCCCACGTCGAACGGGCGGGCCGCGGATCGACACGGCCGCGGGGAAAATTATCGCGCCGCTCGCGCGGATCGGCGAAAGGCCCGATCGAATGACTCCGGTACGCGGTAGGCGCGCGACTGATCGAAAAGGCGTCCATCCACACAGGACTGTGCTGATCGCGTCATTGTCGAATGGTGATTGCCGGCTGTTGCGGACATCCGGCGGGGCCTGCTACGGCTATGCTTCGGCCCCATGGTGAAGAACGGGGCCCGCCTGTGGTTGTGGCTGGGCGGTGTTGCGCTCGCGGTCGCCCTCGTCGCTGCTTCGATGGTGGTGTGGTGGCCGGCCCGGCCCGAGAAGGCCGCCATTCCGCCGTCGCGTACGCGAGACTTCGCCGCCTTCGAGGCGTGCCTGCTCACCGGGGCGAACGGGCTCGCCGAGCCGGGGGTGGCCGACGTCTGGGCCGGGATGCGCGACGTCTCCGATGCGACGAGCATCCGGATCTCCTTCCTGGCCGCGAGCGGCCCGGCGACGACGGCCGGGATCCTGCCCTACCTCAACGCGCTGATCCAGCGCGGCTGCGGCGTCATCGTCGCGGTCGGCGGCCCGGAGGTCGCCGCGGCGCGAGCGGGGGCGGCGAAGGCTCCCGCGATGAGCTTCGTGCTCGTGGGCGACGGCGAAGCGCGGACCAACGCGACGGTGGTCCCGGCCGGTGACGGAGTCCGGGCCGGTATCGGCGCCGCGATTCGGGCACGCGTGCGATCTTAGTCGTCTACTACGTTCCGTCGTTTATCCAATATGGATCAAAATCGTGATCCTCTGGCATTTTACCTGCGTCTTTATCATCGGCTCTTGTCACTGCATCACGTGCTGTGCTTCGATGCGCTCGCGGCATTCCATCACGGCTACGGGGGCAGGTGGACGATGCGTGCTGAAGCACGGTCGTGGAGTTTTCGCGTTCGGCGATACGCGCTGCGCGCCTTCTTTTTCGGACTGATTCTCACGCTGGGGGTGGCGCTGTCGGACGGCGAGGCGCTCGCCGCCGTGCCCGGCGGCTGGCCCGGTCTGTCGATGCCGGAGCTGACCGGCCTGCTCACCGCGTTCGGCGGCAACCCCTGGGGACCGCTGCCGGTGCAGCAGTCCGGCACCGCCCGGGGCCACGGCCACACCGCCACCGCCGCGTCGACCCGGGCGGGCATCGGCGCGGGCCACCGGCCGGGACAGGGCAAGGGGCAGCTCCCCGCGTACGCGGACTACGTGCCGAACGTGGTCGCGGGCGCCAGCGTGAAGGCGCACGGATTCGACGCGCAGACCAGCGTACGGGTGCCCGGGAGCTCGACTGCCACGTCGACCTACTTCGTCAACGCGGACGGCTCGCATACGCGGCGGCTCTACCAGTCCACGGTGAACTATCGCGACGCGGGCGGCGGCTGGCTGCCGATCGACACGGCGCTGGACCGCGAGGCCGCCGGCGGCTGGCGGGAGCACGGCAACTCGGTCGGCGTCCAGTTCGCCGCCCAGGCCGACGGCGCGAAGCTCGCCACGCTGACGCTGGACAAGGACCACTCCGTGACCGAGCGGCTGAACGGCGCCGCCCACGTCACCGGCACGGTCAGCGGTTCGACGATCACGTACGCGGGCGTGCTGCCGGGCACCGACATGAAGCTCACGCCGACCGCCCGGGGCGACGTGGAGGAGATGGTCCTGCACTCGGCGGCGGCCGCCGCCGAATGGACGTACGACCTGACGCTGCACGGGCTGTCGGCGACCCTCGCCGACAACGGCGGCGTGGACCTGTCCACGGCCGCCGGCACGAAGCTCGGCCAGATCGCACCCGGACAGGCGTGGGACTCCAACGTCGACAAGCTCTCCGGCGCGCCGGCGACGACCGACGCGGTCGCCTACAAGCTGACCACCACGGGCGGGCACACCCGCCTCGTCGTCACCCTCGACGCCGCCTGGCTGCACGACCCCGCCCGGGTCTTCCCGGTCACCGTCGACCCGTCCACCGGGAACTGGCAGACGCCCAGCACCACGTACGCGATGACGAACCCGGACTACCCGGGCGACCATTCGACGGACAACGTCATCAACGTCGGCTCGTACGATTCGGGGACGCACAAGTCCCGGTCGTTCCTCCAGTTTCCCAACACGGGCATCGACGGTTCCGGGGTGACCGTCTCCTCGGCGAGCCTCAGCCTGTTCGACACGTGGGCGACGGTCTGCACCGCCGAACGGTTCGACGTCGCCGCCGTGACGCAGGCGTGGGCGGCGCCGACGGTGACCTCCTGGCCGGGCCCCACCTACGGCGCGTCGATCGGCAACCTGACCCCGACCGTGACCAACGCCTGCCACAACACCGGCGCCGACCGGTCGATCGGCGACTGGGTGACGGTGCCGCTGGCGACGGGCACGTTCAGCAACTGGTCCACCGGCGCCGCGGCCGACTACGGTCTCGCGCTCTACGCGGTGGAGTCCAACACTCTGACCTGGAAGCGCTTCGGCTCGGCGAACCTGCCCTGGGGCGCGCCCTACCTGACCCTGACCTACACCGGCGTGATGCTGCCGGAGATCCTGACGCAGAGCCCGGCCAACGGGTACGCGACGCCGACCCTCACGCCGGCGCTCTCCGCGATCGGAACCGAGGACTTCTACCTGGCGAACCCGGTGAAGTTCGACTACAAGGTCCTGGACGCCGGGGGCGCCCTCGTGGTCGACTCCGGACCCACCGCCGGCTCGCAATGGGTCGTGCCGCAAGGCAAGCTGCGCTGGGGACAGACGTACTTCTGGCTGGTGCAGGCGTACGACGGCGCGAACTACAGCCCCAATCCGCTGGTGTACCAGCTGTCGACCAAGGTGCCGCAGCCGTCGGTGACGTCCGCGCTGTCGCAGAACTCCGGCGGCAAGGGCTTCGATGCCGCGGCCGGCAACTACACGACGACGGCGACCGACGCCGACGTGGCCTCCGTCGGCCCCTCCCTGTCGGTGGTACGCGACTACAACTCGCGCGATCCGCGTACGACAGGCGCGTTCGGTGCGGCCTGGTCCAGCGTGTTCGACATGCGGGCCGTGGAGCGGTACAACGCGGCCAACGCGGTGTCCACGGTGGTCGTCACCTATCCGGACGGCTCGGAGGTCGGGTTCGGCCGCAACGCGGACGGCTCGTTCACGGCCGGCCAGGGCCGGGCCGCGACGCTGATCCGGTTGGCCGGCGGCTACGAGCTGATCGACAAGGCCGACACGACGTACACCTTCACCCAGTCCCTGGGCGGCGGGGCCTACGGAGTGGCCAGCGTCGCCGACGCGAACGCACGGGCCGCCAACTTCACCTGGGCGTCCGGCAAGATCACGACGATGACCTCGGCGGTGTCGGGCCGGGCGCTGCACCTGACCTGGACGACGCCGGTCGCCCCGGCGACCGCGCACATCGCGTCGGTGGCGACCGACGCGCTGACCACCAACGACCCGTACGTGTGGAACTACAGCTACACGGGCGACCAGTTGACCACCGTGTGCCCGCCCGGCACGACGGTCGACTGCACGCGCTACGGCTACTCCCCGAACCCCTCGTCGCAGTTCCGCAACCAGGTCACCGACGAAGGCGCCGTGTCGTACTGGCCGCTGGCGGAGACGTCCGGCACGACGGCGTACAGCACCTCGCTCGTCAACGAAGGCACGGACAACGCCACCTACGCGAACGTGACCTACGGCGTCACCGGGCCGCTGGCCGGCAGCAGCGCCAAGGCGGTCGGCTTCAACGGCACGACGTCGATGGTGCAGCTGCCGAACCTGCATCTGAACTCGGCGATCTCCCAGTCGGTGTCCCTGTGGTTCAACGCGCCGGTCGGCGCGCCCGCGGGTGTCCTGTACGGGTACTCCGACATGAAGATCTACGCCACCGCCCATCAGGGCAACTCGATGCCCGCCATCTACCTGGGCACGGACGGCAAGCTGATCGGCGAGTTCTGGGGCACGAGCCTGGCGACGCTCAGCCCGATCATGTCCACGGCGTCGTACGCCGACGGCCAGTGGCACCACGTCGTGCTCACCGGCGACCAGGGCGCGCAGAAGATGTACGTCGACGGCGCGCAGGCCGGATCCACGATTCCCGGCTGGGGCGCCCTCGGCCTGTCGCTGACGCTGCCGACCGCGTGGCAGTTCGCCTATCTCGGCGTGGGATATCTGGGCCCGGACACCTACGGCACCGGACTCGGCTGGCCCGACGAGCCGCACTCGGCCTCGACCGACACCGAGTACGCGACCTACTTCAAGGGCTCGATCGCCGACGCGGCCTACTTCGACACCGTGCTGAGCGCCGCCGACGTCGCCGCCCTCAACAAGGCCGGGCGCAACGCGTCGACCCTGCTCACCTCCGTCAAGCGGCCCTCGCAGAAGACATTCGCGACCATCGCGTACGACCCGGTGTCAGCGGCGGTGACGTCGGTGACCGACGAGAACGGCGGGGCCTGGACCGTCTCCGCGCCCTCGGTGGCCGGATCGAGCCAGGTCTACCGGGCCTCCGTCCTCGGTGCGCGGCCGACCGCGTACTACCGGCTGGGCGAGGCCGCCGGGGTGGGCCAGGCCGCCAGCGAGGTCAAGTACCCGACGGCCGCGTACGCGAACGTGAACCTCGGGGCCACCGGCCGGTTCGCCGACGAGAAGGCGGCGACCTTCAACGGGACCACTTCGTCGCTCGGCATTCCCAGCGCCGCGCTGCCCGCCAACGGGCCGCTGAGCGCGCAGATGTGGTTCAACACCACGCATCCGACGGGGATCATGCTCGCCACGCAGAGCGTGGCGATGGGCGGCGGCACCTCGGGCAGTTTCGAACCGATGCTCTGGGTGGGCAGCGACGGCAAGCTGTACGGCGGCATCTGGACGGCCGCCGGCATGGCGGTGGCGGCCTCCGGTGTCACGGTGACCGACGGCAAGTGGCATCAGGTCACCCTCACCGGCGCCGGCACCAACCAGGTGCTCTACCTGGACGGCAAGCAGGTCGCGACCAAGACGGCCACCGGCGGCATCGCCACCGGCGCACTGTCCTACGTGTACGCGGGCACGGGCCACTCCGGCGCGGGCTGGACGGCGCTGCCCAACAACGCCGACGCGTATTTCAACGGGACCCTGGGGGAGGTCGCGCTCTACCCGAGCCAGCTGACGGCCGCCCAGGTCGCCGCCCAGTACGACGCCGCGCAGAACTCCTACGGCCTGGCGCCGCTGACGACCGTGACTGTCACCGACCCCGGCGCGAAAACGCTGACGTACCAGTACGATCCGCGCAACGGCAACCGGGTCGTGGCGACCGTCGACGGGCGGGGCGCGAAGACCAGCTACGGCTACGACACGTCCGGCTTCCTCAGCACGCTCACCGACGCCAACGGCGACGTCACGACGACCGGCCACGACACCGAGGGCAACCCCGTCTCGAAGACCACCTGCCAGAACCAGGCGACGAACACCTGCTCGACGACGTACACCACGTACCAGCCGAACAGCATGGGACTCGACGTCGCCAAGTCGGCGACCGTCACGTCCTCGGGCAACCTCAACAACAGCTCGTGGAACCCGGCGGCGCTGGTCGACGGGAACACGACCTCGGTCGCCGGTGCCATCGGGTACAGCAGCACCGCGTACACGGCCGCGGCGAACACCGCCTGGGTGCAGCTCGACCTCGGCACGGCGAAGAAGATCGACCAGGTCAGCCTCTACCCGCGCAACGACAGCGGCAACGTCGGCCTCTGCTTCCCGCAGGCGTTCACGGTCGCCGTCTCACCGGACAACACGACCTGGACCACCGTCACCACGCAGTCCAACTACGCCCAGCCGACCACCCCGTCGCCCGCGACGTTCGGCTTCGCGCCGATGAACGTCCGCTACGTCAAGGTGACGGCGACGACGCTGCGCAAGGACTCGTCCGCGAACTACTACCTGCAGTTCTCGGAGATCACCGCGCTGTCCGACCGGCCCGATCCGACCGCCGGGGAGCTGCTCACCAGCCGGGACGGGCGGTCGGTGTCGGCGTCGGACAACACCTTCAAGACGACCTACGGCTACGACACGCTCGGCGACCTCACCTCGGTCACGACCCCGCCGGTCGCCGGCTTCCCGGCCGGGCGGACGAGCACGATCGCGTACACGGACGGGACGACGGTCGCCGCGGCGGACAGCGGGTACGCTCCCGCCGGCCTGCCGTACCGGATGGTGTCGCCGGGCGGCGCGGTCAACGCGATCGTCTACAACCACAACGGTGACATCGCGACCACGACCGACGCCGACGGCCTGATCACCCGGTACGCCTATGACGCCCTGGGCCGGGTCGCCACGAAGACGATCGTGTCGGACACCTTCCCGGCGGGGCTCGCCACCACGTACGCGTACGACGGCCACAACCAGGTCACGGACGAGGTCGACCCGGCGGTGCTCGACCGGGTCACCGGATTCACGCACATAGCGCACACGACGACGGGCTACGACGTCGACGGCGACGTGACCTCGCAGAGCGTGGCCGACGACGGCACCGCGCACGACACGACGCGTACGCAGACCGCCACGTTCAACGCCTTCGATCAGGTCGACTCGCAGGTCGATGCGACGCCGCAGCACAACACGACGCACTACACGTACGACGCGTACGGCCGCCGGGCGACGGAGACCGATCCGCAGGGCACGCAGACCCTCTACACGTACGACGCCAACGGCAACCTGCTGACCCGGTCGCTCGCCAACTTCACCGGCGACCCGGTGAGCCCGTCCGCGCCGACCGCGCTGCTGGAGGAGAGCCGCGCCTACGACCCGGCCGGCCGGCTCCAGTCGGTCACCAACGCGATGGGCTTCACGTCGGCGTACGCGTACACCGACGACGGCCTGCAGGTCTCGGTGACCCGGACCGATCAGAACGGGCAGAACGCGTACATCGAGAACTCGGTGACCTACGACGCGGCCGGCAACGTGCTGACGCGGACGACCAACAACGGCGCGACGGTTTCCAGCTTCACGGTCGACGCGGCCTCGCGCCAGACGGGTTCGGTCCTCGACCCGGGCGGTGTCGCGCGCCGCACGACGATCGCCTTCACCCCTGACGACCAGGTCGCGACGATGACCCGGTCGGATGCGACCGGCGCGAGCCAGGTCGCGACCATGACCTACGACGCGATGGGGCAGATGCTGTCCCGGTCGACCCGGGCGGACGGCGCCGGGCATCCCCTGGCCTGGTGGCGGCTCAACCAGGCGGGCGGATCGGTCGTGACCGACGCATCGGGCACGGGCAACGCGGCGTCGGCGTCGGCCGGCGTCACGTGGTCGGGCGGGACCGCCTCGTTCAACGGCACCTCGGGCGCCGTCACCACCAACGGGCCGGTCCTCAGCACGACGACCTCGTTCACGGTCTCCGCCTGGGTCGACCTCGGCAGCGCCGCGGCCGCGACGACCGTCGCGGCCCAGGACGGCACCAACCAGTCGGCGTTCTACCTGCAATACGACCCGGGTTCCACGGCGTGGCGGATCGGCGCCGCGGCGAGCGACGCCGCGGCCGGATCGTGGGTCGGCGTGGACGCCCCCGCCAACAGCGCGGTGGTGGGCAGCTGGCAGCACCTGGTGGGCGAGTACGACTCGACCGCCGGCACGCTCGCCCTGTTCGTCAACGGCGCCGCGGCCGGTTCGGTCGCCTTCACCACACCGTGGCAGGCCGCCGGCGCGTTCACCGTCGGCCGGGCGAAGGTCAACGGCGCCGCGGCCCAGTACTTCAACGGCCAGATCGCGAATGTGCAGGTTTACCAGCGCAAGCTCAGCGGCACCGAAGTCGCCGGCCTGTACGCCGCCGGGCGTACCGGATCGGCCGTCGCGTCCTCGAC
Organism: Hamadaea tsunoensis DSM 44101; assembly: GCF_000428945.1. GTDB lineage: Bacteria > Actinomycetota > Actinomycetes > Mycobacteriales > Micromonosporaceae > Hamadaea > Hamadaea tsunoensis. Next base: position 29,595 of record NZ_AUAX01000015.1, on the reverse strand, counting down.
GGAACTCACCACCTCCTGGACCCGCGATCGGCGGGGCCTGCCGAAGACGGCGACCGACCAGAACCAGAACGTCACCACCTACAACTACGACGAGGCGGGCCGGCTGAGCACGACGGTCGCCCCGGCGATCACCGCCGAGGTCGACGGAGTCGTCACGAACTCGGTCTCTCCGGTGATCACCCGCGGCTACAACGCCTTCGGCGAACTCGTCGAGGGCGAGGACTCGTACGGTCACATCACGCGCCTGACCAGGGACGCCCGGGGCCGGGCGGTGGCGCAGATCCTGCCGGACTACACGCAGCCGGGCACGTCGACGATCCTGCACGACGTGACGACGGTCAACGCCTACGACGCGGTCGGCAACCTCACCTCGACCACCGACCCGCTGGGACACGCGACGCAGTACCTCTACGACCAGCTCGGCGACCTCGCCCGGGTCACGGCGCCGGACGGCGGCATCACCCACTACACGTACGACGCCAACGGCGACCGGATGTCGGCCACCGATCCGATGGGCGCGCAGACCCAGGCGACCTACGACCATCTCGGCCGCCAGGTGACCGCCACCGTGCTCGACCGCTACCCGTCCCCGACGACCTCGACGACCACCCGCTCGTACGCGGCGTCGGCGTCGAACCCCGGCGGAGCCTGGCTGGCCTCGGTCACCACGCAGAACGGCGCCGCCACCCGGTACGCGTACGACAAGGCCGGCGAGACCACGTCGGTCACCGACGTGGCGGCGAACACGACCACGCAGTACGCGTACGACTTCCTGGGCCGCGCCACCAGGACGACCGCGCCGGACGGTTCGGCGGTCGCGACCACCTACGACGTCGACGGCCACCCGCTGACCGTGTCCACTCTGGACTCCTTCGGTGCGACGACCAGCACCCGGTCGTCGGCCTACGACGCCGACGGCAACGTCCTGTCCACCACGGACGCCCTGGGGCACACGACGACGTTCGCGTACGACGCCCTCAACGAGCTCGTGCAGGAGTCGCAGCCGACGTCCGCCACCCACTCCATCGTGACCACGTTCGGCTACGACCTGCGCGGCAACCGCACGCGTTATACGGACGGGCGCGGCAAGTCCTGGCTGTACGGCTTCAACTCCTGGAACCTGGCGGAGACGGTGACCGAACCGGCGACCGCCAACTACAGCACCGACGGCGACCGCAAGACGGTCACCACCTACCGCGAGGACGGCCGGGCCGTTGGGCAGGCGCTTCCCGGCGGCGTCACGCTCGCCGTCGGCTACGACAACGCCGGCCGCGTCACCTCGCAGTCCGGTGGCGGCGCCGAGGCCGCCACCGCCGGCCGGTCGTTCACCTTCGACCTCGACGGCCGGCTCACCCAGGCCGCGACGACCGGGACCCTCTCCGCCGAGACGTTCACCTACAACGACCGCGGCGAGATGCTCACCGCGGCCGGCTCGGGCGGCGCGAGTTCCTTCGGCTACAACACCGACGGCCTGATGACCTCCCGTCAGGACGCCAGCGGCACCACCGGCTACGGCTACGACGGCTCCGACCGGCTCAGCACGATCACCGACGCCGCCACCGGCACCGGCATCACGCTCGGCTACAACACGCTCTCCCAGATCAAGACCATCCAGTACGCGACGGGTGACCTGCGTACGCTCGCCTACGACCCGATGCACCGGCTGGGCAGCGACACGCTGACGAACAGCGGCGCCACGGTCGCCTCGATCGGGTACGGCTACGACCCCGGCGGCAACGAGACCTCGAAGACGACCACCGGCTTCGGGTCCGCCGCCGGCAACGTCTACGGCTACGACTGGGCCGGCCGGCTGACGTCCTGGAACAACGGCACCACCACCGTCAACTACGGCTACGACGACGCGGGCAACCGGACGCAGGTCGGCGCCGACGTCTACACCTACGACGCCCGTGACGAGCTCACCGGCGACGGCTACACCTCCTACGTCTACACCGCCCGCGGCACCATGACCTCCGCGGGAGCGACCTCCTACACCACCGACGCTTACGGCCAGACCATCACCGCCGGTACGCAGACGTACGCGTACGACGCCGTCGGCCGGGTGCTCACCGACAACGCCATCACGTTCAGCTACTCGGGCATCGGCAACACGCTCGCGGCCGACAACCAGAACACCTACTCCCGCGACCCGAACGGCGGCCTGGTCGGCATCGGACTCGTCGGCGGCACCACGAGCGACGGCGAACTCGCGTACACCGACGCGCACACCGACGTCGTCGGCGACTTCAAGGCCGCCGCAGCCACTCTCGCCGGGTCGGCCGCGTACGACCCGCTCGGCAACGTCCTCGCCCGGACCGGCCTGGCCGGCCAGCTCGGCTACCAGTCCGGCTGGACGGACCAGGCGACCGGCAAGGTCAACATGGCGGCGCGCTGGTACAACCCGGCCACCGGCCAGTTCATGAACAAGGACACCGCCGGGCCCGGCCCGGTGCCGAATTCGGCCGCCGCCAACCCGTTCGCGTATGTCGGCGGCAGCCCGCTGCGGATGACCGACCCCTCGGGCCACGGCTGGTGGGGCAGCTTCACCGGCTGGGTCTCGGACACCGCGTCGAGCACCTGGAACTCGGTGACGTCGGCGGCGTCGGCGACCTGGAACTGGGTCAGCGACAAGGCGACCTCCTTCTACGACGACGCCAAGCACAGCGTCACCACCTTCGTCGACAAGGTGAAGGACAAGTACGACCGGACGATGGCCGCGCTCGACAAGGAGCTGCGCGACTTCAACCGCGAGATGCAGCACATGCGACAGCAGCTCGCCGCCTGGAAGAACGAGATGAAGGCGAAGGCCGAGCATTTCGTCTCGACGGCGTACCACAAATCCGTCGACGCGGTGAAGACCGCCGGCACCTTCGTCAAGAACCATGCGGCGGCGATCGGATCGTTCGTGGTGTCGACAGCGGTCTTCCTGGGCTGCGAGGCCGTGCTCGGAGCCGCCACCGGCGGCGTCGGAGCGGTCGCGGGAGCGGTCGCCTGCGGTGCGCTGTCCGGCGCGGTCGGCGGGCTGTTCACCCAGGCGGCCAACTGCTTCGACGGCAAGAAGGGCGCCTGCTCGGCCGGCGCCTTCCTCAAGGCCGGCCTGATCGGCGGCGCCGTCGGCGGCCTGTCCGGCCTCGGCGGAGCGCTCGGCGGCAAGCTGCTGAGCGCGGTCGGCGGCCGGGTACTCGGCGCGGTCGGCGGGCTGTTCAGCCGCGGCGGCGCGGAAGCGGTCGAAGGCCTCGCGACCGACGCCACGGAGACCGCGGTCGCCGAAACGGCGGAGGCCGGCGGCGAAGGCGCGGCGACCTCCGCGGCGGAAGACGCCGGGCAGGCGGGCAAGGCGGGAGAGCGGCCGAGCGCGGAGGAGGAGTCGGGACCCGAATCCGAGGCCGGTGAATCGGACAGCCCCAGCTGCGAGGTGGAGGTACACAGCTTCGTCGGCCCCACCAAGGTCTTGATGGCCGACGGATCCACCAAGCGGATCGACGAGATCAAGGCCGGCGACACGGTCGCCAACGCGGCCCCGGAGAAGTCGGGAACCTTGTCCCACAAGGTCGACCGGGTCATCGTCACGACGACGGACCACGACTTCGTCGACCTCACGATCAAGGACGCCCAAGGCACTGGCGAGCACAAGCTCACCACCACCTACCACCACGCGTTCTTCGACAAGACGAAGGAATCCTTCGTCGAGGCCGCGAAGCTGGAGGTGGGCGACCGGCTGCAGACCACCGACGGCACGGCGACGGTGACCGGTGTCCGGCTGTATCACGCCACCCAGGTCACCTATGACCTGACCATCGACGGCCTGCACACCTACTTCGTCCTCGCGGGCGACGTGGCGGTGCTGGTCCACAACGCGAAGAAGTGCGGCCGTGCGCCGGCCGGGCACAACTATCGCGGCGGGCAGTACAAGGACCTCAAGGATCCGGCCACCGGGAACAACGTGCCGGGCACAGAGATCAACCACATGCCGTCGTCGCAGGCGAACACCGAGGTGTTCGGGATTCCCGAGGGCCAGGGGCTCGCCATCCAGATGGATGAGGCCGATCACGTCCTGACGGAGAGCTGGGGCCGGGGCTACGCGGGTGAACTGCATCGGGCGGAGCAGATGTACCTCCTGCGCCAGGGGCGCCTCACCGAAGCTCTGGACATGGATATCCTGAACATCAAGTCGATGTTCGGCAACAAGTACGACGCGGCCATGAACGAGATGCTCGGAGCACTTCCGGACTACCTCGCGGCGATCAACAAGGCCGGTATCTTCAAGGGAACCTTCATATGACGTCTGATGCCGGTACGGTGGTGGTCGCCTTCGAACGCGTCGGCGACCTCCGCTTCGGCGGTACGCGTACAGGCACCCGGGCGCTGCTCGGCGCTCCGAACGAATCCTTTCGCCGGGGTGCCGCGATGGCCGAGCGCTCGGATCTCTACCGGGGCCACGGCCTGATCCTCTCGTTCCGGGCGGGGGGCCTGCTCGCCTCGGTGGAGCTGATCCCGCCGGCCGAGCCGGCCTTCGACGGAGTTCCGCTGCTGAGCGTCCCTGCCCGGCAGGTCGTCGAGACCCTCGAACAGCGCGGCCTGGACGTCACCCGCTCACGGGACCTCTGGATCGTCCGCGCGGCCGGCCTCGCGTTGTCGGCCCGCGGCGGGCAGGCCGGTGACGAGCCGTTCGACGCCGTCGAGGCGTACGTGGCCGATCCGCCGGGCCGGATCGACTTCTTCGAGCCGGCCGCGCCGGTCGGCCCACCGGATCTCACCGTGTACGCCGACCGCGTAGGCCCCGTAGCGCTGGGAGCGGTGCGGTCCGACGTCCGCCAGGCGTTCGGTCCCGGGATGGCGTCGACGATGTACGCCGAGCCGGTGGACACGTTCTTCGCCGGCCTCACCGTCGAGTACGACGAGGCGGACCAGGCCCGGCGGCTGTGCGTGACCAAGCCCGGCGCGCGTACGGGCGATGGGCTCGCAGCGGTGGGCGAGAGCTTCGACGAGTGCCTCGCGGCGCTCGGCCGGGCCGGAGTGGCCCACGTCGTCGGGGAGGCCGAGATCGATATCACCGGCTCGGGCGTCCGGGCCGCCGCGATGCGGGCCGGCGACGGCTCGCTGCCCGTCTCGTCCCTGGCGATCCGGACCGTTCGTCAGCCATAGTCTGCCCGTGAGCATTCTGGACGAACTGATCCTCGTGGTCGAGCCGCCACCCGCCGGCGTCGTGCCGGCGCCGGACTGGGCGGCGACCGAGGCGAGGCTCGGCCTCACGCTGCCCGCCGACTACAAGCTTCTGGTGGAGCGGTACGGGCCGGGTGCCTTCGACAAGTTCCTGCATGTTCTCCAGCCGGGCTGCACGTCCGTGTATGTCCAGCTGGAAGCCCAGGCGGAGCGTATGGAGGAACTCTTCGAGGCGTTCCAGGCGGGCAACGAGCCGCTTCCTTACGATGCGGGCCGGCTGCTGCCCGTCGCGGTGACGGACAACGGCGACACCGTCTACTGGATACGCGACCCCGAGGACCGGCCCGACGACTGGCGGATCGTCGCGAACGGTGCCCGCAACACGAAGTGGCCGGAGTTCGACGGCGGCATCGTCGACTTCCTCGTCGCCGTACTCTCCCGCGCGACGTACATCGAGGTGTTCCCACGGGCCTTTCCCCGGCCGGATCCGGTGTTCGCGCGTTATCCGGCGCGGTGAACCATGGGAGTCAGACCGGGGTCCGGCCATCCGCGTACCCCGCCTGCTCCGAAGGAAGGACATGAGCGCACCCGCCCTGGAAGGCGTACGCCGCACGGGCAGCCGCGCGGTGATCATCGTGGCGCACGGCGGCCAGGCCGACAGCCGTGCGCCCGCGGGCCGGGGGCGGCTGACCTATCTGTGGCAGTGGGGATTCAGCCGTGCCCTGGTGCCGTTGGCGCGTGAGTACGACGCGCAGGTCTGGCGGCTGCGGTACCGGTTCCGGGGCTGGAACGGCGCCGCCGCGGACGCCGCGCGGGACGCGACCTGGGCGGTACGCCGGTTCGGCGGCCGGCCGGTCCTGCTCGTCGGGCATTCGATGGGCGGCCGTGCGGTGCTGTACGCGGCCGCGGCCGTCCCCGGGGTCGCCGGTGTCTGCGCGCTCGCGCCCTGGATCGAACCCGGCGACCCGCTGGTACGCACACCCGCGCTGATCCTGCACGGGTCCCGTGACCGGATCACCGATCCTGCCGCCTCCCGCGCGTACGCCGACCGCAGCGGGGCACGGTTCGCGCTGGTGGAAGGGGACGGGCATTTCATGGTGCGGCATCCGCAGCGGTGGTTCGATCCTACGGCGGAGTTCCTGCGGGAGCGCCTGCGCGAGATCACCGGCTGACGGCTTGTCCAACGCCGTCCAACACATCGATGCCGTGCCGCCCGGCCGACGGAGAATCAGCCCACTCCACGGACGAGCACGGAAGGGTTCCCATGAGACTGCACAGACCGGCCCTGGCCGCCCTGGCCACGGCGGCCGCCCTGCTGATGCAGGCGCCTGCGTACGCCGCCGACTCGACGCCGCCGTCGGCTCCGTCGGCGCCGAACTTCAGCAGCGTCACGACCACCGCGCTGAACGCGGCCTGGGGCGAGTCGGCCGATGACACCGGCGTCGCCGGCTACTACCTGCAGCAGCTGGTCGGCGGGGTGTGGACGACGATCCGCACGACCACGCCGAGCGGGCGGTTCCAGAGTGTCACCGGGCTGAGCCCGGCGACCTCCTACAGTTTCGCGGTCGTCGCCTTCGACGCCGCGGGCAACGCCTCGGCCCGGTCGGCCACGGGTACGGTCACGACTCTCGCGCTCACGCCCTATGTCACCTGCCGGGTGCAGGTCGTCACCTTCAGCACCGGCTTCATCGCGACGGTGACGCTGGTCAACACGACGGTTGCTGCGACTACCGGTTGGCGCGTCGGGTTCAGCCTGCCGGCCGCCATCACGGTCGGCTCTGTGTTCAACGCCGCGCTCACCAGGTCGGGGACGGCCGGGACGCTCGCGCCGCTGGCGTACAGCGCCGTCATCGCGCCGGGCGGGCAGCTGCCCGTCGGCTTCGCCGGCAGCGGCCCGGCGCCCGTCACCCCGCCGAGCGCCTTCTCGCTCGACGGGCGGCCCTGCACGGCGGGTTAAGCTGCGGACATCGACAGTCGCGTACGCCCATACGCCACCGGCGACCCGGATCTCCGGGTCGCCCAGGTGTCCTCTGTGGAGGATCTCGGCCGGCTCCTGCGCCAGTTGCGCCGCCGGCACGCCCGCGCCCGGGGTACGGCCGAGCTGACCTACCGCGAGATCGCCGCCGGGACCGGCTGGTCGCACGGCATCGTGGGGGAGTACCTGAGCGGCCGCGTCCTCCCGCCGACCGACCGCTTCGACACGCTCGTGCGGCTGTTCGGCGCCACGCCCGCCGAGCAGGGCGCGCTCGCCACCGCCCGCGACCGGGTCGAGGAGGCCCGGCGGCCCGCGATCCGCCGCGCCGTCCCGCGCCAGCTGCCGCCGCAGGCGTACCCGTTCGTGGGCCGGGCGGCCGCGTGGGAGGCGCTGGACGCGACACTCGCCGATCCCCGGCCGGTCGTCGTCGCGGGCACGGCCGGCGTCGGCAAGACCGCGCTGGCGGTGCGGTGGGCGTACAGCGTCGCCGACCGGTTCCCCGACGGGCAGCTCTACGTCGACCTACGCGGCTACGACGCCGGAGCGCCCGTCCCGCCGGCCGACGCCCTCGCCGCGTTCCTGCGCGCCTGCGGCGTCCGTCCCGAGGAGATCCCCGCCGACGCTGGCGAGCGCGCCGCGCGGTGGCGTACCGAGCTGGCCGATCGGCGGGTCCTCGTGCTGCTGGACAACGCCTGCGCCGCCGACCAGGTGCGCCCGCTGCTGCCCGGCGGCGCGCACTGCCGCGTCGTGGTCACCAGCCGCGACGACCTGCCCGGCCTGGTGGCCCGCGACGGCGCCCGCCGCGTTCCACTCGACGTCCTCAGCGAGGAGGAGGCCGTCGCCCTGCTGCGCTCCCTTGTGGACGAACGGCTCACCCGCCATGATGCCGCCGAGCTCGCCGCCTGCTGCGCCCGGCTGCCGCTCGCCCTGCGCGTCGCCGCCGCCCGCGCCGACCGGCCGCTCGCCGCCCTCGTCGCCGGCTTCCGCGCCGGCTCCGGCCTCGACCTGCTCGACCCCGGCGACCCCCGCGCCGCCGTGCGTACGGTCTTCTCCTGGTCGCGGGCCCGCCTCAGCCCGGCCGCCGCGCGCCTGTTCGGCCTCGTCGGACTCCACCCCGGAACCTCCTTCGACGTGTACGCCGCGGCGGCGCTCGGCGACCTGACCGTGGCCGGGGCGCACACCGCACTGGCGGAGCTGGCCGGCGCGCACCTCGTCGAACCGGGCTTCACGTTGCACGACCTGCTGCGCGCGTACGCGGCCGAGACCGCGCCGCCCGAGGAGGTGCGCCCGGCGTTGACCCGACTGTTCGACCACTACACGGCGACGGCCGTCCACGCGGCCCGGACCCTGTTCCCCCACGACCCGCCGGTGCCGTGGACCGCGACGGAGAACGAGCGGCCGCTCGGCGTACGCGATGATGCCCGTCAATGGTGCGACGAGCAGCGGGCGAACCTGGTGGCCGCGGCCCGGTACGCCGCGCGGCACGGCTGGCCGCGGCACAGCGTCGCCCTGTCGCGGGCGCTGTGGCGGGTGTTCGAGGTCGGCGGGCACCTCCAGGAGGCGCTGGCCGTGCACGGCGCGGCGGCGGGAGTCGCGCCGCAGGACGCGGAGGTGCTGACGAACCTCGGCGGCGCGCACGGCTGGCTGGGCGATCTCGCGCAGGCGCGGGCGCTGTACGAACGGGCGCTGGGGGCCGGGGGCGGGGCCAGGACGACCGGGCGGCTGGCGCTGGTCTGCGAGCGCCAGGGCCGGTACGCCGAGGCGGCCGACCACATGACGGCGGCGCTCGCCCTGCACCGCGCGGACGGCGACCGGTACGGCGAAGCGGGGCAGCTGCTGAACCTCGGGACTGTCCACAGGAGGCGCGGCCGGTACGCGGAAGCCGCCGCGCACCACCACCGGGCAGCCGAACTGTTCGCGGCGCTCGGCGAGGTACGCCTGGAGGGCTACGCGCTCGGCAACCTCGGCGCGGTCGAATCCCTGCTCGGCGAGCACGACGCGGCGCTGGCCCACCTGACGCGGGCGCTGGAGCAGTGCGAGGCGGCAGGCGACCGGGCCGGCGTCGGCAGCGCGCTCACCACCCTCGGGACCGTCCACACGCGACGGGGCGCGTACGCCGAGGCCCTCGAACTGCTGCGGCGCGGGCTGTCCGTCAGCCGGGAGACCGCCGACCGCAGCCTGGAGACCGAGACGCTCAACGGCCTGGGGGAGGTGCTGCTGGCCACCGGCCGGTACGCCGAGGCCGTCGACGCGCACCGCGAAGCACTCGGCTGGGCGGAGCGTACGGGGGACCGGTTCGAGGGCGCCCGCGCGGCCGAGGGGCTGGGGTCGGCGTACGCCGGGCTCGGCGACCGTACGCGGGCGGCCGGGTGGTGGTCGGCGGGGCTCGCGGGCTATGCGGGCCTCGGTGTGCCGGAGGCGGACCGGGTCCGGGCGCTGCTGTCCGGTTCCGCCGGCGGCCGGGCCGAGGAGGAGGCCGGATAGAAACCGGGACGGCGGACTGTCCGGTCAGTCGCCGATCCGGAACCCCGGGCCATTGGCCTGGACGCCGACCGCCCCGGCGCCGCCGAAGTGGGCCGGAATCACGAGGGCTCCCCGGTCGGCCGCCCAGCGCAGGACCTCGCGGCGGGACCGGGCGGCCTGCGCGGGATCGTGGCAGAAACAGCTCGACGTCCCGGGGGACAGCACCTGCACCGGGGAGTGCATCAGGTCCCCGGCGAAGACCGCGGCCCGGCCGCCGGCCTCCACGCGGACGACGGCGTGACCCGGGGTGTGGCCGGGCGCGGCGACCAGCCGCAGATCACCGTCGACGGCGTACTCGCCGGTCCAGGCCACGGCCTGCCCGGCGTCGAGGACCGGCTGCACCGACGCCGCGTACACCGCCGCGCTGCGGCCCGGCTGCTCGACGAGCCGGTCCGGGTGGAAGAACTCCAGATCGGCCGCGGCGAACAGGTAGGTGGCGTTCGGGAAGGCCGGCACCCGGCCGCCGCCCGCCGCCTCGCGGGTGTTCCCGCCGACGTGGTCGGCGTGCAGGTGCGTACAGATGACGACGTCGACCTCCGCGGCCGCCGTTCCCGCGGCGGCGAGCGCGGCGGGCAGGTCGCCGTGGCCGGCCAGTCCGGTGTCGATGAGCACCGTACGCCCGCCGCCGCGCAGCAGCCAGCTCCGCACGACGATGTGTACGCGGTCGGCGGCCGGATCCCAGTGATCCGGCACGAGCCGGTCGGCGTGCGCGGCGAACAGGCCGGAGTCGATGCCCGGGAAGAACTCGGTCGGCGGCAGCGGCCAGTTCTCGAAATACTGGACGGGCGTCGCGGTGACCCGTCCCAAGTCGATCAGGTGCATACGCTGATCCTCGACGGCGTACGCGGCTGCGGAAAGAAGGCACATCCATGTCCACTGACGGCATCGTGGTGAGCGCGCAGGCGTACCGGGAGTGTCCGGTCCGGCGCGTCCTGGACCGGCTGGGCGACACCTGGACGCTCGCGCTGCTGCGGGTACTCGCCGACGGCGTACACGGCTTCAACGACCTCGACCGCCGCATCGAGGGGATCAGCCGGCGGATGCTGACCCGCTGCCTGCGTACCCTCGAAGAGGAGGGGATCGTCAGCCGTCGCCGGGCGAGCGCCGCCGGTGGCCGGGTCGAGTACGCGCTGACGGACCGCGGTCTGTCGCTGCGCCGGCAACTGACCGCACTGTCGGACTGGGCGGCCGACGACATCGCGTCAGAATCTTGAGGCCCGACAGGACGGTTCCGGTACATGCTCCGGAACCGTAAATGATCATGCAATGAGTGGCGTCATGGACCTCGGGCCGGTCAGAGCTGCTCGGCGAGGACCTGGGCGAAGGTCGGACCGGCGGCCGCGAACGCGGCCCGGCCGGTGTCGGTGATCTGGGTGAAGACCCCGCGCCGGTCGTCGGGGCACATGTAGCGGGCCAGCAGCCCGGTCGACTCCAGGCGGCCGACCAGCCGGCTCGTCGTGCTCAGCGGCAGGCCGGTCTGCTCGGCGAGGCGCTGCATCCGCAGGTGCCCGTCGTCGGCGCCAGCCAGGGCGGTCAGCAGCTCGAAGTCGTTGGCGGAGATGCCGTGCGCCTGCCGCAGCGCGCTGTCGAGCGCGGCCGACACCCGCTGATAGGTACGCGCGACGTCACGCCAGGCGGCGGCCTGCCCGGCGCGGCCCTGCGCTGTGATCCTTCTCGCGTTCACGCCGCCATGATACTCCCATGTGAAATTCTCCCATCTGGAAGTACTTTCGCGAGCGAGAGGCTGGGTGGGACATGGAGGCGATCGGATTCGACGTGGCCGGCGGCCCCGAGGTGCTGCGCCGGGTGACGCTGCCCGATCCGGTGGCAGGCCCGGGCGAGGTGGTCATCCGGGTCGCGTACGCGGGGGTGAACTACGCCGAGGCCGAGCACCGGCGGGGCGTGTTCGGTCCCGCCGACGGGATCGAGGTGCCGGGGCTGGAGGTGTCGGGAACCGTGGCCGCGCTCGGCCCGGGTGTCGACGCGTTCACGGTCGGCCAGCCCGTGGCGGCGTACCTGCCGGCGTTCGGCGGTTATGCCGGGCAGGTCGCCGTCGCCGCCGCGTTCGTCCTGCCGCTGCCGGACGGCTGGGACCTGGCGGCGGCCGGCGGCTTCGGCTGCATCGCGCCGACGGCGTACGGGGTGGTCGCGGCCGGCCGGGTGACGGCGGGGGACACCGTGCTCGTGCACGCGGCGGCGGGCGGGGTCGGCTCGCTGGCCGGGCAGATCGCCCGCGCGCTCGGTGCGCACCAGATCATCGGCACCGTCGGCGATCCGGCCAAGGCGGCCCACGCCCTGCGGTCGGGCTACGACCTCGTCCTGCCCCGATCCGCGTACGCGGACGCCGTCCTGGAGGCGACCGGCGGCCGTGGCGTCGACGTGGTGCTCGACCCCGTCGGCGGCCGGGTACGCGCCGACAGCATCCCGCTGCTCGCCCCGTTCGGCCGGCTGGTGGCGTTCGGCAACGCCGCCGGGGAGCCGGATCTGACGCTGCCGGTGCAGCCGCTGTGGAAGAACAACCGGACGGTCGGCGGCTACAACATCGGCGATCTGGCCCGCCGGGCCCCGGCGTTGTGGCGGGCGCACGCGCTGGCGGTCCTCGACCTGGTGGCCGCGGGGCGGGTCCGGTTCGACATCGCCGAGATCGTGCCGATCGACGAGGCCGCCTCCGTCCACAAGCGACTCGACGAGGGCGCCACCGTCGGGAAGATCGTCTTGGCGGTGGCCGCCTGAGCCCGGCCGACCCCGGCCGCAGGACGTACACGGGGGTGCCGGGGAGGAGGAACCGCACAGCCCCCTTCTCCCCGACGGGATCAGAAGCCGATCGGCTCGCGGACGAGGACCACGAACCCCCGCTCGGGCAGGTACTCGTTCTCGATGATGAGGATGCGGCTGATGAACGACGTCTGCCCGGCCAGGTCCTGCAACCGCCGCCATTCGCGGGGCAGGCTGTAGGTCCGCAGCCGGCGCAGCCCGGTCTCCAGGTCCGCGACGACCTTCTGGGCGCCGACGATCCAGATGGCTTTGCGGGCACCGGACGCGTACGGGGCGAACTGGCTGCCGCTGGCCGATCCGATGACGAGGTGGCCCTGCTCCGTGACGGCGTGCACGCTGCCGACGACGGTGTCGGGCAGGGCGCCGAGCCGGATGCGGGCCCACAGGTCGTCGCCGAGATCCCCGGCCCGGGCGCGTACGGAGGTGAAGTTCCCGGACTCGTCGATGTCGGCGAGCAGCCCGGACTCGCGTACGGTCTCGCTGCTGGCGGTGAAGACGGTCTCGTCGGCGGTCAGCAGGTCGGTGGTGACGAGCTTGCGGGCGTCGGCGGCGGTGTCGACGATGTGGACGGTGAACCCGTTGGCCCGCAGGGCCGCGGCGGCCCGGTCGAGCCGGGTGTCGTCGGCCGGCGCGGCGAAGGACTCGTCGAGGGCGGGGGCTTGCGTGGACATGCGGTTCCTTCCGGTTCTTGGTGGTAACTGACCACATCGTCGGGAACCATGGACGAAAGCGGAAGAAGGCACTATTTTCTGCCTCAGTGAGGTGGGGGTAACCAATGGTCTTGAACAGCCGCGATTCCTTGACCTGCCAGGTCCGTGACGTACTCGACAGGGTGGGTGACAAGTGGACCCTGAGCGTGATCTACGAGCTGCGCGACGGCTCGCGCCGCTTCACCGACCTCAAGCGGGCGATCGACGGCATCAGCCAGCGGATGCTCACCGTCACCGTCCGCTCGCTGGAGCGCGACGGCCTGGTCGAGCGCACCGTGTACGCCACCGTGCCGCCCCGCGTCGACTACCGGCTCACCGCCCTCGGCCAGACGTTGCTGAAGACGGCGTGGGAACTCATCGACTGGGCGACCCTGCACGCCGCCGAGATCGACGAGGCCCGCGACCGCTACGACCATCGGCCGCCGACCCCCGTCTGAGGTCTCGGCCGCGCGCCTACGAGCGGAGGAACTCGTCGAACGTACGCGGCCGCCGGCCGGTCAGGTCCTGCACCGTGGACGTGGTCGCGGCCAGCGACCCGGCGGCGACCGCCTGCCACAGCTCGACGACGTCGGCGGCGAACGCGGCGGGCAGCCCCAGGCCGGTCAGCCGGGCGGTCATCCCGGCGGGGGTCAGGTCGAGCGTGCCGGCGCCGAGCTTCCTCGCGATCTCGGCGTGGGTCAGCGCCTCCGGGCCGGTCAGCGTGTAGGTCTCGTTGCCGCGGTGCGGCGCGGCCAGGAGTTCGGCCGCGCAGGCGGCGATGTCGAAGGCGTCGATGTAGGAGACGCGCCAGTCGCCGGCGAGGCCGATCAGCGCGCCGTCGTCGGTGAACGCGCCGGCTCCGGTGCGGAAGTTCTGCATGAAACCGCTGGGCTGCAACAGCGACCACGACAGCGGCGAGGCCTTCAGGTGCCGCTCGATCTCCCAGTGCGCGCCCTCGGCGAGCTTCCCGCCGGGCCTGGCGCCCCAGACCGACACCTTGACCACTGTGGACACGCCGGCCGCGACGGCGGCGTCGATCGCGGCGATCTGCTGGCGCACCATCGGCTGCGGCCCTTCGACGGGGATCGCGCCGCCGCCGTTGAGGAACAGCCGGTCCACGCCCCGCAGCGCCCGCGCGATCGAGCCGGGGTCGTCGAAGTCGCCCACCACGACGTCGCAGTCGAGGTCGGCGGCGGGATCGCGGACGAGGGCCCGGAACTCGACATTGCGCTCACGCAGCCGGCGCACGAGGTGGCCGCCGATCGATCCGGTCGCACCGGTCACAAGGATCACGAGCCGCTCCTGAGGTTAAGTCGAGGGACCCTCGAAATATAACCTGAGGTACCCTCGACTCTGCAAGTCCCCGACATGAGGAGGGTCGCGTGCCCCGCGCCGACGCCCAGCGCAACTACGACCGCCTGCTGACCGTGGCCGAGACGGCCTTCCGCGAGCACGGGATCGACGCGCCCCTGGAGCGCATCGCCCGCTCCGCCGGCGTCGCGGTGGGCACGCTCTACGGCCACTTCCCGAACCGGCGTACGCTGCTCGGCGCGCTGCTGCGCGAACGCAACGAGGCGCTGTTCGAGCTGGGCGACCGGCTGCTCGCGGAGTCCGCCGACGACGCGCTGGAGCGCTGGGTACGCGCGGTCACCGAGCATGCCGCCGCCTACCAGGGGCTGGCCGCCGAACTCGTGGGCGGTGCCGACGACGAAGCCTCAGAGCTGCACGCGAGCTGCGTACGCATGATGCGGATCGGCGAGGATCTGGTGGCCCGGGCCCGAGCCGCCGCGACGATCCGGCCCGACGTCCGCGGCGAGGACGTGTTCGCCCTCATGAACGCGGCGGCCTGGCTGCGCGGAGCGGGATCGGCGGCCGAGGCGGACCGGATCGTCGACTTCGCGCTGGCGGGCATGCGGCCCTGATCGGCTGAGCCGACCAGTGGCCGGCTCGTCAGGCGAGGAAGCCCATGACGTCGATGATGACGTCGGTGGCCTGGTTGGCGTACACCGTGATCTGGTCGGCGGTGCCGAGGCGGACGATCGTCGTGTTGGCCAGCACCTGGTTGGGGGCCCACCAGTTGATCGTCGAGATGTTCGGCACCGGGCCGGTCGCCGTCGGGTACACGGTCACGAAGCCGGAGCCGACGGTGTTGACGACCGTCACGTTGACCACCACGCCGCCCGCTCCCGCCGGTACGCCGGGGATCGGCTGGTACGGGCTGGTGGCGTCGCCCGGCACCACGATGTCCACCTTCTTGCCGGCGGTGAACTTGCCCTTGTACGAGCGCAGGGCCTGGGTGCCCGGGCGGCTGTCGAACAGCCGGTAGGGCGTCAGCGACTCGACCGCGCAGGCCCGCGCGTACGTCTCCAGGACCGGGTCGATCAGCTGCACCCGGCGCCACTTGCCGGGCGTACCGTCCTCGACGCACACGTACAGGTAGCCGTTGGCGCCGTCCGGTGTGGACACGGTCAGCTCGCCGGCGCGGTGGGTGCCGTAGCTGGGCGGGCCGTACACCGACCGGCTCTGCAGCCGCATCGGCGCCTGGCCGCCCTCGGCGATGAGCCCCGTGCCCTCGTCCGAGTACGCCTGCACGGCGACCCCGTCACCGCCGTCGGTCACCGACAGCACGGTCTGCGAACCGGTGTAGCTGCTCGCGATGACCGTGGCGGCGTTGGAGCTGCTCAGGTTCACCTGGCCCAGCAGGACGGCGTCCCCGTCGGCGGCCGCGGCCGGGCTGGGTACGGCGACCGCGGCGACACCGGCCGCGGCCACGACCGCACCGGCGCTGCCGAGGACCCGGCGGCGGCTGAGCTTCTCGCGTACCGGGGCGGCGGTCGGGGCGGCGGGCACCGACAGCCGGGCGAGCTGGCCGGCGAGGTCGTCGTGCTCGCGGGCGAGCTGCTCGAAGCGGCGCTCGGCGGCCGCCATGTGCTGTTCGAACTCGGCCCGCAGGGCGCCGATCTCGTCGTTGCCGATGGTGTCCATGGTCCCGCCGCTCAGTAGGTGAAGCCGATGACGTCGATGATCAGATGCGTCGGCGCCGACGCGTAGAAGTAGCTTCCGTTGATCGCCGGAAGCAGCGTCGTGTTCGCCAGCGTCTGCCCGGTGGCGAACCAGTTGATGTAGCTCGGCGCGGGCAGGTCGTTGTACTGCACGGCGCTGGTGACGAAGCCCGCGCCGACCGTGCCGGTCACGGTGAGGTTCGCCAGGATCCCGCCCAGGTGGGCCGGCAGTCCCGGCGATCCGTCGGGGTAGGTGGCGCCCTCGAAGACGATCTCGACGCTGCCCTTGCGCGGGTCGAGCCGCCCGGCCTTCGTGGTCCGCGAGTCGAACAGCCGGAACGGCTTGTTCAGCAGGTAGAGGACGCCGGGACTGCCGCCCCACCGCGCGGCGCTGGCCGAGACGCCCATCCGTCGCCACGTGCCCGGAGTGCCCGCCGCCGAGCAGAGGTACAGCTCGCGCCCGGCGTCGCACCACACCTCGCCGACCTCGTGCCGTCCGGTGGCCGGCGGTCCGTCGGTCGCGGCCGGGACGAGCCGTACGCCGCTGGCGGAGACGCCGATCCCGCTCGCCGACTTCGCCAGCAGCGCCGGACCGGTCCCGGCCAGTCCGGCCACGGCCAGGATCGGCTGATCGTCGGCGATGTCGTAGTTGCGCGAGAACGAGGTGCCGTATGTGGTGTTGTTCTGCACGCCGATCCGCATCGGGGTCCCGGCGGCGGCCGCCGCGATCTGCCGGCGCAGCTGCGCGTTGCGCTGCTCCAGCTCGTCGAGCCGCTGCCGGTTCTGGGCGGTGGCCTGCGCGATCCGCTCCCGCAGGGCCTTCGCCTCCGCCGAGTCCGTCACAGGACGACCCCCAGTACGTCGATGATCAGGTGGGTGGGCTGCGAGGCCTGCACGGCCAGCCGGCCGGTCGCGTCGAGCTTGACGAACGTCGTGGTGGCGACGGTCTGCGCGGTCCGGTACCAGTTCGTCACGGAGGTCTGCGGCGGCTGCTGCCCGGCCGCGTACGCCTTGAGGAAACCGGGGGTGCCGGTGTCGGTCACCGTGATGGTGGCGATCACCGCCTTGGTCTCGGCGGGCAGAAGCAGGCCGCTGGACACCGCCTGGATCGCGAGCACCTCGCCGGCCTTCAGCTTGCGGCCGAGCCCCACCTTGGCCGGGGTACCCGGGCGGGAGTCGAACAACCGGCCCGGCCCGGCCATCAGCAGGCCGCTCGTGCCGCCGCTGACCGCCAGGCGGTACCAGTTGCCACCCGCGTACGCGTAGAACCCGCCGGCCGGATCGCAGGCGACCGTGCCATTGGCGGGCTCGCCGGCGAAGAAGTCCATGGTCTGCGGGACCAGGCGCAGCGGGGCGGACCCGCCGTCGAGCCGCAGTCCGACACCGGTGGTCGAGGCGGCCCGCGCCTGACCGGTGGCGGCGATCGCGACCCCGTCGCTCGTCACCCGGGCGGCCGGCCGCGTACCGGCGTCGGTGACCGCGAGAACGGCGGAGGCGGAAGTGGTGGTCGTGGTGCGGGCCAGGACGGTCGAGACACCCGCGGCGACCTGGTGGGCGCCGCCGACGGTGACGGGGTCGCCGACGGCCGCGGCGAGGGCGGCGTTGCGGGCCGACAGCGCGGAGATGCGGTCCTGCAGCGCGGCGACCCTCGCCCGCAGGGCCTCGTAGTCGGCGGTCATACCAGGTAGCCCAGGATGTCGACGATCAGATGCGTGCCGTTGGCGGCGTAGAACCGCACGCCCCGGCCGAAGACCATCGTGGTCGTCGCGATGGTCTGGCCCGATCCGGTCCAGTTCACCGTCGACGTGCCCGGTACGCCGTCGCGGTCCAGCGGCACCACGGCACCCCACCCGGAACCGACGGTGTCGGTGACCGTGACCGTGGTGACGATCCCGCGCGCGCCCGGCGGGACGACGTTCGGCGCGGCCTGCGCGACGTCCAGCTCGATCCAGCTGCCGGCCTTCAGCTTCCCCCAGTAGGGGTAGGTGCCGCCCCAGTTGTAGGGCTGCTGCCCCGTGCGGCTGTCCCAGCGCCGGTAGGGCGTGTCCAGCAGGACGGTCGACGTCGTGTACGCGATGTCGGCCACCCCCGGCCAGTACGCGCCGCCGCCGAACATGATCTGCCGCCACTCGCCCGGCGTACCGGCGCCGGTGCAGGCGAACAGCAGGCCGCGGTTGTCCACGACCAGCTCGCCGACCTGGTGCGTACCGGTCGTGGGCGGGCCCTCGGTGTTGTGCGGCACGAGATGCAGCGGTGCCTGCCCGCCGCTGACCTCCAGGCCGACGCCCGTACCGGTGACGTGCGCGCCCAGCGTGCCGCCCTGCACGTCCAGCGCCGTCCCGGCCGAGCGCAGCCGGAGCGCCTGAGCCGTGTCCGCGGTGCTCACCTCCAGGACGGGAGTGTCGCCGGCGGTCCCGGCAGCCCGCTGCAACGAGGTCGTGCGCTCGCTGGCGGTGGTGTTCGTGACTCCGACGAGCAGCGGCTGGTCGTCGGTGGCGAGGGCCGGGGCGGCGTCGAAGGCCGTGACGGCGACGGCCGCGGCACCGGCGACGGCGGCGGCCTTGCCCACCGTGTGCATCAGGCGGCGCCGGCTCAGGCCGTGGTCCTCGGCGCGCCGGTCCACGGTGTCCGGCCCGGCCGGGGACACCCGCGCGGACAGGGCGGCGTGCTCACGGGTCAGCTCGTCCAGCCGCGCTTCGGCGGCCGCGAGCTGGGCGGCGAGATCACGGACGAGCGCATCGTCCGAGGAGTGCGGGGGCATGTCGACCGTCCTGGGGGGTGTCCGTCGCCGCAGTGGCGTCTCCGGCGCGAGCATATTATTCGCGCCGAGATCGTGGGGGGCGGGCGTCCGTGCCCGGAGACGGCGACGAAGGGGTCTTTGACGGTTGATGTCCGGTGCGATCCGTGCCACAGCTGAGGTCCCGGCCCGCTGAGCAAGGTATCGGCTGAGCAAGGTATCGACTGTTGGCAATACCTCACACCGGCAGCTGGAAGACCGGCCAGGCGTCCACCGGCCGGAAGCCGAGCACTGTGTTGACCGCCCGCATGTGCGAGTTCTCCTCGGCGTTCCACGCGTCGACGACGCGCAGCCGCGGCTCGTGGGCCCGCGCGTACGCGTGGTTGGCGGACTTGACGATCAGACCGAGCCGCCGGCCTCGGTGGGCGGGCTCGACGATCGTGATCCGCTGCCGCGCGTGCGTGTCGTCGGCCGACTCGAAGGCCAGCTTGGTGCGGGCCACGACCTCGCCGGTCGCGTCGTGCCGGACGGCCGTCGAGTAGGAGCGGTGGCCGCGCCCCTGTTCGGTCCGCTCCTGGCGGCGGATCCGCTCGGTGTCGTACCGGGCCTGCTCGGCGGCCAGGCCACCGGTGGGAGCGTCGAGGGTGAGCCGGCTCTGCAACGCGGCGACGTCCCCGATGATCTTCTCGGGTGCCGCGTCGCGCCACTGCACCAGCGAGTATCCGTCCGCGTGGGTCCACGCCTCGGCGAGCGTCGCGTCGTCGCCACCGGCCTGGTCGGGGGCCTGCCATCGGGATCTGATGCTGGTCATCCCGGGCCGGTGCGCGCGGCGGGTGAGGTAGCGGTAGCCGGCCTCGTCGCGGGCGGCGCCGCCGGGCAGCGTCCGCACCGTCTGGATCTCGATCAGGCTCCGGTGGTGCCGCCGGGCGGCCGCGCAGACCTCCGCCAGCAGCTCGGTGGCGACACCGCGCCGCCGTTCCCGCGGATGGACGATCAGTTCCAGGTGGACGGTCCCCAGGTTCTCCGCCTGGGGCAGCAGGTACGACGCGGCCCCGACGACCCGGTCGCCGTCCCAGGCGAGCAGCGCCTCCTCGGTCGTGGCCGGCCAGGCGTACGCGAACCGGGCCGCGTGCTCCCGGCGGCTGGGTGTGGGGAGGTCGGGCAGGTCGTGGCGGGTGACCGCGACCATCAGGTCGTACCACCGGCCCATTGCCGCGGAGTCGGCCGGATCGAGCCACGTGATGGTCATGCCCGCATCGTCCGGCCGGACCGACGGGACCGGCAACGGAATTACGCACGACCGGTGGGGCGGGACGGGTCCCGCCCCACCGGCTCGGTCACGAGACGTTCACCGCGGTGTCGTCCAGGAGGAACGACGTCTGCAGCGTCGACCCCTCGACGCCGGTGAACTTCAGGGTCACCGTGCTTCCCCTGTACGCGGCGAGGCTGTAGCTGCGCTGGGCGTACCCGGTGGAGCCGTTGAGGTTGGACAGTGTCGCCAGCGTGGCCAGGACGGTGCCGGACGAGTTGAGGACCTGCACCTTCAGCGTGTCGTACGCGGTGGTGGTCGTCGTCTCGGCGGTGTCGACGTGCAGCCAGAAGCTGAACGTGGCGCTCGTGCAGGCGGCGGGGATGGTGACCGCCTGGGCGAGGGTGTCGGTGTGCGCGGCGCCGTAGCCGTCGAGCCACGCGTAGTACGTGTTGCTGTGGGGGCTGTTGCCGGAGGAGTTCGTGATGACGCCGGAGGTGGCGGTCCAGCCGACGCCGGGGCCCGACTCGAAGCCGGGGTTGACCAGCAGCTGGGCGGGGGTGCACGAGGTGCCGCCGGTCGTGCTGGGCGTCGGGGCGGGGGAGCTCGGCGGGGTGGTGACGCCGGTGCCGGCCAGCCACTCCGTGGCGTTGAGCGCGAGCGCCGCGTCGGTGGCGCCGGTGTCGTTCCAGCCGTCGTAGAGGGTGTTGCCGGACTGGCCGGTGCCGTCGTCGATGTCCGAGCTGTCCCCCCAGATCGCGACCCGTCCGCTGCCGAACGTGCTGGTGGCGAAGAAGGCCCCGGTGGTGCCGCCGGCGGTGGCGCCGCTGACGTAGAGCAGGCCCTTGGCGTTGGCGTTGTCGGCGGGGTGCAGGGTGACGGTGGTGCCGTTGTAGAGCGCGCCGCCGGTCACGGTGCCGAAGGAGCCGTGCAGGACCGGGTTGGTCGCGGCGGTGATCGCCTTGGGGAAGCCGCTGGCGATGTTGAGCAGGTCGACGCTGAAGCCGAACGGGTCGGTGCTGTCGACGGTGTTGTTGGTCATCAGGTCGTTGACGACCTTCGGGGCGTCGGCGCCGTCGTTGTTGCGGTCGCTGCCGGTGTGGTCGACGATGATGAACAGGCCGCCGCCGTTCTGCACGAACTTCATCACGGCGGTCTTCTCGGCGGCGCTCAGCAGCACGTTCGGCTCCGGCAGGACGAACTCGTCGAAGTTGGCGAGGTCCTGCGCGTTGGCGGTGTTGCCATAGGTGATGGTCTTGCCGGCGGCCAGGGTGGCGAGGGTGTAGTTGCCGGTCTTCTGCAGCGCCACGCCCCAGGACGACAGCGCTCCCGTCCAGCTGGTCTCGGTGGTGGGATTGGGGTTCTGCCCGGTCGGGTCGGGGATGCTGGTGCTGATGATCCAGTCGGCGTTGCCGGCGGTCTCGGCCTTCGAGTTGTCGAAGAGCACCCGGTGCTTGGCGGCTGCCGCGGTCGCGACGTGCGGGAGGGCGAATCCGGCGATGGTTGCCAGGGCGGCGGTGGCGAGCGCGGTGGCGGCGCCGACCAGTGCGAGTCTGGCGTTACGGGTCAGGCCCGGTGCGGAGTGATCCATGCCCGATAGTATCGAGGTATGCGGATGAATAGGCGATAGACGCCGGGTGGCGAGCGGACCTGCCGATCATGAAACGGCATGTGCCCGCACACCCGGCGCTCAGTGATCGCTGCCGATGAATCTCTTGTGGTGCGCGGTGTTTCTCCTCCGCGGGCGGGACGGGTCAGTTCCAGGGGGCGGCGACGAGCCAGCTGGTGTCCTGGGCCCACGAGGCGGTGGCGTCCCAGGCGTTGGAGCCGCCGTTCGCGGCCAGGTACACGGTGTTGGCGTAGTGGCGGACGTACTTGGCCGGATAGTTCACCGACTGCAGCGAGTAGCCGGTGCCGCTGTTGCCGGGCTTCGGGCAGAAGGTGGCGTCCTGGGCGAACAGCGAACTGCCGTCGTTGGCCCGCAGATACAGCCGGAAACCTTGATGGCGCAGGTAGGAGCCGCTCGTGTTGGCGGATTCGAACGAGACGCACGTGCTGTCGGCCAGGCCAGGGCGGACGAGCCAGGTGGCGTTGGCCTTCGCGGTCGCGGTGCTGCCCGCGGTGACCGCGGCGATCACCACGTTGGCATCGCCGGTGTCGTGGGAGATGTAGTCGGCCGTGCAGCACGCGGTGGTGGCCTGCAGCGAGATCCGCGAACCGGGGGTGAAGGCACCCGCGGTCCTGGCGTACCCGGCGGCGACGATGTTGGCCTGGACGGCGTTGTCGGCGGCGTCGGACGGGTAACCGGCGGTGACGGCGCCCTCGTAGAAGGTGCCCAGGCTCTGGTTGGTGTTGGTGGCGCAGCAGTCGCCGCCGCTGCCGAGCACGATGGCGCCCTGCTTCTTCATGGGGTTGTAGCCGCCGGGCAGCGCGCCGGAATAGAGGGTGGTCAGGCTGCCGGACTGGGCGTTAGCCCCCTTGAGCGCCATCTGGGTGCTGCCGTTGTTCTTCAGCATCGCGGTGACGTACGTGTTGGTGAAGGCGCGCTGGTTGGGGTTCCAGCTGGAGCCGCCGCCGGGGAACAGCCCGTATTCGAGGTCCGCCTGGACCCAGGGGCCGGTGCCGGAGCAGCCGCCGAACCAGCAGCTGGTGCCGAAGTAGATGGCGTCCATCGCACCGGCGCCGTCGGCCTTGCGGTCGGTCTCGCTGTTGCCGTAGTCGAAGCAGCAGCCGCTGTTGACGTGCGTACCGCTGGTCACCATGTAGACGCCCTGCGGAGCGCTGCCCGTCGGTACGCCTGAAGCGTGGCCGTCGTGCCAGTAGCTGTTGCCGGGGTTGATGTACAGCGAATAGACCTTGTTCCCGCCGGCCGTCAGCGCTTCCGAGGTCGCCGTGGCAGGCGTGTCCCGCCCGCCGGCACCGCCCGACCCCTGGTACGCGAGATCGTTGCCGTGCCCCGACTGGTCGTAGACGACGGTGACGACGCAGCCGGTGCCGGCGCAGAAGTTGTCCTGAGTGGACGCATTCGCGTAGCCGCCGGCCGACAGGGTCCCGACGTCCCTGGTGCTGCTGTCGGAGGCACGCCGGACCTGGTAGAGCCTTCCGCTGTACGCGGAGTACAGCGCCCGGACGGTGCTGTGCGCGGCCACGCACGGCGTACCGGCGGCGGCGTAGATGTCACAGGGCTGCGACGTCGCGGCCTGTGACGTGCCGCCGCCGGTGAGGACACCACCGACGAGGGCCGCGCCGGTCACGATCGCGAGGAAGGCTGTGCGGACGCGGCGGTCCAGTCGATGGAGAGCCATGAGTCGACCTCTTCCGTTGCTTGCGGGGTTGGCTGGGAGGTCACGCCACCGTGCAGGGAATGCCGTTGAGGGTGAAGGCGGTCGGTTCGGCGGTGTTGCCGGTGTGGGTCGCCTGGAAGCCGATGTCGATGCCGGTGCCCGGGGCGATGGTGCCGTTGTAGCTGAGGTTGCGGGCGCTCACCTGGCCGCTGGCGGGTGCGAAGGTCGCGTTCCAGCCCGAGGTGATGGACTGGCCCGAGGGCAGGGTGAAGGCCAGCGTCCAGCCGTCGATCGTGGACGTGCCGGTGTTGGCGATGTTGATGTTGGCCGTGAAGCCGGTGTCCCAGCTGCTCATCGTGTAGGTGACGCGGGGCGCCCCGCCGCCGCTGGGCGATGGCGTGGGCGACACGATGGGCGACGCGCTGGGGGAGGGGGCGGACGACCCGCTGGGCGTCGGAGAGGGCGAGGTACCGCTCAGGCTGGTCACGAAGGTCATGACGCTGCGGGCGGGAAGCGTGACGGTGACGGAGCCGTTGGACATGCCGAGCGCGCTCTGCGCCGCGACGTTCCGGCTCCCATCGGTCAGCCAGTTCGAGACGCTGCCGGACGCGGCCGTGCTCGCCAGGGTGAACTGCTGGCTCACCGACGTGGTGTTCTTGTTGACGGCGACGATGACGACGGTGTCGCCGCCGCGGTACGCCGAGACGAAGACGTTCGACGCCGGGTTCGCGGTCGCGTCGATGCGCACGTATCCGGGCCGGACGAATCTGGCGAAGTGCGCCATGACGGCGCCGCGCTTGCTGATCTGGCCGTCCTCCCGCAGGGGTCCGTAGCTGCGCCGGATGTACCACCACACGTACGTCTGGAACCCGCCGTCCACCATGGCGTGGTGGATGTGCTCGCCCACGTCGAGCGCTCCGGGCCAGGTGTCGCCCGCATCGGTGCTGTTGGGGTAGTAGACCTCGGTCATCCAGAGTTCCTTGCCCGCGCCCTTCTGCTGGAAGAGGGGGTAGGGGAAGCTCGAGTACGGCGTGCCGTAGAGGTGAGCCCCGATGATGTCCACGTTGGCCAGCGCCGTGGCGTCGTTGAGGATCGGGTCCGACATGGACTTCACGTACTGGAAGGACTCGGGCGCGATGACTCTGGTGCCGATCGCGCCGGCGTTCTGCCGCAGGAAGTTGACTATCTCGGTGGAGGTCCACCAGGTCCAGGTCGACGCGTAGTCGGGCTCGTTCTGCACGGATATGCCGTACAGGTTCACCCCGTTGTTGCGCATGTACGTGGTGAAGTCGTTGAGGTGCTGGGCGTAGGCCCCGTACGAGCTGTACTTGAGACGTTTCGCGTTGGTCTGGCTGCCGCGGGTGAAGGTCTCGGTCATGGCGGCGGGTGGGTTCCACGGCGACGCGAAGACGGTCGCGCCGAGTGCGACCGCGCGCTGCGCCGTCGCGAGGTCACGGCTCCAGTCCGACTGATTCTCGTTGACGGGGATCCGCAGCACCGAGAATCCGAGATGGCCGTCGCCGGAGCCGAACGCCGTATCGCGCTGGGCGGCGGTCAAGTCGCCGATCCAGGCGGCATGGGTCATACCGCCGAAGCCTCGGATCGTCTGCCGCGGTGCCGACGGATTGACGTTCGCCGTCGCGGCCGACGCATCCGTGGCCCCCAGCGCCGCGGCCGCGACCGTAAGGACCGGTACGGCCCCGATCGTGGTCAGGACGGCTCGCCGGCTCAGCAGGCTTCGCTCGCCGCGTACCGGCTCAGTGTTGTCTTGCGTCATGTCATGTCCTTCTGCTGTTGGTGCTGATGCGCCGATGACAGGGGTGGCTCCGGTCCGTGGCCGGACCGGCGCGCGTCAGCTCGCCTGACAGGTCACCGAGGGCGCGCTGTTGGCGCCCGGTGCGTTGCCGAGGAAGCCGAACTGGGTGCTGGCTCCCGCACCGAGCGCACCGTTGTAGTCGACGTTGCGGGCGCTCACCGCCGAACCGCTGGTGGTCACGGTCGCGCTCCAGGACTGCGTGATGGTCTGGCCGTTGGCGAACGTCCAGGTCACAGTCCAGCCGCTGATCGCGCCACCGCCGGCGGTCACTGTGACGGCGGCCTGGAAGCCGCCGGGCCACGAGCCGGTGATCGCGTACGCGGCTGAGCACGACCGGCCGCCGGGGGGCGGGCTCGACGGTGCGGAGCTGCCGCTCGGGGAGGCTGACGGCGATCGCGAGGCGGACGGGGACGGCGAGGCCGGTGTCCCGCTGCCGAGCGCCGACAGCACCGCGTCGTAGGCGGGCTTCTTGTTCCCGTTGTTGTCGAACAGCAGCGGGTTCTGCCCGGTACGCCAGGAGTCGCTGTCGCGGATGCCCCACACGGTGATCCCGGCGCATCGGGCGACGTTCATGCACGCCTTGACCGTGTTGGCGTACGCGGTGGTGCCGGCGTTCTGGATGTCGAGTTCGGTCAGCTGCACGTCGACGCCCAGCGCGGCGAAGTTCGACAGCGTGGTCGGGAAGCTCGACGGCGGTCCGCCCGTCCCGAAGTGGCTCTGGAACCCGACGCAGTCGATCGGTACGCCGCGGGACTTGAAGTCCTTGACCATGGCGTACACGCCCTGGGTCTTGGCGTCGGACCAGTTCTCGATGTTGTAGTCGTTGTAGCAGAGCTTCGCGGCTGGGTCGGCGGTACGCGCGGTGCGGAACGCCTCCTCGATGAACCCGTTGCCGAGGACGTTCTGGAAGACCGAGCTTCGGTGCTGGGTGGAGCCGTCGGCGAAGGCTTCGTTGACGACGTCCCAGGCGTAGATCTTGCCTTTGAAGTGGGTCATCTCGGTGGTGATGTGGTTGTCCATCACCGATCGCAGCGTGGTGGCGTCGGTGATGGAGCTGACCCAGCCGGGCAGTTGCGAATGCCAGACGGTGGTGTGGCCGCGCATGCGCTGGCCGTGGGCCAGGGCGTGGTTGACGATCTGGTCGGCGGGGCCGAAGTTGAAGCTGCCGCGGGACGGCTCGATCGTGTCCCACTTCATCTCGTTCTCGGGCGTGATCATGTTGAATTCGCGGTCGAGGATCGAGGCGTAGGTCGAGTTGCCGAGCTTGCCGGCGGCGACGGCGGTGCCGAAGTAGCGGCCGGAGGTCGCGGCCTGTGCGCCGAGCGTGCTCGCGGCCGCGGCGGTGCCGGGGGCCAGGAGGGCGGCCGCGGCGAGTGCGGCGAGGGCTGCCGCTGCGGGCAGGGTCAGCGTGGCCGGCAGGGTTCTGCTGTGCGGTTTCATGGTTCTCCGTTTCCGTGGGCGCGGAATGGATCTTCATCGTCGTGGGAGCGACGTGTGAACGTTCACAATCTCCGGCCGACCGCTGCCTCGGCGACCGAAGGAAAGGGATGACGGGTGGCAAAGCCTGGATGCTCCCATCGACATTTGCGAGATTGCCAGAATGTCGCCGCACGTTCAAGGGGACCATCCTCGTCAATTTTTAGAACACCGTCTGTGCAGGACACGTGGCCTGTCGGGGACTTTTCACGGCGTCTTTCCGGGTACCCGCATAACGCTTTTCGGGCCCGGATCATCGATGCGATCGAGGCCCGAAAACGTGCGTTCGAGTTTCTGTTATGCGGGGGCCGGCGACATCGCCGCGAGTGCTATCCCTTGACGGACGCGGCGTCCTGCTACACAGTCAACTCCCACGTACCGGACCTGATGAGAACGATGCCCGCCGCGAACCTCAACGACCTGGACCTGATCGACGCCGCGCAGTCCGGCGACCGGCAGGCGGCCGACGCCCTGCTGCGCAAGTACCTGCCGTTCGTCTACACCCTGGTCCGCAGAGCGATCGGTGACACCCCCGACGCCGACGACGTCGTGCAGGAGACGATGCTGCGCGCGCTGGCCGACCTCGACGATCTGCGTTCACCGGAGCGGTTCCGGGCGTGGCTCGCCGCCATCGGCGTCCACCAGGTCGGCACCTACCTGCGCCGGCACCGGCGGGCGGCGTACCGGCGGGCCGGACTCGAGGAGGTCGACGAGTCGGCGACCGGATCGTCCTTCGAGGACACCGCGGTGCTGCGGCTGGACCTGTCCCGGGAACGCCATCAGGTCGTCGAGAGCACGCAGTGGCTGGACCCCGACGACCGGCTGGTGCTGTCGCTGTGGTGGCTCGAAGTCGCCGGACAGCTGTCCCGCGGCGAACTCGCCACCGCGATCGGCGTCAGCCTCGCCCACGCCGGCGTACGCGTGCAGCGGACGCGGGCCCAGCTGGACGTGGCCCGCTCGGTGGTCGCCGCGCTGCATGCCCGGCCGGGCTGCCCGCGGCTGGCGGCCCTGGCCGGCGGTTGGAACGGGGAGCCGAATCCGTTGTGGCGCAAGCGGTTCGCCCGCCACGTACGCGACTGCGACGCCTGCCGGCCGGCCGGCCGCCTCGCGATCGCGCCGGAGCATCTGCTGGCCGGGTACGGCCTGCTGCCGGTGCCGGTGGCACTCGCCGGCGGGCTGCTCGGTCCGGCGACCGGTGCCGGGGCGCTGGCGGGTGCGGCGAAAGGCGGCCTGCTGGGACACCTGGCCCACTTGGTGGCGGCGCATCCGGTGGCGGCCGCGTTGGCCACGACCGCGGTGGCGGCCGGCGCCACCGTCACGGTCGTCAGCTGGCCGTCACCGCCACCGCAGCACCGCCCGCCGGCGGTCGCACGGGCGTCGCCGGCCACGTCACCGCGTCCGAGCCTCGCGCCGCTGCCCAGCCCCGCGGGGATCGCGCCGCCGAGCCCGTCGTCGTCGGCCGCCGCCCGGTCGGTGACCACCGGGCGGCTGTCGCTGGACGCCGACAGCGCACCCGGCTCGTACATCGCCATCACGACCGGGGACGTGGCGGTGCTCGCGCCGCTGACCACCGTCAGCCCGGTCGCGGCGCGGCAACTGGCCACGTTCGAGGTCGTCGCCGGGCTGCGCGACCCGGCCTGCTTCTCGTTCCGGTCCGCGGACGGCCGCTACCTGCGGCACGCGTCCTGGCGGCTGCGGCTGAACAAGGACGAGGGCACCACCCTGTACCGGGGCGACGCCACGTTCTGCGTGCGGCCCGGGCCGGTGGCCGGGTCGGTGCTGCTGGAATCGTCGAACTATCCGGGCTGGTTCGTGCACCTGCGCGGCACCGAGGTCTGGGTCGACCATTCCGACGGCAGCGCGGCGTTCCTGGCCGCGGCGGCGTTCCGGCCACGCGTACCGCTGGCCGGTTGAGATCGCAGGACGCCGCCGCCCGGGTGGACCCGGACGGCGGCGGACCGTCAGCGGTATCCCGCGGCGACGATGTTGGCTTGGACGGCGTTTTCGGTGGTGTCGGTGGGGTAGCCGGAGGTCATGACGCCTTCGTAGAAGGTGCCGGTGGCGCCGTGGCTGTTGTCGCCGCCGATGCCGAGGATGATGGCGCCTTCCTTCTTCATCGGGTTGTAGCCCGAGACGTTCGGACGCGCACCGTTGTAGAAGGTGGACAGGTTGCCGGACTGGGAGTTGCCGCCGCGGATCGACCAGTGGTTGGCTTCGCCTTTGACGATCGCGGTGGTGTAGCGGTAGTTGACGGTCGGGTCGTTGGCGTTGTAGCCGGCGTTGACGCCGGAGTAGAGGCCGTTTTCCAGGTCGGCCATGATCCATGGGCCGTTGCCGGTGCCGTAGCCCCAGACTTTGATGTTGCCGAAGTAGATGGCTTCCATGGTGCCGTTGCCGTTGTCGCGGCTGTTGGTCTCGGCGTTGCCGTAGTCGAAGCAGCAGCCGCCGTTGTAGTGGGTGCCGTCGAAGATGGCGTACATGCCTTCGGGCTGGTCGCCTTTGGCGATGCCGTTGGTGTTGTTGTTGCGGTAGCCGGTGCCGGCCGCGACGTAGACGCCGTACGCCTTCTGGCCGTTGAGGGTGGTGGGTGCGGCGGTGGCGTTGGCGAGGTTGTCGTAGCCGCCTGCGGCCGGGCCGCTGAACCCGCCCGGCGGGGCCTGGGTGAGGTGGTTGCCCCGGCCGGACTGGTCGTAGATGATCGTGATCAGGCACGTCGTGTTCGCGCAGAACGAGTCCTGCGCGGCGGCGTTGGCCACCCCGCCGGTGCTCAGTACGCCGATGTCGCGCGTGGTGTTGTCCGACGACCGGCGTATCTGGTACAGGGCACCGCCGTAGGCGGCGTACAACGCCCGGGTCGTGCTGTGCGCGGCCACGCACGGCGTACCACCGGCGGCGTAGATGTCGCA
>NZ_AUAX01000014.1 GCF_000428945.1 Hamadaea tsunoensis DSM 44101 | reverse complement strand
CGATCCGCCCAGCCGCCATATCGGACAGTCGCGACAAAGCCAGGACCAGCCAGGGTCGGACGGCGGACCTGATCTTCAGAGCAGCCGACTCCTCAGAGCGATCGACTCGTCAGCACACTCGGCCCTTCATAGTGGTCGGCTCGTCAGCGCAGTCGGCCCTTCAGAGCGGTCGACGATCTTGCGCGAATGTTCGGGCATTTCAGGTGTTCCGGACGAAATTCGGGGCATTCGCGCAAGATCGTCGGACAGCGGGGGTGCAAGTCGGACAGTCGCGACAAAGGGCCGGGGGTGCAGGGGTGAGGGCGGGGGGTGCAGAGATGAGGGCGGGGGTGCAGGGGTGAGGGCGGGGGTGAGACGGTGACCGGGCGGCGGTGATGGATGCTTCGCCCCACTCAGCTGGCAGCGAAGGCGCCCTGCGCCGAGCGGTCTCCCGCGCGAGGAGCGGAGGTGAGATCGACGAACCCGGGACCAGAATTTGATCTTGATCTGGAACTTGAGTTTGATCTTGATCGAAACGAACTCCCCGGTAACCTCAACACCGGGTCCACGAGATTCTGGAGGTTGAAGGATGGTTGCGATCGTTACCGGCGGTGCCCGGGGGATCGGCGCGGCGACCGCTCGGCGGCTGGCCGCGGACGGTATGGCCGTGGCGGTGATCGACCTGGACGAGGCCGGCTGCCGGACGACCGTGGACGCGATCAAGGAGGCGGGCGGTAGCGCGATCGGTGTGGGCGCGGACGTGAGCGACGCCGACGCCGTGGCCGCCGCGGTCGAGCGGGTCGTGGCGGAGCTGGGTACGCCGGCCGTGCTCGTCAACAACGCCGGGGTGATCCGCGACAACCTGCTGTTCAAGATGACCGACTCCGACTGGGACACGGTCATGTCGGTCCATTTGCGGGGCGCCTTCCTCATGACCAGGGCCGTGCAGGCGCACATGGTCGAGGCGAAGTACGGGCGGATCGTGAACCTGTCGAGCACCTCGGCGCTCGGCAACCGGGGGCAGGCGAACTACGCGGCGGCCAAGGCCGGTCTGCAGGGTTTCACGAAGACCCTCGCGATCGAGCTGGGGCCGTTCGGGATCACCGCGAACGCGGTGGCGCCGGGGTTCATCGTGACCGAGATGACGCAGGCGACCGCCGAGCGGATGGGGGTCGACTTCGAGGCCTTCCAGGCGGCCCGCGCGAAGGAGACCCCGGTACGCCGCCCCGGCTACCCCGCGGACATCGCGCACACGATCTCGTTCCTGGCGAGCGAGGGGGCCGGGTTCGTCACCGGCCAGGTGATCTACGTGGCCGGTGGCCCGCGCGGCTGACGGTGGGAAGAAGGCGGCCGCCCCGGAATCCGGGGCGGCCGCCGTTCTTCCAGGAAGGGAATCTCAGGGCAGGAAGGCCGGGACGATGTCCACGTCCGCCTGCTTCACGTACATGATCCGGTGACCGAACTGGATCTGGACGTACTTCTCCTGGCCGCGGATGACCGTCCAGTCACCGGGGCCGGAGCCGTCGAAGGTCACGGCCCGGTAGTACTCGCCGGGCATGTTCAGGCCGCCGACGACGTAGCGCTGTCCGGCCGCGAGCACGTAGCCGGTCATGGCCGCCTGGGCCTGCACCGGTACGCCGGCCGGGTACGCCGCCGCCTCCGGGTACGCCCGGCCGTAGACGGGGATCGAGGTCTTGCCCGCCTTGGGCTTGGCGACCAGGCCGGTCGACCAGGCGGCCGCCGGGTTCGAGGCCGGGTTGTAGAACCAGCCCTTCTGGCCGAGGTACCAGATCGCCGTCCAGTCGCCCTGGCGGTCGGCGATCGCGTACTGCTGGCCGGTCTCGGCCCGGGCGCCGTGGTCGGAGACCAGCATCGTCGCGGGCTTGCCCTTGTCCAGGTAGAAGTCGGACAGCAGGGGCGAGGACGCGTCCGGCGCCGTGTGCAGGATGACCGAGCCCGAGCCGTGCGGCGCGCACAGGACGCCGGCCGTCACGCAACCGGTGAACGCGGGCTGGTTGGTGGCGTAGTTCGGCTTGATGGTGACCACGCCGCCGTAGGGCGTACCGAGGTTCCAGATCGGGGCGCCGAGCAGGTCCATGTAGTGCGACCAGTCCCAGTAGGGGCCCGGGTCCCAGTGCATGCCGGCCACGGTCGACGGCGTCGTGCCGGGCACGTTGTCGTGGCCGATGATGTGCTGGCGGTCGAGCGGGATGCCGAGGCGCAGCGCCAGGTAGCGGACCAGCTTCGAGGAGGTCCGGTACATCGCTTCGGTGTACCAGGTGCCCTTGGCGGCGAAGCCCTCGTGCTCGATGCCGATCGACTTGGCGTTGACGTACCAGTTGCCGGCGTGCCAGCCGACGTCCTTCGCCTTGATGTGCTGGGCGATGTGGCCGTCGTTGGACCGGATCGTGTAGTGCCAGCCCAGGTAGGTCGGGTCCTGCACGAGGTTGATCACGCCGGGGTAGGTGCCCTCGGTGTCGTGGATGACGATGTACTCGATCTTCTGCTGCGCCGGGCGGTTGCCCAGGTCGTGGTTGCCGTAGTCGCCGGCACCGGGGCCGTACTGCTCATAAGGGGCCGGGATCCACTCGCAGTCGAGGTTCACCGGGCACTCCAGGCCGTCCGGCCGGGCCAGCTTGCGCAGGTGCAGGCGGTCCAGCCAGGACTTGACGGGATTCACGGCGGCCGCGGTCAGGTTCACCGCCGCGCCGTCGTCGGTGGTCCGGCTCGCGCCCGCGGCGATCTGCGCGTACACCTCGTCGGCGAACGCCGCCGCGGCCGTCTCGTCGTCCGCGCCCGAGTACCGGGCGACCGCGCCGTACCAGGCCGCGGGATCGCTGTCGCTGCCCGTCGGTCCTTCGATCTGCTTCTGGTACGCCGAGAGCAGCGCCGCCCCGCCGCGGATGTTCGCCGCGGGATCGGTACGCAGGTCCTCCTTGGACGCGCCGGTCAGCTGGGCCGCGACGTCCATGGTCTGGAGGGCGGCCGGGTCGGGGGTGTCGGCCGGGGCCTCGATCGCCTTGGCGGCCGGGCGGTCGTCGTCGCCGCGGGCGTCCTCGGGCGCGACCGTGTCGTCGGCGGCGACCGGTTGCGCCGCCAGGTACGCGGCGTCGGTCAGGTGCATCGGGCCGTAGCCCGCGCTGGTGCTGGGCTGGCCGGCGTTGGCGTCCCAGCGGGACTCCAGATAGGAGACGCCGAGCAGGACGTCCACCGGTACGCCGAACTCGCCGGCCGCGGCGGTGTACGCCTGCTGGCGGTCGGAAGCGCTGGTCTCGGCGGACGCCGGTACGCCCGCCGCGACGGCGACGGTGGCCACCGTGACGCCGAGCGCGGCTAAGGATGCGAGCAATCGTGCTGGGGGTTGCATCGTGCCTCCGGGGGAAAGACAACCAAGTCGCCCACTGATCGGGTAACGACCTCCATGCCTACGGAGGAAACTCTGAACCGAACGCATCCACGGAGTCAACCGTATGAACGTGACTCGTTGTGAAATCTTCACGCGAATCGTTCACTGGGCGGGAAGATCTTACGAGCCGTAGGCCCTCTCCGCGGCGAGCAGGGCGCCGAACGCACGCTCGGCCAGGGCGACCGCGTCGGGGTAGACCGCATCGGCCGGCTCGCCGGCGGCGGTCCGGCTCAGGTTGTAGTCGCTGAGCGCGGAGATCGCCCCGATGATCAGTCCGGCCTGGACGGCGGCGTCGGGCTCGGACAGTCCCGCCTCGACCAGGGCGTCCCGCAGGGTCTCGGTGCGCTGGATCTGGTACCAGCCGGCCCGCATCAGCAGGGCGGGGTGGTTGCGTACCAGCTTCTGCAGGGACAGGACCACGTCGGAGTCGTTGAGGCCGGTGGCCGCGTCCCGCTCGCCGAGCGCCGTGACGAACTGCCGGCGCAGCGCCTCGACCGGCGACTGCCCCGCCGCCCGGCCGCGCACGACCCGGGCGGGCTCGTCGGCGTGCTCGGTCAGCGGCGACATGACCAGGTCTTCCTTGGTCGGGAAGTAGTTGAAGAGAGTCATCTTCGAGACGTCGGCGGCGGCCGCGATCTCGGCGGTGGAGACCTCGTCGAAGCCCCGCTCGGCGAACAGGCGCAGCGCCGTCTTCAGCAGCCGCCTGCTCGTCTCGATCTTCTTGCGCTCGCGGAGTCCCATCTCGGCCACGGCGAAACCTTACCAGATCAAAATCTTGACCCAGTAAAAATTTTGAGTGAGTATGGCTTTCATGACGCCACCCACCATGACGCCGCCTGCCATGACCCAGCGGCAGAAGACGATCTCCTTGTACGTGTGCCTGCTGACGATCGTGATGGCGGTGATCGACAACAACATCGTGTCGGCCGCCGTCGTCCCGATCGTCCGCGATCTCGACCCCGTGAACGGTGTCGACCGGCTGCCCTGGCTGGTGAGCGCCTTCGCGCTGGCGGCGACGGCGATGCTGCCGCTCTACGGCCGGCTCTGCGACGTGTTCGGCCCCAAGCGGGTCTACCTCGGTGCGGTCGCCACCTTCCTGGCCGGGTCCGCGCTGTGCGGTGTGGCGCAGTCCTTCGGCCAGCTCATCGCGTTCCGGGCGGTGCAGGGCATCGGGGCGGGCGGCCTGATGAGCGTGACGATGGTGGTGATGGCCCACCTCATGCCGCCGGACCAGCGCACGGGCGGCAACGCGGGCGGTCTGGTCGCCGGGGCGGGCATGGCGGTCGGCCCCTTCCTCGGCGGCCTGCTCGCCGAGCACGCCGGCTGGCGCTGGATCTTCTACGTGAACATCCCGCTGGGCGTGGTGATCCTGACCCTCGCCGGCCTCCTGCTGAAGCTGCCGCACGACCGGCGTACGCGCACGATCGACTATCCCGGTGCGGGCCTGGCGGCGGCGTTCGCGGTGGCCCTCCTCCTGATCAGCGAATGGGGCGGCAAGCAGTACGCCTGGACCTCCGCACCGCTCCTCGGCCTCGTCGCGGGCGCGCTCGTGCTGCTCGGGCTGTTCCTGTGGCGGCAGGCGACCGCAGCCGAGCCGATCCTGCCGCTCTCGCTGCTGCGGGACCGCACGATCGCGATCAGCCTCGCGATCCAGGGGATCGTCGGCGCGGCCATGCTCGGCGCGATGCTCTACCTCATGCTGTACCTGCAGATCGCCCGGGGCGTACCGGCGGCGACGGCGGGCACCTATCTGATCCCGATGGCGCTCGGCCTCGGACTCGTCGGCCTCGTCGCGGGCCGGTACGCGGGCCGGGGCCCGGCCCAGCGCCGCCTCCTGCTCGGCGGCACGGTCATCGGTACGCTCGCCGTCGCCGGGATGTCCACGATGGACGCCGACACCGACCTGTGGGTGGTCCGCGGGCTGCTGTTCGCCCTCGGCATCGGCTTCGGCCAGCTGCTCGGGCTGCTCATCACGGTCGTGCAGCAGGCGGCGCCCCGGGCTCAGCTCGGCGTGGCCACGACCGCCATCCGCTTCTTCCAGAGCCTGGGCGGCGCGCTCGGCGTGGCTGTCCTCGGCGCGGTGCTGACCCACGCGTTCGCGGCGCGTACGCCCGGCGTGGCGACGTCGGCCATCCCGACCCTGACCGGCGCGGCCCACGACGCGGCGGTGGACTCGTTCGTGCACGGGCTGACGGAGGTGTTCGTCGTCGCCGCCGCGCTGATGGGGGTGACCGTGGTCCTCGCCCTGCTGATCAAGCTCCCCGGCTCAGACGTCGAGGATGATGGTGTTCGGCCCGGCGTTGACGCTCTCGACCAGCATGAAGCGCTGGAACCGTCCGGTCTCGACGGTCGCGCCGCGCGCGCGTAACGCCTCGACGAACGAACGGACGAGTGGTTCGGCGACCGGCGCCGGGGCGGCCGCGCTCCAGCCCGGTCGCCGGCCCCGGCTCGTGTCGGCGTACAGGGTGAACTGGCTGACCGCGAGGATCGGCGCGCCGAGGTCGGCAGCGGACTGCTCCCCGTCGAGGATCCGCAGCTCATGGACCTTGCGGGCGAGAATGGAGGCGGTCGCCTCGGAGTCGCTGTGGGTCACGCCCACCAGGACGAGGAGGCCGTCGGCGATCTGCCCGACGACCTCTCCCTCGACCGTGACACTGGCCCGGGAGACTGTCTGTACCACTGCGCGCACGCAGTAAGGGTGTCAGATCGGCTTCGGCGCGGCCGCCCGGCCCCGCCGCCCGGCCCGCTCCAAGATCCCGCTTGGATCAGGGATCGCCACGTAATCTTGGGCCAAGATTCGGGTGATTTACCTGATCCAAGCGGGATCTTGGAGGGCGGGCCGCCGGGGGCGGAACCGGGAGCGGGGGCGCGTACAGGTCAGCTACGGCGCAGGAGCCGGGCCCCGCCGATCAGCCCGCCGCCGGTGAGCAGGAGCAGCAGTCCACCGAGGAGGAACGCGCTGGTGGGCGCACCCGTCGTGGGCAGTGCCGCGCTCGGGGATGTGGACGGCTGGTGCGACGTCGCGCTCGGCGAGACGGCGGTCTCCGACTCCGAGGGCGACGGCGAGACCGTGGTCTCCGATGCGGAGGGCGACGGGGACTCGGTGGTCTCCGACTCCGACGGGGACGGGCTGGCCTCCGTCGGGCTCGGCGAGGCACTGTGGGACGGCCGTGCCGATCTGCTGGGGTACGGCGAATGGCTCGACGGTGTGGGTGGATGGCTGTAGCCGTGGTCGCCCGTCAGGACCGGACCCTGGGCGGCGGCGGGGCTGAGGCCGGCACCGGCGGCGACGAACAGGCTCAGTAGCGCGCTGGCCACGCCGGTGACGAGCGCTGCGAGGACGGCGACGCGAAATCGTGCATTCATGCACAGTTAAACCGAAACCGGACCCGCTCAGCTAGGTTGCTGTCGTTGATCCGACTAACTGTATTCAGTTGCCTGAGCTGCGGAAATGCGCGATTTTGGCGGAGATGCGGGCCTCTGAAATATCGTGCATACATGCAATAAATGGGGCATAAGGTGCTTCTGCTACCGACGGAGCGGAGGGATCAGGCGAGCGCGGCGGGCGTGACGCCGACCTCGCGGGCGGCGGCGAGGCGTACCCACTCGGCGGCCTGGCGCTGCGAGAGGACCTTGGCGTGCACCGTCATCTGCACCGCGAGCCCGTCCACCAGCGCGTTGATCCGCCAGGCCGCGCCCGCCGGATCGTCGCAGGCGAAGCTGCCGTCGGCCGCGCCCGCCGCGATCACCTCGGTCAGGGCCTCCTTCCAGCGCAGGTCCATGCGCCGGGAGACCTTCTCCAACTCGGGTACGCGCATCGCCTCCGACCAGCCGTCGATCCAGATGGCCCAGGATTTCGAGCGGCCGGTCGGGGCGAGGTTCTTCAGCAGCTTGGCGAGCTTCTCGACGGGCTTGGCCGACGAGTCGACGACCTGCTGCATCTGCGCTAGGTCCTGCTCGGCGACGTACGCGAACGCCTGCGTCAGCATCGCGTCCTTGCTGGGGAAGTGGTAGTACACCAGCGACGGGCTGACGCCGGCGGCCGCGGCCACGTCGGCGGTACGCGTACGCGCGAAGCCCCGGTCGACGATGACGTCGGCGGCGATGCGCAGCAGGGCGTCGAGCCGGAGTTCGGCGGTGCGGCGGGTCACGCCGACAACGGTAGGTCATCCGCCCGGGACTTGTGTCGTGCCACGGCCAGCCCGGCGGCCAGCAGCGCGCCGAGCCCGACGAGTCCGGTCGCCACCAGCGCGGCGGCCGCCAGGCCGAATCCGGCCGAGGCGAGGGCGCCCGAGAGCGCCGCCCCGGCCGAGTAGCCGACGAAGACGCCGGTGCTCGTCCAGGTGAACGCCTCGGTACGCCGCGCGGCCGGAGCCAGCGCCGTCACGAGGGCGATCTCGACGGTCGTCGTCGGTGCGATGACGAGCCCGCCGAGCAGCAGGATCGTGCCGAGGCTGAACAGGCCGCCGGCCAGGCAGATCGCCGCGAAGCCGACCGTGTTGAGGGTCATCAGCAGTGCGAAGAGCCGCCACTGCGACATCTTCGGGCTGAGTCCGGAGAACCAGACGCCGCCGATGATGGAACCGGCGCTCCAGGCCGCGATCGCGCCGCCGGCCCCGGCCGGGTTGCCGAGCGCGGTCGCGTACGCGGGGATGGCGACTTCGAGCATGCCGTAGGCGGCCGCTTCGAGTCCGCCGGCCAGAACCAGTGCGGCCAGAGCGAACGTGAGCAGCCGTCGGCGGCTGACTGACGATTCAGTCAACGAGCTTGGGGCCGCGCCCGAGAACCGGCGGGCGGCGGGGGCCGACGCGAGCCCCAGCGCACCGGCGGCGGCGAACGCGGCGGTCGCGAGCACGGCCGCGTACGGGTTGACGGCGGCACTGATCGCGGCCACCAGGGCCGGCCCGATCACGTAGGTCAGCTCGACGAACACGGTGTCCAGCGCGTACGCGGTGGCGGCCTGGTCAGGTGCGATGCGGGGCAGCACGACGCGGGTCACCGCCGCGATGGGCGGGTTGACGGCACCGGCCGCGCCGACGACGGCCAGGATCGCGAGGATCGGCCAGCGCGCGGCCAGCCCGGCGACGAGCAGGGTGAGCAGGGCGGCATAGGCCACGCCCGAGTAAGCGAGCACGCGCGGCGCGTGTCCGCGGTCGGCGAGGCGGCCGAGCCAGGGTGCGGTCAGGGCGGTGGCCGCGGAGTGGGCCGCCGTGGCGAGGCCGGCGACGGCGTACGAACCGGTGCCGTAGTGCACGGCCACGACGAAGAGCAGTGTGGTCATGCCGTAGGGCAGGCGCCCGATGACGGAGGGGACGGTCACCCGGGTGACCCCGGGAACCAGGAGCAGGGTGCGGTAACGACGGGCTGCGGTCACAACCGCGAGGCCGGACATGAAGACCTTCTTCGAACGGCGGGTGCCCTTCCGGCACTCCGCGAGCACATCGGCCCCACCCGGACGGCGGGGCGGACAAGACGCCGGCGGGGGCCGGCGTGCCGGGCCGAGTCTACTCGCTGACTGAATCGTCAGTCAAAAAACATAGGCGATCGTCACTGGAATCGGAATGAAGGCGCAGGTCGGCTCAGTGTGTGAGATGCGTCGCTTTGCAGGCGAGATGCAGTGCGAGCCGTTGCGTGCCGTCGCGGAGGTCGACGCCGGCCAGTTCGGAGATCCGGGCGAGCCGGTAGTACAGCGTGGTGCGGTGGATGTTCAGCCGGTTCGCCGTCGCGGCCGCGTCCCCGGCCAGATCCAGGTAGATCTCCACCGTGGCGGCCAGCTCCGGCGGCAGGGCGGCCAGCCCCGGATGGATCTCGATGCCCTCGGCGGCCGCGAGGACCCGGTAGATGCCCAGCTCCGACCAGGTCGCGACGGGTGCGGTGGCCAGCCGGACGGCGATGCCGTGCGCCTGGCGGGCCTGCCGCGCCGACACCGCGAACTCGCCGAGCGACCCGACGACGTCGCCGACCCCGACCGCACCGCGTACGCCGGCCGCGAGGTGGGCCGCGATCTCGGCGACCGGTGTGCGGTGGACGCGTACCAGCAGGAGGCCGTGTTCGGGGCGGACGAGGTGCACGGCCTCACCGGCGAAGCGGCGCGTACCGGCGAGGGCGGCTTCGAGCACGGCGGGATCGGGGTCGGTGGCGACCAGCGCGACGACCGGCCCGTCCCCGGCCAGCAGCCCCTCGTCCAGCAGGGCGGCGACCGAGCGGGCCGAGTCGGGGCCGAGCAGTCCGCGCATCGCCTCGGCCTCCCGCTGGGCGGCGAGTTCGCCGAGCAGGTTCACCCGGTACAGGGCCAGCGCGAGGTCGGCCGCCAACTCCTCGGCGATCGTGAGATCCGGCCCGGTCAGCGGCGGCTCGTCGACGAACCAGACGAACCCGAGCAGCAGATCCGCGTGCCACACCGGTACGCAGACCCGGGGCAGCAGGCCGAGTTCCGGTTCGGCCGGCGTACGTACGGGGCGGCGGGCGGTCGTGATCGCGTACCGGGCGAAGAACGCGATGACCTCCGGGGTGGTGCTGCGCCGCAGGATCGAGCTGCGCCGGACCTCGTCCATCGGCTCCGCGTGCGCCGAGTAGCAGACGACCCGCTGGCGGCGGTCCTCGACCAGGGCGGGCCGGCCGGCCCGGTCGGCCAGGCGGTCCACGAGCTGCTGCAACTCCACTCGACAAGTGTAGGAAGCACCCGCAGATTGTTCCTATCCGAGGCGGAAGACCGCCCCCGGCGGAGCGGCCTACCGTCAGGACATGAAGGTGACCGTCATCGGCGCGGGGATCGTCGGCGCGGCATGCGCGCTGGCCTGCGCCCGGCGCGGCCTCGACGTCACCGTCGTCGACCGGGGCGGCCTCGTCGCCGGCACCACCGGCTCCGGCGAGGGCAACATCCTCGTGTCCGACAAGGCACCCGGCCCCGAACTCGACCTCGCCCTCTACAGCAACGAG
Source organism: Hamadaea tsunoensis DSM 44101 (assembly GCF_000428945.1). Lineage (GTDB taxonomy): Bacteria > Actinomycetota > Actinomycetes > Mycobacteriales > Micromonosporaceae > Hamadaea > Hamadaea tsunoensis. The sequence goes on along the minus strand of NZ_AUAX01000014.1, from coordinate 287,062 downwards.
GTCTGGCGGCGCTGGGAGGACGAGCTGGACGAACGCGTACCCGGCGGGATCGAGCTGGAGCGCAAGGGCGGCCTCATCGTGTCGCGTACTGGTGCGCTGCCCGCGAGCCCGCTCGCCACCGCGTGCGACGCCGCCGAGGTCCGCGAGCTCGAACCGCACCTGTCGCCCGAGATCGTCGCCGGCTCCTTCTTTCCGCAGGACATGCAGGTCCAACCCGCGCGGGCCGCCGTCGCCATGCTCGCCGTCGCGCGCTCGCTCGGTGCCCGCCTCCAGCTGCACACCACCGTTCACCGCGTACGCGACGTGCTGGCTGACACGGGGTCGGACGTGGTCGTCAACTGCACCGGAGCCTGGGCGGCGCAGTTCGGCTCGGCACCGGCCGTGCAACCGCGCCGGGGCTTCATCCTCGTGACCGAACCGCTCCCGCCGCTGATCCGGCACAAGGTGTACAGCGCCGATTACCTGGACAACGTGGCGAGCGGAGACGCCGACCTGCAATCGTCCACCGTGGTCGAAGGTACGCCGGCCGGCCCGGTCCTCATCGGCGCGACGCGGGAACGGGTGGGCTTCGCGCGTACGCCGAACCCGGAAGCGTTGCACCGCTTGGCTTCCGGGGCAGCCGCGTTGTTCCCCTTCCTCGCGGGCGTACGCGTGATGCGGACCTACCACGGCTTCCGCCCGTACGCGCCGGACCACCTGCCGGTCATCGGCCGCGATCCCGACGACGAGCGGCTGTGGCACGCGCACGGGCACGAGGGCGCCGGGATCGGGCTCGCCCCCGGCACCGGAGAGCTGTTGGGGGACCTCTTGACCGGCGTACGCCCGGGTGTCGATCCGAAGCCGTTCGATCCGGGGCGGGCGCGATGAGCGCGATCTTCTGCGGCATCGGCGTCTGCCAGGCGTGCGCTGCGCCCGGCGGCGAGCGGACCTGCCTGCGTGCGGGCGAGCCGGTGCCGGTGCCGGGGGCGGACCTGGTGGTGCTCGGCGCGGGACCGGCCGGACTGGCCGCCGCGCTGGCCGCCGCGGACGCCGGGGTGAGCGTCCTCGTGGTCGATCGCGGCGAGCGGCCCGGCGGCCAGTTCCTGCGCGGCTCGACCCGCAGCCCCCTGGTACGCCGCGCGCTCGCCCACGGCCGGATCGCCTTCCTGCTCGGACACGAGGTGTGGCAGGCGGGTCCGGACCGCTCGCTGAGCGTGGCGCCCGTCGGTTCCGCGGCCGGGACGACCCTGCGGCCGGCGGCGATCGTCGTGGCGACCGGAGCCTACGACCGGGTGGTGCCCTTCCCCGGCTGGGAACTGCCCGGCGTGATCACGGTCGGCGGCGCGCAGGCCCGCTACAAGAGCTTCGGCGAGCTGCCCGGCCGGCGGGTGCTCGTCGCCGGGAGCGGGCCGTTGCTGCTCTCGCTCGGGGTGCTGCTGGGCGACGCGGTGGTGGCCGTGGCGGACGAGGTGGGCCTGCTGCCGTGGCTCCGGCATCTGCCGGCCGTGCTCGGCGCGCCGGCGAAGATCGCCCAGGCGGCCGGCTACCGGTCGCGCCTGCTCCGAAGCCGGGTGCCGGTCTGGAGCGGCTGGCGCCTCGTGTCGGTGTCCGCCGTGGACGGTGGGCTGAAAGCGCTGCTGCGCAAGGGTTCCCGGGAGCGCTCGGTCGAGGTCGACGCGGTCGCGGTCGGCTGGGGGTTCACACCGCAGACGGAGATCGCCGCCGCGCTCGGCTGCACGCTGGGCGTCGACGAGCGGGACGGCAGCGTGATCGTGACGGACCGTCCCGCCGGCGTACACGTGGCCGGGGAGATCACCGGCGTCGGCGGTGCGACCGCGGCCGTGGCCACCGGGACGCTGGCCGGTCTCGCGGCCGCCGCCCACCTCGGCCGGCTGGATTCCCCGACCCATCGGCGCCTGGCCCGGCCGTGGCTGCGGCGGGCGGCCGCGGCGCGTCGGTTTGCCGGCGCGCTGCACGACGTCCACCGGGTACGCCCGGTCGAGCAGGCCGACGAGACCGTCCTGTGCCGCTGCGAGAACGTCACCTACGGCGTGGCCCGCGCGGCGATGGCGCTCGGCGCCGACGACCCCCGCGCCCTCAAGCTGCTCACCCGCGTCGGGATGGGCCGGTGCCAGGGCCGCCTGTGCGGTTCGGCCGCGGCCGGCCTGCTCGGCTGCGACCCCACCCCGTACGCGTACCGGCCCGTCGCGGTGCCCGTACCCCTCCGGCTGCTGCTGGCGGCCGGCCGACCCGAGGAGGACTCATGAGTGCCCGTCCCTGGCACGGCGTACTGGTCGCCGTCGCCACCCCGTTCCGCGAGGACCTGTCGATCGACTTCGACCGACTGCAGGAGCACGTCGCCTGGCTGGCCGCGAACGGCTGCCACGGGATCGTCCCCAACGGGTCGCTCGGCGAGTACCAGACGCTCACCGACGACGAGCGCGCCGACATCGTCACCGCCGTCGTCGAGGCCGCCCCGGCCGGGGTCGCGGTCGTGCCGGGGGTCGGCGCGTACGGCGGGCATCAGGGGCGGCGCTGGGCGGACCAGGCCGCCAAGGCGGGTGCCACCGGCGTCATGTCGCTGCCGCCCAACGCGTACGCGGCTTCACCCGACGAGGTCGTCGCGCACTTCGAGGCCGTCGCGGGGGCCGGGCTGCCGGTGATCGCGTACAACAATCCGTTCGACACGAAGGTCGACCTGACCCCGGAACTGCTGGCCCGGCTGTTCGAGCGGGACCTGATCGTCGGGGTGAAGGAGTTCTCCGGCGACGTACGCCGCCTGCACCGCATCCATGAGCTGGCACCCGGCCTCGACGTGCTGGCCGGGGCGGACGACGTCCTGCTGGAGCTCGTGACGCAGGGCGCGGTCGGCTGGATCGCGGGTTTCCCCAACGCGCTGCCCGAGCAGTCCGTACGCCTCTTCGAGCTGTGCCGCTCGGGCGACCTCGCGCACGCGCTGCCGCTGTACCGGCAGGTGCACGCCGCGTACCGGTGGGATTCGCGGCCGCTGTTCGTGCAGGCGATCAAGCTGGGCATGGAGCTCGCCGGCCGGTACGGCGGACCCTGCCGGCCGCCGCGGCTGCCGCTCACGCCCGAGCTGCACGCGCAGGTGACGGCCGACATGCTCCGGGCCCTCGGAGAAGACCATGTTCAGTAAGCGCGTCTTCGCCGCGGTCGACTCGCACACCGAGGGCATGCCGACTCGGGTGATCACCGGCGGGATCGGGCCGTTCCCCGGCGCCACGATGGCCGAGCGCAGGCTTTACGGCATCAAGGAGCGCGACGACCTGCGCCTGCTGCTGATGCGCGAGCCGCGCGGGCACTCGGCGATGTCCGGCGCGATCCTGCAGCCGCCCACCCGGCCCGACGCCGACTGGGGCGTGCTCTACATCGAGGTCTCCGGCTGGCTGCCGATGTGCGGCCACGGCACCATCGGCGTCGCGACGGTCCTGGTCGAGACCGGCATGGTCGAGGTCACCGAGCCGGTCACCACCATCCGTCTCGACACACCCGCCGGCCTGGTGGTCGCCGCCGTCGAGGTCCGCGACGGCCGCGCGGTCGCCGTGACCCTGCGCAACGTGCCCTCCTTCCTGTACGCGACGGACGTGCCGCTCGCCGTCCCCGGCGTGGGCGACGTCACGGTGGACATCGCGTTCGGCGGCAACTTCTACGCCTTCCTGCCCGCCTCGGCGCTCGGCCTGCCGGTGACCCCGGCCGCCCTGCCGGAGCTGCTCGGCAAGGGGCTGCGGATCATGGACGCGGTCATGGAGCAGGCGCCGCCCCGCCACCCGCTCGACCCGGCGATCGACGACTGCCGGCACGTGATCGCGTACCAGGACGGGACGGACGGCGCCGACGCGAAGGCGGCCACGCTGATCCATCCCGGCTGGGTGGACCGGTCGCCGTGCGGGACCGGGACCAGCGCCCGCATGGCCCAGCTGCACGGACGCGGCCGGCTCGCCCTGGACACCGACTTCGTCAACGAGTCCGTCCTCGGTACGCGTTTCACCGGCCGCCTCGTCGAGGAGACGACGGTGGGAAACCTGTCGGCGGTGGTGCCGACGATCACAGGGCGCGCCTGGATCACGGGGATGGGGCAGTACCTGCTCGACCCGACCGACCCCTTCCCGGCGGGCTTCGCCCTGTGAACCCGGGGCGGTTGAACCCGGGGCGGTGATGCCGGGGCGGTCCGGTGGGAGGATCGGACCGCCCCTTTCCCGCTTCGACGGCCCTCCCGTTTTCGCAGCCCTTCCCGTTTTCGCGGCACGGACCTACCCTGTGCCGGTCAACCATCAATGGGGAGGGAGATCCACTGTGCGGATGGCGGACTGGATCGGATTCACCATGGCCTTGCTCGGCGCCGTCCTGGTGCTGGCCGGCTCCACCCTGATCTTCCTGCACGCGCGCGGGCGTTCAGCCGCGTACGCGCCGGAGGCCGACACGGTCCCGGTCGAGCAGAGCTTCGCCAAGCGCGTGTTCGGCGCCGTGCGTACGCTGCCCGAGGCCGACCGGCTCATCGTCTGGGGTCTCGTGCTGCTGTTCCTCGGCGCGCTCGCGGCCGGCGCGATCCGGTTCGGGTTCGCGTTCGAGCTGGGCACCTTCAACACGAACGTCACCCGGTAAACAACGTTTGCGCAGGTAGGTGGCCACGTGCCGGGGATCGCTGCGGCGAGTCCCGGCACCCCACGCGTTCGGGCGGCGCGTGGGGGATTATTCTGCGTCCGTGGTACGCCCCGCTGATCTTCCCCCGGCTGACGCCGGTCGCACGGGCGCAGAACAACTTCAGCTGGTGAACAGCACAGGAGGCCGCTCGTGACAACCGTCGCACCGAAGCCGATCGCGACCAGGCCCTGGCCGGTCCGTCCGCAGACCAAGGGGTCGGCGTTTTCGCGCATCCTGCGCACGACGGACGCCAAGCAGATCGGGCTCATGTACCTGATCACGTCGTTCGTCTTCTTCATGGTCGGCGGCCTGATGGCCCTGCTCATGCGGGCCGAGCTGGCCCGGCCTGGACTGCAGTTCCTCTCGGCCGAGCAGTACAACCAGCTGTTCACGATGCACGGCACGATCATGCTGCTGTTCTTCGCGACGCCGATCGTGTTCGCCTTCGCCAACTTCATCGTCCCGCTCCAGATCGGCGCGCCGGACGTGAGCTTCCCGCGGCTGAACGCGTTCGCGTACTGGCTCTACCTGTTCGGCGGAACGCTGGCGATGTGCGGCTTCCTCACGCCGGGCGGGGCCGCCGACTTCGGCTGGTTCGCGTACGCGCCGCTGAACGACGCGATCAACTCGCCCGGGCCGGGCGGTGACATGTGGATCGTCGGCCTGGCCATCTCCGGTCTGGGTACGATCCTCGGCGCCGTCAACATGGTCACCACGATCCTGACCCTGCGCGCCCCCGGCATGACGATGTTCCGCATGTCGATCTTCACGTGGAACATCCTCGTGACGTCGCTGCTGGTCCTCATGGTCTTCCCGCTGCTGGCCGCCGCCCTGTTCGCCCTGCTGGCCGACCGCCGCCTCGGCGCGCACGTCTTCGACGCCTCGACCAACGGCCCCATGCTCTGGCAACACCTCTTCTGGTTCTTCGGGCATCCCGAGGTGTACATCGTGGCGTTGCCGTTCTTCGGCATCATCTCCGAGGTCATCCCGGTCTTCAGCCGCAAGCCGATCTTCGGCTACAAGGGCCTGGTGGCCGCGACCCTGATGATCGCCGCGCTGTCGATGAGCGTCTGGGCGCACCATATGTTCGCCACCGGCCAGGTGCTGCTGCCGTTCTTCTCGTTCCTCAGCTTCATGATCGCCGTACCGACGGGCATGAAGTTCTTCAACTGGATCGGGACCATGTGGCGCGGCCAGGTCACCTTCGAGACGCCGATGCTGTTCGCCATCGGCTTCCTGGTGATCTTCCTCTTCGGCGGCCTGTCGGGCGTGCTGCTGGCCAGCCCGCCGATCGACTTCCACGTCTCGGACACGTACTTCGTCGTGGCGCACTTCCACTACGTGCTCTTCGGCACCATCGTGTTCGCCGTGTACTCGGGCGTCTATTTCTGGTTCCCGAAGATGTTCGGCCGGATGCTGGACGACCGCCTGGGCAAGGTGCACTTCTGGCTGACCTTCGTCGGCTTCAACTGGACCTTCCTGGTCCAGCACTGGCTGGGCGCGGAGGGCATGCCCCGCCGGTACGCCGACTACCTTGCCTCGGACGGCTTCACGGGCCTGAACACGTTCTCGACGATCGGCTCGTTCATCCTCGGCCTGTCCACGCTGCCGTTCCTCTACAACGTGTGGAAGTCCTACCGGGTCGGCGAGCTGGTCACGGTCAACGACCCGTGGGGCTACGGCAACTCGCTGGAGTGGGCGACGAGCTGCCCGCCGCCGCTGCGCAACTTCGACACGATGCCGCGCATCCGCTCCGAGCGGCCCGCGTTCGACCTGAAGTACCCGAACCTCGCGGTCGACACCAGCCCGGCCCCCAAGGCCGTCGAAGGTGCTTCCTCGCACTGATCCACCTGTACGCGAAAGGCCGCCCCGGTTCTCCGGGGCGGCCTTTCGCTTGGGTCCTACGTTTCCTGGGGGCTACGCGGCCACCGGCTCCAGTTCCGGCTCGGCCGCCGGCAGCGCGGCGGCGCCGGACCGCCGGTACCACGGCAGCACCACGAGTACGCCGATCCCGGCGACCAGTCCGACGGCCGCGAACGCCCACGCCGGGCCGGCCTGGTCCACCACGAAGCCCGCGAACGGTGCCCCGAGGCTGACGCCGGCGGTCATCGCCGAGCCGAGCAGGCCGAGCGCCTCCCCGCGCGAAGCGGCCGGCACCAGCCGGGACAGCGTCTCGTTGCCGGAGGTGATGCTCGGCGCGCACAGCAGCCCGGTCGGGATCAGGACCAGGCAGAGGACCAGCCAGTTCGACGCGAGGCCGACCGGGACCGTCAGCAGGCCCATGACGCCCACGAGGGTCAGCGAGGACACCGGCTTGCGCATCGCGCCGTAGATCAGGGCGCCGACCAGCGAGTAGACGCACCACAGGGCGATCACCAGGCCGGTCCAGCCGGTGGCGCCGGCTTCGCGCAGCGTACTGACCACGGACAGTTCGGTGCCGCTGAGAATGAAGGTCATGAACACAGCGGTCGCCAGCACGGCCAGCACCGGGCCGCGGAACCACTCGCGCCGCGGCGGAGCCTGCTCGGCCGTGCCCTCGTGATCGGCGCGCATCGGCGGGTTGATCACGAAGACGCCGATCGCCCCGGCGACGATCGCCGCACCCAGCACCCGCAGGCTCAGACCGCTGTCCAGGGTGGTGGCCATGGCGACCGCCACCGCCGGCCCGACCATGAAGGACAGCTCGGTACCCATCGAGTCCAGGGCGAACGCCGGTCGCCGCTGGTCGTCGGGGACCAGCGCCGACACCGACTGCCGGACCAGACCGAAGATCGGCACGGCGAACAGCCCGGCGAACGCCGCGACCACGAGCAGGCCGGCGTATCCGACTTCGGGCGCGATCGCGTACACGAGGATCTGGGCGACACCGGTGATCGCCACGGCCGGACGCGCGCCGTGGCGGTCGAGCACCCGCCCGAGCAGCGGCGACGACACGGCCGCGGCGATCGTGTAGACGGTGGTGACGATGCCGGCCTGGGCGTAGCTGCGGTGCAGCGCGTTGACTGTGTGCAGGGTGAAGCTGATGCCGACGGCGGTCATCGGGATGCGGGCGACGAGCCCCAGCAGCAGGATCGCGCGTACGCCGGGAAGGCGGAGAACGTGTCGGTAAGGTGCGAGGCTCATAGTGGGCCTATCATGCCCGGCCCCTGTGACACGGCGGAAGGTGATTACCATCGCGGTATGGGCCGAGCGCTGATCATCGTGGACGTGCAGAACGACTTCTGTGAGGGCGGTTCGCTGACGGTGACCGGGGGCGCCGCGGTCGCCCGGGACGTGTCGGCGGCACTCGCCGCCGGCGGCCGCTGGGAGCACGTCGTGGCGACCAAGGACTACCACGTCGATCCGGGAATCCACTTCCAGGAATGGCCGGTGCACTGCGTGGCCGGCACCTTCGGCGCGGAGTTCCACCCGGAACTGGAGACCGAGCGGGTCGAGGCGATCTTCCTCAAGGGCGCGCAGGCGGCGGCGTACTCGGGGTTCGAGGGGGTCAGCAGCGGCATCGGGCTCGCCGCCTGGCTACGCGTGCACGACGTGACGGCCGTGGACGTCGTCGGGATCGCCACCGACTACTGCGTCAAGGCGACCGCGCTCGACGCCGCCCGGGAAGGCTTCGACACGACCGTCCTGCTGGACCTGACGGCCGCCGTCGCCCCGGAAACCCGCACCGCAGCCCTGGACGAACTCCGCACCGCCGGCGTGACGATCTCCTGACCTTCGCGCCCCGCCCTGCGTCGGGCTGCCCCATGATCCGGTTTGGATCAGGGTTTCGCACGTAATCATGGGCCATGATTCGGGTGATTTCCCTGATCCAAACCGGATCTTGGGGCGCTCGTGGGCAAGCCTTGCGGGGTCGGGGTCAGATGTAGGTGACCGGGATCGCGGGATCGCCGGCGGACAGCTTCAGCCCCTCCCACGGGATGGAGACGAGGTTCTGCCGCAGGTGCTCCCGTGCGTCCTGCAGATCCGGCAGCTCCGGCACCGTCTTGCCGGCGCGTACCAGGGGGATCTGCAGCCGCCGGTCGTTCGGCTGCGCCACCGGCTCGCCCTTCGACGAGATGATCTCCTCGGTCGCCGTGCCGGTCGGCTTGTGCCGGCGTACGGCGGTCTTGCGGCCGCCCACCGTCGCCTTGTTCTCCGACCGTTTCACGACCGGCCGCCCGTCCACCTCGACCAGCTTGTAGACCAGGCCGGCCGTGGGCGCCCCGGAACCGACCACGACCGCCGTACCCGCGCCGTAGATGTCGACCGGCTCGGCGGCCAGGGCGGCGATCGCGTACTCATCGAGGTCACCGGAGACGATGATCTTCACGTCCTCCGCGCCCAGCTCGTTCAGCTGCTCGCGGGACTGGGCGGCCAGCACCGACAGATCCCCGGAGTCGATCCGGATCGCGCGCAGCGACGGCCCCGCGACCTCGACCGCGTTGCGGATGCCCTGCGCGATGTCGTACGTGTCCACCAACAGGGTGGTCTCGGTGCCGAGCGCGTCCACCTGCGAGGCGAACGCCGTCTTCTCGTCGTCGTGCAAGAGCGTGAACGCGTGCGCCGCCGTTCCCGCCGTGGGTACGCCGTACCGCAGCCCCGCGGCCAGGTTGGAGGTCGACGCGAACCCGGCCAGGTACGCCGACCGGGCCGCCGCCACGGCCGCCTCCTCGTGCGTACGCCGGGAGCCCATCTCGATGATCGGACGGCCGCGGGCCGCCGTCACCATCCGGGCCGCCGCGGCCGCGATCGCGCAGTCGTGGTTCAGCACGCTCAGGATGACGGTCTCGAGCACGACACACTCGGCGAAAGTGCCCGACACGGTCAGGATCGGGGAGCCGGGGAAGAAGAGTTCGCCTTCGGCGTACCCGTCGATGTCACCGGAGAAGGTGTAATCGGCGAGCCAGGCGGCCGTCTGGTCGTCGATGACCCGGCGCTCGCGGAGGAAGGCGATCTCGAGCGGGTCGAACCGGAACCGGGTGATCAGTTCGAGCAGGCGGCCCGTGCCGGCGACGACGCCGTAACGCCGGCCGTGCGGCAGCCTTCGCCCGAACGCCTCGAACACGCACGGGCGGTCCGCGGTGCCGTCCCGCAGGGCGGCAGTGATCATGGTCAGTTCGTACTGATCAGTGAGGAGAGCTGGTGATCCGTGCACGCTCACAGCGTACGGGGAGAACTCGTCCGCCCGGCGGCCATCATCGGGACGGTGAGTTTGCCGGATCGCGTGGCAGGATGGGGGGCATGACCACACCCCAGATCCTGCCGGTGGAGCGGCCGGAGACTGCTGACGAGCCGGCATCAGCCCGGCCGTGGGTCACGATCGTTCACGACGATCCTGTCAATCTGATGACATATGTCGTATTCGTCTTTCAAAAGCTGTTCGGCTTCAGTCGCGAGACGGCCGAGACGCTGATGATGGACGTGCACACCAAGGGTCGCGCGGTCGTGTCAAGTGGAGCCCGGGAGCGCATGGAGTACGACGCGGCCCGCTTGCATACGTACGGCCTCTGGGCGACGGTAGACAAGCAGTGAGCCTGTTCCGCCGAGAGGGCGAGGAGTGCGTCGCCTCGCTCTCGCTCGAAGAGGTGCGCGTGCTGCGCAAGGTGGCGTCCGAGGTCGTCGGCCTGCTCACCGAGGGGTTCGATCACGACGACCCGGTCGTCCTGCGGCTGTTCCCCTCGGTCTACCCGACCGACCCGGTCGAGGCCGCCGAGTTCCGCCGCTTCACGGAGGGCGACCTCAAGACCGGCAAGATCGACCAAGCCGGTGCGGTCCTGGCCGCTCTGCCCCCCGAGGACGAGGCCGACCCGGCCGGCACGGAGATCCGCCTGGACTCCGAATCCGCCGAAGCCTGGCTGCGCGCCATCAACGACGTCCGCCTGGCCATGGGCGTACGGCTGGACGTCAACGAGGAGACGGACCTCGACGAGGAGCTGGACGCGGAACTCAACCGCGACCTGAGTTCGGCGCGAAGCTTCCAGCTCAGCGTCTACGCGTACCTCGGCTACCTCCAGGAAAGCCTTCTCGACGCCATCATGCGCTGAACTCTTCCAAGATCTTTTTAGGCCCGAGCCTTTGTCGCGACTGTCCGACTTGTGTGCCGGGGTGGTGGGCGATTGTCCGGCTTGCCCCCGAGGTGCTCGACGATCTTGCGCGAATGCCCCGAATTTCGTCCGGTGTACCCGGAATGCCCGAACATTCGTGCAAGATCGTCGAGCGTCGGGAGGATCGGGGTCCCCATCCGGGCCTGGCCGGTCTGGGCTTTGTCGCGACTGTCCGTTGTGGCCGGCTCGACGGATCGGCTGGGCGGCTGGGTGGTGATCGTTCGCGGTGGGGATGTAGTTTTCGATCCCGTCCCTCGATCCAGTACGGCTGGGATGTAGGTAAAGGCCGACTTCTTGCATCCCCACCGCTGTAGATCTTGGGCGAGGGGTGCGCTTTGACATCTCGGTCGCTGTGGATCGCGTCTAAGCAGTCCCGCCGACGGCCAACGTCCGGGATGCGGGAACGATCTTCCGCCGGGTGGGCGCCGGGTGCTGATTTCTTGATCGATTGCGGCTGAGGTGTAAATCCAGCCCGATCTGCATGATCGATGACGCGTCAGGTGCAGCAGAAGCCGCTCAACGCGCTCCAGAACCGTAATCGATCATGCGTCGGGTGACGGTTCCATGCCACGGCCGTCAACGATCACCCCGCGGTCGACGATCTTGCGCGAATGTTTGGGCATTCCGGGTACACCGGACGAAATTCGGGGCACTCGCGCAAGATCGTCGAACATCTCAGGTACGAGTCGGACAGTCGCGACAAAGGCCGGGGTGAAGGGTGAAACGGTGACCGGAGATCTTGAACTACCCAGACGTTGATTCCCGGGCGGCCTGTGAGGTACGTGACCTACTCGTCGGCCGGTTCGCCCCGATAGGCTTTTGTCGTGCTGACCATCTCTCGGGCGATCCTGGACGCGATCGTCTCGCATGCCCGTCGGGATCACCCGGACGAGGCCTGCGGCGTGGTCACCGGGCCGGCCGGCTCGGACACGCCGACCCGGCACATCCCGATGGACAACGTCGAGCGCTCGCAGACCTTCTACCGGTTCGACCCGGCGGAGCAGTTGCGGGTGTGGCGGGAGATGGACGATCGCGACGAGGAGCCGGTGGTGATCTACCACTCGCACACCGCGACGGAGGCGTACCCGTCCCGGACCGATGTCTCGTTCGCGGGGGAGCCGGGTGCGCACTACCTTCTCGTCTCGACACGTGAACAGGATGTGACCGAGGTCCGCTCGTTCCGTATCCTGGACGGCGTGGTGACTGAGGAGCCGGTGAAGCTCGTGGGCGTACCCGCCGACGGGGACGCTGTGCAGTCCTACATGTTCGGCCAGAGCCCGGTGGCGGTCGACTACGAGTGTCGTTGACGGACCTTTGTTCGTTCGTCGCTCGTCCCCGCCCACCGTTGACCGCTCACCCGAACCGACCCTGGAGTCTTGATCATGGCTATCGAAGTTCGCATCCCGACCATTCTGCGTACGTACACCGCCGGCGCGAAGACCGTCGACGGCTCCGGTGACACCCTCGCCGACCTGCTGACCGACCTCGACGGCCGGCACTCGGGCCTGCGCGGGCGGCTCATCACGCAGGAGGGCGCGCTGCACAAGTTCGTCAACGTCTACGTCAACGACGAGGACGTGCGCTTCCTCGGGTCGCTGGACGCCAAGCTGAACGACGGCGACACCGTGACGATCCTTCCCGCCGTCGCCGGCGGCGCCCTGGGGCTGCTCGCCGCCGCGGCGATGCTCGGCCGCTAGATCTTCTGCCGCGCCGGTCCCGGGTTCGGGGCCGGCGCGGCTCGTCTTCGCGTACGCGTTCGCGGGAAGGACAGCCGACCATGCGCTACGAATCGCTTCTGGACGCCTGCGGCGACACCCCGATCGTCGGGCTGCCCCGGTTGTCGCCGAGCCCGACCGTGCGGTTGTGGGCGAAGCTGGAGGACCGCAATCCGACCGGCAGTGTGAAGGACCGGGCGGCGCTGTACATGGTCCGGGCCGCCGAGGCGGACGGCACGCTCCGGCCGGGCGCGACGATCCTCGAACCGACCAGCGGCAACACCGGCATCGCGCTGGCCATGGTCGCCAAGCTGCGCGGGTACCGGCTGGTCTGCGTGATGCCCGAGAACGTGTCGGCGGAGCGCGTACAGATGCTGCGGATGTACGGCGCGGAGATCATCTTCTCGCCGGCGGCCGGCGGCTCGAACCAGGCGGTCGCGACGGCGAAGCAGATCTCCGCCGAGCACCCCGACTGGGTGATGCTGTTCCAGTACGGCAATCTGGCCAACGCCCGCGCGCACTACGAGACGACCGGCCCGGAGCTGCTGCGCGACCTGCCCACGGTCACGCATTTCGTGGCCGGCCTGGGCACCACCGGCACGCTCATGGGCACCGGCCGCTACCTGCGCGAGAAGAACCCCGACATCCAGATCATCGCGGCGGAGCCGCGCTACGGCGAGCTCGTCTACGGGCTGCGCAACATCGACGAGGGCTACGTTCCCGAGCTCTACGACGCCTCCGTGCTCACCCGGCGCTTCTCCGTCGGTACGCGGGACGCCGTTCTGCGTACGCGGCAGCTGGTCGAGGTCGAGGGGTTGTTCGTCGGTTTCTCGACCGGGGCCGTCTTCCATGCCGCCCTGGCCGTCGCGCACGAGGCCGCGAAGGCGGGCCGGACGGCGGACGTGGCGTTCCTGGTCGCCGACGGCGGCTGGAAGTACCTGTCGACGGGCGCCTATGGCGGCACGCTGGCCGATGCCGAGGAAGCGCTCGAAGGACAGCTCTGGGCCTAGGGCCCCGGAGGGTCAGAACTGGCCGGCGACGAGGACGAGGTTCGCCAGCAGCAGGGTGGTCGACACGGCCAGCAGCTGCCACGGCAGCCACTTGTGATGGATCGTCGCGAACGACAGCCCGGCGCTGACGGTTCCGGCCGCGCCGAGGACCACGATCGTCGGCACGACCCAGTCCGCGCCCGGCGAGTGCAGCAGCGCGAAGAGCGTACGCAACGCGATCACCAGCCCGAGCATGGCGATCGCGGCCGCCCAGGCGCACACGACGACGAGGCGGCCGCTGTGCGGCGCCGGATCGTCCTCCTCCGGCAGCCGCAGGGCGCGCATCGGATTGCGTACACCGGATTCCCGGGCGGAACGCTCGACGGGCAGCGCGCCGATGGTGAAAGCGGGCGGGTCCGCTTGTGCGATGGGTGTTTCGAGGCTCGTCTCCACGCATGATCCAACGGCGGCCGATTGTGATGCGTAACGCGTGGCAGCCGAGTTGTCCCTGGTCAGGGTGTCGCTTTGACGACATGTTGGAACAGACCTTACTGAGGTCGAGCGTGCGCGGCGTAGGCTCCGAGCCGTGACGGACACACCGATCGGGATCTTCGACTCGGGAGTCGGTGGCCTGACGGTAGCCCGGGCGATTCTGGATCAACTACCGCATGAGCGCCTCCTCTACCTGGGCGACACCGCCCACGTGCCGTACGGCCCGAAGCCGCTGGCGGAGATCCGCCGCTACGCGCTCGCGTGCCTGGACGAGCTGGCCGCTCAGAACGTCAAGTTGCTCGTGATCGCCTGCAACACGGCGGTCGCCGCGTGCCTGGCGGACGTGCGGGAGCGCTACGACTTCCCGGTCGTCGAGGTGATTCGTCCGGCCGTCCGCCGGGCGGCGGCAGCGACCCGCAACGGCCGGATCGGCGTCATCGGTACGCGGGCGACGATCGCCAGCCGGGCCTACGAGGACGCGTTCGTCGCGGCCCCGCATCTGACGGTGACCAGCGTGGCGTGCCCGCAGTTCGTCGACTTCGTGGAACGGGGCATCACGTCGGGCCGCGCCCTGCTCGGCCTGGCGAGCGCGTATCTGGAACCCTTACAGGCGGCCGGCGTCGACACCCTCGTCCTCGGCTGCACGCACTATCCGCTGCTGTCCGGCGTCCTGAGCCTCGTGATGGGCGAGGAGGTGACGCTGGTGTCCAGTGCGGAGGAGACCGCGAAGGACGTCTACCGCGTCCTCGTCGAGCGGGACCTGCTCCGGCCGGACGAGGCGCCGCCCCCGCGTCACGAGCTGCGGGTCACCGGCGACGATGAGCCCTTTCAGCGGCTCGCACGACGCTTCCTCGGCGATTTCCCCGCGGCGACCGGGGGCGATGCTATGAAGGCGATGCTATGAGACTTACGGTATTGGGCTGCGCGGGCAGCTTCCCGGGTCCCGAGTCGGCCTGCTCGGCGTACCTGGTCGAGGCCGACGGGTTCCGCCTGCTGCTCGATTTCGGCTCGGGCTCGCTGTCCGCGCTGCAGCGCTACGCCGGCCTGAAGGCCGTCGACGCCATCGTCCTCAGCCATCTGCACTGCGATCACATGATGGACGCGTGCACCTATGTGGTCGTCCGGCGTTACGCGCCCGACGGCCCGTATCCGCCGCTTCCCGTGTACGCCCCGTCCGGCGCGCCCGAGCGGCTGTCGGCGGCGTACAGCGCCGAGGAGGGGCCGCTGGACGACGTGTACACGTTCTACGGACTACAGCCCGGCAGCTTCCCCATCGGACCGTTCACCGTGACGGTCGACCGCGTGAACCATCCCGTGGAGACCTACGGCGTCCGGCTGGAACACGACGGCCGCGTGCTCGCGTACTCGGGGGACACCGCGGTCTGCGACGCGCTGCTGCGGCTGGCCCAGGGCGCGGACCTGTTCCTGTGCGAGGCCAGCTACCTCGACGGCGTGGACAACCCGCCGGACCTGCACCTGACCGGGCGCGAGGCGGGCGAGGTGGCCACCAAGGCGGGCGTGGGCCGGCTGCTGCTGACACATCTGGTGACCGCCTGGGGCAGCGAGGTCGAGACGCTGGAGAACGCGATGAGCACCTTCCAGGGGCCGGTGGAGATCGCCCGACCGGGTGCGCGGTACGAAGTCTGACCCGGCTTGTAGGGTTTACGCCATGAGCCGACCCGATGGCCGCGCCGCGGACGCCCTGCGCCCGGTGACCTTGACCCGCAATTGGAGCATGCATCCCGAGGGCTCCGTGCTCGTGGAGTTCGGCAACACGCGGGTGCTGTGCACCGCCAGCGTGACCGAGGGAGTGCCGCGCTGGCGCAAAGGCAGCGGCCTCGGCTGGGTCACCAGCGAATACGCGATGCTGCCCCGGGCCACGACGACCCGCTCGGACCGCGAGAGCGTCAAGGGCAAGATCGGCGGCCGGACGCACGAGATCTCCCGGCTCATCGGCCGCAGCCTGCGGGCCTGTATCGAGCTGAAGGCGCTGGGCGAGAACTCGATCGTCATCGACTGCGACGTGCTGCAGGCCGACGGGGGTACGCGTACCGCCGCGATCACCGGGTCCTATGTGGCCCTGTATGACGCCGTCCGCTGGCTGGCCGCCAAGAACGCGCTGGCCAAGAAGCAGACGGTCGAGTCCACACTGCACCGGTCGGTGGCGGCGGTCAGCGTCGGCATCGTCAAGGGCGAGGCGCGGCTGGACCTCTGCTACGAGGAGGACGTCTCGGCCGAGGTGGACATGAACATCGTCTGCACGGGTACCGGGGACTTCGTCGAGGTCCAGGGCACCGGCGAGGACGGCGTGTTCGACCGCAAGCAGCTCAACGCGCTGCTGGATCTGGGCGTCGCGGGGTGCGCCCAGCTGGCCGAGGCGCAGCGGGCGGCGCTCGAACTGCCCTCGCTCTCCCCGACCAGCCTGCTCGCCAAGTTCGGGGGAGACGTACGCCGATGAAGCTCCTGCTCGCCACGCGCAACGCCAAGAAGCTCGACGAGCTGCGCCGGATCCTGGCCGCGTCGCCGCAACTGATCTCAGTGGAACTCGTCGGCCTCGACGACGTCCCCGAGTACGACGAGGTGCCGGAGTCCGGCCTGACGTTCGCCGAGAACGCCCTGATCAAGGCACGGGAAGGCGTACGCCACACGGGGCTGGCCACGGTCGCCGACGACTCGGGCATCGCCGTCGACGCGCTCAACGGCATGCCGGGCGTGTTCAGCGCGCGTTGGTCGGGCCGGTTCGGTGCGGCCGCCCCGCAGGGCAAGGACGTCGCCAACCTGGAGCTGCTGCTCGATCAGGTCAACGATGTGGCCGACGAGAAGCGGGGCGCGCAGTTCGTGTGCGCGGCCGCGTTCGTCCTGCCGCCCGCGGCCGGCAAGACCGATCTGCGCGAGCACCTGGTCAACGGCACGATGAAGGGCAAGCTGCTGCGTAAGCCGCGCGGCGAGGGCGGGTTCGGCTACGACCCGATCTTCATGGCCGAGGGGCAGACCCGCTCCACCGCCGAGATGTCGGCGGAGGAGAAGGACGCGATCAGCCACCGGGGCCAGGCCTTCCGCGCCCTCGCGGCGGTCATCGCGAAGAACCTGCCGCAGACCTGAGCCCGGCCCGGTTCTTCCGGTTGCCGAGCCACACCAGGAACGCGATCAGGCACACCACGAAGATCGCGATCGCCGCGCACACCTTCAGCACGTGCGCGTACCCCTGCCCGCGCGGGTCGACGAACGGGTAGGGGTACCAGTCCGCGATCGGTCCCCTGACCATCGTGTACGCGAGCCAGCCGATCGGGTACGCCGTCCACCACAGCGCGCGCGTGAACGGCAGGAACCGGGCGACCGGCACGAGAACCCAGTCGAGCACCATGACGACCGGGATGATCTTGTGGAGGACGTCGTTGACCCAGGGCAGGCTGAGGCCGACGGCGATGTCCGACAGCAGCAGGGCGAACACGATCCCCGTCGTGGCCATGTAGGTCGTGGCCGCGCCGCGGAAGGCGTCGAACCGGTCCCCGCGTACGCCGATCGCGCCGGCGGCGAGCACCGCGCACGCGATCAGGTTGCTCTGGATCGTGAAGAAGCTGAAGAAGTTGACGACGCTGGCCGTCCGGCTCAGCTGGGTGAGGACCGCCGCCAGGATCGCGAGGGCCGCCGCCGCGCGATACAATCGGACAAAAAGCGCCATACGCGCATTATGGCCTGTCCTGCCCTCCCCAAGATCCCGTTTGGATCAGGGAAATCACCCGAATCTTGGCCCAAGATTACGTGCGAAACCCTGATCCAAACGGGATCTTGGAGGGGTGCGGTGTCGTGGCGCAGGGCCTGTCAGTGGAGCGGGCCGATGTGGGTGGTGATCTCGTCGAGGAGGGCCCGGCCGGCGATCACCGAACGGGCCGACTCCATCACCGGCGCCATGAACACGTCCGGCCCCGGCTGCCCGGCGAACAGGCCGACCATCGCGACCGCGGCCTGCCCGGCCGGCGACGGGACGAGCGGCGTACGCAGCTGGAGTCCGCGTACGGCGGCGAGGAGCTCGACGGCCAGCACGGACGTGAGATTGTCCAGCACGGTACGCAGCTTCTTCGTGGCCGACCAGCCCATCGAGACGTGGTCCTCCTGCATGCCCGAGGTGGGGATGGAGTCGACCGAGGCGGGCGCGGCCAGCCGCCGGTTCTCGGCGACGATCCCGGCCGCGGTGTACTGGGCGATCATGAGGCCGGAGTTGACCCCCGCGTCCGGGGTGAGGAACGGCGGCAGGTCGCGCGAGCGGCACACGTCCAGCAGCCGGTCGACCCGGCGCTCGGAGATCGCGCCCACCTCGGCGGCGGCGATGGCGAGGAAGTCGGCCGCGAAGCCGAGCGGCGCGCCGTGGAAGTTGCCGGTCGACTCCACCCGGCCGTCGGGCAGGACGACGGGGTTGTCCGCGACGCTGACCAGCTCGCGGGCCGCGACGGTACGCGCGAACTCCAGCGTGTCCCGGGCGGCCCCGGCCACCTGTGGAGCGCACCGCATGGAGTACGCGTCCTGGACGGCGTGCACCAGGTCGTCCCGGTGTGAGTCCATGATGGACGAATTCTGCAGCAGTCTGTGCAGGTTGGCGGCGCTGCGGCCCTGACCGGGATGCGGCCGGATCTCGTGGATCGAAGGGTGGAACGGCCGGTCGGTGCCGAGCATCGCCTCGATCGACAGCGCGGCGGTCACGTCCGCCATGGTCAGCAGGTGCCCGAAGTCCTCGACCGCCATGAGCAGCATGCCGAGCATGCCGTCGGTGCCGTTGATGAGGGCCAGGCCCTCCTTGCTGGACAGCTCGATCGGGCTGAGGCCGGCGGCGTGCAGCACGTCGGCGGCGGCCTGGCGGCTGCCGTCCTTGCCGAGCACCCAGCCCTCGCCGAGCAGCACGAGCGCGCAGTGCGCCAGCGGCGCCAGGTCGCCGGACGCGCCGAGCGAGCCGTGCTCCGGCACCCACGGCGTGATGTCGTGGTTGAGCAGGTCCACCAGCGCCTGCGCCACCAGCGGGCGTACGCCGGACCGGCCCAGGGCCAGCGAACGGACCCGCAGCACGATCATCGCCCGGACGACCTCGCGAGGCATCGGCGCACCGACGCCGGCCGCGTGCGAGCGGATGAGCGCGTGCTGCAGTTCGGCCCGCCGCTCCGGCGCGATGAACGTGTTGGCGAGCGCGCCGAAGCCCGTGGACACGCCGTAGACCGGCCGCCCCTCACGCTCGATCCCGTCGACGATCGCCCGGCTGGCGGCCATCGCCGCCACGGCGTCGCCGCCCAGGAACACCTGCGCGTCGCGGCGCGCCACGGCGAGGACGTCCGCGGGGGCGAGGCCCTCCGCGCTGACGGTGACGGTCATCCGACCCACACTCCCTTATGGAGAACCTTGTGAACCAGGGGTACGCCCGGCCGGTAGGCCAGGTGCAGGCTCGACGGTGCGTCGAGGAGAACGAGATCGGCGTACGCGCCGACGCCGAGATGGCCGACGTCGGACCGGCGCAGCGCCCGGGCCCCGCCGGCGGTGGCCGACCAGAGGGCCTCGGCGGGCGTCATGCGCATCTCGCGTACGGCGAGCGCGAGGCAGAACGCCATCGAGGACGTATAGGAGGAACCGGGATTGCAGTCGGTGGCCAGCGCGACCGTGGCCCCGGCGTCGATCAGCCGCCGGGCGTCCGGGTACGGCGACCGGGTGCTGAATTCGGCCCCCGGCAGCAGCGTCGCGACCGTACGCGATCCCGCCAGCATCTCGACGTCCTTGTCGGACAGGTGTGTGCAGTGGTCGGCGCTGGCCGCGTCCAGGGCGACGGCCAGGCCCACGGCGCCGGACTCGGTCAGCTGGTTCGCGTGGATCCGCGGCAGCAGATCCGCCGCCATCCCGGCGCGCAGGATGACCTCGGCCTCGTCGACGTCGAACGCGCCCCGCTCGCAGAAGACGTCGATCCAGGTGGCGTGCGGGGCGCAGCTCTCGGTCATCGCACCGGCGACGAGGCGTACGTAGTCGTCACGGTCGACGTCCGGCGGGACCACGTGCGCTCCGAGGAACGTGGTCTCCTCGGTGAACCCGCTCGCGATACGCAGTGAGCGCGTCTCGTCCGGCACGTTCAGCCCGTAGCCGCTCTTGATCTCCAGGGTGGTCGTGCCCTGGCGGCGCATCTCGGTGACGAGGCGGTCGACGTTGGCGGTCAGCTCCTCGTCGGTGGCCGCCCGGGTCGCCGCCATGGTGGTCCTGATGCCCCCGCCCGTGTACGCCTGCCCGGCCATCCGCGCCGCGAACTCGGCCGCGCGGTCGCCGGCGAAGACGAGGTGGGCGTGGCTGTCGACGAATCCCGGCACCACCGCCCGGCCCTCCGCGTCGAAGACCTCGTCCGTGCACTGCGGCCGCGAGGCCGGGCCGACCCACTGGACGCGGTCGGTCACGAGGATCGCGGCGTCGCGCAGGACGCCGTCCTCCGCGTGGGTGGTCAGCTCGCCGATGTTGGTGATCAGAAGGGAGCGCATGTCGTCACCGGCCTTCCCGGAGTCAGAAGAGCGCGCATATCGCCTCGCTCAGCTCCCGTGCGACGTCGATCCGCGTGTGCCGGCCGTCCGCCACGACCACGTCGCCGTCCACCACGACGTGCCGGACGTCGGCCGCCGACGCGGCCATGAGCACGCCGGCCGGGTCGATCCCGGCCGTGCGTACGGTGTCCAGGGCGACGGTCACCAGGTCGGCGCGCTGCCCGGCGGCCAGCGTCCCGGCGTCGGGCCAGCCGAGCGACAGGTGCCCCTCGGCGGTCGCCGCCCGCAGCAGCTCGGCCGGCTCGAACTGGCCGCGCTCCTGGCGTACGAGGCGTTCGTGCAGCTCGACGGCTCTGGTCTCCTCGATGAGATCGATGACCGCGTGCGAATCGCTGCCGAGCGTCAGCCATGCGCCGGCGTCGGCGAGCGCCCGGGCCGGCCCGATGCCGTCGCCCAGATCCCGTTCCGTGGTCGGGCAGAAGCACGCGTACGAGCCGCGGAGCAGGTCGATGTCGCGCGGCGTCAGATGGGTCGCGTGCACCGCCGTGAAGTGCCCGCCCAGCACGCCGTGCCGGTCGAGCAGTTCGGTCGGCGTACAGCCGTGGGCCTGCAGGCACGCGTAGTTCTCGGCGACCTGCTCCGACACGTGCGCGTGCACCGGCAGCCCGCTGGTCGCCTCCGCGAACTCGCCGAACGCGTCGGCCGGGACGGCGCGTACCGAGTGCAGGGCGGCACCGATCCGGCCGTGCGCCGGCGCCTTCAGGTCGCCGAAGCGCTCGTACCAGTTGTCGAAGGTGCCGTCGCCGAACCGCAGCTGCGTGCCGGCGAGCGGGTCACCATCCACAGTGGCCTGCAAGTAGAGCGTGTCCAGCAATGTGATCCGCACGCCGGCCTCGCCCGCCGCCGCGAGCAGCGCCTCGCCCATCGCGTTCGGGTCGGCGTACCGGACGCCGTCGGGGGCGTGGTGCAGGTAGTGGAACTCGCCCACGCACGTCACCCCGGCCAGCGCCATCTCCGCGAACACCGCGCGCGCCAGCCGGTGGTAGCTCTCCGGGTTCAGCTTCGCCGCGGCCGCGTACATCTGGTCGCGCCAGGTCCAGAAACTGCCCTTTCCCGGCGTACGCCCGCGCAGCACCCGGTGGAACGCATGCGAGTGGGCGTTGGCCAGGCCCGGCAGGGTGAGCCCCGGCAGGTGCCTGATGTGGTCGTCGACCCAGCCCGCCTGCTCGGCCCTCGTGATCCGGCCGTCCTCGATGGCGATGAGCACGTCGCGGGCGACTCCCGACGGCAGCCAGGCGTACTCGCACAGGTAATGAGTCAGCATGCGAGGTCCTCCAGGACGTCGGCGAGGGCGCGTACGCCCTCGATGCAGTCGTCGTCGGAGGCGGTCTCTGCGGGGGAGTGCGAGACGCCGCTGGGATTGCGGACGAACAGCATCGCCGTCGGGACGTGGGCGCTCAGCACCCCGGCGTCGTGCCCGGCCCCCGTCGCCAGCACCGGTACGCCACCCAGCCGCTCCGCGATCCGGTCGCGCAGCGCGACGTCGAAAGCCGTCTCACCACTGAGCGATTCCGGGGTCAGCTGGACTCGCGTACCATCGCGGGTTGCTCTTTCGGAGGCGCGGGCGGTGACGGCGGCGACCAGATCGTCCACAACGGACGCGTCCGCGGCGCGGGCGTCGAGCCAGGCGCTGACGCGGGCCGGAATGGCGTTGGTGGCGTTGGGTTCGACGCTGACGCGGCCGATGGTGGCGTGGGCGCCGCGCAGGCGGGCCTCCTTGTTCGCGGCGAGCACGGTGTACGCGAAGGTCAGCATCGGGTCGTGCCGGTCGGACATGAGCGTGGTGCCGGCGTGGTTGCCCTCGCCGGCGAAGTCGATCCGCCAGCGGCCGTGCGGCCAGATGGCGCTGGCCACGCCGACGGGGACGGTCAGCGCGCGGCCCTGCTCGATGTGCAGCTCCACAAAGGACGAGATCCGGGCGAGGAGGTCGGGCCGGTGCCCCTTCGGTACGCCGCCCGCCGCCTCCGCCAGCGTCACGCCGTCGCGGTCGCGCAGGGCGGCCGCGGCCTCGGGGGCGACCGCGCCGGTGAGCAGCCGGGAGCCGAGGCAGGCGAGCCCGAACCGGGAGCCCTCCTCCTCGGCGAAGACCGCCACGCCGACCGGTCGCGCCGGGCGTACGCCGCGGGCCCGCAGTTCGTCCACGGCCAGCAGGGCGCTGACGATCCCGAGCGGGCCGTCGTACGCCCCGCCGTGCGGGACGGAGTCGAAATGGCTGCCGGTCAGCACGCCGGGCTCGGCGGACGGGTTCCACCAGGCGAAGAGGTTGCCGTTCCCGTCCTCCTCGACGGCGAGGTCTCTTTGCCCGGCCTGGGCCCGGAACCACGTGCGCAGGGCGAGTTCGGGCTCGGTCCAGGCGTACCGGAGATAGCCGGTCGGCTCCTTCCCGATCGCGGCGATCTCGTCCCACAGCGCTCTGAACTCCATCAGCCCTCCCGCATCGGGATGCGGACGTCCTTCTCCTCGGCGACCGTCTCGGCGAGGTCGTAGCCCGCGTCGACGTGCCGGATCACGCCCATCCCCGGGTCGTTGGTGAGGACGCGCTCGATCTTCTGGCCGGCGAGCGGCGTACCGTCGGCGACGCAGACCTGGCCGGCGTGGATCGAGCGGCCGATGCCGACGCCGCCACCGTGGTGGATGCTCACCCAGGACGCGCCGCTGGCCGTATTGACCAGGGCGTTCAGCAGCGGCCAGTCGGCGATCGCGTCCGAACCGTCCAACATGGACTCGGTCTCCCGGTAGGGCGACGCGACGCTGCCGCAGTCGAGGTGATCGCGGCCGATGACCAGGGGGGCCTTCAGGGTCCCGTCGGCGACCATCTCGTTGAAACGTACGCCGGCCTTGTCCCGCTCGCCGTAGCCCAGCCAGCAGATGCGCGCCGGAAGTCCCTGGAAAGCGACCCTTTCGCCGGCCAGCTCGATCCAGCGGCGCAGCGACTCGTTCTCCGGGAAAAGGTCGAGGATCGCGCGGTCGGTGGCGGCGATGTCGGCCGGGTCGCCGGACAGGGCCGCCCAGCGGAACGGACCCTTGCCCTCGCAGAACAACGGCCGGATGTACGCCGGCACGAACCCCGGGAACGCGAACGCGCGCTCGAAACCGCCGAGCTTGGCCTCGCCCCGGATGGAGTTGCCGTAGTCGAACACCTCGGCACCCGCGTCCTGGAAGCCGACCATGGCCTCGACGTGCCTGGCCATGCTCGCCCTTGCCCGGTCGGTGAACTCCTCGGGCTTCTTCGCCGCGTAGTCCGGCGCGTCGCCGAGGTCGATCCCCTCGGGCAGGTAGGACAGCGGGTCGTGGGCGCTCGTCTGGTCGGTGACGATGTCGATCTCGACGCCTCGGCGGAGCAGTTCGGGGAAGACGGTCGCCGCGTTGCCGACGACGCCGACCGACAGCGGCCGCCGCTCCCGCTTGGCCTTCTGCACTCTTTCCACCGCGTCGTCGAGGTCGTCGGCGATCTCGTCGAGGTATCGGGTCTCGGCGCGCCTGCGCAGGCTGTGCTGATTGACGTCCACGATCAGGCAGACGCCGCCGTTCATCGTCACGGCGAGGGGCTGGGCGCCACCCATGCCGCCGCAGCCCGCGGTCAGCGTCAACGTTCCGGCCAGCGTGTTGCCGAACCGCTTGGCGGCGACCGCGGCGAACGTCTCGTACGTGCCCTGCAGAATGCCCTGCGTCCCGATGTAGATCCAGGAACCGGCCGTCATCTGGCCGTACATCGTCAGGCCCAGCTTCTCCAGCCGGCGGAACTCCGGCCAGGTCGCCCAGTCGCCCACGAGATTCGAGTTGGCGAGCAGGACGCGCGGGGCCCACTCGTGCGTACGGAACACGCCGACGGGGCGGCCCGACTGCACGAGCATCGTCTCGTCGTCCTGGAGCGTGTCGAGCGTACGCACGAGGGCGTGGAAGCTGGGCCAGTCCCGGGCCGCCTTGCCGGTGCCGCCGTAGACGACGAGATCGGCCGGGTTCTCGGCCACCTCGGGGTCGAGGTTGTTCATGAGCATCCGCTTGGCGGCTTCCTGCCCCCATCCCGGCGCGGTACGCGTCGCCCCGCGGGCGGCCCGGACGATCTCGGTCATCCCCAACCTTCTTTCGCAGTATTCGCTGTTGCAGTTCACGAACGGGGCGGCTTCCGCCGTCTGAGCCGACGAACAGGACGGCTTTCGTCTCAGCCGACGAACAGGGCGGCTTTCGTCTCAGTTGACGAACAGGGCGCGGCGGGTGGCGTGGGTCTCGAACTCCTCCAGGCGGGTCTGCGTACCGGCCGGGTCGACGTCGGTGATGGCCTGCAACAACACCATCGTCAACACCATCGGGGCGGTATGCAGGTCGAACACCAGATCCGACCCGACACTCGCGGGCAGGACCAGCTCCGCCAGCTCGGCCGCGGGGCTCAGCTTGGAGTCGGTGATCAGCACCGTACGCAGACCCAGCTCCCGGGCCTCCCGCAAAGCGTCCAGCGCTTCGCGCGGATAGCGGGGGAGTACGACGGCCAACAGCGCGGTCGCCCCGGCCTGCCGGCACTGCCCGAGCCGGTCGACGAGCAGGCTGCCGCCCTCGGTCAGGGCCCGGACATCGGGGTGCACCTTGGCCGCGAAGTACCCGAAATAGCTCGCGATGGCCGCCGCGGCCCGCAAGCCCAGCACGGGCAGCGGCCGGGAGACCGCCAGCAACTGTGCCGCCGCGGTGATCGGGGCCGGGTCGAGCAGCTGGTCGGCCAGCCGGTTCAGGTTGGCGACCTCGCCCTTCACCGCCAGCTGGAGATCGTTCTCGGCGGCGGGCGCGGGCGTGCCCCCGGTGGTCAGGTCGCGCAGCCGCCGCCGCAGCGCCGGGAACCCGTCGTAACCGAGCGCCATCGCGAACCGGGTCACCGACGGCTGGCTCACCTGGGCCAGCTCGGCGATCTCCGACGCCGTCAGGTGCGCCGCGCGTACGCCCTGGTCGATCAGGCAACGCGCGATGCGCCGCTGCGTCGGGGTCAGGCGTACGCCGTGCACGAGATCCGTCACGGTGAGCGGCTGCTCTTCATTCACAGCGAGACTGTATGCATACTTTCATTCACCCAGCAACCCCCGTACCTTCTTTCGGCGATCTTGCGCGAATGTTCGGGCCTTTCGGGCGTATGCCGCGAACTTTGGGACATTCGCGCAAGATCGTCGGAAAGAGTGGGGGAGGGGATCCGGGGTTTGTGAGTTTTGCTCCGCTTTGGCGGCTTCTTTCCTAGTCTGGGGGCGAGAACCCACGCACGGGGAAAGGAAGCAAGGCGATGGCCAAGTTCGAGGTCTTCAGGGACGTACGCGGCGAGTACCGCTGGCGGCTGCGCTCGGCGAACGGGCAGATCTTCGCGATCGGCGGTGAGGGTTTCAAGGCGAAGTCGAGCGCGATGAGCGGCATCGAGGCGGTCAAACGCGACGCGGCGATGGCGGAGATCGTCGACAACAGCGACATGCCGGCGGGCAAGCCCGCGATGGCCGGTCAGGGAATGGAGCCGGGCCTCGCCAAGAAGAAGCTCATGCCGCCCCTCCCGCCACCCATGTAGCCCTCCTCCCGGCTCCCTCCTCCTCTTTTCGGCGATCTTGCGCGAATGTCCGGGCCTTTCGGGCATACGCCACGAATTTCGAGACATTCGCGCAAGATCGTCGGGCTTGGGGGCCAGGCGGTGGGGGGCGGGGAGGGACGGGGCGGAGGGGAGCCGGGGCGGAGGCGGGGAGCGGCCGGGCACGGGGGCGTAGGGTCGCGGCGTGGACTTCAGCATGGTCGGCACGCTCGCCGAGAAGATGGGCATCCAGCTGCAGGAGGCTTCGCCGCACCGCGTCGTCGCCACCATGCCGGTCGAGGGCAACGTCCAGCCGTTCGGCCTGCTGCACGGTGGAGCGTCCTGCGTACTGGCGGAGACGCTGGGGAGCATCGGCGCGACCCTGCACGCCCACGAGGTCGGACTCGCGTACGCGGTGGGGGTGGACATCAACGCCACCCATCACCGCGCGCTGCGGTCGGGAACGGTGACCGGGGTGGCCACGCCGTTGCGGCTGGGCCGGGCGGTCGCCACCTACGAGATCGTGCTGACCGACGAGGAGGGCGAGCGGGTCTGCACCGCCCGCCTCACCTGCATGCTCCGCTCAGCCGGCTGAGGCGACAGGTCTCGGCAGGTTGCGGCGACCAGTCTCAGCAGGCGTTGTCGCAGTAGCCCGTGATCGCGTGCGCCTTGCCGGACAGGCTGGACTTCACCTTCAGGATCACCGGGCCGCTGTCTGATGTGGACAGAGTCACCGTCACGATTCCGTCCGCCTCGGTGGTGCTCGTCGACGTGATCCCGTTGGGCGCGTTCTTCCCGCTGTAGTGCGAAGCTATCGACGACGACGAGTAGCGCGCCATCCGCTGCTTGTTGCCCTGCTGCCAGGCGTAGACGAACGCGTTGGCGTAGTCGGCCGCGTTGTTCGCGTACGTGGTGGGGTTGATGAGAGCCTCGGTCACCGCCGTCGGGTGGCCGAGTTGCGACTCGTTGAATCGCAGCTGAGCCTCGTCACCGTTGTTGTTGCGGTAGAGGCATCGAGGCGCACCGCCGTCCGTGTCGCACGAAATGTAGGTCCAGTGCGTGTCGAGGTTCTTCCAATCCTTCAACTGCAGAACCGCGCCCTGGACCGCCAGCTGCTCGACATGCGACGAGCTGCCCGACGCGTACGCGGAAAGAAGCGCCGAACCATAAGCCTTCGCTGTCGTCGGGAAGGTGAGGGTGCTCGGGCCCTTGGACGCGGCGGAGGAGGCCGCGGTCGAGGCCGAGGGCGCGACGGATGCCGCGGTGGAGGCGCTGGGCGACTCGCCCACGGTGGTGGTGACCGAGGGGCTCTGGCTGTCGGCGCTCTGCTTCGAGCAGGCCCCGGCGGCGAGCACGAGGCCGGCCACGGCCACGGTGGTCGCGAGCGTACGCAGGCGGGTCATGGCCGACATGATAGGTATTCGCCTTCGCGTGATGCCCGTGCCGGCCTGTCCGATTCCCGACCCGGCCTCGGCCTTTCCAGCACGCCCGGTGCCACGGCCGCAGTCGACGCTCCTCCGTCAACCGTGGTCGGCTACGTATTCTTGTCTCTCATGGTCACGGTTTCGCCGGTCGATGCCGCCCGCTGGGACGATCTGACATCCTTGTTCGGCGCGAATGGCGCGTACTCCGGATGCTGGTGCATGTGGTGGCGCGTCGCCGGCAGGCAGTTCTCGGCCATGGGCAACGCGGGCAACAAGGCGGCGCTGCGGGAACTCGCGGCCGCCGGCCGACCGCTGGGCCTGCTCGCGTACGCCGACAATGAGCCGGTCGGGTGGGCGAGCGTGGCGCCGCGAGACGATTTTCCGCGACTGCTCAGATCCAACACGCTGAAATTGAGCGAGGACTCCGGCGTCTGGTCGGTCCCGTGCTTCTACATCTCGCGCAAGCACCGCGGTTCCGGGGTGGCGACGGCGCTTCTCGCATCGGCGGTGGAGCACGCGTCCAGTTCCGGCGCCGAAGTCCTGGAGGGCTATCCGGTGGACCTGTCGTCGGGCCGGCAGCCGCCGGCGGCGGAGCTCTACACCGGCACGACAGGACTGTTCGAGTCCGCGGGATTCGCCGTCCACGCGCGACCGCAATCGGGCCGCCGGGTCGTCATGCGCCACTCCCTGCATTAGGAATCAGCACAACCTTTCCGTGGGCGCGACCGCTGCGGAGGTGCTCCACCGCCCGCACGGCCTCGGCCAGCGGATAGGCGGTGTCCACCGCGGGCACGAGCCGCCCGTCGGCCATGGCGTCCGCCAGCTCGGCGAGGTCCCGCGCATTCGTCCGCGACAGCAATCCCGTGAACCGCTGCCCTTTCCGGCTAGACCGAGCGGCCGCCACCATGTTCCGGCTCATGCCGCCGAAGAACGAGGTGCCGCCCTCGCCGCCGACGATGACCAATGTCCCATGTGGATGAAGTGCCCCGCGCAGTACGGACAGCGGCCGATTCCCCGCGATGTCCAGAATGAGGTCGTAGGTGCCGCCGCCGAGATCTTCACCTGGCGCGCTGCGCGTGTAGTCGACGACTTCGTCCGCGCCCAGTCCGCGTACGAATTCCACCTTCCCGGTGCTGCACACGCCGGTCACACGCATCCCGCGCGCCTTGGCCATCTGCACCGCGAAACTCCCCACTCCGCCGCCCGCCCCGATGACCAGCACCGTCGCCGCATCGGGCGCAGCCCGCAGCGCCTGCAGCGCGGTGACTCCGGAGATCGCCGACACGGCCGCCTGCGCGAAACCCACGTTCTCGGGGATCCTCGCCAGCCGCTTCGGCGCGGCCGTGCTGAACTCCGCGAAAGTCCCCTTGCCGGTGCCGAACACCCGGTCACCCGGCCGGAATTCCGTGACCTGGTCGCCGACTGCCGCGACGACGCCGGCGACCTCCATTCCGCGTACCGGTTGGTGCGGCTTGAACAGGCCGAACGCCAGCCGGCCCAGGTACGGCCGTCCGGCCATGACGTGCCAGACGCCCATGTCCACGCCGGCCGCGCGTACCTCAAGGAGAACCTCTCCCGGCCGCGGCACCGGTTTCGGAACGTCGGTCAACTCCAGAACGCGGGCCTCGCCATAGGTCCGCTGCGCGATCGCTTTCATGCCGGATCACCCTCCGCGGGATAGGAAAAGACATCATCGACGCGTACGCCGAAGATGTGTGCGATCTTGAAAGCCATCTCCAGCGAGGGGGAGTATTTCCCCTGCTCGATGGCGATAAGGGTCTGGCGGGTCACGCCGATCCGCTCGGCGAGCTCGGCCTGGGTCATCTCGCCGTGCTCGAAGCGCAGCGCGCGGATCGTGTTCGTGACCAGCGTGGGCTTCACCATGTCTGATAACCCCGCCGGTACGCGAAAATCTTCGCGACCGAGCCGAGCAGCGCGGACAATACGAAGCCGAGATAGATGACGTTGGCGATCCAGAACTGGTCCACACTCAGCATCGCCAGAACGAGTGCGACCACACCGCCGATGACGGTGAACGAGTGTCCGATGTACTCACTCAATCGGTGGATCTCGCGATCCCGCTGATCCTTCCGGTTGTCCCTCGGCGCCGCGATCCCCGCCGCGATCGTCAGCAGGATGTTCGCCACGATCGCCCCGCCCACGGTCCACAGCAGCGGCCCCTGGTACGCCACCTCGGTCAACGGTCCCGGCCGGCTGAGCACGACCGATGTGTAGATCGCGTACGCCGCGGCCGAGACGACCAGCATGATCCATGCCCGTTTCTCTTCCATAGCCATGTCTCGAATGTAAAGAACTCTGGACACTATGTCAAGAATTCCTTACATCATCAACCAAGTGAAGTGTGGTGTTGACTTTGCGAGTTGTCCACAGGGGACGTTTGTTCCATCGACTCTCGGCAACCCCTTCGTTACGCTGTGCGGGTCCATGGATCGGGGAGGTACGCATGGATACTCGTGGAATTCGTGTCGATCTCGGCGGCCTGCGAGCCTTCGCCGACGTCCTCGACGCGGACTCTGCCCAAGGCCTCCGGCCAGGCGTGACCAGAGCCGGTGGCGAACTACAGACCGGCGCCCGTTTCGGAGCCCGATCCCTGAGCGGAGAAGTCGTCGCCGGCTCGTACGCGCTGTCCTACGCGCTCGACCGAGCCCAGAACAACGCCCGCCAGATGGTGGAAGCCGCGGACATCCTCGTCGCCGCCGCCCGAGCAGTCCTCACCCGGTACGCCGCAGCCGACCAGCTGACGAGCCAGGACCTCGCGAAGATCCAGAAGACGCTGCAGGACGCGGCGACGGAGGCGCAGAAGGCGTACGGGCCGGAGGTCCATCTGAACCGGGGAGCGGAGATCTAAATGACCAGCCCATCCTCAAACACATCATCGCCCGCTGGCTCGGCTACGTCGTCGGTTTCGGCTGATGTGGCGGCTGGGAAGCTGCCGGCCAACATGCCACCGCAGCTGGAGATCTCGACATGGTGCACCAACTGGGACGCGTACGACGTCCCACGAATTTGGTCATCTATCAAAGGCGAAGATGATGAAGATTCCTGGAAGCAGGCAGCTGGGTTCGAGAATCTAAGTGAGTTGCTGGCAGACCACCACGATCGCCTTAGTATTCTCCGCGAAAGTCTCGTCCAAAGTTGGGATCCAGCGGTATCAAAGGCAGCGAAGTCGTTTCTGGACTACGTTGACAGGCTTATAGCCCAGATGCGTAGCGACGCCTATGCTCATGCGTCAACAGCTCGCGGATTACACGGAATCCTTGATGCGATTAAGACTGCCAAAACTGAAGTCGCAGTTTCGAAAGCGAAATGGGACGTGGTCACGACAGATCTTTTGCCTGAGTGGTGGGATCACGCTGCGATCAGACTGAATGAAAAGGCCCAAGCTTCTATGGCGGCGATGGATTCCTCTGTAAGCGATCATCGGAAGAAGATCATAGTAGCTACACCGTCTGATCTCTCGCATCGATACTCTGAGGTCGATGGCGATATCGATACCGGCACGGATGTAACTGGTGCAGATGGAAGTGGCGACGGACGGGCTCCGTCAGCGGCCGGCGATGCGCCGCCTCGCAGTATGCCTCGATGGAATCCGCCTCCCGCGGTGCCAGGACGGAATCCTGTGTCAATTCCGCCGGACTCACCACCTTTGAGCGGAGGTCTGACTCCAGTCGTGCCTGATATCGACGGACCACCTTCATCATTGCCAATTCCTCCGGGCAATCCATTCGTGCCAACTGGTGGCGCTTATGTGCTACCGAATTCGACGACAGGCCAACCGGGTACCTTGTATCCGATGCCGCTTCCATCAGCGATGAAGGACGAGGTAGCTGCGGCTAGAGCGCTCGCCGCGAGGGAGGCCTCGGGGCGAGGGGGCGGATATACGCCCATGCCAGTCGGGGGCGGTCTCGGACAGGCCTACCGTGGACAGGATGCACGGCACCCCAAACGTGAGGGTGACGTGCAATGGGCAACTCTTACAGGTGTGCCACCTGTAATTGGCGAGATTGACGCTGAAGAGCAGCGTGCAACTCAGGAAAGCGAACGCATTTCGTCCCTGAATGATGTGTTTGAAGAATGGTACTCTAGCCTGCTGACACCGTGGGACAAGGGCGAAAAGGCAAATTTGTCAGATGGCGAGGATCGAAAATGATTCGAGGAGGCCGATGGAGATGGTGCGCTGCCCTATTCGCATCGTCCCTTGTTGTACTGACTACGCCTAGCTGTGCGAGCGCTTCCGACGATGTTGCAACAGGCCAATGGTACGCCAGCTTTCTGAATCTTGACGCTGCGCAGCAGCTCGCAACTGGCGATGGTGAGCGGGTTGCGCTCATAGATACGGGCGTTGATTACACGCACCCTGCCCTGATGGGGTCTATCGACCCTGGCGCTAATTTCGCCGCGGAGAGAGATGATCATGGCCTTAGTGATTCGGACGGGCATGGTACATCTTTGGCCGGATTAATTGTCGGCCACGGTCGTATTCGTGGCGTTGCGCCTAGGGCCAGAGTGGTCAGCGTACCCAACGGCACTGTTTCGGGACTTCCGGGGCCTAACGTTACCGCCCAAGCGATTGAATGGGTTATCGCTCACGGCATAAAGATTGTCTGCATAGCATCTTCAGTATCGCCGGATCCAATCATGGAGCAGACAATTAGGCATGCGATGGGCGCAGACGTGGTGATCGTCGCAGCCGTGGGAAATGAGTCTGCTAAGGCTGGCGTTGTTTATCCTGCTTCGGCGCCAGGAGTTTTGGCTGTGGGCGGGACAGACCGTGGCGGAAAGCTATCTTCCATTTCGGCAACGGGTCCTGATGTCGGCATCGTCGCACCATCTGATCACATCTCAGTCGCGCGACCGCATAACGCTTACGCCGTGACGACTGGCACGTCGAACTCCTCTGCGATCGTTGCCGGCGCTGTCGCGCTCATCCGAGGCAAGTACCCCCGCCTCTCCGCCCAGCAGGTCATCTCCGCCCTTACCTCCACCGCGATCGACGAAGGCCAGCCCGGCCGTGACTTCGATTATGGCTTCGGCCGGATCGACATCGTCGCCGCGCTGAAGAAGGCCGGCACCATGCAGCCCCAAGCCTCCCCCCAGCCCTCGACCTCTGCCCCCACCTCCACGAGCGTCACCGTGACGGCTACCTCGCCCGACCCGAAGCCGGGCCTCTCCACACCACTCCTAGTCGTGATCATCGCCGCTGGCCTTCTCGCCGCAGCAGTGATCGTCGTCCTGGTCGTGGGACTGGCCCGTCGGCGGTGATCGCCTCAGCGCGCAGTTGCCCAACACCAGCCGACGATGCCCCACGTCCGAACAGCATCGGCGGCGCCAAGGCATTGACCAGATGCCCGATCACCGTCGGAGCCGATACGCACGCGTCGAAGTAGGTATGAGCCGAAGAAGCAGGGACGGGGCCAAAGCCGTCACGGAGTCAAGCCCATACGGCGTTGAGACCGCTGTAGGGAGTAGCAGAACCGGGGATCCGACCAACGCCCGGCATTCCCCACCGAACGAGATGGTCTGGGTGGTGCGGAAGGGGGGACTCGAACCCCCACGCCCGAAGGCACCGGTACCTAAAACCGGGGCGTCTGCCAATTCCGCCACTCCCGCGTCGCCCCAAGGCAGATGGTGGACCGGGGCAAGCGCAGTCTAGACGACGTCACCCCTTGCTCGCCGCCAGCAATTCGCGTAGGAGGTCGTTCAGTCGTTCCACGTCTGCCGGGTCCAGCCGTTCGAGTGCTGCTCGCTGGATGGCAAGTCCTGCGGCGACCGCGTCGTCGATGACCTTGCGGCCGGCCGGGGTGAGTTGTACGCGTAGCCCCCGCCGGTCGGTCGGGTCAGGTGACCGCTCCAGCAGCCCGGCCTTTTCGAGCTTGTCGAGTCGTCCGGTCATGCCGCCGGTGGTGAGCATCAGCGTCTCGGACAGCTGCTTGGGGGAGAGCGTGAACGGCTCGCCGGATCGGCGCAGGGTGGCGAGGACGTCGAACTCCCCGCGGCCGATACCGAAGGGCGCGTACGCCTTCTCCATCTGGTCGCCCATCGCGGCGGCGATCCGGTAGATCCGGCCGTAGACCGACATCGGGATGAGTTCTTCGAGGTCGGGGCGCTCGCGCTGCCATTGGCCCACGATCGCGTCGACGCCGTCAGCTCGCATGGAACACATTATGCACCAGAACCTCGCCACAAGGTAGCTTGACAGTAAGTAGCTTAGCGCTAAGCTATCTGGCATGCGAAGCCAGCGAACCTCCGTTCCGACGCGTCCTCCAGCGACGGGACACCCCACGCGGCCGGCCCCGGCGAAGGTGCCCGAGAACCAGGCCGTGGCCCCCATGAAAGCCGTACCGTCCACGAACGCCGTACCGCCCGCGAAGCAGGCACCCACCAGCAACGCGCCCACGAAACAGGCTCCCACCGGCAACACGCCCACGAAAACCGCGGCCACGAAGCAGGCGGCCACCGGCAGTATCAGCAAGCGGTCTGAGCGCGCCCTCGTCGCCGGTATGTTGATCGACTCTGTGGGCTCCGGCATGTACGTCCCGTTCAGCCTGATCTTCTTCCAGCACGTGACCCACCTTCCGCTGCCGGTGATCGGGGCCGTCCTGACGGTTGCCGGGCTGGTGGGCATGGCGGTGTTGCCGGTCGCTGGTCTGCTGATCGACCGGTGGGGCGCTCATCGGATGCGGCAGTACGTGTACCTGCTGCGGGCGGCCGGGTTCGTCGCGTACCCGCTGGGGGCGACGTTGCCGGTGTTCGCGGTGATCTCGACGGTCACGGTTGCCGGGGAGCGGGCGTTTCCGGCCATTCAGCAGGCGCTGATCGGCGAGATCGCGGAAGGTGCCCGGCGGGATCGGCTCATGGCGCTGACGCGGAGTGTCCGCAATGGAGGGTTGGGGGCGGGTGGGCTCATCGCGGCCGCCATCATCGGCTTCGCCGGGGACACCGGATTCGTGGTGGCGGCCTGGGCCAACGCCCTCAGCTTCCTGATCGCCGCCCTGCTCGCCGTCGGCCTGCCGAACGCCCGGCCGGCCGCGCGTGAAATCCAGCGGGAAGGTCGGAACAAGGTCCTCAGGGACAAGCCCTTCGCCGCTCTCACCGGCGCCAACTTCCTGATCGCCCTCGGCTACTCGGCACTCACTCTTCTCCTGCCGGCGTACGCGGTGAGCAGGCTGCACCTTCCGGCTTCCGTGGCAGGCCCGTTGTTCGCGGTGAACACGGCGCTCTGTGCCTTCGCGGGAGTCCCCGTCGGCCGGTGGGCCCGCCGATACGCCCGGCGTACGCGGGTGGCGGCGGTCGGGGCGCTGCTGTTCGCCGCCTCCTTCGTCGGGTACGCGATTCTGCCGCCCGGCCTGCCGCCGACGATGCTCATGATCGGCCTGGTCGTGCTGCTGGTGTTGTACACGGCCGGGGAACTGGTGCACAGCCCGAGTGCGGGTGCGCTGTCGGTGAGCGCTGCTCCGGAATCCGCGCGGGGGAGGTACCTGGCGACCTATC
This sequence comes from Hamadaea tsunoensis DSM 44101, assembly GCF_000428945.1. GTDB lineage: Bacteria > Actinomycetota > Actinomycetes > Mycobacteriales > Micromonosporaceae > Hamadaea > Hamadaea tsunoensis. The sequence goes on along the minus strand of NZ_AUAX01000014.1, from coordinate 252,119 downwards.
AGCTGTCCTGGTCGCTCGCGGCGTCGGTCGCGCCGTCCCTGTTCACGGTCTTGCTGGCGGCGGACGGGCGGCTGCCGTGGCTGGTGCTGGCGGTCGTGGTCAGCGGTGGGGCCGGGATGCTGGTCGCCACCGAGCGCCACCTGCCTGATCACGCGGTCTACACCGAACCACCGGTACGCATCGTCGACGTCCCGGCGCAGGACCGGCCTGTGAAGGACGGCCAAGGTCAGGAAATCAGGAACAGCAAGGAACTGGTGGCCGTCCGATGAAGCTGCTGACAACCGCGATCGCCCCGTTGGCCTGGGGATCCACCTATGTCGTCACCACGCAGCTGCTGCCCGCCGATCGGCCGCTGCTGGCCGGTACGCTGCGCGCGTTGCCTGCCGGACTGCTGCTGCTGATGTTCGTGCGGAAGCTCCCCCGTGGATGGTGGTGGGGGCGGGCGGCCGTTCTCGGACTGCTGAACATCGGGGCGTTCTTCCCGCTGCTCTTCCTGGCCGCGTACCGGTTGCCGGGCGGGGTGGCGGCGGTGCTCGGGTCGGTGCAGCCGCTGATCGTCCTCGGGCTGACCTTCGCGCTGACCGCGGCCAAGCCCCGTCTGGTCTCCGTGGCGGCCGGGGTCGTGGGCGTCGCGGGCGTCGCGCTCGTGGTACTCAAGCCGGGCGCCGGGCTCGATCCGCTCGGCGTGGCGGCCGGACTCGCGGGTGCGGCGGCGATGGCGACCGGAACAGTGCTCACGCAACGCTGGGGCCGGCCGCCGGGCGTCGGCGTACTGACCATGACCGCGTGGCAGCTCACCGCGGGCGGTCTGCTCATCGCTCCGGTCGCGCTCGCCGTCGAGGGGTTGCCGCCCGCGCTGTCCGGCACCAACGTTCTCGGGTACGCGTACCTCGCGACCGTCAACACGGCCGTCGCGTACTGGCTGTGGTTCCGGGGGCTCGCGCAGTTGCCGGCCGGGTCGGCGGTGTTCCTCGGACTGCTCAGCCCGCTGGCCGCCGTCGTGCTCGGCTGGGCGGTGCTGGGACAGGCGCTGAGCCCGGTGCAGGTGGCCGGGTTCGCCGTCGCCCTCGGTGCCACGGTGGCCGGGGCGACGGCGGGCGCCGGTCAGTCGATCTTCAGGTCGCGGCGCAGCTTGGCGACGTGACCGGTGGCCTTCACGTTGTAGAAGGCGTTCTCGATCTTGCCGTCCGTGCCGATGACGAAGGTCGACCGGATGACGCCCATGACCGTCTTGCCGTAGTTCTGCTTCTCCCCGAAGGCTCCGTACGCGGTCAGCACGCTCTTGTCCGGGTCCGACAGCAGCGGGAACGTGATCGCGTCCCGCTCGACGAACTTGGCCAGCTTCTCCGGCTTGTCGGGCGAGATCCCCACCACCGTGTAGCCGTGGGCGGTCAGCGACGCCAGGCTGTCCCGGAAGTCGCACGCCTGCGTGGTGCAGCCCGGAGTCATGGCGGCCGGGTACGCGTACAGGATGATCTTCTTGCCCTGCTCGAGGAGCGCGGACAGCGAGAGCGTCGATCCGGTGTCGGTCGTCAGCTCGAAGCCGGGCGCGGGGTCTCCGATGGCGAGTCGCATTCCTCCACCCTAACGGCCTGCGCCGGGACGGTGGCGGAGCGCCCTGAGTTGCGCAGCTTGATCGAGGCGGCGCCGCAGGCGCCCAGGCCGAGCGCGAGCATGAGGCCGACCGCGGTGCGGGCCTCGATGTCGGACCACGGCACCGGCGCGACCGACCGGAAGTAGACGGCGGCGTTGACCAGGCCGCCGAAGGTGGCGAGGCCGGCGCCGGCGAGGGCGACGGCGAACAGGGCCGACGGGCGGCGGCGCAGCGCGAGGACGACCGCGGCGACGGCGGCGAGGCCGGCGACGACGGGCCAGAGTTCGCTGCTGAAGACGCCGCTGACGATCTCCCAGAAGGTACGCGCGCCGGCGTCGAGCTCACGGGCGACGACGTACGCGAGGTCGGCGGCGGCCCCCGCCAGCAGCACGAGCCCGAGCACCCGTACGCCGACCGGGCGCAGCAGCCCGAGCGCGGCGACCGCGGCGGCGACGACGACGGTCAGCGCCCACCAGAGGACGGCGGAGGGCGGCGGGACGTAGTCGAGGGTTCCGTGGATCGCCATGGCGGACAGGTCGTCGGCGAGGCGCAGCGGCACAGCCCAGTCGGAGATGTGGTGCGGCTGCTTCGGGGCGGCGGCGACGGCGTCCGGCGGCTGGGTGCTGGCCCAGCGGGCACGCTTGTCGTGCCAGCGGGCGACCGGCGAGTCGGAGATCTTCTGCCACTGCGGCGGCACCGTCGGGTCGGCGGTGGCCGGGACCGGCAGGCCGCCCTGCAGGTTGACGTTCTCGTAGGTCGCCGGCGAATTGGTGTTCTGGTAGACGCCGTCAGGGCGGACGTCGAGGTAGGGCTCCCCGGCGTAGCCGAGCACCTCGACCACCCGGCCCGACCGGTTCTCCAGCTCCAGGCGGGCACCGGCCTCGATCGCGCGTACGCTCACCCCGGCCAGCGGCGGCGTGATGCCGGTGATCGCCGTCCGGTAGTTCGTCGCGTCGGGGGCGTCCGCGGCGTGCGCGCCGGCGGGGGCGGCGAGCGCGCCGACCAGCACGGCCGTGAGGGCGGCCGTGCCGGCCAGGCGTCGGGCGACCCGGAGGAGGGGGCTCATCGTCGTCTTCCTTCTGGTGCGCTGTCGTCAGCTCGCGGAGGGGGACCCCGAGGCCGGGGCGGCCGCGCCGACGGCCTTCTGGATGTCGGCCAACGTCGGGTTGACCTTGGTGCCGTTGACGAACACCGACGGGGTGCCGCTGACGCCTCGGGCGCTCGCCGCGTCCGTGGTGTGCACCGGCCAGGTCATGTACCGGCCGTCCTGTACGCAGGTCGCGAAGGTGTCGGTCAGACCGACATTCTTACCCGTCGCTATCAGCTCGTCGTCGGAGGGTCCGGCACCGCCCTCGGCCGGCTGGTTGCCGTAGAGCGCGTCGTTGTACGCGAGGAACTTGCCCCCGTCCGACGCGCAGCCGGCCGCGGCCGCCGCCCGGGTCGAGTACTGGTTGGTCGACCGGGAGTCCAGGATGGCGATCGGGTGGATCGTCAGTGTGATCTTGTTATCGGTCGCCATCTGCTCGATCTGGCTGCCCGCCGAGTCGTGCAACTGCTTGCAGTAGGGGCACAGGTAATCCTGGTAGATGTCCACCGCCACCGGTCCGGACCCGGTCACGATCCCGTCCTGGCCGGCGTTGGCGTTCGCCGGGGTGTTCCAGGTCGCGGGCTTGTTGCCGGCGTAGATCGCGTACCCGATCATGCCGCCGATCACCAGGACGGCGACGGTGCCGACGGCGATCCACAGGGTCCGCTTACGGCGCTTCTCGCGAGCGATCTGCTCACGCACCATCCTCGCCGTCTGGCGTTGCTCCTGCGCGCGCTTGCTCATCGAACTCTTCCTCCATGTTCACGGGTGGGCCGAGCACCTTGGCATCCAGGGAGAACCTGCTGGAGGGGTACAGGATCAGGAAGATCGCCAAGGCCAGGAACAGCGTGTCGCGCACGATGTCCCACGTGTAGTTGGGTGCCACTCCGACGGGCAGCTGCCCGCCCTTCGAGAAGCAGCCGCAGTCGATGGACAGGCCACGCGCCCAGGCCGAGGCGATGCCCGAAATGAAGATCACCAGGCCGATCGCGGCCAGCCAGGCGGCGAACCTGGTCACCAGGCCGGCCAGCAGCAGCAGACCGATGACGATCTCCACGAACGGCTGCACCGCCCCGACGACCTGGGCGGCCGGCCAGGACATCAGCTGGTACGCGTTGACCGCCCGCGCGCTTCCCGCCAGGTCTGTGATCTTGGAGAGGCCGGCACCCAGGAAGACCGCCGCCAGCGCGAGGCGTACGAGGAGGGAGATCCAGGGTTGGGCAGCCTGCCACCCCGATGCTTTCCGAGGCACGCTCATGTAGTCGCCGTTCCGCCTTCGAAAGTTCCGTCTACGGTGCGCGGACCTACGCGGCCATGGCGCGGGTCACGTCTTCGACCAACTCCGCACGGGCCCGCGCGACACGGGAGCGGATGGTTCCGACCGGAACGGATTCGACCTCGGCGGCCTCGGCGTACGACAGGCCGAGCAGCTGGGTCAGGACGAACGCGCTGCGCCGCTCCTCGGACAGCCGCCCGATCAGCTCGGCCGAGCCGTGCGCGTCGGCGGGATCGGCCGGCCCCGCGGCCAGCACGACCTCGGCGGCCAGCCGCTGCTGCAGGCGCCGGCGGCGGACGACCTGGCGCAGGTGGTCGGCACAGGTCCGGCGGGCGATGCCGAGCAGCCACGTACGCGCCGACGAGCGTGCCTCGAACGACCCGAGCGCCCGGAACGCCCGCAGGTACGTCTCCTGGGCGAGATCGTCGGCGACGCCGGGATCGACGAGCGCCGCGGCCAGGCGCCACACCTCGACCTGGGTGGCCCGCACGAACGCGGCCTCGGCGACGGGATCGCCCGCCCGCGCCCGCAGCGCCCACTGGGTGATGTCGTCGACCGGTGGCTGCACGATCCGAAGACTAACCGGACCGGGGCGGACGGGAACCACACCCCGCCGATGGACGACTATGGCTGCATGAGCACCACCGCATCGTGCGCCGCCGCCCGTGCCGACCTGTCCGCCCGCCTCGACGGCGAGACCACGCTGCTGTCCGCCGGGGTTCTGGACGCGCACCTGGCCGGCTGTGCCGACTGCGCCGGCTGGCTCGCCGGGGCCGAACGCGTCACCCGGCAGGCGCGGCTGCGGTCGGTCGGCGTACCGGATCTGACGGAACGGATCCTGGCGGCGGTGGCGGCAGATCGGAGCGCCACGGCGACCGAGACCGCCGCGGGCGTACGCCGGGTGCTGCGGCTCGCGGTCGGTATCGCCGCCGCCGTGCAGTTCGTGCTCGCCCTGCCGGTGCTCTTCGGCGTGGGCGTCGACCCCCACGCGTCGCGGGAGATGGCCAGCTTCGACATCGCCGTCGCGGTCGGCTTCGCCCTCGCCGCCTGGCGGCCGGACCGGGCGCGGGCCTTCGTGCCGGTCGCGTTCGTGCTGGCCGGCTGCCTCGCCGTGACCAGCGTGCTCGACCTGTCCGACGGCGCCACCCACATCGCCCACGAGGTGGGCCACCTCGCCGCGCTCGCCCAGGCCGGCCTGCTCTGGGCACTCGGCCGGCGTACAGCGACCATCCATCACGAAGGAGTACCGTCAGTGCGCGTGTCGACCCCCTCAGCTTCATGAGCCGCCTGACCCGTACGCTCGCCGCCCTCGCGGCGGGCGTGCTCGCGTTCCTCCTGCTGCCGGCCGTGCCCGCGGCCGCGCACGCCGCGCTGATCTCCACGAACCCGGCCCAGGGTTCGACCGTGCAGACCGCGCCGGCCGAGGTCACCCTGACGTTCTCCGAGTCGATCACACCGGTCCCGGACAAGATCCGCATCACCGCGCCGGACGGCTCGCGCGCCGACCGCGGGACCGCCACCGCCGTGGGCGCGGTCCTGCACATCCCGCTGCGCTCCGACGCGCCGATCGGCACGTACCTGGTGAGCTACCGGATCATCTCGGCGGACACCCATCCGGTCCCCGGCGGCTTCACGTTCAACATCGGCGCGCCGTCCGCGTCCATTCCCACGCCCGACGTGGGCAAGACCGACTCCCTGGTCGCGGTCGCGATCCCCGTCTTCAAATTCCTCGGGTACGCGGGACTGCTGCTGGTCGTCGGGCCGGCGCTGATCCTGCTGCTGCTCTGGCCGCGGCGGCTGGACCGGCGGGCGCCCAAGCGGCTGCTGTTCACGGGGTTCGGCCTCCTCGGCGTGGCGACCGTGATGGGCATCGTGCTCCAGGCGCCCTACGTGAACGGCAAATCGCTGTGGCAGACGACCGGCTCCGACCTCGGTGACGTGATCAATTCGCAGTACGGCGCGGTGATGCTCGCCCGGCTCGGCGTCCTGGTCGTTGCCGCGATCGTGCTGTCGGCCGCGCTGCGGCGGGCCGAGGCGGACGGCGTACCGGTGAAGAGCGACCTCATCGTGCTGGCCGTGCTCGGCGTCCTGGGCGCGGCGACCTGGCCGCTGGTCGGGCACTCGGCCGCCTCGGTCGTGCCGCCGGTCACCGTCGTGGTCGACGCGATCCACGTCGGCGCCATGGCGGTCTGGCTCGGCGGCCTCGTCATGCTCGCGGTGTTCCTGCTGCGTCAGGCGCAGGAGCGGGAACTCGCCGCGATCATGCCGATCTGGTCGCGCTGGGCCACCCTCGCGGTCAGCGCGCTCCTGCTGGCGGGCATCGTGTCGGCGCTCATCGAGATCTCCAGCCTCGACGCGCTCTTCTCCACCACCTACGGCCGGCTCATCCTGGTCAAGATCGCGCTGGTGGCGGCGGTGCTGGGGTTCGCGTACTTCGCGCGGAAATCGGTGCACGACGCGCCGTCCGGGGCCGTGCTGCGCCGCTCGGTACGCGCCGAGATCGCGATCACCGTCGTGGTCCTCGGGGTCTCGTCGGTGCTCACCCAGACGACACCGGCCCGCACCGCCGACAACGTCCCGGCGGCGAGCCAGAGTTCGGCGTACTTCTCCACGACGGCCACCGCCGACCTGTACACCCTGCAGGTCGACTTCGAGCCGGCCAAGGTCGGCGAGAACACGGTGCACCTGTACGCGTACACGAAGGAAGGCAAGCCGCAGAAGGTCCTGGAGTGGGCGGCCACCGCGGCGCTGCCGAGCGGGGGCATCGAGCCGGTGACGATCCCGTTGCTGCCGCTGACCGACAACCACGCGTCCGGGTCGATCCAATTGCCGACAGCGGGCTCGTGGGACATGAAGTTCACCCTCCGCACGACCGACATCGATCAGGAGTCTGTGACGGTGACCGTGCCCATCGGGTAGTCCGCGCGTTGTCCCCCATGGACGACGATGGGGAGACGGGTCATGCGTGTTCTTCGCGTGCTGGTCGGAATGGTGCTGCTGGGCGTCGCCGTGCCCGTACTGCTGGCCGGGGCCCTGGCCTGGTACGCGTTGCAGCACCGCGACGACGCCGGGGCGTTTCGCGCCCCGCTGGAGACCGTGACCCCGGCGGGGTACGCCGTCGTCGTGCCCGACGTCGACGCCCTGCTGCACCGCGACGTCCCGTTCGCCCGGGCCGGCCGGACGACGGTCACCGTCACGGCCGCCGGCGACCCGCAGCGGCGGCCGCTGTTCGTCGGGCTCACCGGTCCGGACGACGCGGCCGCCCTGCTCGCCGGCTCGTCCTACGCCCGGGTCGACGGGGTGACGCTCGGCCGGGGCCCGCTGGACGTGCGTACGCGACTCGTTCCGTCGGCCGCGTCGGCCGGGCTCGGGGCGCCCGACGCGAAACCGATCTGGCTGCGATCCTCGGTGGGCACGCTCACCTTCGACCCGGCGGACTGGCGCGGGCGGGCGGTCGCGCTCGTCGTGATGGCGCCCGACGGCACGCCGATCGACCAGGTCTCCCTGACCACCTCCGTACGCTTCGGCTGGCTCGACTCGACGGCCTGGGGCCTGCTGATCCTCGGCCCGGTGCTGCTGCTGCTCGGCTTCGTCGTCGTCGCCTGGCCGGCCCGCCAGGTGGTGTACGTGGTGACGGCGGCTTCGTCCGCGGCCGAGCGGGCGGCGACCATGCTGAGCTGGGCGGAACTGCCCACTCAGGAGAATCCGGTCGTCGGCCGGGCCGCTGTGCCGGTCCCCGAACAGCCCGCCGGCCCGGGTCCGGCGGACGCGCCCGGGGCGGGATCGATCGCCCGGCCGGGCGGTAGGACCGATACGCCGGGAGTGCGGTTCGTCGGGGCGTCGCCGTTCGGGGCGCCGGAGGACTGGGCGCCGCCGGCCGGGCTGATCGTGACCGTCATGGACGGCGTCGCCTCGGTCGGCGTACCGGGCTCGGGCGCCGGGGTTGGCTTCGACCTCGGCAACCACCCGATGACCTCCGCCGACGCCTCCGCCCCAGACCCCGCCGACGCTCCCGCCCAGCCGGCAAACACCACACCGGACAGCACCACGCCGAAGGGTGCTCAACCGGCCGACACCACGCCGAAGGTTGCCCAGCCGGACGGAGCGGAGGAGGACGGCCCCGGCGACGAGGCGGTCTGGCCACCGGTCGAAAGCATCCAGATCACCCAGCCCGCCCTCGACCTGCCCACCCAGGAGATGCCGGCCCTGTCGGATCTTCCCCGCGTACCCCTCCAGCTCACCGGCCTGGCCGCCCTGGGCCTCGACCCCCGCGGCTAAAGCGCAATCCGGCAGTCCAACGTCTCCCCGCAAGCCCCTGGCCACAAGCCTGTTAACGGCGAGTGGGTCCGCCGCCGGGCGGACCCACTCTCACCGGGGGAACGGTGTAACGGGCGAAGGCCTCCGAGTCCCGTGTGCGTCGGTGTACGGATTCGTCGGTCTTCGTGGGGGACGGAGCCTTGCGCGGGCCTGCCCCTTTCTGCCCGAAAGTCTAGGCTTCGCCGACGTAACGGACAATAGGTCCACTACCGGGGCGATCTTCCGACTCGCCGTGCACCTCGACCTGATGCTCGTCGGTGACCTGCTCTTCCGTACGCGTACGCCGGGGCAGGAGGGATTCGCCGACGGGGATCAGCATCACCAGGACGAGGGACAGCAGCACAAGGGCGTTACGCAGCAGAAACTCCCGCATTCCCGGTGTCGGCCGCTGGGCGACGCCCCAGTCGATGAACGTGTCCACGCCATAGACGGCGATCAACCATGTCGCGAGTGCGCCGGCGCCGAGCCAGAGCCGTCGGGCCGGGTCGCCGCCGACCATGGCGAGGACGAGGGCGGCGATCGCCGGCACGAACCAGTACATGTGGTGCACCCACGTGATCGGGCTGATCAGGCCGGCCGTGAGCCCCGCGATCGCGAGGCCGGTCAGCTCGTCACCGGCGCGTACGGCGATGGCGGCGCGCCATAGGCCGAGGACCGTGACCACCAGGGCGAGGCCCAGCCACAGCTTCTGGTCCGGCGCGTCCGGCGCGGCGAGCCGGCTCAGCAGTCCGTTGATCGACTGGTTGGCCGTGTAGTCGGTGCGGCCGACGCGCGAGGTGTCCCAGAGCGCCGACAGCCAGAAGTCGCGGCTCGCGTTCGGGGCGACCAGCGCGGCGAGCAGCGTCGCCCCGGCCGCGGTGCCGGCCGCCACGGCGGCTTCCCGGAACCGCCGGGTCACCAGCAGGTACACGATGAACAAGCCGGGCGTCAGCTTGATCGCGGTCGCGAGCCCGATCCCGATCCCCGCGAAGCGGCTGCCGCGGGGCACGAGCACCAGCAGGTCGAGCAGGATCAGCGCGACGAGGAACATGTTGATCTGTCCGAACGCGAGCGTCGTGCGGATCGGCTCGATCAGGAAGACCACGGGCAGCGCGAGGCCCAGCGCGTACCACCGGGGGATGCTCAGGCGCCGCGCGAGCGGTGCGGTGACCCACCAGGTCGTCAGCCCGACGCAGGCGATGGTTCCCAGGGTGACCACGGCGAAGCTGGCGCCGAGGGGCAGCATCCCGAGCGGCGCCAGCAGCAGCGCGGCGAACGGCGGGTAGGTGAAGTAGAGGCTGCCCTGCAGCGCGTCGGGCTGGGCGTAGTCGTAGAGCTCGTGCCCGGCCAGCCAGAACTTCTCCGCGCTGATGTAGATCCGCAGGTCGAACAGGTGCTGCGGATGAAACAGCCAGCGCCAGGCGAACCAGCCGGCGACCAGCGCCACCGCGACCGTGGCGAGCCGCCGGATCAGCGTCGACATGAGCATGCGGCCACCGTAGTCGGAGGCGTCGTAGGCTGTTCCAATGGCTGCTGATCTCCTGGTGTGGGTCGATTGTGAAATGACCGGTCTGTCCCTCGCGTCCGATGCGCTGATCGAGGTCGCGGCGCTGGTCACCGACCCCGAGCTGAACGTACTGGGCGACGGTGTGGACGTGGTGATCCACGCCGAGGACGCCCAGCTCGACGGCATGCTCGACGTCGTCCGCGACATGCACGCGAAATCCGGCCTCACCGACGAGGTACGCCGATCGACCGTCACGGTACGCGAGGCGGAGGACCTGGTGATGGAGTACGTCACCCAGTTCGTGCCGGACATGCGTACGGCGCCCCTGTGCGGGAACTCGATCGCGACGGACCGCGGCTTCCTCGCCCGGGACATGCCGAAGTTCGACAGCCACCTGCACTACCGGATGATCGACGTCTCCTCGATCAAGGAGCTGTGCCGGCGCTGGTACCCGCGGGTGTACTTCGGCCAGCCGCAGAAGGGGCTCGCCCACCGGGCGCTGGCCGACATCAAGGAGAGCATCCGCGAGCTGAAGTACTACCGGCAGACGATCTTCGTGCCGCTGCCCGGCCCGGATGTGGAGACCGCCCGGGAGATCGCCGCCACGCTGTGAGCCAACCCGGTTTACAGGAGGTGCTCCCCGACCGCTATCATTGGTCGGTCGCCGCGCGATGCGCGGCGTCGTGACGGTCGTGTAACGGCGGCCGTGGAGCATGGTGGTCGTAGCTCAGCTGGTAGAGCACCGGGTTGTGGTCCCGGGGGTCGCGGGTTCGAGTCCCGTCGATCACCCCATGTGAAAGGAGCCTCCGCGATCTGCGGAGGCTCCTTTTCTTACTCCCCAAGCCTTCCCGGGCCGGCTATCCCGAGTACGCGGACCAGCTGAGGTTCCAGTCCGTCCAGCCGTTGCCGTCGCGCAGCTTCCGCTCGGTCCCCTTGGTGATCACCGGGTCCCCGACGCTGGTGATCCCGAAGAGCCACTCGGCGTTCTCCGGCGACACGTTGATGCAGCCGTGCGAGACGTTCCGGCTGCCCTGCTGCTCGACCGACCACGGTGCCGAGTGGATGAACTCGCCGCCCCAGGTGAGCCGCTGCGCCCAGTCGATCGGCGTACGGTAGCCGTTCTCCGGGCCCAGTTCGGCGAAGGTGTCGAAGATCGTGTGGGCCAGCTTCTCGATGATCACGGTCGTCCCGCTGGACGAGGGCGTGCTGGGCTTGCCGAGGCTGATCGGCATCGTGCGCAGCAGCCTGCCGTCGCGGGTCACGGTCATCGTCTTGGTGGCGTTGTCGGCGACCAGGACGACGGCCGGCCCGATCGTGACGTCGTCGAGGCGTACGTCGGCAGAACCGTAGTAGCCGTTGCCGAGATCGAGCCCGCCGACCGCCGCGCGTACGCCGATCTGCGTACCGGGTCGCCAGAACTCCTTCGGCCGGTAGTGCAGCTGCGTACCGGACTGCCAGTGCCAGGCGCCCTCCTGGGCGGGGGAGGCCGTCACGGTGAGCCGCTTCTCGACGGCGGCCCGCTTCGCGGCCGGCACCGACCGGCTGAACGTGAACATCAGCGGCATCGCGACGCCCGGCCTCGCCCCGTCGCCGAGGAAGCTCGACAGCCGGATCGTCTTGGCCGGCTTCGCCATCGTGGTGAACGTGTGCCGCGCCGAGACGGGTTTGCCGTCCGTACCGCCGGCCGTGATCGTCACCGTGTACGCGGTCGCGTACGCGAGGGTCTTCGCGGGGACCCAGGACGACAGGTCGGGCCGGTCCTCGCCCGGGATCAGCTCACCGGCCGCCGACCTCAGCTCGACCCGGGCGCCGACCGCGTCCCGCAGCGCGTACGTGATCTCGGCCGCGGCCGGCACGCCCTGCGCGTCGGGGCCGGGCGAGGTGATCGCGACCGAGGGTCCGTCGGCCTTCGGCGGGGTTTCCTGCGTGCGGGTGCAGGCGGCCAGGCCGAATCCGGCGGCGCCGGCGAGGCCGAACCCGGCGAGCAGTCGGCGGCGGTGGATCGGTCGAGCCATGGAACGCGTACCCCCTCAAGATCGAGCCCACCCATGGTGCCGCACAAAAGCCGCCGATCCCATGATCGACGGCTTTTGCGATATAGCTAACGAAATAGCCTACGAAAGAGCCTACGAAATAGCCGACGAAGCGGCCGAGGCGCAGGTCACGAGTGTGTCGGCTCCGGCGCCGCGGCGGCCGCCTGCGACGGGACCGGGGACGGCGACGGCGGCTTCGGCTTCGGCTTCGGATACGGCTCGTACGCGTTCGCCAGCGCGACGTCCGAGGTCACCGGGATCGCGCTGCCGGCGATGAACGTCTTCCAGTCCATGTCCCAGTCCGTCCAGCCGTTGCCCGGGGCCAGCTTCACCTCGGTGCCGCTGACGGTGACCGGCGTACCGACCTTCATGACGGTGAACAGCCAGGCCGCGTTGTCCGGGCCGACGTTCACGCAACCGTGCGAGACGTTGGTGTAGCCCTGGTCGCCGACCGACCACGGCGCCGAGTGGATGAACTCGCCGCCCCAGGTCAGGCGCTGGGCGTAGTCGACCTCGGCCACGTAGCCGCCCGCCGGGTCGTTCCGGGTGTCGAAGGTGGTGTGGTAGTCCTGCTCCATCACGACCATGTGGCCGCTGGAGGAGGGCGTACTCGCCTTGCCGAGGCTCACCGGCATCGTCCGCAGCAGCTGGCCGTTGCGGTAGACCTGCATCTGCTTGGGCGCGTTGGTCACCTTCACCTCGACCCGGTCCTTCGCGATCGAGACGTTGGCGATCTTGTCCTCGTCGCCGTAGTACCCATCGCCGAGCGGCTGCCCCTTCAACGCCAGCCGTACGCTCAGCTTCGTCCCGGTCTGCCAGTAGGTCGCCGGGCGGTACTGGACCTGCGTACCGCTGAACCAGTGCCAGGCGCCGACCTGCGGCGGATCGCTGGTGACGAAGAACCGCTTCTGGACGGCCGCCCGCATCGACACGGGCACGTCCCGCACGAACTCCACCGGCACGGGCATGCCGATGCCGTACTGCTGGCCGCTGAACAGGTAGAAGCCGACGCCCTCCAGGTTCGCTGGCTCGGCCATCGTCGTGAAGCCGACCTTCTGGGTCGTCTTGTGGAACCGGCCGCCGACGGCCGTCACGGTCGCGGTGTAATGCTGCTTGTACTGCAGCGGCACGCTGGGCACCCACGAAGAGGCGTCGGGGCGCAGTACGCCGGGAACCTCCTTGCCGGCGGCGTCCACCACCGACACGCCGTCGACCGAGCCGCCGGTGACCTTCAGCCCGATCTCCGAGCTGACGAGCACGTTGGACGCGTGGTCGGCCGGGGTCACCGAGATCTGGATCGGCGCCTCCGGCGCCGGAGCCGGGCTCTCGGCCGCCTTCGGCTTGCTGCTCGTGCAGGCGGACATCGCCAGCGCGGCGGCCGCGGCGACGGCCACGATCGCAGGTAACTTTCTCATCGTCGCCTCCTCTGTCCCTATCGTGCCGCATGTGGAGGTATCTGTGCGGCTATAACGTGAATGCCGCATTCGGGCATTTTCTGGCGACCGGCGTGTCGCCCCACGCCACCCCGCCCCGCCGCCCGGTGGGCCTGGCTCCTTGATCCCGTTTGGATCAGGTAAATCACCCGAATCAAGGCCCAAGATTCGGGTGAAAACCCTGATCCAAACGGGATCAAGGAGTCGACGGGCGGCGGGCGGCGCGGGTGAAGAGAGGGGGTCGCGCACAATGGACGCCGTGGCCACGTTCCCGGTGACGCCGCCTGAGCGCTACCGCCTCCTCGAACCCGTCGGCGAGGGCGGCAGTTCCGTCGTGTGGCGCGGCTACGACGAGGTGCTGCGCCGGCCGGTCGCGGTCAAGGTGCTCGCCGCCCGGCTGGCCGCGGATCCTGCCGTGCGGCGCGCGGTCCGGCGCGAGGCCCAGCTGGCGGCGCAGCTCGCCCATCCGCACGTCGCCCGCGTCTACGACTACGGCGAGACCGAGGTCGACGGCGAGCCCGTCTGCTTCGTCGTCATGGAGCTGGTCGAGGGGCATTCGCTGGCTCGCGAGCTGGCGGCGGGCCCGCTCCCGGTGCCGCTCGCGCTGCGGATCGCCGGGGAGACCGCCGACGCCCTGGCCGCCGCGCATGCCCTCGGCCTCGTGCACTGCGACGTCACCCCGGCGAACATCCTGCTGGGCGCGGTCGGCGTACAGGTGACGGACTTCGGGATCTCGACGACCGCCGGGTCCGTCCACACGCGACTGCTCGGCACGCCCGGCTTCGTCGCGCCCGAGCGGCGCCAGGGGCAGCCGGCCCTGCCTGCGTCCGATGTGTACAGTCTCGGCCGCGTCGTCCGCGAGATGGTGGGGGATCAACCCCTCCCGGCGCCGGTCGCCCGCCTCGCGGAACGCTGTCTCGCCACCGATCCCGCGGCCCGCCCGACCGCCGCCGAACTCGCCGCCGCGCTGGCCGGGCCGCGCGTACCGCTGGCGGTCCGGTCGTTGCCGGCCGCGATCGCCAACCCCACCCGCCTGCTCACCCCGGTCCGCCGCCCGGTCGGCCGTTGGTTCGCGCTCGCCGCCGTGCTCGTCCTGGTCGCCGCCGCCGCGTTCTACGGCCTTTCCCCCAGGAGTACGCCGGAAGCAGCCGGCCCGACAGCCGGTCCGATCGCGACCGCCGGCCCGAGTCCGGTGCCGCCGCCGGAGCCGTCGTGCACCGTCGCGTACCGGGTGACGTCGGATTGGGAGGGCGGATTCGGGGCGTCGATCGCTGTGCGGACGACGCGGGAATCCCTGTCGGGCTGGACGCTCACGTTCACGTTCACCGGCGACGAGCAGGTGCAGCAGGGCTGGGACGGCGAGTTCAGCCAGTCCGGCCGCACGGTCACCGTACGCGACAAGGGCTACAACGCCTCGGTCGCGCCGGACAAGCAGGTGGGCATGGGATTCAACGGCAGCGTGCACGACCACGCGACCGGGCCGGCGGGGTTCACGCTCAACGGGGAGCCGTGCGTGAACCCCTGATCCGGGCTACTCGGCGGCGCCGACGTACTCCCGCAGGTGCTCGGCCGTCAGGGACTTCGCGGAATCGAGCAGTGCTCTCGGCGTACCGCTGAAGACCACCGTGCCCCCGTCGTGGCCGGCGCCCGGCCCGAGGTCGATGATCCAGTCGGCGTGCGCCATGACGGCCTGGTGGTGCTCGATGACGATGACGGTGTTGCCGGCGTCGACGAGCCGGTCGAGCAGCGTGAGCAACTGCTCGACGTCGGCGAGGTGCAGGCCGGTGGTCGGCTCGTCGAGGACGTAGACGGCGGCCTTGGCCGCCATGTTGATGGCGAGCTTGATCCGCTGGCGCTCGCCGCCCGAGAGGGTGGTGAGCGGCTGGCCGAGGCTGATGTAGCCCAGGCCAACGTCGGCGAGCCGGTCGAGGATGCTCCGGGCGGCCTTCTCGGTGAAGAACTCGCGAGCCTCCGCCACGGGCATTGCGAGGACGTCGGCGATGTTCTTGCCCCGCAACCGGTACGCGAGCACCTCGGCGGTGAACCGCTTGCCCTCGCACTCCTCGCAGACGGTCGCGACGGAGGCCATCATGGCGAGATCGGTGAAGGTCAGGCCGATGCCCTTGCAGACCGGGCAGGCGCCCGCGGAGTTCGCGCTGAACAGGGCCGGTTTGACCCCGTTGGCCTTGGCGAACAGCGTACGGATGGGATCGAGCAGGCCGGTGTAGGTGGCCGGGTTGCTGCGCCGGGAGCCCCGGATCGCGCTCTGGTCGGCGACCACGAGATCGTCGCGGGCCGGCAGGCAGCCGTGGATCAGGGAGCTCTTGCCCGACCCGGCCACCCCCGTCACCACCGTCAGTACGCCGAGCGGCACGTCCACGTCGACGCCCCGCAGGTTGTGCAGCTTCGCCCCGCGGATCTCGATCTGCCCGGACGGCGTACGCGGACGGTCGCGCAGCCGCGCCTTGTAGCCGAGGTGCCGCCCGGTCAGCGTGCCCGACTCCCGCAGGCCCGCGAGGTCGCCGGTGTAGCAGATCCGGCCGCCGTCGCGCCCCGCACCCGGCCCGAGGTCGACGACATGGTCGGCGATCACGATCGTCTCTGGCTTGTGCTCGACGACGAGAACCGTGTTCCCCTTGTCCCGCAACCGGATCAGCAGATCGTTCATCCGCCGGATGTCGTGCGGGTGCAGCCCGACCGTCGGCTCGTCGAAGATGTAGGTCACGTCGGTGAGGCTGGAACCCAAGTGGCGCACCATTTTCACCCGCTGCGCCTCGCCGCCGGAGAGCGTACCGGACTCGCGGTCCAGGCTCAGGTAGCCCAGGCCGATCTCGACCAGCGAGTCCAGGGTCTCCAGCAGCGTCGCGACCAGCGGCCGCACCCCCGGCCCGTCGATCGACCGGACCACCTCGGCCAGGTCGCTGATCTGCATCGCCGAGCAGTCCGCGATCGAGTACCCGCCGATCTTCGAGGCCAGGGCAGCCGGGTTGAGCCGCGTACCGCCGCACGCCGGGCAGGTCGCGAAGGTGGCCACGCGCTCGATGAACGCCTTGACGTGCGCCTGCGAGGGTTCCTTGTCCTTGCTGAGGAACACCCGCTGCACCTTGACGGCGAGCCCCTCGTAGGTGGTGTTGATCCCCTTCGTCTTCACCTTGGTCGGCGGCTTGTGCATGAAGTCCGCCCACTCCTGCTCGGTGTAGTCCTTGAGCTTCTTGTCCGGGTCGAGGAAGCCGGACTCCGCGAACGACTGCCAGTACCAGCTGTCCACCTGGAAGCTCGGGGCCAGGATCGCGCCCTCGTTGAGCGACTTCTCCCTGTCCACCAACGCGTCTTCGTCCAGCGCCGAGACCCGGCCCAGCCCTTCGCACTTCGGGCACATCCCGGCCGGATCGTTGAAGCTGAAGGCGCGCTGCGTACCGGCCGCCGGGGCGCCGAGCCGGCTGAAGATGATCCGCAGCATCGTGTACGCGTCCGTCGCCGTCCCCACCGTCGAGCGGGCGTTGGCGCCCATCCGTTCCTGGTCGACGACGATCGCGGCGCTCAGATTGCGCAGCTCCTCCACGTCGGGGCGGGGGATGTTCGGCATGAACAGCTGCACGAAGGCGGTGTAGGTCTCATTGATCAGGCGCTGCGACTCGGCCGCGATGGTGCCGAAGACGAGCGACGACTTCCCCGAACCCGAGACGCCGGTGAAGACCGTCAGCCGCCGCTTCGGAATGTCGAGCGAGACGTCCTGGAGGTTGTTCTCCCGGGCCCCGCGTACCTCGATCACGTCGTGGGTGTCCGCTGCGCGAAGATTCATGTCTCCATTGTTTCATTGAAGCTCCTGTAGGCTCTTGGCCGCGAAGGAGCGCTGGCCTGGGCTTTGTGGCGGGCGGAAAGTCTCAAATCGACAGGTAGACTGGCCGGGTGCGGATCGCCGACCTCGCCCGCCAAGCCGGCCTCTCGGTCCAGCAGATCCGCAATTACGTGGACGAGGGCCTGCTGCCGCCGGTCGACCGCACCCCGAGCGGCTACCGGATCTTCACGCCGAGGCACGCCGCGGCGCTCACCACCGTCCGCGCTCTGGCCGAAGGGCACGGATGGGAGCGGACGCGTACGGTCATGCGGGCCGTCCACGCCGCCGACCTGGACAAGGCGCTGGCCGCGATCGACGCCGGGCACGCGGAGCTCGACCGCGAACGCGCCGGGATCGCCGCCGTCCTCGGCGCTTTCGACTCCCTGGTCTCCCTGCCGTCCGACCGTCCGGGCCGACCGCTGCGCATCGGCGCGGTGGCACGGCAACTGGGCGTACGCCCATCGGCCCTGCGCCTGTGGGAGGAGCGCGGACTGCTGCGGCCGGTCCGGCAGCCGGGGACGGCGTACCGCCTCTACGATCCGGCCGAGGTACGCAACGCGCGCATCGTGGTGCTGCTCCGCAAGGGCAACTATCCGCTGTCCATCGTCGAAGCGGTCATGACGGAACTGCGCACGACCGGGAGCCCGGGCCGCGTACGCGCGGAGCTGTACCGCCGCGAGCAGGAGGTACGCCGCCGCAGCCTGGCGCTCCTGCGCGGAACGGCCGCCCTCGCCGCCTACCTGCCCGGCGAGATCGGGCCGTGACGATCCCGCCGACGGTGCTTCAGGAATCGGGCTGGTCGCGGTGCTTTTCGAGTTCGGACAGGACCCAGCGGGCCCAGTCGGCTTGGAGCTGGAAGTAGCGCAGGCCGAACTCGGCGGCGAACCGGGCGTAGCCCGGGCCGGCGTCCGCCGGCGTGTGCTTCTCGATGTCGCTGATCGCCTGGCGCAGTTCGGCGACCTCCTGCTCACTGGCCGCCGCCATGTTCTCGGTCAGTACGCGGGTGTCCGCGAGGTCCAATGAGGACAGCATGAACAGCCGGAGCACGAACTCGTTGCGGGGCGGGGTGTCGCCGACCGGGCTGAACATCCAGCGGCGCAGTTCGGCGCGGCCCTCGTCGGTGATGCCGTAGGTCTTGCTGCCGCGGGCGCCCTCGTCGACGACCCCGACGAGGCCGTCGCCCATCATCCGCTTCAGTTCGGGATAGATCTGGCTGTGGCCGGCGCTCCAGGCGTAGCCGGACAGCGTCTGGTCGAACCGTTTGGTCAGGTCGTACCCGGTCTGCGGGCTGTCCGCGAGCAGTCCCAGTAGAGCGTGGCGCAGCGACATGGCTTCCTCCTGGTCCGTAGCGTACCTGACGACTTTGACATGTTGGTGTTGACATGTCGAACACGACATGTCAGTCTCGTCATATGCAGAACGACATCCCGAGCTACACGGCTCCGGTGCCCGACGAGATCAGCGCGGTCGACCTGACCGTGACCGGGACGCTGCCGGCCGAGCTGGCCGGCCGGTACTTCCGCAACGGGCCCAACCCCCGGCCGGGCGAGCGCGCGCCGCACTGGTTCATCGGCGCCGGCATGCTGCACGGCGTACGCATCGCGGACGGGCGGGCCGAGTGGTACCGCAACCGCTGGGTGCGCTACGCGGAGCACGAGGGCCCGGCCAACACGTCGGTGCTGTCCCACGCCGGCCGCCTGTACGCGCTGGTCGAGACGCAGCCGCCGGTGGAGATCGACCGGGAGCTGGCGACCGTCGGCCGGTGCGACTTCGACGGCCGGCTGACCACGGCGATGACCGCGCATCCGAAGACCGACCCGGACACCGGTGAGCTGTTCTTCTTCGGCTACGGCGCGCGGGCGCCCTTCCTCACCTACCACCGGCTGTCGGCCGACGGGAAGCTCGTCGAGAGCCGGGAGATCGAGGTGCCCGGGCCGACGATGATGCACGACTTCGCGATGACGCGGAACCACATCGTGTGGCTGGACCTGCCCGTCGTCTTCGATCTCGACCTGGTCGGCAAGACGATGCCCTACCGGTGGAGCGACGCGTACGGGGCGCGGATCGGGGTCATGCCGAAGGCGGGCGGGCCCGTCCGGTGGTACGACGTGGAGCCCTGCTACGTCTTCCACGTCGGCAACGCCAGCGAGGACGCCGAGGGCCGGGTGGTCCTGGACGCCGTCCGCTACGACCGCGCCGCCTGGATGGGCACCTGGACGGAGATCGGCGGCCGGGCCGAGGAGTCGGCGCGGAGCACCAGCCGCCTGTACCGCTGGACGCTCGACCCCGCCGCCGGCGTACGCGAGGAGCAGCTCGACGACCGGCGGATCGAGTTCCCCACCCTCAACGACGCGTTCGTGGGCAAGAACCACCGATACCTGTACGCGGTCAGCGCCGACACGGTCGTCAAGTACGACGGCCGCGGCGGAGCGCAGACGGCCGACTCCCTCGGTGCCGGCTGGCACGTCGGGGAGGCGGTGTTCGTCGCCGGCCGCAACGGTACGGCCGAAGACGACGGCTGGCTGATATCGATCGCGACGCACGACCGTCCGGAGACCCCGTCGCGGCTGCTCGTGCACGACGCCACCGACCTCGCCGCGGGTCCTGTCGCGACGGTGCACCTGCCGCGGCGCGTACCGGCGGGGTTCCACGGGGCGTGGATCGCCGACGGCGACGACACCATGATCGGAAATACTGAGCGCACGGAAATCCTGGGGGAGAAGCGATGAACAAGAATTCGGTCGGACCCGCTGCCATCCTGATGTCGCTGCTGTGGGACGTCGGCCTGTCGCTGGGCGCGTACTTCGTGGCGCACTGGCTCGGCGCGGACGACTACGTGGCCCTGCTGGCAGGCTCGGTCGTCGCCCTGCTGCGCGTCCTCTACGTGGCGGTACGCGCCCGCCGGTTCGACGTGTTCGCCGGCGTCATGGTGGGTGTGTTCGCCATCGGCCTGCTGCTCTCGTTCCTCACCGGCGATGCCAAGTTCCTGCTGGTCAAGGAATCCTTCGCGACTTTCGCGGCGGGGGCGGCGTTCCTGGTCAGCCTGGTCGTCGGCAAGCCGCTGATCTACCACGCGGCGCTGCGGATGAAGGAGGGCCGGCCCGAGGAGATCGCGGACTTCGAGAACAAGTGGGCGACGGTCCCCGCGTTCCGGCGCAACTTCCGGCTCATGTCGGGGGTGTGGGGTGTCGCTCTGGTCGCCGACGCGGTCGTGCGTATCCCGGTCGTCCTGCTGCTGCCGACCTCCGCGGCCGTCACAGCGTCGAGCGTGATGTTCATCGGGGTCATGGTGCTGACGTCGATCTGGAACGGCTGGTTCGTCCGGCGGATCCAGGCCCGCGCCGCGGCCCAGGAGCAGGCCGGACGGGTGTCGGTCAGCGCCTGACCGGATCGGCGGAGGAACGAAGGCGCCCGGCGATCGGGGGCCTTCGTTTCGTGCCGGGCACGGGCAGGCGGGGCGGGTCGATCCGCCAGACGGCCCAGTACGGCTTGCCGGTGCCCACGAGGTGGAAGCCGTACTTCGCGCCGTTCCAGTACGCCGGAGTGCCCGGCGCGTAGTAGCCGACGACGACCCGGGTCCCGGCCGACGGGCGGTCGGCGAAGGTCGCGACGGGCGACCAGTTCACCTCGCGCTGGACGTTGCGCAGTTCCCACCAGACCACACCCGAGTGCACCGCGACGGTGTCGCCGGGGCGTACGCCGAGGTCGGCCAGGGGCGGCTGCGGCAGGCTCGCGTTCATCATCGGTACGCTGATCAGCCGGGCGGTCGCCGGGATCATGACGGCCTGGACGGCGATCACGAGTCCCAGCACCACACCGATGTACGCCGGCCGCCGCCGGCCGCGCAGCAGCCAGACCGCGGCGACCGTGCCGATCGCGCCGAGGCCGAGGGCCGTCGCCCGCAGCGGCCGCAGCGTCGTCCAGCCGTCGGTGAGCAGGCTGAGCTCGGGGGAGTCGAACGGATAGAACCCCGGAAGCATCGACCCGGTACGCATCCGCCACGCCACCAGGGCGCCGCCGCCGACCACGAGCAGCACCGCGCCGGCGAGGACGCCGAAATGGCGGCGTACCGGGGGTGTGATCGCGGCGATGCCGGCCAGCATCCAGAACGGCCCGAACACGTGCACGTAGCGGGCATAGGCGAGGTAGTTCATCCGGTTCGCCCCGACACTCTGCAGCACACCCGCGCTGAGCAGGGCGATCCCGACCGTGGCGAGCGCCGCGACCAGCATGACCGCCATCGCGGTCCGGTCGCGGTGGCGCCACATCGGTATGGCCGCCATCCCCAGGGCCGTCAGGCCGAAGCCGGCGACCGCGAGGTACCAGAGCTGGCCGGTCGCCGACAGTCCCGTCGCCGCCAGCCCGGCCGCCGTCGTCGCGTGCTCCACGTCGGACCCGTCCGGGCTGACCCCGCCCAGCCGCATACCGTCGCCCAGCACCGTGACGAGCATCGAGTTCAGCAGCACTCCACAGGCCGCCGCGGCAGCCGAGAAGAGGATCGGCGCCGTCAGCCGCTTCCCGCGTACCGCCAGAAGGAGCAGCACCGAGGCGTGGAGTGCGATCACCACCAGGCCGCGGACGTGGATCAGATAGGCCAGGCCCGCCGCGGCGCCCGCGAGGGCCGCGGCGGCCGCCGACCGGGGCCGGCCGAGCAGGGCGTGCAGCGCGAGCAGCCAGGCCAGGAAGACCGGCGCGAGCACCGCGTCGGTCAGCGCGAAGCCCGCGTAGAAGGCCACCGCGGGCATGCTCGCGGCGGCCGCGGCGCCCAGCAGCGCGAGCGGCTGGCGCCAGCCGAACATCCGCCTGCCCATCGAGTACGCGAGGAGAAAAGTGGTCGCGTTCACCACGGCGTTGAGCACCTGCACGGCGCGGTAGGCGATCGCGGGGTCGTTCGTGAACGCGTAGACCGGCGAGATCAACAGCGGGTACCCGACCCGGCGGAAGAGCTCGTTCTCGCTGGTGTCGCCGCCGACGCCGGTGCTGAGGGCCCGCGCCGTGAGCAGGTACGAGTCCTCGTCGGCGCGGATTGTGGGGGATGTCATATGCCGCACGCTCCACACCCGCCAGGCGACGTTCAGTGCATACCCGCCGAGGAGGAGAACCGGCCACCATGCGCGTAACGGGGGGTGCGGATGCCGTATCGCCCTGCGTACGACCACCGGTCGGTCGATCGTGCTGCTGTGTGCCATCGCTCCCCACGTTCCTCGCAGGATCCGGGTGAAAAGCTATCATTCTCCTCACCGACCGACTTTGCGGACAAGCGTCCGCGCTCGATCTTCGCCCGTACACGAATCGGACATGCCCTATGCTGCTGCGACGAGGCACCACGCCGAACCCGACCTCGGCGCTTCCGGCGACATCCACGTGTCGACCGTGCCCCGCCCCCGCAGCATCAGGAGTAGCAGCATGACCACGTCGCAGGCGCCGGCGATCCACGAGCCCCTGCCGCCGGATCCCCGCACCGCGCCCTCCCGCCACTGGCGGGGCCGACTCGCCGCCCTGGTCGACTGGCTGCTCGTCGCGTGCGCGGGCGCGGTCCTGTACTTCGGCCAGACGCACACCGTCTACGGCGACGCGGTGTGGCGGCGGATCTCCCTGGTCGACCTGCTCAAGAACCACACGCTCGACCGCCACCCGTACTCGCTGGTCGGCCCGATCTTCTCGGCCCCGCTGTGGGAGATCGACCCGAAGCTCATCGCGTACTACAACTGCATCGTGGCCGCCGTCGCCTTCACGTGCGCGTGGCTGCTGCTGCGGGGGCGTACCGAGCGGGTGGTCGCGCGGCACTTCATCCTGCTGTGCCTGGCCGCCAGCATGATCGCCCCGGCGCTCGGCAGCTACTACGGCGAGATGTTCACCGTCGCCGGCCAGGGTGTCGGCCTGCTGGCCGTGGTCCGGCGGGGCGACACGCGCCGGGACAAGCTGATCCGGGCCGCCGGCTGGGTCGCGGTGGTCCTCGGCACCGCCAACACGCCTGCCTCGCTGCCTGCCCTCGCGCTCGTCACGCTCGCCTGGGCCTGGCGCAACCGCCGCCTGCGCTACGGCTTCGCCGCGGCCGCCGCCGCCCTCATGATCTGGGGCGAGGCCTGGCTGCGCCGCGGCAGCCCGTTCGACAGCGGCTACGAGGTCTTCCACCTGCCCAACAACACCCCGATGCCGTACGTCGGCGTGGGCGGCTTCTCGTACCCGTTCTTCTTCGGGTTCATCTCGATCATCTTCAGCTTCGGCAAGGGCATCGTCTGGTTCATCCCCGGCCTCGTCCTGCCCGCCCGCCGCCGGCTCGCCCAGTTCGGCGCCGAACTGGGGGAGGCGTACCGGTTGTGGATGTTCCTGGTCGCCGGCCTCGTCGTGCTGTACTCCTCCTGGTGGGCCTGGCACGGCGCCTGGTTCTGGGGTCCCCGCTTCTTCCTCGCCGGCATCCTTCCGGCAGCCGCCGCCCTCGCCGCCTGCCTCGCCGACCGGGCCGCCCGGCCGCTGGTCAACCTGGCCACGCTCGGCGTACTCGCGCTCAGCTGCTGGGTGGGGGCCAACTCGCTGATGTGGGGCCACGACCTGCCCAAGCTCTGCCAGGACAACGAGTACCAGCTTGAGCACATGTGCCACTACACGCCCGAATACAGCTCGCTCTGGTGGCCGCTGGTGCACCACCTGCCGCTGCCGCGCCACGGCGTACTGATCGCCGGGTTCTATCTGGTCGTGTTCCTGCGGCTGGGAGTGCCGGTGGCCGGGCGCCTGCTGCGGCAGGCCCGGGAGTGGGCCGCGTCCGGGGCGATCGAGCTGCGCGCCTGGCGGATCTAGCGGAGAAAGGGCGGGCCCCATGGGACCCGCCCTTCGCGTCGCCGCCTCAGGAGGCGATGGACCAGAGCTGGCAGGTGTTGTTGAGCCACATCCACATCTGCACCTTGGTGCCGTTCGCGGTGCCGCAGTTCTGGTCGTCGAGGACCATGCCGCTGTTCTCGACGACGAGTTCGTAGCGGCCGTTGCCGGCGGGGATGACCGCCCACTGCTGGCAGTTGTTGCCGAGCGACTGCCACAGGTCGGTCGCCGTGCCGAGCGCCAGGCCGCAGTTGACGGCGTCGAGCACCTTGCCGGCGTTGACGTTCGTGAGCGTCCATTTGTTCGCGCCGACGCTGGTGAACTTCCACTGCTGGCACGTGTTGCCCAGCGCCTGCCAGACGTCGAGCGCGGTGCCGTTGGCCGTGCCGCAGTTGACCGCGTCGAGCACCTTGCCGCTGGCGAGGTTGGTCAGCCGGTACGTCGAGCCGCTCACCGGGAACGTCACGCTCTTGGCGTACCCGACCGAGACGACGTTCGACTGCACCGAGTTCTCGGTGGCGTCCGACGGGTACCCGCTGGTCATGACGCCCTCGAAGAACGAGCCGACCGAGCCGTTGCTGTTGTCGCCGCCGATGCCCAGGATGATCGCGCCCTGCTTGGTCATCGGAATGTAGCCCGACTGCGTCGGCAGCGAGCCGTTGTACCGGGTGGACAACCCGCCCGACTGCGCGTTGCCGTCCTTGATCGCGTACGTCGAGGTGCCGTTGTTCTTGGTCATGGCCGTGACGAAGGCGCTGTTGCGACCGGTGTTCGCGGTGTTCGAGCCGTTGCCGCCGGCGAACAGGCCGTTCTCCAGGTCGGCCATGACCTTCGGGTTGGACCCGCTGCACGGCGAGAACCAGCAGAGGGTGCCGAAGTAGATGGCGTCCATGTCACCGTTGCCGGTGTCGTTGTTGCTGGTCTCGGCGTTGCCGTAGTCGAAGCAGCACCGGTTGTTGACGTGCGTGCCCTCGGTCACCATGTACAGGCCCTCGGGGTGGCTGCCGGTGGCGACGCCGTTGGTCGCGTTGTTGCGGTAACCGTTGCCCGCCGAGATGTAGACGCCGTACACCTTGTGGCCGCCGGCCGTCACGGGCAGCGCCGCGGCGTTCGCACCCTGGTCACCGGTCGGGTTGGCGCCCCCGCCCGGCGCGATCGTGAGGTCGTTGTGGTGCGAGGTCTGGTCGTAGATCCGCACGATCGTGCAGTAGGTGCCGGAGCAGAACGAGTCTTGGGCGGCCGCGTTCGCGTACCCGCCGGCGCTCAGCACGCCGATGTTCGTCGTCGCACCGTCCGACCAGCGCCGCACCTGGTAGAGCGATCCGCTGTAGGCGCCGAACAGCGCGCGGGTCGTGCTGTGGGCGGCCACGCAGGGCGTACCGCCGCTCGCGTAGATGTCGCAGGGCAGGGTGCCGGCCGCGTTCGCCGTGCCCGCCCCCGCGATGAGCGTCGTGGCGGCGAGCGCCGCGGTGGCGCCGGCCGCGAGGACCGCGCGCCACGAGGAGCGCCAGCGCTGCAGACCCATGAGAGACCTTTCCCGTACGCAGTGGCAGCGGCCCGGGCGGCCGACGCCGAGAGATCATTTGTGTGAACGTTAACAACGATTCTCGGGAATGTTGCCGCGATGTCAAGAGCGAACGCCCACTTCACCCGATGGATCAGATCAATCATCTTGACGGATCTGTATGTTAGCGCTAACACTGTCCCGACCGGGCCGAGACCGGCGCCGGTGCCTGTTACGCCCAGACAGGGAGGCACTCATGAGGAAAACCGTCGCGCTCGCGGCCGTCCTGGTCGCGATCGCCGGCTCCACGGCTCTTCCGGCCCCGGCCGGTGCGGCGACCTATCCGAATCCGGGAACGGTGACCGGCAGTGTCGGCGTACACGACCCGGGCATCGTCAAGCGGACCGACGGGACGTACCTGATCCCCTACACCGGCAACAACATCGTGCTGAAGACGTCGAGCGATCGCACCGCGTTCCGCGACGCCGGCGCCGCCTTCCCGGGCGGGGCGCCGTGGACGACCGCGTACACCGGCGGCAGCGCGTCACTGTGGGCGCCGGACATCTCCTACCGGGGCGGGAAGTACCTGATGTACTACGCGGCCTCGACGTTCGGCTCCAACCACTCGGCGATCTTCCTCGCGACCAGCACCACCGGAAACCCCGGCACGTGGACCAACAACGGCCTGGTGATCGAGTCGAACACCGCGAACAACTACAACGCCATCGACCCGAACCTGTACGTCGACCCGTCCGGGCGCTGGTGGCTGACCTTCGGCTCGTTCTGGTCCGGCATCCAGCAGATCGAGCTGAGTCCGAGCACGGGCAAACCGCTGAACGGCACCATCCGGAACGTCGCCGGTCGCGGCGGCGGCCCGATCGAGGCCCCCTTCCTGTTCAAGCACGGCTCGTACTACTACCTCTACGTTTCGTTCGACTACTGCTGCCGAGGGGCCGCCAGCACGTACCGGATCATGGTCGGCCGCGCGACGAGCCCCAACGGGCCGTTCGTGGACAAGAACGGGACCCGGATGACCTCGGGCGGCGGATCGGAGATCCTCGCCGGGCACGGTGCCTACCACGGTCCGGGCGGGCAGTCCGTCTTCACCGACAGCGACGCCGACGTGCTGGTCTACCACTACTACAACGACCAGGGCGCGTCGCGGCTGGGCATCAACCTGCTCGGCTACGACTCGGCGGGCTGGCCGTACGTGTACTGAGCCCCTCCTTGGCGCCTCCCGGGCCCTGGCAACCCGGTACGCGCGGCCGGAGTTCTGATAGCCGTGAACGTCGATCCCAGTTTCGTCTCCTTCGTCGAGGAACGATCGACCGCGCTGCTGCGTACGGCCTATCTGCTCACGGGGGACCGGGGCCACGCCGAGGATCTCCTGCAGACGGCGTTGCTGCGGACCCTGCGGCACTGGCGGCGGGCGCGGGACGCACCTGAGTCCTACGTCCGCCAAGTGCTCGTGAACCTCTCCCGCGACCGGATCCGGACGCTGCTGCGCCGCCCGCGGGAGCTGCCGCTGCCGCCCGACCCGGACGCCCTGCGCTCGGCCGACCCGGCAGCCGACCGGTTCGGCGAGCGGCAGGAGATCGCCCAGGTCCTCCGCGTCCTGCCGATCCGCCAGCGCCAGGTCGTCGTGCTGCGGTTCTTCGAGGACCTCACCGTCGAGCAGACCGCGCGCCTGCTCGGCTGCTCGACCGGAACGGTCAAGTCCTACACCTCCCGGGGCCTCGCGCGGCTGCGGGAACTGCTCACCGACCTGAACACGGAGGCACACCATGCTCACCGATGAACAACTGGCCGAACACCTCGGCGCGCGGCTGAAGGCGGAGACGGCGGGCATCACCTCGTCACCCGACCTCGTGCGTACGCTGCACCGGGCCCAGGTACGCCACGTCTGGGCGGTACGCGCCGGCGTCGCGGTCCCGGCCGTCGCGGTGGCGGTGTCGCTGGTCGCCTCCGGGGTCGCCGACCGGCCGGGACAGATCACCGCCGGCCGACCGGCTGCCAGCGCGGCACCGTCCATGGTGGACGTCGCGTACGTCCAGGCGAACACGGTCAAGGCACTGGCGGCCGCGTCCGACAGCCTCGTACGCGCCAAGGGCTCCGCCGCCGCCGTCGGCCTCTTCGAGCTGACCATGGACCGGTCGACGGGCCGCTTCCGGTCCGACGGGTACCGCGACGGCCGCAAGGTGGCCTCCGGCGGGCTCACGGCCGACCTGCACACGATGCTCCTCGTGAACTACGAGAACCGGACCTGGTCGGCCACGCCGGTCACCATCACCCCGTCGGGCGGCATCCCGAAGAGCCCGTTCTCCGATCCGCAGGAGATCCGGGACGCGCTGACGAACGGGAAGGCGGTGCTCGTCGGCAACGAGAAGGTCGACGGGCGCGACACCGTCCACCTCCGCCTGTCCGGCCACCCGTCGGCGACGGGCCCCGGCGTGGACCTCTGGGTCGACGCCACCAGCTACCTGCCCGTACGCACGGCGTACGTCATGGCGAAGCCGGCGACCGGGATGGTGCTCGACTACACCTGGCTGGAGCGCACCGACGAGAACCTCGCCGCGCTGAACCTGACCGTGCCGGCCGGATTCCGCCGGGTCTGAACAGTCCGGGGCTCCGAAGAGAGAACCGAACAGCAGGGGAGGGTGTGCCGGTCACGCCCTCCCCTCGCCGAGCGCTTCGGCCACGGTCGCGCGTACGCCGAGCACCTCCGTCAGCCCCGTCACCGCCATCATGCGGACGATGACAGGCCGGGTGACGACCACGCGCAGGCCGGCACCCTGGTCGATGAGTGCGTCGCGGGTCTGGAGGAGCACCTGCAGACCGCAGGCTCCCATGAACGACAACGGGGTCAGATCGCAGACGAGCAGGCGTACGCCGCTGTCGGGCAGGACCAGGGCGGCCCGCATCGCGGCTTCGGTGCGGATGTCGACGGTGCCGGTCAGTTCGACGACGACGGCTGCGGGCGCCGGGGCGTACCGGCGGACGGTCAGGCCTGACGGCAGGCTGGCGGGTACGGTCATCGTGGCCTCCGCGACGGACAGCCGCACCGCGACGACGCCCGCCACCGCTCCACGGCGGAGCGACGGCGGCCGGCCTCGGCGGCAGGCGACTCAACTCGACAGGGCACACAGCTGACTTCGTAACCGTGAGCGTCCGCCACTGTAGTGAGTGGCCGCGCGGCGGCACAAGTCCGCCATTTCACCAACAGATGCCCGTTCGTCCGTTTGCCCGCGTCCTCCCCGGGTACGCCGTCGCCGCCGGGAGCGGTATCGGTGGCACCGGCCGGTCCGGGGTGTTCGGAAGGAAGCGCCCCGGCGGGTTGCCCGGCCACCGTTCCCGCTCCCGGCGCGTACCCCCGCCGGGTCGGTCGGCGGTGAGATGCAGGTAACGCCAGCCTCCGCGTGCGGGGATCGCGTACCCCTCGGACAATGGGCTGGTGACCGACGACGACATCCTGGGCCTCGCACAAGAGCTGGCGGAGATCACACGGCTGGTGGACGACGACGACTACGGCGCCACCCTCGACCGCTTCGTGGCCAGGGTCGCGCGCATCATCCCGGGCTGCGACGACGCCATCCTCGTCGTGCGGGCCAACGGCGCGATGGAGACGGTCGCGGGCAGCGACAAGGGGTTCGACCTCGTCGCCGCCGGCCCCGTCGTCGAGGCGGCCACCTTCGCCGAACCCCGGCGGCTGGACAACGTCGGCACCGACCAGCGCTGGCCGACCTTCAGCACCTACCTCGCCAACGCCGGGTACCAGAGCTGCCTCGCCCTCCCGCTGGCCACCGAGGGGCAGGAGACGGCGGTGCTCACGCTGCTGTCGCGTACGGCGGACCAGTTCGTCGACACGGCGTACGACGTGGTCCTGCTGCTCACCCTGCACGCGGGAGTCGCGTTCGACAACGCCTCGCTCTACCACGACAGCACTCAGATCATCGCGCAGCTACGCGAGGCTCTGCGTACCCGATCGCTGGTGGGCCAGGCGCAGGGCATGCTGATGCGGCAGTTCGACATCGACGACGAGCAGGCGTTCGCCGCCCTGCGGCGCTCGTCGCAGAACAGCAACACCAAGGTCCGCGAGCTTGCCGCCCTGCTCGTGGCCGCGCACCACGACGGTGAGTTCGAGGCCGCGATCGCCAAGCTCGCGCTCACCGCGGCCGGCTGAACCCGGGAGTACGCGTCAGCAGTTGACGACGACGATCGTGAAGTACGAGGTGTGCGTCCCGTAGTCGAACGGTTCGCCGCAGTACCCGTAGGAGTACCAGCCGACGGCGGTCGTCTTGGCGGCGGTCGAGTAGTAGGTGTAGGTCACGCTCTGGTGCTGCCCCACAGGCGGCCCGGCGTACGCGGCGGCGGGGGTGGCCACCGCGAGGGCGCCGAGGGCGAGGACCGTGTAAAGGGTGCGTCGCAACATGATCGGAGTGTACGCCATCCATAGTCGGTCATCAATCAATGAGGGTGGCTGCGGCCAACGTCTGCGACGGGTTCGTCTCAATGGCACGGTCGCCGTCCGCAGCAGTCTCTTCGGACAGTCTTCGCCGAACTCGCTTGTCGCAGGGCGCCCGCCTGGTTACGTTGCTGATCGCTTGTGAAGATCTTTTTCGCGCTCAGTTTCCATGGGGGTCACCTTGCGCGTGTTTCGTGTCGCTGTCGCAGCGACGCTCGCGGCCACTGCGCTCGCTGCGCCGGCCGTTGCCAACGCCGCCGCGCCGACCGCGCCCTACAATGCAGTCTGGATCGATTCCGGGGACCGGGCACCCGGGTCTTCCCTCACGCTGGGCCTTGTCTATGACCAGAACAACGAAGTCCGGGGCAGTCTCACCGGCGAACTGGTCACCGTCGACAGTTACCAGAACGCTGTCGACTATTCCGGTTGGGTGGGCGTGACAGTCTCCCCACCGACCGGTCAGAAATGGGTCGTAGGCGAAACCTACACGAATCCGCAGCGGCTCAGCGTCGGCTACGACGGCATCGGGTGCGACGCAGCGGGTTCCACCGTCAAAGCCACACAGGTCCTGCGGGATGAGAACGGAGCCTTGACCGGCATCGCGTTGGAAGTTCTCGCGCGGTGCAGTACGGATCCGGCCGAACCGCCGGTGAAGATCGGGGTCCGCTGGCACTCGACGCTGGACTATGCGGCGGTGAGCTGGGCCACCAACGGTGCCGACTTCGGCGACCAGCCCCAGAACAACACCGGCACTCCGACTACGCTCACATACACGGCTCACGGCAGCATCGCATCGGTCATGGGCGCCATGGCGGTCACCGGTGCGAGTCCGTCTTCCTTCCTGCTTTCCGACGACACGTGCTCGCAGGCGACGTTGACGTATGGCCAGTCCTGCTCGGTCAAGGTCACACCACATCCTGTGGGCATCGGCCTGCAGAAGGCGACGCTCACCATTCCGGACAACAGCGTCGCCGGACACCACACCATCTACCTGTCGCTGAACGGCGTCGACGATCGAGCGGTGGTCGTCACCCCCGACCAGCTCCGGTTCAACCTCAGCGAAGTCGGTCTGAACAGCGCCCCACAGCCGGTCACGGTGAAGGTCACCGGTCCCGCATCGGTCACCTTCGGGACGGCGTCCATCGATGGGACCGATGCGAACTCGTTCCTGATCGCCGCCGACACCTGCTCGGGCACCACGGCGAGCACCAACGGCACCTGCTCGCTGCAGGTGGTGGCGAACCCGAAGCGGACCGGACCAGTGGCCGCGACCCTGGTGGTGCCGGACAACAGCGTCGCGGGCTCGCACCTCGTCTACCTGACCGCCGAAGGCGTCATGGAACAGGGCGGCACCTACTTCCCCGTGCAGCCTCAACGGCTTCTGGACACCCGCTCCGGTCTGGGCGCCCCCAAGGCTCCCGTCAAGGCCGGCGGGGTGATCCATCTGCAGGTGAGCAACGGCAGCCCGTCGATCGGCGTATCCGCCGTGGTGCTGAACGTGACTGTCACCGGTCCCACGACCAGCGGGTTCGTCACCGTCTACCCCACGGGCAAACCGCGGCCGACCACGTCGTCGCTCAACTTCCCGAAGGGCTGGACCGGCGCGAACTCCGTCACGGTCGCTGTGGGTACGGGCGGCAAGATCGACCTGTACAACAACAGCGGCTCCACGCACCTCATCGTCGACATCGTCGGATCCTACGCAGCCAACGCCAACGGCAACGAGATCCGCGTGGGCGGCGAATACCAGCCCTTCCAACCCAAACGCCTGATCGACACCCGGCAGGGCGGATCCGGCAAGCTACCCGCCGGCTACGCGGCCCACATCCCGGTCAACTTCGGCGCCGATGTCAATCCCCACGTCAGGGCGTACGCCGTCAACGTGACGGTCGTCAACCCCGCCAAGGCCGGTTTCCTCACCACCTGGGACGGCATCAACGATCTGCCCAAGGCTTCCACGCTGAACTACGCGACCAACGCCACGGTGTCGAATTTCGCGATCGTCCCGACCCACCCCTGCTCGGTATGCACCGGCAGCGGCCACAACCTACCGTCGATCGGGGTCTACACCTCCAGCACCACACATGTCATCGTGGACATCTTCGGCTTCTACGACGACAGCACCCTCGGCGACGGCCTGCGCTTCAAACCGATGACCCCGGTCCGCATCGCCGACAGCCGAATCGGGCAGGGCACCCCGCACGCCCTCACGAGCGGCGCCACCGCCACCATCACCACTCCGGGCAGCATCGCGGACAGCCAGACGTACGCCCTCGCGCTCAACGTCACCGCGATCACCCCGACGAAGAACACCTACCTGGCGGTGTGGCCGGACGGGATCGCCGAGTTCGGCAAACCCGGCGTCAGCAACGTCAACGCCAACGCAGGCACCGTCGTGCCCAACGCCGTCGCAACGCTGATCGGGCCCGGCGCCGCCTTCAACGTCTACAACCAGACCGGCACCACCGACATCTGCGTGGACGTCGTAGGCAGCTTCTACTACTACCCATATGCGAAGCCCTACCCAGACCCCTTCCAGAGGGACCAGAGCACCAACAGCTTCGTACCGGCGAGCCATGTGCCGACCCTCGAACAGCCCGGTCCAGTCATCGGCCCCGCCGCGTAAGCAGGGCCACCCGGATGGCCGTGTTCCCTTGGGGGCGCGGCCATTTCAATGAGCATCCTTTCAAGCCGGCAACTTCCGGGAGTACGCGTCAACCAAGGCTCTTACCAGCGGACAAGGTGTGGGCATCAGATGGAATTGCGAGAGATCGAGATCTTCCTGACGCTCGCCGAAGAACTCCACTTCGGACGGACCGCCGAGCGGCTGCACCTGACCCAGTCACGGGTCAGTCAGTCGATCAAGAAGCAGGAGCGCAGGCTGGGAGCTCCGCTGTTCGATCGCAACAACCGGATGGTGCGGCTGACCGATCTCGGCGTACAGCTCCGGTCGGACCTGGTGCCCGGGTACCGGCAGATCCAGGACGCCGTCGCCAGAGCATCGGCGACGGGGCGAGGGCTCGCCGGGGTGCTGCGCGTGGGTGTGCAGGCAGCCTGGTCCGGGGATCTCGTCCTGGCGGCGGCGACGGCGTTCGCCGCCGCGAACCCGGACTGCGACGTCCAGATCCGCGAAGTGCCGCTCAGCGATCCGTTCGGCGGTCTGCACTCCGGTCAGCTCGACCTCCAGCTCACCGTCCGCCCGGCCGAGGAGGCGGGCCTGACCGCCGGGCCGATCGTCTTCTCGCTGCCCCGGGTGCTCGTCATCGCCGCCGGCCATCCTTTCGCCCAACGATCGGCGATCAGCATGGAAGACCTGGCCGACGTACGCATGCTGACCGTCGCCGGAACGCCGGACTACTGGATCGATCATCACCTTCCGGCGCGTACGCCCGGGGGACGTCCCATTCTGCGCGGCTCCGCGGTGTCGGAGTGGGAGACGGCCTGGTCGCAGGTCGCCTCCGGGAAAGGCGGTTTCATCGCCGGAAACTGGGCGGCCGGCGACCGCTACCACTACAGCCGGTCGGGCCTGGCCTTCGTGCCGATCATCGATGCGGCCCCTGTGGAATGGGGGCTTCTGTGGCGTACCGATGCCGAGACGGTCATGCTGACGTCGTTCGTCCGAGCCGTTCTCGCGCAGCGCGAGGCGCTGCTCTCCGATGATGAGCCGCACTCATCGCATCATTCCGAAGGCGTCGTTGTTCGGCGTCCGGACTCCTTGAAGACTGAGATCGACAGGCGCTCAGCCGGATCTTCCACCAAGGAGAAAAAGATGAAAGCGAACGTGAGCTCGATCCTTCTTGGTGTCGGGGACATGGAGCGGACCAAGCAGTCCTACACCGAGGGTCTGAGCTGGACGATCGAACGCGACTTCGGACTGTCGGTGTTCTTCGCCCTGGACGGCGGTCCGCTGGTCGGCTTCTACGGCCGTGAGGGCCTGGCCGCCGAGATGGGCACCAGTCCCGAGGGCAGCGGCTTCAGCGGACTCGCCCTCACCTACGTCGTGCGTACTGAGGAACGGGTCGACGAGATCCTCGCGGAGGCCGAGAAGGCCGGAGCGACGATCCTGAAGCCCGCCGCGGCAACACCGTGGGGCGGATACGGCGGCACGTTCGCCGATCCGGACGGCTACATCTGGAGCATCGGCTACAGTGCCCAGGCCGAGGGCCAGCCGTACGCGGAATGACCGATCTATCCTGATGACCTGAGCCTCAAAACCGGTTAGGGGTACACCGTGAAGTTTCGCGCCCTCGTCGAGCCGCCCGAGCCCATGCACGGGCTGGAAGTCCCGGTGGCGGTGGTGGAGTCGCTCGGCGGGGGCGCGCGACCGCCGGTGATCATCACGGTCAACGGGCACTCCTGGAAGAGCCGGGTCGCCATCTTGCGAGGCCGGCATCTACTCGGCCTCAGCAACCACAACCGGCAGGCCGCCGGCGTCGCGATCGGCGAGGAAGTCGAGGTCGAGCTGGAACTCGACACGGAGCCGCGGGTCGTCGTCGAGCCCGAGGACTTCGCCCAGGCACTCGACGGCGACCCGGTCGCCCGCGCCGCGTACGACGGTCTCGCCTACAGCCACAAGCGCGAGCATGTGCGCGCCATCGAAAGCGCGAAGCAGCCGGAGACTCGCCGGCGGCGCATCGAGAAGGCCATCGCCACCCTGCGGGGCTGACCCGGGGAAGGCTCCGGCGGCGACCCACCGAGGGAACAGGGATCAGGTCTGCGGGGCGATGGCGCGCCGTGGCCGGGTGGCCAGCGTGACCAGGAGCGAAGCCGAGGTCAGCACCGTGCCGAACCAGAACGCCGCGCGTACGCCGGCCGAGGAGTGATCGGCGACCAGCCCGCCGAGCAGGGCGCCCATGGCGATGGAAGTGTTGTACGCCATGGTGTTCAGCGACATGGCGGCCTCGAACGTGCCGGGCGCGGCGGCGAGCGTCAGGTTGATCTGGCACAGGTTGATGGCGCCGTAGGAGAGTCCCCAGAGGACGACCGCGGCGATCAGGCCGGCGGGCCGGTCGCCGATGACGAGCATCACGAGGAGGGCTGTGACGAGCCCGGCGCAGGCGACGGTGAAGCTGGCCCGCAGGTTCCGGGTCACGGTGTGGCCGGCGATGAAGTTCCCCGCCGCGCCGCCCAGGCCGTAGATGATCAGAAGAGCGGTGACGAAGCCCGGCGTCGCGGAGGTGGTCGTCTCCGCGAACGGCCGGATGAACGTGTACGCGCCGAAGTGGCCCAGCACGAACAGCATGACGATCAGCATCACCTGACGCAGCCGGGCGTTGTGGCGGGGCAGTCCGAAGACCTCGCGTACCGGGACCGCGTTCGCCGAGGGCAGGGACGGGACGAGTGCGACGACCGAGAGCAGGGCCAGCGCGCCGAGGCCGCTCCAGAGCAGGAACGTGGACCGCCAGTCGGTGAGGCTTTCCAGGAGCGTACCCAGCGGGATGCCCACGACCGTGCCGATCGAGATGCCGGACAGGGTGACGGCTGCCGCTCGGCTTGCGCGGTGCTCGGGTACGAGGCGCATCGCCATGCCCACGCCGATGGCCCAGAACACGCCGTTGGCGAAGCCCATGACCAGCCGGGTCGTCAGCAGCAGCGGGAAGGTGGGCGCAATAGAGGTGATCAGGTTGCCCAGCACCAGTACAGCGAGCAGCGCGATCAGCAGCGTTCTCCGGTTGATCCGGCGTGTCCAGGCGACGATGAACGGTACGCCGAGCCCGGCGGACACGCCGTACAGCGTCACCGTCAGGCCGGCGATGCCGACGGAGACGTCCAGGCTGTTGCTCAGCGGTGTGAGGAGACCCACGGGCATGAGTTCGGTGGTGATGAAGACGAACAGGCTGGCCGTGATGGCGGCGACGCCGAGCCAGCCGCGGGCCGGCGACGATGGGCGTACGGGGTGGATCGACATGTTCGTAGTCTTGCCGCGCCATGATCCATGAGTCCAACACATGTTTGTCACCCCATCCATCGTGAAGCAAGATGGATCTATGGAGCTTCAGCAGCTGCGCTACGTCGTCGCGGTCGCCGAGACGAGCAGTTTCACCCGGGCCGCGGAACAGTGCCGGGTGGTGCAGTCCGCGCTCAGCCACCAGATCGCCCGCCTGGAGCGCGAGCTGGGCGGCAAGCTGTTCGAGCGGACGAGCCGCCGGGTCCGCCTCACCCCCGCCGGTGACGCGTTCCTGCCGGCCGCCCGCCAATGCCTGGAAGCAGCCGACCGTGCGGCCGCGGAGGTCGCCGCCGCCGTCGGCGTGGTCCGCGGCAGACTGGTCATCGGCCTGATCCCGACCATCGCCGCGGTCGACGTCCCGGCCGCCCTGCGCGAGTTCCGCCGCCGGCACCCGTCGGTACACGTACGTCTGCGGGTGGACGCCAGCGAGCGACTCGTCGACCAGGTACGCGAAGGCATCCTCGACGTGGCTTTCCTGGGGCTGCCCGCCACGGTCGAACCGGTCGGTGTCCAGGCCCGCAGACTCGCCGGCGACCGCCTCGTGGCCGTCCTCGGCCCCGAACACCCGCTCGCCCGCGCAGCAGTGCTCGACCTGCGCCGGCTGTCCGGCGAGCCCTTCGTCGACTTCACCGCCGGGACCGCCGGGCGAGCCCAGTCCGATCAGGCGTTCGCCGCCGCGGGAGTCACCCGCGACGTCGCCTTCGAGGTGACCACCCCCGACCTCATGGCCCAGCTGGTCGAGCAGGGCCTCGGCGTGGCACTACTGCCCTCGGCGTACGCGCCCCGGCTCGCTGGGGTGGTGACGGTCGAGGTCAGCGACGCTCCCATGCGCGTCGAGTACGTCGTCTCCCGCCTCCTCAGCCGTACGCCGGCCGCGTCGGCCTTCCTCGATCTGCTGGGATCGGACCGGCCCGCTGAAGATCTGGCGCGGCCCGCCACCGCCGCAAGCTGAAACCAGCTGATTCCGGTGAGCCCGCTGAGGTGCATCGCCGACCACAATGCATCAAAGCCGCCCACCCGTCTTTCGACGAATGAGCGGCTCCGATTTGGTGCGCCGCCAGGGACTTGAACCCCTAATCCCTTGTGCCCCTTGGAAATTGGGCAGTTGCGCACCAAATAGGACCCTGACCTGGGCTTTCATTCTTGGTCAACCTTGGTCGTTCTTGACCGGCTGTGAAGCTCATTCTTAACGGCTGCCTTAACGGATGATCTTGTGGCTGTCGCGTTAAGGATGAACTCCGCGACGCGACTTGTCCTACTTCGCCCGGTAGTCGCGACCCCTTACAGGTTGTCCGCTTGGCCGCGTGGCTTGGAAGCGGGCTACGGCGTGGAGGCGGCCTCTCGACGCTCGCTAGATCCGCGAAGCCGATCTTGAAATGATCCCGAATAGGTCCATCGTTGCAAGCACGACATCGACCGATGATCGATTGGGCCGTCGACGTGATAACACGCTGGAAGCGATGCGGTCCACGGTAGAGCTACTCGATGCGTTCCGGCTTATCGAGACCGGCTAGCCGGCGGGCGACTTGGGCGAACGGAGATGGCCGGGGTCCGACGCCTAGGCGGTGTTGCGTCGCTGCGAGGCGTGCTGCCAGTTTCGCGAATCGGAGCGGAACGGGCGGTTGGCCATCGCGCTCTTCGGAGAGGTTAAGTTCGTCGATGTACCGCAGGTCTGGCGGCAGTTGCGGCGGGAGGATGTTGCGGATGAGCATGATCCGCCGGGTCTGGAAGAGCTCGCTCTGCGCTCGGGCGAGGGCGTGGTCCGCTCGGTCGATCTGCTCGTGGGAGTGTTGCCTGACGGCCTCTGTCATATGGACCTCGCGGTCGGCCTCGGCGAGCGCATAGGCAGCCTGTTTGGCGGCTTCCCTGTCACCGCTTTCTGTGGCGGTCGCCAAGTGCGCGCGGATTTCCTCGCGTCGGTGGAGTCGATCGAAGTGCGCATGCTCGTAGGTGGCTTCAGACTCGCGCGCAAGGTAGGACTGCTGCCGGGCGGCGAGTAGGCGTCCGAGTGCTTGCTCATGGACGACAAGGGAGGCGAATACGGCTTTGCCGTACTCCGGTTCGTCGGAGAGGGGCGAGGCCGAGATCGTCCGCTCTATCTGATCTTGAAGGTCGGCTATCAGCCGGGGCAGCAGATTTACCGCTAGTAGCAGTTCGTCGCCGGTCTCGTTGGCTTCGTCCTCGGCGCCAGCCTCTTGAGCCTCGTGCAGACGCGCGATGTTCTCCACGAGCCGGCCGATGTGCTGGCTGATCGCGTCAGCGACCTGGACTGCGGGCTGGCTGCGGCGCCTCGCCTCGGCCGGTGGGAGGGATGCTTGGAAGAAGTCGTGCTCGGCGCCGTGCGTGCCAACGGGGGCGCCGGGAAGTACGGCTTCGAAGGTCTCCTGTGCCAGGGCCCATTTCCAGGCTTGTGCGGCGGTGGTGTGGACCTCGGGTGTCAGGGCGATGTGATCGTTTAGCTGTTCTACGGGCAGGAGCAGGCGGTTGGGCGTCACTCGGAGAGCTAGCGCGAGGGCGACGAGGTCGTCCGCTGACACGGCCCGGTCATCTTTTTCGATCTTGGTGATGCCGCTTGGGAGAATGCGGTGCCCGAGCTTTTCCAGACGCTCGGACAGGCCACGGACTCCGAGGCCCTGCTGCCGGCGCAGGGCGGCGACGTTTGCGGCGACGAGACTCCGAGGTGTTTCCATAACGGAAACGCTAGCATCCGCTTGACGAACACTACAACCCTCGCTCATGATGGAGAACACGCGGTACCGGAAGCCGAACATGGTGATCGGATTTCGGAAACGGCTCAGCACGCTTGGGTGGAAGATCCTGGTCAAGCGGTCAGCGGAGCGGCGGAGGATGGTTCGGAAGGTCGCTCTCCGCAGCGGCGCGGACCGGCAAGCACAAAAAACGGCCCCTTGCGGGGCCGTCCTCGGCGTATCTCTCGCCGTTGTCTACCGGGGACAGTACACGCTCCCGGCCGGGAACACCACTGAAAGCGCTGCATACGCGACCCGAGCCATCCGCCACGCGCGACTCGGAGCACCGATCGAAGGGGTGAGTTCGAGTTGGCCATGGTGACCGCATACATCGACGGCTTCAACCTGTACTACGGCATGAAGTCGGCGTACCGGCGCAAGTACATGTGGCTCGACGTCGTCGAGCTGGTGCGTCAGCTGCGCCCCCACGACCAGGTGCAGGTCGTGCGCTACTTCACGGCCATCGTCAAGGAAGAGCCAGCCGCCGCCGCGAACCAGACGACCTACCTCGACGCCCTCCGGACTCACAACGGCGCGCTGGTCGACGTGCGCGTAGGCCGCTTCAGGAACAAGACCATCGGCCGGTGCAAGGTCTGCCGCAAGGACTTCCTGTGCACCTGCCCCACGACGTACCAGACCTACGAGGAAAAGGAGACCGACGTCGCCCTCGGCGTGGCCATGGTCGAGGACGCCGCTCTCGGCGTCGGCGACGTCTCCCTGCTGATCAGCGCCGACTCCGACATGCTCCCGGCCGTCCGATCCCTCCAACGCATCGCACCCAACCGCCCGGTGTATGTGGCCTTGCCGCCGTCCAACCAGCCCCGGTTTCGATCCATCCAAGGCGCCGGCGTGTTCTACATCCGGGAATCCGCACTGAGTAAGGCGCAGCTGCCACCCGCGATCAATGACGCCACTGGCCGCAAGTACGCCCGCCCCGTCAAGTGGAGCTGAAGGCACAGCTCCGCTTGTAGCGCAGACACGGTCGGGCCACATCGTCCGTACGCTCGTGTCAGGCGCGACATCGGGATCCTCCCCGGAGGAAACCGCTCGGGATAGGCGCACGAGTTAGGTGATGATGGACGCCATGGCTGATGGCGACGCTGACGGTCCCGGCGAGTCTGCTCTTGCTGGGGATGCTGCTGGCTGGGCTGCAATCGATAGGGCGCTGCGAAGGTTCACGGCAGATTCGATTATCCCGCTGCTGGGTGCCGCGATCGACGCGCCATGGACACGGCCGTGGCAGCGGCACCTCACGCTGCTGTGGTTCCGGGCGGTCAGCATGCCGCCCACCGGTAGCCGGCCGGCTACATACCCAGATCTTGCCGAGCTTGTAGATGCAGCCGTCGAGGTCATAGGTCATGCTGTGGAGCCGTCCGGAGCAACGAATGATCCACGGCAGTCAGTCGGGTTCAGTATCGCCGGCGGCCGCTGGCGGCTGCACCCCGGCGACAACCTCTATCCACTTATGACGTTGCGGCGACTCGACACGACGGCCCGAGCCGTCGACAGCACCCTGTTGCGGGCCGTCGGGTTCACTCTGACCGACGTGATCGAAGTAGTTCTGGCCCACGGCGACGACATCGTCTGTAGGCTGGCCGCAGCTTGGGTCGCTACGTCCGACGAAAAGGCGGCCGACTCTCTCAACATACCGGTGGTGTCGACGGCCGAGGTGGAAGCCGTTGCGCAATCCATGGCTGCGCACCGAGACGAACAGCAGCTGACGAACCGGTGCAGCCGACCTGAGCGCGCGGCCTTGGCATTGGCTTGGCTCACCTGCGATGTCGGCATGGCGTCGTTCAACGACACGCCGGGCCTACCGTTGCTGGGAGCGGTCCTCCGGCTGCGCTCGGCCGGAACGGTGTTCCCCGTCCCGGCCAGCTTGACAATCGACGCCTTGAACGCGGCGGCAGACATTCTGCTACGTCACCCTGAGATCGGCGACGCCGATGCTGACCGGCTGCGGGCTCTGACATATGGGCACGCCGTCGCGATTTTCTCCAAGCAGGCTGTGGACCGGTCGGCACCACCAGAGCTTGACCTCAGCGGCACACCGACCGTTTTTGGACTGCGAACGGTGATCGCGGTAGCGAGCGCCTTGAATTCGGCCGACTTCACTGATGCGATCCAGGAGGCTACCGACCAACTCGACCTGCCAACGCAGGACGAGCCACGCACCCGGTACCTGCTCGGCCAAGATCTGAGCCCTTCGGTTGCGGCCGAGGCCGCGGACGCCGGCAACC
The DNA here is from genome assembly GCF_000428945.1 of Hamadaea tsunoensis DSM 44101. Classification (GTDB taxonomy): domain Bacteria; phylum Actinomycetota; class Actinomycetes; order Mycobacteriales; family Micromonosporaceae; genus Hamadaea; species Hamadaea tsunoensis. The sequence continues at coordinate 211,339 of NZ_AUAX01000014.1, read as the reverse complement.
GGGTCAACGTGGTGCTGTACGGCGGCCCGTTGGTCATCAACCTCCATCACGTGCGTGATGTCATTCGTCTTCATATCGAAGAATTCGTCGAGCTCGTCGACGCCGCCGCTGGTGACTTGGCCGCTGTTGAATGTTTCCTGCAGGACCTCGGCGAACACCCCGGTCATGGTCTTGTCGTCTTCCAGGACATCCTCGACGCGTGGACAGCGTGGCGGGACTGGGGACGCATCGGGCTCCCGGCCGATCCCGACAGCGGACGGCTGGACGAGAAGCAACCCGCCGAGGAAACGGCCCTATATATCGCGGAAGCCGACTACGACCCAACCTGGGTGCAGGCGGCCGAGTGGGAACCGTTCGATGCAGTCCTCGCCGCAGCGGGCCTACCCGAGCACCGCGACTGGCCGGCCGCGCGCCTCGACACCGACAGCGTCGCCAACCTGCTCACCACGCCGAACGGGACCATTGCCCTAGTCAACACCGACCCGGCCCTGGTCATCCTCATCGACGGCTCCGACGCAGCGCCGCTGCGCCTGGACATCGACACCGTCATGGGACTCGCCGACGCCGTCCGCTACTGCATCACTCGCCATGAGACGATCGCCGCGCATTTCCGTCTCGCAGACGCGCCCGTGACGATCGCGCTGGGCCTTACGCCGGATCTGCCACCCGATCCGGACCGCGGACACGGCGTGCGGGTGGGGTGTGCACCAGAGCAAGCTCTACTGCAGATCGTCATCGGTCCCGACGTTCTCGGACTCCTCATCACAGATCCGGTGAGCGCCCACGACGTGCTGGGCATCGCTCTTCACGAACTCGTTCGCAGGATCCGGGCGGGTCGAGAGGACCGACCTGGAACACCAGCCGCGGTGTTCCGTGAGGCATGGCGTGAGGTCGGCCCGCTCATGACGCTGCACACAGTCAGCGACGGCCGGCCGAAGGTGGCCGAGATCGACACCCTGCCGCGGACGCCAGCGATTCGGTGGCGCGCCATGCGCGCTGTCGCCGATCAGCTGCGGCCTCGTGTCATTCCTGGCACCTACTTCGACGCCAAGGCACACGCTATGTGCCGAAACGAAATCCTGCCGACGATCGAGGCCGTCCTGCAGGACCGGATTGCCGGGTGCGGCTCCTCCCTGGTACGCATGGTGGCGGCCCGACTCAACGCTGCGCAAGCCACCTACCAGCGCCGGGCTCATCAGATCGTGCACGCGCTATCCGGGCCGTGGGCGCCGAACTGGCACGACGCCTTCCGCGACGATGACCTTCCTACGAACGTATTGGCCTTGCAGGTCCTGTTGGAGGCGGTGATCGCCGAGCCGCCGACAGGCACCCGCACCCCCGATGCACTCGAGCTTGGGGAACTTGCTGCGCTCGCCGAGCTATTCATCCTCGCCGCCGCGACCGACGACGGTTTCAGACGGGGCCTTCACCGCCTCCGAGTCGACGTCGACAGCCACGGCGCCTACTTCATTCAGCCAGACATCGCGGACAACGAACGCGAACGACCTGGCGATGCCGCGGCCGATGAAGAGGACGCGCCGATCGACATTGACCTCCCGAAATATCATCGCGCTCAGCGTGATCATCTCATCACGCTCGCCGCCCAAGAGCCGTGGTCCGTGCAGAATCTGGGCCAGCAGGCTAGTCCCGAAGGAGCTTTCCTTCCCCGCCGCGACCAGCAGCGCGAACCTAGCTCGTTTCAGCCATTGCACACATTCGCCGAACCATCCCTCCTGCAGGTCGACACGTTGCTGGCCAGCACCGTGGGCACAGGTCTCGACGGCATCGCCGCCGTACTCGGCACCGCCGTCGACTGGCCGACCGACGACGATGGCGTAGCAATGGTGGAGGTAGACGATCTGCTCCGGGAGACCACTGCGTGGTCGGACGTTCCACGCACCCAAATCGAGGCGGCGCTGCGTCTACTTCAGATCGACACCGAAGAGCTGCGAAGCTACGGCGCCCGACGGTTCCTCGACGTTGAACGCCGAACGCACCGGCTGGCCACCCGGCCGCTCGTGGCCGTCGACGGCCAAATTCTGCTCATGCCGTGGCTAATATACGCAGCCCAACAGCTCCACAACAGCTATCTCGTCACAGCCCGGCTGCCCCAACCAGCACTGCCGCCCGTCGTCGTCAACGCCATGGTCGAACACCGCCAAGACCGCAACCGAGAACTCGAGCGCACCGTACGCGACATCGTCGCAGCCGCCCGCCTCCCACACCGCTTCCAATTCTCACAGCATGAACAGCACGCCGAAGGCATCCCGAACCCGGTCGGCGAGATCGACATACTCATCGCCGATCCCAACACCTCACGACTGTGGGTCTGCGAGGTCAAGGACCTCGCAACCCCCTACAGCGTCGCCACCATGCGAGACCACATCCGCAAGTTCACCCACGGACGCAAGCGATTCATCCCCAAACTGCTCGACAAAGTCGAGCAAATCCAGCAGCACCCGGAAGCAGCCGCCCGCGCATGTGGCGTGACCGACGGCCGATCATGGCGCGCACTTCCGCTGATCATCACCCGAGACATCGAGCCAACCGCCTACACCAAGGATCCGAAAGTCCCGTTCACGATCCCCGGCCTGCTCGCCGACGTACTCGACAACCCTCTCGACCCGGACAGCGGCCCAGCGCGAGCACAGTGACACCCTTGCTCTGCCAGCCAGGCCCTTGGGGGATCCCAAGGTCGGAAGATGGGTGACCGTGAGCAGGACGGTCGGCGTGATCGCCGGGTAGATCTCGTACGCATCGGCAGCGGGGTCGGCATGAACGAAGGATCACTTTGATCATCCACGGCGACTACTGAAGAGCCGCCGGCGACCAGCACCGGGTCAGCCGAGGTGGTCAGCAGAAAGCTCACAACTCGCAGCTGAGATTGAGCGTATTCACCGTCCGGGTCATGACCCTCATGATCGACTTTGTATCGGACGGCTTAACCGCCGACGGAGTCACCTCGGTGAATCGGACAAGAATCCTCGGCAGCCTAGACCTGACAACCGTAGACTGACCCCTCGCCGTCCGACCACTCGGTGTCCTGCCCCGCCCCGGGGCCGCAGCCCGAGCGAGAATCGTTGCCCTAGCCCCCGGAGACCCCTGCACCATGACCGGAACCCGGCAACACTTCCAGCCCGCCACTGTCATCGGCGGCTTCGGGACGGCCGCAGGCCCCAGTGGCAGCCGACGTGACGCGCTCGTTATCTGGCGACGACGCGAGTGGGCGGAACCGCGCCCCACAACTGCGAAGAACATCGGGTATCACAACGGCATGTACCGCCTGACAGACCCGCCGACCGGTATGCACCGCGACCACGTCGATCAGGCATGGGCGCCTCTGGAGGAAGTCGTGCCTGCGGCGATTGAGAAAGCGGACACCCGGCTAGATGATGCTCACGCCCACGCCGTACTCGCCGACTACGTGGCCATGATCGGCGTTCGGCACCCTGAATTCGGTGACGCTGTCAACCGTTGGCGCACCGAACTCGACATGCCTCTTGTGACTGGCGACCAGGTACACCTCGAACGCCTCGACGTGCTCGGCCGAGCCCGCCACCAGGTTCGCGGCTTCCGCTGGCGCTTCGTTCACAGCCCACAAGACGCGCACCGCTTCGTCCTCAATGACAGGGGCTGGATCTACTTCGGCGAACAAGACCGGCCGGGACGCGCCTTGCACGTTCCCCTCAACGGCCGGCTCGCCATGATTGGCTGGCTCGACCGCGGACAGACTGGAACCATCGACCACCGAACTCTTCGGCCATCATGGGTACGGTGGATGAACGCCGCCACCTGGCACGACGCGGCTCAATATGTCGTCGCGCATCCTGACGACGCCCGGCTGCTTCGCAAGCTGCCAGCCCTCGACGATGCGTCACGACGGCTGCACACCGCGAGCCCGTTCCGGGGGCACGACCACAGCCTCCTCGGTGGCTGATCTTCGTCTTCCCAGACAGGTCGTTCCAGTTTCGTCGGTGACAGTGTGTAGGGCAGCAGCTAGATGTGATGGCGAGGCTTGCCCTTGATCATTCAGAGACCGATTCTGTCGTGGGGCCGCTCGGGTCATCGGCACGCCCACCGTACCGCCGATGGGCGGCCTGAGCTGACACGCCGAGATCGTCACCTATCTCGCGCCAGGTGAGCTTCGAGATGGGTAATCCCATCACACTGTCAAGTAGTTCCTCAGCCTCGCTCGGGTAGCGACTTCGCCTTTGAACCTCCGCCGCGATGCACGACTCGACGGCTGCGCGCAGGTCCGCCAGCGCCCGCAATGTCGTATCACGGCGCTCTCGGGCCGCCCGCTCGGCGAGCCGCTGAACGGCCACCCGTAACGTCGTTCCCTCGACGATCCGGTATGGGTCTGGAAGATGGCGCGCCATCAACAAATGTTGACACGATGTACATCAATGGACCCAATAGCGCAGGTCAGAAGCCGTTCGACAATGCCCCGACATCCAATAGCGTCCTGTGCCGTGACCGCATCCACAAAGGCAACGCCGTCGCGGCCGGTAAGCCCGCGCGCACTCCTGAGCGTCCGCACCTTGCTCATCCTCACGACAGCGGCGCTGATCGCCGTCGCCGTCGGCACCCTCACGGCCTTGGCCGGACAGCCGTGGGCCACCGCGGTCCTCGCCGGCCTCACTGCCGGAGGCGCAAGTATCGTGACGCTGAACAGCATCGTTGGACGCTAACTTCTATGAGGACCAAGACCTACGCCACCGAGACGTACCTGTGGGCGCCCCTGGCCCGGTGGGGCCGAGCGCCAAGCCCGTCGCAAGCGACTGATCCACGATTACGGTACGCAACCGGGGGCGCGACACAGGTCGCGTGCGTGACGGAGGCGTTCTACCAGTTCAACGCCACATCGGACATGATCATTTCGGTGAGGGTCGATACTCGTACGCAGATTGTCGGCACACGGAGTTATTCTGAGCGGCGTTAGAAACAGAAGGACCCCGGGACGCGCCGCGTACGGGCGACGAACGCCGGGGCCACTCCTTGATGTGGTGTCAGGACCATACCCCGCTGAGCACACCTGGACGGCCGATCGCCGCGAAGCTGTGATCTTCGCCGTCCTGTCGGCCGGGCCTGGGCCTCTCTCGCCCGAGGAGGGCGCATTGAAGCTGCTCAAGGCACATGTCCGTGACTATCGCTCGGTCAACGACTCCACGGAGTGGGAGGTCGAGGCGGACAAGACGATCGCCGTCGGCGCGAACGAGGCGGGTAAGACCGCGTTGCTCAAGGCACTGCAGACGGTCAACCTGCCCGACGGAACCGACTGCGAGCTTGACCCGCTGCGCGACTATCCCCGCGCCCGGTACACCGAGATCACTACGGGCGCTGTCGATCCCAGCGATGTGAAGGTCGCTGTTGCCACCTTCACGCTGGAGCCGGACGATCTGGCCGTATTGCAGGCCATCGACCCAGTGGTGTTCGCCAATGCCAAGACGTGGCAGGTGACGAGGTACCTCGATCAGCAGCGAAAGTGGTGGCTTCCCGGCGTGGCTGGCTGGCGTACTTTCGCCGACATCGAGAAGGGCATCACCCGGCTCAAGGCGCACCTGTCGAAGCAGGAGGGCGGGGAACCGGTCGTCGCCGCCTTGAACCCGCTGATCACGGGAGTGGCCGGAGCCCGGCGCCTGACCGGCACCTTCGCCGCCAAGCTCGACGCTTGGCTGGAGACGGCGCTGCCGGTCATGGACGAGGACGACGAGAAGGCAGAGCAGCAGTTTGACCGCATCCGTCACGCCGTGCGCTGGGAGGGTATACGAGCGGAGTTGCTTCCGATGCAACTGCTTCGCATGGCGGGTGACGACTGGGATCAGCCGCTCGAGTGACCATGGCGCGCCGCTAGCCTGGCTCGAATGGGTCATACCGTCACTAACGACGCAATGTTGTGTTTAATGCAACCATGAAGGAGCTGGCCGCCTCGACCGTCGCCCCCAATCTGTTGCCGTCATCGGGAGTTGTCTTTCTCGATCCGGCGCCGGCGGTGCTGGAGGCCATGCTGGAGGGCTGGTCACGGCAGCAGCGGGTGCGGTTTTTGAAGGCGGAGACCATCCGGCGACGCGTGGACCTGGTGAGGCGGCTGTCGCGTTTTGCCAATCAGTACCCGTGGGAGTGGAGCGCAGCAGAGGTCGAGGCGTTCGTCGATCACCTGCGGGGTGGCCCGAAGCCAATCGTGTACTCGACGGCCAGGGCGTACCTCAACGGCATCCAGTTGTTCTTGGAATACGTCACCGATCCGCGCTACGAGTGGCAGCAGCTGTGCGAGGAGCGGTTCGGGCGTGCTCCGCGGCAGGTTCTGGGCGAGTGGAACACCATCGCGCACGTCTCAGAGTACGAGGGCCGGCCGGGTCGGCGCCCGCTGACCTATGACGAGGTCCAGGCGTTGTTCGATGCCGCAGATGGGCGGGTCGAGGTGATCAGGTCCCGGGGCCGCAAAGGTGGCCTGGCTGCGCAGCGGGACTCGGCGATGCTCAAGACGGTGTATGCGTTCGGTCTTCGGCGCCGCGAGGCGTGGGGTCTGGATCTGGCCGATCTTCGTCGCAATCCGCGGGTGCCGGACTTCGGCCAGTTCGGCGCTGCGCTGGTGCGCTGGGGCAAGTCGTCGCGGGGCAGTCCGCCCAAGCGCCGCACGGTGTTGCTGGTGCCGGAGATGGACTGGATCGTCGCGGTGCTGCAGCAGTGGCTGGACGAGGTGCGGCCCAGGTTCCAGCCTGCCGGCCACGCCGCGTTGTGGGTCAACGAGCGCCATGAGCGGGTGTCGTGGCGCAGCCTCAACGACGCGTTCGTCGCCGCCCGGGAGGCGGCCGGCCTGGACCCGGCACTGGACCTGCACTGCCTGCGGCACTCCTACGTCACGCACTTGATCGAGTTCGGGTATCCCGAGCGGTTCGTGCAGGAGCAGGCCGGCCACGCCTACGCCTCCACCACCGCGTTGTACACCGGGGTGTCCGACGAGTACCGCAACCGGCTGTTGACCCGTGCTCTGCAGACACGCGGACCGAATCTGTGGGAGGCGTTGTGACCAGCGGACTTGCCATCGCATGGCATCTGCGGCTGCGGATGGCGGAGAAGGGCATGTACGCCACGACGGAGCTGGTGCCGCTGCTGGCCGAGCGCGGCGTTGACTTGTCCCGTGAGCAGGTTTTCCGGCTGGTGACCCAGCCTCCGCAGCGGCTCAGCATGGACACCCTGGCGGCGTTGTGCGACATCCTCGGCTGCACGCCCAACGACCTGATCGAAGTGCAGCCGGTGCAGGCTGCGGTGCGTAAGGCGGTGGACGAGGTCGACCGGTCCGGTCCGCCGCCAGTGCGGCGGACCGCCATTCGTCGACCGGCAGCCGAATGACCAAGGAGGCACTCGTTGGCGCGATGCGCCAGCGGGTGCTCGACCGGCTCAGTGCCTGCCTGCCCGGCCTGGCCCAGGTTGACGCCGTCCGGCTGGTCGCGGCGGCCAACGCGGACAAGCGCCGCGGTCTACGAGAGCTCGACGCGTTTCTGCAGCGCGGGCTCGACGTCCTGGTGTCGGCATCGTCGGACACGCCACCGGGCGCGTTTCGGCTTCTGGTGCTGCTGGAGGGCGAGGGCCATCCAGTACGGGTGCCGGTGTGCGCCGAGTGCGGCCTGCGGCGGACGCATCTGCCTGGGCGCGGCGGTCGTGGTCGCGTGTGCCAGAGCTGCGCGGCCAAGGCACGGGCCCGCCCGTGCGCGCGGTGCGGGCAGACCCGACCCGTAGCCGTGATCGAGCCGGAAGGTCCGCTGTGCCATCCATGCCGTGACCGGGATCCGCGTCGGCACGAGCCGTGTTCGCGATGCGGTCGAGCCCGGCGGGTCAACGGTCGACTTCCGGATGGGTCGCCGCTGTGCAGCACGTGCCATGGCAAGCCGGTCCACATCTGTGCTGAGTGTGGGCGGGTCGATAAGGTCGCACGTCGCGGGCCGGACGGGCCGTTGTGCCCGCCCTGCTACGAGCGCGGCGGGCGGCAGCCGCGCCGTTGCGGCCGCTGCGGCCGGACGGGGCGGATTTCCGTGCGCGGTCGCGACGGCGGCCCGGACCTGTGCCGGCGCTGCAACCGGCAACCCGTGGTGGAGTGTGCTGGTTGCAAGCGGCTTCGACCCTGTGCCTTCGTGGCCACGGCGCGGCCGCTATGCGTGTCGTGCCGGCCGAGACGAGCCACGCCATGTGCCCGGTGCGGCACAAGCTGCCAGCCCGCCGCCCGTTGGCCCATAGGTGGGGTCTGCCGCCACTGTTACCGCCACGCCCGCGCCAACCCGTCGCCTTGCCCTTCCTGCGGCAAAGTACGCGTGCTCGTCGCGGCCGACTTCCGAGGCCGCGACGTGTGCGGGCCGTGCGCCGGTACCACGATCGACTACACATGCCGTACCTGCGGGCAAGCCGAGGAACGATACCGGCACGGCGAATGCGTCCGGTGCGTCGCGCGATCAAAGCTGGAAGACCAGTTCCGCAGGCCCGACGGATCTGTTCCGGCGGAGCTCACGCCGCTGCTGGCGGCGCTTGCCGCAGCGCATCGGCCGCGTTCGGTGCTGGCATGGGTCGAGCGTGGTGACGGCAGTGCGGCACTGCTACGTGACCTCGTGCGATCCGGTTGCGCTATCACGCATGAGGCCCTCGATGCCGCAACGCGGCAGCAAGCCGCTGCCGCACTACGTGAGATGCTCGTCCACGCCGGTGTCCTGCCCCGCCGCGACGAGCAACTCGAGCGGCTGGCTCCCTGGCTGAGCCGGACGCTGGCCACCGCACCCGCGCATCACCGGCAGGTGTTGCGCGCCTACGGCAACTGGTCGGTACTGAGGCGTGCCAGGCTGCGCGCGGACAGGACCCGGTTCACCGCCGCCAGCGCCCGCAACGCCCGCCTCAAAGTCTCCACAGCTCTGACGTTCCTGCGTTGGCTCGACACGACCGACCTCACCCTCGAGCGGGCTCGCCAGGCACACGTCGACACATGGATAGAGGACGGCGGCCTCAATCGGCGGCTTCTCGGCGACTTCCTCACATGGGCCAGCCGGAGAGGACTGGCCCAGAAGCTGTCCGTCGCCGCGATCACCCCGTCTGGGCCCGACCTGTCCATGACCGAAGACCAGAGGTGGGCGCTGCTCGACCGCCTCCTGCACGACACGACGATCTCCGTCGACGTCCGGACGGCCGCGTCGCTGCTGCTGATCTACGGCTTGCCGGTCACGTTCATCGCGACCCTGACCACCGACAATGTCACCACCAGCGGCGGCAAGCACTTCCTGCAGGTCAAGGAACATCGTACGCAGCTGCCGCCCGCCGTCGCCGCCCTGATCACGCAAGCCGCGTCCGCAGCGCGCACCTCGTCGCTGGTCGGGCGCGCTGTGCCCGGCACCCCGTGGCTGTTTCCCGGTCGCCTGGCGGGTCGGCCCATCTCGGCAGCCGCCCTGTGCCAAAGACTCCGCCAGCACGGAATCCGAATTCGCCGTGCGCGCAACTCCGCACTGATCAGCTTGGCTGAGGACCTGCCCGCGCCGGTATTGAGCAAGATCCTCGGGATCAGCATCACGGCTGCGATCAGATGGACGCGCTACGCCAGGCGGGACTGGCTCCCCTTCGTCGGCGAACGCGCTGCGTCGGCCGCGAGCCGGTCACAGCGATGACCACCTCCCACACAACCGGCTCGAGCCGTGGTGTGTTGACCGCTGACGACCCGCACCGGGCCGCACGGGCGTCTGCTGCAGGCCGAGGACCAGTGACCAGAGGAACGGGACAGGCGGCAGGGCGGGGCGAGCGCCCCACCCTGCCGTTGAACTTAGCCGACCTGCAGGGTCACGTCGTCCAGCACGAAGCTGGTCTGCAGGTAGGCGTCCTCGGTGCCGGTGAAGGTCAGCGTGACCGTCTGGCCGGCGTACGCGCCGAGGTTGATGGTGCGCTGGGTGTAGCCCGCCGCCGCGTTCACGTTGGACAGCGTCGCCACCGTGGAGCCGTTGGCCTTGATCGTGAACACGTCGTAGGCCAGCGCCTCGTACTCGTCGGTGTCGATGTGCAGCCAGTAGGTCAGCACCGCGCTGGTGCAGCCCGACGGGATGGTGACGGTCTGGCTGATGGCGTCGGTCGCCGCGTAGCCGTAGCCGCTGAGCCACGCGAACCGGGTGCCGCTGCGCGGCACCTGCCCGATAGAGGTGCCGATCGCGCCGGTGGAGCCGGTCCACGGCGAGGTGCCGCTCTCGAACCCACCGTTGAGGATCAGCTGGGCCGCGGTGCAGCCGCCCGGCCCGCCGGGCACGGTCAGCGTGTACGTGGTGCTGTGCGTCGCCGAACCCGAACCGGTGACGGTGATGGTGTAGGTGCCGCCGGCCACCGACGCCCCGACCGTGATGGTGGCGGTCGACGAGCTGCCGGAGGTCACCGACGACGGGCTGAACGAGACCGTCACGCCCGTGGGGGCGCCGCTGGCGGTCAGGTTCACCGTCTGGGCGCTGCCCGAGGTGGTGGCGGTGCCGACGGTGGTCGTGGTGCTGGACCCCGCGTTCACGGTGCCCGAGGCGGGGCTGGCCGAGATCGAGAAGTCGTCGGTCGGGGTGGACGTGCCGACGGCCCGGTTCCACAGCGTGTAGGCGATGCCGTCGGCGGCCCGGTCCAGGCCGGTGGCGTTGATGTTGCTGGTGGTGTCGCAGGACGAGTGGTAGCAGGAGTCGTACGCCTGACCGGCGGTGCCGCCCCACTTCGACGCCTGGGCCGAGGTCTTGGTCGCGCTGGCGCCCATCGCGTAGCCGGAGGTCGGGATGCCCGCGTTCTGGAACGAGTAGTCGTCGGAGCGGCCCTGGCCCTCGACGTTCTCCTCCGGCTGGAGGCTGAGGGTGTCCCAGTACGCCTTCATCGGCTGCGACGCGGCCGACGTGATGTTGTTGATGAAGTAGCCACCGTTCTTCGACGCGATCATGTCGAAGTTGTAGTAGGCCTTGATCGCGGTCCGCTGGGTGCTGGTGAGGGAGTTGACGTAGAACTTCGAGCCGAGCAGGCCCTGCTCCTCGTCGGTCCACCAGCCGAAGCGGACCTTGTTCAGCATGGTCGGGTTCTGCGCGGCCAGCGCGAGAGCGACCTCGAGCAGCGCCGCCGAGCCGGAGCCGTTGTCGTTGATGCCGGGACCGGCCGAGACGCTGTCCAGGTGCGCGCCGAACATGTAGACATTGGCGGCGTTGCCGCCGGGCCACTCGGCGATCAGGTTCGGGCCGGCACCGCTGGTACAGCCGGAGGTGCAGGGCTGCTCGGTGACGGTGAAGCCGGCGGTCTGCAGCTTGCCCTTGACGTAGGCCACCGACTGCAGGTAGCCCTGGCCGGTCGAGCGGCGGTTGCCGCCGTTGTTGGTGGCGATGGTGTTGAGCTGGGTCAGGTGCGCCTGCACGTTGGACACGCTGATGTCCGGGGCGGTGCCGCCGGGGGTGCCGCCGTTGACCGTCAGCGTGTACTGGGCCGTGTGGGTGACCGACCCGGTGCCGGTCACGGTGATGGTGTACGTGCCCGCGGCCGCGCCGGACGTGGTCGCCACCGTCATCGTGGAGCTGCCGCCCGAGGTGACCGACGACGGGCTGAACGATACGGTGACCCCGGACGGGGCGCCGGAGGAGGTCAGCGACACGGTCTGCGCGCTGCCGGAGACGGTGGCGGTGTTGACCGTCGCGGTCACCGAGGAGCCCGCGTTGACGCCGCCCGAGGTGGGGCTGATCGACATCGAGAAGTCGGTGCTGGTCGCGGTGCAGGTCGGGTCGCCGGTCTGGGCCGGGACCGTGACCGCGTTCCACGCGTCCTTGGTCCGGTTGAACAGGACGCACGAGGAGTCCAGGTTCTTCGCGGCGGTCAGGGTCGCGGTGCGGTACTTCTTGTAGGTCATGCCGGAGGTCTTGAGCAGCATGCCGCCGTAGAAGACCTTGCCGGCGGACTGGATGCCGACGCCGGTGACCGACGACGGGCCGCCCGAGCAGATCGGGCTGTTGGGCTTGCCGCCGCCGGGCGAGCTGCCCTCGGCGAGCAGGTAGAACCAGTGGTTGAGCGGGCCCGCGGCCGCGTGCACCTCGGTGTTCGGGATCGACGAGGAGTAGCAGTTCGGGTCGCCGTTGACCAGCGACGGGTTGTACATGTTGCGGATCGGGCCGTTGCCGACGAGGTCGATCTCCTCGCCGACGAGGTAGTCCGGGTCGTCGTAGGCGCTGGACTGGTTGGCGTAGGCCTCGGTCAGCGCGCCGAAGATGTCGCCGGTGCCCTCGCCGAGTCCGGACTCGGAGCTGGTGCCGCCGGGGGTGTTCTGGTCGAGGCCGTGGCCGAACTCGTGGCCGACCACGTCCATCGACGAGATCCAGTTGCCGGCGGTGCTCTTACCGATCGTGATCGTGGAGCCGTCCCAGTAGGCGTTCTGCTCGTTCAGGCCCACCTTGATCGGCCAGCTGCCGCCGTTGCCGTTGTGGCCGTTGCGGCCCAGCCAGCCCGACAGCATGTCCCATTCCTTCTGCGCCGAGTACAGGGCGTCGACGCAGCCGGTTTCGGTGTTGGTGCCCACTCCGTTGCCCCAGCTGTCGTCCGGGCCGGAGAAGACGGTGTTGGTGCTGTAGTCCTGGCAGTTCAGGCCGGAGCGGGTGGTGTCGCGCAGGTAGTAGGTGCTGCCCGACTGCGACGTGGTGATCGACAGCGGACTGGGCCCGTTCCACTTGCCGGTGCCGGAGCCCGCCGCGGCGTCCTCCTGCTTGGCCAGCACCTGGCCGGTGCGCGCGTCCACGAAGACGTGCAGGTGGCTGGGCGCCGAGGCGGTGCGTCCGGCGACGACGACCTCCCATGCGAGGCGGGCGGTGCTGTCCTTGACGTGCACCACCAGGGTGCGCGACTCGACCCGGTCGACCTTCGCGAGCAGGCTCTTGGCGGTCTGCTCGGCACGGTCGACGGCGACGGTCGGCACCACCGACACGTTGATCTTCGTCTTGGTGGCGGCGGAGATCGCCCGGATCGCACCCTTGCCGTCGGCGAGCACGGCGGCGTCGCCGCCGACCACCGGCAGGCCCCGGTAGGTGCGTGTGTAGGCGATGGAGAACAGCCCGTCGACCCACGGGATCACCATGCGCCGGTCGTACTGCTCGAAGGGGCCTTTGGCCAGCGCGTCGTGACCGCCGTCGGCGGCCCGGTCGGCCGCGGAGATCGCCAGCGACAACGGGCTCTGCGCCACCGCGGGCGCAGGCGGCGGGGTGGCCGCGGTCGACGGGGCGGCCACCCCGGTCACGGCGCCCATTGCAAACAGAACCACGGCAGCGGCCGCCGCAGCATTATTTCGATACATCGCAATCCTTCCGCCGGGCTGGGGTTAAGGGGGTGGCCGCAGGACCCGGGTTAGCGGGGTGTCCGGCAGCCGGTGACAGCTCGGCTTTGGCGACGACCTTAGGCAAGGCGGAGGCTGGCCGAAATCAGGGCAACCCCTTGTCCTGGCGCACAATGCACCTCGGGTGCATCATGATCCGATGGCAGACTTCCCGACGGTGACGAGTGCGTTCCAGGAGCCGCCTGGCAACCTGCTGCCAGTGATACCGGCCGAGGTGTACCGCACCCGACGGGTCGTGCTGTTCGGGCCACCCGGGATCGGCAAGACCACCGCAGCCGGTGTCCTCGGGCAGCAACTGAAGCTGCCCGTCGTGCGTCTGGCCCCAGGCCCGCAAGACAGCCGGATCCCCCACGCCGCACTGCTCGAACTCGCGCTCGCCCTGCAGCCCCAGCCTGGCGCCCAGAAGCTGGCGGCAGGGCTCGACGACGCCGCAGAGCCCGGCTCGGTCGATCACACGAAGACCGCCCTGCGGCTGCGCCGGCTGACCGCCGCACTGCTGCGCGACACACCGCCCCTGACGCTGCTGGTGGACAACGCCCAGTGGCTGGACCCGGCCAGCGCGGCCATCTTGCGCTGGGCCCTGCGCATGGCCCCGAACCTTCCCGTCATCGCGGCCGAACGCACGTGGCATCCCGGGGCCGCAGGCCACTGGTGCGGGGAGGACCCATGCACCGTGCGCATCCCCGCGATGACGGCCGAGCAGATCGCGGCCCTGCTGTCGCCGTACCGGCTGTCCGCCAACCAGGTCACCCAGGCCCACACCCGCAGCGGCGGAAACCCGGCCCTGGCCCTGGCACTGGCCGGGGCCCACGACCGTACCGCGAACATGTCGGCCACTCGGGGTCCCGAAGGCGACCCGTTGCTCCCCTCGGCGGCCCGAAGACTGGTGGGCGAATGGCTGGGAACCGTGTCGGCCGACGTCCAGCACCTGTTGACATTCGCCGCGCTCGACGATCAGCCCGACCTCGTACTGCTGAGCCGCCTCGCCGGTCCGGCCGCCGAGAGCCTCCTGGCCGAGGCCGAGGCAGCCGGACTGATCGACATCGGGCAGCCCGACGGGAAGATCCGGTTCACCGCCGCCGCGATCGGCGCAGAACTCGCGGCCCGGCCGCCAGCGGCCGCACGCAGGCTCCTGCACACCCGCCTGGCCGAAGCCAGCCACGACAGCGTCCGCCGGGACCGTCACACCACGCTGGCAGCCGACACCACCGACCCGCAGTCGGCCTACCACGCCGCCCGCGCCGCCGCCCGCGCCAGGCTGCGCGGACAACACGCACTAGCGGCCGAACTGTCGCTGCTCGCCGCCGAACGCACCCCGCACGCCGACACCGATCTGCTCACCGAACGGGCGCTGACCGCCGTCCGCGACGCCGCGCACTGCGGCGACCTGCTCCGCGGCCAGATCGCGGTCCGCCTCGTCCTGCACCACGACAGCAGCCCCGCCCAACGCGTCAACGCCCTCATCACCCTGATCGACTCAGGCGGACAGCACCTGCACAGCGCCGGCGAACTGTTCGCCGACGCACTCCACGAGGCGGCCGACCAGCCGGACCTGACCGCGCAGATCCTCATCCGCCAGGCGATCTGGGCCAACGTCAACGAAGGCAACCCCGGCCGGGCATGCGCCCTGGCCGCCCAGGCCGCCAGCCTGGCCCGGACCGCCGGCGACACCGCCACCACCGCCATGGCCCTCACCATGCAGGCCCGCGTCCAACGCATCCTCGGCCACCCCGAAGCCGAGACAACGCTCCGCCACGCCCTGTCCCTGCCACGCAGCACACACATCCCCGTCAACGCCACACCCGAACAGCTCAGTGCCCGCCACGCCCTCTTCGACGACCACCTGGACGAAGCCCGCAACGCCCTGCTGCCACTGCTTGTCGAAGCGGAGCGGTCGGGAGACGCCGAGGGCACCGTCGACATCCTGCGCAGCCTCGCCGAAGTCGAGATCCGCGCCGGACGATGCGCACGTGCCCTGAACTACGCCGACCGAGCCCAGTCGCTGACAGGCGGGGCTGGCCTGGACCCCGGACCGGCGTGCTACACCTCCGCACTCGTCGAAGGCATCGCCTCGCACACCGACTCCGCCCTCGCGCACGCACGCCGCGGGGCCGACACCGCCCGCCGGGAGGACAACAAGGTCTTCCTCTCCCGGAACCTCTTCGCCCTCGGACACCTTCTGCTGGTCACCGGCCATCCGAAAGAAGCCCTGCAAGCGCTGGAGGAGGTCCGGACACTTGAGACCCGGCAGCAGGTCCGCGACCCATCCGTCCTGCCCTGGCACGCCGACCTCGCCGAAGCCCTCATCTGCCTCGGCCACCTCGACCAAGCCCGAGACCTGCTGACCGAAACCCGGCGCACCGCTACCGACCTGGGGAGAAGCTCCGTCCTGCCCGCGCTCGAACGCTCCCAGGCACTCCTGGACGCCACCCTGGGCGACTATAACGCAGCCGCCCAGCGCCTCACCGACGCAGCCGACCACCTCCACCACCTGCCCATCGAACGCGGCCGGACCCTGCTGGCACTCAGCCACACCGAACGACGCGGGCGCCGCCGCGCCAGCGCCCGCACCGCCGCGCAGAGCGCCGCCGAGCTTTTCAACACCCACCAGGCACACCCCTGGAACGAAGCCGCCATCCGAACCCTCCACCGGCTGGACCCCGCCCGCACGCACCGCGACACGCTCCCGCGCCTCACCACCGCCGAACAGCGCTGCGCGGAGCTCGCCGCCAGCGGAGCGAGCAACCGCGACATCGCCACAGCCCTCACCATCAGCGTCAAAACAGTCGAAGCGAACCTCACCCGCGTCTACCGGAAACTCGGCCTCCACTCGCGCATCCAACTCGCACACGCTGTCATCCCCGGCACATAAATAACGACCTATCGCAACGGCTCCCAGAGGAACCCGCGTCCGATCCGGGACACGCACACCCCGCCACGTTCACCGCGGCGCTGGTCGGCACCGCGGCGGCAGCCCGGCAGGGCAACCGCGCGACGCCGCGTGCAGGCCGACACTGTGCGCAAGGGCGGCCGCCACCGGTGCTGGACAGTGGTCGTCGACGGCCCGGCTGCCGGGATGGACTGGTCGACGCTGCGCGACATGGTGTCGACGCCACGCAAGCGGCGTGGGCCGAGTTCGGCAGCCTCGTCGAGGGCCGGCTCACCCCCGCCCAGCAGCACCCCGACCATGCGATGGTCCTGACGGCGGGCCTGGCCGGGATGCACGACCTGGAACGGCCTACGGCATCGACGCCGACGACCTGGGCGACAGTTCCAGCATCGGCGCCGAGCCGAAAATCCGCGCGCCATCCGGAAACCGTGCAGCTGCTCGGCGAAGACGTGTGGATCGCGGTCGCCTTGCCCGGCCAGGCGCAGGGTTGCCCCACCGAGGGCGTCGACGTCATCGCCCAGTGGATGTCGGCGGCCGACGACACCGCGACCCGGACTGGGTACGCGAAGCCATCGCGTCCAACATCGGCAACGGTTTACCACCACCCGGGCGACGACCTCGAGGCGCTGCACTGATCGGCGGAACCGCCGCCCGCCCGCCCGCCCCGATGGACCGAAACCTAGACCGGCTCGGCCACCGGGTGCGCCACCGGCGCGCCGAGCCGACCGCTCGGGTGCCTCCAATGCAGGTAGCCAGGGCAAAGGCTATCGCGCCACCGCCGGGCGCGCCCGTCCGGCAGGCGTGCCGCGACAGTTACGGCCGCGGCGGCGGCGTGCTTCCGTGGAAGCACCCGATCGGAGTGCCAGCTCCGCCGACAGCCAGGAGCCCGGCAACTGGGTGGGCCCGGACATGACCACCCTGTCCGCTCTCGCACCGGCAGCGACCTTGGCTCCGTGGTGATGATCGTCCCGCTCGCGGCGATGTCAGCGCCTCCAGGCTGCTCAACCATACTGACCCGGCCGCATTCTCGGATGCATACACGTTGGCCGCTGCCCGACAGAGGCGTTCAGGACGGCAGCGTGTTGGCTCTTGAACAAAGCTTCGCCTTCCTCGCCCGAGACCGACACAAGTTCGACACGATATGCAACCGGGTGAAGTCGTCCTCGGACGAGGACCGACCGCTGCTCGTCGGCGGACGCCACGGCCTGCGCTCTGGCGACGGCAAGCCTTACCCGCCGGCCACCGCAACCGCAATTCCCAGCATCCGGAGACGCCCGGTGCTCACGGGTTTTATCGTCGGCAGCGCGGGTCTCGCAGACGCCAGCACGGTCCGCTCATGTGGATGGCGAAAGGGCGCGTTGTGTCCAGTCTTCAGGAGGTCATAGCGGCGCTGATCCCGGGCCGCCGTAGCAGGGCACTCCTCACGATCTCGCGACCGGGCATCAAGCAGGTGAGCCTTACGCCGGAGGTCGGGACGGGACCTGGAATACCAGCGGCAGATATCCCATCTAGTGAACGCCGCGCTGAGCCTCTGCGCCAGCCTGTTCGCGCCGGTGCCGTAGGCGGCGTGAGTGAGCCAGGCGAGGGCGACCTGTGCGCGCAGGCCGAGGGAATACCGCAGATTCCGAATATATACGCTCCGCCAGCTACGCATGCGAAGGCGTGGACGGCGCTGATCGAGCGCACGCCGGTCTTCGTCTACTTCTCGCAGATCTTCTCGGTCCGGCCGCGGATCCATCTGGCTAACCTGGCCCAGCGGCAGGCGACGAACGAGTTGGACCAGGAGTACGACTTCGGCAACCTGTGCCTTCTTGACCTGCTCGGCTTCAGCGCGAAAGAACTGTCCGACCTCGCGGCGCTGCCGGCGCCGGTCTTGCCGCCCAACCAGCATGACCAAAACGCGATGGCGGCGTACCGGACCCAGGTCGATCAGTGGCAGGCCCAGCTCGACGACCGGCACTACCGGCTCAACGCGGCCAGCGTCGCACTGACCAAGATGGTGCGGGAGGTGTGGAACGACGACCAGGTCACCCTCAACTTCGTTGCCGATGGCCAGTACCTCAAGGTCGTCGTGCAGGACGACCTCGGCGTCGAGGTGGAACTCGACCAGCGCAGCGACGGCTTCCGCTGGCTGGTCAGCTTCTTCGTCGTGTTCCGGGCGCAGGCCAAGGGCAAGCTCAATAATGCGATCCTGCTGCTGGACGAGCCGGGCTTGAGCCTGCACGCGCTCAAGCAGCAGCAGTTCCGCAAGACGGTCTCCATGCTCGCGAAGGACAACCAGATCATCTACACCACGCACTCGCCGTTCATGGTTGGCACCGACGAGTTGCACCTGGTGCGGGTGGTGGAGATGAAGGATCGTCAGACCGGTACCAAGGTCCACTCCACTCTGGTCGTCGACGACCCCCGGTCGATATACCCGCTGCAGGCCGCGCTTGGCTACGAACTCGCCCAGAGTCTGTTCGGGCAGAAGCGCAATCTGGTGTGTGAGGGCCTGACCGACATGTGGCTGCTCGAAGGCGTCGCCGGCGCGATGCGCGAGGCAGGCGTCACGACAATGCGCGACGACATCGCGGTCACCCCCGCCCAATCCGCGAGCAAGGTGGTCTATTACTGCGCGCTGCTGCGGGGGCAAAGGCTCAAAGTGGCGGCCCTGCTGGATTCCGACGCCGCCGGCGATCAGGCGGCGACGCAGGATGAGCTGGTCCGCCTGGTCAGGAGCAAGGAGATCCTGCGCACGAAGGACCACTACTCGGGCCCGGTCACCCGGACCGAAATCGAGGACCTACTGAGAGAAACCCTCGTCGGCATCGCAAAGACCGACCTCGGCTGGGACGTCACCGCGACGGCCGCAGCCCAGTCCGGACGGCCGATCGTGGACATCTTCACCGCCGAGATCACTGGCTTCTCCAAGTACAAGCTAGCCAAGGCGTTCCTCCGCTGGCTCGGCACACACGGTTGGTCGGACCTGACGACCACGGAGCAGACCGCCTGGGCATCGCTTACCTCGGCTGTGAACAAAGCCGTCGCGTAGCCCGACCGGGACTTGGTCCCCGGGCCTGGCGCTTCGTCAGGCCCGGGATAGAGCAACACTCCGACATTGGGCTAGGAACCCTTGAACAGCCCGAGGGCACACGCCCATACTGTCGGAGTGCGCAGCATCAGGTCTCGTCAGGCGGGTCGCAGACTCGCCCGTCCGGGGTCAGACCGACGGTGAGGATGAGCTGCCGTTCGGTGTCGTTCAGGCCAGTGATCTGCCAGCCATTGAGCGCCCTTAGAGCGAAGCCTTCGCCGCTAGCTGCCAAGCGCAGGAGTTCGGTGATATCGCCTTCCTCGCATAACAGCTCAACGTAGTGGCGGGCGCCACGGTTGCTAAACGTCGCCAACTCTCGCAGGCTTCGGCGATCGCCGCGTCGCTCGTAAAGTCTCGCTAGGCGGCGGCGTATATACGAATCGTTGGAGCGTACAGCCAATGCCCGCAACTCTTCGAGATCGTCCGCTTCAAGTAGGCGGTCCGCCCGGCCGCGGTCCGTGTTAGTGAGGCTGAGCCTCAGCGGCCGCGGGATAGACGGCTCGGCGTCCGAGGCCACCATGTCAACCGTCGTCGGTTGGGAAAGCGCCGCCTCAGTAGATGTGGCAGTGGTGAGCGGTGTCGGAGCCGCTTCGCGTGGTTCGGGAGCCGTGGAGCGTGGGGGTACCGACGATCGCGCGGGAGCCATCGACGCTGCCCGCTGCTCGATTGCCGCCGCCTCGCGCAGCAACAGTCGGTGCTGGGCCGTTGCTGCGAGCCGGAGGGCATGTTCGCGGCCTAAGTCCGCCGCGGCGAGCGCGGCCCAGGCTGCGGCGGGAAGCAGCTCGTGCCACCGCTCGCGGCGCGCATAGTCAAGCAGCGGATCGAACAGTCGGTAGCCGTCGTCGGGAGTTGTGGGAGGGGTCAAGGCCCGCAAGGCATCCTCTAGAGGCGTCGTCGCCTCGTCGAGCGCTCGCTGGTACCAGTCCCGGTCGTCCGGTGGGCGCGAGAGGTAGGGCGGTGTGCACTGTTCGAGCAGCGCGCCTGTCAGCGGCGGTCCGCCGGGTATACCGACACCCACACCGGCGAGGTCGATCACGGCATTGAGCAAAGCCGTGGTCTCACGGAAGCGGGGTGTGCGCCACAGACCGAGCGCCCACTTAGCGCCGGCGAGGACCTGGGGCGGGCTGTAGCCAGGCTGGGCCAATGCCGACATTAGCAGCGCATCCGGGCCGGCGAGCGTGCGAGCCAAGTCTTCCTCGCGGGCGGTCCAGCGTTCGGCGACGTGTACTGGTACGCCGGCGAGCTTCGCCAAGTCGCGCAGCGGGCGGCCCGGGCCGTCGAGCTCAGGCTGGCGCCACATGGTGGCGACCACGATGCGTTGGCCGGTCGCGGGCGCGTTAAGCGCAGCAATCGCTGCCGCCACGACGCCAGGAACGTCGTCAGACAGGTGGGCATTGTCGAGCCACAGAATGCAGTCGCCGACGGGGCTGTCACCCGCCGCAAGGCGCTCGCGCTGCCGATGATCGCGCACGTCAACCAGGAACCAGCCACTGAACGCCGCCGAGACCGCCTGCCAGGCCGAACGGGACTTGCCAGTGCAGGAGCGGCCGACTACCAAGACCACGCCGGAACCGCGGCGGCGGACCGCGTCCAGCGCCTCCGCGAGTTCCCGATCGTGGTCACGCGGGACGTAGGCCGGCACGGTCCGTGCCTGGGACCTTGCCTCAAGCCAAAGCGCCAGCGGGGACGTCGACGATGGCAGGTACGCGGCCGGATGCACGCCCATCTCTAGCGGTCCCAGCTCTCGCACCAAGGGCCAGGTCGACACGGTTGTGAGCAGGCGGGTGGGAGTCCGCCCCCGGGCCGGCGCGCCGGATCGCTTCGCCGTCCGGCTGGCCTCGGCGAGACTGCGCCAGTCCTGGAAGCGCGGTGGCTGGTACCCGGATTGGCGCTTCGCGATCGCCTGCAGGTACGCGACTAGGAACCTAACCACGTTGTCGTCGTCGGGGATCGCGCGACCGCCCAGCCAATCGCTGACCGACTGCGGCTTCAGACGAAGGGGGCGTGGCTGCTTGGCCGCCTGCCGGATCAACTCCGCCTGCGATGGGTGACCAGCGGCGTCATAAAGCCGCACAAGCTCCGCCTCGAATTGACCGGCGACGTTATCCGCACCGCTCACCGCTTCCTCCTTGCCGTACGGGTCCGGACCGGAGACCGGACCGGACCCGAATTTACCCACTTCTACCTCGGCGAACGTTCACCGTAACCGGCGGAGAACTCGTCGTGAACCTCCCCGCGGAGGACAAAGGAGCCACCAGCCGGCCGGCTCGGTTCCTGTCTCTTCGACCAACCGGAGCACGCAATGTCCAGCAACAGCGCAGACAAAACCCCGAGCACCCGCATGCAGGTCGTACTAGCCATCGTTCGCGGCATCGCCACCGGCATCACGCGGGCCGTCGCCGGCTGGATTCTCGGCGAACGATGATCCACAATGCGGCTAACGCCGCCGGCAAGTCCTACGACCTCCGACGCCTCCTCCGACGCGCACCATCTTGATCAACTACTGACCACCGCACACAGGAGCCAACCGCGTACCACCCCGTAACGACCCACGCAGGGTGGCGGCCGACCTCGAGTCGGTCAGAGGGTTGACCCCTCCGCCATGAATCGGTCCGGCTCCGCATCGAGCGCCGATCGGAAGGGCTAGGGCAGGTAGAGACCCATCGGAGACCGTCGCTGTGCGCTAGTCGCGCTGCCTGGACTCGCCGAGTCCAGGTGGTGAGGCTGGCGATGCCATCGGGGAAACCCAGCCGGACGAGAGCGGCATCAAGCCACCTGGGCTCGTCGGCACACAGCTGCCCGACCATGGCGTACTGGTCGGGCACGACCCGGGATGCGCGAAAGGTGGGGCGTCAGGTTCGCTGCCTGGCGCCCCACATGCGTATCGAGCGGACTTCCGGTCCGTGCGTTCCGGATTCTTCTGCGAATCCTGCGGCGGAGTCGCCGATGAGACGCCTCCAGCCACCACGGTGCTGCTCGCGAGCCTCCATGACACTGCTGTCATAGAGGCGAAGTTGTATGGCCACACCTCTTAGCTGTGACCTGGCTCAGCCAGCACTCGGCTGAGAGCGAGCAGGTTGCGCATGGAAGTCGCCCCCGGGGGGCTGGGCGGGACCGCCGGATCAACTCGATGTTCTTCGCCTGTGCGGGCGTTGTAGGTCCACTTCATAGGATCACCCTTCTGCCGCAGGCCGTCGGCGCCGCATATGCCCTTGATCATGGGAGGGGTAGTGGCATAGCGTGGTCGTCCTTCGCTCGCGGCCCGGGGGCGGCCGTTGTATGCCAGTGATCGGCCTTTGCCGTCGTGGCGCACGTGGGCAATGTGTTGGGGCAGCATCGGTTGGTCGATTGGCGTCCGACCGTGCATTCGGGGGTTGGTAGTGGACAGCAACGGCAGGAAGCAGAGATCACGATTCGACGACTTTCCATCCAGAGCAGTGAGTGCCTTGCTGCTGAGTGCTCGCCGTAAGACGACCGTGGCGGACTTCCCGGGGCTCCCCTCGTCCCACGGCCGGCGGAATGCGTGCCTGAGCCAGGAAGACGTGGCCGCTCTGGTAGGCGTGACACCGACGTGGTATGGCGGCCTTGAACGCGGCAATCTGTCGCGGGTCTACACCGACACGGTCCTCGACCGCGTCTCGACTGTGCTCCGGCTCAGCGACAACGAGCGCATGACGCTATTTCTGCTGGTCAAGCACCGCGCGACAAGCTCACGTTTGCGCCCCGGCGTGCTTGCCGGGGATCTGGAGCGTGCGTATGTCGGCTCTGACGTGTTGGTCGCGACGTTGGCGGCGTTCCCTTGGGCTGCGGTCATTACGGATCCCTACTGGCAGGTGGTGGCATCAAACCCGGCGTTCCAGCGGTGGTTTGCCTCCGCTGCTCGGTTCGACAACCTGATGCTGCTGATGCTGACGGACCCGAAGACCCGTGAACAGCTCGTGGAGTGGGAGGACGTGCACGCTCCGGCGCTCGTGGCCCAGCTGCGAGCCGCCCTCATTGAGCGTCCGGCCGACCGCGTCCTCCAGCAACTCGTCGAACAGGTTGTCGAGTCGAGCAGCTTCCTGCACGAGCTGTGGGACGCAGCGACGCGCTGCGAGTTCGTGGAAGACGGCGACCGGCGGCAGATCTGGATTCCCGGTGCGCCTGCGGCGACGACGGTGCAGGTTGTGGTCATGCGCTCGGCGGGGGCGCCGGCGTTGGTCGTTCGGGAGTATGTTCCGGTCGCGGGCTTCATACCCGATTCCGTCGCGTACGACGTGTGACGGTCGTTCCCGACAGCGTCCCGGTGTCACCTGCCAGCCGATGACGCCGGGGACCGGCTGGCAGGTGCATCCTGGTCTCGCGGATGACGCAGCCCTGGTTGACGATCAGTCGTTGAACTCTGCCTTCGCGGCGGCCCGAAGCCGTTGGGCGGTCCGCGGTGACACGGCAACACCGAGTCGGTTGGCCAGTAGAGCGGCGATCTCAGCGGCGGTGAGGTGGCCGGCGCCGGCGCCGTGGTCGGCGAGAACGGCATCGAGATCGGCGACGGTCGGGCGTACGCCGGGCGGCCGACCGGCGCCGCGCCGGGGGCGGTCGGGGAATTCCCAGGCGACCGCGCAATCGTGATCGGGATGGAGGTGCCAACCCGCGGCATCTATCGAGACAACGACAACTGCCGCTGCTGCCACGAATTCGCCCACGACAACCACGCCGACCTCTGCGCGTTCGCCGACCACCTCGACGACAACAGCGACCTCGATGAGTGACCGACACCGGCGGCCGCACCCACGGCCCCGCAGGACGACCTGAAATCACCGACCGACAGTGGAGCCCGCGACCGATCGGTCGCGGGCTCCACTGCGCCTTAACGCTCACCGGGAAAGCGCCCGGTGCCGCCAGCACCGTGCATCCCCACCCAAGTCTCCGCGACTACTCGATCAGCGGACACCTGCCATTCGCTGCACCACGCGATTTCGCACTCCCGTCGCTCGATCCCAGTTCGCCGACGGACGCGTGCACGCATCGCCGGCCGACGCGCCAACCTTGCGACTCGGCGGTGCACAACCTCGGCGCCAGTCTCCCGGCCGACCGAGGCGATAAGTGTCGGCAGATGCAGCCCGTCGACGCGTGCACGCACTCACCCTTTGCGAGCACGCACGACCTCATACGCCACATCGTCGGCGCCGACCCGTGCGCGCACTCAGCGCCACGCGTGCGCACACACGGTTCGGCACCGCCGGCCGCCGCATACACTCCGCATCTCCCGTGCGTGCACATTCGTCGACGCCGTCGGTCTGCGCACCCACGACCCGTCGCCCCACGCGTGCACGCGCAGTACTTACCCGTGCACGCACGACTACGTGACAACGCCACCGGAATCTTGCGCGCAAGATCGCTCACAGCCTCGCGCGTATCGGCATCCAGCCTCAGCTTCGCGGCAAGGCGGTGCCAGCCAGCGCCGCACCTCGACGACCCCGCCCGCGGCTCCAGTCCCGCCAGGCCCGCCGGTCGGCCGCACTACCTCCACCTATGTACGCCAGGCTCACCCGGCCAACGCTTCGCCGCCGGCCGGGTGAACAGCGCGGTAGACACCCCACATCCCTTCCACCAGCTCCGACCTCACCACGCCATCACTCACCCCCCCCCCCCCCCGCCTGCCGTTCCTCCTCCATCACCCACCCCCTTACATCCATGACCATCACCCTCAACCTGCCTCACGCCTAGGCATTCAAATGATGATGGCGGTTTTACGTGTGTACACTTACCTCGTTAACGTATGTACGTAAACCCCGAAGGCGCTGCTACCTGCGAGGAGGTGGCACAGATGCTCTCGATCGCGACCGGCTACAACCCGCGCTACCTCACCGGCGAGGTCGCCAACGGCGGCGAGAACTACTACACCCGCGAGGTCGGCCGCGGCGAGCCACCCGGCATCTGGCAAGGTCGCGGGACCGCACCCCTGGGCCTGATCGGACCGGTCGACGAGCAGGACATGGAAGGCGTCTACGTCCACTTCGTCGACCCGCGCGACCCCGCCTTCCGCGACGGCCGGCGCGGCTGGCGGCATGCCGCACGGCTGGGCCGACCGCCACGCAAGTACGCGACGGCCGAGGAACTGTTGGCTGAGGCGCTGGCCCGTGAGCCCGACGCAGAACCCGAGCGCGTCGAGGAGCTGAAGCGCGCATCCGAGCGGCGTGCACGCACGCCGGTGGCGTTCCTTGATCTCACGTTCGGCGTACCGAAGTCGTTTTCGATCTTGCACACTGCGCTACGTGCACAAGAGGTTCGTACACAAGAGGACCGTGCACATGCCGACGGCCGTGCACGCACTCCCGGCGACTGGACACGCAAGATCGAACTCTTGGAGCGTGCAATCTGGGCGGGCAACACCGCCGCGCTCGAATACCTGCAAGATCACGCCGGCTTCTCGCGTGCGGGATACCACGGTGCACGCACACCGACCGGCGGCTCGGTCGGGCGGTGGATCGACGCGCACGCGTGGGTCGTCGCGTCGTTCCTGCAACACACGAGCCGTGCAGAAGACATGCACCTGCACATCCACAACGCCGTCCTCAACCGCGTCGAGTGCGCAGACGGACGCTGGCGCACGCTCGACTCACGGGCCATCCATCGCATGCGCGGCGCCGCCGGTGCGATCGCCGAACGGGTGATGACCGAGCAAGCCATCAAAACCCTCGGCGTGCAGGTCCGCTGGTCCGAAGATGGCCACACCCTGGAGCTGGTCGGTGTGTCCGTACCGGCGCGGCGGCTGTTTTCCCGCCGCCGTCGCGACGTCACCACCGCGGTCAAAGATCTCGTTGCCCGGTTCGAGCAACGCCGGAGCCGGCCACCCAACGCTCTCGAACTATCGCAGCTTGCCCGCGAGGCGTCGAAGGCAACCCGAGCACCGAAGAAGCGCCACAAGGAAAGCCTGACCGACCGCCTGGACCGATGGGAGCGCCAACTGCGCTCGACTGTCGACGAGAGCCTGGCCCAGATCGCCGCCGAAGTGCCTGATCGGGTCGACGAGCTGCAACCCGACGCTTTTTCTCCGGCGGAGGTGATCGCCCAAGCGGTCGAGCAGGTGCAGGCCACCAAGGCGAGCTGGACCCGCTTCGACCTCATCCGCGCCCTAAACAGCCACCTACCCGCCTGCCTCGGTGGGCTCGGCGCGGTCCAAGTCGTCCGGCTGCTCGACGAACTCGCCGACAGAGCACTCAACCCCGACATGCCCGCGACCGACGATGTGGTCCTTCGGCTCAATGCCCCGGACCTGATCGAGGTACCCACCGAACTGCGCCTGAACGACGGCCGATCGGTGTTCGAGGCACCCGCCGAGACCGTGTACGCCACCCGCGGCCACATCGCCGCCGAGGAGAGCCTGGTACGGGCCGTCGCCCGACGGGCTGGCGCTCTCACGATCGCCCCGGCCGACGTCGACGCCGCGCTGGCCCGCCTTGCCGAGCAGGGCACCGAACTCGGCGCCGACCAGGCCACCGTCATCCGCGGCCTGCTCACCGCCACCGAACCGGTCGTCACCGTGGTCGGCCCGGCCGGGACCGGCAAGAGCTTCGTCATGGGCATGACCGCCCAGCTGTGGCAACACCACACAAGCCGGTCGGTGATCGGCCTGGCCACCGGGCAGCGCGCCGCCGCTGTGCTCGCCGAGGAAGGCTTCACCCGAACCGACAACGTCGACCGGTGGCTGCAACGCCAAGCCCGCCTCGACGCGGGCTCCACCAACAGCCCCGATCTGGCGGCCCGCCTACAGCCCGGCGACCTCGTCGTGCTCGACGAAGCCAGCATGTCGTCCACGAGCCAAGTCGCCGCCATCGTCGCCCGCTGCGCGCACGCCGGTGCTCGGCTCATCGTGGTCGGTGACGAACGCCAACTCGGCGCCGTCGGCGCCGGCGGCGCGTTCCGCCTCATGACCAACCACGGCCGAACCTTCACCCTCGACGAGGTACGCCGATTCGCCGCGCCGTGGGAACGGGCTGCATCACTACGCCTGCGCGACGCCGACCCGAACGTGCTGTCCGTCTACGAGCGCCACGGCCGCATCGTCGACGGTGGCAGCGCCGAGAACGCTGGCCGTCTCGCCGCCCGCGCGTGGCTCGCTGACACCCTCGGCGGCTACCAGTCGCTGCTCGTCGTCGGCACCGGCGAACAAGCCGCCGAGCTGTCCGCGCGGCTGCGCACCCAACTGGTCGATCTGGGCCGGGTCAGCGCCGACGGAGTCGAACTGCATCACCGTGACGCCGAAGACACCGTCGCTGGCGTCGGTGACATCATCCAGACCCGCCGCAATGACTGGCGCATCACCGATTCCTACGGCCGCGCCGTCATCAACCGCGACATGTGGCAGGTCACCAGCCTCCTCGACGACGGCGGGCTGCGCGTACGCCGGATCACCGGCCACCACAACGGCCAACGCGAACTCGGACCCGAACTCGATCTCCCCGCTGCCTACGTCGCCCACCACGTCACCCTCGGCTACGCGGTCACCGTGCACTCCGCCCAGGGCAGCACCGTGGACACCTGCTACCCCATCATCACCAGCCGCACCGACACCAACGCCTTCTACGTCGCCATGACCCGCGGCCGGGTGCGATCCGTCGCACACGTCGCCACGGACACGCTCACCGAACTCGCGCCGACCGGTCCAGAGCCCACCGACGCCGCACGCCGCAAGGACATGCGGCCGTCCGCCGGACAGATCCTTGCCGCCGTCGTGCAACGCGACCAGCCCGACCTCGCCGCAGTCGACCTGCGGGAACAACTCGCCGAAGCAGCCGGCTCGCTGCCCGTCCTCGGGTCACGTTGGGCCGAAGCCAACGCGCTGGCCGTGGAAGCCCGCTACTGGGCGATCGTCGACGACCTCACCGCCGACTCACACCTCGATCCCCGGCTCGCCACGCAACTGCTGGCCGATGAAGCGGTCACCTCATTGTGGCGGCTGGTACGCGGCGCCGAACTGGCCGGCCACGACCCGCGCCGCCTCCTCGACGACGCCGCCACCGAACGCGAACTGTGGACCGCCGAATCCGTGGCCAAGGTGCTCCACCACCGCATCACGGCCCGGCACGGCGACCGGCTACTCCCGACCGGCGACACCTGGACGGCGCGAACCCCTACCGCCCGCGACCCGATCAGCCAGTACGCCGTCGCAGTCGCCGCCGCGATGGACGCCCGTTGCACCCTGCTCGGCGGCGAAGCCGCAGCCCGACCCCCGACATGGTCCACACGACTCGGCCCCATCCCCGACAACGAACACGGCCGCCGGGAGTGGATCCGCCGCGCCGGTGTCATCGCCGGATTCCGCGAGCAGTACCAGATCACCGATGACACCGACCCGATCGGCGGCTGCCCCAAGCCCGGACTACCCGAAGCACGCGCGGCATGGTTCGCCGCCTGGCGCGCTCTCGGCGAACCGAACGACCTGGCAGCCGAAACGACAATGACCGTGCCGGCGCTGGTCGCCGCTGTCGAGACCTACACCCGCCAGCAAGAGTGGGCGCCCGCGTGGGTCGCCGATGGCCTTCGCGACCAGTCCGGCCTGGCCCGATGGCACGAACAAGAAGCTCACCTCAAACGAGCCGAAGCCGCGATCAACGGTGAGGAGCATCAGCGGCGGCAGTTGTACGCCCAGGCAGACGAGCACCTGCGTACCGCCAACCAACTCTTCGCAACCACTCGCGACCTGACGCTGATCGACGAGGCCCGCGCCGCCTGGCACGCCCATACTGACCACCATCGGCAGGCCGCGAAACGCGCAGTCATCGAACTGCGACGACGGGGACTGGATACAAACGGTCAGCGCGCAGCTTCCTCCAGCGCTTCGACGGCTTCTGCTCGGCCGACTCCCGACGGTCGCGCTGCGATTGCGTACCCCACCGACCTTGGCGCCGCGCTGGCGAAAGCACGGGTAGCCGACCGCCGCGTCGCCCGTGAAACCGCGAATGGCCACGGCGTCGAACACACACAGACGAGCTATGAAGGCACCTCGTGAGAACTCCACCTCACTGCAGCGACAGTCGGCTCGGCGAGCCCAATGGCATGCGAGCACGTCCGATGCCGAACCACCCCAGGAGGGAGAGGGAACCACAAGTTCAGCGATTCCTGGGCGTCGAAGGAGCCGGATGGAGAGCGGCGGGCCAGGGAGGCCGTACCTCCGAGAACCGGAGATCATCCAGGTCAGACACAATGAACATCATGACCGACGAGGTTCTGACTCCGACTGAGCTGGCCATCTTGGAATCCATGCATGACGCCCGAGGCGCGGTTGTGTTCAGCGACTTGCCGCTCGTGCGGGCTCTGGACGACCACGAGCGAGAGCGCATTGGCAATCTGTTCTCGCCGTTGGTGACCGAGATTGGTCAGCGGTCTGGCGACGGCATTCTGGGGCTCGCAAAGATCAATTCTCGTGGGCAAAACTATGTCAACAAGGCTCGCCAGGAACGCGACAGTCCAATCGCGCGGGCGACCGCATGCCGGGCGGCGTTGCTGGCATGGGTACCCAGCGCAGAGCATGATGGCGGCGTCGAGCACGTGAGTGCCTTTCTCGGCCATTCCTCCGCACATTTGCACGGTTTGGCGTTCACCATGGCGGAGATCAATGAGGCGGCCGACTACCTGGCCGAAGAGCGCCTGGTGATCGCGCAGCGAGGACTGGCCGGCATGAGTCTGCGGCTACATCACCTGGGTCGGCGGGTGTTGGAGAACTGGAATGGTGACATCGTCGCCTGGCAGCGCCATGGGCAGCGCGACGGCGGAGGCGGTGACACCTACCGGTTCGACTTCGGCCCGGGAGCAACGATCGGTGCGGTGATCGGGCGGGATAACTCGGGAACGGTCAACGCAACGGTGGGTATCAGCCACGGGCTCAACGGGCAGGAAATCGCTGCTTGGCTGGCGTCCGTTCACGCGATCCTGCCGACCGTTGGTATCGAGTCCGACCGGCTAGCTCGGATCGAGCAGGCTGTATCGGAGTTGCACGGCGAGCTCGACGCGCCCGCGCCACGAGAGGGGATTCTTCGGCGGCTCGGTCAGACTGTGCTTGACGAGCTGGCAAAGGGCGCTGCATCGCTGGCGTTGCCGCATCTCGCGCCGATCGTCGCCGGGTTGATCGAGGCAGGCAAGCAGCTGTTCTAGGGTCGCTGATCGACGATATGCGGCTGATTCATTTCCCGCGTCGGTACGCGATTGCCGGCATTGCGGGGTCGGGCTTCACCTGGGACACGTGGGCTGTGTCGCCGCCCGGACCAACTGCCTAAACTGTAAACCGCCTAGCGATCGATCGAGATCGGTGGTTCATCGTCCAGACCACGTAGCCACATCAAGGCATTCTGCACGCCGGCGGCGAAACGCTGATCGACCGGCGGGTCGCCGACCGGGCCGTAGATCGCGTCGTCTGCCAGGCGGTCCTCTCGACGCAGCGCCTCAACCGTCGCTGGTCCATCGGCCCGACTGACCGGCCCGTATGGAAGCCGGCCCAACACCCAGGCGTACGCGGCGATAGCGCCTTTGACGAACTGAGGGTTGTCCGACCGCGGAAGCCACGCCACAGCGGAGGCAGCTGCCTGCTCGATCACGTCCGGCGAAATCACGACGGCTTTGCGCAGGTCCACCACTTCTCCAGTCTAAGGTGCCGGGGCGACATCTGGCCTTGCGGCATCGGGCTCAGCCGAGCTGTCGCGCATCGTCGTGCTCAAGATCAGGCCGGCCGGGAGAAGGCGACGCGCTTCGCTGGTGCGGCAGGTTCAACGCCGTACCGACCGACTGCGGGTACGCCACCGCGGCTGGCGAACTTGATCCAGCCGGTGCAAGGCCGTGGGCTTCGTTGAGGACCGCCCGCAGCTGCTGACGAATATCGCTCGTGATGCCATTCATCGGGTCGGCAGCTAGGGCTTCGGCGACCTGGGCGAAGTCGATTCCCGCGGCTGCGAGGGCCGCCAGGCCCCGGCGGGCGGCTGCTTCGTCGTCAAGTCCCACCTCCGGCGTGGTGAGACACCACCCGGTAGCGGCCTCTCGCAGTTCCCAGTACGGGATGCTCATCTTCGAGGTTTGCCGAGCGAAGAACCGGCCGTCGTCGCTGATGATGAGGTCCTGCCGGGCGAGGCTTCGCAGCTGCTCAGGTTGCGGCAGGAGAGGTGGGTAGTGTTCGGCCGCGTCTGCTCTGCGCCGCAGCGCGGCCTTCACCTGCAGCGTCGTCTTCAGCCGCGTCTGCGCGTCGTTCGCCGGCGTCGGCGGGGAGGCGGTTACCGTCGCGGCGGCCTCGGCCTGCTCGTCGATTGCGGTAACGGCAGGTTCGATCGCAGGCGGGTCCGGTCGGTGGCTGCGATGGTCTTCCACGTGCGTCGGGCGGCCCGCCTTCTCGATGGCAGCGAGTAGGCGCACCAGGCCGGCTCGTTTTGTTTCTGGCCGTAGGTGACGTTGGAAGCCCCACGCACCCTTCGACGGGAACCACGTCAGGTGGCTGCGTCGCAGGATCGCGCGCAAGGCCAGGTCGTCTTTCTCGGCACTGTGCACCCAGACCTGCGCGTCGTCGATGACGAGGCGAAGTTGTCCCTGCCGGCTCGGAGATGTCGCGGGTGCTGGATCGAGCGTCGCGGCGAGGCGCCGGGCGTTAAGGACGTACGGGGCAGGGCCGGTGGCGCTGCGGTTGAGGTCATCTCCCGCGGCGACGTGTGCCAGGTCGGCGAGGATCGCGACGCGGTGCCGCTCGTGCAGACCAGCGAAGGCGTCCGCGGTCAGGCCCGAGTATCTGCGGATGCGTTCGCCAGGGTCGTTGCCGAACGCCAGACCCGACGCGGTCACAGCCAGGACCTGCGCTTGCTGGACGTACGGCGGATCGGAGAATCCTTCCAGCGCGTGTTGGGCGGCCGACCGCTGTGCTGGGGTTCCGGTGTCACCGATCCGGTCCAGCTCGCGTCGGGCCGCGGCCTTGTCGTCGTCGCTGAGCCGCTGATAGCGCTGGCCGAGTCGGGCGTACGCCCACAGCTTGTCGTCGTCGCTCGCGCCGGGGGCGCGTACCTTGTCCAGCACCTCGGCGACGACGGTGGCGTCGTAGTCGCCGACCGACGCACGCTGCTCCGCTGCGGGCGCGGGCGGCGCCGCATTCGTTGGGCCCGCCGATGGCACAGCCGTTGCCGCCGCCGGGACGGCGGCTACATTTTCAGAGTTAACCGCCCGCAGGACTTCAGCCTGCACCGCGATCACCTGGGAGCGCAGACCATCCTCGATCGCATATGGCGGGGTGGCGAACATTCGTGCGGCGGCCGTGAAGTCCACCGACGATCCGGCGAGCACCTGCAGGGCCCGCTCCGCGGCTTGGGGCGAGCCGATGTGCAGCCTGGGGTTGGACACCGCAACGCCGGTCGTCGCCTCGTACAGTTTCCAGCGGTCCGGTTCGGCCGGCACGGGCGTGGCGAAGAACCGGCCGTCGTCGCTGACGAGCATCCGGCTGGTGTCTCCCACGAGTGCCCGTGCCTGCTCGACATCGAGAAGGCGGGATCCTTCCGGCCGGGGTTGTGCGGCTGCGGCGAGAAGTTCCCGGCGGATGCGCTGTGCGTGGGTCAGCTGGGCGCTCGATGTGGTGGCCCTCGCCGCGGCCCGCGCCGCGGCAAGCCCGTCGTCGAGCGTGGCCAGATCCGTGGGAACTTTCCCCTCGGCGGGCGGTTTGCTCGCGATCGGCGCTGCCGTTGCACCGACCGGCCCGTCCACTGCTGCGGCCGCAGGATTCGTCGGGTCGGGTGGCGGCGTGGCGGCCTGGCGGGCCATCTCTTCCAGAATCCGGTTGAGTTCTTCCCGGGCGGTGCGCAGGTCGTCGGCGTAGCGGAACGGTTGAGCGTGTTGAATCCGTGCGGCAGCCGCCTCCTGTAGCTGCCGGTCGATCAGCGCGAGGGTTCGGCCGTGATCGCGGTCGAGCGCCGCGAGCCGGTTCTCCAGCCGTTGCACGAGTCCGACCGCCCCTGCGGCCGACAGGTCGGACAGCTGGAGGATCACGCTCGCTGCGACGAATCCTCGGGGGCTGCTGGCGATCGCCGTGGCGTCTGGAACGTCGGGGAAATCGAGGACGGCGTTAGGCCCCTTCACGTCGCGGCCCATCACCGCAGTGATCGTGAACCCGCCCAGCCGCGCTACCACACGCGGCTGCCCGGCGTACGGCAGGCTGATCAACAGGTCTGCCAGCGCCCGGCCGGCTTCGGCCCGCTGAGTAATATGGCGCTCGCCCACCGACATCGCGAACGTGTCACCGCCGGTGGGCGTGCGCGCCGCCTGAACCGGCTCCAGTAGGCGCAGAGCTTCGCGGGCACGCTCGACGGTGGTGTCGGCGTCGACGATGCGACGGTCGAGGCTGCGCTGACCGTTGTGGTGCGCCCGCTCCAGCCGTTGCAGCCGATGCACCTCTGCCTCGACGCGAGCCTTGTCCAGCAACAGCGGGTTGCCAGTGGCGATGGCGAGGATTTCGTTGTAGGACAGGCTGGTTTCGCCGATGTCTTCGATCTCGCGGACGTCGAGCCGCCCGCGCATCAGCTGGCTGATGAACCGCTGCTTGCGGGCGACGGTCTGCCACATGTAGGCGTCGTACGAGCCCTCGGTGACGTAGCGGAAGATGCGGACCTCGGGGTTGAGGTTGCCTTGGCGCAGGATGCGTCCGTCGCGCTGTTGCACTTCGGCGGGCTTCCACGGGCAGTCCAGGTGGTGCAACGCGATCGCGCGCGCCTGGACGTTGGTCCCGACGCCCATCTTCTCGGTCGAACCGATCAGGACCGCGACCCGCCCGTCGCGGCACGCTGAGAACAACTCCGCCTTGGCCACGTCGGTCTTCGCCTCGTGGATGAACCGGATCTGTTCGCGCGGCATGCCCCGCTCGACGAGGAGCCGGCGTAGTTCGTCGTATGCGGAAAACGCCCCACCGGGCGTACCGAGATCGCTGAAGACGATCTGGAACGCGCCACGTCGTGGATGGTCGCCGCCACCCGGCGCCGGATACACGTTGTCGCGGTTCTCCAGCCAGATCGCGGCAATGTTGTCGGCCGCCTTGTCGATCTTCTGCGGCTCCATCGGGGTGAAGTCCGGGTAGACCATGCGGATGTCCAGCGCGGCCTTCCGGCCGTCGCTGGAGATCTTGAGCATGTTGTCTTCCTCGGGTTCGACGGCCCGGTCCCGGACGGCCTTGGCCCGATCCGCCAAGCTGTCCATGTGGGCTACCTGCGCCGGGATCGACGGCACCGGGACGATCTCGACCTGGCGCTCGCCGTCACCGGACCGCGGTGCGAGCAGCGGCACTGGCAGATTGAGGTCTTCCGCGGTCTTGACGTCGGCCGCCATCCAGAACATACGCAACAGTTCCGGGGTGTTCTTGAACTTCGCGAACCGCGACGTCTGCCGGAACCCAGTGCCTTCGGGCGAGACCTCGATCGAGGTGATGACCTCGCCGAAAGTTGCCGCCCACGCGTCAAACCCGTCGATGCCCGCATCGGTGAGAAGGTGCGGCAGCAGGTAGCGCTGTAGGACGTAGCTTTCGGTCACACTGTTGGCGATCGGTGTCGCGGTCGCGAACGTGACCACCCGCCTGCCGTGGGTGGCACGAAGCCATTCGACTTTCATGTGCAGGTCGGAGGCGCGCTGACTGCCGTCGATGGCGGCGCCGGGGATGTTGGAGATCGTGCGCAGGTTCTTGTACCCGTGGGCTTCGTCGGCCATCACGTAATCGATGCCGAGCTGCTCGAAAATCAGACCGTCGTCTTTGACCGCGTCGAGCTTCTTGGTCAGCCGTTCCTCGGCTTGCAGACGCATCCGCTCGGCCTTCTTCACGAACGACCGGTTGGCGTCCTTTTCGGCCTTCAGCCGCTCCAGCATCTCGTCGAGGGACTTGAGTTCGGCGCTCATGTACTCGGCCTGATAGTCGCGGCTCATCGGGATCCGCTCGAACGCCGAACGGGACATGACAACCGCGTCCCAGTCGCCGGTCGCCGCCCGGGCCACGAACAGACGGCGCCGCTGTGCGGTGGACAGGTCCTCGCGGCCGACGAGGAGGATCTTGGCCTGCGGGTACGCCTGGAGCCATTCCCGCCCGAATTGGTCGATCATGTGGTTCGGGATGACGACCACCGGCTTGGTGACCAGCCCGAGTCGGCGCAGCTCCATCGCCCCGACGACCATTTCCAGCGTTTTGCCCGCGCCGACCTCATGCGCGAGCAGCACGGCCGGCTCGTGGATGATCCGGGCGACCGCGGCGAGCTGGTGCGGGCGCAGGGTGTAACTCAACGCCAGGCCGGGCAGGGTCAGCTGCGGGTTGTCGTAGTTGCGCAAGACGAGGTTGTTGAACGCGTCGTTGTAGATGCGCTGCAGCACGGCGGCCCGCTCGGGGTCTTCCCAGACCCATTCGCCGAACCGCTCGTTGATCAGCGTTGCTTTCTCCCGCGCGGCGGCGGTCGCTTCGATGTTGACCACGTACTTGGGCGCGTCGTGGGTGCCGATGTTGTCCTTGACGACGACGGGCCGCTGTTCGAGCAGCGCTGTTGCGATCTTGATCGCGGGGATGCGGTCGGTTCCCCAGACCTCGCGGGACTTGACCCCGCCGCGCAGGCCGCCTTCTACCAGCCAGGTGGTGCCGATCGGGTTGCGGACCTGCACGCTGTCGTCGTCGATCAGCTCGCGTAGGAACTGCTGGACGTAGGTGTCGGCGATCCAGACCGCGCCGAGCGCGGCGTGGATGTCGGCCGGCTGGAGTTCGTCGGGGATGACGCCTTCCAGGGCGGCGACGTTGACGTCCAGCTGCGGGTCGTCTTCGGCGGCGGTGCGGGCGGCGGCGAGTTTCACCCGGACGTTGCCCGACAGGTACTCGGCGGCGGGAACCAGCCGGCCTTGTTCGGGATCGTGGTACACCAACTCGCCAAGTTGGGCACGTGCGTCGTCGGTGTCGACGCCGAGCAGGTCGGCGATCGCGTCGAGGTCGACGCGGGCGTGGCGGTCCATGACGATGGCGAGGGCGTCTTCGGGGCTGTCGGCGCCCAGCCGGGGCGTACGCGCGACGATGACCCGCTGCGTGAACAGGTCCACCTTGGTCGCGGTCTGCGACTCGGCGTCGAAGTTTTCGAGGGCGTAGACGGCGGCGCTGTAGGTGTCTTCGCGGAAGCGGCCCTGCGGCGGGCGTACGCGGGCGGTCTTGTCCTCGCCGGTCTGCGGGTCGACGCGGCCGGTGCGCCGGGTGGTGAACCGGTTGATCGGCCCGTACCGGGTGACGTAGGCGTCGTAACGCCGGTTGAGCTGCTGACGCAGCTGGTCGATTTCGTCGGTGTCGTCGAGGGTGGCGGCCTCGGCGTTGAGCAGCGTCATGGTGGTGTCGCGCAGACCGAGGAGCGCACGCAGTTCGGCGGCCTGGCTGTCGGGCACCTCGTGGGCGAGGGTGACGCCGTTGGTGACGACGGTGAAGGCGCCGTCCGCGGTGGCTTCGATGAACCCTTCTGCGCGTCCGGCGGACCGGCCGACCAGCGCCACCGGCGCGGCGGCGGGCTCGACGTCCGAAGGAGCGAACACGAGTCCTTTGGCCTGGGCTTCGATGACGATGTCCGCCAACGCGGTACGCAGGGGCGCCACGAGGTCGTCGCCGACGGGGCCGCGGACGGACAGCTCCCCGGTCCGGTAGAGGGTGGAACCGTCGGTGACCAGCTCGCCGAGGACGCGGTGGGGGTGGGCCAGGAAGTATTCGTTGACCCGCACGGTGTGCTCGCCGATCGTGAGCGCTTCGGTCCGCTCCCAGGCGAGGGGGTCGGGTTCGCGGTCGGCTTCGCGGCGACGAAACAGCAGCACGTCGGTCAGCGCCTCGGTACCGGCGGCTTCGGAGTGGGCCTGCGACGGTAGCCGGACAGCGCCGACGAGGTCGGCCATCTGTGCCAGCTCCCGGCGTACTGCCGGACCGGCGGCGTCCATGGTGTACGCCGAGACGACCATGGCCATCAGCCCGCCTGGCCGGGTCAGATCGAGGGCTTTGAGCATGAAGTGGTTGTGGATGCTGTGTCCGTGCGGGTTGTGCCGCGGGTCGTGCAGGACGATCTTGCCGAACGGGACGTTGCCGATGGTGAGGTCGAAGGTTCCGCGCGGCGCACGGGTGTCGGCGAAGGATTCGTTGAGGATCTGCGCGTTCGGGTAGAGCAGCTGGGAGATCCGGGCGGTCTGCGGTTCCAGCTCGACACCGGTCATCTGTGCGCCGGGCGGGGCGAAGCCGATGTAGTTGCCGGAGCCGGAGCCCGGTTCGAGGACTTGGCCGCCGGTGAACCCGAGTGCGGTGACGGCGGCCCAGACCTCCCCGACGATGCGAGCGTCGGTGTAGTGCGCGTTGAGGGTGTTGCGGGCGGCGGCCGCGCGTTCGTCGTCGGTCAGCAGCTCGGCGAGTTCGTCGCGGGCCCACGCCCACTGTTGGCTGTCGGGGTCGAACACCTGCGGGATGGAGCCCCAGCCGGCCCAGCGGGCCAGCACGCGCTGCTCGTCCGGCGTCGCCGCACGTGCGGTGCTGTCAATCTCGGCCATCAGCCGCAGCGCTGCGATGTTCGCCCGGACCCGTTGCAACGGCGTGGCCGGGGCGAGGTCGCGTTGCGTCGCGGGCTGGAACACCATCGGCAGCGGTGCGGTGCCCGGATCGGTTCGCCGGGCGTCGGCTTCGGCGACGGC
Source organism: Hamadaea tsunoensis DSM 44101 (assembly GCF_000428945.1). GTDB lineage: Bacteria > Actinomycetota > Actinomycetes > Mycobacteriales > Micromonosporaceae > Hamadaea > Hamadaea tsunoensis. The sequence continues at coordinate 173,377 of NZ_AUAX01000014.1, read as the reverse complement.
GGCCTGGGCTTGTTCGTCCCAGGTCCGCCCGCCGAACCGGAACTGCGGAGCGAGCTGCTTTCCACGCGCCAGGTTCGTCAGGGCGCCGTCGAGGTCGCCGGCCCGCAAGCGCTGAAATGCGCCTACTGCGAGCCCTTCCACGGCCCGAAGGTCAGCGGTCAGCGGATCGTCGGGTTCGACCTCGGGTACGAAGCCGTCACCGTCGGCCGGCCCGTAGACCGCCATCGGCCCATGAATGCTGTCGCGCTGGTATTGGAGCACGTACGCGGCCCCCATGACCTCCGACAAGGCGACCGTGTCCAGCACGCCGCCGTAAATGACCAGCGCGGTCGGGTCGGAGCGGACATGAGGGGGCCCGTCGCCGAGGGGCTGCACCATCGCGGTGATGCGGCGCCGTTCGGCCGGATGGATCTCGCGCGTGAGATGGAACGGGTTGGCCGCCCGGGTCTTGTTGGCGAAGCGCTTGGGCGTGGCGCGTCTGGCCCGCGCGGCGGCGAGCATTTCGGCGTGCACCGCGGCCACCGATGGCAGGAGCACCGTCGGTGAGTCGTCGGCCGACGCGGCTGTGGCCTGCCTCGAATCGACATCCCGATCCGGGCCGGTGGCCCCGATGTGCGAGTTCGGCGAATCCCGGTCGGACGGAGCCCTACCTGATCCGGTGGCGTCCGCGTCGGAGCGCGGGGCGCCGTTCTGGACGTCGACCAGCGCCTGCACCTCTGCCTCAGCAACGCTCATGCCTGTGCTGCGCAGCTCGGCGACCCGCCGGGTGAACGCCTGTACTCCATCCGGGCCGAGCAAAGCCGCCCGGCGTGTGGAGATGCGTTGCTCCACCTGCGTGTCCCAGGCAGTGATGTCGTCGAACGTGACCGCATCGTGGTCGAGCAGCTGGGCGAAGACTTTCTCGCGGGTCGTCCGTCCATACAGCAGGTCGTCCACGGCTGTGTCGATGTCGAGCGTCGGGGGCGGTGCCGGTCGGTAGAACGCGACCTGCGCGCTGAACAGTCGCTGGTCCATGTGCCAGCCCTGCCGGGCGCGCAGTTCCGCGCCTTCGGTGACGGCCGCGTGCAGCTCGGCGACCCGTTCATCGGTGATGCCGGGACCGATCCGGTTCCACAACTGCTGCCAGGTGATCAGCCCCGATCGGGTCACCTCGGGGTGCAAACGGTCGCCGTCGACCTGATGGTGGATGCCCGCCTCGTCGGCCAGCGCCCAGGCGAAGTCGCGGGCGTTGCACGCCTCGATCAGTTGCGCCCGCAGCTGCGGGTCGGTGGCGGGGTTGCGGTTGGCGTCGACGAGGATGAGCAGCGCGTCCAGCTCGAATGCGGTCCGCATCGTCATGTCCGCCTGCGCCGGGTCGACCCGGCGGGCCGGGCGGCGGCGCGCAGCAGACGGCCGGGAAACCGACGCATCCCCAGCAGCCGCCACATCCAGCAGGAGCTGCGTACCGGCATCCGCTGGAGATATCGGCTCGCCCCGTACGGCCGCGCCGTCGGACACCTCCGCCGCGAGAGCGCCCTCCTGGGGCGTCGGCTGCCGTTGGAGGGCTCCCCACGACTCCGACCACAGTGTCCCGGCGTCGGTCAGCCCGGTCAGTTCTGTCCGGCCGAGGTACCCGTGGACGGTGCCTGCGAATGGCTCTTGCCCGTGCCGGGCGTACCCGGGACGCAGCATGATCCGATCGCCGGCCTGATAGGGGCTGCGCTCGGGCACGCGGCTGCCGATACGACCGTCGGTGAACCCGCTCATCGCGTCGTTGAACGCCCGCACGTCCGCGGCCCGGTCGTCCATCCCGGCCTCGCGCAACTGCTCGGCCCGTTCTGTGAAACCCGGCAGCCGGCGGGGTCCCAACAACTGCCGCCGCCGCTGGTCGACCTGCGCGTCGAGATCGCCCTGCCAGGCATCTACCTCATCGGCGTCGCTGCTGGCAACGCTGGTCAGAGCCCGCAATGCCTCCGCCGGGTCGAGGCGCCCGTACGCTAGATCGTCCAGTACCGCCCGCTCGTCGACGACTTCCCCGCCGACCGGTGCGGCAGTGTCTACTCCAGACGGCCGCTGTCGCGTTCGGCTTGCCACCACGGGTCCGAGGGATCCTCGACCAGCGGCGTCCAGCTCTGCTCCTGAGCCGGCTGGGAGCTGTCGCTCTCGTCGGTCTCCTCCGTCAGGTACACCCGCTGCGCCAGCACGATCTCCTCCGCCCGCGACGTCGACGTCCGCTGGTTGCCGAGATTCGCCAGGAACGTCCCACTCGACGGCTCCTGCGCCGCCAGTTCCGCCGCTAGGTCCGCGATTTCGGTCGAGACCTGCGCTCCCAGCTCCGTGAAGAACCTCTGCGGGTCCTCGATCTGGGAGAACCGGTTCGGGAACTCCTCGCGCCAATGCTTCATCGCCAACGCCCCGTAGCGGTTCATCAAGACCCTCCCCGTCTGTCCACGTTGTCTCTGCACCCCAGAGCGACAGCTGTTCAAAATCCCTGTTCCTCGGCGCAGCACGTCGCCTTGCCATCTCCGGCACCCCCGTGACGAGATAGTCAATCTCCCAGTGTGCCAGGCATTCCGCGAAGCCGCGCCCCAATATATACCGGTACATTCAAGATTATCACAGTACATCCTTCTTGCGGCGTGCGTTGTGGCGGGGCACGCTGGATGCAGACCACCACGGGGGGAACGGGGATGGCTGACGGCACGGACGAATTCGTACGCGCGATGACGCGCCTGGTGGCCGAGCTGATCCGCGAGGCCAGCCGAGTCGCGATCGAACTGGCCGAACGGCGGGCCGAACGCCTGCGCCTGGCCGCACAACACAACGAGCGGGTAGCGCGTGCCGAACGTGTCCGGCTGGCCGCACACCGAGCCGCTGATGCCGCGATCTGGCGACGCACCGCCGACCCGGTCTGGTGGCGCAAGGCCACGCCCGAACAGCTCGCCCGAGCGTGGCGGGCCACCACCACGTGGTATCAGGTCGACCCCGAAGCGGCCGGCGCCCGCCGGGCGATGGCCGACCGCCTACGTGCCCGGGACGTGCACGTCGACACCGACGTCGCCGCAAACCCCGGCGATGCCCGCTGGCTGCAAGCGGCACTCGATCTGGCCATGGCCGAGCGTGACGAGCAAGCCGCCCTCGCCGCCGATCAGGACAGCGACATCGCCGTGCTCGTCGACGAGTTGATGTGGGATCTCGACGAGCTACCCCGCCCCGCGACCGCCGCGGACCCAGCAGAAGACCCGCCCGCCGCCGCCCCCGTGGTCGAGGCGCTGACTGCCGACGAAGTCCTGTGGGCCCTCGACGAGCTGACCGCCGACGAACTGGCCCGACGGCGCGCCACCAGTGCACCGGCGACGTCGGAAGCGACGCACCCGTCGGACATCGTCGAGGGGGAAGTCGTTGCGGCCGAAGATCTTGCCGATCCTGTCGCCCTTGGGCCGGCCGACCCGGCGGCACATCCGGCCGACGTCCAGGTCGCCCTAACCGACGACCCCGTCGCCGAAGCGGCATCATCCGAAGCAGAAACAACCCCTCTCGGCGTGGCGAATCCCGCCACGTCAGATCAGGCGACGGCGGGTCCAGTCGCGGTCGATGCGCCCGGCCCGTCGGCCGCCCCGAGCACCGATGAAGGCCCATGGCCGCCGACCGCAGCAACCGACGGTCGACCAGCCCCAGCAGGACCCGCGCCGCTCGACGCCAGTTCCGCCAGCGCAGACGTGGCAAGGATGGAGGAGGTCCTACGCAGCGCCTGGCCGGCTGACCGCGCCAACCGCGTACTCCACGACCCGTCCTGGCCCGCCCTCGCCAGCACCATGCACGGACTGGACCGCACCGGCAAAGACGTGTCCAAACTGCTACAGGATCTGCCGATCGACACCACCGACGCCAAACTACCGGCGATACTCACCGCCTGGGCGCTGCGGGCAGCAGCCCGCGGTCCGGTAAGCCTGGGCCGGGCGGTACACGAACGAGAACACCACCTGCAGCGCACCGAAGCGGCGCGGCAGGCCGCCGAACGCCGCGCCGCAGCCCGCGAACGTGACCCCGGCGACGTCGCCGTACACCCGGCCGCCGCGAGCGACGGTTCCGTGGCAAGACTGCTCGCCGCAGCGTTCCCGACCACCACCAAAGACGCGCTCAACCGGCCGACAGCCGCGTCCGGCCCATCCGAACCCGCCCACGACCACGCCAGCGCGCGAGAACCTGTCGCCGCCGAACGCTGACCGACTGCCTTCCGAGGAGGAGCACCGTGTCCCGACACGATTACGCGACCGTTCAAGACATCGTCCGCACCGCAATCGCCGGATACACCGCCGTGTCCGACGACGACACACAAACCAACGAGGCCCGCCAGCAGGCGCGCACCGACCGCGACACGGCAGCGGCCACCCTGCAACGAATGCGGACCGCCACCGACACGACGGTCGGCGAGATCGGCCACCAGTACGCCGCGATCGTGGCGGCGCAGAACCGGTGATCAGGCATGTCCTACGAACTTGGCGAGGAAGAACTCAACCAGCGCTTCGCCAATGACATCCTGACCGGTCTTCTCTCCGGCGAGCCACAACCACAGCAGCACCCGCGCATGCTCATCGTCGCCGGCCAACCGGGAGCCGGCAAGAGCTACGCGGAACGCGCGCTCGTCCGCGATCTGGACATCGGCGCTGCGATCAACGTCGACGCCGACGACCTTCGGCCCTACCACCCGGCCTACCGCGCCCTCGCAGTCGCCGACGATCGGACCGCCGACCGGATCACCCACCCAGCCGCGGCCGCATGGGCCGAGCGCGCACTGCGATACGCCATCCGCCAACGGTTCAACATCGTCTACTCCACGCCCATGGGCGACCCCGAGCGGGTGCAATGGCTCGCCGACCTGGTCCACGACACCGGCTACCGGATCGACATCGCCTTCGTCGCCGTTGACAGCGCCCGCAGCAAGCTCGCCATCCTGCACCGCTACCAACGCAGCCGCGACAGCGTCGGAGCCGGCCGGATCGTGCCCTTCGAGTACCACGACCGCCAGTACGTCGGCCTCCTCGACACCGCGACCCTCATCGAAGGCGAGCGCAGCATCGACAGCGTCAGCGTTTACAGCCGCGACGGAATCCCGTTGTACCGCAGGAGTCTCGGCGAGAGCACCCCGGCATTCGCGTCGACCGCCTCTGACGCCATCATCACCGAGCGCATGCGGCCCTGGTCCAGAATCGAGACCGCTACCTTTCGCAGCGTCGCCGGATGGCTCGGCCGAACCGGCAGGCCCAGATCGCTCCCGCCACACCTGATGCCCGAGCACCAGTGCAGCCCACTCGCTGCCGACCTGCGACCGTTGCTAGCCGAGGTAGTCGCCGACGGCCTGGCGCACCTGCGGCGCGCTCCGAGCGACGCCAACCCAGTGCGGGTGGCGTACCCGCCGTCGGCCCACCCGGCGCGGGTTCGGCCGGCGGCAGTCTGGCCCGAAACTGAGATCGGCCCTGGCCGTGCCTCGCATGTGCTTGCGGAAACATGACTGCCACCTTGAGCACGCGCGCTCGCCCGCCTTGCGAAATGGGAGGCTTGCCAGGTGATCCACGACGGAGAAGACAATGGGCACCGTGGATGCTGGTCGAAGGCAAGGGCCTTCGACCAGCAGTTTGCTTCGCTACAGCAACTTGCGTCCAAGAAGCGCCCCGACGACGAGCGCTACTGACCAGCCAACCGCTCTAATCCTTTCGGCCGTCCACCAGCTCGATCGCTCCTGATCGTTTTTGTGCGCAGGCGGAGGGCCTTGGGGATCTTCCATGGGCGGTTCGCCTTCATTAGTCTTCATGGTGCAGGTACTCCTCACAGGTCGAATGGGTGGAGATGCTCTGCAGTTGGCCGCCTGGGGGTGCCACCCTGGGCGGCCTTACCTAACACGTGGAAGCTGGCCAGCTCACTAGATGCTCCGTGAGCGAAGTATGCTCTAACTAGTTCGTCCGAACAAGACACTAGATGAACCTCGTAGCCTGCGGATGCTAGACTGCTCCGTTATGGAGCAAGAGCCGCGAGACTCGACCGGCGACGATAGTCCTACCCTCAGCGCGCTGGTCGCGGGCCGCGTCCGGGATTTTCGTCACCGCGCAGGCCTGTCGGCTCGCCAACTCGCGGACCTGTGCGCAGAAGCAGGATCGACCTCCCTGACCCGAAGCACTCTCGCGAAGATCGAGTCGGGCGTGCGCGTGTCTCTGACAATCGACGAAGTTGGCACATTGGCTGAGGTCTTCAACATTTCTGTTGCGGACCTGGTTGCGCAGCAACCTCTAGGGAACACATATCGGCCGCCATCCCCTGACCGATTCCAGGATCGGTTCCATCGAGTTGAGGCAGGCGCGACGCTGGTGGCGCGTGCCGCTCAGCGCCATCGGGTCGCCTCACTGCTCACCGAAGCCCAGGGCGACCAGCCAGCGGTCGTCGTCATCGAGGGAGACCCAGGCGTCGGAAAGACTCATCTCATGGAGTGGCTTGCCAGTAGGGCAAGGCATCAAAGGGCGCTTGTCGTCCAGGGCAGCTGCTTTGAACTCAGCGGCATGCTTGCGTCGCCGTATGGCGCACTGTCCGAGGGCCTCCGGGTGTTCGAGCGGCTGCACGGCGAAGCGAATAGGGATGTCCTGGCCTCCCGCCCCTGGAACACGCTCACATCGTTGACTTCCAGTGGCTCTGATCCCGTGCCGACGTCGCATTCCCAGCAACGGATTTTCGGATCGGTGCTGCAAATGGCCGACGCAATTGGCAGAGGGCATTCGATGCTGCTGCTGATCTTCGAAGATCTACAATGGGCCGATTCATCCACACTCGATCTGGTGCGCTATGTCGCGAAAGCGAAATCCAATGAGCGGCTGCTCCTCGTCTGTACGCACCGGCCGGTCCCGCAGCGCCACCCGCTACGTATCATGCTTAGCGACCTGGACTTCCAGCGGCGAGTTGAGTACATGACGCTGCCGCCGTTCAGTCTGGCCGAACTCGATGAGTTCGTGACATCACGTACGGGCCGACAGCTACCGGAGAAGCGGTTGCGGCGGTACTACGAACTGACCGATGGCAACCCATACTATGCCAGTCAACTAGTTGCCACTGACAGTCTAGGAAGTCACGAAGTCGAGGTACCACCGTCGCTGCGGGAGCTCATGCTGACCAGACTGAACCGGCTCAGTGACGCCGGTCGTATGGTTGTTCGCATCGCCGCCGTGGCCGGGCGTCACACCGACGACAACCTCCTCACAGCGGTTAGCGATCTCAGCGAAAGTCTGCTCGATAGCGCCATCGCAGAGTGCATCGACCAGCAAATCCTCGTCCGCGACCCCAATGACAGGTACGCCTTCAAGCACTCGTTGCTGCGGGAAACCGCATATAACGAGATTCGGCGTACCATACGCACGTCCATCCATGCCCGGGTCGCCGAGGCAATGACAGAGGCGCGTGCCTCTCAGACTCAGCTGACGCCTGCGCTCGCGTACCACTGGTTCGAGGCTGGCCGATTGCCCGAAGCCTTGATAGCAGCGTTCCGCGCGGCCACGATGACAGTCCGATTGAACGCGTTCCGAGAGGCCACTGCTCAGTATCACCGAGTGCTGGGCCTATGGGGGGACGTGCCAGCCGCAGCTGAGCTAACCGGAACGTCGTTGGATCATGTTTTGCGCCTAGCTTCAGATGCCGCCCGATCGTCAGGCGACATAGCGCAAGCCCTGCAATGGGTTCGGCGCGCTATCTCTATTGTGGATTATGATGTCGCTCCCGTACTGGCCGCAGCGCTTCAAGAGCGGCTAGGGAGTTACCTGTGGGAAGCCGGGCAACAGGCCGATGCCGCAGAGGCATACCTGGCAGCAGATGGCCTGCTCGAAGGTCAAGATGCCAGTGCGTTGGCATCACGGGTGCAGTCAGGACTGGCGGCCGTCGCGATTCGCCAGGGACGGTACGCAGAGGGTGCCAACCATGCCCGCCGAGCAGCGGAGTTGGCCCGGAGCGGTAGCGTGATAGCAAGTGCGGAGGAAGGCCGCGCCTTGAGTAGTCTCGGTCTGGCGCTGATCTTCACTGGCAGGATCGACGAAGCGCGTCATGCGTTGCACGCGGCGATCGGCATCGCCAAGGAGTCTGACCAGTTTGAGGATCTTTTTCGTGCCTACGCAGCCCTCGGTGTCTGCCTGGAGCAAGGCGGACGGCTTGAAGAGGCCGTAACAGCGATGACCGAGGGCCTCGAGTACGCGAAGGAGCACAATCTGCTGAACACTCCGCAGACCGATGCCTTGGCGGACAACGCGGCAGCGGCGCTGCTGCTTCTCGGGCGATACGCGGAGGGCGCGTCCTATCTGGATTCAATGCTGCGCCGCCGTTCGGTAGCCGAGAGCATGTACGCCCTGCTGACCCGTGCTGAGATCCACGTTGCGCAAGGTCAGTTTGCCGATGCTGAGCGAATCTTGGCGGAGATCCGCCGGGAGCCAAACGTCGATCCCCGGTTCATCGGACCTCTCTACGGCTGCCTGGCTGACGCGGCGGCATGGTCAGGCGATCTCGATCGAGCAGCTGCCGTGGCGGAGGAGGGCATGCAAGCGCTCCGCGATACCGCGAACCCGCGTGTCGTTGTCCAGCTAGCAGCGGTGGGATTGCGCATCGCGGCCGATCGCCGTGACGTCGGCCTGGCGGCAGCACTACTCGAATGGGCAGCACCGGCCGGAACGGAACCTCAAGGAACCGAGATCGGCTGGCTGATTCGGCAAACTCAAGCCGAACACGATCGAACGACTCACAGCGACTCTCCGGAAGCCTGGGCTGCGATCGCGAATGGCTGGGCAACGCTGGGACAACCGTTCCGGGCAGCGTACGCCCGCCTCCGGGAGGCCGACGTAGCGCTCCGCTCCGGCGATCGCGGCCGAGCCGTGTCCGCCGCACGCCAGGCTGGCGATGAAGCTCAGCGAATCCAAGCAGCGCCGCTTTTTGACGCAGCGCGTGAGTTTCTAGACCGGCTCCCGGCGAATAGCTCGTACGGTCTAACGCGGGCGCAACTGACGATTCTGGCCGAGCTGGCGACGGGAGCGACCTACAGTGCAATCGCTTCGCGTCTGCACGTGTCGCCCAACACAGTGGGCGTCCACGTTCAGAACATCTTGAGAAAGATGGGTGTGTCCAGCCGGCATGAAGCGGTCGCGACTGCCCTCAGGGACGGAGTTCTCTAGGCTCCGTTAGCCTCAGCGATTCGCTAAGGGCTGCCCGTATCGTGGTCCAGGAACGCGAAAGTGCCTTCTGATCTGGAAAGATTTGGCTTGTCTAAGGCCCAAACCATCCATCTCAGAAAGCACTCGCAGGGTGAAGACTACCTCAACGCGTCCGAAGATCGCTGTCACGGCTGACGGGCGGGGCGTGGTCGGCCACGCCGGCGCGCGGCTGCTGGCCGACCTGGCCGACGCCACCGGTCTGTCCGGCGGGTTCGGCGATGCGCTGAAACCGTTGCGGAAGCGCGAGCGCGGCCATGATCCGGGCCGGATCGCGGTCGATCTGGCGGTGATGCTCGCCGACGGCGGCGAAACGATCACCGACCTGGCCGTGCTACGCGATCAGCCGGAGTTGTTCGGCGCGGTCGCCTCCGATCCGACCGCGTGGCGGCTGCTGTCCGCTATGGACAGCGCGGCGCTGGGCCGGTTGCGCCAAGCCCGGGCAGCCGCGCGGGAACTGGCCTGGGCACAGGCGTTCCAGACCCGCGGCGGAATGCCGGCCTCCACCGCGGCCGGGCGGCCGATCCCCGGCATCGTGCTGGACATCGACGCGACGATCGTGATCTGCCACTCCGACAAGCAAGGCGCCAGCCCGACCTGGAAGACGACCTTCGGCTACCACCCGCTGCTGTGCTTCCTGGACGCCACCGGCGAGGCCCTGGCCGGGCTGCTGCGCGAGGGCCGCGCGGGGTCGAACACCACCGCCGACCACATCGCGGTGCTCGACATGGCCCTGGCCCAGCTGCCCGACCCGCTGCGGCACGGCACCGACATCCTCATCCGCAGCGACTCGGCGGGGGCCAGCCACGGCTTCCTCGCGTATATCCGATCCTTGCGCGGACAGGGCGTCAACGCCCGGTTCTCGGTCGGGGTCGCGGTCACCGAACCGGTCCGCGACGCCATCATCGCCTGCGACGAGCGCGGCTGGGTCGACGCGCTGGGCGCCGACGGCGAACTGCGCGACAGCGCGCAGGTCTGCGAGATCACCACCTTGCTGCCGACCGGCTACCGCGATAACTACCCGCGGGGCACACGGTTCATCGTCCGCCGCGAACGACCGCACCCCGGCGCGCAGCTGACCCTGTTCGACCTCGACGCCGGCTGGCGGCATCAAGCGACCGCGACCGACACCCCGATCGGGCACGGCAGCATGCAGTTCCTCGAGGTCTGCCACCGCGCACACGCCAGGGTCGAAGACCGCATCCGCCCCGGCAAGGACTCAGGCTTCGGCCGGTTCCCGTCGCGCGAGTTCGCGATCAACGCCGCGTGGCTGGAACTCGCGTTGTGCGGCATCGACCTGCTCGCCTGGACCCGCCACCTGCTCTGCGACGGCTATCTGACCCGCGCTGAGCCGAAGAAGCTGCGCTACCGGCTGCTGCACGTACCCGCCCGGATCACCCGCACCGCCCGAAAGATCCGGCTACGCCTCCCCGCCACCTGGCCCTGGGCCGCCGACCTCGCCGCCGCCTTCGCCCGCCTGGCCGCCCTCCCACAACCAGCCACCTGACCAGCAGCAATCGTCGCTGACCACCCACGCAGGAACCTTCGGAGACCACGGCCCCGGCCCGACGCCGGCCCTCGCCATGCCCGCAACCACATAACAGCGACACGCCTCGATGCTGACACCTCGCCGAGCCAAGATCACCGGCTAAGCGAACGAGGGAGGTTAGTCGACGCCGTCAGCATGACAAGGCCGCCTTACAGATCACGAGAACCCCGTGTCCGCAGCATTCTGGTTGCTGGATGACGCGCCCCGAGGCCCTGCAATCCCGCATACGGACCTCACCCTTCAGGTAGCTGGCCGAGGATGTCATCTGGCAGTGCGACCGCCGGCAGGTGAGCGGGTGGGTAATGGCGGGCAGGTGAGCACTGTACGAACGGGCCGTGTTCGCCGGTCAGGGATCGCAAGTGCGGGTCGAGGTGGTCGCGCCACCAGCCGCTCATGTTCTCCTCGATCCGGGCTCGTTCCCATTCGCGCCACAGGGCGTAGATGCGTTGCAGCCCTTCAGGATGTGCCCACCATTGTGCGCACCAATAGATCCCGCCCCGTGATCCTTCAGCTACCCGTCGCTCGACGGTGGGTAGTAGCCAGTCGGCGGCCCAGCTGGCGAGGTTGGCATAGGCTGGTTCGATGGTGCCGTCCGCGGGGATCTCCCGCGGATCGGACGGTGCCTGTTGGCCCTGCTGAGACAGCTCGTCGAGCAAGGCATCGAGGGCATCGCGGTCGGTCATGGCCTTGTCTCCAGCAGGGTGTCCTCGGGCAGCAAAGCCGGGTCGTAGCTGTGCTCGCCGGGGTCGGGATCCCAGTGGGCCAGCGACTCGCGCACCTGGTCGGCGTACGGGCCGGCTTGCCATGGCTGCGTGCGGACTAGCACGGCCGGGGCGCCGGACGGGATGAGGATCATGCGTCCGACCGGCAGCGCCATCAGGTCATCGACTTCCAGCAGCGGAAGTCGCTGCGGTTGCCGGTTGACGGTCCGGTCCCAGCTGCGGCTCTGCGTACTGACGCTCTTGACCATCTGCCAATCGTGCCCGATCAGCCGCGACAGGTCTTCCAGGAACTTGATGTCGACCACGCCGCCGCCATAGGTGCGCACGTTGGCCGCGTCCCACATCTTCTTCATGTCACCAGCGCCCCAGACCATCTCGCCTTGCGCGTACGACTGAAGGATCACGATGGCCGGCAGCCCGAGCGATCCGTAGAAGCTGAACAGGTCCGGCAGCCGTTTGATCCGCACGATGTTGGCCGCTTCGTCGGCCACGGTGAGCATCGGCGGGTCGAGGCGGCGGCCCGGTGACCGGCGCGCGGCTGCTTCGCCGGCGCGCTGGACCGCGTCGACGAACGCGGCGATCAACGGGGCCGGGGAGCCGGGCCCGCCGCGGGAGAGCAGGTAGAGCGAGTCGGTGGAGACAACGAACGCGTCGACGAGGAACTCGTCCATGTTGCCGTGACCAGGGGTGATCCAGTCGGTGACCGACGGTTCGGTCAGGACGCTCAGGGATGCTTCGGCGATGGCGTACACCGACCCCCGGGTGCGGTCGGGCATGGCCAGAACCCCGTACATCGACTCGGCGGGCAAAGCGTAGCCGTGGGCTTTGAGGATATCGCCGGGCTCGGTCTCACGCTGGTTCGTGGTCCACAGGTAGACGTCGATCAGCGTCCGGGCGGTGATGGCGGCGGCGAGGATGAGGGCAGCGATGAAGTCCTGGGCCTTGGTGTCAAAGAACGGATCGCGCGGCGACATGGTCCCGTTGGACTGTTCGGAGAACGAGAAGTGTTCGGCCAGCAGCCTCGCTGCGGTGATGGTCGTGATGCCGCGCAGCGGATTCCAGTAGAACGTGGGCGAACCAGGCTCGTTGACCTCGCGCTTCATCAGGTACATGGGGTCGAAGACCCAGCATCGGCCGCGTCGGGCGCGTACGTCATGGGTGGTGTCGACGATGTCGCCCTTGACGCTGGTGATCACCACTGGCCCGGGGGCGGCGACGATCGCCGGGATGGCTCGGGAGGTGGTCTTTCCGGTGCGAGGTCCCCAGATGTCGATGGCCATGTCTTCCCACGTCTGCCGCAGCGCGATCGCGCCGTAGACGGTCGTGCCGATCGGTACGCCGTGCTCGTCCGGGTCGCTGGTGGCGGGCATGCGGGGGCGTAGCCGCTGGGCGGACTTGGCGACATGTGCCGGGGAGAGTTTGGCGAGGTCTCGCGGTTTGGCCATGCGCCGGGCGGCCCAGTCGACGCGGCTGCGTACCTCGCGTCCACGCCGGCGCAGTAGCCACCCGAGGCCGGCGAGTACGCCTAGGACCGCCGCCTCGCCGGCCGCGTACGCCGTGGCGCCGGCGGTCCAGGTGATGCGGCCCCGCACCAGAGCGAGCAAGACGCTGACCGGTCCGCCGCCGGGATAGTCGGGTGGCTGGGCGAGCGCCAGCGGCACCCACACGAGAAACGCTGGGGCGAGGATGGCAGCGGCGAGGATGCCGAGGACGATGCTCGGTTCGTCGCCGCTGGTGCCTCGCGGGCGGCGCCCACTCATCGCGGCATTCCTTTATGGAGGTTCCAGCGGGCGTTGGTGTTTCCCCAGCGGAGTTCGGCGCTGGTTGGTTCGAGGTGGACCGGGATGCCTGGCCGGCTGCCGACCTTGATCAGGAAGTTGCCTTGGCCGGCCGGTGGGGCGTCGTTGGCGGCGAATGACGGCGGGGCGGTCCAGCTGAGGACTTCGCGGCGTTCGGCGTCGGACAGGTTGCGTACGCGGTGTACGGCGTCGAGTTCGGCTTCCGAGCAGGGGCCGATCATCAGCACGGCGGACCGGTCGGCGAAGCCGCGGGCCTTGGCCCGGTCCTCGGGCGTGGGCAGGGCGGCGGCGTCGTCGAGGCTGTGGGTGATCATCGCGACGCCCGTACCGCGCTGGCGGTTAAGGCGGGTCAGACCGTCGGCCCGGTCGACCAGACCATGCCCGACACGCAGAGCCCGCCACATCTCATCCATGACGGCCATGAAGGTGCGCGCTGGCGCGAGCCCGAGGTCGGCGAGCAGGTGTGCGGCGTCGACCTGGGCAAAGCCGTAGGACCAGGTGGACAGCAGGCTGGCCGCCGTGCGCAGCTCATCGTTTTCGTCGATGCCGGAGATGTCGATGCACACCGCCGGGGTGTCCAGGTCGATGGGTGTGGTGGTCTGGCCTTCGAAGGTGTCGCTCATCGGGCCGTGCAGCAGCGCGAGCAGGGTGCGTTGCAACGGTGCGGTGTCGTCGCGGAACCGGTTAGCGTCTGCGTCGGTGTCGGCGGTGAACAGCGTCACGGCTCGCACCGCGGCCGGAGCCTGTTGGATGATTCGCAGGATGTCCGACAGCACTGGCTGAGTCTCGTCTTCGCGTTCGGACAGCAGCCGGATCGCGGCGGTCAGGACGGTGGTCTCGTCGGAGGTGACGGGGCCGCGGCGGACCAAGTGCATGAGCGCGCCGACCAGGTTGGTACGCCGGGCCACGACCCCGGCGCGGACTTGGGCGCCGGTCTTGGCGTCGACGCGCGACAGCACGTTGCGCCACGGGCCAGCGTCGAGGGGGTTGATCCGGTCCAGGCCCGATCCGATCCGCAGCACCTGTCCGCCCAGGGCGCGGACGAGGTCGGCGTAGTCGGGTTTGAGGTCGCCGAGGATCAGCGGGGTGACGCCTTGGGCGGTCAAGCCGAGGACCATCCGACGTACGGCGGAACTCTTGCCCATGGCCGGCTCGCCGAGGATGTACACCGACGGGCTGTTGATCAGGTTCGTTCGGGTGAACCAGGAGATCGGGTCGAAGCAGACTGTATTGCCGGTGTACAGGTGGCGTCCCATCGGTACGCCGACCATCGGCGTCGAGCTGCCGACCCCGAATGGCCACAGCCCGCACACCTGCACCGTCGTCCCACGATACTCGATCGGTTCTTCCACATAGGACATGCGACCGCCGGTCGGGCCGGCGAAGCCTCGCGGGCCTGCCGGTCGTTGCCCGCGCGGCATGGTGTCGGCCTCGTTGGTCTGCTCGGCGGCCGACGGGTACGCCGTCGTCTTTGCGCGCATGGTTCCTCCTCGGCAGGGGTCAGATCCGCAGGCTGGCGTGGTGGGGCAGGACGACGCCGGTGGGCAGGTTGGCGGCAAACGCGGCGGCCTGCGAGCCGTACATAGTCCGCAGCGTGACCCTCGCTTCGCCGGCGCGGGCGAAGGTCATCGACTCGGCGTCGTCGAGGTCGGCCGGGTTGCGGACGGTCGCGGTCACCAGCACGGTGAAGCGGGTGATTCCGGCCCCGGTCGCTTCTTCGCGGGCGGCTTGCTCGGCGGCTTGGACGTCGATGTTGTCGCGGGCGGTCGCTTGGCGCTTCTTCGCGGCGGTGAACATCGCGTCGCGGCGGTCGCGTTCGACGAGTGCGGCGGCGGCGCCGGGCGAGTACGGCCGGTAGATGATCGACACGCGTTTGCGCAGCAGGGTCGGGTCCGGGTCGGCCAGTCGGGCGAACGCGTTGGCGTAGACGGTTCCGCGCGGCGCTTCGGCCATGCCCCAGGTACGCGAGGTGCCCGAGTCGTGCCGGTAGGCGTCCCACGTCTCGTGGGCGGCGACCGGGCCGGCGTTGTCCCAAGTTGGCGCGCCGGGTGCAGCGGCGTGGGAGGCGGTAGCCGGGTCGTAGGCGGCGGCGACCGTGAGCGCGAGGTCGTCGCCGCTCATCGGGTTGACCGCCGACGCCCCGGCGCCGAGGAGGGACTGCACGAGGCTCGGCAGTCGGGTGGCGATCTCGGTGCAGACGGCGTCGTCGGTCCAGGTTCCGCGGGCAGGCGGCTTGAACGTGAGGACGACCCAGGTGTCGACGTGCGCCGCCCCGACCGGATAGGAGGCGACGATGTCGGCGAGAACCTGCCGGGCGGCGGCCGGCGCGTGCTCGACGGTGGTGCGGGCGACTTCGCCGGCCAAGGCAACCCCTGGGTCCGGGGTGGTCTCGACGGTGACCTGCGCCTGGACGAGCATCGGTTCGCGGGCCAGCGCGGACAGGAACTGCGCCATGCGGGCCACGCGCTGGTCGACGACGGGCTGGTCGACGAGGTCCAGGCCGTCGGTCTGGCAGCGCAGGGCCACACTGTAGTGACGGCTCTGCGGGATCACGACCACGCCGAGCGGCGTACGCAGACCTGTCTCGACCTCCCACAGCACCGATCGGGCCAGGATGCCGGGCAGCCGGTGGGCCTGGCTGACCGGCGAGGCGAGCCCGGTGACGTACAGGTGGCTACGTCGGCGCCGGCCTGCGAGCCACAACAGCCGGGCCGCCAACAGCTGCGCCCCAGTGCGGCCATGAAAGCGCACCGCGAGCGGCGTCAGTGTCAATCCACCGACTACGACGATGGCCAGGGCCACCCATTTCGAGAGGATCAGAGACCCGGCCCCGCAGACCATGACCGCGAACGCGATCGCCGTCGCGGCCGGGCCGAAGCCGAACAATCCCGGCCGCAGACCGCGACGCCAGTTGCCGTACGTGCGGGGCTGGGGTTGCGTCGGGCTGGTGGCGCTCACGAGCGTCCCCCGGTGGCTCCCGTCGCTCCGACCGCGGCAGCGCTCTCGACGGCCTCGCGGGGCTTGTCCACCGTCTGCTTCGCCTTCTCGGCACCGACTGCGGCGATACCCGCGACCGGGCCGCCCGCCGCCGCGGCGGTCGCCGCCGTGGCGCCGCTGGCCGGGGTCGGGCCCGGCGCGCCCCCACCGCTCCCTCCACCGTCGGACCCTCCGCGCATGCGGCCCAAGGCTCCGCCGACCGCGACCGCGCCGGTCGCCATCGACGTGCCGACGGCCAAGCCCTGCATCGCACCCGAGCCGGCGCCTTGGGACAGCCGCTCGACGGCCGGGGTCAGCAGGCGCATCAACGCCGGCAGGGCGACCAGGGCGATGATGAAGGTCATCAGGCCGGCGAACATGTCGTTCAAGGTGCGGCCATCGCCGATCAGCCAGAAGCCCGTCGCGTAGATCGTCGCCGCAGCCGGTTTGTACAAGATAAACGCGACGAGCCAAGTGGTGGCCTTGTCGCGGGCCTGCGCGCCGCGTTCGGTCATCCCGCCAGCGGCGGTTGCGGGCAGCGCACCGGTCAGCAGTACCAGGCCCACCGATCGGCCGAACGCGAGCAGGATCTGCATGATCATCGTGACCGCGGTGATGCCGCCGACGACGATCACTCCGACCGAACTCAAGCTCGGAGACGCCACGGCGCCCGGCCCGCCGATCATGGTGAGGGCGCCGATGCGCTCCTCGAAGCCGCCCTGCGTCGACTGGTCGATGATCCAACTGCTGTAGATGTCGCCGATCTGCGTCAGCAGCAGTACGAGTGGTACGCCCATGAACGCCACCACGACGAGGTGGATAAGTCCCCGGCCGACGTCGGCGGCCTCCCGGCCGTTGCGGTTGACCGCAATCCGCCCGGCGGCGACCAGCAGCGACCCGACCGCGAGCGCGGCCGTCAGCCACCACGTCGAGGCACGCAAGTGCGCGACCGCGCCGCTGTAGTCGCCCGACAGGGCCGCGTCTAGGTCGGTGGCTACGGTCGGCGAGGGAATGTGAAGCCATCCGGCCACGACGATCTTCACCAGGCTCGCGACGAACGTACCGATCTGGTCGGCGACCGTCGCGAGGGCTTGATCGGCGGCACTGCCGAGAACCTGGCCGGGCAGGTCTGTGATGCACGATGGGTCGGTCAGCGGGTTGCAGCCCATCAGCCCGCCCCCCACGGGATCACGCCGGCCAGGTTGCTCAGGACGCTGGTCGCCGACGGCCACTGGCCACCGGCGGGGGCCATCAGCCGCCAGTCGCCCGACTGCCACACGGCGGTGAGGGTCGTCTGGGCGTAGCTGCCCTGCGGAGTACGGCGAACCACTGCGATGACCGCCGTGTCAGGCGTGTAGGAAAGGTAGCGGAATCCGGCGACCTGGCTCAGCTCCCCGGCGGCGGCAGGCTGCTGACCGGCTGCCGCTGCGTCGCGCAGAATACCGAGCAGCAAGTCTCGGTCGGCGGAGGCGACGAATTGATCGCGCAGCGCGGCCTCCCACGACGGCCGTCCGGCCGAAAACCCAGCCCGGGTGCTGATCTGCACGGCCGCGACCAGTGCACCCACCGGCGTACGCGCGTACCCGCTCGCCGAGGTTTCGGTGACTCGCTGCGGCCCGTCGGAGGAGGAGACCGGCACTGCGACCTGACCGATCAGGCGCCAGGTCAGGCCGTTGGGAGCGCTCGTCGGCAAAGCCACGACCGGTTCGCTCGACGGCGCCGGCTGCGCTGACTCATCCTGCGCCGATACGACGGTGGACGACGTTGCCGGGGACGGGGCGCTCGCGGACGGCGTATCGCCGGACCGGACGACGAGGAGAATGGCGACGGCGGCGAAGACCGCCACCACCGCGGTGGCTACTACCAACAGCCGCACACGCGAACGCCGGGTCGTGCTGTCCGATGCGGACATCGTGCCTCCTAGATCAGAGCTGTGACGATCGCTGTCGCCGAGCTGATGAGCAGACATGCGAACAGCACCCGGCCCAGCGACGCAAGCTCGATCTCGTCGCCCCGCCGATGCGCGATGGCCATCTTCCCGGCGATGTACAGCACCCCGCCGACGCAGCAGGCCGTCGCACCCGCCGCGACCCACTTCAGGATCAGCAGGACCCGCTCACCGATGACTCCGGGTGGCATCTGTCCGCCACCGGGGTCGGGGACCGTTCCCGGGCCGGGCGTCGGATCACCAACCATTGTGGACAGCATGTGCAGTATGCCCCCGCCGACGGTCATGACGCCGCCCCGTTCAAAAGTCCGCTAAGGCTGTCTCGTAGTGCGATCACGTCGGGGCTCGGCCCGGCGGTACGCACGTCGTCAGCCGCCACGTAGGCGTCCTGCCAACCGATCCACCAGTGATTGGGCACCCAACCCGACATCAGCAGCAGCCGAGCCGTCACTGGGTCGGGAACGGGCTTGGGGCTTGCCGCGACCACGACCAGGCCCACCAGGTCCACGTGCCGCAGCGCCGGTGCCGTCCGCCACTGCTCGATCGCGGTGGCACACGCCGCTGATCCGGTCCCGGTCGCCCGACACACCACGACCACCGGCACATGCTGCGAGCCGTCATCGGCCGGCCACACAGCTCCTGCGTCGTGGCCAATGCCGGTCAGGCTCACCAGCGCGGACACGCCGGCCCCGCCGTGTACGCCAAGCCACCGAAGCGATCGCAGCGGGCCACCGATCGGTGATGCCGCAGGCGACGTCGCGATCCCGAGCGTGCTGGATGTCAGGCGGCGCGTACGCCGCAGAGTAGTTGATCTCTGCATGATCCCCCCGAAGAACCCCACGACACCCGGTTGGCCACCCACGACCCTAGCAACTTTAACGTATGTACGTACACTATCTTTACGTACAGACAATAAGATCGGCGGCCTTCAAGGTCTCCCACAGCCGAACTTGGAGGAGCGATGAAGGCCCTCACCAGTGCGCACATTCTGCTGAGCGTCTTGCTTCTCACCGCCGCGTGCTCCACGCCAGACCAGCCAGCTCCGACTCCGCAGCCCGACTCTTCGGCCAACCGCACTGCCGCTACATCCGCAGCCCCCGACGTCGGCATCGACGACGAAGGCCTGGCCAATGCCCCGCCAGTTGCGGATGCCGACATCGTCGCGGCAGGGTTCGCCGATGCGTGGGTCCGACCGACCACCGATCCGACGACCTGGTGGACCGGAGTTCAGCCGTGGTGCGAAGACGGACTGGCCGCGAGCCTGCGCGGTACCGACCCTGAAGGCGTCCCGGCGTCTCGCGTGATCGGCTCGCCCCAGCAGTCAAGCGGCACACCGGAGACCGGCCTGCACTTCGAGGTCCCCACCGACACCGGCACCCTCAGCCTCACCGTCGCCGCCATCGGCGGACGATGGCTCGTGTCCGACGTCGACTTCGCCCCGAGCGCCGCATGAACCGTCATGTCGGACTCATCATGACCGTCACGGCCGGAGCGATCCTTCTCCTGCTGTGCTCGATCGGCTTTGTACTGCCGATGCTCGGCTCGCCCGCACTGGCCGCCTGCGGCTCAGCTCCACAACCTGCTGCGCCCGGCGCACCGGACAAACGATGGAGTCCTCTCCAGCAGCAGCGAGCCGCCACCATTATCGGCGCCGGGCAGCGCACACACGTTCCGCCGCGCGGCTGGGTCATCGCGATCGCGACCGCCATGCAAGAAAGCAGCTTGCGCAACCTCGCCAACACCGGCGTACCTGCGTCCATGGCGTACCCGCACGATGGCGCGGGGCACGACCATGACTCCCTCGGACTGTTCCAGCAACGCCCTAATCCGCCCGCTGGAAAGGGATCCTGGGGCACTGTCGCGGAGCTCATGAACCCCGACATCGCCACCGAGAAGTTCTACAACGCCCTCGCCAAAATCCAAGGCTGGCAACAGATGCGACTCACCGACGCCGCCCAGGCCGTACAACACTCGGCATACCCGCAGGCGTACCAGAAATGGGAGCAACCGGCGGAAGCGCTCGTCGCTGCCCTCGCTGGCGTCACCAGCGTCGAGCAGATCGCCGGCGGCGCCCCGCCCGCCCCCTGCGGCACCGACACCATACCGGCAGTCGCTGTCGGACCCCAGGGATGGACACAGCCGGTCCACGCCGCGATCGTCAGCCCGTACGGACAACGCGCGGGCCGACTCCATGCCGGAGACGACCTCGGCGCCGCCCGCAACACCCCCATCCACGTCGCCGCCGCCGGAACCGTCATCAAAGTCCGATGCGACTCCGGCATTGGAACCTGCGACCGCGACGGCGGCACCAACGTCAGCGGATGCGGCTGGTACGTCGAAGTCCGCCACACCCTGCACTTGTGGTACCAGGGCCACATGATCACCGACGTCATCACTCGGTACTGCCATATGGGAAGACGGCCTTCCGTAACCGTTGGGCAAACCGTCGCCGCGGGCACAGTCCTCGGTTTCGTCGGCAGCTCGGGCCATTCCAGCGGACCCCACCTCCATTTCGAGGTCCACCTGACCAACGGTGAGCCCGCCGACAATGTCAACTCGACTGACCCAGCGCCATGGATGGCGGCGGTAGGCGCGCCCTTGGGTCGTTAGATCTGTAGGTTCTCATCGGAGATGGCGCCTTCTCGCGGACATGGCGCCCGGGTTGGCGCTTGCGCCATTTCATGAGAAGAATCCTGTCGATTCTGATTGAAGTGGCGGCGATCGATGGTTCGCGCGGCGGATCCCGAACCTCAACTACTTACCGCTTCCCAAACTGATGGCCATCGCTGACGCAGGCCGTGTACCTCTTGGCTATAGGAGTTCGTACCCGATTTGCTGCGCGGCACTGGCCACGAGGTGCAGTATCGCTTGGTGAGTCAATGGCAGCGAGTAGGTGGGCTCGTCTGGGAAGCTATCAGCGGCGTGGGTGAACAGGACCAAGCACGTCTCGTTCGTCATTGCGGACTGCGTGTAGAGACCGTCGAGGTCAGGCCATGCCGTATGTATTGCAGCAGCCCACTTCTGGCAGAAGTCTTTACGACCACTGGTGATCACGGCTGAGCTTCCATTGGCGATAGGCCACTTACCAGTTAGATCGAGGAGTATCAGTCGTCGGGTTGAATGCCACATTGTGAGAAACGGGTGGTCACGCGCCGGGTTGATCTTCCTGGTGTTTTGAAAGACTTCTGCGATCGGCGTCACGATGTCGCCTGCCGCGTAGGCGACACCACGATCCTGTTCTCGTGGAGGGGGAACGTGGGGATCGAACCGGACGCCTCGGACCGGCCCATAGTATCTAAGATCATTCCAACTGACCGGATGCTTACCCTGGGTTCTATGGATGCGCCAGAGCGGCGACGTCTCCACTAGCGTCAGCAGGTGACCAGGATCGCGAGTCAGTTGTCCTGGCGGCGGAGGGAGTCCGAGCTTCACCATTCGTCGACCTCGCGAGCCAAGGCGGCCACGATCGCCGGGTCCTTGCCTAATGCCAGCCACCTACGGGGGGAAATTCGCTTACCTCCCAGCCGCAGAGCATCCTGACGAGTCTTCATGAACCCCTCCACTTCAAGGGGGTGAAGATCCGCCGATAGCGCTCCGACTACGAGTGGCAACCCTGGCAGCGGTCGCTCGTGCTCGAACTGCCACCTCGGCAGAAAGAGCAGTTGGCCGACTTCAAATCCATAAAGCCGGCCACTCTCCACCATGTCAACTATTGCCTGGTCACGTTTCCTAAGCATCCTCGCAACCTGGATGGAGAAATCGGCACTTGACATCATCTTTGCTGCCCTGGCTGCGCGCGTTTCTCGCGAGAGACTGTCAGGATTCGCGACGGCGCTGACCCCAGCAAGTTTCTCAAGGGCATCCGGAACCACGTCCGTCGTCCTGTCGGTGACTTCGGCTGGATAGGTAGGCATCGCATGCCTGAGAGCATCGATCACGAGCTCCACTGGACTACCGGCAGACCGATGTGCAACGGCCATGATCTGATCATCCCCCCGGGGGTCAGCTGGGATGCCCTATTCAGAATCTTTAAGATCAAGACACCGAGGCACGCACCGGTCATCTGGCTCACAATCCTGCACGTGCAGGATTAGGGAAACGTCATTTCCGTGAGAAATCCGGCCGCCATCTCAGTGAGAAGCCGCAATGGACCTCCCAGGTCAACGATTTAAAGCCGCCATCTTCCCCGAGTACCTACATCTCTGTAGATATCGGTCGGTCTTTAGGTTTCTCAAGATCGTGTCGGGATGAAACTTCAATAAAATGCGCTCGGACGCGAGCGACGTTGCGGACCTGGCCGGTCAGGGTCAGCTGAGCGCGGCGGTGACGGTTTTCAGCGCCGGTCGGTCGAACCCGCCCTGGAGGGTTCGGAATCGCAGCGCCTCCAGAAATGTGGTGCCGGTAGGCTGACGCCGAATCTTGCCGTCGAGTCCTCGGTTTGCGGTCTCGAGCCGTTCGATCACACCGTATTGGGCCAACTGCTGGTGGCTTTCGTACACGTCCCGGTTGAGGCTGTACCACGCTTTGCGGGTCGGCTCATTGACGAACACCCCACTCTTCGACCGCTCGGGGTACCTGGTCTCCATCTCGCGGAGCATCAGATATGTCGCGATCTCCGCTGCCGACAGCACGTGTACCCAGCCTTGAAGGAAGAAGCTAGCCGGCACCTGTAACGTTTCGGCGACGCCGGCCTTTGAGGCTGGGGGTCGGAAGTCTTGCCCCATAACCCCGTCGGAGGCGGGGATCTCATAGCGATTGAAACTCCACCCGTGCGCAATCCCCGACTCATCGAGCAGTTGGAATTTCTCGAATCGGCCGGCCACTCCCGCCCGACCACGCAGGTGGACGAGATCATTTTTGGCGAGCAGGGTCAGGGCTCGGGTCAACTGACGCATCATCCCGGACCCGCGATCCACGGTGGTCGTCGTCGCTGGCAGAAAATCGACCCAGCCCATCTGTCGGGCATCGCTTCGAAGTGGTCGCACATTGTTGATCACGGCGCCTCGCCTGCGCCGAGACTGTGCATCAAACAACGCGACCAGGTAGAGCTGCAGAGCCCACCCCTTCTGAGTGAGAAGGCCCGCTATTGGCGATGGCCTCCGCTCGTCGTGCGTACCTATCGCGCCAGGTCGGCTGAGGACTAGGCAGCGTCGTATCGCGTACTGGGTGCGCAACCGCTCGTTCTCGTCGTACACCCGCTGAAGTGCCTCGCTGGCGGTCGCGTACCTGTCGGCGTACCGCCGAAGGGCATCTGCCCGCCGTTGATGACGCTCCGTGTCGCGTGCACCCATGCCGCCGTCCTCCGTGCCGCCGCTCAGAAACTCGTGACCGATCTGCCCGCACAAGAAGTTCTCCGGGGGAGAGGCGAGGTGGGCAACGAACGGAGGTCCGCGAACCACGAGGCCAGATGCCACATGCATGATCTTGCCGTGCGGGCTGATCGGTCAGCAACCATCCTGACCGGGACGTCGGTGAGTTGCAAGAGTTTGGTTCATCGCCGGGCGCCGGGCCGGGCGGCACCATGAAAGGCGGCACGGATGACCACCTCCTCTGCGCTCATCTTCCTCTGGACCGCTGTTGTACTACTCGGAGCGACGTTCCTAGGTTCGGCGGCGGCATTGCTGTCCTGGCTCGACCACAGACTGGTGCCCCGAGCGCTTCTGGTTGGCGGCTCGGCCGCCGGTGGGACGATTGCCATCGCTGTCGCCGCAGCGGCGCTGTACAGGTGACCCAAGGTCTACACCGGGAGAGCCGGATTCGTTTCGCTGCATGACTACGGGCGTGGCGCCGGAACTCGCCGCCTCCTCCACCGGGCTGTCGCCTCCAGGGCGGAGCATGGATGGCGTGGCGCACATCAGATAGAGCCGAGCCCGCAGGACGTAGAATCTCCGCGGGCACCAGGAGGCCAGCCATGTTCCGGAAGATTCTGCAGGCGCTCAACGGCACCGAGCCTGATCGGGTTAGCACCAAGGCTCGGACGTCCTACGGATGGCGCTGCTCGTGTGGCGCCCATTCTCGCAGCGGCTGGGGCATACCCTCGGACGCGGAGTATGCCGCCCAACGGCACCGGTGGCATATGGGCGTTGGGCACCCGACGCCAGAGATCTACTCGATCGAAGAGGAGGTCCCCGCGGACTGGCCCGGCTGATTTGCCCCTGTGGTGTGCTCAGCTATCAGTTCGAGCGGTCTTGGTCCTCGCACCTTTTCGCCTGGTCCAATTTGCGCGAAATTGCCGAGCTGCTCCCGCGCCAACGACGGGACCAAATGCTCCGGCGGTCAGCTTCACCACACACGCTGAGGCGCACGATGTGACGGCTCTGTCCTTGAGCCTCAGCCGATCAAGGAATCGATGTCGGGTTCCCAGCCCACGGGGGATGCTGTGCCAGCGGGCTCGTAGCCAGTGGCACGTTGGATTCTCCATCGGCCAAACTGCCGCCCGTAGGCGTACGCTGTCTCGGCCGCATGGCGGGCGGCTGCCTCATCCTCGTACGTCTTCTCGATGCTGCGGCGCTGTTCCTGGTCCACAACGTCGACTTTCCACGCGCCGACGCCGCTCTGGCGAATCTCCACCCGCAGAATCGCCCGACTTTGGGCGTGACACTCGCCGATCTCGCGCAGCTGGTTACCGAAGGCCATGAAGTCAGACTATAGAACACGCGTTCGACGGCGCCCGCCGCCTCCAGGTCGGCTGAGCCGAGTCAGCGGACCCGAGCACGCCGAGTGCGCGACTGTAACCAGCCTTAGTCCGTGCTGGTGGGCCAGTGGATCAGGAGCGCGCCGTGGTGTTGAGCAAGGGCGGTGGTGTGCGGTTGGAGCTGCGGTCGGTTCGGTTTCGCGATGAAGGTGTAGGTAGGCGGGCGTGTCGGGCCGGCCGTGCGGTTCCATTGTTGAATGTGGCTGATCATTTCCTCGGCGGCCACTACGCCGTGCGTCCCGTACCCGGTGGCGCCCCATTCGCAGCCGCTGCCGTCGTCGAGTCTGCGGATGACGAACACGGCCAGGCTGTCGTCGCGGGCGTTGCCTTTGGGGAAGAAGAACTGGCCGGGCGTACGCAGGGGGCTGTCGTCGGGCACGGTGACGGTGCAGGCGCCGGGCATGTAGCAGGAGAACCACAAGTAGAGGTCGGACCAGTCGGTGCTGTTGCCGATCGTCTCGCCGGACCACAGCTGTACGGGCGGCCCAGATAGCAGGTTGTCGGGCAGGTTGAGCCCGGCGGGTGCCGGGCCGGCGAATCGTAGGGTTGCCGCTGCTGCCTGCGTGCCGGGGACGGAGACGATGGTCGGGGCGTGCTCGCCGTCTCCCTGCATGGGCACGAACCCGCACACCTCCGCGCTCAGGCTCTCCAGGCGGTTGCCGTCGCGGCGGAACGCGATCGAGCGGGTGGTGCCGCCCATATCGAGCGGGACGACGAGGATCCCGTGCGGGGCGAGCTGCTCCATCCACGCGGGCGGCACGCTGTGGGTTCCGACGGTCACCACGATGGCGTCGAACAGCTCGTGCTCGCCGGGGATGCGCCGGTTGCCGTCGGCTTGCACGACTCGGATCCGCCCGTATCCGGTGGCGTCCAGGCGGCGGGAGGTGCAGTCGGTGATGTCGCGGTCGATGTCGACGGTCACGACCCGCCCGGTGGGGCCGACGACTTCGGCGATCAGGGCCGCGTTGTAGCCGCCGCTGCCGATCTCCAGCACGCGCATCCCTGGTCGGATGTCCGCTTGTTCGATCATGCGGCCTTGCAGCCACGGCGCGGACACTGACGAGGTCGCCGCTCCGGCCTCGTTGCGTTTGGTGACGGGCGATTGGTCGGCGTCGTAGGCGGTCGCCAGGTCTACGCCGTCGAGCATGAACAGGTGTCGGGGTACGGTCCGGAACGCGGCGGCCACGGTGTCGCGGGTGACGTGCCCGGCGGCGAGGAGTTGCTCGGCCAGCTGCCGGCGAAGGGTTTTCGGGTCCAGGTCGGTCGGGACGTCGGCGGCCGTGCTCATGAGCGCTCCTCATTCTGGACGGAACAGCTGCGATTGGATCGGTGCCGGAGCGGTCCGGGTCCGGGCATCGAGTGGTGCCATCGTCGGTCGTGACCGTTTACTGCATACCGTTGAACTCGGGTCGGTGTTGTGGGGTGACGGTGGCCAGCCACGCTAAGAGGGCCGCAGCGATGTCGTCGGGCGTTTCCATGTGTGCGATGTGCCCGGCGGCAACCTCGCGGTAGGTGCCGTGTCGCAAGAGGTTCGAGGCGGCTCGCGCGGCCGCGACGGGGACGAGGCGATCAGCGGTTCCGTGCATGAGCAGGACGGGCTGCGGCAGGTCGGCCACGCGTCGGGTGTGGGTGTGACGCTGGGCCAGGGTACGCACGATCGAGCGGGCGGCGCACAAGTAGTCGCGGGCTCGGCGGAAACCTTCCTGGGTGACGAGTTCTTCGTCGGCGATGGTTGCTTGCCGCATGGTTGCGCTGACGCGGGTCGGGTCGGCGCAGCAGCGCCGTAGCGTTTGCTCGACGCGCTGGTGGGCGGGAACGGTCGCCAGACGCCGTGCGAGGATGAGTTCGCCGAGGCCGGGTATGCCGCTGACGAGCGCGGACCGGCCAACGTCGCGATGTACTCGTGGCGGTCCGGTCAGCGGCCATGGTGGTGCGATCAGTGCGAGCGCGGGGACGAGGTCGGGTTCGGTCGCGGCCAGCAGGATCGAGATCAGCGCACCCATCGAGGTGCCGACGAGGATCGCCGGTTCGCCCACGACGGTCTTCAGGAACCGGCCGACCAGGTTCGCGTTCGCGGTGACGGTGGTGCGGCGCCCGGCGGACGGCGACCGGCCGAATCCGGGCAGGTCGAGTGCCGTACCGCGGACATGCGCTCGCATCCGCAGCGCGAGGTCGTTCCAGTTGCTCAGCGAGCCGCCGAGCCCGTGGAGGTAGACCACTCGCGGCGCGTCGGGGGGGCCGCTGTGTTCTACGTAGGAGATCGGGCCGTCGATTTCGACGATCATGCGGGGTCTCCGGTCTGGTCTGGGTGTGGCGGTCGGTAGCGCTGGAGGTGCTGAAGCTCGGCAGCGTGGGGGGTGAGCTTCGCGACGGGGCGAGTGGCCGGCGGCGTCTGCTTCGGTGTCGGTCGCCGGACGGCGGTGGCGTACCGGTGCGGGTACGCCACCGCGCGGCGAGTCCGGCTATTGCGGCGAAGGCGCTCAGCGCGCCGACGTGCGGTCTCGGCATCAGTCACTGCCGGTCGGCGGCGTGTCCTGCGACGCTGGCCCCGTCGTCGAGGTCACGCGACGGACGGGTGTCCGGATCAGGTTCGCGGGGCCGGTGCGGTGGACGGGTGGATGGTGGATGCCGGTGTGGGCTGAGCGGGGCCCGGTCCGCGGATGGCGGTCCACTCCGCGGGAAAGAACAGTGTGTACTCCCAGAGTCGGCCCTTGAACCGTTCCCGGACGGCGTTGATCAGCCCGGTGGCCGGGTCGACGAGGATGGTGACGTCGCTGTCGGTGAACGTCGTGGTGAAGGCGATGCTGTCGCGGTGCAGGGGGTCGGTGTCGCTGTGGTGGGTGGAGGTCGTGTCGGGCAGCTGGGCGAGGGCCAGCAGGATCGCCGCGCGCAACTTCGGCGGAACGAGCTGGTGGTGGTAGATGTCGATCAGGTCCCGGATTTGTCGTTGGGTGTCGGCGGTTTGGCTGTTGCGGGCGGTGTTTAGGTACCAGTTCAGTTGGGCGACGGGGTCGCCGCTGTCGGCCAGGATGATGTCGGGCTGGTCGTGGATGTCGGGGTCTTGGATGGCGTCGAGAACGCGGACGTTGGCGGCCCCGCTGGCGAAGTCGAGGTTGGCGGTCATCGGGTCGAAGCCCTTGGCGGCCAAGTCTTGGTGGCGGTCTACCGCGTACTTGGCGATGCCGTCGGGCTGGCGCCAGGTTCGTTCATCGACGGCGTAGACCATCTTTTCTTTGGGTCCCCAGATGATGTGCCGCAGGTATTCGTAGGTGCCGGTCCGCGGCGCGGCGGGAAGCGCGGCGGTGTCGCGGGCGAGCGTCGTCAGCATCGTTCCGCCGGTGGACGGCTGCGGGTTGCCCATGCTCGCGGAAGCGCTGGGTGAGGTTGCGATGGCGGCCGGGTGCCGCGCGACCGGGAGGATGAAGACGATCGCGGCGACGGCGAGCAGAACAACGGCCGCGACGATGGCCACGATGGCGCGGCGAGACAGCTTGGGCGCGGCGGGGCGCGGCGGCGTAGGGGCTGTACTGGTGGACATGGAGTCCTTCCTCGGTGGTGTGTGGATGGGTGTCCGACGGCGGTGCCGGGATACTGCCTGGCCTTGCGGGCACGGCAGGTCGGACGCTGGCGGCTGCGCAACGCACGATGGCGGCTATACATGGCGGCGGCGAGCGCGCGTCGGCCTCGGTCGGCGGTGCACGACTGCGGGGTGGTGCCGCTCGTTGACGGGTCGCGGTCATTGCGTGGGCTGGCCGGTGGATCGGCGGCGGAGCCGGCGCGCTGGACGATCGGGCACCGCCGACGGCGGGACCGCAGCGGGTGGTGGTTGTTGTTCGATGCGGGCAAGGACATGCAGTTCGAGTTGGCGGAAGGCGCTGCGCGGGGTGAGGCTGCCGCGCGATCGGGTCAGGGTGGCAGAGATGACGTCGTGGCCGTCGTCGTCGAGGGCCGGGATCAGCTGCGGGTTGGTGGTGGGGCCGATCAGGTGCCGGTCGGCGGGTACGCCGACGCGGATGATGACCAGTCCGATCGGCGGGGCCGGTATGGGTTGGTCGCGGCGGCTGGGCCGTGGTGGGCCGGGCGCGAAGTCGGCGATCACGAGTCCAGTTGGCGCGTACAGGGCTCGGGCGAGGTGGGCCGGGTAGGCGATGAGGTCGTTGTGGTTGTCGGCGGCGGTGGGGCCGAGCCAGGCCAGCACGGCGCAGGCGTGGCGGCCGGCGTCGCTGCGACGGCGGATGCGTACACCTTCGGCGGCGGCGTAGATCTTGGCGAACACATCGGCAGCGGAGGACGGCCGGGGTTGAAACGACGACAGCACGACGTGCCCGGCCTCGCGCGCGGCGGCGAGGGGTGCGCAGTGCTCGTGGAGGTGGTGCAGGTAGGCGGGTAGGGCGGGGTGGATGCGGGCGGGGTCGGTGGTCGGTGGCATGACCAGGCGGACGCGATGTTGATGGTGTTGCTGCATTTGGTGCCACCACCAGGTGTCGTGCCGGGTCGGCAGTCCCTGAGCGACGTCGAGACCGGCCCGGCAGATCGCCGCGTAGGGGCAGACGCGGCGGCAGGACGGGCAGCTGTCGTCGCCGGTGTGGCGTTCCAGCAGGCGCACTGCGGCCTGCCACATCGCGGGGTCGATGCACCCGCGGGGCACGACCACGCGGGCCGGCGGGCGGCGCGATCCGACGGTGCCGAGGGCAACGGGTCGCGCATCCACGGCGGCGCGGGCGGTGGTGGGCATGGGTTGCTTCTCCGAAGTTGAGACCTGGTCGGTGCTGGTGCCGATGGCGAGGAACGGGAGCGCACTGGGGTTGGTCGGGCTCTGCTTGTCCATCGGGCACGGTGGCCGGCAAAGCGGGGTTGAGAGGTGTTACGGGTCGGTAGCTGCGGCGATCAGATACGTGGCGACGCCGAGGGCGAACGTGAGGGCCTGCCAGCGCGCGCGTATGCGGGAGACGGCCGGGTCGCGGGTGGCCAGGACACCGAGGGCATATCCGACGCTCACCGTGTGGGCGGCGGCCGGGACGACGCCGACCAGCAGGACGCGCCAGCGTAGGGCGTACAGCGGATCGTCGGCGGTCTGCCAGGCGATGATCGCCATTGGCATCGCACCGGTGAACAGCCACAGCAGGAGGCAGCGCGCGGCGATGGATTGCCGCATCTCGTGCCAGCGCCACGCATTCGCGGTGGCGGTGGCGGTGGCGGTGGGATCTCTCATAGCGACGCCTCGTAGAGCAGATATAGGCGGCGTTGGGCGGCTTCGAGCTGCCCACGAAGTCGTTGCTCCCGTTGTGGGTCAATGCCTCCGCGGCACAACTGCCGGCAGGCGGCAAGGACGAGGCTCGCGGCGTAGGTGACCGACAGGTTGGCGCGTTCGGACCGTTCGATGAGTTCCTTGGCCAGCCACGGATGCGTGTCGGCGAAGCGCAGATGCAGTTCCGCCCAGTCGTAGCCGGCCAGCCGCCAGCCGGCGTCGAACGGTCCGAACAGCGCGCTGAGCGCGGTTGGGTTGAACTGGCATCGGTCGAGCGGGCCGTCGCCGAGTTCGAGCCGTCGCCGAGGTTTGACGCCGACAACCGCGTGGATCGCGGCGGCGGTACTTTGGCGCAGCAGGCCGCACTGGTGGTACCTCGACAGCGTGCTGGCGATCGGCGGTTCGGGCAGCGGTTGGTCGTGCGGTGGCGGCGGGGTCCAGGTGTGCAGCCAGTTCAGCCGGTCGAGCAGATCGACCAACGCCGCCTCGGAGACGCTGTCCGATGGGGTCGGCTGGCTGAACGCGGCGGCGACCGTGACGTACTCGTCGAGGTATATCGCAGTCGGCAGCGGTAGCGGGCAGTCCCCGCCGGCAGCCGCGTGGTACAGCGTTTGCTCGATGTTATGGCTGGCGACGGCGTCCGGTCGAAGGAGCAGCCGGACCGTGACCACGACCCGCTGCTGCTGATACGTGCCGTAGTACGCGCGTCGGCCGGGCAGGTAGCAGGTCACATGGCGCCGTTGTAGCTCTACGCCCAGGTCGCGCAGGGCGTTGGCAGCTGGGGCTGGGAACACCTTCGGGTACGCGCTCATCGCCGGTCTCCGCTCGTCGCCGGTTGCGTGATGTCGGCCAGGGCCGCGGCCCGGCGGGCGGCGTGGTGCTGGGCGCGGCGCTGGTGGCGGGCGTATTGCGCGGGCCAGGTCACCACGGCCGCCCAGCAGTCGCGGACGAGCCGCCAGTGCCGCAGGCGAAGGTGGCTGCCGGTGATCTCCATCGCGACGTACAGGTGGACCCTCCAGGACAGGAACTCGTAGTCGGCGGCGGCGGCTCGCACGCGCAGCTGGGCCATGTCGATCCCCGGCGGCACGTCTGTCCACATCAGATCGTTCGACGCTGTCGCCCGGCTGCCGGTGGGTGGATCCGTGATCGGCTGGACGGTGACCGATCGTGGTGGGTCCGACGAGACGCGGCCGGTCGGGTCCGGCTGCACTGTCGGCCTGGCGTGTCGGGGAAACGGCCAGAACACCGGCCCGAACGCCCACGTGATGCTGCGCAGGTCGCCGCGGCAGTGCAGCAGCTGGTGGACGGCGACGCGCAGGTGCCGGGTCCAGCGGATCGGCCGGAAGTCCCCGGCGGCAGCGCGGGTCCGAAGAGCATCCATGTCGAACGGCGGCAACTCACCGAGGTCCTCGGCCGGATCGGGGTCCCAGTCGGCCGTACAGCACGCGAGGACCCGTCGCTGGCGGGCCCGGCCGGGGCGGTTCATCGGGGCGCCCAGTCGATGCTGGCCGGATGCGGCGGCGTGTCGGGCGGGTGACCGGTCGCCACGTGCATCCAGCCGTGCACGGCGTCCCAGGTAGCCAGCCGGCCGCAGGTGCGGCAGTCGGCGAGCGTGCCGATCGGCGGGGTGACGAGTTCCAGGGGCATCAGCGCATCTCCAGGGTCTGCGGATGGACGGTCGTGTGCTGGCAGGCGGGTGTGAGGTGGCCGCGGTCGAGGTGCCAGGTCGTATTGGCGGGCCAGAAGCGGGCATGGTCGGCGATCAGGACCGCGGCTCCCCGTTCGGCCAGGATGGTGATGATGTCGACGAGCGCTGCGGTGACCGGCGGGGCGAGTCCTTCGGCGGGTTCGTCGAGGAGCAGGACCGCGGGCGGCATCGCGATGGCGCGGGCGATGGCGAGCATCTGTTGCTGGCCGCCGGACAGCTGGCTGGGACGCGAGCGCTGCTTGTCGCGCAGCGCGGGCAGCAGGTCGAGGATCTGCGCTTGGACGGTGGCCGGGGCGCCGGTGAGGGCAAGATGCTCGGCGACGGTCAGTGACCCGAACAGCCGTTTGCCTTGCGGGACAACAGCAATCTGCGCCTGTGCCCGCGCGTAGGCGGACTGGCGGGTGATGTCACGGCCGTGCAGCAGGATGCGGCCGCCGGTGACGGGCAGGTGTCCGGCCACGGTGGAGATCAGGGTGGTCTTGCCGGCTCCGTTGCGGCCGGTCAGCAGGCCGATCTGCCCACGGTGCAGGGTCATGGTGATGTCGTGCAGGACCTGGTGGCGGTCGTGGCCGCCGGTGACCCGCTCCAGCTGGACAACAGGTCGGGTCATCGCAGCACCTGCGTATTGTCGGCGGTCGGTCCGAGGCGGACGGCGGCCGTCGTGGTGCGGTCGGCGACCACCGTGTCGTGTTCGACCAGCACATAGGCGATGCGGGGCGGCAGATCGCGCAGCAGCCCGGTGATGATGACGGTCTCATCCGGTGATAGCCCGGCGGTCGGTTCGTCGAGCAGGAGCAGCACGGGCTCGATCGCCAGGGCCATCGCCAGGTCGAGTTGGCGGCGGTGGCCGTAGGACAGCAGCCCGGCGGGCACGTCCGCCAAGCCGGTCAGGCCGACCCACGCGGCGATCTCGTAGGCGTTCGCATCCAGTTCGCGGGCCATGGCCGCGGTCATGGGCAGGGCCTTGAGGCCCTGGTGGCGGTGCTGGCGCACGCCGAGCAGGATGTTGGCGCGTACGCTGAGCCGGGCGGCGGCCTGCGGTGTTTGGAAGACCCGCGCGATGCCGAACGCCGCGCGCCGGTGCGGCGGCCAGGTGGTGATGTCGTTGCCGGCGAACATGATGCGGCCCGACGCGGGTGTGAGGGTCCCGTCGATGAGGCTGAGCAGTGTCGTCTTGCCGGAGCCGTTCGCGCCGCGCAGCGCGAGCCGCTGGCCGTATTCGAGCGGCAGGCTGAGATTGTCGACGGTCACCAGGTTGTCGTAGCGGTGGGTTACTCGGTCGACGTGCAGGAGGAGGTTGCCGGTCATACCGTGGCCTCCCGTGGGGCGCGCAGGCGACGGGCGAGCGGGGCGTAGGCGAGGGCGAGGAGCAGTACGCCCAGCCACAGCGGCCCGAATCCGGCCGGCGGCAGGTAGCTGGTGGCGACGTCGCGGGCCAGGACGAGTACGCCGGTGGCGGCGATGGTGGCGATCAGGCCGCGCTGGTCGGCGATCGTCGCCGCGGCCAGGGCGACGGCCGCGGTGGACAGGCCGAGATCGGCGGGGGCGATGTAGCCGGTGGCGTGCATCCACAGCACCCCGGCCGTCGCGGCGGTCGCGCCGGAGATCACGTGGGCGGTCCACAGCACCCGCCCGACGGGGTAGCCGATCGACCGCATCCGCTGCTCGGCGTCGCCGATCCCGATCAGCACGATCGCCAGCGGAGAGCGGGCGTGCGCGGCCAGCAGAAGCCCAGCGGCGATCACGATCGCGGCGATCCACAGGTACGTCGGCCCGATTCCTTGCAGGCGGCCGGTTCCCGGCCACAAGACGGGCGGGCCGGCGCTGATGCCGTCGCTGCCACCGGTCACCGTCCGGGAGCTGACGGCGATGGTCGCGGCGAGCAGCCCTACGGTGAGGCTGGCCAGCACGTAACCGAGGCCCCGTAGTCGGGCCAGCCCGACCGCGGCCACGCCGGCGGCGGCCGCCCCCGTGGCGGCGCCGGCGGCCAGGTGCACCGGCCCGAGGTGCATCCCGGCGTGGTCGAGGACGGCGGTGACGTACGCGCCGGCGCCGAAGTAGGCGCCGTGTCCCAGCGACGCCAGATGAGGGCGGGCCGACAGTTGGTGCACGGCGACCGACAACAGCCCGAGGGCCAGGATCCGGGCGGCGACCGTGGTGGCGTACGCGTCGGCCACGAACGGCACCGCTAGCACCGCCACAATGAGCGCGGCCGGACGCGCAAGGTTGCGGCGCCTCATGCCAGGCTCCGTCCGAGCCCGGCCGGGCGCACCACGAGGGCTACCAGTACCAGTACGAGGAGCAGGAATGGGGCGAGGGTGGGCAGGACGACCACGCCGATCGCCGACACCGTTCCCGCCGCCAGCGATGCGGCCAAAGCGCCACGTAGGTCGCCGGGGCCGCCGAGGACCACGATGATCAGGCTCCACACCAGCAGTTGTTCATCCACGCCAGGGCCGGCCGGGAGGATCGGCGCGGCCAGCACTCCGGCCAGTACCGCCAACGTCGTCCCGGCCGCAAACACTCCTGTGTGGACGAATGACGGCCGGATGCCGGTGGAGGCAGCCATTTGCGCGTCGTCGGCGACCGCCCGGACCACGATCCCGGCGCGGGTAAGGGTCATTACCCACCACAGGCCGGCGGCGATCACAGCGGCGACGGCGATGAATCCCAGGCGGTAGGCCGGATATCGGTGGCCGGCCAGGTTGATAACGGCGGCCAGCGGCGGTGGTGGCTTGGCCGGCAACCAGGTTCCGCCGGTGGCCGCCGCGATCAGCTGGCCGCCGATCAGGCTGAGCCCGAGGGTGGCCAGAGCTTGAGCGAGGTGCCCGTACGCACGCAGCGGCCAGGTCACTGCCGCGCACAGCCCGCCAATAGCGATGCCGGTGGGGATCGCCGCACCGCACGCGAGCACGAACCCGCTGGGCGTGTCGGCGTGCAGTAGCCAGGCCAGATAGCCGCCGGCCAGGTAGACGCTGCCGTGGGCGAGGCTGAGTATCCGCAACGAGCCCAGGATGAGAGTCAGCCCGGACGCGATCACGAAGTACAGCAGCCCGATGGCGGCGGCGTCAGCGATCCCCACAATGCTCACGCCGGACGCCGCCCGACCGTGCAGGTCATCAGGTACGACATCGCGCAGAACCGCGGATCGTCCATCATCATCCGGAACGCGTACAGGTCGTTGGCGCTCAACCCGCAGCCGTGCAGCCGGTCGGCGAGCTGGATGGTGTTGATCGCACCGAGCCGCGCCCACGGACTGCCGCCGACGAAGCTCTCGGCGTGCGCGGTCACGGTCACGCCGGTGAAGCCCTGGCGAACCAGGACGCGGGCGGCGGTGCTTCCCCAGTCCAGCCGGGCCCCGGCATCGTCCAGGACGCAGTTGATGCCGTCGACGACCTTGGCGAACAGGTCCACCTGGTCGTTATCCCCACACACCACCGCGCGCGGGACGGTGCAGTCGAACTCGTGCAGCACCAGCACGCCCCCTGGCCGCAGCGCCCCCAGCAGGCGACGCACGACCTCTTCACGCTGGCGCAGATGCATGAGTACCAGACGCGCGTGGACTACGTCGTAGAAGTCGGCGGGAAGCTCCCCGGTGACGATGTCGTGGTGCAATGCGGTGATGGCCCGGTGGCTCGGGATGTAGCGGGTGTCGATGTCGGTGGCCGACACGATGCCTGTGGTGCCGAGCTGGTCGGCGATCCACCTCGCGATCGTGCCCGTCCCGGCACCGACCTCCAGGACCTGCCAACCGGGCACGATCCCGATGGTGGACAGGGATCGGCGGGTGAACGGGTCGAAGCCTTCGGTGAGGGCGGCGAGTTGGTCGGGGACGGCCTTCGTACCTGTGAACGCGTAGCCGGCGGTCATTGGTGATCGGTGCCTTTCGTGGTCTGTGCGGAAGGTGGGGTGGGCGGGGCGGCGCCGGTCGGGTACGCCGGCTCAACGGCGCTCGCGGCGCCGGACCCGCCCACCCCAGGGGAGGTGCCGTAAGGTCCTTTGTGGTCAGCCGCCCAGGGTGCCGAGTTCCTGGACGAGCATGTTGTTGAGGACCGGTCCGTCCATCCGCACTTCGCGCAGGTACCAGGTCTGTACCGGGGTGTGGGTCTTGAGCGAGAACTGCCACACGCCGCGCGGGGAGTCGATCTGGCCGACGGCGCCGATCGCGTCGTTGATCGACGCCGCGGTGACCTCCCCGCGGGCCGCGGCCGCGATGGCCTTGTCCAGCACCGCGGCCGCGTCGAACGACGCCATCGAGAACGTCGTCGGCAGGCTGCCGTATTTGGACTGGTAGTCGGCGACGAACTTGCTGTTGGCTGGGTTGGACAGGTCCGGGGAGTAGTTGAGGCTGTTGCGGATGCCCTTCGCGGCGTCGCCCTGGGCGGCGAGGACTGATCCCTCGGTGAGGAAGCCGGCTGCGTACAAGGGAATCTTCGGCCCGATGAACTGCGCGTACTGCTTGACGAAGTCGATCGCGGATCCGCCGGCGTAGAAGGTGTAGACCGCTGCGGCGTCCGAGTCCCGGATCGCGGTCAGGTACGGCTGGAAGTTCGTCGTGCTGGGGAACGGCGTCCAGGCGATCTTCCCGTCGGGGTTGGCCACCTTTCCGCCGGCGGCGAGGAACGCCTTCTGAAAACCGCCGCATTCGTCGTAGCCGCCTTGGTAGTCCGGGCAGACGATCCACACCGGACCCCCGGCGTGGGCGGCGACGTAGGCACCCATCGCCTCGCCGGGCTCGGTGGAGATGTAGCTGGTGTGCCACACCCAGTTCAGGTCCGGGATCTGTCCCTTCTCGGTACCGACGGCCGGGCGGGCGTTCGAGCCGAGCAGCGGCACCTTGTACTGGTCGAGCAGCGGTTTGACCGCCGAGATGGAGTTTCCGGCGACGATGCCGGTCAACGCGACCACGTGATCGGCGGTGATCAGCTTCTGCGCGGCGGTGCGGGCCGGTTCGCCGCCGGCCTGCTCGTCTTCCACGATGAGGTTGACCGGTCGGCCGCCGAGCTTGCCGCCGTGCTGATCCAGGTAGAGCTGGAAGCCGTGCATCATATCGTCGCCGACCGCTTTGTAGACGCCGGTCCGGGCGGCCACCATGCCGATCGGCAACGCGGCCGCGGCAGAGTCGGGATGGTCATCGAGTGCGGAGCCGCTACACCCGGCAGTTGCCACGAGCGTTGCGGCCGCGACGGTGGTCAGCATGCGCCGCAGGGAAGGGGAGGTCATGAAGGGGTTCCTTTGATCGCAGGGGTTACACGGCGACGGGCAGAGCCCGCCGATCAGGGGCGGCGACACCGCGTCGGCGGAGCAGGTGCTGCACCAGTTCGATCAGGGTGGTCTTGACTCCGTCGCGGCTGCGCGCGTCGCAGAACAGCACCGGCACGTGCGCGTCGACCGTCAGCGCGTCGCGGATATCAGCGGCCGGATACTCCCTCGCGCCGTCGAAGCGGTTGACCACGACGACGTACGGCACGCGGGTGTGGTCGAAGTAGTCGATCGCCGCGAAGCAGTCGCCCAGGCGCCGGACGTCGGCGAGGACGACCGCGCCGATGGCACCGCGGGCGAGGTTGTCCCACATGAACCAGAACCGCTCCTGGCCCGGCGTCGCGAACAGGTACAGGTGAATGTCATCGGCCAGGTCGACGCGGCCGAAGTCCATCGCGACCGTTGTGGATCGCTTGTCGGGCACGAACGACAGGTCGTCGACACCGGCGCTCGCCTCGGTCATGGGGGCTTCGGTGGTCACCGCCGGAATATCGGATACCGCATTGACGAAGGTGGTTTTCCCGGCGCCGAACCCGCCGGCGACGAGGACCTTCAACGACGTCGCGGCCGGTGGTGCGCTACGCATTCCGGCGACCGACCCTCAACGCGGTCGCGCCGAACCTTTCGGCCAGGGACATCAGCTCGAAGCTGATCTGGCCTAGGTCCGGATTGTCGCTCGTGGTCGCGGCCAGATGGGTTCCGTCGGGGACCGGCATGACGATCAGGTAGCCGGCGTGGAACTCCAGGACCATCGACGCCAGGCCACCGCCGTTGAGCATCGGGTCGGCGCTGGTGCCCAGCGAGATCAGCCCGGACACGACCGCGGCGAGCGTGTCGGCCATGTCGCGAGGCACGTCGCTGCTGGCCGCTTGGAGCAGCCCGTCGCCGGTCACCGACAACATGTGTTCGATCCCCGGCACTGCTGCGACCACGTCGTCGAGCAGCTTGAGTACCAGGCCGGTGTCGACGGCCGATCCCGGCTCGTCCGTGAGCTGTTCGCTGAGCGCGGTCATGGTCGTTCTCCTCGCGAAGGTTCGGTGAATGGACGGGCGACCCGGCGTGCACGGCCGGTTCGGAAGACTCGCTGCATAGCCGCCAGGGACGCGGCCCGGACCTGGTGATCGCGCGGCGCGGCAACGACAACCCGCCGCGCTGGTTCGAGTGCGGCGGGCGACCTGGGGCGTACCGGCAGCCCGGACACGGTCGTCGCCGGGTCGGCCGCCTCGACCGGCGGCACGCGCGGCGGCCACTGGCGGCCGAGGTCAGTGCGATCCAGCGGACGGGGAACTACCCCGCGCCGGGCGCCGACCAGGTCAGTGCGGACGACCGGATCCGCAGAAGCCGGCGGTGCGGGCAGTAGCAGTGCGGCAGGCAGGTGCATCGATGCCGCCGTGCCGCCCATGTCCTCGGCTTGCAGCCGCACGTCCAGCTGGTGCTGTGCGGCTATGAGTGCGACGACCTGAAGTCCCATCCGGCGCAAGCCGGGGACCTGCCGGTCGGTGTCGGGTACGCCAGCCAGCTGCTGATTGGCCTTCGGTAGTTCGTCTGGCTTCATGCCCACGCCGCGGTCTGTGACCCGCACGATCGCCGTACCGTCGATAACGGCCGCTTCCACGTGCACCGGCGCATTCGAGAACTTCAAGCCGTTGTCGATCAGCTCCGAGAGGGCCTGGACGACGGCATCGACTGCCTCATCACGGACCAGGATGTCGGTGCGGCAGGTGACGGTGACGCGTTGGAAGTCCTCGACGTGCGAGACAGCGGCCTGGATGACGTCGTTGAGAGATTCGGGTCGGCCGTGCGTGCCGGTGGGAACTCCCCCTAGAAGCAGGAGGTTGGAGTTCAGCCGGGAGATCAGCGCCGCCCGCATGTCGATGTGGAACAGGCGGCCGAGTCGTTCCGGGTCGGTCTCCTTCGCCTCGGCCGCGTCCAGACCCTTGGTCACCTGGTGCAACAACCGCTGCACCCGCCGTCCAATGTCGACAACAGCGCCGCTGACCGCCCGACGGGCAACGACCTGGCTCACCGCAAGTCCCAGCGCGGTCAGCTGCACCTCGTTGAACGCCCGAGTGACATCGGTGACCTCGTCAGCGCCTGTCTCCTCCAGTAGCGGTGCGACCAACTTGGCAGCGCTGACAGAGTCGTACTGTTCGAGGTCCGAGCGGCCCGACAGGTCCTGGACCGCCTTCTGCAGGCCGGATCCAGCCATCAGCACGGCCTGCCGGTGCAAGGTCGTGAACCGGTGGATCGTACGGCGGGCTACGAAGGACGCAAGCCAAATCGTCAGCGTCAGCGCCAGCAACGTCACCAGACCTGTCGTCACTGCGCTGGCCGTACGCTCACGACCCCACGCCGCGAGGTCGACAACCACCGCAGCGTCGGCCGCAGCCATCACCCGCCGTAGCCGCTCCTGCCGACCGTTCTGGGCCGACATCCAATCAGCGAGGGGAACCACCAGCCGATCCCCGACGGCAGTGCGGCTCACCGCACCATCCAGGCGCTGCGCGGTCAACACGTCATCGCCGGTCAGCGACTGGTCCAGCAGCACCCGCCAGGCCGGCGGCGCTCCCGTGGTCCAGCCCTGCAACGACTCCGACCAGCCCGCCCGTTCCGACGCGATCTGCGCTGCCGCAGCCGGGGTCACCGCACTGAGCCTGCTCGCCCGAAGGACGCTGACCTGCAACTGCCCCGCAGACTCCGCCGCTTGCGACAGAGCCACCGCCGCACGAACCCGAACCGCAAGCTCGGCCGGCGCCCCGGCCACGATCAGCGTCTGCCGCACATCAAGCAACGCCGCAATCAACAGCTGATACCGCAAGACCACCACCGACAAGGCGGTACGCCTGCCATTCCTCGCCTCTTCACGAAGATGGACCAGACCGTCCAGCTGAACCTCAACCCGCCGCAGCGCCGCCTCGCCATCCCCGCCGCCATCGCTAACGGCGTGACGCGCCGACCGCCACGACGCCGAAGCGGCATCCACAGCGTTCGCCACACCAGCGAAATCACCGAATCCGCCCATCACCGTCACCGCCGCCTGGGCCCGCTCATCGGACAGCCGAGACGCCAACTCACCAGACGCCGCAGACAAGCGAGCGAGAGCTACCAGCCGGCGTGCCGCCACCGCCTCACCCGCGTTCCCTGCGATAAGCAAGCCGGAGATGACGAGCAGCATGACCACCGGAAGGACCAAGATCGCCAACATCTTCCGACGCAGTCGATGATCCTCCGGGCGCCACCAACGGCGCCGATCCAGTGCGTGAGCCCGCCGTCGATGCGAGGCTGCGGCCTCCGCCGACTTCATCAGACCAGCGGACATGAACTGCCTCCCCCGAAATCGCTCATATCTGACTGGCAGTGATCCAGCCAGAACCGAATCAGGATGCAGACGTGCGCACGTCCATTGCGGACACACTGCATCGAACCGGCACGCAAACTGGACAGTGACCATCGGGTCCCACTGACGCAGTCGTCCAAGCGGCCCATTCAAGCGCCCTTTGCTTCACCAGCTCAGTTGGCGCATTGAAGCGCCTTCGCGCCTGGAAAACAACGATCGCCTGCTCCGAAACCAGGAAAGCGCACACCTATCGGAGGGATCCAGATCAGCTCCGTAGTCTCACTGTTGTCTCATCGAAATTGATGTTGAAACAGTGGACCTTGAGGGACGCCAGCGGGTCTAGAATGCGGTATCTGCATTGGAGGGCCTGTCATGGCGCAACGGAGATCACCTGTGCCGAGCGACCGGCTTGTGCATCCCCTGAGCTACGTTCGATACGAACGGAACTGGACGCTGCAAGATCTCGTCGACGTGATCGCGCAGCGGGTCGGCAACATGGCCGCGCACCGTGAGAAGGCGTGGCGCTGGGAAAACTGGGGTGTCACGCCTGATGCAGATGCACAACTCGCACTCGCGGCGGAGCTGGGGGTTGACCCCAAGCTCGTGGCAAGTCTTGGATGGCCGGGCTGGTTGCCCATCGGGGAGGGCGCTAACGTCCAGGCTCCCTGGTCGTTGGACGGCGCCGTCGGCCTACTCGACTCGACGGCCGGGACCGCGCTAGTGGACCGTCGCGCGTTCATGGTCCTCGGCACCGGTGTCGCCTCGATACTGGCCGACCAATGGAAGACCATCGAGGCACCTCAGCTCACCTCCGTCCTACGGGGCGGCCGCATCGATGAGACATTGGTTGCCTGCTTCGAGCAGCGGCTACCTGCCTTGCGCCAAATGGACTTCAGTCTCGGTGGCGGCAGCGTTCGCGGACTCGTCGATGCCGAACTACGCCTGGTAACCGATCTTCTAGCCAGCGGCTCCTACACCGAGAGTCTCGGAAGGCGGCTACTTCAAGTCGCCGCCGAACTTGGTCGCATCGCTGGCTGGGCCAGCTTCGATGTCGGCTTCCACAGCGCCGCCGAACGCTACTGGGTGGCGGCTCTGCACGCCGCCCACACGGCGAACGACCGCGGACTGGGCGCGAACATTCTTAAATGCATGAGCTTGCAACGCGTCGACGCCAATCTCACGGGAGAAGCACTCGCGTTGGCCCGCGCCGCCCGGGACGGCGCCAGGGACGCTCCCGCCCGAGTTCGAGCGATGCTGACCGTTCGGCAGGCCCGCACCCACGCCGTCCGTGGCGAAGCTGTGGAATGCGAACGACTTCTTGCCGAAGCCGAGACCGCCATGGTCAAAGCGGATCGGCAGCCAGCCCCGGCCTGGGCCAACTATTTTGATCAGGCCGAGTACTGTGCACAGGTCGCCGCATGCTATCTGCTGCTACGCCGTTGGCGCCTGGCCAATCGATGGCTCGGCGAGACGCTCATGCTCCAGCCCGCGGATCGCAGCCGAGACCGCGCGACTTACTACATCTGGCAAGCCGATGCCGTACTCAACCTCGGCGACGTCGAGCATGCGTGCGCGTTGGTTCAAAACGCTGTGCCGGACGTCGCCAGCGCACGGTCGATTCGCAACCGGCAGCGCCTGGACGACACGCACCGCCGGTTGAAGAAGACTCGGCATTCCTCGACCGCCGCACTGGACGACCAAGTCCGCGCTCTGATCAGATAGCTACATGACCAAAACGCCACGGCGGGTAGCTGTCGTCACCGGGGCCAACCGCGGACTCGGCAAGGCGATCGCACACGACC
The DNA here is from genome assembly GCF_000428945.1 of Hamadaea tsunoensis DSM 44101. Classification (GTDB taxonomy): domain Bacteria; phylum Actinomycetota; class Actinomycetes; order Mycobacteriales; family Micromonosporaceae; genus Hamadaea; species Hamadaea tsunoensis. The sequence goes on along the minus strand of NZ_AUAX01000014.1, from coordinate 131,126 downwards.
TGGCCGCGGCAGGTCTGCACGTCGTGGTCACCAGCCGGACCGAACAGGCTGCGCAGAGCGCCGCTGAGGAGTTTCAGCGCGAGGGCCTGGCTGCCTCCGCGCATCAGCTGGACATCACTGACCCGGCCAGCGTCGCGCGTACGATGGCCGATGTCGGCTTCACGTACGGCAGACTCGATGTGCTAGTGAACAATGCCGCAGTCGCCATCGATCGTGGCCAGCTCGCTGCGGCTGCCGATATGGAGAAGGTCTGCGCCACGCTAAATACCAATCTGATGGGCGCCTGGCGTTGCTGCACCGCTGCCATTCCGGAGATGAAACGCAACGACTATGGCCGGATTGTCAATGTCACGACTCATATGAGCACATCAGCCAACCTCGGTGTCGGAAGCGTCGCTTACCGGACATCGAAGGCAGCGCTCAACGCATTGACCCGCATTCTGGCGACGGAACTGCAAGCTGACAACATCTTGGTCAATGCAGCGTCGCCAGGCAAAGTCGACACGCGCTTGGCGTATGGCAAAGCCGACCGCCAGCCATCAGAAGCCACGGACACGTTTGTGTGGCTTGCAACGCTGCCCGACAACGGCCCCAGCGGTCAATTGTTCTTCGACGGCAAGCTGCTCGAATGGTAACCAGTCGTTAGGCGACAATCCGGTCGGCGGCGAGCGGATTAGTGGAGCGCCGAGATGGTTTGACCGCGAGCCAGATCTTGTCCTTATGACCGACGGCAGGCTGACTATCAGGAGGTAGTCCGGAGGGATGCCCAATGTAGGATCGGCGCCCTACCAATAATTCACGCTATGCGCTTCCGTTGCTAGTAAACAGTGTCTCTAGTTGTCGTTGGTGTTCCGTCCACCAGGTCAGTGTGTGTTCGCCGGTGAAGAAGAGGTCGTCGCAGCTGGTGTCGTTGCGGTTGTAGTGCAGGTCGAGGTGCCAGAAGTCGGTCAGGCGTTTCCACCAGAGACGGTGGAGGCTGTCGGCGAGTTCGTGGTCGGCGATTTCGATGACGGTCCTGTATCCGGTGGCGAAGGCGGCGACGCGTTCGAGGTCGATGTCGTCGTGTGTGGCGAATTGGATGGTGGCGGTGCGGGCGGCTTCCTCGGCGAAGGAGCGGACGCGGATGCGGTCCCAGTCGATGATGCCGGCGATCTGCCCGTCGCTCCAGAGAATGTTGCGGTGTTGCAGGTCGCCGTGGGTCCAGCCGTAGGGACCGAGGTTCGCCTGGCCTGCGGGTTGATCGGCCGTGTGGCGTTTGATGAGGGCTATGCGTCGGGTGAGGCTGTCGATGATGGCCTGGTCGAACGCGGTGCCGCTGTTCGTGGCGGCAGTGATGTAGTGGTGGGCGCGGGCGACTGCTTGTTCGGGGCTGGCGTTCTTGGTCGTGGGGGCGTGGGTTGGCGGATGCAGCCCGAGGCCGGGATCGAGTTGGTTGAGCGCGATCTGGGTTTGTCCGACCACTCGGCCGAGCTGGTGAGCTTGGTCGACGGTGAGTTGGGTGCCTTCGGGGTGAGTGCCGTCGATCCAGGTCATGAGGCAGTAGCCGTGGCCGCCGGTCTCCACGACGTGGTCGCCGGTGGCGTCCGTGAGTGGTTGGCTGGTGGGTAGGCCGGACTTGTGGAGGGCGGCGAGGACGTTCAGGTTGCGGCGGGCTTCGGGTAGCGGGACGTCGAGAAGCTGTTTGAGGGCGTACCGGGTGCCGTCGGGCGTTGTGAGGCGCCAGTTGTGGTTCATCAGCCCGGCGTCGAGATAGGACACGTGAAGTCCGCTGCCGACGTCGACGCGGTAGGCGTTGGTGAGGTGTTCGAGCGTGGCGGCGTCGAGGGCGTACGGGATGGAGGGCACCTTCAGGCTCCTGCGGCCGTCATAGCGCCGGCCGCGAGGCCGATAGCGTCGATGTCGGTGAGAATGCGCTGTGCCGCGGTCCGGGTTTCGGGGAACATGTCGAGGTTGTCGAGGTCGTTGACGGCGTACCACGCGAACGGCAGTTCGGGTTCGGCTGTCTGGGTGGGGTCGGCGACCGCGAGGTAGAGGTGGTCGACGTGGATGTGGGGTTCGGGGAGCCGGGTCTCGGGTGGTACGTGTTGTTCGGCGATTCCGGCGGGTAGCGGCACGGTTCCGAGGACGTCGTCCCATCGGCGTGGTTCGGTCGTGACGAGGCGGGCGTTCAGGCCAGTTTCTTCTTGGACTTCGCGGAGGGCGGCTTCGGCGGGGTTCTCGTCGGGTTCGACGTGGCCGCCAGGGAGCATCCATCGGTGCAGGCGTGGGTGGTGGATGAGGCCGATGTGCCAGTCGCCGTGGTGGTTGCTGAGGAGGAAGACGCTGGCGGTGGCGTGTTTACGCATCCGGGTCACCGGTCAATGCTGCCGTGATGTGGTCGAGTTCGTGGGGACCGACACCCTCGTGACACGGAATGGTGATGAGCGACCGGGTCAGCGTTTCGGCGTTCGCGCAGGGCGCTGCGGGTGCGTACTGGGCGAAGGCTGGCAGGTGGTAGAGGGCCTGGTATTGGTATCGGGTGGGGTCGCTGGTGATCCCGGCAGCGGCGAGCCGGTGCGCGTACGGGGCGGCCGGGCCGTGGGTGGTGAACACGGCGGCGTACCCGTTGGGCTTGCCACCGACGGCAGGAAGCGGGTGCAAGCCGTTGAGACCGTACAGGCGGTCGACGACGGTCTGCAGGGTGTGGCGGCGGTGGTCGAGGCGTTGGGTCAGCCGGCCGAGCTGGGTGCGGCCGAGCGCGGCGGCGATGGCCGGGAGTTTGTAGTTGAGGCCGAACGCGGTGCCGAAGCCGTGGCCGGGTTGTTTGCCGAGGTTGCGTAGCTGACGCAGGCGCTGGTCGAGGTCCGGGTTCTCGGTGAGGCAAAAGCCGCCTTCGCCGGTGGCGATGAGTTTGCGGTGGTGGGTGGAGAACGTGCCGATGGTGGCCCGGGTGCCGGCGTACTGTCCGTCGATGAGGGTGCCGTGGGCTTGGGAGGCGTCTTCGATGAGCGGGATACCCCGCGTGTGGCAGGCGGCGGCAAGGTCTGGTCGGTCGGCGGGGTAGCCCCACATCGGCACACAGATCACGGCTCGCGTGCGCGGGGTGAGTTTGCGTTCGACATCGGTCAGGGACAGGGCGAACGTGTCGGGGCCGGCGGTGTCGGCGAAGACCGGGGTGGCGCCGACGGCGAGGATCGGCAGGGCGGTCATGGCCGGGCCGGTGGCCGCGACGATGACCTCGTCGCCGCGGCCGACATCGAGGGCGAGCAGGGCCAGGTGCAGCGCCGCGGTGCCCGACGAGCAGGCGATGGCGTGCGATCCGCCGAACCAGGTCGCCAGCTCGGTTTCGTAGTCCGCGACGATGTCGGCGGTGCCGGACAGGTCGCCGGCGTCGAGGACTTCGAGGACGGCCTGTCGGTCGGTGGCATCCAGGTACAGGTGCGCGGTGTCGATCGGGGCGCTCACGGCTGGACTCCGGTGGGGGTGATCTGGTCGAGGACCCGGTAAGTGGGCAGCAGGTCGGCGAGGTCGGGGGTGAATCGGGTAGCGGTCCGCACGGCGGTGCAGAACGCGGCGAGTTCGGCGGCGAACCCGGTGCGCTGGTAGCCGGTGTCCAGGGGGCTGGGCCGCCAGTGGGAGGCGGTGCCTCTCAGCGCGGGTACGCCAGCCTCGGCGTGCTCGGAGTTGGGGCGGGTGATGGTGAGGTCGGCGAGGTTGTGCAGGCTCGCCGAGGTGGCGCTGGTGGTGGTCAGGTCGATGCGGTGCTCGAACCGGGGGGCGAGGTTGGAGCAGTGCAGCGTGCTGACGGAGCCATTGGTGTGGTGCAGCTGGACGGTCAGCCAGATCTTGTCGCCATCGCGGTGTCCAGTCGCGTGGACGTCGCGCAGCGGCGTGCCGACGAGGGTGAGCATGAGGTCGATCGGGTGAATGGCCTGGGCGAGCAGGAAACTCGTCCACAGCGGCAGTCCCCACAAGCCGGTGGTGGGCTTGGCGGCCACGTGCCGGACGGCGAGAGCGAGCGCGTCGGGTCGTTCGGCATCGAGGACCGTCTGAAGGTGACGGATCGGCGTGGCCCAGCGGAAGTTCATCCCGACGCCGGTCGTGATGCAGGCTTGGTCAGCGGCGGCGGCCAGAGCGGCGAGCGCGGCAGTGGTGACGGCAGGGGGTTTCTCCACGAACACCGGGATGCCGGCGTTGATCGCGGTGGCGGCGATCTGTTCGTGCGCTTGGGGTGGGCAGGCGGCCACGATGCAGTCGACCAGTCCGTTGTCCAGCACACCGGCGAGGGTGGCCGGGCCCGCGGGGACGCCGAGCCGCGCGGCGAGGGCGTCACGGCGGCGGGTGTCGGGGTCGACGATCGCGGTGATCCGGGCGCCGGGGATGTGCAGGAGGGCGGGTGCGAGGTGGCTGGCGGTCTGTTCGCCGGCGCCGACGATACCGACGCGGATGGGATCGGCGCCGGACGCGAGGAGGTGAGGTATGACGGCGGTCCGGGACCGGCCGTCGGTGGTCACGAGCATGGGTGGCCTTCCTTGAGGGGTGCGGTGATGCGGGGCACGAGGTGCAGGTTGCCGGAGTGGAGGTCGTCGAGGTCGGCGCGCAGTTGCGCGGTCCGCAGATCGGCAGCTGGCTGCTCGTGTTCGGCGAGGTGGCGGGCGAGGGTGGCCATGCTGATCCGGATGCGGTACAGCACCAGACGTAGGAGGTGGGCCGCGGTGGGTGGCTCGGCGAAGTAGCCGTCCAGCAGTGGTCGGATGTGGGCGGCGGGTTCGTTGAGCGACCAGCCGGCGAGGTCGGCGAGGGGGTCGCCGCCGCGGGCGCTTTCCAGGTCGACGAACCCGGTCACACGGAGCTCGCCGGGACGATGTGGTGTGTCGACGATGATGTGGCTGGCGGTGAGGTCGCCGTGCAGCAGCCGGGCCGGTTCGCCAGCCAGCAGCGGGAGATGTTCTCGGATCGCGCGTAGGGCGGCGGCGTGTAGCTGGTGCTGCTCGCGGTTGGCGGTGGTGCCGAGGTCGGGCAGGCGCATCAGCCACTGCTCGGCGGTCGCATGGCGGCCTGTCCCGGTGGCGTCGAGCTGACCGAAGCCGGTGACGGTAACGGTGTGCAGGCGGCGTAGCAGCGCGCCGACCTGCTCGACGGTGGCGGGGTTGAGCAGGTGGTTGGCCAGGGCGGTGCCGGGGCAGCGGGTTTCGATGAGCAGCTGGTCGCTGTAGCCGATCACACGCGGGCCCGGTACGCCGGCGACGGCGAGTCGGGTGGCCGCCCATGCGGCGGTGCTGTAGCGGACCTGGCTGGTGCGTGGCGTCTTGACCAGAAGGTCGATGCCGTCGCAGCGGGTGGCGTAGACGTGGTTGTCGTGACCGCGGTCGAACAGCGCCAGCGGTGCATGCGGGCCGTGAAACCCGGCGGCGGCCAGAATCGCCGTCACCGTGGTGCGCCGGTCGCTGGATGGATCGCTCATGAGGCGACCTGCGGGATGCAGTGGATGGTCGTGGTGCGGCCGTGCCGGGCGGCTGAGACCAGTGCCGCGTCAAGGATCGCGCTCGACCGCAGGGCAATCGTCGGTCGGACGGGCGGTCGACCGGCGCGCACGGCTCCGACGGCGTCGATCATGGTCGTGATGCACGTCTGATACGCAGGCACTGCGCCCACAGCAGCCGGTTCGACCTCCCACTGCCCGGACGCTGCGTCTGCGGTGACGTGCCAGCGGCCCAAGGCACCAGCACGAGTGCTGACTGTGGTGTAGCTGCCGCGGTAGGCCAGGACGGAACCGTCAGCGAAGGCGACGGTCACGGTGGCCAGGCTGCAATGATCGGCGAGGAACGGCAGCCCGATCTCGGTCGCCGTGACCGTCAAAGGTGCGGCTGTGATGAGGCTCTGGACCTGGTCGAAGGCGTGCACGGCCAGGTCGGTCAGGACAGGCCGGTCGGTATCGGCCCGGAATCCTGGCGTGGTCAGCGTGACCGAGACGTCGGCGCTGACGGTGTACGGTCCCCGGTCGCGCAGCGGCTGGGCGAAGGCGGCGAATCGCGGGTCGAGGGCCCGGTTGTGCATGACCGCGAGGACCAGGTTGCGTTCCTGCGCCAGGCGGGCCAGGTCGAGCGCGTCGGCCAGGTGCAGCGTGAGTGGCTTCTCGGTCAGCACATGCAGGCCCGCTTCGAGTGCCTGGCTGATGATCTGCGGATGCCGGTCGGGCGGCGTCAAGTTCACCACCACGTCGGCCGACGTCACACCCAGCGCTTGCCGCAGATCAGCCACAGCGGCGGCCGCGGGGAACCGCTGACGCACCAAATGCTCGGCGCGCTGCTGGTCGGGATCGGCGACCGCGACCACATTGGCACGGCCGTCGGCCTGGAGCGCTCGTGCCCACCGATCGGCGATCGCCCCGCAACCGACGATGACGGTATTCATCGAACGCTCGCCGTCAAATGGTCGGCGACGATCTGAAGAGCGTGGTCGGCGACGGTCGTGGTCGTGTCGTCGCCGCTGGTGTCTAGGACGACAACGCGGCTGGCCAGAGGATGCGTGAAGTAGGCGTTGAAGTCACGGGTGAAGTCCGGGGCGTAGAACAAGGTGGGCATCCCGACGCGCCGAGCTGCCCGGCGTTCGCGGTCCTCGTCGCCGGCCGTCAGCAGCAGCGTCAACTCGGGCACCACGATCTGCTGGGACAGGGCGAGCTGGCGGGCGTGGTCGTCGCAGTCGTAGCCGTGCCGGCGGCCCACGGCGTGGGCGTGCGCGAGAAGCGTGTCGACGGTCCGATCCAGAATCACCACCGGCGATGCGGTGTTCTGGACGAGGCGGTAGCGGTGCTGCTCCAGCTGCAGCAGCACCGTCAACGCGGCCATTTGGGCTGCTGCGGTGGTGGAGTCCGGTGGCGGCAGCAGGGTTTTGTCCGGGGCGATGTGGTAATAGCAGGCCACGACAGCGGCGTCCAGGCGTTGGGCAATTTCGCGGGCGAGGGTGGTCTTGCCGACGCAGCTGACGCCTTCCAGCCCGATGGTGACGGTCATGATTCCTCCCGAGGAGAGCTGCGGTGATAGGTCTTGGGCGACAGGTCCAGCCCGGCTGTGATGCGCCCACGCAAATGGCGGGTCACGGCGGACCCGACGGCGGTCGCTGGGCCGAGACCGCGGACCAGGTACGCGGCGAAGACCTCGACCGCCTGTTGCGCCTGGCTCGCCGGTCCTGGCGTCAAGGGCTCGGCCGCGGCCGACATGCGGACCGGCGTTACGCAGCCCAGCCATAGCGCTGCCGCGCCCAGCAGCCGTACCAACGGTCGACTCGATGGGCGTAGGACCGCGACGGCGCAGATGGCCGTCGCGGGTCCGGCCGCCAGCCACGCGGCAGCCCGGTAACCGGCGGTCGCCAGAGCAGCCGCGTGCTCGGCGCGATCTCCGACACCGTTGCGGTAGGCAGCCTTCGCGCAGGCCGGATAGTCCAGATAGGACGACCACCAGCGACGTAGAGTCGTCACCAGCTCGGCGGCGTGTTCGGGTGCCGGGGCGTCGAGCAAGACGGGCAGCACATCGACGGGAATGCCGCGGAGCGTGAGGGCGTAGCCGAACGGCAGGTCGTCCAACGTCGTGTACTCCGGCATCCCCTCCAGGTCCCGGAACAGATCCAGGCGGACGAGCAGGCCGTGACCCACCGTCTGCACCAGCCCGCGACGCGCGGCGTCCACCGCGCTAAGGCCCGTCGCGTGCGCGCCGGCGTACGCAAACCGTCGAAACGACGGGATCTCACGCCGAAGCGTCCACAGTGTCTGAACGGTGGCCGAGCCGCGACAGATCGACCGCTCCCAACCACGTCGCGCGCTACCGGCCGTGTGAAACCGGGCTGACTGCTGCACGACCAGCGGCAACCGACCGGTCGTTTGCTTCCGGTGCAGCAGGTGTTCGATGGTGCACCGCAGCATCGCCACGTCGGGGCGGGAGTCCACGTCGTAGACCACGACGTACGCCAGTCCGGGATCCTTCTCGGAGAGGCCGGCGACGGCGTGGTTGATCTGGGCGGCCTTGCGACCGGATCCTGGGTAGCGCACGTGCCGGACGACGCCGGCCGGGGGGCGGGCGGCCAGCACAGTGTCGAGCACGTCCCCGGTGAGCCGACGGCCGCCGAGCACGGTTCTGGCGTCGGCCTCCGTAAGTGGCTGTAGCCTGGCGAGGTTGCTCAGCTGGTCGACGTCGTCCGGGGTGAGCTGCGGGAAACGACGGGCGGTCACCGCCGCGGCAGTGAGCCCGGTGAGTCGGCCGATCAGCAGCTGTCGCTCGTGTTCCTCGCGGGCGGTGCTGACGAAGGTCACGGTACAGCCGGGGATCTGCTGGGCAAGGTCGGCAAACCAGCGCACGGCACCGGCGACGTGCTGCTGTTCCCAGAGCACGGGAATCACCAGATGCAGCACCGGCGCTGAAGCGCTCGACGGGCCATCGGCTGGGAGGCTGCGACGAGAGGCGTCCAGAAAGGCGAGGCTCTGGCGTAGACGCCACGCTCCGACCGCGTGCCGAGCAGCGGCGCCGGCCACCGTCCACAGCCACGGGTCGGCCCATCCAGGCCGTCGGCGAGCCGCGGTCATAGCGCAGCCCCGGTGCACGCGTCGCTCAAGACGTCCGGTGGCAGGAACTGTTCGTAGAGGGTACGCAGCGCACCGGCAGGGAAGGCCGGATGCCAGGGTTTGACCGGGCCGGTGAAATGCAGAATGGCGGCGGTCTCTTCGTCGGCCAGGAGCCCGGCGAGAGGCATGTGCGGCTCGGCGGTGGTGTGGAAGAAGCCCGGCATCCGCGCGAGGGCTGACATGGCGACGGTGTTCCACCGCCGGTCCAGCCGCAGCCACCGATCGTCCGCGGCGACGTTGAGGGCATCCTGATCCCACAGCAGCACCTGGTCGGGGAAGTCGGCCAGAAACCGGCCGGCCCGCTCGAACACCTGCTCCCCCGCGCAGGTTTCCAGATCTGCGAGCAAGACGCCGGAGTTGAAATACGCCCGACCGCGGGGCACCCCGATGCGGTCACAGCCCGGCAGGGCCAGGCCGGTCCCGACGATCGGATTCTGGGCATCCTGCACGGCGGCGAGCGGCATCCCGGTCAACGGCATCCGCAGCAATGGCGTCAGGTCACGCAACACCAGGACATCGGCGTCCAGATACAGCACCCGCCGCTCCGAGACGGCGAGCTCGGGCAGCGCGAACCGCAGGTAGGCCGCGGCCGACACCCAGCCCGACACCGGCCCAGTCACGACCGCCGGCTCGACCTCGTGCCACCGCAACGCGAGGTTCGCGTCCGCAGCGCAGGCGTCGATCAGTGAGCGGCTCTGCGGTGTCAGCCTGCGATGCAGGATGATCATCCTCGGCTGCTCGGCGGTCTCGGCGTGCGCCGCGCCGATCGAGGTGATCAAGGCGCACAGCGGTCGGGCGTATGCGTCGTCGATGCCGCAGACGATCGGTGCCAGCGGAAGGTTCTGCGAACACGTGTCCACCATGAGTCCACCCCGGCATACTCGGCATGCCCCGACCGGTTTGATCGGGGTTGCTCTATGGCATCGCATCGGGGTCGGAGTAGGCAGGGTGTGAACCGGGCGGGCCGTGGCGCCGGATTCACACAGGGTGTGAATGGGCCGCGACACTTCGCCATCGGCCTGGGGTTTCGTACGCTTCAGAGATGGCTGACGCCAACCTTCTGCTGGAGGCGATGCTGGACCGCGCCGGCATCTCCCACGCCGGGCTGGCCCGCCACCTCAACACCAGCTCCAGCGACCTGCGGCTGCACTACGATCACGCGTCCGTCGCCCGGTGGATCCGCGACGGCGCCATCCCTCGCCCACCGGTACCCGACCTGATCTGCCAGATCCTCGGTGCCCGGCTCGGCCAGTACGTCACCCTCGCCGACATCGGCATGACCCGCACAGGCGCTGATCCGCCCGCCACCATGAGCGGCACCATCGACCGCGCCACCGCCGTCTGGCGCGGCGACCAGCACGCCCGACCGGCCGGCAAGCTCCTAGTCGGAACACAGGCCGCGGCCCCGGTGTGGGAGTGGGCCAATCCCCCCGACGACCACGATGTCGCTCGGCTCGGCGAACGCCGCGTCGACCCCGCCGACATCACCGTTCTGCGCCAGGCCCGCCACCACTACCAGCAGATGTACCGGCGGGTCGGCGGCGCTCCCGTCCGTCCTCGGATCGTCGCGTTGCTGAACCGGCGGGCCGCTCCGCTCCTGCGGGCGGCCTACGACGACAGTCTCGGCCGTCAGCTGTTTCGAGCCGTCGGCGGCCTGGCCGCCCTGGCCGGCGTCTGCGCCTACGACGCCGACGAACAGCCGTACGCGCAAGCCCACCTGCACACCGCCCTGCGGCTGGCCAAAGCGTCCGGCGACCGGCAGTTCGGCGCCTACATCGTCGCCCTGCTCGCCAATCAGGCCCTCTACCTGGACGACCGCCGCCTCGTCGTCCAGTACACCGACAGCGCTCTGCGTACCGCCGGACCCGGCCTACGGCCGGCTCTCACTCTCGACCTGCATGCCCTCGCCGGGAAGGCATACGCGCGCATGGGCGACGCCAGCTTGAGCCTGCCGCACCTGCGCACCACCGAATCAACCGCGGCGCGCCTCGACCGGCCTCACGAACACGACGAAGCCTCCTACGTCCTGCCCGGCCTGGCCGAAACCCAGCTCGCCGAAGCCCTGCGCCGCCTCGGTGACCTCCCGGCAGCCCTCACCTACGCGGAGGAATCGGTCCACACGGCGAACGCCACTCACCTGCGCGGCCAGGTCCATCGCTTCGCCGGCCTTGCCCTCATCCTGGCCGCCAAGGGCGACCTCGACCGCAGCATCCACATCGGCCACGGCATGCTCGACCGGGCCGAGGGTATGGACTCCGGACGCATCCACGACCGCGTCACCACCGTCGCCACCCAACTACGCCCGCACGCCACCGATCCCACCGTCGCCGCATTCCTCGAACGCGCTGACCTCTACCTCGGAATGAAAGGCATCTGATGCGCTGGACCGTCCACAGCGTCCGTGACCTCTACCAAGACCAGTGGGTCCACGTGCAAAGCGCCGACGTCGAACTGCCCGACGGCCGCCACCTCGACCACCGCCTCATCAAAACCGCGGCGCCCGGCGCCGGTCTGGTCATCGTCCACGACCAACGGGTCCTGCTGCTGTGGCGCCACCGGTTCATCACCGACACCTGGGGCTGGGAGATCCCCCAAGGCAGCATCCGCCCCGACGAGGACCCCGCTGACGCCGCCGCCCGAGAAGCCGAGGAGGAAACCGGCTGGCGCGCCCACCGCCCAATACGGCCGCTGCTGTACAGCCAACCCTCCCCGGGGCTCATGACCTCCCAGCACCACATTTTTCGCGCCGACGGAGCCACACAGGTCGGACCGCCCAAAGACGCATTCGAGAGCGACAAAATCGAATGGATACCGCTCGCCGACATTCGCGGTTTGATCGACAAACGCGACATCGTCGCCGGTACGACTCTGGCCGCCCTGCTGTACATCCTTGCTGCATCTTCGCAACCCGCTGACTAGTCTCGAAGCCGAGGACCGCGCGCGCACCTTCGGCCTCCAACGCGATCATGGCGCTGGAGGCGTTCCGCCGACGGCGCGCGAAGACTCTCCATGACGCTTGCCGACCTGGCGCACTCACCACACTCCGCGCCACATCGACCCCTTGGTTCAGCCGCAGCGTCTGCGCCGCGACCCATTTCATCGGATGGTGATCTTGGCTTGCCGCAGCCAAGTCTCGACCTCCAACATGTATGCGATGTGCTGGGTTGGCGTCCAGTCGCTGAGGTCTTCGGCGTGCTTATCCAGCACGCCCATGACGCTAATGCGATCAAACAGCCTGAAGACTGGAGCGTCTGGTTCGGCGAGAAGGTCACGAGCCCGCTCCCACAGCGCGCGCTGGTAGCTGAGCGTGAGGCTGGCCGGGTAGCCGGACTTCCGCCGCTGAGCTATCTCTCGGGGGAGAAATGTCGCGGCCGCGCGACGCAGCAGACCCTTCTCGACTCCGTCGACGCCCTTCATGACGGGCGGAACGTTCCACGCGTACTCAAACAGCTGCGTAGACAGGAACGGGACGCGCACTTCAACACCATGAGCCATCGCCATCCGATCGGCTCGCCGCAGCAGGAACGGCAGGTAATAGGTGTTGGTCAGCCAGGCGACCTCGCGTATCCGGCGGGCCGACCCCGTCTCGCCGACCAGGCGGGGCACCTCGGCGAGAGCGGCGTGGTAGCGGTCGTTGGAATAGCCGAGCGGGTCCGCTTGGTCTATTACGTCCTGCCGTAGCAGGGGTGTGACGGGCCGGTAGGTCTGGTGCCAGGGCCAGTCGTCCGTGGCGTAGTCAGCCCGGTCGTTGTACCAGCGGTAGCCGTGCCATGCCTCGTCTGCGCCCTCGCCGGACAGGACCACGGGTGCATAGACGCTGACGTCCCGGAACAGCAGGTCCAAGCTGATGTTGATTGTCGACAGCGACGGCAGGTCCATCGCGGTCAGCGCGGCGTCTTGTGCGGCGAGCAGTGCGTCGGTGGTGATGCTGGTGGTGTGGTGCACGCTCTTGATGTGGTCGGCTACGAGGAGCGCGTGCGGGTGGTCGCGGTCGACGTGAAATGCGGAGCCGGAGTAGGAGGTGCCGTCGGCCGCGTGGTCGACATCGAAAGTGTGTAGGTCCCGGCCGTCGTCGCGCAGGTACGCCGTGGCGATGGCGGCGGTGGTAGCGGAGTCGAGGCCGCCGGAGTTCAGGGCGGCGACGGGGCGGTCGGCGACCAGCTGGGCCCGGACGGCGTCGACGAGCAGAGCGCGGATCATGCGTACGGTGGTCTCCAGGTCGTCGCGGTGGGGGCGGCTGGTCAGGGTCCAGTACGTGTGCTCGGTGAGCCGACCGTCGCGGAACTGCGCTACGGTCGCGGGCCGGACTTCGGCGATCCCGCGAAGAATGGCGCCGCCGGGGCTGATCATGGGTACCTGGGCGAGTTCGGCGACGCCTTGCTCGTCGAGTTCGGCAGGTACGCCGGCAGCCAGAATGGCCTTGATTTCGGAGCCGAAGATGAGGCCGGTGCCCGTTCGGGCGTAGTAGAGCGGTTTGACACCCAGGTGGTCGCGAGCCAGGACGAGTGACCGATCTCGTTCGTCCCACACGGCGACGGCGAAGATGCCGTCCATGTGCGCGAAGCAGTCTGTGCCCCATTGCACGTAGGAGTGCAGGACCACCTCGGTGTCGCTGCGGCTGGTGAACAGATGGCCGAGGCTTTGCAGCTGCTGGCGCAGTCGCTCGAAGTTGTAGATCTCGCCGTTGAAACAGACGACGATGTGACCTTGTCCGGGCAGGTGCAGGCGCATCGGTTGTGCGCCGCCGGGCGCGTCGATGATTTGCAGGCGGCTGTGCCCCAGGGCGGCAGTTGCGCCCGACCAGGTCGCTGCGGCGTCCGGTCCTCGGTGGGCAAGGGTTGCCGTCATCGTCTCGGCAAGACGCTGAAGCTCCTCCTGCGTGTGTCCGATGTCGACGATGCCCGCGATTCCGCACATGGTCAGCCCCCGCTGTGATGTGGTGCGCTCGGCACAAGCGGTTCGCGATTGCGCCCGCGCACCCCCGGAAGCGTAGGCAGGTAGATCACTTTTATGTATGTACGTTAAGACAATCGGCCGGCAGAACTGCCTGAATGGACGAGGTGGCCAACGTACTCCGCTTCGCGGTGAGCAGCGGGCAACCAGGGAAGCGTCGCCCATTGCTCACCGTATGCCTCAAGCGCTCCGACGTGGTCGGAGCGCTTGAGATATACGGGCAGCCCGCGGGCTTTCGCCCTACCGGGGCGGGCTGCCCGTTCCCCCGTGTGGTCGGAGCGTGCGCTACGGGGCACGCTCCGACCATGCCGCCATCATGCCCCGCCGACCGCTTTAACGTCAATACGTAAAGCGCGTTAACGTATTGACGATGACATGGAGGTCGTCGCCTGGGCGGGCTGACCCCTTGCGGCCACGTGGTCGCAGCTGGGTGGCGCGCAGGTCCGGGTTGCGATTTGGGGTCCAGGACAGCACCTCGATCGCGATCGGCGCGTCGGAGCCTGGTCGCAGGATTTCTCGCACATCGCCGTCTTCGTGCAGCCAGACGCGGGGATCGTTCTTCCAGATGCGCCGGGCCGCCGAACTGTTGTTCAGGATCTCAGCGAGCAGGTCAGCGATGGCCTGGTTGCCGGGCATGACGGCGTACTGGGCTCGTAGTTGGGCGAGCATCACGGGCGTGTGCACGGTTTCCCAGTTGATCAGCTGTTGGTTGCTCGTCGGGTCGAGGAAGACCCAGCGCATCCAGTTGGGTTCGGTGCGCAGGTGCGGGAACCACAGCAGCGCGATTTCGTTGTATGCCAGCGTGTTCCAGGCCGCGTCGCACAGGTAGGTCGGCCACATCTGCTCGTGCAGCATTTCCAGCACCGCGTGGCTGATCTTCGGCTCGGCGTACGGGCGGGGCGCTGGCTCCTGGTCGATCGCGAGGTGGTAGAGCACGCGTCGTTCCCCGGTGCTCAGCCCGAGGCAGTCGGCCACGGCGTCGAGGATGTCTGGCGAGTAGCGGCCGCGCTCGCCGCGCTCCAGGGCTCCGTAGTAGCCGGCCGACACTCCGACGCGCGCGGCGACCCATTCCTGGCTCGGGTGTGCGAGATGGCCGCGACCGTGGCGGCGCCGGTCGAACCGGATACGCCTTCGCCAGGCGACCATGAGGCGATTCAGTTCGGCTCCGCGATCGAGGTTCGCCGCGAGAGTTTCTCCCGTGGGTGTGGTGTCGACCTGCGGATTCGGACTGTCGGGTGTGGATGATGGACGCGGCGCGCCTCGTGAGCGGCGGTAGATCATGCGGCATCCCCTGTCACAGGGTGGGTGCTGACCGGCAGGAAGGGCTTGATCTCTTCAAGTCAGCAAGCATAGAGTGACGGCCCAAACATCTGTCAACCCACAACGACAAACTGTCCGTCCTGTGTCCAGCTGTAGACAGGATTGGGGTCCTTACCTTGAAAGCCCGCGAAGCGGACGACCGCGCGTGTTCGGCCACCATCGGCGAGCGGTTGCGGCACTTGATCGATACCCAGCGGCAACCGAACGGCAAGCGATACACGACGCGGCAGATCGGCCAGGCGGCCGGCTGTTCACACGGGCACATCGCCGATCTGCTTGCGGGCACCGTGGCCGGCCCGCGGGTGGATACGCTAGTGAAAATTGCCACGTTCTTCGGACGAGACCCGGCGTATCTGATTCCCGGTTCGTTAGCGGGATTCGTCCCGGCGTCTGAAGAGGTCGCCCAGATCGGCTTCCGGGCGTCGCGACTCGACCGCGAAAGCCTGCTGGGCGTGAGGAGCCTGATAGACGGGATCCTGTCCGGACAGATCGAGCCTGACGGGCCCGGACCGAGCACCTGAAACGCGTACGCACTCACGGGGGAGAACGGCAATGGCGGAGCGAACGGTACTGCAGAGACGCTGTGACTCGCTGGCGGCCTCGCTGTGTCCTCCGGTGCCGTGGTCGCTGGACGGATTCGTCAACCACGTCCGCGACCTTCGCGACCGCCGCATCCTGCTCTACGCTCAGCCGCTTCCCGCCGGTGTCAGCTCGTTCTGGTTCCGTGCTGGCCCGGCCGACCATATCGTGTACGCCAGGGACGCGCAGTCTCCCCACCACCGCGATCACCTTGTGATGCACGAGATCGCCCACATGCTCCTTGGGCACGCGGGCATCCCGCTGGGGTTGCTGAACTCGCCAGAAGCCGTACGCAGCCTTCACCGTGGCACGGTCGAGAACGAGGCGGAAGTTCTCGCCAGGGCGATCGCCGCCCGCTGGCGCCCGCCTCGTCCGCAGCCGCACGTGGACGCGGACGTCGGTCGGGTGATGCGGACGTACGACTACAGCTGGGAGGTCCCGCCCTACGCATGGAGAGGGCAGACCATATGCCAGCGGTGATCGGAGCGGTCGCGCTGGGCTGGACGCTGCTGGTCTTCGTCGTCGACCTCGTACGCAGTCCGGCCGGGCGTGATCCCGCCCGGCTCGGCAAACTCGGCATCGCAGGGTTCTCGACGGGCGCCTGCGTCGTGCTAACCCCTGGCTTCGGCTATCCGGCAGTCGACGCGCTGCTGGGTGTTGAGCGTGCCGCCGGCCTCGTGGGCGATAGCTTCGGTCTGGCCGCTGCCGGATGCGCGCAGATCATGGTTGTTCATTGGGTAATGGCGCCTGACCGCGCGGCCCACAGCGCTCGCCTTCGAGCCGCCGCCTGCGTCGCGTGTGTTGCGGTCATGGTGGCCGCCTTCATCTGTTTCCCGGCCAACGAGAGTTTGCCACCCAGGTCCGGCGTGGCCAGTCCGCCCTACATGGCGATCTTCTTCGCGTACGTCTGCTGGACCGGGCTCGACGTCATGCGCTACGCGACCCGCTACGCGCGCAAGATCCCGCGCAGGCACATCCGCTGGACTCTGTGGTCGTTCGCCGCCGCCGGGCTCGGCGGCATGGCGTACGCCCTCACCGGGCTGATCATCACCGCCGCCGACCAGATGGGTCAGCAGCAGGCCCACGACAACCTCGTACCCATCTACCTGATCGGCCTGGCGATCGGGCTGACCGGGCTCTGCACGAGTCTGTCCATCCCGATCGTCGGAGCCAGCGCCCACCGCGGCTATCGGGCCTACCAGTGCCTGCGCCTGCATCCGTACTGGCAAATCCTCACTGGCCCATACCGAGCCGTCGACCTCGGGCGGCATATATCGGCGCCCGAGTTCCTCGCATGTGTCCTTGCCCGCCACCATCAGGTCCTCGCTCGGCGCACCTTGGAGATACGCGACGTCTACTACGAGTTGCGTGACTGGATGGACGCCGACGTCGCAGCGAAGGCCGCCGAGTTCGCCGAACATCAGCATCTGACTGGCATCGAGCGCGACGCTGCTATCGAGGCCGCTGTGGTAGCCGGTGCCTTGATGGCACGAACACGCGACCTGCCGCACAGCGGATCAGCGACACTCCAGCCCGGCAGCGAATCCATGGCCCAGGAGGTCGCGTGGCTGCTACGCGTGGCCGCGGCATTCGACGGCCCCGTCGTCCAGCGCACCCTGCTGTGGTTAGAAAAGAGCACCGCTGGACCCGCACCACGATGACCCCTCACACCCTGCCGATCGAGGGTGCGCCTTAGCTTCCCGAGCTGGCCGGGCATTCGCTTCGCAGCACTGCCGTGGAATCCGCCGTCGATCTCGGCAAGCCCTCATCGTCGACGCCGCCACGGCACGAGGACACAACAGACAGTCACAGCCGTTCAAATGGTGTCGAATCCGGCAATCCGCCACTCGTGCAAGTTGCAATCTATACTGCCAGTTCCTGGTGAAGCGCTCGCGGCGCTGGCATGCTGAACGATGCCGGTCTTCATTGACCATCACGAGGGGGCGTTGCCCGGTGGTATACCGGATGAAGCGGATGCCGAACGACAGTTGGGCGATCCCGCATATCACATTGGAGCGGCGGGGACCGGGTCTAGACCACTTTCCGCCGCCGACCGACGACCAGAACTGCCCGAGCCACGACCTGAACCGCGGTGCGCCTTTGTGGACGGTCGCGGCCTCGGCCGCGCCGATGGCCTCGACCGCGATCGCTCCGCCACTCCTGACAGTGTCCACCTGGCCCGACAGCGACGAACCGCTCGTTGTGGCCTGCGTACGTCCCGAGCAGTTGGCCGCCCTGTCGCCTGGATTCACCCGGTGGACCGGTGACTACTTGGAAGCCCGCTGGCATCGCCGTGGGCTTATCGAACGCACTGCCGGCGGAGCGTCGCTGTTCGTGGCGGGCATTCTCATCGCGAGCGGAGCGATTCGTCGGCCACCACGGAGCTGGACTCGCGCCGACAGTTGCACCGTCGGGCTCTACAGCCTGGCCGATCACCATGGCGGGCTGCTTTCCGACGAGTTCGTCGACCTGTTGGCGGAGGGGCGCGCCCTCGTGGCCGAAATGGCCGTGGTCGACCTGGGCTGCCGGCAAGGCAGCAACCAGCATCCGTAGGTTGCGGGGCCGACGACCACGGGGGGCTGCCGTCGCAGAGCGATGGCAGCCCGCCGTGGTGCATTGCTTAGGCTTCGCCGCCGAACAGTTTGTCGAGCATGTATTGCGCCCGCTCCGGCCCGACCGTCTCGCGTAGATAGGCCAGGTACTCCGCTCGCCGGACCGACGGATCGCGTGGAGGCTCCTTGAGGACCTTCCAGATCGCCAGTTCGATCTCGGAGGTCAGGTACATGTCCTCAAGCTCGGCGAGAGCGTTGAGCAGTTCCACCATCGGACGCGGCAGGCGCACCGTGACCGGCAATTTCTTGACGTCATATCGCGACAGCTCGGTCGGCATGAGTTCAGGATCTTTCAGCGCCTTGGCCAGGGTCGGCGGTAGCCCAGCCGCTCGCAATGCCTCGGCGTCGGCGTCGGCGTACTGCTCGGTGAGTTCTGCGCGCCGCTTTCGGCGCAGGACGCGCAACGCCTCTTCTTCGGTTACCGGAGTAGTGCGCCCCGGCTCATAGACCAGCGGCGCATTCTCGGCGGAGGTTCGCCTTCCCTTCGCGGGAGGCGCCGGCGTTTCCTCGGCCGTCCGATACCTCGGCGAGCGGCGGTTGACCCGCCCATCCGCTTTCTGACCACTGGCCATGATGTAGCTCCCCGTAGCTGCGTATTGACGTAAACCGGCTTAACGTCTGTACGGCCATCGTAGGACACACCCCCGAAGCGTTCAAGACGGAGCGACCATCGCTTGATATCGATCTTGCCTGGTGGCGACGGCCGTGATCGATTCGATACATCCCTCGGCGCAAGGGTTGCCCGAAGGGTTCCCGAAACTCCAGCGTACCCACCCGCAGGTGTTAACGTATGTACGTTAACCTCAACGGGGAGTGATGCTCGGTGGCACTAAGATCTCAACAACTTGGCGTCGGCGTCGCCAACCTGGCCGACGCCCTTGACCGGCGCCAGATCTTCGACGAACTCGACGGAATGATGCGAGCGGCTGACGCCGCGGTCGCCAACGACCTCGGATCGGGGTTCAGCTCGGATGTGCACCACGGGTTGATCGCCGACCTGCTGACGCGCTACCGGATCGCCAGCCATGCAGCCGAGGACCTGAGCAGGCTCGAAGGCGGTCTCCTGGACCTGTTCGCTGGCCTGTTCCACGCCCCCGAAGGCGCGTGGTCGGGCCAGCTCGCCGTCGGCGCCGGCGCGGCGACGATGCAGGCCATGCGCTTGGCCCGCGACGCCATGCCCGGCTGCATCGTGTTGGCGTCGCAAGCCGCATTCGAGGCGGTCGTCGACGCGGCGGACGCTCTCGGGATGCCCTTGGACACCGTCGCCGCCGATCGCGGAGGCGAGATGGACTACGCCAGCCTTACGGCGAAGCTCGCCCAGCATCGCCACCGTCAACCGCTCATCATCGCGACCGCCGGTACGCCGGCGACGGAGGCGATCGACGATGTCGGCCGCATCGTGGCGGCATGCGAGCAACTCGGGATCCAGGATCGCCGCATTCACGTCGACTCGCCCACGGCCGGCGTCGCCCTCGCGATCGCCCCGCCCTACGCCCGTCCCAGCATGGACTTCTCAGACGGCGCCGACAGCATCACCATCGGGACCGACGCCTTCCTGTCGACGCTGCTGCCCAGCGCCGTCCTGCTCGTGAACAGACGCGACGGTGTCCCGATGCGTCGCGCGGATGCCGCCGGGAACGGGCATGTGGCGCTGCTGCTGTGGTCCGCGATCGCCCGTCACGGAGTCGCCGGGCTGCGCCTGCGCGCGCAGCGAGCCCGGCGAGTCGCCGAGTACGCCCATCAGCAGCTGGCCTTGGCTGGCTGGGACGCGTGGCGCCACGACCACGCGCTCACAGTGTCGCTGCGGACGCCGCCTGCCGCCGTGGCCGAGCGGTGGCTGCTCCCGGCTGGCCGGGACGGGTGGACGCGATTGATCGCCACGCCCTCGGTGACGGTCGCCCGTGTCGACGCGTTCGTCGCCGACTTGGTCAGAGCGACCGAAGGTACGCACCCCGTGCCTCGGCGCGCCGCAGTAGCGGTCGGCTTCTGAGGTCACGGGCGGCCGGCCGCACGGCGCCGCAGTGTGGTGAGGTGAGACGACAATGCGGGCCCGGGTTGGACAACCCGGGCCCGCCGATGTGACGCGAGTCAGCGCCAGCCAAGGGTGCTGGCCAGGGTGCACGTCCAGTACCAGCCGTACGGGGTGAGCATGTGCCCCCGGTGCCACGTGGCGGCTGCCGTCTGCGGAGCGTAGACGCCGTCGGCGAGCAGCTTGTGGTACCTCTGTGCCTTGATGAGGGCGCTCTTGGTCGCCGGCCCGAACTGACCGTCAACGGTCAGCTTCACGCCGAGGTTCACGCCGCTGCTCGACCCGTAACACAAGTTGAGCCCGCGCTGCAGCTCCTTCACGTCGTCGCCGCTGTCGCCGGACGACATGAGGCACTTGAAGGTGGCGTCGTTCCAGTTGCTGGCCGGCCAGTATCCGGCCATGTAGAGGTCGACCTGCGGCGGATCGCGCAGATCTGACCACTGACCGAAGTTGTTGCACCGCGGCGTGGCCGCGTACGCCGGAGAGCCGAAGACCAGCGCCCCCGCAGCGACCAGAAGCATCAGTGCCGCTACTGCTGCGGCGATCGAACGGGCTCGCCTGGCGGTCGCTGGCGGCCGGTGCCCGCCACGGTAGTGAGCCGGGCGCACCAGCGTGGTCCGATCTGCCGTCCCGACGGTGGTCGAAATCCCATCCGGCCCGCGAGTCGCTTCCTGATCAATGACATTCACTGCATCCCCCGTGTTCATTTGGGCTGGTTCAGTCACATCCGGGCGCGGACGCCAGCAGCCCGGCCGCCGTCGCGGCCCGAGTCGCCGACATGCGCCGCCGGTACGTCCGTTGCCGGACCGCGACGGTCCGATCCGGTGCGGTGTCCGCGAACGCCGGCTCCGTGCTGGACATCTGGGCCGGCCGACGGTGCTGCATCGGCATTCCGCCTCCTTGGCACGCAACCAGCTTTATGTATGTACGCTAACACGGTTAACGTACATACGTGAAGAAGCGTTGGCAAGGCCCGCGGGCCGGCCACCAATCAACGGGGGAAAACGTGACCACGCTGGTGCTGTCCAACCACACCGCGGTCGTCGAAGACGCACTGCTCAAGACCGGAACGCCGGTCATCGCCTGCCTGACCAAGCCAGCCGCCCGAGCGCGGCTGACCGTCCCCGCCGGATACGAAGTCCTCACCGTGTCGCACTGGGGTGCCTACGACGAGCTGGCGGCCCTCGCGCAGCAACTGCGGGGTCAGGTCGACGTCGTCGCCACCCTGTGGGAGGGGTCGCTGCTCGCGGCGGGATTCCTGCGCGAGCTGATGGACGTGCCCGGCCAGAGCATGCAGGAGGCCATCGGGTTCACCGACAAGGCGATCATGAAGCGCCGGGTGTCGGCGGCCGGGATACCCACCGCGCAGCACCGGGTGATCCGTACGGTCGAAGAGATCCACACCGCCGCCTCCGAACTCGGCGGCTACCCGGTGGTCGTGAAACCGCTGTTGGGCTTCGGTTCCACCAACACTCACGTCGTGCGGTCGTTCGGCGAGCTGCAGGCGATGGGCGAGCGAGTGTTCCGCCACCGGGTCGAAGCGACCGAAATGTTCCGCGCAGAGCCGGCGTTCAAGCCCGTCGCCGAACAGGGACTCATCCTGGTCGAGGAGTACGTCGACATCGCGGTCGAGTACCACTGCGAGGGTTTCTGGGCCGACGGTCGCCCGATCTACCAGATCCCGGGCCAGTACAACGTCCCGGCGCTACGGGGCATGGGCGGCACCCTCGGCTCGGTCCTGCTTGACCCGGACACCGGCGCGGGCGCGACGGTCGCCCGGATCGCCGAGGCCGCCGCGCAGGCGTTGGGCATTGTGGACGGCTGGACGCACGCCGAGGTCTACCGCGATACCGCCGGTCGGTGGTGGTTCGGCGAGATCGCTGCGCGCCCCGGCGGCGGCGGAATCCAGCCCACTCTGCTGCACGCGTACGGCATCGACGTGCCCGCCATGATCGGCCGATACGCCGCCGGGCAGCCCACCGTCGTCAGCATCGACCGTCGGCCAGGCGTGTTCGGCTGGGGCGGCCCGTTCGTCCCGCCGGGCCGGGTCACGCAAATCGCCCGCCGCGAGTCGCTGCTGCGTTACCCCGGAGTCCTCGATGCCACGGTCGTTTCGTCGGTAGGCAGCGAAGGCGGGCTGACCGGCAGCAGCCTGTGGGGCGGGCTGGGCGGCTACACATTCCTGCACGGCGACACCCCCGCCCAGCTGTTCGCGTGGATGGACGAACTGCCCGAGCGGTACGCCATCCAGGTCGCGGCGCCGCAGGGGGTCGCAGCGTGACCGGCACGTCGAACCCCGCCGCAGCGGATCCGGTTGCCGGCGACGTACGCGACACGTGGTGGGGCCGCCGGTTCGGCGGCCTCCCATCGCGGTTCTGGCTGCTGTTCGCCGGGATCGGCACGGCCCGTCTTGGGTTCGTCGCGGTGCCGTTCCTGTCCTACTGGCTGGTCGTCGACCGGGGGCTTACCCCCGGCGACGCCGGCCTGGTGATGACCGCGTTCGGCGCCGGATGGGCGTTGTCGATGCCGCTCGGCGGCTGGCTGGCCGATCAGCTCGGCCGACGCGCCGTCATCGTAGCCAGCGCTCTCGGATCTGCCGGGGCGTACCTTGGCATCGCCGCCATCCACCCGCTGACCTGGCTGCTGGCCGTAGCGCTCCTCGTCGGCGCGACCTTTGATCTGTACCGACCGGCGCTGCAGGCAGCCATGACCGACGCCGTCCCCGTCCAGTCGCGAACCCGCGCGCTGGGCCTGCTCTACCTCAGCATGAACGCCAGCCGCATGGTTGCCTGCGCCGCCGGTGGATTGGTCGCCAACGCCGGAGACTTCGCGATCCTTTTCGCCGCCAACGCCGCCGTCAACGTGGTCTTCGCGGCCGTCCTATGGCGAGCCGTCCCGGTCAACGTGCCGCCTCAGCCCACCGGCGGCCGCGGCGCGCTGCGCACCGCGATCGCAGACCGCAGGCTGCTGGCCTTCACCGCTGCCACGCTGGCCTTCTACACAATCCACACCCAGTCGATGGTGGCCCTGCCAGTGGCGCTGGCGCACGCCGGCGCGACCCCGCTCGGCTACGGTCTTTTGCTGGCGCTGGATCCGCTGATCGTCGTCGTCTGCCAGATCAGCGCTCAGGCCATTCTCAACCGGGCTCCCGCGCTCGTCACCTGCGCCGTCGGCGTGGCCGCGGTCGGCGCGGGCCTCGCCCTGGCCGGCCTGGTCTCCGGCCTGGCCTGGATCGCCAGCACGTGGCCGATCTGGGTGATCGGCGAGATGGCCTTCCTGACCGCCGCACCCGGGGTGGTCGCCGCCCTGGCCCCCGACCACGCCCGCGGCGCCTACTTCGGGCTCTGGGGAGCAAGCCAGGGCGTCGCCGCCGTACTCGCGCCGCTCATCGCCGCAGCCGCGGCGACGGTGGGACGTACCGATCTGGTCTGGCTCGGCGGTGCCGTGACGGGGCTGTGCACTGCCGCCGCCCTGCTGAGAATGCGGAGGCGGCTACCTACCGAGCACCCGGTGCCTGGCCTGGAGCTGGACACTGCGGCGAATCCGGCTCGCTTTGCAGGCGGCGAAGCACATATTGGACGGTCGACTTCGTCCACGGCCGCCCCGACGCAGAAGGCACATTCTCGTCGTTGAGCTGCTCGGCGATCTGGCTCAACGACTTGCCCTCGGACCGCAACACCGCCACACGGTCCGCCGCCACCGGGACCGGTGTGGCGGGCCGACCGAGCCGGGCACCACGCTCACGCGCGGCCTCGATCCCCGCGGCGATCGCCGCTCGGGCCTCCGCTGAACGCCGACCGCCTCGTGCCATGCACACACCGTAACCGACGCGGCCACCTCGCGAGCAATCGTGACACATTTTAGGATACCTTTTAGGATACCTTTTAGAATACGATCGCTGATGTTCCCCCGGACGCGACTCGCTACGGCGATTGACGGTCCGACACTCCGCAGAGAGGTAGCCCGCCATGCTTGACACACCGGCCGAGGTCCCTCGCCCCGCCGGGGCATCCACGGTCGAGCGGGCGGCGTACATCTTCTACGTCGTCGCCGCTCTCGGATCGTCGATCGGCCAGGTGTGGGTCGGGGTCGAAGTGCCGCCGTGGCCGCCAACGCTGCCGCTGTGGGTCCGCGCCCTCCTGGTGCTGCCGTTCGCCCTCGTGATCGAACTCGGCGGAGCGGTCGCCAGCGGTTTCGCCGACACACGGCGGCGCCTCGGCGAGACCGCCTACGGCTGGCGAGTGCTGTCGGCCGCCTCAGTCGCGCTGGCCGTCGGCATCAATGTGGTCGGACACGCGGGCTCGCCCTACCTCGCGGTCGTCTTCGGTGGCCTCGGCGTCTTCGCGTACACCGTGTGGCTCCTGCATTCGGCCGCCCGGCGACGCGACGCACTGCGCGCCACCGGAAAGCTGCGCACCACTGCTCCGGCCTACGGACTCGTGCAATGGGTGACGCAGCCGGGCCTGACCCGCCGCGCCCGCCTCCTGGCCATCGAACACGGATACGGGCTCGTCCAGTCTCTGACCGCCGCCCGAACGCAGATCGCGACCGCCCAACGCAGGGCGGCCCTCGCCGCCAGCATCAAGGCCGAGATCAAGTCACAGCACCAGGACCCCGTCCTTGCAGCGCTGGCCGTGACCACCGCACCCGTCGACGAAGTCGCCGACGCACTGATGCAGATGATCGACGCCGAAGGTTGGGCCAACGCTCTCTATCGCAAGATCGACCCGCCCACGCCGCCCTTGCCGATCGTTCATTCCGAAGAAGCAACCGATCCCGATCCAGACGACTACGACGTGGCCGATGACGAAGACGAGGAAACGACCGGGTCGGCGAAGGAACGCATGTCGGGTCCGAACGCCGTGCTCAATACCACCGCCGAAGACATGTGGATCGAGGCCGCCGAGTCCGGCATCGAGCTGACCAACAGCAAATTGCTCGCGCTGTTCAACGAACGCTATCCGGCAACTCGTCGGAGCCTGCGCTGGGCGGCCCTTCGCTGTCGTGACGCCCGCGAACGCCTACGCCAGAAGCAGATGGCCGACACCAGCGCCTGAGCGGTCAGGTCTGCCACGGGCCCGCACCTTCACCGCCATAACCTCGCCTCGCCCTTGTATTCCAGGTCCGCTGTCTCGGTCACCCGGTTGGTGACCAGCGACTGGAGCGCCGCGTACGGCATGTCGGGGTTGATCGGTGCGCCGAAGACGTTTTCGAGGCGGCGGGAGCGAAACGAAGTCACGCCACCTATGGTGATCCGGCTGCGAGCGGCGGTCACGCTCATTTGCAGCTTATGGCCAGGATCCGGACGTTAGGACTGCTCCCCCGGCACCATCGGCGCGAGTCGGCATGGTTGGGGACAAACCGGCCGAACGCGCCGGCACCGGGGAGGCTCACCGCAGGCTTCCAATCGCCTGCTCGATCTCCAACTGATCATCGCTCATACCGACCCACGGCATATCCAGACCGGCGCGGACCGCAGCCGGCCACTGCCGAACATCGCGAGCTTTCCACTGCACGACTTCCGCCACCCGCCGCTTCGGATCCGTCTTGGGCACTGGACGTAGCCCCAGTCCGAAGTCGGGCCATCGTCGCCACAGACTCGCGCCGAAAGGACGAACGGGACGCGGTCCCCGTCCATCGCCGTGCGGACTGTGTGCCTCCATCATCACCGCACAGCCGAACCGCCGCCGGATGTAGTCGATCACCTTCGTGATCCGCCGAGCCACCTGTTCGTCGTTCGGATCGTCGTTGTGCAGCTTGTAGATCGGGCCCACCACGAGCAAGTCGGGTTGCACCCGGCGCACCTGTCGCGTCAGCCACGCGGCGTCCGTCGGCGCCGTCAGATCCAGGCCATCGGGCCGGCACTCGATCCAAAGATTGTCCTGTGCCCAGCCACGCTCGCGGGCGGCGGCGACCAGGGGCCGGAATCGCCGCTGGTTCAACGGCACCGGGTTCTCGCAGTCGATCACCAACACCGCCCGTGCCGCAATCGCCGACCAATCGAACGGATGCACACCCGACGCCACGCTTACAGCGATCTGGCGGACCAGTGTGCTCTTGCCGAAGCTCTCCGGCGCGGTCAACAGCATCCGCTCGCCCCGTTCGAGCAGACCCGGGACCAGCCAGTCGTACTCCACCTCCGCCTGCAGGAAGTCGACAATTGGCGTCGGCCCCTGATCGTCAGCGTCGGAGGTCACCTCTAACCGGTCGAGTTCAAACCGGGCCGCCTCGACAGCCGACTCGGCCGAGCGGTCCCGCGCCTCCGCCGCCAGCTGGCCCACCCGCGTCGCGAACGAGAGCAATCGGCGACGCAGCGCCATCTGCCGTACGCGCTCCGCGTAATACCCCGCGGTGGCGGCGGTCGGTACAGCGTTGATCAGCCTGTGTAGCAGCGCTCCATCGGCCACATGCAGCAGCCCCAGATCGGCCAACCGCCCCAACACCGCCGGCAGCGAGGTCGGCCGCCCAGCGTGGTACTCATCGAGCAACAGCCGAAACAGCCGCGCATGCCGGCCGTCATAAAGATCCTCCGTGGCAAGCCGCCCCGTCACCAGCTCGATAGCCTCGGGCTGCAACAGCATCGAGCCGAGGACGACCCGCTCCGCGGCCAGATCGCAGGGCTGCTCCCAACCATCATCGGACGCAGAGGTCATTGCACCTCCCACGGATTGTCACGGGCCGTGGGACGTTTCATGCGGGCGATCTGTACGCGCAGTGTTTCGCCGCTGATCGGCCTGCCGCCGTCGACGATCTCCAGTAGGGCCAGCTCGACCCGTGTAGGTGGCTCGCCGGCCTTCAACGCCTTCTCCGCGAGCTTCATCACCGCCGGAAAGTTGATCAACTTGTCGCGCTCGTATACCGCTGCAGCGATGCGCTTCGCATCGCCGGGCTCGCCAGAGCCCGCCCTGTTGGTTCCTTTGGTTGTGGTCCCTCTGGTTCTGGTTACTGCGGTGCCATTCGTGACACCTACGGGGGTGCCAGAACTGTCACCAGCCTCGGTGACATCCATGTCACCGCCAGTGGTGCCAGAACTGTCACCGGGTGGTGCCATCACCAAGAGCGTGTAGAGATTGCTCGTCCGGCGACCGCCGACCACGCGTGGCGTGACTGAGATTGCACCGACTTCCACCAGCTCGCCGCAGGCCCGGATCAGCGACCGCTTGGACTTGCCCAGGCGTTCACCGATCGCGCGATAGCCAACGAATGTGGTCTTGCTCCGGCGGTCTGCATACAGGGCCAGCATCGCGTAGAAGCGGATCGCTGCGTCGGAAACCTTAGAGTCCAGCAGAGCCTCCGGCACCAGTGCAAACACCCCGTAGGCGCTCCGCACTTCGACCGGCAAGTCCTCTGGGTCTTGCTCGATCACGTTGCCCCCGTCCGTAACGTGCGCCTTGTAAGGACGCAGGTCACAAGCCGAACCCATGCGGCACAGTGCGTTCAACGCTGGACCCCGCAACGACAGGTGATGCAGCATATTGACGCACAGTCATTCCGCTTTTTATGTCTGTACGTTAACATGCTTCATGTAGGTACGTTAAGACGGCGAGATGCGACGAGCGCCGCCCTTGGGCGTCGGGACATCTCGCAGCACGGGGGATGAGATGAAGGCAGCGAACCAAGGCGAGGCATCAGGCCGCTCGGTCGCCTACCGAAGTGGTCAACACCGTCAGGACCGCGCGAGGCGACAGCCATGAGCCGAAGGTCGCTACCTCTCGCCAAGATGCTGACTATCGACCAACTGGCCGAACTCCTCCAGGTACCGGCGGACACCATCTATTACTGGCGAACACAGGGTGAGGGACCCCGTGGGCACCGGATCGGCCGGCACGTGCGATTCCACGAGGATGACGTGCGTGAATGGATCGCCAGGCAGGCGGACAAGTCATGATCCACCGTCCGAGCGGGCGCGGCGGGACCAACCCTGACCAGCCTCATTCT
Source organism: Hamadaea tsunoensis DSM 44101 (assembly GCF_000428945.1). Taxonomy (GTDB): domain Bacteria; phylum Actinomycetota; class Actinomycetes; order Mycobacteriales; family Micromonosporaceae; genus Hamadaea; species Hamadaea tsunoensis. Next base: position 103,102 of record NZ_AUAX01000014.1, on the reverse strand, counting down.
GACCCCCGACCCGAGACTGCCGATCTGGCATGGCAGCTGGTTGGACGGCGAGTACAGGTAAGGCGCGCGCGCCTGGGTCGACAGCAGAGCCAGGTGGCTGGCATCTCGCGCGCGACTCTGTCGCGCCTCGAAATGGGCAGGCCTGTATCCATCAGCACGCTAGCGCGAGTGGAGGGAGAGCTTGGGTTCCAGGAGCACGAACTCGTCAGTGAGGTCTTCGGAGACCTGGCGTATGCCACGGGCGCCCCCTCGGCGCAGTCCGCTTAGGCCCCGGGGCCCGGAGTTGAGCTAGTCAGCAGAGCACCACCGGCGCATCCTGGCCCCACATCGCTTGTCTCACAAGGAAAGGAGTCACATCAAGGATGGCAGTAATCGACCTCTGGTACCTCAAAGCCCGCGGGCCCGACAAGAAGCGGACGAGGTCCAAGACCTACGGTCGCGGTCGCCGGTACCGCGTGGACTACGAGGACGCAGCGGGGAATGGTCGCAGCAGGACCTTCGACCACATCAACGAGGCCAAGGACTTCGATGCCAGCTGTCGCACTGGCGCAGCGCCTGAGGTGAAGACCGACCGCGCAACGGAGGAGACGACCTTCCCGGCGTACGCCGAGACGTGGCGCTCGGCACACAGCTTTCACTGGGAGCTGGAGACCCAGAAGCGGATACCCAGCAACATCCGGTACCACCTCGCGCCGGCGTTTCCAGGGCACGCAAAGCGGATCAGGCAGACCGACGTCGTGCGGTGGTTGTCGGATCGTCTGACGGACGCGGCGGCGCCGACACCGCCGTCGTCGATGAAGCTGTACTACGAGCTGTTCAACACCATCATGAAGGCAGCCCTCCGCGATGGCGTGATCGACGCCAATCCTTGCGATGGCATCCGGCTGGCCACGATCTTCAAGGCGGTCAGCAGCCGCCCGCGCTGGGTTCCTGACGAGGGCCAGATCGTGGACCTGTACGACGCCATCCCTCCGTGGTATCGCGTTGCCCACACCCTCGGTGCTAAGCACGCGCTGCGCATCGGCGAGGCCCTGGCGATCGAAGACTCGCCCCGATGCCTCGACTTCGCCAACGGCAAGCTGCACGTCGTGCAGCAGCTGGGCTACAGCAACGCCAGGTTCGGGGGCTTCTTCTTGAAGGAGCCAAAAGCCGGATCGTCCGGCACGATCGACTTCGACTCCGACGGCATGATCGAAGTTCAAGACCACATCAACACGTACGGGTCAACACCGGTAGAAGTGGTCGACGCCATCGATCCGAGCAACATCCACCGCCGAGTCGCGAAGCTGATCATCGTGGATCGGCAGGGCCGCCCATTTCACGACACACGATGGTCGGAATATTGGATCCCCTGGCGCAAGGCGGCCGGCTGGCCGGCCGACGGCGGAACGTTTCATGCGCTGCGGCACTTCTGTGCCACGATCCTTCTCGGCTTGGGCGTCGACCCCCAGCATGTGCAGGCAATGTTGCGCCACGCCAGCCTGCAAACCACGTTGGCGATCTACTCGCACTGGCTTCCCAGTAACGACCGGCCCAAGGACGCCATCAGCCAGGTACTGAAAAGGGCTCGCGAGCGGAAGGCATTCTCCGCTGCGAGCCCCGTTCGAGGCTGATCCTTAACCAGGGCTTAACGGATGATCTTCATCCGAGGAATGCCCAGGTCAGAGACCTAAAAGTGCGCCGCCAGGGACTTGAACCCCGAACCCGCGGATTAAGAGTCCGCTGCTCTGCCAATTGAGCTAGCGGCGCTCGTTGGCAACGGGAGAAACCTTAGCATGACCCCCGGCCTGACCTCCAAATCGATAAACGCCGCGCTCCGGGGATGTGGCGCAGGGGGCGGGCGAACCCGCCCCCTGCACGGCTGAACCCGGACACCCCGGCCTCAGGCGGACGGGATCGTCTCGTAGGTGACCAGGACGAGCCCTTCGCCGAGCCGGCGCGTGTCGGTCAGGCGCAGGCCCTTCTTGTCGGCGGTCGGGCCGAACATCCGGTTTCCCTCGCCGAGGACGACTGGGAACACGACCAGCCGGATCTCGTCGACCAGGTCGTTGTCGAGGAGCGTGTACGCCAGCCGGTAGCTCGCGTACACGAGGATGTCGCCGTCGATCTGTTCCTTGAGTTTGGCGACGGCGGTGACGGCGTCGCCGGTCAGGACCGTGGCGCCGGTCCAGGCGGCGTCGTCGAGGCTGGTGGAGACGACGTACTTGGGCATGGTGTTGAGGCGGTCGGCCCAGACGTCGGAGCGGTCGTTCCAGCGTTGCGCGAACCAGGCGTCGCTGCGGCGGCCGACGAGCAGGGCGGCCGCCTGCAGCGCCTCGTCCGTCTCGTGGCGGGCCCATTCGGCGAGGTCGGCCCCGCCGGACTGATGGAACCAGCCGCCGTGCCGGAAATCTTCCTTGCCGTCCGGATCCTGCACCACACCGTCGAGCGACATGTTGGTGCTGATGACGATTCTGCCCATGGTGGCCCCCATCTCGGTGTTGTCTGCGTCGGCGGTACAGACACCGGTGCGGGGCGGAACTGGGCGGTGCTCAGCGGGCGGCGACGGGGGCGGGCGCCCAGGCGAAGCCGGCGGGGTCGGTGAGCGTACCGAGGTCGCCGTTGATGCGCAGGCGGTGCGAGCCTGAGCCGTCGACCGGTACGCCGGCGTCCTTGGCCAGACCTTTACGGCCGTAGAGGACGAACTTCACCGGACCGTCGCCCGCGAACTCGACGTACTTGCCGAAGCTCTTGCCCACGGTGAAGCCCCGGTCGACGTAGAAGCGCTTGGTCGCGCCCACGTCCGCGACGCCGATCAGCAGGACGAACTGGTCGACCTCGCGGGTCGCCGGGCCGGTGTCCTTCTTCGCCGACGTCGCGACCTTCCAGATCGCGCCGTCCGGCGCCTGGACGACGCCGCCCCAGCCCCACAGAGACTTTGTCACCGGCTTCAGCTGCGTCGCCCCGGCGGCCAGGGCCGATTCGATGAAGCCGCGTACGGTGGCGGGCTGCGAGACGACCAGGGACAGGGTGTACGCGCGGAAGCCGGCCGTCGGTTCGGCGGACTCGCGTACGCGCAGCCGGTCGCCGAGGGCCCCGTCGAAGGCGTCGGCGTAGAAACGTTCGGCGGCCGCCGCGTCGGCCGCTTCCAGGGTCACGGAGGCAATCGATGTCATGCCGATGACGGTACTGACGGGGCCGTGAGCAGCGCTTCTCGATTCCTGACCGGTTCGGCGGGCCGGCGGGCGGAGGGTCCGGTCGTCAGGGCAGGGTCACGCCGTAGGCGCTCAGGATCTCCCCGATCGGCTGGTAGTACGTCGTCCCGCCGGTGGTGCAGTCGCCGGTGCCGCCCGACAGTACGCCCAGGATCCGACCCGTGGCCGGATCGTAGAGCGGGCCGCCGCTGTCGCCCGGTTCGGCGCAGATGTTGGTCCGGATGAGACCTGTCACGACCCCCTCCGCGTACGCGACGGTGGCGTTCAGGGCGGTCACGATGCCGCAGCGGACGCCGGTGGTGACCCCGCTGCGGCAGACGGTCATCCCGACGTACGCGAGGGCGACACCCTTGATCGGCAGCAGGCCCGGATAGGTGTCGACCGCGCTCGGGTGGGCCACCGTGCCGGTGTAGCGCACGATGCCGTAGTCGTTGACCGGAAAGCTCGTGCCGGTACGCGTACCGAGGACGGTGCGGTGGGCCGCGTCGGCGTAGAAGGTGGTCCCGGTGCCGGTGCAGTGGCCGGAGGTCACGAAGTAGTAGGTCGTTCCGGCGTGGACGTTCGCGCCGAGCGAGCAGCGGCCGGTCGCGTACACGCCGTCTCCTCCCGCGATGAGGATGCGCAGGCGGCCGGGGTCGTGCCGGACGGCGTACGCCGATCGCAGGACGGCCTGCGCCGACGCGGGCACGGTGCTGTCGACGGTCACCTCGGTACGCCCGGTGGCCGGGTCGAGGATCCAGGCGACACCGGGTGTCGCGAGGACGGCGCGGGGGTCCGCGGCGTGGGCGGGCGGTCCGGTCAGGACGGTGACCGCGAGGGCCGCCGCGGCGGCGACGGCGGACAGGGTGCGGCGCATCTCGAATCCTCCCTCGGCATCGATACATAGATTCTTATGAGAATAATTCCGGTGCGGCCGGTCCGGGTCGGGAATCCGACGACGCCCACTCGGGGTGCTGCGACCGCATGATCTCCGCTGCCGCCGGAGCCGGGACCGTCGCGACCTCCGGTCAGGTGTGCCTGGCCGACCGGTCGTCACCGTTGCGGGGCGCCGACGGCCGGTGAGCGGCGCAACCAGCCCCGGGAGTCCACACCGGACGCGTACGCCGGCCGCCAGGCTGACCGAACATCCAGGCCGGTACGCGTACCAGCGGCGGGGGCCGGGCTCTTCGGACCGTTGAGGCCGGACCGCCGCCGATCCAAGAATCGGGCACGCGCGATTCGCCCCGGCCCCTGGGAGAGGTGTGCCTTGATGAGGTTCCGCCCGCGTCGCACCGTCATGACGTCGTTCGTGACGGTCGCCGCCGTTCTGGTATCGCTCGCCTCCGCCTCGATGGTGCAGGCCAACGGCCCCGTCCGCCCGCCGCGCCCGCCCCGGCCGTCGCCCTCGCCGGGTACCGCTCCGCCGTGCGCGCCCTCGTCGCACGGGGCGATCTCGATCAAGATCTCCAGTCCAGGCGCCGGTGCGAGCGTCGATCTGACGCGTACGCCGGTGTTCCCGGTGACCGGCGTGGTGCACGGGGACCGGCAGGGCATCGTCGGATCGGTCCAGCTGTACGCGGACGGAGCGTTCGTCGGCACGGCCCCGGTCTCGCATCCGGCCGGTTATCTCGACCGGGCCTGGCGGCTGTCGACGTCCGCACCGCCCGGCCGGCACACGATCATCGCGTGCGCGCGTACCGCCCGGGGGACGGTGGCCTCCGCCAGCGTCACGATCCAGGTCGCGCAGCCGTCCCCGACGGCCACGATCGTCGCCCCCGACGTGAAGCAGCTGTCCACCGCGGACCTGAGCGGCGTGACCGGCGTACAGGACGGCTCGCTGACCTTCACGAACAAGCCGGCGGTGACCGTCGGACAGGTGATCACCGCGGGGGTGACGCCGACGACGCCGGTGGGCTTCATGCGGCGGGTGACCGGCGTGCAGGCGGTCGGCGGCGGCTGGCGGGTGACGACGACGCAGGCGCGGCTGGACGAGGTCTACTGGCAGGTGGACGTGGTCAAGGACGCGGAGCCGCTGGAGCCCCGGACCACCACGACCACCGGCGTACGCAAGACGGCGAGGACGCCCGCGCCGGCCGGATCCGGCCGGCGGACCGACACCGCGCCGGGCTCGGCGGCGGCGCGGTCCGGACCGGCGAGGCTGACCGCGGGCGGCTCGGTCACCGATTCGCTGAAGTTCACGCACACGTTCTACGAGGGCACCGGGGTCTGGTCGGCGAAGCTCGACGTCAGCACGACCATCAAGGCGACCCTCACGGTACGCATCAAGATCACACCGCACTGGGAGTGGGGCAGCCTGCCGACGATCACGGTCGACCAGTTCCTGTTCCGGATCGACGGCTCGCTGGTGGTGGCCCTCAACGGCACGCTCACCGGTAAGGCCGAGTTCACCAAGAACTACCCGAACGCGTTCGGGCCGGTCTACATGCGACCCGTGGTGCTGGACCTGGCGCCGCCGATCATCATCGTCCCGGTGGGGCACGTCGACGTGAAGGCGAAGGCCTCGCTCAAGGACGAGTTCAAGGCCGGCGTCTCGGTCACGGGCACGTTCAGCGCGGGCTTCATCTACCGGACCGGCGCCGGCTACGAGAACATCAGCAGCAGCTCGCTGGCGCCGGCGGTGACGACGCCGCTCAACGGTGGCAGCAAGTCGACCGGGACCCTGTCGGTCGCCGCCGAGCCGGTCTTCGGCACGCTCGTCGACTTCCTGTTCGGGCCGGTCGTGTCGGCCGAGGGCGAGCTGGAGGCCAGCGCGGAGATCCCGTGCCCGGGCAAGACGTCCCTGTCGGCCTCGGCGGGGCTCAAGTCGGGCGGTGAGATCAACCTCTTCAAGACCAATCTGAAGTACGAGGTCGACCTGGCCAAGTTCACCTTCCCGCTCTACGAGGGGCCGTTCTTCGTCTGCGACCTCGCCGTCGACTCGACCAGCCTGCCCGACGGCCAGGTCGGCACGGCGTACGAGGGGGAGGTCAAGGCCAGCGGCGGGCACAACGATCCGGACGACGTCGACGAGGAGATCCACTACACCTGGATCGCGACCGGTCTGCCGCCCGGCCTGAGCATCTCGGCCGAGGGCAAGATCACCGGTAAGCCGACCGCCAACGGCGACTACCAGCCCGAGTTCTCGGTGGCCGACGAGGTCGGCGAGACCAAGAGCAAGGTGATCCCGATGAAGATCACCGACGGGCTGCGGATCACCACGGCGTCGTTGCCGGACGGCACGGCCGAGGTCGGCTACGGCACGACCCTCGCCGCGGTCAACGGCGACGGCCCGCTCGCCTGGCTCGTCACCGACGGCTCGCTGCCGGCCGGTCTGACCCTGGGCGCCGACGGCACCATCTCGGGTACGCCGTCCGCCGAAGGGGACGCGACCATCACGGTGCAGGTGGCGGACACCCATGACCACCACGCCACGGCGACGCTGCACCTGCACGTGGGCCCAAAGCTGCCCGACCCGCCGACCGGCAACCCGGCTGATCCGCCCGCGGCACCGGCCTGCCCGAGCACCTGCGGCACCTCGTGGGGCGACCCGCACCTGATCACGTTCGACGGCCTGCACTACGACTTCCAGCAGGTCGGCGAGTTCGTCGCGGTCAAGTCCACCGTGGACGACCTCCAGATCCAGGTACGCCAGGCGCCGCTGGCCGGTTCCCGGGCGGTGGCGGCCAACGTGGCGGTCGCGTACAAGGTCAACGGGCATCGGGTGGGCGTCTACCTCGGCGACACCGGCCCGCGGATCCTGATCGACGGCTCGCCCGTGACCGTCACCGGTACGCCGCTCGCCCTCCCCGGCGGCGGCAGCATCGTCCTGTCGGCGCCCGGCGTACCGACGCTGACGTGGCCGGACGGCACGTTCGTCACGATGGACACGGCCGGCGGGCAGCTGATCGGGCTGCAGCTGAGCCTCGCCGAGAGCCGCCGCGGCCACGTCGTCGGCCTCTTCGGGGACGCCAACGGCGCGAACGCGAACGACCTGGCCACGCGGGACGGGACGATTCTCGCGCCGGGCTCGGGAACGACCGTGCTGTACGGGCCCTTCTCGCAGAGCTGGCGGCTGAGCCAGGCGGAGTCCCTGTTCGACTACGGGGCCGGCCAGGACACCACGACCTTCACGGACCTGGCGTTCCCATACGGCTACATCAACGTCGCCGACGTGCCGGCCGCGAACCGGCAGGCGGCCATCGCGGCCTGCCAGGCGGCCGGCATCCAGCCCGGGCCGCTGTTCGACTCGTGCGTGCTGGACGTGATCATCACCGGCGACGTGAACCTGGCGACGGCCGCCGCCCTCGCCCAGAAGACGGTCACCGGGGGCACCGCGCCCGGCCTGACGTGCGACGCGACCGAGGTCGCGCCGACCGACGACGGGTCGAGCCCGGAGGTGTCGCTCCCGTTCGCGATCGACTTCCACGGGCGGAACTTCACCTCGGTCTGGGTCAACAACAACGGCAACCTGAGCTTCACGGGGCCGCTGAGCGAGTACACGCCGGGTGATCTGTCGACCTATCCGGTCGCGATGGTGGCGGGCTGGTGGGCCGACGTCGACACCCAGGGGACGGGCTCGCAGCCGGCCCGGTACGGCACCGGCACGGTCGGCGGGCGTACGGCGTTCTGCGCGGTCTACCACGACGTCGGCTACTACAACGCGCACGCGGACAAGCTCAACTCGTTCGAGATCTACCTCGTGGACCGCGGCGACGTCGCGCCGGGCGCCTTCGACATCCTGCTGAAGTACACGAAGCTCCAATGGGAGTCCGGGGACTTCAGCGGCGGCGTCGGCGGCCTCGGCGGGACGTCGGCCACGGTCGGCTACACCAACGGCACGGGTGCGGCCGGCGGCTACCTGGAACTGGCGGGGTCACGCGTACCGGGGTCATTCCTGGACGGCGCCCCGGGCAGCCTGGCCGCCGGCTCGCACGGCAGCACCGAGCCGGGCGTGTACATCTACCAGATTCGATAACACCAAGACCTGGGGTCTGTTCCGGTACGCCGTGCCTCAGCCGGAATCCCGGAACAGACCCTAGGGTTGATGCATGCCTCCTGCGGAGGTCGGACGCCGTCCGGCGCGCGTACGCACAGCCGCCGCCGTGGCGCTCGCGGCTGCCCTCGCGGTCATCGTCGCGTACCCGTTCCTGCCGCCGCGGTCGCAGGAGATCGTGTATGTCGCATTCTCCTGGGTGGTGATCCTGCCGGTGGTGTTCGGCCTCCGGCGATGCCCGTCCGGACTGCGGATGCAGTGGCGGGCGATCCTGCTCGTCGTCGTCTTCTCGGCGGTGTCGAACACCGTACGCTTCACCGGCCGGGCCGACCAGGGCTGGCTGCGCGTGACGCTGTCGGTCATGGACGTCGTCGCGAGCGTCGCCCTGCTGGCCGGTTCCCTCGGCCTCGTCCTGCGGCGCGGCCGCAACGACTACGGCGGTCTGATCGACGCCGGCCTCGTCGCGTTCGCCTTCGGCGGCGTGCTGTGGAGCGTACTGCTGCTGCCCCGCCTGCGGAGCCGGGGCGCCGACCTGCTCACCGAGGCGACCGTCGGCACCGTCGTGCTCCTGCTGAGCGGTACTCTCGGCGGGCTCGTGCGGCTCATCGAGACCGACAGGGAGGGCATCCGCGCCCTGCGCTGGCTGCTCCTGGCGCTGGGTCTGAACCTCGCCGGTTTCGTCGTCCTCGGTGCCTGGGCCGGCGACGGCGGGCGTACCGCCGGGTCGATGATCTTCCTGGGCGCGCTCACCTCGCTCTGCGTGGTCGCCTTCGACCCCACGATGACCATGCTCGCCCGGCCCGGCCCCGCGCCGCAGGAGCGCCTCGGCCCGACCCGGCTGGCCTTCCTCGGGATCGCCGTGGCGATCGTCCCGCTCGTCGCCGGCGGCCGCGCGCTCTTCGCGATGCCGATCGACGGCATCCTGCTCATCCTGGTCGGCGCCATCATGGTCCCGCTGGTCATGATCCGCGTCGGCCTGCTCGCCGCCGGCCGCGACCGCTCCGAGGCCGCGCTGCGCCATCTGGCCAGCCACGACCCGCTCACCTCCGCGCTCAACCGGCGGGCCTTCACCGATCAGCTCGAACAGGAGCTCGCGTACGCGCGGGACTTCGTGCTCTTCTTCTGCGACCTGGACGGGTTCAAGCAGGTCAACGACCGCTACGGGCACGCGGCGGGGGACCATCTGCTGGTCGAGGTCGCCGGGCGCCTGCGCGAGGCGGTACGCGACGAGGACCTGGTCTGCCGGTTCGGCGGCGACGAGTTCCTCGTCCTGATCCGGGGGACCACCGACGCCGGCGGGATCCGGGAGCGCATCCGGACCGCGCTCGCGGCGCCCTTCGACGGCGGTCTGCGCCTCGGTGTCAGCATCGGCTCGGTGGTCAGCGAGGGTGCCCGGGAACGCCGCGGCGTCGACGAGATCATCAAGGCCGCCGACGAGGCGATGTACGACCGCAAGGCCCGCCCGGCGTGAGGGTCAGAGCCGCAGCAGCGCCAGCAGGTGCTCGCTGACGTCGTCGATCGGCTGGGCGCTGCGCTCGGTACGCGACAACAGCAGCGCCCCCTCGATGGCGGCGATCACGAACGTGGCGAGCGACCGGGCCTGGTCCGGCGTACGGCCCTCCCGCTCCAGCGCCCGGGTGAGGACGCGCAGCCATCCGCTCAGCGATTCGGCGACCACCCGGTGCAGGGGGCTGCCGGCGTCGGCCAGGTCGAGGGCCACTCCGGCGACCGGGCAGCCGGCCACGAATCCGGTCTTCTCCATCGCCCGCCGGCTCGCGGCGAGGAACGCGGCGACCGCCTCCGCCACGTTCTCGGAGCGGCCGAGTTCCTCGCGGGTGCGCTGCGCGTACCACCGGAGGGCCTCGGCGGCGAGTTCCTCCTTGCCGCCGGGGAAGTGGTGGTAGATCGAGCCGCGGGGCGCGCCGCTGCGGGCGAGGACGTCCTGGAACGAGGTGCCCTCGTAGCCGCGCTCTTGGAAGAGCCGGGCGGCCGACTTGATCATGCTGGTACGCGTGTCTTCTGGCATGGCTGACCCCTTGACTATGACGGTCATCATAGCGCACGATCGGCATTATGACGCTCGGCATAGGAACGGGGGACGCCGCGATCAGGGCGGCGGTTCCGGGCGACCTCGACGAGATCGCGGCGATGCATGAGCGGTGCTCTCCGCAGAGCCTGCGCCTGCGTTATCTCGCCGGAACCCGGGCACCGGCGAGGTATCTGCTCGCCCGGCTGCTCGACCCCGCGCTCGCGGTCACGTTCGTCGCCGTCCAACGAGGCCCCGATCGGGGCGCCGATCGAGGAGCGGGCCCGGGAGACGTGATCGCCGCGGGGAATCTCGCCCGGGACGGCGACGCGCTGGAGGCGGCCCTGCTCGTCGAGGACGCGTACCAGCGGCGGGGGATCGGGACCGCGTTGTTCGCGCGGCTGCTCGGTTCGGCCCGGGAACAGGGCCACGACACCGTCGTGCTGCACACGTCGGCGGAGAACCTCGCGATCCAGCGGATGATCCGGCGGCTGGCCGCCGCCGGGGCGGGCCCGGCGGCGTACCCGGTGCACAGCGACGGTTCCGTGCTGACCTATCTGCTGCCGGTGGCGGTGGCCGCCGTCATGCCGGCGGGCTGACCGGTCGCGGCCGCCACGCGAACGCCACCACGGCGCCGATCAGGGTCAGCAGCATGCCCAGGAAGAAGCCGCCCAGGTTGGACGTCAGCCAGCTGGCCAGGCCGAGGATGGCGGCCACGACGGACAGGAACACCCGCTGGGACGGCGTGAAGATGAGCAGGAACCCGCAGGCCACGACGATGATCGGCACGAGGTAGCCGACCGCGCCCTGCAGTCCGACGTGCAGCACGACCGGCAGGGGGGCCCACACCGTCAGCAGGATCTCGACCCCGCCGATGATCATCACCAGGGCGCCCCAGAACGGCCGCGTACGCCGCCAGTGGCGGAACTTCTTCGGGGAACGGTGCGACCCCACCGGGAGGATCCCGGTGGGGTCGGCCGCGGGAGCGTCAGCAGCCATCGGGATCGAAGCTCATCTTCAGGTGCGCGAGCTTGAACGTGGCGGCCGTCGTGGCGTAGTTGTTCTGCCGCAGGTGGGTGATGGTCACGGTGCGGGCCTGCTGGCCGAAGACGCCGATGTTCCCCGTCACCCCCGGTACGCGGGTCAGCGTGCTCGCGTCCTGGCCGATGTCGATGTCGTTGAAGGACGCGTCGCCGGAGAGCAGGTCCGAGTCGACCACGAGGTTCGTGGCGGTGACCGGGGTGCCGTTGTCGCCGGCGGTCAGCTTCAGGTTGGTCCCGCCGAGGTTGATGCTCTGGCACAGGTTGGTCAGCGAGGCGCTCTTGATCGCCGAGACGATCAGCACCAGCTGCCCGCCGGTGTCACCCGCGTTGGGGCTGTCGGGCGCCATCGTGTCGAGCGTCGCGAACTGCTCGAAGCCGTTGCCGTCCAGCCGGTCGGCGGTGACCGTGAAGGCCATGCCGGAGACGGAGAAGTTGGCGGCCAGCACGCCCTGGGCGGTCAGCACGACCAGCACCGCGGCGGCTGAACCGGTGACGGCGAACCCGGCGAGCAGGCGGCGCCAGGAGACGCGGCCCTCGCCCGCGGTCTGCGCGGATCCCGCGGTTTCGGCGGATTCCGATGTCATCGAGACTCCTTGGCTGCCCGGATGGGTTCCGGGCGGGTCAGGCGTTGTCTTCGGCGAGGAGGATCACTGCGGATGACGAACCGGGCCGGGGGCAACTATGAATGATCATGTCTGTCGATGTCCGAGCGCGTGGGCCGAAGTTACCGCCGGGTACGCATCGGGTCAAGACCCTGTTACGCATCGGTAACAGCGCAGGGTGCCGCGGTCGCGGGGCTGGCCGGGGCGGATGCGAGCTCGGTGGCGGCGGCGGCGCGGCCCAAGAATGGCACAAGGGTGAAGTACGCCAGCGTCGGCAGCTGGTCGCGCAGCTTGCCGACCTCGCCGGCGGCGACCGCACGGTAGATGGTCGAGTAGATCCCGCCGACGATCGACGTGATCAGGACGTCGGGCAGCTCGTCGCGGTGCGGCGCCTCCACGAAGAACCGGGCGAACCGGCTGAGCATCAGGTCGCGTTCCAGCCGGGCGGCCGGGCCGACGGCCTCCACCTCGACGATGGCCATCGTGGCGAAGGACGGGACGCTGGCCAGCACCGACAGCAGCACGTCGAGTCCACCGCGGACACCCGTACGCCAGTCCGGCGCGGCGGCGTACGCGGCCGACATGACCTCCCACACGACACCGACCCCGTGCCGGTAGGTGGCCAGGAACGCGTCCTCCTTGCCCTCGAAGAGCGCGTAGAACGCCGGCCGGGTGACCCCGGCGGCCGAGCAGATGTCGCCGACGCGGGCGTTCGCGTACCCCTTCTCGGCGACGGTGTGCACGAGCGCGTCGAACAGCCGGTCGCGCTGGGTCGCGGCCACCACCTCGGGCGGTACGCGACTGGGTCCCCGTTTGATGGCCCGGGCCGGATCACGCCCGGTACGGGCGCCCGGTAACGGCGGCAGAGCTGCGGCAGTCGGCAGAGCTGTGGCAGTCATTGTGACATCGAGCTCCCTTATATCGACGTTCATATTGACGTTACGACACTCGCGGTTTTATAACATCAACAGGTTTTTAATTCGGGGTCGCCGTGATGCCCCTATCGATCATCGGCGATCCGGGCCGGGTGGCGGAAGTACCCCGGCCGACCGATACGAGAGCGCGTACGCCCGGCTCAGCTGCGGACTGGCCGGGCGCTCCCCGACCACGGACGGGCGCATGCCCGCCTGGATCCCAGGAGTCCCCATGCTCTCAAACACGATGCGCAGGCTCGCCCTCGTCTGCGCGGTCGCCTTGTCCGCTCTGGCCGGGGCGGTGGTGCCCACGGCGGCCGCCGCCGCGCCCGGCGGTCCCTACACCGGTATGGGCAACTGCCCGCTGACCAGCAGTGCCATGAAGAACGCGAGCAACCTCCAGGTCGGCTGCGTGTACGCGAAGACCGGCGGCGGCGCGTTCACCATCGGCACGACCACGGTGCCGCTGACCGCCCCGATCGTCCTGCAGTTCGGCGTCTACTGGCCGGCGAGCGCGCCGACCGTGGACTTCCCGGACGGCAGCAGCGCCAACGTCTACTCGGTCGTACCCGCCCCGTTCGGGCGTACGCTGACGACGACGCCGTTGCAGGTGCCGATCCCGGGGATCGGGAACATCATCCCGGGTGTCACGAGCGTCTTCGCGCAGGTGGAGCTGGCCGGGTCGATCACGCGGTTCGTACCGCTGGCGACCGGCGAGGACTACCCGGTCTTCGTGCTGCCGATCAAGCTCCGGCTGATCAACGCCCTCCTCGGGCTGACCTGCTACCTCGGCTCGGACAGCAACCCGCTGATCCTCCGGCCGACCACCGGCACCACGCACCCGCCGGCGCCCAACACCCCGATCACCGGCGACCCCGGCGTCATCGACGTCGCCGCCGACCCGCACGGGTACCAGGCGGTCATCGCCTCGTTCAGCAATGCGTCCCTTGTGGACAACGCGTTCGGCGCGCCCGGCGCCACCGGCTGCGGCCTGCTCGGCTCGCTCAACGGCCTGGTCAATCTCGCCTTCGGACTCTCGCAGGCGGGCGCCGGCCACAACACCGCGATCCTCTCCGGCACCAGCACGTCGCTCGCGATCGACCCGAGCATCTCCGACCTGACCGCCGCCCTCGCGGCCAGCTGATCACTTCTCCGGGCACGGCCACGACCTCGTCGCGTACGCGACCGGGTGGCCGGGCCGTGCCCGGAAACAGACCTGGCCGCCGCCCACGCGGTCAGTGGATTGCCCAGTAGTAGGAGGAAAACCATGCACCGGTACGCGAAAGTCGTGCTCGCTGCGGCGGTCGCCGGCCTGACCGTCCTGGCCGGTACGCCCGCGCACGCCAGCGGCGGCAGCGTCAACGCCGTCGACGTCCTGACGGTCAACGCCCTCGCCGGCCCGAACGTCGCGGTGAACGACGTGCTGCAGGCGAGCCTGAAGGCGGGTACCAAGGTCACCTTCATGTCGACGCCGGGTGGCACGACCGGCGTCACCTGCACGGTCTCGACGTTCAGCGCCAAGGTCCTGACCAACCCCGGCGCGGGCGGCACGGCCACCGAGAGCCTGACCGTCCAGACCTTCTCCACCTGCACGGCCAACGTTCCGGGCGTGACCTGCGTGTCGTCCGTGACGGTGGACAACCTGCCCTACGGCGCCACGGTGAACGGAACCACCAAGGCGGTCACGATCACGGGCACCACGGCCAAGCCGATCCAGACCACCGTGAAGCTGTGCACCCTCCTCGGCACGATCACGTGTGTGTACCAGGCCGACTTGAACACGGTGACCGGGACGGCGTCCAACACGGACAATTCCATCACCTTCACCAACCAGAAGTTCAACAAGACCATGGGCCCGTCGACCTGCTTCCCGAACGGGTACTTCTCGGCGGTCTACGCGCCGGTCCTGGACACCACCCAGGCGAACGGCAAGGTGTTCACCCAGTAGCCGTGCCGGCCGGGCGCCCGTACTCCGGGCGCCCGGTCATCGGGCCCGGCGCGCCGCGTCCCGCGCCGCCGTCGCATCGGACAGCACCGCGCGTACGGGGGAGAGGACGTGGGAATCCGCGACCTGAGCGACCGACGCGCGCAGCCGTGACCCGGCCCTGCGGGCCGCGCGGCGGGCGGCGAACCGGGTGACCGGCCGGGCGATCAGGGCGATGAGCAGCGCGGCGAGCGCGCCGCCCACGAGCAGGGCGGTGGGTAGCGGCACGCGCCCGACCGCGGGCATCGGAGGTTCCGGCAGCGCCAGTGCGAAAAGCACATAGCGTACGCCGAGCCACAGCAGACCGGCCGCCACGCAGCTGGTCGTGATCCATTGCAGCAGCCCGAACAGCCCCCACCACCACGGCCGCCGCCGCAGCCCGAGGTCGGTACGCGCGACCGCCTGGTCCAGCGCGTCGGGCAGGTCCGCCGACCGGGAGCGGGCGGCGGTGAGAACGGCCGCCGACCAGTGCGCGGGCAGGCCGGCGGCGGAGTCGGTGAGGGCGCGCAGGGCGAGCGCCGTGCCGGCCTGGGCGGCGGGCGAGGCCGGCGAGATCGACGTCGCCTCGGCCGAACCGTCCACATGCAACCGTCCCAGCGGGTCGGGCCGCAGCCGCCGGACCCAGCGCAGCGGCGGCCAGCCGGCGACCTTCCTGGCCCGGTGCACGTACGCGTCATCGACCGCCTTCGTCACCATCGGCACCCCGGCCGACGTGGCCAGCGCGTCGACCAGCCGTCCCGTGTCGACGGTCGCCGGAACCGACTGCGGCGTCACGGTTTCCAGCGTGGCGAGCACGCCGTCGAGATCCGCGCCCAGCCGGGCGAGCACGGCCTCCCGTCGCCGCACGGCCGCTTCGAGGGCGGTGGTCAGCGCCGAGGTCCCCGGCGGCCCCACGGCCGACGTCGTCACCACCGGTACGCCGCCCAGCCCCTCGCCGGCCAGCAGCGTACGCAGGTCGGTCAGGCACTCGGCCAGGTCGTCGGCGGACAGGAGGTCGACCTGGTTCAACGCGACCACGGTCACCTCGCCGTGCCGGTGGAACTGCCCGATGTACTGGCGGTGCACCACCTTGTCGGCGTACTTCTGGGGATGCAGGACCCAGACGATCAGGTCCACCACGGCGAGCAGCCGGTCGACCTCCACGCGGTGGGCGGCCTCGACCGAGTCGAAGTCGGGCAGGTCCAGCAGGACGAGACCGTCGAGGCCCGGATCGCTTCTGGTGAACCGTTTCCCGACCCCGAGCCAGTCGAGCAGGGCATCCGCGTCCTCCTGACCGAAGACGCACGCGTACGCGGACCCGGTCGTCGGACGGCGTACGCCGGTGGGGGACAGGTCGACCCCGGCGAGCCGGTTGAACAGCGTCGACTTGCCGCTCCCGGTCGCCCCCGCGAGCGCGACGACGGTGTGCGTACGCGACAGCGCCAGGCGGGTGCCCGACCGGTCGAGAAGCGCCCGAGCCTCCACAAGGGACCCCGGTGGCAGGTGCGGCCCGGCCGCGGACACGAAGTCCCGCAGCGCCGACATCCGTTCGGGCAGCGTGTCCGCGCGACTCATGCGAGCCCTCCGGCCGACCTTGCCGCGCGTACGCCCCCGGCCGCGGCGCGCAGGCGTTCCCCGGCCGCGGCGTCGACCCCGGCGGCGTCGAGCACCGCGCGGAACCGGCCGGCCTCGTCGTCCAGCACGGCCGCCGTGCGCTCCAGCAGATCGCGGCGCGCGGTGTCGGCGAGCCGGCGTACGGCCTGGTCGCCGAAGATGGCTTCGAGCACCTTCTGCGCCGCGACGGTCGTCCCCGCGCCGACCGCGATCTCCGCGCCGGTCGGGATGAACGCCGTCGCCGCGAACACCGTGATCATCACGACCAGGCCGAGGCCGTTCACCGCGTACGCGCTGGCCTTCGCGAGGGCCAGGCGGTTGCCCGACTCCTCCCGGACCAGGTCGAGGACGCCGCGCTGCCAGTCGCGTACCAGCCGCTCCAGGCGCTCGCCGAGATCGGTCGACGCCCGCGCCAGCTCCGGGTGCGCGGCGAGCAACGGCACCGCCGCGGGATGCGCCTTCCAGGATCCGGCCGTACGCTCCGCGGCGTCCTCGGCGACGCCCAGCAGGAAGGTGGCCAATCCGTTCTGCAGCGCCGTCCGCAGTTGGTCCGCCGGCTTCGGCTTGCCCGTGAACGCGCCGACGACCCGGTCGCGCAGGCGGCCGACGCCGCGTTGCAGGCCGCGCATCAGCTCGCCGGTGCCGACCAGTTCCTGCCACCGGGCCAGGACCTCGCCGTGGAAGAGCGCCCCGTCGCGTACGCCGTGCTGGACCTCGTTCTGGGCCTCGGCGTAGCCGGAGTCGACCGCGGCCCGCAGCGCGTCGCGGGCCTGGACCTGCTCGTCGGCGTCGACGGCGAGCCGGTGGACGGTCGGGTCGAGCGCGGCGAGCGCGCCGTCCACGGTCTGGCGGACGACGGCGGCCCGCGCGGCCGCGTCCCGGGCCAGCTCCGACAGCCACGTACGCAGTTCGCCGACGGCGGCGGCGGGCAGCAGCTTCTCGGTGTCGAGCCCGGTCTCGGGGACCACGAACAGCCGCGTGCCGCCGAGGCCCTGGGCGTCCAGCATCTCGGTGAGATGGGAGAGCACCTCGTCGTCGGCGCCCGGCGGCATCCGGTCGACGACGACGGCCAGCGCGGTGCCGCGGCTGCGCGCGTCGTGCAGCAGCTCCCACGGGACGGCGTCGGCGTAGCGCGTGGCGGTGGTGACGAACAGCCAGAGGTCGGCCGCGGCGAGCAGGCGTTCGGCGAGGACCCGGTTGGCCTCCACGACCGAGTCGATGTCCGGCGCGTCCAGCAGGGCCAGCCCCGGCACGACCGCCGTCGACTCCACGACCTTCAGCCCCGACCCGCCGTCGTCGTGCGTACGCCCGAGCTCCGGCAGCAGGTGCGCCTGCGTGAACCAGGCCGCGTCGTCGGGGTGGCAGACGAGGACCGGTGCGCGGGTCGTCGGCCGGCGCGCGCCGGCGGCGCTGACCGGACTCCCCACGAGGCTGTTGACGAGGGTGGACTTGCCGGCGCCGGTCGAGCCGCCGACCACGACGAGCAGCGGCGCGTCCAGCCGGGCGAGCCGCGGCAGCAGGTAGTCGTCGAGTTGGGCCCGGGTGGCGTCGGCGAGCCGGCCGGCCGCCTGTGCCCCGGGCAGGCGCAGCGGGAACCGCGCCCCGCCGAGCGTGTCGCGCAGGACGGTCAGCGCCTCGCCGAGCCCGGTCATGGGGACAGCATGCCCCATCCGCGCACGGCTTACACCGGAACCGGCGTACGTGTCGGAAGGTGTAACAAGGTCGACATGTGTGGATGGGACGATCCCCTGGTGGACTTTATCGACACCACTATGGGTGTCGATGAATGTGCCAAGGTGGCGGGGGCGCCCGTGGTGCCACGCAGGACATCGACATCGTTGAAGAATTCACTCCTTGACGGCCTCCTGATTGGTTGATATGAATTCGCCAATTGTTGGTGATCGGTGGAACCGGCGTTGAACTTCTGGTGATGACAGGGTCGGCCGAACGGCCGGTCCCGTCGGAGTTCTGCGCTCCCACCCCCGACCCTCCAGGAAGAGGGACAAGGTGAAGATGTCGCAACGCCTCGCCATAAGCGCGGCGGTCACAGTGGGAGGACTGGTGGTGGCGGGCACAACCGCACTCGCCGTCCAGCCTTCCGCACCGGCCTCGGTCAACCCCGGGGTAGCAGCTCCGCAGCTCGCCGCGCAGTCGGCGTCCTCGCTCGTCGCGGGCCGTCCGTCCTACCTGCACGCCGGCTCGAACGACGCCTTCGTGCAGAAGCAGGTCCTGTCCTCGGCCGGCCTGCAGTACGTGCCGTTCGAGCGGACCTTCAAGGGCCTGCCCGTCAAGGGCGGTGACTTCGTCATCGTGACGAACTCGTCCGGCCAGGTCATCGCGAACTCGGTCGCCCAGGACAAGGCCATCCCCGACGGTCTGGCCACCACGCCCACGAAGACGCAGGCGAGCGCGGAGAAGACCGCGAAGAGCCTGCTGTCGAAGCCGACCGTGGAGAGCACCCAGCTCGTCGTGTACGCGCTGGGCGACACCCCGCGGCTCGCGTGGGAGACCTACGTGCACGGCACCGGAGCGGAGGGCTACAGCCGGCTCAGCGTCGTCACCGACGCGGCGACCGGTTCCCTGCTCGACAAGCGTGAGCACGTCACCCACGGCACCGGCACCGGCTGGATCAACGGCTCGGTGACGATCAACACCACGCTGTCGGGCAGCACGTACTCCATGAAGGACCCGAGCATCACGAGCCTCGCCTGCCAGGACGCGGCCACCAACACGACGTTCAGCGGCTCGGACGACGTCTGGGGCAACGGCGTCGGCACCAGCCGGGAGACCGGCTGCGTCGACGCTCTCTACGTCGCGCAGAAAGAGGTCGCGATGCTGAGCACCTGGCTCGGCCGTAGCGGCATGAACGGCTCCGGTGGTTCGTGGCCGATGCGCGTGGGTCTGAACGACCAGAACGCGTACTACGACGGCACCCAGGTCCAGATCGGCAAGAACACCGCCGGCCAGTGGATCGCCTCGGCCGACGTCGTCGGTCACGAGATGGGTCACGGCGTCGACGACACCACGCCCGGTGCGATCTCCAACGGCAACACCCAGGAGTTCGTCGCCGACACCTTCGGCGCGATGACCGAGTGGTTCGCCAACAACCCGAACGACCCGCCGGACTACCAGGTCGGCGAGGAGATCAACCTCGTGGGCAGCGGCCCGATCCGCTACATGTACAACCCGTCGCTCGCCGGTGACGACAACTGCTACTCCAGCAGCATCCCGAGCGAGGAGGTGCACGCGGCGGCCGGTCCCGGCAACCACTGGTTCTACCTGCTCGCCGAGGGCACCAACCCGACCGACGGCCAGCCCACCAGCTCGACCTGCAACGGCAGCAGCGGTCTCGTCGGCGTCGGCATCCAGAACGCCGCGAAGATCATGTACAACGCCATGCTGATGAAGACGTCCTCGAGCTCGTACCTCAAGTACCGCACCTGGACGCTGACGTCGGCCAAGAACCTGGACGCGACCTGCGGTCTGTTCAACAAGACCAAGGCCGCCTGGGACGCGGTCAGCGTACCGGCGCAGTCGGGCGACCCGACCTGCACCGGCGGCGGCAGCCCGTCGCCGTCCGCCAGCACGCCGACCAGCCCGTCGCCGACGCCCTCCAGCGGCGGCACCTGCTCCGGCCAGAAGATCCTCAACGGCGGCTTCGAGTCCGGCACCGCCAGCTGGACCCAGACCGCGGGTGTCATCGGCCAGAACGGCACCAGCGAGCCGGCCCACGGCGGCACCTACGACGCGTGGATGAACGGGTACGGGACGACCCACACGGACTCGGTACAGCAGTCGGTGACAGTGCCGGCGAACTGCACCGCGACCGTGACGTACTACCTGCACATCGACACGGCGGAGACGACCACCACCACCCAGTACGACAAGCTCACCGTCACGCTGGGCGGCACCACGCTGGCCACGTACTCGAACCTGAACAAGGGCACCGGGTACACGCTCCAGACGAAGGTCGCCAGCACCGGTGCGGGCGGCGCGCTCGTCCTGAAGTTCAACGGCACGGAAGACTCCTCGCTGCAGACCTCGTTCGTCGTCGACGACGTGGCCGTCACGCTCAGCTGAGTTCTTCAACCCCCAGGGGCCGCCGCGATCCTCGTCGCGGCGGCCCCGCCCTATTACAGATCAAATTCAAGATCTCTTAAATTCTTTGTCCCGGGTTCGTCGATCTCGCTTCCGCTCCTCGCGCGGGAGACCGTTCCGCCCCTATCGCTGCGCTCCGGGGACTCCACTGCCAGCCTTCTGGGGCGAAGCATCATCCACCGTCGCCCGGTCACCGTTTCACCCTTCACCCCGGCCTTTGCCGCGACTGTCCGATATGGGCGCCAGGCGGGGTTCGGTGGGATGATCGTTTACGGCTTTGATGTGAAAATGGCGACCCGACGCATGATCGTTTACGGTTCTGGAGCGCGTTGACCGGGTTCTGCTGCACCTGGCACGTAATTGATCATGCAGATCGGGCCGGATTTACACCTCAGCCGTAAACGATCGAGAAATCAGCACGCCGCGTCCGCCAGGCGGAAGATCGTTCCCGCATCACGCGCAATGGCTGGTGGCGGGACGGCATGAGCGTGATCCACAGCGACTGAGATGTCAAAACCCGCCCTATCCCCTCGATCCACAGCGGTCCGGATGTAGGAAACGGCCTCTGCCTACATCTCAGCCGCATTGGATCGAGGGGATGGGTCCGGAAACTACATCCCAGCCGCGAACGATCATCGACCAGCCGACCCGCTCGGCCGCCATATCGGACAGTCGCGACAAAGTCCGGACGGGGGTTGGGGGTAAACGGTGACCGGGCGACGGTGGACGATGCATCGCCCCACCAGCCTGGCAGTGGAGGCCCCCAGGGCCGGAACGGTCTCCCGCGCGAGGAGCGGAGGCGAGATCGACGAAACCGGGACAAAATGATCCTAAAAGGATCTTGAGGGTCAGTACGCGACGGTGACCCGCTCGCGGGCGAAATTCCCGGATTCGAGGGCGTCCACGATGGCGGACGCGTAGTCGCCGACCGACACCCGGCTCTCTCCATCCGCACCGAGCAGTGGGGTGTCACGGGCCTCGACGCGGTAGGTCCCCGTCTTCTCGCCCGGCACCAGGTACATCGGCGGCGGGCTGACGTAGGTCCACCGGACCGGGGTCTCGGCCGCGCGCAGCAGGTCCAGCGCGGCGGTCTGATCCCGCGCCGTCTCCAGGTACGCGGCCGGGAAGTTCGGCCCGTCGACGAACCGCTGCCCGTCCGGGCCGGTGAGGCTGCCGCCCCCGCCGACGAAGAGCAGGCGGTCGACGCCGGCCTCCGGCAGTGCGGACAGCAGAGCCTCGGCCGCGCGGGGGACGAGGTGATCCGCTCCCTTGAGCGCGGCCACCACCGCGTCGTGCCCGGCGACCGCGTCGCGTAGGGAGGCGGGATCGGCGGCGTTCACGTCCTTGCTGCCGAGCGCGGTGACGTCGTGTCCGCGGGCGGACGCCTCGGCCGCGACGGCCCCGCCCAGGTTGCCGGTGGCACCGATGACTGCGATCTTCATGACTGGTCCTTCTTCTCGCCGGCGACCCGCGCCAGGAACTTGTCGATCAGGGGAGCGATCTCGGGGAGGTACTCCTCCAGCGCGAAATGCCCGGTGGGGAACAGGTGCAGCTCGGCGTCCGGCACGTCGCGCAGGTACGCCCGCGCGCCCGGCTCCAGGAAGAAGCCGTCACCGGTGCCCCACAGGATCAGCGTCGGCGGCCGGTTCTCGCGCAGCCACGCCTGCCACGCCGGATAGAGGTCCACATTGGAGCCATAGTCGAGCGCGAGGTCGATCTGCGCGTCCACGCGGCCCGGCTGGTCCAGGTAGTGCTGGTCGAGCGTCCAGCCGTCGGGGGCGATCAGGTCCGGATCGGAGACGCCGCCCTCGTACTGGCCACGGGTGACGGGCAGGGTCATGATCCCGGTCACGCCCGCCCGCTCCGTGGTGGCCACGAGTCCCTGGGCCAGCTCCGACAACCCCTCCGCGTACGCGTTGGCGTTCTGCACGATCAGCCCGTCGATCCACTCGGGGTGGCGCTGCGCCAGCCGCATCCCGACGGGGCCGCCGAAGTCGAAGGCGTAGAGCGTGAAGTTCGTGAGCCCGAGGTGCTGGACGAACCTCTCGACGACGTCGGTCAGCGACTCGAAGCTGTACGCGAACCCGTCCGGCGCCTCGGTCAGCCCGAAGCCGGGGTAGTCCGGCGCGACGACGTGGTACCGGTCGCCCAGCGCGTCGATCAGCCGCCGGTACTGCGCCGAGGAGCTCGGGAAGCCGTGCAGCAGCAGGAGTGTCGGCGCGTCCCGGGGGCCGGCCTCGCGGTAGAAGACGCGTACACCGTCCACATCGGAGTAACGGTGGTACACCTTGGGGATGTTCACTCTTGCTCTCCCAGCGTGTGGCAGGTGATCAGGCTCAGCGCCGGCGCCGACACCACCTGCGTGTCGTCCCGCCCGGCCACCCGGATGTTGACGAAACCGCCCTCCAGTGCGAACTGCACGTCGGCCAGGTTCTGCACCAGCTCGCCGTCCGCGTTGAAGATCGCGTACCCGGCCGTCAGCGCGATCGAGCCGCGCCGCCACTCGCGCTTCATGCCGCCACCTCCGTCAGTGCCGGCGCCGCCGGGAAGTCCAGCTCCGGCCGGGCCACATGGTTGAAGTAGTTCGACAGCGTGTTCAGCGCCACGTGCGCCACGACCTCCGCGGTCTCCGCGTCGGTCACCCCCGCGGCGCGCGTCCCGGCGAGGAAGTCGTCGCTCACCTTTCCCTTGGTACGCATGACTTCGCGGGCCAGGTTCAGCACGGCGGCCGTGTGCGGGTCGGTGTCGGCGGCGTGCCGGGTACGCATCAGGTCCTCGTCGGTGAGGTGGAGCTTCTGCCCCCGGAACGTGTGCGCCGCGACACAGTAGTCACAGCCGTTCTCCTGTGCGACCAGCAGTGCGAGCTGCTCCCGGACCTTCAGCCGCAGTACGCCGTGCGCCAGCTTGTCGCGCATCGCGAGATATCCGTCGAGCGCGGCCGGGCCGTTGGCCATGGTGGCGTAGAGATTGGGCACACGGCCGAGTTGCTTGCGGACCTCGGCCAGACGGCCGTCGGTGTCCTCGGTCAGTGCTGTCATGCGTGGCATGAGATCCCCCCTCGGAGGGCGGCCGTACCGCCCTTCCAAACGGTACCGATCGGTGCCGTCTTGCAAAACGGTACTGACTGGTTCCGTTTCTGTCAAGATCGCGTTATGCTGCGGATATGGCTACCCGAGCCCGTGAACGCCTCCTCGACGCCGCGGAGGATCTCTTCTACGCCGAAGGGATCCGGGCGGTCGGCCTCGAACGCATCCTGACCGTGTCCGGAGTCGGGCGCGCGTCCTTCTACCGCCACTTTGCCAGCAAGGAAGACCTGGTCGTCGCGGTTCTCGAACGCCGTGACCGGACCTGGCGGGCCAGCCTCGCGGCCGGTGTCGCGGCGGCCGGCGGCGACCCGCTCGACGTCTTCGACGTGCTCGCCGAACGCTTCGACAAGGCGGACTTCCGCGGCTGCGCGTTCATCAACTCGATGATCGAATCGGCCGACCCGGCCAGCGCGATCCACGCGGTGGCGGCGGCGCACAAGACGGCGCTGACGGCGTACATCGGGGAACTGCTCTCGGCGCGGGGGCTGTCGCCCGATCTGGCGCCGCAGTTCGTGATGCTGATGGACGGGGCGACGGTGACCGCGCTGCGGGACCGCACCACCGCTCCCGCCCACCAGGCGAAGCAGATGGCGGAACTGCTGCTGACGAGATGAGGATCAGCCGGAGACGCTCGGGGAGCCGGTTTCGATGTGGCCGGTGAACCGGCGCGACCAGGACGCGTCCGCCGAGCAGGTGACCGTGAAGTCGTACCAGCCGTTCGTGTACGCGACCGCGTTGAAGTAGTCCGCGACCGTGCCGCCGGCCGGGACGGCGTACGTCCAGGGGCCGTCGGAGCGGTAGTTGTTCGACGTCACCGTGAACGTCGCGGCCGCTGATCCGGTGTTCGCCATCGTCAGCCAGAGCGCCGTCTTGCCGGTGTTGGGCGCGGTCGCGGACGAGCTGCGGACCTCGGTGTTCTTGCCGCCGGTCGAGGCGTCCCCGGTGAACCGGCGCAGGAACCGGTTCGGGCCGATGATCGTCAGGTCGTACTTGCCGCTGCCGTAGCCGCTGCCGACGTTGAAGAAGTCGCTCGTGCTGCCACCCGGGCTCACCGTGTACTGCCACGGGCCGCCGGTCCGGTACGCGTTGGCGTACGCGGCGAAGTGCGTTCCGGCCGTGCCGAGGTTGTCCATGCGGAGCCAGACGAGGATCTTGCCGGCCGACCCGAACTCGAGATGGTCGACGTACGCGTTCGGCTGGTACGGCAGGGCGCGGGCGGGACGCGTACCGGATTCCTGGGCGGGCAGGGCGTTGGTGGCCGGCTTGGGGTTCGGCAGCGGGTCGCAGTGGGACTTGCCGATGATCGACGGCGCGGCCGGCAGGGCGGGCAGGCCGTAGACCGGGCTCGTGAAGTCGAACGCGGTGGTCAGGTCGCCGCAGACCGCGCGCCGCCAGGCGCTGATGTTCGGGCAGGTCGCCGGGGTGCCGAGGGCGGCCGTCCAGCGTTCCAGGAAGCGGATCACCGAGGTGTGGTCGAACACCTGCGAGTTGACCCAGCCGCCCCGCGACCAGGGCGACACGACCAGCATCGGTACGCGGAACCCCAGCCCGATCGGCTTGCCCGAGACGAACTCGTCGGCCGTGCCGGACGCGGGTACGGGCGGCGGGACGTGGTCGAAGAAGCCGTCGTTCTCGTCGTAGGTGAGCAGGAAGACGGTCGAGTCGAGCACGGCCGGATTCGCGGCCAGCGCGGCCAGTACGCGGCTGACGAAGTTCGCGCCGTCGCCGGGCGGGGCGTCGGGGTGCTCGGAGAACGCCTGGTTGGTGACGATCCAGGAGACCCGCGGGAGCGTACCGGCGACGACGTCGGAGCGCAGGGCGGCGATGATGTCGCCGTCGGTGCTGCCGGTGACGGCGGGCACCGAGGCCATCCCGCGGTCGTGCAGCGGCGTACCGGCGGGGGCGTCGACGAACTGCGTGAAATAGGCCAGCCCGTTGTCGCCGTAGTTGTCGTTCGCGTTCTGGTAGACCTTCCAGCTGACTCCCGCGTTCTGCAGCGACTCGGCGTAGGTCTGGTAGGTCAGGCCGGACTCGTCGCCGCCGTCGTTCGCGGGGCCGCCGTGCGTACCGGCCGGGTCGATCGAACCCGACCAGAGATACGTCCTGTTAGGACCCGTCGCGCTCAGGATCGAGCAGTGGTACGCGTCGCAGACCGTGTACGCGTCGGCCAGCCCGTAGTAGAACGGGTTGTCGGTGCGGTTCATGAAGCCGAGCGTGCGTACGTTGAGCTTGGCGAGGACCCAGTTGTCCATCTTGCCGTTGTTCCACGCGGAGTGCTGGCTCGACCAGCCGTGGTCGAGGGAGCCGTCGCACTGCGCGAGGACCTCCGGCGTCTGACCGGCCGCGCTCGGCGTGAGCGACATCTGCCACGGGTACTGGCGGGCGCCCACGTTCGGCTGGTTGAACACCGGATAGCCGCCGGACAGCTGGATGGCGGAGCGGTCGGCGAACCCGCGGACGCCGCGCAGCGTACCGAAGTAGTGGTCGAAGGAACGGTTCTCCTGCATGAGGATGACGACGTGCTGGACGTCGGCGATCGTGCCGGTGAGGGCGGCCTGCGCCGCGCCGGGCAACCCGGCCGGGACGGCGACGGCGGCGGCGCTCGCGGCGGCCGCGCCGAGGACCTGGCGGCGGGAGATGGGGGACATCGGACCTCCGTGGGTACAGAGTGGACACCCAGCGTGCGGGTTCGGTGACAGCCGATCGGCTCCTCCCTACGGCTACTCTGCGACCGGCCGAACGGATGATGAACCTCAGACCAGCAACCGGTGCCGGACCGGTCCCGGAAAATTCCGGCAAGCCATTGACCGATGTCGTCGCGGCGCATAGCCTCCCGAGAGAGCGCTCTCTCGCCCCACAGATGTGCACCGCCCTGTCGGCCACCGTCCCGCCCGGACCGCCCTGTCCGCCCGGCCGACTTGCCATCTACCGAGGGAGGACCATGTCCATCTCCACCGTGTACGAGAGCGCCGGCCGCCGAAGGCTGCGCCGCCTGCGCTCCGGATTCTTCGCGATCGCCCTGACGGCCGCGTCGGCCGGAGCGGCCACGCTCGCCGTGGTCGCCGCCCAGCCGTCGGCCAATGCCGCGATCCCCGCCCCGCCGCCCGGTTTCACGCTGACCTGGAGCGACGACTTCTCCGGCGCGGCCAACACCGGTCTGGACACCGGCACCTGGAAGTACGACACCGGGCCGGGCAGCAGCTTCGGCACCGGCGAGATCGAGACCATGACCAACAGCACCGCCAACGTGTTCACCGACGGCAACGGCCACCTCGTCCTGCGGGCGCTGCACTCGGGAACCGACCCGAACTCCGGTTGGACGTCGGGCCGCGTCGAGACCCAGGCGGCCACCTTCGGCGCCCCGGCCGGCGGGGTCGTGCGGATGGAGTCGTCGATCCAGCAGCCCAACGTCACCACCGCCAACGGCGCCGGGTACTGGCCGGCCTTCTGGATGCTCGGCTCGACACTGCGTACGGGAACGACGTGGCCGACCTCCGGGGAGATCGACATCCTGGAGGACATCAACGGCCGCAGCTCGGTCTTCGGCACGCTGCACTGCGGCGTCAACCCCGGCGGCCCCTGCAACGAGTCGACCGGCCGGGGCAGCGGCGAGCGCGCCTGCGCCGGCTGCCAGACCGGCTACCACACCTACGCGGTCGAGATCGACCGGTCGGTGTCGCCGGAACAGATCCGCTGGTATCTCGACGGGAACAACTACTTCACCCTCAACTCCACCGTCGTGGACGCCACCACCTGGGCCAACGCGGTCGACCACCCGTTCTTCATCATCTACGACCTCGCGATGGGCGGCGGCTTCCCGGCCGCCTTCGGCGGCGGGCCGTTCGCCGGCACCGTCTCGGGTGGACAGATGAACATCGACTACGTGGCGGTCTACAACAAGGGCCCGGGCAGCTCCTCGCCCTCGCCGACACCCACCGGCGGCACCGGCGGGACGAACATCGCCCAGGGCAAGCCCACCACCGCGTCCTCGGCCGAGAACGCCACCCTCGCCGCCGCCAACGCCACCGACGGCAACACGGGTACGCGCTGGTCGTCCGCGTTCAGCGACCCGCAGTGGATCCAGGTGGACCTCGGCCAGTCGTACGACATCAGTCACGTGACGCTGAACTGGGAGGCGGCGTACGCGAAGGCGTACCAGATCCAGACGTCGGCCGACGGAACCACCTGGACCAACATCTACTCGACCACCACGGGCGACGGCGGGACCGACGATCTGGCCCTGACCGGAACCGGCCGCTACATCCGCGTGAACGGTACGCAGAGAGCCACGGCGTACGGCTATTCGCTGTGGGAGTTCGGCGTGCAGGGTGTGCCGGGCGGCGGTACCGGCGGCGGAACCCTGCTCTCGCAAGGGCATCCGACCACCGCGTCGTCCACCGAGAACGCCACGTTCCCGGCGTCGGCGGCCACCGACGGCAACACCGGTACGCGCTGGTCCTCCGCCTTCAGTGATCCGCAATGGGTTCAGGTGGATCTTGGCGCGTCCCACTCGGTCAGCAAGGTCGTCCTGAACTGGGAGCCCGCGTACGCCAAGGCCTTCCAGATCCAGACGTCGGCTGACGGGACGAACTGGACGAACGTCTACTCGATCACGACGGGTGCGGGCGGGGTGCAGACCCTGAACGTCACCGGCACCGGCCGCTACGTGCGCATGTACGGCACGCAGCGGGCCACGGCCTACGGCTACTCCCTCTGGGAGTTCCAGGTCTACGGCTCATAACGCGTTCCCTCACAGGTGAGGCCGATGATCCCGTTTGGATCAGGGAGATCACCCGAATCATGGCCCAAGATTCGGGTGATCTCCCTGATCCAAACGGGATCTTGGGGCAACGGGGCGGGCGGCCAAATGGGTGCAAGGGGCGCGGAGGCCGTCAATGGGAAGGATTTTCGTTCGTGCTACCTCTAGCGAAAAGGCTTTGCGGGGCTGATAGTGACGCATGGAGGTTTTCCGCCCTTCGCGTGGGAGGACACGAATGGCCATACGTCACATCCTCGCGCTGGTCAGCGCGGGCACGCTGGCCCTGGGGGTCGCCGCGACCCCCGCGGCGGCCCATCCCGCGGTCCAGCACGACGAACAGATCGAATACAACCGCACCAGCACGTACGCCGACTGGGCCAAGGGCTCGTCGCAGGGCGTGTTCAACATCCCGGGGCTGCGTACCGGGGTGACGATGGGGTTGCCGGCCGGGCAGACGCAGTACACCGACCCGCACAACGGAACCACTGCCAGCTGGGACTACTCGACCTGGACCTCGCCGGTGCACCACATCGGCTTCGGGGCCAGCGAGGTGGTCTCGTCGTGGAACGCCGACACCCCCGCCGGCACCTGGCTCAAGGTCGAGCTGTACGGCACGTACAGCAACGGCGCCCACACCCCCTGGTACACCATGGGCATCTGGGCCAAGGGCGACGGCGACATCATCCGGACCAGCGTGGACGACCAGGGTGATCCCTACTCGACCATCTGGACCGACACGTTCGCGATCGACGACCCGTCGGCCGGTGTCCTGCTGACCGACTACCAGCTGCGCCTCACGCTCTACAAGAAGCCGGGGCAGCTCGCCCGGCCGCGCGTATGGGAGCTGGGCGCCTTCGCCTCGAACGTGCCCGACCGGTTCACGGTGACCCCGAGCGCCGGGCACATCGCCTGGGGCACCGAGCTGGCCGTGCCGGCGTACTCGCAGAACATCCACTCCGGCGAGTACCCCGAGTACGACGGCGGCGGCGAGGCCTGGTGCTCGCCGACGTCCACGCAGATGGTCGTCAGCTACTACGGGTACCACCCCGACACGTCGTGGGTGGATCCGTCCTACGCCGACCCGCAGGTCGACGCGGCCGCCCGCGGCACGTACGACTCCCAGTACCCGGGCACGGGCAACTGGCCGTTCAACACCGCGTACGCGGCCTCGTACCTGGGGCTCGACGCGATCGTGACGCAGATGCACTCGCTCGACGAGGTCGAGGTGTTCATCAAGCACGGCATCCCGGTCGTCGTCTCGCTGTCGTTCCTGGCCAGCGAGCTCGACGGGTCGAACTACTCGACCTCCGGGCACCTGTTCGTCATCGTGGGCTTCACCAGCACCGGTGACGTGATCGTCAACGACCCGGCGTCCTCTTCGGACAGTGTGGTCCGCAACATCTACAAGCGCAGCCAGCTGGAGACCGTCTGGCTGCGTACCAAGCGGGTGCGGGCGAGCGGCACCATCGGCAGCGGTTCCGGCGGCGTCGCGTACCTGATCAAGCCGTGGTACAAGCCGTGGCCCACGGTCCCCGGCTCGAACAACTGGTGAGCTGACCCCTGGGCCCGCGGATCAGCGGGCCCAGGCCAGTCTCTCCTCGCCGCGCACGTCCCACTCCACGCGCGGCTCCGGCAGTCCGAAAACCATGATCGGGTACGCGTCGTCGTGCGCGGGCCAGCCCGGATCGCCGGTACGCGCGAAGCGTACCCATGAGCTGTGCATGGCATCGGCGATCAGCTGGGGCGCATCGGATCCCGAGAGTTCGGCGGCGGCCGCGAGGTTGTCGAAGACGTAGCCGATCTCGGCGGCGTGGCACGCGCCGAGCCCGCGGGCCGACGAGGGCACCGCGAACTCGTAGAAGTAGGTGGTCGCGCCGGTGACGAGCCGGGCCGTGGCCACGGCGAGCGCCGGGAAGCGGAAGAAGACGTCGGTCAGCACGGCGCTGAGCAGGTCGCCCGGGGTGGCGCCGGGCCGGTTGGCGCGGTAGAGGCGCAGGATCTCCTCGCCGGCCCCGAGCCGCCCGGCGAGATGGTTCAGCGCCTCGTCGTTGACGAAGGACGCGATGCCGGTCGGCACCAGGAACAGCCGGTACTCCTCGGCGGTCGTCCCCGTCAGCAGCGGTACGCCCGCCCCGACCCCGTCCGCGATGGCGAGCATCGGATGCAGGGGCAGGCTGTCGCCGTCCACGACGGGGATGAAGGCCATGTTGGCGGCCGCGATGCTGGCGCCGTAGCGGGCTGGATCGGCGCCCGCCGACACCTCCGCGCTGATCTGCCGCTGCGCGTCGATCAGGGTCTCGCTGTCCACAGCGGCGAGTTCCGCCGCGGTGACCGGGCCGCCGAGCAGCTCGCCGAGCACTCCGAGCACGAGCCGGGCGTCGGCCGGCGTGGCGGCCGCCTGCACCGAGCCGCTCTGCGTGATCGCCCGATGGAACAGGCCCGCGGCGGCCGGCATCGTCAGCAGCGTCGTCACGCTCATCGCCCCGGCCGACTCGCCGAAGACCGTGACCTGGTCGGGGTCGCCGCCGAAGGCCGCGACGTTGTCGCGTACCCAGGCGAGGGCGGCGATCTGGTCGAGCAGGCCGCGGTTGGCGGGCGCGTCCGGCAGCAGCGCGAATCCCTCGACTCCGAGCCGGTAGTTCATCGAGACGAGCACCACGCCGTCCCGCGCGAAGGCCGACCCGTCGTACGCGGGGACGGCAGCGCTGCCGTTGACGAAGGCTCCGCCGTGGATCCACACCATGACGGGCCGGCTCTCGCCGGGTTCGGCCGCGGTCCACACGTTGACCGTCAGCCAGTCGTCGCCGGGGATCACCGGATCCGGCAGGATCTCGTCGAGCGGGGCCCGATAGGGCGGTTTCGGCGCCGTCGGGCCGAACGCCGTCGCATCGCGTACGCCGTCCCAGGCGGTGGGCGGCTGCGGAGCGGCGAACCTGAGCGGGCCGACGGGGGCGGCCGCGTACGGGATGCCGAGGAAGGCGGCGACACCGTCCTCGACCCGGCCGCGGAGCCGGCCCTGGGCAACGGTCACGATCTCCTGCATCGGCGCAGTGTGCTACCGGTCGGTAGGAGACGTCAATGGGCGGGGGCGGCCCCCTCCGGCCGCCCCCGCCTCTTTCTCCTCCCCAGCGGGTCAGTTCAACTAGGCGACGCAGGGGTTGCCGGTCGGGTGCACCGTGGTGCCGTGCACGTCGGCCTTGGCCTCACCGAGGACCACGTCGGTCAGCAGGGTGTCGAGCGCGACCGCCTGCTGGACGACGCTCGTGCCGGTCGTCGTGGTGCCGTTGATCTTCAGTGTGCCGACGACCAGCGGGATGGTCAGCGGAGCGGTCCCGACGGTCACCGCCACTCCATTGATCTTCAGGTACGCGATCGACGAGGCCCCCGCGTACGCCGGAGCCAGGCCGCCGGGACCGGCGACGCAGCTGGCGGTGGCCGACGAGTTGATCTCGCCGATCTCGATGGTGACCAGGCTGCCCACGGTGATCTTGGTGCTCTGGATGTGGGCGGTGGAGACCGCCTTGTCACCCGCGGCCGGCAGGACGTTCTGGTTGTCCGGCGTGAGGTCGGTCGAGGCGGTCAGGACGCCGGTCTGCACGTTGACCAGACCCGAGGTCAGGTTGGCCGAGAGGACCGTGTCGCTGTCGTCCGCGCAGGGCGAGTCGGCCGGGTTGGCCGTGCCCAGCTTGATGCCGGCCAGGTTCAGCGCGGTGGCCGAGCAGGAGAAGGTGCCGTTGCGGTCCTGGTCGACGATCGTCCCGACGCCCAGCGGGTCGGTGAGAGCGGCGTTGACCGCACCGGACAGCGTGACGTTGAACGTCTCGTTGTTCTCGTCGATCGTGTCGTCGACGATCGGCACCGTGATCTGCTTGCTCGTCTGCCCGGCGGCGAACGCGATCGAACCGCTGGTGGCGGTGTAGTCGGCCGGAGCGGTCGCGGAGCCGTTGGAGGTGGCGTAGTTCGCCGTCACCACGAACGGGGCCGGGTTCGACAGCTGCACCGTGAACGACGCGGTGCCGGCGTTCTCGTTCACCGTCACGTCGTTGATGGTCAGGCCGGGCACGATCACCGTCAGCTGCTGGATGTAGCCGCGGCTCGTGCCGTCGATCAGGAAGTCCGCCGTGCAGTGGTAGGTGCCGGCCGGCGTACCGGGGGCGACCTTGGCGGTCTCGGCGAACACCGCGTCGTCACCGCTGGTCACGACCTGCTTCGGCGGGTTGTAGGACAGGGTCAGCGGGGCGTCGCACGACACGACGGTCGGCGTCACCGTGACCTTGATCGCCTGGATGCCGGCCAGGATGGCGTCCGACACCTCGTCCGGCGGCACGTTGTTCAGCAGCACGCCGCCGGTCGCGTTGGTGAGCGCGGTCGCCTGGCCGTCCGCGTCGAGCGCGCCGACGTTGACCGCGACGACGCGTACCGAGGCCGCCTGGAGAGCGGCGATCGTGTCCGCGAGCGAGTGGCCGTTGCTCGGGTCGTGCGAGGTCGCGTCACCGAAGATCACGACGATCCGCGTACCGTCGGCCCGGAACGTCACCGCGCCGGTGGCCAGCTGGTACAGCGCGTTGAGGCCCGCCTCGGGCAGGTCGCAACCGCCCCCGGCGGACCAGAGGTTGATCCCGGCCTGCACCGCCGACTGATCGGCGGTGATGCCCTGGTCGACCTTGAACGGCACGGCGTCGCAGTTGAAATCCTTGTACTCGGCGACGCCGAACTGGGCCTGCGGCTGTGCCGCGCTGATCGACGACAGCACCGAGGCCGCGTTGGTCCGGACGTTCCCGATGGCCGCGCCCATGCTGCCCGTGGTGTCGGCGAGGAACACCACGTCCGGCTTGGGCGGCACGGTGGGCGTGTGGACGGTCTTGGTGATCACCGTCGTGCCGCCCGGGGGCAGCGTGACCGTCACCGAGGAAGGGTCGACTCCGGGGTCCGTGGCGGAGGCCGCCGTGGCCGGGAGCAACCCGAGTCCGGAGGCGAACGTGGCCAGCGCGACGAGGGCGAACCCGCCGCGCCGACCGGCTGTACGCCGTCGGTCGAGGAACATGTTGGGCTCCTTTCGGGCAGCCGCCATCGGCATCACCACTGGGTGGGAATGCTTCCGGTGGAGACGCGGCCGCCGACGAGGTTGGGTGTCCCCTGAGTCAAATCAATGAATGCATGGCCATCAACTCTTGACTATCCGATGTGGCCATGCATCGCGATCTTCGTACGCTCGGCCCGTCCACACGCGTCGGCCGAACGGCGGATCCCATCCGGGCGCCGGAAACCGGACGACAAGACATGAACTGAGGGATCCGCGGCATTCACGGGCCGGTGTCGCCTGTCTGACACAATGGCGATCATGGCCAAGGTTCTCGTGGAACGCACCGACGACGGATACGTTGCGACCAACGACCGGGGCGCGTCGGTCGCCCTCGGCAACGCCGGGGATCCGGGCAGCTTCACCCCGGTCGAACTACTGCTGGCGGCGCTCGGCGGCTGCGAGATCGTCACGATCGAGCCGCTGACCGCCCAACGCCACCACCGCCTGGTACGCCTCGCGGCCACGGTCGAGGCGGAGAAGGTGGCGCCGACCAAGCTCGGCACGATCACCGTGACGTACGACATCGAGCTGCCGCCCGGTGACGACGAGGCGCTGGAGGTCTTCCGGGCCGTGGCGGGGCGGGTCCACGAACGGCACTGCACGGTGGGCCGGGCGCTCCGCGAGGAGACGGAGTCGGTACAGGTCCTCCCGTAGCCCTTCCACAACCGGCCGCCGTCCACATCTTGATCTGCGCGCGGGTCGCTTACCGCGGGTCGCCGAGGGCAGGCTGCCGACCATGCATCCCGCCCTCGCAGCCGTCCTTCGGGACGGCCCGTTCTCGGTCGCGGAGTTGCCGCCGGACGTGCCGCGGTGGCTGATCTCCAACGCGCGGCGAGCCGGCTGGATCCTCCAGGTCTTGCCGGGCGTCTACGTGCCCGCGCATGCGCCGGTCGATCTTCATCGCGCGGCGATCGTCTATACGCGAGACCAGGGTGCGTTGAGTCACACGACCGCACTCGGCGTGTGGGGGCTCAGGGAAGCGGCACCGGGCGAGCCGATCCACGTCGTGGTCCACCGAGGCGTCCGGCTGCGTTCGACGAACCGGCTCGTGCTCCATACCCGGCATGTGTGGCCGCCGACGCAGGTCCGTGCGGGTCTCCCCGTGACCGCCGTCGCCGAATCGCTTGTGGACAGTTGGCCGGCCATGGCGCCCGTGGAGCGGCCCGGGCCGTTCTTCGCGGCGATCACCGGGCGCCTGACCACAGCGGATCGGCTGGCGGAGGCCGTGAGCCGCTCGCCGCATCTCGCCGGCCGGGCTGCGCTCGTAGATCTCGTCGGCAGGCTCGCGGCGGGTTGCCACAGTCCGTTGGAGATCTTCGGCGCGGACGTGGTCTTTGCCGGCCTGTCCGGTGCCCGCCGCCAGGTCCCCGTCATCGCGGGTGGGCGCCGCTACTACCTGGACCTCTATCTGAGCGGTGAGCGGATCGACATCGAACTCGACGGTGCGTCCTGGCACTCCTCAGCGGCGCAGCGGGAGAACGACATGCGCCGCGATGCCGCCCTGGCGGCGCAGGGCATCCTCGTCGTCCGGTTCAGTTACCGCCGTCTCGTCAACGAACCGCGTCGAGTTCGAGCGGAGGTCGAGGAGATCATCACCGCTCGCCGATCGTGATCAAGTACCCGAGAGCTGCAAAATCCGGCCGTTTTTAGCAGCTCTCGGGTACTTGATCACGCGTTGGAGATCGACTTTGACGTCTGGAGGGAACTTGATCAAGCACAACTTGATCAAGTGCAAATGCAAAGGTGGGTGGTCAGTTTTCGGCGAGGCCTTGGCGCCAGTAGCCCATGAAGGCGACCGCCGACTTCGGCAACCCCACCTCGCCGACCAGGCGCCGGCGCAGATCGCGGACGACGCTGGATTCGCCGGCGATCCAGGCGTAGACCGGGGCGGTGGCGGCGGCGGAGGGGACCTCCCAGAGCGGCTCGTCGTCGTCCGGTTCGACCGTGTCGGGCGTGGCGTGGGGGAGCAGGCGCAGCGCGGCCGCCACGACCGCGTCTACAAAGGAGGACGGGCGGGGGAGCCAGGTCACGGTGAAGCCGGCCGGGGCGTCCAGGCGAAGGGCGTCGTCTGCCGACGGGACTTCCAGGAAGGCTTCGCCGATCGAGGAGGGCGGGAGGCGCTCCAGGATCGAGGCGATGGCCGGCACGGCCGTTTCGTCCCCGGCCAGCAGGATCGGCGTACGCGGGGCGGGCAGGCGGAACTCGACGCCACCCGGGTCGCCGTCGAAGTCCGCATTGGGGGCCAGGAGCAGCAGTTCGTCACCGGCGCAGGCCGACAGTGCCCAGGCGGAGGCCGGCCCGGTGTCCCCGTGGACGGCGAAGTCGATGTCGACCTCGGCGGCCGATGGGCGTACCGAGCGGAGGGTGTAGGTCCGGATCACGTTGCGCTGGGCGGGATCCAGCGCGCGCCAGTCCGCGTACCAGGAAGGGGTCTGGTTGATCGTGAAGCCGCCGCCGGGCAGCGGGAGGATCACCTTGACCCGCTGGTCGTAGCCGTTGTCGGCGCAGCGGTGCAGGTCGGGGCCGGTCAGCGTGACCCGGGTGAAGCCTGGGCTGAGCCGGCGCACCTCGCGCACGGTGGTGGTGAAGAAGCGGAACGGCGCGTTCATGCGCGGGACCTCCACAGGAGCCAGACGAAGTACGGGGTGCCGACGAGGGCGGTGACCAGGCCGGCGGGGATCTGGGCGGGGGCGATCACGGTCCGCCCGAGGGTGTCGGCGAGGCTGACGAGCAGGGCGCCGAGGACGACGGCGACCGGCAGGACGCGGGTGTGCTTCGCGCCGACGAGCGCGCGGGCGGCGTGCGGGGCGACCAGGCCGACGAAGCCGATGACGCCGACGGCGCCGACCGCGGTCGAGATGAGCAGCGCCGAGCCGGCGAGGGCCAGCAGCCGTACGCGTTCCAGCCGCACCCCCAGGACGCGGGGTGTGTCGTCGTCGAGGCGGAGCAGGTCGAGATCCCGGCG
This sequence comes from Hamadaea tsunoensis DSM 44101, assembly GCF_000428945.1. Classification (GTDB taxonomy): domain Bacteria; phylum Actinomycetota; class Actinomycetes; order Mycobacteriales; family Micromonosporaceae; genus Hamadaea; species Hamadaea tsunoensis. Next base: position 66,783 of record NZ_AUAX01000014.1, on the reverse strand, counting down.
GACCAGCCAGACGAGCGGGGTGAGGAGCGCCAGCGCGACGGCGACCGGGATGATCTGCGCTGCGGTACGCCCGTACGTCGAGCCGGACAGCCAGGTCAGCGCCTTGCCGGTGTTCCACGGATCGGTCGCCACGATGATCATGTCGATGACGGCCGTGGCGCCCGCCGAGACGCCGACGCCGACCAGCACGAGGCGTTCCGAGCCGATCCCGCGCTTCCACGCGAGGAAGTAGACGAGGGCGAAGGTGACCAGGGCGGCGCCGCCGGCCACTGTGGACATCAGCCAGACGCCCGCCAGCGGGGCCAGCGTGAGCAGGCCGACCGCGCCGACGCCCGCGCCCGCGGTGACGCCGAGGATGCCGGGTTCGGCGAGGGGGTTGCGGCAGACGGCCTGGATGACCGTGCCGGCCACGGCGAGCGCGGCTCCCGACAGGACGGCCGCGAGGACGCGGGGATACCGCTGGTCGAGGACGAACGTCAGTGCCGGGCCGGTACGCCCGCCGAGCCAGTTCGCCAGATCGCCGGTCAGTACCCAGGTGTCCCCGGCGAGCATGCCCAGCAGGATCGCGCCGACGAGGAGGGCGGACACGACGGTCAGGACGATCGCGGCTTCGCGACGCGTACGCGGGCGGCCGGACGGCGTACCGCGGGAGGGGCGTCCTTCACGGTGGCGGCGGGCCAGCCCCACGAGGACGGCCGCGCCGACGATCGTCGTGACGACGCCGGTCGGCACCTCGACACCCGCCTGGCCGCCGAGCAACGCCCGCAGCAGCACGTCGGCGCCGAGGACCATGAGCACCCCGGCCAGCCCCGACAACGGCAGCAGTACGCGATGGCGCAGCGCCCGGGGCAGCGCGAGGCGTACGATCAGCGGCCCGCAGAGGCCGACGAAGCCGATCGGCCCGGCCAGCGTCACGGAGGCCGCCGCGAGCAGGACGGCCAGGCCGGTCACGAGCAGGCGGGTACGGCGTACGGGGACGCCGAGAGTCAGGGCGGTGTCGTCGCCCAGGGTCAGGATGTCCAGCCGCCGTCCGAAGAGGACGATCGCGGCGGCCGCGACCGCGACGACCGGGCCGAGCTGCGTGACGCCGGACAGGTCGGCCTGGACGAGAGTGCCGTTGCCCCAGGCGAACAGGCCCATGGTCGCCTGTTCGCGCAGGATCAGCAGCAGCGTCGTGAGCGAGTTGAGAGCCAGCGCCGTCGCCGAGCCGGCCAGGATGAGCCGGGTGGGCCCGCTCGCCCCGCCCGCCAGCAGGGTGACGAGGCCGGCCGCGGCGAGCCCGCCGAGGAAGGCGAGACCGCCCGCGGGCAGGACCGGCAGCGATACGCCGAACGCGGCCGCCGCCACCACGGCGAAGTACGCCCCGGCGTTGACCGCCAGCGTGTCGGGCGATGCCAAAGGGTTGCGCGCCAACGATTGCAGAGCGGCCCCGGCGACTCCGAGGGCGACGCCGACCACCAGGCCGGCCAGCAGCCGGGGCAGCCGGGAAGCCACGAGGACGGCCTGGACACCGTCCGCTTCGTGCCCGGTGATCATCTTGACCAGGTCGAGCGCGCCGACACTGGAGGTGCCCTGGGTCAGGTGGACCGCCGCGAGCACGACCAGCAGGACGAGCCCGACCGCGTACGCGGCGCCGACCCGGGCGCGGTACGGGGGCGCCGTCACCGGCGCCCCCGCCCGTTCCGCCGTCCGTTCGATGATCACTTGCCGAAGACCGCGACGAGGGCGTCGGCGTACTGGAGGCAGGAGGCCGGGCCGCCGAAGGTCCAGATGCCGTCGGGCTGCTTGTGGAGCTGGTTGCGCGTCACGAACGGCAGCGAGTTCCAGACGGCGTTCTTGTTCAGGCCGTCGGCGAACACGTCGTCGCCGTCGGAGGCGTTGTAGAAGAACCGCACGTCCGCGTCCGACTTGAGCGGCGTCAGCCCCTCGACGTCCGTGACGCCCAGGCCCCAGGCCGCGTCGACCTCGCCGTGCCACACGTTCTTCAGGCCGAGCGCGATGCCGACCTGCGACACCAGCGAGCCCTGGCCGAACATCCGGATGCCGATCGAGCTGCCCTCGCGCCAGCCGTCCGCGATCGCGAAACTCCTGCCCGCGTTGCCCTTGGCCGCGATGGCCGCCTTCGCATCGGCGATCTTCTTGTCGAAGTCCGCCAGCACCTCGGCCGCCTTGTCCGTCCTGCCGACCGCGGTCGCGATCAGCTGGAAGTCCGACCGCATCCGGGCCAGGTTGTCGGTCGCGTCGCTGCCCTTGGCCACGATGACCGGCACGTACTTCTCCAGCTGCCCGACGAGCGCCGAGTCGCGCTCGGCCTCCATGACGACCAGGTCCGGTTGCAGCGCCACGATCGAGTCCACGCTGGGCTCGGTGCGCGTACCGACGTCCTTGACGTCCGCGCCGAGCTTCGCCGCCGTGTCCCAGGTGGAGTAGCCCTTCACGTCCGCCACGCCCACCGGCTGCACGCCGAGCGTCACCAGCATCTCGACCTCGCCCCACTCCAGCCCGACGACCCGCAGCGCGGGCGCCTTCAGCTGCACGGCCTTGCCGCGCGAGTCGGTCACCGTCACCGGGCCGCCCGTCGGGCTCGCGGTGCTCGCCGCGGGCTTCTCCGTGGTCCCGCAAGCGCCGAGCGCGAGCAGGCCCGCGATCGCGAGGATCGCCGTGGTACGCCGTGCCATCAGTTGCCTTCCCATCGGGGGGTACGCCGGACGCGCTCCGCGTGCCGGCCGACCGGCCAGGTGTGCACCTGGCCGGTGAAGGGGTCGATAGTGGTGGTGATACGCAGCCCGTAGACCTCGGTCAGCAGTTCCTCGGTCAGCACCTCGGCGGGCGTGCCGTGCGCGCGTACGCGGCCGGAATCCAGCAGCACCACGGTGTCGGCGATGTGGGCGGCCTGGTCGAGGTCGTGCAGGACGACCCCGACCGCGACACCGTGGTCGTCGGCCAGTTCCCGGGTGAGGTCCAGGATCTCGACCTGGTAGCGCAGATCGAGATAGGTGGTGGGCTCGTCCAGCAGCAGGACGCCGGTGTCCTGGGCCAGGCACGTGGCGAGCCAGACCCGTTGCAGCTCACCGCCGGACAGCTCGTCGACGCACCGCTCGGCCAGCCCGGCCGTGCCGGTCACCGCCATGGCGTGTGCGACGGCCCGCGTACCGTCCACATCGGAATCACGCCAGCGGCCCCGGTACGGATGCCGCCCGTACGCGACCACATCGCGAACGCGTACGCCGGTGGGGACGGGTCGGCTCTGGGCCAGCAGGGTCACCCGCCGGGCGAACTCCGTCGAGCTGAGCGTCAAGGCCGGGGATCCGTCGGCGAACCGGACGTCACCCGCCGACGGCTTGTGCAGCCGGGCGAGCGTACGCAGCAGCGTGGACTTGCCACTGCCGTTGGGGCCGACGAGTGCGGTCACCTGGGCCGGCGCCAGCTCGATCGAGGCGTCCACGACCACGGGGGTGCCGTGATAGCCGAGGTGCAGACCCGAACCGAGCAGTCCGGCCGCCGCAGGGGTACTGGGCGACATGCCTGCGAGATTAGGTTAGGCTACCCTGGCTATGTCAAGCGGGTGCGGCGCATCTGACCTGGGAAATTCCCGGTTGCCGCCCCGCTCTTCGCCGTCCCCGGGAAACGGCGAAGCCGGCGGGATGAAGAAGTCGAGAGATCAGTGGAAGGCGCAGCAGGGGGTCGGGTTGGGCACCTCGAACGGCATCAGCCGTCCCCCGGGGGCGGGCATCGCCACCAGGACCAGCCGCCCGTCCTCCCACTGTGGACGGACGAAGTCCCGCGTCTCCAGCAACGTCTCGGGAGAAGGCGTGGGCGAACTGCCGCCGATCACCCGGACCGCCTCGATGGCGCTGAGGGACAGCAGCTCACCCACCGGGAGGGTGCCGATGAGCGAGGACATCCCGGGATAGAGCACCGCCCGCCCGCCACGGCCGGACGCGTGCAGCTCCGCCACCCGGGCGGCGACGGCATCGTCGAGAGACGGGAGGGCGACGGGGAAGGAGACGCTGAGCGCCACCCGGGCGCCCTCGCCGTGGATGAGATGAGTGCAGGCGAAGACGTCCCCGGAGGGGCCGAGCCCGGCCGCGGTCTCCCGCAGCCAGTGCTCGGCCTCCGTGACGTTCGCGTGTCCCAGATCGAGACCCGTGATCATCGAATGGTCCCGGTCAGCGGCCCAGCGGGAGAACCCAGATCGGGTTCGAGTAGAACCAGAGGTCCTTCCACGGGTCGGCGTCGCCGAGGACGTCCATCGCCGGTCCGGCCGGGTCGACCGCCGCGCCGTTGATGCCGACCGCCGAGCGGTTCCCGTCGGTTCCGCGCACGCGGATGTAGAACGGGTTGATCACGTCCGGGAACGTGTACGTGAGGGTGACGACGCCGGTCGACCCGGAGACGTCGAACTGCTTCACGACCTTCGTACGCGGCGTGGCGAACACGTCCTTGTCGGCCACCGGGCCGGTGACGTCGCCGGCGATCAGGTCGACGCGGGCCAGCTTGGGCAGGAACTGCGCCCAGTTGGGGCCGGCGGCCGGCTTGACCTTGACGGTGACCGTGACGTCGCGGCCCTTGCGGACGGCGTACGTGCCGCCGAGGGTCGCGGAGCCGACGCGGACGTCCAGGCCGTCGAGCAGGCCGCCGTGGTCGACCCAGACCCTGCCCGCGCGCAGCCCGTCCATGACGGCGGCGTACGAGCGGCTGGTCGCGCCGACGTGCGTCTTCGAGTAGTAGCCCGGCCAGAAGTCGCCGTTGGTCAGGATCGTGGGGCCGGCGTACACCGGGTCGTTGTAGCGACCCTGGGCGTTGAAGTCGCCGCCGCCGTTGATCGAGGTGTCGCCGTAGATCGTGTGCGAGTCCGAGTTGGCGGTGATCCACCACGGCTTGCCCTCGGCCAGGAGGCTGTCCCACAGGCCGCCGACGGTGGCGGTCATCCAGTCGAAGCCGCCCCAGGTCCGGTAGCTCTCCAGCGGGTAGGCGGCGAACGACGAGGACGACGGCGAGTTGTCGTAGAAGCCGCGGCCGGAGCCCGCCCCCTTGCCCGCCGGGATGCCCGCGGCCTGGTGGCCGGGGGCGCCCTCGAAGCCGAGCGCGATCTCCGGCTGGGCGTCGCGCCAGTTGCGGATCTCGTGCGGCGAGTCCAGACCCTTGCGGGCCGGGTGGTTGGCGAAGAACACGGCGTCCTGTACGCGCCGGGCCTTCACCGCGTCGGCCAGGAAGTTCAGGCCGGCGATGGCGACCGCCTCGTTGGCGGCGGTCTGGCCGGTGGTGCTGGTGACCACGCCGTCGAAGGCGTTCTCGAACTCCTTGAGGACCGCGACCTCGTTCTTGCCGGGGTGGACGAAGACCGTGCCGTGCTCGGCGGCCGGGATGTTCCACTCCAGGCCCTGGAAGACCAGGGTGTCCTTGACCGCCTTGCGGGCGGCCACGATGTCGGGGTTGACGATGTCGACACCGATCTTGGCGTGCGCGACGCTGCCGTGGTCGGTGATGACCATCCAGTCCAGGCCGTAGATGTTCGCGTGCCGCACGTGGTCGATCACGCGGTACTGGCCGTCGCTGCTGTGCTGGGTGTGGATGTGGTGGTCGCCGGCGAGCCAGGCGAGGTCGCCGTTGTGGCCCTCGTGGGCGTTGAACTCGGCCGCGCTCTCGTCGGAGTCGCGCCCGTCGTGCGCGAACGCCGGGGTGCCGAGCAGGCCGCCGACGGCCGCACCCGCCCCGAGCAGGCCCGCGCCCCGCAGGAAGGTACGCCGGCTGGTGTCCGAGGAGGACAGTTCGCCGTCCGGGATGCTGAGGTCGAGCGCGGCCGGCAGGTCCCCGCCCGAGATCAAGTGGTCGTGATCGTGATGGTGGTGAGGGTGTCCATGTCCCATGAACAGGCAATCTCTCCAACCGGGCGCAACGGGAAGTGACTACTACGCAAAGCGGTGACGAACACTTCACCGGAAACACCTGTCGTTCATCGGCAGTTTGCTTGCGTGCCGGACCCACCATGGTGCGCAATATGAACCCCCACCCCGGAAGGCCACCCTCGTGTCGATCTCGCCCGGCCTCATCGCCCTCGTCGTCGTGGGCGTCCTCGTCGTTCTCCTGCTCGTCTGGTTCACGGCGACGTTCAACAAGCTCGTCCGCCAGCGCAACCAGGTCCGTGCCGCCTGGGCGCAGACCGACGTGCAGCTGAAGCGGCGCTACGACCTCATCCCCAACCTCGTCGAGACCGTCAAGGGGTACGCGCGGCACGAAGCGTCCACTCTGGAGGCCGTGACCGCGGCGCGTACGAACGCGATCGCGGCTCAGTCCCGGGACGTGGCCGGGCGCGCGGAAGCGGAGAACACGCTGACCGCGTCGCTCGGCCGGCTGATCGCGCTGGGGGAGGCGTACCCGGATCTGAAGGCGAACCAGAACTTCGCGCAGTTGCAGCGGGAGCTGGCCGCCACCGAGGACAAGGTGGCCTACGCGCGGCAGTTCTACAACAGCGCCGTGCAGACGATCAACAACACCGTCCAGACGCTGCCGAGCAACTTCGTCGCCGGGGTGACCGGGTTCAAGGCCGAGCAGTACTTCGAGGCGGCCGGCGGCGAGCGGGGCCCCGTCCAGGTCCGGTTCTAGTGATCAACCGGCATCTGCTCGACGCGGGGATCGCGGCCTCGGCGTTCTTCGCCTGGTACCTCATGTACGGGGTGGCCCGCGCGGTCACCCGGCCCACCGCGCCCCGGGCCGCTCCGGCGACCCAGGATCTGGGCGAGGAGCCGCCCGCGGTGGTGAGCCTGCTCGTCAACCGCTGGGAGCTGACCGAGGACGCCGCCGAGTCGACCCTCGTCGACCTGGCCGCCCGCGGCTACCTGGAGTTCCGCCAGCCCGCCGACGACCCGATGCACACCACGATCCACCTGCGTGCGGACGCCCCGTCCGAGTCCTTGCTGCCGTTCGAGCAGCAGGTGCTGGACCGCGTACGCGCGCTGGCGGTCGGCGGGGTGGTCCCGGTGACCGCTCTGACGTTCCGGGACGCGGGCGAGGCCGCCACGTGGAACCGCCGGCTGCGGGTCGCGGTCGTCGCCGAGGCCCGCAAGCGGGGCCTGTCCCGCAAGCGGTTCGGCCCGGCCGTGGTGTCGCTGCTGTCGTTCGCGGGATTCGGCGTGGCCGCCAGCGTCTTCTGGGCGATCGTCCACTACCTCGTGCTGCATCCGGACAACAGCGGTGAACACAGCACCGCCGGATCGATCATGGGTGCGGCCCTGCCGTGCCTGGGTGTGTGGGCCACGCTGTCCACCGTCGCCGGTCGCTATCCCGGTGAGAAGGGCACCCCGCTCGGGCGGGAGGTCGCGGCGCGCTGGCTCGGCGTACGGGCCTGGTTGAAGGGGGACGACGGGTTCGCCGCGCTGCCGCCGGCCGCGGTCGCCGTCTGGGACCGCTACCTCTCCTACGGCACCGCCCTCGGCACCACCCGGATCACCAGCGCCGTCCTGGATCTGGGCCTCGGCAATCGCAGGCTGGTCTGGTCCTCCTTCGGCGGCGACTGGCACCGGGTCAAGATCCGCTACCCGCGCTTCTGGCCGCGCTACGGCCAGCGCGGCTGGCGGATCACCAAGCGCGGCGTCGTCCTGCTCGCGCTCGGCGTCGTCTTCATCCGGTACGCGACGAAGCCCCGTTCCGTCCTCACCGAACCCCTGCACCTGAAGCCGGCCGCGCTGAAGTGGTTCGACCTCGGCGAGCACGTTCTCGTGGCGTTCGGCTGGTTCCTGGTCGTGCTCTGCGCGTACAAGTTGATCAGGAACTTCATTGACCTGCTCACGCCGCGGGAGCTGACCGGTCAGCTCCTGTGGGTCGAGGACTGGCCCAAGACGACCTTGGGCAGCGCCGTGACCGACCGGTCCTACCTGGCGCTGGACCACGGCCAGGACCGGACGACGGCGTTCGCGCGACCGAACGGTCTGGCCGGCCGCCCCGGCGACACGGTCCGGATCAAGGTACGCCGCTGGACCCGCCGCGTGATCGAGCTGACCGTGGTGGAACGGGGCGTCTCGGGCGACACGGGCAGCGGGCCGTCCACCTTCGAGGAACTCGACAAGCCGGCGGTCGTGCCCGCCCAGCGGACGCCGATCCTCGAACCGCTGACCACCGCGGACGTGGCGGCCTTCCTCGGCACCGACGTACGCGCGACCGCCCTGCCCCAGTTCGGCTCGTTCGGCTCGGTGACCTACGACGGTCCGGACGGCAAGACGCTGATGCTGTTGCAGCACGCGGGCGGGGGAGCGTTCATGCGGACGGCCTGGCGCGCGAACCAGCGCGGCAACCCCGTCCCGGGCCTGGACGCCTTCATGAAGGGTCCCCGGGCCGCGCTGAAGGTCGGCGACATGATCGTGATCGTGACGCTGATGGGCCGGGCGACCGGCCAGGCGCACGCGCTGCCGCAACTGCTCGCGACGGCGGCGACCAGGCTCAGCGGCGCGTCCCCGGGTTCGGCCCCGGGCTCGTCCGGTCCGTTCCCTGCTTCGCCCGGTTCGCTGCCGAGCTCGGGCGGTTCGTCCGGTTCGTGAGGACGAAGGCGCTGGGGTGCGCGCCGCCGGAGGCCAGCACGACCTCCTTGACCGGCCGCAACCCCGGCACCCGGTGCGCCCATGTACGCAGCAGCCGCTTGTCCTCCGTGAGCAGGACCGCCCGCGCCTTCGGGGCGAGGATCCGGTCCAGCTCGCGGAGGAACGCGGGGTAGAGCTGCTCGTTGCCCCGGTGCGAGCCGACCCGCTTGCCGAAGGGCAGATTGGCCACCACGCGGTCGATCGAGCCGTCCGCGAACGGCAGGCGCGCCGCGTCCGCCTGGAACAGCGCGTACCGGCCGTTCTTGCGGGCCGCGGCCAACGCCCGCCGGTCCCGGTCGCCACCCAGGACGGCACCGGCCTCGGTCATCGCGCGTACGTAGACGAGATTGGTTCCCGCGCCGCAGAAGGGATCCAGCACGGTCTGGCCGGGCTCGACCTTGAGCAGCCGGGTCAGCACCGCAGCGAGCACCGGCGTGGTCGAGGCGGGCAGCCGTTCCAGCCGGCCGAACCGGCGGGTCGTGTGCAGCGCGCCGATCTCGGCGACCAGCTCGTCGCCGCGCCGCTCGACGTTGACCTCCCAGTCCCGGGGGTCGTTGCGCCAGCCGCGCCCGTCTTCGAGCTCCTTGATCAGCTCGAAGCGCTCCGGCCCGATGTCGCCGACGCGGAAGGTGGTCTCGCCCAGGACGGCCAGGATCTCGCTGTCCGGCCGCAGGGGGACCGCCGCGCTGGAGAAGTACCGGTCCTCGGCCAGCTCGGCCAAGGGGCCGGCCCACGAGATCCGGACGGCGTCCGGGTGGCGCTTGACGATCGTCACACCCCGTCGCCGGCTGAGCGAGTCGGCGAGGTAGTCGACCGCCCCGGGCAGCGTACGCAGAACGAGCTCGTCCGCCACGGGTACGCCGAACCACGCCGGCTGTTGCGCGTCCGGCTGTTGCGCGTCCGGCAGTGTCGTGCCCGTCATGATCCCGCTTGGATCACGGTTACCACCCGAATCATGGGCCAAGATTACGTGGATATGCCTGATCTCACCGGGATCACAGCCGCGTACGCGGAGACCACGGCCGGCGTACGCGGACACGCCGAAAGGCCGCCCGCGATGGCGGACGGCCTTTCGGGAAGCCTTCGCAGCGCGGCTGAACTAGCCGCGCACGACCTTGCCGGCCTTGATGCACGAGGTGCACGCGTTGACCTTACGGGTGTTGCCGCCACCGGCCGGGGTGCGCACCGTCTGGATGTTGGGGTTCCAACGACGGTTGGTCCGCCGGTGCGAGTGGGACACGTTGTGGCCGAAGCCCGGCCCCTTGCCACAGACGTCGCACACGCTTGCCACGGGATACTCCTGGATAAGTCTGGTCGTCCGGGCCAGCCGGAAGATGTCTCGATCGCCCTGGCCCAGGTCGTGGCCTCGGCCGGATGATGTCACGACCCGCCTCTCAGCGGGCAACCTGGCCAGGGTACCTGACCACACGGGGCGGAGGCCAATCGGACTCCGTATCACGCGTAGGAGCAGCTTAGCCGGACGCGCGTACCGGCACGTCGTGCTGGTGTCGGACGTCACGACTACCCTGGACGGCGTGCTGGAGGTACTGGACGCGGCGGCGGTGCGGCGCTTCGCGGAGCGCGCGGTGGCGGCCCTGGGCCGACACCGGGAGGAGATCGACCAGCTCAACGTCTATCCGGTGCCGGATGGAGACACGGGCACCAACATGCATCTGACGCTGGTCGCGGCCCGCGACGAGCTGGCGGCGCACCCGCCGGGCGCACTGGGCGACGCCGTCGGGCAGCTGGCCCGGGGCGCGCTGATGGGCGCCCGCGGCAACTCGGGCGTGATCCTCGCCCAGATCCTGCGCGGCCTCGCCGACCTGATCGGGGACGGCTCGCCGGGCGGAGTGGCGGCCGGCCTCGCCGAGGGGGCGAAGGCCGCCCGGGCGGCGGTCGCCCACCCGGTCGAGGGCACGATCCTGAGCGTCGCCGACGCCGCCGCCCTGGCGGCCCGGGACGCCGCGCTGGCGGCCCGCCCGCTGGCCGAGGTCGTGGTGGCCGCCCTGGACCAGGCCGTCGCCGCCCTCGCGCTCACCCCCGAGCAGCTGCCCGTGCTCGCGACCGCCGGCGTGGTCGACGCGGGCGGCCGCGGCCTGGTCGTGGTCCTCGGCGCGCTGTGCGGCGAGGTCACGGGCGAGGAGTTCGACCTGCCCGAGGTGACTCCCGGGGAGGAGCTGGCCGCCACGCCGGCCCCGGTGACCAGCGCGTACGGCTATGAGGTCCAGTACCTGCTCGACGCCGAGGAGGCCGCCGTCGAGCGGCTGCGCACCACCCTCGACGGGCTCGGCGAGTCGCTGGTCGTCGTCGGCGGCCCCGCCACCTGGCGGGTGCACGTCCACGTCGCCGACGTCGGCGCCGCCATCGAGGCGGGCGTCCACGCCGGCCGGCCCTACCAGATCGGCGTCACCGACCTGACGCAGCAGGTGGCGGGGCGTACGTGCCTCGATCCCGACGCGCGCGGCGTGGTCGTGGTCTGCGCCGGCGACGGGCTCGACGAGATCTTCCAGGCCGAGGGCGCCGTCACCGTCGGCGCCAACCCGTCCACCGCCGAGCTCCTGGCCGCCGTCCGCCGGGCCGCGGCCGGCCGCGTCGTGATCCTGCCCAACGACTCCAACACCCACGCGGTCGCCACGGCCGCCGCGGGGGAGGCGTACCACGAGGGGATCAAGGTCCGGGTCGTGCCGACGCGCTCCTCGGTCCAGGCCATGGCCGCCCTCGCCGTACGCGACGCGGCCCGCCGCTTCGAGGACGACGTGATCGCGATGGCGGAGGCCGCCGGCAAATGCCGGTACGCGGAGGTCACCATCGCCGGCCGCCACGCGCTCACGGTCGCCGGGGAGTGCCGTCCGGGCGACGCGATCGCGCTCGTCGAGGGCGAGGTGCACCTGATCGGCCAGGATCTGCGCGCCCTGTGCCGGGACCTCGTCGACCGCCTTCTCGGCGGGGGCGGCGAGCTGGTGACCCTGGTCCTCGGGGCGGACGCGCCGGACGGCCTGGCCGGCGAGCTGACCGCGCATCTGGCCGCCGCCTGGCCCTTCGCCGACGTGCAGTGCTTCGACGGCGGCCAGCCGCACTACCCGCTGATCGTGGGGGTCGAATGACGACGACGGCACCGGGCCTGGACACGCCCCTGGAGAAGCTGGTCGGGGCGAAGACGGCCAAGGCCCTGTCCCTACACCTGGATCTGGAGACCGCCGGGGACCTGCTGCACCACTTCCCCCGGCGCTACGACCAGCGCGGCGAGCACACCGCCATCCGGTCGTTGTCGATCGGCGAGGAGGTGACGATCCTCGGCCAGATCCTGTCCACCTCCGTACGCCGCATGCGCGACCGCCGGGGCAACATCCTCGAGGTCATGGTCGGCGACGACGACGGCGGCCGGATCAAGCTGACGTTCTTCAACCAGGGCTGGCGCGAGCGCGATCTCAAGCCCGGGCAGTGGGGCCTGTTCGCGGGCAAGGTCGGCGAGTTCCGCCATGAACGCCAGCTGGCCCACCCGGAGTACGTGCTGCTCGGCGCGGGCGGCCCGGAGCGCGCGGGCGGCTTCGACGACGCGGGCGGCTCCGAAGGCGTGTCCGAGATCGGGCTGATCCCCGCACCTGACGCCGCCGCCGAGGTCGAGGAGTTCGCCGGTGCCCTGATCCCGATCTACCCGGCCGCCAAGGCCCTGCCGACCTGGGTCATCGCCCGGTGCGTCCGCGTCGTGCTCGACACCGTCGCGATCACCGAGGATCCGATGCCGTCCCCGATCCGGGCCGAGCGCCACCTGATGGATCTGGCGACCGCCCTGCGGGAGATCCACCGGCCCTCTTCGCTTGAGGCCCGCAACTCCGCCCGCAAGCGGCTGGCCTGGGACGAGGCGTTCGCCGTGCAGCTGACCCTGGCCCAGCGCCGGATGCGGGCCGCGCAGTCGCCCGCCAAGCCGCGTCCCCAGCGTCCCGGCGGCGTACGCGAGAAGTTCGACGCGCAGCTGCCGTTCACGCTGACGGCCGGGCAGATCGAGGTCGGCGAGGAGCTGGCGGCCGACCTGGCCGGCGCCCATCCGATGCACCGGCTGCTGCAGGGCGAGGTCGGCGCGGGCAAGACGATGGTGGCCCTGCGGGCGATGCTGCAGGTGGTCGACGCGGGCGGCCAGGCCGTCCTGCTGGCGCCGACCGAGGTCCTGGCCGCACAGCACCACCGCTCGATGCTGAAGATGCTCGGACCGCTAGGCCGGGCCGGCGAGCTGGACGGCGACCCCGACGGCACGGCGGTGGCCCTGCTCACGGGCTCCCTGCCGGCGGCGGAGAAACGCCGGGCGCTGGCCGAGATCGCGGCCGGCCGCGCCGGTCTCGTCATCGGTACGCACGCCCTGCTCTACGACGGCATCGACTTCGCCGATCTCGGTCTCGTCGTCGTCGACGAGCAGCACCGGTTCGGCGTCGAGCAGCGCGACGCCCTGCGGGCCAAGGCCGACCAGCCGCCGCACCTGCTCGTCATGACCGCGACGCCGATTCCGCGTACGGTCGCGATGACGGTCTTCGGCGATCTCGAAGTGTCCACACTGGCGCAGTTGCCGGGCGGCCGGTCGCCGATCGCCTCGCACGTCGTCCCGGCCGCCGAGAAGCCCGCCTTCCTCGACCGGGCCTGGCGGCGGATGGTCGAGGAGATCGGCAAGGGGCACCAGGCGTACATCGTGTGCCCGCGGATCGGCGACACCGCCGCCGAGGAGGACGCCCCGCCCGCCGAGGACGACGGGGACCGCCGCCCGCCGCTGGCCGTCACCGAGGTCGCCCCGCTGCTCGCCGAGGGGCCGCTCAAGGGGTTGCGGATCGGCGTACTGCACGGCCGGCTGCCGGCCGACGAGAAGGACGCCGTCATGCGCCGCTTCGCCGCCGCCGACCTGGACGTCCTCATCGCCACCACGGTCATCGAGGTCGGCGTCGACGTACCCAACGCGACCATGATGGTCATCCTCGACGCCGACCGGTTCGGCGTCTCGCAGCTCCACCAGCTGCGCGGCCGCGTCGGCCGGGGCTCGGCGCCGGGGCTGTGCCTGCTCGTCACCGAGGCGATCGAGGCCAGCCCGGCCCGCGAACGCCTCGACGCGGTGGCGTCCACAACGGACGGTTTCCGGCTGGCCGAGATCGACCTGGAGCAGCGCCGCGAGGGCGACGTCCTGGGCTCGGCCCAGTCCGGCCGCCGGTCGCACCTCAAGCTGCTGTCCCTCCTGCGCGACGGCGACATGATCAACGAGGCGCGGGCAGCCGCCGAACGGCTGCTGGTGGACGATCCCGAACTGTCGGGAGAGCCGCTGCTCGCGGCGGCCATCGCGAACCTGGTCACCGACGCCCGCGCCGAATACCTCGACAAAGGGTAAGTTCAAGATCATTTTATGAGTATTTTGTCCCGGTTTCGTCGATCTCACCTCCGCTCCTCCCGCGGGAGACCGTTCCGCCCCTATCGCTGCGCTCCGGGGACTGCACTGCCAGGTGGGTGGGGCGACGCATCATCCACCGTCGCCCGGTCACCGTTTACCCCTTCACCCCGGCCTTTGTCGCGACTGTCCGATATGGCGGCTGAGTGGGTCGGCTGGTCGGTGATCGTTTGCGGCTGGGATGTAGTTTCCGTGCCCATCCTCTCGATCCATTGCGGCTGAGATGTAGGCAGAGGCCGTTTTCCTACATCCGGACCGCTGTGGATCGAGGGGATGGGGTGCGTTTTGACGTCTCGGCCGCTGTGGATCACGTCCACACTGTCCCGCGGTCGACCGTTGCCCGTGATGCGGGAACGATCTTCCGCCAGATGGACGCGGCGGGCTGATTTCTTGATCGTTTACGGCTGGGGTGTAAATCCGGCCCGATTTGCATGATCGATTACGTGTCAGGTGTAGCAGAACCTGGTCAGCGCGTTCCAGAACCGTAAATGATCATGCGCCGAGTGGCCGTTTCGACACCGCAGCCGTAAACGATCATCCCACCGACCCCGGCCTGGTGCCCATATCGGACAGTCGGGACAAAGTCCGGTGGGGGCTGGGGTGAGACGGGGACCGGGCGACGGTGGATGATGCTTCGCCTCAGAAAGCTGGCAGTGGAGGCCCCGGAGCGCAGCGATAGGGGCGGAACGGTCTCCCGCGGGAGGAGCGGAGGTGAGATCGACGAACCCGGGACATGATCTTGAAATTGAACGGCGATCCCGCGAGCGAGCCGGGATCGCCGTTCAAGTTCAAGAGGTTCGATGGAGGATGGATCAGGATTCGGTGAGGCGGCGACGGCGGGTGAAGACGAACAGTGCCGCACCCGCTGCGAGCAGGAGCGCGCCCGCGCCGGCGAAGGCACCTACCTGCACGCCGGTCACCGGCAGGCCGGGGCTGCCGCTGTGGCTGGGCGACGGGACGTGGCTGGCCGGGGTGGACGGCTGCGGGGAAGGTGACTCGCAGTCGGCCGGGCGGTTGTAGACCACGGTGACCGTCTTGCGGAAGTCGGTGAACGTGACCGTCGCCTCGGTCTCGGTGCTGGCGGCGAAGGTGACGGTCTCGGACTTGCCGGGTGCGACCGAGAAGTTCTTGGTCTGTGCCCCGTACGCGATCGCGACGTCCGTCGTGAGGTTGCCCTCCGGGTTGGACACCGTGATCTTCAGGGAGTCGCAGGTGGACTCGGCCTGAACGGTGGGGGCGCTGCAGTGGCCGGGCTGCCACATGCCCTGCGCCACGACCTTGTTGTCCATGGTGACCGTGATGGTGCCCGCCTTGTCGGCCGGGACGAGGACGTCCGCCGACTTGCCGGGGGAGACCGTCACGGTCTGCTTGAACGAGGAGTCGGCGCCGGCGGTCACCACGAACGGTGCGTCGTAGTGGGCCTCAAGCGCGTTGGACAGGTGGACGGTGACCTCGCCGCTACAGGCCGAGACCATCGTCGCGGCGGGCGCGGCGCAGGTCGTCGTGCCGCCGTTGTACCAGGCGGCCGGGCCCTTCGAGCGGCTGCCGGGGGCGCCGCCCGAGCCGAGCTTCCGGTTGTCGTAGCGCGGGCCGTTGGCGACCATCGGGTTGATGAGGTCCTTGCCCCACACCAGGTCGACCTGCGTGTAGCAGCCGGTCAGGTTCACCTTCAGGGCCACCGAGGAGTGCGTGTGGTCGATGGTCCCGACCTGGTGGTCGAAGGCGTACTGGGGCCAGGTGGCCTTGGCGGAGGGCGCGTAGTACGAGACCAGCAGGAAGTCCTGCGAGTCGCCGTCGCACAGCGGCAGGTCGCCCGCCACCGCGACGGTCGCCGTGCCGGCGGGGCCGTCGAAGGTGTGCGTGTAGTGGGCGTTAGCCGCCGAGACGCAGGCGCCCGGGTTCGTGCAGGTGCCCTGGATGTGGCGGACGTATCCGGTGAACTCGTGCGAGTTCTGGCCGCCGAAGTGCTCCGCGTGGTGGTTGCCCTGGGCGTCGGCCCAGCTGACCGTGATCTTCAGCGCTGCCGAGGTGGCGTCGCCGGGCAGCGTGGCGGTGGCCGTGAGCGTACCGCTGTGGCCGCCGCTCTTCTTCGGGATGACCGCGCCCGCGAGCGGGACGGCCGGGTCGCCGGTCACGACGGCGGTGGCGGAACCGGCGTCCACCGACTCGATCGTCGCGTCGGTGTCGCCGGAGTTGGCCAGCGTCCAGGTGACCGTCCGCTTGCTCGCGTCGGCCGCGCACGAGGTGGCGCCCGAGATGGAGATGGACTTGTCGCCGCCGCCACCGCCCTGCAGCGGTCCGGCGGCCTGGGCCGGCGCGCCGGCGAGTGTGGTGGTGGCGATCAGGGCGACGGCCGCGCCCGCCGCCAGGGTCAGAGCGCGCAATGAAGCGCGGCGAATGGGGATGAGGGTGGTCATGCGCTCTCCGGGGGGTAAGGCACTGCATATACACAGGTGCCGGAGAAACCGGACAATGAACGCGGCTCACCTTACCCATATCGGCTTGCGCCGTCACGCCCTACTTTGTGACATCGCGTAGGTTCAGAGCGTGACCAGAATCGTCGCCGGAGTCTTCGGGGGCAGGCGTCTCGCCGCCCCTGCCGGACAGCTCACCCGGCCCACCTCCGATCGCGTACGCGAGGCCCTGTTCTCGTCGCTCGCCAGCGCGTACGGGGGGCACCTGCGGAAGCTCCGCGTCCTCGACCTGTACGCCGGATCAGGTGCCCTGGGCCTCGAAGCGCTCTCCCGCGGCGCCGAGTACGCGGTGTTCGTCGAGTCGGATCCCAAGGCGGCCCGCGTCATCAAGGAGAACATCGCGACGCTGGGGGTCGCGGGGCAGGCCGAGATCCTGCGGGCCCGGGCGGCGACCGTGGTGAGCCAGCCGCCCGCGGGGGGTCCGTTCGACATCGTCCTCGCCGACCCGCCCTACTCCGTGCCGGAGGACGAGCTGGCCGCGGTCCTCGGCGGACTCGCGGCCCAGGGCTGGTACGCGCCCGACGCCACGGTGATCGTCGAGCGGTCCCGCCGGGCCCCCGAACCGCCCTGGGTGCGACCGGTCACCGGCGAACGGGAGCGCCGCTACGGCGAGACGACCCTTTGGTACGGTCGCGCTGCTTCGGGCGGCGCCGACGGGGTGTCGGAGCAGCCTGGTGAGCCGGCCGGCGACCAGCAGGCCGAACAGCGGACAGAGGGAATGGCGCAATGAGGCGTGCGGTCTGTCCCGGATCCTTCGATCCGGTCACCAACGGTCACCTGGACATCATCGTGCGCTCGGCGCGGCTGTTCGACGAGGTGATCGTCGGCGTGCTGATCAATTCCGCGAAGGAAGGCCTGTTCACCGTCGAGGAGCGGATCAGCATGCTCCGCGAGGCGACCACCGGTGTGGACAATGTACGCATCGAGTCGTTCCACGGCCTGCTGGTCGACTTCTGCCGGGCGCAGGGCGCGCAGGTGCTGGTGAAGGGCCTGCGGGCGGTCAGCGACTTCGACTACGAGCTGCAGATGGCGCAGATGAACGTCGGACTGTCCGGCGTGGAGACACTTTTCATGCCGACCAATCCGCTCTACTCGTTCATCGCCTCCAGCCTCGTGAAGCAGGTGGCCCGCCTCGGCGGCGACGTGTCGCAGTACGTGCCGAAGGTCGTCGAAGAGCGGCTCGAAGCCAAGCTCCGCAGCCGATAGCGGCGTACGCCCTGCTCATGGCCCCGGCCCGGGATCCCTATCACAGGGACCTGGCAAAGGTGGCCCGTCCGATCGTGCGACACGCGGCGGGACGTCCGGTCGGCCCATCGGTGGCGCGAACGACGCATGATGGATCAGCTACGACCGCAACACAGCGACAGCAACAAGCGAGGAGTTCCGGTGGATCCGCTCGACCGCATCGACGAGATCATCGCCATGGTGGAGGGCGCACGCAACGTGCCCATGTCGCGGAACTGCATGCTGGACCGGGGCGAGATGATCGGCGTACTCGACGAGCTGCGGGCCGAGCTGCCCGGGGAACTGCGCCGGGCCGGCGCGCTGCTGGACGAGCGCGACAAGATCCTGGAGTCCGGCCAGCGTGAGGCGGATCGCATCATCGCCGACGGTGAGCGGGAACACGCCCGGCTCGTCTCGATGAACGAGATCACGGTCTCGGCCGAGCACGAGGCCAACCGGATCGTCGGGGAGGCCCGCTCGGAGGCCCAGCGCCTGCGCGAGGAAGTCGACGACTACGTAGACACCGCGCTGGCGAACTTCGAGCAGTTCCTCACCCGGGCGCTGGCGTCGATCGAGCGCGGTCGCGACAAGATGCACGCGCTGCGCGAGATCGGATCCTTCGTCCCCGGCGAGGACGAACGTCCGCTTCCGACCTTCTGACCGGGGGCGCGGGCAGGGGACCGGTTGGACGCGGGTGCCCGTGTCCAGGTAACCTTCTACGTCGGCCGCACTGGGTCGGAGTCTAACTATGCGTGATCATCAGCCGAAGCACCTGGATGTCCGGGCGCCGCTCGTCCTCGATACGAGGGACCTGCCGCGCCGCCCGGGGGTTCAGCGCGCCCTCAGCCGGGTGGTCCCCGCACCGAAGGACCTCGGCGTGGAGATGATCGGCGTGCCCGAGGGCTCCGATCTCCACCTCGATCTGAGGATGGAGTCGGTCTCCGAAGGCGTACTCGTCTCCGGCACCGTCAGCGGTGACCTGGAAGGCGAGTGCGGCCGGTGCCTGCGCCCGATCGAGGACGAGCTGACCGTGCGGATCCAGGAGCTCTACGCGTACCCGGATTCGGCCACGGAGGAGACGACCGACGAGGACGAAGTCGGCCGGCTCCAGGACGACCTGCTCGACCTGGAACCCGCGCTACGGGACGCGGTGGTGCTCGCACTGCCGGTCAACCCGCTCTGCCGGGAGGACTGCCCGGGACTGTGTCCCGACTGCGGGACGCCCTGGGACGAACTGCCCGAGGGTCACTCCCACGAGCAGACCGACCCGCGCTGGGCCGCCCTGCAGGGCTTGATCAACAAAACTGAGACCGTCAGCACTGAGGAGTAAGTACCGTGGCCGTCCCGAAGCGGAAGATGTCGCGCAGCAACACCCGTTCGCGCCGGGCGCAGTGGAAGGTGTCCGCTGTCGCGACCGTCGCGTGCCCGCAGTGCAAGTCGCCGAAGCTCCCGCACGGCGCGTGCACCGTCTGCGGCACCTACAACGGCCGTCAGGTCATCGCGGTCTAACGGCTCGCGGTGACGCCTGAGGTCACCCGGGAAGACTTGGACGGCGCCGGCCGGTCTGCCTCCGTGCAGCCGACCGGCGCCGTGTCGTCGAGGCTTCGGAAGATCGCCGTTGACCTCCTCGGCGGGGACCATGCTCCCGCCGTCGTGGTGGACGGCGCTCTTTCCGCCCTCACCGTCGATCCCGAGGTTCGACTGCTCCTGGTCGGCCCGCCCGAGGCGGCCGGCGATGCTCTGCGCCACCTGCCCGGCGACCTGCGCGACCGGGTCGAGGTCCGCGCGGCGCGTACCGGGGTGGCGATGGGGGATCCGCCGAACAGGGCGGCCTCCGCGGCCACGAGCATCCGCATCGCCGCCCGCGCGCACGCGTCCGGTGAGGTCGACGCGGTCGTATCGGCCGGCTCCTCCGGGGCCACCGTCACGGCGGCCGCCCTCGAACTCGGTCGGCACGCCGGCGTACGCGCACCGGCGCTGGCCGCGTGGCTGCCGACCATCCGGCACGACCGGCGCTGCCTCCTGCTCGACGTCGGCGGATCGATCGAGTCCAGTGTGGCGACACTGCTGTCGCACGCCGCGCTCGGCGTCGCGTACCGCGATTCCTGGCGGACCCGGAGCCATCCACAGTCGACGGTCGGGCTGCTGTCCATCGGGCGGGAACCCGGCAAGGGCGACCGCGTACGCCGGGCCGCCGAGAAGGCTCTCGCCGAGTCGGACCTTGCGTTCACCGGTCTGGTCGAAGGACACGATGTGCTGCTCGGCGACCGGGCCGAGATCGTGGTGACCGACGGCTTCACCGGTAATGTGCTGCTCAAAGGCATCGAGGGTGCCCTGCGCATGACGGGCGCCGCGGTCGCCGCCCCGGCCCGGGCGGCCGCACTACTGGGCGTACGCGGAAATGTGGTCGTGTGCCATGGCGCCGCGACCGCCGATGACCTGGCCTCGGGCGTGGCTCTCGCGGCACGCCTCGCGAGGCGGGAGACGGAGGAACATCCGTGAAGAAGCAGCGACCACCGCTGGCGGACCTGGAGCGTGCGTGCGGGATCGACCTGGACCCGCAGCTGCTGGAGCTCGCCCTGACCCATCGTTCGTACGCGTACGAGAACGGCGGCCTGCCCACCAACGAGCGCCTGGAGTTCCTGGGCGACGCCGTGCTGGGCCTGGTCGTCACCGACGCGCTGTACCGCGACCACCCCGACCTGGCCGAAGGGCGCCTGGCGAAGCTGCGGGCGAGTGTGGTCAACTCGCGGGCCCTGGCCAGCGTCGCGCGGACGCTCGGCCCGCACGGGCTCGGCGCCCACCTGCTGCTCGGCAAGGGCGAGGAGGGCACGGGCGGCCGGGACAAGGACTCGATCCTGGCCGACGCCCTCGAAGCGGTGCTCGGCGCGATCTACATCCAGTACGGGATCGAGGCCGTCACCGGGGTCATCCTCAAGCTCTTCGACACCCTCATGAGCGAGTCGGCCCGGCGCGGCGTCGGCCTCGACTGGAAGACGAGCCTGCAGGAGCTGACGGCGCTGCACGGCTGGGGTGTCCCCGACTACGAGATCGCCGAGGAGGGTCCGGACCACGCCAAGTCGTTCACGGCCTGGGCCCTCGTGAGCGGTGAGCGGTTCGGCGGGTCGCGGGGGCGTACCAAGAAGGAAGCGGAACAAAGATCCGCCGAGGAGGCGTTCCTCATCCTGTCCAACCGGGCGGCCGACGAGGTCCATCCGGAAGCCAGCTGAGAGGTGGGCCATGCCTGAACTGCCCGAGGTCGAGACGGTACGCGCGGGCGTGGAACGGCACGTCGCCGGGCGTACGGTGGCGGCGGTCGAGGTGCTGCACCCGCGGGCGGTCCGGCGGCACGTGGCCGGGGCCGCCGACTTCTCGGCCGGGCTGGCGGGCGCCAAGATCCTCGGTGCCCGCCGCCGGGGCAAGTACCTCTGGCTGCCGCTGGACACCGGGGACGCGGTCGTCGGCCACCTCGGCATGTCCGGCCAGCTGCTCATCCAGCCCATCGGTACGCCCGACGGCCCCCACCTGCGTATCCGCTTCGGTTTCGAGGACGGCGGGTCGGAGCTGCGGTTCGTGGACCAGCGTACGTTCGGCGGGCTCGCGATCTCGCGGGGCGGCGCGGAGCTGCCCGAGGAGATCGCCCACATCGCCCTCGACCCGTTCGACGAGTCCTACCGGCAGAGCCTCGTCGCGGCGGCCATGATCAGGAAGCGTACCGAGGTCAAGCGGGCGCTGCTGGACCAGACGCTGATCAGCGGTGTCGGCAACATCTACGCCGACGAGGCGCTCTGGCGGGCCCGGCTGCACTGGGCGCGTCCCACCGAGAAGCTCACCCCGGCCAAGGCTGCCGAGCTGCTCGGCCATTGCCAGGACGTCATGCGCGAGGCTCTCGTTCAGGGCGGCACCAGCTTCGACGCCCTCTACGTCGACGTCAACGGCGACGCCGGGTACTTCGACCGGTCGCTCAACGCGTACGGACGGGAAGGCGAGCCCTGCCCGCGCTGCGGCACCGCCATCCGGCGCGAGGCGTTCATGAACCGCAGCTCGTTCACCTGCCCGCGCTGCCAGCCCCGACCACGACGAGCCGCTTGACCCGGCACTCGTCGCCCGCACCCCAGCACATCGGCGTACGCCCGGCCTGCCGCTCGTGTTCGACCAGGCCGGGATCGGCGCCGTGCGGTTCGAAGTAGACGCGGTCGTGCGCGCCGGGCGGCGTACCCTCGTGCGCGACGATGATCAGCACCGCCGCGGCGGTGATCCAGGGCAGCTTGTGCCGGAGGCTCACCGGCGCTAGACCGACACGAGCGTGGGCACGAGGCAGCCGGCCGTCGTGGCGACCCCCCAGGCGGCGCCCCGCCCGCGCATGAGATCGAGGCAGGCGTCGGTCCGGTCGGCCGGGACCCCGTGGATCACATGACCGTCACCAGGGCGTACGCCGTCGGGCGTACCTTCCTGGTAGTCGATCCAGTCACCCTCGAATGTGCACACCGTGGCGCCGAGTCCCCGGTAGAGACTGTCGGTCGGGCGGCCCGGGTTGATCAGTACCGTGTCGAAACCGAGGCGGCGGGCGGCGCGTACGGCCATGGCCACCGGTCCGATCGAGAACGGGCTGGTCGGCACCTGGTCGAAGAACACCCCGCCGACGGCCTGGGCGGACCAGTCCGCCAGTTCGGCGCGGACGACCTCGACGGGCCGGGACCCGAATCCGAGATCGATATAACCCAGCGGTACGCCCGCGGCGACCGGCCCGGCAACAGGGTGCGCATAGATCGTCAGCAGTCTGGCCACATCGGGCTCAACGAGCCGTCACGGGTTGGCGCGACTGTCGCCCACCCGACACCAACCTTGACGAACCCGGCTGTTACCGACCTTACCCGTGAAACCGGTACGGATCAGATGAAGCCGAAATCCTGCGTCCAGTACGGCGTGTTCTTGGAGTTGTACGCCAGTCCCACCCCGACCGCCTTGTAGGAGCAGTTGAGGATGTTCTTGCGGTGCCCTTCGCTGTTCATCCAGCCGTCGACCACCGCCTGCGCGTCCGCGTACCCGTAGGCGATGTTCTCCGCCGAGGCGCCGCCGTGCGGGTAGCCGGCCGCCTCGATGCGCTGGACGAAGGTGCCGCCGTCCGGCGAGGTGTGGCTGAAGAAGTTCTCCTTGGCCATGCGGGTGCTGTACGCGCGCGCCGCCTTCTGCAGCCGGGCGTCGTTGCGCAGCTTGCCGCAGCCGGCCTTGCCCCGCTCGACGTTGATCAGGTCGATGACCTTGTTCTCGGCGAGGGTGGTCTTGTCCGGGGCGGCCGGGGCCTTGCTGGCGGCGGTGGAGGGCGCCTTGCTGGGGGCCTTGCTCGCGGCGGCGCTCCCCGAGACGGCCGGGACCGCGGAGCCGGCGGGCGCGGGGGTGGCGCCGGACGCGAGCGGAGCGGCGCTCCCGGCGCTCGCCGACGCCTCCGGTACGCCGGCCGCGGCCTCGTCCAGCGGGCCGGTCTTCGGTGCGAAGGTCGCGAAGAGTGCGTAGATCGTCACGACCAGACAGGCCGCCAGGGCCAGCGCCATCGGAAGGCGCAACCCGGATCGGGCACGGTGGTGTCGCCTGGTCGAGGAGGGCACCCGGAGAAGTTATCCGGACATCGAGGATGGGGCAACCCAGAGGCCGTGCCGGATATCACCTGGTCGACAGTGGTACACACCACGGACGTGCGGTTGGTCCGCGTGGCTTGACTCCGACTGCCTATCAGCGGACTATGGAATGCGACGCCAATCGCGCCCAAACCCGTGTCCACCCACATGCGCCGTGGGCCGGAAGCCGCGAGACAAACGGGCGCGTGTCTACCGGCATACCGGTGGCGCAGAACAAGGAGATGAAATGGCGAAGGCCCTCTTTGGCCACGTCACGATGGCGCCGGACCGGCGTCTTCTCGACGAGGTCACGAAGTTGCGTGCCCGGGTGAGCTCGTTGGAGCTGGAGAACGCCAGCCTACGGGTGGAGAACGATCGGCTCGCGGCCGCCGCGGCCGAGGGGAGCGACGAGTTCTTCCGGCTGGCCGAACCGGTTATGGCCTGACTGTAGAGCCTCGGGACCGACGAAAAGTACCCTGATAGCGCGCCTGCCACCCGCGTGGCGGCGCGCTGTTGCATGTCCACCCCTCTTGTCACCCGCCGCCCCCGCCACCCCCTCACTTCCAAGATCCGGTTTGGATCACGGTTTCGCACGTAATCTTGGGCCAAGATTCGGGTGATTTCCCTGATCCAAACGTGATCTATCGGGCGGCCCAGCGTGATCTATCGGGCGTATGCCAAAGAGCCTGGCCAGGGCGTGTGTAGAACCGGACACGCGGGGGTAGACGCGTCGCCGACGACTACCGAACCGAGGCGGTACGCTGCCAGACGGCACCTACCCAGCAAGGACCTACGGACACCCCTGAGCACCCCCGGAGAAGCGTGCACCTCAAGAGCCTGACCGCGAAGGGATTCAAATCCTTCGCGTCGACGACGACCCTGAAGCTGGAGCCCGGGATCACCTGCGTGGTCGGCCCGAACGGCTCCGGCAAGTCCAACGTGGTCGACGCCATCTCGTGGGTGCTCGGTGAGCAGGGCGCCAAGGCGCTGCGCGGCGGGAAGATGGAAGACGTCATCTTCGCCGGTACGGCCGGCCGGGCCCCGCTGGGACGGGCCGAGGTCACCCTGACGATCGACAACACCGACGGCGCGCTGCCGATCGAGTACACGGAAGTGTCGATCACCCGGCGGATGTTCCGGTCGGGCGAGAGCGAGTACGAGATCAACGGCGACCGCTGCCGGTTGATCGACATCCAGGAACTGCTCTCCGACTCCGGTATCGGCCGCGAGATGCACGTGATCGTCGGGCAGGGCCAGCTCGACGCGGTCCTGCACGCCAAGCCCGAGGACCGCCGCCACTTCATCGAGGAGGCGGCCGGCGTACTGAAGCACCGCAAGCGCAAAGAGAAGGCGCTGCGCAAGCTCGACGCGATGGCGGCCAACCTCAACCGGATCAACGACCTGACCACCGAGCTGCGCCGCCAGCTGAAGCCGCTGGGCCGGCAGGCCGAGGTCGCGCGCCGGGCGGCCGGGATCCAGTCCGATCTGCGCGACGCCCGCCTGCGGCTGCTCGCCGACGACCTGCACACGCTGCGTACGACGCTGGAACGGGAGATCGCCGACGAGGCCGCCCTGCGCGACCGCCGCAAGACGATCGAGTTCGAGTACGGCGGCATCGGCCGGCAGCTGCAGACCCTCGAAGCGGCGCACGCCGCCGACGCGCCCGCCCTGCAGGAGGCCCAGGACACCTGGTACCAGTTCTCCACATTGCAGGAACGGTTCCGTTCGACGGCCCAGCTGGCCGCCGAGCGCCTGCGGCACCTGAGCGCGCCCGCCGAGGAGGAACGCCCCGGCCGGGACCCGGAGATGCTGGCCGAGGAGGCCGAACGCGTACGCGACGAGGAGATCGCCCTCCGCGAGGCGCTGGAGATCGACAAGGACCGCCTGTCCGAGGCCGTCTCCGCCCGGCAGGCGCTCGAGCACGAACTGGCCGCCGCCGAGCGGGCCCTCGTCGCGGCCGTGAAGGCGATCGCCGACCGCCGTGAAGGGCTGGCCAAACTGGCCGGGCAGGTCGCGAGCGCGCGTACGCGGGCCACGACCTCGGCCGAGGAGATCGCCCGCCTCGCCGGCGCGTACGCCGATGCCGCCGACCGGGCGAGCCGCGCCCAGGCCGAACTGGACGAGGGCAACGCCGAATCCACCGAGGCCGACCGGGACAACGCGGCGCTGGACGAGGCGCTCGACGCCGCCACGCGTACGCTGAATGAAGCGAACGACCTGCTCAAGTCGCATTCGGACGCCGAGCGGGCCACGGAGAAGGACGTCACGAGCTGGCGGGCGCGGGCCGAGGCGCTGTCGCTCGGGTTGAAGCGCAAGGACGGCGCGGGCGCGCTGCTGGCCAAGGCGTCGGAGGTGCCGGGCCTCCTGGGCAGCGTGGCCTCGCTGCTGACGGTGGAGCCGGGCGCGCAGGTCGCGCTGGCCGCGGCGCTGGGCGGGCTGGCCGACGCGGTCGTGGTCGCCGGGGTCGACGAGGCCGCCGAGGCCATGCGGATGCTCAAGATCGCCGACGCCGGCCGGGCGTCGATGTTGGTGGCCGGCCGGGGCGCGAACCACCGCCCCGCGATCGACCTGCCGTCCGGCGCGCGCTGGGCGAGCGACCTCGTACGCTGCGGCGACGAACTCCGCGCGGCCGTCGACCGGGCGCTCGCGGACACGGTCGTCGTGGAGAGCCTGAAGACGGCGACCGAGCTGGTGGCGGCCCATCCGCAGCTGCGCGTGGTGACCTACGAGGGCGATCTGCTCGGCGCGTACGCGGCCGCGGGCGGGTCGGCCAAGGCGCCCAGCTACATCGAGACCCAGGCGGCGGTCGACGAGGCCAACGCCCACCGGGCCGCCGGCGAGACCGAGCTGGCCCGGCTGAAGACCGAGATCACCACCGCCCGCGAGTTGGTCGCCGAGCGCAAGCGCGCGGTCGACGCGGCCGCCGCCGCGAAGCGTGCCGCCGAGGGCGAGCGCAACGCCGTCGCCCGCCATCTCGCCGAGCTCGGCGCCGCCGCCCGATCGGCCAAGGCCGAGGCCGAGCGGCTCGCCGTCTCCCGCGACAAGGCCGCCGCCAGCCGTGAGGAGGACCTCGGCCGGCTCGCCGAGCTGGAGGAGCGGCTCGAACTCGCCGAGGACACCCCGCTCGACGAGGACCCCAGCACCGCCGAACGCGACCGGCTCGCCGCGCTCGTGCCCCAGTCCCGCCAGAACGAGATGGAGGTGCGGCTCGCCGTGCGTACCTCCGAGGAGCGGGTGTCGTCCATCTCGGGCCGCGCGGATTCCCTGCTGCGCCAGGCCCAGGCCGAGCGCGCGGCCCGCGAGCGCGCCGCCGCGCGCCGGGCCGCGAGGGAGCGAGGCGCGGGCATCGCGAAGGCCGTCGAGGCTGGCGCCCGGATCGCTCTGGAGCAATTGGGTGTACGCCTGACGGCCTCCGCCGAGCACCGTGACCGGCTCGCCGCCGCCCGGACCGCCCGCGAGGCCGAACTCGCCGAGGTACGCGCGTCCGCGAAGCGCCTCGGCGCCGACCTGGAGCGGCTGACCAGCGAGGTGCACCGGGACGAGGTCGCCCGGGCGGAGCAGCGGCTGCGCATCGAGCAGCTGGAGCTGAAGGCGGCCGAGGAGTACTCGATCGACGTCGACACGCTGCTCGGCGAGTACGGCCCGCACGTGCTGATCCCGCTGGCGGACGACCCCGAGGGCGATCCGATCCCGTTCGACCGGGCGATCCAGGAGAAGCGCGCCGCCAAGGCCGAGCGCGACCTCCAGCTGCTCGGCAAGGTCAACCCGCTGGCGCTGGAGGAGTTCGCGGCGCTGGAGGAGCGCTACAAGTTCCTGTCCGACCAGCTCGAAGACCTCAAGGCGACCCGCAAGGACCTGCTGACCGTCGTCAAGGACGTCGACGACCGGATCCTGCAGGTCTTCTCCGACGCGTTCCACGACACCGCCCGCGAGTTCGAAGAGGTCTTCAAGGTCCTCTTCCCCGGCGGCGAGGGCCGGCTCATCCTGACCGACCCCGACGACATGCTGACCACGGGCGTCGAGGTCGAGGCGCGCCCGCCGGGCAAGAAGATCAAGCGGCTGTCGCTGCTGTCGGGCGGCGAGCGCTCGCTGACCGCGGTCGCGATGCTGTGCGCGATCTTCCGCGCCCGCCCCAGCCCGTTCTACATCATGGACGAGGTGGAGGCGGCGCTCGACGACGTCAACCTCGGCCGCCTCATCACCCTCTTCGAGCAGCTCCGCGAGAAGAGCCAGCTGATCATCATCACGCACCAGAAGCGCACGATGGAGGTCGCCGACGCCCTGTACGGCGTGACCATGCGCCAGGGCGTGACCGAGGTGATCAGCCAGCGGCTGTCCCGCGAGGACGATTGACGGTGGCGACCCGCGAGAACGCGCGCGCCCTGCTGATCGATTTCGACGGCGTGCTGCGGCACTACGACCCGGCCGCCCGCGTGGCCGTCGAGGCGCGCTACGACCTCGAACACGACAGCCTGCTCGACGCCGGGCTGTCCGGGCCGATCCTCACGCCCGCGATCACCGGCGCCTGGACGCGGCAGCAGTGGCTGGACGCGATCGGCGCGGCGACCGGCGCGCCGCCCGAGGCGATGAAGGAATGGGACGCCTACCGCGGCTACATCGACCCGGCGGCGCTCGCCTTCGTCCGCGAGGTACGCGCGGCCGGCGTACCGGTGGCGTTGTGCACGAACGCGACCGACGATCTGGAGGCCGACCTCGCCGTCCACGGGATCGCCGAGGACTTCGACGCGGTCGTCAACTCCTCGGCCGTCGGCGCGGCCAAGCCGTCGCCCGAGTTCTACCAGGCCGCCTGTGTCGCCGTGCGTACGGTGCCGCGGTTCTGCCTGCTGGTCGACGACTCGAACCGCAACATCGAGGGGGCGCGCCGGGTGGGGATCGCCGCGTTCCGCTGGTCCGGGGCGTCGGACATCCCCTACCTCAAGGCCGCGCTCGGTCTATAGCCCATTCCTTATATATAGGAGTGGCTATAGGTAGTTGTCGACGGGGACGTCCGCCGGTGCCGGGCGGCCCGTGCAGGAGCAGCAGGCGTCCGCGTTGATCTTCCGGGCCGACCGGCGCGCCGGGGAGCGCTTGCGCGAGCCGCCAGAAGTGCTGTCAGTCCTGCGGGCCCGCGTACGCGAAGCCGATGTGCACGATCTCCGGCTCGACCGGCTCCGGCTCCTGCACGTCCTTGGTGGCCTCGTCGAGCACCGTCCGGGCCAGCTCGGCGGTGACGGCCGTCACGGTGACCGCGACCGAGCCGCCCTGCCAGCGTACGGCGCGCAGGGTCCAGCCCTCGCCGACGGCCAGATGGGAACTGCCCCCACCGTCCTTGGCGGCGTGGGTCACCGTGGCTCCCTCGGGGAGCAGCAGCGCGTCCTTCCGCACCCGCTCCAGGCGGGCGGTACGCGCGAAGGGCTGGGCGCCCCGCGTGAACTCGCCGAGCGCCAGGGCATCGATGACGTCGGACGGGGTGTCCGAGTCGTCGATGAGGAAGCTGTAAGGGAACGACACCCGGACAATGATCCGGGTCCGGGTATTGATAGATCAACGGAATTACCTGGTGGACGGCCTCGGGGCGGGATCGTACCGGGGTTGACCGGGATACCTGGTCGATGGGACCGACCAGCGCATGGGGCGCGCTGTCTGAGAGGATGGCCGGATGGACAGCCTCGTCATCGCCCTGGTGGTGCTGATCGTTCTGATCGGCGCCGCGCTCGTCACCGTCGCCGTACGCCGGCGCCGGCCGGAGTTGCCCCCGCCACGCCCCTCGGCGCCGGAGGTGACGCGACCGACCGCGCCCGAGCAGGAAACGCCGGTCGACGTGGTGACGACGGAGCCGGTGGCGCAGGCCCCGCCCGCGGCACCCGAGGCACCACCGGCACCCGCGGCGCCACCGGTCGAGGTCCCCGAGCCCACCGCCGGCCGCCTCGTACGCCTGCGCTCCCGCCTCGCCCGCAGCCAGAACGCGTTCGGCCGGGGCCTGCTCGCGGTGCTGTCCCGGGACCGGCTGGACGACGAGGCCTGGGAGGAGATCGAGGAGAGCCTCATCACCGCCGACGTCGGCGTGGAGGCCACCGGCCAGCTCGTCACCAAGCTGCGCGACCGGACCCGCGTGCTGGGTACGCGTAGCGTCGCCGACGTGCGCAAGCTGCTCGCCGAGGAGCTGGTGGCGGCGCTCGATCCGCAGCTCGACCGGTCGATCGCGGCCACGCCCAAGGACGGGCGCCCGGCGGTGATCCTGGTCGTCGGGGTCAACGGCGCCGGCAAGACCACGACCTGCGGCAAGATCGGCCGGGTGCTGGTCGCCGACGGCCACAGCGTCGTCTTCGGTGCGGCCGACACGTTCCGGGCGGCCGCGGCCGACCAGCTGACCACGTGGGCGAACCGCGTCGGTGCCACCGTCGTGCGCGGTCCCGAGGGCGGTGACCCCGCCGCGGTCGCGTTCGACGCCGTCAAGCAGGGCACCGATCAGGGCGTCGACACGGTCGTCATCGACACCGCCGGCCGCCTGCAGAACAAGATCGGCCTGATGGACGAGCTGGGCAAGGTCAAGCGGGTCGCGGAGCGTCAGGGCCCGATCGGCGAGACCCTGCTCATCCTCGACGCGACCACCGGTCAGAACGGCCTGGAGCAGGCCCGTGTCTTCACCGAAGCGGTGGACGTGTCGGGTGTCGTGCTCACGAAGCTGGACGGAACGGCGAAGGGCGGTATCGTCATCGCTGTGCAGCGGAAGCTCGGTATCCCGGTGAAACTCGTCGGGCTCGGTGAGGGCCCGGACGATCTGGCCCCGTTCGAGCCGGCCGCCTTCGTGAACGCCCTGCTGGGGTCCGACCACGCGGACACCGTGTGACCGTGGACTATGAGATCCCGCTGCGCGGAGGCAATGTCTCGACCGTCGTGCGGGTGGGTGACACGGTACGCCGCAACGTGGGCCCGTGGACTCCGGCCGTGCACGCCCTCCTGCGCCACCTCGAACACGCCGGGTTCACCGGTTCGCCGCGCGCGCTCGGCATGGACACGCAGGGCCGCGAGGTCCTGTCCTATCTGGCCGGCGAGTGCGGCGAATATCCGCTGAAGCCGTACTGGGTCACGGACGAGGCGCTCGTCACCGTCGCCACGATGCTGCGCATGTTCCACGACGCGCAGGCCGGCTTCCGGCCGCCGCCCGGCTCGGTGTGGCGCTCCTTCGGACCGCCGCCGCCCGACGCGGACGTGATCTGCCACCACGACGCCGCCCCGCACAACGTCATCTGGCGTCCGGACGGCACGCTTGCGATGATCGACTTCGACCTGGCCTCGCCGGGCGCCCGCATCTACGACGTCGCGTACGCGGCCTGGACATGGGTGCCGCTGTTCAGCGACCGGGACTCGGTCACCCTCGGCTGGCACCGGCCCGACCGGCCCCGGCGGCTGCGCCTGTTCGCGGACGCGTACGGGCTGATCCCGCGGGACCGCCACCGGCTGGTGCGGACCATCCGGAAGCGGATCGTCGACCACGTCGAGGGCATCCGCCGGATGGCGGCCGCCGGCGACCCGGCGTTCGTCCGCATCGTCAACAAGGGTCATCTGCGCCGCCCGATGCGCGATCTGCGGCTGCTGGATTACGAGCGTTACACGCTCGAACACGCGCTGCGTTGAGCGTCCCCCCGTCCGGGTGCCGAGTGGGCCCGGATGGGGGCTCCTGTCGCATTTCCGCCGTTTTCCCGGGGCGTTCGCCTCGCCCTGTGCGGACTTCTTCACATGTTGGAAACACTCTGTCACGCGCCGGAAACCGCGCAACGTGAATGCGCGAAACACGGGACCGGAATGCTGCCGCAACAACCGGCGCAGCGGCGATGCGGCCTTG
Organism: Hamadaea tsunoensis DSM 44101; assembly: GCF_000428945.1. Lineage (GTDB taxonomy): Bacteria > Actinomycetota > Actinomycetes > Mycobacteriales > Micromonosporaceae > Hamadaea > Hamadaea tsunoensis. The sequence continues at coordinate 35,632 of NZ_AUAX01000014.1, read as the reverse complement.
AGCCGGTCAGGGAGGAACCTCGTCTGACTTTTGGGAGGGCAGCGTGCTGCACCTGCTCGGGGACGCGCCGACGATCGACACCGGCAACACCGCCTGGCTGCTCGCCTCGTCCGCGCTCGTTTTGCTCATGACGCCGGGTCTCGCCTTCTTCTACGGCGGGCTCAACCGGTCGAAGAGCGTGCTCAACATGATGATGATGTCGTTCTCGTGCATCGGCATCATCTCGGTGCTGTGGCTGCTCTACGGCTTCAGCCTCGCCTTCGGGAGCAACAGCCACGAGGGCATCCAGAACTTCCTCGGCAGCATCTCGACGTACATGGGCAACAAGGTCTTCGTGAACGAGACCTGGCTGACCACGGGCATCCCGACGTACGTCGTGCTCGCCTTCCAGATGATGTTCGCGATCATCACCGTCGCCCTGATCAGCGGTTCGATCTCGGACCGCGCGAAGTTCGGCGGCTGGGTCGTGTTCGCCATCGGCTGGTTCACCGTCGTCTACGTGCCGGTCGCGCACATGGTCTGGGGCGGCGGCCTCATCGGCGCCAAGATCGGCGCGCTCGACTTCGCCGGTGGTACCGCGGTGCACATCAACGCCGGTGCGGCGGCGCTCGCCCTCGCCCTGGTGCTGGGCAAGCGGGTCGGCTGGCCGAAGGACAACTTCAAGCCGCACAACGTGCCGTTCGTGGCGCTGGGTGCCGGCCTGCTGTGGTTCGGCTGGTTCGGGTTCAACGCCGGTTCGGAGCTCACCGCCGACGGCGTGACCGCGGTCGCCTTCGTCAACACCCAGGTCGCCACGGCCGCCGCGCTGCTCGGCTGGCTCCTCGTCGAGTGGATCAAGGGCAAGCCCACGCTGGTCGGCGCGTCCTCCGGCGCGGTCGCCGGCCTGGTCGCGATCACCCCGGCGTGTGCGTACATCGCGCCGTGGGCGGCGACGCTGCTCGGCCTGGTCGCCGGTGCGGTCTGCGCCCTGGCGGTCAGCCTCAAGTTCAAGATCGGCTTCGACGACTCGCTCGACGTCGTCGGCGTCCACTTCGTCGGTGGATGGATCGGCTCCCTGTGGATCGGTCTGTTCGCGACGGCGTCGGTCGGCGGCGCGTACGTGGCCCACGGTGACGGCCTGTTCGTCGGAGGCGGTGCCGACCAGCTGTGGCGTCAGGCCCTCGGCAGCGGCATCGTGACCGTATGGTCGTTCGTGGTGGCCTTCGCCCTCGGCTGGATCATCGACAAGACGATCGGTTTCCGGGCCTCGGTCGAGACCGAGGTCGAGGGCATCGACATCGCGGAGCACGCGGAGACGGCGTACGACTTCGCCCCCACGGGCGGGTCGGGCGGCGCGTTCGCCCTGGCGGGTCTCGGCGCGGCGACCCCGAAGGCGGCGCCCGCGGACGAGGACGAGTCGGCCCCGGAGACCTCGAAGGTCGCCGGTTAAAGTCCAACGATGGAGGGATTGAGCATGAAGCTGGTCACCGCCGTCATCAAGCCTTACCAACTCGATGCCGTGAAGGCTGCGCTGCAGACTCTCGGCGTGGCGGGCATGACGGTCAGCGAGGTCCAGGGTTACGGCCGCCAGAAGGGACACACCGAGGTGTACCGGGGAGCCGAGTACACGGTGGAGTTCCTGCCGAAGATCCGGGTCGAGGTGCTCACCGACGAGCTCGACGTCGAGAAGGTCGTGGACAACATCGTCGCCGCCGCGCGTACCGGCAAGATCGGTGACGGCAAGGTGTGGGTGACCGAGGTATCGGACGTCGTGCGGGTCCGCACCGGCGAGCACGGCCTCGACGCCCTGTGACGATCCGCGCATGAACATCGCGGACATCGGCGCCGCCGCACGCGAGCAGCGTGCGGCGGCGTTCGACGTATGGCTGGCCCGGCTCGCCGCCGACGCGCACCTGCCGGCGGGGGCGGCGCTGGTGGCCGTCGGCGGGCTCGGCCGGCGGGAGTGCGCCCCGGGCGGCGACCTCGATCTCGTCCTCGTCCACTCCGGACTGGCCGGGATCGACGACGTGGCGGCCGCCATCTGGTACCCGATCTGGGACAGCCGCACCGGCCTCGACCACTCGGTACGCACCGTCGCCGAATCCCTCGACGCGGCGGTCGACGATGCCAAGGTGGCGCTCGGCCTGCTCGACGCGCGGCACGTCGCCGGCGACGCGCAGGTGTCGGCCAAACTGATCCGCTCGGCGGCCGACGTGTGGCGGCGTACGGCGGCCCAGCAGCTGAGCCGGTTGCGGGAGCTGACCCAGACCCGGCACGCCCTGCACGGTGCCCTGACCCAACTGCTCGAAGGCGACCTCAAGGAGTCCGCCGGCGGCCTGCGGGACGTCGCGGTCCTGCGGGGCATCGGCCGGGCCGGGATCGCCGACGCCACGCCGCCGCGCGTACGTGCCGCGCAACTGCGCCTGCTCGACGTCCGGGACGCGCTGCACCTGGCCGCCGGGCGGAAACTCGACCGGCTCGTCGCCCACGAACGGCAGGCGGTCGCGGAGGCGCTCGGCCTGGCCGACGGGGACGCGTTGCTGCGCCGGGTCGCCAACGACGCGGCGACGATCGAGTGGACGCTCGACGACGCGTGGCGCTCGGTGCACCGCTGGCGCGCCCATCTGCGCCGGGGCGGCGTACCCCTCCGGCCGAAGCGCATGCCGCTCGCGGCCGACGTGGTCGAGGACGACGGCGAGGTGGTGCTCGCCCGCTCGGCGGTCACCCCGCGGCCCGACCCCAGCCTCTCTGTACGCGTCGCCGCCGCGGCCGCCGCCGCCAAGCTGCCCATCGCCCGGTCCACTCTGGAGTGGCTGAGCCGGCACGTCCCGCCGTTGCCCGACCCGTGGCCGGCCGCGGCGCGTACGGCCTTCGTGAGCCTGCTCGGCACCGGGCCCGCGCTCGTTCCCACGTGGACGGCGTGCGACCGGTTCGGGCTGATCACGCAGTGGCTGCCCGAGTGGGCGCGGCTGCGGGGAGCACCGCAGCACAACGCCGTCCACCAGTTCACGCTGGACCGGCACCTGGTGTCGGCGGCCGCCGAGGCGGGCGGCTACACGCGTGAGGTGGCCCGGCCGGACCTGCTGCTGATCAGCGCGCTCGTGCACGACATCGGCAAGGGGCTGCCGGGCGATCACAGCGAGGTGGGCGCCCCGCTGGCCGCCGCGGTGGCACGCCGGATCGGCCTGCCGCCCGCCGACGTCGACGTGATCGAGCGGGCCGTACGCCGCCACCTCCTGATCCCTGACGTGGCGACCCGCCGCGACCTGGGCGACCCGGAGACGGTGGCGGCGGTGGCCGAGGCGGTGGGCGACTCCACCACGCTGGAGGTCCTGCACATGCTGGCCCGGGCGGACGCGTCGGCCACCGGCCCGGCGGCCTGGTCGAGCTGGAAGTCCCGGCTCATCGACCAGCTCGCCACCGCGGTGAGCGCGGTCCTGCAGGGCGCGCCGCCGCCCCCGCCGCTGCCGCCGGATCCGGCTCTCGTCACGGCCGAACTGCCGGTCGTGCAGGTCGCGCCGGACTGGGTGGCGGTCGCGGCGGCCGACCGGGCGGGCCTGCTGGCCACGGTCGCCGGCTGCCTGACCGGTCACCAGCTCGAGGTCGTGGCGGTCAACTCGATCACGGTCGAGGACCGGGCGATCCTGCAGTGCGCCGTCCAGCCCCGGTTCGGCGCCGAGGTGTCCCGGGACTCGCTCGCGGCCGACCTGCGGCGAGCGGCCCTCGGGCAGCTCGTGCTGTCGCCGCGGCTCGGGCGGACGGGACTGCGTACCAAGCCGGGGGCGGTCCGGCCGTCGCCGCGACTGCTGTGGCCCGCCGAGGACCTTCTCGAGGTACGCGCGACCGACGCGCCGGCGCTGCTCTACCGGATCACGTCGGCGCTCGCCGAGACAGGTGTGAACATACGGGCTGCGCGGGTATCGACCCTCGGTGCGGACGTCGTGGACGCGTTCTACCTCATCGGCCCGGTCGACCGGCCGGCCGTCGAGAAGGCCGTCCTCGCCGCCCTGGGCTGACCCGATGATTCCTCGGGCTACTGGGGCACCCCGGCCCCAAGATCCCGTTTGGATCAGGGAAACCACCCGAATCATGGACCAAGATTCGGGTGAAAAACCTGATCCAAGCCGGATCTTGGGGGCGGGGTGCCCGCGGGCGGACGCTCATGATCATCGGCGGCGGGCCGGGAGCGGCTACGCTGTCCAGGGGCGGCCGATGCCGTCCTCCTCCGATTGAAACCGACAAAACGGGATGAAGCTGTGTTTGACACCCTGAGCGACCGCCTCTCCGGGATCTTCACGAAGCTGCGCGGGAAGGGCCGGCTCAGCGACGCCGACATCGACGCGACCGCCCGGGAGATCCGGCTGGCGCTGCTCGAAGCGGACGTGGCGCTGCCGGTCGTCCGCAGCTTCGTCGCCGCCCTCAAGGAGCGGGCGCGCGGCTCCGAGGTGTCGCAGGCGCTGAACCCCGCCCAGCAGATCATCAAGATCGTCCACGAGGAGCTGATCGCCGTCCTCGGTGGCGAGGCGCGCCGGCTGCGGTTCGCCAAGACCTCGCCGACGGTGATCATGCTCGCCGGCCTCCAGGGCGCCGGCAAGACCACGCTGGCCGGCAAGCTGGCCAAGTGGCTCAAGGGCCAGGGGCACCAGCCGCTGCTCGTCGCGGCCGACCTGCAGCGCCCGAACGCGGTCACCCAGCTGCAGGTGCTCGGCCAGCGCGCCGGGGTCGAGGTGTTCGCGCCGCAGCCCGGCAGTGGCGTCGGCAACCCGGTCCAGGTGTCCCGTGACTCGATCGAGTACGCGCGCCGCCACCTGAACGACATTGTCATCGTCGACACGGCCGGCCGGCTGGGTGTCGACGCGGAGATGATGCAGCAGGCGTCCGACATCCGCGACGCGGTGCAGCCGGACGAGGTCCTCTTCGTCATCGACGCCATGGTCGGCCAGGACGCGGTCGCGACCGCCGAGGCGTTCCGGGACGGTGTCGGCATCACCGGTGTCGTTCTGTCCAAGCTGGACGGTGACGCCCGCGGTGGTGCGGCGCTGAGCGTACGCCACGTGACCGGCGAGGCGATCCTGTTCGCGTCCACCGGCGAGAAGCTGGAGGACTTCGACGTCTTCCACCCCGACCGGATGGCCAGCCGGATCCTCGGCATGGGCGACGTGCTGACCCTGATCGAGCAGGCCGAGGCGGCCTTCGACGCCGATCAGAAGGAGAAGATGACCTCGAAGCTGCTCGGTGGCGAGCAGTTCACCCTCGAGGACTTCCTGGAGCAGCTCACCGCGATCCGGCGGATGGGCCCGATCGCCAACATGCTCAAGATGATGCCCGGCATGAACCAGATGAAGGGCCAGCTCGACGAGCTCGACGACAAGCACTTCGACCGGGTCACCGCGATCATCCGGTCGATGACGCCGGGGGAGCGGACCAACCCGAAGATCATCAACGGCTCGCGCCGGGCGCGTATCGCCAACGGTTCCGGTGTCACCGTCATGGACGTCAACCAGCTGCTCAACCGCTTCACCGAAGCGCAGAAGATGATGAAGCAGATGGGCGGCATGATGGGCCTGCCCGGCGGCCGTCGCAAGGCGACCAAGAGCCCGAAGAACAAGCGCAAGGGCACCAAGAGCGGCGGTGGCGGCCCGCGCGGCGCGTTCCCGGGCATGGGCGGCATGCCGCAGCTGCCGCCGGGCTTCGACCCGGCCCAGCTCGCCGGCGGCGGCGACGACGGCTTCAAGGCGCCCAAGCTCGACTTCAACAAGCTCATGAAGCGCGACGACAAGTAGCTTCCCCCACGGGGTCGGCGAGGAGTCCCCGCCGACGGGATAGCCTGCACGCATGGCGCTGCACGTACGCGGAGTCGTCCTGCCCGACGACGAGGTCCGGGACCTGTGGCTGGACGGCGACCGCGTGTCGCTGGAGCCGATTGCGGGCGCGGAGACGGTCAGCGACGGCGGTTTCGTCCTGCCCGGCCTGATCGACGCGCACTGCCATCTCGGCATCGCCCCCGGCGGTCGGCCCGTCACCAGTCTCGATCAGGCCCGCGAGCTGGCCCTGATCGACCGGGCGGCAGGCGTGCTGGCGATCCGGGACGCGGGGTCGCCGTTCGCGTACCCGGAGCTGGACGACGACGTCGACCTGCCGCGGCTGCGGCGCGCGGGCCGGCACGTCGCGCCGCCCCGCCGGTACCTGCCGGAGATCGGCGTCGAAGTCCCCGCGGACCAGGTCGCGGCCGAGGTCACCCGGCAGGCCGCGGCCGGCACCGGGTGGGTCAAGCTCGTCGGCGACTGGATCGACCGGGACCAGGGCGATCTCGCGCCGGCCTGGGACGACGGCACCCTCACGGCGGCGGTCGCGGCAGCGCACGCCGCCGGGGCACGGATCACCGCGCACTGCTTCGAGGAGCACAGCGTCGCCACGCTGGTGCGGGCCGGCATCGACTGCGTTGAGCACGGCACGGGCCTCACCCCGGATGTCATCGAGGAGATGGCCCGGCGCGGCACGGCCCTCGTCCCCACGATGATCAACATCGAGACCTTCGGCACCATCGCCGCCCGGGCCCAGGAGAAATTCCCCCGGTACGCCAAGCACATGCTCGCTCTGCGGGACGGCTTCGGGTCGGTGGTGGCCGCCGCGTACGAGGCCGGGGTTCCCGTCTACGTCGGGTCGGACGCGGGCGGCGGCATCGCGCACGGGCTGGCGGCCGCCGAGATGGAGCTCCTGCATGCCGCCGGTATCCCCGCCGATCAGGTCCTGGCGGCGGGATCGTGGGCCGGGCGGGCCTGGCTCGGCCTGCCGGGTCTCGTCGAAGGCGGTCTCGCCGACCTCACCGTGTACGCGGCCGACCCCCGCCGTGACCTCCGCGTCCTTCGTGATCCGCAGCTGATCGTCCTGCGCGGCCGCGTCATCGCACCCTGAAGCCCGTCCGGGATCTTGGGCGGCCTGCGGGAGAGGGCCGGGTTGCGGTGCACAGCATGATCATCGCTGTCGGTAGGATGGTTGCCCATGGCGCGTGTGCTGACTCCCCGGGCGGAAGACTTCCCCCGCTGGTACCAAGACGTGATCGCAAAGGCCGAGCTCGCCGACAACGGCCCGGTGCGGGGCACGATGGTGATCCGGCCGACCGCGTACTCGATCTGGGAGCGGATGCAGGCCGACATGGACGCCCGGATCAAGGCGACCGGCGCCGAGAACGCGTACTTCCCGCTCTTCATCCCCGAGAGCTACCTCAAGCGCGAGGCGCAGCACGTCGAGGGCTTCTCGCCGGAGCTGGCCGTCGTCACCCACGGCGGCGGCAAGCAGCTGGCCGAGCCCGTCGTCGTCCGGCCCACCAGCGAGACGGTCATCGGCGAGTTCATGGCCAAGTGGATCGACTCCTACCGGGACCTGCCGCTGCTGCTCAACCAGTGGGCCAACGTCGTGCGCTGGGAGATGCGCCCGCGCGTGTTCCTGCGTACCACCGAGTTCCTGTGGCAGGAGGGGCACACCGCGCACGCGACCGAGGCGGACGCCCGCGCGTACACCCTGCGGATCCACCACGAGGTCTACGAGCGGCACATGCGTGATCTGCTCGCCATCCCGGTCGTGCCGGGCCGCAAGACCGACCGCGAGCGGTTCGCCGGCGCCACGAGCACCTACACGCTCGAGGGCATGATGGGCGACGGCAAGGCGCTGCAGATGGGCACCTCGCACGAGCTCGGCCAGAACTTCGCCAAGGCGTTCGACATCCAGTTCTCCGGGGCCTCCGGGCAGCGCGAGTACGCGTGGACGACCTCCTGGGGCTCGTCGACCCGGATGCTCGGCGGCCTCATCATGGCCCACGGCGACGACAACGGGCTGCGGCTGCCGCCGGCGCTCGCCCCGACGCAGGCGCTCGTGATGGTGGTCAAGGAGTCCGACGGTTCGGTCACCACGGCCGCCCGGGCGCTGGCCGACGATCTCGCCGCCGCGGGCGTACGCGTGCGCCTCGACGACCGGGTGGACACGCCGTTCGGGCGCCGGGCGGTGGACGCGGAGCTGAAGGGCATCCCGCTGCGGATCGAGGTCGGCCCGCGGGATCTCGCCGAGGGCTCGGTGACGCTGGCCCGCCGGATCGACGGCAGCAAGTCGCCGCTGAAGCTGGCCGCGGTCGTGGGCGAGGTGACCTCGGCGCTGGAGGCGGACCAGAAGGCGCTGTACGAGGAGGCGCTGGCCCGCCGCGAGGCCAACACCCACGACGTGTCCACTCTGGACGAGGCGATGCAGGTCGCGCAGACCGGCTGGGCACGCCTGCCCTGGGACAAGGTCGGCGTGGACGGCGAGGCCAAGGCGAACGAGAGCGCGATCACGGTCCGCTGCCTCGTCCGGCCGGACGGTTCCGCGCCGGGCGCGCAGGACGAGCCCGGCCTGACCGCCATCCTCGGCCGCTCCTACTGAGCGCGGTATGACGACGTCTCCGGCGCGCGGTGCGACCACGCGGTTCGAGCCCGGCCGGGTGATCCTGCACCGGCACTTCCACGGCACCACGCACCTCGGCCTGCTCAAGACCGCGACCGTGGTCGCCGACGACGAGCGCGGCCTGCTGCTGTGGGTGCCGCGGGGCGCGCCGATGCTCGACCGCAAGGCGGTCGACGGGCGGGGCCTGCGGGCCATGCCGTTCACGGAGTGGCTCGGCATCGAGACCAAGCTGTGGGAGGTCGTCTGGAACGGCCCGGCCGTGCTCATGCTGCTGCCGCCGGACGCCGACCACTCGGTGTGGTTCTTCCGCACCGAGGAGGGCGTCTTCCGCGGCTGGTACGTGAACCTCGAAGAGGCCGGGGTCCGCTGGGACGACGGTGACGTGGCCGGGGTCGACATCGTGGACCAGGACCTCGACATCTGGGTCGAGCCCGACCGCACCTGGGTGTGGAAGGACGAGGAGGAGTTCGTCGAGCGGCTCGCCTACGGGCCCGACTACTGGGTCGCCGACGGGGACGCCGTACGCGCCGAGGGCGAACGCGTCGTCAAGCAGATCGAGGCGGGCGCGTTCCCCTTCGACGGCCAGCTGCTCGACGTCAGCCTGGATCCTCTGTGGACCGGCCCGGCCGGCGTACCGGCGGGGTGGGATCGGCCCCGCGCACGGGCCTGATCCAGCGCGGGCGCAGCCAGCCGGCCGGGGCCGACGCCGGCAGGCCGTAGGCGCCCGCGACGACCCCGCCGACGAGTCCCGTCAGTCCTGACAGGACGGCCGCCAGGTACGCCGATCCCAGCGTGTCGGGGAACCCCGCGCTCCAGCCGACGAACGGCGCGGCGACGAGCAGGCCGCCGGCCAGCGCCGCGCCCAGCACCGACAGGGCCCGGGAGCGGGGGAGCGCGCCGTCGGCCAGCGACGTGAGCAGCAGCATCGGCAGGCCGAGGACGACGATCGTGGCGCCGAACAGCAGCGCCGCCGGTGCGAGCAGCGGGCTGCCCGCGAAGCCGCACCACACCGCGAGCAGACCGGTGCCGGCGAGCATCTGCCAGCCGCGCGTGTGCCCGGGTACGTCGCCCTCGGTCGCGTACTGCACGCCGGCCAGGAGCACCAGCCAGGCCGCGAGCGCCGCCAGCGCCAGCTCTGCGGCGATGCCGTGGCCGGGGGCGCTCAGCGGCGCCGGGTCACGCCCGCCGAACCGCGCCGTCGGCGGGAAGCCCACCCGGTGGAACGGGCCGTCGCCGATCGCCACCGCGAAGCCGTCCCGGCCGTCGGCCGCCACGACGACCCGGCCCGCGCCGACCCCCATCACCGCCACGTCGGCCGTGACGACCTGATCGGGCGAGGTCGCGTACGCGCGGGCGAGGAAGTCCCGCCGGCCGTCGGTGACGTGCCAGATCGTGCGCCACTCCCCGCCGCCGAGCGACTCCTGCACGCCGAGTCCGGCGTCCGGGCGGTAGCGGCGGCCCGGCTCGGCGGCCGACTCCACCGCCCGGTGGACCGACCAGTCCTGGCTCAGCCACACCCGGCTCAGCTCCTCCTCCGGCACCTCCCGCCAGTGCACGCCGTCCGCGGTCGCCACCGTGGTCACCGGACCGATCTGCCCGACGATCTCGCCGCCGACCACGCCCACCTGCGTCGCCTCCGGCACGTCGGCCCGCGCGCTCGCGAGCAGGCCCAGCACGGCCACCGGCAGCACCAGCGCCACCCGCAGGTCCGGGCCGCGGTTCGCCCGCCTCCCCAGCGAGTACGCGTAGACCAGTGCCGGCAGTGCGAGGAGATCCGTGGGATCGGCCACGATCACGGCCGGGCCGGCGAACGCGGACCACACGGCGGCCACCGTGCCCGCGGCGTACCCGCTGATCTTGACGATCGTGAAGAGAGTGCCCACGACGAGCACGGACGGGCCGGCGGCGAGCCGGAACACGGCGGCGAGCAGGGCGGGCGCGACGATCAGGCCGGCCACGTCGCTGAGCTTGCCGGTGACCGGGCCCGGGAAGCGGGCCTTGAGCACGTGGTCGTTGAGGATCAGCAGGCCGAGGGCGAGCAGGGTCGCCGGATGGGCCGCCCAGGCCCGCCCGGGTCTGCGCCACCCCAGGGCCATGGCGGGGACTTTGCCACCCTTGCGTCACGAAAAGGGTGCGGAGACCATAACTCATGCATTTCACCGGGGGAGAGATCGTTCCTGCCCGTCCCCGCCGATGACGTGATCGCTTGCTGAACGTGACTCCGGTCATGACGGGCGGGCCGTTCGGCCGTCGGCGTCCGCGTCTGGCAGAATGGACGACTGGTATTCGATGCGCGCACGGCGGCCCTCTAACTTCCGACGCCCATCGTGTCCGCGAACGCTCGCTAGCTCGCAACCCCACGTGGGCACGGCGGGCGCTCAACCTATCGCAACAGGAGCGAACACACGTGGCCGTCAAGATCCGGCTTCTGCGGATGGGCAAGATCCGCAACCCGCAGTACCGCATCGTCGTCGCCGACTCGCGTACCAAGCGCGACGGCAAGGCGATCGAGTTCATCGGTCTGTACCACCCGAAGGAGGAGCCCTCGCGTATCGAGGTCAAGTCCGAGCGGGTGCAGTACTGGCTCTCCGTCGGCGCGCAGCCGAGCGAGCCGGTCATCGCCATTCTCAGCAAGACCGGCGACTGGCAGAAGTTCAAGGGTCTGCCGGCCCCGACCGAGCCGCTGAAGGTGGCCCCGCCGAAGGTCGACCGCAAGGCCCTATACGAGGCCGAGGCGCAGGCCGCCGTCGGTGTCGAGGCGCCGAAGAAGGCCGAGCCGAAGAAGGCCGACAAGAAGGCCGAGCCTAAGGCGGAGCCCAAGGCCGAGGCGCCCGCCGAGCCGGTCGAGACGCCGGCCGAGGGGTCCTGACCTTGCGCAGCGCCCCGTCGGGCGGCCGGACGGACAGTGCGCTCCGGCCCGCCCTCGAGCACCTCGTCAAGGGGATCGTGGAGCACTCGGACGACGTCCGGGTGCGTCTCGTCGACGCGCGCCGCGGCGCCCGTCTCGAGGTCCGCGTGCACCCCGACGACCTGGGCACCGTCATCGGCCGCGGCGGGCGTACCGCCCGTGCGCTGCGTCAGGTGATCGGCTCCATCGGTGGCAAGGGCCTGCGGGTCGACATCGTCGACGCGTACTGAGGTCTGAACGATGCTGCTGGTCGTGGGCAAGATTCTGCGTCCGCACGGCATCCGCGGCGAACTCGTCGTGGAGGTGCGGACGGATGAGCCGCAGGACCGTCTTCGGGTGGGGTCGGCGATCGCCGTCGGCCCCACCGAGGACAAGCTCGGCAGCCCGGTCGGCGACCGGCTCACCATCGAGTCGATCCGCTGGCACCAGGGCCGTCCCCTGATCTTCTTCGCCGAGGTCCCGGACCGCGACGCCGCCGAGCTGGTACGCGGGCTCTACCTGTGGGTGGACGCGTCGACCATCGCGGCGCCCGAGGACCCCGACGAGTTCAACGACCACCAGCTGGTCGGCCTGACGGTCGTCACGGTGGCGGGTGAGCAGGTCGGCTCGGTGACGAAGATCGACCACGGTCCGGGCAACGAGTTCCTCGTGGTACGCAAGGACTCCGGCGGTTCCGCGCTGATCCCGTTCGTCTCGGCGATCGTGCCCGAGGTCGACGTCGCCGGGGGCCGGATCGTCATCGATCCGCCCGAAGGACTGCTGGACCTGTGAGAGCGGACGTCGTCTCGATCTTTCCGGAGTACCTGACGCCGCTGCGGCTGTCGCTGCTCGGCAAGGCGGAGACCGACGGCCGGCTCGACCTGGCCGTGCACGATCTGCGTACGTGGACGCACGACGTGCACCGGACGGTCGACGACAGCCCCTACGGCGGCGGCGCCGGCATGGTGATGCGCCCGGAGCCCTGGGGCGAGGCGCTCGACGCGCTGCTGACCCCGGCCACCCGGATGATCGTCCCGGCGCCGACGGGACAGCCGTTCACCCAGGCACTCGCCCATGAACTGGCCGCGGAGGAGCACCTGCTGTTCGCCTGCGGCCGCTACGAGGGCATCGATCAGCGCGTGCTGGACCACGCCGCGGCCCGCGTACGCGTGACCGAGGTCTCCCTGGGCGACTACGTGCTGTTCGGCGGCGAGGTCGCCGTCCTCGTGATCATGGAAGCCGTCGTGCGGCTGCTGCCCGGCGTACTCGGGAATGCCTCTTCGCTGGACGACGAGTCGCACGCGCACGGATTGCTGGAAGCGCCCATGTACACGAAGCCGGCGGACTGGCGCGGGCTCGGGGTGCCGGAGGTCCTGCGCTCGGGCGACCACGGGAAGATCGCCCGCTGGCGGCGGGACCAGGCGCTGCTGCGGACCGCGGAGCGGCGGCCCGACCTGCTGGCCGCGCTCGACCCGGCGGATCTGGACAAGAAAGACGTCACGACCCTCACAGGGGCCGGATTTCCGGTGCCCAGACCCGTTGTGGAATCATAGGGGGGTTGCCGTCCGCCCGCTCCGCGTTCCCGCGGGGCGCGAGCGACGAGGACCCTGCCCCGGACGTCGAGGCCGGAGGGTCAGAAATATCCGCACGCGCGTCGGTGACCGGCGCGCGCGACACTGAGGAACAGCGATGAACACGCTGGACGTGCTGGACGCCGCATCCGTCCGTACCGACGTACCGATCTTCCGCGCCGGCGACACCCTGAAGGTGTTCGCCCGGGTCGTCGAAGGCAACCGCTCCCGTGTCCAGGTCTTCCAGGGCGTCGTCATCCGCCGCCAGGGCAGCGGGCTGCGCGAGACCTTCACGGTCCGCAAGGAGAGCTACGGCGTCGGTGTGGAGCGTACGTACCCGATCAACAGCCCCGCGATCGACCGCGTCGAGGTCGTGACCCGTGGTGATGTGCGCCGGGCCAAGCTCTACTACCTCCGTGACCTCCGCGGCAAGAAGGCGAAGATCAAGGAGCTGCGCGAGCAGAAGGCCGCCTGAGGCCTCCGCTCCCGCGACGAACCGAACATCCGACAAGACCTCACCCGTTCGGGTGGGGTCTTGTCGCGTACCGGGGAGGGCGCCTGGGTCGCGGATCGTGACCTCGGCCGAAGTTGACAGCCGGGAAACAATCGCCTCTCCCCAAACGGTCGGACAACCTCTAGAGTGCCTCCGGTGACCGACCGCACGTACGACCAATGGTCCGAGCCGGGCCGTGACAACCAGCTCGGATCGCGCTGGGACGACACTGGGAACAACGCCCGGTGGGGCGAGCCGGACGACGTGCGCAGCGATGATCCACGCTGGGGCGACGACCGGGCCACGCGCTGGGACACCCCCCGCGTTCCGGAGCCCGTGCGGTCCTCGTCGCAATCGGTCGTGCCGACGCGTACGCCGCCCCCGCCGTTCAATCCCAAGGGCCGCAAGAAGCGCCGCAAACTGCCGCTGTGGCAGGAGATCCCGCTGCTGGTCGTGATCGCGTTCGGGATCGCGTTCCTCGTGCGCAGCTTCCTGTTCCAGGCGTTCTACATCCCGTCGGGTTCGATGGAGGAGACGCTGACCCTCGGCGACCGCGTGCTCGTCAACCGGGTCGTGTACGACTTCGGCGAGCCCCACCGCGGCGACGTCGTGGTCTTCAAGGGCCCGCCGAACTGGGCGCCCGAGTTCCAGCCGGACCCCGACGCCAGCTTCTTCAGCAAGGTCGGCGGCGGCCTGAGCGACCTCGTGGGCTTCGGCAAGCCGGGCGAGAAGGACTTCATCAAGCGGGTCATCGGCCTGCCCGGGGACCGCGTCTCGTGCTGCGACGTCAAGGGCCGGATCTTCGTCAACGGCGTGCCCATCGACGAGCCCTACGTCACCAAGAACGCCAACAAGGACAGCCCCAAGACGCCCGGCCAGTGCGGCCCGCGCCAGTTCGACGAGGTCGTCGTCGAACCCGGCACGCTGTTCGTCATGGGGGACAACCGGTTCATCTCCCAGGACTCCCGCTGCCGTGGCACGGTGCCGATCGACAACGTGATCGGCCGGGCCGGAACCATCGTGTGGCCGGTCAGCCGGTGGGGGAGCCTGTCGCAGCCGGACCCGTTCAAGGACGTCCCGCTGCCCTCGGCGGCGTCGATGGGCGTACTGCCCCCGCGCCGGGGCACGGAACCGTTGTCGGCGGTCGTTTTGCCGATCGCGGTACCGGTGTGGCTCGCCCGCAGGAACACAGCTTGGTCGCGTAGGCTTCGCGCGTGATTGACGAGCAGACCAAGTCGAAGAAGAGCGGTAGCAGCGGATCGTTCTGGCGTGAACTGCCCATTCTCCTGATCGTGGCTCTCGTGGTCGCGTTCCTGGTACGGGCGTTCGTCGTGCAGACGTTCTTCATCCCGTCGCAGTCGATGGAGCACACGCTCAACATCGACGACCGGGTGCTCGTCAACAAGCTCGTCTACGACTTCCGCGACCCGCACCGCGGCGAGGTGATCGTGTTCGTGTCGCCGGAGTCCTGGCGCTCGGACCCGACCGAGAAGGACTTCATCAAGCGCGTCATCGGCCAGCCGGGTGACCACATCACCTGCTGCGACGCCCAAGGACGCATCCAGGTGAACGGACACCCGCTCGACGAGCCCTACATCCTGCCCAACAGCGACCACACCGGGCAGCCCGCCGCGCCCCAGCCGTTCGACATCGTCGTCCCGGCCGGCCGCCTGTGGGTGATGGGGGACAACCGCTACTCGTCGGGCGACTCGCTGCAGAACTGGCGCGCCCACAACGACATCCAGCAGGCCACGATCGACGAGAAGGACGTGGTCGGCCGGGCCTTCGTGCTCTTCTGGCCGTTCAGCCGGATGACCTGGCTGTCCGTGCCCGACACGTACGAAGGCGTACCCTCACCGTCATGATCTTCCCCGGCGGCCGCGAGCTCTTCGGATTCGACCCGGCCGTCAGCTACCTGAACCACGGCTCGTTCGGCGCGGTGCCCCTCCCGGTGCGGGAGGCGCACCGCGCTCTGCTGGACGAGGTCGACGCCAACCCGATGGCCTGGGCCCGCCGGCTGCCGGACCGCGTCGCCGCCGCCCGCGAGCGGCTCGCCCGGTTCCTGGGCGCCGATCCGGCCGCCTGCGCCCTGATCGCCAACGCCACCACCGCCACCGCGCTGGTCCTGCACTCCCTGCGCGTACGCCCCGGCGACGAGATCGTCACGACCGACCACGCGTACAACGCGGTGATGACGGCGCTGGAACGGTTCGCGGGGCGTACCGGTGCGGTGGTGCGGGTGGTACCGATCGGGTTGACGGCCGGCGATGACGAGATCGTCGAGGCTCTCGCCGCGGCCGTCCGCCCCCGCACCCGGCTCGCGATCGTCGACCACGTCGCGTCGGCCAGCGCGAAGCTGTTCCCGATCGAGCGGATCTCGGCCGTGCTGCGGGCGGCCGGCATACCGCTGCTGGTCGACGCCGCCCACACGCCGGGAATGTTCGACGCCGAGGTGGACCGGGTCGGCGCGGACTTCTGGGTCGGCAACTTTCACAAGTGGGGGCTCGCACCCCGGGCGACCGCCCTGATGGCCGTCGCGCCCCAGTGGCGGGAGTCGATCGAGCCGCTCGTCGTCTCGCACTCCGACCCGCTCGGCTGGCCCCAGTCGATCGAGCACCAGGGCACCCGTGATCTCACCGCCTGGCTGGCCGCACCGGCGGCCCTGGATCTCCTGGAGTCCCTCGGCCTCGACCGGGTACGCGCGTACAGCGTCCAGATCGCGGCGTACACGCAACGGGTCGTCGCCGAGGCGATCGGGGCGCCCGTGATCGAAACGGGCGCGGGAGTGCCGATGCGGGTGATCCCGCTGCCCGCCGGGGTCGCGCCTGACCAGACCGCCGTGGATCGGCTCCGGGCCCGGATCGGCGAGGAACTCGGCGTCGAGATCAACCTGAACCTGTGGCGTGACACGGCTCTGCTGCGGGTGTCGGGGCAGATCTACGTCCGCTCCGAGGACGGGGATCGGCTCGCGGCAGGGCTGCCCCGGCTGCTGGGCTGAGGGCTGCTGGGCTGAGGACTGCCGGGCTGAGCGGCTTCAGGCGAATCTTCTGTCGGATCAACGACAGTGGGTCGAGGTAGATCCCGCCCCGCCGCGCGCCCCAGTGCAGCCCCGCGGCGTGCCCGCCGGCCGTGAGGAATCCGATCACCTGACCGGCGTCGACCCGGTCGCCTCGGCGTACCAGCGGGGTCACGGGTTCGTAGGTGGTGCGGATCCCGTCGGGGTGATCGATGCTGACGACGCCGAGGCCGGCCACCGTCCCGGCGAACGCCACCGTTCCGGCCGCCGCGGCGCGTACGCCGTCGCCGGGCCGGCCCGCGAGGTCGACGCCGCGATGCCCGGGCAGCCACGGCTCCGGGGGCGGCTCGAAGAACCGCACCACGGGACCGGGAAGCGGCAGCGTGTAGGCGATGGCCGGTACGGGTGCCCCGGCGAGCACCGAGGCGATGAAGGCGAGAAGGAAAGCCACCCGGCGATCGTCGGCCCGGCAGCCGGACCGGCGGAAGGTCGCGATCATCGAAACTGTGGACGGCCCCCGTTTGTGGACGACGCGGACGGCGGGAGATGTCACTGTCGGGTACGCCGTCTAGGCTGGCCGGTGTGCAGGAGTTGACCGAGGCGGTGGCGGCGCGTCAGCCGACGCCCCGCCGCGCCGGCCGGGTGCTCCTGGTCGACGCGCAGGAGCGCGTGCTGCTGTTCCAGGGCTTCGACCCGGCGGTGCCGGAGGTCCGCTTCTGGTTCACCCCCGGCGGCGGCCTGGAACCGGGTGAGTCGCCCGCCGAAGGGGCCGCCCGGGAACTCGCCGAGGAGACCGGCCTGCGGATCGATCCGGCCGACCTCGGGGCGCCCGTGCACTCGGACGTGACCGAGTTCTCCTTCAGCGGCACCGTCTTCCGCCAGGAACAGGATTTCTACCTCCTCCGGGTCGCCTCGTGGACGGTCGACACGGCCGGATTCGACGAGGTGGAGCGGCGTACGGTCCAGGAACACCGGTGGTGGAGCGGCGCGGACCTGGCCTCGGCCGAGGACGCGTACTACCCGCCCGCGCTGATCGACATCCTGCGGAAGGCGCTGGCGCCATGCTGATGCCGCCGAAGACGGTGACCCGGCGCGAAGGCGGGATCTACGCGCTGGAGCGCTCGCTGCGCCGGCGCGGCTTCACCCGGGTGGCGGGCGCCGACGAGGCGGGGCGCGGCGCGTGCGCGGGACCGCTCGTGGCGGCGGCTGCGATGCTGCCCGACGGCAAGTCCGGCGAGATTCCCGGGCTCGCCGACTCCAAGCTGCTGACGCCGCTCGCCCGGGACCGGATCTACGACGAGGTCGTCAAGCGCGCCTCGGCCTGGTCCGTGATCATCATTCCCGCGGCCGACGTGGACCGCCTCGGCCTGCAGTTCTGCAACCTCTCGGCGCTGCGCCGGTCCCTGGCCACCCTGACCCTGCGCCCGGATTACGTCCTCACCGACGGCTTTCCGGTGGACGGGGCCGGCGTACCCGGGCTGGCGGTCTGGAAGGGCGACCGGGTGGCGGCGTGTGTCGCCGCGGCGAGCGTCCTGGCGAAGGTGACGCGGGACCGGATCATGGTCGAAATGGCGGAGAAGTTCCCGGAGTACGGCTTCGAGGTGCACAAGGGGTACACGACGCCGGAGCACGCGGCGGCGCTGCGCGAGCACGGACCCTGCCCGGAGCACCGCTTCTCGTACGCCAACGTCTCCTCGGCGGAGGCGGCCGGACGGGCGCTCGATGGGCGGGTCGAGCCCGCTCGCGGTACGGTGGCAAGCGCCGGCGCTCCGCGTGCTCGCGCGGGCGGACCGGTGGATGCGGACGCGGCCTCCCCCGAGGTCGTGACCGTGGCCGCGGCCTCCCCGCGTGTCCGCGCGGACGGGAACGTCGGCGTGGCGTCCGGGGACCCGGCCGCCCGGCGGCGCCGTGTGGGGGAAGATGTGGGCATGGAGGGCGTGCGATGAGCGCTGAGGATCTCGAAAAGTACGAGACCGAGATGGAGCTTCAGCTCTACAAGGAGTACCGCGACATCGTCCGCCAGTTCTCGTATGTGGTCGAGACCGAGCGGCGGTTCTACCTGGCCAACCAGGTCGATCTTCACGTGCGCAACTCGGACGGCGAGGT
Organism: Hamadaea tsunoensis DSM 44101; assembly: GCF_000428945.1. Lineage (GTDB taxonomy): Bacteria > Actinomycetota > Actinomycetes > Mycobacteriales > Micromonosporaceae > Hamadaea > Hamadaea tsunoensis. The sequence continues at coordinate 17,147 of NZ_AUAX01000014.1, read as the reverse complement.
CTACTTCGAGGTCGAGATGCACGACGCGTGGGTCTGGGACATGTACCGCCCGGCCCGGTTCGTGAAGAACGTGCGGGTGATGACCTTCAAGGACGTGAACGTCGAAGAGCTGGAGAAGCCGGACCTGTCGCTGCCGAGCGACATCTGATCGGCGGGCGAGGCCGGGCGGAGCCGCCCGGCCTCATCCCATCCGGAGACGCCGTCCCTGAGCCGCGGGCCGCGCATCGGCTGCGGGAGGCTTCAGGCCGGCAGCCGGTAGCCCTCGTCCGCTTCTTCGAGCAGGCCGCGCGTGACCAGCGACGGCAGCTTCGCCAGGGCCTCCCGGAGCGGGACGCCCGCCGTCGCGGCGATGTCCGCGGCCCGTGCCGCCCGCCGCCGGGGCACCGCGTCCATCAGCCGCGCGTCGGTGTCGTCGAGGAAATCCGACGGCCGCTGCGGTCCGAGCACCGGCGGCGCGAGATCCACGCCGATCCGGCCGACCTCCTCCACCACGTGCTCCACCGTCGCGACCGCCTGGACCAGGGGATTGCGCAACTCGTCGTGGCAGCCGACCGAGGTCGCCGACGTGACCGGCCCAGGCACGGCCATCGCCGCCCGGCCCAGCCGCAGCGCCCGGTGCAGCGTCTGCCGTGAGCCGCTGCGGGCGGCCGCCTCCACCATCACCGTCCCGAGCGTCAGCGCGGCGATGACCCGGTTGCGGATCAGGAACCGGTAGCGCAGCGGCTCGCTGCCCGGCGGCCACTCGCTCACCACCAGGCCCTCCTCGGCGATCGACTCGACCAGGCCCGCGTGGGCGAGCGGGTACACCCGGTCGAGGCCGCAGGCCAGCACCGCCACGGTCGGGCCGCCCGCCTGCAGAGCGCCCCGGTGCGCGGCGGCGTCGATGCCGAACGCGGCCCCCGAGACCACCGCGTACCCCCGCTTCGCCAGCCCGTACGCGAGTTCGCCCGCGACATGCGTCCCGTACGCGCTCGCCGCCCGGGCGCCGACGACCGCCACGGATCGGGCGGTGAGACCGGCGAGCGGGCGCCAGCCGCGTACCCAGAGGCACAACGGCGGGAACACGTCCCGGTCCACCGCCGGCGGGCCGGGCCGGGAGATCCGGGCGAGGTCGCCGAGCCGGTCGGGCCACTCGTCGTCACCCGGGACGATCATGCGGCAGCCGAGCCGGTCGGCCTCGGACTCCCGGCGTTCCGCGAGGGCCGCCGGCGCCTCCTCGTCGAGCCGCTCCCGGATCACACCGGTACGCCGCCGCAGCCGGTCGAGCGCCTCGACAGGCCCGTACGCGGCCACGGCCCGGTGGACGTCCGCTCGGCCTGGTTCGGTCACGCAGGCGAGCACGATCCGGGCCCGCCGCTCGTCGTCGGTGGTCATGTTCGCTCCTCGGCTTCGGTGGTGTCCGGACGGTCGCGGGTGCTGTCCGGACGGTGGCGGTGATGGACGGTGCTGTTCAGTGGGCGGCCAGGCGCAGGCCGAGGGCGGTGGTGACGTCCTCGCGGCCGGGCACGGGCGCGCCCCGCAGGTCGGCGATCGTCCAGGCGACCCGCAGCACGCGGACGACACCGCGGGCGGAGAGCTGCCCCGTGTCGATGCGGTGCCGCACGTCGGCCGTCGCCGCGTCCGGCAGCGCCAGGGCGGACCGGTCGGCCTCCGCGTTGAGCCGCCATCCCCGCGTACGCCACCGTTCGGCGGCCGCGGCGCGAGCCTGGGCGACCCGGGCGGCCATGGTCGCGGAGTCCTCCGGCGCCGCCGCCGATTCCGCCCCGAGCAGGCTCGCCGCGGTCACCGCCTCCAGCCGCAGATGCAGGTCGATCCGGTCGAGCAGCGGCCCGGACAGGCGGCCGAGATATCGCCGGCGCTCCAGCGGCGTGCACTCGCACCGGGTATCGCCGCCCGGCTTCGCGCAGCGGCACGGATTCGCCGCCGTCACCAGCTGTACGCGCGCCGGCAGCGTGACGATCTCGCGGGTCCGGCCGAGGCGTACGACGCCTTCTTCGAGGGGCTGCCGCAGGGTCTCCAGGACGGCCTTGGGGAACTCGGCGACCTCGTCGAGGAACAGCACTCCGCGATGGGCGAACGACAGCGCGCCCGGCCGGACGAGTCCGCTGCCCCCGCCGATCAGCGCCGCCGGGCTGCTCGTGTGGTGGGGCGCCATGAACGGCGGGCGGCGTACGAGGCCGTCGCCGGGCAGCTTGCCGGCGATCGAGAGGATGGACGTGACCTCGATCGCGTCGGTGTCGTCGAGCGCCGGCAGGATCGTCGGCAGCCGCGCGGCCAGCATGGTCTTGCCGGCCCCGGGCGGCCCGATCATCGACAGGTGATGGCCGCCCGCCGCCGCGATCTCCAGGACGAACTTGGCGTACTCCTGGCCGGCGACGTCGGCCATGTCCACTGTGGCCGGATCCGGCCCCGGCCGCCGTGCCGCGGGTACGCCGAGCGCCGCCCCGTCGCGGACGAACCGGATGACGTCGTTGAGCGAGTCCGCCGTGCGTACGCCCGCCCCCGGGACGAGGGCCGCCTCGCCGCCGTTGACGGTGGGCACGATCGCCCGCAGGTGTCCGGCGCGGACCCCGGCGGCCACCATCGGCAGCACGCCCCGGACCGGCCGGAGCCGGCCGTCGAGGCCCAGCTCTCCGATGAGGACGGTGCCGTCCAGCGGGGCGAGCGGCAGCCGGCCGGTGCCACCGAGCAGCGCGATCGCGATGGCCAGGTCGTAGCTGGACCCCTGCTTGCGTACCGGTGCGGGCAGCAGGTTGATCGTGACCCGCCGGGCCGGCCACTCCTCGCCCGCGTTGACGACCGCCGCGCGTACGCGGTCGCGGGACTCGTGCAGGGCGGCGTCGGGCAGGCCGGAGACGACGAACTGGGGCAGGCCGAACGCGATGTCGGCCTCGACCTCGACCACCTGGCCGGCCGTGCCGGTCAGGCCGGCGCTCAGCACCCGGGCGTAGCTCACCTAGAACACGCCCCGAGCATGGTCGATCCCGGGCCCGTTGCCGGGGCGCGGGGTGACGCTGATCACGTCGAACCGGATCTCGGCCGCCTCGTCGCGGGCGTGCGCGGCCAGCCAGAGCATCGCCAGCCGGCGCAGGCGGGCCGCCTTGCGACCGGCGACGGCATCGAGCCCGGTCCCGAACGTGCTCCCACGCCGGGTCTTGACCTCGCAGAACACCACGGTGCCGCCGTCGGCCGCGACCAGGTCGATCTCGCCCTCGCGGCAGCGCCAGTTCCGGTCGATGATCGACAACCCCCGACCGGCCAGGTACGCCTCGGCGACGTGCTCGCCCCAGGCGCCCAGTGCGCGCCGAACTCTCGTCATGGCAGGCAGCCTGGCCCGCGCCGGCGATCGCGGCCAGCGGTCCGATGATCGGGATGTGGATGCCGAGAGTTTGTGGAAAACCGGCGTGCGGTCACCCCCGGGGTGGCGGATCGGGGCGAAACGGCTTACGGTTCCCGTCCGTGGATACAGAGCGCGGATACCCCGACGGACGCTGGTACCCCGACGACCGTGGCGCGGCCGAGCCCGACCGGCGTGATCGCCGCGGCGGCTTCGACGACCGGTCCTCCCGATCCCAGCGCGGCGGCTACGCCGACAACGGCACGGTCTACGGCGCGGAGCCGGGCGGCTACGGCGGCCCCGAGCAGCGCTACGGCGGCTACGGCGAGGCCGGCTACGGCGAGACCGGCTACGCCGACAACACCTACGGGCGTACCGAGCCGGCGCCGGCTTTCGAGCCGCCGCGCAGCGCGGTCCCGATCGATCCGCGTACGCCGCCGCCGCCGAGCGGGTTCACCTCGCACTCCGCCGATCCGGGCCCGGCCGAGCAGCCGTCCCGGTCGCAGCGCGGCGGTGAGGTCTACCGCAGCCGCAAGCCGTTGCACGCGGCCGCGCTCGGCATCGGGCTCGGCATCCTCGAACTCGTGATGCTGCTGGTGCTCCTGCGCGGCATCGTCGGGCTGGACGCGCACCGGGTGCTGGCCGGCGGCCTCACCGTGATCGCCCTGCCCCTCCTGGGCATCGGCATGTACGCGTTGATCACCGGCGCCGGCCACGGCGGGCCAAAGGCCTTCCTGCGGCCGCCGCTGGCGTACCTGCCGGTGGCCCTGGTCCTCCTGATCGCGGCGGGGGCCGCGGCCTGACCCCGCGTTCCGGACCGCCGGGCGGACGCCTGATGCCGCTGCAAGAGCGGGTCGGGCAGGGGCGTACACTGGTCAACCGGTGACCGCCACGCGCGGTCAACTTCGCGCGCCCATCTCCTGATCACGCGACTTTGTGCGATCGGACACGCGCGGCCCTCCCCTGGTCCCGTTCGCGGGCCACCCGAGGCCGTGGTGGGGCGCCAGGGCGCGGGCCAGCCGGTCCGTGCGACAACCAGGGACAGGCAAGGAGCCATCACATGGCCGTCGTCACCATGCGCCAGCTGCTGGAGAGCGGTGTTCACTTCGGGCACCAGACCCGGCGCTGGAACCCGAAGATGAAGCGATTCATCTTCACCGAGCGCAACGGCATCTACATCATCGACCTCCGGCAGACGCTCGACTACATCGAGAAGGCGTACGAGTTCGTGCGCACGACGGTCGCCGAGGGCGGTTCGGTGCTGTTCGTCGGCACCAAGAAGCAGGCTCAGGAGGCCGTCTCCGAGCAGGCGAGCCGGGTGGGCATGCCTTACGTCAACCACCGCTGGCTGGGCGGCATGCTGACCAACTTCCAGACGGTCTACAAGCGGCTGCAGCGGATGAAGGAACTCGAGGCGATCGACCAGATCGGCCAGGAGAAGGGTTACACCAAGAAGGAGACCCTTCAGCTGCAGCGCGAGAAGGAGAAGTTGACCAAGACCCTCGGCGGTCTGCGCGACATGCAGAAGCTCCCGGCGGCGATCTGGGTGATCGACACCAAGAAGGAGCACATCGCGGTCGACGAGGCGCGCAAGCTGGGCATCCCGGTCATCGCCGTGCTCGACACGAACTGCGACCCGGACGAGGTCGACTTCCCGATCCCGGGCAACGACGACGCGATCCGCTCGGCCGAGCTGCTGACGCGGGTCGTCGCGGCGGCCGTGGCCGACGGGCTCATCGCCCGGTCGGGCAAGGCGACCCGCGGTGGCGCCGACACCAAGCCCCAGCCGGGCACGGTCGCCGGCGACGAGCCGCTGGCCGAGTGGGAGCGCGAGCTGCTGCAGGGTGGTGCCGCCAAGGCGGCCGAGGCCGCTGAGCCCGCCGCCGAGGCTGCGGCCGAGGCCCCGCTCACCGAGGCGGTCGCCACCGACGCGGAGATCACCCCCGCTGCCGAGTGACCTCGGCGTCTTGCGAGCCCCGCGGGCGGGCGACCGCCTGCGGGGGATCTCTCTCACAGAACTAGGGAAGAGTCAGACATGTCTTACACCGCTGCAGATGTCAAGCGCCTGCGTGAGCTCACCGGCGCCGGCATGATGGACTGCAAGAAGGCCCTGGAAGAGGCCGAGGGTGACTTCGACAAGGCCGTCGAGATCCTGCGCGTCAAGGGCGCCAAGGATGTCGGCAAGCGGGCCGGCCGGACCACGGCCAACGGCCTGGTCGCCCACAGCGGCAACGCCCTGCTGGAGCTGAACTGCGAGACCGACTTCGTGGCGAAGAACGCGGACTTCATCGCGCTCGCCCAGAAGCTGGTCGAGCACATCGCCGCGATCAAGCCGGCCGACGTCGACGCCCTGCTCGCCTCGCAGCTCGACGGCAAGAACGTCGCCGACGTCCTCCAGGACGCCTCGGCGACGATCGGCGAGAAGCTGGTCGTGAACCGCTTCGCGATCCTCGACGGCGACATCGCGGTCTACATGCACCGCAAGAGCTCGGACCTGCCGCCCCAGGTCGGCGTGGCCGTGCAGTACGCGGGCAAGGGCGACGAGGCCGGCCTCGACGACGCCCGCTCGGTGGCGATGCAGATCGCCGCGATGCGGCCGAAGTACGTGACCCGCGAGGAGGTCCCGGCCGAGGTCGTCGAGTCCGAGCGGCGTATCGCCGAGCAGACCGCGATCGAGGAGGGCAAGCCCCAGGCGGCTCTCCCGAAGATCATCGAGGGCCGGGTGAACTCCTTCTTCAAGGACTTCGTCCTGCTCGAGCAGGCGTCGGTCACCGACCAGAAGAAGAGCGTCGCCCAGGTGCTGAAGGAAGCCGGCATCGAGGTCACCGCGTTCACGCGCTTCGAGGTCGGCCAGGCCTGAACGGCGTGAGAAGCGGGGAGGTCGTTGGTGAGAGCCACGGCCTCCCCGTGGCATATGGTCTTCTGGCGAACACGAAGGGGTGGGAGTAAGTGACCGAGCAGACCACACGGGCCCGGCGGGTCGTTCTCAAGCTGTCCGGCGAGGTGTTCGGCGGCGGCGCGATCGGCGTCGACCCCGATGTCGTGTCCGGCATCGCGCACCAGATCGCCACCGTCGTACGCCGTGGCGTCCAGGTCGCGGTCGTCGTCGGCGGCGGCAACTTCTTCCGTGGCGCCGAACTCCAGAAGCGCGGGATGGACCGGGCCCGGGCCGACTACATGGGCATGCTCGGCACCGTCATGAACTGCCTCGCCCTGCAGGACTTCCTGGAGAAGGAGGGCATCGAGACACGCGTACAGACCGCGATCTCGATGGCACAGGTCGCCGAGCAGTACATCCCGCTGCGGGCCATCCGCCACCTGGAGAAGGGCCGCGTCGTGATCTTCGGCGCCGGGGCCGGCATGCCGTACTTCTCCACCGACACCGTCTCGGCCCAGCGGGCGCTGGAGATCCACGCCGACATCGTGCTGATGAGCAAGAACGGCGTCGACGGCGTGTACACGGCGGATCCGCGTACCGACCCGGACGCGGTCAAGCTCGACTCGCTCACCTTCGACGAGGCCCTGCGCCAGGGGCTGCGCGTGGCCGACCAGGCCGCCTTCTCGCTCTGCGCCGACAACGGCCTGCCGATGCTGGTCTTCGCGGCCGAGGGCGACGACAACATCGTCCGCGCGGTCGGCGGGGAGAAGATCGGCACGCTCATCACGGCGTAACGGCCACCCCGGCAGACCCCGGGCGCACGTGACAGACTTTTGAGTACCACTGCATAAGGAGGCGACGAAGCCCGTGATCGACGATGCGCTCCTCGAGGCCGAGGAGAAGATGGACCGGGCGGTCGAGCACGCCAAGGAGGAACTCGCGGCGATCCGTACGGGTCGCGCCAACGCGTCCATGTTCTCCAAGATCGTGATCGACTACTACGGCACACCCACGCCGTTGCCCCAGATGGCGTCGGTCGCCGTGCCCGAGCCCCGGATGGTCATCATCAAGCCCTACGACGCGTCGCAGCTCGGCGCGATGGAGCGGGCCATCCGCGACTCCGACCTCGGGGTCAACCCCAGCAGCGAAGGAACCCAGCTGCGCATCCTCGTCCCCCCGATGACCGAGGAGCGCCGCCGCGACATGATCAAGGTCGCCCGCACCAAGGGCGAGGAGGCCAAGGTCGCCGTCCGCAACGTACGCCGGCGGGGCAAGGAGGAGCTCGACCGCATCGTCAAGGACGGCGAGGCGGGCGAGGACGAGGGCCGCCGCGCGGAGAAGGAGCTCGACGAGCTCACCCACCGCTACACGGCCGCCGTCGACGAGCTGCTCAAGCACAAGGAAGCCGAGCTGCTCGAGGTATGAGGCGGTCGGAATCGGACGAGCCGTCCCCCGGCTGGGGCGCGGGCTCCAGCGCGTACTCGCGCCTCCGGGGACTCAGTGACGACTCGGAGGCCGGCGGCTTCTTCGACCGCACCGACGATCGCGACGAACGCCCGGAGCCGCCCGCCGAACCGGCGGCGGCCCGGGGGGTGCCGAGCATGCCCCCGGCCCGGGACGACGTGCCGACGGGGGAGTACGCGCAACCGCCGATCGAACCTGAGCGCGCCGAAACGCGTACAGGCAGAAGGAGAAAGCGGGAAGCGGGCCGCAACGTGCCCGTGTCGATCGCGGTGGGCGTGCTGCTCGCCGCGACGGTGCTGGGCGTGCTGTTCTTCGCCAAGCCCTTCTTCGTGCTGGTCCTGCTCGCGGCGGCCGGCGTGGGGATCTGGGAGCTGGTGCGGGCGATCCGCAACAGCGGCGCGAACCCCCCGCTGATCCCGCTGCTGGCGGGCGGCGCGGTGATGCTGGGGCTGTCCTGGTTCCGCGGCGTCGAGGCGCTGAGCCTCGGCCTGCTGATCTCGGTGCTCGCCGTGTTCGTCTGGCGGCTGGCCGACGGGCCGGCGGGCTACCAGAAGGACATGGGCGCCTCGGCGCTGATCCTGCTGTACGTGCCGTTCCTGCTCTCGTTCGCGTCGCCGCTGGCCACGCCGGACGACGGGCAGTGGCGGATCCTGTGCGCGCTGGCCGCCGTGGTGCTCTCCGACACCGGCGGATTCGTGGCGGGCGTGCTGTTCGGCAAGCATCCGATGGCCCCGACGATCAGCCCGAAGAAGAGCTGGGAGGGGTTCGCGGGCTCGCTCGTGGGCGCCGGGCTCATCAGCGCGATCCTGCTGGCCACACAGCTGCACGTGAAGCCGTGGTGGGGCGCGCTGTTCGGCATCGCCGTCGCGGTCGCGTGCGTGCTCGGCGACCTGGCCGAGTCGCTCCTCAAGCGCGACCTCGGGATCAAGGACATGAGCAACCTGCTGCCCGGTCACGGCGGCCTCATGGATCGCCTCGACTCGATCCTGTTCGCGCTGCCCACGGCGTACCTGCTGCTGAGCCTCCTGGCTCCCGTCAAGTAGACGGCAGCGTGACGGGCGCCACCGTCGCTCCGGGGTCGGCCGGGCGCGTGGGAGACTGGTACCGCCATGACTGAACTGCCGCTGCTCTCCGTCGACCGCGCACCGATCGTTCTCGGCCGGGGCTCGGGCGAGCCGGCCGCCGCCGCGCGTCACCGCGCCAAGCTGCCGCCCCGCCACCTCGCCGACCTCGACCTCGCCGCGCGGCGTACCGCCGTCGCCGGGCTGGGGGAGAAGGAGTTCCGCGCCACGCAGCTGTCCACGCACTATTTCGCGCGCTTCGAGCGCGATCCGGCCGGCATGACCGACATTCCGGTCGCGGCCCGTGACAAGCTCGCCGCCGATCTGCTTCCCCACCTCCTCACCGCCGTACGCGAGCTCGCCTGCGACGACGGCGCGACCCGCAAGGCGTTGTGGCGGCTACACGACGGTTCGTTGGTCGAGAGCGTGCTGATGGGGTACCCAGACCGCGTGACCGTCTGCGTCTCCAGTCAGGCCGGCTGCGGCATGGCCTGCCCGTTCTGCGCCACCGGCCAGGCCGGGCTGACCCGTAATCTCTCGACCGCCGAAATCGTGGACCAGGTCGTCTACCTGGCCGGGCTGGCCGCGGCCGGCGGCGTACCGGGCAGCCCGAACCGGCTCAGCCACGTCGTCTTCATGGGGATGGGCGAGCCGCTGGCCAACTATCCCCGTGTCATCGAGGCGGTCCGCCGCCTCACCGCCCCGGCGCCCGAAGGGCTCGGCCTGTCGCAGCGGCACATCACCGTGTCGACTGTCGGACTCGTTCCGGCCATGCGGAAGTTGGCGGAGGAGGATCTGTCCGTCACTCTTGCGCTCTCGCTGCACGCACCCGATGATGAGCTGCGCGACGAACTGGTACCCGTGAACCAGCGCTGGAAGGTAGCCGAGGTGCTCGATGCCGCATGGGCGTACGCGCACCGCACGGGACGGCGCGTCTCCATCGAGTACGCGATGATCAGGGACGTCAACGACCACCCGTGGCGGGCCGACCTTCTGGGGCGCCTGCTGGCGGGCAAGCTCGCCCACGTCAACCTGATCCCTCTCAATCCCACACCCGGCAGCAAATGGGACGCCAGTCCCAAGCCTGTGGAACGAGAGTTCGTGCGAAGGCTGCGAGCGGCGGGCGTCCCGACTACTGTGCGTGATACACGGGGGCGGGAAATAGACGGAGCGTGTGGACAGTTGGCGGCTAGCGAGGAGCAGGCATGAGCGGATCGGGCGGCCAGCGTTTCCGGCGGCGAGCCGTACGCCGTGGCTACAAGGTCGATGAGGTGGACATCTTCCTCGACCGCGTCGAGGGGACGCTGAACGGCGTGCCGGGGGCGCACGTCACCTCGCAGGAGGTTCACGACGTCGTCTTCCGCGTCCGTTTCGGCGGTTACGACGAGTGGCAGGTGGACCTGCACCTCGACCGGGTCGAGCGGCAGCTCGCCGAGCTGGAGGAGCGGGCCAAGCAGCCCGGCCGCGGCGAGGCGCTGCGCGCGACGGAGCGTCCGGCGGGCCCGCCGGCACCGCCGTCGACGCCCCTGCCGACGCGGCCCGTGCCCCAGCCGCAGCGGTTCGAGCCCGAGCCCGCGTTCGGCGGCGCCGGCGGCTTCGAGGGCATCCGGCGCGATCCCGGTGCGACCCTGGGCACCCCCGGCGGCCTCGGCGCCCCCGTGGGCATGTCCGGCGGCCCCGGTGGGCTCGGCAACCCGCCCAACGGCTCGATCGGCGGCCCCGGCGACCGTCCCGGCTTCGGCGACCGTCCCGGCCTGGACCGCCAGGGTGGGCCGGACCGGCCCGGCCTGGACCGGCCCGACGGCATGCCCCAGCGGCCCCTGAACGGCTCGCCCGTCGGCGGCCCCGGCTCCGGTGGTCCTGGCGGCCCCGGCGGATTCGACGGCCCGCCCGGGTTCGACCCCAGCCGGCACGGCAAGACCGACATGACCACCGAGATCCGCATGCCGACGGACGACACGGGCCGGTTCAGCACCATGCCGCCGCCCGCCCCGCCGACCTTCGACCGGCCCCCGGCGTACGGGCAGCCGTCGTTCCCGCCGCGCAGTGACAGCTACGGCCCCGGCCCGGAGTTCGACCGGCCGTCCGCCGGCACCTACGGCTCGCCGTCGGCGGGTTCCCCGGCGCAGTCGCCGTTCGGCGGTCCGGCGCCCTCGACCCTCGGCGGTTCGCCGCTGGCTCCGCCCGGTGGTGGAATGAACCCGCCGGCCGGTGGCGGCGGTGCCGAGGCGCAGCGGGTCGACCAGATGCGGCGTACGTTCCAGCTGCGCCGGTTCGGCAGCGGCTACGACCCCTCGCAGGTCGACCGGCTGTTCGACGGGGTGCTCTCGTCGCTGGCCGGGCACAATTCGGCCCCGCTCGGCGAGACGGAGCTCGACCCGGCCCAGTTCAGCCTGGTGCCCGGCGGCTACTACGAGGCCGAGGTCGACGCCGCCCTCCGTGAGGTACGCGACATCGTCCGCCGCCGCTGATCCGCCCGACGTGAAAGGCGCCGCCGACCCCGGCCGGGGATGGCGGCGCCTTCGTCGTGCAGCGCTGGTGTCAGGTGCTGCGCAGGCCGTTGCGGCGCAGCACCGCGTCGCTGATGAGGATGATCGCGATCGTCGCCGCGATGCCGATCAGCCAGAGGTCCTCGACGTGTCCCTCGTGGTTGCCGATCGTCATGAGCAGCAGCGCGAAGATCGTCAGGGTCCCGGCGATCCGGGCCGCCTTGATCGGCGTCGGCTTGTGCTGATCGGGGGAGGTCACGGGTTCGTTTCCGGCCACGATGGCGTCCTTCCTGGCGTTACTGTCCCGCTCAGTCTGGCATGCGTACGCCGTCCGGTAGCCTCGGGGCGAGGGTTTCGGGCCGAGGGGCTTCTAGTAAGGGGCAAGACGTGCGCATCACGGGTACGGGCCATGCGAGCATGCGGATCGACACCGAGGCGGGCAGCATCCTCTGTGATCCGTGGGTGAATCCGGCGTACTTCGCTTCTTGGTTCCCTTTCCCGGACAATTCCCAGCTCGACTGGGAGACGCTCGGCGACTGCGACTACCTCTACGTCTCGCATCTGCACCGCGACCACTTCGACGCCGCGCACCTGAAGCGGTACGTGTCGAAGCGGGCGACCGTGCTGCTGCCGGAGTACCCGACCAGCCAGCTCGAGGACGAACTGCGCGACCTCGGCTTCACGAAGTTCTACAAGACCGTCTCGGACGAGGTGCACGAGCTCGACGGCGGCCTGAAGATCATGATCCAGGCGCTGACCTCGCCCACCGACGGTCCCATCGGCGACTCCTCGCTCTGGGTCGAGCACGACGGCGTACGCGTGCTGAACCAGAACGACGCTCGGCCCACGGATCTGCAGCGCTTCGCGGAGCTGGGCCACGTGCACGCGCACATGCTCCAGTTCTCGGGCGCCATCTGGTACCCGATGGTCTACGAGCTGCCGCAGTCGGCCAAGACCGCGTTCGGCAAGCAGAAGCGCGACCGGCAGTTCGACCGCACGTGGCGCTACATCGACGACCTGAACGCGTCGTGGGTCTTCCCGATCGCCGGGCCGCCGTGCTTCCTCGACGACGAGCTGTGGCAGTTCAACGACATCTTCGGCGACGAGGGAAACATCTTCCCCGACCAGTCCGTGTTCCTCTCCGAGTACGCGAAGGTCGGCGGCACGAACGGCATCGTCCTGCTGCCCGGCTCGGTGACCGAGCTGACCACGGAGTCGGCGAAGACCGAGCACCCGACCGACGTGGACGAGTACTTCGCGAACAAGGAGACGCACCTCAAGGCGTACAAGGAGCGGCAGGAGGCGACCATCGCCCGGGAGAAGGCGTCGTGGTCGCACCCGGAGATCGATGTGCTCGCCGGCATGAAGGCGCGCATCGAGCCGCTGCTCGACGAGTCCGTACGCCTCGCGCAGGGGGTCGGCGGCCCGGTCCGGTTCGACCTGACCAGCCCCGAGGGCGACGTGGTCGAGTCGATCGTCGTGGACTTCCCCGGCAAGGAGGTACGCGTCGCCGCCGACGAGAAGGTGCGCTACCGCTTCCGGACCGAACGGCGGCTGATCGAGCACCTGCTGCACATCGACGAAGGCGACTGGGTGAACTCCCTGTTCCTGTCCTGCCGGTTCTCGGCGGCGCGGATCGGGCAGTACAACGAGTTCGTCTACGCCTTCTTCAAGTGCCTCTCCGAGGAGCGCCTGCAGTACGCCGAGGGCTGGTACGAGTCGCGCCGCCCCGACGCCGAGGACATCGTCCTGGGCGGCTGGAAGTTCCAGCGGCGCTGCCCGCACCTGAACGCGGACCTGACCCGGTTCGGCATCGTCGACGGCAACACGCTGACCTGCCAGCTGCACGGCTGGCGGTTCGACCTCGCCAGCGGCCGGTGCCTGACCAGCGTCGGGCACGAGATCCGCTCCGAGAAGGCGCCCGAGCGACCGGCCGAATAGCGCTCCAACGGCCGGCCGAACAGCAGGTCAGGCGGTCAGCTGGCGGAGCATGTCCTCGAGGTTCTCGCGGAACAGCGGCTCGGCGTCCGACGCCGCCCACCGCAGGTGCCCGAAGATCTCCGTGGTGATCGCGCCGGACAGCCGCGCCCAGCCGTTGACGAAGTAGACGATCCCCTCGGGCGGCAGCTTGTCCGTCAGCAGCTCGACGACGACCCCGTCCAGCGACTCCAGCACGCCCGGCAGCAGGGCCGGCGGTGGCGTACGCCGACCGGCCCACGCCTCCGCGAATGGACCCAGGAAGGCGAGCGTGAAGTCGACCGCCGCCTCCATCTTCTCCACGGCGGGACCCTCCTGCGGGGTGTCCCCGGTCAGCAGCACCGGTGCACCGCAGATCAACGCGTACTCCTGCGGGTGGCTCAGAGCCCACTCCCGGTACGCGAGGCACATCGCCCGCAGCCGCGAGACGCAGTCGGTCTGGGCGTCGCGTGCGGCGACCACCGAACGGGTCATGCTCCGGTAGCGGTCGGCGCAGAGGTCCTCGGTGAGCGATTCGAGACTGTCGTAGTAGCGATAGAGCGCGGCGGCCGTGAGACCCATGTCACGGGCGATCGCGCGGAGCGAGATCGCGCTCGGGCCGCCCGTGCTGAGCTGCGCGAGGGCGGCGGCACGGATCTCGTTCATCGTCGCCTCGCGAAGCCGTTCCCGGCGGTTCGTCGCCACGTTTCTCCATCCCTCTTGACACCGGGCAAACGCCGTAGGCAAAGTAAACGGCGTTGGCAAAGTGAACGGCGTCATCACAATAAACAGCGTTGGCACAATAAACAGCGTTGGCAAAACAAACAGTGTTAGCTCAGCTTACAGGCGTGCACAGCTTATCGCGAGATCTCCGAGGGGGAGGAATCATGTGGGGGAAGGCCGTGTACCGGCTGCGCTGGCCGGTGCTCATCGCGGCGGTCGGCGTGCTGCTGGTGAGTGGTCTGTGGGGGACCGGGGTGTTCGGCAAGCTCACCGGCACCGGTTTCGAGAACCGCAGCAGCGACTCGTACGTCGCCACGCAGAAGATCCGTGACATCTTCGGCGACCAGGCGATCGACCTGGTCGTCCTGTACACCGCGCCGGACGGGATCACGGCGCACCAGGCCGACATCCAGGCCACGGTGCAGAACGTGAAGGGCCGCGCCGACGTGACCGACGTCCTCTGGGACCCGGCCAGGATGACCTCCACCGACGGCAAGTCGACCTACGTCGGCGTACGCCTGCGCGGCGACACCCAGGACGCCAAGCGCGAGCTCTACGACGGCGTACGCCCGGCGCTGGACGCACCCGGCGTGACGACCGAGGTCGGCGGTGCGATCGCGTTCCTCAAGGCGGTCAACACGCAGACGACCAAGGACATCACGTTCGCCGAGACCGTCTCGATGCCGATCCTGCTGCTCCTGCTCATCCTGATCTTCCGCGGCCTGGTCGCCGCGGTCACTCCGCTGGTCGTCGGCGTCATCGCCACGCTCGGCGCGTTCACGGCGGTTCGCCTGATCACGTTGGCCACCGACGTCTCGGTCTTCGCCATCAACATCATCACGATTCTCGGCCTGGGCATGGCGATCGACTACGCCCTGTTCATCGTCAGCCGCTTCCGGGAAGAACTCGCCGCGGGGCACGACACTCCGGAAGCGTTGCGGCGCACGCTGAGCACGGCTGGGCGTACGGTGCTCGTCTCCGGGCTCACGATCGTGCTCGCGCTCTCTTCGCTGCTGGTCTTCCCACAGATCTTCCTCAAGTCGATGGGCTTCGGGGGCATGGCCGCCGTCGCCGTCGCCATGATCGCGTCGCTCACCGTCCTGCCCGCCTTCCTCGCCGTCCTCGGCCCGCGCATCAACGCCGGCCGCCTCGGTTTCCTCGGCCGCGGCCGGGAGAGCGGCGCGTGGGCGCGTCTCGCCACGAGCGTCATGAAGAAGCCCGTCTGGTACGCCCTCGGCGTCATCGTGGTGCTCGTGGTCATCGCGCTGCCGGTGCTGAAGATCAGCTTCGGCGGGTTCGACGAGCGGCTCCTGCCGCCGGACTCCACGGTGCGGACGGTCAACGACCGCCTCGACTCCGGGTTCACCGGCGCGGGTACCACCTATCCGATCCAGGTTCTCGTGACCGGTTCCGGCGACCTTCAGTCCTACGTGGACTCGGTCGGGCATGTGCCGGGCGCGACCGGTGCGGCCGTCTCGGCGCAGCAGGGCACGGACACGCTGATCAGCGTGACGTACAAGGGTGAGCCGTCCTCGCCGGAGGCGCGCGACGTCGTCCGGGAGATCCGCGCCCTGCCCGACCCGGCGGGCGCCACCGTCCAGGTCACCGGCCGCTCCGCCACGGACCTGGATCTCCTCGACAGCCTCGGCGACCGCCTGCCGTACGCCGCCCTGATCATGGGGCTCGCGACGTTCCTGCTGCTGTTCCTCGCCTTCGGCTCGATCATCCTGCCGATCAAGGCGGTCCTGATGAACCTGATCTCGCTGGGCGCCAGCTTCGGCGTGGTCGTCTGGGGCTTCCAGCAGGGCCACCTCGCCGGGCTGATGAACTTCACCGCGACCGGCTTCCTCGACCCGACCAACCTCATCCTCGTCCTCGTCATCCTGTTCGGCCTGGCGACGGACTACGAGGTCTTCCTGCTGTCCCGCGTACGCGAGGAATGGGACGCGACGGGTGACAACACGACGGCGGTGGCCCGGGGCGTCCAGCACACGGGCCGGATCATCACGGCGGCCGCGCTGCTGCTGGTCATCGTGGTGGCCGGGTTCGCGACCGGCGAGATGATGTTCATCAAGATGATGGGCGTCGGCATGATCGTCGCCATCGTGGTCGACGCGACCCTGGTCCGGATGGTCCTCGTCCCGGCGACGATGCGGCTGCTCGGCCGCTGGAACTGGTGGGCGCCCGGACCGCTCGGCGCGATCTACCGCCGCTTCGGCATCAAACACGACTCCACCGCCGCCGACCCGGCTCCCGCCGACGCCCGGGACCCGGTCCACGCCTGAGTACCCGCGCCCGACCCTGCCGGTGCCCCTTGACGGGCGCCGGCAGGGTTTTCCGTACGGGCGACGGCCGCGCACCCTGAACGCGTGATGTTCGAGACCGAACGACTGATCGTCCGTCCGTGGGAGTCCGCCGACGCCGCCCGCGCCTTCGACATCTACTCGAAGGAGGCGGTGACGAAATGGATCGGCATGGACAAGCCCCTGGACGACCCCGCGCAGGGCGAGAAGATGATCGCCCGCTGGGCCGACCTCGCCGCGAAGCACGACCACCGCTACGGCTGCTGGGCCGCACAGATCAAGGAGACCGGCGTCATCGCCGGCACGATCCTGCTGGTCCCGCTGCCTGATCCGGCCGACGGTCGGTTCCCGGGCGCCATCGAGGTCGGCTGGCATTTCCACCCCGACTCCTGGCACCGCGGCTACGCCACCGAAGCCGCCCGCGGCGCCCTCCAACTCGCCGACTCCTACGGCCTCACCGAGATCTTCGCGATCGCCTGGCCCGGCAACGATCCGTCGCTCGCCGTCATGCGCCGGCTGGGCATGTCCTACCTGGGCCGCACCGACCGCTGGTACGACCGCGAAGCAGAGTGCTACGTCTTGCGATAACTTCAAGATCACATTCATGTCCCGGGTTCGTCGATCTCACCTCCGCTCCTCCCGCGGGAGACCGTTCCGCCCCTATCGCTGCGCTCCGGGGACTCCACTGCCAGGTTTCCGGGGCGAAGCATCCTTCACCGCGGTCCGGTCGCCGCTTCACCCTTCACCCCCGAGCCTTTGTCGCGACTGTCCGACTTGTGCCCCGAGATGGTCGGCGATTGCCCGGCGTGCACCCGAGATGCTCGACGATCTTGCGCGAATGCCCCGAATTTCGTCCGGTGTACCCGGAATGCCCGAACATTCGCGCAAGATCGTCGACCGCAGGGAAGATCGGGGCCCTGGCCGGTCTGGGCTTTG
>NZ_KE386822.1:311536-318580 GCF_000428945.1 Hamadaea tsunoensis DSM 44101 | reverse complement strand
GCCGAACACCACCACATCCAACTCGCCACCGACTGCCGGGTCTACATCTGCGACCCGCACTCACCCTGGCAACGCGGCACCAACGAAAACACCAACGGCCTACTACGCGACTACTTCCCCCGCGGCCGCTTCGACTTCCGCACCATCGACCAAGCCGGCCTCGACGTGATCGCCGACCAACTCAACCGGCGACCACGCCAAACCCTCGACTGGGACACCCCCACCGAACGCCTCAACCAACTCCTACTTGCACCCACCGGTTGAAACCACCATCTCGGCCGCTCTTGATCACCAGCCCACAAGCTCTCGAATCCCCATATCGGACAGTCGCGACAAAGCCCAGCCAGCCCAACGCCGAAACGGCCGCCCCTTCCCCCGCACCCCACCGCACCCCGCACCCCACCCCCCGCACCCCGCACCCCGCACCCCGCACCCCGCACCCCGCGACGATCTTGCGCGAATGTACCGGCATTCAGGGCATTCCCGACGAAATTCGGGACACTCGCGCAAGATCGTCGCGGCGCTGGGTATACAAGTCGGACAGTCGCGACAAAGCCGAAGCACACGAGCACACGAGCACACGAGCCCCACGAGCCCCACGAGCCCCACGAGCGCGGGAGTTCAGGAGCAGGGGTGCGAGGGCGACCGGACCGCGGCGAACGATGCGTCGCCCCGCTCACCTGGCAGTGGAGGCCTCGTCACGAAGTGGCGAGGCCGTAGCGGTCTCCCGCGCGAGGAGCGGAGGTGAGATCGACGAACCCGGGACAAAAGGTCTTCAGGACTTTGAAGGGTTTGATCCCACCGGCTACGAGGCGTCGGGGATCAGGTATTCGGGATTCTCGCTGATGAACGGGCCGAGGTTGTCCGCCGCCGTCGCCGCGAACAGATCCTTCGTCCCCTGCGTGATCCCCTCGCCGCCGCTGACCGAGGCGTACGTGCCGGAGTTGGTCTTCAGCGCGATCAGGTCCGCCCCGGCGATCGCCTTGAGGCCGAAGATGAAGTCGTTGACCTGTACGCCGTTCGTGTCCATCTTCAGCGCCGCGCCGGCCGCCTCGACCAGGGACGCGACCTTGGACGGGTTGGTGATGACGCCGGTGCTGGTGGCCTTCTTCGCCATCGCGCGGATGAGCTGCTGCTGGTGGCGCTGCCGGTCGTAGTCGGAGTTCGGCAGGCCGTACCGCTGGCGGGCGTAGTCGAGCGCGTCCCAGCCGGGCAGGTCGCGGCAGCCCTTCTTGTGGATGTAGTTGTTCGCGATCTCGTGTTCCTCGTCCCGCTTCACGTCGTAGACGATCTTGCCGTTCTTGTCGTACGAGTAGTGGCTGGACCAGGTGTCGCGCTCCACGCACATGTACACGCCGCCGAGGGCGTTGATGACGTTCTTGAAGCCGCCGAAGTCGATCTGCACGACCCCGCTGAACTTGAGCCCGGTCAGTTCCGCGACGGCCTCGGTGGCCAGCCGGGCGCCGCCCTGCCAGCCGTGCTTCTCGGAGCCGAACGCGTACGCGGCATTGATCTTGGTGGTGGCCCCGTCGAAGCCGAGGGTGGAGTCGGCCGGGATGTGCGCGATGGTGTCCCGTGGGATCGAGATCATGTACGCCTGGTCGTGCGTGGCCGAGACGTGCAGGATGATGATCGTGTCGGAGCGGGACAACTCGCCCGACTGCTGCCAGCCGTCACGGGTGTCGAGGCCCAGCATGAGCAGGTTGAAGGCGCCGCTGGGGATCTTGCCGGTGCTGGCGCTGTTGCCGGAGTCGCCGTTGAGCACGGTGTCGGTGGTCTCGATCTGGCCGGTCAGCTTGCCCAGGTAATAGTGGGCCGCCGCCATGCCGCCGAAGCCGGTGACCGCGACCAGGACGCCGAGCACGGTGAGCGCGACCGCCCAGAAGGGCGCGCGTCCCTTGCGCTCCTTGCCGTCGACCGGTCCGCCGGGGGTGCCCTCGACCGGGTCGGGCTTCTGCTTGGCACTCTTGCTGCTGTAGACCGACACGTGACTCCTGCCCGCACACAGAGCCCATCAGGGGCACAGCCCGCACGGGGAACGGGCCATGGACCACCATAGCCACGGGGTACGACGGGATGCCTCCCCCGGGCCGGTCCTTTCCGGCCGCCCGGCGCAAACGTCTTGCCACGTCAGCGGCACTGCGGTACAAATCACCGTGCTCCGCGGTGAGAAGACGGCGCTGCGCGCCCGTCATGAATCAGACATTCCCGTGCTCCAGGCGGAACTGCACGACGACGTCGAGACCCGGTCGCGGGCCGATTCCCGCCCGTGGCGTCCTATTCCTCCGGATTCACCGCATTCCCCGTACCGGCTGCGGGAACCGAGCGACGACGTGGTGATCTTCTCCGCCGTCGCCCTCGCGCCGCTGCACCATCCCGGGGCCCAGCCCTCTCTCGAAGCTCGGGACCAGCCCGAACTGGTCGGGGAGGCCCTGCTGTGGGCGGTCGACCTGCACAACCGGCTCGCGCACATCGGCATCTCGCTGCGGCCGGCGTACCGGGGCCGGGGCCTGGGGACCGACATCGTGCGGACGCTGTGCGACTACGGGTTCCGCATCCGCGGGCTGCACCGTCTGCAGATCGAGACGCTCGCCGACAACCGGGCGATGATCACGGCCGCCGAGCGCAACGGCTTCCGGCACGAGGGAACGCTGCGCCAGCCGGCCTGGGTCGCGGGCGCCTTCGCCGACGAAGTGATCTACGGGCTGCTCGCCCCCGAGTGGGAGGCGCGCCGCGTGGACTAATGGAGACGCCGGAGTTACCGTCGTTCTGTCGCATCGGACCGCTGTCGGATCACACCGCTGTCGTATCGGACCGCTGTCGTATCGGACCGCTGTCGTATCGGACCGCTGTCGGATCGGACCGCTGTCGGATCACATCGTTGTCGGGGCTGAGGGGCATGACCGTCACCGTCGCATCCGCCACGCGTACCGGCGGGGTCGTGCGGCTCGTCCTCACGGGCACGCTCACCACGGAGTCCGTCACGGTGATCCGCCAGATCCTGCACCGGCACCTGGCCGAGGACGTGACCGCGGTCGTCGTCGACGCCGCCGGGCTGACCAGCCAGTCGAGCATTCACCTGACCGTCTTCCCCACCGTCGCCGGCCACCAGGGCCCGCCCGCCCCGGCGCTGCTGCTGGCCGCGCCGTCGGCCGCGCTGCGGGCCATGATGGGCGGCGGCGTCCTCGGCGACATCCCCGTCTTCGACACCTTCGAAGCGGCGTACGCGGCCGCGGTCGACGCGCCCGACCCAAGCCGGCGGCGGTTGCGGCTGCCGCCCGCGGTGACGGCGCCCGCGGCCGCCCGCCGGTTCGTCCTGGCCGCCTGCGCCGACTGGCAGGTCGACGACGCGGCCGAGGCCGCCGAGCTGATCGTCTCCGAGCTGGTCGCCAACGCCGTCGAGCACGCCCGCACGGAGATGACGCTCATCGTCGCCCTGCGCGGCTCCCACCTGTACCTGGCCGTGCAGGACGGCAGCGGGGTGCTGCCCGTCCCGACCGCGGTCGACCATCTGGCCGCCGACCCGCCCGCCATCCGCGGCCGGGGTCTGCACCTGGTCAACATCCACGCCACGGCCTGGGGCAGCCTGCCGACGAGCGACGGCAAGCGGATCTGGGCCGCGATTCGGGTCCGCGACCGGAGCTTCGGCTGACCGGCTGCCCCTGCCCGGCTGCTCCGCTGACCGGCTGACCGGTGCGGGCTAGCGGGACGTGCGGGCCTGGAGGCCCTGGGCGGCTTCGAGGATCTCCGCGGCCCGCGCCACGTCGTCCCCGCGCAGCGCCGCCAGCGCCGTACGGGCCGCTTCGGCGTACGCGCTGACCTGCTCGGCCTGCCGCTGGATCTGACGGTTCTGCGCCCACATCTCGATGAACACCGACACCTTCGCGCGCAGGATCCACGGGTCGAGCGGCTTGGTGAGGTAGTCCACCGCCCCGGCCGCGTACCCGCGCAGCGCCATCGACGCGTCGCGGTCGGCCGCCGTCAGGAAGATGATCGGGATGTGCCGCGTACGCTCACGGCCCTTGATGTGGGTCGCGGCCTCGAACCCGCTCATCCCCGGCATGTACGCGTCCAGCAGGATCAGCGCGTACTCGTCGACCAGCAGCTGTTTGAGGGCGGCCTCGCCGGAGTTGACCGCGACCGTCTGCACCGCCATGCCCTGCAGGATCGCCTGCAGCGCGAGCAGGTTGTCGCTGCGGTCGTCGACGAGCAGGACCTTCGCCTGCTCCCCTGGTCCAGCTGTCCTCATCGGCCTTCGCCTTCCTTGCCGCGTACCCAGCCGGCCATCATCTGCAGCAGCTCGTCGAGGTCGACGGGCTTGGTGATGTAGTCGCTGGCCCCGGCCGTGATGGCGGCGTCCCGGTCGCCGGGCATGGCCTTGGCGGTCAGGAAGATCACCGGCAGGTTGACCAGGTGCGGATTGGCCCGGATGATCCGGGTCGTCTCATATCCGTCCTGCTCGGGCATCATCGCGTCCATCAGGACGACGTCGATCTCGGGGTGGGCGGCCAGCAGGCGCAGCCCGTCGGAGCCGTTGTCGGCGTACAGGACCCGCAGGCCCTGCAGCTCCAGCGCGCTCGTCAGCGCGAACACGTTGCGGACGTCGTCGTCGACGATCAGCACGGTCGCCCCGCCCAGCTGCCGCGCGGCCGGCGCACCCTGCGGTGCACGCTCCACGGCCTCCTCCGGCCAGCGCTGCTCCTCCGGCCAACGCTGCGTCGCCGTACGCGCGCCGCGGACCGGTCGCCGGGGCGCGGCCAGGATCGCCGGCGTGGCCATGCCCGAGCGGAGAGCCGCGGGGCGTGGCGGGGCCGGCGCCTCGACCGGTTCGGTGGCGAAGATCGCGGGCAGGTACAGGGTGAACACCGAACCCTCGCCCGGTGTCGAGGTGACCGCGATCGCGCCGCCGAGCAGCCGGGCGAGTTCCCGGCTGATCGACAGGCCGAGGCCGGTGCCGCCGTACTTGCGGCTGGTCGTGCCGTCGGCCTGCTTGAACTCGTCGAAGATGACGGCCAGCTTGTCCGCCGGGATCCCGATGCCCGTGTCGCGTACGGCGAACGCCACCGCCTGTCCGGCCGAGCGCAGCGTCGGCTCGGCGAACTCCAGCTCCGCCGGCGCGATGCCGATCTCCAGGCTGACCGCGCCCGCGTCGGTGAACTTGACCGCGTTGGACATCAGGTTGCGCAGGATCTGCTGCAGGCGCTGGGCGTCGGTGGTCATCAGCGGCGGCAGGTCGGCCGCCAGCCGCACCGCGAGTTCGAGACCCTTCTGCTCGGCCTGCGGCAGGAACGCCTGCTCGACGTAGGCGCGTACCTCCGCGAAGGCGACCTCGCCGAAGTCGACGTCCATCCGGCCGGCCTCGATCTTGGACAGGTCCAGGATGTCGTCGATCAGCGCCATCAGGTCCGAACCCGCGTTGTGGATCGTGCGGGCGAACTCGATCTGCTTGGCGGTCAGGTTGTCGTCCGGGTTGTCGGCCAGCAACCGCGCCAGCAGGAGCAGCGAGTTGAGCGGCGTACGCAGCTCGTGGCTCATGTTGGCGAGGAACTCGGACTTGTACTGGGACGCGGCCGCCAGCTGCTGCGCCTTCTCCTCCAGGCCGAGCCGGGCGAGTTCGATCTCGCGGTTCTTGATCTCGATGTTGCGGTTCTGCTCGGACAGCTGCTCGGCCTTCTCCTCCAGCTCCGCGTTCGTACGCTGCAGCTCCGCCGACTGCTCGCGCAGCTCGTGCGCGAGCCGCTGGGACTGGTCGAGCAGCTCCTCGGTACGCCGGTTGGCGAGGATCGTGTTGAGCGCGACGCCGATGGTGCCGACGAGCCGGTCGAGGAACTCCAGCGACAGGTCGGAGAAGGGGCTCACGCCGCCGAACTCGATCACGCCGAGCAGCGACCCCTCGAACAGGATGGGCAGGATGATCAGGTCCTCGACCGCGATCACGCTGGTACCCGAGGAGATGCTGCGGGCGGCGCCGCCGGACACCTTGATCGCGCGGAGGTCCGCCGCGGCCTGCCCGACGAGGCCCTCGCCGAGCGACACGGTGACGTTCTCGCCGGCCGAGCCGAGCCCGTAGGTCGCCGAGCGGCGCAGCCGGCCCTCGCGACCGGGCGTCGCCTCGTGCAGGAAGAACGCGCCGAGCTGGGCGTTGACCAGGGGCGCCATCTCGCTCATGATCATCTTGCCGACCTCGCCGAGGTCCCGCTGGCCCTGCAGCAGGCTGCTCGACCGGGCCAGGTTCGACTCCAGCCAGCCCTGCTCGGCGTTCTTGGCGGTGGTCTCGCCGAGCGTGATGATCATCTGGTTGATGTTGTCCTTCAGCTCGGCGACCTCGCCCTGCGCCTCGACCGCGATCCGCTGGGTCAGGTCGCCGCGGGTCACCGCCGTGGACACCTCCGCGATCGCGCGCAGCTGCGTGGTCAGCGTCGAGGCGAGCTGGTTCACGTTGTCGGTCAGGTCGCGCCAGGTGCCGGCGACGCCGCGTACGTCGGCCTGGCCGCCGAGCTTGCCGTCCGAGCCGACCTCGCGGGCGACGCGCGTGACCTCGTCGGCGAACGACGACAACTGGTCCACCATCGTGTTGACCGTGCTCTTCAGCTCCAGGATCTCGCCCTGGGCGTCGACCGTGATCTTCTGCTTCAGGTCGCCGAGCGCCACGGCCGTGGTGACCTGCGCGATGTTGCGCACCTGGGCGGTCAGGTTGGACGCCATGAAGTTCACGTTGTCGGTCAGGTCCCGCCAGGTGCCGGCGACGCCGCGTACCTGGGCCTGGCCGCCGAGCTTGCCGTCGGAACCCACCTCGCGGGCCACGCGCGTGACCTCGTCGGCGAACGACGACAACTGGTCCACCATCGTGTTGACCGTGTTCTTCAGCTCCAGGATCTCGCCACGCGCGTCCACCGTGATCTTCTGCGACAGGTCGCCCTGCGCGACCGCGGTGGTGACCTGGGCGATGTTGCGGACCTGGGCGGTCAGGTTGCCCGCCAGCTGGTTCACGTTCTCCGTCAGGTCCCGCCACGTGCCCGACACACCCGACACCTGCGCCTGACC